>NZ_OZ252254.1:0-4574027 GCF_965249885.1 Pedobacter sp. | reverse complement strand
GTTATTAACAAACCTAAAATTAACAATCAAATGTTGCTTGACAATAAAATAAAATTTTAACGCTTTGAAGTGACGGTGTAGCGCCTACAGAAGAAAAACCAAGTGAGTTATTTAAATCAGATAAAATGCGCATTCTTTTTCATTTCCGCCATTGCAATCTTTATGTTAGCCCAATTAAGCACTTAGTCACCAGCGCTCATTATTCTCCGGCAACTACTGGTAGGTCGGGTTGTAGGGCTATGCCTGCCCGGTGTAAGCGTACCTGTTCCTTATCGGTGTCAGTACTTATTTCTAACCAACCCGAGTAATATTTGCCATTCACTAGTAGATGAAAAGGCAAGTAGCGTAAACCGTTGCTTGTAAAGTTTCCAGACCAGTATGTAGGCCCATTACCGTAGAATTTTTCGGTAAGAATAATCTCGCCTACGTGAAACCACTCATAACCATTGTATGTAGTAGTTTCCACTTTTTGCCCTTTCAATAACACTGGCGTGCTTTCGTTTGTGGTATTTACCGCAATACGGGTGGTGGTGGTACTCAAAAGCTGGAAGACCAGTTTCGCTTTGGTGTTCAAATCATAAGAAACATGAAAAGCTGTAAAAAGGAAATCTGCACGCTTATCTCCATTAAGATCCAACTGAAAGTCTTTTCCATAGGCCAAGTATTTATCCGATAAATCAATAAGCTTTACTGCAGAAATAGGTTCGGTGATCGCTTGTTTGTCAGGGTTTTGCTTTTTGCAAGCAAGTGTCATACTTAAACCTAGCAACAAAAAAATAGGATAGGTAGCCTTCAAACGTAGCGATAAGTGGGAAGCGGTGTTCATGGATGGTTTTAGCTATAAGACGTACTGTCATCAAAAAAAGTTACAATGTCGTTTCACCTGCTCCAGTACTTTTGATAAATTGTCAACATAGTTCTGTTTACGATAAAATCATCCTTCCAATGATAGTTGTCTAATCATAACCGCTTAATCAGTTTTAAATGAAAAAACGGCGACCTTAGTTAGTCGCCGCTTGATGCTTTTTAATTTTTGATAAACTTCAAGGAGTTGCTAAGTCCGTCTCCTTTTAAACCGATCACATAGGTGCCTTTTGGCAGTCCGCTCACAGTAATATCGTGTTGTCCACTGCCTGCATTTAGCTGCTTGGTATAAAAGATTCGTCCGTTAAGGTCTACCAGTTCAATCTTATGGTAAGTGCCAGTGGCATAGCTTACAGTCACCGTTTCAGTTGCAGGGTTTGGGAAAATTCGGATATCTGCATCCTGTAGCGATTTAATAAACAGTTCGCCGAGTACCGTTGAACCGCCGCTGAAGTCTTCCTGCACCAATTGGTAATAACTGTTGCCAACTGGCGGATTTTTATCGGTGAGGTAGTACACGTTTGATAAATTTGGTGCCAACCTTTCAAGCAATTTATAATTTTCTCCGGTAGCTTTCCTATAGATGATAAATCCTTTATTGTCTCGCTCTGCTGCAGTTCGCCATTGTAGGTAGTTGCCATCCGCCTGCGCTTTGCCTGTAAAAGATAGTAGCGTCACTGGGAGGGTGCTTTCACGGGTTACAGTCACCGTGTAGGTCTTGGTAGTGGTGCCGTCTTGGGCGGTAACCTCTATCGTAATTACATTGCTACCAAGGGCAAGCGCAATATTACCTGATGCGTTGCCGCTTGTTACCGTGGTGCCGTTTACCTTGATAGTTGCGTTACCCTGTGCTGCTGTTGGTGTGATGGTAATGCTATTTGTTGCTGCCACCACTGATGCGGTGTAACTGGTTTGCGATGCGCTAAATACCGGAGACAAGGTACCTTGGCTCAAGGTGAAGCCAGAAAGGTTGGCATTATTGGATGTACCTGTAGCGAACGGAGTAGTAATGTAAGTCACTATAGTGCCTAAGCCTGTCACATTCGTCCAATTTGCGGGGTCGGCAATTAGTGTCCTTAGTTGCGCTATCGTAAGTCCCGACCTGGCTCCTGTGTATTGTCCAGAAGTGGTGTTGCCGGCGTGGTAAATCCTATTAGGCGCAACCAGGTCGCTTGGCAGATAGGAAGTTGATGTAGCTGTCGTTCCACTGGTAATCCAAGTGGTGTTTACGGAGTTTCCCTGATAGCCCAACCCGAAAAGAATGGTATTGTTGAAAGTCTGGTTTCCGGTAGTAGCCGTAGTGGTAGTAGGCATGTTCAGTCCCTGATAGGCAAAAATTTGATCACCAGCGTTATTGCTCAGCCCAAGTGCTGTAACCCCGGGATCAAGCCCCGTTGAATTGATTACATTGGCCGTGCCATAATTGGTTGTTTCATTTTCTATGGTGATTACCGTTCCTGCGTCAATATTGGCTGTTGCGGTCCATATCAGTACTGTTTCCTGCCAGCGGATATTGGAAGCGCTGGTAGAGCTTGCGGAGGAGTTGAAGCCATTGTCTGTAAAGCGGATTTCGGTGCCGTTGTTGATGGCTTTCCATACTACGAAGGATACACCTCTGTTGTCGCTAGAGTTGAAGCCGATGATAGAAATATCACCTTGCGCAAGTACCGTAGCCTGTGCCATTGACCGCTCGTGGGCAATGGAGATTAAGGCTGTTGCCAACAGCAGCAGCAACAATTGCTTTCTAAAAAAATTGATGAGTAGCATTCTGATCATGTTAGAGAATTTAAGTGTGAGATATTTGATACGTTTTTCTGTGCATGCAAAAGAAAAGTGTTTGCGCTGTAGCTGCCTTACCGCTTATCCAGTTTTTGTTGCATTTGGTTTTTTTTTGGTGACATGATGTCCACAATCGCTATTTTGCGTTGTGTTAAAACGTGCGCTATTCCTGCTACAACTTTTACTGCTAGGTCCTATTTCGCTATTTGCTCAGGAACTGATCTTCCAAAGTGCAGGTGGTGGATTGGTGCTGCCGTCGTCGGAATGTTACAGCATTACACAAGATCCCAAGGGCTACCTATGGATAGCTACTGAGCAGGGCTTGGTGAGATACGATGGGGGAACCACTAAACTCTTCTCGGCTACGGAAGGACTGCCGGAGAAGGCCGTTTATGCGGTCGGCGTTGATCAACAGAAACGAATATACTTCGCTACAGCTAAGAATAGGCTGTTACGTTACGTCGGTGGCCGTTTGGTGGAAATTCCATCGGATATTCCAGTGAAGCTGGGCGATAAGAAATTTTACAATAACATCTACGACCTGAAGCCAATTGGCAACCAGCTGCACATACAGACTCCACGCCAAAGCTATCTGCTTTACGTCAAGTCGGGGAAAATTACAAGGCTTCCGGTCACGTCGCATGCCGATGACCTAGTTCTCAGCCTTTCAGATAGCGCCATTGTTTCTAATAATACCAACTACTTTGCCGATAGGAAAACGAACTTTCAAAGTCCACAGCGCATCAATGTCCTGATCAATGCGAAGAAAGCACAGGCAAGGTTCATCATGAACTTTGATAAGGTTGCCGACTTAAATTGGAGAGTATTGGCCCAACAGTCAGGCAAGTACAATTTTTTTATCTTTAACGATAGACTGGTACGGATTGATGCGCAATTGAGGCACCAGATTTATCAGTTAGCCGCTCCGGCCATTAGCTTTTATCGCGATAGCGATGGTGGACTTTGGATAGGGACCGTAAAAAAAGGGGTAGTATACATTCCAAACCCCGAACAGCCCAACCAGCAAATGATCTCTCTCAATGGCTACTCCGTATCAGGTATTTGCCAGGATAGGGAAGGAAACATTTGGTGTACTACTCTTGAAAATGGTGTTTATGTATCAGCAAGCAAGCACCTTAGGCGATATAGCATTCCCAGTATTTCGTTTGCGCCGCCAACGCAAATGTGGCAAGCTGGAGATTGGCTATTTGTTGCCCCAGAAAATGCCGGATTACTAGCAATTGACCGCTTTTCCAATCTTAAAACTATCAAGGCCATGGGCAATTCGAGGGTACGAAATGTAGCTTATTATGAGGGTAGCTACAAGGTTAGCCTGTATGATAGGCTTGCCATACTTGACCAAAGCCTATTGCCAAAGAAAAACGCTCGTTTTCTTTTCAGTGATACTTACTTTCGCGATATTTCGATTTACGACAATACCAGTGAGCGGAATGGCAAGGTGTATTCGATCACCCATGATAAGATATTGCAGCACACGGAAAGAGGTATAGTTTCCATTGCTATGTTAAAATCACCGGGGCGGTGCATCGATTATCTCAACGATAGTACACTGGTGTTTGGCTGTGCGAATGGGCTGTACTCCCTGCATCTGTCCACGGGGCGGGAGACTAGGTTTCCGGGTATCGAGCATACCGTGACGGCTATTATGCCAAATAGGGGAATGGAACTTTGGGTGGCCACTAAGGGTAATGGACTCTATCGCATCGGTGCTGACGGGAAAATTGATAGGATGGACGTGCAGCTACGCTTGGGTACGGATGTTTTTTACGACCTGCACACAGACCGCTCCGACAATATATGGTGTGCTACCAATAACGGGCTGAGGAAACTTTTGCTGAGCGAAGGCCATTGGGTGGCAAAGAGGATAGGAGTGGACGAAGGATTGCCCGCAGGGGATGTATACAAGATAGCCATACACGGTGGACAGTGTTACATGCTCACTCCCGATGGACTGCTTTCTTTTCCGTCGTCGATATCACTGCGACCCAGAGTTCGGCCGGTGCTTGTTGGCGTGAGGATTACATCCGAACCTCGTCAGGTTAACCGTACGGGCATGTTAAAGCTCCCCGCTTCCGGACACGGCCTTATGCTCACTTTCAGCGTGGCCAGTTATCGTAATCGTGCCATCAAGATTTCGTATAGATTAAGGCCTGATAACAGCTTCGTCAGCGTGTCGGGAAACCAGCTGTTGTTTCAGAATCTAAAGCCTGGCGATTATCAGCTGGAAGCGTTCGCAGTAGCCGCCAATGGTATGCGCAGCAAAGAGACAGTGAAGTTTAGCTTTGTGGTTGCCAATCCATTTTACCTAACTTGGTGGTTCATCGGCTTATGTTTACTAGCGTTCCTCGGGTTGCTGCTTACCCTTCGTAAATGGCAAATTTCACGCATAGAAAAAAAGGAACGGGAAAGAGATCGTATCAATGTACTGATTGCCCAAAGCAAGCTAGCCGCACTACAGGCAAGGATGAACCCGCACTTTATTTTCAACGCCATCAACAGCATACAGAATTACATCATCACAAATCGTACTACCGATGCTAGTCAATACCTTACCAAGTTTAGCAGGCTGGTACGACTAGTACTGAAGCAATCAGGAGAAAGTGCCATCAGCCTGCAAGAAGAGATAGATACGCTAAAGCTGTATTGTGAACTAGAGAAGTTGCGTTTCAAGGAGGCCTTCGACTATGAGATCACCATTGATCCAGCATTGGATGCCTATCAGATACAGGTACCCACGATGTTTATCCAACCCTATGTGGAAAACGCCATTTGGCATGGACTTACCAGCCTGCAGGAGCAGCGCCGGGGCTTGTTGCAAATTGTGGTGGTTAGTTTTAGAAAGGAACTGCTCGTTAGTATCACCGATAATGGCATTGGAAGAAAAAAGGCAGCGGAGATGCAGCCGCAGAAGAACTACATTTCTGCTGGGATGATGCTTACTGAACAGCGGCTAAAAACGATGCAGGAAATTTTTCCTGAGGGCAGCTTTCAGGTACGAGTGCATGATCTGGAAGAGGGAACACGTGTAGAGCTCACGCTCTCGTTAACGGAAGACAGTTAAGATGAAAATGGAAGAGCAAAATGTGATAAGGGCATTGATTGTGGACGATGAACAGGACGGTCGGGAAGTGTTGCGCCACCTTATTGCTGCCCAAACCGAAGGGATACAGGTGATGGCCGAGGCTGCAAACCTGACTGCGGCCAAGCAGCTTATCGAAAGTACCAATCCCGAACTTGTTTTTCTGGACATCCACATGGGTGCCGGACATATTTTTTCTATGCTCGATGAATTCGAGGAGATCAATTTTGAGATCATTTTCGTTACCAGCTATGAGCAATATTCGTTAACGGCAATTAAGTTCAATGCACTGGACTACCTGCTGAAACCTATTGATATTTTCGAATTGAAAGTCGCAGTAGAAAAGGCGAAAAGAAGAGTGCTAGGCAAGCGAACCTACGAGGCGCTGGTGCGCAACATGCTCGATAGCCTTGATACGGAAGTGCAACCTAGAAAGGTAGCGGTACATATCGGAGATAGCGTACTGCTAGTAGCACTCTCTACGGTCATTTACATTGAGGCCGACGGAAACTATTGTACAATGGCCACTACTACTGGAGAGAAATATATCGTTACCCGAATGATTGGCGAGTTTGAAGAATACCTAGGACCAAAAAGCGATTTCGTCCGCATCAACAGAAGTGTGTTGGCCAGTGTTGCGCATATCGTAAAATACAGCAAAGGATTTCCCTGTATGCTCACCATGGCCGATGGTAAGGTATTTGAAGTAGCTAGGCGCAAAAAGGTTGATGTGATAGGGAAACTTGGCGAACAGAAGTAGAGCTACATGTGCTACACATTGGTTCACTTGTTCATTAGTTATTGATCCATAGGTTATTGGTTGTTTTGGTTATTGATCCATAGGTTATTGGTTCATTGGTTATTGGTTCATTGGTTATTGGTTCATTGGTTATTGATTATTTTGGTTATTGATTATTGATCCATTGGTTATTGATCTATTGGTTATTGATTTATTGCACACCAAAGGCATACGGAGCTTATGTTTTACGTTGCCAACTACCATATTCTTACCCGCTCGTTTGCTGGCACGAAGAGTTTATGATCTTGGGTTACCGAAAAAGCTTTGTACCAAGCGTCCATGTTTCTGACTACGCCGTTCACTCTATATTCTGCGGGTGCATGATAGCCTCTTATAGTTGCTCGGTAGGCTTCGGGCGTGTAAATCGAGCGGCTAACCTGTGCCAAAGAGAGGAAATAACGCTGGTCTGCAGTGAAACCATCTAACATAGCTGGGCTCTCCTTGTTTTCTTTGAGATAGAGATGATAGGCATCATAGGCGACAATAGCGCCTGTCAGGTCGCCGATATTCTCTCCGAGTGTTTGTTTTCCATCCACGAAAAGGCTATCTAACGGAGAAAAGGAACTGTATTGTTCTACAAGTTTGGCGGTTCTTGTTTGAAAAGATCTACGGGTACTTTCAGTCCACCAATCCCGCATTTTCCCATTGGCGTCGAATTTTGAACCTTCATCATCGAAGCAGTGTCCCAATTCGTGCCCTATAATTGCTCCGATTGCCCCAAAGTTTACCGCAGCATCTGCATTGGGGTCAAAAAATGGAGGTTGGAGTATGCCTGCCGGAAACTCTATCGAATTATAAAGTTTGCTACTCGTTGCATCAACTGTCTGCGGAACTTGGTACCATTCTTTGCTGGTGTATTTCTTATAGAGTAAAGAACGTTCGTAATCCCAATTGGCCCAGGCCACATTTCGCTCGTTTCCGATTGGATCACTTTTACTGAAATGAACCGTCGAATAATCTCGCCATTGATCTGGATATCCAATCCTTACCGTAACAGCTTTGAGTTTTGCTATGGCCTCAGCTCTGCTAGCGCTGTCTAGCCATTGCAAGGTGTCTAGCCTAGACTCAAATGCCCTAGAAACATAGGTGACCATTTTTTGTATACGATCTTTGTAATCTTCTTTAAAATAATTTTTCACATACATTTTTCCTATCAGCTGGCCCAGTCGATTGTTGACATATAAGATTGATTTCTGTTCCCTGGGAATGTCTTTCTTTATTCCGTTTAGTGTGGCCGAATAAAAATCAAATTGACTTTTTCGAAGGTTATAGGGCAGTAGCGTTGAATGGTTAACTATCCAGTGGAATGCCAGATAGGATGACCACACTTCTACGGGAGTGGTGGCAAACAATACCGATATGGATTTGATTGCCAGATCTGCCTGCAGCACAACTTCCTTTACCTCTGATACCCGTCGCTCTTCCAAAAATACTTTCCAGGGAAAACCGGGGGCATAAGATTGGAGTTCCTTGGTTTGCATCAGGTGAAAATTAACCTTGCTATCTCGTTTTTGGGTAGGAGTCCATTGTAGTTCGGCTAGTTTTGTCTCTATGCCAATAATGTCATCGGCACGCTTCCCTGGATCAGTTATACCAAATTGACGAAATACATCTATTATATAATCTCGGTAAGCTTTGCGATAGCCGGGATAGGGACCATCCAATTTTTGATAGTACACGGGTGCGGGCAGGCCAATGCCACTTTCATTAAGTGTTACCAGAAACCTGCTCCTGTCATTTACGTCCGGCTGGGTGCTGATAGCTACAATGGTGAACGATTTTGGATGGGCCATAAATTTGGCTACCTCCCTATGGCTATTGAACGACAGTATATGATCGACCTCCCGTTTAATCGAGCTGATACCTAAAGCCTCTAATTGTGCAGTGTCGAGATAGCCTTGATATAGTGTTCCGATCTGTTTTAATGCGTTTGAGGAAGTTTTTTCATTGGCGAGTACTGTGATCAGTTTGGCTATCCTGTCATTCACTATTTTTTTCGCTTCGCTGTAATTGCTGAGTCCTGCGGTGCCCGATGGGATAGTTTTGGTGGTTAGCCATCCATCGTTTACATAGCGATAAAAATCGTTTCCCGGTGATATTTTGGTGCTGATCAACTGTGTTTCAATTCCCCAATTACCAAATAACGCTCTTGTGCTTTCGGTTGACTGTGCCTGAACACTAAGGGAGCTACATATCAAAAAACAGGTAACTAGGTTTGAAATTGATTGCTGGCGTTTATTAATATATTTCATTGTAATTATCGTATGGTTTATCTTCCTAGTGCATTTATGTGATATTAAAAGTATAGATGCAAAAGGAGTTAAGGGGAGCCGATAGCATTGCATTTTCACTCGACACTTATTATGTAGACGGATGCGCACCTAAAATGTTGCATTGAGTTTTGGGCGCTATATTTTGTTTTTAGAAAATAGCCAAATCAACAATCAACTAAATCGAATAACGATCAATAAAGAACCTTTACCTTTTCGCAATTTATTTATACTTTTAGTGGACTCTAATTAACTCATTATGCGTATCCTTAAAATACTCTTACTCTTAGTAGCACTGTTAGGTGCGCCAACAGAACTGATCAAAGCACAAACACCCCAAATCAAAACTGCAAATGAGGTGCTCCAGCAAGCCATCATGGCTATGGGAGGCAAAGCAGTTTTAGCCAATGTTAAAACACTCTATACTGAAATGAGTACCGAAATGGATGGCAGAAAAGTACTATGGGTTACCAAAGAAATGGAGCCCAATAAAGGTGCTTTCCAGATCGTGTATAATGGCCGTATCGTTTTTGAAAACTGGTTCGATGGAAAAGACGGCTACGAGCTGGTTAGGGGAGAAAAGAAAAAAGCAGACCCAGAAGAGTTCAAGGCAAAGCAGTACAAAAAGCATATCATGAATGAGCTAGATTTTATTGATCTAAGCTTATGGACATTGGAATTGCTAAAAGAAGAACCTAAAGTGAATGGCGAAGATTGCTATATGATTAAAGCTACCTCAGCGGGCAATGAAGTTAGGCACCTCTATTATAGCAAAAAATCATACCTCATGCTGCGGGAAGATAACATTTCCAACACAGAGAAAGGTAAATTTACCTCTACCTATTTTTCAGAATTTAAGAAATTTGGCGAACTGCTATATTACACCCAATCTATTTTTGGCGACGCAGATAAAACCCAAGAAGTAAAGATTGTTAACCTTTGGATCAACGAAAAAGTTACGCCTAAAGATTTTAATAAGTAGGGCATAACCAATTAACCGCATAAACGAAACTCCAAAAACGAACAACTCACCACACAGGTAACTCGTAACGCCTAAGCTCAAATCAAAAAAGCAAAACGCTCGTGAAATGGAATATTTTCCGCTCATATTATTATCATACTCGTTAATTTTAATGGTCATTAGACCTTTCACGGTTTTATTTCATGAACTGGGGCACGCCATACCTGCATTATTAATCACTAAAGAAAAGGTAACCATTTACCTTGGTTCTTATGGCGACCCCAATAGAAGTTTAAATTTTAATATAGGTAGATTAGAAATCTGGCTGAAATACAATCCCTTTAATTGGAGAATGGGACTTTGCATTCCTTCTTCCAAAGCGATGTCTTTCAACCAACGTATCATATTTATTCTTGCTGGGCCTTTTGCTTCGTTTATTATCGCTTCAATTGCCATTTATCTCACTTTCACCTTTGATTTGCATGGGAGCCTAAAAATCATATTAACTATATTTCTCGGCTCTGCTATATTTGATCTCTATGCCAACCTAAAGCCATCTTCCGAACCAATTGCACTTTATGACGGTACTGTAGGCCATAATGATGGGTATTGCTTAAAGCAGCTTTTCTATTTTAAAAAGCTCCCTGCTACATACGAAAAGGCTGTAAAATTATATGATAAGCAACAATATGTCGAAGCGGGAGATTTACTTCATGAGATGTTGAATAATGGTTTTAAGGAAACCGATATTTATAGGTTAGCCATCAGTTCGTTTTTACAGGTTGGGAGGTTCGAATTGGCAAACAGTTGGATCGACGAATTTATATCATCTGGAGCACTAAATGCTGATGACTTTACTAACGTTGCTATTACTTATTCTAACTTAAATGAACATCAAAAATCTCTGAATTATTATAACAAGGCTTTGTTGCTAAACCCGAAACATAAATATGCTTTAAATAATAAAGGATATACCCTTAACATGCTCCACAAATTTGAAGAGGCTATTTCGTTGTTCGATAAGGCGATTGAGTTGGATCCAAATTTTGCTTATTCCTACAATAACAGGGGTTTGGCAAAGATCAAGATTGGACAACAAGTAGATGGTCTGGCAGACATTAACCATTCGTTTGCTCTGGATGAAAATAATTCTTATGCTTATCGTAATTTGGGTATCTATCATCTAGATAAAGGAGAACCAGTACAAGCGTTAGCATTATTTAAAAAAGCAAAACAATTAGACCAAAATACCCACGGTATTAACGAATTGATTAATGAAACAGAAATTGCAGTGTTGAATAGATAGTAAAAAGCTACCTCGTGTTTTGCACTAAGGTATATCTGTATAGACGATCGGCGTTATCCGTTACCGTGGTGTATAGTGTTTAAAAAACGAGGCTTTTCCTTTTAGTTCAAAATTAATTATCTTAGCCTTATCTAAATCAACAACGCTTGCAAAACCCTACGCTTCAAAAATACTACATCTTAGTTTCCAAACATGTAACAGAAGATCAATACCATCCTTTTGCGCTAAGTTCGTTGAGAGAAAAACAAATTATATTGCCTCAACAACAAAATCATTATCCAGCGCAGAAGGCTTTGGCTTTGCATAACGCAGAGGTGTTTACGAATAAAAAACTATCTTTAAAATAAAATCTATTTCCATGCTCAAAAATTTATGCTCATTGCTTGCCTGTTTATTGCTTTTTCTTTGCTCCTGCAAGAAAATAGAAGAACAACTTAATTTTCCGCCCGATAATTTCGAAGCTTACGTTAATTACCGTTCAGAAACTACAGCAGAAATATCATGGAAGCCATCATCCGATCCGGATGGAGATGAAATAACCTATAGTGTGGAAATTGGGGGTAAAATTGTGGCGAGTAAGCTGACAAAAACCACTTACCTAGTCACTAACCTTTCCGCTGGTACAAATTATCAGGGTAGGATAATTGCCACCGATTCAAAAAATGCGTATAAAGCTGCGCCATTTTCAATATCTACTTATCAAGAGCAAGTATTATTCTTTAACAGAAATCTAGGCTTTGTTAGTTATAATCTCGATGGCAAGCGTTCGTGGAAAGCCCTTGATGATGTACAAAACACGCCTGCGCTTAGTAACGATACCGCATTTATTAACGATAACGTTACTCTTTATGCAATCAATTTAAAAGACGGCGCAACTTTAATGAAGGTCGAGCATCAGCAATCTGCATATACGGGTATCACATATCACAAAGGTGTATTATTATTCAGTAGTTATTTAAAAATTAAGGCCGTTAGAGCCAATGACGGCACCTTGTTATGGTCGATGCCATATGATTTTGTAGTTCGAGAAATTATCGCAGCAGATGGCATAGCTTACATTTCTGCTGCCGAAAGACTAATTGCCGTAGATTTAATTACAGGGAATGTGAAATGGACAGCTCAAACCACGCAAGGATTTTTTTCTTCTCTCATTGCTAAAAATGGCGTAGTTTATTCGCTAACCACTACTGAACATGATAAACAGGGCAGACTTCATGCATTTAATGCAAAAACAGGCAATCTGCTATGGAACTACATTTTTGACGGTACCTCATTGCGACTGGGAGGAGCCTCTGCGCCAACTATTTCAGGAAACCTCATCTATTTCCCTGTACATGTGTATGCTTCGGGCTACTATAATTTTATGTATGCCGTAAATACCACTACGGGTACTTTGGCTTGGAAACAGCCCATCAATGACTATGGCGAACTGTACTCAGTGATGTCTAATGATTTGGGATTGTTTGTGTGCTCTACTGCAAGACTTATCAAAATGGATTTGAAGAATGGTAATACTATCTGGACGTCAGCAGGGCAGTACAATGCCAGTTTTACCCTAGCTAAAGATAAGATATTTGCAACAATGGGTACGTTTACAGGACAGACTGCGGTGATTGATGTTGCAACTGGCCAAAAAACCAAAACGATTAATACAATATCTGACGGGAGCGCTCCAATAGTGATTAGAAATGGGGAAGTTTTTTACCCTTCTAATAGGAGTGGGATGGCTCATTCCAAGTAATTGTTGAATTGAGATCTAAAATCACCCCGTGCACTGAATGTATCGAACGGAGCTATTATTATTCTAAAGTTGTATTACATGATTAGCAGAATAGAATAAAGTTGGACAACCGACCGATCATTGCTTCGATTAGCCTTGGACAGGTCCGCAGTTTTCAATTCCGATCGGTAGATGACCACCGTAAACGCTATGCACTCCCGCTAGCACATGGTTCGTTGCTATTGATGAAAGGTGCAATTCAATTAAACTGGGAACACCGGATTGCCAAATCTACCCGTTCCATGGGGGCTCGAATCAATCTCACGTTCCGCCAGATTAACGAACGATCTTAAACATCGACTGTCTACGAAGTTGTACAGCCTATGCTTATTAAGGTAAAAGTTGTGCGGTCTGCTCCAAAAGTTGTTCGAGTCGGAAGGGCTTTGCCATAAAACCGTCTGCTTGGGATAGTTCTCTCATAGC
Organism: Pedobacter sp.; assembly: GCF_965249885.1. GTDB lineage: Bacteria > Bacteroidota > Bacteroidia > Sphingobacteriales > Sphingobacteriaceae > Pedobacter. Next base: position 4,560,745 of record NZ_OZ252254.1, on the reverse strand, counting down.
TGCAATATCCAAATGGGCAGACATTAAAATAATGGGGATGTGGTGGTACATGTGATGCTGCTTAAGCCATTTACATACCTCTATGCCGCTGCCATCGGGAAGCCTAATGTCCAAAAGGAAAAGATCGGTAGGATGAGGTACTGCCATAAAATCGCCCACACTCCCAAACCCGCTGACGGTGTAACCCGCATCAGTGAAAACATATTTACATATTTCCCTGATATCCTCATCGTCCTCTAAAATGGTGATTGATTTTTTCATCGTCTATTGTTATCCATGTTATCTACGTATCTACGGACTTATATGTTTGGTGTAATTGGTCACTTTGCTGCATTTAGGTATTTTGATCTTGATTTCGGGTATTCAGCTTCTTTAGTGTCAAGATGTATATCGATTTAACGAGAATTTTTTTAACCATTTTTTTAAAAAAAAACACTTAATATAGTATAGCTTCGATCTAATTTTTTAGAATAATGTTTTGAAAAATAGTTAGTTAAGCGTTATTTCGTGAGGAAGCTGTCGAGTGTGTTACAGCTGCGTCTGTCTACCTTCTAGCGCAAACATTAACCCAGTCGGATTGTTTATAGGGGTAAAGCCTGTTTGTGATATGATATGAAGGAAAAACGTGCTCATCTCAAGATTGCAAGCGACGCTCGGAAAATTTCGCCTTATATCGGTTGTCGCCGATTGGTCGAATTCCGCAGTGCATGTTCCCTTACGTCTTAGATGTGGGGAATTTTGATTAATTTCGGAAATGGAAGAAAACGTGGCCAACAACAAGATAACCATTGCTGTCTTTGATGACGATCCGGACCTATTGGAAATCTATCGGTTCCTGCTGGAAGCCGAGGGGTTTATGGTTGCTGCCTACCACAACTGCGATGAAATATTAGATAAGCTTAGGCTTTGCCAGCCTTCTTTGGTACTAATGGACAATTGGATTCCTTCGCAGGGAGGTGAGGCTGCCATCGCACAGTTAAAGGCTGATCCTGAATTGGCCACTATCCCGGTGATCCTGATTTCTGCTAGTAATGATTTCCGAGAGGTAGCAAGCCGGGCAGGAGCTGACGGGGCCATTGCAAAGCCCTTTGATTTTGAACAGGTGCTGAGGGCAGTAGCGGATCTGCTGAAATAAAACGAATTAATTTTAACCAAAAGCCATGTCCACACATTCCGAAAAAGATCCACTTGCTTTCCTTTCAGGTGGCGGAACTATCTCCAAATTATTGATGTCACATGATTGGACCGGAACAGAAATTGGGCCCCCTGAAACGTGGCCGCTTAGGCTGAAATATGCGATTAGCGGACAAATGGCCAATCCATGCCCATCTTTCGTTTTTTGGGGAGTATCAAAAATATTTTTATACAATGCCGCCTTTGCTGAGCTGATGGATGGCCAGCAACTGTCGCCGGGATCCGATGAGGCAGGAGCAGTGGCCTTTGGAGGACAATGGGACCGCATATCAAAAGCAATTGACCTCGCCTATGATGGCAATGGATCAGTATTAAAGGGTGTTCGAATTGGAGCGCAAGGGAGATTAGGTCAGCGCTATCTGGATATTTCTATGGGGGCGCTCGTTGAATTAGATGGAGAGATCATGGGGGCATGGGGCGTGTGCCAGGAAAAAACCTTCGAATTGGTGGCAGGCGATATCCTCCGTACTAGTCAGCGGTACATGCGCAGCCTCATAGGCACGGCGCCTATAGGTGTTTGCATCATTGGTGTTCATCCGCTACACGTTGCGGAGGTAAATGATGAATTTCTTCGCCTCATGGGCATTCGTGATCATCGTGACAACGTCTTGAAAGTATTGGAGCCAATTTTGGGAAGTTTGGATAGCATAGCCGAACGAGCTACGCCTCTTTATCTTAGGGAGGTGCCACATGTGCAGTTTCGGGACGGCTTGGAACGGATGGGCTATATTGACTTGATGGTATCCACGTACAGGAGCCGTAACGATAAAGTAGAGGGAATGACGCTGCTCGCCGTTGACGTTACGGATAGGGCGGAGGCGCACCAAGAGCTTTACCATATTAATGAAGAACTTGCTTCAGCTAATGAGGAGCTGGCTGCGGCTAATGAGGAACTTGATGCGGCCCACAGGAACTTGGGCGAATCACTGGGAAGGCTTGAACAGCGGGAACAGCAGATTAGCCAGATGGTGAAAAGTGCTCCGTTTCCTATTGCCCTTTATGTGGGCAGGGAAATGCGGATCATTGAAGCCAACCAGTCTATCATCGACGTATGGGGCAAAGGCCCTGAAGTGATCGGTAAGACTTACCATGAGGTGCTTCCGGAGTTGGAAAGCCAATCAGTGTATGACCAATTGGCACAGGTATACGATACTGGAATACCCTACCATGCACGTCACCAACGCATCGATCTGGTAGTAGATGGCCAGTTGAAAATCTTTTATTTTAACTATAGTTTTACGCCACTGTTCGACCAACAGGGGAATGTATATGGCGTAATGAATACGGCGGCCGACGTCACGGATTTGATGGCCGCAAAACAACGGATTGAGGAGGGCGAGCGTAATTTTAGGAATATGATCATGCAGGCGCCGGTAGCCATGTGCCTTTTGGAAGGGCCATCACATACCATTACGCTTGCCAATGAGGCAATGGCCAGCATTTGGGGCAGAGCGCTCGACGCCGTAATTGGATTGCCGGTATTTGATGCGCTGCCCGACGCTCGTTCACAAGGCCTTGAGCAGGCAATGGCTGACGTATATCTAACTGGCAAAACCTTCAGCGCTAACGAGCAGCCGGTATCGCTGTTGCGACATGGAAAACAAGATGTAGTGTATCAAAACTTTGTTTACCAACCTTATCGCGGTGATGATGGTAAAGTCATTGGCATCTTAGCCATCTCGGTAGATGTTTCAGAAATGGTCGCCTCGCGACGAAAGGTGGAGGATGCTTATGGCCAGCTTAACCTAGTGGTGGAGGCCGCCAACTTTGGGATGTTTGATCTTGATGTAAAAAGTGGAAAGTTGGAGTGGGACGCACGCTGCAGGGAATTTTTTGGAGTGGGAGAAACGGACGAAGTATCTTACGAAAAGGATTTTGTGGAAGGGCTGCATCCCGATGATCGTACAGAGGCCTTACGTGCCGCCGAATGGGCAATGGATATAAAAAGCGGAGGAAAATTCGAATGTGAGTATCGTACGGTAGCCCGAAATAACGGCCGTGTACGTTGGATACGGGCGGTTGGAAAAGTATATTTCGATGCAGAAGGGCTTGCGGAGCGTTTCCTAGGTGCAGTGTCTGATGTTACGCAGAGCAAATTGGCCGAGCTTGATGCAAAAGATGCGGCAGAGCGCAAAGGCCGTCTTGCTGCCATCGTGGATTCCTCCGACGACGTGATTATCAGCAAAGACCTCGATGGATTCATCGCCAGTTGGAACCCAGCAGCCGAGCATATGTTCGGATATACGCCACAAGAGGCAATAGGCAAGCATATTTCTTTGGTCATCCCCGATAGTAGGCGCAACGAAGAGGATATGATCATTGGTCGTATAAAAGAAGGGCAGAAAGTGCACCACTTTGATACCGTTAGGCGAGCTAAGGATGGTTCGCAACGTCAACTTTCTATTACCGTTTCCCCGATAATAGATGAGAATGGAAAGGTAATAGGGGCATCTAAAATTGCAAGAGATATCAGTGAACAACTGGCCGCTCGGGAGGCGACCCAAAGATATACCGAAAGGGTAGAGGCAATCAATATGATCATCAACGGCATCTCCCGGGAAATTGATCCAAACCATATCGTCCAACGCGTAGCCCAAATCACCATCCACCTATTAGATGCGCAGTTAGGGGTTTTCAGCGCTGCAACGATTGAAAGCCGTACGCTTGCCAACTATATTGCTCCAATAACAGCTTTAGCGGATGGTGAGGCAGAAATTCTGATAACTTACCTTGACGCCCTCTCGTGCGACGATCACACTACTACGCAAACTTGGGACGATCTCGCTCACCAAGGGCAGGCCTATACTGTAGGAAACGGCAGTAAGGTGATTAATAGCGTACTTGCACTCAAGGTGGTGTCCTCACAGCAAGAATTGTTGGGCAAGATATTCTTCCTACATGAAAATCCGGGCCATTTTACGGCGGAACATGAGAAACTGCTACAGGCGATTTCAGGACACTTATCCGTGGGATTGGACAAAGCCATGCTCTACGAAAAGGTGATGCAGCTTAGTCAGAAAAAAGACGAATTTATTAGCTTGGCTAGTCATGAATTAAAGACACCGCTTTCGGGAATCAAAGGCTATGTCCAAATACTGCAAAGAATGGTAAACGATGAGATGCCTGCAAAGTATCTGGCCAAGGCCGCTCGTCAGGTGGGCAAGCTCACGTCACTTGTAGATGATCTTTTGGATGTTTCTAAGATTGAGGCGGGTAAGCTGAAGTTAGATCTGGTGACAGTCGATCTGTCTGCCCTGATCCTATCTACGATAGAAATGTTAACTGAAATCTATGAAGGTTACCACATTGCTTTCGACGATCGAGGAGCCGCCTGTTTGGTCATGGCAGATAGCCAGCGGATAGAGCAGGTGTTGATTAATCTGCTATCCAATGCCGTGAAGTATGCACCTACGTCCAATCGTATCGAAGTGGTCATGGAAGCTAGAGGCGAAGCGGTGGTAATAGGTGTCCGAGATTTTGGGATGGGCATTCCAGAAGAAAAGATTGGACAGCTTTTCTCGAGGTTCTACAGGATTGATGAGCATACACCAAACATTTCGGGACTTGGGATCGGACTTTACCTTTCGAGGGAAATTATTCTCAGACATGGAGGACAAATATGGGTGGAATCCGAACTCGGTGTGGGTAGCACATTTTGGTTCACTTTGCCCGTTGTCTAATGTGCTGCGCAGCAATTGAGAGTTAGTAATTGGCGGCGCAGGGTGTTGGGTGCCGACTTTAATTTAAATCAAATCGCCAATTGTGGTTTGTGTTAAGTTTCCTATTTATCGTAGGCTGCTTCCAATAGCTGCAAGGTACGTTCGTCGGGATTTCCATGGAAATATTTTTCCAGCACCCTTGAAAATATGGGATCAGTACCTTTGGCTTTGGCGAACAGAGTCATGCTCGAATGCAGTTTGAGGTCATCTGGCGAACCAAAGATCTGGTGTGCGCTTCCTTTGTTCAGTTCAAAAAGCACAGTTGATATTTTAATCAAGTTTGGTCCAAGTACAGGGTGACTTAAGTAGTTGCTGGCCTCTTGCAAATCGTCAATGGCATAATAAACTGCCATGTCGCTGCTTCCCAATCCTTTTATCTGAGGAAAAATATACCACATCCAATGGGAAGTTTTTCTACCCTTACTAATTTCTTCCAGTGCCAACGCATAATGCTGGTTTTGCGCCTGTAAGAATCTATCAAGTCTGCTCATCTCAATAAGTTTTTGAAGGTTGTACTCTTGCCTCGGGGCATCAATTGTTAAACATCTCTTCTTGCGAATTGTTCGGCTAGAAAATACAACGAATTACCTAGGGTGACCAATGATAAATTCATTGAAACGCTGGAGACAATCACCAGAGGCGGAATTATACTGTGTGATTATAATGCTGGGATTTACCGTTACAGATTATAGTGCGCATTTTTATTCTGTAGCTGAAGGATTACGGCCCGATGCATGTTGCGTAATTTCCCGCACCGTACTGTCTAGTTCACGCACCGAAAGTTCCATGTATCCAACAATGTCCTTCAGCTCATCTCCACCTTCTACCTCCCTTAGCAGGTTCATCAGGCCCATTATCCTCGATAGAGGTGCACGGATCACATGCGATTGAAGCCATGAAATGTCCCTGAGCTTCCGGTTCTGTTCCTCGATCCTCGCCAGATAATCGTTGCGCTCGGTGACATCAAGCACCAGCACTAGCCTTGCTAGTCTACCCGAGTAGGTAGTACTGCTGCTGGTAATCTCAGCCAAGAAGGTACTTCCGTCCTTTTTGATATGAGTGAAAGTGCCTGCCATGTAGCGATAGCTTTGTCGTGAGCGGTCGGCAATTACCATCTTGGTGTGGTGGATTTCCGTTGAAGGTCGGATGTCCATGATCGTCATGCTCAGGAATTCTTCTTTGGTATAACCATATTGATCCACCGCCGCTTGGTTAACGTCAAGGTAATTTAGGGTCTCCTGGTCAAACACAAACATGGGGAGAGGACTAATTTGGAAAAGTTCGCTATATCGCCGCCCCGCTTCGGCAAGGTCCTGTGCCCTTTCCAGTGATTCTACCTCCGCTCGCTTTCTTGCGTCGATATCCTGAATACTGCCAAATATCCTTTGACATTGGCCATTGATAAACTCGCCATCACCTAGGATACGTATCCACCTTTTTTTTCCACTGGAGCCTGCAGTTTCAAGTTCCATATCGAACGGTATGCGTTTTTTCAATAGCTTAACAAGCGAGTCCCTTAAATCAAATGGGATTTTCTCGTCGTAGCACATGTGCTCTTCAAATACCTTGGGCATGTATTCTGGGCTTATCCCGAGTACATTGTTGGCCATAGGCGACCAGTAAATATTTCCAGTAGGAAACCTCACTTCCCAGCTGCCGATTCTGGCAAGTTCGGTAGCTTCCTTCAAAAGTTCGGTAAGTTCGTTCTGTTTGGTAATGTCTTTAGCTACACAGAACAGAAGTCCTTCTTCGCTTGCCCTGCGAACTGTCCATGCAAGGTGCACAATATTTCCATCCCGGCATACGTACCTATTTTCGTAATACCTTGTGCTTGGCTTGCCGTTTCTGAACCTCGCCATGCGTGCTAGACTTTCTTTTAGGTCGTCCGGATGGATGATATCATCTATCCGCATACTTAGTATTTCCTGCTCGCTGTATCCTAATAAAACGGTCATCGCTCTATTCACTCTTTTATATCTCCGGTCGGTACCTATGGTACAGATAATGTCCACTACGCCGTCGAATATGGTCTGTAGCTCCTCCTTTAGCTGCTTTCGCTTCAGTTCGGCGGCGATATGCCCACCAAGTTCGCTGAGGTAGGAGGTTCGGAAAAAACTTCCTTTGTAAACGTCGCTGAAAGCCAATATCAATACACCAATATTCTCATCGCCAGATTTTAGCGGAATACAGCGCAAGTCGGTAGTGCCGCCACTGTCTGTTGGTGTAGTTTTCGGAGCCTCTACGTGATGATTAGTTGGATTCCAGCAAACCAGTTCTCCCGTATAAAATGCTTGATAGATAGGTCCACCTGGCTCGCCGATGTCATCTGGTGGAACAAAATCACCGGTCGCATATTTCAGCTTTCCTGTTTCGGTTGCGGCCAACCAAACAGCCATGTGGTTTACTCCTCTGGGAGGAAATGTTTGCAATGCTGCGGAAAGCGCCTTTTCCACGGTTTCCTCTCGCTGGAAAATGGTGCTGATTTCTGCTAGAAATGATCGCTGGTGCTCTGCAGCTTTACGCTTGGAAATGTCGCTGATAAAAATGGACAGCCCGTTTTCGCTTGGATAGATGCGGTTCTCCTGCCAAATTCCCAACGGACGATAGTAGTCTTCATTGATCACCGTTGTTCTTTCGCGGTGGGCGTTCTCTATTGCATGATAGGTTGCGGAACCTACCGCATCTGGAAAAACCTGCCAGATGTTCCTTCCTATCATATCTTCGGAAGGTATGCCCACAAGTGAACTTATTCGTTGGTTGACATAGGTATAGTTGAGGTCGTGATCCAGAGCGATAAATCCATCATTGATACTTTCGAGCAGACCATTCATTTGCTCGGTACGGCGGCGCAGTTCTTCATCCGCATTTTTAGCCGCCGTAATGTCGAAACGTATAGCTATATATTGATAAGGTTTTCCGTTAGGATTCAAAAAGGGAATGATCGTAGTTGCTACCCAGTAAAAGCTGCCATCTTTGGCACGGTTCCGCAGTTCGCCACGCCAAGTATCGCCGTTTGCTATGGTTCTCCAGATTGACCGAATGTAAGATGTGGGATGATAGGACGAATTGAGTATCCTGTGGTCTTGCCCGATCAGCTCATCTCTGGAATAACCTGAGATCCTGCAGAAATAATCGTTAACATAAGTAATGCTGCCCTTATTGTCCGTGATGGCAACAATAGCAGAGTCGTCGAGGGCATGCTTGTAAGCCGAAAGTTCACGGTTGGCCAGTTGTAGCTGGATATTCTCTTCCTGCTGCAGTGTGATGTCGCGGAAGTTGACAACTATTGCATTGATGCTTTTTTCATCCAGCCAATTGGTAATCAAACAATTTAGATGGATATAATGGCCGGCCGCATGTTTACAACGGAAATTACATGCCCTCGTTTGGCCCGGACACCTCAGGAGTTCGTCCAGTAGAGCCCTCATTTCCTGAAGATCCGCAGGATGAACCATTTGGTCAACTGACATCGCCGTGCGGTCGTCATCTGAAAAACCGGTGATAGCCGAAGCAGAAGGGTTCCTATAAAAAAGCTGGAGAGAGTAATCAAACAGGCTTATGCCAGCATAGCTGTGTTCTATCAAGTTACGGAACAAGCCGTCGCCAATGCTGTGATCAAGGAGCTGATTAGTGTTCGTTTTTAAAGTAGGCCGTTGTTTTTCCCAAGATAGGTGCAATCCGAATCCCTCGAGATTTCCTGCGATGTAAAGTGGGCGCAACGTAGCGGAAACTGAAAATGAAGATTCGGCGAACTTATATGTGCACAGCTGCTCCGCCTCTTCATTGTCAATAGCAAGTTTGGATAAATATTCCCAATTTAAATTTTCGAGTAGGTCTTCTATATTCTTTCCTGCGATGAAAAATCTATTTATATCACCCAGTGGGGCCGCTTTTTGACCTGGCAAGATAATCCCCGAAGTATCCAGTAACAGTACGGTTCTGTCGCTAAGTTTTGAAATCAGAAATTCGGTGAGAAGTTCATCGAGTCCGGGCGTTAATATTTTCATCTGTGAGCTTTTACGTTAAAGTATCGATAGTAGAAACAAGATAGGAAAAAACATATGATGTAACGCTATGATATTTTTTTTACAGAGATTTTTGTGCAGCACTTAGTTAACCTGTAGTAGCAATATGTTTATCACCAGAATGGTCAATATCAATATTTGGCCATCTAAGGCGATCTAAAAGGCATCAGCCATCAGCTCCTAGCTATCTTCTAATCAGAATCAGTTCTTTTGTTTGCAGTCTTTCAGAAAGCCAAGCCCTGATCTTGGTCGTGTCCGTTTTTGGAGGACTGCTGTAAAGCAGTAAAAAGCTAATCCTTACGCTATCCGTAGCGGGGTATCGTTCTACCTTTCCAAGAGTAATGTCCTCCAGATTCGGGAACAGGATTCCCATTTCCCTTACCAGACTGCGGTCGTTAACCTTGTACCTGTCGAGTTCCTGTCGGAGGTTGTTAATGGTGAGGTCTTTTTCCGAAATGGAGGCATTGCGTTTGTTGACCTCGCTGAGAATCTCGGATTTCAGGTCGGTATCATCTTGCCTGATGTTGAGCTTGGCCTTTACGCCCTTCTCTTCGAGCAGCTTGTTGTATGTACTTATCTCCTGAGCACTTAACTTCCTGTTAAGGAAGGCAAGTTCAACCTCCTTTGGGTTGGAATGGTAATTGATTTTCTTGTAGATCACCGTATAGCCTCGGCTTGTAAACTCGTTGCCGATGAATTCTTCTACGGTCTTATTGAATTTTTTCTGGTTCCATAGCGTATAGGCCAGATAGCAGCTAGGAATGATCATGACCATGATGAGTGCCGTGATGCCGTAGCGGATACGCTTCCTATACTTGTCTTCTATAATGGCAGAGGGGTACTTGAGGTATTTGACAAGTAGGAAGGTGGAAATGCAGATGAAGAAGCAATTGATGGTGTAAAGGTAGAAAGCTCCAAAGAAAAAACTGAAGTTGAAGGTGGCCAATCCATAGCCCGCCGTACAGAGCGGGGGCATGAGCGCCGTAGCGATGGCCACGCCGGGGATCGGGTTGCCCTTTTCCACTCTGGTAGAAGCAATCACACCCACTAGTCCACCGAAGAAGGCGATCAGCACATCATAGATGTTCGGGGCTGTCCTGGCTAATAGTTCGGACTGCACGTCCTTGAACGGACTGACGTAGAAATACACACAGGAAACTACCAAGCTCACCATCGTGGCAATCAGCAGGTTCTTCATTGATTTCTTCAATAGCGAAAAGTTGTAGGTGCCCAGCGCAAATCCGGCACCAACGATTGGTCCCATGAGCGGTGAGATCAACATAGCTCCGATGATTACTGCGGTAGAGTTAACATTCAAACCAACCGAGGCAATTAGTATTGCACAGGCTAAAATCCAAAGATTAGATCCTCTGAAGGAGGTGTTTACGGTCACATTGTCCAGTACCACCTGCTTGTCCTGCTCTCCGTCGTGGAGATTAATAAAATTGTAGATAGGATTATTCATTCCGATGATTTACGTCTCATTTTCCTTCCATGGGATCCTTAAAGCAACAAAAATAGGGCGTCAGCCCGTCAGTTGAGCTTGGTTTTTTTTCCGACATGGAAAATTTACTTCCATAGGTCGCCAAAAAATTAATCCCTTGCCGTTCTCGCAACTACTTTTAGTTCGTTGCTCCAATATAGCAGATTATTTTATTTTCCTCGGGCATATGTCGATTTTTTTACTGCTCGCAATATATTTAGGACTCTCTCTGTAGCCGAAGGTTTTCAGTTTCGTGGCAATGCCAAGTACAGCTAGTCTAGGGCTGTTAGATTCTGGCTTGCTAGGATCTATCTATAATTCTTAATTGCTAAATATTTTAGAAAACTAAAAAAATTAGTATATTTGTTTATGGTACAGCAAAATAGAAGGTTAAATATAACGACAAATATGGTGGCCATGGAGCGTTTGGCGCACATTTTAGAGGTAACGTTCCCAACTATGAGATACTTGGAGGCCAGTGCCGATTGCACCTATTTCTACATGGAGTTCGGTACCGCTGCCGGAAATATAGCTGGAGTGATGCGTGAACTTGATCAACTGGTGAAACCTTATATAAAAAGGTACGGAGAGCGGGGGCAGTCCTACGTATTTAATGTGCACAAGGGCAGGGAACTGATAAACATTATCCGTTACAACCAGCCTGATTATGGTTATAGAGTACAGCTGGATATTAATAATAGAGTCCAACAACTCTTCGTGGTAGACCTGCTGGGTAGCGGAGACTACTGGGTATTTAATGAAGAGTTTGAGCAGATGGGGATGATGTACCGTCCGGTGCGTAGGCCGGCTATAGGCCAGTACCGCATGGATGTTGCAACCGCCTTTTCCGATGCCAGCTATTGGACAACTTCCAGTAGGCGACTGAGACCGCACCTAGAAAAGATCGTCAGATCAATCCATCTTTCAATACAGGAATAAAGGCATGTAATTAGGGGCGCTGAAGCCATCGCAGCGCCCGCAAAATCTATTTCTTTTTACTGCCACCGTTCTTCTTGTCGTTGATATATTGTTCCAGTGTCTTGCGGTCGTTGGAGCCTGTAGCACGTTTAGCCCCAGTAACCTGTTGGATGCTCACACCCATCTTTTCTGCAATGTAGTACAGTTCGTGATTCTGAGAAGAATTCACTTTTTTCCTATCGGTTTTTAATCCTCTTTTTGTCATGGCGTTTAAGTTTTAATGTAACTGATGGGAACAGGGATAGAACAACCTAATTGCCGCTTTGTTTTACGTATGCGCAACGGTTTTCTGCTGAGTTAGCAGCTTTCTTAAATCCTTTTTATTTCGTTAGCGCTTGTTTGGCCCAGTCAGTACAACTATTTATGTAAGCTGTTCCTGTATTAAAGTACCAGCGGAAGAGATTCTTTCACAAGGCGTGAATGAACATGATGCTTAACAAGATAGGAACAGAAATGGCGATTTGTTAAGGGCACCTGCCACCGATGATGAAATTCATGTTACCGATTAACTTTGCCTTTCAATAAGATCGACATACCAGTAGCCTTGTTCGGCTTCCCCAGTTGGCGAGGGGAAAGTTCGGTAAACTTTTTCGCCCAAGATAAAATCGATCGGTTTTTTGAATATTGGCCCGTCGAATACAAAAGTATGGAACTCGCCGTTTTCGCCACAAGGATCTACACCTTTTGGAAGATCATTCATCAACTGCTCATCGATGATGCGACCACAAAAATCTTCCAAGCCATGTTGGGCGCACACGATAACGGTTTTGTAACCAAGGGCGAGAAATTCTTGCAGTACCTCCGTCGTATTTCTGTTCCACAAAGGGAATTCTGCGTTCATTCCTAGTGCTGCCAATTGTTTTTCTCTATATATTCTGAGGTCTTCCAAAAATAGATCGCCAAAGATGGCATGGGTAATTCCCTCAGCTTTAAGCGAGTTGAGATGGCTATTTATTGTGCTTTCGTAGGTAAACATATCTGGCATATCTGGCAGTTTAACCTGGTAAAGTGGTAAACCAAGGCTTTCTGCTTGCTGAATTAAAAGTCTTTGGCGTACACCATGCATGCTAACTCTATCATGCGCTTCGCTTAGTGTGGTAAGCAGGTACCTGATATCGAAATGTTGTTGCTGCAGGACATGATGCAGTGCCAAACAGCTGTCTTTGCCACCGCTCCAATAAAATAGACTGGGTATGGAATTCATTTGTCAAAGTTAGTTGATTTGAATAAAGTTGCCTCGCATATTATACTATTGGATATAAAACTTATATTAGTAACTACCAATTTAAGCCGTTACCATGTTCAAGCTATTTTTTTATAGAAAGCTTTGGGTATTAAGTTTTTTATTGATCAGTTTGTTCAGCAAAAACTTAGTCGCTCAATCTAATCACATACTATTCAAGCACCTTTCTCTAAGTCAGGGTTTATCGCAAAGCCCCATTTTTTCACTTTTTCAAGATAAGGCCGGTTTTATTTGGATTGGCAGCCGTGATGGATTAATGCGATACGATGGTTACGAATTTAAGCACTTCAAAAATGAAGGACTTGATAACAGGAGTATCAATCATAGTGATATCAGTGCCATTAAACAAGATGAAAATGGTAATTTATGGATTGCTTCTTCTAATGGACTTTGTTGGTTCGACATGCAAAAAGAAACCATCAATTATGTGCCGTTGAAAGGCTTTAATGCGGTATTTGACTTAATATTGGCTAATGATGCTACTCACCTTTTTTTAGCTACGGATAACGGTGTTTTTACTTTCAATTATCGCAATTTCACCTTAGAAGGCAAGGGACGGCTGCTCAGAGCAATCCGTGTAAATAGGTTGTACAGGGACAAAGACGGCATTATTTGGGCCGGTACAAAAAAAAATGGTGTTTTCCGTACCGATATTAAAAAGGATAGGATATATCCTTTGCCAGACGCGATTAAAAATAACAACGATATTGCAGGTGCAGATGTAATGGCCATCAAACAAGATAAGGACGGAGAGTTTTGGTTTGGCACCGGAAATTCTGGCATTTATAGGTACAATCCAAAAAGTAACGAATGTGTCAATTACAAAAACTCTTCGGAAGCCAATAGCCTGTTATCCGACTTCGTAAAAGCCATTTACGAACGTGGTAATGGAGATATTTGGATTGGCACTCGTAATGGGCTGAGCATCTATAATAAACTAAGTAAGAAATTCACTAACTACAGCCACCAAAGTGACAATCCGAGCAGCTTAAGCTATAATACCATATGGGCTATCATGGAAGATCAGTCGAAAAGCGTGTGGATTAGCACTTATGCCGGCGGAATTAACATTTACACGCCCAGTAACGCAAACTTTACCCACATTGGCGAGCAAAAATTGAAAATTCCAGGCCTAAATCATCCGGTTGTTAATGCCATATTGGGATATAAAAATAGTGGAGTTTGGGTAGGAACCGACGGTGGCGGGCTCAATTTTATAGATAGGCAAACGGGGGATATAAAATATTACTCGGTTAAAGATAGGCAGCTAAGAAACAATAGTAATATCATTAAAACGCTGTGTTATGATGCTGCTGGTAACTTATGGATTGGCACCCATGATGGGCTTTGCAAGTTTGATTATGCAAGCCACGAAGTAAAATACTTTAATATCAGTAGTGGGACTTTTTTAAGTGACATTAGAATAAATACCATTTTAGCTGACGATAATGGTATTTGGATTGGAACAGATGAAAGGGGACTAAGATATCTGCATAAAGATGGCAGTGTAAAAGAATATTATGCAGGAAAAGAAAAAAATGCTTTAACTAGCAATCACATCAATGTATTAGTTAAAGATGTAAATGGAGGGTTTTGGATAGGAACGGCCAACGGTCTTAATTTCTTTGACTTCAATACTAAAACTTTCACGCATTTTCTGACACCAAGTAGCCAAAATTTAACGAGTAATGTGGTGTTGTCACTTTTTCAAGATGCTAGAGGTTGGATTTGGGTTGGCACCCGATCAGGATTGAAGATATTAGACAAAAGTAAAAAAGCACTTGTAGGGGTAGAAATTAAAGGACTGAAAAACGAAGTAATTAAAGCGATTACACAGGATGCTGAAGGGAATATATGGGTAAGTACGGCACAGGGAATTTCCAAAATAACATTGGATAAAAAGCAAGCTAGCATCAATCAACCTCAATATAGCACACAAAATTATACGTACGAAGACGGCTTGTTGAGCAACCAATTTATGCTCAATTCTGTAGACGTAAATGCTGCTGGAGAAGTGATGTTCGGGGGAGTAAATGGAATCACATCGTTTGTGCCTAAAAACATTGTCAAAAACACCTATAAGCCAAAAGTGGTGATTACTGATTTTTTCATTCAGAATCGCTTAATTTCCTTACAAACACCTAACACACCACTCGAAGTAGCGATTGATCAAACCAAATCACTAACCTTAAATTATGATCAAGCATCGATAGGATTCAAATTTGCCGCTTTAAACTATGTCAACTCCGAAAACAACATCTACTCCTATAAACTTGAAGGTTTAGATAAGGATTGGAATAATGTGGCGCAACAACGAACGGCCAACTATACCAACCTGGCACCAGGAAATTATGTGCTCAAGATAAAAGCAGCAAATAACGATGGCATTTGGGGAGCCGAAACCACGCAGTTAAAAATCAAAATTTTACCACCATTATGGCGAACTTGGTGGGCTTATTTAATTTATGTACTAGCGGGAACATTTACTTTTATTGTAATCATCAGATTTTTTAAAAGGCAGGCCAGGTTGGAAAGAGATCTTTTCCATGAACATACCGAATATCAACGTCAGCAGCAGCTGCACCAAATGAAGCTCGACTTTTTTACGAATATCTCTCACGAAATTAGAACGCCACTCACCTTGATTTTTGGCCCTGTAGAAAAACTGCTTGCCGAGACGAAGGACAATCCCAAAATAAACAAGCAAATTTTATACATCAGAAATAATACTTCTCGCTTGTTGAGGTTAATTAATGAACTGCTAGATTTTAGGAAAACCGACACAGGTAACATGAAGCTACACGTTCAATCCTCTGATTTGGTTGAGTTTTTAGGCGAAGTATTTTCGATGTTTGATGCACTTGCGCTTGAAAAAGGCATTACTTTTCAGTTTGTTCATCAAAATCAGGAGATTCCCTTATACTTCGATAAGGACCAATTAGAGAAGGTTTTTCTTAATCTCCTGTCAAATGCGTTTAAATCTACAAGTGACAGCGGCGCAATTACGCTTAGTATAACCGACGGTGTTGATGACGTCACAATTTCGGTGAAAGACAATGGCAAGGGAATTCCGTTGGAGAGTCAGGAAAAGATTTTCTCGAATTTCTATCAAGTAGAATCCCACATCAATGCGGGTACTGGAATTGGACTATCATTGTCTAAGGCAATTGTTGAATTGCACCACGGGAAAATATCCGTCTCAAGCATGCCTGCTAAAGATGGTAAATTAGGCGCTACAGAATTTAAAGTGACTTTGCTCAAGGGATTCAAGCATTTCTCCGCCGAGCAACTCAATGCAATTCCTAAATTATTAGAAGCGAATGGGCGGCCGCTGCCAGTTTCCATTGGTCAATTAGAGGTAGAAAATAGCCTGCCGGAAGCTTTTAACGAGGCAGGGAAAAGTAAATATAAAGTTTTAGTGGTGGAAGACAATGCAGAGGTGCGGGCTTTTATTGCGGATAATTTGGCTGAAGATTATGAGGTTTTAGAAAGTGAAAATGGCAAAAGAGGTTTGGAAGTGGCAACCACCATTGTACCCGATTTAATAATCAGCGATGTGATGATGCCAGAAATGGACGGTACAGAACTTTGTGCCAAGTTAAAGGCAGATGAACGCACTAGCCATATTCCTGTGGTTTTACTAACTGCGAAATCAGCTTACGAACATCAACTAGAGGGACTTAAAATGGGAGCCGATGCCTACGTCACTAAACCTTTTGGCGTAGAGTTGCTGAAATTAAAGGTGGGTAATCTCATCAAAGCAAGAAATGCGATGAGGTTAAAGTTTAGTAAACAGATTGTGTTGGAACCTCAAGAACTAGTAATTGAGTCGGCGGATGAAAAATTCCTCTATAAAGCCATATCGATTATTGAAAAAAGCATGGAAAATCCAGACTTCGGCGTTGCAGTTCTGGCAGCTGAAATAGGCATGAGTCAGCCTGTGCTTTACAGGAAAATAAAGGCAATTACTGATTTATCTGTCGCTGATTTTATCAAATCTATCAAGTTAAAAAAGGCAGCTATGTTACTAGCTAATACCGATATGAGTGTAGCGGAGATAGCATTTACAGTAGGTTTTAGTGACAGAAGGCATTTTAGTAAAGAGTTTATTAAGATGTTTGGAAGAAGGCCAACGGAATATGCAGAATCTTTGAAGCAATAAGTTAATGTCAGGTATGGGTTTAGCCGATTATCGATATTTTATTGTTTGTTCTATTAATGCAGCTAACTTAAAAGCTGATGCTGATCTCGAACGTTAGGGGCAGCATGACGAAAGTTTACACCTATCGTTACCCTGACCAAAAAGTAGCTTCGAAGCAAATTTCCTTTAGTAACCTATCAGCTAGATTAGCGGCCAAAATTAAGTTGACTAAATCTATTTTTTAGTTAAGAAAATCATACTATCAAGAAAACTAAATCACTAGTTTTTGCATGTTTAGCAGGTCTCGTTTTAACTCAAGAAAGATGTATCTAAAAAACCTTCAGATGATAAAATCTATTAAAATAATGGTGTCTTTCATTGATTTGAATGATGAGTCGCACCAAATATTTAGATTTTTCACCCCTGTGTTAATTGTCATATCTACAACTTTGTAACAATCGAACGGAGTTTTGAAGCAGGATTTTGAAAGTGTGATGACCTAACATAGTTAATCTTAGTAATGTTCACTCCCTTGCTGCTCAGTCTTCTTTAAAACCTTTTCGATATCAACCATAATATAAACCTAAAATGAAGAAAGTACTATTTGTAGTGTTTTGCATGATCATACCTGTATGTATATGTTATGCGCAAAACGCCGTAGTTAAGGGAACTGTTACCGATTCAAAGACAGGAGAAACCATTGTTGGTGTTGGCGTAGTCATCAAAGGTACCACTAAAGCTACTCAAACCGATGTTGATGGCAATTTTTCAATAAGCGTTCCAAAAGGGGAGGTGTATCTGGTATTCAAATACCTTGGTTACGTCAGCCAAGAGGTAAAAGTTTTGGCACAGCGCAATATCGACGTTAAGCTAATTCCTGACGTAACTAGTTTAGATGAAGTTGTAGCAATTGGCTATGCTTTGGTCAAAAGGAAAGACCTCACAGGATCTGTTTCCTCTATTAATGAACGACAGTTGAAAGATGTTCCGATAAACTCAGCAGCGCAGGCATTAACTGGTAGAATTGCGGGTTTGCAAGTGACCACTTCTGAGGGTTCTCCCGATGCAGATATTAAAATTAGAATACGAGGTGGAGGTTCCATCACGCAAGATAATTCGCCGCTTTATATTATTGACGGAATTCAGGTAGAAGAGGGCTTAACATCGTTGTCGCCGCAGGATATTGAATCCATTGATGTGTTAAAAGATGCCTCCGCTACGGCCATTTACGGCGCAAGAGGTGCAAACGGTGTAATTTTAGTGACTACCAAAGGTGGTAGAGAAGGTAACACAGTAGTAAGTTACAATTACTTTGCTGGTGTTAACCAGTTGAATAAAAAACTGGAAGTAATGAAACCTTACGATTTTTTAGTCTATAACTACGAAAGGAGCAGGGGCAATGTAAGTGATAGCACCGCTTTTGCAAACAGATACGGTGCTACGTTCGCCAGTCTTTCCGCTTTTCAGAATGATAATGGTATAGATTGGCAACAAGAATTGTTAGGTAGAGATGCTTTCATGCAGACGCATAACGCAAGCATCTCTGGCGGTGCGAAGGGGACTAAATTTAACACAAGCTATTCTAATAATAGGCAACAAGGTGTGTTGCTAAATTCTGATTTTGTAAGACATACCTTAAACTCAAAGTTTACACATTCTTTAAGCAGTAAGGCTACGGTGGGCGTAAATTTTCGTTACACTGATACACATACCGAAGGTGCTGGCGTTTCGGATCCTTCAAGTGCACAGTTTAACGGTTTAAGGAATATCATTAAATACCGACCAATTATTCCGGGAGCGCTTTCTGTGGACGAAGAAGATTCAGATTATTTTAGTGAAACTAACGTAGGTAATGGTTTAGGGATTGTAAATCCAATAGTACTTAATAATGCCAGATACAGAAATAAGAAAAATGTAATCTCTAACTATAACGGCTATCTCAACTACGAATTCAATAAGTTCTTTTCCTTCCGTTCAACCATCGGGATCAATATCAATAAGTTGCAAACTGATGCATTTAACGATGTAGTTTCGGTCAATACGCTTTCCCAAGCCACGATGGTAAACCAACAAGCTAATACCCTTAATCAATCCAACGTACTCAACTTTTCAAATGCAAGATCTAAATCAGCTTTTGCGAAAAAGAATGAAATAAGCGCTTTGATTGGGCAAGAAATATTCATCTCTCGTACCAAAGGTTTGGACACCCGATTCGTAGATTTTCCTACTGGAACTGATGCTACTAAAGCACTAAATCAACCAACGCTGGGCAAAGCATTGGCAACTTATCCACAGGTAATTGCTTATAACAATAAGTTGCTGTCATTTTTTTCAAGAGCCAATTACACCTATAACAACAAATATTTAGCTACGCTGACACTTCGTGCCGATGGTTCTTCAAAGTTTGGTCCGAGCAATAAATGGGGATTCTTCCCATCAGGATCTTTTGCATGGCGCCTGTCGGAAGAAAAATTCATGAAGCCGTTGTTGACTAAAATCTCTGACTTAAAACTACGTGTGAGCTACGGGCAATCTGGTAATAACAGAATCAATGATTACTTGTACCAGACTTCATTCAGCTATACATCACTATATCCACTCAATAATGATTTAACCAGCATTGGCTATGAGTCGTTGGATTTGCCAAACCCTAATTTGAAATGGGAAACTACGGTATCTAAAAACATAGGGCTTGATGTAGGCTTGCTTAAAAATAAGATTCAATTCTCTATTGATGCCTACCAAAATGATGTGAATAATGTATTGATCAAATCGCCAGTACCTAATACTTCCGGCTATACTACACAACTTCGCAATATTGGCGCTACGTCCAATAAAGGGATAGAGCTTCAGTTGAGTGCTTACTTGGTTCAAAACAAAAACTTTACCTGGTCCAGCAACTTCAATATTTCATTCAATAAAAATGAAATCAAGAAAATTTCTGACGAACAGCTGTCTTACTTTCAAAACTCCTTATGGGGAATATCAGGCCAGTCGGCAGATTATTTAGTGCAAGTTGGGAAGCCTATAGGCAGTATGTTTGGCTACGTTACTGATGGTTTTTACACTGTTAACGATTTTAACTACGATCCAACTACACGCATCTACACACTTAAAGCTGGTATTCCAAATCCTACAGCGGCAATTGGCGTAGTGCAGCCGGGCAGTATCAAGTTTAGGGACATTGATAATAATGGCGTAGTTGATCTTAACGATAGACAGGTGATTGGAAATGCTAATCCAGATTTCTATGGTGGATTGAACCAGATGTTCACTTACAAAAACTTCGATGCCAGTATATTTTTAAATTTTCAGTTTGGTAACGATGTGTTGAACGCCAATAAGATAGAGTTTACGAATGGCTATGCGCCATCTACTAACTTGTTAGCTACCATGAATGATCGTTGGAAAACTATTGATGCTAACGGGAAAGTGCTGCAAAGGGTGGTTACTGTTGGCGGTCAAACCGTAGTTGCGGGAGCACCACCTGCAGAGTTGGCTGCAGCAAATGCCAATGCTAATATATGGATGCCGCTAAGAGGTAATTTAGGTTACACCTTACATTCGTGGGCGGTGGAAGATGGCTCTTTTTTGCGAGTGAACAACGTTACTGTAGGTTATACATTTGGTTCATCCTTATTGAAAACACTGCATGTAAAAAAGTTAAGAGTTTATGCAACGGTTAACAACTTGGCTATTTTAACTAGCTACACGGGTTACGATCCGGAAGTGAATACCAGACGTGCCACGCCTTTAACGCCTGGAGTCGATTATTCAGCCTATCCAAGAAGTCGTACCTACTTATTCGGAATCAACCTAGGTCTATAAACCAAAAATCAAATATTAATAAGTGATGATGAAAATATTAACAATCAACTATAGCACGGCGAATAAGATGTTTTTGCTGCTTTTTGTTGCTTTGGTTTCGGTTTCCTGTAAAAAATTCCTAACCGAAGAACCTGTTACGGCGGTTTCAGAAAAGGCGGCATTCAGTAATCCGGTAAATGCCAAATACGCGGTCTTAGGTGTATATAGCCAATTGTCAGGAGATAATGGCTTTGGAAATAGGCTTAGCCAAATGTATCCCTACGATACCGACGAGATGATTTGCGGTGCCAATATCAATATTCCAGATAACAACTCAAGAGATTTGGCTAGGTATAGCATTACGGCCAATAATGCAGTGTTAGAAAAACCTTTCGTGCAGTTGTATACAGGCATTGAAAGAGCAAATATCTGTATTAAAAACATTCCGACAATGGAACAGTATGCCAACGGTTCGCCGTCTGAACAAGCTGAATTGAAACGCCTACACGGAGAGGCGCTTACGCTAAGGGCTTTGTTTTATATGGAGTTGATCAAACATTGGGGAGATGTACCTGCAAGCTTTGAGCCTTCCGCTGATCAAGCTACACTTAACCTGCCAAAAACGGATAGAGATGTCATTTACGACCGATTGTTAGAAGATTTAAAGAACGCTGCAGCAATGGTGCCTTGGCGACGTGATGCTGGCGTAGCCGATGATGAACGAATTACCAAGGGCGCAGTGAAAGCGCTAAGAGCTAGAATCGCTTTGTACAGAGGTGGCTATTCGCTCAGAAAATCCAAGCTAATGGAAAGAAGAGCCGACTACCGAAACTTCTATCAAATTGCGAGAGATGAATGCAGAGATATTATGGCGGTGAGAAATAAACATACGCTGAATCCGAGTTTTGAGGCAGTTTTTAAAGATGCTTTACTTGCTCATAAATTGGAACCCAATGGAGAAGTGCTGTTAGAGGTAGCCATGGCTGGAAATAATTCAGCAACGGATAGCAAACTGGGCGCTTGGTGCGGACCAAGAGTCAACGGCTTTGGTAATTTTAGAATTTTAGTTACTCCAAATTATTTCTACGCTTTTAATCCGCTAGATAAGAGAAGAAACGTAACCACTGCGCCTTATTCTGTAAATAATACTTTAATGAAAGTTGGTGCTTCTATGGTTAACATCGCTGATGGAAAATTTAGGAGAGATTGGATTACGCCAGCCATCCCTATTGATGTAGGTGCCACTTGGTATGGTGTAAACTGGCCAATTATAAGGTTTTCTGATGTGCTTTTAATGTTCGCCGAAGCTGAAAATGAACTGAATGATGGTCCGACGGCAGAAGCCATTGCGGCTGTTAATGAAGTGAGAAGAAGAAGCTTCGCTAAAGGCGTGAAAGAAATTAGGGTAACCAACGGAGGATCGGGATATACCACAGTGCCAACTGTTACCATTACAGGCGGAGGTGGTAGCGGTGCTATGGCAACAGCAACGGTTTCCTCGGGTAGAGTGACCAACATCTACGTAGCAATGCCGGGTGATGGTTACACCTCATCGCCAGTGGTAACTATAACGGGTAATGGTTCAAATGCAGTAGCAGTGGCTGATATATCCACCGATAGCGATGCCGACTTAACTGCCGCTCAAACACAAGGTAAACTGTCCTTTTTGGAAGCGATCCAAAATGAAAGGTTACTAGAATTTGGTGGTGAAGGCATCAGAAAGTACGACTTAATCAGATGGAATTTGCTGCATACCAAAATACTTGAAGCCAGAGAAGAAATGTTTAAGATGATGAGAAGGGAAGGTAAATACCAAAATTACCCGACCTACCTCTTTTTCCGCACCAACTCAACGGATTTAGTATTTGGTAACTCTCCTTATGCGCCTTCGCCAACATCAATTACTGGTTTTACCAGAGTGAATTGGCTGCAAGCGCTTAGCGATGTTTTCATCAATAAACTAGCTGCTGATTTTCAGCCCTACCGTAGTGAATTATATGCCTTGCCGCAATCTACCATAGAAAGTAATAGAGTTTTATCACAAGATTATGGATATTAAAATTAAACGAGAACGCCATTTGTGCTACGCTGCTGTGTTGTTTTTACTAATAACAATCATACAGGCTTGTACCTCTTCGGCGCAAAAGTTGGAAACTACAATTCAAGCCGGTAGCGGCTGGAAGCAATTAGATTCCTTGTTAAAAGATATCGTACAACCAGTATTTCCTGATCAGGATTTTAACGTAGTTGATTTCGGCGCAATTGGTAATGGTAAAGCGGATTGTAGCAAAGCGATTAAGGATGCTATTGAAGCTTGCCAAAAAGCCGGCGGTGGTAGAGTTATTTTTCCAGCCGGAAAGTATTATAGTGGACCTATTCATTTGAAAAGTAATGTTAATCTCCATTTGGTGAAAGACGCAACTATCTTATTCTCCACCAATCCAGATGATTATTTGCCGCTAGTTTATACGCGTTGGGAGGGAGTGGAGTTGATGAACTATTCGCCGCTGATCTATGCGTTTGAACAGGAAAACATCGCAATTACTGGAGAAGGAACTTTAGACGGCTGTGCTTCTGCTCAAAATTGGTGGCCTTGGAAAGGTTTGCCAGAGTATGGTTGGAAGCCAGGAACGCCAAACCAAAAAGATAGTGGTAACCGACCAGCTTTGTTTAAAATGGGTGAAGACGATGTTCCCGTTAAAGATAGAAAGTTTGGAAAGGGCCACTATTTGCGCCCTCAATTTATACAGCCTTATAAATGTAAAAACGTCTTGATTGATGGTGTCACCATTGTCAATTCACCAATGTGGATCATCCATCCAGTGTTATGCGAAAATATAACCGTTAACAACGTACGTATTGATAGCGATGGACCTAACACTGATGGTTGCGACCCTGAATCTTGTAAAAATGTACTCATCAAAGACTGTTACTTCAATACTGGAGATGATTGTATTGCACTAAAATCGGGCAGGAACCGCGACGGGCGTAGGATAAATGTGCCTTCGGAAAATGTCATCATCCAAAACTGCACTATGGCAAACGGACACGGAGGCATTGTGATTGGAAGCGAAATATCTGGCGGAGTTAGAAATGTATTTGCCGAAAACTGCAAAATGAGCAGTCCGCTATTGGATAGGGCTTTCCGATTAAAAAGCAGTTCAAAACGTGGAGGTATCACAGAAAATATATGGATTAGAAATATCGAAGTTGGTCAGGTAAAGGAACAAGCTATTATGGCGACCATGTTTTATGAAGATGAAGGCGCATTTATGCCGGCATTCAGAAATATTGAAATAAGCAATATGAGAGTTAAAAAGGGAGGCAACATCGGCATCGTGCTGGAAGCTTATCCTACTTCAAAAGCAAACCAAATCCGGCTAATTGATATACAAATCGACAGCGTGAAATACCCTTATCATCTATATAACACTCAAAATGTGAGCTTTCAAAACGTTAAAATCAACGGAAAAAATTACAACGACGCTCAAAACAGTAACCAAAAAGAAATAGCTATACCTATTGCCCGTTAACTATGTTTAAAAAATATCTCTATATTTTCTTTGCGATTTTGTTGAGCTGCAACTTAGTGTTGGCGCAGCGATCAAAAACAAAACTGCCTGTTAAGCAATGGTTATCCACAGCTGCTGAGCAATATCAATCTTTAATTGCGCAGTGTCCTGACAGTGCCAGTTACCCACGAAGTGTCGACGGAAACGGAAAAACCATTTTCGTAAAGAGTAAAGATTGGACAAGTGGCTTCTTTTCGGGAAACTTGTGGCATTTGTATCTGTTAACCGGTAATAAAAAATGGATAGCTCCTGCAAAAAAATGGACTGAATCTTTAGACAAAGAAAAGTATAACGGTGGCACACACGATTTAGGTTTCATGATGTATTGTTCGTACGGTACGGGTAATCTTGCCCAGCCATCGGAAGCCTACAAACAAGTTATTATTCAATCAGCAAAAACCTTGGTTACACGCTACAGCGATAAAGTAAACGCGATAAAATCTTGGGATTTCGGTAAAGATAAATGGCAGTATCCAGTAATTGTTGATAATTTGATGAATTTGGAGTTATTGCTCGAAGCCACCAAACTTACGGGTGATAGTTCTTTTTATCATGTGGCGATCAACCATGCGGATACCGATTTAAAATATCGCTTTCGCCCTGATAACAGTACTTATCACGTGCTCGATTTTGAAACAGAAACTGGAAAATTACGAAACAGAAGAACGTATCAAGGTTATGCAGATAGTTCATGCTGGTCGCGTGGACAAGCTTGGGCCATACACGCTTTTGCCAACATGTACGAAAAAACCAAGTTGCGCAGGTATTTAGAAGCTTCTGTAAAAGCTGCAGATTATTTCATCGCAAAAACTGCCGAAGGCGATGGCATACCAGCTTGGGATTTTAACGACCCTTCTGTAAAAGTACCTAAAGATGCTTCGGCTGCTGCGGTAGCTGCTTCTGGGTTAATTATGCTCAGCAAGTATGTGCCCAATAAAAAAACCGTGTATCTAAAAAAGGCGGAAGCAATGTTAAAAACCTTGGGCTCGCCAGCGTATTTGGCCGAAGCTGGGACAAATAATTTTTTTCTTTTGAAACACTCCACTGGTAACTGGCCAGCAAAAAGTGAGATTGATCAACCCTTAATTTATGCAGACTACTACTTTTTGGAAGCCCTGTATCGACATAAAAACTTATAACAGCAGCAACATGAATAGCAGATATATTTTTACTTTTTGGTGCTTACTGATTTTGATTAATTGTAGTGCTTCTTATGCGCAAAATGCCAATAGGAATGTGCTAAAAGATTTCACCGAAGCGAAATTAAAGGAAACTCTTTTAACAGCGGAGCAATGGAAACCTTTTCCTCAGTCGCCACAACAATGGAAAAGCAAATACCCAGAAGTAATGTTAAAAAACATCGTTAGTATTGGCGAGGAGGCTTTGAAAAAAGAATATCCAACCATCACCGCTACCATTACTTTAGATTATTTGCGAAATGGAAATAGCAAAGCCAGATACGAAAAACAACTGTTCGATAGGAGAGAGATGCTCTGGTCTTTATGTCTTGCGGAATCGGTTGAAGGTAAAGGCAGGTTTTTAGATAAGATCATTGATGGCATTTGGACCATTTCAGAAGAGAGCTTCTGGGGCAGCACATCTATACTTCATATGCAAAAAGCCGGAAAGGGTTTGCCTGATGTGGAAGATCCAGTCGTAGATCTTTACGTCTCTGAAACAGCTTCGCTACTAGCTTGGGTTGATTACTTTAATGGCCCCGCTTTGGATGGCGTTTCTAAGCTTATTCGTCAACGCATTCGCCATGAAGTAAATCGAAGAATGTTTAATCCAATGCTAACGGCAAAGTATTTCTATCTAGTGAAAGAAAATCCAAATAACTGGGCGCCGTGGATCATGTCTAACTACATTAATGCGCAGTTGTTGCTGGAGAGAGATGAAACTAAACGCACAAAAGCCATCAGTTTTGCAGTTAAATTGATCGATAAATACCTTAATGGTTTGGGTGATGATGGTGGTAGCGACGAAGGCCCGGGCTACTGGTTCAGAGGTCCTGTTTGCGTGTTCGATGCGTTGGCACTACTTTACGATGCTTCGAATCATAAATTGACCGCCTATAACCATCCCTATCTGCAAAAAATAGGTTCGTATATCTACCGAATGCATTTGGGTGGAGAAAACTACATTAACATTGGAGATGCTGTTCCAGCAAGGAAAATGGATGCTTTAGTGATTTTTAGGTACGGCGAAGCTACAGGTGATCAAACCATGATGAATTTCGGTAGCTGGAATTTCCATAAGTATTACGATCAAAAGGATTCACCATTTTTGAATGATTCAAGGAACTCAAAATCGAGAGCATTATACAACATGGCGGCGATTAGTGCTTGCGCTAACTACGCCTATCAACCGCCAAGTGTAACAGATAATTGGATTTCAGATATCCAAATCATGTCGTCAAGAGCGGAAAATGGTTTAATTGTAGCGGCCTATGGCGGTCACAATGGTAAAAGCCATAACCATAATGACGTCGGCAATTTTTTGTTATACCTTGATGATGAACCGATAATTATCGATTTAGGCGCCGGAGCTTATACCGCTAAAACTTTTTCAGATGATCGGTATTCGCTATGGTTTAATACATCGTCGTACCACAATTTGCCTACAATAAATAATCAAGGTGAAGCTTCTGGGAAAAAATATGCGGCTAAACAAGTGGAATATACTAAAAGTGCTAACAGCACCAGCATTAAAATGGATCTTTCAGGTGCTTATCCTCAAACAGCGGGAGTGCAGCAATGGCTACGCCAGCTCAATTTAGATAAGAAAAAAGGAGAGCTCACCATTACGGAAGATTACCAGATCAATCCGCCAGTAAAAAGTATAACCGAAAGTTTCATGACCGTATGTGATGTGGATTTAGCTACACCAGGGAAAATAGTGTATGCAACAGCATCAGGCAAAAAAGTACTAATGGATTACGATAAAAATGCTTGGGAAGCAAAAAAAGAAATGATGGATTTGAACAGTGTAGAAAGTTCAAAATTTAAAGAAAGTTGGGGCGGGAAACCCATTTGGCGTGTGCTTTTAACCAACAAACTTAATGCGCCAAAAGCTACTACCACCTTCAAATTCAATAAAATGTAAAACCAATGCGCTGCTTTTAAACTATGGCAGTACTTATAGAAACTAAAAAAACCAATCACTTAAACCCTCAAATATGAAAAGTATAATTTTTACGCTAGCTATTCTATTCACTACCTTTGCAGGTTTTTCGCAAAACTTTAGGGAAGATTTTGACTACGCCTTAGGTAATATCATAGGAAATAATAATACTCAAGCCGGTACAGCATGGTCTGAAAATAATAACTATCCATTGACTGGCGGTAACCAAATTCAAGTGGTTAATACAGGTTTAAATTTCCCTTTGTATAACGGAAAAGGCAATGCCATTTTAATTAAGCGCTACACAGATGAAGGTGCCGGAGCTCAAATTCCATTTAAAACCGGCGCACCATATATCATATCAAGTTCAGCCACCAGCGGTACCATTTATGTGTCGTTTTTAATGTCAATTAGTAAGCTGCCAGTTGGCAACGTACATTTTTTCTACTTGGGTAACAATAGCTCAGGTAGGGGAAGAATCCTGCTAAGAAAAGCTTCTGGTGTAAATGCTTTTAACTTTGGCTTGCTCAATAATGCTAGTGGTAATATCGCTTGGACTGACAATAGCATAACTTACGATCCGCTACAAACTTACATGGTCGTGCTGAAATATGTTAGGGTTGCTTCTGGCAACGATCAGTTGAGCTTGTTTGTGTTTAACAGCACCGATGGCGGCTCGCTCACAGAACCTGCTACACCTAGATTGTTTGATGATACTCATAACCAAAAGCCAACAATCAATGGCATTGGTTTTAGACAACAAAGTACTTCCACTACTGATGATATTGAGATTACTGTAGATGGAGTTAATGCCTCAACTACTTGGTCTGGCGCAGTTACGTTACCGGTTGAACTTACTTCGTTTACTGCTGAAAAGAAAGGCAACGGTATACGCTTAAATTGGGCAACTACTTCCGAAGCGAATAATTCTCATTTTGAGGTGTTGCGGGCAAGCGACAATCTAAATTTCACTAAAATAGGGCAGGTAAATGGAGCTGGAAACTCCACTTCGGTAAAAAAATATAGCTTCTTTGATGCCAATCCGCTACGAGGAGTTAATTATTACCAATTGAAGCAGGTAGATTATGATGGAAAATTTGAAAAATCAGACATCGTACATGAGACAATAGAACTAACAACGGAGAAGTTGGTCGTTGCATCCTTAGCCGACAAAAGTGTTCAGTTGTCGTTCCATTCTACATCGGCAGGTTCTGCTAAAATTCAGCTGCATAATAGTTCTGGACAAACCATCTTAAATAAACAAGTTCAAGTTACCAAGGGCAACAATGATATCACTATTAAGCCAAGCGAATTACAAAAAGGTTTGCTGGTAATTTCCTTAGCTACGCCTTCAGATAGTTATCGTTCAAAATTCATTAATTAAAGCATTAACGCCACGTGAATTTTGTCGATTTGAAACAAAATAAAATTGAATAAATGAGATTAATTGCAATAGTACTTTGCTTGCTTTTAGGTAAAGTGATTGAAGTAAAAGCACAAGATTCTATCCCGCCGAAAAAATTAATTTGCCCAGCTGGTTATACGGAAAAACTTGATGTGACGGCTTTTAAGGTAAATGATTGGGAAGGTAAAATGGACATCTATTTGCCACCAAAAGAACTTGGTTTGGCACCTTTGGTCATCAACATTCACGGCGGAGGTTGGAATAAGGGGACTAGACAAGCTGCGGTAGGTGGTTTATATGGTTTTTTGAAGAAGAATTATGCCATCGCCAATATTTCTTACCGGTTGACAGGTACGGCTACTGCACCAGCTGCCATAGAAGATGTACGTGCAGCGCTTTTTTACCTGCTTAGAAACCTAAAAGAGTTAAATATTGATCCTGATAAAGTAGTGTTGATGGGCGGTTCGGCGGGGGGACATTTAGCATTGATGTGCGGATTATTAGGCAATAATCACATTTTCGACGATGTTGCTGGAAATAACAGACCAAAGGTTAAAATTGCTGCTATTATTGATAAATACGGTATTTCCGACGTTTGGGATTGGGCAAATGGTCCCAATAAAACCAGCATTTCTGCTAGAAAATGGCTTGGAGATAAAGCAGATGATCGGGAGTTTGCAAATTCGGTATCACCCGTTAGCTACGTGAGCAAAGATAGCCCTCCGGTTTTCATAGTCCATGGCGATGCAGATCCCATTGTTCCCATTTCGCACTCGGAAACGCTATATCAAAAATTACTTGCAGCAGGGGTGAAAACAGAATTTCAAATTGTAAAGGGCGGTTTACATGGTAAATTTTCTCCTGAAGACGATAAGGAAATCGGTAGGCGTATTATGCAATTCCTAAATTCTTTAAAGATTCATCAATAAATTAAAATGTAAGGTTAAAATGAATTGGTTATGGAAAAAATGAAGTTAAGCCTCAACTTGAGACTGAAAAACGAGTTGATCAAGTACGTTTTGTATTCAAAAGTACTGGTGGTTTTTTTACCATTATTTTATTGCTATGGTTGTAAATCACCTGAGATTACCAATAATGCCCAACCTACAAAAGTGGAAACGAAAGCTGTTACTAGCACATTTAGCACTACGGACACCTTACTTGCGCAAAATTTTAATAGTTCTTCGAGTTTACCAACTTACATCAGTGCTACGCCAAACTATACACAGTTCAATAGCATCGGCGCAACAACCGGTAGCACGGTACAGGTTACAAATAACAAACTGCGTTTTACCCGAAATACTGGAGGTAACGCTCATTTTTCGAGAACCAGCGATTTCACTTCGATACCATCCATCATCCAATATAAGTTTGACATTGAAGTATCTGGTAATTCTGCGTTCCAAACAGTAGCTACTTTTCAGGTTGGCGAAAATTTTTCATCTGGAAATACTTCATCAGGTACACCATTAGAAAGTGATGCTAATGTCAACGCTAAAATTGCTATCTACACCACTGGTACCAACGGTGTTTTCAGTATCAAAGATAAAGACCTTAGGTCGGCTAATTTTGCTGGAAATCAAACCGTAACTTGGCTGATTAACGAGTCGGATACCTTGATTCGCTATGCATCACCTGATGGGAAAACCGAATTGGTTTCGGCTAACAGTTGGGACTTGTGGTTGGGAAGCACTAAAGTTTTTGATGATAGACCAGCGATCACTGCTTCAAAAGCACTAAAAAATCTAAAGTTTGCGTTTACTGCGGGTACAGGTGTAACCATCGATTTAGATAATATCTCGGTACTTAACCTCAGTCAATCACAAAACACTGACATTGCCGTTCCGCTATTCAGTTCTGGATTTGAAAACTCCACTTACCTTGCGCTTCAACCAAACAATACCATTTTATACAGAGGCACCGATTTTTCTGTCGCTGCGCCAAATAATTGGGAAAGCTTAGCTCCGGAAATTGGAAATGTGAAGATCAATTTCGAAGGAGGAGACACTACACAGCGAAAAGCAAAGATCGTTAACGATCCTACCAATCCAAACAACAAGGTGTTATATTATTGGTTGGCAAAAGCAAATGCACTTAACTTCGTAAAAGGACGAGTGCAAACCGATGCCTATGATGGTACTGGAGTAAAGGAGCTTTATCAATCGGTACGCATGTACCTCGGAGATGGCTTTAACACCATCAAAAACTGGAATAAAGAATGTGATTGGCTTACTATTTTCGAGTTTTGGAATAACAAAGCTTGGGATGATGCGCCAAATCCTTTCAGAATCAAAGTAACCATAGCGAAACCTAGCGCAGCCGTTGGTACACCGCTTAATTTCAGAGTTACGGCTCAAACTTACAACACCACAACCGGCAACTTTTCTAATAAATGGGAGGCAACTAACACCAGTTATACCGTGCCTGTAATGCAATGGTTCACTATCGATTATTACTATAAAGAAGGAGATGGAAATAATGGACGGTTTTATTTGGCGATAAAACCCGACGGAGGCGCAAAAACGGTGCTTTTTAATGAAGTGAATTGGACACAATCGCCAACAGACACTGCGCCTGATGGACTAACCGACGTGAATATTATGAAACTTTACACTTCGAAGGATTTACTCGTGTATTTGGGACAAAATGGTAAGGTGCTAGAAATTTACTGGGACAATCTACAGGTATGGAAAGATAAACGCCCGTAATCAACTTAAATAAGAACTAACATGATCAATAAACGACGCGAATTCGTAAAACAAGCAGGCCTTTTAACGGCATATTCATTTCTCGTACCAGTGCTAAAAGCCACGGCTGCAACTGTGGGTAAAAAAGATATTAAGATTTTACTGAGATCGGCTTGGCAAACCGTAAATATTGGTGATACCGGCCACACTTTTGGTATCATGGAACTTTTTAAGGAATATCTTCCCGCTGCAAAAGTGGTGTTGTGGGCTCGTAATTTGGAATTAGGGGCGGATGAACTGATGGCAAAAACTTATCCGAACTTAGAGATTATTAACGGGACCCAGGTTGGCAGCAACGGCGTTCCTGAAGACCCACGATTGAAAGCAGCTTTTGAAGAGTGCGACATCATGGTGCATAGTTCGGGATATAACGTTACCGCCCGAAGAGAGTTATGGGAATGGTGGAATGCCACTAAAAAACCATTTGGTGTTTATGGAGTGTCTCTTGATGAAGCAGATGATAAGCTGAAAGAGTTAATCAATAAAGCGTCGTTTTTTTATTGCAGGGATAGCGAATCGTTAAGATATCTACAGTCGCTCAAACTCAGTTGTCCTATTCAAGGTCTAGCTTTTGACGCCACATTTGCCATTCAACTGGAAAATGAAGCGTTGGCAAAATCCTATCTCCAATCGGTAGGACTTAAAGATGGCGAATTCATTTGTGTAATACCAAGACTGCGCTATACTCCTTACTGGCAAATGAAAAATAAAAAGCCAACTGCAGAGGAGGAAGTAAAAGAGGCGGTATCTAATCTTTACAAAGAAACAGATGCAGCTAAATTGAGGGAGGTGATTATTGAATGGGTTCGAACAACGGGTTTTAAAGTATTGGCTTGCGCTGAAGTAACTTACCAAGTAGGTTTGTCTAAAGAGGTTTTAGTTGATCCGCTGCCTGAGGATGTGAAGAAAAATGTGGTTTGGCGATCCACGTTTTGGAACCCAGATGAGGCGGGATCGATATACGCTAAATCAAGAGCGATTGTCACTTACGAATTGCACTCTGCCATCATTTCGTTCTCTAAAAACATCCCTGCTATACATCTCAAACAGTCAACCGATACTAGAAAAGGACAAATGTGGAGAGACATAGGTTTGGGAGATTGGTATTTCCAAATCGATGAGACGCCAGGTTCGCAAATTGCAACGGAGTTAATGAAAATACATAGCAACTATCCAGCTGCTCTTCAAAAAATACAGCAATCAAAAAAAGTGGTAAAACGTGTTCAGCATGATACCATGAACGCGATCAAAAAAACTTTAAAATAACGATAATGAAAATCAGAATATTACTGGTGGTTTTAGCCATGCTATTTATCAGGGCTAATTTGGTAGATAAAGTAACCGTTTTTATGGTTGGCGATTCTACTATGGCAAATAAAAAGCCAGAAAAATCTCCCGAAACCGGATGGGGACAAGTGTTTGGCAGTTTCTTCAATGATAATGTAAGAATAGTAAATACCGCGATGGATGGTAGGAGCACTAAAAGGTTTGTAAACGAGGGCAGATGGGATAGGGTATTGGAACGTTTAAAGCCTAACGATTATGTATTTATCCAATTCGGGCATAACGATGCTAAATTAGACAAGGAAGGTACGGGAGTTTCTCCACAAGAATTTGAAACTTACCTAGTTAAATTTGTTAACGATTGTAGAGCGAAAAAAGCAATTCCGGTGTTGATTACCCCTGTTATGCGCAGAAGTTTTCGCAATAATAAGTTTTACGATTCGCATGGTGAATATCCTCAAGTGACCAAAAAAGTAGCAAAAGATATGGATGTTGCTTTAATAGACCTACATCAAAAAAGCGAAGTGTTGATTTCAGGTTTAGGATCGGAACCTTCCAAAAAGTTATTTATGTGGCTTGATTCTGGGGTTAACGCAAATTATCCTTCAGGAAAAAGAGACAATACCCATTTCAACGAATATGGCGCTCAACAAATAGCTCAACTCGTGGTAAATGAAATAAAGCAGTCGAATTTAGATTTGAAAAAGTACATTAAATGAGCAGCAGATCTATTGTTATCATCAGCTGTTTGATTTTATTCAGCGGCGTTGTAAATGCACAAACCAAACTTCCATACCTAGATAGAAATTTGCCTGATGAAACCCGGGTTACGGATTTAATCAAGAGAATGACTTTGGAGGAAAAAATAGCCCAGATGTGTCAGTACGTCGGTATTGAGCATATCAAAAAAACAGAGAAAAAGTATCGGGATAAAAACCAGTTGAAGAATAATGACACCTACGGAGTTTATCCTAAGTTGGGCATAGCAGGTGTAGAGAAAATGGTGGAAACTGGTTTAATTGGTTCATTTCTACATGTGGTTACTGCAACTGAAGCTAATTATTTGCAAAGTTTAGCGCAAAAAAGCCGTTTAAAAATTCCTTTGATAATTGGGATAGATGCCATACACGGCAACGGATTAGTGGAAGGCAGCACTATATATCCATCCCCAATTGGCTTATCAAGTACTTGGGACACTTTGTTGGTTAAAAAAACTGCTCGTTATACCGCAATTGAAATGAGAGAAACTGGTTCGCAGTGGGCTTTTTCACCGAATTTAGATGTGGCAAGAGATGCAAGATGGGGACGTATCGGTGAAACTTTTGGTGAAGATCCTTTTTTGGTGAGCATGATGGGCGTATCGATGATTAAAGGATTGCAGGGCGAAAACGGATTAATGCGCAATGGAGTACTGGCTTGTGCCAAACATTTGGTTGGTGGTAGCCAGCCAGTTAATGGTTTAAACAAGGCACCAACGGATATTTCTGAACGTACGCTGCAGGAGATCCACCTACCACCATTCAAGGCCGCCGTAAATCAGGGGGTTTATACCATTATGCCTGCTCACAACGAAATTAACGGGATTCCTTGCCATGCAAATCAATATTTGATGGAAGAGCTGTTGCGCAAGAAATGGAACTTTGAAGGTTTTTACATTAGCGACTTTATGGACATAGAGCGCTTGGTTGAAATCCACGGCACAGCTGCCGACCAAAAGCAGGCTGTTGCACTTACCGTAAAAGCCGGAATGGATATGCATATGCATGGGCCGAACTTTTTAGAGCCCTTATTGGAATTGGTAAAAAGTGGTGAAATTTCGGAAGAACGAATTGATGCTTCGGTGAAACGCATCTTAATGGCAAAGTTTAAGTTAGGACTTTTCGAAAATCCTTTTGTTCCCGAAAAATCAGCTGCATTGTTCAATCAAACGCATCAGCAGGCAGCACTTGAGGCGGCCCATAAATCTATCGTACTGCTTAAAAACGATGGTATTTTACCTTTAAATGCATTGAAAGGGAAAAAAATTCTGGTAACAGGCCCAAATGCAAACAACCAGTCTGTTTTAGGAGATTGGAGCCTTAAGCAACCAGATGATAAGGTGTTAACGGTTTATCAAGGCATTGCTAAAGAAGCTGAGCTGCGTGGAGCTGCCACAACCTATTTTGATGCCGGCCAATCGATTTTGGAAATGCAACCCGATTTAATTAAGCAGGCTGGAGAGAAGGCAAAAGAAGCAGATATCATAGTGGTGGTAGTGGGCGATAATTCTTTGAGATTTGAAGCCAAAAGAACAGCGGGCGAAAATGTTGACAGAGACAATATCGGATTACCAGGTTTGCAGCAGCAATTGGTGGAAGAACTACACAAATCAGGTAAGCAGGTGGTGGTGGTGCTGGTTAACGGAAGGCCGCTAAGTATCCCTTGGATTGATGAAAATGTATCCGCTATTGTAGAAGCTTGGGAACCAGGTAGTTTTGGGGGCAAAGCAATAGCAGATGTAGTGTTTGGTAATGTTAATCCGAGCGGCAAGCTAACGGTAACTTTTCCTCAAAATGCTGGACAAATTGCTAGTTATTACAATCATAAGCCATCGCAGTATATTAACAAATATATCGATAGTAAAACCGGTTTTCTATATAGCTTTGGCTATGGTTTAAGTTATACCAACTATAGCTACAGCGACATTAAACTAAGTAAAACTCAGGTGAAAGACGGAGAAAGCTTTGAAGCTTCAATTGAAGTTACTAATAACGGCAAATTAGCTGGCGAAGAAGTAGTTCAGTTATACATCAATGGCTCAACCAGCGAAGTGAGCAAACCAGTGAAGGAACTTAAGGGATTTTATCGGGTGAAACTTTCGCCAGGTGAAAAGAAAACTGTAAAGTTTAAGGTTTCTCCGGAGATGCTTTATAACTACGATAAAAACATGAATTATGGTCTTGAACCAGGTGATTTTAAAATAATGATTGGGTCTTCTTCGCGAGAATCAGATTTAAAAGTGCAAACGTTAAAAGTGAATAAGTAACCGTTCAACCGTTCGATAGGCCGTATTCCAATTGGGATTTTTTTAAAGTAATTTTAATTTTAAGGTTAGTTATAAGTAATAATAGCTAATTTGTGATGCCGAGGCAAAAAAAACGTTGCTTCGGTTTTTACACATTAGCTCCGCCTTAAAATTTTACCAAAATGAAATTAATCCGTTATGGAAAACCAGCTCAAGAAAAAATAGGGATAAATATAGACGACAAAAATTACGATCTATCAGGATTTAATGAGGATTATGACGAGCGTTTTTTTGAAAATAATGGCTTACATCGCCTACAAGAATACTTGGAAGCAAACCGTTCTAGCTTAAAGGAAATTCCAGCAGATGCCAGAATTGGGGCTCCAATTGGCCGCCCCTCAAAAATTGTGTGCATTGGGTTAAATTACTTAGATCATGCCGCAGAAACTGGTGCGGCTATTCCAAAAGAGCCTATTATTTTTTTTAAATCTACTTCCGCTATCGTGGGGCCATTTGATCAAATTATGTTACCTAAAGATGCTGAAAAAACGGATTGGGAAGTAGAGTTCGGAATAGTAGTTGGCAAAACAGCAAGATATGTTGAAGAGGTAGACGCGATGGATTACGTTGCGGGATACGTTTTAATAAATGATGTTTCTGAACGTGAATTTCAGTTGGAAAGAGGCGGGACCTGGGATAAGGGCAAAGGCTGTGATACTTTTGCGCCTATTGGGCCATATTTAGTAACTAAGGATGAAATACCTGACATTTCAAATGTAAAGTTATGGCTGTCTGTAAACGGACAACTGTATCAGAATGGCAACACTAAAAACTTGATTTTTTCTGTCCCAAAACTTGTTGCTTATGTTTCACAGTTTATGACTTTGCTGCCGGGCGATGTAATTTCTACTGGTACACCAGCTGGCGTTGGTTTAGGATTTAAGCCGCCAATCTATTTGAAAGCTGGCGATGTGGTTGAATTGGGCGCCGACGGATTGGGAATTGCCAGACAAAAAGTAGTTGAGTTTAAGCTGTAGTTACTTTTAGCGGCAGCCATAACAAATGAACTTCGGTCCGCTAACCAGCGTATCTAGATTTTTTGATACGCTTTGTACCCAATAATAGCCATTAAGTACTTGATTTGGGTGTTTGCGTCAACCGTAGTCACTTTTTCATGTTGTGTAGGTATTAACCTTAAAATACATTATCATGATAAGTAGAGTAGCGCATGCATGGTTGGATTATCTATCTGCCTTAGTGTTAATTTTTGCACCTTGGGCCTTAAAGTTTAGCGATTCCGATGAAGCAACAGCCGTTTCAGTGGGGAGTGGATTTGTAGTTTTGCTACTGTCAATCGCTACAAAGTATGAAGGTGGCTTATACCGAAGAATTTCCATGTCAATGCATTTAAATTTAGACGTTTTCCTAGGCATTTTTCTGGTCGCTTCACCGTGGTTATTTGCCTTTAAAGACAAAGTTTTTGTTCCTCACTTGGTGATAGGTACAGTAGCAGTTTTAGCAGGTTTATTCACTAAAAGACAGTCTACTTCCAAGCAGTCGAGCTGGCAATGATCCTAGGATTCGCTAATAAGTTTTTAGTTTGTAGAGATCGGGATATCAATGTCGATTTCTGTCCTTCCCGGCGTAGAAGTGACTTTCATAAATCCTTTCAGCAGGCTAATTTTATCTCGTATTGAACGTAAGCCAATTCCTTTATGTCCTGTTTTACTAGCGTCGAAACCAATACCATTATCGCAAATATTGATGTGAATGAGTTGTTGTTGCACTTTCAATGTAATTTTGGCGTGAGTGGCTTTAGCATGCTTGCCGATATTCAACACTAGCTCCTGTATGGTACGGTAAACCGCCAACTCCAAATATTTGGGCTTTAGCAGTTCTAGACCTTCAAAATCAAACGAAAAAATAATTTTGGCTTCCATTTTATGACATACATCTTCAATAGCCGCTCTAATGCCAAAATCATTCAGTACAGTAGGCATAAGCTGATGTGATATTCGCCTTGTCTCTTTAATACCTTCATCCAAAAGTTGGGAAGTATATTGTTTCGTTTCCAAAAAACCATCTGGATTCGCTGATGCTAATTGCACATTTAAGGTAGAAAGGTTCAACTTTACGCCATAGAGCAATTGTCCAAGGCCATTGTGCAAACTTTCTGATATGCGTTGCCTTTCTTCTTCTTGTGTACTCAATATAGCTCTAAATATTTCAAGTTGTTTTTCTTCTTTCAACAAACGTTTCTCTTCTTCCAGCTGAGCTTTAAGTTCCATCAACTCAATTTCCCGGGAAATATCTTGGGATAAACTGATGACATGAGTTGGCTTACCGTTATCATCTGTTTTATAAATAGTTCTTTTGGTGCGCACCCAAGTAGGTTTGCCTGCAGCATTAAGAAGTCTGAAGGTAAGCTCTTTCACTTCCCCTGGCTGCGATGACAATAGCTCTTCAATATGCTTTTCAAATCTCTCTCTATCTTCGTGAAATACAAATTTGTCGAATAGCTTAGTGCCCATTTTGCTCAGTTCGTCCATGCTTTTTCCAAATAGTTTGAGCACTTTCTCATTAGCGTAAACCATTTGCATACGTTGTAATTCTATCACATACAGCATTCCTGGAGCTGCATCGGCAATGCCCTGAATTAAAGCGATATCTCCCAATACGTAGTCGTTATTGATCATATGACTCTCATTTTCCATAACACATTACTTTGCTGTAATAAAGCGTTTAAGTGGTGCATTTTGTTTTAAATAGAAAAAAATACTCGAAACAGTCAGGTGCTTAGCCTTATATATTAAGTAGATATACTAATTAGCGTATAAATCGCTTTCTTCAGTTTTGTATTATAACTGGCAAAATGATCAAGAACAAAAGCTCAACACTTGATAAATTGATTAAAGTTTTGGTAATCGAAAGTGACGTTGATTTACGGCACATCCTTTCAGAACTTTTTGATTTGGAAGGCTACGAATTTAAAATATACGAGAAATCGGTGGATATTGTAAATCTTGTATCCACTTACCAGCCTGATGTTGTTTTACTTGACTACAGATTGCCCTTAGTAAATGGGGGTGAACTATGTGATCGGTTAAAACATGATAGGAAAACAAATGGTATTCCGGTAATTATTTATTCGGCGTCTCCGGCTTCCGCTCTGCCGAAGTTATCAATTGACTACGATGCTTTCATCGCTAAGCCTTTCGATTTAAACGAGCTTTTATCGAGTATCGAAAATTTGGTAAGGCTGCCAAGAGCTAGGTAGAATTAATGTAACATTTGAGCTTACTGTTTGCTATTTTAAGTCAATGTGCTAATTTTGGTGCATTGAAAAAAGCAATACACATATTACTCTTAACCTTTTATTTGCTTTCAAGCACCGATATGCAGGAGCTTGCTAAACTGCCAGTGCTTTTTCAGCACTATTTTGAGCATAAGAGCGTAGATCGTAAAATGACTTTTTTCGCTTATTTGGAACATCATTACAACGAAACTGGACACGGTAACGACGGCGACGGTGATCGGGATAAACAACTTCCGTTCAAAACACACGAATTTTGTAACG
Organism: Pedobacter sp.; assembly: GCF_965249885.1. Classification (GTDB taxonomy): domain Bacteria; phylum Bacteroidota; class Bacteroidia; order Sphingobacteriales; family Sphingobacteriaceae; genus Pedobacter. The sequence continues at coordinate 4,521,443 of NZ_OZ252254.1, read as the reverse complement.
TTTCCTTCATAAGCCCTGCTTTACCACCTTCTGGAGGTTTAAGTATTCAAAAATTTGCTCAGGTAATTGTCAAACAACAAATGCCAATCGACAACGAGCCGAGTTCCTATTCGGCATATGCCGGAAAAATTTGGCAACCGCCAAAACTTCTAAATCTACATTTCAAAGCTTAATTGGTAATAGCCCTTAGCGATTTTTGATGTTGATATCAGCATTAAAAATCAATAATTCGCTATAACACCAATTTATATATTTTCATTTTGACCAGCATTTAATGCTAAAGTTATTGAATTAGTAGACGTTTTTATCACAATATTTCATGTTGAATAAAATCATTGAGTTTTCTATTAAGAACAAACTCATCATTGGGCTTTTTACAATTGGCCTAATCATATATGGTAGTTTCGAATTGACCAAACTACCCATTGATGCGGTACCTGACATTACCAATAATCAGGTACAAATCATCACTATCGCACCTTCTTATGGAGCAACCGATATTGAGCGTTTAGTCACTTTTCCTGTGGAGCAAGCAAATAGTAACATTGCAGGAATTAAGGAGATTAGGAGCTTTAGCCGTTTTGGGCTTTCCTTGGTAACCCTAGTTTTTAACGATAATGTGGACGTGTACTGGGCCAGACAACAGGTAGCCGAGCGGTTGTTAATTGTACAGGAGCAAATTCCTAAGGGTATTGGTAAGCCAGAAATGGGGCCCATATCAACAGGTTTAGGCGAGATTTACCAATACGCAGTTAAACCGAAAAAAGGTTACGAAAATCGATACGACATTACCGAACTTCGTACCATACAAGATTGGATTGTTCGACGTCAACTTCTGGGCGTTAAAGGCGTAGCCGAAGTGAGTAGCTTCGGTGGCAAACTAAAGCAGTATCAAGTAACTATTGACCCCAACAAACTTGTAGCGCATAACGTCACCATGTCAGATATTTTTGATGCCCTTGAAAGCAACAATCAAAATACTGGCGGTGCCTATATTGAAAAGCAATCAAGTGTGCTTTACATCCGTAGTGAAGGTTTGATTGGCAATAAAGAGGATATCGAAAATATTGTAGTTAGAAGCGATCCAGAAAGCACACCATTGCTAGTTAGGGACGTGGCTAATGTGGAAATTGGATTTGCAACCAGGTATGGAGCTTTAACTTTTAATAACGAAGGGGAAGTTTCAGGTGCCGTAGTAATGATGTTGAAGGGGGCAAATAGTAATGTTGTTATCGATAATATTAAGTCCAAAATCAAACAAATTGAGCAAACACTTCCAGAAGGTGTGGAGATTGTACCTTTCTTAGACAGAACCAGTATGGTAAACAATGCCATTAAAACGGTAGAAACCAACTTGCTAGAAGGAGCTCTTATCGTAGTCTTTGTATTGGTTGTGTTTTTGGGCAATTTAAGAGCTGGTTTCATAGTAGCTTCGGTAATCCCGTTATCTATGCTTTTCGCCATTATCATGATGAATATTTTTGGCGTTAGCGGTAATTTAATGAGCTTAGGTGCTTTAGATTTTGGATTGATTGTAGATGGTGCAGTGATTATTGTAGAAGCGGTGATGCATCAACTCAGTCACAATAAAAAGTTTGCCGGCATTAATGCGCTCAAACAACCCGAAATGGATTTTGAGGTAAAAAGTGCCTCTTCCAAAATGATGAATAGTGCGGTTTTTGGTCAAATCATAATCCTAATTGTTTACCTGCCAATATTTAGTTTGCAGGGTATCGAAGGGAAGATGTTTAAGCCAATGGCACAAACGGTAGCCTTTGCATTGTTAGGTGCATTTATTTTGTCTTTAACTTACATTCCTATGGTGTCCAGCTTGTTTTTGAGCAAAAAAATCAAAACTAAGCCCAACATCTCTGATAGGGTAATGGCCAAGGTAGAAAAAGTTTACGCCAATACGCTTCAAAAAGTGATGGTTTTTCCAAAAACGATTATCGCTGCAGTATTGGGAATGTTTGTAGCTGCTATTGTCGTACTTACACATTTAGGAGGCGAGTTTATTCCGTCTATTGAAGAGGGTGATTTTGCGGTAGAAACCAGAGTGCTGGCTGGAAGTAGCCTATCAACCACGGTAGAAAACGTGCAAAAGGTAGCTGCAATTTTAAAAAGCCGCTTTCCAGAAGTTAAAAACATTGTAACTAAAATTGGAAGTAGCGAGGTGCCAACAGATCCCATGCCGATAGATGTGGGAGACATGATCGTAAACTTAAAGCCTAAGAAAGACTGGACTTCTGCAAAGACATTTGAAGAATTGGCGGAAAAGATGGGAGAAGCAGCTAGCGAGGTTCCAGGGGTGACTACCAGTTTTCAATTTCCTGTGCAAATGCGCTTTAATGAGTTGATGACTGGAGCTAGGCAGGATGTGGTTTGCAAGATTTTTGGAGAGGATTTTGACACCTTAGCACGCTACTCGAAAAAGCTAGGGAATATGATAAGAAAAGTGGATGGTGCTACGGAAATCTATGTGGAGCAAATTTCTGGGATGCCGCAAATTGTAATCAAATATAACCGAGCTGTAGTTGCCCAATACGGATTAAACATTGCCGAGATCAACAGGAATGTGAACACGGCATTTGCAGGCCAAAGTACAGGTTTGGTTTTTGAAGGCGAAAAACGTTTCGATTTGGTGGTTCGCTTGCAAAATGATAAACGATCGAGCATCAAAGACGTACAGAACCTGTTGATACCTACGCCTAATGGTGCACAAATTCCGTTGTCGCAAATTGCGGAGGTATCGTTGGTGAATAGCCCAAGTCAAATACAGCGGGAAGATACCAAGCGAAGGATTTTGGTTGGATTTAATGTAAATGGTAGGGACGTGGAAAGTATCGTAAATGAACTTCAAGCTAAAGTGCAGAGCGAAATTAAACTTCCTACAGGCTACAGCATCACCTATGGCGGCTCTTTCGAGAATTTGAATGAAGCCAAATCAAGGCTGATGATTGCCGTTCCCGTTTCTTTGATATTGATTTTTCTACTTCTTTATTTCGCCTTTGGCTCAATTAAATATGGTTTGTTAATTTACACCGCTATTCCTTTATCTGCTATTGGAGGCATATTTTTATTGGCTTTACGCGGTTTACCATTTAGCATCAGCGCTGGTGTAGGTTTTATCGCTTTGTTTGGTATTGCGGTACTAAATGGAATTGTACTCGTTGCCGAATTTAATAACATCAAAAAATCAGGAGAACAAGACATGAGAAAAGTAGTGCTCAAAGGTACAAATACCCGCCTAAGACCGGTACTGATGACGGCCTTTGTTGCTTCATTGGGATTTTTGCCAATGGCTTTAAGTAATGGCGCAGGTGCTGCCGTTCAGCGACCACTAGCTACAGTAGTAATTGGAGGTTTAATGATTGCTACGCTACTTACGCTTTTTGTGCTACCAATTTTATATGTGAGCTTCGAAAAAGGCTTAATTTTTGTTAAAAAAACAACATCAGTAGCAACAATAGCATTATTAGCTTTTTGTGTTTCATCAGCTTCTGCGCAAAAGCCAATTATATTAAAAGCTGCGTTAGATAGTGCTTATCAACACAACAAAAGTTTAAAAAGTGCACAGCTGAAAGCAAGTTATGGCGAACAACTCACCAAAACTGCCAATGCCATTTCGCCAACCAGTATTAGTGGCGAATACGGAAAATTCAACAGTAATTTAGTTGATAATAAGATCAGCATTAACCAAAGTTTTAGTTTGCCCGGTGTTTATGCAAAGCAGAAAGATCGACTTTTAGAAGAATGGAAAATTGCAATAATTCAGCAGGAGTTAAGTAAAGCAGAAGTAACGAAACTTACTTCGGAAGTTTTTTACGATTTGCTTGCCATTCAACAATATGAAAAGTTATATCAACAAGCGGATACTGCCTATCAAAAGCTTCAAAAACTGGCTGATGTGAGGTTGAGGAGTGGAGAAAGTGGTATGTTGGAAAAGGCAAGTGCACAAAATCAGTTGTTGCAAATTGATACTAAACTGAAAAACATTTTAGTTGAAAAAGCACTTAAACAACAACAGTTGTCTTTTTTATTAAATACCAGTGATTTGCTAAAACCGGTGGCCGAAAGTTTGGTAGCTACCATGAAGCTAGCCGATACCATTTCTTGGGTCAATCATCCTTTAATTAAGCTGCAAAAGCAGGAAGAGAAGTTGGCTCAATCCCAAACGGAAATTGAAAAATCAAAGTTACTGCCCGAATTTAACGTTGGCTATAACAATACAACATTGAGAGATAATGTCAACTTCACTTCGAGCGATCGGTTTCAATCCGTGCAGCTTGGTTTAAGTATCCCTTTGCTTGGCGGTGCACAGCGTAACAAAGTGAAAGCTGCGAAAGCGTACGAAAACTATCGCAAAGCTGAAACCGACCAAACAACGCAACAACTAAATGCTCAGTTAAAAGCGGTTTATCAACAATATCAGCAGCAACGCGTTTTGGTCCAAAATTTACAAAGCAACGGCTTGGCAACTGCAAATGCCATTACACATACACTAAACCAGCAATTAAAAAATGGCCAAATCAATTATTTAGAATGGACCATGCTTAACAATGAAGCAATTGCTATAAAAGAGAGTTGCTTAGAAGCCATACAGCGGTTAAATAAAAGTATTATAGAGCTTAATTATCTTTTGGCTCTTTAAAATCATTTACTTGTTTGAATAATTTAAAATGAAAAAGTATTTATACATCACAATAATGAGCGCTACAGCATTTTTTGGTTGTAACAACGATAAACCAAAGGATGAAACCACGCAAACGCTTAACGAAAATGAGGTAAGCCTAACACAGCAGCAAGCAAAGAACATTAACCTAGAGGTGGGCGGAGTAGCTTTCTCTAATCTTAATGAAACGCTCAAACTTCAAGGAAAAATTGATGTCCCTCCGCAAAATCTAGTGTCGGTAAGTATACCATTGGGTGGCTACCTAAAATCTACTAAGATGCTGCCCGGTACACATGTCAACAAAGGTCAGGTGATAGCGGTTATGGAAGATCCTCAATACATTCAGTTGCAACAGGATTATTTAAACGTCAATAATAAGTTGAGTTATGCTGCTAAAGAGTTGGCCCGTCAAAAAGAGTTAAATATAAGTAAGGCAAATAGCGATAAAACATTGCAGCAAGCAGAAACTGAGTACAACAACTTGCAGATTGAACAAAACGCATTAATAGAAAAATTAAAGCTGATCAACATCAATGCGGCTCAGTTAAAGAGCGGGAAAATTTCAAAATCGGTAAATGTTTATTCGCCAATTAACGGTTACGTAAGCAAGGTAAACGTTAATATCGGCAAGTATGTTACTCCGTCAGATGTGATCTTGGAACTAATTAATCCTACAGATATCCACCTCAATCTTACTATTTTCGAAAAGGACTTGAGTAAAATTAAAGTTGGTCAGCACGTTTTAGCCTATACAAATGTTGATCCGGCGAAAAAATACGACACTGAAGTAATTTTGATTAGCCACAATGTTAGTGAAGGAGGAAGAGGAGAGGTACACTGTCATTTTGAACAATATGATCAACGTTTAATGCCGGGGATGTATATGAATGCAGAGTTGCAATTTGGAAATCAAAAGGTGCAAACCTTACCCGAAGATGCGGTAGTTAGCTTTGAAGGAAAGGACTATGTATTCGAAGAAAACAAACCACTTAATTTCACGATGGTAGAAGTTAAAGTTGGAGCTACAGCAGAAGGTAAAACCGCTGTTGTTACTGATCTAAAAGCCAAAAAGATAGTAGTCAAGGGTGCTTACTCATTATTGATGAAACTAAAAAACGCCGCTGAGGACGAGTAGTATTAAAACGCATAAAGCCCCGATCGGGGCTTTATCGTTTCAGAAGAAACATAGTGGAGAGCTAATCCAGGATCAATTATTTATGTTTGTCGCTAACAAACTGGTGTTAGTTTGTTTTCTGCGATATAATTCGTTCATCATTTCATTGTCGCTAATATTTCTGGCCCATTCAGGTCTAAATTCAAAATACCTTAAGTTAGGCATTGCTGTTTGCCTGCCAGCCCATACAAGCCCTATCGATTCGCCCAACTTCGCCACTTTGTCGTAAAGTACATCATGATCTACGTACTTCAATTTTCCGGAAGCTGAACTTTCATAAATCCCAATGCCAAATGCCAGTCCATGATTATGATAGGAAAGTTTGATTTGATCAGTAGCTTCTTGTATGGCAACAAAGTCGAAAGACAGTTGATCCATCAAATAATTCCTGATAATCGTATTTCTGTTAATAATTTTAACATAAAAGCCATTTGCTGCACATAGGCTGATTAATCTCTTAACTAATGGAAGTAACTCTTCGCAAATATTATTCACATCCGATATGGAATAGAGCATCATGTCAGCATTTAAATCTGAGGCAGTATCGCTCAACTGGAGAGTAGGGTAACTATTCACTTTTTTTTGTTTAAATGGTTAATGAGCACTGTTAATCCGACAATGCTAAGTGACAAAAAAGGTGAAGTATTAAATAGGATGCTTTTGCGGTTAATGTTAAACAGGCAGAAACGCCTGAGGTATCAGGTATTTTTACCTGGTTGCGATTTGATACTGTATAAATGTCAATTTTTTACCGGATAGGTGAGCTTTCGACCTAATTCCCTAATTGATCAATCTCAATTAATTTATGTTTTAATGCGTACAAAACCAAGCCAGCGGTATTTCTGCTGCCTGTTTTAAGTAGTAAGTTGTTACGATGCCCTTCTACCGTTCTATTGCTCAAAAAAAGCTTTTCTGCAATTTCCGCACTGCTGAACTGTTTGCAAATCAATTGCAATACCTCTCTCTCCCGTGGTGTCAGTAAACTTTCATCTTCGTTCAAACTAGCTGTCTGAGGTTTTTTGATCAGCCCTTTGCGCATGATTTCCAGCATAGGAAGCGTAAAATAGAAATCATTTTTATATACTTCCCTAATGGCTTTTTCTACTTCTTCGGGCTCGGCATTTTTCGCTAAATAGCCATTTGCTCCAGCTTGTATGGTTGATAGGATGTGGTGTTCGGCTTCGTGAATAGTTAAAATAATTACACCAATTTTAGGATGACTTTGCTTAATAATTTTAAGCGCATCAAGTCCGTTCATTTCTGGCATCGATAAATCCAATAAAATAATATGGATTTCTTCAGTTTGTACAGCCAAAAGTTCTATTAACTGTTTGCCGTTTTCGGCTTCAAAAATAATTTCAACATCGTCAAAGGAGTTCACCAGTGCAATCATCCCTTTTCTAAAAAGCTTCTGATCATCGGCGATGGCGACGTTTATTTTCATTTTTTTGATCGTTAATTGGTCTTAGTGATCGTGATTTAAGTCTATAATATCGAAACCATAAGTGGTAAATTTCCTCTGGTTTCAATTTTTAAAAACAATATCCTTGATAAGCAATACTAACAAGTAAATGTTACTTCAATCATTATTACAAATATCTTTTTTTTGCTAGATTCGACCAAATAAAACTATTAAGAATAATAAACCATTCATTACTCACAATTAAATTAAACACATGAATTCAAGAATTAACGTGCCAACTATTCCTGTTGATGAAGCAGTGGACAGGGTTACTCGCTTTCGCGATCAACTGATTGAACAAGTTCCAGAAACAAATATTCCAAGAGCTGTTTTCATTCCAATGAGCGACTTATTAGCCATTATCAATAGCTACAACGTAGTAGGAGCTGATGGCGCAGATATCAACAAATTATCTGGAGTGAGAGCATATTTTGCGGTGAAGGAAACCGATACTGATTTGCCAGATGATATTACTGCTGTAATTGTTCCGGTAGATAAAGCCGGAAAAGATATCATTTACAAAGATGGAAATGGAAGCGGAGAGGATGAGAAAACAGAAATCTACGATTTTACTCAACCTTGCCCAAGTACCTGCGATGATACAAGTCCTCTATTTGTAAAATAATGCGTCGTGATCTTTTTGCCGGAATTATTGTTCCGCTAAGTATATTACTTCCTATAGGCATATTTATACCTCGGTATAAATACGCCTCTAAGGAGTTAAAGGCAATTTTTTATTATCTTGTAATGGTTTCGTTAATCAGTTTCGTAGCCATTATATTGAAAAATCAAAAAATAAATAACCTCCCTTTATTGCATGTCTATACTATTTTAGAGGCCGGTTTTATCTTTTATTATTTCAAAACTGTCTTTAAAAATGAATCTGCCAACAGAATCGTTAACTTTTTAATGGTTATTTTTCCTGCGCTGTGCATCGTTAACTTTTCTTTTTTCCAGAGCATTTACAAGTTTAACACCTATACACGTCCGTTGGAGGCCATTTTAATAACCATTTTGTGTATCATTTACTTCTTTAAAAGTGGCTTTTTTGAGAGATGGATTAAAATGCCTGTAAATTGGATTAATATGGGGATTATGTCGTATTTTCCAGCTGCAAGTATCATATTTATTTTATCGAACACATTTGTGTTTAAAAGTTATGATAGAGATTTAAATATTTTAGTTTGGGATTTACATGCCTTGTTAGTGTTAATTATGTATTTGCTTTTTGCGAAGGCCTTTAGCTTAATACGTATTAAACCAGAGGATAATACTTAGCTATAACACCAAGATATCGCGATGCCTAAAAGCTTATTCATGGGGTATATTGTTCCCCTAAGTATACTGGTTCCTATTGTAACCTATTCTTTGAAGGCCAAATGGGCCACTGATACGCTTAGGTTGCCATTCTATTTTTTGATAAGTTCTGGCTTAATTAATTTGGCCGCAATAATAATGATCGAAAAAGGCAAATCAAACTTACCATTGTTGCATCTGTATACCATTGTTGAAGCCACATTTTTCCTTTTGTATTTCAGGTCAATTTTTGTGAACAGTGCGATTAAAAATACGCTGACAATCGCAATTTTTGCCTTTCCAATATTTTGTATCATTAACTTCGTTTTTTTGCAAAGTATATTTACCTATAACACCTACACCAGACCGCTAGAGGCTATCATTATCACGATAGCGTGTTTGACTTATTTTTACAAAAGTGGCTTCAGCGAAAATTGGTTGAGTTCGCCAGTTAATTGGATTAACATGGGGATTCTTATTTATTTCCCAGCTGCTACGATTATTTTTATATTATCTAATTATTTTACTTTCGTTAAACTACATAGGGAACTGGTTCATCTCATTTGGAATATACACGCCTTTTTAGTTTTAATGATGTATTTATTTTGGACAAAGGGATTTAGCTTGATGAAAAAAAATGGTTGATAACGTTTATTTGCTGATATTTTACGGTGTAGTTTTACTGCTGGTGCTAGTAGCTTCCTTTTTATTGTTTTATATCAGGAATCAAAGCGTTGTTTGGAAACAAAAAAGACAATTGCAGGAAACCCAATTAGCACAGCAAAAGGAACTTTTAAATGCTGTTATCGATTCGCAGGAAATGGAAAGGAAGCGAATAGGCCAAGATTTGCATGATGAAATTGGAGGCACGCTGTCGGCTATTAAGTTGATGCTCAATGCACTCAAAAGACAAATTCCTGTGGAACACGTAGAAACTTTAACAGATGCGAAAGAACTTATCGATAAAATGATTGTAGACGTACGCCATATCTCGCATGATCTTTCTCCGCCAGGTCTATCCGTATTTGGTTTGTTCCCAACGGTGGATGCTTTTGTAACGCTGATTAATAACACCGGACAAATTAAAATTACAATGTCGCAAGTGGGAGACGTTGAAGCATTACGGTTACCCGAAAAAACTGCTTTAGCTTTGTTCCGAGTATTAACGCAGCTGGTGGATAATACGATTAAACATGCGCAGGCTACAGCTATAAGTATTTCATTTCAACTCGCTGAAAAGCTTTCTATTTCGTATCAAGATAACGGCACGGGCTTCGACCTTGAGGTGTTGAGCAAAAGGGGCGGCATTGGAATGCAAAACATCCAAAGTCGCTTACAAATGGTAAACGCCGAATATCAAATCAACACCGCTCCCGGAAAAGGTTTCAATGTTGAAATTGAGCTTGATTATGATCAAAAATAGGTGGCGTTTATGCCAATGCCTTTTCTAGATCTGCAATTAAATCATCAATATGCTCTAAGCCTACGGAAATACGAATCAGGTTTTGGGGTGTTTTGCTAGTTGGTCCTTCTACCGATGCACGGTGTTCAATCAAGCTTTCTACGCCGCCTAAACTCGTAGCCTGAGTAAAAATTTTTACGCTATTTACCACCTTTCTGGCAGTTTCAGCATCACCTTTAGTTAAAATAGAAAGCATGCCTCCAAAACCACTCATCTGCTTTTTAGCGATGTGATGTTGCGGATGCGAAGCCAATCCTGGATAGTATACCGCTTCTATTTTAGGGTGGTTATCCAAATACTTAGCTAGTTTTTCTGCGTTATCACAATGTCCTTTGATACGATAAGCCAAGGTTTTGATACTTCTAATTAGTAGAAAGCAGTCAAAGGGTGACGGTACAGCGCCACCAGTTTCCTGTATGTTCTTAACTTTCTCCCAAAATTCATTTTTAGCAGCAAAGGTTAGGCAACCGCCCAATACGTCACTATGTCCTCCAATATATTTAGTGGTGGAGTGCATCACAATATCGGCTCCTAAAGCAATAGGATTTTGTAAAATCGGCGATGCAAATGTGCTGTCCACGGCAAAAATTAGTTGATGCTTTTTTGCAATTTCGCTAATCAAGGCAATATCACAAATTTTAAGTAGCGGATTGGATGGTGTTTCTACCCAAATTAACGATGTATTTGGTTGGATGTACTGTTCAATATGATCAACAACAGTTAAATCGATGAAGTCGAAAGTTAGTATTCCTTCGAAAATGGTCATTAATTGTTTCTTAAATCCCCAGTACATATCATCGGGTGCAATAATGTGGCTTCCTGGCTTCAAGGCCTGAAAAACCGCCATTCCCGCTGTATTTCCAGAAGCAAATGCGCAACTGGTAACTCCGCCTTCCAACTCGGTGATTACTTTTTCCAACGCAGTTCTATTTGGATTGCTTACTCTGCTATACATATGGCCGCCAGGATATCCACCATCATCGCCCCTGAAAAAAGTGGTGCTCAAATGTATCGGCGAAGTAACATCTCCTGTAGTGGCTATTACATGGTTAGCTGCATGGATAGCAGTAGTTTCTGGCTTCATTATTTTTTATTTTACTGTTAGATAAACAAATGTAGGGTAAAACGTGTAATTATGTAATATTTGGCAAGATTTGTGCAAAGAGTTCACAAAAATTATACAATTGGCATTACGGCCGCCAAAATTTATACTAAAAATTACAACAATGAAAAAACTACTTTTAGCTATCGCATTATTTTCGGCATCATTGGTGGTGTTGGAAAGCTGCTCTCCTAAAGCCACAACTGGCGCTACCTCGGTAAGAAGAGGAAATGTTACCGGTAATTGGATGTTAAACAATATCAGCTTTGAAGGTATTCCTGATGTAGCTGTGCGTTCGTTTTTGGGTGAAAGTTCCTACAAGTGTTTTGTTGGTAGCACTTGGAGTTTAACTAACAGCGGAAACGGTAGCTATAATTTGCCTGCTAGCGCAAATTGCGGCGCAAAGTCACAGGATATTTTCTGGTCAGTGAATAGTTCGGATGGAACGTTTCAATTTAAAAAGTTGTACGAAGGAGATAAAGCTAAAAACGTAACCGAGGGTTACCGTATGATGTTAACCAACGCAGATGATAACACGATGACTATAAAATCGCCGATTGAGTACAGTGGTAGCACGGCTTACGTAGTAATGAACTTCGTAAAGTCTGTAAAATAGAACTCGGCAACTTCAGCATATAGGGCTGTCTCAAAAGTTTAAATTTAAGCTTGAGGCAGCCCTCTTAGTATAAATACGATGCGATAAACGTATTTATTCCCGAAAATCAATTACCCGGAACTTTTATAGCGCTTATTCGTTCAGCATATATATTTAATAGAGAAGCTATGAACGAACAACAAGATCCAAAGAATTTATTTCCGGCTCCGCCGTTTGATACGCCTAAACAACAACATCCGGGTACCGAAGCACTCATGAATCCAAAGGCAGATCATGGTGAGGATAGCTACGTAGGCTATAACCGCTTTAAAGATAAAAGTGTTGTAATCACTGGCGGCGATTCGGGCATTGGAAGGGCAGTTGCAATTGCTTTTGCTAGGGAGGGTGCAAACGTGCTGATCAGCTACCTGTCCGATGAAGAAGATCAAGATGCTGAAGTTACGGCGAACTACGTTAAAGACGCCGGAAGGAAAGCCGTTTTAGTTAAGGGCGACATTACTGACGAAAGTCACTGTAAAAGTATAGTAAGTAAAGCAGTTGAAGCTTTCGGAAAAATCGACATATTAATCAACAACGCTGCTTTCCATATCAGTAGAAAAACCATTGAAGATATACCAACTGACGAATGGGACTACACTTTTGATACTAACGTGAGGGCTATTTTTCACCTATGCAAAGCAGCAATACCTCATATGCCTAAGGGAAGTAGTATCATCAACACCACTTCTGTAACCGCGTTCGAGCCTTCTGAGGACTTGCTGCCTTACTCGGCAACCAAGGGAGCGGTGATCAATTTCACCTCAAATCTCAGCCAAATTTTACTGAAACAAGGTAAGGGAATTAGAGTTAATGCAGTTGCTCCTGGACCAGTATGGACGCCGTTAATTCCAGCGACGAAATTTAATGTAGAAAGTTTTGGAAAAAATACCGCAATGGAACGCCCAGGTCAACCTGTGGAAATTGCACCCGCTTTCTTGTTTTTAGCATCTGCTGAGGCAAGTTATATCTCCGGGGCGGTTTTGCCTGTTACAGGCGGACGTATTACGATCTAATTCCTTCTAAATAAGAAAGCACCTCGGTAACCACTTGTAAGGCATAGTCTTTTTGTGCTTCGGCTGCCGAGGTCTCTTTGCTGTGAAGTTTGTAGCTATGCACAACTTTATTGTTTAAGTATATTGCCATATAAGCATATAACTCGGTCACATCTTTTTCAGGCACCGGACTAGCATAGCCCGTGATACCAATTCCCATTTTACTGTTAAAGAGTTCAGCGGCTTTAATAGCCATTGTTTCGGCTGTTTCTTTAGACACGCAATTGCATTTAGCAGCTTCGATATAGTCTAAATTTAAATGTTTTACTTTCTGGCCAATATTATAAGCCGTAATTCCACCGTTAAATATATCAAGTGCGCTTGGCATTTGGCTCAACAAAAATTGTAAATAACCAGCAGTTACGCTTTCTGCAGCTGCGATGGTAATTGTTGCATTTTTGCAGCGTTTGCTAAGTTCATCAAGGGTAAGTTCAGTAATGTTCATATGCAAAAAACAGATATCAGCTGGTGTTTGTTTAGCTGTTTGATACTTGAATAACTTGTTTTAAAACAAGTATTTATACTTAACTTTTGAGTATAAATGTCCTTTTTATGAAAGATATGTTGTCGGATATTAGATTTACTAAATTACCGCTTCTAGGAATTGTTAATGTTTGATTTATAATGGTTTATTATGGTGAGTTCAACAAATTCTAACGCTTCTATTGAAAAAATGCAAATGAAATTAAGCGAAAGACATTCGCTAGTTGAAAGTTTGAAATTAGTATATGCTGCAGAACAACAGTGGCTAACTGTATTGCCAATTATACAGCTTGCAGTAGCGAGTGACGATTTGCTTGAGCTGATGGAAAAATTCCAAAAAGATGTAAGGGAACACCTCTTTCGCCTAGAAAGTATATTTGAGTTGCTCCAAGCGGAAGTAGTAGTAACCGATAATAAAGACATGGAGTATCTTATCGACGAGTGTTATGATATCATCGACGTGACTCCACGCCATAGTTTCATTAGGGATGCGGGTTTGATTGTAGGGATGCAACAGGCTCAGCAATATCAAATTACTGCACTTACTTCATTATTGGCGCAAGCGATGGAATTAAATGAAGAAAAAATAGTTAATCTAATCAAAATTATCATACACCATAAGCAATTAGAGGAAGAACAGTTGGCCATGGCTGATGCGGGAACTATGCTCGATGAAATTGTGTAGCTATTGATCTTCGTCATGCTGATTTCACCTTTTTTTTGTTTTGGTTTTACTGCATAATAAGCTTTATAAATGATTAAGATAATTATGGCTATATTTAAGCTCTCAATTGCAATTAGCGCTTATGCATAAAGAAAAGGATTTACAGGTGGTTGAAAACCCATCTAACAAAATCTTGATTGAAGATTTTGAACTGGATGCGGTAGTTTTTTCAAAAATCGCCGATGCCGTGCCGGATATGATCTATGTTACTGATATTCAGCAAATGCGTAAAATTTACACCAATGCTGCGATACATCATTTGTTTGGATTAAACCAAAATCAAATAGAACAGCTAGGATTGCGTTTTTTTGAAAAAACAATCCATCCTGCAGATCAGGAGATGTACTTCAAAAGCTTGGAAAGGCTGAAATATTTAGAAGATGATGAGCTAGACGAGCTGACTTACAGAGTGATCGATAAAAACGGAAATACGCATTGGATCGCCACTAGAAGGAAATTATTGAAGCGTGATTATCTTGGAATTCCATTACAAATTGTAGGCATTTCGCAAAATATTACTCCTCAGCTTGAACTTCAACAGGAGAAACAACGCTTGATTGATGAGCAGGCGAAGGCCGAAGTGGTACAACAGCAATTGCTATTTAAAGCAATCATAGATGCGCAAGAGGAGGAACGAAGAAACATCGCCGAAAATTTGCATAATGAAATAGGTCAACTTCTTTTTGCCGCACAACTTAAGCTCGGAGTAGAAGAGACCGAGAGCAGGGCATTGCTTCAAAAAGCAATTAAAAAAGTTCGAGAAGTTTCTTTTGAGCTAACACCAGTTTTGCTGTCTGACATGGGCCTTGAAGAAGCATTAAAAGATTTGTTGGAGAGAAAATTAGACCCTCATCATATTTCTTTCAACTTAAGCTTTACTATAAAAGAGTTCAGGTTAAACAGAAATTTAGAAGTGATTGTATACCGTATTATTCAAGAACTTTTAAATAATACCTTAAAACATGCTAAAGCCACTCATGTAAATGTACTCATCATGCAAAAGGATGACGAGCTTTATGTAAGTAAAACCGATAATGGTTTAGGATTGGATAAAAACATACTATTGGATACTAAAAAAGGCTTTGGTTTAAAAAGTATTGTGAACAGGATTCATATTTTAAATGGAGTCTTCGAAATTTTTTCGAGTCCAGATAAAGGAACTAAAGTTTTAATGAATATCCCACTAAATGGCGCAGAATAGTACTAAACAAATTAATATATTGTTGGTTGATGATCATCACCTAGTGCGTGATGGGATCAAATCTTTATTGGTTAAATATCCATATTTTAATGTAATAGGTGAAGCAGCTGATGGAATAGAAGCTTTAAATATGATTTCACAGGGGGATCATCAAATAGATTTGGTATTGGTGGATATCAACATGCCCAACATGGGAGGATTGGAACTTTGCCGAAAAGTCAATGAAGCTTTTCCATCCGTTAAAGTATTAATTTTATCCATGCTTGATCACGAAAAATACATTTCACAAGCTTTGCAGGCCGGAGCAAAAGGATATTTGCTCAAAAGTGTCAATGAAGAAGAGTTAGTTTTTGCAATAAGACAGGTTATCTACAACTCTTTTTATATCTGCTCTGAATTGAGTTATCATTTGCTGGGTAAAATGTTGTTAGGTACCAAAATAATCGCGAAGTCCCAAAGCACATCAAAAGTAGAATTTTCATCTCGAGAGATAGAGATTTTAGCGCTAATTGCTGAAGGTTATACTAACTTAGAAATCGCCGACAAATTATTTACCAGTAAAAGAACCGTTGAGGGGCATCGGCTACAAATGATTAATAAAACGGGGGTGAAAAATACAGCAGCATTAATTAAGTACTGCTTAGTTAATGGGGTGCTAAGTTTTCAAGCAGATTAAGGTGGAGTTACCTGTTTAGCAATTTCGTTTCCTATTTGTTCCACAACTTCTTTTGATAAATTGCCCCACAGTTGTTCCCAATTCCCATAAGTTTCATTTCTAACTTGGCTAATTTCTTTTTCTCCAATTACGCAAGAGTAATAAGGGACACCATCTGAAGTTTCTAATTCAACAATTTTAATGTGTTTCTTTTGCTGATCTATTTCAGCAATGATATAAAATTCTTTATTTGATGATTCCATGATATGCTCGTTTAAGTGGTAACATTAATTTGATCTAAATTCTTTATGGAGTATTATGTTAAATCTGATGTAATAAATCTTCCTTAATCACATTATCTTTATAAGTAACAGCTCATCGCATTTTTGGTTTAGCCAGAGTTGAGCTATTTACAAACATCTTCTCTTTAAAAGTGTTATTTTCTAAAATCAAAATTCAATTATGAGGATTACAGTTTCCAGAAAACCAGTTAAAGTATATCCAGATCCTAGCAGAGTAATAGCAAGGTTTTTTTATAATGGTGATGAACGAGCAAGGGTCGTTATTTCGAAGGTGATGAGCCTCAGCGAGAAACAAGTTTTTGAGATTGTATCGCCCTTACTACAGGAATTTTCTAAACGACACAGGAATATCACCAAAGTATTTTTGAGGCACTGCCGAAAGGTACAGTGGCTTATCGAAGAGATGGGATATGCCTACGATGAAATGGACGAATTTGTAAGATATTTGATAGGCTCTTACTTTACCCACGAGTATTCTATAGAATCTGCCGCATTTTTCAACCCTTCGATAGTGGAAGATCCCGACCAAACGAATTTGGTAGAGGGCGAAAAGCGGGTAATTATCAGCTTTAGGGCAGTAGGCGAGGGACACATTTCTTCTGTAGTATTTAGGCGTGCTTTAATTGATGCGCATAATAATATTCAAGTGCTACCTGCAGGAATTTATATTGACGAAGCTGATGTAGTGAAAAATGCCATTTATAACAAAAGCTTGTTCCTTAAAAAAGCGGAAGATGCAGGAGTTTCTGCTGAGGTAATTTCGAATATTAACCAACATTTGGGTGATAAATTTGATTATACCCAGCTACGAAGATTGGTAATGGATGCAAAGGAAAAACAACAGGAAGATGCTGACCAGTTAGCTTACGACAGGATTTTGTGGTTATCAGATACCTACCACGAGATTTGCTTTTCTAAGGATACCGATATTTCTGATAGAGTAATTTTTCCTATTTCGGAATTTGAGCGGAAAGGTATTGAAGATGCCAGGTTCGTCCGTTTTACAAAAGAAGATGGGAGCATCACTTACTATGCTACTTACACCGCTTTCGACGGCGCATTTATCATTCCTAAATTAATGCAAACCGACGATTTTTACGATTTTAAAGTGAGTCCGCTGCATGGCAAAGGAGCACAGAATAAGAACCTGGCATTGTTCCCGAAAAAAATTAAAGGTAAATACGCCATGATGTCTAGGATTGACGGGTGGAACAATTACCTGATGTACTCGGACAAAATTACGGTTTGGGAAGAACCTATTAAATTACAGCAGCCGCTTTATCCTTGGGAATTTATTCAAATTGGTAATTGCGGCTCGCCCATTGAAACAGAAGCTGGCTGGTTGATTATTACGCATGGCGTTGGTCCAATGCGGAGGTATTGCTTAGGTGCTAGTTTATTAGATTTGGATGATCCATCTATAGAAATTGGTAGATTGCACGAGCCATTGCTAGTTCCAAATCCGGATGAACGAGAAGGTTACGTACCTAATGTTCTTTATTCGTGTGGATCAATTATTCACAACGGCGAATTGATTATTCCATACGGCTTATCAGATTATTGCTCGTCGTTTGCTACAGTAAACTTGAAACGTTTGTTAGAGCGCATTATGGAAACGAATAACGGAAGTGCGGTTTAGCTGAGCTTAAGCCATAAAAAAAATGCCCCGAGGTTATCTCGGGGCATTTTTTTTATGGTTGTTCTATTTTGCTAGAAAGTCTACTTTAAATTGCCGGTCGTCCTTTAAATAACGATATTCAATTTCTAAAGCCTTAAAAACTACCAAATGGGAGATGAAGTAGGCTAAAGTACTTTCAGCACCTTGGTTTCGGTTAACGCCATTGGATTGTAGTCCATCTGCACAACCCTTAGTTTCGTCATCATATAAAGGCAAACTCAAGCTGTTTTCGCCAAGAAACCAACGGTAGCTTTGGTAAAGATGTTTCATGTATTTCACGTCATTAGTCACCTCATAAGCTTTGAAATATACCAACACCATCGCCATCGTTTCTATTGCCTGCTGGTCGTATTTAGCCATTTCTTTGTCCTTCTGCAGCCAACCATCGTTACCAACTGGGTTTAAAAATCCAAAACTTAAAGTCTTTTGGGTTAAGAAATCCAAACTTTCCAAACCAATGGTTAAGGCCTGATGATTTTTGCTGATATCGTAATGGCATAACAAAGCTAGCGGTAACATGGCATTATCGTATGTCATTTGTTGTTCGAACCAATGCCAGTTTTGTTCCTTATTATCCTGATAAGCACTAATTAGCTTAGCCGATAAATTAGTTGATATTTCATGCAAATAAGTTTCGTGCGGATTAGCTTTTAAGTAATGATGAATACCGATAATGGTATTAGCTACTCCTCTTAGGTGCTGTAATTTGCCGAATTGGGCGGTAGATTTGATGAATAACTCGTTTGCAAACTCTTTGTAGGAGTTATTCGGTGCATAGTTAACCAGATAACCAAGCGCCCAAATCGTCCTGCCAAAAGCATCTTCTGAACCTACTTCATCTAAATAGTTTCTGTTGAAGCTTAGAAAATTTCTAAAGCTACCATCGTCATTTTGCATGTACTGGATGTAGCTCATGTAAATTGGCAACAAATCAAGGGCTTCCTTACTTTTATATTGCTCAAACGCCATTAAAGCCATCATCAATGCCCTAGCATTGTCGTCTAAACAATATCCTTCTTTAAAATTAGGTATGCCGTATTTTGCATGTTGGATAATTCCTGTATCATCTGTCAATAATCGGATATGATTTAAACTGAAGGCAGGAATGCTATCCACATCGATCATGCTTTTACTTGCAGCATCAGCTTTCTGTTTGTCCGAAATTGCCCGCTCCATAACTTTAACGTAGCTTTTGCCAATACTAGGCCAACGTAACGACAGGCCGTACTGGTAGGCGTTATATTTTAACTCAGCAAGATGGTCTGGGTTTTCGAAAAGATCGTTTACTAAACTACTCAATCGTTCGCTATCTCTAAAATCGAATAATAAGCCACGTTTTTGAGCTAGCAGTTCTTGTGCATGCCAATAAGGTGTGGATATTACGGCTGCTCCGGCGCCAACTGCGTACGAAAGGGTACCACTAGTAATTTGTGCTTCGTTTAAATATGGAGTAATATAGATATCAGTAGCTGATAAGTAGTGATGCAACTCCTGCTCGTCTACAAATTTGTTTACAAACACTAAGTTTTTTTCTACATTCAGTTTTTTAGCTAAAGCGGTCAAACTGTCTCTATACTCTTCACCATCATTTTTAACCACTCCTGGATGCGTATTTCCTAAAATAACATACTTCACATCTGGATTTTTTGCAACGATTTTCGGAAGGGCTTCCACAACGGTTTCCAGTCCTTTTCCACGACTAATTAAGCCGAACGTAAGCAGCACTTTATTACCTTTAAATGGCGCTGTTGCCTTTATAGGATTGTCCACCGCAGGTTCCAAATCAGGTACTCCGTGCTCAATATATTGAATCTTGTTTTTTGGAATTTGATAAATGCTGGTTAAAAATCCGATTGCTTTTTGGCTCATTACCACAATTCGCGAAGAACGCTTAGCTATTTGCTGAATGATGGTTTGTTGTACATAGCTCGGATGTTTAAGTACTGTATGTAAAATACTGATCATCGGTACCTCTACATTTGCCATTAATGTGAGCAAATATAAACCGCTATCGCCGCCGTAAATACCAAACTCATGTTCAATTACACACGCATCAACACCGCTATTATTGATGTAATCAGCAGCTTGCAGGTAATCATCTTGGTTGTTTTTACGGATAATATATTTCACCTCCTCTGGATAGTTGTATTCGTCGAGGTTGTCGGTGTCGTTCATTGCAACAACAAAACTCTCTTTTGAAATAGCTTTGTGTTGGTTGATCGCATTGGCTAGGTTAGCATTGAACGTAGCGATGCCACATTCGTTAGGTAGTGAGGTACTAATATAAGCTATTTTCATCGTTTTACTTTTAATATGAATTGCGTTAAGGGAGCGGAAATTGGTTTCAGAAGGCGTTTTATTTTAATTTCTCTTTTATTTTACGAACGGCATTTAAATGCGCATTGATCACTGGAACAGTTTTGCTTGCGAACGCTTTCAAATCAGGGTCGGTTCCTTCTCTAGCTTCGTGTTCCATAAAAGCTAACACCTTTACATGGTCTTTTTCCATTACATCTAAATACAATTTATCGAAGTCGGTACCAGATTTTTCTGCCAGCTCGTTGCGTGTTTTTTGATGTTCACTGCTCATACTTACTGGTAAACTAATGTTTTTACTTTTTGCTAGGGCCATAAGTTCATCATTCGCTGCACCGTGGTCTTTTAGCATCATATTAGCGTACGTTTTAATATCAGCGTTGCTGGTTTTGCTAATTGCCAAGTTGGCGAAGTTAATTTCTGCCAGTCCGGCATCTGCGGCATTAGTAGCAAATTCTGCTTCGTTTTCTCTAACCGTGATAATGTCGCCACTGTTGGTTGTAGTGTCTTTAGTAGCATTAACACTATCTGCCAATTCTTTTGCATCTTTAGGTTGCGAGTTGCAGGCAATCATCACTGTGAAAGCCACACTATAAAGGAAAAAAAGTAAATTTCTCATGCTGTATAAATTAATTTTGCCATCAAATTGTTTTAGCGTAAGGAAAATATTTAGGTATCAGTGGTTAGATGTCAGGTATTAGGTATCGGGAATTAAGTATCAGTGGTCAGGTATTAGGAACTAGGTATTAGTAGCTAGCGTTTAGCTAGTTTTTGCAATCACAGCAATTAATCATTAACCATTAATCATTAACCAAACAACTACAAAATATCACGTCAAGAAAAAGCCGATGCTGACATCCGCCAGCACCGGCGTCAAACAGAAAAACTTATGCCATTACGTTAGCCTCAGACATTGCAATGTCCGTAAGCTTGGTATCCGTTTCTTTTTCTTGCTCCAAAGTCATAGCCAAAAGCTCTTTTGCTTCGGTATGCTCCATTAAGGTAGCGTAGGTTACTAAACACCCGTAGCTAGCAATTTCGTAATGTTCTACTTTTTGAGCTGCAGCAATTAAGGCAGCATCTAAAGCGTCATCTCCCTCAAACTCATCCATAATTTCTTCAGCTTCATTAAGCAAACCTTCCATAGCTTTACATTTTTTAGCTCTAGCGGTAAGATTGATACTAGCGAAAACCTGTTTTAAGCGTTCAATTTGCTCTTCGGTTTCAGCATAGTGAGCGGTAAAAGCATCTTTAAGACTAGCACCAACGGCTTTGTCGGCCATTTTTTTCAATCCTTTAAGCAATTGTTTTTCAGCACCTAATACGTCTCTCAATTCATCTACAAATAATTCATGTAAGTGATTGTTAGGCATGTTACCTGTATCTTTTTGATTTTTCATAATAATTAAGTTTTTGTGATATGTTTTCGATTTGTACCTAATAAAGAAAACGGAGCACAATATTGTTTTTACAGGAAAGAAAACAGGTATTTTGTGAATTGTAGAGAAGTACAAATACCTATTTTACAGGGATTGATAAACATTTTTTTCAGTTGATGCTTTAATAGTTAACTAAACTTGAAAAAAATGGCAAAATATTCTAAAAAGGCTGGCGAAAAAGTAGGTGAAGCCATGCACGAAATGAAAGAAGGTAAGCTTAAAACGGGAACTGGCAAAAAAGTTACTTCCAAAAAACAAGCCGTAGCCATTGGCCTATCCGAAGCTAAGGAGGCTGGCGCAAAGGTTCCTAAAAAGAAATAATTGAGAAGCACTAAAGGGAGAACGTCACTGATTCTCCTTTTTAGCTGTATCCGTATTTGGGTGGATAAATTCTTCTAGTTTTACTTTCAAGGCGTTGAATTTGTCGCCGGTAGCTTTAGATTTTTCCCTCAGCTCTTTCGATTTTTCCAAAAGCTGATCAGTCGCCAGTTTGTTTTTATTAGACTTTTCCATGCTTATTGTGTTTACTCAAATATAACCATTAGTAGTAGCTAAAAAAACATTACAATCAAATCGGGTAGTATGAACGCAATATATGGGTGTTTCTACTTGCTAATTATAAAAAAATGCCGTCATCTGTAGTTGCACATATCAGTTATCAACTAGCGAACCAAGAGTTAAAAGTGATTTTTAATTCTGGGGATGTTTATATCTATCACAACGTTCCCGAAAAAATTTATAAGGAATTTAAAGCGTCTATTTCTAAAGGTACGTACCTCAATAGAAAATTGAAAAAATTGTTCAAAGGCGAGAAAATTAGTTAGCAGGTGCAAGCAGTTGATATACGGTAAATACCTGAGATTACCATTTTAATACCTGAAATACATCAGCTGCTAAACTTTTGCAGCGCTTCTACTATTTATAACATGTTAACCAATTTCTAAACATAAAAATAAGAACGATGAAAAAAATAGTTGGATTATGCCTCTTGGCAATCGGTACAATTGCCTTCGGCTGTAGTTCGGAAAATAAACAGGATGAGATGAAAGATACAGCTATGGCTGTAGATACGAGTTTCATGGATATGGACACTACTACTAACACAGATACTAGTGGAATGGACAGCTTGCATAGGGATAAATCAGTTAATGCAGATAGTGTTAGGCAATAACCTAATTAAACATTTTTATCATGGAAATACAATTTGAGCAAAATAGGGATTTTAATAAGCGCCATAGGGATGAACAAGAGCCTGTAAGCGATACGCATGAAGGGCAAAAAGGGCAGCCACAAGGCGAAGAAGGAAATCCGAACCAACGTTTTGCAAACCGCGAAAGTTTTCAGAAAGATCATTCTGAATTAGACAGACGACCTGCGGATGTGGCCAATGGTGATGCAGCCAATACAGGTAGTGAAGATTCATCAGCTGTAGCAGGTGTGATGGATGATACGCCTCTTTCCGTTAGCAAACAAGCAACTACAAAAGGGGAAGATCCTAACCACAATGCAGATTTAGAAAACGAAGAAGATAGGAGTAATGATGAAACTAATGAGCAATAGAGACGTAATTGAAGATTTAAAAGGGCTTGTCAATATCCTGAATGATGGTAAAGAAGGCTACATGTCGGCAAGTGACGTCACTAAAAGCATTGAATTAAGGGATTTGTTCTTAAGATTTGCTTCACAGCGTATCGGTTATGCTACTGAGCTAAAAAGTCATATTGCGATGCACGGTGGCGATAGTGAAAACGAACAAGGTGGCTTATTAGGTGCTTTGCATCGCACTTGGATTGATATTAAACAGGCGTTGTCGAGTAATGAAGATGAAGCTATACTTGCTGCCATTGAAACGGGAGAAAAGGCGGCTATTGAAAAGTACGATGAAATTTTAGCAGAACCCGATGCGCATGCAGATCATCTAGAATTACTGCAAAAACAACGCACAGGAATTTTGGAGGCGCTCAAAGAAGTTGAAACCTATAGAATGCGATTAGAAAGATAACTTAAAATTGAAAAGAAATGGAAACGAAGAGCCAAATTTCTTCTACAAATGGAGAGAGCAATGAGTTTGGATTTATTCCAAGATCACAAATGAAAGGAAGCGATGCCGATGTTGACAGACAAGGTAAATCAAGTATTGAGAGCTTTAAAAACATAGGTAAAGGGGCAAATGATGAAGAGGTCAAAGGGCAATCTCTTTTCCGCAAACGAAGAAATACTTGGAATTCAGTAAACTTTGAAAACGAAGATTTGTTGGGCGGATTTACCATTGCCTAATGAAGAATTTATTATGGAATAGCACTTAGCGTAAAAAACTAAGTGCTATTTTTAATATACGTTAAATTGGAAACTGAATGTGTACCGTGGTTTGTTGCGGCAATGAGCTGATTTCCATTTTTCCGTTTAACAGCTTCACCTTAGATTCAATTGTTTTCAGCCCTATTCCCTTATTTTTTCTGGCATCAGTTGAAAAACCCAAACCATTATCCTTGGCAGTAATGTGTACCTCGTTTTTTTGTATCGAAACATCAATATGGGCTATTTTAGCGCTAGCATGTTTGGCAATGTTGAGTGTGAGCTCTTGAGCAATGCGATAAATAGCCAGTTGTAAATACTTCTCCAACGGAACATCCACACCGGAAAATGTGCAGTTGAAATTGGTTTCTCCTTTCATTTGTTCGCAGATATCTCTAATGCTAGCTTTCAAACCAAAATCTTCCAAAATAGAGGGCATCAGCTCGTGAGATATTTTTCTGCTTTCGGTGATGCAAAGTCCCAGTAATTCTTTTGATCTATTAAGTGCCTTGGCATTATCATCAGCAGGTATTTTTTGATCCAGTTTTACACGTTCAAGCGTGGCCTTAACCCCGTATAATACTTGTCCTAGGCCATTATGCAAACTTTCTGCAATGCGTTGTCGTTCCTCTTCCTGGGCGTTTAAAGTGGCCTTTAAAATCTCCCGCTGTTGTTTTTGTTCTAGTAGCTGCCTTTCTTTGGTCAGCTGTTTATTTCTCTCTTCTAAATTGCGCTGTTGGGTAATATCTTGTGAAATACCAACAATATGTGTGGGATTTCCATTTTCATCACGCATGTAAACGGTACTCTTTGTTGTTATCCAATGGATTTCTCCTTTAGCATCTACCAGTCTGTAAGTTACAGCATTAATTTCTTTATGGTTTTTCCATTTTAAATCTTCCAAATTGCCATAGAAATTCGCTTTATCCTCTGGATGAATAAAGCGCTCGAAGAAATTTTTGCCCATCTTCTTAATCTCTACCTGAGACTTTTCCACCAGCTGCTCAATACGGTAATTTGAGTAAAACTGTTGCATGGTTTCTAGGTTGATGGCATACAACATGTCTGGCGCCGAATTGGCAATACCTTGTATCATCGCAGAGTTTTCTGTGAAAAGTTGTTCAGCAATTTTACGTTCAGTAATATCTAATACGGTTGTCAGTAGCCCGTCGCCCATTTTAACAAACATGCAGGAGTACCATTTGTTAAAGTCCTCATACGGATAAAAATATTCGATACTAGCCGGCATACCTGTTTCCATTACTTTCAGCATCTTATCAAAAACCCCGGTTTTAACTATACCAGGATACTCTTCTGCATAAAGCTTATTGATTAAATCCCGACGGCCGGTTTCTTTCTCCAAAGCTCGGTTTACCAAGGCAAATTTGAAATCTAGGATTTTTCCATCGTCATCACGTACGGCACTCAAAACCGATATCGACATCAGCGTATTGTTGTAAATGGCCGCTAGTTCGTCTCTACTTTCCTTTAATTCTTTGGTTCTAAGATTAACATCTCGTTCCAGTTTAACTAAGTACCTTTCTTCTGCTTTTTTGATTAAATCAGCTTGTTCTTTTTGTGCTGTTATGTCCCAGTGGATCCCTCTGACCTCCAAAATCCCACTGTGTGGATGGAAAACTCCTTTTCCTCTTTCTTCAATCCAGGCCAGTTTCCCATCTACAGGTCTAACGATTCTGTAGATATGATGAAACTCTTTTTCATCCTTACACGCTTTTTCCAGTACATCCAAATGGCTTTGCCTGTCATCAGGATGAACCATAAAAAACCCCTCACTGTCGCTGTACGACGAACTGTTGTTTTTCAATCCAAATACTACTGAAGATAGCGGCGAAACCACCACATTCCCCTTTTTTGATAGCCAGTGGAAAGTACTCATGTTGGATGCTGTTAAAGCGACTGCTAGCTGTTCTTTGGAATGGTCTAGCTCTTTTGCAATACTTGCTTGTTCTACGTAAGCCCAAGTACGTTCGGCTGTTTCTTCAATTAAGGAAATTTGATTTTCGGTCCAGGTATACGGTTGTTCGTGCTGCACCATCAGCACAGCTACAAGTTTTTCGTTTTTTATCAATGGAACCGCTACCCAAGCAAATGAATTTAAAATTTGATGTAATGATACTTCCTCAGTGATATCACCACTAGTTACATCTTGCTGAGAGATAATGATCGTTTCTCCTGTCCTAAGTTCCTCTACTTTGATACCTAAATCTGAAAAAGGATATAGGTTAGGCTTAAATGGTGTGCCTTCGTTCTTTTGATATAGCCTTTCAATTTGGATATGCTCCAATTGGTTAACGGAAACTACATGACCGTAAAAAGCGTAATTGACGTTTAAATGCTCGCCAATCGCTCTTGCTGCAGCTTCTTGTATGTCCAAGGGATCTGAGATAAACCTAATCGCATCGGTTAATTTAAGTAAGTAACCTTGCTTTTCATCACTATCAATTAGGATTTTTTCTGCTTTTTTACGTTCCGTTACATCGTTAAATAGTACACCAACAAAGTCGTTGCCCATTTCTGCAATAGGAAATGCTTCTACCTCAAACCAACCATTAATTAAAGTGGTATGAAATTCAAAATGTCTGATTGTTTGCTTTTGGCAATGGCTCCGTAGGTTTCAATCCAGTAATGTTCAATATCTGGTTTAAAATCCAATATGGTTTTGCCCTGAGCGTTAATCATCCCGGTTTGTCGTTCAAACGCAGGGTTAGTTTCTATGAATCGATAGTTGATGGGCTCACCTTGCTCGTTCCATAACATCTCAATAATGCAAAAACCTTGATCAATGGAGTTGAATAGCGATTTATATTTGTCGTTTAATTGTGCGTTATAAGCTTCTTGGTGGCACTTCAGTTCGGTGATATCACGTCCAATAGCGATAACTCCTTTGATTTTTTCATTTACCGTAAACTCAGGTGCTAGCTTAATATCGTAAAACAAATCTCCTTCTGGTGTATTAAATTTGGCTACTACATTTTGGATTTCACCTGTTTCAAATACTTTCTGGGTCTTTTTAATAAGCAAGGGTAAACTGTCTTGTTTCCACATCTCTCGGTGCGTTTTTCCGATAGCATCTTCTAACTGCAAACCACTTCTCGCGATAAAAGCTTTATTGGCGTAGGTAAGCTGAAACTTACTGTTCCATTTAGTAACGATATCAGGCGTGTTTTCCACTAAGGTTTGGTAAAGACTTTCATTGTGCTTGTCTTTTTCAATACAATCGAAAGTAACTACCACACCATCTTCTAGTGGATTGATCGTCAGTTTAATCCAAGTTTTGGTAAATACAGAGATATACTCGAACTCGCTTCTCTTTTTCTTTGTGATCGCTTCGTTTACCTTTTCGAAGTAGTTAGTGCTTTTACTTTCTTGAAATAACTCCCAAACATTTCTGCCAAGCATTTCATTTTTGTCCCGGTTAAAAAAATGCTCAGCCTGTTTATTAATGAACGTAAAATTCCCCTCGTTATCTAACGTGTAGCAAGCTAACGAAATGGCATTTAAAATATCAACAGTAGCTGGGTGTATAGCGTTCATTTAATCGAGTGTTTTAACCAAACAACTTAACCGTTCTTTGGTTCGGCGCCAAAGCTTAGCAAAAAGGAAATTTTTAAAACAAAATGACGGTTTTCGTTATTACGTGTTATAGTTATAGGATTGAAATAACGGCTCTTTTATCGGATTAGCGAAATGTTTTTACAGAAACAGTATTTGTACTTGCAGTAATTGCGCTATATACCTCAAAAGATAAAATAGTACCTAATTTAATCTGCCCGAAAGACATTATAGTGCCTTTGTTGTTTAAGCTTGTAGAACATAATGAAACTGTGATGATACGAATTTTATTAGCAGAAGACCATAATATAGTAAGAAACGGAATTAAGATGCTACTTGAAGCTGACGATCAGATTAAGGTAGTAGGGGAAGCAGTGAATGGTCTGGAGGTGATGAAGCAAATTGCAACTCAACCTATCGACATTATTTTAGCCGACATTAATATGCCAGAAATGGACGGTATGCAACTGCTAAAAGAACTTAAAGCAAAGCATCCGGAAATCAAGGTAATGTTGCTTTCTATGCATGACCACGAAAAATATGTAATGGAAGCTTTCAAAAACGATGCTGATGGTTACTTGTTAAAAAATATAGGCGCCGACGAATTAATTTTTGCGGTAAAATTTGTTAACCAAGGTCGCAAGTATTTATGTTCTGAGCTTACGATGGCATTAATGGACAACTTATTAAAAAGTAAGCAATATTTAGTTTCAATGCTTGATAATGAAATAGATTTTTCTTTAAGAGAATTGGAAATCCTGCAACTTATAGCTGAAGGGCTCACCAACCTGGAAATGTCAGAGAAATTATTTTTAAGTAAACGCACCATTGAAGGACATCGCCAAAGCTTGCTTGATAAAACAGGCTCTAAAAATTCAGCAGCACTTATACGCTATGGTGTTTTGCATGGGTTGATCCAATAACCTCATTGCTAAACCATTGTTAAAATTAGGTGTTATTTAAAGCAGAGCTGTACAACGGCTTTATTCTTCTAACTTAAAAAAATAACGATGAAGTCAATTTGGAAAGGTGCCATTGGTTTTGGTTTAGTTAACATTCCAGTGAAGTTATATTCGGCGGTTCAAAATAGCAACTTGGATTTAGATATGTTGGACAGTAAAGACATGTCTAGAATCAAATATCAACGCATTAGTGAAAGAAGCGGTAAAGAAGTACCTTTCGACCGCATTGTAAAAGGATTTTTATTGAACGAAAGCTACGTAATCCTCGAAGATGAAGATTTTGAAAGCGCAATGCCCGAGAAAAATAAGCTGATAGAACTGGAGAATTTCGTGGACATCTCTGCCGTTAATCCAATTTATTACGAGACATCTTACTATACCCAGCCAGAGCCGCAGGGGAAAAAAGCCTATGCTTTACTTTTAAAAGCACTTCAGAAGTCAAAAAAAGCAGGCATTGCCAGATTTGTGTTGAGGAGTAGCGAGCACCTTTGTGTAATCCATCCCTTAGGCAATATGCTGGTAGTTACACGCATACGTTTTGATGAGGAAATTAGAAGCCCGAAAGAGCTGGAAATTGATGCGCCAACGGTAAAACCAAAGGAGTTGGAAGTAGGCATGGCACTAATTAAACAATATAGCAGCGATTTTGACATTTCTGCATTTAAGGACGAATACAGCAAGGAGCTGATGAAAATCATTAGGGCTAAAGCAAAAGGCAAGAAAACAGTGGTTAAAAAAATGCGCCCTGAAAAACGTGTGAGCGACGATTTATACGAACAATTAATGCAGAGCTTAAATAAGAAAGGAGCTTAACATGTCTTTAACCAAGTACGCCGAAAAACGAAACTTCGAAAAAACTACAGAGCCTAAGGGTGGAAAAGGAAAAGGTAAAAAACTGGCTTTTGTAGTACAAAGGCATCATGCATCGCATTTGCATTATGATTTTAGGTTAGAGTTGGATGGCGTACTAAAAAGTTGGGCAGTACCCAAAGGTCCTTCCTTAAACCCTAAAGATAAGCGCTTGGCCATGATGGTGGAAGACCATCCCTACGACTATAAATCGTTTGAAGGCGTAATCCCCAAAGGTAATTATGGTGCGGGTGTAGTTAATATTTTTGATGAAGGTACTTATGAACCAATTAGCGAGAAGGACAGCTTGCACAAAGGCTTGCACGAGGGCAATTTAAAATTTAAGTTGAACGGTAAGAAGCTAAAAGGCGAATTTGCCTTGGTGCGAATGAAAGATAGTGAGCATAATGCTTGGTTACTCATTAAACATGACGATAAATATGCCGTTAAAGATCAATACAGTGCAGAAAATGAGGTTTCGGCGAAGGTAAAAAAGGCAGGTAAGGACTTTAAAAAAGAACCTGTAGAAGAAATTAAGCTCCCCAAAAAAACAACAAACGCTAAAAAAGAGAATTACAAACCTATGCTCGCTAAACTAGTGAAGCATGTTACCACGGATGAGGACTGGATTTTTGAGGAAAAGCTGGATGGTTATCGAGCCATTGCACAGGTTAAAAAAACGAAGACTTCTTTAACGTCGAGAAATGGTAACGATTTATCTGCAGATTATCCGCCGGTAATCGAGGCACTCAAAAAATTGGGAGTAAATGCCGTTTTGGATGGCGAAGTGGTAGTGCGTGAAAAGAACAAAAGCAATTTTCAGGCATTGCAAAACTATAATCCTAATCAGAAAAAAGTAAACCTACATTACGTAGTTTTTGATGTATTAGAGATTAACGGCTCTGATGTGCGTGATATGCCTTTACATCAAAGAAAGCGCTTACTTGAAATGCTTTTATCCGATAAAAAGGTTGATGAAATTGAACTGGTTAGTGCCAGTAAGGTAAAAGGCAATGAGTTTTTAGAAGAAGCAAGGAAAAACGGCTGGGAAGGCATTATGGCCAAAAACGCCGAAAGTATTTATGCTAGCGGAGCACGGAGCAACAACTGGCAAAAAATTAAAATTCAGCAGTCGCAAGAAGCCATTATTGCAGGATATACTCAACCTTCAGGAAGCCGAAATCACTTCGGTGCACTAGTGTTGGGAATGAAAAATGAGCAGGGAGATTTGATATATATCGGCAACTGCGGTACGGGCTTTAATGAAAAATCTTTAAAAGAAATAGCTTCCTTACTTAAGCCTATAGCAACTAAAACTAAGCCTTTTGCCGAAAAAATCCCGCAGTCTAGAAACATTACTTGGGTAAAACCAACTATCGTTTGCGAGGTTACTTTTTCGGAATGGACAGAAAATGAACATTTAAGGCATCCAGTATTTAAAGGTATCAGAGATGATAAAACGGCGGATGAAATCAAGCAAGAAAAGCCCATGGATAATCCTAGTAAAAATATTAAAGGTGAAGATGAAAAATCGCTGAAGTTTGGCAGAAAAACAGTTAAGCTAACCAATTTAAATAAAGTTTATTGGCCTGAAGAAAAAATAACAAAGGGTGAAGTAATTGCGTATTACCAACAAATGGCAGATTATATTTTGCCGCATTTAAAAGATAGACCGCTTTCCTTAAATAGACATCCAAATGGTGTTAACAAGCCAGGTTTCTTTCAAAAGGATTTAAACACGGAGCAAATCCCAAAATGGATCAAATATGCTTCATTAACTTCGGAACACTTAAATAAAGATATTGATTACCTAATCTGCAACGACGAGGCAACTTTGCTTTGGATGGCTAATTTGGGCTGTATAGAAATTAACCCATGGATGAGCACTTACCGCAAGCCTGAAGTGCCTTTATTTGCCGTACTGGATTTGGACCCGCATGGGGTCGATTTTACTGATGCGGTAAAGGTTGCGCTTACTGCTAAGGAAGTATTGGATGAGCTAAAAGTCATTTCATTCGTGAAAACGTCGGGTTCAAAGGGTATACATATCGTAATTCCATTGGCTGCTTACGATTATGATGTTTCTAAAAACTTCATTCACTACGTTGCTGGTTTGGTTTACGAACAACATCCAGATATTACCAGTTTGGAACGTAGTCCGAGCAAGCGAAAAAACAAAATCTATCTCGATTATTTGCAGAACAGGAGAGGGCAAACTATTGTATCGCCGTATTCGTTACGGCCAAAAGCTGGCGCAACAGTTTCCACACCGCTAAGGTGGGATGAAGTTAATGAAGACCTTCGTATCTCCAATTTCACAATCTTCAACATTAAAGAAAGGGTAGACAAAGTTGGAGATTTGTGGGCAGACATTTACAAGGTGAAGAATAAAATCAAAATTCGTTAACGATATGGATTTAGCGTATCGATTCCCAGAAAATCCACTTTTATCACCTAAAGATGTTGCACCAAGTGCCGATAACTTGCAGATAATCTGCTTGCTGAACCCGGGTGTGTTCAAATGGCGAGGTAAGATTTATTTGTTGGTGCGTGTGGCAGAAAATGTAGCACCGCAAGAGGGTAAATTGTTTGTGCCTTTGCGTAGCGAAGCTGATTTGCTGGAAATCATGGAACTAAAGCTAGATGATCCGGATTTGATCAGTGCCGATCCGAGGGTCATTAATTACAAAGGCCTCGATTATTTAACTACCATTTCTTACTTGCGTTTATTTAGCAGTGCTGATGGCCGAAATTTTAAAGCTGAACCTTTAGGCCTTCACGGAAAAGGATATTTAGAACGTTATGGCATTGAAGACTGCCGAGTGAGCCAAGTAGAAGATACTTTTTACTTGACCTATACTGCGGTATCATCTAACGGAGTAGCTGTAGGTTTGAGAACTACTAAAGATTGGCAAACTTTTTTAAGTCATGGCTTGATATTTCCGCCACACAACAAAGATGTAGCTATTTTTGAGGAGAAAATCAACGGCAAATTTTATGCATTGCATAGGCCAAGCAGCAAAGATATTGGTGGGAATTTCATTTGGCTTGCCGAATCTTACGATGCCTTGCATTGGGGAAACCATCAGTGTATTGTGAAAACCCGAGGCAACAGTTGGGAAAATGCCAGGGTTGGCGCTGGTGCCGCTCCCATAAAAACCGAAAAAGGTTGGTTGGAAATTTATCACGCAGCTAATCAAGATCATCGCTATTGTCTAGGTGCAGTATTACTTGAGCTCAATAATCCGGCAAAAGTTTTGGCTCGTAGTGAAACGCCGATTATGGAGCCAAAAGAAAGTTATGAACTTAATGGCTTTTTTGGATCAGTGGTTTTTACCAACGGCCACCTTATAAATGGTGATGAATTGACCATTTACTACGGCGCCGCTGATGAATTGATTTGTGGCGCAAAGTTTTCAATAGAGGAAATATTAAAAAGTCTAGTTTATTTAGCTTAACTGACCTTCTCACTTTCTATATTCTACTTCCCACTTTTCTTCCTTTGCCTGTCTTCCGCTGCTTTTACTTCATCTTTTTCTGCTAACGGACGTTCCGTTTTCAACGTAGATTTTGTATTAGCTGTTTTTTCTGATGTTGTTTTTTCTGGCTTTTTCATGGTCAATCTTTATAGAAAATAACATCCTCGCTTTGCATTTTGTTGCTGCAAAGTGCTTCTTTTTGAAAAAGCCGTATTAATACCACATCGCTTTGCGTAAAATGCCTAGGCTTTATGCACGTTATCCGTTTGATAATTACTCAATCTTAAAAACTGAAATGTTATGCTTAAATGCCAAATGTTTTGTACCTTTGGTTTTTAATGAATTTCCTCTATCCGGGCTTTCTTTTTGCACTTTTAGCGGTCTCCATCCCGATCATTATCCATTTATTCAATTTCCGGAAATTCAAGCGAGTTTATTTTAGTAATGTTGCCTTTTTGAAAGAGGTAAAGGAGCAGAATTCGTCGAGGGAAAAACTTAAAAACTTACTGATTTTAGCTGCTAGGATACTCGCCATTACTTTTTTGGTATTAGCGTTTGCAAGGCCGTTTATCACTTCAACTGAAAAGGCCAATCAAAAAAGTGGAAATATTGTAAGTATTTATCTGGATAATTCGTACAGTATGGATGCCGTAAACAAAGAAGGGAGTTTACTGGATGAGGCCAAGCGACGGGCAAAAGAAATTGTAAAAAACTACCAGTTAAATGATAAATTTCAGCTACTTACAAATGATTTTGAAGGTAAGCATCAGCGCTTGTTAAACCCAGATGAATTTGTTCAAGCTGTTGATGAAGTTAAAATTTCTGCCGCCAGTCGTAACTTGCAACAAGTAATTAACAGGCAGCAAGGCGTTTTTACCGGTGGGGCTAACAGATTTTCGTACATAATTTCTGATTTTCAAAAGAATTTTGCTGGAGATGCACCTGTTAAAAAAGTGCAGCAAACGCAATTAACGCTACTGAAATTAAGTGCTAACGAATTACCTAATCTTTCGGTAGATAGTGTTTGGTTTTTATCGCCAGTGCACCAAGCTGGAGCTTCAGAGAAAATTGTGGTGCGTTTAAAAAACTTTGGTAACGAAGATGCGAAAAATGTGCCGTTAAAATTGAGCATCAACGGTCAGCAAAAGGCTATTGGTAGTGTTAACGTGGCTGCAAATGCGCATGCAATAGATACACTTTCGTACAGCGGTTTAAGTTTAGGATGGCAAAAGGCAGTGTTAAGCATTAAAGATTTCCCACTTACATTTGACGACGAGCTTTATTTTACGTTCAACGTAAATGCCAATCAGGAAGTGTTGAGCATAAATGGAGGCAAAACGGCAAAATACATCGAAGCGTTGTTCAACGCTGATCCTTATTTCAAACTTACTTCAATTTCGGAAAACAACATCAACTATACTTCCTTCGCTAATTATAGCTTAATCGTACTGAACGGTTTAAACGAACCATCTACAGGATTGGCGCAGTCGCTTAAAAGCTATGTTAGCAATGGCGGCACCGTTGTAATTTTTCCTTCAACATTTACTGATCAATCGGTTTTTTCTGCATTTTTAAATGCCATCGGTTTGCCGTCGGTTAGCAACGTATTAACTGAACCGACAAAGGTATCTCAAATAGAGCTAAAGCATCCTCTTTTTAACGGCGTGTTCGAAACGCTTCCTAAAAATATTGATTTACCATCGGTTAATAGATATTTTACTTTTACCGATAATAGTAAAATAGCAAAAGAATCTTTATTGCAATTACCAGCAGGGAAAACGTATTTAGCTCGTTATCCAGTTTCGGGCGGACAAGTCTTCTTATCCGCTACAGGTTTGCTTGAAGAGGAGGGGAACTTGTCAAAACATCCACTTTTTGTACCGCTGATGTACAAAATTGCTTTTGAAAGCGCTAAAGATCAACCGTTAAGCTACACCATTGCCAAGGACAACGTGATCACTTTGCCGTCAGTTAAGCTTGGTGCAAATCAGTCATTAAAACTTATTGGAGATGGATTTGATGTGATCCCCGACGTAAGTAACCAAAATGGAAATACCTTATTGTTTGTTGCCGATCAAATCAAAAAGTCAGGTTTCTATCAGGTAAAAAAATCAGACTCTACTTTGGCTGTAGTTGCATTCAACGATGATAGAAGCGAATCGAATATGGTTTACGATGACCAAAATACATTGGAAGACAAGTTTGGTCCGCAAAAAGTACTTTTTATTGATGCAAAAAAGCAGAACGTTTCATCAGCCATTGCAGAAAAAAATAACGGAAGCGAGTTATGGAAACTTTGCCTAATTTTGAGCTTAATTTTCATCGCCGCCGAAGTGCTGTTAATTAGATTTTTTGCCATAAATCCAAAAACAAAAATGAATCGAACGCCGTAGTTTAGTTCCGATTGATTTGTGGCTAGAGATACATTGATTAAAATTGAAAATAAAATTATAATAATTCATGAGCCTCTTAATTAAGGGAATTACCATTGCTGATGCTAGTAGCGAGTTTAACGGAAAAACTTGTGATGTGAGGGTTGAAAACGAATCCATTGTAGAAATTGGGAGTGGTTTGTCGGCTAAAAAATCGGAAACTGTTTTTGAAGCTAACGGAGCCGTTTTATCGCCAGGTTTTTTCGATTTGAACTGTTTTTTCGGCGAGCCAGGTTTGGAAACTAAAGAAGACATTAAAACAGGAACTGCGGCAGCTGCTGCGGGTGGTTTCACTGGCGTAGCCATTATGCCTAATACTAAGCCGGTAATCCAAAGCAAAAGTGAGGTGGAATATGTGATCAATAAAGCTAAAGGTAATTTGGTTGATGTACATCCGATTGGCGCAATTAGTCATGCTTTAGAAGGTAAGGAATTGGCGGAGATGTTCGACATGAAACAGGCAGGAGCAGTTGCCTTTGCGGAAGCCGGAAAAGCAATTGCCGACGATGGTTTTATGAGCAGAGCTTTACAGTACGCTTTAGGCTTTGATGGCTTGATTTTTAGTCACCCAGAAAATAAGTCGCTTGCTGGCAAAGCACATGTGAATGAAAGCGTAACTACTATTCTGTTGGGCATGAAAGGCATTCCGGCATTGGCCGAAGAGATGCAGATTTCAAGAGATATCTTCTTGGCACAATACCACAATGCACCAATTCACATCAGTAATATTTCTACTAGCGGGGCGGTGGCAATCATTAAAAAAGCCAAAAAAGATGGCGTTAAAGTAACCTGTGACGTTGCTGCGCATCAACTGGTTTTTACCGAAGATTTATTGAATGATTTCGATAGTAATTATAAAGTTAAGCCGCCTTTACGTAGCAAAGCTGATAATAAGGCACTTATTGCTGGGTTAAAAGATGGTACTATTGATGCGATTTCTTCACAGCACCGTCCACATGAAATTGAGTTTAAGAACGTGGAATTTGAAATTGCTAGCTATGGTATTATTGCCTTGCAAACGGTTTTGCCATTGTTGTTGCAGGCTGGCTTAGAGGCTTCGTTGATTGTAGATAAATTGGCTGTTTCACCACGTAAACTGTTGAAATTGCAGGTTCCTGAAATTAAGGTAGGAGCAAAAGCTAATTTTACCGTATTCAATCCAAATAAAACTTGGGAATTCAATAGCAACACTAATCAATCTAAATCAGCAAACTCACCTTTGTTTAACACTACGCTAAAAGGAAAAGTGGAATTGGTTTATAACAACGGGCAGTACAATATTTATTAATTTAACTCGTCATTGCGAGGTTCCAATAATTCGGAGAAGCAATCTCCAATTAATCATTTAGATTGCAGCGGGAAGACAAATTCCTCCCAACGTAGGAACAGAAAATGCTTCAAACTCGGTAACGACGAAAATATTTGAAATACATGAACAACACAGTAAAAAAAACAATAACTGCAGCGCTGGCTAAATTCGGCGAAGTGCAAAAAGCAGCAAGCGTTGAACTTACGCATCAATTAATTGCTGTCTTCGAAACGGATACCGACTTCATGTCTAAAGCAGAGAAATTTGACGCTGTTTTTGACGAGTATCCAAAATTCGAAGAGTTGAGAGAAGTATTTTTCGATTTACTAATGATTAATTTCTTCACTAGTGATGTAAACAAACTAGAAGAGGATTATCTAGAATCGAAAGAATGGGAAAAGATAGAAGACGAAACCATTGACAGAGGCACAGAGCTACTGAATTTGCTTTTGTACATCAACGAATGCCACGACGAGCAAATTAAGCCTAGCTTAGAAGACTTCCTAAAAGAGTTCTTATTGGTGGAAGAAGATGAGTTCCAAGATGAGTTTCACA
Source organism: Pedobacter sp. (assembly GCF_965249885.1). GTDB lineage: Bacteria > Bacteroidota > Bacteroidia > Sphingobacteriales > Sphingobacteriaceae > Pedobacter. Next base: position 4,484,316 of record NZ_OZ252254.1, on the reverse strand, counting down.
TTTACGAAGACTTGATTAGCAACCAACCACTTGTGGAAACGAGTATACAAGAAATTTGCGAAAATGCTAAAATTTTAGACTTAGGCGAAGAAATGAAAGATATGTTTGTGCCGTTTATGGCTTTCTTCCATCAGCCGCAAGCTAATGATGCTGTTTATAAAGATTTGGAGCGTTACAGTAACAATAAAGCTTTTGATGCGTCTTTATACAGTCTAATCACTAGTTTTAATCAAAATAGGTAATCATGAGTATGGAACAACATTTAACTGAGGAGCAAAAAAAGCCGAATGTGTTAGCTTTTCAATTGGCTTTATTATTCGCCTTTTATAACATGGCAATGATTTATGTTTCCGAGCTAATGGGTTTGGGCGGTGCAAAATACGAAACCGCCTCTGTTGGAATAAAAATGCTTTCCACAGCTTTAACTTATGTCCCTTTTATAGGAGTAATTTATTACGTTCAAATTAAACATAAAGCTGACCTAGGCGGATTTATTTCTTTCAAAAGAGCTTTTTCTGCTGGTTTCAAATTAGCCGCCTATGCTGGATTATTCATTGCTTTATTGACTGTTCTTTACTATAAAGTTCTTAGCCCTAGTTCGATGACTGCGGTTATTGATGCGGCAATTCAAAATGCTGGAGATGATCCACAGAAGTTGAAAGGTGTTGAAATGATGAGTAAGTATATTATTTTGTTCATGGTTTTTGGTTTAGCTGTTACATTTACGATTTCCGGCTTAATTATTAGCTTGATTAGTGCTGCTATTGTGAAAAAAGAAAATCCAAATCCTTTCGCAAATCAACAAGATCCAAATTTTGGATAGTCGTAAGTACTTTTTGTTAAATTCAAATCAAGCAAATCGTACACTTTAAAATAAATATGAAACGTGCAATTTTCTCAATATAATTGATGAAATTTGCACGTTGTTTTTTTATGGCGAGCTATTTCGAAATTGATCTCGATACGCCATAAGCTATACTCAATACTTAAGAATGGATATATCAATTGTAGTACCGCTATATAATGAAGACGAATCGCTGCCCGAGTTAATTACTTGGATAGATAGCGTGATGCAAAATCACCAGTTTTCTTATGAGGCAATTTTTATTGATGATGGAAGTACCGACCAATCTTGGAAAGTAATTACTGGCCTAAAGGAACAGTTTCCGAGCATACGAGCAATTAAATTCAGGCGAAACTATGGTAAGTCAGCGGCACTAAATGTCGGCTTTGCTGCAGCACAAGGTGATGTAGTTATTACCATGGATGCCGATTTGCAGGATAGTCCCGATGAAATTCCAGCGCTTTACCGCAGAATTAAGGAAGAAGGCTACGATGTCATCTCCGGCTGGAAAAAGAAACGCTACGATCCAATTACTAAGACCATCCCGACTAAATTGTTTAACGCGGCCACTCGTAAAATGAGTGGTATACAACTGAATGACTTTAATTGCGGGCTGAAATCATACCGACATGATGTAGTTAAAACTATCGAAGTTTATGGCGAAATGCACCGTTATATTCCGGTGTTGGCCAAATGGGCTGGTTTTACTAAAATAGGAGAGCAGGTAGTTGAACATAGGGCTCGTAAATACGGTGTAACCAAATTTGGCTTGAGCAGGTTTATCAACGGCTTTTTGGATTTGATGTCTATTTTCTTTGTAGGGAAATTTGGCAAGCGTCCAATGCACTTTTTTGGCTCGCTAGGTGTGCTTAGTTTCTTCTTAGGAATTATCATGGCCATTTATATCATGGTTGAAAAGAAAATACATATTTGGAACAATTTACCTTACCGTAATTCTACAGACCAACCATTGTTTTATTTAGCTTTGGTGGCCATCATCGTTGGTTCACAAATGTTTTTGGCGGGTTTTGTTGCCGAGTTGGTGGGACGTAACGCCCCGGAAAGAAATCAGTATTTAATTGAAAAAGAAATTAATTAGCTAATTGGCTAATTTGAAAATCAGCTAATTGGTTAATGTTTTTCTCCATTATCATACCACTCTACAATCGTCCGCAAGAAATTAAGGAACTGCTATCCACTTTGTGCAAGCAAACTTACATGCAGTTTGAGGTGCTTGTTATCGAAGATGGTTCGGTGAATGATGCAAAAGATATTGTAGAGAGCTTCAACAATAAGCTGGATATCAAGTATTTTTTTAAGGAAAATTCGGGTCAGGGATTTTCTAGAAACTTTGGTTTTGAGCGTGCCAAAGGCGATTATTTCATTATTTACGATTCAGATATTTTAGTGCCATCCAACTACTTGGAAATAGTAAAGAACTATCTTTACGAACATCAGTTGGATGCTTTTGGCGGGCCAGACGCAGCCCATGAAAGTTTTACCCCCATACAAAAGGCAATCAGTTATGCCATGACCTCTCCATTCACTACGGGTGGCATTAGAGGCAATAAAAAACACATTGGCAAGTTTCATCCACGCAGTTTTAACATGGGTGTTTCTAGGGAAGTGTATGAAAAAGTAGGTGGCTTTATTCTTACTCGTTTAGGTGAAGACATTGAATATAGCATTCGTATCCATGAAAATGGCTTCAAAATAGGCTTAATTCCGGATGCCAAAGTTTACCATAAGCGCCGTACTAGCTTCAAGCAGTTTTATAAACAATTGCACTTTTTTGGTAGGGCCCGCATTAATATTTACAAACATTTTCCTGCCGAGTTGAAAGCAGTTCATTTTTTTCCGGCAATATTTACGCTAGGCTTAGGTTTTACACTAGTTTGCAATGTGTTTTATAGGCCTTTAGCTTACGTTTGTAATTTCTTTGTATTGTTATACTTTTTGTTGATATTTTTTCACGCTTGGCAGAGCAACAAATCAATAAAAATTGCATTTTTGAGTGTAGTAGCTTCTTTTATACAGCTCACCGCTTATGGCTTAGGTTTTATACAAGATTTTGTGAAAAGAGTTGTGATGAAGAATGACAGTTAATGATTAACAATAACCATAGTTGTATTAAATTAGTTATTAAAAATTGATGGATGTTTTTGGGATCGAATCTCAATACTCATATCTCAATACTCATATCTAGAACAATGATCAATTATTTAAAAGAAAGTACGTTTGCAGTTAAGGATGTGGTTACGCAAGCATGGACGGTAACTAAAGAGAACTATTTTTCCATAGCAACGCTATGTTTTCTGATTTTCATCACCGCCTCAACCTCAACATTCATGGCGTTTTTTATGGAAGAGGTTAATGTTGGCATCAAAATCATCATGCTTACCATTTTCATCTTCTGTTATTGTGTCATCGAACTTGGTTTAATCAAATATATTTTACGGCTACTGGACAAAGGCGATGCGGACATTCTAATTGTGGAAACTTTGCCTACACGTGCAGAGGTTTTTAAATTCTTGCTGGCAACATTATATTTTGGTATTGCCATATTAGTTTCCATGCTATTTATTGTGCCGATATTGTATTTCGTACTCTACTTGTTGGATTCGTTATTTAAGTACATGGTGGCACAACACATGATTACCAGCTACGGACTAACAGGTGCCATTATTGTACAGGTAGCGGTTAATATTACAGCGTTAACGGTTTTTTTGGCGTTTTTGAAAATTATCTTCTTTCCATTTTTTATCATTGATAAAGGCACATCAGCATTTGAAAGCATCAAGTTGAGCATGGCAGTTACGAAAGGTAACTTTATGAAATTGGTGTTTTTTCTTTTTGCTCAAGTAATTCTGCAGGCAATCGTTTTCTTCCTATTCAGTTTCGGATTTTGGTTAATTTTTAGGGTAATCGGCTTCTTCTGGGATCTAGAATTTTTTCAGCAATATTCTTCGCTGATTGTGGTAGTGTTCACTTCTTTCGTAATGGTGCCGTTTACTACTGCATTTTTGGCGGTGGCCTATCGTAAAATTATGAGCGATTACAAAGGAGACGAACATCCAGACATTATCCATAACATTGTCTAATTGACGTTTTCTCTGATATAAATCATTTCACATCAATCTCAACGATAAACAAAGCGCCTCATTAAAGGTTAAGGGTATATGGCTTTAAAATCTTTCTTAAGTAAAATATTTGCTTCAATAGTAATTAACGGTATCAACAAATGGAAGTTTGATGCTGTAACAACGCAGGAAGAAACGTTGAGAAATTTAGTTAAAGAAGCAGCAAATACAGTTTTTGGAAAGGAACACGATTTTGCTGCCATCAAAAACTATCAAGATTTTAAAGCTAACGTTCCAATTAGGGACTATGAAGAGCTCCGACCATACATTGATAGGGTTGTAGCTGGCGAGAAAGATATTTTGTGGAAGAATAAGCCTGCTTACTTGGCGAAAACCTCGGGTACAACTTCAGGAGTGAAGTATATTCCCATTTCAAAAGAGTCGATGCCGGAGCACATTAAAGCGGCTCGAAACGCTTTGTTAACCTATATCCATGAAACTGGTAATGCTAGTTTTGTTGATGGTAAGGTCATCTTTTTACAAGGCAGTCCGATACTGACTGAAAAGAACGGCATAAAAGTGGGCAGGCTTTCTGGGATTGTAGCGCATTTGGTGCCTGCATACCTACAAAAAAATCGCATGCCAAGTTATGAAACCAATTGCATTGAAGATTGGGAAGAAAAAGTGGATGCTATTGTTGCAGAAACAATCAATGAGGATATGCGTCTGATTTCTGGAATTCCGCCTTGGGTGCAAATGTATTTCGATAAACTCACCGAGAAATCTGGAGGTAAGCAGATCAAAGAGATTTTTAAAAACTTCCAATTATTTGTCTATGGTGGTGTGAATTTCGAACCTTATCGAGCAAAAATCGAAGCGAGTATTGGTAAGCGTATTGATGCCATCGAAACTTACCCCGCTTCGGAAGGATTTATCGCTTACCAAGACAGTCAGACAGAAAAAGGATTGCTTTTACTTGCTAATGCGGGAATGTTTTACGAGTTTGTTCCTGCTGAGGAGTTTTACAATGAACATCCTACTCGTTTAAGTTTAGCAGAAGTAGAATTGGATAAAAATTATGCGCTGATTTTAAATACCAATGCCGGTTTGTGGGGATACAGCATAGGTGATACCGTAAAATTTGTTTCGTTAAACCCATACAAAATTGTGGTTACAGGGCGAATAAAGCATTTCATCTCCGCTTTTGGAGAACATGTGATAGGGGAGGAAGTAGAACAGGCATTATTGTCGGTAGCAAATTCCGAAGGTGTTGAAATCACTGAGTTTACAGTTGCGCCGCAGGTAAATCCGCCAGCTGGAGAGTTGCCTTTTCACGAATGGTTTATAGAGTTTGCAAAATCTCCAGTTAATATTGCCGAATTTGCGCTAAAAGTGGATGAAGCACTGCAGAAAAAGAATATTTACTATCTTGATTTGATTAAAGGAAATATTCTCCAGCCCTTAAAAATTACATCACTTGAAAAAGATGCATTTGTGAACTACATGAAGACGCAGGGTAAATTAGGAGGTCAAAATAAAGTTCCAAGACTGAGTAATGATAGGAAGATAGCGGAAGGATTAGAGAAATATATTAATACGTAAGCAATCTGTCAATATAACACGTTGACAATAAATAATTCAACAATAAATTTGAAACATATATCCATATTAGGTTCAACAGGTTCAATCGGTACGCAAGCACTAGAGGTAGTGCGAGCAAATCCAAACTTGTACAAAGTTGATGTATTAACCGCTCAGCGAAATGCAGATTTGCTGATTCAGCAGGCGCTGGAGTTTAATCCGGAATTAGTGGTAATTTGCGATGAAGCGCAATATCAAAAATTAAAATCTGCATTGCCTAACGTAAAGGTGCTTGCTGGTGAAGCTGCTTTAATTAATGCCGTACAGCTACCTCAAACGCAACTTGTATTGACAGCAGTGGTGGGCTCGGTAGGATTGAAACCTACCATAGCTGCTATTGAAGCAAAAAAAGATATCGGCCTTGCCAATAAAGAAACCTTAGTAGTTGCAGGTGAATTAGTGATGAATTTGGCTAAGCAGCATGGTGTTAAAATCATTCCTGTTGATTCTGAGCATTCAGCAATTTTTCAATGTCTGGTAGGAGAAGAACAAAATGAAATTGAGAAAATTTTATTGACGGCTTCTGGTGGCCCATTTAGAGGTAAAGACAGGGATTTCTTGGCTGGAGTCAGTAAAAATGAGGCATTAAAGCATCCAAATTGGGTGATGGGCGCTAAAATCACTATTGATTCGGCTTCTTTAATGAACAAAGGTTTGGAAGCTATTGAGGCCAAATGGTTATTTGATTTACAGCCTGAACAGATTGAAGTTGTAGTGCATCCTCAATCTATTATCCACTCTATGGTGCAGTTTACTGATGGTTCAATTAAGGCCCAAATGGGTTTGCCTGATATGAAATTACCGATTCATTATGCCTTAGCTTACCCTAGCAGATTAAAATCAGATTTTGAACGTTTTAGCTTTTTAAAGTATCCAGAATTAACATTTTCCTCGGCAGATACAAAAACTTTTCGTAACCTTGAGCTTGCTTACAGCGCAATGGCCAAAGGTGGTAACATGCCTTGCATCCTAAATGCCGCAAATGAAATTGTGGTGGAGGCTTTTTTAAAGGATAAAATTGGTTTTTTGGAGATGAGCGATGTAATTGAGCAATGTATGGGAGAGCTGAAGTTTATCGCAAGTCCTTCTTTGACTGATTATATTGAATGTGACACCAATGCTAGGATGCTAGCACAACAATTAGTAACAAAATAGATAACAAAACATCTAAAAATAGAAATACACGACATTAATATATGGACGGACTGATTATGGCGGGCCAGCTCTTGCTGGGATTATCGATACTAGTAATATTACACGAATTAGGACACTTTTTAGCCGCTAGGGCATTTGGAATTAAAGTAGAGAAGTTTTATCTGTTTTTTGACGCTTGGGGATTCAATTTGTTTAGTTTCAAGGTAGGAGATACCGAATATGGCGTAGGCTGGTTACCATTAGGCGGCTATGTCAAAATTTCGGGAATGATTGACGAATCCATGGATACCGAACAAATGGCAGCTCCTGCTCAGCCTTGGGAATTTCGTTCAAAGCCAGCTTGGCAACGCTTAATTGTAATGTTGGGTGGTATCATCGTCAATATCATTGTTGGTATTTTCATTTTTTGGATGATGGCCTTTAAATATGGTGATACTTTTATTCCAAACGATAAATTAGCTTATGGCATTAGTCCGGGTATTGTTGGCAAGCAAATGGGCTTGCAGCCTGGCGACAAAATTTTGGCTGTAAATGGCCAAAAGTTGATTTACCTTGATGAAATCATGAGTTCAAAGGTGCTTTTGAACAACACCAAATTAACCATTTCTCGTAACGGTGAAACCAAAGATTTGCGTGTTCCTGAATCAGTTTTGGACAGTATTAGTAAGTACAAAATGAAGGCGTTTATTGGCCCAAGGTTGGTTGCTAAAAAAATAGATTCGGTAATTACACCAAAGGACTTGACGCCTAAGCCTAGTATTCTTGATAAACTAAAGGCGTTATTCGTTAAGCCAAAACCGGTTGTGGTAGAAACCCCAGCTTTTGATGCAGGCTTCAAAAAAGGAGATAGTATCTTGTCAGTAAATGGCAAGCCAGCTAAATTCCACGACCAAATTACTACCGAAGTTTCGGCTAATCCGGGTAAGAAAATTGCCGTGGTTGTGCTAAGAGGAGCTGAACAACTCACCCTTACACCAAAAGTGTCTAAAGATGGTGTTTTAGCGATTAATATTCCGCCAATTAAGCCAGCAATGGTAACCATTAATTATGGTTTTTTTGAAGCGTTTTCAATTGGCATGGATAAAGGTTGGACTTCTTTTACCGACAACGCAAAAGGTATTTGGAAGATGATCACTGGTAAATTGAGTGCTCGTAATATCAGCAGTCCAATTGGAATTGCTGGTGCTTATGGAAGCGAGTTCGATTGGGAGAGATTCTGGGGACTAACAGGCTTGATTTCTATGGCGTTAGCTTTCATGAACTTGTTACCAATTCCCGCTTTGGATGGTGGTCACGTAGTATTTTTAATTATTGAGATGATTAAAGGTAAACCGCTAAGCGATAAGTTTATGGAACGAGCGCAAATTGTAGGCTTCGTGATCTTATTGTGCTTAATGGTGTTTGCGTTTGGTAATGATATCCTGAAAAAATTTGGAATATAAATTTGGCATTAGGTTTTAGGAATAAGGTTTTAGACCTGATACCTAATACCTTGTACCTGATACCTATTAAAATGAATTACTTCGAACTATATAGCTTGCCTGTTTCTTTTCATCCCGATCAAAACGTGGTTAAACAGCAATTTTATGCGCTGAGTAAAAAGTATCATCCAGATTTTTACATCAACGAGAGTTTGGAGAAACAGGAAGAGGTTTTAGAGCTGTCTACGCTAAATAATAAAGCGTTTCAAGTGCTTAAAAGTCCGCAAAAGGTGTTACAATATGTATTGGAACTTAAGGGAGTGATTAGTGAAGGAGAAAATTACACGTTGCCACAGTCTTTCTTAATGGATATGATGGATGTCAATGAAGCTATTATGGATCTACAATTTGATCCCAATCCTGATAAGCAAAAGGAAGTCCAAACTAATTTAAATCGTATCGAAGAAGCATTAATGAGAGATTTAGAGCATAGCACAATGGCTTTCGATAATTTATCCGAGGAAAATCAGCAAATACATTTAGATAAAATCAAAGATATCTACTACAGAAACAAATATATACAGAGAATAAAGGCTAGCTTAGCTAAGCTTTAATTCGCTTGGTTTTTCACTTTTACTTCAAATATTTTAGTTGAGTGCTAAATTTACAATCGCTTAACTCGATTTTGTGGCCTCTAACTCTAGGTTACATTTATCGTCCAATGCATTCAACTGCAATTCCGACACTGTGTAAAGTAGCTTTTATAAGCCTAATGACGATTCATCAAAAGCTCTTAGTTTAATCGAAGCTAATATGATGCCAGCGGCCTAGATACTACACACGCTTATTCAGAATCTTAATAAAATAGTAGCTTTAAGACCTTCTATGATTCCGCTAGGACGTGAACTTCGTTAGTTTCTGTGTTTAAAGGCTGGGTTCGTAGTGACTCAGCGAATTGCTCAACTTTTTATGGGAATTCGTGTAAGTTTTAGTAAAGTCCTAAAAGCAAAAACCCTGCTAATCGTACGATTGCAGGGTTTTATGCGATTTTTTAGTCATTTCTGTGATCCCGCTGGGATTCGAACCCAGGACCACTACATTAAAAGTGTAATGCTCTACCAGCTGAGCTACGGAATCTTCCTTTGTTCTAAGGAGGTGCAAATATAGAATTATGTTAAATTAACTGCAAATAAAAATTAATGATATTTTGTACTTCGCTGATTTATAGTGAAATTATTTAAAATTTACCTGCTTTTGAAGTGATTCACCTTTATTTGATGAGATTTGTCTGACGTAAACTTAGCGTAAGCGTATCGATTTCGCATGTATATTTGTGCTATGCAAAAGAGGAAAAAAATAGTTGTAGCCGTTACTGGTGCCAGTGGATCAATTTATGCAAAATTGCTGTTGGATAGCTTAAGCCTATTACCTGAGCAAATAGAAAAAGTGGGCGTAGTAATGTCCGATAATGCAAAGGAAGTATGGTCGTATGAGCTAGGTGACGAAAGCTACAAAAACTATAATTTTGACTTTTATTCTAAGATGGATTTTAATGCTCCTTTTGCATCTGGTTCGGCAAAGTATGATACCATGATTATTGTGCCTTGTTCAATGGGAGCTTTAGGTCGTATCGCACATGGCATTTCTAATGATTTAATTTCAAGGGCCGCAGATGTAGTTTTGAAAGAAAGAAGAAAGTTGATTGCAGTTGTTAGAGATACACCATTTAGCTTAATTCATCTACAAAATATGAAAACCGTTACGGAAGCTGGAGGGATTATTTGTCCTGCAAATCCGTCTTTTTACAGTAGGCCTACCTCAATCGAAGCGGTAGCTCAAACTGTTGTGGACAGGGTAATAGATTTAGCAGGTCTGGAAAAAGAAAGTTATCGTTGGAATGATTAACATAAACTATGAAATTTGCATATGAAAAAAATCTCTATTAGCGCTGCAGTTGTATTTTTACTATTGCTCTCATTTAATGCTTTAAAAGCTCAAAAAGATTATGTCGTTAAACTCACTGGAGACACAATTTTTGGAAAAATTAGGAAACCATTCTTAGATGGTTTGAAGTTTCAGGAAACCGGACAAAAAGATAGTAGATACATCACTTTAGATGAGTATAAAGCTTATTATCGTTCAAAGGACAGTACGCATTATGTTGCAGTTAAAATACCGGGAGCTAAAAAGTATGAGTTTTTGGAGCGTATGGAGTACGGAAAGCTTCAGTTGTTTGTTAGAGTGGTGAGTAGCCCAGGAACGATGGGGCCAGGCGGTGTGATGACTGGAGGTAGTTCAACTTCTACTTGGTATGCAGGGTTCGATTTAGATAGCCTCTTAGAAGTGAAAACCAATGGATTGATGGGATCTAGATCACAAAGGGAAAAAAACTTCGACACTTTGATTAGTACTTATCCAGAGCTTTTGGAGGATTTTAAAAAGGAAAAGGATTTCAGTTTTGCTATGATAAGGGCTTACGTGAGAAAGTATAATTACTATCATAGGCAAATCAAAAATGAAGTAAAGTAGATTTTTGTCAGATATCTTATGACTTAAAACTTACCGCTTTAAATTTACAACTTACCACAAATTCGTATCTTTGCATCCTTATAATGAAAAAAGTAGCCTTTTATACACTAGGATGCAAGTTGAACTTCTCTGAAACTTCAACAATTGGCAGGTTGTTTACTGATGCCGGGTATGCTGTGGTTGAGTTTACCGATGCAGCCGATGTTTACGTTATCAATACTTGTTCTGTTACTGATCATGCAGATAAAAAATGCAGAAAGGTAGTGAAAGAGGCACTTAAATATTCACCTAATGCCTATGTTACCATTGTTGGTTGCTATGCGCAGCTAAAGCCACAAGAAATTGCTGAAATAGAGGGCGTTGATATGGTGCTGGGTGCTGCTGAAAAATTTCGAATTGTCGAGTTCATCACTGATCTAACAAAGCAGCCTAAAGCGGTTGTGCATCAGCAAGATATCGAAAAGGTGAATCACAATTTCATTGCGGCGTATTCCATTGGCGATCGTACGCGTACCTTCTTAAAGGTACAAGATGGTTGCGACTATCCTTGTACTTATTGCACTATTCCCTTAGCTAGAGGAAATAGCCGTAGTGATACCATTGAAAATGTGCTGCAAAAGGCGCAACAAATTGCTGCAAGTGGTGTGAAAGAAATCGTGCTTACTGGTGTTAACTTGGGAGATTTCGGCATAAGAGAAGGCAAGCGTGAAGATCGTTTCTTTGACTTAGTAAAAGCTTTAGATGAAGTAGAAGGGATTGAGAGGATTAGAATTTCATCTATCGAGCCTAATTTATTGAGCAATGATATCATTGAATTCGTAGCTACATCAAAACGTTTTGTGCCGCATTTTCATATCCCTTTGCAATCAGGTTCTAATAAAATTTTAGGCTTGATGAAACGCCGCTATCAGCGTGAATTATACATAGATAGAGTAGCAAAAATCAAAGAATTAATGCCAAATTGCTGCATAGGAGTAGATGTGATTGTGGGCTTCCCTGGTGAAACGCAGCAAGATTTTTTGGATACCTATGAGTTTCTGAACGGTTTGGATGTTTCTTATTTGCACGTATTTACTTATTCGGAACGTGAACAAACCGAAGCTGCAGTAATGCCGGGTAAAGTGGTAGGGAGTACTCGTTTCGAACGCAATAAAATGCTCCAGATCTTATCTGACAAAAAACGTCGTGCTTTCTATCAATCACAAATTGGTGCACATGCACAGGTACTGTTTGAAGATGATCAAAAAAATGGTTTCATGCATGGTTTTACTAAAAACTATGTCAAAGTGAAAGCTAAGTATGATCCACTAATGGTAAACGAACTGAAAAACGTGAAGTTAGTCGCTATCACTGCCGATGGAGAGGTGGAAGTTGCTGAAGCAGAAACCATGTTCAGCTAACATCCACAAAGCATCAAGCAAATCAGCTTAAGCGAAACAAAAGAGTTTATAAATCGCACAATTCAACAATTAAATGTACTTTTGCGATAAAACTTATTAAGTATGTTTCCTACGGTATCCCATTTCTTATCATATTTATTCGGTATAAATATTCCCCTGCCTTTTAATACGTTTGGTGTTTTTGTGGCCTTGGCTTTTTTAGCCGCTTACTGGGCTTTCACTAAGGAGCTTAAAAGAAAAGAAGCATTGGGTTTAATCATGCCGACTAAACGTACTACGTATGTAGGTGAGCCTGCAAGTATTGGAGAGTTAATATCAAATGCAGTATTTGGCTTCTTAATTGGTTACAAGTTGATCTATGCACTTGTTAATTATAAACTTTTTGTGGCTGATTCGCAAAGTGTGTTGTTATCCACAAAAGGCAATGTACTAGGAGGTATCGCCTTGGCGGCACTTTTTGTTTACTGGTCTTATAAAGAAAAAGATAAAAATAAATTACCAACTCCTAAGAAAGTCGAGGTCACGGTTCATCCTTACGAATTAATGAGCAACATGGTAGTTTGGGCTGCAATTTGGGGCTTTTTAGGTGCTAAAATTTTCGACAATTTAGAGCATTGGGATAGTTTTATCGCTGATCCTATCGCTGGTCTGCTTTCTTTTAGTGGCTTAACATTTTACGGCGGGCTAATTTGTGGTGGTGCAGCTGTGTTATACATTGCACATAAAAATGGCATTAAGCCTTTGCACATGCTTGATGTTGGCGCTCCGGGTATGATGTTGGCCTATGGTGTCGGCCGTATCGGTTGTCACATGTCTGGAGATGGAGATTGGGGCATTGTAAATCCACATCCGAAACCATTTTCTTGGTTGCCTGATTGGCTTTGGGCTTACACTTATCCAAATAATGTAGCAGGCGAAGGTATTCCCATTCCAGGTTGCGTGGGTAAATTCTGTAATGAATTGCCCCAACCAGTATATCCAACCCCAATTTATGAAGTAATCGCCGCCTTATTGATTTTTTGGTTCCTTTGGAAAATTAGGGATAAAATAAAAACGCCAGGAATGATGTTTGGCATTTATTTAATGTTCAACGGTTTGGAGCGTTTCTTAGTCGAGCTCATCCGTGTGAACTCAAAATATCATGTTGCTGGTATTCCATTTACACAGGCCGAGTTAATTTCTGCTATTTTATTCATTGCAGGAGCTTCACTTGTCACATATTCGGTTAAAAATAAAGAGAAACTGGCTAATTATTAAGCGGATGAATTTAGAACTGTTGTGTGATAAGGTCGTTAATATTGCTAGGCTTACAGGTAATTTTATCCGAAAAGAAGCTTTGGCTTTCGATCAAAATGCTATCGAATATAAGGGGCTAAATGATCTCGTATCTTATGTGGATAAGACTGCAGAAAGGCAGTTGGTAAAAAATCTTGCAAAAATACTTCCCGAGGCCGGCTTTATTACTGAAGAGGACGAAACAGAAAATTCTTACCACAAGCCGTTTACTTGGATTATTGATCCGCTAGACGGAACTACCAATTTTATACATGGCATTCCAACTTTCTCTATTAGTATAGCACTTTACGAAGGCAGCGAGCCAATCCTTGGCGTTGTTTACGAAATCAATAGGGGAGAGATGTTCTATTCATATAAAGGTGCGCCAGCTTTTTTAAATAAGAAGGAAATCAGGGTTTCGCAAGCCACAGATTTATCACAGTGTTTACTTGCCACTGGCTTCCCTTATTACCAATTTGATAAACAACCGCAATACATCAAATTGTTTACTGAAATGATGCAGAAATGCCATGGTTTACGTAGGATAGGTTCTGCGGCAGTGGATTTAGCTTACGTTGCATGTGGCAGGTTTGATGCTTACTTCGAATACAATTTGAATTCTTATGATATGGCGGCTGGTGCATTTTTGGTGAAGCAGGCAGGTGGTACGCTACTTAACTTTTCTGGTGGTGATGAGTATTTAGAGACGCGGGAAATTGTGGCTACTAATGGCTTAATCACTCAGGAAATCCTCGACACCATTAAAAAGCACTTCTGATATCGTGTTTTTTAGCGCCGCAATGTGGCTACTTTGTACAATTTGTCTTTAATCAAATTCTAAATTAAGATTAAGGCTAGGTCTGAATAACTTTTCTTCGTTCAATAGTTGTATATTGTTTTATCAATAGTACTGCAATGAAAAAGAAAATATTACTGGGCCTATTGCTCGCTTTTTTGCTTATTCAATTATTTAGGCCACAGAAAAATAAATCAGAAGTAAAGCAGGTTAATGACATTAGTGCAGTGTATCAGGTTCCCAAAGAAACGGGTCAACTACTTCAAACGTCCTGTTATGATTGCCACTCTAACAACACCAACTATCCATGGTATGCGCACATACAGCCAGTGGCTTGGTGGTTAAATGATCATATTGTGGAAGGTAAGGAGGAGCTTAATTTTTCGGAGTTCGGTACTTATTCACTTAAAAAACAAGCCCATAAATTGGACGAAATAGCTGAGCTAGTGGCAAGCGGCGATATGCCTTTACCGTCCTACACCATCATACATGGAAATGCGAAATTGAGCGATGTTCAGAAAAAACAGCTCACCGATTGGGCGAATAGTCTAAAAATGGCGATTGAGGCTAAGGTGAAATAGACTTAATAAAAAAGAGCTATCTTTTAGTGATAGCTCTTTTTTCTATAATGCTTCTGATACTACTTCTTTTACTTCGGGTACCATGCGCTGCAGTAAGTTCTGTATGCCTGATTTCAACGTGATCGTACTTGATGGACAGCCGCTACAAGAACCTCTTAGTTCTACCGTTACAACGCCTTCATCAAATGATTTGTAGGAAATAGCACCGCCATCTTGCTCTACCGCTGGTCTTACGTAATCATGTAAAATCTGCTGAATCTTAATCTCAGTTTCTGTTCCTTCAAAATTCGGAGCTTCTTCAGCTGCGTCTTTAATCTTCAACTCAGATTCAACCGCACCTTTTACAAATTCTTTTAAGATAGCTTCAATATCACTCCATTCTGCGTCTTCAGTTTTAGTGATAGTCACAAAATTACTAGCAAAAAAAACGCCGTTTACAAAGTTGAATTTAAACAGTTCTTTTGCAAATGGAGAGCTTTCTGCACTTTCTTTGGTGGCAAAATCCTCACTGCCGTTAATAAGCAGCTTATTTACCATAAATTTCATGGTAGCTGGGTTTGGAGTTTGCTCTGTATATACGTTGATAGTCATTGATGTAAAATTTAATAGTACAAAAATATGGAATTGCTATTCCACTTCTTGTCTAATTTAGGTCATTAAAGTTAAAATGGTCTATTGAATTTAATAATGATAATAGAACAAATTATCCATTAGCGCTTAAAAAATACCAGTGTAGCTAAAAGGCGTAATTTGTTTTAGCTCCACCTTTACTTGCTCATTAACATCTAGCTCGTCAATAAAAGCTGCAATTGTATTCGCAGTGATTTTTTGATTAGTTCTAGTCAGCGCTTTCAGTGCTTCGTAAGGATTTGGATAAGCCTCTCTACGTAAAATGGTTTGGATTGCTTCTGCAACTACTGCCCAGTTTTCTTCCAAATCTGCGTCAATAGCCTGTTGATTGAGTATGATTTTTCCTAAACCTCTTAATGTTGAGTTGATTGCGATTAAAGTGTGTGCCATCGGTACGCCGATATTTCTAAGCACTGTTGAGTCGGTTAAATCACGCTGCAAACGTGAAATTGGCAATTTCGCAGCTAAAAATTCGAATAATGCATTGGCAATCCCTGCATTTCCTTCCGCATTTTCAAAGTCAATAGGGTTTACTTTGTGTGGCATTGCCGATGAGCCAACTTCGCCTTCTTTTATTTTTTGCTTGAAGTAATTTTTTGAAATATAGGTCCAAATATCTCTATCTAAATCTATGATAATATTGTTGATACGTTTTAAAGCATCGCACTGAGCAGCAAACTGATCATAATGTTCAATTTGTGTGGTGTATTGCGCCCTGCTTAAACCCAAAGTTTCGTTTACAAATCGGTTTGAAAACTCAACCCAGTTAATTTGTGGATAGGCAATGTGGTGCGCATTGAAGTTACCCGTTGCACCGCCAAACTTAGCACCATTTGGTAGCTGCTTTAAATTTGCCAATTGTACTTTTAAACGCTCTACGAAAACCATGAACTCTTTTCCTAATTTAGTAGGTGACGCAGGTTGACCGTGAGTATGTGCCAATAACGAAACATCTTTCCATTCGTTTGCAATGTTGGAAAGTGCAGCTATCAGTTGTTCTAAAGCTGGATAATAACTTTCAGTTAGGGCAAGTTTAAACGTATACGGAATAGCAGTATTGTTAATGTCTTGTGAAGTTAGTCCAAAATGGATAAATTCTTTGTAGGCTTCGAGGCCCAACTGATCAAACTTTGCTTTGATAAAGTATTCTACCGCTTTTACATCGTGGTTGGTTACGCTTTCGGTTTCCTTCACACTCTGCGCATCGGCATCATTAAAGTTTCCGTAGATATCTCTGAGTTTGGAAAATAAAGTACTATCAAAGTTTTCGGTACCCGGAATTTTCGCTTCAACCAGTGCAATGAAATATTCTATCTCTACTAAAACCCTATACTTGATTAAAGCGTATTCCGAAAAATAATTAGCTAATGCTGAAGTGGTTTTTCTGTAACGGCCGTCAATAGGGGATATCGCTTGCAATGGAGATAAAGTCATAGTTGCTGGTTTTTTAAAAAGATTTGCAAAGTTAACATTTGTTGGCTATTAACATAGCTAAAAAGCGAAATGTCGTAAACGAAAAAAGTCCCGAGTAATTAAACTCGGGACTTTCTATTCTGTTTCAACTATTGACTAGTGAGCTTTAGCAGCTGAGTCAACTTTAGCAGCAGCTGAATCAACTTTAGCAGCAGCTGAATCTACAGTAGCAGCAGCTGAATCAACAACAGCAGTTGAATCCATTGCAGTTGAGTCAGTAGCTTCTGCTTTTTTCTCAGATGAACAAGCAACTACAGTTAAAGATAATGCTAATGCTAAAAAGCCAAATTTGAATAAGTTTTTCATTTTGTTTTTAAGTTTAAACTTTATATAAAATTAATTAATTACTGGTTAATACCCTTATTCTTAAAAGGTAACCCGAAAAATTTCGAAAAAAATTAATAAATGTATAATTAATTGATTTTTAGGAAGTTAAAATGCAAAAAAAATCCCAAGGATAAACCTCGGGACATTTATTTCATTAGCTATTGACTAGTGAGCTTTAGCAGCTGAATCAACTTTAGCAGCAGCTGAATCAACAGTTTTAGCAGCTGAATCTACAGTAGCAGCAGCTGAATCAAGAACAGCAGTTGAATCTACAGCAGTTGAATCAGTAGCTTCTGCTTTTTTCTCAGATGAACAAGCAACTACAGTTAAAGATAACGCTAAAGCTAAAAAGCCAAATTTGAATAAGTTTTTCATTTTAATTTTCTGATTAAATAATTAATTAATTTTACTCTTAATGCCGCAAAGGTAAAAAGGTAACCCGTTGTTTTAAAAAAAAGATAAAATATTTTTTTATTTCCTTTAACGGTTACTTATTTGTGCTTTGGGTATTAAAACTAGGTGTTTTGTACTGGCTTTTGTGTCGTAAACCCGATTGACGCGTTATACTTTTTGTTTTCATAGCTGTGGTCCTGAACGTTAGTGAAGGAAACGCTAGTTGCAGTAAATGGAAATAGGTAATAGTGATAATGATTTGCAGCAAATCCAACAAAAAGATTAAGCGGAAAGCGGGACCATACATTAATAAGTAGTAGTACATTTGCTTTTCAAGACATAGTATCAGGCTCAAAATTTAAGTCGGTTATTTTTTTGATTATTATTGGGTTACCATTTGGATTTAATTGTATTAATAAGTGAGTATAAAGATTAACAGTGCAGCACCAACGGATAGGGAGGTTGTTTTAGGCATACTTAATAATTCGGCTGAGGCATTAAATAAATTGTATGTGGCATATTTTCCGATGGTGCTTCAGTTTATTTTGAATAATAACGGTGATGAGGATGATGCGAAAGATGTTTATCAAGAAGCAATCATTGTACTCTATAATAAAGTAAAGAGCGGAAGCTTCGAACTGAGCAGTAAACTTAAGACTTATATTTACTCTGTAAGTAGAAGAATTTGGCTTAAGAAGTTGGCACAGCAAAGTAGAAAGACCAGTAACATCGCAGATTTTGAAGATGTTTTGGTTGTTGAAGAGGATATGGAACAGCATGAACAAAAGGACATGCAGTTTGATAGAATGAAGCTGGCTTTAGATGGTTTGGGCGAACCTTGTAAGACTATTATCCAAGACTTTTACATTAACAACCAAACCATGCAAGATATTTGTGAAAAGTTTGGCTATACCAATGCTGATAATGCCAAGACTCAGAAGTACAAGTGTTTGCAACGATTAAAGAAAATATTTTTTCAATCATAGAATGAGACAAGACATAGAACTAGAGGCTATTATTGAAGATTACTTAAATGGTAAACTTACACCTGAAGAGCAGGCTGCTTTTGAGCAATTGAGGAGCAATGATCCTATGGTTGACCATAAAGTGGTGGCTCACAAAGTTTTTTTGGAATCGATGTCGCAATATGCGCATGTTGTAAAGCTGAAAGAGCAAATGGATATGGCACACGCACAAATTGATGTAGCTGCATTAGCTGACGATTTAAGACCACATCCTTCTAAAATTATCCAATTTTGGAGAAATAATAAATCTGCAGTGGCTATTGCTGCTTCGTTTGTTTTGTTGTCTTTGGTTACGTTGCTTTCTATCCATAAAAGTAATCAACAAGAAGGTACTTTTGCAGCCATGAGCAAGGATATGAATCAAATAAAAATTACGCAAAATTATTTGATTAGAGATATCAAAAACCGTGAAGCCAATAAAAATAACAATAGCAGGAATGCTAATAACAAAGCAAGTTTTGGCGGTACAGGTTTCGCTATTTCTGGAAACGGATACATTGTAACTGCCTATCATGTAGTTAGAAGCGCAGATTCAATTTACGTACAAAATGCAAAAGGTGCTTACAAGGTTCAAGCCATTTACACAGATCCAGTAAATGATGTTGCTATTCTAAAAATTAACGATAAAACATTTGAGAACTTACCTTCACTTCCTTACACCATCAAAAAAGGTATGTCTGGTTTAGGAGAGGCTGTTTTTACCTTGGGTTTTCCTAAAGATGATATCGTGTTAGGTGATGGTTATGTGAGTTCTAAAAATGGTATCAATGGCGATACTTTGGCTTATCAAGTTGCTATTCCAGTAAATCCAGGGAATAGTGGGGGGCCGTTGTTAGACAACAGTGGGAATATTGTTGGTATCATTAATGGTAAGGAAAACAAAACAGACGGTGCTACATTTGCAGTGAAATCTAAGTACATTATGGAAGCGCTTAATGCTATTCCACAGGATTCACTAAGTAAAAGAGTGTCTTACGGTAAGAAAAGCTTGTTAAGAGGTCTGAAACGTAATAAGCAAGTGGAAAAAATGCAGGATTATGTTTTCATGATTAAAGTGTACAATAACAACTAGTGCCAAAATAATATACGTTAAACCCCGAAAACATTTAATTGTATTCGGGGTTTTTCTTTTTAGAGTGTTTGTTGCCACAGATGCACAGATTTATAACAAATTTTATCTGTGCCTCTGTGGCTAAGATTTAATAAAGACACATGATATAGATTAACAGATTTATAATAAAATTTATCTGTGCATCTGTGGCTAACTGATTATATTTAACAATGGAATTTGGAAGAGTAGAAACTAGCGAAATAAATAAAATTGATTTTGCCTTGCCGGCGGATGGCGAACAGACTAAGCTCACGCTTAAGGGGAAAGCCGCTAAAGATCCTAAGTTTTTTGTCGGTTGCGCCAAATGGGGTAGGAAAGAATGGGTAAATCTGATATATCCTCCAAAAACAAAGGAAAAGGACTTTCTAGGAGAATATGTAAAACATTTTAATTCTATCGAGTTGAATGCAGTATTTTATGGTATTCCTAAAGAAGATCAGATATTAAAGTGGAAGGAAATGGCCGATCAGCGAGATGACTTTTTGTTTTGCCCCAAATTTTCCAGGGCCATTACTCATATTAAACGATTAAATAATGCCCACGCAGAAACCGATTTATATCTAAAAGCCATTAGCCAATTCGGAGATAAGCTAGGGCCTTGTTTTTTGCAGTTGGGCGATAACTTTGGGCCAAAGAACTTCGAAGTTCTTAAGCAATATTTAGAAGCTTTACCACGGGATTTAAATTTATTTCTAGAAGTTCGCCATCCAGATTGGTTCAGCGTAGCAGCAGATAGAAAAGCGCTTTTTTCGTTGCTTGCTGATTTGAAAATTGGTGCAGCAATTACTGATGCAAGTGGTAGGCGAGATTGCGTACACATGGAATTACCCACTCCAAAGGCGTTCATTAGGTTTGTAGGAAACGGAGGCAAGTTTTTAGATAGTTCCGACAAGAAAAGGGTGGATGATTGGGTGGAAAGACTGCAAGAATGGCTAAGTAGGGGCTTAGAAGAGGTGTATTTTTTCCTGCATCAGCATGATGAAAGTGACACACCAATCATAGCAGACTATACCATCGAAAAATTTAATAAATATTTGAAAGCTGATCTGCCACGAATAAAATTTTTGCCCAACCAAGGCGGTTTATTCTAGCGTATACGTTTAGATGTATTGAATAAGCAGAAATGATTTTGTAACTTGAATACATAATTAATCGATTTTAAAACTAAAATAATAATACTATGAGTTTACGAATAGGGGATATTGCTCCAAATTTTAAAGCTACAACATCTATAGGAGAGATAGATTTTTATGAATATTTAGGAGATAGCTGGGGTGTTTTGTTTTCTCATCCGGCAGATTATACGCCAGTTTGTACTACAGAATTGGGTAGAACTGCATCTCTAAAGCATGAATTTGATCAACGTAATGTAAAAGTTTTAGCGCTTAGTGTTGATCCAGTTGAGTCGCATTTAGGTTGGATTAAAGACATTAACGAAACTCAGAATACCAATGTTGATTTTCCAATTATCGCCGACTCGGACAAAAAAGTGGCTAACTTGTATGATATGATTCATCCAAATGCATCTGAGACGTTAACAGTTCGTTCATTATTCGTTATCGGGCCTGATAAAAAGGTGAAATTAATGATCGTTTATCCTGCATCCACAGGAAGAAACTTTGACGAAGTGTTACGCGTAATAGATTCATTGCAGTTAACAGCTAATTTTAGTGTAGCTACGCCTGCAGATTGGAAGGATGGTGACGATGTAATTGTGGTTAATAGTATCAAAACTGAGGATATTCCAGCGAAATTCCCAAAAGGCCACAAAGTAATCAAGCCGTATTTACGCACCACACCTCAGCCGAATAAATAATTGATAAAGCCTTGATAGTTAATAATAAATCATTAGATTTACGTTAATTATCAATTTAACACAGTAGAACTAAAACTAAAATGAGTACCGGAAAAGTAAAATGGTTTAACGCCGAAAAAGGTTACGGGTTTATCATCCAAGAAAACAACAAAGAAATCTTCGTTCATTTTAAAGATGTACAAGGTGGTATTAATGGAATTAAAGAAAACGACACTGTTGAATTTGAAGTGGCGGATGGTAAAAAAGGTCCTCAGGCTATTAATGTAAAAAAGGCTTAATCTTTATACTCCATTATAAGATAAAAAGGCTTTCATTTTGAAAGCCTTTTTAGTTTTTTATGGTTTACATTTTATTAAAAGCTCTTGTATTTCCGCTAAATTTTCTGCTACAATTGGTGGTTTTACGCTGGATGTTGCTACATCTTCCAGTGTAGCCTCGCCAGAAAGTACTAAAATTCCGAGAGCTCCGGCATTGATAGCCATCTGTACGTCGGTGTAAATTCTATCGCCAACCATAGCAATTTCGTTTGGCTTCAAGTTGTATTTATAAATGATGCCATCCAGCATCTGTGGATCTGGCTTGCCGATAATAGCATCAGGTTTCCTTTTGGTTGCTCCTTCAATGCAGGCGCAAATGGAACCGCAATCAACCAAAATATTAGGCTGGTCTGTAGGGCAAACCCAATCAGGATTGGTAGCAAAGTAAGGTAGTTGTTGGCTTGCCCAGTACGCTGCTCTGCATAATCTTGAATACACTAGCGAGGTATCGAATCCCACAACAAGCGCATCCGGCTTGTCATCAGCACTGTCATCAGTTGATACGAAACCGGCAGCTTCAAACTCCTTAATCATACTTGGCGTTCCCAAAATGAAAAGTCGTTTAAAACTTGGATAATTTTTTTTGATGTAGTTGATCGTAGCTACCGCTGAAGTATACATTTCGTCTTCCGTAGCTTCGATGCCCATTTTTTCTAAATGCTTAAGGTAATCGCTGGTACTTTTTGATGGATTGTTGGTAAGAAAGGAGTAATTGATACCATTTTCTTTTAAATAACCTAAAAAGCTGTTGGTAAAAGGGAATAAGGTGCTTCCGTTATAGATTGTTCCATCCATATCCAAAGCAAAATGTTTGATTTTTTTCAGCTGTTCTTTAATTTCTTGCGTCATATACCAATTAGGCTTCTTTTGTTTCTAAATCATCATATCCGTGTGCTTTTGCTTTCCACATTAAAGCAAAAATAAACACACAAATTACGGCCATGCCGATCATCATCATAAATACATAATCCCAAGCATTATCAGGATTTGTTTTGCTAAGCGTATCCACCATAAAACCCACACCAACTCCAGACACTAACCCGCTTGCATATCCAAAAAGCCCGGTAAGTCCATTAGCCGTGGCAGCAGCACGATTAGTTGCTTGATTGGCTGCCGCAATACCAATTAGTGCTTGAGGCCCGTAGATAAAGAAACCACACATTGCTAATACGAAAATCATTAACCACGAAGGAGTGTTGTCTGGAAGATATAAGAATATCGTCATGAAGATGGCAACTCCTACCATACAATAAAGTGAAGTGCGGTGTGCTTTGCCTTCCAAAAATCTGTCAGTAGCCCAACCAGCAGCCAACATGCCTAATATGCCAAATATTTCGAATATTGCCACTGTCCAACCGGCGTTGGATAAGGTCATGCCGTGTGCTTCTTTCAAAAATGTAGGTCCCCAATCTAATACGGCAAAGCGTACCACGTAAACAAAGAAATTGGCAATGCCGAGTATCCAAATCCATTTGTTACGATATACTGATTTTTTGATGAATGCTTTAAACTCGGCCGACGATTCTTTTCCTTTTTTATAGGTTTTATGAAGTTCGGGTAAGCCTACTGAGGAAGGTGTATCGCGTAATCCGATGAACAAACCGATGGAGCCAACCAATGCAATAGCAGCAGGGATCCAGAAACACCATTTCCAGGCACCGTAATGTGAAGCTGATTCGATTACGCTTTTCATCTTTTCTGTGTCGTTCACATCAATTTTTAAATTAGCGGCAATAGCGTTAATTATTTCAGGATTGTTGCTCATATTGGTGCCCATTGAACCCATGATGTAACCAGCTAATATGGCTACTAAAGCGGCTCCAATGGAGTGCGACGTGTTCCAGATTGACATTTTAGTAGCTAGTTCATTTTGTGGTATCCAGTGTGTTAATAGTCGAGCTACTGGTGGAAAGCCACTACCTTGAATTAGGTTGTTGATAATCAATATGATTCCGAATATTAGGACCATAGTATTGGTGAACATTGGCCCGCCGGTTTGTCCAGTGAAAATTGCACTTAAATCTGATCCCCACCCAAATGCAAAATTTGCAATGGCGCATAGAAACAGGCCTATTGACATGTGATAGCGAGCATTCATTTTATCGGCAATAAGTCCGTTTAGAAAACGAGAGATGCCATAAATAATCGTTACTAGCGTCATGATAATGCCGAAGCTAGTTTTAGTGATTCCGTATTCGGCGGTCAATCCTGGAATGGCAAATGAGAAGTTTTTCCTTACAAAATAGAACACTGCGTAACCTATCATTGTGGCAATGATGGTTCGAGTTTGCCAATACTTAAAAAGCTTGCTATTTGTACTTTGGGTGCTGTCAGTTGTATGTTGGTTCATATTAATTCAGTTTAAAGTCAGATCGCTGTTTCATTTAGATCTCCCAGATGCCGCCTTTGCCAAAGAGCTGATCAAGCCACTGCTTTAGGTAGCCAGTTCTTACTGCTAGGTCTAGTACGGTAAATCTTCTGCGGATATATTGCGCCCTAACGAAAGTGTCCTTTAATTTTTGTCGGCTTATGCCTATTTGCTCAGGTTCTGTAGGGGCGCCAACTGCTGCAAGTTTCTTTTTAGCTTCAGTATAAGGAACAATTTGCTTTGTTAATTGCTGTCTAATCTGTGGCCAATTGTCTTTTAGTTTTTGTAGTTGTAGCGCTAATTCTTGATGATTACTGTATTTCGCCGTGGTTTCTTGCAAACCAATTTCTGGAAAGTCTGTATCCTTAAATATTGTTAGCGCCTCTTTTTGAAGTTGTTCTAAATTAGGCCATTGTTTTAATGTGGCGTCGATGTCTAGTTCACTAAAATCAGTGTTTATCACTAAATCGTACAGTGCGGTGATTGCAAGCGTGCCAATACTTACTTGAAAACCATGGGAGATATGCCTGCCATTATTTAAATGGTGTTCCATATTCCACAAGTGACTAAATTGATGTTCAGCTCCAGAAGCTGGTCTGCTTGATTTAGACCACTGCATAGCGAAACCACCCAGCATCAAGCCTTCGGTAAGTTGGTTGATGGCTTGCGCTTCACCGTTTTTTGTTCCATCTGGATTGGATAGCGCTTCACGTAGTCCATCTTGCACTATACTCCAAGCTGTTGTATCAATAGGCTCTACACCAAGCGCATTTGCCAAAATCCAGTCGGCACCTGCAGTGATTTTCGCAAACAAATCAGCATAACCAGCAGCTGTCATTTCACTTGGAGCGTGACTTAAAATATTGATATCAGCAATGCATGCTTGTGGCGCAGGACAATTGAAAGTTTGCTTAGCTCCATTGGCGGTAATGGAAGCACCAAATGCCGTATATCCATCCATCGAGGCCGCAGTTGCTATACAAATGTAAGGTCGGTTAGTGAGGTGGGCTGCTAATTTCGTTAAATCATTAATGGTGCCCGATCCAACTGCTATAGGAATAGCATCATGTTGTTTTAGAACATCAACTAACTCTTGCACGTACTTATATTCAGCATAAATTTCTGGATCTTGAAAAATGTACGGCGTAAATTGTTCAACTCCATTGCTTTCAAATTGTTTCGATATGCTTTTTCCCAATAAATGGAACGTTGTCGCATCCGCTATTATAATAGCAGCTTTGTTGGGAAATTGTGATTTAAAAAGCTCATGTGCTTTTTCTGAAGCATTTTCTTCAATTATCAAAGCTTTTGTTTCTCTGGCAGCTTTTAAAGCACTAGTTACTTTCGACATTAGGTTTTAAAAATAATTTACACCGAGGCGGGTTATTGGTTGATCAAATAAACGATTTTTAAAAAAATAAAACAAATCAAAACTATAAAAATAACATTTTGAAATGTTCTTTATGTCGATAACAATGCATAAAAAAAGCGCCCTCGATCAGGCGCTTTCAAAAATTATTGGCTAATTATCCGCAATAGTTATTCTTAAACTCTGCCGACATTTGCTCTGTGATGCGTATGATGTCGTCCGCTTCGTTAGAGTTGTTGTAAATGATTTGGTCACATGTTTCGCGATATGGCAATAGGTATTCCTTATATGCCGGTACGACATGATTATGCCACTTGTAAAGTACATCTTCTTCTGGATAACCGCGTTCTATTCCATCTCTCTGAATTCGACGTTCCAACGCGATGTTTTCGTCTGCTTCTATAAAAATCCTGTAATCAATTAGGCTATTGATCTCTTCAAAATGCAAGATAAAAAGTCCTTCAACAATGACAATTGGCGCAGGATGAATCTCCAGAATTTTAGTAACTGCTAAGGGATTGTTGAAATTGTACTCTTTTTTGTAAACCGTTTCGCCGTGAATTAGCTTTTTGATATCCAACAAAAATTGTTGGTCGTCAATTGTACTCGGTAAATCGAAATTGTATAATTTGTTTTCCTCTTGGGTCATTTCTCCAGCAGGAATATAATAATCATCTTGCGATACTAAGGTTACTTCATCTGTTTTAAAATGATGAAGAAAGCTATGCAAGAAAAATGTTTTGCCAGAGCCACTTCCTCCAGCAATACCAATAATTACAGGCTTGTTACTTTTCATTATCTTTTGGTCCATAGGATAAATTACAGAAGAAACGCTTGTCGAGAGCACCTACGGCATCAGCAACAGCCTTTGTCATTACAATAATTACATCTTTGGTAGTTTCATTTTCGGTAAATTTACCAACAACTTTTGCGAAGGTAGAGCGATTAGTCATAGGATTGGTAATTTGAATAACCGTTCCAATGGGTGCAGTACGATGTAAGATAAGCATCTTGTTGGGATCTAAATCTGGATCAGAAATCCATACTGCAGTACCTTTTTCTTCGATTTTATTTAACCCGTAAACAGCAGCTGGACGCTTTAATGCAGGGTTTTTAAGCGTATTGGAGTTATCTGTGCTATCTCCGTCGTCTTCCGTACTAGTTGTATTTGGACTTACTGCCGCCGGCTTTTCACCCTTTATAACTAGCTTTTGCCCTACAACCAAATCATTGCTATTTAAGTTGTTCGCGGTCTTAATTTGGTATGTAGTAAGTTGGTATTTCTGTGCGATGGAGTAAATGGTTTCGCCATTGGCTACCACATGTTCAAAAGACGATTCTGGTTTCACGGCAGTGCTCACCGGCACAGTTACTCTATTTTCAGCTACCTTTGTTTCAGTAGTTTTACTTTCTACAGGTGGAGTAGATGGAGTTGCTTCAGAACTAGCAGATTTCGCTGGGATTTTTAATACCTGTCCAATTTGTAGGTTGTTCGAGCTAAGATTGTTCAGCGATTTTAATTCCTCCACAGTCACGCCATACTCTTTAGCGATTACCCCTAGATATTCTTTTGGTTTAACAGTGTGTTCAGTTACTGTGGTACTTAACGTTGTTGTAGGCGCTGGTTCTGGTGTTTTGGTTGCTACAACTGGAGCTTGAACGTTATTGGTTTTAGTGAAAGGAACTTTTAGCGTTTGCCCGATTTGAAGGTTATTGCCACTCAACCCATTTAATTTTTTGATGTCTTCAATGGTGGTGGCAAATTTTTCAGCAATCAAATTAAGGTTGTCTTTTGCTACAACGGTATAATTAAAAAAGCCTGCATTATTACTGGTAGGAGCGTTATTATTTGTTTTTTCGTTAAATGGAATTTCTGTAGGTATTTTGATAATAAGGCCTATCTGTAAACTTGCATTATTGTTATAGCTCTGAATATCCTTTACATTAACATTATACTTTCTTGAGATTGAGTAATAACTCTCTTTAGGATCAACCTTATGTACGATGAGTTTTTTGCCATTATTGTTTTCTACGCCTATCGAATCCAGTGGTTTGGAAGCGAATGCGCTTGCCGAACTCAATAGCGCTGAAATTAAAATATATCGTTTAAGCATCTATATTTTTAAATTTTTGAGGTACAATTATACGAATAATAAATAGTATCGTTAACAAAGTAAATTAACGGAACGCAAACGTATCTATTGTATGCAGTTTAAAAACGGCGATTTATTTATGCTATTACGCTTATGTATCACTGCCAAAGGGGGGATAAACTCTCAGTTCGTTTCCTTCAAACGGTTTCATTTTTTTGTCGTTATTTCAAACTAATTGCTGTAGATTTTGTTAATTGCACATCATTAAAACAACAGAAAAATTATGTCAGCAAAAGAAATAAATCTAACAGAGAAACAAGTGAAGCCAGTAGTTGATATGTTGAACGATTACTTGGCTAACTACCATATTCATTACCAAAAATTAAGAGGCTGCCACTGGAACGTTAAAGGACAGAATTTTTTTACGCTTCACCTGAAGTTTGAGGAACTTTATACCAACGCACAAGTAACTATTGATGAAATTGCTGAGCGTGTATTGACGTTAGGGAAACCGCCGCATAGTCGTTTTGCAGATTATATTAAAGAATCAGCGATTAAAGAAGTGGACACAATTGGTATGGCAGATACTGCAATGGTGGAAGCTGTTTTAGAAGACATGACAAAATTAATTGAGTTAGAACGCGATTTGTTGGAAGCTACTGATAAAGCCGGAGATGACGGTTCCAATGATATGGTTAACCGATTTATGCAGTTTAAAGAGAAAACCATTTGGATGTTAAAATCATTCTTGAATAAACAATAGCTAAATATCTGATAATAGTTAATTAATAAACTAGCCGCAATGCGTTTAATCGTATCTGCGGCTTCTTTTTTGATTTGAGCTTTTAGGTGCGTTCTGCCGATCACATCATCGTATTATCACATTCTTAAATCTTCAATTTTGCAATTTGTTCAAATAATTATCTTTGAGGCATGGGATATAAAAGTTTAGCCGACTGCGTTGTTGATTTGGAAAAACATGGACATTTAATACGGATTAAAGAAGAGGTAGATCCGTATTTGGAAATGGCTGCTATTCATCTTCGTGTTTATGAAAAACAGGGACCGGCGTTATTCTTTGAGAAGATTAAGGGCAGCCCATTTCCCGCTGTCTCTAATTTATTTGGCACTATCGAACGTTCAAAGTTTATGTTCCGAGACAGTTTGCCAAAAGTTAAAGACTTGGTTACTTTAAGATCTGATCCTGTAAAGGCACTGAAAAATCCTTTTAAATATGCAGGATCGGCGCTAACTGCACTTTCCGCATTGCCACTAAAACAATCGCTGTTTAAACAAACTTTCCAAAAAACAACCATATCAGCTATCCCACAAATAGTAAATTGGCCAATGGACGGTGGTCCTTTTATTACCATGCCTCAGGTTTTTACGGAAGATATTGAGAAGCCAGGCGTAATGAATGCAAATCTCGGAATGTACCGTATTCAGCTTGCTGGAAACGAGTATATTCAAGACAAAGAAATTGGCTTGCACTATCAGATACATAGAGGAATCGGTGTACATCAAACTAAAGCCAATGCTAAAGGACAACCTTTAAAGGTGAGCATCTTTGTTGGTGGGCCACCTTCACATCCTTTGGCAGCAGTAATGCCATTACCCGAAGGACTTTCGGAATTGACTTTTGCAGGGGCGTTGGGCAACAGAAGATTTAGGTATTTTAGGGATGAAGAAGGTTTTGTGATTTCGGCGGACGCAGATTTTGTAATCACAGGAACGGTATATCCGCATGAAAACAAGCCCGAAGGGCCTTTTGGTGATCATTTAGGTTACTACAGCTTAACGCATCCATTTCCTTTGATGAAAGTAAGCAACGTTTACCATAAAAAGAATGCGATTTGGTCGTTCACCGTAGTAGGTAGGCCCCCGCAGGAAGATACCAGTTTTGGAGCTTTAATCCACGATATTACTGGTTCGGCAATTCCGCAGGAAATTCATGGGCTGAAAGAAGTATATGCAGTTGATGCTGCCGGTGTACATCCATTATTGTTTGCGATAGGAAGCGAACGTTACACGCCTTATTTGAAGGAAAGAAAACCACAGGAAATTTTAACCATCAGTAATCATATTCTTGGAAAAAATCAGCTGAGCTTAGCAAAGTATTTATTTATTGCTGCTAGGGAAGACGATGAAAATTTAAGTACGCACCACGTGGCAGAATTTCTGTCGCACGTTTTAGAACGGATAGATTTGCGTAGAGATATTCATTTTCATACGAATACCACCATTGATACACTCGATTACTCTGGTGATGGATTGAATTCCGGTTCTAAAGTAGTTTTTGCTGCCGCTGGCGAAAAGAAGAGAGAACTACAAAAAACATTACCTACCGATTTTAAATTGGAAGCAGCTCATGCTCTGGCTTCGGCGGGAATACTTTCCGTTACTTTAGCTCCATATACTGATGCGGCATCTGCAAAAAAAGACATTGATTTGTTGAAAGAACATCTCAAGCGAAATAACCTAGTTGGCTTGCCTTTAGTTGTAGTTTGTGATGACGCAGGATTTTTAACGGAGCATATCAATAATTTGGTTTGGGTGGCGTTTACAAGAAGTAATCCAGCTGCCGATATACACGGTGTTGATGATTTTATCCAAGACAAACATTGGGGATGTAATGGGCCGCTAATTATTGATGCTCGTAAAAAACCTCATCATGCTCCCGAATTGATTAAAGATGAGGCTGTAGAAAGAAAGGTTGATCGTATGGGAGAGAAGGGCGGACCGTTGTACGGAATAATTTAATTGGACGTCAAATAAATGAAAACGCCCCCGAGCTATCGGGGGCGTTTTCGTTTAAACTTAAAGCTGGTTAAAATCTAATTCCGAACGTTAGGAAAACATTGTTTTTATTGTTTTTAGCACTCGCAACTGGTTCTTTATAATCATTCAGCAAATAAGGGCTGAACGTACTGTTAGTTTCAGTTCGCTGGTAAGCGACATCGAAATAGTAATTTTTATTTCTGTAGCCTATACCGCCAGAATAAAATGTAGTTTGGAAATCTTTGTCCCTATCATCTTTATAAGCAGATCCATTAATGCCGTAACCAGCTCTTAAGCTTACTAGGTCAGTAACCTTAACTTCAGCTCCAGCACGGTAGTTTACTGCGCTTTTAAAGCTAGACTTGATCTCATTATTGTTTTCGTTAATAGTGCCCATATCTCCGCCATCACTACTGCTAAAGCGTATTGATGAATAATCAACAAAGTCCACATCTGCAGAAATCAACGCTCTACCACCTAATACATAACTAGCTCCAACAGAACCTTTTAATGGAGTGCGTAGGTTATAGCTAAAATCGAAGGTTTGTGCAGATACAGCATTGTTATCTGTACTGTAAGAATAACTATCGTCAATATTAAACCAAGTTGGCGTTTGCAAATTCATCCCAATTCTAAATTCACTAACAGGTCTAAATATAATTCCAACCTTTCCGTTTACCCCAGAGCCTTTAGCGGTTTGATTTTGAAAATAGTTGACGCTATAATTCTCTACATTGCCTTTTTCATATAGGCTCATATCGTAATTCATATTTAAGCTTACTAATCCTAAATTAGCTCCGATATAAATTTGATTTGATATGTTGATTGCACCTGCGATATTGAATTCGGATACCGATCCAGATCTCATCACATTTCCAACCTGGTTATTACCAAGTGTAAATGCAGGATCTCCGTCGAACATATTATAAACTGAACTTGTATTGTTTGTGCCCGAAAAGTTTGCCTCCAAGCCATAATCGTTGTTTCGATTATATCCAAGTCCAATACTAGCACTCACTATGCCTTGTTTTGTATCTTTACCTCTTGATCGATAAGTAGGCATTTGAAACACTACGCCTAATTGATTAAGGTTAATTTCGCTTTTATTTGTGCTTGTTCGTGTATTGAGATAGTTTGCATCCATCATGGTGCCGTTAAATTCTGGAGTTAGAACAAACTCGGATCGTGTAAACAAACCCAGACCTGCGGGATTTCCACCTAAAGAACTGATATCTCCACCAACTCCGATTTGTGCATTTCCCATGCCTTTAAACCTGGCAGAGCTACCATAGTTAGTTTGAGAAAAACGCAGGGCATCTCCTGCATAAGTTGGTAATATTACTTGTGCGCTAGTATAGTTAGCAGTGGCTGCCGCCACCACTAACATTGTTATAATTTTTTTCATTTTTTGTTGGATGTACTGTGAATTGAAAACCCTTAGCCTCTACCGCCTCCACGTGTTGGACGACTGCCACCACTGCTTCCGCTACTGCCACTGCTGCTACTTCCACTACCGCTGTTGCTGCTTGATGGTGGTGGTGTGTAACTTTCTCTCTGAGGTGTTGATGGTCTTGAAGTTTCCGCTCTACTTGGTCTGCCATAAGAAGAATTAGTAGTCGACTCTGGTCTTCTAACTGTACCATTTGTAGTTGGATTGTAGCTTTCTGGCCTGGTAGGACGACTTCCAACATTAGCATTACCTCTAGAAGGGATTTCAGTTCCAAATCTTCCAGTTGGTCTAGCGCTATCTACGCCTCTAGTAGGTCTCGGTCTGTAATTTTCATTTCTAACAATTATGCCACTATTCCATCCACCGTTACCCCAGTAGCTGCTGCCCCAATAGCCGCTTCCCCATGTGTTATAGTAAGAGTAGGGACCCCAAGTATTCCAATGATAAGGACTTCCATAATATCCCCAATAGTTAAATGGGTTATTCCAGCGACTAAAGCCCCAGCCATAATTAAAGCCGAAGCCCACGCCTACATCAAAAGGGTTATACCAAGAATTATAACCATAAAAGTTATAATAATCGTCAAAGTAAATTCTGTTGGGACTTCCGTAGTAGAATCTATCAATCCTAGAAGCATAATCCATATCGTAATTAGGATTACTTGCTTGGTAAGATGGATCAACACGGGAAGTATCTATTTGTGCTGTTTGCGCAGGAGGAGCATATTTGTATACTTTTGCCTGTGCTACAGTGTTGTACACATCGTCGGCACTGTTGTTTTGTGCCAATTTTTGTGTAGAGCATGATGCAACCAACAATGCGGCTGCAGCAAGCGTTCCGGTTAAAAATAGGTTAACTCTCATCGTATTTAGGTTTTATTTGTGTGCTAAATTAATTTCTGACTATAAATTTATAGATTTGTAGACATCAATACAAGAAATTTAACACAAAAAACGTTCCAAATTAGTTATGAGCAAAGGTATTACGAGTAAAAGTGAAGATTATTCCCAGTGGTATAACGAAATTGTTATAAAGGCCGATTTAGCAGAGCATTCGTCAGTTAAAGGATGTATGGTAATTAAGCCGTACGGTTATTCAATTTGGGAAAAAATGCAGGCGGTTTTAGACCATAAATTTAAAGAAACTGGACACACTAATGCCTACTTCCCGTTATTCATACCTAAATCTTATTTTTCGAAAGAAGCTGCTCACGTAGATGGCTTTGCAACTGAATGTGCTGTGGTTACTCACTACCGTTTAAAAAACGATGGTAATGGAAATATTGTAGTAGATGAAGAAGCTAAGCTGGAAGAAGAATTGATTGTTCGTCCTACTTCAGAAACTATCATCTGGAACACTTACAAAGGTTGGATTCAATCATACAGAGATCTTCCTTTGCTTATTAACCAGTGGGCTAACGTAGTGCGCTGGGAAATGCGTACGAGATTGTTCTTACGTACTACAGAATTTTTATGGCAAGAGGGACACACCGCTCATGCTACTGCTGAAGAAGCGATTGAAGAGACAGAAAAAATGTTGGACGTTTATGCCGACTTTGTAGAAAATTGGATGGGTGTACCAGTAGTGAAGGGCAAAAAAACAGAAACCGAGCGTTTTGCTGGAGCATTAGATACCTATTGTATTGAGGCTTTGATGCAAGATGGTAAAGCTTTACAGGCAGGTACTTCGCATTTCTTAGGTCAGAATTTTGCTAAAGCGTTTGACGTTAAATTTGCGAACAAAGAAGGAAAACTAGAGCACGTTTGGGCAACATCATGGGGAGTTTCTACCCGTTTAATGGGTGCCTTAATCATGGCGCATAGCGATGATAGTGGTTTGGTATTACCTCCAAAATTGGCACCAATTCAAGTGGTTATCGTTCCAATTTATAAAGGTGAGGAAGAATTAAAACAGATTTCTACTTTCGTAGATGAGTTGTTACCTCGATTAAAAGGATTTGGTATTTCTGTAAAATATGATGATAGGGACAGTCAGCGCCCGGGCTTTAAATTTGCTGAATACGAATTGAAAGGTGTTCCGGTACGTGTAGCCATTGGTGCTAGAGATATGCAAAACGGTACGGTGGAGCTAGCTAGAAGAGATACTAAAGAGAAATTTACAGTTCCTCAAGAAGGCTTAGCAGAATATATCTTCCAGATGTTGGCTCAAATTCAACAAAATATATTTGATAGGGCGTTGAAGTTTAGAGATGAGCATATCACAGAAGCTAATTCATACGAAGAGTTTAAGGAGCTATTAGATACGAAAACTGGTTTTATCGCGGCGCATTGGGATGGTACGGCAGAAACTGAAAAGCGCATCAAAGAAGAAACTAAAGCGACCATTAGGTGTATCCCTTTGAACAATAAGTTAGAAGATGGTGTTTGTATTTTAACGGGCAAACCATCTACGCAGCGTGTGTTGTTTGCGAAAGCTTACTAATAGATTTGAGTACAGAGATGTGAGATTTGAGATTCAGTAACTCGATCTCGTTTCACATCTTATGGCTTTATCCCCATTTTTCGAACCATGGAAAAAGAAACTACCAATTATCAGCTGATCCTAAGTAAACTGGAAAGTAAAGCTTCGTTAAAGCAGGAAATCTATAGGAATACCATTGATGTTTTTGCTGTTGCAAAGAAAGCTTTGTCTAAAATTGCTTCTCGTTTGCACAAAGATTATCACGCGAAAGATCCATCAGTAGAAGTAGCTTACAGAGATGCGCATCAATTTGAAGCTGAACTTAAGTTTTCAGGGGATATGTTGCTGTTATCCATGCATAGTAACGTGTTTAACTTTGAGGAAGGACATCGCGTTTTTTCTTCTAGTTACGTGAAGGCAGATCCTAGTTTAAGCTACTGCGGAGTCATCTACATTCACAATTTTTTAGCTGATTCTATTAAGTATAACCGCTTGGCTGATGAAGGGACATTAGTTGCCCGGATTTTAGTGAATAAGGAGAAACGTTTTATTGTAGAAGGAGAAGGTCAGCTGGGGTTTTTATACGAATCTTTTAGCGACGGTGAAATTACGGAAGAGATACTTACTCGCATATTTGAACTGGCGATATTGGATTGCATGGATACCGATTTGCAATTGCCGCCTTACGCTGCCGTAAAAGACATCACGTTACATCAAAAACAAACCATATTAGCCGCTAGCGGTTATCCGACAGGAAAACGTTTAGGCTATCAATTTAAAGCCGAAGCGCAACAAAATAATAATTTATAATTTAAATTTTAACATATAGGCACATAGTAAATTTTGAGATTGATTTATTATTTATCGAATCAAAAGCCTATTTTTCTATGTGGTTAACAAAAATAAAAAAATGAAATTTGCAACTAAAGCCATCCACGCAGGTCAAGAACCAGACCCTACAACAGGGGCTATCATGACACCGATTTATCAAACTTCTACTTACTGGCAAGCATCGCCGGGAGAGCACAAAGGTTATGAGTATTCGAGGGGTACCAATCCAACCCGTAAAGCTTTGGAAGATTGTTTGGCTGCCTTGGAAAACTGTAAGTTCGGTTTAGCCTTTAGTAGCGGTATGGGCGCAACTGATTGCTTGTTAAGGTTATTAAAGCCAGGCGATGAAGTGATTACCGGTAATGATTTGTATGGTGGATCTTATCGTATCTTTACCAAGGTTTACCAAAACTATGGTATCAAGTTCCACTTCTTGGATCTTTCGAATCCGGAAAATATCAAACCTTACCTTAATGAGAAAACCAAGTTGGTTTGGATTGAAACACCTACCAATCCAACCATGCGCATTATTGACATTGAAGGCGTAGCGAAAATCACTAAAGAGAACAATATTCTTTTAACAGTGGATAACACTTTTGCTTCTCCTTATCTGCAAAATCCAATCGATTTAGGTGCAGATGTGGTAATGCATTCGGTGACTAAATACATTGGTGGCCACTCAGATGTGGTAATGGGCGCTTTGATTACCAATAATGAGCAGCTATATAAAGATTTGTTTTTTATCTATAACGCTTGTGGCGCCACTCCAGGTCCTCAAGATGCCTTTTTGGTGTTAAGAGGGATTAAAACGCTTCACCTGCGTATGAAAGCGCATTGTGAGAATGGAGAAAAAGTAGCTCATTTCTTAAGAAATCATCCAAAAATCGATAAGATTTATTGGCCGGGATTTGAAGATCATCCTAACCATGAGGTAGCTAAAAAGCAAATGCGTGGTTTTGGAGGCATGGTATCGGTGACTTTGAGGGACGCTGATTTGAAAGAGACTTTCCGTATTGCCTCAAGATTTAAGGTGTTTTCACTTGCTGAATCATTAGGTGGCGTTGAAAGTTTGGTGAACCATCCCGTGAGCATGACCCATGGCTCTATCCCTAAGGAAGAACGTGAAAAAGTTGGTGTTACCGATAATTTATTGCGTTTTAGTGTAGGTGTGGAAGATATTGACGATTTGTTGGCGGATTTGGAGCAAGCTTTATCAAATTAGTAGATTTGCTAATTAGCTGATTGGAGAATGAAAGTAGAAAATGTGAAGGATTTTCTTGATGCGAAGGTGGCGCAGTATAATCAGCCTAATTTCATTGCAAATGATCCGATAAGCATTCCTCATCAATACAGTTTAAAACAGGATATTGAAATTGCCGCTTTTTTTGCGGCAATTTTAGCTTGGGGACAAAGGAAAACCATCATCAACAAGTGTAATGAGTTGCTAGCTAGGATGGACAATCAGCCTTATCAGTTCATGCTGCACCACTCTGATCAGGATTTGAAAGGATTGCTGGGCTTTAAACACCGGACGTTTAACGATACTGATCTATTGTACTTCGTATCGTTCTTTCAACATCATTACCAGCAGTCCAACTCC
The DNA here is from genome assembly GCF_965249885.1 of Pedobacter sp. Taxonomy (GTDB): domain Bacteria; phylum Bacteroidota; class Bacteroidia; order Sphingobacteriales; family Sphingobacteriaceae; genus Pedobacter. The sequence continues at coordinate 4,447,592 of NZ_OZ252254.1, read as the reverse complement.
TTAGAAACGGCCTTTGTTCCGCAGGCACTGACTTACCGCACCGATTATCTAAGTGTGGAAGAAATCGCCTCAGGTTATGAACTCACTTCTGCAAGCTGTTATACTTCAGATTTAGTACTATCCAACTTTACCATTGAAAAAGCATTGAATCACTTCCGTTCTTATTTCTTTAGCTTGCCAGATTTTCCACGTAGAACGATTAAACATATTTCATCGCCCCTGCAAAAATCTACCTGTAAGCGTTTGAATATGTTTTTGCGATGGATGGTGCGGAAAGATGAGTGTGGTGTTGATTTTGGTATTTGGGATATCATTAAACCAGCAGATTTAATTTGTCCGTGTGATGTGCATGTGGACAGGGTAGCTAGGCATTTTGGCTTGATACAGCGCAAGCAAACGGATTGGCTCACCGCAGTGGAATTGACGGAACAGTTGAAAACATTTGATGCTTTGGATCCTGTGAGATACGATTTTGCTTTGTTTGGATTGGGGGTGGAAGGGGAGTTTTAAGCCCCTCTCTGCCTTTGGCATCTCTCCCCAAAGGGGCGAGAGGTTGATATAGGAAAGTTGGCACGAATCCATTGACAGTAATTTTTTTAAATCTGTAGGCTGTCGTTATCATCTGCAAAGGGACAGAAAATGAACTTTCTTTGAAACTTTTTGCTTTTGACTTTATACTTTTAACTTAGTTCTATGGTAAACTTCATAGCTGAAATTGAGAAATTTGATACCAATGGTGAAAAAACCGGGTGGAGCTATGTCTTTATTCCCGAGGCGATAGCGCAGCAGATCAAGCCCAACGATAGGAGAGGCTTTCGTGTTTGTGGTCAAATTGACCAACTTTCTATTAGTGGGAAGAGCTTGCTTCCAATGGGTGGCGGCGATTTTATTTTAGCTTTAGATAGCAAAATGAGGAAGCAGTTGCGCAAAGAAGCTGGTCAGCCCGTTACACTTTCTTTAGCGCTTGATGTAAATTTTAAGGTGGATATGCCCGAAGATCTAGAAGTATGCTTAGCGCAAGAAGAAGGTTTGTTAGAGCAGTTTTTAAGCTACACCAAGTCGCACCAAAACTATTTTATCAATTGGTTGAACACTGCTAAAACTGAAGTTACCAGAACCAAACGCTTGGTGATGATTGTAAATGCGATGGCTTTGAAACAGGATTTTGGATTGATGTTAAGGAGCAATAGGAAGGAGAAGGGTTAAGTTATCATTGGCATGTTGTCTCGACTTTGTTCAATTGCAGTATTGTTGTTCTCTTGTCATCTCGAGATTTTATAGCAGTATCGTTGTTATCTTGTCATCTCGAGCTTGTCGAGAGATCTAAATTTGCGCTTTATTGGGGATCGGTAAAGGGCATCTTCTTTATCCTTGATGATTATAAGAGCAACCTGAGCTTCAGCGGAAGCATGCCTACCGATAAAAATCACAACAACATAGGCATAACATCAAGGTTTATATCTTTTCTCGCTCTATGCCGCTGGGCATCTTCTTTATCCTTGATGATAAAGAAGCAACCTGAGCTTCAGCGAAAGCATGCCTACCTATAAAAATCACAACAACATAGGCATAACATCAAGGTTTATATCTTTTCTCGCTCTATGCCGCGGGGCATCTTCTTTATTCTTGATAATAAAGAAGGAAACAATCAAGGCTTGCAACTTTTCTTGGATTAAACTACCAAAATATCCCGATAGCGCAAGAAAAAGGCATTTTCCATCCCGTTACCTTTTACTCACACTGCTTTCTTGCTTGGTGGTGCAAGGTTAGGGTTTATGCAATGGCTATTTTGGTGCTTTCTCCGTCGAAAACCTGCTATGCCATTGTCGTACTTAGGAATGGTTTTAGCGCTAACTAATCCCCTCTCTTTTTCAAGGAGTACTTGTCCCGACTGTTCGGGAGGGTTAGGGAGAGGATTTGCTATGGCTATTTTGGTGCTTTCTCCTTCGAAAACCTGCTAGACCATTGTCGTACTTAGGAATGGTTTGTTCCAATAGTATCTTCTTGTAGTATCGTTGCTATTTTGTCATCTCGAGCTTTTCGAGAGATCTAGTTTTCGCTTACAGATTAAATCGGCACAGGCTCTTCGTTAGGGCGTCTCCTTTACCCTTGATAAGAGATATTTAAGCTAAAGTTTTAAACATGAAAATTTAATTATTATGCAAGCATAAGATAGTACTCTCTTAGTACTCTATCCCTACTTGAACCCTACCTTTGATATGCTTTTGACCTAGGTAAGTAGTAAAGTTGTTTAATCGCTTATTTTTCTGGTTGGGAACTTGATCCAAAAGTATCTCGCTTTACGGGAAACCGTATTAAATTTTAGTTTGCTTTATAGAAGTTTAGGGATAATTACAACAATTTGTTTTGCCTTGGCTTTTTTATAAATTAGCAGCACATCAAAATAACAATCTCATTTATGTCTAATACTCAAATTGCAAATCTCTTTGCGCAAGTAAATAATCTCTTCGCCCGGTACGAAAAGTTAATGAGATAACTAGCGGTAATTTTAGAGTTTTCAGAATTCAAAATAAAAAATATAAACAGATAATTGATAAATGAGTAGCAATGCTGTAAGGAATAGGTATAATGGCGTACAAGTAATAAGCTGCACGTTTGAGGATTTAATTAATACTCGTTTTGCACGTATACCAAATTCTACTATTTGCGGTCAGTTGTGCATTCCAGAGTATCAACGGCCATACGTATGGAAAGAAAAGCAAATTAATAGGTTACTAGATGATTTTCGAGAGTATTTTGCAGACAATGATCATGAAAAATCAATGTTCTATTTAGGAAGTATTATTTTACATCAAGATGGAAACAAACTTAATATTATTGATGGGCAGCAACGTATTACTACGCTATTATTAATGAAGGCTGTGGTAGACGATTCATTCGTTAGTGGTTTAGAATATTGTTCATCAAAAAGTATCGATAATATTAAAAGAAACTATGCTTACTTGAAAAGCATTACTCAAAATGATATATTCGATTATGTAGATGCAGACTTATTAAGCCAGATTAATTTTACTGAAATAAATGTTACCGTGGTAGTAACAGGAACGGAAGATCTAGCGTATACATTCTTTGAAACACAAAATACTGGTGGTATACGTTTAAGTGGTTCAGATATCATAAAAGCCCATCACCTTAGGGCAATAACGTCCGGAAAAATTGTAAATTATCAAGCGAGAAAATGGGAGAGTACAGACAGTACAAATATTGAAGCGATTATTCAAAATTTAACTAAAGTTAGATTTTGGGATAATCGGAAATGGCGTAGATTTCCATTTTATAGAGATTTAAGATCAATCAAAAATGTTTTGATTGAAGAATTTACAGAGCGTACCAATAACGATAATGAAGACATTTCATTTTACTATAGTGCCGTTAAGAATAAAGATGGCCGTGCGATGCAAATGTATGAAAGTCATATCAAACAACTCAAACAGCCCTTGTCTGACGGTAATAATACTTTAGATTATATAAATGACTATGTTCAAATATGTGATGCACTCTTCGGTAAAAGACGAGACCATCGTGTTAATGATGCTTTTTATGATTTCTACGCAAGCTTAGTACACGGCCAAAATGGTACAATCTTCCTTAAAGAGCTTTTGGAAATTTGTATAGTAGCCTACGTAAGCAGATTTGGTTTTTTTCGCTTGTTTGAAACCAGCCTATGGTTATTTAGATGTATTTATTCGCTTCGTGTAACGTCAAGTAGAAATGTGCGTGAAGATAGTGTCTTTAAATTCGTTTATGCTCATCAGCTTATCGATAATATACTGGAAGTTTATACTGTTGAGGAGCTTCTTCAATTTTTAAAGAGATTTAACTATGAATTCAATACCGAAAATACTGAAGAAAATCAATCAAAAGACAAACACTTATCTACATTGAAGATATATTTTAGAGAATTTAGTTCATTAAAAATTAATACAATAAAACCTAAAGAGTTTGATAAATTACTAATAAAAGCGATTTCAGCAAAAATTAAAGATAATCGAGATGCAGAATAGAAAGTTCGGTACAGCAATAGTCAATTTAGCGCAGCTACAAGATTTTTGTTTTAGTATACCTACTTACCAGAGGCCTTATGTTTGGAAAGATGAACAGATTATAAAACTTCTTGGTGATTTTTATAAATCGTATAAATTAAATCCTACGGATGAATATTTCGTTGGTACAATCCTAACTAAAGAGTCCGGCCAATTAGCTGAATTAATAGATGGACAGCAACGTTTTACAACATTATGGCTTACTGCATTTGTATTTTCTCAAAAAAACAAAAATAGCGTACTTGCCAAATTTCTTAGAAACAATGACGGTTCACTAAAGATAGGCTTTGAGATTAGAACAGAAGTGGAAGATTTTTTAATTAGCTTATTAAAAATGGAACATATTCCTGAACATAAGCCAATGATAGCAGAATCTGTCGCTCAGTTTCCATATTTAAAAAATATTGCAAAAGCGTTGGCTACCATTAATGGAGTTATTGATGGGATTGAATCTGAAGATTTAAATGGTTTTGGAGAATTCATTTATCAAAAAATTCGATTTATTAAAAATTCTACACCGCAAAAAATAGATTTAAATAAACTTTTTTCAACGATTAATAGTGCTGGCGTACAATTGGAGCAAACGGATATTGTTAAAGCAAATTTGCTGAAACTAATAGATGAGAAAGTAGTATATGGGAAAGTCTGGGAATCTTGTGAAAATATGAATAACTTCTTCGAAAGAAATGTACGTAATTCTTTTCCAAATACAGACTGGACTAAAAATGATCTAAGTGATTTTATTGCATTTGATACGGATATTTTTAAATATCATGTTGAAAGCCCTATGGAAATTACAGCCGATGCAAAATGTTTTAGTATTGATTTTGTAAAAACATACAAAATTGATGAATATAAGGAAAAACCAAAACAATACGAAAACGAAGAAAGGAGGTCTCAAGATGTTTATTGCCGCTCCATCATAAATTTCGGACAACTTTTATTACATACCTACCGATTACATTTAAATTCAGAGGGCTTACCAGATTTTGAAGGCACGTTTCATGTTAATCGTTTAATTGAGATTTTCAAGTCTTTAGCAAATAGAAAAGACGTTGCAGAAATAAAGCGCTTTTTCTTGTTATTGTGGAAAGTAAGATACTTGTTCGATAAGTATGTTGTAAAATGGGTGAGTGATGTTGATACTAAAACAGAACATTTAGAATTGATGAACGTCAACAAAAATGCTGACAGTTATTATGCTAGAAGTAAATTTGAAAAATCTAAATCAGTAATGCTGCAAAGTGTCTTATATTACACCGGAGATTATTTAAGACAATACTGGTTAACACCATATTTGGGGTATTTACTGGAAAACCACAATCATTTAAACGGTAATGCTGCTCAACTTTTGACATCCCTTGAGAATATCGATAATCAGTTATCATTATGCAAAAAGTTAACGGATAAAGTTGCTTCTTACCAACTTTTAAATGCTGATTTAGCAATAGATTTCGATTTTGTTACTTACCTCAATGGCATTGAGGGTACTAAATTTAACCACTACTGGTTTCAGAAACTGGAGTATATCTTATGGAAAGAACTCTCTTATCTCAATACAAATGAATTTAATTTATTTAGAATTACTTCTAAAAATTCAATAGAGCATATGTATCCTCAACACCCTGAAAATCCTCTTAAAAATCCAAAAATTGAGAATAGCTATCTTCATAGCTTTGGGAATTTAGTATTGTTAAGTGTTTCTCAAAATTCTGAATACAGTAATAAATCAGTTGATGAGAAAAGAAGTATGTTTAAAAATAAAAGCGATACGTATGATACATTAAAATCTTATTATATTTTCAATGATTATACGGAGTGGACTATTGTTGAAATTATACAACACAAGGAAAAGATGATCGATCTTATTAAAAATCATTATCAAAATTATTCGTAAGATTTACTTTTCACATTGAATAACAGATTGTGGATTAGCAATGTGATTTTATTAAATCAATTTGAAACGTGTTAGCAAGTATAATTTACATATTTTAGTGCGGTAAGTTTAAGACTATCATGAGTAATATAAGAGAAATTGAAAAGACCCTTTGGGCTGCGGCTGACAAGCTACGTAGCAATATAGATGCGGCTGAATACAAACACGTCGTCTTAGGACTTATTTTCCTAAAATACATTTCAGACGCTTTTGCAGAACTGCATCAAAAACTACAGGAAGGACAAGGAGAATTTGAAGGTGCAGACCCTGAAGACCCAGACGAATATTTGGCTTTTAATGTTTTTTATGTGCCTGAAAAAGCTCGTTGGACTTTTTTGAGAGACAATGCCAAACAACCTGAAATCGGTATTCTGATTGACCAGGCAATGGACAGCATTGAGAAAATCAATGACAGCTTGAAAGGTGTGTTGCCCAAAAACTATGCAGACCCAGACCTTGACAAACAACGCTTGGGAGAACTGATTGACCTGATTAGTAAAATTGGCTTTGGTGGTGGCTACGAAGGCAAAGACATTCTTGGACAAGTGTATGAATACTTCTTGGGAATGTTTGCAGATGCCGAAGGCAAAAACGGTGGACAATTCTATACACCTAAAAGCATTGTTTCGCTTTTAGTTGAAATGCTTGAGCCCTACAAAGGCAGAATTTATGACGGTTGTTGTGGTAGTGGTGGAATGTTTGTGCAAAGCGAAAAATTCATTGAAAACCACCAGGGCAAAATTGGCGATCTGAGTATATACGGACAAGAAAGTAACCCGACAACCGTAAAACTGGCAAAGATGAACCTTGCCATTCGTGGCATTGATGCAAACATACAATTTGGCGACACTTTTACCAATGACCTGCACCCCGACCTGAAAGCCGATTTTATTATTGCGAACCCACCGTTTAACATCAGCGATTGGAAAGGCGCACAACTACGAGACGACAAAAGATGGAAATATGGCATACCACCCGTAGGTAATGCCAACTACGCTTGGTTGCAACACTTCATTCATAAACTTAGCCCCAACGGAACTGCAGGTATTGTATTGGCAAACGGCAGTATGAACAGTAACACAGGAAGCGAAGGCGAGATTAGAAAAAATATGATTGAAGCCAGATTGGTGGACTGTATGGTTACGCTACCTGCCAACTTGTTTTACAATACCACTATTGCCGCTTCATTGTGGTTCTTGGCAAAGAACAAAACCAATGGCAAATTCCGCAACCGTGAAAACGACATTCTGTTTATTGATGCCCGCAAAATGGGCAAAATGATAAACAGACGAAACCGAGTATTGGAACAAGCCGACATTGATCTGATAAGCAGCACCTACCACAAATGGCGAAATGTAAATGGCGGTTATGCCGACATAGCGGGCTTTTGCAAATCTGCCACCTTGGGAGAAATACGCCAAAACAACTATGTGCTGATGCCCGGCAGATATGTAGGCACCGAAGACGAGCAAACAGACGATATGCCCTTTGATGAAAAAATGCAAAGTCTTACCGCCAAACTTGCCGAGCAATTCGCCAAAGACAATGCCTTAGAAAATACCATTCGTGAAAACTTAAAGGAAATTGGATATGAGTTTTAATGAGTGGCAGACTTATAAATTGGGGGAAATTTGCTCGAAAATTGGGTCAGGAGCTACGCCTAAAGGCGGTAAAGAATCCTATTTAGAAAGTGGTGAGTATGCACTTATAAGAAGTCAAAATGTATTAGACTTTACTTTTTCCTATGATGGATTAGCGTATATCAATGAAGAACAAGCATCTAAATTGAACAATGTTGCTATCGAAGAAGATGATGTACTATTAAACATAACAGGCGATAGTGTAGCAAGAGTATGCCAAGTGCCTAACAATATTTTACCTGCAAGAGTAAATCAGCACGTTGCTATTATTCGCCCAAACAAGCAAATATTAGACAACACTTTTTTAAAGTATGTTTTATTAAATCCACCCTTTAAATCCCTACTTCTGAATTATTCATCAGTGGGTGCAACAAGAAATGCAATTACTAAGGGAATGATTGAAGAATTGAATATTTCCATTCCTTCTCTCAAGAACCAAAAGCGGATTGCTGAAATCCTTTCCACCATTGACGACAAAATCGAAAACAACCTTGCCACCAGTCAAACGCTTGAAGAAATAGCCAGAACGCTTTTTAAGGAGTGGTTTGTCAATTTCAACTATCCCAATGCAGACGGCAACGTAAAGCAAAGCGAGTTTGGGGAAATCCCTGAGAGTTGGGAAGTAAACGGAATTGGTGCAATTTCTTATGTACAAAATGGCTACGCATTTAAGAGCAAAGATTTTCAGGAACAAGGCGAAGTAGGTATCATCAAAATCAAAAACATCAACGGCAATGTAGTTGATATTCAAAATACAGATTTCGTGGATGCTTCGGTGGTTTCTTCCTTAGACGAGAAATTCAAAATTGAAAGTGGCTCATTGCTTATTGCAATGACAGGAGCAGAAGTCGGCAAAATAGGTTTAGTGCCGCTAACCGATAAAAATCTTTGGTTGAATCAGCGTGTGGGAATGTTCAAAGAGAATGTTCCATTTGGCAATTTGTATATGTATTTGCTTTTGTCAACCGACACTTATCAAACAGCCATTCAAAATTCAGCATTAGGAAGTGCTCAGCCCAACATCAGTGCATCAGCTATTGAAAGTATCAGAGCAATTATTCCACCTGCCGAATTGATTGTAGCTTTTGGCAGAATTGCCCAGCCAATGTTTGAAAAGATATTGGACAACCTTGCAGAAAATGAAACTTTAAAAAATACCCGTGACAGTATATTACCTAAGTTAATGTCGGGCGAAATAGAAGTACATGGCTGATAACTTACTACCATATAATGATGCGAAGTATCAGCGATTTAATGAATCGTTGGACGAAGATTGCAAAATTGAAGCCAATGGACAGGTAAAAGTTGGCGGTACGCAATTTCAACCCAGTCGCATCCTTTACGAAATGGAACCGATTGGCTATGCAGACGCCTATCAGGACTTTTTGAATTCGGAATATGAGCGAATCAAAGAAGTTGTTTACAATCAATACCCATCTTGCATTGCTTATAATTTCAGGCTTTCCGAGAAAGGCGAAGGAGCAGCAGACCCAGTAAGAAAACTGCTGCACCTAAAAGACACTTGGGAATCTATCGTTTTTGTTCTGTATTCTATTGTTTGGGGAGAAATCCGACACAAAGGTATTGATTTAAAAGCCGCACAGGTTTTGGTTGGCGTTAGTCCAACAGGAGCAGTTCACAAAAATTTCAATACAGACCGCTTAATTTCAGATGCTCTGAAAACCAAAATTCAAAACCTGAAAGCAGTCATTGAATTTGCAAGAGCCAACAACTTAGGCTTAAAGTGCGAAGAGATCGACCCTGAATTATTGGACAAACTATTGGCATTGCAAGACATCAGAAACGACATTTCGCACCATACCACACCAACAAGAGAAGAAGCAGAAGCAGAACTATTGCAAGTCGTTCCGATTTTCAAGGAAATGTTGATGATGACCGAGTTCTTAGCCGACTGCAAAATATTGAGATTTGAAAGCTTCTCTACAAAATGCAGGTGCGAAGAATTCAACGGTCATTTTCTAAACAAAGAATTTGGAGATTTTGACTTTGGGGCAAATCAGGCTTTTGTGCTTGGTCTTGGTCAGGAGCAGCTATTTATCAAATGGGAAACTGAACTTTTCAGTCTTTCGCCTTTCCTTCATTTCTTAAAAGACACAGTAGGCAGAGAAACCTACATAAGTTTCTTCAAAGGCAAAAAGGAAAGCAAGTATTGGTTTGAACCGATTACTAAAAGACAAGAAATTTCATTTGACCACTTGCAAGCAAGGTTTGATGCCGAGCAAGCAAATTTAATCAGTTTAATTGTGCCATAATGAACATATTAACAGAAGAAGAAATAGAACAAATGGCATTGCAGACTTTGCAGGAGCAAGGCTATGAAACACTCAATGGAGCAAACATTGAGCGGCAATACAGTGAAGTGGTTTTAACCAACTACTTACAAACCGCTATTGACAAAATCAATCCAGATGTTCCTGCCGAAGTGCGGGAAGAAGCTCTGCGTACTATTTCACGAATTCCATTTACCAATTTATTAGCCAATAACGAAGCATTTCACAAACTCATTACTGAGGGGGTAGACGTCAAAGGCAGAGAAGGCGAGCAAATCAAAACCTTTAAAGTGTGGTTGATTGATTTTCAAAATCCAGAAAACAATGACTTTGTAGCCGTCAATCAGTTTACCATTGTAGAAAACCACAGCAACAAACGCCCTGATGTAATCATTTTTATCAATGGCTTGCCTTTGGTAGTCATTGAAATTAAAAACGCAACGGATCAAAAAGCCGACCTGAAAGCCGCTTACAATCAGTTGATGACCTACAAACAAGCAATTCCAACCCTGTTCAATTACAACAGCTTTTTAATTGTTACAGACGGTTGGTTTGCCAAAGCAGGAACTATTACCAGCGATCGGAGTCGTTTCAGTGGTTGGAAAATTCCTGAAAACCCACCTGAAAATATTGTTGCAGAGCCAAACGAGATTTACAACTCAACATTATTTACAACCCCTACCACTAACATTGAAATGGATGTGGTATTGAGCGGAATGTTGAACAAGAAAAACATCATTGACCTGATACGCTATTTCATTGTTTTTGAGAAAACCAAGGACAAAACCTTAAAGAAAATAGCGGCTTATCATCAATACTATGCCGTAAACAAAGCCATTCATTCCACCATCAAAGCGGCAGCAGTTTCAGGCGATAAACGTGCAGGTGTGGTTTGGCACACCCAAGGAAGTGGCAAAAGTTTGAGTATGGTTTTTTATGCGGGCAAAATGGTGGTTACGCCACAACTAAACAACCCAACCATTGTGGTACTCACCGACCGCAACGACCTTGACCAACAACTTTTTGAAACATTCAGTAACTGCCAGCAACTCATCAGGCAAACGCCTGTTCAGGCAGAAAGCAGAAACCATTTGCAAAGTTTACTTTCTGTAGCTTCGGGTGGTGTGGTATTCACCACCATTCAAAAATTTATGCCCGAAGAAAAAGGGTCAACTTATCCTAAGCTATCCGACCGCAGAAACATTGTAGTAATTGCAGATGAAGCCCACAGAAGTCAATATGATTTCATAGATGGCTATGCAAGGCATATGCGTGATGCTTTGCCTAATGCTTCATTTATTGGGTTCACAGGCACACCTATTGAAAAAGAAGACAAGAATACCCAAGCCATTTTTGGCGAGTATGTGGACGTTTACGATATACAACAAGCCGTTGAAGATGGGGCAACTGTTCGCATTTTCTATGAAAGCCGTTTAGCCAAAATAGAACTTGACCCAGCAGAGCAGGAAATTATTGACCAACGTATTGAAGAAGTTACCGAAGAAGATGAACTGACCGAACGCCAGCAACGATTTGCCAAATGGACACAACAAGAAGCCATCGTAGGTAGTGACAAAAGATTAAGTCAGGTTGCGGCAGACCTCGTAAAACACTTTGAACAACGCAGTGAAGCATTTGACGGCAAAGGAATGATTGTTTGTATGAGCCGCAGAATTTGTGTGGCTTTGCATAATGAAATCATCAAAATCCGTCCTGAATGGTATAGTGGCGATGATGACAAAGGAGCCATCAAAGTGATTATGACAGGTTCATCGTCCGACCCTTTGGATTGGCAAGAACATATCCGTAACAAACCAAGAAGAAAATCAATAGGCGACCGGTTGAAAGACCCGAAAGACGAGTTGAAATTGGTCATTGTTCGGGATATGTGGCTAACAGGTTTTGACGCACCTTGCTTGCATACGTTGTATGTGGACAAGCCAATGACAGGTCATAACTTAATGCAAGCCATAGCACGAGTAAACCGAGTTTTCAAAGACAAAGAAGGCGGTTTGATTGTGGACTATTTGGGAATTGCCCAAGACCTGAAAAAAGCATTGAGCGTTTATACATCAAGCGGTGGTAAAGGCAAAATCGAGTTTGACCAGGAAGAAGCAGTTGCCAAAATGGAAGAACTCTATGAAATTGTGACGGAGTTATTCCACGGTTTCGATTACAAACGCTTTTTCACTTTACAACCAAGAGAAAAACTCACCTTCCTTTTAGATGCAACTGACTTCATTTTAGGACTAGGTAAAGGGCAAGAAAGGTTTAGTACCAATGTTTCCAATCTTTCCAAAGCATTTGCGATTTCTGTTCCGCATCCGAAAGCGATTGCAATAAGAGATGATTTGAGTTTCTTCCAAGCCATCAAAGCAAGAATTACCAAGCTGAGGGAAAGCAAGAAAAAACGAACAGATGAAGAGGTAGAAACAGCCATCCGACAAATCATTTCTGATGCTTTGATTTCAACAGAAGTCATTGACATTTTCCAAGCAGCAGGTTTGAAAAACCCTGAAATATCGGGCTTAAATATTCTTTCAGATGAGTTTATGGCAGAATTGAAAAATATGCCAAGAAAGAATCTCGCCTTGGAGCTTTTGAGAAGATTGCTCAATGACGAAATCAAAAAGCGTTCATCAAGGAATATCGTACAGAGCAAGAAGTTTTCAGAAATGTTGGCAGAGGCCATCAAGCGTTATCAAAACAACGCGTTGACAGCTGCGGAAATTATTGAAGAGCTCATACGGCTTGCCAAAGAAATCAAAGAAGCCGACAAGCGTGGCGAAAACCTGAATCTTGACTTCCGAGAGTTAGCATTCTATGATGCATTGGAAGTAAGCAACAGTGCCGTATTTATTTTAGGAGATGAAATATTAAGAGCAATCGCTAGGGAATTGGTTGAAAGTGTTAAAAACTCGGTAACAATAGATTGGGACAAAAAAGAGAGTGTTCAAGCAAAAATGAGAGTTATGATAAAACGTATTCTCAAAAAATATGGTTATCCACCAGAAAAACAAGATAAAGCTGTCAAGACTATACTTGAACAAGCAAAATTAATCGGTGATGAATTAATGGGTAACGAGTAAATCCTGCTTGTCAATTAAAACTTAAAATATGCTGCTTTTTAAAATCAACAAACAAAATCTTTCCCCGCTTAAAGAAATTCCTTTTAAGCTAGAACGAGATTTGCAAAAAGTATTTGAAACTAACTTAAATGCACTTACGCAGTTAACGTTAATTAAATCGGAATTTACGATTAAGAATTACCGTATAGATACTTTAGCTTTTGATGAAGACGCTAAGGCTTTTGTTGTAATTGAGTATAAGAGAAGCAATAGTAATAGCGTAGTGGATCAAGGTATAGCCTATCTTAACCTCATGCTCGATTATAAAGCAGAATTTATCGTAGAATATAATGAACGTTTTGGCAAGAGCCTACGTAGGGACGAAGTTGACTGGTCGCAAACTAAAGTAATTTTTGTATCTCCTGGTTTTAATGAAAACCAAAAGCAGGCGACTAATTTTAAAGACTTAGCAATTGAGCTTTGGGAGGTAAAACAATTTGAAGGAGATATCATTACCGTTAATCCAATCAAGAAAAGTAAATCAGCACCAAGTATAAAACAATTACAGGGAGCTGAAGATGCTGAACTAAAAAAGGTAGTTGATGAGATTAAAGTTTATGCAGAAGACGATCATTTACAAGGAAAGAGCGAAGATGTTAAGGAGCTTTACGAAGCTTTTAAAGATGCTATTTTAAACCTGACAAGCGATACCGATATTAAGCCGAAAAAACAAGAGATTGGTTTTATAAAGAATGGGAAAATTTTTGCCGATATATGCATCCAGAAAAGTAATCTAAAGCTTTGGATAAACTTAAAAAGGGGACAGCTTGATGATTCTAAAGGTTTAACTAGGGATGTTTCTAATGTTGGCCATTGGGGAAATGGCGACTATCAAATTATAGTTCAAGATACAAAGAACCTTGAATATATTATGAGTTTGGTTAAGCAAGCTATTCCAGATTACTGGTTGACTTAATTAAGCATATTATCTCTATGATTTATCTCGTTAAGTCCACTCATGCCATACTTGCTTACAAAGCGCTCAACTATGATATCGATCAATTTTGGATTGATTGGGCGGTGTTAATGTTGATGAATGGTTATGATACAGAACATTTAGTGATACTTGCTGGGATCAGCCCACCTTACGATCAGTTCGAACTACATTCGTTAACAAGTAAGGTCTTGAATGAACTGCATTTAGATTACAGCGATAAAGACCAGATAACTAAAAACTACGTGAGCTATCTGCTAGCGACTACCGATTTCGACCATTTTGATGTTGACGAAGTTTTGAAGACTTTGAGGGAACTAAGAGATTTGCATTTGTCTTTAAACAATCACATGTTAACTGATTTTTATTGTCTTTATTATGGGGTCGAAGATCTTCAACATGATGCCATACAATGGTATGTAGACGGATTGGATAGGGGAAATATCAAAGAGGTGGTGCAACGGATGTTTACTGAATGGTTGAAGAAAAATCCGATTAATTAGTGCAAAGTTCAAAAGCAATATTTCTATTGAATATTACACCGCTAAGTCGAAAAACCGTCAAAAATCCAACAGTTCCTTTGGCTCAATTCCTAAGCCTTTCGCAAGCTCGATGATAGTAGAAAGCTTAATGTTAAACTTTCCATTCTCTATTTTGGAAATTTTACTATCATTAATCAATATTAAATGCCTGCAAAAAAGTGATTGTAGTTATTGGTTAAGGATGAGGGATATGGTGAGGTGTTTGTTTATCCTACTAACGCATTAAGATCCCGAACTAAATTCGGGATGACGGTGGGGGATGGATGGTGCAAAAGAAATCACAACTGTGGTTTGTTAATCATTAATCGACATTAAATGCCTGCAAAAAAGTGATTGTAGTTATTGGTTAAGGATGAGGGATACGGTGAGGTGTTTGTTTGCCCTTCTGTCGCATTAAGATCCCGAACTAAATTCGGGATGACGATAAGGGATGGAGCGGTGCAAAAGAAATCATAACTGTGTTAATCAATGATTAACAGGCAACAAAGGCTTGCCCAAACGGGAATTGTAGTTATTGGTTAAGGATGAGGATACGGTGAGGTGTTTGTTTGCCCTTCTATCGCATTAAGATCTCGAACTAAATTCGGGATGACGGTGGTGGATGGGCGGTGCAAAAGAAACCAAAACTGTGGTAAATTAATGATTACTTGAATGTGAAACGATAGTTCTTAATTAACTGGAGAGTTGGGGCAGCTAGCTATCGCCTATAATTTCTAAACCAGCTGTTCACTTTCATTTGAATTACCCCAAGGAAAGCTTCCCTGAAAATACGGGTGCTCATTTTAGAGGTGCCTTCGGTTCTATCGGTGAAAATGATGGGTACTTCCACCACGTTGAACCCAAACTTGATGGCCGTAAACTTCATTTCGATTTGAAAGGCATATCCTACGAATTTGATTTTGTGCATAGGAATAGTCTCTAGCACTTTACGGCGGTAGCATTTGAAGCCAGCCGTGGCGTCCTGAATGTTGATGCCGGTAATGATCCGGACGTACATGGAGGCGAAGTAGGACATCAAAACGCGTCCCATTGGCCAGTTCACCACATTTACGCCTTTCACATAGCGAGAACCGATGGCTAAATCAGCACCGTTTACACAGGCCTCCCGTAACCTCACTAAATCTTCAGGATTGTGCGAAAAATCGGCGTCCATTTCAAAAATATACTCATACCTTTTTTCCAAAGCCCATTTAAAGCCATGGATATAAGCCGTCCCTAAACCTAACTTGCCTTTGCGCTGCTCCAAGTGTAAGGCAGGAAATTCGTTTTGTAGCTGCTGTACAATTTGTGCTGTGCCATCTGGCGATCCATCGTCAATAATTAAAATCTCAAATAAATAGGGCAATGAAAAAACCTTTCGAATGATCTTTTCGATATTCTCTTTTTCATTGTAAGTAGGTATGATGACTAAGCTATCTGACAATTAATGTATGTTTAGATTGACGAATTACGATTTGCGAAAGTAATGAATTTAAGCTGATGTTGAAACTTAGATAAGGCGTTAAATTTTGTTAAACTATCTGATGTCTGCCATCCACTTTTTCAGCACTGGAACTAAGAAAAATATCAGTACGCCAATACCTGCGGAGTAGATGGAGATTTGCAATAACACGCTGGCATAATAAGGTAAGGAAAGTACTGGATTATTTGCTTCCACAATATTTTTTGGAATACTCATCAATGCACCAATTTTTCCTGCCAAAAACTCGCCTATGGCCGTGAAAAAGAAGAAAATTCCCATCATTAAGCCTACAATATTTACCGGTGATAGTTTGGTGATCATGGAAAGGCCGACTGGAGAGATACACATTTCACCGCAAATGATGAAGAAATATCCTCCAGCAAATGCCACAAGTGGAATAAGTCCGTGATCTAAACTTGCTTGGCAAGCCAAATAAAAGGTAAAAAATCCCATGGCTACGAAAATAAACGACAGTGCAAATTTCGCAGGTGTAGAGGGTTCCCAACCGCGTTTATTTAGCCAAGGCCATAACGCAGCGAAAAGCAAACTTAATGCTACTACCCAAGCTGGGGGTAAGAAATTATTGACAGATAGCGCAGGTAATTCCAATCCGAATACATGCATATCCACGTTTCGCATTGCAAATAGGTTCAATGAACCTGCATTTTGCTCATAAAAAGCCCAGAAGAAAGTAGATACTACAACCATAATAAGCGCTGATAGTAGTTTGAATTTTGCTACTTTTTCTAGTTTTGATGCTACATAAAGAATATAAGCTACCGAGATTACTGCCAACACTAACATGATGCTATCCAGTGCCTCGTAATAATTGAATAAAGTAACTATAACAGGTAGTACTACTAAAGTTAGTAGGTAAATAAGGTATTCAATTTTGATAAAGCCAGCTACCTTTTCGTTAAGCTTATTGGTAAGTGGTAGCCCTTTTTCTTTCAATGACGATTTACCGATGATGAAAACGATTAAGCCTAACACCATAAAGATCCCTGCCAATCCGAAGCCGTAATGCCAGTTGATTTGTTGCCCTACGTAACCGCAAAGTAAACCACCCAGCGCCGCACCAACATTAATTCCCATGTAAAAAAGTGAAAAGCCACTGTCTTTCCGCGGGTCGTTGTTTTCATAAAGTGTGCCTACTAAGGAGGAGATATTGGGCTTGAAAAATCCATTACCACAAATAATAAATGCCATTCCGTAGAAAAAGCTCCAATCCTGCGGTATAGCCAACACGATGTGTCCAATTGCCATCATTATCCCTCCGAATATGATGGCCCGTCGGTAGCCTAAAAACTTATCTGCCAACATACCGCCAAACATTGGCATAGTATAAACTAAGGCCGAATAAGCACCTAAAATGGCATAACCCTTCGGCTCGTCGAAGTTTAACTGTGTTACCATGTAGGCCAACAGCAATGCTTTCATACCATAAAATGAGAAACGCTCCCACATTTCGGTGAAAAATAGAAGATAGAGCTGTTTTGGGTGTTTGGTAGTCATTGGATTTTGATTTGATTAGTTTTTGGTTTTTTGGGACAAAACTTAAATTTATACTTCGACAAGAGTCAGACTGACAACTTAACTACGGTGCCAAACGTTCGATTTTCCAGCCGCCGTTAACTAGCGTAAATTTAATTCTATCGTGTAAACGACTTGGTCGGCCTTGCCAAAACTCAATTGAAGTGGGTTTCACAATGTAGCCTCCCCAATGTGCAGGCTTAGGAATTTGCTTCCCTTCGTACTGTTGTGTGAGCTCTTGAACTTTTGCCTCTAAGCTTTCTCTGCCTTCAATTACTTGACTTTGTGGTGAGGCGATAGCACCAATTTGACTGCCCGTTGGTCGCGAATGAAAATATTGCTCAGAAGTTTCCTTGTCCAACTTTTCAATTTTGCCTTCAATTCTAACCTGACGCTCTAGTTCAGCCCAAAAAAACACCAAACAAGCGAAAGGATTTCTTTTGATTTCCTTTCCTTTTTGACTCAAATAGTTGGTGTAAAAGCTGAAGCCTTCCTCATCAACACCTTTTAACAATACAATCCTAGCGTTTGGCCTGCCCGATTTATCTGCTGTAGCTAAAGTCATCACGTTAGGTTCGTATATTTGTGCATCAATTGCATCACCGAACCACTTTTCAAATTGTGCTATAGGATTTTTAACGATATCTTTTTCATTCAATTCGGCCGATTTATAATCTTGCCTTAAATTCTGTACTGTTTCTTTGTTGAGCTTCATTAAGCAAAAGTAAGTTTGTTCGCCTATACTTTTTAATGTTCGGCTATTTTTTGAGATTTAAATGAGTTTAATCATAAAATATATTTGTTATTTTGAACTATGTTAAGTTTGTTAAACCCTTCTATAGGTAAGTTAATTATTTCGGAACCCTTTTTAGCGGATCCGAATTTTAAGCGCTCGGTGGTTTTGCTTACCGAGCACAATGAGCAAGGGACAATAGGTTTCATATTGAACCAGCCTAGTAATTTAGTGGTGAAGGATTTAATTCCTGATTTGTGGTTGGCTGATTTTCAGGTTTTTATTGGAGGTCCTGTAGAAGTAGATACGGTTCATTTTATCCATCGTTGTTACGATAAGTTAAACAGCGGCGAGGAAATTGCCGACGGAATTTACTGGGGCGGAGATTTTGAAACCCTAAAGATCCTGATCAACAATAATAGCATCAAAGAGGATGAGGTGAAATTCTTTTTAGGATATTCTGGTTGGGGTTATCAGCAGTTGGAGAGTGAGGTGGCTGCTAATACCTGGATTGTTTCTGATCAATATCACCAAGAAACTGTTTTTTCTAATAATGAAGAGGAACTTTGGAAGGAAGTGATCATCAATTTAGGGCCAAAGTATGCCCATGTAAGTAATTTTCCAATCGACCCAAGTTTGAATTAGGTTTTTGGTTTTTTGGTCGGGAAGTCCGAAAGTCGGGAAATCAGATTACCAATGTAGGAGGATATAATCTAAAGCCTAGAAATCCGACAGCATGGTTTTATCACTTCTGATCTTAAATACTATCACTCCCGACTTGCGGACTAAAAATCTTCCGGACTTTCTAATTAACTTTCCATTTCGGCAGCGGTTTCTTCCACTTTTGCTCTCAAAGTATCTTTGTACGCTTGCATCTTCTTTGCTAACTCTGGTTTTGCTGTTGATAAGATTTGTACTGCTAACAGGCCAGCATTTTTTGCAGCATTTAAAGCCACGGTAGCTACTGGGATACCATTTGGCATTTGAAGAATGGATAGAATACTGTCCCAGCCGTC
The DNA here is from genome assembly GCF_965249885.1 of Pedobacter sp. Taxonomy (GTDB): domain Bacteria; phylum Bacteroidota; class Bacteroidia; order Sphingobacteriales; family Sphingobacteriaceae; genus Pedobacter. Next base: position 4,428,313 of record NZ_OZ252254.1, on the reverse strand, counting down.
AATTGAATTAGATGATTTTACCGGAACGCCAATTACAGGAACTGTAGTGATGGAGGCTACCATTCCTGGTAAGTGTGCTGCACCACCTGCTCCGGCGATAATCACTTTGATTCCGCGACTAGCCGCTTCTTTGGCATAGCTAAACATTCTGTCTGGTGTGCGATGTGCTGAAACCACTGTAATTTCAAAATCTACACCGAATTCTTTGCAGATATCTGCGGCGTCTTGCATAACAGGCAGGTCAGATTTGCTGCCCATGATAATACCAACTTTCATTTCTATATGGTTTGTTAGTTGTTTAGATGGTTGGTTTTTTAGCCCTATTACCATCGTTATTTTTGATCGTTATTGAGGTTTTAGTATTTAGGGGTTAGGTATTAGTGGTTAGTGGTCAGGTATCAGCGGTCAGGCTAATTGATGTACAGATTCAATTTGTTATTTCATGCTTTGGTTCTCGTACTTTCTATACTAATCTCTAACTACTAATTCCTATTCCCTACGATATCACTTTTAAAGTTTTTTGAACGAATCTCGCTTTTTCGATTGCTTTTTCCCTGTTTTGGTCCACGATAGTTAAGTGGCCCATTTTGCGGAATGGCTTCGTATATTTTTTTCCGTAGAGATGAACATATACGCCCTCCACAGAAAGTATTTTTTCTAAACCGTCATATTTAGCTACGCCGTCGTGGCCTTTTTCACCCAAAACGTTTACCATAATGGCATTTGAAATGGAGCGAGTATCTCCTAGTGGCAGATTTAGGATTGCTCTTAAATGTTGCCCGAATTGGGAAATGTAGTTTCCTTCGATGGTTTGATGCCCACTGTTATGCGGACGTGGTGCCAATTCATTTACCAAAATATCACCATTTGGTGTTACAAACATCTCAACGGCTAAAATGCCGGTAATATTTAATGCTGCAGCAATGTCTTTCGCAATTTTCTCCGCACGTTCTTGTATGCTTTCAGGGTAGGTTGATGGAGATATCAGGAACTCTACTAAGTTAGCTTCTGGATTAAATTCCATTTCTACCATTGGGAAAGTTTTAACATCACCATTAGCGTTTCTTGCTACAATCACTGCAATTTCCTTCTCGAAATTTACCCATTCTTCAATTAAAGTAGGTGCATCAAAAGCATCAGCAACGTCCGCCGAGTTGGTAATTTTCATTACCCCCTTACCATCGTAGCCGTCTCTTCGCAATTTTAAGATATAAGGGAAAGGAAATTTTTCACTGGTTAAATCTTCTTTGGAATTAACTAGCATAAATGGTGATGTAGGAATATCGTTTTCTTTAAAAAACTGTTTTTGTATGCCTTTATCCTGAATCAGTCTGATCACCCTAGGTTGAGGATAAACAAGTTTACCTTCTTTCTCCAACTGCTCCAGCGCTTCCACATTTACCTTTTCAATTTCAATGGTGATTACATCGGCTTTTTTGCCAAAGTTGTAAACGGTATCATAATCAGTGATAGAACCGTTTTCGAAATAGTTAGCAATGCTTTTGCAAGGTGCATCTGCATCGGGATCAAGTACTAAAGTTGTTAAATTGAGGTTGATCGCTTCTTGTATCAGCATTCTGCCTAATTGTCCGCCTCCTAAAATACCTAATTTGATTTCGCTAACTTGTTTTGCCATTATCGCTATTTAATTTGCAACAAAAATAGAAAAAATAGGGGAGTTATGGGCTGTTAGATTTACTAATTACGATTTATTTAGCTGATAGCTTAACGGCTTATTACCTAAAATGATGTTAATCGAAAAGCTGGAGGTGTAAAAGCTTGCACTAATAATCGTTAAGCTTTTTTACTTTTGCTTTTAATATTGATATTTACTAGATGGATTACGATGCGATAATTATTGGTGCTGGAGCTTGCGGATTAATGTGTGCGGTGCAAGCGGGCTTTTTAGGTAAAAGGGTGGTGTTGCTCGAAAAAAACAGTCAGCCTGGCGCCAAAATATTGATATCAGGCGGTGGCCGTTGTAATTACACCAATCTGGGTGCTACCGATGAGCAATTCATTTCCAACAATGAACATTTTGTAAAATCTGCGTTTAAGCAGTGGACTGTGGATGATACGATAAGCTTTTTCGAAACTTACGGTATTTATGGAGCAGAAAAAACACTGGGTCAATTGTTCCCGGATGGTAAAAATGCCAAAGATGTTGTCCGGGTTTTTACATCGCTTTGCGAAGAGATGGACCAGCGGATCATTTGCGATGCCGAAATTTTATCCGTAGAACAAAACAACGGTTATGAAGTGGTTTACCGCACAGGTGCAAAACAACGGACTTTGCAAGCTCCTAAGCTAGTGATTGCTACTGGTGGTTTGCCAATTCCTAAAATGGGTGCAACAGATTTTGCGCTTAAGTTTGCAAAGCAACACGGTTTGAATATTGTTGCCACTGCACCTGCATTGGTGCCTTTAACTGTTACTGGAAAGGATGAGGCATGGTTTGCTCAACTATCTGGAAATTCGGTGTTTTGTAGGGTGAATAGTGAAAGCGCTAGTTTTGAAGAGAACATATTGTTTACCCATTGGGGGTTAAGCGGGCCTGCTATTTTACAGATATCAAGCTATTGGCGTAAAGGTGAAAGTATCGAGATTGATCTGCTGCCGAATGATAACATACAAGAAGTATTAGTAGTTGAAAGACAGCGTAATGGAGGTGTTCAACTATCTACTTTGCTAAATAGATTTTACACAAAGAAGTTTACAGAGGCGTTAGGTAAATTCTTGCCATTAACAAAACTTATCGCCGATTTGAGCAAAGCTGAAATGGAGCAATTGGAGCAAACGATACATCATTTTAAAGTGAAGCCAGCTGGCGATAAAGGCTATGACAAAGCGGAGGTGATGCGTGGTGGTATTGATACCAACGAACTTTCGTCGAAGACTTTGGAGAGCAAGAAGCTACCCGGTTGTTATTTTGGTGGCGAGTGTGTAGATATAACGGGTTGGCTAGGTGGGTATAATTTCCAATGGGCTTGGGCTAGTGGTTTTGTAATAGCGCAACATATTTAAAACGCCTTGTTATGTCGAGGTTACGAGACATCTGTTATGAAATTTAATAGATTCTTCGCTTTGCTCTGAATGACAAGGGGTCGCCAAAGGGTAATATTCTAAAGCACCTTGTCATGTCGAGGTTACGAGACATCTATTATGAATTTAACAGATTCTTCGCTTCGCTCAGAATGACAAAGCGGCTCTGAAAGACAAGGTGGCTTTGAATGATGGGATGCTGAGTACTATAACAGATTCTTCGCTTTGCTCAGAATGACAAGGCGCTTGGAACGGCAATTCAATTCAAAATAATTTAACTCATATTACTGTCTCTAATCACAATTTGGTACGGTAAACGTCCAAGTTTCGGCCATTTTGTAAGGCAGTGAAAAAGCAACGCCTTTATCCATTTCAAACCACAATTTAGGTCTGATTTTCTCTCTGCTAATGGTTTCATTCATGGTCATACTGTCGTAAATGCGGCCGTTGATCATCACATATTTGATCTTCTCTGAATTCCTGATATCTTCTAAAGGATTATCTTCCAATACAATTAAGTCGGCCAGTTTACCAGTTTCCAGGGAACCTAATTCCTTACCCATACCTAAGTATTCGGCACCGTTCAATGTAGCACATTTGATTGCCTTTAACGGATCCATTCCTCCTTGAACCAACATCCAAAGTTCCCAATGAGCACCTAAACCTTGTATTTGTCCGTGTGCTCCCAAATTTACCTTAGTGCCGCCATCAGCAATTTGTTTGGTAGTTCTTGCTACCTCAATGTGACCGTAATCACCATATTCAGATGTAGTTCTTCTTCTTGATCTAGCGTCGATAATCGCTCTAGGTGTGAAGTTCAGTAATCGTTCATTTTCCCAAACGTTGGTTCTGTCGTACCAATAATTTTCGCCCCATTGACCGCCATAAGCAACAATTAAAGTAGGGGTATAGGCAACATTGGTATTATTCCAGAAACTCAGCACGTCTTTGTAAGCCGGTGCAATTGGAATGCTGTGCTCGATTCCGGTGTGTCCATCGGCAATCATATTCATGTTATGGAAAAAAGTAGATCCACCTTCGGGAACAACCTCCATTTTTAACTGTCGAGCCGCTTCCAAAATCTGCTGGCGCTGGTCTCTTCTCGGTTGATTGTAAGATTTTACCGAGAAGGCACCCACTGCTTTTAAACGACGAAGGTGTGAAAGGGCATCGTCCAAGCTATTGATAGTCACTTTAAAATCACCATCAGCACCGTACAAAATAGATCCTGTAGAATACAAACGAGGTCCGATCATGCGACCAGCTTTTAGCATTTCGCTTTGACTAAAAACCATTTCCGTATTGCTTGACGGATCGTGAGAGGTAGTTACGCCAAAACTTAAGTTGGCTAGGTACGACCAATCTTGTTGTGGACTTATACCGTCAGGGCTGGTGCGCAAATGCGCATGTACGTCAACCATTCCAGGCATAATGGTTTTGCCAGTAACGTCAATTACTTTTATATCTGCAGGAATGGCCACATCAGTTGCCTTACCGATGGCCTTAATTTTGTTGTTTTCGATTAAAATAGTGCCCTCCTCAATCACTTGGTCACCTTTCATGGTGATGATTCTAGCGCCTTTTAAGGCTACCAATCCAGTTGGAGCATCTGCCTTGAGTTTTAGTCCTAGCGATAATCCGGCGGTATCGGGCTCCGGTAAAACTTGTGGTGCACCTTCCACAAAAGCAAAGGTATTTTTGATTTCTCTATTGTAGTATTTCTCCCCTAAAGTCCATAGCAGTTTTTTGCTATCGGCACTCCAATGCAAGTAAGTGCCAGCATCTTTAGTAACCCTAGCTAATGGAATTGCTTTATTGCCTGCGGATAAATCCAAAGCAGTGCCAGCGGTAACCATTGGCGTAATGTAAGCGTTAAACAGTTCGGTGAAAGCCATCCACTTGCCATCTGGACTTGGACAAAACTGCGTAGCGTATTGCGAGGTGTAATGCACACGTTCGCCATTTCCATTTAAATCAACACTCTTAAAAGCCTTTTTGCCGCTATCATAGCTTTGGTAAAAAATACGGGTATCGTCGCTATTGAATTGAGGTTTAATGCCGTTATCCAATACCAATGTTTTTGCCCCACCATTAGCTGAAACTATAAAAATACCTGTATTTTTTCCATAAGTTAAACCTAGCACTTCATTTCCAACCCCTTTTCTGAAAACAATTTTATCTCCTTTATGCGAATAGCTTGGCGAATAGTAATAGCCCTTTTCGTCGGTTAAAGTGATGGTTTTGCCTGTTTTTAAGTCGGTACGTTTTACGGCACCTTTAAATTCATCGCTCCAAGTAGTGTAAACCACAAATTTACCATCAGGGCTAAAATCCGGTTCGAATTCAAAGTCCATTCCATTGGTTAAACGCTCTGGCGCACCGTTCGGTAGGTCTTTTTTGTAGAGAAAACCAGCGGCATTAAATACTACTGTTTTGCCATCAGGCGATGTAGTCAATTGCCTGATCATTTTTGCAGTAAACTCGGGCTGATAAACTTGCTGATCAAAGTGTAGCGCTTCCTGTACCGTTTGGTTGCTGGTCACTTCAAAAGGAATATCACTCACGTAAAGACTGTTCAACTCAATCTGTTTGATCTTTCCTTTTGCATAGAACACTATTTTTTTTGCATCAGGTGTCCAAGCAAAGTTTGGATAAACACCAAAGATTGCCCAAGTTTCCTGCTGGTCTTTAGAAAGGTCATCGTATAACTGAAATTCTTCGCCAGTTTTTAAGTTTTGCGCAAACAGTGCCGATTTTAAACGCACCCGTTTTACATAGGCTATATATTTTCCATCCGGAGAAACCTGTGGCCGTACCGAACCGCCTTGTTCTGCAATTAAATTGGTCAACTTTCCTGTGTTAAGGTCCAGCTGGCGAATAGCATAAATTAAACCGTTTGGATCTTTGCTGTACTGAAAGCTTGGCCCTGGCGATACATCTTCACTAAAATAAAGGAATTTGCCATCAGGCGATACATTCGGTTCGCCGGCATCTTGTTGGTCGTTTTTACGTTTCGTTAGTTGAACGCCATCACCGCCGTAAATGCTGTACATCCACATTTCGCCAGCACCTAGTGAGCGTGAAGCAGTAAAGTGTTTTCTGGCAATGATATAATCGCTATTAGGCATCCAAGTAGCATTGTTAAGCAATCTGAAAGTTTCTTTAGTGATTTGCTTTTTGTTGCCGCCTTGTCTGTCCATGATCCAGATATTATCGGCGCCACTTCTGTCACTAGTGAAAGAAATATATTTGCCGTTAGGACTAAATCTTGGTTGTACTTCATAAGCAACGCCGCCGCTTATTAATTTGGCGGTTCCACCGGTAATGGGCATTACGTAAATATCGCCCAGCATATCAAACACAATTTCTTTCCCATCCGGACTTACATCCAAATTCATCCAAGTACCTTCATTGGTATTGATACTAAAAGTTTTGGTTGCACCTTTATATTTTTCTACGTCCCACTTAGGACTTTCTTTTTTTTCTTGGGCATTAACATAGCTTAAGGCAAATAGGAGCGCTGAGGCAAATACGTACTTCTTCATTCTTAATTTTATCTTTACAACTAAAGGTTGCAATTTAGTTATTTGTTGCCACAGATGCGCAGATGTCTTTCTGAAAACTTGATACAATTGATATCAAAGTGTTTACAAACATTCCAACACATTTTAAGTTTGAATAGAACAAAATCTGTGCGGCTTTAGCTAAAGCTTTTTTGAAAAACCGCTGCCGTTTCATAGTTTTGAGGTTACCATATCATGACTGCAACTGAGGTTTTAAAGAAGTATTGGGGGTTTGATGTATTTCGTCCGTTGCAGGAGGAAATCGTACAGTCCGTTATTAATGGTCACGATACTTTAGCGCTTCTGCCTACCGGCGGAGGCAAATCCATCTGCTTTCAGGTTCCCGCAATGATGATGGATGGTATCTGCATTGTGGTGTCTCCATTAGTGGCCTTGATGAAAGATCAGGTAGAGAACCTAAAGGCAAAAGGAATTGAGGCTGTAGCCATTTTCGCAGGAATGGGCAAAAGGGAAATCGATATCCTGTTGGATAATTGTATCTATGGGAAAATCAAGTTTCTATACTTGTCGCCTGAACGACTGCTCTCGGAGTTGGTGCGAGTTCGTATTTCCTACATGAACGTGAATTTAATTGCCATAGACGAAGCGCATTGTATTTCGCAGTGGGGTTATGATTTTCGACCGCCATACCTCAAAGTCAAAGAGCTTAGAGAAATTCTTCCCGATGTACCGATGCTGGCATTAACTGCTACGGCAACGCCCGAAGTCAGGTTAGATATCATCGACAAACTGACGTTAAAGGATCCGCAAGTTTTCGTCAAAAGTTTTTCTAGAAAGAATTTAAGCTATGTAGTTTACAATCTGGACGATAAGCATGGTAAGCTGATCGATATTTGTAAAAATGTAAAAGGATGTGGATTGGTTTACGTGAGAAATAGACGAGAGACTGCGGAGGTTGCTCAATTTTTGCAGCGTAACCATGTTTCAGCAGATTTTTATCATGCAGGTTTAGATAAAGATATTCGTTTTCAAAAACAGGAGGATTGGAAGCAAGATAAAACCAGGGTAATGGTGGCCACCAATGCGTTTGGGATGGGAATTGATAAACCCAATGTGCGTTTTGTGGTACACTTGGATTTGCCCGAAAGTTTAGAGGCCTACTATCAAGAAGCGGGTAGGGCTGGCAGGGATGAAAAAAGAGCATTTGCAGTACTACTCACCAATAAAGCCGACCGCATTAACTTAGAAGCCAAATACACCGAAAGTTTTCCATCCGTTGAGGATATTAAAAAGGTGTATCATCACTTGGGCAATTATTACCAGCTGGCTTATGGTGCTGCCGAAGGTTTAACCTTTGAGTTTGACTTGGCCGACTTTTGTAAGAGGTTCAGCATTGGCGTGATTAAAACTATGGCTGCGCTGAAGTTTTTAGAAAGAGATGGTTATATCACTTTAACTGAAAGTGTTTTTATTCCATCAAGATTAATGTTTACGATAAGCCACGAAGAAGTCTATCGTTTTCAAATAGAGAATGCTGCTTTTGATCCTTTGATAAAAACCATACAACGATCTTACGGCGGGGCTTTTGATGGATATGTGAAAATCAAAGAAAGTGATTTATCCAATAGACTTAAAATTTCCTATTTGGATGTAATTGCTTACTTAAAGAAATTACAGGAATTCAATATCATTTCCTACATGCAGCAAACTGATCAGCCTCAACTGCAATTTGTTAGGCCACGTATGGATATGCTGCATCTCGATATCGATGCTAAGTTCATCAACTTGCGAAAGGAAATACAGCGTAGCCAAATAGAAGGGGTGCTTGCTTATGCAGCTAATGATATTTGTAGAAGCATCCAATTATTGACCTATTTCGGCGAAACTAAAGCTGAAAAATGTGGGGTTTGCGATGTCTGCTTGGCCGAACGGAGAGCAGAAGAAAAAGCTAGTTATTACGATAAAATGGAGTTTGAGATATATACGCTGTTGCAGGGCAATCACTTAGATTTAGATGAGCTGGTGAAGCAAATTGCCACAGGTACCGATAATGATAAGGTTGAATTGATAAGAGAACTACTTGATGCTGGCAAAATAAAAACTGATGGAAGAAAATATTATGTTTAGGTTCCTGCTCTTGATGGAATGCTAAATTGAAGTGCTTTTTTTCTATATTTGTAATGACGATTTAAGCTAGTGAAAAATGAAATACGTAATGTCCTTTCAGGAAAGAGCGAAGTTAGGTTCGGAAAAGTTATCCAAGCAATATCCAGTTACCTTGGAAAAAGCAAGAGCACAGGCGAAGCAATTAAAGGATCAAAGTCATTCCGACAACAAGAAACAGAGAATTTAGTTTCTTACATTGATAAAAATCGACTTTGGTTGGTTGATATAGATTTTTCTCAATATGTGAGTGAAGGTGCGGAACAAAAGGTATATTTAAAAGATAGCCAACATGTCATTAAGCTCAACGATGCTATCTATTACACTTCTTGGGTAGATTATTTTCATAATCTGTTGCTACATAATTATTTTTTTCCAGATACAGCCTACGTTTATTAGGTTTTACGAAAGATGATCAGGACGTTTTATATGCGGTGGTTCGATAGAATTTTGTAGTCATCACAAACATCACTGATTTGAAGAAAGTTAAAGAATTTCTCGAGCAAAACGGCTTCTCAAATTCACGTAATAACGACTATATCAATTGGGAAATCGGTATAATTTTAGAGGATTTGCATGATGAAAATGTACTTACAAACAACGGAATCTTATTTTTTATAGATACAGTGTTTTACTTAACGGAAGAATTTTGGAAAGATTAAATTGCTCAATTTTTCTATCTTAGTTTCAGCAAAACAAATTATTTTATGACCGACCACTTTTCAAGTGTAACAACAAAGGCCAACTTTGATTCAGTTCAAATAAAAAACGACAAAAAAACAATTCGCTCTTGGGCCTTTTTTGATTGGGCAAACTCTGCGTATAATCTGGTAATCACTTCCACTATTTTTCCAGCATATTACACCATCATCACTACAACAAAAGAACATGGTGATAAAGTAACGTTCTTCGGTAGAACTTTTACTAACACCGCTTTGTCTAACTATGCACTTTCGGTGGCTTATTTGGTTATGGTGTTGTTGCTGCCTATACTTTCATCGGTTGCAGATAGTAGGGGTAAGAAGAAATTTTTCATGATGCTTTTCACTTATATTGGTGCTTTAGCTTGCATTGGCTTGTATTTCTTTAAACTCGATACGCTAGAGTTTGGCATTATTTGTTTTGCCATTGCAGCAATGGGTTACGTGGGAGGTGTGATGTTTAATAACTCTTATCTGCCCGAAATTGCCTCGGTTGATCAGCAAGATTCCGTGAGTGCTAAAGGCTATTCTTTTGGATACATAGGAAGTGTGATTTTGCAGTTGATTTGTTTTGTGTTCGTGCTAAAACAAGAGTGGTTCGGCATTACTGATGATTCTTTTCCTCCGAGATTATCTTTCTTACTAGTAGGAGTTTGGTGGATTATTTTTGCCCAAATTCCTTTTAAAAAATTACCTGTTGATCAACCCAATCCTAAATATGATGGCGTGAATGTTTTTAAAAGTGGCTTTTTGGAACTCAGTAAGGTTTGGAAACAAATTAAGGGAATGAAGTTTTTGAAAAATTACCTGCTTGCTTTCTTCTTTTACTCCATGGGCGTACAAACCATTATGCTTGCTGCAGCAGGTTTTGGCGAAAAAACGTTGCATTTGGGTACTTCAAAGCTTATCGCCGTCATTTTGATTATTCAATTAGTGGCAATTTTAGGTGCGGTAATGATGTCTTCGCTATCCAGAAGAATAGGGAATATTAACGTATTAGCCATTGTGGTCTTTATTTGGATCGGCACCTGCTTTTGTGCTTATTTTATCACCAACGAATATCAATTTTATGGATTAGCTGCTGTAGTTGGCTTAATTATGGGTGGTATACAATCGCTATCCCGATCAACCTATTCTAAATACATACCAGCAGACACAAAAGATACGGCATCATTTTTCAGCTTTTACGACGCCACGGAGAAGCTTTCCATCGTAATTGGCTTGTTCAGTTTTGCCATTATTGAAGAGCTTACCAACAACATGAGAAATTCTATTATTGCTTTAGCTTCGTTTTTTGTAATAGGATTGATATTTTTGCTGCTCTTAAAACGAGTTCAGCCTTCATCTGTTACGGTTGACGAACGTGCTTAGGGCTATACGAAAAGATATCTGATGAAAGTTGAATTATTTATTCCCTGTTTTGTAGATCAATTATACCCTGAAACTGCCTTTAACACCATCAAGGTGTTAGAGAAAGCTGGCTGTGAAATAGTTTACAATCCTAAACAAACTTGTTGTGGGCAACCTGCTTATAACGCCGGTTACTGGGAGGAAGCCAAAGAAATAGGAACTAAGTTTTTAAATGATTTTTCTGAACATCAGTATATCGTTGCCCCGTCAGCATCTTGTGTAGGGATGGTGAAAAATGGCTTTAACGATTTGTTTACCAATACCATTGTACATAATAAATGCCGCAGTTTGCAAAGTAATATTTTTGAACTATCTGATTTTCTTATCAACGTGCTAAAGAAAGATTATTTTGGTGCCGAGTTGGAGGGAAAAGCAGTTTATCACGATTCATGCAGCGGTTTAAGAGAGTGCAAAATTAAAGACGAACCTCGCCAACTATTATCAAGAGTAATTGGATTGGAGATGTTAGAGATGAAAGACACCGACATGTGCTGCGGTTTTGGAGGAACTTTTGCTGTGAAATTTGATGCCATATCATCGGCGATGGCTGAACAAAAGGTAAACAATGCATTGGAAATGGACGCAGACTATATCATTTCTACCGATCTCTCTTGTTTAATGCACCTGGATGGCTACATTCAGAAAAACAATCTTTCCATCAAGACCATGCATTTGGCCGATGTTTTAGCCAATGGCTGGTTGGAAAGCACTGAATATTAAGGTATCAGTGTATTGTAAAACTCTAGTTATAAACGAAATAATTAACCTTTTTTAACACGATATCGCATCGCTTTCATTTAGATTTGCATTGCTTATTATCTTAAACAAAATGAAAAGAACATTTATTGCTTTTTTAAGTGCAATGGCCCTTACGATTGGTGCTCAAGCGCAAAAAAAATCGGGTGCTATCCAGTATCAAACCTCTATAGATCCAATAGCGATGGCTGAAGCTAGTGGTTTCCCAATTAGCGAAGAAATGAAGGCAAGAATGCCTAAATCTATAAAAGCCAATTACGAGTTGTTGTACAATGCTACAAATGCCAGCTTTATGCCGGTAACAGAAACTGAAGATAGCAATAGCGGTGGTGGTGGACAGCCTAACATGGGTCGTATGATGATGCGTTTCGGCGGATTCGGTGGCGGCAACAAGGAGTACTATTACACTTTCGCTGATCAAAAAGTGGTTGAGGTATTTGACTTGATGGATACAACTTATGTAATGCCTACCAAATTGACTGTAAACGTGGTTAACCCAATGATGGGTAGACAAAATGGTGGCGGAAATCAAAGTCAAACAACCAGTGCAGTACAATTTTTAAACGTTCCGCCTACAGTTGAAGTGATTAAATCAGATGAAACTAAAAAAATTGTGAATTTGAACTGCAACAAGGTTACTATTAAAACTACGCGTAAAGCAACAGTTTTAGGTATGGAAAAAGATATCACAGATGAAACTGTTTTATGGTACACTAATGATTTAGGTTTTAGTTTTTCGCCTGATCCAAATCTATGGACAGAAGGTACCGTGTTGGCTATTGAAAAAAAGGGTGGAGGCATGTTGGCTACTAGCATCGAGTACAGAGGTGTGAGTTCAAAAGATGTGTCTGCACCAAAAAAGGCGATTTCGATTACACCTGAGCAATATCAGGCGAAGCAAGCTGCAATGATGGCTAGGTTTAGAAATAATGGTAACCGCCAAGGTGGTTCTATGAGAATTAATTAATTTTTCCATTTATATTTTCTGAAATGTCCTGATCGTTTGGTTGGGACATTTTTTTTATAAATTTATTTATAGTAAAAAGATATGATAAAAAGAAAGTTGGTTGTATTTACTGGTGCTGGCATCAGTGCTGAAAGTGGTTTGAAAACTTTCAGAGATGCAGATGGCTTATGGGAAGGATACGATGTGACCGAAGTAGCTACACCCGAAGCCTGGATACGAAATCCTGAACTAGTGCAGCGCTTTTATAATGAGCGTAGGAGACAAGTTTTAGCGGCTAGCCCGAACAATGCCCATTTAGCAATAGCAGCTTTACAACAAGATTTTGACGTAGAAATTATCACTCAAAATATTGATGATTTGCACGAACGAGCTGGTTCGAAAAAGGTCACACATTTACATGGTATTATTACTTATGCACAATCTAGCAAAAATCCTAACTTGATTTATCCAATTAATGGCGATGAGATTAACATGGATGAGGTGTGCGAGTTGGGATCTCCTTTAAGGCCGCATGTGGTTTGGTTTGGTGAGGCTGTGCCAATGATTGAAATTGCGGCAAAAATTTGTGCTAAGGCTGATGTTTTTGTACTCATCGGCAGTTCGTTGGCAGTGTATCCTGCGGCTGGCTTGGTTCATTATGTACGTAGTAAAACACCAAAATTCATCATTGATCCTAAAATTCCAGACATAGGCGGATTGAGTAATGTTACAAAGATTTCTAAAAGCGCCACTGAAGGAGTGAAAGATTTACTGAACTATCTGAAAATTTGAATTTCAAGAAAATAGTCGTATATTGGTGTGACAAAATTCTATGTTATGAAATCCATCAAATACGGTTATCCTGAAAATCGGCAAATGTTGGTTGCAGCTGAACCAGAAGCACTCTATGCTACCACTCCGAAATTGCAAATCTATCAGATCAAAAGCTTTATCCATCTAAATGATTTGCTGCCATTTAGTCAAGCGGAGTGGGCTGATATACTGCATATTAGCGATAGGACTTTACAGCGCTATCTAAAGGATGAAAAACCCTTTGAGGGCTTGCATGCTGAACACTTGCACCAACTTGAAAATATGGCTAGTTTGGCTAAGCAAGTAATTGGAAAACCTGATGCGGTAAAGAGTTGGCTATTGCAAAAAAAAGAAGTATTAGGTATAATTTTAGATTTTTCTTCATTGCGTTCTTTTTGGGGCGTAAAACGCATTAGCAATGAGTTGGGTCGTATAGCTCATGGGGTTTACATATGATTTTATATCGCCTCGCCAATATAGATTATATCGAAGATCGGGAGGGGATAGGTGCGAAATTGTTTGGCGGCCGTTGGAACGAAGTTAATTACCCTTGTGTATATGCCAGTGCAACGCTATCATTAGCATTGCTAGAAAAATTCGTTCATGCTCAATTTAAGGAACACATGCGTAACTTGGCGGTATTGGAAATTGAAATACTGAACGCAGACGATATTTTTCATGTGGATGAAACACGGCTACAAAAGGAATGGATTTCCGATGTCAACTATACACAGTGGATTGGTAAACAACTGCTTGAAGATTCCAGCGTCGTTGCGTTTTCTGTTCCGTCCGTTATCGTTCCTTCTGAAAGAAACTACGTCATCAATACGCAAGCGGATTCTTTCAGAGAAGTGAAATTTAAAAAGGTTTCAGATTTTTTTACCGATAATAGGTTAATGAATTCCCTATTTTGATGAACTGTTAAACAAGCGACTTAAATTAGGTTTAATGCCTATTGTAAGTGGCATAGTAGTAAAATTTCGGTTTTGTATTTTTTTAAATCCATTCATATAGCTTGCCTCAGTAAACAAAGATAAGCCTCCTAAGCTGTATTCTATGCCAGCACCCATCTCTAACATTGGCATTCCGTAGGTTTTATTAGAGGAAATCACCTGTTGCGTAACTGGGTTAACCTCAACTTTTGGAGTGAGTATAAATCCACCTCCAGCACCTGCGTACCCATAAAAGCCAAATTTCCCAGTAATTTTTCTGTAACCTAGTGCTACATTTAGTAAATAGGTAGTTGATCTGGCATTTTGCGCAGTATAAGTTAGTCCGTCATCGGGCGTAATTCCATTGTATGCAAAGGCGTGTAAATTAAATTTAGGATATAAAAATAGGCCTTTGCTGCCTAAGCCCAAGTTTACGCCTAATGTGGTGGATATTTTTGGGCTAAAAAAATCAGCAGTTTCGCCAATTGGTACCGAGGTGCCAATTCCACTTACTGTGTAAAGTTTGTCAGGTCTGGTTTGCCCTTTTGCAACTACAAATAAGATTGAAAATATTAGGATCGAAAGAAATGATTTACCCATGTTTTATTTTAGACTAGAACAATGGTTTCACACATTTGTTTGAACGCTGCAGACTTAGGGCTATTTCTCGGAAGGATTTTTTTTGTGCTCTAGAAGTTTGGATATCATCTTATCCATCCTGTCGTTTTTAGTTTTTTCCTGTTTTGCAGTGATGATCCACAGTACGTATTCTTTTTTGTGGGAGTACGCCAATTGATTGTAAAATCCAAAAGCTGTTGGATGTTTTAGCAGGTGAGCTCTTAAATCTTCTGGCAGTGTTACGATTTTATTAACCGGATCAATGTATTTTCCATACTCATTTTCTTTTAGCTCTGCGTTGCCTACACCAGATTTTTTTTGAGTGCCGGATGGCTTCACTCTTATTGCTGTCCAAATCTTATCAATAGCTGCAGAAGCACATGGGGCCAATTCGAAACTTTTAAGCTCGTCCCAAGATTGCATTAAATTTAAGTCGCTAGCAATTGAGGTTTTAGCTTTAGGATATAGGATCCACAGTATGATTTGTCCGTCGATCCAAGGTTGGATTTCTTTTAAAGCATGTATCATATCAGCCTTGTTAATAGCGAAAACTAAGTATGCCTGTAAATGAGGCTGCGTTATGTAGCTGAAATTTATTGATGTAGGAATGTCTCCGAATATAGCGGCAGCATTTTCTGGCGCATTTATTACACCTACGTTAAAACCAGGTCTAATCTGTAGTTTCTTTAAAAGTTGATTTTCCATCTCGTAACGCTAAATAATTATACTAGAGTTTCATTTTAGCAAAAAAATCCCAAAGTACTATTCCAGCAGATATTACAATGTTGAAAGAGTGTTTGGTTCCAAATTGAGGTATCTCGATACACTTGTCAATTTGTTGCATCGCTTCTTCGCTTACACCATTTACTTCGTTTCCGAATATAAGGACATACTTTTCCTGTAAGTTAGGCTGGTTTTTATTTAACATTGTGCTATTTTGAGCCTGTTCAATGGCAATAATTTGGTAGCCTAAACCTTTGTATTTTTCAATAGCTGTTAATGTGTCGTCTACATGCTCCCAAGCAACGGATTGAGTAGCACCCAACGCTGTTTTTTCTATTTCACGGTGAGGTGGTTGAGCTGTAATGCCACAAAGTACTACTTTTTCTACGGCAAATCCATCAGCTGTTCTGAAAACCGAACCCACATTGTGCATGCTACGCACATTATCCAGCATAATTACAACGGGTAATTTTTCCTGCGCCTTAAATCCTTCTATATCTACTCTGTTGAGTTCTTCTAACTTTAATTTTTTCATCTCTATTCTATACTATTGCTGCAAACTTTCCTTTAACTAATTCTCATAGCCACTAATAACTTTCGGCCCATCACCAATTTCCTCCACATATATGGTGGCGTAGTAACCTACTTTACTGAAATAGTATTCGGACAGATGTGTCGCAAAATCTTCCTCAAAACCTTTTTCTAGTAGCGCAATGGCACAACCTCCAAATCCAGCTCCAGTCATGCGGGCACCAATAACGTGTTGGTAACTAACACAAAAATCTACAATGGTGTCAAGTTCTTTTCCGCTTACTTCGTAAAGTTCTTTTAAGGATTGATGCGATGCGTACATTAATTTTCCGAAAGAATGTAGGTTGCCCTCTGCTAATAGTTTAGCTGCCGAAATTACCCTGTCATTCTCTTTGACAACGTGAGAGGCTCGTTTTAGTAAAGTCTCGTCAACAATTAAATGTTGGTGTAAAGCAAATTTTTCAGCACTTAAGTCGCAGAGGTTGTTGATGTTAATTTCCCGTTGCAGGTACTGCAGGGCTTTTTGGCATTCTTGCACTCGCTCATTATATTTTGAATCGGCAAGTGTACGATGTTTATTGGTGTTAATAATTGCAAGTGAATATTCCTGTAAATTGCAAGCTACAATTTTATGCTTCAAGGTATTGCAGTTTAAAACGATAGCGCTATCCTTTTCACCAAATGCAACTGCAAATTGGTCCATAATACCAGAATTTACACCGATAAAATTGTTTTCTACTGTCTTGCACAACTTTACCAAGTTCAACTTATCTAAGCCTAAATTATAAATTTTGTTCAACGCAAAAGCGGTTACCACTTCAATAGATGCCGAAGAGGAGAGTCCCGAGCCAATTGGGATATTACCGTAGTATAATAAATCCAGTCCGCCACATTGCCAATCGTAAGCTTTTTGCAACTCATTTATCACTCCTAATGGATAGTTAAACCATTCACTTGCTGTTTTTGAGAAAGAGCTTTGTGCGGGGATTTCCGCTTGTTCATCAAAGTTTAAACTACGAAATCTGATTACATTTTCATCGTTTTTACCTATACAAAGCCAAGTTCCCATAGTAATGGCACAGGGCATTACCAAACCACCATTATAATCTATATGTTCTCCAATTAAGTTAACCCGACCTGGAGCAAAAAACTCATATTGAGGTTTATAGCTGTAGTTTTCATAAAATATCTGGTCGAGTTGATTTTTCATTCTGAATATTTTAAATCAATATTGATGTAGTTTAAAACTCAGTATTGGTGTTTTTTAAGGTTCTTCTTGTTTAAAAATTACTTAACAATGAGTATAATTGTAAGCGCCAAACAGGCGTCTAAGATAGCAAAATGAAAGCAAACCAAATATCCACAGGTAAATTTGTAGATGGTAAAGAAGTATTTGCCATAGAACTGATTAACAGTCAAGGAACTTACGTAAAGATTTTCAACTACGGAACCATTATCAATAAGTTTGTGGTTAAAAATGCGAAGGGTGAAGATCAGGATATTGTATTGGGGTTTGATGATTTCGATGGTTATATCAGTGAAGATTATTTGTCAAACTATCCCTACTTTGGAAGTATTGTTGGAAGATATGCAAATAGAATAAAAGGAGGGGAGTTCACTATTGATGGGACGAGTTATCAGTTGCCTAAAAATAACGGCGATGATTGTTTGCATGGTGGCTTACATGGTTTTGATCAAAAGGTTTGGGACATCGTGGAACTAAATGAGTCGCCGAATGCTTCTGTAACTTTTCACTACTACAGTATCGATGGTGAAGAGGGATTTCCGGGAGATTTGGCTGTACAGTTACAATTTACATTGACTGAAAATGACGAATTGATTTTGACTTACCAGGCCGATACTGACGAAGCGACCCCAATTAACTTAACGCACCATAGTTATTTTAATTTGTCCGCAGATAGTAATGACATCAGGTCCCACGTTCATCAAATGAATGCTTCTAATTGGTTGGAGCAAGATGAAAACTATGTGGTAACAGGTAAGCTGCTTCCTGTGGATGGATCGAACCACGATTTCAGAAAAGGAAAGACTTTTGAGGAGGGCTGGGACGAGGAAAACGGTTACGACCAAACCTATGTACTTGACAAAAACTATGGTGAACTAACATTGGCAAGCAAAACTTCTTCGGCAGACAGCGGACTTACGTTATCCGTTTATACTACTGAACCTGTGGCGCATTTGTACACCGCTAAATACACTGATGTTAAGAACGGAAAAGACGGAAAAAGCTATGGTAAGTTCAGTGCTTTCTGTGTAGAAACGCAACACGCACCAAATTCGCTAAATATTCCTGAGTTTCCTTCAACTATTCTGCAACCAGAGGAAGTTTATCATCAAACGACCATCTACAAGGTTAGCAAATAATTTTGCAAAGCTTAAACTATGAATATCATCTTAAAAGCGCTCAATAACAGGAAGTTTATACTCGGAGTTTGGCTTCTGCTGGCCATTTTTTTGGGTTTTAAACAATATCATAAGGGTTCGTACAATAATTACTTGATATTTAAGCATGTTTATCTACATGCCGTAGAGCGCCTAAACCTCTATGCAGAATATCCACAGCAATATGGAGACTCGAATCACTATGGGCCATTTTTCTCTTTGTTGATTGCACCATTTGCATTATTGCCTGATTACATAGGCACCATATTTTGGCAGATAGCAAATTCCCTATTTCTATTTTTAGCCATTAAACAACTACCATTAGGTGTGAGAAAGATAAATGCCGTTTACTGGATTGTTGCGCATGAATTAATGACCGCTTTGTTTAGTTTCCAATTTAACATTTCTATTGCTGCAATAATTGTATTGACGTTTGCTTTTATAGAACGTGGTAAAAATTTTTGGGCCGCCATGTTGATCATGCTTGGCACCTTTGTGAAACTTTATGGTATTGTAGGGCTGGCTTTCTTCTTTTTTGTGAAGAATAAATGGAGTTTTGTGCTTTCTTGTTTTTGCTGGGCCTTGATATTTTTTGTACTGCCGATGGTGTTTTTCTCGCCGACTTATATTTTGCAGTGCTATCAGGATTGGTACCAGTCGCTGGCAGAAAAACAGCAGTTGAATGCCAGTTTAACATCAATGCAGGATATTTCAGTGATGGGAATGGCAAGGCGAATTTCTGGAAATGTATATCTCTCCAATCTGCCATTCTTGGCTGGAGGTTTATTACTTTTTGTTTTGCCTTACCTCCGCATAAAAGCTTATGCTGATTTAAGTTTCAGATTGTTGTTGTTAGCTTCAACATTGATTTTTACGGTGATATTCAGTAATTCATCTGAGTCGCCTACTTACATTATAGCGTTTTTAGGCGTAGCAATTTGGTTTATAGTACAACCTCGGCCATTTAAATATTGGCAAATCGCACTATTTGTTTTTGCTTTATTGCTCACTAGTTTCTCTCCGTCAGATTTGTTCCCTAAATTTGTAAGGGAAAATTATATCAAACCTTATTCACTTAAAGCATTGCCTTGTTTAATAGTGTGGTTGGTAATTATTTACCAAATGATGTGTAGTAAATTTAACCAAACTGAACAATTGCATGCAGAATAAGTTAGTTTCTATTGTTATACCAGCTCACAACGAGGAAGAAAATATCGTTGTTATTGCTACACGTATTGAGCAAGTGTTAGCTGGGCTTTCTTACGACTATGAGATAATTATAGTTGACGATGGCTGTAGGGATAATACGTTGAGCGTGGTGCAGCAATTGGCCGCAAAAGATCCGAGAGTTTTTTTTATTGAACTTTCACGGAATTTTGGGCATCAATCTGCATTAAAAGCAGGACTTGACCACGCTCACGGAGATTGTGTGATTTCGTTAGATGCTGATTTGCAACACCCGCCTGAACTATTTGCCGAAATGTTGGAAAAATGGGAGGAAGGCTACGATGTGGTCTATACGCGAAGGGAAGAAGATCCTAACTTGCCATTGGCTAAGCGCAAAACTTCAATATATTTTTATAAACTACTGAATGCGCTTTCCGAAACTGAAATTGAAGCTGGTACTGCCGATTTTAGGCTGATGGATGCGAGAGTGGTTGAGGTATTTAGAAATTTCAAGGAAAACGATCTCTTTATTAGAGGAATGATCAAATGGTTAGGATTTAAGCAATACGCCATTGATTACATGCCGAACAAACGTTATGCTGGCGCCAGCAAGTACAATCTCAGGAAAATGCAGAAGCTTGCGGTTCAAGGTGTAACTTCGCTTAGTGTAAAACCATTACACATGGCAGTTTATCTCGGCTTCTTCATTTCTTGCTTGTCTCTGCTTTATGTTCCGTACGTTTTTTATGCCTATTTTTTCGCTAAACACGTTAATGGCTGGGCTTCGCTTATTGTAACCGTGGCATTTTTTGGAGGATTACAATTGGTAATTTTAGGCATTATCGGCATTTATATAGGAAAGATGTTCATGCAAGGCAAAAATCGCCCTACTTATATCATCAGATCAACTAATATTAAGTAGACATGGTGTTATTAAGTTTCGATATAGAAGAATTTGATATGCCTTTTGAATATGGTAAGGATATCTCTTTTGAAGACCAAATCAGTATATCCGTAGCCGGTTGCCATATCATTTTGGACTTACTGAAGAAACATCAATTTAAGGCTACGTTTTTTTCTACTGCAACTTTTGCTATCAATGCACCCGAAATCATCGCCCGGATAAAAGCCGATGGACATGAGTTGGCTTCTCACACCTATTATCATTCAAAATTTGAGGATGCAGATCTTCTAAAGTCGAAGGAGAAATTGGAGGAACTTTCAGGACTACCTGTCACTGGCTTTAGAATGCCCAGAATGGCGCCAGTAAGTGATGAGGAAATTGAAAAGGCAGGATATACTTACAACAGTTCCATCAATCCAACTTTGTTGCCAGGTAGGTACAACAACTTGCATATTTCACGTACTTATTATAAGCTAGGAAACGTAATGCAGTTACCAGCTTCCGTAACGCCAATTTTCCGTATTCCGCTTTTTTGGCTTTCTTTCCATAATTTTCCGTTATGGTACTACAAACACGTTTTTAATAAAGCTTATCGTAAAGATGGTTACGTCAACATTTACTTCCATCCGTGGGAGTTTTATGATTTAAACGACAAACAGCGCTTTGGCTTCCCTGGCTATGTAAGTAGAAATACTGGATTAAAGATGAAAGACAGGTTGGATCAACTGATGGCGTGGATCAATCGCAATCAATATCCAACATCAACTATTGCGTCGTTTTTAGAAAGTGTTGATTAACTTTCCTTTTCGGCTGGTGCTTTTACCGTTTTAAACGTGAAATACGTTTGGCAAAAATAAGCATACAAAGATAGTAGCACAATAATTAAGGCTTGTGAAGGCGTAGCCCAAAATCCTAAATATCCCACTAACAAATGAAGTAGAAGATAATCGAATATGATGCTGCTAATGGTAACGAATGCATAGCGGAAAAGCTGCACATGGCTTTGTAAATTAGATTGCTGGAAAACTACAAACTTATTAAGTATAAATCCTACAGGAAAACTTACAGAAAGTGCGATAATATAGGCGGCAATATATCTAGTTACTGGATAGGTTAACAGGTAAACTGTTTCATTAATAAAAATAAAGTTATAAGCCAGATAAAAGATTAATAGATTTAACACTGCATTGCTTCCGCCACATACCGCATATCTGAAAGTTTGTAAATCAAATATTTTTCTAAATGGCGGATAAAAAAAATCGATTATAGGAAGCAATATGGCTCGTAAACCTTTGGCAAAATTCATCTGTCAGTTAAATTCTTTCTAATGTCGTTGTGATGGCTTTTTCTACAATAGCATTTGGATTGGTGCTAAACTCAAACTTTACTCTACTAGCTAAAATTGCATTGATTGATAGTGCTTTATGACCAAGTGTATTGGCTAGAGCATAAATTCCGGCTGTTTCCATTTCCAGGTTGGTAATGCGTTGGTTTTTACTGTTAAACGAGTTTAATTTTCCTATAAAATCGGTAATGGTACCCTTGGCTCTAACCTTTCTTCCTTGTGGGGCATAAAAACCTGGCGCTGTTGCAGTAATTCCAGTTGGCATATCGTGAGCAAATTGCTCAAGCAAACTTTTATCAGCTACATTAAGGTAAGGTTTGATACCATCGATGTTGCCAAAATGTGCATGGATATCATTGAGTAGTAGCTGCTCTTCTTCACCTAGGTGTTGTTCGTAGTAATGCATCAGTGCATCAAAACCTAAGCCATGAGATGAGGCTAAAATAGTTCCCATTGGTAGGTCAGGTTGTATAGCGCCCGAAGTGCCAATCCTAATCAAATTGAGTGATTTCAACTGCGGCTTAACAGTTCTAGAATCGAAATCGATATTTACTAAAGCATCCAATTCATTTAAAACAATATCGATATTGTCCGTGCCAATTCCGGTAGAAATTACCGTAAGTCGCTTACTTCCAATGTAACCTGTATGTGTAATAAACTCACGTTTCCCCTTCTTCAGTTCGATACGGTCAAAATGCTTACTTACTTCTGGAACCCTGTCTAAATCTCCAACCGTAATTACTGTATCAGCAATATCTTCAGGAAGTAAATTCAAGTGATAAATACTTCCGTCTTGGTTGATGATTAAATCTGCTTCTGATAATTTTGCTGATTGGTTCATTAGTACAATACTTGATTTGTTAATTGCTATTTGTTTAATTGGTCAGTCCACTAACACCTATCAACTAATCCCTGACACCTAATCCCTAACTAAACTGTGCCTAAATATACGGTTTTCAAACCTTCTACCTTGTCTAATTTGTTCAAAACTTGGTTTAGGTTTGATTTTCTAACTTCAAAAGTCATTTGGCATTGCGTATCAAAATGTTGACTTAGTACATTCAATTGTTCCTCTTTGATGATTTTCATTACATCATTCATAGCAAGGTAATCGAAGTTAACTTCGTACACATCGTTAACCGTTTTTTGAATAATGTTTGCTACACTGAGCGCTTCTTGTGTGGCTGATTTGTAGGCATTAATCAAACCCGGTACACCTAGTAATGTTCCTCCAAAATACCTCACCACCACTACCAAAATGTTAGTGACGTCTGCTGAAAGTAGCGCATTCAGAATTGGTCTTCCGGCAGTTCCAGAAGGTTCTCCGTCATCGTTAAAGCGATGTACATTTCGGTCGGGAGTTAAACGCATGGCCCAGCAAAAATGCCTAGCTTTGGCATGCTCATTTCTCAGTGTGGCGATAATTTCTTTTATCTCGTTTTCGGTTTTGATAGGGTAGGCGTAAGCTATAAACTTGCTACCTTTATCTCTAAAAATCCCCTCTGTAGCGTCGCTTATAGTTTGGTAGGTGTCGTTAAACAGCATATAATTTGGATAACGTAATTAAAATAATCGAAGCAAGAGCGAGTGCCAAGCCCACATAGTTCCAATTGCTTAGCTTTTCCCTAAAAATGAATATCCCGATTAAGCTTCCCGCAACAATTACGCCCATATTCATTGCCGCAAATACGGTTGATGGGTTATTTGACATGGAACGATGCGCTTCCAGATAGAATAAAATATTACCGAAGTTAAAGATTCCCAAAATGCAACCGCAAAAGAAATTAACCAGTTGAAGTTTTGTTTTCTTTTGAACGACAAGATATAGTAGATATAACATCGAAATTATGAAAGCAATAGTGTAGATGATAAATAGCGAGGTAGTGTAAGGCACCTCGGTAATTTGACTTACTATTTTAAAAAGGATATCAACTGCGCCAAAGCCAAGGAATACCAATAACAGATATAACCAACTTTTTTTACTGGTCATTCTATCGCTCTTGCGGTACATGGTGAAAATAATTGCCAAGAAGCCAAACACTACCGCTACTTCCTTATATCTATCAAAAGTATCGTTAAACAGAAAGTAAGCAGCACTAAGTGAAATAAATAAGGATAAACGTTGGGCAATATCGGTTCTGGCTAAGCCTGCTTTCCTAACAGATAATCCCAAAGCAAAAAATAACGTTGGTAATAATATCCCGAGAATATAGTAAGTGGGTGTAAGGGAATTCAGGGTAATTCTACTAAAATCAGGTTTAAAACAGATTAAACTTAAAATTATTGCGAATAAATAGTTCCAGGCAACGGCTTGTGTAATATTGATTTGATAGCGTTTGGCTAGTTTTAGAAGAACTCCAACTGTTACGCTACAAATTACGCTGAATACTAAGTAAATCATAAGTTATTTTGCCTTAAAATTTGCAATTTATCATTTCCCACTGGAATTTCTTCTATGATTTTTCCATTAACTTGTGGCGCTTTAATACCGCTTTCCCAATTCACGTTAGCGGTAAATATCCGGGCTTCGTCCCAAAGTCCATCTTTAATAAACTGTTGAAGTAAATTGGCGCCCCCTTCTATAATTACCGATTGTATATCCATCAGGTAAAGTTGGTAAGCAATTTTCTGAGGCAGGTAGAAGTGCATATCTTCCATCTGCACATAGTGAATGTTGTTAATTACCTCTGTTTTTACTTCGTTAAAAATGATGATTTTGGCATCACCATTAAAAATATGGTAATCTTTCGGGATAGATAAAGACTTGTCAATCACTATGCGTATTGGATTTTTACCTTTTACTTCACGGGTGTTCAGTTGTGGATTGTCAGCTAAAACCGTAGTCTTCCCAACTAAAATGGCATCTTCTTCGCTACGCCATTGATGGCTAAGTACTTTGGCTTCAGCGCCCGAAATCCAACGTTGTGTTTGATCTGAAGGTGCGAAAAATCCATCTAATGTTTGTGCCCATTTCAAAATGAGATAGGGGCGCTGCTGGGTAATTCTAGTGAAAAATCTACGGTTAACCGCCCTGCATTCTTCATCCAAAATGCCCGATATGGTTTCAATACCTGCATTTTTTAGTTTTTCAATTCCTTTGCCATTCACACTATCGAAAGGATCGGTATTGCCAATCACCACTTTTTTGAGTTTGTGTTTAACTAACAAATCAGCACAAGGAGGTGTTTTTCCAAAATGGGCGCAAGGCTCCAACGAAACATAGGCCGTAGCATTTGCCAAAAGAGATTCGGCTTGATCACCATGCTTCTGCAATACATCATTTATTGCATTTACTTCGGCATGTGCTTGCCCAAACTTTTGGTGATAACCTTCGCCAATAATTTGATCTTCATGAACGATCACACATCCAACCATCGGGTTGGGGCTAACGTTTCCTTTGCCTTTCAGAGCGAGTTCTAAGCATCGGCGCATGTAATGTTCATGGTTCATTGTTGCAAAAATAGTGTTTATTTTGGCATTTGCCGATGTCAAGTTTGAAGCATTAGTCACATTTTCGTACATTTAAAGCTTGTTTAAAATCGGTTACAAACTTTATTGATCGCATGCAACTATTTGAGCTGGCTCAGTTATATCAAGAT
Organism: Pedobacter sp.; assembly: GCF_965249885.1. GTDB lineage: Bacteria > Bacteroidota > Bacteroidia > Sphingobacteriales > Sphingobacteriaceae > Pedobacter. The sequence goes on along the minus strand of NZ_OZ252254.1, from coordinate 4,402,736 downwards.
AGATTGAATAAACTGTATGAGGGGGAGGAAGTGCAATCGCTGTTTTTAATGGCGATAGCCGATACGCTTGGTTACAGTCGAGGTGATTATTTGTTGAATAAAAAACAAATAGTGCCCGATACCGCCTTGCTTAGACTTAATAATATTGTAAAAGAGCTGGTGCTTGGAAAACCTATACAGTACATCATCGGCTATGCTGAATTTTACGGACTAAAATTTAACGTAAATCCATCAGTATTGATTCCCAGACCGGAAACGGAGGAATTGGTGGAATGGATTTTATCCAATTACAAAGTTTCTAATGAAGATAGGCTTCAATCTTCATTAAATATTTTGGACATTGGTACCGGTAGTGGGTGTATCGCTATAGCGTTGAAAAAACATTTGCCTAAGGCCCAAGTGTCGGCCATTGATATTTCAACTGCAGCTTTAACTACAGCAAAACAAAATGCTTTGCTGAATGAAGTTCCTGTTGTTTTTATTGAGGATGACATATTAGATTCGAAAATAGAAGCTAAGATGTTGAATTTAGATGTAATTGTGAGTAATCCGCCCTACATTAAAGAAGCGGAGAAATCTTCGATGCACGAGAATGTGTTAGCAAACGAACCACATACCGCATTGTTTGTAGCTAATGATCGGCCATTGATTTTCTACGAAGCCATTGCAGACTTTGGAAATAAGCACTTAAAGTCTGGCGGAAAACTGTTTTTCGAAATTAATGCGGAATTAGGAAAAGAAACAGTTAAAATGCTTCATTATAAAGGTTTTGAAGACATTGTCCTGAAGTTGGATATGCAGGGCAAAGATAGAATGGTTAGCGCCAAAAAAGCCAATTGATTTGGTACGTATGGGGTGCTTTAAGCTACTAAACCAACCCATGTCAAAACTTTTTCGCCTGTAACATTGTTGATAAAATGATTTTTAACCAATTAAATTAATTGTCATGAAACATTTAAAATCGATATCAGCAATATTGGGCGTTGTGCTATTTGCCAGTTGTGGCGTAAGCAAAAAGAAATATGCTGAGTTGCAAGGTAATTTTAACCAAGTGCAACAGCAATACAATGATCTTAATAAAAAGCTAGTAGGTACGGAATCGGAGCTATCAAATGCCAGGACTAGAATAACTAGTTTAGACGAGGCGATTGCTAGGGAACGTGCCAATGCGAAAGAACTTCAGGATGCTTTAAATAAATGTTTAAATGCAAGTAGTCAGGGTAATGTGAATATTTCTAAGCTTGTTGATGAGATTAACAGCTCGAACAAATACATTAAGGAGTTGATTGCAGCTAAGAATAAAAGCGATTCGCTTAATATGGTGCTGACTAACAATTTAACTAGATCTTTGAGTAGAGAAGAAATGAGCGATGTAGATGTACAAGTGCTCAAGGGTGTAGTGTATATCTCATTATCAGACAATATGTTGTATAAATCTGGAAGCTATGAAATTTCAGATAAAGCTGGTGCTACGTTAGCAAAAATTGCTAAAATCATCACAGACTATAAAGACTATGAAGTTTTAGTAGAAGGTAATACCGATAACGTTCCAATTAAAATGAGTAACATCAGAAACAACTGGGATTTAAGTGCTTTACGAGCTTCATCTGTAGTTCAAACTTTGCAGAATAATTATGGCGTAGATCCTAAGCGATTAACGGCAGGAGGTAGGGGCGAATACAACCCGATTGCTTCAAATGATAGTGCGGCAGGTAAGGCGAAGAACCGTCGTACGCAGATTATCATCACACCTAAATTGGATCAGTTTATGGATTTAATAGGTAAATCGGCAGAAAAGCCTGCTAATTAGTTTGTGAGCTAAAATTAGAAAGACTTTCAAGTATAAAAACCGTAGATATGCGCATCTACGGTTTTTTTATGCCCTAGGATGAAATTGGGTGATTACCGTTTTTAAATAATCGCGGTCCAAATGCATGTAAATTTCAGTGGTGGTAATGCTAGCATGTCCAAGCATTTCTTGAATCGCCCTCAAATCAGCGCCGCCTTCTATTAAATGAGTTGCAAATGAATGTCTCAAGGTGTGTGGGCTGATTACTTTATTGATCCCAGCAGCCACTGTTAACGATTTGATGAGGTTAAAGATAGCAATGCGGGAAAGCTTAGCACCAAAACGATTTAGGAAGATAAAATCCTCACTTCCTTTCTTTACCGTATGATGAACCCTCACTTCGTTGATATAAATTTTAATCAGTTTTAATGCCGTGGCGCCGATGGGAACAATTCGCTCTTTATTTCCTTTTCCAACTATTTTAATAAACTCGGTTTCCTCAAATAAATTAGAAATTTTAAGTTCAGTAAGTTCGCTTACTCGTAAACCACAGCTGTATAATGTTTCGATAATGGCCTTATTTCGCATGCCTTCTGGTCGGGAAGCATCTATTGCCGCAACCAATAAGTTGATTTCATGAACGCTCAAAGTATCTGGCAATTTTCTGGTTTTTTTTGGCGTTTCCAAAAGCTCGGAAGGATTTGTACTGATGATTTCCTCCTCGGCCAAGTACCAAAAAAATGATTTAATCCCCGAAATTACTCGGGCCTGAGTGCTTGCTTCGGCACCTAATTCGTTAAGCCAAGCTAAAAATTCTCTTAAATTTTTTAACTGAATTTGCTGAATTGATAATGAACTTTCTGTATAATCTAAGTACTGAAAGAGCTTCTCAACATCTCTAAGGTAAGCTGAAATGCTGTTTTCTGCTAGTGAACGCTCTAACTTTAAATAAGCGGCAAATCCTTTTAAATACGAGCTAGAGTTCATTTTATGCATTCTTTTTTATAACATTGTGTTGCACAACTGCTACAAAAATACGTTAGCTTTTCAGTTATCGAACACTAAAAGCATACTTATTCTTTTTTTTGCCGAAGTGTAGTACCAAAATACAGTTAAATGAAGATACAAATTATCAACGGGCCGAATTTAAACTTGTTGGGCCTACGCGAACCAACTATTTATGGATCAGAAAGTATTGACCAATATATCACAAAACTTAGGGAACAATATTCCATACTACAAATTGATTATTATCAAAGTAATGTCGAGGGGGAACTGATCAATAAATTGCACGAGGTTGGTTTTTCCTACGATGGTATCATCATCAATGCAGGAGGATATACACATACATCCGTTGCCATTGCCGATGCGATTGCTGCAATTAAAACGCCAGTAGTAGAAGTACATGTATCTAATATTTACGCCAGGGAAGAGTTTAGGCATGTATCGTTAACAGGAAAAAATTGTAAGGGCGTGCTCACGGGCTTTGGATTAAATGGTTACCGATTAGCATTGGAAAGTTTTTTATTTTAGTGTATCTTCAAAAAAAATACTTCATCAATAATTTAACGCAAATGAAAAAATTGTTCTCCCTATTGCTGCTTATTTTTAGCATCTCTTTCACGCAGGCTCAGGTAACATCTAAAACAATAAAACTGGATGAGAAAACTATCGTAAAAGACGAGAGTGGTAATATTTATCCTTTTAACCTTTGGAGAAAGTTTATGGAGACGGGGCAATACTCGTTGAAGTTGATTTCAGATAAGGACGCATTAACTCCAGAGTTTCAGCTGTTCCAGATGACTCCAGATCAAATTGAAGAGAGCAAAAAACAACGTTCGGAATATGCGTCGACACTGCCAAAACCCTCTTCAAGTAGGTCATTTAGAGATGGGCAGAAATTCCGTTTTGAAAACATGAAATACTTGAATGGTAATAAGTTCGATTCAAAAACTGATACAGGGAAAGTAGTGGTACTTAATTTTTGGTTCATTAACTGTCCACCTTGTAAAAAGGAAATTCCAGAATTAAATGAGCTGGTTGAAAAATATAAAGATAAGAATGTGATATTTATTGCTATTGCACTTGATGATGCCTACAGTCTAAATAAGTTTTTAAGAATGTCGCCATTTAACTATAATATCGTTGAAGATGGTACGTATTATTCACAAAAGTATGTGGTGAAAAGCTACCCTACACATGTTGTTGTTGGCAAAGATGGCAAAGTGAAATTTAGCACGTCGGGGCTGGGCCCAAATACAATTTATTGGGTAGATAAAACGATAAGCGCAGAGTTATAAGCGATTTATTTCGGAAAACTTTTTTTTATTTTTGATGAAGTAGCTCCAAACGATACTTGAGTTGTAAACTCCACTATGTTGTGATAATTTAACCTGTGGTTTTTTACGTTTAGCAGCTGTTTTAAAGAAATACTTAAAGAAATGACAATGCGCTTTACTGATAGCAAATACAAATTTCCATTGCCCCTTAAAAGCAAATTGAAACCACGCAGCTAAATCTATCCACAAACGCGAAAGTACTTTATAGAAAGCCTCCCAAAAAGGGAGGTTTTTTTGCATAATAATTAGGTTGTTTCTGAAATTAAGGTATGTTTTAAACGGGCTACCTACGTTTAGCGTTCCTCCACCAACATGATAAACCTCTGTTTTAGTACAGCAAAGTACCTTATAGCCCAAATTTTTCAAGCGCCAACACAAATCAATTTCTTCCATATGGGCAAATAAATCGGCATCCAATCCGCCAACTTCTTTCCAAATGCTTGCTTTTATAAAAAATGCTGCACCGCTTGCCCAAAAAACTTCAATATCACTATCATATTGGCCATTGTCTTCTTCTAGAGCATCAAACAACCTTCCCCTGCAAAACGTGTACCCGAAGCTGTCGATAAATCCACCTGCTGCGCCAGCGTGCTCAAAACTGTTTTTATTAGCATAAAGCTTAATCTTTGGTTGCGCTACTGCAACTTTCGAGTCGCTTTCCATAAGCTTGATTACCGGCGAAATCCAATTGCTCGGAACTTCAACATCTGAGTTAAGTAGCACAAAATAATCGGCATTTACTTGTTGTAAAGCTTTATTGTATCCTTCTGCAAATCCATAGTTTTGATCGTTAACAATGATGCCTAATTGTGGATATTGTTTTTTAATAAACGCTACGGAATCGTCGGTAGAAGCATTATCTGCCACAATAATTTTTAAATTGTCGTAGTCAGTCTGTACCACACTTGGCAAAAACTGTTCTAAAAGCTTTTGGCCATTCCAATTTAAAATTACTACAGCTACGCTAGGATTCATCTTTATCAATACAAATTAATGATTAGCCTTCCATCTATTGTGGCTCCAAAGCCAATATTGCGGTTCTTCCTTTATAGTGGCGGCCAAGTGTTTAAAAAATAGTTCTGTAATCTCAAATTCTCGGGTTGCCATAGGATTTAAGCACATTGGAACGCAGTCGATTTCGTAATAGCCACGCTTCTTTCTTCTAATATCGAAATAAAAGATTGGTCGGTTAGTTTGCTTAGCTATTTTCTCCAAACCCAATAAAACGGAAGTGGGCTGGTGCAAAAACTCAATGATATGCTGCACATCCGAAACTGTCGGACTTTGATCGCTGGCGAAACAGAACATACTAGCCTCTTTTCTCGTGGCTGCAACTGCTCGTAATGTTTGTCTCATAGGGACAAAAACGTTACCAAATTTTGTTCTAAGCGTGTTAAACCATTCCTCAAATACCTTATTGTTGATGGGTTTATAAATTACGTGTGGATTGATAGAAAATTTTAGGCCCGCCGCCATCATTCCGAGCTCCCAATTCCCATAATGCCCGCTGCAAGAGAGCACACTTTCTCCTTTTTCAAAATAAGCTTCAGCTAAATGAAAATTCGTCATTTTTACACGCTTTAACACCTCGGCTTTGCTTATAGAGCTCATTTTCAATATCTCCACCATTAAATCTGTTAAGTATTGATAAAATTTGCGCTCTATATCGATAATTTCTTTAATTGATTTTTCAGGGAAGGAGCGTGTTAAGTTTTTACGCACAATTTTCTTTCTGTAGCCTACAACGTAATAAACCAAGTAATAAAGCAGGCTAGATAAGCCAAATAAAAACCACAATGGTAAATACGATAGCAGATGCAAAAAAAAAGTACCTATTCGCAAAAAAACTTTTTTAATCATTAATTTGGCCAACTGAATTGCAAACTTAAAATATCAGATGCAAAATCAAGCTATATTTCCACTATTTTATCTGCCTCCCGTTAGTTATTTTACATTGCTAAAAGAAAATAACAACGAATTTGTATTAGAAAAATTTGAGCACTTCCCGAAACAGACCTTTCGAAACCGTGCCACCATAGCCTCACCGAACGGACGATTAGATTTGGCCGTACCCGTAGTTAAAGGTGCAAAAGTACATACGCCATACAAAGATGTTAAAATTAGTTACGAAGAGCGCTGGCAGCGTTTACATTGGTTGAGCCTTCAAAATTGCTATCGCAGTTCAGCATACTTTGAATTTTATGAAGATGGACTAGCGCCGTTTTACGAGAAAAAATATGACTATCTTTTTGACTACAATTATGAAATATTGAGCTGGTTAAACAAGCAGTTAAAGTTAAATGCCAATTTAATGACCACTTCAACTTACGATGAGGAAGTAAAATTGGATTATAGAGCTTCAATGACGAAGAGAGACGTGCCTGCAATACAAACAAAGTCGTATTTTCAGGTGTTCAGTGATAGAAATGATTTTATGACCAATTTGAGTATCGTTGATTTGTTGTTCAATCAGGGGCCACAAGCGAAGAATTATTTTTAAAATGTAAATGTAGGTTTGAGATTAAGTTGTACAGCTAATGGAGATCCATTCGCTGCTAATTGAGTACTAAGGCATGTCGAAACAACTACGCGTTAAACATAAGAAAAAGAAATATGCAGTTCCAGAACCAGGAACTACGCCAGGTTTTATTTACATAGATGAGAACTCACTTAAGCCAAAAATAAGCTTATATACTTTCAGTGCGGAGGAGTTTGGAGTAGTGTCACTTGATGGACTACAGGATATTTCTGAGCTTACAAAAAATAAAGGGCTATTTTATTGGGTAGAAATAAAAGGACTTAACTCGGCTGAACTTTTTAATGTGTTTGGTGAAAAGTTAAACATCCATAAATTGGTTTTGGAGGATATCACCCGTACTTATCACCGGCCAAAATTTGAAGAATACGATGAGTATAACTTTGCTATTAGCAGAATGTTAAGCGTGGCCGAAGATAGGGGGCTTGAAAACCAGCAGGTCTCTTTCATCCAAACTAAAAATGTGCTTTATACATTTCAGGAAACTTATGGTGATTGTTTGGATGCCGTACGTAATCGTTTGAAGGAAGGAAAAGGTAACATCCGCACAGGTGGAACTGGTTATTTGATGTATGCAATCATGGACATGATTGTAGATGAATACTTTTCGGTACTTAACCAATGGAGCGAAGATATGGATTTGATAGAAGATCGTTTATTGGCGCAACCTGATAAGTCGGTAATGTATGAGATGCAGTTGGTTAAACGAAACCTTATAGCATTGAGAAGGGTGATTTGGCCAGAACGTGATAAGATGAATGATATCCTACGTACGGAAAGTGAGCTGATTTCGGATCAAACAAAGATGTTCATCAAAGATGCCTACGACCACTGCGTTCAACTGATGGATATGGTAGAAAGTATGAAGGAAATTGCGTCCAGTAACATCGATATGTATCTTTCTATCATTAGTAATAGGATGAACGAGATCATGAAAGTCCTCACCATCATCTCGTCGATTTTTATCCCACTAACCTTTATTGCTGGCATTTATGGAATGAATTTCGCGAAACAGGATCCGGTTACCGGGAAAATTATGCCTGAAAATATGCCAGAATTGTATCAGGCGCATGGCTATTTATATACCATGTTAGTAATGGGGATAATTGCATTAATTCAGGTGATTATATTTTGGCGCAAAGGTTGGTTTAAGTAATAAAATTAAAAAACAAGCATATTATTTTTAATTTATTTTAATAATTAGTTTTTTGTGTTGAATTTTTGTAGTTTCACTTCATCAAACTAAACTTCAATGGACCAGCAAACTAAACGCAAAAACATTACACTCATTATTTTAGTAGCATCTCTAGGCTACTTCGTTGATATTTACGATTTAATTTTATTTTCCGTAGTACGTGTAAAAAGCTTAAAGGATTTAGGTGTCCCTAATGAGGATATGCTTAGCGTAGGGGCAACTATCATCAACAGTCAAATGTTTGGAATGTTGCTAGGAGGTATCCTGTGGGGTATTTTAGGAGATAAAAAAGGCAGGCTTAGTGTGTTGTTCGGTTCTATCATAACTTATTCCTTAGCCAATATTGCCAACGGCTTCGCTACTACAGTGGATCAATATACTATCATTCGTTTTATTGCAGGTGTTGGTTTAGCAGGTGAGTTAGGTGCCGGTATTACCTTAGTTGCAGAAACGATGAGTAAAAAGAATCGCGGCTATGGAACCATGATCGTAGCATGCGTAGGGCTTTTAGGCGCCGTAATGGCGGCATTAATCAGTGCCAAATATACGTGGCAAACCAGTTATTTTATTGGAGGTGGAATGGGCTTACTGCTGCTTTCTTTACGCATAGGACTAGTGGAATCGGGAATGTTCAAGGAGACAACAGAGAACGAAAATGTAAAAAGAGGCAATTTTTTCATGCTCTTTAATAGTTGGCCGAGATTTAAGAAATATGTTTGCTGTATTTTAATCGGTTTACCTTTATGGTATGTAGTTGGGGTATTAATTACGTTCTCGCCTGAATTTGGTAAGGCTTTAAATGCTACTGGTATTTTAGATGCTGGAAAGGGTATCATGTATTGCTATATCGGAATTTCCATTGGTGATGTGGTAGCAGGTTTACTTTGTCAGTTGTTAAAGTCTAGAAAGCAGGTAATGTTCATTTTCTTGATGTTAACCGCTGTTTCGGTTGGCATTTATCTTTACTCGTTCGGGTTAACTCCAGAAGGTTTTATTTTGTTAAGCCTGCTTTTGGGATTTGCATCTGGTTATTGGGCTACATTTGTTACCATTGCTGCTGAGCAATTTGGAACGAATTTAAGAGCTACAGTAACTACAACAGTGCCTAACTTCGTCCGCGGCTCGCTAATTGCCATCACTACTGGCTTTCAGTTTTTTAAGGATAAATTGGGGATTTTAGAAGGAGCTATGGTAGTCGGCGCTATCTGTATCGTGATTTCCTTATTTGCGTTAAGTCAGCTTAAAGATACATTCAGTAAAGATTTGGACTACGTAGAACACTAAACCCAATTGCTTTCGAATTATCCGACGAGTTGTGCGCTAGAATGAAAGTGAACAAATAAGCATGCTGAAATAAAGCAATGCTTTGCGTGCTTGCAATACTTTAACCACTTTCAAATCGTGATTTGCGAATGTAGATATAAAAGTGTCAATCTAATGTACTATCTAACATTCTAAATCATTAAGCCCGGTAATAAGCTTAAATTTGCGTAAACAATTGGAGGAAATCATGTTTAAGGAGAAGGTTGCTGAAGCTTATCGACAAATACAGGATAGCATTTGTGCAGGTTTGGAAGTTGCTGATGGCAAAGCATTATTTGAAGAGGAATTATGGGAACGCGATGGTGGAGGCGGAGGAAGAACGAGGGTGATGCAGCATGGAAGTGTAGTAGAAAAGGGTGGTGTTAATTTTTCAGCCGTTTATGGTAAACTGCCTGAAGCGGTAAAAAAAGCTTTTAAAGTAGAAAACGATGAGTTTTTTGCCACTGGAGTTTCTATCGTAATCCACCCGGAAAATCCGTTTGTGCCAATTATTCACATGAACATTCGCTACTTTGAGATGGATGAACAAACCCGATGGTTTGGCGGTGGCATAGATTTAACGCCACATTACGTGATTCCAACGGATGTGCGGTTTTTTCACTACCATTTAAAACAGGCCTGCGATCAATTTAAAGCGGATTTTTATACTAAATTTAAAGCTCAAGCTGATGATTACTTTTTCATCAAACATCGCGATGAGACGAGGGGAGTAGGTGGTATTTTTTACGATCGCTTAAAACCTGAAAATACAGACTTAAGCTACGATCAATTGCTTGATTTTTCTTTAGCGATAGGAAACAGTTTCCTTCCAATTTACACTGAATTAATCGACAGGAATAGGGATAAGGAATACGAGGAATTTAATAAAGAATGGCAGTATTTACGTAGAAGTAGATATGCTGAATTCAATTTAGTATATGACTCGGGTACGAAGTTTGGTTTGGAAACCAACGGTAGAATTGAAAGTATTTTAATGAGTCTGCCGCCAACTGCCAAATGGCATTACAATGCGCAACCGAAGCCAAATTCTGAGGAGGAGCAAACCTTGCAACTGCTTAAAAAGGGAATTAATTGGGTATAAAAAAAGCCTCATAGAATTGAAACTATGAGGCTTTTTTGTGTGCAACTGAATGCTATTTAGCTCCCGGCGGGCAGTTTTCTTTTAAAAACTTAGTAAACGTTAATGCTAAATGTTCGCTTGTTCCTTCACCCTCGCTAATGCTATGGGTTCTGTTAGGATAGCTCATCAATTGGAAAGGTTTACGATATTTTACCAGTTCATTAATCAACATTTCTGCATTTTGGTAATGTACATTGTCATCACCAGTACCGTGAACCAATAATAAGTTCCCCTTCAAGTTTTTAGCATGCGTTACTGGTGAACCCGCTACGTAAGCATCTGTCGTCGGAAATGGCGTTCCCATGTAACGCTCCTGATAAATATTGTCGTAAGTTAACTGATTGGCTACAGGAGCAATTGAAATTCCAGTTTTGTAAATGTCAGGATATTGAAACAGCAGGTTTAAGGTTGATGAACCACCACCGCTCCATCCCCAAACTGCAACTCTATCTTTGTCCATGAAAGCATTGGTTGCTAATAATTTCTTTGCCGCCATCGCTTGGTCTCTGATGTTTAGGATACCTATGTTTTTATAAATTCCTTTGCGCCAAGCTTTACCTTTTGGTACAGGTGCACCACGGTTGTCCATCGAAATGTAGATGTAGCCATCTTTTGCCATATCGCCAGCGTATAACCTGTTCATTCCTGCACTGTATACATCTAACGCAGTTGCTGATGCTGGTTCACCATAAACGTAAAATACCACTGGATACTTTTTAGTTTGGTCAAAATTATCTGGTTTTTTCATCCAACCATCAAGCTCAATGCCATCTTCGGTAGTTACTTTAAAAAACTCAACTTTATTTTTTAACTGCTGCTGCGCTCCAACTTGGCTTGTGATGCTACCTTGCATAGTAAGCGGATTGTTGGTTTTGAAATTCATCCACTCGCTTACTGGTCTAACAGTAGAGCTTTGGTAGCTGTGCATTGCAAAGGCAGCATTTGGAGAAATGTTATAATTATGTGTTCCAGGCAATACAGATGGAGTTACCATTTCCAATTTGCCTTTGCCATCTAATTTCGTTTTGTAAAGGTACTTTTGGGTAGCATTGTTTGGCGATGCACTAAAATACACGGTGTTGGTAGCTTCATCAATCAAATTCACATCAATCACATCGTAATTTCCATTGGTAATCAAAGTGGCTTTTTTATTATCGATATTTACACGATATAAATGTGCCCAGCCATCTCTATCAGTTTTTAGAACAAACTCTTTGTTGTTGTTGATCCACTCGAAACTTTCAATCGCATCAATCCAGGCTTTATCAGTTTCTTTATAGATTTCTTTTAGTGTTAGCTCATTTGCATTGGCCAAATAAACAGTACTCACATTTTGCTCACGATTCAGCTGTTGCAAAATAATGCTGTTAGTGTTTGGCACCCAATCCATTCTAGGGATGTAATTTTGTACCTGACTTCCAGGAACGGCAAGCCATTTAGTTTGCGCAGTAGCCACATCAACCACACCAATTTTACAGCCTGAAGGATCTTGTCCAACTTTTGGATATTCTACTGGAACATTAAAAGAATAAATGGAATCGGTATTGTTGATCATCAAGAAGTTGCGAATTTTTCTTGCATCAATTTGCCAGTAGGCGATAGATTTTCCATCAGGACTCCACCTAAAACCATCTCTACAGTCAAACTCTTCCTCATAAGCCCAGTCAAAAGTACCATTGATCAATCTGTCGGTTCCGTCAGTAGTTAATGGCTTGATATTGTTAGTTTGCAAATCTTCCACATAAATATTGTGACCGCTTACGTAGGCTACTTTGGCAGCATCTGGTGAAAATTTAGCAAACATTAATGATGATGCAGGTTTGCCCTTGCCTAATTGAGTTAGCTGATTTGTCTTTAGGTCAATCACCCAATAATCGCCTCTAGTATCGTAGCGCCAAACCTTTTTACTGTTTGTGAAAATCAACGCTTTACTGCCATCATCGCTTAGTTGAAAGCTTCTTACCCTAATTGGTGTGCCTCCATTAGCAGGATTAAGCAGGTCTCGACTTACGATGGTAGTTCTATCGCCTTTTGGCAAGGTTACCTTTACAATTTCACCGCCGCTATTTTGCAGATAGCTGTTCCCATCTTTAGTCCATGTGATATTTTGCGCCTTTACTGTCGATAATAAACTTACCGTAATTGTAATTGCACCAATGAATTTTTTAATGTTCATCATTTATTATAAGTTTATAAATTGTTCGTAAACCATTTGAAGATATGATTTTCCAGACTTCAAAATTTGTGTAGTTTGCTTGGCATCCTTAGGATTGCTGTTATATAAAACGCTTTTGCCAATATTATCGAAAGTAACCGCATGTCCATTATCGATGAATCCTAGTCCATTATCCCAACTAAAATAGGCAAAGTGCTTAGTATATGGATTTAGGAGATTTTTACTCCATTTGAAATCTGCATGATTGATATTTAATTGAGATAGAAGTGTTGCGGCGATATCTTGTTGCGAACCTGTTTCGGAAAATACTTTGCCTTTAAATTCATCTTTAATTACGTCTCCATAAAAAATAAGTGGGATGTGATAGCGTTGGGGCTCAAAAATCTCATGATCACCTTTTGGTAATAAATGACCATGATCTGCAACGAAGATAAATAAGGTGTTTGCATACCATGCTTGCTTTTTCGCTTCCTTTAAATAGCTTCCTATACACGAATCCGTATAAAATGCCGTGCTTTTAAATTGTTGCGCATTATCCGAGGTGCCAAATTTATGTTTGCCCGGTAATTCAAATGGCTCGTGATTGGTTAGGGATAGAATTGAGGAAAAGAAAGGTTGCTTGCTTTTATTGGCGTCCGTTAGCTGCTTGGTAAAAACCGTACCATCGTAGGCTCCCCATTTTGAATTCATATCCTTCTTGTCGAAACTATTTCTATCTACTAGTTTTTCATAATTGTGAGATAATATAAACGCTTTATAGTTGTCAAATTCAGATTCACCACCATAATAGAAAGATGTATTGTAGCCGTTTCGGTTCAATTTTTGGCTAATAGCAGGTAATTTTTGCATCTTTTCTGGCCACTTCACCACACTTCCAATTCCAAGTGTAGGAAACCCGGTAAGTGAGCCAATCAAACCTTTATCTGTGCGGTTGCCTGTAGCATAGATTTGACTGAATAAAATTCCACTTTTTGCAGCGCTATCCAGATTAGGCGTAATTCCATCTGCGTCGCCCAACGTTTTGGTTAAGTCAGCGGTAAAGCTTTCCAAAATGAAGATAACCACATTTGGCCTTTGCGTTTTCAATATGGAAATTGTCGTGTCTTTCTCCACTTTGAATAGATTAGCTACTTCTTTGTCCGCCTCTTGTTTGTCAAAATACTGGTAAGGATTTGATTTAACCGTATTGCTAGATAGTATACTTGAAGTTAGATTCCACTCGGTATTGAGTGCCGCGTGATTAAGAATTTGATGGCTGGAGAAAAATGCCATACTTTGTGAGTTAGGTGCGGTTCCAACACCACCTCGTATAAGCAGAAAATTAAATCCCAATGTTAAAACAATTATCGCAAACTTAGCTCCGATAGGTGTTTTGATATAGTCGATTTTTTTAGGAATCAGTATAAAGTTGAGATATAAGCCAACCAGCAATAAAATCAACAATACAGATAGCGTTAAGAAAATAGGAGAAGATGCACCAGATGCCAAAGATTCGTTAGGGGTTCTAATAGCGAATTCAATTGCCCTTGAATTTACTTTGCTTCCCCATTCCCTGTAGATATTAAAGTTAATTACTGAAATTATGCTAAATAAGATAATGATTGCTGCATTGTATTTTTTTACCCAATTGAAACTGACTGAGTTTCTTTGGGTGAAGTACCAAAACGAATATACAAGCAAGGGAATTACTGCGATGTAGGCAGTCATAGAAAAATCGAGCCTGAGCGCATGGTAAAATGTAGCCAGTTTTTCGGAAAGTGGAATACTACGGAGTTTTTTATGAAAGATAAAAATGAAGATAAATCTATCTAAAGCGAAATAAATTAGCCAGAAAAGAAAGTATCTTACAAAGAAAAGTAGACTTTTGAACATGGTGCAAATTAGGAAAATTTCAATAAAAATAGCCCACGATTTGCACCGTGGGCTAGCTTATTTTTTAATGAAGTTGCTTATTGGCCACCACCTTGCATTGCCATAATTTCTTGCATGGTTTTTAGCTCATAACCACTTGGAATTTCTAAAGAGAGTGGTCCTACTTTATCTTCAGAAATGTTTTTTAAAGTTAACGTTACTTTTGCTCCTTGTTGGAAGGTGGTATATTTTACTAAAGCACCTTTCACATCTTTAAATTGCGAACCTGATAAACCAGCAGGTAACTCAATGTCATTAGTTGCCCACAATTCGTAGTTGTTGCCTTTATCATCTTTGTAAGTATATTTTTCTGCATTATAGCCACCAACTTTTTGTTTTTCACCTGTAGCTTTAAAATCAGATAGTTTTGGAAACGAAGCTTCGTCAGATTCCATTTCTTCTTTGCTCATTTTTACAGCAAACTGCTTTTGAATAATAGGCACATCAATTAACATCAAACCTTTTCTATCTACAATATCTTGTAAAAATCCGATAGAGGCAGGGCCTTGCTGCATGTCCATACGCATGATGTTACCATTAAATTTTACCTTTTGTTCCTTTGGCAGCTGTGAGGCCATCGCAGCAGCTTCCGGAGGTAAAGAGTACTCGGCTCCATAAGTAATAGTACCCTGAGCTATTTTCTTTTGTGCGTGGGCAATAATAGCCGATCCTACTAACAAAGCCGCTAATACGCCTGTTTTTACTGACTTGAACATCATATTTTTTTAAAGTTTAGTTACCAATTAATTTTTTCTTTTGCAAGGAAAGCGCCAATTCCGCGTTTAAAATCATTACTTTCTCTCGTTTTTGCGTTAATGTCAACCGCATTTGTTAAACATTCTCCAAGCCATGTTTTTGTAGTTTGGTTAATGAGTTGTTTGGTAAGCATTAACGAATTACCCGAGGCATTGTTGCACAAATCTAATGCAAAATTTTCAACGTTTTGACAGATATCTTCTGTCTTTGTTACATAGGTGATTAAATTATATTTTAGTGCTTCTTCAGCAGTAAATAGGTCGCCGCTGAGCAACAGCTTTTTAGCCAAGGTTTCGCCAACTTTTTGTACCAAATAACAACTTACAATGGCGGGTACGAAACCAAGTTTAACCTCAGTATAGCCAAATTTAGCTTCAGGTACGGCAAAAATAATATCACAAATGGTTGCTAAGCCGCAACCGCCCGCAATGGCATGTCCTTCCACTTGGGCAATTACCACTTTAGAAAGTGTCCTTATGGTTTCAAAGAGAGTTTTTAAGTTATTGGAATCGGCAACATTTTCCTCGTAGGAGAAGTGCTGCAGTTGCTGCATGTACGCTAAATCCGCTCCAGCGCTAAATACGTCGCCTTTTGCTCTCAATACTATTACTTTAGCCTTTTCATCATCTTGTGCTTTGAGCAAAGCTTCGGTAAGTTGCTTTACCAAATCTGGATTGAACGCATTGCGTTTTTCAGCTCGGTTTAACGTCAGGTAGGCAATTCTTTTCTCAACTTGATATAAAACGAGTGAATTTTCCATGTAATTATAATTTCAAGTGTAATGCCTGTTGTTTTTTAAAAGTATGCGATGGCAAATTTAACAGAATAGCTTGCTTTGACAACTCTGAAATGATATAATCTTTGTTAGTAGCATCAATTAGTATACCAGAAAAGTTAATTTCCTTGGCTAGGTCTGTTAATTTGTATTTAGGATTGTGATGTATCCAAACCCAATCGAACTTTGATGGTGTTATGATTTTTTTATAATTGAAACTATCATCCATCAAAAGAATAGATTTTCCTTTATAACGAATTTGGTGTTGACTTTTACGGAGTTCATCGTTTTGAAAGTCTTGTTCCCATTTAACCAATGTGATTTGTTTAATTTCCAGCTCATCTAAAGCGGGCTTTACAAAGAACTCAAAGTTTCGATCTTTTAGCATTAAATCAGTTATCAAAACACATTGACTTCCTTTAATAAATGCAGCGGCGTAGTTTTTTCTAAGACTGAAGAAGATCAACTTTTCCTGACGCATAAAGTTAATTTTTCTATAGGTAACACCACCTTGAAAAATGATTAGAATTATTACGCTCAGTAAAAATACTTTTCTTTTATACCTGCTTAAGCCAATACTTACCGTCAGAAGAAATAACGCTAACAAGATTAATTCCCATCGGTTGATCCATATTTCGGTAATGCCGGCATAGGGGAGGTTTGCAATCCACTTTAACCCTTTATTGGTAAAGTTAATAAGGTATTCAAATATTGGAGCTAGGAAATGAAGTTTTAATAGCAAAATGGCGATGCCTAAATACATCATCAATGTGATGGGGATCAATATGAACAAATTGCTAATTATAAAATACACAGGAAACTGATGGAAGTAGTAAATGCTTAATGGTAATGTAGCCAATTGCGCAGCTAAGCCCATAGCGGTAGTTTCCCATAATTTATTAACCCATTTATTTTTGAAGTATAGCCACTTTTTAATTTTAGGTTGATAGTAAATTAGTCCAATAACGGCCAAGAAAGAAAGTTGAAAGCCTACATCCCAAATTAGAAAGGGTTGGTATGCCAGTAAACAGAATGCAGTAAATGCAACTACGTTATAACTGTTACTACTTCTGTTGAGCTGTTTCGATAAAATGAATACCGTTAACATAATTGCCGAGCGAAGTACCGAGGGCGAAAACCCTGTAAGCAAGGAATAGCCCCAAATCAGCACACAAATCAGCACCACTTTAAAAAGTTGTGTAGCTTTCCTTCTATCTAAAAATCCCAGTAAAAAGTTAAGTGCAATATAGATGATCCCTACATGCATCCCCGACACCGAAAGTGCATGAATAGTACCAGTTTTGCTGTAAGCTGCAAGTGTTTCTTTGCTTAAATCTGCACGATAACCCAATATCAAAGTTGAGGCTACGGCAAAGGCTTCATCGTCTTTAATCAATTTACGATAGATATTTACTTGCTGTTGCCTCAATTTCAATGCAAATGCTTTTACTGGATTGCCCTTATTTTCAGCAGTTTTGACTAATTGAGTTTGCCTAATAAAAGTTTGATGGTAAATGTTTTTGCTTGCCAACCATTGTTTAAAATCAAATTCTCCAGGATTATATGGTGGCTCAACGGGTAGGTACTTCGCCGAAATCAAAAACTCATCTCCATATTTCAAATGGATGGGCCGCACGCTATCTACCTTTAACGCAATTAATAACTTGCCTGAACAGCTGGCTGCCGTATAGTTTGAGTAGCCTTTTGTTACTTCAGTTTCAAACCTAACAATATCTCCGCTAATTTGTGGTTCACTACTGATCCAGATGCTGAGATGGTTAAACTTTTTATTGGCGAAGTAATCAGGTTGAAGTTGATGAGAATTATGGAGACAAATAAAAATGCCAGCAACAGCAAATAAGCTATAGTAAAAGCACGTTAAGGATATTTTATATTTCCATGCGCTGAGCTTTTTGTAATATAAGTTGACTGTTCCTGCAATTAAAAGTAGGAAGGCGAGGATGTAGATAGATATTCGTAAAAGTTGTGTGTCTTGAAAATAGTAAGCTAAGATGATGCCGAACATGAAAGGCATTATAATCCTTGCAAATACTATTTCCGATCTAAACGTCAAAACATTTACATCAATTTTTAAGTTTCAAATTAACGATTCGAATAGGTTACTAAAATTGATATCTCAATTGTACTCTCATTTCTGATTTCATACGTCCACCAATTTCATCTAAGCCTGAACCAACCGTTTCAACATTATCATAATTATAAAGTGCATATCTTCCCCAAACGTCTAATCGTTTTGCTAAACGATATTTTAAATTAGCGTAGCCACGTAATCCCTTTCCGTTATACAATCCAAAGGTGAAATTATAAAGCACGTCATCTTCGTAGGCATAAATTCTACTATCATATGATGCTGTATTGAAATATGCTACCCTGACGTTGGCACTAAGCCTTGACGACAACGGGTTATAGTTGACATCCTGATAAGCTAAATAACCAAATTCCGCATTAGCATCACCTTTTTTGAACTGCACTATCTCAACTCTGTTTTGGAAACCGAAAGATTTACTAATCGCCCATTTCACTTCAGCACGATAGTTTTCACGTTTTACTTGGTCAAGGTAGTTATAAGGTACTGTTAAAGCGGTATTCTGCTGTTTTACCTCTGTTTTAAACCTTAACGTGGCTCTGAAAGTTTTAGTTGGCGTATAGTTAACTTGGCCTAAAAACTCGTAACCGTCGGATGGCGCATCAACCCTGAACCTCAACCATGGAAACTTGAAGTAATCACCGTAAAACTGAATGCTCCATTTTTTATTCGGATTGATATTCAAGCCAGCATAGAAACCTCTTTCGTTAATGGCTTCGCTTGCTTCAGCTGTAGCTTGATTAAAAAAGTTATGGTAATTCTTTTGATAGTTCCTATGTAATACAACAGCCGATACGGTAGGAGAAAGGCTCACCATTGCACCGTTGACATAGGCTAAACCAGCATCTAAAGCTTTACCAAATTCTCCAAAAAAGTAAAAGTTGCGATAAGTATAACTGTAATGGGCGCCAACGTTTGTAAGATCTGTACCAGCAAAGTTGAAACTTTGATATAATGACGAGCCCGGAACAAAAGTTCTATTATAAGAGGTATGGTAAGCGATCGCACCGATGCTTAATGAGGTGGTTCTGTATTGCAGCACACCTCCGTAAACAATCTGTTCCGTGCTGTTTTTGTTATTTATTTCGGATTGCGTACGATGTAATCCAGTTTCGTTGATTGTAGTTACCGTTTGTTCGCCATTAGCATTGGTGCTTACAGAAGCATCCAGTTTACGATGGGAAACAAATGGCGAAAAATCAATATTCTTAGCTACGTTTACCGTGGCAGCTACACCGCGTAAAAAGGCAAATTCATTAGCAGATGTGTAAGGCCGTAAGCCAACATCACGTTTGGCTACAGCGGTAATGTCAGGCGATTTACCGAAAGCGAAACCAGACCACAGTGTTAAAGCCTGCCCAAATTGCATGGAATAGTCGCCAATGACGAATTTTTTTAATCTACCAGTATTTAATATAGCAACATGCCCGGATAGGAAATCAAAAGGACGCTGTTTCGGTCCGTTGTAAAAATATTCACCAGCATCTTTTTCAAATACTAAGGAAGCTGAAACGCGGTTGCTATAGGTGTACCTGTAGCGGAATAAGTATCTATCAGGTGTTCCTAGATACCTGCTCCCCGGTAAATCGGTATAGCCCTTAGATTTTTCTATTACACGGCCGTAACGTACAATTAAATCGTTGTTGCCGTACTTTAATAAATTCCTTCCGGTAATTTGATCGCGTACTGAACCTTGTTCGAGAGTAACAAAGGGTAGAAGTCGTTGAATAGTTTGCAAATCAAATTCAGGAATACTTTGAAGTTCCAGTACGTCAATCAGTTTTCCATTTTTACGAATATGCTCAAATAGGTTACTAATTTGAAGCGGTGATAAAAAAACTAAGGTTTTTAATTCTTCAGCATTCGTATTATTTAAATTAATTGGGTTTTTTCGATAGTAAGTCAAACGATCTTGCAGCTCCGACAAGTCGTAATCCTCTGGCAGGTTTTCAGCAATACTTTCAATCAAGTCTTTAATTAGTTGATCTTCTTGTGTTTGTGCTTTTGCTGCAAAACCAATAAGTACAAGTCCTAGTAATACTAATAGCTTAAAACGCATACGACAAACCAATTTGAGGAGTGTAACCAATTTGCGGGTGACTTTCTACCGCTATATCCATAATTAATTTTTGATAATTTAAACCTATGCCAACATATTGTTTGAAAGGTTTTGCACTTATGCCGCCACGTAAACTTAACATTTCGTAAAATTTATAGTCTACGCCAATATTTACGTCGAATTTTTGTTCAAAATCTTTGGTGACCGTAGTCGCTAAAATTAACTTATTGGTGGGCATATAAGTAGCGCCCAAGTGAATTGCTGTTGGTATGTAGGTAGCTACATTCGATGCCTTATAACTTTGTGATGAAGGGTTGTTGACATACAAACCTAAACCAATTTGTTTACTCAGAACATAATTTACACCTGCATCTACCGAGAAAGCAGTAGCATTACCATAATTCGTTATCTTGATTTGATGTAAGTTAGCTTTAACGGCAATAGATAATTGTTCTCCGAATTTTTTCGCTAGCGCAAAGCCTGCTTTAATCTCATTAAACTCGTTAATGCCGTATCTGTTGATACTTATGCCTGCAAAATTGGTATTAAATGGCAGCACAAATGCGAAGCTCTGTTCACTTAGTTCTTCGCCAAATAAATAGCGGGCATAATTTAACGCAGCAGTGGGAGCTTTTTGTTCCGTAATTCCCGCAGGATTTGCATTTAAACTCCAAACATCGTTTACGGCCGCACTAGCCTTGCCCATACCGGTAAGTCTTGCACCTTGATTATACTGAGCGTAACTGTAACTTGCTAAAAGGAAAATCGTAATAAATAGTAAAAATTTGCGCATAGGCTGTTTGGTAAGGGCAATTTAGCAAATAATATGATAATGATGCAATTTAGTTTTAGCTAGAAAAGCTTGATCGATAGTCGTAATGGTAATTATATCTCTTCGTTCAATTTAAGTAAGAAGCTTTTTAAACGCTCCAAAGAGTCGATGATTTTTTGATTTTCTTTTACTTCGCCACTGTTACTTTTCATATGTTCTTTAGCTCCTTTTAAAGTGAAGCCTTTATCGTCAACCAAGTGAAAAATTATCTTAAGATTTTCGATATCTTCAGGAGTAAATAGTCTGTTCCCTTTTTTATTTTTTTTTGGTTTAAGTACCTCAAACTCCTTTTCATAAAATCTAATTTGCGAAGCATTTACGCCAAACATTTCGGTTACTTCGCCCATTGTATAATACATTTTATTAATATCTCTCTCTTTGTAAGGCATTTTTACGCTGATTATTAAATAATTATGAGTTTTACTTAAAGTGTTCAAATGTAAACCGATTTTAGCAGAAAACCACAAGAAAATTATAATTTTGTTGCGCATAAATTATTACCACTAAGACACAAAGAACACTAAGGGGTTTTGGTTAAGATAATAAGGTTAAAACTTGTTAACTAACCTAAAACCTAAAACCTATATCAAATGACAGCAAAAGAAATAAGACAGACCTTTTTAGAATTCTTCAAAAGCAAAGGACATCAAATTGTTGCTTCGGCGCCAATCGTAGTTAAAAACGATCCTACTTTGATGTTTACCAATGCAGGAATGAATCAATTTAAAGATTTGTTTTTGGGTGAAGCTACAATAAAGTATCCTCGAGTGGTAGACACACAACGTTGCTTGCGTGTTTCTGGAAAGCACAACGATTTGGAAGAGGTAGGAATAGATACTTACCACCACACGATGTTTGAAATGTTGGGCAATTGGAGTTTTGGCGACTATTTTAAAAAAGAAGCCATTACTTGGAGTTGGGAACTTCTGACCGAAGTTTATCAAATCCCTAAAGATCAATTGTACGTTTCGGTATTTGAAGGTGACGAAAAGGAAGGTTTACCGAAGGATCAAGAAGCTTACGATATTTGGAAGCAGTTTGTGCCAGAAGAACGCATTGTTTTAGGTAATAAAAAAGATAATTTCTGGGAAATGGGCGATACTGGTCCTTGTGGCCCTTGTTCCGAAATTCATGTGGATTGCCGCAGTGCGGAAGAACGTGCCGATGGCAAAGGTAAATCCTTAGTGAATGCCGATCATCCGCAGGTGATTGAAATTTGGAACAATGTATTTATGCAATTCAACCGTTTAAAAGACGGTTCATTGAAACCACTTCCAGCTAAACATGTAGATACAGGAATGGGCTTTGAACGTTTAGTACGCGTTTTACAAGGCAAAGCTTCCAACTATGATACAGACGTTTTCCAGCCTTTAATTCAGTTTATTTCTGAAAAATCTGGCATCGTTTATGGGAAAGAGGAGCAAACGGATATCGCTATGCGTGTAATGGCTGATCATATTCGTGCAATATCGTTTGTAATTGCCGATGGTCAGTTGCCTTCAAATAACAAAGCGGGTTACGTAATTCGTCGTATTTTAAGAAGAGCGGTGAGGTATGCTTACACTTTTCTTAACTTAAAAGAACCATTTTTAAACCAACTTGTCCCAGTGTTGGCCGAGCAATTTAAAGGTGTTTTCGATGAACTTTATCATCAAAAGGATTTTGTTCAGAAGGTGGTTTTGGAAGAGGAAGTTTCATTTCTAAGAACTTTGGCGACCGGTATTCAGCGTTTTGAGAAGTATGATGGCGGTAAGGTGATTGACGGCAATTTCGCTTTTGAATTATATGATACTTTTGGTTTTCCTATAGATTTAACCGATTTGATGGCCCGTGAAAAAGGTTTGTCTGTTGACATGGAAGGTTTCAAAAAGGCTTTGGAAGAACAAAAAAATCGTTCGCGTGCCGCAACTGCAATTGATACTGGCGATTGGGTACTAGTAAATGAAGATAGAGAAAGTGAATTTGTAGGTTATGATTTAACGGAGTGCGAAACAGAGATATTAAAGTACCGTAAAGTAACAGCCAAAGGCAAGGAGCAATATCAAATTGTTTTATCGCAAACGCCTTTTTATGCTGAAAGTGGCGGTCAGGTGGGGGATACCGGTAGATTAGAAGATCACAGTCGCCAGTTCTGGGTTGAAATTACCGACACAAAAAAGGAAAATGGACTGATTGTACACTTTGCCGATACTTTGCCTGCCGACTTAGAAGGTAAGTTTTGGGCAGTAATTGATGAAGATAAACGCAAGGAAACAGAAAATAATCACTCTGCAACGCACTTGTTGCATGCTGCATTAAAGCAGGTTTTAGGTCATCACGTAAATCAAAAAGGTAGCTTGGTTAATGCTGACAATTTAAGGTTCGATTTTTCGCATTTCTCCAAAGTTTCTGATGAAGAGTTGAATCAAATTGAAGATATCGTAAACGCTAAAATCAGAGAAAACATCTTATTAAAGGAACAACGCAATGTGCCTTATCAAGAAGCAATTGACAGTGGCGTAACTGCGTTGTTTGGTGAAAAATATGGTGATTTTGTTCGGGTGATCACGTTTGATGATCATTTCTCCAAAGAATTATGCGGCGGAACCCACGTAAAAGCTACTGGCCAAATCGGTTTCTTTAAAATTACAGCCGAAAGTGCTGTTGCCGCAGGTGTGCGTAGGATAGAAGCAATTACTGGTCGAAAATCGGCTAGCGTGATTAGAGCGAACTTTGATTTAGTAAAACAGCTGAATCATTTGCTCAACAATCCTAAGGATGTCGTATCGGCGTTAAATAAAATCATTGATGACAATAGTGCACTTAAGAAAGAGATCGAGAAAAGTGTAACAGAAAAAGCGGTGGCCTTAAGAGCTGATTTAGAAAAGCAATTGCAAACCATTGACGGCGTTAACTTTATCGCTACAATTGTTGAGCTTCCTACTGCTGATGCAGTTAAAACATTAGCTTACGCTGTTAAAGGCTCAGTACAAAACTTATTCTTAGTGTTAGGTGCTGTGATAGACGGAAAACCACAGCTTACCGTTGCGGTTGATGAAGAATTGGTGAAGGCTAAAGGTCTTAATGCGGGACAAATTGTTAGAGAGCTGGCTAAAGAAATTCAAGGCGGCGGAGGCGGACAGCCTTTTTACGCTACTGCGGGTGGAAAAGACGTTGCTGGACTTGCTAATGCTATAGAAAAGGCAAAAGGTTTTTTAAAGTAACTTTCAAATCTAGTTCAGATCCTACATAAAAGTCCCGAATTAAAAACTCGGGACTTTTTTTATATCGTATTTT
Organism: Pedobacter sp.; assembly: GCF_965249885.1. Taxonomy (GTDB): domain Bacteria; phylum Bacteroidota; class Bacteroidia; order Sphingobacteriales; family Sphingobacteriaceae; genus Pedobacter. The sequence continues at coordinate 4,378,542 of NZ_OZ252254.1, read as the reverse complement.
AGCTCAATAAACTCGCAGCAGCTTCGTCTATAAACCACTGCAAATCTCCGGTTTTAGGCTCAATTAATTGCGAAGGATATTGCGCTACATCTCTCTGATCACCTAAAACATGCTTCAAAGCTTCCGCTTTGTTTTCTCCGAAAGTAATAAACGCGATATGTTTTGCTTGGTTAATTAAAGGCGCTGTCAAACTTACTCGGTTGGTATTGAGTTTTTCAACCCAAACACTTGCAACCGTAGCCTCTGTTTGCTGTACTAAATCGGTATAAGGAAAAATAGAAGCCGTATGTGCGTCATCGCCCATGCCTAATAAAATTAAATCGAAAACTATAGGCTGATTTTGAAAATGCTCATCCAGCTTTGACTTATAGTCGGCTGCCGCTTCTTCTGGCGATAAATTGGTATCTACATAAAAAACATGTCCATCTTTCAGCGATAAGTTATCGAAGAAACTTTCTTTAGCCATTAAGCCATTGTAGTCTTTTTCGAAAGGTAAAACTGTTCTCTCATCTCCGAAAAAGAAATAAGTTTTATCCCAATCAATTTGATCTTTATAGGTTGTAGAAAGCAGTTGATATAAGCCTTTAGGTGAACTTCCACCAGTTAAAACGAAATCAAAACGGCCTTTTTGTTCGATAGCTTCTTTAGCAACGGCAATCGTGTATTGCGCTAATTGCTCATTTAATTCTTCCTGATTTTTAAATATGTTTAGCTTCATTTATTCTTAGATATGAGTATTGAGATATGAGTATTGAGACTGAATTCCAGACTTTCAACTCATAACTCTTAACCTTTAACTTCTTTAATCTTTAATTGGTAAAGTAAACCAGTGGTAGCCATCTCTAGCTATCAAGGCTTCTGCTTCTTCCGGCCCCCAGCTATCAGCTGCATAATTAGGGAAACTTAAAGATTTTTTATTCTCCCAAGTATGGATAATTGGCATTACTAACTCCCAAGCAGCTTCCACTTGATCACCACGCATAAATAAAGTTTGGTCGCCAGTCATCGCGTCAAGCAATAAAGTTTCGTAGGCTTCGGGGCTATCATTTTCGTAAGTACCTTTGTAGTCAAACACCATATCCACCGGGTTAAGTACCATGTCCAATCCAGGGCGTTTAGATTGCACCTGTAATCTAATGCTCATTTCGGGCTGAATGCTGATAATCAAACGGTTTTGCTGCCAAGTTTCAGCCACATTGTTTGAAAAAATATGGTGTGGTACATCTTTAAACTGAATGGTGATAATAGATGAAGTTTGGTTCATCCTTTTGCCAGTTCTTAAATAGAATGGAATACCTTGCCAACGCCAGTTATCGATGAAAAATTTAACTGCAGCAAAGGTTTCGGTATTAGAGTGTGGATCAACTCCATGCTCTGAACGGTAGCCCGGTACTTCTTTGCCCTCAACCCATCCTTTGCTGTACTGACCTCTCACTGCATGTCCGCTAATTTCTTCCGGTTTAAACGGACGAACAGCTCGCAAAACTTCTACTTTTCTGTCCCTAATTTCATCAGCATTAAAAGAAATTGGAGCTTCCATACCTACCAAACACAATAACTGTAGCAAATGGTTCTGAATCATGTCCCTAAGCGCACCAGCACCTTCGTAGTAACCGCCTCTATCACCAACGCCAAGTTGCTCTGTAACCGAGATTTGGATATGTTCGATATAGGTACGGTTCCAAAGTGGTTCAAATAATGAGTTGGCAAAGCGGAAAGCCATCATGTTTTGCACCGTTTCTTTACCCAAATAATGGTCGATACGGTAAATTTGCTTCTCTGTAAAGATGCCGCTAAGTAATAAATTCAGTTCCTTCGCACTTTCTAAATCGTGACCAAAAGGTTTCTCAATTACGATACGGCAATTTTCTTCATTGCCTGTTAATTTATATTTATGTAAGCACTCGGCAATTAATGGAAACAAATTGGGAGCTACAGCCAAATAGAAAATTACTTGTGTTTTTTCGCCGAAATCACTTTCATATCGCTCAATTTCGTTCTTTAAATTTTCGAATGTTTGCTGAACTTTAACATCAATAGGGCAGTAGTGGATATTTTTACTAAACACATCCCATTTGTCTTTCTTCACCTTTCCACTTCTAGAAAATTCATTGATGCTATGAAGCATTTCTTTTTGGTATTTATCGTCGGTGAATGCCGTACGACCAGTGCCGATAATGGCGAATTTTGAAGGCATATAACCTTCAGTGTATAAATTGTACAGCGCCGGCGCCAGTTTTCTTTTGTTTAAATCGCCAGTACCGCCAAATATTACAAATATAGTGGGGTTAAGTTTACTTGCTTTTTTCATTGCTTTTTTTGTTACCACGAAAACATAAAGAAAACCAAAACATCTCTTTGATTACCTGAATGTAAACGATAAAACTTTTGCTCCTATTTTTTGCAGCAGATGGACAGATTATCAATTTTCAAAAAAATCATTGCACATCTGCAGCTAGTTCATTTTTACTTGTGAATTTTAACTTAATTTATTCCATTCTGCATGAAATACACCTTCACTATCGATGCGCTCGAAAGTGTGTGCTCCAAAATAATCACGCTGTGCCTGAGTTAAGTTAGATGGCATTCTGCCTGTTTTTAGCGTATCGAAATAAGTAATCGCCGCTGCATAACATGGAACAGCTATTCCTGCCGTAATTGAAGCTGCAATTACGCTACGTGTATGCTTTAAACCAGCTCGAATTTTTTGTTGAATGGCAGCATCTTGGTATAAGTGCTCCAAATTTGGATTCTTTTGATAAGCCTCGTACATATCTTGTAAAAACTCGGCACGAATGATACATCCACCTCTCCAAATTTTAGCAATTTCAGCCATGTTTAAATCGTAGTTGTATTCTTTAGAGGCTTTCCAAAGCAAGTGCATGCCTTGAGCGTAAGCAGATACCATTGAGAAGAAAAACGCTTCCTCTAGCTGCGCTTCAAAATCACCGGCATTTTCAATGCTGTTGGCTTTTCCAAATGCACTTTCTAATTCTACCCTAAGCTCTTTTAATTTGGATAAATTTCTAACAGCAACAGACGCGTCAATGGTATTTAATGGCACCTCAACGTCCATTGCAATTTGCGAAGTCCATTTTCCAGTACCTTTTGATTTCGCTTGATCTTTGATTTCATCTACCAATAAATTACCAGTCTTCTCATCTTTAAATAAAAATACATCTTTAGTAATTTCCATTAAAAATGATTTCAAACGACCGTTGTTCCATTTTTCAAACACTTGTTGTATTTGCGTATTGTTATAACCTAAGCCATTTTTAAGGATGTCATAAGTTTCAGCTAGTAGTTGCATTATAGCGTACTCGATACCATTGTGTGTCATTTTTACGAAGTGCCCTGAAGCTCCAGGACCAATATATGCAACACAAGGCTCCCCATTTACTTTCGCAGCAACAGCTTCAAGTACATCTTTAATTACTGGATAAGCCGTTTTTTCGCCACCAGGCATTAAGCTCGGTCCAAATCTAGCACCTTCTTCGCCGCCCGAAATTCCCATCCCGAAGAAACGAAAACCTTTTTCAGCTAATTCTTTTGATCTTCTTGTTGTATCGGCATAATACGAATTTCCACTATCAATAATAATATCACCCTCGTTCAAAAGAGGTGTAATTTCATTAATTACATCATCAACAATTTTTCCGGCCGGCACCAATAGAATAATAGTTTTTGGCGAAGTCAAGCTGGCAACAAAATCTTCCACCTTTGCAAAACCTTTAAGGTTGTGTGCTTTACCTTCTTCTTCCAATAATTGCAACATCTTTTCACTTTTGTCGTGTCCAGTTACTGAAAATCCGTGATCTGCCATGTTAAGCAGTAGGTTTCTGCCCATGGTGCCTAAACCGATCATTCCAAAGTTATAGGTGGTGTTTGTAGTGCTCATCTTATATGATTATTATTCTTGGTGTTTAAATTCGAAATCTATCAATTTTGCTTTTTTATTGGCGATTATACCAATTGCTCTATTACTCGTGATATCATAGAAATTCAACGTATCTTTTTCTTTGAACTGCCTTTTGAGGATGCAATAAATTTGAAGACATTTCATCCAATTGATGGCCGCGGGCTCATCTTTCCAAAGTTTTGGAAAAAGGAAAATGGAATTGTGTTTAATATCGATGAGCTTTTTTTCAAGCAATGATTTTACGTTGGCTAAAATCTTAGCGGATTGCTGCGCTTGATTAGCAGTTACCGTAGTTTTTTTATTGGCGTAAAACATGTTGCTAATTTACTAACATTTACCGTATTTTCCATCTAAGAATTGCCTTTATTTGGTATTGTTTCTGCCAAATTTGATGCTGTCTTAACGTTCTACCAAGCTTCGGGTTTGTGAAATACTTTCCGCTTGCACTAATGTTAAAGAGTTCAATTTCTTTTGTTAACGATGATTTTTCGAAGCTGCAAAATTCCATTGGTAAGATGTTGTTTTGGGCTAAAAAAAGGAAGGCTAAGTACTGATAACAGTGATATTCCGGCAGAAGCTCCTAAAGCGCCGCCGTATCCGTTAAAAAAGCTACTGGTGTTTAAATAGATGATGGCAAACACAAATCCTGAAATCGCTAGTTTGAAATAACTGTTTACTATTTTCTTGGATGCCATTCCGATGAAAGAGCCGCCTATAAAAACCACGGGAATATTTCTTGTAAGCGTAGCTGATAAAATATCGGGAAAGTAATGAAACAGCAATGCAACAATTAGCGCTAACAATGCGGAAGATCTTACAGCACCTTGTTTAAGGCTGTGGTTAACGTAGAAAGTCAGCATGGCTGCTAAAATTGCGGTAAATATGTAAACCAATGAGTTTATCATTTAAATAGCAGAAAAAATATAAACGATGTAATGGTAACGGCGGTGAATGCGATAGTGCCCAGCTTGCCCCCAAGTCCGTTGAATAAGCTTTTGGAGACTAACAGCAGTACGCCCGCAAAAAATGAAGCCGCTAACACGAAATAAATGGATGATGCAATGTTTAAGCTTGTCATCCCAATGAAAGCACCGCAATAAAATGTGGCAGGTAACTGCTTTAGATAAGTAGATCTTGTATTTATAGATGGTATAAATGAGGCTGCAGTGCCAACCAAACCAGCTGCCATTACAGGACCCAAGCTTAAATAATGATTCAGATAGTAGCAAATTAAAGCACCTGCGGGTATCCAAATCACAATAAGAATATGCTCATGTAAATTGGTTCGGTGATGTATAGGTGCCTTAAAGTAAGATATGAGAATCAGTACGCTCAGTAGAATAATGATAATGGGAGTGTAGCTGTTTTGTAGTTTTTCAAAGAAAATGGCAGCTAAAAAGAACAACTGTACAAAAAATGTAAGTGCGATAGTAACTAACCTAATTTTCTTCTTTGCCATTGATAAAATTGCCCTTGCTTTGTGATACCCTAAAGGAAACAAAAAGGCACAAAAAAAGCCCATTAACTAAATAAGGGCTTGCTTTGTTTATTTCCGCGGAAAGTGAGGGATTCGAACCCCCGGTCCTGTGACAGACAACGGTTTTCAAGACCGCCGCATTCGACCACTCTGCCAACTTTCCGGGGACAAAAGTACAAACTCTGAGCGATTCTGCAAACTTTGATTAAAAAAATGTTAACCAAACATTGAATTTTGGTGGTTTTTTGAGTTTACTTCCTTGTAAATTAGTAAGTTGTGCCGACGAATATTTTTTAAATTTCTACAATTTTAGAAGGCGTTACCGCATAAATAGCATCATTTTCCCTAGCTTGCACCAATTGTAATCCAGTAAAAGTGCTGAATGCAGGAAGGATAGCGTATTCATTTCCGAAGTAGAAGCAAGGAAGTTTAATGCTCTGCTTGGCTTTGTTGTACATCCTTACGCCCGGATGGATATGCCCGCCTATGGAGTACAGTGGGGAGTCGCACTTGAAAGCGTCGTGAATGAAACAGAAGTTATTGGTTTGGTAGGTAGGATCTTTTACCGTCACCTTTGAATCAGCATAAATATCATCATGTTGCTTGTCGTGGTTTCCCTTCACCAAAATGAATTCGATACTGCTAAATTGCTGCCTCCAAGCTATAAATTCATCAATTTCCGAATTATGATCGCTATGGAACATATCGCCATTAATCAGCAGTATTTTAGGTTGGTATTGGTGCAGCAGTGCTGATAACCGATCTAAATCATTTTTTGAAACTGCGTTGGGGATTGCCAATCCGGATTTACGAAAATGTGCCGCTTTTCCTAAATGTAAATCGCTAATGGCTAACAATTTTTCGTTTGGCAAATACAGTGCTCGTTCCTTATCTAAAATTAATTCTTCTCCTCTAAACGATATTTTCACGCTGTAAATTTACGCAGTAAAAAGCTAATATTTGTAGTATTTTTGCTAAAATTAACTCAGCAGCATTTATAATAAACCTTTACTTTTTGCTCTTTAGCCGACCAAGCAATGTAATAACTCTTGTCTTTACTAAATCGATATTCAAAGCCGTTTAAATTGGATTTTTTTAGTTCGTTATAAAAAGCAACGTCAGGTACATTTTTGTCCGGATTATCATTTTCCATAACTGCAGGCTCTAAAAAATGCTTTTCGTCGAAAAAATAGCTGACTTCCTCCTTTAGAAAGTTGACTTTATCTTCGTCGTCCTTCATTTCGGCGCTAGCTAAGTAATTTTTAAGTAGCTCATTTGCGCTAACTTCTTGTTTGTAAAGTTCAGTTCCATTAAACGAGCTAATGGTAAATACCAATTTCATTTCGTTAAGCTGTTTTCCAATAATGGCTACTTTAAAGGTATCTAGTTTTGTAGTGTCGGAGAAGGCATAAGTAGCAGTCTTAACCAAATCTTCAGGGTTTACTTCTTTTGATTTTGGAGACTTACAGGCATAAACGAAGCCAATAATTAAAACTAAAAGGGTAATTTTTTTCTTCACGAGAGTAGCTTTTTGAAATTCAATATAGCTATTATTTAGAAATTTTCTTCAAATCTTCTGGCGTATCAATAGCAATAGTTTCTAGTTGGGTTACTTTGGTTTTGATGGTAAAGCCGTTTTCCAACCAGCGTAATTGTTCCAAGCTTTCTGCCATTTCTAAAGATGAAGGTTGTAGTTTTGTAATGGCCAACAGTACATCTCTTCGATAGCCATAAATGCCAATATGCTTATAAAACTGATGTTTGTTGATCCATTCCTGTTTTTCGGCACTGCGAATGAAAGGAATAGTCTGCCTACTGAAATACAGCGCTTCTTGTCGACTGTTGATGGTTACCTTTGGAATATTGACATTAAAAAGCTCCTCTTCGGTACTGATTTCTTTGATCAACGTAGCTAATTGCGTTTCTTTATCTGTGAAGCAAGTGCTTAAAAGTTCAATTTGTTCTGGACTGATATATGGTTCATCACCTTGAATATTAATAATGATATCGTATTCAGGTAATTGGGCAGCAACTTCGGCACAACGGTCGGTTCCGCTTTGGTGAGCAGGGGAGGTCATTACATATTTACCACCAAAGTTGGTCACTTCTTCCGCAATACGCTCATCATCAGTTGCCACAACTACTTCCGCCAGTCCTTTGGTTTTAATGGATTGCTCATAAACCCGTTGGATCATGGTTTTGCCGTAAATATCAACTAAAGGTTTCCCAGGGAAACGGGTAGAGGCATAACGGGCCGGAATAATACCTATAATTTTCATGATGATGAGATGAGTTGAAAAATGATGAGCAATGCGACCAATGCTAAAAAAATATAACCAGCGGGATGGGCAAAGTTAAAAGTCCAACCCATTACTGGGATGCGTTTAGGCACAATTAACCGATGATCTTGTCTATTGTAATAGAAGATACCCCATTTCCAGTTGTCTGGATTACCGTGCTGAAAGTCCTTACTCATCAATTAAAATAATCCGTTGATTTCTGCTTCTATAGATTGGATCACCGCTCCCAGGTCTTCTGGATTATTGGTGAAATCAAGCTTATCCTTATCCAAAATCAGCAACTTACCTAGCTTGTAGTTTTTTATCCAAGCTTCATATTTTTCATTCAATTTAGATAGGTAATCGATTCTGATACTCGCTTCATATTCTCTGCCACGGCGCTGGATATTATTTACCAAAGTTGGTACTGATGCCCTTAGGTACACTAGCAAATCTGGTGGCTTGATAAATGAAGTGATGTTATCAAATATCGCTCGGTAATTATCGTGATCACGACTAGTCATCAGACCCATTTCGTGCAAATTATCTGCAAAAATGTGCGCATCTTCATAAATCGTACGATCTTGTATTACGTTACGTTTCTTATTTTCAATATCTACTATCTGCTGAAACCGACTGTTCAAAAAGTAAATTTGTAGGTTAAAGCTCCAGCGTTTCATATCGCTATAAAAATCCTCTAGATAAGGATTGTTATCTACCGCTTCATATAGGGCTTCCCATCCGTAGTTTTTGGCCAATAAGCCAGTTAAAGTTGTTTTTCCAGCACCTATGTTGCCTACAATTGCTATATGCATATTTTAGTATTGAGTATAAAGTATTGCGTATTGCGATTGGCGTTTTATCTCATTACGCAAACCGCAATACACAATACTACGAAATTAAAAACTTTTAAAACCTATTAGTTCGCGAACTTCTTTAATAGTGCGTTGAGCACTTTCTCTAGCTTTTTCAGCTCCAAGGCGTACTACTTTTTGTAGATATGCACTGTCGTTTGCGATATCATTGATACGTTCTCTCATTGGCTCAGTAGCAATTACCATATCCTCAGCTAATTGTTTTTTGAAATCACCGTAGCGTATTGCCATTTTATTGTACAAACCATCAAAATGCGCTAAAGTATCTTCTGTTGAAACAATTTTCATCAAATCAAACAAATTCTGAATCGCTTCCGGTTTTTGTTGGTTTTCTTCCGTTGGTCCGCCATCAGTAACTGCCCTAGACACTTTTTTACGAATAGCTTCAGGCGTATCTGAAAGATAAATGCAGTTGGCGTCGCCTTCTGATTTGCCCATTTTTCCTTTGCCATCTAAACCTGGTACTTTTACTAATTTATCTGTATAGCTAAATGCGTAAGGTTCAGGAAAATACTCTTGGTTATATAAACGATTAAATCGGTTTCCGAAAGTACGTGCCATTTCCAAATGCTGCTCCTGGTCTTTTCCAACGGGAACTTTTGTGGCTTTATGGATGAGGATATCAGCCGCCATTAAAACAGGGTAAGTCAATAGGCCAGCGTTTACGTTATCCGGGCTTGACCTCACTTTATCTTTAAATGAAGTTGCTCTTTCTAATTCGCCCAAATAAGCATTCATATTTAGGTAAAGGTACAATTCAATGATTTCTGGAACATCTGATTGTACGTAAATCGTACTTTTTTCAGGGTCTAAACCGCAAGCAAGGTAATCTACCACCACATTTTTGATGTTGCCGTGTAGGTTTTCTGGAGTAGGATGTGTTGTTAACGAATGCCAATCAGCAATGAAAAAATAGCAGTTATATTCTTCCTGCATTTTGATGAAGTTCTTTACAGCACCATAATAGTTGCCCAAATGTAATTTTCCAGTGGATCTTATCCCGCTAACAACTGTTTCTTTCATAGTGGCCGAAATTAGTGAAAAAACTGACAAGAGAGAAGAATGTTGATACTTGTAATGGTAAATTATAAGCTTTTGACAATTGCCGCCCAATACGATCGCAGCGTTGTAAGAAATTCCTTTAGTAAACGTGTTAAAATCCGCTGTTTAAACTTATGTGAACGATTTTTAAAAAAACGTAACGCTATTAAGCCAAAATTGTATTTTTGGTATTGATGATTAAATTGCTCCGCAAGCTGCATTGGGCATGGTGCCTATTTTGCCTATTTCTGTTTTTTGTGTTGTTTTGGCCGTTTTACTACTGGTTTACCAGGCATCCACGTTATTATGGCATACTTAATAAGTTTAGAACCATCCATTCGTTTACTGCAGCGGCACTTTCCGGTATCTTTATTAAATTTGATTTTACAGAGAAGCTTGATCCTAAACAAACCTATATTTTCTGTGCAAATCACACCTCCAATCTCGATATCATCATCTTTTGTATCTTAGCCAAAGGCAGGTATCATTTTATGGGGAAAGAAGAATTGATGAAAAACCCTTTGCTTGGTATATTTTTTAAAACAATTGATATCGCAGTCTCCAGAGAGAGTAAAATATCATCGTTTAGGGCATTTAAAAAAGCCGCGGACAATTTAGAAAGTGGAATGAGCTTAATTATCTTCCCTGAGGGAAAAATAGATGATGCTTATCCTCCAATTTTGCATGATTTCAAGAGTGGACCGTTCCGATTAGCCATTGAAAAAAATATCCCAATTGTTCCGGTAAGTGTAACCAATGCATGGAAAGTGATGTGGGATGACGGGATGAAGTACGGTACCCGGCCAGGTATTATTAACGTTAAGGTACATCAACCAATTTTAACCAGTATCTTAGCACCTGAAAATGACGAGGTTTTAAGGAACGAAGTTTTCAATATAATTAAAAGCAAATTGTAGATTTAGGTGTTTCCTATTAGTTTTCAATAGTAGGTTTAGTGTAATTTTACAACTTAGGATAATAGAGAAAATGATAATTGATAAAAATACAGTTTATAAAGTAGCCGATTTAGCTCGAATTGAAATTAAGGAGAACGAGGTAGACGACTTGACTCAGGAGATGAACAAGATCCTCACTTTTATGGAAAAGCTAAACGAGCTAGATACTAAAGGTGTAGCACCGCTAGTGTACATGAACGAAGAAACCAATGTTTGGCGGGAAGACGTTGCAGTAAACGAAATTAGCGTTGCTGATGGCTTAAAAAATGCTGCTGTACACAATGAAAGTTTTTTCATGGTTCCTAAGATCATCGAAAAATAGTTTCCAGTTGTCAGGCATTAGGTATCAATTGTAAGGTATCAGTTAACGGCTTACGTATTTAATAAATTGGGATTTAATGAATCAAATCGTACCTCGTAAATCTAAAATCGTAAATCAATTGTAACATTGTGTTGCAGATAATCGTCTAAAAACAAAAAAAAGCAATGCAGAAAGAACTCATCACCATTAAAGATATTGGCCGAAAGTACGTAATTGGCACTGAGGTTATACACGCATTAAAATCTGTGAGTTTAACCATTAATGAAGGTGAGTTTGTGGCGTTGATGGGCCCTTCGGGTTCTGGAAAATCCACCTTGATGAATATTTTAGGCTGTTTGGATACACCAACTAAAGGTGATTATATTCTTAATGGAACCAATGTTAGCCATATGAGCGACAACCAGCTCGCCGAAGTACGTAACAAGGAAATTGGTTTCGTTTTCCAAACGTTCAATTTATTGCCTAGATCAACTTCCTTAGATAATGTTGCTTTACCCTTAATTTATGCAGGTGCTGGTAAAAAGGAGCGTGATGCTCGTGCCCAAAAAGCACTAGAAAGCGTAGGGTTAGGGAATAGGGTAACGCACAAACCTAACGAACTTTCGGGTGGTCAGCGTCAGAGGGTTGCAGTTGCCAGAGCTTTGATTAACAACCCATCTATTATATTGGCCGATGAGCCTACGGGTAACCTTGATACCAAAACCTCCATCGAAATTATGGGCTTGCTTGAGGAAATTCACAGTAAGGGCAACACCATTATTTTGGTAACACACGAGGAAGATATTGCACAACATGCCCACAGAATTGTGCGAATGCGTGACGGGTTGGTAGAAAAGGACTATGTTAACGAGGATGTAAAGTCAGTTTCGCCACGCTTAAAAGCTATACGAGAGAGTGGCAACGATTTCGAGAGTATTGTTTAGTTGTGGACTGTACATTTTAAGTTTTTACGTAGTAGAATTTTCTAATTTTACATCCTAAACGTAAAACTTATTACTTAAACGTATAACTTTCCCTGCATGAAAATTTATACCAAAACCGGAGATAAAGGTCAAACTTCACTTATTGGAGGCACCCGCGTGCCTAAAAACCATATTCGTATAGAAAGTTATGGCACTGTCGATGAACTAAATTCGTACATCGGCTTAATTGCCGCACAAGATATTACCGCTGAAGTTAAACTGCTTTTAAAGGAAATTCAAGATAGGTTGTTTACCGTAGGAGCCTCATTGGCAGCTGATCCAGAAAAGTCTAAAATGAAAATTCCAGATTTATTGGAAAGCGATATCTCTTTGCTAGAAGCAGAGATAGATGCGATGAATGAAGTTTTACCTGAATTAAAACACTTTGTTTTACCCGGTGGAAGTACAACAGTATCTTATTGTCATATAGCTAGGTGTGTTTGTAGAAGGGCAGAGCGGCTAACGGTTGCGTTGGCGGAAAATAGTTTCGTTGACACAAAGGTTACCATTTATTTAAACAGATTGAGCGATTATTTGTTCACTTTAGGTCGCAAATTGGGGCATGATGCAGGTGTTGTGGAAAACATTTGGCTGCCTAGACAAAATAGTTGAAAAAAATATTTGTAATGCTCGTTTTTTTTCACATGTTTTGCGGAAATAGTAATTGACGAATTAATAATAATTAAGATATGTATTGGACCTTAGAATTAGCATCGCATTTGGAAGACGCTCCATGGCCTGCAACTAAAGATGAATTAATTGACTACGCCATTCGTTCAGGAGCACCAGTAGAAGTAATTGAAAACCTACAAGCTTTGGAAGATGATGGTGAGCCTTATGAAACTATTGAAGAAATTTGGCCAGATTATCCAACCAAAGACGATTTCTTCTTTAATGAAGATGAATATTAAAACGAAATCCCGATAGTTATCGGGATTTTTTTATATTATTAGCTATTGGTATTGGCATTTAAAAGCTGCCTTAAATCATCTAAAGTATTAATCTCATCAGCTTTTTTATCTTTTCGCCAACGAGCTATACGTGGAAAGCGTAGCGCTAAACCAGCTTTGTGTCTTTTACTTTCGGCAATGCCTTCAAAAGCAATCTCAAAAACTAATTCTGGTTTTACGGTACGTACCGGACCAAATTTTTCAATGGCATTCTTATTTACGAAGCTATTTACTTCCTTAATTTCTTTATCTGTTAAACCAGAATATGCTTTTGCTATGGTAATCAGCTTGTCGCCGTCTCTTACAGCAAAAGTATAATCAGTATAAAAATTGGCTCGTCTGCCGCTGCCTTTCTGAGCGTAAATCATCACCGTGTCAACAGTGTAGGGATTGATTTTCCATTTCCACCAATCGCCACGTTTTCTTCCAGCATGAAATATCGAATCCATATGTTTTAGCATAATACCTTCGCTATTGATATCTCTTGCTGTTTCTCTAATTTCCGCTAATTCATCCCAGTGATTGAAACTGATTGTTGGTGATAATACTACAATTTGTTTTGTTTCTAGTGAACCTATCAAATTTTCTAACAATGCACGTCTTTTAGCTAGAGGTTGAGTTCTAATATCTTTCGTTTGGTGCTCGAGTATATCGTAAGTATAAAATCCTATGGGTGCGGCATTTAACTGGCTTTTGTTAATGGTTTTTCTGTTAAGCCTTTGTTGTAAGGTGCTAAAAGGTAGTACCATTCCATCTTTTACCGCCAATATTTCTCCATCTAGCACGGTACCATCAGGTAGTTCATCTTTTAGGAAATGTAATTCTGGAAATTGCTCCGTCACCAATTCTTCGCCACGGCTCCATATGAATAGCTCGCCGTTACGTTTCACAATTTGTCCTCTTATTCCATCCCATTTCCACTCGGCCTGCCATTGGCTAGTTTCTCCAAGTTGCGAAGGTTCGTTATCTAATGCATAAGCTAAACAGAAGGGATAGGGCCAGGAATTGTCTGTGTTAACGTGACTTCCAGAGGTAAGCTCTTCATAAGTGATTTGATTGGGCTGCCATTTGCCCATAATACTATGCATTATTTTATTGGTATCGGTGCTGCTTTGTTTTGCTATAGCATTAACGAGCATTTTATTGGAAACACCAATTCTGAAATTTCCAGAAATTAGTTTGTTGAAGATGAATCGCTCTTGTGTAGTTAAGCTGTCCCACGCAGTGATGATATAGGATTTTTTTTGCTCCTCAGTTTGATTTTGCAAATTTGCCAATTCGCTTATCCATTGATGTAAAGGTTTTTCAATGGTGTGTTTTGCAGGAGGCAATACCAATGCTATGGTTTCACTTAAGTCACCAACACTGTGGTAGCTTTCTGTAAAAAGCCATTCTGGAATACCACTAAGTTCAATTGCCCATTGTTTTATAAATGTAGTGGTGATTGGTCGCTTAGGCCTTTTGCCAGTGAACATGGCAATTACATACGGTTTATCTAAAGGGTTAGCTTCGTTAAAATAATTCACCAATGCTTCTATTTTATCGTTGGTTTTATTGCTCAGCTCTAATTCCTGTATCAATTGTGCAAAACGTTTCATAGCTAAGCTTCGGTTTTTTGTTCTTCTTCTATTTGCTCTTCAGCTTCTTCTTCGTCTCCATACTGCGTTTTCACTTCTTCGGCGCTAATGCCAATTTCATTTAAGTACCGACTAAAAATGGCTGTGCTACCATGAGTTACCATCACTTTTTCTGCCTCTGTTGCTTTGATTGCACTGAGTAAACCATCCCAATCAGCATGGTCACTTAGCGCAAATCCGGCGTCGGCACTTCGCCATCTTCGTCCTGCCCTTACTGCCATCCAACCGCTACAAACGCCTGTTGCGGGACTAACTAAGTTTTTAACCCAACGACTATCTGCCAATGCTGGTGGTACAATTACAATTCCTTTTTGCAGCTCATCTTTTTTGATGTCGGCGGTAATTTTAATGGTTTCTGGTAGTTTTACACCACTTTCAGTAAATGCATCGTTTAAGTTTTGTATAGTTTGATGTACAAAAATCGGGTAGTCCGCGTTTAGATTTGTGATGATGCGTTGTGCTTTCCCTAAACTGTACGCCACTAATACGCTGGTTTTGTTTTTAGCATGATTGTTTGCTATCCATTGCTCCATTTGACTGAAGATAGTTTGTTGTGCTTCCCACTTGTAAATGGGTAGTCCAAAGGTGCTTTCTGATACAAAAGTGTGGCACTTAACCGGCTCAAAAGCTGTACTAATGCCGTCGTCTTCTGTTTTGTAATCTCCAGAAACTACTACTATTTCACCTTTATATTCCAATCTAATTTGTGCTGAACCTATCACGTGTCCTGCTGGATGCAAACTGATTTTAACACCGTTAATGGTAATTTCTTCGCCGTAACCCAAGGTCTGTATTTCGTTTTCAATGCCATATCTGGTAGTTAATATAGGTTTAGTAAGATGATGGCATAGGTAGTATTTATTTCCCCAACGAGCATGGTCTGCATGGCCATGAGTGATGATTGCTTTGTCAACCGGTCGCCAAGGGTCAATGTAAAAATTACCTTGTTTACAAAATATGCCCTTATTAGTGAATTGGATTAATGCCATAGGTAATAAACATTTACACTAAGTTATAGTTTTATCAGTAATTGATTATCGGCTTTTTAAACGATATCTGTTTTTATCGGTTGATTAGCCGATATTATTATTTATCGGTTATTTAACCGATATTTTGATTTATCGGCTTTTTTGCCGATATTGTTGCCATGATTGCAGTAATAACCGGTGATATCGTTAATTCAAGAGAATTGCCATCGCTTTGGATAGCCACTTTAAAAGATGCTTTATCGGCTTTGCCAAAACAAGCTACCAAATGGGAAATATTTAGAGGCGACAGTTTTCAAATCGCTTTACCGCCACAGGAAGCTTTTTTAACAGCATTGTATGTTAAAGCATGCATGCGAGCGCTAAAAGGAGCGGACGTAAGGATGAGCATTGGAATTGGCAGTGTTTTAGATGGTAATGCTGAAAAGGTTACAGAAGCCAATGGAGAAGCCTACATTAATTCTGGTGAAGGATTTGATACACTGAAAAGCAGTAAAGTAAATCTAACAATCAAAAGTCCATCTGTAAAATTTGATGAAGATATGAACCTATATTTCAAGTTGGCACTTATAGCAATGGACAGTTGGAGTCCAATTGCCGCACAGGTAGTTAAACAAACCATCGAAAATTTCAATGAGAAGCAAGATAAAATAGCTAAGATATCGGGCAGAAGCCAGTCATCTATTAGTGAAGCACTCAAACGAGCCCATTTTTCGGAGATGATGGAGCTAGAAAATAAGTTTAGAACACTTTTAGCAGCAACTTTTTAACATGGAATTGGCTTTAATAAAATTTTTAACAGCGCATATACTTGGAGATTTTTTTCTGCAGCCAGACGAATGGGTAGCTGAGAAAGAGCTAAAAAAATTGAGATCAGCTAAATTGTATATTCATGTAGTTATACATATTGCTTTAATTTTCTTACTTTTTTTCGATACCAATATTTGGCTACAGGCGCTACTTATTGGTGCAGCTCATTTTGTAGTTGATGCGTGTAAGTTATTATTTCAAACATCTAAAAACAGGAGAGCTTGGTTTTTTACAGATCAGCTTTTGCACGTATTAGTGATATTAGGAATTTGGCTAGCTTTTAACGGAAACCACAAAATTGATTTGCAGGTTTTGCAAGATGAAAAAGCATGGATTTATGTGTTAGGTGCATTGTTTTTAACTAGCCCTGCGGCAATTGTTATAAAAGTAGCTATTGCCCGATTTATTCCAAGTAAAAGTTCAATTTCATTACACAATGCAGGTAAATTCATTGGTATTTTGGAGCGACTGTTGATCTACCTATTTATTGTAACCCAACATTTTGAAGCCGTAGGATTTTTGTTGGCGGCCAAATCAATTTTTAGATTTGGGGATTTAAAAGAAGGTAACGAATTAAAACTTACAGAATATGTACTGATAGGCACTTTGTTAAGCTTTGGAATCGCAATTATAACAGCATTAGCCGTAATTCAATTTAACCCTTAGGTCATCATTCTTATCCCAAATTTGTAATCATATGCAATCGTTCGAGCTTGATAAAACAGATCTTTCAAAACTAAGGAAAGCCATAGAGGGCGATGACGAGCTATTAGCGGCAACTTTAGCCGAGTACCATGCTTCAGAAATTGCTATTTTATTCGATAATCTCAATTCGGAGGATAGGCAACGTATCATCAATTTATTAGAGGTTGAAAAGGCATCTGAAGTAATTGCAGAGATGAGCGAAGAAGCGCATCCCGAGGAGCTGCTAATTCAGTTACATCCCGAAAAGCGTACAGAAATTGTTGAAGAACTCGATTATGACGATGCTACGGATATCATTTCGCAATTGGATGAAGATGAGCAGCAAGAAATATTAGAGGATTTAAGTGCCGATGACGCACAAAGCATTAGGAATTTATTGAGCTACCATGAGGAAACTGCCGGTGGTTTGATGAATACCCAAATGATTACGGTAAACTTCAACTTTACTAAAAAAGATGCTATTGACGAAATTATCAGGCAAAGCGAAGAGATTGAAGAATTTTACACTGTTTTTGTAGTAGATGATGCAGGAACATTTAAAGGTATAGTTTCCTTAAAAGATATTATTAAGGCAAAAGGGAATGCGAAAATAAATGATATGGTGAAACCGGATGCTGTTTATGTAAAAGCTGACACCGACCAGGAAGAAGTGGCTAAACTGCTTTCACAATATAATTTGACAAGTATTCCAGTAGTGAATGACGACCTGGTTTTGTTAGGTAGGGTAACTTTTGATGATGTTATTGACGTATTAGAAGATGAAAATACGGAAGATATCCTTAAAATTTCTGGTGTATCAGAAGATGAGGAACTAGCTGGTAACTGGGTTGATGCCGTGAAATCTCGTTTGCCTTGGCTAATTATTAACTTGGGCACTGCTTTTTTGGCATCGGCGGTAGTAAGGTACTACGAAGATACCTTAGCACATTTAGCAATTTTATCTGCTTATATGACCATTATTGCGGGAATGGGAGGGAATGCCGCTACGCAGGCTTTGGCGGTAACAGTTAGGCGTATTTCCTTATTCGATTTAACGGATAGGCAGGCTTATCGTACTGTATTAAAGGAATTCACCGTAGGGATGATTAATGGTGCGGTAACTGGTTTAATTGTACTAATATTTGCCTATTTCTTTGATGCAAACTTGATGTTGGGTTTGGTTATTTTTATGGCGATGACAGGGAATTTGATCATTGCTGGGATTACTGGCGCCGGTATTCCGCTTATGTTGAAACGTATTGGGATTGATCCTGCAATCGCTTCCTCTATTATCATTACCACTTTTACGGATGTTTTTGGTTTCTTGCTACTATTGGGCTTAGCTAGTAAGCTGTTATTGTAAAAAAAGCGGATGAAGCAGCTAACTACATCATCCGCCAATAAACTTAAACCGCTGTTATCCTAGTTTCAATGTTGCCTTTGGTGGCCTTTGAATACGGACAAACTGCATGTGCTTTCTCCGCTAAAGCTTGTGCTTCTTCTACCGTAATTTTAGGAATATGCACATCCAATTCAGCTGATAACGCAAAACCGTTACCATCCTTATTGAAAGAGATGTGGACGTTTACGTTGGTATCAGTAGCATCAACACCCTCATGCGATGCAACAGTTTGTAAAGCACCCAAATAACATGAGCCCCAGGCGGTTGCAAATAGTTGCTCCGGATTTGGAGCCCCTCCCTGACCATCCATTTCTTTAGGTTTCCTTAAATCTGTTTCAAAAATTCCATCGCTGCTTTTTGCATGGCCATCTCTGCCGCCAATAACTACAACAGAAGCCGTATATATCTTTTCCATAACATTCATTTTTTACAAGCAACAAATGAGTGTCGTTTTAGTTTGCCATTGGCTTGTCAATGACGGTTTTTCTTAAACCTAGAGCTAGATTTTGATTTTTTCCGTGAGTTTAAAAATGTCGTAAGATACTTTTTGGATGAGGTCAAATTGTTCGGAAACTACCATATCAGCATGAGCAAGCGCTAGTTCATTATCATTTTTAAACCTAATTAACGGTACATTACTTAATCCGTCACTGTTTTTATTTAAATTTTCGGCAGCATTTTCAAGCAGATAGGTGGTGTTATCAGCAATTGGCTTCACGTCTTTTAACGTAGCACAAACAAAATGATGCTCCTTAATATAAAGAGATAAGCTAGCTACATAAGATGTAAGCAGGTGATTTAATACCGTAAACTGATGCAGTTCTTTCATGTATAACTGCTTACTTTTGGGTTCTGAAAACATCCGTTGAAATAAAGAGGCAAGGTTGGAAGTTTTAACATAAATATCTTTCCTAGCCAACTTATAAGCGGTATTGTCGATATTTTCATTAAAGTATAACTTCGTTACTTCTATAAAATAATTCCTATTCGATTTAATGACATCTAGCATTGCTTCCTTTAGCTTTTCATGCTCCCAATTTGGAAATAGGGAATAACTTGCTAATAATGCAATTCCAGAGCCAATCAAGGTATCATAAATGCGTTCCTTGGCTATTGACATTACACCCATGCCCAAAAAATCGAACATTATCAAGATGTACGGCGTCATGAACAGGACGCTCACCACATAATTTTTACGCTGAAAGCTGTAGCCTGCCACCATAAAAACAATTAGAATACCGAACAGTGTATGTTTATCATTTACATAATGTAATACCGCCATCCCTAAAAAGGCACCTGCTACTGTACCAATAATTCTGTGGTAATTTCTCTCTTTTGTTAAGCTGAAACCTGGTTTTGAGATCACCAATATGGTTAGCAATATCCAGTAGCTATGCGCAAAATCTAGGCTTCGGGCTACCAAAAATCCAATGAGCATTACAATGGCTACCCGTAAAGAATGCCTAAATGTAGATGAACTAAAAGTCAGGTTATTGAGTAATATCTTAGTGTTGATTTCCTGCGAGGTCACAAACTTACCTACGTCAATATCTCCTTTTTTTATTTTACGCTGCTCTTTTTTGTTGAAGTACCTATTAATAGTTTTTATACGACTAACGATGTTTTCTATATTTACTTCGATATTCCTTAGTGCAATTAAACCTAAAGTGTTGTACGTGTTGCTTTTATTTTGCTCTAGCTCGCTAATTTCATTTCTCAAATTTTCGAGATCCTTTTCTAGATTTTCGGCTAATGTAGGTACACCGCCACTTTTTAAAGCAAAAGCGATATCATCCAATGAATCAGCAATTTTATTGATCGCATCCTCATAATGATTCAAAATACCAATGTCGTCAAATTGCTGGTGGAGCTGTTTGTAATTATAGTAGGTTGACATTACTTGCTCAAACAAATCAACCATGTCTGTAAAAACAATCAACAAAAATCTGCCTTGTGGCGTAGATTCACGTACAATTTCTCGAGTTTTAAAAAGTACTTCGCGAACCTCATCTTGCTTTTGGCTTACATCTACTTGGAGCTGTAACAATGCAGCGTAATTTTTCTCGTAATTGGTATTTTGGGAATAGAATTTTGCTTTCGCTCTAAGAAAATCAGCCACTTCGTGTATCGAGTCACTTAGAGTTTGCTGAGCTAGTCGGTATGGGCGTAGCCGATAAATGATATAGCTAAGTGCCGTGTACCAGATACTTCCTATAAAAACTAAAATACTATAAAAAATAACCTCCTGCCATGGGCGGATATCGTCGATACTCAAAATCATAATCAGTAAAACTGATGTTCCAATGGAAGCAGCTCGATTGCCGTACAGGAAAAGCATCGAAAAGATGAAACTGAAAGCTACGATAAGGATTCCAGTAAAAACAGCACTTTTATTGGTTAAGCCTACGATAATAGTTACCAAAAATAATAACGCTGTGGTAACAAACATGGCATTTCTGCGATGTTGGATTGGACCTGGTGAATCTACTATGCTCACACAAAGCGCTCCTAATGATAAGGTCATGCCATATTGCAACATGCCAAACTGCGCCATAATTAACGAAGGGCAAAGCACGCCAAAAGTGATCCGCAAACCTTCAGCAAAGTAATTGCTGAGTAAAAAGTCTTGAGTATCTCTAATTGGACGATGAAGCATATATACAAAGCTAACACTATTGTGGGGAAACATTAAATATTATAATAAAAGTGGAGATAAAAGCTTTAATAACTTGATTCGAAGGTTAACAACATGAGCTTAACTTTAGTTTTTTGCGGAAAAAAAACTGTCACAATAACAATCTTTTATATAAAATTGTTAAGATGTTGATTGTTAATAACTTATTGAAATCTATCGCAATAATGCAAATACAGCACATTTTCCCAAACTTTATAATAAAAAGATTGTGTATAAGCGCAAAATATTGGTTGATAAGATGTTAGTAATATTACTTGTATTTTCTTGCAAAAAAATCAAACTCCTATTAACTTAGATATATCAAAAACGAAGTACTTTGACCGTCTGAAAATCCAAAACGAAAGAGAAGCTGAAAAGCTAAAACTTTTGGGATGATGAAAATTGTAACATTGCTTTAAGCAGTTTGAAAGTTGAAAAAACAATCAAATAATCCAAATACTCAAATTATTCGAAAGAAAGATGGAGCAAATGGAAGGTTAACACCTAAAGGTACAATTAAACAACAGACAATGATGGTAAAAGCTGGAATTCTATGGAAAGAAAGTTCGAGAACATCAAATTGAAAACCTACGATTGAAATAATTGTAAAGTTTAAAAGGTCAAGTAAAATTCGGCTGATGGCTTACCAAATCTACGGACGAAGTAAGTGTTAAAACGGAGAACCAAATCGAAAGAGGCAGTTCTCCGTTTTTGTTTTTAGCCTATCCGCATCCACTTCTTTAAAACTTTCGGTTTTAATCTTTGCATAGCGTTCTTTGAATTGCAACAAATTTGTTAATATTGATTAAACCAAAGCTATAAAGATTAGTCCTACAGCTAATTAACCAAACTAATTAAACCTTATGAAAAAGATCGTTTATTGCATTGCGCTCTCAGCGTCAATCTTTGCGGCAATTTCCGCATGTAAAAAGAGCAGTGAAGAAAGCACTACGGACCTATCCGCCGATTACCCAAATATCAAATCTACATTTGGAGATAAAATTAATCTCAATGCGTTGGAGAATTACGCCAAGCAAACTATTCCTGTTTACATTACCAGAGATAATACCAATTCAAATCCTATTACAGATAAGGGTGCTACACTTGGAAGAGTTTTGTTTTATGATAAAAATTTATCCAAAAATAACACCATGTCTTGCGCAAGCTGCCACAAACAGGAATTTGCGTTTGGAGACAACGCCGTTGCCAGCGTTGGAGTGAATGGCACTACAGGTAGGCACTCCATGCGTTTGGTTAATGCGAGATTCTCGATAGAGGGCAAATTCTTTTGGGACGAAAGAGCGGCAAACTTGGAAGCGCAAACCGTTATGCCGATACAAGATCACAAGGAAATGGGTTTTAGTGGCACCAATGGCGATGAAAACTTTTCGGCACTTATCACCAAGCTTCAAAATATTAAATACTATCAAGAGTTTTTCAAGTTTGTTTATGGTGATGCTACAATAACGCAGGAGCGCATACAAAATGCGTTGGCGCAGTTCGTGAGGAGCATCCAATCTTTCGACTCCAAATATGATGCAGGCAGGGCAACTGCACCTAACGACCAAGCTAATTTTACGAACTTTACAGCGCAAGAAAATAATGGCAAGAATTTATTTTTAGCTGCGCCAGTATTCGACGCCAATGGAAGCCGTACTGCCGGCGGTTTAGGTTGTGCAGGTTGTCACCGCCCGCCTGAATTTGATATCGATCCGAATTCGTTGAACAATGGTATTATAGGCATTATTGGTACAACTGGAATTGATTTAACCAATACTAAATCGCCAACATTGCGCAACGTAGGGAGAGCTAACGGAAATGAAAACGGGCCTTTTATGCATACCGGAAACTTAGCCACTTTACAAAATGTAATTGGGCACTATGGAACAATTAATATTGCACCTGGAAATAATAATTTGGATCCAAAGTTAAGGCCAAATGGGGTTGGTCAGAAACTGAATTTAACGGCAAATGAGGTAAATGCAGTTATTGCTTTCATTAGAACGTTGGACGGTAGCGATGTATATACAAACAAGAAATGGGCTAGTCCATTCTTATAAGAAATCAAGTGGTATTAAAATGAGGCTGTCTAAAGGTGTTTTCATCTACGAGACAGCCTTTATGGATTTAGCCGGAAATTAGCGTTTTCCATGTTTTGCTTCTAAAAATCTAATTGTCTCCAAAATTATTTCTTTAAGCACTTGTACGTCAATATCCGATAGTTTTTTCACATAAATACATCCTTTGCCTTTTTTGAACTTGCCAAATTTTTCAAGTAAAGATTGATTTTTTTCAGTATTGGCATAAACATAAAGTGATATTGCGGCCTTGCGTGGCGAAAATGCTACTAAAGGCCAGTCGGCTTCTTGCTTACTTTTATCAGATTTGTAATGATAAACCCCGAAGCCAATGATGCTGGGTCCCCACATCTTCGCTTCGTAACCGGTAAAATTACTGATGATATCTACCAACTCAAAAGCATCCTGACGCTTTTGTTCATTGTCAGCAAATGAATGAATAAACTCTTCTACACTTGCTGTGGTTTGTTTGGTTTTAACGGTAGCCATTGGTTTAGTGATTGTTGAATCTAATTTACGTAAAAAACTTATTATTATTTGAATGGAAAAAATGTATAGATTAATGAAAAGTTTTTAAATTACATAGACTAAACAGCTATAACACCAATTAACATAATGCATTCTATTTTACCTTTTCTACTTGCCATGGTGGCGGCAATCGTACTGTTGAATATATTTGCTACTAAACTAAAAATAGCGTATCCAATTTTGTTGGTGATAGCAGGTTTGCTAGTGAGCTTTATCCCTGGCTTACCAGTTTTAAGGATAGATCCGGATTTAATCTTCTTCATATTTTTACCGCCTTTGCTTTGTGAAGCCTCTTGGTCGTTATCACTCAAAGAAATGAAAAAGTGGTATCGAATGATTACTAGCTTTGCATTTTTAGTGGTTTTTTTCACAGCACTTGCTGTTGCTATTGCCGCCAATCATTTCATACCAGGATTTACCATTGCGCTTGGTTTTTTGTTAGGAGGTATAGTTTCTCCGCCAGATGCGGTTAGTACAGCAGCAATAACCAAGTTTGTAAAAATTCCCAAGGCAACGCAAGCAATTTTAGAAGGAGAGAGTTTATTGAACGATGCGTCTTCCTTGATCATTTTTAGGTTTGCGTTAGTTGCAGTTGGCACAGGACAGTTCATTTGGCAGGAAGCTGCCACAAGCTTTTTGTGGACAGTGTTGGGTGGCGCTGGCATAGGTTTGCTATTGGGTTGGTTATTTGTACAAGCGCACAAAAAACTGCCTACAGATACCTCATCTGATATTGCCTTAACACTAATTGAACCTTATCTATTTTACTGGTTAGCCGAAACGGCACATAGTTCAGGTGTGTTAGCAGTAGTAGCAGGAAGCATATATATGTCTTCCAAACGCCTTACGTTTTTGTCAAGTTCGGGGCGTATAAAGGCATATAGTGTTTGGGAAAGTTTCGTTTTCATCCTTAACGGTGTAGTTTTTCTGATCATCGGATTAGAACTGCCTGAAATTATAGCAGGGATAAAATCCTCGGGCATTCCTCTTGACGAAGCAATTGGTTACGGCGTATTGGTTACCACAGTATTGATTATTACCAGAATGATGAGCAGTTACGCAGCATTATTTGCAACTATGCTGTTTAGGCGTAAATCAGTGCCACACATCAATAATAAAAGGCGACGCTATTTAATGCCAGCACTATTAGGATGGACGGGCATGAGAGGCGTGGTATCCTTGGCTGCTGCACTGGCAATTCCAGTGAAACTAAATGGAGCGATGTTCCCTCAAAGAGATTTAATTTTGTTCATCACGTTTGTAGCCATACTGCTTACTTTGTTATTGCAAGGCCTCACGTTACCATATTTTATAAAGAAAAGTCGCTTGTTTGAAGGTATTTTTAACGAAGCAGAGGAAGAGGAAGCAAGGAAAGCAATGAAAAGAGGTTTGAAACAGCATGTATACGAATTTTTAAATAGTAGATATGAAACCGAATGGAAAGGGCAGGAGGTAATGGAAAAATTTATCCATCAATGGGAGGAACGATCTAAAATTCAAGATGATAGTTGGATGAACGATAAAACCAAGCTTATATTTTTGGAGATGTTGGAAAGTCAGCGAAACTATTTAGTAGCCTTAAATAACGACCCAAAAATTAACGAAGAAATCATTAGACAGCAGTTGTACCAAATTGATTTGGAGGAGGAGAGGTTGAGGCTTGTTTAAAGTTAGAAATTATATTTTTTCTTCCAGATGAAACCATCTAAAACATAGTGTGTAGCTTGTGGTAGCGCTAATAATGGAATAAGTAGAGACAATAGAAATTGGTCGTTAACAGTTGGTAAAAATGAAAATATTTTAAAGAACTGTTGATGTTCTTTCCATATCATCCCGTCCCATAATGCCTCCTCCACGTAAGCCAAGGCTAAAATTATGGCGATGAAAATTAAGATGCCATATTTACCAAAAGCAAATTGTTGAAATTTAGTATTTAGGTTAGGGCTGCTTTCTCTCTTTTTTTCGATAAACCAAATGAGTGCCATATAAGGTATGCCATGCGATACCACGTTAAAGAGGGTGAAAACGAGATCGCCATTAAAATAAATAATACTAACATACCACGACAATATGGTGCCTAACAGTAATACATTTTTCGGGATGTTTAGCTCTTTAAGATTTACAGATAACGCAATTTCCTTAACAAAATACATCGCTAAAATTAAAACATAGCAACCTTGTACGAAGGTCAGTAATGAATCATTCACGTAGATGATGAAATCTCCTGAAATAAACCAGTTGAAGTTTCTATCTCCTTTTAAATGCCAGTAAATTATGGGGTATAAGGTTGCTGCGTAAATTGCTGCCGCATCTATAAATTGGTTAGTTCTACTTGACTTTCTGGTTCTATTGTACAGTTTCATGAAACCATATTGTTGTCTAATGAAATGAAATACAGCTAAATAGGCTAATATTCTCCAAAACCACAAACTGTTGATTTGATACAATGTAAAGCCAGAAAGATAACAGCCTATAGGAATTAATGTAAGTAGTGTTAAATTGTTATTGAAGTTTTTCCTATTGAAATATGTTCTGTAAAGTGTGCTGTATACATGAGCAACATCTATAAAAACCACTAATAAAAGCCAATGTATCGCAGAGAATTGTTCATTAGCTATAAATGCTTTAGGTAAAATGGCGATCAGCAATAAGCAGAAAAACGGGGGAGTCAATATAAATATCGAATCTTTCCAAGCGGAATTTAACCAAGGTTGTTTATGCCTGATCATGCGATATAACTTGTTTAGCTACTAAAATTCCCTGGTGAAAAGCTTCCTCAAAAATTGAAATTCCACTTAAATCGGTATGCGCAAAAAATATTTTATTGTCAATTGGTCTTCTTCCCTCCGCCAAGTTATAACCGAATATCAAATTTGGTGTTGGTGCAATCATCCCATGTCCCCAAACCCACAAATCAATTTCTTTAATTGCAGTTTCAATTTCAGGATGCATGTAAGTAAGCTCTGGCATAATAATATCTAACCATTGCTCATAAGTTCTAGTATAAGCGGCCAATCTTGAAATAGTTGGCTCATAATCACATAAAGGAAGATAATATGTAAGTACTTTATCTTTATTTATCATGCTTATATTTTGTTGCGTTGCATTTACATAACCCACTGAAGGCATGTTGTAAGCAACGTTATCCCAAAATAAAGGTGTACCTTTAGCGTTTGGTAAATCGCTAACTGTGATATTGGCAATTAACCAAGGTGAATAGGTCAATTTTTTATAATCAAAGTTTGGACGGAATACATCTTTTAAAAGCTTTTGGTTAACATATTGTGGTGTCGCTAAAATTAACTTTTGGGCAATAATATAAGTACTCTGCTTAGTGGCTAAATTATAAATCCAAGCCTTAATTTTGCCATTTGCTGTTTCACTAATTTCGTTACAAAGGCTTGTTGTGCTAATATGCGTTTCTAACTTCTTAGTCATTTGCTCGGCTAACCATGCGTTACCATCTGGCCAAGTCAATACTGCGTTATCTTCCGCATTTGCTGCTTTTCCCCGTCGGCTTGCAAAATAATGTAAGCCTGCCCATGCAGATATTTTCTCTATTTTTTGACCGTAGTCATCTTTACATGCATAATTGAGATACCATAGCAAATATGGGGAATCGTAGCCTTTATCTTTTAAATAGCTTTCAAATGTGATATTATCTAACTTTCTAACATCTGGATCCTGCGAACAGTTAGCGATAGGAATGGTAAAAAGATAGTTGCCATCTTTGCCTTTAACTTTTTTCAAGTTTTCCATTTCCATTAAGAAATCCTTAATTTGCTGTTTATCTTTTTGTGGCACTCCAAAATCTGGAACTAGCCCTTCCTGCCATTCGCCGTTAATTAATAAACGTTCTTCTGGGTCAAATGTAAGGTAGTAATCATTATAGTAAGGTATTCCGTTCTCAAAATGAGTAATTACATTATGTTCCCTAAAAAAGTCGATTAATAAATCATCATCATGGTTAGCAACTGTAGTGTAATGCGCACCTAAAGGATGTGTGGATACATTGTTTTTACCTGATCGAGAGTTGCCACCTGTTTTGTCTTCCAGTTCGATGATTTTAAAGTCCTCTTCGCCGTTTTGTTTTAGCCACCTGGCGGCCGAAAGTCCGCTAATCCCAGATCCAACAATTAAGATTTTAACCTCCACTGTTTTATTGGGCTTAGCTATCGCGATTTTATCACGTAGAATGTGGCCCGCAGCGGCATTAGGTCCACGTAAGCTGCCTTTAAATCCATACTTTTTGGATGTCATTTTTTTAATGCAACCACCAATAAAGATACTGCCAGTGATTAATCCTAAGCGTAATAAAAATGCACGCCGACGCAAGTAGCTTGCAAATGTCGAATTATAGGGTGTTTGACCACTCATCTTCAAAGTACTTCACCAAGATTTGGTTATTCAACTTGTTCACTTCTGTTTCCACCTTTGCCATATCTCTTGGGAAATGCAGCATCAGGTCAACACTTTCCTTTGAAACAAATTTTAGGTCTGATTTGTAAGTGAGGGGCTTTTTGTAAGTGTGGCTTGGGTGCATGGCCATGATATATCCCCACTCTCCAAAAGAGGGTACATAGTTATGATAAGGAATGGTTTTAAAATCGACACTTTCTAAGGTTTTATTAACCGTCCAAAAAGATTTTGGAGCAACGTAAGGTGAAGTAGATTGGATTACCATGATCCCTTGTGGCGCTAAGATTTCTTTCATCGCTCTATAAAAAGAGTTAGTATATAGTTTTCCGACAGCATAATTTGAAGGGTCCGGAAAATCTACTACAATAAAATCAAATTTCTTTTTTTGGGATTTAACCCAACTAAACGCATCAGTATTGATAACTTTTACAATGGGAGAAAGTAAAGATTTTTGGTTGAGTTTCAGTAACATTTCATTGGATTGAAATAATGATGTCATACCATGATCTAAATCAACCAAAGTGATATTTTGCACGCTATCGTACTTTAGGATTTCTCTTACTGCAAGCCCATCGCCACCTCCCAAAACCAATACATCTTTAATGTTACTAAGTGATTGTAAACCAGGATGTACTAATGCTTCGTGATACCGGTATTCATCATCAGAGCTAAACTGAAGGTTACCGTTCAGGAATAAACGTAACACTTTGTTTTTTTTGGTAAGTACAATTCGTTGGTAGGGCGTGCTTTTGGCGAAGATAATAGTGTCACTATAGGTCATATTTTCTGATAAACTTGTGATTTTATCAGCATAAACAAAACCTGTCGTTAAAATCAATATGCTTATTACTGCACTATTTCTTAAGTACTTAGCACCTTTAATTTCCTTAGAAAAACTGATACTTACAATTAAGGCTACGCTAACATTTAAGATGCCGAATAAATAAGCAGTTTTAACTAATCCTAGGTAGGGGATGAGTAACAGCGGAAAGATTAGCGAAGCTAGTAATGCTCCAATATAGTCGAACGTAAACACCTTAGAAACAAGGTCTTTAAATTCAAACCTATTTTGAAGGATACGCATGAGCAAAGGAATTTCCAAGCCTACCAAAATTCCTGTTAAGCCAACTAAGCCATAAAGTACCGTTCGGAATGATGCAATACTTTCGAAGATAAGAAATAAGATACTGGCGCTAAAACCGCCGACCAAACCTACCAGAATTTCTATTTGTATAAACCACGATAGTATGTTTTTTTCGAAATATTTGGATAGCCATGAGCCAATACCCATTGAAAAGAGATAAAGACCAATAATTGTTGAAAATTGAGTGACCGAATCGCCTAATAAGTAACTAGCTAGGGTTCCTGCAATCAGTTCGTAAATTAACCCGCAGGTGGCAACAACAAATACTGAAAGAAGCAATAAAATGGGTAACTTCTTATTCATTTTTTAGCTGTGTATCGCTGAGCTTATGATGAGAGCAATCGCAATAATAAACGCAGCAAAAACAATTGCTAAAGCTTTGTTCTGCTTTTCTAAAATTTCTTTCCAAACGTTTTCTGGAGTAATTTTTTCAATTACCCAAAATGATATGAAAAGCACCACTATTCCGATAAACGAGTACAATAGTGATGCTATAATGTATTTAATGCTGATAAGTTCGTTTAAGTTCATGTTATTTATTTATGGTAAAATCTATTAATATATCCTACACGATGAGAACGGTTGTATTCTGTATTTTTTTCTACGCTATCACTGTAAATTGCATACCCTTCCCACATACTGAAAGCATAAAGGCCAATTGCTACAATCATTAATACTATGTAAATTCTTATAGGTTTGATATTCATATTAACTAATATAAGGTGAATAATCGCTGTTATCCCAACGTTTTTTTTCGAAATTCCTCATCCTATACCAGCAAAAAGCTGGGTACAGACATAATACCAAACAGGTAATTAAAGTATTTCGCCATAGGCTTGAATTTGCCGTTACTTTAATTTGTAAAGTATCACGGTTAGGATCGCCAGTATAAGGGTATACATTTAAATGATACTTACCTTTGGGTATATGGGATAGCATGATATTAGCGTATCGGTCACCTTCTGACCAACTTTCGCCATCCTCATAACCCGAGTAATATTCAAATCCTTTGGAAACTTCCCAAGTTCGGTTGTCATTATTATTTACTAACACAATGGTAGCTTCTAGCCAATTATCAGAAACTGGCGAGCTGATGGAAAATTCTAAATTCGATGATTCATCACTTATTTCGAAGCTAGTGGTGGTAAATGATTTCAGTGCATCACTTCCATTCACTTGGTGGTGAACCAAATCGAAGTTATTGTAAAACAACTCCTTTTCCGGCTTAAGAATTTGTATGAGTAAGTGCAATAAAAGAACCAAAACAATAGCTATGCCCGTTATGGGAAATAAAGTGTCCCATCTGTTGTACCAAGTTGACGGTTGTATTGCTCCAATGCCAACTTTTTCAGGAAATGAATCTAAGTTTAACTTAAATCCTTCAGCAATCTCTTTAGCATCTATATATTCGCCTAAATAATAGGTTGATTTATTGCCGTGTTTCTCTTTTACAATCATGTAAGGCGCAGCCACAAATTCAACTGCGTTTATCTTTTCGTTCAAGACATCTTCGCCAAACTCGCCGACAGCAGCGGTTACTTTCGGTACATATTTATTAAACAAATGAAAATCTGAATTGGCAAACCTTATGTTAGACCCGTTACTATCCTCTATATTATCCAAATCCGGGTAAAATTCTTTGCCTTTGATAATGCTCCAATGTCCGTCAAATTCTGCGAGTGTTACATATCCTTTTTGCTGATTCAATAAAATGTATTCTCTCCAATTATACTGGGTGCCGTTTTCCTTTTTCTCCAAATAAGCAATTACTTTAAATTCATCGCTATTTATTGTTCCTGTGCTTCCCACTTTTAAAACTGGAACATCTTTCAGATTATTCGTGATTGTTTTAAACTGGAAATTATCGTCTGCTGTGCGCTTTAAGTAGCCTCTGCAAGTTGGACAAATTAAAAAATCACAATCTGCAAGGTGATAAACTACAATTGAGGCGCTACATTTTTGACAGTTTATGTAGGAATTAGTTGGAAAAGAAATTAAGTTAGGTGTAGTCATTAACGGTTAATTGCAGATTTTTGTCTTTCAATTCCTTCAAAAAAATTCAGTACCTCGCTATAGATTTCTTCTACCTTTTTGCTGTTATCTCTTTTATAGTTGGATAAGAATACATCGAATGTAGCAAGTTCATATTCAGGCCAGGTGTGAATAGAGATATGTGATTCTGTAAGACAAACGACAGCGGTAAAGCCACCATTTTCAAAATCGTGATAAACTTCGCCCACTTTTTCAAGTTGATGGCTGGTGATCAAACTGTTAAATAGTTGTTTGCAGTGAGAGGATTTGCTTAATAAACCGATGTTACTTGAGGAAAATTCGGCCAAAATATGCAAGCCAGGACTATATTTCATAAGCGTTTGTTGAAATCAAAAATAAGTATTATTTATAAATCTCAAAACATACTTCCATTTAACTTTATGATACGCTTATAATTTCAATAGGATTAGTTAATATTTTGTGGATTGGACATTTATCTGCGATAAACATTAATCGTTTATATTGCTCATCATCAAGGTTTCCTTTTAGTTCTATCTTGCGCTCTATTACGGTTCCTTTATTCATTTCATCTTCTGCACAAATTTTCAAATTGATCGTAATGCCTTCCAAAGGAATCTGTTTTCTATCAGCGTACATTCTGACGGTTATTGCTGTGCAACTTCCTAGACTGGCCAATAGCAATGCTCCCGGCGACATGCCTTCATCTGTACCTCCCAATTCTTTGGGTTCATCGGCATAGATAAAATGGCCATCGGCAAATATCTTAGTCTTAAATCTTGATTGGTCTAGCTCTACTACAGCAGTAATTTGTTTTTTGCTCATTCCTTTGTTTTTTGCCTAAATTTAAGAAATGGATTCACAAAAAAGCACAAACGATAGGTTAAAAGTTTTCCAGTCGTTGATAGGGAAGGAAGTAACTCAATCGCCATCAAATTTTATGAACTGGCTAAAACCAACTGTGATCGCTGCAGAAATTGGTAGTTTGCATTGTAGCTATCTCGTTAGAAAAGAGATGACTAATCCGTTTGGTGTTTTGCATGGTGGCGTTACTGCTGGAATTATCGATGATTTAATTGGAGCGACTGTTTTTACCTTGGGCCTAGACCATCGTTATACTACAGTAAATAATAGCATTGACTATTTTGCTCCAGCGAAAGAGGGTGATCTAATTGCTGCAAGAACACGCATAGTAAAGCGAGGTAGAACAATTATTAACGTGCAATGTGAAGTGATTTTAATTGCTAAAAGCAGAATTATTGCAAAAGGAACTTCAAATATGTTGAATATTGGAAGTTGATTGTTTGGCGATAAAAACGTGAAATTTTGTTAGCTTTTATACAAATTTCCCTATATTGAGTTGACAATCAACTAATCATTAACTAATCAATCACAACTATGAGCAAAAGAATTACTCTAATTATGCTCGGATTGCTGTTATTTGCTGTATTTGCTTATGCCCAAAACAACGTTACGGGAAAAGTTATCGATGCAAGTACGGGTTCGGGTATTCCAGGTGTAAGTGTATCAGTGAAGGGGCAAAAAGCCAACGCTGTAGCAACTGGAAATGATGGAAGTTTCTCCATTCGGGTTCCAAGTAACGCAGTTTTAGTATTCTCGTCTATCGGTTACAGCACAAAGGAAATTAATGTTGGCAGCCAGTCCGTTATCAATGTTCAATTATCCGAAGATGCAAAAACGCTTGAAGGGGTAGTGGTAACTGCGTTGGGAATTACTAGGGAAAAGAAGGCTTTGGCTTATTCTGCGCAGAGCGTAACCTCTGAAGAAATCAATTTTGGAAACAAACAGAATATGCTAAATGCATTACAAGGAAAAATTGCTGGCGCTACCATATCTAGTACAGGTGGAGCTCCCGGACAAGGAACCAGTATACGCATTAGAGGTGTAAATTCTATCGATCCAAATGTTTCAGGCGATCCGCTTTACGTTATAGATGGAGTTCAAATTGATAACACTACATCTTCTTTGGGTGCCTCAACCAATACTACTGGAGGTCTTAACTTCCGTGGAATTGGCAATAGGGTGTCGGATGTAAATCCTGAGGATATCGAAACCATTAATATATTGAAAGGTGGAGCAGCAACCGCTCTTTATGGCTTAAGAGGTGCTAATGGTGTAGTGGTAATTACTACTAAAAAAGGGAAAAGTGGCGCCGTAACGGCAAATTTTTCCAGTAGCTACGGGGTAGATATGATTGGTAAGACACCAAAGACACAAAAGGTTTATACCTCTGGTGTACTTGGTAACTATAATAATGGTTCTTTAGGCATAGGACCAGCGTGGGGTCCAACAATAGCAGAAGCTAAACTTATTGATCCTAGTCACCCAGACTTTTTATACGATAACTATAAACAGGCTTACGATAATGGTTCGCAATTAAGAAATTCAGTATCGTTGGCCGGAGGTACCGAGAATGTACGTTTCTTCTCCTCTGTATCTAGTTATTTTCAGGAAGGTATGATGCCGTTTACCGATTATAGAAATTTATCGGCACGTTTAAACACGGATGTTACTATAAGCCCGAAAATTAAGGCTGGTGTTAATATGAGCTTCACTAATTCTGGAGGGTATAGGTATGGTGCAGATAGATTTGGAGAAAGCTTGGCTTATTGGTCGCCTCGTTGGAATGTAAAAGACTATTTGAAGCCAGATGGAACTCAAAATTTTATAGGTACCAACAATCCCATATTCGGTGCGGCAACTAATCGTTTCAAGGATGATGTAAACCGATTTATTGGTGGAGCTTCACTGAGTTATCAGCCTACAACTTGGCTAAACTTCAGTTATCGTTTCGGTTTTGATACTTATGGAGATAATAGATTAAAAACTGCCCCTGGGCCAATGGGTATCACAGGTGAAGCCACCTACGATAACGGTTTAGGATCTGTTGGAGAGTTTACCGCCAATTCAAGAATCATCAATTCAACCTT
The DNA here is from genome assembly GCF_965249885.1 of Pedobacter sp. Lineage (GTDB taxonomy): Bacteria > Bacteroidota > Bacteroidia > Sphingobacteriales > Sphingobacteriaceae > Pedobacter. The sequence goes on along the minus strand of NZ_OZ252254.1, from coordinate 4,344,438 downwards.
CGTAGCAACACTTAATTCAAAGCTCACTGCTGATATAAACGGAACACTACGTTTAGGACACGAGCTATATGATAAAAGATATCGCGAGGTTGGAACTACGGGAAGCGAGTTAGCAATTTACAATTTTTTCAATTTTGCTAATGCAAGGGTCTTGTCTGCTTCGCAACTTTTATCTGAAAGAAGATTAATGGGCTTTTTTGGAGAGGCCACTTTGGATTATAAAAACTATTTGTTTTTAACAATTACTGGCAGAAATGATATTACTTCAACACTTTCTCCAGACCAACGTTCATTTTTCTATCCCTCTGCAAGTTTGGCATATGCTTTTTCAGATCATTTAAAGTTGCCTAGTTATATTGGACAATCAAAGTTAAGATTTTCTTATGCTAGAGTAGGTAAAGATGCTAGAGAATACGCAACATCCGTAGGATTTACCGGATATAGTTCTTTGCCAACTGGATATAACGGTTTAACTATTTCGTCGAATTTAGGTAACCCCGCTCTACGTCCAGAGTTTACAGATACTTACGAGGCTGGTTTGGAGATGAGTTTCTTTAAAAATAGGCTTGGATTTGATTTAACATATTACTACTCATTGAGTAAGGACCAGATTGTTCAAGCGCAAATATCTTCTGCTACTGGCTATGTAACTACTTCTATTAATTCCGGAGACATGAGAAATAGGGGATTTGAGGTTGTGTTGAGAGGTAGTCCGATAAAAAGCAAGAATTTTTCTTGGGATGCTACTTTAAACTTCTCTGCAAACCGGAACAAAATATTAACAATGCCCGACAACCTTTCCGAAATTGTTTACGGAACAGCAAGAGGGTATGGGAATGCTGCAATAACTCAAAAAATAATTTTGGGTGAATCATATGGAAATATTTACGGTACATACTGGCAGAGATACTATGGTAGTGATGCTGAAGATCCAATAAGGACGGATAAATCTAGGCCTCAACTTATCGGTGCAGATGGTTTTCCTGTGATCTCAGGAACTAAAACAAAGTTGCTGGGAAATTCACAACCAGATTGGATAGGAGGATTAACTAACACCTTTACCTATAAGAATATCACGTTGAACACTCTAATTGATGCTAGAGTAGGTTTTGAGAAATATGATTACTTAGAAAACTTTTATGCAGCATTCGGCTTGCCAGAATATACCCTTGATAGAAGATCATTTAAAGTTTTTGACGGAGTTTTAGCTAATGGAACAACGAATACAAAACAAGTATGGTTAGGACAGGGAACTGGTCCAGATGGTGTGGCATATGGGGAAGGTTATTACAGGAGGTTCTACCGTTTGATATCTGAACCTTTTGTTCAGGATGCATCTTGGGTTCGTTTGAGATCGGTGACGTTGACTTATAATCTACCTAAAACATGGTTACCTAAAAAAGCCATCCGAAATGCTTCGATTGGTGTTACTGGTAACAATCTTGTATTAATTACTAAATATTATGGTTTAGATCCTGAGTCGAGTTCATTTGATGCAAGCAGTAACGTAGACGGTGTTGCTGGTTTTACTTATCCAACAGCCCGTACAGTAATGTTTAATTTAAATGTTGGATTTTAATAATTGATGAGATGAAAAAAATATTCAAATACATATTCGCTTCTGTGGCAATCATGGGTATGCTGCAAGGGTGTAAAAAGGGTTACTTTGATGATCTAATTCAAAACCCCAATCAAGTAACTGTTCCAACTTTACAATCACTCTTAGCTACAGGAACCACAAAGGCAGGTGTTAATAGTTATACTGTTTCCAACAACGTTACGAGTAACTACGTTCAGTATTTGGCAAGCCCATCCGCTGCTTCAGCCAGTGATACTTACGAAACGATTAATTTTAGCGGGACTTGGGACGTGTTATATTACGCAATGGCAGATGCCAATGAACTAAAAAAACTTGCCACAGCTCAAGGGGCAAGTGAATACTTAGGAGTAGCAAATGCGCTATTGGCTTATAACCTGATCATGGTGAATGACCTTTGGGGATCGGCGCCCTTTACCGAGGCTTTTCAAACCAACATATTAACGCCGAAATATGATAGCGAGCAATCTGTATATAACTCCACTTTGTCGCTTATTGATCAAGCTATAGTAGAATTGAGTAAAACTGGTGCAACCATTAAATTGGCTACCGGTTCAGATACGATGTTTGGAGGTGATAGAACAAAATGGTTAAAATTTGCTTATATGCTTAAAGCAAGACAGCTTAACAAAATTAGCAAGAAGTCATCTTATGATCCGGCTGCTGTTTTAACGGCAGTAGGTAGCAGCTTTACTTCGAATACTGATGATGCGGGAATGGCGGTGTTTGTGACTAGAAATTTTTGGGCATCCATAGCTATAAGTAATGCGGCTCAATCACTAGGCGGGTGGCTATCAGAACAGCTAGTAGACCATTTGAATGGAACTACTTATGGAGTAGCAGATCCTAGAATTGCCAAAATAACGGATAGGGCTCCAGTTAATAACTTGTATATCGGGACTGTTAATGGTGCTGGAAATAGGTTGCCTGGCGCTAATACTGCTAAAGATGAATGTTATATTTCCGTAAACTCGCCTTGGACAAGTAATACAGCACCTATTTGGATTGCCACTTATGCCGAACTTAAATTTATTGAAGCTGAAGCAGCATTGAGATCTAATCCTGTTAACAGAACGCGAGCTTATGCTGCATACTTAGCGGGTATCACTGCAAATATGAATAAGCTTGGAGTTGCAACCGTTGATCAAACTGCCTACCTTGCTAATCCCGCAGTTGCGGTAGGTGAGGCCAATTTGACACTAGATTTAATTTTTAAAGAGAAATTTGTGGCTACTTACTTAAACCCTGAAGCATGGAATGATGCTAGAAGGTACGACTATAAGTACAAAGATTTCACTTTACCAGTTAATGCGGTATTGCCTACCTTTATAAGGAGGCTAGACTTTCCATTGAGTGAGAGAAGTGAGAATGGCGCAAATGTGCCAGCGGACTCACCTAGAAGTACCAACTTATGGTGGGATAAGCCATAAAAATCCTAATTATAAAAAAACCGCATCATTTAAATTGATGCGGTTTTTTTTATGTTTTCTAATATGCCATCCTAACTGTTTCCAAAAAATAAATACGCCAATCCGATAGCAGTACAAACGCCAGCTAAATCTGCTAGCAACATGGTACCTACGGCATATCTCGTATTTTTAACGGACACAGAACCAAAATAAACTGCGATAACATAAAAAGTAGTATCAGCAGCACCTTGAAACACTCCAGAGAGTTTGCTCGCAAACGAGTCAGGGCCATAGGCCGTCATCGTGTCCACCATCATTCCACGGGCGCCACCGCCACTCAATGGTCGAATCAATGCAGTTGGTAAGGCTTCAACAAAACGAGTATCGGCTCCTAAAAATGCAAAGAAGTTTTTAATTCCTAAGATCACAACATCAAAAGTTCCACTGGTGCGTAACATGCTAATGGCAACGAGCATGCCTACCAAATAAGGGATGATTTTAACAGCTGTCTCAAAACCTCCTTTAGCGCCATCAACAAAAGCATCAAATACATCGATTTTTTTATAGACTCCTCCTAGTAAAATGGCTAGTACGATAAACAAAATGACACCGCTGCTCAACGTACCTGAAAACGACGCGATATCCTTTGGATTAAGTGAAGTGATGTACCATACCAATAAGGCAATAACCGTACTTATGCTTAATATCCAACCCAAAATTACTGGCTGGAGTAAGTTAATTTTTTGTTTTAGAGAAACAATCAGCATAGCGGTTAACGTACCTACGAAAGTTACGATTAAACAAGGGATAAAAATATCTGTAGGATCGCTAGCGTTCGACGAAGCTCTAAGTGCAATTACACTTACAGGAATTAAACTTAAACCCGCTGCATGCAGGCATAGGAACATAATTTGCGAATTGCTAGCAACCGATTTATTAGGGTTAAGCTCCTGCAAACTTTCCATGGCCTTTAAACCAAAAGGAGTAGCGGCGTTATCTAATCCAAGCAAATTTGCAGAAAAATTCATCACCATATGACCCGTGGCTGGATGCCCTTTAGGTACTTCAGGAAAAAGTCGAGAAAAAAAAGGGCCAACAATTTTAGAGAGCAAGCGGATACCGCCGGCTTTTTCAGCTATGCTCATCAAGCCCATGAAAAATGCCAGGATACCAATAAGTTTAAGACACATCTCTACTGCATTCCAGCAAGTTTGTATTACGCCATCAACTTTAGTTAGATTAGCCGGGTCGTCAGCTTTGCCTATCACCATCCAGCTAAATATTTCTGTTTGACCAAAAAAGAAACACTTTATTGCGGCTACAACAATTGCTACTATAATAAATGCAGACCAAATTCTACTTAATGCCATTTGTTTGTATTTGTTTGTGCGTTGAATTTAGTGTTTTTGCGGTATTTTATTACATAGAATGATATATTTTTCTGCATAACTATGGTTTTCAATAATTTCGAATGTGGCACTTTCACAGCTTTCATTCAATTAAATTGCCGTTTTCGAACGATACTAATGTTACGCTATCCATCACTAAACTAAAATTTGCCAGTTTGTTAAAGGCGATTTCTCCTTTCAGCGTGTGGTTTTTTGCTTCGTAAGTAGCGTAGGCTTCGCAAAAGCTTAAATCTCCAATATCTTGGATGCTATAAGTTTTATAAGTGCTGCACCCATCTGAATTTGGACATTCATCATAGTTAATACCAACGCTGACGTCAATTCCATTTAAAATCACATTATGGATAAGGATATGAAATATTTGCTTGGTATTTTTTGGAATGGACAAATAATGTTCAATACGTTGTGATGTGTAGCTTTTTTGAGCAATTGAAGCTAAACCAGATAGGATAGAAGCAAAGTAGTATTGGCGTATTTTTTGTTTCTCTGGATCGTTATGGTAACCACCAGCTTCTATTAAAATGGTCGAAGTTCCTGCGTTTTGAAAGTTATCGCCAAAAGCCCGTGGTTCATATTCATCATCAAATAAACCAATCTGCTGTGGTAATAATTCGTTCAAGTCCTGATAGATATCAGCAATTACAAGCATTGCGTTTTTACGTACATCGTTAATTGAAACAGCTTTATCAAAAGCTGGCGCTAAATAAGAAAGTGTAGCAGGTTTTAACGTACCATCAACACTCCATAAAGTAGTTTGATCATGCAGGTTGAAGCCGAAATGGGGATTGAAATTTTCCCTAGCTTGTCGTAAAATTTTTGCCTCGGGTGTAACGGTTTGCAGAAAATCTCTATTGATATCAATTTGTTGTGCGTTTCTTCTGGTAAACATTTCAGCACCATCTGGATTTACCATCGGAATGATAAGCAATTCGCAACTTTCATTCAATAGGTTTACAATTTCATTTTCTTTTTGCAAAAAATTAAATAAATCAAATAACGCCATTGTACCTGTTGCTTCGTCGCCATGCATTTGGCTCCAAAGCATCACTTTAGTTTCGCCTTTTCCCCATTTTATAGCGTTAATGCTTTTTCCCTTTACAGAAATTCCAAGTTGTTCAACATTAAATTCAAGAGATAATCGAGTGATTAAACGAATAATGTCTTTGTGCTTGAAAAACCGGTTACTTAGCGTTTTTTCTTCAAACGCAGAATAATGAGCTAGAATTGATTTGATATCCATTGAGATCGAAATTAAATAAAAATCGTCATTGCGAGTAGAGAATTAACCTTTCATTTTAGAGAGATTGCTTCTTTTCTTGCAATGACGATTTAATATGTTAACCGCTAACTAAAATATGTTAGCGGCTAATTGGAAACTTTAATTCAAACTGACTAAGGTTTTTCGTCAGTTAGTTCAAAACCCCAAGTTTTACCTTTTTCGGTAGCAGGAATTCCGTTTACCATCCAAGCAGGAGCTTTAGCACCTTTAAGATAATAGTCAAAAAATTGCTGTTCACGAATTTGGATATCCTTTCTGTTTTGGCGCTGCACTAAATTGTGTGCTTCATTGTTGTAGTTCAATAACCAAACTGGTTTACCTAAACGTCTTAAACCGGTGAACATCTCAATCCCTTGATACCATGGCACTGCACCATCAGCATCGTTAGCCATAACAACCACTGGTGTGTTTACTTTAGGGAAGTTGAACAAAGGTGAGTTCTCGATATATAACTCTGGTTTTTCCCATAAAGTTGCTCCAATTCTACTTTGCGTTTTTTCATATTGAAACTGTCGGTTCATTCCACTTTCCCAACGGATGCCACCATAAGCAGATGTCATATTCACTACTGGTGCGCCAGCCCAGGCAGCAGCATACATGTTAGTGGCTGTGATTAAGTGAGCAACTTGATAGCCGCCCCAGCTTTGACCTTGAATACCGATTTTAGTGCCGTCAACCCAAGCATTTTTCTTCAAATATTCTACGCCTGAATTGATAAATTCTTCTGCAGATTTTCCTGGATGTCCGGTTTCGTAGCTGATATCCGGTGTGAAAACCAAATAGCCATTGCTTACAAAATATGGAATGTTTAAGCGTGATGGAGTAGGAGCTGGTGCCTGATAACTGTATAAACCTTCAGAAAGTTTCTCATAGAAATAAACAATCATCGGGTATTTTTTATTAGGATCGAAATTTTCAGGTTTGTATAAAATTCCTTCAGATTTATATCCTTTTGGTGTAGTCCATTTTACCAACTCGCTAGTGCCCCAATTATAGTTGGCCTGCTGAGGGTTGGTATTGCTAATTTTAGTGCTAGTTTTAAAGTCTTTAGTCAAATAAACATCTGGCGAATTGATGTAACTTCCCTTATCATAAATATACATTTCAGCGCCATCAGCTTTAACTACCGATGAAAACTTAGCTTTCTCCATGAGAATTTGCTCAGGCAATTTGTTATCGTTAATCGCTTTGCGGAAAAAGCCATTCTCTTTGGTGGTATTATTAAAGGCATCTAAAAGCAGCACTTCATTCTTTTTAAAGTACTTGTCGTCACCATTGCCACGTCCACCTCTACCAAGTAAACGCTCTTCACCAATGCTTACTCGTTCAACACGTAAGGTGAAATTGTTTGAACGACCAAAACCGATGGTTACATTTTTTGGTGCCGATTTGCCGTCTGGAGAAAAAGCCCAAATATCGTAACGATCGTATATTAAAACAGACTTATCATCTTCCGTCCAACCAGCTACGCCGTAACTACCAGCAAAATCAGGTACGTCGTTCTCTTCATCGGCAAATTTTACCGACAAGCCATTGTTTAACCAAGTTATTTTTCCGGTAGCTACTTGGTAGGTATACCAATTACTGTTCTCTCTATTGAAATACAAAATGTACTGGCCGCTAGGTGAAGCCATCACATTTCCATTTAAGCCTTCAATGATCTTTTTACGGCTACCATTCTTAACGTCAACTAAGTAATAGTCTCTTTTAGTACCTCCTGTCCATTGACTTGCAATACGATTGCCGAAATCAGTGGATGCTAAAACATATGGTGCATCGCCTTCATTAAGTAGAGATGCGTCAGGCAACTTCACATCAGTTAAAGGAACAATTTTAGGATCGGCGCTAAAAATATCAATTACGGTTAAATAGCTTCTACGTTGTTCACGCTCTACGTTTTTAAGCTGAACGGTTTGTAGATAATCATCTTTATAACCCCAAATATCTACTTTCGCATTTTCGAAATCCACTAGAGTGGTGTCTTTTGGTAATTTAACAGGAGCAATACCAAAAAATAATTTGGTGCCATCTTTGCTAAAATTCAGTCTACCATCAGCACTTACCACAAGTTTAGCTGGCATTCCTGCGATTTCGTTGTCTACTAAAATTTGCGCAGTATCTAGCGTAAGCGAGTTGTAATAAACGTTATAGTCTTTGATCTCCTTTTTTTCAGGGTCTGTTTCACCTAAAAACGCCAAGTGGTCGCCATCTTCATCAAATACAAAACTTTTGAAGTTTCCTTTTTCTTTTACTAGATTTTTTAAAGTCCATTTTTCGGTATTCAGCAAAAACACGCCAGGTTTAACGGTTGCGTCTTTTTTGGAACCCGAGCAAGCAAAAGCTAATAGCTTTCCATTTTTACTGAAAGCATATTCAGTAACGTATTTATAGGTTTTTTCAACTCCGGTAATTAAGTTTTTAACCACTAAATCAGTTCCCTCTTTACTTGCAGCACTACCAGCAGCTGGTTCATCCGCAAAAAAATCACTGTCGTTTTTTTCAGGCATAGCCGATGTAGGCCTCGATTTTTTTGAAGTATCTAATGGTTTTTCGAATTGATATGCAATTATGGCTACACCTTTTTCTGGAAAAGTGAATGATTTGATTCTTGGAATCTTGGTAACGCTCAATGTAGTTAAATTGACAATAGCCAAAGAGTCTTTTGTCATTTCGTCTGGCTTTTTCTTTTTGATTTTAGCGGTTCTAACATCTTTAAAAAGCGGCTTTATTGCTAACGCAGCAAATTTCGAGTCTGGACTAAAGCTGGCGTCAGTTCCTCTGTTTACTTTCAATTTACGGTTGGTAGGCGCTGTTTCTTGGAAGTATAAATTGCCATCACCCTCTTGTACATTGACGATGAAATTAGCCCAAAGGCCGTTGCTTGAAAGTTGTTTGCTACCTACCGATTGCCACGAGTCGTAAACACTGTGGTCTAGTGGTTTTTTTTGAGCAAAAACGGCGCCGCTAAGCAGCACAAAAAACAAAATGAGTTTCTTTTGCATGTCGTTATTATAAATATTTAAGTAGTTTGATTTAAATTGTTCCTAAAAATGCTGATAAAACCATCTTAAAGCAAATGTTAAGAGAAATTTTACAATATCTATTTGTGAATGGGGTTTTCAAATCTTCACTGCGAGGCACAGCCTGATTCGATATTTCGGAGAGGCAACCCTGTATCGCTAAGAATAAAGCGTTGTTTAAGAATGCGCACTATCACGCAACGAGGAAGTTTATTGCGAAATATTCGTGCATCTATGGCAAAAAAAAAAAGCACCATTTCTGGTGCTTCTTATTATTGTTTTGTTTTGTTGTTGCTATTTTTTCTTCTGATTAGCTTGCTGTTGTTGTTGACGCATGTAATCTTCTAAACGAGCTTGAAATCCTGATTTCTTTTTTTCTACTTTCGGTTTCGCTTTATTTTCCTGCAAAATGGCATGTATCTTCGTATCATCAACCATCTTTCTAATAAGGAACTGTTGCAAGAATGTCAACATGTTAGCTAGGAAATAATAGTAGTTTAATCCTGATGGGTAGCTATTTAATACACCTAAAAAGATGATTGGCATAATGTAACCAATGTATTTCATTTGACCTGTAGCACCAGAAATTTGGTTGTTAAAGTAAGTATAAATTAACGTCGAAACCGTCATCAAAATACACATTAAGCTCAAGTGGTCGCCAATGAAAGGAACAGTAAAACCAAACTTAATGAAATCATCATAAGTAGATAAGTCTTTCATCCAAAGGAAACTTTCTCCTCTTAGTTCGAAAAGGTTAGGGAAGAAGAAGAAGAATGCCATTACAAATGGTAATTGAAGTAACATTGGCAAACAACCACCAAGAGGATTTACACCTACTTGTTTGTATAACTTCAGATATTCTTGTTGTAAAAGGGTAGGGTTGTCTTCTCCAACTTTAGCTTTGATTTCATCCATTTCAGGTTTTAAAACCCTCATTTTAGCCATCGAAACATACGATTTGTAGGTTAATGGCGACATCGCTAGTTTAAGTAGGATAGTTAACACTAAAATGATTAATCCATATCCCCAGTTAAAGCCTTCTAGCAAGTTAAATACTGGAAGTACCACAAATCTATTGATGTATTTAAGTGGCCAATAACCCAAATCAACCTGTTTTTCAATCTCGTGACCTTGCTCTTTTAAAACGCTAAACTTGTTGGTTCCAAAGTAGAATTTGAAGCCGTAGTTTTGAGTTGGCTGCTGATTAAATGCTAGCTGCATATTCGCATTGTACCATTTAATTTTTCCAGGCTCAGTTAATGTTTTTATTTCTAAATCGCCTTTTTCAAACGGTGTGGTAGGTATTAAAACTGCAGAGAAGAAGTGTTGTTTGAATGAAAACCATTCGATTTTTCCCTCCGTTAATTCTTTCTTCTCATCTTTGTGTAAGTTCAAGTGATCAGGGTTTTCTTTTTCGTATTTGAAATAAGGTCCTGAATGTTCTTGTTCTTTTTTAGCATCTTTTTCTTGCTGCAATAGCGTAGCTTCCCAATTTAAGGAGATAGTATTACCTTGAACTACCTGATTTAAACCGTTTACGTTCACATTGAAATCTACATTGTACCCATTTGCTGGAATGCTATAAGTAAAATCAATGTACTGATTTTCACTGTAGTTGGCACGCATGGTTGCTCCATTAGCCGTTTTTGTAGCAGTGAAATAAAGATTGTTAGTGTTGAACGGTTTTCCGTTGATGTTGAAGTTAAATCCAAACTTATTTTGATCACCATCGAATAAAATCAAAGGCTTTTTACCGTAAGTTTTTTGGTTTTTAATTTCTACAGATTGAATTTTACCACCAAGGTTGCTCAGGGTAATCTTCAAATTTTCATTTTCAATTACGGTAGTTTGTTCTGTACCTGTCATGTTAGCACCAAAAGGGCCTTTCAAAGCAGCGGAATCCACCGCTTTAGGTACGTTTGCTACTACGCTTTGTTGAGTGGCTGCAGGTTTTTTTCCTGCATTTTTAATCGAGTCTTGAACTTGTTGTTCTTTTTTTACCTCTGCTTCAGAAGGTCTCATAAAGAACACGCCGCCTGCCAATATGATCATGATCAGGAACAGACCCGTGAAAGTATTTCTATCCATTAGTTGTTATACTGCGTTTTAAATCGTTTTCTTTTTCGCATGCTCCATTGCAGCGGCGACAAATTTAATAAAAAGTGGGTGAGGATTAGCAACTGTTGATTTTAATTCTGGGTGAAATTGTCCACCAACGAAAAATGGATGATTTTTAAGCTCAACAATTTCAACCAATTTGCTCTCTGGATTGATACCAGAAGCAATCATTCCAGCTTCCTCATATCGTGCTAAGTATTCGTTGTTGAATTCATAGCGATGACGGTGACGCTCAGAAATATGCTGTTTTCCATAAGCAGCAAAAGCTTTTGTGCCTTTTTTAAGATCGCATGGATAAGCGCCCAAACGCATTGTACCACCTTTAGTAGTAATGCTTTTTTGCTCTTCCATCATGTTAATTACTGGATGAGGCGCATTTTCGTCGATTTCGGTAGTGTTAGCATCTTTCAATCCTAAAACATTTCTACCAAACTCAATTACGCAACATTGCATTCCTAAACAAATGCCGAAGAAAGGCACATTGTTTTCTCTAACGTATTTAATGGCATCAATTTTTCCTTCAATACCACGACTACCGAAACCTGGCGCAACCAATACACCATCTAAATGTCCTAATTTTTCCTTTACATTGTCTGGATAAATGCTTTCAGACGGAATATATTCCACTCTTACTTTACATTCGTTTTTGGCGCCGGCGTGTATAAATGCTTCTGTGATAGACTTATAAGCATCAGGAAGCTCAACGTATTTACCTACTAGACCTAATCTTACTTCGGAAGTAGGATTTTTCAAACGTCCTAAGAAATCTTTCCAGCTTTCCATATCCGGCTCTGCCTTTGTCGGAAGCTTCAATTTGCTTAAAACGGTTTTGTCTAATTGCTCTTTGTACATCAATAACGGTACATCATAAATTGTTGATGCATCCATTGATTCGATTACTGCATTGATGTTAACGTTACAAAATAATGCAATTTTTCTTCTAATGTCCTGACTGATATGGTGTTCTGTTCTACAAACTAAGATATCTGGCTGGATGCCATACTCTAATAATGCTTTAACAGAGTGTTGAGTAGGTTTAGTTTTTAACTCGCCAGCTGCAGCTAAATAGGGCACTAAGGTTAAGTGAATAACCAATGCATTGTTGCTACCTTCTTCCCACTTGAACTGTCGCACAGCTTCAACAAATGGTAATGATTCGATATCGCCAACAGTACCACCAATTTCGGTGATTACAATATCGTATTCGCCGCTTTCGCCCAAAATACGCATGTTGCGTTTAATCTCATCGGTAATATGAGGTACAACCTGTACTGTTTTCCCTAAAAATTCTCCCTGACGCTCTTTGTTAATTACATTTTGGTAAATACGACCAGTAGTAATATTGTTTGCTTGAGAAGTAGGTACGTTCAAAAAGCGTTCGTAGTGACCTAAGTCTAAATCTGTTTCTGCACCATCTTCAGTAACAAAACACTCACCGTGCTCATAAGGGTTCAAGGTTCCTGGATCAATATTGATATAAGGGTCGAACTTTTGAATGGTTACGCGGTAACCTCTGGCTTGTAAAAGTTTAGCTAAAGATGCGGAGATGATGCCCTTACCTAATGAGGAAGTAACACCGCCCGTAACAAAAATATACTTAGTCATGGATGAATTTTTGGTGCAACAAATACATTTTGTTGCTTTTTGTACGGGATACAAAGGTAAGAAAATATTGCCGTTGTTGGAGTGCTGTTGATAATATATTTTTATCAGTGGCAATACGTTGACCTACAAATGATAATGTAAGTGCAAGGTCTGTTTATAAGTAATTTCTAGCGGTTGACCTAAGCCAACCGCTAAAAAATTATTTAGTCCTAGTTGGTCTAACTTCAATTTTAGAAGGCAAAACGTTTGAGTTTAACTTGAGCAAGTCTACAATCATCTGTCCTAAATCTTCAGGTTGTATTTTCCAACCATCAGCGTCATTTGGCTGATGTTCATTAAAGTGGGAGGTAACCGAGCCCGGCATGATGGTAGTGGTTTTCACGTCATATTCTCTCAAATCTAACATTGCTGCTTGGGTAAATCCTACAACACCAAACTTTGAGGCGTTGTAGCCAGCACCGTTAGCAAAAAAGTTAGTTCCAGCTAAGCTCGCAATGGAAAAGTAATATCCTTTATTAGCCTTCAGCTGTTCAACACTCGCTTTTAAGGTATGAAAAACTCCGGTTAAGTTGGTGTCAATCATTGCATTCCAATCTTCCAAGCTTAGCTGATCTATCGGTGCAAATTTTCCTAAACCTGCATTGGCAATCACGATATCTAATTTACCAAATTTTGCAATGATTTCTTTAACAGCGTTTTCTTCATCGGTATAGTGGCGTACGTCGGACGCCAGTGCCAATACATTTTCGCTACCTAATTCGGCTTTTGCTTTTTCTACATCGGCTAAATTCCTGCCCGAAATGGCGACTTTTAAACCCGCTGCTAAAAGTGATTTGGCAATTCCAAAACCAATACCTTTTGTGCCTCCTGTTATGTAGGCAACTTTATTTTCTATATTCATCATTTTTATTTTAAGTAAAATCAAAATTGCTAATTGCGTATCAATCCTATGTTGCTCTGGTGTCAAATAATAAAATTGAAAAACTTACAATAACCAATAACCAATAACCAATGATCAATGACCAATAATCAATTATCAATTGCCAATAATCAATTGGAGCAGATAGCTGGCAATTTATTAACCTTCAGCTTCCTCTCTTAATCGTTTTTCGTCAGTGAGGTCTAATCTAAGTGGTGTGATAGATACGAAGTTATTTTCAATTGCCCATCTGTCGCTGTTTTCTTCGGCTGGATCTAATGATTTTACCGAAATCCAAAAATTTCTTCTACCCATCGGATCTTCGCTAGGTATCACCGTGCCATCGTATAAACTTACCGACTGCCTAGTCCATTTGATGGAAGTAGGCTGTTGAGGAAAGTTGACGTTGTATAATGCAGGCTCATCAGTTTTGAATAGCAATTGCAGGCTTTGCGCAACAAATGGCGCTAATAAATCAAAATCTGGTTCTGTTTTACCTACTGGAGTGCTTAATGCGATACCTTTAACGCCCAATAAAACAGCTTGTTTTGCAGCGGCTAAGGTACCAGAGTGCCACATAGAGTTACCTAAATTTGGTCCCATATTAATACCTGATAATACCACTTGAGTGTCAGGGTAAAGATGTAAACCCAAAGCTACACAGTCTGCAGGAGTGCCGTTCACCCTAAATGCTTCCATTCCTTCAAAAGTAATGGGTGATTTTTTATAGGTGAGGGGTCTGGAGTGTGTAATTGCATGTCCCATAGATGATTGCTCCACGTCGGGAGCAACAATTCTTACCGTACCAAATTTAGATGCAGTTTGTGCTAAAGCGGCTATCCCTGGACTGTAAATGCCGTCATCATTAGTGATTAAAATATTCATGCTCCATATTTTTTGGTGATATCTTAAAAACTATTGGAAGCCTGTTATTGTTGACAAGAAATGAAAATAGATATTTCGCTATGAAAATTGAACCAACTAAAATAGAACTTGTTCATAATCCTACAGCAGGTGCTAAAGAGCATGAAGCAGAACATCTTACGGAGTTGCTAGAAGCAGCAGGTTATAAAGTATATTATGGCTCATCAAAAAAGAAGATACTCAAAAAAGTAGCAGTAGAGAGCAAGTTGATTGTTGTTGCTGGTGGTGATGGCACCGTGAGAAAGTCGATAATTGCGCTGCTGGATAAGAAGATTAAATACAAACGTCCAATTGCAATTTTACCTTTAGGTACTGCGAATAACATTGCGAGTTCTTTAAAAATAGAAGAGAATTTAAAGTTAAATGTAGATGCCTGGCGTAAAGAGAAACTGCAAAAACTAGATGTTGGATTAGCGAGAACTAAAAAAGATGAAGAGTATTTTATAGAATCTTTTGGATTTGGATTGTTTCCAGCATTAGTAAAATGGATGGATGAACAAGCCCGAACTCCCGCTGAAGATCCTGAGGATGAAGTGCGGCAAGCACACAACGCGCTGCTTCATTTAAGTAAACATTACGAGGCGTTTGAGGCTACTTTAATTAATGACGGTAAAGAGATTTCTGGAAAATTCCTCTTGCTAGAACTGCTTAATATCTCTCGATTAGGACCGAAATTAGAATTGGCTAAAAATGCGAATCCTGGCGATGGTAAGCTGGAACTTATAATGGTTAAAGAAAATCAGCGTCCACAGCTTATCAAGTATTTTGAAGAAATTATTGCAGGGAAGAAGCCTATTTTTCCAATAAAACCGGTTGCTGTTACTCATTTAAAGCTATCTGTTACATGTAAGGATTTGCATGTAGATGACGAGTTGAAAGAAACCAAATTTCATACTTGGGATATTTCGATATTACCTAATTTATTTGATGTTGTGTTAACTAGCTAGATATGAGGATTAGCTTATATTTATTGATTTTAGTTGCTTGTTTAAGCGCTTGTAAAAGTGGACCTTTTAGCTTAATTAAATCAGCATCACCGCATGAGCAATACGAAAACAAACTGATTAGCGCAGGATTGGATAAAAATACCATGGGGCAGCGTTGGATTAGCAAATCAAAATCTTTGCTTAATGAGGCCAAACTGATCAAGTTGCCTTACAAGGAAATGGGATACTTTGCGGCTGAGAAAATTGAAGGTGCTGCATTTAACTTTAATTTGGAGCGTGGTCAAAAGCTCACTGCAAACTTAAGTACGCAGTCCGTTAGTGGCTTTGCAATTTACATGGATATTTGGGAGCAAAAAGAAAATGGCGAGTTCAAAAAGCTTGCTTTTGCAGATAGTTCAGGAGCAAGTTTACAATTGGAAGCAAAACGTAGCGGAATCTACTTACTGCGCCTACAGCCAGAGTTGTTGGTTTCTGGATCTTATACCTTGGAACTAAATGTTGGACCATCTTTGGCCTTCCCGTTAAAGAATACCAGCAGAAAGCAAATTCAGAGTTTTTATGGCGTTGGTCGGGATAATGGTACACGCAAACATGAGGGCGTTGATATTTTTTCGAGTTTTAGAACCCCTGTTTTAGCGGTAGCTGATGGAACGGTAACTAGGGTGAACGAAAATAACTTAGGCGGTAGAGTAGTTTGGTTTAGGCCAAAAGGTAAAGACTACACCCTTTATTATGCACATTTAGATGAACAAATTGCCACTGAAGGAAGCGAAGTGGCATTAGGTGATACTTTGGGTTTGATGGGGAATACTGGAAATGCGAAGACAACGCCACCACACTTGCATTTCGGGCTTTATACTAGCGGTGGAGCAATTGATCCACTGCCGTTTATTGATCCAACAATTGCGCCTACGCCGAAAATTAGTAGCGATATCTCCAAATTGAATATTACCTTAAGAACTTTAAAAAGTACAGTTAAGTTTATTGATAATCAACAGAAGGAAACTTCGGTTAACTTGAAGCAACACACCATAGCTAGGGTGTTGGCTGCATCAGGAAATCAGTATAAAATAGAATTACCAGATGGTAAAATTGGCTACGTAAGTGCTAGTCTCCTGATAGCGACAAAACCATTAACAACCCGTAAAGTAGAGGCTAATTCCCAAACTTTGTATGACAGCCCCAATTTAGCTGCAGGCATTAAGGCAAGTTTGCCAGTTGGTCAAACGGTGACGGTACTTGGAAACTTCGATAATTTCCAGCTTGTAACCACCGCCGATAATACTATAGGCTGGGTAAGCTTGAAATAAGTACATTCGTTAATAGATAACAGTTTTGCGACGTTCCGCTTTGCGTAAAATTTATTTAGCTATCTTTAGCTATCAAAACCAATAACGATGAAAATTTTCTCTTTGCTAGCTGTTGTCTTGCTTTTATGCTCGTGCTCTCTAAAAATTAATGCCAATACCAATAGTGCGGCTTCAAAAATAAAAACCGGTGCCGACCAAACAGAACTTTACTTGCCTTTGCTTAAAGGAAAACGGGTAGCTATCATGGCTAATCAAACAACCATTATCGGTAAAACGCACTTGGTGGATAGTTTGCAGAAGCTCGGGATAAACATTGTAAAAGTATTTGGCCCGGAACATGGCTTTAGAGGTAATGCAAGTGCAGGTGCCAGGGTTTCAGACGAGATTGATCAGCGTACTGGAATTCCTATCATTTCTTTATACGGGAAAAAAAATAAACCTAGCAACGAAGATTTGAAAGATGTAGATATTCTAGTGTACGATTTACAGGATGTAGGAGTTCGTTTTTATACCAATATCAATGCCTTGTCTCGTTTAATGGAAGCTTGCGAAGCCAATAATAAAACATTATTGATTTTAGATAGACCTAATCCAAACGGCTATTTAGTTGATGGGCCAATATTAGATATGAAGTATAAATCAGGCATTGGCATGTTCCCAATTCCAATGTCGCATGGATTAACGGTTGCAGAGTTTGCTCAAATGGCAAATGGCGAGGGTTGGCTGACTAACAAGGTTAAGGCAGATTTAAAGATCATTAAAGTTGCGAATTACAACCACGACATGCCTTACACCTTGCCCGTGCCGCCGTCACCAAATTTGAATACGCAACAGGCGATTTTGCTTTACCCTAGTGTTTGTATGTTCGAAGGTGTTTATGTGAACCATGGTAGGGGAACATATAATCCTTTTACTGTGTTGGGCAGTCCTGCTTACAAGGGGATTTATAGTTTTAGTTTCACTCCTAAAAGCATCAAGGGCATGGCTGAAAGTCCAATTTTTATGGATGAAGTGTGTTATGGTATTGATTTACGCAATTACGATACAGAGAAATTAAGAAAAAGCAAGAAAATCAACTTTGAGTGGATAAAAGAACTTTACAAGGCACATCCTAAAAAAGAACAATTCTTTGAGTCGAAGTTTAGTAACCAAATGAACAATATCGAAATACAAATCGGTAGAGGCGATTTCAGACAGCAAATCATTGATGATGTTCCTATTGAAACCATAAGGGCAGGATGGGAGCCGGGTTTAAAGGCTTACAAAGAAATGAGGAAGAAGTATTTGCTTTATCCTTAGTTAATTTCAGACTTTTTTTGAACAATTTTTAGACTTACGAAGTTTTAAAGACTTCGTAAGTCTTTTTTATGCAATACTTAGGTGTTTGTTTTTTGCAAAGGTTTAAGTTAAATAAACCAGATGGAAGCGGATATCCTTTTTGTTCTCCCACTGCTGTCATCTTGAGCTTGTCGAAAGATGGTTGATCATAGCGCTTCGAAAGGTTTGGCATTGCAAAAGTGAAGGGCAATAGCCAACAAAAAGATAGTAGCGAACAGCGGGGCTAACGTTAAAATGAATGCGGTATTTGCTTTTCTAAAAGAATTAAGGTGCTGTAATAGATCCTTCGACAAGCTCAGGATGACACACCGTAGGAGGAATTACAAATCTGAACACAAAAAAATAGCCCGAACTTTCGCTCGAGCTATTGTTATACGATTTTATGAGGTTCTTCCACAAGGATAACAAATCGTCGATTAGACAGTGGTTAAGCAACATCGTAAATCTAAAATCTACGATCGTAAATTCTTAAGCCATTGCTTCTTCTTCGATATAGCTTTCCAATGGAGGGCAAGCGCAAATCAAAGATCTATCGCCATGACTATCGTTCACTCTACCTACCGAAGGCCAGAATTTGTAAGCAGCTACGTAAGGCAGCGGGAATGCAGCCGTTTGACGGCTATAACCATGATCCCAATCGTTTCCTGTTACTACAGCAGCAGTGTGTGGCGCATTTTTCAATGGGTTATCCACCTTATCTAAACTTCCAGCTTCCACTTCACTAATTTCGCCTCTAATGGCAATTAAAGCGTCGCAGAAACGATCCAACTCGTGTTTAGGTTCACTTTCTGTAGGCTCAACCATTAAAGTTCCAGCAACTGGGAACGAAACCGTAGGAGCGTGGAAACCATAGTCCATTAAACGCTTAGCAATATCAACCACTTCGATACCAAAGTTTTTGAAACCGCGGCAGTCTAAAATCATCTCGTGTGCGCAACGACCATTTGCACCAGCATATAACACTGGATAATGTTGCTCCAAACGAGCTTTCATGTAGTTGGCGTTTAAGATGGCATATTTAGTTGCGTTGGTTAAGCCTTCGCCGCCCATCATGGCAATGTATGCATGTGAAATTAACAAAATACTTGCCGAACCCCAAGGAGCTGAAGATACCGCTGGAATAGATTTTCCTTTATCGATATTTACTACAGCGTGACCAGGTAAGTAAGGTACCAAGTGTGCTGCCACACCAATTGGACCCATACCAGGACCACCGCCACCATGAGGGATACAGAAAGTTTTGTGTAAGTTCAAGTGACAAACATCGGCACCAATATTAGCCGGACTAGTTAAGCCTACTTGTGCGTTCATGTTGGCACCGTCCATGTATACTTGTCCGCCGTGCTCGTGAATTACTTTACAGATTTCGATGATACTTTCTTCGAACACACCGTGGGTAGAAGGGTAGGTAACCATTAAGCAAGAAAGGTTAGCTGAATGCTCCGCTGCTTTTGCTTTCAAATCTTCTACATCAATTTCGCCTTTTTCAGTAGATTTTACTACAACAATCTTCATTCCGGCCATAGCTGCCGAAGCAGGGTTTGTACCGTGAGCCGAAGCTGGAATTAATGCGATGTTACGGTGGTGATCACCACGATCCTGATGATAAGCTCTGATAACCATTAAGCCAGCGTACTCACCTTGAGCTCCTGCGTTAGGCTGTAGGCTCATTGCGGCAAAGCCAGTGATTTCGCTTAACCATTTATCTAGCTCATCGAAAATAGTGTAGTAACCTAAAACTTGGTCGCTTGGTGCAAAAGGGTGAATTTTACCAAACTCTGGCCAAGTTACTGGAATCATCTCAGTAGTAGCGTTAAGTTTCATGGTGCATGAACCTAAAGCTATCATCGAGTGACAAAGAGATAAATCTTTAGTTTCTAATGACTTGATATAGCGCAACATTTCATGTTCTGAATGGTGCGAATTGAATACAGGATGTGTTAAATATTCAGAAGTACGTTGTAAATCAGTTGGGATAGTGGTGCTTACTTCATCAATAACTACTACGCTATCAGTAGCGATAGCTTTCACTTTGGAGAAAATGCGAACTAGCAAACTTACATCAGCGAAGTTGGTAGTTTCATCTAAAGAGATGGTAGCTTTTTCACCTTTGTAATTCAAGTTGATGTTGTTGTCCAAGCAATCTTTATGGATAGCGCCCTTTAAGTCGCCAAGCTCCACTTCAATGGTATCAAAATAAGCTTGATTACTTACTTTATAGCCAATAGCTTTTAAAGATTCTGCCAATGAAACTGTTAAACCGTGAACACGCTCAGCAATTAATTTTAAGCCTTTTGGTCCGTGGTAAGCTGCATAAAAACCAGCCATAATAGCTAACAAAGCCTGTGCTGTACAAATGTTTGAAGTAGCTTTATCCCTACGGATATGCTGCTCACGAGTTTGCAATGCCATACGCAAAGCATAGTTATTATTGCTATCAATGGTAACTCCAATAATACGACCTGGGATAGAACGTTTGTACTCGTCTTTAGTAGCAAAAAATGCCGCATGAGGCCCGCCAAATCCCATTGGAATTCCAAAACGTTGCGTTGTACCAACTACCACATCAGCGCCCCATTCGCCCGGAGGCGTTAATAGTGTTAGGCTAAGCAAATCTGCAATTACAGTTAGCTTTACATTTTGAGCGTGTAAGGCGTTTGCAAAGTTGCTATAGTTGTAAACTTCACCGTTAGCAGCTGGATATTGTACAATAGCACCGAAAAATTCAGCAGTAGGCTCAAAAGTTTCGTGGTTACCGATTACTAATTCAATGCCGAAAGGATTAGCTCTAGTTTTTAAGATATCGATAGTTTGAGCGAAGATTGCTTCAGAAACAAAGTATTTATTCCCTTGTTCTTTTTTGCGCAAACTGTATTGCATAAACATGGCTTCTGCAGCAGCAGTACCCTCATCCAATAAAGAAGCATTAGCAATTTCCATTCCTGTGAGGTCAATAACCATGGTTTGGAAATTCAATAGTGCCTGTAAACGGCCTTGTGCAATTTCAGCTTGGTAAGGCGTGTATTGCGTGTACCATCCCGGGTTTTCAAAAACGTTACGCAAAATAACGCCAGGAGTAATGGTATCATAATATCCTTGGCCGATAAATGATTTGAAAACTTTGTTTAAAGATGCTGTTTGTTTAAGATTGTTTAAGTAATCTACTTCAGATTTCGCTTCCGGCAGGTTTAAGCCTTGTTTTAATCTGATACTTGCAGGAATAGTTTGCTCAATTAATTCGTCTATTGAATTTACTCCTACAGTTTGTAACATTGCCTCAGTATCGGCCTCATTTGGCGCAATATGGCGGTCTTTGAAGTTCTCTTGGTAATGGATGTTTAAGCTCATGGAATGCTAGCATTTTTAATGCCGCAAAGGTAAGTATTTAAAAGGAGATATTTTCGTAACAAATCCTTAATAAAAAGTCATATTAGTGCTGATAAATTCTATGGTTTTTGTAGAAAATAGCTTGGTTTTTGAAAAGCAGGTTTTGGTTTTTGATAGGTACACGCAGTCCTGCTATCCACTTCTCCCGATAAAACCTATGCAAAAGGAAAGCATATCATTACAAACGTCATTAGAAGGTTAAAATCGGGATCCGTTGCTATCAGGTTTAGCTTACAAGTTCTAGTGCTAAAATGTTACAAGAGCTAATACATTATTTAGCGGGAAAAAGCTTAGCTGTTCGATATTTATACTGTTCGATATTTATAACGTCGAACTACTTATCACGGAATTTTTAATTCCAATTGCTAGAGATTGACTATACCAACTGTTCGGATTACAAATCCGACGATACTGCTTCGGAGTTGCAAGCGCTGAAGAGCAGAAAACTGTTCGCTGATCTTTGCGCAATCTCCGTGTACTTTGCGGTAAAATTTCAACTAAGATTAACCGCAAAGTTTTGAAAGCCTCGCAAAGTACGCAGAGAATAAAATAAAGTCTGCACTTTAACAAAGCTGTTCGATATTTGTAACGTCGAACTACTTATTACCAAATTTTTAATTCCATTTGGTAGAGGTTGACTATACCAACTGTTCGTATTACAAATCCGATGATACTGCGATGTAATAATGCTGTTCGCTGATCTTTGCGTAATCTCAGTGTACTTTGCGGTAAAATTTCAACTAAGATTAACCGCAAAGTTTTGAAAGCCTCGCAAAGTACGCAGAGAATAAAATAAAGTCTGCACTTTAACAAAGCTGTTCGGTATGTCGAACTACTTATCACGGAATTTTTAATTCCAATTGATAGAGATTGACTATACCAACTGTTCGTATTACAAATCCGATGATACTGCTTCGGAATTGCAAACTCCAAAGAGCGGAAAGAGCGTAAGAGCAGATTTGGTTTTTCACCGTACATCTAATGCCCGCTATACACTGCAATCTTTTTGCTTTTGGTTCCTGTCATTCCGACGTTAGGAGGAATCTATTATTTAATGTATAAATTTCAAATCCTTCACTATCATTAAGGATAACAGCATAAGAAAACAAAAGTATTTCTGCTGCCATTATAGCAATCGCATAAAAATGTTAGGTAAAATTGCAATTCTTCGATGGAAGCTTTAATCCCTCATCTATTTCCTCACTTTCCAACCTTCTTCTTTATCATATTTTAAACGGTAAGTTTTCGTTAAAAACTCACTATTTTCCTCCGGATTTTTTTGAAACGCAGCGAAAGGCGTATTAGTTTTCTTTAATGATACCGTTACTTTAGCGGTGGCATCGTTTACTTTGGAAAAATCTACGGGTTTTTCTTCGGTAAGTTCATAAATTACTGCTTTAACGGTGGCTTTTTCGTTGCTTTGCTGCAACACATACTCACTTGCTTTTTGGGTAAGCTTAGCACTATAAACGTAGCTGCTATCTTTAGAAAGAAACTTCTTTTTTGCACTCAACAGGGTAAGCGTAATATAGCCTTCCTTAGCTAATTGGCGATAATTTGCCAGTTCGGCATATTCTCTTTCACTATTAAACTTCAATTCGCCAAATTCAAACTTAGTGGTTTTGTATTCTGGGTTACCATTTAAGTAGGTAGTAATTACCCTACCTGCCTCATCTGTGTTAATGGTAGAGGTATTTTTACAAGCAAAAATGGTAGAAGTGACTAGTGCAATTAATATTGTTTTTTTCATAAAATAATCAATTATGGTATCAAATTTTTCCTCTCTGCCCTTTGGGCATCTCTCCAGAAGGAGAGCATAGCGTTTTGTTTAAGCTACTTGCTTCTTTCTCCCTTATAGAAATATGGCGTAGCCGGAGAGGGCTTTAAGTTTTACTAAAGCTATTCGCTTTCTTCAGATTTTCCAAATTTGGGATAATCATTGCCACCAAAATGATGATAACACCAATCCAACGCAAAAAGTTTACTTGTTCGTGCAAAACAATGGCAGACATGCTAACTGCTACCGGAAGTTCTGCTGAGCTGAGTATCGAACTTAATGTTAAACCGATTTTCGGAATACCAGAAGCAAAACACAATGGAGGGATGACGGTGCCAAATACAGCTAAAATTAAGCCCCACTTTAGTAAACTGCCAGCTAATGCTCCGTTAAATAAAAAATAAGGAGGCAGGACAATGAAGATCAACAAACATGCGCCAGTTATCATCAATGCACTTTTTTGTAGTGGCGGATATTCGTTTCCTAAATTACCGTTGAGCATTAAAAATATCGCATAACAAAGCGCTGCAATAAAGCCATAACCAATGCCTGCCAAACTTAACGTTGTACCTGTTTGCTCAAAATAGCCACTGGCCGCAACTGTGCCAACTAAAATAAATGCTATCGCTAAAACTTGTGAACGACTCGGCCTTTTCTTAAAGAATATAAATTCCAGCAAAACGCTAATCCATACAAACTGCATTAATAGAATAATGGCAACTGAAGCCGGAATCAACTTTACGCATTGATAGTAGCTCAAACTAACCAATCCAGTGAAAAAGCCAGCCACAACCAATTTAATCCAGTGCGTTTTAATTACCGGTTTAGGCTGGTCTACAGGTTGCACTTTCCTTTGAATTAGATAGATTGACCACAATAAAACAGCGCCAAACAAAGCTTGTGTTCCTGTTACATCGCCCAAGCTATAGCCTTCAGCATAGGCCAATTTAACAAAGGTGGATAAAATACCGAAGCTACAAGCTCCGAGTAAAACGAGAAGAATACCCTTTAAAGTCAAAAATGAAAAGTTTAATGTGAAAAATACGAGGCGTTTAAAACGTAGAACTTAACGTACTACTTATAACTTATTAAGTTGTGCCAAATAACGTTTAATCGTTTCCTCCAGCCCTAAATAAAGCGCATCACTTATAAGCGCATGACCAATAGAAACCTCCAATAAGCCAGGAATGGTTTGCGCAAAATATTTCAAGTTGTGTAAGTCCAGGTCGTGACCAGCATTAATGCCTATGCCAAGCTCGTTAGCTTTGTGTGCCGCGGCCAAATATGGCGCAATCGCTTTTTCTCTGTTGTTAGTGTATTGCTGCGCATAGGCTTCTGTATAAAGTTCTATTCTGTCTGTTCCAGTAGATAGGGCAGCCGCAACCATTTCAACTATTGGATCTACGAAAATAGAAACCCTAATGCCAGCATTCTTAAATACGGCTACCATTTCCTTTAGGTAATCCTGATGTTTGATGGTGTCCCAGCCATGGTTTGATGTGATTTGACCTTCGGCATCAGGTACCAAGGTTACTTGCGCTGGTTGATTTGCCAGCACCAAATCAACAAATTTTTGCTCTTTGCAATTACCTTCTATGTTAAATTCTGTAGCAATTACAGCTTTTAAATCAAAAGTATCTTGATAGCGAATATGACGTTCATCTGGTCGTGGGTGAACAGTGATGCCTTGCGCACCAAATCGTTCGCAATCCAATGCAACTTTTACTAGATCAGGGTTGTTGCCGCCTCTGCTGTTACGCAACGTAGCAATTTTGTTGATATTTACCGATAACTTTGTCATAGTGCAAAGATACGTTTTAGCCACAGATGCAAAGATAAAAACCATAAGAATATGTTTTATCAGCGTTATATTTTTAACTTTAAAATTGTTAACGTAAATCCTTTGACCATGAAACGCATTCTGTTTTTGCTTTTTTTCATTATAACCGCTGCTGTTATCGGTTGTAAAAAAGTCAAGCCGGGTGTAGAAACTTCAATTCGTGGCTATGTAATTGATAGCGTGAAAAATAAACGCTTGGCTAACGCCACTGTTCTTGTATTAGGCTGTAGTATAAATCCTTATAATGGAAGTCGTCAATGCTATAATGAAGTACATAGAACAAAGACGGATGCGAATGGAAGTTTCAAAACAGCTTTTGTTTCGGATGGAAAATATGTTGGCTATAGTGTAGCAATAGAAGATGATGAGAATTATGTAAATCGTAGTGGTGAGGCTTACACCTATAAACTTAATCCAGGAGTAGAGAACAATCTGATAGTTAATGTTATCGAAATGAACTTGATGAAGTTTAATCTTAAAGTATTAAAAACCGATGCCGAAAGACTTGCTGTTTATGTGAATTATAAAAATATAGATCTGCCAGCAAAACCTTTAGATACTACTTTGGAGGTTAAAATTTTACCGGACGCTGTAAATAACGTGTTTTTTATAGCATATTATCCAAATGATGTAAGGAAAGGGTTTAGAGAATATCCTAGATTTGGCAAAGAAAGTGTAGTTTTCTATGAGAAAATAATTGAAGATACTAAGGAACTACCTTTGTATAAATAGCTTAGCTATTTATGTGTTGGTTTTTTAACTTTCTTGCTTTCAATTAATTGCATTGATGTAGCTTTAAACCTTCCGTCAACGATTTCTCCGCTTACCACCGCTTTTCTAACCGCATTACAAAAACCATCTTCTGCATGGGCATCGCCGAAGTCATCAATTTTACGTCCATCTACAAAATATCCCACGCCGTCAATTTTAACTGCTAAGTTGCAGCCTTTTCCCTCCATTTTGAACATACATTCGCCACAGGAAATTTCTGCATTCTTTTTTTCTACTTTGGTGATTTTTACTGGTGTTTTTTGTGCGTTGGCAGCAAATGTAAACGCTACAAATAATGTGAGCAAGGTTAATTTTTTCATGTTATTGTTGTTTGCACAAATATGTGAAATGTAGTTGATTATAGAAATGATTGAAATCAAAACTTTTTACTTTCTAAGTCATTTTTAAAAAAAAGTCGTTTAAACTGGCTGATTTAGTTGTTTAACTTTTTTGCCGTAACTCCAATAAAATACAATGGGATAAACAAATAAATTGAATAGTGTGTTCGTAATTAAACCACCAATTACTACTACTGCTAAAGGTTTTGATGCTTCAGATCCAATTCCAGTGGAAACCGCAGCGGGCAATAAGCCAATTGCAGCCATTAATGCCGTCATGATCACAGGCCGCATACGGCTAGCCATCCCGTCTTTCACTGCGTCAGCAAAGGTCCAAGTTTGATGATGTTTTAATTCAACTATATTGCTTTTGAACTTTGTGATTAAAATAACGCCGTTTTGTACACATATCCCAAATAGAGCAATAAAACCAATTCCCGCTGAAATATTGAAGTTGATTCCCGTGATTAACAATGCAAATATGCCACCAATCATAGCGAATGGCACGTTGTTGAGCACAAGAAGGGCATCTTTAGCATTGCCGAATAAAATGAACAGGATAAAGAAAATCAATAATAAACTAATAGGAACTGCTTGAGAAAGCTGTTTGCTTGCTCGCTGCTGATTTTCGAAGTCTCCTGCCCATTCTAAACGGTATGGCTTTGGTAATTTAATGGCAGCGTTAACTTTTTGTTGGGCCTCGCTAATCACGCTTCCCATGTCCCGCCCACGGATAGAGAATTTAATTGCGCCATAACGGTGGTGCTTATCTCTGTAAATCATACTAGGACCGGTAATTTTCTTTATTCTCGCAATCTCATTCAATGGTACTTTCGCACCTGAAATGGTTGGTACACGTAAATTTCCGATGGCCGTTTCATCATTCCTGAAGTCTTCAGGATAACGGATAATCAAATCAAATTTCTTCTCTCCTTCATAAATTTGCGTTGCTGCTTTGCCTCCAATGGCCATTTCAACTACGGCATTGGCATCAGCTGTGCTTACTCCAAAAAGCCCCATTTTACGCTGACTTAAATCAATTTGCAGTTCAGGCTGGCCAAGATTTCTTAAAATTCCCAGATCTTCTATGCCGTCAACCGTTTTTAAAATATCGTAGATCTTCTCTTCTTGCTGTTCAACAAACTCAAAATCATCTCCAAACAATTTAACTACGATGGAGCCTTTTACGCCCGAAACAGCCTCTTCCACATTATCAGAAATGGGTTGCGAAAAATTCAAACTAATTCCTGGGAATGCTTTTAACTTCTCTTGCATCCGTTCAATCAGCTGTTCTTTGGTTTGCTTTCGTTTCCATTGTTTGCGAGGGTAGATGTCAACATGAAATTCCATGTTATAAAAGCCAGTGGCATCAGTACCGTCATTTGGTCGGCCCGTTTGCGACAGCACTTGTTTCACTTCATCAAAACTTAAGAAGATTTTGCGCATTTCGTTAGAGAGCTTTTTCGTTTCATCTAACGAGATACTTAAAGGACCTGTAGCTCTCACATAAATCGACCCTTCATCTAGATTAGGCAAAAATTCGCTTCCTAGAAATTTAAAACTTGCTACACCACTAACTAAAATTACTATTGAAGTAATAAAAGCTATTTTTTTGTATTTGAAGCATTTATCGTAGGCTTTTAAAACATATTTAGTGAGGAATTCTAGAAAGAAATTATGTTTTTCTCTAACGTTCTTTTTCAGTAATAGACTTGCCATAGCGGGAACTAACGTGAAGGTTAAAAGCAAAGCTCCTAATAGGGCAAAACTCAATGTCCAAGCCAAAGGAGAAAACATTTTACCCTCTACTTTTTCGAAAGTAAAAATGGGCATCAATCCGGTAATGATAATTAGTTTGGCAAAGAAAATACCTTTCCCGTTTTCTAAACATGCCTTTTTAATTAGTCCTAATTTACTAATGCGATTGAACTTTTGCATTCCTACCGCTTTTGCTTTTTGATCTAGCACTACAAAAATACCCTCGACCATCACTACTGCACCGTCAATAATGATCCCGAAATCAATGGCTCCCATAGACAGCAGGTTGGCCGACATTCCTTTTAGTTTAAGGCAGATAAATGCAAATAGTAGTGCTAAGGGAATAACTAACGATACGATTAATGTAGTTCGCCAATCGGCCATGAAAAGAAAAACGATAACAGTAACAAACAAAATGCCCTCGAACATATTACCCATCACAGTATGCGTCGCAAAATTCACCAAGTCTTCTCTATCGTAAAACGATTTTATTTTAACATCATCCGGTAAAATATGATCATTTATCTCATTGATTTTCACCTTCAATCGTTTAATTACCTCACTTGGATTTTCGCCTTTTCGCATTACCACAATACCTTGCACTACGTCTGGATCTAAGTCTCTACCAACTTGACCTAAACGTGGCAGCGCCGATTCTGTAACTTCCGCAATGGTTTTTACATAGATAGGCGTGCCGTTGTGGTTGTCGACTACCACATTTTTGATCTCTTCGATGTTGTTAAGTACACCAATACCGCGTACTACATAGGCCTGACCAGCTTGTACAATTACATCGCCACCTACGTTAATGTTACTTTTAGAAACCGCTTCAAATAGTTCTGTGGCGCTGATATTATACTGTATGGCTTTTTGCGGATCTACCGTAATCTGATAGGTTTTCACTTCTCCGCCAAAGCTCACTACATCGGCTACGCCCGCCACTGAAAGTAACTCCCTTTCAATGGTCCAATCCTGAATAGTTTTGAGTTCCCTAACCGATTTTTTATCACTTGTGAGTGTATACCTGAAAATTTCCCCCGTGGGTCCATAAGGAGGTTGTACTTCTGGTTGTATGCCATCGGGCAAATCAGCCTCAGCGATATGGTTATTAATTTGAACCCTCGCAAAAGCATAATCTATTTCGTCTTCAAAAGTCACTTTTACAATAGATAGGCCAAATAGAGAAGAAGAACGAATGCTAGTCCGCTTTTCAGTTGGATTCATAGCGATTTCCAAGGGGCGGGTTACAAATTTCTCTACTTCTTCTGCACTCCGTCCGGGCCACTGCGTAATAATGGTGACGCTAGTATTGGTCACATCGGGGAAAGCCTCAATCGTAGTTTTTTTGAAACTTAAATAGCCTGCCAGCACCAAAATAAAGGTGGTAAAAAAGATAAAGTACTTATGTTTTAAAGAAAAACCGATGATGGTTTTGATGAATTTATTCATTTTAAGGTTATTTGTGTGTTCGGCCTCGTTCCGAAATAAGTTCCGGATGTATAAATTGTGGGGTAGCGCTTTTGAGCTTACTTCAAGCTCTCAAATAGAAATACTTGCTTAGAAGCTACAACTTTATCTCCTGGATTTAAACCATTACTCACATAAACTCGGTTGCTTGTTTTTCTGCCAATAGCTATGGGTTGCACTCGAATTTTCTTTTCAGCATCAAGTACCAAAACATAGTTCTTATTTTCATCAAAAATCACCGATGAAGCCCTTACAGAGGGCAATTCGATATCTGATTTTGCCATCACCTTTACGGTAGCCATCATGCCGGGTTTTAAGCTTAAATCGCTATTGCTAATGTTTACTCTAGCGCTAATCACTCTGCTTTCATTATCAATAGTTTGATAAATTCGCTGGATCTTTCCGGGGTAGATTTTCTCTGGGTAAGAAATTACGGAAACCTCAACTTGATCGCCTTCCTTAAGCATGGCCAATTCGCTTTCATAAACGTTGATAATTGCCCATACTTGGGATAAATCCGCCACTTTAAATGCCGCTGTTTCATTATCAGGACGCAACTGCATGTAACTGCTAATGTTTTTTTCGATGATAAAACCTGAAATAGGTGTGGTCATTCTGTAACTGCCCTTTGCATTTCCACCGTTAATTTTTAGTGCTGTTTTCGCTCGTTGGAGTTCTGCCTTTTTGATGGTAAGCTCATTTTTCACCTCTTCCAATTCCTTTGCAGATGTTAAACCGCTTTTGTACAGTTCCTCCGCTTGTGCGAAAGAACGTTCTGCATTTTTCAATTCTGCTTCTGCACTCACCAACTCTTTATCAAAACCAGCCATTTCGATGCTGCTTATGCTGGCTAGAACTTGGCCTTTGCTTACTTTATCGCCAATTTTTACGTTCACAGCGCCAACAGTTCCGCTTACCATTGGATAAATTTCTGTTTGAAGATCTTCGTTGGCGGCAATTTTAGCAGAGAAGTTGAGCTCGCTTAAATTATTAGCAGATTGCACCGTATCTATTAGCAAATTATTGATAAGCGAATCTGTTACTTCAAATTTGTCGTTTTTTACTTCGCTAACGTTTGAAGTGCATCCTTGCACAATTGCAGCAAATAATAGTAATGAAAAGCTAATTTTTTGGAGATATATGGACTGAGACATGTTATTTGTAAATGTTGGTTCCGGTAACAAAATTGATTTCTTCAAAAGCGCTGATGCGCTCGTATTGCAATTGATTATGCTGTAAAGTGGTCTCTTTAAATGACTCGTAGAAGTCCAAGAATTCTAGCAAACCGATATTTCTTTTTTTAAAGTTGTTCGTAACTTCTTGAATCAATTGTTGGTAGTCTTTATGGAAGTTTTTATCCATGTTTGCCGTTAGTGTTTCTATTCGTTCGGCATTTTGGTAAGCTTGGAAAACCTCATTTTTTAAAGTATTCTCTAGCTGATTAAATGCCACTTCCTGCATTTCAACCGCCACTTTAGCTCGTTTAATTTCGCCTTGGTTTCTATTGAACAACGGAATAGGAATGCTAATGCCCAAACCTGTATATTTTTCCGGGTAGTTCCCTTTCAAGTCGTAGGCTAATGACAATTGCACATCGGGTATGGCATTTGCTTTTTGAAGCTTTAATTGCTGTTGCGCATAAGTAATTGCGGCTTGGGCTGATTTTAAATCGATACGATTGGCTTTAGCTGTTTCCAGTAAAGTGTTGTAAGCCTGTCTGTTAACCGAGTGATTTTCGGTTGGCATTTCGCTAATGGTCTGTATCTCCGTTGCTGCGTCAATTTGAGTCAACAATTTCAAATCATTCGTTAAACCAGCTATTTCATTTTTGATCTGAATTTGCTCTGCAAGTAGATTGTAAAGCAAAGATTTGATCCGAAGTACGTCTTTAGCTGCCACATTGCCCAATAAGAGCTGTTTACTTGAAGCATCAATAAGTTGTTGCAATGCATCTATCTGTACTTTATAAATATTGGCCGATTGCTGCAGACTGTGCAGTTTAAAAAAGCTAGTCCGAAGCTGATAGCGTAAAGTGCGTATCAAATCAAAATACTCGTACTCTTGTAATTTCACCGCGGTGTTGGCTAGCGCAATGCTTTTATTTCGTTTACCTGCCAACTTAAAAAGTTGAGAAATTTGTGTGTTGAACTGACCAGTTGCGTAAGAAGTTTCTAAAAATCGTTTGGTTTCGTGGTTGTAGAAGAGGTTCTCATGACTAAGCTCCGGATTATCAAATAATTTTGCTGTAATCACATCAGCTTTCGCCTGTTCAATCTCATATTTTGCCAGCAACAACTGGTAATTGTTTTTCAAAAATAGCTTTTCGGCATCTTCAAGGCTTAACTTGAGCGTATCTTGAGCCATTAAATTTTGGCATAAAGCAAAACAGCCAGCGATGAATATTAACTTAATTTTCATTGCAGGCAAAGCTATTTTAGCGGAATTAAAGCGGAATTAAATCGAAATTAAAAAGCGATTAAAGATAGTTGGAAGTGTAAAGTTTAAAGTAAAAAGTGTAAAGTTTTAATCTCTAAAAAACTAAACAACTAAACAACCACGCTTCCAGGTTATCCAAAATGTAGTTCCGTTTTCGTCAGATTTGAAACTTAAATTGCCTTTGGATAAGGTGATGATTTGATGTGCCATATATAAACCAAGTCCTGTTCCTTTTGTATTTGTTTCACTAGATGCGGTGAAAAATGGGTGGTAAATTAACTCAGCATTTTGATCTGGAATGCCAGTACCGAAGTCTTGTACAGCGATAGAAATTTCCTTATCACTTGATTGCAACCTTACATGGACATCTTTTTGATCAGAGAATTTAAAGGCATTGGCAATAATGTTGTTCAATGCAATTTCTAACAACGATTTGTTGAAGTTAATTGTCAATTCTGCTGTGTTTTTTAAATCATTAACCTCTAAATGAAGACTCGGCGCTGCCGGATATTTTTTATCCCAGTTGGCTTTAATATCAAATAGTAGCGCTGTTAGGTTGATGGTTTCGGTATGCAAATTTCCCAACTCCAAATCGGCTTGTGCCAAATTAACCAAGCCATTGATCATTTGGTTCATTTTGTCGGTATCCTCAATGATAGAACGTAGCGCTTTTTGATAATCTTCCGCATTTCTTGGTTGACTGAGTGCAATTTCGGCCTCCATTAACAAACTCGTTATTGGTGTGCGCAACTCGTGTGAGACGTTAGCAACAAAAGTTTTTTGCAGCACAAATGCCTGCTCCAAATGATTTAGTAATTGATTGAAATTTTGCGCTAGCAAATTAATTTCATCCTTATTAGCACCTTCTTTAACCCTAAAACTTAAGTTGTTTGATTTTACCAACTTTACATCGGATATAAATTTGTTTAATGGTTTTAAGATTTTATCAGCAATCCATCTAGCGGAAAGTAGCAACCCCACAACAATGGCGATAAAAGTAAATAACATGCTGATGCGCAACTTGCCAATTCGGGCGTGAGTACTTTTGTCGATAGCTGATGCTAGTATCACGAAATTACCTTGATTGTCTTTGTAATAGATGCCTACGGTTTGTCGCAAGCCATCTTTTAGTTTGATTTTTTTATTCTTTCTTACGAGATTGATGACGTCATTGGTCCAAAATTGCTGCTGATCTTTAATGAAACGAGCCGTGTTCCGATCATCGTAGATTCTAACTACTTCATCGTGTAAGGTTTCAAGATATTCAGTTTTAACCGTTTTTAGCGAGTCGGTCGATATCTCATCAGCTTCTAGATAAAGTTTAGCATTGATGAAAGCTCTGTCATTTAAACGATCGTAAAAATCACTCTCTAAAAACTTCACGAAAATGAAGTACACTACCACTAAAACAGCTGCTAAAGTGCCAGTGCTAATCAACGTAAAATATAAAGCTAATCTATCTTTTAGTTTCATGGAATGCTAATGGCAAAGATAGCCATTATAAATTTACCGCTATTTCAACGTTGAAATAATCACGCTAGCAAGTGTAGCAGTGCCAGCGTGATTTTGGTAGCTATTACTGATAAGTGAATACTGTTTTTGTAACGTGAGTATCTGCAAAGGTGACTGGATTCCTGTATTTTGTAAAAAGTTCAGTAGGGAAGCCATCATCACCATAGGTGTAATTGAAAGCGTAAGCTTCCGCATTTGGTATAATGATGCTGTAGTTTGAGATATCGCTAAGTTTATTGTGTTTTGAAACGTTATTTAGCCAAAAGTTTGGAACTCCCAAATGCACAAATGGATTGATATTAAAATCGTAGGAGATTAAACTCAGTTTGGCATTACCATGAGTAGTTGTATTCGAATAGTTCTCTGCATTTCCTCCGTACATGTCCATAAAAACGTGCTGCTGATAATATTTGTAAGAAAATGAATAGGTAGCGCCAATTTGGTAGTTGCCAGTGATACCTCTTTTACCAGGAATAGCTGCATAGCTAACCGTTGCATTTATGGCACCTTCGTTATTTACTTCACGCATTTTATCAATTTTTCCATCCGGGAGATAAGAAAAATATTGTGTTCTGTCTCCGGAAGTACTGGTGAAATAAATCTCACTTACTCGGCCGTTTTGATATTCGAATTCCTCGGCCGCATCGAGCACTTTGTTGCCATTCAGATCTTTACTTAAATAATTAATCCTAAATAATTTTCCAGTGGCGAAATAGTCATATTCTTTTCTGGTATCAGCAATCCATTGACCGTTAACATATTGATATACCGATTCACTTTTCAACTTTTTGGGTTTTAAGTTGGCTCCGCCGATACTTAACGACATGTTTTTCATTTCATTCGCAGCGATTTCCACTTCATCACTTAAACCCCATTTAGAGACCATAATTTTATATTTCGATACTTTTTTAGATAAGGTTATGGTTTTACCACCAGCCGGAAGTACCTGCGTGCTGATGGCTTGCGTACCGTTTAAACCATAAGTGGTAATACGAAGCGAAGCGGGTATGCTGTCATAAACTATTTCGCCAATTCGAAACAGTGGCCTTATCTCAACTTTAAACAAATCGCTGTTCTGATCGGGAGGAGGAAGCTTGAAGCTATCTGCCGCGTAGCCAAAGTCTTCTGGTCTATCAGCATTTGAAACTTCTGCCACTTCAACAGCTAAAATTTTAACGGATTCGTTTGTTAAAGACAGTGGCATTTCCAGAGGTTGAGTTACCGCTTGCGACTTTATGGAACCTACCAGCGGACTAGCAAAAAGTGCATTCCCATTACTATCCTGAATAATAAGCTTCACTAAACGATAATCTCCTTTAGGCAACTCGAGTATATCGGTTAAAAAGCCATCATTGTAGTTCAAATCTACCTTTACATCATTAATTGCCAATTCGCCAGTTGATGATTTAACGCTAATAATTGCGGCGAGATTACTATTTGCAGGCGTTGATGTTGGTAAGTTAGCTACTTTGATTGCAAATTTAAGCTTGCTCTGTAGCGGTTGATCGATAGTCCTGTCTTTTTTGCAGGAGCTCATTATTAGCAATATTGCTAACATAAATGTTGTAGTAAAATTAGTTTTCATTTTATGTGTTTTGTCTTAAGACGAGGCGAACTAGTCTTACGTTTCAAGCACACAATCCGTTGTCGACCAACAACGTGAAAAATCGACAAACGTCAAAAAATCGGAAATGAATGAAAAGCGGTTTAAGCTATTTTAAGATGTAGCCCATACCAATTTTGGTGTGGATTAACTTTTTATCAAAGCCTTTTTCAATCTTATTTCGAAGGAAATTTACGTAAACATCAACAACGTTGGTGCCAGTGTCAAAGTTGATATCCCAAACTTGTTCTGCAATGTACTGCCTAGAAAGCAATTTGTTGGGATGGCGCATAAAGAGTTCCAGCAAATGAAATTCCTTAGCAGTTAATTTGATTTCCTCGCTGTCTCTAGTCACTTCTTTGCTTTGTAAATCAAGCACTAAATCCCCAAATACAAGCTTGCTTTCTACTGCGTTTTGGTTGAAGTTCCAACGCCTCAGCATGGCTTCAATACGGGCAGTCAGTTCCCGAAAATGAAAAGGTTTTACTAGATAATCATCTGCTCCAGCAGCTAAGCCATTTACTTTGTCGTCTATGGTTCCTAAAGCGGTAAGCATCAAAATCGGTGTTTTAATATTCTTCTCGCGAAGTTTAGTACAAATGTCTATCCCGGTAAGCGTTGGCATCATGACATCTAATATCAATAACTGAAAATCTAGTGTACAGAAAGCGTCGAGGGCAGCCTTGCCATCATGGAACATCTCCACTACATATCCCTGCTCTTGCAACCCGTTTTTTATAAGCGATGCTATTTTTTGATCATCTTCAGCTAAACCTATTCGATACATGGATTCAAAGTTAGAAAAAATATTTGGCGGAGGTTTTTAGTTTAATGGTTCATTGGTTCATTGGTTCATTTGTTCATTTGATAAACTGGAAATTGATTATTGGTTATAGGAAATTGATTATTGGCTATTGATTATTGGTTATTATCTATTCGTTATCGTCCGGCTTATCATCTCAATCTAACATGTCGTTCAAAATAGTGTCATCTCTATCTATATACATGGCGAGCTACATCCATACAGTTTATCTTTGTAGCATCATGAGCGAAAATAGATTAAGTAAACTTCCATATTCCGTATTAGATTTAGCTGGGGTTAGAGCAGGTTTTGATATTGCAGATACTTTCAAGAACAGTGTTGCTTTAGCGCAACATGCGGAGCGATTGGGTTACAACCGCTACTGGTTGGCTGAACACCATAACATGATCAGCGTCGCTAGCTCTGCAACATCCGTATTGATTGGCCACGTTGCTGGGCATACCAATAGTATCAGAGTAGGTTCGGGCGGAATTATGTTACCTAATCACACACCATTAATTGTAGCAGAGCAATTCGGTACTTTGGCTACATTATATCCTAACCGTATTGATTTAGGCTTAGGTAGAGCTCCCGGTACAGATCAGCTCACTGCTTTCGAAATTAGGGGAGAGCGATTTCACTCGCCGCAGCATTTTCCTCAAGATGTATTGAAGTTGCAGCAATATCTTGGCGACGACAATTATGATAGTAAGGTACGGGCTATACCCGGCGAAGGAACCAATGTGCCCATTTGGATTTTAGGTTCAAGTACTGAAAGTGCGCATTTGGCCGCATCCTACGGTTTACCTTACGCTTTCGCAAGTCATTTTGCGCCTACTCACTTTTTGGAAGCCATCAGCATTTACAGAAACAACTTCAGACCTTCTGCAGTGTTGAAGGAGCCCTACGTGCTTTCTTGCGTGAATGTGGTTGCTGCCGATACAGATGAGGAAGCAGAGCGTTTGTCTACCTCGTTAAAAACCTTGTTTTTGGGGATTGTTACTAATCAGCGCAGACTATTGCAGCCGCCAGTTGAGCGTATGAACTGGTCCGACATAGAAGAAGCGGCTGTGGAACAAATGTTGGATTTCGCTTTTATTGCTGGTCCTGAAAAACTGAAATCGCAGTTGAATTCTTTCGTTTCGCATACCAAAATAGATGAATTGATGGTGACTTCACATATTTACGACCAACAGGCTAGATTAAAATCTTACGAAATCTTGGCCGATGTGCTTCAGCGTTAGTAAGCCCCTAACGGGATCAGCGCTTTAAGTCCATTCAGTGCTTTTATCACCGATAATCCATTCGGTATCGCTCCAAATTAGGTTGATTGTCTTTTTTTCGGCTAAGTTCATAATCGTAAATGGTGCGGCCTAGGTTTTTCATGAATGGATAGCAAACGGTTTCGTACTCGTATTTACTGTCGTTGTAAATCCCATCTTCGTTACTTTGCACCACTGCAGTTAAAAAGAATTCAATCTTATTCTTGAAATCAACAAAATATGAATTGTCGATGATGAAGCCGTAACTATCGCCATACTTGTTGAATATCCTGATATTTGGATCTACTGCTGCATTTTTGTCTCTACCATAAAACAACATTTTAGCGTAGGTTGGCCAAAATTCTTTAGCATCATATTTAGGAAAATCACTTTCAGTTGGCAACTTGCTCATGAAGGTATAGATGAGTTGGTAATCTTCGGGTTTGAGGTTAAATTGTTGTTTTGCAGGGTAAGCTTCAGGCATCATTAAACGCTTCATCAACGATTGTTGATCTGCTATAGTAAAAACATTTTTGTTTTCGAAACTATAAGGTTTGTTCACTAATTGCTCGTTGCCGTCGATATAGCCAACGCCAACAATCAAATTGGTGAGCGCTAGCGGATAATTCTTAGGATCGTATTGCGCAGGTTGATTATAAACTAACTTCTCCCCGTCATAAAAGCGAATTGGGTTGGTGTTTTTCTCTCGTTCGCCGCCATCGCCAATAGCCAACCGATTTAAAATACGGCTGTTCACTAGGCCATACTTTTTAAGTTTCGCATTAATTTCGGCCCTGCCAATAAATTCAAATAATCGATTGTAGGCGTCATTATCACTGGTAAGCAGCACCTTTTTTATGTAATGTGCAATAGTTGGTTTGCCATTGGCAGCACTTTTATCTTCGTTTACGGTGGTTTGTCCGTTAAAAGCACTATCGGTAATCATGGTGCTATACGCAGTCAGGCCCGGCACTTTTAGCTCATTGATTTTCTCTAAAGCAAAAATCACCGCGGCCAATTTTACGGTACTAGCAGGGTAGAAGTAATGCTTAGGATCAGTGCGATAGGTATAGGTTTTAAAACTAGGTTTGTTGTTTTTATCTCTGCTAACCTGTGTATACATTACCTGTACCTCATTTTTGTTCGGGTGGTTAAGTACGCCGGAAAATAACTCTGGTTTACTTTCCAATAACTTTTTAATGAAAACGGTGTCCGTTTGTTGAGCCATAGCAACTGTACTAATTGATAATAAAAAACACGTGATAACTTTTCGCATGTGATAAAGATAAGTACCGAGAATTAATATTCAATAATCAGTAGACAATAATCAATGAACAAATTCCAATAATTGATGAATGAATGAACCAATGACCAATAATCAATAAACAATAATCAATGACCAATAATCAATAAACAGTGACCAATGACCAACAAACAAATGAACAAATGAACAAATGAACCATTAAACTAAAAACAAAAAAACCAAACAACTAAACAACCAAAAAGCTATATTTGCACCGCTTTTGGTTTCCGTTGGTAACGCTTCGGAATTAAAAGGGAATATGGTGTAAATCCGTAACTGTCCCGCAGCTGTAAGCTCTACAACTGTTTGCCATTCTAAGCCACTTTCCAATTTGTAATGGAAGGGAAGGCGGTAAACGGGGAGTAAGTCAGAAGACCTGCCTTTAGCATTATAATTCATAGCTTTCGGGGATTGAAGCTTGGAATGTTGTACTACTATTATACGTACCATTTCCTGGTAAAACTGTTGGCTGTGATCAAAAGTCACAAACACAGCATGAAGAAAAAAATTGCATTGCTTGCAGGCCTAGGGCTTGTACAATCAGCGGTTTTGGCACAAACAAAACCTGCAGACAGCGTAACAACGCTAAAAGATGTAGTGATTACTACTACAAAAAACAATCAAAAACAATCGCAAACTGGTAAGGTAGCAACCATTATTGGTCCAGAGGTTTTGGACAAAAGCTACGGTAAAACTTTGCCACAACTATTGGCTGAACAAGCTGGCGTTATCGTAACTGGTGCTACCAGTAACTATGCCGCCAACAAATCGCTTTTCGTAAGAGGAGCGGGAAGCGCTTATGCGATAGTGCTTATCGATGGCATTGTACAGAATGATCCTTCTGGTAACGGCGGTGCTTTTGATTTGCGTTTATTGCCAATCGATCAAGTTGAACGCATCGAAATTTTAAGAGGCGGCCAATCAACTATTTATGGTTCTGATGCTATTGGTGGTGTAATTAACATCATCACTAAAAAAGGTGCTAAGCAACCGCTGAATGTTTACGGTGTAGCTAGCGCAGGAAGTTACAACACTTACAAAGGCACTATCGGTTTGCAAGGAAATGTGAGTAATTTCGATTACAACATCAGCTATACTCATGTAAAAAGCGATGGTATTTCTGAGGCAGCAAATCCTGTAGGAAACACTTCAGCATTTGATAAAGATGGTTTAAAAACAGATGGTGTAAATGCTAAATTCGGATTGAAGTTAAGCAATAACTTTTCTATTAATCCATTTGTGAGATACAATACCGGTACCTATAATTTCGACGACGGTCCGTTTACAGATGCGGCGAACTTTTCTATCCTTAAAAATTTAGCGCTCGGTACCAATGCGGTTTACCAAATGGGTTCTGGTAAAGTGACTTTAAATTACAGCCACCAGAAAACATCTAATGATGTGCATAACGCTTATCCATCGTTGTTGAAAGGAGAAGTTAATTTCTTAGATGTTTACTACAATCAAACTTTAGGTGAAAAATTAGATCTTTTATTCGGTGTAGATCATAGAAACATGAAATTGCCAAATATCGCGGGGCAACCTAACGCGAATATTTTAGCCGGTTATGGTTCGGTGTTTTTACACGATTTGAGCATTTTCAACTTAGAAGTTGGCGGTCGCTACAACAAACATGAGCAATATGGCGAAAACTGGACTTACACCATTACGCCTAGCATCAATTTGGTGAAAGAAGTGAAGTTGTTTGGAAATATTTCTACAGGTTTCAAAATTCCTACATTAAATATGTTGTTTGGTGCTTTCGGTGCTAACTTAAATCTAAAACCGGAAAAATCACAAAACTACGAAGCAGGAGTGGAGTTTAACTTTGCAGATGGAAAATACAAATTACGTGGAGCAGCTTATAAACGCGATTTAACTGATGCCATCATTTATAATTATCCGCAAGGCTACGAAAATCAGGTTAGCCAAAAAGCTAAAGGTTTTGAAATTGAGCCTGCAGTTAAGCTGGGGATATTTAGCTTAAATGGTTTTTATAGCTATACAGAAGGTAATGAGTTCAACTTCGTGGATAATGGTGTGGCTGATTATCTTTTCCGCCGTCCAAAACACACTTACGGCGCAACCGCAGGCTTACAAGCAACTAAGGATTTGTTTCTTAGCGTTAACTACCGTTATGTGGGAAGTCGTACGGATGGGGATTTCAATAGCTATCCTGCGGCAGTGGTTAATCTCCCATCGTACAAATTGTTAAATGCTTATGCGGAATATAGCTTGGCAAAATCGAGCGTAAAGCTATTTGTGGATACTCAAAATATTTTAGATGAAAAATATAACGAAATCTACGGTTACAATAGTTTAGGGTTCAATATAAACGCTGGAGTAAGATTCAATATTCACTAAATGCCATATTCACCACATGAGCGGTTTTTCCATTGTACCAGCTCATGTGGTTGTTTAATTTAGATATTCTTAAAGTGTTTCTTATCTTTACAAAAAAAATCAACTATGTCACATATCAAATTTAATCCACGTTCGCTTGTTTTGATGGTAGTTATTTTAGCTATTATGTTGATGCGTGTATTGATCGTTTTTAATACTGAAGCGCTTAGCTTTGCAAATTTCTCCTCGGTGGGAGCGGTTGCGCTTTTCGGCGGAGCTTATTTTTCTAACAATTTAAAGGCATATTCTTTTCCAGTTTTAAGTTTGTTTATTACTGATATTTTGTTCGCGAACACCATTTATAAAAGTTACAGCGATGGCTTTTTATATGATGGTTGGTACTGGACTTATGCAGCTATTATTTTAATGGTGGTTGTAGGTAAGTACATATTGAGAAATATTACTTTAGCAAATGGTGCATTGGCAGCAATAGTAGTTACTGTAGTTCATTGGTTGGTATCTAACATTGGTACTTGGTATGGCAATCCGTACAATAACCCACTATTTACGCAAGATGTATTAGGCTACTGGAACTGTTTAGTATTAGCTATTCCATTTGAGCTTAGATTTTTATCTGGTACGCTAATTTACGGCACGGTAATGTTCGGCAGTTTCCAATTGTTAAAAAGTAAATATCCTGCTTTGCAACGTAAAGAAGTTTTAGCCGCATAATTTAACGCAATACGATTTTTAAATAGGTTTGCAATTACTTGTAAACCTATTTTTTTATATTAATAATCATGAAAGCAGTTTCTTTTTTACCAGCGGCCACGCAAATGATGTACGAAATGGGCTTAGAGGGATATCTACAAGGCATTACGTTCGAGTGTCCAACGGTAGCTCACCATCTACCTAAAATTGTAAGGTGTATTTTTGAAGGTAAAGATTACAGCAGCGCCGAGATAGACCGTATTTTTTCTTCGTACAAACGAGAAGGGAAAAGCTTGTATTGGGTGGAGCAAGAACTGTTAGAACAAACGCAGGCAGACGTGATATTTACGCAGGATTTGTGTGAAGTATGTAATATTGATACGCAGTGCACCTCTGCAGCTGTAGATAAACTTAGCAAACAACCGCAACTTATACCCTTATCTCCAAATAACCTGAACGATGTTTTTGATGCTGCTTATACGATTGGTAGCGTTTTAGGTGAAGAGACAAAGGCGTTATTGTATTTAGCTTCCCAAAAGGCAATTATCGATCGTGTATTAACTACGCTGAGGGAAAACAATATGCCTTTAAAACGAGTGATGCTGATGGAATGGATTGAGCCAATTTACAATTGTGGCCACTGGATTCCTTTTCAAATTGCACAAGCTGGCGGCGTAGATATGTTGTCTAACCCCGCAGGCGATAGTATTGTAACCGAATGGCAAAAAATTGTGAAATATGATCCTGAAGTGTTGGTAATTGCTCCTTGCGGTTTCAGCAAAGAGCGCACTTTGGAAGAGTTGCACTTGCTTACCAGTAAACCAACTTGGCAACATTTAACTGCGGTAAAAAACAAGCAAGTTTTTATAGCTGATTTTGATATGTTTACGCAGCCTAGCGTTGGAACCTTGGTAAAGGGCGTCGAGGCCTTGGCTTGCATGTTTCATCCGTCTATTTTTTCGCCAAGCGATGAAATTAAGGACAAATACTTTAATCTATACGATACCGTAAATGTTTAAGGCAGGGTAATGTTTTGATGCCGCTCATTAGTATCCTTGTTGACGAGTATCATTCAATTTGTTGTCAAAATTAAACTTGTTTGCAAGCTACTAGCTTCTGTAATCAGGAGTTAAAAATCTCGCTAAAAACTCTTACCTTTGCACAAAATAAATCACACACGTAGGTGATTT
The DNA here is from genome assembly GCF_965249885.1 of Pedobacter sp. Lineage (GTDB taxonomy): Bacteria > Bacteroidota > Bacteroidia > Sphingobacteriales > Sphingobacteriaceae > Pedobacter. The sequence goes on along the minus strand of NZ_OZ252254.1, from coordinate 4,302,063 downwards.
GCTATTTAACCTATTTTTAAAATTTAAATCATAGTTGTAGATGATTAACATTACACTACCTGACGGTTCTGTCCGTCAGTACGAAAAGGGCGTTAGCGCTCATCAAATTGCCTTATCTATTTCAGAAGGATTAGCGAGAAACGTATTAGCTGCCGAAGTAAATGGCGAAGTGTGGGACAGTTCTCGTCCTATCGAAGCAGATTCTTCGGTGAAACTGCTAACATGGAATGATACAGATGGCAAAGCTACTTTTTGGCACTCGTCCGCTCACTTAATGGCTGAGGCCTTAGAAGCACTTTATCCGGGAACTAAGTTTGGTATCGGTCCAGCTATTGAAACCGGTTTTTACTATGATGTAGATTTTGGTGATAAAGAATTCTCTTCTGACGACTTCAAGAAAATTGAAGACAAAATGTTGGAATTGGCTAAGCAAAAAGAAGTTTTCGAGCGAAAAAGCGTAAGCAAAGCTGATGCGGTAAAATACTTCACTGAAAAAGGCGACGAATACAAATTAGATTTAATTGACGGCCTAGAAGACGGAAAAATTACTTTTTATACTCAAGGTAGTTTTACAGATTTATGCCGCGGGCCACATATTCCAAATACCAGTTTCATTAAAGCTATTAAGTTGATGAATGTTGCTGGCGCTTACTGGAGAGGCGATGAAACTAAGAAGCAATTAACTCGTATTTACGGTGTTACCTTTCCCAAAGCAAGCGAGTTAACGGAATATCTTCACATGATTGAAGAGGCTAAAAAACGCGATCACCGCAAATTGGGTAAAGAATTGGAACTTTTTACTTTCTCAGAAAAAGTAGGAATGGGCTTGCCAATGTGGTTGCCAAAAGGTACTGCATTGCGTGAGCGTTTAGTTCAGTTTTTAACTAAAGCACAACAAAAAGCAGGTTACGAGCAAGTAATTACGCCACATATTGGTCACAAGAACTTATACATCACTTCTGGTCACTATGAGAAATATGGTAAAGATGCATTTCAGCCGATAAAAACACCACAAGAAGGAGAGGAGTTCTTCTTAAAACCGATGAACTGTCCGCACCATTGTGAGTTGTATAAGTTCAAACCTCGTTCTTATAAAGATTTGCCGGTTCGATTTGCCGAGTTTGGTACAGTATACCGTTACGAGCAAAGTGGCGAGTTGCATGGTTTAACCCGTGTACGTGGCTTTACTCAAGATGATGCACACTTGTTCTGTCGCCCAGATCAGGTAAAAGACGAATTTAAAAAGGTAATTGATTTAGTGCTGTATGTTTTCAAGTCGTTAGGCTTCGAGAAATATGTTGCACAGGTATCTTTACGTGATCCTGAGAATAAAGCGAAGTACATTGGTTCTGATGAAAACTGGATGTTGGCGGAAACTGCTATCATCGAAGCTGCTGAAGAAAAAGGATTGCCGACAGTAATTGAATATGGCGAAGCTGCTTTTTACGGTCCTAAGCTAGATTTTATGGTGCGTGATGCACTAGGTAGAAAATGGCAGTTAGGTACCATTCAGGTAGATTATAACTTGCCAGAGCGTTTTGAACTGGAATATACTGGTAGCGATAATCAAAAACATCGTCCGGTAATGATTCACAGAGCGCCGTTTGGTTCAATGGAACGTTTCGTGGCAGTACTAATTGAACACTGCGCTGGAAACTTCCCATTATGGCTTTCTCCAGAGCAGTACATCATTCTTCCTATTTCAGAAAAGTATGAAGAATATGCAAAAAAAGTTTCAGAAGAATTAAATAATTCCGATATTCGCGGTCTAATTGACTTTCGTGATGAGAAAATCGGAAGGAAAATTAGAGACGCTGAAGTTAAAAAACTGCCTTATATGCTCATCATCGGCGAAAAAGAGATGGAAGAAGGAAGAGTTTCAGTTAGGAAGCATGGTGAGGGCGATTTAGGAAGTATGACTTTAGCAGAGTTTAGTGCATTAATTAATAAAGAAGTAACCGTTTAACAAGGAAAGCATTTGGCATTAGGAAGACCAGGATTTAATAGGGGACCACGTCCGCCTTTTAAGAAAAAAGAAGCAGAACACAATATTAACGAGCATATTCGTGCTCAAGAAGTTAGGCTAGCTGGAGATAATGTAGAGCAGGGTATTTATCCATTGTCAAAAGCATTGGCAATTGCTGATGAGCTTGAGTTGGATTTAGTGGAGATTTCTCCAAATGCTAACCCGCCTGTTTGCCGTATCATGGACTATAGTAAGTTCATGTATGAGCAAAAGAAAAAGCAGAAGGAAATCAAAGCTAACGCGAAGCAAACGGTAATTAAGGAGATCCGTTTCGGACCTAACACTAACGATCACGATTTCCAATTTAAGCTAAAGCACGCAATCAGTTTCTTAGAAGCTGGTGAAAAAGTTAGAGCTTACGTTCACTTTAAAGGTAGAGCTATTGTTTACAAAGAACAAGGCGAAATCTTATTGTTGAAGTTTGCACAGGCATTAGAGGAAGTGGGTAAAGTAGAGTTATTGCCTAAATTAGAGGGTAAACGTATGTTTTTAACGGTAGCCCCAAAAGCAACAGCAAAGAAATAATAAATTATATAAACAAATCAGGTTATGCCAAAAATGAAAACCAATTCCAGTGCCAAAAAGCGTTTTTCGCTTACTGGAACAGGTAAAATTGCAAGAAAGAACGCATACAAAAGTCACATCTTAACAAAAAAGAGTACTAAACGTAAGCGTAACTTAACCAACACTAGTATGGTAAACGATGCGGATATGGGCAACGTTAAACGTATGCTTTGCATCGGAAAGTAATTAATTTTTAACCCGATATTCGGTTTCAAGTTTGCTATTAAAGCAACACCGCTTATCAAAACTTAACACATTATGCCTCGTTCGGTAAACGTAGTAGCTGCTAGACGCAGAAGGAAAAAAGTCCTAAATATGGCCAAAGGCTATTGGGGCTCAAGAAGCAAGGTTTTTACCATTGCTAAAAACACGGTAGAAAAAGGTTTGCAATATGCATACCGTGACCGTAAAGCTAAGAAAAGAGAATTCCGTGCATTATGGATTCAACGTATCAATGCTGGTGCTCGTGAGCACGGTATTTCTTACTCGCAATTGATTGGTAAATTAGCTGCAAAAAATATCGGTTTAAACCGTAAAGTTTTAGCTGATTTAGCGATGAACAACAAAGAAGCTTTCAAAGCTGTTGTTGATGCGGTAAAATAAGATACCTCAATAATTTGAAAATGCCGTTCTACTTTTGTGGAACGGCATTTTTGTTTTCAATGGGTTTTGTTTTGAAATGTTAACCGCAAGCTGCAAACTTAGCGTACTTTGCGAATCCTTAAAAAACTTTGCGTTAACAAAATAAATTAACCGCAAAGACACGAAGTACGCTAAGTTTTCGCAAAGCTTAATGATTTAATATGCTATTCCAACTTAGCGTACTTTGCGAAACCTTAAAAAACTTTGCGGTAAAATATAAATCAACCGCAAAGACACAAAGAACACAGAGTTTTCGCAAAGCTTAATAATTTAATTCGCTGTTCCAACTTAGCGTACTTTGCGAATCCTTAAAAAACTTTGCGGAAAAAAAATAGATCAACCGCAAAGGCACGAAGTACGCTAAGTTTTCGCAAAGCTTAATGATTTAATTCGCTATTCCAACTTAGCGTACTTTGCGAAACCTTAAAAAACTTTGCGTTAAAAAAAAATTAAATCAACCGCAAAGCCACAAAGAACACAAAGTTTTCGCAAAGCTTAATGATTTAATTCGCTGTTCCAACTTAGCGTACTTTGCGAAACTTTAAAACTTTGCGATAAAATATAAATCAACCACAAAGGCACGAAGTACGCTAAGTTTTCGTAAAGAATTGGATTTTGATTCAGACAACAGAAGATAAAATCATCAATAACTAAACAGCCGTCTTTTTCCAATTTCCTTTCTTGAAAATCAAATACGCCGCTAAAGTGATCCCAACTTCTGCAACGGGAATTGCTATGAATACACCTGTTGGCCCCATTTCCAAATATTTAGCTAAGAAGTAGGCGAAAGGAATTTGGAAAAACCAAAAAGCTACGACATTGATCTTTGTAGGTGTCCAAGTATCGCCAGCACCGTTAAAGGCACTGATGAGCACCATCCCAATGCCATAGAGGACAAATCCATAACTTAATATCCTCAACGCTTCAGTTGCCACCCCGATAACCTGCTTGTCTTCAGTAAAAAATGATGCAAATAAATGTCCGAAAGTCAAAAACAGCAACATCACCACCGCCATAAATATCATCGAATATTTGATGGTGGTAAATACTGATTTTTCTGCTCTTTCCATTTGATTAGCGCCCATATTTTGTCCAACTAAAGTTGCTGCAGCATTACTTAAGCCCCAAGCTGGAAGCATGAAAAACATCATTAACCTTAGCGCCGTCTGATAACCAGCAGAACCATGATCTCCACCGGTAGTAGCTACTAACTCAGCTAGAAAAATCCAACTACACGAGGCGATAACAAATTGAAGCACTGCCGGAGCTGCAACTTTTACAATAGCTTTAATCTGATCGAAATGAGGCTTTAAGTAGGCGAGCTTCACTTTGAGATTTCCACTGCCTTTAGCTAAATGATAAAGCTGGAACAACACCCCGGTCCCCCGACCGATGGCAGTAGCTAAAGCTGCGCCAGTTAATCCCATTGCCGGTATTGGTCCTAGTCCTCTAATTAAAATTGGACATAAAATGATGTTGATAGTATTGGCCAACCATAAACTTTGCATCGCGATAGCTGCGTTGCCTGCGCCTCTAAATATCCCATTAATCAAGAACAAGAGCATGATAGCTAGACTTGTTCCCATCATAATTCGTACGAACGTAATGCCTTGTTGCGCCGTTTGTTCGCTAGCGCCCATTAGCAGCAGAATATCTTTAGCAAATACTAAACCTGCGACGCTAATAACTATGGAAATGAAAAGCGCTATGGCAATAGTTTGCATGCCCGCCATAGAGGCAGCAGTGACATTTCTCTCGCCAATCCGACGAGCCACCACTGCAGTTGCAGCCATGCCTAGCCCCATGGCTAATGAGTAAATGATGGTTAACACCGATTCCGTTAAACCCACAATTTGGATAGCTTCGGCACTGTTTGGTAGGTGACCAACAAAGTAAAGATCCACTAGTACAAATACCGATTCCATCATCATTTCCAACATCATTGGAACTGCTAGAAGCATAATTGCTTTTCGAATGCTGATGCTAGTATAATCTATTTCGGCGCCAGTAAAGGCTTGGCGAAGTACAGTAAAAAAATTAGACAAACGTGATTTTGTCTTGATAGATTGTGACATATATAAAAATATAAAAAGAAATTACCATGAGATGCCAAAGAATTGACATCATTAATTATTTAGATATTGGAGTCCTCGTTACTAGGCTATTCTGATACGGACTGCAAAAAACTTCATGGTTCGTGATATTTTGATGACCAAAGTTATGCAAAAAAGTCAAACGTCCAAAATTAAAAGACGCTAATCTGGAGTTAAATACTATAAGCCTCGATCATTTCTAGCGTTACCCTACTTGATCGTTGCGTTTTTAAATCAATCATTACATACTCAAAAATACCATCGGAAGCTACTTTTCCAGTCTTTTTATTCGCAATTTCAAATTGTACTGTACAGCCGCGTTCATTGATTTCTAAAATACCGGTTTTAATTAACAGTTGATCGCCCATTTTCAACGGACGTTTAAATGAAATGCTAACTTTTGATACAACCCAACCATAGCCTTGCGCTTCAAACTTTTCCCAGCTCATCCCGTAAAACCTGTCCATTTGTTCGTAACGAGCAGCCAATACATAATCTAAGTACTTGCTGTTATGCACATGATTAAACATGTCAATATCATCAGGTCTTACGTTTAACTCACTTTCGAAAATGCTGTACTGGTTTTGTATCATTTTACAAAGGTATATTTAAACCACAAAGGCGCAAAGAACGCAAAGACGTAAGTTGATTTATATTTAAAAATCATAATCTCCATCAACGTTAAAACTTTACAACATTTCAACTTTTCAACAACAAAACAATTCAGCAATTAAACGTACTTTTGTACAAATCTAAAGGAGAAAAATAGTGCAATCATTAGCTATACTTTTACAGAATCCAAACCTTGCGCAACCGTTAAAAGATATCGCAGTTAAAGTTAAAGATGGGGTACGCATCAGCTTTGATGAAGGTGTTTATTTGTATGAACATGCAGAGCTGAGTTATTTAGGGGTGTTGGCCAATTATATCCGGGAGGGGAAACACGGCGACAATACTTACTTCAACAGGAATTTCCATATTGAGCCTACTAATATTTGCGTTTATGATTGTAAATTCTGTTCCTACAGTCGCATGATTAAGCAACGCGAAGAAGGTTGGGAGATGGAAGTAGATGGTATGATAGACATCTTGAAAAAGTATGATGACGAGCCAGTTACAGAGGTACACATCACCGGTGGTGTAGTGCCAAAGCAAAATTTAGATTTCTACGCTGAGTTCTTCAGACGTGCAAAAGCACACAGACCAGATTTGCATATCAAAGCGTTGACTCCTGTAGAATACTACTACATCTTTAAAAAGGCAAAACTGAGTCACTACGATGGCATGAAGTACCTGAAAGAAGCAGGTTTAGATTCAATGCCTGGCGGTGGAGCAGAAATTTTTCATCCAGAGGTAAGAGAGAAAATTGCTCATGATAAATGTAATGCAGAACAGTGGTTGGATATTCACGAACAAGCACATAAATTAGGCATGCGTTCTAATGCTACTATGCTCTATGGACATATTGAAGAGTTTTGGCACCGTGTAGATCACATGGAGCGTTTGCGTCAACTGCAAGATAAAACAGGAGGTTTTCAAGCGTTTATTCCATTGAAATTTAGGAATCAAAATAATCAAATGAGCGAAGTGCCTGAAGTTTCGGTTGTGGAGGATTTGCGTAACTATGCCATAGCTCGAATATACCTTGATAATTTTGAGCACATCAAAGCTTATTGGGCAATGATCAGCAGAGAAACTGCGCAACTAAGCTTAAATTTCGGGGTTGATGATATTGATGGTACACTTGATGATACTACGAAAATATATTCAATGGCCGGTGCAGAGGAGCAAACACCAGCAATGAGCACTAAGGAACTGGTTGAGCTGATCAAAAATGTAAAACGCAAACCGATTGAACGTGACACTTTGTACAATGTTGTGACAGACTATTCGGATTATGTTTTTGAAGATGATGCCAAACCATCTTACTATAAGCTGCCGGTAGTCAATTAAAATTTTAAATGATTGAATTTTGAATGAATAATTATTACTATCCAAAATTCAATCATTCTTTAAGTCAAAATTCAATCGTTAATGAAAGAACTTTATATCATCCGCCATGGCGAAACTGAACTTAACAGGTTAGGAATTGTTCAAGGTAGAGGTGTTAATGCAGATTTAAATCCAACAGGCGTAGCTCAAGCAGCTGCATTTTTCAACAAATATAAATCGGTGCCATTTGATAAGGTATATACTTCATCCTTAGTTAGAACGCATCAAACTGTTAAAGCTTTTATTGATTTAGGATTACCTTGGGAACAATTGCCCGAACTGGATGAAATGGCTTGGGGCGAGTGGGAAGGCAAACCGAACACGGAAGAAGCGAGAACAGCCTTTAGAGAAGTGGTAAGGCAGTGGCAGCTGGCTAACTATGATGCTAAATTTGGTGGCGGTGAGAGTCCAAACGAGGTGGGTGTGCGTTTGTCTAAAGCCATTGATCATATCAAACACCAAACTGATGAAAAGACTGTTTTAGTGTGCATGCATGGAAGAGCCATGAGGTTAATCTTATGCTTGCTATTGGAAAAACCCTACAGCGATATGGAGGAGTTTTTACACACCAACACCACTTTATACCGTTTGACATTCGATGAAAAAACTGGAAAATTCACTTTGATCGATGCAAATAATACTTCACATCTAGTTTAATTGATTTTGAATAAAATTAAAGTTTCCGCCGTTTCCTATACCAATACAAAGCCGTTCATCTATGGTCTACAGCATTCAGAGATCTTGGATCAAATTGATTTAAGCTTAGATGTTCCTGCAGATTGCGCTAGTAAACTTATTGATAACAAAGTAGATATAGGATTGATTCCTGTTGCTGCAATTCCGTTCGTGTCCAATGCTGAAATCATCGGATCATATTGCATAGGTTCGGTTGGAGCTGTTAATTCCGTATTTATATTTGCTGATAAACCTATCCACGATGTTAAAACGGTGAAGCTAGATGCGCAGTCGCGTACATCTAACAATTTAGCGAAGGTATTGTTAAAGAATCATTTTAAGGTAGAAGTAGAATTCTTATTAGATCAAGATTTAGAAGCAGATGCCATGGTATTGATCGGAGATAGAACTTTTGGCAGGAAAAATGATTTCGCCTACGTTTACGATATGGGTGAGGAGTGGATGAAGTTTACTGGATTGCCGTTCATGTACGCCGCATGGGTTGCAAATAAGCAAATTTCAAAGGAGTTTATCGAAGAATTTGATAGTGCATTGGGCTTAGGCATTCAGCATATACCGGACGTAATTGCGCAACTGCCAAAAACCGAGGGCATAGATCTTGGCGATTATTTACAACACAAACTCGATTTCAACTTAACAGCAGATAAATTGAAAGCAAAAGATTTGTTTTTAGACTTAGTCAGCAAGCTTTAAATTACGCCGAGTGGCTGTAAAAATCCACTCTTTGCATAAAATCATTTAAGTCAAAGGGCTTATTTATATAGCTGTCGGCATCGCATTTTGATTTTACTTTGCTTAAATAATTGTTACCCGACATCATCATCACTGGAATTTGATGCGTACTGATATTTCTTTTCAATTGCTTGCAAATATCTAAGCCATTTCCATCCGGCAAAATAATATCAAGCACAATCATATCAGGCTTTTTTTGAGTCATTTCATCCCAAAAACAAGCTACGCTTTTGCAAACTTTCACTTCGTAAAGCTCTTCTGTTAATAAGAACTCAATAATGTCACCAATGTTGGCGTTATCTTCCAACACATAAACCAGTTTTTTATCTGCTGTTTCCATAACATTTTAATTAGTTTAATCAATAAACGTATATTGTAAATCAGTGGTTTATGGTATTTATTAACAAGTTAAAAGTTATCAACTTTTTGTGTGATAAGGTTGTTTAGTATACAAATGGTAAATAAGGTTAAAATAGAATATTCTTTAGTTTTCGAACCTCCAATTGCTGAAATGGAATACGTTAAAAGTTTGAAGAAGACATTGGAATCTAAAATAGGAAGGTATTCTAGTTGTAATTCCCTTGCACATATCACCATAGCTGGTTTGAAGGCACATAATGATAGATCTGTACATAAAATCATCCCTTTTTTAAAAGAAATTGCTTCATATGAATTGCAAATTCCTGTACGATTTAATTCCGTTGATAGTTTTATCAATGGCGTCGTTTATTTAAAACCTGATAAAAAATCTGAAGAGTTACTTAAGATTTCTATGGATAGGATTAATAAACAACTTAAACTCAAATTCAACTTTCAATTTAAATTTTCTAATACTCCTCACTTAACTATTGCAAGAGATCTCAATCATGATCAGGTTCAGTTTGCTTTAAATTTATTTAAGGAGGTATCAGTCCTTGAGTTCTCCTGTAATTCGTTCACGTTAAGAAAGCTAGGTTCACATCAATTTGTTCGCCTACAAGAATTTCCTTTCCTTGGATGGACTCCTAAACCACCCGATCAACTCAGCTTAGCGTTATGACATCTATTCAACTAAATCCACAACGTCATTATTTTTCCACAAAATCGGCCTAGCCATTTAGCAAATGGTATATTTACAGCTTAGTAATTTAGGATAATTTTGGCCAAGGCAAATACAAAAGAGACCCCGTTAATGCAGCAATACAATGCCATCAAGGCAAAGTATCCCGGTGCATTGTTATTATTTAGGGTTGGAGATTTTTACGAAACATTTGGAGAGGATGCAGTTAAAACAGCACAAATTTTGGGCATCGTTTTAACTAAAAGAGGAACTGGCCCCAACGGCGCATTAGAATTGGCAGGTTTTCCGCACCATTCTTTAGAAAATTACCTTTCTAAATTGGTTAGGGCAGGGCAACGTGTGGCAATTTGCGACCAGTTGGAAGATCCAAAAATGACCAAAACGATTGTCAAACGGGGCGTTACAGAATTGGTAACACCGGGCGTAGCCTACAGCGACAATATCCTAAGTCAGAAATCAAATAATTATTTAGCGGCAGTATACTTTGAAAAAGGCATATTTGGCGTAGCTTTTTGCGATATCTCTACTGGAGAGTTTTTGGTGGCACAAGGTAGTGCAGAATATGTAGATAAATTACTGCAAAGTTTTAAGCCTACCGAGGTTGTCTATCAAAAGAGTAAACGAAGTGAATTCCCCCAAATTTTTGGCGATAAATTTTATACTTACCACATCGACGATTGGGCGTTTACACAGGATTATGCAAGCGAAATTCTTACCAAACATTTCGAAGTAAGTTCTTTAAAAGGATTTGGAGTAGATAAACTTACTTCGGGTATAGTGGCTGCCGGCGTTATTTTATACTATCTGGGCGAAACCGAGCACCGTAACTTACAACATATTACCAGTATTGCACGTGTAGAAGAAGAAAAATACATGTGGCTGGATCGATTTACTATACGTAATTTGGAATTGGTTAGTTCGGCAAACGATAATGCAGTAACACTCTTTGATGTGCTGGACGATACCTGTACACCAATGGGAGCGAGGTTGTTGCATAAGTGGATCATTATGCCATTAAAGGAGTTGAAGCCAATTGAAGAACGACTCGGTATGGTAGATTTCTTTGTGAAAGATGAAGAGATTTCTAACGAGTTTTTGCAGCATATTAAGCCCATTGGTGATTTAGAGCGACTTATTTCCAAAGTTGGATTACAGAAGGCTGGTCCGAGAGAACTGTTGCAGCTTAAAAGAGCATTGTCGCATATTGAAGAAATCAAAAGACTGGCGGAAGAAAGCAAGAACCCATTTTTGGAAGTGCTTGGCTCACAATTAAATGCTTGCACTACCATTAAGGATAAGTTGGAACGAGAGCTTCAGGCCGACCCGCCAGCAATATTAGCCAAAGGTAATGTAATTGCGGACGGTATAGATGAAGAGTTAGACAAGTTGCGTAAAATAGCCTTTGGTGGAAAGGAATTTTTGGTAGAAATTCAGCGTCGAGAAATTGAAAATACTGGTATTCCTTCCCTAAAAATATCTTTTAACAACGTTTTCGGTTATTATTTAGAGGTTACGCATACACACAAAGATAAGGTTCCCGAAAGCTGGATCAGGAAACAAACTTTGGTAAACGCAGAGCGTTACATTACGCCGGAGCTGAAGGAATATGAAGAGCAGATTTTAGGAGCCGAGGAAAAAATACAAGCAATTGAAGTTAGGCTTTATAACGAATTGATGTATCAGGTTTCTCATTTCATCAAGCCAATTCAGCTCAATGCTTATCTAGTGGCACAATTAGATGTATTGTTATGTTTTGCGCAGCTTTCATTGAAGAATTACTACGCTAAGCCAGAGCTAAATACGAGCAAAGAAATTGATATCAAAGGTGGTAGGCATCCAGTTATAGAGAAGCGTTTGCCTGTGGGAGAAGAGTACATTACTAATGATGTGTACTTGGATAGTGATACGCAACAAATCATGATGATTACTGGACCGAACATGTCTGGTAAATCTGCCATTCTTAGACAAACTGCATTAATTGTATTGATGGCACAAATGGGCTGTTTCGTTCCGGCTAAATCGGCGAGTTTAGGTATTGTAGATAAGATTTTCACTCGAGTAGGCGCTTCCGATAACCTTTCGAGCGGGGAGAGTACCTTCATGGTTGAAATGAATGAGACGGCTAGTATCTTGAATAACATTTCCGATAGAAGCTTGATCTTATTGGATGAAATTGGCAGGGGAACAAGCACTTACGATGGTATTTCTATTGCTTGGGCAATTGCAGAGTATTTACATGAACATCCAACTGCTCGCCCAAAAACACTTTTTGCTACGCATTATCACGAGTTGAACGACTTGGAGAATACCATGGGTCGTATCAAAAATTACAACGTGACAATTAAGGAATTGCAAAACAAAGTGATTTTCTTGCGTAAATTAGTTCCTGGCGGTAGTGAGCACAGTTTTGGTATACAAGTGGCTAAAATGGCGGGCATGCCAGCCAAATTAATTGGAAGGGCTAACGAAATATTGAAGCGTCTAGAGATTGACAGGACCGAGGGGCAGAGCATTAAAGACAGCATCAAGAAAGTGCAAAACCAAGCTTATCAATTGCAGATGTTTGCCATAGATGATCCGGTATTAGTTAAAATTAGAGATTCGCTGAATAACTTAGATGTAAATACGCTAACTCCTGTTGAGGCGTTATTAAAACTGGACGAAATTCAGAGACTGATTAAGAATTAAAGCTACTTTACTTTCAATTGAAGAACGTTAAGTAGTCATCAAAATTTAAATCGAATGATAATCACTACAAAGCGAAGTTATTTTTTATTGATCTGTATGTGTTTAATGTTGCTATTGGCATCATGCGGTAGCAGAAAAAGTACAAGTAACACTAAAGCAGCTCGTGCCGCCGACGCGATGGCAAATTTGAAAAATAAATCACTTTATAGATTTATTAATGATTGGACTGGAGTGAGATATAGGCTTGGTGGTTTGGATAAAAGTGGCATTGATTGTTCGGGTTTTGCCCTGTTGCTACAACAAGATATCTACGGCAGAAAACTTCCTAGAAGGTCTAAAGATCAAGCTGAAGCCATCAAAAAGCGAAGTTTGGGCAATTTAAAAGAAGGCGATTTGATTTTTTTCTCCTTTGGTGGAAAAGAAGTAGACCATGTGGGAATTTACTTAAACGGTGATTTCTTTGTACACGCTTCAACTACTCGCGGAGTTATTGTTGATGATTTATCGTTGCCTGTGTACCAGCAAGCTATTGTTAAAACAGGAACACTGAACTAATGAAAAGAATATCGGTATTACTTGCTGTGCTATTGATTTGGGGCTTTTTTTCGAAAGCACAAGAGGTGTTGAAAGTGGGAGACACGCTTGACAGTCTTCGATTAAAAAATGTTGATGGTAGCTATTACAGTTTAAGGGAACAAAACAAAAGCGGTTTTATATTGGTTTTCATGACCCCAAGCTGCGATCACTGTTTGGCTTACGTTAACAGGGTGATTAAACTTAATAATTTATATGCTTCAAAAGGATTTCCTGTAGTTGCCATTGGACCTTATGGTGATAATGAGAAAGACTATCCTTTTGATGCTATGCCAGCGATGAAAAAATTAGCAGAGGAAAGGAAGTTTACTTTTCCGTATTTAGCTGATGAAAAATTCAAGTATACCTGGCTGTTCGATTTACGGCAAACGCCTAAAGCAGTAGTGCTGAAAAAAATAAACAACGGCTTTTTGGTGAAATATATTGGAAATATTGACAATCAACCAGATGAAAAAGCTATACCCACACAGAAATATGTGGAAGAAGAAGTTAACGAGCTGCTTTTAAACCGTACAAAACGCTAAAATATGCTGGCTAAACTCACTGTAACAATTGTGTTGATTTTAACTGGGTTAGTTGCTAATGCTCAAGTTAAATTACTAACTTTAAATGAGTTAGAAGCACGAGCAGCTAAAGGAAAGGACACTACTTTTGTAATAAATTTTTGGGCTACTTGGTGTGTACCTTGTGTAGAAGAGCTTCCATATTTTGAAAAGCTTAACACCGAAAACTTTAAAAAGCCAGTTAAAGTATTGCTGATGAGTTTAGATTTTAAATCGAAATTAAATAGCGATGTAATACCTTTCGTTAATAAGCATCAACTTAAAGCTGAGGTTTTCGTAGTTAATGAAGCTGATCAACAACGCTTTATTGACCGTTTAGATAAAAACTGGTCGGGTGCTCTGCCGGCTACACTGATTATAAACACGGCTGATCGGAGGCGCTCATTTTATGAACGGACGTTTAATTATGAGCAGCTTAGAAAAGTGGTAGAGCAATAAACTTAGAGATAATTAATTGAATATTTTTTTAACACTAAGATGTAGAATTATGAAAAAGTCAATATTAACGTGTTTGTTTTTAGTTGTTGCCATTGTTGTATTTGCGCAATCGGGATATCAAGTGGGAGATATCGCGGCAGATTTCAACCTTAAAAATACAGATGGTAAAAATGTTTCGCTCGCTAACTATAAAAATACAAAGGGATATATAGTAGTTTTTACCTGCAACACCTGTCCGGTTTCTAAAGCCTATGAAGCTAGAATAGAAGCCTTGAATAAAATGTATGCTGCAAAAGGATATCCAGTAGTGGCAATCAACACCAATGATCCCATCACATCTCCAGGAGATAGCTATGAAAAAATGCAGGAGAGGGTAAAGGAAAAAGGATTCACATTCGCCTATTTGTTAGATCCAGATCACGTTTTTACTAAAAAATATGGTGCACAGCGTACACCACATGTTTTTGTTTTAGAGAAAACAGCCAGCGGTAATGAAGTAGCTTATATTGGTGCGATAGATAACGATCAACAAGAGCTAAATGCGCAACGTGAAAACTATGTTCAGAATGCCGTAAACCAACTTTTAAGTGGACAAAAGCCTACAGTGTCATCTACTAAGGCTATTGGCTGCAGTATTAAGTGGAAAAAGGAAGCTAGTAAATAGCGTTCTACTTTTTAACTGGAAATGAAATCCTAACTCTATCATAGTCTGCAATTTCGTTGATGAAGCTTTCATAAGCTTCGTATTCGTTTGCTTTATACGTACCGTCATTTAAAACTAGTTTGCGATAATAGCTAAGCTTTCCGTCGGTTAACTTAATTTCAGCATAGTAGTTGCCAAACTTACTTTCTATTTTCATTGTTTTCGGAGAAATAAAAGGTATGATCTGATAGCCTAAGCTAAAAGTGATTTTGTCTTCGTCTGTGTAACCTCGCTTTATTTCAAATGCTAAAGATCTATTTCTTACCGACGGAACACTTCGTTTAACATTGAAAAGATTCGGTGAAAACGTAATTCTACCGTTATTTATACTAGCATAATTTGTGGCTTCGAACGTTAGCTTTTCTGTAAAGCGCTGCAAGTCGGTATTGGCCTCCAACTCAACAGCTGTAAATTCTATGTTATTAATATCATACAGATATTTCAGTTGTTTTTCACGTTCTAAAGGCGATTTTTTCGTTAAAAAAAAGTGACTGTCAAATTGAGAACCGCTAAATTCGGTTTTTAGTGTGCCTTTAATACTGCCGTTGTCAGCCAGTAGCAATTCCGATGTTCTTAATTGAGTGCTTTTACTTGTTTCGTACTTAGGCGTTTTCATAAGTTTTCCGCCTTCGTTGGTGCATGCTAGCACCCATCTGTCGTCAGTGAACGAACCTAGGTAACCAAATGGCGCATCCTGACTGGTACATTCTAACCAAATATTTTCCCCATTCACAGGAATACATAAAATAATATGATTTCCTTGTTCCATGCTGGCGAAATCTTTAATTAAATCCGTCTTATCATCTCCTGCGTCTACTACGCAATAGTAAGAATCAATCCCAGCGGCCTCAAGTAAACTCTGCATGTAATTCACCAATGCTTTACAATCACCGTACCCTAACTTGTCTACCTCGCTTGCGCTTATTGGTTTAAAGCCGCCAATTCCAATTTGCACGCTGATGTATCTTGTTTTTTGTTGAAAATATTCATAGATCTTTTTAGCCTTTGCTTTGTCGCCACTTTCATCTTTTACTAAGTTTTTAACAAAGTTTGTGGTTGTTGCAGGTAGCTCACGTCCATTTTTCAATAAGTAATCATAAGATATTTTTCCTAGTTCGTTCCAGTTGGTATAGCTACCTTTAAAGTTGTAATAGCTAAAGTTTTTGGGCGCCACTTTTACGGCAGGGAAGTAGGTTTCAGGATTAGTTGCATACGCTTCGTATTTGATTGCCGGGAGGTTTTCAACTAACCATTGTTTGCTAATTCTTTTTTCACTGGGGATTTCATTTTTCAGGCCTTTGAAATTTCTTTCAAGCACCCTAACTTCATCAAGTAAACCATACTTAAACTCATAACTGCTTTTTTCCACTGCAACATCAAAACCTGGCAAAGGCCGCCAATCAGGAATAATCAAATTCTGTTTGTTCCTGATTTCATATTGATAAACGATGGTATATGGGTAAGAATTTATTTGCGGAATGTAATACTTCACCCTGCTATCCTCAAATAACGAAAAATCACTAACTGCGCTTTCATCTTTGAAATTACTTAAAGAAAATTTAGTGATCAGCTTGCCAAATTCGTCATATATTTCTCCCTTGGCGGATTTGATATTGATGTTTTTATCATAAAATATTGCGAGCTGACCATATTTGTCGCCGTTTTTGTTTAAAACTGTTACCGCTTTGTAATTACTAACAAGAACATTGTCGGTCGACTGCATATCCACTACAACTTTACTATCTCTAATTACAGCATGTGCCTTATTTGTTAATTGACTACTTAGGTTTGATAAAGCAAAATTTTGAGCGAAGCCTACAGCGCTAAACGCAAAGAAAAGAAGTAACAGTAGTATTTTTCTATTTATTGGCTTTAACGATAACGACATCAGTTTTTTGTTTTTGGATAATCTGATTATAAAATTCTTTTAAATAGTAATATTCCTCAGAAGTATAAATGGCTTTGTTTAAAGTGAAAAGCTGGTTTAAGGTAAATTCATTTTCATTAATTCCGGTTTGCAAAATATATCTTCCACCCTGATTAGGCAATGCCAAAGAATAGTCTTTGGGATGCTCCTTTATCGAAAAACCACTAGGTAAGGCAATACGTATTAAAATTCGCTCTTCTCTGGCAGCACCTAAATCAACAGGATAGTTTCTTTCTTTTAATTTAAATGGATTTCTGCGAAGAGGATTGATAAAAAACGGGTTGAATGCTTGATTACCACCATTGCTACTGCCGGTATTTATTTCAACTTCATACTCTTCAATTAGGGCATTTTCTACGCTGTCAATATTTGATATTTTAAAGTTTTTAATTTTGATGTTGCTCAATCTCTCATCAAGTTTTTCCACGTATTCATCAATGGACGTGTATTTTTTAATTTCTTTCCTCGTGTTCGCAGCATCGTAACCCATGGCCATATTGGTTAACGTAGCTTTTACTTTCCCATCTTCGGAAATTGTCCCTATAAGGGAGTAACTAGTTAAACTTTTTTTCGATGCTTTTAAATCCATCCAATAAGAAGGCTTCTTTAAATTAATTACCCTGCCTTGATCGTTAATACACCTCAAAGGCAATAACCCGAAAGGCATAAACGGATCAGTGGCATCTAATAAATAACTTTCGTTATCGATGTTTACTTTAGCCACTACGTAGTTGAAATCGCTGATAATGGGGTACAATTTATTCACTGTTCCATTTTCTCGAGTTGATAAAATTACTGCCTCTACATCAAAATTTGCGGCTCCTAAAGCTGCAATTAATGCCAGGTTGATATCTGCTGCATTTCCAGATCTTTTCTCAATTAAATCTTTAACGCCAATTTCACTGTATTTACCGTAATAATTATTCCATTTCGCCTGTTTTTTAATGTATTCGTATATCTTTTTTGCTTTAGACAGGTCGCTGTCACTATCTGAAATTACGGAGGAAAGTATATTTTTGAAAACTTCCTTACGTTTCATTTGACCACCAAAATCTTTATTGCTTTTCAACTCGTAGTCAATGTCGCTCCATGATTTTGTGTATTTTTGGTTGGAGCCATTCAAATAAAATACTTCCGATAATTCAAAGTAAATTGCTGATTTATAGTTAGAAGCTGCCGTCATGTAATCTTCTTCCATAAACGCCGGAAGGTTTTTCATGGTATAGGTCAATTTCGAGCAGTCCATATCTTTCCCCGCAACGCGTAAGCAGCCATTATTTACTTCTGACTTAGTTTCTGTTAACTTATAAAATCCACGAAGTGATACATTGTACCTGTAATTTGCAGGAATATATGCTACGTAGGTACTCTGAAGCTTCGGAAAATCTGCCTGGAAGTTCCATGTTTTGAAATTAAACAGGTAAGGACTTTCAATCGTGTACTCGTATTCAATAATCGAACCTTCTTTTAGATTAGGTAAGGTGAATTTTGTTAAGGTTAAGTATTTTGATTTCTCCTCCTTAAAAACAGTTTTTTCACTCATTTCAGATTCCACAGGATTATCGTTTTCTAAATTAAAGGTGACTGCTCTGATTTTGGAAATATATTCCGCCTGATCATTTGCGCTGCCACTTTTATAAAGCGGTACGATTACATTAGCGGCCTCAAAACCTTCTTTTTTATAAATCTTTATTCTTGCATGATAATTATGCACTAACATCATTCGTCCCGTTTCCGAGTCAAACGTGAACCGCGTAGTACCAAATTCATTTAAATAAATAGCGTTAGCATTGCTGTCTATTTTAGTTCTATCGAAATTAAAATCGCTTTCGGTAAGTTTGCCAAACTCAAATTCTTGGGAAAATGAGCTAAAAGGCAAGATCAGTAGGAAATATAAGAGTTTGCGTATCATTAGCGTTGGTTTAATAGTCCGCAATTTAATCGATGCAATTCATTTATTTTCGGAAAGTTTAAAATATTGTTGAGTTGGCGCTAAATCCAAACTTTATGTTTGTTCTGTAGAAGCAATATGTGATTTATTTAATAGCTTTTTTAAGTGAAAAAGAGAAATTACGATAGTATTTTAGCAAATTTGGAACTTAGAATAACCTGTATGAAATTAAATTTAAAACGCCCTCTAGCATTTTTCGACATTGAGGCAACTGGAGTGAACGTAGGAGCAGATCGCATTGTAGAAATTGCTATACTTAAAGCAATGCCCGATGGTACTGAAAGTATGCTAGTTAAACGGATAAATCCAGAAATTCCAATTCCGATGGTTACTTCCTTAATTCATGGAATTTATGATGAGGATGTGAAAAACGAGCCAAAATTTGCTGATGTTGCGCAAGAGTTGGCAGATTTTATTGGCGATGCTGATTTAGCTGGATATAATTCTAACAAATTTGATATCCCAATGCTTTTGGAAGAATTTTTACGTGTAGGCGTTGATTTAGACATGTCGGACAGGAAATTTGTTGATGTTCAAAATATCTTTCATCAAATGGAACAGCGGACGTTAAAAGCTGCTTATAAGTTTTATTGCGATAAGGATTTAACTAATGCACATGCCGCTGAAGCTGATATAAGAGCTACTTATGAAGTGCTTTTAGCACAGCTAGATAAATATAAAGATGCTGAATTCACTGACAAGCAAGGAAAGGTTTCGGTTCCGGTTGTTAATGATGTGGATGCTTTGCATAGCTTTACTAATCTCAATAAATCCGTTGATTATGCGGGGCGCATTGTATTTAATGACAACGGCGAAGAGTGTATTAATTTCGGCAAGCATAAGGGCAAAACATTAGAAACTATTTTCAATACCGAGCCAAGTTATTATGCTTGGATGATGCAGGGCGATTTTCCATTATTCACTAAAAAGAAATTGGAGGAGATTTGGAAGCGTTGGAATAAAAGAAAGGAAGAACTTAAGCAGCCGAAGCCTACGCAACAACAAACTCAACGTACTGCGCCGCCTAAAAAACAGGAGCCAGCAAAGCCAGTTACCAATGACATGTTGGAACAGCTTAAGATGAAATTTGGCAAGTAAGTTCAACTCAATTCTAGGTCATAACTCCATATGATAAATTTTGAAAATAACCTAGCCTTTGCAAAGGCTATGGACGCAGCTGATCCGTTAAAAGCATTGAGGGACGAATATTTATTTCCTCAGCAAAACGGACAACCATTCATTTATTTATGCGGCAATTCATTGGGTTTACAGCCCAAAATAGCGAAAGAGGTTTTAAACGAACAGCTAAACAACTGGCAAAATTTAGCGGTTGAAGGCTGGTTTGAAGGGGATAAGCCTTGGATGTTTTATCATAAGGAGCTTAAAAAGTTGATGGCACCAATAGTGGGAGCTAGCGAATTGGAAGTTTGTCCTATGAACACCTTAACGGTTAACTTACACTTGTTAATGGTGAGTTTTTACAGACCGACACAAAAGCGCTTCAAAATCATTATGGAGGCGGGTGCTTTTCCTTCTGACCAATATGCTATTGAAAGTCAGGTGCGTTTTCATGGTTATGATACTAAAGAAGCGATTATTGAAGTTGCTCCTAAAAATGGAGCCTATACTTTAGCTACTGCAGATATTTTAGAAGCTATTCAACATAATGGCGATGAAATTGCTTTGGTACTGTTTGGCGGCATCAATTATTTCACAGGCCAGTTGTTCGATATGGAAGCCATTACCAAAAAAGGTCATGAAGTTGGTGCGGTAGTTGGTTTCGACTTGGCTCACGCCGCTGGAAATGTTCCGCTTAAGCTGCACGATTGGGACGTAGATTTCGCTTGCTGGTGTTCTTATAAATATCAAAATGCTGGGCCAGGTGGCATCAGCGGTATTTTTGTGCATCAAAAGCATTTTGGCGATCAAGATATGCCTCGATTTGCTGGGTGGTGGGGTTATCAAGAGAAAACTCGCTTTTTAATGGAAAAAGGTTTTGTACCCGAAGCAGGCGCTGATGGTTGGCAGGTAAGTTGTACGCAGGTAATGCCAATGGCTTTGTATCACGCATCTTTAAAACCGTTTGAAAAAATAGGATTTATGGAGCCACTGCGAAACAAAAGCAAAATATTAACCGGCTATTTGTTTTATATCATTAACGAAGTAAATAACGAATTAGGAGAGGAGCAGTTTAAAATCATAACGCCTTCCAATGAAAATGAAAGGGGTGCTCAAGTATCAATTATAGCAAAATCAAATGGTAAACAATTTTTTGATCACTTGGTGAAAAATAATGTACTTGGAGATTGGCGAGAGCCAAATGTGATCCGATTGAGTCCGGTGCCAATGTACAATAGTTTTGAAGACGTGTTCAAAACAGGTGAACTGCTTTTATCCATAGGTAAATCTTTAAAGAATGATTAATTACAATCCAAAAGAGTGGATCAATTTTATTTTTCGTTTTCACAAAGCTGACTCGTTTTATAAGCTTTGGAAATTGATGCTTAGCGTAGCGATTTTCTCGGGTATCATTGCCTATCTGGAACTTAACTACGTCAAATTATCCGAAACTAGCTATATTAAAAATGTTGGCATGATGCACAGCCTTTTGGGTTTTGTGATTTCGATGTTATTGGTTTTTCGTACTAATACCTCATATGATAGATGGTGGGAAGGAAGGCGGTTACTAGGGCAGCTGGTCAACGTTAGTCGTAACTTTGCCATTAGATTAAACGCACTCGATTTAAGTAACGAAGACCGAGCATTTTTTAAATACGCAATTCCAAAATATGCCTTTGCTTTAAAGGAACATTTGCGTGAAAAGCAGTACTTCGGTAAAAATAGTATCCTAATTGAAATTGACGGAGGAAAGCACATTCCCAATCAGGTTGCTGTGAGTATTACGAACAAACTTTTTGATTTAAGTAAAGCTGGTAAAATTACTGGTGAACAACTGATTACGCTTAGCAATGATAGCACTCAATTCACTGATGTTTGCGGCGCTTGCGAAAGAATTAAAAATACACCGATACCATATTCTTACAGTGCTTTTATCAAAAAGTTCATCTTCGTGTATGTAATTACCTTACCTTTTGGATGGGTTTTTAGTTTAGGTTATTTTGTGATTGGTATTGTTCCTTTTATTCTGTACGTGCTAGCCAGTTTGGAACTTATTGCTGAAGAAATTGAAAACCCATTTGGTACGGATGCAAACGATTTACCAGTGGACCAAATTTGCAACAACATTGAAAAACATGTAGGGGAGATCTTAGATTAGTCGTTGGTTTTGTCATGATAAAGATTGCTTATCATCCCATTTATGCACATCCACTACCAGAGGGACATCGGTTTCCAATGCTGAAGTATGAGCTAATTCCGGCACAATTACTACATGAAGGCACTATTGAGCAAAGCAATTTATTCGCTCCAGAACCTTTGACTGAGCAACATATCATAAGCACTCATCGTGAAGACTATTGGCAGCAACTGAAGCAACTTACTTTGCCTTACAAGGAGCAGCGACGTATTGGCTTTCCACTTGATGCGCTGTTGGTAGAGAGGGAAATCCGGATAGCGCAAGGCACTATTGATGGAGCTATTTATGCACAGCAGTATGGCATTGCATTTAATGTTGCTGGTGGGACTCACCATGCAGGTAGCAATTGGGGAGAGGGTTTTTGCTTGTTAAATGACCAAGCTATTGCGGCTAATTATTTGCTGAATAATGGTTTATCTAAACGTATTTTAATTATCGATTTAGATGTACATCAAGGAAACGGAACCGCTGAAATATTTCAAACAGAGGAACGAGTATTCACTTTCTCCATGCATGGCGAGAAAAATTTTCCGTTCAGAAAAGAACAATCTGATTTTGATATTGGCTTAGCTGATGGTGTGGCAGATGATGAATTTCTTTCCATCTTAAGTGATAAATTTCCTCAGATTATTAAAAAGCATCAACCGGATTTTATATTTTATTTGGCAGGCGTTGATGTATTGGCTAGTGATAAACTAGGTAAATTAGCGTTGAGCAAACAAGCTTGCAAACAGCGTGATCAAATTGTTTTTGAGCATTGTTTGAAAAATCAGTTACCGGTTCAGGTAAGTATGGGAGGCGGTTATTCGGAAGATATTAAGGTGATTGTTGATGCACACTGCAATACATTTAGAACTGCATTCGACTTGTATTAAAAAAGCCAAACTACAATTACTATCTTCGTTGCGTGTTAGAAATTTTATATCAGGATGAGCATCTCATTGCTATCAATAAACCACATGGGCTATTGGTGCATCGTTCTAAAATAGCAGACGACGCAAAGGAATTCGCTTTGCAATTATTAAGAGATCAGGTAGGTAAGCACGTAAATCCAACGCACCGTTTGGATAGAAAAACCTCAGGGGTACTACTTTTTGCTTTCGATAAAAGTACTGAAATCGCAATGCAGAAGCAATTTCAGGAGAGCTTAGTAGATAAACACTACTTAGCAATTGTTAGGGGCTACACACCACCAGAATTAGAAATTGATTATCCTTTGGCTAAGGAAAATGGCACTTTACAGGATGCTCAAACCAAATTCGTCACCTTGCAGCAGGCAGAAATGCCGTTTGCCATCGGAAAACATGAAACATCGAGGTATAGCTTAGTGAAAGCTAATCCGAGAACTGGTCGTATGCACCAATTACGTAAACATTTTGCGCATATCTTTCATCCAATAATTGGCGATAGGCCACACGGATGTAACAAACAGAATCGCTATTTTAAGGAGCATTTAGAGATGAATACCATGATGTTGCATGCATTATCGCTCAGTTTTGCGCATCCAGTTACTGAACAACAAATTACCATAATTGCAGATGTGCAGCCAGAGTTTAAAAGAATGCTCGACTTAATGAATTTTACCCTGTAAAACAATTTTCTTGATATATTGCTGTTATTAACCATATGCTGTACAAATTTCGATTAACTGTTATTTTACTTGCTAGTATTTTTCTTAGCAGCTGCTCATCCATTTACATGCCAGGCGTACCAAATACGCCAATGCTGACTACCAAGGGAGAATTTGCAGGTGGCGCACATGTTTCATTAAGGGGTAATGTAAATGTGAATAGTGCTTATGCAGTAAGCGATCATTTAGCGGCAATGGTAAATTTTGGATTTCTGGACATTCAGAAAAAACGTAAAGATATTGATCATCGATATTTTGAAATTGCTGGCGGATATTTTAAAACCTTTGGGCCAGAAGACAATAGAATTTTAGAGTTCTATGCAGGCATGGGTACCGCAAATAGCTTTCGTGTATTCAGAGATTTTGACGATGGCATTTTAATAAATAGCGATATTTACGATGCGAAGTATACTAAAACTTTTGTGCAAGCCAATTACAGCTCTAAAAAAACAAGTAAAGTGCGTTTGCTTGGGATTGATTTTGGGTTGAACTATGGTACCGCTTGGCGTTTAAGTTTTGTCTCAACCAATGATTTTAAATTAAACGGTGTTCCCACGCCAAACGAGGATAACATTTTTATCGAACCTGTTTTCTTTACCAGGATGGTGTTAAGCGAACAATTCCAATTGCAATACACTAGCGGGAGTAACATTGGTTTACGTAACAGAAAATACTTGAATGCTGGGCATTCGGTATTTAGCGTTGGGGCAGTGCTTAACCTAGGCCGGAAGCCTAAAAAATAAAGTTGTGGATATGAAGCGCTATCTAATCGTTATATTTTCATTAGTTATTTCAATTAACTTAAAAGCGCAGCGCTCTTTCCAAGGGCTTACAAATGCTGTGTTTATGGCCGATAGTAGCGTCAGCCTAACTTTTGATGAAGGAACAATCGTTAACAAACGTCCTACCGAGGTCATTATCTATGCGCTACCAAATGGCAATACCACCGCACAAACTTTCGGTAAAAAACTGAAAGAAGGCGACGATTGGCATTTTGATATCCAACACATTGGAGCACAAACCCAATTCATTCGTAACATTGATAATTCGAAAAACTATATTGTAGTTTATGCAGAGAACAGTTTGAAAAGCTGGCCTTCTTGGCGAAAAAGTCATCATCAATCAGATAGTTTAATCAATGTGTTGGTCGACGAAGTGTATGTAAAATATAAATCTTTAAAGCCGAAAATTGTATTGTGTGCCCATAGCGGTGGAGGTAGTTTCATTTTTGGCTTCATTAATGCTAACCAAAACATTCCTTCTTTTATCAATCGGATAGGTTTCCTGGATGCCACTTATGGCTACGAAACAGAAAAGCACCAAGCTAAATTAAATCGTTGGCTTAGCAATAAAAACAACTCACTACAGGTAATTTCATATAACGATAGCGTGGTAGTGTATAATGGCAAGCCCTTGGTTTCGCCAACTGGTGGCACTTGGTATAGGAGCAAATTAATGGCTAATGACCTTCAAAAGCTTAGAAAAGAAGAAACAGACGCTTACCTAAAATGGAATAATCGCCGAAGTAATGTAAGCTTACTACTGATTAAAAATCCGGAAGCGAAAATTTACCATACCGTTTTAGTTGAAAAAAATGGTTTCATTCACACGATATTAAATGGAACACCTTTCGCCTCAAAAAACTATCAATTTTGGGCTGAAAGAGCTTACGAAAGTTTTATTTTAGAGGAATGAAAAACGAGGCAGCAAAATTTCGCAAAATTATTCACGTGGATATGGATGCGTTTTATGCCTCGGTTGAACAACGAGATTTTCCGGAATTAAGAGGTAAGCCTGTGGTAGTCGGTGGCTCTCCCGACGGAAGGGGTGGAGTGGTGGCTACTGCGAGTTACGAGGCAAGGACTTACGGAATCCGTTCGGCAATGTCGTCTAAAAAAGCGCAGCAATTATGTCCTTACGCTATTTTCGTTTACCCAAGGTTTAGTGCCTACAAAGAAGTCTCGAAGCAAATCAGAGAAATTTTCAGCAGATATACCGATTTGATTGAACCCCTTTCGCTAGATGAAGCTTACTTGGATGTCACCCACGACAAACTCAATATTGGTTCTGCAATTACCATTGCCGAAGAAATTAAAAAAGCAATTAAAGATGAGTTGAACCTTACAGCGTCGGCAGGAGTTTCAATTAACAAATTTGTAGCTAAAATTGCTTCTGACATGAACAAGCCAGATGGATTAACTTTTATAGGTCCATCTAAAATTGAAAAATTCATGGAGAAACTTCCAGTGGAAAAATTTCATGGTGTAGGAAAAGTAACTGCTGAGCGCATGAAAATGCAGCACATTCGTAAAGGCAGCGATTTGAAAAAACTGAGTGAGGAGCGGTTAACTTTGCTATTTGGTAAGTCCGGAAAGTTTTTCTACAATATCGTAAGGGGAATCGACAATCGTCCTGTAAAACCTGATCGAGAAATTAAATCGGTAAGTTCCGAGGATACCTTTGGCTATGATTTGGATAAGGGCAGCGAGTTGAGCGAACGTTTGTTGCAGATTACACAGTCGGCATTTAAAAGAGTTAAGCAATATCAGCTCTACGGAAGAACATTAACGCTTAAGATCAAATTTGCTGACTTTAAACAGATTACCAGAAGCGTTTCCTTTGAGCAAGCGATTACGGATGAGGAAGAAGCATATAAAGCTGCACAAACATTATTAGAAAATGCTGATTTCGATGGTAAGTTAGTACGTTTAATTGGCGTGGGCTTTTCTAATTTTCATGAACCAAAATCAAGAGGCAAAATAGATGAACAACGGTTATTGTTTTGATAACTTAATTTCATCACCACAGTTTCATAAGCCAATTTTTAATTGAAACGTTGTTTAATTTATAGCTAAATTTGTGCATGGCAGAAGATTTAACGATTTTAAAAGAAGCTTCAAAAGAAGAGCAATATCAATCTATTTTACCTCAAATACAAGCATTACTAACCGGCGAAACAGATCTAATTGCCAATTTGGCTAATGTTTGTGCGGCACTTAAAGAACAGTTTAATTGGTTTTGGGTGGGCTTTTATCTCATTAAAGGAGATGAATTAGTATTAGGCCCATTTCAAGGTCCAGTTGCTTGTACCCGTATAAAAAAGGGAAAGGGTGTTTGTGGCAGTAGTTGGGAGCAAGAACAAACACTGATCGTACCTAATGTGGATGAGTTTCCTGGACACATTGCCTGTGCCTCTGCTTCTAAATCAGAAATTGTACTGCCTTTGGTTGTGCAGGGCGAAATCATCGGTGTGTTAGACGTGGATAGCGAACATTTATCGCACTTTGATGAAATAGATGCGAAATATTTAACTGAAATTTTGAGGTTTTTGGATGTCTAAACTGCCTGCAGATTTCTATCTTCAAGAAGATGTAGTTAGCTTAGCTAAGCAGCTTTTAGGGAAAAAACTGTTTACCAATATTAATGGTGAGCTAACTGGTGGCATCATTACCGAAACAGAAGCTTACGACGGCGCAATTGACAAGGCCTGCCATGCTTATTGTGGTAAAAATACAAACCGAACCGCTACCATGTACTTGGCTGGTGGCGTTACCTATGTGTATTTGTGCTACGGCATCCATCATTTGCTTAATGTAGTAAGTGGTAAAGAAGGAAATCCTCAGGCCATATTAATAAGAGGTATTGAGCCAACTACAGGTTTGGATGTGATGTTACAGCGCAGAAAAATGCAAAAGCTCGCACCACGCATCACCGCTGGACCTGGCGCATTAGCTCAAGCTTTGGGGATCGATAAGCAAATCAACGCTAAATTTTTAACAGCAGATGAAATTTGGATTGAACGGGCAGCCGACTTGGATGAAGATCAAATTGTTTCTACCACTCGTATAGGCGTGGCTTACGCGGAGGAGCATGCGCTTTGGCCATTCCGGTTTTACATTAGAGGAAATAGTTTTGTAAGTAAACCCAACAATGGTTAATTCGTTGTCGGATAAGTTGGGTTTTCAATTATTCCTTCATCACTCAACAGGATATGCAATAAAGGATCTTTTAAAATAGCCGATAGTTTAACTTTTTTGCCATTTAAAATCGCGTCGTTCAACACCAATCTTACCCCGTGACTGTAATCGGCCCAAGTATTGGTATGCTTATTATACACGGGTTGAATCGCTTTCCCATCTAATTTGTGCCAGCCATAAATAACTACTCGAGGCGTAGGCTGACCATAGATTTTATTAGAAATGATGATGTCTTTCTTATGTCCTCCAGTTAACTCTGATTGTAAATGCCTTTTCTTTAAACTATCCAACTGCTTAATTACTATATTGTTATGAGCTATAAAAACAGGAACGGTAGTCATCAGTTTACTTGGAGGAATTGGTTGAGGTGCCAACCTGATTAAAGCATTGGAATAAATATCATCCACCATTTTTTTAGTTGGTAGCATCGCTTTGCTTAAACTGGCAATTTTCTGCGCTAACATCGGTGTAGTTGGTGTATAAAAGAAATCTTCGTCATTTCCAATAAGCAAATAATCTGGTGCTACTTGAAAGCTTAACTGATACAACTTTCCACTAATGGTTTGCGTAATGTTGATTGTCGTTGGCTTTCTGTAAAAGTCAGGAACATTTCCGTTTTTAACTTCCGTAAAGATGATTTGTTCACGTGCTTCCAGGGTTAAACTGGTATCGGCAATACTTTTTGCAAATTCGCTACCACTTAATGCATTTGCTTTTCGTTTGACAAATTTAAGCTGCTGTGTTGCGCATGACAAGAAACTGCCACAAAGCATGATCAATAATATTCTGTTCATCATTGCTTTAGAAAATCGATGTTCCGTTTTAAACCACTAAATTTAGTTCTTTTCACTGCTGAATTCTTGAAAACTTTACGGAATACCTCTTCGGTTAAGTCGGTCCATTCGCTTGTGCTGAGCCCAAGTAAGTTTTCCTTGGGTTCAAATTGTTGCTCTTGATGTGGTGTAGAAAATCGATTCCAAGGGCATACGTCTTGACAAACGTCGCAACCGAACATCCAATTGTCCATTTTTCCTTTAAATTCCGCTGGAATTTCGTTTTTCAGCTCAATGGTAAGGTACGAAATGCACTTACTGCCATCAACTACGTAAGGCGCAACTATCGCATCTGTAGGGCAGGCATCAATACAACGAGTGCAAGATCCGCAATGGTCCGTAGGGAAGGGGTTGTCATAAGCCAAATCCAAATCAATAATCAGCTCTGCTAAAAAAAAGAAAGAACCAGCTTGTTTGCTAATTAAATTTGAATTTTTGCCACGCCAACCTAAACCCGCTTTTTCAGCCCAAGCTTTATCCATCACCGGTGCGGAGTCAACAAAGCAACGGCCACTAACTTCGCCAATATTTTCACGAATGTAAGCCATCAATTCTTGCAACTTTTCCTTAATTACGCTATGATAATCCGAGCCATAAGCATATTTGGAAATTTTAGGTGCCTGCGGGTCGAGTTGCTGTTGACCAGTATAGTAATTTAGCGTTAAGGAAACCACAGACTTGGCATCATCAACCAGTAATCGGGGGTCAAGTCGCTTATCGAAATGGTTTTCCATGTAGCCCATTTCTCCATGATGGTTGTTTTTTAACCAATGCTCTAATCTAGGTGCTTCTTTTTCTAAAAAATCTGCCTTCGCAATTCCACAGCTCATAAAGCCTAAGCGTAGCGCTTCTTGCTTAATCATTTGACTGTACTGGACTTGCTTGCTCAACATTGTACTGCAAAGATAATAGCAATTCGCTCAAAAAACCTTTTAATGGCTTTATTGTTTAAGTACTAAGATTAAAATATTACCAACAACTAAATTAAAACTTAAGATTATGGAAAATCAAGCAGAAAATATAAACGACCAAAATAAACATGTTACTCACGAGGTAGAGCATGATTACGATGCGCACAAACAAAATCCAAAACCCGCACCAACGGTAAACGAACCGGATAACGGCGGTGCGGGTCAGGCAATGAAATGGATTATTCCAATTGTTGTAGTGGTGTTGCTTATCATCTGGTTTTTCTTCTTTAGAAATAACGTTACCAAATAATTAACAAGGGTGAAGCTACTCCTTAAGTAGCTTCACCTCATACAAATCTTTCCGTCTATCCTTCAATATCTTCACTGTTCCAAAGTGGTGCAATTCATCTAATAAGTGTAAATCCACATCAACTACCAACATCATTTCTGTATTTGGCGTCGTTTCAGCTTTCACGGCATTGGTTGGAAAAGCAAAATCTGAAGGTGTAAATACCGCCGATTGGGCAAACTGAATATCCATGTTATTCACCTTCGGTAAGTTACCTACGCAACCTGCAATGGCCACATAACATTCATTTTCAATAGCTCTAGCTTGTGCACAATGCCTCACTCTGGTGTAGCCATTTTGTGTATCAGTTAAAAATGGTACAAATAATAGCTGCATCCCTTGGTCGGCATAAATTCTGCTCAATTCAGGAAACTCAACATCGTAGCAAATTAAAATGCCAATTTTACCGCAATCGGTATCAAAAACACCAATCTTATCGCCACCACTCATGCCATAGTATTTTTTCTCATTAGGAGTGATGTGTATTTTCCTATAATTTTCGGTCAGTCCATTGCGATGACACAAATAAGTTGCATTGTACAATTTGCCATTTTCTTTTACAGGCATACTGCCAGAGATGATATTTACGTTATAAGCCACCGCATATTCCTGAAGCTTCAGCACAATTTCCTCGGTTTTATCCGCTAGTTTCTTCATTGCTTCCTGTTCGGGCAAATGATTATAAGGTTGTAGGAGAGGAGTGTTAAAGAACTCAGGGAACATGATGAAGTCTGATTTATAGCCGCTTACTGCATCTACAAAGAATTTAACCTGCTCGTAAAAAGCATCCAAATCACTGAACAAACGCATTTGCCATTGTACCAAACCTAATCTAATGGTTTGTGCCGACCGAGGAGAAACATTGTCGTGATAGTAAATGTTGTTCCATTCAATTAGCGTAGCGTATTCTTTAGACTCTTGATCGCCGGGCAAGTAGTTTTTAAGCACTTTTCTTACGTGGAAATCATTAGCAATTTGAAACGACAAAGTAGGATCGTAAATTTCCTTTGCTTTAACTTTGTCAATATACTGTCGAGGTGTTAATCGATCTGCATACTCATGATAACCCGGAATTCTGCCGCCGGCAATGATACTTTCCAAATTGAGCAATTCGCAAAGTTCCTTTCTAGCTTCATATAATCTTCTAGCTAAACGCAAACCTCTATACTCAGGATGTACAAATATTTCTATGCCATAAAGTACATTTCCATGTGGTGTATGGGTCGAAAATGTATATTTTCCAGTAATTTTTTCATAAGTGTGAGTGTCACCAAATAAATCGTAATCTACAATAATCGAAAGTGAACACGCTACTACTTTGCCATCTACGGCGATACAGAGCTGGCCTTCAGGAAATATGCGCAATAAGTCATTGATTTTCGCTTTGCTCCAAACACCATTTCCACTATCTAAATAAGCTTGTTGCATGGATTCTCGAAGATCTTGGTAGTCTTCGATACCGAGTTTACGTAATTCTATGTTCATGTATAAAGAACAAAAAAGCAAACTGATTGTTTAGTTGGGCTGAAGTCGGTTTAGTGAATCAAACTGACCATGAGTGTAAATGATTTAGAAAAAGAATGTTAGAAGCGCTTGGTAAACTGAAGTCCCGTCATCCGCTGCAATATTTTTGTTGGCATTACCATTTATTTATGTCATGCTGAGCTCTCGAAGCATCTGCTTTTAACAAACAACCCTTCGACAAGCTCAGGGTGACGTCCAACAAAAAGTATTTTCGCTACTACCGGGTTTAGTTTGCAATACCAGTGAAAGTGGCTATGGCTTGCTTTAACATTAGCAAAGGCAGTGCACTTTAAACGGGATAGCAGTGCAAAGCCCGCAATCCCAATGTGAATTGGGAGAGGACTTGAAACGGATAGCCCGACCAACCGATGATTGGAAATGAGACATTGCTTTTCAAAAAATAAATTGATGCAAGTCAATAAAACTCAACTTTTGAAGGTAGTTATTTGTTAAAATAATTTTCCCGTCTGTCCTAGTTTTACTCTATTCAAATGTTTGTAAGCAGCTTCAGTTACTTCTCGACCACGGGCAGTGCGCATTAAGTAACCTTCTTGGATTAGAAATGGCTCGTAAACCTCTTCAATGGTGCCATCATCTTCTCCAACTGCCGTAGCAATTGTTTTTAAACCCACAGGGCCACCTTTAAATTTATCGATAATGGCTAGCAATATCTTGTTATCCATCTCATCTAAACCGTGTTCATCTACATTTAAAGCAGATAAGGCATAACGGGCAATTTCTGTATCAATCTCGCCATTACCTTTAATTTGAGCAAAATCTCGGGTTCTGCGAAGTAATGCGTTGGCAATACGTGGCGTACCGCGGCTACGACGGGCAATTTCATAAGCGCCTTCCTCTGTAATAGGCGTATTTAAAATAGCCGATGATCTTAACACAATGGTGGTGAGCAACTTGGCGTCATAGTAAGCTAACCTTGAATTGATGCCAAAACGAGCCCTCAAAGGTGCGGTTAATAAACCTGAACGAGTGGTAGCGCCAACCAAAGTGAATGGATTTAACCCTATCTGTACGGAACGGGCATTAGGTCCGCTTTCCAACATGATATCGATCTTAAAATCCTCCATGGCCGAATACAAATACTCTTCCACCAAAGGGGATAAACGGTGAATTTCATCTATAAAAAGGATATCACCACTGTCTAGATTAGTTAGTAAGCCAGCTAAATCGCCCGGTTTATCCAACACTGGACCAGAAGTAACTTTAATATTTACGCCCATTTCATTAGCAATGATATGGGATAAAGTAGTTTTTCCAAGTCCCGGAGGGCCATGCAAAAGTACATGGTCAAGTGCCTCGCCACGTAATTTAGCTGCCTTTACGAAAATCCTTAAATTCTCAAGAATTTTATCCTGCCCCGTAAAATCCTCAAATTCTTGAGGTCGCAACACTTTCTCAATATCACGTTCCGTTGGCGATAAATTTTCAGAAGAAGGATCCAAATTTTCGTTCATGTGGTAAAGATAAAAAAATTAGGTCTATTGCGTTATTGCTAAATACCAAGCAAGCTCAAAATGCTAAATATAGCATCACATTTTTGCAGTGGCAATTTTACATTTTATACCAGTTTTGCAAACTTGGGAGCCACTTTGGCTTCTTTAACGCCATTGCTGTAATCATAAAAACCCTCACCAGATTTCACGCCTTTTTTTCCTGCAGTTACCATATTTACCAAAAGAGGGCAGGGGGCATACTTAGGATTTCCAAAACCTTGATGCAAAACGTTCAAAATCGCTAAACAAACATCTAAACCAATAAAATCAGCTAATTGTAGCGGCCCCATGGGATGCGCCATTCCCAGTTTCATCACGGTATCAATTTCGTAAACGCCCGCAACACCTTCATAAAGCGAATAAATAGCCTCGTTAATCATAGGCATCAATATTCTGTTTGCCACGAATCCAGGATAATCGTTTACCTCAACAGGAACTTTATCTAACTTTCTAGACAAATCCATAACTAAATTCGTAGTTATATCACTAGTTGCGTATCCGCGAATAACCTCAACCAATTTCATAATTGGTACTGGATTCATGAAGTGCATACCAATCACTTTATCACCACGCTTGGTAACAGCAGCAATTTGTGTAATTGATATAGAAGAAGTGTTAGATGCCAGAATAGCGTCTGGCTTGGCAAATTCATCTAAATCTCTAAATATTTTTAATTTTAAGTCTGTATTTTCTGTTGCGGCTTCAACAATTAAATCAGCATCGGCAACAGCAGTTTTCAAATCCGTAAATGTAGTTAAATTTGAAAGTGTCGATTGTTTATCATCCTCGGTAATTGTTCCTTTAATTACTTGTCTGTCTAAATTTTTGCCAATAGTTTCTAACGCTTTTTTCAAAGCATCAGCATTAACATCTATTAAATTTACTTTGTACCCAAATTGTGCAAAGGTATGCGCAATGCCATTGCCCATAGTTCCAGATCCGATAACAGCTATAGTTTTCATTTTATGTATTAAGTTAGAAATGGTGTCTAATTTAAGCATTTTCGGTAATAAAATTTTTGACTTATAATTAACGTTATGTTAAGTTTATATTTTAGCTACCCTTTTCTTGCGTAGCATGTTGATTGAACTGGAATCTCTTATTCTTAAAATTCGTTTAATTTGCGTTTCAGCTCCTGAACTTTGTCCAACCTATTTTTGCGAGTGTAGATATCAATCAGCAACTTAATGGTATTTCTATGATTGATATTGATGTCATGGGCTCTTAATAAAGTATATTCGGCCCTATTAACGAAAGCAGTAAATTTTTGGTTGTCTTTTTTTGCTAAGGCTTCATTAGCGCTTTGCATGTAAGTTAGTGCAAGTTGATATAAGGCATCAAAGTAATTGTAGTCCACTTCTAGCGCTTTCTGATAGGCCAATTCTGCCGTACCTATATTTTTTACCTGATTTTGTTGAAGATATCCATAAAGGAAATACAGCAATTTACTTTTCTTATCTGTTTTAAGAGAATTTTCTATGGCTTTGGTGGCTTTTTCGTATTGCTCAGTATCTAGCAATAAATTAATGTAATCGTTTGTTAATAA
Source organism: Pedobacter sp. (assembly GCF_965249885.1). GTDB lineage: Bacteria > Bacteroidota > Bacteroidia > Sphingobacteriales > Sphingobacteriaceae > Pedobacter. The sequence continues at coordinate 4,267,797 of NZ_OZ252254.1, read as the reverse complement.
CGGATGATAAGGATTTAGATTTAGCCCATCTTCTAAATACTTTATAGCAAGTTCATTTTCGAACTTTGAAGCATAAATTGAGGCAATATTCTGAAACAAAGCAGCATTTTTCGCTCCACCATCTTTTGCCCTGATGAAATAGGTTAACGCTTCGTTGTATTGTTGTAAGTTTTGTGCACAAACTGCGGCATCAACCGCTAAAATGGTATCTCTAGGCTGGTAATCGCTAACAGCTTTAAAAAGTTCATATGCAGTAGAAAAGTCGTTTTGAGCAAAGGCTTCAGTTGCACGTCTTTGTTTTTTAACGTTGATATTATGGTTAGACGCTTTGATCAATTCAGTATTGGACTGAAATTTATCTAATTTTATCGCCTGTTCCAATGCTTCCTGTGCGAATTTGAAATATTTGTCTGCATTACTTTCATTATCGTCAATTAATGCAGTATAAGAACACAAATAGGCTTTGATAGCCCAGGTTTCGGGCCAGTTTTTAGTTTTACGGTCTTTTTCGGCTAGTTCAATTGCTTTTATCCCCTCTCCTATGATAGCTAATTGCTTTTTTACATCTGCTTTTTCAGCAATACTGTTTTGTAGTTTAGCAAGGCTATTGTTAGCAATTTTAACTTGCGAACCTTGTGCAAAGACGTTCAGGTTAGAGGTGACTTGGACTAAAAATAAAAAGAGAAATATTCTGCGCATCATCAAAAACTTTATACAAAGTAACTAAAAAAGGGAGATATAGTTTAATTATCTCCCTTTTTTGTCAACACTTAAATGTGTTATTGGTTATTTTTTCTGCAATGCATCTAAAAGCTTTTTAGTTTCTTCGTAGCTCTTAGTGTCGTTTTTAAAGGCGTAAATTTGTTTTAATGCCTCCAAGGTATGTGTTGCTTTAGGGTCCAATTCCTGTGCCTTTTTGTAGTATGGTAAAGATTTATCAATTAAAGCCGTCATTTTAGTAGTTAGGGCATTGTACTCTTTTACTTTTTTCGCATCCACTTTTTGGCGTTCATTTTGAACATTTAATGCTTGTTTGTAATAAGTTTCTCCTAGTAAAAAATGGTAAATCGCTTTATTTGGATCTTTAGCAATCAATTTACCCAATGAAGTCTGAGATTTTTCAATTTCACCTCTAATGATGTAGATATCTGTTTGAGTTCCTACAAAATCAGGGTCATCTTGGTATTTAGTTAATGCCTGATCAATTGAAGCTAGCGCCGCAGTTGTATCTTTTAAATTTACCAATTGGATATTGATCGCTTCCAATAGCAAATTTTTACTCTCTGGAACGCCAAACTCCGCAACTTTTTTAAAGTTTTTAACTGCACCTGCATAGTTACCCGCTTGTTTAGCAGCAACACCAGCATTTAAATACATTGATGTATCTGAAGGATTTTTTTCGGTGATTTCAGTGAAGATCTTAAATGCAGTTGCGAAATCTTTCTTATTGTAAGCTCTAATTGCTCTGCCTTGAACAGCATTAGCAATATTAATTTTTGCATTTGCAATATTGTCCTTCTGCTCACCTTTTTTGTCTAATTCCGTAGCTTTAACGATGGCCTCTTCAGCAATTTTTTGTTTTGCTGTAGCGTTTGCAACATCAATTGTGTCAATTAACGAAATAGCCGATGCCATAGAAGCTCTTAAAGCCCATGGCTCCACCGTGTTTTTAGTTTTCTCGTTAGCAATAGCTAGATCTGTATGACCTAACCCTTTGTTAAGGTTCTCCAAATTTTTCTTTAAATTTTGAGCTTGATTCATTGCCTGAAACAAATCCCAAGATTTTTTAGCTTCAGCAACTTCCGATTTTTGGGCGTAAGCAAATGCAGATAGACTCACAATGCTTAAGCTTAAAATTAACTTTTTCATCTATATTTAAATTTGATTCTTTAACGCTAGTGCTTAAATGATATTGCCTTTCGGCGATCTAGAAACACTAGCTATTTAGTTTAATTAATTTTCTGTTGTATTTTCTTCTGTACCGTTATCTGTAGGAGTTTCGCCTTCATTAGGTGTAACCACATCGGTTTCTTCTTCATCTTCGTGATCAATTCTAGCTACCGAGGCAATTTCATCATTTCCTTTTAAGGTGATCAATCTCACCCCTTGCGTTGCCCTGCCCATTACTCTAAGCTCGCTAACTGCAATTCTAATTACGATGCCAGATTTATTGATGATCATCAAATCATCCGCGTCGGTTACGTTTTTAATCGCTACTAAATCTCCAGTTTTGTCTGTGATGTTAATAGTTTTTACACCCTTACCGCCACGGTTGGTTACACGATAATCTTCAATATCGGTACGTTTACCGTATCCTTTTTCTGATACTACTAATATGGTAGCATCCGGACTATCAACAGCAATCATGCCAATTACCTCGTCCTTATCATGTGCCAAGGTAACTCCTCTTACACCTGTAGCAGTTCTGCCCATTGGCCTAACTGTACTTTCATTGAAACGGATTGCTCTTCCTGATCGTAGCGCCATTACAATTTCGCTGGTACCTGTAGTTAAGCTCGCTTCTAGTAATTGATCGCCCTCATTGATGTTGATGGCGTTGATACCGTTAACACGTGGACGAGAATAAGCTTCTAATGATGTTTTTTTGATGGTACCTTTTTTGGTACACATGATAATGAAGTTATTCTCTAAATATTCCTGATCTTTTAAGTTTTTAACCTTGATATAAGCTTTAACTTTTTCTTCTTTAGGAATATTGATAATGTTTTGTAGCGCACGTCCTTTGCTTTGACGCGAGCCTTCTGGTATTTCATAAACTCTCAACCAGAAACATCTGCCGGCTTCTGTAAAGAACAACATATAGTTGTGGTTGCTGGCGATAAGTAGGTGCTCAATAAAATCTTCATTTCGTGAGTCGCTACCTTTGGAACCTTTACCACCCCTACCTTGTGTACGATATTCTGTAGCAGGAGTACGTTTAATGTAGCCTTCATGAGAAATGGTAATCACAACTTCTTCGTCTTCGATGAAGTCTTCCATGCTCATATCTTCAGCAGAGTGAACAATAGTTGTTCTACGTTCATCGCCATATTTGTCACGCATTTCCGAAAGCTCATCTTTGATAATCTGCATACGCAAGCCTTCATCAGCTAGTACAGATTTCAAGTACTCGATGGTTTTCATTAATTCAGCATACTCTTCTTTAATCTTATCACGCTCTAGTCCGGTTAACCTACGCAAGGTCATATCCAAAATAGCACGAGCTTGGATATCTGTTAAACCAAATTTCTCCATTAAGCCAGTTCTAGCTTCTTCTGGAGTACTTGATGCACGAATTAACTTGATTACCTCATCGATATGGTCAAGTGCAATTAGCAACCCTTCTAAGATATGGGCACGTTTTTCAGCTTCCGCTAACTCAAAGCGAGTTCTGCGGATTACCACATCATGTCTATGCTCAACGAAGTGATGAATTAAATCTTTAAGGTTAAGCAATTGCGGACGACCATTCACTAACGCAATATTGTTTACACTAAAAGAGCTTTGTAGCGCTGTTTGCTTAAATAAGTTATTTAATACAATGCTTGCATTTGCATCTCTTTTAATTTCGTAAACGATACGGATACCGTCTTTATTAGATTCATCTTTGATATTCGAAATACCTTCAATCTTCTTCTCGCCAATCAATTCAGCGGTACGCTCAATCATCTGCGCTTTATTTACCAGATAAGGAATTTCGGTAACGATGATTACCTCACGATCTTTGATGGTTTCGATTTCCGCTTTGGCACGCATTACAATACGTCCTCTACCGGTTTCGAAAGCTTCCTGAACACCTGAGTAACCATAGATAATTGCACCGGTAGGAAAATCAGGCGCTTTGATGAACTTCATCAACTCAGCTATCGTTACTTCTCTATTATTAATGTATTCAATAGTTGCGTTAATGGTTTCGGTAAGGTTATGCGGCGCCATATTAGTGGCCATACCTACAGCAATACCCGATGCACCATTAATTAAAAGGTTAGGCACTTTAGCAGGTAAAACCGTTGGCTCTTCCAAGGAATCATCAAAGTTGTTTTGGAAATCAACGGTATCTTTGTTGATATCGGACAACATCTCTTCAGCAATTTTCTGAAAACGAGCCTCAGTATAACGCATTGCCGCTGGTGAGTCACCATCTACCGATCCGTAGTTACCTTGGCCATCCACCATCATGTAGCGTAAGCTCCAAGGTTGTGCCATACGAACCATGGTCATGTATACCGAAGAGTCACCATGTGGGTGGTACTTACCTAAAACCTCACCCACAATACGGGCAGATTTTTTGTAAGGTTTACCGGCGCCAACACCTAGGTCCAACATACCGTACAGTACCCTACGGTGTACTGGTTTTAAACCGTCACGCACATCAGGTAATGCCCTACTCACAATTACCGACATCGAATAATCGATATAAGCAGTACGCATCTGCTCATCGATATTAATGGGGATAATCTTATCGTTCTCTTGATTTTCTAAATCTTCTGCCATAAATTTCTGTATTTTGCGTTTAGCGGGCCTTAAGCAAATATTTTAGTACCTAATACTCGGGCTAAACACAATAGTTTTTATGTTGTGTTATAATCTTGCGAATTTAGTAAAATAAGCTGCACATTACATGGCATTGTGGAAAAGTTTTGCACAATTGAAAACCTATTTAAATTGTGTTTGTTTTGCGGCCAAAAAACTCAGGTTTAACATCTAATTTCTGTAAGCGTTTACCAAAGTGGAGCCAGTAAGCATTAAATTGTAAACAAAGTTTTTTTACTCCAACACAAATATTGATATTTAGCTATCATGATAGTTTCTGAGAACACGCTTAAATGGGCATTAAGTTTATATCCTCCCTTGTTGTTTCAACGTATCTGGGTTAAAAAATTCCATAAGGGCTTTATGGGGGTTGATGTGAAAATTAGCAATAGCTTTTTGAACAGAAATTACAACGGATCTATTTTTGGGGGAACAATCTATGCAGCTACAGATCCATTCTATGCGATTTTATTTGATCAGCTGATGCAACGTAAAGGCTATAAATGTAGAGTTTGGCTAAAAAGTGCAAGTATCCAATACATTAAGCCAGGTTTAAGTGCGCTTTATTTCACTATTAAAATTACTGAGGAGATGATAGCGGAGGCAGAAGCAGCACTAAATACTGAAGGAAAGTTTGTAAAAGCCTATCCTATGGAGTTGTTTAACAAAAAAGGAGAACTTTGCGCCACGGTGATGAATGAAGTTTATCTAAGATTGAAATTTCCTGGAGAAAAACAGCGAGTAGCCATTTAAATTGCTGATGTTGATAATCTATCGTTTAAACCTACACTAACCACTCCAATATGAACATTAAAAGACTGATACTTGAAGGCGAAAATGTTAGTTTAGATTTTAAAAAGACCATTAGCAAAGCTGATAAAATAGCTAAGACGCTTGTGGCATTTGCGAACAATAAGGGTGGCAAACTTTTAATCGGCGTAGCCGATGATGGCTCTATAAAAGGTGTAAAAGCCGAAGAAGAAGAAAAGTACATGATCAACAAAGCGGCACATCAATATTGTAAGCCCGCTTTGGAACCTCGTTTTGAAGAGTATTTGGTGGATGACAAACTAGTTTTAGTAGCCGAAATCCCCAAAAGCGACATGAAACCGCATTACGCTTTGGATGAAAATGGCAAATGGTGGGTTTATTTTAGGGTTCAAGATAAAACGGTACTAGCCAGCAAAATATTAATTGAAGTATTAAAACGTGATTCGGCAGCAGAAGGAACGCTAATCCAATATTCAGAGCAAGAAAAACTTTTACTTAACTATTTGAATAGCCACGGACGAATCACGCTCAAAGAATTTAGCAAGCTAACCAGGAGTGCTTACAAAAAAGCGCAGAAAATAATTGTAAATTTAATTCTATCGGGCATCATTTTACCCCACATTACCGAAAAGGAAGAATATTATATTTTAGCAAATTTGGGCGCAGATTAAAAGCGTTTATAAGTTTTGCATATTAGTTACAGGTAAATTTCCGATTTTTGTCGGCTATGTTTACTTATTCCTTTGCCAAATATAAATCTTTCTATAAAGATAACTTGATACTCGCTTTACCAATTGTTGGTTCGCAGCTGGGCCATACATTGGTACACATGGCAGATGGAATCATTGTTGGCCACTTTGCAGACACTGCACAACTAGCCGCAGTATCATTAGTTAATAGCCTATTTATGTTAGTTTTAGTGCTAGGTTTAGGTATATCCTACGGACTAACACCTTTAATTGCACAAGCTAACGGTGCTAATAACCAAGCTGAATGCGGCAAGCTGCTGTCTAATAGTTTACTTATCAATTTTGCTACGAGCATTGTTCTTTTTGCTTTGGTAAGTGTTGTGGAATATAAAGTGATCGATCATATTGGTCAATCTGCTGACGTAGTAGCACATGCAAAACCATTTCTACGATTATTGGGTTTATCAATTTTTCCTTTAATGCTTTTTCAAGCGTTTAAACAGTTTACCGAAGGCTTAGGCTTTACCAAACAGGCCATGATGATTTCCATTTGGGGAAACTTAATTAACGTGTTGCTAGGGATAGTTTTTGTAAAAGGTATGTTTGGCATTGCGCCAATGGGCGTTACTGGAGTAGGTTTAGGAACGTTAATTGATCGTATATTGATGGCTACAGCTATGGGAACTTACGTTTTCAATTCCAAGAATTTCAAAGCTTACTTAGTACAGTTTAAACTGTTTTCCGTTGATTTAAGTCGCGTCAAGAAAATCATTAAGCTAGGTGCTCCAGTTGCCATGCAATATTCATTTGAAATTAGTGCGTTTAGCGGTGCTGGAATTTTAATTGGAACTATTGGCAAGGTAGAACAGGCTGCACATTTTTCAGCGCTTTCTTTGGCAGCGTTTACCTATATGCTTGCTTCAGGAATTGCCAATGCAGCTACCATTAAAACTGGCAATAACTTTGGTGCTAAAAACTATAAAGAACTGCGTTTATCGGCTATTGCCAGTTACCATATCGTGATTGCTTTTATGTCGTTAACTGCATTAATTTTTGTTTTTGCAAATAACTACTTGCCATACATTTACACTAGTGACTTAAAAGTGATTGGCATTGCTGCGAAGCTCTTGTTGTTAGCAGCACTTTTTCAGCTTTTTGATGGTACGCAGGTAGTTGGTTTAGGCGTATTACGCGGACTAGGTGACGTAAATATGCCAACGTTTATCACCTTTCTCTCCTATTGGATTATCGGTATTCCGGTTGGTTATGTGTTAGGCTTCCAACTAGGTTTAGGTGTTGATGGGATTTGGTATGGATTAACTTTCGGTTTGCTCGCTGCCTCTATCCTCCTATTTATCAGATTCCAAAATAGAACGAAAAAGCTTTTGGAAAATCCAAGCGAGCTAAAAATCTAGTGTTTATATTTTTGTCAGATGAATAAAGCGCTTGGTTCACTTACTATTTTGTTTATTGGTTTGGTTTTGCTCTCATTCAAATCTTCCGAATGGAGTATTGAGCAACTATCAAGTGCAGATACGCTAAGGAAGGCGTATTCTAGGCCGCCTCACCTTTGGCCTAAGCCTAATGTAGATCAAAGCGTGAAATTCACCGAGCTTGGAACTTTGCTGAAATCTCCAATTGACACTTCAGATGCTGAAACAAAACCAATCATCTTACTTGGAAAGTTGCTGTTTTTTGATCCGAGGCTATCGGCATCAAACAAAATATCCTGCGCTACTTGTCACGCTCCCAATTTGTTTTGGGCCGATGCAAAGGAGGTTTCCTTAGGGCACGATGATTTGCCAAATGTACGCAATGCGCCAGCTTTGGAAAATGTGTGGTTTTACAAAAGCTTCTTCTGGGATGGGCGGGCAAAAACTTTAGCTCAACAAGCTGAGGGACCAATGAGTGCACATAATGAGATGAACCAAGACTTAAGTAAGCTGGCTTCTAAAATTTCGGCAATTAATGGGTACGGAGAGTACTTTAAATCCGCTTTTGGCACTACTCAAGTTACTAACGAACGTATCTTTAAAAGTTTGGCTACATTTCAACAAACTATCGTTAGCGAATTATCTGCTTTTGACTACTTTTTAAATGGAGACACCCTCGCCCTAACAGACCAGCAACTGAGAGGTTTACATCTATTTAGAACCAAAGCAAGATGCATGAATTGCCACTACGGCCCATATTTTACAGATAACGAATTTCATAATCTCGGTTTATCCGAATATGGAAAAGCAAACCAAGATTTAGGACTTTACAATGTAAGTAAAAAGATGGAAGATGTGGGTAAGTTTAAAACGCCGGGATTACGAAATGTGGCTCAAACCGGGCCTTGGTTCCATAACGGTATGGTGAAAACTTTGGATAGCTTGATGCTTTTGTACAACATGGGGATGCCGGATATTACACCAGAAGGAGATCAAAAAGCAGACAAATTATTTCCGAAAAACGATAAACTATTGCGGGGGATTATGTTGAGCGTTGGAGAAAGAAAGGCCATTATCGCTTTTTTAGAAGCGCTATCATCTCCCATAAAAATACAAGCCCCCCAGCTGTTGCCTAAATAGTTACACTTTTGGAGCGCTGTGTTTTTGTGCTTTCAATTCGCTTTGGTTTAGCTCTTTTTCCAACTCGGCTTGATCTTTTCGATTACGTTTAATCACGAAATAAATAAAACCTAAAATAGCTACCAGAGCTACCGCAACAATAATAAAATTGATTTTCATTGCTATTCTTTTGATACAAAGCTATTGAGGTCAAATTAATTGTTTGTTAAGCAATTATCATCAAAATCTTAAGTTATTACCCAACTAATGGCACTCGGACGAACATCGAGCTATTCGCTGTTGGTTTTACAGTTAAAAGTATTTCAGTAGCTTTGAAACATTACAAGTTAACTCACAATAAAATGAATAAAAAGAGCTTATTAATCACTTCACTTCTTATTGGTGCGGTAAGTTTAGTCGGATACAATGTGCGTGAAGAAGGAATGTTCCCGCTAAGTGAAATCCATAAGGTAGACTTGAAAAAGGCTGGTTTAAAAATTGATCAAAACGAAGTTTATAACCCTAACGGTATCAGCTTAGTTGACGCTTTAGTGAACGTAGGCGGTTGTACCGGTTCTTTCGTTTCTGACGAAGGCTTAATCATTACCAACCACCATTGTGCTTTTAGTGCGGTTCAGCTGGCAAGTACCCCTGAAAACGATTATTTGAACAATGGCTTTGTAGCCAGAACACGTGAACAGGAAATTGAAGCAAAAGGTCTAACTTGCAGAATTACAGATAGCTATGAAGATGTTTCAGATAGAGTTTTAGGCGCAGTAGCAAACGTTGATGATCCTGCAGCCCGTTTGCAGATGATCAACAATCAAATGAAAAATATTGCTGCTGAAGCGGAACAAAAAGACCCCAGCATTAAGGCTGAAGTATCGGAGATGTTTATAGGTAAAACCTATGTGCTTTTCAGCTATAAGACAATACAGGATGTAAGGTTAGTTTACGTACCAAACCGACAAATTGGTGAGTTTGGTGGCGAAACGGATAACTGGGTTTGGCCAAGGCATACCGGCGATTATTCATTCATGAGAGCTTATGTTGGCAAAGATGGCAAGCCTGCAAAATACAGTAAGGATAATGTACCTTTCAAACCAAAGAAATCATTGAAAGTAAACCCTAACGGAACTAACGAAGAAGATTTTGTATTCATTCTCGGCTATCCTGGACGTACGTTCCGCCATCGTCCGGCTCAGTTTATTGAGTATCAGGCAAATTATGTGCTTCCTTACACTTCTGAGCTTTACGATTTTCAAAATAGCACCATGGAAAATGTTGGCAAAAAGAACAAAGCTACCGAAATCAAGTTAGCTACCCGCATCAAGAGAAATGCCAATGTGATGAAAAACTACAGAGGTAAAATCGCAGGAATTAAAGGAATAGATCTTATTGCTCAAAAGAAACAAGAAGATGCTGCTCTAGCGCAATTCATCAACGAAAATGTAGATATGAAAGCGCAATATGGCAATTTGATGGAAAACATTGATCGTTTATACCAATTGATCAACGGTGATGCAAATAGAGACCTTTGGCTAAGTCAGATTTACAACTCCACAAGCTTACTAAACGTAGCGAAAAACATCAATTCATTTAAAGCCGCATTGAACCAGCAACCAGCGGCTCAAAAGCAATTATTTTTCGATAACAACATTGCGAGGTTAAAGCAGTCGCTTAACAATATTTACGAAGCTTACGATGTAGATGTAGACCGAAAGATATTGAAGCGAATGATGATGGATGCTGTTGCTTTCACCCCTAGTCAACGTGTTGCCGCTATCGATAAAATTACAAGCAGAGGTAGCAATAACGAGGCTATGGTCGATGACTACATTAACGATGCTTATGGACTGACCAAATTAAAAGATCAAAATTATGTACTAAATACGCTGTTGAAATCCAGCAAGTCTATTAGTGATTATAACGATGGTTTGCTGCTTTTTGAAAATGATATTGCTCGTCAAATTGCAGAGCTGAAACCTGAAAAAGATCGCAGGGATGGCATACTAAATAAGCTGATGGGCGATTACGTGAATGTAAAAGAGAAGTTTTTAAAGAAGAACTTTGTGCCAGATGCTAACAGTACGTTAAGGTTAACTTATGGTTATGTACGCGGTTACTCTCCTGTTGATGCAACGTATATGTCGCCGTATACTACAATAAAAGGTATTTTGGAAAAAGGTGCTACTGGCAATCCAGATTTTGGTTATCCTAGCATCATTAAGCAATTGTGGGCCAATAAGGATTTTGGAATGTTTGCTAAGAAAGAACTTAATGATGTTCCAGTAGCATTCCTTTACAACATGGATACCACCGGAGGCAACTCTGGCTCACCTATTATGAATGCAAATGGGGAGTTAATTGGAGTAAACTTCGACCGTGCTTATGGCGCCACCATTAACGATTACGCTTGGAATGAAAGCTACAGTCGTTCAATAGGTGTTGATATTAGGTATGTGCTTTGGGCTGCATCCAAAATAGATAAAGCCGATTTTCTACTTCAAGAAATGGGCATTAAATTATAACTGGTTAAGCGAGGCGGCACCTGCATTAAAATGATTAATGGGTGTCGCCTTTTTTGTTTTTCTAGATAGACCAAGGGTAATCAACCTCGTCTTCTTTCAATCTTTTTAACCCGAAAATCACATTTAATATGAGAGTAATTGCAGAACTTCCACATCCACAATGCAAGATTAGTATATTCAGTATGAACCAAAAATTCATCGTCAAGTTTGAGCAAGGCCCGTACGAACAGAGCTATAAAATTTCAGAGTTAGACTTAACCGGAGGCGGTGTAAATGAAGTATTTCAAATCATAGACGAAACCTTTATCGAAACTGTAGTGGAGCGTTTTAAAACCATGAGGTCGGATTTTACTTCAGCATATCAAAGACAACAATAAATACTTTATTTTATGCTTGTAATTAACTGTATTACAGTTTGGTATTTGCTTTAACAAAATATAATTTTGTATTTAAGCATTAATCTGTACTTCAAATTCATGTTTTTATTAATTTAAACTTTATTTTAATTAGGTCAATAATTTAATTTATAGATAGTTAAGTAAAATAAAAAATTTAATTTGGCGGCTGTTTTTACCAAATAAGTAGTAAGTTTTATCATTTTATGCAGATAATTACTATCCTTATTCGGCCGTGTAATTGATGGTATTCTTTAGCAATTATCTGATCCAAGCTGCTATCATATTCCCCTTTTACACACTGCCCTAACAATTGAGAATAATTAGATTACATTTGTATACCAAACAAATATCAAATGTCAAACAACAGAAACGCTGGCGTATTCTTTATCCTTGTAACTATCCTATTCGACTGTATTGGCTTCGGAATTATTATTCCAATTATGCCAGACTTAATACAAGAGCTTACCGGTTCAAGCTTGAGTAAAGCATCGGAGTATGGCGGTATTTTACTGACGACCTATTCATTAATGATGTTTGCCTGCTCTCCTATTTTAGGTTCCTTGAGTGACAAGTTAGGCAGACGGCCAGTGCTGTTGATTTCACTATTCGGTATGGCGGTTGATTACTTCTTCCTTTCATTTGCGCATACCATTACCCTATTATTTATCGGTCGAATTTTAGCGGGTTTGTGTGGTGCCAGTATCACTACTGCTTCAGCCTATATCGCCGACGTAAGCACACCTGAAAAGCGGTCGCAGAACTTTGGTTTAATTGGAGCAGCATTTGGTTTGGGATTTATTATAGGGCCTGTAATTGGTGGTGTTTTTGGAGAAATTGGCACAAGAGTACCTTTTATGATTGCTGGCGGCCTGTCGTTGCTGAATTGGTTATACGGTTACTTTATATTACCTGAATCTTTAAAGCCAGAAAACAGAAGAGCGTTCGAGTGGAAACGAGCTAATCCAGTTGGTGCATTATTGCGATTGAAGAAATTTCCAGCGTTACTTGGTTTATTAGCAGCATTACTGATTTTATATATTGCAGCGCAGTCAACGCAAACCGTTTGGACCTACTACACGAAAGAAAAATTTGGTTGGAACAAAGCTTGGGTAGGCTATTCTTTAGGTTTCGTAGGGTTAACCGTTGGAATTGTTCAGGGTTGGCTTATTCGCATTATCATTCCCAAATTTGGCAATAAAAAGGCGGTAATGATGGGCTTAATGCTATATGTAGTTGGCTTTATTTTATTCGCATTTGCTTCTAAAGGTTGGATGATGTTTGCATTTATGGTGCCTTATGCCTTAGCTGGAATAACTGGGCCAGCAATGCAAGGTATCATCTCCACTCAAGTGAAAGCCGATGAGCAAGGTGAAATGCAGGGAATTATGACTGGTTTTATGAGTCTGGCCAATATTATCGGGCCAACTTTAATGTCGTTTATCTTTGCCCATTTCACTAAACATAATAGCAGTTCAATTTATTTTCCAGGTGCACCATTTTTCACTGCTGCCTTGCTAGCTTGTGTTTCCATTCTAATTTGTTATCGTACGTTAAAAAGATATCATTAGCTGATTTTTAGCTATTTGACAAGCAAGCCAAATAAGACTGAGACTCTTTGATTTTCTGAGCCGCAATCGTTACTTTTGGACTATAGTGCAAGAAAATTCCCCAGACAACAAAGTAAGAAGCACAGACGAGATCACCTGGAATAAAATAAAATCAGGAGATGAAGCTGCATTTATGCAAGTTTACGATGCCAATTACAAGCACTTATACCTTTTTGGTTTCAGTATTTGCCAAGATGCTGATATCGTGAAGGATCAAATCCATGATTTATTCTGCGAGATATGGGAGAAAAGAACGAGATTATCTACAGTTTATAACATCAAATCCTATCTCTTTACCTGTCTAAAACGGAAAATCATAAAGGACATTAAATTGCCAACAAAGTTAACTCCTGCTCAAGAAGATATTGCCCCATCTATCGAAGAAGAAATCATAGCCAGTCAAACCGAAGAAATGAACGCTGCAAAATTGGCTAATGCTTTCCAATCGTTAAGCCCTTCTCAACGACAAATCATGTTGCTGAAATATTATGATGGTCTATCTTACGAAGAAATTGCGCATCAGTTGAACAATAAACCTCGGACGATTTACAATCAGGTACACGACGCATTGAAGCGGCTCCGCTCCTCTTTCAAATTATTATTTTAAAATCATAGTAAAATTCATTGAAGTAGTGCTCTGTAGTTAAAACCTTTAACTATAACCTAATTGATATGAAAAAAACTTTACTTAGCTTGTTGGCTTTTCTTCCTTTATCTGCTTTTTCCCAATGGAGTGGTGATCCTAGCCAAAATAACCTCGTTGCTGGTGTGATTAATACCAGTACTAAAAATTCGGTTGTTACAACAAAAGATAGTCAAAACAACGTATTTATTGCTTGGGTGGATAGCCGTAATAGCGCTACTACTGGAGATGATATTTATATTCAAAAGATCAATAACGATGGAAGTGTTGCATGGACATCCAATGGAGTTTTAGTTTGTAATGCCTCAGGAAACCAGTCATCACCTTCAGTCACTCCAGATGGTAATGATGGAGTTATTGTGGCTTGGGCCGATGCTCGTGGCGCAAACACTCAAATTTACACGCAACGTGTTGATGCTGCTGGAAACATTGTTTATGCCAACAATGGGATTCAGCTGATTAGTGTTAGCGCAAACCAGATAGCTCCCGTAATTAAGATGGTGAATAGTACTGAAGCGATGATTTTTTTCCGTGATGCTAGAAACAGCGGAACAGGAACCGATCTTTTCGTTCATAAAATAGACATCAGTAATGGAGCTCCGGTGTGGACTAGCGACGTAAATGTGGTTGCAGCTGCTAATACGCAAACTGCTCAGTCGATATTGCCCGACGGCAGTGGTGGTGCTTATTTAGCCTGGGGTGATCCTAGAATTAGTACTTCCGATTCTGATATTTATGTTCAGCGCATTAACAACAGTGGCACTCTTTTATGGACAGCAAACGGCGTAAATATTACTCCCGGTGCGGCTGCTAATCAAATTAAACCGTCCATAGCCTTGGATGGTACGAGTGGCTTTTTTGTTACTTGGCAAGATTTGAGAAACGGCTCAACAAATGCAGATATATATGCACAAAAAGTTAACACCAATGGCAGCGTGGCTTGGACATCTGGAGGGATATCCTTATGTAACGCCACCGCCAGTCAAGACCTTGCACAAGTAATTAGCGATGGAAATAATGGTGCAATTATTACTTGGATGGATCCACGCGACTTAACAACTGGCAGAAGAATATTCGCACAACGTGTCAACAGTTTAGGTGCGATACAATGGGCTTCAAATGGAGTTGCTGTGGCAACCGGCCAAGTGGTTAGCGCAACAGTTATCTATACTTTGATGAGCGGAAAAACTGCTGGCACTAGTATATTGGCTTGGCAGGATACAAGAAATACAGCTACTACAGGTAATGACGTTTACGCACAACGATTGAATGCAGATGGAACCAAAAGCTGGGACGATGCTGGTGTGATTGTTTGTAATGCAAATGGTTCTCAAGCAGGCGTAGTTGCCGAAACTGATGGAAACGATAATGTCATTGTTGCTTGGACAGACGGCCGTAGTGGCACTACAAATTCAGAAATTTATGCTTCGAGGATACTGCCAACCGGTGTACTTCCGGTAACATACACAGGTATTCAAGCGAAACTGTCCACTTCTTCGGTATTGGTTAATTGGTACGTGGCATCGGAAGTAAATACGATTAAATACGTAGTGGAGCGCCGAGGTGATGATAGCAAGTTTGCAGAGATTGGTAGTGTAAGTGCGTTGAAAAAATCAGCATACAGTTATATAGACCCTAATCCTTTAAATGGCAATAATTATTACCGAGTTAAAGGTGTGGATGCTGATGGCACACTTTCTTACAGTGATGTGGCACAAGTGGCATTTAGTTTATCTGGCAATGGAGTACAAATTTATCCAAATCCAGTGGTAGCAGAACTTAAAATTAAACTTAACCAAATATTTACTGATAAGTTATATAACTTTACCCTGACAGATATTACTGGCAAAATACAATTTAACGCTTCCGTAAATGGGAAAAATCTTCAAAGTATTTATCCTATTAATGTATCGAACTTCAGTAAAGGGATTTATTTCCTTACTATCAAACAAGGAAACGAAAAGGTATCTTATCCAGTAGTTAAAAATTGATTATAGATGGACTTTACATTTTACACACCTGAAGAACTAGCTGCTGACGAAAGTTTCATTAACTATTATCGCGGGATAAATGCCGCTGATGTAGAGAAATGGCAGCTTTGGATTTCAGCTAGCCCTCAAAATGCAACACAAGCTACGGCAGCATGCGAACTGTTGGATGCGGTGTATCATGTTCCATCTGCTCAGGAAATGTCTCAGGAGCGCCAAAGATTACTGAATCATATCAAAGCCTCAACAGCAACCAGTACTGATAAATCACCAATTCTTGGAAAGCAGTTTCCGTTGTGGCTGAAGTTTGGTTTGGCTGCTTGCTTTGCTTTGGTTTTAGGTTACTTCTCCTATCAATATTTTGGAAGTTCAAATGAAATAATCTGGGAAAAAAGTACAGCTTCAGTAGGCAAAAAAATTAAGCTTACGCTAAGTGATGGTACCAAAGTAACCTTAAATTCAAACGCTAGTTTACGTTACCCGCTAAAGTACCAAGGTGAAACGAGGGAAGTTTTTTTGGACGGCGAAGCATTTTTTGAAGTGGCGAAAGACAAAGCACATCCGTTTATTGTGCACTCTGGAGAAATTAGCACACAAGCTTTAGGTACTGCTTTTAATGTAGCTAACCTACCGTCAGGCAAAGAAGTTAAAGTGTCGTTGTTAGAAGGTAAAGTTAAAGTTTACGGAAAAGATGACATTGGACAAGTGTTGCTTAATCCGGGAGAGCAGGCACTTTTTGATAAAGCGAATAACCAATTGGTCTTAAAACAAGGTAATACCGACCAAGCAGTGGCTTGGTTAACCAATACAATTGTTTTTGTTGGTGCTAATTTTGATGATATTGCTTTGGCTATGCAGCAATACTTCGGCAAGAAGCTTATCAATAAAAGCAAAGCCAATGATTGGAGCTATAACTCAAGTTTCAAAAATGCAGATTACAAAACCGTAATCGAAGCCATCTGTTTCAGTAAGAATATTTCTTATGTAGAAAAAGGTGACACCATCATCGTGAAGTAAGTTATCTTCATAATATAAGAGCCTATATCGCAGTTGTGGTATAGGCTTTTTTTTAAAAGATGTAACTACAACAATTCCGTTGCCAAATTGGCTAATTCGCTACGCTCCCCTTTTTGCAAAGTAATGTGCGCATAAAGCGGATGATTTTTTGCATTCTCAATCAAGTACGATAAACCATTACTTTCTGAATCAAGATAAGGGGTATCAATTTGGTAAATGTCACCAGTGAACACAATTTTAGTATCTTCTCCTGCCCTGCTGATGATCGTTTTTATTTCATGAGGTGTGAGGTTTTGGGCTTCATCCACGATAAAGAAAATTTTATTTAGCGTACGGCCTCTAATAAATGCCAAAGGTGCAATCTCAATTTTTTCCGTTTTCACCAACTCATCAATTTTTAGTTGCATCTTTTCATCTTTGGCAAATTGTTCCCTAATCAACTTTAAATTGTCCCAAATTGGTGCCATGTAAGGATCAACTTTTGATTTCATATCTCCCGGAAGAAAACCAATATCTTTATTGCTAAGTGGCACAATTGGCCGAGTGATGTAGATTTGTCTATAGTCACGCCGTTGCTCCAAAGCGCTGGCCAATGCCAACAAAGTTTTACCAGTACCTGCATTTCCTTGTATAGTAACCAACTTGATCGCCGGATTTAATAAGGCATCAAAGGCAAAGCTCTGTTCAATGTTACGCGGAATAATACCAAACACCGTATCGTTTTTAACCAACTTTAGCATCTTATCTTTAATACTGTAAAAAGCTGCTGCAGTTTTCCGTTGATATTTAAAAACATAGAAATGATTGCTATCTTGCTGTGGTATAGAAGCTTCTGAAATGGATAAACAACCATCAGCTTTCAGTTTCTCTACTACAGCTAAATCTGTAAGTTTCATTTCGGTTTTACCACTATACAGTTCTTCTACATTTTTAACCTTGCCTGTTTCATAATCTTCGGCATTTAATCCTAACGCTTTCGCTTTTAATCGCAAGCAAATGTCCTTTGATACCAAAATTACTTTGTGTTCAGGATTTTCATCTTGCAGTGCTAAGGCAGCATTCAATATCCTATTATCAAATTTGCCTTCGCTAAAAAGTGTTTCTGCATTAGTGGATTTAGGCACTTCGGCAATTTGAACTTTGAACCTCCCCAAACTACTTTTACCTAGTTTAAACCAGTTATTAATCAAATTGCTTTTAGAGGCGATATCGATAATCCTGATAAAATTTCTTGCTTCAAAATTGCGGGTATCGTTGCCACTTTTAAAGTTGTCCAGCTCTTCAAGTACCAAAGCCGGTATGGCAACATCATGTTCTTGGAAATTGTAAATCGCATTGTGGTCGTACAAAATTACTGAGGTGTCAAGCACAAAAATTTTAAAGCTGCTAACTGCGGAATGTTCTCTTTTTGCCATGTATAAATTTATCATTTTATGACCGAATAAGAAAACAGGTATTTTATAATACAAAATTTAAATTATACCTAAATATTACTTTACGCAGACTGAAACAATTTGTTGTTAAAAGTGTATTATTATACTTTTGAAGTGTTTTAATAAACTTTCGCTTAATTACCGGATCATGAATAACAAACAAGCTGAACTAATCAGTCCAAAAATTAACCTTGCTGATTTTGAAACACCATTATTATCCGGTGCTTTTGAAATGGATGATCAAACTAAAATAGAATTGATCACTAATCATTTTCGTGAAATATTAACTATTCTTGGCTTAGACCTGAAGGACGATAGTTTAAAAGACAGTCCGAAACGTATTGCCAAAATGTATGTAAACGAGTTTTTTAGCGGACTAAATCCTGCTAACAAACCAGACCCTACTCTATTTGAAAACTCCTATCAATATCAAGAAATGTTGGTAGAGAAAAACATTGCCGTTTTTAGTAACTGTGAACATCACTTTGTGCCAATTACGGGTAAAGCACACGTAGCTTATATCAGTAATGGTAAAGTAATCGGTTTATCAAAGCTGAACCGTATTGTGCAATATTACAGCCGTCGCCCGCAGGTACAGGAGCGTTTAACCATCCAGATCTGCGAAGAAATTAAAAAGGTTTTAGGTACGGAGCATGTTGCGGTAATGATTGATGCTTACCACCATTGCGTATCTGCTAGAGGGATTAGAGATGCAGGTAGCTCAACTATTACAACTGCGTTTAGTGGGAAATTTAAAGCTGCTGAAACTAAGAACGAATTTTTAAAATACGTTGGTTAATGAACTTTGAAGGAAAAAACATCTTAATTATCGGCGGTAGTTCCGGTATTGGACTTCAACTGGCAAAATCCTTAACTGCAGCTGGTGCAAATGTGTATGTGGCCTCAAGAACAAAGAGTGATGAATTGCCAACAGCAATAAATTATCTTAGTCTTGACGTGAAAGAAGATTTGAGCGCATTGTCCACGTTTATACCTTCGCAGCTACATGGCTTGGTGTATGCCGTTGGAAATATCAACTTAAAACCGATCTCAAGAATTACAAAGGATGATTTACTGAATGATTTCCAATTAAACGTTGTTGGTGCGGTATTGACTACACAGCAAGTGCTTCCTGCATTAAAAGCAGCAAATGGTGCATCAGTGGTATTTATCAGTTCTGTAGCAGCACAAACTGGAATGGGATTTCATGCTAGTGTAGCAACGGCTAAAGCTGGATTAGAAGGTGCTGCGGTGGCATTAGCTGCGGAATTAGCTCCGATTAAAATTCGCGTAAATGTTGTTGCTCCGTCACTTACCGACACCCCAATGGCAGAGCGCTTACTCAATACGCCAGAAAAACGTGAGGTCGCCGGCAAAAGGCATCCTTTGGGTAGAGTTGGCTCAGTTGAAGATATTGCTGCGGCAATTAGTTACTTTTTAAGTGGTGATAGCAGCTGGGTAAGCGGACAAATTTTAGGTGTTGATGGTGGAATGGGTAAACTTAGAACGAACATTTAAGCTATGAAAATCAGCAGTGAAGAACTTAAACAAATGGATAACAGGTACCTTGCGACCTTCATTAACTCGCTACCCGGATACAAATGTTTACATTTAGTAGGAACCTTAAATGAAAAAGGACACAGCAACTTAGGATTATTTAATTCTATTTTTCATTTAGGTGCGTCACCGGCTTTGTTGGGGATGGTTTTTAGGCCGCAATCTGAAGATCACGATACCTTAAGTAATATTAAACGCAATGGATTTTACACCTTAAACAATGTGCTTCCATCATTTTACAAACAGGCGCACCACACCAGTGCACGTTTTCCTAGCGGCGTTTCTGAATTTGTTGAATGTGGCTTAACGGAATTTTTCCTGCCAGACTTCGAAGCACCGTTCGTAGCAGAATCAAGTGTTAAAATTGCTTTGGAGTTAAAAGAAATTATGCCAGTCACCTTAAACAATACTACCATAGTTATTGGCGAAGCAAAGCAAATCTTACTAAGTCCTAATTTAGTCGGCAACGATGGTTATGTAGACCATCAAGCGGCACAAACAGTTACCGTTACGGGTTTAGATAGCTATTTCGAAGCTACTGCGTTAGGTAGATTAACTTATGCTAAACCAGACATAGTTCCAAGTAACCTAAGCTAATTTTAAACGCATCAGCAAATTAAACAGCACGCCAATTTGGTTTAATAAAGTTAACAACAATACTAATCAATATCGCGGCAGCTACAGCGTAACATGCATAAACAATAGATTGGCCTTCGCTATTTTGGTTCGCTGCAATAGCTAATAAAGCCCAAATACCTACCAATCCATACGCTCGCATGTTACGCTGAGTTACCATAAAAATATTAACCACCCCGGCAATAACTACCATAACGATAGTCCAAGTCATTGGAGCTATTCTCCAAGCATCCCAATTGATTTTAGTAAGTAAGGCTGCCACATTCGCAATAATGGCAACAGATATCCAGCCAACGTACAAAGTAAATGGCAAGTTGATGAAGGAATAATCTTTTGTATCCCTTTTAACTAAATTGATGTCGAGGTTAGTGATAATCTTCAATAATGAAATTAAGATAACAGTCATCAACACTACACTTAGCGCAGTATAATCATAAAGCCAAGCTGCTACCCAGCACGAGTTTGCAATACAGGAAATTAAAAACCACCATCCTATTTTTTCTAATACTGGATGTGGCTGCTGTTTGTTAAAAAGACTTTTGCCCGTGTAAAAAACAAATGCTAATAATCCCACATAAATGATACCCCAAATTGAAAAGGCGTATCCCGCTGGTGTAAAAAAATTAAAGTACCGATCGGATACCGTTTTCATGGTATTTCCGTTGAACACGCCCGTATTAGATAGATAGTTGACAAAAATGGTGCTCACTAATGCTACACCATTTACAATTGGAAATAATTTTTTCATCACCGTTAGCTTTGATACAAAACCATCAATTTATTAAAATGTTTAAAATTCGAATATTACACCTAAAGACGGGATCAGATTACCTGAACTTGTGTTTAAGATGTACGGTATAGCATTTGATCCATCCGATTTGACAGCTTGCCCATCAGTAGTTAAAAAGTTGCTGTTATCCGATGTACGTTGGAATGTGTATTTAGGTAGATCGTCATTTTTCGACTTCAAAATATTTTGGATATCAACATAGAAATTAACCGCAGTACGTTTGAAGTTGATACGTTTATCTACCCTAAAATCCAGTTGGTTAAAGGCGCCCAGTCGTTGCGAATTAAGTTGATTAAAATTAAGCACGCCAGTTCCCAAACTAAGGTAGTTAAGTTGCGAAGCTGTCAAATCAAAAGGCGTGTAAGGCGTGCCACCTGCATAACGATATTTCAATCCCAAATCCCAATTTCTTCTCAATTTATAGCCTAAGGTAAACGAAAGCAAATGTCTATTGTCCCAAGATGAAGAAATAAAACGACCATCAGCCCCAGAAAATTTACTCACTACATAAGAGTAACTCGCCACGTAAAATAGTTTGTTAATTAATTTCTGCTGTGCAAAAACTTCGAAACCATAAGTTCTTCCATCACCTATACTCAACAGTGGCTCGCTACCGAAAGAGGTATATTCAGCCCCTTGATTGGCTAATGAAATTCCGTTGTTTACGGAAACAAGGTAATTATTGTAACGTTTGTAAAAGGCCTCAAATGTAAATCTTAAATCTGTTTTAGGTAGAAATTGAGTGCCCAGTACGTAATGTGTAGATTGGATGTAGTCTAAATTTTTATTCAATGCATTGCCAGAGTTATCTAAGTAACCAAGCGCTGTATACGGAGGAATTTTAAAGTAAGTTCCAACTGATGCATTGATATCCCATTTCGGGTTCAAGTGATAACTGAAAGATATTCTAGGTGATAAGGTACTTAACGGATTGTTTCCTTCGTTCGTGAACGAATTCATATCAGTCCTGATACCTCCTGAAACTAACAAACGCTCATTAAATAGATTTTTAGAAGCTTGAAAAAATGCACCATACTTCCAAAAATTGATGCTGTTGTTAAAAACAATGCTGCGTTGTGGACTAATGAGATTGCCGCTACCATCATAAACGGCATTGCTAAGTTTATTGAACAAATTTCCTTCGTAGCCCACCAATTGTGCCATTAAACCAGCGCCTATTTTCCATCCGTTTACAAACTTATTGATATCAAACCTGAACTTATTTTCGTCTTCTTGCGAAGCAACCCTCAGCACACGTTTAGTTTCATCCATTATTTGATCCTCAAACTTATCTAGCTTATTATCAAACATGTTTCGACTAAGTGTGAAGTTTAAAAATCCGTTCTCAATTTTGTGATTGATATTAATACCAACCGTATAATTCCATTGGTTAATGTATGGTGTTGAACGTAAGATGTAAGTATTTTCTAATGTCGATTCTTTAGTAGGTGCAAATCTGAAACGATCAATGGCACCTAACCCGATAGCGGTAAGTTTAGTTTTATCGTTGAACTTGTGTGTAACTTTGAATTGAAAATCTTCAAAATCAGGGCGTATGGGCAAATCAATAAGCTTAAATAAGAAGCTCAGATATGACTTACGGGCCGAAGCTAGAAATGTGGTATTGTTCGCCAAAGGCCCATCTAAAGTAAGTGCGGTTTCCGTAAAGCTCACCCTTGCATTTCCAGATAAACGTTCGGGATTGCCATCACGTTGCTTAATCACAAAAGTAGAAGCTAATGGATTATCGTAACGAGCATCAAATGCGGATGAGCTGAGTTTCAGACTTTCTATAAAAGAAACATTTAAAATACCTTGCGCACCACCAGAGCTGCCTTGGGTTTGAAAGTGATTTAAAACTGGAATCTCAATTCCATCTAGGTAGTACACATTTTCATTTGGCGCACCGCCTCTGATAATGATATCGTTTCTTTCGCCAGTTCCATTGCTAATTCCTACACCTGGCAACGTTTGGACCACTTTTGAAACATCAAAATTACCGCCTGGGTTGCTTCTGATTTCTTCGGTAGTTAGCTGCTGTACAGAAAGTGGCGTCACTAAATCAGTTGCCACTGCGGATTTTTGTTTGCTAAATTTAATATTAACTTCCTGCAAGTTTTTCGATTCAGGTTGTAAATCAAAGTTAACCAATTGAGGCGTTCCAGTGCTTACCACAATGTTATATTTAATTTGACTTACAAAACCTACACTGCTTACCGAGATTTTAAACGTCCCGGCAGGCACCTTGATTTTATAATTGCCAAGGCTATCGGTTACGGTTTGCAAGTTGACATCATTAACTAAAATGGTAGCACCAACAACGCCAGCGCTGGTATTTGCGTTTTGTACAGTTCCGGTAATTAAACCACTGTTTTGAGCTTTAACTACTTGGCCAAAGTTTAATAAAATGAGAACAAGTAAATGTTTGACTTTCAATTTAAATGGATTTAAAAGTTTAATTGTGTACAAATATAACCAAATAAGCAGCAAGGCTGAATTAAAAAAGCCGAGATAGGTACAAAAATATACCTACCTCGGCGAGAATCAGCCATGAAAAAACGATCTTTAGATACCAGGTGACAGTACTTGGTCGATTGCGTGAATTACGCCGTTGGTTGTAATTACATTAGTTGTAGTGATGTTTGACGATGTAGTATTACCCAAACCTTTCACTTTTGCGCCACCTGTTAAGCTTATGGTTACTTTTCCACCTTGTACAGTAGTTGGCATAGCGCCTTCGGTCAAATCACTTGAAAGTACGCGACCAGCAACTACGTGGTAGGTCAAAATATTAGTTAAAGTTGCAGGACTAGCTGCTTGAATTGCAGCGATAGTTGTATATCCTGCGTTGATGAAAGCTTGGTTAGTAGGTGCAAATACAGTGAATGGACCGGTACCTGATAGCACTTGTGCAACATTGGTATTTCCTTGACTAGCCCTAGTTATCGCAGCAACTAAAAAGCTGAAGTTAGCGTTTGCTTGAGCCGCTTGAACGATGTTTCCGCTAGGTGGCATCAATACTCTGTTGATGATGTGTACCACGCCATTTTTAGCATTAACATCAGCTGTTAACACAGTAGCGCCATTTACGAATACACCATTAGCATTTTTAGTTACAAATACGTTAGCATTTGCTGAGGTGGCTCCAGCTGTGTTAGCGGCGGTTGGTATAGCTGACGCTGGGGTACGGTTAGGCAGTACGTGGTAAAGTAAAATTTGCTTCAAGGTTTCAGCAGACATTGCCATAATTTTTGCATCGGTATCTAAGCCAGCAGCAGCAAACGCCGCATTGTTAGGTGCAAATACAGTGAAATTACCTTCACCTTTTAAGGTTCCAGTTAATTGTGCATGGTTCAATGCCGTTTCTAATAATGAGAAATTGTCGTCAGCAGCAACAACGTCAGCAATGGAAAGGTTTTCCGGCGAATCGTTATCTTTCTTGCAAGAAGAAAAAAGTGCAAAACCTGTAAGCGCAACTACCAACGCCAGCTTAGAAAATTTAAAGTTAAGTGTTTTCATATTTTAGTATTTTTTTATACTTTATAACTACAAATAAAATACTAAATAGTTTTAATTTATACTAATTTTTATTTCAAGCTGTGCTCAAATATTATTTAGTTCATTTCTATACTAATTTTATTTATTTTTGTATTAAAATATTTACGAAATGTCTTATCACCTAGTTAAAGAAATCATTGGATTAGCTGAACGCTACGAACAAGAAAATGTACATGCTACAAAAGATGATGTACATGGATTTGTACAGTGGGTTAACCAGCACTTGGACGGTACTTCTGTAAGCCTGCCTGAACCAGATTGGAATGGGAAGATTTATGGCAGATCTGCCGATAGCGTAATTAATACTTCTTTAGTGCATTTATATCGATACGCAAAACAACATGCAAAAGAAGCTATAGCAGGTTCCGAATTCTCTACTTCTGATGATTTCTTCTATCTGATTAGCCTAATGTCTCATGGCAGTATGACTAAAACTGCACTAATTAAACTTAATGTTCACGAAAAATCAGCGGGTATACAAATTGTAAATAGATTGATTAGCGGTGGTTTTGTAACACAGGAAACTACGCATGACGATAAGCGTAACAGAATGATCAGTATTACTGAAAAAGGTAAAAGTGCTTTAAATAAACATATTGAGCAAATGAGAACGGCTTCGCAAAATGTTACTGAGCCGTTATCAAATGCCGAAAAAATGGAACTCATTAGGCTACTTACCAAATTGGAGGACTTCCACGAGGCAAGAGCTGTTAAGTTATAATCAATTAAGTTAAATAGTTTCTTCTAGTACCTGCGTATAAAAGTCTTGTAGTTTCATGCCCATGGCCGCCACCTGTTGCGGAATAAAGCTAGTTGCGGTTTGTCCGGGTATGGTATTAATTTCGATGAAGTAAAAATTTCCAGTTCCGTGTTCTAAGAAATAATCTATTCTTACAATCCCTCGGCAATTCAGTTTTTGATAAACATCGGCAACTACCTGCTCTACCCTAGCCTTTTCTTCTTCGCTCATGTCTCCGGGGGTAATTTCTTCGGTAACACCTGGTGTATATTTCGCATCAAAATCGAAAAATTCATTTTTGGTTTTAACCTCGGTAGTGGGCAATACCACAATTTTGCCTTTGGTTTTAAATACACCTATGGAGAACTCCCGTCCTTCAACAAATTCTTCTACTAAAACTTGGGAATCTTCGTTAAAGGCTTTCTCTAGTGCGGCAGCTAAATCATCTACGTGTTTCACCTTGCTCATTCCAATACTGCTGCCACCATTATTAGGTTTTACAAAATAAGGTAGTTTCAATTGCGCTTTTACCTCTTCGGCGTCGTAATCTTCTTTAAATAGTTGGAGTGACTTGGCTACATTTAAATTCTTAATGCCATTTACAATTGCTTTGGTGTAGCCTTTATTCATGGTGATGGCGCTAGTTAAAGCATTGCAAGTTGTATAAGGTATGCCTAACATGTCAAAATAGCCTTGTAACTTTCCATCTTCTCCCGGCGATCCGTGAATAGCGATGAAAACGCCATCAAAAACGATTTTTTTCCCTTTGATGTTCAGGGAGAAATCATTTTTATCAACTTCAATTTTTACCGAATCTGCAGGCTCATAAAACCATCCGTTTTCGGTAAGCATAATCTTATAAACTTCGTATTTGCTGGTGTCTATATTTTGGGCAATTGTTGCAGCACTTTTTACCGAAACTACCCATTCGCCTGTAGTTCCGCCAGTTAGTAGTGCAATGGTCTTCTTCATCTTTAAAAATTTAGTTTTTATTTATGCTTATGTTAATTGATAATAAAATTTAAGAGATTGATAACTCTGTAGCTCAAAAATAGAAATTACTTAAACAGATTTGTTTTTAATTTAAGATAAATATTTTTTTAAGCTAAATTTGGGCTTAATTTTAATAAATAGCTGATGGGCAACTTTACCGAGTACCTTAAAACAAATTCATTTCGAACTAACATCATAGCGGCAATTTGTACCTTTTTTGCACTTCTACTTATCGCTTTTTTCAGTTTACGTTACTATACCAAACACGGCGAAGGTTTAAAAGTGCCTAATTTGAAAGGTTTAAAAATTGAAGATGCTGTTAGCAAATTGGAAGGACTTGGATTGCGATATGAAATAGATTCAGTTTATATTATGGATCAACCGCCAGGTATTGTGACAGATCAAGATCCAGATCCAGAAACGTTCGTAAAAGATAATCGTACTGTATATTTAACTATTAATACCAATAACGCTCCTAACGTTAGGTTTCCTGACGTCGAAACAAAATCTTTGCGAGAAGCTAAATCTATCATCGAAAGTTATGGCTTAAAATTGGGTGATACCACCTACAAGCCAGATGTAGCTAGAGACGTGGTTTTAGAAGCTTTGTTTGGCGGACAACCAATTAAAGCTGGCGAGAGTTTGCCAAAAGGTTCGAGAATTAATTTTGTTTTAGGCGATGGTCGCGGTAATGAAGAAGTTGAACTGCCGAATTTAACGGGTCTGACCATTGATGAAGCCAAATTCTCTTTAAAGGGTTCTATGCTAACCATCGGTACAATTACCTATCAAGGTACAATTACAGATACTGCCAATGCCGTAATCGTAAGCCAATTTCCTTTAGCAACAGATAGCTTGAGCAAGGTTCGTATTGGAACACCAATTAACATAACGCTAACAAACAAACAATAACACACCAAATGAGCACAAACAAACCCATTAAAAATAGCTATAAAATTGCCTTGGTTATTTTGGTCGTGGTAGCCTTAGTTGGAGGCTATTTCGGTTTAAAATTTTATAAAACTTACTTTGCACCAAACGTAACCGGTAAAGAGAAATACCTTTACGTCAAAACTGGATACGTTTTCGAAGACTTAGTAACTGATATGCGTTACAAAGACATCTTAAATGATATTGGCACTTTCTGGGAAGCTGCTGAAAAAATGAACTTGCAGGGACCACTAAAACCTGGTAAATATCGCTTAAAGGAAGGTATGAACAACCGAACTTTTATCAATATGTTGAAAGCTGGCAATCAAGAACCTGTGAAGTTGAAATTCCAAAACATCAGAAAAATTGATGGCTTGGCCGCTTTGTTGGCTAAAAACTTGGAACCAGATTCTACTGCATTTATAAAACTGTTTGATTCTGCTGCTTTTGTAGAACAATATGGCTTTAACACGGATAATGTTTACACCATGTTCATTCCAAACACCTACGAAATGTACTGGAACACTTCGCCAAAAGAGTTTTTCAAAAAGATGAATGCGGAGTACGTTAAATTTTGGAACGCTGATCGTAAACAAAAGGCTGCTGCACTTGGTCTCGATCCAATTAAAGCAACCATATTAGCTTCAATTGTTGATGCAGAAGCGCTTTACGACAAAGAAATGCCAACAATTGCTGGTCTTTACTGGAATAGGTTGCAAAAAGGAATGTTGTTACAAGCTGATCCCACTGTAATTTTTGCCAATGGCGATTTTACGGTGAAACGTGTTACCGGAGCAATGCTAGGTGCCGATTCTAGATATAATACCTATAAGTATGTAGGTTTGCCTCCGGGACCAATCAACATGCCAAGTATCAACGCAATTGATGCCGTCCTTAACAAACAAGACAACAACTATCTATATATGTGCGCCAAAGAAGATTTTTCTGGCTACCACAACTTTGCGGCAACGGTTCAGGAGCATAACATCAACGCTAAAAAATACAGAGAGGCTTTAAATAAAAGAAATATCTTTAGATAATGTTCACTTACGAAACTAAGGTTAAAGTTAGATACGCAGAAACTGATCAGATGGGTGTGGTGTATCACGGAAACTATGCCCAATATTACGAAATTGCCCGTACAGAATGTTTTGAAGCCTGCTCTGGTATGACTTACGCCTCAATGGAAGCTGATGGCGTAATGCTACCGATATTAGAATTGCAATCGAAATACTTAAAACCAGCGCTTTACAATCAAGTACTTACCATTAAATCAATAGTGAAAGAATTGCCTACGGTAAGGTTACATGTGGAGTACCAAATCTACAACGAGGCCAATGAGCTCATCAATATTGGAAAAACAACGTTAGTATTTGTAGATAAGCATACCCGGAGACCTTGTCAGCCGCCAGAAAACTTCATGAAAAATGTAAGGCAGTATTTTTGATTTACAATTGTAGAGGTACGATTATGGAATGAATTTGTACAATCTCAAAATATGTACTTTTACAATTAAAAGAATTAAACAACATATTAAATATATTTAATGAACTGGCTACACAAACAGTTACTAAGGTTTAGGCCCTACTCGTTGTTTATCGAGTGGACTAAAGTTTGTGTTTTGCCAGGTTTTAGCCCTTTGCCAATTTATACGGTAGCCTCTTTTTTCTTTAAGGAAATAGGTAAGGATACCTTGGTAAACAAAGCTTCTTCCCTAGCCTACAATTTTATGTTGGCCATTTTTCCGGGAATTATCTTCCTGTTTACGTTGATTCCGTACATTCCAAAACGTATCGGATTTCAAGAGGGTTTAATGTCTTTACTTGCGTTGGTGTTACCTAACAACGCCTATCTGGCTTTTGAAGCTACCATTGATGACATTGTCAATATACAGAATGGAAGTTTACTATCTATTGGTTTTTTCCTTTCGTTATTTTTTGCCACTAATGGTGTGCATAATTTGATGATTGCTTTCAACAAGTCGTCGCTCATTGTTGAAACTCGCAGCCTGCTTAAAAGACGCTTGGTAGCATTGGTATTGACCATTGTACTCGTGGTTTCCATGATCATTTGTATTGCTGCAATGACCTTGGGCGAGTTGGCCATCAATTTTTTCAGAAAAGAAATCAACTACAATGGAAGTTTAACAATTTACGCTATCAAAATTACACAATGGGCTTTATTGGGCGTTTTGTATTTCATCAATGTTTCCATTTTGTACCGCTATGGCCCCGCCCACGCTAAAAAGTGGAAATTCTTCAGTGCGGGCTCTTGGTTAGCCACGATTTTGGCCTTCCTAACCATTTGGGGCTTCTCCTTTTATATCAATAACTTCAGCGCTTACAATAAAATTTACGGCTCTATCGGCACGTTAATGGTAGTCATGATTTGGCTTTATTTAAATTCCTTAATCTTATTGGTGGGCTTCGAGCTTAACGCAAGTGTTGATCTTTCTAAAAGGAGTGTGAAAATCATCAGGCCCAACTTCAATCTGTTCAAAGGAAATAATAAAAACGAAAATAGTTAGCCTTATAACTAGTAGTAAAGCCAATTTCCAGTGCTATTTTCGTTAGCCCCGTTATCCACTCATACGGCTGCTCCAACGCCTCAGTCAACGCTAGGCCTTATCCACTTGGCCGGTATCCGTTACTACCGGGTTTAGTTAACCAACTGCCATGCAATAATCAAAAACCTCAATCTGCAAACCGCTCAAACATTTTTTGTGAAGTCATTATCATTTTTTATAGCTGATTACGAAGCGCTTAAAACAAACTTTGTAAAATACCCAAACTATAATTTGTGTAATAGCCCAGAGTTTGTACTTTTGTCCCCGGAAAGTTGGCAGAGTGGTCGAATGCGGCGGTCTTGAAAACCGTTGTCTGTCACAGGACCGGGGGTTCGAATCCCTCACTTTCCGCGGACATAAAATAGAAATCCTGCACATTATTGTAGCAGGATTTTTTATTTCAAGTCATTCTATTTATCAACTGTAATAGGTACGGAAAGTAAATAATCGCCGCACAAATCAAGGCAAACAAACAGATCACCAATACAGCACCTGAAGCTAAATCCTTAGTTTTTCCTATCAAGGGGTCTTGTTGCTCCGATACACGGTTGGCCAGTGTTTCAATAGCAGTGTTGAAAATTTCAGCCGTCCAAGCTAAGCCAATCAATAGTAAGGTAATTAGCCATTCGTATTTATTAACCTGTAATAATATGTTCAGAACGACCACTAAAATAGCTGCGATCAAATGAAAAAGCATGTTGTTTTCATTCCTAAATGCCAGCAAAATACCTCGCCAAGCATAGCGGTAACTTTTTAGATGTTTATTTAATCTGCTCATTGCTTATTTGGACTCAAATTGTACATCAATATCCTGCATCATTACTAGCGAAGTTAAATATAAAAAATCCAATGATTTACACCATTGGATTTAACTTTAATCCTCTCTGCTCCCATCATCGGCCATACGCACCATTTTTGGTTCAAACTTGGCCACTATATCTACTAAATCTTGTTGTGCAGCCATCACTTGATGTATGTCTTTATACGCCATTGGTGCTTCATCTAAGCCAGCGCCAATCAAAGTTACACCATGATCCTTCAACACCGCCTTCATCTCTGCTTTAGTGATGTTTTTTATCGCTTTTGAACGGCTCATCACCCTACCTGCTCCATGTGAAGCCGAATGGATTGATCCTTCTTCTCCCTTTCCTCTTACTAAGAAGCCTGGAGCCGTCATGCTGCCTGGAATAATTCCCATCACACCTTTTGCTGCTGGTGTTGCGCCTTTTCTATGCACAATCACTTCTTCGCCATTTAAAGTTTCTTTCCATGCAAAATTATGATGGTTTTCTACTTTCGCTAGTACCTTCGCACCTATGGCTTTGGTTAACCTTTTATGGATCACTTCGTGACAGGCAGAGGCATAATCGCCGGCTAAATTCATGGCAATCCAATATTCCTGACCTTCTGCACTATTTAAATCCAAGTAGGCTAAATTTGCCGCATCATCAGGGAGTTTACAAAGCTGTTTTGCTACTTTTGTGTAATGGCCAGCAATGGTTGCACCCAATCCTCTCGAACCAGAATGCGTTAGTAAGGCAACGTATCTTCCTTTATCGATATTCAAGATTTCATCACGTTCCGCAAAATCAATAATACCCCACTCCACAAAATGATTACCGCCACCAGAAGTGCCTAACTGCGACCAAGCTTTTGCATGCAACCCTTTTAACAGCGGCGTTGCCTGAAATGCTTCACTTTCCATCACCTCGTGGTCGGCCCTCTCCAAACCTCTAAATTCTCTACCGGCACCAAACTTGGTAAACGCAATTAATTCTCTTTTATACATGTTATCCTTACCGAAATAATGCTTCTCCGGTATATCAAATATGCTTAAAGCCATTCTACAGCCAATATCAACGCCAACGCCATAAGGAATAATGCTATTATTTGTGGCTAAAACACCACCAATTGGCAATCCGTAGCCTTGGTGGGCATCTGGCATTAATGCACCCGCAACGGTAACCGGCAATTTCATTGCAATATCCATTTGCTTTCTGGCGCCTTCTTCAATGTAATTTTCTCCAAAAATACGGTAGTCTTTTG
The DNA here is from genome assembly GCF_965249885.1 of Pedobacter sp. GTDB lineage: Bacteria > Bacteroidota > Bacteroidia > Sphingobacteriales > Sphingobacteriaceae > Pedobacter. Next base: position 4,235,820 of record NZ_OZ252254.1, on the reverse strand, counting down.
ATGCGTTATTTAATGAAATGGTGTCCAATTCGGTATTATTTTCTGCTACAATTAGTTTGGCCAATGGCGCCAATATCTTGTCGTCCAAAAAGCTTTCTGGATAGCTCTTAACTTTTCGCAAAAGATTCAAAACCTCTTCTTTAGCTACGTCTTCAAAATTTTCGGCAATTAAAGTTAAAGCTAAGCCTACTGATTTACCTTCAGTGAAACCTATGGTTAAGAGCTCATTTCCTGTAATGATTGTTTTCATATTATTCTTTCTTAAAACTCGGCAAGCATCGTTCACTTGCCGAGGGTGTCATTTTTTATCCAGCAAAATATAATGATATTATCAGCTGGCAACATTACAAAGATGCAAGTGGATGTGCGCAGTATAATTGCGCAATAAATTAATTATTTTGATTTTTATTTAAGTTGCTGATTTTTAGTTAATTTATTTTAAATTAACATCAAAAAGACTTCAAAAAAATGATGTACGCAAATACAATGCGCAGATAAATTTATTATTGAATAATTTTTAATTAGTTTTATAACCCAGATAACGATAACGCGATCAGCATTTAAATATGGCCGTCAATAAATTAGCTTTAATCAGATATAAAACCATTGATGATTGTTTAAGAAATAAATACAAGAAGTGGACTTTGGAAGATCTCATTGAAAAAGTTTCGGATAAGCTTTATGAACTCGAAGGAATTACTTCTGGTGTAAGCAAGCGAACCATTCAAGCTGATATCCAACTAATGCGTAGTGACAAGTTGGGCTACAAGGCTCCAATTGTGGTTAAGGACAAACGATTTTACGTTTATGAAGATCCCAATTTTAGCATTACGAATGCACCAATTAATAACGCTGATGTAGATAAAATGAAGGAAATTGTTGGCGTATTAAAAGAGTTTAATGCTTTCAATTATTTCGATGAAATGAGCGACATGATTGCTCGTTTGGAAAACAACCTGCATAAATCGACCCATAAAAATGGAAATTACATTCAGCTAGAAAACAATAATAGGGTTAAAGGAACTGAATATATTCCTGCCCTTTATCAATCCATCTTAAAAAAAATAGCACTGTTAATTGAGTACAAATCTTTTAAAGCCCAAAGATCGCAAAATGCCATTTATTACCCATATTTATTAAAGGAGTATCGCAACAGATGGTTTTTAATTGTTAGAGCTAAAAAAACTAACATGTTAATGAATTTGGCGCTTGATCGAATTATTGAGTTCCAGGAATTACCAAATGAACTTTTTTTACCTTACGATGGAGTTGACTTTGACCGATATTACAACGACCTAATTGGTGTTACCAAAAACGCTAAGGATAGGGCGCAAAAAGTAATTTTAGAATTTGATGCTGCAACTACCCCGTACATTATCACTAAGCCTTTACACCACTCGCAACAACTTATCGCACAAAAAGAAACTACTACTGTTTTTAGGATTGATGTTGCGCTTAATTACGAGTTAGAGCGTGAAATACTTGGTTTTGGTGAGTGTGTGAAAGTGTTAGGCCCTAGAATACTAGCACAGAAAATAAGAAGAAGAATAAAACATGCCGCTGCAAAATATGAACTTGATGACGTACAGGCAGCCAAAGGAAAGCAGAGTCAGCTAGCGCTTTGAAAAGAAAAAGCCTCGATTTGTATCGAGGCCATTATTTTGTTATGGGTTAGGATAACTCAAATTTATATCCAACCCCTTTTACCGTTGAAACGTAATTTTCACCAAGCTTTTCACGTAACTTCCTGATGTGAACGTCTATTGTTCTATTGGTAACTACAACCGAATCTTCCCAGATATTTTTTAGGATGGACTCCCGTGTGTAAACCTTGCCTGGCTTAGAGGCCAATAAATAAAGTAATTCGAATTCTTTCTTGGCCAACACCACTTTTTCTCCGCTCTGATAAACTAAATAAGATTCTCTGTCTATCACTAAATCGCCAATTTCCAATCTGTTTTCTGAAATTTCATCGCTACTTGCGTTACGACGTAATATGGCATTAATGCGGCTTACCAGCGCTCTCGGTTTTATCGGCTTAGCGATGTAATCATCTGCACCCACGTTAAAACCTGCAATTTCAGAATACTCTTCACTCCTAGCTGTCAAAAACACCATGAAAGTATTTTTAAATTCAGGTATGGCTCGCATTAAACGACAAGCCTCAATACCGTCCATCTTCGGCATCATGATATCCAAAATGATCAAATCTGGCTGAACTTTTTTAGCTACATTGATTCCTTCTTGGCCATTGCTAGCTAAAAATACCTGATAACCCTCTTTTTTCAAGTTATATTCAATTAACTCGAGGATATCCGGTTCGTCATCAACTATTAAGATCTTTTGTTTAGCTGTACTCATTGCTTTTTATTTGTTACGAAAGTAAGTATACAGTTGCAACATTTAGTTAAAATCAAGTTAATAAATTGTTAAGACTACTCCATATATTAACATAGATTTAGAATTAGCGTAAGGTTTTGTTTAAAAAAGCGTTAAGCTCCTCACCTCTCAAATCTCTAGCAATAATTTTACCTTCTGGATCGAGCAGAAACGAGCTCGGGATAGCCTCAACCTGGTACAACTTCACTGTTTCACCCTCAAAATCTTTTAATTCGCCAACTTGGTCCCAAGTTAAGTTGTCTTGCTTTACTGCTTGTGCCCAAGCATTTTTATCTTTATCTAAAGAAATGCCTAAGATGGTAAAGTTTTTGTCTTTATAGGTTTGATAAGCTTTTACAACGTTCGGGTTTTCTGCTCTACACGGACCGCACCACGACGCCCAAAAATCTAGCAACACATACTTACCACGGTAGTCGCTTAATTTTACCGTTTTACCATCAATACTTTGTATAGTAAAATCAGGTGCAGTTTGACCAATTTGTACTGCTTTCAGTCTGCCTACCTTTTCTACAAAATTTTTAACTGCTGAGTGCTGCTTCAAACCTGCGTCAACTTTATCTGCATAAGCCACCAAAGCTTTTTCATTTCCTACCGGATTAACTAAGCTAATGGCATAAAAACTCACTAGCGATTTTGAGTTGTCCATTGCGAATTTGATGATCGCTTGATTCAAATCATTTAGCGCATTGTTATACACTGGCGAAAGTTGTTGCAATAATGCATCTCTTTGATCAGGATTGGCAGCTACTTTTTCCTCAAATTGCTTACTTACTTCAAATATTTTCGTTTGATATTTGATTTTCAGATCGTTGAACTCCGCAAGCTTAGCTGCATCATCTGCACCATCAATGGTGTAATGCTGATTTTTATCGGATACGTCTGCTGTAATTCCAATCTTATCACCGTTTTTAGCAATCACGATGTATTCGTTCGTCAAATAATTCACCCTAAAGAAATCGGCCTCAGGTTTGGTATTTACGAACTTAAAATCACCATTTTCTGATAAATTAGTAGAATCTAACAGCACCATGGTATTGCTAGCCATCCCATATAAATACACCTTATTTTTTACATCAGCGTTTTTTAGTTTTCCTTCTATGGTGAATTTGGTTTTATCCTTACAAGCACTTAAAGCTGTTACTAAAACCAATACAATCAATGTTATTTTTTTCATTATTTAATTTTGAATTAGATATAAGATTATCTGTCAATGAGCTATTGCTCCAATCTTTTTAAGATTAATTCATTTACGCTTTTAGCATCAGCTTTACCTTTCGCTAACTTCATCACCTCGCCAACAAACAAACCTAAAACGCCTTTCTTTCCTTTTTTGTATGCCTCAACCTGAGCTTGGAATTTATTGAGTACTTCTTCAATCAGCCCTTCAAGCGCTCCGTTGTCTTCAACTATCAACAAATTAAGTTGTTGTGCTAGGTTTTCCGCATTTTGATTTGCATCAGCTTCCAACGCTGGTAAAAGCTGTTGTAAAGCATTTTGTTGTGATATTTTCTTCTGATCAACTAAATTGATTACTTGAGCTAGCTGAGACGGTGTCAACGTATATTGGTTGATGCCAATTTGTTTTTCGTTCAAAATAGCTTTGATGTTTCCAAGCAGCCAATTGACTAAGCTTTTCTTGTTTGTAACTTCCTTTGCTGCTGCAACGTAATATTCATAAAATGCACTTTCATCGGCCAATACAGCTGCTTCTGATAAATTGATGCCTAATTCGGCCACCAAATTCTGAGCGATTTGTTTAGGTAGTATCGGCATTGCCGCTTTTACCTTCGCCAGCCACTCATCTGAAATTTTTACTGGAGGTAAATCCGGATCTGGAAAATAACGGTAATCGTTTGCTTCTTCCTTGCTGCGCATTGGTGAAGTAGTGCCTTTATCAGCATCAAAATTTAAGGTGCTTTGAATAATTTGCTCACCAGCACCAACTGCTTTTACCTGTCTTCCAAATTCAAAATCTATCGCTCTGCGCACATTACGGATGGAATTTAGATTCTTCACCTCACACCTTGTTCCGAACGCGGTATCACCCTTTTTGCGAATGGAAATGTTGGCATCACAGCGTAAAGATCCTTCTTCCATGTTGCCGTCGCTAACATTAAGGAAACGAACTAGCTGTCTAATTTCAGTTAGCAAAGCTGATGCTTCCTCAGCACTTCGAATATCAGGTTCGGTTACAATTTCAATTAGTGGAACGCCAGCCCTATTCAAATCCACAAATGAAAAGTTTTCATCCTGATCATGCATGCTTTTTCCAGCATCTTCTTCTAAGTGAATACGGTTAATGCCTATCCTTTTCTCGGTGCCATCACTTAAGCGAACATTTAAAAAACCATTTTTACAAATTGGGCTGTTATCTTGAGTAATTTGATAACCTTTTGGCAAATCAGCGTAGAAATAGTTTTTCCTATCGAAAAAGTTGTATTGGTTAATTTCACAGTTTAAAGCTAATCCAATGCGCATTGCCTTTTCTACTACCTCTTTATTCAATTTGGGCAAAGCTCCTGGAAGGCCTAATGATACTGTTGAAATGTGTTCATTGGGGCCAGCGCCAAAAGCAGCACTATCGGCACAAAATATCTTGGATTGTGTATTTAACTGGACATGTATTTCTAATCCCGAAACCAGTTCGAAATCTGTTATTTCATTTGTAATTGTAGTTGTACTCATAATCGGCCAATATCCAACTAAGGGATACGATGTGTAGTATTTTATTGTCAAATATAGGGATAAAATATGGAGTAATTGGCGTTTTTGCAACGCGTTCGTATCAATTTTGGTGGCTTTACATTATGATTCGAAATTGAGAGAAATCAATTTTAATCATCAATTCTTTCTAAATTCATCATTGTATCAATCATGAAACAAAAAAACAACACACAATCAAATGGCACGGTATTCGTTTTAATTTAACACACACACAACAACTAAATGTTATGAAACGATTAATGATGACGCTGACCATTGCTATAGTAGCAATTACAGCTTACAACTCAAGCGCTCAAGTTAGTTTAAATATTAATATAGGCGCACAACCTAATTGGGGCCCTAGAGGTTACGATTATGTTGAATATTATTATTTACCAGAGATCAGTACCTATTATCACGTTCCTACCAGACGTTACGTTTACTACGAAGGAAATAGTTGGGTACGTAGGACAACTTTACCTAGAGCCTATAGAGGTTATGATTTATATAGAGGCAGGAAAGTAGTGATTAACGAACCTAGGCCTTATTTAAGGAACCGTACTACTCAGGTGATTAGGGTTGATAAACATGGTCCACATCACAAAGGACCTAAACACCATAAAGGAAAAGGAAGACACTAAACAAAAACCCCGAAGCAAATTCGGGGTTTTTATTTATAACTACTATAAGTTTTCTTCTATTAATAGATTAATTATACCGTCAACCATTCCTACTTTGGGAACGAAGATTTGCTTAATCCCCGCCCATTTCATTACCGTTAAATAAATTTCACAAGCTGGGATAATTACGTCTGCCCTGTCTGGATTTAACTTAAGCACCGATATGCGTTCTTTAAGCGAGTATGCATTTAGCTCGTTGTACATATTCTTAAGCTTTAAAAAAGATAAAGGCATGTCATCTTTTTCTCCGCTCATGCGAAAAAGCTTGTTGATATTTCCTCCTGTTCCAATACCTACAGTTTGCTTAAGTTCCTTTGTATGCTGCTTGATCCACTCCTTCATTTCATTCCAAGTTTCCTCTTTGTCCTGGTTATCCAAAATTCGAATAGTTCCTAAGTTGAAAGATCTGGACGCTATTGGCTGTCTGTTTACAAAAATAGATAGTTCTGTACTACCACCACCAACATCAATGTAGAGGTAACTTTTCTTGATATCTAGATTTTCTTCAATGTGATTGGAATAAATAATGCTTGCTTCACGTTGCCCTTCAATAATTTCAATATCGATATTAGCTAGCTCTTTCACCTTTGCGATCACTAACTTTCCGTTTTTAGCTTCACGCATCGCGGAAGTAGCGCATGCTAAATATTCAGATACGTGATAGACATCCATCAAATTCCTAAATGCAACCATTGTTTTTACCAAGTCATCTATCTTTTTATCAGAGAGATTTTGGTCCAAAAATGCGTCATCACCCAAACGAAGTGGAACTCGTACCAAGGTGTTTTTTTTGAAACTATTTCGGCTTTCGTGTTGCGTAACGTCAGCAATAAGCAAACGCACAGCATTTGAGCCAATATCTATGGCAGCATATCTTAACATTATTGGTGTTTATTTTTAAGGTAATTATAGGTTTGAATCTGTGCTCTTATTTTACTCGACAATCTGTTTTTTCTGTACTTGTTATCGTTGGCTTTGTCGATTAAACGTGCTTTAACGTTATCTTGAAGTTGAAAATCGATTACGTCTCTAATTTCTTGCTTCACGTCTGCATCCAAAATTGGAAAGCCTACTTCTACCCTATGCTCAAAATTACGTGACATTAAATCTGCCGATGATAAGTACATTTCTTCTTCGCCAGCGTTGCAGAAAATAAATACACGGGCATGTTCCAAAAATCTGTCTACGATACTAATAACTGAGATATTTTCGCTAAAGCCCTTTACGCCAGGTACCAGGCAGCAAATTCCCCTAACAATGAGTTTAATTTGTACTCCGGCGTTACTAGCTTCATATAACTTTTGCACAATGCCTTCGTCAGCCAAGCTATTTACTTTTAAGATCATATAAGAAGGCTTTCCAGCTTTTGCATATTTGATTTCCCGCTCGATAAATCCATACATCTTACTTCTCGAATCAATTGGCGAAACAATCAAATGCTTAAATCCCTTAGCAACGCTACGTTTATTAAGTGCTGTAAATAATTTCACCAATTCTGAGGTAATTTCTGTTCTGGTAGTGAAAATGCTGTGATCACAATAGATTCGAGCAGTTTTCTCGTTAAAATTTCCAGTTGCTAAATTGGCGTAGTAAGTAACTTTTCGTTTTTCTACACGCTTAACTAAACAGATTTTTGAATGGACTTTAAAATCTGTTAGGCCATAATTTACATTCACGCCTTCTTCCATTAATCTGTTAGTCCAAAAGATATTTGCACTTTCATCAAACCTAGCTTTCAATTCTACCAGACAATTCACGGTTTTACCATTTTTAGCAGCGTTGATTAGGGCATTAACCACTTTGGAATTTTCAGCCAAACGATATAAGGTGATATTGATCTCCGTAACTTTTGGATCGATTGCGGCTTCGCGTAGAAACAAAATAATATAATCGTAAGATTGGTACGGCAGATGTACTACGTAATCTTTCTCCGCAATTTTTTTGAACAAGCTTTCGGTACGGTGCAGGTTTTTAACCCTTAAAGCTGGCATTGGTGCATATTCTAAATCTTTAGCTCCAACATTCGGAAATGCAATAAAGTCACCAAATCGGTGATATTTATTTCCAGGGATTAAACCGTCAGCACCAATTTTTAGCTTGCTCACCAAAAAGCTCAACATGTCAAAAGGCATATCGCTATCATAAAGCAACCTCATTGGCTTGCCTTTTTTCCGCTTATCTATACTTTTTCTAAGTTCTTCCACAAACTTATCACTTACATTTTTATCAATATCCAATTCTGCGTCTCTGGTAAGCTGAATAGAATATGCCAATATCTCTCGATAATTAAAAACGTAAAATATATCGTCCAAACAGTATTTGATAATGTCCTCTAAAAGGATGATAAATTTTAAATCGTTAGTTTCTGGCAACACTAAAAACCTAGAGATACTGTCTGGGAGCTCTAAAATGGCGTACTTTCTACTTTTGCCTGAATTGTTGGACAACTGCACGAAGAAATACAAAGCCCTATCCTTTAGTTCGGGGAAAGGTTGACTCGTGTCAATCATAATCGGTACCAAGTTAGATAAGATTTTATCTCTAAAATGTTGCCTCACAAACTCGCCCCTAGCTACATTAAGCTGTGTATGATTAAGAATGAAGATGCGTTGCTGAGCTAACTCGGTAATTAAAATGTCCTGAAAAAGCGTTTCAAATTTCCGCTCGTGTCTAACTACGATATTTTTTATTTCTTCCAATACCTTCTTAGGATTGAAACCTAATAGTTCCTTTGCCTTATCATTTAAATTCACCAATCTATTTAAGGAAGCCACACGCACCCTATAAAATTCGTCGAGGTTAGAGGAAAATATGGACAAAAACCTGATACGTTCAATCAATGGCACCGACTCATCCGCCGCTTCTTGCAGCACACGTTCGTTAAAGTACAACCAACTTATTTCTCTATTTAAAAACGGAAGCTTCTGTTTAGCCATTAGTTGAATTAAAAAAATCCCTAAAAAGGGATTTCCAAAAAGAAAATTTTAATATTAACTCATCATTAAGCGCAAGTTAACAAAAATCAATTATTTAACATCAGAAGGCTTTTTAGGTGCAGGCGCCTTTGCGGTTTTTCCAGCTACTTTAGCCGGCGCTTTTTGAGCTACGGCACGAGTTGATTTCTTTGGAACTACTGAGCTTTCAGCAACTGCCTTAGCGGGATTTTTACTAGATGATTTAGTGTCATTAGTGATTTTTTTAGCTATAGGTTTTACCACTTTTGCAACTTTTTCCTCAGTTTCTAAAGCTGCAACTTTAACGCTACTTACCACTGGTTTAGCTTTTTTTGCCGCCTTTTTTACGATTTTAGTAGCAGATTTATCGATATTTTTAGCAAGTTTTACCGTATCCTTTTTTATTGTTTTTGCTTTCTTCTCCACTTCAGGTGCTGATGAAGCAATATCTTCGATTTTATGTCCTACCACTTCTTTAACTTCTACAAAAGTTTTCGCCATTTTTTTGGCTACTGCTTTACTTGCTTTTGCTACCTCAGTTGCAATAGATTCCGCATTATGGCCTAAATCTCTAATGGCGTCTAAAAATTTCTCTGTTAAGGTTTGCTCCAATTGTTTTTTTGTAGCTTTTTTAACAGCTTTTTTTGAGGGTTTTACTTTATTAGTTTTCGATTTCATAATTTTTAGCGTTTTTTGTATGGTAAAATAAATTTATCAATTCTTTTTAATTTAAGATAACAACATGCCAAGTTTCGATATAGTTAGTAAAATAGATGGTCAAACTTTAGACAATGCAATCAACAATGCAAAAAAGGAAATTTTGAACAGATACGACTTTCATTCTTCCAATAGTAGTATTGAGCTGGATAAAAAAACGAACGTGATTACGATATTAACGGAAGATGACATGCGCTTAAAAGCCATTACTGATTCTATTATCTCTCGAATGATGAAACAACATTTAGACCCAAATAGTTTGGATTTCGGGAAGGAAACTATCGCTTCTGGCAATATGATTAGAAAAGAAGTGAAAGTGAAAGAAGGCATCGATAAGGAAGCGGCCAAGAAAATTGTTGCGAAGATTAAAGACAGTAAAATAAAAGTGCAAGCTTCTATGATGGAAGATCAAGTACGTGTTCAGGGTAAAAATATTGATGATCTACAAAAAGTAATTCAGCTTTGTAGAACTGAAGACTTTGGTCAGCCGTTGCAGTATATTAATATGAGAAGCTAATTCGATGATTAGCTAATTTGATGATTGGTTGATTTGATGATTGGTTAATTGTCGATTGTTAATAGAAATAGCACCAATATCCAACTATTTATGTCTGACAACTGATCCCTAATACCTAAACACTAATACATAATCCCTGATCCCTAACCCCTGAACAATGGAAATCAAAGAAAACGGCTTCATATTTTCGGATGATCGCAACTTAGTGGATGTGAAAGCTGTACATCAATACCTAAGTATTTCTTCCTATTGGGCAAAGGATATTCCGTTTGATTTGGTAAAGCGCTCTATTGAAAACTCCCTTTGCTTCGGCATTTACAAAGAGCAACAGCAAGTTGGATTTGCCCGTTGGATTACCGACAAAGCAACATTTGCTTATTTGTGTGATGTATATGTACTTGACGATTTCAGAGGTTTAGGTCTCTCGAAAAAACTGATGTCGTTAATGCTTTTCCACCCCGACTTGCAAGGATTGCGCCGTTACCAATTAGCCACGCTAGATGCTCATGGACTATATGAACAGTTTGGTTTCAGGGCTTTAGAAAATCCTGAGCGACAAATGGGAATTGTTTTGAAAGACTTGTACAGTAAATCTAAAGAAGCCAATTAGCTAACTTCAAATACCTTTAAACCGTTTTTACTTCCCCTTCTGCGTAATCCTTAATGTCTGTGATATAGCCATTCATAATCAGGAAATCGAACAATGGTTTAGCTTCTGGAGAAACTGGCATATTTTCGGTAGTAATTACCGTATTACTCTTTTTATCTAAGAATGGATAGGCAAAAAGCCTTACATTTCTGCTAAACATATCGTTAACATAACTCAACAAGTGTCCGGTGTAGTTTTCACCAAAATTAGCCGAATTAAACACGAATTTTAAGTTGTTGATGTTGGTTGACATGCCCACGCTTTTAGGTCTGCACCTATCCAAGTATTTTGCCAACCTATTTTTACGGGTAAAGTTAGAAACGATTACAAAATTGCCTGTTTTACACATTTCCTCTGCCCTTTTCGCTACAACCTCCAAATCAATATCATCAGGGGTTTCCTGTGCTGCCGTAAGTACGTTGGTGATTAATACCTCAATCATTACAATCAGGTTATTATCTTCTACCTTATTCACCAACTTAAATTGATCGGCAGCCTTATTAAACAAGCTAAAGTTAGGATTTGATTTTTGTCCGTATTTGGTACGTAAAATCATCACATCCTTTTTGTAAAGCAAGTCCTTCGCCTGTCTAGGATGCGAATCTGAATCAAATATAGCTGCAGTAGAAAAGTCTTTTACAATTAAGTAAAGGTTCAGCAATAGGTTATTTACATCCTTAAAAGCTGGTCCCTGAACAGAAATTAAATCAATCTCTACGGAACCAACGTTTAGATTATCCACTAATGATTCAATCATTTTTCTCGGATCACTAGAATAGTAGAACGCCGCATAAACTAAGTTCACCCCTATCATTCCTAACACACGCTGTTGCATCTGAACATCAGTATCAAGCAAACGTACATGGAAGTAAATTTCATTCGGCAGCCCACCTGGCTCGCTTTGGAAACGTAAACCAACCCAGCCATGTGGGTCGTTGGTACGAGTATAGTTTAAAGTAGTGACCGTATTCGCAAATGCAAAAAAGGTCTTGTCTTTATGTTTTTCACCCTTTAACCGCTCAATCAACAAAGTGTATTCATGGTCAAGCATCTTAAGAAGGCGTGTTTGACTTACGTACCTTCCTGATTCTTCAGCGCCGTAAATTTCGTCACTAAAGGTCATGTCGTAAGCAGAGATAGTTTTAGCAACAGTTCCCGAAGCGGCGCCTACATTGAAAAAAGCTCTCGACACTTCTTGTCCGGCTCCAATTTCGGCGAAAGTGCCATATATTTTTGGGTTTAAATTAATTTTTAATGCCTTGCGCTTGATGTCTATAATTTCTTGTTGCATGCCGCAAAATTACAAAATTCACTTAATTAGGTTAAACTGTGTTTCAATTTGGTTTGGTTCTAAACAAGTTTGTCCACAGATGCACAGCTACCAATCTGATATTTGGTGAAGGGGTAACGGTTAAAAATCTGTGACTAAACACAAAACAAGGGCATCAATTTTACTTGTGCCCTTGCAACCTTAAACTCACACCCAAAAAGGGCGTATCAAACCATTGTATTATGAAACTACAATTTCTTTATGTTCATCTTTAGCCGGTTCTTTTTTTCCTAGTGTGATATTTAACACACCATTCAGATATTCAGCGCTAATTTTTTCGGTATCAACGCCTTCTGGTAAAACGAACGATCTCGCGAACGATAAGTATTCAAATTCTTTTCTGGTATAATCTTTCTGTTCTTCGGTTTGTTCAGATTTTTTCTCCGCCCACACCGATAAGTTGTCTTTTTTCAACTCGATTTTAAAATCTTCTTTATTTAAACCAGGTGCCGCTAACTCAATTTTGTAGCTAACAGCAGTTTCCGCAATGTTAACCGCAGGCATTTTACTGATGCCATAGTTTTTATTTAATGCATCGCTAAACAATGAATCAAATACGTTGTTAAAATAAGGTGCTGTGTTTCTGGTTCTGTTGTTGAATTTAACTAAGCTCATTTTTATATCCTCCGTGTATTTTTTTAATTTTTAATTGATAACTATTCGCATTCAAACTACATTCCAATCCGAAAAAATATGATTTTTAAGACATTTTGGCGTAAAAAAGAAACTAAAGAAGACAAAAAGGCAGATATAGAGATAAAAACGGATATCTTTAAGTACAGAACAGTTATCGAAATGCGCTTCACTGATTTAGATATGATGGGCCATGTAAATAATGCGATGTATTTCACTTATATGGAAATTGCTAGAACCAAATATTGGCAACACACCATACAGTGGGATTGGAAAAAAACAGGTGTCGTTATCGGAAAAGCAGGCATCAACTACATCAAACCAATCTATTTTGGCGATAAGATTAGTATTTATGTGCGTACCTCACGTATCGGAAATACAAGTTTTGATTTAGAGTACATCATCGTTAAAACCATTAACGGCGAGGAAGTAATTTGTAGCAAAGGCAAAACAGTTTGCGTGGTGTATGATTACGCTACCAAAAGCCCAATTTCAATTCCCGAACGTGAGCGTAACAAAATGATTGAATTTGAGCAGTTAAAGAAAGTATGACCAATCCAATGTACTGTACTTTGCTATTCGGAAAAGCTCAACTCAACGTATGAGTGTCCTATTTCGCCTTTCATCGGTGGATTTAGTTTTCTAATGCCAACCTTAGCGCTCGAAAGAAAGGGATAAGAATTTCTTACACGGTCTAAAATATTTTTTACCACCGTTTCTAACAGTTTTTGGGTGTTAGCCATTTCGCTAAGAATGATATGATTTAAAACCTCGTAGTTTACAGTTTTTTCTAAATTTTCTGTATCTGGATGAGGATCAAACTCCACTTTAACATCAACCATAAAAATACAACCGATCAATTGCTCCTCTGGATAATAACCATGGAAAGCATGACATTTTACATCTTTTAAAGCTACCGTTTGTTTGTACATCTAAAATGTGGTCTCAATTATAAATCACTTAACGCTGCTATTGATAGCATGCGCAATTATAACTAATTTTTATTTAAGGATTGCGGTATTTTGCTAACTTTGAAAGCAACCATTTAAAACCAAAATCTTTACAGAAATGAGCAATACTTCAAGAAAAGACCTTTACGAATCACCAGATTATTACTTAATTGATGAACTTCTATCGGAAGAGCATTTACTTATAAGAGCGTCAGTAAGGGACTGGGTAAAGAAAGAAGTAAGTCCAATTATTGAAGATTACGCCCAGCGTGCAGAGTTTCCAAGGCACTTAATTAAAGGGCTTGGAGAGATTGGCGCTTTTGGTCCTACTATTCCTGTTGAATATGGTGGTGCTGGATTAGATTATACAGCTTATGGCATTATTATGCAGGAAATTGAGCGTGGCGATTCTGGAATACGTTCTACTGCGTCGGTTCAAGGTTCATTAGTGATGTACCCAATTTACACTTATGGCACGGAAGAACAGCGTAAAAAATATCTACCGAAGCTAGCTACAGGCGAATTGATGGGCTGTTTCGGTTTAACTGAGCCAGATCACGGTTCAAATCCGGGCGGCATGGTAAGTAACATTAAAGATATGGGAGACCACTTTTTGCTTAACGGAGCCAAAATGTGGATTTCAAATGCGCCGTTTGCAGACATCGCAGTGGTTTGGGCAAAAGATGAAGAAGGAAAAATTAGAGGGATGGTATTAGAAAGAGGAATGGAAGGCTTCAGTACGCCAGAAACGCACAATAAATGGAGCTTAAGAGCATCAGCAACTGGCGAATTGGTATTTGATAATGTAAAGGTTCCCAAAGAAAATGTATTTCCTGACATTAGAGGCCTCAAAGGTCCGTTAGGCTGTCTAAACCAAGCCAGATATGGCATTGCCTGGGGAGCTTTAGGTGCTGCAATGGACTGTTATGATACTGCGTTGCGTTATTCAAAAGAACGTGTTCAATTTGGAAAGCCCATCGGAGGATTTCAGTTACAACAAAAGAAATTAGCTGAAATGATTACTGAAATTACCAAAGGTCAGCTGTTGGTGTGGCGTTTAGGCAAGCTTAAAAGTGAAAATAGAGCTACTGCTGAACAAATTTCAATGGCGAAACGTAATAGTGTTGAAATTGCTTTAGATATTGCCCGCAACGCAAGGCAGATGCTTGGCGGAATGGGAATTACAGGTGAATATTCGATTATGCGACATATGATGAACTTGGAATCAGTAGTTACTTATGAAGGCACACATGATGTACATTTGCTAATTACCGGGATGGATGTTACGGGTTTAAATGCCTTTAAATAGCATAATGTCTTCATCAGGATTTTAAGATTAGTTGATTTTCATGATAAAATTGATAAGTGTAAATTTTAAAAATCTTGTTCAATTAAAAATCAATTAAATCCTTATACAGCCAACTAGCAAATATTCATTTAAATATGACTATCGATGAAATCACATACAAAATAAATGGTTGTTCTATGAAAGTTCACAATACATTAGGTAATGGATTTCAAGAGATGATTTATCAACGATGTTTAGCTATTGAATTAAGTAAAGCTGGATTGATTTATGCAAGAGAAGTAGAGTAAACTATTTATTCCGAAATATCGAAGTAGGAACTAGAAGAGCAGATTTCATCATTGAAAAACAAATAGTTGTAGAACTGAAAGCTGTGATTAATTTAGAAGATGTTCACCTGGCTCAGGCTAAAAATTATGTTACCGCTTACAAGTTTCCGATTGGTTTATTAATTAACTTTGGCGCTGTAAGTTTACAGTTCAAGAAAATTTATAATTCAAATATAAAGTATAACCCTTTACAATAATTCATCAGAATTTTAAGATTAATTTTAAATGTAAGAGTAATTAAATTAAGCGCCCGAAATCCTGACAATCCTAAAATCAAGCAAATACTGATACAGACAGAAAATATCCAGATGAAATCATTTAAAAAATATATACTACTACCCGCTCCTCCCGAAGAAGTTTATTTGGCATTAACCAAAGCGCAAAGCATTCAATTATGGACTGGTGCTGAAGTGGAGTTTCAAGAAATACCTGAAACAGAATTTTCACTATGGGATGGAGATATTGTTGGAAAGAACATCTCATTTGAATATGGCAAAAAAATCGTGCAACAATGGTATTTTGGGGAAGATAATGAACCATCAATTGTTACCATCAAATTGCATGAGGATAAAAAAGGCACATCATTAGAGTTTGCACAAACGAATATTCCAGCCGAAGATTTTGACGATTTTACCGAAGGCATCAAGGAGCATTATCTTGGTGGCTTAGCTGATTTTTTTGAGGAAGAAATTTGATGTATTACCTTGCTCAGTTTGTTATTATTTAATGACACTAAGTATATTCATAACATATTAAACAAATGAAACGCTTTCACCTTTTTGTTTTCGCATCTTCTTTAAGCTTGCTTTTTCACTCATGCACAACCTATGTAATTCCTGGAGCATTAGGGGTCGACGTACCCTATAAGCAGCGCCCTATGGTATCGGACAGCGTAACATCGGCAATAAATGTAAGCGGAGGTTTTGCATCTTCTGAATCTTTAGGGGCCGAGGGGAAAACAAACGTCGGCATATTGAGCATTAATAGAGGACATACACTTAAGGACATCAACTTCTCTTACGGTTTGCTAGGCTTTACCGGAAAACGAATGAAATCAAGAGTTGTGGAAGTTGATAACCAAATACCCAACTTCTCAAAAAATTTGTATGGGTTTGGCATACACACCTCGGTTGGGCACCACTTTACATCGAAAAGAGGCAACACAGATTATAGGATAATTAATTGGGAAAATACGATTACCAGAGAATTTGGAGAATACTTGAACTTTAGAAAGCAGCTTTACGGAAACACTTTGTACAAACAGGTATTGGTTTCAAAAAGTGAAGTTCTTTGGGTCACGGGATTATCGTTAGAGATTATTTTCCACCATAGGAGAAATAAAGATCTCAAACATGCATTTAAACTATTTATAGGTGGTGCTCCAGATCTATCACGTACTTTTGACTACGCAATCAAGGAGCCAAACTTTAAACAAATCGATCGTGAATTCAATTCGATGTACTTTCAAGCAAGTTATTTCTTCAAGTACAAGAATTTTAATTTGAGCTGTCAAGCAGATTTTGGCCGCCAAGCTAGTTCAATTTCACTTGGCTACACTTTTTAGGTTGAAACAATTTTAGTAGTAAAGATGTTCCCTAATAAAAATAACTTATTATGGGCAAACCTTTCGGAATATTATTAATTGTAATTGGATTAATTATGTTGGTATGGAGTGGTTTTACTTATACCAAAAAAGAAAAAGTAGTTGACGCAGGACCGATACAAATTTCTGCAGACAAACAGAAAACGGTAAACTGGCCACCTTATGTTGGAGGCGTTGCTGTGATTGCAGGAGTTGCGGTTTTCGCATTATCAAAAAAGCGGTAACATATAAAAGCCAGTAATTTTATCGATTACTGGCTTTGTATTTAAGGATATCTTCTAGTAATCTTCATTAGTTACTGTCACTATTGCATCACGCAAGTTGTAATTAGAAGCCATTACTTCTCCATACGCCCCAGTACTTCTAATTGCAATAAGATCATTTCTAAAGGTTTGAGGTAACGAAACTTCCTTTCCAAAGCAATCTGTACTTTCGCAAATAGGACCTACCACGTCATACTTAACATCATTACCGTTTTGATTCAAGTTTTCTATTTGATGATAAGCCTGATATAAAGCTGGTCGCATTAATTCGGTCATACCCGCATCCAGCACAATGAAGTTCTTTTTTTTGCCATTTTTCACATAAAGTACACGGCTAATTAATGACGATGATTGACCCACTAACGCCCTACCTAACTCAAAATGTACTTCCTGGTGAGGTTTTACTTCCAAAAAATCCGCAAAAATCTTGAAATAAGCTTCGAAATTTGGAATTTGCTCATCAGGATTATGATAATCAATTCCCAAGCCACCTCCAACGTTTAGTACTTTTACTTTAAAGCCTTTATCTTCAAACCACGCTGCAAACTCGTTAACACGTACACACAGGTTTTTGTAAACATCCAAGTTGGTGATTTGAGAACCGATATGGAAGTGGATGCCCACAAACTCCAGATTGGCCGAAATATTCAGAATATCTGCACAGGCTGGCATATCCCAAGAATTGATGCCAAACTTATTTTCATCTAAGCCAGTGGTGATATTGGCATGTGTATGAGCGTCCACATTAGGGTTAATGCGGATAGCAACTTTTGCGATCTTGCCTTTTTGCTCCGCCAATTGATTAATAACTTCTAGTTCTTGCAGCGACTCTACGTTGAAGCAAAAGATGTCTTGATCTAAAGCATAATTAATTTCTTTGTCGGACTTACCAACACCAGCAAAAACTACCTTATCGTTTTTGAAGCCACCGTCAATGGCTTTTTTAACTTCGCCCCCACTTACAGCATCTGCACCAAAACCAACTTGTTTAATCTGCATTAAAACCTTATCATTAAAGTTGGCTTTCATAGCATAATGCACATGAAAATCATACTTTTTCGCCGCTGTACTACAAGCCTCTAATGTTTTTCGTAATAAATTGAGGTCGTAATAATAAAATGGTGTTTCTAAATTCGAAAAATGTGCTATATCTTTATCCGAAAACATAATCTTGAAAATTCTAGTGCTCCTTTTTCTGTTACTTTTGGGCTTTATTTACGTCGGCAACTATATTGACTATCGCCGAGGAAATATCACTCGTTTAGAACTTCAAAGAAGAGTTCGTATCTGGATTTTTTTACTTCTGGTAATAATATTTATTTACTTCTATTATCGTTAGCAATGTCACTTAAGGCATTAAAAACTTACTGCATTCGCCTTAGTTTTTCATTGTGACAAAGCCATTATTCAAAAATTCTATTGTGCAAGCTTCTCAAAGCCTCGGTTTTATCTTCGGTATTTACTAAAAGAGATATGTTATAAGCACTACCACCATAGGAAATCATACGCACTGGAATGTGTTTAATTGAATCCAGCACTTTTGCCGCATAACCATGTCTTTCCGCACCAAAATCACCTACAACGCACACAATGGTTAAATTTCTATCTAACTCAACGCTTCCGAAAGCATTTAGTTCCTCTATAATTTTATCTAAATTATCAGTAAAATCAACAGTTAAGGAAACGGCAACTTCCGACGTAGTAATCATATCAATTGGCGTTTTATATCGCTCAAACACTTCGAACACTCTGCGTAAAAATCCATACGCTAATAGCATTCGGCTCGACTGTATTTTGATTGCGGTGATGCCATCTTTAGCTGCTATAGACTTGATTTTTCCTTTTTCGCTTTCGGTGCTAATTACTGTACCAAAAGCTTTTGGCTCCATGGTATTCAGTAAACGTACAGGTATTTGATATTTCTGAGCTGGAAAAACCGACTGAGGGTGCAAAATCTTAGCACCAAAATAAGCTAGCTCTGCTGCTTCATCAAAAGACAAATTAGCAATAGGTTTAGTGCCTTTTACAATACGTGGGTCGTTATTGTGCATGCCGTCAATGTCAGTCCAAATTTGAACTTCCTCTGCAGAAATCGCTGCACCTAATAATGATGCAGTATAGTCACTACCACCTCGACGTAAATTATCTACTTCTCCGAAGCTGTTTCTACAAATAAACCCTTGTGTAATGAAAAGCTTATTTTCGGGGTTAGCCTCCAATAAAGGAGTCAAATTTTCTGTTGTAAATGGAATTACAGGCTCATTGTCCTCATCAATTTTCATAAAATCCAATGCAGGCAGTAACACGGACGGTACACCGATAGATTTCAGATAAACATGATATAGCGTAGTGGATAGTAATTCGCCCTGTGCCAAAACCACTTTATCCTCAATGGCAGTGAACATGTTATTGGCTAAGCTTAACAAGAAACTGAAATGGTAATCAATTACTTCCTGGCCCTGCTCTATATATTCGCCCTCTGGAAAAAGTTCTGCTACAACAACATCGTACTTCTCTTTTAAAGATTGAATTAATTCGATGCCCTTCTTCTTGTCTTCCTTCAGTAACGCATTTGAAATTTCTACCAAGCTATTTGTAGTACCAGACATTGCCGATAATACTACAATTTGTCTCTCCGATGGATCAATAATGTCCAACAGTTTTTTCATACGTTCTGGGCTACCAACTGAGGTGCCACCGAATTTTAAAATTTTCATTTAATTTTAATGGTTTACGATTATGAAACATTCGATATTACTCGAAATGTTTTCATTTTTAAGTTATAGGATATAGATTTTTGTTATTATTGTAACGGGGTGTGAAAATAAATAAAAGACTGTTAATTTCAGTCAAAACACCGAAATAAAATGTTGATTTTTTTATTTTTAATGAACCCAACCGAATAATATTTGTTATCTCTATCGATATAAACCCATTTAAATATGCAATTAGATTCACACACGCAGCAAACTATTGATACTTGGCTGAGCGGAAATTATGATGAACAAACAAAATCTACTATAAAAAGTCTTGTAGATCAACAAGCAAGCACAGAGTTAACTGACTCATTTTATAAAAGTTTGGAATTTGGAACGGGTGGTTTACGTGGAATCATGGGCGTAGGTTCTAACCGGATCAATAAATATACTATCGGAACTGCAACGCAAGGACTTTCGAATTACCTATTAAAGAAATATCCTTCGGAGAAGATTTGTGTGGCTATCGCTCACGATAGTAGAAATAACTCAGATGTTTTCGCAAATATTACTGCTGATGTTTTTTCAGCAAATGGAATTAAGGTTTATTTCTTTACCGCATTACGTCCAACACCTGAACTTTCTTTTGCTATACGCGAATTAGATTGCAAAAGCGGTGTAATGCTTACGGCGTCACATAATCCGAAGGAATATAACGGTTACAAAGCATATGGTCCAGATGGTGGTCAGTTTACTTCACCTGACGATAAAATGGTGATGGACGAAGTTGCGGCCATTCAAAGCATCGATGAAGTGAAGTTCCAAAGAAATGAAGCTAATATTGAAATGATTGGTGAAGAAATCGACCAAAAATATCTCAATCAAATCACAGCCCTTTCAGTATCGCCTGATGCCATTTCACGTCAAAAAAATCTTAAAATTGTTTACTCTCCTATTCACGGTACGGGAATTACCCTAGTGCCGGCGGCGTTAGAACAATTTGGGTTTACCAATGTAACGGTGGTTGAAGAGCAAAGCAAACCTGATGGCAATTTCCCTACGGTAGTTTATCCTAATCCAGAGGAAAAGGAAGCTTTAACATTGGCATTAAAGAAAGCGGAAGAAATTGATGCCGACTTAGTGTTAGCAACAGATCCAGATGCAGATCGCGTTGGTATTGCGGTGAAAAATACCGATGGCAATTTCGTTTTACTGAACGGAAATCAGACGGGAAGTTTATTGGTAAATTACGTATTAACAGCTTGGCAGGAAAAAGGAAAGCTAACAGGGAATGAATACGTTGTAAGTACTATTGTAACCACACCACTAATAAAGGCGATAGCTGATGAAAAAGGTGTAGAATATTTTGATACCCTCACTGGATTTAAATGGATTGGCAAAATCATGACTGAATTGCTTGGCAAGAAGCAGTTTGTAGTAGGTGGCGAGGAAAGTTATGGCTACCTAGTTGGCGACTTAGTCCGTGATAAAGATGCAGTGATTTCTTGTGCGTTTATTGCCGAAATGACTGCCTTTTATAAAGACAAAGGCAGTAGTTTATATGAAGCGATGATTGAGATGTACATGAAATACGGCATGTATAAGGAAGATTTGGTTTCTATCACTAAAAAAGGAAAAACTGGAGCTGAGGAAATTAAAGCGATGATGGAGAAGTTTAGAAACAACCCTCCGGCAACATTAGGAGGCTCAGCAGTAGTAAAATTAAAAGATTACGAATTAAATAAGGAAACGGATATCAATGCTGGAATGAGCAAAGAATTAGGTTTTCCAAAATCGGATGTTTTGCAGTTTATTACCGCTGATGGAAGTATCATTTCTGCAAGGCCGAGTGGTACAGAACCTAAAATCAAGTTTTATTGCAGTGTAAATGAACATTTGGCAAGCGCCGGTGATTTCAAAACTACTGAACAAAAGCTAAATGATAAGATTAAAACTATCATGAGCGATTTACAGGCATAATAATTTAAGGACTTACGAAGTTTTATGATTTCGTAAGTCTTTTACTTTAACATTTATAGCGTTTTTAGAAACGCTTTTTTTATGAATTAAGATATGAGTAGAGAAAAAATAGGCTGGATAGGTTTAGGAAATATGGGGAAACCGATGGCCAACAATTTGATGAAAGCCGGGGTTCCATTATCGGTTTATAACAGATCTTTAGATAAAACTACAGACTTTAGCAACAAGGCAACCGTTTGTGCAAGTATTGCGGATTTGGTTGCGCAAAGCGATGTAATTTTCACCATGCTTACCAACGATGAAGCAGTGACTGAAGTTTATAATGAAATTTCCAAGCAGGACGTTGATGGCAAATTATTTATCGACTGTAGTACCATATCACAGCACTGCTCTTTAGCAATAGCGGAGTTAATTAAAGCTAAAAATGCAGCGTTTCTAGATGCGCCAGTTGCTGGAAGCACCGCTCCTGCTACCGATGGTACATTGATTATGATGGTTGGCGGTGAAGAAAATGATGTGAAACGGGCTACTGCTTACTTTGATGTTCTAGGAAAATTAACCAAGCATTTAGGAAAAAATGGAAGCGGCATTGCAGCGAAGCTTTCCATTAATTATTTTCTCTCTTTGATTTACCAAGGCTTGGCAGAAACCGTATTATTTGCTGAAAAATTAGGCATTGAACGTAAAGACATGCTGGAGATCATCAATGAGAGTGCTTGCGGAAACGGCGCAACTAAAATTAAAACACCGCTTCTTATTAAGGACGAATATCCGGCGGCTTTCGCTTTAGATTTGATGCTGAAGGATGTTTTGTTAGCGCAAAAAGCAGGAGCTGATTTTCCTTTGTCGCAGGCTATGATTTCCACTTACCAAGATGCGCATGAAAAGGGCTTGGGTAAAAAAGATGTGATTGGTATTATTGAAGCGATGAAGTAGACTGATATTTTTGCTGTGCAAGATTTACGAAGTTTTAAAAACTTCGTAAATCTCAAATACTAAACCAATGAACTATTGAACCAATGAACTAATTAGCCAGTGAACTATTGAACTAATTACCAAACTAATCCAGTACCATTTCAGGAACATCGTCATCAGCGTACAATTTACCTGCTGTAGCATTCCTAATCTGCTCTACCGTTACACCAGGAGCTCTTTCTAACAATTTGAATCCACCCTCCGGCAAAATATCGAAAACACCAAGTTCAGTTACCACTTTTTTAATGCAGTTAACACCGGTTAACGGTAAGGTACAAGCCGGTAATAATTTGCTTTCACCAGCTTTGTTTACATGTTGCATTGCCACAATAATATTTTTAGCTGAAGCTACTAAATCCATGGCACCTCCCATTCCTTTCACCATTTTACCAGGAATTTTCCAATTAGCGATATCTCCATTTTCAGAAACTTCCATCGCTCCCAAAATAGTAAGATCTATTTTTTGTGCTCTGATCATTCCAAAGCTCATGGCGGAATCAAAGATTGATGAACCTGGCAATGTGGTGATGGTTTGTTTACCTGCGTTAATTAAATCAGGATCTTCTTCCCCTTCAAAAGGGAAAGGCCCCATCCCTAGCAATCCATTTTCTGATTGTAGAACCACGTTAACTCCGCTCGGGATATAATTGGCAACCAAGGTTGGAATTCCAATACCTAAATTAACGTAGTAACCGTCTTTTATTTCTTTAGCGATGCGTTTCGCTATACCGTTTTTATCAAGCATATATTAATGTGATTGATTTGCTAATTAGCTGATGTGATAATGAACAAGCGGGCTGTTACTGTATAGAATCATCCGCCGGTTCATTTCTGTTTAGTAGTAGTTATAATTTTGTTTAGTATCTTTTGAACAACTTCAATGCTCTTTAACAAGTTGCTGCTACTTGGATAATCATTAAAATGTTGACATAGCAATAGCCAATACTTGGTTTCCTCACACTCTTTCGCCGATATTTTCATTTTATGAACAAAATCAGCTTTACTTTCAGCATTTTGTGCTTCCCAAATGTTAGCACCTATACTAGTACCCGATTTTAATAATTGATTTGCAACCACTAATTTTCTTCGCTCCTCCAACTCCTCGGCAAATTTTATGATCTCTAATGCAAATTCGAAACTTGTTTTAACAATAATGTTATTTTTAATTCTCTCATTATTCATAGGTAGGTATTAATAATCTAATTATCACATCTTCGTATCATCTAACTTTCTAACCGTTCGCTGTTCAATGCGCTTTTCATAAGCTTCTCCTTGAAAAATACGATGTACGTAAACACCCGGAGTATGAATATGATCTGGATCTAATTGACCAACTTCTACAAGCTCCTCCACTTCGGCAATGGTGATTCTACCGGCCATAGCCATTACTGGATTAAAATTCCTGCTAGTAGATCTAAAGATTAAATTCCCAGCAGTATCGCCCTTCCAAGCTTTCACTATTGCGAAATCAGCATCAAAGGCATACTCCATTAAATAATCCTTGCCGTTAAAATTTCTTGTTTCTTTGCCTTCTGCCACTTCAGTTCCAACGCCAGCAGGAGTAAAAATTGCAGGCATGCCATATCCAGCCGCTAAACAACGCGTTGCTAAGGTGCCTTGAGGAATCAATTCCACTTCTAACTCTCCGCTTAACAGCTGACGTTCAAACTCAGCATTTTCACCTACGTAAGAAGAAATCATTTTTTTGACTTGACGTTGTTTCAACATCAAACCAATTCCGAAATCGTCAACTCCGGCATTATTTGAAATGCAGGTAAGTTCTTTAACACCCTTTTCTACTAAGGCTGCGATGCAGTTCTCTGGAATACCGCACAAACCGAACCCGCCCAACATTAAGGTTTTACCGTCTGTAATATCAGCTACGGCTTCATTAGCATTTGCTACAACTTTATTAATCATATTTGGTATATTTTCCCGTATGTTCGGGTAAAGCGATGGCTAAATTAGGGTTTCTTTACTGCTTTACAAAAGCAAAATTTTTAACTGTTTGTTGTAATTTATACACTAACGTCAACTTCTAAACATAAGTTAAAACGCACGTTTACAGATTTTAAGCACCAACATTTAAACTTATTATTCAAATACCTTGAACCGTAATTATTTTGAAATTTCCACAATCTTATCATTGCTTCCATTACTTGTACAAAAGTAAATTTTACCTTCAGGAGATTGACATATCGCTCTTAACCTGCCATATTCCCCGATATAAAAATCCTTCACTTCACTAATAGCGGTTTGTGCGTCGTTTAAAGTCATTTGCTTCAACCTACTATCTTTCAATAAGCATAACAACAGCGAGTTTTTGAATTGGGGAATATAATTAGAATTGTAATAAGTCATTCCACTAGGTGCAATAGTTGGAGTCCACTCGAAAATCGACTCTGCTACATTATTTTGATTGCAAAATGCAGTTTCATTTGATGCATTGCATTTACCCGTAACGTTGGGCCAACCATAATTTCTGCCTTTCTCTATGATGTTGATTTCATCATCTGATGATGGTCCATGCTCAGAAGAAAACAACTTATTTCCAACTAAGGTTAAACCTTGAGGGTTTCGATGTCCGTACGACCAAACTGGATTATTTGGGAAAGGATTATCCGGAGGAATAGATCCATCTAAATTTAAACGCAATATTTTCCCAGCTAAAGAATTGATATTTTGAGGCGTACTTAAATCCTCTGCATCTCCAGTAGTAAGAAATAATTTGTCTCCGGAAATTAATATCCTTGAACCGTTATGATTGTTGGACGCTGGAATGTTATCTAACAGTGTTGTTGGACTACTTAAGGAGTTATTCGCATAGGTAAAGCGTACCAGCTTATTTTTGTAGCTGCTGCCGTATCCATAAAATACGTAAACATATGGATTGGTGTTGAAATTCGGATGCAAAGCCATTCCCAGTAAGCCGCCTTCACCTTGCATTCTAACTTCGCTAATGGTATGTAATAGGCTAACTTGACCGCTACTTGGGTTTAAACGACTGATTTTGCCAGATTTTTCCGTAAACCAAATTAAACCATCTGGGCCATAAACCAACTCCCAAGGCATGGTTAAATTTCCAACTAAAACTTTTGTTTTTAAGTCGACTGGCGTTAAATCTTCAACATCATTACGATCTTTTTTGCACGCCAAAGCTAAAATTAAAATAGCCGCAAAGAACACTACCTTTTTCATACCCAACATGTTTTGTTTTCTGATTAACAACTTTTGGGTAGCATTGGTTTTTATTTCATGTAAACGTAGGTAATTCCATCTCCTCCTCTATCCAAGTGCTCGTCTTCCATCCTATCTACCTGTTTGTACGATTTCAAGTGGTTTCTAATTAACTTACGCAAAATGCCATCGCCCTTACCATGTATAATTTTAATGGATGGAAAGCCCAACATGATCGCTTTATCGAAATAATTTTCTAGCTCTTGCAGTGCCACTTCACCTCTCATTCCACGTAAATCTAACTCGGCTCTAAAGCTGCTCACTGCATCATTTAAACTATTGGTATAAGAGCTACGCTGAACCAGTTTCTTCACTTGCTTGTTGCTGATTTTCTGCACACGGTTCATTTTAACTACCGATCGCAAATCACCAAAAGCAACAACCAAGTTCCCCTTGTTGATCTCCATCACCTGTCCAGTGCTTTCTGTTCCGTTTAGCTGTATCCAATCGCCAACTTCAATTGCCGTATTTTCGTAAACTACAACAGGTTTAGGTTCTTCTATTTTGACTTCATTTTTAGCTAAGCCCTTTTGTAAATTCTGTCTAATTTCCTTGGTAGCTTCCTTGTCAGCCTGTTTTTTCTTGATTTGTGCGATGGTATTTTCTACCAGCTTATTGGCATCTTTAATGATATTTTGTGCCTGTAACTTGGCGTCTTTAATTAAATTTCTCTTATTCTCTTCGAGATATAATTTCTGCTTTTCATTTTCTGCTAATAATTGATTTAGCCTATTTTGCTGATTGGCCAACTTCACTTTCGATTCGTGTACTTGGCGCTTTTCCTTTTCTAAATCTACCAGTAAACTATCAATGCTGTTTTGGTTAGTTCCGATTTTTTGCTTCGCTAATTCCAACACATCTTTCTGCAAACCAATATTTTGGGCAATTTCAAACGCATAGGAACTTCCAGGTTTACCAATATCGAGGATATACAACGGCTTCATTCTGCTGTTATCAAACAACATTGATGCATTTTCGAGTCCATCAGTATCGCCAGCAAACAATTTCAAATTACTGTAGTGCGTAGTAATCACACCTCTCACCTTTTTATTATTGAGCACCTCCAGCACCGCTTCGGCCATGGGACCGCCAAACTGAGGATCTGTCCCTGTCCCGAATTCATCGATTAATACCAATGTTTTTGCATTGGCATGAGCTACGAAATAGCGCATCTTATTTAAATGGGCACTGTAAGTACTTAAATCCGATTCAATGGATTGATCATCACCAATGTCAGCGAAAATTTGGTGAAAGATACCCATTTCACTGTGTTCATCCACTGGTACAAGCAGACCGGTTTGCAACATCATCTGTAGCAATCCAACAGTTTTCATACATACCGATTTTCCTCCAGCGTTTGGTCCAGAAACCAACACCACTCTGGTGCCTTCGTCGAGCTGGATATTAAGTGGCACTACTGTTTTTTGATCAGCGGCAAAGGACAACAATAGCAACGGATGTCGGGCATTGATCAGCTTAGTTTTGGCTTCTTTCAACAACACCGGCATTTGTGCACCGACTTGAATGGCGAATAAGGCCTTAGCTCTAACAAAATCCAGTTTAGTTAAAAAACCGTGGTACGATAACAAAATGGAGATATACGGACGAAGCTCATTGGTAGTGGCAATCAAAATCCTGATGATTTCCCGCCTTCGATCAAATTCTAAATCCCTTAACTTATTATTGAGCGTAAAAACTTCTTCTGGCTCCAAATAAACAGTTTGCCCGCTGGCAGATTCGTCGTGGATAAAGCCTTTAAGTTTGCGCTTGTTTTCGGCCAAAATAGGAATACACATCCTACCATCACGAACAGTTAAACTACCATCAGCAACCCAATTATTAGCTACCGCACTTTTATAAATGGCATCCATTTTACGGCGAACTTCTTGTTCACCTTTCGCTATTGAAGTAGTAATATCAAGTAATTCTTTAGAAGCATTAGGCTTAATTTTACCCTTGGCATCTAGCACATCTTCAATTTTTCTGAGGATGTTCCTTTCAATAGGCAAATGCTCAAAAAGTGCTTCTAAACTAGGATAAACTTCTTTTCTGTCATCAAAAAAACGGATAACCGCAAAAACGGTCTGTAAGGAAGTATATATTTTAAAAAGTTCATCTTCTATCAGATAACTTCCTTCAACTCTAATCTTATCAGCTAATATTTTAATATCAAAAAAAGCACTGATTTGTAGTGGCTCTTGGTTTTCTAAAATGCTTTTGAATTCCTTAGTTTGACGTAAAAACTTATCAATTTGATCGTGTTTGGACATGACCTGCATTTTATCAACCAGGTTTTGTCCCATGGTACTTAAACAATGCTGACGTACCAATTGCCTTACTTCATTAAAGCCTAGTCTCTCTTCGCAATTATCTGGATATAGCATATTAATTTTTCAACTCCTTCGCAACTTCTGGAGCGGTAGATTTAATTTGTTTATTTGCCTCAGCTTCTTTCTCTTTTCCCAACTTAGCACTAATATTACCATACATTTTCGTCAGGATGTCAGGTCTGTGATAATAATAATCCATGCTTTTAGCATGTAGTGCTGAGTCTACGCCATATTTTTTAAAAATACCTTTGTATAACGGCGATGCCACTTTTTTTGCACTATCTGGTGTTGGTATGTTAGACACGTATCCGTCAATCACATGAATGTCATGTAGTATATTTTCCATTTCGGCGGGCTGTATGATATCTTTTGGAATGCCAGGTTTGCAGGCAAAAATTGAGCAAACAACTAGCAACATCAATAAAAATCTCGTCATCTGTATATTAAAACTTCGGCTTTTATAGCCAAATTAAAAAAGGTTATCTAATTTTACCCACAAAAATAGCGATAAATGAGCATAGCCGATAACTTATTAAAATATAAAACAGAAATTGAAAGTGCTGGCGTAAAGTTGGTAGCTGTCTCTAAAAATCATCCAGTAGAAGCTGTAAAAGAAGCTTACGATGCTGGACAACGGGTTTTTGGAGAAAATTTGGTACAGGAAATGGTAGAAAAGCAGGGTCAATTGCCAGAGGATATTGAGTGGCACCTAATTGGTCATTTGCAAACTAACAAAGTAAAGTACATTGCGCCGTTTGTAAAACTCATCGAATCGGTTGATAGCCTGAAATTATTGAAGGAAATAGACAAGCATGCTGCAAAAAACAACCGTGTAATCGACTGCCTGTTACAAATTTACATTGCTGACGAAGAAAGTAAGTTTGGTTTAGGTTTCGATGAGGCTATTGAATTATTACGCTCAGAGGAGTTTGAAGCGTTGAAAAACGTCCGTATTGTGGGATTGATGGGGATTGCCACCAACACCGCAAGCGACGAACAGACCAGTGCAGAATTTAATGAGTTAAAAGTGCTTTTTGATGGCATAAAAACTAGCTTTTTCAGGAAAGATGATGCTTTCAAAGAAATTTCAATGGGAATGTCCTCTGATTACAAAATAGCAATTGATGAAGGAAGTACCATGGTGAGAATCGGAAGTAATATTTTTGGAAAGAGGGTTATTAAACATTGGAAAAACAACGAAAATTAAGCATCTCTAAAGATACCACTTATGAATATAGCTATTAGAACCGCCACTGCTGCTGATTGTCCACGTTTATTGGAACTGATTATGGAATTGGCCGTTTATGAAAAAGCGCCACAGGAAGTAACAGTAACTTTAGATGAATTTGTTGAAGCTGGCTTCGGCGATAATCCGGTATGGAAATCCTTTGTAGCACTTGATGGCCAAACTATTGTTGGTTTAGCATTGTTTTATGTAAGATACTCAACTTGGAAAGGTTGCCGTTTATACTTGGAAGACTTTTTGGTAACGGAAACTTACAGAGGTAAAGGAATTGGAAAGTTACTTTTCGACCGTGTAGTGAAGGAAGCAAAGGAAAAAAACTTTAATGGAATGAACTGGCAAGTGTTAGATTGGAACCAGCCCGCCATTAATTTTTACGACAAGTACGGCGCTAATTATGAAAGCGAATGGCTAAACGCATCCTTCACCAAAGAGCAATTAAGTAAACTTTAAAACTTAAGTGATGAAGAAAATAGTTCTCTCTTTGTTAGCAGCAAGCGTATTATTGGCCTGTACCAACAGCAATAACGATAAGAAAGTGGCGCATGTAATTACTGCTGAAAATGATACTTTAACCTACAGGTATGATTCGGTAAAAGTGCTAAGCAATAACTTGGTAAAGCCCGAACTTAATAGCTATGCTGATACTGCGAATGCGGTGGTAAAATATCCAATTTTCGACAATGACGAACTTAACAACTTTGTAAAACAACAAGTTTTCGATTTTTTTAAAGAAGAAGATCATCCCAATGCCTATGAGGATATTGCGAGTAGCTTCATCCGAAAATACAATCAATTTTATTTAGAAAACCCAGGCACTGCACAGTGGTGGTATTTGCTAATTGATGTGAAAGTAGCGAGGCAATTACATAACTACGTCGCTTTAAAATATATCAACGCTTCCTATGCGGGTGGCGCTCATGGCAGTACGTACATTACGTTCATCAATTTCAATCCAAAAAACTCCAGTCTAATTGCGCTTGACTCGTTAATTATGCCTGATAAAAAGTCGGCATTGCTTAAAGTTTCGGAAGAAATATTTAGGAAAGACGAAAACATCAGTGCCACTGAGCCTTTAAAGGATCGCTATTTTTTCACTGATGGAAAGTTCTCTTTACCAGCAGCTTTTTATGTAAGCAACAAAGGCTTAACTTTTCTTTACAATCAATACGAAATTAAACCATACGCAAGCGGTATCACCGAATTGACAATTCCGTTCGCTAAACTTACCGATATCGCTAAACCACAAACCATCTTAACACCTACACCATAAATGCAAGTTTATAAATTTGGTGGTGCATCCATCAAAAACACCGAAGGAATTAAAAACGTTACTCAAATTATTCAAGCTTACGGCACAAACAACCTGTTAGTTGTGGTATCCGCAATGGATAAAACTACTGATAGATTGCAGGAATTAGCCTTTGCCCATATCAACGGCGACGACAATAAGCATCAGTTGTTGGAGGATATCAAGACCTTTCATTTCGATATTATTTCGAAGCTATTTACAGATACGCAAAATCCTGTTTACAATGATGTGGCGAATACTTTTGTGGAGATAGAATGGCTATTGGAAGAAGAAGCGGAAGATAGTGCAGACTATCTGTATGATCAAATTGTATCGGTTGGAGAACTGGTATCATCGAAAATTATTGCCGCTTATTTGAACCAACAAGGCACATTTACCATTTGGCAAGATGCCCGTAATTATATTCAAACTGATAATAACTATCGTGAAGCCAACGTACAATGGGACAAAACCACTGCTACGATTCAGAAACAACTACCTAGTTATTTATCGCAAGGTGTGGTCATCACTCAAGGCTTTATTGGTGCTACAAGCGAAAACTTCACCAGCACCTTAGGTCGCGAAGGCTCAGATTATACTGCAGCAATTTTTAGCGCTGCATTGGACGTTGAAAAAATGACTATTTGGAAAGACGTGCCCGGTGTGTTGAATGCTGACCCGAAATGGTTTGATGAAACAGAAAAAATACCTCAACTCTCCTACCGCGATGCGATTGAGCTTACCTATTACGGAGCTACGGTAATTCATCCGAAAACGATAAAACCAATTCAAAATAAAGGTATTCCGCTATTCGTGAGATCTTTTATTCATCCTGAGGAAAAAGGAACTGAAGTAAGTACCGAGGCTACCACCATTCCTGTACCTTCGTTCATATTTAAAGTGAATCAAGTGTTGTTATCTATTTCTCCTAAAGATTTCTCGTTCATCATCGAGGAAAATTTAAGTGATATATTCGCCATTTTCCATCAAAACAAGGTGAAAGTTAACACCATGCTCAATTCGGCAATCAGTTTTTCGGTTAGCATTGATGATGACCAACAGAAAATCGATCGCTTAATCGCTGATTTGTCGGTTAACTTTAAGGTGAAATATAACAAGGACATGGAATTGGTGACTATCCGTTACTACAATCAGCAAACTATCGACAGGGTTACGCTAAACAAAAAAGTTTGGTTAGAGGTAAAAAGTAGGAATACTTGCCAAATGGTGATGAAAAATATTCAGTAGCATTACCTTATGAATACTAACCTTTTAGCGAAAGAAGTACAGCTTTACATCAACAGCAATATCAATGCTGATGTAAGTAAAATTGTATTAGGTAAATCTCCTTTTGCTAGTGTTAGTGCGGCTGAATTGGCCAATCAAATTGCTGCCAAAAAGAAAGCTGAAAAGAAATTGCCCACTTGGTTTAATCAAGAGAACATTATTTATCCAAGTATCCTATCTATTGAGCAAACCTCGTCCGAAGGTACTGCAGCTTACAAACAACAATTGATTAAAGGAAGCAGCGTGTTGGACATCACTGCGGGTTTTGGTGTAGATAGCTACTATTTTGCAAAGAAAGCGCAACAGGTTTTCAGCTGCGAAATTAACCCGCAACTTTCTGATATTACTGCCCATAATGCAGCAGTTTTGGGTTTAAACAATATCAATTGCTTTGCGGTAGACGGCCTAGCATTTCTTGAAAAATGCGCAGAAAAATTCGGCACCATTTATATCGACCCGGCCCGCAGAAGTAGCAGCGGAAAGGTTTTCAAACTTGCTGATTGCACACCAAACGTGGTGGAACATTTAGATTTGCTGTTGCAGAAAGCGGAAAGAGTAATCATCAAAACGTCACCTTTGTTGGATATTCATGCGGGGTTGAGTGAACTTCGGGAAGTTTCAGCATTACATATCTTGAGCGTTAAAAACGAGTGCAAGGAGCTGCTATGGATATTGGATGCGGGTTTTAAAGGTGAACCAAAAATCGTGTGCGCTACTTTAAATGCCGAAACCAAGCAAGTTGAGTTACCATTAAACGACATCGCGACACCAAACTATTTGCTCGAAAATGTGACTGAAGGTTTTTTATACGAAGCTGATGCGGCTTTAATGAAAAGTGGAGCTTTTAATGCTATCGCTAACCTTTACGACTTGCAGAAATTGGGTAACCAAAGTCATCTCTACTATAGCAAAACGAAGCAGACGGCTTTTGCTGGGCGAATTTTTGAAATCGTTACAGTTTTAAATCCCAATGAGTTAAAAAAAGCGAAACAATTAACTGGCAACGTGATCGTACGTAACTTCCCTGATAAAGCGGAAAACTTAGTCAAGAAATTCAAAATCAAACCTGACCAGCAAACTTTCTATCTTTTTACGCAGCTTGGCCAAGATTATATCGTTTTCAAAACCAATATTGTGCAGTATTATTAGTTAAGCTTTTCTAACTGAAATGTTGGGACTTCTTTAATTAAAATCACTTTTTTTAACACATAAATGATTTTCATTGGTTTCTATATCGCCTACAATTCTATAAATTGGCGTTAAAAAAACATGCAGAAAACTAAAGGCTATAAACAAGTTATTTCATGGCTAAAAGCAGATAACAGAAAGCCTTTTGATTTTCAGAAAGATACTTGGCAGTATTATTTGGATGGCTACAGCGGCTTAGTCAATGCTCCAACTGGATTTGGAAAAACATTTTCCGTTTTCTTAGCCGCGGTTATCGAAGGTTTAAATCAACCTAAACCCGTAAAAGGCTTACAACTTATTTGGATTACACCACTACGCTCCTTGGCAAAAGATATTGCAAGAGCGATGCGTGAAGTGCTGGAAGCGCTTGATTTAGATTGGCAAGTTGGCGTACGCAACGGTGATACCACACAAGCGGAAAAACTGCAGCAGAAGAAAACCATGCCGCAAATTCTGCTGATTACTCCGGAAAGTTTGCATTTACTCTTAGCTCAAAAAGGGAGCTCCAATTTATTTAAGGAGTTGAAATGCATTGTTGCCGATGAATGGCACGAGCTGCTTGGAAGTAAACGCGGTGTATTGGTAGAGTTGGCAGTGTCTCGAATTAAAGGTTTGCAAAAAGCTAATGGCAAGCAACTTTTAAGGGTTTGGGGCATTTCAGCAACCATCGGGAATATACAGGAAGCTTTGGATGTAATTGTTCCTGAAAAGGACGTTAAAAAAATCATCGTCAGGGCGCAATTGGAAAAGAAAATCGTAATCAAATCTATCCTGCCTGATAATATTGAAACCTTGCCTTGGGCTGGTCATTTAGGTTTAAAGTTGGCTCATAAGCTCATTCCAATTATAAACGAAAGCAAAACCACGCTTATCTTCATCAACACTCGTGGGCAATCTGAAATTTGGTATCAGCACCTGCTGGATGTAGAACCCGACCTGGCGGGGCGCATTGCAATTCACCACGGTTCCATTGATTTTGAATTACGTAATTGGATTGAAGAAAGCTTACACAGCGGACTACTCAAGGCAGTAATTGCAACCTCGTCATTGGATTTGGGGGTTGATTTTAAGCCAGTGGATACCGTTGTCCAAATAGGTTCCCCAAAAGGTGTCGCCCGCTTTTTACAACGTGCCGGCCGCTCGGGGCACTCTCCTTTCGAAACCTCCAAAATTTATTTTTTACCAACCCATGCGCTTGAATTGGTGGAAGCCGCTGCCATTAAGGAAGCAGCCAAAGAAAATAACATCGAAAGTAGGGAACCTTTTGTAATGGTTTTCGACACCTTAATTCAATACTTGGTAACCTTGGCCGTTGGCGATGGCTTTGACGACAAAGTAATTTACGAGGAAATTAAACAAACCAACGCCTTTAATGAGCTCTTACCAGAAGAATGGAACTGGGCCATGCAATTCATCACCTCTGGTGGAAACAGCCTTACTGCTTACAACGAATTTAAAAAAGTGGTAAAAGATGAAGATGGCTTGTGGAAGGTGAAAAGCAGGCAAATTGCCATGCGACACAGGCTACATATTGGCACCATTGTGAGCGATGCCATGCTTAAAGTGAAGTTTTTAAGTGGTGGATATATCGGAATGGTAGAAGAATACTTTGTCTCGAAACTTAAGCCGGGAGACAGTTTTGTGCTAGCTGGCCGAATTTTAGAATTTGTGCAAATCAAGGACATGACAGTAATTGTGCGGCGCAGCAAACAGAAAAAAGCAATGTCGCCAAGTTGGTTGGGTGGTCGGTTGCCACTTTCGTCAAATTTGGGTGCCGTACTTCGAAAAAAATACAACGAAGTACTGGATAAGCAACATCAGGATGAAGAATTGGATGTAGTTTATCCCCTATTTTTAACGCAGCAAGAACGTTCACATGTACCGCAAAGCGATGAGCTTTTAATCGAAATGATCCACAACAGAGAAGGATTTCACTTATTTGCTTATCCTTTTGAGGGTCGCCTTGTTCACGAAATTTTAGGTGCTTTGGTGGCTTATCGTTTAAGTAAATTAGTGCCTATCACATTTTCCATTGCCATGAACGATTATGGCTTTGAACTGCTGAGCGATACCGAAATACCAATGGATGATAGCATTGCGTACGAGGTTTTCTCTCCCAAAAATTTAGCGGAAGATATCACGTTGAGTATCAATTCTACCGAAATGGCTAGAAGAAAGTTCAGGGATATCGCTTGTATCTCGGGCTTGGTTTTTCAAGGTTATCCAGGGAAATATGTTGCCAATAAACACTTACAAAGTAGTGCTGGGCTATTTTTTAATGTATTTAATGATTTTGATAAACATAATTTGTTGTTGCGACAAGCTTACGAGGAAGTGTTCTATCAGCAGTTGGAAGAACCACGATTAGCAGCTGCTTTAAACCGCATTCAGCAAAGCAACATCATTATCACCTATCCTACTAGGTTCACTCCTTTATCGTTTCCAATTAAAGTAGATAGCTTACGTGCGAATATGAGTTCGGAAGAATTAGAGCAACGTATTGAACGTATGAAAAAAGAAGTTTTCAAGTAACTAAACAATTTTTCTTTTTGCAGCAACTACATTTTTACTACTTTTGCAACAATGTTACTATTAAGAAGGTTAATCGCAGTAGTTTTATTGTTCGGCGTATTGTCGAATAGCTTCAACTACTTGATTATCTCATCTTCTTACCACTTCAATAAATCTTATATCTCCACTGTTTTATGTTCTAATAAAGATAAACCTCAACTTCATTGTGAGGGTAAATGTTTTTTAGACATTAAATTGAAAGAGCTGGAACAAAAAAACAAACAGGAACAGGAGCATTCTAAACGTTTAATCGAAAGCGTGGCACCGCAATTGCAATCTTTGGTTTTTGCAAATTTTGAAGAAAATCTTCCTTCTTCAGTTCCTCATTACCTGCAAAAAAGTCCAATCGGCGCCGTTAACAATATCTTTCATCCTCCTAAAAGCTGCTAGTTACATTGGCTTAAAATTGTTGTGCTGTATTCTTATAGCTAACACTTTGGTCAGTTTTCATTCCAAAATTCAAGTAAAAATAAAAGGTTTAACAGGCTTAAACATTTTGCGTGCTATTGAATTTTGATTGAACTGTCAAGTCATTATTTATGAACTGATATCATAGCCAATCTCATCATCTTTTAGAATTCCGTATTATTTTATTTATCACTCAATCTGTTTTTCAGGCTGCCTGACGACAATTTTCTATTACACTTAATATGAACAAGATATTATTAAAAATCACCTTTTTAACGCTTTTTGCCTTAACTGCTTGTACCAAAAAAGACAATCTAACACCCGATTTTGACGAAACCAATTTAGCTCCCCTATCTGTGGAGTTCGACAATATTGTAGGTAGCAGAACATTGACATTCAACAATACTGCAGTGCCTTACACCAACGCTAAAGGCGAACCGTTTACCATCAGCATGGTTCAATATTTCATCAGTAATTTGGAGCTAACCACTACTGCAGGTCAAAAATTTGTGGTAAAACAAGACAGTTCTTACTTCCTGATTAAGGGCGCTGATAAAGCCACCCGATTTGCTAAAGTGAAAGTTCCAGAGGGCGATTATAGCAAATTGAGCTTTATTGTTGGAGTTGATAGCTTAAGAAGCACAATGCCTATCGACAAAAGAACTGGTGTTTTAGATCCTGCGGCAAGCGACCATAACGGTGGTGGCATGTACTGGGGCTGGAATTCGGGCTATATATTTTTTCGTCTAGAAGGAAATTCTAATGTAATTAGCGATGACCAGCTTGGCGATCCGACAGGTAAAAAACAATTTAAATATCACATTGGGTTTTTCGGCGGATACGATGTTAAAACGATCAACAACATTCGTAAAATTACTATTGATTTAACTAACGCTGGTATTGCAAGAGTTAGAAAAGATCGACAGAGCAACGTCCACCTTTTTGTAGATCTCATGAAAGTCTTCAATGGAAAAAGCGTGATCAGCATCCAACAAAATCCCAATATTATGTTTGGCGATTTCTCTACTAAAGTGGCAGATAACTTTATTGGACTTTTCACTCATGACCATACAGAAAATTAGTAATGAGGTATTTAAAGTATATTTTACTGCTTCTGGTTTTCTGCTATGCCTGCACCAAAAGTGACGACATACAGCGACAAACAGAAACGTTTTTGGGCTTTCAAACGCCCAAAAACTTTCCGGCTCCGGTTTATAATTTAGCCAATAATCCAATTACTAAGGAAGGCTTTGAATTAGGCCGGAAGTTATTTTACGATGTCAGATTATCGAGGAATAATACCATCAGTTGCGGCTCTTGTCATATTCAATCATCGGCATTTACACAGCATGGGCATGATGTTAGCCACGGCATAGAAGACCGTTTGGGTACACGTAACTCTCCTCCTATCATGAACTTGGCTTGGAGTAAGGCTTTCATGTGGGGAGGCGGCATATTCGATCTCGACCTTCAACCAATTAACCCAATTACCGCACACGAAGAAATGGACGAAAGTTTAGCAAACGTTTTAACTAAACTGCAGTCATCTTCAACTTACAAAAATCAGTTCAAAGCGGCTTTCGGAACTGATGAAATCAATACGGCAAGATTGATGAAAGCATTGTCACAGTTCATGCTCATGTGTATCAGCAGTAATTCGAAATATGATAAAGTGATGCGTAAGGAAGCTAATGCAAGTTTTACATCAACTGAATTAGCTGGTTACGAAATTTTTAAGGAAAAATGTGGCAGCTGTCATAAAGAACCGCTATTTACTGACGGTGAATTTAGAAACAACGGTTTGGCACCAAGCGCTATTGACGACAAAGGATTGTATGGAGCTACGCTAATTTCCTCGGATAAATACAAATTCAAAGTTCCATCGTTACGCAACCTGAAGTACACAGCACCTTTTATGCACGATGGTCGGTTTTTAACACTTGATGCAGTGTTCCAACACTACAATACTGAAGTTCAATCAACGGAAAACTTAGACCCACTGCTAAATAAAAACGGTATGAGGGGAATTAGCATTACCGCTGACGAAAAAAATAAACTAACTGCATTTTTAAACACATTGAATGATGAAGATTTCATAAACAATAAAACTTTAGCAGAGCAATGATGAAATGGAAAAAATTAATGGTAATGCTCGCTCTTTGCAGTCCGCTTACAGCAATTGCCTGTGATATTTGCGGCTGTGGCGTTGGAAGTTATTACATCGGCATCTTACCAGAGTACAACAAGCGTTTCATTGGTTTACGATATCAGCATAAAACGTTACAAACGCACTTAGGTCCGTACTCAAATGTAACTCCTTTAACCGCAGAAGAAACCTATCAAACTGCTGAGCTTTGGGGAGCTTGGAACTTTGGCAAAAAATTCAGGCTACTTGCATTTTTACCTTACAATTTCAACCAACGGATAGCCCAAACGGGCGATGGTGATAAAAGTGGTGTAGGTGACATTGCCGCTATGGGTTATTATAATGTTTTCACCAAAAGTACCACGCTAAAAAGTAAGTTGCTTGTGCATTCGCTATGGTTAGGCGCAGGAATAAAGTTGCCAACTGGTAAATATGAGCCCGGAGAACGACTTGCTATTCAAGAAAGTCCAAACAACTTCCAATTAGGCACGGCAAGTACTGATTTTACTTTTAACGCCGCTTACGACTTAAGGTTGAATGATTGGGGCATCAATGTAAACCTAAACTACAAAGTAAATACAGAGAACAAGTACCAATATCGATATGGTAATAAACTCACTACAAACGCTTTAATTTACCATAAATTTAGATTGTTCCACAAATTTACCATTGCGCCAAATGCGGGCATACTTTATGAAACTGCCACCAAAGATGTCGAAAATCAGAAGTACGAAGTAGCAGTTTCTGGCGGATATTCTACCTCGCTAGTTACAGGTGCAGAGTTCGCTTTCAGCAAATTTTCCTTCGGCGCAAACTATCAAAATGTGGTTTCACAAGAACTGGCAAACAACCGGGCCAAAGCTGGCAACAGGCTAATGTTGCACATCTCTGTTCCATTTTAAATTTTATAATGATGACTAAAATAAAAAATATCCTGATGGTTGGCGTAGCGCTAATTTTTGCCGCTTGCCAGCAACAAAATAATGAAGAGGCAATCAAAGAAACTATCGATCGTTTGCATAACGAAGCTATGGTGGTGAATGAAAAAGCCAACAAAACCAAGTTCAAGCTAGACAGTCTGCTAGAACAAAAACGCATGAAACAAGAAGCAGATACGCTAGAAATCAATAAAGCTATTGTTCAACTTAACTTGGCCGATGAAAAAATGATGGATTGGATGCACGATTTCCAACTTGATTTTAAAGGCAGCAAAGCCGAAGCTCTAAAGTACTTTAATGATCAGCTAGATAGCGTTAAGAAAGTACAAATACAATTAGAGGATGCTATTAAACAGGCTAAACCGTTTACTAAATAGCTGTTTATAGAGATTGCTTCGTTTAGTAGCGACGCAATCTCATTGTTTTCTAATATTTTTTGCTAACTACATAAACCCACTATAACACATGAAAACCACTTTAATAATCTGTATTTTTGCGTTAGGCTTTACTTCAATTTACAAGAGCAATGCAACAGAAATCAACCAGCAGTTGGTTTTAGCAGACAGTGTTAAAATTGACCCAGTTTGTAAAATGAAGGTGAAATCTCCAGCAAAGCATACCAGCACCTATCAAAAGACGGAATACTGGTTTTGTGCGAAAGGATGCCAGTTAAAATTTGAAAAAAATCCTAGTGCTTTTTCGACTAACAAAGAGTTGCAAAAGGAGAACTAAAAACATTAAAATAAACGGATAATGAAAAAATACTTATTGATACCTGTACTT
Organism: Pedobacter sp.; assembly: GCF_965249885.1. GTDB lineage: Bacteria > Bacteroidota > Bacteroidia > Sphingobacteriales > Sphingobacteriaceae > Pedobacter. Next base: position 4,195,713 of record NZ_OZ252254.1, on the reverse strand, counting down.
GCAGCACTTCTTTTTTCTTGTACTCAAGATAAAAAACTTCCTATTTATGGCGATAAAGAAGCTAAAATCACGAAAGATGCTGATGGTAATGAAAAAATTGATACGGTTTACAAAACCATCCCAAATTTCAAGTTCTTAAATCAGGATAGTGTTTACATTAATCAGGATACGTTCAAGGATAAAATCTACGTTGCCGATTTCTTCTTTACTTCTTGCAGCACCATTTGCCCAATTATGCACCGTAATATGAAAACCATCTTCGATAAGTATAATGGCAATAAAGACGTCATGTTTTTATCTCACACGATAGATTTCAAATATGACAAGCCATCTGTATTGAAGAGATATGCGCAGAAATTAGGCGTTGATGTACCGCAATGGCAGTTTGTTTGGGGAGATAAAAAAGAGGTTTATGGTTTAGCGGAGAAAGATTATTTAGTTGCAGTACAAGAAGACAGTGCGGCTACAGATGGCTATGTACACCAAGGCTGGCTAGTTTTGATTGATAAACAAAAACGCATTAGAGGTGCTTATGACGGCACTAAACCCGAAGAAGTTGAAAAGCTTAAGGCTGATATGGATATCTTGTTGGCTGAAAAGTAGTTTGATATCTAATGAAAAAAATCATTGTTTATAGCCTGTTATTTTTGGCCATTGCAGCCATAGTTAACGCTTGCCAAAGCGCTGATGAAATTGAAATGGCAAAGTATTTATCTAACGGTAAAGATATTTACGAAGCTCGTTGCCAGAATTGCCACGGAAAAAATGGTGAAGGTTTGGGGGAATTAGCTCCCCCATTAACCGATACCGTATTTCTTAAATCAAATAAGCAACAATTAGCCTGTTATATTAAAAATGGCGCTAACCAACCTATGCTAATTAATGGCAAAACCTATCAGGAAAAAATGCCTGCGTTTAAGGATTTACACGACATAGATATTGCTCAGGTAATAGTTTACATTACAAATTCATTTGGTAATAAGCAAGGCATGTACAAATACGAAAAGGTAGCTATTGATTTGAAGAGTTGTCCATAGTTTCATTTTCGGCAAATACATCTTTTGCTTTGTTATATTGCGGTGCAAATGGATCAATAAACTCATCATTTCCCTGCCCTTTTGGGTTATCACCATACTCGTTGGGGCCATAATCACTATCTCCAAAAAGCATTACAAATCCATAAAATGGGATGAGCATCCACCAACCGGAGTTACCCCTATCATGACAACGTTTGATACCCGCAACAATCACTACGTAAACGGGCAAAAGGATTAATATGCCCGCCCATTCATTTCCATTTTCAGAAATAATGCTGATTACAAGTAAACATAAAAGGTAAGAGAGGTAGATTAATCCGAATTCGGTACGCCTAATGCGACCGTTAAAAGAGAGAATGTCTTTGAACATATACGTTTAAATTTAAATGGTTTAGTGATACAATGGTAGTGAAATTTTGGTGAATTTTAAGTTACAACTAACTAAATAATGCAGCGCTATACTTAATCAATAAAAAGCTTACCTTTGCCTCAAATGCAAACCGTTCTATCGCCGCAGCTTGAAGTTGAGGAGGAAAGTCCGGGCAACACAGAGCATCTCGCTTCCTAACGGGAAGGGGTTTGGGATTGAAAACCTGAATCACGGAAAGTGCCACAGAAAATATACCGTCCTGGTCTTGTATCGGGATAAGGGTGAAAACGTGAGGTAAGAGCTCACGAGCTTTGTTAGTGATAGCAAGGTTGGTAAACCCCGGGAGTTGAAAGACTAAATAGGCTAACGTTCCGATCTTATCGGGATAAAGGGCTGCTCGTCCGATGTTAGTGGGTAGGTCGTTAGAGATAAGCGGCAACGCTTATAGTAGATTAATGATAGAAGTTCCGATTCATCGGAATACAGAACCCGGCTTACAGGTTTGCATTTTTTATTTCCCCAAAGTATTTTATCGAATTTTAGCGTATTTAGCTGCTCAGTTTGAGTAGTTAATCGTTAAACTGATTATAACCTCTGTTGTTGTTAAAGTAAACATTTGTTTAAATTTTAAAATAGAAGTTATGAAAAAGTTAACAATTTTAATACTTGGATTAGGCTTGTTTTTAACCGCATGTGGTACAAGCAGAAATAGTGATTCTACAAACCCTGATTCTATGAGGGTAGATACCAATAGCACAGTTGCGGATACTACACGGATGGAAAAGCCTTAAAAATGGCTACGCCCCATAAGCTTAAAAATGGCATTTTTGAGGCGTAGCTTTTTTTTAAACATCAAACCTAATTAAAAATCAACTACATAAGCGTTCAAAACAAGCTAATTATTAAGCTTTATTCCAAACAACTTCTATATTTGCCAGCATCTTTTAATTTGCAAATCGCTTTATTGATACTTTGTAGATTTCAGTTTATAATGATTTTTTAGCGCTATGTGTTACCTATTAGATTGTTGGAGCTACAATTTTGGAATTTGCATTAAAAAAACCCAGCTTGATGGGCCGGGCTAATTAAGAGAGACATTATTTACTAGTATCTTTGATTAAATAACAGTCAGAAAAATAAACGACTACCCAAAATTGGATGGGAAAAAGTCACTATAGAGTGACAAATATATATTTTTTTAAGCAAAGCAACAATTTAGTTTGTCACTGCACTATTTATGAAAGAAAAAGGAAAAACCCCTCCACAGCGAAATAAAGAGGAGAGCAGAAAGAAATTTTTATGGGCTGTAGGGCAAATTATAACAACAAAAGGTTTTGCAGGATTAAAGCTAAATCACATTGCGGCTACTGCTCAATTAGATAAAAAATTGATTTACAGGTATTTCGGAGGCCTCAACCAATTACTAGATGAATATGTAAAACAGCAGGATTTTTGGAGCAACGTTAAGGCTAGTGAAGCGCCAGAATTAGAAGACGTAGGTGGTAAAAAATTTGTAACAAAAATGCTCACCGAACAATTCGACTATGTATTTCAAAACAAAGAATTTCAAAAGATATTGCTTTGGCGTCTTTCTGAAGAGCGCCCATCGTTACAAAAATTAGCCGAAGAACAAGAGAAAAACGGCGAACTCCTTTTTGAAAATCTCATTGCACCTCATTTTGGTGAACAAACCAGTTTGTATCGAGGCATATCCGCTATCATAGTGTCAGGATTATATTACCTGAACCTCTCTGCCGAAGTTAATGGAAGTATATTTTGCGGAATTGACCTTAAAACTGAGGCTGGAAGAATTCAAATTAAAAAAGCGATCACTTTTATATTAGATCAAACCTACAACCATCTATAACGTCTAGCAAAGCTCATTAAACTTCCCTAAAACATTGAGTTTGATTACTTAACCATACTGATAGACGAACCCAAGTGTTGCAGGTTTTCAATCAACGGTGGGGCCACTAATCCTTTTTCGTCACGCTCTTGCTGAAAAACTAAAAAAGAAGGAATATTTAAGACCTCGTTTTGGATCTGCTCATTTTCATACATCGATATATGCACAAAAGTTAATCCATCATCTTTAGCATATACGTGATATAAGAACTTACTGTTACGCAGCTCTTTAAAATCCGCTAAAAACGTGGCAATATTACGTTTGTTCTCTTCCAAAAATTCAGCGTTAATTTTGTAAGTAACCTGTACTGCTATCATCCTATGTTATTGTTTTTTCGAAAGTAATTATACAAACATTTTTTAAATTTTATCACATAAAAAAAGACCTTGCAGGTTGGCAAGGTCTTTTCAATTACTTTGAGCGGTGACTATTTTGCGCTATTTTTCTTTTCTGTAACTTCAGTACGGATTTCTTGAGCTAAACCTTTTAAATCTTGCATAGCTTTACGTACTCTAGTTCCTGCAGCTGAGTTACCTGCGTTATAAAATTTCTCAACATCTGCTTCGATAGCAGCTACTACTTCTTTAACTTTTGCAAATTTTTCCATTGTTATAATTTTAATTTATTGGTCAAATATATCACTTAAACCGAATAAACAAGTATTTCTTCAAATTTTTGATGCGTTTTTTTGCGCATATTTTTTAACAATTCACATTTTTTACAGCGCTAATTACTTGGTTACCGTTAGTTTACATATTGTATCAGCTAAAGCGGTTGCAGTAAACGGCAAATTCAGATGATAGTTAAGTAGTTGATTTTCTGATAAATGGATAATTTCCGCATTTACTTCAAAATTTATTTCTCCGGTAATAACATGTAAGCTTAGCAGCGAATGCTCTTCGTTGGTAATTGATTGAAAAAATTCATTTTTTTTCAGTGCAATTAACGTAATAGTCACCTTTTCTGACTTAAAAACGGTAATGGCATTCTTGCCATTTAGCTCATAGGCCTTCTCATTTTTAATTTCCTGCATGTATTTTGCCAAATCAACTGGTACAATCTCAGCATCCAAAAGTCTGGTACCAGCTGGACGTTGTGGAGTAGCTTGATTAAATTTCTCTTCCATAATCTAGTTTTTATAATGAAAACAGTTGTAAGCAAAACTAGTTTGCCACCAATGTTTAAAAGTTATGAAAAACAAACCAAACAAAATGCTCAAATTTGTAGCAATGTCTTTATATATCTCTTCGCTTAACACCGGCAGCAATGGCAATTGTTTTTATATCGGCAACGAAACCGACGCCATTCTTATTGATGCTGGACTAAGTTGCAAAGAAACAGAAACCAGATTGGCCCGTTTGGGATTAAATATCAAAAATGTACGTGCTATATTTATTAGCCATGAGCATAGCGACCATATTAAAGGCCTTCCCATTTTAGCAAAAAAGCATCAGTTACCAGTTTATATCACTGCAAAAACCCATATTAGCGGCAAAAAGCTATTACCTGATCATCTGATCAACTCATTCTGTGCTACGCAATCTATCTTTATTAATGGATTAGAAATTACTGCTTTTCCAAAGTTGCATGATGCGGCTGAGCCTCACAGCTTCACGATAGGCTACAACCAAGTTAAGGTTGGCGTATTTACAGATATAGGCGATCATTGCGAAAATTTGATTAATCATTTTAAGCAATGCCATGCGGCTTTTTTAGAAGCAAATTATGATGATGAAATGCTGAACAACGGCAACTATCCTTATTTTTTGAAAAGAAGAATTAGCGGCGGAAACGGGCATTTGTCAAACAAAAAGGCGCTTGACTTATTTATCAACCACCGTCCATCATTCATGAGCCACTTGTTTTTATCGCATTTGAGTAGAGAAAACAACTGCCCAAATTTGGTGCACAATTTATTTAGTGAAGTAGCTGATGGCGTTGAAATTGTAGTTGCTTCGCGTTTGCAAGAAACACCAGTTTACTACATACAAGAAAAGGTGCTTAAGCAAGCTCTTGCAGTTTAGTTCCATTTTCATCAACAATTAGCTGGTGCTTAACACCACATTTTAAAGCAAAATTTGCTCGTTGATGACCAACCGGGAAGTCAAAACATACCGGGAAATTGAACTCCCTCACCTTGTCTAATACAATTTGTTCCAGCGTTTGTCCAAAACCCTCACTATTATCTTCATCTTTTTTCACCCTAAACCCACCTACAATCAATCCTTTGAGCTTGTTCAGTTTTCCGCTCCTTTTTAAATTAAAAAACATGCGGTCGATACTGTAGAGATATTCGCCGACATCTTCGACAAAAAGAATTTTTCCATCAGTTTCAATTGCAGACGCTGTTCCTGATAGATTTTCAATGCATCGTAAATTGCCGCCTATTAATTCACCTTCGGCAGTGCCTAATCGATTATTTACTTGAAAAGGTGCTTCATATCGCATCAGCTCCTCTCCTTTCAACGCTTTTTCAATAGATTTGATGGTATCAATTTGTATTGGTTCGGCGGTATTCCAGTCAGAAGGAAAACTGTTGCACATTTTAGAGTGGATGGTAGCGAATTTATAATTGCTATTCAGGTGGCAATGCAAAATCGTGATATCACTAAAACCAATAATCCATTTTGGCGATATTTTGAATGTGCTAAAATCCAGCTGATCAATAATTCGAACAGCTCCGTAGCCTCCTCTGGCACACATAATAGCTTTGATGCTGGTGTCATTCAGCATTTGCTGCAAATCCTGTAACCGCTCTTGATCTGTTCCGCCGAAAGTAAAATCTCTTGCTCCAACGGTTTGACCTAAAACTACTTTGAAACCCCAGCTTTCCATTTGTTGCACTGCTGGTGCTATTTCCTCTTTCGTAATGTACCCCGCCGGACAGGTAATGCCAATGATATCACCCTGTTTTAAATAAGGAGGACGCCTGTGCTTTAAACCCTGATTGTTTGAAGTATTAGGTTTAGTTGCACCATTAAAAGCATACAAAAAAGAAGATGTAGGAACTAACGCAGATAGGCTGGCTAAAAATAGTTTACGGTTCATGTAGGCAATTTACTATTATATTATCGCCATTGACAAACAAATTTCGAATTAGCCTAAAAACAAAAAGAGCGAAAGCCTTCGGCTCCGCTCCTTTTGAAATATTTGGTGAATTTCCATTAAAAATCCAATTCGCCTTCCACTGAATCGTCCATCGTTTTGCCTGTAATGATAGAGGCTGCCATTTTAATAAATGCAACCGCTTCGCCATGTTTGGTATCCCAATAATATACATGAGTTGGCGATACTTTGATGACGCTAATTTTGTCGTCGTCTTTCCCATCTTGAAACCAAACTTTAAGTAAAGGGTTCCAAAGTTCTTCAATCTTTTTGCGATCCTCTAAAATTTCGCTGATTCCGTATACATTCAAAAACCCAGAATTTTTATGGTGCTGAAAGAATAAATGAGTGAACGGATCAGCCTCTATTTCTTGATTTTTAGCGCTTCCAACTTGACTCATAAACCATAAGTTTCCATCATCATCCACATCTAAAACCGACATTGGTCTTACGGATAAAGGCAAGCCAGTTTTGATGCTGGTACAAAAAAAGCAGTTTTCAGCTCCCTTTGCCAATTCCTTTAATTTCTCTACAGCTTCTTTTCCTTCGAGTGTTTTGATATGTTCAGAAGTATCTTGTGTATTGTTAGAGCTATCTCTACTTACTGTTGAATTTTCCATTGTTTTTATGTTTAATTAAGGTTTTAAAATTGATTTAAGCATAGCAGCGGTAACTAAAGCGCCGAATAAGTAGTATCCTACAGTAAGCGCCTTTGTGGTATTGGTGTGCGTAACTGGTGTATCATCAAGTCCTAATGATTCAGGCATTCTTAAGGCGCCTATCCCAGCACTTAGGCCCATTACAATTGCTCGCGGCCAAATGTACTTTCCTTTACCGCCAATAATGCTATAGTATGCTGTGTTAGCGATGATATCGGTTTCTAACGTAATTTTATAAAGGTCTTCCGGATTTTGAATTGGCCGACCAGCCATACTCAAGGTCTTATTAACGGCCTCGGCACCAAGCAAATTGATTTGAGGAGCATTCTTAACATTCTTTCTAACGATTTCGTGTATGGCATTGAGCGCTATAGCACCCACAAAGCCTGCGGTAGTATTTTTTATCCAACGTAGCATAATTCTATTTTTTTTGTAACCATAAAATTGCGTCATCTAACTGCGACAACTCAAACCCTTTAAACTCTCCCGGTGCGATGTAACTAAATGCGTCTGTAAATTTTTCTACTGCTTTTTCATCGGTAACTACAGCAGCTTTTTTCCATTTGGTAAAATGTTTCAAACCAGCAATCATGTCCTGAAACCAAGCACCAACAGTAAAATTCTCAACAGGAGTTTCTAAAACCAGTAAGTAATGAATCTCATCATATTTTTGCGTAAGCACTTCTAAACCTGGAAGTAATACGCTCTTTAAATCTTCGGCTGTAACTTGTCCGGTGGCTTTAACACCGAATACGTGTGGTGGAGTATCTCTGATAATGCTTAACATAATTTGACTATTTATTAAACTTAACAAGATATCATAAGGAAAGTTTTTCCAATTTGGAAGGGAATGTAGCCGGCTACTGACTGGAATCAGCCGTTTGAAAACCTAGATTTTTGAAGGCCAAGCACCTTTTATGGAACTTTTTTTTAATTTTTCTACAGAAAATACCACTGACACGTTGAGCTCTACAATTGTATAGGTATTGATTGCAAAGATGCTACAGGCTCTAGTTGACAGTTTACTGTTTTGTTTCAGATTTAAGTGACTTGTAAGCTAACAAAGTAGCTACGCTGTTTCTACGGCAGGACTCAGCTGGCTGGATATTGTTGCGCCTGCAGTAAGCAATTCTTGTGTAATGCTCTTGGTATAATCGATGATTTCCGATTTAAAGTCTTGCACCGAGGCACCTGACCGAATCTCTTCTAAACGTTTTTCCCACGAACCGGTAAGTTCCGCTTGGGCAATACGCTTATCTTTTACTACTTCGTAAACTGCCAAGCCTTTTGCGGTGGGAACTAAATTTCGTTTTTCTCGGATGATGTATTCACGGGTTAGCAAGGTTTCAATGATAGATGCTCTGGTAGCCGGAGTGCCTAAGCCACTATCTTTCATAGCATACCTCAATTCTTCATCTTCAATTTCTTTACCACATGTTTCTAAAGCTTTTAATAAGGACGCTTCATTGTACATTGCCTTTGGTTTGGTTTGCTTTTCAAGCAGCGCTTTATTGACAATTGGTAACGCCTCTCCTTTTTTTACTTTTGGTAGCGCTGGGTTATCCTCATCTTTCTTTTCGTCATCAACTTCGTTAAAAACAGAACGCCAGCCAGCGGAACGAATTACTGTACCATTGGCCACAAAAATAATCTCCGATTGGATGGTAATTTTAGTGACTTCCTTAACACATTCCTGATGAAAAGCTTCCAGCATACGGCCAGCCACCAGATCATAAATAGCTTGATGGTCTTTGCTTAAACCGCCCGGTTTGATACCAGTTACTAAAATAGCATGGTGATCAGTTACCTTTTTAGCGTTTACGCTTCTTTTATTTAATGTATTTTCTTGTAAAAAAGCCGCCTGTTTAGCAAACTGGGGATGATCATTCAGGCTAGCAATTAATCCTGGCACAGTCGCAAAAACATCATCGCCAATGTACCGGCTTCCAGTACGTGGATAAGTCACTAATTTACTTTCGTATAGGTTTTGCAGTAAGCTTAAAGTTTGATCAGCAGTAAAGCCATTGCGCTTGTTGGCTTCCTGTTGTAAACTGCTCAAATCGTGCAACAGCGGTGGCGGTTCCTTACGCGGTTTAGCTTCCACATCGGTAATATTTCCGCCGTTGGTAAATCCGGAGGCTACGTCCTCTACTTTGGCGAAAACAGCTTCTCCATCCTCTTTCAGATCGAAACTATCAACAGAAATTGCTTTAAAAAGCACGCCGTCTTTATCTAGCTGGATACCAATTTGGTAATATATTTTAGGTACGAAGTTTTTGATTTCCAGATATCTTGCACAAATCATAGCTAAAGTAGGTGTTTGCACCCTTCCTAATGATAAAACGCTTCTATTGCCTGCCGAAATGCTCAAAGCCTGCGTAGCATTCATTCCCACTAACCAATCTGATACGGAGCGACAATGCGCAGAACTAAATAAAGTATCGTAATCTGTACCCGGTTTCAAGTTTCGGAAACCATCTTTGATAGCTTCATCAGTTTGTGAGGAAATCCAAAGTCGTTTGAAAGGTTTTTTACACTTCAGATAAGAATAGATGTACCTAAAAATCAGTTCCCCTTCACGCCCAGCATCCGTTGCTACAATAATTTCAGTAGCTTGATCAAAAAGCATTTTAATGGTATCCAGTTGTTTTCTTACTCCCGGATCTTCCACTATCCCATCTTTTGTCTTTATTTTCCGGATAGATAGTTTGAATTTTTGCGGTAACATAGGCAAATGCTCTTTACGCCAACCGTAAAAACCATATTCCTGTGGCGGTGCTAACTGAAGCAAATGCCCGAAAGCCCAAGTGAACGAATAGCCTTTGCCTTCGATATAACCATCTTTACGGGTAGTTGCACCAAATACTTTGGCTAATTCTCTTCCTACTGATGGTTTTTCGGCAATTACGATCTTCATACTCACAAAATGGAGGCTAAATATCCGAAATTTATCAGAGTTTCAGCCTACCAGTTTTCCACAACCAGTAGATTCAATGAGCTTAAAAGGTTAAGTTACTGTTGCTGTTGTTGTTGCTGCATTTCAATAAATCGTTGGTACGAATTTACAATGGTTACAGGCTCTTCAACTTCTTTAACATACACGTTATCTACCGCTACGGCTTCCTCTTCCTGCTTTAATTTTTCGTTTGTAATAATTACGGCCACCGACAGAGAATGGGCCGAGGAACCTTTGTAAGTGCCTTTTACTGGTGTACAATCTTTAAAGTTACGCCCAAAAGCAATTTTGATGTGCCTGTCGCCAACCAAGCAGTTGTTCGTAGGATCAATTCCCATCCAGCCATAATCAGGAATGTAGGCTTCTACCCAGGCATGCGTAGCGCCGATACCACGTAATTCGTTACCTGCCGGACAAATATAACCACTTACATAACGAGATGGAATGTTATTCATTCTCAACATCTCAATTAACAAATGGGCAAAATCCTGACAAACTCCGGCCTTTAAAGACCATATTTGGTCGATGTCAGTTTCCACATCCGTTACACCTTTTTGATAAGTAAGAGTTTGGTAAACGTATGTAGATAATTGATTGACATACTGAAAAATAGTAAGTTCTTTATCAACTAATTGATCAGTTTCTCTTTTGATCTCTTTTAAAGAAGAAGCATAGCCCGCTTTTACAAAATCAAGAAATTCGATGTGCTGAGTTAACGAAGCTAGGTTCTCCCATTGGGCTTTTGCTGGCCAAAAATCGTTTGGTGGCGGAATATTCTTTGTAGCCACTTCAGCCTCCACCAAAATGGATAGCTCAGTATGCGGCTGTACGATGGTAAAAACGCCTACTTTATTGCCAAAATAATCGTAAAAACTATCGATAGAAGTTGATGGATGAATTGTAATTTGATGATTGATGATATCCTGAAATGCGGTACTTGTGGGGCTAAGTATGATTTGATTAGCGCTATCCGTAACTGCAGATGGATAAGTGTATTTGGTTAAATGTTTAACGTGATAAGTAGGCATTTTTTATGTGATAATAGGATGATTCGATGATGTGATAATTAGATAATTTGATGATGTGATAATTTGTATTGTCGAATGAACCAGTGAACTAGTGAACCAGTGAACCAAAATAATACTCATTGAAAACTTGAACCACTTGAAATAAATTACTTTCGATAGATTGTAAAAGTGCCAATTGAGCTTCGCAATTTGAACCGGGGCTATTATATTTCAAAATAGCAGCAGCTTTGCCTATAGAAAATTCCAGCTTATCATAACTTTCTTCCAAGCTTTCGGCTTTTAGCCGCTGTGCATATCGGTTAAGCTGCGAGATACTGTACGCAATAGAATGCGGAAAATGCATTTCATAAAGCACTTGTTTAAAGATGAGCGCTGGGTTAACGGTACCTGAATGCGATTTTAAATAGTATTCGTATCCGGATATGGAAACTAAAAAGTACCTCCAGCTCACAATATCCATACTGTCCTTAATTTCACCGTTGGTACGCACAATTTGCATGTTTAATGAACTGATGATTTGCAGCAAACGCTCAATGTATTTTCCTGTATTTAAGTAATTGAATCCCTCGCTCCTAAACATCGATATATCAACAATCCCATAATATAGCATACACTGTCTAATCAACTGATCCAACACACTCACCGGATCGCCTAAACTCAATTGGCGTTGTAGATTTTTATCTCTGATGAAATGATAGAAATCGTTCAAACACTGCCATAGTTCCTTGGTGATATGGTCTTGTGCGCTTCGGGCGTTTTCCCTTGCCCTAAGGATGTTGTTTACAACCGAGCTTTCGTTATCCTTATCAAACAAAATGAAATTGAGCACCTGATTAGCACTCATGCTTTTTTCAGCTGGCATACCTTGGTTGTAATACCTAAACACTTCATCCCATTTCACAAAAGGAACACCATCCTGCGATGCAATGTAATAGGTACGAAGAATGCGCAATTGCATGTTAGTTCGCTCAATGTACCTACTCATCCAAAATATATTTTCTGCTACTCTACTCAGCATTTTCTCTACTTTAAAAAAAGATTGTTGGTTCTACAATACTACAATTTCATTAATCTACTACCCAAGTATCTTTACTTCCACCACCTTGGGATGAGTTCACCACAATGGAACCTTCCTTCAAAGCAACTCTCGTTAAGCCTCCTGGAACAATCTCCACCCCATCAGGGCCGCTCAATGCAAAAGGCCTTAAGTCAACCCTCCTTGGCTGCAATTTACCATCAATGTAACAAGGTGCAGATGACAAGCTGATAATAGGTTGTGCAATAAACTGTCGCGGCGATTTCTGTATTTCCTCAGCGAACTCCTTCAATTCTTTCTCCGTCGCAGTATTTCCAATTAACATGCCGTAACCGCCGCTTTCATTGGTGCGCTTCACCACCATTTGATGAAGGTTTTCTAAGGCATGAGCCCTTTCATCTTCATTTTCCATGCGCAGGGTTGGCACATTTTTTAAAATCGGTTCTTCATTTAAGTAGTACTTAATCATTGCAGGCACGTAGGCATAAATTGCTTTATCATCCGCTACACCATTGCCCATAGCATTAATGATGGCTACATTTCCTTTTCTGTAAGCATGATAAATACCCGGAACACCAAGCATGCTGTCTGGCCTAAAGATCAACGGGTCTAAAAACTCATCATCAACCCTTCTGTAAATAACGTCCACACGCTTCAAGCCCTTTGTAGTTCGCATATAAACTTTGTGGTTGTCCACCACCAAATCCCTACCTTCTACCAACTCTATCCCCATTAACCTAGCTAAAGTGGTATGCTCAAAATAAGCAGAATTGTAGATGCCTGGCGTAAGCAAAACTACCGTAGGCCTACTAGTGTGTCGGTTCCCCAAGGCTAATAGATTCTTCATCAACAAATCTGGATAATCGCTCACAGGGCGTACTTTGTTTTCTGGAATTTGATTGGGAAATAAACGGTAACTGATACTTCTATTTTCCAACATATAACTCACCCCTGATGGCGTACGTAGATTATCCTCCAGTACATAGTACGACCCGTCATGATCTCTAATCAAATCAATCCCACTGATATGTGTATAAATGTTAAACGGCACTTCCACGTTCATCATTTCCCGTAAATAATTAGGACACGAATAAATTAATGAAGCTGGAATAATGCCATCTTTAATGATAAACTGGTGACTATAGACATCTTTCAGGAAAATATTAAGTGCTTTCAGTCGCTGTTTAATCCCTTTCTCTATAAATTCCCATTCTGCAGCCTGTATAATTCTGGGATAGATATCAAATGGAAATATCTTTTCTATGCCTTCGCCACTACTATATACTGTGAATGTAATACCTTGGGTTAAAAATAACTTTTTTGCCAACTCATCTTTGATTGACATTTCATCGGAATTGACGCTTTGAAAAGCCGCCATAAACATTTCATAATGTTTTCTGACACCATCTTCGCTTTTCATCTCATCAAAAACACCAGATATTAAATTATAATCATTAAAAAAGTTATAATTAAGCATAAAATAGAAGTATTTTAAATATTTTACTCTAAATATATCATTTTAATTATGGATATAACTTAAAAATCACATATAAAAAGCAAAATTTAAATAAAATTTATTTAAATCACATAAAAAATCAAGAAGAGAGAACTAAAACATTAATATCAACACCAAAAAAACCAATATAAACAAACTACATGTCAAATGAGGCTATCATTTCATTACTTCAACTATTAAGTTGATAAAGCGTATCTTTACATTGGAATTAGCAGCATGAGCAATATCACCCTACGCGACATATCGAAAGCATTAAATATCTCCGTTTCTACCGTTTCGAGGGCATTAACGGACAGTCACGAAATTGGAGAAGAAACCAAGAAATTGGTTTTGGCTTACGCTAAAGAACACAACTACGTACCTAACCGTATGGCGAGAAGCCTCAAAGTAGGCAAAACAAAATCGATTGGTGTGGTGATATGTGCCATCGATAATAGCTTTGTAGCTCAAATGTTAGATGGTATCGACCAAGCATGCAATGAGAATGGCTACCAGATTATCATCATGCAAAGCAAGGAATCCTATGAGCAGGAAAAAGCCTGTATCAACCTTTTATATGCCAGCGGCGTAGATGGCATTATGATTTCCCCATCCTATCAAACAACTGATTTTACCCATTTAAAAGAGTTGCAACAACAAGGCTTTCCGATAGTACTTTTTGACCGCATCACTAACGAAATAGATGCGCATAAAATTGCCGCTAATAATTTTAAAGGTGCTTACGAAGCAACGCAACACTTGATTAGCAGTGGCTGCAAAAAAATAGCACATTTAAATAGCAGATCTAATTTAGCCCTAACTATTGAGCGTTTTGAAGGCTACAAACAAGCTTTAATAGATGAACATCTGAATTATAAAGAAGAATTGGTAAAGTTTTGCGACACATCGGACGCCGAAAACATCGATGAAAATATTGCAAAGTCAATGGAACATTTGTTAAAACAACAGCCCGACGCCATTTTTACCACCACAGATTTGCTAAGCACTAAAGCACTAGCCTACCTCAATCAAAATGGCTACCGTGTGCCAAAGGACATCATGTTATTAGGTTTTAGCAACTCTGATCTAGCTCCGCTACTAAATCCATCACTAAGCACGGTACATCAGCCTTCGCGGGAAATCGGACACTTGGCCGCACAAACCTTAATTCAACTTGTTAAAGGGAAAGATTTAGGTCCCGCCGAAACCACTTTGTTGGACACCGCACTTCACGTCAGGAAATCCACTATTAGATAAACAACTTTGCTGCAGAGGTTAAAACCCACATTTGACATTAGCACGACCACCACAATGAAGCACTTTTAAAGTATTTATTTAATTTTGCAATCTGATTTACAATAATGAGCAAACACGGTAGAATTTTAGTAGCCATGAGTGGCGGGGTTGATAGTTCAGTAGCTTCGGTAATGCTGCATGAGCAAGGTTATGAGGTAATTGGCTTAACGATGAAGACTTGGGATTACGCCACATCGGGCAGTAATAGCAAAGAAACCGGCTGCTGCAGCTTAGACAGTATCAATGATGCACGTACTTTAGCAGTAAATTATGGCTTCCCTCATTATATCTTAGATATTCGAGACGAATTTGGAGATTTCGTAATCGACAACTTTGTAGATGAATACTTGGCCGGGCGTACACCTAACCCTTGTGTGCTGTGCAACACGCATATCAAATGGGAAGCGTTACTTAAACGTGCCAACAAATTGGATTGTGAGTTTATCGCTACTGGACATTATGCTAATATCCGTTTACAGGATAATGGTCGTTATGTCATTTCAAAAGGTAAAGACGAAAACAAAGACCAGTCTTACGTACTTTGGGGCGTTTCTCAGGAAAACTTAGCTCGTACTAAATTCCCGTTAGGCAGTTTTACCAAAGCTGAAATTAGGCAAATGGCCTTGGATATGGGACAGGAAGAGCTTGCTAAAAAAAGTGAAAGCTATGAAATTTGCTTTGTGCCAGATAATGACTACAGAGCATTTTTGAAACACAAAGTGGAAGACTTAGAAGATCGTGTTGCTGGGGGTAATTTTGTGAATACCCAAGGCATGGTAATTGGACAGCATAAAGGCTACCCATTTTATACTATCGGTCAGCGTAAAGGTCTTGGCGTAGCTTTTGGCGAACCTATGTTTGTAACGCAAATTTTGCCAGAAAGCAACACAGTTGTTTTAGGCAGAGCCGACGAGTTAGAACGTGGAGAAGCTACGGTGAGAAACGTCAACTTAATCAAGTATGCCAATGTAAACGAACCGATGGAGAACATCGTTACAAAAATACGTTATAAAGATGCTGGAACACTCAGCACTATTGTGCAGGAAGGCAATAACATGCGTGTAGTTTTCGACCACGCCGTTTCGGCAATAGCGCCAGGGCAATCGGCAGTGTTTTACGAAGGCAACGATTTATTGGGCGGAGGTTTTTTAGTTTAACTTAAGTTAGTGACTAGGGATTTAGGCAGTCAGCGTTAACAGGAAAGCGTAAGAAGTAGAAGTTAGAATTAAAGCTATCCTCAGCCAAGTGCTTTTCTCTCCACTTTGAGGAGAGATGCCGAAGGCAGAGAGGAGCTTATAACGTTGCAAAGTCTACAAAATATTAAGCCCAATTGGATAAACCTTAAGTTGGCCCCATGCCATCTCTAAATAGGATTGCTAAGCTCAACATATAGAGGATAAAAGACGTAATTATTGTCAAGGCGACAGCTAGCAATATGCGGTATATTATTTTCCCTTTAATTAAATGCCAAGCAAGAGGTATAGTCATTAAAGGGGTTAAAAAAATAGCAAACCATAAAACTTGACCTAGAAAATCCATCAAGCAAGTTAAGTTATAAATTTGATATTTAGGTTATAAAGCAAAACACCCCGATAAATGCCGGGGTGTTCTGCTTTTATACGGAATCTTCCCGATATCAGTCTTCGAGTTTTTTAATGCTAATTGGCAAAGTCACAACAAACGAAGTTCCGTTCGGTTCATTAGAACGAACATCAATGCTTCCCTTTAACTGATCAACAATTTCTTTGCACAGGTATAAGCCAATACCAAGTCCTTGAAACTTAGCATCCACATTTGAGCCACGGTAAAACTGCTGAAAAATCAAGGCTTTGTCTTCCGTTGAAACTCCTATCCCACTATCTATCACCTTAATCTCCACATTATCTGCTCGCTTGTTCACCTCAATAGCTACTTTATTGGCATCAGGCGAAAATTTCACGGCGTTATCAATGAGATTAAACATCAGTTGTTCCAAATGCTTTGGCGATATGTTAAGTTCAGTATTTGAATTTGCAGACAGCACCAACTGATGATTTTGATAGCTAGGCTGTAGTTTATCTATAATTTGCTTCACAAAGTTATCCACATTTAAAGACTGTAAGTTTTTGCTAACGCTTCCCGATTGAAACTTTGCGATTTCTAATAACGTACTCGTCGTTTGTTCCAGCCTGCCAGCAGATCGTAAGGCAGCTTCCAAAGATCCTTTCAATCCTTCGTCGCCCCTTTTTGCCACTTCTCTGCGCAACAACTGCAGATAACCCTTCATACTGGTTAGTGGTGTGTTAATCTCATGGCTTGCCAAACTAATAAAGTCCGCTTTTCGCTGTTGGTTAACACGAAGTAAAGTAACGTCTTCCATCGCTAATAAAATCC
Organism: Pedobacter sp.; assembly: GCF_965249885.1. Classification (GTDB taxonomy): domain Bacteria; phylum Bacteroidota; class Bacteroidia; order Sphingobacteriales; family Sphingobacteriaceae; genus Pedobacter. Next base: position 4,178,452 of record NZ_OZ252254.1, on the reverse strand, counting down.
TGTCCTGACTGATGCCATGGTGGTGCACCTGTCTTGCATTTAACAGCAAAATTTTACGTCCTAAGTTTTTAAAATCGTGCTGCATTTCAAACCCTTCAAAAGGATTTTTAGTAGGTAACACATTCCTCAACAATTCCAACAAAGCTGGAATATCCCAAGCGCCGCCACTAATTTCAGTCAGCGGATGACCTGAAATTTCCTCATTACTCAATTCAAATGTTTTGCAAAATTGTGTATTTGCCGACACGATGCGGAGTTGACCGTCGAGTACCAGCAATGGCTCTCTAATGGTTTCAAAAATGCTATCTAGATAGAACTCGCTGGCTTGTAACTGTAAATTTCTGTGGGCAATATCCGCTTCCAGGGCTAGCCTTGCTGTAATTATCCCAGTTACATCTTCTTGTATTCCAATGAAATGGATAATATTGTCGTTTAAATCTCTTAGTGGGGCGATAATAAGATGATTCCAAAACATCTCTCCATTTTTTTTGAAATTCTTAATGTCAACGCTCACTTTTTCGCCTTTAACAATGGCTTCTCCAATTGCGGTACGAGCAGTGCTTTGAGTGACTTCCCCCTGTAAAAAACGACAATTTCTACCTATAATTTCTTGAAAACTATAGCCCGTAAGCTGTTCAAAAGCCTCATTACAATAAATAATCGGATTATCTGGCAAACGATTGTCGGTGATTACGATACCGTTACCCGAGCCCTCCATTGCCTGAAGGAAAATATCCGAATTGACTTCCAAAAGCCCCGCAATTATAGTTTCTCTGTTTTCCATGATAATTTTAATAACAACGTAAATGGGCTAAATGATTGCTTAATGATGTGAAATACATCAATTTTATTTTTTTTCAATGAACAAATGTTTAAATCACTGTCTATTTTCACAGTGCTTACGGAAGTTAATCAAAGCTGTAAGAAACGTCTAAAAAGTCCGTAGATTGATAGCTAGACCTATTTGAACAGTATTCTCCCAAACCATTACAATGGAAATATTTTACGTCGGAAAGCATGAAGCCACCCGATAACAGTTGATAAATGATATTCATTATTTTTGCTGATTCAGGTTGCAATGACATTGCTTAAAGACCGTCCGAACCAGTTTATGACGACACTTAAGGGTGTACGATTAGAATAGAACGCTAAAGTAGAAAAAGTTTCCGGATTAAGCGCATCTAAAAATTTAAAAACGCGGATTAACGATGATGAGGTAATCTTATTAACTCAATGGCAAACAATACTTATCTTTCACCTGTTCAAAACTTAGGTATGAAAATAGCAACTTACAATGTAAACGGAATAAATGGACGACTGCCGGTACTGTTACGCTGGCTCAATGAAACACAGCCAGATATCGTCTGTCTGCAAGAACTCAAAGCTCCGCAAGAGAAATTTCCCTTACAAGCCATTGAAAATGCAGGTTACCATGCTATTTGGTATGGGCAGAAAAGCTGGAATGGCGTAGCGATTTTGTCAAAAGATCCAACAATGAAAGAAATACAACGCGGACTTGTAGGTGATGATGAAGATCTACAAAGCAGGTATCTTGAAGTATTGGTTCACGACCTATTAATTTGCTGTTTGTATTTGCCTAATGGAAATCCCGCACCAGGTCCAAAATTCGATTATAAACTGAGGTGGTTTGAACGGCTACAGCAACACGCACAAATGCTCATCGACAAAAAAGTTCCAGCTTTATTAATAGGCGATTTTAATGTAATGCCTACGGAACTGGACGTTTACAAACCAGAACGCTGGGTTGATGATGCCTTATTTCGGCCAGAAACCAGAGCAGCTTTCCAACGACTGGTTTCACAAGGCTGGACAGATGCGATTAGAGCACTTTATCCTGAACAGAAAATTTATACTTTTTGGGACTACTTCAGAAATGCTTATGGCAGAGATGCAGGACTACGCATTGATCATTTTTTGCTCAGTCCGCCAGTAAAAGATAGGCTTAAAGCTGCTGCCGTAGACAAACATGTACGTGGTTGGGAGAAAACGAGTGATCATGCTCCCGTTTGGATTGAACTTAGCAAATGATTTGATGAAAACTAGTGCTGGAATTTTACTTTACCGAACTATTGAAACGCAATTACAGGTGTTTCTGGTACATCCTGGTGGCCCATTTTGGAAAAATAAAGATGAAGGTGCCTGGTCGATCCCTAAAGGGGAATTTGAAATGGGAGAAAATCCTTTAGATGCTGCCAAACGCGAATTCGAAGAAGAAACCGGACAAAAAGTCGATGGTTACTTCATCCCACTAGAGCCAGTCAAATTAAAATCAGGTAAGATAATTTATGCCTGGGCGGTGGAAGGTGAAGTTGATGCAGGCAACATCAATAGCAACTACATCGAAATCCCTTGGCCGCCCAAAAGCGGAAAGATGATGCAAGTACCAGAAGTGGATCGTGGCGAATGGTTTAATAAAGCGATGGCAATGACTAAAATTAATTCGGCTCAAGCTAATTTAGTGGAACAGCTGGCTAAAATGATTGAAAAAGCTTAGTTGAACCATTTACTAACTCTATTAATTATTCGTTTAAAGAAGGAAGGCTTTTCACAGGCTTTGATATCTGCACTAGATATTGTAGTGATACTACCCACCAAAACAGATGACTTTTTCGACTGATATCCGACAACTACAACCTCACCCATCAGCAAGTTATCTGGCAACAATTCCACAACTAACTCCTTATTATAGCCTAGCACAACCTCTACGTCTTGCGTTGCATAACCCAAATAGCTAATCTGCAACTTCAGTTTTTGGTTGAGCTCTCCTTTTATCATTAACTTAAACCTACCCAAGCTATCGGTAACCATACCTTGGTTTGTAGACACTACTTTAACACTTGCCTGCTGTATTGGCGATTGATCCTCTGCTGCCTTCACAATGCCTTTCACTTCATATACGCCCGGATACGTAAACTTCTTCTTTTCCAAGTTGCCGGGCTCTACCAAATGAGTTGGCGATTGTTCCTTCAACACAGGCTGCTGCGAATTCGCACTGCTATGTATAAAAAGTGTAAAAGCTGAAGCTAAAAGCCATTTATATTGGAACCTACTTTGGGAAGCAACATCAATAGTTGACAGCCGATTCAATTGCGTCATTTGACCCGCATCGATCCTACCACATACTTCTCCACGATTTTGAGCAAAATAGCGCTGCAATTCAATAGTAGTCATTTTGGTGAAGTCTATCACATCTTTATTGCATTGCTTGCAAAAACCGCCCATTGCAGTTGGCTTCATTTCATGCCATGCTTGGCTACATGGCTTCGGTATATCTAAAGTAATTTTGCTATTCATCAACTCATTTTACAAGGAGATGTAACAGCGCTACAATTTCCATAAAAAAAAATACGGGTAGCGAAATTAATATCAACTAGCGATTTACTTTTCCTTTACCAACTTGCTCACTTCCTTTACGATATAACCATTTTGAAAGTAAGCGTAAATATCGTCACCTGGACAAGTTGTCTGTGTGCTATGATCGCGATGTGTAGAGATTTCTTTAGGAGAGATATTGTATTTAATGCATTGATCGGCCAATAAACTCACCAATACTTTGAGCAAATTTTCATCTAATTTTTGTTGATTGTAATTTCCAAGAAAGCAAATCAATAAGTGTCCTGTCGGGTCATATTCCGTATTCGTTTCTCCCACTGTCAATGGATTTCTGCCTTGCAAGACAGTTCCATCCGGCGCAATGAGTAAGTGATAAGGTACATCAGCCCATTTTCGATCTGGTCCCATACCCCAAGTCTGAATATTTTTTAGTCGTTGTTTGGCATTATCGTTAACTGTCAACAATTTTCCTCCTTCATGGTGTACCGTAATTTGAACCGGAACATGCTGTTTATAAGGTCGTCCCTCCACGCCGTTCCATTCGCTTTTCGGAATAATCGCTACAGTATCTCTCTTTGAAACAGCAACAATCTTCTTAGTTTGAGCATTCGCCATCAATGAGCTTAGTAGCAATGCAATCGTAAAAATTCGGGCAAATGCGGGGGTTAATTTTTGTTGGAACAACATATAAAAGGTTTTTAAATATTTCAAATTTACATTTTTTAATTGGCTTTGAGGCTGACACGTTAATAGTTAAACGTTATGCGTTCTACTGTCTCTACATCTAAATTTATTATCAAGTTGGATGATCAGAGAGCGCTAAATCCTTCCATCTTCATCACAATTCTACTATCTTTGCGGCTCATTTTAAAAATCAGACATTGATCGACGTAAATAACATCTCCGTATCTTTTGGTGGCACAACGCTTTTCAGCGATGTATCTTTCTCTATTAACGAAAATGATAAAATTGCTTTGATGGGCAAAAATGGGGCTGGCAAATCCACACTGTTAAAAATTATAGCTGGTGTAGGCAAAGCCACTTCAGGCCATGTTTCTGGCCCTAAAGATGCCGTAATCGCTTATCTACCACAGCATTTGCTTACCGAAGATAAAGTAACGGTTTTTGAAGAAACTTCTAAAGCGTTTAACGAAGTATATCAAATGCGTGACGAATTAGAAAGTTTGAATGAGCAACTTAATGTTCGTACAGATTACGATTCGGACGACTACATGAAGTTGATTGAAAGGGTATCTGAACTGAGCGAAAAGTTTTACTCGATGGAAGAGGTGAACTATGATGCGGAAGTGGAAAAAGTACTGAAAGGTTTGGGATTTTTACGTTCTGATTTCACTCGTCAAACTTCAGAATTTTCAGGTGGATGGCGGATGCGCATTGAACTGGCAAAAATCCTATTGAAAAAGCCAGATTTGATTTTGCTAGATGAGCCTACCAATCACATGGATATTGAAAGTATCCAATGGCTGGAAGATTTTTTGATCAATTCTGCTAAGGCGGTAATTGTAATTTCCCACGATCGTGCTTTTGTAGACAACATTACTAACCGCACCATTGAGGTAACCATGGGCCGTATTTACGATTACAAAGCAAAATACACCCACTACCTGCAGTTACGTAAGGAACGCAGAGAACACCAATTGAAAGCTTACGAGGAGCAACAGCGTTTTATTGCTGATAATCAAGAATTTATCGACAGGTTTAAAGGCACCTATTCTAAAACCTTACAAGTGCAATCAAGGGTAAAAATGTTGGAAAAGCTGGAGGTGATACAAGTTGACGAAGTGGATACCTCTGCCCTACGCTTAAAGTTCCCGCCTTCGCCACGCAGCGGTAACTATCCGGTAATTGTTGAAGGATTGACGAAAGCTTACGGTGATCATTTGGTGTTCGAAAATGCCGCTATGGTGATTGAGCGTGGACAAAAAGTAGCTTTTGTAGGTAAAAACGGTGAGGGTAAATCAACCATGATCAAAGCGATTATGGGCGAGATTGAGTATCAAGGCGAGCTAAAAGTTGGCCACAATGTAAAAATAGGCTACTTTGCACAAAATCAAGCCGCTTTACTAGATGGTGAACTCACTGTTTTCGAAACTATCGATCAAATAGCCGTAGGCGATGTAAGAGTGAAAATCAAAGACTTGTTGGGTGCATTTATGTTCAGCGGTGATGACACCACCAAAAAAGTGAAAGTATTATCTGGCGGAGAAAAAACTCGTTTAGCGATGATCAAACTTTTGCTGGAACCAGTAAATGTTTTGATTCTGGATGAGCCAACCAACCACTTAGATATGAAAACGAAGGACATCATTAAAGATGCCTTACGTGATTTCGATGGAACGCTCATTTTGGTTTCTCACGATAGGGATTTCTTAGATGGTTTGGCAGAAAAAGTATTCGAATTTGGAAATAAGCGTGTGCGTGAACACTTCGAAGACATCAAAGGTTTCTTGGCCTACAAAAAAATGAACAGCTTAAAGGAAATTGAGAAATAACCGCTTTAAACTACAGTTATCATGTGGATAAAATTCATCTAACGAGATAAAATCCATCTAATTTCGGCATTTATATCACAACTATTTTGTTTAATTTTGAAAGGATTTGAGGTTGATTGACTTCAAATCCTTTTTAATTATTAATACACCAACAAACAAGCCTTAATAGTTTATGGAACAAACCTGTTTAAACTGCGACTATACTATTGATGAAAATTATTGCAGGCATTGCGGACAGAAGAGATTCAAAAGGATCGATAAAAAATACGTAACTGACGAGATTCAGTACTTACTGATTCATACGAACAAAGGTTTTCTCTACACTGTAAAAAAGCTAATCAAAAGCCCAGGAGGAACTGCTAGAGAATTTGTTGATGGCAACAGGGTTAATCACTACAAGCCGATGCTGTTAGCGTTCTTGCTGAGTGGTATCTCTGCTTTTATCTCTTTTAAAATCATCGGCTTTGCGAAAATCATGCGTGAGCTTTACGAGGGTCAGCACTTGAATTCGGCTTTTATGAATGATTATATGTCATTCGTCACTAGCTATAATTCATTCATTATGTTGGCCATGATTCCTGTTTTTGCTTTAAGCACTTGGATTGCTTTTCATAACTGGAAACATAATTATTACGAGCACATTGTAATGAACGCTTATATCCTGGCGGCTTACAACATCATGACTATCGTAATTGTTTATCCGATACTATTTGCCGTTAGGCACAATACAAATTTAGTAAGTTCCATAAGCACGCTTTCATTTATACTTACACCTTTCTTGCTAACTTGGTTTTTTAAAGGATTTTATCGTGATAAGCCTTTAAAGCAAATTATTTGGAAAGTATTAGCAAGTTTAGGACTAGTTTCAGTAGCTTTTTTTATTTTGATGGTAGTAGTTGCTATTGGCGCATTTATTTACGGGATTACACAAGGTCCGGAGGCAATAAAATACCTCCAACCTGCTGGAAAATAAAAGAAGTGAAGAAATAGCTTAATACTACTTCTTCACTTCAACAGCTTTACTAAATTACCTTTTAATGATCAATTTATGCTGACTTACTCGTTGATCTTGGTAGATGATTTTAACTAAGTAAAGTCCATTATTCAAGTTACTTGGAATAGAAAATTGATTAGCAATTGGAACAATATCTACTAACTTTTTACCAGAGAAATCAAATAACTGCGCAAGTTTCGAAGGCCCACCAGAATAGCTGACGTTAAAGAAATCACTAACAGGATTGGGGAAAATTGAAATTTCGGTACTGACGTTTAAATCAAATTTTATCATTTTCACTTCGCTGATCTCGATATCTCCATTTAAGTCTATCTGTTTTAAACGATAATAATTATATCCCGCTAATGGCTTTAGATCTGCATAGCTGTAATTGGATAGCTGATTAGTAGTGCCATTTCCTTTGAGTGTTGCAATTTGCTCGAAATCAATGCCGTTATCACTCCTTTCAACCAGAAACTTTTCATTATTCAATTCCGTTGCGGTTTTCCAAGTAAGGATAACTGATGACAGCGATGCTTTCAACTGAAAATCAATCAGTTTAACTGGCAAAGTTGATGGCACTGCACCGTTAGCTATACCAATAGCAAAATCAGAGAAGCCGTTAATTTTTCCAGCTTGAGCAGTTACCTGTCCATTTGACTCTGTCGAAGTTCCATTCTCCCCAAAAAATCCCCAAGCCGACGAAGAATTGTTTCTTTTCAGCACCACATAATTGCGTACATCCGCTGCTCCGTTGGTGTAGCCCTTCCCTGTTAACGAGATGGTATAACTACCTGCTGTTAAAGCAACGTCTGGCGTAACTGTCCAAATTCCCGTATTCAGCAAACTGCTCACCTGTTTACCGCCAACCGCTACGTTGGGTGCACTGCCATTAATTGTTTTAGTAAAACTTGCGGCAATTGTGGTTGGCCCCGTAACGTTGTTAAGCTGTAAGGATACTGGCGCATACCTATCACTAGTGCCTATGGGGAAGTTATAATTGCCGTTGGCCGCTACTTTAGAAGCTACCTTTCCGATGATATAACTCGTTTCCGAACCACCAACGATATTATTTACAACCAGCGGATATAACTCGAAACTAAGGTTGAGCGAACCATTGGTTAATATCAAATCGCCGTTGATAGTACCACCATAGGTAGTAGCAGTACCGCTAAAGTTTAACTCTAGCGTTTGGTTAAATGCCGATGTAAAATAGAATGTGACGCCCGCATTTTTAATAGTCACCTTACCAGTGCCACTGGGTACAACATTGTTAAATGCACCCGTAAATGTTCCAGCAGTGTTAATTTCGATAGTTCCATTATTTACGATACCGAATGGCGCAGAAAAGTTGAGCGGAAGCTGCACCTTTGCGCCTGACGCCACTTCAAGTTTAGCCGGAGCAGCATTTGCAGGGATGGTAGTAGGATAACTCGTCAGACCACTCGGTAAAACAGTCTTCTTCGTGCCATTAGGTATGCCGTTGCTCCAGTTCGCGGCGTTGTCCCAGTTACCGTCGTTAGCCTGACCAGTCCAATTCGTTACCTCTGGTGCCGGTACAAGTGACAAATCACATTGTGCTAAAAAGAAATCGGATGGCGTACTCCCAGAACTGGCGCTCACCGCATAGGTACTATTGTTAAGCTTCAACGAGCTGCCATACCAACCGCCAATCATCATTTTGGAGTTTTGCGCATATTGAGCCACCAAAACTTGCCCCGGATTATAGGAACCACCTTTCATTTCAAGCGTCGCTATTTTATCCACGGCATCTGTAGCCTTATTATATTTTATCGCTATGCCGATGGCCACTGTAGGATCAGTTGGCATATTGATAAAATAATCGCCATAAGCAATTGCTCTTGCAGTGGGGTTACCTACTTCTAGAGAATAGCCGTATATACCATCATCTCTAACTTTGAAAGCCCCTTTGTATGGTGTATTTTTCAAATACCTTGCTACTGAACCAGTGTTATCCAATTCAAAATAAGAAAAGCCAGATATGTTGTTAGTTGAGATACCCTGAAACACATCACCAAAACCGCCTACCAGCCAAATGTAGCTTCTTCCGTTTTTATCAACGGTATAATAGCTCGCACTTCTTCCTTTGATTTCCTGTATCCATTGCACCGCTCCATTACTGTTGATTTTTCCAATATAGGTAGTGGCTAAACCTATTGCAGTAAAATTTTGTCCCAAAAAAGTTCCAGATGAGGATCCTAAGGCATAAGTTGTGAGATAAGCGTTGCCATCGGTATCTACGAAGTTATCAGCAGCTCCAGCGCCCGCATTGGCTACTGTCCACTGTTCGTTACCATCTAAATCGAACTTTTTAATTTGATTATTGCCGGTTACCCAAACTGCATTTCCACGCACTGTTATTCCGGAAATTGAATAATCGCAGGCGCTCCACAACTGATTGCCGTTGGTATCAAACTTGGTTAAAAAATTTAAACCGCCTATGGAAACGCCACCGTTGGTGATACCTACATAAGCGTTTCCGTTAGCATCAACTGCAATTACTGAAGCCCATTCATTATTGGCAGTTCCAACCTTCCCAAGTCGCTTAAGCCATTGCGCTACGCCTGCCGAGTTGTACTTCACTACAAAGGCATCCTCATCATAGTTAGCATTCGATGTACCATCGCCAGATGTACTTACGCTGAGTCCACCAATGGTTAACGTTCCCATAAAACGACCAATAGCATACACATTTCCATTAGCATCGGTGGTCATGTCTGCCAGCTGTCTACCTGGAGCATTGCTGGCCACTCCGGAGGTAGAAAACCAGCTCCAAGCAGTATTGGTTTGAGCAAACGCAGCATTTAATAATGCGACCAATACAAAAGTTAGTAATAGTTTTTTCATGTAATGAGAATTTAGATGATGGAATTATTTCGTCATTTCTAATACTAAGCCGTACTGGCTGGTCATTTTTAAACTACTGCTGTTGACAACATTGATGGTCCAAGTACCTCCGCCGCTAAGCACGGTGTAATTTCCATCCGTTTTGGTAAACGTAACTTTAGTATTGTTGTCGGAAACCACGAAAGAAGCAGTTTCTTTACTGGTAGTTGTGCCATTGAAAGAAAGCACTAGATTTGAATTCCCCTGCGTACTTGAAGTTGATGTCGCTATAAAGGTACCGTAAGCTGGCGATTGGAGGGTTTGCCCATCGTACTTACTGATTTTCCAACTGCCTTCTAAGGCAACTGTTGCATTTTCGTCTTCATCTTTTTTACAAGCGCTGAAGCATAATACTAATACTAATCCGATAAAGAGTTTTGATAATAGCTGTTTCATTTCTTAAGATGGCCTTGTTTAAATGACCATTACAAAGTTGAAAATCAGCCAGTAGGCAATCAATAGATACAAAAACTCATTTTAATAGGTATAAATACCCATAGGTTATTCTAAACCATTGGCTAGCGCATATTTAACTAGGCCAACCGTACTTTTACAATTGCACCTAATGAACAAGTTTTGCCGGTGATTGTCTACGGTCTTTTTACTAATGAACAGCTTTTCTGCAATTTCTTCGCTCGTAAATTCTTTTACAATTAAGGATAATATTTCCCGCTCACGGGGCGAAAGCACGTTAAGTTTTTCATCTTTAACTTTTTGCTTTTGGTACTGGCCATAAATTATGGGTACGATGTCCTGCGAAAAATAAGTTCCACCATTAGTGATTCTGTGCAAAGCTTGAAGGAGCTCAGTACGTCCCGAATTTTTCAAGATATAGCCATCAGCTTCAGCTAGCACCGCCTCCTTAACAGCTTGCGGGTTGTTATACATCGATAAAACTAACACCTGTATATGAGGAAATTGAGATTTGATCATTCGGCAAAGTTCAGTACCCGATAACAATGGCATGCTAATATCAGTAAGCAACAAATGATACTGTTGTGGCTGCATTTGGATTAAATCCATTGCTTCCTGTCCGTTATTAGCTTCAGAAATTACTTGGTAAACATCGCCATCTAACATCATTTTTAGTCCATCAATCACCATTTGATGATCATCTGCAATCAAAATATTTATTTTTTCCTTTTCCATTAAGCGGGAATACTAATTTCAATTTGAGTACCTAATAATCTTTCGGATTTAATGTTCATATCCCCATCCAATAGGTGAACCCGGGCAGAGATGTTTTTCCAGCCTATACCTTTGGAATCATCTATTTTCGCGGTATCGAATCCCACCCCGTTATCTCTAATGGCTATTAGCATATGAGCTTCTCCCTTAGTGATATCCACATCAATTTGTGAAGCGTTAGCGTGTTTAACCATATTGTTAAGCACCTCTTGCACAATACGATAAACGGAAAGTTTATTCTGCTGTGCTAAGTTAATGTGTTGCACATTCTCTGCGATATGAATATTTACTTGAGTTTTGCCAGTATCATTAATTTTTTGGCAGATATCTTCCAACGCCGCATACAGTCCGAAATTTAAGGCTTCTGGAATTAAATTATGGGAAATCGACCGCAACTCATCAATGGTTTTATCTACTAAATTCAAGGTATTGTCAACCGTTTTATCCGCTGGATTTAAGGTGGAAACATTCATCTTTACCACAGAGAGCATTTGCCCTATTCCGTCATGCAAATCTCTAGCGATACGAATTCGTTCGTTTTGTTCCCCCTCAAATACTGCCCGCGTTGCAATTTCCTGCTGCTTGTAAATTTCCGCTTGTAGCAAATTTTGTTGTTTTAACTTGTTGCGTTTATAGTAAGAAAATGAAATCGCACCTATGGCTAAAAATGCCATCAACAACGAACCGATAGCTAAGTTCCGTTGCTTAACTTCTAAGTTTTTATTCTGAAGCTCAAGCTTTTGTATCCTACTTTGTTTCTCAAGAGATTTGATATTTTGTGTTTTCTTTTCTGCATCTAGTTGTTGATTGGCAAGCAACTGATTTTTGTTGGTGAGCTCGAGTTGGTTAATTGTAAGCTGTTGATCCTGTTGTTGGATGAATGCATTGCTTTTGTCTAACTGCAACTGTCTGTTTAGCAAGTCCAAACTTTTAATGCGATTATCTTTATTTAGCAGGTCAATCTGCTTCTCTTTCTTGTCAGTCTCATAGGCAGTTCTTAACTGATTTACTATAGTTAAATTTTCTTCGTTTAGTACTTTTTCCTTCGCCAAATCATATTCTGCTAGTTCCAAGGTGGCTTTTCGGGCTTGTCCACTTTGCTGGTATAGGACTATCCTATCTCTACGCACATTTAAAAGCTCTAAAAACTGATTTGCTTTAATAGCCATTTCTAAGGCTTTATCCAGCTTTTTTTCGGCGTCAGCAAATTTCTCTTCCGAGATATCCAACCTAGACTGATTACGTAACACAGTGATATCGTTAATTACATTTCCGTTCAGCGCCGAATATTGTAGCGCAAGCTTTGAATATTTTTCAGCTTGTTTTTCATCAAGAGTTCTTTCGGCGATGACCAACAGTTGTCCGTAAGTTTTCATCAACCTCTCTTTGCTGCCTATTTTTTCAAAATAAGGGATGTTGGCTGTTAGATTTTCCTCCGCCTGCGTAAATTGTCCTTTTTTAATTTGGATAGTAGCAATGTTAAATCTTAATGCTGCAACAGTGCGCTCATCTTTTAACTTTTTAAAATTATCAAGAGCCTTAAAGTTCAGCTCCAAGGCCTTATCAAAGTTCTTCATTCGATTATACAATGCTGCTAAAACATATTGAACATAAGCTGTTTCAGACAAGTTTTTAGTTTTTTCAATGATATCTAGCGCCGAGATTAATGTGTGCATGGAAGTATTATAATTCCCTAGTGTCATATAAACCATACCCATATTTACTAGATTAGCACTTTGCTCATTTGGATCATTACTATTTTTAGCAATTTGATAAGCTAGTTGATATCTTTCGATCGCTTTTTTATTATCACCCATATCTGAAATAATATTGGCGGTATTTCGCAACGCCGTGGCAACTAGCTTTTGATTTCCGCTACGTTTAGCAGCCGATAGTTGTTTTTCGAAATATGCCAACGAATTTTTGGCGGCTCCCAACTTAGCATACATAACGCCATAATTATTATAAATACGGCATAAGCTCGTATCACTCTTAATAGCTATCGCTAATTTTTCCGCTTCATTAAGATATAACTTAGCATTCGTGGTGTCCCCGGGAAGGAAAGAGGAAGCTTTAGTTAATAATGACTTGATTTTATCTAATTGATGTTCATTAGTTTGTGCAACAACAATTAAATTACAAATTAGTGCAAAGCACAGTATATATCTTTTCATTAATAGAACTTCAATGCCCTAATATAGAAAAGATTACACAAAATTATATTCTTTAAAAGAATAATAGGGATAATTACCTAGTACGTGAAAATAACGGATAAGCTACCCCAACCATTTTATTCTAGATGGAAAACGCTGCGCATAACTCATCACCAATTGCAACATGTAATGATTGCCTTTGTATGCCGTGATATGTTCCCTAACTTCCTGATAGTTGGAAAAGGATACATCATTGGTTAAATACCCCATTCCGCAAAAACTGCCTTTTTCTACATACACACAACCTAACTCATCAGCATTCCTGCCATTTTCGATGATGACAAAACTTGGCTGACCAGCAACCATATCTTCCAACAAAGCATTAACTGCAGCGTTATGACTATCCACGCTTGGAAGTTGCTCATCACTGCGCAGTACCGAAGCTTTGCCATACCTACAAAAACGCTGATCAATTTGGAACTTGTTGGTCATTTCAGCTAGGAAATTCAGTCCATCTATCTCCCTGTCAAAAGTTTTAATATGCGGCTGTTGCTTGGTTAATCGACCTACGGCTAAGTAACTATATCCACTCACACCAATATAATGATACAAAGCAAATTTAGCTTCAAAACGTTTTAAGGCGCTGTTATGCGCTGGCCACAAACGCTGAATTTCTGTACATTCCAACAACAAAGCCATTAGCTCCGAACCACATTTTTCATAAGAAATATGATAAATATCTTTCAAGAAATGTTGTCGCCTAGCACCTAAATCATTGCCTGTAAAGTGAGAAGCCACTCTCTTTTTTATATTAACGGCTTTTCCCACATAAATCACTTTCCCTATGTTATTGTGAAAGTAGTATACACCGGGACTTTGTGGAAGTGCTTTAAAGTCAGCCAATGGTACATTCGGAGGCAAACGTTGCTCCGGCGAAGCTTTAAGCACCATTTCTCTTATGATTTGTTGCTCATCTTTCTCCAATAACATGGTAAACAAATGAGCGGTTGCTTCGGCATCTCCTAAAGCACGGTGCCTATCTTTTAAAGCAATTCCAACGGAGCTACAAAGCTTACCTAAACTGTAAGAAGGTAGTCCAGGCAATAACTTTCTCGAAAGCCTAACGGTACATAGTTTAGTAGCATTCCATTGGATACCGCAAGCCGCTAATTGACCCCGCAAAAACGAATAGTCGAAATTTACATTATGCGCTACAAAAACTTTATCTGTCAATAGTTCAATCAGTTCTTCTGCAATTTCGGCGAAGCTAGGTGCAGCAGCTACCATCTCCTCGTCGATACCCGTTAACGCCGTAATGTGTAACGGGATAGGCATTTCAGGATTCACCAAGCTGCTCCAACGCTTGGTAACACGCTGCCCGTCGTGTAAAATGACTGCTACTTCTGTAATGCGACTGTTCGACACACTCCCTCCAGTGGTTTCAATATCCACCACGGCATACTGCGTTGCTACGGATTTTAGAGTTTTAGTTTTAACGGGCGTATCCATAAGGCAATATTACTAAATTAATTAGTAACAACAAAACAACAATGAACTAATAATCAGTTAAACAATAACCAATGCACTAATGAACCGATGATCTAGTGAGCTAATGACCAATGAACCAATAATCAGTTAAACAATAACCAATGAACCAATGATCTAGTGAACTAATGACCAATAAACCAACTAAAGCTTTTGCCCAAATAATAAACTTAAATTTTGATATAATTCTGGGTGCCTATCTTTCATCCGTTCCGGATTCTCAAAGAAATATTCGGATACTACAGCAAGAAACTCTGCTTCATTGGTGGTCGCATAAGGATCAATGTCCGATTTGTTATCTTCTATTCGCTTTATTTCCTGATGCATCATCTTCACCCAAGGCATCACATACTCATGTTTTAGCAAATGTTGAGGCACCCCGTCCGTTGCCCCGTCAGATTTATCAATGAGATGTACAAACTCATGAATACCCGTGTTCGAATTTCCTGCACTCTTCGAAAAGCCATGCCTTAAAGCAGACTGCGATAGGATCATTTGCCCGTTCATGTAGCCATCCCCTACCATTCCCAAAATATTACGCTCACCGTCTGCAAACTGAAAATCCTTATTAAAAGTATCTGGATAAAGCACTACCGTGCCCAAATTCTGGTATTCCCAATCCTTAAATCCGAAAATGGGTATAACAGCACTAGCGCCCACTAAAATCCTATCCAAGGCAGTCACTTCAGTTCCCACCCCTTCAATGGATACTCCCGCTAAAAAGTTAGCAAGCTTTGTTTCAAAAAGCTGCTTTTGCTCAGCACTCAATTCGGCATAAAAAGTAACATTTGCCGCCAATAATTTCTTCTCTTCGGCAGATAAAGTACGCAGTTTAAGTTGCTTTTTTCTGAGGATAAAATACAAAGCAACAATCAAGAAGACTAAAAGAATGAGGTATGGTGTGTAGTTCATCACTAAAAATAAAAAAAGCTGCCTCAAAAGCCCTTTTCTTGGTCCTTCGAGACAGCTTTGACGTTTAAAAAACTAAAATTACGTGATTTAGGGACAAGAAAATTATGCTGTTTTGCTAGCGATAGCGCTTCAAATCTTCGTTCGGCTAATTTTCGGTCTCTTATTTTTCGGGCTGCACCAACAAGCCAAAGCACTTTCTTTAAAAGAAAAATAAGCAACCGAGAGTTTTTGTTACTTTTTGCGGTCAAAAAGTAAGAGCCCAGCGGCGGCGAGCTAAAAGAAACAGCTTTAAAGCAAGTTTTTCAAGAATTGCAGAAATACTTAACCCTAACTCACGTTAATACTACTATAAATTCTTTACAATCTGTTGGTCTAACGGTGTTACCGCCGAACGATAACGGTGTACCAACTGACCTTTTTCATTAATTAAAAACTTCTCGAAGTTCCATTTAATGTCGCCAGTAAAATCTGGATTTGGCGCAGAAGTTAAAAATTGGAAAAGTGGCGTAATGTCAGCACCTTTCACATCACTTTTCTCAGCAATTAAGAAAGTAGTAGCGAATTTGCTAGAGCAAAACTCTTTAATTTCTGCATTGGTTCCCAATTCCTGTCCGCCAAAATTAGCCGAAGGAAAGCCAATTAACACTACATCCTTGCCATACTGTTTGTGCAGTTTCTCTAAATCTTCATATTGTTTGGTATAACCACATTTAGATGCGGTGTTCACAATCAATATTTTTTTCCCTTTAAATTTAGACAACTTTACTTCTTTGCCATCTAAAGTTTTAAATGAAAAACCGTAAACATCTTTAGGTGGATTGCTATTCAAAAACAGCCCCACAAATAAAAGCAGTACATTAATCATAATTCTTGTTTTTTTTCTACGAATATAGAGAATAGCAAGCGTCAAATTTACTATCTCTTTCCACAAAATATTACGATTTGACATTTATATTAAATTTCGTAGTTGTTGCAAGCAAATCATTTTTCATAGCTTCGCATTAAAACTTATGCGTTTAGGTAAGTTGATAACCAAATCTGTAAGAAATTGAAATTACTGCTCCAAAACATTGAACGGCAGCAAGATGGCAATGTTATCTGCTCCGTTACTGATAAAAAAGGCATCATCTTGTACGCCAACGAAAAATTCTGTCAAGTTTCTGGCTACTCTGCAGATGAGTTGGTAGGCGCTAACCATAATATCATTAACTCTGGTTTGCATCCACGTAGTTTTTTTAAAGAAATGTGGAAGACCATTGCTAGTGGAAACATTTGGCAAGGCGAAATCAGAAATAAAACCAAAGACAACAGATATTATTGGGTAGACACCATTATTTTTCCGATTCATGCTACAGATGCAGAAGAAAGTTACTTTTCAGTAAGAACGATAATTGACGACAAAAAAAATGCAGAATTCAGGAAAGAACAACGCATTAACGAGTTGGAGAATTTGCTTTTTACCATCAGCCATGAAATGCGACAGCCGATTAGTCAGATTTTAGGTTTAATGCACTTGCTCAACCAAGAAAGCCAATTACCTGAAGAATTAAAACAAATGATCAATTTCCTAAACAATAGTGCATCACAACTAGATAGTCATACTCGTAAAATTCTCAAACAAGTGGAACATATCGCTAGTCAGGATAAAATAACCGAAGCATTAAGGTAAAATACTGATGCTTTTTCTATCTTTGGTATAATGAAATTCAAGCAGTTGATATATTTAATGTTAGGCGGTGCAATCGCAATTTGCTCCTGCAACAAGTCGGAAAACTCTCCTGCACCAGATATGAATTTCGCTTATTTTCCGTTGAAACTACAGTCTGTAATCGTATATGATGTAGACTCTACTGTTTACAGCGATTTCAATAATTCGGTTACAACTTTTAGTTTTCATTTAAAGGACACCGTTACAAATACTTTTACTGATGCACAAGGTGATAAAGTTTATCGTATTGAACGGCTGAAGAAAACAGCGGTTAGAGATTGGTTTTTTTTAAAAGTGATTACCAGAAAAACAGTTAATAACAGAGCTGAAGAGTTTATTGATAATAAAAGGTATGTTCGATTGGTATTTCCAGCCACAGAGCAATCCACTTGGAATGGAAATATTTATAATGATTTAGGCGAATGGCGCTATGAAATTAAAAATTTAAATCAACCATTAACCATTGGAACCAATAAGCTCGACTCCACTTTAACTACTAAATACGAAGAAATAAATGCTTTAACGGAGGAAATTAACATTGAAACCTACGCTAAAAACATTGGATTGGTAAAAAAAGAAGTTAAATCTGTTGTTAAAAATATCAGTAGCGGACAAATTAGGCGTGGCTATGCCTACACTATGCGAGTGTCCAGTTGGAAATAGGCATTAGGAGTTAGGGATTAGTTCCTAAGGGTCAGGTATCAGGGATTAGTTGCTAGTGAATCACAAACGATTAACCAGTTAACCAACTAACCAAATCCCCAATTAACCAACTAAACGATTAACCTGACACCTGACCACTGATACCTTACCACTGACACCCGACCAATCACTAACTCCTAACCCCTATTCCCTAATTCCTAATCCCACACATTTTAACCTTTCTAACAAAAAAAAGCGACATCAATTTTGATATTAGGGGATATTATAGTTTTATTTGCACAAAATCCCTAGTTAATGGCAAAAAATTTATTGATAGTTGAGTCTCCCGCAAAAGCGAAAACCATAGAAGGATATCTTGGAAAAGATTTTTTAGTAAAATCCAGCTATGGACACATTCGTGATTTGGTAAAGGGCGACATGGGAATAGATGTGGACAATGATTTTTCGCAGACTTATGAAGTACCAGCTGATAAAAAACAGGTAGTATCAGAGTTAAAAAAACTAGCAAAAGGTGCAGAAACGGTATGGTTAGCATCCGATGAGGACCGCGAGGGAGAAGCCATTTCTTGGCACTTGTTTGAAACTTTGGGTTTAAAACACGAGAATACCAAACGTATCGTATTTCACGAAATCACTAAACCTGCCATTCTAAAAGCGATAGAAACTCCTAGAACCATTGATTATAACTTGGTGCATGCCCAACAGGCTCGCAGGGTGTTGGATCGTTTGGTGGGCTTTGAGCTATCTCCAGTATTGTGGAAAAAAGTAAAACCTTCACTTTCTGCAGGCCGTGTACAATCAGTAGCGGTACGTTTAATTGTAGATAGAGAAAGAGAAGTAAATAAATTTGAAGCTACAGCCGCATTTAAAATTACCGCACAGTTCACTACCGGCAATGGCCGTGAAACGGTAAAAGCGGAATTGCCACAACGCTTCGAAAAAGCAGAGGAAGCAGAAAAATTCCTACAGGATTGTATTGGTGCCAACTTCAAGGTCAACAACTTAGAGGTGAAGCCAGCCAAAAGAAATCCGGCAGCTCCTTTCACCACCTCTACCCTACAGCAGGAAGCTTCCAGAAAGTTAGGCTATTCGGTAGCAAGGACCATGCAAATTGCACAGCGACTTTACGAAAACGGTAAAATCACTTATATGCGTACCGATTCAGTGAATTTGTCTGAAACTGCCATTGCCGCTGCTGCTGCAGAAATTAAATCCGCTTACGGCGAAAAATATCATCACCAAAGAATATACAAAACAAAATCTGCGGGTGCACAGGAAGCTCACGAAGCAATCCGCCCTACTTATTTTGAACAACATACTATTAAAGGCGATGCTTCAGAAACACGTTTATACGAACTGATCTGGAAACGTGCCATCGCATCGCAAATGAGCGAAGCTGTTTTTGAAAAAACTACCGTAGATATTGGCATCAGTACTAGAAAAGAAACCTTAGGTGCCGAAGGTGAAGTGTTGAAGTTTGACGGTTTCTTAAAGGTATACTTGGAATCAACCGATGATGAGGAGGATGAAAACGAAAGCAATTTATTACCTCCATTAACTGTGGGTCAAGCATTGCAACTGAAAGAAATGTTAGCTACCGAACGTTTTTCTCGTCCACCAGCACGCTATACCGAGGCTAGCTTGGTGAAAAAACTGGAAGAACTAGGCATCGGCCGTCCTTCTACTTATGCCCCTACCATCTCTACCATTCAAAACAGAGGTTATGTAGTGAAAGAAGATAGAGACGGCAAGAAAAGAGATTTCACGGCATTTACATTAGCTGATGGAAAAATCAGCAGACAGAAAAAATCGGAAATCACAGGAGCTGAAAAAGGAAAGTTATTCCCAACTGATATAGGCGAAGTAGTGAACGATTTCTTGGTGGAACACTTCAAAGGTATCGTAGATTTTAACTTTACCGCCAAAGTAGAAAAGCAGTTTGATGAAATTGCACAAGGCCTACAGGAATGGACTAACATGCTTCACTCCTTCTACAAACCTTTCCATAACGAAGTAGAAAACACCATTGAAACGGCTGATAGAGCTACTGGTGAGCGCTTATTAGGTGTTGACCCAGCAAGTGGAAAAAATGTATACACTAAAATTGGTCGTTTCGGACCATTGGTGCAAATTGGCGAAGTGAGCGATAATGAAGACGAAAAACCTCGTTACGCCAGCTTAACCAAAACGCAATCGGTAGGTACCATCACTTTGGAAGAAGCCTTAGACTTATTTAAACTCCCGTTTCAACTGGAAGATTACCAAGGCAAAGAAGTTTCGGTTGGTTTAGGTCGTTTCGGACCTTACGTGAAATGGGGCGATGCTTACATTTCTATTCCTAAAAACGTAGATCCTTTAACCATAGATAACGACAGCGCAATCGCCATCATCAGCGAAAAAGTGGATGCTGATGCACCTGTGGCACATTACCAAAATATGCCGGTTACGAAAGGCAAAGGCCGTTTCGGTCCTTTCATTAAGTGGAACGATTTGTTCATCAATGTGCCTAAAGCTTACAACTTCGATAACCTTTCCCAAAAAGATATCGATGAGTTGATCAGCAAAAAGATAGAAAAGGAAAACAACCGTTTCATCCAGCAGTGGGAAGCAGAAAAAATCGCTATTGAAAATGGCAGATGGGGACCTTTCATCCGCTTTGGCAAAGACATGCTGAAATTGGGCAACAACCCTTCTACCAAACAAAAATACACCGCCGAAGAATTGGCAAGTGTTTCTTTGGATGAGGTGAAAGCTTTAATTGTAGCGCAAAAACCGGATGCTTTTGAAGCCAAGAAAAAAGCCCCTGCAAAAACGAAAGCCGTAGCGAAGAAAAAGTAAACAGTGGTCAGTTAGCAGTAGTCAGTTATCAGTTTTAATCAGCTAACCGACTAAACAAATTAACAATTAACCAGCTAACGGATAAACAGTTCACCAATTCAACAATTAACCAGTTAACCAACTCTACTTTGAAAGCAGATTTACCAGAAAACATAGTTGAAGATGTAGCCATTGCAGTGGTTTTAATGAGTGAAACGCCAGAAGTGAAAAACTGGACGGTTTATTTAGTGAACCTCAAAAACGTACCCATCACCAACGTACTCATTACCTCTAAAGGCTACGGCGAAAAAGATGGCAAGCAGGTAAAAACATCCTTGCTCAGACATTTCATTGGCGATGTGCCTGCCCAAGGTTCCGCCGGCGTAGAAGCTATTGATCCCGCGGTATTCGGACTAACGAACGAGTACTGGTTAAGCTATTACATTGATGGTACCATTTACGACAAGAAATTCATATTCCTTCCCGAAAGCATCGTAGATAGCAATTTGATCAGAATTCCGGTACTGAACAAACCCGGGGTGATGATTAGGTAAGTTGGTTGTTTGGTTGGTTCGTTGTTTAGTAAAATAGTTCATTAGCTCATTAGTCGTTGTTAATTGTTTGGTTCATTGCTAACCGCCAAAAACATTGATTATTGTGATTTGATTATTGGTCATTGGTTATTTCTTAAACCGTCATGTTGAACCTCTCGAAACACTCTTGCCAACTAACCCCTGTCACCTTTCACCTAATCCCTGATACCTGATACCTGATTACTGTTAACTGTTAATTGCTTTCAAATTACTTGCCAGCTTCAAACAGTGCAGTCAATTTACTTTTCAAGATTTCACCTTTTAGGTCTTTTGCAATCACAATTCCATCTGGGTCAATTAAAAAGTTAGCGGGAATAGAAGTTATACCGTATTTTAAATACACTTCACCTTTATTTCCCTTCAAATCAGCAACCTGTACCCAAGTAAGCTTATCTTTTACAATAGCTTCAAGCCACTTACTTTTTTCTGTGTCTATAGAAACGCTTAAAATAGTGAAGCCTTTAGCTCGGTATTTTTCATAAGCCGCAATCAGATTGGGGTGTTCTTCTCGACAAGGACCACACCATGAGGCCCAAAAATCTAGGAGCACATATTTACCGCTAAGTGAGGCTAGGTCAATCGCTTTACCATTACTGTCTTTCATGGTAAAATCTATTGCTTTTGATCCAGCCATTACTTGCCTTTTCTTGTTAATTCTGTCGCTAATTGTAAGACCTTTTGCTGAGCGTTTAAAATGTTCCGGAAGCATGGCATATACTTTCTCCACTTTAAAAATATGGCTATTAATCCTCGAAAGGTTTTCTAACAAATCTAAACTAACTTGAGAATTAGCATAATCCGCAGCAAAAGCCAATTTAATTTCCGTGCCTTCATAGAAGTTTTGCTCAATTACTCTTTTACTATGATTTAGTAGTGCGGTATCTTTTCTTTCCTCATCAGTAAAAAGGTCTGGATCTTTTATTTTCCTCATTTTTTCCTTCAAACTGCTTAGCCTATTTTGCAATAGCTGTAAGGTTGTATTCAATGGTGTTCCACTTACAATTGCATTTGACAAGGTATCGGAGCTATTTACTTTAATTATACCAGGTTCAATGTACACTTCAACCCAATCATTAATAAAATCGGCGTATTTTGGGTTTTGGTTTCGATAGAGATTAGCTTTCACGGGAGTTCTTATAAGGCCTGTGAACGTAAATTTTCCGTTCGAAGCTGTCACCGTCTGGAAAACGTTTCTGCCTTCTTCTTTGTAGGAGAGAAATAAGCTATCGCCATCTTTCATCTTCTGACCATGGCCTAGGATATTAAAATTTGTTTGCCCATAAGCCATCGACGAGCTCAGAAAAAGTAAAAAAATCAATAATCTACGTTGCCATTGTTCCATATATCTTGGAGTTTGGATGCCTGTTTGCGTAAATATATTAAGTTTCGCCGACTTGATGGGATTTCTGTTGAAAATGGCGACCTTTTTAACTTCAAAGCGGTCACCCTGGCCGAACGTCTGTGCCTCGGAAAATAGGTATTATCTATAGAAGCTATGCCGTCTTTACCACTCACCACACTTTTAAATGATCGAAACATCAGTCCCACTTTATTAAAAACCTAATAGAATTTTATGGTTGCTTCCAGCTTCTCTGCAAAAGTATAGATATCGTTCAAGTCACTGATTTCTATTTTCTCGAATGACTTGTCTGCCAGCGCAACTGAGACAGAAAGTTGCTTCGTATTAAAATTCAACCTGCAAATTGGCCTTCTGTTATTGTCATCCAGTAAAATTGCACAATACGACTGGCTATCTCGCATGGTTACTCTCCTTGGATCAACTACCTTTCTAAGAATAGCCTTGATAATCATAAAAGCTTCTATTTCCTCTTCGGTAGTTACAATTTTATCTTCCTTCGGCAAATCCTCGGTAAGAGCAGGCTCATTTTTTTCTTCCGCCAGCAATGCCGTTTTTAGCGTTCCGCTGATACTTTCATTGATAATTAAAGAGAACGCCTTTTTAGTGATGGAGGTAAACTGTTCCAATACCTTGGGCGTAACAATGGAATGGTATACCTGCTTAGCAAAGTACCTAACGAAATCCTCACTAGGTAAATTGATTTCCTTTTGGATCAGCCCTCTCAAATCATTTAGATATTTTAGCTCGTTTGCAGTGCTGGTTACATTTTCTATATCAAAATATGAGCGATGGAATTTCTTAAGCTCATGGATTTCATTGTCTTTGATTTTAGTGATATCAAACTCAAAGAATGGCTTTTCATCCATCTTGTTAGGCGCATTAAGATCTGTGTAGAACCTGAAATGTATGCCATTTGTGAGTAAGCCAAATTTAGCCTCTGTAGTATGGAAATATCTAAACAACTGAGAATTGTGAGGATCAAGCTTTTCAGTATAGTGCTTACACTCAATTAGGATAATAGGTTTGTCCTGTTTCATAATTGCATAGTCTACCTTCTCTCCTTTCTTAATTCCAATATCTGCAACAAACTCAGGATTGACTTCAAAGGGATCAAAAACATCGTAACCCATCAATTGGATAAACGGCATAATCAGCGCATTTTTAGTAGCCTCCTCGGTTTTAATTTGCGGACATAGTTTTTCTACTCGAGTTGAAAATTGATAAACAAGATCTTTAAAATCCATGATATAGTGTTGGTTGAATGAGATGATTTTTTTTGATTCTCGATTTGCTAGTACATAGCGTACAAAAACCAATTACCTCAAAGATGTGGTTAAGGCATTATATTTTTTTACGGTTTTCCGTAGCCAACGCTTCCATATTTTCATTTTTACTTCACCAAATGAACGGGTGAGTTTCACTTATGCCACAGGCAATATCATGAGAATAAAATACTAAGGATAAGACCGCTAATTTTCACAACTTTACGGAATAACGTAATCCTTCAAATTAACCTTAAACTAATTTCGCTGCTCACCAATTCAAATAAAAATGAAGCAACTTTTATTCTTTATCGGCATTTGCCTAATGCCATTTTTAAGCAACGCTCAAAGTGTCGCTGGCACTAAACTCAAGGAGGAAGCACTTGGACGATGCACCGGATCTGCCTATTGTTCCGCCTGTCGTAATTGTTCTCGCTGTGCACATTGCGGTAGCGGCGGTACCTGCGGCGTATGCGCACCATCCGTATCTTCGTCTGCCGACTATTATCCTAGCAGAAGTACTTCAGCTAGAAAAAAATCAAAATCTAATAGTCATAGCAGTAAACAGAGCACAAGCGCATCAAGAAGAACAACAACCTCCAAGAATGTCGAATTAGAGTACTTGGAAGTAAATGTAGATGTATTGAGCTTACGCAAAGGACCAGGCAACACTTACGCGGTGGTTGAAAAACTGAAATTTAAACAGCGTTTGCAGGTAATCAGCAAGCACGGCCAGTGGACAAAAGTTAAGGTACTAAGCTCCGGCAATATCGGTTACTGCAATAACGATTATATTCGTTAGGATAATTCTTGACCACAATTTGAAGAAGAAAGCATCAAAATATCAATTACACAATCCTCTCCCTAACCCTTCCGAACAGTCGGGACAAGTACTCCTTTAAAGAGAGAGGGAATGAGTTAGTGCTAAGCTATTCCCAAGTACAATTCTCTGCCTTTCAGGGGGGAGATGCCGAAGGCAGAGGGGGTTTAGTGGCATAGCAGGTTTTCGATGGAGAAAGCACCAAAATATCAATTTACAAAAATTGAACTTGCAGCCATGGTTTCGCTGAAGCTCAGGTTGCACCTACATCATCAAGGATAAAGAAGATGCCCTGCGGCATAACGAAAACTAGATCTCTCGAAAAGCTCGAGATGACAAAATAGCGACGATACTACATGAAGACACTGGCACAAACCATTCCTAAGCACGAACACGGCCTAGCAGGTTTTCGAAGGAGAAAGCACCGAAATAGCCCTTGCACAAACTCCTAACCGTTCACTACCAAGCAAGAAAGCAGCGTGAGCGGAAGGCAACGGAATGGAAAACGCCTTTTTCTTGCGCCATCAGGATATTTGGTCGCTTAATCCAAGAAAAGGTGCAAGCCTTGATTGTTTGCTTCTTTATCATCAAGGATAAAGAAGATGCCACGCGGCATAGAGCTTATATAGGCAAGCATGCTTTCGCTGAGCTTAGGTTGCTCTTATATCATCAAGCATAAAGACGATGCCCAGTGGCATAACTTGTGCCAATTCATCGGTAAAGCTACAAATTGACAGCACGCTCGTAGTTCCGTATTATTGACCAGCACTTTGCAATCTTTCCGAAGCAATTTCATTCTTATAAATCCGGTCGCTCAAACGACTTAACCTACGTCCATGCACAGGATGAACACCTTTTACCGTAAAATAATCAAATTTCTTATCGTGCTTCAAATACCATATTTTACCAATAGAGCGCTCTGTAATCGTATCAGGCTTGGTAATCTTTCTAAAATTAGCCACTAAAAAAGTATCAAGTGCTATCTTTTCTGTTTCTTCTGACAATTTAGCATCGCAGGCAATCGCAACATAGTGGTCATCCTTCCAGTACATACATTGCTTTTCTTCTGGATCAGCTATTGCATCTTTTATTACAAATCCGATAGATATCGCAATCAACATTAAAAAAAGTAATAAAGCTCGCTTTTTAAGTTTATCACTTGGTGTTTTTATTCCTCCTGGCGTTTCGGCACTCCTATTTACTTTATTTACCCCATCAGTTATTCCCTCACCATTTAGCGAATTTTCTTCACCGCTTGGCAACATTACATCACCCTTTTTGATATCCTTTTCTCCCTCAACTGTAGTTGTAGTCTCAGGCAGGTCAATCCTACTCCCCGCTTCCGGTTGATCTCCGCGTTCTAATTCAATCGCCGTAACTAACGTTACATCAACGTCATCTGCTACTTTAGTTTCATCCGAATTATAGTTCTTACCAAATACGCAGGGACGCTCGAAATCGAGCAAAAGTGCCGCCAAGTGCACATGCTTATCCTCCGGAGTTGAAGTTTTTCCCTTCAACCAATTGATGACCGGTCTAAAATCGTCTATCTCCGCATGCTTCACCATCTTGGCATAAGCAGCGGCATCCTGTTGTTTACCAAAGAAAGCTTCCAATACCTGCCCATCTTTCATTGGATCAAAACTAGTGGACAGGTAGTGCTCCAAATGGTCCCTAATCTTCGCCGGAGACGGCTCTTGCAGCCTAATAGGCAACTCACCAGAAGTTTTTTTCAATAGATAGTACTGTCGTATAGCTTGCTTATAAGTCGAAAACATCAATCGGAATTTGAGCGAATTTATCTCGGAATATACGGAATTTATTACGGTTTTCCGGAAATCCTCCAGAAAGAACGGAAAGAACGGAACCGTCTTACCATCAATCCCTTATCATCCCACAACTTTGTATTCGAAATCGCTAGCCAAGTTTAAAAACAATTCTGGCAGGCGAGATCCACTGAGCCGCAAAAGGCGGAGAAAGGAACTGAAGGGAAGCAGCCCTCTTTTCCGCCCAAGCAGCTCAAACACCTTCCCAAACTAAGCGGCGCCGCTTAATCATGCAGCAAGCTATCGAAAGTTCGGTATGCCCTGCCAATTAGCAACAATTTAAAAATTAAAAAAATGTTTTTACCTCTTTTTATTGCCATATTATTGGGCTTGGCATCCCCTGCGCAGCAGAATTGCGGAAACAAAAATACAACAGTACAAGTTAACAGCACCGACCCTGATGGTGACCCAGATGATGGAGGGGAAACTGGCGACCCTGGTGAAGATGGAGATGGCGGTGGCCACAATGGAGACAACGGTACCATTAGACCTACAAAACCGTAATCAAAATGACGTCTGCCTTGTTTTAAAACCTACAGTTTTACAAGACCGTGCAAATATGCACGGTTTTGTTTATTTTAGGCGAAAACTGGAAAAATTGAAACGCCACCTCACCTTCCTTTTATTGTTGCTCATCGTGTTGCTCTACTCTTGCCAAAAATCACAAGACAAAACGAGTGAGAAATCTACAGATCTAACAGCTGATTCCCTTATTAATGTTGCCGACCGATTGTGGGACAAGGGACGGTTAGATAGTGCCTTCCTAGTATATGCACAAGCTCGTGAATCTGCCGCAAAATCCAAAGATAGCTTAAACTTGGCCAATGCCTTAATCAGTATGGGCATACTCGCTAACGATCAAGGAGATAGTTTTAACGGACAAGAATATGCCTTGGAAGCTACACAGTACCTCAATCGCAACGACAAAAAACACCATCGTAGCATCATCGCCAACTTAAACAATTTAGGTGTTACCGCATACGACCTTAAAAAATACGACGATGCGATTGACTTTTATAGTCAGGCCATTCCACTGGCCAATGATACCGCACATCTTCATATCGCTAAAAATAATCTGGCCAACGCCTACCGACAAAAAGGCAACTATGCCATGGCCATTAAACTGTATGAAGAAATATTAAACAACACCCCTTCTCCTCAGAACAAAGCCAGAACAATGACTAATTTGGCAAAAGCACAACTGATGCGAAATCAAAATTTCAATCCAATACCGCTATACCTCAGTGCGCTTCAAATTCGTAAAAATATAAATGATGAGTGGGGAAAGAACTCAAGCTATTCGCATTTGGCCGACTATTACTTGTACCGTGTACCTGATTCATCCCTATACTACAGCCGCCTCATGTATGAACTGGCAGTGGCGTTGAAAAATCCAGATAATGAATTGGAAGCTTTAGCTAAACTAACCGAACTTGAACCTAAAAATCACCTCAACTTATTCCGCCGCTATCGAAAGCTTGACGATAGCCTATCAAGTGCAAGAAATGTTGCGAAAAATCAGTTTGCCCTAATTCGATATCAAACCGAAAAATATAAAATAAATACATTGCGGCTGGAAAGGGAGAATGAACAAAAAAAATCGCAAATAGATAAACGAAATACGCTCTTAGCGATAGCCATATTAGCGATATTACTTATCTCATTAACCGCAATAGTAGTTTATAAGCAACGTAAACGCCGCCTAACCGAGCACGCCGAAAAACAAATTAGAGACAGTAAACTAAAAACTTCAAAAGAAATCCATGATGTCGTTGCCAATGGTCTCTACAGAATGATGTCTGAAGTGGAGTATAGTGAATCAATTGATAAACCAAAATTTGTTGGACAGCTTGAAAAGCTATATCACCAATCCCGACAGATCTCACACGCGGTATCGGCAAACCCGCAGGATTTCGTTGAGCGTTTGGAAGAACTCATTCATGCATTTTCCAGTTCCGAAACGAAAATCATTACCGTGGGTCTTGATGAAAAATTGAATACCAGTGTTAGTGTGCCTGTTAAAGATGAAATTGTACTCGCTGTACAGGAGTTACTGGTGAACATGAACAAATACAGCAGTGCCTCTCAAGTAGCGCTTCGTTTCATATTACAAGAAGATGAACTGGAAATCCGATACCGTGACAACGGGATTGGCCTATCAGGCGACAAAAAAGACGGGATTGGAATTCGTAATACGGAAAGCCGTATTGCAGCAATAAACGGGCATTTTATATTTGGCAATCATGGGAATGGCGGTGTACAAGCAGTTATTAAAGTCCCATTAACCTAAGAAATAAATATGCTCGAAAAAGTATTAGTGGCGGAAGACCACCAAAATAGCAGCAAAGCTGTTACTAAAATCATTGAGGAATTAGCAATTCCAGTTTGCAACTACGTATATTATTGTGACGATGCATTAACACGCTTAAAAAATGAACTTGCTTCTGGTGAGCCGTACGACCTATTGATTAGCGACATTTCTTTTATAGAAGATCACAGGACGCAGCGACTGAAAAATGGTGTGGAGTTAATCATAGCGGCCAGAGAAATTCAGCCACAGCTGAAAGTTATCATCTTTTCTGGAGAAGACCGTCCAGCAAAGATTCAATCCTATTTCAAAGACTTAAAGGTAGATGGATACGTACAAAAAGGTCGAACTGACGCTATCGAACTTGAAACAGCCGTAAAATTAGTAGCCAAGGGCCAAGTTTATATGCCTCATGGAATCAGAGAGAAGATGAGTCCATCACACAGTCACCAATTCACCAACTACGATATTACTGTGTTATCGTTATTGGCAGAAGGAAAAAAACTACAAGATATCCCTGATTTACTGGTAAAACTTAATGTTTCGCCTAGTGGAAAAAGTTCGATGGAAAAACGCCTTAACCACATCAAGACCGTGTTGAACTTCAACAAAAACGAACAGTTGATCGCCTTCTGTAAGGATATGGGCATCATATAGCCCAATCCATTAACTTACCAAATGAAATAGCTCCCCGGTTAACGGCCTACCATCCGTTACGGTTTTCCGTACAATTAGTTGGTGTACACCTTTTAGTTTTGGGTTTATAACAAACTGGCAGCTTATGCCAATAAACCTAACAAACAAAAAATGGAAAACCAAATTACCGCCACGTTACAAAGCCGTTTTCTGAGAATCTACCAAATGGCTTGTGCCGACGAAAATTTTGACACGCCCGAGATGAAGCAGCTATATCTTTTTGCTGAACAACGCGGGCTCGAAACAGAACAGCTGGAAAAGATCCTAACCGATCCATTGGCTAGGTTAGCAATACCTAAAACTAGGGACGAGAGAATTGAATACCTATATGACTTGGCATTGATGACTTGGGCAGATAAAGAGATAACTGACGATGAATACAGCACCTTACAAAAGTTCTGTCGCCGTTTTCAATTTGAGGATGCCAATATAGATGGAATCTGTGCCTTTCTATTAGAATGCGCTAAACAAGAAATGTCTCTTACTCAAGTATTAACTAAAATAAACGATTAAGCCATGGAAGCAATCAATAAGTTATTCTCCCTGAAGAAACAACTACCTGCAGACCAGCAAAATATTGAAAAAGATACCGACGAAGTACAAGTAAGAATCACCTACTACCAAAGTGGGCACGGCGCAGCGTTAAAAGCTAATGGAAATGCTTTAACATTGAAAGCGTGTTTACAAAATGTTTACAGTAGTTTCGAAGAACAATGTAGAAGACTGAAAGAAGAACAACACAAACTCAAGCAACCCTACATCCAAGATAAAGCAAAGCAGGAAGGTGAATTAAGAAATGCTGAGACAGCGCTCTCAATACACCAAGACAAATTAAATCAACAAGATCTAAAAATAGAGGCAGTAAAGCAGGACATCGAAACTGTACGTAGCAATCCGGAAAAGCATGGCGTAACCGATACCAAGCAACCACACGCCCTATTTTATATTGGCCTTTTGCTTTTGATACCTATCACCATTTACCTTTTCGTTTTTTATATATCAGCTACGTATTCGGCACTTTTCAAAATCTTTTCCGATGATAGTCTCAGTACAGCAATTTTCGACTCTCAGGCATTGAACGACGCATTCAGTGCAAGTTGGCTGGAAGGCGTATTGGTCATCACCATTCCAACTGTCTTTCTAGGTTTAGGATACATCATCCACATGATGCAAAAAGGCAAAGGAATAAAAAACTTAATGAGGCTAGCTGGGCTATTCCTTATCACTTTTTTGTTTGATGGATTATTAGCCTACCAGATAGAAAAGAAAATTTATGATTTCAACAAAACACCTACTACGCCAACCTATAATCTAAAAGTAGCTATCGGTGAAGCAGAATTTTGGATGATCATCTTTGCTGGATTCGTTGTATATATCATTTGGGGATTAGTGTTCGATTTCGTGATGAAGGAATACGAAAACATAGATAAGATCAAAGCTTTTATACGCAACAAACAACAAGAATTGCAACGATTAGAAAAAACCCGTCTTCAAATTTCAACTGATATCGAGCAAACAAAACAACTCATAAGTACCATCAAAGGGAAAATTGAAGAGCTACAAAATAAGATCGACGGATTCATTCTTAATATAAAACAATACCTACATTATCATAATCAATATGTTGAAGGTTGGCTACAAGCAATAAATGGGGAATTAGTGATGTCTGACGCCAAAAAACATGAAATATTGAACAGTTGCGCTATGGCCGCAGAAGAACATCTTAAAGAGTTAGATCTGCTCAAACCTCAACATCAACATTTAATTTATTCTAAAGTTTCTTAATATGAAAAAACATTTGAACTTAACTCTGCTTACGGCCACCCTCATCATCTTGTCGCTCAACAATGGCTGTAATGCAGAGTCTAAAAAAGACCATACACAAAACATTGCCGCTGGTCCTAGGCATGCAAAAAATCTCAACTTAAGTATATTCCTTGATCTTTCGGATAGAATAGATCCAAAGAAGTACCCTAATGAAACGATGGAAATCTATCAACGTGATTTAGGTTACATCAATAGCTTGGCGGAGGCTTTTCAAAGTCATGTAAACAGAACTAAGATCAGCAGAATGGACGAAACGATGCAAATTTTCTTTGAACCTGAGCCAAAATCAAAACAGATCAATGAACTTGCAAAACAGATGAAATTAGTATTCAACAAATCTACCGTTACGACAGATAAAATTGCTGGCATTATGCCGACGTATGAATCAAACTCAAAAAAAATCTATCAGGTAGCGTTAAAAGAAAATAAGTTCATTGGAGCCGACATATGGACTTTCTTCAAAAACAAAGTGAAAGATCAATGTATCCTGCCTAATCATCAAAATGTATTGGTCATACTTACCGACGGATATATGTATCATCAAGAGAATAAACTTAAAATTGGTAATCAAACTTCCTACTTAAGTCCGGAATTAATACGAATGGCGAAATTGAACACCCCAGATTTCGAAAAGAAAATGAGTGATGGTAAGTTCGGTTTTATACCTGCAACAAGTGGACTTCAAGAACTTAACGTATTGGTCATCGGAATCAATCCACAAAGAGGAAAACCTTTTGAAGAAGATGTGATCAAAAAATACTGGGGAGATTGGCTAAAGCGAATGGGCGTAACTAATTTCCAAATCAAGGGTACAGACTTGCCAACGTACATGGATTCGATTATTAAAAAAGGATTAGCTGGCAAATAATCAATTAAGTCGTCTCCCACTATTCTTTAATAAAGTTTAATTGATTAGTAATCAATCTATTAAAAAGTACAATTCTCTTCCTTCAGGAGGAGATGCCGAAAGGTAGCAGGTTGTTTATTGGCCTAGCAGTATTTCAACAGAAAAAGCAAAAGTATTAATAAATAACCTCTCCCTAACCCTCCCGAACAGTCGGGACAAGTACTCCTTAAAAAAGAGGGAATGAGTTAGTGCTAAACCATTCCCAAGCACAACTCTCTCCCTTTCAGGGGGAGATGCCGAAGGCAGAGGGGGTTTAGTGGCCCAGCAGCCTTTCAACAGAAAAAGCAAAAAGTATTAATAAATAACCTCTCCCTAACCCTCCCGAACAGTCGGGACAAGTACTCATTAAAAAAGAGAGGGAATTAGTCTGTGCTAAGCCATTCCCAAGTACAACTCTCTCCCTTTCAGGGGGAGATGCCGAAGGCAGAGGGGGTTTAGTGGCATAGCAGGTTTTCGACGGAGAAAACACCAAAATAACCATAGCAAAATCCTCTCCCTAACCCTCCCGAACAGTCGGGACAAGTACTCCTTGAAAAAGAGAGGGAATTAGTCGGTGCTAAGCCATTCCTAAATACCGCAACATTAACAATCAACCAAATCCCCCAACTAACCCTCAAAACTTTAAACAATTCAGCTATATCCCCAACAAAAAGGAAGTTTTTTCGTTATCTTCATTATCTAAAGTCTATTTAGCGTATGAACCAACAAATCTCCTCTAAAAACGCTCTCCAGCGCCCAACTGCCAAAGCTATAATCATTGGCACACTCGTATTAATCGCCATTGTTTCAGGTCACTTTTTACTAAAGAAAGACAGGAAGCAAGATCACAGTCAATTTGCCAAATACATTGACGCCTACACTTCTGGCATCATCTCCAAAAAAAGCTACATCAGGGTACATTTGGCCAATTCAGTTACCAACACTACCGATTTAGGCGAGACCAAAAAAGAGCTCTTCCACTTCTCTCCTAGCATTAAAGGAAAAACTTACTGGATAGATGCCCAAACCTTGGAATTTCGACCAGACGAAAACTTAGAGCCAGATCAAAAATACGAGGCAACCTTAAACTTGGCTAAAATCCTTCCCGTGGAAGACCAGCTGGAAGAGTTTGAATTTGATTTTAAGGTAATTAAACCAGGTTTAGCGTTCAAACAAAATGGCTTGGTATCGCAAAACAACACCTCCTTAAGCTTGATGAAGCTCACAGGAGAAGTTGCAACTGCTGATGTGGAGGAAACACAAAAGATAGAACAAACATTGCAAGTAAGCTCTCCTCAAAAGCTGCGCATCAAATGGAGCCATAACCCTCAAAAACAAACCTCCGCTTTCACCATCGATAGCATCCAAAAAACCAATTCGTCACTAACCTTAAAATGGAGCGGCGAGGCCATAGATGCAGATGACAACAAGGGCGAAGTCACTTTAGCAATTCCGGCACCCGACGTATTCAAAGTGCTGGACATGAAAGCAGTACAAGAGGAAGAAAATTACGTGCTGATCCAGTGCTCGCAACCAGTAAGCGTAACACAGGACTTAGTGGGCTTAATCACCGTTGGTCAACTCGGCGACCTGCGTTTTACCATCGATGGCAGCCAAATTAAGGTATATGCGCCTGATGCACTTGAAGGAAACTATAACGTCACAGTAAGCAATGCCATCACCAACATTGAGGGCAAGAGCTTGGAAGCCGCTAAATCGGCCAACCTTGTTTTCGAAGATAAGAAACCCGCCGTAACCATCGCGGGTACCGGAACCATCCTACCAAATTCGGGTAAATTAGTTTTACCTTTTGAGGCGGTCAACCTGAAGGCGGTGGACGTAACTATCATTAAAATTTATCAAGATAACATCCCGCAGTTTTTCCAAGTCAACAACTATAAAGATGGCAATGAACTACGACGGGTAGCGAAACCTATCTTACAAAAAACCATCAGCTTAAGTGAAGATAAATCCTTGGATCTCCACAAGAAAAACCGTTTCACACTCGATTTAGATCAATTGATTAAAACCGAACCGGGTGCCATATATCGCGTGAGCATCATGTTCAAACAATCGTACAGCTTATTTAATTGCACCGCTCGCAGTACCAACGAAGAGGTAAATGATGCCGATGAAGAAGAAGATGGCGATCGTTACGATTATGGAGAAAAACTGGATGAGGACGATGATTTTTGGAACAACTACCAAAATTACTACCCACGAAATTACAGTTGGAACGATAAGGATGATCCTTGTACGCCATCCTACTATACCAGCGAGAGATGGGCACACCGCAACTTACTATCATCAAATATCGGCTTAATTGCCAAACGAGGAAATGACGAAAGCATGCTCGTAGTCGCTACCGATCTGTTGTCTGCAAAACCTTTAAGTGGTGTAAGCATCGAGCTGTTAGACTATCAAAAACAGGTGTTAACTACCGTAAAAACGGATGGTGATGGCATGGCCAGTTTCAGCCTAAAAAGGAAACCATTTTTATTGGTGGCGAAGAATGGCAATGAGCGTGGCTATTTGAAACTAGATGATGGTAACTCGCTGCCTTTATCAAGGTTCGACGTAGGTGGCGATATCGTTCAAAATGGCATTAAAGCGTTCATTTATGGGGAGCGTGGCGTATGGCGACCGGGCGATAGCGTTTATCTTTCCTTTATTTTGGAAGACAAGCTGAACAAGTTGCCGCCCAATTATCCAGTGGTGTTTGAATTGTACAATCCAAAAGGACAGTTAATCAAAAAACAAACCGATAACAATCCGCTTAATGGATTCTACACCTTTAAAACCGCCACCGAAAGCACTGCTCCTACTGGAACTTGGCAGGCTAAATTTAAAGCTGGAGGAGCTACGTTCACCAAAAGCTTAAAGATAGAAACCGTAACCCCTAATCGCATCAAAATCAATTTCGATTTGGGAGGAAAAAAATACTTGGGAAATGGCCGAGTGTCAACAGCAACCCTATCGGCAAAATGGCTGTTTGGTACGCCTGCACAAAACCTGAAAGCTAAGGTAGACATTAACCTAAGTAAGGGAGAAACCTCCTTCCCTAACTTTAAAGATTATGTATTCGACAATCCTATCGTACAGTTCGACAATCAGTTGAAAACCGTATTTGAAGGCACGCTTAATGATGCAGGTGTGGCAGTAGTGAATACAAATTTGAACGATAACATGTCAGCTCCGGGCATATTAAGAGCCAATATCACCACTAAAGTTTTTGAACCCGGCGGTAATTTCAGTATTGATAATTTCAGTATCCCTTATCACGTTTACGACAACTATTTCGG
The DNA here is from genome assembly GCF_965249885.1 of Pedobacter sp. Lineage (GTDB taxonomy): Bacteria > Bacteroidota > Bacteroidia > Sphingobacteriales > Sphingobacteriaceae > Pedobacter. The sequence continues at coordinate 4,142,818 of NZ_OZ252254.1, read as the reverse complement.
TATCAAAGCGCCGCAGGGCGATAAGTTGACGGGCATGTTGGTAACGGGTAAAAATCATCAAATTGATATTGTAAATGTAAATAGAGATGGTATCTTACTAAATGCGAACAAAACCGTAACCGTAGCTTTATACAAAGTACAATGGCGTTGGTGGTGGGAACAAAATAATCAGGAAAACTATGCCAATTTCACGCAGAATGAGTATAACAAACTCATCAGGGCAACGCAGGTGCAAATGGTTAATGGTAAGGCCAAATGGGATTTACGCCTAGATGAGCCTGAATGGGGAAGATATTTAATTGTGGTGGGTAATGCGAGCGGCGGTGGCCATTTTGCAGCTAAGGAAGTATACATCGATTGGCCGGGATGGGCGCAACGTGAGCAAGGGAACAATCCTACCGAAGCGGCCATGCTATCCTTCACGTCCAATAAAACCAAATACAACGTAGGCGAAGAAGTAACGTTAACCATCCCAACTCCTGAAAACGGCAGGGCATTCATCTCCATTGAAAATGGAAGTCGGGTAATTAAAACATTTTGGGCTGATACCAAGAAAGGACAAACCCAAGTTAGTTTCAAAGCGGAAAAAGAAATGACACCAAACGTTTTCGCAAACGTGACCTTGTTGCAACCGCATAGTCAAACGGTAAACGACATGCCAATACGCATGTACGGCGCTATTCCTCTGAGCATCGAGAATCCAGAAACGATCTTGAAACCTCAAATTGCAATCGCCAAAGAACTTAAGCCAGAAGTGGAAAGCAGTTTAGCCATTAGCGAAGCAAACGGAAAAGCCATGACTTATACCATTGCCATTGTAGATGAAGGCTTGCTTGACCTTACCCGATTTAAAACACCAGATCCTCACGCTACTTTTTATGCCAGAGAAGGGTTAGGCGTTAAAACTTGGGACTTGTTTGACCAGGTACTCGGTGCTTGGGGCGGCAACTTAGAACGTATCTTAAGCATAGGTGGCGATGGTGCCGTAAATAAAAACATCAATCCGGCCAAAGCCAACAGGTTTAAGCCTGTAGTAAAATTCATGGGGCCATTTCAGTTAGCCAAAGGCGAAAAGAAAACACACCATTTTAAATTGCCGCAGTACATTGGAGCGGTAAAAGTAATGGTAGTGGCTGGCGCCGATGGTGCTTATGGCAATGCCGAGCAATCGGTTGAGGTGAAAAAGCCAATCATGCTTTTAGCTTCCGTACCTAGGGTAATTGGCCCAGGTGAAACCTTCACCTTACCTGTAAATGTATTTGCAACAAACAACAACCTACGTAATGTTAGCGTAACCCTGCAAACCAGTAACTTGCAAATCAACTCGGGCAATAAGCAAAACTTAACCTTTGCCAAGGCAGGCGATCAACTTACCTATTTTAACGTCACTGCACCAAATAATACGGGCATCGCCAAAATTAAAATTATCGCACAAAGTGGATCAGAAAGAACTATCTCCGATGTGGAATTGGACATCAGAAATCCAAATCCAATAGTAACCAATGTAATTTCAGGAGTGGTACAGCCTAACCAAACATGGAGCACCAAATACGCTGCTATTGGAACTTCTGGCACTAACATCGGTAGCTTGGAGGTATCGTCTATCCCTCCTATTAATTTGGAAAAACGAATGGGCTACTTGATTCAATATCCTCACGGTTGTGTAGAGCAAACCACGTCTAGCGTATTTCCTCAATTGCATTTGAATAAGTTGGCTGATTTAAGCGAGCAGAAAAAGGCGCAAATAGAACGCAATATCAAAGCGGGCATCAATAAGCTGAAAGGTTTCCAAACTACTGATGGCGGCTTAGCCTATTGGCCAGGTAACGCAGAGGCTGATGAATGGGGAACAAATTACGCCGGGCATTTCTTGGTAGAAGCGCAGGATGCCGGATACGCACTTCCGGTGGGTTTATTCGATGGCTTAACACGCTACCTTAAAAACAAGGCCAACAACTGGACACCAAATTCCAATAATTTCTATGGTGGAGATTTAAGTCAGGCCTACCGATTATACGTGCTGGCTTTAGCTAAAAAACCGGAAATGGCCGCCATGAACAGGCTGAGAGCTTTCCAATACTTAAGCGAGGCTGCTAAGTGGCGCTTGGCGGCGGCGTATCAATTGGCAGGTCAAAGCGGCGCCGCCAATGGCTTGGTTAAAGGTTTGAACACAGAGATTACGCCTTACCAACAACTTGGCGGTACCTACGGTTCTGATTTAAGAGATCAGGCAATGATCATGGAAACGCTAACCTTGATGGGACAAAAAAGCAGGGCGGCGCAACTTCTCACTAAGGTAGCGGCTAAACTAGGCGAAGATCAATGGTACAGCACCCAAACTACAGCCTACAGCCTACTGGCAATTGCTAAGTTCTGCGGTACGCAAAAAGCTGGCCGACAATTGAACTTCCAATACCTACTTGATGGCAAAAAAGCGGGAGTAAACAATAACCAATTCTATAGCACTACGCCTATCAGTTTTAAAGGTAACACCGCCAGCGTAACCAACAAAAGTGGCGGTGTACTATTCGTCCGACTGATTGTTCAAGGGCGCCCAGCTACCGGACAGAATAATTTCTTGCCTAACCACCCAGAGTTGTTAGATATGCAGGTAAGTTACAAAAACATGAAAGGTCAGTCATTGGATCCTACCCGTTTAAAACAAGGACAAGATTTTTATGCTGAAGTGACTGTAAAAAACACTGGCAATAAAGGTTTGTATGAGCAAATGGCACTCACGCAAATCTTCCCTTCAGGTTGGGAAATCATCAATACCAGATTGAATGACAATGAAGGTGCTTTTGCAGCATCAACCTTTGACTACCAAGATATTAGGGACGACAGGGTATTTACTTACTTCAACTTACGTGAAAACGAAACCAAAACCTATAGGATATTGCTAAACGCGGCGTATTTAGGAAGATTTTACCTATCCAATGTACAATGCGAGGCCATGTATGACAATAACATAGCTGCTGCCAAAGCAGGTTATTGGGTAGAAGTAGTCAAATAATAAAATAGTGGAAATGGAAGATAATTAAGGTAATAAAACAGATACGGGTTATGAGTTTTGGGTTGTAAATCACATCACTCATAACCCTAACTACTAACCCCTAATACCTAGCAACTAATCCCTAACAACTAATACCTAATTCCTAAAAACTAATCCCTAACTCCTAAACCCTAGGCCAAACATTAGTGAGCACAAAGCGAATAAACCCTGCCGAGAACTTCAAAAAAGTAAATATTTTTTCCATATTTCATCCTCCTTTTATTGATATCAAAAGATTGGAGAAATTGTTACCGTTAAAATTGAACAATTAGTTGATTAGCAAGAATATCAGGCAATAGCAAGTAAGAGACAGCCATTGAATCCAGCTCGGACAAACCAACGAAATGAATAAGCAAATCAGAAAAATCATTTATACCGATGCCCTATTTTTAGTGGCATTGCTTTGTTTTTGGTTTTCCTTACCTCGGCCGCTATTCATCACCCCTACCTCTTACGTAATTGAAGCCAGCAATGGAGAATTATTAAGCGCAGCTATTGCTAGTGACGGACAGTGGAGATTCCCAGTGGCAGATAACGTTCCAGAGAAGTTTGAAAAGTGCATCCTAACTTTTGAAGACAAGCGTTTTTATCAGCACTTTGGTGTGGATATTTTGGCCTTAGGACGAGCAATTAAGGCTAATTTGCAGGCAAAAACGGTAACCAGTGGCGCAAGTACCTTGAGTATGCAAGTGATTAGGCTTTCTCGCAAAAAGAACCGGAATATCTTTCAAAAAGCTATCGAAATGTTACTGGCAATGCGTTTAGAAGTTGCTTATTCCAAGAAGGAAATATTAGAACTATATGCCGCCAACGCTCCATTTGGTAGTAATGTGGTGGGTTTGGAAGCTGCCAGCTGGCGTTATTACGGCCGACCTGCAAACAATCTTTCGTGGGGAGAAATGGCCACTTTAGCCGTACTACCCAACAGTCCTTCTTTGGTACATCCGGGCAAAAATGCGGTAAAACTCATCATCAAACGTAATAACTTGCTGGATAAATTGGTGTCGGCCAACATCATTGATCGGCCTACAGCACAGCTAGCTAAAGCCGAGCCCATTCCAACTACGCCTATGGCACTGCCACAAAACGCACCACATTTGCTGAATAGATTTAAAGCTGAAGCGAAACAGCTGGATGTGGCTAGTACTAGGATTACTTCAACCATTGATGGGCATTTGCAAAAAGAACTGAACGGCATGATCAGTCAATACCACCAAAAATTTGCAGCCAACGGCATCAATAACTTAGCTGCATTGGTACTCAACGTAAAAGATGGTAGCGTAGCAGCTTACATCGGTAATTGTTACCTGCCCCAACAACGTGAAATGGAAAGTCACGTAGATATGATCAGTGCCAGAAGAAGTCCGGGAAGTACCTTAAAGCCTTTGCTTTACGCCAGCATGCTGAACGATGGTTTCATTTTACCACAAACACTCATTCCAGATGTGCCCACTCAAATTGGTGGTTATACGCCAATGAACTTCGATTTGGGTTATGATGGCGCTATCCCAGCCGACAGAGCGTTAAGCAGATCGCTTAATATACCAGCGGTAAAAATGCTGCAGCAATACAAGTACGAACGCTTTTATGACAAGCTTAAGAAATTCCACTTCTCTACCTTAAACCAACCTGCTGATCATTATGGCCTTTCGCTAATTCTTGGTGGAAGCGAAGTAACCATGTGGGATTTATGCAATGCGTATTTAGGAATGGCCCGCACTTTAAATCATTACAACAACTACCAAGGGAAATACAACAGCGCCGATTACGCCCCTGCCTATTACGTAAAAGATAAGAAGCAAGATAAGGAAATCATTGAACCTACTTCGTTAATAGATCACGGATCAATTTGGGCTACATTTAATGCGATGGAAGAAGTAATGCGCCCCGGTGATGAAGGACTTTGGCAACAATTTTCGTCGTCGCAACGCATAGCTTGGAAAACGGGCACCAGTTTTGGCTTCCGCGATGCATGGTCGGTTGGCTTAACACCAAACTTTGTGGTTTGCTTATGGGTAGGTAATGCTGATGGTGAAGGCCGACCGGGATTAACAGGAATAGAAGCAGCAGCGCCCTTAATGTTTGATATTTTTAGGTTGCTACCTACTTCAAAATGGTTTGCCATGCCTAAAAGTAAACTAAAACAAATGTTGGTTTGCAAGCAAAGTGGTTATAAAGCCTCGGCTGTTTGTACCGATAAAATAACACAATGGGTATCACCTATGGGCGAAAAAACTTCCCTTTGTCCCTACCATAAAATGATTCATTTAGATGCAACTGAACAATATCAGGTGAGCAACCAATGTTACAGCGTAGCTCAAATGAAGCATCAAAGTTGGTTCGTATTGCCGCCAACCATCGAATACTACTACCAAACCAAAAATGCAAGCTACAGACCGGTCCCTCCTTTTATGTCCGGCTGCGATAACAGCACAACACAAGTGATGGAGATGATTTATCCGAAGCCCAATGCCGCTGTATATATTCCATTAGAGATTGATGGAAACCGAGGAAAAGTGATTTTCAATGCTGCCCATCGCAATCACGGCGCTACCATTCACTGGCATATTGATGAAACCTATGTCGGTTCAAGTAAAGGCTATCATCAAATGGCTTTAAGTCCACAACCCGGTAAGCATGTGCTCACGCTGATTGACCAAAACGGCGAAAGACTAGTTCAGTCGTTTACTGTGCTAGATAAAGATAACGAAAGATAATTCTTGGTGAAATTGGTTAACTGTTTAATCGGTTAATCGGTTGGGTTAATTGTTTAAACTGTTCGACTAACACCTAATACCTTACCACTAACCACTAATACCTAACACCTAACCCCTAATTCTTCTTCACATACTTCCGCTCTGCGGTACCCATTGCAATAAAAAATTGCGCTAGCATATAGGTCGACATGATTAGAATATCACCAATTTCCAGTGGCTCTACAAACTTATTATATGCTAATATGGAATCAGAGATGATAAATAAAACAGCGCCAGTTAAAATCCACGAAAAGCTCTTGAAATTAGTTTTACCATACCTCAGTGCAGCAGTAATTCCCATCAAAGCAATAGTGATAGAATAGAACAAAACCGGTAGGCTCAACTCGCCTAAATACGGACTAAGTATAAAATAATAAGAAAAGCAATAGAAGCCAAAAACCATAAAAATTGGCAATATATAACGGCGATGGACTTCAATTTTATTGGTACTATCTAAGTAAAAAGCAGCAATATAAAAGATATGTGCGATTAAAAAAGCTCCCAACCCCAGCATGAAAAAAACATTATCGTTTGAAGTAAACATTAATGCTATATCTCCAATCAAAGAAAAAAGCAAACCGATAATTACTTTGTTCGTAAACCTGCTTGAACGTTTAATGATGAAGTAAAGAAACAACATCAAAGAAATGGTAATTAGCGGTTTCGTGATCATCCTAACGCTAATAAAATCATTCGTGGTGGCGATTAGATCCGCAAAAAATATAATAGCAAATGCAAAACTGAATTGTGGATATTTATTAAACATTTCTATAGCTAGCTTTGATGAAAAAGAAATAAACAAGCATGCCTACGTGTAGGACCAATGCAATTCCCAAATACATCGCATTTAAACTTTGATGGTATAAGGTGTAGATAGTGGCAAACCCTAGCAAAAACCTTAGTATCTCCGCTCCTACAAACCAACGCTTTTTTTCCAGCAATGCGCCACAGGTAAGCAAACTCGAAATAACTAACGTAGCAATCAAAATAGCGGCATTCAACTGTAGCTTATCGAAATAGAAAAGCTGGTAAGATCCCAAACCTAAGGCCAGCAAAAACAAAAGTATGGCATAACCCATTGCTACAAGATTACTTTCGGTATGAAACTTCTTATAATTTAGCGCATCTATTTCCGGAGCAGCCTGAAAACCTCCCAATTGCTCTGGAAACCACCCCGGAGGTTTAACAAATACTTTGATCTTATCGTGAAAGCGCTCAGACTTTTTAGCAGTTTCAATCAAATCTTTCCAGTAATGCAAGTTGGCCCAAACTGGATTCCAACTCGCCAAAGGCTTGGTGATTCCGTAATATACTTCTTCTTCTTCCTTCTGGAAAGTACCAAAAAGTCGGTCCCAAATGATTAGCGTACCTGCATGATTTTTATCAATATATTTAGGATTTGAACCATGATGTACCCGATGATGCGAAGGCGTGTTGAGGATATACTCCAAAAAACCCATGCTTTTTATGGTACGCGTATGAATCCAAAATTGGTAAAGCGTATTGAAAGAGCTCAGCGTTAAAAACATAATTGGGTCAAACCCGATGAGCGCCAAAGGCAAATAAAAAACCCACGAAAACCAACCTTGAATCCACGACTGTCGCAACGCTACAGTTAAATTATATTCTTCGGATTGATGATGAACGATGTGAGCTGCCCAAAGTGCATTAATCTGGTGGCTCATTCGATGAAACCAGTAATAAAAGAAATCCACACCGATAAAAAGAATAATCCAAGTCCAAATCGTATTGGGGATTTCAAAAAGTCGCCAATGCTCAAAAATGTACATGTAACCAACAAAAAGCACAGATTTCATGAAAAGCCCCACCAATTGAGAACCTATACCCTGACTCAAATTAGCAATGGAATCATTTAATCGATAATAATTGAGTTTTTTATAAAAGGTATATGCAAGTTCTATCCCTATTAAAATAAAAAAGATAGGCACCGACAGGGCAATATAATTGGTTTTCATACTCTAATTTATAACTAAATTAAAGATTTCAAACGCAATAAATAGGAAATTATAACCTGAAATTAAAAGTTTATGGTAAAGGAAATAAAGTTCCTACCGAACAACTTCCAACAGAACATTTACTTAGTTAATAGTTTTAACAATTTTATTGCTGGCGCACTGTTAATGTAATCCGAAACATCGGGATGTGTACAGTTCTCAAAGTCATTGATCGTATTCAACGAAATCTCTTTAAAATCCATACTCCATCCGCCAAAATGCCTAGATTCAACATTTCCGGTAGTAACTAATTTGGTAGCCACCATTCTAGAATCCTGTATAATTGAAGAGTAAACATCTTTTACGTCCGCTTCATTACCCTCCAACACTTGAATAAATGTTCCCTCACAGTAAATCAACTTCCCAGTAATATTCAGTTTCTCATTACGGGCCCTTGCTTGCTCTAACAGCTCCTCAAAATCTTTCTGCTTAAATTTAAAGCTCTCTATCCCGTAATACAACAAATAAAACACCATAAACCCCAATACATTTAAAGCCGCAAGTTACTGCAATTATTTGATTAAATAACGCTACTTTAAACAATATTGTTGTATTACGTAACTCTTATGACATTAATAGACTTTACCCAAACATTTCTATTGCAACACTTACAAACGTGATTTTTTGTTGGCGCTATTAACTCAGTATTCCCGCAAAAGTTACAAGAATAGTAATCATTGTATTTAATCTCTTGTTTTTTGTTACCGAATAAGGCTGGTAAAACTGGCAATCCATACTTTACCTCATCATCTGGATAATAAAATAGACTTATACTACCAGAAGTTTCTAAGATTGCAAGTTTAACCTGCCCTAAATGAGAAACTCCCTTTAATCTCAACTCAGCAAAAAACTCATCCTGTGCTAGAGATTCTTTTTTAAAACTGTCGAGTGTAAATTTACCATGCTCAATAAGGCAGGTACAAGCACCTTCTAATAATATCTCTATTTTTTTGTTAGTGCTAACTAAGTGTGAGGTAAATTTGTAGGCCAATACCACCACTGTAAAAACAATAATCGCGTTCAAAACGCCCACTTCCTTATAAAACATTGGATCACCAGCTGCTGAACCCAACCCTATAATTACTACCAGCTCAAATACAGAAAGTTGCTTTACTCCTCGTTTACCTAAAACACGTAAGCCAATTAGTATAACGGCATACATAATGAAGGTTCGTAGAATAATTTCGGGGATGAAAATCCACCCTTCGCCACCAAGTAAGAACTGCTTTATGTCATCGTTCATAGCACGCTTCGTTTTTGGTATAAACGCAGAAGCTAAAGATTTGTTTAAACCCGAATGCGATAGCTAAGTAGTATTTACGAGCTCTATGATAAAAGAAGTCTCTTAAAGCTGCTTTATTGAGATAAATATCGTTTTAATAAGGTTTTGGTAGTGCGTTTTTTCCAAGCAGTGATGAGTAGTTCTTCTAAGATTATTGGTTCCACCAAATCCAAATTAACCAACATGTACTTGTAGTTTTGATAATGAGGTGTGATGAAGAAAGTATCGGGAGAGATATTTATCCATTTTTCCCGCTCTTCAGTATAAATCACCAAATTTTCTTCGTCTTCTTTTAACCTAGCGAAAATATTCTTACCAGCGTAAAAAGCGGGAGTATCAAAACATATTTTCTCGAGGGTATCAGGTAGCTTAGCAACTACATTTCTGATAAAATTTAAAGCTAATATGGTTTTCTCCTGCATTAAACTATCCCCTTGCTGCTAGCTTGATCATGCGGTGCGCTAAATCTTTACCTAAATATCTGTCGATGATGGTATGCACTACGTACAAAATTGGCGTCATCAGCAATGCTACAATAAACTTGTACGTATAACCTACCAAACCAATGGCAGCAACCATTTGCCAACTCCAATGATAAGCTGGATTAAGGTAAAACGCTATGAAGATTACAACGAAACTGTCTATCAACTGCGAAACCAAAGTGGAACCAGTAGCTCGTAACCAAAGTGCCTTCTCACCGGTAAATTTCTTGATTTTATGGAATATCAACACATCAACCATTTGACCAATAAGAAACGCTGTAATTGAACCAACAATAATCCACATACCTTGACCGAAAATAGCGTTAAAGGCCCTCGGCATATTCAATTGCTGACCATCAACTTCTTGTGTCAACCAAAAATCTGAAGGCTGCAGTTTAATAGCCATCCATAAAACTAAAAAAGCAAATGCAATTAAAATTGCAGTTAACACAGATAGAAAACGGACCTGTTTAACTCCAAAATATTCGTTAATAATATCCGTCATGATAAAGACAATAGGCCAGGTAAGTACACCTGCAGACATATTCATGGAGTTATGCGGAACTCCAAATAAAGTAATATCAAACTTCTTAATGCCCAACACGCCCTCTACAGAAAATATCTTTACGCCAATAAACTCTGATATCAACGTGTTGGCAACAAAAAATGCACCCAATATCAATAACAATCTGCTCTCTTTGGTCTTAAATGTCATAGCCAACTAAAATAGCAAAAAATAATTATCGACAAGTGACTTATCGATTTTTATTACACCATCTATTTCATCCACTTTATATCGACATATTTAACTAATGCAATACGATAAATTGTTATTTTCGTAGCAAATGATCATTAACTCTAAATTACCAACGGTTGGTACAACCATATTTTCAGTAATGTCCAAAATGGCTGAAGATCATCAGGCAATCAACCTTTCACAAGGATTTCCGGACTATCCTGTCGACAAAAAGTTAATTGCTGACATTCAGCAGTCTATGAAAGACGGCTTTAATCAGTACGCACCAATGCCAGGGTTATTGTCACTGAGAGAGTTAATAGCGGATAAAATGGAGCGTTTTTATCAAGCCTCCTACAATCCAGATACCGAAATTACCATCACCGCTGGTGGTACACAAGCAATTTTTACGGCCATCAACACCTTTATAAATGCTGGAGATGAGGTTATTATATTTGAGCCTGCTTACGATTGCTATGCACCTGCAATCAAATTATTAGGTGGTTTAGTGAAGCCCTTCGAGCTTCAAGCACCGGATTATAAAATCGACTGGGAAATGGTGAAAAAACTGTTCACAGCGAACACTAAAATGATCATCATCAACTCGCCCCACAATCCAAGCGGAAGTATATTGCAGAGAGAAGATATTGAAGCTTTAATCAAACTTACTAAGGATACGGACATTCTAATTTTGAGTGATGAAGTTTATGAACACATCATTTTTGACGGTGAAAAGCACCAAAGTGTGGCGCTTTATCCGGAGTTAGCTGAACGAAGTTTCATCATCGCCTCTTTTGGAAAATTACTGCATGCTACTGGTTGGAAGGTTGGTTACTGTCTAGCACCGGCTAAACTCATGGCTGAATTTAGGAAAGTACACCAATTTAATGTTTTCAGCGTTAATACACCTATGCAAGCAGGAATCGCTAATTATTTAAAATCTGCCGATGTTTATCAAGAACTGCCCTTATTTTTTCAAAAGAAAAGGGATTTGTTGCGACAGTTACTTCAACAAACAAAACTTGAGCTACTACCTTGTAAAGGGTCTTATTTTCAATGCGTAAGCTATAGCAAAATCAGTGATGAGAAAGACGTAGACTTTGCGAAAAGACTCGTTACGGAGTTTGGAGTAGCTACCATTCCCCTATCTGCCTTTTATACCAAAGGAAAAGATGATCAAATTTTACGCCTATGCTTTGCTAAAGAAGATGCTACCTTAGAAAAAGCAGTAAAAAAATTAATAACTTTAAGTTGATAAAAATTCGCTCATGGAACCACATTACCTTCACATTCAAAACCTGAAAATCACCGTATTTCAGGCCTATCTATTTTGGGAAAACATTGAGAAGAATTTACAGAATATAACCTTGCGCCTTTCAGGTGGCGTTAGGGAAAAAACGGATTTAATTGTACTGCCCGAAATGTTCAATACAGGTTTTTCCATGCGTACGGAATTAGCGGAAGAAATGGACGGAAAAACGATGCAATGGATCAAGAAAACTGCCGTTAATTTCGATTGTGTTGTTACTGGTAGTTTGATGATTAAGGAAAATGGACATTGCTACAATAGAATGGTTTGGGTAAAACCCGATGGCACGTATGAGTATTACGACAAACATCACTTATTTGGTTTAGGTGAAGAAGACAAATATTTCTCAGCAGGAAAAGAGCCTGTTACGGTAGAGTTAAAAGGTTGGAAAATAAGGCTGGCAATTTGCTACGACTTAAGATTTCCTGTGTGGCTACGCAATAAAAAAGGTGCTTACGACATCCTTTTACTTGTAGCTAGCTGGCCAGACAGACGTTCGTCGCATTGGCGTACACTTATCCACGCTAGAGCGATCGAAAATCAAAGCTACGTGATTGGCGTAAACAGAGTTGGGCATGATGGCAATCAAATTTATCACAGCGGTCATTCGATGTGTATTGATCCGCTAGGCAATACGGTGTATTACAAACCCGAAGATGAAGATCTTTACACGTTTAGCATCAACTACGCGGAACTGGAAAAAGTAAGAAGACAATTCCCGTTTTTGAAAGATGCTGATGACTTTGAAGTTAATTGATCAGCAATGTATAACCGTAGGAAATTTATTCGCGATACCGCCTTATCTGGTGCACTAATGGCAATCAGTAAAAATACCTTAGCTGCAAGCAACAATGTTAACCAACCCATTGTAATTTCTACCTGGGATTTCGGTGTTGCCGCCAATGCTGACGCCTGGAAGATATTATCGAATAATGGTAAAGCCCTAGACGCAGTTGAAGCTGGCGTAAAAGTACCAGAAGCGGATATCAAAAATCAGTCGGTGGGCTACGGCGGACTACCCGACAGAGATGGCATTGTAACGCTTGATGCTTGTATCATGGATCATTTGGGCAATTGTGGTGCTGTACTTGCTTTAGAGCAAATCAAGCATCCTATAGCCGTAGCACGTTTGGTGATGGAAAAAACTCCTCACGTAATGCTTGCTGGAGATGGTGCACTGCAGTTTGCTTTGGAACAGGGTTTTAAAAGAGAAAATCTACTCACCGAAAGCAGTCAAAAAGCTTGGAAAGAATGGCTAAAAACGTCGAAGTATGAACCCATAAGCAACATTGAAAACAAACTTTACGATAAGGCTGCACCCGAAAAACTCCCGGGTAATCAGTACAATCATGATACTATTGGAATGTTAGCTTTAGATAAAGCTGGCAACTTATCCGGAGCTTGTACTACTAGTGGAATGGCCTATAAGCTGCACGGGCGTATTGGTGATAGCCCTATTATTGGCGCAGGACTTTACGTTGATAATGAAGTTGGTGCAGCTACAGCAACTGGCGTTGGCGAGGAAGTAGTGCGTAACGTTGGCTCATTTTTAGTTGTAGAACTAATGCGACAAGGTTATTCTCCAGAAGCGGCTTGCAAAGAAGCAGTAATGCGCATCATTAAAAAGAAGAAAGAAAGCACGAAGAATTTGCAGGTAGGTTTCTTAGCGCTCAACAAAAAGGGCGAATATGGTGCTTATGCCATACAACAAGGTTTTACTTATGCTGTTTGCGATACTAACAAGCAAGACTTAGTGATCAAAGGTAAAAGCTACTACTAATGTATCAACTGGAAATCTGTGCTAATTCAGTAACCTCTGCAATTGTAGCGGAGCAAGCCGGTGCACATCGCATTGAGCTCTGCACCAATCTTTCCGAAGGTGGTACGACTCCAAGTTACGGACAAATTAAATGGTGCGTTGATAATTTAACAATTCCTGTTTGGCCATTAATCCGTCCGAGAGGTGGAGATTTTCTATATACTGACGCTGAATTTGAAGTCATATTAAATGATATAACCTTTTGTAAAGAAGCTGGTTGTGATGGTATAGTTACTGGTATACTTCTAGCTAATGGAGGTATCGACAAAGAACGCTGTGCCAAGCTAATTGCTGCAGCCCAACCAATGCCGGTAGCATTCCATAGAGCTTTTGACATGACAAATGATTTAACCAAATCTTTAGAGGATTTAATTAGCTTGAGCTTTGTGAGAGTATTAACTTCTGGCGGTAAAGCAAGTGCTTACTCTGGAGCGAAGCAAATTGCTAGTCTGGTTGCGCAAGCAAAAAACAGAATCGAAATTATGCCCGGAGCTGGTGTAAATGCCGAAAACATTGCAGAAATAGCAGCAATCACCTACGCAAAGTGCTTCCATACTACGGCAAAAGCTCCAGCGAAAAGTGAAATGCAATTTAAAAATAACCACGGTAAAATGAGTGATCATACATTAGATGAATTTAATCACGAGCAAACAGATTCATTTAAAGTAAAACAACTGATTGAAATACTTAAAAAATTATAAATGAAAAACTTAAGTATAATTTTATTCACTACTTTTTTATTTACCGTTAGTAGCTTTCATTGCTTCAGTCAAAATACACCTTCAAGTTTTTTAAAAGGGAATTTTGTTGACGACTACGGAATTAAATATACCATCAATGATACGCTTTGGGTTCAGCATCCAAATATTAAATATCACATTATTAAATGGAATGTTGCTGAACAATACGTTATTGCTAAAAATGGAAGCGGTCATCGTTCGGATGAAAATAAGTATACCCGTATTGATTTTATGAAATTTGAAGGCATGCAGCCTTGGATATGGGGTTTTTGTTTAACTGCTTATCAAGCGAAAAACGAACAGGAAGCAGCGCAAACCGCGGCAGCTGACAGGAAAAATCCGAAGAAAGGCTGTAACGGTTTTCCGTTTTCAAGGATGAAGTTAGTTGATTAGCACTAGATTTCTTTTAGCTAGTAGCACAGGATGATGTAAAATAAACCGGATAGCAACGAAAATCTCCCGATTTCAATCGGGAATTGAAGTGTATAGCCGGACTTTCGATACCGAAAAGCTCCGGAAACTGCTTTTCTGATCCGAGAATTTACTATAATTAAATTTGCTTAAAAACGCTATCTTTGCAGCGAAGATGAAGAATATACGTAACTTCTGCATAATTGCACATATTGACCACGGTAAGAGCACTTTGGCCGACCGTTTACTAGAATATACCAATACCATTTCGCAGCGTGAAGCGCAAGCGCAATTATTGGACAACATGGATTTGGAGCGTGAGCGGGGCATTACTATTAAAAGTCATGCCATACAAATGAACTATAAATTGGATGGACAGGAGTATGTTTTCAACTTGATTGATACGCCGGGCCACGTGGATTTCTCCTATGAAGTTTCTCGTTCCATTGCTGCTTGTGAGGGCGCACTATTAATTGTAGATGCTTCGCAAGGCATTCAGGCTCAAACCATTTCCAACCTTTATTTGGCTTTAGAGCACGATTTGGAAATTATTCCAATTTTAAATAAAATGGACTTACCGGGTGCTATGCCAGAGGAAGTTAAAGATCAAATTATTGATTTAATTGGATGTAAGAGAGAAGATATTATCCCTGCTTCGGGTAAAACCGGAATGGGAATTCCCGATATTTTAGCGGCAATTGTTGAGCGTGTTCCAGCACCAGTTGGTGATCCGCAAGCACCTTTGCAAGCCTTAATTTTCGATAGCGTCTTTAACTCTTTTAGAGGAATCATTGCCTACTACAAAGTGGTAAACGGCGAGATAAAAAAAGGTGATAAAGTAAGGTTTATCAATACAGAAAGGCAGTATATTGCCGATGAAGTTGGTATCCTGAAATTGGATATGGCACCTCGTAGCGTGGTAAAAACTGGAGATGTAGGTTATATTATATCTGGAATTAAAGAAGCCCGTGAAGTAAAAGTAGGTGATACGATTACTACAGTGGAAAACGGCTCTAAAGAAGGCATACAAGGTTTTGAAGAAGTAAAACCAATGGTATTTGCTGGTATTTATCCTGTTGATACAGAAGATTACGAGGAACTTAGAGAGGCAATGCACAAGTTGCAGCTGAACGATGCTTCCATAGTTTTTGAACCTGAAAGTTCTGCGGCGCTTGGCTTCGGTTTCCGTTGCGGTTTCTTGGGAATGCTTCACATGGAGATTATCCAGGAACGTTTGGAGCGTGAGTTCGATATGACTGTAATCACTACGGTACCCAACGTGTCTTATAATGCGTATGGCACCAAAGGCGATTTAATTATCGTAAACAACCCTTCTGATTTACCCGATCCAAGTAAACTGGATTACGTAGAAGAACCTTTTATCAAGGCGAACATCATTACCAAAGCTGAATTTGTTGGTCCGGTGTTGAGCTTATGTATTCAAAAGCGTGGTATCATTGTTAATCAATCGTATTTAACTGCGGATAGAGTTGAATTGATTTTTGAAATGCCAATGGGCGAAATTGTATTTGATTTCTACGATAAGTTGAAAACGATTTCTAAAGGTTATGCTTCTTTCGACTACCATCCTATTGGTTATCGGAAGTCTGACTTGGTAAGATTGGATATGTTATTGAACGAAGAGCCTGTAGATGCGTTATCATCACTTATTCACCGTTCAAATGCTTACGATTTTGGCAAAAAGATTTGTGAAAAGCTGAAAGAGTTGTTGCCTCGCCAACAGTTTGAGATCAAAATACAAGCTTCAATCGGTGCTAAAGTTATTGCCCGCGAAACCATTAGTGCTTTACGTAAAGATGTAACCGCTAAATGTTATGGTGGTGATATTTCACGTAAGCGTAAATTATTAGAGAAGCAGAAAAAAGGTAAAAAACGTATGCGCCAAGTAGGTAACGTTGAAATACCTCAAAGTGCTTTCATGGCAGTTTTAAAATTAGATTAATTAGTATCAAGGGTTGAGTATCAAGTAGCAAGACAAATTGCCCTATCTAGATACTCGATACTTGCTACCAGATACTTTATACAAATGCAATTACTCGACGGAAAATACGTATCAGAAAAAGTTAAAGTTGAAATAGCGGAAGAAGCGGCTAAATTTACTGCTGATAGTGGCAGAAAACCTCACTTGGTTGCCATTTTAGTTGGTAACGATGGTGGTAGCGAAACTTACGTTGCCAGCAAGATGAAAAACTGCGAAAAAGTAGGCTTTAAATCATCGCTATATCGTTATGATAATTCCGTTACCGAGGCAGAGCTTTTAGAAAAAGTAAGAGAAATTAATGCAGATGCAGATGTAGATGGATTGATTGTTCAGTTGCCTTTGCCAAAGCATATTGATCCTGAAAAAGTGACCGAAGCCATTGATCCTAAAAAAGATGTAGATGGCTTCCATCCTATTAATTTAGGCAGGATGATGCGTAACTTACCTTGCTATATTCCAGCAACACCTTACGGAATTTTGCTGATGCTACAGGCATATAACATTGATACTACTGGAATGCACTGTGTTGTTGTTGGACGTAGTAACATTGTGGGCAGCCCAATGAGCGTTTTAATGGCTCGCAACGCGAACCCTGGGAATTGTACCGTTACGCTAACCCATAGCAAAACCAAAGATCTAAAAGAGCAAGTATTGCAAGCTGATATTATCATTGCAGCTATTGGCAAAAAGAATTTTATCACTGCTGATATGGTGAAGCCCGGCGCTATTGTGATTGACGTGGGTATCAACAGAGAAACCTCAACGGAAACTAAATCTGGATTTAAGCTTTACGGCGATGTGGATTTCGATAATGTAGCTCCTAAGTCTTCGTTCATCACCCCTGTTCCAGGAGGCGTTGGATTAATGACTATCGTTGGATTGTTGAAGAATACTTTAGCATCGGCTAGAAAAGAGATTTACTAATCAATATCATTCACCACCTAGACACTTTATACATATTCAAGTGGTTATCTATTTATAAATTCCTTACTCGTTACAGGAATAAAACACGTATAACTATTTTTTATCTTACGTAAGATATTTAACTTTGTGATGTTAAATTATAAACGGAGGTAAAAATGGATACTAAATTAACATTGAGTTTTGACCAAAATGTAGTTGAAAAAGCAAAGAAATACGCTGCTGCAAACAACATTAGTTTATCTCGTTTAATAGAATTTTTATTAACCCAAGTTACCTCTACACAATATAAATCATTAGAAGATTTTCCGATAAGTGAATGGGTAAGTAAAGTTGCTGAAGGTGAGGTAGAATACAAAAGAACTCCAAAAACACCCAGAAAAGATTTAAAAGACGAATTTTTTAACGCCAAAAAGTCCAAGTAAAATGATACGGATTTTTCTGGATGCCAATGTTTTAATTTCAGTACTAAACAAAGAATTCCCGTTATTTAATTATTCTTCAAGAATATTAAGTTTAGCGAGCCACCCTAAATTTGAAGTTTACACCTCTCCTATGTGCTTGGCAATTGCTTTCTATTTTGCGGAGAAGAAAAACAAATCCTTAGCAAAACAAAAGATTGCCACGCTTTGCGAATACATCAGAATTGCCGACAATACTGCTAGCGGAGTAATCGATACTATTTCTAACAAAAAAATCAATGATTTTGAAGATGGATTGGAATACTACGCTGCAAAATCGGTTAAATGCAGGTACATCATTACTGAAGATACTGAAGATTTTCACTTTTCAGAAATAGAAGTACTTTCCTGCGAACGTTTCTTTTCGGATTACCTGCTTAGCTGAATAATCTCTTCCAAAAACTATCTTTCATAGCAATGTAAATGCCATCATTCCTCTCTTCTATGGGATAAATTTCAATATAATCTCTTTGGGTAGCGGCACCTCTCCCCGTTTCCAAGTCATATTCGTATCGATGTATAGGACAAACAATATTGCCATTTTTACACCAACCATTACTTAACATTCCACCTGCGTGAGGGCACCTGTTTTGTATAGCATGTAGCTTCCCTTGGTTTCTGATCAAGCAAATTTTCTTTCCATTTACCTTAACCACGTTAATAAAATCCTGCTCAGGCAAATTCGTATCCAATTTAAACCATTTCATATCACTCTAAAATTACTTTGACAAGATACAGATATTAGTAGATTGTAGCATAATTACTTACCTTTGCATCCTTAATTTATGGCACATCATATTCCAGAAGACGGCACTTTACTTCCTTTAATGGAAGAATTTTATACGATACAGGGCGAAGGTTACAACACCGGCAAAGCTGCTTATTTTATTAGGCTCGGCGGCTGTGATGTAGGTTGTCATTGGTGCGATGTGAAAGAAAGCTGGGATGCGGAGTTACACGCCTTAACCCTTGCTGACGATATAGTAGCCAAAGCAAATACTTTCCCCGGGAAAGCAGTTGTGGTAACTGGAGGCGAACCATTGATTTATAATTTAGACTATCTAACAAAATCCTTACAGGAAAAAGGAATACTTACGTTTATTGAAACTTCTGGTGCCTATCCCCTTTCTGGTTCTTGGGATTGGATCTGTTTATCTCCCAAAAAATTTAAAGCGCCCAGACCAGATATCGCTCCTTTTGCCAATGAGTTAAAAGTGATCGTTTTCAATAAAAGTGATTTTGAATGGGCAGAGAAATATGCGGAAATGGTGGGTCCAAACTGCAAACTTTACCTACAGCCAGAGTGGTCGAAAGCCAAAACCGTTACACCGCTAATTGTGGATTATGTGATGGCTAACCCGAAATGGGAAATTTCTTTGCAAACTCATAAATTTTTAAATATCCCGTAATTTTGCTCATCGGTTAATTGATTAATTGTTTGTAAATTGCTACTCGGATTTATTCCGTTTACAGATTTATTAACCATTGATTATGTGCAGATACTTTCTTCTAATTTTCACGTTGCTGTTTAGCGTAATAGCATTTGGGCAGTCTAACGTTAAAAAAGCGCAAACAAGCTATGAAGATGCACAACAGTTTGTAAGACAGAATATTTTCGATGAAGCCATTAAGAATCTGAATGATGCGATAAAAGCTGATCCTAAATTTCAACGAGCTTATTTGCAACTCGGAGATATCTACAAACGTTTGAGAAATCTACAGAAAGCTAAAGAAAATTACAGATTAGCGATTAAAGCTGCACCTCCAGAAAGCCCAAATACCTACTTTATCCTCGGAGAAACTGAGTTACAAACCGGCGACTATAAAGAAGCTAAAGAAAACTTTCAGCATTTTATTTACAACGCTAACAACGTTGATCAAAAATTCATTGATAAAGCAAAAAAATACGTTATAGATTGCGATTTTTCGATCAATGCTATTAAAAATCCTGTTCCTTACCAACCGTTTAATATGGGTTTTTTCGTCAACAGTGAGTACCGCGATTATTTCCCTGCATTAACGGCAGATGGCCAAACCATCATCTTTACTAGAAACATTAAAGGCAATGAAGATTTCTATACTTCCGTGAAGAAAAATGGAGATTGGGAAAAAGCTAAATCGTTAAGCGACAACATTAATACTGTGAACTTTAACGAGGGAGCGCAATCGCTATCTCCTGATGGAAGATACTTGTTCTTTACTGGCTGCAATAGACCCGACGGTTTGGGAAGATGCGACATTTATGTTTGCCGAAGAGAAGGAAATGATTGGAGCAAACCTATAAATTTGGGGCAAACTATTAATACCGGAGAGTGGGAATCTCAACCCGCAATAAGTGCAGACGGCAGTACTTTATACTTTTTGAGTAACAGACCAGGTGGTTTCGGCGGATACGATATTTGGAAATCGGTAATGGATGAAGAAGGTTACTGGACAACGCCAACGAACTTAGGACCAAATGTAAATACACCCTACGATGAAGCTACACCTTTTATTCATCCCGATGGGAAAACGTTGTACTTTTCTTCAGATGGTTGGCCAGGATTGGGACAAAAAGATATCTTCATGAGTAAATTGCAAGCCGACGGCTCTTTTTCAAAGCCAATCAATTTGGGTTATCCTATTAATACCTTTAACGATGAATTCGGTTTCGTTGTTAGTGCAGATGGACAAGAAGGTTTATTTTCGTCGGATTTAGATGGAGGTTTTGGAGATGTAGATATTTATAGATTCAAGTTGCCGGAAGCATTTAAACCAGAGCCTATTACGTACGTTAAAGGCATTGTAAAAGATAACGACACTAAAATGCCTTTGGAAGCTTCTGTTTTGGTTATTAACTTGCGCAACAAACTTGCCGCTTACAATGAGATCACCGATAAAGTAACCGGAGATTTTATGGCCGTAATGCCTGCCAATGAAAATTATGCATTCAACGTTTTTGCAGAAGGTTACTCGTTATACTCCAAACACTTTGATATCAAACCTACTGATGCCAATAAACCTTTTGAATTAGAAATTTTATTAAAAAAATTCAAAATTGGTGGCAAAGTTCAGCTCAACAATGTGTTCTTCGACACGAATAAATCAGAATTACTACCTGCATCCTTGGTTGAGCTTAACATTTTGACTGATGTTTTAAAAAATAATCCTAACTTAATCATTGAGATACAAGGACATACTGATGATGTCGGCGATAACAAAGCGAATCAGAAGTTGTCTGAAAACAGAGCTAAAGCAGTATATGATTACCTGATTAGCAACGGCATCAACAAAAAGCAATTGACCTACAAAGGTTACGGCGAAGAAAAGCCCGCTTTTGACAATGCAAGTGATGACGGCAGACAAAGAAACAGAAGAACTGAATTTTTAATCATCAACATATAATGGAGCAGAACTACAAAAATCATATCAGATTTAACCCAGCGTACCATTTTCTAGCGGTACCTGTTACGTTTTTAGCATTTTGTTGTTCAGTATATCTCTTTTTAGCGCATAAAGATTTTACTCATGGTTTAATGGTTATTGGTTTTCTTCTATTAATAGTTGCATTATTTTTTGCGAGATATTTTTCATTAAGAGTTCAGGATAGAGCAGCAAGAGCTGAAGAAAGGTTACGCTATTTCATGCTTACGGGAAAGGCATTACCTACTGAATTGAGGATGGGACAAATTTTAGCATTGAGATTTGCTAGTGACGAAGAATTTGTAGCCTTAACGGATCAAACTTTACAGGAAAAGCTAAGTCCTAAAGAAATTAAAATGCTTATTAAAAATTGGAGAGCAGATAATTATAGAATTTAAAATCTAATCTTACTGCCTTTCAGCACATTAATTGCAGATCCTTCTGCTAGCATCACAGAAGAAAGAGTTTGATGGTTCAGCATGGCAAAATCTTCTCCGTAGTTGGCCTCAAAATCTACATCTATGTCGTATTCCCTTACTTGATAAGTTTGCCATCTAGGATGCTCAACTTGATACTCTGAGGTTAAGTTAGGAGCTAATTTGGTATAGCCCCAAAAATGTTCGGTTATAAACTCTTCTTCACTTCCAACACCCATATCCTTACAAACTGAACTTGCAATTACTGCGAATTTATTCCAATTCCTAAGCTTCCAATAGTATGCAACTGATAAAGCTTCTTCAGTATGCTGCCAAGTATGCTTCATTGGTAAAGTTTGGTATTTTTCTTTATAAACCGTATTAGCTACAAAGGTAATTGCTGGCTTGGGAACAATTTCTTTGATAAAAACAACCCCTCTTTTCCAAATCGTCCCCTCTTTAAACTTAACGTAGAACCTTAAATTTACCTCTTCAAAATTAACATGAAATGGGATACCAAAACCCCTCAGTTTGGTATCCATGAACATAAAACCCACCAAACTCACATAGAACCTTCCGTTCCAATCATCTAATTCTGTAAATGGAGGTAAATATTTAAGTAAGATTTCTTTATCAATCTCATAATTGGCTAATGCTAACTTACGCCATTGTGCAGATAAAAAAATACCCTTTGACATATTTTCGTTAAATAACTGCTTGTCTAACCCTAACTAACTTGACCAGCAATTCTTCCAGCAAAGCCAGATTCAACATGTTGGCACCATCTGATTTTGCATTAGCTGGATCTGGATGGGTCTCAATAAATAAGCCATCAGCACCTACGGCTATTGCGGCCTTAGCGATAGTAGTAATCAACTCAGGCTTACCTCCTGTTACACCACTGCTTTGATTAGGTTGTTGCAAGGAATGTGTACAATCCATCACAACTGGTACACCAAAGCTCTGCATTTCTGGTAAACCGCGATAGTCTACAATCAGATCCTGGTAACCGAACGTATTTCCTCTATCCGTTAAAATCACTTTGTTATTTCCAGCATCTTGGATTTTCTCTACTGCAAATTTCATTGATCCTGCTGACAAAAACTGGCCTTTTTTTACGTTTACTACTTTTCCAGTTTCCGCTGCTGCAAGCAAAAGATCAGTTTGACGGCATAAAAATGCTGGAATTTGAAGTACATCTACATAAGCAGCAGCCATTGCGGCCTCGCCACTTTCATGTATATCGGTTACTGTAGGTACATTAAATTCTTTACCCACTTTTTCTAATATTTTTAGCGCCTTTTCGTCGCCAATGCCTGTAAATGAACTTCCTTTACTTCTGTTTGCTTTACGATACGAGCCTTTGAAAATATATGGAATGTTTAATTTATCAGTTATTGTCACAATTTTCTCCGCAATACGAAGTGCGATATCTTCCCCTTCTATAGCACAGGGGCCAGCCATTAAAAAGAAATTGTTGCTATCAGTATGTTTTAATTTATCTAAGTAGTTTATCATTTTATCAAGTTGCGGATATGGACGCTTATTGCTATTTGTTTGTTGTATATTGATTATTGAAGTTTGGAGTTTAATTCAAACTATTAATTCCCCAATTCGCTCATAAATTTAATGCGCATCAATTGAATTTCTTCACGAGTATAATCAGTTTCTCCCAAATCTTTTAGGGCTTCATCAATGGAATCACTTTCGGCAGATTGAAAATAGTCAAAAACCTCATCTTGCCTATCTTCATCAATCATTTCATCGATATAATAAGTCAGGTTAAGTTTAGTGCCAGAGTTTACAATCGCTTCAACCTCTTTTAACACATCATTATAAGTAATTCCCTTTGATCGGGCAATATCTTCCAATCCAATTTGCCTGTCAATATTCTGAATGATAGATACTTTTAAGGCTGATTTATTAGCTTGAGTTTTAATTACCATATCCACCGGACGATCGATATCATTATCCTCTACATATTTTTTGATCAATTCGATGAAAGGTCCGCCGAATTTAAGCGCTTTACCATTTCCTACGCCTGAAATCTGCTTCAATTCGTCGTTAGTAATGGGATAATGCGTACACATCTCTTCCAACGATGGATCCTGAAATACCACAAATGGAGGCACATTTTTCTGTTTAGCAATTTTCTTACGCAAGTCTTTAAGCAACTGCAATAACTGGGTGTCAAGGGCACCGGTACCTTGCTTCACTTCTTCTTCATCGTCGTCACTTGCAGCTTCCATAACATCGTTTAATATAAACTTTAAACTGTACGGATTTTCTATGAATTCACGACCAAGTTTAGTTAGTTTTAACAGACCATAATTGTCAATATCCTTAGCGAGGAAGTTATTTAAAACCGCTTGTCTAATCAGCGATTTCCATAAAAGCTCTCCATCTGCTTTTCCAGCACCAAATTCTGGTAATTTACTATGTTCGTAGGCAATAGTTTGGGCGGTTTCTAATCCTAAAAATATATTCAAGAGATGTAAATCATCAAACTTCTCTCCTGTACTTTCAATCAATCTTAATAACGTAAGTAGATTTTCTTCCGCTTCAAATTGTTGCTTAGGCTTCTTGCAGTTATCACACATGCAATTACAACCGGTTTCATTAAAGTTTTCACCGAAGTAATGTAAAATTTGCTTTCTTCTACAAACGGATGATTCGGCGTAATCAATTACTTCCTTTAAAATTTGCGTACCAATTTCTCTTTCAGAAACCGGTTTATCTTTCATGAATTTGGCCAGTTTTTCTACATCCTTTTGAGAATAAAAGGCAACACATACACCTTCACCTCCATCTCTACCAGCCCTACCAGTTTCCTGATAATAGCCTTCCATGCTTTTTGGAATATCGTGGTGGATTACAAACCTCACATCAGGCTTATCGATTCCCATACCAAAGGCAATAGTTGCAACAATTACCTCCACATCTTCCATTAGGAACTTGTCCTGAGTTTCGGCACGTACTTTTGGCTCTAAACCAGCATGGTATGGTAGCGCTTTAATGCCATTGATATTTAAAGTTTCGGCTACTTCCTCTACTTTCTTTCTGCTTAAGCAATAGATAATCCCCGATTTTCCAGGGTTATATTTAACGTAGCGGATAATCTCTTTAGTGATGTTCCTTTTAGGTCTAATTTCATAAAACAGGTTTGGTCTGTTAAACGATGATTTGAACAATGTCGCGTCCATCATGCCTAAGTTCTTAATGATATCCTGTTGTACCTTAGGTGTAGCTGTTGCTGTTAACGCGATGATCGGTATATTATCTCCCAAACCCGCTATTACCTGCCTAATTTTCCGATATTCTGGCCTAAAATCGTGGCCCCATTCAGAGATACAATGTGCCTCATCTACCGCAACAAACGACAGTTTCAGCAAGCGTAAAAACTCTACATTTTCCTGTTTAGCTAACGACTCTGGAGCAACATACAGCAACTTAGTGCTGCCATTAAGTAAATCTGTCTTTACCTGCGTAATTTCCGATTTAGTTAAAGATGAATTTAAAAAGTGTGCGATGCTATCGCTACCACCAAATGCTCTGATTTGATCAACTTGATTTTTCATTAAAGCGATTAGCGGCGAAATTACAATCGCCGTACCCTCGCTCATTAAAGCAGGTAACTGATAACAGATAGATTTGCCACCACCAGTTGGCATTATTACGAATGTGTTCTTCCCCTCTAATATGTTGGTAATGATCGATTCTTGATCACCTTTAAAATTGTCGAAACCGAAAAAAGTTTGAAGGTTATCAAATAAAGACTTCTTGACGTCCATTTCCTTTGCTGAATATTGTGTGCTATTATTGTTCAAAATAACATAATTTTGCAGTAATTAAAGTATTAATTTACTAATAAATTCTCTTTGGAAAGTAAAAAATCTATAATTGATTCAGCTATCAATACCTTGAAGTTAGAATCGGCTGCCATTTTTGGCCTAATCGACTATATAAATGACGATTTTGTAGCGGTTGTGAATTCTATTTTGAACAGCAGTGGACGAGTAGTTGTGACCGGGATAGGCAAAAGCGCCATCATAGCTCAGAAAATAGTTGCTACGCTTAATTCGACTGGAACTCCCGCAGTTTTTATGCATGCAGCAGATGCCGTTCATGGCGATTTAGGGATGATACAAAAAGATGATGTGGTATTATGTCTATCTAAAAGTGGAAACACGCCAGAAATCAAATTACTTGCGCCACTCCTTAAACTATCAGGGAATACGTTAGTAGCAATGCTGGGCAACGTAAATTCTGATTTAGCCAAGCAAGCTGATCTAATCTTAAATACCACTGTGGAAAAGGAAGCTTGTCCACATAACCTAGCTCCCACTACAAGTACTACTGCGCAGCTAGCGATGGGCGATGCACTGGCGGTGTGTCTATTACAAGCCAAAAAATTTGAATCAGCCGACTTCGCTAAATATCATCCAGGTGGAGCACTAGGAAAACGACTCTACTTAAAAGCAGGTGATCTAGCGGCAAAAAATGAAAAACCCTCAGTATCAGCCCATGCGCCTGTTAAAGACATTATTATAGAAATTAGCAAAAACCGTTTGGGTGCAGTTGTTGTTACCAATGGTGATGATATTTTAGGGATAATTACGGATGGTGACATTAGGCGAATGCTGGAGAATCACACTAATCTGGAAAATATCAAAGCGATAGACTTAATGAATAGTAATCCGAAAACAATTGATGCGGAAGAGTTGGCCCTATTGGCTTTGGAAATCATTAAGAAAAATAACATTACCCAAATTTTAGTAACTAAAGATGATCGGTATTTTGGATTAATCCATTTACACGATCTATTACAAGAAGGTATAATTTAAAAGTATATATTTGCGGCAAGCATGAATAAAAATAAATACGCTTTAATTATGGCTGGCGGTGTTGGAAGCCGTTTTTGGCCAGTAAGTAGAACCGAATTCCCTAAACAATTTATAGATTTTTTCGGCATAGGAAAAACGCTCATTCAAAGCACGTATGAACGTTTTTTAGAAATTTGTCCTCCTGAAAATATTTTCATCGTTACTAACGAAATTTATACAGATCTAATCAAAGAGCAGCTGCCTGATATGATGGACAATCAAATTTTGGCTGAGCCAATGATGCGAAATACAGCGCCATGTATTGCCTACGGTGCTATGAAAATCGCTGAAATTAATCCAGAAGCTACCATAGTGGTTGCTCCCTCAGATCACACTATTGCTAATCAAGCGGCATTTGTTAAGGCGATTGATAAATGTATGGAAGTAGCAACTGGCTGCGAATGTTTAATCACTTTAGGGATAAAACCTAACAGACCGGATACAGGTTATGGATACATCCAATATGCTGATGAGACTTTGCAAGCAGACAATGACATACATAAAGTAAAAACATTCACTGAAAAGCCCAATTTAGAGTTAGCGAAGTCGTTCCTACAAAGCGGAGATTTCTTATGGAACGCCGGCATATTCATTTGGTCGGCAAGCGCAATAAACAAAGCACTGCAAACGCATTTGCCCGATATGCATGAAATTTTCACTAGCGGTAAATCATCTTACAATACAGTCAACGAAAAAGCTTTCATCTCCAACGCTTACCAACTTTGTACTAATATCTCTATAGATTTTGGCATTATGGAAAAGGCTGACAACGTTTATGTATTGCCTTCAGATTTTGGTTGGTCTGATTTAGGAACTTGGGCTTCTATTTATGAAATGGCTGAAAAAGATTACGTTGGTAATGCGGTAATTCCTTCTGAACAGGTAATGATGTACGATTCATCCAACTGCATGGTGAATGTTCCGGAAGAAAAGTTAGTAATTTTGCAAGGCTTACACGACTACATTGTTGTGGAGTCAAATAACACTTTACTGATTTGCCCTAGAGCAGAAGAGCAAAATGTAAAAAACATTGTCGCAGACGTAAAAGGCAAATTCGGCGGAAAATTCATTTAACCGAAGATAAAAGGGCTTTATCAATTGCTTTTCAGTAAATTATGATGCTGAAAGTTTTTGATAAAGCCCTATTTTTATGCTCTCTGCCTTACAGCTTCGTATAAAATTACACCAGCAGCAACTGAAACGTTTAAAGATTCGATACTGCCAGCCATTGGTATTTTAGCCAAGTAATTTGCTACTCGTAATAAATCGTTTGATATCCCTTCATCTTCTGAGCCCATTACTATTGCGGTAGGCAACTTATAGTCTGGCACATAGATCAAATCGTTAGTTTTTTCAGTACAAGCTACGATTTGCAAGCCGCTGTCTTGTAAAAAAAGACAGGTTTTGTGCAAATTTGCATGCCTACAAACTGGAATTGAAAACAAAGCGCCAGCCGAAGTTTTGATTGCATCTGCATTAATTTGAGCTGCATTTTTTAGCGGCACAACAATGGCATGAACTCCAACACAAGCCGCTGTACGGGCAATTGCGCCCATATTCCGCACATCGGTTACGCTATCAAGCACCAAAACAAGCGGTGTCTCCCCTTTTTCATAAATGGCTGGAATGATATCCTCAATATTTTGATAAGTGATTGGCGATATTACCGCAATTACACCTTGATGATTTTTTTGGGTCATGCGGTTCAATTTTTCGATAGGAACCACACTCAACGGAATTAAAGACCCAGATAGCAACGCTTTAAGTTCTAAAAACAGATCTCCCGACAAGCCTCTTTGTACGTAAATTGTTTCAACGTCTTTACCTGCTTTTATCGCTTCAATTACAGCTCTAATGCCAAATACAAATTCATTATTTTCTTTGAAACGCTCTCTTCTTTGGGGTCTTTTAAAATTATCCATATCAATTATTGAATTGCAAAAGTAACCAATTAAATAGTGTTTGTTTGAATGATTTTTTAATGAGTGATAATCGCTAGAACTAGAATGAATTAGCCGCCAATATCGTTATTCAAAAACGACATTATTATCAACATTAAATTGTTTACAACTCTTTGTAAATTTATAATATACTAAAAAATTTCATCGGTTTAGCACTCAACTTGTTGACAAACGACTAATAACTTCTTCAAACAAAAACCTGTGGTTTTGTTTACTTTTGTTTCATGAGTACAGAGAACGGACAAAAAGGACAGGACAAATTTTCATTATCAGCGAGAAAAAACAGACTATCAAATACAATAGCTACTGTGGATAAAATACAACCACAAGCTACAGATCTAGAAGAAGCTGTTTTAGGAGCGCTCATGTTAGAGAAAGATGCTTTGTCTGCCGTAATTGATGTACTTAAACCTGAATTGTTTTACGATGACAGGCACAAGCGGATTTTCGAAGCCATTCAACAGCTCTTTCAAAAATCTAAACCCGTAGATATTTTAACGGTAACTACCGAATTAAGAAGTAGTGGTAGTTTAGAAATGATTGGTGGTGCTTATTATGTAACATATTTAACCAACAGGGTTACTTCAGCAGCCAATATTGAGTACCATGCTCGTATCATTTCTCAAAAATACATTCAAAGGGAGTTAATTAGAATTTCTACGGAGATTATTAAAAATGCCTACGAAGACACCACAGATATCTTCGACTTGTTGGATATGGCCGAAAAGAATCTGTTTGATATTGCCCAAAATAACTTGCGTAGAGATACGCAAAAAATGGATGATATCATTAAACAATCGTTAGCATCCTTAGAAGAACTAAGAACCAAAACTGATGGTTTAACTGGAGTTCCATCAGGGTTTACAGATCTTGACCGTGTTACTGGCGGATGGCAAAAATCAGATTTAGTTATCATTGCAGCTCGTCCAGCGATGGGTAAAACTGCCTTTGTACTGAGTTGTGCCCGTAATGCCGCTGTTGATTTTCAAAAACCTGTGGTGGTATTTTCCCTAGAAATGTCTTCGGTACAGTTGGTAAATCGTTTGATATCGGGCGAGGCCGAAATTGAGCAAGAGAAAATCAGAAAAGGGAATTTGGCTGAATGGGAATGGCAACAATTGCACAGTAAAATTGGAAGGCTTTCGGAAGCTCCTTTATTAATTGACGATACGCCGGCACTTAATATTTTCGAATTTAGAGCAAAATGCCGTCGATTAAAGTCGCAGTATGATATACAAATGGTAATTGTCGATTACTTGCAGCTGATGCATGGTAAAGGTGAAGGCGGCGGTAACCGTGAACAGGAAATTGGTAGTATCTCTAGAGCGTTAAAATCAGTAGCTAAAGAATTAGATGTGTCAGTTATAGCACTTTCGCAATTAAGTCGTGCGGTAGAGAGTAGACCTGGACAAAATGGTAAACGCCCAATGTTATCCGATTTGCGTGAATCTGGTTCAATTGAGCAGGATGCCGATATGGTACTTTTCTTGTATCGCCCTGAATATTACGGCATTATGGAAGACGAAAGTGGTCGTTCAAATGCAGGTGTTGGTGAGGTAATTATAGGTAAAAACCGCCACGGTGAAACTGGAATTGTGCCGCTAAGATTCATCGGTAAGTATGTTAAGTTCGCTGATTTAGAAGATAGCTTCTTACCTCCGTCAAGTTTCTCAGCTGGAAGTGATAACGTTATGATGCCTTCTGAAAGCTTCGACAGACCCGGAAATATCATCATCAGACCTTCAAGTATGAATGATATGCAAGATGACGAACCACCATTTTAAATTCGTCATTGCGAGGCACGAAGCAATCTTAAGCTCCAAACTAACTTTAGTTATAGAGTTGCTTCATACCTCGCCTTAGCATATTAACTTGCCTTGGCGTCTGGTTTTTGTTCTCCAAAAATCCACCAAGCTTTTTTAGGTGATTTTAGCTTGAATATAGGTGCTGTCTCCTTATATTTTCTGATGTGTGCTACCACTTCATTTACATCATCAGTAAACAAAAGTAGATCCATATCTTCCGGACTAATTGTTTTTTGATCCATCATAAGTTGCACATGCTCGTAAATATGTTGATGAAATTCTTTTCCCATAATTACGATCGGAAATTTTTCAACTTTTCCGGTTTGAATCAAGGTTAGTGTTTCAAAAAACTCATCCAATGTGCCAAAACCTCCCGGCAACACCACGAAAGCATAAGAATACTTCCTTAATAACTCTTTTCTTACGAAAAAATATTCAATGTTAACGAAGGTATCTAGGTAAGGATTTTCATGTTGTTCATGGGGTAAAACGATATTACAACCAACGGATAAACCACCTGCATCTTTAGCTCCCCTATTTCCAGCTTCCATAATGCCTGGACCACCACCAGTCATAATGGCAAAACCTAGCTTTGAAATTTCCGAAGAAACCTCTCTGGCCATTTTGTAGTAAGGATGGTCCTCATTGAAACGTGCAGAACCAAAAACAGTAACGCATGGCCCCACAAAGTGTAACTTTCTAAACCCTTTGTAAAACTGATAAACTACGCCTAAAACATATTTCAATTCTTGCCAACGAGTTCTGGCACCTCTTAAAAAACTAACCTCTTCCTTAACAAATTTATTCATCTCTATTTCTTTTAAATCAACGCCTGCTAGTGTAAAAAACTAGCTTTACATTAGA
The DNA here is from genome assembly GCF_965249885.1 of Pedobacter sp. Taxonomy (GTDB): domain Bacteria; phylum Bacteroidota; class Bacteroidia; order Sphingobacteriales; family Sphingobacteriaceae; genus Pedobacter. The sequence goes on along the minus strand of NZ_OZ252254.1, from coordinate 4,111,501 downwards.
TGATATATCCTAAAATTACACCTGCCAATATCACCAATGCAGGACTAACTTTTGTAAAATTCAACAATAAAAAAGTAGCGAGCACAATAGTCAAAAACATCCAATTTAAACCAATCGGTGCAAGCAACATTAAAAAAGCAGCAACGATAAAGCCTACGCTCACAGCATTAATTCCAGATAGCGAGTACTTGATTCTCGAAATCTTCTTTAAATCGTTCCAAAATGGCACAATAAAAAGCACCAAAATCAAGCCCGGCAAATTGATGCCAAGTACTGCTAAAATTCCGCCTATCACCTGCCCTCCTATACCGTAGTTACCGTGCTTCATTCCTAAAGCGCCAATATAACTAGTAAACGAAAATGTGGGACCGGGTAATATTTGTTGGAAAGCAAAACCAGAGAGAAAATCTGTTTGGCCTAAATAATGTTTCATTTGTACAAACTCTGTAAACATTATAGGTACCAATACTTGGCCACCGCCGAAAATAAATATGCCGTTACGATAAAAATTTTCGAACAACCTTATAGGCAAACTAAATGGCGACGTGCGATTGATGATAGCACCCAAAATCGCCATGAGCAGCAATACTCCAACAAAGTAACTTAGCTTTTTAGGATTAACATTTGCGAATAAACCCACTCTCAATTCGGTCTCCTCCCTCGGCGTACCAATTGCTGAAGATACCATGCCGCCAATCAGTATCGCTAAAGGAAAAACATACGCCTCCCTTAATACCAAAGTACCAACTAAAGCGCCAAAAGCTAAAAAAATGGATACCTGATTTGTAAGTACTTTTCTGCCTAATTTGAAAGCGCCATAAGCTACAATACCTAACGCAATAGGATGAATATACTGCAATATTTCAACGAATTTATGCTTTTGATCCAATAGGGAATACCAAATTGCGGCCAAAGTCATCAGCGCTGCAGAAGGTAAAATCCAAATGAGAAAAGTAACAATTGATAGTTTTAAGCCGCCTACTTTGTATGCAATGCCAACCAAAGTTTGCGTTGACGCAGGCCCCGGTAAAACTTGAGCTAATGCATTTAATTCTAAAAGCTCTTCTTCGGTAACAAAATTGATGTTGGTAACAAAGTACCGTAACAATAACGACAAATGTGCTTGTGCACCTCCAAATGCAGTGAAGGTGAAAAGCAGTACATTCCTTAAAAAGAACAATTGTCGTTTAGCCAAGGGAATTAGATTTGATAGTGGTTCATTAGTTCAATCATTCATTAGTTCATTAGTCATTGATTATTGTTATCTATCATTTCTCATTGCCCATTGATGATTGGAATTTGATTACTGATTATTAGCTATTGCATCTTTCTAATCATCTTCGTAATCTAAACCAGCGGCACTATTATAGGCTCCTTGTAGTTCTGATAGTGCATGCATATCCCTTTTATTTCGGGCCGCCTGCATGCCTTTTTGATACACTTTAATTGCATCCTCCTTATTCTCTAACTTTTCATACAGTTTGCCCAAGTGATAATACGTCCCTACATAATCTGGATGTTTTTCTGTCAGTTGAAGATAATATTTTAAAGCGTTATCAGTATCGTTTGATACGTTGTACTCCGTTGCGATGGCATAAAGGATAAAACTATCGTTTGGATCGGCTTCTAAAAATTCAAATAATTTGGATAATCGCTGGTTTTGCATTTTAATTCCCTGCTTTTTTAATTAAATTTGTATAATTTATTTTAGCCACATAATAATCTGCAAAGGTGTTCTTTCAAACGTAAAAATCATCTGTTTATAAATTCTAAATAATTTTATGAAAATAGATTTAGATTCTATAACATTGCAAATATATTATGCAAGCATAACAATTTAACTTAAGTATTATGAAAATATTAGTTTGTATCAGTAATGTTCCCGACACGACCACAAAAATAACTTTTACGGGCGACAATACCGAATTCAATACAGCCGGAGTGCAATATATTGTAAATCCTTATGATGAAATTGCCTTATCTCGTGCTATTGAGCTTTGTGAAGGCGGAAAGGGTACAGTTACCGTAATTAACGTTGGCGAAGCTGCTACTGAACCAACCATCAGAAAAGCGTTGGCAATTGGTGCAGATGATGCCGTTAGAGTAAATGCAGCTCCAAGAGACGCTTATTTTGTAGCGAATCAAATAGCTACTTATGCTAAATCAAATGAGTTTGATATGATTTTATGTGGTAGAGAATCAATTGATTACAACGGTTCGCAGGTTGCTGCCATGGTAGGCGAATTGCTAGACATACCTTCTATCTCCATCATTAAAAAATTAGATTACGACGGCAACACTGCAACCATTGAGAGAGAAATTGAAGGCGGAAAAGAAGTGGTTAGCGTGAGCGGAAAGTTTGTAGCGAGCTGCGCAGAAGGAACTGCCGAGGCTAAAATTCCAAATATGAGAGGAATTATGTCGGCAAGAACAAAACCTTTGCAAGTTGTAGACGCTGTTGCGGTGGAAGAAGTTGGCAAAATCACAAAGTTTGAAACTCCTGCACCTCGTGGCGCCGTAAAACTGATTCCTGCTGAAAGTGCAGAGCAATTGATTGATTTATTGCACAGCGAAGCAAAAGTGATTTAATCGATTGGCCCGAATTGAAAATCAATAATTAACTAAGTATCAAACATTCTCCTTTGGGAGATTTCAAATAGATTAACATGTCAGTATTAGTATATGTAGAACAAGTAGAAGGAAAGTTCAAAAAATCTGTTTTCGAAGCAGTTTCTTATGCAAAAGCAATTGCCGATCAGCAAGGAACTGGCTTAACTGCCATTTCAATTGGCAATGTAGCAGAAAGCGAACTTAATGAACTTGGAAAATATGGCGCAAGCAAAGTGCTAAAAGTTGAAACAGACCAACTTCAAAACTTTGTGAACCAAGCTTATGCAGCGGTAATTGCCGAAGCTGCTACTAAGGAAGGCGCAAACATTGTTGTTTTATCTAACTCGTTTTCGGGCAAAGGTTTAGCACCACGAATTGCAGTAAAACTTAAAGCAGGTTTAATTGATGGTGCTGTAGAATTGCCTACCAATGAAGGTGGCTTTTCAGTTAAAAAAACTGCTTTTTCAGGTAAAGCTTTCGCTATTACCACTTTAACTTCAGCAAATAAAGTGATTGCGCTTAACCCTAACTCGTTTGGTGTTAAAGAAAATGCAACTACGGCGACCATCGAAGCTTTTAGCCCTGAAGTAAAATCAACTGATTTAGCTGCCATAGTAAAGGAAATTGTAAGAGCTACGAATAAAGTATCGTTACCTGATGCAGAACTTGTGGTATCTGGAGGTAGAGGTTTGAAAGGACCTGAAAACTGGGGCATGGTAGAAGAACTGGCAGATTTGTTAGGGGCAGCAACAGCTTGCTCTAAACCAGTTTCAGATGCTGATTGGCGACCACACTCAGAACACGTAGGACAAACTGGTATCGCTATTAGCCCTAATTTATACATCGCCATTGGTATTTCTGGAGCTATCCAACACTTGGCTGGAGTTAGCTCTTCAAAAGTAATTGTGGTAATCAATAAAGATCCAGAAGCTCCTTTCTTTAAAGTAGCTGATTATGGCATAGTTGGCGATGCATTTGAGGTAGTGCCAAAAATTATTTCAGCTTTAAAAGCTCATAAAGGGTAAACATATCTGTTGCCTGGGCTGTTGATATCATATTGACAGCTTAGGCTGCATATAAAATATGAAGAAAGTAAAACTTGATATAGTAGGACTATCGTATAGCCAAACACAATCTGGAGCTTACGCATTAGTGCTGGGAGAAGTGAACGGGAGGCGTAGGCTGCCAATCATTATTGGCGCATTCGAAGCGCAGGCAATAGCCATCGAAATTGAAAAGATGTCTCCTACCCGACCACTTACACATGACCTATTCAAATCATTTGCGCAGGCGTACGAAGTAGAAATTACAGAAGTGCTCATTTACAACTTGGTTGATGGTGTATTTTTCGCCAAATTGATGTGTAGTAAGGATGGCGAACAAATTGAAATTGATGCCCGTACTTCAGATGCTATTGCCATTGCAGTTAGGTTCAATGCGGTAATTTATACCTACGAATTTATACTGGCTTCTGCTGGCATTGTGATTGAAGGTAACGATTTTCTATTCTTAGAAAATTTGGAAGGCATTACAGGAAGCAGCGGAGCATCTACGCAAGAAACCTCTCCTGAACCTACGCCAGTATCAGGTTATCAAAGTTTAACGATTGAAGAGCTGCATAACAAACTCGAAAAGGCACTTGCCGATGAGGCTTATGAAAAGGCAGCAAGAATACGAGATGAAATTAATAGAAGAAATGCAGGTAAATAACCTGCATTTTTTGTTTAGCCATCACGCCCTCAATCGTTTTCATCAAAAGGTATATCAAAACATCTAACAAATTCATTTTGCTATTAGATAATAGATTTTTTCAAATCAAATAATTGCTGTGCATCTGCGTCAATTTTAAAAAAAATCTTATCTTCAAACCTTTAAAACTAACAACCAAAACATAATATTATTTATGAATATAAAGCTGCGCTTAACGATCATGAGCTTCATGCAATTTTTTGTGTGGGGCGCTTGGCTAATTACTATCGCAAACTATTGGTTTGGTACCAAACAATGGGACGGAACTCAATTTGGAGCCATTTTCGCCACTATGGGCTTTGCATCTCTGTTTATGCCCACCCTAACAGGGATCATTGCTGATAAATGGATCAATGCCGAGAAGCTTTATGCCATACTTCACATTTTATATGCAGCTGTTCTATTTTATATTCCGCAAGTAGCAAGCCCCAATTCATTTTTTTGGACGATGTTACTGGCCATGTGCTTTTACATGCCAACCATATCGCTAAGCAACTCTATTTCCTACACTACGCTTAAGTCAAGTGATTTAGATGTGGTAAAAGATTTTCCGCCGATAAGAGTTTGGGGCACGATTGGTTTTATTGTAGCCATGTGGGTAACTAACCTTACTGGAAGTAAAGCGTCAGCTTATCAATTTTACATCGCTGGCACAGGCGCTTTGGCGCTTGGCATTTATGCGTTTAGCTTACCTCAATGTAAACCTTCGAAACTGATTTCCGAGAAAGCTACTTTCATGGAAACTTTTGGTCTAAGTGCATTTAAACTTTTCGCCAACTATAAAATGGCTCTTTTCTTTATCTTCTCTATGTTTTTAGGAGGCGCATTGCAGCTTACCAATGCTTATGGAGATGTTTTTTTAGATGAGTTTAAGCACTTCCCGAAATATGCGGATTCATTCGTGGTAAAATACTCAACTATTATCATGTCCATATCGCAAGTTTCGGAAACGCTTTTCATTTTGGCTATTCCATTTTTCCTTAAGCGTTTTGGAATTAAAAAAGTAATGATTATTGCCATGTTAGCTTGGGTTTTCCGTTTTGGTTTGTTCGCCTATGGTGATCCTTCCGGTAATTTATGGATGATTGTGCTTTCTTGTATTGTATATGGTATGGCATTTGACTTTTTCAATATTTCAGGCTCCCTATTCGTTGAGACTTCTACTACTCCAAAAACCAGATCATCTGCACAAGGATTATTTATGATGATGACTAACGGTTTTGGTGCCGTTTTCGGAAGCTTAATTTCAGGCTGGATGATTGATAAATACTTTACAAAATCTTTTACCAACGTAAATGAAGTTGCTACTTATGTTGATTCAAGCGCTGATAATGCACACTTACTGTCATTTATAAAAAGTCAAGGTATTACGATGTCTGCTAATGGCAGCTTTGACAATGCCCTGTTCATGAAAGATTGGCAACACATTTGGCTTTCCTTCACGATTTATGCCCTAATTATCACGGTACTTTTTGCAGTAATGTTTAAGCACAAACATACCAGAGCCGAAGAAGAAGCAATCAATAAAATAAGTCACTAATATTATCATTACGTTCCGATGTCATCCGTAAAGCTTAGGAAAGAGAAAAACTGTTTAAATTGTGGTCACGACGTTGAAGAAACCTATTGCCCACACTGCGGACAGGAAAACATTGAGTTGAAAGAAGATGCTTTGCACATGATTACTCATGCTATTGCAGATTATTTCCACTTCGAACATAAATTTTTTGGCACTATTAAGCCGCTACTTTTCAAGCCGGGCAAACTTACTGTAGATTATGTAGCAGGAAAAAGAGTTTCATTTCTTCATCCCATCAAACTGTACATTTTCATTAGTATCGTATTTTTTATTTTGATATTTAGTGGCAGTGAGAAAAAGAAACATGAAGAAAAATCAGTAGCTAAGGTTGCTCAAGAGATACAACAAGATTCGGTTGAAATTGATGATGTTGCCGATGTTAAACAAATACTGAGATATCTACCAATTAGTAGGTCACAAAAAGACAGTATCATCAATGAAGTAAAAGCTGAAATTAAAGCAAAAGGACATGCATCTTTAAAAATTGACTCCGCTCAATTTAAAAAAGGAAATTTTGATATGTTTTCCGAAGAAAAAACGGTGGAAGACTATGAAAAGAAACAACGTGCCTTACCTAAAGAAAAACGAGATAATTTCATTGTAAACTATTTTACTAAAAAGAGTATCCAGTTCAAGAGTTATCCGGATCCTAAAAAGAAAATTCAAGAGGATATCATTAAATTCATCCCTAAGATGATGTTCGTATTGTTGCCTTTATTCGCTTTGATTTTGAAGTTGGTGTACATTAGGAAACATCGATTTTACTATGAACATTTAATTTATTCTTTTCATACGCACTCGGCCTTATTTTTAAGCTTTATTTTGATCAAGGCATTCAGCTGGCTTAGTGGATTTGTTCTCGACATCAGCTCGTGGATACAATTTGCAGGCTTTATTTACATCGTCTGGTATATTTATCGATCATTACGAACTTTTTACGGTAGTAGCAGATGGATCACTGTATTGAAGGTGTTCTTCCTAGGATTTTGCTACAGTATTTTGTTGACCATTTGCTTTCTAGGTATTATCGCTATTAGTTTTATCGGCGGGTAATCTTCTGTATTAAAGTATATTTCATTGGTTTTTGTGACTTATACTATTACAAGTCAATATCGAACTATGTCTCGTTAAAGAAGCGCCGATGATGTGCTAATTTAACTAGCAGGCACTTTGCTATTTAAGCCCGATTGTACCGAAAATACTTTTTGTTATTGCTGAGGTTTTAAATAACCTAGTGGGCAGGTAAATAATCACTGCATGAGAGGCAATAGGAATACAGTAAAAAGATTGTAGGGAAAAGCGGGACTATCGGAAGATGTGAAAACCTGACTTAAGCTTCCAAAACCAAAATTAAGACATAAAAAAAGCCGGTATCCACCGGCTTAAACAACTATATTTGGTTGTAAAGAGAGTTCTTATATTACATGTGCTTATTTACATCACCAACGTAAATTTGACGTGGTCTGCCGATAGGCTCTTTATTACTTCTCATTTCTTTCCATTGTGCAATCCATCCAGGAAGACGTCCCAACGCAAATAGTACGGTGAACATTTCAGAAGGGAAACCCAATGCCCTGTAAATGATACCCGAGTAGAAATCTACGTTAGGATACAATTTACGATCAATGAAATACTGATCTGTTAGTGCTGCCTGCTCTAATTTCTTCGCAATTTCCAACACTGGATCGTTGATTCCTAAGCTTTCTAAAATATCATCACAAGCTTTTTTGATGATTTTAGCACGTGGATCAAAATTTTTGTATACACGGTGACCAAAACCCATCATACGGAAAGGATCATTTTTATCCTTCGCTTTAGCAATCCACTTATCTGTATCGCCGCCGTCAGCTTTGATTTTTTCTAGCATTTCAATTACAGCTTGGTTAGCACCACCATGTAATGGACCCCAAAGTGCTGAAATACCTGCAGAAATTGAAGCATATAAGTTACAGTCTGATGAACCCACAATTCTTACTGTTGATGTAGAACAATTTTGCTCGTGATCAGCATGAAGAATCAATAATTTGTTCATAGCACTTACTACCACTGGATTAGGTTCGAAATCTTCGGTACGTTGACCGAAAGTCATCCACAAATAGTTAGTAATGTAATCGTATTTATTTTTTGGATAGATTAGCGGGTGACCTAACGATTTTTTATAAATGAAAGCCACGATGGTTGTCATCTTCGCTAACATTTTAATAATAGTAAGGTCTTTCTCCTCATCGGATTGGTTGGCTTCTAAACTTTCAGGGTAAAATGTAGATAAAGAACATACCAATGAAGATAATTGCGCCATTGGATGCGATTTTGACGGGTAACCATCAAAAAACTTCTTCATATCCTCATGAATCAAGGTATGCATGCTGATGTCTTTTTGGAATTTCTCCAAAGTTTCTGCCGAAGGAAGCTCGCCATAAATTAACAGATAAGCCACTTCTAAAAACGAAGCTTTTTCTGCAAGTTCTTCAATAGGGTATCCGCGATATTTTAAGATTCCCTGCTCACCATCTAAAAAGGTGATTGCACTTTTGGTAGAACCTGTATTTTTATATCCAAAATCTAACGTAATATGACCAGTAAGGTCTCTCAATTTTGAAATATCAATAGCTTTCTCTCCTTCTGTACCAGTGATTACCGGAAACTCATAAGTCTGTCCGTCTATCTTAATTTCTGCAGTAGTTGACATATATCTAAAATTTTATATAATTATAAGTAGTTATTTTCTTTTATTAAAATTTGGGCGGTACAATTATAGACTTGTTACAAATATTTTAACAATTCTAATGTACTTTTAATTCAAGTTAGATGCTTTAATCTCTTCAGCTACTCTCCCACACTCCATCATCTCGTCTCCATAGTAAGGATTTTGTATTTTTTTAGCTGACGATAACCAATCTGCACCATCACCGTTATTTGCCATTGGGCAATGCTGAACGTAAAGGGTTCCAGCTGTTAGGGCAGCATGTTTAAACACTGGGATTAACTCAACATTCAAATCTGTAAATGCAGCACGTTGCACTTTTATGTCGCTTGCTGAACTAATTTTATTGGCAATATTTGCTGCACTTTCACAACCTTCAAAACCTTTTAATGCTGTAGCCAAACTGCTTGCCGCTGCTTTAGCTTCACTGGGCTTAGTAGCAACCAACGCATCTTTCAAATTGGTATAACTTGCGTAGATATTTTTAAGCGTATCGTTTTTAAATGCCAAATCAGTAGCAGCGGTAGTATCACTAGCATTAGCTATTTGCGTACTATCGCGTAGTTCGATGGTTTTGTTATTACTGTTACATGCAAATAAGGCTGATGTAGCTAGTAAAACAAAAACAATGTATTTTTTACTTCTCATATGCGGTTAATTTTAACTATATATTTGGTAGCGCACACCGTTGTTGGATATGTTCTGTTTTGTGCTCAAAATAGCATTTATTATTCTAAAAACACAAAAAAAGCCCCGATAAAATTATCGGAGCTAAGTAATATTATATTACGATTATAATTTGTTAACTACAGCTTAAAGTTTGAAGCCATAAGCTAAACGTAAACCAACATAACCGTTGTTAACGCTACTTTTTGTCAAGCCTTCATATTTCACACCTAAATCCAATCCGTTACTCCAAGCGTAACCGATTGCTGGTGAGTAAGTGAACCAAGTACCGCCGCCTTTGTTTGTACTGAAAGCAGCACCTGCTTCTGCTAAACCATAAGCACCAGATCCGCTGTCGCTAAAAAATACTTTTAAACCAGCTTTAGCAGGAATATAGTTGAAATTAGCAACACTAACATTACCAATATCCTTGTTAAAAATTGAGGTAAAACCTGTAGTAATTGGAATAGATAATTGTCTATCGATATCCACTTGGTAACGTAAATCCGCTCCTAAGGCAAAACTTGAACCATCGTTAGTTGGAATACCAGCATTAATACCAACACCTAATTTTTGGCGTGATGGATTTGTAGGTTCAGAAGCAGTTTGAGCGTTTGCGTTAGTTGTTACGAAAATAGCTAGTGCAGCTACTGCAGCCGCTATTGATTTTGTATACTTTTTCATTGTTTTTTGTGTTAATCTTTTGAAATCGATTTAATTTTTCTGGGGTTGCTAACTTACGCTTGCAACTGAACATAGAAGTTCAAACAACATGCCACTTGGCGGAATAGTCTATACGATACGGATATAAAAAACTAACAAACAACAACTTATAAGAGTAAAACAATTGAATTATCTATATTTTGATTAGCTGGCATAACAGTAATGAAATGTACTAAAAACTAAACAAATCTGTTACAATTGAATAGTTGAGTGTAAATTATACACTGGCAGCATAAGGAGAATACCTTTAAAACTATCTGAGAAAGTTCTCTTGAGATTGGAGTAAAGGAACTAGTAAAAGCTAATATTTAAGAAAGAAATGCTACAACAACAGAAAGCTAATAGCAAAAAAAGAACAGACTTAGTTTTTTTAAGCCTGTTCTTCACGGTGTAAATTAATACGTCCTTTATAAAATAGTTTTAAAACTTAATTAGCTTTTAACCATTTGGGATATTCTTTAGCCAATAAATTTTGAGCAAAGGTGCCGTACCAAGCATAACCGTTCCTACGCTCTTGACTGATGTCTTCTACCCTATCTTTAATGGAATTATCTCTATCGCCAAAAATTGGCTTATTGGTATTAAGATCGTAAAATCTTGCCCAACTTATAGCTTCGGGATTTGGAACCAAGCCTTTGTCCTTCTCAGCAATTTTATCATATTTAAAACCAACTATCTTGGTGCTTTCAAACCACTCTACTGCATTTTTGATGGCATCCTTAATTTCAGTTGATGGATTCTTAAGCTTCATTAGAAACCTAACTACACCAACCGATTCACTTGTACTTAAAGACGCTGGCTCAAAAGCTCTCGCTTTAGCTGGTTGCAAGGTATTTTGATCGTATTGTGCAGCCCAAATTGTCTTTTTTCCATTTTGTAAAACCTGTGTTTTAAGAATGCAAGATATGCCGCGTTTAACAGCGCTTTCTGCTTTGGAAACATATTTCGCATCTACTACATCAAAACCATTCGTTTTATCGATGATATTCAACATTACCGTCAATGCATTAATCATCGCATTATCGTTATAGGTAATTTCTGCTCTGTAGCTACTTTTATCAGGATAATATTGCGGCCAGCCACCGTTGGCATATTGAGCCATTAACAAATAATCTATTCCATTTTCCGCTGCTTTTAAATAAGCGGGATTATTAGTGTTTTTATATGCTAAAACAAGTGCGTTAATTTCTCTAGAAGTTGCGTTATTATCGATGGTGGCATGCAAAGGAGAGGTTGCTTTAATTTTCGAAAGCAATTCCTTTGTAAGTGGATTTTCATACTTGACAACACTCTTATCTTCCAGTTGCTTAGGCCAGCCTCCATTACTTAGCTGGTAAACCAACATTTTATCGGCAATGCTATCTGTTTTAACATCTGCTTTTGTAACACTCTGCGCCGTAGCACAGCCACTTAAAGCTACCATGCAGATGGTTAGTATATGAATGATATTTTTCATTGTGATCTGTTTTAATTTCTGCGATACACTTATTAAGAACGTTATCACTACCTCACTTTTTGGCGAGGGTTTGTTTTGCCAACCAATTAATTAACTCTTGCGCAGCTTGATAATTTTCGTAATTCGCAGGTATTTTGCGTCCATCCACGTACTCGTTATACAACCACGGATCACCAATTACGAATACAGTGCCCTTTCCGAATTTAGTTACTGACATTACATTATCTCCATCTTTGTCTTTCAAAACTGATTTGGCATTTCCCGATAATTTAAGGCTGCTATACTCCTTAATAAATAAATCCTTAGGTTTGAAGATGCTGTTTCCAGCTGGCACTACCACTTTTGCTGTCTCAAAATTTGTTGCTACAGGAACTGTTCCCTTACTATCTCCGTTAAAATGAACACCGAAGACATTCGCTAGCTTATTAAAGTTCTCTAGCTCTACATTCGCCGCATCATTTCCCATTAATACCAATATGCCACCTGCTTTAACCCAAGCAGAAATCTGCGCTATATCTTTTGATGAAATGAAGTTTGGCTTCGGATTTTCTTTTTCAAAATCAGGATCAACAATGATATAAACAGCAGCGGTTTTTAAGTTAGCTGAAGTTGGGGCCTGATATAAGGTATTGGTTCTGAAACCTGAATTTTCAAATTGCTCAGCCCAAAAAGAGAAGCCTCCATTGGCACGTTCTTCCCATTTGTAATGCCAAGACAGATCGTTGCCACTTTGATCTTTCTTTACTTCATTATTGAAATATGAATCTAAAACTACAATTTTATTTTTGCCAATTTTAGACGTAGCAGCGATTTCCATTTCATTTGCAGCTAGCAAAAACGCACCCACTCCTTTTGGATCATTGGTAATCACTTTCTCGCTAACGTAATATTCGTAGCTACCATCTCGGTAGGGCTTACCTCCCAGTCCCGAAACTTCTACTGTTCCTTTTAAATTCACCTGACTAGCTGATCGTTGTTCAATAAATTGCTTTTTAATTCCATTGTAACCTTTATCTGCAACGCTAAAATAAGCTGCTGGCAACCATCCATTTCTAACCGCTTTTGCAAAAGTATATACAAACATACTGGAGGCAGATGCTTCCACATAGTTGCCTTTAGCGGTAGGCTTGTCCAAAACATCGAACCATAAGCCTGTTTTTGGATCTTGAACTTTTTGTACTGCTTGAGCGAAACGGCCCAAGATTGCTAAAATTTCTTTTCTCCTAGGATGATTTTGCGGAAAGTTGTCCAATACATCAACCATAGCCATTCCGTACCAACCCATGGCTCTAGCCCAAAAATTTGGAGACTGACCAGTGGTTTTATTTGCCCATGCTTCCGCTTTTGACTCATCCCATCCATGATAAAGTAAGCCAGTTTTGGCATCCCTTGCATGTTTTTCCATCCATACAAACTGGTTTGCAATATCGTCGAATGCTTCCTCGTCTTTCACGAGGGCGGCATACTCCGCATAAAACGGTTGTCCCATGTAAAGTCCATCCAACCACATTTGATACGGGTAAACCTTTTTGTGCCAAAAACCGCCTTCATTGGTGCGAGGATGCTGCTTTAGCTGCTCCCACAATGTAGTAGCAGCAGTAAAATATTTCTTTTGACCAGTTACTTTATATAAATCGAGTAGTATTTTTCCATTTTTAACATTGTCGATGTTATAATCACTTTGTTTATAGCGCTCAATATTGCCTTCTTTAGTGACGAAAAAATACATGCTTTTTTGCATGTACTTAAAGTAATCACCATTGCCTGTTCTGCGCCAAATCGCATCTATTCCTTCCAAAACTACACCTTGATCATAAGCCCATTTCACTTTTTTAGGCACTTCCGGATTAAGATTAAGTGAATCTTTCCAAATTTCCATCACCGTAGATGCCATTTGCTGAGACAGCGGCAAAGTAGATTTCACTTGCGCAACAGCATTGAAGGATATTACAGCTAACGAAAATGCAGCAGCACCGTATTTGAGAACCTTGTTCATTATTTATTAATTTGAAGTGATTTTTCCTGTGCACCATTTAAAAATTCAGCTTGCTTTTGAGCTTTGGAAACGTCCAACCCTGAAGTTTTAATGTTACTATTTCTATCGCCGCTGATTCTAAATAACAAATCAGCACTGTTGTAGCCAATATTTTTAAGATTTACATTATTGGCATTTTGAATATTAATCAGAGGGTTGCCATGCTCAATAGTAAGTTTTACATTAGTTAAATTGATTGCTTTACCCTCCTGAATATCAATACCTTTTGTAGCTTTAATATTGATATTACTTAAGTTGATATTGGCAATGCTCATTTCTGGCAAACCACGCACAAATATGGCTTTTTCTGCACCGTCACAAACTACGTTGTCAATAAAAAAGTCTTTAAATACAGGTGTCTCTTCGGTAACCGGCAACATTTCCACTTTAGGTGCTTCACGCTGATCGCCTACTAAAGCAATAGGATCCACTGCAGCATAATACATATCAAATAATATCGCTTCGCCAGGAATATCCATCATGTTGATATTTTTGATGTGAATATTCTCCACAACACCGCCCCTACCTCTAGTAGTTTTAAAACGCAATCCGATATCAGTGCCAATGAATGTGCAGTCGGACACGAAGATATTTTTTGCACCCCCACTCATTTCACTACCGATTACAAAGCCACCGTGTGCGTGGTATACGGTGCTATTTCTGATGATTACGTTTTCTGTAGGCATTGCTCTTTTGCGTCCCCAAGCATCTCTTCCAGACTTGATACAAATTCCATCGTCGCCTACGTCGAAAGTGCTATTTTCGATCAATACGTTTTTACATGACTCGATGTCAATACCATCGCCGTTTTGCGCATACCAAGGGTTTTTTGCGTACACGTTTCTCACGGTTAAATCTTCGCACATTAGGGGATGAATATTCCAAGCAGCAGAATTTTGGAAAGTAACGCCCTCCAATAATACTTTTTTACAAGAGGTGAATACCAACAAATTCGGACGAAAAAAATCTTTCAAAGAGTCGTAATACGCAGCGTCTTTATCTGCCTTAATTTCTCCAGGATTACCTTTGATTTTTGAACCTTCTAAGCTCTTTTGTGAAGGATACCATGTTTTTTTATCTTCAGAGAGCACTCCACCCGAGGCTACTAATGTTTTCCACTGCGTTTCGGTTAGCTTGCTTTTTTTCACCATTCGCCAAGCATCACCACCGCCATCAATAATACCGTAGCCTGTAACGGCGATATTGGTTTGGTTAATCGCCCAAAGCGGAGATTGGTTACGCATTTGCGGTAAACCTTCCCAATTACTTTTTACTAAAGGATACTGATTAAAATCGCGGGTAAATTGCAGTATAGCATTCTTTTGAAGATGCAAATTGACATTGCTTTTTAGCTCAATGGGTCCTGTAATCCACAAGCCTTTAGGTACCACTACAACGCCGCCACCTTTTTTATTACAAGCTACAATAGCGTCATTAATATTTTTAGTGACCAAAGTAATTCCATCGCTTTTGGCGCCATAATTCACAATGTTAAAAGTATCTTTCTTGAAAGAAGTTTTTGCAACAACTGGCAAATTGTTAAAAGAATAGGGTTTCTTACTTGTTTGCGCCGATACAATTGTTGGCACTGCAATAAGTAATGCAAAAACGGAAGCTACAATTTTCTTCTTATCCATGTATTTATATTGGTTAGTTAAAAACGCTACGCTTAAAATCTGAGTGCTTTTTAATTAAAAAATTATTGATTCTAACTGAAAGCGCATAGCAATATTCAATAACAAGTCTACACAGTTTAGTGCAGTAAATGAACTAAAAGCTCGAAAATAACTATGCAAACGTTCCCAAATTGATGGTTGTAAAAGCGATGTTACCAATTTTACATTATTGATATCGTGTTAACATGTAAAAGCCGAGAAACCTCTCCCTAAAGGAAAAAAAATACGCCTTTTACAATAATTAGGTTTAAAACTTTTTTGAGTACATTTAATGCGCTTAATTATACCTCAATGCAAAAAAAACTTATGCAGCTATATTTTTCTTTACTGTTGTTGATCAGTATCAGTAGTTTTAGCTGCAAAAAGGCAGATGCTAGTAGCGTAATAGAGGAACCTGAACGTCCATCGATCGAAGAAAATTTTGAGAAAGGCGTTAAATCGTCCTATACAGAAGCCGAGCTTCAACTTGAATCAGGAAGCTGGATTTTCAATGATGCGCTTATTGGAAATTTAAGTAGCGACGTTAAGAACGGAGCCAATGCAGTTCGAATACGTAACAACGGATACATTTATACCAATTTTAGAACCACGGCAAGCATTAGTGCGATAAGTTTGAAATATGCTAAATATGGTAATGATTCGGAAGGGAAATTTGTTGTGCTTTATAGTTTGACAACTGATACCGCTTGGAAGGCCTTAAGTGATACTATCTTGGTAAATAACACTTCTTTAAAGAGTTTAGATTTAAAGCTAAAGATCAGTGGAGAAATCAGATTCAAGATTTTAAAGATAGATGGCACTTCAAACAGGATCAATATTGACGATTTTATTGTAGCTGGATCAAAAACTGGTACTCAAAATCAATCTAGCAACCAAAGTGTTAATCATATTTTACTTGGCAATCCGAGCAACGCCACTTACGATATTGTAAATTTTGAGAATTACTTACTGGAACAGCCCTACTACGTTAGTTCCTACAATAGCAGCAAGGGGATTCCGAACTGGGTGAGTTGGCACCTAGAGGAGAAAGATTTAGGTGCTGCTAAGCGACAAGATGACTTTAGAGCCAACACTTCATTGCCGAGCAGTTGGTTTATCGTGCAAAACAGCAGTTATTCAGGCTCAGGCTTTGATAGAGGACATATGTGCCCCTCGGCAGATAGGACTTCAACTACCGAAGCCAACTCGGCTACATTCTTGATGACTAACATGGTGCCGCAAGCACCAAGGAACAACCAAGGAGTTTGGGCAAATTTAGAAGACTATACTAGAACCTTAGTTAAAGCTGGCAATGAGGCTTATATCATTTCTGGTACTTTTGGAAGCGGCGGTACAGGTAGTCAAGGTGGTATTACTTATAGTTTGCAATCGGGGAAAATTACAGTACCAAACGCCGTTTGGAAAATCATTTTGGTGTTGCCTTTGGGCGATGATGACTTAACCAGAATAAATAGCAACACTAGAATTATAGCGGTACTTATTCCAAATGAAAACTCGGTGGGCAGCAACTGGAGAGATTACAGAACGAACATCAAAACTATCGAGGGAAAAACTGGATATCAGTTTCTTTCTGTGTTGAGTGCAAATCTGAGGAATATCTTAATCGAAAAAATCGACAATCAGTAAATTACTTTTCTATCCTAAACCAATCGAAATCAGCATAACCGCTATCGTTGGTTTGTTGATCACGAATGGCGAACAAACCTAGTTTTGCTCCTATCCACTTACCTGGCGCAGCGTCAAAAATTTCATTTACCGAAGTAAAGTCTATTCCGTTTGTGCTGTAAGCAAATTGACATTTTGCCCCAAGCTTTACACTAACACGTAAGTAAACTGTAGTGCTTGTCAATTTGGTCAGTACTTGTTCTTTCTCTTCGTTCCCTTTGTCGGCATTTTTACACGTAGCATAAATCAAGTGAAGACCATCTCTTTTAGATCTAACAGCTAAATAGGCATAACTTAAGCCATAAATCGTTAAGCCAATTTTTTCGTTTTCCAACTTTGGATTACCTGCAAAAGTCAATTTGGTAGTTGCAGTAAATTGCTCTGTTGGGAACTTCTGAAGCAATATGTTAGGTACGTCCCATAAGTTATTTGAACTATCTGGAACTTTGACGGTGTATAATCTTAAACTTCCTTTACTCGGATTCATAAAATACCAAGTAGCTACAGGGTTAGCTTGCCATTGCCATTGCAAACCTAATGTCATTCCGTTAAACTCATCACTTTCAGCAGGCGTGGCAATTTGGCTTGATTTTGTATGTGGCTTTTGATAAATTAACACCGGTTCTCCTATACCATCACCATCTTTATCAATGCCGATAACTGGCCAATTATCACGCCACACCATGGGTTGTAAATGTACCACTCGACCATAAGCATCTTTATCCTGAAAATGTAAAAACCAGTCTTCTCCTGACGTTGTAGTTATCCAAGCACCTTGATGCGGACCATTAATTGGCGACTTGCCTTGATCCATCACTATTTTTCGCTCGTAAGGACCGTAGATATTTTTAGAACGAAGCACTAACTGCCAACCTGTTGCAACACCACCAGCTGGAGCAAAAATGTAGTAATAACCGTTCCTCTTGTACAATTTAGGTCCTTCTAGTGTTGGATCTTGTTCGTGACCGTCAAATACAATCTTGCCTTCGTCAATAGTTTTATCTCCTGCAGCATTCAGTTGTTTAATTACTAGAATACTTTTAATACCAGCTCTACTCCCAGCGTACGCATGTACCAAATACACTTTTCCATCCTCATCCCAAAGCGGGCAAGGATCAATTAATCCTTTGCCGGCCTCTACTAAAACTGGGGCAGTCCAAGGACCGTGAATATTTTTAGCTTTAATCACGTAAATCCCAAAATCCGGATCGGGATAGTAAATATAAAAGTGCTGATTGTGGTACCTTATTGCAGGCGCCCAAACACCATTACCGTGCTGTGTTTTAGAAAAATGTGCTACAGGAACCTGTCTATGTAGTGCATGACCTATTAATTGCCAGTTTACTAAATCTGTAGATTCTAAAATAGGAATGCCGGGCACAGCATCAAAGCTCGACGCAATCATGTAGAACCTATCTCCTACTCTAATTGCATCTGGGTCGGAGTAGTCCGCATCAATTACTGGATTTTTATACTTCCCATTACCCAGATCAGCAACCCAAACTTTTGAAACATAAGGTAATACTTGCTGTGCAATAGCTGTACTACCTAATGCAATGAACACAAGTACACACCGAACGAAGCAAAAAAGTGGATTTATCTTCCTACAAAACATACCGTTTAAAGTTTGTATTGCGCTTCGGTAATTGATTTAATCAAACTGTTGATATAAACTTCGATGTTATCGTAAGCCGAGCTTAGGTCCCTCCCGTTTGCATTTGCTTTGTTTGGATCAAGCTTATTAGCTATTTCCCAATCATCAGGCATTCCATCGCCATCCGTATCTTTTAAAACTGCAGTTTGACTAAGCAATGGCCAGCCTCCAACATTTTTTTGCGTATCAATGATCCCCCACAAACCAGAGATAGACCCTTTGTAAGTAGCCGTTCCTGTTCGCACTTCGTTAGCTATTCTTGTATCTACCGCATCTCTTTTATAGGAAGCACCTGCATAATTTAATACTGCTTCATAAGCCTGGACCGCTGTATGTACGGTAAGTTCTGAATTTGCAAATGGCACTGTTTTACGCACCATTGTTTCCGTAATTCCAGAGTCGTAGTCTACGCCGCCATTCCAGTTGTTAGCAGTAACTGTAGGGTTACCATCCACATAATTACCATCAATGTAAAAAGTGCCGTAGCCAACACCATAAGTAGCGGGATTAGAAGCTCCTGTAGTCACATCTTTTGTAACCTGCATTATTCTTTTGTTTTTACTTGAAGGAGTTGAAGGCCCAGCTTTGTAGTAGTTGTTAACCATGTTATATTCGCCGTTTTCACCACCGTAAGCACTGTTACTGCTCCAATTATAAATCACATTGTTGCGGTAATCTACTTTATCAGGACCAAAAGGACCCACACCTGTACCACTGCCGTTGCTGTATCTTAAACCACCGTCGAACCTTGGGTTACGACTGGTATGGTGTGCCAATAAATTATGATGAAAAGTTGCAGGAGAACCACCCCAAATGCCACCGTAACCATGCGCTCCTTTAGAGTGACCTGAGTTATTCATGCTTTCAGTGATCATGCACCACTGCATCGTGAAGTTCTTGTTGTGATAAAAAGAAGCACATTCGTCAATAGACCAACTCATAGAGCAATGATCAATCATGATATTTTCCATTCCACGTCCCCAAAACGAGTCGCTTTCAATAGTAGCAACGTTTACATCACCTAACCTAAAGCGCATGTAGCGTACAATTACATTACTAGCGTTGATGTTCAACTCATAGTTTTGAATGCAGATGCCGTCACCAGGCGCAGTTTGTCCCGCTATGGTTACATTTCCATTATTGATGACTAATCTGCTATTAAGCACAATATTCCCAGAAACTTCAAAAACGATGATCCTAGCGCCAGTTGCGCTAAGTGCCTCTCTTAGACTTCCAGTTCCAGAATCGTTCAAATTAGTAACTTTAATTACCCTGCCACCACGACCGCCAGTGGTATTTTTGCCAAATCCCTCTGCACCAGGAAAAGCATATGCTGTTTCCTGAACTTGAACAGGTTTATCAACATTAGTACTTCCACCGTTATCGGTACTGGTTGGCGTAGTACTTTTTTTAGAGCACGCCAACAATGCGAAGGCTGCAAGAAGCAAATATTTCTGATTTATTTTCATCTGTATATTATAGATTAGTTGGGAAGCCATTGGCCTTTTCCCGAAAAAATGTTCTTTACGTTGTATTTTTTTAGCTCTTTTTTAGTGAGCTGATGAGACCACTCAATACGCTGTTCTTTGACAAAGCCAGGTCCAAAAGAACCATATTCGGCATAGTAGGTTTGTTTATGGTTTTCTGTTTTATTCCACGGGCTCCAACCTTGCGGCAAAATATGATCGCCCATTTCCGTATTGATGAAAACCGTTTTAGCGAAAGGTCTCCACGGTCTTCCGAGATATACTTTTTTAAATGCGGTATCGGCAGTGAGTTTACAGTTGAAGAATACAAAACCAAATGCCTGATATGGCGTAGTTGATGCAGCAGTGATATACGAGTTCTTTTTGCTGTGAATGTGACACGTTTCGAAAACTACTGTAGCTGCGCCAAATATAAAGTCTGTAGTGCCTTCAATATAACAGTTGACATAGTATTGTCGGCTGGTGTCTGCTGAAAGAAATAAGGTGTCTTGATTTCCAATAATATTACAGTTACGGATGACCACACGATCAGCTTCAACATGCAAAGCCACAGCTTGTCCAACTGGTCCTGCCGAGTTTTGAAAGGTTAAATTTTCTGCCACAAAGTCATTTCCTTGAACTAAAACTGAATGTGAAGTGTAGGTATTTATAGCTCCTTTTCCAGAATAATCATCGTAGGTAATGATCGTATTTTCCTTGTCTTCTCCAAGCAATTTTATCCTTATCTTTTGGGCTGGGATGATTAGCTTCTCTTTATAAATCCCTTTTTTGATATGGATGATCACCTGTTCCTCGCTATAATCTCTTACGGCCATTACCGCTTCCTGTATCGTTTTATAGTTGCCTGAACCGTCTTGCGCTACGGTCAGTTCTTTTGGATATTCCTGAGCGAAACAGAACCCGAAAACCGACAAAAAGTATATCAATAAGGTTATCTTTTTCATTTTAAACGAGATTCTCAATTCAAATAATTAATCGATAGGTTTCCAGCCATTAAATATTTTCTCTAATGTAAACTGATCTTTTACTTCCTTTTCAGTAAGTTGGTGCGACCATTTCACACGAGCTTTATCATTTGCACCGATGCCTCTACTTCTATATTCAGCATAAAATGACGTTTTTTCGGCATCTGGCTTGTTCCAATTGTGCCATCCTTCTGGCTTTACTTGCTTACCAAGGTCACAGTTGATCAACACCGTTTTAGCGAATGGCCTCCAAGGTCTGCCTAAGTAAAAAGAATCTTGTGGCGCACTTCCCGAAAACTTAGTATTGATAAAAACGTAACCATATTTGATGCTATCAGGTGTAGATGCAGCAGTGAAATAACCCGCTGTTTTTCCAAAAATTTCGCATTGATCGAATACTGCTGTAGATGAGCCGAATATGAAATCGACAGTACCCTCAACATAGCATTTGTAGTAATACTGCCTGCTGCCATAACCATAGGTATAAAGTGTGTCTTGAAATCCTAACATTCTACAGTTGATGAAGCGAGCTTTATCTCCAGCAACAAAAAGAGCTACAGCCTGTCCAACCGGTCCCGCTGAATTTTGGAAAGTAATATTTTGAGCTGTGAATTGTGGGCCGTACACGTAAAAGCTAGATGAGCCAGAAGTCCCTTTTTCTTCGCCGAAAATGTTCTTCTTTTGCGCCCAATCGTCATACGTTAGAATCGTTTTTTCGACGCTCTCTCCAATAAGCGTAACCATTTGTTTGGAATTTGAAAGATTCAACTTTTCCTTATAAACTCCATTTTTAATAAAGATAGTTGTGGTTACTTTTCTGAAATCAGGCACAGCATTTAAAGCTTCCTGAACCGTATTAAAATTTCCGGAACCGTCTTTCGCTACTACAAAATCATAAGTACCAGCCGTTTGTGCCTTTTGCTGTTCTTGAGCAATAGCAAAGTTCCACAGCACTGAAATCAAACAAATGAGCAACTTGGTTCGCATTACTTTTTCACAATTGGTTTTATGATATTTTGAGCCAAGGGCAAGTTTAGGTTTTTAATCTCTTGAAGCACAATTTGTGCTATTTTTCGGGCACCAAATTCACTAAAATGAGTATTATCTACTTTGCCGTCTGGATAATTTGGGTGTTCATTAGCTTGAAGTTGTAGAAACAACAATTTCGAATTTTCCTCACCAAACTGCTGATATAACGCTCGGCTTTTTTCATCCAAATCAATCAAAGGCACATTAAGTTTAGCAGCTATCTCCTTAACCAATGGTGTATACTCCTTGTGTGTTTCTAAAGCATTTGCATCCTTATCAAATTTCCTTCTAGAAACTGGCGTAATTAAAATTGGCGTTGCTTGTTTTGCCCTGGTCTCGTTTACGAACTTAACTAGGTTTTCCTTGTATTGTTCTGGTGTAGTATAACGATCTGTTTTCTCTTTGCTTTCATCGTTATGCCCAAATTGAATCAATACGTAATCTCCATTTTTCATTGTGGACAAAGCTGTAGTCCACAAGCCTTCACTCAGAAAAGTACGCGTACTACGACCGTTTTTAGCTAAGTTGTTTACTGCAACGGTTTGATCAAAGAAATAAGAAAATGGCATTCCCCAACCAGTTTCCGGATAAGCAGTAGTAAGCTTATTGGCAGCAGTGGAATCGCCTATAATAAATACCGTTGTTTTATTTTGGGAAACTTGAAAAAATGTAGCTGCTAAAATGAAAGAAAATAATAGAAAATGACGTATCATAAAAAAGCTTTAAAAAAAGATGGGGCTTTATCGGCCCCATCTCATTATGTTAAACTATAACCTCCACCTTGGATCTCCTGCGCTAGATTTCCCTGCGAAAGTATCATCTTTAATTTTAAAATTACCAGTAGCAGGAGCAGTAAATAACGTAGTCGAGGTACCTGTATATGCATTGATACCTGGAATAGCGTTGCTTGAAAATATCACATCGGAAGCTTGATAATTATTTTCTAATGTGGCTGTAGTACCACCACGCAAGCCTCGAGACGTGTTAGCTGGAGAATAACTTTTAGCAATAATATTATTCTTAAAAGTATATGATGAAGATACTATTTGAGCATTATAATCGATAAGGTATCTCGCATCGCCTACAATATTATAAAACGTATTATTTTCAACGGCAACAGTAACAGAAGGCGCTAAATTATGCAAGATTAGGCCATAACCGATATTTGAAAATGTATTATTTGTTAAAGTAATATTATTGATTTTTCCCGTCGCAACGTTAGTATTAATGAATGCGTAAGCTCCATTACTTCCGTTATTGCTAATATCTTCTATAGTACACTTGTTAACAATCACTTTATTTATTGTAATTGGATTAGTGCCTTGCAAGCGCAAAGCGGTATTAACTAAATTCCTTATCGTACAATTTTCAAAAGACACCTGTTCCATTGTTGAAGTAGTACTTTGATTAATTAGATATTGACGCTTGCTTGTAGTTGCGTCTCCATTTGCGTATCCGGTTATATCTACATTTTCGAAATGAAGTTTACCACCAGTTGTAGGTAACGTGATCAAAGAAAAAGAAATAATAGGTTTTACAGGTCCCGCTTCTCCAATAATACTAATGTCCAAACCTGCTGGTAAAACAACCGTTAAATCAGAGTTATACTTAGTTCCTTGCAATACTACAAATCTTGTACTTGCTGTAGCGGCTTGTATTTTTGCTGCCAAGTCATCCGTTGCCGTCACATAAACTACATCAGCACCTGTCGGCAGGTTAGGCAAAGTGGTAAAATTCTTGGTTCCTCTTACAGCAGTATTATTTAAAATAGTTGCGGTGTATGTAGTTAATGGAGACAAACCTGTAATGGTAGTCTGCCCTGCGCTAATTTCCGTCGCAGTTAAAGTTTTGGTTATATCACCTGGCATTACTTTAACTGTGGTGACACTAGATGCAGCAGGCCAGTTTAAAGTTACCGAATTAGGAGTCAACTTGTCTGAAGTGATATCTTGAAAAATCTGCTCCGGCTCCGTTTTAAATGAAATATTTACCCATTGAGAATCTGCAGCGCCATTTGTACCAACAGACTTCATTCTAGCATAGTATTGGGTATCGCCATTTAAGCCAGTAACTGTATAACTCAATAAAGTGTTTGAAATATCAGTAATTACCCTGGACGGAGTACCGCTATAATCAGCTGTTTGAAATATTTCAATAGTGTAAGATTTCGTATTTTTAATTTTTTCCCAACTAAAAATTGCGTTGACTTTACCTGATATTACTACTTTAAGCCCACTAACAGCGAACGATCGGGCAAAGCTTGCCTCTATTTCCTTAAGTTCAGTTTCTTTACAACCTAAAAATAAAGTTGAAAAAGTTAAGATCGTTAAAATAATCTTATTAAAATTTAATTTCATCGCAGTTCGATTAAAGTCCCAAATAACTATTATTAAGCTTACCATCAGAAGCGTCCAAGAACACCTGCCAAATAGGCCAGTGAGGTTGTTTGCTCGGCTGTTTTACGTAAATTGCATTCCAAGTCTCTACAGATGTACCAGAAACTGTAGATGAAAGTCTCCAGTCTACTGCCGTATAGCCGGTTTTAGCAGCACCAATCGCGTCAGTATCACCTTTCTCCAATCCATAAATATCCAAAGTTTCGTTATCAGCATTTAACTTCCAATACACTTTAGTGGGTAGTTGTGCATAATCATTCGCTCTATTATGTAAGTCTTGCAACTTGGCACGATTTAATGACAAAACATCATCTAGCTTATTCCAACGGATTAAATCTTGTTTTCTAATCATTTCTCCTACAAACTCTAAAGCTCTCTGTTTCATGATTACATTTTCTAAAAACTGTTGCTTATCTGAGAAACTAGAAGCATAAGTCATGTAAGCAGCTGCCTTTGCTGTATTTGTGCCGTAAGCTCTATCAACTATTTTCTTAACTTGAGGAAGTGCAGCTGCAGGCCCATCCAATTCATTAATCGCCTCAGCGGCCATCAATATTACATCAGAAAATCGCATTACCATCCAATTGATACCATCATCATTAGTTGATGTAACTCGCCTAGTCATCCATTCGTAGCGATATTTACCTAGGTACATTGTGCTTAGTGTGGAGATTCTTTGAACTGCGGTTGTCGCAGTTGCCGGTCCCCATCCGTAAGGTGTTACACTTACATTTCTACGAGTATCCTCTTTATCAAATTCATACCAAACTGTAGGATTTGCTAAAACAGAACCGCCTCTAGCTTGACCAGTATATTTATCGATTGTAGCATGCGCTACACCCAAATCAAATATTACTCTTCCTCTGCCTTCTGCAAAAGGAATTTCCCACATAGACTCCTGCCCAGCAGTTGTAATTTCTTTACATAAATTTTGAAATACAGTTTGGAAACTTGGCATCAAGACTCCTCTGTTCTCATTAATTAAGGCTAAACATTCATCTTTTACAATCTGATACATTTTTGACTTAGAAAGATCAGGATCATTACTCAAGCGAGTTACACCGTCCAGGTGCATATTATAGCCACCTGCCATCAACGCAATACGTGCCCTCAAACCTTTAGCGAAAGCTTTGTTTATGTTCTCAACTGTAGAAGTTCTTGCGGTTGCATTTGGCCAAGCTAGGTAATTTTGAGCTTCTGCTAAATCTGCAAGAATTTTTTTATAGATGACATCCATATCTGATCTCGGCAAATTTAGCGTAGCATTTGTTACAGGTTCAAATCTAGCAGGCACATTCCCCCATCCCTTAATTAAATCCATGTACATAAATGCCCTTAACGTAAGTACTTCACCATACAACTGGGCTAATTGGGCATTATTGTCAATATTTCCGTATTCTTTAAATCCCCTAATAGCCAAATTTGCACGTTCAATACCAGAATACAACATCGCAAACACATTTGTACTTGCGTTCATCTGAGTATTATTAACGTTGGTATTATAGTTACCCATGCGAGACTTTTCGGTAGTGAACGACGTAATACCTGATAAAATTTCGGTATCATTATTAGTTCCATAAAGTGCGATATACCTACCTCTATATGAGTTAGTTTCAGCAAATGTTTGCAAAATACCTGTTATTACACCCTCTGCTAACCTAACAGTCGAATACAATTCTTTATCTTCTATTGCAGACTTAAGTGGAGCATCTAGTACGTTTTTACAGCCGCCTAACAGTATTAAAACTGCGGTAAAAAACGATATATAGTTAATTTTTTTCATCACTTTTTGTATTAAAAGTTAACGTTTAAACCGAATATAATTGATCTACTTCTTGGATAGGCAGAATAATCCACACCAGGCGTTAATCCAGTACCTCTTCTGGTAGAAACTTCAGGATCGTAACCTGAATAATTGGTTAAAACAAATACATTATTCCCAGAAACATACAATCTCATTTTTTTAACTTTCATCTTGGCTGATAAATCTTGAGGTAATGTATAACCTAAAGTCACTGTCGAAAGCCTTAAAAAAGAGCCATCTTCAACTGCCCAATCTGATAAAACATAGTTAGTATAAGGAGACCACAACGTTGTATTAGCATTCAGTGCAGTTAATTCAGCTGGGTTGTTACTAATTGTACCATCTGCACGAAGATTTGTCCACCTTTTGCCTGTGGCCATCTCACTAATTAGGTTCCTGTAACTTGTGTTTCCCGTTGAAGTGTACTCGATTTTATTTGCATTATACACATCATTACCATAACTCCAATTAAAATAAGCTCCAAAGTCAAAATCAAATACACGGCCGTTTAGCGCAAAACCACCAGTATGTTTGGGAAGTGCATTACCAATAACGGTTCTATCGCTATTATTAACAACACCATCACCGTTAATATCAACTAGCTTGTGTTGTCCTGGTCTGATGTTACCGACTACGCTACTTGCACTAGGCACCCCTGTAGCAAGTGTCCATGTTGAGCCGTTTACACCCGAGAAATCTGAAACCTCATATCGCCCAGCACTTCTATAGCCATAAATTTGACCCAACGAACTACCCACTAAAACCTTATAATCCTCGCCTATAGCAGTAGATGCCCATCCTGATGTTCCGTTGATGTTTTCTATCGCACCTAACGAAACTACTTTGTTTCTGTTAAAAGAGATATTAGCATTAAAACCAAGATCGAAGTTCTTTTTCTGAATTGCTTTGTAGTTTAAACTAAATTCCAATCCTTTATTTTGAGTTTCACCAATATTTCTGTATTGGTTTTCGTAGCCAATACCAGTAATCGGATATAGAATCAATAAATCTTTTGTATTATTAAGATACGCATCAGCAGTAGCAGACAATTTAGAATTAAAGAAACTGAAATCTAAACCAATATTACGAGAAACTGTAGTTTCCCATTTCAAGTCAGGGTTGAATAATATTTTACCAGTAGACCAAAAATTGGTTGCTCCATTAATCCAACTTGTGGTACCATTAGTGTAAGCCTGTTGAATCTGACCAGGTAGAATGTTGTTATTTCCCGACTCGCCATAACTAGCCCTCAGTTTTAAATCTGACAACCAAGATTTAGTCCTTGACATGAAGTCTTCCTGAATGATTCGCCATGCACCAGATACTGATGGGAAATAACCCCATTTGTTTCCATCGCCAAACTTAGATGAACCGTCCGCTCTAAAAGCAACGCTCAATAAATACTTACCTTTGTAGTCATAATTTGCTCTACCAAAAAAAGAAAGAAGTTTATCATCTGGAGAAAAAGCATTATCTATTGAAAAAGGGACACCTTGAGTGGTAAATAAACGAGTTTGGTTAAAATTGAAATTTACAGGATAGCCATGAATAACATTATTCAAAACGGAATTTTCAACTTTTAAATATTCTTGACCGAGTAGCGCTGTAAGATTATGATTTTTTGACAACACCTTTCTGAAGTTGTAATTAATTGTATTTGTGTTTCTTAACGAAATACGATTAGAATTTGCAATAGTTAAAGCAGGCATATTTTGATTCAATACACCCGGTACATTTCTGACATAGTATGTAGTTAATCCGTAAAACCTATCATTTGTATTATTTCCAACTTCGTAGCCTAAATCTGATCTGAACTTAAGATCATCTATAATGTCGTAGGTAGCTGCAGCAGTAAATGTATATTGTTTACGTGTAATCAGCTGATCATTGTCTGTTACAGCAGTGGTTGGGTTATATAAATTAAAATCATCTTCGATGTTGTCATTGGTAGTTAAACCAGGCACAGAAAATGGCGGATATAACACGGCATATTTCAACCGAGAATCTGCAGATGAAATCTCTTTTGTTTCGTTTGCACCACCACCGTTTGTTCTGGTATCCGAGTAACGCAAACCAACATCAATAGATAACGATTTATAAAGCTTATGATTTAATTTGAAGTTGATATTTTGACGTTGAAATCCTGACAATAACATAATCGCCCTGTCTTTCACAAAATTGTGACTTAAGCTATATTTGGTTTTATCACTTCCCCCCATAATGCTTAAGTTACTATTTATCGTATTTCCTCTGCGACCGAAGACAATGTTTTGCCAATCATTAGTGGCGATGTTGTTATACAAGTCCATATCACCAAATGCACCAAAATAATCAGTATATCCAGGTAGCGAACTTGCTCCAGGAGCTAATAGTCTTTCGTGTTCGTATTGCCATAGAACATAGTCAGATGGAGTTAAAACGTCTAAAGTATTGGCTATCTTTCTAAAACCGCCAAATAAATTGTACGAAATACTAGTTTTACTATCTTTTGAACTTTTGGTGGTAACTAGAATAACCCCATTTGCTCCACGAGAACCATAAATTGCGGTAGAGGAAGCATCTTTAAGAATGTCAATGCTTTCGATATCCTGAGGTGCAATATCAGCTATAGTATTTACTGGAAATCCGTCAACAATATACAGCGGCTCATTGCTTTGTGTAATCGACGACCCGCCCCTCACTCGAACGTTTATTTCAGCATCGGGAGATCCTTCTGTTGTAGCAATATTAACACCTGCCACCCTACCCTGTATAGCTTCTAAAGCAGAAGAAACAGGAGCAGCAGCAATGGTAGCTGCACTAACAGAAGAAACAGCACCAGTTATTGCTTCACGTTTAACAGTGCCGTAGCCTATGTTTACGATTTTAACTTCGTTAAGTGTTGTTGAACTTTCTTCCATTGAAGCGTTAACCTGAGATTTTGCGCCTACGGCAATCTCCTGGTTATCAAATCCTATGGAATTAAAAACTAAAATAGTGTTGCCGGAACTTGGCACACTGATTTTATAAATACCGTTGGCATCGGTAGATACCGCATTTTTTGTTCCTTTAATGGTAACGGCTACACCAGGAATCGGAGATCCGGTAGCTTTTTCAGTTACCTTTCCTGTTACTGGCCTTGTTTGTGCCTGCACTAGCTGAACGCCAATAGCCAAAACACAAAAAAACAGCAAGAATTTTTTCATACAATATGGTTAAAAATTTGGTTATACGCAGATAGGCCCTAGAGCCTTCCTAAAACAATTCTACAACGTTTTTTTAAGATATACCGTGAAACACTAGTTATAAATTTATGCAATCGTTCCCGACAACGTTGCCAAATACAAGTAAAAATTATATCTTTAATAGTATAGATAAATAGTGCTATTTTTGAAACACACTTTCAAGCTAGCCACTTACGTAAAAACACACTGCAAACATGTTTGAGCCCGTTACCATAAAAGATATTGCTAAAGCACTTGGACTATCCACTTCTACGGTTTCCAGAGCCCTGAGGGACACCTATGAAATTAGTCCGGCCACAAAAAAATTAGTGACCGATTATGCCAAGCAAATAGGTTACAAACCCAATCCTATTGCTTTAAGTTTAAAAGAGCGCAGGAGCAAATCTATTGGTGTAGTAGTAAGCGAGGTGGCAAATAGCTATTTTTCTCAAGCTATCGACGGTATTGAATCTATTGCTTACGATAAAGGCTATCACGTTATCATTTCTCAGACACATGAATCATATGACAGAGAAGTTATTAACGTTAACCATTTGGCATCAAGGTCGGTAGATGGACTACTAGTTTCATTGTCCTCTCAAACTTCAGACATTTCCCATTTAAAGAATTTGCATGATAAGGGTTTGCCAATCGTGTTTTTCGATAGAGTTGCCGATGAAATCATCACTCACAAAGTGATAGCCGACAATGAGAAGGGAGCCTATGAAGCTACAAAATATCTAATCAAATCTGGATACAAAAAAATAGCGCATCTAACCAGTTCTAGCTACCTTTCTATTAGTATTGAACGGTTAAGCGGCTATAAAAAAGCGCTGGCCGATAGTGGCATTTCATTCAATGAAAGTTATGTAAAATACTGTCCGCATGGTGGAATGCTTTATGACGAAACGGAAAATGCAATTAAAGAATTGCTGGCTTTAAAAGATAAGCCAGATGCAATATTTGTTGCCGGCGATAGGCTGAGTACAGGTTGCCTAAGTGTTTTCAAGAACTTGAAAGTAGATGTACCAAAAGATATGGCAATTGCCGGTTTTAGCAATTCTGATGCCTTGGACTTATTCAATCCTTCACTTACTTCAGTTAGGCAGCCAGCCTACGAAATTGGACGATTAGCCACCGAAATGTTGCTTAAAATAATAGAATCGAAGTATCCAATTGAAGACTTTGAAAAGAAAGTATTGGACACTTCGCTATTTATTAGATAGTTAGGGTAATTTATAAGCTTGTCTAGCTAATAATTTCCATTCTTTACCGTCTTTAATCCAAACGAGCATTATTCCTAGGCTAACTTCGCCGGGCTTGCCTCCGTCGTTTGTTTTAGCAAACAGTTGATGTCTAACAATAGCGGTTTTACCCGTTATTTTATAGGTCTGATTTTTTAATTCAATACTTACAAAATCAGATCTGCCACTGGCTATACTTTCTACAAATGCCGCCTTATCCTCTACTTTACCACTTGAATGTCCATAGTTCAAATCAGCAGCGGCAATGGATTCTAAAGCATTTCGATCACCACTAACCATTGCTTCCTTTAGCTTTTCTACAGCGTTTAAAAGTGCTAGATCTTTTTTACCTTGACCGTACGTGCCAAAAGCAACTAAAGAAAGTACTACAAATAATAATTTTCTCATTAATTAACGTTTGTTCTATGAAATAAAAAAACCGACGCATTGTAATCCGTCGGCCAAAGAGTTCATGTTATTGTTTATTTTTCAATAAATCTCTAATTTCTGTAAGCAACACTTGTTCTTTTGAAGGTGCTGGAGGTGCGGATGGTGCAGCTTCTTCTTTACGTTTCAATGAGTTTATACCTTTAACCATTATAAAAATCACTAACGCTAGTAAGAAAAAGTTGATAGCAACGGTGATAAAATTTCCGTAGGCGAAAATAGCTGTTTCCGGTAATTTTCTAGCTTCCTCTAAAGGCATGTTCGCCGGCACATCTCCTTTTATTACCAAATAAAGTTGACTGAAATCTGGTTGACCTATTATCGCAGAAACAATGGGCATCACTAAATCTTTTACCACACTGTCTATTATTTTACCAAATGCACCTCCAATAATTACCCCTACCGCGAGGTCCATTACGTTGCCTTTTACGGCGAATTCTTTAAATTCTTTAACAAATCCCATAAATATTTGCTTATTCTACAAAAAATATAACTATGTAAACTTAGCGAAAAGAACATTAATTAATCAAATAAACCAACAAAATTATAAAGCATTTGTTTATTTTTGAAAACTCTTTTATTCCCATTTATGCTAAAACAACATCTTCAGCAAAAGTTATTACAGAAATTATCACCACAGCAAATCCAATTTATCAAGTTGTTGCAGGTACCTACCGTAGCACTAGATACTCGTATAAAGGAAGAATTGGAGGAAAATCCTGCTTTGGAAGATTCAAGTTTGATTTCTTTGGATGAACCTAAAGGTGAGTATGACGATTTAAATGACGAAAAAGAAGATTTTGACAGTGATGCCGGAGAGGATAATAGTCTAGATGAATTCAATGTAGACGATTATTTACAAGAAGACAACACTAACGATTACAGTACTTCCTACAACAATGGTGATGATGACGAAGAGAAAAAAGAAACACCTATTGCGATAGAAACCACTTTTTTTGAAAGTTTACAACAACAATTAGATTTAATTCCGCTCTCTGATCAAGATTTCGTGATTGGAAAGCAAATTATTGGTAGCCTTGATGATGACGGTTACCTGCGTAGGCCTATCACCTCTATGATCGACGATTTGGCCTTTTCCCAAAATGTAATTGTTGAAGAGGAAGATGTGCTTGAAATGTTAAAGCTTATACAAAGTTTTGATCCTCCAGGTATTGCCGCTAGAGATTTGCAGGAATGTTTAACGTTGCAACTTAAGAGAAAAGATGTAAGCAATCCGTTAATCAAAAAAGCAATTGACATCGTTGAGCACCACTTGGATGAATTCACTAGAAAACACTACGATAAATTAGAGCGTGCTGTAGGCTTAAATAGTGAAGAACTCAAAGAAGTAGTAGCTGAAATCTTACGCTTAAATCCAAAACCAGGAGACTCTAATCAAGTTACTACCAAGCAAATGCAAATCATTCCTGATTTTCATATTAGCAATAATGATGGCGTATTGATATTGACGTTGAATGCTAGAAATGCTCCTGAATTACGTGTGAGCCGTTCATACATGGATATGTTTGAGCACTATGAAAAAGCTTCCCAAAAAGATAAAAAAATGAAAGAAGCAGTGCAGTTTGTTAAACAAAAATTGGATTCGGCAAAGTGGTTTATTGATGCAATTAGACAGCGCCAGCAAACTTTGTTGAAAACAATGAATGCCATTATGCACTATCAATACGATTATTTTTTAACTGGCGATGAGCGCAAGCTGCGTCCTATGATTTTAAAGGATATCGCAGATAAAATAGATATGGACATATCAACCGTATCCAGGGTAGCAAATTCTAAATATGTACAAACAGAGTTCGGTACGTTCCTGTTAAAATCTTTTTTCTCTGAGGCCATACAAACTGAAAGTGGCGAAGAGGTATCCAATAAAGAAGTTAAAAAAATATTGGAAGATTGCATTGGCAAAGAAGATAAACGTAAACCACTTGCTGACGAGCGTTTAACAGAGATTTTGAAAGAACATGGTTACAACATTGCAAGAAGAACGGTCGCTAAATATCGCGAGCAAATGAATATACCGGTGGCAAGGCTTAGAAAAGAACTGTAGCAATCCTTTTCAATTATTGAATTCGAAAGGCAGCTACCGCCATGTCCTACCCCCGCTAAACACTTGGTAAGCACCATCTATTTGGATACCTAGCACTATTTCATGCGTGCCGTTTGATACTCTGTTAAGAGTGGACGTTGTTTGATCGTAGGCGTAAGTGAGGTTAGCAAATCGTTTTAAATTGAAACCAACCATCCCCGAAAATGAGTCTGATTTACGGTAGCTACCACCTATCCATATTTGGTCTTTATAAGAAAGCTTAACATTTAAATCTACTGAAAGCGGAAGATTGGAAACTCCTTTCAGCATGAACGACGGAATGAGAGAAATTTCCTCATCTAAGAATAATTTATATCCGGAAGTTGCAAAAAAATGTGGTACCGTTTTACCTTGCTTATAATTTGAACTCTTCGTAAAAGCAAGCACCTGTGGTATAACCTGTTGCACTGAAAGCCCAGCAAAAAACCTAGCTCCATATAACCAGACGCCAATAGATGCATCAGGCTTAAATTGTGTTGCTAGTACATCTGAAAGTGCTGGATCTCCATCAGTTTCTAAATCTAATGCATTCTCATCTAGCGAGATTCTACTTAATCCTATATAAGTACCGACAGATAAATTGTTAGTGCCGCTGAGTTGCAGGTGATAAGCATAACTCATACCCGCATCAATCCTTGATATGGGCCCTGTCCTATCCGACACTGCCATTACTCCGACACCATAGTGAGCGGGCGAGGATGTATAATGCCGCATATAACTCTTGCTCATCGGGTTGTCGCTTTCTCTTGGTAAGGATAATGGATTTTGCCATAGGTAATCTGATCCTAAGCTCCAATGTGCAGATACAAATGAGGTCTGCGGCGCATCCTTCAAACCGCTCCATTGCATTCGGTGACCTAATTTAACATCTACACTATTTTCTGTACCACTTAATGCAGGATTCAGTAAATAATTATTGAAAACATACTGAGTGTATTGAGGGCGCTGTTGCCCATTCGATTCGTTGGCACCAACAATAATCAAACTTAACAGACAATACGTATGACGTAGATACTTCATTTGATTATAGTTAAAGTGCCTGTTATGGGCTTATCATAGCCAGATAAAATAATAACATAGTAATACACTCCTACAGGCAGCGGCTTCCCGTTATAAGTACCATCAAACGGAACTTTATAGCCACTACTCTCGAAAATACGTTCGCCAGCTCTGTCGTAAATGCTGACTTTTACAAAAGTGTATTTTTCTAGCTGTTTGATGTTCCAAACATCATTTATAGCATCTCCATTGGGACTAATTGCAGATGGAATAGACGGATGGCCCAACACTTTTACATAAACATCATCAGATTTGAGACAACCTTTATCGCTCTGCACGGTGAGCGTATAAATCATATCTTCGGTAGCTTTTACCAGGGGATTTAGCACATCGTCTCTATCCAAACCGGTAGACGGCGACCATTTGTAAATCAAATTTTGTGCTCCGCTAGCAGTTGCATTAAACCTGAATTGCTCTCCCTCAAAAATGACTTTATCTTGGCCAGCATTAACGACTGGTGTTGGCTGCACCGTGACTTGGATTGTTTTTTGCGCTACACAACCAGCTTGTGAAGTGAAAGTGTAGGTAAGATCATGTAATCCTGGACCAGCCACTGATGGGCTGAACATACCGCTAGAACTTAAACCTGGCCCTGTAAAAACTCCAAAACCAGGAATTTCGTTTATTTCTTGTGCAAATAACTGTACATCTGGCGCTTCGGAGCATATTTCGTTAATTGACGGAAATTCTATTACTGGTGTGGCATTAATGGTGATGCTTTTTTCGACCGATGAAACGCAAGTGTTGCCCACATAAGCCACCATTTTAATAACAAATATTTTAGTGGACGGAAAACTAAAGCTAGGGTACTGATGGGTGTAGCGCTTACGATTAATTCCACTACCCGGCGAGTAATCTACCTCCACTACGCTCGGATCATTATCAAAATCATAATATAACTCTAACTTCGTTACCTCGCCAAAAGCTAAAGTTGTTTTATCTAATATCGTTACAGCAGATTGAGCACACAACGCACTTGGATTTAAAATTTCAAAATCAGCAATTGGTTGTGCGCCATCTATGGTAATTTCTTTGTTCAGTACTAATTGGCAGCCCGCAGGGTTAGTAACGACTAACTTTACATTGTACTTGCCTGCAACAGTATATCTATGGTCGGGATCCTTTAAATTTGAGACGTTTGGATTTTGTTCAGTGGCATTTAAATCGCCAAAATCCCACAAATAGGCCAAATTAGCATCAGGTAGCGCATAAGTAGAAAACTTGGCCACTCCATCCGTTAAACAAGACGATTGCAATGAAAAGTCGGCGACCGGAGTTCCGTAGACTGTGATGGTCTTTACTTGCTCATCGGCACATGATTGTCCAGAATAAACCTTCATTTTAACGATATAGGTTTTACTTTCTACATCATTAAATGTTGGATATTTAAAACTGTAAATCTTCGGTAGTCCATCCCTACTTGTTGGGTTTACATCAACAACATCTGGCGTATTTTTGTTAGCAAAATCGAAATACCATTCAATTTTTGTTACTTCCCCGAAATCTACCGTCGCCTCATCTTTAAATTCAACCATGTTATAACTACACAGTTTATTCTGATCCAAGACCTCAAAGCCGGCTTTAGGCAAATCTCCATTTACCCTAAACTGCTTTTTTAAAGTAACAACAGATCCATCGTCAGACGTAACTGTTAATGTTACTTCATAAACACCAATAAAATGGTATACGTGCTTGCCATCTATCTCCGTTGAAGTATTTGGATCTTGTGATCCAGCTAAGTTATCACCAAAATTCCATAGATAAGTTAAGTTACCGCCCCCGCTATTTATCGTTTTATTCGAAAAAACAGCAATACCATCTGAAACGCAGTAATCTGGTGTTTCAAAATCAACATTTATTAAAGCTGCCGCTGCTGAGGGTGCTTTGTCATGGTTAGATCGACTGGGACCAACATGACTATCCCCTCCATTTAAACTAAAAAAAACAGTTCTATTATCAACTGAATAGCAGCTGTTTACGCGTAAATAATTTTGCGTATTAGCTGTAAAAAATACGTCCAAAGGCAGAGAACTACACAATGGAAATTGCAACCTCGAATTGTTTGCACTATATTTTAGCCAAAAATTTGTGCCCCTAGTAGATGCAGGTAAGGCACTAATTTGAGTTAAAAAGCTAAAATACAATAGTGCAGAAAACAGGTATATTTTCATAGGCACTAATGGTAAGTACTACAACAAAACTCTCAGTGTCAATTCATGTGATCCAGTTGAAACTGTGTTTAAGTTCGAAGTAGTATAATCATAAGTGTAGCCCAATACAACGATATTAGCTACACTAAAACCAAAAGTACCAAAAAAAGCATCGTCTTTCCTATAGCCACCGCCAATCCACAACTTGTTGTTGTACGAAAATTTCAAATTCAAGTCAAATGCCTTTGGCAGGGGGTTAACTACCTTAAGCATAACGGATGGCGTAACCGAAAAATTATTATTTATCCAAAACTGATTACCTACGGTTACAAAGTAGTGTGCCACCTCTTTACCAACGTTGAAGTTGCCATCAAAAGCTACGCTATTTTTAATGATTTGCTGCATAGAAGCCCCAACATAAAATGTGGGACCATAAAAATAGATCCCTGCATTTAAGTCGGGAAGATATTTATTGATTTCACCTCCACCACCAACGGTAGGATCACCTTCTTCTTCAAATAACAAAGCAGATGAATTTAGTCCTAGCCTACTTGCTCCTAAACCAACACCGATAGATAGATTTGCCCTTTCTCCTACTGCCAGATGGTAGGCGTAAGTTAAATTACCGGTAACCCTATTTAAAGGGCCTGTTTTATCGTTTAAAAATAGAACTCCAAAAGCATGGTGAGGCATAGATGCGGTGTAGTCGTACATGTCATCTTTGGTAACTGGCTCGGAAACACCTAAGTCACTTGATCGATAATTTGCCATATCGCCACCAAAGGAAATCGGCGTACTAAACGTAACATAGCCAGTTTTAGGAGCGTCTTTTAACCCTTGCCATTGGCTTCGGACACCCAATCTCAAATCCATTCCCTTATTCAATCCAGTTACTGCCGGATTTAAAACAGACATGTTTTGTAGATATTGAGAATAATGAGGGCGCTGCTGTGCCTGGGTAGTTGTGCACCATAAAAGCAGTCCAATGATAAAACCTATTCGTATCATCTTAAAATTGTAAGCGAACCTGTGTATTTCTTCTTTCCATTATTGGGTTCGATAATGTAATAATAAACGCCAATAGGTAAATCTGAACCGTTATAACGCCCGTCCCATGGCTTTAAATAAGGCGATGCACTAAATACATTTTGCCCATAACGGTTAAAAATGGTAATACTTCCGTTAGGTAAAGTTTCGAAGTACTTGACATTCCAAGTATCGTTTTTCCCATCTGCGTTAGGGCTAAATACATTTGGAATGATCGGTTCTTCATGAACTGTAACTACATAATCGTATACTAAATCGCAACTATTAGACGTAACAGTTAAGGTATACTTCGTTGTTTTAGTGGGCTTAGCGATTGGATTAAAAACATCGTCGGCGCTCAGTCCATCCGCTGGCAACCATTTAAATTTTAAATTATCGCCAGTGGCAACCACATTTATTTGTTTTTCGCCACCTACCAAAATATCTGCATTTGGCGGCATAGTTACCACAGGTAGTTTATCAACGGTAATGTTTATATTTTTTTCGGCGGTACAACCATTAGCATTATAAACGCATTTGATGTTGAAATTTCCAGGTCCGGCGATGCGTGGACTAAATACGCCAGATGGTGTAACTGCAGTTCCTGAAAACACAAAACTACCGGCTAAACTGTTCTCATCTACCGCTACCAACTGCACTGGATTGTCATTTTCACAAAGTGATGTGATGGCATTAAATTTTAAAATTGGTGCTGGATAAATTGTCACATTTACCGGAGCTGATTCACTAACACATAGCTGACCAGAATAAGCTCTAAGTACCACTTTATAGGTTACTATACTGGTGGCGTTCGGGTATTTGTGCGTGTATATTTTTCCGAATGTAGGGGCATTATCTACTACAGGGACATTCGGCCCGCCTACTTTATAGTCAAATATCCATTCTAACTTTGTGATGTTACCAAAGCCTATTGTACTTTTATTTTCAAAACTGACATCAATATCTGCGCAGAATTTAGTATTTGCATTTTTTACTTCGAAGATCGGATTCGGATTACTTCCACTAATTGAAATCTGTCGCGTAAAAACCACCGGACAGCCCTTATCAGAGCTAGCGGTTAATTTTACCAAATATGTTCCAGGGGCGGTGTATTTATGCTTAGGATTTTGTAATGTCTTTTGCGACACGTCATTGGATCCATCACCAAAATCCCACAACCAAGTTGTAATGGTGCCTTTAACGGCCACCCCTTCATACGCCACCAAATCGTTCACGCAAGAACCTGGATCATTAAATGTCACTTCTGGCGTTTCATAAATAGTTATCGTTTTAATAATAGTATCAGCGCATCCGCTAGATGAAGTAGAGATCAGTTTTACATTATAATTTCCAGCCAAGGGATAAACTGCTGTAGGCGAAACTGCAGTTGACGTAGGTGCTCCATTTCCAAAATCCCAAACTCTGCTTACAATATTGGAGTTAACAAAGGTACTTTCATTATTAAATTGAATTGTAGCATTTGGGCAAAAAGGTCCTATGGCAGTGAAAGCCGACTTTGGCGCCGCTAATATATTTATGGTTTTGGTTACGGTTAGATTACAGCCCAAATCCGTAGTAACAGTTAACCTCACTGTCTTTGTACCAGTGGTTAGAAATTTATGTTTAGGATTTTGGTTGCTACTAATTACCCCATCGCCAAAATCCCAAGCCCATGTTTTAATATTACCTCCAGTACGTGGCGAAGTATCCGTAAATTGAACATCTGTATTTACACAAGCTTCAGCAGGATTGGTGAAATTTGGAGAAAACACATCGAAGGTGGTGAAAATCTCCTCATCGTTAGCACAAATGGCGGCCGCTGGTTTCTGAATTAATGCCTTTAGCACATAATTTCCAGAGTTCGAAAAAAACGCCGAAGACAATGAGTAATTGTAGAGATAATAAGTTTGGCCATCTTCTACTTTAGTGGTGTAAGGCGGAGTATTGACTACTTCAACCTTGGCTCCGTTATTCAGTGTCCAAGTTATTTTATCCGTTATATACGGAAGTTTTAATATAAAATCAAAGTTAGTTCCAAGGCAAAAATTAGTTGAAGCAACGGTACTTCCGCTGTTGAAAGCCTGGATATTACTCTTTAGATTCTTCAAATCTGTTCCCGCCAAATAGGCATAGGACTCTACCTGTCCATAGCCGTAAGCAATAGCTACAAATCCTCCGCTTGCAATTAAACGGTGTTGATCGCCAGAGTTAGTAACGTCCACTACAGCATAACTGTATTCGCCATCTGCAATAGGTTTAAACTGACTTGAAATAGCAGCACCGTCAAGTGTAAATCCTGGGATATCGACTGTCTTGATAATAATGTTCAGGAAATATTTTGAAATATTGGTATTCACACCAGGAACACTATTCAACTTCGAATAAACCGCTATATCTTTTAATGTCTGCTCAATAGGATTTAAAATTGTCATCTCCGGATCGCCGAGATAAGGGCCTCCTTGACCCGACGACGCTGCATTATTTAAGTTACAGTTCTGGGAAGTCTGAAATTGTGCCACTGCTATTGGCAAAGTAGCTTTAATTACATTAGGTGTATTACTGTAAAAGGTAATAACGCTTCCTTTACGGTATGGATTAGTTAAAGGTATACCGTTTGCCAGTGTAGTGCTCCCATTTACCGAAACGGTAGTATTATCTTCGGAAACAATAATCTTAATGATGTCAGTGTTGCCGTTAAGCGTGTTATAGAAAGGTGCAGAAACAAAATTACGGCCCCAAGCAGTGACTGGAAATAACTGTTGAAATAAGTTATCCCCACCATTTGGGCTAAAGTTGGTAGTTCCTACCCGAGAATTACCCAGTTCACAATATGCAGACCAAGTGGTACCGGAAAAAACGGCTATTGGGGCGCATCCACTTACTGATTTGACTTGTGAACCGGTCAAATCATTTATAGCCTGGTATTGGTAGATATCACCTTTATTTAAGGTAATGGTAAACGTCACATTGGCTAATCTTGTACCGTTTCTATTACTTTGCGTAGGCGTTATTTCTACTTTGGTACCGTCTTTAGTACCCACAATAGTGAACTCAGAGTTAGCTGAACCATTGGTTGCGCCGGTATTCTGTTGAGAAAAAACGTAATATTCTTGCTCCAGTGCCGATGTTGGTAGCACTAGCGTTGACCCTGTGCGTGCATTATTGGAAATAACACAATATAATGAAATTGCATTTGCTGCAGTAACGTTAATTCCTTTGTTAATTTCCAACACGTCCGAACTTCCAATGTAAACATTATAGGTGTTGGGATCAATGAACACAGGCTTTACCACATTCGCCGTTATTGTACCACTTGAAATTACTACGTTGCCAAATTTAACCTGATAGGTAGTATTCACTTCTGACGACAAAAAAAGCGTCATCCGCGATCCCAATCCATCAATATGCCCAGCATAAGCAACCCAAAAATCGGTTCCCTTATTAGAAGTTGTTTGCGCAAAAAGAAGCACATTAAACCCAAAAAACAAGCTCAAAAAGATAAGCAGAAATCTGTTTTTCATTTCAAATTGAAAACATATTAAGGTGGAAACCTACGAACAGTGTGAATCTAACAAGATATTAAGCTTAAATTATTGAAGTATCGGTAAAATAATAAAATGTATCGGCAAAGTTAAGCACATCTAAACAAAGCTAAGATAACAGGTTTTGACGAGCGATAAACTCAAGTTGTTGGTTAGCAACTAAGAGCTTTTCTGTTAGTTCCCTATTTTCTTTTCGTAGCGTGTAAATTTCTATGGCCTTATCAATATTAATACGAAGGTCTTCCTCCATCCACGGCTTTTGAATGTATCTGTAAACTTGTCCTTTATTGATTGCATCAATTACTGCGTCAATATCTGTATAGCCTGTCAGAATCATCCTAATTGGATCAGGGTGGTTTTCTAAAATAGAAGCCAAAAATTCAACACCTGTAGTTTTAGGCATGCGTTGGTCGGTAATCACAACCTGGATATTTTCATTATCCAGAATCTTTCGCCCCTCATCAGCGGACTCAGCAGTAAAAACTTTGTACAATCTGCGGAAAGTTGCCGCAAATGCACTTAAATTATGTGGTTCATCATCAACGTAAAGGATATTAGCTGTCATTTTTCAAGTAATAAAAAGTTAAAAATACTTTTTTAATGTAATTCTAAAAAACTAATTTAGTGTTTTAACTATGGAAAACCACTTTTTATGCCGAAAATTCATCTTTAAAATACGACAATGTATATTAATGACGCTGTTCCCTCTGTTTTAAAAATGCTTGTAGAACAAGCAAAAGAAAACAAAGATTTATACAAGCCACTGATACTAAGACTTTCCAAAAACGAAGACAAAGCTAAGTTTTATCAAATTCTTTCCGAGAGTAACGGGTTACAAGTTTTCAACACTATCGAAGCGCAAGTAATTGAGCTTTTAAAGTGCATCAATCCGTTAAATGGTATGCTCCCTAAAAGCGAGCTCGAAAAAATGGCGATTGAAAGGCTTGGAAATAGTGACGAGTATGGAGTGTGGGTACATTATCCTTGGTCTAACAAACTTGTGCACATTTTAGACGAACAAGAATTTGTTACCGTTAGGACTAACCGGAACAAGCACAAAATCACAGAAAAAGAGCAGCAAATATTATCCACTAAAAAGATTGGAGTTATTGGCCTGTCGGTAGGGCAATCTGTCTCGTTAACACTGGCAATGGAAAGAGGTTTCGGTGAACTGCGCATTGCGGATTTTGATGAGCTGGATTTAAGTAACATCAACAGAATCAGAACAGGTGTACAAAACATAGGCATCAAGAAAACGGTAATTGTTGCGAGAGAAATAGCAGAAATTGACCCCTATTTAAATGTAGTTTGTTTTGATAGCGGTATTACCGATGAAAACATCTTAAATTTTTTAACCGACAATGGACAACTTGATCTCCTCATAGATGAATGTGACAGCTTCGATATTAAAATTAGTGTTAGAGAAGTAGCTAAACAACTACAAATACCGGTTTTGATGGAGGGCAGCGACAGGGGAACTATCGACATTGAGCGTTTTGACTTGGAGCCTGATCGAGCGATTTTACATGGAATGGTTGATCACTTGGACATGAAGAAGTTCAGGCACTTGAAAACCTTCGATGAAAAAGTTCCTTACATTGCTGCAGTAACAGGTTTCGAAACACTGTCGCCGAGGATGAAGGCCTCAGCTGTGGAACTAATGAGCTCCATATCTACCTGGCCTCAGCTAGCAAGTGCGGTGACTTTTGGTGGTGGGGTTAGCGCCGATCTTTCTCGCAAAATATTACTGAATTCACTTCGCGTATCTGGAAGGTATTTTTTGGATTTAGATGAGATGATTGTTAATCCGACAGAGAAAGAAAGTACTGTAAAAGAAAACGTTAATAACAAACCACTTACTACCGAAGACCTTGTTGACTTTATAAATGAAAATCAACTGGATCGCTTTGCGAAAGATGGTGCAAAGGAACTAAGTGATGAGGAAATAATTTATTTAATAGAAGCTGTAAAAAAGGCGCCTTCAGGCGGCAATAGTCAACCGTGGCGCTGGCACTACCAAAATAAAAAATTACATTTATTTATGGACGTAGGTACTGCCGCCGCGTACTTGGATCCTCAGTTCGTATCATCTTACACCTCTATCGGTTCGGCCATTGAAAATTTGCTATTAGCAGCAAGTGCTAAAAAGCTGACTGTAAATTGGAGCTTAACTCCAGAACTTGCTCCTAAACACTTGGCTATTTTCAGTTTCGCCAACGGCGCTGAGGCTACAGAAGAGCAACAAATTTTAGAACAACAAATTCCGTTTAGACATACGAATAGAAAAAGTCCCGAACGCACACCGCTTTCTAATGACCACAAGAAGTACCTAAGCAGTTTAGTGCAACAAACTAATGGTGCTTCGTTAACTTTTATAGAGGATGCAACGAAAATCAAAAGACTTTCGGAAATAGCAACCACAACTGATTTGTTTAGAATGTTTATCCCTGAAGCACATGAAGATTTCATTGTTAAAGAGATGCGTTGGACCCCTGAAGAAG
Organism: Pedobacter sp.; assembly: GCF_965249885.1. Lineage (GTDB taxonomy): Bacteria > Bacteroidota > Bacteroidia > Sphingobacteriales > Sphingobacteriaceae > Pedobacter. The sequence continues at coordinate 4,068,027 of NZ_OZ252254.1, read as the reverse complement.
TAAAACAAACCGAAGATGGTATAGGTATACATACGCTAGATTTGGGAATAAATGACCAATACGGTATCAGATTGTTAAGAGACCGCCGGATGATTAACTTCCTAGAGGAAATAAACGGCGGCGGAGCTTTCGGAAGGCTACTTACACAGCAGTTTATGAGTTCTTCTGCTATAGGATTAATTTCAATGCCTAACAACGCGGTTGAATCTTGGATAAATTGCGGCATAGCAGCCGAAAAGATGTGGCTAGGTGCAACTGCACTTGGTTTGCAAATACATCCCGTTAATGTACCCCTATTGTTTTTCTATAAAAATTCAGTGGAGAAAAGTATAACTTTATCAGATGAAAGAAAGTTGTATTTAACGCAGGCAGAAAAGGAGTTTAATACTATCTTTGAAAAGTCTCAAGATTCAACTTCAATGTTTATGTTTAGAATTTTTAAGACTAGCGCATCTCCAGAAAAAACCATCAGAAAGTCAAACGAAAAAATTTTCTCCATTGGAAGGGCATAACTCAGAAATAAAGCGCATCAATTTTACAGCCTTTAGAGCTATTGATGATAGAGAAGCTTGTATTAATTTTATGGATGGCCACCGAAGGGTACTGGAAATTTTTGGGATTACCCAAATTACCTCAGCAAAAGCCGACTGGATATTAAACCCCGATGTTTATGTGATGTTAGTAACCGATGGCGATACTGGCAAAGCTGTTGGAGGAGGAAGAATACATAGAGCAAACCGAATAAATAAACTTCCTGTTGAGGATGCAGTTGGCTATATGGATGATAAAATTTACAAAATGGTTGATGACTACACCGATGTAGGTACCGGCGAAGTAGCAGGTGTTTGGAACTCGTTTGAAGTTGCAGGCTTAGGCGTAGGAAGTAATCACCTGAGTACCGCTTGTGTGGCATGCGCCGAGTTTATTAACCTTAAAACATTATTTGGATTAGCTGCACCAGCAACCTATAGAAACGTGGTTCGCGGAGGGTTTGAGCCCGTAAAAGAGTTAGGAAACAATGGAAAATTCTATTATCCTAAAGACGATATGACAGCAACAGTAATGTTTAACCACGATATCGTAAATTTACCGTTGGCCCTGGAACCAGAAAAAACAAACATTCTTACCATGAGAAAAGATATTGTACATACCAAACAGGTAATGTCAAAAATTGGTACTGAGGTTACATTAGTGTTTGATTTGTCAAGAGTATGAAACAGCTGAAAGTCATCTTCTTTTTTTTCAGCATAGTAACGTTATGGTACAACACATGCTATGCCGAACAAGGTACTGGAGAGTTGTTCAAAACGTATTATCTGGAAGACAAAACTAACTCGAAAACCTTGGATCAAGTAGAGAAAATGACCTTTACTGAAACCAATGCCAATATTTTAAACTTTGGAACTAGCGACCACACTTTTTGGATCAAACTAGTTTCTAAAGATGCAACCCGTTTTAAAAATGAGCTACTAAGTATAGATCAAGCTCGTTTTCAGCTAGCAAACCTTTTTTTGAAACGAACTGCGCAGCGTGATTCCTTAATCAAGTCATTTGATTTATATAATAAAGGCAAAGCTAAAAATAGCCAAGGCTTTTCTTTCATGTTGCCTACAACGCTGAAGAAAGGTGATATTTTATATCTCAAACTGAGACCGCATGAGGTTTTCATCACCAAAATTTCCGTAAAAAAAGAATACGAACTCCTTGAAAAACACGCACTGAGAGACATTATTTTTGGTATTTATACCGGTATAATGCTCATTATGTTCGTATACAACTTATTCTTATTCGTTGTTGTACGTGATAGAAGTTATATATTTTATGTTTTTTATATCCTCTTTACGTGGTTGGCACAAATATCAATACAAGGCTATGGACTTCGATATATTTGGGATGCAGATTCTTTTATGAATCAAAACTCCGTAGTGCTATATTCTCTCTTAGGACTCGCTTCTGCATGTTTATTTACGATATCTTTCCTCAACACTAAGTTATTTTCCCCTTTATCACATAAGCTATTCAAAATTTATCTTTGCTTGGTGATGATGTGCTTGGGAACTCTTTTGATAATTGGAAGTTCATCAACCTTTATTTTAATGCAGATTTTAACGTTGTTAGGGGCAGCTATCGCTATGTATGCTTCTTACTACGTTTATTTTAAAAAACATTTTAAACCTGCTGGTTTTTATCTTTTAGCTTGGTCGATATTACTGGTTGGAGCGATACTTTTTGTTTTGAAAGACTACGGTGTGCTTCCTTACAATACGTTAACTACTTATTTATTACAGTTATCATCTGCCATAGAGGTAATGTTGCTGTCATTTGCCCTTGCCGATAAAATCAACTATTTCAAGAAAGAAAACGAGACCGCACAAGTACAGGCTTTAAACGCTTCTTTAGAAAACCAAAAACTGATTAAGGAACAAAACATCATTTTGGAGAAAAAAGTAAGGGAACGTACAGAAGAACTTGAAAGTGCAAATACAATCCTAAATGAAACGCTAAACAACCTAAAATCTACTCAATCTCAATTGGTTGATGCCGAGAAGATGGCAGCATTAGGACAACTTACCGCTGGTATTGCCCACGAAATCAACAATCCGATCAACTTCGTGACCTCAAATGTGAAGCCGTTACAATTGGATATTGATGATTTGAAAGACATCATTAATAGGTACGAAAAAATTGATTTTGAAAAAGATATTAAACCTCAGTTTGAAGAAATTGAAGCTTATAAAAAACAAATTGACCTAGGTTTTATCAATAACGAGATCACATCCTTACTGTCTGGAATTAGTGAGGGAGCTAAGCGAACCGCCGAAATTATTAGAAGCTTAAGAAATTTTAGTCGCGTGGATGAAACAGATATGAAAGCCATTGATATTAACGAGGGCCTTTTATCCACATTGGTTTTAATTAGAAACACTTTGCCTGACAATCTTGTTGTAATTAAAGAATTGGGCAACTTACCTAAAGTAGAGTGCATGCCGGGCAAAATAAACCAAGTATTTATGAACTTGGTGTCCAATGCAGTGCAGGCTATCAAAAGTAAAGATGTACAAGCTAACGAAGAATTTTTAACTATCAAGAGTTGGTATGATAGTCAGCAAGTATTTGTGAGCATAAAAGATAGCGGCACCGGCATGAGTGAAGAGGTGAAGCATCGTATTTTTGAACCATTTTTTACTACGAAAGATATTGGCGAAGGAACTGGATTAGGATTGTCTATTGTGTTCAGTATCATTGAAAAACACAAAGGGCATATAGAAGTTGTTTCAGAAGTTGGAAAAGGTACTGAATTTATTATTACATTGCATGTAAATATACCATAACTTACATTATGATGAGCACTCCTACCGTACGCGTTTTATATATCGATGACGAGGAAAATAATCTCCAGGCTTTCCGTGCCAGTTTTAGGCGCATGTACGAAATCTACACGGCAATATCTGCTGCAGAAGGTTTGCTCATACTTCAGAACATTGATGTACATGTCATCATAGCCGACCAAAAAATGCCGAATACCACGGGAGTTGAATTTTTTAGGAGCATTGTAAACACTCACCCCGATCCTATTCGTATTTTATTAACTGGTTATACTGATATAGAAGCTTTAGCTGATGCTATTAATCACGGCGATATTTATAGGTACATCACTAAGCCTTGGAACGACTTAGAACTTCACAATTCAATTAAAAATGCCTATGATGCCTACAAGGCAAAAATTGATTTGAGAAATAAAATGATTGAGCTTCAAAAAACTAACGATGAACTCAACCGATTTATATATAGCATATCCCATGAGTTAAGAGCCCCTTTAGTTTCGGTAATTGGAATTATCAATTTAGTTAAAATGGAAGGCCTGTACGATTCCAGTGGCGAATATTGGGGATTGATTGAAACCTGTTCCAACAAACTTGACTACTACATTCAAAAACGCTACAGTACTATAAAAATGCTAAAGACGTACCTGACCACAGCGAAATAGACTTTAAAACTATCGTGAATGAATTGGTTGAATTACATGGGTTTTCGGATAGAGATATGCATTTCAATGTAAGTGTCAACCAAAATACGACGTTTATTGGCGATGCTTTTAGGATTGAAGTCATACTAAGCAACTTAATTTCGAACGCGATAAAGTATCAAAAAACTAACGAATCCAATAAAACCGTTAATATCAATATTGAAGTTGACGACCTTGAAGCTCAAATTGAAATCAACGATAACGGAATGGGTATCCTTAAAGAACATCTTGAAAAAATATTCACTCAATTTTTCAAAAGCAAAATGCATCATGGAAGCGGTTTAGGCCTATTCATTGTGAAAGAAGCATTAAATAAAATTAACGGTAATATTAACGTAAGCTCAAACATAGAAAATGGTACAACCTTTAAAATAACCATACCAAATGCCAAATAGAACAGGAAAAGTGCTGCTGATTGACGACAATGAGATCGATTTAAAAATACATTATCGAATCATCAATTTGTCTGGTTTTTTCGATGAGATTATCTCTTGCCAATCTGGCGAAGAAGGATTGAACTACATCAACAAAAATCTTAACAATCCCGAACAATGGCCTGATTTTATCCTTTTAGACATTCAGATGCCGGAGATGGACGGATTTGAATTTTTAGAGATTTACAAGACGTTCCCAAAACCGTTTCTTGATCGTTGTAAATTAGCGATTCTTTCGTCGACACTTGACTTTGGAGATATCAAAAAAGCAGAAGCTAATCCATTGGTGATCAAACTGCTTAAAAAACCGCTATACCCTAACGAATTGAAAGAGCTGCTCAATAAATATGCTGTTTCTTTCGGAACAAAAAATTAGCTAGCAATTGGCCGGTAGATGCTACTCACGACCACCAGAATTAGTTTTCTGACAAATTGAAATTTTGGAAGACACATTCTTTGTCCAACATCTCAAATTCCATCGTAGTAATCAAATCGTTGTCTTTTGTTTTCAATTCAATTTTGTGTTCGCCTTTTGCTATATTTTTAACAACATATACATTGGTGAGCGCCTCTGGATTTTTTAGGTCGCTACATTCAGTAGTCGAGCTAGGGATAACATTAGGCACTGGAAAGAAAGAACCAGATAACTCGCCGTCAACGTAAACCAGTAATTCTAAATGTTGGCTACCTGCGTAATTAAAGGTAATTGCGTATTGCCCGTGCTCTTTGTTAATGTTTTCTTTATCACAAGAAGACAACATTACAAAAGTGAACAACAGTGAGAGTATAAATTTATTTTTACGAAACATATGAGCAAATATGCTAAATATGTACTAAAAGAAAAATACCTACTAAGTGGTATTAATACTAAAATAAATACTTAAAAATTAGTTGCAGTTCATGGTATTTCCGTAAACTGTATGTGTTTGCGGAGATAAAAATGGAACGTTTAAATTAGCTGCACGTAAAATAAAGAGCGCTCCTAAAAACGCTGCAAACCAAGGGATCAATCGCTGACTATTGAACTTAAAATACCTTTTTAAGTAAATACCACCTAAGGAAATTGTTAACATTAATGGCGTAGTTCCCAATCCAAACAATAGCATAAAATAAGCTCCGCCCTGCGAACTTGAAGAGTTAAGTGCTGTAACTAATGCTAAATACACCATGCCACAGGGAATTAATCCGTTAAGCATACCTGCGAAAAACCCCCACAGTGGTAAATTGAAAATTTTCCCCATCAATTTACTTATTGGCAATAGCATTTTTGCTTGCATTTTTTGTAGATGGCTATTTTTGGTCCCTTTCCACTGCAACAAGGTGATGGAAATAAGTAATATACCAATGAGCAAACTTATCGCTTCCTGTTTAATAAAAACATGAAATACGTTCCCCACCAAACCCACTATCAATCCAAGCAAAGTATATACTGTAATTCGGCCTAGTTGATAAAGCAGTACCTGGAAAATGCCGTGCCAATTACTTCTTTTATTTAACGGTAAAGCTAACACTATTGGGCCACACATTACAGCGCAGTGCAAACTACCCAAAAACCCCATTAAAAAAGCAAGCGGCGTAAAGCTCATAATGTAATTTCCTTGGTAAACAAGTAGTCTTTACCGTTGTTAGTCCATGATAATTTTAACTGCCAAAGCCCTTTTCCCATCCCAGTTAAATCAATTAATATCAAATTTGATTCTCCGATGGTATGACCTTTACTTTTAACATCTGCTGATTTTGATGATGGTCTAATCAAAGCTAAATCATAATTTACGCTATCTTTTAGCTTGATAATTAATTGACTTTTAGTAATATCTAACGTAGGCGTTGCTTCATCATTAAGCATATTGGTTTTAGCATTAAACTCCTTGTTATAGTTGATGCCTTTTTCGTAATAGTCATCTTCCACAAGCGCATCTTTACCATAATTATTGAACATATAAATGGCCATACCCACAATGAACGACATGAAAGCCGCCATCCCCAAAACTATTTTTGTTCCCCAGTTCATGTTTTTACTTTTTATGCCGAAGCTATTTGAGTTATTAAGGTTGTGAAAAAAATGTGGTACCTGCCTTACTGATGGTGATGTTATTTTCTTGCACTTCAAATGCTACCTTACTTTTAAACTCCTTGATATTTTTTGGTTTTTTGATCAGAAAAAATGTCAATCTCGCCGTCCCCTCTTTCGGCAGCAAAGTATCAGCTTGAATCAATTCAATACGATCATTTTTATCCGCCGATTTAAGTGTAAACTTGATGTCTTTGTTAGTTTTGTTAATCAATTCGGCATTATACAAGTTAGCGATGCTACCATCGTTACGTTTCTGAAAAAGTGTTCCACTAGCTCGCAGTACGGTAGTTTGTACCTCTTCCCTTCTGTATACTAATGAAGAAAAAACCATCAGAACTACAAACAGTACCGCAGCGTATCCAATCCCTCTAGCTCCAATTTTAAAGCGTGTTCTGTGGGTGATAAAATCGTGCGTATAAAATCCGATTAATTTTTTAGGCTTATTGATTTTGAGCATTACTTCATCGCAGGCATCGATACACGCCGTACAGTTTACGCACTCCAGCTGTGTACCTTTTCTAATATCTATGCCAGTAGGGCAAACTTGCACGCAAAGACCACAGTCAATACAGTCGCCTTTTAAAGGTTGAGTTGCATTTTTTTGAAGATGCCCTCTTGGTTCGCCACGAACTTCATCATAAGCAACAATCAAGCTCTTATTATCTAACAGCACCCCTTGTAAGCGGCCATAAGGACAAATTACCGTACAAACTACTTCTCGCAAATAAGAGAACACGCCATAAAAAACCAAGGTAAAAATCCAAATGGATACAAAACCACTTGCATGCTTACCGATAGGCTCTGTAATAATGAGATACAGCTTGTCTGAACCAATAATATAGGCCAAAAAAGTATTCGCTATTAAAAATGAGATCAGTAGGAACAATGCATGCTTCAGCCCTTTTTTCCAAATCTTTTCCGCATTCCATGGTTGCGCATCCAACTTACGCTGCTGATTGGCGTCGCCTTCAATCCAGTATTCAATCCGGCGGAAAATCATCTCCATAAAAATGGTTTGAGGGCAGGCCCAACCGCACCACAACCTGCCCAAAACCACCGTAAAACATACTATGAAGAGCATAAAAATAAGCATTGCCAGAGCGAAGAGATAAAAATCCTGGGGCGTGAAAATTAACCCAAAAAAAACGAACTTTCTTTCTAACAGGTTGAGTAATATCAGTTGCTCGCCATTTAGTTTTACAAACGGACTAGCAAATAGCAACAGCAACAAACTATAACTGAACCACTTTCTTTTATTATACAAGTTACCTTGCGGTTTCTTTGGATACAGAAATGTTCTACCTAAAATCTTCCGACTTTCGTTACTGTTATGTTGAGCTTTTGCCATCACCTTGTTTATTACTCGATTTCAATCAGTTAGCTAATTATTTAGCAGGAGTTTCGGCTGCCGCAGGATCATATTTTTCACCTTGTGGCGCCTTAGCATTAGCCGGCTTTGAGCCCTGTAAAGACAAAATGTAATTTGCTACTGCACTAATATTGGATGAACTCATATTTTTCTCCCAACTTACCATACCTTTAGCCGGAACGCCATACTTAATGGTTTTAAAAACATCTTTCACACTTCCACCGTGTAACCAAAATTCGTCCGTTAAGTTAGGTCCAACCAGTCCTTCGCCATGTTGCCCGTGACAAGCGACACAATTGGCATCAAAAACGCCTTTACCGGTAGCAATCTGCGATGGGTCAACTTTAACTGAATTTTCATCAACTGACGACGCGGATTTTGCCAAAAACTGTTGCTTTTCAATATCAGCTTTTGCCATTTCAGTTTGATATTCATCATCTTGGCGCTGCCCACGATCGCTAAAATGATAGTAGTATAAATAAATCGCTCCAAATATAATTGTACCATAAAAAAGTACATTAAACCACGTAGGAACTGGGTTATTAAGTTCTTTGATGCCATCGTAAGTATGAGGAATTTCTAAATCTTTTTCAGCCGACAATGGTTTTAAGCTTAACAACTTGGTCCATAAATTAGGGCGACTAACGTCTTGTTTTTTCCAATCTTCATATTCCAACAATTTTTGCTCTGCTGTTTTGAAAGGCGTTGGATTAAGTCGCTCCTGATAAATCACTTTAAAACTATTGTAAAGCGTGATGGCAACAAATAGCAGGATAATAGAGAACACCAACAAAGTGATGATCAATAATTCTGTAGTGCTTACACCTAAAGATGGTTCTGGGATCACCGGCCTGGCCTCGGCTGTTGTAGCAACCGCTGTATTTCCTTGAGCAAAACCAATTAAAGTTAGCAGCCCGAAAAATATGATTAAACTAAACTTCTTCATAACCATTACTTTGAGGTTCGCTAATAGGGAGATTACTCATTTCAATTAAATGTTGTTTGTTCATTTTCAATAGATATACCGTTACCAAAATGAAGAAAGCCATGAATAAGAGTAGAGATAAGATGAGATAAAACTCACCTCCGGCTAGGTCTTTTATTTGCTTGAACATAATTTTACTGATTAGAAGGAATAGTTGTTTTATTTGCTTTGATATCGGTACCCATACGTTGCAGATAGGCAATTAGCGCAATGATTTCTCTGTCGCTTTTTACCTCAATATTGTTCTGCTTTAGGTCTGCCGCAATAGTTTCAGCCTGAGCGTTTAACTTAGCTACTGCCACTGCGTCGAAATTTTCTCTGTAAGGAACACCCAAGGTTTGCATAGCTCTTATTTTAGCAGGCGTTTGACTGACATCTAATTTTTGGGTAATTAACCAAGGATAAGGTGGCATGATACTACCTGGAGACATTGAAGTTGGATCCATCATGTGATTGTAGTGCCAAGCGTTAGAGTATTTACCACCAATACGATGCAAATCGGGTCCGGTACGTTTACTTCCCCATAAAAATGGATGGTCGTATACAAACTCACCTGCTTTGCTGTATTCGCCGTAACGCTCCGTTTCTGATCTGAACGGACGAATGGTTTGTGAGTGACAGTTCACACAGCCTTCTCTGATGTATAAATCTCTGCCTTCCAGTTCCAATGGCGTGTAAGGTTTAATACTAGCAATAGTTGGCACATTACTTTCAATGGTGAAAGTTGGCATCATTTCGACCATACCACCAATTAAGATTACAATTAATGATAACACCATAAATTGCATTGGTTTGCGCTCCAAAATTCGGTGCCATTTTTTATCAGTTGCGTCTTCATTGCTTACCACTTTTTCCAAAGCCATAGCCTCTGCTTCCTCGTTGGCAACTAATTTTCCTTGTAACATTGTTTTCGCAAGGTTGTAAGTCATTGCAATTGCGCCAATTAAATAAAGCGCTCCGCCAATAGAGCGTAAAATATGCATCGGGATAATTTGCAATGTCGTAGTTAAGAAGTTAGCATATTTCAGCAAACCTTCTGAAGTGAACTCCTTCCACATTAAGCCTTGCGTAAAACCTGCCCAATACATTGGAATAGCGTAAAATAAAATTCCAAGCGTGCCGATCCAGAAGTGGAATCCCGCTAATTTTTTGGAGTAAAGTTCTGTTTTGTAAATACGTGGAATCAACCAATACAAAATCCCGAAGGTTAAAAATCCGTTCCAACCAAGCGCACCAACGTGTACGTGTGCAACAATCCAATCGGTAAAGTGTGCAATACCATTAATTTGTTTAAGCGATAGCATTGGACCCTCGAAAGTAGCCATACCGTAGGCAGTAAGCGCCACTACCATAAATTTCAAGGTAACATCTTCACGCACTTTATCCCAAGCTCCACGTAAGGTCAGCAAGCCGTTGATCATCCCGCCCCAACTTGGTGCAATTAACATAATGGAGAAAACTACACCTAATGATTGCGCCCATCCTGGTAAGGAAGTGTATAGCAAGTGGTGTGGCCCTGCCCAGATGTAGATAAAAATTAACGACCAGAAGTGAAGGATACTCAATTTGTAAGAATATACCGGACGGTTTGCCATTTTAGGAAGGAAATAGTACATCATCCCCAAATACGGTGTCGTTAAAAAGAAGGCCACAGCGTTGTGACCGTACCACCATTGTACCAACGCATCTTGTACACCTGCAAATACATAGTAGCTTTTTAAAAAAGATATTGGCAGCTGGAAAGAATTTACGATATGCAGCACCGCGATGGTTACAAACGTGGCAATGTAAAACCAAATAGCAACGTACAAATGTCTCTCGCGACGTTTGATGATGGTACCAAACATGTTAATGCCAAATACCACCCAAATTAGTGTAATTGCGATATCGATAGGCCATTCCAACTCTGCATACTCGTGTGACGAAGTGATGCCTAAAGGCAAAGTAATTACTGCAGAAACGATGATCAATTGCCATCCCCAAAAATGGATATTGCTAAGAACGTTGCTGAACATCCTTGCCTTCAGTAAACGCTGTAAAGAGTAGTAAACTCCCATAAAAATAGCATTACCCACAAAAGCAAAAATTACTGCGTTAGTGTGTAGCGGCCTGATACGGCCAAAGGTAGTGTACTGGTTACCCATGTTAAGTTCGGGCTTGTACAACTGCATGGCAACAATTAATCCCACTAACATCCCGATAATGCCCCATACTACGGAAGCAATACCGAAATTTCGTACAATCTTGTTGTCGTAAGTAAATTTTTCTAGCTGCATAATGATTAGAAATAGATTTGTAATGTTGGCAACAAAGTTATCCTAGCGCTATAGCAAAGCTGATGATAAGCGTTAGTCGGAAATATGATCTTTATCACTTTCTGGAGTAACTGTTTCGTCATCAAAAAGTATGCGTACGCTTGGTGTATACACATCATCATGTTGGCCACTTTTTAATGCCCAAAAAAATGCTCCTAAGAATATAAGTGCTACTGTAACACTACATCCAATTAAAAAATAAAGTATGTTCATGTTTTTTGGTTGTATTGTGATTGGTTTGTTAGTTTTTTAGTTTGGCGGTTGGAAAGTCGATAAGTTTGAGGTTAGATGGACGGAGCGGGGTCAGTTTTTCGGATGGTGTTTGTAGTTCATTAGTTCATTTGGTTCGTTTGGTTCATTAGTTCATTAGTTCATTTGGTAACTAACTACTAATTCCTGATCTCTGACCACTGATACCTGATCCCTAATCCCTAACCCCTAGTCCCTAGTCCCTAACCCCTAACAACTACCTCAACCCATTCTTTCTTGCAAAATATCGTGTAGCAATACTTGTGAAACTAATAATGGTAATGGTGCTTACAGGCATTAATACCGCAGCAACTAAAGGATAAAGCGTACCCTGCACCGCATAGTAAACCCCAATCAAATTATAAGCTGTGGCTATAGCAAAGCTGATTTTTATCGTTTTCAAACCATCTTTACTTAACTTAATGAACCTTGGCAGTAAACCAATGTTAGCGCCGCTTAGAATGGCATCGCAACCTGGTGTGAAATTGTTGATATTATCTGTAATCGCTACGCCAAAATTCGCTTGTTTTAATGCTCCCGCATCATTCAATCCGTCTCCCAACATCATTACTTTTGAACCTTGCTCTTGCAATAGCTTGATGGCTTCCAATTTCTGATGAGGACTTTGATTAAATACAATTTCTGCATTAGCACTAAAAACTGATTTGAGCATCTGCTCATCTTTATTAGTATCTCCGGAAAGCACCTTTAGCTGATAATGATTTCCTAAGTTATTAATGAGTACATCAATGCCATCTCGCCATTGTTGCTCTAAAGAAAAACAGCCTTTATAGCATCCATTAATTGAGATATGAACGCCAGCTTCCTCTTTACTTTCTATTTCATGTGATAAACCTCGGGCACTACCAGCGTAAACTACGCAGCCATCAATAACTCCAGTAATGCCTCTACCAACTAGCTCGTTGTACCTAGCAATAGGATAGATTTTATCGGGATTTAAACTTTTGAATACTTGCCTACTCAATGGATGCGAAGAATTGTACAATAGCGAAGCAACCATCAATTGTTCTTTCTCTGTTAAATCTCCACTAAAAACGATAGCGGATTGATGCGTACTTGTCAATGTACCAGTCTTATCAAAAACAATGGTATCCAAATCGGCCAACTGCTCAACGGCATCGGTGTTTTTAACGTAAAAGCCTTTTTTATCAAAAACAGATAGAATTGCCGACAAAGTAAAAGGTGTACTTAACGCCAAAACACAGGGACAAGCTACTATTATTACAGCTGTAAATGCCGACCATGCTTTGGTGCTATCAGCTTGCCAAAGCCAATAAGCAGTAGATGCAAAGGCTATGATAAAAACACCTATACTAAAATATTTCGCTATGCGATCATTGAAACTCTTTTTCTTGAAACCCGATTTGTAGAAATCTTTGTTCCATAATCCAGTTAAGTAACTTTGCGAAGCCGGCTTCACTACTTCCAACTCAATGGCCTCTCCCATCTGCCTACCGCCAGCATATACCATCTCACCCAAAACTTTCTGCTGAGGTGCGGCTTCGCCAGTTACAAAACTCATGTCCAACCATGCATCACCCTTCATCAATATGGCATCAGCTGGAACTAATTCGCCATTGCGTATCAATAGCCGATCCCCTACGGCTATATCGCCAATGGCTACCGGTTTTTCCCGGTTATCTTTCAATGTAGTAATGGCTATAGGAAAATAGGAACGATAGTCTCTATCGAAAGAAATGTGCTGATAGGTGCGCTGTTTTACCCATTTTCCCATTAGCAGCAAAAACACCAATCCTGTTAAGGTATCAGCAAAACCCGGCCCCGTATGAAACACTGTTGAAATAGCAGTACGGATAAAAAGTACTGCTATGATGAAAGCGAGCGGTGTATCTAAATTAACATAGCGTTGCTTCAAGCTGGCAAAAGCCGATATGAAGTAGTCTTTAGCACAATAAAATGTCACTGGGATACAAAACGCTAAATTAAGCCACGCAAAAAGTTGCTGAAATTCTTTTTCGATGCTTGACAAGCCGAAATATTCAGGAAAACTAAATAGCATGACATTACCCATGCTAAATCCAGCAATGGCAATTTTCCATATCAACTGTTTATTTACCGAATTACTTTTCTCTTTGACTACATCTTGCAAACTTATTAAGGGCTCGTAGCCAATCCTACTTAATATCTGTACTAATTCACGTAAAGAAACTTGATGATGCTTGTAGCTGATCGTTACTTCTCTTTTCAAGAAATCGATACGGGAGCTAAAAATGGCAGCATTGATTTTGTAAAGATGCTCTAACAACCAAATACAGGAGCTGCAATGGATGGCTGGAATGTAAAACGTTACAATGGTATTGTCTTCATCCTTATAATTAACCAACTGTGTAATGATATTCGGTTCGTCTAGATATTCGAAATGTCCTTCATCTGCTATTCGCTGACCTGGATTATCATTATATGCGTAGTAGTTACACATGTTATTTTCCGAAAGCAGCTGATAAACGCTTCGACAGCCTACGCAACAAAAGTCCTTATCGTCGTAGCTCAATTTAATGCTAGGCAACTGATCTCCGCAATGATAACAAACTGAACTTTGGTGGGTAATAATTGAATTGTTCATGTGATTAACTCCTTTCTGTAACTTGGAAGTGCATAATTGCGAATTGATGATCTGATAGCGATAGTTAAATTGCAGCGCTAAATAGTTGCGTTTGTGGTTGCCTTTGCCAAAGCCGAGCGTCAAAAGCCATACAAACATTTCTGAGATAGGACTTCCCAAGTGCTTTGATAGTGACGTTTCCAGCGTTAACACTTACCAAACCATCATCAATCATCGGCTGTAGGCGACTAAGTACTGGTGTATCAACGACTGCTCCAAAATCCGTCTGATTTCGACACATTAAATTGGAGATATGCCTGCGTATTTGAATATCTTCTAAATTTAGCAAATGTCCTTTCTGTACTGCCAATTCATCTGATGCGATAACCTGCTTGTATTCCTCTACTGTTTTAGCATTTTGTGCAAAAGCAGTTCCGCAATCGCTGATAGAAGAAACGCCCAAACCTAATAATATGGGTGTATGCTGATCCGTATAACCCATAAAATTGCGGTGTAGCTTACCTTCTTTACTGGCAATGTATAAGCTATCGGTTTTTAAAGCGAAGTGATCCATTCCTATTTCCTCATAGCCTGCATTAACCAACATTTGCCTACCGGTTTCATATAATGCAAATTTTTCATCGCCTTGCGGGATATCATTTTCGGTAAAATGGCGCTGACCAGCTTTTATCCAAGGCACATGGGCATAGCTATAAAATGCAATTCTGTCGGGTCTAAGTGCAATCACTTCCTCAACAGTATTTTTCAAACCTTCCTTATACTGGCCGGGAAGGCCATATATTAAATCGTAATTAACAGACTGGTAACCTATTGATCTAGCTAAATCAGTAATTGCTTTAACTTGTTGAGGCGTTTGATAGCGGTTAATCATGAATTGCACTTTCGGATCAAAATCTTGAATTCCCAAACTCAACCTTTTAAAACCTAGCTCGTATAAAACCTGCAAGTGCTCAGCAGTAGTGTTATCTGGGTGCCCTTCAAAGGAACAAGTGGCTTGCTCATCAAATCGGTTACCGCCTGCAATGGTTGCTAATAAATGCTTTAAATTTTCAGCACTAAAAAACGTAGGTGTACCCCCTCCCAAATGTATTTCTTTAATTTTCGGCTGTTCACCTAATAATTCGCAATACATTTTCCATTCCTTCAATAGTGCTGAAATATAGGGGGTTTCAACACCGTGATTTTTAGTAATTCGAGTATTACAACCACAATACGTACATAAACTTTCGCAAAACGGCAAGTGAATATAAACACTAATTCCCTCCAACTTGTGTAAGCTATAGGCAGTAATTAATCGTTGTTTCCATTGTGCTGCATTGAACTGATCGTTATCCCAATAAGGCACAGTTGGATAGCTAGTATAGCGTGGAGCGGCTACATTATACTTCCTTAACAATTCATTGATTGCCATCTTCCTCTCCTTTCCTCATTGCTACGCCGCAGTCATTTGGACAACAACAAGCCTTTCCAACACATTTACCAGCTGCCCAGTTATCCAAGTTTTTAATTACCTGTTGCATCCTGTCAATAGCCAAATTTGCACCATCTCTAACTAACGGTACATTGGCAATCTTAAAACCAGCCAAGCCAGCTGCATTTAAATCAATATGCTTGGTTTCAAAGGACGATGTAGCGATATATTTTATTCCTAAAGTTCTTAAGCCTAAAATCAAATCAGCGTCTAGCACATCATCATTAAAAACAATTAAAACTTCCTTACCTTGTGCAAAAGGTAAAGTTTCTTTACTTAAGCTATTGGCTATGATAGTGATATCATGTTTCTTGTGGTTAGCCAACACCAAGCATTCTTTTTCTTCAGGTTTAATATTATATGCAATAGCCTTCATGAAATCCTTTTATGTTTCACAAAACTACCTAGGCTTTTAACTTTAGCTCTTGAGCGTAATTATCCTAAAAAATGATTTTCGTCACGAATTATCAGCGTTGCTTATGGAAAAGTTCAGAAGCTATTTGATTTTTTACGGGTCAAATCTTTGAAAATATTAGATTTGAGGAGCTGAATTATCGCATGAATTTTATAATGAAAAAAATATTACTGTGCCTTTTAAGTGTATTTGCATTTGCACCAATGAGTGAAGCGCAAAATGCCATTAGCAATTATACCGTTTGCATTGGGAAGGCATCATATGCCAATACCGATTTTATTTTGTTGAGGAAATTTAAGCAGCGAAACAAAACTAAATTCTTAGCAGTAGCTGTTTATTCGCTTAATACATCAATTTTAGATTCGGCTGAGGTTAAATTCAATTTAAGTTACTGGCAGCAATTGAAATCTACCTATTCAAATACACCTTTCATAAAAGCATTGATTGATGTTGAGGCAAAATCATTTTTGATACAAGATGCGGGCGTTACACACGGTTATCCATCTGAAAAAGGCATTACGTTAACTGTAGATTTATGTCCATCGCATAAACCTTTGGACAGAAGCATTTTCAATTCGGTGATTAACGCATTTGCGGGCATTGAAAAACCAGTTCCCTTAGGGCTATCAATTTCCGGCAGGTTTTTACTCAACCACGAAGACGACATCCAGTGGATCAATAAACTACAGCGAGACAATCTCATTAAGGTAACGTGGATTAACCATACTTACAGCCACTACTACGATCCTAAAGTTCCATTGACGGAAAATTTCCTGCTGAAGCCCGGCACAAACATCCATAGCGAAGTTTTGAAACTGGAGCAATTGATGTTGGAGAAAGACATGCTGCCTTCTGTATTTTTTAGATTTCCCGGCTTAGTTTCAGACAGTGCTATCGTAAAACAAATCATCACCTTAGGCTTAATACCGATTGGAAGCGATGCATGGTTGGCCAAAGGTAATCAGGCCAAAAATGGGAGTATTGTGCTAATACATGGTAACGGGAACGAGCCTGTTGGCGTTAAAGACTTTATCAGCTTAATCAAAAACAAAAGCCAGCTTGTAAAAAGCCGGCAGTGGTTAATGTTCGATTTAAGTAATAGTGTGAAAGGCGATTTTTAAACTTGCCTTATTCTTCGCCCGACGTGATGTACTTACTTACTACCAATAAAAGTGAAGTGCGATTGGCCTTTGCCTCTTCGTAATTTTCTTTCAACAAAGTAACTACTTGCCTATTCTTAAGCTTTATCGCGGCCATCTGTAGTGTTTGAAAAGTAGCCATCTCTAAACTTTCCAAATTCTGTAAGTAAAAGAGAATGGATAAGTCCCGCAACTCATTGTCTTGTCCTTGCTCCGCAATTGTTGCAAATGTATCTGCGATGTAGCCTTTCACTCCTTTAGCATTGGCCTCGGTATAGGAAGAATCCAATAACGCATAAATCACTTCCATTTTAGACATCTCTGTTTGTACGTTGTCTAATGTCTGTAAAATAGACGTCTTAAGTTCGTGGTAATGTGCTTTTTCTAATAACTCTGGTAAATGTACTATTAAGTGAGATTTTGTACAGTAAATCATATCTAGATGCGTTATAAAAAAACGCTCTATTTTTTCATAATCCACGTTCATATTTAAATGATATTCTAATTTAAATGGTATTGTAAATTTTTAAGTTGATGGCTAATACTTAACACCGCTACTAATTTTTAACTAACTGCTTTGCTGTAAGTAGCAACTGCTCTATATCAAATGGTTTATTCACCATGGCATCAGCATGAGCTTCTTCCGCAAGTCTGTGCAAGTCTCTTTCGGCAGATAGTAACACTACGGGCATGTCTTTTGTTTGAGGCAAAGATTTTAGCTCCCAACAAAGTTGAGCACCGGTCATCTGAAAACCGCTGATCCTAACATCGAGTAAAATTAAATCGGGATTTATTACGGCTATTTCATCTGCCAGCATGCCAGTAGCATTGGTAATTACTTCGTAACCGTCTTCTACAAAGATAATATCCAAAATATCTAATATATCTGGATCATCTTCAATAATCAATATTCGCTTCTGCTTCATAAGTATCTGGCACTACAACATTTAAGTTGCAGCATTGTTTTAGAAATTCTCTTCCAAAACTTCATTGAGCAATGTACGATATATAAATTGAATTTCAATCGAGGGTTTTTCAACATCATTCGCTATTGTCATTTTTAGGCAACAATTCAAAAGTATATACTCAAAAAAAGAGTATCTGACTTACCTTTGTAAGGTAAAATCAAATCCCCTTAGCCTATAGCCAAACTTATTACCTAATCATTATAAAGGAACAACGTGAAAAAATCACTTTCAAGATTAGGCTTATTAGGCATTACAATTTTCTTTTTTTTATCAGCAACTAGCAAACCTGAAACTGCACCTTACGCAAAAGTGGTAAGCAAAGTTATTTCGGTAGATAGCGTTTACAACTCGCACATAACTAGCTTATACAGCGATCTTCATTTGCAGGAAAAAGGATTGGCATTGCCGGTTTTCGAGAAAGCGTTAACTGGTTTTTACAACCTGAGGCAGTTGGGCTTAGTACCGCACAAGTCAATTTTAACGATTGCAGATTTTGACCAGTTAAGCACAAAAAAACGATTGTATATTATTGATTTACAACAAAAAGCATTGTTACTAAATACTTGGGTGGCTCACGGACAAAATAGTGGTGGTGATGAAGCCAATATGTTTTCTAACATTAACAACTCTTTTTCCAGTAGCTTAGGATTTTACTTAACAGGAGAGGTTTACCATGGTGTACATGGCAAATCATTAAAATTAGATGGTTTAGATGAAGGCTTTAACTCCAACGCTCGTAGCCGTTCAATTGTGGTACATGGTGCAGCGTACGTAAGCGAGGGAACGATTAAAGCTTTAGGCAGATTAGGTCGTAGCCAGGGCTGCCCCGCCGTAGCTCCAGAAGTAGCTGACAAAGTGATTCAAACCATTGAAGATAAAACGGTACTTTTCATCAACAAATCGGATGAAAAATACCATTCTAAATATTTAAATGAAACTTTGGCCGCTAGTTTCGCCAGCGATCAAATGCAGGTTAATCATTTTGATTGATTGGATAAACATTTTAACCCAATCGCTGTAAATGTGTGTATAACACAATATCTAAACCGTAAACATCTTTGCGATATTGTAGTTTTCCACTTTCATCCAGCCAACAAGTATTGTAAGTTAAATAAACGGGAACCTTACTCGGAAGCCCCATGTCTTTAGCTTGTGGCTGACCAGTTTGCATCGCATTTTGGATAGTTTGATACTGATTTCCGTTGCCGAAAAGTGCTTGTGCTAATTTCATTGGCTCTTCCACACGAACGCAACCGTGACTAACTGCCCGTACCTGCAAATCGAAAGCTTTTTTAGCTGGGGTATCATGCAAATAAACGCTACTTTGGTTATTGAAAAGGAATTTAATTTTTCCCAATGAATTATCATCGCCAGGGCGTTGTTTGAAACTGTATTTCTTTGCGGCACCATCTTCTGACCAATCAATAGTTTCCGGATCCTCAACTATTTTTCCATTTTGATAAACATCGATGTTATTATTGGAAAGGTAATATGGATCTGCCGCGGCATACTTAGATATCTCATTAGATGCAATACTTTGAGGAATATTCCACACTGGATTTACCTGAACGCTGTGAATCAAACTATTCAATTGGGGTGTCTCTCGGTTAAACGGTCTGTCTTTTTTTACACCGCTTTCATCATACTCTACCAATTTATCTGCGTAATCTTTATTTCTTCCCTCTCCTACGCAAACTTTCATCTTTAAGGCCGATTTTCCGTTTTCAATCACATCAAGTGTAAAATCAGGGATGTTAACCAATACGTATTTATCGCCGTTTGGCTTATTTTGCCAGCGCATACGCTCCAGATTTACCATTAAAATCCTTATTGCTTCCTCGTTATTTGTTCCGCCAAATGCCGATAATCGTTTTAATTCACGCTGCATTGTCAAATACGCTTTATCCTTAGGTTGAATACTATCCAAATATTCCTTAGGATTTTCAGCATTCAATGAAGTAGTGAAACTTTTCTCATCAGGACGTTTCGTTTCGGTGTAATACTGTGCATAAATTCTTCTCGGACTTACAGCGCCAAATTGCATAACATCACCGTAGTCGGTTATTGCTGCCGCTAGCAAAAGTTCCAGTTCTGTTAGCGAATCATAAGCCTGCTCTACCGAATTCAACTTTTTTTGGTCTTTCATATCGGTATATAAGGTGCGAATTTTAGCTGCGTTGAACATATTGGCCGACAAGCCGTGGTTACCAACACTATCCAGTATCGCCATTACACTATCCATCTGCTTTTCAGAAAATATTTTTTGCAGCACTACGGGTTGATATTCCTGCTGCTCGTAATAGGCCGCCATAAACTTAGGATTGCGAAAGCGTTTAGTCATAGCTTGCTGTTTCGCTTTAAGCTTTTCCGCAAGGACCTCAGGATCCATTTGCTTGAATACCTTATTGCCGGTAGACTTAGCAGCTAACTTTGAAAACTCAGCGTTTTTGTTTCCGCAAGAACTAATAAAAGATAATAGCACTACACATAAAAGTGATAATACCAAAGCGTGGTGATGTTTTTTCATGTTTATAATAATGAAAACCATCAATTTTTGTTTTAAAATTTTGCTTTTTGGGATTTTCTAAATAAAAGTTCAGTTTTTCTCAACTAAAAGCGATTTAATTGGTTATAAGCATAAGTAATAAATGATAGCGGTTATGAAATATTTTAGCAGATTTACAGTAATGGCACTTACAGGTTGCCTTACAATAGCTTCCTGCACTCCTGCAGAGAGATCATATGACCATTCTTCAACAGAAGCATCAGACTCTGTTATTGATGCTAGTACGAAAGCAAAAGTAAACACAGCAGAAGTTGACATGGATGGGCGAGAAAAGTCTTTCATCTTATCAAGCTATTCGCATAGTTTATATATGGTTGATTTAGCTGCTATCACCGCCCAAAGTAAAAATAGCGAACTAAGAAAATTTGGAAACCAGTTAGGAACAACTTATCAGGAGATTGTTGTTAGCGTGGAGAAATTGGCCAAAAACGATGGTTTATTAATGCAACGACAACTATCAGCAGCGCAGCAAAAAGAATTAAGCGCTTTGAAAGAGCTTTCCTCACCTACTTTAGACCAGCAATCTCTTCAGAAAATCAATCAGATGTTGGCAACGTTTACTACCGTGTTTAAAGAAGGCTCGCATCTACAGAAGGCGGAATTAAAGAATTTTGCAGACACTAAATTGCCATTAGTGCAGCAACAACAAGCAATGGCAGCCAAACTTATTGCAGCTTCGACAGATAGCGGCACGCAAAGTACTCGCCCTGGTGAAGTATCGACAGGAAATTAATTAGCCAGCGCTCTTATTTGTTAACAATAAATTGGAGCGCTTCTTATTTTAAACAGCATGAAAATCTCAATGATATCGGTACAAAGGAAGACTGAACTTCCGGACTTTTAACCCTTAATCCTGTCTTAAAAACTCACAACTTACAAATCGCTTTAAGATTGCTTCGTCGTTCCTCCTCGCAATGACGGGATGTTTAACCCTCTCTGCCTTCGGACTTCCGGACTAAACTAACAACTACTGCTTCACTTTACTAAGCTTATCAATTGATACGATATGAATAGCGTTACCATGCTTTTCTATCAACTTTTCCTCTTTAAAATCAGCGAGCATTCTACTCACCGTTTCGCTTGCAGTACCTACAAATGCTGCTAAATCATCCCTCGAAATCCTCAATGTACAGCTGTCCTCTCCATTTTTTGCGAACTTCATTGCCAACTGAACCAAAGCCTCCGCTACTCTTTTACGTACCGAAAAGTAGGCCAACTTCAGCATCTGATCCTCTTTGAACCTAATATTTCCAGATAGTAATTCGATGAATGCAGTAGCCATTTCCTGATGGTTAAATAATGCATCCATAAAATCTGCCTTTGGAATGAGCAACAAGTCTGTATCCGACAAAGTCGCTGCATTATCTGCATAAGCTACCCCACAACACAAACTCTCATAACCAAAAAAGTCACCATCTTTAAAAATATTGGAAGACAGCTCCCTACCATCTTTAAACCTACGGTAAGTTTTCACCTGACCGCTCTTAATGAAATACAGGTAGTTAGGTTCATCATTTTCAACGTAAATGACCTGTTTGTTAGCAAATTGTCGTTGTTTGCCTTTCTGTTTTAGTTCTGCAAAAATGCTTTGTATATCTTTGGGAGTTGCTTTAAAGCCTACGGTCTGATTTTTCTTTTTAAGTCTACTTTCTATCGCATTGAAGAGTTCTAAGTCATCGAAAGGTTTTGTCAAATAATCATCAGCACCCATTTCCATTCCCTTACGCATATCGGCCCGTTCAGCCTTAGCTGTCATAAATATAAACGGAATGCTAGCCAGTTTTGGATTTTTACTCAATAGGTAAAGTACACCATAACCGTCCAATTCGGGCATCATAATATCGCACAAAATGATATCTGGAGACGAGCTGAGTGCAAGCTCAACGCCAATTTTTCCATTTTTTGCGGCTACAGCCTCATAGCCAGCCAATTCGAGGACTTCAACAGTCCCTTCTCTGATATCGTCATTATCTTCGATGACTAAAACCTTTTTCATGCGTTAACTGCTAATGATTAAAACTAAAATTCAAGGTAAATGTAGTTCCTTTATTTTGCTCAGTTTCACAACTTACCGTGCCATTCATCAACCCTACATAACGCTTTACAATATTCAAACCAAGTCCAGTACCGGGAATGTCGCCAGTATTATGTGCCCTAAAAAAGGGTTCAAATAAGTTCGCTTTATCTATTTCAGGTATGCCAATCCCATTGTCCTTAACTTCGATAGTGAGGTCATGAGCCGTTAAAATGCTATTAAACTGAATCATGGTATTTTCCCCAGAATATTTAATGGCATTAGAGATGAGATTGATAATACAGTTTTTCAACAGATTGTGGTCCAAAAATACTTGTGCACTTGTACCTTTATGCTCGTACACGATCAACTGATTTTGCTTGCTGATCAACTGCATTTCCTCTACAATTTCTTCTGCGAAGGAAATCATATCAAACCAGTTTGCCGCAGGTTCAACCTTACCCGCTTCCAATTTTTCCAAAGAAAGGAAATCGTTGAGAATTGTAGTGAGGTTATTAATTGCATTTTTGATTTTTGAGGTATGTTTAATTACTCCCGCTTCATCGTTTTTTGAACTATACTTATCGATAAGCGAGGCAGAAAGTTGTATAGAACTCAAAGGTGTCCTAAACTCATGCGAAGCCATAGATACGAACCTCGTTTTCAACTGATTAAGCTCCTTTTCTTTTTCGAATAAAGCACTCACATGCTCTTTAGCAGTTTCCAGCTCATTAATTGATCTGATCAGGTCCTGTGTACGTTCTTTGATCTTTTGCTCCAGTTCTTCAGTATAACTTTTGATCTTCAGTTCGTCTTCTTTCTGCCTACTCAAATCATGAATAAATCCGGTAAATATCCGCCTGTCAGAAAATTTAACTTCGCTTACGCCCAATCTAAATGGGAAAATAGAGCCGTCCTTTCTTTGCCCTTGCACTTCTCTGCCTATGCCGATAATGTGCGCATTTCCACTTTGCCTATAGTTCGCAATGTACTGATCATGCCTTTGCTGATCAGGTTGTGGCATTAGCATCGACACATTTTTACCTGTTAACTCCTCCCTATCATATCCGAACAATGCCAATGCTGATGGATTGATATGCTCAATGACACCAAACTCATCAATAGTGATAATTCCGTCTATTGCGTTTTCGATAATAGCATTTAGTAGCTTGGCTCTTTCCATCAATCAGAATAAATTTAATCGGCAAGTTTTTTCAATTTGGTAATTGAATTCCAGTTAAAACTTAACGGTGTACAAATACAGAGGCAAGTTAAGTAATTTAAAAAAGCCCGTGCAAAAAAACCTTAAATCTTTATACTTAAAAGTCGTTGTTCAGCGCCAAATAACTGCGTTAAAAAATCAGCGTTTGGCCAGTCGTTAAACAAATTTTTGTAATAACTCACACCTTGTTCTAACTGTAATTTAAAAGAATTCAAATATTTAATTTTCTTATCGTTAACTTCTTTTAAATAAAGTTTAACTTGAGTATTTAAATAGTCGATATATAAATTAAGTTCATTGATAAAAACGTGAGGACGATCAATTTGCGCCAACAAATCAGCATTACCGTAAATATGGTTGACCATCTCATCCAATGAATACACACTATTGAAGAACGCCAAGTTTGGCCCTGGACAAATAGCTACCGCGGTACTTTCTTTTGGTTTAAGCTGCTGAGTTTTGATGTAGGTAGAAGTACATAAACCTTCACATAAGCAAACTTTCTCGGTAATTTGCGCAAACCTTTCGTTATATGCTGTAGGCGTTAGGCTTGCTGCATTTAACTCCTTAATTTTTAACTGCTGATACTTTTTGGATGCAGTGCAAATAGGTTCTGCGGTGAATTCTGTATTATTACATAGATACTTTTTGGTACACGGACTGCCCGGCTTACCATCAGCTATGCGTTTTAGTCTCAATTTTTCGATACTGGCATGCCTAAAATTATTGAAAAGTACACCCAGAGGAGAGGAATTACTCAAATAGTAGTCGTCTTGATTTGCACCAGCAAGTTGATTTAAAGTTTGCTCATCCACATTGGTAACTTCAGGCACCAATAAAAACGGACTTCCCCATCCAGTGGCATCCAATTGATAATGCTTAAGTAAAAATTGATTTTCATCCGCTGTACCTATCCCACCTTGCACTGTGATTTTCTGTTGAGGGAGCTTGTTTACTGCCAGCTGTTTTTGTTGTAATGCATTCTCATATAAACTAAAAAGTTCTGCCTGCATTGCCGAACGATTAAATTTGAAATCCTCCAATATTGGCCCAAGTAAAAAACCATCGGTGGCAAACGCATGGCCGCCGCAGTTTAAACCTGATTCTATACGAAATTCGGACACCCAAAGTCCTTTTTTAGCAAGAAATTTAGATTGAATCAATGCAGATCTAAAATCACTGACTTTAAGAATGATACGCTTATTAAATTCACCTTTTTCATTAGGAAAAAACTCCTTAAATCTTTCGATGAAACTATATAATTTTGGATTCATTCCTGCGGATAACACTACGGCGCCTTCGAGCTTACTTTCCGCAAATCCCTTTAACGCTGCAAGTGCATCTGTTTGATCGTCGCCAAGATATTTCCCTTTAACAAAATTTAGTTTATCAACCTTCGCCATGATATTAACATCAATACTTCCCTTAATCATCTTTGACCGTAACAATTGCCGAAATATCTTTTTGCTTTCACCTTCGGGATACTCCATCATCAATTCATAACCTTGCCTTAACTGTGATGTGTGTGGTAAAAGTTCGAAATACCTACATAAATCACTGCCTGGAACAAAATCTTGCCGTTTCAAATTTTCGAACTGCTGATCAACCAAATCATGTAAAAGGTTTAGATATGCCGTAATTCGCTTAGTCCTAAAGCGTTCCTCTGTTTTAGCGATTGGATGAAAGGAAATTCCATTTAGTTGTGAGTGATACTTACGCATCCTTTCAGTCAGGTCGTCATCAACAATAGAAACAACAGATGAAATACCGTAACGTGCAACTTTTAATGGCGTATCTATTGAAAAGCCTAAGCCTAAAACTGGAATGTGAAATTTGTGCGGCATAAATGAATGATAGTTTTTGCCAAAATTATCTAAACAACCTACCTTTCTTCTTTGATGTAGTCACATTAAAAAGTGATTTAAGTCATTATTTGTAGGATTGCTAAGCAGTGGGTAATTGGAATTTAGCTATGATCATTGGCTACATCAATTTTATGTTAATAGTATAAGTTAACGTTAACAAAATGATAATATACACTTAACGCAATAATGCCCTAGTTTTGCTGCAAAAGTAATTTTCATGAAGAAAAATAAACAAAAAGCACAGCTTAAAGCTAATCGTAAACAATCACTTAAAGCTGTAAAAACCACACTAGTTAACGATTTAACCAACTTAATTTCAACTTATGCTGAACCTAACAAAAAGCTTAAAAAATTAGTTGAAAAAGCAGCGGCTACCTTTGCTAAAGAAATTGAGAAAACTGCTAAACCTGTAAATGAAGTTCAAATTGCGGCAAATAATGTGGAAGCAAAAGAACAGGATGCGAAAACAACTAAGCCACGCATCGCTAAAAAATCAGTGAAATCCGAGCAAAAGTAAGGTTTTCCAAAGTCGCAATTTAAAGAATAGCAACTGCGTTTTATACACCTGTCGATTGACCGATATTACTTCTCCCCTAATTTCAAATAGCGTTGATAAAGCTGTTGATATACCCCAACTTTATCAGCCTGCGGCGAATAGACTTGATCAAAACCCGAGCCCATGGCATCTTGCGCTTCGTTGATATTGCTATAGCTTCCACCCACTACTGCTGCATACATTGCAGCACCAAGTGCACAGGCTTGCTCACTTGCAGCAACTTTAATTGGCACATTTAGCACGTTAGCCAATGTTTGCATCACATAAGCTGATTTTTTCGAGATTCCGCCGAGGGCAATTACCTGCTTTATCTCCACTCCCTGATCAATAAACCTATCCATAATCGCTTTGGAACCGAAAGCTGTAGCTTCTACCAAAGCTTTAAAAATGTGCGCTGCACTGGTGCCTAGGGTTAAACCAAACAACGCTCCTTTTTTGTTAAGGTCTACATCTGGAGTTCTGCGACCATTGATCCAATCTAACGCCACCAAGTCATCTTTTGTAACTGGAATCTCAGCTGCTTTGGCAGATAGTTGCGGCAAAATAGCGTCGTTAACCTGACTTATTTGCTCTTCTGTAAGTACATCGGTTAAAATTTCCTTTATAGGAAACGCCAAGATTTGCCTGAACCAGCTGTATACATCACCAAAAGCGGATTGGCCAGCCTCCATTCCTAACATATCGGGAATGATAGAACCGTCAACCTGTCCACAGATACCATTCACCAAACCATCAAATTCTTGGGTTGGCACCACAACCATATCGCAGGTTGAAGTACCCATTACCTTAACAAGACTATAAGCCACTATACCGGTACCCACAGCGCCTAAATGCGCATCTAAAGCACCAACACCTACTTTAACCGTAATAGGCAAACCCAGTTTCGTTGCCCATTCTTGAGATAAATTCCCAACGGATTGGTCAGCAGTGTAAGTTTCTTCATACAACCTATCCCTAAGTTGAGCTAATGCTGGATGCAGTTTCAAAAGAAATTCCTTACTTGGCAAACCATTAAAATCAGCATGCCACATGGCTTTATGTCCCGCAGCACAACGGCTTCTTTTTACATTGAGCACATGCTTGTTTCCGGTCAGTAAAGCCGGCATCCAATCGCAGTGCTCCATCCAAGAAAACGCCTTTGCAGCTACCTTTGCATTTTTTTTGGTGATGTGCAGTATTTTAGACCAAAACCATTCTGAAGAATACATACCTCCAGAATATTTGGTGTAATCTACTTCCCAGTGTTTAGCTAAAGCATTGATTTCATCGGCCTCCTTTAGTGCAGTATGATCTTTCCAAAGGACAAACATTGCGTCTGGATCAGTTTCGAAATCAGGTAACAACGCCAAAGGTGTACCGGATTCATCTACCGCACATGGTGTTGAACCTGTAGTATCGATAGTTATAGCTATAATTTTGTTTACCAAAGATTTATCCACTCGAGAAATTACTCCAGTTACAGCTTCTTGCATTGCCTCTATATAATCTAAAGGGTGCTGCCTAAATTGGGATTGCTGAGCGATACAAAATTGGCCACGAGCCCATCTTGGATACATGCTAACGGCGCAAGCTATTTCAGCACCATTAGCTGTATCTACCAATAAAGCCCTTACAGAATCAGTACCAAAATCAAGCCCGATTACATATTTTTCAGCACTCATTTAATTAAATTTTGATCCATCAACATCTACGGTGCCACAGAAGTGGGTTGTAATTCCGAGTTCTTCCATCGCGGCAGCCTTAATTCTACAAGCTTGGTGTGCGCTTGCCTCATCGTTTGCGTACACCACTTGTATGTGATTCGCTTTGTGTCTTGCCATCATTTGGTCGCGAGATACGCCGTCTAACGTAGCATGCATTATGGGCCATTGATAGTTTGTTTCGTTCCATCTTCTCTGCGTTTCTTCCTCAGGTAACGCTACTGCTTTGCCTACCCCTAAATCGCAATGCAACTGATTGTTGATTACGTACACCCTACTCCAAACCAAATTGCCTTGCTTTGCAATACCTCGTAGTGAACCGCCGCCGCGTTTAAAAAACATTGCCGGCTGTCGGATACTGTCAGAACCTGCATATCCACCAATATGATGTGCGGGCGGAGCTGCGCCAGAAATTTCAAAAACCCACACGAAATCATCAATTTGATCATTTTTGAAATTTTCGCCCCAACGCAAATCGTGTAAAGTATTTTCTGCTGCCATACCTAGCTGGCGCCACAATTTGTAAGTAAGCAAACCATCTATTCCAGCACATTCGTCTACTTCGTTAAAATGCGGGAGCGCTTCGCCGGCATAAAGTTCATTTCCATTATCATCAAAAACCGGTGGTCTATCTTGGTTATTGAGCAAGCCCTCCACTAAGTCGCTGGCAGGCACCAAATCTTTCAAACCTTGCTGATACTGAATTCCAATGGTGTCACAGCCAAATTCAGCGGCCAAACGTAGGGCAGCAATGTACATTTTACACTGCGTTAAAGTTTGCTCCCTAGTTAGTTCCGTAGCCTCATCTGTTCCCCAATCAAACTTCATCCCCTTCTCCAATAGCCAATTCAGTACTTTTTGAGCGTCAGCATCAGTTACAGTAAGCATTTTAGCATACAGTGTAGATTGACTTAAGCGTTCCTTGAAAATTCCAGTGCTGTGTAATAGATCATCAGGTACGATGGCATTAAACATCCCCATACAGCCTTCATCAAAAACACCCATAATTGCCTTCTCATTCTTCAGTTTTGCCGCAAAATCACGACCTAACTGTTCATCTGCTGAAGGGATTTTTACTGACGAAAAAGAAACGACATGGCTTTCCGGATGTTTAATTTCTCCGGTGTTTAGCCAGTTTTGTAAATTATTCAAGAAGAATTCGTCCTTAAAATCAACACTCCAAAGACTACTATACTTTACGTTAGCTTTAGTTAAAGAGCCATTTAAATTCAGCATGCCAACCAAGCCAGGCCATTGTCCACTAAAATTGGCTAATGTTAAAATTGGTCCACGGTGCGTAGTTAAGCCCGCTAAAACATGGTGGCTGTATTGCCAAACACTCTCTGCAACTATAAGTGGGGCATCTTTGTCTATACCTTTAAACACTTCAATCCCCATGCGCTGAGAATCGATAAAACCGTGTTTTTTTATAGGATCATACGCATGTGCCCTTTTAACGATATAACCGAAGTTAGCAAGTACATCTGTTAGCGTAAGTTCCATTTGGTGCTGGGTTTCCCAACAATTTTGATTAGCGGCAATTCTTAAGTCGCCACTGGCCACCAGAAAAATTTCTTTATTCATTTGTTTATTGTTAATAGTTATCGGCTGCTAATGAGCTTTTATGCCTACTTAAAGCTGAAACTTTATTTAAACCAAAGCGAGATATGGCTTAGATTTTTGGTTGAAACCATCACGAAATATATTTGGCTTTAATAAGTTTACTTTACAAATATGCTGCTTGAGCTAAGACGTTTGTTCTGTGTTATTGCCAATTTATTATAGGATGTTACCATGATAAACATTGTTTTTGGCATTATCCGAAAATATTTAGCTATAATTAAGGAATATTTAACCAAATATCTTGAACAGTTATGAAACCTCATTTTCATAAAGTACCTGTAGGCTTACAAAATTCTTTCAGTATCAGACATGATATTCAAGAAAATTTCGGGAAAATTTGGCACTACCATCCAGAGTTGGAACTACATTACGTAATCCGTGGAGAAGGCGTTAGGTTTATTGGAAATAATATCAGCAATTTCGCTTCGGGAGAGATCATTCTGCTAGGAGAAAATCTACCGCATACTTGGCGTTGCAGCGATGAATATTTTCAAAACAACCCTAATCAAGAGGTAGAAGCGATAGTGATCCATTTTTTGCCCGACTGTTTAGGGAAAGATATCTTAAACCTACCTGAAGCTTACTTGATCCCTAAGCTTTTTGATAAAGCAAAAAAAGGAATGCTTTTAAAGGGTGAAAATCGGGATAAATTGGCGAAACTAATGCTTCAAGCTAAAGATACAGAGAACTTAGATAGGTTAATTGTCCTACTCTCTATCTTAAAACTTTTGGCAGAAGCAGATGATTATACGGTTTTGAATCCCGGGCACGTGCAATACCAATCAGACGAATCGGATGTGATTAGACTGAATAAGGTTTACAACTACACACTTACCAATTTTAAAAAGGAAATTAATTTACATGAGGTAGCTTCGATAAGCAACCTAAGTGTAACATCATTTTGTAGGTATTTTAAACAGATGACCAAGAAAACCTACTATGATTTTTTAATCGAAATTAGGGTAAGTCATGCTTGCCGTTTACTAGTTGAGGATAAGCATCCTACAAATATGATCTGCTATCAATGCGGATTTAACAATGTCTCTAACTTTTACAGGCATTTTAAAAAGGTGACCGGGATTACACCGCTGGAATATAAACGTAAGTATTTAGCTGAATGATATAGCTAACAACAACACATTATATGGCAGGGAAAGAAACAAAAAAAGTAGTGCCTTTACCTAGTTCACTTTCAAACCATATTTTGCCATTTTGTAAAGCGATAAAATCGGCACACAACACCAGTCCTAAACCAACGCCCAATTCGTTGGCAGTACCTGGAATGCTCTGTGCCTGATGCTTGAAAATAAAAGCCTGTTTATCTTTGGCTATCCCCACTCCGAAATCCTGCACAGATAAAATAAAATTTTTCTTGTCCTGCCAACTCTTAATCGTTACCTCGCTATCCGTTTTACTGTACTTGATGGCGTTAGTGAGCAAATTACGTAACACAATTCTCGTCATCTCCAAATCTGCAAAAAGTTGATCAGTTAAAATCTCCTTTTTAATTTGGACTTGCTTTTTCGTAGCAAGCGGACAAACAGAGGAAAGTACGCCATCTAAAAGTGTGTTAAAATCGATAGTTACCAAATTGACTTTTGTGCCTTCCAGCTGCGATTTTGACCAAGCCAACAAATTTCCCAAAAATTCCGACGTACCATTAGTCAATTCCAGCAACTGCCCTTCCAACATGGACTTATCCATTTCTTTAAGTGAATGATTTCTGAGCAGTTCCAAATAACCTTGTATACTGTTAAGAGGTGTTCGCAAATCATGAGAAATGATGGAAAACAGCCTATTATTTTCTTGGTGCAACAGTTGAAGCGCCTCAGCACGTTCGCGGGCCAATCGTCGTTCTTTATTATAGCTTCTTATTACGCCACCAACTAATATGTAGGTGAGAGAAAGCATGATTGCAATAATGCAGGCGATATCTAAAAAGCGTTCAGATTTATTACCATAAACTTTTGGAACTCCGTATCTATACTCAAAGTACAACAAACTACAAATGACTAAGATGTGAAGCAGCAAGTAGATATATCGATGCTTATGATGGATGAAAATGATTACAATTAAGCTCAAGAAAAAGCTGAAAAGTAACGGTCCGTCGATGCCAGCTCCGTAATAATAGTTAACGACCAAAAAAATGTAACTTAAAAAAGTGAAGCCATAACGAGCAATAGCAAAGTTTCTTTTAAAGCGTGATTGATAGTAAAGAAAAAGCTGTAGTAAAAAAGCAATAAATGAAACTATGGCTAGTTCGGGAATTACCACTACATACGAATCATACAGCACAAAAATCAGCAAGGTGCACATAGAAAACAGGCCACCTGAGTTCAATATCCTTTTTTCCAAGGGAAATTCAGCACTAGGTCCTCTTAGGCGTTCCCAAAATTTTAACAACAACAAACTGATTTATTTTAATATTGAGGCCTATAATCACCTGCTCCAATTTGGATGACAATTATTTACTCGACGATAAAGATAGGCAAATCGCAGGCTTTTTTAAACAAATAAGTTGTAAATAGAGCGTCCTGTCATCAGCTGTATCACTGATTGTTAGCTTTTTCTATTGGTTAACATTACTACAGCCATGCCAAGCAACAAGCCAAATCCCAGCGCCTTTTTTGTTGTCCTAGAGGGTGTGGAAATCATGGCATCACCATAAATGCGGTGCGGATATCTAGAGGGCTGAAGTACATTGCCTCCATTTGGATCCGCATTTTTGAGCTTCATCATCAACCGCATTCCTGCCGAAGCAGTATTAACAACTATTTTAGGGAACAAATCATGTATTGTTTTAATTGCCCACGAACTGAAATCAGGAAACTTATCTTTTTTAGGAAATACCGCCAATTTTAGTAATTGATGTGCGGTATCTTTTGGATCTGCAGCCAATGGAGGAACTTTAAAATCAAGTCCCGAATATTTGGCAGAGTGCATGTTACCAGTGGAGCGCTGTATTTGGGGATAAAGGTTACAGATATGGATATTTTCTTCAGCAGAAATTTCGCCTTGCAGACATTCCATCATTCCTTTAATACCAAATTTAGTGGCAGAGTAAACAGCGCTATACGGCGCAGGCATAAATCCGCCGATAGAAACATTATTTACCAATACACCAAATTTTTGCTGCTTAAAAACTGGAAGCACCGCGTGAGCGCAGTTTAAGTAGCCAATCAAGTTAGTTTTTACAACCTGATGGCTCACCTCTATAGGAATTTCTTCAAAACGGCCGCTAGCCATTACTCCGGCATTATTTATCCAATAATCCACCTTACCTCCAAAAGCTATAGCCTGGGCAAGCAACTGCTGCACAGCCGCATATTCAGAAACATCCGTTGAAACTTGCAAAACCGAAGCCCCTAAAGCAGCACATCGTTGCGCAGCGATTTTTAAACCTTCCTCTCCCCTTGCAGCTAACACTACTTTACATCCGTAGGTTGAGAATGCCTCTGCCGTAGCCAAGCCTACACCACTAGAAGCGCCAGTTATTACTACTGTTTTTCCCTTTAATGCCAATAATAAATTTGTTTCTTCCATCACACTATTTTATTGTTGAACATCCATCACTTAGAAAAGTTTGATTATAGAAATGAGATTAAGGTTTATCAAACCAAAACCAATTACGGGTGTTAACAAATAAAAAGAATTGATATGGGAATTATAAGAACAGCACTCATTGGTGCCGCGGTATACGGCGCAGTGAAATATCTAACAAAGAAAGATATGTTTGGAAGAACAAAGTTGGATGAGATCAAAGAAAAAGCTCCGGAGTGGATGGAAAAAGCGAGATCAGCAGCTAACGATTTCAAAACCAGAACGGTTTAACAAACGACATTAAACATTAAGGAGATGGGTTGACCGTCTCCTTATTTACACGCAAAACTACTTCCTAGTCATCGATATATCTCCGCAACGCATATCCTCTCAACATTGAGCAACCAAAACGCATTAAACTATTTCTTTCTCATTGATCGAAAACACACTGCATTAAAACCGTTACAACTACAACCTATAGCTCTATTTAGGGAAATTAAGTCTATATTTACCTCTTTAGGAAAAAGATGAATTTACTTGCAGCCGAATCGACCGAACAGTTCCTCTCTGGCGGGGGGGAAATGGGGAAATTGATCCGAACGATGGACTGGTCGAAAACTCCACTGGGACCTATAGAAAGCTGGCCCCAGAGTTTAAGAACTTCGGTGAGCCTCTGTCTTTCCTCTACCTTCCCTATTTTAATTGCTTGGGGACCAGAAACCATCCAAATTTACAACGATAGTTACAGACCGATATGCGGAGCAATGCATCCCGCGTCAATGGGAATGAACTTTCGTGTTTGTTGGGAATCAGCATTAGAAGTAGTTGGCGATAAATTTACCCGCGGCCAGCAAGGTGAGGGAACTTACATTCACGATCAGCGGATGTTTTTACAGCGCTATGGCTATTTGGAAGAAGCATTTATGACTTTTTCTTTTGCTCC
Organism: Pedobacter sp.; assembly: GCF_965249885.1. Taxonomy (GTDB): domain Bacteria; phylum Bacteroidota; class Bacteroidia; order Sphingobacteriales; family Sphingobacteriaceae; genus Pedobacter. The sequence goes on along the minus strand of NZ_OZ252254.1, from coordinate 4,033,947 downwards.
TATTAGAGATGAAAGCGGCGGCGTTGGCGGCATATTTCATCCAATTACGGAAACAACTGATAAGATGCTCAGTGCCCGTCGCACTCAAGTGCTTAGGGAACTTGGAGCAGCAATTGGTAAGGCAAAAAGCATCGAAGACATTGCTTCGGAAACTCAAGATAAATATCAAGAGTTTTTGATTGACTTACCTTTTATTCTTCTCTATAAATATGAAGCAACTGAAGAGAGCGCCAGATTAATTGGCAGCGCCGGTACGGAACAGGCTTGTCAATTAGCAGTATCATCAATAGATTTATCTCAAAACAATAATGGCGATTGGCCGCTTAAGCAACTAATCGGTAAGAAGGAGGCGCTTGTTGTTACCGACTTAGAGGATAGATTTGGGGAGTTTTCTTGCGAACCCTATCCAGAAACACCACACTCAGCCGTACTTGTTCCTATCCATATTCCGGGCCAAGAAACACCTTTTGGTTTTTTGGTAGCCGGAGTTAGCGCAAGACGTGCACTTGATCAAGCTTATTTAGGTTTTTACGATTTGCTTGGCAACACCTACAATACAGCAGTTTCCAATGTGTATGCCTACGAACAAGAACAAAAGCGAGCGGAAGCGCTAGCAGCAATAGATCGATCTAAAACAGCATTTTTCAGTAATGTAAGTCATGAATTCCGCACTCCTTTAACGCTAATGTTGGGACCTTTGGAAGATTTGCAAGCTGCACAATCTTTGCCCGATTCCATGCGTGATTCAGTTGATTCTGCTCACCGAAATGCTATTCGCCTGCTAAAATTGGTAAATAACTTATTGGATTATAGCAGAGTTGAAGCGGGACGCATCCAAGCCAGTTATCAGCCTTTAAATTTAACGGAGCTTACCACAGATTTAGCTAGTAGTTTCAGATCGATCATTGAAAAAGCAGAGATGAAGCTGGTGGTTGATTGCCAGTGTATTGACGGCCAAGCTTATGTTGACAGACAAATGTGGGAAAAGATTGTACTGAATCTTTTGTCTAACGCTTTTAAATATACTTTGCAAGGTAGTATCGAAGTCAAATTGTTCCAAAGGGACCAAAAATTGATCTTACAAATAGCCGACACAGGTGTAGGTATTCCAGAAAAAGAGCTCCCGCACATGTTCGAACGATTTCATAGGGTACAAAACTCTGCCGGACGTACACACGAGGGTACCGGCATTGGACTATCACTGGTTAACGAGTTAGTGCAATTACACGGTGGTAAAATCAGTGTAGAGAGCACAAAAGATATCGGAAGCACCTTTACCGTTGAAATACCTCTGGGTAAGGCACATCTTCCACAAGAACAAGTTTTAGAAACAATTGATATCGCTGGTTCTGCCGACCTAAGAGGTGCGTTTTTAAATGAGGCGACAAGTTTATTACACAATAGCTCAAGTGAACAGCACGAAAGCATATCCAAAATTGAGCACGAAAAAACTGAAGATTCCGAAGAACTTAAATTATTAGTAGTTGATGACAACCGTGACATGCGGGAATATCTGGTACGTTTGCTATCTCCTCATTTCACTGTGTTTACTGCAGAAAACGGTGAGCAAGCCCTTGAACGGGTAACTGAGCTAAAACCACATTTGGTATTGAGCGATGTGATGATGCCGGTAATGGATGGCAAGCAGTTCTTACGCGAGCTTAGGTCAAGAGAAGAAATTTTTAGCACACCGGTAATATTGCTATCAGCCAGAGCTGGTGAAGAATCCAAAATTGATGGATTTGAATCAGGTGCCGACGACTATTTAGTAAAACCTTTCTCTGCCGTTGAGCTAATCACTAAAATTAAAGCTCAGTTAAAAATTAGCGCTACGAGGGGCAAAACCGAAGCACATTTACGTAGTGTATTTATCGAAGCTCCGGTAGCCATTGCTATCTATCGCGGTCCCGAACATATCATTGAACTAGCTAATGCTAGGATGCTTGAATATTGGGGTCGTACTGCTGTAGAAGTGACCAATAAAAGTCTTTTTAAAGCCTTGCCAGAACTTGATCGGCAGGGCTTTAGAGAAATCATGGACAAGGTATATTCCACTGGAGAACGTTTCATATCTGGAGAATTAGCAGTTCAGCTGCTGCGCTACGGCCAGATGGAAACCATTTACATTAATTTAACGGTAGAACCCCTTAGAGATGAACAAGGCAGAATCAACGGAATGATGGCTGTTGCTTCCGACATTAGTTCGCAAGTGAATGCCCGTAAGACGCTAGAGAAAGTCACTGGCACCTTGCAACTCGCAGTAGATACCGCTGGAATGGGTATTTGGAGGGCAAAAATCGATACTAACGAGCTTCATATATCCGATAACGCAAAACGTATACACGGCATACCTGATGATTTAGAGTTTAGCTACTACGAGGCCGCTGAGTTAATTGTGCCGGAAGATAAAGAACGTGTATTGGAAGCAATTGAAAAGGCAAATCAAACTAAAGGTTTTTTTAACGAAGATTACCGAATAAAAGTTTGGGGTACAGACCAATACAAGTGGTTGAACACTACCGGCAAGGTAGAGCTGGATGAAGCCGGCGAAGTTACTGGAACTATCGGAACCATACTTGATATCTCCGAACAGAAAGAGGATGACCAACGTAAAAACGACTTTATTGCGATGGTTAGCCACGAATTGAAAACCCCGCTTACTTCTATGAAAGGCTATGCGCAGCTCATGAAGCTTAAAGCGGATAAAAATGAAGACGATTTTACCGCAACAACTTCAACTAAGCTACTTGACCAAGTTGGTAAAATGAGTACACTTATCAATGGCTTCCTAAATGTATCGCGATTAGATTCAGGTAAAATACATTTGCAGCAAAGTACTTTTGACGCTAATGATTTAATGAGCGAAATTATTAGAGAAGTGAGTGCCTACGGACAACAGGGACATCAATTTGTATTTGAGCCTACTGATAAAGTTTTTCTAATTGCCGATCGTGATAAAATTGGAACAGTGTTGACCAATTTATTAGGAAATGCAGTGAAGTATTCTCCTGCTGGCTCAACAATAACCATGAGTTGTTTTCAAGCTGATGGAAATGTTTATTTCGGCGTTGCCGATCAAGGAAAAGGAATTGCAAAGGACGAATTAGCGAAGTTATTTGACAGATTTTTCAGGGTAGACAACAAAGACAACAAGCAGATCTCTGGTTTCGGAATTGGCCTTTATCTTTCTGCTGAAATTATCAAAAGACATGATGGAAAAATATGGGCCGAAAGCGAATTGGGCATTGGTTCAACCTTTCACGTATCTCTTCCATTAGCTAAGGAAGTTGAATTAAACTTACAGGTTTAATAAGCGACTTAAAACTATCTCAATTAGCCAATTCAAACTAAAAAAGCGCATCTAGTATAAAAACTTGATGCGCTTTAACTATCAAAATTGAAACGGTGTCGAATGGAAACTTAGATGTTGAACTTCAACCAGTCAGTGAAAAAGCAATACTGTAACACTCCTACGTAAAGTCAATTCATTTTCAATAATTTATCGTAACACTCGCGATAACCTGACAACTCCTTAGTCGTACTTTCATACATAAAAGGTCCTTGGTACTGAATAGCTTTTAAAGCATTAAAAATAGCTTTCCAATCGTTCTGTCCTTTACCATCGCATGGAAAGTAATGTCTTTCCGCCTGACCATCACCATCGGCTACGTGAAGTGTTTTAACTCTTTTACCTAATGCTAGCAACAGTGTTTCGGGCTCGGCAATATGATTTAAATCCACCGCAGCATAAACATCATCGGGTAATAACTTGAAAATAGCTAGACACTCTTCTACCGATCTCATTAGAGGTCGTTCTTGATTTCCCTTAGCTACCAAAAGCGCTGGACCCAACATATTTTCAACTACCATGGTGGATTTTATAGCTTTCACATCTTTATTCAATTCCCCCACAGATTTTATCAGCTGTTGGATATGTGCATCTCTTTGATTCAATGACAAATAGTAGCTAGGATGAAACAAGATAATTTTCGGTTTTAATACCGCCACGTACTTTAGCACCTGCTGATGAAAAGCAACAACTTTTTGTCTGCGAGCTTCATCTACAAACGAAATATCTATTTCTTTCCCGTAAGGCATATGAATCGACCATATTTCCACTCCAGTTTCAGTAGCAGCCTGCTTTAATTCACGCATTTTCTTCATCATTTCGGCATCATCCAAAGTGAAGGTCAACGAGTCTTTGTTGATGTATGGTGTAAGTCCAGTTTCAACACAATCAATGCCAGCATCGCTAAGCTGCTGTAATTTCTTTTTAGTTAATGAATTAGCGCCAATTGAAATACCAACTTTATACTTTTGCGCATACGCTGTAGTCACAAATAAAAGAACCGTAAATGGTATTAAAATTAACTTTCGAAGTTTGAACATGTGTTTTTGCTTAGCTATAATCATTTAATAAATAAAGCAGTTTCCACTTTACGCTGCCCATAGTGATCAAATTTCTTGTTATCCGTTGGATAGTTAACAATTCCGTTAGGCACCTGACCATTGATCCACATCATGGTAGAACCTCCACCATCTATATTCATGGCAGATTTTGGATTGAAGTAGCGCACCAAAAAGCTCGTTAATTCCTTTGCAGACATTCCCTTAGCCGAAGCATTTCTGCCGTCGACGGTAATGAGAAGTAATTTTCCATCTTTAGTGACCGCAACGGCTGTACGTGGATGGCGTACACCTTGGTGCTTCAGGTAATGTTCGTAATGCAGTTTTTTAAGATCCAATTTTAAGCCAGTAGTATCTGCAAATGTTAAACCAACAGGTTGATAATTATCAATTAGCATAGGCGCTCCAGTAATGATATTTTCCGACTTTACTTTGGCAAAATCTGTTGGGGAAAATTGTATATCGAATTGCGTTCCTTCGTTATTAAAAGTCATCATACCTTGGTGTTTCCACCAGTAAATGCTGGTTCTGGGCACTTTCACCTGCTGGATATCCACTCCTTTTAAACGCAAATGCATGTAGTCGGCTGAATCCTTCTTTTCAATAAAATAAGTGGCATTTATACCTGCAACTGCACCAGAAATCTTGTTAGCAAAATCAGAAAGCGAATCCTTTTCTTTGTTATAAACCAGTACCGCTTTGCCTAATTTGGCTTTGGGATCGAAGCTTACTACATTTACGTTTTGGTTGGCAAATTCCGAATCAGTTGCGGAATTGAAATGGTACCAGATCACATCCCTTCTAAGCGTATCAATTTTCCAATCCTTCCGATCCAAAAGTTCAGCAGTATTTGAACTCGCTTGCCTTTTTTGAGCTGTACAACCGAGAGCCAATGCACTTAAACAAATCAACAGCCCACTTTTAATATTCCTCATTTTATTATTTATTTATCTAATGGTAATTAACTCATTACTTTAAAACTGTCCGTAAAATAAAAGAGCTACCCTTCGTGTAAGGGTAGTCTTCTGCCTGAGAACGTGTTAACATCGTTAACCAATTATTTCCACTTTTAATTCCGAACTAGCAATTTAACGGCTTCTTTTGAAACGCCAGTGTTCATCATTAAAACATATATTCCATTTTGTAAATTAACAGGGATTGAAATGCTATTGCTACCATTTACTAAAGTGTGCTGTAGAGTAACCATTTTCTTTCCACCAATATCGTACAAAGCAAGATTTGCATTTCCTTTGGTTGCAGCTTGAACACTTATCGTCAATAATGATGAGCTATAGTTTGCCGAGAGCTTTGTAAATTCATCTACTTTAAAATCAACTACTTTCATCTCCGAAGATGAGCTACCTCCATCAAAATCAACTTGTTTAAGCTGGTAATAATTAATTCCGGCATAAGGCATTTTATCTACTGCATTATAGTGATTTAACTGATTGCTATTTCCTGCCCCATTCACACTAGCCACAGCTTTCCAATTTTTTCCATCGGCAGATTTTATCACTTCGAAATGTGAATTGTCTTTTTCAGTGGCCGTTGACCAATTGATTAGCACCGAATTAAAGCTTTTTTTCGCTTCAAATTTTGTGAGTACCACAGGTAATGGAGCAACGTAAGTTGAAGTTCCAGTAATAAACAAGGCGTCATCATAACCATTTTTAGACCTGCCAATGGCAAAAGTGCCCGTTCCCACCCCAGCGGTAAAACCCCAAACGTATAGTCTGAAAGTAACTTCTTGATTGCTTTGCAACTGCTGTAATGCGGTAACGCCCGACAAGCTCACGCTTGGCTGATCCAATCCTTCGGTGTAATTATTCACGAATTCATCGTCAGCACTGCCTAGTGGAGTAAAATTAGTTCCATCTAAACTGTACATCCATCTGAATGAAGATTTCGCTCCACCGTTAGAACTTCTTCTCATTTTAGCATATAAGTTAGTTAAGGCCAAAGTGTAATTTGCTTTGGGTTTCACTTTAAATTCGAGGTAGCTGTTGCCGTCAATAGCTGCCTGTTTGTCTGGCGTTAATACTTGTGGAATTGAAGAAAAACCTCTTACTAATTCGTATTCTTTTAAACCTGCTCCCCTCGCTATGGATGTACTTTCCATGCCAATAGTGGTAGTAGCATCATAGCTTAGCTCGTTACCGGCTGCATTGCCGCCGCTGTTAGAAGTTGCAAACTGCCAGCCCAACAATACTTTCTCATTACTTAGTTCGTCTTCTAATACATCGCCATTTAGTACAACACTATTGCTATTATTCACACCGTAAGGCCCTAAGCCAAAAGTTGATGTTACTGTGGTTGCTCCCCAGAAATACAGACGTAAATACACTTTCTTACTAAATCCTATATTTTGTAGTGCTGCAATCTGCGACAAATCAATTGGTGCTTGTTGAAATCCATTACTTAATGTTGGTCCGTTGGTAAAAGTAATATCTGTTGTAGTGATTGCCACTGGCGCACCTTTAACTCCATTTTCTTCCACTACATACATCCATGCTCCTGTTTTTGGCGCCGCAGTTGATGATCTTCTAACTACATATTCTAGACTGTTTAATGCCACCTTTTTGCCAGGCTTAGTGTTTACCTCAAATTCGAAATAATCTTCGTTTGAAATAGCCATAGCTTTAGTAGTGCTCATAGTGGGATTTTTAACTTGGTCTTTCACAGCGCCCAAGCCTTTTGATAAACCATTGGCTTTAAATCCTGTTCCTCTCAGTAAAGTAGCATTAAATAAACCACCAGTGGTAGTTGTAGATAGGAAACTTGCCTCGGATCCCGTAGTGTTTAAGGTATTGAAATTCCAAGCAAGCAATTGCAGCGTTGGCGTAACGGTATTGAAAGCACTGAAGTAAGTATCATACGCACTAAACAGCGGTGAATTAATCAAGGTTACTAAAACTTCATTGTTGGTTTTTAATGCACCATCGGTATAGTTATGTGTTCCAGTTATGATAACCTTCGCATTCGATTGCCCATTCCAAGTACCTTCAATTAGCATCATTTTAGCGTGGATGTTAAACACCGCCTGACCATCGATAGAAAGATTAAAAATACGAACTGTAGCTCCTAAAGCTTTCAGTTGGTTGAGCTTGGCTTTTGTTTGTGTACCAGCAGCATCTTTAGCAAAAACTTCGATAGTTGCACCTTGGTTACGCAGAGCGATTAATTTATCAACGATAGCTGGGCGGGAATCTGTCCAATCCGACATGGCTACTCTAATTTTTGCATTGGCAACATCCGTAATAGCATTCAAGCTTTCCAAAATATTGTCATTGCCATCATGTACGCCAGCAACTATCCGAGGAAAAAATGCCAATTTGGTATTGATACTAGGAAAATCATGTGCAGTGTAGGTAAAATTTAGACGCATTCCCGAGGCTGCATACTGTTTCATCACATTCCAATTACTTAAAAAAGCTTGGTAAATATCAGCTTCATTAAAGATAAGCGCATCTTGAATTTTACCCATATCTGAAGTAGTGAAATTATGGGAAGTTTGAAAAGTAACATTAGCAACCAATCCAGTTGTTGTAGTTATCCCCGAAAATAACACATGTTTATGGTGATTGATTGCATTTGAACTTACGTCGTTGGTTGTGACTACGATCTCTGAGTTGGTGAGATTAGCTTGGAGCCAAGGCAAAGAAGTAGCATTGGTTGTCTGCGGATCTGATCTACTCATATCTACGATGATATGTAGATTAACACCCCTAGTTTCAGCATTTTTTAAAGCATCCATTAGAGGCTGATAGGTAATCATATAAATAGACATGTGAATACTTTGACCGGCAGGCGTATTATCTACCAAGGCAATCAACCTATTCATAATTGTTGGCGATGATCCACCTTTGGCAATGGTTGGCACATCGGTAAATACTGCTTCCGGGAAAGAGATGCTCACCTGTGCCGTACTTTCTATACCAAAGAGTATAAGTACCGCTAAGAGCAAAAACCCGTTAATTCTTAGTAAAAGTTTTTTCATATAACGTTTGTTTAACTATGCATGACCTTTGCACTTACGAAGCGGCAAAAAGCCATGCAATTGGTTTTAGTTTTGTTTTTTTAAAAGTTTTTTAGGCAAAGCAGTCCCAGTTTTCCGAGTAGGGAAACATCAACTTACGTGAATTAGCGGTGTTAATTCCCTTTAACGACCTCGAAATAAATTAAATGTGTTACGGGCGGTTCGTCATGCTGATTCATTTCAACATCAGTTTGTAGGTCGCTTTTTTAAAATCATATCTTACGACAAATTTTCTAACTCACTTTAATTCACTTATAATTCAGTAGTGGATTGATTACTGGGAGTCTACTTCATCAGCTCCCAGTAATTTGGTAGCATTAAGGTTTCTTCACTTTTACAATTTTCCTAATGCGATTGTTGCTCATGTCAGCAATGAAGATATTGCCATCGTCATCTACCGTAACATCTGTTGGATTGTTGAATTGTGAAACTCCCGGTTTACCTTCCGCAAAGCCAACAACACCATTACCGGCAATAGTAATTACACTTCCTTGTGGTGTGATCATTCTCACAGAACTATTGTTCAACTCGGTAACATAAATATTGTTATGCTTATCTGCATGTATGCCAAACGGATGGTTAAATGTCGCTTTTAATGCCTCATCATCTTTAAATCCAGCGGCACCTGTACCTGCAATAGTGGTGGTTTTACCTGTATTTGGATTTATTTTTCGAATAGCATTGTTATACCTATCGGCCACTAACAACATCCCATCTCTGTCTAAACAGATGCCCGAAGGTCTATTTAACCTTACATTTGGCCAAAAACCATCGATTAGCGCATTTTGGGAAGGACCAGCGCCTACTAACGTAGTTACGGTACCGTCAGGCTTGATTTTTCTGATGGCACTGTTATTGGCATCTGCCACGTACACGTTACCGCTGTTATCCACTACTGCATCAATTGGCACGTTAAATCTGGCAGCAGTACTGGCTCCGTCAAGAAATCCGGTAGTTACCGTAGCGCCTGTTGGGCCTGCAAACGTAGAAACCAAGTTTGCTGCTACGTCAATTTTTCTAATTCTTGCCCCACCGTTATCTACCGCGTAAATGATGCCTACTTTATCAACCGCAACTTTGTACGGATTGTTAAACTTAGCGACGTCCAAGGTCCCATTTACGGTACCAGCTCCCTTAATTCCAGAAACCAACTCTACCTGCGTGCCGTTTTTCTTAATTCTTTTGATGATTTGATTTCCCCTATCCGCCAGAATTAAATCTCCAGTACTTTCATCAAGGGCTACTCCTTCCAAGGTACTAAACTGTGCATCTAACAATGGTCCTAAGGTATTACCAGAAATACCCGAACCTGCGTAAGTTGAGGTGACGTATTCGAAATCAGCGGCGGCATCTGCTGCTCCGTAGGTAAATATTGGCCCTTTAGAGGTTTTACCATTCACGGTAATAGTTACATTTCCAGTACTGCCATTTGCTGGCACTACTACCGTCAGTTCACTGTCGGTTGCCGAAACTATTTCAGCGGTAACGCCAGAAAACTTAATAATGTTTTCCGCTGGTGTTGTTGAAAAACGTTTACCCTTGATCGTTACATTTTGATTGGCCATTGCCACCGCAGGCACAATACTTGAAATAGAAGGATTAGTAGGTGCGCTATCCGATTCGCTTTTTTTACAGGCAGCAATTACCAAGGCAAAGGCCAGCAAAATATATAATATCTTTTTCATGTGTAAAGAATTAATAGTGTTAATCGACATTTTGATAAACTTTAAAATCATCTATGTTTAGTAAACCATTTTTCACCACTGCGCCATTAGGTCCTAAGCCTAGCTTATTAATTCTAAACCTAACTGCTCCGCGAAGATTTAATGCAAACGATGCTTCCTTTGCAAGCACTGCATCGCTAGTAAGGGTTTCGCCAGTTTGCAACCAAGTGAGACCACCATCCTGAGAATACTCTAGTTTAAAACTACTTGCTACTGCAGTTCCAGATTGAGGTGTGGCCGCGGCATAAGAAAATGTCAATTGCGACGCACCGTTAGGTAAATCAAAATCCATTTCTAAATAAGCAGCCTCGGTTAGTTGCTCTTGCAGCCTAATTGCCTGTTTACCTAAAGGATTGAATTTATCGAGATTAACCCGATCGCCAATTACAGCTTGATAAAGTCGCCAAGTTCCAGTTTTAAACGTTACTTTGTTATTTATTGCCGGCATCAAAAATTGTGATTTAGCACTTGCTGGTGCCAATTCAAAATCTTCTGGAAAATTTAAATACACCGATCCAGTTTGATTAAATACTGCTTTTTCATTAGGCATTTTAAAAAGCAATTTTGCCGTATTGTAATAATTGGAGGTAGCGTTGTAATACGTGGGAATCCCGATAAAAGAAGCTACCATTGGCACAAAACTTTGAGCAAAATTGGCATTGGCGCTTGTACTTAAGAACAAAGAGATGCTAAGATTTTCACTTAACCTGTATTCACCTCCAAAAACCTCGCCTCCAACTAAGTCAGGAATGGTAACATTATTTAACTGAATTAACGTACTTTCTCTTGTATAAAACTGCGAAAACAATTGTGTTGGCGTTAACACGATAGGCTTAAGCGTATGATTTGAAGAAACCTTGGTTACTTTTGATAGATTTAAATTGCCTCCTTTAATCTTCATCACACCACTTTCCCTTGTTAATACGCAGTTTTCAATTTCAACTTTTACAGAATCTCCATAGTTGATTGTGGTGTTTGCATCGTTAAGTTTAATTACTAAACCAGCTGTAACGCCCTTGTTAGTGTTTTGTAAGACAAACTCTTTGGGATCGAAATTACCACTGTTTCTATCCGAAATTACTATACCCGCTATTTGGGTAGCATTCATGAGTTTTTCTTTAACAAGGTTGATGTCATCGCCATTGTGCAATGCCTTAACGAAACCAATACCCACTACTGGACTTACCGTACCAACAGCTTCGTTTTCGTTCTTTTTACACGATGCCATAAACAGCGTTGCTAAGGCTATTGCTAAATATATTTTTATGTTATTTTTCATTTTCAATTTAACCTATTTGTTCCACCACACTTTAGTTTTCATATCGTCGGCACCCATATTTGCTACCGCCGCCAGATAATTTTGCTGGTTTACCCTTTGTACATTTACTGGATATTTTAAGCGAGTTGGCATGATACGATCATTTTGTAATCCAAAACCTTGCGGTAATTTCGGGAAGCCAGTTCTGCGATGTTCTATCCAAGATTGGAAATCAGTAAAGAATAGCGTATAGTACTTCTGCAGCATGATCTTTTGCAGTTTCAAATCATTATCATCGTTGCTATACCATTGAGCGCTGGAATCGGTTAAGTAACCAGTAGGCACCGTAAGCCCCCACATAGTTATGGCAGCGGTTACACCTGCTTCGTAATACGCTTTGGGGTCGCCAGCAGGAATGTAACCTTTTAAAGCACATTCGGCCAAAATGAACTGCAGCTCTGGGTAATTAATGATGTTACCCAAAAGTGGCTCTGTCATCAAACTCTTATTATACTGCGATTGCGGTGCAGGAATTTGTCCCACTGGATAGCCGCTTTGTATACCCACAAATGCATTGTCTTTTTTAGTGGCCCATTTGTCGCGGCGTGGATCGTTCCACTCGTTAAGGTTATCAATAAAAAATTCGCCCAAACTATTGTTCACCCAAAAATCTAAATCGCGGTACTCCGCAAATTCCGATAAGTAAGGCGCCGTAGTTTGAAATTTTAAAATGGCAGAGTCGCTATTGCTTGTGAAAATCGGATAATTAGTTTTTTTAGTATCCACTACTTCCGCAATTTTGTTAGCAATATTAAGTTCGCCAGTGCCTGAAGCCCTTAATAACAATCTTAAATAAAGACTATTACCGAACTTTCTCCATTTTGCTAAATCGCCGGCGTAAATCGGATCTAATTTAGCTTCGGTTTCTGTCAGTGACGCTACTTTGAACAATTCATTAGCTTGCTCCAACTTTTTAAACAAGTCTTCGTAAATGTCCCTCTGCTTATCAAAACGAGGTTGTAAAATGCCTTCTCTTCCTTTGGTGGCGTCAAAATAAGGTACATCGCCATACACATCGGTAATTAAAGAAGATACCCAGGCATCTAACACCAAAGAAATACCCATAAAAGCATTGCTATTGATGGCATCTCCGCCTTTATAAATATCTCTGATGTTGGTTAGTTGCAAGTACCAGTTGTTCCACATGTAATCAGATTCCAGTGGTCTTATCACGTAACGATGGATCTCGTCGCCGTCGTTTAGGGTAACATGCACCTGCATCAATTCGTGTGTTAACCTTAAACATCGGTTGAGATTCCTCTTCAGTACATCGTGTACTGCCGGTCCCAATAAAGTTTCTGGAGTGGTAAATTTTGCGCCATCTTTGCTTGTATTTAGTTCACTAAAATCTTTGGTACAAGAAACTAAACTTGCGGTAATGGCTAATGCTGCTATAATTTTTTTCATCACTAATGCTCGTTAAAAGGTAAATGAAAGGTTTACGCCAAAATTTCTGGTAGAAGGAAACTGCCCTACCTCAAAGCCCCTTTGGATATCACTATTGCCCAAGGTTCCAAACTCTGGATCATAAGCTGGCCAATCGCTCCAAACGAAAAGATCCCGACCGTAAACACCGACTACAGCCTTTTGAAATTTGATTTTCTTCAAGAATTTGGGATTGAAGGTATAATCCAACCTCAGCTCTCTCAATTTGATAAAATCGGTACTGAAGGTATTAGCTTCTACGTTATCCGCCTTAAAATGCTCGTTATAATAAGTCCCTATCTCTTCTGCTACTACATCGTTTGGTCTAAAAGTTCCATCGGCATTACGTTGTACGCCTTTACCAATAATACCCGTGTATCTTCCGGGTAAGCTGTTGGTTAATTTACCCGCCACCGAGGCCGCCGCATGGGTGTGCGAATAGGCAACAGCACCGTATTGACCATCAACCAAAACTTTTAAGCGCCACTGCTTGTAGCGGAAATTATTCACCACACCCCAGTTAAAATCTGGCGTAGCTCTACCTAAATAAAATGCTTCTTCGGTTAACACCGGATAACCTTGGGAGTTGTAGATGATTTGTCCGTCGGGACTACGAGAATAGCCTAAGCCGTACAAATCGCCCATGCGGCCACCAACCCTAGCTTCCATTGAACCTCGTGGTCCAGTTTGCATCACGTAATTGTCAACGCTGTCTGCAAGGGAAACAATTTTATTTCTGTTGGCAGCAAAGGTTACCGACACGTCCCAATTCAAACCTTTTACTGATTTAAGCGGCACGCCGTTTAAGGCAACCTCTACTCCTTTATTTTGCACCAAACCAGAATTCATTACACTATAATTGTAACCTGTAGCTCTATCTAGTGGCACATTTAAAATCTGATTTTTGATGTTACTTCTGTAATAAGTTACATCTAAGCCTAACCTACTTTTAAACAAGCGAATGTCCGTACCAAACTCCAAGGTGCTTGATAATTCATTTTGCAAATCTTCGTTAGCAATAAAAGTTGGGTTAGCCATACCTGATGAGTAAGCTGCCTTTGAGATATAATTATATCCTGTTAAGTAAGGGGTTACTCCACCACCGCCAACCTGCGACCAAGATGCTCTTAATTTAAAGAACGAAATCGCTTTTGGCAGGCTAAACATTTCCGACACCAAACCACTTAAATTAACTGAAGGATAAAAAAACGAAACGTTTTCTGTAGAAAATTCTGAGGCTAGTACCGATGCCCAGTCATTACGGCCCGTGATATCTAAAAAGAGATAGTTTTTATAGGCAAACTGCGCTAAACCATATAAACTATTTACGGCATACTCGGTAGTTTTCGAATTGGCTTCTACCCTATCTTGTACGTTGGCAAAAGTATAGATACCTGGATACCTTAGCCTGTCGGCACTTAACGATACCATTTTGTATTTATTGATCATCAAAGATCCGCCTCCCGAATAAGAAGCTTCAATATCTCTTCCGATCTTATGTTTGTAGTTCAGCAAGAAATCTGTATTGGTCTCCTTTTGATCGATATCTTGTGTGCGGAACATGCCTTCTGGAAATCTGGCGGCATCTTTCGGCTTTTGTTGGGCTCTACTGTCTGCTGCCCAATCTATCGAACTTCTAACCATCAGGTTGAGGTTTTTCGTAAACTCATAATTAGCGCTAATGGTACCAATCAGTTGGTTTCTGTTGCTTTTGTTCAACATTTCGTAAACAGCCAAATACACATTATCTAAGCCATTAGCAAAAGGTCTGATTTGCTTTAGTCCTTCGCTACCAGGAATCCAATATTGTTTGTACCAATTGATGTCTGCATTTGGCACTAAACCAATCATACTGTACATTACTGTCTGATTATTGTAACCGGTAGAAGGTAAATTATCGCTGTATTTGTTATTGTAGCTCAACTTTGTTGATATCATCAACTTATCGTTTACTTTTTGCGATACATTTAAAGCAATGGTGTTTCTATTGTAACCTGTGTTAGGCACAATCCACTTGTTATTTAAGTTGGTGAAACTTAAGCGTGCTGTTGTTTTGGCATTGCCGCCACTTACCGACAAACTATTGGTATAAGTTTGAGACACTTCGAAATAATCTTTCCTGTTGTTTTTGTAAGGCACCCAAGGCGTTCTTTCCGTACCCCTATTTAACAAATTTGGATCCCACTGATAATACTCTTGACCATCGAACTTTGGCCCCCAAGCGCCACCGGTGTTTTTAGTATTTGCACCGTCTTCTGTAGCTCCCCATGAATAATATGCATCGCTACCAATGGCGCCTTGACCGTATTCGTACTGAAAATCTGGCCAACGGTTTATTGTACCAAAAACTGCGTTTGAATTAAAGGAAATACCTAGCCCCTTTTGACTTTCTTTTCCCGACTTGGTAGTGATGATGATAGCCCCGTTTGATCCTCTTGAACCATATAACGCAGCTGCGCCCGGTCCCTTTAGTACTGATACACTTTCAATATCTTCCGGGTTCAGATCACTTATTCCATTACCATGATCCACTGGATTTTCACTCCCTAAATAAGCGCCGTTACCTTCCGAAATTTTAGAACTCACCACCACACCATCAACAACAATAAGTGCAGAGTTATCGCCACTTAGCGAACTTTCTCCCCTTAAAATAATTTTGTTGGAACCAGCTGGGCCACCTCCAGATTTGATCATATTCAAACCTGCTACTTTTCCAATTAGGGCATCTGTCCAGTTGTTTGACAAAGCATCTGTCAGCTCCTCTCCTTTAACCTGCGTAACCGAATAACCTAAGGATTTTTCCTCTCTTTTAATACCTAATGCGGTCACCACCACCTCATTCAAAGCCTCTACATTTTCCTTTAGCTGCACTTTTAGGGTAGTTTGATTACCCACAGTTACTTCCGTGGTTTGAAAACCTAAGAAAGTAAATACCAAAACTGCATTTCCATTTGGCACATTAATGCTAAATTTTCCATCCATATTGGTGAGCTCTACTACCTTTGTACCTTTTATAGTGACAGAAACATTCGGAATACCTAAATTATCCTTATCAACTACGGTTCCTGTTATGCGTATTTGCTTTTGATTTTGTTTTCTTTCTACGATAACTACCGTATTTCCGTTTAATGTAAAGCTTAACGGCTGGTTCTCTAAAGCTTTATTTAAAGCCTCAATCAAACTGACATTTTTTACCGATACATTAATGTTATTAATCTTGGAGATCATACCAGAATTATAAATGAAATTATAACCTGTTTGCTTTTCTAACTCGGCGAGTATTACTTCTAGTTTAGTGTTGGTTTTGTTTAGGGTTATTTGTGCAAATGAATTTGCACTGGCCAATTGTAAGCCAATGGCAGTCAATAAAACAAGTAGGAGTTTCATTACGAGCAATATTTTTTTGGGCACGTAGAAAACTCTACGTAGTAAAGAAGTATAATTTTTATACATTTGAAATACGGGTTTAATTAATCTGTCTCTTCTCGTTTCAGTTTAGTTACCTCGAAGCATTTGCTTCACAATCGGGAGAGGGTCCAAGCTCTCTCGATTTTTTTTGTAACCGTTTTTAATGATTATTGCATTACGGTTACCCTCCTTCCTTCCATTTTAAATTTCACCGTTCCCGTTAATTCTAAGCTGCTCAACAATTCTTTAAGCGAGCTACTTTTCAGATATTTCCCACCAAATTCTTCTTTGGTTAAGTCCCCTTGATAATCCACTTCTATGTGGTACCAACGGCTTATTTCTTTCATAATTTCTTGAATAGGTTCATTCCTAAAGATAAAATAGCCGCTTCTCCAAGCCATCACATCGTCTTCGTTAAAGCCATTTTGGCTCAATTTACTTTCACTTAACACAGCCTGCTGCCCAGGTAGAAGTAATAAACTTTTAGCTTGATGATTTGCTTTGATCGACCCTTCTAGCAAACTAGCTTTAACTAACTGGTCATCGTTATAAGCGGAAACGTTAAAGTGCGTACCTAACACTTGCACGGTCATGCCTTTCGCCGTTAACAGAAATGGTTGTTTCTCGTTATGTGCAACTTCAAAATAAGCTTCGCCGGAAAGTTCAACCTGCCTATTTGCGCCCTTAAAAACCGCTGGAAATTTCAGTGTAGTTTTAGCATTAAGCCAAACCTTTGTACCATCGGATAACACGACTTGATAATTACTACCAACAGGAGTTGAAATGGTGTTATAGGCCAATGCGCCATCATCAATAGCTTTGCTGAGGTCATAAACTAATTGTCCTTCTTTATTTTTAGTTATGATGATGTTGTCGTCTGTACCAACTTTCCCCAACGCAACTTCCTCTAAAGCAACCTTCTTACCGCTGGAAAGCGTTAATGTAACGTGATTATCTATTTGTGCAGTTGGAGCAACTTGATTTGCAAGCTGAATTTGAGGCTTATTAGCATTTGAAAACAGATAAATGGCCAAGCCAATACCACAGCTTAACAATACTGTAGCGGCAACGTAATACCATTTATTATGTAAACGAATATTTCTTGTATTTACCGAACCATCGGCTATTGATTTTTTAAAACGCGGATGATTAGTAATGTTATGATATGAAGTATCGTCTATTTTTGCCGACGAACTAACATTTTCCCAAGTATTCTTTAACTCGGCATCAATTATTTCGTCATTGTCAGGTTGCTGCATTAAACTTGCGAGTTCTTCAAGTTCTCGTTCGTTAATTTTATTATCAACCAGCAATTGTAAAAGAAATTGCAGTCTATTATTTTTCAAGTTTGATTTGGTTTTTACGTTGCAAATTGCAGCGTCATACAAGGAATACGTTTATAGGGAAGCTTAGGACTAGTCTAATTTCTATTTTTTTAATAAAAAATCGCAAAACACTGATAAACAGATAAATAATTTAATAAAAAAACATACTGAAGATATATAGCAAAAAAATAATCTCTTGATTATCAAAACAAGTCTTTAATTTTTTAACTGCTACAATAAGATGATTTTTTACTGTATTTCTGGACAGGCCCAGACGTTCTGCGATTTCATCGTATGAAAGACCTTCGACACGACTTAATTTAAAAACGAGTTGTTGCTGCTTGGGCAATTCGCTGATTGCTTTATCCGCAAATGATAACATATCGGCAAAAATGACCTCATTTTCTGTATCATTATGTTGAGCTGCTATGCTGGTCAACAAGTTTTCTCTAAGTTTTTTCGAACTTACAACTTTCCTTAATTGATCTACAATTTGACGTTTCGCAATTGTAAAAAGATAGGGTTCTAAAGCTCTGTCGCCATCAAATTTTCGTCGATTTTCCCAGAGCGAAAGAAACGTTTCCTGAACAATCTCCTCGCACTGCATGTGATCCTTCAAAAAACTATATGCAAAAGCGTAAATCTTTGAACTGTATAGCACATAAATTTCTTTAAAAGCAGCTTCATTTCCTTCACGAAATTCGCTTAGCTGTGCTGCACTTAATTTAAGAAATGGATGCATCTGATGACAACAACATTATTTACTCGGTATTTCGTTTGCTTTCATTAAAACACAAAACCGACTTAGTAAAAGTAACAAAAAGAAACAAGGTTACAAATCAATCATCGTCTAAAATAATATGATTACGAAAAATTTGAATTCCTGATCGCAAAAGAGCAAATGAGATATTAAGAAAACGTTAAATACATATTATGGTACAAAGTTCTTTACAGCATTGTAGGCAAAACGCACAGGCAACCTTCCATAAAGATGCGTATGAATTTAGATAGACATACCTATCAAATGAAACGCGATCCAATTTCTAACAGCAGCGTGTTGTTTGTTTACAATTAAGGCTCGAAAGAGAAAAGGTAGTGAAGTTATGCAAAATGACTTGGTTGCGGTTTAGCAGCAAAGACAGCATGCTAATGCGCACGTGGAATATTGAATAAGCTAGGTTCTGGTGATTGACCCTTGGCTCACACTGCAAGATATTTAATCGGCGTTATCAATATCCCAAAATAAAAAAACCCTTCTGAAAAAATTCCGAAGGGTTCTTACTTTATTAGTCGGGGTGGCAGGATTCGAACCTACGACCTCCACATCCCAAATGTGGCGCGATACCGGGCTACGCTACACCCCGATGGTGGTATCACCTTTGTTTTGCGGAGAGGGCGGGATTCGAACCCGCGGTACCGTTACCAGTACGACAGTTTAGCAAACTGTTCCTTTCGGCCTCTCAGGCACCTCTCCTTTCGATCAGCATTGCTGCGTTTCGAGGTTGCAAATATAGCAATTCATTGATGTTTGCAAAAAAAAATTACACTGTTTTTGGATAATCTATTCGAACGTGATAAATACTCATCAGCATCGTCTTGAATATCAACTTGATAGTTTCTAAATCTTTTAGCGTTAAATCGCAATTATCTAACTGATTTTGTTCTAATTTATAATCAATGATGCGTTCAACAAGGTCATTTATGCTTTGAGCATCCGGATTTTTTAAGCTTCTTGATGCCGCTTCAACGGAATCCGCCAACATTAAAACGCCAGTTTCTTTAGAAAAAGGTATAGGCCCAGGATAACGAAAAATATTTTCATCAATGAACTTTTCGGGAGAATTCTTAAGGAAAGATTGATAGAAATAATCTACCCTGGTGTTACCGTGGTGCGTTCTTATAAAATCGATCACCGACTCTGGAAGCTTGTTTTTTCTTGTGATTTCAATGCCTTTATGTACATGGCGGATAATGACCTGTGCACTTTGTTCGTAAGGCATTTTATCGTGGGGACTAACCCCAGTTTGATTTTCGATGAAGTACTGCGGGTTTTCCATCTTCCCAATATCATGATACAAAGCACCCGCCCTTACCAATAATGCATTTCCACCTATCTTGAAAATTGCAGCCTCAGCCAAATTAGCCACCTGAAGGGAATGCTGAAAAGTACCTGGCGCTTTAAATGCCAACTCTCTAAGCAATTTGTTGTTCGTATTCGTTAGCTCTATAAGTGCAACATCTGAAGTAATGCCAAATACTCTCTCAAAAGCATAAATTAAAGGATAAGCCAACAACGAAAGCAACACGCTGAAAACAAAAGGTAAAAAGTTGATCCATTCTATATCCGTTAAGGATCCTTCCCTTAATAAGGTGATACCTAAGAAAGAAATAAAATAAGCGCTTAAAATAAACGCTGCAGAGATCAACAGCTGCTCTCGCTTAACCAAATTTTTAATGCTATAAATGGCAACCATACCCGCTGTGGTTTGATAAAACACAAATTCGAAACTATTAGGCACAAAAAAGCCAGCAATTAAAATCACCAACAAATGTAGATTCAGCGCCAAGCGGGTGTCAAATAAAATGCGGATAATAATTGGAACGATACAAAACGGAATGAGATATAAGTTTGAAAGATTGAACTTAATTGCCCAAGTAAGCACCAGCAACATGGAAGTAATCACCAAAATAAGTAGCGACAGCTGTCGGTTATCTGCGTAAATATCCTTCCTAAAAAGAAATAAGAATACCATTAATAACGTAACAATAAACCCAACCAACAAAACTTGACCAAAAAACACCAGCTTATCATCTCCCACGGTTTTGGTTTGCGCATCATACGTTTCCCTAAATGACACTAACTTTTGGTACACTTCCTCGTCAATCACCGTTTCGTTAGCCACAATAAGCTCTCCTTTTTGCACCATACCTTTCGTTGTTGAGATACTTTTTAAGGCATTGGTTTGCACAGTGGCAGTTAGCGCTTCATCAAATTTGATATTGGGCTTAATGTGGCTCTCAGCTAGGTCGAACACTGTTTTCTTTATTCCTTCGTTATCGGATTTAAAATTCTCCTTCAGAAAAGTCAGCGCACTTTGCACCGTAAAAACATCTTGCGAATTTACTTTGGTAGAAACGTTATTCTTTAACAGAGAAAAATCATAATATCTTTCTTTCTTTTGATGCTTAGGATTTACATCAATGATACCTTTACTATAAACTATTTTAAGGATGTCTAACGAACGTTGACGGTTGGCTTCCTTTTCGGCATCATTTAACGTATTCGACTTCCATTTTACATCAAATTCACTTAAATACGCCTCGCTCTGATCTTTAAAAACATCCTCATTATATTGATAGATCGGAAGAATATTGTCTATGACTAGCTTTTTATCAGCAGCAATTTGTTGTGGTGTTTTTAAAATGGCAAAACTAAAAGGAGAAACCAAATCTTTATTTAACCAAGTTTTGCCTTTTTCAAATTCGTAGCGGAACCGCGGCTGCTTTGGTAAATAAAGTGTAATGACTAGTACGCAAACTACCATCATCACATATTTAAAGTTCGATGAATATTTGCGATACAGTATCTTGTGTGAGTTCTTTTTAATCTTTGCCAATTGTAATCTACATTAGTTTCTTTCAAAATTAACATTTATTTCGGCAATAGCCTAGAAGCTGAAATTTGCCAGTTAAAATTTATCCTACAAACTATTGGATATCTAAAAATTTCTTCTTAAAATTGATATCAAAATAATATCATTATGCAAACAGAAAAAATTATCAAACCGCCTTCAGGCTATCTAACATTAGCCATTACCATTGTATTGCTTATCGCAGGCATATATCTTTTGGCAATCAAACAATTTGCTATTGGTTCCATCCTACTAACACTTGATTTTGTACTCGTTTTGCCGGGGTTGATTATCGTAAATCCAAATGAATCGAAAGTATTGACCTTGTTTGGAAAATACGTTGGAACAGTTAAATCAGATGGTTTCTTTTGGGTGAACCCGCTTACTACAAAGAAAAAATTATCGCTACGAGCAAGAAACTTGAACGGCCAGCAGCTTAAAGTGAACGATAAGATGGGCAACCCGATAGAAATTGCTGCTGTTATTGTTTGGCAGGTTAACGAAACTGCAAAGGCCAGCTTTGCTGTAGAAGATTACTTACAATACGTGAATGTACAAAGTGAAGCTGCCGTTAGGCATTTAGCCAACAGCTTTGCCTATGATAGTTTGGAGGATGAAAATGCCCAAATTACATTAAAAGATGGTGCTGAAAAAGTAAATTCACTATTGGAGGAAGAACTTAACGAACGTCTTTCGAGAGCTGGAATTGATGTGATAGAAGCGAGAATTTCTCATTTGGCTTATGCGCAGGAAATTGCCAGCGCAATGCTTCAACGTCAGCAAGCAGCAGCGGTTATTGCAGCTAGAAAGCTAATTGTAGAAGGTGCAGTTGGCATGGTAGAAATGGCATTGGAGCGTTTATCGGAAAAGGAAATTGTACAGCTTGACGAAGAAAGAAAGGCCGCTATGGTAAGTAACTTGTTGGTAGTTCTATGTGGCGATAGAAATGCGCAGCCAGTGGTTAACGCCGGAACTTTATACAACTAATGATATTCGAAGAGAAACAAAAACTCAACTTGTGGTGGCTGTATATCCTATTTGGTATACAGGCCATCATTATTTTAAGTACTAGTTTTTTGGGCGATACTGGCATGAGCTTATCGGAACTCCAACAAATCTATTATCTACCTATTATTGTAGTTGTTTTTATATTCCTTT
Source organism: Pedobacter sp. (assembly GCF_965249885.1). Classification (GTDB taxonomy): domain Bacteria; phylum Bacteroidota; class Bacteroidia; order Sphingobacteriales; family Sphingobacteriaceae; genus Pedobacter. The sequence goes on along the minus strand of NZ_OZ252254.1, from coordinate 4,011,514 downwards.
TGGTTTATTTCATTAACCAGAATTACTTGCTGCTCTACATCGATAACAACGGTATTATTTACAAATATTGGCCTTTCTCTAGAACTAAAAAAATTGCTTGGGATGATATTGAAAAGGCCTATTTAAGAAGTTATGATGCTTTGGGAGAATATGGCGGATGGGGATTCCGTTATCGCCTTTGGTTTAAATGGAACGACAAGGCCTTCCTATTTGATGGAGACTCAGGCCTTCAAATTGTGCTTACCAATGGAAAAAAATTGCTTTTTAGCACGGCAAAAAAAGAACAACTTCACCAATCTTTAGAAACGCTAAAGCAAAAACATCAACTATTAATGATTGAGACTGATGTCAGATAAAGATAAAAAAGCATTTGCACTTAGAATTAATCCAGTTTTACTGAAAGAAATTGAACAGTGGGCGGCAGATGAATTCAGGAGTACCAATGGTCAAATTGAATATTTACTTAACGAAGCTTTAAAAGCCAGAAAAAGAAAAGCAGGCAAAAAAGAAGCTTAATGCTTTGCTTATTCAATTGCAATAATCACTCAAGAAAGTGGTTTAATTTGCACAAATATCCTAAATTGCGGCCAACCAAATATATTTTAAACATTACAAATGAGAGAAGTAGTTATCGTATCGGCGGTTAGGACGCCTATTGGCAGCTTTGGCGGCTCGTTATCAGGATTTTCGGCCACACAACTAGGTGGTATCGCTATCAAAGGCGCTTTAGAGAAAGCAGGCGTTGAGCCAAATCAGGTTCAGGAAGTTTACATGGGCAATGTTTTATCGGCAAACCTAGGACAAGCGCCGGCAACACAGGCTGCTAAATTTGCTGGATTGCCAGATTTACCTGCAACAACCATCAATAAAGTTTGTGCTTCGGGAACAAAGGCGATCATGTTAGCAGCTCAAAGTATTGCTTTGGGGCAAAATGATATCGCAGTTGCTGGTGGTATGGAAAGCATGAGCAATGTGCCTTATTATCTTGATAAAGCCAGAAATGGTTACCGACTTGGGCACGGACAAATTACAGATGGCTTAGTAAAAGATGGACTTTGGGACGTTTACAACGACTATCATATGGGATCGGCAGCAGAATTATGTGCAGAAACATGCCATATTACCCGTGAAGACCAAGATAATTTCGCAATTGAATCCTACAAAAGAGCGCAAAATGCACAAAGTAATGGGAAATTTAAAGCGGAGATTGTTCCAGTAGAAATTAAAGATAGAAAAGGCAACGTCACTTTATTGGATACCGACGAAGAGCCTGCGGCTGTAAAGTTCGACAAGATACCGACATTAAAACCTGTATTTAAAAAAGACGGTACAGTTACTGCCGCCAATGCTTCAACTTTAAATGATGGCGCAGCGGCACTGGTACTAATGAGCGCTGAAAAAGCTGCGGAACTGGGCTTAACTCCACTAGCAAAAATATTGGCCTACGCCGATGCGCAACAGGCACCAGAATGGTTTACAACTGCGCCATCAAAGGCAATTCCTTTGGCTTTACAAAGAGCTAACATCAGCAAGGAACAGGTAGATTACTTTGAAATTAATGAGGCATTCTCGGTAGTATCTTTAGCCAATAACCAAGCACTTGGCTTAGATGGAGAAAAAGTGAATGTTAATGGCGGCGCTGTAGCCATTGGTCACCCGCTAGGTGCTTCTGGAGCTAGAATTGTAGTTACACTACTTGCAGTACTACAACAAAACAACGGTAAAATAGGTGTTGCTGGCATTTGCAACGGCGGTGGCGGCGCAAGCGCAATAGTAATCGAAAATCTTCGTTAACGATTTTAAATGCGTACAATCTTTTCGAAATTTATTTTTTTACTGATTATCTCTTTAAATGCTCCGTTGCTTGGTTTACGGGCGCAAACTACCCTTACTGCGGCTAATATTGAGAAACTGAACTTACTGCAAGACAGTTTGTCTGCATATAGCGATTCGACAATGAGCGTAAAGGACGACATAGACCGAACGGCCTATAATACCATGTTTGTGAAAAAACTGATTGGAGGTTTGAAAACACCACATTCTTTCCAGTACAAATTTGATTCGCTTGTAAACAACGTTTCTATCTTAACCGCACCCAATCAATCTTTCAGGATCATTACATGGTCGGTACCTTTTACCGATGGCACTTATAAGTTTTATGGCACGATACAAATGGCCACTAAAGATGGTTCGTTGAAGCTGATTCCGTTAAATGATGATGGAAAGAATTTTAGTGACGATAATTTAGTTACGAATCAAAAAAAATGGTTTGGCGCACGTTATTACGAAATGATTCCTGTTACTTATCCGGGAAAAAATCCTTACTACATTTTACTGGGCTGGAAAGGAAACGATGAAAAAACCACGAAGAAAGTGATTGAGGTGCTATCCTTTGAGAAAGAGGACGCTGTATTCGGCAAAAACATATTTGAGGTAAAGAAAAAAGCGGCTAACAAGAACAGAATTGTATTCGAATACAACAGGCAAAATTCGATGACACTCACTTTCGACAAGCAGGTCAACATGATAGTTTTCGATCATCTTGCTCCTTATGAAGCAAACATGGAAGGCAACGCTGCTTATTATGTATCGGATTCGAGTTTCGACGGTTATACCATCAGTTACCAACGATTATATTTCAAAGAGAACGTAGAACTGCGAAACGATGCATCAAGTTTAGACGAATTGTATAGCACACCACGAAAAGCAACTACCTTAATTCAAAAAAGCCGACATTAATTTTTTAAGGAAATATGAATGTATTAGGCTATATTGCACTCAATTTTTTTTTATAAAAAACTAAGACTAACTTATTAAATAACTTTATGCAAACAACTACTGCAGAAAATCGTAATGATTTTTTCAAAAGTAAAGTACTTGGGCATCCATCGGGGCTTTTTGTACTATTTTTCACAGAAATGTGGGAACGCTTTTCCTATTATGGTATGCGGGCCTTATTGGTTTTGTTCTTTAGTGCCTCAGTATTAGATAGCGGTTGGGGATGGCCCAAAGAGCACGCTTTAGCTATTTTCGGTACCTATACTGCCCTGGTTTACCTTTCAACTATGTTGGGTGGCTATTTTGCCGATAAAGTAATTGGAATTAGATGGGCGGTAGTTGTTGGCGCATTGCTTATGACTATGGGACACGCCTGTATGGCTTTGGAAACCTCCTTTTTCATTTACTTAGGTCTTGTACTTTTAGTTTTCGGAAGTGGTTTTTTCAAGCCTAACATGACCTCTATTGTATCTGAAATGTACAAAGATTTTCCAGAGAAAAAAGATGGAGCTTATACTATATTTTACATGGGTGTAAATGCTGGTGCGTTTTTCGGCATCATGCTTTGCGGTTATTTAGGAGAAAAAATTGGTTGGAGTTGGGGTTTTGGTGTGGCTGGTATTTTCATGCTATTTGGACTATTACAATTTTGGTTTGCACAAGGCATATTTGGAAACATCGGTCTTAAGCCAGTAAAAGCAACCGCGGAAGAAAAAGCTGCCGCTGCTGCTGATACCAATTTAGAAGGCGGAAAACTAAACCCATTCACTAGTTTCCACATGGTACTTATTGTACTGTGTATTGGTTTAGGTTTAGCTTGGATATTGAACGATCCTGTGAATAAAATATCAGAAGGAACTACAAATTTATTTGATTTTAAAGTAGCTGGAATTGATGGAAGCAATTTGGTTATTTTAACTGGACTTGTCTTGTTTTTGATTTTACTGATAGTAAGGATCGCTAGATATGACAAAATATTAAAAGATAGAATGATTGCAATTGTTTTCTTTGCTATCATCACGATGATATTTTGGTCAATTTTTGAGCAAGCACCAGGTTCTCTGACTTTATTCGCTAAAGATTATACACAACGTATTTTAGAGGGTACATCTGGCACTATTTTTAAGATCGTCAACTCTTTGATTACTGTTGGTCCGCTAGCGATTATTACTTGGGTACTATTCAAGCTTTTCGGGCAAACTTTTGACAAATACAAACTTTCTAATTTAATATTAGGTACTAGTTTCCTTATTATCTGGGGAATAGCGATCTGGATGGTAGTAAACGAATACAAATCTACTTCGTATAACGTTCAATACAAAAATGCTAATGGCGTTGTAAATAACGGCAAAGTAGTGTCGTCAGAATCATACAAGAACAACGAGGAAGTAGCAATTATCGACGTAGAAAGTACATCGTTTTATACGGCTAAAGAAAACGCAACCATTGCAAATAATGCTTTAGTTGATAAAGAAAACAACTACATTGGAGATGTTTTCAGTGGTAAAATCATCAATATTGTTGACAAAGAAAAGCCAGGAGCGTTTGGCACTATGGTAAGTTACGCAGAGGTAGAATTTACTACTACAGCGGGAGCAACTATTAAAAGAGAAATCAGACTGGCTAAAGGTGAAAAAGCTGGACTGAAAGTAGGTGATGCCAAAGATATTTTGGTGACGCACAACATCAAATATGATAATAATCAAACCTCCCCTACTAAAGCCATCATTACTTCAAAAGAAGCTGCTACAGAAATTAATGCCAGCTGGTTTAACATATTGAATTCATTATTCATCATCACATTAGCCCCACTGTTCTCTAAATGGTGGAGCAGCAGATACAATCCTTCAGCTAACAACAAGTATGCTATCGGTATGTTATTTTTAGGGATAGGAATGGCATTTGTTGCAGTTGGTGCAGCATCAATTCCAGCGGGTTCAAAATCAGCTTCGGTGAGCATGATGTGGCTAGTATTTGTTTATTTGTTCCATACCATGGCAGAGCTTTGCGTATCGCCGGTTGCGTTATCCTATGTAAGTAAACTTGTACCAGGAAGAATGATTGCGGTGATGTTTGGCGTTTGGTATCTGGCTGTTGCCATCGGTAATAAATTAGCTGGTATATTCGGCGAGGTTTCTGAAAGTGTTGCAGGAGAGAAAGGCTATAGCTATTTCTTCTGGATGTTAACAGGAGTTTCTCTTGCTGCGTCGCTATTGGCATTTGTACTGGGACCAATTGTTAAAAAACTAATGCACGGAGTGAGATAAGTTTAAACAATCCACAAAAAAGCCGATTGAAATATCTTCAATCGGCTTTTTTATTGGTGAAGACTACAACGTCTTAAATCAACTCTTTGAAAACAACAGTACTGTTATGACCGCCGAAACCGAAAGCGTTGCTCATAGCCGTTTTGACTTCTTTGCGCAGTGCTTGATTGAAAACCAATTGCATACCAGCTGGAATTTCAGGATCAGGATTGCTTACGTTAATTGTTGGCGGAACGATGTTATCATTGATACTTTTGATGGCAATAATAGCCTCAATTGCCGCTGCTGCACCCAACAGGTGGCCAGTCATCGACTTTGTTGAGCTGATATGCAAGTTTTCAGCTGCTCCAAAGACCAAATAAGCTGCGTTAAGCTCAGCCAAATCTCCCACAGGGGTCGATGTTGCGTGTAGATTTAAATAATCTAGTTCTTCAGGTTTGATACCTGCTTCTTCTAAAGCTAAATTCATCGCTTTAGCGGCACCAATACCTTCAGGATGTGGTGAGGTAATGTGATAAGCATCGGCGGTCATTGCAGCACCTACTACTTCAGCATAGATTTTTGCACCTCTTGCTTTCGCATGTTCGTATTCTTCCAATATCAACGCTCCCGCTCCTTCGCCCATTACAAAACCGTCTCTATCTTGGTCAAACGGTCTGCTTGCAGTTTGTGGATCATCGTTTCTGTGCGACATCGCTTTTAGCGCCGCAAAACCACCAAACGAAGCAGGTGTAATTCCGGCCTCTGAACCGCCAGTAACAAACATTTTAGCCTTACCCATACGGATGTAATTGAAAGCGTCCATAATGGCGTTGTTTCCGGTGGCGCAAGCAGAAACTGGTGTATAGTTAATTCCTTGCAAGCCAAACTTCATCGATATCAATCCTGAAGCCATATTAACCAATAACTTTGGTATAAAAAATGGATTGAACCTCGGGTTATAATCGCCAGTGACGTAATTTTCCACTTCCGTTTCGAAGGTTTGCATACCACCCTGACCACTGCCCCAAATCACTCCAAAATCGAATGGATCTATGGTGGTTAAATCAATGCCACAATCTTCAATTGCCTGTGCGGCTGCGTATAATGCGTATTGCGTAAACAAATCTGTACGCTTAATTTCATTTCTATCTAGGTGATCCGCTGGATTAAAGTCTTTTACTTCACAAGCCATTTGCGAACGAAAACGCGAAGCATCAAATCTTGTCACTGTAGTGCAAGCACTTTTGCCGTTAACAATGTTCTCCCAAAAATCGGCAATGTTATGCCCTAGTGGATTGATAGTTCCCAAACCTGTAACTACAACTCTTTTCATTTTGTGTTATGTTTTATTAAGGGCGCAAAGTTCGCATTTAGCTGCAATTAAATGCTCGAATTTTGTAATTATTTCGTGTGTATCTGTTTTTGCTTTGTGGCATACACCCTCTCTGCCCTATGGGCATCTCTCCCTTAGAGGGAGGGAATAGCAAAGATGGATATCAATAGAAAACTTGATTTTTTTTTAATGTAAAGCCAATTACAAGGGATTTTGTTATTGCTAGGCACCGCTACAAAATGACGGCCATTTTCAATCGAGCTGATTACCATAAACTGATGATCAATTAAAAACAACCGTAGCTCAGTTATTCATCAACTAAATGTAACTAAACTCTTTTAGGAGAGAATAGCAATCGACGATAGAAATGCTTTTATGATGCGCCGACTAATGAGCACCTAAAAGCCGATGCTGAAATAAATTCAGCATGACGGAGTGTGAATTAACCGACATTCTTAATTCAAGGAGTCACATCAAAAATTGGTGTATTATCTATCTGGCGACGAAAAATTGTAACGATTAAACTTAGGTTTTGAAGGGCTGTTTATGGAAAAGCGATTTGATAAGATCTTTACGTGCTTTTGTGATAAAAGCTTCACTAAATTCCTTTCTAACGTTCAACCTTCGGACATTTCTTACTTCAACCAATCGCTGGTAAGCAAATCCCTAATGAACAAGTGAACAAATGAACTGATCCCTAATGAACAAGTCAGTCAGTGAACAAATGACCTATTTAAAATTGAACTTACCGTTGTATCTTAAAAGCGCTTCCAAATAATAGTAATCAGCATAATTAATTGGCACGTCAATTTCCGAGTTATTTGGCCTGTGTCCGGTGCTGTGCTCCAAAATAAAACCGTAGTTATCACCAATTTTACTGGTGTAAGCCGTACTTAGCGAGTAAAGGATTTTATCAGCCGCTGCTTTGTAAGTTTTAGCATTTTTGCTGTACTTCATTAGTTCGTAAAGTGCTGACGCTGTGATGGCTGCTGCCGAAGCATCTCTAGAAACGTTAGGAATTTGAGGATCATTATAGTCCCAGTAAGGAATGCCATCAGCTGGTGTGCTTTTATTGTTCAAGATGTACTTAGCAATTGCATCAGCTTGCGCCAAATAAACCGGGTTTTTAGTATATCTGTAACATAGCGTGAAACCATAAAGTCCCCAAGCTTGTCCCCTAGCCCACGAAGATTCATTGGCATAGCCCTGAGCGGTGGTTTTCTGCAACACGCCGCCGTTCTCCGTATCGTAATCAACGACGTGATAAGAACTGAAATCTGGGCGGTAATGGTTTTTAATTGTATTGTTGGCATGGGTTACTGCAATTTTATAGAAAGATGAATCGCCGGTAAATTTGCTCGCTTCAAAAAGCAATTCCAAATTCATCATGTTATCGATGATCACAGGATATTTCCATTTAGCGCCACTGTGGTCCCAAGAGCGAATTACGCCAGCTTTTTTATTAAATCTGGTAGATAAAGATTTTGCCGCTTGTATGATCACTGAACGATAGGCAGTATCCTTAGTTAAACGGTAACCCGCACCAAAAGGACAGTAAATCATAAAACCTAAATCGTGCGTGGTAGTGGTAAATTGCTCCTTTTTAATATCTTCCGTATATTTTTTTGCTAGCTCAAGCCACTTTGAGTCTTTATTGTATTCGTAGAAATACCAAAGCTCCCCTGGAAAAAAACCACTTGTCCAATCTCTAGAAACTACCATTTTCAACTTGCCATTTTCAACAGTTCGTGGAGACACTAAGTTCGGCTTCTCTTTTCTTGCAGAGTCTACATTCTTTACCAAAACATCAGTTTGTATTGCTGCATTTTTAAAAGATTTAGATACATCAACTTTTTGTGCTTGAGCAGCTAAAACGGTTAAAAGTAATGCGGTAGTGATTTTAAATTTCATGATTAAATTCTATTTGGTTAACTCTAGCTTTTATTAGTTCGTTAATTAAGGTTGTATTTTTTTACCCGCCTCAGTCATTTGTTTTTCAAAAAGCGATTTGGGTGTTATTGTTCCACTTTGATTTAGACCTTCCCAAACGCCGTCAGGTCGACCAGTTAAGCGGCCATTTGTTTTTTGTGCTGTAACGCCAATAGCGTAATTTTTACCACTTACATACGGGCTTTGTACAGTTACTTTTGCGGCGACACAGTTCCAAAGCACTTGATTTACACCAGCCCAACCGTGGCCGGTACCCCAATTACCGCGATCTTGAATGTTAATTTCACCGTCAGTCGTAATATTGTCGTAGAGTGTGCCTGCAGCCCAGCGATGATGTGGGCCAATATCTGCTTTTGCCCGAGTTGATTTGCAATTGTAAAACACGTTGGGACCCATTACTTTTGCACCGGTAACATAATCGTGCCTACCTTCATCGGCAGTGCAATTCATTACTAAATTTAGCTGCCCATCATTATTAAAGGAATATCTCCTACCACCCTCAATTTTTGATTTTGGAGATAAAGAAGTACAATGCTTAACGGTAACCTGCTTACTCAAACTTCCCAAATTAACACAGGAGTATCCAAAATATTTGCTGCTGACATTGCTAACCCAAGCGTTTTCCACTCTATTCATCGAAATCGCGTCCCAACCATGGTCTTCATCAGTGTCGCTTTGATATTCAGATTCTATCATCATATCTTCAATTCCAACCTCACTAATCCTTCCATCAAACGTAAATTTATAAACTTCGCCGCCGCCGTACTGCGTTTCCATCGCCATTACTACAGGATTATCTAAAAATACCTCATTCCCTTTAATAGCAGTAATTTTTCGTTCAAAAAACAGATTGTAATCAGCAGCCTTCCATTGTACCGTACCTTCTCTAAGATCAATTTGATCCATTTTCAAATCTTTAATCCATTGATCGGTTCCAGGCCTGTAAATCATTAGTGCATCACCTACTTTAAAGTTGCTTGGTTTTTCGACATGAAAAGATTTAGCTCCTACAGGAACGTAATTATCCGTTATTTTTGTTCGTGTATTGGGTATTTCTTTTGATTTTCCAGCGCCATTTACATTAATCAACTTACGCTGACCTGCACCTATGGCTATTAATTTCGTGGATGAGCCCTCGCCCCTTAAAATGATACCCGAAGCAGTTATATTAATAGTTCCCGGAATTTGATAAGTTCCTTTTTTCACAAGAATTGCACCTCTTACACCATTTTGATCTAGGGGATACTTCGCTACGCGATCAATTGCATCTTGTATTTGCTGTTGATGATTATTTCCCGACGGACTAACTTCCATTACTACTTTCACCACAGGGATTGGTTTTGCGCCTTGATGGTAACCCACTGCACTAAAATCAGGAATGATATCGCCTTTACTGTCAGCAACGTAAGTAAGCTTACCATTTGCATCAAGCTTTACCAAACTCGATTGCCACTGTTGCGCAGCAAGTTGGCCATGTATAAGCATGGACAAGTAAGCGATAAAAACAGATTTTAACTTCATCTTATAGCCAAATTATGGGATGTCTAATTGGTAGGTTTCTTACTACCTCTTCATTGGTAGGTTTTAAATCGAGGCTTTTCCAAGTATTGAACCAAGATTGATGCCCAAAATAGTTAGCTCCAAAAAATAAAAATGGTTGTGCTACCGGCCAATATCCCCAATACATTACATCAGGTTTTAATGGCCATTTCGATTTATCTGCAATATACGGATATAGGTAATCGATCCCTTTTTTAATTGATTTTCCATCAGCTGTTTGGTAAGTCCACAGGTTATCGCTTGGCGTAGATAATAATTGACATAACATCACCATGGCATCAAGGTTGAAGATGGCATAACCATAAGGCTTTGTTCTTGCCAACTCCAGCGGGAAACTACCATCTGCAGCCATCTGATTGGGCAAATAAACTGTTTTGTAACGCATCCTTAATGAATCGAGCATGGGTTGGTCATTCACCAACTTTGCAAACGAAGCAACTTGCATTCCCCAGGTAGTACCATGATTATTTTTTGCATTTTTTTCTGCCATTCCATTTTTACTGGTGTTGAGCCAAAGAATATAGTCGGCAAACCATTTTTTAATTACTTGAAGGTCATTTTTATCAAAAGATTTCGCTTTTTGCATGACCACTACGCCCTGTGCTACTTCCATTAAATGGATGGAATCAATAATTCCCCAGCTTCTGCCTGTATATAAATTTCGCACAGCTTGAGCGTATGCCAGATTTGGGTTCATCAGTGTTTCTTGGTTTACGAACCAAGCTTTTAAATGCGCTAATGCGTGCTTCACATATTTTTCGTCGCCAGTAATTTGATAAGCAGAAGCTAAAGCACCTATAATTTCACTAAAGCGGATCATCGCCTTGCGGTGTGCAACGAAGTTACTTGGGTTGGTCTCACCATCTCTAGTGACGTAAGGTCCGTTTGGATTTTGAGGATTTGGCCACCAATAATCACCTTCCGAAAAAAAATCATGCTTACCACCACTGCTGTAGGGCGAGGTACTTGCGGTAACTGTAATTGGTTCCTGTTTCAAAGCCCAGTTGGCCTCTGTCAATATTTGGCCCTTAAGTGCCGTAACTGCCTGCGCTTTGAAGTATTGCTGCGCAAAAGCATTACAAACTGTTGTCAGCAAAATTCCTAATAGTAAACATTGTTTTTTCATGCCATTTATCTTCTTTGTCTCGACTTATTTTTCTACTACTAAAAACTGAGTATTTAAACCTACAGCGCTAACTGAAACTACGTTCTTTGCAGCATTAGTTTTCAACTTAATTATAGCTCTACCATTATAAAGCTGCACTTTAGCTGAAGCAGTTGATGTACCTTGATTTTTAATTAATTCACCATCGCCAACTGAATCAAATTTTACCTCATTAGCCGCGTCTAAACATAGCACTCCGTTGGCATCATAAGCTTTTACTTCGATGGTTGCCAATCCGTTTTCATCAGCTATTTTTTGCAGCACTAATTTTGATGGTTTCCCCCATTTTTCAGTTTGATATTCCTGTGTAATTTCATCGGTAACCACTACCTTGCCTTTTTTCGCCACCACTTTGATTTGATAGGTACCTTTTTGCATAGGCACCGCCCAACGTAGACCCGCAGCGGGGAAATCTTGGCTATTTCGCTTCTTCACTCCGTAGCTTTTACCGTTCACAAATAGTTCAGCTTCATCACAATTAGAATATACCTTTACCATTTTTTCTTCGCCATCAGCTCCCCAACGCACTGGCCAACTATGACCGTAAATATGTGCCATAGGCTGAGTGGTCCAATACGATTGAAAAATATAGTAAGACTCCTTTTTGGTGAAATCACGTTCCACCACGCCTTTTTGATTTACATAAGGCACTGGATTTTCTGGACGAATTGGCGTACTAAAATCTTTAAATGGCCAATAAGCTGTGCCACTTAGCCAAGGCATGGTTTCTTGCTCTTTGAGGTGCCAATCAATCAAATTAGCGATGTAACTTTCACTCCAGTCGCCATCCTTACTCACCCTTGCACCGCCACCATAAAGCGAGGCATCCCCTGCTCTTTCATCGGCGCCGCCACCGGCTTTTACTTTCATCAAAGCATTATCCGGATTTTCAGAATGTCTACGGGCGTGACTGTCTCCTCCCCACTCCACATGTAAAAACCTATCCGATTTATCAAATTCGGCTTTCGAAACATCTTTATATTCTGTATAAACTCCACGATACCAGCCTGCCCAAATGGATGGAGAATACACGTCGACAATATCTCTACAAAAATCACAACGTCTTATTGCTGTACTTCTTGATGGATCTAACTGATGTGAAAGATTGTTCAATTCCTTCATGTAAGTTCTAATTTTTTCCTTATCGAACTCACTAAAATCTCCAGGCCAATCATTTTCGTTCCCTAAACCCCAAATAATTATGGATGGATGATTGTAATGCTGTTCAATCATATTTGTCAGCATTCTTTTGCCCTGTTCCTGATAAATTTCCCCACCTAATCCGCCCCTGCACCAAGGAATTTCTTCCCATACTAAAATCCCTAGACTATCGCATAAATCAAGTATAATTCGAGATTGTTGGTAATGGCCCAAGCGAATAAAGTTGACGCCCATTTCCTTCATCATTTTCATTTCAGTCACCATCATTTCTTCGGTCATCGCCGCGGCCACTCCAGCATGATCTTCATGGCGATGTGTGCCACGCAATAAAAGTCGCTTCCCATTAAGCATAAAAGGCCCTTTTTTAACAAACTCAAAGTTTCGGAAACCGATTTTTTGAGTAGCATTAAAGGTTTGGCCATTAGCATTAACGCTTAAATGTAATTCGTACTGCTGAGGTAAATCTGTAGACCAAAGTTTCGGAGATTTGATTGCGATTTCGTCTAAATTGATATCGCCACTAAAGTTGTTGATGGTTTTGTTAGCACTAAAAACAGATTTTCCCTGAGGATCTACTAAGCTAATTTTAACCGCAGCATTCCCAGTAATATCAGTTGGAAAAAAACGAGCTTTTAAACTCACTTTACCTTGCTTTCCCTGAGCATCAACGGTGGCGTGAGCAAATATTTTGTCAATAGCCAACTGAGGGTTGTAAACCAAATTCAAGTAACGATAAATACCGCCATACACGTTAAAATCAGAAAGACTAGACGGCATCATTTCCAAATCACGAGAGTTATCGCAGCGGATAATTACTGGGATTTTACCTTTAAATTGAGTTTTAAACAGTGGTGATTTTTTGAACGCTGCTACCGCATCGGTAATGTCGGCAGTCCATTCATCGTAGCCGCCTACATGGGTAGCTATCTTGGTGGTATAAATGTACACTTCTGTTTTTTGTCCAGCACCCTCAAAATGGAGTAAAGTACGACCATTAGCATAAGGGTTATCAATATCGATAGTAGTGCGGTACCACCCTGGCCCTTGATAATAGTTCACATCAGGATCAACTGCATCAATTGCATTAAAACAGTGCGGTAAATTCACCGCTTGCCAAAATGGAAGTTCCTCCGGATTACCTTTCCCAACAGGCCTAACCGCCTCCCAAATTCCTCCTAAATCTTGCCTTACAAATTCCCAACCAGTGTTTATGCGTTTGGTTGTTTGTGCCGATAAACTAAAAGTTATAGCAAACAAGAATAGCAATACTACTTTGACCCCTCTGAACATAAAAATATATTTGGTTAACCAATTAAAACTATGAAGCTACAAAACTCAGTTGGCTTAGCAAACAGTTGCATTTTAAATAATCACGGAAACGTTTGCGCAAGCTATCTCAACTAACATTCTTCCTCATCTCAATCTTCTATTAACTAAGTAGTTAAAAACTTTACAATTGACATTTCCTTATCTAATGCGGAAATATTCTTCATCAGAGTTTTCTCACTTGCAAGGCATTCAGCACAGGCTGACCCGCAATAGCTTTGAAAGTCAGTCTTAAACCTTTATCATCACTAACAATACACTCAAATTTCATTTTTACACTGCGAGCCACACCATATTTCGCAGCTAAATTTAAACCTTTAATAATGGGCTTATCATTTAAGTAAACATCGAAAATGCGTTGCGGCGGTACTTCTTTTCCTTCAGCAACTAAGCTATCTAAATTGTAAGGCAATACGGTTTGTATGCCATTGCCCATCAGTTCTGCAAAATGCAAGGTTACTTCGTACTTACCTTTAGGCGCACTGATTTGATACGCGTTTATGCCAACTAATTGTGTCTGATAAATGGGATCATTCTGAGTGCCTCTAATGTCTTTATCTGATCCGTATTGTTGCCTTCCACTGTTTTTTATTTTAAATACTTCGCCGCCAATACTGCCCCATCCGGCTTTTTCATAAATCTCGTTCGGTAGCCAAACCAGATTTTTATCATCAATAAACTGACGTTGAGAACCCATTAGGAGGTTGAGCGAACTTAATCCTTTATAGAAACTTTGTGGCTGCAAGATGAAATTGATTTCCGACTGATCATTAAAAATTCGACCGTTTTGATTGGCGATAGCTTCAATCTTATTTTTTCCGGTATTTAATTCCACTTGCCAATTAGCTATGTGATCAACAACGGGATTTTTAGACAACCTTTTTCCGTTTACCACTAATGTGACACTATCTAGGTTACTGAATACAGCTATATTTTGTATACTGGTTGTCGCACTTCTAATTTTCCATGAGCCATCACCAATTTTTAAGTAGGGATTTTTACTGAAATTAGCCACATAAAGAAAGTAAGTGTTCTTTGGCTTTCTGTCTAAGGTCAAAAGTCCTTTGTTATTGATGCTAGGCATCGTTTCTGCTCGAGTTTCCGAATTAAAATCGGATAAATTCCAAGCAGCGGCACCAGCAACGAAAGGTCTTTTTAAAATATCTTTAATGTAACCTTGATGATACTTGATGCCATAAGCTAAACTTTTATCAAAACGGATGGGATTATCGGCATGTATTCTAGGGTCTACGTCAGCACCATATTCCGTAACAATCATCGGCTTATTTGGCATCGCCGCATGTATTTTATCTAAACCTAGGCCAAAATCTTCAATTTTACCGCCATACCAACCTTGATACAAATTCCAACCAACGATCATCGGTATTTTGGTTAAACCTGCATTGGTGTAACCGGCAACATCACCATGGTTAGCAATCATGGTGTAACGAGTAGGATCAGCCTCTCTAGTTAAATCCTCCAGTTGCTGCGCTAAGTTTTCGATATTTTTCAGGTAGATTTTTTTCCTTTCAGGCTCTTTGCCAAAGTGCATTTTTAAAAGTACCTCGTTCATATACGCCCAAATGATCACACTTGGATGATTAAAATTTTGCTTGATCATTTCCAACTGCATGTGTTTACAGTTGTCGTAAAAAGCTTGATTTTCCGTAATTTCATTTACAACTGGGATTTCTACAGAAGTCAATATTCCCAATTTATCGCAGGCATTTAGCACCGCTTGATCTTGCGGATAGTGTGCAACACGTAGAAAGTTCCCTCCCATTTGCTTCAGCAATTCTACATCTTTAACCTGAAGTTCAGCTGGCACAGCGTTACCCATTTTTGCAAAATCCTGATGTCTACTTGCTCCAATTAACTTCACAGATTTTCCGTTTAGAAAAAAACCTTTTTCAGCATCAAAATTGAAGTAACGGAAGCCAATATTGGTCTTTACTTCATCTAAGAGCTCTCCTGTTTGCGCATCCGTTACTTTTGTAATTACTTGATACAGATAAGGATTTTCTGGCGACCACAAATTTGGCCTTTTTACAGTGATTGGAGGAAGCTCAAAATCAATTTGTTGACTTGTATTTGCATTATTAGTCCATTTGCTATGAGCAATATGCTTTCCTCTTGCATCCAAGATATCGGAAGTGACTGTCAGTAATTTTTTATATGCCAAGTTTTTGATTCGTCCTTTGACATTTACTGTAGCTTCGGCATCATTCACATTAGTTGTAGCTATGTAAACGCCATTGCTACCATATTGCTCATCTACAAAATGAGTTTTGTTTACTGCTATCAGATTCACATTCCGGTAAATTCCTCCAAAAAACGTGAAATCGCCAGTTAGCGGCGGAATATTTTCATCGTGGCTGTTATCCACCTTTACTATCAATTCATCGTTACCATCGAACTTTAAATTGTTTAATGGCACTAAAAAACCTGTATATCCGCCTTTATGGCCTCCCGCTACCTTTCCATTTATTAATACCGTTGTTTCTTGATTAGCTGCGCCAAAGTCCAAATAAATTTGTTTGTTTTTCCAGCTGGCCGCCAGTGTTAATTTCTTTTTATAATAACCAACGCCACGATAGTAACCAGGTACATCGTCAAGTACATCGAAAGCATTCCAGGTGTGAGGAATATTTACCGTAGCATATTTCAATTGTGCACTGCCTTTTGCAATTGGATCTTTTGCGAACTGCCATTCTTTATTGACTGATATTAAGATACGTGGTTCTTTCTCAACTTTTTGCTGAGAAAATAATGGAGTAAAACTAACGAAGAAAAGAAAGACGAAGAGATTTGTTTTCAAGAATTTGGCTTTATCGTATTAAAAAATTGTTTTAAGGATGATGTATGTTTAAAAAGGAGCATCCTTACGGATGCCCCATAAAACAACTAACCGAGGTATGAAATCAATTAATTGCTCTGTTTAACCAAACAATCGTGATGTGTTTTTTGCAGACGTTAATTTAAACAACCCGTCTCAAAATCTTGCTAATGAAACGGGATAAATGTGCTATCTAACCTCAAGAAAACGTTTGAATGCTTGCGAAAAAGTGCCAACCTTATACTGGCTATTTTCGTTTTGCACTAAATTAATTTCTATTCTCCTCGTGCCTGGAACAGTGCTATTTAACATTTTAAGATATATCGTATCTATTTTTGCCTTTGCTTGTGGAAAATTGATGCTATACACGCCATTTGATGCCTGTAACACGTTACCACTTTTATCTACAACTGCAAAATCTTGACCTACAATGGCCGGATTGGTGATACCAGTAGTTACCAATGTGAAATTTGCAACTGCATCATAATCACGTACAAATGCTGAATGAAACTGTACTGGAAACTTAACCAAATCAGTTTGTGTCCTATTTACTGTTGCTGTTGCTGTGTTGTTCCAAGGTAAAAACCCTGCGTAATAAAAATTTTCGTAACCTTCAGCGCCAACTGGTCCATCTGGATCATCCTTTTCGCATGCAAAAAACGTTGTTAAACAAGCAAGAGACAATATCAAAATTTTATATTTTTTCATTTTATTTTCAATTAAAGTTATTACTGCCAGCCTTTATTTTGAGTTACATTATTATCGCTCAATGCAATTTCATTTAATGGTACTGGATACAAATAATCTCGAAGCGGGTTCCATTTACGTTTAGTTGCATCCTCTACAACCAGCACGCCATCGGCATTAAGCACCAAGGATGATGCATTGGTACCAACCCATTCAGCCGCAACATATTTGCCACCTAAAATTGGTTTTGCCATTACGGTTTCCGCAGTTTTCCAACGTATCAAATCACCATATCTAAAACCTTCTAAAGCTAGCTCCACAGTTCTCTCTCTTCTAATCTCTTCTCTCATGCTTAGGTTATTGGCAGTTACAAAAGCGTTAGTAAGCCTTGGTGCAAAACCTGCTCTTGTACGCAGTGCATTCACTGTTAAATTCAAATCAGCGTCGGAAATACTTTCGTTTAGTTCATATTTAGCTT
Organism: Pedobacter sp.; assembly: GCF_965249885.1. Taxonomy (GTDB): domain Bacteria; phylum Bacteroidota; class Bacteroidia; order Sphingobacteriales; family Sphingobacteriaceae; genus Pedobacter. Next base: position 3,993,991 of record NZ_OZ252254.1, on the reverse strand, counting down.
CGGCGTAAATCAACAACACTTCGGCATAACGGATTAAGTTTTTTTGCACTGTAGCATTATTATTAGTTGCCCAATCCGCAGCATCAAATCCTTTTTTTCCTGCATAAGCCGTTCTAGACCCTAAAGCTGTTTGCGGAACCCAAGGACGTTGGTACGATTGTTCCCCTGAACGATACAACAAAGTATTTATCCGAGGATCTCTGTTATCTAAAATCGTGTTATAACTTGTTTCATTTGCTTCTTGAACAAATAAAGGAGATCTGGTAGCTGTTGGTGTTTGATCTGAATTCCAAGCTGGCAAACCGTCAGTGTACAAATACTGACGAATTAAGTTTCTGGTTGGCGCAATCCTACCGTTTTCTAAATCCCGAGAAGTATTGTGCGTTAAAATCGTCAACGCATATTGCTTCATCAAGATGTTTTCGGTATTATTCATACCATCTCCATTATGGGTAAATTCACCTAAATAACTATTAAATAAAGTATGGCCTTGTCCCATTACTGATGTTGCAGCAGCTACTGCAATATTCAAATGATCTTGCCATCCAGCTACATTGTTGAATTTTGCGGTTGTTCCTTCCATTAAGCCTACTCTAGCTTTTAGCGCCCATGCACTACTTTTTGTGATACGACCATACTGTGCCGCAGGTAACGCCGCCCTAGTAGGCAGCCAAGCCGCTGCGAAATCAAGGTCATCGTAAATCGCTTTTGCTACGGTAGCTCTTGCAGTACGTGGCATTTTTAAATCTGGATCGTTTATACCCAGAGTTTTAAGCACCAACGGAACATCTCCGTACTTTTCTATCAGCATAGCATAGGCAAATGCTCTAAAAAACCTCGCTTCTGCGAAATAACGATTTTTTATGGCATCCGTAACTTTTGCGCTACCTCCTTTTTCTAGGATATTATTGGCAGTGAAAATCATTTGATAAGGGTTGCTCCAATCTCCTGAAGTTGCCGGCACACCTCTGTTTCCTGTACTTACAGCATCGATATTTTGTCCTGTGTTGTCATCAGCTCTATTATCAATAGCGTGGCCAGGCATTTGCTGATATAACCTATTTGCCGCATTTTGCAAATCTGTTTCAGTATTCCAGTAACCCGTATCAGCAAAGTTGGTTTCCGGAACTCTATCTAATTTAGCGCAGCTTGCTAATACCGCAACTGCTAGTAGTATTGTGAATATTTTATTTCTGTTCATGATTGGCTGAATTAAAAAGTAACATTTAAACCAAATGCATAAGCTCTGTAAAACGGATAAGCCTGCGAGTTTACTCCGTTGGGAACTTCTGGATCAAATACACTCAACACCTTTGTGCTTTCCCATAAATCTTGTCCCGAAAAATACACCCGTACATTTTGAACATATTTTCTGTTTAACGGAATTTTGTAACCTAACTGCAGGTTTTTTAATCGGATGTAACTTCCATTTTGCACCCATCTGTCAGATGGTCTATAGTTATGATCGCTGGTTTGATACATTCTTGGAAAAAAAGCATCTGGATTATCTGGCGTCCACCTGTCCATGTGGATTGACCAAGGCATATTAGCTGTTCCATTCAATGGCGAAAGCGTTTCCGTAGCAATCAGGAATGATCTTTTTAGAGTACCTTGAAAAGCAACAGAGAAATCAAACCCTTTCCAATTCATACCCAAATCGAAGCCATAAGAATATCTTGCACTCGTATTTCCAAGGTAAACCAAATCACCAGGATCTTCAGGGGTACCTTTGCCCGAGTTAATTACACCATCGCCATTCACATCAAGATATTTGATATCTCCTGCTTTTGGAGTTGGAAAAAACGGAATATTTACTTTTGACGCATAACTTGCCGCTTCTGCATCTGTTTGGAAAATACCTCCCGTTCTATAGCCCCACACAGAATTTAAAGGATAGCCCTCAATACCCTGTTGTACGCCACCATTACCTGGGATAATTTTGACACCATTAAAACTAATTAGCTTATTTTGATTGTCTGAAAAGTTTAAGCCTACATTGTAACCAAACGCTCCAACCTTATCTCTCCACCTTAAGTTAGTTTCCCAACCCCAGCTTTTTAAGGTGCCACCATTTACTTGTGGTACGCCAACGCCGATAATTGAAGGACGGTTAACGTTAATAAACATATTGATGTTACGATTTTCGTAAACTTCAAAAGCACCACTAAGCTTTTCCTTAAAGAATCCGAAATCTAAACCTAAATTGGCAGATTGTACAGTTTCCCAAGTTTTACCAATAGATGGCACTTGCGATTGATAGAAGTAGTTAGCTCTAGCTCCGTTCAACACCAAGGCGTTGCCACTAAGAAGAACTGGTATATAATCATAGTTTCCATTACCGCCTCCTACTGCATTACCCATGCGTCCCCATGAAGCTCTGATTTTCAAATTTGAAATGGCTTTGATATTATTTTTGATGAAGTTTTCCTCACTCACTCTCCATCCAGCGGATACCGATGGAAAGAAAGTCCACCTAACTGTTGGATCTAACCTTGAGCTACCATCGTAACGAAACGTTGCTTCTACTAAATATTTCTCTAAATAATTGTAATTAAATCTTCCAAAAAGCGAAGCAAATGCATATGTTTCAACATTGTCACTCGCAGTTTTATTTAAAGGATCAGCAAAGTTTAAGCTAAAAGTGTCGTTACTATACAGAGCTGTTGCGCCCGCAGTTGCCTCGTCTTTACGGTATTGCTCATAAGAAGCACCGCCCATCACTTTAAAATTATGATTTTTTGCTATTTGAAGATCATAATCAACCGTGGTTTGCAAGTTATCGTAGTAACCTCTGTTTTTAGTAATGGTAATTCCATTAGGAACATTTGCCGTAAAACGTGGTGCTTCAGCATTGCTCCTACCATACCAGTATAAGCTCCTTCTATCTTGCTCGTAGTTGTAAGCATCCTGATTGCGCCAAGCTATGGTATTAATTTGTAAGCCTTTGATAAAATTCCTAAACTTTAAATCTACCTTACCAGTGAAGCTCTCGTACATCTCTCTGGTGAAGCCTGCATTTTTTTCAATATCTACGGGATTAATCTGCAAATCGCCATTATACGGTTGACCGGTAGTATCTTCCGCAGGCGTATATAACGATTGGCGTGTCCTTACACGGTAAAGTGCATTCACAATCTGCCCGGTTGAAAATGAATTTGAGTTGGTAATTTGACCTATATAGCCAACAATAAAGCTAGCGTCAATGTATTTATTGATGGAACTATTTAGATTCAACTTAATATTATACCTAGAGTTATCATCAGGTCCATATCGTAATACACCATCGCTATTTTGAAAACCTGTAGACAATAGGTAATTCAACTCTTTGGTGCCACCGCCCACTGAAATAGAATGGTTTTGAGAATGATTCACTGTGCTCATCCCTGCTTTAATCCAATCTGTGTTATCAAAATATTCCCAACGATTGGAAGTTAAATTAGGTCGGTAGTTAAAATTTGGATTTTTTAACCATTCAATTTGCTCAGGTGTAAATTCCCTTGCACCAGTAGCATTAAAACGGGCTTCATCTATCAAAGTCTGTTCATCCCAAGAGTTTAGGCGCTCTGGTTGGCGTGCCGTAATGTTAAAGCTATAAAAGGAATTGACATTAATTTTCGTTTTGCCGCTCGTACTAGATTTTGTAGTTACCAAAACCACTCCACCTGCGGCTCTAGCACCATAAATAGCAGCAGCTGCAGCATCTTTTAAAAATGAAATGCTTTCGATATCATCCGGATTGATCAAGTTCAGATCCATCTGTATACCATCAACCAAAACTAATGCTCCAGTTCCATTGATTGAATTTGTACCTCTGATCCTTAAATTGTAGCCCTCTTTACCTGGCTGCCCACTGCCTCTAGTAATCACAACGCCCGGTACTTGCCCTTGTAGTGCAGCTGTGGCATTAGGCACTGGCCGATTTCGTAAATCATCTCCACTAATGGCGGTTACGGCACCAGTTAAATTTACTTTCTTTTGCGTTCCATAACCTACAACCACTACCTCATTCAGCCCCTTCGCATCTTCTTCTAGACTTACATTTAAAACGGTTTTACCATCAAGATTGATCTCTCTTTCTTTAAAACCAATACTTGTAAATACGATGACTGCATTTGCAGGTACATTTTTTAAAACAAATCGTCCGTCCGCATCTGTGCTAGTTGCTTGTTGAGTGCCCTTAACTCTTACACCCACACCTGGTAGTGGAATCCCTTTATCATCTTTAACTACCCCTGAAACATCCGCTCTGGATGCAAATACCTTGCTTGAATTTGTTGATAATTCTTTGCCGTTAGTAAAGGCTAAAACATCTAATTGCAGAATGATACACCAGAACAGTGTAAACATTATCTTCTGCAAAATCCTTTTTGATAGAATTTTACTCATACAGTTAATTTGGCTTTTATTGGTTATATGTCAATTTGTTTGACATTGTAAATATAGAGGAGTTATCTCGTTATTTGCAAGAAATAAAAACACGTAAATAACTGATAATTAAGTAATTATTTAAATTTTAATACGCTTTAATCACAAAAGTAAAAATGGATAACTAACTGATTTTATGCAATATATAACCGCATTGAAATTTATATTCAATACGCTTTAAACACATTAAAATTTTGATTAAAAAATTTACGAAAACGTTTGCGAAAAGTGGAGTTTTAAGGCTTATTTACACATTTTTCTCAAGCACCAACTTACTCCAACCTGATTTTCCGGAACCTTTAAGGCTTTTTTTCCTTTCGTCCATCACTTTTTTAACCTTAACTGCGTAGGCCCAACATGTACTTTGTCGAATTCCTAGTTTTTCGGATAGTTTATGGGAAGAAATAGCTCCTTTTGAATTGTACATTAAGTACACCAAATAAAAGGCCTTATTAATTGGAATACGGTTATTTTCGAAAATGGTAGCGTGTAACACTGATTCCTCGTAGGCGCATTTGGTGCAACGTCTGTTATAAGGTGCTTTACCATTACAATAGTTGGTATTTCCGCATTTTAGGCACGAATAACCTAACTCCCACTTCATCTCTGCTAGGAATTTATAACAAGATTCCTTATCCGGATATTTCTGACTGAACTCATCAAAATCCAACTCTGTGGCGTTCACGCGGTCGTTGGTAACTTTCTCAATATTGGTTTTGAGGTTGATATTATCCTTTTCCAACAACAGGTTCATTCTAGATATTTCTTCCGCTTGTTGTTGTAAAAGCTCATTTTTGTGTAACAGTTCATCGTTTTGCTGCTCAATGGTTACGTTCTGCTCCATTAAAGCCACCGCTTGCTGCTTAACTTCTCTGGTGCGCTGTTCCACCTTCGCTTCTAACTGCCGATTTAAATTGTCCTTCATTTCGGCATTTAGCTGCATTTGTTTGATAATTTGTTTTTGGGCATTTTCCTTTTTCCTTTTTAAAATGCGCACCTGATCGCCGATGGCAAATGAGAGGAAGATCATCTCCAAAAGAAAACCAAAACTTAAACTATAATAACCTAAAGCACCCGGAATATGCCGGGCATACCCTAAAATGTGTATAATCTTTATAATGAATCCTAAAAACAGAAATGAATAGCCCACCACAAAAAAACGAGCGGGTCTGTATTTCTTCTTCCATAAAATGTGAATACCTGTAATAAACCCAACAGAAAGTGGAATAAACTCTATAAACTTATATTTAAACCAATCAGGATTGTAAAATAAGCATACTAAAAAATACAATAGCCTCAATATCAAAATGAGGTTAATCAACTTGAAAAAAGTTGGTGCCTTTTGTTTTACATGTAGTAGTTCTTTCGTGAAAATCATCGCAAACGAACTGATACAAAACAAAGCTATACCATAGGCATATTCATTCCATACAGGATGTTGCGGCCACAAATATTGGTAGGCTATACCATCGATAGATACCTCGTAAAGTCCAACGCTCAAAATATAAAGGATGTAGTAAAGATACTGTCGGCGCCGAACTGCCAAATACATTAGTAAGTTGTGAAAACTAAAGATGAAGATCATCCCATAAAAAAGACCATAAGTAAGGTACTCCGTTAATCCATACTGGATAAATCGTTCTACGGTTCTAAATACGATGATGACGTTAACTTTGTCTTTAGATTTGACCTTAAAATAGTAATAGTACTCTCCCTTTTGAGTATTCTTAATTAAAAACTCGAAGTTTTTATGCTGAAACAAACGCTCCTTAAATGGTAGATCAGCTCCTGATTTGGCATGTACATAATTGCCATTGGTATCAGGAAAATAAGCGTCAATGTAATCGGTAACCTGATCAAAAAACTCAATAATGCTTGATTTATCTACATCATCTTCAAACTTTACCTTAATCCTGTACCAGTAGGTGGCATTTCTATTATAATTCTTCGGATAGTAATCGATGTTTGGAATAAATTTGTTTTGGTATGCCTTACTGGAAATGACATCAAAACTCAACTTGCCAGTGCTGTCCTCTAAAGCAACTACTTCTTTCGACTTAAAAATATGCTCATAACTATTTTTATTGAGCACAACTGTAGTTTGGCTATGTGCTGAAAAAAAACATAGTACGCAAACTAAGCTAGCTATATATCGGAACTGCATGAGTAAATTTCAATTGGTGAAGCAAGCACAAGCCTGCGTTTATTTGGCAAGGTTAAATATAAAAAAAATAGCCGATAGAAATCTATCAGCTATATCTTCGTATTTGAAAGTTTCTTTTAATTCTGGAAATGATAGAGAAACAGTACGTCGCCAGTAAATGCGGGTTTTGCTTCACCATCAATTTCAAGTACCATTGCAATACAAGCTTTGGTAACGCCCCTTAAGTTCAATATTGTTTTTAGGGTAGCCTTTAAACGTATTTGGCTATCTACCGTAACTGCTTGTCCAAACTTAAGTCCGTCGATGCCATAATTAATTTCCATCTTCAGATTACTGATCTGAGCAATTTGTTGCCACAAGTAAGGCACCAATGATAAAGTAAGGTAACCGTGGGCAATTGTTTTTTTAAACGGACTATCAACTGCGGCTTTTTCAGGGTTGGTATGAATCCATTGATGATCCAAGGTGGCATCAGCAAATTTATTGATTTGGTCTTGCCCAATTTTATACCATGGCGATATGCCTAGTTCCTTACCCAAGTAAGCGGCAAACTCATCATGACTACTAATCTTAATCATATATATTTGGTTATAATGTTACAATAAGCTCTTTATATCTGCAGGCGAGTAATTAATTGATTTAAGGGTTTTATCATCACCCTTGCGATAAACTAAAAACAGACCTTCAATTTCTTTATAATAAGCGTCAACATTATCTTTTTGTTTATAAAAGGCAATAGTTTCTTCTGCCTCCGCAACGGTTTTACAAGCTTTGCTCATATTCGAACGGTGTACCTCGTCAAATAGCGCCTTAAACTTACCGCCTAATCCAAATTCCAACACAGCTCCAGCTAAAACATACTGCAGATCGCAAAGTGCGTCCGCTACCTCTACCAAGTCATCATTATCTACAGCCTCTTGCAATTCCTTCAACTCTTCTGCAATTAAATCTATCCTTAATTTACTTCTTAGTTTAGATGGAATAGCTGCATCAGCTACTATGGGATGCTTAAAAGTTTGATGAAATTCCGCTACTTGACTTAGTGCATTTAAATCTTCCATAATTTGTAATATGATGCGAAGTTTTAACAAATTATGCTGATTTACAAATTTTATTATCAACACCAAACATCTGCTAAAATCTACTACTAACCAATAAGCGTTGAAGTGGTTTATTTTTTATCTTACCCACAACAAAACAGATTAATCAACTGATGTACAAGTATCTAAATTTCAATTTTTTAACCGAAATAAATTAATAAATCTAGAATTTTATTAAACAAAAGATTCGTAATTTTATATCCATAACTAAACCAAACTATACCATTGAAACACCATCTCAAACCTCAAGTCGTTAAACTCCTAAAATTTACTCGTCAAAAAACTTTATTTCTACTTACTATCACGTTTATTTTAACATTTTTTTGTTGTAAATCCCAAAAAGATGGAGAAGAAAGTGAACCATTAAATCCAAAGTTTCAGTCTTTGGATAGCCTAAATTTTCTAGGAAAATGGAAAGAAATAAATAAAATTTTAGATACGATTAAACCTACGCTCAAAAAGGGAGACATCAGAAATCTTACCTACTACTATTATTACAGAGGGTTAACTATAGACGATGATAGAGGCCGAAATCTTTATGCTGATTCTGCTTTAAATTTTTTCAAGCACATTGAGACACAAAAAAAATATCCAAACGCCTACATCAAAATCTTACTAATTAAAGGGTACGTATTCAAAAACATAAAACGTTACGATGAAGCCTTGGATTACTATCTCAAAATAAAATCCATTGTAGAAGCAATAGATCATAAGAACGAAATACGCAGCAAAGCCGAATATGGTGAATACATTCAAAATATTGCTAATATTTATTTTTATCAACGCCATTATAATGAGGCTGCAAGGTATTACAAAATGGCTTTTGAGATTTATAGCGCAGTAAAAGATTATAAGGTGCTTAATATTTTTTACCTCAAACAAGGCTCATTAAATAACGTGGGATATGCCTACGAAAAGGTAAATAGACTTGATGATGCCGAAGCTATTTATAGAAAAGGTTTGGCTTTATTGGAAGAAGAAAAAAAATTAGGTTTAGCAAAAATTTCGCAGATAAGCCAATCGCAAATAATGTATTTAGATAATCTTGGAGGTATACTTACCAAAAAGGGACAATTAACTACTGCACGCAAGTTATTAGAAAATGCATTACAAATTAATGCCTATAAACATGAACGAAGCAAAGTTACTGTGCATGAAAAATTGGCTATCGTTTATACTAAACTAAAGCTATACGATAAAGCTGAAAAGGCATTAAAAAATACAGAAAAGTTGATCATTGAATACCCTGTTAACAACTATTTTGTGAAGCCAAGGCTGGAAATGGCCAAAAGCAATTTTTTTCTGGCCAAAAAGGATTATCTGAATTCAAATAAACATCTCAACCGCTATGTTAAGTTGATTGATAGTATAAATAATGAAGAGGATGAAATGGCGAGAATAGATTTAGATTCCAAATACCAGATTATACAGGTAAAACAAGATATGGAATTTCTTGAGCAGTCCAATGAGCATAAAAGCATGTATTTGATTTTTGCGAGTATTTTTATTGTGATGCTTATACCTATCATATTACTAGCTCAAAAAAGTGCCAAACAGGCAAAAAAAGCAAAGCTTGAGGCTGACAAGCATAGTAAAGAACTGGAAAAAGTAATCGCAAAACTCGAAGACAAAAACAAGGATTATGCTAAAATGATGAAAGTGATGGCGCATGACCTAAAAAACCCACTTAGTGGTATGGTAGTTATTGCGCATCTATTATTGACAGAGGATCATTTCAACGATGAAGAAAGAGAAATGCTAGAATTAATTGTCACCTCAGGAGAAAACATGGTTGAGATGATTGACCAACTACTTAAATCTGGACTTGCAATTGAAAATGAAGTAATAACTAAAGAAAAAATCGATATCAGACAACTTCTTAGGCAATGTACCGAGCTGCTACATTACAAGGCCAACGATAAAGATCAACGACTGTCTTTCGTAAGTCACGGTAATGCAGAAATTATGGCAAGCAGGGAAAAAATATGGAGAGTATTCAATAACCTCATTGTGAACTCAATTAAGTTTAGTCCCGAAGGAACACAAATTAAAGTGGTATTAGAGAAACTTGGCAGCGCTATAAGGGTATCCGTAGCCGACCAAGGCATCGGTGTTGATGAAAAAGACCGTGAAAAAATATTTGAAATGTTTACCGAAGCTAAAAGACCAGGCACTGCTGGTGAGCAGCCATTTGGCATTGGCCTGTCAATTTCAAAGCAAATTATCGAAAGCCATAATGGCAAAATATGGCTTAAAGATAATCCCGGCGGCGGAACAATTTTTTACGTAGAATTGCCTATTTAGCTTAAATAGTCAGCTTGTTGGTTTAATAAATCACGATACTTATTGAATATCGCAGTTTTAGACACCATGCCAACGTAGGAACCGTAGGCATCAACCACGGGCAGTAGCCAAACATTTTCCCGTTCCATTTGCTGCAAAACCGATTTCAAATCAGCACTCACCACTATTGGGCTTACCTGCTGAATCAAATCTTTCAGCTGTAGCTCTTCTCGTTGCCGTTGTAACAAATGTTCAAGCACCATTTCGATGTAAATGATGCCTTTTAATTTACCATCACTAGCCACAACGGGTATCACATTACGTTTGGATTTTAGCACAGCCGATAAGCTATCCTGCAATAATTCATCTTCACTTAAAACTAAGTAGTTTCGTTCTACCAAGTGCTTTAGCTTCATCATGTTAAGCACGGTAGTATCTTTATCCGAATGATGCGAAAGTTCCCCCCTCTCAGCCAAAGCTTTGGTGTATATCGAATACTTACTCACACTTCTGTTGATCAAATAGGCAATTGCCGTAGTGATCATCAAGGGTACCATCAGCACATATCCACCGGTAATTTCGGCAATTAGGAATATTCCCGTTAGCGGCGCATGCATCAGCGACCCTAAAGCGGCAGCCATTCCAGCTACAATAAAATTGGAAGTATTTACCTGAGCTAAGCCAGATACATTGATGCAATAAGCCACAATAAAGCCTAACAATCCACCAATAATCAAACTCGGCGCAAATGTACCTCCATTGCCCCCGGCCGAAAGTGTGATCAATGTTGCTACCGATTTAAGCATAACTGTAGCAATGGTAAAACCAATAACCACCAACGGAATATGACTAAATTCCGAAAAAATACTATTGTTAATTACCGAATTGTAATCGCCTTTAAGCAAATTGTTAATTGTAATGTAGCCCTCGCCGTACAACGTAGGAAATAGGAAAATCAATAACCCCAGCAACAAACCCCCAACAGCAATTTTATGATAAGGATTTTTGATTTTATAGAATGCTCCTTTGATGCCATTATTTACCTTCCCAAAGTAAATAGAGTACAATCCTACCAATATTGCAAGTATGATATAAAAACCTAAAGCCTTAATTTGCCAGCCTTCCGTTACTAAAAAGAAAAGCTGCTCATTGTAAAACAAACGGGCCACCACAGCAGCTGTAGCGGTTGATAACAATAATGGAATAAAAGCTGGAATAGTGAACTCTGGCAAAAGAATTTCAATGGCAAATACGATGCCCGCTATTGGACTATTAAACGCTCCAGCAATACCCGATGCCGCTCCGCAGGCCAACAACAAGGTGGTCTCTCTGTAATTTAACCCCAAAAACCGCCCTAAGGTTGATCCAATTGACGCACCGCTTGTTGCAATTGGTGCTTCTAAGCCGGTTGAACCGCCGAAACCCACTGTAATGGCGGCAGTAATAATTTGCGAATAACTGTTATGAGGCTCTACTTTACTGGATTTTTTGGAGATAGTATAAAGTAAAGGCGTTAAACCTGTTTCGAATTTGCCTTTTTTAATGAAACGACGTACATAAATTACAGAGAGTAAAATACCAATAGCAGGAAAAAGCAAATACAGATAATACTTGTATTGCCACTGTAAATCGGTTTGTAAAAAATGTTCAATTTTGTGGGTGATACCTTTTAATAACGAGGCTGCCAAACCGGCTAACACACCAACAATAATCGCCGCAATGATCAGGAAATTCTTGTTCGAAATTTTGCTTTGCCTGTACTGATTAATCTGGTCAACAAAATTTACGAACTTGATATACATAAGGCTTAAAGAATTTTTAAAGATTACTTATCGAATTTCTCCAACAACTTAAGCAGCGTTGCGAAATCTTTGGGATAAGGCGCTTCAACTAAGATCTCATTTCCATCAACCCCTTTAAACGTAATTTGTTTGGCGTGCAGTGCAAAACGTTTCATTATAGGCTGTTCTTCTTCGTCAGTTAAACGATAACCACGCTTAATTTTCGATAGAAACACCGGTTTTCCCCTATACATGGTATCGCCACAAATAGCGGCACGTTGTGTAGCCAAGTGTATCCTAATTTGGTGCATTCTGCCAGTAACCGGCTTGCATTCCACTAAAGTATAATGCTTAAAGTAGCTAATAGAATTGAAATAAGTTTCTGCTCTTTTACCTTCCTGCCTATCAATAGTCACGTTTTTATTGCCATCATTCAAAATTGGCAAGTCCACAAATAAATCGTCAAACTGAAACTGCCCATCAACAATTGCATGGTAAATCTTACTCACTTTTCTTTTTTCAAATTGAATGGACAGGTTCCTGTACGCTTCTGGATTTTTAGCAATTACGATAGCTCCGGACGTTTCCTTATCCAACCTGTGACAAATTTGCGCATCATCAGTATATTGCCTCGCTAAGCGCAAAATATTAATTTCTCCAGCGCCCGCTGCACCACGTTCATCCAACGAAGCCACAAATGGCGGTTTGTTAACTACAATATAATCGTCGTTTTCAAAAAGTATGAGGTCTTTAAAATTAGGATATTTCAACTGCGGTAAGAATTTAAAGCTGCAAAAATACAAATACATTTACAAAATCGACTGTATAATTGCCAATTGATAAGTCTTTGTAGCGCAATATTTGCTTCACTTCGCAAAATGCAGTCCTGCTATCCGCCTTTACTCCCCTAGTCCAACCGCCAATTCCAACGCTCGGGGCGGTACCGGCTACTATCAGGGCTATTTAACGAAGCGCTGTTTCTTATCGCTTTCAAATTAGCGATACCTACAATAATGCTAATTCTCTTCCAGCAGTGCTTGTTTAGTAGCTTTTAGCTTGCCCTTTTCATCATCGCTCAACACTGGAAACTTCAAGTTCATCTGCTCTAGTGTCTCTGCAATCACCTGGCTCACAGCCAATCTAGCGTACCACTTTTTATCAGCAGGAATCACATACCAAGGCGCATAATCGGTTGAAGTTTCATTAATCGCATCTTCATAAGCGTTCATGTACTTGTCCCAAAAAGCTCGCTCATTAACATCGTTAGACGAAAATTTCCAATTCTTAGCCGGGTTTTCTATCCTTTTTAAAAATCTCTTCTTTTGCTCATCTTTAGAAACATGCAAAAAAAACTTCAATATTGTAATACCATTTTCGGACAAATGTTGCTCAAAATTGCGGATACTTTCATATCTACGCTTCCAAAACTGCTTGTCAATTTTATCTATCTGATCGTAATTCGGCAAACGTTCGTTTAACACATATTCTGGATGCACTTTGCACACCAATACACTTTCGTAATGCGAACGATTATGTATTCCTATTCTACCTCTTTCGGGTAAAGCTTTGTAATGTCGCCATAAAAAGTCGTGGTCATACTCTTCGGTAGTTGGTGTTTTAAAACTAAAAACTTGGCACCCCTGCGGATTCAGCCCCGACATTACATGCTCAATGGTGCTATCCTTTCCAGCAGCATCCATCGCTTGAAAAATAATCAACAAAGCATTAGAATTTGCTGCATAAAAAACTTCCTGAAATTGATCTAAGTTCTCTTTTACTATGGCAAGTTCCACCTTACCAGTCTGTTTTTCCAAATGTCCTTTATAAGCGGTATCGAAATTTTTGAGCTTAATTTTTTCACCAGTTTTAACGCGGTATTTAATAGTATTTGTTTTCATTTAAGATGTATTTAAAGCATAAGGCTATAGTTTCGCCAACTTTTAGCATCAAAGGTGAGGCACCAACTACAGATGAAAATGAAAACACCAGTGTCACCACTTTGTTTCGTCCACCATTTAAACACCTTTATGATGTAGCGTAGCTTGAAATAAACCAATAACAACTTACTCCTGCTTGGCATTATCGCCTTATGGCTAATTTGACTTATAAGTTTAACCACACCTTGTAATAAAATACCCAATTGGCTAAAATTTTAAAGTTATCACTAAAATTAAGTAAATTAAATACGTTAATTTGTAGTGTTTGTTTTAACACAATTTAACAGATATTTTTTTATCGTTTTTTACATCTTTATACCATGTTTAAAGAAATCAAGAATAAGTACCTGCGATTTACCATTATCTTCATATATTTCATTATCATCTTCTTTTGCGCACTTCAAATTAACTTTTTGTGGTTATTTGGCTACTCCCCCTCTTACTCTGATATCAAGAAGCCTTCGCAACGGGTAGGATCTGAGTTATACACCGCCGATGGCAAGCTCATTGGAAGATACTTCAAGGAAAACAGAACTCCTGTAAGTTTTAACGACATCTCAAAAAATGTAGTTAATGCGTTGGTAGCCACCGAAGATGTTCGTTTTTACAAACATACGGGTATTGACGTTCAAGCCGTGGGACGTGCCGTTGTAGGAATGGGAAAGGAAGGTGGAGCGAGTACAATTACCCAACAGTTGGCAAAAAATCTTTACCGTACACGCTACAACAAGTCGTTTGGTTTAGCTGGCCGAGTTCCTGTAGTACGAACCGTAGTAGCCAAATTAAAGGAATGGATGACTGCATTAAAGTTGGAATCCAACTATTCTAAAAACGACATTATCACCATGTACCTTAACACGGTCTCATTTGGCAATAATACTTACGGCATTAAAACGGCATCTAGGATCTACTTCAACAAAGAAGCGAGTCAATTGAGCGTTCCTCAAGCAGCCTTACTTGTGGGCATGTTAAAGGCAACTACCTCCTACAACCCTATCAAAAATCCTGAGAAATCTCTAGATCGCCGTAATGTGGTCTTATCGCAAATGAACAAATACAATTATTTGTCAAAAGCAGATTTGGCAAACTACAAAACGGCGCCAATCGGAATTGAGGTTGGAGCTGAAGATGAAGGAAGCGAAAATGATTCTTATTTGAGAACTGCTGTTGACAAGTACCTCGAAAAATGGTGCGAAGACAATAATTACAACTTATATGAAGATGGGTTAAAAATTTACACCACCATTGATTCTAAACTACAAGGTTATGCAGAAGAAGCCGTAAAAGATCAAATGCGAATCCTTCAACGTAGATTCTATAGTGTATGGGGAAATGAAGATCCGTGGGAAGATAGCGAAAGAAAAAAAGTGGACTATCCAGACAGGGCAAAAAAATCGTTACCTATCTATGCTTTGCTACAAAAAAAATTCCCTAACCAACCCGATTCTGTTGAAGCTTATTTCAACAAAAAAAAGAAGATGAAGATCTTCACTTACAAAGGTGATAGGGATACCTTGTTTTCAACCATGGACTCTATTCGTTATTACGGCAAAATTTTAAACACCGGGATGATGACTTTGGAGCCTCGTACCGGAAAAATTAAGGTTTGGATTGGCGGTATAGACCATAAGTTTTTCAAATACGACCACGTTAATCAGTCGAAAAGACAAGCTGGCTCAACTTTTAAACCATTTGCTTACTTGGCTGCGTTAGAAAGCGGCATGAGCCCTTGCGATAAATTTACAGATAAGCCAGTTAGGATTGCTTATCAAGATAAAGGAGAAACCAAATATTGGGAACCTAAAAATGCTGACTGGAGCTATTCTTACCAAGATATGTCTTTACGTTGGGCAATGGGCCGCTCGGTAAATACGGTAACTGCGCAAGTAACAGAAAAAGTGGGCTGGGACAACGTAGTGAAATGGGCACACGAATGTGGTATTGATAGTAAACTGGAATCTGTGCCTTCAGTAAGTTTGGGTTCAAATGACGTTACCGTTTACGAGATGGTGAAAGCTTATGGCACTTTTTTAAACGAAGGAAATAAAGTAGAACCAATATTAGTTGAAAAAATCACCGATCAAAATGACAATATCATCGAAGAATTTGCACCTAAATTTAAACGTGCATTAACGGAAGAAATTGCTTGGTTGATGCTTTACATGTTCAGAGGTAGTATTGAAGAGCCAAGAGGAACGTCTCAAGCTTTATGGGAATGGAATGATTTGTTCAAAAAGAACAACCAAATTGGCGGTAAAACAGGTACTTCATCAGATTATGTAGATGCTTGGTACATGGGAATTACTAAAGATTTGGTTACCGGCGTTTGGGTAGGTTGCGACGAAAGAACGGCGCACTTCAAAAATGGCGAACAAGGAGAAGGATCAAGAACGGCACTACCAATTTTTGCTAAGTTCATGGTAAAGGTGTACGATGACCCTAACAGCGGCTATACTTATGGACAGTTCGCAAAACCAAAAACTGAGATTACACGTACCTATAACTGCCCTACCCCACGCCAGCAGGTAGATACGGTTTCAACTGATTCTACGTTAGTTGATTCGCTTGATATAGGCGATCCAACCATTGAGCCAGAACCAATAAAAATAGAACAACAGCCGGCAACTAAAGTAGAAGAAAAAAAACCTACGGAAAATGCTCCTAAACAAGAACCCGTAGCAGCTGTTCCATTAACAAAAAAGGAAGAACGCGAACTGAAAAGAAAACAACGTAAAGAGGAAAAAGAAAAAGAGAAGGAAAAGAAAAAAAACGATAATTAAAGCTTTCAGCAAATTTACACGACTAGTCTCAATCATCATCAGATATGAATAGAATCCTAAAACAGTCTATCTTAATCGCCATTGTTACATTAGTGGGTTTAGCTAATGCCAAAGCTCAATATTTCGGACAAAACAAAGTTCGCTATAAAAACGAGAAGTTTAAGGTATTGCAAACTCCGCATTTTGAGATCTACTACTATCTAAAAAACGAGAAGCTTTTAAATAAATTTGCTCAGGATGCCGAGACTTGGTACAAAATGCACCAAGAGGTTTTCAGAGATACTTTTTTTAAGAAGAATCCTATTATTCTGTACAACAATCACCCTGATTTCCAGCAAACCACCGCACTACAAGGTGAAATTGGTATAGGAACAGGCGGTGTTACCGAAGCTTTCAAAAACAGGGTAATTATGCCGATAATGGAACTCGGAAGCCAAACAAGACACGTATTAGGACACGAGTTGGTACACGCTTTTCAGTACCATTTATTGTTAGAGAAGGATTCTATCCCTTTGGAAGCGGTTGGACAAACACCACTCTGGATGGTGGAAGGTATGGCCGAATACCTTTCTGTTGGAAAAAAGGATGCCTTTACCTCGATGTGGATGAGAGATGCGTTGTTAAATAGAGACATTCCATCTTTAAAAGACCTCACCAATTCCAATAAATACTTTCCGTATCGTTATGGTCAGGCTTTCTGGACGTTCATCGGCTCAGTTTACGGAGATACTACGATTGTACCTTTATTTAAGGCTACTGCAAGATTTGGTTACGAAAACGGTTTAAGGTACACATTCGGTTACGATGATAAAACTATCTCGGGCTTATGGAAAAATGCCATAGAAAAGCACTATCGACCGATGCTAAGAGCGGATAGTTCCCAAATTAAAATTTCCGGAGCCAAAATCGTTGATAATAAAAATGCAGGAAACATGAACGTGGCACCGGCAATAAGTCCAGATGGTAAATATCTTGCATTTCTATCTGAAAAGGATTTATTTGGGATTGATCTGTTCCTAGCTGATGCTAAAACGGGAAAAATCATTCGTAAATTGAGTAGTCAAATTTCCAACTCCCATATCGATGATTTTAATTTCCTCGAATCCGCTGGAGCTTGGTCACCTGATGGAAAGCAATTTGCCTTTAGTATTTTCAGCAAGGGACGTAATCAACTTTTGATTATCAACGTGGAAAATGGAAGTACTGTATTACGTACAGGAATGGAACAAGTAGAACAATTTGGCAACTTAACATGGTCGTCTAATGGTAAAGATCTTGCCTTTTCCGGGATGGTTGAAGGACAAAGTGATATCTTTTCGTACAATTTAGAAACGAAAAAAGTAACACAAATTACTAACGATGAGTATTCCGACTACGCTCCTAGTTATTCTCCAGATGGAAAGAAAATTGTTTTCTCTTCTGATAGAGCAGCTATTCAATCTGGGAATTTCAATGCGGTAAACCCAATCAATTTAACCATTTACGATATCGAAAGTAAATCGTTAACCAACGTACCTGTTTTCCCTGGTGCAAATAACCTGAATGCACAGTTCTCAGGTGACAGCAAGCGTCTATTCTTCTTATCTAACAGAGATGGCTTTAGAAACTTATATGAGTACAACTTAGAGAACAGCAAGTTAAAGCAACTTACTGACTATTTCACTGGCATAAGTGGAATCACAGAATTCTCTCCTGCCATTACCGTATCAAGAAACGATGAAATCATTTATAGTTACTACCGCTATCAACGTTATACCCTTTACAACTCAGCCTACAGTAATTTTAGAGCTAAAGATGTAGAAGCAAATGATGTAAACTTCAATGCTGCAATTTTACCTCCACAAGAAACCTTGGGTGTAAATATCGTTAATTCCAACCTTAACAATTTTAGCAGGTTTGAGCGTACATCCACTGATTCGCTTAAAATTATACCTTATAAGCCTAAATTCCGTTTAGATTACTTAGCTAATAGCGGTGGTGTAGGCGTAAGCACAAGCCGTTTTGGCACTGGTTTGCAAGGCGGTGTAATGGGAATGTTTAGTGATATCCTTGGCCAAAACCAAATTGTGGCTAATTTAGCTATCAACGGCGAAATTCAAGATTTTGGTGGCATGGCCGCCTACATCAACCAAGCAAGCCGCATTAACTGGGGAGGAGCGATATCTCATATCCCTTACGTAACTGGTTTTTTAACCAGAGATGTTATTAAGCAAAACGGCGATGATTATTTGGTAGATAGAACCAATATACTTAGAACCTTCGAAGATCAAATACAAGGTTTTGCAGCCTACCCATTTAACAAAGTTCATCGTTTTGAACTAGGTGGGGCTGTTTCAAGATACAGTTACCGTGTTGATCGTTTCAACAACTATTATTTGCTAAATGGATCTACCGTAGTAGGATTTGCTGGTTCAGACAGAGAAAAAGTAAGTACCGAAGAAATAGAAAGTGCGTTAGGCACTCCGCTGAGACCTTTTAGCATATTTCAAACTAATGCCTATTTTGTAGGTGATAATTCGATATTTGGAGTTACTGCGCCTTTAGATGGGTTCAGGTACCGTGTGGGCGCAGAAAAATATTTTGGCGATTTTAATTTTACGGCGCTTGCTGTAGATTTAAGAAAATACTTTAGGTTTAAGCCAGTTACTTTAGCCTTGCGTTCTTATAACTACTTGCGCTTGGGCCGAGATGGCGAAAACTTATACCCACTCTTTGCCGGTTACAATTATTTAATTAGAGGATACGAGCCTAATTCATTCTATAACAATCAAACCGTAAATAATGGCAGCTTCGACATCAACCAACTTTCGGGAAGCAAATTAGCTATCTTCAATTTCGAACTTCGCTTGCCTTTTACCGGACCTAAAAAATTAGCTCAAATCCCATCCAACCTCTTATTTACGGATTTGAACCTCTTCTTTGATGCAGGTGTAGCTTGGACGGAAGATACAGAAGTGAAATTCAAAAGTTCCCCGTCTTCTACTAGGATTGGCTATTATCCAAATGGAGAACCATATTTGATTGAGCGTGTACCTGCTTTAAGTGCTGGTGTATCAGTTAGAATAAATGTATTCGGCGCAATGATTTTGGAACCTTATTATGCATTTCCATTTACCAGAAAAGATGTGAAAGGTGGTGTATTTGGGTTAACGTTTGCTCCTGGTTGGTAACCGTTAGTCGAAAGCAAAAAGTTGCAAGTAGAAAGTTTAAGCTAAAAAAAGTTGATAGCTAAGTTCTTTAAGAAGCTAATGAAAAGCTGAAACTTGAAGCATAAACAATAAATACTTAAACTTCAATGTTAAAAAGGAGCGCTGATGATGATCAGCGCTCCTTTTTGCTTTATACTGCCAAAGGCAACAAGGATTGGTTATTTACCTTTCTCATGTACATATTTTCGTAATCGAGGCCAGCAGTCAGATCAATCCAATCTGGGTTGCAAGAGCGCACTAAGCGTTCTTTTTGAGCTCTAGTAAATCTACTTACTATCTTAAACCTAGACAAAGCCTGAGCTTCAGTTTTAAATTCTTCGAAATAAACCAAACGAGTAAGTTGCTGTGCACTATCAAAAAATAAGTTTGGCATCTTCTTGTAGAAATCCAAAGTCTTGATCAAATCGGCACTCATACCAACATGCAAAGTTGTACGATTTCTGTCTGTTACGATATAAACTATTTTTCTCATGACTACAACATTTAATGGTTAAAAACTAATTATATTAGATATTATTTTGCGATTCAAATTATAATTACTAATTTTATTGGCACAATAATACTAACAATTTTAGTAAAAACAAATTTATTTTAAATTATTTTGTATGTCTAATATCTCTAGCAATCTAAAATACCTTCGCAAAAAGAAAGGTTTAACGCAGCAGCAGTTCGCTGATAATATGGAAATTAAGCGATCTTTAATTGGCGCTTACGAAGAAGACAGAGCAGAACCCAAATATGATTTACTAAAAAAAATAGCAGAATACTTTGAACTAACTATCGACGAGTTTATCAACGAAAAAATTAACGATAACTGGAAGCCTAAGCCAAAAAGTCAAGGCTCTAATTTGAGGGTGCTTAGCATTTCTGTAGATAAAGATGACAACGAAAATATTGAATTGGTTCCCGTAAAGGCAAGCGCAGGTTACCTCAATGGATTCTCAGACCCACAATATATTCAAGACCTACCTAAATTCCAATTACCCATCCCCTCTCTAAAGCAAGGCACCTATAGAGCATTCGAAATTAAAGGAGATTCGATGTTACCTATACAACCGGGAAGCATCATTATTGGAGAATATCTGGATAACTGGAATGATGTTAAGGTTGGAGACACTTATGTAATTATTAGCAAAAACGAAGGTGTAGTTTATAAGAGAGCAGGCAATAAATTTAAGGAAGACAGGGAATTGAAACTCGTCTCTGACAATAAAATCTACGACGCTTATTCGGTTCCTGCAGATGATATTCTAGAGATCTGGAAAGCAAAGGCCTATTTATCGACTTCCCTTCCTGAACCTACACCTGAGCCAACGATAGAAACCTTATCAAACATGATGGCGCAAATGCAGAAGTCTATCTCTCAGTTAAATAAAAACTAAAAGCTTTTTAAACCTATATACCAATTAAGACTAGCGAAGTTCCAAAAACTTCGCTAGTCTAGCCCTAATCATTTTATTTTTTTGAGGAGCCTTGTTTATCAGTTTTCATTAAAATAAACCGAACTGTTGAAATGCGAATATTAAAGTACTTTATTGCAGTTGCTATAGTATTTGCGATAGCGTGCACCCCTTTTCAAGGCAAGAAAAAAATTTTTGGTAAATCATATGCTGAAGAACAACTTAAATTGACCCTTAGCGACACACTCAGCCAAAATCTAGTTAACAATGGTTCATTAATAATCAAAGACAGTACAACTGCAATAAAAGTTAGTGAACCAATCTTATTTGATATTTACGGGAGAAAAAACATCATCAAACAACGGCCATACGAAGTTTATTTAATTGGAAATTATTGGGTATTGTCAGGCACCTCACTCGAAGGCTATGACGGCGGGACTTTTCTCATGATTATCGACGCTCGTAACAGCAAAATCATAAAAATTTCTCACGGAAAATAAATTACTGTCGGCATCAACGGAATTAAATTTGAGGTTTTCCAACATTAAGCACATTAACATTTTTTAACACGCTCCTTTTTAAACCTCTTCCAAGTTTCTACATCTCATCAATATAAACAATGAAACCTTCGAGAGCATGTCTTTCGTTAAATTAAATTTTTAAAAGATGAGAAAATTATTGTTCACTTTAGCTTTTGCTGTATTAGGAATCACAGCTAGCTATGCACAGAAAAATGACAGAGCAAAACTTAGTCCGGAAGAAAAAGCTGAAAAAATAGCTACAGCGATGCAAACTAAGTTAAGTTTAAATGATGATCAAAAATCAAAGATTAAACAAATTGAACTAGATCGAATTAAGCAGCAAGGCGAATTACGTAAAACTGATGCTACAGCGATGAAAGGTAAATTTGAGGAAAGAAAAGCAGCAATGAAAGCTCATGATGAAAAAATCAACGCTGTTTTAACTGCCGACCAACAAAAAACCTACGCTGCATCGAAAGAGGAAATGAAAGGCAAGCTTAAAGAAAGAATGAGAGATCGTAAGGGCAGAGCTAACAAAGCTCCTAAAGCGGAAGAAAACAACAACTAGTATATTTTCTATTTAGGTTTATAACTAAAAAATCCCACAAATTGTGGGATTTTTTAGTTTACAATAGGGTTACTTCAGGTAACCACCTTTAATCAAAACATCTTTCCAAACTTCATAACCAGCAGGTATCAAATGCAGACCATCTTTAGTAAGTTCCGCTTTTAGCTTTTTATCAGCATCTAAAAAGTGAGGATATAAATCTATTACAGTTACATTTTTAGCGGTAAACTTCCTAATCTCATCATTCAAGTAGAGAATGTGCTCATCTTTACCATAGTGATTTTTAAATTTCTCGAATGATGCGTTTACTGGAAGCAAGGTATAAAAATAGATCTGAGTTTTTTTAGATCCTTCTCTAATACGCTTGATGATTGTTTTATAGTTTCTTAAAATCAAGCTGTCCGGGATGTTCCTAGAAACATCATTGATACCAATTAAAACAAAAACTTTAGCAGGCTTGCGGTCAATAACTTCTTGCAATCGCTCCAACACACCAAAAGTGATATCACCAGAAATACCCCTATTTTTCGCTTGTGGTAAATTAAGCAGCTTAGACCAATCGGTTCCAGCAGTGATACTGTTTCCTAAAAAGATATAGTCCTTTTTGCTTTTTGGATCAGCATTAAATTTTTCGACCAACTCCTTGTACTTCGCTGGGCGGTAGGTAGTATCATAAGGTTTTGTTTGAGCATAAACTCCGAAGCTTAATGTTAGGAAGCTAAGGCAAAGAATTAAATTCTTGATCGTTACTTTCATCATTTTTCAAATTATCTATTTGCTAAATTTCGTTTCTCTCTATTCCAGGTGAAGGCAGTAAAAATAATAGCCAATACACAAGCCAGCAACAACACAATAAATGAGGCATCCCATCCAAAATTGGTGATGAGCTTACCTACGCCTACGTTTGCAAAAAGCGCTGTACCTAAAAAGTATCCAAATAAGCCCGTGAAACCTGCAGAAGTTCCTGCAGCTTTTTTTGGAGCTAAATCCAACGCCTGCACACCAATTAGCATTACTGGACCATAAATTAAAAATCCGATAGCTATCAAAGCGCCATTGATCAACAGGTGACTGTCATTTGGTGCCTTCCAGTATAATAGCAACGCTACGCCGATTATCAGCATAAATAAAATGGTTGCTGGAGCTCTGCGGCCTTTAAAAACTTTATCACTCAACCAACCACACAACAAAGTCCCCGGAATACCGGCCAACTCGAAGTAAGAAACCCCAAAACTCGCCTCCGACTCAGAGAAACCCCTTACATTTTTTAGGTAAGTAGGTGCCCAATCGCCAACACCGTATCTTACTAAATACACAAAAGCATTGGCAATAGCGATGTACCAAAGCATTTTGTTATTAAGTACGTACTTCACAAAAATCTCTTTAGCAGACAACTCCTTTTCATGCTCTTTGCTGTAATTAGCAGGATAATCATCTTTGTATTCCTCAATAGATGGCAAGCCAACTGACTGTGGCGTATCTCTAATAAAGATAAAAGCTACTACTGCGATTAAAAGTGAAGCCACACCCGGTAAAAACAATTTACTTTGCCAAGTACCGAATAAAAACACCGCTAGCAATGTAATTTGCGGTGCCAAAGCGCCACCTACGTTATGTGCTAAATTCCAGATAGACATCCATCTGCCTCGTTCTTTGATAGAGAACCAATGCACCATTACTCGGCCCGAAGGCGGCCAGCCCATGCCCTGAAACCATCCGTTTAAGAATAGCAGAATAAACATTACTGCGATGGACGAAGTTGCGATAGGAAGCGTTCCCATAGCAATCATGGTAAGTGCAGAAAGCACCAAACCCGCCACCATAAAATATCTGGCATTGCTCCTATCGGATAAATTACCCATTAAAAACTTACTTAAACCGTAAGCAATGGACACACCCGAAAGCGCCAAACCCAAATCAGACTCATCAAAACCCTGCTCCTTCAAATTAGGCATGGCTAGGGAAAAATTTTTACGTACGAAGTAATATCCAGCGTAGCCTAAAAAAATCCCCATAAAAACCTGCAAACGCATTTTCTTGTACACAGGATCAATTTTATCCTTCTCAATTAGCGGTTGATGCGCTGGAGGTTGAAATAATTTAAAACTCATTATTTTGGTTAGTTGACAGCTCTTATTTTCTCACAAGAACTGGTATAAGTAAAGTTAGTTATAGTAAGTTAGTATAATCGGTTATGATGCCATCAACACCGAATGATTTCAAGCGGGCAACTTCTTCAGGTGTATTCGCCGTCCAAGGCACAACCTTTACACCATCAGCATGTGCTTTTTTAACTAAACTGGCATCTACCATATTGTAAGCCGGAC
Organism: Pedobacter sp.; assembly: GCF_965249885.1. Classification (GTDB taxonomy): domain Bacteria; phylum Bacteroidota; class Bacteroidia; order Sphingobacteriales; family Sphingobacteriaceae; genus Pedobacter. The sequence continues at coordinate 3,969,496 of NZ_OZ252254.1, read as the reverse complement.
TTAAAATAAATGGTTTGAAACCTAGATCAGCCATATTTTCTTCGTAAGATTTTTTATTGCTCACTAAAAACGAAGTTTTGATATGCGGATACTCTTTATGCAAAATTTGTATGGTACGCTTATCAAATGATTGGATTACCACATAGTTTTCTATCTTCTTCGATTTAATTACTTCCATTAACAACTTTACAAAAACTTCAGGTGTTGGATTGGTTACGCCATCACCTTTTGCGCTACATTTAGTTTCGATATTGTAAAAGTATTGCTTTTTGCCTTTAGTTTTAACTTCTGTTTGTACACTATCGATGAGTTCTGCAAGCAATGGAATGTATGTTTTCACTTTGCGCTGCTGAGGAAATTCTTTATGTGGCTTGGTTCCGATATCAAATTTCCTTAGCTCACTATAGTCCATCTTAAAAACGTTATACTTTTTAGCATCTGACGCAGGTATTTCCTTACCATCAGGTGTTAACATAAAGCCAGGACTAAGGTAATCATCATGGGTAACTACCACTTTGCCATCTTTAGTGATGTGCGTATCCATTTCCAAAGTGGTAACCGCTGGATAACTCATGGCATCTTTCATTGCGATAATGGTATTTTCGGGAACTAAGCCTCTGCCCCCTCTATGTGCTTCAGCACTGAAACTTGGAAATTTTACCTCATCCATTTTAACGGTTTTATTAACAGAACAGGCACTTAACCCTATGATCAATATCCCTAAAGGATAGAAAAGTCTTTTCATTTTATGTTTTTAAATATTTATAATGTTCAGCAAACTAATTTACCTTTTTCTCGGCTGTAAATTTTTCACCGAACCTATCTGTTGCTACTACTTTTACCACTTTAACCGAAGAACTACAATGCGCCATAAACAAATGTTCAGTTCTAGTAGGTTCGGCAAAAGTTCTACCTTGTGGCAATTTATCCCCCTTGTAAAGCCTAACTGACTCAGGATCGTAACCTTTCATCATTTCCATAGCTATTGGCTGCCCGTCTAAAAAGCATTCTACTTTCCATTCAGGATCGTAGTTCCACACGTTTGCAATGATACGGTTATTACCAGTTAGAGGTTCAATATCGATGGTTAGCTGATACTTCCTATCCATATCAGTTCCCTTGTAGTACCATTTCAACTGATTGCCTGTTACTTCGTAAACTCCATAGCCGCGAGGTGTACCGTCGCTACAAATTGGCCCAGTCCACCATGCGCCGCAAACAGCTCCATGATTATGCTCAAACACGCCTTCCTTAATCACATTCACATTGTAATGCGTGTGACCAGACATCACGTGAACATTTTTAAATTCTTTCAACAAGGCATAAAACGCACTGTTATTTTTAACACCATTGTGGATAGGAATATGCGCATTGATAATAACTAGGGCATCTTTTGAAATATACTGAAGATCCTTTTCCATCCAAGCCAGCTGCTCCTCAGTAATGTAACCATCATATTTTCTATCCTCACCTAAATATCTCACATCATCCAACACAATGTAATGCGCCTTTCCTCTGTTAAAAGAGTAATAAGTTGGTCCATAATATTTCTTAAAGGTCCTGTCAGAAGTTTCATCTCCGCCTTGGCGATAATCCATATCGTGATTTCCTAAGCATTGGAAAAACGGAATTCCCATTTGCTCCACCGCTTTGTTATAATCATCAAACAAAGGCAAGGCATCCCAAACTAAATCTCCTACGCCAATACCGTGTACCAGCGCTTTGCTACCTAAGTCTTTTAACAACCGCTTGACATCAGGTACCGAAGTTTCCATCATTTGGGCAACATCTTTTTTATTTTTTACCTGAGGATCGGCCCAAATAATAAAATGGTGTTTATTATCGTCCTGTTTTAATTTTTTGAGCGTAAAATTTAGTTCGTTTCGAGCGCCCAAAGTTTCATACTGACGGTTGATGCTTCCCGTATCAGTCTTAAAATCGTAACCCGACGGAGTGCTTAAAAAAACAAACTCAGATTTTTCGCCTAAAGTGATTGAATAGCGACCGCTAGCATCAGTTTTTACTACGGCGAAACCATCAGATATCACAGCATTTGCAATTGGATTTTTACCGTCGGTTACTTGTCCGGTGATAACATTACCGTGTTTAAGTTGGTTAAAGGCATTAGATTTAAGACTAACCACCATACCTGTGGCTAAAAGTCCAAATCGTTCAAGGAAAATTCTACGGTTCATGAGTTTTAACGTACTAATTTTTTACGAATTTATTAACGATGATATCGGCTTGAGTTGTTAATTTAAGAAGATAAACCCCTGTAGGGATATTCACAGGAATGGAAAAAGCGTTAACACCTTCGTGGAGCTTTACGCTGGTATTATTTATTTTCTGACCACTCACATTGTACAATGCAAGTTCACCATTAGCTTGTTGGTTGAAGTTTACTTTCACTTCAAGGGTGTTTAATGAAGCATAAGTGGTAACGGCATTTTTTGTAGCCAGTCCAACTTTTGCTGTAACTGGACCATAAACTTGCTGTTTTCCATCCAAATCAGTTTGTATTAACTTGTAATAATTTGTTCCGTTTAACGGATTTAAATCATCGAATTGGTAAGTTGTAGCTGTTGATTTGGTATCTTGACCTGATGTCAAATAAATTTGATTATAGTTCTTAGTAGGTTCATCCGACCTCAGCAAAGTAAAACTAGCATTATGTTTTTCGGATAAGGTTTGCCATTCCACTTTTACCTTACTATTCTGTGCTTTAGCAGTAAATGTATAAAGTTGAACCGGAAGGATATTATAGCTCACTCCGCTTACGTCTAACGTGGCTTCGGTACTTGTAGCTGAACGACCGAACGCAAAAGAGCCGCCAGATGTGGTTGCTCCCCAGCCGTACAATCTGAAATAAACTTTTGTGCCGCCAGCAAGCGCTTGTAGAGCTGCAATGCTACGCAAATCTACCGTTGGCCTGAAAATTCCGGCGTCATCGCTATCAGTAAAGGTTGTTGCAGAGGATGGTATATCTGTATAAACATTCCCATCCAAGCTGTACGCCCAAAGCAAATTGTTATTGCCATTGCCGCTTCTTCTTAAGCGTGCATCAATCGCATATAAAGACAATACGTTATCGCCTGTTAAATTCACGCTCAGTGCAAATTGGAAAAACTCATTATTGGTTTTGGCTTTTGCTAATGATGAGGTAGAAAACGATGTAACTGCGGAACTGAAACCATTAGCTAGCGTATTACTGGTGTTATAGCCACTCCCCCTCGTAACCGGATCGGTAGTAATACCACTTGCGGTTGCCGCAGCAGCAACACTTGCCTCATTTCCTACCAAGCCCCTGAAATTCCAACGTGCTACAGAAACGGGAGGATCAATGTACTTGATATTATCAAAGTAAGTAGCATAAGCACTAAATAATGGCGAGTTGGTGAGTACCATTAAAATTTCATTGTTGTAGCGTAATGCATTTGTAGTGAAATTATGAGAGCCCGTTACAACCATTTGCGTATTGGCCGCTCCATTTATTGTTCCTTCAATTACCATAAATTTTGCATGTATGTTTACTGTCGGATCATCGTCATTCACTAAGTTGTACATTTTTAAATAACCACCAGTATTGTTGAGCTTCGCCAGCTCAGTTTGAATTTCTGGATCTATTTTGTTTTTAACTACTACTTCAACACGTGCGCCAGCTGCACTCAATTGAGTTAATTTCTGAGCAACGTTTAATCTACTCACCACCCAATCAGACATGCCCACTCTTATTTTTGCTGTAGACACGTTGCTAATGCTATTTAAAATGTCAATAATATTATCTGGCTGACTTGTTCCTCTTCGAGGCAAGAAGCAGGCTTTAATTCCAGCGGCGGCATCGGTATATTCGGTATAAGTGTAACCCGCCATTCCGCTTGGTGTACGTGTTTTTATCTCATTAAAGTATTTCCAAAAGGAATTGTATAAACCAACATGGTTAAATATAATGGCGTCTTGAAGTTTTTTTGAATCGGAGCTGGTAAAGTTGTGGGAACTTTGCACCAAGATCTTCGATTGTAAACCACTTGTGGTATTTACCCTTGAAAAAAGTACAAATTTAGTGTGATTGATGGAGCTGGTACTCGCATCGCTATTAAAAGAAACGACTTCAGCATTTGATGATAATGTAGAGAGCTTAGTAAAAGTACTTGCATTTACATCCTGACTATCAGTTCTGCTATTATCAATAATTAAACGCAAAATTACGCCTCTTGTATCCGCATTCTTAATTGCAGTAATTAAGGGATCGTAATTAAACATGTATATCGACATCGAAATGGTATCATTAGCGGGTGTATTATCAACCAATTCGATAATCTTGTTTAAAATAATTGGCGATGAATTACCTTTGGCTACCGCCCCTGGAGCAGTAAATAATACCTGTGGTAAACTTTGTAAACTAGCTTGACTGAATGCAGTTAAGCTGGTAAATACGAGCAACAAACTATATAAAAATCTTCTCATTACATTTTTAAACAAACAAGGGAGATGTGTGATCTCCCTTGCAAACGGATAAATGTTACCTTTTAAAACTTAACAGAAATGCTCTCTGTTCCTTGTGTTACTTTTAATATGTGCAAAGAATTGCCTAATGCTACCGGCAAAGTAATTTGATTGCTTCCAGCAGTAACAGGCTGTTCAACACTTGTTACTTTAGCACCTGCAACCGTATACACAGCGAAAGTTGCCTTTCCGTTAACGGAAGCATTATAATTTGCCGTTAACGAAGTTCTATTCGATGACATACCTACCGTTAAATCGTTAGTTCCCAAGCCAACTTTCGCAAAAGTAACTTTAGAAACAGCTGAGGTTCCATCAAAATCTACTTGTTTAAGTTGATAGTAGTTTACGCCTGCAATTGGATTTGCATCGGTATAGCTATAGTTTTTACCTGTTGCAGTGTTATTTGAGCCAGCAACCTGACCAATTTTATTAAATGTTTTACCGTCAGCTGAACGAGTAATCTCGAAATGAGAGTTATTTTGCTCTGAAGCTGTTGACCAAGCTAAGTTAATGGTACCTTGCTTGTTGGCTTTGGCAGTGAAGTTAGTTAAGGAAACAGGAAGAGTGGTGATACCGGTTTCAATTGCGGCTACCGTAAAAGCATCAGCATCTGCCTGAGTACCGTTAGGAAACAAAACCAAAGTAGTTGAACTTCTTGGCACATTCCAAGTATTAGAATTTGTATCATAATCTCCACCTAACTTGAGAAAGCCACCGTTATTTACCGCACTACCTGTACCCATTGGATAAACGAAAGTTTTTGTATTTGAACCCTTTCCAAAAAAGGTATCGGTTGTGCTGTAAAAATCATTGTTAGGCACAAGATAGCCCCACTGACTGGTACTGTTATAAACCGAAGTTACAGAAGTTATAGGATTGGCGCTAGAGAAAAAAGCAACATCTAAAGGAACGGTTGTACTAGTAACAGTAGTTCCCACAAATACAGCTACGCCTCCAGGATTTCCGCTATTGGGCAATAATGCTGTTGTTGCAGTTCCGATTCCACCATCTCCAGAATTAGTGGCATAATCAACTGCTTTTATCCATTTCGAGGTACTCATGTCTGCAGTCAAATAAGTTACTCCGCTTATGGTTACATAGCCAGCAAGTCTTTTATCTAAGCCGCCTACATAAAAAACGTCTCCTTTTTGTACAACACCGCTTGTTAAGTCCATCTTGTACGTACGATCTCCACCAGCTGCCCAACCATTTTGCAAACTAGTAGTAGTTGCCGCGGGGTTCCTACAAAAGACTACTGAATATGGAGTTACAGAAAAATCAATATTTTGAGTAGCCCTAAACTGAGCGTATTCAAAACCACCTTTCGACGTGTAGTCGCCAATTGCCGTTCCTGCGGTAAATGCATCTGTGCCCCTAGGGTCGTACATAATACCGGTAATCACAATTTGTGCTTTAGCAGACAACAACATTGCAGCTAAAGAAAAAGTAAGTAAAAGTTTTTTCATATATTTTAATTTTTGGTTTGTTTAATGATGTAGTACTTAAAAGAATAGCCAACGAGTATTTCTCGTTGGCTATTCTTTTTATTAATTCTCTAGCGTCGTAGCACCTCCAGTTTCTATATCAGCTAATTGAGATGTAAGTTTCATTGTAACATTGAACAATGCTCTTCCTGTTTTCCATCTTCCGCTAGTGGCATCATAAATCCCACCCAATCTGATGAAACTGCCTCCAGTAGGATTAGCTTGCGTAATTTGAAATCCTAACCTGTTGGTGTTGGTTCCAGCTGCGAAGAAATTTTGAACTCTTCTGGTTGATGGGTTAATAGTAGTATAATAATCTGTGTTAGTTATTCTGTAACCAACTTCAGGAGGACCTGCCGAATATACGTTACCGGAATTGGCATTGCTACCTCCATACATGATCACATCCAAAGGTACTGTAGAAGCATTTACCGTAGTTCCACTAAACACAGCCATTCCAGCTACGTTTCCACTATTTGCTAGCAAGTTGGTGGTAACAGCCCCGAAATCAGCGCCTGCTACAGCTGTATAATCAACTGAACTTATCCATTTTGCTGAAGAAATATTGGTTGAGTTTGCTCCCCAAATTAATTTAGTAGTACCGCCAACATAAAAGAACTGTCCTTTAGACACCGTACCACTAGTAAGGTTAAATTTGTAACTACGTGCACCACCAATAGCCCATCCATTCACTGGAAAAGGATTAGTTGATCCTGCGTTATTAGTAGTTACAACCGAATAAGGTGTTTGGCTAAAATCAATATCCTTAGTGGCTAACAGCTGAATGTATTCGTAATTAGCATCGCTACCTTGTGGGTCAGGTAAATATCCAGTAATAATTACCGCAGATGGTTTTATTAAAGGAAGTTCAAATGCATCGTCGAGTTTGCGGATCCACAACTGAGGTGTTGACACGCTACCTTGTTGCTTAAAATACACCACTCCTGTAAAGTTAGCACTTGGAGGTAGTTTCTCATTGGCAAATACAGCTGTAGCTTCGGTATGTAAGCTTGCCCTTCCAAATCCATCGTTGATTACTTTATCACCTGCAAAGGTTTCACTTGGACCCGGTTCAGGCTCAACCACCGTGTTACTAATAGTTATCAAAGTACTTTCGTAAGTTTTTGGAGAAGCTAATAATTGCCCCGCATTTACCACTGGGATTTTCACCGCTTTTCCTGAGGATACTTTGGTAATAGATGATGTTGGAACTCCGATAATTTGTAGAACTCCATCCATGCGTTTCATGGTAGCTCCTTCAATTTTAATATGCACTGAATCTCCAAAGGCATATTTCGTCGCATCAGCGCCGATGTTAATCGCTACGCCCCTCACAGAGTCAATACCGTTACCCACCATGCGTGAATTTTGTACAACAAGCAGTCCGGAAGGCGAGTTTCCACCTGTGAAATCTGAAACTACTACTCCCTTAATTGAATTTGCACCTTTTAATATATCTCCTGTTAAAGATAAATCTGTTTCTTTAAAAGATTTCTTCAGGTCGAAGTTAGAGATAAACGGACTTGGTGTACTTTGAACGTAATCCGTATCTCTCTTACAACCTACTACCGCCGCAACCGTGGTAGCGATAAAACAAATGTTAATTAATGTCTTTTTCATCATCATTAAATATTATGGTTTTTGCCACCAAACTAAAGTATTGATGTCATCTGCACCTTGCGCTGCTACGGCATCTTTATAACTACTTGGGTTAGTTGATTGTGTAACTAATGGATAATTTAAACGAGCTGGCATGCGGCCACCATTGACTAATCCCGCTCCTTTAGGTATAATTGGATACGAAGTTCTTCTGTATTCGAACCACTGTTGAAAGTCGACTAAAAACAAAGCGTAGTACTTTTGCAAATGAATTAACGACATTTTACTAACCGAACCAGGAGTTTGATTAGATAATGGCAAGGCATTATTCCATTCAATATCCGCAGCATCAACGTAATTTAATACCATTGGATCTGTTGCGCCACCGTTCATGATGGTTGGAATCCAGTAGTTGATGGCATCGGCAATACCTTTATAATAGTAGTTTTGAGCCGAACCGCTAATCCAACCTTTTGCAGCAGCTTCCGCTAAAATAAAGTCAACTTCAGCGCAGTTCATAATAATACCTGTATTTGGATCTGTTTGAAGCGTTAATGGGTTATTAGTTTCTCCTTCAGAGTAGAACCTAGATTCAACGTTTATCGGAGTACCAGCAGCATAACCACTTGGAATACCAACAAAGCCGCTAGTTCCTGCACGAATACCAAAACGGTTAACACCACTACGACCATAAGCCGCCTGGATACGTGGATCATTCCACACCACCAAGTTATTTATAAAAAACTCTGCAATACCTGGGCTTCTAAAATCCACTGGTCTAACTCCTGACATTAACGGCGAAGAAAAAGCAGCTGTTGTACTATTGGTACCATTCCAGAGTATTCTTGCTGTATGGGTGTTATTCTCCATTATTGGATAGTTTGCTGGATTAGTATCCACCATCTCCTTAATTTTAGCAATTGCTGTGCTTGCTACTTCCGCTTTACCAGAAACACGAAGCAATAAGCGTAGATAAAGAGAGTTTCCTAACCTTCTCCACTTAGCTACATCTCCTTTAAACACAGGATCACTTGTTGGAAGAATAACTGTACCATCTTTAAGCAAGTTGTTTGCAGCTTCCAATTTCTGGAAGATATCTAAATAAATATCCCTCTGTCTATCGAATTTTGGTTGATAGTTTCCTCCCTTCCCATCATTCGCCTCAATGTAAGGTACATCACCGTATGTATCTGTCAATAACGAATAAACCCAACTTTGAGTAATCAACGAAATTCCTTGATATGATTTGTTTAACAACGGCACTCCTTGATATGATTTATTCGCCTTTGCTGGATCGCTGGCAACGTTGTACATATCTTTTAAATCTGTTAAGTTCACATACCAGGCGTTCCAAGTCAAGTCAGCCCAAGTTCGTCTTACATCATATCTAAAAACCCTTCCCTCCGCATCATTCCTATCTACAGTAACCTGCATCAACTCATTATTGAAGTTACGGTTACGAATCAAATTTGCATTTAATACATTCACCAGTGGAAATGTCATCAATTGATAGGCTTCCACCTGTGATTTACCTATTGGATCGGTATTTACTTCATTAAAATCTTTAGTACATGAAGTATTAAAACCAATGATCGCTAATAAGGCATATATCGTTATTTTATTATTCTTTTTCATATCCTTAATATTAGATACCTACAACTAAACGAACTCCCATTGTCCTTGTGGAAGGCAATTGACCTGTTTCAAAACCTTGCTGAATATCAGAACCTGCTAAGGTACCGAACTCAGGATCGAAAGCTGGCCAAGGTGACCAGATGAACAAGTCACGACCGAAGGCCCCTAATGTTAATTTAGTGAAACCAATTCTTTTCAAAAACTTCTTATTGAAGGTGTAAGTAATATTTGCTTCTCTAAACTTTAAATAATCTGTTCTGAAAATACTTCCTTCCGCTTGGTCAGACCCATAAAGTGCAGTGTAGTAACTTTCCAAGTTAGTAGCTACAACATCGTTAGGACGATAGCTACCATCAGCATTTTGTATTACACCCTGACCAATTACGCCATTGTATCGCCCTGGCAAGGTCAACTTAAGTTTACCCAATGATGCCATACGCGAGAATGTAAGCGAATGACCAACCGCACCAAATTGCGCATCGAACAACACATTCATACTAACTTGTTTGTAGCTCATACCAGTACCAAAACTGAATCTAAATTGAGGAATAGTATTACCCAAATAGATAAGGTCAGCAGTTGGCCTTGCGTAGCCGGTAGTTGCATCAAAAACGATTTGTCCGTCTGGAGATCTTAAGAAACCTCTACCATACATATCGCCCATGCTACCTCCAACAGTGGCAACTACTTGTCCACCGCCCAATGCTCCTGTTCTTAATACTACAGAAGTATCTGCGAGCTCTTTAATCTTATTTCTGTTTGCAGTGAACGTACCATTTAACGTCCAAGAGAAGTTTTTGCTTTTGATTGGAGTTCCGTTTACCGCTAACTCTATACCCTTGTTATCAACCCTACCAACGTTAAACACACCTACGTTATAACCAGTAGAACGATCAATGATTCGATTTAAAATTTGGTTTTTTGTGTTACCAGCATACATCGCAAAATCGAAATTCAACCTGTTTTTAAATAACTTCAAATCTAAACCTACTTCTACGGTTGTTGTAATCAAAGGTTTTAAATTTGGATTAGGCAGAACGGTAGGATTCGTCATTGCACCATCAGGATAAACACCATCGGCAGCAATCAAATAATTGTATACTGTACGATAAGGAGTTGAACTTCCGCTTCCAACCTGAGCCCATGAAGCTCTCAGCTTAGCAAAGCTGATACTTTTTGGAAGTTTCCAATAATCAGAAGCTACAAATGCCAAACTTGCCGAAGGATAGAAGAAGCCTACATTATCAGTTCTGGTTAAAGTAGCTAGCGTACTATTCCAATCCTGACGTGCAGTTAAGTCTAAAAATAGGTAGTTTTTAAATGCTATCGATGCGAGGGCATAGAAGCTATTCAAGCGATATCTAGAAGTATCGGGTACATTTATTAACGGATTTTGGTTGTTGTTTAGCATATAAACTCCAGGCTCAACCAATCCATCAGCCCTCACTTCTAACCTATCATATTCATTGCGCATTTGACTTCCGCCAACGCTTGCTGTCACATTAAAATCCTTTGAAACTTTCTTTTCATATCTCAACATGAAATCGGCATTGATTTCGTAAGAACGAATGTTGTTTACACGATATGAACCTTGGGCAAATCTGTTACCCGAAGCATCCCAAGGACGTCTGGTTTCACGAACGTCTTTATTGAAGTCGCCGGAAGCCCTCACCATTAAACTCAACTCTTTGGTGAATTTATAGTTTGCTTGGATGCTACCTAACCAGCCATTTCTACGTTGGCCATTTAAGTAAAGCTCAGAGATCGCATAAGGACTTTCAGGGTTAGTAGTGGTAATATTCACTAACCTTCTTAATTCTTGGCCTCTCACCCAGTAATCTCTATACCAATCAGTATTTACGTTTGGTTGAGCAAACATGAACCAGTACATTAATGATTGGTTACCATAACCCGTTGCTGGTAAGTTATCACTATTTCTATTATTGTACTGTACTTTAATATTGATATTTAATTTCTTAGTTATGTCAGTATTAGCATTAAAAGCTACGGTAGTTCTCTCTAAACCAGTATTAGGTACAATCCACTCGTTGCTTCCGTGACTTGCCGATAACCTCATGGCCACTTTTTTATAGGTACCATCTAAACTCACTGAATTACTTGATTGAAATCCAGTAACAAAGAAAGCATCAATAGGATCTCCGTAAGCTACCCAAGGGGTTCTTTCCAAACCTCTAGCTTGTGTAGCTGGATCATATTGGTAAAACATTGCACCTGGCGTAAAAGGCGCTCCCCACGATGCACTTGTAGCATTTGTACTAGCACCGTCGGCCGTTGCACCATACGAAAAGTAAGATACACCAAACTGACCTTGTCCATATTCGCTCTGTCTATCTGGTCTACGGTTAATATCTTCCCAAGTACTGTTAGAAGTAAAAGTTATCCCTAAAACTTTTTTGTTCTTACTAGCTGATTTTGTAGTGATAATGATAGCTCCATTTGCACCACGTTGGCCATAAAGCGCTGACGCAGCAGGGCCTTTCAAAACGCTAACGCTCTCAATATCATCCGGATTTAAATCGTTTAAACCACTACCAAAATCCGCAGGCATAATATCACCAGAGGTACCATAAACACCACCACCTGTTGCAGCTGTACGTTTAGAACTGCTACTAGCCACTACACCATCTATAACAACCAGCGCCTCATTATCAGCTCCAGTCAAGTTATTCTCACCACGTAATATGATTTTGTTAGAGCCTGCAGGACCTCCGTTACGTACTAAGTTCAAACCAGCAACCTTACCAGAAAGCGCATCTGTCCAGTTACTTGCTACCGCATTGGTAATTTGAGTACTATCAACCGTTGTTACTGCGTATCCAAGGGCTTTTTGCTCCCTTTTAATACCTAATGCTGTAACTACAACCGTGTTTAATTCGTTAGTTGAGGATTTGAACCTGATGCTTACATCGCTTTGGGCAGTAGCAAATGTTCTGCTAACCACGGTATAACCAATCATAGTAAAGTTAACAGTAGTTCCTTTAGCAATAGTAATCGTAAAACCACCGTTCACATCGGTAAGGCCTAATACCTTTTTGTTGTTATCGGCAATACTTACCCCTGGCACACCGCTGTTATCACTATCATCTACTACCTTACCTTTAACTGTAATGTTTTGTGATTGCGTTTGAGCAACTACATCTTGCAATGGCAAAAACTGCAGGAACAACGCTAATAGAAATGCAATACTTCCTACATTTCTCAGCGCTAGCCTTTTCAGATTACTCATTACAGAAAGTTGCGGTTTCGGAATGCTGGCACACTCCGTAGCGTATTGAAACACGCCTGCCCTTTTAGTAATTGTTTTGTTCATAATTAATTTATATCGGGTTATTTACTAGTTTCTGATTATAATTTTCCCGAATTGTCGCAAAAGTACCCTGCTCGTGTTAAATAAATATTAACTAAGCATTAACTATATGAAACAATTCGCAATTACAATTCATTTAATTTTGCATCATTAAATGAATTACAAGTATAATACAAAACAAAGTGAAACTAAAAATAATTTCACATTTATCAAAATAAACCTTTAATTATTTGCACTAAAAGGGTATTTAACACGGTTTGAGGCGTTAAAAATAAAATACATTACTGGAAAAATATTGTAACACAAAACGAAACGAAACAAAAAAGGCACGAAAACTCGTGCCTTATATTTCTTTATTGCAAAAAAGCTATACTACAGTAACCGTAATACCAAGACCCTCCAAGTGGTTAATCATTTGTTGCGATATACCTTTATCTGTAATGATTTGATCTACATCTTCAAAACCGCAGATTTTGCCGAAACCCCGTTTACCAAACTTAGTTGAATCTGCAAGCACCACCACTTTCTGCGAAACTTTAATCATGTGGCGATTCAGATGTGCCTCCATTGCATTAGTGGTCGTAAAACCATGTTCTAAGTCTATGCCATCAACCCCTAAAAATAGTGTATTAAAGTAAAAATCCGAAAGCACCTGTTCTGCGTAAGAACCCATCACAGACGAAGAACTTTTTCTTAACAACCCACCCAACTGAATCACTTCTACCTCTGGCGCCCTTAAAAATTCCATCGATATAATAAGAGATGAAGTCACCACAGTGAGGTTCAAACCCGAAGGAACATTCTTTGCAAAATATAACAAGGTAGTACCTGATGCCACTACAATAGAATCATTGGCTTTCAATAATTTAGCAGCAGCCATACCAATCTTATTCTTTTCTGTGGATTGGATTTTTTCCTTCTCATTAACAGGACGATCTACAGTATACGGATTATTCAATGTAGCTCCACCGTGAGTCCTAAAAAGCAAATGTTTATCTTCCAGAAGCTTTAAGTCCTTCCTAATGGTTACGGAAGACACCTTCAGCTCTTTACATAGTTCAACAACGTTGATATATTGATCTTGCTGTATGCGATTAAGAATAAATTGATGCCTCTCGGCAAGTGTCATACTCATAGCCTTCATATTTAATCGCAAGTTAACAATTAATACAAAAACGCAATCCATATTTATCTAATTAAAATATTTCTAATAAATTTTAACTATTTCGAATTGTATTACGTATAATTGCTTATTGTTTCGTTTTATTACATTTAATTATGCAGAGAATTCATAATCATAACTTAATAGATAGGTCCGAGTGGGATATGATAATTATTGGAGGTGGGGCGACTGGATTGGGCACCGCTTTAGATGCAGCAAGCAGAGGACTGAAAACTTTATTAATAGAACAAGCTGATTTTGCTAAGGGAACTTCTAGCAGAAGTACAAAACTAGTTCATGGCGGCGTAAGGTATTTAGCTCAGGGTGATATTGCCCTAGTAAAGCACGCCTTGAAAGAACGTGGATTGATGCAAAAAAACGCAGCACATTTAGTACACAAAGAGGAATTTATTATTCCTTGCTACGATTGGTTTTCAGTAGCGAAATACCTTATTGGCTTAAAACTTTACGACTGGCTAGCTGGACGTTTCAGCTTCGGAACATCGAAATATTTCTCTAAAAAAGAAACGTTGAATATCATGCCCGGAATTAAAGAGAAAGGCTTAAAAGGCGCTATTAGATATTTCGACGGCCGATTTGATGATGCACGCTTAGCCATCAATATTGCCCAAACAGCAGCAGAACAAGGTGCCAAGTTGGTGAACTACATGAAAGTAACCAACCTAATTAAAGATGGCAATACAGTTAAGGGCATTAGCGCAACCGATTGCATCACCAATGAAAGTTATAGCTTTTATGGAAAGGTAATCATTAATGCTACCGGCGTTTTTGTTGACGACATTTTAAAAATGAACGATTCGAAAGCGAAGACAACCGTACGTCCTAGTCAGGGTGTTCACATTGTGCTTAAAAAGGAGTTCCTAAACAGCAACTCGGCACTGATGATCCCAAAAACATCGGATGGCAGGGTACTTTTTGCAGTGCAATGGCATGATCATCTATTAGTTGGAACTACTGACACCCCTTTAAACGAACACAGCCTGGAACCAAGAGCTTTAAAAGAAGAAACCAATTTTATCTTAAATACTGCTGGTACCTACTTCAAAACAAAACCAACAGAGACGGATATCCTAAGCGTTTTCTCAGGATTAAGGCCTTTAGCAGCACCGAGCGATAGCAATCCAAACAGTACAAAGGAAATTAGTAGAGATCATAAATTAATGGTATCAGCCAAAGGTTTAATTACCATTACTGGCGGAAAGTGGACAACGTATCGCCGCATGGCCGAAGAAACAGTTGACTTAGCCATTAAAGAAGGTGGATTGAACTTTACGGCCTGCCCTACCGAGAAATTACCGATACATGGCTGTCAAAATAATACTGGCGATAGTTATCTTAACATTTACGGATCAGATAGAAATGCAATTGAAAAGCTAATGCTGGAAAATCCGCAATTGAAAGAAAAACTACATCCTAATTTCCCTCATACACAGGCAGAAGTGGTTTGGAGTGTTAGAAATGAAATGGCCGAAACAGTAGAGGATATTTTGAGCAGACGCATGAGGATACTAATTATTGATGCAGTAGCCGCCATTGAAATGAGCAGCACCGTAGCTGCAATTATGGCGAAAGAAACAGGCGCTACCAAACAGTGGGAAGAAGAACAAGTGAAATCTTTTACTAAATTAGCGGAAGGTTACACTTACAAAACGAAAAGCAAAGTAGAAGAACAAGCTGCACTTGCAGTTTAGTAGCTTCGGCCAAATATAAACAGCTATGAGCAAGTACATTTTATCTCTGGATCAAGGGACTACAAGTTCGCGAGCTATTATTTTCGACCACTCGGGGGAAATAGTAGCAATAGCGCAGAAAGAGTTTACGCAGATTTATCCGCAAGCTGGCTGGGTTGAGCACAATCCGAACGAAATTTGGTCGACACAACTGGCCGTAGCTACAGAGGTAATTGCAAAGGCAGGCTTAAACGCTAAAGATATTGATGCGATAGGAATTACCAACCAACGCGAAACTACCGTGGTTTGGGATCGTAATACTGGAAAACCTATCTACAATGCGATAGTTTGGCAAGATAGAAGAACATCAGTTTATTGCAACGAAATTAAAAAGCAAGGCTTATCGGATAAAATCCAAAAGAAAACCGGACTGATCATCGACTCCTATTTTTCTGCAACCAAAGTAAAATGGATTCTGGAAAATGTAGACGGAGCAAAGGAAAAAGCCGATAACGGCGAGCTTGCTTTTGGAACCATAGATAGCTGGTTAATTTGGAATTTAACCGCTGGAAAAGTTCACATAACTGATGTCACTAACGCATCCAGAACCATGATCTACAATATTCATGATTTGACGTGGGACCAGGAGCTTTTAAATTTGTTCGGCATTCCAAGTTCGATGTTACCTGAAGTGAAATCGTCAAGTGAAGTTTATGGGCACACAGCAGGTAACATTCTTGCGGCGCAGCTTCCAATTGCAGGTATAGCTGGAGATCAGCAGTCGGCATTGTTTGGACAAATGTGTACCGAACCCGGCATGGTAAAAAATACCTACGGCACTGGCTGCTTCATGCTAATGAATATTGGAGAAGAAGCTAAAACATCATCGAATAATTTGTTGACCACCATCGCATGGCAAATCGATGGAAAGGTGAACTATGCTTTGGAAGGCAGCATCTTTATAGCTGGTGCAATTGTGCAATGGCTTAGAGATGAGCTTGGCATTATTCAAAAATCAGCCGATGTGGAGAAATTAGCTACACAGGTAGAAGATACGCAAGGTGTTTACATTGTACCTGCATTCGCGGGATTGGGCGCTCCCTACTGGAATCAGGAGGCGAGAGGAACCATAACCGGCATAACCAGAGGAACTAATAAAGCGCATATTGCCCGGGCAGCTATAGAAAGTATCGCTTACCAAACCATGGATGTGTTAAATGCCATGCAAGCTGATGCCGATACAGAAATCGCTGAACTGAGGGTTGATGGCGGCGCAACTGCCAATAACTTGTTAATGCAGTTTCAAGCTGATTTATTGAAAAGTAAAGTGATTAGGCCAGTTGTAACCGAAGTGACGGCTATTGGCGCAGCATATTTGGCTGGTTTGGCTACTGGTTTTTGGAAAGATATCGAGGAAATCAAATCTCAATGGAAGATTGACCAAACCTTTGTGGCCGATCAAGGTATAGACAATAGTAAACGCATAGATGGCTGGAAAAAAGCTGTTAAAGCAGCTATCGCAAATGCGGAATAATTAGGTATCTAATCGTTAAATTAGCTGACGATACGCTACAATATTGCAAATCAACCAAAAAACAACCAAACTAAAATGAACAGTTATATTGCAGAATTTATAGCCACCGCTATCATGATCTTTTTAGGTAATGGCGTTGTGGCCAATGTAGTTTTAACAGGCACTAAAGGCCAAAACAGTGGCTGGATCGTAATTACAACGGCCTGGGCTTTAGCAGTTTTCGTTGCGGTGGTAGTAGCTGGACCGCATAGTGGTGCCCACCTTAACCCAGCGGTAACCTTAGCATTGGCAATAGCAAATATGTTTGAATGGGCAAAAGTCCCTTTTTACATTTTGGCGCAATTAGGTGGTGCAATGACTGGATCGTTCCTAGTGTGGATTTTCTACAAAGATCACTTTGATGCAACACCAGATGCCGGATTGAAGGCTGCTCCATTTGCTACTGCACCTGCAATTTTGAATAAAAAATCGAACCTATTTTCAGAAATCCTGGGAACTTTTGTACTGATCTTCGTAATTTTTTACATCACAGGTGCTGAATTTGGAACCGAAAAAACACCAATTGGATTAGGATCGGTGGGTGCGCTTCCAGTAACATTTTTAGTTTGGGTAATTGGATTAAGTTTGGGCGGTACCACAGGATATGCAATCAATCCTGCTAGAGATTTAGGACCACGCATAGTGCACAGCATCATCCCAATGAAAGGTAAAGGCAGTAGCAATTGGCCTTACGCTTGGATTCCAGTTATAGGACCAATTATCGGCGCATCAATCGCGGCCTTGCTTCATCTTTATCTAAAAATTGGATAACTAATTTGCCACATACTTTTTTATTTCGGCAAACAAATCGTCTGGATGAAAAGGTTTAGAAAGATAGGCGTTCATACCGGCTTTCATCACTTCGTCAATTACTTGATTATTTACAGTGGCAGTTAAGGCAATTATCGGTGTGCTTGCCTTTGTCAGATTTGTCATACCTCTAATCATTTTAGCGGTTTCATATCCATCTAAAACAGGCATATAAAGATCCATCAAAATCAAATCATAACTATTTTTCTCTATCAATTTGATTGCTTCACTTCCATTGTCTGCCACCTCCGGATTGATATGCAAACGACTTAGTATCTTTCTCACCACCATAACATTTACCGAGTTGTCCTCCACTACCAATACATTAAATTCTGATAGATTCGGCAAAGCCAGCTTATCAGAAGCAATATCACTTTCATGTAAAACGGTTGTGTAAGAAAAAGTAATGCAGAAGCTAAAATTGGCCCCTCCTCCTACGGTACTATCAACAAAAATTTCTGACTGATGAAGCTTCAGCACTTTCTTAACAATTGGTAAGCCTAAGCCTGTTCCGCCGTAATTTCTTGTAATGCTTTTGGAAGCTTGCACAAATTCATTAAAAATTCCTTCCTGACTTTCTTTATCTATGCCAATGCCTGTATCAGCCACTATAAATTTAACTTTTACAGTATCACCGTTAAACATTAAACTGTCACAGGTTAAGCTTACGCTACCTTTTTCGGTAAACTTGATGGCGTTGTTTATCAAATTCAACAACACCTGGGTTAAACGTGTAGGATCGCCGATCAAAGAGATATGCTTGAGTTCTTCTGCGATGTCAACTTTAAAATTCAACTGTTTTTCTGCAGCTTTCAGTTTGGTGGCAGCATAAATATTAGCTACCAAACCAGAGAGGCTAAACGGAATGCGTTCCAACTCTACTACATCCGAATCCAATTTGTTGAAATCTAAAATGTCATTCACTAAGGTCAATAAGTTTTCGGCGGAGAATTTCAATACAGCGAGTGTTTCTTCTTGATCTGCTCTTGGATGCTGATGAATCAATACATTAGTAAGGCCCACCACACCGTTTAACGGCGTACGCAATTCGTGCGACATTGTAGACAAAAAATTCATTCGCACATTAGAAAGCTCCTTAATTTCGTCAACTGTAATTTTTAGCTTCTCATTAATCGCATTTAACTGATCTTTAGTTTCCATTAACTGCACAATATTGCCATTAAAAGACTTGAAAAAATAGTAGTGCAAAAACGAAATTACTACAAAATCAAAGGTTAAAACCAGTACATAAATAGGTTTTGCCACAACCTGAGGTCCTTGGCTGAAAAAGAAATAATCCAGTTGATTAAAAGATGCATCAATCAAAATTGGAATAATATTTAAACCAGCATAGAATAAACCCCAACGCGATCCGTGCATATAAAACCCCAACGCTGATGCCAACCAAACATATTGTAAAGTTGCTGCGTTGACACCATGAACATAAATAAACAAATTTGCCCATACGCCCAACAATGTAATTAGCATTAGAATGAAATGCGATACAATACGCCAAGAATTGGAAAAATACAAGACAATTAAGAGCGTTACTGTTGAAACACAGACTAAACAAGCTCTGATAAATTGCGGCATTTGGTTGGTATACAAATAACATACCGCTAACAAAATGCCAAGTAAAAAATAACCCAAAAGAAAATAAGGAAGTACTAAAGCTCTTGCTTGATTAATTGGGTCGGTTTCTCTTTCCTTGATTTTAGAAGTAAAGTTGCTTATTATAAACATAGTGCGTGTGGCACTAATTTAAGCATAGCTTTTATTAATGACACAATTATATTGTAAAAAACGAGGTGTCCGACGTTAGAAGGAGATAGCAAATATTGCTGAAGATGAGATGGATCTAAACTAAAATCCAATCAAATTTTATTTACAAACTTAACGATTGATCTTTTCTACCCGTCTAATTCAGTCTCATTTAGAAGCTTTGGATCACAAATTTCAACTTGTCCCCAGCTATTTCTTACAACTAACCAAATCATCCAAAAAACCAATAAGGCAGTGGTATAAAGCGAACCTTCCAAACCAAAACTGCCGCCAGAAAGATAGCTCAATCCTTGAGGACTTGCTTGTAAAACTCCTGGAACTACTATCCCACTTACGTGGTAACCAAAAATTAACCCTTGCGTTAAATTCCATCCAAAGTGAATGCCTACTGCCCAAAATATACTTTGTTGCTGTAACGTATAAATGCTGAGTAATATGCCCACTAAAAAGATGTTGGTTACCCCAACTGCACTCAAATCTGGATTAGCACCGTGAACCAAAACAAACAAGAAGCCATTAACTAAACAAGCAATCCATAATGCATACCGTTCGGCGAATGCCAACAACACAAAACTTCTAAATAGAAATTCTTCAGCAAGGGCGATGAGCAAATAATAAAAAACGTACAGTGCAAACGTAGAAAGCAAAATATGGGAAGGCTTAAATACGACAAAACCACTAAAATAAAGTACTGCCGAACATGCGGCTATCGCCAAAAAACCGATTACTGACCCTTTCAAAACATTTTGCAACGCCGCTTCTTTCCTTATAAATACCGAATAAAAATCAAGAAATGGAAACAATTTGAACATCATCAGCAGGCCACCTAATGTCGCTAGAAAGATGCTTAACTCTGATGACATATCGGCCAACAAGTCGTTCGGAGCCAACGGCAGCACATGCATATCCGCCAGCCAAACAAAAGGCACAAGACACAACACACAAAGGAAAAAAAACAGCAAAACTCTGAATATAGGTGTAAAGTGCTCCATGAGATTAGTGATTACTAAATGTTGCTTTCAATAAATCAACTACGGTTTTTTCGGTTCTAAAAGTAACATGATCAGCAGTTAGTTCATCAATTTTAATCCACCTGAAACTTTGCTCCTTACCTTCGTCAAAATCGAACGCTGTCGTTTTAAAGCTGAGGTTTAAAGGACTTACGGCTTTTACTAAGTAGTATATGCTGAGCACTTGACTATCGTTAAAAGATGATTTTTCAAAAAAATCCGTAGTGTAAAAATGGCTTAACACTTCTATTTCCGCTTCACATTCCTCCATAAACTCTCGCTTCAAACCGTCAATCAACCCCTCTCCAAGCTCTAAGCCGCCGCCAGGAAATTTGGTAAAACTAATCCCAGCAGCAAATTCATCGCTAAGTAGCAATTCATTTTTGTCGTTAATTAACAATCCGTATACTCTGACATTAAAATAACTCACTGGCTAAAATGTTTTTGGTTCTTGGTGACGTTTTCCATATCCCATTTAATTTCACCGTTAAATGCTTCGGCACGCACTGGACAATTGGCCATTTTGCAATAGTGACAACAAGCTGGCAAACAAGGGTCAGCATGAATAAACAATTCCGTTCGGTGTTCCAAAGATTGGTTGATCAATCGATCGATATCCGAAATTTCTTTATGCACAGCGTTCAAATCAAAGTAATAAGGCAGTGTAACATGGCAATCAATGTGCAAATCTGCGCCATATTGCTGCGCTCTCAAGTTGTGTATGTCTATCCAGCTCGGCTGGCGATTTTCCTGCAGCACTTCAACCACCCCTTTCACCAATTCCAGGTTGCTCTCGTCCATCAATCCGCCCACCGAGCGCCTGGTAAGTTTATACCCGTTAAAAATGATATAGATGCCAAGCCCGATAGAGATCACACTGTCTAACCATAAAATCTGGGTAAGCTGAATGATGATAATACCTGCAACTAAACCAGCACTACTCACCGCATCAGTTAGTAAATGCTTACCATCGGCTTCCAATGTTAAAGATTTGTTAGCTTTACCCGTTTTAATGAGGTACATGCCTACAATCATATTAACCAGCCCGGTGGCACCAATAATCAAAGCTCCATTATATAAATCAGATACTTCGTTGCCATAAAACAAACTGTAAATGGATTTCGCTAAAATTACAAAGCCAGCAATTCCAATGAGCACACCCTCCACAAATGCGGAAAAAAACTCAACTTTGCCGTGTCCATACGGGTGATTTTCATCTTTAGGCAGCGTAGCTAAATAAATACTGTAAAACGCAAAGCCACTCGCTAATACATTTACAATACTTTCGGCGGCATCCGTTAAAATCGCATTTGAGTTGGTGATGAAATACGCTACAAACTTTGCAAGCATCAGTAAAATGCTCACGCAAAGCGACAATAAAATGGCCTTTTTATTACTTGTCAAAACGATAGAATTTAAACCGCAAAGCTACGCTTTAATGCCTGATTTTTGCGAATTGTTTAAAAAACGATAGGATGAGAAAAAGATTGTAAAAATTCCAACAAAAGCTATTTAAACTTGCACAATTAATATAAAAAGACATCTTTTATTAGGGCTTTATAAATAAGGTTTTTATATTTGCTATCTCACAAAAAAATCATGAGCATTTTATCAGACAGAATAAACAACCTATCGGAATCAGCTACGCTAAAAATGACCAAATTGGGTCGCGAGCTAGCTGCAAAAGGCGTAAATGTAATCAGTTTAAGTGTTGGCGAGCCAGACTTTAACACACCAGACCATGTTAAAGAAGCTGCAAAAAAGGCTTTGGACGATAACTTTACACGCTACTCGCCAGTACCGGGATACCCAGAACTGCGCCAAGCGATTGTAAACAAGCTTAAAACTGAAAACAATTTGGATTATGATGCTTCGCAAATTGTGGTTTCAACAGGCGCTAAGCAATCACTTTCTAACGTGATACTAACCTTAATTAATCCCGGCGATGAAGTAATTATTCCTACGCCATACTGGGTTTCGTATTCAGAAATGGTGACCTTGGCCGAAGGTAAATCTGTTTTTATCAATACTTCTATTGAGAGTGATTTTAAAATTACCCCTGAACAGTTAGAGGCGGCAATTACGCCAAAAAGTAAGTTGTTCATGTTCTCTTCGCCAAATAACCCAACAGGTACGGTTTACAGCAAAGATGAACTAGCTGCTTTGGCAAAAGTTTTCGAAAAGCACCCTAATATCTTCATCCTATCAGATGAAATTTACGAGCACATCAATTTTGTGGATAAACACGAATCTATTGCTCAGTTCCCTAGCGTTAAGGATCGCGTAATCATTGTAAATGGTTTCTCTAAAGCCTTCGCTATGACTGGATGGCGCTTGGGTTACATCGCTGCAAGTAAAGAAATTGCCGCTGCTAACGATAAGCTACAAGGTCAAACTACCTCTGGTACTTGTTCTATTGCACAACGTGCTGGTATCGTAGCTTATGAGCAGGGCTTAGATTCGGTAAATGAAATGAAAAAAGCATTTGCCCGCCGCAGACAACTGGTTTACGACTTATTGAAAGATATTCCAGGTGTAAAAACCAACTTACCGGAAGGTGCCTTTTATTTCTTTCCAGAGATCAGTTCTTTCTTTGGTAAAAAAGACGCTGACGGTAATGTAATCAAAAACTCTAGCGATTTAGCGTTGTATCTTTTAAACGTTGGACACGTAGCTACTGTAGGAGGCGACAGCTTTGGTAACGACAACTACATCCGCTTATCTTACGCCGCTTCTGACGAAAGTTTAGTAGAGGCTTTAAGAAGAATTAAAGAAGCTTTGGGTAAGTTGAGCTAAACAACACCCAATAAAAATAGCAAAGCGCTCTGATTTATTATCAGGGCGCTTTTTTATTTGAAAAGCATATCTAATGCTTCTATTTACAGCCAGCCGGGCTATTCGTTTTTAGTCCTCATTACGCTACGCTGCACTGCGGGCTAACCACTTCTATCCCGTTTAAATACTTAGGCTTAGTTACCAATGGGTAAAACGCTAACTTCTAATGGCTTCTACGGGATCTAACCTTGACGCTGAAAAGGCGGGCCAAAAGCCAGAAATAATGCCAATAGCAACTGACACGCCAACACCCAACATTACATTACTGAAATATAGTGCGGCTTTAAAATCGGTAGTATTAGAAACCAAAAGCACGCCTAGATAAACCAGCAACAAGCCACATAAACCACCCATTAAGCATAAGGCAATAGCCTCAAAAATAAATTGGAACAAAATGAAATAGTTTTTAGCCCCTAGAGACTTTTGTATACCGATGATATTAGTCCTTTCTTTAACTGATACAAACATGATATTGGCAATACCGAAACCACCTACCAATATGGAAAATAAACCAATCACCCATCCGCCTACGTTAATTGCTGAAAACATGATATCTAATTGATTGGAGAGCATGGTGGTTTTGTTTAATGAAAAATCATCTTCCTGCCCTGGACTAATCCTTCTAATGGCCCGCATCTGTCCTTGCAATTCGCCTTCTACTTCTTCAAAACTTACGTTTTCTTTGCCTCTAACCGTTACCTGAGGGTTATATCTTTCGCTGCTTACGTCAAAAATCCCTCTAGCTAATACCATCGGAATCAGTACGTTCTTATCCTGCGACATGCCCAGCATATCCTCACCTTCTTTTTTGAAAACGCCAATGACCGTTACTCTTCGGCCCATCAATTTGATCTGCTTTCCAACTGGATCAGCCTCACCAAATAATCCTTCTGCTACTTCCGCCCCCATAATACATACGGGACTTCCAGATTGACTTTCGTTTTCGGTAAAATACCTACCCGAGGCAAATTCTAAATTCCAAGTTTTATCGTACTCGAAGGTGGCGGCATTTAAATTCACACCTTCTACAGAACTGCTGCCGTACTTTATCGTACGATTGCTAGCTGAAATTTCAAAACAAACACCTTGTGCAGTTTCCATCCTTTCTTTCAAAGCCAAGTAATCGCGGTAAGAAGGCTCAGGACGATTAATGTATTTCCACCAAGGGTAGCTATCGCCGAAAATCCAAGGCCATTTTTGCACAAATAAAGTATTTGATCCCAATTTATCTACGCTAGACTGTATTTGATTTCTCATGGTATCAACCGCTGTAAACACAGCGATGATAATGAAAATACCAATAGTAATTCCAAGTAAAGAAAGCGATGTACGCAATTTATTTTGGCGAAGCGCATCCCAGGCAAATCTGAAACTCTCTCCAATAAGTCTAAAAACTAGCAGCATAACGGTTAGACCAAATGTAATGAAAAAGGTTACAGCATAGTTCAGTTAAAGTAAAAATTATAGAATGTCCGTAATTTCTAATAAGCCTTTTTTTAAGCGCTATGTCATTCCAACTTTAGAAAGAATCTATACTTTGGCAATTACAGGAATAGATTTTTGAAATTCTCAGGAATGATAAATGCGAGATTAGCCTGACAACTACAATCCAAAATTATAACCATTGCATGTAAGGATGCTAAGCTAAGCGCAAAGCATTTTTTCCTTATTTATAACTACTATGAAACAATGCACAACTAAATGTGGTTGAGCTTATATATTCTTACATCTATTTGACTGATATTTAATTACCAAAACCAAATATTATTTCCTAAATTTGCGCCCTAATTTAGTATATCCGAAAATATGAAGTTATCTCAATTCAAATTCAATTTACCTGATTCGCTATTAGCAAACGATCCTGCTGAAGAAAGAGACGAAGCTCGTTTAATGGTGGTTCACAAGGACACCGGCAAGATTGAACACAAAATCTTTAAAGACGTGTTAGGTTATTTTGATGATAAAGACGTAATGATACTTAATAACACCAAAGTTTTTCCAGCACGCTTGTACGGCAACAAAGAAAAAACTGGTGCTACCATTGAGGTGTTTTTATTACGCGAATTGAATAAAGAATTACGTTTATGGGATGTATTGGTTGATCCAGCTCGTAAAATTCGTGTTGGCAACAAGCTTTATTTCGGAGACAATGATTTATTAGTTGCTGAAGTTGTAGATAACACTACTTCTCGTGGTCGTACCATTCGTTTCTTATTTGATGGAACTGACGAAGAATTCAGAAGAAACGTGGAAATTTTAGGTGAAACTCCACTCCCTAAGTATATCAAGCGCAAAGCTACTGAAAAGGATAAAGAGCGTTACCAAACCATTTTCGCAAAACACGAAGGTGCTGTAGCGGCTCCTACTGCTGGTTTACACTTCAGTAGAGAGTTAATGAAACGCTTAGAACTAAAAGGTGTAGAATTTGCTGAAGTAACCTTACACGTTGGTTTAGGTACGTTCCGCCCGGTTGAAGTAGAAGATTTAACTAAGCACAAAATGGATTCTGAGCAATTCATTATTGAACAAAAAGATGCTGATATCGTAAACAAAGGCATTGAAGATAAAAGAAAAATTTGCGCTGTTGGAACTACTTCAATGCGTGCCATCGAATCTGCAGTATCTGCAAATAAAACGTTAAAGGCTGCTAATGATTGGACAAGCAAGTTCATCTTCCCTCCTTACGATTTTAGTATTGCAAATTCAATGATCACCAACTTCCACACACCTGAATCTACTTTATTGATGATGGTATCAGCGTTTGGTGGTTACGAAAACATCATGAACGCTTACGAAGTAGCTGTAAAAGAGAAATATCGTTTCTACAGCTACGGAGATGCGATGTTGATTATATAGTTTAGTAAACAAGTATTTAGTAGTTAGTATTTAGAACGCTTTCTTATACTAAAAACCATAGAAACAAGTTATCATTACAACTGTTCTAATTACTGAATACTAATAGCTAAATACCAATAAATATGAAATTTTACGCAATAATTGTCGCTGGTGGATCGGGTAAAAGGATGCAAACTGCGGTAGCCAAACAATTTTTATTGCTTAACGAGAAGCCTGTGATGATGCATACATTACAGGCTTTTCATTTTTCAGAAGTTCAGCCAGAAATTATCGTAGTACTTTCAAAAGACGATCACGACTACTGGAGAGAACTTTGTCAAAAATACAATTTCAATATTCCGCATACTTTAGTTGAAGGAGGAAAAGAACGCTTTCATTCAGTAAGAAACGGCTTGATGTCCATCAAAGAAGATGGCGTGGTTGCCATACATGATGCTGTGAGGCCAGTAGTAAATACTAGCTTAATTACTTCAACCTTCAAACACGCGTTAGAAGTTGGCAATGCCATTCCTGTGGTAAGGCCAAGCGACTCTGTTCGGGAAATTGAATCTACTGGAAGTAAAATTTTAAATCGCGACAAGCTGGTGCTTATTCAAACACCGCAGACTTTCGATTTAGGACAGCTTCGTATTGCGTACCAACAATCCTTCTCTCCTATTTTCACTGATGATGCCTCCGTAGTTGAGGCGGCTGGTTTTCCTATCAACCTAGTGGAAGGAAACAGAAACAACATCAAAATCACTTATCCTGAAGATTTGGAATTGGCGAGTTTTTTAATGAAGAATAATATTCCTGGATAAGTAATTTACAAGATATTTGTAAGTATATTTCTTTGAAGCCGTAGAACCTAGGCTGCAGCACCTCCGCTACGAAAAATACATAAACTTTCAAAAGTACTTCGCTACTTACCCTCTCTGCCCTTTGGGCATCTCTCCCTAAAAGGGAGAGAACAGTGCATGGGAAAGTAATAGGAAAAGGTACGGCGAGGCTGCAAGAGTCTGGATCGCAGTGCCTCTGCCAAAAAAGCACAAACTTTCAAAAGTACTTCTTTCGTCCCTACGGGGAGAGATGCCGATAGGCAGAGAGGGGCTGGAAACATACAGACACTGTTTAAGCTACTTACCCTCTCTGCCCTTTGGGCATCTCTCCCTAAAAGGGAGAGAGCAGCATATGGGAAAGTAATAGGAAAAGGTACGGCGGAGCTGCAAGAGTCTGGATCGCAGCACCTCTGCCAAAAAAGCACAAACTTTCAAAAGTACTTCTCTCGCCCCTACGGGGAGAGATGCCGATAGGCAGAGAGGGGCTGGAAACATACAGACACTGTTTACGCTACTTACCCTCTCTACCCTTTGGGCATCTCTCCCTAAAAGGGAGAGAACAGCATATGGGAAAGTAACAGGAAAAGCTACTTTAGGGCTGCACGAGTCTGCATTGCAGCGCCTCTGCCAAAAAAAGCACAAACTTTTAAAAGTACTTCTTTCGTCCCTACGGGGAGAGAACAGCATATGGGAAAGCAATAGGAAAAGGTACGGCGGAGCTGCAAGAGTCTGGATCGCAGCACCTCTGCCAAAAAAGCACAAACTTTCAAAAGTACTTCTCTCGCCCCTACGGGGAGAGATGCCGATAGGCAGAGAGGGGCTGGAAACATACAGACACTGTTTACGCTACTTACCCTCTCTGCCCTTTGGGCATCTCTTCCTAAAAGGGAGAGAACAGCATATGGGAAAGTAACAGGAAAAGCTACTTTGGGGCTGCACGAGTCTGCATTGCAGCGCCTCTGCCAAAAAAAGCACAAACTTTTAAAAGTACTTCTTTCGTCCCTACGGGGAGAGAACAGCATATGGGAAAGCAATAGGAAAAAGGTACGGCGGAGCTGCAAGAGTCTGGATTGCAGCGCCTCTGCCAAAAAAGCACAAACTTTCAAAAGTACTTCTCTCGCCCCCACGGGGAGAGATGCCGATAGGCAGAGCGGGGAATAATTAATTAAAAAAAGGCCCAAACGAAATTCGCCTGGACCTTGGTTTGTAAAAGTATAAAAGCAAATTCTTTAGGCGTACGCTACGGCATCTTTGGAAGGCAACTTGCTAAAACCCATCAAGTATTCGTCTACCTTTCTAGCAGTTTCTCTACCTTCGGATATAGCCCATACTACCAATGATTGTCCTCTACGCATATCGCCAGCGGCAAAAATTTTAGGTATGTTGGTTTGATACTGACCTTCGATAGCTTTAACATTACCTCTTTCATCTAAATCAACGCCTAACTTTTCGACTAAGCCTTGTTTTTGAGGATGCAAGAAACCCATAGCCAATAGCACTAGCTCGCAAGGATATTCCTTTTCAGTTCCTTCAACTTCTTTGAAACCTAAGGGACGACCAGTAGCAGCATCAATATCCCACTCCACGTCAATCACTTTCAATGCTTTTAAATTGCCATTTTCATCCTTTATAAACTCTTTGGTATTTACCGACCAAGCTCTTTGCGCACCTTCCTCATGCGAGGTAGTTACTTTCAACAACATTGGATAGCTTGGCCAAGGCATGTGCGCAGTACGCATTTGAGGCGGCATAGGCATAATTTCAAACTGCGTAACCGATTTCGCACCATGGCGATTGGAAGTACCGATACAATCAGAACCTGTATCACCACCACCAATTACAATCACGTTTTTACCTGTGGCTAAAATCTCTTCAACTTCCACTTTACGACCACCAACACGTTTATTTTGCTGTTTTAGGAAATCC
The DNA here is from genome assembly GCF_965249885.1 of Pedobacter sp. Taxonomy (GTDB): domain Bacteria; phylum Bacteroidota; class Bacteroidia; order Sphingobacteriales; family Sphingobacteriaceae; genus Pedobacter. The sequence goes on along the minus strand of NZ_OZ252254.1, from coordinate 3,940,484 downwards.
ATTGCAAAATGAACACCCTTAGCTTCACGACCCGGCAAAGGCAAGTCACGAGGAATGGTAGAACCACCCGCCAGCACAATAGCTTGGTAATCGCGTAGCAACGTACTTATTTCTACATTTTCACCCACATTGGCATTACACTGAAACGTAACTCCCTCTTCTTCCATTAATTTGATCCTTCTTTCCACTACATCTTTCTGCAACTTAAAATCTGGAATACCATAACGCAGTAAGCCTCCAGGAACATCATCACGCTCAAAAACGACCACTTCGTGGCCAGCTTTGTTCAATTGTGCAGCTGCTGCTAATCCGGCCGGACCAGAACCTACCACAGCGACTTTTTTTCCGGTACGAATCAATGGCGCATCGGCTTTGATATAGCCCTTTTCAAAAGCAATTTCAATGATATGCTTTTCAATTTCTTCAATAGAAACTGGAGATTTATTGATACCCAATACACAAGCACTTTCACAAGGAGCCGGACAAATCCGTCCTGTAAACTCTGGAAAATTATTTGTGCTTAGCAAAATCTCCGCTGCTTGCAACCATTTCCCTTGGTAAACGGCGTCATTAAATTCTGGAATTACATTACCCAACGGGCAACCCGACTGGCAAAAAGGCACTCCACAATCCATACAACGTCCTGATTGCTTATTCAACTCATCAGATGGCAACAAGGAAACAAATTCATCGTAATGTTTTAAACGCTCTTGAGGCGCTTGTTTTGAAGGCGAAACTCTTTCGTATTCAAAAAATCCTGTCACTTTTCCCATCTTAGTTAATTTTTACTTGTTGACGTTGTAATAAAACCGCTTTATATTCTCTAGGGAAAACCTTCACAAAATGTCTAGATTGATTTTCCCAATCACTTAGGATAAATTCCGCCACTTTACTGTTGGTTAACCTCAAATGGTTCTTCAACAAAGTGGTGATTCTTGCTTCATCTTCTGCTTGCAGCGGATCTAAGTCCACCATTTCAGGATTACATTTGTTAGCGAAGGTCTTACTTGTATCGTAGATCCATGCAATACCACCGCTCATTCCAGCAGCGAAATTACTTCCAGTATCTCCCAACACCAATACCTCGCCTCCAGTCATGTACTCGCAGCCGTGGTCGCCCACACCTTCAACTACTGCTGTTGCTCCCGAATTACGTACCGCAAAACGCTCACCAGCCTTACCTCTCACATACAATTCGCCAGATGTCGCACCGTAAAGCGCTACGTTCCCAATCAATATATTTTGCTCTGGCACGTAAGTAATCTTAGCGAATGGATAAACCACCAGTTTTGCTCCGGACAGTCCCTTACCAACATAGTCGTTACCTTCGCCCTCCAAAGTAAGTGTTAAACCTTTGGTAGAAAATGCACCGAAACTTTGGCCTGCAGACCCTAAACATTTGAAGTTGATGGTATCTGGTGGCAATCCGGCACTTTTGTGCACTTTAGAAATTTCGTTAGACAGCATTGTACCAATAGACCTGTCCGTATTTTTAACGTTGAAGTTAGCAAAAACAGGTTCATTGTTCTGAATTGCAGGTTGTGCAGCGGCAATCAACTGATGATCCAGCACTTTATCTAAACCATGATCTTGCGATTCAGTATTATATAATGGAAGTCCATTTGCAGGCTCTTTATATAAAATTGGCGATAAATCCACATATTTCAATTTCCAATCCTCTTCTGCAAAATCTCTCACCTTTAGCAAATCAGACTGTCCAATCATCTCATTTACAGTTCTGAAACCTAATTCAGCCATTAATTCTCTTACTTCTTGAGCCAAGAAATAAAATAAATTAACTACGTGGTCGGCTTCGCCAGTAAATAGTTTTCTCAAGTTAGGATCTTGAGTAGCTACACCTACAGGACAAGTATTCAAATGACACTTACGCATCATAATACATCCCGTGGTTACCAATGCAGCAGTAGCTACACCCCATTCTTCTGCGCCTAATAATGCTGCAATAACAATGTCTCTTCCTGTTTTTAACTGACCATCGGCTTGCAGTACTACCCTGCTTCTCAAACGATTTTTCACTAATGTTTGATGCGCTTCTGCCAAGCCTAGTTCCCAAGGCAAGCCGGCGTGCTGTATAGAGGTAAGTGGCGAAGCGCCCGTACCGCCATCATAACCCGATACTAAAATGACATCCGCATGCGCTTTAGCAACACCAGCTGCAATAGTTCCAACACCAGCTTTAGAGACCAACTTCACGTTAATTCTAGCAGCACGATTGGCATTTTTCAAATCGTAAATCAGCTGTGCTAAATCTTCGATAGAATAAATATCATGATGTGGTGGCGGCGAAATTAAACCAACACCTGGCGTAGAGTGACGAACTTTTGCAATCCAATCATCCACTTTGTGACCAGGCAGCTGACCGCCTTCCCCAGGTTTTGCACCTTGAGCCATCTTGATTTGCAGCTCGTCCGCATTGGTTAAATAATAACTGGTTACGCCAAAACGAGCAGAAGCAATTTGTTTAATTGCCGAACGCATTGAGTCGCCATTGGCTAAAGTTTGGTAACGAATTTCATCCTCACCACCTTCGCCAGTGTTACTTTTACCACCAATCCTATTCATCGCGATAGCTAACGTAGAGTGCGCCTCGTGAGATATTGATCCAAAAGACATTGCTCCTGTAGCGAATCTTTTGAAGATATTCTCGATTGGTTCCACCTCATCAATGCTAATGGATGGGCGACTGTAATTGAAATCAAACAACCCTCTAATGGTATAAGCTTGCGTAGTTTGTTCGTTTACTAGCTTAGAATATTTTTTAAATGTAGCAAAGTCTTTTCTACGGGTAGCATTCTGTAATAAGTGGATGGTTTCTGGGTTAAACAAATGTTTTTCCCCGCGTCTTCTCCATTTATAAGTACCACCAGCAGTTAAAATATGCTCTGTTTGCGTATGCTTTCCGAAAATGCGGTTATGCTTAATTAAAGCCTCTTGCGCAATTTCATCTAGGCCTAAGCCACCAATACGCGATACTGCTCCTGTAAAGTAAGTATTAACTACTTGTTGGTTCAATCCAAGAATTTCGAAAATCTGCGCACCGTGGTACGACTGTAACGTAGAAATCCCCATTTTAGAGAAGATCTTCAGCAATCCATCTTTAACAGATTTGATATAGTTATAGTTCAACTTGTCTTGTGTTAAACCACTCTCCTTCTGGAACGTATTAATGGTTTCAAGCGCCAAATACGGATTTACCGCCGTTGCGCCAAAACCAATTAGCGTAGCAAAATGATGAACTTCCCAAACATCTCCAGCTTCTACTACAATTCCTACCGCACCTCTGTAACCTTTTCTAATTAAGTGGTGATGAACTGCAGAAACTGCTAATAAAGAAGGAATTGCAGCATGGGTGGAATCTAGAGCTCTATCACTCAAAATGATCACTTGAAAGCCATCCTCTACAGCATCCACTGCATAACGGCACAAACGATCTAAAGCTTTTTGTAGTGAACCCGCCTTACCATCAGCTCTAAAATACATCTGCAAAGTTTTCGATTGGAAAAGTCCAGTATCGATACTTCTCAGCTTTTCCAGCTCTGGATTGGTTAAAATTGGATGCGGTATACCTACACAATGGCATTGCATCTGATTTTCTTCCAATAGGTTTCCGTTGTTTCCCATAAATCCAGCCAAGCTCATTACCACCCTTTCACGAATAGGATCAATTGGCGGATTGGTTACCTGAGCAAACAACTGCTTGAAATAGGACGACAAATGTTGAGGTTGTTTAGATAGCACCGCCAAAGGCGTATCGGTTCCCATTGAGCCAATAGCCTCTTTACCTTCAATGGCCATTGGTTTGATTAACAAGTCGATATCTTCTCTGGTATAACCGAAAACTTGCTGATAATTAAATATCGATTCTTCTGATAAATTGGTAAACATTACCCTTGGTTCAGGCAATTCTTCCAATTTAATTTGATATTGATTGATCCAATCTGCATATGGTCGGCGACCGCAAATTTGTTTTTTAATCTCTTCATCACTAATGATGCGCCCCTGTTCCATGTCAACTACAAACATTTTACCAGGGGTTAGCCTACCCTTTTCAATAACCGTGCTTTGGTCAATCTCAACCGCTCCCGATTCAGATGCCATAATTACACGATCATCGCTAGTTAACGCATAACGCGAAGGACGTAAGCCGTTTCTATCCAAGGTTGCTCCAATTAAGTTGCCATCGGTAAATGCAATGGCAGCAGGACCATCCCAAGGTTCCATTAACGAAGCGTGGAACTGATAGAATGCCCGTTTTAAAGGATCCATATCTTTGTTTCCATCCCAAGCTTCAGGAATCAACATCATCAACACATGTGGCAACGAGCGGCCAGCATGCAATAATAATTCAACTACATTATCTAAACATCCCGAATCTGACTGGGTTTCATCAATCACCGGCAAAATCATGTTCAACTCCTCCGGAGTAAAATATGGTGATGCAAATGATTTCACACTAGAGCGAAACCAGTTCAAATTTCCTTGTAACGTATTGATTTCACCATTATGGGCAATATGCCTGAAAGGTTGCGCCAAACGCCAAGAAGGGAAGGTATTAGTGGCAAAACGAGAATGCACCAAACCGAAAGCCGAAACCATGCGCTTATCGCTAAGCTCGGTGTAATAGGTGCGCACCTGCAAAGAAGTAAGCTGTCCTTTATACACAATGGTTCGCGACGAGAATGACGCTATGTAAAAATCTTGCTTGCTATCCTTTACAGCACTGTAAATAGTTTTCGTAACGTAAGTTTTTAGCACAAACAACTTACGTTCAAAATCAGCACCAGCAGCAACATGATAAGGCCTTGAAACAAATACTTGTTCAATTTCAGGCTCTACAGATAAAGCCATCTGACCAATATCAGTAGTATCTACCTGAACTTTTCTGAAACCAAGCACTTCAAAGCCCAATTTTTCAGCTGTGCGATAAATAATTTCTCGACATTCCTCTCTAGCCCTAATTTCTTTAGGCATAAAAAGCATGCCTACGCCGTAGTCGCCATATGCCGGCAAACTAAAACCCGTACGTAAACATTCGTCAAATAAAAATTCGTGGGGAACCTGTATCATGATACCGGCACCATCTCCGGTATTAGGCTCAGCACCACATGCGCCACGGTGATCCAAATTCTCCAAAATGGTCAGCGCATCTGAAATGTTCTGATGTGATTTTCTCCCTTTCACATGGGCAACAAAACCTATACCGCAAGCGTCGTGCTCAAAACTACTGCGGTACAAACCTTGCTGTACATTTAAATTTTCCATTTATTAGTTGGTTGTAGTTAGTGTGTATTGAACACTAAGATACAAAAAAATAACCACTAATTACATAAATGATAAAATTTTTATTAAAAAAGTATATTATAAGCAAAAATTAATTTTAAAATTATCAATATGATAAAAGAAAACGATACCAATTAAAATATTAGCAATTCATTAATAGCATACATGATGCGTTTAAGTGATTTAAAACAACATTTCACAACAAATAGCAAACATCGTACAAAATGTAACTAACTGACTTTAAATTGCTTGCAAAAACTTTAAATTTTAGCTAATTTATATTTTGTAAAACCACTCCTTTTACTACCTTTGTGCCGGGCAAGTCTTTTACGACCAGCTCCCTTTGAACTCCCCCAGGTTGGGAACAAAGCAAGGGTAGAAGGTTGTAGCGGTGCGATAAAAGTTGCTTGCCCTTTTTTTTCATTTCCTTTCAGGTTAGCATAATTATGGAAATGGATAATTCTCAAATTCCCTCGAAACCTTTAACCAATTATAGCATTATATAGCATGAAATTTTTTATTGATACTGCCAACTTAGATCAAATTAAGGAAGCACAGGATTTAGGCGTTTTAGACGGCGTTACTACCAACCCTAGTTTAATGGCTAAGGAAGGCATTACGGGTGATGAAAACGTAATCAATCATTACAAAGCAATTTGCGATATTGTTGACGACAACGTAAGCGCAGAAGTAATTTCTACGGATTACGAAGGCATAGTTAAAGAAGGTGAAGCTTTAGCAGCACTCAATCCAAAAATCGTTGTTAAAGTACCAATGATCAAAGAAGGGCTTAAAGCAATCAAATATTTCAGCAGCAAAGGAATTAGAACCAACTGTACATTAATCTTCTCCCCTGCGCAAGCATTGTTGGCAGCAAAAGCTGGAGCTACTTATGTTTCTCCATTCTTGGGAAGACTAGACGACATCTCTACTGATGGACTAACGTTAATTGAAGATATCAGGTTGATATTTGATAACTACGGTTTTGAAACTCAAATTTTAGCAGCTTCTATCCGTGGACCATTACATATTGTTAGCTGTGCTAAAATCGGTGCCGATGTAATTACAGCTCCTTTAGCTGCTATCACAGGCTTATTGAAGCATCCACTTACAGATAGTGGACTAGCAACATTCTTAGCGGATCACGCTAAGGCGGCAGGAAAATAACGAAAGCAGTATCTAGCAAAAAGCCCTTAATTTATCAAATTAAGGGCTTTATATTTATAAGTATATTTTGTTATCTAGCTTCGAAACCTGCTGCGAGTTCCTCTAATTGATCAGATGAAATTTGGCTAGGATCTCGATATTGCTTCTCCAACCACTCTTGCGCCACGGCAATTTTGCCGCTAGTGGTATCAATAAAACAAATACCATTCTCTATGGTGCTAGAAATATACCTACCAACTTTACGGTTGATATACGAAACGCGTAGCACTAACTCATGAAAAATAAATACTGGATAGTTCATAGGTTAAAGCTAGCAACCCAATGTTAATTTAATGTTAAGCAAACATCAATAAAAAGTTACGCATTACAGCTCTTGCCAACGTTGCTCTATTGTCAAAATAAAACTCAACTTTTTCTAAACAACTCGTAGATGGTACATTTGCCCTAAATTCAAATTAAATTCTATGTCTTCACTACATCTTTTCAGAAAAGTTGCCATGGCCGAGGGTATCTCCTACATCGTATTACTTTTAATAGCTATGCCGCTTAAATATTTGGCCAATTTTCCTTTAGCAGTAAAATATGTGGGATGGGCCCACGGACTTTTATTTGTACTTTATATTGCTTGTTTGATAATGGCATGGCAGGAAAGAAAATGGAGCTTCTGGAAAGTAGTCGCATTATTTGTTGCGTCTTTATTACCTTTTGTACCGTTTTACATAGAAAAGAAATTGAAACATGAAGAGAACCTAAAAAATTAATTGGCTGACTGTCTGCAACAAACAGCTAACAAGAGAAAAAAATTCAGAATAGTTCAAATAAAACTTGCGTAATCTGAAGTCTTTTTATAGATTTGCGCTCCCGCTGACAAGCAAATGCCCAGGTGGCGGAATTGGTAGACGCGCTAGTCTCAAACACTAGTGGGAGACCGTGCCGGTTCGATCCCGGCCCTGGGTACTAAAAAGGACAGATCTTAAACGATACTGTCCTTTTTCTTTTATGAGGAAAAATCATTTTCCATTTAACATCCATACATAGTGCATATACCTACCTGTAGTTTCATTTCTTGAATTAAAACTTCCGGTTGTAAATCAAGCTGATAGGAAATATCATAAGTTTTTTAAAGAAATTCTTTGGAACTAACTTCAACTATTTCTATATTTGCACCTCCTTAGAACAAAGGAAGATTCCGTAGCTCAGCTGGTAGAGCATTACACTTTTAATGTAGTGGTCCTGGGTTCGAATCCCAGCGGGATCACAAAAGGCGCAAGAGATTGCGCCTTTTCTGTTTAAATAGCAGTTTAAACGGCCATCGGTAAAGAATAACAGGTTATTTCGGATCAAGTCAAAAAGTTGTGGACTCGGGAATAAATTTTAGATATTCGTGCGTTAAAATTTCGAATAATGCACGACTCGTTTAAAGCTCTACTTCCAATGATCATACCTGACGGTGTGTCTGATTACTTTGCACTTTCTGACCATAAAAAAGACACCACCGGTATCCATATCTATCTTGAGGAGCTGAACTCAATTCCCTCTGAATATCAGAACAATAAGCTGCTTTCCAAAGGTTTCTTTGACGAGGTGATCCTGCAGGACTTCCCCATCCGTGGCCAGGAGGTCTATCTTCATGTTAGACGGCGCAGGTGGTTGAACCAGGATACGGGTCTTGTCGTTTTTCGGGATTGGAGCCTTGTAGCAAAGGGAACGCGTATCACCAAGGATTTTGCGGCTTTTTTAAAAGCAATCAGCCGATACCCAAGCCCATAGCCTCCAGACCATCGGTTCATTTTACGGTGTAAACCCCAGAAAGCTAAGGAGATATTATAGGGACAAGCTAAGTGGCTTCCAAGATTGGGAACACAACAAAAGTGCGCGTGAGGGTTTGGTTTTTGCCCAGAATGTGCATACCCATCTTTCCATTGATGAAACCAGTCTTTCCCATGGAGAACTCTATACAGTGGTCACCAACAAGCAGGCACGCGGTAAAAAAGGCACTATTGTGGCCATCTTGAACGGTACCAAATCTGAAGAGATTATCCCCGTACTGCTGAAAATACCCGCACGCATACGTAACAGGGTACTGGAAATTACATTGGACCTAGCGGGTAACATGGCACTGATTGCCAAAAGATGTTTTCCAAACGCTGTGCAGGTCATCGACCGTTTCCACGTACAGCAATTGGCCACCGAAGCCCTGCAAGAGATCAGGATCAAGCATCGATGGCAGGCCATAGACGATGAGAATCTAGCCCTGGAACAAGCCAGGACAGAGAAATCGACCTACCTTCCCGAAGTATTATCCAATGGAGATACGGTTAAAAAATTATTGGCAAGAAGCCGTTATCTGCTCTACTCCAAGCAGGAGAACTGGACTAAAGACCAGCAACTTAGGGCAGCATTGTTGTTTGATAGATACCCCGATATTGAAAAAGCATACGGGCTAAACCAACAACTCTCTTGGATATTCACCAACACGGCAGATAAACTCTATGCATTTGCCAGATTGGCAAAATGGAACGAAAAGGTAGAACAATCGGGTTTCAAATCATTCAACACCGTGTCTAGAACAATTATCCTGCACCACAAGAAAATACTCAATTACTTTGACAACAAAAGTACCAATGCTTCCGCAGAATCTTTCAATGCCAAAATCAAAGCTTTCAGATCACAGTTCAGAGGTGTGGGAGACATCAACTTTTTCCTGTTCAGGCTAACCAAATTATTTGCTTAGTCCACAGGTTTTGGTTCTGATCCGTTATTTCTAGCCATAATCATTCAGCCACTACCAATATCCATTCTGGCGTATGAAATCGGTCGGTAAATTTGGTGATTGATACCAAACAGATATAATAAGATAATCAGCCATGGATCTCCTCAGAAGTAAACTCTTCTGCTAACTGGCCACCCAACCCTCAGGATATACGACTTCATAAATCCATAGAATTTCGAACAGCTGATCTTCCCAAATTTTGATACGCAAAAGTCCGCATCTACTCAATTCAAACATACAATCTTTCCCAAAAATACCATGATATCAGATCATACAATGCTGTTCCGATTTTACGTAAGCTTGCGAAGTTAAAAAGCATGTTAAAACAAACAGCTATAAATAGCAAAACGACAATTCGCTATCTAAACCTAGTAAAATCAGCCATTTGGCGCTCCATCTCTCCTACTTTTTACACTAAGCGCCGTATCTATCGATGGCATGCTAAAATTTCGCCCGTTATTGCGCAAAGAGCAAAATTTAAATCATGACGGTCAAGTGCGGTTTTTTACGTTATTCGTTAATGTAAAACCGCATTAACTTGCAGTTTTAATTTATTATTCTTACACTTACACTATCAGACAGTTATCTATGAAATCAAGTGTTCTCTTTTGTGCATTCATTTTCCATTAAAATTCTTCATTAAAACATATTCAATATGAGACGAAAAATACCTTTTATTTTAAAAACTGTTGTTTTAATTTTCGCAGTGTCATGTAGCGCCATGGCACAAGTCAAAAGAACCAACGAAGACTTGATCAAATTGGTGGACAAAAATTTAAGCTCGCCGATAAAAAAAAGTGTCTATAAAAACGGTGATGTGTTTTTGCAAAGACAAATGAACGACTTTCTTTCAAATACCGAGCGCAACCGACAAGCCGCAATACAAAAACAAAATCAATCAACCGCGCTACAAGGAGTTGTTATTGAATATGATCATGGCAGCGAAGACCATGAACACCTTGCCGATGTTTTAAATCGTCCGCATCCATCTGTAGCAACAACAGAAAAATATATCAATGACGCTGCTGCTGAATTTCGTGTACCTGCAATCATATTGAAAGCTGCCGCTCAAGTACAAAGTAATTGGGCGCAAACAGGCCCCTCTTTTTATGGCTCTTACGGAATGATGGGTTTGATCGAATCGGATAATATTAAACAAATTACACTTGCCGAAAGTTTGACGGGTTTAAATGCTGACGATATAAAAAATCAGGCCAAGGCAAATATCAGAGCGGCAGCCGCACTGTTAGCCTATTATCAAAAAGGCAAACCTAAATCAGCTGATTTAGCGGATTGGTTTGAGGCAACAAGAGATTTGACGGGTTTAAGTAATGAAGAAATGAAGACTTCACTGGCAACAAGTTTTTACAATGTAATCAAAAACGGAAGTAAAACGGTATCACTTTGGAGAGAAATTATTCAAATTGATGCTCAACCAGTTACTATTCCGGAATATAAAACCCGATCTGAAAGAAAAAATGAGAGTGTTGGAAATGTTACTCAAGCAGGCACCGACTACCCAAATGCAATAAATAGAATGACCACGTGTAATTTTGCTACAGGGCGAAACGGTTACGGGATAGATTACTATTTTGTGCATTATATGGCAACCGGAACTTATGCTGGTGCGATCTCTTGGTTTAGTGATTGCACACGTACTTCACCATCAAGCGCTAACTATTGCATTCGAAATTCTGATGGCGAAATATCGCAGGTAGTGAGAGAAAAAGACAGAGCTTACGCACAGGGTGTAACTGGTTTTCCACAATGGAACGGCGCAGGCGTAAGTACAGAACATGAAGTTTTAGCTACTAACTTGGCCATGTGGGACAGCGAACCCATGCTTGTTGCTGCAGCGAACTTAGCTATTGACGTATGCAATAGAAATAATATTCCAAGGATAAGAAGAGGGGTTAATGGCGACCGTGGCATATACGGTCACAGTGATGTTAAATCTACCGACTGCCCTAATCTGACTGCCGGACGTTGGACAAATTTATTGAACAGAATTGCTGGCGGCGTTGTAATTCCATCAGTTTCATTACCGACGCTGTATTACATAACCGGCACTGGCGGTTCGAACGTAGTAAATGCTGCGTGGCGAGCTAATACCGAGCCTACATTGAAAGGATATCGATTATATTACGCCCTAGACGACGATTTTAGTGGCTGGGCGTTAGCTGCTGATGAATCTACGTTGACCGCCGCTACAACAAGTATCAGCTTAAACCCAAGTCAGTTTTTAGTAGTACCAACAACAAGCGCAGTTCATTTTAAACTTACTGCGGTGGTAACAAACGGCGTTAATCCCGATGTTGAAAGCGCACCAAGTGATGTTTATAGTAGAACTGTAAATACGACAACAGGGCCAAGAGTGCTTATTGTTGACGGATTTGATCGAATTAAAGATTACAAATCAGGATCGCACAATTTTTCGGCAATTTATTTTGAAACGCTGAAAGATAACGCTACCATGCGGATTAATTGTGCTGCCGACGAGATGATAGACGCAGGAACCATTTTATTAAGTGATTATGATATTGTGTTATGGTTTAGCGGTGATGAATCTAGCGCTGATAGAATTTTTAACGGAACAAATAAAACAAAAGTTAAAGCTTTCTTGGATAATGGCGGAAAACTGTTAATTACAGGATCGGAAATTGCGTACAACTTAGGACGGTCTGGCGCAACTGAGTACGATTTAAGTTTTATGAACAACTATTTAAAGGCAAATTATGTTAGTGATGGCGTGATCACGGACACGCCAGTTTCAGGCGTAGTAGGGAGTCCATTTGAGGGCGTGTTACTAAATCTTGGAGAAAATTATCTAGCAAGTTATCCTGATAATATTAGCCCATTTGGCACTGCAAGAACAATTTTAAATTACAATACCGCAGGACGTTTTGCAGGAACTGCCTATAAAGGCACATTTGGATCGGGAACAACCCCGGGTGGAGTTATTTATCTTGGCTTTCCGCTAGAAACTGCGCCTCAGGAACAGATTACTACTTTTATGGCAAAAGCTTTGGCCTATTTTGACGTAACTTTACCAGTTACGCTAATTAATTATAATGCGACACTGCAAAGCACAGGCACTGTTAAATTACAGTGGCAAACTACGTCAGAAACTGACAACAAAGAATTTATCATCTCCAGATCAACGGATGGACAGCAATTTGATGTTGTTGGTAAAGTTGTAAGCTTTGGAAACACAACAACCGGAAATAATTACGTGTTTTATGATAAAAAGCCATTTAATGGTGTTAATCATTACCGATTAGAGCAACAAGATTTAAATGGTAAAATAACAGATTTAGGAGTAAAAGCGGTTAATGTGTCCTTAACTGATAATAAAGTGGAAATTTATCCAAACCCAACGCATGACATCGTTAACGTAGCGTTTGCTGCAGGCGTTTATAATCAAATACAGTTGATAGATAACAACGGTAAAATATTAAAACAAATTTCATTAGACAGCTCAATGACGAAGACCGCTATCAGTTTAGATAATGTAGCTTCGGGCATTTACTTACTAAAATTGAACGGTAATATACCTCTAGTAAAGAAGATCGTAAAAAACTAGAATCAATGATTTTCAAAAATACCGTAGGATAACTCCTACGGTATTTTGTTTAATTGCGGCATTAACTTTAAAACATCGCCGGCGTAAAACAAACCGGTGAGTGATTCAGTAAGTAGGCAGTTAAAACCTTCGCAGATAGTCATCAAGTGCTTGAAACAGAACTTGGCTTCCATGCCATCGTGATTACAATTTAAGATAGAAATACATCAAAAGGTGCGCTTTTTTTCGTTTATCAAATTCATCCTCGGTGTAGGTATTCCTTAAAAATTACTCCGATTCAATTAGTGCACAAGTCGTCTGTCTACGAATTTAGTTCTTCTATCTACTAAACAGCGGATACAACTCGTATAAACAATTAAAATTAAATCAGTTCATTATCTTTATCGTTTACGCAACAAATTTTGATTTATTCGCATAAGCTATCATGTCAATTAAAAACTGGTTCGGTCAAATCAACATTCTTCGGCATTTGTTGTTTTGGGGCATCTGTACCACACTACTGACCTTTCTTTTTGCGGTTGGGCTTCCTAGCTACCTCTTGGCATTTCAACTGGTACTGATGTTGCTTCCTGTACACATCGCCTATTATTACATGGTCAGCTTGATCCTTATCCCGAAATTCCTTTACAAAAGAAACTTTGCCGCACTAGCCTTATCATTTATCTTAGTTTGTAGCTTTTTTACCTGTTGCTACCGCCTAATTGAGATCCTATTTGCCGACCCCTACCTTTTCAACCAGCTGAAGCCGCTTAACCCATCCTTCAAGTGGAAAAAAATTGAAGGAAGTATATCTCAACAGTTCTTCAATCCACAATACATGGTGCATGCGCTGGAGCAGAGCAACGCTATTGTTTGGGGAGGATTACTAATAAAGTTTGTTGGGATGTGGTACGACCGAAAGCAGATGGCGCTGAACTCTGAGCTTAATTTCCTGAAAGCACAGATCCATCCCCATTTTTTGTTCAACACGCTAAATAACCTCTACTCGCTCACGCTCAATAATTCGCCTGCCGCTTCAGAGGTAGTTATGGACCTGTCGCAAATACTACGTTACATGCTTTATGAATGCAACACCGATTACGTCCCCCTAAAAAAGGATATCGAAATTATTCGTCATTACATTGGTTTGGAAAGGCTGCGACACGGCGACAGGCTCGATCTTAACCTCAGAATTAAGGGCGAAATCCAAAACCAACAGATTGCTCCTTTGCTGATGATTCCGTTGATTGAAAATGCCTTTAAGCACGGTGCAAGTGAAATGATAGCAGATGCTTGGATTAATATCGTTATTGAAATAGCGTCCCATTCGATTAAACTAAAGGTCTCGAACAGCAAACCCTTGGAAGCGCAATCAGACAGTCGGGCGCATTTCGGCAAAATTGGGCTTGAAAATGTGAGCAAACGACTGAAGCTAATTTATCCAGAAAAGCACAGTTTCTCCATACACGATGAAGAGGATATGTTCGTTGTGATCCTTTATATCGAGCTTATGCCAAGTAAACTACCACATGAAATAAAAATAAACAATCCAAGTTTTAAACCAACTACGGTAATGAAGGTAGAAAAATAAAGGTTATGAAGATAAAAATCCTTATTGTAGATGATGAGCCGCATGCGTTAGATGTCATTAAAAAGTACATTAGCGAGTTCCCCCAAATAGAATTTGTAGGAACTTGTAGCAATGCTGTACACGCTTTCCAAATTTTGCAGGAGCAGGAGATAGACTTGATTTTTCTGGATATCAAAATGCCAGGCCTGTTGGGCACAGATTTGGTTAGGACCTTAAAAAATCCACCGAGGGTGATTTTTACCACCGCTTATCAGGATTATGCCCTAGACGGTTTTGATCTCAACGCAGTGGATTACCTACTAAAGCCCATTCCATTTGAACGCTTCTTAAAAGCAATGCACAAGGTATTTGATATCTTTAAGCTGCAACATCAGAAGCGTGAATTTCTAGCACCAAGCGTAGAACAAAAGGCTGACGATTTTCTCTACCTGCGCATTGACCGAAAGAGGGTAAAAATCAATGTTAACGATATTTATTGGATGGAAAGCTTGAAAGACTACATTAGGATTACGCTGAAGGATAGGGTTTTAGTGACAAAGCAAAAAATTGGCGTACTAGAGGATTTGCTCCCACAGGAGAAGTTTATCAGAATACATCGCTCTTTTATGGTTTCGATCGAAAAGATTGAGAGTTATCATTCCTACGCTATCGAAATACTCGGCAAAGAGTTGCCGATTGGAAGAAACTACAAGGCAGAGTGCAAAAGACGTTTGGTGACTGGCAGTTGAAGTATTAGTTATCCATGTGTACAAACCGGCTTCTCATCTAATTATATGCAATTGAACGTTATTTTTTAAACTTCCATCTACCTACACAGGCTATCTGTCGACAAAATATGTCCTTTATAAAGACAATGCGGATTTTAGCAGTTTAAATAAATTATAGATGAAGATATTGAAAATTTTAGGCTTTGTTTTAGCCATTGTACTGTTCGTTATTTTAGGTGCTGGACTTTACGTAAATTTTACTCAACCGAGTGTGGGGCCGGCTCCTACCCTAACTGTCGCCAAAGACAGTCTTACAATAGCTCGGGGCAAGTATTTGGCCAATCACGTTTCTGTATGTATTGACTGCCATAGCACGCGTGATTGGAGCTTATTTAGCGGCCCGGTTGTGAGTGGAACTGAAGGTGGCGGCGGCGAGGTATTTGACCATAATGCTGGATTTCCGGGAAAGATTTATTCCTCCAATCTAACTCCTGCGGCGCTGTCTGAATGGTCGGATGGGGAACTGTACAGGGCTATCACTGCAGGAGTTAACAAGAATGGAGATGCCCTATTTCCACTGATGGCATACAACCGTTTTGGAAAGATGAGCAGAGATGATATTTCTAGTATTATTGCTTACCTGCGCAGCCTGAAGCCTATTCAACGCAGCATACCGAAAACGACACTTGACTTCCCAGTTAGCATTATAAACAAGCTATCTCCAAAATTAGCTGATCATCAACCACTCCCAAAAGCAAGTGATACCATTAAATATGGCGCCTACCTAGTCAATGCAGCAGGATGTGTTGACTGCCATAGTAAGCAGGACAAAGGTAAAATTGTTGCCGGTACAGAATTTGGCGGTGGCATGGAATTTCGGCAGCCAAGTGGAATTATCAGGGCGCCAAACATCACCAAGCACCAGACTGCCGGTATTGGAAGTTGGACCAAGGAACTGTTCGTCGCAAGATTTAAGTCCTATGAAATAGCTGAGCTAACTAAGGTTGGGAAGAATGAGTTGAACAGTCCAATGCCATGGAAAATGTATAGCGGGATGACAGCACAAGATCTTTCTGCTATCTATACTTATTTGCGCACGCTTCCGCCTCAATCCAACCAAGTGGAGTTAAAAAGCTACAATAAATAAGAGCCCAATAAAGTGTCTGACTTTTTGGGACACTGCAATCATTTTTTTTGGCCTATCCGTGGCAATCGCCAGGTTCGTCGGATTTTACGGTAGATTTTTGCTTCACTCATCGACGAAAACACGCTGTCGGTCGCTAATTGTAGCGACCTCGTTGGTATTGCCGTAATAACCGTATCTGTTGAAATCTACAGACAATTGACCACCAAAAAAATTAAAATGAAAAAACAACTTTTTTATGGCGCCACCTGTATGATGGGCCTATTTTTCGGATGTCAGGAAGATATCCAAAATCCCGCTGCTAGCCTTACCACTGTACCACAGCTAAAACGTATGGAATGGCCGACACTGGGACAGACTGCTACGTTCGGTTACGCTACCGACGGGACATTGCGTACAGCCAAATACCAACATGCTGCTGGAACTATTGACAGGGACTACACTTACGGCGCAAACGGAGTTATCGGAATCTCCTCCTCCCAATCCCTAGCAGGCAACTCCTTTGAGTACATTGGCGGCCGACTGTCAAAAATGAATCGCTACGTTAAGGATGGTAGCGCCTATAGGACATACCAAACCTTGACATACACCTTCAACGCCCATATGCAGTTGACAGCGTTGAAATTCTACAAAAATAATACCTCAGGTACCGAGCTGGTCTACACGTCAACCTATGACTACATTTCGGGATTGCCCGCGGAGATTGAAACAACCAGCCAAACTGGGCGCAGAATGCTGATCAGAATCAAGCAATATTCAGACGAGGTGATTTATAACCCACTCCATTTTTTGGATCCGGAAATCACCCAGCTTTATCCACTTTACAACTTGCCTTTACTGCAGCACATGGCGAACTGGAATAAACTACCGGCAGTATTCAAGCTCTATAGATATGAACAAAACCAGCCAGTATTGGAAAAGACTTATGAATTCGATTATACCATAGTTAACAGGAAACTGCTCAAGCAACGCTGCAAGATCACCGATATCGAGATTTCCGCCGTTACAGTGCTAGAGACTACTTTCCATTATTAGATTCAGTTTCCGATGCCTGAGCTCGATCAGTTCGGGCATCATATTTTTAAGACTACTTTATCTTGCGGAAGCAACTTCTATCTACGAAACTAGGCATTACGACTACTATATTTCGCAATCCTACTTGCATCGGTTAGATTGCGGGCTACTATCAAAATTAACTTCAAATGATCAACGACGACAACATTTATCAGCAAGCGTCCCAAAGAGGAACGGGTAATCGAAAACTCGCGACTGCGGCCAACAACTACCAAATCATCACCGAACTAGATGACAGCCTCAAGAAGATGGTTGCAGAATGGTACAACGAAGAGTGGCAAATCCCGTTAGTAAACACATTGGCACTACTAGACAAGATAACAGGTGATGCCTCACAGGTACACGTTGTACTTATGGTGGACGATAGGCCGGTAGCTACCGCTGGATTACATAACAGCATTGGCATCATGGCGCATTATCCAGAACTGAGCGAACTAAAAAACTGGCTAGCATTGGTTTACACTGTACCCTGCGAAAGGAAAAAAGGTTACGCCACATTGTTGTGTGAATATTTAGAGGCAGTTGCCCGACAAAAAAGATTGCCCAGCCTTCATTTGTTTACACATACCGCAGAAGACCTCTACCGCTCATTGCAATGGACAACCACACGCCATTTGCACCACGGAACAAAAAAGATTGCATTAATGCAAAAGCGGTTGGATCAAGCAAGCTCATCGTGAGTTGGTAAAAAACGATGAACTAACTCAACTGACTATCTGATCAAATCTCTTTTCAATGTTTTTGGCATCTCCTGTGGTTTAAAATCCGGCAGGTAGTGTTTCAATATATGGCCGGCAATATATGGATACATATCCGCAAAATTACTAAGCACGATGACCGTAAGCTTTTCAGACGGAACCCTTAACACATCGGCTAAGCCTGGTCCACCACTATGACCTACGACATGATAGCCATTATTCATCTGGGTGGTCCATCCAAGTTGGGTAAAGCCACTTTTCAGCGGTGTCTGTTTAACAAGCTCCTGTTGCATGGCCGTGCCAATTAGTTTGGCCGAATCTAATGAAGCAGCCCATTTAATGGCGTCCGATATCGACAAAAACATCCCTCCGGCATTATAACTTGTTGGCGCATAAAAGCCTTTAAAAATTAAGGGACCGTTTTTACCAGCAGTAAAATTTTGTGATTTATACTTTAAAGGAAACATCGTTAGCACCCTTGGATCCCGCTGTTCAAGGTCGTAGCCACTATTGACCATCCCAATCTCATCTAAAACTTCTCTCTTGAGTACCCGCTCATAGGTATCGGCACCAATCTTTTCGATGATGTACTGTAGTAGGAAATAATCGCCGTTTACGTATGCGCTTTTTGACCCAGTTTCAAACTTAAGCGGTCGTGATTTAAGCTTTTCTATTAGCAGATCCATACTATCCACCTTAAAAGGTTCGGGCGCTTCAATCCCGATGGATCCTCCCAGTGAAGCTGGCCAGGGCACACCACTTTCATGGGCAAGCAAATGTCCAACTGTTATTTTATTCCATGCTTCAGGCGCATTTGAAATATATTTGGCCACTTTATCCTCCATTGATATCTTTTGCTGTTGAAACCATTTCATGATGAGGGTAGAATTAAATAGCTTGGACACCGAAGCAATTTGAAATGCGGTGTTCAATGATACTGGAATATCATATTCGATATTGGCTACTCCATAAGTATTGCAATGCAACACCTTTCCATCTTTGACTACAGCGACAGCTATCCCCGGTATGCCGATCGCCTTCATTTCACTATTGATATAGGAATCGATAAAGGGTTCGCTAGCCAATGGCTTTTGGCTCCATGCCGTCATCGCTGTGCCACAGGTAAAAAAAAGCAACAGCATCAAGTTTCTTTTCATCATACGTTTATCTAATTAATTTAAAACCGCTATTGTACGGAATGATGTAATTCTTGTATAAAAAAAGAAAATCAAGAGCGTGACTGCAAAAAAGGTCGACAAACGGCATGCAATTATCGATAGACTACAAAAATAACCTTAGCCCATGTTTATCGTAAAAGTAAAAAACGGAGGGGCCATCCAACCTTCCTCCGTTTAGCTTATTAACTACCTAAACATTAATTTCTATTTGCTTTTTGGGGCCGAAACTTCTTCCATTAGATATTTGGCGAAATAGGCCCTCAAACGTTTTTGAAAATAGGATTTGGCGGCACCCTCATAACTGTGACTTTCCCCCGGCAGCACCATCAGGTCAAAATCTTTATCAGCTTTGATGAGTGCATCCACCATCCTATAAGTATTTGCTGGGTTAACATTTTCATCTACCTCGCCTGTAACTAACATTAAATGCCCCTTTAAACCGCTTGCTAAATCCTGATTAACAGGCATCTTTTGCGCTAAGCCTTGGTAGGTTTCACCCCAGGTACGATTGTAAATTCGGTTATCGTGATTACCTGATGAAGCCACGCCAACTTTATAGAAATCAGGATATTTACACATGGCAGCAACGGTCATCATCCCTCCTCCTGAATGTCCAAATATGCCCACTTTGGTAAGATCGATGAATGAATAGCGTTGCGCTAATTGTTCCAAAGCATATTTGTCATCGTCAATGGCGTAATCGCGAAGGTTGCCGTAACCGTATTTATAGTATGCAGCGTTGCGAATAGGCGAATTGCCCCTATGCCCAACAGCTACCACAATGAAACCTAACTGCGCCAAAGCAGCATTATTATACTTATCTAATACAGTAAAATCGTTCCAAACGGTTTCTATTTGCGGACCTGGATAAACTTGCGATATGACGGGATATTTCTTATTTGGATCGAAATCGAAAGGCTTCCAAATCAACCCGTATAAATCAGTTACACCATCCTTAGCTTTTACCGTAAACGATTCTGCATTTTTCCAACCATAAGCATATAATTGACTAACATTTGGCTTTAGCACTTCGACAATTTGTTTGCCGTCAATTTTACCTAGCACGGAAACTGGCGCCATATCAATACGAGAGTAGTTATCTACGAAATATTTTCTATCGGGTGATATAAAAACCTGATGCGTTGCATTTTCTGGAGTTAACAGTTGTTCACTTTTACCATCCAATGTAACCTTATAAACCATGGAATAATAAGGATTAATACCAGCTTTTTTACCGAAAGCATACAGGTACATTTCTCCTCGTTGAACATCCATTGAAATGATTTTTCCCGCTGTAAAATCGCCGTTGGTGATTCTGTTCAGTAATTTCCCATTAGCATCGTAACGGTAATACTGCCCCCATCCACTTCTATCGCTCCACCAAATGATTTCGTTTCCAGCTTTAATGATAGCAACATTGAAAAAATCTTCGTTAATGAATGGTTTGCTGATTTCGTGAATGATAGAACGGACGTTTCCAGTAGCAAGATCAACGGCACAAAGTTCCATCTCGTCCCTTGTGCGTTTACGACGGATCACGTAAACATCCTTTGTATTGCCTTCTGTTGTTACCACCTCCAATTGCTGATCTGGCCAACGTGTTAAGTCTACTTTTTTGAATGTGTTATCATCAGCATTGCCAATATAAAGCTCATATTGGGCTACATCTTTATCGCCCGGCAACTCATATTTATAAGTTGACACTCGAGGCCTTGGAGTTATAGCGGAAGCGATTACTGACATGGTAGCAACTTTTCTAGTATCTCGCCTAACCACGTAAAAGTACTTTGAACCTATCCATTTTGTATTGGACGGGTAGGCTTTATCTTTCGTATAGTCCCCTTTTTCATCTACGCAAAACGAAAAATAAGGTTCGGCATCAAAACTCAGCTGGCGCTCCTCTTTTTTATTTGCAGTTGGAGCGATATACAAATTATGCGCCTTGCTATACACCTCCCATTTGCCATCAGAAGAAACATTGAAACTAGCAATCTTTTTAAGCGGCGCTCTATTAAGTTGTACAGTCAGCTTTTTGGTTTCGAAATTATAGTCGTAAGTTTTCGTACCATATTTTACTTGAACGCATTTTTCATCTTCTGAGAAAGTTGCCCAATACATCACTTGTTTTTCCTTAACTTCTTCCCCAGTTAACACCTTTAACTCACTCACTATTTGTTGCTTATCAAACAATGGCTGCTTTTTACCTGTAGCAAGGTTAACGATGTAATGTGTACTAATTTTATTGCCTATAGAATCAGCAGTTGAATTCGATTGCGATGTGTTATTATTCGGCTCATCAGCTACGAACCAAAAATATTTACCGTTTTTGAGAAAGAAAGGAATCACCTTGGTAGTACCGATGAGCTTGCTCAAATTTGGCGCATCGAATTTTTGCGCAGCCTTGTAATTAGGAGCCTGCGCAAAAATCGAAACTGAGACGAAAAGGGATAAAACCGCACTAATTATCTTTTTTCGCATATCTTTCTTTCATGCTTTTAAACTGTCTGATCAAAAATGGATTGGAAGATGTTCTAGTGATCTCATCCGAAAGGGCGGCAATTTTTGGATAATCGTAACCTTTGATTTTAGAGCAGTAGCTTACATAGTCGAACAAAATATGTCGATTATCTTCCGAAAAAGAACCTAAGTGATCTAGAAATAGCTGAGTTACTTTTGGTTCATTGTTCTCCGCAGCTGCGATAGCAATATCCATCATTACCAACAACTGATTTTTATCGGGCATTTCTGTATTTTGAATTTGCTTTTTATACATTTCAAACGTAGCCCTGTCGTAAGGTTTTGCCTTTACATAAAATCCATTTAATGTCCACGATGCGATTTGTCTGTATACCGAAGACAATTTTTTATCGACCGTATCTTTGGTGTTTTTAGCAACAAAATCTCTCCAATGTTCAGCTAAATATTTAAAATTAGGGCTCGACAAATCCGACAAATACATGGTATATCGGTTTTGCCCAAATAAAAACCAATTTTCCGGACTGGCTTTTTGCTGTGGTGTAAGCAGGCTCATCAATTCTACATTTAATTGTTTGGCTTTGCTGATCTCCATCACTTTCACTTTATGTTTGATGTAAGCCCTCATCAATTCAGGCGAACGATCACCACTTTCATATCGAGCATTTAAGTTAGCTTCGTCATTGTTAGCATTGATGCTTTTTCTTGCATTGGCAATAAAAGCTCCCGCAGACATCCCACCAACAAACTTGTTTCTGGTTTTGCCTTCAGCATCTAATACTAAATAAGATGGATAAGCTTCAACGGTGTAAGTTTTTTTTACCGCCGGTCCCTCACCCTTTTCCATATCAACTTTGATATTGATAAAGTTTTTATTGTAAAAATCGGCTACGCTATCTACAGTAAACACATCAGCTTCCATGCGTTTACAAGGGACACACCAAGTGGTAAAACAATCTACAAACACCGATTTATTTTCAATTTTAGCTTTAGCTAACGCTTCTTTTAAGCTCAACTTTTCAAAGTGAATTTCTCTATTCTGGGCATTCAGCGACAAGCTTATGAAAAGCAATGACGCTGCAATAAGGATTTTTCTCATATTATTTAGCATTAGGTTCGTTATTCATTAACATCTTCATTAATTGAAAATGCGCTTTGGTTGTAGGATCTTTATGGGTATTTGCAACTTGGCTAATTTTGTTGCTCAACGAAGTATTGTAGGTATTTAAAACAATGCTGATATCACTTAAACCCGATCCGAGTTTGTTTTTTGAAGTTAGCGTGAGTATGTTTTTAATGTAGTTGTACTGAATGTTTCGTTTGTAAGCGCTTAACGCAACATTTGGGTTAAAATCTAAAAATATGCAGCGATCTACTTGATTGAACAATTCTTTCGTTCCAAAAACATCTTTTTCACCAGAGTTTTCAGCATCGATTAAGTTTTTGATCAACTCTGGTGTAGTTAAGTAATTTACTACTTTGATGGCTGTTTTAGACACTAAGGTTTCGGTATTCGAACCATCGGTTGATTGCGCTCTGTCGTTTCTTGTCCATGCTGGCACTCCTTTTAATACGTTGTTGTATAAAAAGTCGAACGTGGCCAGCTGCCTTGCTTTTGAAATATATACCGAAGGAACACTGTTGTAGCCTTTCATTGTAGCAAAACGTTGTTTACCGCCGATGTTTGGCAATACGCTAGTGGCATACTGATCATAAGACATGATAAAGTTGGCTGCTAGTAACATGTAAGTATCCCAAGTATCATCATCCATTTTTGCTGCAATACCATCCAGTTTTGGATAAAAAGCAATTAATCGGTTGATGCCTATTTGCGCCGCTTCGATATTTTGTGAGGATAGATCCTTAGCTTGCGCATTTGGGTCATTTTTATCTTCGGCGGCATAATACAATTCAGGATTTATCTTCCCATCTTTCAAAAACGCAGCGCTTTTCACCGAATCGCTAAATTGACGATATGCCCAATTGATTGCAAAATGGTCGTATGCACCAATGCTTGGTAAAAACAATTTGTTATTGAAGCCTTTAGCACCAGGTGTCATTAAATAGTTGAACTCCAAGTTATCAGTGATTGATGAGGTAAAACCATGTTGCGCTACCCATTTTGGATCACTTACCTGTTGTACGTTGTAAGCAGCACTTCCCGCATAGTTTGGCAACATGCCAAATACTTCAGCCATTGCCTGACTTACTTTGAACTTTAAGATATCTTGACGAACAGCTGGCGAACCTGCATCTTTTTGTATGCGTGAATCATAAGGACCGCACTGGATAAAATACTTCTGCATTAAGTCATCGATCACAAAATCGCAAATTGTTACTTTAGCGGTCTTTATTTCGGCTGTACGCGGATCGTCGATCATTTCAACCGCAGGTTTTGAAGCTACACCACCCCAAGCAATTAAAATACTACCTTCTTCCATCAGCGACTGCTGGCCATTTTCTGGTAATATTACTTTCAATGCGTTTTTGAAACCAGCAGTTTTAAAGCACTTGTTCCAAGCCAAAACACCTTCTTTTACTGATCCCATAAAAAACTGGGGAATTGACGGATGTAGATAAACTAATATTTGCTTTTGCGGTTCAACCAAACTACCTGCTTTGTATTTAGCAACATCTTGAGGTTTTACTGCTAAATTCCATTTTTTGATCACATTCACCTTTTTTGCGGCGTAGCCCTGCACTCCAAAATCAGTAAATTGACGAGTATCAAATCCAATTCGTTTGTCGCTCAACTTAATTGGCATTGAAACTTCTGCAAGCTGTTGTAGCACTAACCCTAGTTGCTGCGTGTTAGGCTGCTCAATAGGTTTGCCGTTGTAGTCTCTACCCGCCCCGGTTTGTGTCCTAAATACAGTAAAGAACACGCCATTGCTGATGGCTTCCACTTTTTCTACACCTGACCTACCTGCATCAGGATTAGCTAAAGGAGTATAGTTTTTGAAGGAAAAGAGTTCGCCCCCGTCAATCAGCTGTTTGGTAATATCGATGATATAACTGCCTGTATCTTTACCTAAAGCTTCAATTTTAAATGTAAAACTGATGGGTTCTAACGTAGAACCGTCAAGCAAAGCAGCCATGGCATTATTGTTTACTGCTTGTTCGCTATAATTATTTCTGGTGACATATAAACTTTCCCCAATACCTTTAACAAATCTTAAAATGCCTGATGATTTAGAGATCGCCGAAGCTCCAAATCGGATATCTCCAGCTACTAAAATATCTTTGTTGAGTTGGTTAGGCCCAATCTGTAAATAGTATTTTTCCTCTGTTTGGTAAATAGGAAATGTACCAGAAACTACTTGTTTTTTATCTTTAATAAATTTCTCGAAACTAGATAATCCGCCCTGCTTTGGTTGCTGACTATTTACTTGATAAGCGGCAGTGATACAGATTAGTACTACGAATAATATTTTCTTCATTATTTATGTATTTTTTGATGAAATTGTTGGTGGTTGATTCTTAAAGAGTCATCACCCAAAATCATTCATTTTTCAATTCATTCAACTTAACTCGTTGGTTTGTTTTCTCGCCATTGTTTAATCAATTCAGACATTGCTTTCAGGTGATCTTTTGATGATTGATCAATTTTTTTCAGCATTGCGATATCACAATCTGCCTTGATTTTTTCCAACTGTTGCATTATCAAAACGGCTTCACCACCGCCAAAACTTGCTGGATTGTATACTGAGGTGAGTAGCTTATTGACATAATTTCGCTGTAACATTCTGCGATAATCGGAGATAGGCGATATTGAATTTACATCACCAAAAATACCTTGATACATATCGTCAAAAAATTCGCTGACTGTATACGGAGTTTGCCCTACCATCCGTTCATTTTTTGAGATAGATGAGAATTTGAAGAAAACTTTCGCTAAAAACGTCTCATAGTCTGCTTGCACTTCACCAGCAAATAGGAACTTTGTTTTATCGGTGATATGCTTAGGGAATAACCAAGTTGGCTCTTGAAAATAGTAAGTGTTGATAAACGCCATCGCTTCTTTTTGCGTAGCCCTGCTTACTGATACAAAATTGGGTTTATCTTCCTCTTTCAGCGCTTGATCAGCATATCTGCCGCCTACATTTTTTAATACGTGAGCTAAATATTCATTGTATCTGCTGGCTATTGAAGCATGCATTCTTCTCATCATGCTGTAATTTTCATCATCATCTGCTTCTAACCAGTCTTCTAAATGTTTCATATTAAATTGAAGATTTTTAATCCCCAAAGCACCAGCCTGCATGGCATTGCTACCCATGTCTTCTGATTGCACTCTGGGATCGGAAAAATCGCCTTCAGGAAAATAAAATAACCTTACATCCTTACGTTTTTCGGTCACCCATTTTTTCAAAAAATCGGCCTCTTTGTACGCATCATTTAGTTCAGGAAAATATCTGTATCCCCACTCAATGGCAAAATCATCATATATGCCAATTTTTGGAGAAAGTTCTTCAGCAGTAAAGCCATCCTCAGGTTGAGCAACATAATTGAAACGCAAGTAATCCATAATAGATGCTCCAAAACCATTTTTGGCCACATAATCACGTTTGCGCACACTGTCTACGTTGTAACTATGGCTGCCAGCAAAATCATGGCGAAGACCAAGGGTATGCCCAACTTCGTGAGTGATCACTGTTTGCGCCAAGCGTCCCATGATATCTTTATCCAAAGGCAGTTTCCTAGCTCTTGGATCGTTAGCGGCGCACATCACAAAATACCAGCGCTGCAATAAATCCGTGATGTTATGAAACACTGCGACGTGTGAACTCAAGATTTGTCCTGAACGCGGATCAACTACCATGGGCCCATAAGCATTTGCCGTAGTTGATGGTTTATAAGAAATCACCGAATAGTTGATGTTGTCCATCGCAAAATCAGGATTTTCTGCTGCTGTGGGTTCCATTTTCGCTGCAATGGCATTTTTGAATCCGATTTTTTCGAAAACTTTTTGCCAAGCGTTAACACCTGCTATAAAGTAAGGTTGTAGGTATTGTGGTGTATTTTTATCTACATAAAACACGATGGGTTGTGCAGGTTCAACCAGCTCCCCTCTTTTATACCTCTCCAGATCTTGTGGTTTCGGTTCAATTTTCCAACGGGTTGCTAATCCTCTATCTTCCATTTTAAGTGGATTGCTTGCATAATCTTTTAAGCCTCTTGCAAAATAGCCAACCCGCTTATCGGCAAAGCGTTGGCGCATTGGCGTTGCTGGCAGTAAATACCAACTTGCACCAACTTCCCAAACTGTTGGTCCATTTAGTACTGCGCCTTGGTTTTCTTGAGGCTGTTGCGGCTCGGTAGGTGTACCTGCAGAATTTGGCTTTTGTGCTAATGTCCCTGGTGAGTAATTGCGCAACGAACGGAAAACGAGGTTGTTTTTGTAAACAGCAACATTTAGCAATTTGGATAGATTTGCCTGATAGGTACCTAATCCCAGTTCCTCTTTTGCGCCACTTAAAGATAAAACTGGCATATCGGCATTAATGGCAGCGGTGATATCAATCAATACTGCATCAGCATCTTTGGCAACTGGCGTAAACGACATGATTATTTGTGCCGGTTTGTTCACAATTCCCGCGTAAAAGATGCTATTAGTTTTTGGAGCATTATAGAACTGCGACTGTTCCATATTTACTGCTCCTTTAGTGCTTTTATTAAATTTAAAAACTGCTTCGTGTACCACGTCACCAGCAAAGCCGAAACGCTTTCTCGAGTCCCTGGCTAGTTGTGCTGAACCTTTGTTAATTACAATCATCGCTAAAACGTCACGGTTTAACAATGAATCTTGTAGTTCGAGGAAGTATTTATCATCTTGTTGATAGATATTAAATACACCCTTGTAGGCTACAGCATTAGGTTTTATAAATGTTTTGATAGATGGAATTGACTGAGTAGCTGTTTGCGCCATGAGGCCCGTGCTTAAGCAAAGGTTAGCCCATAGCAACAACTTTTTAAGTAGTTTCATTCAAGTTTAGTAAAAGTATTTGCCTGCTGTGTGTTACAGGCAAATACTTAGTGAAAAGATAATTTAACTTGTTTCTAAAGTCCTCTGGCTTTATTTCCAATAGCCTGAAGATCAACTTGGAAATTGTTAATGAAATAGTTGCGAACGATAGCATATCGCTTTTTGATGATGCCATTGCTGTCTTTAGTTACGTTTAAAATACCCACAGCACTTTTATCAGTATTTATCACAGAACGGTTAAGGTCTGCTTCAGACAACGTAACCATCGCCATCACATAAGCATTCCAATCTGCAGTTGGTGTGATGGTATTGTTAGTATTAGCAATTAAACCTTTGCTGTACGCTACCGCCTGTGTTGAATTGGTTGAAGCGTAATCAGCGGAGTTGATAAATTCCATAGAAGGCAATATCATCGCTCTTTCGTTAATGCTCTGGAAAAACACCTGATTTAATCGAGCTAAAAAAGCTAACTTCTCAGCCGCTGTTAATTGTCCAACTGTACTATTTCCGTAATTGATATAGATGTTATCGTAACTATAAAATGCGGGAATCTTTTTGATATTTTTAGTCGTAACGTACGTTGGTGTAAAAACGCCAGTGGTGTAGATAGAATCTACCTTATTGCACAGCAACAATTTCGCAGGTAAATACTTCTTTAAGAAGGCTGCCGGATAAAGCGTAAACAAGCTTTTATTGATAAGATCAATCTGAGCTTCAACAGCACTAGTTTCAGCAGGAGCTACATCAATTCCAGACCAATTTCCTGCGACATCATTCAAAATTGGTCGTTTCCAACCGGTTGGCGTCCAGTATGCATCACGCTCAGTGAACTGATACAACATATAACTACCGTAAGTTTTGTAGTAATTTACAATAGTTTGGTCAAAGGCATTATTTCCTTGAGGCAACTTGTAAGTTAAATTGATGTTAGAAGGGGTAAGCGTTTCTTCCTTTTTAGCACATGAACTAATGATAGCCATAGCTGCTGATAGTATGATGAGTTTAGAATAAATTTTCATGATTTTAATGTTTTAATAAGAATAATTTATCTAGGATTTTGAATAAGTCCAGTGTTGGCCAACATCACATCATAAGGGATGGGTAAGGCAAATAGTGGACTATTTGGTGGCAGAGTAAACGTACTGGTTACATTATCTGGTCCGGTGTAAATGTGAGTAACACCCATACCCCATCTTTTTAAATCAATAAAACGATGGCAGTCTTCTAAAGCCAACTCTCTTCTGCGCTCCTCTTTACAAAAGGTATAAAGTGCTTGTGCATCGGTGATATTTACAGGCGTATAAGCTGTATTTCTAGTATCGTACCTACTTTGTCTTAAGGTGTTCAAATCAGCTAATGCCGCTGTTCTGTCGGCAGTGTTTCCGCTTGCGATAAATTTGCGAGCATAGGCTTCGGCACGGTTTAAATACACTTCAGCCACCCTAAATCCTTTAGTTCCGTAAGTAACGTTTAAAGTATTTTTCGCAGTGCGATACGGAAATTTAGTCCCAGTAGCTGTGGTGAAAAATTGGAAATAATACTGATAACGCAAGTCACCGTAATTAGAAGTTCCCGTTCCTTTATCGTATTGGTTACTCAAATCTGCCGATACCGTAAACGGCGGTAATGACCTACTATCGAAGTTAACCGTATTGGCATCAGAATAAGTGCCCGCATAAACCCAAAGTATCTCCGGACTAGCTGCATTATAAATCCCATTAGGAGAGATTGTGTTATTGCTTCCTACTAAGCTAGCTAAAGAAGTAAGGATAAATTTATTTTGTAAGGTCGCAGTGGCATACTGGATGGTTTTGTCCATATCTTCATTTCTACCTTTATATAGATAAAAACGAGATAGCAAAGCATTACATAAATCAGCGCTAACCCTAAACACGGTGGTTGGTGTAAAGTTAGCCCTCAGTAGTGGCTCTGCTTGTAGCAGATCTTTTTCAATCTGATCATAAACTTCTTTGAGGGAGTTACGAGGTAAGCCACCATCTTTTACCTGACTACTCAGCACCAGTGGTACACCTAATGCAGTTTCAGGATTTACACCTGCACCATTGTACATTTGACCGTAAAGAGTTACCAACCTTAAATAGTAGTAAGCCCTTAAAAATAGACATTGACCTAGAATGGCATTTTTTTCCTTTGCAGTGCCCGATACGTTATTCAAATAATCAATTATTACATTACATCCTTTAATTTTAGTATAAAGTCTGGTGTACACATTAGCTGATGTACTCACAGTGTTATTTTGATCAAACATAGTCGGATTAAAAGTGAACATAGGCGTACCTGCTTGCAAGCTTGCTAAGTAAGTAGGTATAGGCGCACCGTTAACTTGTACCAAGGCATTATTTTGGATATCATCCGTTAATACATCAAAAGTTTCTATAGATATGCCGTTAGGATAAGCGTCACCGTTCATCAATGAAGTTAAGTCACCCGTAGATCCCGGTCGCATTTCGTCCTGACTATATTCTTCCAAAAACTTTTTGCAGGAAATGGAGAGTGTCATGATCAGCACTAGGCTGCATAAAAATATTTTTTTCATCACTTAAAAGCTTAGGTTTAGGTTTAAAGTATAGGTTCTGGTACGTGGTTGTCCACCGTAGGCCACTTCAGGATCAACTCCATTAAAATCATGGCTATTGATTACAAAAGGGTTGGATACACCGCCGCCTAAAAACACATTTTTACACTTTATTTTTTTAACTACAGACTCTGGCAGAGCATAACTTACGTTGATGTTATTACAGCGAAAACTGGTGGCACTAACCACCCTATCAGTACTATAGTTATAGAACATGTAGAGGTTTTTATAAGTCTGATCGTTATTAGGTAAAGCCACACTAGGCAAACTACCGTTAGGCAAAGCTGGAACTGATGCGCCAGTATTAGATGGTGTCCATCTATCTAATATTAGTCTCGATAGATTTTCATATTCAGTAGGCAATCCGCTATTGTTAGACGCATAATTGTACAAAGGCGCTAAAAATCTCTTTCCACCCACCTGTAAATAAAATGAACTACTGAAGCTCAACATTTTGTACCTAAAATTCATTCCTAAGCCAGAGGTAAAATCAGGATCAAGCTTACCCATGTATTGCATAAATGAAGTAGGACTCTTAGGATCGGCACCTGGTGCAACACTTAAGTCAAAAGTCGGCTCGCCATTAGCGGGATTAATACCCGTGAACTTAAAAGCGTAAAATGCTGAAACTGGTTGACCTTCTACGTTGAGCTGACCGGAAGCAGCTGTACGCCAGCTTACCACTTGTGCCCCAGTTTTAGTAATGAGGTTACGATTTTTAGAGGTATTTAAACTCACCGACCAAGTAAAATTTCTAGTGCGTACTGGTACGAAATTAGCACTTACTTCATAGCCCTCATTTTTCATTGAACCGCCATTTACGTACATGTTAGGTACGCCGTATTCTAAAGGCACCGGTAATGTAGTGATCAAATCTCTACCTCTTTTTGTATAATATTCGATGGATCCGTTTACTTTATTTTGAAATAGATTCCAATCTAATCCTAAGTTTAAACTGGTTGTTTGCTCCCATCTTAAATCGCCGTAAGGTAAGTTACCTACGGTAAGTAGTGCCTCGCCAGTTAATGCATCGGTTGAATTAGCTGCTGCGCCTGTAGGAAGTTTGATAATTAAATCAGGGCTTATATTGGAAGCAATGTTACGTTGGAAACCGAACGAACTACGTAATGCTAAACCACTTAACCAGTTAGTACCTTCAAACCATTTTTCGTTAGCGATATTCCAACGGAAACCACCGGCCCAAACAGGATTAAATCTCTCATTGGTAAATTGCCCGAAACGGTTAGATCTATCATTTCTTACACTAATGTTAAACACATACCTACTAGCGTAAGAATAAGAAGAAGTTAAGTAAAGGCCCATGGTATTAACTCTCCTATCCGTAATACGAGGGATTGATACTAACAAAGAGTTTACTGTTTTTGCAGACGTTACAGTTAAGGGAAGTGTTGCAAACGACTTTCCTCTATCATGCAAATAACCATAAGCAGTAGCTTGATAGCCTTCGTAATTTGTGCTGTTGGTTTCTACACCAAGCATTGCACCTACTGTATGTTTTTGACCAAAAGTTTTATTAAACGACAAATTGTTACGCCAGCCAAAAGTTCTATTGGTACTAGTTACCTCGTTAAACTCGCCACCAACAGGCAATTTAGAGTTAATGTAGGCTGGATCTGCAGGGGTAATGCCATATTCTGCAAATCTTAACGTCTTAGATACGTACTCTGTTTTTTCAGTGGCATATGTTGATCCGTTAGTAGCAGATGAGTTGTAACTAAAAAGCGTTTGGAAACGAAAGTTATTGGAAATTTGATAGTTTAAATCCATACTTCCATTGGCAGTTAAAACATTGTTAACGTTTCCGGTTTCATTTATCTCATTGATGATATTGAACATGTAACCAGATACGTTTCTGTAAAAACTCAGTTCGCCATTAGGGTTGTAAGCTGCAATTGCTCTGTTTACTTTCGTAGCATAATCGTAAGGACTTACTTGGTAAAAGCCATTGGTAGTGTTTTTAGACGCTGCCAAACGAATACTTAGCGACAGATTTTTAAAAACCTGCGAAGTCATAGCCAAACTACCAGTAATGCCTTTGGTGTCGTTACCTGTAGCTGTACCATTAGTTGTGTTATAGCCAAATGACGAATAATATCTGGTATTAGAATTACCGCCCGAAATACCTAAGTTATGATTGTTACTAACAGGCGCCCGGAACAAAATGTCAAACCAGTTGGTATTCACCGTTTCCATGGCTGCCACCCTTGCGTTAAATTCGTCTTCGGTAATTGTTTTTAAGTAAAGATATTCATTTAAAGCACCTGCGTAACCAATGTTATTATTCACAAATGGCGAGGTTAAGCCTCTTTCAAAAATCTCCCTTGAAACGGCAACACGCTCTTTAGAGTTCATCAGGTTGAGCTTCTCATAGGTTACTTTATCAGTAATACTGAAATTGGTAGAGTAGTTAATAGATGGAGGACCAACTTGCCCTTTTTTAGTAGTGATTACAATTACACCATTAGCGGCCCTAACACCATAAATTGCTGTGGCTGAGGCATCCTTTAATACGGTAATATCTTGAATATCGTTTGGATTTAACCATCGGATTGAGTTACCAACAAAAGTTCTCAAATAGTCGAAGTTATCCGAATTGATATTACCTGCGGTGTTTAACTCTTGTGCTTTAAAAGGCAGTGGATCTTCCTGGATGATACCATCTACTACCCAAATAGGCTCCTGCGAACCTACCAAAGTAGAGGTACCCCTTACTCTCACGTTTTGTTTAGTGCCCAACATACCACTGGTATTGGTTACCACTACCCCTGCAAGTTTACCTTGCAAAGCTTGTTCTAACGTATTGATACCATTTAGGTTTAGGTCTTTGGCCTGTATCGTAGCCACCGAACCTACAACATCAGCTTTCTTAAGGATTTGGTAACCTGTTACTACCATTTCTTCCATTTCTTTAACGGCAGCATTAAGCGTAACGTCAACTGTAGCACGGTTACCAACGCCAACTTCTTTGGTCTCCATGCCTATGTAGGAAAAAATCAAGGTCGCATTATCTTGATCAATCACGTCAATTTTATATCTGCCATCCTTATCGGTAGCCGTGCGTACATTAAGCTCTTTTGATAGCACATTTACTCCGGGTATCGGCTTGCTATCCGTACTTACAACCCTACCAAGTACGGTACGGTACTTTATTGGAGCTGAACTTGACGAGCGATTTTCAACTGAAGTTTTTTCTTTAACTACAATAGTTTTGTTTTTAATAGTATAATTTAAAGGTTGATTTTTAAAACAAGCAGCCAAGGCATCGTCTAAAGAAACCTTCTGAACGTTGATACTTACTGGTTTTGCTTCGCTAATTTGCGACGAAGTATAAACGAAATCAAAACCTGTTTGCTTCCTGATTTCCTTAAAAATATCTACAATTTTTGCGTTGGTTTTAACAATAGAAACTGTTTGAGCATAGCTTGCCCTAACTTGAAAGGCGAAAACAGTAAGTAAGACTAAAGCTAGTCGTATGATTCGCCCCATAGATTGACCGGAGAAACAGGCGCAAAGCCCTCCCTCCAATGAAATGGTTTTTTTCATATATTTGAAGTGAATACCAAATGTTGCTGCATCGGGTATCCTAGTTTGTTTGGTTATAAGGTTAGTTGATTAAGTCAATTTTATCCGAACCGTTCCGAACTTTTAGCCGGGAGTGCTTCGAACCACTTCCGGTTTATTTTTTTATGAACGGTGTGATATTATACTACGGCATAACGAT
The DNA here is from genome assembly GCF_965249885.1 of Pedobacter sp. Taxonomy (GTDB): domain Bacteria; phylum Bacteroidota; class Bacteroidia; order Sphingobacteriales; family Sphingobacteriaceae; genus Pedobacter. Next base: position 3,906,490 of record NZ_OZ252254.1, on the reverse strand, counting down.
CACCCTCCTTCCTTCGATTTTGAAATGTACCGCACCAGTTTCTTCTAATGATGCCAACACTTCGGTGATTGGTTTATTTCGAGAGATTGTACCTCCAAAGCTCTCCTTTGTAATTGGCGACTGGTACACAACTTCCACATTGTACCAACGTCCAATCTCTTGCATTATGGTTTGAATTTTCTCATCAGCAAACTGAAAATTACCATTTTTCCAAGCTACTACCTCTTCAATATCTACATTGGCAGTAGCAATGTTTTGATCAGTAGCAAACGCCTGTTGACCCGGTACTATTACTTTTTGCTGCTTACCCGCAACCATTTTAACGCTTCCTTCTAACAAAGTGGTTTTAACACCAGGTTCATCTTCATAGTATTTTACGTTAAAGTGTGTACCTAAAACCTCCACAGTTTTATCGCCAACGGCAACAATAAAAGGTCTACGTTTTTTCTTGCCATCAACAACAGTTTCTGATTTCGCGATTTCAAAATAGGCCTCTCCCTTTAATTGTACATGTCTATCAACCGAGTTTGCAAAGTTGCTTGGCAAGGTTAAACTGCTCAATGCATTTAACCATACTTTTGAACCATCTGGTAATACCACTTGATAAGTACCACCTTTTGGTGTGCTTAATACCATGGCTTCGGCAGTTGAAATTTGATTTTTCGACAAAGCGATATCTGTGCCATCAGTGTAGGTTAAACTTTCAGCATCAATTACAATTCCTTCTTCATTTTCCTTTAACTGAATTACCTTGCCATTAGCAAGTTTCAAGGTTGCAGTACGCTTACCGGGAACAATTGGCTGATGCTTTGCAGCGTAATTGCCCATTATGGCATCGCTCCAACCTAAATTATAGGCTAAATAACCTAGTGTTACCAACAATACTGCCGCCGCTGAAGCAACCCAGCGTACATTAAGTTTAAGCCAAGAAGGTTTGCGGTTCTCTCTGTCTATTTTGGTCATCAGCTTAGCGTAAAGCTGTGCACCTAATAAATCTTGCTGAGCGATATTTGTATTTTCAAGCTCAATTTCACTATCGTCAAAAGAGGCGTACCATTTGTCGTAAATCGCTATCTCTTGTGGCGTAGCTGTTCCATTAAGCCTTTTATAGGCAATTTCTATAATAAAGTCAGGTTGAGTTTTCTTATTCAATTTTGATGCGTTTTAACATATAGTCGCATAACCAAAACCAAACCCTACATGTAATCGAAAAAAAAAATTATTTATTTAATAGATATAGCATTAGAGGAAGTCCGATATGCAGTTTATTCCTCAAAATTTTTAATGCCCTGGTGATATGAGCTTCCACCGTTTTTTCAGAAACGCCTAGTTCGGCAGCAATCTCAGCATAGGATTTAAATTCTTCCCTACTCATTTTAAAAACGATACGACATTTTTCTGGAAGCTGCTCTACATGATAGTCAAGTTGTTGCTTTAGCTCCCGTTCCGAAAACCATAACTGCGTGCTATCTACTCCATTATCACTAATGTGAATTTGGCTATCTGTCGTTTGTTGCTTCAAATACTGCTTCCTTTGTATGCTGATAATTTGATATTTGGCAGCCATGCTTAGATAAGTATTTAAACTGTATTGGATTTCTAAGCTTTCTCGTCTTTTCCATAAACTGAAAAATACATCCTGCACTACTTCTTCTGCTTCGAGTTGATTGTTTAAGCGATGAAAAGCTACCGCAAACACTTTATCCCAGAATCGCCTGTATATTTCCGTAAAAGCAGCCTGATCATCATAGCGTAAACGAGCAATTAATTCTGCATCGGTACAAGATTCAAGAGTAGACATTCTAGAGATAAACAATTTGTTAACACAATATTAAAAAATATTAACGAATTAAAAATCGTACTTAAGGTGCCTTTTTTAAAAAAGTTACCATAAATGGCGTTAACGATTGATCATATTCGTAGAAGCGTCAATTAAATCTAACTAAAATGCTTGATAAAATCAATTCCTTATAGTTTTAAAAATAAAAAGAGTGCAATAATGATTCGCCTGGACCTAAATTTGGCAGTCTAACTCGGAAAAGTTCACTGTAATGAGGTGATTAAGTTAACGTTTTTGGTTTTGCCGCTATATAAACTATTGTATTTGGGAGGCAACGAAGCAATCTTAATTCGTAAACCAGTCGCCCGGCAATAGTAGAAGGATTGCTTTGTGCCTAGCAACGACGGGGCGCTGTATCCAAAAGTTAATTAAATAGATACGATTATTAAAACTGATGCAAAAATCTATATATCAATCATTTAAATCAAATTCACCAAAAATTTATTTATATGGATATAGTACATTTACCACTGATGCGCCACGTTAAGATAGCATTCCAAATCCTCCACAAAATGACGAACTTTTTTAAAATCAGCCTGCAAAATACCTGAAGGAAAATTTGGTTTCAGCCGTACTTCAGAGCGATGAAAGCGAATATCGATCGTAAAATCGGTACCATTTAAAAGCTTAACTTCCAATTCAATTATCCCATTTTGCTCCTTAACATCTCCCGGTACATAATCAACAGCATCTGAAAACAAATCAATAAGATAGTTCGCTGCTGCTGTAGCCTTTTGATGGTAACTTTTAGATTTGTCTTTTGCGGAAGTACCGCCTCCTGATAAACGGCTTAATTGTAATTGCTGCATTTAAATGATATTGTTGCTTTGTAACAAGCCTACACATAAAATGTTTTGGATGCATTCAGATAATTATTAAAAATATTCGCTAAAGAACAAATTTCAAACCTAAGTAAGATAAATTCAGCAATAGTTTACGGTGAGCTTGTGGTATCGGGTCGATTAACCAAGGTAGAAAAGGCACTTTTTTTTTTGAAGATCAGGACAATTTTATTGCTCACATTGCCTGTGTCCGTAATCCGCATATCAAGCGCCTAGAGAGGGCTACCCTTGATGTTATGAAATATTTCAGTTGATAACTTGCTGACATAACTTCAATTCAAATTCTAAAAAGTGAACTGATCTGATTTTCAAACAAGAGGTAGATACATGCACAGCGTAATCAATTCTAAAGCGGTTACACTTCACTAATCATTAAAACTATGCAGGAATCTAACTCATTATTTATATGTCTGCCTCTATTGAAAAATCAATTTACAACCTATAGCAGGTTTACCAAAAATAGGCATAAAGTGCTGTTAAAATTGCCACAACAATACCCGCACCAAGTGCAAATGCATTATCTACCTTAAACATGTTACTATCAACCTCCAGTCCACGTTTTTGTTTATTGCGCTCAGCGTTACTGATAAACACCATACCCACCACGGCTATCAAGAATACAAAACCCATTCTGTCTAAAAAAGGAATTTCATACAGTACATTTCCATCATCCTGTTTAATAGGGTAAGAAAATCCTGACGCCGCCAAAAACTGCAAATCAACAAAGCGAGGTAAAAACTTGAACAAAACAGATAAGGCAAAACCTCCTACCGTTGCGAACATAGCGGCGTTTGAACTGGTTCTTTTCCAAAAGAAACCTAAAATAAACATCGCAAATATACCTGGACTAACGAAGCCAGTGTATTCTTGTATAAATTCGAATCCGCCTTTTTTATCGATACCCAAAAACGGAGCTAGTAATACGGCAACTAACATTGCTACCACTACAACTACCCTACCAACCATTACTAATTTAACTTCATTGGCATCAACATCAATTTTCTTTTTAAAGATATCTAGGGTAAAAATGGTAGCAATACTGTTCACCTTACCTGCCAAAGAAGCCACTACCGCAGCCGTTAAAGCGGCAAAAGCTAGGCCCTTAAGACCAACAGGTAGCAAATTTAACAACACTGGGTAAGCTTTATCAGGATTTAAGGTGCCATTTTGAAGCATCTCTGTTTGCAAACCTCCTTTCTGGTAAATTACATAGGCAGCGATTCCGGGTAAAACAACAATTACTGGCATTAACAATTTTAAAAAAGCGGCAAATAAAATCCCCTTGCGAGCTGTTTTCAAATCTGCACCTAAAGCACGTTGTGTGATATACTGATTGCATCCCCAATAATTTAAGTTCACTATCCACATCCCTCCTATAAGTACGGTGAGTCCCGGTAGGCTGGGATAATTGGTATTTTCTTTAGTGAAGATCATATGGAAATGGCTATCGGCATGTGTAGTCATATATTTAAAACCACTAACTATGCCCTGCTGTCCGTTAAGTTCAGCTACTCGATCAAGCGCCAAATAAGTAGTGACTAAACCCCCAAGTATGAGGAAAAACACTTGGATTACATCAGTATATCCAATAACTTTCATCCCTCCGAGCGCAATTACTATTGCAAAAGCGGCCAAGGCGTACATACAAAGTTTTGTATCTATTCCCGAAATACCGTTAATTGCTAGCGCACCCAAATACAAAATGGACGTTAAATTTACTACCACGTACAAGGCTAACCAGAACACCGCCATAATCATAGCTACTGTACCATTATAGCGTTCCTGTAAAAACTGCGGCATGGTGTAAATTTTGTTCTTCAGATATACAGGAATGAAAAAGATGGCTACGATGAGCAATGTTCCAGCGGCCATCCACTCGTATGTAGCAATGGCCAAGCCCATTTTAAATCCATTTCCGCTCATGGCGATAAATTGCTCTGAGGAAATATTGGAAGCTATTAACGATGTTCCAATAGCCCACCAAGTGAGTGAGCCTTCTGCTAAGAAATAATCATGAGATGCAGATACGGCTTTTTTCTTTTTACGGTAAATCCACCAGCCGTAGGTAGCAACTATTAAAAAATACACGAGAAAGACAATGTAGTCTTTCAAATCTAAACTGTTCATTTGGTTTGGTTTTATGGTTAGTTTTATAGCATTAGATGTATCTATTGATAATGTTTTCTAGGTATTCTTGTTTACCACTGATTGTTTTAGGTTCGCCGTTAGCCAACGCAAAATTGCGTAGATCATTTAATGTCAATTTACCGTTTTCAAAATCGGCACCCGCACCTTGATCAAAGGAAGCATATCTATTTTTTCTTACATCCAAATAATCAGATTTTTGAAGAATTAGATCAGCGGTTAATAAGGCCCTTGCAAACATATCCATACCTCCAATGTGTGCATAAAAAAGATCAGCCTGATCAGTAGAATTACGTCTAATTTTCGCATCGAAATTAATGCCTCCACCCTGTAAACCACCACTTTCCAAGATGATCAGCATGGCTTCGGTGAGTTCGTTGATGTCGTTAGGAAACTGATCAGTATCCCAACCATTTTGGTAATCACCTCGATTTGCATCAATAGAACCTAATAAATTGTGATTTGCCGCCACCTGCAGTTCATGTTGAAAGGTATGTCCGGCCAAAGTAGCGTGATTAACTTCAATATTCAGCTTAAAATCGTCCAACAAACCAAATTCCTGCAAAAATCCTTTTACAGTAGCCGCATCGTAATCGTATTGATGTTTTGAGGGCTCGCAGGGTTTAGGCTCGATGAAAAAAGTGCCAGTAAAGCCCTGCTGGCGAGCATAATCTTTGGCCATGTGTAAAAATTTTGCCAAATGTTCCTGTTCACGCTTCATATTCGTATTCAGTAAGCTCATGTAACCTTCTCTGCCGCCCCAGAAAACATAATTTTCACCGTTGAGCGCAATAGTTGCATCTAAAGCGGCCTTTACTTGTGCGCCGGCATGTGCCAATACGTGAAAATCGGGGTTGGTAGCCGCTCCGTTCATATAACGGGAATGACTAAATAAATTTGCCGTTCCCCAAAGTAGTTTCACGCCGCTCTCTTGTTGCTTTTGCTTGGCATATTCTACCATGGCCTGCAGCCTACGATCGTTCTCTGCAATATCATTCGTATAATCCACCACGTCCACATCGTGGAAACAATAGTAGGGCATTTGCATTTTGGTTATAAACTCGAAAGCGGCATCCATTTTGTCTTTTGCTCGTGCTATGGGATCCGTTTTTTTATCCCATTCAAAAACATGAGTTGACCCACCGAAGGGATCTGCACCGGTTCCGTTGAATGAATGCCAATAAGCACAGGCAAATCGCAAATGATCTTTCATGGTTTTCCCAGCGACCATTTTCCCTTCATCGTACCATCTAAATGCCAAGGGATTGTCGCTCTCCAACCCTTCATATTTAATTTGATCTATTCCTTTAAAAAATGTGGTTTCACCGGTGATAACTTTTCTCATGTTGTATTAATTAAATTCGTTTAGTTTATTGGTTAAAATATTTTTCCATTCCTGATATACTGGCTCGTAATCCCTGCTATTTCTCGGCTCAATGGTTTTTATCGGTTTCAGATTTTCGAAAGCTTCCTGCTCATTTTTATAAATACCCGCTCCAATACCGGCTCCCAAAGCAGCGCCCACACTGCCATCATTATCGAATAACTCCACCGGCGTTGCGGTAACGTCAACAAAAGTTTGAGCAAAAACCTCGCTTAGAAATAAGTTGGCTAAGCCCGCTCTAATAATACTGGGATCGAGCCCGTTTGAACGCATGATATCCAAACCATACCTAAAAGCAAAAGCAATTCCTTCCTGTACTGCCCTAAAAACATCAGCATTGGTATGTGTATTCAAGGAGATATTAAGCATTTGAGCACCAGTATATTTATTAGTAAGCATCCGCTCAGCACCATTTCCAAACGGTAAAACTTTTAACCCTTTGCTACCTATAGGTGATGTTTGAGATAGTTGATTAAGCTGTTGATAGCTCAACTGAGGCGCCCATTGCTGCTTTGCCCAACGGTACATGCTCCCTACACCATTGATGCAGAGTAGCACACCTGTATATGATTTGTTTTCGGAGTAATTGACGTGTGCAAAAGTATTTACTCTCGATTGGCTGTCGGCTTTCAACTGATCGCTAACGCCATATATTACCCCAGAAGTTCCTGCTGTTGCGGCCACCTCCCCAGGACGCATTACATTTAGCGAAAGCGCATTGTTCAACTGATCGCCGGCTTTATAGGTTACTGGAATGCCCGTTGATAGTCCAAGCAAAGTTGCTACATCCTTAGTTAGCTCTCCATGTACCGAAAAAAGAGGTTGTAGCTCCGGAATATGCTTCAGATCCAATTGATAATGCGCTAATACCTCATCTGCCAGCTGCTGTTTTTGAAAGTCCCAAAGTATGGCTTCGGAAAGCGCAGATACCGTGGTAGTAACTGCTCCGGTGAGCTTCATTGCTATAAAATCACCAGGAAGCATTGCCTTATCAATTAGGCTGTAAATTTCAGGTTCATGCTGTTTTACCCAAGCTAGTTTTGAAGCGGTGAAGTTTCCGGGAGAGTTGAGTAGACTAGCCAAACACTTGTCTTTTCCAATTTGCTCAAATGCATCTTCTCCTAATTCTACAGCCCTGCTATCGCACCAAATGATACTGTTACGCAATGTTTTCTGATGCTGATCTACCACCACTAAGCCATGCATTTGATAAGCAATGCCTATCGCCTTTACATTTGCTGCTTCTTCTTTATATCGTGAAGTTATTTTAAGGATGGCTTGCTGTACGCAATACCACCAATCATTGGGATCCTGCTCGGCCCATCCTGGTTTTACGGAAATGATATCAGCCTCCTTTTCCGGATACTGTGCCGTTGCAATGATTCGTTGATCGCCAGCGGCGACTAAGGCAACTTTTACTGATGATGTTCCAACATCAATCCCTAATAAATACATTTTATAATTTGGTTATAAAGAGGAAAGTTAAGATAGCTATTTTTTTGATACTTTGACAGTTAACGGAGCAGCCAAATCTCTTTTATAGTTTTTAAGGTAATTGAACCACTGCTCTTTATTGGTGATTTCGCCCGCCTTGTTCCAGGCTGCACCTGCATAGTAAATAAAAGGCTGATTGTTTTTAGCTGTGCTTATTGCCAACAGTTGTTTCTTTTGTTTAACATAACTGGTGGGTTTGGAAGGCAATATAGCACCTACTCCTGTGATACCATCTTCCCCATGTGCGGGTTCCCAGTAACCAACAACTCCATCGGGATCTGTCAATGTAAGTTTATCTGGTTCATTTCGAAAAATAAAACCAACGGCAACCGGGATTTCGGTGCGATTGTTAAAGGTGTAAACATGTGCTATTTTGTTCATTTGGCTGCCAGCATCAATGGTAATTGTTTTGACTGCGCTGATGGCCAATCCGTTTGCATTTGCTGCGGGATAAACCAACTGGAAGGTAGAACGCAGTGGTCCATTATCCAATACTTTGTAAGCGGTAAAATTTCCCAAATACCACACACTATCTGCGACATAAGGTGCGATATTTCCGGCTCCCAGCGTCTTTCCTACGTGATAATAATCCAAACCATCACCGTGGTCGATGTGATACTTATCTAATTTGTACCTATCGTTAATTACCATTTTGGCAGTTCGTTTTGCCCAAACATCAATGCCATGCGCATTTTCTTTGGTATTTTCCAGCGCTTTACCATACATCCTAAAAGCGATTTTATTGTTCTCCCAGGCAAAATCGTCTTTGCGCTCAGGTACGAAACGAGCATAGGTTTTTGTATCGTAAGGCGATGGTTTGCCTTTTTTTACTTGCAACATTACCTGCTCATCTGCTCCTACAGTTAACTGCACTAATAAATTCTGAACAGTCCTTAAGCCTTTATATTCCAGCTGATGCGCCACTTCCTGCCCATTTAATTGCTGAACTACAATGAAGTTAGCGGTGTCAATTGTAGGTGCAAGCTTAACAATTTCACTCCAAGGTACTTCTACTACTGCGTCCTTTCGCAGCGATGTACTTTTATTGTTTATTACTATTTTGGCAAGAATTTGAGCAAAAGCATGCAAATTACCTACAAACAACAATGCGAAAGTCAGGGTTAAAATTCTTTTCATGATTGGTTATTAAACGCCACTATTTACAAAAAAACCACCATCAACATTGATGATACTGCCGGTAACAAATGCCGAAGCATCACTTAAGAGCCACTGCAAAGCACCAATAAGTTCATCAGTATGCCCGAATCTTTTGAAAGGGGTTTGTTGAATCACCAAATTTCCCCGCTCTGTGTAGCTACCATCTGTATTGGTAAGTAAAGTTCTATTTTGTTCAGTAAGGAAAAATCCTGGTGCAATAGCATTGATCCGCAATTGATCGCCGTACCTATTAGCTAACTCCACCGCAAACCATTGGGTGTAGCAATCGATGGCAGCTTTACCCATACTGTAACCTAAAACTCTAGTAATTACACGTTTGGCACTCATGGAGGAAATATTTACTATACTGCCCCCATTTTGCACCATTGCGCTTCCAAAAACTTGTGAAGGCAGCAAGGTGCCCCATAAATTTAAATCGAGCGCTTTTTTCATGCCATCCATGTTCATCCCAAAAATATCATCTTCTTTTTGAAGAATTGCTTCAGGCATGTTACCACCTGCGGCATTTACCAAGCCATCAATCCTACCAAATTCATTAAGTATCTGTTCTTTTGCTTTTTGTAGGGAGTTTTCGTCGAGCACATCAGCTACTAGCGCCAATGCGCTACCTCCATTATGGATCACTTCGTTGGCCCGCTGGTGGGCCACATCTTTATTTCGGCCTAAAATACATACGGCTCCACCCGCATCTACTATTCCTTTGATAAACGATTTTCCTATAATTCCTGTGCCTCCGGTAAGCACAATCACTTTACCGGTTAACGAAAAGTTTTTATTCATTCCTTTATTTATTCATCTAAAAAAACACATTTAGCCATTGCCATTGCAACACCATAAAATAACGCCATGTCAAAAAGTATCATACAGGACTAAAGTTGCAATACTACATGGCAAATGAAAAATATCGTTCAAAACTATCTCCGAGGCAAAAGGCATCGGATAAATTATTATATATTTAACTAACCAAATCAATAATTTCCATGTATAAACTGAGAGGGCTTTTTGTAGGCTTAATTGTGTTGTTTTTAAACTGTTTAACCCTTGTGGTGGCGCAAGGACAAAAACAACTCAATTTTAAACGAATTACCATTAACGACGGACTCTCTCAAAATACTGTTTTTTGTATTGCACAAGATAAAACTGGCTTTATTTGGATTGGCACAGAAGATGGATTGAATAAGTATGATGGTTATGAATTTACGGTATACAAACATCAAAACAACAATCCTAAAAGTTTAAGCCATAGTCAGATTAATGCGCTTTTGGAAGACAAAAAAGGAAACTTTTGGATAGGAACTTCAGATGGTTTAAACTTATTTAATAAACATACTGAAACCTTTTCAAAAATTGGCTACCACACTCCAACAGAGGGAAATGCTGGCGATTTCATTAGCGCTATATATCAGGATAGCAATGGAAATCTTTGGATTGGAACTTATAACGGATTAAAGTACTACGATTATACATCAAAAAAGCTTCGCTCCTATAACGTTGGCTTTTTAAGCGAAAACCCAGCGGCAAGCAACCGCGTACAAACCATTTTCGAAGATAGCAACCATCACATTTGGGTGAGCATTGGAAAAAGTTTAAAGTGCATTGATGCTAAAACCAAGAAACTAGTTGAACTTCCATCGAAAATCGCCAACGATAATATCTTGAACGCGGCAAATATCAGAGCGATCAACCAAACGCCTAATGGCGACATGTGGTTTGCTACAGAGGGTTTAGGTTTGGTGAAATTTACAGTAGCCAGCAATGAAATTACACGATATAGTCATCAGATTGGAAACTCATTTAGTATTCCAACGAATATTATCCGTACGCTGTTTAACAACAATGAACATGAACTTTGGATAGGCACCCGCGACGGTTTAAGCGTTTTAAATACGCAAAGCAATCAATTTTTGAATTACAGGTATATCACTTATGATCCGCAATCCTTAAGCCATAATTCCATCAGATGTATCCTAAAAGATAGAGCCGGAAATATTTGGCTTGGCACTTACGCTGGCGGCATTAACTTTTACGGTGCCGGCGGCAATAACTTTGGCTATATCGGACAAAAAAGTAACGGCAGCATAGGCTTAACACATCGTGTGGTGAGCTCTGTTCTTGCTGATGGAAACGGGCTTTGGATTGGTACCGAGGGAGGTGGACTTAATTATATCGACAGGAAAAATAACATCACCAAAAGTTATGTGATTAACAGCACACAACAGAATATTGTTAAATCATTAGCTAAACAAGGGAACAAGCTTTGGATAGGAACTTACGACGGATTGAGCTGCCTCAATACCGAAACCAACCAACTTACCAATTATGAAATCACTAAAAACGATGGAAAGCCCGAAAACAAACAGGTTTATACCATAGCACTGGCCAGCAATGGAGTTTGGTTAGGTACAGATGGACGTGGCCTAAAGTTCAGAAATGCTAATGGAGAAATCACTAATTATTTGAACGACAAAAGAAACCCCAACACTTTAAGTGGCAACGTCGTATTATCATTATTAAAAAATACTGATGATAAAATTTGGGTAGGCACCGAGCATGGTCTTAATTACTTTGATGCGAACACTGGAAAATTTAAACGCTATCAGCATCAAAACAACAACCCATTTAGTTTACAGCACAATACGATATTAACATTATTTTACGATAGCAGGCATAGGCTTTGGGTTGGAACCGAGGGCGGCGGGTTGAGTTTCTTTGATAGCAGCAATCAAAAATTTTATACCATTAATGAAACCTTTGGGCTGGCCAATGCAGTGATTCATGCTGTTCGGGAAGATAAACAAGGAAATCTGTGGGTAAGTACCAATAAAGGCTTGTCGAAAATTACGTTTAAAAAATTTATTTTACCATTTAACGCAAAGGATATTGATGTATTAAATTATACGGTACAAGATGGATTACAGAGCAATCAATTTACTTCTGGAGCGGCGGAAACGAATGAACAAGGCGAGGTCTTTTTTGGTGGCATCAACGGTGTAACTTACTTCTATCCAGAAAAAATCGTTTACAACAAGATCAAACCTAAAGTGGTCATCACGGATTTTTTGATCAAGAACAATCCAGTTAAAATCGAAGAAGATTCGCCTCTTAAAAAGAGTATCAATGAAACTGAAGTAATTACGTTAAACTATGATCAAGCATTTATTACGTTTAAATTCGCCGCACTTAACTACATCAATCCTGAGAAAAACAAATACGCCTATAAGCTCAAAGGTTTTAATGATGATGATTGGCATTTTATCGGCAATCAAAGGCAAGCTACTTACACTAATTTAGATGCTGGAACTTACAATTTCGAGGTTAAAGCAGCTAACAATGACGGTTTGTGGACCGATAAAATCAAAAGCGTAAAGATTGTAGTTTTACCTCCGTGGTGGAAAACGTGGTGGGCTTATCTGTTATACGCAGCAATAATTGGAGCGCTGCTTTATGCTTTCAACAGTTATTCGGTAAAAACCACTAAGCTCAAGCACGAATTAGAGCTACAGCACGTAAGCCATGAAAAAGATCAGGAATTAGCTAAACGCAAACTCAGTTTTTTCACTAACATCTCTCACGAAATTAAGACCCCACTTACGTTGATCCTCGGTCCTATTGATAAACTTATCAACCAAAATGAGGGAAATAACAAAACGCTAAATCAGCTCCGTTTGATACAGCGTAACGGTGAAAGACTAGTCAGATTGATCAACCAGCTATTGGATTTTAGAAAGTTTGAAGAAGATAGCATGGTGTTACAAACTGCAGAAGGTAACATTGTCAGGTTTGTACGTGAAATTGTTATAGCATTTGAACCTTACGCACAACATCGCCATATTAAATTAAAATTCGTTAGCGAACAACAAAGCCTCCGTTTATGGTTTGACAGAGACAAATTGGAAAAAGTAATTTATAATTTGATTTCTAATGCACTGAAATTCACCAATGAGGGTGGTCAAGTTTTGGTATCCGTTAACCAATTACAGGTTGATGGTAAAATAATGGCATCCATTGCGGTGGAAGATAACGGAATAGGCATTCCACCCGATCAAATTGGCAGAATCTTCGAAAAATTCAAGCATTTTGACAACGAGGGTGTAAATAGCTCTGGCACGGGAATAGGCTTGGCATTTTCAAAAGGCTTGGTACAGTTGCATAAGGGCAATATCAATGTGGAGAGTATATTGGCTAGTCCGAGCACCAATGGAAAAACCATATTTACCATACTTCTACCAACCGGTAAGGAACATCTTTCAGACAGCGAAATGATTCAGAACTACAAAAGTACTGAAGACATTTCCAGCTATAAAGGAACAGAATTATCTAGCACTTCAAAGTTGGCGTTAGAAAAACGTAAGCAACAGGTATTAACCGCTGCTGGAAAAGAGAAATTGATTATGTTGGTTGTAGAAGATAATAGCGAAGTAAGAGAATTTGTGTCCAGTCATTTCGAAAGTAATTTTGAAATACACGAAGCTGAAAACGGCAAAGAAGGAATGGAACAAGCTTTGAAATTGATTCCTGATATTATCATTAGTGATGTAATGATGCCCATTACAGATGGAATTACGCTATGCAAAAACTTGAAAACCGACACCAAAACAAGTCATATACCTGTGGTATTGCTTACCGCCCGCACGCCAATTATTTTCAATATAGAAGGTTTAGAGACTGGCGCAGATGATTATATCACCAAACCTTTCAATTTAAATATGCTGGAAGCTAGGGTTTGGAATTTATTGGATAATCGCCAAAAACTGAGGGAAAGGTATAGTAAAGAAGTGACGCTACAACCTACCAATGTGGCTATTACATCACCAGATGAGAAGTTTTTGGAGAAGATAATGGCATTTATTGAAAAAAATATTGCTGAACCTGAATTAAGTGTAGAAGAACTTGGAAATGTGGCAGGTATGAGCCGAGTGACTTTATACAGAAAGATCAAAGCTTTGACTAACCAAACGGCGATTGAGTTTATACGTAGCGTAAGACTTAAAAGAGCCGCCCAGCTTTTGCAGCAAAATAAATTTAACGTTAATGAGGTTGCTTATATGGTGGGATTTTCTGACGTAGATTATTTTAGGCGTTGTTTCAAAGAAGAATTTAAGTTAACGCCAAAGGAATATGCGAATAGTTCGCTTTGAGGTTAAATAGATGTCTCGTAGCCTCGACATGATAAGAGGGTGTTGTTCCCCTCTCTGCCTGCGGCATCTCTCCCCGGAGGGGAGAGAATAGCGATTCGGAAAGGGTTGTGAGTTATGGAAATTTCGCCATAATCGCACTTAGTTATGGTAAGAACGCTAAATAAAAAAGTTTAATTGATAGCAGCTAATCGCACTTAGGTGAATAAATGCCTGCTTCAAGTCCGTGGGACTGATATGATTAAAGCCACAAGGTTTCATTCCCATCAACCACGTAGTGGTGAAATTATTTAGAAGTTAAGGTTTTAACAGATGTCTCGTAGCCTCGACATGATAAGGGGCGTTGTTCCCCTCTCTGCCTGCGGCATCTCTTCCCAAAAGGGAGAGAATAGCGATTGGGAAAAGCGCTGCTCTGTGGGAATGTTGCTCGTCTTAAACTCCATTATCTTTAAAGTCCGTAGGACGGATATGATTAAAGCCACAAGGTTTCATTCTCATCAACCAAGTAGTGATGAAATTATTTAGAAGTTAAGGTTTTAACAGATGTCTCGTAGCCTCGACATGACAAGGCGATGTTGTTCCCCTCTCTGCCTGCGGTATCTCTCCCCAAAAGGGAGAGAATAGCGATTGGGAAAGGGTTGTGAGTTATTGTCGTTTTAAATTTGAAGCATTATTCAAAAAACATTCTGCGGATACCCATTTCCAAACCGCGGAGCTCGGCTAAACCTTTTAAGCGCCCTATTATCGAGTAACCTGGATAAGTATTGCGATTAAAATCATCGAGTATTTTATGTCCATGGTCTGGCCGCATTGGAATAGCTACATCGTTACGGCCAGCCTTTAATCGTTTGTATTGTTCCCTGATTACCGCTTTCATCACTGCAAACATATCGGTACTGCCGCCCAAATGCTCTCCCTCATGAAAGCTCCCATCTGCTTCATGCTGCACATTTCTTAAATGTAAAAAATGAATGTGCTCGCCTAAGCGCTCGATCATTCCTGGTAAATCATTACTTAAATTGGCACCTAAAGAGCCAGTACAAAACGTAATGCCGTTACTTGGCGACGGAACCGCATTGACAAGTTCCAATAAATCAGCTTCTGTTGAAACTACTCTTGGCAAGCCCAATATCGGAAACGGTGGATCATCAGGATGAATACACATCTTTATACCGGCCTTTTCAGCTTCTGGAATAATTGCACCTAAAAAATAATACAGATTCTGCTTTAATTTATTGGCATCAACATCGGCATATCTTTCTAAATAACCTCTAAATTCTGTTACGGTGAATACTTCATCAGTACCCGGCAAACCTGCCATAATGGTATTACATAACAGGTTTTTCTCTTCAAGAGAAATACTTTCCAAATAAGCTAGTGCCTTTTGTTGCATAGCCGATGAAAAATCGGCTTTTGCCCCTTCCCTTTCCAAGATAAACAGATCAAAAGCAGCAAGTGCGATAGCGTCGTAACGTAAAGAGCTGGCACCATTTGGCAAACGATAATCTAAGTGTGTTCTTGTCCAATCCAATACGGGCATAAAGTTATAACAAACCGTTTTTATACCGGTGGCAGCAAGGTTTTTTAATGAATTGATGTATCGTTCGATATATTCATCGCGGTTGGCTTCACCAATTTTGATACTTTCATGAATATTGACGCTTTCTACTACGCTCCATTTCAAACCTGCGTTTTCAATTAGCGTTTTCCTTGCTTTAATTTCTTCATCCGTCCAAACGTCGCCGCATGGAATATGATATAGTGCGGTAACGATACCAGTGGCGCCAGTTTGTTTGATATCGTTGAGCGTAACTTCATCGTTAGGCCCAAACCATCTAAATGTTTGTTCTAAATTCTCAATCATCATAGCTATCTATTAAAGACTTGGGTTAAGGATTGAGCACAATTAATGCTACCGAATTTCCTTCCAAGCTTAAAGGCACAGATAATGAAGCAGAATAATTATAAGCCTGCTCCGTAGTGGATTTTAAAGATGTTTGCGAAGGGTTATTGTAAACGTTATTATTTTTAGAATCTACATAATAGATTTTCGCATTTATTTTATCGTTAAACAGGGCCTTTGGAATGTTATTAATTTTTACTTCGATATTTTGATCGGCAACATAGTTTGTATAGTTGTAGTTCCAAACCAATATTGCTATTCCTTTTCCATTTCCTGCTGAAGCTAAAGCATTGATCCCCAGACCAGCGTTACTAAGTTTTGTAGAAGTCACTTTTACCCTTGTTCCCCTGTCAGATACTTCTTTAGCAAACATCAAAGCATAACCATACGGATTAGGATAAGCATTATTAGTGACATCAGTTAACTCGCTTTTATGTAAAATTTCCCCGTGACTAATTGACCAGTTAAACACCCTATCAACTCCGCCTTCATATAGGTAAAATGCTTTTGCCAATTGCCCTGGAGCCCAAGCCGTCATGGTTTGTGCTTGTGTCCAAGCTGCAGGGATAAATGTACCGCCAACCAAACCATATTCAGTTGCAAAAACTTGTCGTGCACCCAAACCTTTACTACTTAAAGCCGCAGTAATTTGTGCTTTAGCAGTTTCAAACAATTTCGGGTTAGTTTGCTCTGTATAACAGTTCATGCTAAAAAAATCCAGTCGCTTTGCGGGATCAGTATCTGCCGCGTAAAGTGCAAAAAACTGCGATGAATAACTCACCAATGCCGAAAAATTTGTGGTGCTAGTGAAAGCTCCGTTACTCAACATGATGCGATTATTGCCTGCCAATCCCATCTCGGCGTTAGCGGCATTTACAGCCTTGTAGTAATCTTTATAAACTTCGTAATATTCAACCGCTGTTTCTCCGTTATAATCAGGTTCGTTACCTGCTTGTATGTATTTAATTTTAGGATATTTGGTTTTATAGTAAATCAACGTTTGTTTGATGAAATTTTGAAAGAGTACGCCTTTGCCGTCACCCGGTAGTGGACTGGCAGCGGAAGGTTTGTAGGCCGTTAAAGCTACCAGCAAAGAATCTGCGCAAGTTGAATAAAAATCTAAAGAGGGCTCCACACGAACACTACCTTGATAATTATAGTTGTACCCTTGATTGTAAATGGTGCGCAAAGCAAGCCAAGTACGTATTGTTTTATGGTTCATGGATTGTAACCAGGTTCTAGCTTTTTCTCCTGGCATGGCCGATGTTGAGGAATGCACATTAGATTGCTCCAAACGCATCACATTACCCTGCTGTTGCGAACAGTCGACGGTAATAGCTGAAGTAGTAGTAATTGGTGGTAAAGTAGGCATTGCTGGCACTAAAGGCTGAGCTGATTTTTTAGTGCATGCTGAAAGGCCAAAAAAGGCGGCACCAAGTAGGGCAATTTCAAAATATCTTTTCATCATTCTTTATTAAATGGAAGTACTTTAACTATTTTTTAATTTCGAAAAGCGCTTTTTGCACCCCGTAATAGGCGGGTTTACGCTTGTAATTTTCATCGTACAGCAACGGACTTTGACCAAATTTCCAAGAGGCATCATTGTTATCTCTTGCGCCCCAAATAGAAATTAAGCGAATGCCCGCATCATAAGCTGTCTTTATCAAATTATAATAATCGTTCTTTTGTTGATCAGCTAGTGCGGCAGTCCACGGCGTTATGACATTGTTAACTTTTGGCAGCGCAATATCCAATTCGGTGATATAAACTTTCACACCTAAATCAGTAAATTTTTTAACTGTTTGCTTGAACAAATCGTTCCCGCCAGCAAAACCTACTCCGATAGTATAATGCGCTTGTATACCTACCGCATCTATCGGATATCCCTTCACTTTCATGTGTTTAACCAGCTGATAAAATGCCTTATGCTTGTGATAATAAGGAGAAGCGCTAGTATTGAACTCGAAATTATAATCACGTAATTCGAGCATCGCATTGGTATATTGTCTTGCATACTGAAACAACTTACCGATAAATACGGGATGTTTTGTGTTAACCTTATCGGCTCCAGTTAAACCAGAAGCGTCATCTTCCCAACCCATATCATTCCACTTCATCGTTTCATAAAGTCCGTTAGTATCAAATAACTCATTAGCTACGTTCCAATAATCTACTTTGGTTTTATTGTCGTTTGTAGTCATCACCTCCGTCACTAAGTTCTTCAACATCACATCCATTTCGGTGGGCGTAAAAGTACCGGTGGTAAACCAAGTTGGCATATAAGCGTCCCTTCCAGCAATTAAGTGCAAAAACACTTTCCCATAATTGGTTTTACTCCAATTAATTACGGCATTAGCATCATTAAAATCGGAACCACCTTCGCGTTTCCAACGTGATGGCCCCCACGCTGCCTGACCAAAATTGAACATGTTTTGGCAAATATTTTTGTAGATGCCATTGGGCGAAGGGTCGTTAATCACACCGTGAGTTGCGGCAAAATTGCCATAGCTAATTAAGCTACCGAATGACAAATCTTTAGCAGAAGCCAATGCTTTTAAGCTTCCAGTAATTACGGTCTGCTCCTTAGGTGCGGCATAAAAAGTATCGATACAGTTAGTTGGCAGATAAGCCGTTTTATAACTGATGTTTACCGATAGCTCACCCGGCTTAAGTTTCACCAACTGAGTGGTATCTGCTGTTGATGGCCTTACCACCTTGCGCAACACATCTGATTGGTCGGTATAGTTCAGCTGCATCTCCAGTGCCTGCCCTGCGGCTTCCCAGCTGATTACCGCTGTACCGTTCTCATCGTAGTACAAATCTTTAATGCCCCTGTTGGACAATGTTGCCTCGAAGCTGGCTCCAAGAGCTGCTCCAGAAAGTTTGTACGGAACCGAAGCATTGCCAGCGGCATCGTAGCCAATCAGTTCAAAGTTGTAACTGCCCTCGGTCAACGGAGAAATAATGGTACTTAAATTACCCGTTCCTGTAACCTGTACCTCTTTAACATTCTGGCGGTTGTTCCAGTAAATCTTCACCAATTTGACAGCACTATTCGGAACAGCAAAATTGATCTTCACCCTATTGCGGCCAGATAGCACTGAACTGCTAGCGCTCCCTTGGATATACTCACGCTTGCCGTCCAGTTCAAAAAGATCATGCTCTTTACAAGCAGATAAAAATGTCATCACCAGCAATAAGGCGCAACTAATTTGAGTCAAATGCTTATTCATCAGTACTTATTTCTTAAATTCAAACAATGCTTTTTGAACCCCGTAATATGCGGGCTTACGTTTAAAATCGGCATCAAACAATAAAGGAAACTGCCCAACCTTCCAAGTAGGATCGTTATCATCCCTAACTCCCCAAAGCGAGATATGAGTTACTCCTGCATCCAAAGCAGACTTAATAATGTTATAGTAATCTGTTCTTTGCTGACTAGCGAGGTTATTGTTCCATGGTTGCAGTACGTTATTCACTTTAGCTGCCGCCACATCCAATTCGGTAATCATTACCTGCACCCCTAATGCTTTAAACTTGGCTACAGCTTCCTTAAATTTATCATATCCGCCAGGTATACCTTCGCCTAAGGTGTAATGCGCTTGTATGCCTACTGCATCAATTGGATAACCTCTCGCCTTTAAATGCTTCACTAGTTGAAATAATGCTTTTTGTTTATGATAGTAAGGTTGCGTAGGTAGGATTTGTTCAAAGTTGTAGTCACGCAACTCGAGTATGGCTTTCGTTTTTTCTCTGCAATACTGAAAGGCTTTTCCTACAAATGCTGGATGTTTGAGGTTGATTTTATCAGTGCCGCTCAAGGCAGATGCATCATCTTCCCAACCCATATCATTCCAACGCATATTTGTACGATAAGTACCATCGTTGTTGAACAACTCATTAGCGACGTTGATAATGTCTATTTTGTTCTTATTGTCGTTGCTTTCCATCATCTCATTTACGAGGTTACGCAACATCACATCCATTTCAGATGGCGTAAAAGAGCCGTTTACAAACCAATCTGGCATGTAGTTATCGGGACCGGTTAGCAATGTCACCCAAGCTTTACCGTTATTGGCTTTAAACCAATTGATGCAGGTATTGAGCTGACTAAAATCTGAACCACCAGCTCTAACCCAACGTGTAGCACCCCAGTAAGCTTGCCCCATATTGTATTCCTTTTTACTTAAGGCAGTATAAATTCCATTGGGTGAACCATCTACAGCAATACCGTAATTAGTGCCTCCATAACCGTAAAAGATGCGATTACCCAAGTCAATTCCTTTTGCCGTGGCCAATGCTTTTAAGCTTCCGGTAATTACGGTCTGCTCCTTAGGTGCGGCATAAAAAGTATCAATGCAGTTTACTGGCAGATACGCCGTTTTGTAACTGATGTTGACCGATAGCTCACCCGGCTTAAGTTTCACCAACTGAGTGGTATCTGCTGTTGATGGCCTTACCACCTTGCGCAATACATCCGATTGGTCGGTATAGTTCAGCTGCATCTCCAGTGCTTGCCCAGCTGCTTCCCAGCTGATTACCGCTGTACCATTTTCATCGTAGTACAAATCTTTAATGACCCTGTTGGACAATGTTGCCTCAAAGCTGGCTCCAAGAGCTGCTCCAGAAAGTTTGTACGGAACCGAAGCATTGCCAGCAGCATCGTAGCCGATCAGTTCAAAGTTGTAACTGCCCTCGGTCAACGGAGAAATAATAGTGCTTAAGTTACCCGTTCCTGTTACCTGCACCTCTTTAACATTCTGGCGATTGTTCCAGTAGATCTTCACCAATTTGACAGCACTATTCGGAACAGCAAAATTGATCTTCACCCTATTGCGGCCAGAAAGCACTGAACTGCTAGCACTTCCCTGTATATAATCACGCTTGCCCTCCAGTTCAAAAAGATCATGTTCTTTACAGGCAGATAATAGTGCCAGCAGGACAACCGTGATATGTAAAACCTTCTTCAATGTCTTCATTAGTTAGTTAATCCTAAAACACCTTTCCAAGTGGTGGCTATTCTTATTCCGTCAACGGTACCTGAAAGTTCGCCGTCAGCCTGACGGATGATAATATCGTTTAAGCTGGTTGGAGAAGTACCCGTTGCAGCCGAAGCGACTGTTGCTGTACTTGGTTCTGTAGCTGGAATTGTGCCGTCTAAAATGTACATACTTGATATTTTGGTGGCAAAATCATGCTTAATCACGAGTAGGTAGCTGGTATTGTACTTGTAATTAGCTGCGCCGTAAACCGCCGTCGAATTTTTACCCATGCCTAAAATCAAATTGCCTTTTCCATCATCTTTAGCATATAGCCTATTAAAAAAAGCGCCGGCACCATCTCTCAAAGCACAATAGAAATCTCCCGCTCCTGCGGTTTTTAAGTTGATCATCATAGCGGTATAAACGGTGCCACTAGTTTGCGGCGTAAAGGCCGACATGACATCTTCCCTAGAGAAATCACCGTGTTGGAAAGTTAATGCTCCTCCAATGCCTGAATTGACATAACCAGCAAATGACAGGCCTTGCGGCACATAATAAACTGGTATAGAACCCGCCGCAGAATAGGCAGTCCAAGTGTTGGTCACACGAGCGAGGAAATCTTCAGCATTACCATAGGAGAAATTTTCATTCATCAATGGAACCTCAGCCACTGGGGCAACGTTGCCTATCTCGGTACCGCTTACATTTACCGTGATATTTTGCAAACCAGCAATACTATGGGTAATGGTGCCTGATAAATCTTTATTTTGCTTAGATGATGGTGCAAATTTGACGTAAATGGTAGCTGTTTTGTTGTTCGCATCAACAGATAGTGAAGAACTAAACGATGTGTTGTTTGTAGAAATCTTGAAATAGTCAGAAGCTGTGATGGTTACGTTCCCACTCAAATTGGCACCAGTAATAGTGTACGACTGTGAGGGTGTTTCGGTACTAGTTGTGGTATTTCCGAAAGTTGGAAGTGCAGCTAACGAGGCAACTAAACTAGGTTCAATCCAATTTCTACCTCTTAAAGTTAAGCTAGTAGCCAAAACACTTTCACCCAAAACAGCGCCGCCACTGGCACTCACAATCTTTAAGCTAACCGTTTTATTGTCATCAAAATTTTTACCTGAGGTAATGTTAAAAGACGCCGTGGTTGCTCCTTTAGGCAAGTCTAACGTAAATTTATCTCCCGAAAGCTGAGGATTGATACTATACTCAGTGTTTAAAGCTGTAGTTCCACTACTCTGCACTTGGATGGTCACTTTTCCATCTTTTTCTAAAGGGCGGGCTAGTTTCAATTGTACTGGAAAAGATGTAGCATCTTTTGGAATGTTGTAAGTAGTTGCATTGAAACTTACTTTAGTTGGAATTACCATTTCTGGCCATTCCTTATCTTTTTTACAAGCACTGCACACCAAGGTCAATAGCAAAATGATGTACCCCAATGCGTTGTAATTAATTTGTTTATTTAAGTTCTTCATCATTAACTAAAATCAAAAAATAACTATAAGCCTACGGCCTCTTTCCACGAAGTAGCCACTCTTAATCCATCAAATGTGCCCAATAACGGTGTTTCAGTGTTTTGCCTTAAGCCGATGCCCAATAAAGTGGTAGCACCTGTCCCTGCAGAATTAGTGATATCAGCTGTGGCTGGCTCTACAGCCGAAACTGCCCCTGGAGATAAGATGTACATGTAAGATGCACCAGAGAAATCATATCTGGTAATTACCAAATAAGTAGTACCAAAACTATAATTTGTAGGAGCATAAATGGTACTGGTACTTGTTCTACCTAAGCCAAAATTTAGCGAACCGCCATTATCTTTCATGAACACCCTGTTATAAAATGTGGGCGATGCTGTTGCGTTTACCAAAGAGAGGAAAAAGCCTCCACCTGTAGGCGCAGAAGCCATATTAACTAATTGTGCAACATATACACTACCAGAGTTTTGCGAGGTAAAAGTACGTACCATGTCTTCTCTAGAGCCCGAGCCATTCTCTACAACTATAGACCCGCCTACTGCAGAGCCAGCGTAGCCAGAAAATGATAGTCCAGAAACTGCATATTTAATAGGATTCACCGTACCAGAATAGACTGACCAGTTTGTAGTTACCGATTTCAAATCGCCGGCAGTACTTCCATAACTAAAATCATCTTTCATCAACAATACTCCGGATGCCGCATTACCATACTCTACACCGCTTACTGCTAAGTTTACGTCACTAGCCCCGGCAGAAGTATGCGTAATGTTTCCAGTGATAGTTTGGTTGGCTCCCGTATTGGCTAAGAATCTCACATAAACCGTTACTCCACCAGCATTTGCATCAGCAAAAGGAACAGTTAAACTATTACCAAAACTTACATTATCTAAAGAAATTTGAAAGTTTGCGCTCACAGTTAGATTAATGTTTGATGTTAACTTAGTTCCAGTTACCGAATAAGAAGTAGCCGAAGTGGTTGTTCCAGCGATAACATTGCCAAATGCAATTCCTGTTTCAGAAAGCCTGATTTCTGGCAGAATAATAGGATTTCCTTTGATAGTAACTACCGTAGATGCATTTGTATTTGATACTGTTAAGCCGCCGGTAGCACTTGTTATTTTAAGCACCAATGTTCGCTCTCCTTCAAAATTATTGAGTGAACTTAAATCAAAGGATGCTTCAGTGGCACCTTTAGCCAATTTCACCACTAAACCCGTATTTGGAATCCCAGGGTTAGCTGTGTACTCCGTAGATTGGATGGTACTTTGGCCGTCAACCATGATTACCGCCGTTGCATCTTCCTCCAAAGGCAAAGACAATGGCAGCACAATTTTCAAGGGATCTTGTGTGTTATTTTCTATCGTATAGTTATTAGCGGCAAAACGTATAGTACCTACATTATTAGGCTTAAACAAATCACCTTTTTTACATGAAACAAATAATATCCCGATGGCGAAAAACAGCCATACAAAACATTTAAGTACTCGGGAAAAATCAATAGTCAAATTCTTCATATTGGATCTATTTTTATTACCAACCTGGATTTTGTTGTAAGTCAAGCGATTTATTTACTTCGCCCTGCGGGATAGGCCACAAATACCATTTTGGTGCAGTGAACACCGGTGTACGCACCGTTACTAGTTCGTAAGTGTACGTATTTCCAACCTTAGTAATCTTCATACCATGCAACGGTTTATTAGAGATATTTTCAGCGATTTTCCATCGTCTAACGTCCCAATACCTGTGTTCTTCAATGGCAAGTTCTACCCTACGCTCGTTTTGGATTACAATCCTCATTTGGTCTTTGCTCATATTATCTGCCAAGCCATAGTTACCATCGTTTCCAGCAACTATTCCTGCTCGTTTCCTTATGGCTTTAAGCTGTTCGTACGCAGTAGCTATGTCGCCAGCCTCATTACTTGCTTCGGCATAGTTCAATAATATTTCCGCATAGCGAATTAATGGGAAACAGCGCTCAGTTGCCGATGAAGTTGTACTGGCGATTGTATTATCATCGCACATTTTACGCAAATAGTAGCCTGTACGTGTTCCAGCGTTTGGCGCATAACCATCTTGTGGCGCTCCTACGTAGGTAAACACCTGACTCACCGTTCTGCTCACATTTAGCCTTGTACCCTCGTTAAATAATACAGTATAAGCTAGGCGTGGATCGCGGTTAACGTATGGATTTGCTGCATCATAACCTGTTGGATTGCTACCCGACTTTACATCCTCACTAATTGGCTTGCCGTTCACGGTCCCAAAAGCATCTACCAATTCTTGATAAGGCAAGGAGTTACCAGAACCTGTGCGACTAGGTGGATCCCACATTGATTCTAATGTTCGATTATTTCCAGCCATGGAAGCTAAAATATATTCGTTGTTCTTTCTGGTAACAAACACTTTTTGAAACCCATAACCCGGTTGCGTTGGAAGGTCAAACAGCGTATATAAATTCAGGTCAATCACATCTTTAGCGGCTTTTGCTGCCTTAGTCCATCTTGTAGCATCAAAGCTCGGGTAACCTAATACACCATCCATATTATCGGCCCTGCCATTAAACAATGGGCTAGCTGCATATAACAACAACCTCGCTTTTAAAGCTAAAGCTGCACCTCTAGTTACCCTACCATAATCTAAACCACTATAGCTAGGAGGCAAAAGTGTAGCTACGGCGTTGCATTCATTTTCAATGTAGGTTACACATTCAGCATAGGTATTTCTTTTTCCCGAGATTTCATCTGTTGGCCCGTAAACTACGTCGCCGATCAAGGGTACGCCAGCGTAGTGTTTAATTAAAATGAAATAGTACCAAGCTCTTAAAAACCTAGCTTCTCCTTCCATTCTGCTGCGTAATTTTGCAGAAAGCGGCGTAGTTGGAAGATGTTTGAGCAGCACATTTACTCTTCGAATGTTAGCGTAGGTTTTTACCCAAGCATCATCTGGAATGTTAAGTGCGCTTACTGCACCCGATTGGAAAATAATGTTGTATGCCGATGCACTTTGTAAGGTACTTTCTACTTCGTCACCGATGGAATATATTCCTATACTACTTCCGTCACCGAAACGCTTAGGCTCCGCACTAAAGCCTATATCAGTATAAATACGAGTTAAAAATTGTAAAGTGCGGGCACTGTCGGCAAAAGTGGTTTCTTCATTCAAATCAGTAGTTTTAACCTGATCTAAAACTCCACCCTTTTTACAGGCAGCCGTTGCTAATATTGCCACGCCAATTATTAAAAATATTATTCTTTTCATCATGGTCTTCCTCTTAAAATCCTATTTGTAAACCTAGATTATAAACTCTTTGAACTGGGTAAACTCCACCGCTACCGCCGCTGGCAATCTCTGGATCTTGCGGATACAAATCGAAGTTTGCCCAGGTGTGCAAATCGTAGCCGCTTAGATAAATACGAGCTGTACTAACTTTTACCCTACTTAACCATTTCTTTGGCAACGTGTACCCCATTTCAACCGATTTCAATCGGATATAATAGGCATTTAACATCCAAAAACTTGATAAATTAGAGGGGCTACTTGGCCCAGAAAGTACGCTGCTCAACCTCGGGAAAGTTGCGGTTGAAGCAGTTTCTGGCGTCCATCTTCCCAAAGCAGATTGTTGAAGGTTACCCCAGAAAGGTACTACACTTTGATCGGCAAGGCGATAGCTATAATCGAAACTTCCTTGAAAAAGCACACCCAAACTAAAACCTTTGTAAGCAAATGTAAAGTTTGATCCCAAAACGGTTTGTGGCAAATTAGGCTTTCCAATCGCCCTGTAATCTTGCTGGTCAATCACCCCATCACCGTTCATATCTTCATATTTTAAATCGCCAGCTTGTGCATTTGCCAAGTGCGGATAATTATCCACTTCTTCCTGCGTTTGGAAAAAGCCCAACACATTGTAACCGAAACCTTGGCCAATTGGCTGTCCGGTCCTCGCTAAGTACGGATAACGCGGTGCAGCCTCTCCTTGGTAAATCACCTTGTTTTTTGCTTTGGAGAATGTAAATGCAACAGAATAAGAAAAATCCTTTATCGTATTGCGATGACTAATTTGTCCGTCGAATCCTTTGTTTTCAGTAATGGCCGAGTTGGTGAAAGGTAAATCAACACCTAATATCTTTAATACGTCGTTCTTTACAAAAAGCTGGTCGTAGCGGTAATCGTAAAAATAGTCGACCGTAAAATTCAATTTGCTTTTGAAAAATTGCGCATCAACACCAATATTGGTTTTCTTTGATTTTTCCCAGGTAATATCTAGGTTTCCTAAAGTGCCCTCTTGGATACTACTGAATGTGTTAGTGGTTTCCCCAAAATTGTAAGTAGGCCCTACTGTATAAAGCTGTTCCGTTTTATAGGTATTGCCTCTGGTTACATCTGAACCGGTAATACCCCACGAACCTCTAAGCTTAAATAGATCTACAAATTTAAACCTGTTCTTTACGAATGGTTCCTCACCAATGTTCCAACCGGCAGAAACAGCAGGGAAAAATCCTTTAGTTTTATTACCCACAAATTGACTCGTACCATTGTATGCGCCACTAAAATCAATTAAATAACGCTGCTTGAAGTTGTACTCTAACCTGAAAGTATAACCTTGCGATTTAACCGGCGCATATTCCTGTACCGCAGTTACGCCAGTTGCAGAATTGTAACTACCCAAAGTAGCATCGTTTAAATTATAAAGTACAAAGCCACTTACGCTATGATTTCCAAATTGCCTTGAGTAACCCAGTTTAGCTAAAGTATTTACGGTTTTTCTGGAGATTGTATTAGCCGAACTACTGGCCAAGGTTAGCGGCTCTAATCGGTATAAACCATTGCTGTGAACGGTATAACTGCCATCCGCTGGGTTATAATAAAATGCAGGAATGTTGTTTCTGTACAATCCTCTGTCGTAACTTAAATCGCCGGCGTAGGCAACCCTAGCCATTACCGATAATCCTTTAGTAATGAAATCTAGTTTTTGATCACCACTGAATAGTACATTAAACTCGTTTCTAAAGGTTTTATCGTAACCCAACAACGCTAACCTGCCTATCAAACTGGTTTCTAAATAGATATCTCTTGAACGCTTTGCCCACGGATAACTTCCGTCCGGATTGAGTACCGGAGAAGCAAATGGCGGAAGACGCTGATAACTATACACGTTACCCAATGGTGCATTATAACCGCTAGGCACGTGAGGCTCGGTAATTGTACCAATCCTACCTGTCATATCTAAACGCAAGCTAAGCGTTTTAGTAGCCTGCATATCCAAGTTGGAGCGGAAAGTATAACGTTGATAATCGTAATTGTTTTCAGGTGCTTCGTAATTTCCTTTTGAAAAATCTCGTAGCATACCATTTTGATAAACTTGCCCTGCAGATACGAAATACCTGATTTTTTCACTTCCTCCAGAAATATCTACATTGTTACGCACTTGATAAGCGTAATCCTTAAATACTTCTTTATACCAATCAACATCAGGGTGACCATAAGGATCGTCCTTTTTACGCCAGTGCTCCAAGTCGTCATCCGTAAATTCTAACGGTAGCCCGTCATTTCTCAAGGCTTCGTTACGCAGTGAAGCTACGGTGTAGGCATCCAGAAAGTTTGGTTTATTTACTGGAGTTTGCAAACCTGATTCCGTATTGAAATTCACCATCGGTTTGCCAATTTTCCCCCTGCGTGTTGTAATTACAAGTACACCGTTGGCACCTTTGATACCGTAAACAGCTGTAGTTGAAGCATCTTTAAGTATAGAAAAACTTTCAATTTCATTGGCATCTATCTGTGCTACCTGATCGTAGGTGTATTCTACATCATCCACAATAATTAATGGCTTTTGTGATTCCGCAGATAAGGAGTTTACCCCGCGAATGTAGAAATCTGAGCCTGTACGTCCAGGTTGTCCTGAGCGTTGTTGAGAGATAAAACCTGGTGCCCTGCCAGCCAAAGTATTTTGAATGTTTGGCGTTGGGGTAGCTCTAATTTCACTTGCCGAAATTGCGGTAACCGCACCCGTGTTGGTGATTTTTTTCGTAGTTCCAAAGCCCACAATCATTACTTCATCAAGTCCCTTAGCATCTTCTTTTAAATTAACATTTACGTTAGTCTGTGCCGCCACGTTAATTTCCTGTTTTACATAGCCAATAGAACCAACAATAATTGTGTTAGATGTTCCCTTCAACACCAATTGAAACTCTCCTTTTTCGTTAGTTGTGGATCCATTTCCCGGCATGCCTTTCTCTTGCACACTTACACCTGGCAGCGGGCCTGAGGCATCCTTTACTGTACCACGAATTATTTTTTGTGCGAAGGCGATAGACGGTATTAACCATCCTATAAGTAACAGAAGCTGTATTAATTTCTTCATCATTAGTTTCTTTTGTTTAGTATCCTTCGTTCTGTTTTAAATTGGTGTTCTTCACGATTTCGCTGTTTGGAATGGCATATCTGTACATTCGAGGTGCAACAAACTGGAACGGCACACCCAGCGTTTCAACTTGATAAGTCAAATTATTACCCGTTTTAGTGATTCTTATGCCATGCAATGGTTTGTTGTATACGTTTTCGGCAATTTTCCAACGGCGCAAGTCCCAAAAGCGTTGCTCTTCAAATGCCATTTCAACCCGGCGTTCGTTTCTAATGAGTTCTCTCATCTGTGTTTGCGATAAGCCATCGGTGACGCCATAAGTGTTTGGTGCTGTACCAGCAGCAATTCCAGCACGTTGTCTAATTGCTCTCAGGTAAGTATAAACCGAGTCGGTATTTGCTCCAGGGCCGTCCACTTCATTTTTAGCTTCCGCAAACATGAGCAGCACATCGGCATATCTAAATATTGGAAAGTTGTGTGTTTGATTAGAATAAGCGGTACTTGCTGCAAAATTGCCCAAGAATTTGTTCATATAATAGCCAGTTTTAGTTTGTACGGCAACACCGCCCGGCCTGTCTCTACCGCCTGTAAAAGTTTCTACGCCTCTACTTAACCAAGCTACACCATTATAAAACACGGTATATCCTAAACGTGGGTCACGGTTGGCATAAGGATTATTAGCATCATAGCCAGTTGGATTAGTAGCCGATTTCACATCTGTACTGATTGGCAAACCTTTGCTCGTAGGGAAGGCGTCAACCAATTCCTGTGTAGGACTTGTGCGTCCCCTACTTGCCGTACTGCCACTTAAATACCCAATAGGCGCATTATTGGTTTCCAAATCGGTAGTTACCGGGCGCTGATAAGCTAGAATAATTTCGCTGTTTCTACGCGTTAAAAACACATCTGTAAAGGATGGATTAAGGGAAAATTGGCCTACCGCAGCTTGAGCAATAGCATCAGCTAATGCATTTTTAGCTTGCAACCATTTGTTTCTGTCGTTGGTTGGATTATTTAATGCACTGGCAGCATAAATTAAGGCTTTAGCCTTTAAAGTTAACGCTACCATTTTAGTGATACGACCAAAGTCTGCGGGTAAGGCAAGTGGATCTGGTCTTAGTTGATCTTTTACCGCATCACACTCACTTGCGATATAATTAATCGTTTCATCATAGGTGTTTCTTGGCAACCGTAAGTCATCTTGTAAGGTAAGCACCCTATCGCCTATAATAGGCACGCCTCCGTAGCGTTTAGCTAATTCAAAGTAGAACATTGCCCTTAAAAAGCGAGCTTCAGCCATCCAGTATTTGCCTTCCTGCTTTAAGCTTTGCTTCATATTTACTTTCGGGAAATTCTGTAGAAAAAGATTACACTGCCTGATACTGGCGTAATTGTCTACCCATGAATTATCGGCATTGCTAAAAGCCGAGTAGCCGCCATTGGTGAAGGTAGAAATCAAAGTATTATCCGCCGAGGCCACAGCATCATCAGTAGCGGCATCCAACAAATTCCCATCGATACGGTTAAAACCTGTAGGTAAATTACCATAAATATTGTTCAAAAAATATCCGGCATTGGTTCCTAGCGAATCCTTGCTATCCCAAAGATATTCTTCGGTAATTTTCTCCATTGGACGATCCTCCAACTTTTGGCATGCTGCTAACAAACTGCCTGCTGCAAGTATCCCCAACATGTATTTCATTGCTTTAGTCTTCATGGATTACAGTTTTATATTTACGCCTAGGTTAAATGTTCTTCTCAAAGGATATATCGAGTTGTAACCCTCTGGATCGAGATATCTTAAAGTATCAAATGAATACAGATTAAAGCCGTTTACAAAAACCCTTAATCCGTTCAGTTTAATGCGACTTACCCATTTTTGCGGTAGCGAATAGCCAAGGTCAACATTTTGAATACGCAGATAGTCTGCTCGGCGAACCCAAAAACTAGAAGCTCGTTGGTTATTTACGTTAGCACCTATCGAAAGACGTGGGTAAGTAGCGTTGGCGGCATTGGCTGGTGTCCACCGATTAAGATGTTGCTCAAACGCCTGCCCATTTACCCCTTGAAATTCAGTTTCCAACGTACTGCTAACCGAATTATAAGCTGATGAAGTAACAATATCTCTATTAGCAACACCTTGTATAGCAATACTCAAATCGAAACCTTTGAAACTAAAACCTGTGGTTAGGCCGTAGTAAATCAATGGTTTCTGTGTGCCAATCGCTGTTTCGTCTAATTGGTTAATTACGCCGTCATCATTCAAATCTCGGTACTTAATATCACCTGGCTTAGGCAAGTAACCATCTACCTTAGGACTTACATTAATTTCGTTTTGAGATTGATAAAATCCCTCAGCGATGTATCCGAAAGGCTGCCCTACTGGCAAACCTGTACGTTTTTGATAAGCGTTTTCTCTAAATACCTCATCTTGATAAAGTACTTTAGAATTCATTAATGATACATTGCCCGAAATTCGATACTGCGCTTTTCCTAGTTTAGCGGTCCAACTCAAATTGTTCTCTACACCAAAATATCTGTTGCGGCCAATATTTTCAGCTGGGTAACTTTGACCCAACAATGCGATGGAATTACCACGCACCTGCATTAAATCAAAATAAGTTTCGTTGAAATATTCGGTGGTGATTTTCAATCTATTAGCGAATAATACTGCATCAACCCCAACATTTAACTTTTTTGCTTTCTCCCAGGTGGCGTTTGGATTAGCCAAAGCCTGTTCGGCAAAGTAACGGGCACTTGTAGGTGTTGCACCGAAGTAATATGCAGCGGTGGTACCTCCGTAGGTATAGTATTGATCGTAAATGTAATAACCTACGTTTGCGTTCCCAGTAAGTCCGTAGCTTACACGCGGTTTAAGTTGGTTAATCCACTTCGCATCTTTCAGAAAATTTTCTTTTGACAAATCCCAGCCTAGGGCGCCAGCATAAAACCATCCAAATCTGTCGCCTGGCTTGTAGCGATTATAACCACCATAACTTAAAGCGGCTTCCGCAAAATATTTACTGTTGTAATTATAGGTTACATTTCCAGCGATATTGGTATACGTAGCGGGTAAATTCAAATTAATCGTGGTCGACTGGTTATCTGCCAGTAACAGCACATTTAAATTATTACCACCGAAACTTCTATCGTAACCTAAACTCAATTTACCATAAGTATAAGTGCGCCTAGCAGATAATGACAAGGTGTTTGGTTGATTTGTATTAGTACCAAACTGAGCATATACTGGTGCACCGCTGTTGATATTCAAGCTGTATACTGCAAAGTTTTTTGAGCGGTTTACTGATTGATCGACCGTGTTATTGTAAGACACATTTGCCTTTGCCCAAAGACCATCTATCCAGTTGTCCAATTTTTTGGTTAGCGCAATATCAGCAGCTAAATCCCTAGAGGTCGATTTGTAATAACCGGCATTGTTTAGCATACCGTAAATATTGCTGGTAAAAGAAGTATTTCCTCCTAACGAACCATTTGGATTAAAAATGGTATAAGCGTTGCTTGGTGTGAAGGTGATGGCGTTAAATATTGATGAAGTGGTACCACCTGGTTGATTTGCATTCTGAATACGTCCGAAAATATTCAAACCTACATTTAAAGTAGGGTTTAGATCAACGCTTACGTTTGAACGTACAATGTAACGATTTACCCCAGAGTTGGTACTGTAAGAATTTAAATCTGCGGTATTGAAAAATCCACCTTCATTTTGGTAATCTACCGCGGTGTAAAACTTAGCATTTTTAGTTCCACTTTGAATATTGAGATTGAAACGATCGATGCTAGCCTGCTTGTTTAAAAAATAAGCACTGTAGTCGTTATTTGGATGGAATACAGGATCACTTCCGTTGCGGTACGCCAAGATATCTGCCGCAGTATAAACAGGATCTAAACCATCATTATTACGAGCCTCATTATACAATATGGCGTAATCTGCCGCCGAAACAGGTTTTGTTCTATTCAGCAGTTGTTGAGCACCGTGCTGTGCAGTAAATGATAACTGGAATGGTCCCTCTTTTGGTCGTTTGGTAGTCACTAAAATCAAATTTCCCGATGAGCGTTGGCCGAACATAACCGTAGCCATTGCATCTTTTAATACCGTAACACTTTCAATAGATTCAGGTTCGATAGACGAAAAATCACGTGGTACACCATCTATGAGTATCAAAGGTATTTGTCCTCTAATTTTAAAATCTACCACCGAAATTGGATCATCAGTATCTTGTACACCGCTGCGTTGCCTAGTGTACAAACCTGCTAATCGACCAGGCAATGCCTGCAGAAATGATGGTGCAGGTGTAGTAACCATCTGATTGTTATATATAGTAGCGGTTGATTGCAGCAGGCCAACTTTTGCTTGTGTTTTGTGCAACAGTACCAAGGTGTTTTCATTGCCAGCACTATCGGGCATTTTAAGTTTTTTTACCTCCTGACTACGAACTAAAGTAGCGCAAGAAACAATACTCAACAGCACCAATCCACCAACTACCTGTCTTTTGAAGTAACAATTAAACATAAATATCTTTTAAAAATGATGATATAGCTATCTCGTGAATGACACGATAATTTTAACTCCTCCAATTTGGAGCGGAATTAATTAAAAGAAATGGGTAAACAGGATGCCGTTTTTGATTTCATAGCTCATACAGTTTATTTGGTTATAATTAGTTTTTATTTGGTTGTTCAATTTTTGATGCTGGCTTGGTTAGTTTCATTCTTCAACCTTATCAGTTCCAAAAACATGATTCAATATTACTTGATATTTAAAGTTTTATAACATGATTAATCGTTCAGATATACATGTTACACGATAAAAAAACAGGGTTTTTGAGGTAAAAAACGCAATTATCTATTTTTTTTGAGCATCACGAATACAATTTCGTTTTCGTTTAATTGCACTTCATATTTAAACTTACCATTAATCACTTTTACCGTTTGTTTTACAGTGGCTTTACCTGCTGCCGCTTGTTTCAATTTTGCCTCTTGAGCCTTAGTAATTTGGTTAGGTTTACCCATTTCAAGATATAGCGTATACGGATCGTTTTGCTGGCAACCTACTTTGTAAATTTCCAAGGTATATGCCCCATTTTGCACGTTACTTGCATTCAGCTGTACTAAGTTTTTAGCCACTGATGGGTGTGCGGTATTGAAATAGTCTTGGTTATAGCTGTAGTTTTTGTAAGGATGAGTGTAATCCCACACTAAGAATTGTAATCCATCTTTTGATTTACAAGCATAAGAAGATTCATCAGTATTGTTAAGCTCCGTGCTACCTAGCTGATTTAAAAATTGATAAGCGTAGTAGCTAGGTTTTTTGATATCCTGCAGATTAATCAACCCGAAACCACCATGAAATGGCGTTTGCCCAGGACCAGCTTCTTCAAAAATATCTGTGAATGTCCAGTACGACATAGAATTGGCATTAGATGAAGCCTTCTTTAACACATGCAAAATATAAGCTGCGTTTTGGTAAGTGTCATGAATAGGATCTCTGGATGAAGGCGACGTATTCCATTCTGTAAAATGAAGTTCGGCGGCTTTAAATGCAGATTGATTAATTAAACTCCTCACAGTTTTAACATCCTTCGCAATAGTGTCTCTAATGGATTTCAACTGCTGTTTTTTGGTACCAAATTCGTCTAACACCGATGTTGTACCATAATCGTGTGTACTTACGAAATCTACAGGTACTTTATTCTTGTCGCAATAGCTTAAAAAATCCGCAACCCATTTGGTGGCAGAAGTAGCCGGACCGCCCACTCGATAAGCAGCAGATACACTTTTTACTGATTTAACGGTATTGGCGTAAAGTTCAAAGTAATCGTCCTGAGTACCATCAAAGAAACCTTTCAAATCTGGTTCATTCCAAACTTCAAAGTACCATTTACTTACTTCTTCTTCGCCATAACGTTCTTTCCAGTGCTGCACCAAATTGGTGATTAAAGCATTCCATTTCTCATAGCTTTTTGGTTTACTCACGTTGCCTTTCCACCAAAAAATAGTTTTCGTACCCGCTGCCAAATCAGAAGGCATAAAGCCAAATTCTACAAATGGTCTAATTTTAACGCTCAATAGAAAATCATACAGCCTATCAATATATTGCCAGTTGTAAATAGGTTCGCCAGTTTTTTTATCTTCCGTATATACCCTCATGTCATCATGTAGCAAACCATGAAAGCGGATATACTTGAAATTCACATCCTTCTGCAGCGTCGTAAGCTGCTGTTGCCAATCGGCACGCAAGCCTTCATTTGCCCTACCTGCGCCAATGCATTCATTAAAAACAGTACTTTTTTTGCCTTTTACACTATTTACATTGATGCTAATGGTGCGCTTTTGTAGCTGCTGTGCGTACGAAGTTCCTGAGAAAAGCAGGCAGAGCAAAGCAATGCCAACTTTAGCTAGTTGATTGCTTGTTACCATTTTTTACCCAGTCTTTTATATCTCAACATTGCTTCCACATAATAATAATCGGCATAGGTTAAAGGCACATCAATCATTGCACCTTTAGGCAAGTGAGCCACACTATGTTCCAACACAAAACCACCATTTCCGCCATATTTTGCGGTGTATTTATCGCTTGATAGCGCTTTTAAAATTGTCTCTGCAGCAGTTACATATTTTGCAGCTAAGGTATTATCTACATATCCCGCTAACTCTAGCAAAGCCGATGCATAAATCGCCCCAGCCGATGCATCTCTAAATGCATTGGGGATGCCCGGCGAGTTGAAGTCCCAATATGGCACTTTATCTGCTGGCAAGTTTGGATGACTTAGAATAAATTGAGCTATTTTTTTAGCTTGTGCTAAATATTTTTGGTCTTTCGTTTCCCTGTACATCATGGTAAAACCGTATAAGCCCCAACCTTGTCCCCTAGCCCAAGCAGATTGGTCTGCATAACCTTGAACCGTTTGTTTCACATTGATACCTCCGGTAGATGGATTGTAGTTGACCAAATGATAAGAGCTGCCATCAGGACGGAAGTGATTTTTCAACGTAGTGTTGGCATGCGTAATAGCTACTTTAGCATAGGTTGAATCACCGGTAACCTTTGTGGCCCACATTAGCAACTCTAAGTTCATCATGTTATCGATAATTACCCTGAACTCGCCAGCTTTTGAGCCCCACGACATGGTACAACCTACTGTTGGATTAAAGCGTTTGATCAAGCTTTGTGCACTTGTGATTAGGATATCTTTATATTCCGGCTTCGGCTCCAATCTGTTGATATTACCAAAGCTGCAATACATCATAAAACCGATGTCATGAGAATCAATGGTTTTCATTGGCTCCATTACAGGAAGTTTATTGATCCCTGCATCGTGTATTGCTTTGTCGCCAGTAGCCTCATAGAGATAAAAAAGTGTGCCAGGGTAAAAACCACTCACCCAGTTTTTTGCCGGGATACTGCGTGACTTACCATTTTCGAAAGTTTCGGGCAAACTGTCGCCAGGTACTTTTTTAACCAACACTTTATATTGTGCCGCAGCAAAATCCAGCTGTTTATCTATTAATTTTACCAATTCGGCTTTAGGTGCCAATATCTTTTTTGCCTGTTGGGCGAAGGTATTTGTGCCTGCTAGTAACAGCGTTGCAGTAAATAATGTGCTTAGTTTCATACGAATAGTTTATGGTTCAAAATGTTAGTTTTCTTCTTTAAGTGCGTGGTCTATTGGAAAATCCTCTCCTTTCCAAGCTCGCTTTGCAGTCCAGTCGGCATAAGGAGCCTGCCAAAAATCGTCAGTAGCCGGTAAGCCAAGCATTAAAAAGGCCTGCGAACATAGGTACAGACTACCAGTGGAAATATAAGTTTCGCCTATTTCAGGTTGGTGACCAGCAAAGCCAATCTTCAGCCATCCTTTATCATCAAAAGTATTTGGCATTTCTACCTGACGTTTGATGACAGCATACAAAGCCGAGCGAACTTGAGCTGGTTTAATATGCGCCGGCAGTTGTTTTAATAAGGCCACTTGAGACAGCAGCTGGAATGCACCAAAACGGTAAGCAATGGAGCGTCCTACTGGCGGAAAAGTACCTTCCGGAGAAATTAGACGTTCTTGGATATCAGCGTATCTTTTTGCTCTTTCCAACACTGTTTCATAATACTTTTTAGGATCCAATTTTTCGTCCTTAAGTACTTTAGTTACGCCCAGCAACATTGGCTGAATTACAAAGCTATTGTAGTAATCAAAGTGAAAATCAGGCCCATCGCCGTACATCCCATCACCTTTATACCATTGCATGTGCTGCTTTAGCGCATAATCCAAACGCATTTTATCGCCAGATTTATCGAACTTTTGCAAAGCCGCCTCTACGGTGGCACTAAACATCAACCAATTAGAAAATGAAGGCAAAATATCCCTACTCGACTTTAAAGCGGCAATGGTATTTTTTTTGGTTTGATCATCCAAATTGCCCCAAAGCTGTTGGGGAGCACGCAATAGCGCATCCGCAAAAAAGGCCGCATCAACCAAGGGCTGTCTTCCTTTGTTAAAGTTTAAAAAATCGGCAGCGTTAGGATTAGTGGCGTTTTTAATGCACTGCACTGAAAGATCGATATATTTTTTTCTGAGCTTACCTTCAGGTGTTTCATCCGGACCAAGCTCTAGCCAAGGCGCCATTCCACCAAGTAATCTTCCAAAAGCTTCCAGATGCGAACTATACACCCTATCTTTTGTTACTTTAGCCTCAATTGGCATCGTCTCCTTCAATTTATTTTGGCTTAATGCAACCAATACAGGATCCGCAATGCGCACTAAGGTTTTCACCAAATACTCTCGTTCAGCTAATCCATTTGCCTGATTTACCTTTTGCGCCGCCAATAAATTGGGCAATAGGCAAAATAACACGAGTGCTATTTGTATCGTTTTTTTTGTCTTCATCAGTTCTATTTTTTACTAAAAGAAGTTTCTAATATGACCAAACGCCTATCTCCGGTATAATTTACCCCTACGGTAGTGGCGTCCACTTTAGCATCAACTATTTGGCGCATACCAGGCGCAATGGAAAAAGTAGTTTCAGGTTGATCATTGATTTTAATTTTGATGGTTAGTGGCTCGGCAGAAGGGTTCCAAACCAGTGAGGACATGTTATTTTGCCCAGCTGGAATGCGGCACCAAAA
The DNA here is from genome assembly GCF_965249885.1 of Pedobacter sp. Classification (GTDB taxonomy): domain Bacteria; phylum Bacteroidota; class Bacteroidia; order Sphingobacteriales; family Sphingobacteriaceae; genus Pedobacter. Next base: position 3,868,605 of record NZ_OZ252254.1, on the reverse strand, counting down.
CTTGGCTGTTCCTTCGGTACCTTTAGGTGTTCGTGGTTGGCCGCCAAATGTTTGTACAAAAGTACCCCAAGGCCTACGTCCGTTGGTTACATACTGCAATCCCGGACGGGTATTGAAAAGCCCCCTGTTACCGCCTGCAAGTTGGTATCCTTCCTTTGTAACTACAATGCCGCCTTTGGCATAAGCTGGTGTGATACGCGGTGTTGAATTGGAGATGAACCCGCTAGAATTATCGTTTAAGATACCTCTCTCTGTTTCATATTCGCCCCAAATAATTGGCGCTGTAATTAATTGGTATGCTAAATGATCGCTGGTACTTGAATAACTCAACATATTCAACAACAAGCGACTAGCGATAGGGTCAATTCCGGCTCTGTTAGCCAAATCAAGTCCCGATAATAAAATGCTTCCACTCCCAACAAACTGCTCAGCAAGGGCTATACTTTGCAAACCAGAACTATAGTTTGCCAGCACTGCAGTGTTAGCAATGCCATCCCAATTTTCCAGTTGAAAACCATCCGTTACTGGATAAATCATCGGAAAACCGCTTTTAGTTGGGTTCCAGTTGGTGTAGTCAGACCAAACTTTCAAGTTTTCTCTTTTAATCCCTGAAAAAATCGGATGTTCGGGGCGTTCTGGATTGAGGTAAAAACCATTTCGTGGTGGCGTTGCTGGTAAAGGATAAGCGGGATTATCAATGTCGGCAGCGGTGTTGGTCAATTTGAAATCTAGGATGCTGTTCAAATCTTTTCGATGTAAACTATCTTGTCGCAAAGCGATAATTCTACCGCCTTTCTTCATAAAATCCTTCAACATCGTTGCGGCGCTGGCTAGCGTAGGATCCGCTGCATTTTCCCCGATGATGAGCACAGCATTTGATGGTATTGAAGTAAACGAAGAAATTTCTTTAAAAGGAACATTAAGCTTACTTAGTGCTTTTTTGCTATCGCCCTTATTGTCATAAACTATAACCTGAGAGCTAATATTGGGGATGGCTTGTGTAAAAGTATTTGCAGCAATAAATAGGTTGAAGAAATTCTTTGACACTTCCTTTCCATTTGCAAATACTTTTCCAAAAAGTGTATAATCACCGGTTGATAAATTAGCAGGGATTGGAATACTCAATTTGGTTTGCTGTGTTGCGTAATATGGAATGTCTTTCAATTGCAGGCTATCCGAGTAAACTGCTGTTTTAGCTCTGTCTAATATTTGATAAACAATTTTCACGTTTTTCAAATCTGCAAAGCCATTATCATCGTTAATTACATGTGCTACGGGGTTGATGGTTGAACCAGCGAATACGTTACTAGTCCAACATTCCCAACTTAACAGTACTGGTTGGTAAGAAAGTTTTGTTTGTTCAGTTACCGGTTTTGGCTTCATGTCAGCAAACTTCTCAATGGTATCCCAGTTGTAGAACAGAATGGTAAATGGAAATAAACCACTTAAATCGGGGTTTATGCTTCGCATCTGCCTAAAAGTTTCCGTCGCCTGTCTAAAAGTGAAGCTCTGATGAACATCAGCTAGTTGCGCCTGCATGTCTTGTTTTTCGTGGCCTGTCCAAGCTAATTGCGAACTTGGATTTTTGTGTGCTGGGGTTTGGTTATATCTGCCATCAGGACCTGTATAATTACCCACGCATTCCGTAAAGGTGATAGGTTGCCCGGATTTCGGAAATGGGATAATGTTAGCATTGGAGCGAATATTCAAAAATGTAAAAGGAGAACTATAATACCAGCCCCAGTAACGGTGCAAGTCGCAGATATCTCCTGTAAGGCCGTAACCATAGCCAGCATTGGCAATGTAAACACGAGTTTCATCCCACTTCTTTAAATTATTATAGGCATAGCTTAAAAATGCATTCCATTCTTCGAAACGTTTACCGGTAAAGGGCGTTTCATTAGTCATGGCATATACCATTAAACTAGGATGATGGGCAATTAATCCCAATTTTTCATGTTCGTACCAAGCTAAACCAACGTTATGGTCTTTCGGAAATCCACCATCACCTTCATCGCCAACCTGTTCTTGTTTTTCTACCTTAGCACCTTTGGCAACTTTCCCATCATAGTTTCCGCCAAAAACCATCATTCCAAGCTCATCACACGCGTCATACCATGTTTCTACATCCTGTACCCTAATGATGTTTACGTTAATGCTTTTCATGAATTTAACGTACTCCAAGGCAAACTCCCGACTACGCTCTAACTTAGTTGGAATGCCCCTACCCGGTGGGTTAATTGCTATTCCTCTTAGAAAAATAGGTTTGCCGTTGAGGAATAAATTTCCGCCCTTGCGTTCAAAAAAACGGAAACCGCTACGTTCGGTAATGGTACTCACTACTTTGCCTGCAACCAATTGCTGTAAGGTGAAATTGTACAGGTAAGGATTATTTGGCTCCCATAAAATCGGTTTCAAGTTTTTAATGGTGAAAGTCAATTGTTTTACGCCGGCATTGTCCACCTCGGTGGCATTTACCTTGCCTTGATAAAGGACTTTGTTATCTGTTACGGACTTAATTACAACATTAAACGAGGCATTATCTTTCTTCGAGTTAGCATCTATTACTAATCGCACATAATCCGTCCCAGTAAAAGGTGTTAATGTAGGTTTGTAAGTTTTTTCTTGTTCGTCTTGGGCAAGTAATGTACCAGCGGCACATATACTAAGCATCAAACTTAGCAGTAACTTTCTCATCATGTCAAGTCTCTTGGTTTATAATTGGTTAGTTTAAATTTAATACTTTAAAGAATAATTTCACCACCATATCAATAGCGGTTTTTGTTGTTCATTTGGCTTCACAAGTTCCACTCGTCTGCCTTTGTCTTCGTCGTCGCCCATTTGTCGCGTTTCCCGCACCAACACAAATGCTAGCTTTGCATTAGAGTGCTTTTTAACGATATCAGATACATCCAAATAGTGATAGCTTTTATTAAGGTTAAATGCTATTTCTCCTGCTACAAAAACTGATTGCCCTACCTCCTTGATCAGCGCTTCTTTATCATCTAAAAAGGGCGCATTTTTCCAATTAAGGCTTTGTAACGATAACATTTTTTCGTGAGGAAAGGCATACACATGTAAGCGATATGGTCTGTCTCCTTCGTTTACCTTTCCAGCAATAGCCAGTACCGCTTTTTTAACCTGACCTGATCGAAGTGCACTAATATCAAAATCTACATAAGCCACTTCATTGTTGTTAGGATTTCCGGCATCCAATTGTACGCCAAAATCGCTAAAAGAATTACTCGCATTTTCGCCACCTTTAACGGCAGTTACACTGTTACTAATGATACTTTTTGAAGCAGCACCAGTTGGAGTTACCGTGATTAATACCACGCTTTGAGGTGAAAGTTCATAGTTGATTTGGCCATCAGTTGGCAGCTGGATCAATTGCGTTAACTCGCCATAATAAGCATGATCAACCTTTTCTACTCCCAACACGGTATTTTTTGGCAAGTTCAGTGCGGCTAAATTTATGGTAGTCTTACAGCTTTCCGTGTATCGATTAACCATCCAGATATAGTAATTGCCGCTTTGTTTGTCGAAACTGGTGTAACAGTCTAAATCATGATCTACATTGCTCATTTCCGTTTTTAACAGTGGTCTTTCGTCTTTAAACCCCTTGGCAAATAACCTCACCACTTCTCCAGTACGCTGTATGCCTGAAACATTGAAATCTAAACTTGGTGCGGGAACATCGCCTTTGGCAAAAAGCTTTATTTCACGAACCTTTACCATAGCATCTGTACTTACGAACCGTATCTTATTGGTTTTAATTGACTGCTGAAATTCAATAAATACTTGTGCGTACTTATTATTTTTTTCTTCCGTTGAGGCAATATCCAACCACTTACCACCATTTTGGTATTGCAGCTTAAAATGACGTACCCGATCAGGAGCCGTATAAACACCACCAGAAGAACCAGTGTAAATGAAAGCTCCGCCCAAATCGGTAATCACACCTAAATCTATCTCTAGCCATTTTTCAATTTCTTCTCCTGATACCCAAGCGGCATCGGAAGATTTATCACCATCGGTAACCAAAGAAGCTTTGTCGGTATTTGAACTTGCAGTAACTTTTTTAAGCAAGGCGATATTAGGATAAGCATCTTCAACAATACGTTTGCCTTGCCAAATAAAATGATGCCCAGATTTAATGCCACGAGGATAGGTATTGCTTGCCGTGTTGGCGAATTTGAAAGCCCACATACCGTAGGCGCCGTTTTTCATATTGTTAGAATAAATTCCAGCCCATTCCGTAAATAACGATGGAGAGTCCATGGTTTCTTCTTTATCGATAAGATAGGCATTCATCCACTGACCAATTTCCGTATATATGATAGGGATACTTTTTCCATTTGGATGATTTGCAGTCCATACCTTTCCTATGTTAGCTATTCGAGTTTCATAGCCTGCAGCTGGCGAATTATAGGAATGGGTGGAAAATAGGTCTACCACCTCGGCGCCATTATTTCCATGATAATCAATTTGGTTGGATTTGGCTATTGCAGCCCACCATTCAGTATTATTACCAGCTGTAACTGGCCCCACAAATTTCGGCTGTAAATTTTTGGCATAAAGCTTATTTACGTCGTTAACGGCACAATGCACTGCATCAGAAACTATTTTAGCCCCATCTATCCATTGGTTTAACAACATAGGGCCCGAGTTGCGGTGGTTAGGTTCGTTTTGCATGGCAAACATCGATACATCGCCAACTTTAGCAGAATAAAATGCAATGGCATAATAACGTTGCCATTGTTTCCATTTGTTTTGCCACGTATCATTAAAATCAGTGCTACCAAGCTGTAGCAAAACAGCAATTTTAAGTGTCTTTAATTCACTCAGTGCGTAATTATAAACCATCGCATTGGTTGATGACGAATCAGGTTTGCTGTATAAGGGTAGCAAATTGTTCCATTTGATGAATGCATTACGTTCGGGGCTTTTCCTTAACTCAGCTTTAAGTCGATCAAATTCTTCGACGTTGTTTACCACTGCGTTTGATTGAACAAATTTTTCGGGTACGAACGCGTTTAAGCTAGTCCAAACCCTTAAGCTATTGATATTGGAATATGCTAACCAGCCAGACACGTTACTTCCAGGAAAATAATAGCCTTGGTTGTAACCAACAAATTTCATGGTTTTGCCGATTACCTCTTTCCCTATGTTGATGGTCGCTTTAAATGGCTTCTGTTTCACGGCATTGCTTTGAGAAGTATTGCTAAAGCTTGGCGGCGCTGGCATATTTGGTGTCACCGAACCAAACACCTCAATTTCCATAATATTCACGGCCTCCCCATCATCACAAACTAAGCGGATGCGGTAGGTGCTCACAACGGGCTCGAAATTAAAACGTACCGCAACAAGTCTATTTTCATGTACCTCAGCTTTTGGTAAATCGCTCCAATTGGAATCGTCCCAGTATTGTAACTTAAAATTTTTAAGCGACCAAAATCCAGCGGCCTGCTGCATCTCTTCGGGCTTTTTCTCATTATCTGGAATGCCACTGTAAACTATGATAGACGAAATAGAGCAATACTTTTGCAGGTCAATTTCGACCGTATGCGGCGGCTTATTGTTAGCTGCTTCCCATTTACTATTTCGGCTTACCTTACCGTCAGTGATATTAGTTGCAGGAAAAGCCGCCAACTGCGACGAAACCTTTACAGGCTTATGGAGTGCCAAGTTTTGTTGCGCTTTGAGGCTAACGGTAAAGCAAATCAAAAGAGAGATATAGCAAGTAATTCTAGTAGCGTTCATTAGTTCAGCTTTTTAAGTTTTATGCCGTTTAAGATGCTTTGACCTTTTAATGTCTCAAAATCTACTACAATTCCAGTTTCCTTGTCGGCTTTTACGATGAATCGTTTTTTAACAGCAACGGCACAGCCGTAATCCACCGCAAGATTTAAATTAGAGAGAAGCATTTCACCATTGCAACGTACGTTGAAAACACGCTCATTTTTACTGATTTTTTCCGGTTCCATAAAGTTCAATTCCAACTCATAGCTGCCGTTAGGCACGTCAAAGCGATACTGTTTCAAACCTTCCAAAAAATAGTAGTAAAGCGGTTTATCCTCTGTATTCTTTTTTACTGTTTTAATGCTTAAGGTGCAAGCATTACCGCCGACAAAGCCGAAACTATCTTTCTGATAAGGACGATCTTCTACCCACACCATATTGGTACCATCGAGATATTGAGTTTGCGCACCACAGTTTACCGCAATTTCTTCAAACCCTCCGCTATTGAGTTGTGTGTAATAATTTCTTGCATTGATAGAAAAATGGTCGCTGATTCGCTCATCTCCTGCAACAACCTCATTATCACCTTCTGCCAATAGCACTTTCCAAACACATTTATTGATGTCGTTTGGTTGTTTAGCACCATAGGATTTACCATTAACTGTGAGCGTAACGTTAGGCACATTAGCATAAACTTCAATGGTGGAGCTATCGCCTTTTGCTACTGCACGCTGTGTCCAATCACGTGAAGCAATGTAAACCATTGGCGTCTTATTCCAGTTAGCCTTATATAAATAGTAAGCATCCTTAGGTTTTCTATCCCATGTTACCAAACCTTTTTGGTTAATATGGTTGCTCACTCCTCCAACATTTGGCTGCGAAAAATCAAATTGGTTCCAAATTGCGGTACCCGATAAATAAGGCATCTGGCGGATCTGTCGCAGATACATTTCGTGGTAGTAGCGTTGATATTGCCCAGTAAAGTCCAGTCGTTGGGGGTTTTCTGTATTAACCCTATTATCTGCCTCAGCACCGTACTCACTTATAAACAAAGGCTGCTTCGGATTTTGAAGATGAATGGTATCAATAGTAGTTTTAAATGCGTTTACCGAACCACTATACCACCCTTCGTAAATATTGAATCCAGAAAGCTGTGCGATGTCAAGCAATCCATATTTTGCATAATCATTGCTAATATGCATGGCCATTGTACTGGTACGACTTGCATCTTCTGTGCGGAGGAGTTGATCCAGCTGTTTGGCATAATCTCTTACTTTTTCTAAATAGGGCGAGTTTTCTTGAATCTGAATGCGCTCTGCCCTATCGCTCCATAAAAGTACTTCGTTCATTGAGCCCCAAATTATAATCGAAGGATGGTTATAGTGTTGTCTAACCATTTCACGAATCATGTTTTTGCTGTTGTCCAAAAACTCTGGAACTGGATTCATGTAATTGACCAAGGGAATTTCTTCCCACACCAACAGTCCCATTTTATCAGCTAAATCCAAAACCTCCCTAGCTTGCGGATAATGTGCTAGGCGTAAAAAATTACAGCCCATGTCTTTAATCAGCTTTAAATCACGGTAGTGATCAGCCGCAGTTAACGCATCTCCTTTATCTTTAAAATCTTGATGTCTATTAGTGCCTTTTAATAGATATTTTTCGCCATTTAGTGAAAATCCTTTGTCTGCATCAAACGAAAACCATCTAAAACCAACATTATTTATTTGTTCATCTATCAAATCACCATTTACAACCAATTGACTTTTTAGTTGGTATAAATAAGGATCTTCTGGAGACCATAGGTGTGGATGATTTATTTTAAGATCTTTTGACTTCACCATAGCAGTTGAACCTGCCGCAAGCGATACTTTTGTTAAATCCCTCGCCACTTCGTTACCTTGCTTATCATAAAGAATTTGAAGCAATTGCGCTTGCTGATTTGTATTGCCTTTGTTGGTTAAATTCGCTTTAATGGATACCGTAGCTTTTTCTTTAGCTACCTGTGGAGTGCTAACATATACGCCGCTGCTACCGTAGTCGCTCAAATCGAAATGCAAATTCGAAGTAGCCACCAACCAAACGTCGCGGTAAATACCGCCGTAATAGGCATAGCCGATGGAAAGTGGCGGCAAAAAATCGTTTTGTGCATTGCTCACCTGTACTGCTATTACATTTTCAGTTGCTGCGCCTTCAATTTTAACCAATTTGGTGATATCCAAAGTGAAGGCGGTATACGCCCCCTTATGCTGACCTGCGAAAATACCGTTTACATATACATCCGCTACTTGGCCTACTCCTTCAAAATGAAGATAAATGCGTTTGTTTTTAAAGCCTTGATCCAGAATGAGTTTTTTACGGTACCAGCTTACACCGCGGCGGGAAGTTTCGTCATCATCAAATGGATCTTTAGCATTCCACGTATGCGGAATATTAACTGTAGTCCACTTGCTATCATCAATTTTATTCTTTTGTGCAAAGTCAGTTCCCCGAGATAAAAACTTCCAATGATCATTAATAGACAAAACCATCTTCGACTGCCCCAACAGTAGCGAGGGAAAGAAAAATAAGATTAAAAAAATACAAACCTGTAACTTACTCGTCATTGAAAAAGGATTATAAATGGTTTTGTTTCGAAGCTCAAGGTAGGCAGCTCACACTAAAAACATGCCCGACAGATGAAGCATAATTACGTTGTGAATTGATCGAAAACACGGTTTTTTGGGGTTTGAAGTTATTTTTATGGAGACAGATTAAAATTTAGCCAAACTTTTTTAACGTCCATCAAGTGGATCCGAAATGAACTTTACAGCAACTATATTTTCCAACTAAAAAATGAGGCGCTTTTAAACGTTTTAATGTTTGACCTGAACTTGAAAAAAGTGCTAAAACTTCATAAAACGTTGTTGTAAAGTTTCTCCAACATTACTTCTTTGTACTTTTAAAATGTACAGACCAGTTTTTAAATTAGTTACATCAATTGGTTCAGTTTGGTAATTTCTTACTTGCTTATCCAGTACTTTTTTCCCTTGCATATCATATATCGATAAGTTAAAATCACCTTCAAAATCTACCTTTAAGTAATTCCCTACCGGATTTGGAAAAACCACAAGTCGTTTTTCATTTTCCAATTTAAAGTTAATGACTTCAATGTCGCTGTAGGTATACTTGCCATCAACATCAATTTGCTTTAAACGGTAATAATATGTACCCGAAACCACGGTTTTATCTTCATAGCGATAAGTAGTAACACTGCTTGAATTGCCTTTTCCATCGAATGAAGCTATTTTACTAAAAAGCAATCCATCGGTAGCTCGTTCCAGCTCAAAGTATTTGTTGTTCCTTTCTGCTGCAGTTGCCCAAGTGATAATGCCAGCAGCCACAGTTTTACCTACTTTAAAGTACATTAAATCAATTGGTAAAACGTTAGTGCCTAGTCCGCTATAAGCGCCAATATTAGTCGCTCCACTAGCGGCTACAGCATTTCCATAGTAATCTCTCCCGCCGTTTGAAGCGATGTTCATGCCTGTATTTAATGCTGGTGAACCGGGTTTTAGTTTAAAACCTTCTACACCATTTACTGGTCCAAGTAAAAGCGGATCGGCGGTACGCTTATTGGGATCGGAAGGTTCCGAAGCTGAGCCTAACGTGTAAAAGATATTGTTATTAAAGCTATAAGTTGAACCGCTAGCAAAACTATAAGTTGTGTTACTGCCTCTTAAATAAAAAATATTGTTTTTAAAGCTGATATTTTTTGGGGCTACAGACCATATTGCCAAACGCACCGCAAGTACATTATTTACTGTAGCATCAGTATAAATGGTGTTGTTATAAACTTCCGCACTTTTCATTCCTCCGGAAAACGATATGGCCTGCCGTTCGTTATTTTCCAAAATATTATATCGGATTACCGTGTTGACGTTAAATCTTTCAGGAATACTAGGCGGACTCACATTATGATCTCCGCCTGTAGCTACTACCCCACCTAAACCATTGTGATGTAGATAATTGTATTGGATATAGGTATCTTTCGTTCTAAAGTCGCTATCAATTCCCCTGGCATCAGTATCTCCATCATTGTAAACTGTTCTAGTCGCCTCATTGAACTGAAAAATGGCACCATCAGTATTGAAATTGAATGCGGCGTTGCCTGATATAGTTTCTCCACAATATTCAAAATAATTATACTCGATAAGAGGATTTACTGCCACCCGAACCACCAAACCATTACCTGCGATATGGCTGAAGGTGTTGCCTCTAAGTACAACATTAGTGCTTGGAACCCAATTATCGGTGCGCCCGTCGCCTAAGTTATCTCCAAAAGAAGTGGTGGAGTTTCTGAGTTCCCAGGTAGATTCGAAATTGATTCCTGTACGACTTAAATTTTCAAAAGTACAGTTAGTGACACGTAGATCGTCCCACTTACTTACCACGCTAGTACCTAAAATATCAAAAAACACACCTCCATGATTTTTAGTGCCAGGCGCATCAGCAACGTCAGAACTGTTGACATTAAATATCCGTAGACCATCTAGATAAATATGGCTCAGTGTGCCTGCATTTTCGTTAATCAAAAGCATAGCGTGAAACAAATCTTCATCGGTAATCGTGCCGTTTCTATAATTGGTAAAAGCCAGATTTTTAATTTCTATATAGGATTTGTTGTAAGCATAAGCAGCCGTTTTGGTTCCCTGAGCATCTATAATTGCCGGAGTTGTACCGCCATATGTTTCGTAACTGGTAATATTACTAGCATTTCCACTTCCATTAATCAAGAGCGTTCCGTAAAAAGTTTGCCCAGACTTGAACAAAATTTTACTTCCCGGTTGGAACGTTTTGGAATTTACCATATTTAAAGTTTTCCAAGGAGCTAAAGCTGAAGTACCCGCATTCAAATCATTACCGTCAACAGCATCTACATAAAAAGTACCGCTAGCTAGAGGAGAGCTATATGCTTCGTAAATAACTAATTGAGGCTTATTAGAAGTTGCATCCTTCGAGTTAAAAGTAAGCAGGGCTTCAGAACCCGCTGCATCTTGCAATGCTAGTGATACCAAAGTGCTATTTCCAGCGGTCAGATTTAAGCTTCGTAGGTATTCGCTCACGTCCCATTCGTAATACATCCCAACAGCATTCAATTGTGCTGTAGCTATGCTACCTGCTGGTATTGGCTTATTGTTCCAATTTAATCCCGTTTCAGTCCAAGTATTGTCGTTTACATTCATCGCTTCCACAATCACCGGAATTTGGAAATTTTCATGCTTATTGAGATATACCCTTAGCACTGCTTTACCAGTTTGAGCAAGTGAGTAAGCTGATAAATCAAACTTTAAATAGCTGATACGAGAATTGGGACTCTCAGGAATTTTTTTCAGTTGTAGATTGATACTGGTACCGTAATTATTGGTTTTACTGCCTTCGTAAACTTGTGCATCTGCAATGGCGGTAAAGGTTTGACTTTGAGCTTTAGCAAAAAAAGGAATAATAAGCAAAAGACTATAAAAAGCTACTCTCATAAATATAAAGGATAAAGGGCGAAGTGCGGACTGCAACAAATTGGAAGTTGAGATTTAAAAAATGCCCCCTGCAGTATATCCATACCACAAAAGGGGCACCAAACCAAAAATAGTATCAAATACTAACGAATGAATTTAATGGCGTGCTTGCTCCCATCGATTACTACAGTAGCAATGTAAACACCCGCATTAAATTTTGATATATCAATCGACTTTTGAGTATAACCGGCGCTCAACTGTATCGAAGTATCAAATATCTTTTGACCCGAAACATTACTGATATAAAACTGCGCTTTAGCAGCATCATAAGCGTGTATGTTTACTTCAAGTTGCTCAGCATTTTGTCGGATACTTAGTGTCTTATCTTTTATGTCCGTTTTTACCACAACTACTTCAGATTTTTCCGAGTTTCCATTGAAATCTACCTGCTGTAATTGGTAATAGTTGTTACCAGCAAAAGGGTTGGCGTCAACAAATGCATATTTTTGTAGCGTATTGGAGTTACCATTTCCTTCTACTTTTCCAATAGCTTGAAATTGCTTGCTATCATTAGCTCGCAGCACATTAAAGTGCGAATTATTGCTTTCAGAGGCAGTTGCCCAATCTAATCTAACACTTTGTGACTGCTGGCGACCATCGAAAGATTTAAGGTCTACAGGTAACACCGTTTGGGTTGTTCCTGGTGTAAAGGTTACGCCTTTAAACGCCGCTCCAGCAGGTGCAGTCAACAAATCCGTTCTTGTAGCCGAAATTGAAGATGTAAATCCGCCGTTGTCAACTATTGAAACCAATTTATTTCCAACATTTGCACCAATGATACCAAATATGGTCACATTGGTTTGGCCAGTTACGATGAATCCTGTAATTCCTTTTAATACACTACCCGCACCTGTCGAAAACAAGCCATCATCAACCCATGTGCCAGCATTTAAATGATATTTTTGTAGACCATCATCTGTACCTAAGTATAGCAAATCAGGACCTGCAATATTATCAGTGTCAAACAAAACAAAAGCATGGGGTACAATAGTAGTTGTAGGTAAGCCCGGCAAAGAAATGTAAGTAGTTGCAGCAGTTGGTAAGGCTCCAGATACTTTCCCCATACGAACATCAGGATTTGGGCTACCACTATTAGTGGTAGAGAAATATAGCTCATTATTAAATATCCCTACCGATCTGTAGCCTGAAGGAGCTGAAAAAAGCGAGGTAGTCGTGCTTAAATCAGCTGTGGTTCCGTATCTCATACCGTTACTTCCTCCACCCATCCAAAAATCGGTACCATTATTTGTAACAACTGTACGTGGAGATTGGCCGCTAAAGACACTGAATTTTGCTAGCGTGTAGGTTCCATCAGCTTTAAATGTGACAACGGTACGTTTAACTGTAGTGGTAGAACTTCCCGACAAGCCGCTAGTTCCTGCCGTGGCATTGTAACCCATAAAGGTTAGAAATTGTCTATCTGCCGACAGTGTAGGTAAACCCTCGGTTGTTGCACCTGGTGTACCAAACACAACAGCATCGGCACCCGTACTTGCAACACTAATTTTTTGTACAAAGTTGCCCGCCTTTGTCAATTCCTTCAGGTGTATGGTCATGCCATTGGTTTCTGTGGTAGCATCGTCTCCAGCCTGCAACACCAATAAATTACCTGGTGTAAATTGTGCGAAACTTGTAAAGCCAAAAGCCAACAAGCCAAAAGTGAGTAAATGTTTTTTCATACTTAATACGTTTAAATTGGTTATTTATTTAAGTCCTGATTATTAGATCAGCTTTCGTAAAATTAAACTTAGCGCCTAAACGTATCGGCAGACAAATGGTACAGATCAACAGGACATATGTTGCATCGCTATTATTCCATTTTGTTTTAAAATAAATTACCACCTTTCCTTAAAATACCTATATTGAGCATCATTTATAAAACTAACTTAACGTGGCTAAAGCCACATGATACCGCAAAATGAAGGATATAAAAAGACGCTACACTTCTTACCGAAAACGTGTAGATACTATCCTCGAAAGTTTTACCGATGGTTTTTTTGAAGTTTACGACAATTGGACTGTGACCTACTGGAACCGTACAGCAGAAAAACTACTACAAATCCCGAAGGATGAAATTATAGGCAAAAATCTTTGGGATGTTTTTCCGGAAGCTGTTGAACTAAAATTTCATACGGAATACCAGAAAGCAATGTCGTTACAAATTGCGGTTAGATTTGAAGAATATTTTCAACCAAAACAAATGTGGTTTGAGGTGTCAGTATTCCCTAATGGCGAGGGATTGTCGATATATTTCAAAGATATCACCGAAAGAAAAAATACTGCTCAGGAACTTGAAAATGAACGCAAGAAATATCGGGATATATTCGATCATAACCCGCTTCCACAGTGGGTTTATGATACAGAAACTTTCATGTTTTTAGATGTAAACGAGGCCGCAATAATGCACTACGGCTATTCAAGGGAGGAGTTTCTGAACACCTCCATCCTGTCAATTAGACCCGAGGAAGACATTTCAGAAATGAAACGAATTTTGAGCGACATCAGTGCTTGTAAAACACCTAGAACCAGTTCGGTGAAACACTGTAAAAAAAATGGCGATATTATTTACGCCGATGTAAAAGGAACAGCAATTAGTTTCAATGGTAGAGCGGCACGGATGGTGGTAGTTGTAGACAAAACCGCTGAAATAAGTGCTGAAATGGCCAAGCAACAAAGTTTGGCTAAATTACACGAAATCACTTGGATACAAGCTCATGAAGTTAGAAGGCCGCTTTCCAATATCTTAGGTTTGGTTTCGTTACTAGAAGCCGACCACGACGCTACACAGCATACAGTTTTAATCCAAAAATTAATGGATCAAGCAAAAGAATTGGATCAGGTTATTATAAAAACCGCAAAGGACAACAATTTAAAATAACCTACTACTAGGATAGCAAAGTTTGAAATCTCAAAATTCATTACTTAAAGCATCCCAAAATATCACTTTCACAAAGTAAAACTTACATTCCGCAAGGTAAATGAAACCATACACCAAAATTTTGCTATGCCTGAAATTTTAATTATTTAAGGCGTAGTACTTTGAAATTTTTATCGCAAACTATCTTTGAGAATTTAGCAAGAAATCATTAATTTAAGCGATAGTGTTTCATTTAAAACAAATTTCGTGTGAATATAAGCTGTGTAATTGTAGACGATGACCAAGATGCCGTAAATGGATTGGTTACCTATCTCGAAACTTTTCCGCAAATTATCGTAGAGAATACCTTTACTGATCCAGTAGCAGCTATGGCTTATCTACTCAATAATAAAGTAGAGCTATTGCTATTAGATGTGGACATGCCTAAAATAAACGGTATAGAGTTAACTGCTGCCGTTAGAGCACAGGTAGGTAAATTAGTTTTTACTACTGGCCACACCAAATATGCATTTGACGCTTTCGAGCACCAAGCTGATGCGTATCTGTTGAAGCCGTTTTCGTTAGCAAAATTTGTCGCTACACTACATCGTCTTTATCCTCAAACTAAAGAAAAAGAAGTTGAAAGGGTAACGCCGGAAATTATCGCCGATGAGGATTTCATATTCGTAAAAGCCAAACAAGACTCGAAGTTGGTTAAAGTAAAACTTAAAGAGCTGATAGTCATCGAAAGCAAGAACAACTATGTAGAGCTACAAGCATTAGACAGGCAGGTAATTACCTACATGACGTTGAGCGAATTAGCTAAAAAGCTTAACGGACAACCAGATTTTATACAGGTCCAAAGGAGCTTTATCATTAACAAACATTATATAGAATATGTGGATGGAAACACCCTAGTTATGGCCAGCGGCGCTAAAATCACTGTTGGAGAGATGTACCGACCTACTTTTCAGTCGTTTTTAGATGAACGCATTATAAAAATGGGAAAGAAGCGCTAACCTCTTTCCCATGAGAGCTGTTTAACGAACTCTAGGGAAACCTGATGTTCCCATGGTCGTTTGGGTGGTGGTTAATTCAGACGTGGGTTCGCCGGTAAACAGTACGGCACTTGTGGCCTGAGACTTTTTGAAAGTTCCAACTTTCCTAATCTCTAATTTGATCTTTTTATTTTCCATAATCGTACGGTTAACAATTTGAAATTAGCATTAGCAATTGCCGCTAAAAAATCTGTTATTTGGAAACCTTATTTTTCGATGTAGAATGGCAAAAAATCTAGACAAGAAAGTTTTAAGACTACATATTTTGATATGGGCGCTTTTTATCACTTGGGAAACGATCATCATCAATATCCTTTATGATATGGACGTTGCTCCTATTATTTACATTGTACATTATATAATTAATATCGCTTTATTCTACTTCCAATCGGATGTAGTACTTCCGCGGTTGAGCAAAAACCGATGGCGATGGCTTTGGATACCGCTTTTCTGTATCATTTTTTTATTACTTTACATATTAGCTCACTGGCTTGGCGAGATTTTTTTAATCCATTTATTGAAAAAACCAATAAAGCCTTGGTACGGAATGAACTTGCAAAGTTTTCTGAAGAATGGGTACAGGGCACTTTTTTTTATTGGTTTTTCTGCTGGATATTATTATTTGCGCAGTTATTTAATTCAACGAGATCATTCGCAACGCTTAGAAACAGAGCGCTTAAAGGCCATAATTGAACAACAGAATACACAACGAGACTTAGATTTGATGCAAAATGCTTTCCTTAAAGCGCAGATCAATCCGCACTTTTTATTTAACATACTTAATTATATCCATTTACAAACTATAAAATCTGCGCCGCAAATAAGCGAAGCGGTAACGACATTGGCTAATGTGATGAGATTCGCATTTGACATTGAAAATACTGGCGATAGCATAAGAATAGGCGACGAATTAGAACAAGTAGCGGATATCAGTTATTTATACGGACTGAAAAAGGGACAACATACTCTTAAACTGAATTATGAACTTGCCGTATGCGATCTACAGTTAATCCCACTGGTGCTGTTAACTTTAGCCGAAAATTGTTATAAGCACGGCGATCTATCAGAACATGACGCATTGATGTCACTCTCTCTGGAAAATGATCAACTTTATATTTCAACTTGGAACAAAGCATCGAACCAAAAGCCAATCACTTCAACAAAAACGGGATTAACCAACCTTAAAAAAAGATTAGCGACTGCATACGGCGAGGCGCATTCTTTCACCTATGGCTTGGATGAAGAAAGTGGATTTAACGTGCAAATATTCGTTCGTTTGAATCAAATCGTGAAGCCTTCCGAAAATAAAGCAGCTGATACTGATATAGCTGAGCTTCCCTAAGTCTGGCGTGGTTAAAAAAGCGGCGATTTACATGCATGTGGATAAGATCAGCAAACAACTGCTGTAGCTTATCAACAGGAACAATAGCAGAAATACAGTTCCACAAAGCTATTGCACGGTCGCTAATCACAACTTCAATTTCAGGTAGTGTTTTCCAAGCTTGATTAATTACCTTAAATTGGGATTGATCCCATCTCATCTCCGCAGCGAAAGCGGAAGCCATTCTTTCTAAAAAATACTTACGATCCTCGACTTCGGGGAAAGCTAAACCAATCATGTTTTTCATCCAAAAGAAACAACTTTGCAATCTTTCCTCCTCGTTACATGCAATCTCGGCTAATGCTTCTTCACTATCTAGGCAAAAAAAATCCTCTACCAGCGTAATACTTGAAATGCCGTAGCGCTGTATTTCAGGCAGGTAAGGAAGAACGGCCATATCTCGAATACCGTTACTACCTAACCAAGCACCAATTTCGCGGCAAACCATCCACCGTTCTGATGGCGTTACACTTGCTTTCCATTTCAGGCGCAATCGGATATGTTGCTCTGGATCTCGATAAAGCACATAAAACCAAGCCTCCAACAAAGCTTCATGACGTTCAATTAACGGCCTGATAAGTTCGAAAAGTACCAAATCCTGCATTGCAGAAGTTACATACAGCGATACGAAAAACCACTCCTCCCCTAAATGCCACGCCTGTGCAGGTAACGGCTTTTCAAAACTGGTAACTGGCTGATAAACCACATCTCGATGTGTTAAATTCAATTGTAGCTGATATGCATAGCATTTACCAGCTTCATCCAACATTCCAACATCATTACCAGATAGCCACGTTGCCACATATTTTAAAGATGGATCGCGTTGCAGTGCATTCAACAGTAAGCTACGATCTGTATCGGACCACGTATCCAAACACAAATACTGATCGGCATGACCCACTTTTATAAATCTAGCAACCTTTGATTGAAGCAGCCAAGTCGACAAAGTTTCGGCAGACTGCGTAGCTTCGCCAGGTACACGCCACATGGCAGCTTGAATCACCAATTTCCCAAATCGAACTTCTGGATAGTAGTTCATATTAGGAAAGCGTTGTACAAGTTCTGGTAAAAACTGACAATGTAATTCCTGATATTGTAAATCGGCGAGCATACGGAGCAAAGGATGACTAGAACGTAAGGTATTATATGCGGAGGCTATTCTTGGAACTACTCTACAGCGATGCCTCCAGCTATACAGAACAACCTGTCCATTAATCACGTTTATAAATATATCAGCAAGCTGTAGTTGACAAGGATGTGTAGACCAGCCGCCTAACGCCAGTTCCAATTCGTAAAGCTGTGGTCGGCGGTTGATATTATCTGTACGTTGGCCGGTTTGGTAAGCGACATCAAAAAAAAGTACATTCGGATTGGCATCCTGTTCTATTTTAGCGAGTGATTTAGCAACCTCCCCAATGTTTTCATCCAAAGCAAATCTACCCAATAACCCATTAGCGGTAGCGCCACCCATGTGGTCCAACAGCCAGCAATCACCATCAACCTTTTGAACAAGTACACTCATTGTGTTGGGCAATAGAGCTGGAGCATCAGATTTTTCACTAAATTTTTTCAGATCTATCGTGTTTCCACTAGTAATTTCTGCCAATAGGAAGCTGTTAAAGCTATCCATTTCTAACACGGGAAAGCGTTTTTGTGATTTCGACAACAGCTTTTCTACCGCTGTATCATCAGCATTAGCTAATCCACCATAACCTATACCTTTTATTGGATCCAATACTGACGCCAGCGCTTGCCATTGATTCTCGTAGCGCTGAGAAAAGTTATTTTTGAACTCTGTTAAATCGCTAAGTTGTGGATTAGGCAGATATTCTATAGCAAATTTTGCATAGTTGAGCAGTTCTTTTTGTAATAACTGGTCTAGCTCTATTCCGTTCCCATGACGAAAACAAATCTCATAACGATCTGCAAAAGGCATTGTATCTGCCGAATTAATTCTGTCGAAATAATCTTGACCAGTAACATTAGGCATCCCGCTATGAACTAATACCTGTAGCTCAGCAAGTTGACCAAGCATACCATTATAAAAGTCCCAATCCTGTTTAGCAAATGTTTTTATTTCGGCTGTTGTCCGCCCCAGTTCGCAAAACTCCAACAGGTTGTTTAACTCGGTAAAACCCTCTAAGCAAAATAGTTCAGTTTGCCCTTCGGTAGATTGAAAAAAGTAATGGCTTCCTTTTTCGGTATAAAGCGTTGACTGTACACGCCACAACCAATCTTCCGCTAACGATTTACTAGTATCAATCAATTTCTCAGATTTAGACCAATCAGGAAAGGAACTGATGGTTATCCTTTCACTAAGCATAAAATGTTCGTTTGATTTATTGGGCAAAAGCATACCTACACTTGCAAATTTCCCGTAAGGTATCGGTCTAAACTTGGCCCTATTAAAGTACCTAAGCACACTAAATTGCGTACGCAGATCAAGTTTGTCTAAATCTGAAGGCGACACACCTTTTAATTTCTCCCAAAGCATTGGAGATGAACTAGATATCATATCTAGCAATGAACCCCAATAATCAGCCAATTCTGCTACCCTTGGCAGCAAACAGGCCCTACAAATGATTTGTTTAGCGATTTCCATGCCGACAAATCTATCGTCGCAATAGGTTGATGAAGAAAGCCAAAAAAACAGCAAATTGCCTTCGAAATTTAATGGCAATTATTGCTTTTGACACAACATATAATGCACTACATCAAGTAAAACTATAAGTTGTCAAAAAAACAAAACACTTTATATTGGAAAAAGATATTGCTTAGTACGACGGTGGCTTTGTGGAAACCACCAACTGCATGGCATAAAGTTGCTATAAAAGAAGAGTGGGAACATCCCGAAGGACATCCCCACATCTAAATTAACGCTCTCACCACAAATGTATAAAAATATGCTTATAACTGAAAAGAAAAATCAGGCAGTAAAATAAACTTAAAAATTGATCGAAACTTTTGATTCCCCCAACTTGTTAGGCAGCGGTACACTTATCAATAAACTAATGAAAATTGCATTTCACGGCGCTGCCAGAGCGGTAACAGGTAGCAAACACTTAATTAAGCTCGACGACGGCACACAAATACTTTTAGATTGCGGAATGTTCCAAGGCATGGGAAACGTCACAGAAAAACTCAATGGCTACTTCGGATTTAAACCATCTGAGGTAACTATGATGATACTTTCCCACGCACATATTGATCACTGCGGTTTATTGCCCAGACTGGTTGCGGAAGGTTTTTCGGGCACCATATATGCTACCCCGGGCACCATGGATTTAGCTCGAATTTTATTACTCGACTCGGCAAAAATACATGAGCAAGATGCAGAATTTAGCAATGCAAATCGAAATATTGACCAGCCAGAAGAGCTTCCTTTATACACCGAAGAGGATGTGATTAAAACAATGGGACAGTTTAAAATTGTTGAATATGGGCAACCATACCAAATCAACGAACAAATCAGTTTGCTACTCACTGATGCCGGACATGTGGTGGGTAGCGCAGCGGTGCATTTAACCATTGAAGAACATGGCGAAAAAACTCAGCTAACATTTAGCGGAGATATTGGAAGGTATTCTGACTTACTTTTACGAAGTCCGCAAACATTTCCGCAGGCCGACTACATCATCATGGAGTCAACCTATGGCAATTCGCTTCATAAAGATCAAGAGCCAATAGACCAACTTTTGTTGGAAATTATTCGTGATACTTGCGTTAGAAAAAAGGGAAAAGTAATCATTCCGGCATTTAGCGTTGGCCGTACCCAAGAAATATTATTTGCCTTAAACTCTCTAGAACTTGAAGGCAAACTGCCCGATTTGAATTACTACGTAGATAGTCCGTTGGCTATGCAAGCTACACAAGTATTGAAGAACCACCCCGAGGTATACAACAACGGCACTAAACAGCTTTTAAAAATTGATGACGATATTTTTGCGTTTAAGGGACTTCGTTTCATCGAAAGTGCTACGGAATCAATGGCTTTAAATCAAGATAACCGACCATGTGTAATAATTTCATCATCTGGCATGGCCGAGGGCGGAAGGGTGAGACATCACATCAAAAACAACATTGAAAACGACAAAAATACCATTTTGCTGGTTGGCTACTGTGATCCACACTCTTTAGGAGGTCAATTAATGGCGGGTAATAAATCAGTGGATATTTTTAGGGAGCGATTACAGGTACTAGCGGAAGTTAAAATGATAAAATCGATGAGTGCCCACGGTGATTACGAAGATTTACTCCACTTTTTATCGTGTCAAGATCCCAAGGCCAATAAACAAATATTTTTAGTTCACGGCGAGTACGAGGTGCAGCAACACTTTGCAGATCATTTGCGAGATAAAGGCTTTAAGCACATTGCAATACCGAGCTATCATCAAGAGTATGAACTTTAGCTTTTAGCAATTAGCCGCAGTACATCGAGGTATACTGTGGCTAAATTGCTTTTTAATTCGTTACAGTTCGTCAATTCTCCCACCTCCTGCCCTACTGTCGGTGTTATCTGGTGCATCTCCTCCGAATTGCTCATCAGCACCTTCGTCATTGTTTCGCTCATCATGAGCATCAATAATTTCTTTGCTAGTATCTTCTTCAGCGGGCTTTTTCGTAGTTCCGTCAGCATAAGTGTTATGCATACGATCTGAATCTTCCCTATCGTTGCCTGTCTTTAATCGCTTATTTTTGTCAGTCATGATGATGAAATCTTTAAACTATAAATGTGAATTGGCAGCAAATAGTTTTAAATAAAATATTGGCATTAGACTTATCGGATGGTGCCCAGCAAACTAACGCGTATTTCTCTCCCAAAATCAGGTATTTACATCAAAATCAAAATTCATTTTAAAAGGTTTTTAGTGGAGACTTTATTATGGATCCAAAAGAATCATCTCCACTTCTAGCGCTGTCTTGTTTAATTGAAGATTTACGCATAACCGCAATATTGTGCAAAAAAACATATGACACCATACGCAAATATGCCGATGCTCCGGAATTGGCTAAAGCTGTACACCCAGAGCAAACCAATATCACATTGCACGTTAAACGACTAAAGTTAATCCAGATGGAGATTAACGAAGTTGCGGAGAAAAGGAATGCCTCAGCTGTTCCATTTGGTTTACCAAGAAAACTCAAAAAAGGTAGTGAGCGAGATTTATGGTTAATTGCAAAAGCTCAACAAGTTATTTACCAAAAGTTACCGATGTACAAAGTAGCTCTTGAAATTGCCACGCATTTAAACTTAACGCAATCAACCTCACTCATTTCTCAAACAATAGAAGAAAACGAAGCAACTTGTACATGGCTTCGAAGAATTCTATCCAGAATTTTAAATGGGGAAACAATTATTCCCATTGACAACAATGTTTAAAACACAGCTCAATAAATAGTAACAAACATGGAAAATAACAAGAAAAATCAAAACGAAAAAAATAGCGAAACAAGTGAGCAAGCTATGGGAAAATCAACTAGCGACAAACAAAATAAAACGAAGAAAAATGAGTATACCGCTCAAGAAAACAAGTTTGCTGACGGTAAAGGTTCGAATTTAGCAGAAGCATTTAATAAAGATAGCGGAACAGATCAATAAACGTACTTTCACAATGAGTTGGTAAAACTTTTGAGCCATATTATAAACTTAAAAGCTGTAATTACTTAAGTGCATTGGAACGTATTTTTTTGCATACAACCCAAATTAGACATGAAAAATAAGGTAATCAAGCAGTATTCATTTTTTAGAAGAAATGGACTTTCACTCGTATTTCTAGCTTTTTTTATTTTATCAATTGGTGCGCAAGCTATTGCCGGCTGGAAAGAGCATAATAAAGAGCTAAATGAAGACCACGCTCCAGCGCTCGATTTGCCTAACTATTTAAGTAGTGGGCATTTTATGTCGGCAACATTCGAAAACTTCGAGAGTGAGTTTCTACAGATGTCTTTATACGTAATGCTAACTATCGGCTTGCGGCAAATTGGATCGGCCGAATCAAAATCTTTAGATGAAAAGGAGGACGTAGATCGGATGCCTCAACCCTTACCAAATGCGCCTTGGCCAGTACGTAGAGGTGGAATATGGTTAAAACTTTATGCCAACTCATTATCTATTGCATTTGTTTCTTTGTTTATTTTAAGTTGGTTGTTTCATTTTTATGGGAGCTTTAGAGACGAAAATGCCGCATTACTGATTAAACAGAAACCTTCAATTTCAGTGATGGAATTTTTAAGTGAGCCCAGATTTTGGTTTGAAACTTTTCAAAACTGGCAAAGCGAATTTTTATCCGTGCTAGCTATCGTTGTACTTTCCATCTATCTCAGACAAAAAGGTTCTCCCGAATCAAAGCCTGTGGATGCTCCTCACATGGAAACTGGCAAGTAACGTTCGAAACATTCGGCTTCAAAATGATTGATGTTCTTTAGCTATTAGCAATCCAACATGCGCCTATGGTAATTCACTTGCCCCAAATGGTAACTTAAATGCATAGCTAAGTGCACTAAGAAAAACTCGGTCGACATCTTACCCGTTAACACTTCCAATGGATATTCACTTTCGACACGATCCGCTGTAAGCCCAGCAAGTGTGTTTTCAATTATCGTTATCGTCTGTTCAATTTGCTCTACAAGTTGGCTTCTTGGCACGTCTTTTTTCGAAAACTCTTCGGGCCTATTTCTAGTATAGTTAATACCGCCTAATTCTGCACCAATATAAGTTTTAAGATTTCCGATCAAGTGTAGGCACAGGTTTCCTGCAGAGTTGAGGATATTCTTATCAATTCTCCAGATGTTTTCTTCATTTTGATAGGATTCCAACTCCTCCCGAAGTTTATTTAAATCTCTACTGAAAAGTGTTTTTAAGGTTTCGCTAAGCATTCGACGGTCGTTTTCTGTAAATTAATAATTTTATGTAGCAAACACGCCAGGAGATTGAATTTTCTTAAACCAAATCGCCTACAAAATTCATTAACAAAATATAACTACGTAGCTGTTATCAGAGAGGATAAAATACCGGCATAAGGTCAATTGAAAAGACCTATGATTAAGAAGAGAAGAAGGACTGTCCCTAAAGCGTTGCGCTGTAAGTTCTTTATTAATGAGGCTTTTAGATAAGAAATACGCTCATATAAAAGGCATTAAATACTTTAGAGACAGTCGTTTGTAATTGTTCAGTTGCAAGTACTAGGCGTGGGCATCCCTTAGTGCTTTGATTGCATCGTGGCTAGCGTTGATACCTTCTTGTTGCGCTAAAAGCACGCTCCTTACTTGCTCACCCAAATCATTCTCTTGCAATGCATCTTTGTAAGCCTTTTTGATTGCATCTTCACCTCGCTCACATTCTGCTAAAATACTGTGTCTGCTGTCGCCGCCAAACGTTGCTTTAATATCAATCCAAGCCCGGTGCAAAGTTCCCAACACAGTATTTCCTGTATCTGGATTTTCATGATGTCTTCCTACTAAACCAGCAAGTTCGGTAACGTTAGTTCTGCTACCAGAAGATAACTTTTCGAAAGTCGCTTTTAAGTCTATATTTTCGTCCGAAAGATCAGCAGCTGCTCGCTCAAAGCCGTCTGCTCTATCATTATTAATTTGGATAAGATCGTTTAAAATCTCTACTGTTTTTTCTGAATTTTCCATTTTTCTAAAATTTTAAATGTCCAATGTAAACATCACAAAACGAGAATATGTTTGCAGAAATTCGCTACTGTTGTGATTGCCAACTTTATTTAGCTAGCATAATCACATGGTGAAAACGATGAATAAACTGTTTATTTTTCATTTGTCGTCATATGTTAGATTATCTAATGAAAATGCATCGACTAATTGTTACAACACTTAGGAAAGCACCAGATCACAACTGTATTTGCAGCAAAAGAAAATTTAAAACAGTTCTTAAAAATGATATCAAAACTATTTTAAAGATTTTGGGTTTGATAAGATGCAAACGGTACAATTCCGTCCCGAGCGCACTAATTTCCATATGCAACCAAAATTACGTATTGCCATTATCGGCGGAGGCCCAACCGGACTATTAATGTTTAGGAGGCTTACCGAAACGGGCCATACCAACTTCACCGTAGATATTTTTGAACGCAAACAACAACTGGGTGCCGGCATGCCTTACAGCTCCGAAGGTGCCCTTGAGGAACACGTAACCAATGTTTCGGGAAATGAAATTCCAGAGATGGTTTCCTCAGTTGACGATTGGATAGTTGGGCAGCGAAGTTTTGCAGCAGAACAGTTCGATGTTGATGTCGATCATTTCAATCAATACAAGGTACTTCCACGTTTACTTTTCGGAAAATACTTATCTGATCAATTCGGCATATTGTTATCTATTGCTCAGCAGAAAGGATTGGAAGTTAATGTGCATTATGGACAGGAGGTAACAAACATCATTGACGACGCAGACATGCGGAAAACGATGGTAAGCACAGCTAATCGAACGGATTTCTTCGACAAAGTGATTATCTGTACTGGTCACCTGTGGCCAAAAAAACTGGAGGGTAAATTCAAAAACTGTTTTGACTCTCCCTACCCGCCCAGCAAAATCGCACATCGAACCAATCATCCTGTCGCATTGCGGGGCTCTTCGCTTACGGCAATAGATGCCATAAGAACTTTGGCAAGGCATAACGGCATTTTTGTGAAAGATGAGGCGGGAAACCTGAGATATCAACTTGATGATGAAAGTGTGCAATTTAGGATCATTATGCATTCCAGAAACGGGCTGCTACCAGCAGTAAGGTTTCATTTAGAAGATTCGCATCTTTCAAAGGACACGATACTGCCTGCAGAAGAAATAGCGCACGTAAGAGCGCAAAACCAAGGTTTCCTACCGCTGGATTATGTGTACCAACGAAATTTTTTGGATGGCATAAAATCCAGACATCCGATGTTTTACGAACTGATTAAGGAGCTGTCGATGGAAAGATTCGTGGAAATGATGATGTTTCAGCGTGAACGCACCTCAGCATTTGAACTTTTGGAAGAGGAAATGGAACAGGCATCACAATCGATAGCCAATCGCGAACCAATCCATTGGAAGGAGATGCTGGCCGTACTTAGCTTTGCCATGAACTATCCTGCTAAGTACTTTTCTGCTGAAGATATGGAACGCCTAAAGAAAACGTTAATGCCGTTGATATCGGTAATTATTGCTTTTGCCCCGCAAAGTTCGGTTAGGGAAATGCTGGCACTGTACCGTTCAGGCATTTTACGTATCGTGTCAGTTGGCGAAGACAGCTACATCAGCCCTTTAGAGGAGGGTGGAATCGAATACCATTTCAAAAATACGGATGGTAAATGGGAGAAACAAAAGTACGAAACCTTTATAGATTGCATAGGCCAGCCGCATTTGAAGTTTGAGGACTTGCCCTATCCGGGCCTCTTGAATGGCAAGACGCTAACCCGTGCAACATTAAACTTTAGCGACAGTGCAATTGCAAAAAGCAGGGTAGCACAGGGCGACGAGCAAATCATTAAGGTAAATGAAGATGAATATCGATTGATTGTACCAGGCGTAGCAATTAACGATCACTTTCAGGTTATTGGCACCAATGGCTTTGCCAACGACAGAATTTACATGCTTGCAGTTCCGTTTATAGGCGGTTACAATCCAGATTTCTCAGGGCTCGACTTTGGAGAAGAAGCCTCTAAAAGAGTTGCTGAAAAACTATTTGATTGAGATTGTTGCCAACCACCTCGTTCGTCGTGTGAAATCAAATTGAGATATCGTAATTCACCTTAACTTGTTATTCCCTCTAACGGACACTGAACTTATAAACTGCAGATTCTGATGAATTTCCTTTCCAATCAATGGTAACCACTTTCCAATAATAAACGGTATTGCTATTGACAGGGATATCTTTGGAAATATTGTCTGTAAAATTATCCTTGTACAATGCCGGATCTGGTTGCGTGCCAAAGTAAAGGCGATAACTTTTAATATCATTATCAAGATCCAAGGCAGTCCATTGTAGCGTTACAAGATTATTGGTTGGCGTTACAGTCTCGCCCATTTTTGGCGCAACCGCTTCTGCCGGATACGGGATATAATTGCTTTCCCCAGGACCTGAATTATAGAACTTCCAAGTGTCACTAACTGCTTTTATATCACTCTTTGTATTTTTAGAAACCACATACCAAGCGTAAGGCGTACTTTTTTCAAGTGTGGCTGTTTTGGCGTTGTCAAGCACGTCGAAACTCACCGTTTTATTGGTTAGTAAATTTTTAACAACAAGTTCATATGAATCAGTATGATCGGCCTTCTCCCAAGAAAAATCAATCGTATTTTGGCGGTCAGATACAGACTTACCAGACAAGCAGGCTTCATCTTTTGCAGGAAAAACCAACTTTGCCTTTGCCGGCGGGAGCAATTCAGGTTCCGTTTTACTTTTACCGCAACCAACTAGGCCGAGTATAGATAGGAATATGATTATTTTTCTCATTGCTTGATAATTTTTTGAACGTTTTCCGATGTTGCTGAAACTACCTTCAACAAATATACTCCAGCATTTAGCCCGCTTAGTTGTAAATCAATTAGCTCCACTCCTGTTTGAACTTCATCCTTGTAAACAATTTTTCCCTGTGTGTCGGTAATTGAAATGATCACCTTGCCGGTGTAAGATCTAGGAAGCTGTACACTCAATTTATCTCGGAAAGGATTAGGATAGACTAATACAGTAGAATTATAAAAAATGGTTTTATCAAAAGTACCTTGACAAGACTGGTCCGTAGTTACCTTAAGCGTATTTGCCCCAGCTCTCAATGGCAATTCTATCTCGGTCTGGTCAGTGCGTACTACATTACCATTAAGTTCGATAATGTAACTAGTTGCACCGGCAAGCTGCAACCTCAATTTATCGGCACCTGCCGTAACCGATGCGTATACCGCTAACTTTTCAGGTTCAGGAATTACGATAGTGAAGCACTGCCTAAAATCTGCCTGTCCTTCCACTGTTACACAGGCACTATAAGTTCCAGCAGGAAGCTGCTTCACATCCAGTAGATTCGTAAAGTTCAGCTTTCTACTTACACCATTTCCCTCAACTGCAACACTGTAGCGCTGAGAGCTTACCGTGGTTATCGTAAAATATCCGTCATTAACACCTATACAACTTGTACCAAAGCGCTGTATCTTAAAATTATTAACAGGTAACATAAAATAGGCATCAACGAATACAGCTTCGGATGTGGTGGTGTAATTCCCGTTGACGATACTCACCGTATAACTTCCTTTTTGACTGATCTCTATTTCATCTCCTACACTGCCATTGAGGGTTTGCCCGTCCCTCTTCCATACATAACTAAAAGCTTTACCGGTATTTGCCCGCAATATCGCCTTGGCATCATTAATTAACGGCGTAGTGCCTACTATGGTGATGGTTGGCTTAGGAACGAAGATAAATCCGTTGTAAAAAGCGCTCTCCCCTTTGGCGTTGGCCACCATAATTTGCCCGGAAGCCCCCTGAGCAACTACAGCTATTATTTTTGTAGGTGATTCTATCGTAAAGGAAGCTGCCGCCGTGCCACCGAAAGTAACCGCGGTAACAGCTGATAAGTTGGTTCCACTGATGATAATTTGAGATCCACTGCCGCCCACTAGTTCGTTTACTGCACTAATTGATGGTTGTGTAGAAAAAATAAAGCCTAATTTGGTCGCCACACCCGCACTGGTTGTTATTTTGACTGCTCCAGAGGCACCGCTGGCCACTATTGCTTCAATAGTAGTTGCTGAGGTAACCTTGAACGATGCAGCGGCAACATCACCGAAACTTACGCCAGTTACATTCACAAAGTTACTTCCAGTAATTGTTACCAATTGACCTGCAATAGCTGTAGTTGGAGAAAAAGAATTAACTATTGGTGATGGAAGATAGCTGAAACCATTTAACTTGGCGGTTCCACCCGTAGAAACTACCTCAACCTGCCCACTAGCACCATTAGCTACTACTGCTGTGATGGTTGTTGGCGATACCACTGTAAATGAAGTGGCAGCTACGTTACCAAATTTAACAGCGGATACGGCGTTGAAATTATTGCCGCTGATGGTCACCATCTGATTTGTGGCTGCCGAAGTAGGCGAAAAAGTTGTTATTACTGGAGGCGGAAGATAGGTGAAGCCTGATATTTTAGCCGAGCCGATAGAAGTGTTTACCACAACATCGCCACTAGCCCCATTACCTACTACAGCCGTTATTTTAGTAGCATTATTGCGTGTGTACGACTGCGCCGCTACGCCGCCAAAAGTGACGCCGGCTACATTGTCAAAGTTCGTACCTGTAATCTCTACAATACCTCCTGTGGCAGCACTATAGGTGCTTAACGCTGATATGGTTGGTAAAACATCTGCCAATTTAAATATTGTTGTCCCGCCAGGCGTAGTTACCGATAGGTCGCCAGTAACAGGTACTTGCGACGTCGCTGTTAGCTTATTGGAAGACGTTATCACAAATGACGTTACTGCAACACCTCCAAAGCTCACCGCCGTTGCGCCAGCCAAATCAAAACCATTGATAACAATGCTAAAATTTGGTGCTTCCCCAGTTATCGAATATGAAGTGATTGTTGGTTTGCGCACATAAGTAAAACCATCTATAACCGTAACTCCATTTGGGGTAGTTACTCTGATCTCTTGCGGATTGACTGGCCCCAAATTTTGGGCTACCACTGCCTCTATGGTGTTAGTTGACAGCACGGTAAAGCTTTTAGCTTCGATACCGCCGAAGCTTACTGATGTAGCATTTTCAAAAAAATTACCTGTGAGGGTCACTTTCGTATTTTCGCCACCGAGAGCAGGGCTAAATTTGGTGATCTCCGGTGTAGACAAACCCGTTTGATTGAGCAGGATGGACAACCACTGTCCGCTCTTAACCGCCAAATCTGGTTTACCGTCTAGGTTCCAATCTCCCACAACGACATCCCTTGCTATTTGCCCCATGATTATTGGCTTTGCGGAAGGTCCGCTCAAACTCAAGATGGTCGAAGTACTCTTATTTGAATAAATCACTATATTTTCACTAGTTTGATCAACGGCAACCAAATCAGCTTTTCCATCGCCGTCCAAATCAGCTAGCTTGGCATTTAAATGCTGTTCCCTACTATCTTGGAAATAACTTATCCGTGAACTGAACGAAATTGTACCGTTTGAACTTTGATTTTTAAAAATGGAACCATCGCGGGCGCCAGAAAAATATTGAAAGCTAGTAGTAGCCAGTTCTGGCTTACCATCTTCATCAAGATCACCTGCTACAATACTGGTCGTGGCATCGTTAGTTGAGTAATCTTGCTTATTCGCAAAACTAACTACCCCCTTTACACTGGTATTTTTAAGCACTGAAATATTATAAGTAACGAAATTAGCTGTTGCGATATCAAATTTCCCATCGCCATCAAAATCAGCTACGCAGAGGCTCCAAGGTGCCGAGCCTGTAGCATAGTCCTGTTGAGGTGCGAAGTTAAGTTGATCATTAAAGCTAATATTTCTAAGTACAGATATCGTATTTGACTGATTATTTGATGTAATCAGATCGACCTTTCCGTCGCCATCGATATCAGCTGCCACAATATCGGAAGGTGATTGTCCTACGGTAAACAGCTTACCTGTCACAAAAGAGAAATTACCTACGGTACTGGTATTACGGCACACACGAACTCCCCCTGCCTCAATGTTCGCTAGGTCCAATTTTCCGTCGCCATCAAGATCTACAAAAATTACACGGCCTCTGAAAGGAAGATTAATGTAACCAGTCGATGTAAAAGGACGCTTAGGATCTCCGGTATTAAGAAATAACTTATTTGCAGTTAGGAGATCTGGTTTACCATCGCCATCAAGGTCTGCAAAATTCAAATAAGAATCGATATATAATCCGTCTGAGGTGGCAATGTCCTCTTTCGGCGTAAACGAATTTCGTTTTGTAAATACAGTTGCGCCATTATCGTAGGTAACCACAAAAGGTGAACTTGAATAGGCAACAAGCCCGCCGGTTGCTACCGAAATTGGCAGATAGCTTGCTCCTGCAGGAACTTTTACAGACAAGGCTGTAGTGCTTGCACTAAGTACCTCTGCCCTAACCGCTCCAAAGAAAACAATGTTATTTTCTTTTACAGCATCAAAGTTTGCTCCCGACAAAGTTACAACTGTGCCGATTGGGCCCTTCATGGGCGAAAAAGATTGGATAGATGGAATGGGATTCGAAGAAAAACCGTAAAGGCTGCCTGTACCATAAGCTGTTGTGACAGAGACGGTGCCAGAAATACGAGCCGGAAATTGCGCTAATATTTCGGTGTCCGAAGTTACAGAAAAAGTACTTATCTGCAGGCCATCAACAGTGAGCTTCGTTGCTCCTAGTAAGTTAGTACCGGTCAATTTCACTGTATTGTTCACATCAGTAACGGTAACCTCTGCAGCAGTTAGCGTAGGCTGCCGAACTATATTTAGTAATAGATTCGTTTTACTAGGCTGGCCAATCGTTTGGGTGCGATCTACAACTGCCAAGTCCATTTTGCCATCACCGTTGATATCAGCCATAGCTATAGAAGCTATATTATCCCCAACAGCTAACTCCAATATATTACCGAAGGATATTCCGTTATCTGCACCATTGTTTTTAACCAGCGCTAACCTGTTACCAGCGATGGGCATCACCATATCTACTTTTCCATCACCATCCATATCACCAAAAACCGGTAACGAGCCGGAAGATCCGATGGTGTAACTGTTGCCCGCTAAGTAAGAAATTGTACCGTTACTGCTTCTGTTCTCCAAAATTTTTACGTTAGCCGAACTGGCAGTCATGGTAAGAACGATATCTGGAAGGCCATCGTTGTTCAAGTCGGCAATCCTAAAATTGAAATTCGGCAAATTGGTATACTCATATTGTTTAACAAGATTAAAAGTTCCGTTTTCGCTATCATTCTTGAACAACATCAGTCCGTAAGTGCTACCTTTTGATCTGTAAGAGGCTACCAGATCCTCTTTGTGGTCTCCGTCAAGATCAATTAACTGAACACGATCAAAGCTCGCTATATTTAAATCTTCAGGATAAATAGTATGGATGACGTCTCGAAAGGAAGGTTCTCCAGTTGCGCCTATATTCCTAAAAATCGTAATCGGCGAGCTATAACCATACGCCACTAAATCTTCCCTTCCATCGCCATCTATATCACCGCTAAGCATGGTCAAACCTATATTGAACTCTGGCCCAATAATTTCTTTCTTTTCAAATGCCAATGCACCTAGCTTACTTATATTTCTATAAAAGCTTATCGTCGACTTAAAGGCTTGGTTGCCGGTGGTTCTGCTTATAATATCCAATTTTCCATCACCATCTAGATCAGCTAGATAATGACCATCTAAATCTTCCAATTGCAGGCTGTAGCTAGGCCTTGACTTAAATGGTGCGGCAGGGTCCCCAGTATTGTTATACATCTCTAGGTAATCCTGCTTGCCTACCACAAGATCTGTCTTTCCGTCACCGTCCAGATCAGAAAGTGCAACAACTGAAAGTGCGACAGCATTTTTCGAAGTCAGCAGCGTAGTATTTGATTTTGCAAAAGAATTAACGGAGGGAAAAACAGCCGTACCATCGCCGAAACTAACGCTGAAAAATTGACTTGAAACTGTTTTTAGTCCATTTACTACTACCGTCAATCTCGAATAGCTTGCTCCAGCTGGCACAACAGCAGTTAACGAGGTGGAGGTTGCCTCCGTTACTGTACCAACAACACTACCAAAATATACTTTATTTTCTCCCACCACTGAACTAAAGTTCTTTCCAGTAATTGTAACGGTGCTTCCAACGCCACCCAATAGTGGAGAAAATGAAGTAACAGTAGGTGCTTTGTAATTGGAAAATCCACTAAAATTAGCAGTCCCCTTATTACCAACAACCGAAATTACACCTTGCATCTGATTAGGCGAAACCGCAGTAATTTCATTTTCAGATACCACCGTAAAATTTACTGCTGAAGAAACACCAAACTTAACAGCTGTTATCTCCTTAAAATTTTTCCCTTTGATACTCACAAGATCAGTGGAAGGATTGATTTGATACCCCGTAATTGCTGGAGCATTTAGCTGGTTGACCAGGATTGAGGCGGTGGCGCTGGCATGGTTAATTCCCAAATCCAGCCTGCCATCATTGTTCCAATCTGCTATTACTAACCTACCAAGATATGAATTGGAATAACAGATCTCACCAGCAACAAAAGCTATCGTACCACTGGTTGAATTGTTGTCAAACACCTGAAATTTCTTAAGTTCGCTAGAAACTACTAGGTCTGGCTTACCATCTCCATTTAAATCGCCAACCGTAATTTTTCCACTTACAGCTGAAGCTATAGTTTGGGGATCAGCCAGAATAAAGTTCCCTGCGGTGCTTAAATTTTTATAAATGGCCACTCGATCCTGCTCTGAAACCACTACATCAAGTTTATCGTCGCCATCCACATCTGCCAAATTAAAATAAGCAGACTCACTCTTATCAAATGTTACTTCTGTACCGAAGGCAAAAGTGCCAATACTGCTATTGTTTTTAAGAATTCCTAATTTCTTTTGATAAGCGTAAACAATATCTGGTTTTAAATCACCATCCATATCCTGCACCCATACATTGTTATTGGCATAAATAGATAACTTGGTTACTTGAGGAGCTGCGAATGACATTGCGGTAGCTGTACTTGTATTTCTGATCAAGGACAAACCACCATCTACACTCACGCTAATATCCAACTTACCATCTCCATCGATATCAACTAAATTGAGCGCTCCACCGTCTTTACCAATGCTAACAAACACCGCTGAAGACGCAAAATTGAACGAACCCGCATTACTCGTGTTAAGGTAGACACCAACTGAAGAACCGGAAACAAAGACAATATCCAACTTACCATCTCCATTAACATCTCCAGTAGCCATATCAGAAAAAATAACAGGTGGCGTCATTTTAATCGTCGGGCTTGAAAGAAAAGGCTGAATGGCATTACCCGTATTCTTGAACACCAGCGCATTAACTCCATAGGCATTTGATGATACAAGATCTACGTTACCGTCACCGTCAAAATCACCAGTGGCCATAACAGAGCCTTGCAGATAGGCATCGGTACTAGCAGTTACTTCAGACCTAAGCGCAAACGAGTTATTAGTAAATGTCCTGTTATCTGAAGGATAAGTTACACGAAAAGGCTTATTTGAGGTAGCAATCAAGCGATTGACAGTTACACTTATCGGCTTATTGGATGCTCCGCTAGGTACTGTAGCCGTAATCATTGTAGCACTAGCCGCAGTTACAGCGGCCTTTACATCTCCAAAAAAAACAACATTATTAGCAGGCACTGTACTGAAGCGAAGTCCAGTTATGATAACCGAAGTGCCTTCTACACCACTTTGTGGGCTAAAAGAGCTGATTACGGGTTGCGTCTGTCCAAACACATTTGCTATTGCAAGTAGCAGCAACAGCAAAAAGAAAAAGCGTTTATTCATATGTTTGCAAATATAAGTATTTGAAAACAATACGTTTAAAACAAAAATCAAGAAAATCACGTAAAACCCCGTAGGTTGTATAGCTGTTTCGATCTGTTATCGTCGGATCTTATCTAGGAATTGGCTTATAAATGGATAAATCGTCGCGTTTTGTATAAATAGCTTGGAGAGAGCAACTACTTAAATTCTTAACTCCCAACCACGAAATGGATTGAAAGAGCCAAGTGATGGGTTTGGTGACCAATGTTGTGGTTATTTCGGCGAAGTCTAAATGCACTTGACATCGTAACTACAACAAACGAGCTTATTCTACAGATTTGCCGAAAACGGCGATTAGAACAGGCGCATAAGGCGATAGAAGCAGTATGGAATGAATAAATTAAATACTTTACACAAAAAAGAACGAAAGAATGAACTTTACTTTTCATCATTCCGTGTAGTTAACCGACAAGGCTCGAACCAAAACAGTTCTTTATTTGCTTTAATCAAGGCAGAAAAACAAGTTGAATAAAAAACCTCCTTCAATATACCATGAAGGAGCTTTGTGGGCGATACAAGAGAAAACTTGAACCGATTTATGGATGATTTAAGGGTTTGATTGATTTAAGGAGGAATCAGAACGAGGATACTGGGTAGAACTTGAACCAAATTTTAAATCATGCTTAGCGCTACTAATAACTGATAGAAGATTGATAGACTCCGATTTTCAATTATAATGATTTATTTCAATGATGATTCAACTTTCCTACTTTTTTCAACATAAAGATTAAAATAGCGAGACCACCTGCAAAACAGAATACAGGAAAAACCATTTCCAAAACAATGGTTGATGGTTTGAGTTCAACAAAGACTAGCAAACTGCAGGCCACCAGTACTAAGATGATCCATTTGCCAAGCCGCTCTTGTTTACGATATTGCTTACTATAACTGAATTTGCAGCTAGCTACCACAGCATTCATCAATCTCAAAGAGAATCCTTCAGAAGGCACAATTGCCCCATGTTCCTTAAGCAGTTCTTTGAGAATATCTATCTCTTTGTGTTTTGATTTCATAATTCTTTAATTTCACTTTTCAATAATTTCTTCAATTCCCAGTACATCTGTTTACGACTTCTGAGTAAACGCATCTTAATCGCTGATGATTTCATGTCCATGATCTCAGTTATCTCAGCAATGCTTTTGTCTGCAATGTAATGCAGGGTAATGATTAGTTGATCCTCTTTTTTGAGCTTTTCTATAGCCATGCCAAGATATTTCTTTCGGTCGGAGTTAGTTAAACGCTGCAAGGCACTTTCTCCATCACTTACATATTCATTGTCGTCCTCTAATTCAAAAGTCACATTGTTTTTATTTCCTATTTTAGTTAGTGCAGTGTTATAGATGATCCGATATAGCCAAGTTGAAAATTTAGAAGCCCTTTTGAATTGGTCGAGGTATTTAAAAGCTTTCAAGAAACTATCCTGTACTACCTCTTCAGCATCTTCATGGCTACCTACTATCCTAACGGCGATGGTGTATGCCATATCCCGATAGGCGTTAACCAGATATTCAAGCCCTTTTCGCTCTCCACGAAGGGCACTGTCAAGATAATGATCGTCTAGAGTTCTGTTCTTTTTAAATAACATCTGTATGTTAGACTAAGATACAGATGATTTGGTCACAAGTCTTTTAATTGGGTATTTTAAATAAATGTGACCGATGGCTTTGATCGATAGTCTTATGGACAAATAAAAAGTAAGACATGGAAATCACATCAGCAGCATTACTCATTTCAATATCGCTAGTAGTATTCGGAATCACATATTATTTTTTTACAACGCGTCACAAAGAAAGGATGGCTATAATTGAAACTGGGCAATCGCCAGATTTGTTTAAAAGGCAGGGACAATGGCTATATTTTATTTTGACCTCGGGCATGGTGAGCATTGGTATTGCTATAGGAATACTTGTAGGGTCGCTTATACAGACGCTCGTCAATCTAAATGGCTTTTGGGTTATATCCAGTAGCATACTTTTCTTTTTAGGTATCAGTCTAATTCTTTGCTACTTTATCTTAAAGTCAATATTCGAAAAACGTAAAGACTAAATACCATTTTTAATTAATTCAGATTTTTAAATTCCAACAATTGAACAATGAAAACATTATTCAGGCTATTACTATGCCTTTTTTTTAGCGCAGCATTTCAAATTCCATCATATGGACAACCCGAATTAAAAACCTATGATTCGCTACTCAGTACCATTTTTCCAAAAGACGGGCCAGGTGGAACGGTATTGATATCAAAGGCTGGAAAAGTTCTTTTCAACAAGGCCTATGGTAAGGCAAATCTGGAGCTGAATGTACCGATGCGTACAGAACATGTATTCCGACTAGGTTCTATTACCAAACAATTTACTGCGGTATGCATCCTGAAGCTTCTTGAAGAAGGTAAACTTTCTCTAGAAGATGAGTTAATTAAGTTTATCCCTGATTATCCTCTTAATGGCAAAAAAATTACCATTGCAAATCTGCTCACACATACTTCTGGCATAAAAAATTATACCGCTCTATCTACGTTCAATGAAAATCTGAAGCGTCAGGACCGCTCTCCAAAAGAGCTAATCGACTTGTTCAAAGATCAACCGTTGGATTTTGAACCTGGCAGTGATTACAAATACAGCAACTCAGGGTACATTCTCTTAGGTTACATCATTGAAAAGCTGAGTGGGAAAAGCTATGGCGAATATGTGCAAAAAAATATATTCGAGCCACTGCAAATGAGCAATTCTTACTACGACGAGCGTTCGAAGGTAATTTCTGAAAGAATTTCAGGCTATCGGAAAAGAAATGGCAGCTATGAGAATTCAGATTTTTTAAGCATGACTTTGCCTTATGCTGCAGGATCTTTATTATCAACAACTGGTGATCTGTTAAAATGGTACAATGGTCTGGAAGATGGAAAAGTGATCAGCAGAGCTAGTCTTGAATTAGCACATACTTCAGGTCGTTTGGCAAATGGTAAAGAAACTGGTTATGGCTTTGGTTGGGAAATTGGAAATATCCAAGGTAGCAAAGCGATAAAGCACAACGGTATTGTGAATGGCTTTTTTACAGATGTGATTTATCTACCTACTGAGGAAATTTTTGTTTCAATACTAGCTAACTATGAGAATATTGGTGATCTGGATATTGCGGTAGCTAAACTTGCAGCAATTGCTTTAGATAGGCCATACATATTTAATACGAAAGTTATAGAATCCACTGGTTTGCAACAATATCAAGCGGTATACAGTAATCCCTATGAAGGGGAGCGTTTTATCACTAATCAAGATGGCATATTAATGTATTATCATAAAGGTGGCGGCAAGACACGCTTAATCCCATACGGTACAGATATTTTCTTATTAGAGAATAGCCTTAATTCTCTAATGTTTCAAAGAGATGATAAAGGGACAATAAACGGATATCAAATTAAAGGCACTGGTGCTACTTCAATATGGAAAAAAAGCAAGGAAATACCTCTAATCAATCGAATCAACATTTCAAGCCAAGTTCTGAATCGTTATACTGGCAAATATCTTTTTGAACCCAATATGCTTTTTGAAGTTGTTTTAGAAAACGGCAAGCTGTTTGGCCGCGTAGGGAATGATCAAAAAGAGCTCACGCCTTTCGAGGAAAATAAGTTTTATGCCAATGACATTGATGCGACAGTTATCTTTAACCTAGATAAATCTGGTCAAACTATTTCTGTTACAAAAATACAGAATAGTGAAATGAGGGCAAAAAAGCTATAGTGGAGAAAGAATATCAAAACAGTTCGTTTTATTATGGCACTTTTGTGTTCACTAGCTATAATACTTGAGTTCCGATTTTAGGCATTCATATAAAGAACCCGTATTGAGTTCGGATCAAAATCTCCCTGTTAAACGGGCTTTATCCCTATCAAAATTTAGTTATAGCGCAAAATTTTAAAAAATACAAATAATGGTATCTTACGACAAGTAGCAGATATAAAAATCTAAAGAACTTGACCTCGAACCATCAACTTGGATAAATTAACGCTCTTTAATGAAAACCAACTAGGTAAAACGATAAAGTAAGCAATAAACTTTAAGTTCACTTTTGTATAGCTACCCCGACAAGGCTCGAACCAAAGTAGGCCTCCATTTTCCTTTAATCGAACCCTAAGAAACAGGCTAAAAATAAAAACGTCCTTCACAATATGGTGAAGGACGTTTGTGGGCCCAGCTGGTCTAAAATTGCCATTATACTGCGTTATTAATCAAATAGTTATAAAAAGTTTTGCAGCAGCAACCGCAAAAAACATAAAATTTAGTCTAATGTGTATCCATATTTGATACATAAAAACTTAAGGTCTGAGAAAAAATCATTGATGCTGGCAGTAGATTGTTCATCTACATTCACGGATAATCCAACTTTAATCATTGGCTTCCTCATCTCATAGGCTGCCGGCTTCTCATTCTCTTGGTTAGGATCACTGCTCCTGCCATTAGCACTCTTCCATCTATCTAACAAATCAATCTTAAGCTCATCGCCTAACTTGGTGACGGTGTTGAAGTCAGGTGATGACTTTCCGTTACTGATGTTATCTAAAGTTTTGCGGGTAACGTTCAACTTCTGGGCCAACTCCTCCTTTTGCTTAGTGCTTAACCCACTCAAACATTGAGCGATCAACTGATTAATTACATTCATGGAAAAATTTTTCTCTTTGATAATCAAATACTTAATAAATAAATAGAGGTATTTAATGGAAAATAATTTCCATTTGGAAAACTTTTTCCAATCTTTGGAAAGTATTTTCCAAGCCTCATTGAGGTTTGCGCTAAGTCTGACACAAGCACAAAGTAAGGATAAAAATTAATAATAAACAATCACATATAACTGTAATGGTATCATACGAAAATCGTCAGAAACTAAAAGGCAAATTGCCTAAGTCGGTCAGTCACGGATATGATCTGATCAAAGCAAAGCTTCCAAGTTTAACCCGGAAGCAAATCGAACGCGCTTTTAACACAAAAACCGATATGTATTATAACGAAGATGTTATAACTGCAGCTCTACAAGTAGTTAAGGAAGCAAAAGAAAAATCTAATGGACTAGAAGCTGAAATCGAAAAAATCTAAAAACTCATGCAAGCTCTTCCCCCTGGTCTACTTGATGTAAACGGTGAAATATTCGGTGAAAATTTTAAAGTATGGTGCCTATCAAATGGTGAGCGTCTGTGCTTCGATGACTTTCCTCCACAGCTTTTGAGAGCCTTGGAAAAGAAAATGTCTCAAGATATTCAAGCTACCGCTTGCTTAATTGAGTGGAAGGTTCCTGAGGGGGAACGGTTGGAAAGGTTTACTTTCTGTATGTATGCTGGGTTCGACCTAGTTGCAGATTTTAACCATACACATGAGCTGCACGAGCCAGAATACCATAATCAATGCGGCATCAAAGATACATGCCCGTACAAAGGAAAGCTTTGCACAATTCATTTAAAGGTGAAGTTTGGTAAGCTAAGTCCGAGGGAAATAGAAGTAACCAGGTTAATTGGTAAGGAGTACACAGACAGACAAATAGCGATTGAACTTGGTATATCTGTAGATTTCGTCAAAAGTAACCACCATCTTTCGTTCCAAACTGGCCACCAAACCGATTGTTCAGCCTTTGCGAACCTATCCCATCGGTAATACGATATTCATAATCTGGGATCCAGGGAATTTCCAGTAGCTACTCTTTCCAAACCTCTTTTGCTACGCAAAAGGCCACATCTACTCCGTTTATCAACAGAATATAGAACAAGAATTCAACTACATCGGAACAGGCAACAATCTTTCGATTTTAGATAAGTTTAAGAAGCTCTAAAGCATGTAAAACATAGTGACTACACATCAATCCAGAACAACAATCTCAATGCTTAAAACCCTTTAAAATCAGTCAAGTGGTCACTTTTAAGCGAAATCAGGTGGCTACTTTAGAGCGTAATAGGTGGCCACTTTGGAGAAAAAAAAGGTGGCCACTTTTGGAATATCCCCCACTTTAACCACTCATGCACATTTTCTCTGCTTGTGTAGTTGCTGAATTCCCACCTGAACTGTTTCAATGTGAGAACTTTGTTGGTTAATCGGTAACGTGTGAGTATATCATTTACCCTCGCCTTCTCCTTCCCTACAATTAGATTAAGATCTCTAACAATGTCTGGGTGCTCATCGTTGAACTTAAAAGTCTCGGTTCTAGAATCGAAATCGCGGGCGTACCAAATTATATTTAT
This sequence comes from Pedobacter sp., assembly GCF_965249885.1. GTDB lineage: Bacteria > Bacteroidota > Bacteroidia > Sphingobacteriales > Sphingobacteriaceae > Pedobacter. Next base: position 3,828,271 of record NZ_OZ252254.1, on the reverse strand, counting down.
CGGCAACATTCGTGCGTCTCCATTGATCACTATCTGCAAGCCAAAAGGGTGCTTCCCTGTTTTTTTTTGCATTCTGGGATAAGGCTTTATCTGATATGTAATTCTTTGCTGTGGTGAATTCATCGTGCGCATTCTTTTGCAGTACAACAGGCTGTATTAGCCATTCTGTTAAATTTTGCAGCACTTTTGAAGTAGAAAATCCGCCCAGAAATATCATTCAGGGCGGATTTATCTAAAAATTGTGGGCCCAGCTGGGCTCGAACCAGCGACCAAAAGATTATGAGTCTTCTACTCTAACCAACTGAGCTATAGGCCCGGCGAAAACCGATTAGGTTTTGCGAGTGCAATGTTACATATTTGCAGCGAATTTTCGAACACAAAAATGGAAAAAATTAAAAATATTATTTTCGATTACGGCAACGTAATATTCGCTATTGATTTTATTAGAACACAAAATGCTCTTTCACAATTAGGTATACCCAACGTTAACGAATTCTTTGCTCATAAAGGCCACAACCAGTTATTCGACGATTTTGAAACTGGAAGCATCTCCCCGGCTCAATTTAGAGATGGAATCAGAGAGGCCGCCAACCAAATGCAGCTCACCGATCAGCAAATTGATGATGCTTGGAATAGCCTCCTTCTTGGTGTATCTGGTAATAACCACGATGTTTTATTGGAAGTAAAACAAAAATACCGCACATTTTTGCTGAGCAACAACAACAAAATACACTTCGATTGGATCATCGCGTATTTACAAAAAGACTTTGGTTTCAATAACTACGATGATTTTTTTGAACGTGCTTACTTTTCACAAGATACATCCATGCGAAAGCCAAATGTAGAGATATTTGAAATGGTAATTAGAGAGAATAACTTAAATCCTGAAGAGACGCTATTCATCGACGACAGTCCGCAGCATATTGAAGGTGCTAAAAAAGCCGGCCTACATACTTTACTTATGAACGTTCATCCCGAAAAATTGCGTGATTTCTTAGTGCATCACCAATTATTATAGTATATTTAAGGGTAAAACGACAGAAGTATGAGCGTTAAAAAATATCAATCCTTACAGGAGTTCTACCCTTTTTATTTAAGTGAACATCAAAACACCACCAGTCGTGTACTGCACTTCATTGGTACTGCCTTAGTCGTGCTATCTGTTATAGGTGGTGTTTTATTTCATGATTGGCGTTTTCTACTTGCCGTACCTTTTCTAGGTTATGGTTTCGCCTGGATTGGACATTTCTTTTTCGAAAAAAACAAACCAGCCACATTTCAATACCCTGCTTACAGTTTAGCCAGCGACTTCATCCTTTTTTGGGAATTGCTAAATGGCAAACAACCATTCAAGGTCAAATAGTTTTTGCCTATCACCTCATAGATAAAAGCACTTTGATACTTTAGTGCATACCACCTACCTTTATGTTCAATTGAAAATTAACTCAATGCTAACTCAATAATTTTAAAAATGGAAGAAAAAGGTTCAGACATCAGCAAATGCCCATTTCACAATGGCACGATGCATAGCAATGTAGCCGGAAGCGGTACCCGAAATAGAGATTGGTGGCCTAAACAACTTAAGCTGAATATATTACGTCAATATTCTTCTTTATCTAACCCAATGGATAAAGATTTCAACTACGCCGAAGCTTTCAAAAGTTTAGATTATGAGGCGTTGAAAACTGATTTGACGCAGTTAATGACAGATTCGCAAGATTGGTGGCCTGCAGACTTCGGACATTACGGAGGTTTGTTCATCCGTATGGCGTGGCACAGTGCAGGCACTTATCGAGTAAGCGATGGACGTGGCGGCGGCGGACAAGGCCAACAGCGTTTTGCACCACTAAATAGCTGGCCTGATAACGTGAGTTTAGATAAAGCACGCAGGTTACTTTGGCCTATCAAACAGAAATATGGCAACAAAATCTCTTGGGCCGATTTAATGATATTGGCTGGAAACGTTGCATTAGAATCGATGGGTTTTAAAACTTTTGGTTTTGCCGGAGGTAGAGAAGATGTCTTTGAAGCAGCGGAGGATGTATATTGGGGAGCAGAAACTACTTGGTTAGGTAATGATGAACGTTATTCTAGCGGTGCCGAAGGCGTAGCTGCCCGTGGTGTTTTAGTTTCTGATGATGATGCTAATGGCGAAACACATTCTCATGATTTGGAAAAACCTTTGGCGGCTGCTCACATGGGCTTAATTTATGTTAATCCTGAAGGTCCAAATGGTAACCCTGATCCTATTGCAGCAGCGAGGGATATTAGAGAAACCTTTGCCCGTATGGCCATGGATGATGAAGAAACTGTTGCTCTAATTGCAGGTGGTCACACTTTCGGCAAAACACACGGAGCAGCGTCGTCTGATCATGTGGGTAAAGAACCTGAAGCTGGAGGTTTAGAAGACCAAGGTTTTGGCTGGAACAATAGCTTTGGAACTGGAAAAGGTGCCGACACCATCACCAGTGGTTTGGAAGTAACCTGGACCAAAACTCCTACACAGTGGAGCAATAACTTTTTCGAAAACTTATTCGGTTTCGAATGGGAACTTACTAAAAGTCCGGGTGGTGCGCACCAGTGGGTTGCTAAAACTGACGAAGAAATTATTCCAGACGCCTTTGACGCGAATAAAAAGCATAAACCAACCATGCTTACTACTGATCTCTCGTTACGTTTTGACCCTGCTTATGAAAAAATATCAAGGCATTTCCTTGAAAATCCTGATGCTTTTGCTGATGCTTTTGCCCGTGCTTGGTTCAAATTAACACACAGAGACATGGGACCTGTAGCACGTTATCTCGGTCCTGAGGTTCCTAAGGAAGTATTAATTTGGCAAGATCCTGTTCCAGCAGTTGAACATCCATTAGTTGACACTAACGACTTAGCAGCATTAAAATCTAAAATATTAGCTAGTGGCTTAAGTGTTGGGCAATTAGTAAGTACAGCTTGGGCTTCTGCATCTACTTTCCGCGGTGGCGATAAAAGAGGTGGTGCAAATGGAGCCCGTATCAGATTGGCTCCTCAAAGATACTGGCAAGTTAACAATCCATCTCAGCTGGGCACAGTATTAAGTACCTTAGAAAAAATTCAACAGGAATTTAACGCAGCGCAAAGCGATGGCAGGAAAATTTCTCTTGCTGATTTAATTGTATTTGCTGGCGGTGTAGCTATTGAAAGTGCTGCCGAAAAAGCTGGACACACAATCAAAGTGCCTTTTACGCCCGGTCGTACTGATGCAAGCCAGGAGCAAACAGATGTAGCTTCATTTAGCTATATGGAACCAGTGGCCGATGGCTTCCGTAACTATAAAAAAGGAAGAACCAAGGCGTCTACAGAGGAACTTTTAATTGACAAAGCGCAGTTGCTTACCCTAAGCGCTCCAGAATTAACAGTGTTAGTTGGGGGGCTGCGTACGTTAAATGCCAACTATGACGGTTCTTCTTACGGTGTATTAACTCACCGTCCTGAACAACTAAGTAATGATTTTTTCGTTAACTTATTGGATATGAGCACTGCTTGGAAAGCTTCAAGCGACGATAAGGAATTTTACGAAGGTTATGACCGTAAAACTGGCGAAACTAAATGGAAAGCTACCCGTGCCGACTTAGTTTTCGGATCAAACGCAGAGTTGCGTGCCATTGCCGAAGTATACGCCGAAACCGGTGCCGAAACTAAGTTTTTAAATGATTTTGTTACAGCTTGGAACAAAGTGATGAACTTAGATCGGTTTGATTTAGCAAAGTAGTTTCATAATTTTGATTTGTAGGAAGGCTGCACCCTAGGTGCGGTCTTTCTTTGTTTACAACCTTTCATCTACTTTGTAACAAAGTAAGCTATATTTTTGCTTTTCTTATATAAAGTGCCATATTTGCTAAAATGCAACAAACCCAAAATAGCTCAAACTCAGTTTTACCTTCTACACAGGTTATGAAGGCAAGCGCTATTTTGCCGTACGCTTCATCTTTCTCACTAGCTATCAATCCTATTGCTTTAAAACAAAGCAAAGACTTTATTAGCTAAACCCCGATATCCATTCTATCATACTGATTTCGGGGAATAACCAAACCGGATCAATAATTAATGCCTATTGCACTAAAGCAATGAGGTTATCTATTCATTTAATTTCATTATATACATGGAAACTAAGTCAATTTTATTATCTACCAGCGATCACAAATTCTTAAGCGAGCATCTTGATAAAGCCATCATGAGCGATTATAATAGGAAGCGACTGAAGGAAGAAGTGAAAAACGCAAAAGTTTACAACGATATGGAACTACCGGAGGATGTAGTTTCGCTTTATACGGAAGCCAAAATAGAAAGCACAGATAACAATCAACAGTTTGTATTTAAGCTAGTTTTACCGAAAGACGCCAATATAAAACAACAAAAAGTGTCTATCTTTGCACCAATAAGTATTGCGTTGCTAGGCTATCAAACTGGAGATTTAATCCAATGGGAAATGCCCGACGGAATTAAAGCATTTAAGATAATTTCGGTAAGAAAACTACGCGAAGACGAACACTAAAATAAATCAATTGATGCAACCAGAAAGAACAGAAAAATTAAAACGATGGATTATAAAACTTGGTTTTTGGGGTTTTCTGTTCTTTTTAGTTAAAGGTTTGCTGTGGTTAGCATTAGGTTATTTCATTGTAAAGTAACTTAATATGTTAGTAAGTATTAAGTTACTTTACAACCTTAAAACTTTACAACTTTACAACCTCAAAACTTTACAACTTTACAACCTGAAAACATCAAACGCCTTAAATCCCTCTTCTTTTTTTCTCTCTACTGATTAAAGATAGTTCTCGTCCGGTTTGTCCCGCCACTGATGTATTTTCTTGAGCCCGGCGAAACAAGTAAGGCATAACGGCTTTAATTGGCCCATAAGGCACGTACTTAGCAACATTATAACCTGAATTAGAAAGGTTGAAACTTAAATTATCACTCATACCCAACAGTTGGGCAAAATAAACATGAGGATGGCTATGGGCGATACCAGCTTTGTCAATTAACTCGGTCAATAGTTTACTGCTTTCTTCATTATGCGTACCGCAAACAAAGCCAATTCGGTCGATATGATCTACGCAAAAACTTAAAGATTCATTATAATCTCTATCCGTAGCGGCTTTGTCAGGCTGTATCGGCGAAGCGTAACCAAGCTCTTCAGCACGCTTACGTTCCTTTTCCATGTAAGCACCACGAACCAACTTAGCACCTAAAATAAAATCGGCTTCCTTAGCAATTAGGTGATCTGCTTGCAAACTAGCTAATTTATCATGTCGGTAAATCTGGTAAGTATTAAACACGATCAATCTTTCCTTATTGAATTTCATCATCATCTCTATCGCTAACAAATCAATCGTATCTTGTATCCAAGTTTCTTCAGCGTCAATCATCACAGGCACACCTCTTTCAAAGGCTGTGCGACAAATTTTCTCACAGCGCTGCTTTACGCGTTCAAATTCAGCCTGTTCAAGCGCCGTTAGCTCTTGCTTAGCATCTATTTTTTCTAACAATGCAAATCTACCAATACCAGTTACTTTAAAAACGGTGATAGGAATTCGTGGATCGCCGTCAGCACGTACCACTGTCCTGATAATTTCTTCGCAGGTAAAGTCAAAAACATGCTCTTCCTCTTCTCCCTCTACCGAATAATCTAAAATAGTTCCAACTTTACCTTGGTGTAGCTGTTCAATGGTATGCTCACATTCGGCAATGGTTTCACCACCGCAAAACTGTTTAAAGATGGTTGCTTTAATGGCTCCCTGGATAGGAACACCTATATTAAGCATGAAATTGGTAATCGGAGGACCTACTTTTGTTAGGAAGTTACTCCCTATCATTTTGAAAAGCCAGTAAGCTTGTTTTAATTCAGCATTAGATTTTTGCTTAAAAGCAACTTCAGTGTTATTGAAGTCAATTTTTTGCTTTGGAAAAGCATCCATTTTTATATTTTATTTAGTCAGAACGCTGCAAAAATATAAATTACTAGCCATCTTAACACGAAAGACTTTCAAATAATCGTAAATTTGCATCGTCATGATACAATTTAAACTAGAAGGTGAATTCATTCCCCTTATTGCTCTCTTAAAAGCTACTGCGTTGGTTCAAAGCGGCGGCGAAGCTCAATCTATCGTTGAAGAAGGTTTGGTAAAGGTTAACGGTGTAACTGAAGAGCGCAAGCGCTTAAAGGTACGCGTTGGAGATAAAGTGGAGTTCTTAAGTAAAACTATAGAAGTAATTTAATGGAAGCGCTAAAAAACAACAATCATTTGATCCATTTTGAGAGTGGCTTAGCACCGTTGAATGATTTACTTTCTACAAATAAGTACAGCAAGGTATTTGTATTCGCCGATAACAATACTGCAGAAATTTGCATGCCTGTTTTTAGAGATTTCCTTCCAGATTTAGATGATTTTGACATTATAGAAACTGATGCCGGCGAAGAGAATAAAAACATCGATTTTTGTATTGGCATTTGGAAAACGTTACTTGATTTCGAAGCGGATAGGAAATGCTTAATGATCAATTTGGGCGGCGGCGTAATTACCGACATGGGCGGATTTGTAGCTTCGACCTATAAACGCGGTATTGATTTCGTGAATATCCCTACAACTTTACTTTCACAAGTTGACGCATCTGTCGGAGGCAAAACAGGCATCGATATTGACAACGTTAAAAATATGGTAGGCACCTTTAGCCTGCCGCAAGCTGTTTTTATCGAAACTACATTTTTGCAAACGCTTCCTCAAAGAGAATTGCTTTCAGGCTTTGCGGAAATGATTAAGCATGGCCTTATTGCTGATGCGGTTTATTATCAAGAGTTAAAGGATAGTGATTACGAACACATTGGGGCCGAAGCCATCTATCGTTCTGTGGAAATTAAAAATGAAGTAGTGCTGGCCGATCCTTTCGAAAAAGGACTACGTAAAATCTTGAATTACGGGCATACCATTGGCCATGCCGTAGAAGGTTACGCATTAGTTAACGACAAATCTCCACTTACCCACGGTGAAGCCATTGCCATCGGGATGATTTGCGAGGCTTATTTATCTGCCAAGTACTGCAATTTATCGCAAGATGAACTTACCGAAATAGCAAGTTATCTACTCTCCTTATATCCAAAATACGAAATCAAGCCAAAGAGCTTTGATGATTTGATGGCGTTAATGCAGAGTGATAAGAAGAATGAAGATGGATTTATCCTATTCTCTCTTTTAGAGCAAATTGGCAAATGCACCTATAACTGTAAGGTAACCAGAGAAGACATCATCAATAGTTTGTTGTATTACAATAGCTTATAAATCATATGACGTTTACGGGAAGTGATATTTCGGTAGGCACACTTTTTAGTTTCGTAATTGTACTTACCATAGTTGAAATGTATTTCAGCTATTCGCATGATAAAAAACTGTACACGAAAAAGGATACTTGGACTAACGTCTATCTCATGCTTTGTGCGGTGCTGGTAAACTTGACCATGAAGTTTGCAACATTTTATTTGTTAGATTACTGCTACCAATTCAGATGGTTCCAAATACGCAATGCGTGGTTATACTGGGTGGCACTTGTATTAATGCAAGATTTCCTGTATTGGCTTTTGCATACTACTGGCCACTATGTTCGATTTTTTTGGGCTATGCACGTTACCCACCATTCTTCGGAGCATTTCAATTTAACAACTGGTTTCCGTTCTACGGTTTTTGAGCCTTTGTATAGGGTATTTTTTTATCTTCCTTTAGCCTTTATGGGCTTTCACGCAATGGATATCCTTTTTGCTTATCTCATTACGCAAATTTATGGTAATTTAGTACATACCAGAGCCATCGGAAAGCTTCATCCCATCTTCGAATATATCTTCGTTACGCCTTCGCATCATCGTGTTCACCACGCTTGTAATATCCGTTATTTAGATAAAAATATGGGCATGGTATTGATTCTTTGGGACAGAATGTTTGGTACTTTTCAAGAAGAGCTGCCCGAAGACGAGATAAAATACGGGCTGACTACACCACCAACGGATACCGGAGCAATCAATATCATTTTCCATGAATTTATTGCTTTAAGTAAGGATGTGAAAAATGCACCTACATTTTGGAATAAGTTGGGCTATATTTTTAATCCACCGGGTTGGAGCCACGATGGAAGTTCGAAAATTGCCAAACAAATGCAAAAAGAATTGCTGGAAACAGAAAAAGCCACCAGTACGATAGGTAACAGTATTAAGAATTTTGGTTAAAATACCATTTCGTTTTTCGGTTCAAAACCCACAAAATAAAATTATTTTCATTTAGGTATTGACAAATTAAATTTGTTGGTGTACATTTGACACCATAAAGCAAGAAATGAATTTTAATACTACATATTGGTTCGGTTACTTTTACTACTTTAGTAAGAGCCAGGACTAATATGCTTAAAGTATAACAACATATTTTAAAACATACAAAAAGGTCCTGGCTAAAAAGTCAGGACCTTTCTTGTTTACAGCAATTATGAAAACAAAAACAAGGGTAGCCATACAAGGTATCAAAGCATCATTTCACGAAGAAGCAGCCTACAAATTTTTCGGCAGAGACATAGAAACAGTAGAGTGCAATTCGTTTAAACAAACTTGTGATGTATTGGATGATGACAAAGCTGACTATGTGGTAATGGCCATAGAAAACTCTATTGCAGGTAGTCTATTGCCTAACTATACGCTAATTCGCGAATACAATTTTGCTGTAGTTGGCGAAGTTTACCTACCTATCCAGCTGCACTTGCTTGCGTTGCCCGGTGTAAAATTTGAAGATATCAAAATAGCTACCTCCCATCCTATCGCCATCAGGCAATGCGTTGATTTTTTTGAAGAATTTCCACAGATACAAGTTATAGAGGGAAATGACACTGCCGCTTGTGCAAAAAAAATCAGAGATGGCCAACTTAAAGACACCGTAGCCATTGCTAACGCTTTAGCTGCAGAAACTTATGGGCTAGATATCATTGAAAGAAGAATAGAATCGAACAAAAAGAATTTTACCCGTTTTTTAATCCTTCGAAAAGATAAAGCAGAAGTGGAAAAAGGAATCAATAAAGCATCAATCTGCTTTCAGGTTGGTCACCATGTAGGCGCATTGGCCCAAGTATTGCAAATCTTTGCTGAACTAAATGTCAACCTAACAAAAATCCAATCGATGCCGGTCCTTGGCCGTAGAAATGAATACTATTTCTACGTAGATATCGAATGGAAAAATATTGAAAACTATGATACTGCCATCAGAAAAGTACTAAAATACACCGTCAACTTTAACATCATGGGCGAATACGTTAAGAATGATAAGGTGTAAACAGTGGCTAAGTACCAATAAAACAAAATCGTAAATCGTAAATCGTAAATCGTAAATCGTAAATAAAATAATATCCTAAAAAATGAAACTAAATTTGAACATCGAGCCTTTAGAAAATTGGCTAACGGCAAACAACCAACCTTTATTAATTTCAGGCCCTTGCAGTGCAGAAACTGAAGATCAATTATTGACTACCGCACACTTACTAGCAGCAACTGGAAAAGTAAGTGTATTAAGAGCTGGGATTTGGAAACCACGTACCCGTCCGGGAGAATTTGAAGGTATTGGCAGCATTGGTTTAGAATGGTTAAAACGTGCCAAGGCAGAAACCGGACTACCTACTGCAGTTGAAGTAGCTAATGCGAAACACGTAGAAGAAGCTTTAGCTGCTGGTGTTGATATCCTTTGGATTGGCGCACGTTCTACAGTGAATCCTTTCACAGTTCAAGAAATTGCGGACGCTTTGCAAGGACACGATATTCCAGTATTGATCAAAAACCCAGTTAACCCAGATTTACAATTGTGGATAGGTGCAATTGAGCGTATCAACAAAGCTGGTATTACAAAAATTGGCGCTATTCACCGCGGTTTCTCTTCATTTGAAAAATCATCATTCCGTAATGAACCAATGTGGGAAATGGCTATTCAATTGAAAACCCTTTGCCCTGAATTGCCAATTATTAACGACCCTAGCCACATTTGCGGTAACCGTGAATTGATTCCTTACATTTCACAAAAAGCATTAGATTTAGATATGCAAGGGCTGATGATTGAATCGCACTTAGATCCTTCAGTTGCCTGGACTGATGCAAAACAACAGTTAACTCCGGCAGCAGTAAGCGAATTGATGGATCGTTTAACTGTACGTGAGCCGGAATCTAAAAACGAAGCTTTTGTTGACAAATTGGCTGAACTACGTAAACAAATTGATAAAATTGATGATTTGTTATTGCAGAAATTGGGCGAGCGTATGTCGATTGTGGAGAAAATTGGCGAATACAAACGTGACAACCAAGTAACTGTATTGCAAGTTAACCGTTGGGATGAAATCCTTAAAAAAGGAACCGCTTTTGCTAAAGCTTTGAAATTAGATGAGCATTTTACCGAAAAGTTCTTGGAATTGGTACACGGCGAATCTATTCGTAAGCAAACCGAGATTTTAAATGCTGGCAAAGTTACACAAGAAGGAATTGCAGCCGAACAACATGCAGAAGTAAAAGCTTAAAGCGCATTAAGTTTCACTTCATTTTTTAGGATAAATCTGTCAAGGAGATTGCTTCGTCATTCCTCGTCGCGATGCCGACAAAAAATTGCTTCGTTGCGAGGCACGAAGCAATCTCTAAGCAGAATACCTTAAATACCAACCGAATCACAAACCAATCCTATGCATAAAAATGCACTAGTTTCTTTTAAAGGAACACAAAACATACAAGCGGAAATACAATTAACAGGCTCTAAAAGTGAATGTAATAGGGCACTAATTATTAAGTCGCTAAGCAATAACCTGGTAAAAGTAGAAAACTTATCAAATGCTGCCGACACCGTTACTTTAAACGCTATCTTATCTGATTTAGACACTCATGAAAGCGATAGCAATACCGAAAAGACCGTTGACGTTGGCCCAGCGGGCACCGCAATGCGATTTCTTTCCGCCTACCTTTCTGCCAAAAACGGAAATTTCCTACTAACAGGTACAGAGCGTATGAAACAACGCCCTATTGGCATTTTAGCCGAAGCGTTAAAAGACATCGGCGCAGATATCAATTATACTGAAAAAGAAGGATTTCCACCACTTTCTATCAACGGACCGCTAACGCAAACAAGCTCACATATCCAAATTAAAGGTGATGTCAGTAGCCAGTATATCTCAGCTTTGCTGATGTTAGCTCCAACCCTACCACAAGGTTTAACTTTGGAAATTATTGGTGAATTGACTTCAAAACCTTATGTGGAAATGACCTTGGCAATGCTAGCCGAGTGCGGTATTTCTCACGAATGGAATGGAAATTTAATTACCATCAAACATCAAAATTATAAATCGTCAACTCTAATTGTAGAACCAGATTGGAGTGCAGCATCTTATTGGTACAGCATTGTGGCTTTGGCAAAAGACGCCCAAATTAGCTTACCATATTTACGGGATAAAAGCTTACAGGGCGATAGTCAGATCCAAAAAATTATGGAAATTTTTGGTGTGAGCACAACAAAAACGAATAATGGTATTGCTTTCAAAAAAGACCAAGCTATTAAGGGAATCGAAGAAGTTTTAGATTTAAAAACTTGTCCGGACTTAGCGCAAACCATAGTGGTTATTGCAGCTGCTTTGGGATTAAACATGAAATTTACAGGCCTAGAAACCTTAAAAATAAAAGAAACTAATCGCGTTGCCGCATTGCAAAATGAGTTGGCGAAAATTGGCGTCAAGTTAAATGAAGACAATTTAATTTACACTTTGGACTGTTCTGGACTTAATTTCCCGAAGAAAGTGAGCATTGCCACTTACGAAGACCACCGTATGGGGATGGCATTCGCCCCTTTAGCTCTATTAATTGAAGAATTAGAAATTGAGGACTTTAACGTGGTTGAGAAATCTTATCCTTACTTTTGGGAAGACTTGAAGAAAGTGGGATTTCAAGTAGAACCCCTCTCTGCCTTGTAGGCATCTCTCCCCAAAAGGGATAGAAATTAACTAGGAAAGGTCTGAGCAACGTTACAACTTTCAACCTTACAACAATTAAACAATAAAGCAACCTGTATTGTACAAGAGTAACTCAATAGTCAATACAATACTCAATACTATAAAAAATGGCAGGCAACTCATTCGGACAACTTTTTCGCATCACCACCTTTGGCGAATCTCATGGCGTGGCAATTGGTGTAATTTTAGACGGCTGTCCTGCGGGACTAAACATCGATTTAGATTTTATACAGTCGGAACTAGATAAAAGAAAGCCGGGACAATCGAAAATTACCACGCAACGAAAAGAGAGCGATACTGTTCAAATACTTTCCGGAACTTTTGAAGGAAAAAGTACGGGTACACCTATCGCCATGCTGATTCCCAACGAAGACCAGCGTAGTAAAGATTATGGGCACAATGTGGATGTTTATCGTCCTAGCCATGCGGATTATGTTTACGATGCGAAATATGGGATTCGTGACCACCGCGGTGGAGGTCGTTCTTCGGCAAGAGAAACCGCTGCAAGAGTTGCTGCAGGTGCAGTGGCCAAACTGCTATTAAAACATCATGGCATCGATATTTTTGCACATGTTACTGCCGTGGGAAAAATTAACGCTCCTAACTTAGAAAGTGATAATATTGCAGAACTACTAGAACTAAGAGAAGCCAACATTGTACGTTGTGCAGATCCTGCTTCTGCAAACGAAATGATCGAGTTTATCGATAGCATCCGTAAAGATGGAGATACCGTCGGTGGAAAAATTGCTTGTATTGTTAAAGGCTGCCCAGCTGGCTTAGGCGAACCAGTTTTTGACAAACTACATGCAGATTTGGGCAAAGCGATGTTAAGCATTAATGCGGTGCATGGCTTTGAATACGGCTCAGGTTTCGAGGGTACTGAATTGAGAGGATCAGAGCATAATGATATTCCATTACCGAAATCTCAGCAAGAAAATCATTTTAAAACCATTACCAACCATGCTGGTGGTATTTTAGGAGGCATTTCCAACGGAATGGACATTACTTTTAAAGTTGGATTTAAACCTGTGGCAACCATCATGCACAATCAACAAACCATTAACGCCGCTGGCGAAGCTTCAGAAATTAAAGGGAAAGGCCGTCACGATCCATGTGTTGTGCCAAGAGCGGTAGTAATTGTAGAAGCAATGGCTGCTCTGGTTTTAGCCGACCATTTACTGCGAAACAAAATAAGCAGGCTTTAAACATTGCTGAAATTGCAACATAAAAAGAATGGGCGATAATTTATCGCCCATTCTTTTTTATACTCGTTTTGTTTATTAATATATTTTCGGATAACGATCTGGATTAGTTTCGCTCATCATCGCATAGGCAGCCTCTACGATATCATCAACCGAAGGTTTTGAAAAATAATCACCATCTGATCCATAAGGTGGTCGGTGTGCCTTTGCTGATAAAGTTTGTGGTTTGCTATCCAATAAATAGTAGCCTTGTTGCACTTCCAACAGCTGTTGCAGGATAAAAGCACTTGCTCCACCCGGCACGTCTTCGTCAACAACTAGCAATTTATTTGTCTTTTGTAACGATTGTTTACAAAGGTGCGATAAATCAAAAGGCAATAGTGTTTGTATGTCAATCACTTCGATATCAATCCCTAACATTGCTAATTCTTCCGCAGCCTCTTCTACCAAACGTAAAGTAGAGCCATAACTTACCACGGTAATATCACTGCCTTTCTTAACAATTTCTGCTTGCCCAAGCGGAACCGTGAATTCGCCAACATTATCAGGCAATTTTTCCTTTAGTCGGTAGCCATTTAAACACTCAATGACCAACGCCGGTTCGTCAGATCTAAATAGCGTATTATACATCCCAGCGGCTTGAGTCATATTACGAGGTACACAAATATGTATTCCTCTTAAACTTCCTAAAAGCATTCCCATTGGTGATCCAGAATGCCAAATCCCTTCCAAACGATGTCCTCTACTCCTTATAATCAATGGTGCTTTTTGTCCAGCTTTGGTACGATAAGATAAGGTAGCCAAATCATCACTTATTACCGTAATACCATACAGCAAATAATCTAGGTACTGAATTTCAGCTATAGGACGCAATCCTCTCATCGCCAATCCAATCCCTTGACCAATGATAGTTGCTTCTCTAATTCCTGTATCTATAACACGTAATTCGCCATATTTATTTTGTAATCCGGCAAATCCTTGGTTTACGTCACCAATGTAACCTAGGTCCTCGCCAAATGCTACTAAACGAGCATCTCTTGAGAAATTCGCATCGAAACAAGCATTCAACAACTCTCTTCCATCGAGCATTTTGCTTGTCTCACTATATTCAACGGGCACTTGTGTTAACTTAAATGGGCTTTCAACACCATCCGTAAACAATTTTGAATTGTATAACTCGGCATAATATTTCGTTTTATTTTCATACCATTTCACCAATTCTTCACGTTCCGCTGAAGGTTTACCTACACTTAGCCTTATCGCTTTACGAGCAGATGAAACCACCTCACGCCTTAAAGCATCATGTGTAGAGGCTAATTGTGCGGCAATCTTACTTAATTGATGATCACCATTGGCCGAGTTATTGATCATACGAACTACATCAGCCTGTTCTTGCTTAATGGTATCTAAAAATTCATTCCACGCTTCTTTTTGTACCTCTTTAACAAATTTCTTAGCAGTTTCTTCCAACTCAACAAGTTCTTCTTCAGTAGCAATTGCAGATTCTAACATCCATTCTCTCATCTTTTGGATGCAGTCATGCTCCTTTTCCCATTGCAAACGTTCCTTGCTTTTGTAACGCTCATGTGAGCCCGAAGTAGAATGACCTTGAGGCTGCGTAACCTCTGTAACATGAATTAAAACAGGCACATGTTCTGTTCTGCAAATTTCTATCGCCTTAAGGTAGGTTTCACATAAGCCTGGATAATCCCAACCTTTTACCTTAAAAATTTCGTAACCATTGGTTCCTTCACCACGTTGAAAACCTTTTAGCACTTCGGAAATATCTTCTTTAGTGGTTTGATATTTGGCTGGAACAGAAATTCCATAACCATCGTCCCATACGGAAATCGCCATAGGTACTTGCAAAACACCTGCGGCGTTAAAGGCTTCAAAAAACACCCCTTCAGAGGTTGAAGCGTTACCTATAGTACCAAAAGCTACCTCATTGCCATTTACTGAAAAATGTTTAAGGTAGTCAAGTTCTTTATTTTCTTTATATAATTTAGAAGCGTAAGCCAAGCCTAACAATCGAGCCATTTGACCACCTGTTGTCGAAATATCAGAAGAGGTATTTTTAACGGTCGTTTGATCTCTCCAAGTACCGTCATCATTTAGTAGCCTAGTGGAGAAATGGCTATTCATTTGGCGACCAGCTGAAGCTGGATCAGCTTCTACATCGGGATTTGCATAAAGTTGAGCAAAAAATTCCTTAACTGTGGCTATCCCAGTTGCAAAGGCAAAAGTTTGATCTCTGTAATATCCAGCACGCCAATCTCCCTTCTTGAATACCTTAGCCATCGCCAACTGAGGTAGCTCTTTGCCGTCACCAAAAATCCCAAACTTGGCTTTACCTGTAAGTACTTCTTTTCGGCCCAATAAACTTGCTTGACGACTTTCAACGGCAATCCTATAATCGTTGATAACGATAGCTTTAAAATCTTCAAAAGTGAGTTCTGAAGCATCAATTTCATTGGCGATAATTTTCCCTGATGATACCATAAGCTATAAAATTGGTCAAGTGTCAAAGATACGATTCTTTCTAATTCAGCATTAAGGATATGGGCAAATAATATTTGGAATACTTTTTGTTTTAACTTATAAACAGTACATTTGTTATATACTAAACACAAATTAACAGCAATGAAAAAGCTACTTATTTTACTAGTTACCGTAGTTGGTTTAGGCCTTACTGCTAACGCTCAATCAAAACCCGCAGAATTTAAGTTTGATACTGAAACTCACGACTTTGGCAAAATAAAATTAGACCAAGCAGTGAGTTATACTTTCAACTTCACTAATGAAGGAGACGCTCCTTTGATCATTTCCAAAGTGGAGCCAACATGTGGTTGTACAGTTGGTGAGTATACCCAAACTCCGGTTAAAAAAGGAGAAAAAGGTTACATAAAAGTTACAGTAAAAAAATCTGGATCACCTCTTCCATTCAATATGGCTGTTACTGTTACTTCAAATGCTAGAACCAGCACTAAAGTACTTTATCTAAAAGGAGAAACAGTAGCTGGAGCTACTAAATAACAGAAAGCAATACAACATTTTTAATTGAAAACCTCGTTATTACAACGGGGTTTTTATATTTTTGTGCCATGCCAAAAATATCTGAAAAAGGGCTACAGATGCCCGCCTCACCCATTAGAAAACTAACTCCATTTGCTGATAAAGCTAAAGCTGATGGAAAAAAAGTACACCACCTCAATATTGGACAGCCAGATATTGAAACTCCAGAAGGTATGCTAAACGCCATTAAAAACATTGATTTTAATGTTTGGGCCTATACTCCGTCTGAAGGAACGTTGGCTTACAGAAAAAAACTTACAGAATATTATAATAAGCTGGGCTACAATATCGCTCCAGAAAACATATTGGTAACTGTTGGCGGTTCAGAAGCTATCACTATTGCCATGCAAACTTGTGTTAACGAAGGTGACGAAATTATTATTCCCGAGCCTTTTTATGCAAATTATAACGGTTTTGCCTGCATGAGCAACGTGGTGGTTAAGCCTATCTTATCATATATTGAAAATGGTTTTGCCTTACCTCCTATTGCCGAGTTTGAAAAGCTAATTACGGAGAAAACAAAAGCAATTATTATCTGCAACCCAAATAACCCAACCGGTTATTTGTATTCAAAAGAGGAATTAGATGCCTTGAAAGCGCTTTGTTTAAAGTACGATCTTTTCCTATTCTCAGATGAAGCTTATCGTGAGTTTTGTTACGACGGTCGTGAGTTTATTTCTCCAATGCATTTGGACGGATTAGATCAAAACGTAGTGGTAATGGACACCGTCTCTAAACGTTACAGTGCCTGCGGCGCACGTTTAGGCTGCCTAATCACTAAAAATAAAGATATTATTGCTGCTGGGTTAAAATTTGCGCAAGCACGTTTAAGTCCTGGTATGGTTGAGCAGATTGCTGGGGCGGCTGCAGTAGACACTCCGGATAGCTATTTCGAGGCAGTGAATAAAGAATATACGTTACGCCGAGATACCTTAGTAAACAGACTGAACAATATTGAAGGCGTTTATTGCCCTAATCCGGGAGGCGCTTTTTATGTAGTTGCCAAATTTCCTATTGATGATGCGGATAAATTTTGTCAGTGGATTTTAGAAAGTTTTGCGCATAACAATGCTACGGTGATGATGGCTCCGGCAACGGGTTTTTATTCTTCAGCTGGTTCTGGCAAAAACGAAGTTCGCATGGCTTACGTGCTTAATGTTGATGATTTGAATGCAGCCATGGATTGTTTAGAGCTGGCATTACGCCAGTATCCGGGACGTACACTTTAGTAGTTAATCTTCATAAAAAATTAGCCACGCTTGATAAGGTGTGGCTTTTTTTTTGGAGCGCAGTTGCAAGCTATCATCGGCAACGAAAGTCCCGCTTTTTGCTGCTGCCGATAAAAATCGGCATTCGCGTCAATCGGGGCTAATAGGCAATCGCAATGCTACTAAGCTACATGAGGGGCTGCCCAGCCAAAAGCTACTGCACGTTGTAAACTAAACCCGGCTTAGCGAGAAAGCCCGCATTGCGGAGGCCGGAGATGGGGAGCGGACTTGAAGCGATGGCGGGACTGCAGTTTAATAAGGCCCACATCAATTGCTTTTCTCGAAAATCATCTTTAAGCGGACAAACTGGCATTTTTTTTGTACTTTTGCACTTAGTTTGGCAAGTTGAACTGATTACAGTGGAACTTCCAACTTAATTGGGCCCGTTCCTGGATTTGACAGGGTGGCGCTGAATATGTAAGCATGTAGTGCGTTGTACGGAGAGCACTTTAAAGAGAACGTTCAAAACAATAATTGGCGAAAATAACTACGCCTTAGCTGCCTAATTTAGAATTACGCAAGCTTTTGTCTCGTTAGGCTCTGTTTTGCGGCTTAACATCAGAGGCATCGAACTGCAGAACTAGCCTTTACTACGTTGCTAACTAAAGGCGAAATTTAGCAAATACGGAGAACGGTACAGGTACGCGACCCACCTTCCCTCTCCCGACAATTAAAGGGAAGCTACACATGTAGAAAGCATACTTTATCACACAACTGGACAAGGGTTCGACTCCCTTCGGGTCCACTTAAATCGCCTTAACTATTTAATAGTTAAGGCTTTTTCATTTTTATTTCTTTTATAAATTATCTCTCTTAGGTTTTTTACAGAGTTTAAAGCTACTGATTTTCAACTGTTTGTGTTTTTGTTGCGGTTCGATGTTCATTATACCTCTTTTTTTATTGTGTTCACCTTTTCTTCACGGGATGTTTTGCTCTTAAAATTGGAAAGGGATATTTTTACAATCAACTCAGCTATTGTTTCCAGCGCATAGAGTTCCTGTTGGTTGTCGACTGCTAGTGAACGCATCGATATTCTTTTTGCTTTTCTCATGTCTAAAATTTTAAATATCTATACTTTGTTTTCGAGTCATAGAAAATAACTTCATCCTGAGCAATTGTTTTAGGTCGTGGTTGAATGATGCGTCAAAAAAAGAACTGGAAAAGCCTTCTTTGTCCCAGGTAAGTTTGTCCCGAAACAGACAATGCACTAAAACCTGCTTCTGTTCGGTATTACAGCTGGAATATATTCGGTAGAGGCTAGACTTGTCCGAAAGAAGACTGTTGATTTCCAATTGTAGCGAATTTTTTCTGTGCTTGCTTTCCCATAGTTTCTCCTCAAGTTCTGATAATTCTGATCTCAATTTTATATTCCATCTATCATAAACAGGCTTTTCTATGAGATTATCTATAAATTTTTCCTCAAGCTGTAAGATCTTTCTCTCGATCAATCTTCTTTTTCTGCTCCTTTCCATGTCGATTCTCTGTTCTGCAATCCTTGAAGCTTTCAATAATGGTTTGGCAAGTTGGTTGATCAGATGGACCTGATGGGGCAGAAAGTGTATATTCTTGAGTATCGCCTCGAACTTTCGATGTATGATATCGCCCGAAATATTTAGATTATGATGTCCCGTACATTTATAATACAAATAATATTTGGACCTGCCTTTTGACCATGCGGCCGTTAGATGCCTTCCACAATGACAATTGAGCACACCACGTAAAGGAAAATCTGCCGCTAACCTACTTTTTCTTGGCTGCTTTTTTGAAAGCTTCTGTTGGACGTTCAAAAAATCCTCTTCAGATATTATAGGGCTATGGATGGCTTTCACATACCTTTCAGGTATATCTTTATACGAGGGGATTTTGACCAGTCCCGCATAGGTGCAATTTTTTAACACATTATATATTGCATTTTTCCCATGGTTATGGAAGCCGATATCCCTTGCATTTGTATGTATGATAGGTAAGGGAATGTTAAGGAGGTAATCCCTGAATATTTTTCGTACCACTTTTGCTTGTGCGTGATCTATTTTGATATAACTTTCCTTATCGGATTTTATGTTGCGATAACCATAAGGAGCCTTCCCGAGATATCTCCCATGTTCCTTGGCATTTAGGATTCCTTGTCGAACCCTTGTTCTGATGTTAAGAAGTTCATGGTTTGCCATGAGGTAATCAAAAGCTCTTTTCATGAAAACATCAGGATCGGCCGTGTTCATCCCAATTCTTTCGTTAGTTGAAATAACAACTACACCATATTTTTTCTCGAGTTCGGCAATCTTGATCAGCGCTTCTGGTAGATTCCTGCTGAACCTGTCATGATCCAGTACAACCAAGTACTGACATTCCCCCTTGTGCGTCCTGATGAATTCTTCAAGGGCGAGATAATCTGGTCTATCGAAAGTGTAACTATCCTGTCCATTATCGCTAAAAATTTCTAAAATATTAAGACCATTGTTTTCACAATAGTTCCTTATAATATTTTCCTGGTATTCCAAAGATTTGGACTGATCCCTTGTACTCAGTCTCAAATAACCTACAACATTCATATCTTTTTGATTTAATTGGTTAATTTAAAACGAACGTTACTTTGCTGTAATAGTTATCGAACAGACCGTTAAACGGCTCCATATCAACCTACGAACGGGCAATCCGACAGCCAGTGCCTTAAAGGGTGCAAACCAAATCTAAGTTCAAATATTATCAATCAGTTGAGCGGAGAAATAGAGCAGGTTTTCAATCAATGGTCAAAGCTCAAGATTCCCGATAAGCAGGTTAAAAAATTGTTACGGATGGCAATGGCACCGAACAGGGAAATATTAGAGAACAGATTTGGTATGGGTTGATAGTTTATGTTTGTGAACAAGTTGAGATAATGAAAATATTAATCATAATTTTATACAAATTAAATAATGAGCAATCAAGACTTAACTGATTTTCTTTTTGGCGCTTCAAGGGAAATCGAAAATGAATATCATAGGATACAAAAAAGAGCAAAAGAAGACCCTGGTACGGCCGGTGATCAGGGTGAGGAAAACTGGGCTAGCCTTTTAAAGAACTGGTTGCCACCCATTTTTCAGATTGTTACTAAAGGCAGAATCATAGACAGTAAGGGTAAGGCTAGTCCGCAGGTTGATATTATTGTACTGAAGCCTGAGTATCCGAAAGCGTTGATGGATAAAAAACTATACCTTGCTGGTGGTGTTTTAGCTGTATTTGAATGTAAAATAACTTTAAAATCTGCCCATCTTTCCAAATTTTTCCAAACAGTTGCTTCCATTAAGAACATGGAGCCACTTAGGAGCTACCGAAATATATATGAAGAAACCAATAGTCCAATTTTCGTTGGCTTGCTTGCTCATTCCAGCAATTGGAAAAACGAAGAGCTTATTGAGAGTATTGGTCTGTCAATTTATACCAATGATTTAAAACATGTTACCAAGCCTATCGAAATGCCCGATTTGTTTTGTATAGCTGACGCTTGCTGTTGGATTGCGCAGAAGTCATTAACACCCCATGTCAACCATGAGGATTTGGAATCAGGCGAATGCATAATGACCTCATACTGGTCTGATCAGAGAAAAAGTCATTTTAAAGTTGCGGATAGAGATATTGCGATCCCGATCGCAACAGCGTTAAAAACCATGTTGCATCGTCTGAGCAAAGAACATGAGGGATTAAGGAGTTTGGCCTTATATTTTAAAAATGCCATAAGCTCAGGCGGTGGTGGCATTGGACGGTATTGGCCTATAAAAGAGATTTTTTCAGAACATAATGTCACAGAATTCAAAAAGATTGGAAGGCATCCAAACTATTTTTATCCTGAAGATTTCAAATATCTATAAGAATTTATTATTCCAACCAACTTAAACAAGCCCCAGCCAAATTCAGATACATTAAATAATTACAGATTATGAGTTCCAATGTATTTTATGATAATATCCAGAAATACCTGTTTCAATATGTTGACTTGGTAGAACATTCAAATTCGGTGGGTCTTACTGACAGAGCTGTTCATGCTGAGAACTTATTTTCAGTTCTTCTCAATCTGGTATTCGGTTGGAAACTTAAAAATGCAAATGAGGTAAAAGTGAACCAGAAAAGTTTTGACCTCATTTTTGAATCGGAAGGTATATTCGTTCAGGTCACTACAACCAAATCACATCAAACAAAATTCAACAGTACCGTTAAATCATTTAAGACCCGAAGTTCTGGAGACGGTCAATTTATTGTTCTTTTCATCAGTAAAAAAGTAGATGATCAGTTACTTGCCGCAAAAGTAATAGACGGAGTAACTTATGAAGGCTATGATATCCCTAAACTATTAAATAAGATCCTATACAACTGTCCTGCACCCGAGAAATTAGAAGCAATTAACAGTTTATTGCAAAAGTCTGTAAGCCCTGTTTTGCTAAAGGAGCAGTCGACGGGTCTGTCAAACTTGCCTGCTGTCATTCCAAAACAAGCAATAAAAATCTATTCTGAAGGTATTTATGTTAAAAGAACGGGTTTAGTTGAAGATCTGTTTGGTTTTGTGCAAACAGAAAGCGGTCTTTTAATCGGAGGCCCAGGTTTTGGTAAAAGTTATATCATAGAAGAGCTTCAAAGGTATTGTACTGCACGGGAGATTCCATGTTATATTATTAGAATAAATGATCTTACGGAAGGTACGAATGAAGAAATTGGTGACGAATTGAAAATGGGAGACAAATGGCTCGAAATGCTGCTGCAATTAAGTCATGAGACTAATAAGTCAATCCTCATATTTGATGCTTTTGATACGGCAAAGGATGAAAGACTGAAGGCAAATATTCTCAAGTACATCAAAAAATCTTTAGATACGCTAAGCAGCAGTTGGAATCTTTTAGTCAGTGTACGTACCTATGATGCTACAAAATCCAGAAAACTGCTTGAACTTTTTCCTAATAAGGACATTCGCAATTCGGTTTCCTGTCGGAATTTCCAAATACCAGAACTTACGGAATTGGAAATTGATGCTGTTTTTGAGACAGCAGAACGTTTTAGAATTTTGTATAAGAAGTTTAATCCACCATTAAAAAAACTTTTGAGAACACCGTATTTCCTAAAGCTATTCGAAAAATTGCTTGATGATGCGAATATTAAAGGCCTTAAATTTAATAGTATTGAGACTGAAGAGCAGTTATTGGAAATTTTTTGGCTTAATAATATTGAAGATACAGTCGATAAAGAGTTATTCCTGTTCAAATTAACATCACAATTGGCACATAGCGCAAGCTTGGTTTGTGACAGGTTATCTATGCTTACAGAGACAAATTCTAAAACCTACGAAGAGTTGACGAGTTTGGGGGTAATAGAAGCTGTTTCAGTAACTAGGCAAAAAATCTCTTTCTCCCATAATATCCTACTGGACTTTGCGATCTCAAAATATCTGCTGAAACAGGATGTAAAGGATCAAATCGCCTACATCCAGTCGAATGAAAAAATGCCATTTATTTTCAGACAAAGCTTCATTTATTTTTACACCAAGTTATACAAATCTAATAATTCTATCTTCTGGCAACACTACCACATCACAGCGGCAAAAGATGAACCTCTATTCAGGTTGCTACACCAAACGACCCTGAATTATGTACTGATTAGTTTTTATTCCACTCCAGAAGACCTAAACCCAATTTTCTCGGGAAAGGATATAGAACAAAAAGCGCAGATGCTACGCAAAGTTTTAGAAGGGATTAGATTTATAACGAAAGGACATTTACGGAAAAAAGACATTGATCTCATATTGAAAATCTCGATGGATTTACACTGGCTGCCTTTGTGGGAAATTGGATTTTTAATTGAGAAGGGAATCAACCTGTATACAGACAATGTAAATAAATCTTATCTCAGGAAATTATCAGATGCAAGCTGCAACTGTTTGGAATTCGTGTTGAACAACAGGATGGATATGAGGTATAAGGCTCTTTTGGATCGAAACGGAGGTATAAGAGGAATTGGGAATATCACAAAAACTTTCCCTTTGAACTTAAGAAAAGGTAAACAGTTGTTTCTTCAGATTTTACCCATACTGAATGAAGACGACTTTCCAATAGATTATTTTTACCACCTCGGTAATCACATCACCGAAATTTATAAGCATGATAAAAAATTAGCCTCCAGGATATATCAGACTTTATATTTCCATTCCGAGACTAGTGATAAGGAAACTAATATGGGTAATGGTGTTATATTGGCACTTCGGAGCAATAGAAAACAGGACTATGGAATGGTATATTATGTGCTGGAAAAATCTTATAAAGATTTATTGAAAATAGATTTTTATCAGGCGATGAAAATGGGGGTTGAGATCGTAAACAAGGTCAATAGCTTTAGGAGGACAACAAAGAGGGAATCAACTTCATTGAAAATTGGAGAAATTGATGCCAGCATCTATTCTGATTATTCCTTTTACGATACTGACCAGGATGACGGTCCATCTTCCCACATAGTTAGGATATTTGAAGTATTGGAATTAAATCTAGCCAGTGCCAATTATGAAACTGGTTTGGCTCAGCTGAGTATGATGATTCCTGAAATAAAGGCAGCGATGGTATGGAGGAAGCTTATAAAGCTTATGGTGACGCAACCAAAAATTACAAAAGATATAGCTTTTGATCTGCTAGTAAACCCCGAATTCTACATTTTTGATGAAACGGTATATGAGGCAGGAGAACTGATTAAAGTAGTATGGCCATATTTTACTACGGGTAAACGTAAAAAAGTAGAGGAGACTATCCTTGGCTTAAAATCTGCCATTGATGAATTTGGCAGGGATGGATTAGCTGAGAGACGTATTAACAAGTTACTGAATTGTATTCCAATCGGCCAAATTATCCTTCAAGCTTCAAAGGATGTCGTTGAGAGAGAAATAGCCCTTGAAAATACTCCCTTAGTTCATGAGGGAGGACTACTAGCTGCAGACGTACGGTATTCGTCGAGAGATGAATTGATCAAACGTGCAGGCTTCAATAAAGCTGATGATTTAGATATGCTAAATTATTCCCGAATAGAGGAAATTGAAGCTTTCAACGATAAGTTTGAGAACAAAGACAATAAATTAACAAAAAAGGATTTCAAATCTGTAATAAGATTTGTTGAATTAATGTTCATCGATGCCGCAAGTTGGACGGAACGTAAAAAGCGACATGCCGAATATGAAATCGGTCGTTTTGCTAAAGTGATATCGAGTCTAGGAAAAAAGTTAAACATCTATGAGCAGAAATTAGTTAAAGCGATAGCAGTTAAATATACCAGCGATAAGGATTATGATGCAGGAGAATATGAAACGGGTGATTTAAAACGTAGCTGGGGTGGATTCAGTCCATCAGCGAAAACGGCTTCTGTGCAAACAATATTAAACCTTGTATATACTTTCAATGATAAGAGCCTACAAAGCTTACTCATAAAACTAATGGAGGATAATGTTCAAATCGTCCGGTTCAAGGCACTTCATGGGCTTGACTATTTTTGGGAGCAGGATAAGGCAATATATTGGGACAAAATCTGTGAGAGAAGTATTTCAGAGACAGATGCCATGTGTTTACATAAGATTCTGATCGCGGTTTGTTATGATAGGATAATGGAACAGGACAGGGATAAAGTCGAAGAATTGGCTAATACTATCATGCTAAAAATGCGAGATGCCGATGATGAGATTGCCAGAGAGGTTTGGCAGGTGCTAATAGTTGTCATTCTGAAACTCGTTCTTCATCATGAAAGTTCCAGAGCACTGGAGCTCATAACCGCTAATCTGGATATCAAAGAATTTTCAAGAAGTATGATTTTTGAAATCATGAACGTTATCGATCCTCATTCGTTGGAGAACGACTATGTCAGTGAACCCCACAAATACGATGTACTCATCAAAATTATCTTAGAAATATTAAATTACAGGTTCGACCGCATTACTACCAATGGGCTTGCCGCAAAAGGCATTGTTGATGAATTTGAGATTATCGATCATGTAATTCAACATCTTTATTTCACAATTGAGAAGGGACGAAAGGGCAACAAAGGAAATGTGGTCGAAGACGCTAATATGAAGGAATTTTATCTAAAAATAAAACCAATACTTGATTTTATAGTGGAACAATCTACTCACATAGAGTCCGGGTTTATGATCGCTCATACTGGATACTATTTCATGCAAATGCTTAACTTTTTGCTGGACTTAGATCCTGAACATATTTTGTATTTGTCAAATACTATTGTAATCTGTGCTGCAAAAAACGGATTCACATATGATAGTTCTACGCTCAGGGAAATTGTTGAACTTACGGAAAATATTATCGCTGACCACAAGGAAATATTATATAAAGATCAAAATTTTAAAAATCTTTTAGTCGTCTTAGATCAATTTTCAAACTCTGGCTGGCAGGAAGCAATGGAGATGACTTGGCGATTAAAGGAAGCTTTTTAAACGTAATTATTTTCTGCTTTCTCGCATGATATTTTTTACAAATATTTCTATAACATGTTGTTGATGTATAAACTTTTTGTTGCAAAAAAAGATATTGGCAAAGCTTATTAAACAAGTTATAAGCCGGATAGTTGAATACTATCCGGTTTATAACTTGTTATGCTATGGTTTAGGCAAACTAAGAAATTGTTCGAATAGAATTTTAGCATAATTATTTCCATATACTTTGAGTATTACACGACTCAATAATATAGGTATGCTATAAATTATTACAAGGGTAATGCCAATATTGCGCAAAACTACATCCGGAAAAAAGTATGAATACGCTACAATTAGAATTGAGAACAAGATTGCCATCACGCAACCTCCCAAAAAATTTCTAAAGAAGCCATATTCAACATTGTGGTTAAATAGCAATGCGTTATCTCTGAGGTTATTCCTAATTTGAGATACTGCAAATACAATTCTTTTCCTTGACGAAATTTCTTCATTCACCTCATCTATTTCATTATGTAGCTCTATACCATAATGATCTCTTATCTTCATTCGCAATTTTTCCTTGATCGAATGCTCAAACTTGTTGTTGCTCCAAAGCAACAAATTTGTGGTTGGCATATATTCTTCTTCTTTAAAATACCACCTTTGAAAGATTTCTTTTGAAAGAACACGATTGAGCTGCGTAAGTACAAACGTTAATGCCGCAGATAACCCAAACGAAGTAAGCAATGGCAAAATGCTTAATATAGGTGTAAGAGTATTTCCATAATTCTTAAGAATTATGGAATGGACCAAGATGTATAATGGAATACAGGTAAGCCCTGTCGGTAATAAACGTGCACGTATAAAATATGAATTCATAAAATGTCGTCTTAAACTTGAACAATATATTGAAATGGTGCTGGCGTTACTATATTATCCCATCCCGGTCTTGGAGGTGCATTGTGGGAGTAGCGCAAACTGACGCCTTTGGTACGATAAGGAACGATGCTTCTTCTAATTAGGGAATTTATAACAATAGGAGAAGGATGATCCGGTTCCCCATTTGCTGCACAGGAAATAATTCCTAAAGGGGCATAAATTTCGGAAAGGATGCCTTGAGAGAGATTATGCCTACTCCCGTGATGTGGAATTTGCAATAAATCTAACTGTTTTAAATCAATTCCTTGCTGTTTAGCGTAATAGATAGCTTTATATAATGCGTCGCAACCGCTGTCACCAGTTAACAGTATCTTTTTTCCAGCAATAGTGATATACAAAACCAAACTCATATTGTTCTCGGCAGAAGTAGATTCTGATACAGCTGCCAAGTTCTCTGTGCTATAGTCCATCGTTTCATGTTTGGTTACCTTAGTACTAGAAAAGGTTTTAGTAGAAGTGCCTTCCAACATTCTAGGGGTTTTATCAGATTCCTGTATTAGACTTAAGTAAAAATCTTTACCAGGGCCTAACACCTTAATCAAGCTGTTTTGGTCGCCATTATGATAATACGATCCTTGGTGAGGCGGGAAAATTTTTATACCCTTTTCAAGGGCAATATTTTCAATCTGATCGGCGTAATCGTACGCTCTTCTGAGACGTTCGACAAAGCTATTGGTAGTTATTCTGCCATCGTGACAAAAACGTTGTAACTCTTTCCAGTGATTCCACGGTCTGTGCATCCAGATTTTTCCAACTTTAAGCTCCTCAACTACCGTTCTCAGTCCTGATGCGTGGTCTCCATCTGGATGGGTTAGGATCACGCGATCAACCTTGTCTGATTTGTAAATTTGTTGAACATGATTCACCATTGCTTCTCCTGCAGGTTTATCACCCCCATCGATTACAACGATTGTCTGTTCATTCCATCTGTTATTGCTGCAGTTTCCAAACCGCATCGCAATTGCATCGCCGCTTTTTGAGTTTGCTCCAACGGCTAAAAAGTCAATTTCTATAGCATTTATCTCCATAGTTTATTATGTTGTTAATTTTAATCTGCCACGGGATAAGCAGACTTTAATCAACCAATAAGCTGAGGAGTTAAGTGCTATATGTTTTTGCTCTGAAGCATGGTCAAAAGAAATTTGTTAAATTAAAAACTTTTATATCTTTGCGCCGTTATTTACGTAAACAATGCAGGTGGTTCCTCATCTCATTGGTTTTACAAATCTTTGCCTGGTCAGATTTCCGACGTCTGAACAGGCTTTTTTGTAAATCCCAAGTTATCTGTTTCAGATACTGTGCCAATCGAAACTTATTATCTAATAAACTTTGCTTTTAGCTGAAAACCATCTGTTTAGCGTATAAAAAGTGGTTTTGTTGTTTTTAAGAGATTTTGGCAGAATATTGCTTTGTGTCATATTTGTTACCTTTAAAATGGATATAATATGACAAATTGGCTTAAATATGATTATCACATTATTTATCATAATTGTTAAGAATATTGAGGGTTGATATAATTTGAAATTTTTAATTTATATCAAGTCTTAAATTATTCTAAAGGATCGTCCGTTAATTTTTCGACTCTGGACAAATCATAAAGTAGGCTTTTTAAGTAAAATAGAACTTTGGAGGAGGGATATTGAAATATCGGAGGGTTCAATTTCTATAACGTATCGTTACTTTGATTCCCCCTTAAATCAATCAAAACCTTTAAATCGTCAATAAATCGGTTCAAGTTTTCCCTCGTATCGCCCACGAAATCCATTAAAAATCCGCGAAATTTGAAATTTTGCGGATTTCTTTTTTGCCTTAAAAATCTTACAACTCTAATAATATAAAACGTGGCAAAGTTACTTCACTTGAAACTTTTCGAAACCTCATTGTAACCAGACATTACTGAATTGCAATAAAATACCTTAAAATTCAATTCAAATACCTGATTTATATGGTTTAATAAATTTTGGACGGCATTTTGATTACCGTCATCCATATTATGGCACGAAAAGAAATCACAATTTTGGAAGACGACAGGGATATCAGGGAAATTTGCACGTACTTTTTTGCAAGTGAAGGATTTTCTGTAAACGGTTATGGCAGCGCTAAAGAATTTGAAGCTGCCCCTCTAAGTACCAAGATCTTTTTGCTCGACATCAGCTTGCCCGACGGAAACGGGCTCGACATCTGTCAAATGATTAAAAAAGATCAGCGTTTTAAAGAAATACCCGTTATCATTATGTCAGCGCACATGACCGAAGCGGCAATAAAGGCTCAACCATGCCCGGCGGAACATTTTATCTCCAAACCATTTAATCTCGACAACCTATTGGCCGTTGTTGATCGTTTAATGGGATAAACGTTGTTACGCATAAGTTTAGCCTATGGCGCATGCTTAAGGAAAACCTTAAATTCAGCACCCTCTCCTTTTTCACTACTTAGAGAGATATCTCCACCAGAGCCATGAAGTAGCTCCCGTACTAAATAAAGTCCTATGCCGTTGCCTTCTATAGAACTTTTAACTCGTTGGAATTTATTGAAGATGCGTTGTTGATTTTCTTGACTAATTCCAATGCCATTATCTTTAACGCTGATTACGGTAAAATTCTCTTTAACGTAAGTTTTAATGGTAACAACTAATGGCCGATGCGGAGAACGGTACTTTAAAGAATTATTAATTAGGTTATATAGTATGCTCCGCAAGTTACGCCTTGCGAAAAAGACTTCGGATACATCCAATTGATACTTGATGGAGGCACCCGCTTCAGAAATCTGTTGCGCCAGAGTTAACTTTACATCTTCCAAAATATTTTGAAAATCTATCAATTCTGAAACGGCACTGTGAGGATGCTCCGCCCATCTGGACTGCATCAACTCCTGCACCATATTCCTCATTTTTTTCACGCTATTATCTAGGTATCCCATCAACTCTGGGAATTTTCCAAAACGCTCTAAACCAGGAATTTTTTTGAGCATCTGTATCGTTAATTCCATAGCCGTAAGAGGCGTCTTGATATCGTGCGCTAGGGTGTCTATCAGCAGTTCATTTTCTGATATCAAACGTTCAAGCTCTCTTAAATCCCGAACCCTAGGCGTAATATCAACAAAAGTGATAATGACCCCGTTGGTTCTTTTTTCCCTTCTGACGATATACGGTAAGATATTCATTTGGTACCACCGTCTATCGATAGTTTGGATTTCTTTTTCCAGTATCTCTCCGCTTGAAATCACCTCCTTAATATTTTCCACTATCGTTGGGAATCGGAAGTTCTCTTTAACTTGTTCAATCGGTTTACCTATATCATCAGACCTTAGGCTAAATTGTTTCATCGCTGGAGGAGTAAATTTCCTCAGCACTAAATCTGCATCGATGAAGAGCTGGGGAATGATCGTATTATTGAAGTAATTCTCCAGTTCTTCATTGAGATTTGTTAGCTCGCTGATCTGTTCTTTTTTGCTCTGCATAGCTATGTTAATTGGACTAGCTATTTAACACCTAACCAGTAGAAAAAGTTTAGCCATCATTTAAGCAACTTACTACAAATACATTAACTGTTTTAAACAATTTAAAGAATGATTAAATTTTAAGCAAAACTAAAAAGAATAGTACTCGCTAATGTGGCGGAATAAATGATTACAAAAATCCAAATTATTGATATTTTACGTATTTTGAAGATAAATATCAACCGATTTGATACATGTAAGAGAATTTTGGAATTATCGTACTTATATTAAAGGCAGGTTCCGTTAGTTAGTTTTAAAAAAAACAAAATTATTATATCTTTCCAGTCATATTGCATACTAAAAATCAGTAAATATATATTGCTTATTCCGTTATGAAAGAAAATTTTCCCATTCCACAAAACGAGTCCGAGCGACTATTCCACCTTTCTTCCCTCGATGTAGATTATACTAGTCTTAACGACAGCCTGAAAGACCTTAACCGGCTGGCGGCAAAGGTTGCAGGTACAGAAATATCTTTAGTTAATCTCATAGATGCATATACACAATGGACCGTAGGTTCACACGGACTTGATCTACAACAAATGAGTAGAGAAGAATCAGTTTGTCAATATACCATTATGGGTGATCAGGGTTTCGAAGTGCCTGATCTTTCTACAGACGAAAGGTTCAACAAAAACTTTTACGTTGATGATCCGCTAGCGTTGCGTTACTATTTTGGCCTTCCACTACAGGATAACGGTGTTAATATTGGTGCACTTTGCGTAATGGACACCAGCCTTAAAACCTTAAGCCCTGAAAAGGTAGAACTGTTAAAAATTATTGGCGACGAAATTGTAAATCGCATTAAGTTTTACCATCGGCTGGAAAATATGCAGCATCGTTTAAATGATGCCAATCAAAATAGCAAGAAAGTAGCACATGATATTAGAGGACCCCTTGCCGGAATTATTGGGCTATCAGAAATGATTAGCCAGCAAGGCAATTCTGCTAACGTTGCTGAGGTGATGGAGTTTATTAAAATGATCCATAGTGGCAGCAAATCACTGTTGGATTTGGCTGATGAAATCCTTAGTCAAAGCGACCTCGAAAAGCCCATTGGCGAAAATGAGCTAAACTTAATAGCTTTAAAAAACAAGTTACTGCAACTTTACCAGCCGCAAGCTACACATAAGAAAATTTTATTAAGTGTGGTGATTAATGAACAGCAGAAAAATGTCATTTTCTCAAAACACAAAGTGCTTCAGGTGATTGGAAATCTCGTTTCCAATGCCATTAAATTTACTCCAGAAAAAGGTAAGGTTAGCGTGGTTTTAGATCTGATATCGACAACTGACCAAACACTATTAGATATCAGCGTTACCGATACCGGAATAGGCATAGCACCCTACCGAATTGAACAAATACTTTCTGGAAGCGCAGAAAGCACCATTGGAACAGGAGACGAAAAAGGTTACGGATTCGGCTTGCCGCTGGTTAAGCACTTGTGCGAAAGCCTAGGAGGAAAATTGACCATTGAGTCAACGGCTGGAGCTGGAACCACATTTCATGCGCAGCTCATACAGCAACCTATTTAAATATAATTTGTACTGTGGCTAGTTGATGTTATTTCTAAATAAACTAGCCCATCAAACGTATTTTGTTGTGGATGATGCGTTTAAGCAAATTCTACCTCCAAATCATGGCTAGTAGCAAAGTAAAGCCAATGCTCTAACCTCAATAAAGTGAGATATTCAATCATTTCAAATATCTGCTTACTCCTATGCGGTGACGATAATTGACAACTGAGGTTTCCGATTGTAAATACAGGTATTTACCCGACAAAAATGGGTATTTACCAAAAAAGCAAAACCGATATCACGCTGTTATAACCTTACAACAAAAATAGAATGTTATGGAACAAACAGCATTAATTACCGGGGGAACAAGTGGAATCGGTTTGGAGTTAGCAAAGCTATTTGCGGCAGATGGCTACCAATTAATTTTAGTAGCTCGGGATCAGGAAAAACTGGATCAAACGGCAGCAACCTTAAGGAATGAGTATCAAGTAAATGTTATTACAATAGCGAAAGATTTATTTAAACCTGAAAGCGCTTTTGAGCTTTACGAAGAGGTAAAAAGCAACGGAGTTGAAGTTGATGTATTGGTAAACGATGCTGGTCAGGGCGTTTATGGATTATTTACTGAAACAGATTTGCAGAGGCAACTCGATATTATCCAGTTAAATGTAAATAGCGTTGTGGTACTCACCTACCATTGGTTAAAAGATATGGTTGATCGTGGGCATGGCAAGATACTGAACCTATCTTCTATAGCAGGTAAAATACCTGGTCCTTGGCAGGCAGTATATCATGGCACCAAAGCCTTTGTACAATCATTTACCGAAGCAATTAGAAGTGAAGTAAAAGACAAAGGCATTACCGTAACCGCACTGTTACCAGGGGTTACAGCTACCGACTTTTTCAACAAAGCTGACATGACGAGTTCAAAAGCAGTACAGGATAAGGATGACATGGCCGATCCGGCAGATGTAGCTAAGGATGGATACGAAGCACTTGCTCGAGGTGAACACATGGTGATTTCGGGATTGAAGAACAAATTTCAAGTTGCAATGAACGCCGTGGCCTCTGATGAAACTGCAGCAGACAGAATGGGCGAGTTTCAGGGCCCTGTAGAATAAATTTATCAAGCGCTTTACATGAAAAATGCAATTTCCAAATAAGGAAACTGCATTTTTTTTAAATGATGCTTGATGACGGCTTTACATGTATTTCTTTATTGCATCCCACAAAATCGGGTCGTAATCGTAAACGTCAGGTCTAAACTGCACTGTTCCATTACCATCTGCCCAAGCGGTGTAATATGCAATGTAAACGCCAATATTTTTCCTTGGCGAGTACCAAGTAGGTTTTAACTGAAAAACTTTAAGGGTATCAGTTTTCATTGCTAATTTCTTCTTGAAAACCTCATTTTTAGTCGTATCAATTGGCGGCAAATCCACATCCATACGAAGCTTATCATACTGATATTTGTCTTTCACCATTAATTCCGCGAACTTTAGAGGATCCTCTATCCTCACACAACCGTGACTGATAGCCCTATTGGCCAACTTAAAACCGTATTTATTGTTTGTATCGTGTAAGTAAATACTGGAACTGTTATCAAACACGAACTTAAATTTTCCCAGCGCATTACCTTCACCAGAGCCTTGCTTAAACTGAAAAGGTAATTTTTCTCTTGGATATTTGTTCCAATTGATCGTATCGGGATCATTGACCAACTTGCCTTTATAATAAACTTTGATGTTGTTATTGGAAAGATAATAAGGATCTTTTCTTGCCATCCAATAAATTTCGCTTTTGGCTATGCTTACTGGGATATTCCAGATTGGATTGACCTGTATGGCGTTGAAAATGCTAAAAAGCTGTGGGGTTTCGTGGTTTTTAGGCTTATCATCCAGTTTGCCCGATTTCAAAAAAGCCTTCATTTTTTCGGCGTAGGTTGCCTCACGTTTACCGCCAACACATACGTTCATGTGCGCCAGCGTATCCTCGTTTCTAAACCATGTTAAGGTAAAATCAGGAATATTAACCACAACTAACTCATCGGTTTGTTGTGGCAAACGCCAACGCATGCGTTCTAAATTAATTTTTATTGTTTTAATCGCTGGATCTACATCATTCCCTAAACTATCACGATAGTGTGCCAATGCCGTTTTTAACGATAAGTATGCTTTACTTTTAAGCTGAACGTCGTTTAAAACAGCAGTGAGGTTATTTGTATTGAGCACCGAATCCATCAACAAACTATCTGGGCGCTTTATTTTCGCATAAAACCGATTGAAAAAATTACGAGGATTTATACTGCCATAACCCATAAAATTAGTGTATTTATTCAATGAATTAGCGGCGTTAAGCTCTAAATCTGCAATTAGCTCGTAAACCTCTTCAATCTTACCGAACTTGTTCCTATTTAATGTTTGCAACTGTTTTTCAAACACACTTAAATTGAATATCTCGGGATTAAAGCCATCAGCTTTACTTTGCAAAAGATAATTTTTAAGTGTATCTAATTGCCCATTTACATAAAATTGAGTGACCAATTTAGGAAGGTATTCATTCTTTTTGTAGTAGGCTTCAATTACTTTAGGATTTAAGAACGATTGACTTTGTTCCTTTAGTTTAGCTTTAAAAATGGGGATAAATACGGCCGTATCAAACTTATCATACAACTTATTGTCAAAGTGTTTAGTAAGTACTTGTGCAATTTCAGGCTTGTCTTTAAACCAACTACAAGCACTCAACGTAACACCAAATAGCGTTATCAGTAATACTTTTTTAAAATTTCCCGAAATGAGTTTCAACATTAAACTTTAATTAGACAAGCGTTTTAGACAAATTAAATGCCATTTATTTTTGGATTGTATACTAAACTAGTATATATTTGCTTTATATTCCTACAAAATTAAGGAAAAGATATCAGTATAATGATCAAATTTTTAAACCATCACTTGCATTTCCATCATCGCCATTGCGGCGATATGTAATGTTATGTTCTGTACTTCAGAATGGTTTTTAAATAGATTCTATATTTCTTATTCTTAATTCAACAAAGTGAAAACACTTAAAATAGCTATCCAAAAATCGGGTAGATTAAACGAAAAATCAGTCGAAATCCTTAAAAATTGTGGTTTATCTTTCGAAAACTACAAAAGCTCTCTCATCTCAACCGTTACTAACTTTCCTTTGGAAATTCTCTTTTTAAGGGATGACGATATTCCTGAATACGTACAAGATGGCATCGCCGATTTAGGTATAGTTGGGGAAAATGTTATCGTTGAAACGGGGGCAAATGTTTCATACCTACAAAAATTAGGATTTGGCAAGTGCTCGCTCAAAATAGCGGTAAAAAATGATAGCGACATAGATACCGTTGCTAAATTAGACGGTAAAGTAATTGCCACTTCTTACCCAGTAATTCTACAAAAATTCCTTAAAGCAAACCAAGTTAATGCTCAAATAAGAAACATCTCCGGTTCAGTTGAAATTGGCCCAGGCTTAGGTTTAAGTGATGCCATTTTTGACATCGTTTCTACGGGCGGCACATTGAAAAATAACGGACTTAAGCCTTTTACCAGTGTCATGCATTCGGAAGCTGCGCTAATCTCAACGCCGGGTTTAGAACTGAATACCGAAGTGATGGAATTGGTTCAGCGCATCCAATCAGTGTTAAAAGCCAGAAGCACAAAATACGTTGTGTTAAATGTAGCGAAGGAAAACTTACAAGCTGTGGTAGACTTACTGCCTGGAGTGAAAAGTCCTACCGTTGTTCCACTTTTTGAGGAAGGTTGGGTAGCCGTTCACTCTGTAATTGACGAGCAAGATTTCTGGGTTAAGATTAACAGCTTAAAGGCAGCGGGTGCGCAAGGAATAGTAGTAATGCCAATAGAAAAAATCATTGCCTAACTGAATGGTTTGACATCAAATATTGGAGATAATTTATCAACGCGTATCATCCGTTTTTATGTACGTTTTCCATGATTGGTGAGACTGAAAACTACGCTGCTAATTGCTTAAAATATCAACAAAAATCACTAAAATACAAATTAAAGCTATTAACTATTAGTTAATTAAAATTATTAAAACATTGAAAATCTATAATTTAAAAGATTTAACTAAACAAAATATAAAAGAGCTATGTTCTCGCAGCATAGCAGACGATAATTTAGTTAAATCTCGCACCGAAGAGATCATCAGCAATGTTAAAAGCAATGGCGACAACGCCCTACTGAGTTACGCAAAACAGTTTGATGGTATTGAACTTTCGTCATTATACATAGGCGGAGATGAACTTATAGAAATCGCGAAACAAATTCCAGCTGAGGCAAAAGCTGCGATCGATACAGCCTATCAAAACATCCATCGATTTCACTCAGCCCAACTTAAAAATGAGGAAAAGGTGGAAACGATGCCCGGTGTGGTTTGCTGGAGGGAAACCAGAGCTATTGAACGTGTGGGTTTATATATCCCGGGCGGCACTGCAGTACTGCCAAGTACATTCTTAATGCTTGGCATTCCAGCTAAAATTGCTGGCTGTAAAGATATCGTGGTTTGCTCCCCGCCACAAAAAGATGGTAAAGTTAACTGCTACATTGCCTACGTGGCTTCATTATTAGAAATTGAAAAAGTGTACCTTGTTGGTGGTGCACAAGCGATAGCCGCTATGGCATATGGCACCGAGAGCATCCCACAAGTATACAAAATATTTGGACCGGGCAACCGCTACGTAACAGAAGCAAAAAAACAGCTACAACACGTTGCAGCAATAGATATGCCGGCGGGCCCTTCGGAGGTTTTAGTACTTGCTGATGAGACTGCCATTCCGTCATATGTTGCCGCCGACTTACTTGCACAAGCAGAACATGGTATTGATAGTCAGTCTATTTTAGTGATTACTTCAAATAAAGCTGCAGCAAAAGTGTTAAGCGAAGTTGAAAGGCAATTAACTGCATTGCCAAGGAAAGAGATTGCCGCAGCAGCCATGACAAACTCCTACATTATGATGGTAGAGAACCTAGAACAGGGAATGGCATTTAGTAATGAATACGCTCCCGAACATTTGATTTTAGCGACCGAAAAATACCAATCTTTAATCCCATTGATTAGCAATGCGGGCTCCGTGTTTTTAGGGAACCTCACACCCGAAAGCGCTGGTGATTATGCCTCGGGCACCAACCATACCTTACCTACAAGTGGCTTTGCTAAAGCTTATTCCGGAGTGTCAATTGATACGTTTATTAAGAAGATTACGTTTCAATATTTGAACGAAGAAGGATTAAGAAACATTGGAAGCACCGTGGAAACACTTGCAGAAGCGGAAGGATTGCAAGCGCATAAAAATGCAGTAACTATTAGATTACAGGGATTAGCAAAAAACTAACAACTAGTACCCACAAACAACACAAACAAATGGATGTAAGAGAATTACAACGAGAAAATATAAAAAATTTAAAGCCCTACTCTACCGCTAGGGACGAATTTAAAGGCCAGGCAAGTGTTTATTTAGATGCCAACGAAAACAGTTTTGGCTCGCCATTACCTGCCGACTACAACCGCTATCCAGATCCACTACAATTGGATTTGAAGGACGCAATTAGTCAAATTAAAGGTGTGCCTATCGAAAATATGTTTTTAGGCAATGGCAGCGATGAAGCGATAGACCTGCTTTTCAGGGCATTTTGTAACCCGGGCAAGGACAATGTGATCATACTACCTCCAACTTACGGAATGTATGAAGTGTCTGCTAACATCAACGATGTAGAAGTGCGTAAAGTGAACCTCACCGCTGACTTTCAACTGGATTTGGAAAAAATCGCAGAAACGATTGACGGTAATACTAAAATGATTTTCATTTGTTCACCTAACAATCCCACAGGCAATTCTTTAAACAGAAACGATATAGAGACGATTTTAGCCAACTTTAAAGGTCTGGTAGTGATTGATGAAGCTTACATCAATTTCGCTCGGCAGAAGACGTTTATTCAAGAATTAACAGAATATGCAAACTTAGTAGTGCTACAAACATTCTCAAAAGCATGGGGACTTGCTGCATTAAGATTGGGAATGGCTTTCTCTTCCACACATGTAATTGATATCCTCAATAAGGTAAAACCCCCATATAACATCAACCAAGCAACGCAAGATTTGGCATTGGCCGCCTTACAAAACATAGAACAAGTAAACGAGTGGATTAAGGTTACAGTTAGCGAACGAGACAGGTTAGGCAATGCTTTGGGCAGAATGGAAGCCGTAAGAAAGGTTTACCCGTCTGATGCGAACTTTATTTTAGCCCAGATTGACAATGCTCACGACCTCTACAATCAATTGGTTGATCAAGGCATCATTGTAAGGGATAGATCTAAGGTAGTACTTTGCGACGATTGTTTACGAATTACCGTTGGAACAATTGATGAAAACAACCACCTTTTAACTGCGATAGAACAATTAACAACTACGAACGCCTAAACCCATGAACGACCAAAATTTAAAAGTGACAGTGGAAGATCAAAAGATAAAAGTGCTATTTATTGACCGAGATGGCACACTAAATATTGAACCTGAAGACGAACAGGTAGATAGCTTTGCTAAACTTAAGTTTTACCCAAGAGCATTATACTATCTGTCTAAAATTGCCAATGAGTTAGACTACAAATTGGTAATGGTAACTAACCAAGATGGATTAGGAACCGAATCACATCCAGAAGAGAATTTTTGGCCGATACAGAACTTTATTGTAGATACTTATGCTGCAGAAGGTGTAGTATTTGATGAGATTGTAATTGACAAAACTTTTGCTAAAGATAATGCCCCGACTAGAAAACCCGGGACTGCCCTACTTACCAAATATTTTGGCAGCGAGTATGATTTAGCAAATTCATTTGTGATTGGAGATAGACTAAACGACATCGTTTTAGCAAAGAATTTAGGCGCCAAAGGAATTTATATTCGCAACAACGACAGCCTAGGTTCGTTAGAAAACTTGGACAAATATGAAACGTTAAGCGAAATCATTGCTTTAGAAACCAAAAACTGGGAAGACATCTATACTTTCTTACGTGGCGGCGCTAGAACTGTTAAACATCAGCGAAACACTAATGAAACGCAAATTAGCATTCAGTTAGATTTAGATGGAACGGGTAAAGCTCTGATTAAAACCGGCTTGAACTTCTTTGATCACATGTTAGATCAAATTGCAAGACATGGCGGCATGGACTTGGAGATTGTTGCCAATGGCGATTTACATATTGATGAACACCACACCGTTGAAGATACTGGCATTGCTTTAGGCGAAGCTTTTGCAAAAGCTATTGGCAATAAACTGGGCATTGAGCGTTACGGCTTTTGCTTACCAATGGATGATTGCTTAGCGCAGGTAGCAATAGATTTTGGTGGCAGAAATTGGATTGTTTGGGATGCAGATTTTAAACGCGAACGTGTGGGCGATGTGCCTACTGAAATGTTTTTCCACTTTTTTAAGTCGTTTAGTGATGCCGCAAAATGCAACTTAAACATTAAAGCTGAAGGAGAAAACGAGCACCATAAAATTGAAGCTATTTTTAAAGCATTTGCGAAAGCGATTAAAATGGCCGTTAAACGCGACGCAGAAAAAATGGTACTGCCGAGCACAAAGGGAGTGTTGTAGTTAGGGGTTAGGGGTTAGGATTAGGTTTTAGGTTTTAGTGGACAGGAATCAGGGGTCAGAGTTAATGATTAATGGATAATGGATAGGGATTAGTGGACAGGAGTTAATGGATAATGATTAATGGATAATGGTTAATGATTAATGGTTAGGGATTAGAGATAATGGCGGTAGGTTGGAGCGAAAGGAAGAATTAAGAACATCCTTACCTAAGCGCTTCTCTCTCCTCTTTGAGGAGAGATGCCGAATGCAGAGAGGAGCTTACGTTAACAGAAAGCATTAAACCAACAATACAACCTCCTAACCTAACGACTACGAATTTAACTACGAAGCGCAAAACAAAGTAACTAAAACCTACGGAGCGAAAGGAAGAATTAAGAATACCCTGTGCTAAGCGCTTCTCTCTCCTCTTTGAGGAGAGATGCCGAAGGCAGAGAGGAGCTTACGTTAACAGAAAGCATTAAACCAACAATACAACCTCCTAACCTAACGATAACGAACTAAAAACTTGACTACGAAGCGCAAAACAAAGTAACTAAACCCGATAGTAGCGAGCACGAAGTAAAGCGGATAGCGGGACTACAGATCCGATGGAATACTAACATTGGTTTCAAATAAAATAAATGAAATGAGTAATAAACCCACAGAAAAGGCAATAGGCATTGTAAATTATGGTGCTGGCAATATTTTCTCTTTAACTGCGGCTTTGGAACGCCAACAGATCCCTTATGGCATGGTAAACACCGAGGAAGATCTGCAAATGTACAGTCACATTATTATTCCTGGCGTTGGCCATGCAGGTGCTGCAATGGAAAAATTGAAGCAAACGGGCTTGGTTGAGGCCATTAAACAACTTGAAAAACCTGTACTGGGCATTTGTGTAGGCATGCAATTACTTACCGCCCACTCCGAAGAGGGAGATGCAGACTTACTCAACATTGCGCCACTTCAAACTAAACTATTTGATAAAGAGCTGGGTATCAAAATTCCACACATGGGTTGGAACAATGTTAATTTTACAAACAATCCTCTGTTTAAGCATGTTAAAGCTGATACGCAGTTTTATTTTGTACATTCTTATTTTATTGAATATAACCCTATTTTTGATATCGCATCGGTAAATTATGGAAACAAATTTTCGGCTGCAATACAGAAAGATAATTTTTATGGCGTTCAGTTTCATCCAGAAAAATCAGGACAGGCTGGAGAGCAGCTGTTGAAAAACTTTTCGTTAATGTGATGATGTATTAATTGATGATTTGATAACAACACAGTGCAAAACAATATTTTATTTTAAACTTTTGACTTTAAACTTTAAACCTTAATTACGATGTATATTATTCCAGCGATAGATATTTTAGACGGCAAGGTGGTACGCCTACGCGAAGGCGATTACAACCAAAAAACGGAATATAATGTTTCTATCGAAGACATGATTGACCAGTACCAATCTAACGGTACGGACTTTATCCATATCATAGATTTAAATGGTGCCAAAGGTGATTTCAGCAATCAAAAGACGCTTTTCGACATTATTAAAAAAACGGAAATGAAGGTACAATATGGCGGTGGAATCCGTACGATTGAGCAAGTAACCAACCTTCTTGATGCGGGCATCCATCGTGTAATTGTAGGAACGCAAGCCATCAGCAATCCCGATTTTTTACCTCAGCTGAGCGAAGCTTTTGCTAAAAAAGATGATTATGCTAACAGAATTGTAATTGCAATTGATGTACTGGACGAAGTAATCAAGTATTCAGGCTGGATGGAAAGTTCACCAATTAAATTAATGGATTACGTGGATAAGTGCTTGGCCCTAGGGTTCTTCCGCTTTTTATGTACAGATATTAATAAGGATGGGAAATTGGGTGGAACGGCGATTGAGCTTTATCAAAAACTGATGGACCACTCCCCTATGATTAAACTGATTGCATCCGGTGGCGTAAGTTCTATGGCTGATATTGAAGAATTAGCACAACTGCCAATTAGAAGCGTGGTGGTAGGCAAAGCAATTTACGAAAACCGTATTTCCATTGAAGAAGTGAAGAATTGGAATTTGAAACAGTTGAGTAGTATATAAGCAATTGAAATTCAAAATAATCTTTATTATAGGGCTGACAATAATTTTGATAAGCATAGCTATGTTCTTTTGGGGCATACACATGTTTAGCTATCGTGGAGATTTTACCAAACTTATGACGGTAACTGGAGAATATTCCTTTATATTATGTGTTCCTACATTTCTATTAGGAATAATCTTAACGGTTACTGGAGCTGTAAACAAATTAAAAAAATAGACATCATCGTCATTGCGAGGCACGAAGCAATGACGGAACCAGAGAATATGCTGAGTAAAAGAATTATCCCCTGCCTGGATGTAAAAGACGGCAGAACGGTTAAAGGTGTAAATTTTGTTGATTTACGTGATGCTGGAGATCCAGTGGAACTAGCGGCGCAATATGCCCAACAAGGTGCTGATGAATTAGTTTTCCTAGATATTACCGCTACACATGAACGCCGTAAAACGATGATTGAAATGGTGAAAGCAGTGGCCAGACAATTGAATATCCCTTTCACTATTGGCGGTGGAATTACTGAAATTGCAGATGCCGAGGCTTTACTCAATGCCGGTGCCGACAAAATCAGTATCAACTCGGCAGCGGTACGCAACCCTCAGTTAATTGAACAATTGGCTAAGGCGTTTGGCGTTCAATTTGTTGTGGTAGCAGTTGACACCAAGCTTGTAGACGGTAAAAACTGGGTACATCTAAATGGTGGCAGATTAATTACGGAGCTGGAAACCGAAAAATGGATTAAGCAGGCAGAAGAAATGGGTGCAGGAGAGATATTGTTAACCTCAATGGATCATGATGGTACCAAAGCTGGTTTCGACTGTGGTTTGTTAAAGCAAATTAACGATAGCATCAATATCCCAATCATTGCGTCAGGTGGCGCAGGAAGTGTGGACCATTTCACTGAAGTTTTCCAAAAAGCTAATGTTGACGCCGCTTTGGCTGCTTCAGTTTTTCACTACGGAGAAATACTGATTCCAGATTTAAAAAATGAATTGAGCAGGAATGGTATTCCAGTAAGATTATAACGAGATCGTCATTGCAAAATACTAAGCAATCCTAAAGCGATAAAAAGATAAAGTTATTGCTGCGTAAAGTTCAAAAATGACCGCAACTATAAAAACAAACAAATGAGCAACATCAATACCAAACAAATAGATTTTACCAAAACAGATGGTTTAGTACCAGTAGTAGTTCAAGATAACCAAACTTTAGAAGTGTTGATGTTGGGCTACATGAATGCCGAAGCTTTTGAAAAAACACAACAAGAAGGCAAAGTAACCTTCTTTTCGAGGTCTAAAAATCGTTTGTGGACCAAAGGCGAAGAGAGCGGAAACTTCCTTTTTGTGCATTCTATCGATATCGATTGTGATAACGACACTATTTTAATTAAAGCCGATCCAGTAGGCCCCACTTGTCACACTGGATCAAGAAGCTGTTTTAAAACTGCGTACAACCAGAACTTTATTTTTGAGTTGGAGAATATCATCAACGACAGATATGCAAATCCTGTAGAAGGCTCTTACATTAATAAAATGCGTACAAAAGGCCTCAATAAAATTGCGCAAAAAGTTGGAGAAGAAGGTGTAGAAACTGTGATTGCAGCTTTAGCAGAAACTAGAGAGGATTTAATAAATGAAGCATCAGATTTGCTTTTCCATTTGATGTTTTTATTAAGAGAAAAAGAATTGAGCTTAAAGGATATTGCCGAAAACCTAGAAAAACGGCACAAGTAGTAGCTTAGCTTCAATTTGCTAAACGACCGCTGAGATATGCTCAGTCATCATTGCAGCAATACTTATGGCGTCCGCATAAAACACGGCGTCATTGCGAGCGTAGCGAAGCAATCTCAAACAATAAGTTAAGTCAGCTAAAATCGAAAAAGTAACAAAACCGGAGTTTACGGAGCTCATCAGCCTTGCTGATAAACTCTCGGTTGCTTATTTATTCAGCATCATTTTGTTTTCAATTGTTTTCATGCTTGCTTCGCAGGTTTCTTTCAAAGAAAATGCTTTGCTTATTGGTGAAACTCGAAAACTAAGAGACCGAAAATTAGCTGAACGAAGATTTGAAGCGCTATCGCTAGCAAATAGCATAATTCTATTATCCCGAACTCACTTTAGATTACACCAATTTCAGCGAATAAGCGCTTTTTTTCGCCAGCAATCCTTCGTACAGCAATAGGTTAAAGCCTATCAATCCCATACCGTAAAATACATCCTCTACAGGAATGGTTTTAATTCTGAGGCCGATAATCTGTTCGCTGTTATACCACACAATTGGTGCATCCAACCCGGTGCCAGTCAATATTCCATTCACAATTAAAAATGGAATGATCATGATGAGGTAAGTGAAATAAAACTGGCCCAACCATTTAGGCTTAAGCACAAAAGCTAAATAAGCTACTAAAACAGCAAACAAGCTAAAACTTACCATTGGATACATCCTATCGTAGAAAAAACCAGCTAGCGAAACACTTAACAGAATAAGTACTACCGAAATCAGATCAGTTTTATAATTACGTAGATTTTTCTCTTTCCAAACGCCAAAACAGTGGTAAGAAAACAGACAAGAGTAAGGAATGCAAATAAAGAAAAGCACTTCCTCTATTGGCAAATTAAAAAGGTACACGCCAATTAAGTAATCTGGATTGAAACCCCACACTCCCCTATCTGTAAACCATACATCCCATAAAATATAGGCTAATGAAATTACAATATTGGCCGGAAAAAATGCTTTAAAATTTTTCCAAAACATAAGCTTTGGATGGAAAGAAGCGATAAACGGAACAACAACCGTAAAAAAATCTATTAAAAGATACGTGTACTGCTTCATTGCTT
This sequence comes from Pedobacter sp., assembly GCF_965249885.1. Classification (GTDB taxonomy): domain Bacteria; phylum Bacteroidota; class Bacteroidia; order Sphingobacteriales; family Sphingobacteriaceae; genus Pedobacter. The sequence continues at coordinate 3,783,769 of NZ_OZ252254.1, read as the reverse complement.
CTGTTGTTGCATTTTTTGGTAACGATAAGCTTCCCTGAAGTATTTAAATGGCACCCACAACATGCCGAAACATTCGCCGTCATGTTTGCCTAGATGTTTATGATGCATTTTATGAGCACGTCTTATCGCTTTTAGATACAGGTTATTTGTATTACGGAACCATTTAAAACGCTGGTGGATAAAAATATCATGCACTAAAAAGTAACAGAATCCATAAAGGGTAATGCCGCCAGCTATAGACATCATCACGATGTTGCCATAAACTGTTCCAATTAAAAACAAGATGATAGCCGGAGTGGCAAATAGCAAAAAGAAAAAATCGTTTTTTTCCAATACCTGCCCGTCATCTTTCTTATGGTGATCTTTATGTAAATACCATAAAAATCCATGCATCAAGTATTTATGGGCTAACCAAGCTACAGATTCCATAGCTACGAAAGTGAGTATTATTATCGCAATTGCTGTCCACACCATTACTATTTCTCCTTAAACAATTCGAGTATTTTTGTTGTCCTATAGTTAAATATATGTTCTAATTTGTTACGCACAATAAGTGTATTGGCTATCCTTCCCAAAATTCCAAGTGGAACAGCGTAAATCACCTTGTCTTTCATCAAAACCTTTCCCTCAAACTCTTCGAAGGTATGTTCGTGGTGCCAATAGGCATAAGGTCCCTTTAGTTGTTCGTCGACAAACATATACGGCGCATTCACCGCACTAATTTGGCTTACCCATTTTAAAGGAATACCCGCAAGAGGCTTTACGATGTACTGAATCATTAAGCCATTATGGATTTGCTTTGGCAAATTTTTACTTACCACTTTAAAACCCATATCATTAGGTGTAATTTTAGCCAAATTAAATGGATTACTAAAAAAGTCCCACGCTTCTAGTAAGGATATTGGCAACACTGTTTCTCTGTATAACTCGTAAGTTTTCATTAAACTAGTTCTAAAATTCCTTTGTTGGTTACCTCATTAAAAATGATTTTAAACCAAGGTGTATATTTTTCTGGATCATCGGCCATATCTGCTTTCAGCTCATCAACCGACATGTATTTCCAATCCGCTACTTCTTCTGTATTAGGTTGTGGTTGCTCATTAAATCGACCTAAAAAAACGTGATCCAACTCATGCTCTACCAATCCGTTACCTACATCAGCTTTGTAGATGAAGCTATAAGACCAATCTGTTTTACAACTGATTCCCATTTCTTCCAACAGTCGCCTGTCTACTGCTTTTTGTAATGTTTCGCCTTCCCGAGGATGGCTGCAACAGGTGTTGGTCCACATGCCAGCACAATGATATTTGCTTAATGCCCGCTGCTGCAACAACACCTCATTATTATCATTCAACAAAAACACCGAAAAAGCCCTGTGGAGTTGTGCCTGCTCATGCGCCTGCATTTTTTCCATTAGTCCAATGGCTATGTCGTTGCTGTCAACTAATATTACTTTTTCAGTCATTGAGCGAGATTAGTTAATTGTTGTTTTTCACTAGTAGTTAACTGCTGCTGTTGCAGAAAAGAGATTACAGTTTTAGCAAGTTGATCATCTATTTGTTTATTCGCCAAACTTTTGAAAAGCTGTTGTTTATCGGCCTCTATATGATCATCATATCCCAAAAATGATGGTGCTGAAACCTGATTAGCATACCTCAAAAAAATCAGCTCCGTATTCCCTCTATCTTTCCCTATGGCTGCATTTAGCATTTTCTTCCCAGTATTAAAGTTGCTGATTTTGGTAAATGGATTGAAAGCATGCTTCGCCATCATCATTTTTGCGGCGCCAGTATAGCCAAGTGTAAATGCGTTTTGCTCCTGAACAGCTAACAACTTCAGTAATTGCTGCGTAGTTTGTTTACAGCTATAAGACTTGGCGTACATTTCTCTAATTTGTTGCTTTGTTGATGTTGAAGGTGAGCTTGCGCTCAATGTAAACAATAACAATAGCAGTACTAAATTTTTAGCTAACATCTGTTGACAAAGTTCCGGAACCCTGCGGCACAAAAAAGGTATTTAGCATTAGCAATGCTTTCTGGAAATCGGGCACCCTCACCCTTCTCTCCATAATGTGCTGTGCAGGTATCTCCTTAATTTTTCTAAAAAGTGACCGATAATAAATATAGGCCAAATATACGCCCTTTTTAGCAGTTTTAGGCAATTTCAGTATTCCTTCAAGCGCATCATCAAATTCCGCTTCAATCTCGTCTTCAATATTCAATTTATCTTGTTCAGTGAAATGATTAAAGTTCATATTAGGGAAGTACATCCTTCCTAACTCCACGTGATCTGCTTTGATATCCCTTAAAAAGTTCACCTTTTGGAAAGCAGAACCCAATTTCATTGCAGCTGGACGAAGTTTGTTGTACTCGTTCACATCGCCATTACAAAAAACTTTTAAGCACATCAAACCAACAACTTCTGCCGAACCAAATATATATTTATCATAAAGCTGTTTGGTGTACACCTGCTTATCCAAATCCATCTCCATACTGTCTAAAAATGCATCGATTAACTCTACATCTATACTATATTGGTGTACCGCTTGTTGAAAACTGTTGATGATTGGATTTAAGCTGATCTTATCTTCCAAAGCTGCTGTAGTTTCTTTGCGCAATTGCTCCAAAAGTCCTTTCTGATTGTAGCCGTGGAAAGAATCTACCACTTCGTCGGCAAGCCTAACAAAGCCATAAATTGCAAAAATTGCAGGGCGAATGCTTGGCGATAAAAACTTGATTCCCAACGAAAAAGACGTACTGTACTTCTTCGTAGTGATTTGGCTGCATTTTGCTGAAACTTGATCGAAAAGTGCTTTCATAAATTTATTTTTGATGGTGATGTGCAATGTAATTGGCTACTACCTGGCCTGAAATGATGGCTGGTGGAACGCCAGGGCCCGGTACTGTGAGCTGGCCTGTGTAATACAAGTTTTTTATCTTTTTATTTCTTATAGATGGCTTTAAAACGGCTGTTTGACCCAATGTATTGGCCAAACCGTAGGCGTTTCCTTTAAATGCGTTATAATCATCTACAAAATTTGAGTAAGCATAGGTAGTTTTAGAAACGATATTATCGGCAAATTTTTCTCCGCAAAAATCTTCTAATCTTTTTATTAAATGATTGAAGTATTTCTCCCTAATTTCTTCAGTATCCTGCAACCCTGGCGCAACTGGGATAAGCAAAAACAGATTTTCCATCCCATCCGGAGCAACGGTATCATCAGTTTTTGATGGACAGCACACGTAGTATAACGGATTTTCTGGCCATTCTGGCGATTCGTAAATAGCTTTGGCATGTTGCTCAAAGTTATTCTCGAAAAACAAATTATGGTGCTGCAGTTTTGGTAGTTTCTTATTTACGCCTACATAATACAATAGGCACGAGGGCGCCATTACACGTTTATCCCAATATTTTTCAGTATAATTTCTATAATTTTTAGGTAGAATTTTTTGATCTATGTGATGATAATCGCCTGCTCCCACCACATAATCAGCGTTAAAAACAGCTACATCATTACCCACTTGGTTTACCTTTCCATTTGCTATCTGCATTTGCGTCACCTCAAAGCCGAGCACAAACTCCACTCCTTTTTCTTCCGCTAACTGATGCATTGCCTCTGCCAGCTTTCCAAAACCACCCATTGGGTACCATGTTCCCAGTTTGATATCAGCATAATTCATCATGCTATACAAAGCAGGTATATTTTTGGGAATGGCGCCTAAAAACAATACAGGGAACTCCATTAACTGAAGTAACTTCGGAGATTTAAAGAAACGACGTACGTGTTTGGCAAATGACTGGAGCAAATCTAACTTGGTAGCCGCCTTAAGCACTTTCAAATCCATAAACTCCATCAAACTTAAACCAGGTTTATGAACAAATTCATTGATTCCAACTTCGTACTTATACTGCGCCTCCTTTAAAAATTGATCTAGCTTTTCGGCGCTGCCTTTTTCTATCGCTTCGAAAGCGTTGCGTAACGCTTCGTAATTTGCTGGAACTTCGAATATATCTTGTTTACCGTAAATTACTTGATAGGACGGATCGAGACGCGTAAGATTAAAGTAATCTGCGGTAGACTTGCCAAACTGATTGAAGAAGCCCTCCATTACATCGGGCATCCAGTACCAACTTGGCCCCATATCAAAGGTAAAACCATCTTTTTGGAAAACCCTAGCTCTACCGCCTACGGTATTATTTTTTTCAATTACAGTTACCTTATGCCCTAGCTCAGCTAAAGTAATTGCAGCACTTAAACCTGCAAAACCAGCACCTATTACTATTGTATTTGGAGATATAGCACTCATAATTTTATAACCTAACAAACATAAGCTAAATTTTGTTTAAGTTTTTAAAAAAAAGATTAAACAAAACAAAATGTTACAAAATTATTTCAATTGACATTTTATTAGTGATATAAAAAATGTTGATTAAAATTCTGAAGCTAACGTTTTAAGGTTATTAAATATAAAAAAATTAGGCGGTAAATTCAAATTATATTCCATTAAAGATGCACTAGCGAAATAAAATTTTGCTAAACTGGATACAATTTTCATTCTAGAGATGAACACCGCTGCGTCCGCTTCAGACATGGCGTTAGAAATGTTACAAATGAGGATATCAGGATTACTTACCTGCAAAATTTTAGGCAAATCAGCTATTGGAACTGCTTGTCCTAAATAAATAACCGAGTAGCCCTTGTTCTTCAATAGGTAGTTTAAAAAAAGCATACCTAGTTCATGCAGCTCATTTTCAGGCAAAAACATGGTTACCTTTTTTGCTGTTGGACTCACGACTACGGGCAGATTATCTATAGCCGAAATTAGTTTCTGACGCACCATATTACTCATAAAGTGCTCTTGGGCAGGATTGATAGCATCAATTTGCCACATCACTCCTATCCTACTAAAAAATGGGAAAATAATATTGTGAATTGTAGCCTCGAAGCCTAAACGAGCAACAGCTTTATAAAATACTTGATGAAACAAAGCTTCGTCTAAATCGATCATGCTCAACATTAGTCCATCGAAAATATCCTCATCACCACTTTTCACAAAGCTAAAATCTTTCACTTTTTCGACAATTTCAGCATTGCTCATTTTGGCAATGTGAGAAATCTTAATTCCATTCCGGTTAAGCACATTGATATTGAGCAGTGCCTTTAGATGTACATTATCGTAATATCTGATATTGGTTTGTGTACGAAGAGGCTTAATGACTTGATAGCGTTTTTCCCACATCCTTAATGTAGCTGCCCTGATGCCCGTAAGCACTTCGAGATCTTTGATGGAATATTGGGCCAGCACTGACATACAAACCTTAATTTTGTTGAATATTTATCATACAAATTTAAACAAAAAAAGTTTTCGAATTTCTAAATCATCTCTAATAAGGTATTATTTGACCAGATTAACCGTATTTTTGCCTTATGCTAAAACACCTTCACACCTTCAGTGGGCATCAAAATCCAATCTATGCGTTAACTAAATCGGCTAAAGACGGTATTTTTTTTACCGCCGGAAATGATAAGGGCGTAGTGGAGTGGTCGTTAAACCAAATGGCATTTGTGATGGTTAAAATGCCTGTTCAAAGCTCTGTTTATTACCTTCACAATTTTGAAGATAGGCTGTTTGTTGCCGAAAGAAGTGGCGCTTTTTCTGTTTACGATTTTTTGGCGCAGGAAATAACTTACCGAATAAACGCTCACCCCAAACCCATCTTCGGGATGCAAACCATTAGTTATAAAAATGAATTGTTAACTAGCAGTGAAGATGGAAGCGTTGCAATTTGGTCGTTATCAGATTTTAAGGAGTTATATCGACTTGAAATCTCGACGGATACTGTGCGGTGCATAGCTATTTCTCCAACAGAAAAGGAGATTGCCTTTGGTTGTAAAGATGGGAGCATACACATTTATTACTCAGAAGATTATAGCCTGAAGCAAATTTTGAAAGAGCACAGCATGGGTGTTACCTCTTTGGCTTACCATCCAAATGGAGATTACTTGATATCAGGAAGTAGAGATGCGCAACTGAAAATTTGGAATCCAGAAGATTACACCATGACCAATAACATTCCGGCTCACTTATTTGGGATTTACGATATTGCTTTTCATCCTACACTTCCATTTTTTGCTACTGCCAGTCAGGATAAAAGCATTAAGTTATGGGATGCCAATAATTTTAAGCTGTATAAAATTGCTAGCATTGATAAGATGGGGATAGGCCATAGCCATTCGGTTAACAAATTATGTTGGAGCCACGATGGAAGTAAACTTATTTCTACTGGTGACGATAAAAAAGTGATGGTTTGGGAGCTTGTTATATAATGATCTACGGTATTTTACCAACGGTCGGTTTAACCGAAGCCTTAAACTGATGCAACTTCATTATCCAAAATCCCTATCCAAAAAGGTTTGATGTTAATCGCTAGATAGCTTAAACTTACGATTGCTTTAAGATTCCGAAATGAATTCGGAATGAATAAACGACGAGCAGATACAAACTGCGAAGAACGATGGATTAACCGTTTCTTGCTTAGGAGAAACCGTAAAGCATTAAGTTTTTAAGAAACATGGCTTAAGTCCGCCAAATAAGTCCGGAACAATAGTTACAACAAGCCCCCAAATCCTTTGCCGAAACGGTAGGTTAGACTAAATTCATAAGTGCTGGTACTGAAGACTGGATTTTGCACACTACTGCTGGTTGCAAACTGATATCCGAAGCCAATATTTAGGTTTTTCACAAACAAACTTGCTAATGCGGCCATCTCCCCTTGAGTTCTTAAATCAGCGCCAACGCCAAAGGTTTTTTTCAGATAAATCATGGCTGATAAGTTCGCTTGAAAATCGAGATTTTTAGCATAGCTAAGTAAAGTCGCCGGCTTCAAATCGAAATCACTTCCCAAAGCAAAAATTGCGCCTGCTGTAAAATGGTATAGATTATTCACATCGTAGTTTTGAGCTTTGCTACTTAGTCCCAACTTGGCAAACGTTAAACGAGGCACAGAAACACCTGCATAAAATTTCTCCGGACGGTAATACATTAAACTAGCCGAAAGCATGCCATCGGTTTCCTTTAAATCATTTGCAAAAGAAGGATCTGAAACGGCAAGCCTAGAAAAGTTGCCATTATAATAACTCACACCAGCACCTAAGGAAACTGCCAAATAGTCTTCTGCGGCTAAACGTATCGATTTACCAAAAAAAACAGAGGCCTCTCCGACGTTTTCCACCGCAGCACTTTCATGTTTAAGGTTGATGCCCACACGCAAATCGGACTTGGCTAAAGGTAAACTTGCTGCTAAGCGATAACTTGTTGGCGCACCTTCCAAATTAACCCACTGGTAGCGACCAACCACGTTAACCTGCGGTTGATTAGTTAAAAAACTACCCGCTGTATTTATTGGCATCACTATATTATTGTACTGCGTATAGTTGGTTGTTTGCTGTGCTGCAGCATATAAACAACTTAAACTGAATGATATTATTAGGACAAATTTGAGTTTCATCTCGTTGAGTTTAGGAATACTGATATTTGTATTAAAGCAAAATATTATTTGATGAATGGAACGCTAGAATTTGAGCACGAAATAGCCTTTCTTCTGCAACCATTGTCCATTTTGCTTATAGGCTAAGGCATAATAATAGGTTCCGTTGGGCAACTGATCGCCGTTATTGGTTTTCCCAGTAAACACTACCTTTTCATTATCATAGCCTTTTTGTTCATATACTAAATTCCCACTTCGGCTTACTATCCGTAACTCATTTTCAGGATAAGCATTTATGCCTTCAATTAAAAAAACGTCATTTACACCATCGCCATTTGGAGAAAGTGCCGCAGACACTAAGAGCTGAGCACTGCCTGCAGTATGGATAAGAATATCTCGATCCACATTAGTGGCTGGCAAATAGAATTCGTTACCTGCTTGTGAAGCTGTAATTTTCAACGTACCAAGTGCTTTAACTTGCAACTTATTATCTGCCGTAATTACACCGATAGTGGGATTATTAGCTGTAAAAGTGATAGGTAAACCTGAGGAGCTAGAAGCATTTAATGTTACCGTTCCTGCATAACGACTAAAAGGTCCTTGCTGATTAAATGTGATTGTTTGAGGTGCTTTGTTAATGGTAAAACTAATTTCTATGGGAGGTGCTGCTGTATAACTGGCATTACCCGCTTGTGTTGCTCTTATGGTAGCCAAACCAGTATTTATGATGGTTACTGTTGAGCCATTAATGGTAATATTGCTGGTTAAAGCGGTATAGGTTACTGGCAGTCCGGAACTGGCTGTGGCACTAAGCGCAAATGGCGCTTCTCCGTACACTTTATCGGCAATAGCTGGAAACGTAATGCTCTGACGAGGATCATTCCATTTGGCGTACAAGGTAGTGCTTCCCAAAATGACATCAGTGGCGAAATTCCAAACGGTGGTGAGTGCCGCATCTTTATACCAACCGCCAAAAATCAAATCAGTTTTAGTAGGCGGCGTTGGCGCAGCGAAAGTACTGTTGTAAGCTACCTGAACAGGAGTTACTGCTGTACCACCATCGGTATTAAAGCTTACGGTATAAAGTATAGGATTCCATTTGGCGTACAAAGTGGTAGCGGCGGTTACTACATCAGTAGCGAAATTCCACGGAGTGGTTAAATTGGCATCTTTAAACCAGCCTCCAAAAGTATACCCAGTGCGAGTAGGTGCCGTTGGCGACGCAATAGTTTGATTTTGAGCAACATAAATTTGAGGCACAGCAGAACCGCCGTTAGTGTTGAAAGTTACGAAGAGTGGTAAAGATGACTCATCGTAAATATTAAAATCATCAAAATAGAGCTGTAATATGTTAGTAGTGGTAATATTAGAATGAAAACCTACCCTGAATTGGTTTAACGGAACGGCAGGACCAAAAGCCGCCATATCACTATAGATTTTGGTGCTTCCTATCCACAGGTCCCACTTGTCGTTAGCAAGACTTGCAAAACTACCATCAGGAGCACTATATACGATAGGATTATCTGAATTATTTACGGCAAAGGTAATTTGTTGCTCTCCTGCAAAGAACTGCGTAGAAGATTCGGCCGCCTTATTTTGGGCATTTAAGTTTGAGATAATATTTACTGCAAATGTGTTTCCAGCGATAGAAAAACCAAACTTACTGTGAGCATTACCACCAGCAGCAACATTGTCTGGTAAATTTGCCGAGTTATCGAAACCGTTACCGATAAAAAAATATCCGTGATTAGTTATGGCCGTGGACGGATTATTTGCATTAGTAACTTCAAATTTAAACTTAACGATGGCTACTTTCGGAGTGGTAGCAAAATTCACATTCCTCACCGCTTGTGCCGATCCAGTACCATTTTTATTGATTTTTAATCTACCGTTATCTACCACAAAAGGCGAAGAGCCAAAAGCGCTGAAAAAGGTAAATTGTCCGTTGCTAGGCGTCGTTGCATTGACATAATCTGCCAAATTATTTGAGCTATTGAAGTTTTGCGAAAAGATTTGAGCGTACCCTTGCGCCAAACAAAGCAACATCAATATTGGAAATATGAGTATTTTTTTCATCTAAAGGCTATTAAGGTTCAACAGTAATATCTATTTGTTTTACGGTTTCTTTTCTACCATACACACTGCTATTGGCAATTACAAAAGTGGCTTTATAAGTCCCTGGCTGCGTGTAAACATAGTTGTATGAAGAAGATTCAGGATCGGCTACAGATTTGACAACAATAGGCTTATCAATACCGAGGTTAACGGAATTTCTTCTAAAAATAGGCACTGAAACTGCATAGCCCTGTTTTGCTAAGATATTGACGAATACTCCAGTCCATAAAATCCTAGTGGCGTTAACATTGGGTAAACTTGTACCGCTATCGGTGAATTGCGTGGCGTCGTACACCACTTTAAAGCCCATATCCCCAAAAGTGTAGATATCTCCAGACAAACTCTGATCAGAAATTACATTTCCAAATATCTTGAAACCTTCTACGTAAGCCTGTGTTCGCTGAACACCAGCGGGAGTGTTGAAAAACCAACAAAAAGTTATAGGCGTGCTATCATTTACGAAAAGGCTATTGATGTTGAAGTTACCTGAATTTACACCGTCGGCAGTTGAGGTTCCAATGCTAGTTGGAAAAGTGAAATTAGAAGAGATATCAGTCCAAGTGGCGCTTTCTACAGCTGCAATGGTACCTGCGCCATTGTAATTTGTAGAATATTTCAACTGCGCCACATTAGCGTTCACTCCCGAATATTTTGCAAATCTGAACGAAAGCAGCATCTCGGCATCATAAATCCGCTCCTTTTCAGCAAATTGGTAATCATTCAATTTGTTGCCCGAATAAAAAGTGATGAAATCTGCATCGCCATCGAATTTGAAATTGATGGTGTCACCTACCTTGTAATTTTGTTTAGTTACACTTACCGTAACCGACGGCACTTTTACGTCATATTCTTTTTCGCAGCCAAGCAACGAAATCAATGCTATTGAGCCTAATAAAAACTTTATTTTTTTCATTCTAAGCATATCTTACCATCCAACATTTTGCGTTAACAACCTATTTACCGTCATTTCATAAGTAGGAATTGGCCATATCACATCCCGCGGCTGGGCATTCCCATAATATATTCTTGCAGAAGTGATGTATGACGCTGTGCCAATAGGGATTTGGTTATTGATATTTTGCATGGCACTGTTGAAAATACCCCATCTTATTAGATCATTTTTTCGCAAGCCCTCAAAGCAGAGTTCCCTTGCTCTTTCTTCGATAATCGCATCTTTCAAACCAGTATAGTCGGTGACCGTCAACTCCCTATCTGAGCTTCCCACCGGAATTGCTCTGCGCCGTACGATATTGATTTGTTCCAAGGCAAGCGCTTTATCGCCGCCAGGCATTTCATTTAAAGCCTCAGCATACATTAAAAGCACATCCGAGTAGCGCATTAACGGATAATTTTGTGGCGTGGATGCCGAACTTTTTGGCAAAAGCACTTCACTTTCTCTCCTAAACTTGCCACAATATCTGGCAAAAAAAGTTTGCTGCACCGTCCAATTAGTTTTTACTCTCGGCGTACCTGTGTAATAATAAGGTGCTATGGCCCAATCTTTTCTGGTATCGCCAGAAGTATATAAGTTGTACAGATAAGAAGTGGCCCTTATTGCTCCAATGCTGTAGCCTACATTACTGCTATCCAAAGGATAGGCAATACCATTGTTCCTGCCTACATTACCTCCTGTGCTGGCATAAATCCCGGTTCCGTTTCCATAAAAATCAACCTCAAAAATACTTTCCTTCGGATCCATTACATCTGTTGCATAATTGACGAATACTTTCTCATAAGAAGGATTTAAAAAGTGATAATTTTCATCCTTTACTTTCTTAGCCCATTCTGCCGCTTCCGCATACTTACTTGCATCATTCAGTGGCTGCCCCGCCATATACAAGGAGACCCTGGCCAACATTGCCCAAGCAGCAGATTTAGAAGCTTGTGTTCCTGCATTTACTTCCGACATCGGCTTTAATAAATCAGCAGCAGACTTTAAGTCCTTCAGTACTGCGGCATAAACGTCTTTCAGTGCAGTTCTCGGTTTTTGCAAGTCTTCCGTTTTAACTGCATCGGAACGAGTTGCTTTGAGCATCAGCGGCACCCCACCAAACTTATTAGCCAACATAAAATGGAAATAACCCCTTAAAAATAGCGCCTGTCCTTTGATGTGGTTACGCTCTTTTGCGGTGATGGAAATCGAAGGGTCATCTACACTTTCCAGCAATAAATTTGCCCTATTAATCCCTCGGTAACACACCCTGTAATATCCTAAAATCTTAGCGTCTGCAGCATATACATTGTAGTCGCCAACTGTATTCAAATCAGATGAATAGGACTCATAACCTTCATCGGCCTCTAATCCCATACGACCTAATAAATTGTTACCGAATAGGGAGCCATCAGCTAAGGTAGCATACGCACCACGAAGTGCCGCATTTAACTGTTCCTCGGTTTTATAGTAATCTTCCTCTAAGATGATATATTTCCCCGCATCTATATCAAGTACTTTGCTACAGGCAAAGCAAAACGCAACTGTAGCTAATAGTAAGTATATTTTTATGTGTTTCATTTATCGTCCTCCTATTAAAATGCAATTTTCAATCCCATGGTGAATATTCTATTTCGGGCATAGGCCGAGTAATCAAAACCAGGAGTTAAAATGGAATTTTTGGTAGAAACTTCAGGATCAAGTCCTGTATAGTTGCTCCACGTGATTAAGTTTTGAGCCGAAGCGTAAATTTGTAAACTAGAAAAGTTTTTGATCAGTTTTTTAGGTAACGTATAGGCAAGTTGTACCGTCTTTAAACGAAGAAAAGAACCGTCTTCCATAGTTCTGGTAGAATACACCCCGCCAGGCCCAGATCCATTGATGCGGTGATAGACATTGTTTTGATTTTCGGGTGTCCATCTGTTAGTATATGAAGCAAATTGGTTTAAATTGGGTCTGTTGGCATAATTTCCTTCTAGTACAATCCTATTTGCATTCATGATGTCGTTGCCGTAACTCCACTGCATAAATACACTTAGACTGAAGTTTTTGTAACTAAAGTTATTGTTGAAACCACCGGTATGTATCGGCAAAGCCCTGCCCATCACTACCATGTCCAGATCGTTAACCACGCCATCACCGTTTTGGTCTACATATTTGATATCTCCAGGCTGAATGACATTACGGGCGTTACCATTGGTGGGCACATCTCCTCGTAAAAGATAAGTACCATCGGCACGCTTGATAAAATCTTCGTACTGATAGTTGCCCGCCCAAACTACACCATAGAATGATGCCACTGGCTGACCTACCTTGGCGATGTATAAACTAGTACCGTTAAAAGTTCCGGTAAAGCTCACCGAACTTAGTAAACTAGACTGACCATCGGTTAATTCTAGCACCTTATTTCTGTTAAAGGAGATGTTAAAATCGGTGGTCCACGAAAACTTTTTGTTTCTAACGTTTACGGTAGTCAATGTAAACTCCAATCCCCTATTTTGTATTTTACCAATGTTCTTGTAAAGGGTGTTGTAACCATTGTGCGTTCCAATGTTGGCATTTAATAACAAATCATCTGTCACTTTATGATAAGCATCAATGGTTAAGTTGATTCTATCTTTAAATAAACCAAGCTCTAAGCCAGCATCAAACTGTGAGGTTTTTTCCCAAGTGATATCGGCATTACCTAAATTATCTGGCAAAATTGCATACAAGGGCGCACCGCCGTTGGTGGCGTAGTAATCTAAAATATCCAAGCTTTGCAGCCTCGAAAAATCGTTGATTCGGTTATTTCCCGTAACGCCATAGCTTAATCTTAATTTAGTATTGCTGATGAATTTCAAGTTTTTCATGAACTTCTCCTTGTTCAAGTTCCAGGCAAATGCACCTGAAGGAAAGTAAGCCCAACGGTTGTTTTCACTGAATTTTGAAGAACCATCAGCCCGGAAAGACACCGTAAAAAGATACTTAGATTTGTAGTTGTAATTTGCTCTGCCTAAAAATGAAAGCAGCGTATTTGCCCTTGCGGATGAACTTACTGTTTTCGGAATACCGTACTGCAAAGCCCTAAGCCCTAGTTCTTCTCTCGGTACATTTGTTGAAAAGAAGCCATTTTCGTCAAAATTGTTGCCTTGAACAGTAGCACCAACTAGGATATCAAATGAGTGATCTCTGTTGATCTTCTTTTTGTAGGTTAGCGTGTTCTCATTTACCCAATCGTTTAAGGTTTGGTTGTTAATTGAACCGTTTACTCCATTTAAGTTATTGGCAGTTAATACGCCTCGGTAAGTTTTTGAGTTGTTAAAATTTTCATTGCGTGTTAAGCGAGAGTTGAAACCACCCCTAATATTTAACCTAAAATCCTTCAAAAAATCATAGGTAATGCCACCATTAAAATTGAGCGTATTTCTAGTTTGCTGGCGGATTTCATTTTTAGTAGATACAATTGGATTAATCACCAAGATTGATTCGTTTGAAATATCTTCATCAAAAAGATCTTCAAATAAATCAACCCCTCCCGTATTTAATGGGCGATAGCCCCAAACACGGTACATCAAATAGGTTGCGTAAGCATTAGCGCTATTAGCCTGACTTGCTACTGTTTGCCCATAATTTTTATCTCGGGCGTAGCTTGCGTTGAGTGAAAATTTAAGATTTTTATTGATAGCCTGATCTAAAACTACCCTAAATTGCTGGCGACTTAAACCTGAGTTGATGATCACCCCGTTTTGATCGACAAAATTACCTGAAACCGCATATTTGGTTTGGGCAGTGCCGCCTCTCAGCGAAAGACTGTGGTTTTGTACCCATCCGTTGGTAAATAAATTGTCCTGCCAGTCAATGGGATCGGCATTTTTGTAATCTTCCAAAGTAAGGTTTGGTTTGGTGAGATAAGTAATGCTCATTTCCGTAAAATCCCTTTCTAATTGATATTTTACGAACTCATAAGGATTCATCAAATCCATTTTTTTAGTAGCCTGATGCAGACCTACAAAACCATTGTAAGAAACCTGCGGCTTTCCGATTTTTCCTTTTTTGGTTTCCAAAATGATCACCCCGTTAGCGCCACGAGTACCGTAAATAGCTGTTGCAGAGGCATCTTTCAACACACTGATGGATTCAATTTCATCTGGATTAATGGAATTGGCGTTGAAATCTTCGATTGGAAAACCATCAACCACATAAAGGGGCGCATTACTTTGGGTAATAGAATTACCGCCTCTTATGGTAATGTTGATATCATCGCCGGGTTGGCCCGAATTAGAAGTAACTTGCACACCAGCTACCCTGCCAGCTAACGCCTCCTCAAAGGAAGTAACGGGAGCTTTGGTAATTTCTTCAACCTTCACCTGCCCTACTGAACCAGTAAGGTCTTGTTTGTTAACTTGACCATATCCTATAATCACTACCTCGTTAAGCGATGTTGGATCGGGCTTAAGTTTAACCGGGGCTTTACCTAAGTTTTTTACTAAGATTTGTCGTTGCTGATAGCCAACTAGCGTAAAAATAAGTGTTTCAGTATCTTTTGCTCTGATGGAAAACTTACCATCTTTATCGCTAGCTACACCTCGCTTGTTATCTTCTTTTATGCGTACATACACGCCTACTAATGTTTCTCCCTCTTCATCGGTAACGGTGCCGTTAATTAATGTCAGGCCCTGTTGCGCATGCAATTTGTTTATAGCAAATCCGCATAACAGCAACAAAAGCACAATAGATCGTAACAAATTTCGCATTATTGCTTTAGTTTTAGGTTCATACGTGTATAGTGCTAGGCTTAGCTATTGGCAAAAAAATATACCGCAAAGCCTAACTTTGGTCATGGTTTAAGTAGTTAAATTGAGATAGCGCTTAAGGTTGCTATTTTAAATTTTTAGCGCAACGAAAGAAGTTCTGTTCCTATTCATCATCAATATTGGTTGTTGTACATTAAAGATCTGGAATCTTTAAGTTTGGTTTTTATTTGGTTATTTACTTCAAGTAAAGTTAACGGGTAAAGCAACTTGATAAATTGTGATTATTAGCTAATTATTATAGCATCTTATCATATCACTTATTTACCGCTATTGAGCTTTAGTTGGTTTGTTATTGGTATTGCAACAATAAAACAAAAGTTTGTAAATTACAATCTCACTGTGTAACAAAACCAGTTTGATAACATATTCGATTAATGGCAAATGTTACCAAGACAAGTCTTTTCTATCATAAAACATAAACGTACCGTATTCCGTCCCCACAACTAGGTTCAAGCTTTTTCCATCGCCACCTATGTAACCTGTAGTTGGCGCACACTCGTGAACACCAAGTAAAATGTCCTTTCCTTTAAACTTCATCATTTTTGGAAATTCGAATATCGGATTTGCATCAGTGCCCGCATTACGCATGAAGAGTACAGCTGCGCCCTCATTTTTCTTTTTACGGTTGTACGGCAATCCGTTAATTGGATTGGGAATTGAAGCTCCGCGACCTGTACCCACTAACATGTCTTTCACTCCGTCACCGTCCCAATCTACCAAATGGATTTTGGCCCTACCCACTTGCCCCCCTTTTCTGCGATTCCCGTTGATAAAGGACCCGTCTGTTAATTTAAGCTTACCGCCGTCCGTTATATTATAGGCGTCAATTTTATAATATAGATGAAACTGATTATCTCGATCCAAAATCACGTACGCATCTTTACCTCCCAAATTGCTTACACCAGGCGTGGAACGCCAGCCTCCATGCACATTTAAACCATTAATGAACAATGGTTTCTCTACCGCTAATTCGGGTTTAGTTTTACTGCCTTGATTAATATACACCATAAATTTGCCCCTGCTGTCACCAGTAAGCACATCGGGTAAACCATCAGCATTCCAATCGTAAACCACAGGACAAACGTAACCCCAACGAGCCTCTTGCGGGCCTTGTATATCTTCTCGGTAACCTGGCTGTACATGAATCATCTCGTTACCCGCCTTAATAAATGATGGATCCTGGTAAGCAGGCTTTTGGTTAGTTCCTGCATTTTTAAAGAAAAGCAGGTTACCTGCAGAGTTACCTACAATCATATCTGTTATTCCGTCACCATCCCAATCAGCTAAACTGGGCACTACCAACGAGCCACCATACAACAGTGGATCTTGTTGTTTTACAGGCTTAGGATCGGCGAAGATGAGATTTCCTCTCTGGTCTTTTTGTAAGGTATTTTGGTAGAATGCTATACTGCCCTCTCCGGAAAGTAGTAATCCTTCAACATTTCCCGCTCCTTTAAAGTATCCTGGATATCCATTGACTGAGGGACTGCGTTGGAGCACCTTACGTTGATCAACAATATACTTTACCGGAAGTAACTTCTCACCATCTACTTTATAGGCATGGATATTGCCGAAACGAGTGCCGCAAATTATGTATTGTTCTCCATTGGTTTCGTAACTGGTGTAACCACTAATGCCAAAATAAGTTTGGTCTAGCGAAGTTAGTTGCCTCGCTTCTAACTTACTTAACTCTTCTAAACTATTGGTTACAGCACCATAAATTCCCACTTCATTAAGCTCATTTGGCCAGTATCCCTCTGGTGTATAGTAAGCACTATCGGTAGCTATTTTAACTAATGCTTTATGTTCCTTTTGCACAGTGAACAAAAACAAGTACTTATTTTGTAGGGTTTTAATTACACCATAGGTGGATATACTACCAGGCAAACCGCTAATAGTTATGTCTATAGTAGCGCCAAAGGCGTTGTTCTTTTTATCGAAAATTGCCATTTTAAGCAGCTTACCGCCAAAACGCCAAAATCCATAAATGTCTTGGTTAGCGGTTTGAATTATTGAAGCTTTGTTTTCACCCGTATCTTCAAAGGGCAATTTCAGCCGAATGCGTTGTGAAAAAACAGGCTCACCTGCAATAGTAAACTCCTTGAAATAATACAAGAATGTACCGGGCTGCCTAATATCAGCCTGCATAAACAAATCAGGATAACCGTCATCATTTACTTTAGCCGTACCCATAACAGCCCCTGTTAATGATGGCAACGCTAAGTTTCCAATTCCATTTGGCGCTCCGTTTCTGATGGGCTCACCACTTTTCAAAAATAAAGTTTGCGCATTAACGACAAACATTTTAGCACAAAGTAGTGCTGTTAAAAAAACAATTTTTCTCATTTAATGAACTTATGCACTAATATTGTTTGCCCCTCCACCCATAAACTTCCCAAATATAATCCTCTAGAGAGCACCAATGGAAATGTGAACTGATTGTTGCCGGGTTGAAGCGTAAGTTTTTGTTTGAATATTTTTCTTCCGCCGATATCATGAATTTCCAAAATTGCTGGTCCCTGCAAAGCTTTGGTAAAAACATTTAGTACCTCTGCTTCCTTTGATGTACTTAGTCCAAATTCGGACTGGATTAAACCAACTGTAACTGCAATAACATCAGAATTGGTGGCATTTCCATTAAAATCAACCTGCTTTAAGCGATAATAACTTACTCCGTTCAAAGGCTGTTCATCAATTAAACTGTAGCTACTTTTGGTTTCAGCATTTCCGTTTCCTTTTACCAGACCTATCTGATGAAAAGCAGTGGCGTCCGAACTTCTAGTCAACTCAAAATGTGAATTATTCGTTTCGGAAGCGGTTGTCCAACGTAAACGCACCCTCGTTTTATCCAGCTGAGCGACAAATTTTAAGTCTTTCACTGGAAGCGACTGGACTTCATCTGTCACTGTTCCAGTAATGCTCAGCACTGCTCTTCCAGCGATATTATCTTCTCCTTTTCCAAAACCAAAACCTCGTTCACTGGTGGTAGCAGTTAAATCGGCACCCCAAGCGTACAATCTAAAATATACGGTGGCATTAGCACTTAAACTTTTCAAATTTGCAAGGTGTTTTAAGCTCACTTCTGGCTGATCTTCGCCCTGGGTATTAGTGAAACCAATGCTTGCATTTCCCGAGTTAACCTCATAGTAATTTACATTGTCTAGGCTGTAATACCATTTATAATTTTTAACAGAACCTGCATTTGAAGTTCTCAACCTCGCCTTAATAGTACTTAAGTTCACATTTTTGGAAGTATTTAGGGTTAACGCCGCTTGGAAATAGGCTCCAGAACTTTGTGCTGTGCTAAAATTCGATCCTGCAGCAAAGGTACCTACATAAGACAGCGTTGAATTATTTGCGTACACCACGCCTGGACCTCTACTCAAGGTAGCCTGTTGTACATTGGCGTTCAAGGCATTGGCATTAATTGGCGAGTCGTTCCCTGCCAAGTTGTAATTCCATTTGGCCAGTTCTACACTATTATCAATCACATTTCCACTTAACGCTAAGCTAGGCGTGGCATCTCCAGCGGGATACCTACCTATCCCAAAACCTCCAGAACTGGTAGTTGCACCCCAAGCGTACAGTCGGAAAGTTACCGTCTTAGTTTCATCGATATTTTGCAGTGCTGGAATGGTAGATAAATCCACCGTCGGCTGAATGTCTCCTTCGGCATCTCCAACCATTACATTAGCACTCTTTTGAATTTCGGTGAAGTTAAGTCCATCTAAACTATAGTACCAACTGATCATGGCCGGACCAGCACTATTTTTTCTCAATTTAGCATTTATTGCACTTAGTGATAGCAGCACATCAGTCTTCGGTTTTACCGAAAATGTGTAATAGTTATCGTTTGCCATTGCGGCAGATTTTGAATTGGAACCTGATCCAACGCTACCATAATTGCTTACTACCGAATAATATCCCCTCGATAAGCTTAGTGCCGTAAAGCCAGCGCCTCTGTTCAGGGTAGAGATTTCCAATTTGTTATGATTAACATCGGCATTTACCCCTCCGGAAACCACGCCGCTAACATTACTGAACTGCCACGAAAGCAAATTTGGCGCCACAGTTGGTATAGCGCTTACTTGACCGCCCACAGTCAGACTTGGCGTATCATCAGCGGAAGCATATCTTCCAATAGCAAAACCGCCCGACGAGCTGCTTGCACCCCAAAAAACTAACCTAAAAGTGGCTTTTTGCGGAAATGGAAGGTTTTGTAGCGGCGCCAATCCACCAACATGGATGGTCGATTGTAACACGCCATCCGTATTACTGTCAGAAAAAGGAATGTTGTAATCTCCGATTTCCGAAAAGTTAGTCCCATCTGTACTATATGCCCATTTGTAATAAATTGCTCCGGCCGAATTGCGACGTAGTTTCACATCGACGCTTTGTATAGAAGCCATAAAACCAGATTTGGCCGCTACATCGAACTGTAGAAACTGACCGCTTGACATCGCGGTAGCAAAAGAATTTGCGGGAGATGGGGCCGTAGAATTAAATGAACGCTGTAAACTTGCTGTATTTGTCAAGCCTGCTCCCCTAGTTAATGTAGAAATGTTAAGATTAGCATGGGTAAATGTTGAATTTTGGCTGCTTTCGCTTCCGGTTGCGTCGGGATTACTAAATTTCCAAGATAACATTGCCGGCGATTGCGTAAGTGGCAACAGATCGGCTGGCGAATCACTAAGTTGTTTACTTCTAAAATTTGTAATGCGATGAAATGTAATCAGGTTTGCATTGTGGTATCGCTCACCGTACCATGACGTCCGACTTACGGCCACGATGTCATTACCTTCAAACTGCCAATCGGCATATTGAAAACCGAAGACATCCCATGTTTTTGCTGGATAACCTTCATTCCATTTGATGATGTCGTATTGGTGCTCCCAGTGAATCAAATCTGTAGAGGAATATAGCGCAAGCACATTACGTTGATGAGATGGCAAATTGTAAGTTTCCCAAGTGGAGGTAAAAACGCTGATTTTACTTACAATAGTCCAGTATTTTCCTGAGGTGGCATCGTATCTGATGGTAAATTTCGACTCAGCTCCTGGAAAATGAGCGTATTCCGAGGCGCTGTTGTTGAAGGCAACCGTAGTTCCATCACTACTTACCGAAATTTTTGCTGCCACTTCATAACGTTGCAATCCCGCGGCACCACCCATGGTTATTGGCATTGCCCCTCCTACTTCCTGCCATGTTTCCAAGCGCATAAAATCGATGATATCACCGCTGGGTGTGACCACGATATTGCCCTCAAACCAGTTAGGACGTTTGGCATTCAACCAATTTTCGTTAAAGCGCAAGGTATTAGATTTAGTCCAACTGGAAGCATCGAGTAAATCAGCATTTACAGGAGCCGAAAGTACAAAAGCATGAAAGTCCCTTTCGTTAGCCGGGTCAGGACTTTCTTCATAAGCCCTCCAAATCCTACCGTTATGCACTACTACAGGCACCGGACCAGTATGATATCTCCCAGCAAACAACAAACCCGAAGAAGCATCAACAGCTGAAGTCCAACTGTAACCGCCATCCGTAGATTTGTAGATAACGATATCTCCAAAAGATTTTGAGGTACCCATTAAGTAAAGTGCACCGTTATGCACAAACAAGCCCGCCCAGTGGCAATTAGCTACCTGTGTAGTAAAGCTCCATGTAGCACCTTGGTCGGTTGAGCGATAAATTGAAGCTACGGTACCGCTATAATCATGGGAAACCACGTAGGAGCCGTCAGGCAAGATTACAATACTTGGAGAAGCATAATTTCGGGTTAATGGTGTTGCACTTTGGGCAATCACTGTACCCGGAAAACTGGTTTGCGCCAATGATTTTTGGGCAATATTTGATAAAAACAGAAAAAAGCAAATGACAAAGCATTTGATAACGCCAACGTTGTTCATGCAATAAGGCCTAATATTTGGAAACTATACATCCAAAATTAAGTCAGCCACTATCAGCTATCGTACAACTTGTTAGCCAATTGTTATAGCATATTAGCTTTCAGTTTGATTTTCACCAATGCAAAATTTGGTTACCTTTAACCTCATGAATCCCGAACTACTGAGAGAGCTTGTAACCATGAGAATGCCTTTTGGCAAATACCAAGGCAAGTTACTGTGCGATTTGCCCGAACATTATCTGGTTTGGTACCACAGCAAGGGATTTCCAGCAGGTAAATTAGGGATGTTGCTCCACACGCTTTACGAAATTAAACTAAACGGATTGGAGTATTTATTGCAACCGCTAAAACAGGGAAGGTAAAATTTGATGTCAGGTTGAACTTGCCGAAACCTTTTAAAGATTCCGACAAGACCAATGTGACAATTTAGAATTAGAACTTTAAGTTTAAGCTCAACAAAAAGTTACGTGTTGCCTGCGGATAATAGTAGTTGTAACGATCAACTACGCCACTGTTCATATCAGGGAATGTGTATCCGTTACTTTCATATTTAAGATTAAATATGTTGTTAACGAAGAAATTCAACCCTACATTTTTAATACCCAACAAAGGCGTATTGTAAGTGAATCTCAAATCATTAACAAAAAAAGCATCCAATGATCTGCTATCTGTGTTTGTGTTATCCAGAAACTGCTTGCCCACATATTTGCTGATGAAGCCAAAGCCAACACCATGAATCGTATAACTTAAATCACTTGATAAAATGATATTTGGTGAATAAGCAATGTTGGTGTTGTTGTAATCAAAAGTTTTGGCAGGGAAACCAGACACATTATCATACACATATTCCGTAAATTTTTTAATCTTGCTTTCACTTAATGTAGCAGTAGCTCCCCAAGCGAAATTTTTCAAAATCTGCCAACGAGCGTCCAACTCCACGCCTAATCTATAACTGTTAGGCACATTCTGACGTGTAAAACCACCAACATCATTAATTTGTCCAGTATTAATTAACTGGTTTTTATATAGCATAGCGAAACCGTTAGCACCTATGTTGAAATTAGATTGCTGAGAGCGATAGCCAAACTCAATATCTGTTAACGTTTCATGTTTTGGACGAGTGTTTAAGTTAGAATCAGTAAAATCTCTACGATTTGGCTCTTTGTTGCCCACAGCAACCGAAGCGTATACATTGCTCCTATCTGTAAGGTTATAAGTTAAGCCAAACTTTGGATTAAAAAATTCCAGCCTAGCACTTTGCTGCCCAGGATTACCATTGGCATCAAGCCCATAATAGGAATAAAAAACATTGCGATACTGCAAATCAGCAAAAATGTTCAGCTGATTTAACTGGTAGCTGGCACGTCCAAAAATATTGAAGTCACTTTTAAACGCATCATTATCGTTGTACCTGTGGCGCATAGAAGCTGATCCATTGTAGTTAGCATACTGTGCCCAAATTACCTCGTCAAAATGTTCGCCTTCGTACCTATTGTATGCACCACCTAAAGTAAAGTTCAAATTGCTTTGCGGTGTGTAAGCTAATGAGTACGTACCGCCGTAAAAATCGTTATCCAACCATAACCTGCGCACTAGATCTGTTTTAGTAATGGTGGTAGATCCAACTACAACGTTGCTCAAACCATAATCCGCCAAGGTTCTATTTGCTTTAAACTCTTCGTAATAACCTCTGCCATAAGTGTAATGAAGTGCTGCATTAGCCACCAACTGTCTACCTAAATTACGGGTGTAAAATAATTGATAATGGTCTTGCTGATAGTTATCTGTTTGGTTATCGTAAGTAAACTCGTTAAATGTTCTATCAGTCAACAGCTTTTCTTCCGGAACGCCATTCCAAGCTTGGTAAGTTTTTTCAGTGCCGCTAAATACATTGGCACGCAAAATATCATTCTTACCATAATAGGCTCCAGTCACAAAAAATGATTTTAAGTTAGACGAAGCCCTATCCATGTAGCCATCAGATTTGATTCTTGACAAGCGAGCATCGAAACTAAACTTATTATTGATCAAACCTGTACCGGCGCTAACGGTGTTTCTCCAAGTATCGTAAGAACCGTAAGTATTGTTAAGTTCCGCATAAGCAGAGTCTCTCCTTGTGGTAGTTTGAATATTTAAACTAGCGCCAAAAGCACCTGCGCCGTTGGTTGACGTACCCACACCACGCTGAATTTGAATGTTATCAACTGACGAAGCTAAATCAGGTAAGTTGATAAAAAAACTACCTTGGCTTTCAGCATCGTTCAACGGAATTCCATTTAGTGTAACGTTGATCCTTGTCGCATCACTGCCTCTAATCCTAATTCCGGTGTAGCCAACTCCAGCTCCTGCATCGGAGGTTACTACTACCGAAGGCGTTTGATTGAGCAAGTAAGGCAAATCCTGTCCTTGATTGACCTTATCCAAATCAGCCTTTGTTAAATTCTTGAAAGTAAATGCATCCTTCTTTCCCGCTCTGGTGGCACTAACCACTACTTCATCAGCTACAAAAGATAGTTGTTGCAAACTGAAATTTAGTGTTTGGTTAGCAGTAAGGTTAATCGATTTTTCCTGCGAACCAAAGCCAACGTAGCTTACCACCACGGTGTAATTTCCAGCGGGCAAATTTGCAAACTCATAGGCTCCATCAGCATTAGTAGCCGCAGCGTAATTTTTACCCTTCACTCTCACATTTGCACCAGAAAGTGCGTTTGTACCATTTCCAGAAACTATTCCTGAAATTTTAAACTGAGCTAATGCCCAAAACGGACACAGCAATGCAGCCAATACTGCAAACTTTAATGTTTTCAACTTTTTGTTGTTTTTTAGTTAAACCCATCGGTAAGTAGGGGTTACTCCCGACTTTAGTTAAACTTCATAAACCATCCCTACGCCAGCATTACCTGGATCAGGTGCATTTAGGGCTTAAGTGATTAGGAATTGGGAATTAGGTTTAAAACCTTTCACCTCGTACCTTTTAACTTTCACCTTAAAATGGGTATGATCTCAGCCTTTATTTGTGTTTTATGCAAAACAAGGCACCCCTTATTGATGCTGCAAAGTTATTATTCTTTTTATAAATGCAAAATTTCAGTTTAAAAACGACCAATAAAAGCCGACTTAGGTTAGACAAATAGGCCTTAACAACATCAACGATTTAAAAATATAACCGCAAAGTACACAAAGCACGCAAAGCAAAACTAACTTACTAAAACGCCTTTGCGCTCTCCAAAAGGCTCCTTTTTCCTTTGTGTTAAAATAACCACAAAGCAAAATGACCAACACGATATAAAGAATAATCAGTTTAACTTTTTTTGGCCTTTGTAATTCCGACGCTAGGAGGAATCTATTTTCTAGATTAAACGCCTTTGCGTTCTTAGAGAAACTCCTTTTTCCTCTGCGTTAAAAATATAACCGCAAAGTACACAAAGCACGCAAAGCAAAACTAACTTGCTAAAACGTCTTTGAGTCCTCCAAGAAACTCCTTTTACTCTGCGTAAAAAAAATAACCGCAAAGTAAACAAAGCACGCAAAGCAAAATCTTTTTCGCAAAATCCTAAAACAAGATTTTAAAAACCAAAATCCTCCTATCTTTAGGTAACAAAAACACCGAATCATGAACCTTGATTATCTCGAAAGCACCAAAAAGCAATTTCAATACTATAAAATGCTGGGCGACAAAACCTTTGCACAGCTCAATGAAGACGCATTTTTTTGGCAATTTAATGAGGATAGCAACAGTATTGCGATTATCGTTAACCACCTTTCAGGCAATATGCTATCGCGGTTTACAGATTTTCTTACCTCTGATGGCGAAAAAGAATGGCGCAACCGAGATGCAGAATTTGAGCTGAATGCAACTACCAAACAAGAGGTGCTAGAACAATGGGAGAAAGGTTGGAATTGCTTTCTAGAAGCCATCAATGCCTTAACCGATGAGGATTTGGAAAAAATAGTGTATATCAGAAATCAAGGCCATACCGTTATTGAAGCCTTAAACCGTCAATTAGCGCACTACCCATACCACGTTGGACAAATTGTGATGCTAGGAAAAATGCTTGCACAACAGCAATGGCAATCTTTATCTATACCGAAAGGAGCATCACAAAGCTTTAATAACGAAAAGTTTGCGCAAGCGCAACATAAAGCACATTTTACGGATGAATTTCTAAATCAAAATCCTAATGAACAACGAAATTGAAGCCTACAACAATAAACAGCAAGCAAGCGACAAGGCAATTAGTGATGCATTGGCATCTGCAATTGATATCAATTTGGGCAATGCAGAAAGTAAAATTTGGCATGCCCATCCAGTTTGGTTTTTGGATGGCAACCCAATTGTTGGCTACAGCAAACTAAAGGACAGCGTTCGATTGCTATTTTGGAGCGGGCAATCTTTT
The DNA here is from genome assembly GCF_965249885.1 of Pedobacter sp. Lineage (GTDB taxonomy): Bacteria > Bacteroidota > Bacteroidia > Sphingobacteriales > Sphingobacteriaceae > Pedobacter. Next base: position 3,758,137 of record NZ_OZ252254.1, on the reverse strand, counting down.
GACGAGCCTACCCTTAAAAACGAAGGATCTTTTAAAGCCGCCGAGATTAGGTATACCAGCGCAGCCCAAATAAACATACCCCATTTAAAGCGATGGCTAGAAAAAGCAGTTGCTATCCAATGGGATTACAAAAACTTAGTAAAGCGAAAAGGGCAGCTGGAACGCTTAAAATAACTTAAGGCTTTGCGGCGATAGGTGTAATTTTAGTTAAGGAAAACAGGTATTTACCTAAATCATAACCTTTAAAATCTGCTACGCTGATCAGTTTCACATCTTTTCTGCTGCCTTGTTTGTACAATATGCCTTCCAAATTGTATTTACCATCAACTTTAACCTGCGATAGTTGTTCAGGAGAAAGCACACCATCAATTCTCACTTGAATATAATTTAATATCGAGCCGCTAGGACGCATATTGTCGTTGTAACCAGTAAAGGTACCTATTTTAAATGCAGTGCCATTTAGCGTGGTATCTCTTAATTCTCTCAATTGCAGTGGCATGTCTTTCAAAAAATCTTCTTCATTGCTCCAACGTTTAACTTCATGCTGGAATTTATCGGTTATTTCTTCATTGGTATTGTCGCCGCTAGTCCATTCTGGATGTTGAGCCACGAACTCAGAAACATTTCTTTCAATGAAGATATTGGAAGCAACTGGCGCCTCTTTAGTTTCATTATTGGAACAAGAAACAAGCGCTGCAGCGGCAAAAAGCCAGAAAATTCTTTTCATATGGAGGTATTTTATTTAAAGTTTAAAGAAAAGAAGTTTTAGGCTAAAATTAATGTTTTAGATGTAAAAGCCTTGATACAGGCATAGTTTACTTTACAATGTAATCACCCTCTCTGGCTTCGCCATCTCTCCCTGAGAGGGAGAGAATAGCACAGTTTGATAATGAAACTCTTATATCCTAGTAATTCAAATCAATAATGATTTCATCTCACTTAAAATATAAAACACTTAAACGGCAATTAGGCAATACGCTACTCTCTCCCTCTCAGGGAGAGATGCCCAAAGGGCAGAGAGGGTTTATTGACTTAACAAGAAACAGTCCGTCAATTATAACCTTTAGTACGTAATTACAAAGCCGCTAAACTATCCTGAATAATTGCAATCTTCGATTCTGCATCCGCTTTTTTATTACGTTCATTGGCAATAATCTCAGGTTTTGCATTTTGTACAAAACGCTCATTAGCCAACTTCGCATCTACCGATTTCAAGAAACCTTGCAAATATTCTAGTTCTTTCGTTAAACGTTCGCGTTCCGCATCCACATCCACATTTTGGCTCAAAGGAATAAAAAATTCATCCTTACCTACCATAAATGCAGCAGCACCAATCAATTTATCACTAACAAAATCAGCTTTGCTTACATTAGCCAGCTTATATACATTAGCCAACCAATTGGTATAATTGGTTTCTGAATTCAACTTAATACTCAACTCTAAACTCTCTTTTGGAGAAATTTGTCTGCTGTTCCTCACATTCCTTATTTCCGAAATCAAACCTTTCACCAATTCCGCCTCCTTCAAAAGCATTTCATCAATTGCACCGATTACTGGGTAATCAGCAACAATACAGCAATCCATTGCAGTACGCTCGCCAAAAATCTCATCATGATAAAGTTCTTCAGTAATGAAAGGCATGAATGGATGCAACAACTTCAAAATTTGCTCGAAAAATTTCACGGTAGCAGCTTTAGTTGCAGCGTCAATTGGTTGCTGATATGCAGGTTTCACCATTTCAAGGTACCAAGCACAGAAATCGTCCCAAACCAACTTATAAGTAGCCATCAACGCCTCAGATAAACGGTACTGCTTGAAATTATGTTCTATTTCGGTAAGTGCTTCATTGAAACGGCTTTCGAACCAAGCAATAGCCTGCTCGTTAGGATTAGCCAAACTTGCATCAGCCTCCCACCCTTTCACCAAACGGAACGCATTCCAAATTTTAGAGGCAAAATTTCTGCCCTGCTCACAGTAAGCTTCATCAAACATTAAATCGTTACCTGCAGGCGACGACATTAACATACCGACTCTAACGCCATCAGCACCGTACTGCTCAATCAAACCAATTGGATCAGGCGAATTGCCTAATGATTTTGACATTTTACGGCCCAACTTATCACGAACGATACCGGTTAAGTAAACATTAGTAAAGGGTTTTTTGCCGGTAAACTCACGACCAGCCATGATCATACGAGCTACCCAGAAAAACAAAATTTCAGGAGCTGTAACCAAATCATTGGTTGGATAGTAGTAATTAAAATCTTTATTATCAGGATTTTTAAAGCCATCAAAAACAGAAATTGGCCACAACCACGAGGAGAACCAAGTGTCCATCACGTCTTCATCTTGTTTGATAAACGGCGCCAGCTGCGCTAAAAATCCAGCTTTATCTGTATTGGCATCTTCCAAATGTTTCTTCTTCCAAAACTCTTCCAACGCTTCTTCCTTGGTCTTAGCTACTACCCAATCCCCTTTATCATCGTACCAAGCAGGAATTTGCTGTCCCCACCACAACTGACGAGAAATATTCCAGTCGCGTACATTTTCCATCCAATGGCGGTACGTATTTTCAAACTTATTAGGAATTAAGTTTACCTCACCATTCAACACATCTTCCAAGGCAGGTTGTGCCAATTCTTTCATCTTTACAAACCATTGCATAGAAAGCTTTGGCTCGATGGCAGCATCAGTACGTTCCGAAAATCCAACCTGCGATTTATAGTCTTCCACCTTCTCCAAATGATCAGCTTCCTCTAACATCTTCGCAATTTTCTTACGAGCTACAAACCTGTCCTCTCCTACTAAAATCACTGCCAATTCGTTCAAGGTGCCATCGTCATTCAAAATATCAGTAGCAGGCAATTTATGCTTTACACCAAGTTCGTAATCGTTTAAATCATGAGCTGGTGTCACTTTCAAACAACCTGTACCAAACTCCATATCCACGTACTCATCCTCAATTACCGGAATTTCGTGGTTTACCAAAGGTACATACACCTTTTTCCCTTTCAAGTGCGCAAAACGTTCATCATTAGGGTTGATACAAATCGCCGCATCGGCCATAATCGTTTCAGGACGTGTAGTTGCTACTACAAGGTGGTCAGACTTTCCTGCTTCTGCATTAACGATTTTATATTTAATGTAATATAACTTCTGGTTTACTTCCTTACGAATTACCTCTTCATCGGAAACCGCAGTTTTACCCGCTGGATCCCAGTTTACCATCCTTATACCACGATAAATCCACCCTTTTTTATATAAATGGATGAAGCTATCAATCACCGCTTCCGACAAATCTTCTTCCATGGTGAAACGGGTACGATCCCAGTCGCAACTTGCACCAAGTTTTTTCAACTGCTCTAAAATGATACCGCCATATTTTTCTTTCCACTCCCAAGCGTACTTCAAAAACTCCTCACGGCCGATATCCTTTTTGTTGATGCCCTTTTCTTTCAACATGGCTACCACTTTTGCTTCAGTAGCAATAGAAGCATGGTCGGTGCCGGGGACCCAACACGCATTTTTACCCTGCATACGAGCTTTACGGATCAATACATCCTGAATGGTATTGTTAAGCATGTGTCCCATGTGCAGCACACCAGTTACGTTAGGCGGCGGAATCACGATGGTGTAAGGTTCACGCTCGTCGGGCTCTGAGTGGAAAAATCGCTTTTCCATCCAGTAGCTGTACCATTTGTTTTCTGTTTCTTGCGGATTGTATTTCGTTGATAAACTCATCAGTGTCGGTAAAAAATTATTTGCAAAAATAGAAATTTGCTTGGTTGATTAGTTGGTTTTTTGATTTTTAGTTTGTTGGTTTATTAGTTCATTGGTTCAGTAGCTCATTAGTTAATTAGTTTACTCAACATTGAAGATTATTTATTGTTCCGTTGCCGACGACTACTAGCTTTGGGTATATTTAGGTCTTCATATAAACATCCATCTTTCCAGATGAACATTTGCCACTAAATCGGTGTTGCTAAAAAGTATAAATTGTTATGAAAATGACGAATCAAACCAACATAAAAAATCTAATCACAATTTTACTGATAACCTTAGCTACCACGGCTGCTGCACAGATTAAGCAACGTAATGCTTCGGACTTTTTACCGAAAGGGTTTGTTGTAGTTAACACCATAAAAGGCGACTTAAATAAAGATGGGGCTGAAGATTGCGTACTCATCATAAAAAGCACTGACAAAAGTCAAATTATTACTAATGAAAGTGGGGAAAAGTCAGACCGCAACAGACGAGGTATAATTGTGTTATTCAAGAAAGGCAATCAATTTGAATTGGCGACTAAAAATTACAAGTGCTTTTCTTCTGAAAATGAGGACGGCGGAGTTTATTTTGCACCGGAACTGTCAGTCAACATAAAGAAAGGAAATTTGATAGTTCATTACTCACATGGTCGATACGGATATTGGAGCTATACATTCAGATTTCAAAATTCGGATTTTCAGTTGATAGGTTACGACAGTGCCTACCGGAGTAATTTCGTCTCTGATTGGGTAACCTTTGACGAAGAAAGCATTAACTTTTTGAATAAAAAGAAACTGATACGTGAGGTCATTAAAACAACTAAGGATGGTAAAGAGATATTTAAAGAAACATGGAAATCTGTGGTTGTAAGTAAACTTATCAAACTGTCATCAATAAAAGATTTCGACGAACTTGACATGAGCATCTTTTAACCGATTATTTCCGTAAAATCTTAAAATTGTCGCTATAGAAAGTTCAATTTTAGCACTAACTTTATCCGAAAAACTGACGATGCAAAAAATATTAATAGCTATACTTCTCTTTTCACTAAGCAAATCTTTCGGACAAACTACTCCGCCGAAACTTAAAATCGCTCATCTTACCGACAATTTTTATATCTATACTACGTATAGCAATTATGAAAATAGTCAAGTGCCAGCAAATGGCATGTATTTAGTTACCGACGAGGGAGTGGTTTTATTTGATACGCCCTGGGACACTACACAATTTCAGCCTTTATTGGATAGCATTCAATTTAAGCACCATAAAACGGTTAACATTTGTATTGCTACGCACTGGCACGATGACCGAACTGCAGGATTGGAATACTACAGACAAAAAGGTATTAAAACCTACACCACCAAACTCACAGATGACCTGAGTAAAAAGAACAACAACAAAAGAGCGGAACACATCATCAATAGAGACACAACGTTTCGGGTTGGAAAATATAGTTTCGAAACCTATTATCCAGGACCAGGACACACCATTGATAATATTGTAATTGGCTTTAATAAAGAAAAGATTTTATACGGCGGTTGTTTGATCAAAGGTGTTGACGCTAAAAATTTAGGATTTTTGGGCGATGCTGATACAAAAGCATACTACAACACCTTGAAAAACGTAGAGAAAAAATATCCTGATCCCAAATACATCATTGTTTCGCATAGCGATTGGGATAACGTTAATTCATTAAAACATTCCATCAGTTTAGCGAAAAAATTAAAGGGAAAAAATTAGGCGCAATATTAACGGATAACTTTGCAATATCATGGGATTAGAAATAGAGAGAAAATATCTGGTAAATGAATTGAAGTGGCAGGCATTGCAAAAACCTGAAGGTGAATACTACCGATAAGGTTATTTACTGACTGAGCCAAACAAAACAATCAGAGTGAGACAAACTACCTCTCAAGGCTTTTTAACCATAAAAGGCATTTCCGTTGGTGCCGTACGTACTGAATTTGAATATGAAATCCCTTTTAAAGAAGCAGGTGAATTATTAGATCAGTTTTCAACTGCCGAACTTTCAAAAATTAGATACAAGATAACTTTTGATGGCAAAGTTTGGGAAGTTGACGAATTTTTAGGCGATAATACAGGGTTAATTGTAGCGGAAATAGAACTGCTTACCGAAGATGAAAACTTTAGCATTCCAGAATGGGTTGGAGTTGAAGTAACTGGCGACCGAAAATATTATAATTCAAGTTTGACGAGCCATCCGTATCAAAATTGGAATCATAACGAAAAATGAAAATCAATTTGCAACATATTGGAAAATGCTTGTTCCAATTTTCGATCTTCGTATCTGTCATGTTTTTCTCCATTACAGCTTTTTCACAAGTGGAAAAAGAAAAGCTTTTTTGGAGTGCGACGAGAAAACTCAAAGCAGAAGATTTCGAAATTAAACTTTCTAGCAATGCAACTGGACCCGGTTTTGCCCAATTTTCAATTGATTACAGCGTAAATGGCTTCGATTTTTTAACGAAAAACTTCAATAAAAGAGTTCAAAACTATATGATTCCCGCAGCCTCAACTATTGATACAACGCAAAACAACGATGCTTTTCTTAACTATCAACAGTCATTATTTGATATCAGTGAAATTTATGTCAGAAGGTTTAGAAAAGCGCTGCGAGAAAATCGGAAACAAGCGCTAAAAGGAACCGACTATGCCAAACAATTGAATGCTACGATACTATCGGATTTTTCGAAAAGAAGAGCTGAGTACAGCAACGCAACTAACTTCGGTACAAACTTGGTAGAGCAACAAAATTGGCAAAGGTTAATACACCAAGAATTAGCAGCGTTGGAAAATTACGCTTATGAAAAATAATTTGAGCTGTCAAGTTGTAAGCATCGCATTTAAACTTCGAGAAGAGACTTTTTAACATCTTATTTTTTCTTAAATTAGATTTAAATTATCACCATTAATATAATCTCAACTACCTATATCAGGTAGCTCAAATAAAAAAAGTGAAAGCACCTGGACTTACGATAGAAGAAATATTAGCTAATGTTCCTGAAGATAGATCAGCAGCATTTAATCAGCTACATCAAACCATTGTACAAAATTTACCTGAAGGTTTCGAAGCTGGCATCAGCTATGGAAACTTAGGTTATGTTGTTCCGCATAGCTTGTATCCTGCTGGCTATCATTGCAAGCCTATAGAACCGCTGCCTTTCGCAAGTTTAGCATCACAAAAGAATTCGATTAACTTCTACCACATGGGTATTTATATGGATGATACTCTCTTGAATTGGTTTGTTGCGGAGTTCCCAAATCATAGCAAACAAAAGCTTGATATGGGAAAAAGCTGTATCCGATTTAAAAAATGGGATGACATCCCCTACCAATTGATTGGCGAATTAATGCAGAAAATGAGTATGAAACAATGGGTTGAACTTTACGAAAGCAAGCTTAAAAAGTAGTTGTTCGCAAAACGGATTTTAGATAGCAAAACCCGGTCATAATGAAATTCGATAAATATCTTCCGACGTTGCAATTACGCGATTACATAAAGTATTATGCCATATCGGAAAATGATCTAGCAGGCGAGTACAAAATTTTCCCTTCGTCGGGTTTAGTTATCGGGTTTCAGTACAGTGGAAAGCTAGCGACAATCAGTAATAACACAGAAAAAAAGTTGTCTTCGGCAGGTATTACAGGTGTTAGTGATAGCTATAAAATCTTCAAAAACTCCAATCATATTGGTACGGTTCTCGTTTTTTTCACTGAAATTGGCTTTACTCATTTTGCCTCCCACCCCGCTCACGAGTTGTTTAATTTAAGCATTTCTTTGGAAGATATCTTCGATAAAAATCAAGTAAAAAGCGTTGAAGAGCGCTTACTTTCCGCTACTACTGATGCAAATCGAATTAAGACAGTGGAAAGTTTTTTACTGTCGCAGCTGAAGCAAATTTCAACCGACGAACTAGTAACCGCAGCTGTAAAAATGATTTACGAAAGTAGTGGTGCTATCAGAATTAAAGAGCTTAACCAAAAGCTGTGCATTAGTCAAAGTCCATTTGAAAAACGATTTAGAAAAGTGGTAGGTACATCAGCGAAAAAGTTCGCTTCTATCGTTCGTTTTAATGCTGTATTAGCACAGCTCAACCAGAGTAAAAGTTTGGCGGAAATTTGCTATGAAAACAACTTTTTTGATCAGGCACACTTCACTAAGGATTTCAAACAGTTTACGGGCGATACTCCAGAGAACTTCAAGCGGCTACTGTAAACGTCGAAGGACATTCACTTCATCATGCATCAAAATTAAAAAAACGATTTTTTACAATGGATAATCACTCCCGTGAGGCAATTTTGTGACTACAAATAATAAGTAAAGGATAACAAAAAATGTTTACAGTAGAACAAATCAAAGCTGCACACAGCAAAGTAAAATCAGGAGCTGACTTTCCATCATACATCCGGGAAATCAAACAACTGGGCGTTACACATTACGAAGCCTACGTTAGCGATGGTCACATTGATTACCATGGAGCTGATAACCGCACAGCCAAAGTACCTGAAAAATACGAAACATTGGCTATTGCCGATGAAACAAACATTGATGAATTTAAAGCTGAGTTACTAGCGCATCAACAGGGCAAAACAGATTATTTGACCTTCATTAAAATGTGTGCTTCAACCGGCATTGAAAAATGGATCATCAGCATAAATCAAATGACCTGCACTTATTACGACAAGGCTGGTAAAGAAATCTTAGTAGAAAAAATCCCAGAGTAACGTTCGAAGATTCAGTCTTATATTTTTTGAATGTGCGTAATTTCTAATAAGCCTATTTCTTAAGCATTTTGTCATTCCGACGCTAGGAGGAATCTATACTTGGCAATTAGGGAATAGATTCTTGAAATTTTCAAGAATGACAAAATGCGGATTATGCCTAATAACAGACAATCAAAAATATCTTATTCATTATGTTTTCTTCGGCTATAAAAGCAGAAAAAAGCAAGCGGAATAGCAATTCCGCTTTTAGAAAATGAGTTAGCATCTGTTGGATCAATCATTAATGATGTTTCAACAGATGCTACGTTAGATGACTACCGTCTTTTTATAAATCAAACTTGATATTAGTACCCAAAGCAAACCACCTTTTTGGCAGCGGCACTGCAGCGACTTCAATGTAACTGGCATTGCCAATATTGGTAACATCAGTATATACGTTCCAATTTCTTTTACCATAGGTCAAGCGTAAATCACCAACAAAATATGGATTTTTCAAAGCTCGCTCGATCCACCTTCCACCTGCCATCAGCTGCCAGTTACCATTTTTGTAGGTTAGCCTACCCAAAGCCTGATTTTTTAAATTCTCTACTACATACTTTGAGGTAACGTTATTAGTGTAGCTGATTTCTCCCGCATGTAAATAGTTATAGCTTAGCTGATAAGTTATGGCACTTCTTGTACCAACATTAAACGACTGACCTAGCATTACATTAAAACCTTGAATTTTGTTATTACCAAAGTTTTGTGGTTGATAAGGCACACTGCTTGAACTGCGCACCCAATCAATAAAATCATTAATGTTGCGATAAAAATAGCCAGTTTGAATTTGGAAACTTGACACCTTGTATTGTAAGGAAAACTCATATTGCCAAGCATTTTCGGACGTCAAGTTAGGATTACCAATATTTCCTGGGCGTTGGTTCAAGTACAAATCGGTAAAGGATGGAATGCGTTGACTTGAGCCCACATTAAATGCAAACTTCCATTTCGGCGCAAAAAGATAAGCAACATCCAACCCTGGAAAAGCTTGCCATCCGTACTGCGTGTTGTAGTTAACATAAGTACCTAAATTCAGAAGTAAGTTCTTTATCGCCTCGGTTTTATATTCTAGGTAAGCGCCGTGGTTATATCTTTCTCTATCTCCAATGTTGGTGCTTTCAATATCTTCGGAACGAGATTCCAAACCGAAGCCAAAATCACCAATTGAAGTAGTTAAGCTACTATTCAATTCGGCCGACCACACTTTAGTTTGGTGCAGTGATCTAGCCCGGGTTAAATCGTTACGGAAATAACGGTAATCATCCCAGTTATAGCGGGTGCTTAACCTTGGTCGCAAACTGAATTTTTTGCTCAGTTGATGTGCAGATCCCAAAGCAATCAATCCAGTTTTCACTATTTCAAACGCTTCCTTATCTCCTGGAGCTGCATAATACCCACTTGCGCCAAAGGCATTATTGATATAGCCAGCCATGAAGTTGAACTTGTTTTTATCATCAAGCGCTACATCACCCTGATAAAAAAACCTATAATCATAAGTACTACTGTTGTAACGCTGTCCGTTGTAATCATTGAGGCCAAAAGCTACTAAATGACCGCTATTTTTTCCGGCCATCCTAATTGCAGCTTGTGCCGAGGCACCGCCGTAAATACCGCTACCGTCGCCCATAGCTTTGTCTTCAAAAGAACTTCCGGCTTGCAAATTAATAGCTATGCTTTGGCTTTCAGAAGTTTTTGTAATGATGTTGATAGCGCCTGTTAATGCGTTGATACCGTAAATACGGGCTGCCGGACCTTTTATTATTTCAATACGCTCCACTGCAGATAAGGGCACAGGGATATTCATCGAATGGTGTGCGGTTTGCACATCGGATATTTTAACACCATTGAGTAAAATGAGTGTTTGCTCAAACGTACCGCCGTCAATACTGATATCGGCTTGCGCACCGAAAGGCCCCCTTTGTCTAACGTCAACTCCTGCAATAAAACTCAATGCTTCGTTGATAGATTTTACCGGCATTTCAGCAATTTGCTCTTTAGTGATCAACTGAATGTTTCTAGCTTGCTTGCTAAATGGCATTTGTAACCTATTTTCAGAAATCACAATTTCGTTAAGCTTAGTAGTGTCTTGTTTTACTTGCTGCGCAAATGCGATAGTCGAACTGAGCGTTAATAATGGTAGTAATATCTTGTTCACCTTTAAAAATTTATGTTTGTTGATTCACCGGCTCATTAGTCTTGCAAATCCTAAACTAACAGGTAAGGACTTTCAGACTAACCATTTTCACCTTCCAGACTTCGCCGCAAAACTCGTATCTTTCCGGAACATTACAATAGTCCAGTTTTAATAAAATGAGTAGTCCGGTTAATATTCCTTTTTTAAGTTTCATATCCTTAGATAGAGCAGCAAAAACTCCAATTTATTTGCAGTTGGCGCAACAACTCATCAATGCGATACAAAGGGGTTATTTAGTTGCTGGCGCTAAAATGCCGGGAAGTAGAACGCTAAGCGAATTGTTATCACTACACCGAAAGACGGTGATTGCCGCTTACGAAGACTTGCATTACCAAGGCTGGATTGCCATTGAACCTAACAAAGGTGCTTTTGTAATGGACAACAAAACCAAATTAGTGGAAAGGCCTTATGATGCTTTGGTTTCTTTGGCAAATTATCCTACTAAAACTAGCTACAGCTTTAAACAATCCAATATTTTGGATAACCCTTTCGAAGAAAGTAACTGTACTTACCAATTGAACGATGGTTTGCCGGATGTTAGGTTAACGCAGTTCAACCAACTTTCTAGCTTATACAGCGCTTCTTTAAAAAGAAAAAGTACCGTAAAAAAAATGACCAGCAAGCAAGCTTCTATTTATTTTAAGGAGCAGCTGAGCAATTACCTTAATAGTTCGAGAGGCCTACATATTTCGAAGGATAATTTACTGATTACCAGAAGTACGGAGATGAGCCTTTACATTATCTCCCAGCTAATTATTTCGCCGGGAGATGTGGTGATAGTAGGCGAACTTGGCTTATTTACTGCCAACATGATTTTTCAATCGGCAAAGGCAAACTTACAAACTATACCCGTAGATGGGCATGGGATTGATATGGATGCACTGGAGCTAAAGTTGGCATCGACCAAAATTAGGGCAGTTTATATCACACCGCACCACCACTACCCTACCACGGTTACTTTAAGTGCAAAACGAAGGGTAAAACTTTTACAGTTAGCCCAAGAGCACGGCTTTGTAATTATTGAAGATGATTATGATTACGATTTTCAGTATGAAAAAAGTACCATTATGCCATTAGCTAGTGCAGATTTAAATGGCATGGTGATTTATACCGGCACTTTCGGCAAATCGCTTGCTCCGTCATTTAGCACTGGTTTTGTTGTTGCGCCCCAAAATTTGATCCGTGAAATGCAGAAATATCTTGGCTTGTTAGATAGACATGGCGACGTGAACATGGAACAGGTTTTAGGAGAAATGATTGCCGAGGGAGATATCCACAGACACTTGAAAAAATCCCTGAAAGTTTATATGGGACGAAGAGATAATTGCTGTGAATTGATCACGAAATACTTTAGCGATAATGTAAATTTCAATAAACCTAGCGGTGGTTTAGCGCTTTGGCTCAACTGGCAAAAACCAATCTCCTTGTTGCAATTGGCAAAAAACTGCGAACAAAAAGGTTTATTTATTCCTAAAAACATCTTGTATCAAAACAGGAAAACTACCGCTATGCGAATTGGATTTGGCCATTTAACTATAGAAGAAATGGAAAAGAGTTTGGAGATAGTGGCTGGTTGTTTGAATGGTTAGTTTTTTGGCTGTTTAGACAAGTTTCAGAGCATCAAACGCCGTTATACCCTCTCTGCCTTCGGCATCTCTCCCAAAGTGAAAGAATAGCAGCTAGGTAAGTGTATAACCAAAGGGAGAGAATAGCAGAAATGGCAAGATATAGCTTGCTAGTCTAGACAATACCCAACTTCCGTACAAAACACCACAATTCCACAAATCAACGCTGCTCTCTCCCTCCCAGGGAGAGATGTCCACAGGACAGAGAGTGTAAAAAACATAGTAATAATCAAAACTTTATAAAAGGATAGGAAGGATAAAGCCCTCTCTGCCTTCGGCATCTCTCCCAAAGGGAGAGAATAGCAGCTAGGTAAGTGTATAGCGAAATGGAGAGAAAGAGCAGGATGGCGAAATATAGCTTACTAGCCTAGACAACAGTACCCAACTTCCGTACAAAACACCACAAGTCCACAAATCAACGCTGCTCTCTCCCTCCCAGGGAGAGATGTCCACGGGACAGAGAGGGTAAAAAAACATAGCAGTAATCAAAGCTGTCATAAGAGGACAGAGAGGGTCAACTAAACAACGTTTCCGACTATACCACTCCAATCAAACGAAGTTGTCGCTCCAAATCTGTAATTACCACTTCACTGTAATTCAGTACGGCATCATTTTCGATGCGTATGACAACATATCCCATCTGTTTAAGATTTAGTTCTCGTTGTTCATCATATAGAGATTGTCCTAAATTATCATGAACGGAACCGTCCAACTCTATAATTAAATTAATTTTTGAACAGTAAAAATCAATAGTGTATCTTCCAATGGTGTGTTGACGCCTAAATTTTAAATTTAAAAATTTGTTTGCTCTAACCATTTGCCAAAAAGCATTCTCAGCTAAAGTTTGATTTTTACGAAGTTGTTTTCTGAATAGCTTAGAATCCATAGGGAATATATTGATAGTTTAAAGATAAAATTATTTTAAACCTCTTTAATCAAAACCCTCTCTGCCTTCGGCATCTCTCCCAAAGGGAGAGAATAGCAGCTATGTAAGTGTATAGCCAAAGGGAAAGAATAGCATAATGGCGAGATATAGCTTACTGGCCTAGACAACAGTACCCAACTTCCATACAACACCAAAAGCCCACCAATCAACGCTACTCTCTCCCTCCCAGGGAGAGATGTCCACAGGACAGAGAGGGTAAAAAAACGTAGTAGTAATCAAAACTTTATAAACGGATAGGAAGGATAAAACCCTCTCTGCCTTCGGCATCTCTCGCAAAGGGAGACAAAAGCAGCTAGGTAAGTGTATAGCAAAAAGGAATAGCAAGTACCAAGATGGTTGCAAAGGCTTGGCAGTACCCAACTTCCGTACAAAACACCACAATTCCACAAATCAACGCTGCTCTCTCCCTCCCAGGGAGAGATGTCCACAGGACAGAGAGGGTAAAACAAACCATTGTAGTAATCAAAACTTTATAAACGGATAGGAAGGATTAAACCCTCTCTGCCTTCGGCATCTCTCCCTGGGAGGGAGAGAAAAGCAGCTAGGTAAGTGTATAGCCAAAAGGAATAGCAAGTACCAAGATGGTTGCAAAGGCTTGGCAGTACCCAACTTCCGTACAAAACACCACAAGCCCACAAATCAACGCTCCTCTCTCCCTCCCAGGGAGAGATGTCCACAGGACAGAGAGGGTAAAACAAACCATTGTAGTAATCAAAACTTTATAAACTGATAGGAAGGATGAAACCCTCTCTGCCTTCGGCATCTCTCCCAAAGGGAGAGAAAAGCAGAATGGCAAGATATAGCTTACTAAGCTAGACAATACCCAACTTCCTTGTAAACACCACGTGTCCACAAATCAACGCTGCTCTCTCCCTCCCAGGGAGAGATGTCCAAGGGACAGAGAGGGTAGCAAATTACTTCTTTAAAAGATCTAAAAATTTTAATATGCTCTATCTTCAGACGTAGCCCTTATATCTTTCGGACTTTTCCAAAATAAATGGCATCTTTGCACAAACTAAATTTTAACATGTCAGACGAAAAAATAATCTTTTCAATGGCAGGTGTAAGCAAGATTTACCCGCCACAAAAACAGGTTTTAAAAAATATTTATCTTTCTTTCTTTTACGGTGCCAAAATTGGCGTTGTAGGTTTAAATGGATCCGGTAAATCATCACTATTAAAAATTATCGCTGGTTTAGATAAATCTATCCAAGGTGAAGTGGTGTTTTCCCCAGGTTACTCGGTAGGTTATTTAGCTCAGGAACCAGAACTTGACCCAGAAAAAACGGTTAGAGAAGTAGTTGAAGAAGGAGTTGCGGAAATCACTGCAATTTTGAAAGAGTACGAAGAAATTAATGAAGCGTTTGGATTAGAAGAAAACTACTCTGACGCCGATAAAATGGACAAACTAATGCAGCGCCAAGGCGAACTGCAGGATAAAATAGATGCCTCAAACGCTTGGGAATTGGACAACAAGCTAGAGCGTGCTATGGATGCATTGCGTTGCCCTGATCCTGAAACGAAAATAGCTGTATTATCAGGTGGTGAGCGCCGCCGCGTAGCTTTGTGCCGCTTGTTGCTTCAATCGCCAGATGTATTACTACTAGATGAGCCTACCAACCACTTGGATGCGGAGAGTATCGATTGGTTAGAGCAATTCTTGCAAAACTACGAGGGTACTGTTATTGCGGTAACCCACGATAGGTATTTCTTGGATAATGTAGCAGGCTGGATTTTAGAATTGGATCGTGGTGAAGGTATTCCGTGGAAGGGTAACTACTCTTCGTGGTTGGATCAAAAAGCGAAACGATTAGCACAAGAAGAAAAAACCGAAAGCAAACGTCAGAAAGCGTTAGAGCGTGAGTTGGAATGGGTGCGTATGGCGCCAAAAGCTCGTCACGCGAAATCTAAAGCTCGTTTAAGTAACTACGACAAATTAGCTAGCGAAGACGGTAAGGAACGCGAAGAAAAATTGGAGCTTTTTATTCCTGCTGGACCTCGTTTGGGTAATGTAGTCATTGAAGCTAATCACATTTCCAAAGCTTACGATGGTAAGTTGTTATTTGAAGATCTAAGCTTTTCTTTACCACCAGCGGGTATCGTAGGTATTATTGGACCAAACGGTGCCGGTAAAACCACCTTATTTAGACTAATCACTGGTCAGGAACAACCAGATAGCGGAGATTTTAAAGTTGGCGAAACGGTGAAATTAGGCTATGTCGACCAGATGCACAACGATTTAAACCCCGACAAAACGGTTTATGAAAACATCACCGATGGGTTAGACAACATGTTGTTGGGTAACAAACAAGTAAATTCTAGAGCTTACGTTTCCAAATTTAACTTCAATGGTGCTGATCAGCAGAAGAAAGTTGGCGTATTATCCGGTGGTGAGCGTAATCGTGTTCACTTGGCAATTACTTTAAAAGAGGGTGCTAACGTGTTATTACTGGATGAGCCTACCAACGATATTGACGTAAACACCTTGCGTGCTTTGGAGGAAGCTTTGGAAAACTTTGGAGGCTGTGCAGTAGTGATTAGTCACGACAGATGGTTCTTAGACCGTATTTGTACACACATTTTAGCTTTCGAAGGCGATTCGCAAGTGTACTTCTTTGAAGGCAACTATTCTGATTACGAAGAAAACCGTAAAAAACGTTTAGGCGACGTTACTCCGAAACGAATCAGATATAAAAAATTAGGATAAGGAGAGTTTAAAATTTAGAATTACGATTTTAGATTTCTTCACCATCTTAGGCCCTTCGCACAATTAAGACTACGGTCCCGCAGGTGTCTAAGGTGGTTAACAACGAAAATATAAGCGATTTACATTTTGTGGTCGCTTTTTTTATGCTTGAAAATCAATATGGTTTAATTCACAACTTTAATATTTAAAGCTGTACTTTTGCGTAAATTCAAACGTTATGGAACCACTATTATTCGACTTCAACCAAATTCTATCTACCACAATGATCTTATTTGCGATAATAGATATTTTAGGTTCCATTCCTATTATCATCTCATTACGCAAAAAAGCAGGTCATATCCAATCAGAAAAGGCGACTCTGGTAGCTACAGTAATTATGATTTTGTTCCTTTTTGGTGGAAAGGGAATTTTAAATATCATTGGAGTTGATGTACAGTCTTTTGCAATTGCGGGTTCATTAGTGATATTTTTTATTGCTATGGAAATGGTATTGGGCATCAACTTCTTTAGGGAAGAAGCGCCTGAAACCGTATCAATTGTACCGCTTGCATTTCCGTTAATTGCTGGTGCAGGCTCCTTAACTACGCTTTTATCCTTAAAAACAGAATATCGTACCGAAAACATCTTGATCGGTATTATCTTGAATATGGTGTTCGTTTATTTCGTACTCAAAAACACTTCTAGATTAGAGAAACTGCTGGGCAAAACGGGCTTAAATGTGCTGCGCAAAAGCTTTGGAGTTATCTTACTTGCAATCGCCATTAAATTATTTAGAACAAATACTGGATTGTAACATTAATTGCTTAAATTCATCTAAATAAAAAACCAATTAGATGAACCTATTTGAGCAATTCACTTTGTACATTGGTGCGCTAGCCATACTCCTTGAAGCTATTGCTTATTTGCGTGGGAAAATAAAGGACATAACCAAAAAGCCTGTCGACCCTGAAATAAATTGAGGCTGATAAAAAATGGGCATTTCTTATGCCTAATTCATCTTGAAAGTTAGAAATCTATTGCTTGATTAATCTAGCGACAAACATACTATCTGCTTTATCATTATATCCCTTGATCAATTCCATTTTTTCCAATTTTAATGGAAGTTTTTCGAGCAAATAATCAACCACGTCTTCGTTTTCAGCTTTAAATACAGAGCAGGTCATATAAATCAAAGGCTTGCCCGACTTTAGATATTTCACTACATTCTCGGCGATGGTTTGCTGCAGTTTGGTATAATTGGCAACCTTATACTCTTCGAAAAAATGCAACATTTCTGGTGTACGACCCCAAGTTCCCGAGCCAGAACAAGGTGCATCTAACAAAATCCCATCAAATTCGTAGTGATGCAAGATTTGATCATTATTTTGCAGTAAATCAATCGCTTTTTTCTGGTAATCTTTAATGCCTGCTAATTGAAACCGCTCCTGCAAATTGCCCAAGCTTGTCTCTCTTACATCGCTAACCAGCAATTTCACTTTCGGCTCCAAACTATGTATAAGCAAAGATTTTCCGCCAGATGCAGCACAGCAATCCCACCAATTATCATAAGGTTGCGGTTTAAAATAAGCTCCAGTTTTTTGAGAAGAAAAATCTTGAACCTGATACAGTCTCTGATCGTCTATGACTTGTTCTAATTTAGTTCCATTAGGCAATGCCAAAGTGGTATCTGAACGTGTAGTAACAGCTATACCTGCTGCCTCAATTTTGGCTTTGATAGTGGACTGATGTGTTTCTCTAACCCTAATAAAAAGATCTGGCTGGACAAATAAAGACAATAAAAATTGCGTTTTATCAATACCCGATGATAAGTTATGCTGAAATGGAAAAACATCTTCCAAATTAAACGCTGGATACTGAGACTTTACAAAATCCACCTTTTCAGTAACCGATTTTTCGACATGCGGCACAGCCGATGGAAAGGTATGCTCCGTGATTAAGCTAACGTCGGTATTACAAAGGAAATCAGCAACGGCGAGGCGTTCTAATGCGCTCAATTGTTTCAAAGCCTTACCTAACCTAAAGTAGCTATAAATATACCTGCTTGCCCACCTCCTATCCGACGAACCCATCTGCTTGTTTTGCTTGAAATAAACAACCAAATGCCTATGCAACGGCAACTTTCCATCGTAACTTGCTAAAACCTGCTCAAATGCCCTGATATGGTGATGTACCTTCATTAAGTTAAAAGTAAAAAATCAAAAGTAAAATTACGTTAATTATAGTGGCCTTCGCAAAATCCAACTTCTATTCTTTACGAGAAATGCCGTAGAGAGCGTGCTTTAATCTACTTTCAACAAGGCCGTATCTTTATACTGCAATACAGTCAAATGTCTATTGAAATAACCATATTCGGCATTGTAATCAAACTCGAAATCGTTGTGTAAACCCTTATATTTTTCTTTGAGTAAAAAATCGGCATAATTTGGACCGTATTTAGCTAAAATCTTTCCAAAATAGTAACCAGTATCAAATCCTCTAAAAGCATATTCCGTAGGTTCAATATCGTATTTCGCTCTATATATCCTTACAAAATCAATGATCCTTTTACTTTTATAATCGACATGGTAGGACGAAGTTATGGCCGCTTGCAAATTTTGTAACTGTTCAATATTGTAAGTTTGCTTTGTCCAATTAGGATGGCCAAATACTTGGATTGGATAACCTGCAATGGTTTTAAGACGATACAATTTAGTTAAACTTGGCGCTACAAATGGCGCATCGTCCGAACAAACTATAACCGCATATTTTTTGCTTTTAACCATCTTCGTTTCAAATACATATGTTGATGAAAATTCCTGTACAACCACAGTTGGGTATTTAGCAGCAAACCTGCGTTTAATAGGACTCGCAAATGCTTCATCGCTAGCTTTTTTCGTGTTAATCAACACTACAATCGACTGATCTGCTTTATAGTTTGCAGCAATGTAATCTGCCATTTTAAAACCATGCATATCAATATCTGGCACAACCGAAACCAAAAAGGGATTGTTGAATTCAGCAGGTCTAGAAGCCGCTAAGGGCGATATCATAGGCAATTTATTGGTTTCCGAAAATGCCGACATGTACTTAATTCCATCGGGAAAAACTGGACCTATCAATAAATTGCTCAGCTTAACCGCTTCCTTTTTGCTCAAAGCCGCCAACTGACTGGTATTATCTCTGCTATCAAATACATTCACCTTAAAATTCAGTCCATCGTTAGCAGCAGAATCAATGCCCAACATCAGCCCTTGATAAAAATCTAAAGGCATATCGGCTTTGCCAATTTGCGATTTATTAATGGTTTTTAAGTTGTACTGATTGAGCTGAAAGGGTATAAAAACACTGATATTACCCTGTGTAAACTTCGGTTCTACTTTTTGCTCAACAGGGTTTACAGGTACATTTACTACCGGTTTGGTCACTTTAGGAGAACAACTGTAAACCACAGTAACAACCGCTAACATAACAACACCTACATAAGTTCGGAAAAACCTGTTTTTACTGTACAAATTGATTTTATCGATCCACATTGGCATATCTTTTTTTTGAAAACACATCAAGAAACCTGAAGACACATAAATGCCTACAAATTTCCCGCAACAATTACTTAAAGATAACAGCCCTGCGGCTATGTGGTTTGAACTTTTAAATACTTGCTTCAAGAATTTGTAGGCATCAGTTTTATTCACCTATTCCCACTCGATAGTTGCTGGTGGTTTCGAGCTAATATCGTAAACTACGCGGTTAATTCCTTTTACTTTATTAATGATTTCGTTTGATATTTTCGCTAATACCGGGTAAGGCAAATGGCACCAATCTGCCGTCATTCCATCTAAAGACTCTACCGCTCTCAACGCAATTACGTTTTCGTAAGTACGCTCATCACCCATTACACCTACCGAACGTACCGGTAAGAAAATCGCTCCTGCTTGCCAAATTTGATCATACAAACCAGCATCCTTCAAATTTTGAATATAGATATGATCTGCTTCCTGCAAAATAGCGATTTTTTCTGCCGTAACTTCTCCAATGATACGGATTCCTAAACCAGGTCCCGGGAAAGGGTGTCTGCCTAAAATAAATGATTCTAAGCCTAAAGTGTTTCCAACTCTACGCACCTCATCCTTAAATAAAGTTTTAAGCGGTTCAACTACTTTCAACTTCATAAAATCTGGCAGTCCGCCCACATTATGGTGCGATTTAATAGTTGCCGAAGGACCTTTTACTGAAACTGACTCGATTACATCAGGATAGATAGTGCCTTGCGCTAACCACTTCACATCTTGTATTTGGTGCGCCTCATCATCAAAAACTTCGATAAACACACGACCAATAATTTTACGTTTTTTCTCCGGATCTTCAACGCCAGCAAGCTCGCTCAAGAAACGATCTTTTGCATCCACTCCTTTGATATTCAATCCAAAATCTTTGTATTGCTCTAGCACACTTTCGTACTCATTTTTACGAAGCAAGCCATTATCTACAAAAATACAGTGCAAATTTTTACCGATAGCTTTGTGCAATAAAACCGCAGCCACACTGCTATCTACACCGCCCGAAAGTGCTAAAACTACTTTATCATCACCCAATTGCGCTTTCAAATCTGCAATGGTAGTTTCTGCAAATGCATCCGAAGTCCAATCTTGGCTGCAACCGCAAATACCCACCAAAAAGTTCTGCAATAAGATTTTGCCATCAGTACTGTGTGTTACTTCTGGGTGAAACTGGATTGCGTAAGTATCTTCGCCTTTCACCTGATAGCCAGCAACTCTTACTTCAGAAGTGCTTGCAATAATTTCAAAATGATCAGGAACTTTAGTAATCGAATCCCCGTGGCTCATCCACACTTGCGAATCAACCAAAATGCCTTTAAACAACGGATTTTCGTTATTTACAAAGCTTAAATTAGCTCTGCCGTACTCTCTAGTTGCCGATGCCTCAACATTACCTCCACTTTGTTGCGCTATAAACTGCGCACCGTAACAAACTGCTAATAATGGCTGTCCTTTAAACAAATTCAAATCTACAAACGGAGCATCTTCCTGACGAACAGAAAACGGACTTCCCGAAAGGATTACACCTTTTACAGTGTCATCAAGCGTTGGAATGTTGTTAAATGGATGAATTTCGCAGTATACATTCAGTTCGCGAACACGGCGGGCAATAAGCTGTGTAAATTGCGAACCAAAATCGAGGATAATGATTTTTTCTAGCATCCGCAAAAGTAAGAATTTGAGATGATATTTGTTTAATTGTTTAAAGCTTATTTGATTTTTTTTGAAGAGCAAATGCAGTGCTTATCAATCCCGAAAGTCCTGCTATCCGCTTTATCCCGATATCCTTCGACAAGCTCAGGATGACATCGGGATGCTCGCTTCTATCAGGTCTATTTAAGGTATATAGAATGGTCAAAACACTGTTATCATCAAAACACCACCTAAGACACTTTAAAAACCTAAGAATGTTTATTAGGAAAATCCACTAACGTGTCTAAGGTGGTTAGAAAATAATGATTGTTAAGTTGACAACTACCGCTTTAAGATTGCTTCGTTCCTCGCAATGACGAAGCAACTCTTCACTTTTAAGCAGAAGATTTTAAACAAATACTGCAATCTACTAAGGTGTCTTAGGTGGCTAAAAATAATGATTGTTAAGTTGACAACTGCCGCTTTAAGATTGCTTCGTTCCTCGCAATGACGAAGCAACTCTTCACTTTTAGGAAGAAGATCTTAAACAAATACTGCGATTACTAAGGTGTCTTAGGTGGTTTAAAAATAATGATTGTTAAGTTGACAACTGCCGCTTTAAGATTGCTTCGTTCCTCGCAATGACGAAACAAATCTTCACTTTTAAGAAGAAGATTTTAAACAAATACTGCAATCTACTAAGGTGTCTTAGGTGGCTAAAAATAATGATTGTTAAGTTGACAACTACCGCTTTAAGATTGCTTCGTTCCTCGCAATGACGAAACTACTCTTCACTTTTAGGAAGAAGATTTTAAACAAATACTGCGATTACTAAGGTGTCTTAGGTGGTTAAAAAATAATATCACTTCCTACTCAACAAAGTCGTTCTTACACCAAACCTATTCAAAAAATCCACGCCTTCGTCACTAGCCAAACCTTTGTAAGCCGCATAAGAATCTCTATAAAACACTTCTCTAATACCAGAAGAAAGGATTAACCTAGCACAGGCAATACAAGGCGACAAAGTAGTATACAAGGTAGCTCCTTCTATCTTCGAACCATTTTTTACGGCATATAAAATTGCATTTTCTTCTGCATGCAAAGCCAATGAGCAACTTCCCTTACTGTCTCTGTCACAGCCTGTCTCCGGCCATTCTTCATCGCAGTTATGGGTACCAGGAGGCGGACCATTATAACCAATGGAGATGATCCGTGTGTCTTTGGTAAGCACCGCACCCACCTGAGCCCTCACACAGTGTGAACGCCCAGCCAAATCCGACGCCAGATTCATATAAATTTCGTTGAAACTTGGTTTATCTATTTTTTGCACCTGCTTTATGTCCTTTTGTTGCAAAGTAAACAATATAAAGGTAAGCTGGCAACATTGCGTATAAAAATGCGTGTTGGAAATCTACTTTTAGTTCATCTTTCATGAAACCGTAAACCAAAGGCCAAATGGCACCACCGGCAATACCCATAATCATGATAGCAGAACCTGTTTTAGTATGTTGACCTAAGCCCTTAATACCCAACGGAAATATAGCAGGCCACATTAAAGAATTAGCCAATCCTAACATCGCTACGAACCAGAAAGAAACCACACCCGTGGTAAATACCGACAGTACAGTAAACAATATGCCAACCGTAGTACAAACTCTTAAAGCAGCCTGTTGGCTAATGAACTTCGGGATTGCAACAATGCCGATCAAATATCCTAACAACATAAAACCTAAGGTGAATGCGGTGGCATTATCCCTAAAAATTTGCGGCACTGTACCCAACTGTCTGGCGTAAGTACCGATGATATCACCCGCCATTACCTCTACCGCCACACAAAAGAAGATAGCCAAAGCACCTAAAAACAAATGCGGGTAAGCAAAAATAGAACTGTTTGTTGAATTTTCTTTTTCGGTATCTTCTTCCGCATTCACTTCTGGAAGTTTCACGAATTTGAGCACCAATGCAAAAATTGCCAAAACCACCGCTAATGAAATATAAGGCGCATGAAGTTGGTTCAATAATTCATCCAAAATGGCTTGCTTTTCCACCGCCGAACTAGCCTGAGCCAATTTAGCTTCAGCAGCATTAGCTCCTTTCAATAGTAATGTACTTAACACCAACGGCGCCACCATTCCGGCAGTTTTATTACAAAAGCCTGCAATAGAAATTCGTTGCGCTGCACTTTCAATAGGCCCAATGATACTCAAATAAGGATTTACTGCCGTTTGCAATAATGCCATACCCGAACCTTGCACAAATATGGCAGCTAAGAACAATACATAACTACTTTTCTCGGCCGCTGGAATAAAAAGTAAAGATCCCAGTCCCAAAACCAATAAACTTGCAACCAAGCCATTATGAAACCCTATTTTTTTCAATATCCAAGAACTTGGAATAGCTAAAAAGAAATAAGCAATGTAAGATGCGAAAGTCACCAGGTAAGCTTGCAAATCGGTTTCTAAACTGAATGCTTTCTTAGCAAATGGAATTAGTGAACCATTGGCCCAAGTAACAAAGCCTAAAATAAAGAAAAGGGCACAGCAAATTAGCATTGGCATTAAAGCCGTACGGTTTTTAGCGGAATTGGATATCATTAGTTTGGTTTGTGTTGAAATTTTCACCTAACATAGCCAAAAGCTCTGAATTTTTAAATAAAATTAAAAACTAAAAATTCCGCAAACGTTTGATTGAAACAAAAAACCCCGACATTTCCAAGTCGGGGTTTAAAAAGATTTTCAAGAAGAAGCTTAATGTCCTCCAGATAGCTTTTGATCGAAGTTGATTCCCTGAGCTTTTAAAATGCTACTGGCTCTTAAAGCATAGAACACCAAATAACAGAAGCATAAAATTCCAACGACATAACTGTATTGTATACCGATTACGCCTGCCACTAAACCTTGCAAAGGACTAATGATGGCACCGCCCATAATCATCATAATTAAGAAATTACTACCCTGACTGGTGTTTTTACCCAATCCGCTTACTGCTAAGGTGAAAATACAAGGCCAAAGTGTACTACAGAACAAACCTACACTAGTGAAAGCATAAACGCTTACCATTCCGTCGGTGAACATACCGGTAAGTAATGCCAGGATACCAATTAACGAGAAGATCAATAACATTCTAGCAGGATTTCCTTTGCTTAAAATATCGGCAGCAATTAATACTAAAATGATTAAACCATAAACATAAAACGGTGCTAAATCGTGATTAAATAAAGCGTTTACACCCAAGAAAACACCAAACGCTAAATACGGCGCAACAAATCTTAACACTTGTCTCAAGCTAGGGCTATCTGTAAAAGCTTCCACTGCACCTGTCCATCTACCAATCATCATACTGGCCCAATACAAAGAAATATAAGGAGCAACTTGTGCAGTAGTAAAGCCCAAGTTTTTAATCATGTACTCTGGTAAATTACTCGCGGTTGATACCTCAACACCTACATACACAAAAATGGCGATCATCCCTAAAACCAATTGCGGATATTTTAGCGCCGAGCTTCTACCACTCGCTTCTTCTTTATCAGCTTCTACAATAGCCGGTCTATCAGGTAGCGGAGAGAATTTCAAGAAAATAGCTACCAATAGGAAAGCGGCACCTAAAACCAAATAAGGAATTTTAACACTCTGTATATCTAAGTTATTTGAAGCATGTACTGCTGAACCAAAAATGGCAATATTCACGATTAGCGGTCCAATTGTAGTACCCAAGTTATTGATACCCCCTGCCATTGTTAAACGTTGCGAACCGGTTTTAATAGGACCAAGCGCAATAGCTAATGGATTAGCTACCGTTTGCTGTAATGAAAAACCAAGTGCTACTATAAATAATCCCGAAAGCATTAAAGGAAACGACCCCAAATTTGCTGCCGGATAGAACAATAACGTACCTACTGCAGATATCCCTAAGCCTAATGCTAAACTGTTTTTATAGCCCAGTTTATTAATTAAATCTGTTTTCATAGCTGCTGAAACGCCGATATAGATCAGTGAACCAACCGTGTAAGCGATGTAGAACGCAAATGATACTAGCTGACTTTCGAATTGTGAAAGTGTAAAGGCTTCTTTAAAAACTGGGATGAGAATGTCGTTACTTGCTGCAACGAAGCCCCAAAAGAAAAACACAGTTGCTAACGGGATAAACTGCGCCCAATTGGTTTTAACGTTTTGTTCCATATTTGGTTTATAATTTAAGGTTTGAAAAATTTGCACTAAACATAGTTATTTTTTTCCAAATCAATAGTGTACTTTCTACACTTTAACATGTCGGATATTTAAGAAGCTAATAGTCATGCATATTGCTTCAAATGCACTTGCTTTAAATAGCGCTTTGCCTGTTCACTTTGCTGAGATGATTTGTAAAAACTGAATAAAAATTAAGGTTTTAAAGCTTAAAATTGCATATTAGCAGAAATTACCAAAGTAATACATGTTCGAAGCAATCATTTTAGGTATTGGGGCGGGGCTTATTTCTTCTTTCGTGACGGGGCCTGTATTCTTTGCCATGATTAAAACTAGTATAGAAAAAGGTTTTAAGGCAGGCTTTTCCTTGGCTTCTGGGGTAATCGTTAGCGATTTAATCCTCATCAGCATCATTCTATTTGGCTCTCAGTTTGTCGAATATCAAGAGGAGTTTGATAAATATGTTGGGATAATTGGCGGTATTTTTATTGTCGGGATTGGACTTTATTATTTGTTATCTAACGTTAAAATCAATTATTCGGAAGCCGATAGCATTAAAGTGAGCAAACGTGGCTATGTCATCAAAGGTTTTCTGATGTGTATCCTCACTCCTTCCACGCTAATGTTTTGGGTAATTGTGAGCGGTATTATTTCGGTAAAGCTGCCAACCATGGCCGAGAGGATACTTTGTTTTTTAATTGCGATGGCCACTCAGCTATCTATAGATGCTCTTAAAACATTCTATGCGAGTAAATTAAGGTATCGAATTAAAGAAAATACGCTAAAAAAACTGAACAAAATTGCCGGTCTCGTAATCATCGGCTTTGCCATATGGTTAATTATAAAGACTTATTTCAGGTTTTACGCTTGATAGTAAAGTTAGATTAACTTGGTAAGAAAACTTACTTCAATCGCTTCTTTACCTTAAACTTAAAATTCGGCGATTTGATTACCTCGCCCTGGTCGGTGATCAGCAAATAAGCATATGTGGGAAATTTCTTAATCAAATCTATTCCAGCATCTTTACCCAACACCATGATTGAAGTACTGAATCCATTGGCTTGCTCTGCGCTGGGACCTATCACCGTGGCACTAATTAGCCCCGAAGCTGGATAACCCGTAGTTGGATTGATAATATGCGCATACCTTTTGCCTCCAAACATCACAAACTTTTCGTAGCTTCCAGAAGTCACTACGGCCTCCGTATTTAGTTTCAGCAAACTGATATTTTCCTCTTCAGCAAAGGGATTGGTTAAGCCAACAAGCCAAGGTTTTCCGTTGAGCTGACTTCCCCAAGTCGACATATCTCCAGACGCATTTACAATACCAGCTTTAACCCCTTTAGCCTGCATCAAAGCCCTTCCTTTATCCGCAGCGTATCCTTTACCTGTAGCACCAAATCCAATCTTCATCCCAACTTTGCGGAGAAAAACAGTACAATTGGCACTATCCAACACCACATTTTGATAACCTACATTCGCTACCGATTTTTTAATTTCCTGATCGCTCGGCATCTGTTTCATGCTACCATCAAAGCGCCAAATTTTATCCATGGCAGCGTAGCTGATGTCAAATGCGCCTTTTGTTAATCTAGAGAAGTGAAGCGACCGTTGCGTGAGTTCAAACACTTCTCGATCTACCTTAACCGGCTTCACACCTGCGTTTTTATTTACTTCGGAAATTTGAGAATCAGGCTTCCAATCGGAAATTAAGCGCTCAATTCTGTCGATTTCTGCTATCACTTCATTGATACTTTGGTTGGCATTTGCAGAATCCGTAGCAACAATTGTGATGTCAAAGCGGCTTCCCATCAAAGTAACAGCACGATGCAATTGTACCTGCGCCTGCACGCTAACGCAACAAGTCAGCATCAACAATGATAACAGTGACAGTTTAATTTTCATCAATAACAATCCGTTAGTAATTGTCCTTTTGCCTTGTATTCAGCTAAATTCACACCGTTATTTTCCAAGCAGATTTCATCAAGCACTTTCTCAACATCCTGTTGCATTTGTAGCGAACCACAAATCATAATTACACCGCCCTGCTTTAATAAATCAGCCAAACCTGATGCATCTTTTCTAATCAAATCCATCACATAACATTGGTTTTGCTCACGTGAAAACGCAATTTGAAAATCATTCAATTTTTGCTGTTTCAAATGATGAGCTAAAAATTCGAGGTGCTTTTTAATTAGTGATGTTTCATTACGGAAACCTGCATACAGTTTCATTTCTGCATGTTTGGTGTTTTGACTAATCATCCCTAAAAAAGGCGCAATACCTGTTCCGTTGGCAATTAAAGCAACTCTTTTTGATTTCGGAAAATGAAAAGACGTATTATTGACCAACCGAGCTTTGAACGTTTGGCCTATCTTTAAATCGTTTAAATAAGTAGAGCCCAAACCGTTTGGATGCAGCTTGACTACCAACTGTATATTCCCATTGATTTTGGCGATAGAATACAAACGTTCCTTTGCATCATCCGAAGGATAAATGGCTAGTAAATCTCCCGAAGTAAATCTTAAACCAGTTGGAACTTGTAGGGTTAGCAAAAAGGTATGTTCCTGATCGGTAACCTCCGACTTATCTAGCACCATCATTTTACGCAAGCCTCTTGGTTTTTTAGCGTATAGCGCAGGTGTAGTAGCTAAATCGATTTCAGTTGCGTCATTCCAATTTTTTATCCAATCCACAAACTGTATGGCAGATTTATCATCAACGGTGTGTAGTTGGAGTAAGCGATTTGCCCAAGATTGGCTAGCTAATTTATCGTCAACCTCAATAGCGAATTTGCAAAAATCAGGATAGGCATGTGAACCAAAACCAAGCACCGAAAAATCAACTTTTTGTTGCTGAGGATACTTTTCAAGTAGTGACAAGAATTTATCACCGTTTGAAGGCGCATCTCCTAAACCGTAGGTAGAAGTAAATATCAATAAATGTTTCGCCTTTGGAAAAACTTGATATTGGTTCAGCTGGAGCAGATAAGAGGCTTGTCCCTTTGCCAATAATTGTTGATGAACTGCATTAGCGAAACGCAGGGTGTTACCGTTTTCAGAACCTACTAGCAAAATAATTTCAGCGTCGTTAAGGCCATGCTTATTCTTGATTTTGGTAGACCTGCGCTTGAGTGTAATGGCAAAACCCGAATAAACGAAGAACAAAATATTCAGCGAAGCGATGGCCAAGACAACCGCCCAAACTAGATTTCCCCTACCGGTGTGTAAATCAAGGCTTAAATCCTCCAAAATTACCGTACTCGGATAACGGACTTCGCTTAGCACTTGGCCGCTAAACTGATCCACTACCAGCTCTCGCTCTTCTAATTTAATGGCATAGTGTTCCTCGGGATCTTCAGCAAATGGGAACTCTATTTTCTTAACGTCCCCCAACTTTACCGACTTGAATAATTCAGAATTAACCGCAGAACCTTCTGCATTTGTATTGGAAATGGCCTCTACTTGATGATTTACTTTGAACTCGGGCAACAAATGCAAGTGTACCATTGAAAGATAAGTACCGCTAATGGCGATGAGCAGTACAGGAATTAGCATGATCCTACCCGTGATAACGTGGTAGTACTGCGCAAAATATTCCTTCACTACTTTTTTGAAAAACTTAGCGACACTACGTTGCCGCTGTATCACTAAAGCCATTCCCGATAAAGCGATGAAAATCAGCAGAAACGACACTACTCCAATAATCCACCTGCCTGTTTCCTTTAAAAATAAGGAACGGTGAAACGCTGTTATCCATTGGATGAAGCTACTTTTTTCGATTGGTTTGCCTAAAATTTGTGCTGTTTTAGGATTAACGTAAGCATCTATTTCATTGCCTTCATCATCAAAACCTTTTAAAGTAACGAAGCCATTATGGTCTACGTTGATTTCGGTTATTTCAGGAAATTTCTGTTTTAAAACCGGGATAGACTGCGACAAAGTAACCTCATCAAACCCAGCAGTTTTGAAAGGCAGGGTGTTTTCTTGAGCAGCATCAACAGCCAGTATGACACCAGTAACTGATGCCATAACTATAAAAAGTGACGAAATTAATGCCAGGGCCAAATGGGCATAACGCCAAATGGATAAGGTCATTATAAATTAAGGTTGTACTTTGCTAAAACGAATATATTTAATGTAGCCGCTGCCATCTGCTTTTCCGGCTAGCGCTTCCGTAGTTGCGGGAACTTCAACATCCGTAGCATAATATTTTTGATCTTCTACAGCTGTTTCAAAACGAATCTTATAGCCTTTATCTAAAATAGCATCATTGATTTCGATGTTGACCATCGCCCGATCACCACCAGCTACCGAAGCTCCAGTTTTGGCATTTACATTCTTGGTTTTATTAAAAAACTTGAACCACTCTTTTAAACTATTGTACCATTTTTTGTCTTTTCCCATCACATAAAGCGTTTTTTCGTAATCGCCTTTAGGATTGATCAAAGACACTGAAACGTAAGCTGGTTCGCCGGTATAACCGTTCATTTGCAGCATACATTTATATTTTGAAGTTTGCGCTAGCGCTTGATTAGCCGCACTTAATAGGATACCTAAAATAAAAATTTTAAGAAGTGATTTCATGTTAGTTCTTTAAAAAGTCCAAAGATATATTCTTTTTAGCTAGAAATTCGTTTTCCTTAGCCAAATCATAAGCAGTTTCACCAAACTCAGTTTTTATCGTTTTATCTGCACCTAAACTTAGGAGGTATTTCAACATTTCATCGTTTTTAGCAAGTAGCGCTGCTCGATGCGAAACGGTTAAACCTTCCTTATTTTTTGCGTTGATGTCAATTTTCAAATCGCTCAGCTTTTTGATCAAATTGATATCCAACTTTGCAATGGCAGCATGATACAATGTGCTACCGTCTTTTTGAGGAGCTGTTAAATTTAAGCCCTTATTTTTCAGTAACTCTAATTTTTCGGTCAGTTCATCTTTGCCATTAGGTAAATTGTTGGGACGATAATTTGCTACCGCTAAATAAGCCAAGTTGTGCCCATCTTTATCTAATAAATTAACGTCAGCACCTTTTCCCAATAATAAAGCTACCACTTCAGGACTGCCAGTCGATACCGCGAAGCTTAACGCACTCTCCCCTTTTTCATTAACAGTATTGATATTCTTCACTTTAGGTAACAACAGTTCAATCACTTGAACATTTCTTCCAGCCGCAGCATTCATTAGTGGACTTGCTCCATCGGTATTGATTTTATTAACGTCGACTCCCTTTTCCAGAAAATATTTGATGATTTCGTCTTGGTTTGGCTTACGTACAATGGCATGTAAAACATTATTGCCACTTTTGTTAATGTAAGCAGGTTTAAGTTTCAATTCCTCAACCAAGTATTTATAAGCGTCAATCGTCGCAGCGGTTCCACGTCCACCCTGCGAGGCAAAAATCAAAGCGTTATTAGTTGGTTTTACACCTTTTTCCAACAGCTTCTTTAACAAATCTATGTTACCACTCTTCGCAGCGTAATCAAAGGCTGTACTTCCCTCAGCATCCGCATCATTTAACGACAATCCCTTAGAAACAAAATAGTTGGTAAGACTTAAATCAGCATCATTAGCAACCGCTAAAAGTAATAAGTTTGCACCGCCTTTATATTTTTTCTTCACATCCACACCGGCTTTAAAGAAAGCATCATAAACAGCCAAATTCTTTTGTCCGCCGTTTACCGCAAAAACAATTGGCACATTACCGCCGCTGTCTTCAGTATTTGCATCAGCTCCTTTCGAAAGGAGATACTGTACCACTTCTACATTACCTCTCATGGCCGCCCAGTGCAAATAAATGCGGCTATCGTGTGTTACTTTAGCAACATTATTGCCTTTTTGCTCAACCAAATAAGTTATTACATCAGTAGATGCAGCATTGTTGATGGCCAAAGTAGTGGGATCAAAAGACCTGGCATCCATCTCGGCTGGGTTATTGCCGTTGGCTACTTCAGCCTGAACAGCTTCTAGATTAGGTTTTTGTTTCCAGAAGTCGGCTTGAAGTAAAGTATTTTTATTTTGTGCTTTTGTTATAATAAAAGCGAACATTAGTGCGGTAAAGAAAATTACTCGTTTCATTATGTTGGATAACTAAATCATTAAATTGACTGGTGCAAACTTACTTATTTAGACTAAATCTACATAATAATTTTTTTAATTTTTAAATTTTGCGTTTCACTCTTATAAGCTATTGATTGATAAATATTTGCTTAAAAATCACGCAGAAATTAAAAAAATATTTGCAAGAAGATTTAAAAACCGTACTTTTGTAGCTCTCAAAAACACGGTGGTTTTAGCTCAGTCGGTTAGAGCGCCTGATTGTGGTTCAGGAGGTCGTGGGTTCGAGCCCCATATTCCACCCTTTATGGGGCAAAGACTTTTCAAAAGGTTTTTGCCCCATTTTTTTTGCCCGTAACTCTTTGTTTTCCATATAGATTAACTCAGCAGCCTTGTTGAGTCGACCGGTTCGACAGGCACCATCTGAATAGGTCATTTTTTCTGGAAACAAGAGCCCTACTAGATATCTTTTTGCAGGTGTAGAGGCAATATCATATAGTTTATCAACTTCCAAAAGTGCATTTACAGCTTCCTGAGCAAGTTTTCTGATACTATTCTGGTTCGACCTGTGTACGTTTATCTCATTTAAGCTAATCTCCAAACGTGTTATTTTCGAACCGTTGTCTTCTTTTATCCTTCTGTATTCACTGGATTCAAGTTCTCCTAAGAGCATTAGCTCTCTTGCTACATCCATCTTTCTATTGGCTTCATTGATCTGATTGACCAATAAATCTCTTTCTTCCTTTATGGCTCTATGCTGGTTATCATAAGCCTCCGTAATACCCTCTACAAAAAGTTTTGCATAGCCTGCACGAGGAACAAATTTTGTTAGTTCGTCCATAAATGCACCATTAACGTCCTCGGCACGATAGCGAACCCCACAAGATGATCGACAGTGATAATAGACGCGATAAGTATTCCTACCCTTTGATGCACTTCCCGTAAGCATTCTAGTACATCTATTACACTGGATAAAATTACGCAATGGCAAATCTTTCGGTGTAGCGATCGGAATACCAGTTAGATGCTTAGAGCGTCCGTCA
Source organism: Pedobacter sp. (assembly GCF_965249885.1). Taxonomy (GTDB): domain Bacteria; phylum Bacteroidota; class Bacteroidia; order Sphingobacteriales; family Sphingobacteriaceae; genus Pedobacter. The sequence continues at coordinate 3,725,664 of NZ_OZ252254.1, read as the reverse complement.
AGTATGTCCTGAACTTTGTAGAAAAGATTTTCTGTTATTAGGGCAGTATGCAATCCCGCCACAAGATGTGCTGGTTCATCTCCATAGGCAGGGACCCTGATCTTCCCACAATAAACTGGATTTCTAATTGTAATTAAGAAAGTATTCTTGTCTATGTTGAGCCCTTTGCTGTTTGCCATCTTCATAACTGATTCAGAAGAATAGACACCTTCGCTCAATTCCTCGAATACCCATTTCATAATACCAGCATCTGGTTCATTAATATCAATATATCTCCTTCCATTTTCGTAAGTCTTATTAATATAACCTCTAGGAGCTTTACCCATATAACGTCCCTCTTTTTTAGCCTGTCTAATTCCAGCCTTGGTATTAAGGCCTCTCCTATCATTTTCGATTTCTGGAGCAGTGAGATAAATGGCTAGCATCATCTTGTTTTCGGGGACAGATAAATCTAATGGTTGTTCGACCGCCTGAGGTTCAACCCCTAAGTTTTTCAGGGTGTTAATCATCTGATAAGCGTCTGAAGTATTACGGCTAAAGCGGTCCCATTTGGTAAATAACAATAAATTTGTATTACCTTTTTGTTTCCGCAGAATTACCATAATCTTCCGCCACTCAGGGCGGTTAAAATGTTTAGCGGTGTAGTCTTCATAGAAGACATTCCGTACGCTGATGTTTCTCAGCTCGCAGTATTGCCTCAATACTGCTTCTTGACTTCTGGGCGAATAGCCTTTAGTCTGCTCGTCAGTACTGACGCGCACATACAAATCTGCTACCTGCATTGTAATAAATTAAAGATTAAACTTTTCCCTTGATTGGGACTTGATTGAGTGGAACGGAAGTATTGTTAAATATTTCGTTCACAGACAATTTACACAATTTCCGTAACAATTCCAACATTTTTTCGGCATCTTCAAGACTTAGTTCCGTACCATGCTGTGCTAATATTCTTTGTGCTTTGACTGGAGTGAGCGTAAACTTCTCGTTTCTGTATTTTGGCAACATTCTCTTAAGTTTTTTCACAAACTTCGAGCATTTAAACAGTTTCGTATCTCTAGTAGAGTACTTTTAAAATATGACTTCTTAGATAAACAGTTGAAACATGGTACCCAATGATATAGTAGACCCGAACCTGCTATTGGCCAGTCTTATAAAGATTTCAAAGCTCGATGAACCCGTTTTCCATAGACACTTAGAGCATCAAAAAATCACTTTAAAGGGCAGAAAGCTCAATTCTAAAAAATAAATCTATGTGAGGTCGGGATGTAAAATCCCGACCATCATGCACACTTCATTTTGCTAAACTAGCAAGAAAAATCAGAAAAATATGCAAAACTTCGCCGCTTGCCATTTTACATCGAACCAACTTAAAATTTTGTCCGGAAAAGTGGTCTTTACTGAACAATTTTCGAAATATTTTATCCCGATTTAGGGAAATTGGCGAATAGCACATAATAATACCCTACTAAGGAAAAATCTAATTTATAATTCTCTAGTAGGATATCTTGCTAAGTTAACCTAATTACCGGCTTCTGTAAAATCTCGACTTACTGGCTTTAGAAAATATAATTGCACTGCGAGTGCCACAAAAACAATTGCCGCCAGCATGGCGAAGTCGCTGCCCAAAGCGCCTTGGTCTGTAGATTTACCCAAGAGGTCGGTAATAAAAGCACCTGCAAATACGCCAACCATATTCATTATTCCGTAGGCAGTGCCTCTAAACCTAGAATCGATAAACTGGGAAAGAATAGGCATAAAATTAGCATCGGCCATGCCGTAGCCAAAACCAAAGCAAAATGCTGCGCCAACAATATGCAAGGTTGAAGTACCAAAACCAATCAACAGAATTGCAGGTATGGTAAGCCCCATGCCAATAGCACTGGTAAATACCCTGCCTTTCACATTCTTCTGCACCCATCTATCCGACAACATTCCCCCGAAAATAACACCGATAAATGAAGATACAGCAATAGTAATGGTGGATAGCGGTCCAGCTTTAGACATATCCAAGCCTAATTTATCTGAGAACATGGTTGGCAGCCAATTTTTTACGGCCCAACCTGGCAAACTCGGTACAGCAAAATAGAACAGTATTACCCAAAAAGCAATATTGGAGAACAAACGAGATAAGATTTTAAAAACTGGTAGCTTAGTATCGGCTCTATTTGCTTGAGATGTTTCTTTTTTAGTATCTCTCAATAGCAAAATTAAAACCACAGCGTACAACATACCAAACATACCGAAACTATGGAATGCTGTTTTCCATGAAAAACTTGCGGCAATAGTTGCCCCAAAACCACCCAAGGCTTGCCCCACGTATAACCCTGTCATGTGTATACCAATAGCTAAAGACCTCGATTTTGAAGAGTGTAAATCTGCAATTAAGGATAAAGCGGCAGGAATATACAGTGCTTCGCTAATGCCCATTACCGCCCTAAGCGCATAAAGCTGACTAAATGTAGTGCAATAGCCCATTGCAAAGGTTACCAAAGACCAAATGAAGAGGCTGCCTACAATCAAGTTTTTTCGGTTAAATTTATCGGCGATGATACCAGAAAGCGGGCTCATTAATCCATAGATCCAAAGAAATACGGCCATCAATCGTCCGAAATTGGTTGCTGTTTGCAGTTCTATGATATCTATCTGCATAGAGGGTCTCATGGTAGACAGCATTTGCCTGTCCATATAATTAAGTAATGCCACTACCCATAATAGCCCCACAGCAATCCATGGGTAGTATTTAGAATTCTTCATGTTTATTTTTCTATTTGTAGTTGATTTCGGCTTTCAAAATTTTTGGTGTTCTTACTCCCGCTCTAACTTCTCCAGTAGGCAGATAAATGAAATTTCCCCATGAAATGGCCTGTGTAGTTACTGGTGGTCTAAATTTTATGGAGCCCATTGTAGTCCAAGTATCTTCGATAAGATGATAACATAGCACCTCGTCGCTGAAACCGGGATGTGTACTTTGAATATCTACTTTAATTTGGTTGAGCACTTCCTTTTTCAAACTATCAGGCTCTAAAGCCATGGCATTGATGATGGTTTCTGCCTTGTGAAAAGTATGTCCTTTATCGCCACCAAAAAGAAAAATATGATCTCCTACCAAAGCTGTAGTACCTGCCGAGAGCGCATAAGGCAATTCGTGTTTTTTCTGCCATTTATCTTCATCAATATCATAAACAAAAGCTGCAGAAGAAAACACACTTAACTGGCCCAGATTGCGCTTTCTTCCTCCCATTACATAAAGATGATTGGCGTTTCCAGTCAGCATAAGGTGCGACAAAGGCTTAGGTAAACGGGCAGCTTGATACCATCCTTTATCAAGTTGGTTTAGATCTAACACGAGCAGCTGATCAGACACCTGTAGCTCTGCAGTTTCGCCGCCAGCCAAATACACTTTATTTTTTATAACTACAGCAGCGGCATTGGCTACAGCAAAAGGTAAGGTGGGCATGTTCTTGAACAGCAATGCGCTTTGGTCTCTATCGAATTGTACTAAAACCACTTTATTCGACAAGCCTTCTTCTGTTTCGCCGCCAATCATAAGCAGCCCCTTATCTGTTGTAACAGATGTACAGTAAGCTACCTTGAAAGGCAACTGCTGTTCACAAGGCAATGACGTTAAAGTACCCCTACTATCTTTTTCGAACAGATAAATATCATTATAAATATGCTTTGCACCACCCAACCAAGGCATTTTGTCGGGAAAATTTGCACCACCAGCAATGAGCAGTCTGTCATTTAAAACTCCAGCAAGTGGTCCCGCTAAACCCAATTGTTCTTTGAGAGGATTGGTACTAGGCAGCTCTCCAGCTATGCGCCAATCTATTTTGTCTATTACATTCTGCTGTGCAGATACAAAGTCTAAACTCATCATAGTTGTTATTTGGCTTAAACAAAAGCAGATAAAAAAAATCCGTCTATAAAAACCTGAAAAAAAAGTTAAAAATCTCATTATTTATCTCCTGGTATCTCTATTTTAAAGGGAGAAGCCGGAATTCCAGCCTCGTTAACCAAGTTGCAATCTGGATAAGGCGCCCAAGCATAGCTGATACGAAAAGGCATGATCTGTTTTGGAAGAACGGCAATGAGTTTATTTCCTACAAGTTTGATATTTTCCAAATCGAATATCTTTTCTTTGCTTCCATTTTGATAGCCGTGTACTACAAATCCCTTCACCGTTTTTTCATCGTTGGTGCGCAGCTGTTTGGCATGCTCAAAATAAATCTCCAAACTATCACCTTTTAGCTCATACGTTTTCATTACCGGGCCCGAACTAATGATAGGCAAGCTATATTTCTTTTCGAGTGCAATAAGTGCCAATCTCTCGCCAACAGTTTTCTTTTCTCGAGGATGTACATCTGTCGAATCGCCCATATCTATAGTTACGGCCATGCCTACATTTGTTAACGACTCACTTAATCTGCGTTGGCTTTCTCTAAAATCTGGCCATCTTCTGCGGTCGGCAATTTTAGGTAACTGCACAAAGTAGAAAGGGAAATCACCTTGTGCCCATTTGTTTCTCCAACTTTCTACCAAGGCCGTAAATAACTCGTCATGTACCTCGGCAAAGGTGGTATTTGATTCTCCCTGATACCAAATTACGCCTGCAATTGCATAAGGGATTAAGGGCTTTACACCTGTTTCATATAGATAAGAAGGTGCAAATGGATGAGGGTAAATCTCTACGCCATCATCTTTAAAATTTTTAAGGTTTTCAGTAATGCGCTCCAACAACCAGGGATGTATTTCTTTAGCTGTGCTAAGCCAAGGTTTGCCATTACTCTGTTTTGTAAACTGAACCAATTGAGGGTGCGACTTTAGGGCTTCATTACTGATAAAGGCCTGCGTAGAGGTACCTCCAATTGCATTACAGATTAACCCAACGGGAACTTTTAGCTGGTTTCTAAGTTGTTTTCCAAAATAATAGGCTACCGCGGAGAAATTACTTGCAGTGGCTGTTTTGGCTTCTACCCACCGTGTTTTCTGGTAAAATTGTTTGGCTTTCATCTGCTCGAGCATTTGAGTCGTGTATGATTTACCACCTACTGGCCTTAATTCTTTTATTGCAGCCATATTAAACAGTCTCATTTCGCTATCGTTTGCAGCAGCTGCAGCTTCCTTACCTCCTGTAGCTTGTCTGAGCATCCACTCCATGTTAGACTGACCAGAACATAGCCAAACTTCGCCAATGAGCACATCTTTTAGCTCTAGCGAACTAAGTTTGTCTTTTATTTTGAGTTTGTATGGCCCTCCTGCTTCCATTGCCGGAAGACGAACCATCCATTCTCCCTTAGCATTGGTTTTGGCTTTAACTTTTGTCTGTGCCAATACTACCTCGAGCTCGCAATTTTTACAATTACTTTGTCCCCATACGGGTATTGGCATTTTACGTTGTAATACCAAGCTGTCGGTAAAAATGGCTGGAAGTGTAAGTTGTGCAAAACCTTTATAGGCCGATAAAAAATAGACTACGCCGATCAGTAATATGTACTTGATCTTTCTCATTTTTTCTTCCAATCTACTACGGTAAACAAAATCTTCGAGTAATAATCTTTTTCGTAAAGCACGCCTATTTTGCTTTTACCCATTTTAACCATGTCTGAATAGGCGGCATTGTCTCTTTTTCCTTCTGCCAACTTATTATCTATGGTTTTAGAGATGGCCCAAGTTTTGCCATGGTCGTAGCTTATTCTTAGGGTAAGATTATCTCTTTTCATGGTATCTGCCGCATTACAGAAAGCTAATATGGCCTTGCCCCTTTTAAATCCTATGTTTAAAATACTAGCCTGACAAACTGGATCAGGCAGGTTTTTATCAATGTAGGCGGTGTCCCAAACTTGACCACCATCAGCACTGTAAGCTACAATTCGGGCCTTTACATCTCTGCGTTGGTTACGGGCATTAAAAATCAGGTGTCCATCGGTCAATTCGGCCGCAGTAGCTTCATTGCTTCCGGGTAATGGAATGTTATCGCTTAGCTTGAAGGTTTTGCCATGGTCATCACTATAAAAACCATGTGCCGCGTACTCTTCGGCATTTGCTTTTGGTGCGCCTTCTGAGTGGTAACCAGCAACGTACAGGCGTCCTTTGAATTTGCCTTGGCTAAACTGCATGGCGTGTCCTGGTGTATTTGCAGATACACGCCAATCTTCTGGTGCTACGTAAGCCGGATTAAACTCAGGTTCGTTGGGCTTATGTACACTGCTGGTAATATTTACCGCTTCGCTCCAAGTTTGCCCGCCATCTACCGAAGTTTTGTACCATGTCTCCCTAACGCCTTTGCCCTCTCTTAGGTCTTTTTCATTACTGGTACCTGTATTATAGAACAAAAAGACACGTCCTTTTGGGAACTGCGGATCAAGTAGGTCTACTACAGGAGCTGCATTACCTGCCTGTTTTTTACCATAATCTACAATGATACTTACTGGTGTCCAAGTTCTGCCACCATCTGTACTTGTTTTAAGCACGATATTTACATCACCATAATCTTTTCCGCTATCTACTCGTCCCTCTGCAAAAGCCAATAGTTTACCATCGGGCAAAGCCACAATTGCGGGTATCCTATAAAAGGTATGGCCTTCGGTTCCAGAGGTAAATACTGTGCTGGTTTGCGCAAAGACTGCATTACTGGTTATAAATAATAAAAGTAAAAAAAGGTTTTTGTTGAATTTTTTCCTGAGTTGCATGGTGATTTTAATAATGGTAATAGCTATGTTATTTGGTAAACCAGTGGTCTTCTAACACTACTTCTTTAGGTAGAATAAGGACATCCAAACGGATCCATCCAGCGGGGCGTGTAGCAGCTTTAGGAAAGGTTGGTGTATCAGCCGATTCGAAAACGATGGCTAGTCTTCCATCCTTTAGTTGTGTGATACAGCTGTAGCTGGCTGCTTTATCATACAATAAAAACTGTTTGGTCCAAGTATCACCTCCGTTGAAGCTGCGATAAATCATCAAGTTACCGCGGTTATCCATGGTTTCGCTCTCGGGGCCACCTACCGGACCAGTATAGAAAAGGACTTTATCAATGCCCAAAATACTACCTTGACACCCACCAGATACGGTTCTTAACTGCGAATCTTCTGTAAATGCAGCCCAAGAAAGTCCTCCATTGGTGCTCTTTGCTTTATAGCGTTTACCATCTCCCCTACGGTTATTGATAAGGGTATTCAATGGAGATTCTGCTATTTGCCATTCGCCACCATCCAAAGCTTCGTTACCTATTTTCCAAGTAGCACCATGGTCATCGCTATATACTGCTCTATTACGGGTTCTGGTAGCATCCGATTGTCTAACAGGCAGGATCAATCTATCTTTATAAGTAGTGCCCTTCATTTGTAGGCCAGAACCAGGAGCAAAACCCGAGTTGTAAAATCCGGGGGCAATAATTTCTGAAGTAACGTTTCTTGGAGCACTCCAAGTGAGTCCATCATCATCTGAAGTAATTACCCAAGCGGTATTACTTGGACCAGTTTGATCAGTTGATGGCACTAGCGTACAGAAAAGGAAAATACGACCAGTAGTATGATCTACCAAAGCTGTTGGATCCATGTAGGCATTGTTTCCTCCAGAAGTTAACAAGGTCATTGCCGACCAATTTTGCCCATTATCTGCACTTCTTTTCACTACAATATCTGTAGGGCTTTTGTCTCTCCACGTTGTTTTTCTGGCTTCGGCAAATAAAAGCAATGAGCCATTTTTAGTGGTTACTAACGTAGGTATTCTATAAGAATGGATACCATTGTCACCAGCGTTAAAAACCATTTTCTTGGTAATTGATGATGAGGGTATGATGGTCGTGATGACATCTTTATCCGTTTCAGTTTTCTTGATGGGATCGTCGCTTCCTTTGCAGGCCTGAAATACCAAACAGGCAAAAAGGAGGAAGAATAGGTTTTTGGTCGAATACATTGCTCTCATTTTATTTATTTGCATTATGTCATACATTAAAGTTATATTTTTATTGCAATTCTTTTCTATCTATGGTAGATTTTTTTACTATTTGATGAACTTACCATTTCGCATTACTGCAGTTACCTTTAAATCATCTAAGGTTAATGCTACAATATCAGCACGCCTTCCTTTTTCTAGCTTCCCGATATTTAGGTTATCCATTGTTAGCGCAGGTACTTGCGACGCCATTTTTAATGCCTTTGGCAATGGTATATCGGCTTTTATTACTGCATTACGAACTGCATCGGCCATGGTGATATTGGACCCTGCCAAATTACCGTTTGCATTTACATACCTTCCGGGTTCATGTATAAATGTGATGCCATCCATTTCTAGGTTTTTTTCTCCTATGAAGGTAGCATCAGATACCAAAAACAGCTTCTCGCCAACTAAACGATGTGCTAACCTTACCGCAGCGTAGTTGCAATGATGTCCATCTACAATGATCCCGGCATAAACACCGTAATTAAATGCTGCACCCAATAACCCGGGCTGTCTGCCAGTAAGCCCAGACATGGCATTGTAAAGATGGGTGACGCCAATAATCCCCTTCTCAAAACTGGCGACGGCAGTCTCGTAAGTGCTATTTGAATGCCCCGCAAAAATCTTCACATCGTAAGAAAGTATCATTTCGATTTGTTGGTCGGTCAAAATTTCTGGAGCAACGGTTAATAGTTTAAGCACACCTCTACCCGCTTCCAATATTTCCTTTAATTGTTCATCGGTTGGGATTTTGATATGCTTAGAATTATGAGCTCCCTTTTTCTCAGGGTTGATGAAAGGGCCTTCCAAGTGCATCCCTAAAATTCCAGTTGCTGGATCAGCCATACATTTTCGAACAACTTTTAGCGCATGGAGTATGTTCTCTTGAGAAGTACTTACTAAAGTGGGCAACAGTGAAGTAGTTCCTCGCGATAAGTGATCTTTGGCCATCTGCAATACTGTTTCTTCAGTAATCGCATTTGTAAAAAATACTTCACTGCCTCCATTTACTTGTAGGTCTACAAATCCGGGTGTAATTAAATTTCCTCCCATATCAACAGTAGGTATGTTTTCTGGTCTGGCTTTAGAAATATCTTGGATAATAGCATCCTTTATTAAAAGACAATGGTTATCAATTAACTTATCTTCATTATTGTAATACTTAAAATTCTCTAACAAAAGCTCCATCATCTTCTTTTTATTGGGCTACATAACCTCCATCTATTACTACCGCTTGCCCCGTTACACCTTTTGCATTTTCTGAGGCAAGAAACATAACATAGTCAGTAATCTCTGCTACTTCTAGTAATCTTTTTTGTGGTACGAGTAAGTAAATTACCTCATTAAGTACTTCTTCTAATGCTACACTTCTTTCCCTTGCCAAATCGGCCAATTGGTTCCTCACTAAAGGTGTATCTACATAACCCGGGCAAAGTGCATTAACGGTGATACCAAAACTGGCTCCTTCTAAAGCAGCAACTTTGGTTAAGCCTATTACGCCATGTTTTGCACTATTATATGCAGCCTTACCAGCAAAACCTACCAAACCATTGATGGAAGCAATATTGATGATCCTACCCCATTTTTGTTGTTTCATTACAGGAAATACATTTTTAGTAATGATAAATGGCGCCACTAACATGATCTTGATTAATTTCTCAAACTTATCGGTGGGGAAAATTTCAATTGGTGCTACATATTGTATCCCTGCACCGTTAATAACAACATCAATTCTTCCAAAGAGCGCTAAGGTTTTTTCAATGGCGTCAATAATATCTGCCTCGCTTGAAACATCGCATCGAAAGCCCGTTACCTTAAGGTTCATTTTTTCCAAACTAGAACATACCTCCTCAATTTTTCCCAAATCTATGTCTGTCAATACCACCTTATGGCCATTTGTGGCAAAGGCTCTTGCTATTTCAAGGCCAATGCCACTGGCCGCCCCGGTGATAAACACAATTTTTTCTCTATCCATACGATGCTCCCCTACGCTATTTCCATTTCTTTAACCTTATCATCAACAACAAGTCTGCCTTGCGTTGCCTTTTTAATCTCTGCAATGCTTACCCCCGGCGCATACTCTAATAATCTAAATCCGCCTTCGCTGTCAATATCCATTACGGCAAGCTCGGTTACAATTCTCTTTACGCAATTTTTTCCTGTAAGTGGTAGCGTGCACTTTTTTAGCAGCTTAGAATCGCCATCTTTATTGACATGCTGCATGGCTACAATAATATTTTTGGCAGAAGCCACTAAATCCATAGCGCCTCCCATGCCTTTTACCCGTTTATTCGGTATTTTCCAATTGGCGATATCTCCATTCTCTGAAACCTCCATGGCACCAAGAATGGTAAGGTCGATGTGCCCTCCTCTGATCATGGCAAAACTGTCGGCAGAATTGAAAAGTGAAGCACCTACCGTCATACTGATGGTTTGTTTGCCGGCATTGATCAGATCTGCATCTACATCACTTTCTTTTGGAAAGGGGCCGATACCCAACAAGCCATTTTCAGACTGAAGCACGACATTAAAACTATCGGGTATATAATTTGCCACCAATGTGGGGATGCCTATACCTAGATTGACATAGCTGCCATCTTTAATTTCTTTGGCAATGCGCTTCGCTATTTGATGTTTATCTAGCATATTAGTTTCCTGATGTGGTTCTTTGTTCTATGAGTTTTTGATAGTTTTTACCCTGAAAAATACGATCTACATAAATACCCGATGTATGTATTTCATTGGGGTCCAAACTTCCAATTGGCAGTAGCTCCTCTACCTCTGCAATAGTTACAGTAGCCGCTGTAGCCATCATTGGGTTAAAGTTTCTTGCTGTACCTTTATAAACTAAGTTTCCAGCGGCGTCACCTTTCCAAGCTTTTATAATCGCAAAATCGGCCTTTAACCAATGTTCTAGTAAATAGTTCTTTCCAAAGAAAGTACGGTCTTCTTTTCCTTCGGCAACTTCGGTACCTACGCCAGCAGGGGTAAAAAACGCAGGAATACCAGCACCTCCTGCCCTGATTCTTTCGGCAAGCGTACCTTGTGGAATGAGTTCAACATCCAGCTCTCCACTGAGCAGCTGACGTTCAAATTCCGCGTTTTCACCAACATAAGAGGAAATCATTTTCACTACTTGTTTGTTCTTGAGCATTTGTCCAATACCGTGTTCATCAGTTCCTGCATTGTTAGAAATACAGATTAGGTTGTTCACATTACTTTTGGCCAATGCAGTGATGCTGTTTTCGGGAATACCACATAATCCAAATCCACCAAGCATGAGTGTTGCTCCGTTTGGAATATCGGCAATCGCCTCGGTAGCATCTTTAACTATTTTGTTTATCATTTAAATTCTTTCTATGATGATGGCGCTTGCGCCACCGCCTCCATTACAGATAGCCGCTAGGCCATATCTGCCTTGTTTAGTTTGTAGCACGTTAATTAATGTGCACAATATCCTAGCTCCCGAGTTTCCAAGTGGGTGCCCTAAGGAAACTGCACCGCCGAAAATGTTAACCTTCTCCGCATCAATATCCATTTCATTAATAAAGAGCAATGGTACCAGTGCAAATGCTTCGTTAATTTCGAAGAAATCAATATCGTTTACCTGTAATCCAGCTTTTTTCATTGCTTTTTCAGCTGCCAGGATCGGGCTAGTGATGAACAGTTCTGGTGATTGCTCTGCTTCGGCATACGCCACTATTCTTGCTAAAGGAGCAATACCATTGCGCTTAAGATAACGTTCTCCGGCCATTGTTAATGCCGTTGCACCATCGCTAAGAGGACTGCTATTTGCGGCAGTTGTTGTACCAGTAGTGGTAAACGCAGGCTTTAAACGAGCTATTTTTTCAAAGTCTACCTTAGAAAATTCTTCATCTACATTAAAAACCTTGTACTCACCTTTGCGTTGCGGCACTGATAAAGGCACAACCTCATTTCCAAAATATCCCATTTGCCAAGCATTGGTACTTCGTTGGTACGAACGTGTTGCAAGTTGGTCTAACGCTGCTCTATTTATCTCGTACTTTGTAGCAATTTGATCTGCCAAAACCCCCATGGTACCAGCACCGTACGCATCTGTAAGTCCATCTAATGCTAATCCGTCTCTCAACACTTTGTCTCCGTATCCCATCCCAAATCTGGCATTTTCGACATAATATGGAACTTGCGACATGCTTTCCATTCCTCCAGCTATTCCTGCAGAAATATCTCCCATTCGTATATCCTGATAGACCATCGCAACTGCTTTTAAACCAGAAGCGCAAACTTTGTTGACTGTTGTAGCACACGTATTTTCTGATAAGCCCGCAAGTTTAGCTACCTGTCTTGCAGGGGCCTGTCCAGAACCTGCCGACAATACCTGGCCCATGACCAAAGTCTGGAAATCGTTTTTCTGCACTATCGACTTATCCAAAGCACCCTTTACTACCGCCGCACCCAATTGCACTGCTGAGAGCGTAGCTATTGCCCCTCCATAACTTCCTATAGCCGTACGAGCCGATGCAACAATGTATACCTGTTCCATTTTTTCGGTTACTTCACTTGGAATTTATGCACTACCGAATTAGACTTGGTGCTACCGTTACGCAGGAAATACAGTCCCGATTTTAGCTTAGAAACATCGACGAATAAACCATCGTCATTAAGCTTAAATGTTACCGTTTGCTTTATACCATTAAGGTCGAAAACATTGAATACTGTTGGATCTGTGCCTACATTCTTTACTAAAATATAGTTGGTTGCAGGATTAGGATAGAGTGATGGCGCATTGTTGCCAAGCACCCGAACCGATACGGGCAAATAAACCGTCGACTTTCCATCGGTATCATATTGTTTTAAACGGTAATAACTGGTGCCTGTTAATGGGCGTTCGTCTATTGCAGTATATGCTCTCTTCTCTTGGCTATTGCCTGCACCATTGATTTTTACGACAGATGAAAACACTTTCCCATCAGTAGAGCGTTCTACTTCGAAAAAGCCATTGTTGGTTTCAGATGCTGTTTCCCATTGTAGCTTTACTTGATTACCTACAACATTGGCATTAAAAGATAGCAGCTCAACAGGTAATGTTACCGGACCAACAATAGTGCCCGTCCTGCCCTTTCCAGATACGTCTGGTACCGAAGTGCCCACTACATTTTCAAAATCCCAAGCTGCTAATAGATTCGCCGTTGCGCTATTCACCACCGTGGTGGTCATATCTGATATGAGTTCTGCTGGCGTAAAAGCCTTGTTCCATACTCTAATATCATCCATCTGTCCCACAAAGTATCTGTTCTGGTCTACGCTACGACCTATGGTCAGATCTACGGCATTCTCAAAGGTCAACGTTCCAATACCCGCATTGTAGGTTGTTCCCTGCAGCACCCCATTGACGTAGGTTTTTGTATTCTGCTCTACGACATCTACTACCATGGCCAAATGGTACCATTGATTTAGGTTCATGTTATAACTTGCTACCGTAGATCCGGTATTGACATTGGTAGTAGACCTCATGTTAATGGCATATGCACCGCCACTTCCTACTGTCATTTCATAGCCTACGCCAGATGGGTCTCGTTTTCTGAAAACAGGCATATTCTTCCATTGACTTGTTCTTATCCAACAGGTAACGGTATAGTTTTCTCCCGCAGCGATATCCAAATCATTATGATCTGAAACCGTAATGTAGTTTGAAGTTCCGTTGAATACCATATTATATCCTGATTGCGATTTCACTTGCGATACATAGCCCAATACAAGACCTAATGCTAATAGTAGTTTTGTTTTCATAATTTTAGTTTTGGTTAATATCTTTTACTCCCTATTACAACGATTTTAAATATTCGCCTAACAATGACCTGCAATACCATTCTTGTCGAGGTAAATGAAATGGTCCTTTGTAGAGATTACCTTTGGCGGTTTGCGCTACCCTACCATCGCGGTGCAAGTAGCCAAACCATTCTCCATTTTTACTGTCGTGGAAATTTTTATAGGCATAATCGTGCACCAGCTTGTGCCATTCTGCGTATTTTTCGTTGCCTGTGATAGTATAGGCCAACAGTGTAGCTACAATGGTTTCATTTTGAGGCCACCAGAACTTCATATCCTGCCAATATTCTTGCACTGGTTTATTGTAAACATCTCTGAAATAGATGATACCACCATATTCCTTGTCCCAGCCTCTCTCCCACATATAATCTATCATTTTACAGCCAAGCACTATTAAGCGGGCATCATTGTTACGCTGTTTAGCTTCGTGGAGGATGAACCAACCACATTCAATGGCGTGTCCGGGATTGAGTGTTCTTCCATCAATATGGTCGATGATCTGTCCATCTGGCGCAACCTGTTCCATCACACAGCGAATATCATCTTTTACAAAATCACGTTCCACTTCTGCAATCCAACCATCAATTAATTCGGTACAGTTAATGTTCCCTATCTCGTTTCCAAAACATGCTCGCATTTGTTGGGTGATATACATCATGATCATCGGAAGCCCGAGTCCTTTTGCTGGTCGCACATCGGTAAACTTTGGCACTACAAGATCAGGAGTTGTAGCGTAGTACACTGTTTTTTGAAAAAGTTCGATGGCATGCTTTTTAGCCTCTTCATCTCCACTTGCCTTAGCATATGCAGAGAAAGCCAATACAGCGAATGTTTCCGAGTAATAGTATCTCCTCATACGTATCGGGCTTCCATCTCTCGCCACATGGAAATACATCTTGCCATTTCCATCAAAACAATGCTTTAATAAAAAGTCGTAGCCTAACTTGGCTCCAGCCAACCATTCGCTACGCTGCTCTACGGTATCATATAATGTAGATAATGTCCAAGTTGCCCTGCCTTGTATCCAAACTGCTTTATCATCGTCTATCAATGTTCCATCTTCATCACGCATCAACAGGAAACCACCATGTTCATGGTCAAATGATCTCGGAAACCAAAAAGGAATAGTGTCTTCTAACAACTGTTTATCGTAGAACCTGTAAAGCTCTTCAAAATACGCTCTGTTCATTTGTAATCTGTGGGTAGGTTTATGCTATTATTTTTTTAGTTGACGACACTTCAGCGGGCATTAGCGATCTAAAACTTTCAAATCCTAGTGCTTCTACATCATTTCTGAATTGTTTGAAACTATCTCCATCCATATTCTTAATTGGTGCACGGAATGTGCCGCAGTCTAAGCCGAGCAGTTTCATATAGGCCTTGCCTACCGATATACCACCGTATTTACCCAATAGGCGAATCATATCTATAGATTTTTGTTGTAATGTGGCAGCGAGTTCGTTGTCTCCCTTTACATAGGCCTCTATTAGTTGATGATAAAGGGGAGCTGCGTAGTTAAAGGTACTTCCAACAGCCCCCTTCGCACCCAACACTAATGCCGAAATCATATTCTCGTCTCTACCCCAAAGCATATCGAAATGTCCGCCTGCAAAGTTCATACAGCTTTGAAAGTCCATAAAATCTTCGTGGGTATACTTTACACCTGCAAAATTTGGGATAGTGTGTTTCACTTCGGCAAGCAAGCTTAGCATCGAAAAATTTGCTCCTGTAAGTACCGGGATGTGGTAGTAATAAAAAGGCATATCTGGTACCGAAGCGGCAATTTCCCTACAAGCATCAGCTAAAGTTTGTACCGAATTGGGCTTGAAATAAAATGGAGCTGTAAACGACACCGCATAAAGTCCTATTTCTCGGGCGTAAACGGCAAGTTCTATGCAATCCCTTAGACATACTCCTCCCAAAAATACCATCACTTTAAAATCGGTATCTGCAACTGTACAATCTGCCCAAGCTTTGTATACTTGTTTCTTTTCTTCTAAAGTCATTGAAACACCTTCGCCTGTTGAACCACAGATGAAAGCGCCCCTTACGCCATTCTTCTTTAATAAAAGATAGTAATCGCTAACGGAATCTGTATTCAAATTGCCATCATTATCCATCGGTGTAAAAGGTGCTGCAATCAGTCCTTCTAGCTTTTCTATATTCATTGTATCTTGATTTTAATATTATTTATATCACTTTACCTCTACCTATAAGTTTCTCAAAAGACAATAGCTATCCCATTAGGCTATTTTTGAGCCTTTCAGATTTTGAAAAATCAAAACCTATTTAACTGATATGGTTAATTTTAATTTGTTTTATTGATTGACATAGGCTTTTAAGATTAAGGCCCAATGCTTATATCCATCAGGGGTTAAATGCAAACCATCATTTGTGTAAGCTTTGTTTAATTGTCCATCTACATCTTTAAAATGATTGTAAGAGTCTATGAGGACTATATTTTCTTCCGCCGCAATTGCACTGATTGCACTATTCAATGGAGGAATACGGCCCGCTCTGCTTAAATGAGTTGGAAAATTGGTAAATGTATTATTTAAAGGTAAAAGCGTATTAAAATAAATTTTAGTTGATGGAGAACATGATTTAATTGTCTTGATGATAAGCTTGTAGTTATTTAGGATTGAATGATCGGGAACATTCCCTGCTAAATCATTGATCCCGATTAATACAAATACCTTCGCTGGCTTTTCTCTTAGTACTTCGTCTAAACGTGCCAAAACACCAAATGTAATATCTCCAGATATACCTCTATTTTTCGCATTGGGGTTAGCTAACAGCTCGCTCCAATCTGTACCAGCTGTAATGCTGTTTCCAACAAATACGATATCTTTTGCAGAACGCATCTCACTCTTAAATAGATTAAGCCTGGCCTGATAGCCAGAGGGTCTATATAAGCTGTCTACAGTAGCCCCAGGAATTTGAGCTAATGATCTGTCGCCTGTAGTCACAGTACCTATGATTGTACCAGTATGTCCATTACCTGAAACATCAGGTACAGTGTTGCCTGTTACTTTTTCGAAATCCCATGCCGCAATTAAGTTAGGTGTTGTATTATTTACAGCAGTTACTTTCATATCTGCTAGAAGTTCATCCTTTGTTAATGCCTTGTTCCAAACCCGTATATCGTCCATAAACCCTAAAAAAAACCTGTTTTGCGCAATGCTGTGACCTATAGTCACATCCACTGCATTTTCAAAACTAAGTGAACCGATTTGTGCATTTTCCGTAGTACCTTGAAGCTCGCCATTGATATAAGTTTTTGTGGTATGACTCTCCTTATCTAAAACCATTGCCAAGTGGTACCAACCATTTAAAACCATTAATATGTCGCTAGTTACAGTGGAACCTGCATTTACACCAGTAGTACTACGCATATTTATGATATATGACCCATTGGAACCCACTGTCATTTCGTAACCCAAGTTGCTGGCATCACGCTTCCTGAAAACGGGCATATTTTTCCAGCTGCTAGACCTTATCCAACAAGTGACCGTAAAACTTTCGTCCTTATCTATGTTTAGCGCATCGTGATTAGCAACATTAATATAATTTGATGAACCATTGAATACCAGGTATTTTGAGTTCTTCGCAACCGAAGGCAGAGAAGGGTATACACAATCGGTACAACAAGGCTTTGTATCAATAATATCTTTTTCTGGCTCTACGCTTGCCTTACTTTTTTTACACGCAATTGCAAGGCATAAAACTATTAGAACATTGCTGACCAATAAGATTATCTTGTATTTCATTTTTTAAATATGATTTTGCAATTGAAACCTATTTTCTTTCTCTTTCTCCAGTTACTACCGTACCCGTAATAGTTCCCGTGTGGCCATTTTCAGAAACATCAGGGACACTGTTGCCAGAAATCTGCTCAAAATCCCAAGCTGCAAGTAGATTAACCGTAGCATTTCCTACAGATTTGGTCGTCATGTCGGTAGTAAGCTCGGTTGTTGAAAGTGCTTTGTTCCAAATTCTAATATCATCTAACTGACCCAGAAGAAACCTACTCTGTGTTGCGCTGTAGCCTATACTAAGGTCAACCGCATTCTCAAAACTAAGCGTACCCATATCTGCGTGTGTAGTAGTATATTGTAAGATACCATTCACATATGTTTTGTGTGTACGGTCGGCAATATTATAAACCATCGCAAAATGATACCATTCATTTACTGCAAGATTGGTTACCGCATTAAGTGTACCTGTATTTACCCCATTGGCACTTCTCATGTTAACGAAAAAGATAGGCGTGGTATTTACCGCTAATTCATAGCCTGTATTTGATGCATCTCTTTTTCTAATCACTGGCATGTTCTTCCATTGACTGGTTCTAATCCAGCAGGTAATGGTGAAGTTCTCACCGGGAACGATATCGAAATCGTTATGATCAGCTACGGTAATGTAATTGGTTGTACCATCAAACACCATTGTCTTGGACGCATTCGCTGCAGGAGGTGGTGGCGGTGGCGGATCTGCGGTAACAGCAACTGCTCCCGTGGTATCTAATACCGGCGGTGGACCACTCACATAAGCTGTTTTCTTACAGGCCGAGATAGCCAAAAAAGTAAGAAGTATTAAAGCAAAAGATTTTGAGATATGACAAACATTCATTGTTCTTATATTTTAGTTGCTAAAAAATCTATCTAATATATCCAGGTGTCTGCGTAAGTTTTGGATCAGACTCCAATTGGGCACGCGTAATTGGCAAAAGGAATTTGTATTTGGTTGCCTCTGTTAAAAACCTAGGTTCAATATATTTAAATACCCATTTATCGCCAGCCCGTCTTAAAGCCCACCAACGTTTTCCCTCACCTATAAACTCTCGTAGTTGTTCTTCTAAAATGGCTTCTATGTTTTGATCTTGTGTGCCATTAACATAAGGTGTATAGCCTGCCCCGTAAGCTCTTTGGCGAATTTTATTAATTTCGGTAGCTGGACTTTGCAACAGTTTAGCCTTGGCCTCGGCCAACATTAAAAGTACATCTGCATAACGATAGATAGGAAAATCGTTATCATAGACTCTTAAACCACTTACTTCCCTACCAATGTATTTAAGTAAAATTACGCCCTTATGAGAAGATGCACCACTAAGGAAAAATGGCCTAAAACTAGCTGCAATTCTTCTATCGGAAGTATTACTACGTAGTTTTTGTAACATGGCAACGCTCATACCTATACGGTTTTGACCCACAGCCAACGGATAGGTACTAGCCACTGTAGGTCCGGTACCATTGTCTAACCTGTCTGATGTCATAGCCACATTGATCAAGAAATGACCATTGAAAACATTGTTTACTACTTGATTCTGCTCATAATTGATTGCAAAAATGATTTCCTTGTTGTTTTCCTTTTTGGTAGCGTCGAAACTATCCGCATAACTGGCGTTTAGCCCAAAATTAGTCCCTTCTAATGCAACCAGTTGCTCCAAAGCCTGTTTGGCCGTATTTAAATCTGCATCTCCACCATTCATTAAAGTTGCAGACCAGAGATAAACATCTCCCTTAAGCGCCAAAGTAGCCAACCTGTTCCACATTACCCTTTTTGTTGGTAATGCATTACTACCACTAAATAAAGAAAGAGACTGCTCTATATCTGCCTTGATCTGCTGCATGATTACTTCAGGAGCCGAGCGTTCTTTATAAAGACTTCCCAAATCGTCAAGACCAGAAACTACTTCTGTGGTAAGTGGCACACCGCCCCAAGTTTTCAAAAGCGTGTAGTAAACAAAAGCCCTTAATCCGTAAGCTTCTGCCATAAATTTGTTTCTTTCTGTTTCTGGAAGATTGGATTGCGAAATGAGGCGTAACTCGTTATTCAATACATAAATTGAACCGTAGAATGCTCCAAAATTACCTACCGGAACATTGTCTACATCAATATTATGGGTATACAAATTGGCCATGGTTGCATCTGCAGTTTCAGGAAAAACACCGTCTGCCCATATCTCTGACCTTATTTCCCCCAATTGCATAAGTGTATTGGTATATCTTCTGAAATGAGAATAGGTACCATAATGCAAAGCTCTTGCAGCATTAGGATCTTCTTTGATCAGCTTTTCGTTGAGTGCAGTTTGTGGTACAACTTCTTCTAGCTTCCCTTCGCAGCCCATTGTCAACAACAAAAAAGCGGCTGCCGTAATTCTCAAAATATTTTTAAAATCTTTCATGATCATTTTGCTTGGTATTAAAGGCTAAGGTTAAGTCCAAAAGTTATCCTTCTTGGCAATGGGAAACGCCCGCTATCATTTCCTCCCATTTCGGGAAAAGTACCGTTGTAACTTGTAAAATAATGTAGGTTAGAACCCGAAACATAAGCTCGTACGCCCTTGATCTTATTTTTGAAAAAAGTTTCGATGATCTTTGATGGGGTGTCATAACTCAAGGTTACTTCCCTTACCGCCAAATAATCGCCTTTTTGGTAATAATTAGCTGCCGCGATGTAATTAGCGCCATAATTACCCAAATAGAAACGAGGTAGCGTACCTTGCTTACTATATTCTGAATAGGTGTACTTTACATCTTCTGGACTGTTTGCCGAACCTTGTGCTTGGGCCATTCCCCTTAGCCAAGTTTGGTCTATGATGACGTGTCCGGCGGCAAAATCAAATTGCGCATACAGGTTAAAGCCTTTATAGCCAATTGAGGTATGAAAACCTCCCATAATGTTAGGAGTGGTTCGTCCCACGTATACCCTATCTAAGGCATTAATGATATTATCTCCGTTCAAATCTCTCCATCTGGCATCACCCAAAAACTTCAAGGTTTTATTTAAGTAAGGCAGATTGGTGTTGGTCAATAACGCATCACGATCTAGCTGTTCTTGAGTAGTGTAAATTCCATCATAAACGAAAGCCCAAACTTCATCTAAACCTACACGTTGACCTTGATAAAGCCCCCCAACATAGCGCTCTGTACCTGTAGCGGGATCCCAAACATAAGAACCATCTCTACGATTGCCATCCAGCCCATTGTCTACCAATTTTTTAGCGTAATTGGTCACCTTTGAAAAATTACCGCCAAAATCTAAAGACAGTCCGCCGGGCACCTTAGGCCTTATGGCGCTGATTTTCAACTCCAGCTCTATACCTTTATTTTGTAATTGTCCCAAGTTTGTAGTATAAGTGCTAAAGCCTGTCCAAGATGGAATAGTTAAGCTGGTAATTTTATCATATACATCACGTATAAAGTAATCTGCCATTAGAGAGATTCTATTCTTAGCAAAGCCTAGATCCACACCTAGATTTAGCGAAGCTACTTTTTCCCATTTCAAGCCAGTATTGATAAATGCTCCTGGCAGAAATCCGGTTACTCCGTTATAAATACCATTGTCGTTATAAGGTGCATCTAGCTGAAATTCGGAAAGTGAAGTTACCCTACCATTTTGACCATAGCTTACACGAGGCTTAACGGTGCTGAGGTATTTATTTGCAAAACTTCCTTTAAAGAAGTTCTCGTTATGCAAGTTCCATCCGGCAGAAAACCCCGGGAATAAATCGAACTTTTCATCTTCTAAACGAGATGAACCATCGTATCTTAAGTTAACATTGAATAGATAGCGCTGATCAAAATTATAATTCACCCTACCAATGATAGACGACAGCCTTTCCCAAGCAGCAAATGAAGATGAAGGCACTCCTACGGTAGTTGTTGCCGCAGAAAGCCATGGAATAAAATCTGAAGGTGCTCCACTAGCTGCAGCTCCAGAAGTATAATACTTACGCTCAAAATATTCGCCACCAGCTAAAGTATTAATGGCATGCTTACCAAACTTTTTATCGTATTGAAGAAAGGCGTTATACGTGTATTGTTGTTCTTTATTTCTAGAAAAACTCGACTCTCTGGTTGAAATCAATGCCCCTGCATTTCCATTTCGATATTCCTTTCTAAATACATCTGCTTCCGAAAATTGCATTAGGCCATTTCCAGACACTAGAAATTTAAGCGCTGGTACGATGGTGTATTCTAAGTTTATCCCTCCGGCAAAACGATAAGAACGTTGATTATTAAAAAACCGATCTTTAAAATACAAGGGATTACCCATAGCCGAAGCATCTCCTCCCGGCAGTACTTCTCCCGTAATTTCATCATTTAGCCTCAATGTTGGCGCCGCAGCCACAAAACGTTGGAACGGTCCTCCGGAAGCCGCAGTTGTCCAGGCTGTAACATAAGTAGGTCTTTCTGTAATATTATAACCAGAGAGATTTAAGCCTACTTTAAGATTCTTATTGACATTTAACCCGCCGTTAAAATTTAGGTTTAAGCGTTTAAATCCTGAAGTTACCACCATTCCTTTGTCATCAATAGCGCCAAGACCTAGCGAAAAGTTACCTTGGTCGTTTGCACCAGAAACATTAAGATAATGATCCTGCAGGGTACTTTCTTGTAGCAAAAGATCTTCAAAATACTCGAAAGAATGTGCTTTATATAAAATAGAATCTTTAACCAAAGGATTGAATGGATTACGATCCACGACTAAACTCCAGCCCGGCTGTCCCAACAAATGACGGTTGGCATTCTGCACCAATTGGGTACTGTAAAGCGAGTTAGAGGAATTAACGTTGTTTGGGTTAGCGGCCCAGCCCCAATTAGCCGTCAAATGGCCAATTGTTGTTGCCAAGCCATTGTTATTATCGGCAATATTTGCAGCATATCTACTTGCCAGCCCTTGTCTGTTCCATCTGATGTAATCCTCTCCGTTAAGATATGGTATGGGATTTCTCCTCACCATGTTGTTCGCCATTTTGAGCTGATAACTGATCAGTGCAGTACCTTTCTTACCTCTCTTTGTAGTAATTAGCACCACACCATTAGATGCCCTTGCACCATAAATTGCGGCAGACGCTGCATCTTTCAACAAATCAACCGATTCTATATCATTAAGATTTACACCGTTAATATTAGGCAACACCACTCCATCTACTACAAAAAGAGGTGTGCCGCTACCGTCCCAATCGGTACCACCTCTAAAAGATATTTCTGGCGCCGACCCGGGAGCCCCAGTGGCTTGCTGCACACGCAAACCGGTAACAGTACCTTGAAGCACCGTAGCCAAATTGGTATTAGGCAAAGATTTAAGTGCTTTTTGATCCAAACTAGAAACAGCACCACTCAAGTTTGCTCTCGACTGTGTTCCGTATCCAACTACCACAACTTCATTTAAACCCGAAACATCTTCTTTAAGCACAATTTTAAGTGTAGTGCTTTTTACTACTGCAATCTCTTGAGGTTCGAAACCTAAATAAAAAAACCTTAGCACATCTTTAGCGGCGGCTCTAATATTAAACCTACCTTGTCGATCTGTTTGCACCGCAACAGCAGACTTGTCTTTTACCTGTACGCTCACTCCTACCATTGGCAACCCATCTTCCCCCACAACCACACCAGAGACGTCTAAGCTCTGTGCCAACACCATGGTAGAGGCAATCAGTATAAAGACCGTACTTGTTAAAAATAATTTACCCAGAAACTTCATAAATTTGATTTGGTTATAATTGTATTATGTATGACATTATAAAGGTATGAATATTATTTACATACCTGCAAATTATTTAACATCTTTTTTTAATTTATTTAACAAACGTATTAAAAGGTTATCGATTTAATTATATTTGTATTAAATCATACATAAAATTGAATAATAGAGAACTAATAGAACAAATCGATACCAGATCTTTGGTAGAGAAGGTAGAAGGTAACCTTGTAAAGTTACTACAGGAGAAAAAGCTTAAAGTTGGCGACCCTATACCAAAGGAATTGGAACTAGCTGACATTTTAGGTGTAAGTAGAACTGTGATTAGGGAGGCATTGGTACGCTTAAGGGTGATGGGCTTAATAGAGACCAAGAAGAAAAAAGGTACTGTGATCACCAGCCCTGATGTTTTGAGTATTCTCGAGAAAAGCTTAAATCCACATATACTTAATGAAGAAACGCTTAGAGAGATGTTTGAATTGAGGCTGGCCTTGGAAATTGGTATGGCCGATTTTATTTTTAGTAAAGTAACTGCCGAAGACATTGCAGAGCTTAGAAAAATTATTGAAAGCGAACCTGAACATACTGACGATTTCGCTTTCCATGCGGAGCAGGAAATAGCATTTCATGGTAAGTTATATGAGATTACTGGAAACTCTACCATGAAGAAGTTTCAAAAGATGTTACTTCCTATCTTCGAATATGTACATAATAGCGGCCTGCTTAATAAAACCAGCCCAGTTAAAAAATTTGTATCTCATAAGGGAATTGTAGATGTGATAGAAAATGGTTCGCCCGAGCTTTTAAGAAATGCGATGCGAAATCATTTGGAAAACCATTTTCAACGGTTGTCTGGCACAGTTTAGTTCTAAAGAAAGATATCTTTTTAGTCCTTTTATAAAAAAATCAATCTCTAGTAGAGATTGATTTTTTTAATTTTCTGATGTGAGAATACCGGATGTCTTCTCCCGATACCTGCGGTCCGCCTTTTCGGAATGGTGTCCCACAAGTATAGGCTGGCCCATCGGGATTTGGCGAGCCATTTCCATCGCCGAACCGTACAGCGAATCTGCTTCCTGCCCATTTTTCTGGGCCCTTTTCCTTGCACTGTCTATGCGCTTTTGCCTGCGCTCTTCAAAATCATGTTTCATCATTAAATGCGCCCTTTGTACGGTTGCGCCTCCGCTCTAGCTTTAAAATCTTCCCCTATCGGGACATGGGTTCACCCCGACCATCTGTCTGCTCTCACGGTGTATCACCATCCCGCAACGTTCACATCGGCAGAATTCAGCGCCAAGCGGACTGATCAGATCGCCCTTTGGGCTACAGGCCATAAAACCTTCGGCCTTCTCAAAATTGCCGAAGGCACATACCCAATAGTCGAAATGTTCGTGATACTTCATCTCCTACGGCTCCTGTGGCACAAAACTGCTGTTTTCCATCACCGTCAAATTAACCTTTGCAAATAACCCTGTTCCCTGATGTTCTTCAACCAGATACCGGCAAACTCCACCTGTCCATGCTGCAGCTCATCATCACACCTTTTCATCACCCCATGATCGAACACGATGCTCTGCTCATAGAAAACAAGGTTTGCCTGTGCAAAATAATAGGGCGTCACCTGTACCTGTTCATAGCCAGGTTTTTCGGATGTCCTGGCATCCACTACCACAAAGCACATCTCGGGATCCTGCATCAGGTCACCGTTCAATTCATAATAATGGCACAGGCTGTATAGGGAGGCTTCCTCACCATAGGCATCATCCATCCTTTCAATGGTCAGGGCCATATAAGGTTCGTTCTCTATTTTCAGATGCTGTTCACCTTTCATCGAGGCCATCAGCAGGCAGAATATTTCTGTACTTTTTAGATCCAATGTTTTCATATCGTTGCGCCCTTTGGACGGTTGCACCTCCGCTTTAGATTAACATTTAACGGGATAGCCAGGGGCGTGCACGTTTTCCACCGATAACCTCGCTCCCATACTTTGCCCTTATCTCATCCAATGATTTTTTGCCACCCCGCGACACCTTGTAATCGGCGGTACGGAAGTACCAGGCCAGTTTCCTGCCGGCAAAGAAATAGCCCGCCGCCTTCAGCTCTGCCCTCAACGGCTTGGTGTTGCCCCTCACCCAGATCCACCAACCAACTACCTCGATGGTAATCCCATCCAGATGCACGATTGCCTCTAGGGCACTTCGGTACACTTCCGAAGACAAAATCTGGTGTTCAGTCTCCTCTTCACTTAGGCCTTCACCCCGGATCACCCTGGCACTTGCAAAGGCATACTCCCTGTTGATCTCCTGCATGGTCAGCGTATCGCCCCCAAGGTCGGGATGATGCTGTTTTGCCAACTTTTTATACAAAGCCTTGACCTGGTCAAGGCTTGTACACTCATTGAACCACTTCATACCGGCATCACCTTTGGGAAACTGTACATTTCAGCGAACTCATTCAGCTGCCTGTAAAAGGCATCGGGATTGTCGTCCCTAAACTCGGCACCATAACCAGGTGTATATAAACCATCCAAAAACTCGATAAATACCTCTTCCATCTCGATAAAATTTTAAATTGAAAAATCGCCTCCCGACCGCTCGGGAGGCATTAAAGATTAAAGGTTCAGTGAAATCTGTGCTTCCACTTCTGCCAGCTTCTCGATGCAGAGGCTTTTGATATTGCCCGCCACCACATTGATGATAAAGGGATTTTTCGTACTGAAATCATTGCCCACATCATCCCTGATGGTCAGCTCACAGCGCTGGAAATGGTTCAGGTTGGTCTCCTCGGCCTCATCCAGCTGTTTGACCTCAAAGCTGTCCAGGTTATCAATGGTCAAGATCAGCTTGTCGCGCTGGTGGGAAAGCCTGCCCAGTTCCTTGATCTTTTTGAGCGTCTGCTCCAGGTTTGCCGCAGGCTGGTTGCCTGCCAACTGTGACCTGAGCTCCTTTTTGGTGGCCTCGGTAGCTGTAGGACCAGCAGGTGCTGGTGTCTTTCCCTCTTCCGACTTTTTGGAATCCACATTTACGGGATTTCCCGCCACATACTTTGGCGCCTTGTCCGTCCCAGCTGCATTCACATTTGGTTTTCCGTTCTCTTTAACTTCGTTTCCCATGACTAAAAAAAATTAAGTGAAAACCGCCGTACTACATTTCTGGCGGAAGCCCTTTCCTGCTTTTTGATAGTCACCCCCAACTGAAGGAAGCGGCAACGGACAAGACTTTGCCAAAAAAAAATACGACCCGAGCAAAGCGAGGCGTGGAGATTTTTTTTGAGCAAACCGCAAGGAAAGTCTTGTCCCGGCAGACGGTTACTTCAGATTTTTGTGCGCAAAAAGTTTGGAAAATCTCCCTATCCACGCCCAGAAACCTTCGAAGGAGAAAAAAGAAAAAGTTAAAAAATCAGCTATAGACAAAGGGCCGATCGTCATCGGGATTACGGATGATATACCGTCTTCAGCTCCGGGCGGGGGCAGTCGTAGATACGGCGTGCCAGTTTCATTGCCGCAAGGAATAAGTCCCTAAATTTGAAATGGAATTTATTTTTTGTAGATTTAGGTATGGAAAAGCAACATATCCTCTTAAAAAATGTAGACTTTCGCAAGGTTAGAGATTTTGTCATCCCTTCTGGCTTCAATTACCGTGTCGAGCTTGGAGCCTGGACCGATACTTCAAACGGTAATCTGCTTTTCGAACACCCGGAATTTAGCGGAGTGGCATCCAAGAAAAAGGATATAGAGATCGGCGAAGACCAAAAATAATGGAACATATTCTGCTCAGAGGTTCAAGTAACCGAAAAATCATTTTCCCTGTCCCCTCCATCTCGTTTTATTATGATGAAATAAATGGTTATTGGCTTTCTAGGGAAAATGGTAATCTACTAGTTTTCGATGCAACATTTCCTGGAATTGGAAGCAAAAAAAGAGATTTAGAAACTGGTGAAGATCAAAAATAAGAATGAAACATATATTATTAACTTCAGCCTCAAGCCTTGAACAAAGGGCACTTATCAATCCTCCAGAGCAATTCAGCTATTGCGACCTTGAAGGATATTGGAAAAATGGTAATGGAGAACTACTGGTCGAAGGCAAAGAGTTTGCTGGTGTAGGTTCAAAGAAATTTGATGTTGAAACAGGAGAAGACAAAAAATATAAATAGATGCGCTCCACTCCAAAGATCCTGATCATATCCAACAAATACGACTTTTCTACCGACCTGATCACCGCCAGACTACATTCGCAGAATGAAAGCTACCTCAGGCTTAATCGTGACCAGCTTGGAGAATACAAAATAAATTTCGATCCAGTTGCTCCAAGCCTAAGGGTACAAATTGGCAATAAAGAGTTTCTTTTCACCGAAGAGAGCCTTAAAAGTATCTATTTCCGTGCACCAACATTCCTGCGCGAAATATTTAAAGACAGCTATACCGAACAGGAGCAGCTTTTCATCACGCAATGGGCCGCCTTTATCCGTGCACTGATCGTATTTGAAAATGTAAAATGGGTCAATCATCCTGCCGACACCTACAAAGCTGAAATTAAGGCTTTCCAGCTAAAATATGCTTTCAAACATGGATTTAAAGTTCCGAATTCCAACATCACAAATTACACTTCAAAAAGCACTGGGCTTTTAGCAATCAAGTCCATCGATGCGGCCATCATAAGCAAGGGGGATAGCGAGGCATTTGTCTACACAAACATCGTGGAAGGGGCAGAACTAGAAGATTGTACTTATGACTCTCCGTTTTTTATCCAACAGGCCTTAACGCCAAAAACAGATCTCCGGATCACCGTTATTGGCAAGAAACTGGTTGCCATAGCTATAAAAAGCGAAAATCCCATCGCCGATGACTGGCGGAAACATGACGGCAAGATTATTTATGAAATCGTCCAACTTCCCTTAGAAATCGAGAATAAATGTTTTGATTTCTGTCGTAGCCTAAATCTTGTTTTCGGAGCGATCGATCTGGTCATACATGATTCCGATTATTACTTTATCGAAGTAAATCCAACGGGCGAATGGTCTTGGCTCCAGAAAAATACAGGTATCGAATTTGATAAAATGATAGTTAAAGTTTTAGTCGATGAAAATCTGGGGCAATAATTTCTTAAGCCAACAGGTACTGCCTGGGCTATACTCAAACTGGGTAGCTAAAAAGTTTATTACCCCAAGGATAGCAGCACTAAAAAAAGTTTCGGATTTTGACCACCCCAAAAAGGAAATTGAAAACTTTACCACTCAGTTGCTTAACGACCTACAGAACCAATTGGACAGGAAAAAAGGGCTGGAAGACAAAATCAAATCGATATTATTTGTCGTTTCGGTTTCCATCACTGCCGTCACCTTCTGCCTAAAAGATGTGAATTCATCTTCGGGTAGCTTGATCGACATCTGTGTATTGGCCTGCCTAGGATTAAGCATCTGTTACTTCGTAGGTGCGGCTGTTCTAGCACTGAAGGCATTGGTTCCTATCGAATTTCACGATTCCACCTCTGAAATTACATTTGATGATGAAACCAATAAAATAAAACTATCAGTTCCAAAGCCACAAAACGACATCAAAGAACTTTTAAGGGCAAAACTGTTGAACGACGCCATCAACCTAAAGGTCCAGAACAGGACCAATGCTGTGCTGGTACTTGTACGCAACGGAATAATCCTTTTTGCAGCTTTCTTTCTGACCGCACTTATCGAAAAACAGATGACGCAAGACCCGATCAAAAAGGACAAAAATTCGGTCGGAAAAGAGATCAAATTAAACAGAAGTCAAGGCCAAAACATCAAACTTGACACTTCGGTTAACAAAAAATCCAAGTCCGAGCAATCAGCCAAGAGAGACTCGATCACAATCCAGCACAAAGATTCAACTGGCCTAGTAAAGAAATAAAAAAGGCGGACAACATGACCGCTTTTTTACCTTAGTTCCTTTGGCACATTAAAGACATCCAACAACAGGCCCGATACGCTCGGAAAGATCTTTTCGAACATCTCCCGGTTATGCTCGGGAATATCCTCCATATCTGTGGCCAACAGATAGATGACCAGTTCGGGTACCCCGAAATAATCACAGATCTTCTTCAGACTACCACTGTTAGGTTTCTTCGCACCCGATTCGATCTGCGATAGCGAAGTCTGGGTCATCCCCACCCTTTCGGCCAGCTCAGATTGGTTCAGCGACTGTTGTTTTCTTAGTTTCTTAATGGCTCTGCCTATATTCATTTTTTAACCTCCGTGCCAACGCAGCAACTGCAACACCAGCGTTGCCCCCTGTACCACCATATCGGCGATTGTCTTCCAATCTGTATTGTTTTTATACTGCTGCTCGGCATCCGAAAGGATTTCCTGTGCCTCCACAATCAGCGCTTTTTGTTGTTTACTTAGTTTTTTAGGTTTATGCTGCAATTCCTCCAACTTGGAGCGCAACTCTACGATATACTTGATGTTCATGATATTGTTTTAATGGTAAATAACCTGCTCGAGCGTTGTCTTGAAAGTTATTTACAGTATCATGTTCATCATCCAAATTCTTAAAGAGCATCCTTACGATCGCACGGAAACATGCCCTTTTGTCCCTGACCAGGCCTTCAAGCTTGCGCTCTTCTTGGCCAATCTGCCTTGAGATAGATCTTAACCTTTTACTGAGATGGGAATAAAGTGCTGCCACTAAGCCCAGAACATCCAGGAAGGTCAGTCTTTGTATCTCCAAAACAGTGCGTTGTTCTGATAACGGAATGTCAACAATGCTGTAGAAACCCTTATCCCAATCCCAAACTACCTTTTTCGTAACAGGCCCTGTGTACCTATTCAGATACTCCCATAGCTTACCAGTAAGCGCTGTAGCATCTATCCATTCCGTGCCTTCGCTGTAAGTTATTTTTTGTCCGGACTTAAAGCTATCCACAAAGATGTTTTCCCACTCCAACAGCGTTGACTCTTGGAACTTTTTCAGTCCATCGATCTTAGATTTAGAGAAAAGAGAATTGCTCATCGACACACAATTATTACCCAAAGTTAATAAAAACAAAAATTAACTACAAATTTATTTCTTTAAACAAATACCAGAAACCAACAAGCAGCCGCCTGATGCTATCAAAGATAGTTGGCAGCAATAGGCTTCAGCGTTGTGACACTAACATGACGGCCATTCAAGACATTCTACATAACTTTATATTGAGAGCGTTAATTTAGATGATGGGGATATGGCTTCGGCTGTATCTCCATTTCTTTTTTTCATCACCCAAACATTTTCCGATATCGCACAAAAAAAGGCCACCGAAAAATCGGTGGCCCCTATAGTTCCCAAATTACTTTTAAAATTATTTGCTTTCCTTATTCTTCAGCTCGGTAACCTCGTTACGTCCAGCAGAAGCCAAGTACTTGATTTCCATGTACGCTTTTCTCAAACGTGTACCGGCAGCCTTGTTGCCCTTGGCATAAAAAGCAGTTGCATCCGCTTCGGTAGCAGCAACCAATTCTTTCAATTTTTCAAATGAGTTCATATAATCCTAATTTTAAGGTTCGAAAATAAAAATCTATCTACAAAAACACAAACAGAAAACTACACGGACATGCCCTGCGACTGTCCCTTGCCCGCCTTTTTCTCCTGTCCCTGTGATTTACCCTTTCCCGTAGCTAAGATCGGCTGTTTTTGGAACTGCTCGCGCTTTTCCATCTTGCCGTCGGCCCTATAGAAATTAAAGTTGCCATACCTCGGCATCGCCTCGATGCGCAGCTGCTGCTCGGTCCCTTCGGCATCCTTCACCGTCACCAATGGCCTATGGCCATCCTTCAGCTGGGCAATGATCTCCGCCTCCTTTTTCGGATCGGCCAGTTCCTTGATGTTGTAACTTCCCAGTTCCTTGATCACATCCACACCATAGTTCTCCCCATATTGCTTGATCTTAAAGTTGCCATACTTATCCTTGGCCTCGTTGAACTCAAAGGTGTTCCAGGCCTTGTAGACCTCATTCGTACCACGGTTCACCAGGTCATCACGATAGATCGCACGCCCCTGCATCAAATTGATGCCCTGCTGTACGTTGATCCCCTTGCCCCTGTCCACATAAAAGGTATTGGTCCTGATCGTGCCATAATAGGCCAGCTTAAAATCCTTGTCCACATAATCCACCTTTACCGCATCACGCGTAGCGAGCGTAAACTTGTCGCCCGGCGTCTTGCCCACGGCAAGCTCCTTCACGCCCGGGGTCGCCTTGAAATACTCCATGGCCTCTGCCGCATTCACAAAGGACTTGTAAACCTGCTCCCCCTTTTCGTTCTTCTCGTTGGAGATCGCAAAATATTGCCTACCCGCCTCTAGTGGCTTGGCACTGGTCATCGAGATCTCATAGCGGTTCATGTAATAGAACTCACTGGAGCCCGACTGCTTGAAATGCAGCGTCAGGTCCATCTGCCCCCTATCGATCAGCACCGCTGCACGCAGCTCGAACAGCGGTCTTCCCCTGCCCATTTCCTTTTCCATGGCAGTAATCAGCTGCTCATCTACCTTCAGCGCACGCATCTCGGCCTGCAGGTTCTCCAAATTCATCTTGTTGATATTCATATTGCTTATTTTAGAAACCGGCCACTCGCCCAGTTTCGGTTCATAAATCTTTCTGATGGCATATTCCAACGGCACCTCCGACCAATAAAAATGTGGCTGGTACAGCAGGTCACGGTAAGCTGGTGTAGCAGAGAGTACCACCGCTTCGGCGGGCCTACCGCCCAGATACCTGCAAAGTAGCCCCTCGGCCACTGCCAAAATCATCCGCTGGTATTCCTCATTTCGCCCGGCATAACCGGCCCCGAAAGCGTCGATGCCAGCAATCGCCGACCAGTGCTTCTCTTCCATCCCCCCAGACCAGTCCAGCTTGGCAAATCGCTGTTCCAATTCGGCACTATCGATGTTATTGTTCACAAAATGCTCAAAGCCGCCCGCCTCCCTAGGCGAGCGCAAATAATAATGGTGCCAGAGCAGGTACTTCCCGTCCTCCTGATAGATATCCAGTTCCACGTTCAGCCGCTGCTCCTGCGTTCCCACGGGAACATCAAAGGTCAGCACGCCATGGTCCTGGCCATTGGCCAAAAGCCCGCCCAGTTTTTCCTCCAGGCCATCGATCTCTAGGCCAGCAGCACCGATCCGCTGCACCATTTCCCCCAGGCTATGCCACATCCCATTAGTGCTTTTCAAGCCTCAACAGTACCTGATAACCATTCTTCAACGGCTGGCGAATGCGCTTCAGCTTTTTGGAAAGCAGCCCCCTTGCCGCATCGATACCGGCCCCGGCCAATTGGGTGGTCAAATCCATCCCCATCATCCCAAAGCTGCCCATCGCGTCAACCCCGCCACCACGGACGGCATCGGACAGCAGCGCCTCGGGAGCATTGATTCCCACCATCGCATCTTTCCTATCAAATACCGTCAGGCGAACGGGAATGATCGAATTGCCCACGCGGATATTGCGTATCTCCAAATTCAGCCGCTGGTTGGAAAAACTCCCCAACCCGTACAAGTTATAGCCCCTTGGAATCAGGTAGCCCCCGATCATCACCGTGTCCAAAAGCTTCAGTTTCACCACCGAGCCCTGCACGGCCTTCTGGTTGCCATCGATGACCGCGGGAATAGCACCGAACACACTATCGATACTGGCCCCATCACCCACAGCAGACTTATACTTCAACCTGGCCAGCTCAGGGTCCCCAATCTCCTGGATACGCTCCAGTATTGAAGACAACTGCTTCATCTCGGCATCTTCACCACTGCTTCCATTCTGCATACCCTGCATCAGCCGCTCCAGTTTTTCCACTTCGGCACCACTTCCATCCCTGAGCGCACGACGACCACTAGCAGGTGGGTTCTGCTCACCCCTGGCCATCTCTGCATTTAGCATGGACAGCCGCTCATTGATTGCAGCTACCTTTGGATCTTCCTCTAGTGCCGAAAAGCCCAGCCTCTCTGCCACCACATCCATACCCGAGAGCGAGCTGTCGGCACCCGATTTTTGCGCCCGGTCATAGACCGACATCTTGCCCTCGAGCGTATCGGCGTTAAACCTGGCCTCTGGCAGAGAGACCTTCAGTCCCGAACCCATCACTATCTTTTCCACTGCCACCTTTCTACCACCACCCAGGGCATAGAATGCCCCTGCCAGCATCGGCAGCACCAGTAGAGGCAATAGCAGCAATACCTGCCTTGTTTCCATTCTCTTTCTTTTCATCCTTTTTGTTTTTTATGGTTCAACCTTCAATTAATTAAATGCGTTCCAAACCAGATAGGCGCAATAGCTCCCAAATCCCGTGCAGCCCAGCACCAGTAAAAAAATCCAAGTACTGCGGCCAAAACCAGCCGTCAGCCTGTTCAGCCTGTCAGAAACCCTGCGCTGCAGGGTACATATCCGATCAGCCATGCGCACAGCAAAAGCCTCCTGTCCCCTGCTCAACTCTTCCTTTTTAGCCTTTCCGAACAACCTCATGGCAGTTCCCCCTTCTCTGTAACATCCTCATTGGAGACCGTCTCCCATTTCTGTATCAATAGTCCATGGGGATTATTGTCCGAGCTGCCCACCTGGCGCAGTTCCCCCTGGGTCACCAGCTTTCGCGTGGCAGAGGAACTGGACCTGATCAGCTTCTGGGTGGCATAGCACCTAAAGCGGTAGGGATGCTCGGAGATATCCAGTTGAATACTGTCCACCTCGATCTTTTGGGAGACATTGGCCGAGATCAGGTTATTATAGAAACCCTGTTCCTTCAAACTCTCATAGTTCCGCCTTGCCGTTTCATCTGCCAGATTCAAGGCCCTAGCGACATTAGCCCTAATTACCTTGTCATCCGGGTCAAGGGTAAAGAACCAATGATGAAAGGTTTTGATATGGTCACGGGCCTCCACGGCCACATTGTCCCTGCGCAGTCCGGCCACCGCCTCCAATACCTTTCCACTGGAAAGGATATAGATCGTCCCCTGTACCTTGCGTACCATGCGATAGCTCATGTAGACCGAAAATCCAGAGACCAGAACGCAGGCCGTGATCAGAAAAAGGCTAAAGCGCTTGATGTGCTGGAAGGCCGTATCGATATTCTTCAATTGTGATAGCATCTTATTTCCCTCCCTGAATTTTATCCTTGAAATAATCATTGCCCGAGGCCTCTGCCATGCCGTGCCCAGTCATGCGCTTGGCATCGCCAAAACGGTCGTAGGCCATGCCCATCCCCGATTTGAGCGCACCCATACCAGAACTGCCACCGGCAGCCACCAGCGTGTTCACCTTCTGCAGGATCGCATTGCCGCCCCCGGCATGGACGATATAATTGGCCACGTTCGGCACGGTAAAATAGCCCACGATACCAATGCACAGAAACACGAGGTACGCAAAATCCGAGGGCGAAAAGAAGGTATCCCCCGCCTGGCCGATCTGGGAGATATCGATGCGCAACATCTGTTCCTGTATCTTGCCCAGGATGCTACCGAAGATATTGGCCACCGGCAGCCACATGAAAATGTTCACGTAGCGGGCTAGCCAGACCGTCAGCGTATGCTGGAAACCATCATAGACCGCAAAACCGAACACCAGCGGTCCCAAAATAGCTAGTACGATCAGATAGAAGGTCCTAATGGTATTGATGCAGAGCGTTGCCGCGGCAAACAGCACCTGTAAGATCTCCGACATCCATTGCTTGATCGAGTTCTTGAAATTATAGAAATTCCTATCCATCCAGAACCTCATGCTATTGCCGATGCCCTCGAACATGCCCTCCTTTTCCCTTCCCGGGTCCTCGGGATGGGTATATTTATACCACTTGTCCTCATTTCCGGAGCCCGTCTCCCCCACGTACATCTGCCAGTGGGCCGAGCGCTTGATCGCCGCCTCCTTCTGCTTGAGCAATGCCTCGATTGCCCTATTGCTATTTTTCACCATCCCTCCGGTAGCCGATGAAACCGGCTCTAGTATCCCGTTCATCACGCTGATCACCATCGGAAAGAGCAGGATGGCCAGCCCCAATCCAAAGGGCCGCAACAACGGATAGAAATCCACCGGCTCGGCAGCAGCAAGGTGCTTCCACACCCGACTGGCAATATACCATAGCGCCCCAAAGCCCGCTAGCCCACGGGCCGCCCCGATCAGTCCCGAGCACAGCGGCATCATCTCCGCATACACCCGTTCCAAAACGGGCTGCAACCCAGCAATACTGCCCGAAAGCCAGCTCTGGGCGTATAACAATTGGGGCAAAAGCAGCCCTGCGGCCACCAGTACGGCGGCCAAAAAAATCCTCTTCATAAAAATCTTACCTTTCTTTTTTATTGCTCCCTGAACATCTCCCGGACAGATCTCATCTCCGCCCCGGCTTTAGACCGCTGCAGTTCGAGCAGCCCCACGTCCCGGTTAAAGGCACGCAGGAATAACAGCTTATCGGACATATCGGCATGGATACGGTCGATGGCCGAAAGCCGCTCACTATCATCCATGCGCAGCTTGGAGGAGGTCACCACCATCAACAGCCTGTCCAAATTCTGCAAACTCCCTTTGTTCAGCCTGCCATAGACCCTTTTCAGATAGTCCCTGTCCGAAGACGAAAATACCTCGGCCACCGAAAACCTTTTTAGGGCAGATTTATAGCCCGAAAGGATATCCACCTGAAAGCGCAGGATCTCTGCCACCTTATGGTATTTCCGCACCTCGGGAGAGACCACCATCAGCCCGTCCAAAAACACCTCGTGTAGGCTGAAATTGCCCTGGGCAATGTTCTTCACCGTATTATATCCGCCGCTTAATATGGTATAGCCACGCTTCATATCCGATAGGATATTTTTCAATTGGCTCAATTTTTCAACATTGAGCATCAGCTGTTGTACCTCGGCACTCTGCGCACTAGCTACAATACTCAAAGCACAGCTAAAAAGTACAGCCAATACACTTACATATAATCTAATCCTTGCCATAAAAACCTCCCAAAGCTTTTAAAGATTTCCCTTCCATTTCCATTTGCTTCAACAGTCCAACAACCTGCCCCGAAAAGCGCTGGGCAAATCCGTGACGCTCGAGCGTCCTCTCGTAGATCCCGTTCAACCTTGCGATCCGCTGGTCATCGGTCATTTCCACCCTGCCAGAAGTAACCACTAGCAGCAGTTCCTCTAGGTCAGCAAGACCATTGGATACCACAGCGGATTTCACTTCCAGCAGGTAGTCCAGATGGTCCACCGAAAGCCCCTCCATCTCCAACAGCCCCTTAAAGGAGCGTAGCACAGACAATTCCAACACCATGATCTCTGCCAACCTAACGTCACCACCAATAACAGGTGACACCTTTTTTAGTCCAGAAATGAACAGTTCGTGCAGTTTGAACTCACCATCGGTGATGTCGCGCACCAGTCCCAAACCGTCCCTAGCAATCCCGTAGCCCTTTTTCACATAGCCCGTATAGACCTTTAGCGCAGCAATCTGCTCGAGCAGGTATTTCTTCTGCGTATGTTTTTGTCGGAACCACTCGCTGAACGTTTGGGCCTGAACTGTAATAGTGGCACAACCAAACACCAAACCAACCAAAAAACCAATAGCCCTCTTACTTGATCTCATACACCTGTTTTAAAGTCTTCACCTCCAGTTCCGATTTGGCCCTTTCGATAGAAAGTCCAATATTCTGCTGGCCAAATTGGCGCAGCTCGTTATAGTTCTGCTCCATCGCCCCTGCGGCAGCATCGATCAGCTCCAAACGGGCCGCATCGCTCATTTGCGTTTTAAACGAATTCACCACCACAAAGAGCTGGTCCAGGTTCTTGATGCTCTGCTCCAACATCCCGCCATAGACCTCTTCGATCTGCGAGAGCTCCGACGCAGAGAAATGGCTGTCCCTGCGGAATTTCCCAATGGCCCATTTATATTCCGATAGGATATCACCCTGCACGCTGGCCATCTCACGGATACGCTGGTAGCTTGCAATTACCGACTTTACCTTGCGCAGTTCCTCATAATAGCCCGCATACAGCTTGCGCTGACGTTCTGTCCAATCGGAAATCTCCCCCAGCTTGAACTTTGAGAGCTGGTTCTCCACCACCTTCTGGGCATTCTGCAGCCATATAGTCTTGTTCTGCAGCCGCTGCACCTTCAGGTCCACCGCTCTGATCACCTTTTTGACCCCGGCCTTGATGACCTCCGCCACGGCCAACTGGGCGCTGGCCCCATCGGGCATCGAAAATAGGATCAGTGCCGCGCTCAGCGGCAGCACGACCCTGTATGTTCTCAATATACTCATACCTCCCTTTCTTAATTATTTATCCATACCCTAGGGCAAACGTTTATACATGGCATTTTCCAGGCGCAGCCCATCTCTCTCCAACCACAACTGACGCCCCTTGCTACGCTCCAACAGCAACCCTTTCTCTACATCCAGCTCCATGTTCCAGATTTCCCTGTCGATAATGGGCTGAGCTTTTTTGCCCTGTCCATCGATCAGGATAATTCCCGTACTGCGGCGCAGCACATACCTCCCCTCATCCGTCTTTTCTATACGCAGCGTATCACAGGCCTCGCTGAACTCCGAACTTGCCGAATGCACAAAAACCCCCTCAAAGCTGGGCTGGAGCTCAGCTCGACAGCCCGTAAAAAACAACACCATTAAAAGCAACATTCCAATACAAAGCCCCACACTATCCATCCAAATAGGCTTCTTCAACATCATTGATCTTTCCATTTTCCTAACATTTAAAAAGTTTACAATACTTCCTCACCACGGACGATCTTAGCCGCAAGTGCGGCGACCCCAAGGGCGTAGTCGCCGTACTTAGCGGCATAAGCCGCTACCTTCAGCTTCTCCCGCTCCTCGGTAGTATAGGTCAAATACTCGGTCAGACTGAGCTCCGTACGGTACACCTTGCTCACCTGTCCGCTCAGAGAGATAAACACCTCCTTATACTTCAGCCCGGGGTCATTGTTCCGGTTCATCGACAGCACCTGCGCCCGCTCCCTATCGGTCAGTCCCAGAAGCTCCTGCACCTGATCAAATTTGTTCTGGTATTTCGACTGGTCCAATAATATCTTACAATCGGCATTGTTGATGATCGCCTGCTTGACGATTGGCGAGGAAATGATATCCTCGATCTCCTGGGTCACCACCACCGCCTCTCCAAAGAACTTGCGCACCGTCTTGAACAGAAACCTCAGGTAATCTGCCATTCCAGCCCCAGAAATCGCCTTCCAGGCCTCCTCGATGCAGATCAGCTTGCGCACGCCCTTTAATTTCCGCATCTTGGAGATGAACAGTTCCATGATGATCAGCGTGACCACCGGAAACAATATCGGATGCGATTTGATGGTATCGATCTCAAAGACAATAAAGCGCTCATGCAACAGGTCCAAATTCTCCGAGGCGTTCAACAGATAATCGAATTCCCCGCCCTTATAATAGGGATTGAGCACATACAGGAAACTCTGCACATTAAAATCCCGCTCCTGCACCTTACCATCCTTTAGTACCTCCAGATAATCCTCCACCAAAAACTCATAAAAGGAATTAAAGCACGGAAATACCGAAGGGTTTTTCTCCAGATAGCCATAGTACAGTGTCAGCGCATTGGAGATGGCCACATATTCCGCCCTGGAATAACTTTCGTCATCCTTCTTCCACAGTGCCAACAGCAAAGTCTTGATACTTTCCTTCTTTTCTGTATCCAGCACGTCCCCAGCCGAAAGGTAAAAGGGATTGAAGCGGATCGGACTTTCCTCCGAGTAGGTGAAATAATAGCCACCCACCAATTCGCAGAGCCCCTTATAGCTATGGCCCACATCGACCACTACCACGTGGGTACCCTGCTCATAATAACTGCGCAGCATATGGTTGGTAAAAAAGCTCTTGCCCGAGCCCGAAGGCCCAATGATGAACTTGTTCCTATTGGTCGTCCAGCCCCTGGCCATCGGCTCGTCCGACAAATCCACGTGTACCGGATAGCCCGCCCCCCTTTCGGCCAGCCGCATTCCAAAGGGCGATAGCGAAGACCTATACGCTGTCTCCACGTTCAGGAAACAGCAGGCCTGCTCTGCAAAGGTGTCAAAGGTATCGTTCATCGGAAAGTCGCCAGCATTGCCCGGAATGCCCGCCCACCAGACCTGCGCTGCTCCATCGGTCTCCTGCTTGCAGACCGCATCCATCGCCGACATGCTAGATGCCACCTTGTTCCTAATCTCCGATACCTCCAGTTCACTATCCCCCCAGCACAGCACGTTAAAGTGCGCCTTTACCGGCAGCTTCTGCGTAGCCACCGCCTCGTTGAGAAAGTCGTTCACCGCATCGCGCGAAATCGCATTCTCCCTGGAATAGGCCGATAGGGACTGAAGGCGCAGTTTCCTGGCCTCCATTTTTTTCATCACCGTCCCGGTATCCTCTACAAAAAGAAACTGCGAGTAGATATGGTTACAGTCCAAAAGACCACTCAGGGGCGATGCAAACCCGATAGAATACTTGCTCTTATCAGTCGAATAGACCGCATGGTCTATCCTAGGCCCGCAATAGGCCGGAAGGTGCTCCACGTCCGAAAGCGTATACAGCTCCACTGCTTTGTCACCTACCCTAAGCCCGCCCGAAACGTGCACGTCACGGATCACCGGCTGCTGCCCTTTGCCCAACAGGAACAGATAACGCTCGATGATACCAGCCGAATTCGCCGTTCCACAGAGCTCGTCATCCGACAACCTGGACAGTCCCACCAACCCACTGTCCACTAGGATACGCTCGAACTGCCCACAAGCAGAGAGGAACGTGGCAAACAATCGCTGATCGGAACTCCTGACAGGCGCAATAGATCTGCGCAGTACACCCGAATACGAAGAGCTGGAGGCCCTGCGTCCGGCAGGCTTCTGCGTCAGAAAAATATAGCACTCATGGGCAAGGAACGGCCTTTCGTTAAAATGCCTTTCCGAGGCCCTGGACAGAACGCCGCGATAGCCATGGCCATCGCCTTCGAGTCCCAAATTAAAATCCGCCTTCACCCTATCGCGCACAAACCAGTCCATCTTATGCAGGATACTTCCAGCCGGCAATACCCTGACCGCCCGCACCAGTGTCTGGTGTAGCGCGTCGAACTGCCCGGCGTCCAGCGTCCCCGTCTCGGGCAATAAAACCCTGAAACCGATGGAAAGATCGCCCATCATCGACACCATTGCCCTGTCCTCGACCTTCCAGATCGGCATGATCTTTTCGATATCAATCATTTCCCCCCTTATATAACCCTTGATGCAAAACAGCACGACTCAATCCGGTAAATACCCGCCTGGAGCGGAAGCATACGTAACTGGGCAATCCCCGTCTGGCCAGGAACTTTTCCATCCCATGTGCCCCGAACCTTTTGGACAGCTGGCCCACCGACCAAAATAATCCACCTCCCAGTGCGAATACCGACGGCAACAAAGCATACACCGATAGTCCGGACACATAGCCCAGCGCAAACCCCACCAACAGCAGTACCAGCCCAATGGCCAGCCAGGCAATATATTGCCCCTGAAGCCCCTGAAATACCATTGGCTTATTGACACCTTTGTTAATCTGAAATACCAAACTCATACCTATAAAATTTAATTTGCAGAAAGCTTAAAGCCTAAAGCCCAAAGCAAGCCACACCTGAACACCATTGTTATATCCCGAAAAAGGACTTCAGCACCGTGGCCACGATCACCAAGAACACACAACTGCCAAACCATGCCGCTGCTACCTTATTGGTATCGGGCTCCCCCGAATTCCATTTTGAAAAGACTTTTACCGCACCGATCAGGCCCAGCACTGCACCGATAGCATACATCAGATTACATCCCGCATCAAAATAACTCCTGACCTGACTGGTCGCCTGATTGATCCCCGAGGCCCCGTCCTGCGCCATCGCCAATACCACCCCAAACTGAAGCATTCCTGCCACCAGCAGCATCTTTTTCCAATATTCCCTACAAATTCCCTTGTTATACAACATCATCCTTGTTTTGATCTTTCCCTTAATTGCGGCATCGGCCGCATTACCATTCGCAAGAAACCCGCCCAAGAAATCAATGCCATAGCCGAGAAGAACTAGCCCCAGAGCCCATCCATTTCATCCTCCGTCACAAAGAACGGCAGGTGTTCACGGATAAATTCCTCCAGCGGCAGCCTGGAGGACAGCGGTACTGGATAGCACTTGAGCACGCTGGAAATCACCGAAAGGAACTCTTCCTTTGCTGCAAGCCTGCTCTCCAGTTCCCTACAGGTCACCCTGAGCTGCTCCTGCACATCGGCCACCACTCCCAGCTGCTCCAACTGATCAGCTCCTGCAAAACCAAAATCATCGGCTCCGACCACCTTTTCCCCTTCGGCCATCACCGGTCTGCCCAGCAGGTTCTCTTCTATCCCATCAAAAACATCAGCACCGCGAGCTCCGCCATTGGCAGGCGCTCCCAAGACACTGGGCCTACCCCTAAAAAGGAATAGCCACAACAGCACATACCACAGCACAGAAAGCAGCGCCGCTGCCAGCAGGAAATCCTGCCAAGAAAAATTCTGAAACAACATATCTAAAGATTTACAATCCCACCGGCTCCATTGCCGGCGGAAGACAGAGACAAAACTGATAAGTAAAAAAAAAAGGATTACTCTAGTAGAGATAAATAAAAATATCACCAACGAAAGTCGATCGTAGCAAGGCGCTGGAAAAACCGTAATCAAAACGAACTCATTCGACAGATTTTTGGTTTCTTTCGATATTTACCTAACTTTGATGTTTTATTTTTTTAATTTGATACAATCACATGATATATCTGACCACGACCTAGTCCTCCTGCTTCGCCAGGGCAACGAAGGGGCATATACCGAGATATACAATCGTTACAAATGGTTATTGCATGCCCATGCGTACAAAAAGCTCGGTGACAGAGATGCTACGAACGATGTGATACAGGAACTTTTTACGAATCTTTGGATCAAGCGCGAAGATATCGTGTTAATGTCTACCCTTTCCGCCTATCTATATACCGCAATTCGCAACCGGGTGCTCAACATTATCGAGCATAGGGAGGTCGAGTCCAAATATATAGACTCCTTGTCCGACTTCGCTACCCAATATACCGGCGGCACCGACCATTTGGTCCGCAAAAACCAACTATCAGCTATTATCGAAAAAGAAATAGCCGCCCTTCCTCCAAAAATGAGAGAAGTATTCGAATTAAGCCGAAAATCCCACCTATCACACAAGGAAATTGCGAAAAAACTACAAATTTCAGAGGAGACGGTAAAAAAACAAATGAAAAATGCCCTAAAAGAACTCAGAAATCGATTAGGACCATTACTTTATCTGATTTTACTATCTAAACTTTAATATTTTTTATTGCAACTATATTTTTTTTGAGAAATATTTTTGTTTCTCCTAACCCCTGCACCCCTGGCTTCCTGTCTTGGTTATATTAGATATGAAAAGATTCATACTTTATGCCGAAACAAGATATAACCAATTTACTGAAGCGATACAACGCCGGAGAATGTACCGATGAGGAAAGAGACCTCATCGAGAGCTGGTATCTTCAGTACCAACCTTTCGAAGGCAGAGACTTGTCGGCGAAGGAACGTGAAAAAGATCTGGAAAACATATGGGCTGTCCTACCGATTAACCGGCGACCGGCAATGCGCCTAAAACTTATTTACCGCATAGCAGCAGCGATTGCTTTTATCTGTCTTTCCGTAGGCATCTACTATTCCGTACATCGACCTGAGGATCAATTGGAAGTGATAGAAATGCTAGGTAATCGCTTGCAGCCGGGCAGTGATAAGGCAGTGCTTACCTTGAGTAATGGAAAGCAGATTGTGCTCACCGGGGCAA
Organism: Pedobacter sp.; assembly: GCF_965249885.1. Taxonomy (GTDB): domain Bacteria; phylum Bacteroidota; class Bacteroidia; order Sphingobacteriales; family Sphingobacteriaceae; genus Pedobacter. The sequence continues at coordinate 3,682,614 of NZ_OZ252254.1, read as the reverse complement.
CTAATGGTAAACTGGCAGATGAGCAACAGTCGGCAGTAGTTAAAACAACCGATGGTACAGTGAGCTATGCGGCCCGAACGGCGGCGATAAAGGCGATGCCCGTATACAATATGCTTTCTACGCCCGCTGGCGGCACCTATCGTATAATCTTATCGGACGGCACGATTGCATGGCTTGATGCGGCATCGTCCATACGCTACCCCGTTGTCTTCCAGGGAGATGAACGAAGGGTAGAAATTACTGGGCAAGTATATTTCGAAGTATCGCACATGGCATCTAAACCATTTAGGGTAAATAGCAAAAACCAAGTAGTTGAGGTATTGGGTACGCACTTCAACATCAATTCATATGAAGACGAAAATACCGTCACAACCACTTTATTACAAGGTAGCGTCAAAGTCTCCAAGGGTGCAAATGCCGCACTACTTAAACCCGGCCAAGAGGCCGCAACAGAAAACGGCAGCAAAACCATTAAGGTAAATCCGGGGGACACGGAAACCGCAGTAGCATGGCAAAAGGGACTTTTTAGGTTCAAAAGGGCTGATCTCCCGACGGTAATGAGGCAGTTTGCACGCTGGTATGACGTCGAAGTTGTCTATGAAGAGGGTATACCACCGGTAGCTATTACCGGCAAATTAGAACGGAGAGCCAATGCGTCCCAAGTACTCAAGATCATCAATGGACTAGGTATAAAGTTTAAAACCGAGGGACGGAAGATCATCATCATAAAGCAATAAAGACAAACAACCGATAAACCATTCACTAAACAAACAAGAAAATGACCTACTATTTACGACAACGATCTTAGCAGCAAGTCGGGTTACCATAAAAAACCGCAACTGTGTTGGAGCACAGCTACGGCAAGTTTTTGGATTAACCCTTCCCGGTAAACGGGATAAACAAATTGGAACTGAGTTTAATGTATTAATCCAAACATCACAAATGTAATGAAATTTCAAGCTAATTTGACAGCCAAGCCATTGGCTGGCTCAAATCTCAAACAATTCTTCAGAATTATGAAGCTGTCAACATTATTCCTTCTCGTTGGGCTGCTGCAGGTCAGTGCAAAAAGTTTCAGCCAGGTGACGCTTTCCGAGAAAAATTCCCCATTGGAAAACGTTTTGCTTAAAATAGAAAAGCAAACAGGATATAATTTTATATACGATGAAGACAAGCTAAAAATCCCCAGTATTACCGTAAAGGTTACCAATGTATCGATTGAAAAAGCGCTTGACGCGTGCTTTGCGGACCTTCCTGCCACCTACTCCATTGTCGGTAACAATATTATTTTGAAACCGGTGCCCCCGTCTGTCCTTCGGGTTATCAAAAGATTTTTCGTATCGACCGTTCAGGTTAGGGGCCTGGTAACAGACACGTTAGGCAACCCACTTAGCCGGGCGACGATATTTTTTGCCAAAAGAGCTGGTGGACGTCCCAATGCGGCAACTTCTGTTACAAACGAGAAGGGACTTTTTAATCTGGATGCTGAGGTCGGTGATGAGATCGGCGTGTCTTTTATAGGATTTAAAACCGTAACATTTACAGTTACAGCCGACATGCCCTTTCAAACAATCGTATTACACAGTGATGTGGCACAATTAGTCGAGGTCAAGATCCAGACAGGCTATCAAACCCTTTCAAAGGAACGCGCCACTGGCTCGTTCTCAAAACCCGACATGAGAGTCATCACCAACAGGTCTAGCACGCTCGACCTAATCAACCGGCTAGAGGGACAGGTGCCAGAGCTTCTGCTCAAGCCAATGGGCATTGGCAATTATACCAATGATAGGACTACAGGAGCTAGAACACGAAGCGCTGTCATACGTGGGGAAAGCAGCATCAATTTAAATACACAGCCACTATATGTGGTTAACGGCGTCATCGTGTCCGATTTCAGTGCGATTAACCTGGACGATATTACTGACATTACGGTATTGAAAGATGCCGCTGCGGCGGCCATCTGGGGGGCGCAGGCATCCAACGGGGTTATAGTTGTTGTAACCAAATCGGGAAGCCGCAATCAGGCGCTAAATATATCATATAATGGCTTTATTAACCTGGACGGTAAACCTGACTTTGATTACGCACGCGGGAGGTATTTGACCAGCGGACAGTATATCGACGTCTCCAAGCAATTGTTCGACCCATTGAACTATCCCTACAGTTCGATCAATAGCCCCTATAATTATACGCCAATTTCTCCGAGTCAGCAGGTGCTATATGACCAGGAACAGGGAACCATATCCCCTGCAATGGCCAAGGCCAAGCTGGACAGCATTGCCTCCATGGACAACACGAACCAGGTAAAAGATTTATGGTTCCGTAACGCCTATACCACCAATCACACCATCTCACTATCAGGGGGAGCCCGTACATACTCCGTATATGGCTCCTTGGGGTACGCTAACGCTATAGCTTCGACGATAGGCGAAAATAGTACATCCTACAAAATCAACCTAACCCAAACATTTAATCCAAATGAACGGTTTTTGTTTTCTTTGAACACGCAGTTGGCAAACAACATCAGATCTTCGAGGGGCAATTTCTCACCAGGAGCGGACGTTCTTCCATATCAGTTGTTCAGGGACCAAAACGGCAACAATATCAACATGCCGTTTCTTTCTGGCTGGACGGCCGATGTGATCAAGAACTATTCTGACCTAAGCCAGATCGACATGGGTACCTACCAGCTGTTTGACGAGTTGAATTACACCAACAGTAAAACAAATTCCTATGCGATAAACCTGGTCGGGAATGCAACGGTTAATATCTGGAAAGGGCTCCAATACTTGGGTACCTATGGGTATGCTGTATCCCCTACCAATATGTTGTTTACACAGGACAATAGATCCTACGCTTACCGCAGACAGCTGCTCAACAATACATTTGCAGGAGATCCACCCAGCTATCTGATACCTGTAGAGGGTGAATTTTACAACTCATCAGACAACAACCAGCGTCGTTGGACTGTCCGCAACCAACTTGCTTATAACTTTTCGGGGCGTGGTGGCAATGACCTGCTCTCTTTACAGATCGGACAGGAGGCGAATGAAAATTTCAGCAAAATAAGTCAGCGTTCCATTTACGGTTATGACCCCCAGTTACAAACCTATCCGTTAATTGATTACCAGACCTTAAACAACGGCGTATTTGGTACCATAGGCGGATACGGTGGATATCTGCAGAGGCCTTTCTCTGAGGAAGAGAACATGTATCGCTACAGTTCCTATTTTGCATTGGCAAGCTACACGCTTAATCAGAAATATAGCATCGATGCAAGTTGGAGAACTGATCATAGCAACCTATTTGGGAGCGATATATCCGCCCAAAACAAACCGGCGTTCAGTGCAGGTATCAAGTGGAACCTTAAAAATGAGGGGTTCATTTCGACTATAAAATGGCTCGATGCATTGGCACTGCGTGCAACATATGGCGTAACCGGCAATTCACCTTATGTTGGTGCGGCAACGTTTTACGATGTTCTATATGCAGAAAGATTGAGCAATTACAGCTACCCGGTCATTGGAGGTCCCGCCTATCAACTGGCGACCGCAAAGAACGCCAAGCTCAGCTGGGAAGCGACCCGTACGACTAACCTTGGCGTTGATTTTGCGATACTTCAATCACGCCTCAATGGCTCTATCGAATACTATCACAAAAACACTACCGACCTGTTGGGCAACTCTCCGGTCAATTATTTCACCGGGGCGACCTCCTCTACGGCCAATATCGGCAAGCTGGTCAACAATGGCATCAGTTTGACCCTCAATAGTGTCAACTTAAAGACCAACGATTTCAGTTGGCAAAGCAGCTTTTTACTGGGCCATAACAAGAATAAAATCGTAGAATACCAAATTCCCTCAAGTTACGAGAATGCTCCTTTTTTCAAATTGAGTGGTTCCAATGTAATAGGATACCCCCGTAATTCGCTTTTTGCATTTAAGTATGCCGGATTGGATAACAGAGGATATCCTCAGGTCTATCTGAAAGATGGCACAATCACCTCAGCGCCAGACAAGCCAACCGGGGACGACCTTGTATACATGGGCACTACCGTTCCAAAAGTAAATGGCGGCATAGTTAATAATTTCAGATACAAACAGTTCCAGCTTTCGGTCAATATGTACTATAGCCTGGGGGCGGTAATGCGTAGAGACGTGAATCAGTTCTATTCTGGCATGATTACGGCAAACAACAATCTTGGAGGGAATCTAAATGTTGAATTTTTGCAAAGATGGCAAACGCCCGGAGATGAAAAAAACACCAATATTCCGGGCTACCTATCCGTAGACGATTATACCAACCGCAGTATACCATTTTATACTTCTGCAGACATCAATGTGGTGAGCGCCTCCTACCTCAAGTTGAACGAAGTTGCCTTAAGTTATGAACTTGCACCCAAATTACTACGATGGCTGAAAATACAAAGCGCTTCCTTGAGGTTACAGGTAAACAATATTATGCTATGGAAGGCAAACAAATATGGTATCAATCCAGAATTTCAGGAGGTAGCCGCTGGTATTCGCTCAATACCTGTTAACCAACGTACCCTTACCATGGGTACTAGCATTAATTTCTAAACATAATATAAAAGACGATGAAATTACATAAATATGTAACAGTAGCTACCATTACATTTCTGTCGGTTGTTTTGTGCGGATGCAAAAAAAGCTTTCTTGAAATAGTTCCAAAAGGAAATATTGTAGCAGTAACGTATGACGACTATGACAAATTAATGAATGGGTCAAACTTTTATGTACTCGGTACTGGCGGTGCAGGTATCTACCAGCCTGCAGCGCTAATGGGTGCAGAAGTTTCGGCCGAACAATACGCCTATAATTTTCTGGGTACAGGCTACCCAGGCGCTCGTGCCTTGTTTCAATGGGAAGCAAATATCTTTCCCGAAACCGATCCGCCAACTGATGCGGATGCCAGCAAACCCCAGTTTATGTCGGTATTGCTGAAAAACATCTATATCCTCAATAAAATCATAAACGATGTTTCGGGTTCAGCGGGGGGAACTGAACAACAAAAATTACGCCTCCGTTCTGAAGCCATGGCCCAGCGGGCATTTACCAATTTTCAGCTGGTAAACTACTTTACAAAACCATATAATCCGGCCTCTGCCAGCACCGACCCTGGCTTCCCTGTAATCAAAACTTCGGATATAACAGTTAAAACGTTCGACCGGGGTACTGTGCAGCAATCTTATGATTTTATGATCAGTGATCTTACCCAGGCCATCGCCAATCTGCCTGTTGACCCTGTAATGAAAACGCGTGTGTCCAGAGGAGCTGCCGAGGCAATCCTTGGAAAGATCTACCTTTTTATGGGCAGATATAACGACGCAATCACCATGCTGAACAGGGCATTTGCCGACATGGCCTCTATGAAGACTCCTCCAAAGTTATATGATTACAATATCGAGTTGGCTCCGGGGGGATCATTTTTACCTATAGATCCACTATATGGGCCTAACTCTCCATTCACCAACGCCAGCGATGTCAAGGAATCAATGTGGGCTGTATTTACCTATGCCGGAACCTATAACGGTTTTCAGTTTCCTACTAATTTTTTAACAATCCCATCGAAAACAATTGCCTTGTTCTCGCCAAACGACTGGCGCTTGAAATTTTACACTGATATCCAGCCTGATATGACCACTCCAATACCAGGTGGCAGATTACAACGTAATAACCTAAAGTACATAAGGATAGGCGTTGAGTTGCCAGATCTGATCCTTTTAAAGGCGGAAGCGGAAGCCCGTAACGGGAACATAAGTGCCGCACTAGCTGATCTTAATATACTTAGGTCTAACAGGATAGTACCTGCTGAGGCTACAGTTCCCGCCAGTGCCCAAGTGGACAATGCCTCACTTGTGAGGTTTATCATTGAAGAAAGGATCCGAGAGTTTGCCGCAGAGGGACATCATTGGTTCGATATGAGGCGACTGTCAACCGATCCAATTTTTTCGGGCCAGCCCGCGGCGCAGCATTTCCTATACACAGATGACACAAATGCAACTACTTACACACTTACTCCCAACAGGCTTACCTTGCGCCTGCCGCCGAGCTACGTAAACCAGAATCCAGGCATGGTAAATAACCCATAGCTTAATTTGACCTTTAATATCCACCGGAATGGCCAGAAAACCATTCCGGATGGAACAACTATACACTAAAATTACAAAAACTTGAAACAGAGCATCGTAAAAATAGAAAACCTTTCGCATCGGTATAGCCGCGACTGGGCCATTCGCGATATTAACTTCGAAATAGACAAAACGGGTATTGTGGGCTTACTGGGATCAAACGGTGCAGGAAAATCAACCACTATGAATATTTTATGCGGCGTGCTTAACCAAACCGAGGGCAGTGTCCATATCGATGGCATCGATATGAGGCAACAGCCCGAAGCCGCTAAAAAATTATTAGGATTTCTGCCGCAAAACGCACCCCTTCATCTGGAGCTAACTGTCCAAGAATACCTCACTTATTGCGCCGAATTACGCGATATAGATAAGTACGCGATAAAGCAGGCTGTCGCCGATGTGATGGCCAAATGCGGAGTTAACCATTTTGCCAACAGGTTGTTGCGTAACCTTTCTGGTGGTTATAGACAACGGGTGGGAATTGCCCAGGCTATCATACACCAACCTAAACTGGTGGTACTAGATGAGCCGACCAACGGACTTGACCCCAACCAGATATTGGAGGTCCGAAAGCTGATCAGGGAGATTGCCGAGGAACGGGCCGTCATATTTTCATCGCACATCCTCTCTGAAGTCCAGGCCATATGCCAGGAAATCAAGATGATCGAGAACGGGCGCATGGTCTTTGCGGACACAATGGACGCCTTTAACAATTACCTCATGCCCGATACGCTGTTGACAGTTATGGACAACCCGCCATCAATGGAGGAACTAAATGCCATACCGGGGATAACCAGTGTAGATGTACTGAACAATGGACGCATGAGGTTCAGATTCAATGCATCAACAGACATTTCAAAAAAAATAGTGGAAATGAGCGTTAAACAGGGATGGGAGTTAAAAGAGATCATGCTGGAGAAAAGCTCCCTCGATGAAGTATTTGCACAATTATCTAACAAACACCAAGAACATAGCAGATGAGAAAAATATTCAAAATAGCAAGGTTAGAACTCAGCATCATGTTTTATTCGCCTGTGGCGTGGCTGGTACTGACCATCTTCATGATTCAATGTGGCATCACATTTTTAGATACCCTGCAGGGTACGCGTACACTAATATCCCTGGGCTATCAGGCCCAACCGATAACCTCCGCACTTTTCATCGGCCAATCGGGTCTGTTTACGACAATGCAGGGTTATCTATACTTGTACCTGCCTATTTTAACAATGGGTCTGATGAGCCGTGAGACCAGTAGCGGATCCATTAAACTTCTGTTGTCGTCGCCGGTGAAGCTCAACGAAATAATCCTGGGAAAGTACCTGGCCATCATAATATATGGTCTTCTCCTTATCGGAGTGTTAACACTATACGCGATAACAGGTAGCATCTTTGTATCACATGCTGATGTAGGGATAATCTGTTCGGGCTTGATTGGTCTATATCTGCTCATCTGTACTTATGCCGCCATAGGACTGTTTATGTCTTGCCTTACCACTTATCAGGTAGTAGCAGCCATCAGCACATTGGCATTGTTCACCATAATGCGCTATGTGGGCACCCTTGGACAGGAGTATGACTTCATACGAGATATTACTTACTTTCTTTCTATATCAGGCCGTACTGAAAACATGCTATCTGGACTGATCACTACCAAGGATGTATTCTATTATCTCATCATCATTTCTTCTTTCCTAATGCTTTGCCTATTGCGCTTAAAAGCAGAACGTGAGCTAAGGTCTGCAACAGTCAAAGCTGGCCGTTACGCCGTACTTGTATTAGTTGCCCTCATGCTGGGATACATTACATCGCGCCCTTCAATTACTGGATACCTAGACGTTACCAGTGGCAAATCCCTTACCATCGCAAAGACAAGCCAGGAAATCGCTAAAAAAATAAAAGGTCCCTTAAAGGTAACCACCTACGCAAATTTGCTTGCACCGAACCTGTGGCACGTATTGCCCCAATCCAGAAACACCGATTTGGCGCGGATGGAAAGCTACAGACGCTTTATACCAGGCATGCAGATGGATTACGTCTATTATTATCAGAAACCTATTGACACGAATTACCATCAATTTAAATATAGTCCTGACCTAAAAGGGGTTAATGATATTGATAAGATTGCAGACCAAGTAGCCAGTTCGCTGGGCGTTCGCCGAGAACTATTTATATCTCCCACAGAATTAAAGAAACGAATCGATCTGACCGACGAGGGCTTTCTGCTGTTGAGAAAACTCGAATACAACGGCAAAAGTACTTATCTACGTTTTTTTGTGCGTGAGCTGGACCCCTATGCAAGCGAGGCTGAAACGAACGCCGCTTTAAAAAGACTTATCTCCCCAGCACCCCGTGTGGTTTTTGTTACCGGGAACGGTGAAAGGGAAACCGATAGCCAGGCAGACGGTAGTTATCAGAATATAAGCACCCTGAAGATACGTCGCAAAGCTTTGGTAAATCAGGGCTTTGATGTCGATACGCTGAACCTGCATAAACAGGCCATTCCCGCTAATACCGATATTTTGGTCATCGGTGATCCCACCGTGCCGTTCAACGAAGACCAGATGAAAAAGATCTTAGCCTACATTAGCAGAGGTGGAAATATGTTGATTACCACCGAACCGGGAAGACAGCAAATTATCAATCCAGTACTGCTTCAGCTTGGTATACAGTTGAAGCAAGGTATCATAGTTGAACCTGGCAAAGCGGTAACACCAGGTTATATCGATGCGCAATTAAGTGAGCAAGCTGCTGCAATAGATCCGAACCTAGCCCGTATGCAAAAAGACAAGCTACCGGTAAGCATACAAAATGCCGCGCCGATTACTCTTATCCCATCGAGTGGATTTCGGGCAACACCACTTTTGATGAGTGCAGCTGGCAGCTGGAACAAGGTGTCTGCTTCAGGTATTAATGAGAAGGGGGTCGGACAGTCCAACCTAGGCCCACTTGACCTTTCGACCGCGAATCTTAGCTTCAATGCAGAGCAGGGGGATGAAAAGGGAGTTTTTCCGATCAGTGTAGCGCTCACCAGGACATTAAAAGGCAAACAGCAGCGCATCGTCGTATCGGGGGATGCCGACTTCATTAGTAATGGCGAATTTTCACGCGAAAGAAGTGTATTTAATGAACTTTATCTGCATGGTATTTTTCGATGGTTCAGCGACGGCACCTATCCGAGCTACGTTAATCGTCCGCCTGCTAAAGACATAGAAATCACTATAACCAAGGAGCAGATAACAGGCCTGATGTGGCTTTATCGGGGCATCATTCCCTCCATTATCATCACCATAGGCGCTACTGTATTGATCAGGAGAAGGAGGAAATGATTCTTTAGATCATAAAAGTGGGCACTTCGAAAACAAAACTGAGAACCAAACAACCAAGACATTATAATCCAAAATTCATGAACATTAAAAAAATTATCGCAACAGCTCTACTGCTGATTGCATTTTACCAAGGCTGGGCTCAGCTGATACCCTTGGACCCAAATGTACGTACTGGGAAGCTGTCCAATGGCTTTACGTATTACATTCGGCATAATGAGGAGCCCAAAAACCGGGTAGTATTTTATCTGGTTAACAAAGTGGGGTCGGTATTAGAGGACGACGACCAGCAGGGCCTCGCCCACTTTATGGAACACATGAGCTTTAACGGGACCAAAAATTTCCCAAAAAACCAATTGGTAGACTATCTTCAAAAAGCGGGAGTTCGTTTTGGTGCCGATCTGAATGCCTCTACCAGTTTTGACGAAACCATTTATCAACTGCCCGTGCCCTCCGATAAGCCGGAGATTGTTCAGCTTGGCTTGCAGATTATGCGCGACTGGGCCCAGGATGCTATCCTCGACTCTACCGAGATTGAAAAGGAACGAGGCATAGTAATGGAAGAAATGCGACTTGGAAAAGGCGCAGCCGATAGGCTTCGAACCAAGTATTTTCCTATTATCGTAAACAAATCGATATATGCTAGCCGGTTACCCATCGGTATACCAAACGTAATAACCAAATTCAAGCCCAGTGCGATACAGCGTTTCTACCATGACTGGTACCGTCCCAACCTTCAGGCCCTAATCGTTGTGGGCGATATCGATGTAGATGCGATCGAAAGGAATATTAAGGATAAGTTCTCTGATCTGAAAAATCCAGATAAGGAAAAACCAAGACCGGCATACGAAATACCGCTTACTGGCATGAATCAATTTATTGCCATGACAGACCCTGAAGTGACCGCAACTTCTGCAGAACTGATCATAAAGCAACCAAAATTGGATCTGCATACCGTTGAAAATTACCGACAATCTATAGCAAGGGAATTAATCAACATCATGATAGGCGACAGGTACTCTGAGGTGCAACGACAGCCCAACCCTCCGTATCTAAACGCAGGTGCTGCAATAGGTGGCTTTATAGCTAACTTAGACAACTATTCTCTAACGGTAACAGCAAAACCAGGCGAGTTGGAAAATGGATTTAAAGCAGCGTGGAGGATAAATGAACAGGCTAGGCGCTATGGCTTTACCGCCACCGAACTTGAACGTGCAAAAACGGTGTACTTTAGCCAGATAAACGCTTCATGGAAAGAGAAAAGCAAAACAAGTTCCGAAGGTTATGTAAATGAATATGTACAGCATTTTCTGAAGGGTACAGCGGCACCAGGCATAGACTTTGAATACGCATTGGTCAAGGACCTGCTCCCAACACTAAGCGTTGATGAGTTAAACACCTCTTTTAAAAAAATGATTAAAACTGGTGACAGGGACATACTAATCACCGCTCCAGAAAAAGACAAAACACTATTGCCGACCCAAAAGGCTTTTATGAGCTGGATAGCAGCTGTTGAAAAAGAGAAATTAACGGCCTACCATGAAGAAGTGTCAACAAAAAACTTACTTGATAAAGCCCCTGTTGCCGGAAAAATCAGTAAAACAGAATATAATAAAGCACTGAATATAACTACTATGATCTTAAGTAATGGCGTTAAAGTATTGCTCAAACCAACTGATTTCAGAAATGACGAGATTATATTTACTGGGGTATCAGAAGGGGGAACCTCGCTTTACAGCGACGCAGATTTCAGGTCGGCCGAAGCGGCCAACCTTATCCCCTCCTTTGGCGCAGGTAATTATGATGATGCAGCCATATCGAAATACCTTGCAGGTAAACAGTTCAGCGTCCGTCCAGTGGTAAACGAGCGGCAGCAGGGCATCAATGGCAGCAGCACCGTGGAAGACCTGGAACAGGCACTGCAACTGATGTATGCCTATTTTACCCAGCCCCGTAAAGACACGGTTCTTTTCAACAATTTTATGGCCCGCTCAAAGGCAGCACTGGCCAATGCGCAGCGCGATCCTACGAAGGCCTTCAATGATACCGTTAGTGCAGTCTTGAGCAACTACAACGTGCGCCGAGCCCCGCAAACTATCGCCACAATTGACCAGATAGACCTGGACAAGGCATTCAAGATCTATCAAGAACGCTTCTCCGATGCCTCCGGTTTTACCTTTGTCTTTACCGGCAGCATCGACACCAATGCCATCAAGCCACTCTTGGAGCGTTATATCGCCAGCCTGCCCGCACTTGATAAAAAAGAACAGGCTAGAGACCTGAACCTAGAAATCCCAGCTGGGAAGATCACCAAGGCCGTTCACAGGGGAACTGAGGATAAGGCTTCCGTCCTATTGGTGCTTTCGGGCCCGTTCGACTATTCCTTCGAGAACGAACTGAAAATGGATGCCCTAAAGGAAAATATCCAGATCCGTCTGTTAGAACGCCTGAGGGAGGACGAAGGCGGAGTTTATTCTCCCAGGGTCGGGGTCGCTACGACCAAACTGCCACACGGACGGTTCAGCCTGACCATCTCGTTCGGCTGCGCCCCGCAGAATGTAGAAAACCTGATCGCATCAGCAATGGACGAAATCAGCAAAATCAGGACATCGGGGCCCTCACAGGTCAACCTGGAAAAGTTCAAGGCGGAGACACAGCGATCCATCGAACTTCAGCTAAAATCGAATAACTTCTGGCACAATTATGTTGTCGAACAGCTTCTGAACAGCGAACCACTTGAAGCTATCGGCCAGTACAACTATATTTTGGGTAAGATGACCGTCGCTGATGTACAAGAAACAGCAAATAAATATTTGAGCGATAAAAACTTTATAAGAATAGTGCTATTGCCTAATGGAAAGGCTCAAAAAGGATCAAAAAAATAACCTTCAAATTTTGGGAGGTCTATAAGTATTACAACAAAAATCTAAATACTGAAAAGGCAAGATATCCAAAAGAGTCTTGCCTTTTTTTAAATTGTTCCAATGAACCTCCCTATCATAATCCACGTAAGGTTTAATTGCTGCATAAAATCCCCAACTTCCTATTACTTTCATACCGCAGCAAATTAAGGCTCACAACAGCAAACGGGAGGATGGTCAACAGCTGCGATATTATTCTTTATTAGTGATATGGCTTTTGTGCTTGGCTCCCCAGTCGGATAAAGCCGTAATGATATCCCTTAAAGATCTGCTATAGTCGGTAGGCATATATTCTATGATCACTGGAATACTTTCGGCAAATACAGTACGTTTTACCAAAAGGTTCTCTTCCAATTTTTTCAGCTCATTGGACAGCACTTTGGCTGAAATCCCTTTGATAGAACGTTGGATATCATTGAAGCGAGTATGTCCGCCCAAAGTAGCAATCATTACACGTATTGTCCACCTGCCCCCAAGAACATATATTGCATCTTCGGTGGCTGACAACCGCTGTGCGCATTGTTGCATTGAAAATTCTAATTTACTTGATGTCATTTTTTGCTTCACTTCCAATTGGTACTTACCCAAAGGTTACTACTTACATTCAGGTAACTACTTACATTTAGAAAGCTAATATAGTTAGTTTTGCACTATAAATTTTAAACTTTTAAAAATGAAACAGAAAAATCAGGAACAAGAAAAAAACAACATCATGAAAGCGGGTAATGCCACAAAAATCATCTATTACGCCACTACCGGAATTATTTCTATGATGATGGTATTTATCGGTTTTCGAACACTGTCAAATCCGGAAGTAAAGGTGGGAATGCAGCAATTAGGTTTTTCGGCAGATTTTTTTAGGGTAGAACTGGGCATTACCAAACTTATCGGTGCGTTATTGCTATGGCTGCCTATCCGTTTGTTGAAAGAATTTGCCTACTTTGGCTTTGCCATCACGTTCGGTTCTGCAGCGTTGGCCCACCTCTGTGCCGGCGACCCTGCAAGCAAAACTATGGTTGCAATCGTTTTCCTGATCATCCTAATTGTATCATACATTAGCAGCTATAAACTTCAAGCCAAAAAGTAATGTAAAACATGGCACAGAAACGATTGCCACTAGTTTCGTCACCCACCAAGCAGCGCATTAGCCAACAGACCATTAGAAACAAACTATTGGCAGGAATACATCTCTACTCCACGGAAGCCCCCAATCAGGGAAGGCTTCCGTGATGGTCAACCCTAAAGAAGGATACAGCCTATCGCTCACTTTTCAAAAAACTGATGGCGACAACAGCAATCGTTTCAGTACGTTTGACCATCCGTTTAAAAAAATCAACCTGCCCGCGCATCTCGTAAATAAGAAAAAACTGGTTTTCAGCTAATTACCTTAAATTAAGAATGCAAATTATTTGGAATCATCAGGAATAAACTCCTATTTTTACTAAACGTTCAAATCAGCTCTCATGAAATTTACAAAAAATACGCTTCACTATCTACTTGTCCTGATCTTAGCGAATGTTCACGGACAAAGAGTTTTCGCACAGCAAACCTACAATATCTATTTCGGTAATGTCCATGCCCACACATCCTATTCAGATGGCACAAAGGACAGTCTGAAAAGCGGCGTCAAGACACCCGCAGATGCCTACAGGTATGCAAAACAAACCAAACATCTGGACTTCTTGGGCATTTCCGAACACAACCATCGCCAGGCAGGAATGAAACTGCCTACCAACTACGCCATGGGGATCCAACAGGCGAGGGAAGCCACCGAAGATGGAAAATTCGTAGCCCTTTACGGCATGGAGTACGGGGTCATCAAAAATGGAGGACACGTGCTGATCTATGGCATCGATAAGCTGATCGGTTGGGAAAAAGGCAACTATGAAATCTACAATCCCCAAACTGATTATAGCTCCCTATTCCAACTCGTCGCATCCAGTCCAAATACATTCGCGACCCTGGCCCATCCAGAACCTACACATTTCAATGACCTTAAAAACAGACCTTATCAGCTTATAGCAGATAAGGCAGTAACAGGGGTTTCCATTGCGACTGGGCAATTTGATTCCAAACTAACGGACTATTCGGTAAGACGCCCACTAACCTTTTACAACTACTACACCACCCTACTTTCCAAAGGCTATATAGTGGGACCGACAATGGATCATGACAACCATAATACTACCTTTGGTAGGCATACATCCTCAAGAACTGCAGTACTTGCGAAGTCATTGACCAAAGAGGACATCATCGACGCCTATAGGGCCAACCGCTTTTATGCCACACAGGATTGGAACACCAAGGTATACTTTACCATCAACGATCAGCCCATGGGCAGTTATCTAAAAGGGGCTTCAAGTCTTAAGATCAGCGTGGCCGTGTCCGATGAAGATCCCAATGACCATATTAAAAGCATAGAAGTTTTCTATGGCGAGGCGGGACAAGGAGTATCTCCAAAAAAACTGGCCGTTTCACAATCGGACACCCTCGAGTATAACTTCACCGTTGCGCCAGGAAAAGCCTACTATTTATTCGTCAAAATCACCCAACAGGACGGCGACCAGATCATCACTTCACCCATTTGGGCAAAAAACTAATTTTAAATGCAAACTATCCCTGCCCTGGACAACTTTGCCATTGGTAAGGTTCCCGAAAACCCACTTGAAAAAATCGCTATCAGCCTCTCTGGTGGAGGCTATCGTGCAGCCAGCTTCCACTTAGGGGGACTGGCCTACCTCCAATATTTACACTACCAGGGAAAGCCGCTGTTGGAAAACGTAGAAATGATCTCTACAGTCTCCGGAGGTACAATCACCGGAGTAGTATATGCACTAATGAAACAGAACGGCAGTTCGTTCGAAACCTGCTATCATTTTCTGATGGACAAACTGGAAACGATTGACCTGGTTGCTACCGGCATTGAAAAACTTAACCCAGACAACCACCTGAAAAACAAATACAAAGCCAAAAACCTGATCAACGCATTTGCCGAGCAGTACGACGAGCACTTCACCCTAGGCGCAACCTTGGCAGACTTTTCCACGATGAAAAGCAATCTGAAGACTGTAGTGTTCAACGCCACCGAATTTACCAACGCCATCAATTTTAGGTTCAGGAACCCCGACCGCTATCTACGTACTGGCAACGACGCCTTCAGAGTAGCCACGGCGGTAGCCAAAGAGATCAAACTGTCGGACATCATTGCCTCTTCCTCCTGTTTTCCCGGAGGATTTGAACCCCTCCTTTGGCCAGACGACTATATCCATGACGATTCACCGTTACTGAAGGCGCTCAAAGATAAAAATGACCAAAAAAATATCCATGTCACAGGTATCATGGATGGAGGCATCTATGACAATCAGGGAGTAGAAAGCATCTTGATGTACAAAAATGGTATGGAACGTCCCTATTTTGATCTGATCATCGTATCTGACGTAGCCTCGCCCGACATGAACGCCTACAGACCACTTGAAGAGCGGCCCAAGAAGAACAACTGGAAATCCCTCACACTTAACCAAATGGCGGACAGAACAAGAAACTTTTTGAGAAAGGTCGACAACATCCTATTAACTACATTTTTTCTTTCTGCGCTGATTCCATCATTCTGGTGCTACGGCAACAACATCTTCACTGGATTTTCCGTGACCCTTTCGATATTAACGGGCCTACTTTTTCTGACTAAAAAGGCTCTGTTCAAAAAAAGCCTACAACAATATGAAAAAATGAAGTCGAATGCCTTTGCCCTTATAGATCCTTTCTATTTCAAGAAACTGTCGAAATTAAAGATAGGAGAACTTTCCTACCACCGGCTTGAACCCCTTGTTGCCAACAGGGCAATGTCACTGCTGACCCTATTATCGGTAGTTTTCCTGAAGGTCGTCCGAAGACTGAATTACAAAAGGCTCTATGAACATCCCAATTATAGCTTCAGACGTTCTACCTCACTAATCGGCGAACTCACCGAAAAGACATGGATATCCCGACATAAAGATGGAGACTACGCCTTTGAGATCGGCGACAAGATTAAAAAAATCGTAGAAACGGCCGCCGGATTTGGTACAACCCTCTGGTTCACCGACGAGGAAAAACTGGAAAAAATGCTCGAAATGCTAGTCATCACCGGACAGGTGACCATGTGTTACAATATCAAAGCCTATCTGGAAGAACTGACCGCCCCAAAAAAACAGGGAAGGGAGCCAAATGGCTTCCAAGATCTTCCCCCTGCCACACAACATGCACTTTTGACAACACTTGCCACTTGCCAACAGCACTGGAATGAATTCAGGGCAAACCCCGACTTCCTATCAACACAATTGAAGTCCAACAAAACGTAGGTGATCTGATCCTATTTAGGCATCCGTACCAAACTAGGTACGGATGCCTTCTATTCTTGAAATACACTACATCCCTTCACTCCTGTCAATATAATCTGAGAGCATTTCCTGCATCAATAAGATAAAATGCAGTTTCTCCATCCGTTTACGTCGTTTGATCTCCCGTAGCCTATTGGCAGGAATGCCAATCTCCAGCCCAAAAGAACTTTCCAACCAGCGAAAAATATCTGCCAGGGAAGCCTTTCCACCTCCGATCTGTCCTGAAACCCATAGCGCATAACCAAGCTCCACCATATTGATCACCTCCCCTGTCCAGTCCAATACCTTGGTAGCACCCGAACTAACAACAGCTCCAGCACCGTCAACAACCGAGGGATTTCTGCTGCCCATATCCAGCTTATCCATTTCCGAAATGATCAAATCCTGCAGACGCTCATACGCTAAAAACTTTGCAAAAAGGTAATCTCCAGAGGTACAGAAATTCCCGTCAAGCTCCGGCACCTCCATCACAAACACCGGGGACACCTCCGCCCCACGCACAAACAGCAGCTCATCCAGTTCGGTCATCCCAGAACGGAAATATTGGTAATGGAAGGCATGCTGCCCAAAGAAGCGGCAGATAAAACGCAGCTCCTCACTATAATACGAGCGAAGCTGCTCAGCGGTCCCCTTCGGCCTCCCATTCATCAGCGTAAACCAGCCCGCCAGATAAATCTTCATCGCATAATACTCCGGCTTTTCGAACTTAAAAAAATAGATCTCCTCCATCCTATCGCCAAAGCCCAACAACAACCTTTCAGACCTGGCAAACTCCAGAAACTCCACCACCAGGGGCATCGCCCCATTAAAACGTTCCACCAGAGACAAACCCTCATTGCCCAACAAACCATCCACTTCATTGCGCAGCTCACGGAAAGCCACCTTTACCGTCTTTCTTCTCATAAAAAAAATTAAAGTAACGCCCGCATGGCACCAGTTGACTGGTCAAGAACTCACACACCAAAGCGGGACACAGGTAAAGCTATCTACATAAGCGATCAGATCTAAGCCCGCAAAATAGAATCAACCGCCCACAAAAAACATGGCGTAAACACGCCATTCTCACAAATGGCGAGCAATCACTACTCTCATATATACATATGTTCTAGAAAAATACAATGATAATTATTACCAGAAAAACGTTCCAAATTATTGAAATGCTTAACTTTGATCACAAGCAAACAATCTAAATGAACCATATCTTTCTCACCATCCTACTTTCCCTACTTTTTGTCATCCTATTATTTATGATTACAAAACTGGAACAGCTAAACAAAAAGCTTGAAGGAAAACTTAATAAAGAAACAGAGCACGCCACGCTCAACAAAATCTCAAACTGGCATATCTATCTGCTGCTTGCACTTGCAGCCATTGCCATAGGATTCGCATTTTATTCGCCTTATTTCTTCACAGATAAAGTTGAAGCCAAAGAATTTGACACAACCACAGGACAGATAGGTGACACTATCGGTGGACTAATGAACCCATATATTGCCCTTGCAGGTGTTATCGTCACCGGCCTCGCCTTCCTCATGCAGTATGAAGCCAACAAGCAACAACGAAAACTTTTCCTGATCGAACAAGAAGAAAACACCAAACAACTCCAACAACAAATCAATAGGCAGGACAAGGAACGCAGAATCCAGCAGTTTGAGTCTCAGTTCTATGAAATGATCCGCCTACACCGTGAAAATGTTTCTGAAATGGAAATATCCGGCTACGACTTTGAAGAACAACCCGGTGGCAAACAACCTATGACAAAATTTTACACAGTTACTAAAGGGAGAAAAGTGTTTGTTACCATGAAAACCGAACTAGAAGCTATCATCACAGGTTATAAAGTGCTACATACTCTAGATTCAACCGGTTATGAGCGTTGCTACGATCTTTTTTTTTCAGGATGGGATCAATACCAGAAAAAATATAGTAAATCTGCTGAATTTGAAAGACATATCAGACTGGCTAGCCTCACACACCAGTCACCACACACATTTAAAATCTATAAGAACTATGAAAGGAAAGATAGGATGGTGGGATTAAAGCTTAACTTCAACTACAAACCATTCTCCGGCCACGCTTCAAGGCTTGGGCACTACTTCCGCCATCTCTATTTAACCGTAAAACTAGTAGTCAATAGTGAAGCACTTAAGAATGATAATCAAAAAATCCATTATTTACGTATCCTACGAGCCCAACTTTCTAACCACGAACAGATTCTACTGTTCTATAACTGGCTATCCGGCCACGGAAAAACTTGGGAGAATGGCTCCCAACACTTCTTTACCAAGTACAACATGATCCATAATCTGTGGTACAACGAACTAATAAAAGATCCTTTTATCGACGCTAAAGTTGACGAAATACGTAAGATTGCCAAATCATTTGGCAACAATGATGTATATGAAATAGATTAATTATCTATCTTTTAGAATAAACGAAAGTCCTCTTCTTTGTAGGATGCGGCTCAATTTTAATCTTACCTTCTTGTCTTTTTAAAGCATTTGATATAGAAGTACCCAAATACTCCCAACCATGTTTCTCGAAAAATAATTTGATTTCATTAATTTCCTTTGGCTTTTCGATGAAATCTGCAACTAACAAAATGTTATTTATAGCATAAGTTAGGTTTGGTCGTTTATTCAATATAATTAGATAGGATGTTTTATTTTTGTGAACTTCCCTAATAATTTCGCTAAAGTTGTGCGGTACTATTAGTTTAGAATCAGCCAAATTATCAATCGAGATATTAAAGAATGATGATATTACTGATAATAAATCAATACTTATATTTGTTGCTCCCGCTTCGATGCTAGCGAGTGTTCTTTTAGAAATGTCTATTAGAGATGAAAAATCATGTTGTGATATTCCTAAAGCCTCTCTCAAACTCTTAACATTTCTTCCAAAAACTGTTCTGTCAAATCGATTCATGAATCAAATTGACGGCAACAAATTATTTACTTTAGTGCAATAACTTTCTTTTTAATAAACAATTATTCTTATATTCGTTTTATAATTAAGGTATTAGTAAGAGTCTCGGCTACCAAATTCTGACAAATAAACAGCCAACGAGACAATAGATTAATGCCTGTGGCAATATTTTGCGTATTTTCGTACGCACTATAGAGTCACGGGCTCTATTGTAAATCCGTTGGCAAGGTCGTCAGAAGCCTGGTAGAGCGGTGTATAGAGCCCGCTATAGTGTACCATATAGTCGTAGACTCGTATCACCAAATACGAGCATGGAACGAACCAAAACATCGGTTTTTACACAACAACATTGCCACCAAGGCACTGCACTACCCGCTGTCTGCAAATTCCATGGCCAAAAACCAAACCAATCCTATCCCTTTGACCGGCTCTATGCCCTAAAACCCAAAAACCCCGTCTAGTTTTCCGATGCCCGCCTGCTGCCCAAAACATTTAGGTAGTTAATTAATTAAGTAACGGCAGCAGGCTATTTCTATTCATACCAAAACTAACTCAAAACAGACATGAAAAAAATAACGATAACCATCGCAATGGCCGTGCTATGCCTCAACTTTTCCTTGTACGCACAAGAAAAAGCCCCGACAAAAACCTACCAGATCGGCGACAAGGTTCCAGACATCCAACTGGAGAACATCCTTAACCATACTACCCACCAAGCCAAGATCAGCGACTTTAAGAACAAAGCTATCCTACTGGACTTCTGGGCTACCTGGTGCGGCAGCTGCATCAAAAGCTTCCCCAAGATCGATAGCCTTCAAAAGCAATTCCCCAAAAACCTGCAAGTGCTGCTCATTGACAACTCCAGTCGGGACAACCTTGAAAAGATAAAAACCTTCCTGGCAAAATTCAAAACTGAATATCCCAGCTTCTCGCTACCGTTAGTCACCGGTAACGCAGCCACCAACACCCTATACCATTCCGGCAGCCTGCCCCACTACATCTGGATCGGCTACGACCGAAAAATCAAGGCGATCACCGGTCCTGGCGAAATCACCCATACCAACATCGAAAGACTGGTAGCCGGACTGCCCCTTGATCTACCATTAAAGGAGGGCTACCATGAGCAATAAACATCTCATCTGCCTATTGGCATTCATACTGGCCACCAACATCTGCCCAGCACAAACTCTACAGCCCGGTTCCAATGAACAGCGCCAAAACAAAGTTGCGGCGCAACAGAGGCTCACAGGCAAAATCACCGGCATAGACGGCGAGGCCGTAAGGGCCACCATCCGTTCCATACGCAACGGAATGAGCCTTTCCCAGCCCGATGGACAGTACAGCCTTGATCTCAAGGCACTGCCAGATACCCTCACCTTTAGCGCCGTTGGCTATATTACACTGAAAAAGATCGTCACCAAGATGGGTAACCTCGACCTTAAAATGACCCCCAACGTGCAGGCACTGAACGAAGTGGTCGTCCAAACGGGCTACCAGACCCTAAAGCCCAATGAGATCAACGGAACGGTGTCGGTCATTTCCGAGCAGGCGCTCCAAAGTACCACCGGCACCAATATCCTAGACCGCATACTCAACCAGAGCAGCGGACTGCTCCTTAACACGGGAAAGACACCAGGAAACCCACAGAACAGGACCAACATCTCGATCCGTGGCCTGGGCACCATCGATGGACCGCTCGACCCGCTGATCGTACTCGACGGCTTCATCTATGAGGGAGACATCAACAACATCAATCCCAATGACATCGAAAACGTCAGCATATTAAAAGATGCCTCCGCTTCCTCCATCTGGGGGGCACGTGCTGGCAATGGCGTTATCGTCATCACTTCCAAAAAAGGCAGGCTCAACCAGCCCCCACAGATCGGTTTCAATGCCAACGCACTGGTAGAAACACTGCCCGACCTTTTTGCCGTCAGCCAGATGGACACCAGGGACTACATCGGTATCGAAAGGATGCTCTTTGACCAAGGTTATTTCAGCGACCAGGCTAGCCGTTTCCCATTCCGTGCGCTTCCGCCAGCGGTAGAGCTTATGCTGCAAAACAGGCTTGGCAACATAACGAATGAACAGCTAACGGCCAAACTCGACTACCTGTTCACCCAGGACAGCAGACAGAACTACCTCGATGCATTTTATACCCACGCCATCACCGAACAGTATGGCCTGAACCTTAAGGGGGGCGGCGGCAACAACAGCTATTATATCTCCGCAGGCTACGATCGGAGCTTGAGCGAGACCTTTGCCAAAAACAACCGACTCAACCTCAAACTCGCCAACGACTTCAGGTTTGGGAATAAACTTGTCCTCAGTACCCTGGCCTCCTATACGGCCAACAACAGCCGTTCGGGCAGGCCCGCATATAATAGCATTACCACCGCTAGCAGAAACCCGATATACCTCAGCTTTCGGGACGAAAATGGCAATGCCATTCCCCTGGACAGGTTCTATAGGGGGGCCTACACCGATACCGCAGCAAGGGGAAAGCTTCTGGACTGGAAATACTATCCACTGGAAAACCACAATTACGAATACCAGACCACCAACAGACAGGAGTTCTTTGCCAGTGGCACGCTGAAATACAAACTCACCAATTTCCTGCAACTTGACCTCGGCTTCCAGCACCAACAGCAACGCCTGGAGAACCTCGCACATGCCGAGCCCGAAAGCTATGCCGCAAGGAACCTGACCAACACCTACAGCCAGTTCAACTACACCACCCAGATCGTGCGCTATATCGTGCCCGTTGGCGGCACCCTATCCACCAGGTTCAGTGATGTTGCCTCATCTACGGCCAGGACACAGCTCAACCTTGATAAAAAACTGGGCGTACATGCCATCAATGCTATCCTAGGCGCAGAGGGCAGGAACGTCAACAATAGCGGCGATGGCAACAACCGTTTCGGTTATTACGAAGACCCTTTGAGTTTTACCGACGTGGATATCGTCACCCGCTATCCCGAATTCCTGACCAAAAGTACCAGCGCTATCGGCGGCAGCGCATCGATGAGCAGTACCCGCCAACGCTTCCTTTCCTTCTATGGGAATCTCAGCTATAGCTACATGGGCAGGTACCACCTTTCGGCAAGTGCCAGAAAGGACGGCTCGAACATCTTTGGCGCCAACACCAACGACCGTTGGAAGCCCCTCTGGTCGGCGGGCCTAGGGTGGAGCGTTTCCAACGAAAGCTTCTACAATCTCGGTTTCCTACCGACACTGAACCTCAAGGCCACCTATGGGTACAGTGGCAATGTCGACCTCTCCCGCACCGCCCTGCCCATTGCCGCCTATGGCAGCAACGCCACTTCGGGCCTCCGCTACACCCGTATCGTGACGATCAACAATCCAGAGCTCAAATGGGAACAACTGTCACAGCTCGACCTTAAACTGGATTTCGCCACCAAGAAAAACCGCATCAGCGGCACGCTTTCCTATTACATCAAAAAAGGGACAGATCTCTATGGTACAGCTCCCTATGACTATACCACCTGGGGACGGAGCGCCGTACTGACCAGAAATGTAGCAGCGATGAAAGGCAGCGGCGTGGACATCGACCTGCGTGGTAAGATCCTCGAGGGCAAGCTCCAATGGAACGCCGAACTCTTTGTCAGCCGAAACGAAAGCAAGACTACCGACTATTACCGCAGCTCCGGAGCGGACCTGCACGGCCTATTGAACGGCGGAAACCGTATCTCTCCCATCATCGGCATGCCGCTATACGGCATCGCTGCCTACCGGTGGGCGGGGCTGGACCCGGGCGGCAACCCGCAGGGGTATGTCAACGGCCAGCCCAGCATCAACTATACCGCCATTACCGCCGAGGCCTCGGCCACTGGCAACAACCTCGTCTTTATCGGCAGGTCTACGCCACTCTATTTCGGAGCACTGATCAACACCTTTAGCTATAAGCAGGTCAGCCTATCGGTCAACATCAATTTCAAGCTCGCCTACTATTTCATGAAAAACTCCATCAACTACAATAACATGATTAGCTCGGGAACGACCCACGCCGATTTTGCCAAACGATGGCAACAGCCTGGAGATGAAACCCGTACCCATGTCCCCTCATTCCTCTACCCTGCCAATGCCGTTCGTGACGGCATCTACAATGCTTCTGAAATCCATGCCGCCCGTGCCGACCACGCCCGATTGAGCTACATTCGATTGGCCTATACCCCCAACATTGCGCCTTGGGGCATTGGGCTTCGAAGACTGGAAATTTTCAGTGGCCTACAGGAGGGGGGAATCCTTTGGCGCAAGAATAGGGACAACCTAGATCCGGACTACAACAACCAAATCCCGCCGGCCAAACAGTTCACCTTCGGCCTACGCGGCTCTTTCTAAAAAACTTATCAGTCCAAAGAAAATCATCAAACAACATCTGAAAAATAAAACAGATCAACATGAACAAACATAAGAACACCATCTCGAAATTCTGTCTCCTGCTCGGTCTGATGGCCAGCAGCTGCCAAAAATTCCTAGCGGTAAAATCCGACCAGAAACTGGTAGTTCCCCAGAACATCACCGATATCCAAGGCCTATTGGACGATGCGGCCACGATGAACCTTCGCACTACCCCGTCCTATGGCGAGACCGCCTCTGACGACTATTTCCTGACCCCAGCAGCCATCGCCCCGCTGGCCGTCTATTCCAATGCCTACATCTGGCAACCAATGGACTATCGATTCCAGAATGATTGGTCTGCAGGCTACCTGGCCATCTATAACGCCAACCTTGCCCTTGAACTGCTGGAAAAGGTCGACAGAACCACCGGCAACGCCCAGGGCTGGGACAATGCCAAAGGCTCCGCCCTATTCTTCCGGGCCTTCTACGAGCTTGCCCTCACCACACAGTTCGGCCTGGCCTACGATATGCAAAGTAGCCAGAACGATCTTGGCATCGTACTGAGGAGGTCTTCGGATTTTAACGTCCGCTCCAAACGTTCCACGGTGGCCGAATGCTACAGCGCCATACTAAAGGACCTCCAGGAAGCAGTCCTGCTACTACCAGACCATCCGCAGCACGTCTTGCGTCCCTCCAAGGCAGCGGCACACGCCCTGCTCGCACGGACGCACCTGTACATGCGGGACTATCCGTCCGCCCTATCTGCGACGGAGAAAGCGCTCCACATCAAATCAGCCCTTATGGACTACAACAGTGATACTGATATCTATTCACTGACCGTGGCCGTCCCGTTTAAACCATTCAACAGGGAAATTATTTTCTACACCGAAATGTTCAGCGGCTTTGGACTGCACATCTCCAACCGTGCCACCATCGTTCCAGAACTCTACAACAGTTACCAAAGCGATGACCTGAGAAGGACTGCCTACTTTCTGGCCACTGGCACCAACCAACGCTTCAAGGGAAGCTATGCCTCCCATGCAACCGCCCTTTTTACGGGACTTGCCACAGACGAGCTCCACCTCAACAAAGCAGAATGCCTCGCCCACGCTGGCCAAGTCAGCGAAGCCATGGAAGTACTCAACACCCTCCTAAAGAAACGGTGGAGAAACACGGTCAGCTATCCCAGTCTTGCGGCCACCGACCGAAACGATGCCCTCCAAAAGGTCAGGGATGAGAGAAGAAAGACCCTAATCATGCGAGGCCTTCGCTGGATGGATCTGAAACGATGGAACAGGGAAGGTGCCGACATCACGCTCAGCCGGACCTATGATGGCACTACCTATACCCTTGCCCCAAACTCTCCAAGATATGCCCTACCCATTCCGGCAGATGTGATTGAACAGTCCGGCATTTCCCAGAACTAAGTTCGAAGTCCTGTACAGAAATTAAACACGAAAGCTCAGGGGCCAAGACAAAAAAATGGAATACAAGAAAGGCAGGGACGCCAACATCCCTGCCTTTTCAACTGGTTTACGACCAATAGGTCTGCATTTCCAATTACTCTAACCTGTTCACGATGGTCGCAGTTCCATCGGCCGAACCCGTTACATAGGCTGCATTTGTTCCGAAAGGGGAAGCTTGAAGTGCTGCCGAACTTTCCAATTTGGGTTGCGAAGGATTGGAGTCGTCCACATACGACTCGTCGATGGTGATCGAGCAGGCCATCTGTAATTCACCACCACATTCTTGCTGACCAGCATCATGCGTCCAATTGTCCTCCTGCTCTACATCGGCTACGGTAGCAGGGTATGGCCCATCGTAATAGAAAGTATACGTATCACGCTTCCCATTTTCAGCCGAGGTAAAGGCGCTCATGCCCAATACCAGTCCAAAAGCCACAACCAGGGCAATCACGCCCAACAAATTTGTTTTCAATGTTTTTAAAGTTTCCATCTTCTTATTTTTTAAGTTTAGTGCTCCAAAGGAGCGGTCGGCGCCAGTACTTCCCGGAGACCTAAAGAACCGGCAAGGTCAATTTTTCATCTATATTTTAATCTGGGCAGGTCTTCTCCCAAAAACGTTACGTTCTATTTTCCAGACCTCCCTTCCCCAAATGAATACCCCTATGAATTAAAGTTCCTTTTCCAGATATCAATAGTCCCCGGAGCCCCAGGGATACAAAAAACAGATTGAACAACAGATGGATCCGATAGTCCATCCTGCCCAAAATGCCGCCACAGCCACAGGGCACTTTTCCAAGTATGCCCAAATTGGCCGCCAGCATGTAGGCGCTAAAAGAAGACATCAATAGGGTCGCCAAAAACAGCCCTAACCATCTTGTACGGACAGACAATAAAAGCCCGGCCACCAATAATTCCGTTACTGGCACCAGCCAGGCCATGACCAGGGCGACCTCATGGGGAAAGACCTGTAACAACATCGCCCTACGGGCCGCCCCATAGTCCATCAGCTTGCTGAAGGCCGCATAGGAAAACAACAGTACAAAAGCTGCCGCGATCCACTGCAGCCCCCGCTCCCTTTTTTTGTCCAAACGCTTATAGTAAAACATACCCATCTCAAACACCGGCACATCGCCGTTTCCGAGACAATAGTATCATCCAAAAAAACCAGAAAAAATAGTGGAAGTACGTCATTTCGCCAAATAGTGGGCATACGCCATGTGTCGACGGACCGGAAAGCCCAGCCATCATTGGAGACCGGACGGTCAACCATTGTGCCCTGGACGCAACTTCGCATACAGATCCATTTTCCGGTTCACCCCCGTCTTGGTAAAAATATGCCTTACGTGGTTGTCTACCGTATGCAGGGAAATGTACAACTGCTCGCCAATCTCCCTGTAGGTCAAGCCTGCGCACAACAACTCGGCTACCTCGGTTTCCCTTTTACTTAGACCATGAGCGGCACACCTGTCCTGAAAAGTCAACTGGTCCTCTGCCGTAGCATGCCTCGACAGGCGCAACTCCACCAATTTTCGCCGGACGTCTCTTGCCACCGTCAGTATCCACGCCAATACGAAGCCCACATTCATCAACAAGACCCTGCACCCGACTTCCACCTCCAGGAAAATGCAGCAGGTCGCCAACACCCATGGCCCTACCGAGATGCAGGACAAGGCCATTTCATCCAGACTTTCCGCCAGATGCATGTGCGACCGTTTTAGCCATTGACGGTACAGCGCCAAGGCCAAGACTACAAAGGAGGACAGTGCACACAAAAACGGCAGTATCATCCCCCAGAAGAGTACGAGTTCCAAGTCCCCGCCCAGTGGCAGTACCGCACAGAAGAAGACCAGAAAAGAAAGTCCATAACAGATAGGCACGCCAAACCTCAAATGAAAAGTGAATTCGGCCATTCCATGTGCCTTATAGAAATACAGCGGTAGACAGCCCCATAAGGCAAACCCGATACCATAGCGGACGATATACTGCAATGGGAGGGAAACCGACAGTTCCTCGTTGGGGATGATGGCTACTACAGTATCATACAACAACAATATGCCCAGCAGCAACAGGCGCCAGATGCGCCAGCCTTGGCCTGCGCTGCACAGGAAAACGGCCAACTGGTAACAGAAGCTGGCGAGCAGGCAGACCAAGATAGCGAGTTGGGCCAATGGAATAACAAACGAAAATAACTGCATGGAGAAGGCGTCAAGGCCACAAAATACGTGGCAGTTGCAATATATCCGCTAATACAATAGCCCAGGGCAAATAGTTTGTCGAACGGGCATATTAACAACGCCAGTGGCAAATGCTACAAGTTTCCTCCAAAATCCGACAAAGCTGCCCTAAATCCCAGCATACGGCTCCTGCTTACCACCAAAGAAACCTCTGGGGACAGTACCACCCCCTCTACCAGAAGTACCAAGGCCTGCGCCCGCCCATATTTCTCAAAACCCGACACCACCGATAGGGAGATCAGCACCGAGCGGTTGATCTGGAAAAACCCCTCCCCGGAAAGCTGTTCCAAAAGCGAAGGCATGGTCATGTCCACATAATAGGTCTTCCCGCTTTTCAGGTGCACGTGTCCAATGTTCTCATGCCTTTCAAAACAGGCTATCTCCGAAAGTGACACCTGCATAACCTTGTTGCCCAAGCGAGCATCGATGCGAATGGGCGATGCGCCCTGACGCGACAACAACCTATCCAGATCCGCTTTTAACTGCCTGTTCCTCTGCAATCCGTGAAAAAAATTTACGTAGAAGAACCAGGCCGTATACAGGGAGTTCATGAAAAGTACCATCCATAGGATGATGAGCAGTTCATGGCTCATGTAGCCACTGTCCCAAAAATCATTATCAAAGACCCAAAAATACAACCTGACTACCGATACATCTGCCAAGATGACCAGCAGCACACAGCACGCCAACTGTAACGAAAGCCTTTTACACCAAGATGCCTGCCATGGCACCAGCCGGTCCAATCGCCAAATGCAGAAATGGATCCACCACATCAGCAGATAGGTAAAGGGCCAACTGAAGGCCATCGCCACATAATAGTTCAACTGCCTTAAAATTATCAAAGTGGGCTTATTCTGCGTTCCGGCCACGATATGGTGGGAAACCACTAGAGCCAAAATCAATAATACCCACCTCGGGAAATAATCCACATTCCTAACCATCGAAAAACGTTAAAATCAAACAAAAAATCATCGCATTCCCGTCCAAGCATGCCAGATATCCAGTCAACAACCAAAACTTGCCCAACACATCATCAATCCCTAACCTTGCCCCGTTAAACAATTAAATTCGATACACATATGGAAAAATTCCCATTCACTGGCCAAGGTGCTAAAGCACTGATGACCGAGCTCTACCAATTGTCCGACCCCGCCCTACAGCTGGAGGCAAATGCCGCGGGAGCAGACTTCCGCCTATGGATCGGCAGCCATTTTGAACTTGACCAGAGCCAGCTCGAGTACTTAGACGGCATCGACGAAACCTGGATCGCAGTGGCCGCCCAGGATACCAAAGCATTCCTAGCAGCGCGCAAGCCGATCAGGCTCCAAAAGATACCCACACCCGCCAGCCGTAACCATAGTGACGACAGGGGCAAACTGCTCGATCTGGACAAGAAAAAGACTGCCAGCTATTCCGAGCACGAAGGCTACCAGCAGAGCGAAGAACTGCTCTACACCATCAGCCATAGCGGACAGCAATAATTTTAGTAACAACTATAGGGATAGTCGGGGACTATCCCTAACAAATTCATCTCCGCACACGAGCATATAGCTAATATGTAAACATCGTAATTTTGACCGGCCCTTTCAGCCCCGAAGCTTCCAAGGGGCTATTGGGTTGATATGGATTGTCGTTGGTCCAGGTCTTCCGCTGTGCCGGCGGCAATACGCTATCCCCTATCAACCGGTTCACCCAAGTGTTGGCCACGCTGATCTCCACCACGTTATTCCCAGGCCTCAAGGCTCGGGTGATTTCCGTTCGCCAGGGAGCCGTCCAGGCCCCTCCCACATCAATACCATTTACTTTTACTTTTGCGATCACATTCACCTCGCCTAAATCCAGATAAATATGCTGTCCGCTGGCGGGCTTGCCGATATCGAAGTTATTGGCATAGACCGCAGTTCCTGCGTAGTATTTGATCTTTTCGTTTGGATGAAGTGTCCAATCGATAAGTTGGTCAAATATTACCGGCTGGGCGGGACCGCCCATCGCTGGATCGAAAGTTACCTTCCAGGGCTTTTCAATCTGGGCCAAGGTCAGTCCGCTTGGGGTATTCGATGATCGGTTGTCCCTATCGTCAACTGCCTGTTTTCTAAAAACGACAAAGGTACTCTGGAATTTGTCCAGTCCCAGCGGAACGGAGGTCATCCCGTTTTTTTGGTCAAACCTTGGCAAAGCTCTGGTGGAGCCATCGATTGGATCCCAAATTTCTGGCTGCTTGCCGCCGACCCTGAATTCGGCAACGAAATCCACCGGCCTATCCTGCTGATTGCTTACGAAATAGATTTCGGCCTCCGGCGATGTACGGTGGATAAAAAGTGTGGCGCCATTATCGGCTGTATAGTCTGGCCCGATGCCCAGCATGCCAAGAGCGGTCGAAATGTCCAGTCCCTGCAACACCATGCCTTTGCCAAATCTACGGGATCTAGTCGTCGTGCCATCGATATCGCCCCAAAGTTCGGTTGCCATCTGCCGTATCTTCTGATCGGCATACGGATAATTTTCCAAACTCGGGGACCTGTTTGGTGGTGGCCCCAGAACGGTCGCCCCTTCCCTAACCAAGTCCCTTATCTTCTCCAATAGTTCCGGCCTCATGGTTTCCAGTTTAGGCAACACCAACAGGCCATAGTTCATTCCGTCGGGCAGAAACAGGCGCCCATTTTTAACCTTCAGCCTATCTCTGATCACCTCTGCGTTAATGTAGTCGAACGCATATCCCTTTGGAACCGGCGGATCGGTGATCCCTGTCATCTTAGGTGCATCTTCACCAATAAAATAGGCGACATCGGCGACGTACCTGCCTTGCTGGAGCATGAAATTGCAGCGTTTCAAATAGGCAGTAAAAAGATCCAGATAGTCGAACCAGGTATTATGCCGATTAAACTCTGTACCGAAGTTTGCGTTCACCCCCGGCAGCCGCTCGTCCGGCTGGTGGATATATACGTGCAATAGCGAGCTGTTGATCCCCTCGGTAAAGAACCGATCGCCCCTTTGCTTGATGTCGGCGGGATATTTTGAATAGGCCTTGCCTCCAGAGGTAAATGACTCTGCCGAAACCCTGTTCTTTCCGTAGATATGTGCCGCCGAAGATGCCGCCCTATTTTCAATATCCCCCAATGCGCCCTTTGCCCAAAATTCACCGGCCACTTCGTCAGACTGGCCACCATACTGTAAAAACTCACCTGGAAAACCCCAATGTCCATAGTTTTCCAGCCAAGTCTTAAGACCATTCTGGTTACTGACCTCCCTTAGGCCGCCCACGTAATCGTAGGCAATCCTATCTGCAATGAAACGCCTTAGATCCCACAAAAAGCGATCGGAAACCGCTGGCGAACCAATCACCTTACCGTGTAACGTGGGCAGGTAGGGCAATGGATCATAACCATACCTCGACTTGAACTTCCCTATCAGTCCATCTGTCCAATTCTGCCCTCCCGTTTCATAACTGTCCTGCACTGCCACCTTCCAGGTCCGCCGATCTGCTGCAGGTATTCGTCTCAAAATCTCGCCAAGGAAGGCATCGAAGTGTGCCCTTACATGTTCCTTGCTCATCTTATCTACCTCCAATCCCGTTCCCTCTTTAGATGCCGGACTGTTGTTCACTCCCGTGGGCACCATGCCCAACCTCATTATTACCCAGTCACCTGCAGGGGCATGCCACTTTAATTTCCCATCGGGAGCCATGTAAGCAGATAGATCCAATACTTCCCGCGGATCAATCAGTAGACTTCCATCGTCCACAATGGGCTGTTGCGGCCACTGGTATTCGTTCCAATACGGAAGTGGCGTTTGGTGCATCTTGGCGAGCGTCTTTTCCACATATCGTTCCACTTTGGGCATGGGAGAAAGAACGAATTCCCTGATCCCGTATTTGGGAAAAGACTGTTTATCAAGTATGCTCTTCTGTAAAACGAGACGGAAATGTTTTGAAGAGATGGCCGGGAATGAAACGATTACCGGTGCATAGGGGTCAAAACCGACATTCAATGCGCTTTTCCGCCTGTCGATCTCAAAAGAAGATATGGTGCGATAACCATCTGCCTCCCTAACCTGGAGCAGCACAGAGGCTGTCATCTGATATCTGGCTGGATAAATGCTAAGGCTGCGAGCGGTAAATTCATTTTCCGTACCGAAATCTATCACTACCTTGCCCGTATCGGTTATGGTAATGCCCGTCAACGTATCCTGATCTACAAGGTCCCTTAAATTGGCGATCTTGGCCGTTGATGTTACGTTCGGCTTTAGATCTCCTAATGTTTTGTTATATTCTTTTGGCGCCCTAAAGGCCAACACACGAACGTCCTGAAATTGTGGGTTTGGTTTGGGCAGTAAAATCCCCACTTCACTTCCGCCCCTGACCAATGTCTCCGAAGAGGCCAGGTATCTCATGGACTGCTCCGGCCTGACCCAAGGGCCGCCGGATTGGCTCCAGCCCGGGCTATTGAAAATACCGATCTCGATATTTAGCTCGCTAGCCGTTTTAAGCGCCGTATGAAGAACTTCCCACCATTGCTCGGAAAACAGCTTGACTTTTCCGTAGACAGTGGAACTGTAACCTATATTGCCGATAAAAGCTCTGTTGATCCCCACCCGCTTCATTGCCTGAAGGTCTTTGACCACCCCCTCCCTTGAAATGTTATCCGACATCCAATACCAATATGTACTGGTCTGAATACTATCCGGAGGTGATTTGAAACCTGCCTCGATATCGGGAGAGCCTTTGTCTGAAACTACATTTATTGGCGGCAGGTTTCTTTTCACTACACATGCTGTCAGCATGGCCAGGGCAAAAAGAGCGCAGCGAAAAGATAGCTTGGGGGTCATTTCCATACGATTTCCTTTCTATTGATAATTGATTCTCAGCTGGTGATCTCCAGCCTGCAGTCCCTTTACAACTATTAGATCATTGACCTTTCCGGCCTTGAGCGGATGCCCGTTCAACAGCACTTTATTCTTTTTTCCACGTTTTAATGGAAGATAAACTTCCGCCGAGGTATTGCCCGGTATAGCAATACTGACTTCGAAATCATTTTCGGATTGTCTATAGTTGGCTTTGATGGCACCTTTTATCGTAGGCACGGTAATAGACGCATAGGCCAGCCCGGCAATCTGTGGCCTGACCACAAAACTCTCCCAGCCCGGACCGATGGGCTCGATGCCCATCAGCTTGCGTGAAATGATATTTGCCGGGGCTGCTCCCCAGGCATGGTTCCAATCCTGGTTAGGTTTGAACCTGTTGTCCCAGGCCTCCATGGTAATGGTACTGCCCGCCCTGATCATGTTGGACCAGCTCCTGTCGGTTTGGGAAGTAAGCAGTGAAAGGCCATACGCCCCGTCGCCGGCCCTGTAGATACCGTCCAATAGAAACTGGCTGCCATAGACACTGCAGGCCATACCCCGCGATCTGATATGGGCCATCACCGCAGGCTGATCCACTTCGTCCACCAGGCCCATCGCCAAGGCAAATGCATTGGCGTGCAAAGAAGCGTGATCCGTACCGACACCGTCCATAAATATTCGTCTTTTGTGATCAAAAAACATTTTATAGAAAGCGCCTTTTGTCCGCTCAGCCGCCTTCTGATATCCCTGTGCATCGGCGGTTTTACCCAGCGCCTTTGCAATCTGCTGCATGACAACAAGCGCCCTGTAGTGGAAGGCATTGACCACGGAATTGTATTTGGTGAATACAAAACCGTCTGTTTCCGTATTCCGTGGCCAGTCGACAATATCCTTGAGGTTGTCATTTTCCAGATGGATCTTCTTTTTAAAATCTGGAGTGACCTTTCCAGTCAAAGTACTGATCAAACCTGTAGAATCGGTCAATCCTATCAGCGTTTTTTCTTGCAGATCTTGGTAGTGACGTGCAATGGAACGGCTGTCACCAGTGTACAGATAATCGTTCCATGCCATCAGCACCGACTGGAGGTGCCATTCGGTGGGCCATGTCGGATGGGTGATCAGGTATTCGTGGGAGTTTCTAGCCATACTGAACTCCCTATCTACCGCATAATGGCTCAACTGATTGATATAGGCATCAGCCTCGTAGGGGATACGTTCGCGGTCGCCATCTACATAGATGCCCAGGAAAGAGGTTGCCTTGATGGAATATTTGCACAGATCCCATACGGCATTCAAAGTACTGTCTGAACTACGAAAAAAAGAAGCCTCATCGTCAAACTTGTAATGGACAAATAGCCTTGTTACCGCCTCACCGGACAATGGATGCCCATAGTTCTCCACTTCCAGATACCGGAACGGTAAAACTTCCCCTATATAGTCGGGCATTTTTATGGCCACCGGTCTTGTGTTATAGGCATCTTTATGGATATTGAGCTGATAGGTATGCCTTCCTTTTTCCAATACCAGGGCGTATTGTGCATAACGTACCTTACCGGGAGGCCTGCGGTTGATATTTCCATTCCCATCCAACATTTCGCCCAAGCGAACCGTCACGGTATCACCGCCTGTTTTCGAGAAAAGCTGAAGTTTCAGCCGAGAGAAGGCATCCCTGCCAAAATCGACCTGATGCACACCTTTTTTTTCCCTGATCGATATAGGGCGCTGCTCTGTAATCTGGAGTGGATAGGATGGGTTTTTGTAATCGACCAACTCATCTGCCGTGATAAACGACGCCACTGATGAGAAGGGACTGAACTGGTTCTGATCGTTCCAGACCTTCACTTTCCAATAATAAACCGTGTTTGGTTTGAGTGCTATCCCTTTAAATAGGATACCTGTGGATTGCTCATCGGTCACCTTACCGGAGTTCCAAACATTACCGATGTCGCCGTCCAGCTGTCTGATGTTATCGGAAACCAGCAATTGATAGGCACTTTGCTTTCGGGAATTAACCGCCGAGGTAAGTTCCCAGCTAAACGCTGGCTGTTTGTTATAAATCAGTACAGATCGGATATTTTTATTGGATGTAGGGATCGGTGGAACATTAGTTAAATATCCATTTACCGAATAAAAGCGATCGGCAGCAACCAAATCGCACATCAGTTCGGCAGGCCGCTGCACCGGACCGGCTACTCCCTGTGACCAACAGTTGGAAGCGGCTAAAACAGTTAATATTAAAATCGACAGTAATCTGTTCTTCATTTCTTGTAATGCTCCTTCTTTATCCATTCGATGCAATCATCTATCCATTGCACTTTAGCCTGATTGTTGTTCACCCCATAACCATGGCGGCCCTTCTCGTAAAGAAACAGTTCCACAGGAACATATTTCTGTCTCAATGCCGTTGCAAAATAAAGACTGTTCTTCACATCTACGGTCTTATCGTCCATCCCGGAGGTGAGATAGGTAGGCGGCGTCTGCTCGGTGACCTGCAACTCGTTGGAATACTTAAAGATATTGTCGTTTGTCAGTTCGGGACCGATCAGGTTCATTCTGGAAGTTTTATGCGTCAGCGAATCTGCAAAACTGATCACCGGATATACCAGGACCATAAAATCTGGACGTAGCGAAGTACCTTTTGGGTTGTCAAGTTCCGATTTTTCAAAATGGGTCCCTACGGTAGATGCCAAGTGACCTCCAGCTGAAAAACCCATGATCCCCAATCTTGAAGCATCTACCTTATATTTTTTTGCATTTTCTCTCACATATTGAATGGCCCGCTGGGCATCAGTTAAAGGAACGATTTCCTTGCGGTCCATCAATTCTGCCTTTGGCAGGCGATAATCTAAAAGAAAGGCCGTTATTCCCGCTTCCATCAGTTTTTTACAGGCGGGAATTCCCTCTACACGGTTGGCACGGCCGCCATACGAGCCGCCCGAGCATACAATCACCGCCGTACCCCTTGCCAGATTTTTCTCCGGCTTAAACACCGTCAACTTGGGCGGCTCTGCACTATTTTTAGCAAAAGGCACCTGTCCTTCTGGATACAGCGCTATGATTTCCTGCCCGAACAGGCGAAACGTAGCAAATAGAAAGAGAGCCAATACATAAAGTAACCTGCGCATCTTATTTTTCATCGTCAATCGTTATTTAAAAGAAATTTGTTGTCTGCCCGCTATCAACAGAACTTTTTTACCGCCGGCAATAAACTCGCCTTTCATCCGCGAGGGCAGATCTACGTTTGCCGTATATGAACCATCCCTTAATTTTTTGTAGCTTACCTTAATCGGACCCAACGGATGTGGCATTTCGCCCGAAGCCTCCTTTAGCTCACCTAGATTTGGTTGTATACTTACCGTTCTGAAGCCCATTTCCCCGGGTGCTATCCCACATACGGTGGCCAAAAAATCATAACATGGACTAGCACTCCAGGCATGGCAGTCTGATCGTACCGTTGGCGATAAGGTCTCAGGAAAGGTACTTAATCCCAGGGACAACATTTCCTTCCAGGGACCTAAGGTCGAAAGGTACTGATTACCCATGCCCGCCTTCTTTAGAGCGGCAGTATAATAGAACCTAAAATAAAGCGTACTTGAGGTAAGAGTGGTATCGTTCATGACCTTTTCCATCACCTGCTTTTGCTGTCCGGATGGAATACAGTCACTCAGTATCCCCCAAATGTTGGCATGTTGACTAAAGGCGGTCTTATCCGGCGAATCTGCCAGAAGACCCTTCTGTCCATCATAACAACTTTTAAAGACGGCCTCTTTTATCTTTTTGGAAAGCGCCGAATAGTAATCGGCCTTTTGTGTCTGTCCCGAATAATTGAAAAGCGTTGCCGCCTGATCCAAGGTATAGGCGTAGTGCAGCGATAGAATGGAAGAATTGCCATCGATACCGCCCGGGGGAATACCACTTGGTGAAAAGGTCCAATCAACGAAGTTCCAATAATCCGTTTTACCCAATAGCCCCAATTTCGGATCCAGGCGATATTCGAACCATTTTAATATGGATTCCATGGGGATCAAATATCGATCGACAAAAACCTTATCGTCACGGTACCAGGCGTAATCATAGATCATCGAGATCCAGAATAGCGAAAATGGGGGTATAAACTTGCCCCCCCCTGCCGGATAGGCATCCCTGGTCAATCCATCTGGCACCCTTGACTGGTGAAACTGCTCAATGGCATTCCTTACCAGCCTATCATCGCCCGAAACATACAGGGAAATCAATGCCTGTATCCTGGTATCTCCGACGTACTGCAGTTGTTCGTAATAGGGACAGTCCATATAGGTTTCGTTGGCGCATAATCGTGCGGTACGCCAACCTACGTTCCAAATTTGCTCCAAACTGGCATCATTGGTACTGAAACGTCCATTCTCCTTTAATGGATAAGCGGTGAACATGGACTGTAGTTTATCGAAGGTCAATGGTTCATCTTTGGTCTCTACATCAAACTGGATGTATCGGAAAGTGCGCATCCATAGTGGCCTGAACAAGCGACTGCTGCCCCCATCGGCCAAAAACACATCGTAATAGCCTTTGATCTGTTTGCCCTCCACCTGGTTACGGTTGCCCTTGAGGTTGTTTTGATCAAATAGCGACTCGGCATAGGTAATTTGGACCTTTGCATTTTCGCCGCGGCTAAAAGTAACCTCTGGATACGCAGTGGTCAGGTTTTTGATATCGAACAGAATGGTGGCCTTGGTATTGGCCGGAATGGTAATGGAACCGTTTTTTTCGAAAGTCCCTATTATTTTCCGAGCATCAAGATTCAGCACACGCACGATGCCATGTATGGGTTCCAGTTTTTCCTCCATCATTGGGATACTCCTGGGAATGAGATTGCGTTTTACGTTAAAATACCTGGGTTTGGGCTCCAGCGCGGGAACAGACCAGGTGCCATCATTATAGGCCGGCTGCTCCCACCCGAATGGATACTTTTTGAAGGCGACACTATCGCAACTGCCAACAATATAAGAGGCCAGCCTCGATGCTGGAAATGGTTCTGGAAAATAGGCTTCATTTTTTATCACTCTCCAACTTTTATCGGTATTTACGAGTTTTTCCCGTTCACCGTTACCCTGGAGTATAAACCCCGTTTGGAAGGACACCTGCGCAGCAGGCGCACCACTGCCCATGTTCCATAACAATACGGCCAGCACATTTTTACCTGCTTTAAGGTTCGGTGCAATGTCAATAGTTTCATAATACCAATTTCTTAAATCTCCCCTTGCCGAACCCAATACAACAGGCACACCATTCACATACAGCCTATAGCGCTGGTCACCGGTAAGATGCACGACAAAGGTTTCGGGCTTGGTGTCCAGCTCGAATGTTTTCCTCAAATGGTACACGCCGTAATCTTTAGGAGCGGCCCCGGGAAAGGAAATCCACTCGGCATTTAGCGATACGGTAGGATAGACGATGGATGGCGATGTGACCTGGGCCTTGGAAAAATCCGCCAAAAGCACCAAAAACACCATCGGCAGCAGTTTCTTAGCCGTATAAAAAATAGTGGAATCGAACATCGTCCGCACCAACTCTTTGAAACTGAAATCTGATCTAATCATTACCACTGTTTTTTTTTAATAGTTTTCTATAATGGGCCAGCGTAGTTGCTATGCCGACTTCCTGTTCGTCCTCGTAATAGGTAGTGAGGTAAACCGAAGCACTTTCTGGATTGTCGGTCACAAATTTTTGCCATTGCGCAAGGGTCTCATCAAAGTATTTCAGATTCGCCCTCAATTCAACCAGGTCAACCTTCCCCTGCTTCTCTTGGGCATAGGCATTTAGCATTACTTTCCATGCCGCATCAAACAATTGAAATTTTAACCTTCCGTAGACTGATGAAATGTAAACAAATCTTTGAGTTTCTTTATCCTTAAAGTGAAGCTCCCCAGCAAGTTTTTCAATTCTTTTCCATATGGACAATGCTTCGGTCTTCTCATCCAGATAAGCCTTGATGCGTTTATCGGCTATAATCTTATCAAAATATGGCCTCAGGAAGTATAGTCCGGAAATGGTATTGTCCCTGGTCCAGTTCATGTACACCCCTCCCATCATGCTATAATGTCCCTTCATGACCCCATCAGCCGAAAGCAGGCATATTTCCCTGAATTTAGGGATATCTTTTTCATCCAAACCATTATTTCTCGCAAAGTCGTTAAAAATCTCTTCTTCGGTCTTATTCGGATGCTTTGCCCATTGCGCCACGACGATGGCGTTCAGTTCGTTCCAAAATTCATTGGTGATATAGGGACCATACCATCCCCCGCCCCTAGACCAAGTCCATACGCCCTTGATCAGCGGGCTATCCTTTATCTGATTTAATGAATAGGGCATTTTTGTTCCAGAAGCCTTTAGCTCCTCAAAACCATCGATGACCCCTTTTCCGATATAATTTGGGTGCGCCCCCTTACCTTCATACTCACGTTGGGCCTGAACTTCCACGATCTGCTGATGTTTTCCGATGCCGATACAGGGATTAAATGGAATCCCGTACTTGGCCGCTTCATCCTGCCAGTAGACATTGAATTTTGAATAATCAGGATCCCCTTGGGTAACAGCAGAACGCCAAAAGTCAACGATGGTGTGTTTTATGGAGAAATACAGGTTTTTATGCGGTTCAACCTGCTCGGTCACTTCCAGATAGTACTTCGGCAGCGAATGGAACCGCCCAAAATCCCACGTACGGTAGAACAACTGTTTATTTCTTTTCTCACACACCTCGTCCCTCAATATATTGATCAGGATGACATGGTCGCTATAACCATTGACCAGTGGGCTGCCCCCTTTGTGATATGGGGCATCATGCAGATAGGTCTCGCCGGTCCGGATGATCAGGCCATCCATCTGCGGATATCTATCAAATATCTGATTTATCAACGAGCGTATCGCCTTTTGCGTGAAAGGTTTACCGATATCAACACGTCCGCTGCCGTTGCACATCTCCGTTTTGTATTTTTGGATCAGTTCCTGGGGAAAAACCAACATATCCAGCATGCAGTAAACATTCAGTCCAGCCTGTTTCGCTTCGGTATATTTCTGCTGCAGCACTACATTCTTATCCTCTACCCACTTGCGCTGATCCGTATTTTCGGGAAAGATATCTTTATCAAAGCTTTGCCAATCGAGCCCAAACTGTGCAGCTTCAAAGAGAAAAAAAACCTTGGCATCGTAACCTGAGGCTTTTAAAAAAGAGGGGTCCAAAAATTTCGATTTTGTCTGGGGCTCTCCGGGATTATGGTGCACCATATCCATCGTCATTAATTGCTGACCAAACAGTGGCTCGAAAAGATAGGTAAGCGTTACGCTCAACGAAAGGATTCGGCTAATTAATCGCATTGGTATCATTGTTACTGGCTATCTGCCAATGTATATTGTTTACTTGTAAAGTTTATAAAGTTCTGATCCGGCGAGCAGGAAAGCGCCCACACCGTACACATCCGTACTGTCATATCCGGCCTTAACGGGCTTGTCGCCTATGGGCTGAACATAGCCCAGCTTACCGTTGGGATGGACCGAGGACAACAATGCTTCCCAGGCCCTTTCTACCACGGGCCGATATTTTCTTTTCGAAAGTAGCCCCTTATTGATGCCCCAGGCCAAACCATAACAGAAAAAAGCGGTACCGCTGGATTCTTTTAGATTGAAGGTTACCGGATCATACAAAGAGGAGTGCCAGCTGCCATCAGGCTGCTGGAGTTTCGCTATTTTCTTGGCCATTTGCTTGAATTGCTCCTGGTATCTGCCCCTACTTTGAAAATCTTTGGGCATATTGTCCATCATCCTCGCCAAACCAGCTAACACCCAGCCGTTGCCCCTAGACCAAAAGACCTTTTTGCCATTAGCCTCCCTACGTTCAAAGAACCTAGAGTCCCGATAGTAGAGCTTTTCCTTTTGATCATATAGGTAGGCGGAGGTTTTCCACCATAAGGTATCCGCCTTCTTAAGGTATTTCAAATCACCTGTTGCCTTGGAAAGCATCGCCATGGACGGGGGGCCCATAAAAAGTGCGTCGCACCATGCCCACTCCCTATGGTTGATTTTTGGTACCACCTTGAGCGGCTCGCTGAACTGTCTCTTCACAATGGTATCGGCCAGTTGTTGCCATTTGGCGATCATCTTCCGCTCCCTGTGTTCCATATACATGGCCACATACATCTGTGCAACAACATAATCATCCGCAAATAGTCTGCTCGGGCCGGTGTTCCAGTCCAGTTCTTCTCCGATATTGTATAGGAACCTGTCATAGGCGGGCTGGTTGTCGATCTGTTTTAGCGCAATAAATCCCGTATACATTGCACCATTTTCCCACTCTGTTTTAGGAAGTTTGATGATACGCCCTTCCTTCCACTCCTTCATCTGCCAATGAGCTACCCTATTCATCACCTTCAATACAGAATCTGGATTACGATTTCCGTCACCGTAGGCTATGGTGTTTGCAAATAGAAAACAGATAAATATCGCTCCTAAAACTTTTTTGATCATATGCTTATTTAATATTTTTTTTGCTTTACGTTTATTTAAAGGCTTATTTACTTTTATAGTAATTGCCCGCACTATTACCCAAACCACCTCCTTTGGGAAACTTGAAAGCGATCGTTGTGCTTCCGTTTTCCTGGACAGCATCGGGACCGTTGAGCAGCTTATTGATAGTGATGTTCGAGCCTTCTTGCTGTTGAATCGGATCTGACAGTAAAAATTGATAGCCGTTATCCTTCTCCTCCAGCATCAGAATTACCGGACCATCGCAGGACAGTTTAAGCCCATTGCCCAAATCAACCCTGCCTTGTTTATACATTACAACAAAATATTTCTCCCCACATTTTACCGCCTGTACATTTTTATCGTTATGGATCACCATGAATTTTTGGTGTAGGGCCTTTTCCCTAAAACCCTCTAAGCTATGCTCCGGACTAACTATATAATAATAACTATCATCCCGAGGTGAAGTACCATGGTTCAACCATAGGCTAAAAACGGGTCTGCTGATCAACTCTTTGCTACCGGATGCATTAATCGAGTTCCAACTACCTGTCTGCACTGCAGTTTTCAGGGTAATGTTTCCGCCATTGGGAAAGCTATAACCTACGCCATCATGATAAATCCACTGTAGCTTGTTGCCCGTAATCGTCTTCAGACTGTCGTTAAGTTTTACTCCCGTTAGATCTGCTTCGCTGCCGTATGTTGTCTCGCCGACCAGGTAACACTGATTGACAGAAGTGGCCACTTGCTGCGTTCTGATAGCGTTAATTGCCGCACCTAGGCACAACATCTTTCCATCGGCAAAAAAATACGCTTTTTTTGCCTGCACACCGTTATAGGAATGTTGATAGGCAATTGCGCCAACCTTACCGTCGCTTATTCCACCGGCAAATTCATTGCTTCCAAAAAGATACCAAGGCAAAACGGCCGCCGACTGGTTCATCACCGCCGTAGACCCTGGAACCCGTGTCCAGTCCCATATCGGAAAGATATCTTTGTACTCCTGCCCTGTTCTTAGTATATTGGTGGTACCAAGTGGAAGATTATACCCTTTTAGGTTCTCCCCGTTGAGCATTTCGGTCCCGTTGGTACGCGTTGAAATGACTTTGGCGGACAAATAATAATCTGGTCCATGATAGGTCATGATATCCGATTTCCAGAAATACCTATTGCCCTGAAACGACGGCGGAAAATCGGCTCCTTCCAGGTGGCCCTTCCATGCTGTGAAGTCATTGGACCGGCTCCTATCATTAATGGCCATCTTTTCCAGAACAACTGGATCTATGGAACGTATA
Organism: Pedobacter sp.; assembly: GCF_965249885.1. Taxonomy (GTDB): domain Bacteria; phylum Bacteroidota; class Bacteroidia; order Sphingobacteriales; family Sphingobacteriaceae; genus Pedobacter. Next base: position 3,640,226 of record NZ_OZ252254.1, on the reverse strand, counting down.
GCCCCCGGACGGGAGATATTACGACCGATCGTACCAAAATCGACAGCATCTTTGTAAGACAACAGCTGGTGGCCGTAAAGCAGCATATCAGAAAAAATCTTCTTGTTTTCGACAGAAAAAGCTTTATTGAATGAGGTATTTGAAGAAAGGGCCATGATTGATGCTATACTTTCGGCAAAACCCATTCCGTACCCTCCGGAATATAGTTGCGGTCGGTGCTGATGAAAACTATTGTCGATTTTGATGCCCTCTATGCCCTGTTCCTCTGCAATAATCAAAGTCGAGGCGACGCTACGGAAACCCTTATCGACTAATTTTTCATTGTTTTCGACACAGCCTTTGGTGATGGTAATTGCAGATACCCAAACCCTATTCATTCCACGATGCGCCGGATTATCCGTAAGGTCATTAACATAGGAAGAATAATAGCGAAGATCCCTTTCGGGGATCTCCGCTTTCATGAGTAATAAACCGACCAGATAATCCTGTGGTGCACCAATTTCGTTGAACCACCAATTTCGGGATTTGGGCTTTTTGCCGAGATAGTAATCGTACGCCAACAAAATCTTTTGTTTCAGCCGATCATTCCTGTAAAAGGCACTGCCACTTTTGGCATAGGCTATGGCGAGCAGTCTCAGCTTTTTCAGGTGTTCGCCTGCCGGAAAATCATTAGACACCGAAGTATAATCCGTGCCTGCCCAGCTACCATCTGCCCTTAGGCTTTCCATTGTCTCTTTGATCCTTATCTCATCCACTCGTTCTCTCAGGTAATCTTCTGCCAGACGTTGGGAAATAATCCCTACATCGTCCCGCACGGTCTGTATTTTTTTCTGTTGTCCAACAACCGTGATACAACTTGTGGTAACCGATTGCCAAATTGAGATAATGATAAAAAGTCTTCTGACCATTCTTTATTTATTAATATTCAATGCATTATGCATATGAAGTTTAAATCAACATCGTATATTTCTATAGTTTAAAGCTTGAGCAATTTTTTAGCTTTGGTTTCCGAATCCCCTTTTAATTTGATGAAATATACTCCCGCCGGGTAGTTCGCCACCGAAAAGGAGGCCTGACCTTCTGTTGCTACCTGCTTAGTTTCCAACACCTTGCCCTGCAGATCAACCAATTCTATCGTGCGGTAAATACCGATGCCAAAGGTTACGTTTACTACCTGTGATGCAGGGTTCGGAAATAGCTTAACCTCTAATTCATCAAGCGTAAAAGAAACGGACCTTAAGCCTGCATCGTTGGTCTTTCCATCCCTGTCAATCTGTTGCAACTTATAGTAGTTTACGCCGTTTGCAGGCTGTCTATCATAAAATGTATAGTTATTCTGGGTAGCACTGTTTCCGGCACCTTTCTTTTCGCCAATTTTAATGTATTCCCCACCATTTGCCGATCTGAAGATATCAAATCTATCGTTATCACTTTCCGACATCGTTGTCCAAGCGAGCTTAGCTGAATTTCCCTGGCGAACGGCGGTATAGTCTGCAAGTGCTACGGGAAGTGTTGAGTCTACATAGGTATTGACAATGCTGCTTCCCCTGTATTCTGCCAATGGCAACGCCACGATAATATCGGTATTGCCCGCAGCATAGCTGGCGTTGGGCCCAGAAAGGTTTTTATTGACAGTCACCCTTATTGTTGTTTCCAGATGCGTAGGGTCAGCTACAGCTACCTTATAGCCTGTCACTTCTTTTTCTAGCAGTACGATAGCTTTCTTATCCGAAGAAATAATGGTGCCATCTCCCATGTCGGCCGTTCCCGGGGCATAGAAAATTACTGCATATTTATTAACCCTATCATTCCTTACGGCCTGTAGGCTACTGTTATTTTGTACGACAACGAAACCGTGATTGTTTACCGAAGCCTCGAAATCGACCAAATTTTTATCGGGAACCACGATATAGCTGTAGCTTGCGTTACTAGGATTGTTTCCATGATCCAGCCACAGACTGAACACATCTTTTTGTTGGGTAGCTGTCGAACCTAAAGAATGGATATCCCTCCATCTGCCGCTCTGCTGTTCGTTCTGTACCGTCACGTTTCCGCCCGAAGGAAAAATATAGCCCACATTTCGGTGATGCACCCATTGTATATTATTTGAGGTAGTGCTATTTCCACTTAATACCTGTGTATTTCCATCGTTCAGGGTAATATTGCCAGAAAGCAGGGCCTGATTTACAGACGTATTGACCGGATTAGAAAAATTGCCATTGATGCCGGTACCGAGGCAAAGCATGGCATCGCCCATCATAAAATAAGCTTTCTTAGCCTGCAAGTTCCTATAGTCGCTTTCAAAAGCAATCGCACCGGACTGACCGCTGCTTACCGCCCCCCCGAACTGGTTAGTTCCAATGAGATAGTCGCTCAGTGCAGTGGCGGATTGGTTTCTTTCTGCAGTCGTTCCCGGCACCCTGGTCCAGTCCCAAACGGCGTAGATGCGGTCATACTCAAATCCATCGGCAAGGATATTGGTTGCGCCCAATGGGAGGTTATAGCCTTTCACATTCTCACCATTGATTGATTCGGTACCATAAGTGCGTTTTGAAATGATCTTTGCCGAAAGATAGTAGTTGGCCCCGCGTTGGGTCATGATATCCGAATTCCAGAAATATTTATTGCCTCGGAAGGCCGTAGGATAGGGTGCTCCAGCAGTATGGGAAATCCATGCATCGTAGTCTGCAGCCTTAGTTGGATCGATAGCTTTCATCCTTTCCAGTACGTTTACCGGAACAGTCGCATAATTTGTCGGCGCCTCAAAAGTTATCCCCCTACCGGATACGCCAAAGTCCATGGTGTGGCGATAAGCGAGCAGCTGATGTCCCTGAAGTAGCAGATCCGACAATACCTGCCTGTTTTGCGAGGTAATGGAATTGATGAAAATCGTGCCTTCTGACAGTTCTATGGCATTTGCAAAATCCGTAAGGATCGACATCCCATAACCTCCAGATTGTATCTGGGCATGGTGTTGATGGAAGCTGTAGTCTCTTTTTACCCCTTCATCTCCCTGCACCGGAACGATGACGAGCACCGAATAAATGGCCTTAAATGCCTGATCTATAAAATTGTAATTATCCTCTATACATCCCTTGTAGATACTGATATTGGCCACCCAAGCGAGGTTTTTGGCATCTCCCAAAAACGAGTTGACCTGATCCCGAAGATAACGTTCGGAATAATTCACCAGTTCACTTTGGGGCATCTTTCCCTTCAGCAGAAGCAGGGGAACCATATAGTTCTGCGGCCCCCCGATATCATTGTACCACCAGTTGCTTGATTTGGGATTCTTGGTCAAGAATCCATCGTAGCCCAACTTGATCTTGGCCAACATATCAGCAGAATCATAGAATGGGTTTCCGGGCATACGATATGCCCTTACCATATCCTTCAACCTGTTCAAATGTACGCCCGGACGAAAATATTGGTCAACGGTTGTATAATCTACGTCGCTCCAGGTGCCATCACTCAGCATAGCATTATAGGCATTGGTCACACTGGTCACATCAAATGCAACAGCGAGTTCCCTTTGTTCCAGACGTTGGGCTATGGTATTTATACTTGCCTGTTGTTGAGGAGTAAGCGGTTCGGGATCCTGCCCGAAAACTTCGAATTCGGCAATACGATACCTTGATGTCATGCCCTGGGGTATGGTGCCACGTCCGTTACCACTAAAGCGTACGTAACGTGCGGTTACTGTACCGGAGGGTGTAATCTCGTCGGTTGTTCTGAATGTAGTTCCACCGCCCCATGTGTAAATGGATGACCATGTGGTAGCATTGTTCGATACCTGCACCTGATATGCATTCGGACAATAGTTATCGGCGTATTTCAGCACGACTTTATTTATTTTATAACCCCTTCCCAGGTCGATATAGATCCATTGCTTGAAGTCGGAACCGTGCGAAGACCATTTGGTGGCCACATTACCGTCGTTGACGTTAGTGGCTGCATATTGCGGTGTGGCGTCCTCTACGCTCTGGGCAACAACGGTTTTATAGAGCGCAACGTTCGTTTGCGCAAAACTCGCTAGCGAGGTCATGTTGCCCAAAACCACCAACGCAAGTGCGGCGATGATATATTTTTTCATAAAATTTAGTTATACTTCTCTAGGGGCGAAAGCCCTAGTGGTTCGAGAAAAAAATGAAACTGATGCGCCCCAGTTCGGGTACGCATCAGCTAACCAAAACGATATTAATTGTATCCGTCGTTCTGAGGGTAGTTTTTTGCTCCTCCTGGCACTCTGTCAATCTGCGCTTGCGGAATTGGACGCAATATATGAAAAGGCTGGATGTTAGGTGCGGCACGTGTGTTATACAGCTTTACCCTTTCGAGCAATTTACCGGTTCTTACTAAATCATACCATCGGTGGCTTTCTGCGTTAAGCTCCCTAGCTCTCTCATCTAAGATGAAGTCTATATTCAGTTGTGCCGGAGTAACTTCCATTGCAAGCCTATTGGCAGCCGTTACCGCTGGATCGGTTGAAACTTTTGCAGCCCTTTTCCTTAGTTCATTTACATAAAAAACAGCCTCTGCCGGTTTACCGTCCATCATTAGTGCCTCTGCAGCAATCAGATAAGTCTCACCCAAGCGGTAGATAATTGCGTCCTTAAATCCGTTCAGGTTGTTGACATCAAGTCTATTGGCATCTAGATGCTTTGAAGACTGAGGAAAAAGGGTACCGTGTTGCTGACTTGGTGATATGATAGTATACCTAGCCGCATTCCTTTCTGCCTGAGTAGGTTCGTAGTCGGTCATTATAAATGCAATATCGCCTAATGCCATCGTTACAGATTTACCACTAATGGTATAAGTACCTGGCTTATTACAATACCACACCGTTTTAAACGATTTGTCAAAACGCGAATCATATTGCTTATTATATAGGCCTAACATATAGTTGGTTGGTCTAAAATGGTTGTAAGGCCTTCCATTAGCAATATCACGCTGCATACCAGGTTGGCTGGTATAATCTGTGGTAAAAAACACATGGTTATTATTACCTTTATTTCCCGCTGTACCGCCAAAAAGCGGATCAGCATCATACTGGCATGAAAAAATCACCTCATCATTTCTTCCATGCAAGAAAATAGATGCAAAATCTGGCAATAACTTATACTTGTTTGACGCGATAACCTCCTTGGCCAATGTGGCCGCTTTGGAATAGTCAGTCGATTCCCTAATCGAGGTACCGGCCTTTGCCAAATATACTTTTGCCAATGCGTGTCTTGCTGCCCACGTTGTTGCCCTTCCATAGTCGGGAGTAGTTTCAGGCAGGTTGGTAACAGCAAAGTTCAAGTCAGCTATAATAGCTGCGTATACTTCTGAAATAGGACTTCTTTTCGCCTCACTGGAAGCACTTTCAGTAGGCGTTAGCGGAAGGGAAATTGGTCCATAGGCCTGCACCAATAAAAAGAAATGATGTGCTCTCAAAAACCTGAGTTCGGCAATTCTTGTGTTCTTTAACTGTGAGGGCATATCTGCTTTTTGTGCTGCTACAATTACCTGATTGCAAGCATTTATTGCAGCGTACAAAGTTGTCCAATATTCTCGAAAAGTTATATGCGACGGATTTAATGTATTGAGATAGTCGTTCATAATACCATCAGCTCCACCATTGGTATATTCGTCCGCATAATTAGTCATCCAGTTAATAGACTGTTTACCGTGAATATTTCTGAGCTGACTATAACATCCCTTAACCCCTTCTTCAACTCCTGCTGGTGTTTCATAGTATAAATTGGATATGTTGTTTCGAACATCTTCTTCCAATAATTTTTCACAAGAAGAAAAGAGCATCAAGCTACCCACAATTACGATATATATCTTTTTCATAATTACTTTAAATTAAAATTTAACATTTAGACCCAATTGATAATTCACTGTAGCCGGATTATCCATTATCTCTGGATCGATACCTTTGTGGTCACGAACGTATGGTGAGAAGACAAATGGGTTGGTGATGTTGAAATAAACTCTAAAGGACTTTGCGCCAATCTTTGAAGATATTTTCTCAGACATATTATATCCAAAGTTGATGTTCCTAATACGTATAAATGAGCCATCAAAATATTTTAGACTACTTACGAATAAAACTGAGTTTACATTTCGACCTCTCTGGGGCTGAGGATAAGCATTCGTTGGATTATTTGGTGTCCAATAGTCAACATCTAACTGGTTATATCTTCCACCTAGGGCAATTGTATTACCCGTAAAAAGCGGACTGCTAATCATTTTATTTTGGACACCTACTACAAATACAGACAGATCAAATCCCTTGTAAGAAAAATTATTATTGAACCCAAAAGTGAATGTTGGATCAGAATGTCCAAGAACTGTCCTATCGTCGGCTGTAATCTTGCCATCTCCATTTTGGTCTTTCACCCTAATCTGACCGACGGCACTCCCAAATTGTGCAGCTTGGGCTTCTTCACCTTTCTGCCAAATGCCAATCTTTTCATAATCATAAAATGAACTAAGTGGTTTGCCAATAAATCGGCCACTGCCAACCTCATCTACCTTACCTAACGATAGCTCTATAATTTTCCCCTTGTTATATGCTCCGGTGATATCCGTGCTCCACTGAAAGCCATTTTTCGAGGAAACATTTTGGGTGGACAAAGAGAACTCCAAACCTCTATTACGGGTAGAACCCACATTGGATACCACCTTGTCGAAGCCAGTAGTGTAAGGTAAAGCATAGTCCATCAACAAATCTGTAGTAGTGGTCTGGTAAGCCTCTATGGTACCAGTGATCTTCTGGTTAAAGAAACCAAAGTCCAATCCAATATTACCCGTAGTTGATGTTTCCCATTTCAGATCCTTGTTAGGTACATTACTTGGGATAAACCCGTAAGCGGCAACTCCATTGAAATCGTATTGCGTACGAGATAGTTGTGCCAGTGTTTCGTAAGGCGAAACTGCTTCATTACCTACGGAACCGTACGATAGTCTTAACTTTAGGTTGCTCAAGTAGGGTACATCTTTCAGGAATTTTTCCTCCGAAATATTATAAGCAAAACCTGCCGTTGGAAAGAAGCTCCATTTATTTCCGGGTGCGAACCTAGTAGAACCGTCAGCCCTGCCCGTAAGGGTAAGGGAATAGCGCCCATCAAAACTATAGTTGATCCTGCCCATATAGGAAAGGATATCCCATCTCGAATAGCCGCTTCCTACCTGATCGATTGTTCCTGCGGATCCAAGGTTAAAATAGGTTGTAGTTTCAACTGGTAGTTTGCTTACGGAAATATTCGAACTTTCGTTCCTCCTCTCTTGAATGCCATATAATGCTGTTACATTTAATTTATGCTTTTTAAAGGTCTTATCATAAGTCAACTGATTGTCCAGCGCGTAAGAAAACCAAAAACTTTCTGAGGTACTCGCCGTCGGCAAAATTCCAACTGGAATTGTAGTAGAGTTAAAGTTGCCACTTCGAGCGTTCCTAAGATCTGGCCCAAAATTAAATCTATATTTAAGACCACGAAGAATTTCCACCTCTGCGAATAAACTTCCCAAGATCCGCATACGCTTCTCCAAATTTATAAACTTATCCTTTTCCTTACCTACTAAGGGATTGGGCATAGTTGAGTCATTAATCGGATAGATTACAAATTTTCCCGCACTATCATAAGGTACCCCCAACGGTGAGCTGATCAGCGATACGCCATACGGATTGTAACCTGCACCGTTATTTTCTGAATATGAAGCAAGAATAGATGCGCCTATCTTTATTCTGCTACCTAAGTTCTGATCTAGATTTACTCTCCCAGTATACCTTGTGTAATCCTGTCCGACGAAATAGCCTTCATCATTAAAATATCCCAATGAAAAGTTATATTTCGTTTTTTCCGTACCTCCTAGTACGCTGAGCTCGTGGTTTTGGGTATGGCCTTTTTTGATAAGAAGATCTTGCCAATCCGTATATCGCCCTTGGGCAATGGAAGCTAGCTCCACTGTCGGGTCGGAATTGAAAATCAGATTGTCACTTGTAATTGGAGGATTTACGTTCAACGCCGCATCTCTCATGTACTTTACATATTCTTCTCCGTTAAATACATCTGCTTTACGCACAACCTGTGTGATTCCGTAGTAAGCATTATAATTAACGCTGGTCTCCCCTGCCTTTCCACGAGCTGTAGTAACCAGAATAACGCCATTTGCACCCCTAGAACCATAAATTGCTGTGGCGGAGGCATCTTTTAGCACCTCTATAGATACTACATCGCTCGGGTTAAAATCCGTGACCGCATCATTTAAAGGAATACCATCTACCACATATAATGGAGCATTACTCGCTCTAAATGATCTGTTACCCCTAATAGTTATACTTGGAGTGGTACCAGGTTTATTTGATCCAGTAGTCACGTACGCCCCAGGTATCCTACCTTCTATCATTTGCGATACATTGGCTACTGGAACATCTCTTAGCCCCTTTTGTTTGATGGAAGAAATAGATCCGGTAACGTCTCTTTTCGATTGTGTACCATAGCCCACTATCATTATCGCATCCAGGCTACTCGCATCCTCATCCAGGGTTACATTGAGTACGTCACGTCCATCAACTGCAACCTCTTTAGGTTTCATTCCTAAAAAACTGAAAACGAGTACAGCGGACTGATTCGGAACATTGATGGAGAAATTACCTTCAGGATTACTTAATGCACCTACTTGGGATCCTTTAACTTTTACGCTTACGCCAACTAGAGGTCCGCCATTGGCGTCGATAACTTTCCCCGTTACCGTAGTGTTCTGGGCATGACCCAAGGTGTAGCAAAGCATGAGAAACAGGAGTAGACCCTGCTTACACCCATCCACAACAAATTGTGTAATTCTTTTTTTCATAATGTTTATACTTGGTTAATTAGGTTATCACCGGAGAAAAATGTTTCGTAGAATCTACTATTTCTTTTCCCAGATGATTTATTGGATGGTTTCAAATTTAGTTAAGCATTTATCTCTTTTATAATACGTTTTTAGCGTTTTGAAGTACGAAAATATCAGTTCGACGCTGCCATTCTCGTGATTAGTTCCAGGCAGGCCCTACCATTGTGGTATGGACATTTCCATAGGCCTACCTTATATTGTCCGGGCATCATCGCATTGTCCTTTTTGACTCCCCAGAACCACTCACCATTCTGATGGTCTATCAAATTATCTTTGACAAATGCCCAGCAGTGGTCAAACTGCTCTTTATATCCCTTTTCACCCGTAAGCTGATAGGCATTGTACAGACCGACCAGTGCCTCTGCCTGAACCCACCAATGTTTCTCTGCGTTTAAATGTCCATTTTCCGTTTCATAATTCATTCCACCTTTCTCATCAAATCCTTTGATTGCCGCATCTACCATTTTTATGGAAATCTTCGCAAAATGATCCACCAGCGAATCATCGCCTATGGTTTCGGCAGCTTCCAACAAAAGCCAGCTTGCTTCGATATCGTGACCAAAAGAAATTGCCTCAGATTTAGATCGCCAATTTTCATCGAAAAAGAGCTTTAGATGATGGGTGTTTTGGTCGATAATTCGGTGGCCAAATATGGCGAGCAGCTTTTCAAGTTGTTTGCGCAGATGATCTTCAGGCCACACATGGTACAAGTTAGTATAGCCTTCCAGCACATGCAGGTGCGTGTTCATCGTTTTTTTCTCATTGGCGTCCTTGTCGCTCAGCCGCTGGTCCTCCAAGGGAGACCAGTCGCTTGAAAATGCTTCAAAATAACCTTGTTTGATAGGATCATAACTAAATTTTTCCAAATCAGCATATAAATTTATAGCTAGGCTCAATGCATTCTTGTCGTGGCTAGCCTTGTAGTATTCGGCCAGTCCATAAATGGCAAAGGCGATGGCATACACTTGTTTTTTAGCATCTTTGGGATTGCCCTGTGCATCGATCGACCAATAGACACCACCGTGCTCCCTATCAATAAAGTGGTGCGAGAAATAGTCGAAACTACGCTTTGCCAACTCCAGATCCTCAGGCAAACGGCTATAGTTGTATGCAGCTGAAAAGAACCATAGGATGCGGGCATTCAATACAGAACCCTTGTCGGCATCCCGCACCACAACGTTATCATTTTCCACTTGACCATAAAACCCACCATTTTCGACGTCTAGCGCCACAGTAGACCAATATTCCAAGATATTGGATAGTTCCTGCTCGAATTCGTTTAATAGCTCCGCGTTCATAACTTCCGATCCTAGCTGTTGACCGATACTGCCTTAGCCTCCCTATTGGAGACCGAGTTCTTATTCTTACCAATCAATGCCATAATTTTTTCCACCGATTTTGCTGAGCTTAAACCATCTTCGGGAGTGTTGACAACATAATCAACCAACTGTTCAACGGTAGAAATGGCTACATGCATGCGAGTGTCGGAAGAAGCGTAATAAATAAACACCTTGCCATCATTGTCGACAATCCAACCATTGCAGAAAACCACATTAGAAACGTCGCCAACTCTTTCTTCTCCCTCTGGTGCCAAAAAGTAACCACCAGGTTTATAGATCACCTTGGTCAAATCCTTTAGGTCGGTCATAAAAGCATAAAGGACATAGCGTAGGCCAGCGGCAGTATTCCTTACGCCATGCGCCAGATGAAGCCATCCCCTTTCTGTTTTAATCGGTGCTGGCCCCTGCCCATTCTTTGCTTCATAAACAGTGTGGTATTCCTTTCTGTAAAGAATATCTTCCTGTTCGACCAACGGATATTCCATATTTTCTGCTAATCCAAATCCTATCCCGCCACCGCTTCCAGCTTCGATAAAACTATCCTGCGGACGAGTGTAAAAGGCATATTTTCCATCCACGAACTCGGGATGCAACACCACGTTACGTTGCTGCAAAGATGTAGTTTTTAAGTCGGGCAAACGATCCCATTGCTTAAGATCTTTGGTCCTAACAATGCCACATTGTGCCACGGCAGCGGTTTGATCTCCATTCGGTGCATTCGGATCTCTTTTTTCGGTACAGAACAGTCCATAAATCCAACCGTCCTGATGCTGCACTAAACGCATATCATATAGATTGGTATCTGCTCCCTGGTAAGTATCGAAAACAACTGGCTGGTCCCAAAATCTGAACCCATCTATTCCATTATCACTTTCTGCAACTGCAAAAAAAGACTTTCTGTCCGCTCCTTCGACCCGAGCCACCAATACATATTTTCCATCGAACTTGATTGCCCCCGCGTTGAATACCGCATTGACTCCGATACGTTCCATGAAATATGGGTTGGACTCCGAATCGAAGTCGTATTTCCATGTTAATGGAATATGATCTGCAGTTAACACTGGATACTTATATCTGCTGAATATTCCGTTGCCCTCGGCTTCGATTTGATTTTCCCTGCTCAACAACGCTTCCTGCGCTTCCTGAAGCTGTTCCATACGGTTTCTAAAAATGGATGTCATGCTCTATTGTATAAAATCGTTATTATTTATCGCGAATAAATTTCTTTGAGGAAATTTACCTCTCATCGCCTCTTCTTCTTAATTGCAATTCCTCTGTGATGGAAAACATCAGAGAATCACTTAGTTTATAAAATGTGATAAACCCGGCAGATAGCAATGCACCTGCTGCAGGTATAAAACTCAACATCATTCTAATCCCAGCCTTCGTTTCAGCGGATTGTACCACGTTAGCTTCAAACCCATAGATTGCCAGCAGCCATCCTGTGAGGGCTCCCCCCAGTGTCCACCCTAATTTCTGAGACATGGAGGATGACGAAAAGATCAATCCGGTAGCCCTACGGCCTGATTTCCATTCAGAATAATCTGCAATATCGGCATACATGGACCATAACAACGGAAAAATACTTCCAGCACAGGTGCTTATCAGAGCCTGGAAAAGAAAGATCAAAGTGAGATCGGTGTCCTTAAATATATAGAACACACAGCTCAGCAACGCTGCTATAAGCATCGCATAAAGAAATGTCCTCTTCTTGCCTATCCTATCAGAGACTGGTTTGGCCAATATTACTCCGACGATATTAGCGCCCTGTCCCAATACCAAATAAAGTGTACTATAATTTATAATGATATTAAAGGGCAACTTGAAAGCCTGCTGATCGGCAAAATAATATTTAAAATAATAGATGGCCGAACCGTCTCTCAGCGAATTGAAAATCAAGGTAGAAACACCTGCGCCCAAAAGAATAAACCAAGGCTTATTAGTAGCCAAATTCTTCAGATCCGTTTTTAAAGAAGTCTTCTGTTCCTTCGGCGGGCTTACCCTTTCACGCGTCCAAGCAAAAGTCAAATAGAATAGTCCAGCTGCAATTATCGCATAGACGACCATGGTGGATGTCCATCCGGTCTGCACATCTGCACCTGTTGCATTTCCAAACCAGTCAACCAGTGGTTCGGCAGTTGCCAAAACCAAGATACTTCCTGCGAAAGCAAAGATGAACCTAAACGTGGATAGCGCCGTGCGCTCTTTGATGTTAGCTGTCATCACCCCCATCAGCGATGCATAGGGAACATTGATCGCCGAATACACCATCATCATCAAAGTATAAGTGACGTACGCGTAGGCGATCTTCCCGCTTGAAGTCAACTCCGGACTTACAAAAGTCGCCACACCTATAATGCCGAACGGTAGGGCCACCCATAATAAATATGGCCTAAACTTCCCCCATTTAGTATTTGTCATATCCGCAATTATCCCAATGATCGGGTCAAGTGCAGTATCCCAAATCCGCGTAACTAAAAACATGGTGCCCACAATCGCTGCCGAAATGCCAAAAACGTCGGTATAATAATAGAGTAGGTAAACCGAAAATATCTTCCAGAACATGGACGAAGCAAAGTCGCCGAACCCATATCCAATCTTTTCTTTAAGTGTTATTTTTTCGTTCATACATTTCGTCTAGTCATTGATCTATTGATGGTTCAAATTCGCCGGGGCACCTGCCAACCACAACGGCTAACGGATTTCAAAAGTAGTCGGATGGGAAAGATTCAGCCAGTAGATTTTTATCAAAGTATAATACAAAAACACTGTTGATCATTCTCCAACGATATCATATAAATACCCTGGTTCCCGAATAATTATCCCGGAATTCCTTCGGGGTCGTATTTTTCTTTCTTTTAAAAACACGGTTAAAATTGGAGATATTATTAAAGCCACAACTGTAGGCAATCTCCGATATTGTGTTCGTCGTATCAATAAGCAGCCTGCTTGCGTGAGCAACCCTTATTTCGTTCAAACTATCTATAAATGTCTTTCCAGTACGCTTTTTAATAAAACGACTAAAGGAAACTTCCGGCATATTGGTGAGTTTAGCCACGTCTGACAGTTTTACTTCCTGGCTATAGTTGAGATTGAGGTAATCGAATACCTTCTCAATCCTTCTACTGTTATAGTTGGAATTTTCGTTATTAAAGGCTGCGTCTGAAAGGGTCAGCATATTCCTAGAAATAGACAGGTCGTGAAGGATCGATAAAAGTTCTAAAATCGAATCGAAACCGCTCTTCTGTGATAAACCAAGTATACGCGGCTTTACCGCCCTGATGGTATCCTCAGAAAATGCAATCCCCTTTTTCGATCTTTCAAAAAAGTTGCGCATAAAACTCAACTGGTTCCTACCCAACATGGTATCATCTAAAAGATCCTTATGAAACTGAATGGTGACTTCCTTGATCTCAGCCGACTTACACTCATGGGTAAACCACGCATGGCTCAGATTAGGCCCCAAAAAAACCAATTCTAGGTCATCGATCACATGGATATGGTTGCCCACAATCCTTTTGGCATTTTTTGCATTTAGGATGAGGTTCAACTCGTATTCATCATGGTAATGCAACGGAAAATCGAACTGTTTTTTTGTCCTAGAAAATAAGGTAAAGCAATCGTACTGGGTCAGTGGCGTAATCTCTCTTTGCGTATTCATAAACTGATCATATCTTATCACCTAAATCAATCTAATTATTTCCGGTAATCCTTAAGGGGGTAAAAAAAGCGGAGAGTCTCGACCCTCCCGCTTCCAACCAAATGAGCTGCATGGTAAATTTTCCAGCAGCTAATCTCATTAAACTGTTATTGTTTATATTAATGCTATGAGATGACGATGTTCCTAAATAGGTAGCTACACACTCCTTGCTTGAAATATCCAACGTGGCGACTTTGCAAATTCCTTTAGTTTCCGTAGCTAGAATCTCTTCATAAAAAAAAGAGCTCAGCCTCCATAAGCAAGGTGGCGTAAGATCCCTGAGCCTTTTTGTCGGAATGCTAAAAAGACTAATATTAATAGACCTGACTAATAGGAAAAAAGCTCGCATACGATATAGATATCCCGTTTATAATTTGGTATACTAAATTAAAGAGATCTGATCGGGCAACTGTCCTGCACTGTCATGGACGATCAAAACATATTTCTACAAGCAGTATCTAATTGAAAATTGAAAACATATAGTTCTATCAACTTTTGTACTTTAGCTTAAATAAGCGCCGTCAATATACCAACTTAGGTAATTCCCAAAACACAACGGTAATTGTAGAGACATTTTTGCAGAACTATGGAATATCAGAAAACGACTTATATCTCTCCTCGTAAAAAGCAGATCGCAGATATATTCTTAAAGGAATTGGATAAACACTTAGCAGCGTTAAATAATAGAAATGTAGAAACGGCTATCAGTATCAGACAGATTGCAGAGTTGATGTTTATAGATCCAAACCACTTAAGTGATACAGTAAGGAAAGTGCTGGGAAAATCACCTTGTAGTATTTTTGAGGCAAAACTTATCGACATATGTAAAAACCTAATTATCAGCTCCGATAAATCGATTGGAGAGATAGCCTATACGTTTGACTATGAACCTTCCAATTTTATCAAACTTTTTAAAAAATACACGGGCACCACACCATTGCGTTTTCGAAAGAATTATTTCTTCAATAAAGGACTGTCTGATCAAATGTAAAAAACATTTAAAACAGAAAACAACACTATTTGCCTTTACAGTTCTAAGCTAGCTTTGCATCATTAATTCATTTAATGGAAACAAACGATGCAAAAAACAGCCATGATTACCGGATCAAGTTCTGGAGTTGGATTTGAAGTTACAAAAAAATTATTAACCGAAGGTTGGGAAATTATCGCTTTGATACGATCTGGTTTTCCCCAGAACGAAATCACTATAGACGAGGCTATAAAAAGGAAAAAACTAAGGATCTACAAGGCAGACATTAGTAACTTTAAAAGTTTAAAACCCGCTTTAGATCGGATAAAGGCAACAGAGAGAAGCATCCATGTGCTGTTCAACAATGCGGGCGTAGGCAATGGTGAACTTAAATATTCGCAACAGGGCAGGGAATTGCATTATGAGGTAAACACCGTCGCACCGTATATTATCGCTATGGAAATGAAAAATCTGTTAAAGAAAGGCGTTGACAAGACCATCATTAACGTCTCCTCAAACGTCATACTAACAGTAAAACATTTTGATCTAGAAGAGCTTGAACATCCTAAAAGTCTAAGGAAGCTATTTGGTGTTTATGCGCTTTCAAAACTGGCTCTAACCTTGTGGACAAAAGAGGTTTCAAAGACAATGAAATTAGAAGGGATAGAAATTAGAAGTGCTTGTCCCGGTGGTAATAGAACACAAATGACTGGTAGCAACGGGATGCCATTATTATTGAAATGGGTAGCAAAATTATTATTTCCTCACCCAAGAAATGGAGCCAAGAAGATATACGATGCCTATCTTGGTCATAAAGGGGAAATATACCCCAACTCAATTTTCTGAGATGAGTAAGTTAATTTTGAATGAGGTTGATAAAATATACAAGCAAGAATACGTACCGTCACGTTAAAATCACTACAACTACGCGTTTTAGTGCCTCATTTGACGACACGGCCACTAAAAGGTCACGCATTTGCATTCCTACTTTATCTGTATCTGGCAACATAATCCTTAGGCCCACCCCCTTTGCTATTCATCTATTTCGAAATTTATGACGGGTTTAAATTTCTTCTTAGCTTCTAAAATCAGTTGATTCTGCAGCTGATTTTTCATATCAATACTTTTATTATCTTCTAAGTTAAACTTTAACTTCTGTGGGTTCTGCTGAAAGTGGCCACCTTTTTCTACTGCAAAGTGGCCACCTGTTACGCTCCAAAATGGCCACCTGATTTCGCTTAAAAGTGACCATTTGACTGATTTTAAAGGGTTTTGAGTGTTGAAAACAGTGTTCTGGATTGATGGTTTGCCCGCATAGTTTTCATGCCTTATAGCGCTTTAAAATTCACTGAAATCAAAAGATTGTGGCCTGTCTGGATGTCGTTGGATTTCTCCGTGAGATTTCGAAGTTGATGGTGGGCAATCATGCCTTTTGCGTAGCAAAAGCAGTTTCGAAACGTTTACTATCGGAACTTCCGTGGATCGGAAAATAGGTGTCTTGAACTATTTGTAAGTTGGGTTCAAAAAAGCTGAGCATTAGGTTAGGTGGTCAGTTTGGAACGAAATGGAGTGGCTACTTTTACCGAAATCTACACTATGAATTCATTAAATAAAAAATTGTCATTTATTTAATAACTTTAACTGCCAAATCGTAACAAACTAACCGAAATACAATTTTGAAACTACCGTTGTGCTTGCTTATCTCGTTTGCGTGGTTGCTAAGCCAAACATCACACGCCCAACAGGCCGTAAGCCTAAATCCTTCAATTAACCAACATATATTTTCCTACAAAGAAATCTATTTGTTTGAAGATAAGACCGGTAAACTCGGCATAGAAGGTGTGTCGTCAAAAAGCGTAAGTGAATCTTTTACCAGTAGCAAAACTTTCGTTCCCAAAGCTACTCACCGGCAGTCAACCTATTGGTATCGTATTAATCTAGATAACGGTGTCGAAAATAATAGCGCTTTTCTATTAGAATTCTACGATCAAACTATTGACAACATACATCTATACGAACCCACTGAAAGTGGAAAATATAACCTTTATGACTTTGGAGCAAAGCTTAATTTTGAACGAAGAGAGTTGCATCATAAAAACTTCACATTCAATATAAACAGGAACTTAAAAGGCACCCATACTTATTATATCGCTATCAAAACCGAACAGCCAGCTGCTGTAATGATTGTACTTAAGAAAATAGACTGGTTTATACAATATGGGCTAAAGGAATACATGTTATTGGGATTGCTGTATGGCATGATCGTAGTGTTTTGTCTATATAATCTTGTTATGTTTTTTGCAGTAAAACAAAAACAGTATTTATATTACGTGGTCTACAATCTAAGCATAGGACTTTATGAGGTTTCGTCCAATGGCACAGGTTTTCAATACTTATGGCCAAGCTATCCAGAATGGAACGAAATAGCATATGGAGTAGCACTATACATGGCGGTTAGTTTCAGTATGCTTTTTACAAGAGAATTTTTACATCTCAAGCAAAAGCGACCTTTAATCGATAAATTAATTATTTACTATCTTATCTTAAGGACGATTTTCTTCTTTTGTTGTCTTTTTATAAACAACCACTTATTTGTTTATAAATTCATTGAAATCATACCTGTTTCATTAGCACTATTGGCAGGAATCTATGTATACCGTAAAGGATATTACCCTGCCAGATTTTTCGTAGCAGGTTATTCGTTTATCTTGTTAGGTATTGTTATCAGGATTATAAAAGTGCTAAATGTGGGCAAAATGCCCTTTGGACCTATTAATTTTTACAGCCTGAGTTTTTGTTTGATCATGGAAATGCTCTTTGTGACTTTCGCTATCGGAGATAACATACGACTATTGAAGAAGAAGAAAGAAAAGGCCCAGCGTCGTATAATTAAAGAACTTGAATCCAAGCAGGAATTAAAGGATAAACTGAATAAAGAGTTAGAACAAATAGTTGCCAGAAGGACTAAAGAAGTACTTGAAAAATCGGAGATTATTGAAGCGCAAAATCAGGAACTGCTGCAACAAGCTGAAGAAATTCAGCAGATGAATAAGCTGCTTTCCGTTGATAACACAAAACTTAAAAAGGACATTACTGAAGTAACAGAAGCTAGGGTAATGTCTAAAATGATGAGTTACGAGGAATTCATTAAAATCTATCCCGACAATGAAACCTGTTTCAAATTTTTAAGCGATTTAAAACTGCAACATGGTTTCAATTGTAAGCGCTGCAAAAACACCACCTTCTATCAAGGTCACCAAAGTTATAGTAAACGATGTACGGCCTGCGATTACGAAGAGTCGGTAATTAACGGAACTATATTCCAGAACAGTCGAATTCCATTAAACAAAGCGTTTTACATGGTGTATATCATATATGTCACCAAAGGCAAAATATCTTCTTATAAGCTTGCCGAAATACTCGGAATTAGACAGGCAACATGTTGGTCGAACTTGAATAAAGTACGCGGTTTAATGACCGAAAGAAAACAAGAGTTTAAAAATGCAGGTCAAGACGGCTGGAGCAAGTTAGTTTTAAATTAAAAAAGCACTTTTTTTCGAAGCGTGTTAAAATTTTTTTAACAAATCATTCATAGGCTATTTTATGCCTTGAAAATCAATATCATAACTCAAAATACCAAATGGTATTTATGCGTATTAAAATCATTTCAACAATTTGATTATCAGTTATTTATGATATTTTTTATTTGTTTTATTGATTAATACTTGGATATATTTGCAATGCATTCCAATTAACCAAGTATAAACCTAAGCAAATAATTTTGTGATCAAGCAGCAGCTACATCTACGATGGGTACTATTAGTCGTATTAACACTTCAACAACTAAGTGTAAACAGTGCACCTTTACTAACCAATATCACCGGACGGAAAACAACAAGTCTTAATGGCAAATGGCAATATATTGTTGACAGTTACGAAACTGGATTTTACGATTACCGATACATAGAAAGAAATGAAAATGACCCAGAAGCTTATTGGAATACGGATAAGCCGGCTCACTCTTTAGATAGAAAAGAACATGGCTACAACGACAAGTATACGCTAAATGTCCCTGGCGATTGGAACTCCCAGGCCGACAAATTCTTATACTACGAAGGAACCGTCTGGTATAAGAAGACTTTCGATTATCAAAAAACCTCGAAAACGAACAAGCTTTACCTCTACTTTGGCGCAGTTAGCTACCGTGCAGATGTTTACCTGAATGGAAAAAAACTAGGCATACATAAAGGCGCCTTTAGTGCCTTCAACTTCGAGATTCCGGACTCGATTTTAAAAGCAAATGGAAACTTCCTAGTGGTTAAGGTTGATAATAGGCGATACGCTAATGAAATACCAACACTAAATACCGATTGGTGGAATTATGGAGGTATCATTAGAGATGTATCGTTAGTTGAAGTCCCAAATAAGTACATCAGCAACTATTTTATTCATTTAGCGAAGCCAAGCAGCACCAGTAATCAAATACAGGGTTGGGTTGAAGTTTCAAATGCAGCTTTAAATGACATTGTGAGCATTGATATTCCAGAATTAAAGATCTCTCAGAAACTGAAGGTTACCTCGGAACGAAGAATTTCGTTTTCTTTTAATGCCCAAAAACTAACCAAATGGAGTGTAGAAAACCCTAAACTATATAATGTGACCTACACTTTAGGTACTGATAAGATTTCAGAGAAAATTGGCTTCCGTAATATTGAAGTTCAGGGAGAGAAAATAATGCTAAATGGAAAGTCGATATTTTTAAGAGGAATTAGCATACATGCAGAAATACCTCAGGAAGCTAGACGGGCACATAGCCAAAAAGATGTCGCTCAATTATTGGGATGGGCTCAAGAACTTGGATGCAACATGGTACGTCTAGCACACTACCCCCACGATGAAAAGATGACAAGATTAGCGGATTCCTTGGGATTATTGGTTTGGTCGGAAATTCCTGTGTATTGGACCATAGACTTCAAAAACCCAGATGTATTTGATAAAGCAAAAGTGCAACTGGATGAAATGATTGATCGAGATAAAAATAGAGCCAGCATCATTATTTGGTCTGTTGGGAATGAAACTCCTGTAAGCGAGACAAGAACGAATTTCATGAAGAACTTGCTGGAAGAAGCTCGAAAAAAAGACCCTACTCGACTCGTTTCGGCAGCACTTGAAGTCAATTACCACTCCGAAGAAAATATGAGATGGATTGATGATCCACTTGGCGCCTATGTAGATATCGTTTCATTTAATCAATACTTGGGTTGGTATGGAGGAACTCCTGAAAGTTGCCGTACTGCAAACTGGGGTACACACTATAAAAAACCCCTATTTATTAGCGAAACAGGTGCCGAAGCTCTCGGTGGTTATCATGCAAACGCAAATCAGCTATGGAGCGAAGAGTTTCAAGAATGGTTTTACCAAGAACAGGTGGCTATGCTGAAAAGAATGCCCTCGAATTTTGTAGGCATATCACCTTGGTTGTTAGCTGATTTCAGGTCACCAAGAAGAAATAATCCAGTTTATCAAGAAGGCTGGAATAACAAAGGTCTTTACGACCAGAAAGGTAACAAAAAAAAGGCCTTCTACGTACTTAAAGCCTATTACGACGAACTAAGCAAAACAAAATAATTTATGAAGAAACTATTTTTTATACTGTTAGTTGGGTTATGTTCCACCTTGCAGGCGAAGGAAAAATTTATCAGTGTTAAAGGAAAAGAGATCGTAGATGCAAACGGAAATCCTTTTCTCATCAAAGGCACCAATTTGGGCAACTGGTTAGTGCCAGAAGGATATATGTTCAAATTCAAAAAAACGAATTCGCCATCTCAAATACATGATATGATTAGCCAACTGGTTGGTCCTGCGGAAGCCGCCGATTTCTGGGCAACTTTTTTGGAGAATTACATTACTGTAGATGACATCAAATTTCTAAAAAACACAGGCGTAAATTCCATTAGGGTACCGTTCAATTATAAACTATTTACAAACGAAAGTTATATGGGCATCAGTGATGCTACGAGAGGTTTCGATTTACTAGATAAAGTTATTGACTGGTGCAAACAAGAAGGACTGTACGTGATTTTAGATATGCATTGCGCTCCTGGTGGACAAACAGGAGATAATATAGATGACAGCTATGGTTATCCGTTTTTATTTGAAAATGAGCGAAACCAAGACTTAGCTATTGAAATTTGGACAAAGATTGCCAAACGTTATGCTAAAGAACCAATGGTGATAGGCTATGATTTGTTGAATGAACCTGTCGCTCACTACTTTGACACTAAGACTTTAAATGGTCTAATTGAGCCATTATACAGAAAATTGACCACTGCGATCAGAAGCGTAGATAAAAACCATATCATTTTTTACGGTGGTGCGCAATGGAATACAAACTTTACCATCTTCTCCGAGCCTTTTGATAGTAAGGCGGTTTATACGTTTCATAAATACGGTGACCAGCCGAATTACGCATCCATCAAACGTTTCATAGAATTTAGAGAGAAGTACAACGTACCAATCTACATTGGCGAAACCGGAGAAAATACCGACGAGTGGGTAACCGAATTTAGAGGCTTGCTGGAAAAGAACAATATAGGCTGGCATTTTTGGCCCTATAAAAAGCTCGATAATCCGAAGAACATTATCTCGGTGCAGTTACCAGAAAACTATCAAACTATAATTGATTACGCCGAAAACAATCGCGGTTCTTATAAGGAAATCAGAGAAATAAAGCTTAATAGAACCGAGATTAAAGCAACGCTAAAGCAATATTTGGAAAACATAAAATTCAAAAACTGCATCCCTAACCAAGGCTACATTAAGGCGCTCGGTCTTAATATAGCAACACCAACCCAGACCAAATAAACCAACACATATATGAACATCAAACTTAAATCAATTCGCTATCTCGTATTGATCCTATGCTGCTATAGCAATATGGCTATTGCGCAGCAAGTATCAGTTAGCGGGAAAGTTAGAGACATCGATGACAATACAACCATCCCCGGTGTTGCTGTAAAAGTGAAAGGCACCAATAACGCCACACTTACAGATAATGACGGAAAATTCACTATTAAAGTCAATGCCACTGCAACCTTGGTGTTTTCTGCAATTGGCATGAAAACAAAAGAGGTCATATTAAAAGACGAAACCGAGTTAAATATCCTTTTATCTAAAGACGTACAAACACTAAATGGCGTGGTTGTGGTAGGCTACGGCGTACAAAAGAAGAGTTTGGTAACAGGTGCGATTTCATCAATTAGTACGAAAGACCTGGAAGTACCCGGAATTATGCGGGCAGATCAAGCACTACAGGGAAAAACACCTGGTGTTACCGTGATGATGAACAGCGGACAACCTGGTTCGGGTGTGAGCATCCGCATCCGCGGTGTGGGAACAAATGGTTCCAATGACCCATTGTTTATAGTCGACGGGTTTCCAAGGGGAGATCTCGAAGCAGTGAACCCGAGAGACATTGAGACTATGGAAGTCCTTAAAGATGCTGCTTCGGCAGCTATTTATGGTGCACGAGGTGCAAACGGAGTAATTATCATCACTACTAAATCTGGCAAGGCTGGAAAAAGCAAATTAGATTACGAATATTATCGGGGATTTCAAAACATCAGAAAATACATTGATGTACTAGATGCTACCCAATATGCACGTATCCAGAATGAACTACATTTCAACTCCAATCTAGCGCTCCCTTTCTCGGAAACCGAGATTAATAAAATGGGAACTGGTACAGACTGGCAAAGGGAGATTTCGTACCGTAATGCGCCGATACAAAACCATCAAGTTTCAATTTCGGGCGGATCAACAAAAAACACCTACAGCTCGTCGTTTTCATATTTTTCGCAGTCGGGCACGCTGGCTAAAGGAAAGTCTGATTTTGACAGGTATACTGGCCGTATCAACACTAAACAAAATGTAATTGAAGGTGTACTTAATACTGGTGTTAATCTTAATGTCACCAATGTAAAACGAGCATCTATTGCTACCAATAGCGGTAACTCTGGTCCAATCTTAAGTGCAATAAATATGGATCCTGTAACACCGGTGATGAATGATGATGGAACATTTGCTATATCACGCTATGTATCTCAAGAAATTGTAAATCCGATAGCACGAATCTACTATACCAATGGCTCGTCAGGCTATACTAGGCTTAATGCGGATGTTTTCGGTGAAGTACAGATCATCAGTGATTTAAAATTCAAAAGCAGCTTAGGTTTGGCCTTACAATACAATGAATCTAGAGGCTACACCCCTATTTATTACCTTAACTCCACTAACAGAACAGTTGCTACAGGAACAAGCAAATCTATGTCTGAAAGTAGGGATTTAAATCTTGAAAACACCTTAACTTACAGTAAGAAAATAAATATCCACTCCTTTTCGGCAATGTTAGGTAACACGCTAAATACGGGAAAAGGAACCAACGTATCGGCCTCTAAAAATGGGCTTTTGTATGACGATCCCAACTACGCGTATCTGGACTTGGCAAAAGATAATACCAGCGCAGCAGCATCTGGCGGAGCATGGCATTCGGGCCTAGTATCTTACTTCGGTAGAATAAATTATGATTTTAATAATAAGTACATGATGACCGCCACTTTCAGAGCGGATGGATCATTTAGGTTTGGAAAAAACAATAAGTTCGGCTACTTCCCATCAGTGTCTGCTGGTTGGAATGTCCATAACGAAAAGTTCTTAGAAAATGTACGGTTTGTAAACTCATTAAAAGTTAGGGCAAGTTGGGGCCGCACCGGTAACGATCAGATAGGTGATTATGCTTTCGTTTCAACCATAAGCACTTACGCCCGCAATTATTATTTTGGAAATGATGTACAACAAATTGGTGCTTCTCCTGCAGGCGTATCCAATCCAGATTTGAAATGGGAAACATCCGAACAAGCAAATATTGGTGTGGATGCGGAATTATTCAAAAATTTCAAAGTTACCTTAGATCTCTATCGTAAAGCAACCAAAGATTTATTGTTAAGGGTACCAATCCCTTATTACGTAGGCAATGGAGCACCATTTGGTAACGCTGGAAATGTACTAAACCGAGGTATAGAACTTTCATTGGGCTACCAAAAGGATTTCGGCAAGCTTTACATTGAAGCCAACATTAACGGTGCTTACAACAATAATAAAGTTACCTATGTAGGCAACACCAACGGATACATCACTGGTGGCAATGCAGGCAATCAAATGGGCGATATTGCCAGAATGGAAGCAGGTTTACCTTTAGGTTACTTTTGGATGTATACTATGGACGGTATCTTCCAAAACCAGTCGCAAATTAATGCATATAGAGGACCAAGTGGGAATTTAGTACAGCCTAACGCCGTACCTGGCGATATCAAGTACAAAGATTTAAACGGCGATGGAATTATAGATAGCAGAGACCGTTCCATGGTTGGCACACCACACCCAAAATTTAACTACGGCTTTAACTTTACGGCTCGTTATGGCAATTTAGATTTCAACGTATTTTTTAATGGACTGGCGGGCAATCAAATCTTTAATAGTTTGCATCGTTGGGATTTACCAACGGCTAATTTCCCTGTAGAAATTATTAACCGCTGGCACGGCGAAGGGACTACAAACAGCTTCCCTAGAATTGCCGCAGGAGATTTGAACGGGAACTTTGCCAATGCATCAACGTTCTTTTTAGAAAATGGCTCCTACCTGCGCTTACGCAATGCATCTATCGGCTACACGTTCCGCAACTTAAAGGTGGCGAAGTTGGACAGGATTAGGGCGTATATTACCGGAAACAACCTTTTTGTACTTACTAAATATACCGGCTTTGATCCAGAAGTATCAGGCGGAGCCCTAGGGTTAGGTATAGATAGAGGTGTTTATCCACAGCCTCGAACCATAATGATCGGTGCAAATGTTGGCTTTTAATTGATATTAGACATGAGAAATCAATACATTAAAATAGTACTTCTTCTCTTGGCATTTAGCCTTGGAGCGTGCAACAAAAATATAGACTTAGATCCAATTACTTCTGATACGGAATCTAACTTCTATCGTGATCAAAAAGATTGCCTACAGGGCTTAGCTGCAGCATATAACGTGCTACTTTGGGATGCGCCGCAAAACCAAAACGCACCTTTTCAGCTGTTAAGCGAAGTGTTGGGCGATAAGTGTTTTACCGGCGGAGCTTCTGCCACTGACTTGCCATCATTGCAAAGAGTAGACAGAGGCGTGATGCGAACAGATGACCTTACTCCTAGGGCAATGTGGTATAAATACTATACTGGAATTTATCGGGCTAATTTGCTTTTGGAAAAATTGCCAAATGCAGCGTTTGATGATGCTGCAGTTAGAGAACGATATGCGGCCGAGGCCAAATTCCTAAGGGCTTACTATTATTTCGACCTGGTACGTCTCTTTGGAAATATCCCGTTGATATTAAAAGTTCTTCCACCGTCAGAATACAACCAAAAGCAGGTATCCCCGGATGAAATCTACAAACAAATTGCAGAGGATTTGACATCAGCGATAAGTGTATTACCACGCTATAGAAGCTTACCCCCTGATGAATACGGACGTGCGAGTGCCGATGCGGCTAGAGGTTTACTGATGCGAATTTGGCTTTATTACACTGGATATTACAAAAAGAATCAATTGGCAAATGTAACCTCACAACAGATATTAGCGATTTCTGAAGAACTGATTAACAATAGCGGACATGATTTACTTCCAAAATTTTCAGATGTTTTTATCAGCGAAGCGCCTTTTAACCATAATAACAAGGAAGCAGTTTTTGAAATCCAATATTCAGCTAAAGCTAGTAGCGGAAATTTCAGTTATAGAGAAGAGGCAAATGGCAATCTATCCGTAATGCTGTGGTCAATGCGAGATCCTAACTCGGCATCACCTTACTCGCCAGGCTGGTCTTTTGCCCCAATTGACGCCGAGTTTTATAATTCTTTCCCAAATGATGACTTAAGAAAAGAGAGTACATTCTTTCTGCCAAGATCACAATCTGTTTCATTTACAGCGGGATACCAAAACACCGATATTTTTCCTAAAAAATGGTTGGCTCTAAAAGCTAATCAAAGCTCTAGGGGCGATTTTAGGTTAAATTTCCCAAACCACTTTGTATCTATCCGCTTTGCTGATGTATTGCTAATGGCTGCAGAATTACAACTACAACACGGCGGCACACAAGCGAAAGCACAAGCTTACTACGACAAAGTGACTAAAAGAGCACATGCAACCAGTTATGTTCCTCCAACCGTGACTTATGAATTGATTTACAGAGAACGTGAACTGGAACTAGCGCTAGAAGGTGTGAGATATTGGGATTTAATGCGTAGAGGATTAGACTACGCTCAATCTAAAATCGACATTAACCGTGGTGAACCATTCATTAGTAAGTTCAACCGCGGCGCAGATGGTTTGTTTCCCATTCCCCAAGAAGAGATCATCAATTCGAAATACGCATTGATACAAAACAAGGGCTACTAAAACTTTAATAAGATGAAGAATTTAAGTTTAATTACATTTTTGCTTTTAGCTCTTATGGCTTGCAAAAAAAACCTCACATTGGAAGACCCAATTGCTGAGGGCGATATCAATATTATTATCCAAGAAATGCCTACTCCAAATGTTTACCGTTTTATCAATGGTCAAATAGGAAACACAGCAAAAGCCAAATGGAACCTAGGTAACGGGGAAGAAGTTGTTGGCGATACCGTTATTGGCAAATATCCTTTTAAAGGTAGTTATAATGTTTCCTTATCTGTTTTTAACGGTATCAAAATAGTGGAAAAATCTGTACAGGTATCTTTTAAAAATGACAACCTGGATCTAGATCCTGTTTATGGGCTTTTAACCGGTGGCACTTCCGCTGCAAATGGCAAAACTTGGGTATTAGATTCATTATTGGATGGGCACGTTAAGCTGATTAACAACGGCTCTACTACGCCATGGAACCGATTGACAAAAACAAACAAAGGCGTTTACGATGATGAAATGACTTTTAAACTCGCTAACAAAGAATGTTTGTATAAAAATAACAGATCATCCTATTGCCACGGCGGAACTATCGACGGCGTAACTCAATTCAGGCTGAAAGAACTTAACGATTTCTGGGGCACCGCAAGCATTTTTGCTGCTGACGGTGGAGATCTAGTCGTTAATTATACGCCAAAAGATGCTACTCAACACTGGGAAATGGAAATTAGAAACGGTAAACATTACCTCCAGCTTAAAGGTGGTGCTTTCTTCTTCTTTTATCGGGGTACCTCTACTGTTATCGAGTATGAAATCACATCAATCAACGAAAATGAAATGGTAGTAACGCATTATGAAACAGCGCCACAATCAAGGTTAAACGCTTTGTGGAGAGACCAATATACATTAATCAGAAAAGGTTACGTAAGACCATAACCACTAAAAATTAGCTTTATGAAAAGTTTATACGTTATAAAAAACATTGTTGTTCCCATGCTTTTTTTGGTGGCACTTGTAGCAAGTTGTAAGAAAGATCAGGATAGGTTTTACAACGTTCAAGATGGTCGTTTTCAGGTTTTCAGTGAGAAATCTCGACTGAACGGCAACGTAGTTGAAAACCTGCCCATGTCGGCCACCAACAAATTCAATTTGGTTTTTGTTAACCCACCGCAAAACGCCGATGCCGTTATCAGCGCCGAGGAAGTAAACGGCATTTATATTGAAGAAACTAAAGTAAAACTTAGTGGTACATCAACCGACATTACCGTAAAAGGAACACCTAAATATGAAGGTACCTTTACCTTAATACTGAAAATTAGAATAGACGGAGAAACTTATGTTTGTAGTACAAAGTTTTTTGTAGATAAGCCTAATGTAACAAGTATCACTTTAGACTTGTCGGAAGATGTTCTATACAATGCAATCAACGAAGTTTCCAGAGAATTTACGGTTTACCCAAGATCCACTGCATTTGACATTACAGCTCCCGCTGGATTGACGGCAAGTATTGAGAACATTGATAATGATAGAAGACGATTAAAACTTGTAGTTTCAGACGACTTTGTTGCTGGAGATGTGGTTATAAAAGCTAGCTTTTTACAAATCCCGCAGGTAACAAAAACAATCAAAGTTACCGCCTTTTCTAATGGAGATGGCACCTTAGCCAAACCTTATGAAGTGTCTGATTTCGGCAGGTTCAACAGAATACGTTACGCTTTGTCTGCTAATTACAAACTGACCAACGACATTACAGGTGGAGCATTCGCAACTATTGCCGGCAGCTTTACAGGCTCATTGGACGGCGATAACAAAAAAATATCAGCCATTGCAATTAACACATCAACAGTTGATAATAAAGCCTTGTTTACAGAGCTCGCTACTACAGGAACTATTAAAAACCTGGAATTAAGTAACCTCGCCATTACTGCGCAAAATAACGTAGCAACCATTGCTGTTACCAACAGAGGCACAATTGATCGCATTAAAATATCAGGTACGGTTACTGGAAAACAATATGTTTCTGGAATTACTGCTAATAACTTCGGAACAGTATCCAATAGCGATGTTACTGCATTAACGATAACTGGTGAAAATTTCGCAGCAAATTACGCCGCAGCTACCAACAGTGGTTCTATTCAATCTAATAATACGATTGTAAGTACTGCCACCAACTTTCCTGCAAATGTGTATGGAGTTACAGCCCCTACCATAAGCAATTTCGCCTTTAATCCTACAGATGGTACAATAGAAGTAAAATCAGCCCCTAACAACTTGACTTCAGTACCCGTTGTTGGGCAGCAGAGAGTTACCTTTACCCCGTCATCAGGTTTTATTTCTGGAGATGTAGTACTTGCATTAAAAAAGGGCAATATATCACTGAATAAAACTGTAAAGGTTTATGCTAAGCAGGAAGGCTCCGTATTTGATGGCGGTGATGGTTCTACTACCAATCCTTATCTCATTTCCTCGGAAGACGGCTTATTCGGCATGGCTAATGGCACCGACAAGCATTATAAAATTATCGCTGATTTCAACCTAACAAGAGCATGGACTCCAATTAGTAGTTTCTCGGGATCGCTAGATGGAAATGGCCACAAAGTGAGCAATTTAACGATAACCACTACCAACGCGAACGATGGTTTCTTTGCAACACTTACTGGAACGGTAAAAAATTTACAACTATTGAATGTGAACTGTACCACTAGTGCTTCTTTTGGTACAATAGCTGGAAGGTTGACTGGAGGAACTTTGCAGAACATCAAAATTACTGGCAACGTTACCTCTACAAATACTGGCGATATACTAGGTGGAGTGGTAGGTGACATGTCAGCTGCTGCAAAGGTTACTCAAATAACAAGTAACTTAACTATCAAAGCTTCTTGTGGAATGGTAGGTGGTTTGGTTGGCCGACTAACGACCAACGCTAGCGGCGTAGCCGAAATTTCCTTCTCAACCGCAGCAGGAAGCATAGAAATTAGTGCTTCAAAGAACAGAATTGCTGGTATTTTAGGAAGAGCAGAAGGTAGTAATGTTGGCGGCGGTGTAGTTAAAAATTGCCGCTCGTCTGTAAACATTTCATCAACTGCAGCCGTTGCCGCCACAGTAAATGGCGTAGGTGGTATTTTTGGTGCCGATCAAAATGCTGGTATTGTACCTATTGATCAATGTATTTTTGATGGTACTATCTCTTGTGGCTTTTCTGTGGGGGGAATTGCCGGCGTAGGGTCTTCTATCACCAATTGTTCGGTAGAAGGTGCTGGTGCAAATCAATCCACCCCTACTATTAGAGCTACAGGTACACCAGCAACGGGGAATATTGGTGGCATTGCAGGCACAAACAAATTTAAACTGGAAAACTGCATCGTTAAAAATGCGACATTTAGATCTACCATTTCAACAGCTTCACTTCCAGTAGCAGGGATTTCCAGCACTTATCAAAATAACGGTTACACCGCAAACTGTTTTATAGCAAACACGTCATTGGAAGGCTCAAATACTTTGCCTAACGGCAACAATGTATTCCGCATATCAGGTACGGCTGCAAATGGAACGGGTGTAAATAAGAAAAATTATGTTGGCATTGGCATTACCATTCCAGTTCGAGAAATTGCTTTCGTAGAAGATCCAGATGGGCTTGACGGAGCAACTACTTCGTCAACCGGTCAAACTTTTTTTGAAAACACACTAGGTTTTAACTTCTCCATATGGCGAATTGGAACAGATGGCTATCCAACGCTAAGAAACGCAGGTTACAACGGAACTTATTAACATCAACACTAAAAAGTATCAACGATGAAGAATTTTAAATTTTTGTTGGCTATGGGAATCCTTTTTATTGGATGCGCCAAAAGTAATGAGTATGAACCCAAAAAAAATACCGTGGTTCAATATCAGGCTCAGGGAAAAAAAGGAGCTGATTTTAGCACTAACACAAAAAATGGCACATGGTGGGGTAACACCATTAACTTACAAAGTCACTGGTTTTATACATGGGGATTAACTATCCCTTTTGAACTAGCACCGCAAAATGCTGAGTATGTACCGATGTTTTGGAGCAAATCATCCGTTACAGAGGCTAATATTGCACAGGCAAAAGCTTTCAAGTTACAAGGCAGGGCAAGATATATTCTCGGTTTTAACGAACCAGATTTAGCAGATCAAGCGAATATGACTGTACAGGAAGCTTTAGATCTTTGGCCACAATTAGAAAGCATTGGCTTGCCTCTGGGTAGTCCTGCCGCCTCTTGGCCAACAAATACTTGGATCTATAACTTTATGGATCAGGCTATAGCTCAAGGCAAACGTGTAGATTTCATCTGTGTGCACATGTACGTAGGCACCGATGAAAATCACTTCATCAAAATATTGCAAGACCTGTACGATAAATATCATAAACCCATTTGGATTACAGAATTCGCTACTGTTCATGATAGGGCTACCACAATGGCAGAAAATCCATACACCCCAGAAATGGTGCTAGCATTTATGCAACGGCTACTACCAAAGTTGGAAGCTTTAGACTTTGTACAACGCTACTCGTGGTTTTCAGGTTCTCCTACCAGTGCCCGTTTATGGCCGTCGGCACTAGTTGATGCCAATGGAAACTTAACCAAACTTGGTAAGTGGTATGCTGAATATAAACCAAATCCAGATATCAAGAGATAATATCAATCTCATTAATGCTCTCCTTATAAATTAACGCTCTTCTTGAACCTTGTTATTAACCAAATAAGACACTTAATGAAAAAAAAAATTACACTTATAATCGCAACATGTTTTATCGCCCAAATTGCTTTGGCTCAAAATTTCACTAAAGGTAATTTGGTGATTGCCCGATTGGGAAATGGCGTTAACACATTAAATTCTGGAGCGCTTCCAGTTTCATTGATAGAGGTAGATCCTACTACTAAAGTGGTAACAAATACCGTGAATATACCTTCTACCACTGCGGGACAGCGCTTACTAATTAATGGCAATCCAGCGGCTGGCGCCAACGAAGGTGGCATCTCACTATCGGCAGATGGCAGATATATCGTGATTGGTGGAGCCGATGTGGTACTATTTGACAATAATACCGGTCCAGATAATAAGAGTTTTGCAAGAATTAACGGCATTGGAAATGTTGAATTATTTACCATCAATGGCACCATCAATAATGGTTTCATCAGAGCTACTACCAGTATAGACGGCAACGGCATATGGCTTACTTCCAACGACAGAATTGGATACGTAGCTTGGGGCGCTACTGGTGCTAGTCTTTTTTCCAACACAGGATCAAGATATGTACAAATAGTAGGCAACCAATTGTATAGCGTAAGTGGCACAAACCCTGCAACTGTCCTTAACTTTGGAATTCCCCAAACAACCACAACAACCAATAATGGTACTGCGTTAACCGGCACATCATCTAGTACCGTACAAAGTGCCTACGGCTTTGCTTTGCTCGACTTAGATAACACTATAACGAATGCCATAGACGGAAACGATGTTTTGTATATAGTTGATCAAACAGCTGCCTCTCCGGGAATCATCAAAATGGCCTACAACTCGGCTTCTAATAACTGGGATTATATTGGTAAATATAGCAGCTCTGTACCATTTTACGGCTTGACTGGAAGAAAAACCAATTCAGGCCAAGTTGAACTATTCACGGTGAGCAATTTTGGCGAAAATAACCAAGTAGTATCCGTTGTTGATGCTAACAGCCGAACCACGTTTAATAGTGGTTCTATTACGCAAACTACGTTAGCTAGTGCCGGCACCAACTACGTGTTCAGAAGTGTAGCATTCTCTCCTTTTGATGCAGTTCTTCCTTTAGATCTACTTTCTTTCCAAGCCAGTGCAAAAGGCAATAATGCGACGATCAGATGGCAAACGAAAAACGAATTGAATTTAGATGAATTCATCATAGAACGAAGCACCGACCAAAATAGATTTGAAACTATTAAAACTGTTAAAGCTAAAAATACAGCGGTTGAAAATAATTATCAAATACAAGACGATAATTTACCATCTTCGAACTATTACTATAGATTAAAAATAACTGATTTGGATGGAAATAAGACCTATAGTGATATTAAGGCAATCTCAGCAAAAGGCTTAATTAGCTTTAACTTATTCCCTAATCCAGCACAAGATGTTATCAATTTAGAACTGCCAATTTCTGAGAAATCTCAAATTGCATATATATATTCTTCTGAAGGCAAATTAACAAAGCAAATCAAGCTTCAAGCAACCTCAAGCAAGCAGCAACTTGATATATCCACCTTAAAGCCAGGAGCTTATATGATTAAGATTGATCACATCAGCCAAATGTTTATTAAAAAATAACCAGTTAAAAAATTTCATGAAATGCTATCTAATTTTCGATTAGATAGCATTTTTTAACGGAATTTCCTGTGGAAAGTCAAAATGCTAGCAATATGTCATCCTAATTTGGCAACTAATTTAAGCGTATTTCGGTTATACTGATCGATATATCGTTATCTAGTCAATTGTATTTTCATTATTCAGTTAAGATTTTTCTAAACTGTAAAGTTATAGGCGGATGAGACCGTTCAACAAAAAACTACAAGTTTTGCCCAAAAGTCAGCAGGTTATGATCGGGATCTAATAGCGAAAACTCACGTTGTCCCCAAGGTTTGTCGGCTAAAGTCCCATTAGGATGTATGATGACACCTTTGTGTTGAAATATGCCATATAGCCCGTCAATTTCATCAGTACGGATATAGACCTGACCGTAGTTGTCCTTTGGGTTAAGACCAGGAAACAAAAAGAAATGGATTTCGATGAGATCCCGTTTCAGCATCAGGTATTCACCATAATCGGCCAACAGGGTAAAACCTAGGAGGTCCAAATAGAACGCTTTGGTAGCCGCCTTGTCCCTCATGGGCAGCTTAGGATGGATCTGTGTCAACATATTATTATATTCAGTTCAAAATCAAAAAGCAGTAATTACTGTATTAATTGTTATTTTGTTACGCTACTTCTCCTTAAGTTCAGTATTGATCATTACTACTGCAGCCAATATTAACCAGCTGGCCATCCCAAATATAAAAACTCCGAACAGGTGAACACTTGTCATATTCGATTTTAACATCAGGGCAACTATACCAAACACCACCACCAGTTGTCCATAATAGCCCAACCATTTCATCGGAGCACCCCTGCCCACCATCAATATTGACCAGATTAGTATAGCCACCGTAATGGAAACCATGAAGATATAGGCCAAGGCGCCATTAAAAGACCTGGCATAGTCCAAAATAGCGTTTAGCATACCTAGTTCCACTTTACCATCTGCAAAATGAGCGACAAATTTTGGCAGTACCAAACCGTTGATTGTACCAGCAAGTGCCGCTGAGCCCAACCCCAACATAGCTATAAAAAAGGCCAACATGGCCAAGCGATTAGGCGTTGCCAACAAACTGCTTACCCCCCAAAGCCCAAAAGCGATCAACGGTACGCATGCAATGGCTAACGAATGTGAGAAGATAAGCATTTCCCTGATCTTTACCATCTGTTGTACATCTCCACCAATTGGATGTAGTACCATTGTTAATACGGCCATCAGCGAGCCAAGCAGCAGATTGATACCTGCCAGTTTCTTCGAGAAAATTTCCATGAGTTATTTTTTTTCAAAACTCATCAACCTCGCTGTAAACCGCACTTGACGAAAGTCAAGAAATCAAAATAATTTACTTTTTTGCACGCAGCCGGCTCAATGTTTCTGGTGCAATCTTGAGGTAGGAAGCAATCATCTTCAATGGAAAAGCTTGCAGCAATGAAGGCTGAGTGGCCGATAGCAGCGCATATTTCCTCACCGGCACTATTGGCCGTTTCCAGATAACGGAGCCTTTCAGTTCCTTTTTGTAGCAGACCGCCCAATTGGAAAAACGCTGGGGAAGCTGCAATCAGCTGATGGATGGCATGCAGCGAGATCTCCCTGACCAACATATCCGAATAGGCCGCAATTATAGTAACAGAAGGCTTTTGGGAAACAAAACTTGAGTTGTTAAAGCACCAATCACCTTCTGTATACAGGCCCAGTATATTTTCCTCTATTCCCTCTCGATCGTAATCAAACTGATAGGCAGCGCCGGAAACCAACAAATAGACGGATTGCGATACCTGCCCTAGAGATAAAAGTTCGCTCCCTTTACGTATCTCCCTTAGCACACACTCGCCCTCAAAACGGGGCGACTTCCTGTTCTGAAAACCTTCCTACCGCAGAAAGTACCTGAGAAAGTGCATTGGAGCCAGCTACCATAAAGAGAATTGTTTTGTTGAATTTGCAAAAATTAGTTGGATAAAAAAAGGCCAATCCATTTTCATCGACTGGCCTTTGCGATAAGCGTAGTTCACCCTATATAAATCACGTTTTAGAGCTCGAATCTATTTCATTTCAGCCTTATATGTATTCTCTTTAAAAAATGATCCACAAATTCGGTCTGCACCGCATGATCACCTATCTGCGCATGATGCTCACTACTTTCGACAGCCCCTGACCTTTAAGGTTCAATAAATAGTTCCCCCTTGAAAAAAGGCTTAAATCAAGCATGAGCGTTGTAGCTTTCTTTGCTATCGGCATCCTAAGCAGTATCTTTCCATTCATATCGGTCAAGGTAGCCAGCTCAAACATCGATGCGGGCAACCTTACGGTTACTTTCCCGAAAGTCGGGTTCGGGTAGACCAT
The DNA here is from genome assembly GCF_965249885.1 of Pedobacter sp. Classification (GTDB taxonomy): domain Bacteria; phylum Bacteroidota; class Bacteroidia; order Sphingobacteriales; family Sphingobacteriaceae; genus Pedobacter. The sequence goes on along the minus strand of NZ_OZ252254.1, from coordinate 3,605,157 downwards.
CAGATCTCCACTTGCCAGGCCAAATAAGGAAAATTGTTGGCCAAGCTCGCTGACCGTACCATCCAGATCAACCTGAACGAGCTGGTAAAGGTTCGTACCGTCTACAGGATTTACGTCCACATAGCGATAGCTCGAAACACTTGTGCCCGCCACCGAGCCGAAAATTGAGAGTAGTTTCCATTGCTGATCGGCCGTCCACTTATATAGCCTAAACTCCCTATGGTTGACCATCGACTCCACAGACCAGGAGAGTTCAATACCATTGGATAATGGCTTCGCGAAAAAGCCGGCCAGCTTCACAGGCAGCACTGCCGCCACTACAGGTCCCCTAGCGGCACTCTCAACTGCAGTCCCAAAAGCGATGCCGTCCCTTGGAGTGACCTCAAAGCTGATGAACTTGCCCACGTCGGCCGCCGTTAACGTATAGTTTTGAGCAGTGGCAGAAGCGATAGCGCTCCTGTTAAGTCCTAACGCATCATCTGACCTGTACCATTTGAACGTTGTCCCCGATTGGGCATCATTGTCGGGGTCGCTGTAGCTATAGCTGCCCGTCAACTGCTGCCCCACCGTCAGCGTTCCCGTGTTGGAAACAGCACTGGCCACTGGTACGCTGTTGATGGTAAATATCGGATTGGTACCACTGAAAACGCCCGCTCCCGGCGTAAAATTATATTCTGTGGCATCATCGCTAAGCCAGTTGGCACGGTTGCAAATTGCGGCCAAGATCTCCGCCTTCGTTCCCGAGAGCTTGGTACTGTTGTATCTAAAGTTGTCGATGTGCGCAGCGCCGCCGAAGCCGACAGCGGTAGTGCCCTCTGTAAGCCCGGCCGGAAGTTCGCACCCACCATTAGCATTGCTGGAAAGGCCCGTATTCCAACCATTGGTTATTCCCGTACTAGTTAAACCGCTATTGAAACCAAATATAAAGCTTGGATTGGCTTCACTGCCTTGATAAACAAGCATACTGTCCCCATTTTGTCCAAAGGGCGATGTGGTAGCGGTGGTCGAGGTCCAGCCCTCCAGTACCGTACAGCTGCCCACGCTTGGAGTGGTAGCAACACTGGGTACTGCAGCTGATGAGGTAACGGTAAACATCACTACCGTTCCCTTAGCCAGCCCAACACTTGGAATTGTCCAAGAAAAGCGGCCTTCGCTGCCATTGCTCAACAAGCTGCTGAACGAATTGCTGTAATAAGCCTTATCGGAAAAATAGATCACCTCATTGGCCGGAATAGCCCTGAGTGTAACAATAGCAAAAGTTTTACTGAGTGAGGCGCTGGGATCACAGTTCAGCCCAATTACCGCAATATCTCCCGCGGCGAGTTGTCCACGGGCGCCAAATGCGATTACTGAAAAGAAGGCTGCGATAAATGGGATCAAAGACTTAATGGAGTAGATTTTTTTCATATTTTTAGCATTAAAGTATTACAGCACAAACTTTAACCTATTTAATGGATAGCCCCAACCGCAAACTACATTTTTGCTACACTTTTTTGCTCTGGCTCGCCATTTCGTTGCCAACAGTAAAATCATCTGCCCAACAGTTGATATTCGAACAGGCCTATGTACTCAACAACCTCCTACCCTCCAATGAATGCTACCATATATTCAAAGATAGCCAAGGTTATCTTTGGATCGCTACCGAACTGGGACTATGCCGCTATGACGGCAAGTACCTAAAAACGTACGATGATAAAAAGGGGATTCCCGAAAAAGCGATATACGCATTCACCAATATCAAAACGGGCATATGGATGGCCAGCTCAGCGGGAAGGCTTTTTACGCTGACTGATGGCAACATACATGAAAAACGGCTCAGCGTTCCACTGATGCAACAGTTGCGGAAAAAGGATGATTTCCCGTACGAAATGCGGTTCAACAAGAAACTCTTGATCAATTCTAAATGGGCCAGCTATATCCTCGACACCTTAACCGGTAGCGTACAAAGGTTACCGCCCAAGGTCACCACATCAAAGCTGGAACTCACCGACGATGGTTTCCAGATCTTCAACTCGGAGATATCTTCGGTAGTACCCTACATAACGCTGATAGCCAAACTGAGGAACCGGCCCGAAAAAAAATTCAAGATCCCGTTCCGCGGGAAATGGTGCTACCGCTACCTGTCGGCGAAAATGCCCGGAAAGTTCCTGTTTGCCTATAATGACCAACTGGTAGAAGTAGACACTGCGCTGAACATGAAAATACATACGCTGCCGGGCGATGTGAGCGCCATGAAGGTCGACGCAAAGGGCGGACTGCTTATCGGAATGTACAAGACCGGGCTGCTATACTATCCTACCGCGGTAATCGAAAAGCCCATCACTGCACTTCAAAGGCTGTCCATTTCTTCCATATTACAGGATGAGGAAGGCAGTATCTGGTGTACCACGCTGGAAAAGGGAGTGTTCATCTGCCGCAACAACAAAATTATTTCCTACGCCAACCTCCTCGGCGACAGCTATCGCCAGACTATTTTTCATAGCACGCCCAGGCAAACTTTTGCCATGCAGTCCGACAAGTTGGTCAGACTCGACATCAACGGCAAAGATCGGCCAGCCTCCGAACATGAAACCCCTGAACTGATCGAGGAAATGGTAGGTAGGCATGCCAAGTTCTGTTTTCACCAAAATGAACATCTCTTTGATTTAGTACGCTTTGGCCAGAACAGCTTCTTCGGTATATCCTACCCCCACCTGTATCACATTGATGATCAAAAGATATCAACCTACAAGATTCCGATGCCAGGACGATGCCTTGCCGTACTGGACAGCAATCATGTACTGTTCGGTACCGGCGATGCGCTCTATCGATTTTCGGTCAGAAAAAAAAGCTATGAGCGGTTAACCGATATTCCGGCAAGGCCGCTATGTATCCTGGTGACCTCCGATAAGCGGGTGCTTGTAGGTACAAAAGGTAAAGGTATCCTCCAATATGTAAATGGAAAGCTCAGGACATTCCTTTCGTCGGGCATCATCAACGATATGCAACAGGAAGCAAACGGTATCATATGGCTTGCAACCAACGACGGGATAGTCAAACACTTTCCAAATGGAAAACAGATCAGGTACGACGCTTCCAATGGCCTGCCATCCAAATACATCTATCGGCTGAAAATCAGCGGTGAACGAATCTACCTCAACACCTCCGAGGGCGTATGTAGTTTCCCAAAAGATGCCGAGCTGCGAAACCTGAAACAAATGCCCTTCCGCCTGATCTCTTCCACGGCAAATGGAAAATCGATCGATCTTGCGGAGAATCCAGCACTGCCCTTTCCAATCAATAATATCAACCTGAAATTCCATCTGCTATCTTTTGCCAATCAGCACCACAAAGTTCGCTACAGACTTTCTCCCACAGACAATACTTGGAAAGAACAGAGCGCTTCAGAAATCAGCATGGAAAATCTCCATCCCGGCAAGTATCAACTGACGGTCTTCGGCAAAAATAGTGATGGTGTGCTCAGCAAGCCCATAAGCCTTTCGTTCAGCATCGACCCGCCCTACTGGCAGCGTTGGTGGTTCATCTTAACGTCCATCATTTTAGCTGTAGCACTACTTATATGGCTCACTTCGCTTTTTTTCCGTCGACTGCGGAGAAGGGAAAAAGAAAAGAACCGTATCGATCAACTTCTTGCCGAGAGCAGACTTGCCGCATTACAGGCCCAGATGAACCCACACTTTGTCTTCAATTGTATCAACAGTATACAGCATTATATCGTTGCAAAAGAAACAGACAAAGCCTGCGACTATCTTGGACGCTTCAGCAGGTTGATAAGGATGGTACTCCTGTATTCCAGGGAAAGGGAAGTTACGCTTTCGCAGGAAATCGAACTGCTTTCGATCTATGTATCGCTGGAACAATTACGGTTTGCAGAACATTTCGATTATGAACTGAAAGTCGATCCCGACCTGGACTGTGGACAGGTGAAAATTCCAGCCCTACTGCTCCAGCCACACGTCGAAAATGCCATATGGCACGGCCTTCTTCCCCGCACTGAAAAAGGAAGGGGAAAGTTGTCTATAATAATGGAAGGTACGCTTAACGGCATAGAAATTACCATAACCGATAACGGAGTTGGACGGGAAATGGCCAAAAAAAACAACGCAGGAAGCCTACACCGATCCACAGGCCTCAAAATGAATACACAACGCATGGCCATGCTCAACCAGCTGTATAAAACAAAATTTTTCAGTAGTACCATCGAAGATCTTTATGATGCCAATGGACAGTCCAAAGGCACACGGGTAAAGGTCAATATACCAAGCCAGCATGACTGAAACTAACATAAAGCCCATCACCGCATTGATTGTCGATGACGAGAGGGACAGCAGGAGATTGCTTTCCCTTTACCTACGAGAAGATGAAAACATCATCGTAGCCGGAGAGGCCTGTAGTGTACGCGACGCCTACGAACAGATCCTGCGCCTGCGTCCAGACCTGGTCTTTTTGGACATCCACATGCCTTCGGGTGACGGATTCTCATTGTTGAAGATGTTCGCTTCGATCAAGTTCGAAGTTATATTTGTAACAAGTTTCGATCAGTACGCCATCCAGGCGATAAGGAACAACGCCCTTGACTACCTGCTCAAGCCCATTGTCAAAACAGAACTCCAACAGGCCACAGCAAAGGCTCTGGAAAGGATACGGCACAACAGGTCGACGGCCTCCAGCGTGAGTACAATGATGACCGAACGTGAGCAGCAATACCGACACGGCTCAAAACTTACCGTTCATCGTGGAGATCACGTGCATTTAATTGATGTGGAAGACATCATGTACATCACTTCATCTGACCGCTATGTGAAGCTCAAGCTTTGGGATGGATCGGAACATTTCCTAACCAAAACCCTTAAAACGCTACAGGAAGAACTTTCTAGGTTCCCCATGTTCCTGAGAACCAGTAAGACCGAAGTGATCAACGTAGAGGCGGTGATACAATATGGGAAAGGGTTTACCTGTATGATTACCATGGCAGACCATAAAGTATTTGAGGTGTCTAGGAGAAAAAAAACAGAAGTATTGTCGAAGCTGGCTTCCCTGAAGATTTAGCCTTTGGCTTCCATTACGTATTAGCATTCCACTCGTTTATAAAACCTTAAGAAAAAAAATAATTAATGATTCGAAAGTTTAACAACAATCGTTAAACAGCTCACGACCATAGGCAATTTTAACATTGTCATCTACAAATCTCATGCTAATAATAGAAGGCAACGCAATTAATGTTTTTTTTACAGATATAACAATTTCAAGATCCTAAAAAAGATCTTTTTTTAAATGGTGGATGTGTTAAAGTAAATATGAGTAAAATCTCTAGTAGTGAACCTCAACTCACTACCAGAGATAAAATTGTTTGAAGTCACTTAAATTAATGCATGCGGAAAAAACGCATTATATCTTCTCAATTCTCTTTGAAAGCTGAGTGTCTATCTCCATCATTTTCTGCTTTAGCCTCGCCAACAGGCCTAAATCGTACAAAAATTCCGAAGACAATAGCATGTCCTTCCACCCCAAGTTTTAAAGCAGTTCTGAAAAGAGCTGCTTTTTTTCTTCAATAAAAAAAGGCACAAATTTTTGAGTGCTTTTAAAAATTCGAAGCCAACTTCAAACTAACAAATCTAATTTCTGACCAGTGGCATATCTGGAAATACAATGTGCAGTACCAGCTACGGTATCGATATCCTAGAAAACGTAAAGATTAAAATCTATGATCATATTAACCGTTTTACAAGCGCCGAAAGGGATGAGTTACGCCGAACAAATTTTACAAATTCAACGATAAAATGATACTCGTTGGCGAAGTGGTTAACTAATCGGCGGCTATCCACCTGTGCATTATTTATTTGAAATCGCATTATAAAAAGCTTCTCGATAGACTTCTCCCAGTGCGATAGTTCTGCCACCAATACTCACACGATTTCGTTCAATGCTGTCAATCTTATTAATTGCTACAATAAAAGACTTATGAATGCGGATAAACTGATCGATAGGCAACTGGTCCTCCGTCTTCTTCATCGTTTGCAAACTCACGATCTTTTCCGTAGCCGTATAAATCATCACGTAATTTTGTAGTCCCTCCACATAAATGATATCGGAAATATTAACTCTAACCAATCGATATTCGGTTTTCACAAAGATGTGGTTTACCTCTTTAACCTTGGGCAATTCAGTATTCGTCCTTGTGGTACCTACCATGCCCTTTAGCAGTAACTGCACTTTTTCTACTGCCTTATAAAATCGTTCAAAAGACACCGGTTTTAACAAATAATCCACCGCATCATTTTCAAAGCCTTCTAGCGCATATTCTGCATAAGCAGTAGTTAAAACCACTAAACATTTACCACGCACAATTTTCATAAACTGAAGGCCAGTGAGTTCTGGCATTTGTATATCAAGAAAAACCACGTCTACCTCGCCCTCAACCACCTTCGTAATGGCTTCTAGTGGGTCAACCGTGGTAAAAGTTAAAGTAAGCGACGGAACTCTGGCAATGTAATTTTTTAGGACATCAATGGCAAGGGGCTTGTCATCTACAACCATACATCTAATCATAGAGATCAATTTTTAAGTCAACAGTAAAGTTATGGTTTTGCTGGCTAATTAAAAGTTCATGTTTGTTAGGATAGATTAATTCCAAACGCCTTTGCACATTTACCAAACCAATGCCACCGGTTTTATCTTTCTTCGCGGTGTTGATCTTGTTGCTAACATGTAGCCGAAAAGCCTGTCCTTCAATTTTAATCAACACTTGTATAGGTTCATCAGGATTTTTAAAAACGCCGTGCTTAAAAGCGTTCTCTATGAAATTGATGAGGATCAACGGAGCAATTTTTTTTCCTTCGATGTTACCTTCCAATTTAAAATTGGTATACGAGCGTCCTTTTTGTCCAATTTTTTGCAGATCGATCACATTCACCAGATAAGCTATTTCATTAGCTAAGGGCACATATGGATCATCGCTTTCCCTTAGCATATATCGCAACAGTTCCGAAAGTTTAAGCAGCGCTTCGGGTGCCTCGTCTGATTGTTGCTGGGCAAGCGAATAAATGTCATTGATAGTATTGAAAAGGTAGTGTGGGTTGACCTGTGATTTTAAAAAGGCGAGTTCTGTTTTGAGCTGTTCCTTTTCGATAACTTCCTTCTCTGCTCGTACGGTACGCCAATCCATTAGATAACTTAGCAGTAGCCCTAAAAAAATATTCAGAAAATTAGCTCCAAGGGTAACAATAAATGCGGATAAAAGATCGAGATCTGCATCGTAAGTTTTCCAGCCGATCAATGGATACACGATTTGCTCCATCAGGTAATACAACGGGCTAAAGACAAAAATACCAATGAGTAGTGAAATAACATACTTAGAAACATTCCCTTTCTTTAATGCATACGGTACTAATAAAAGATAATTGACATAAAAGAACAAAGCAGAACAACTGGTTTGCAAGGCTTTCACGGGCAACACAATGGTGAGAAATAGTTTCAAATCGAAATGTGTGCCCAAAACACCAGTGCCAAGTGCTACTAGTAAAACCTGCATGAGCACCAATATCCAATAGCCAACATGAAGGTAGATAATTAGTCGTCTGTTCATGGTTTAAAGGTAGCCTAAATTAGTTACGACGATAAAAAGAATAAACAAACTGGCCATTTTTATTGACGAAACCTACAAACACCTACACTAGATCTAAATGAAGTACCCTACAAGCTTGTCAGTTGAATAATGGCTTTGGTCAATCGCTTTTCTATTTGTAAATGTAACTGGAGATTTTTGAAATCATTAAACGATTAAAGAAAGATGAAAAAGATCAAATATAACTTCCTTTTGTTACTCATCCTTGCCGAGTTGTTCAACGCCTCTACGTTACGGGCGAAAGTAAGCGACCCCAAAAAACAAAACCTTCGAATACAACACTTTATACAGATATGGGGGTTGGTGAAATACAAATCTGAGAAAAGTATTGCTGGCAAATTTGATGCCGATAATGAGTTTCTATCATTAATTGATTCTGTTAAAAATGCAGAAGAAAACCAGTTTCAGCAAATGATGTTAAAACTTGTAGGTCCAATTGCTACTACATCAACCAGTTTCAGCTATCGCGACCAAAAAAACAACACCGACTATTTGCTGAAAAATATTGATTACAGCTGGATCAACAACTCAAAGTATATTGTTTCGCTTAAGCAAAAACTGACTGTATTGTCAAATCAAGTGAACGCTAGCGGATCGCATCATTATATTCCAACGGTGTGGTATGAAAACACTTTACCAAATGAACTACCTTACGCAGATTACGCCTTCAATGATGAGAAAATGAACTTGCTGACCTTAGCCAAAGCATGGAACGCCATCGAGTACTTATTTCCTTATAAATACATGACGGATAAAAACTGGAAGCAAGTTTTGGTAGAGATGATACCTGTTTTTAGAAATATAAATGATAGAACTAGCTACGAAAAAGGGCTATTGATGCTAGCTGCGGCTATTAACGACACTCACGGCGGGGAGCTGATGGAAATAGGCAATTTGAAAATGACTAGTACCATTTTTAATGTAAGATATTATCCACCTTTTGATTATAAGGCAGAGGCAAAAGGGATCGTCATTAAGAGATTTTTAACTGATTCCTTAGCAAAACTTAGCGAGCTTAAATCTGGAGACCAGATTGTTGCGATTAATGGCATTGAAATTAAACGTTGGTTAAAAGAGCGTGCAGCCTTGTTACCAGCATCTAACGACGCCGTTAAATATAGGAATCTGAGTACTTCTAACAATAATCGCGGAGATACTTTTGCCTTTAGCAATTTAAGCAGCGGCACGTTAAAAGTAAAAGTTAAAAGAGGTAAACTTAGTTTTAACTTGGTGCTGGAAATGTTGGATCTGGGCAACAAACAACACATTCAACTCATACAGGCAGCTATTATTCAGAAAAGGCTTGGGGAGAAAAAAATTAAGGGGCTGGAGAATATCGATAATGATATTACACTTGTTAGAGCAGGTAACTTTTTTGACAAGGATCTGCCAAATGATAATGATCTGCCAAAACTATCGGCAGCGTTAAAAAGTAAAAAGGCGCTGATTTTTGACATGAGAAAATACCCGCAAGCTCCAGGTCTGTTCAGTTATTACCTGCCCTTGTTATTGGGGAAAGCTCCATTTGCCTTCGCTCGATATTATGCGGCTAATCTTGAAAATCCAGGTTCTTTTGTGCACAGGAAACAAATAGAAAACTATATGTACGTTGCAAAAGATGGCCCAAAGCCGTTTGGAGATTTATATCAAGGTAAAATTGTGATTTTGACAGATGAACATACCCAAAGTATGGGCGAATGGTTTACGATGATGCTAAGTCAGTTCAACGACAATACCACTATAATTGGAAGCCAAACCGCCGGTGCAGATGGGGATGTAAAGAGGCTGACACTTCCTGGGGCCTATCGTTTCAGCTTTACTGGTAATGGTATTTTCTATCCCGATGGAAAGGAAACGCAGCGTGTGGGCATTGTACCCGACATTTATTTTAAGATGTCCCCAGTGGAGTTAAGCGGCGATGAAGACGCTCACCTTAATAGAGCAATAAAATATATCAGGACTGGGCGCTGATGTTTAATTGCTTCGAATTACTGAAATCGTTAAATAAAAAATACCGCTGATTTTGAAAGTGACTTGACGCTATTAACAGCACATCAATCTTAAGAATCTGAATTTTTTTCAGAGCTAATAGGAATATATTATTTAAAACTACATTAAAATTACAACAGTTTATTATCAATTTTATTCATATCATACTCTTTTTACACAAATATAACGGTTAAAGTAAATAAATGGGTTAATTTTGCAGTACTCTTATCTATGCCGATACACTTTTTTATTATGCGAAAGACGTTAGATTATGCGAAAAATTGTTATTGTTGAAGATGATGCCGAGTTAGCCAACAATATAGCAGAATTAGTTACAATACTAGGATATCACGTAGCTGCTATTTTTAACGAAAGTAAGAATTGCCTCTCATTTTTGAATGACAATGCTGTAGACCTTATTATTATCGACATTTCACTTAAGGGAGAAGATTCGGGCATTGAACTTGCCAAGGCTGTTACCGGAAGTTTTGATATTCCTATTATCTTTTGCTCGGCTTATTCCGACGAACAGGTGTTACAGCAGGTAAAAACCATTAAACACAGTGGTTATATCATTAAACCTTTCACCAGACAGGTACTGAAAACCACCATATTTTTGGCATTAAACGACAAGTTTATTGCGCCTACCAGCAGTGGAAAAGATACATTGCATGTTAGAGACAAAGGTTATCTGATTCCTATTGAATTTAGGAACATCCTCATTGCTGAAGCCGATGGTCTTTATACTAAAATTATCACGGCAAAGAAAAGTTACCTGATTAGAGCTATCTTAAAAAATGTAGAAGAACAATTGCCTTCCAATAAGTTTTTAAGAGTGCACAAATCTTACTTAGTAAACGTAGATCATATCTCTTCGTTCAATAGTAAAGGAGTTAAAATAAACGACAGTATTGTACCCGTTAGAAGAGGTTACTACAAGTCGCTTAAAGAATTGTTTAGCAACTAAATACTACGCCTTATCAACTCGAATATAATTGAATCAGCCAAACTTTTTGAGCTGATAACCAACCATTTAAAAGACCTTATTATACTTTTTGATAAGCAGTTTTCTATTATTTACATTTCCCCTTCGGTAAAACGATTACTAGGCTACGAGCTTTTCGAAATTGTTGGGAAGAAAATGGAACACATCTTTGCTATTGATGAGCCGCTGCTTATTGGAGAACCTCAAATTTTAGGCTACCAGCACAAACATAGGGACGAAAAGCTAATGTTGGAATCCTTAATAAAACCAGTTTTTTTAAATGAAAATTTGGAGTGTTACTTGGCAATATTGAGAGATGTGGATATTAGAGAGAGCCTAAGAAAAGAACTAGAAAGGGCGCTCAAAAAAGAAAAATCACTCACAGAACACAAGTCTAAGTTAATTTCAATGGCTTCTCACGAGATGAAAAGCCCCTTAGCTACCATATCAAGTAGTTTAGAACTATTATCTATTTACCTACAGGAAGATGAACATGCGAAGTTTATCAGCTTGGAGCGGCACATCGAAAAAATGCAAACGCAACTGGACCGACTGAATAGTATTGTTGATGAACTGCTTTTAACAGAAAAGAACAACAGCTATCACCAGGCGGTAATTTTAGAACGCTTAGATCTGGTAAAGGTTATTGGAAGCGTCATAAAAGAAAGTTTTTCGGAAGCTGATCAGAAAAAAATCAGTGTGAAGTGCATTGAAGCTGAGATATACATTGATTCCAACAAGATTTTACTACATCATATTTTTAAAAACCTGATTGAAAACGCCCTGAAATATTCAAAACCTGAAAAATCTAAAATACAGGTATTGATTGAGCCTTCTAAATCGCAAGTGGACGTGTCTGTAAAAGACAATGGGATTGGAATTCATCCTCTGGAAAAGGACAAGCTTTTTGATCGATTTTACCGTTCAAATAGAACTACTGAAATCACCGGGTTCGGTATTGGATTATCAGTTGTTAAAGAATGTGCTACCATGCTTGATGCTAGGGTGAGCATAAAAAGTTCAATTGATAAAGGGAGTACTTTTAAAATCAGTTTTCCAAAATAAAAAACCGGTCAAAAAAGATCTTCTCACTAAAAACTACAGTGACTAGCAATTCGATAAAGTTGCTGCAGAAGCTATTATTCCTCTTTTTTAATCAGTTGTAAAAGATAATTGAGGTCCACCGGTTTGTTGAGTAAAAAGTCAAATTTTTCGGAAGATAAAGAGCTGAGGTAACCAGAGAATCCGGAAGTCATTCCTATTATCCTGGTGTTTATTGGGCACTCTTTTCTAACGTACATTAACAGCTCAAGTCCGTTTAGTTTTGGCATTAAAATATCGGCAACAATGGCGTCAAAGGTATAATCGGATTTCAGGTATTTCTCAATGGCCTCTTCGCCATCTTGAGCCCAAAAAACCTCACAAGAGTTTTTGGTTAAAAAATTACGAGTATGTATACCTATTGCGAGGTCATCTTCAACTAGTAAAACCTTAATTTTATCCATTATTATAACTAATGCCTGTTATATAAAGCTGATATATTAAACGGCTGAGTTTTAAAAATTGTTTTTATTATACTAAACTAATAGCTTAAAAATTAACTGCTACTTTTACTTGTGCATGCTTGCTTTTACGAAACAATCCGTCAAATACCTCCGTAATTCTTTGTAAGTCCTCTTGCGTTAAATTACTTCCGCTAGGCAGGCACAATCCGGTATTAAAAATATCATCGGAAACTCCGCTACCAAAATATGGATAGGCTGCATAAAGAGGCTGCAAATGCATAGGTTTCCAAATTGGCCTAGATTCGATATTTTCAGAAGCAAGTGCCGTCATAATATCATCTCTGGTAATTCCCATTGTAAGCTTCGGATTAACACTAATGGTAGTTAACCATCTGTTTGAGAAGTATTTTTCGTTTGGTTCCTGCAATAGGTCAATTCCTTCGATATCTGAAAAATATTTGCTATAGAAATTAAAATTGCTTCTTCTGGCCGCTACCCTATCATCAATAATTTCTAGCTGAGTAATGCCTATACCTGCCAAAATATTACTTAGTCTGTAATTGTAGCCCATTTGTGTATGCTCATAATGTTTCGCTACGTCTTTTGCCTGGGTAGCTAAAAATTTAGCTTGTTTAATCATCTCATCATCGTTGCTCAACAACGCACCTCCAGCACTTGTGGTGATGATTTTATTGCCATTAAAGCTAAGCACACCAAGCTTCCCTATACCACCGCAGGCACGTTTGTCGAAGGTACTTCCTAAAGCTTCAGCGGCATCTTCCAGCACAGGTATACCGTACTCATTAGCGATGCGCATGATTTCCTGCATGTTGGCTGGCATACCATACAAATGAACTGGTATAATCGCTTTCGGTAGTCTAGCTTCGCCCTTTCCAGTTGGTGTAATTACCTCGCCCCTCATGCAGGCAATAATTGCCTTCTCAAGTTGCTTAGGACACATGTTCCAAGTTTCTTTTTCAGAATCAATAAACACCGGCATACCTCCTAAGTATTTGATTGGATTAGCTGAGGCTACGAATGTTAAACTTTGGGTAAGCACATAATCATTTGGCTGTACATCAAGCATTCTTAAGCCTAAATGTATAGCTGCCGTACCTGAACTAAGTGCGGCTGCATGCTTCACTCCATTGTATCTACACAGATCGTTTTCAAAAACATCAACGTGTGGACCAAGCGGAGCGATCCAATTGCAGCGAAAGGCTTCTTCAACGTATGAAAGCTCTTTCCCAGACATGTGAGGTGAACTTAACCAAATCTTGCTTTTTAGCGAGTGTTCCATATCATTTATGATTAAGGCAGTTTTCTAATTCAGTACTAATCCTACTTCTTTTATTGTAGTGTTATTTAAACCTAGTTTTTGCAAACTTTCCATTGCTTTTTGTGCTTGATCCATATTAAGGAACAGCCCGTAAAAGTATTTGCGCATACCATCTTGGCTTCGTTCGCTAAACATGTTCAGCCACCTCAGGTCGAGTGCAGTTGTTTCACTTTCAGCATTCACGCTAGCTACCTGTATGGTGTAATATTTGTCGTTGGCTAACGTAGCCGACACGCCGTTGGAGAAGCTAGCATTGGTGGCTTCCTCTAATGTCAACAACGCTTTAATCTTAGCTTCTAGCTGCGCTCTGTTTTTTACCTCTGGCCCAAATAAACCTTCGTCTAATATCTTCTGAAGATTTACATCATTGAAGCCTTTTAACATCAGTACGCTTCTGCGATTTTTCTCTTGCAAACTATCTATACAAGTTGAGCAACCCACCACTGGTTCACTTTTACCATAAAACGATGTCTCGATATTCGATGGGTTAACGCCCAAAGCAGTAAGGTAAGATTTTACTGATGCGGCCCTACGCTCGCTAAGCTTTTTATTGTAGGCTATACTTGCCCTTAAATCGGTATGTGATTTAACATCCAAGGTTAAGTTTAACCTTTTCATTAAACGGCCAACTTGATTTAGTTTTACCTGAGCATCTGGTCTAATGTTGTATTTATCCAAATCGTAGTAAACGGTGTCGGCAAAAAGCATGGCATCACCCAAATTTGGACTGATAGGCATACGTGGTATATTAACTTTAGCAGGCACTACTTCTACCGGTTTTTTTGCAATTTCAGGCGTGGTTTCTTTAACAATCCTGATTGAATCACAAGGTGGACACAAAGTAACGCCCTTAGGCACTAGCCCTGTCACTTGTTTACGGAAGGTCTCAGTTTGCTTTTTAATGGAAGTCTTTTTACCAAAAGGATAGAAACTTAAACCCAGCTCCAAGTGTGAAACGTTGTAATAATCTTTCAAAATTGGGAATTCATAACTTGCGCTTATACCAACCCTATCCGAAAGATTAACAGTAGCAATACCATAAACCGCTTGCCATGATCTGCTGTAGGCACCCAATGAAACCGTATTGTTTTTGATTTTATGCAACCACGTAAGGCTGTAAGTGGTTTCATGTATACCTGTAGTGTCGCGTTTAGCTTTGTAATCGCGAAGAAAAATTCCTTCTTTCCATGAATAATGCTCAACCCTAACAGCATCTTTTTGACTAAATTGATAATGCAAATTACTCACCGCAGTTACGCGATAGCGTTTCAATAGTGTATTTACCCCTTCATACTGCAAATTGTGATTGGGGTTGGTAATATTATAAGCTGAAAATCCTGTTTCGATACGCAACCTACCTATTTCAATTTTGTATTTTACACCTACACTGTAGTTTAAATATGAGGTTGAAGTTTCATCACCGGTAATTGAAGAAACCAATGGTTTATCTAAGTATCTGAAAGCACCAACATCTAGTAACCTATCGTAGTTTGATTTGGACATATTTGCACCGCCAGTGATGTAGGTAGCCTGAGCCCCCACTCTTAAGGTTTGCAAACCTGCTTTATCCAGATAAAATCTTTTTGCGGCGGATGCACCAAAATATTGGCCACTTACCGGAAATGCCGGCGCTCCTGATCTCATGTAGTTTAGTCCAAAACTCCAGTTTTCGGCCTTTCCCACATTAAAATCTGCAGAGCCGTTGAAGATATAATTGTGCTGGATATCGTTATCTACCTTGGCAGCTAAACCTAGGATACGTAATTTACCTTCAAAATCACCAGTTTGCGCCGGGTTCACCACCAACGGCATAGCATGATATTGCGATACTCTTGCATCTTGAGCTAAAGCACTAAACGCTAACAAGCTAGCTAATAAAAAAAGTTTAGTTGTCTTTAAAATTCTGATATTAAGCATCGTAATTTAATTTGTTCAAAAAAACATTAATCTGTTCCAAGTTGGCGTTTTCATCTTCATTTGCTTGCACATGGAGCACAGGTACATTTAGCATTTTTAATGCAGTTATCTTCTCTTTGTACGCGAATACATCCTTTGCTACATAAGCTTCTAATTCGTTAGCAGAAAGTTGCCCATGACTAAATGTATTGACGCCTTTTGCCTTTCTTTCTATCACTCTTGACATGTGCTCCTCAAAAGGCAAGTCGAAAAAAACTACGCCATCTGGATTTAATATTTCGTCTTGTTCTATTTCATTAAAACTATAATCGGTAGTAATACTACGTCCTAATCCGTGGTGATGGTGAAGCGCCCCTTCGTCGTAAACTACTACATGATTTTGATGCAACGTACTTTTAAGTGCCCCATACAAACAAACCCCCCTATCAAAATTGGACATTCGCTTAGCTACTACTTCACTGCGCTCCTCTGTAGCTAAGTATTTGTTTAGTAAGTCCCACGATATTTTGCAATTCACTTTTTCGTTCCAATTATTGCGGCGATTCATCAAAATCATCCTCGATAATCCATATTTTTTCTTTTCAAAAACTTTACTGCCGAAAAGAATGTTATATAACGTCTGCCTATTAAAACCGAAGGTTATTTCCAAGTTTACCGCTGCCTTAATACACGCTTGGCGTACATTTAAGTATTGGCTAGTGGTATACGTTTCAAATAACTTGCGATACATATACGTTTTTCCAACTCCAGACGAACCTAAAAACTCTACAGATTTCATTCTAAAAGCTTAGTCTTGAAATTTATCAAGGTCAATATTATAGTACGATAATAAATCATTAAAAACCTTATCGTTCTTTCCTCCGTATATATTGTTAAACATTAGCTGTTCTTTACCGAGGCCAGTTAGCGAAATAAATGGCTGGCGGAATAAACCTGCCAACGATACCACTTTGGTATTATTTCGTATGACCATAATTTTAATCCAAATGTCATCGGTTAAGAGCGTTTTAGTTTTCAATAA
Source organism: Pedobacter sp. (assembly GCF_965249885.1). Classification (GTDB taxonomy): domain Bacteria; phylum Bacteroidota; class Bacteroidia; order Sphingobacteriales; family Sphingobacteriaceae; genus Pedobacter. Next base: position 3,588,777 of record NZ_OZ252254.1, on the reverse strand, counting down.
TTCCTTATCAAATAAATCTTTATGCAAAGCGCCCGCTGGATAAATTACCCCACCAACGCCAAGGTTTAACAAACTGTGAGATGGCTCCCTATTTCCTCTTATCACATCCCAGTTCAAATAAGTATCGAACTGGCCATCTTTTGACTTTATCTTCCTTGTTAATACTGCACATATCTTATTGGGATAAAGTGCTGCATATTGACTCAAAGTACTTACCAAATGAGGGGGATAGATTTTATCGTCATCAATTGTGATAATGTTTGCCTTAGGAAACGAAGACATCGCATAAAAATATTTATTATGAGGTCTTAGGTTATCTGCAACAAATACAATCTGCAACCCTCTTTTTTTTAGTTTTAACAACCTTTTAGGTAGCGTATTTTCATTTTGGAACTCATCTAAAGCCAAATAAAGTATAATGGCGTCGGGCTTTTCATACTGCCTTAGGATTGATTCGATTACCATCCAAACTTTATGTACTCTATCTGGCTTGGTAGTGAGAGAAACAATTACCTTATCATCATGATTGAGATCTGTGTTAAGCTGTATCCGAAAGCGTTTTATAAATAACAGGGAAATGCGATATTTTAAACTGTAGGCAAAATTCTTTATTCTCAAAATCATAGTTTAAACAAGCACAGCATGTTACTTCATGCCACTTTCCAACACGTTAGTCGTCAATTAAATTTATTTGTTAATTAGGTGAATTTGTAAGTTTATCTAATATCCTATTGCCCTCACTGTTGGTATACCAGTTTAAGTTGGTAGTTGCTCCTGATGTAGCCCACTGTACAAACCTTGGATAAGCGGCTGTCATAGATTGACCGCTTTTAGGGTAAGGGATTTTTTCAGGAACATCGATAGCCCATGTAATATTTCCAGCACTATTTTTAGTATTACTTAGATAATATCTATTTGCCGCTACCGATGAGTTATCGTCATCAGTACCAAACAAGGCTCTATTAACCTTTACAGATGGCTTTCTGTTAGCAAGGTGTATTTCATAGTTTCTATTTCCTCGAGGGATTAAGAATGGAGATATCTTGTTAAAATCAGCCAAAGGAATAGCTGGGTTAAATTTCACAGTGAACGAGAATGTTTCGGCAGCTCTGGTAATGCTTCCAGCACCAGTATTATTCACATTATTGCCACCTAAAATTGTTGTAGCTCCATCAAAAACTTTAATTACAACGTCATTTGTATGTCCACTTTCAACACTATAGTTTAAAGATTTATTAGAATTGATGTTTGCACCATCAAAGTTGAGGTTAGTAACGATAGCCACCTGCCCAGGCGTAGCATTAGGAACTAATACTGCAAACCCATTGTTTTGTTGTGCTGATATTGAGGCTAAATCAAAAGTAAAGTTAACCTCGCTAATTTTATTTTGCTCTACTTGATCAATTAAACCAGTGTAATTGTGGTGAACAACCATATCATTCATATCAAAATCAGCTAAACGCGGCCAGCAATCTTCAAATAACAACGTGCCTTTTACATTTTTAGCAGGATAAAAAACATAGTCGCTGTCAGTTCTAGGAACCGTAGGTAGTTTTGGGAAATTCCTCACATCGATAGCCTCGTTAGGATTCCAGCTTGCGAAAAACGCAATATCAGAATAGTCGCCATCGGTACCATCTTCAATTGACCAAACAATTTTATTAGTTGCCTCGTCATAAAGTGTTACCATGCGTTCCTTTTTACCTGCCATATAACCTGTAGAGCCCGCAGCGTTCAAAATATAGTCAGAATAATATGTAGTTCTTGTTGTATTAATTGTACCTGGCGTGCCTACGGCAGTTGGAGTAAAACTGTTACTTATCAAGAAAAAGCCAATAGTAGTGTTTGGAGGAAATGAACCATCAGCATTAGGACCGATAAGTTCCACTGTATTTCCAGCAACTAAGCCACTATAATTGGTAGTATTTGTTCTAGAAGTACTAGGAAAGATATAGCCTTTGTTACCTGCTGGTATAGCCGAAGCCGAAGTTGGCTTTGCATTTGTTGGATGCCAGTAGTAACCTAAAGTATTCTTATTTGACGAGTTTGCAAACATGAAAGTGATGCTCACGTTAGCAGTTTGACCAGGCTTTAAATCAAGTACAATATTTCTTGGAATAGAGGAATCAAGGTAATTTGACGCCACTGGAACCGGAACGCCTTTAGGCAATGCAGTTTTAAAACGTTGCAAGAAACTTGGGTTAACGTACACTGGATTTGTCAGATAATCTGGAAAACCAACGTTATTCCAAGATCTCACTGCCTGCACATTTTGTGGACCAGTAGCTTGAAGTGACCTGCTATCGATGAAATTATATACAGAAGAAGTCTTCTTAGTAGGTTGCGAAGGATTATAATTTACCTGATAGCCTTGAGAAGTACGCTCTACTTCAAAATATTCAGGCATACCTACCGATTTAGATAGCAAATAAATTTTGCTGATATGGCTAGGTACTTTTAATTCCGTTTCAAAATGACCATTCTCATCTAATTTTATTGAACGAACTACACGTAATTTATTCAGTTCTGCCGGCTGATCCAAATAGCTATCTGGATTATCCAAACAAACATCAAATTCAGCGCCTTTATAAGGAATGTCGCCTAATAAATGAACGTCGACTTTAAGAGTTTGCGTTAATGTAGTAGAGTAATCAAAACCATCTGCCACTTTCATTGCTCTAAAATCAACTTCTTGAGTTGTTTCTGCTTCGTCCTGCTGATCTTTTTTGCATCCTATTGAAAAAAGTACAACGGATATTAAAACTGGTGAAAGAATTCTGAATTTCATTTTGTTTTTACTGCGTTAACGATTAAAAATTTTGCTATTGTTGTTGTGGTTAAATGAATTGTCAAATAAACTTAGCGCAAGTATTCCATATAGGAATATTTATGGTATTGTTGTGATACTTTATGTAAATAAAGTGTATTTATGAACAACAAAATTTGAGAAGTTACGTTGAGCACGGCCTAGCGAGTTAAATGGCGTTTTATAGTGGCGGGCACACCTACAGCTACTACGTTTTCAGGTAAATTTTGATGTACCAAACATTGTCCACCTACCACCGTTTGGCTACCAATGTTCACACCCTGAAGTGTTGAACATCCTATACCCAACTCTACCGAAAAACCAACAGTGCTATGCCCCCCTAAACTAACAGTTGGCGCTAACGACGAAAACTTGCCTATAGTACAATGATGTCCAACTGCGCAGTTCATATTCATCACTACAAAATCCTGAATTTGTGACCCGTAGTTGATACAAGTACCTGGGTAAATTACTACGCCTTTACCCAAAGTGGTACCATTGGAAATCCAAGCGTTTTTTGCCACTAATGTTGGAAATTCAAGTTCACTGTTAACGGCTAACTTATTTACTATTATCGCTTTCATTCGAGGGAAAGCAATGCCTATAATCACCTCTAAATCGGCTTTATCCATTAACCAAGCTACATCTCCCAAAATAGGAAAACCACAAAAATTGCTACCATGCTTAGACAGGTCATCGTCTACAAAGCCCATTAAACGGTCTTCTATTCCATAAAGTGCTAGATTACTGGCAATATGCCCACCAACGCTTCCAGCACCAACAATTATAATTTTTTTCATCTTTTTCCTGTATTAGGATAACTAATTAGTACCGTCAAAAGGCTGCATGGGTCTTTCAGCCGACTGGTTTATCCCCTCTTTCTTTATTACTTTCAACACCGTAAGCCACAAAATTTTAACATCTAACATGAAACTCACCTGTTGAGCATAATAGGCATCTAACTCGAACTTTTTAGTCCACGAAATTGAGTTTCTACCACTTACCTGTGCCAAACCTGTAATACCTGGACGAACATTGTGGCGTGTGCGCTGCGTTGCAGAGTACAGCGGAATGTATTTAAACAGCAGTGGTCTTGGACCAACTAAACTCATATCTCCTTTTAAAACATTGATCAGTTGGGGTAACTCATCAATAGAAAGTGCTCTTATCTTTTTACCAATGCTAGTTGTTCGCTGTACATCGGGCAATAGATTTCCGTTCTCATCTCTATCATCACTCATAGTTTTAAATTTGATGATGTAGAAAGGTTGCTCCTTATAGCCTGGACGCTCCTGCAGAAAGAAGGCGTTACCACGCTTAGCGTACTTTAACAGTAAAAACGTAATCAATATGACAGGCGAGAGCACCATCAGCGCAACTAAGGAAACGAAAATATCTAATAAGCGCTTAAATGTAGATTTATACATATTTATTGCATTTCATTTTTATAAATGGGGCGTTTTCCCGATGGTTGCGGTTTAATATCATCTACAAATAAATGCTCGATGTTGGCGTTATCACCCAATACATTTTTGAGGTTTTTCGTAATTTGTTCAAGCACAGCTGCAGGTATTTCGCTGGTAGTTTTCCTAATTCGCAACTGATACATCGTTTTTGCGATTTGGGCAAATTGATATTGTGGAAAATAGCCCGAGGTACTAAAAGGCATATGAATTAGCGGACCAAGCGCTAAACCAGCCACTGGTGCGCCATTGGTAGCAAACAATTGCTCAGCAATCCTTCCAGAAATACTGCTAATTGCATACAATTGTCCGTTTCTATACTCGTGGGCAACAGCCAAATCTCCGGTATCATATCTTACTATCGGCACCAAATCTGCAGCTAAATCGGTAACCACCACCTTCCCTACTTCACCCTCTTTAACCGGTTGCAATTGATCATCAAGCAATTCAACCACCACATTGTACCTATTGGTGTAATATGCACTTCCAAATGTTTTTTGCTGCGCAATCAGGCCAACTTCCTCATTGCTATACCTATCAATCACTTCACATTTCAGCGCATCTTTGATGTATTGTTTCTTAACAACTTCTATAGGTTCTGAAGTAAAAATCACCGATTTAATGAAGTGCGGAATTTGATTTTGTTTAATATAGGATGCTAGCTCAAAAATCACGGAAGGGAATCCGATTACCACTGTTAAGCGCTGGTCGACCAAGTGCTTCACCGCTTCGGCCACTTTTGCAGCGGTTAAATTAGTAGGCACCAAACGGTGCTCATTTCTCAAAAACTGCCACCACTTTGGCTTCTGTTTTGCCGCAATAAGCATAAATGCATCACCAATTTGATAGCCCGCCGCTTCGTTAAAATATTTAAATGAGGCAGTTTTGATAAGTGCCCTGTTTTTAGAGTATGGAATTTTAAAAGGTTCGCCGTAAGAACCGCCAGTGTAAGCGTAGCTGTGTATGGCACTTGCATTAACCTTTTCGATTTTTCTTGAGATATCTTTTTTGGTCATTAAAGGTTGTTCCGCCAGTGTTCCTTTAATGTTATGTGATTGAAGATAGGCTTCCACATCTTTTACATCTATCTCTTTTTCAAACTCGTGATGGGCCTTAATTACAAGGTAATTTTTTTCAATTTTCCCTCCGCTGAGTTGATTATAAACAGAAAATACAAATTTGGTGAGGTACTTCATAGCTACAATAAATTAGTAAAATCCTTAGCGCTCATAAAAACAACATCTGGCCACTTTTTGGTAATCGCTGATAATAATCGATCTAACTCACCCAAGCCTTTCGAACGGTTTTTTTCATCCATTCCTCCAACAAAATTGACACGATGTGTTCCGATTACTGCAGCTTTCCCGCAAATAAATGCGCCTTGTATTTGGCTCAAGGCATGTCCCAAACCTGCATACGATTTTTCTGTAGGTTCGAAATTACAATTGCGTACGTATACGGTCATTCCGTGGGGCGTTTTGTCGCCGGTACGAAAAGTTTTAAGTCGATATTGGCCGTTAGCGTCCCTATCCAAACGTTGGCGAGGAACGGCGTTATAACGGATTTGATGCGCCATAAGATGTTGATCGAAGCCATCAATGAACACGCCATTTGGCGCATTAAAAACAGTGGGGTAAAAGCCAAAAGCTTCAAAGAACAGAGAAATTCCATCCAGCATGTCCTGCTTTAAGCTATTCAAATCAGCATCGCTTTCAATGTAAAAATTAGGTCTGAAGTTCTGCGCTACTTTCGGTGTACCTTCAGGCGAGTACGATGCAAAACCATGACCAAATGCAGCGCTCATTTTTTCATCCCTACCCTGCAACGCCCTAAGCCACATTGCCGTAGCAATATGCTCCCTGCCGTGGTACTCAGGCATCCAAATACCAGCATTTATGCCTTCGGACCAAGCTTTGATGACGTCACCTTTGGCTCTTTCCCTAATTGATGTTTGTAGCGGTTCCCTTTCATAATGAGCAAAGCCATTTGCGCTGATTTTCTCATAGTTTGGATTAGCAGTGTTATAAAATGGGCTCATTACTGCGGCATTACCTCTGCTATCCTTGTGGCGTGTAAGCACTTCAAATAGCGCTTCCAAATCGGTAGCCGACTCTAACGTATCGAAACGTGAATACCTACTACTATCCATTGGCAGGCCAGCTTTTTTGAGACTTTGATAAGCTTCAACCGACGGCACACCTATCCCGCCCCAGTCATCGCATTCTATTACAACAACTTTTTTACCCACCCCTTTACCGGGAATGTTTCTAAAAGTAGAAATTAGAGCTCTTTTAATTTGGCTGATCATCTTTTACTTCAATAAAAATTTGTTATATATCTTATCCATTTCAGCTAGCGAATTTTCAATAAAGAACTTTTTGATATGCTCTGCACTACGCCGAGAAAATTCTTTCGCTAAAACTTGATCATGATAAAGTTTTACGACACTTTGTGCAAACTCCAGTTGACTGCCTTGTGGAAACAAAAAGCCATTTACACCATGAGTAATAAGCTCTTTATGTCCTCTGTCCACTGTAGCCACTACCGGCACATTATTGATCATTGCTTCGGCCAAAGCTAAGCCTAAGCCCTCTTGCCTACTGGCAGAGATGCTGATATCGGTTATCGCTAAAAGATCATTAACATCTTTTCTAAAACCTAAAAAGTGTACGGTATCCGTTAAATCCATCTCATTAACCAGCTCCTGCATTGCAGGAAACAAAGTACCTGAACCTGCAAAGAGCACTTTAAGATGAGGAATTTGCCTTTTGATATCGCGTAAACATTCTATAATGAATTGATGATTTTTACGATGAATAAAGTTAGCCGCGTAAAATAGCACGAACGAATCTTTTGGCAAGCCCAACTTCGATTTAATTAGCTCTTTATCAATAGCATCAACTGGTTTAAAGCGTTTAGTATCTACCCCGATACCAGGGATATAAAACGTTTGCCCTGCTTTAAACTTAGTTTTAGCAACATCATAATCTTCATTATTGATAGTTACAATAGCATCAGTAAAACGAGAAAGATATTTTTCGGCAGGATAATAGGTTGCCCAATAGCTAAATGGTGCTCCCTTGTAAAAATGGAAGCCATGCGCAGTGTACATTACTTTAGTTCCTACTTTACGTGCGCCTTTTGCGGCAAGCCTGGTTAAAGCCGCAGGAATTGGGGTATGACAATGTATAAGCTGATAATTTCCTTCTTTTATAATTTGTTTTAGCTTACGGTAGGCAGTAAAAAGTTTGGTGGTGAACAAAGTTCTTTTAAAGGGTAAATCAAATAGTTGATCTATGCCTTCCACTTGTGCATTTCCACGAACTTCAACAGCGGCGTGCAATTCATAACCCTTTGCTTTTAGCATGGCAAAGTAAGGCAAATGGAATACCTGCAAATGGATATCGGAAGTTGCTACAATGAGTATACGTTTAGGCTTTTCCATGGATATCTAGTTTAACACTTACTTGTTTATAGTCTTCCAGTTCCGATGGTGTAGGAATACGTCCGCGTTTTTTTAAGAAAAACCCAACCCCCGTAAAAGGCAACACCAACGCCGTAAAAGCACATTTTCCTATGGTTACGATCATTGCTTTAAGGTTGGGTAAAAAAGCGTGTTTTAATAAGCTACTGTGATGAATGAGCGAGTAATAATAGGTCTTAAGGATTTTTTTTCCTGTAACGGATACAAATTCAGAGTAGTAGTACAATACTTGAGGCATGCTGATGTACTGCTTTCCAACCAGATACCGTTGCATAAAATCGGTATCTTGCGCATGTTTTAGCTTAGCATTGAAAGGTATTGTAGTGGCTAATGCCAGTCTAACAACCGATGTACGTAGTGCACAAGTAAGTTTGGCGCCAAAGTGATAGGTTTTTGGGATTCCATTTCCACATCCCCTTACGGTTTCCAAGTTGAAATTAGCGTCGTAACATGCATTGCCACAGCTCACTAATGCTACCTCTGGAAATTGCTCCAAAAGCGCTATTTGTTCCTTTAACTTTTCAGGATGATAAAAATCGTCAGCATCAAGAAAGGCTAAATACTCGCCTTCGGCGGCGTTAAGCGCTGCTTGCCTGGCCGCTGGGCGTCCCTTATTGGTTTCAAAGTGAATAATCAAGAAACGTGGGTCGGTAAGCTGATCCAAAAATGCCTTGGTGCCATCCGTAGAGCCATCGTTTACGATTACGCACTTCCAGTTTCGATAGCTTTGCTGTACTAACGAGTTTGTAGCTAGTTCCAGCGTTTCGATACCATTAAAAACTGGCATCATAATACTTACAAGAGGATAATTTTGACTCATGAAATATACTCCATAAATTTATTAACGGTACTTTCTATGTTGAACTGCTGCTTGATGTTTGCAGCATTTTTTCCAAGATTTTCACGTAATTGTTCATCAAAAACCAAACGATCGATAGCCTGTGCTAGCGCATCGGAGTTAGCTACTGGCACCTTTAGCCCGTTAAACTCATCCACAATAAAGTCGTCTTGTTTTCTCCAGGGCATACAATCGGTAGCAATGCAAGGCAGCCCTAGAGACATCGCCTCCACTAAAGCCATAGGAAAGTTTTCCGTTAACGAAGGCATTACATAAATACTTGCTTGGTTAAGATAAAACGCAGTGTCTTGTTGCATTCCCAAAAAAACTATTCGATTTGCAACACCCAAGTTTTGTGCTAAAATTTCCAGTTCTTTCCTGCTTGGGCCATCTCCCAAAAACCATAACTTCCAATCGTTTTTTACTTTTGAAAAGGCCTCAATTAAAACATCTTGGCCCTTCTCTGTAGATAGCCTACCCATGCAAATTATTGCTTGTTGTTTTGAGACAATTGCTTGCGCTGGAAACGTAACTGGATTATCTAGCAATAAAATATTTTTTTGGGCGTATTGTTGCGCTACTTTTTGCTTGGCAGCTTCTGATAAAACCAGTACTCCAGTAGCACGTGGGTAAACGAAATTATCTACAAAAGGAAAAGGCGATTGTCCAGAGCGTTGAGGGTTGGAATGATCGGCAAGATATACTTTGTTAACGATGCCTTTCAAACACAGGTAAACAAACGCATTAAGCCATTCGCCATTGACAATTACGGTGCACTCGCCAATACTTTTCACCGCCCGCCGAATGAACAATACCGAACGGAAGATATAACTAATTTTTCCGCCAGATTTACGAGTTGCGTTATTCTCAATCAAATGAATTGATGGATGTAAGGCATATAGCGGCGCCTTCTTGTGCATCACTACTAAGTAAACCTGATGTGTGCCCATTTGTGCAATTTGGTTGGCGAAAGTAGTTACTACTCTAGCGATACCTCCACCGGCAATATTATTGAGCACAAAAACAATTTTGTTGTTCTTTTCCATTATTTACCCTTATAAAGTTGTGCCAATTGATCAGAACTCATGAATTGAACGTCAGGCCATCTGCGTTTAATTTGCGTAAGCAGCTGATCTAACAACATGAGGTTTTCTCTACGATTATTTTCCACTATCGAGCCGATGTAATTCACCCTATGGGTATCAACTACGGCAGGTTTACCCCATTTAAAGGCTACCTCCATTCTCTCCAAGCAATCGGAAACCCATTGGCTTCCCTTTCCTCTGGAAGGCTCAAAAAAGCAATTTCTTACAATATTGATATGTCCAGTTTTAGTATTGAGGCCAGCCTTTCTGATTTTCTTTTGATAGCTTCTTTTTCCATTGCTCAAACCCTGTGGTTCGAAAGAATATAATTTTCCCTGTAAGGTGTCTACTCCTTTTGTTTGTAGATAGCTTACGAGTTGCTGAGGCGCTATATAGCATGGAGGAATAAACGAACGAGGTACGAAATCAAAAAAATCTTGGAAGATCTGCAAGCCGTGATCAATACTCGCTTTCCAAATTTCATGATCTTCAGCAGACGGGTAATCGTAAGCGGCAAGCAGATACTCAGTACCGTCAAAATTGCTTTCAAACCCGTAAGTTCTATTATTGAATGCTTCACGTACGACATTATCTCCGTTAACTAAATGGGTCAACCAACGTTGTTGATGAATGTGATCTCGGCCGTGGAACTGTGGCCGATATAAACCAGCGAAAAATCCATCGTTCCACATTGATAATGCTCCAGGTTGTTCCCGTAAAATAGTTTGATGAAAAGGCTCAACAATAAAACGTTCAAAGTTATGATGTAAAATCTCGTTAAAATCAGGATTGGCTGTAGTTACGTTAAAAGTGAATATGGCAGGATTACCACGACTATCTCTGTGCTTTTGCAACACCTCAAACAACGCCGAAAGATCGTCCGCAGAGGCTAAATTATCGAATTTGCTAAAACGATCATTTTTGATCATCGGCATCTTTTCGGCTAGGATACGGTAGGTCTCTACAGATGGCATGCGTATGCCGCCCCAGTCGTCGGACTCGAACACTACAACCTTTGGCTCTAAACGTTGTCCTAAAAATGCCTGTGCAGTTAATGATAGCTGCCTTTTTAACTTTTGTAACATCTAGCTGTTATTTTTTAAACCAATCTAATAATGCATGCCCCTGTTGCCCAATACTTAATATTGGATTGCTCGTTATTACTAAAACATTAATTGTTTGAAGTCCTATCCGTAGGGTAAAAACGATATAAATGGCTAGCAAAGGACTAGCGATATAAATTGACCTGCGTAGCCATAAAAATGTGCTGGGATAATTCTGCACCAGCAAAAATGCAAAGCAGAACGTTAAGTAATAACTAGGTAAAAGAAAACGACCAAAAGATGGAATTGCCGAAAGGATATTGAAAGCAATAAGCATGTACAATATCATGCAAAAACTATTAAACAATATTGGTTTTGAGCTGATAAAATTTCGGTGCAGAATAAAGGAATAGCAAATGATAAACAAACCAAACCAAGCTACAACTTGTCCTTTCAAAATCACAAACCATTTAGCACCAGATTCGGCTTCTTTCAAGTTATCTGCATAATCCTGATTAACGTAGGTAGTAAGTTTTTTATGTAAAAAATCTGGCGCATGACTTAGTAAGAAATCCTGAAGGCCCTGCAATTTCACAAAACTAAATAAGAACGAGCAAAGAAAAGCGTAGAAAAGTACGGTTAAGTTTTTAGTATAGGTATTAGAAAAGTATACCAAAAATAGCGGTAAGAAATACGAGAAATGGAACAATACTGAAAGGGAAGCAATGATGAGGTATTTGGGTCGCTTCTCCGAAAATAAGTACGGCAGCATTCCGTAGAGAAACACATGCGTAGCTGTCCAAAACCTAAACCCATTGATTGACCAAAACGGCACTAACAGCGCAACCATTGCAAACACGATAAGCGATGCCGGTTTGATCCCTTCTTCCAAATTTTCAAGCAAATACCACAAATTTCTTGAATAGAAGAAGCCAAAAATTAATGCATAAGCACCAAACAAAACAGCGTAGTTTTCTGTAAATCTGGCAATCACAAAAGTAATTACTGGAGCGGCAAAATCCAGATAACTACTTTCCTCATCTGAAAAGAAAAGTCCAACGAAATTTTCGGTATTTACTTCAGTATGATTTAAAACTTTTAGCTTTTCTGCATACCTATTGGCATCCATAAATTCATCATAAATAAAAAAATTGAGACCGTAAAAAACGATAAATGCCCAAACTACATTCTTCACCCACGACTCCCGATAGTTCTTTAAAGAAATTACTATAGAGGCCAGCGGCGATAAAAGGAAGATTGCCCAAATAAAGAAACGTTCTCTGATATTTTTATACATGCTAACTAGCTAATTCAATAAATTTGGCGCATACATTTTGTATACGGTATTGATCTGCATTAGGTATTTGTAATTGTTGCTCATAGTTACCCCCTAAAAATTCTAGAAACGCATCAGGTGTAAAACCAAACGTTTTTACTGAAAGTATGGGCTTTTTAATAATGGCATAGTCAATTAGTTTGCTTGGCGACTGCTTAGGGCCAATGTTTTCAAAATTCACCACAAAATCCATTTGCTGCAACTCAGCTAAAAGCGCAAGCCTTGGTAAAAAAGATCTAATTTCAATTTTACCTTTTGCTATTTCTTGATATTTCTTGACGTGGTCAGGATTGTTGGTATATACCACAAACTTAAAATCTTTATCGAGGGTAGATATGAATTCAAAAAACTCCTTTGGATCTCGAATTTTTGGAATTAAAGTGCCAGCATAAGCGAAGGTAGGAACTTTGTTAGGCTGTAAATCCTTCTTCAATTCCACATCTTCAAACCTAAAACCTTGAGGAACAACTTTAATTTTTTCTCTATAAGGCGGATAGTAAGCTGAAATTGATTCTTCTATCGGAACGGTAATAAAGTCCGCTTTCCGGCAAAACCATTTTTCGAAATACTGAAAATAAAAAAGTCTTTTAAAAGTGTCATTCTCACCACCCATAAATGGATCTCCACAATCTGCTATCCACTTTTTAGCAATGGGATTACGCTTTTTATTTGCCCACGCCGTGCCCCAATGTACCGGATGCGGAGCGGCAATAGAAATCAGCAAATCGTATGTAGATTTTTCTTTCTTTAAGGCATTTTTAACCAAAAACATGGTTTGTATATCTGGATACATGAATAGTAGGTTAAACAACCTTGCCTGCACCCTTTTCAATAATCGCTTTAAACCGCCGCCAGTAACCTTAATTTGATGCCAAGTAGGTTTACCTAAATCTTTAATGGTAATGCCATGTGTTTTTTCAAATTCATCATGTACTTGTCCATCACGTGGGGTAATTACCGTAACCTGATGCCCATTTTTAGCAAATTCTTTAGCTAATTCAGTAGTTCTAAAAGCCCTCGGTTTATTTTCGGGATAAAATGTGCGGCTAACAATAAGTATCTTTTTTAGCTCCATTACAATTCCAATAACTGTTCAACTATCCTCTCTGCAGCTTTACCATCCCATTTTTCGGGAATGGCGCCTGGCTTCCAATTTCCCGCAAACAACTTTTCCATTGCCGGCCCCACTTTCGACGGATCAGTACCAACCAATTCGTTGGTTCCAACGTCACAGGTTTCTGGACGCTCTGTATTGTCTCTTAAAGTCATACAAGGTACACCCATCACCGTAGTTTCTTCGGTAATACCTCCCGAATCCGTTATTACCGCCATGGCATGCTTTACCAAGTAGTTAAACTCTAAATAACCCATCGGACTGGTTAAATGTAAATTTGAAATGCCATCAAGGTTAATGCCGCTATCTTGAATGATATTTTTTGTACGTGGATGAACCGGGAAAATTAATGGTTTACCATTTGATCCGGCAATGATCGCCTCTAACAAAGCTTTAAATTTTGCTTGCTCATCTACATTACCAGGACGATGCAAGGTCATCACGAAGTAGTTGCCCTGACTTAAATTGAGCGTATCCCAAAGCTGAGGTTTAGTGAACCGATCTTCGTTTTTTCTCAATGTATCAATCATTACATTACCAACGAAGAAAATTTTATCATCGGCAACGCCTGTATTTTTCAAATTGTTTCCCGCCCAAACAGAAGTAGTGAAGAAGTAATCGGTAATGCTATCAGTTACCATGCGGTTAATTTCTTCGGGCATGGTTAAATCAAATGAGCGAATACCAGCTTCAACGTGGGCCACTTTAGTATTTAACTTTTTAGCTACTATAGCGCAAGCCATGGTTGAAGTTACATCACCTACTACCAAAACTAAATCAGTAGGATTTGCCATGAGTTCTTTCTCGAAAGCGACCATAATGGCTGCTGTTTGTTCTGCCTGAGTGCCACCACCGCCGCCAAGATGTGCATCTGGTTCAGGTATCTCTAATTCCTGAAAAAAAGTATTACTCATCTTCTCATCGTAATGCTGACCGGTATGAACCAACCTAAAAGTGATTTCTGCTCCGTTATCTGCCGCCTTTTTAATGGCATGGATAATAGGGGCAATTTTCATGAAGTTTGGCCTTGCACCGGCAATAAGTGTAATTTTCATTCTTTAACTTTCTATTTCGTAATTAAGATATAAAGGGCAGCGTAAAACCGATGAAAGAAATAGTTCAACGGATTTTTTTTGTGAGCTATGATGTCGGCAGCATTTTTAAAGGTTCCAAAAATAGATTTCGGCAGCGCCACCCATCCGTTTATCCGGGCATCTATTGCTCCAGTAATGCGATTAAGCCTACTGTCATATTTTGGGATAGCTTTCACGGTGCTTAAATAAGGATGCTGAACAAGATATTCGGGAAAGTATTTAATTTTTAAGCCCGCTTTTACGCAATCATGCATAAAAATCCTCTCTTCTGAGCCTATGAGTAGTTTGCTACCCACGCCGAAACGCTCATCAAAGTTTAAATTCAATTCCTTAAGTCTTGCGGTTCTAAATGCGATTTCGATAGAGCATACCGAAGACAATTCTTTAAATTCAGCAGGTGCTGAAGGATACGCTCTATAATCAGGTTCACCATCTAAAGTCTTTATTTTAAAGATAGCCATGTCTAGCTCTGGATCAGCATTGAATGTGTTTTTTAGCATGTCAATCCATTCATCTTTATACCTAACGTCATCGTCTGCGATTACACTTATTTCAGCAGTGGCAAGCTTAATTGCATTATTTCTAGATTTGGTAACGCCGCTTCCAGGAATGTGACTTACCAGTACATCTTTACGCATCAGGAAATCTGGCGTTGTAAGATATTGCTCGTCGGTATATTGGTGCGAAACGATGTATGACACATCTTCTCGCTGCTTCAAAAAGAGCTGATCTAAATGGCATATGCCTTTATTAATTGTTGAAACCAATATGTTAATCCGGGAGCTCATCTGCTTAACGTTTGTTACTTTTCTTTAATAAATGAATGAGAGCTACAGGCGAAAGCGCCATCAAAAACTGATACAAAAACTGGTTGATAGTTTTCTGTTGATTTAGCTTGGCACCATCAAAAAACCGCTTAACCATAAAATTATGTTGGTAGGATAACTTCTCGTACCAACGAAGGTGCGGATAAATCATTTCCAGCTCAAACGATCTTTTTTTCAGATAGAAGTTATTGAAAATTGACTCCGCATTTTTATGTGAGAAAATGGAAGCCGAATGTAGTCTGTACTTTACCGTATATGCAGGCAAATAGTAAAACTTCTCGCCATTTTCAGTAATTTTCAACCACATCGGATGATCTTCGAGCATTTTATACTCTTCCATGAAGCCGCCTAATTCGAGGATCAATTCACGCTGTAAAAAAACCGATGCTGCGTGAATATAATTGTTCCTTATCAACAAAAAATGTTGTCGTTTAGCATTTGCCTCGTAGAAAGATAACGATTGATCGTTCCTACGCGACACCTCGTTATCAGGAGCAAAATTATCTTGGTAATAAACCACAGATGAGCAAAAGGCTTTTACATTAGGGTTTTTTACCACAAACTGAGCTGCGTTTTCAAATGCATCATCAAAAAATGCATCATCACCAGCAATCACTTTAATCCAATCGCCCTGCGCTACTTTTAAACCTTGGTTGCAGTTAGCAGGTATGCCCTGATTTTGCTTTGGAACCAATATGGAGCTATTGACAAACCTATTGCTGTTTTCTGCTAACCAGTTTTTACAAATTTCAACGGTATTATCCGTTGACCGATCGTCGCTAATGATCAGTTCCAAATGTTGGTAATGCTGCTGTTTAATACTTTCCAGCGTATCTAAAATATATTTTGCAGAATTGTAGGTGATTACAATAACGGAAAAAAGAGGCAGTTTATTCATTTTCACCTCCGTTTTTTTCAAGCTCAGCAGCAGTGTTTTTCTTCTTCTGAAACTTCTGCAACATGGCTTTTATTCCTATTCTCTTATTGATTTCATGAAGTGTATAAAGCACTGATAGCGTAAATAACAAGCCACCTACCAAGTACAAGAATAAACCGCTTAACCAAACTGACGTTAAAAAGCAGCACAGGCCAAGTGTACTTTGAACTGCGAAAATCTTTAAAAAATCTTTATCGAATGAAAAGTTGTACTTCGTTTTAGCTAATAGCAAAACTTGCACGAGGTATACCAAATAAGATATAAAAAACGAAATACCTAAACCGGTTAAACCCCAGAAATAGTATCCTACAAAGTTAAAAACCAGCATGTAAACATTGGTGATCAGTTCGTTCCAAAAGAATACTTTAGAATCACCTTTGGCTAAAATTAGAAAGGCAACTGCCCACGAACTTGCTTTTAGAAACATGCCCAAGGCCAACCAATGCACCATATCATTTACGGCCAAAAACTTGTTTGAATAAAGTACAATGACCAAGGCATTAACAAACACCAAGAAAAAACATAAAATAGGTGCCATGATTAATAAACCTATCTCTGCCTGCTGATTAATTTCTTTTGAAGCTTGACTAGCGTTGTGGGCTACTCCAGCAAGTCGTGGATAGTAATCAGCAGAAAGGGCCGTAAATACTAAACCTACATAAGTATTAATCATGGTAAAACCTGCATTATACAATCCTACGTCGGCTACCGAGCCC
Organism: Pedobacter sp.; assembly: GCF_965249885.1. Taxonomy (GTDB): domain Bacteria; phylum Bacteroidota; class Bacteroidia; order Sphingobacteriales; family Sphingobacteriaceae; genus Pedobacter. Next base: position 3,572,034 of record NZ_OZ252254.1, on the reverse strand, counting down.
AAACGACTAATGAATATCCGGAGCACATAAGTTGCACCCATTGTAATTAAACCGCTTAAGCTTAACATGAACCCCATACGCAGCATATCTTTTCCCTCTTCGAACAATACGTTGCGAGGCACTTCCACTTTCTTAACTTTCACCTTACGGGCATAGTAAGTGGTTAACAATAATGCTGTTACCGCACTTACAAGTATAGCCGGCACAATTCCATCATTCTTAAAAAAATAATACAGCGGAACTGAGGTAAACAGCCCTATAAGCGAGCCCAAAAGGCTTGACTGCGCCATGTATTTTACCTTGCGCATGCCCCGTAATATTACCCCTTGGCCAGCGCTGATTTGAGAAAGCAACAGCGTAATTGATATGATTGCGAAAGCAGCAGTGTAATTATTATTTCCAAAACTAAGTTCGCTAAGTAAGGGAGCGGTTAATAATGCTACGGCGAAACCCAGAAAACCCGTGATCCATACCCAACTTCTGAATACGGCAACCACCTTACCAATTCGCTCTTCGTCGCCAGTTGCATTGGCTTCAGCTATGTTTTTTACAGCACTAGTGGATAAGCCAAAATTAGTTAAACTGGCAACAATACCTGTTGAAGAGGTAAGTAGCGAGTTAATGCCAATACCCACCGGTCCTAAAAAAACAGCAATGAATTTTGAGCGTACAACAGTAATCAGAATATTGATTACCTGTACGCCGCCAAACAAAGCGGTTGTTTTAAAAATACCTTTATATCCCTCACTTTTCATTAAAGAAACTTCTGATTGCCATGCCTACAGCGTTTACTTCGTCAGATGTCATTCCTGGCCACATTGGAATACTTAAACTTGTATCAGCTAATTCTTCAGCAATAGGAAAATCGCCTTTGACATAGCCTAAATGGGCATAAGCTTGTTGCAAATATGGAGGAATTGGATAGTGGATTAACGTGCCGATACCATTTTCATTGAGATGTTTCTGTAAGGCATCTCTATATTTGGTACGAATTACGTATAAGTGATAAACATGACTTGCACCTGAATGCACTTTGGGCAATATCAAATCTCCAACACCTTGCAAAACGCTGTTATACCATTGTGCAATTTGTACACGGTCTTTGGTGAAATTCATCAAATGCTTCAATTTTACCGAAAGAAACGAAGCCTGCAGTTCATCTAGCCTCATATTGTGCCCAATTTCCTCATTCACATATTTAACTTTTGAACCGTAGTTACGTAAGCATTTAATTCTTTCAGCCAATTCAGCACTATTGGTGGTTACAGCACCTGCATCACCTAGTGCACCTAAATTTTTACCGGGATAAAAACTCACTCCATTGATGTGTCCAAAGCTTCCAGTGATCTTACCATTAAATGTAGCACCGTGACTTTGCGCATTATCTTCTACTACAAACAACTGATGTTCATTAGCTATTGCCATGATTTCATCCATTTCACATGCCTGCCCATACAAATGCACTGGCATAATCGCTTTTGTTTTGTTGGTAATGGCCTTCCTTATAGTTGATGGACTGATGTTATATGTGTTTACATCAGGCTCTGCGAAAACTGGGGTTGCACCAGTATATGAAACTGCCAAAACGGTAGCGATATAGGTGTTTGATGGCACAATAACCTCATCACCCTCTCCTACATTTAATGCTTTTAAAGCTAAATAAAGTGCATCCAATCCATTGCTAACACCTATGGCATAATCAACCTGACTAAATTTTGCGTACTCATTTTCAAACTGAGTTAAATACGCTCCCATTATATACCAATTGCTATCGTAAACTTGTTGAAAGGCAGTTAACATTTCGCCTCGTAACAAATCATGCTGTGCTTTAAAATTCAAGAAAGGTATAATCATTGTTTGTTTAATTCGTTGTTTGTTAGTATCCACTTATTGTTCGCCTTATCCAAAAAGGTATGTTCATCTAATGGTGTCATTTTACTTCCATCCGTATCCACCCAGCCAACAATTTTAGCCGGATTGCCCATTACCATAGCGTGTGCAGGTACTGGTTTAGTAACTAGTGAACCTGCAGCAACAAGTGCATATTTACCGATGTTGCTACCACCCAAAATGATAGCACCAGCACCAATTGATGCGCCTTGATGTATGGCCGTATGTTGAAATTCGTCAGGATATTGCTTTGATCGAGGGTATTTATCATTTGTAAAGGTTACATTGGGACCGATAAACACGTTATCAGCGATGCTCAACCCTGTCCATAAATAAACCCCAGATTTAACGGTAACGTTGCTTCCAATTCGCACCCCATTTTCGATAAATGTGTGGCAGTTGATATTGCAATTTTCGCCAATTACCACATCTTCCATGATTATAGCATATTGCCAAACTCGGGTATCCTTTCCGATTTGTTGACTCTTCACATCAGCTAAAGCATGTATCATCATAATCCCCTGAACTTTAAGTAATCATCATAGTCCCTGATGTAGTCGTTTTCGGCATAAGTATGTGAGGCCATCACCAAACAGATTGAACCGCTAGAAAAGTTTATTTCAGAGGCCCAAATACCCGGAGGAATGTGAAGTCCTACGTTTGGTCTATTCAGCATTACTTGCCGCTGCGTTTTGCCGTCGTTCAGTAAAATTTCATAAGCACCACTTGCTGCCACTAAAAATTGGTGACACTCTTTATGTGCATGGGCACCTCTTGATTCGCCCCCTGGAATATCATACAAATAAAACACTCGGTTTACAGCAAAAGGGATAGCTTCATCATTATTTACTGCAGTAATATGTCCATTTCTATCACCAATTTGGTTGAGATAGATGAGCGTGCAATCGAAAACTGTTTTAGCAATCATATGGTAGCTTTGATAAGATCTTGGTTTCTGATATAATCTTCGGCATTAAACTTCATGCTAGATAGATGTAGACTTAAGGAATTGGTAGAGAAATTTTCCATATGCCTCCAGGTAAAAGGCGGCAAATACAAACCATAATATGATCTGTTCATGTGGTATTTGCTTGTAGAACCATCGGGATGGCTAATTACCACATCGAAACTGCCGCTTAATGCAATAATAACCTCTTCTTGCTGCTTATAAGCATGCCCTCCCCTAGTTTCCCCGCCAGGTACGTCATAGGTCCAAAATACCCGTTGGATATCAAAAGGAATAGAGTTTGGATGCTGTAAAAAGGTCAAATTACCCCTGGGATCCATCACCTTTGGGAATTCAATTATCTTAACCATTAATAGTGTTTGTTTAACTTATTGTTTGCAAATCAACCATTTTCTTAAATTCTGGATTATCGTTGCACAAAGTCTGAAAACTTCCAATTTGTACTATTACGCCGTTATTTATATAAATGATTTTATCTGCATTTTTTACTGTCGAAAGTCGGTGAGCAATCCAAATGATTGTGGTGGTACCCTTCAATTTTTCTATGGTTTGCTGTATCTCTTTTTCCGTGAACGAGTCCAAAGCTGAGGTAGCTTCGTCCATGATAAGGAAATCTGTGCTTTTAAATAGTTCTCTGGCCAAGGCTATACGTTGCTTCTGACCGCCACTTAAATTAATGCCATCGGCACCTAAAATTTCATTTTCCTGAAGCGCTCTATTTTTTACGTAGTCCCAAATAGCAGCATCTTTACATACCTTTTCGAAAATACTGCTATTAAGATCATTTTTTTCGGCCCACAAGGTGATGTTATTAAAAATGGTATCGTTAAATATTACCGGATTTTGAGTGATATACCCGAAGCGACTTTGAAAGGTCACTAAATTCCACTCTTTTAAATCCATTGCATCGGCCATGATCCTACCTTTGCTCGGCGTAAGCAAACCGGTGATTAGATTTATCAGGGTTGACTTTCCACTTCCACTTGGACCAACAATAGCTACGGTTTCATTTTTTTCTATGGTGAAGGTAATATCTTGCAGTACTTTCTGACTTCCGTATTGATAAGATACATTTTCAAGCATTAAACTTTGACGTAGATTACTGAATCGAATTCCATCAGTATATTGCTTTTGAGCTTCTAGCGTGTCAATCAACTTCTCGGTGCTTTCTAATGATCCCGCTACACCCAAAAAGGAGTTCCAAGCGGTTTGATATTGCATTAAACACGATAATGCCCTGTAGAAAAACAACAGACTTACCAGTACGGTAGTTAATGGTTCCTTTAAAACAAAAGCTTGTAACGCAATTACGCCGCATAACACTAAAATGCTCATAGGTTCCCTAGAAGCACTCAAAAAAACGGACATCGTTCCTATGCGTTTATTTTTGTCCTCAATTTCAGTGATTTGCGCTTCTAATTTAGATCGGTACTTGGCTGCCGAACCAGTAGCTTTTAAATAGCTGTAAGATGAAAAATAATCAGCGATTAAACCTTGAAATTTTCCACTACCATCAGTTAATTGCCTAGAAACAGCCTTAGTTTTACGGTATATTTTTCCGTACACGAAATCAACTATTAGGCCGCCAGCGCAAACCATTAATGCAAATTTCCAATTGAGAAAAAATGCAAAACCTACGTAAACCAGCACTAATATCAATTGTTGGAAAGCCAAAAAATAAGATTGACAGGCTTTCGCTACGCGTTCGATCTCAGTGGTAATAATGTTATGGATTTTACCCTGATCACATTCAGCAAAATATTCGTATTTAGTTTCATTTAAAGAATTGATGCTGTCCAACCTTACCCTTTTGATAAAATATTGCTGAGTAGCAACCTGGTAAGCTCCCTTAAAATAATAAACAATGCCTTTTAGCGCAAAAAACGTAATTAGCAATAACAGTACATTGGTTAAATTCAATTGAACGCCAAAATATTCTAAATAAGTGTTTATTTGACCCAAATTGGCATTGCTGGCATCTGAACTAAATTTTTCACCAGCGGCGATATAAAGCAGAGGTAAAAACATTGTTAAGCCCAAACCATCCAACATACCCACTACAATGTTAAGCAACACTACAACAAACACTCTTTCTTTTAGGTATTTCCTAAAAAAATTAAAGTAATAAACTCGTTTGTTCAGATTGCTGATCATGCTTTAGTCTTTGGAAAACCAGTTTGACATTTTTTTAGACATAGGTTGTTTCTCAACAGCGGCATGATATCCGTAACCATATTGTTTGTTAAACACAACTTCCATGTCGTTATAAATCACATAAGCTTTTTTCATCAGCCCCTTCTCTATCAAACTATTCAAATAATCTATTGAACTCCATTCCGAGTTCAGGTGCCTGAAAATATAGAAGTTGATGTCCGCTATTTTGAAGATGTCGATTGTTTCAGAAACAAAACCAGCAGGTGGACAATCTAAAATCACCACATCGTAGCGTTCGCGAAGTTCTTTGATCATTTCTACAAACGTTGGACGAACAATCAATTCGGCCGGGTTTGGAGGTAGCGGGCCCGACAGTAAAATATCTAAGTTCGCGTAGCCAGATGGCTTTACAAGATCATCTATTACACCATTTCCAATTAAATAATTGCTAACTCCAACATCGTTAACGAGATTAAAATTCTCGGCAATCTTAGGCATACGCAAGTCCATGCCAACTAAAACTGTTTTCTTTCCACTTAAAGCGTAAATTGATGCAGTATTGATAGAACAAAAGGTTTTGCCTTCGCCAGCCTTACCGCTCGTAAATGAAATAACTAAGCTATCTTGCTGCTCGTGTAAAAATTGTGTACTGGCCCTAATGCTTCTGAAATTTTCACTGATAAAAGATCGGGGTGAATTGAGTACAACAGCACTGCCTTCGCGTCCGAAATTCCTAAAAATCACTCCAACAAGGGGCGCAAACACTCGTTTTTCTAATAATTTAACATCACAGATTTTGTTGTCGAAAGAATTTCTTACGAAGACGATCAACACCGGAATTAAAATCCCTAAGCAAAATGCAATGATGTAATTTCTACTTGATATCGGCGACAGCACCCCGCCTACTTGTCTGGACAAATCCAAAATCTGACTTGAGGGTACGTTACTTGCGCTGGTAATTTCAGCTTCCGAGCGCTTTTGCAATAAGTAGGTGTAAATATTTTCGCTGATGTTAAACTGTCGTTGGATACTCAACAAATTACGTTCAACCTGAGGTAGCTGATCCAATTCACCGCCCAATGCGGCCATTCGGTTGTTGATATCCTTTAACGATAAATTTGCGGCACTTAAAGAGCGTCTTAGGTTCTCTCGTACGGCCGACAGCAAACTATTGTACTTAAATTCGAGATCTTTCAGGGCTTGATTTTCTGGCGACAACACCTGTCTTAGCCTTTCTCGCTTGCTTTGGTTCTCCAGTAACTCAGGAATCAAACTTTCCAATACCGTTTCTTCAATTCCGATAGAAGACGGCACAACGAGCTGACTCACTTTATCTTGCTCTAAGTAAGCTAGCGTACTTTGGTAGTACTTAATTTTTAAGCTAACCGCAGCACTGTTATCCTGCAATGACCCAAGACGTGTGTAAACAGCACTTCCTTGCTCTTTCAAATTAAAGCTCTCGTTTCTAGTTCGATACGATTGTAATTTATCTTCAAAGAACACCATCGAATCAATAATGCTTTTAAGTTGCTCTTTGATAAAAGCCGCCGTATTGATAGAAGTTTGGTTTTTTACCTTTAGCTCCCTTTCTTGATAAACCTGTATTAATTTATTGATGTAGGCTTTATCCTTTTCTACCATCTGACTTTCTAAACCTAAGGATAGGATCGACGACTCTTTCTTGAGTAATTCTACTTTCATCCTTTTACTGTAGGCCTCAGCCAAATCAAAATCGGAACGGAGTCTAAATGAAAAATCCTTAAATTTTTCAGCAGTACCACTTAACCTAACAATCCTGAATTTATAGTTTGTACCGGTAATCCATTCGTTTAAGCGATAATCGCCCTTGAACTCCAGTTTTTTCAAATCTAAAACACCCTTTTTATCGGGGGTTAATGGCACGTATAACGCCATTGATTTATCGTTGATATCTAAAGTGAAATTAGTCGCATCTTTGAAAGTCAACTGGATTTCGTCACCCAGCAACTGTCGATGAGTCCAGTCTACCTCTACCGCATACGGTGCAGAGTGATAAATTTCATAATGTCTCCAAAAATTTTCCTGAAAATACTCAACATTAAAATCAAGCTGCTTTACAGCCGTTAGTGCTAAAGTAAACGAATTCAAGATGGCAATCTCGTTATCTATGCTATTCGGCATTTTAATTCCTATCGTTTGGAACAAATCAACCGATTCTGCATTCTTGTCTTGCTTAATTTCTAAAGTAGCCTTAACCTGATAAGTGGGATTGGTAGTTTTTAATAAAATATAGGCAATACAAAGGTTTACAAAAACAAAAACCAGTATATAAGGCCAAATTTTAATTACATCGGCAAACAGCTTTTTGATATCACTATTCTCGTCTACTCGCTCTTTGGGCTTGGATATCGTATGTATATTTTCTGGCTTCATTTTATTTTGTTAAACCGACAATTACGGCGGCTGCACTCAATATGGTTACTAAGATTTGAATGGTTTGTCCGGTGTTAGTTCCGGCACCTAGCTCCCTAACTCTCATCGGCTCTGCATAAAGCTGGTCGTTAGGTTGTATAAAATAATAAGGAGACTTGATGATATCTCTATTGTTGAGATCAAGTGCATGGATCCTCGTGCCATCAGGATATTGCCTCAATAGCAACACCTTATTTCTTTTCGCTATGGTGGTCATATCGCCAGAGTTGGCTATGGCTTCAAATATTGTGAGTCGCTCCTGCAAAATAACATATCTGCCAGGCTTATTAAACTCTCCAAAAGTACTGAACCTAATTCCTCCCAATTTTACTTTTACATAGAGATTTTCGTCGGTAGCTTTTTTGAAATATACACCTAAGCGTTCGGTAATTTTCTTCTCAGTTTCTTCCAAGGTAAGGCCGCCAATGCCGAGCTTTCCTATAAAAGGCAACTTAATTTCTCCTTGCTGATTTAGAGTATACCCCGTCATGTAATAGGCATCACCCCCCGACTGCATCATTCCACTTTGATTGCCAATCATTGCAGGCTCATCTGGATTTTTAAGACCAAAAACCGCATTCATTTCTGGAATTGAAGTTCTAATTTGGACATCAACAATATCATTATACTGCAACCTGTAAACTGGAATGTTATACTGAATCAGGGTGTCATCATTTAATGACGCATCACTTTTAGCCTTCTGCAAATAAATAATACGCTTATTGGAAATGCAGGAAGACATCATCAAAAAACCAACAAAGCACAAAATGATGCCTAAAGCTTTGGGTTTATTAATACAGTTCATAAAAAAAATGGGAATAGAATAAATACATGTAAACAATCAACTTCACAGGAAAAACATTTCACACATGCAACTAAAGCATATTGTCACAAGGTATTTTGGTGTAAAAAACTGTACGAACGGGGTACAAGGCAAAAACAAAAATTTAACGCTGCTCTTATAGGCGGTTTTAAGAGGTGCAACTACTTGCGTAAATTGCAAAAAAAACAAAACTATAGGTGATAAACATAAAAGCAAAATGACCTTGCCTGCAATTTCATCTATATTTATTAAAACTGACAAAGGCAAATGAAACTTTAACGTATCGAGCATACATCAAAAGTATCGCTTTGGCTAGGCACATTAAGAGTTAAAGATATGCAATGACATTATTTGTAAATGAAAAGCACCATTCAACATACCTCTCATTTCATTTACATTATAAAACATAAGAACTAAGGTCTTTTAAAAGCTAAATTGCAAATACATAAATTAGCACGTTGTAAAGTAATATGCCAATGTTGCCACTTTTCAATTTGGTTAAATTGCTATGGTAATTTTGATTTCAGCTTTATACCAAACAAAAGATAAAACGAAATCCATACTATTTTAAAAGTTGAACGCTTATAACCCAGATTTTGCACAAGCAAAAATCTAATGGCTAACCAGCTAAAAGTGGCAAATTAACAAGCGCATCATAAAACGAACTATTAAAACATATATGCTGACGAGCAAAACTCCAAAAATTGCCATCATAGGCCTAGGCTATGTTGGATTACCCTTAGCCATTGAATTTGCAAAAAAATATGATGTTTTAGGCTTTGATATTGATGAAGACCGAGTAAAAGAACTTCAAACTGGAAAAGATCGTACAAAAGAAGCCGACCTATCTGCCCTTACGGAAGTAATTGAACTTAAAAAAAGAGGCAATACTGGCCTTTCCTTCTCATTTGATCAAACCGAATTAACTGCCTACAATGTATTTATTGTAACGGTTCCCACTCCTATCAACGAGTTTAAAGCGCCAGAGTTGGCACCCTTACTAGGTGCATCTAAAATGATTGGCAGCGTACTTAAAAAAGACGACTTAATTATTTACGAATCAACCGTTTATCCAGGATGTACAGAAGAGGATTGTGTTCCTGTGCTTGAAAAAATGTCTGGTTTAACATTCAATCAGGACTTTTTCTGTGGCTATTCCCCTGAAAGAATCAACCCTGGCGACAAGGTTAATACGTTAACAAAAATCAAGAAAGTTACCTCGGGATCAACACCCGAAATAGCGCAATATGTAGATGAACTTTATGCCTCAATTATCACTGCGGGAACTCACAAAGCTCCAAGTATCAAAGTAGCAGAAGCATCAAAAGCGATTGAAAATGCTCAACGAGATCTTAACATTTCTTTTGTTAACGAATTGGCATTGATATTTGACCGCATGGGCATTGATACCAATGACGTAATTGACGCTGCCGGAACTAAATGGAACTTCCTTAAATATAAACCCGGATTGGTTGGAGGACACTGTATAGGTGTGGATCCGTATTATTTAGCACATAAAGCGCAAGCGTTAGGATATCATCCACAGGTTATTTTGTCAGGCCGACGAGTGAATGATAATATGGGAAACTTCGTAGCGGACAAAGTTGTGAAGTTGATGATTGGCAAAGACCAAAGAATAAAAGGCGCAAAAGCGCTCATTTTAGGCATCACATTTAAAGAAGATTGCCCTGATGTGCGCAACACTCGAATTGTAGATATATATTTTGAATTGAAGAAATTTGGTTTAAATGTAGATGTTTACGATCCAATTGCCGACCCAGAAGAAGTTTCCAGAGAATATGGCATTAACATTATCAGCAAAGTAGACGCCGGCGCAACCTATGATGCCATTATTGTTGCTGTAGCACACAAGGCTTTCTTAAGCATTGATCTGAATCAAATTGCAAGCGAGCAATGCGTAATTTTCGATACCAAAGCCTGCCTTGAACGTAGCTTAGTTGATGCCAGATTGTAAACCCTAGGGTTGTAATAATAGCCAAAGCGAGATTAATCAAGTTTAATTCATAGCTTTATATAAAATGATTTCTTTCTTTAAAAAAAAGCAAATTATAGATAATCTCGCTTGGCTAGGTGTTGATATACACAACCATTTATTACCAGAAATAGATGATGGTGCAAAAGACCTGCAACAATCATTACAGCTCATTAACTCTTTAAAGAACTTGGGGTTAGAAAGCTTTATTTGTACTCCTCACGTTTATCCTGATTTATATCCTAATACACCGGACACTATTGCCGATGCCTTGAGCAAACTAAAAAGTACGGCTGCGCTACCGGTGGAAAACCACAGAATTTCAGCTGCTGCCGAATACTTGGTTGATGATAATTTCCTACCTAACAACCAACTATTATGTATTTCGGACAATTACCTTCTGATAGAAATTCCTTATGCTTCGGAAGTTAAAAACCTAGAACAGATTATTTTTGATTTACAGATAAAAGGTTATAAAGTAATTTTAGCGCATCCAGAACGCTACCTTATGTACTATAAAAACCACGATAGACTAAGTCGATTGAAAGACCGCGATGTTTTGTTTCAACTAAATTTATTGTCCGTGAGTGGTTACTATGGAAAGGATGTTAGGTTATTTGCCGAATTTATACTCAGTAAAAAATGGTATGACTTTGCCGGCACTGATCTTCATCATCAAAAACATGCTGATGAACTCACCAAAATTGTCAATAGCGGCTACTTATACAAGTCGGTAGGTGACTATCCCTTCCAGAATAAACTTTTACTTTAATATCAACTTCATAATAGCCATTTAGGCGAGCATCTTACAATGCAATCTCGTTTCGTAATACAAAATTGTATTTGCGAAAAATTGATATTTCGGGATTTCCGGTGTAAAATATGCCAAAATCACCTTTTTAGGTTTCAGTACGCAAACATCATTATTGTTACTTAGTTGCAGCAAACTATATATTATTTTAGCACTAAATAAACTAATCATTTTATGAAGAAATCCCTGACCTTATCACTAAGCTTTTTGTTGAGCACCCAACTTTTTGCCCAAGAAAAACCTCAGTGGATGCGCTATCCATCCATATCACCAGATGGAACCAGCATTGCATTTACCTACAAAGGCGATTTGTACCGCGTACCAGCAACCGGTGGTACCGCCCAGCAGCTTACCTTTCATGAAGCTCACGATTTTATGCCTCAGTGGAGTAAAGATGGAAAACAAATCGCGTTTGCTTCCGATAGATACGGGAACTTCGACGTATTCGTTATGGATAGCAACGGTGGTTCGGCAAAACGATTAACCTTCCACTCTACCGATGAGTTTCCATTCAGTTTTTCAGCAGATAACCGATCGGTGATATTTGGTGCTTCCAGACAAGATGCCGTTAACCACCGTCAGTTCCCCACTGGTTCGCAACCAGAATTGTACAGCGTTCCAAGTGCTGGTGGTCACATCAATCAAATCTTCACCATCCCCGCAGAAGCGGTTCAGAGCAGTAAAGATGGTTCGAAAATGATCTATCACGATAAAAAAGGCGGTGAAAACGAGTGGAGAAAACATCATCAATCATCAATCGCCAGAAACATTTGGCTTTACGATAAGAAAACAGATAAACATGTTCAGCTTACCAACTTTTACGGCGAAAACCGAAATCCAGTTTTTGCAGATAACGAACAAAGCATTTATTATTTAAGTGAAGAAAGCGGCACTTTCAACATCCATAAAATGCCGTTAAAGGAAAAAGCTAAAAGCGAACAAATCACGAAGTTTAAAGGTTTCCCCGTTAGGTTTTTGAGTGCTTCCAATAATGGCATACTATCTTTCGGTTATGATGGAGAACTCTACACTTTAAAACCTGGTTCAAGTCCACAAAAACTCAATGTAAAAATCAACACCCAAGAAAAATCTAACAACGATGGTTTCGTTAGCGTAAATGGAGGTGTTAGGGAAATGTCGGTATCGCCGGATGGCAAAGAAGTTGCATTTATAGCCAGAGGTGAAGTTTTTGTAACGTCAGTAGATGGAAAAATGACCAAACGCATTACCAATACACCCGAGCAAGAACGTTTTGTAGAATTTGCTCCGGATGGTAAATCAGTAATTTATGCTAGCGAACGCAATGGCAAATGGCGCATTTACGAAAGTAGAAAAGCACGTAAGGAAGAGCCTTACTTTTTTGCCGCAACATTGCTACAAGAGAAACCACTGGTGAGCAATGACAACGACAATTATATGCCTACCCTATCGCCAGATGGCAAAAAAATTGCATATATAGAAAACAGAAGGTCATTAAAAGTGATGGAGATTGGCAATAAAAACACCGTGACTTTACTTAGCCCAGATCAGCTGTTTTACATGCAAGATGGCGACCAATATTTCACTTGGAGTCCTGATAGCAAATGGTTGTTAGCCACCTATCGCCCTACTATGTCAAATGGCGAGGTAGTTTTACTTGATGCTTCTGGAAAACAAGCCATGAGAAACCTAACTAAAAGCGGCTACGGCGATGGTGGCGCTAAGTGGGTGAATGGCGGTAAACAGTTAATTTGGTTCAGTAACCGCGACGGTATGAAAGCTCACGCCAACAGCGGTTCATCTCAAAGAGACGTATATAGTTTATTTTTAACTAAGGATGCGTGGGAACGCTACAACCTCAGTAAAGATGATTTCGCTTTACTAAAGGACATGGAAGCGCTGGAGAAAAAAGCGAAAGATGAAGCCGCAAAAGCAGCAGCCAAAGATCCAAAAGCCAAACCAGCTCCCAAACCAGACTCTACTGTAGTTTTTGAATGGGATGGCTTAGATAGCAGAAAGGCTCGTTTAACCATTCATTCTTCGTCACTAAGTGATGCTGTACTTTCTAAAGATGGCGAAAAACTATATTATCTAGCTAGCTTTGAAAAAGGCAGTAACTTATGGAGTACCAATTTGCGTACTAAAGAAACAAAAATGGAAATTCCGTTGGATGGAATGGGCGGTTCTTTATCTTGGGACAAAGCGCAAAAAAACCTGTATCTGTTAAGCGGTGGCCGCATTTCAAAAATCAATACTGATAATAACAAACGTGAGCAAATTAACATTGAAGGAGAAGTGCAATTTGACGGCGCAGCAGAGAGAAATGCCATGTTTGAACACGTTTGGCTTCGCAACAAAGCGATGTTCTATACGCCAACTATGCACGGTGCAGATTGGGACGCACTAAAACCTGCTTACGCTAAATACATCCCACACATTGGCAACAGTTACGAATTTGCTGAAATGCTGTCGGAATTGCTGGGCGAGCTAAACGTATCACATTCTGGCGCAAGGTACAGCGGCAGCATTCCAAATGCCGATGCAACGGCCTCATTGGGTGTAATAGCAAGTTACAAGCATCAAGGTGATGGAATTTTGATCGACGAAATTATCTCCGGTGGACCATTGGACAGATCAAAGTTTAACGTAAAACCTGGAATGATTATCGAAAAAATTGATGGACAGTTGATTGAGGCTAATCAGGATCAAGCTAAATATCTGAACAGAAAAGCAGACCAATTTACTTTACTAGAAATCTATGATCCTAGCACAAAAGAGCGCCAGCAACTGACCGTAAAGCCCATTAGCTTGGGCGCCGAAAATCAACTACTGTACAGAAGATGGGTGAAAAAGAACCAAGAAGAAGTAGATAGCTTGAGTAAAGGACAACTTGGTTATGTGCATATCCCGGGTATGAGTGATGGTCCATATCGTAGCGTTTACGAAGAAATGATGGGAAAATACGCAGATAAAAAAGCGGTAATCGTAGATACTCGTTTCAATGGCGGGGGTGATTTGGTATCGGATTTAGCGATGTTCTTTACCGGACAAAAATTCCTAGATTATGCCACTGCACAACGTTCTGTTGGCTTTGAGCCTACTTTTAGGTGGACTAAGCCTACATTAGCGATGTTTAACGAAGCAAATTATAGTGACGGACATTGTTTTTCATGTGGCTATAAGGATTTAGGAATCGGAAAAACGGTAGGTATGCCAGTACCGGGAACTTGTAGTTTTGCAGGCTGGGAAGCCCTACCTGATGGTACCAGATGGGGATCAGTTCCAATTAGTGCTAAAAACAAGGCAGGCGAATGGCTAGAGAATAACGAAACAAAACCTGACATCCAAGTTAAAAATATGCCTGGAATGATAGACAAAGGCAAAGATCAACAATTGGAAGTAGCCATTGCGGAGTTGTTAAAAGTGGTGAAATAATACACAAAGCCTCGATTTTTATCGGGGCTTTGCCTTTTTATCTTTCCACAGTGTTCGGCAAAATCCACCATAAAACTTAGCTTTGCTATCAATATGATCGAAATCTTTACAGACGGTGCAGCAAGTGGCAATCCTGGTCCAGGAGGATATGGTGTAATATTACGCTCCGGCAAGCATTACAAAGAGCTAAGCGGAGGTTTTAGACTTACCACCAACAATAGGATGGAGTTACTCGCAGTAATCGTAGCATTAAAGGCTTTGAAAACCCCCGGTCAGCAAGTAATTGTTTATTCCGACAGTAAATATGTAGTAGATGCAGTAGAAAAAGGTTGGGTTTTTGGTTGGTACAAAAAGGGATTTAAGGATAAGAAAAACAAAGACCTGTGGTTGCAATATTTACAGCAGCACCAATTGCACCAAGTTAAATTTCAATGGATTAAAGGGCACAATCAACATCCTGAAAACGAACGTTGCGACAGGTTAGCAGTTGCCGCCTCTCAAGACAAGGCTAATTTAGCAGTAGATACCGTATTTGAAGCCGAAAGAAAAAGCGATAATTCATTTTTTTCTTAGCGCTTAATTAGTACTTTAGGTCAACCTAAATGAGCTTTTATGTTTACCTACTGGAATGACTATTATTACATCGTCATCGCTTTTCAAGCAATTGGCGTAATTCACGCACTTAAAACAGGACGAAATCAGTGGATTTATTTATTGATTTTTCTTCCTTTAATTGGTGCCATCGCCTACTTCTTTATGGAACTTTTACCAGATCTGAGACGCGGCACTAATACGAAAGGTCTTTCTAAAATGGTTTTCCCAAATAACGAAGTCAAGGAATGGGAACGTAAAGTGCAAATGTCCGACAGCGTAACTAACAAGTTAGGCCTTTCAAACGCTTATGCTGCGCAACAGCAATATGACAAAGCCATTGAACTTTCTTTAGAATGCTTAAATGGCTACTACGCCGAAGATCCAGCAATTTTAATGCAGTTGGCACGCCAGTATTTTTTAAGCGGGCAATATCAGGAAAGCATCCAATATTTCAACAAACTTCAGAGCAAAAGTTCAACTAGCCTTAAAACCGTAGAAGATGAGTTGCTTTACGTAAGGGCTTTAGCTGGCGCAGGTGAAACCGAAAATGCCGAAAACGGATTTAAGCGAATAATCAGGATTCATCACTCCTTGGAAGCAAGATATCATTACGGCCTGTTTTTGAAAGCTGGAGGTAGAAACCAAGAGGCAAAAGAGCAATTTCAGTTGATTAGAAGTGAAATAAAACTATTACCTAGATACGCCCGTAATAGAAACGCAAAATGGCAACGCTTGGCCTTAAAAGAAATGCTAGTCAACAAATAGCGCATAAAAAAGGCTGACTCGAAAAACCAAAGTTTCCCAAGTCAGCCTTTTCAAAAAGCAATAAAGCTTATTATTTAATATTCACCGGAACGGATACTTTATCCCAATCCATTGAAAAACCTTTGTTGGTAATTTTATAAACTAATTTTTCTTGTGTTTCTGGTAGTGCTTTTACTTTCACATCAACTCTCAAGGCATCTTTACTTTCATCGTATTTAAATGCACCCCATTGCTTAGGCTCTTTATTGAAAATTGCTGTCCAAGTGCCATTAGCTCTAGGGATTAAAAAGAAACTGTATTTGCCTGCTGGTAAGGCTTTTCCTTCCACTTTAATGTCTTTATCAGTTTCAAATGTGGTAGCATCATTAGCGCCAGCTCTCCAAACTTTATCATAAGCCTCCAAACCGCCCCAAATGGTACGACCTTTTACCGATGGACTTCCGTAGTTAATCGTGATATTAGCACCATTCACTTTGCCACTTGCGCTTTCCGCAGGACTAGCTTTTGGTTTAGCTTGTTGCGCCATCGCACTAAACGATACCACAAGCATAAACATAACCAAAGTAATAGATTTAATTGTTGATTTCATAAAATTTATCTTTTGTACTAAGTTAATACATTGCTTCGTCAAAGTTTGTAAAATTTATAATGCCAACGCAAACGGCAACAATAGCTAGGCCGATTTCGTTTCCACTAATTTTTCGGTAATTTTTTCCACTGGAGAAAATTCAGCCATAAACTCTTCTGCTTTTCTAACCATTTTAGGAGATCCTACGAAAATTGCCACACGTTGGTGCAATTCGGTCGGTTCAATATCTAAAATCCGGTTTAAACCGTCTGATGCTATGCCACCAGCTTGCTCAATAATAAAAGCCATTGGATTGCATTCGTAAAGTAGCCTTAGTTTACCTTTTGGAGAAGCAGCAGTAGTTGGATACATATAAATACCGCCTTTAATTAAGCTACGGTGAATGTCAGCTGCCATTGCACCAATATACCTTGAGGTATAAGGTCTGTTAGTAGCTTTATCTTCGGCCTGCGCATATTTGATATATTTTTTCACACCCTCTGGAAAGTGGACGTAGTTACCTTCGTTAATAGAATAGATAACGCCATCTTCAGGAATTTTCATATCTGGATGTGATAAACAAAACTCTCCTATCGAAGGGTCTAAAGTAAAGCCATTAACGCCTTTTCCCGTACTATAAACCAACATGGTAGATGAACCGTAAATTACATAACCAGCAGCTACCTGCTCAGTTCCTTTTTGCAAAACATCATCCATAGTTGCCGGACCTTCTGTTGATTTCCTCCTGTAAATAGAAAAAATTGTACCAACGGTAACGTTAATATCAATATTTGAAGATCCGTCTAAAGGATCAATACAAACAATGTAACGTGCATTTTTAGAAACTGGAGAATCAATACGTACAAAATCATCTTCCTCTTCGGACGCTACAATGCAGCACTCACCACCACTCGTTAAAGCCGATATAAATTGATCGTTAGCATAAACATCCAGCTTTTTTTGACCCTCCCCTTGTATGTTAATTGTATCTGCATCGCCTAAAATATCAACCAAACCTGCTTTGTTTACTTCGCGGTTCACAATTTTTGCGGCAATACCAATATCTCTTAATAAACGAGAGAGCTCTCCTTTCGCATATGGAAAGTCCGCCTGCTTTTCAATAATAAACTGACCTAATGTTTTTATACCCGACATCATTTTACTTAGTGTACTTTTTACGTTATCTATCTCCTAATTCGATGGCCTCTAAGGTATGGATTTTTTCATCGGAAATGCAAAAACGAATCAAAGTTCTTTTCTTATGCCAGCCGTGTTTTCCAGCTGCACCGGGATTAATATGCAAACATTGTATTTTTTCATCAAACATTACCTTTAAAATGTGCGAGTGTCCAGAAATAAAAAGTTGTGGCGACTTAGTGTAAATTTCTTTTTTTACTTGAGGCGCATATTTTCCGGGGTAACCACCTATATGTGTAATCCAAACATCCACTTCCTCGCACCTAAACTTTAGATGTTCCGGAAATTGCGCCCTTACATCGGCATCATCAATATTGCCGTAAACACCGAACAGAGGCTTAAAAGCCGCCAAAGGCTCAATAACATCTGGTCCAAAATCACCAGCATGCCAAATCTCGTCTCTGTCGTCAAAGTATTTGAAAACCGCATCATCAAGGTAACCGTGAGTATCTGATATTAAACCTATTTTTTTCATTTTAGGGGTTAGGTGTTAGGAACAACTGCAAACCTAGATGTTTGTTTTTTGAAAAGCAATTTCAATGCGGCTAGGCGATATCAGTCGGGCTTTACGCTATATCTCTTCCCTAAACATCTTGTGATCCCGAGTTGAAGAGAAAACGCTCATAATAAACAACTTGTCATCCCTAGTTTCGAGGGATCTAATTCAAATACCGAAGAGGATGCCGCTGCAATCCCGTTTAATTAACGAAGATAGCTTTCAAAACAACCAAATTCAACCCACCTAAGATGTTTTGAAAACTTTCTAAGTGTGAAACAGAGCTTTATTATACATACTTTGAGATTGCTTCGTGCCTCGCAATGACGGAGAAAATGCTCATAATAAACACCTTGTCATCCCGAGTTTCGAGGGATCTAATTCAAATACCGAAGAAGATGCCGCTGCAATCCCGTTTAATTAACGAAGATAGCGCTACAAACTGTACTGACCACAAGTCATTGCGGGGCACTGCTTGCTCTGATAATTCGGAGAAGCAATCTCTTTAGCTTTAAGATTGCTTCGTGCCTCGCAAATGACGAACCTGTTAAAATTAATAAGCTAAAAAGAAATCTTTCAACAAATCCTCATAAGCTTTAGTATATTTCTTTTCGCTTTCGTAAATTATAAAATCTTCTTCTAATAAAGTTGATTTTTGCATTCCTAAACAAACAATCCTTCTAAATTCAGGCTTGACATCATCAGAGCGAAGCTTAACAATTTGCTGTGGAAATAAGCCTAGTTCTTCGCCTTTGGCAACTACATATTCCGATTGCTTTATTGGCAATACAAACCAAAAACAACCATCTTCGCTCAACAAGTCGTTAACCTTAGCCAGCAAATCATCAAAAAAAGTCCGACTAGCATGTCTGGCTATTTCCTTTTTCGGCTCAGCATTTTTATAATCGTTCACGAAAAATGGAGGATTGGTCACGATCAAATCGAATCTTTCGGAATTGCGATACTGTTCTATTGGTATATTTTCATTGGTCAACCTTTCATTAAAAACTGAATTCCGAAAGTTACCTCCCGCAGTGGCGGATGCTTGTTCGTCAATTTCAACGGCATGCACTTGCGCTTTTGGGAAGCGTTGCGCTAACATCAATGCAATTACGCCTGTACCGGTGCCAATATCTAAAATTCGGGCTGGATTTTCGTGAGCTGCAATTGCGCCTAACAACACTCCATCTGTGTTAATTTTCATGGCGCAGTTAATCTGGTCTACTTCAAAATGCTTAAAACGAAAGATGTTTTTCATAATATTGATTTAACCACGATGCAAAGAACACGAATATTTTGTAACACACGCTTAATAAACCAATTAACGTCCATAAATTTCTAAAGGCAATCCATCGGGATCTGCGAAAAATGTAAATGCTTTATTTGTAAACTCATCGATTCTTATCGGCTCTGTATCAATTCCCTTTTCATTTAACATATTAGCTACAGCTTGCACGTCATCAACCTCAAAAGCCAAATGCCGTAAGCCGCAAGCTTCGGGCCTAGATTGTCTCTCCGGTGGATTTTCAAAAGAGAACAATTCAATTTGGTAAAGATCATTCACAGCCAAATCCAATTTCCACGATTTTCTATCCTCCCTAAAAACTTCCGCTAATACTTTTAACCCTAGCTTATTTACGTAAAATTCTTTCGAAAGCTCGTAATTAGAACAAATAATGGCGGTATGATGAATGCGATTGAACATCCTTAATTTACAATTTAGATTGACGAAGTACGATTAAAACGCTCAAATATCGACCAACTTTCCAATATTACAGCTTTCCAATTTTCAACATCCCAAAAACACAGCAAATAAAGCCAAAAACCGTTACCTTTTTCGGCTAAAAAAACCTAAATTTGCGTCTTCAAAAAATAAGCATGATTCATTTCTTTTTAGGCCAATCTGACGAGGTTTTTGTTTTACAAACCAATCAAACTTTATCCCCAACTGATACAGAAAAATTAGAATGGCTTTTCGGCGGAGCGACATTGAGCCCCGAAAGTTCTTTAACCGGTTTTTTTGTTGGTCCACGAGCTGCGATGATTACTCCTTGGAGCACTAACGCTGTGGAAATTACTCAAAACATGACGCTTGATGGCATCATTAGAATTGAGGAATTTAAAAAAGTTGATGACGGATTCACTGCATTTGATCCCATGCTTTCTCAAAAGTACGATGGTTTAAATCAGGAGATTTTCACAATTAATATCAAACCTGAGCCGATTTTAGAAATCACCGACATTGCTGCTTATAATAAGCAAGAAGGTTTATCGCTTAGCGAAGAAGAAGTTGCATATTTAGAAGGATTAGCTGACAAATTAGGCCGTCCACTAACTGATTCAGAGGTTTTTGGATTTTCACAAGTAAACTCTGAGCACTGCCGTCACAAAATTTTCAACGGCAAATTTGTGATTGATGGTGTTGAACAGCCAACTTCACTCTTCAAATTAATTAAGAAAACATCAGAAACACACCCTAACGATATTGTTTCTGCTTATAAAGATAATGTCGCTTTCGTAAAAGGTCCTAAAGTGCAGCAATTTGCACCTTCAAAACCAGATGAACCATCGTTTTACGAAACTAAAGATTTTGACTCGGTAATTTCCCTTAAAGCAGAAACGCATAACTTCCCAACTACAGTTGAGCCTTTTAACGGTGCTGCAACAGGTTCGGGTGGTGAAATTAGAGACCGCCTTGCTGGCGGACAAGGTTCTTTACCTTTAGCAGGGACGGCAGTTTATATGACTGCGCTTTCTCGTTTGGAGGAAAATCGCCCTTGGGAAAAAGGAATGGAAGAACGCCAATGGTTGTACCAAACACCTATGGATATTTTAATTAAAGCCTCAAACGGCGCTTCTGATTTTGGAAACAAATTCGGTCAGCCTTTAATTACTGGTTCTGTGTTGACTTTCGAGCACCAAGAACAAGACCGTAAGTTAGGTTTTGATAAAGTGATTATGCTTGCAGGTGGTATTGGCTATGGTAAATTAGAACAAGCCAAAAAGCAAGAGCCAAAAGCCGGCGATAATATTGTGGTTTTAGGTGGCGAAAACTACAGGATTGGTATGGGTGGCGCTGCTGTTTCTTCAGCAGATACTGGACAGCATGGTTCGGGAATTGAGCTAAACGCAATTCAACGCTCTAATCCAGAAATGCAAAAACGTGCTGCTAATGCGGTTCGTGCTATGGTGGAAAGCGATAATAACCCAATTGTATCTATACACGATCATGGTGCGGGTGGCCACTTAAACTGTCTTTCTGAGCTGGTAGAAGCCACTGGTGGAAAAATCAACTTAGATAAATTGCCTGTTGGCGATCCTACCCTTTCTGCCAAAGAAATTATTGGTAACGAGTCTCAAGAGCGTATGGGCCTAGTAATTGGCGACAAACACTTAGAGACTTTGCAGAAAATTGCTGATCGTGAGCGTTCACCAATGTATACTGTTGGTAAAGTAACTGGTGATCATCGTTTTACCTTCGAATCTGCAACTACTGGCGCCAAACCAATGGATTTGGCACTGAGTGATATGTTCGGCAGCTCGCCAAAAATGATTATGGAAGATAAAACTGTTAACCGTAATTACGAAGCTGTTGCTTACGATCAAAATAAAATAGACGAATATTTAGAGCAGGTACTTCAGCTAGAAGCGGTAGCTTGTAAAGATTGGTTAACGAACAAAGTTGATAGATGTGTTGGAGGTAGAGTAGCGAAACAACAATGCGCTGGTCCGTTGCAATTACCGCTGAACAACGTTGGTGTGATGGCGCTAGATTTCCAAGGTAAAGAAGGGATTGCCACTTCCGTTGGTCATGCTCCTCTTTCTGCTTTGATTGATGCTGGCGCTGGAAGTAGAGTTGCCATTGCAGAATCTTTGTCAAATATTGTTTGGGCTCCGTTAAAAGACGGATTGAAAAGTGTTTCACTTTCTGCAAACTGGATGTGGGCCTGTAAAAACGAAGGTGAAGATGCCCGTTTATACGAAGCTGTTGAAGCTTGTTCAAACTTTGCCATCGAATTAGGCATCAATATCCCAACGGGTAAGGATTCGCTTTCGATGAAACAGAAATACAAAGATGGTGATGTAATTGCGCCAGGAACGGTGATTATTTCTGCTGCAGGTAATTGTAGCGACATTACGCAGGTGGTAGAGCCAGTTTTACAAAAAGATGGTGGCAACATCTACTATATCAACTTAAGTAACGATACTTATAAACTGGGCGGTTCTTCGTTTGCTCAAGTTTTAAATAAAATTGGCAACGAAACGCCCGATGTTAAAGATGCAGCAAAATTTAGCGTTGCTTTTAATGCTGTACAAGATTTAATTAAAGCTGGTAAAATTAAAGCTGGACACGATATTGGCAGCGGTGGCTTAATTACAACGCTTTTAGAATTATGTTTTGCAGACCAAAATTTAGGTGCAAATATTGATTTATCTAGCTTAGGCGAAGCTGATGCCTTGAAAGTGTTATTTGCTGAAAATATTGCTTTGGTTTTCCAAGCTGACGAAAGCATTGAAGCAATTTTAAAAGATAAAGGTGTCGCCTTCCACAAAATTGGCTCGGTAAGTGATACTGCTACTTTAAACGTGACTAATAACGGAACGAATTATGCTTTCGACATCAATCATCTGCGTGATGTTTGGTTTAAAACTTCTTACTTGCTAGACCGTAAACAAAGCGGCAAAGTAAAATCAAAAGAACGTTTCGACAACTATAAAAATCAGCCTTTAAAATTCAACTTCCCTGCTCAATTCGATGGTAAAAAACCAGTAATTGATACAAGCAAACCTCGTCCAAAAGCTGCGATTTTACGTGAAAAAGGAAGTAATTCTGAGCGTGAAGTAGCTAATGCGATGTATTTAGCAGGTTTTGATGTGAAAGATGTTCACATGACGGATTTAATTTCTGGCAGAGAAACTTTAGAAGACATCCAATTTATTGGGGCTGTTGGCGGCTTCTCCAATTCTGATGTTTTAGGATCAGCAAAAGGTTGGGCTGGCGCATTTTTGTATAACGAAAAAGCTAGAGTGGCATTAGAGAATTTCTTCAACAGAGAAGATACTTTATCTGTAGGTATTTGTAATGGTTGTCAGCTTTTTGTAGAGCTTGGTTTAATCAACAAAAACCACGAAGCGAAACCCAAAATGTTGCATAATGACAGCCATAAGCACGAAAGCATTTTTACTTCGTTAAAGATTCAAGAAAATAATTCGGTGATGTTATCCACTTTAGCTGGTAGCACACTAGGTGTTTGGGTATCACATGGCGAAGGCAAATTCCAATTCCCTTACGAGGAAACTAGTTACAACGTGGTAGCTAAATATGGTTACGAACAATATCCCGCCAACCCGAATGGTTCTGGTTTTAACACGGCAATGCTTTGCGATGAAACAGGCAGACATTTAGTGATGATGCCGCACATTGAACGTTCATTATTCCAGTGGCATTGGGCTAATTATCCGGCAGGAAGAAAAGATGAAGTTTCTCCTTGGATGGAAGCTTTTGTTAATGCAAGAAAATGGGTTGAAAAACACCAAAAATAAGAACTAAGCCTCGAGAAATCGGGGCTTAATTGTTAAAGGTCTGCGCCTCCGTTTCGGTAAAAGCTCAAGAATTGTTGAACCACTTTTGATGGATGAAAATGTTGGAATGCGTCAACTTTGATCCTATCCTTATCAAAACTGACCTTATTGGAAATGATCTTTATCATCGCTTCCGCCAATGCCGCTATATCTTTAGGCGCTATTAAAATTCCGTTGCTTTCGTTTACCATTTCAGGAATTCCACCCACTGTAGTCGCAATAACAGGAACTCCCAAGCTTAAAGCTTCTGTAATTACCACTGGCTGATTTTCATAATCGCTAAATAAAATCAATGCCTTTGCATTATACACTGCTTCAACAACATCTTTTCCATACACAAACCCTTTGAAAGTAACGTTGCTTAGTTTAAGATAATCAGCATGTTTTTTAGCTAATTCATAATCTATTCCATCCCCTAAAATTTTTAACGAAAACACGAAGCCCTTCCTATTTAATAAGTTAACTGCTTCTAAAATACCTTTAACATTTTTACAGGCCGCAAAGTTGGAAACATGTACAAACTCAAAACCAGCTGGATGTTGGGTTGGACAACACTCAAAAAAAATGGACTCGGTTACATTAGAAATTACCTGAAAATTAGCATGTTTCAAACCATGCCTAATCATATTTACTTTCAAATTTTCCGAAACAGCACTTACACCGCTAGATTTTTTAACGATCATTTTAGTAAGGAGCTTCCTAATCCACCCACGGTAAGAATTGTCTTGAGGTAAATATCTTGACCAATGCTCTGTAATATAATAATTAGTTCCGCGAACATACTTTAACAAAAAAGGTAAAATAGCCGCTCTTGTTAAAACATGCACATGAAAAAATGTTGGTCGTGGATTGGTTCTACGGTAAAAACGATATCCGTAAAACTGTCCGCAAACATATAAAATGGCCTTCAAAAATTGAAAGACTGGCTTTTTAGATTTTGCTTTTCGAAAATAAACAAAATAGGTATTAACATTATTAATGACTGAATGCTGAACTTCAAATAGTTTCTTTAACGATTCATCACCACACACTACCAACACGTCTACCTTTAATGCTGAATTAACGGTTTCCGCATGATTTCTTACAAAAGACCCCACAGATAAATGAGTTCTATTTGGATACCACGCAGGAAGAAATAAAACTGTTTTCTTCTTAACTATAGACATAAGGTGGTAAAAGTAAAAAAATATAGTGGCTATAGTGAATTGTAACACAAGAATATAATTGGAATTATTTGTATGTTTGGACTTATGTTGCGCATATTCTTATCTGTTGTAATTACTTGTTGCTTTTTAGGTGTTTTTGGTCAAACGCCTTATGGAAATGATTGGATAAACCCCAATCAGTCATACTATAAAATAAAAATTGCTCAAAAAGGAATTTACCGTTTAAATTACACTACGCTGAATCAACAGATACCGTCTTTAAACACTATTAATCCTAAAAATTTTCAGTTGTACAAAAATGGAAAAGAAGTGGCAATTTATGTGGAGGGTGAAAGCGACAACAGTTTCAACACGACCGATTTTATCGAGTTTTATGGTGAGCCAAATGATGGAACGTTAGATAAGGACTTATATGTTTCTGCAAGTGCGCAACCACACAATTACTATAGCTTATTTACTGATACAGCAGCTTATTTCCTAACCTATACAACAACTACAGCTGGCAAGAGGATACAAAATTTTCAGAGTTCTAAAAGTGGCCTTACCGCTGAGAATTACATCTTAAATGAAAGTATAGGTGTTTACCCCGAGACTTTTTACCAAGGCAGATACATTATTGCGCACATGAGCTTATCTGACTATCAAGAAGGTGAAGGCTTTATGGGCGATGCTTACACTTGGGGACAACAAACCAGAACGCTTACCACACCTAACTTATATAACGGGACAGGTGCACCAAGCATTAAGTTTGAAACTTACGTGGCTGGAAGGTCCGATGCACAATCTACAAATCCGCAAGGGAATAATCACCACCTACGCATTAGCATTGGAAACGGCGCAACTAGCGTTGTTAAAAAAGATACCCTGTTTAGGGGATACGCAGTTGCTAAAACCACCTTCGTTATTTCTCCAAATGAACTTGGGCAAAATACACAAATAATTTACGAAGCAATAAATGATATTGGTGCATCTACTGACTATCAAGCAGTTTCTTACGCAAAAATTGTTTACCCAAGGTTACCAAATCTATCCGGCAGCTCGGATATTAGTTTTTCATTAGCTGGAAATAACCAAAACAGATATTTAAATTTTACCAATAATAATAAGACGCAACCGATCGTTTGGGACATTACCTCCAATCAGCGAATACTTGGACAAATCGTAGGAGGCAATGCAGAATTTGTATTGTCAGCCAATACAGAAAATCGAAATCTTTATCTGTACGATGGCAGTGCGAACTTAGCGGCCGCACTTACAAAGGTGGAGATGATCAACTTTTCGCCTAGTACTTTTGATAAGAATTTTATCATCGTCACAAATAAGAAACTATTAAGTAGCGCACAAAACTACGCTAGCTACAGAAACCAAGGCAACTACAAATCGTACCTAATTACTACAGAACAACTTTACGATCAATTTTATTATGGCATACATCACCCCCTAGCCATCAGAAACTTTGCTAAATACCTTTTACAATTTGCTGCTACTAAACCGCAGTACTTATTATTGTTGGGAAAGGGATTGGAAAATAATTTGGTTAGAGCAACTGGTGGTGTTAACGATGACCTTGTGCCTACCTACGGTTCACCTCCATCTGACGACCTCCTGACTGCCAGAATTAACAACACAAGCTTAGCTCCAGCAATTGCTACTGGTAGGGTTGGCGCAAAAACTAATCAAGAGGTAGAGATTTATCTGGAAAAGCTTAAACGCTATGAGCAGTTTCCCAACGAAATTTGGCGTAAGAAATTTATACATATCAGCGGTGGTAACAACCTATCCGAAAATTTATCTTGGGCAGGCTATCAAACTAACATGTATAATCAGGCAAAGGACGAACCTTTTGGTGCTGATACCGTTAACTTTAATAAAAATGTAACTCTTCCAGTTAGCGCTAACCAAAAACAGCAAATAATTAGCGAGATTAATAAGGGAGCTGCTTTACTGTCTTTTCTTGGACATGGCGCACACCAGGCTACAGAGATTGATTTTGGAATTCCAGAAGAACTCAATAATAGAGATCAGCTATTAACTTATTTGGTTAACGGCTGTACTACTGGGAATACCTATATTTCCGCACCTTCCTTAGGCGAAAAACATATTTTCTACCCAGAAAAAGGCGCTATCGGATGGATTGGAACTTCTAGTGAAGGTGTAGCCAGTTACCTGTCAAATTTCAGTTCTATTTTCTATCAAAAAGCATTCACTACCAATTTCGGTGTTTCCATTGCAGAAGCACTTAGGATTGCAAAAGGACAATATCAAAACGTTAACGACCTAATAAACGTGATGCATACCACGCAATATACGTTTCAAGGAGATCCAGCAGTTAAGTTTTATACGCCTTCGAAGCCTGATTTTGCTATAACGAGTCAAGATTTATTCATATCACCATCAAACACCACGGCGCTTAGCACAACCTTTTCCATTGGTATCATCGTAAAGAACATTGGCAAAGCAATAAACCAACCTTTGAAAGTGTCTGTTACGCGTACCATGCCTAACAATACAGTTGTTAATTTAGCTACCCAAACATATACAAAACCCGTTTTTTACCTGGATACGTTATACTTTCAAATTCAGAACAATGACATTAGCTCTGCTGGAATCAACAAATTCACTGTAACATTAGACCCGGAAAATCAATTTGATGAACTATCAAAAACAAATAATACTGCTTCGTTTGATTATTTCTTTGTTGCAAACGGAGTAAATACAATTTATCCGAAAAAGTATGCTATAGTGCCTAAACTTGATGTGGAACTTGTTGCTCAATCTAATGATCTATTAATTAAAGATGCTAGCTATATTTTTGAGATCGATACCGTAAAAACCTTCAACAGCGCTTGGTTAAAAACCACAAATGTTGCAGCGGGCTTTATGCCAAAATGGAAACCTACATTATTAACCAGAGATCAACAAGTATATTACTGGCGAGTACGCTTAAATGTTGATTTCGACAAAGGAGGCGCATGGCGAGAAAGCTCTTTTACTTACATTCAGGATAGTCCAGATGGGTGGAATCAATCTCACTATCAACAGTACCCAAGCGGAACGTTTAACGGTTTAGAAATCAATCCAAGTACTAAAATGCTAGAGTTTGCAAAAACTGCCTTCTTTACGGTGGTTCAAACAAGAGGAGACGAAGGACCGCTTACAGAAGAGAGACGTTACCGGGCAAACCCTGGTGGCGCATTAGGATTCAACAGCGATTCATTTACCGGGTTCACCATACTCTCATTGAATCCTACTACCATGATCTCGTTTAAATATCCTTCCCAGTTTAACTATTTAAATAACGATGGATTAGGACAGCCTAGTTATTACTCTGGACAATTTTATTTTAACATTAACAATCCTTCTGAAGTAGACAGCCTAATCACCTATATCAATAAAATTCCTACTGGCTATCACGTTATTGGTTATAATGGCTACGGAATTAACCTATCTGCATTGCCTCAAGCAGCGAAAGATGCATTTTTAAAGGTGGGTGTAATTAACATTGGCAACATCCCAGCCGGCGAACCATATATGTTTTGGGGAGAAAAAGGCATGTCTCCTGGTCAAGCCATAGAAAAATCTGCGGACTTAGGAAGCAATGTTCCGCCAAGGCAGCAGGTAATCAGATTTGATAAAACTTATTCGTACCCATTAACTAGGGGAAATTTCACTACCGATAAGGCAGGTCCTGCAACAAAATGGAAGAGTGTAAGTTACGATGTCTCAAAAGAAGGCAATGATCAAGCGAATTTTGACCTCATCGGTTACAAATCGGACGGTTCAATGCAAATATTACAAACAGGCTTATCGTCAACCAATATCGATCTTAGCACCTATGACGCAAAGACGTATCCTCAAATGGCAATGAAAGGAAATTTTGTTGATGCAACGGACAGAACCCCACCTAAGATGTTAAAGTGGAAGTTCATTTACGATGAGGTTCCCGAAGCCAGCATCAATCCTGAATTAAAATATAGTTTTTACAAGGATAAAATACAAGAAGGCGACAGCGTAAAGTGGGAAATTGGATTTCAAAATCTTTCGAAATACAAATCGGATTCTGTGCATGTTTATTACACATTAACGAAGCCTGATCGAAGTACTATCAATGTTAAAGTTGGCAAAGTTGAGGAGTTAGCCGCCGGCGGGAGTAATATTTTTAGCTTTAAAATCCCGACGCTTGGTCTAGTAGGCAACAACACATTAAAATTAGATTTTAAACCTATAAACGACAATGATAGCTATGCTTTCAACAATTTCATTCAACAAGGGTTTAACGTTATAAAAGATAATAAAGAACCTATTGTAGACGTAGCTTTTGACGGAAGACACATCATGAACGGCGAAATTGTGGCGCCACAGCCAAATATCATGATTAATTTGAGCGACGAAAATTCCTTTATTCTACTAAAGGATACCACCGTGATGAATATCTACCTTAAATCAGAGAATGGAAATTATAGAAGAATTGCGTTTAGTGGCGGCTTACTAAGTTTTACCCCAGCTAACTCTGGCACTAATAATAAAGCTAGCGTAGCTTACAAACCATCTAAATTAGCAGATGGGATTTACACGCTAATGGTGGAAGCTAAAGATGCAAGCGGAAATATCAATGCGGCAAACAATTATACCGTAGATTTTGAAGTTATCAACGAATCAGCAATTACGCATTTCTACCCGTATCCAAATCCGTTCACTACTAAAATGAAGTTTGTTTTCACCTTAACCGGAGATAAAGTTCCCGATAAAATTAA
This sequence comes from Pedobacter sp., assembly GCF_965249885.1. Lineage (GTDB taxonomy): Bacteria > Bacteroidota > Bacteroidia > Sphingobacteriales > Sphingobacteriaceae > Pedobacter. Next base: position 3,542,408 of record NZ_OZ252254.1, on the reverse strand, counting down.
GGTACAAATTATGACCATAAGCGGAAAAATTGTTAGGGAAATTTTCAAAGAAGAACTAGGAAACATCAAAATTGGAAACAACATTTCCGACTTTACCTGGGACGGCACTGATATGTACGGTGACCGTTTAGCTAATGGAGTTTACTTTTATAAAGTGACTGTCGAAAACAACGACAAATCTGAAATAAAACATCGGAAAACTGCCACTGACAGTTATTTTAAACAAAACACGGGGAAAATTTATTTAATGAGATAATGTGCGGAATTACAGGATTTATTGATTATCAAAAATCAATAAGTGAAAATGATCTTCTCCAAGCTTCGGCAGCTCTTAAACATAGGGGCGGCGATGGCAATGGACACCTTTACGAAACACATGAAAGGTACAACGTTGGCCTAGCTAATGAGCGACTGGCAACTATTGACGTATCTAAAGGTGGCGCACAGCCATTCACTTCGCTTTGTGGAAACTACGTCATCACCTTTAATGGCACAATCTACAATTATCCCGAACTTAGGGCAACCCTCATCAAATACGGTACTACTTTTCAAACACTTTCTGACACTGAAGTATTGCTAGAGTGCTATAAAAAGTGGGGAAGCGCACTGTTTGACAAAATTGATGGAGCATTTGCCTTTGCCATACTAGACAGAAAACAACACCAACTTTTCTTGGCAAGGGACACCATGGGTGTAAAACCGCTATATTTCTATAAGGATAAAAATTTTTTCGCTTTCGCTTCCGAGCTAAAGGCGATGCTGAAATACCCAATCGAAAAAAAAACCAATCCTAACGCTTTAGAGAAATATTTACGCCATGGCTATTTTATCGGCGATGAAACCATATTTCAAAATATCTGGAATTTCAAGAAACAGCACTACTTTATTATTGATTTAAATAGCGGCAATCACTTAGAGAATAGGTTTGAAAATAGCGCAACAGCTACCTCACATTTGGTTAATGAAGCAGAAATCACCTTAAAACTCAACGAACTCATTACCGAATCCATTTTAAGAAGAAACGTTGCAGACGTAAATGTAGGTGTCATGTTGAGCGGAGGATACGACAGCGCTACCGTGGCTGCAATTCTGCAAAAAAATCAGGCAAAAAAAATTAGAACTTTTACACTTGGTTTTAAAGATAGAAAACTAAATGAAGCCCCAGCCGCATTTGCCATTGCACAATATTTGAACACTAACCATCAAGAGTTTTATATAGACGAACAGGATGCTGTACAGGCATTAGAAAGTTTGCCGCAAATTTTTGACGAACCCATGGGCGATAGTGGAGCAATTCCGTTAGCAGTAATTGTTAAACATATTGCTAAAGAAGATATTAAGGTGCTACTTGGTGCAGAAGGCGGCGACGAATTGTTTGCCGGATATCCTAACTATACAAGAACCCTGCTACTTCATCAAAAAATAAAAAAGATACCCGCTTTTCTGAAAAGGGCAATACTTATTTTTTCGAAAGCAAGGCGAGCTAAGTTTGAAGAAATTTTTAAAGCTGAAGATTTATTGAGTACTTACGGCATTGTAAGCTCGCTTTTTACATATTCCGAACTCTCTACCCTACTAAATAAAGACATTAGTTTTTCAACTGCCCACTCCAACAATTTCAACTCTTTGAATGATATACTGAAGTATGATCAAAACAATTATTTACCCAATGATTTATTGCTAAAATCTGATAGGATTACTATGCATTATGGTATTGATAATAGAGATGCGTTATTAAGCACAGAGCTAGTGAATTTTACAAACGCCATAGATGAAAACCTCATTTTAAAAAATGGCAATTTAAAATACTTACTTAAAAATATTACCCATCAATATATTCCTAAAGAACTGATGCAGCGGCCAAAAAAGGGCTTTAATATGCCTATTGTTGAATGGATGAAAACAATTTATAAGCCGTATATTGAAGAGTATCTATCACCAGCACAACTAGATAAACACAAATTTTTCAACATAGTAGAGATTTTTAAAATCAAAAATCGATTTTACAACGCAAACTTAGCATCAGATGCTAGAAAGCTCTGGCTTTTACTACAATTCCAGATGTGGTACAATCGGTATATTGAATAACGACTAACTGCTGTAAGTTTTCTGAAATACCTAAAATTTAGATATTAGCCTTTTGGCGATGTATTTGACTTTTTGGAAATAACCTTTGATACTGCTCTTTTTTTTAGAATAGCTGACTACAAAATGTGGCTTAAGACTTGCATTCATTCGTGCTTTAAAGGCAGCAATACTTTGCATATCGCCCCCTAACAAATCTACTTCAGCAAATCCTCTTTCCTTTAAATCTCTAAAAAAGAAATGATGCAATAAAGAATGAACGTCGTCTTTAATTTCATCGGCCAACTTGTTAAGCAATACAGTATAAGCTATTTTATTTTGAAAATCTAAAAACATAATATTAGATGCTATTAATTCCCCATTTAGGTAGCAGCTATAGCACGAAAATTCATCTTTGGATGATACTCTTTTTAAAAATGCCTCAATGCCTACTATCGTCTTTGGAAAAAACTGTAACACCGTTAGCAATTGCATATTTAATGCTAAATTATGTTCGTTAAGATTTTCTCGTTTACATTCATAACCTTTGTTAGCAGTTTTTCTAATGTTTTTAGCTGTGCTGGGATGATAGCTCTCTTCCTGCAAATCCTTTACGTAGGTGTAAAAGTTCTTAACGGTAAAATTATTCCATAGAAACGGCCTAACATCGTTGATGCTGAGCGGCAATCTAATTTCAACATTATTAAACTTTGCTGTTAGCTCCTTTAAAAAATGCGATACACATGCTGCATACTTCGGATCACTTAAACTTTCATCAACCCAAAAAGCAGAATAGAAAAAATGTATGGGATTAAATATCTTCTTCTTATTGCCAAGTGCGATAAAACTAATAACAGGTTTTTCTTTATCGCTGTAAATAAAATAAGTAGCAGATACCTTAAAAGTGGCAATTAATGCATCTATGACGTACTCTCGCTCATTCAAGTGCAAAGGTCTTAGCCGTTCAATTGCTTCAACCCATTCCTTTCTAGATAAGTTTACTAGCACTCCCAATTTAAAAGTCTCCTTTTTCTAAAACAACAATTCTGGAGTACAACTTACCTTTTGTGTACTTGGTATATATTTTTTTGAGCAAGAAGGAAAGACCGGGTGTAAAGTAAACTATCTTTTTAAGTAAGTTTCTAAAAGTGCTTAACCCTGGAGATAAAAGAAAATTTTTGGAAATTAACTCGTCAGCCAATGGAATGTCGACACGTTCTACCAATTTGAATCTGTACTTTTCTGCAATATATTCCATTGTTCGGTCGCCAACAAAGTGAACGTGTTCCGGTATTTGCCAATCAAAAAGGTTATTTTTTTTAAATCCTTTTTTAAATAATCCTGTTTTTATGATCATCTTACCATTTTCGTTCAACATTATCCTCGATTTTTTAAAAAAGTCATCTAAATTCGGAATATGTGAAAACACATTGATTAATGTGATGATATCGAAGCTTTTCGAGTTGTCTGCATTAAATATGCTATGGTCAAAAATTTCACAATTGGCATAATCTGCCGCAAATTTTGCCCGCTCACTATCTCCTTCACAACCATATCTCCCTATAATCGGGTTGAAATTTGCTACTGTTTTTAACAAGCCCCCGCATCCGCATCCAATATCTAAATAAGATTTGGCCTCTATAAAATATGGAGCTATATATTTAAAATAGCTGTTAACGGAGAGCTGTTCACCCGCTAACTGTTTACCTGGAGACAAAGGATTTCGATCTTCCTCTTTCTGTAAGTATGGGTGAATGAAGTTTAAATCACAAACTTCGCACATGCGTAATTCAAAGCCATTACTGACGAATGCTAGCGCAGACTGATTTTCCTTGCATAGAGGGCAGTGATTATTTTGCATGTTTCACTTAGCTGAACAGTGCCAAATATAAACATTTGCAAGTTGCATGAAACTAAAAAAGCGATGAAATAATTCATCGCTTTAAAAAACAACTTTAATTAAAACTAATTACTTATGGTATAGTTAATTGGCATACTATATCTAACCCTTACTGGTAAATTATTTTGCATACCAGCCTTCCACCTTGGTGATTTTTTGATTACACGCATTGCCTCTTCATCACATCCGTAACCTATGCCTTTTACCAACTTCACATCGCTTATAGTTCCATCTTTCTCTACCACAAAACTTAAAAACACTTTACCGCCAACGCCTTCCTCTTGTGCCATGCTTGGATAACGTAAATTTCTTTGAATATATTTAGACCACGCTTCCATACCTCCCGGAAATTCAGGATAAACATCTACATTATACAAATCTTTTACATCATTCCCACCAGTTCCGTTGCCACCAACACTTATGCCTTCTCCGCCGACTACACCATCCCCTTCTAAATGGGCATTGCCTTTGGCGCCTATTCCTTCCATTGTAGCACTCGCTATTACTGCGTTATCCAACTCAGCTTTTGTAGGCGGTGGCGTACTCACCAACTCATCTTTCACTACCGTTATTTTATCTGAAAAGCCAGTTGCTTTTGCCTGTACCGGGATAGATTTCGGCGTTTCCTGCTTTTGCGGCTCAGCTTCTTCTTTTTTCGGTTCCTCCTTAGGTTTTATTTCGTGCACCAAATCAACTTCAACAACCTTTTTTACTGGATCATCCACAATTTGATCCGGACTTTTAAGCGCCGCAATAACAGATGGGGCAAAAAAAACGCCTACAAATAAAGGAGCGGCGATAAAAAATGCCTTCATCGTATTGCTTGATGATTCTTTTCTTAATTGATAAGCGCCATAATTTTGGTTTCGGTTGGCGAATACGAGAGCAAGCCACTTACTGTCGTACAAATTTGATGAATTATTGAACATAGCTTTTGTTTTTTAGCTATGATGCACCAGAATACAAAAATCCACAACGAAAAATTTAAAAATTATCAGGATGCGAAAAATGGAGAAATAACCGAAACAAATTAAAATTTTGTCACTAAAAAATATTTTTTATGAAATTTTAGACAAAATCTTCACTAAAAATCACAAAAATTAATATTTTTGGATAAAAATTTAAACAAATCAATGAAAAGCTTAAGAACCATAGCGCTAAAGGAGGCTCAAAATAGAGAAATTCCTGAAATTAAAGCACCATCTACTAAAATTTCTGATTTCTACGGCTCGAATGTTTTCGACAAGAAAAAAATGAAAGAATATCTTTCTAAAGATGTTTTTGAAAAATTAATTTCTTCTATCAACCAAGGCGAATTGATTAACCAAGATGACGCAAATCAAATAGCAGCAGCTATGAAAGCTTGGGCAATGAGTAAAGGTGTAACCCACTACACGCACTGGTTTCAGCCATTAACTGGTACAACTGCTGAAAAACACGACTCATTTTTTGAGCCTAGTGGCGATGGTGCCATTGAGAAATTTGCAGGAAGTGCTTTAGTTCAACAAGAGCCTGATGCTTCAAGTTTTCCTAACGGCGGTATCCGTAACACTTTCGAAGCTCGTGGTTATACCGCTTGGGACCCTTCTTCTCCAGCTTTCATTATGGAAAACTCTGCTGGTAAAACACTTTGTATTCCAACTGTATTTGTTGCCTACACCGGCGAAGCGCTTGACTATAAAGCTCCTTTATTAAAGGCATTATCTGCAATTGATAAAGCTGCTGTTGAGGTTTGCCAATATTTCGATAAAAGCGTATCTAAAGTAAATGCTTCTTTAGGTATCGAACAAGAATATTTTTTAGTTGATCTTGCTTTGTTTAATGCTCGTCCTGACTTAGTGTTAACTGGTCGTGCTTTATTTGGCCACATGTCTGCAAAAGGACAGCAATTAGAAGATCATTACTTCGGTTCTATTCCTGAGCGTGTATTTGCTTACATGGTGGATTTCGAAAACGAAGCAATTAAATTAGGTATTCCTTTAAAAACTCGTCATAACGAGGTAGCACCATCTCAATTCGAGTGTGCTCCTATTTACGAAGAAATTAACTTAGCTATCGATCACAACCAATTATTAATGGATTTGATGGAAAAAGTTGCTCGTCGTCACAACTTCAAGGTGTTATTGCATGAAAAACCATATGCAGGTATCAACGGCTCTGGTAAACACAACAACTGGTCGTTAATTACCGATACTGGCAAAAACCTTTTGGCACCAGGCAAAACACCTAAAAACAATTTGATGTTCTTAACTTTCTTCGTTAACACCATCAAAGCTGTTCACGAGCATGCAGATTTATTGAGAGCAAGTATTGCATCAGTAAGCAACGATCACCGTTTAGGTGCTAACGAGGCTCCTCCTGCAATCATCTCTATCTTCTTAGGTCAGCAATTAGACGAGATTTTAGATGAAATCGAGCACTCTCGCTTAAGCAAAAAACTTAAAGAAGATAATTCTCTTTGGTTAGGCATCCCTAAAATTCCTCAAATTTTATTGGATAATACCGATCGTAACCGTACTTCTCCATTTGCATTTACAGGCAACAAGTTCGAGTTAAGAGCGGTAGGTTCTTCGGCTAACTCATCAGCACCAATGACGGTATTAAATGCTATTGTAGCTGACCAATTGACTAAATTTAAAGTTGACGTAGATAAATTGATCAAAAAAGGCGACAAAAAAGATGTTGCTTTAATGACTGTAATCAAACGTTACATCAAAGAATCCAAAGCTATTCGTTTTGAAGGCAATGGTTACAGCGATGAATGGGCTGAAGAAGCAGAAAAACGCGGCTTGTCAAACATCAAAACTACACCTAAGGCGCTTGATGCATACGTGAGCGAAAAAACAACTGAACTTTTCACTAAAACTAACGTATTCAGCAAACGCGAATTACATGCTCGTCACGAAATTTTGTTAGAAAACTTCTACAAAAAACTTCAGATCGAGGCTCGTGTAATGGGCGATGTAGCAAATAGCCAAGTTATTCCTGCAGTTATCGCATACCAAAATTCGTTAATCGAAAACGCAAAAGGATTGAAAGATCTTGGTTTAAGCAAAGATGTAATTGCTACGCCGTTGGCAATTATTGAAAAACTATCTAGTCACCTTTCAATCGTTAAAAATACGATCGATACGATGCTAGAAGAGCGTAAAGAAGTAAACAAAATCGAAGATACTCGCGAAAAAGCAATTGGTTACGATGAGAAAGTTAAATCTCATTTCGATACCATCCGTTACCACGTTGACAAATTAGAACAAATTGTTGATGATAGCGTATGGCCATTGCCTAAGTTCAGAGAATTGTTATTCTTAAAATAAGCAGCAAATTTTCATTATTATAAAGGTGCAAGGTTTACTTTGCACCTTTTTTATTTACATTTTTGCTGTCATTCCGAGGAAAGCGCAGCGACGAGTAATTTGTAACGCTATTTATTAACGTGACTTTGGGCGTTAACTTGTGCCAACAGACCCTAAAATGAATTCAAGGAGACGCTAGATGGGAATTACGTCATACTGAATTTAGTTCAGCATCAGCTTTTTAAAAGTCTTCGCATCGAATTAACCTTAAAATATTGATAACAAGCTGATTAAATCCAAAACTCACTTAATTAGAAAAGCAATGCCACACTTTCAATCAAAGTCAGTCCCGCTTTACACTACCCCCGATGAAAAATCGGGATCCGCTGTAATCGGGTTTATTGCACAAACCATTCATGCTACTATTCTCGGCTTACTTGCACGAGCCTTAGTTAAGTAAACGGGATTGAAGTGGTAATCCTTTTTGTTTTACCTGTCACCCGGAACGCTAGTGAAGGATCTGTTGCCCAAAGCACTTCAGTTATATATTCCTCCCCGAAATATCGGGGCAAGCTGTTCCTCGGAATGACAGAGAAGCCAAAACAAAAAGATTAAAACGTAAAGCCCGACGACCGATAAAAAGCACTACAAAAACTGCTTTTCTAAATAATTAACAACTGCTATTTCTTTGTGCTTTCAGCTTTATGCTTTCGGCATAAAAACTTATCTTTGCAGGCAATTATGAGCGACAATAGGTACAACCAGCGTGGCGTGTCAGCATCAAAAGAAGATGTACACGCAGCCATCAAAAACATCGATAAGGGCATCTTTCCAAAAGCATTTTGTAAAATTATTCCTGACGTTTTAGGTAACGACGCTGATTATTGCAATATCATGCATGCCGATGGAGCTGGCACCAAATCCTCCTTAGCTTATACCTACTGGAAAGAAACTGGAGATTTATCTGTTTGGAAAGGTATTGCACAAGATGCCATCATCATGAACATTGATGATTTGATTTGCGTTGGTGCTACCGACCAAATTTTACTATCATCAACTATTGGTCGCAATAAAAACCTAATTCCTGGTGAAGTAATTGCCGCAATAATTAATGGCACTGAAGAAATTTTAGCTGAATTAAGATCACTGGGCATCTCTATCTACTCTACTGGCGGCGAAACTGCCGATGTGGGCGATTTAGTGCGTACCATTATTGTAGATAGTACTGTTACCTGCCGCATGAAACGCGATGAGGTGATTAGTAACGATAATATTAAGGCAGGCAACGTAGTAGTTGGTTTAGCGTCCTACGGCCAAGCGACTTACGAAAGCGAATATAATGGCGGCATGGGCTCAAATGGATTAACTTCTGCCCGCCACGATGTATTTGAGAAATCAATTGCTACGAAATATCCTGAAAGTTTTGATCCAGGTGTACCTTTTGACTTGGTGTTTTCTGGCGGCAAGCAGCTGACTGATTTAGTTCAAATTAATGAAAACGAAAGTGTAACTGCTGGTAAATTAGTACTATCGCCGACTCGTACTTATGCTCCTGTAATTAAACAGATTTTAGATAAATACCGTAGCCAGATTGATGGAATTGTACATTGCAGTGGTGGCGCACAAACAAAGGTACTGCATTTCGTTAATGACGATGTACATGTGATTAAAGACAATCTATTCCCAATACCTCCGCTATTCCAATTGATTAAAGAGCAATCTGGTACCGCTTGGGAGGAGATGTACAAAGTGTTCAATATGGGTCATCGAATGGAACTATACGTCCCTCAGGAAATTGCTGAGGACATCATTCGCATTTCCAAAAGTTTCCATATCGATGCACAAATTATTGGCCGTGTTGAGGCCAGCGATAAAAAGCAGGTAACGATAAAAAGCGAATTTGGCGAATTCGTTTATAATTGATAAGTTTTAACTTCATACCGTCATGCTGAATTTATTTCAGCATCAGTTAGTAGTGCTGTAGACCCTGAAATAAATTCAGGGTGACGGACTTGAGGTTAATTTACTACCCAAACTTCTTTTTGAACAAATCAATAGTACGTTGCCAAGCTAATTTAGCCGCTGCTTCATTATATCTTGTTGGCGAAGTATCATTATTAAAAGCATGATTAACTCCATCATATACGAATAGCTGATATTCTTTTTTGTTAGCTTTTAAAGCAGCTTCGTAAGCGGGAATACCGGCGTTGATACGCTCATCCAAACCGCCGTAATGCAGCATTAAACTTGCCTTGATATTAGGCACGTCTTCGGACTTAGCTTGCGAACCATAATAAGCTACCGCAGCATTCAACATCGGATCCGCAACCGCCAACTTGTTAGCCATTCCTCCACCCCAACAAAACCCAACTACACCAGTTTTACCGTTACTTAAAGGATAGGCTCTTAAAAAGTCCAGGGCTTTCAAATAATTTCCTAAATTCTTTTCGGCATCAAGCTTTCCGATCAATTCCCGTCCTTTATTTTCATCTTCCGGTGTGCCACCAAATGGAGAAAGCGCATCCACACCTAAAGCGACGAAGCCAGCCAATGCCACTCGCTTTGTAACATCTTTAATGTGTGGTGTAAGGCCTCTGTTTTCGTGAATCACCACCACAGCACCTAATTTTTTCTTATTCCCCTTCGGCATGGCTAGTAGTCCCTTCATATTCCCTTCAACGCCTGGAAAAGCAACCTCTTCCGCATCAACTTCGTCATCTTTTACCGTAGCAGCGTTCGCATAATTGCTTTCCAAACTTGGCAAAACAGTTAAAGCAAGTGCAGTGCTGCCCGTTAGTATCGCTAGCTTTTTCATAAACTCCTTCCGACTGATTTGGCTGTGAGTATAGGAATCGTACAAGTTAATAATCTTTTGATCCATTGTTTTTAGTTTACGGTTTTATCTAAGTTAGGTATAAACAAAAAAATCCCCAAGCATAATGCTTGGGGATTTCAGTTTTGTATTGTCTATTTTACAACTTAGTTGAAGTTATATCTCAAACCAAACTGCATGTAATATGTTGACGAAATACTTGTGTTAACCCTATTTGATTCAGAAATCAATTGATTATTGATAGTATTCAATCTAAAAGTAGGCTTAGTAGTACCGCCTGCTGAATAAGCTGTATTACTTGCTACTGCTAATGGAGCATTGTTATTGATTGTGTATATTCCCCATTTAGCATTGATTAAGTTTCCAACATTAAAGATATCAAAGAACAATTGAAGAGAATTCTTAGAATCTCCAACTTTACCCTGATAAATTTCTTGAGCAAACCTGAAGTCGAATTGGTGTCTCCAAGGAGCTAATGCACCATTTCTCTCAGCATACATGCCTTTTCTAGATTTCAAATATTTATCGCTTTCAATCAATTGGAAAAAGGCATCAGATTGTTGTTGAGGAGTAAAGGTTACCGATCCAACTGTATTGTTTACGAAAGTAATTTCCGAAGGATCTTTAGGAATGTAAATCAAGTCATTATTCTGATTATCTCTATTAAAGTCATTTGAATAAACATAAGAGAACCTGCCTTGTGAACCGCCTTGATAGAATAACGTCATCGTCGTATTCAATCCTTTAATCCAATTAGCTTTGTGCGTCAAACTTCCTACAACACTATGTGGGATAATATTGGAAGTATAACTTAAAGAAGGACTGTTTGAATTTCCTCCACTTTGAGGTGGCAAACTCCAAAGATTAAGAATTTGGTCTCCGCTTTGATCACCAAAGTTTTTAGCATAACTGTAAGTATAAGCTGCTGTCATTTCCCAGTTAGAACTAAATGGCTTCGTTAATTGGAAACTAGTTGAAAAATAACTTCCACCTTTAGCGTTATCCATTACAATAGCATCAAATGCACCTGTTCCAGTAGGGCTAATTAAACCATTCGCTAATTTGTTAATATATCTCGCAGCACCTAAACTTGTAGCAGATGTAGTCGGATAGATCATCCTGTTATCTGGATAACCAGCAACATTTAATGGTTGAGGATCCACTAAGTTTGCGTTTCTAGCATAAACTGCATTGATATCCTTACCGTAAATCATTTCAACAGTACCAATAAAGCCAAACGGTAATTTAGCATCTAAACCTAAACTTGATTTCCATTGTTGAGGAAATTTCAAGTTAGGCGACATCGCCGAAACGCTTGATGGGATAGAAGTACCAGCAGCTGGTAAAGTAGATGGATAAAGATCCCTATAATTAGGATTAAAACTAGGCATATTCGCAGGAACAGTAATCGCACCAGTTGTGGTATTGAACGATCCATTGATTGCCTGGGTAAACTGAAGCATACCCGCATCTCCAGATTGAGAAACAATCCAAACAAAAGGTATACGACCAGTAAAGATACCTGAACCACCTCGTAACTGTAAGCTTCTATCTCCTAAAATATCATAATTAAAGCCAAAACGAGGAGAAGCCATAATACGAGATTTTGGAAGAACACCAGTGTTAATAGTTTCGCCACCGCTAAAAGTTGCAGCAGCAACTAAAGGATGTGTCTTAACTTCGTCAACACCTGGATAAGTAGGTAATTCTAATCTCAAACCAAACGTCAATTTCAATTTATCATTTACATTGATATCATCTTGTCCGTAGATCGAGGCTTGAAAAAAGCTAAAGCTTGGAAAAGCTTGGGATCCATCGGGAGTAAGAGGATAAGTCAACGCAAAGTTAACCGGCTTTTGATTAGTGATAAAATCGTTCCAACTATTGAACACATAATAACCTGTTCCAAAACGTTGGAAACCATTCTTAACTTTACTCCATTCAGCTTGTGCTCCTACAGTAAAGTTATGTTTACCAGCGACCCAAGTTAGGTCATCATTAACAGTATAGGTTAAAACATCTCTTAGATTTCCAAATGTGAATGGCTCATAACCGAAGGAAACTAATGTTGATTTACGCTTAGTAGTTGCAAAATTACCATCTAAGATGTCTACTAATGGAAACTCAGAACCTGGAGATGATCTCGGATCGTTTTGGTGTGCGTAAGAAGCTCTAAGGGAATTATTAAATTTTCCTAATCTAGAGTTTAACTCAGCCGTACCAGAGTATAGGTTAGCTTCTTGGAAATAATTTGAGTTAAAGTAAGACATAGCAAAGATACTTTGTCTATTATCGTCAACGGTAAAATTAGATCCCGAAGTAGACGTGCTAATCTGGGTAGGGCTTTTACTCTCTACTTGAGAATAGCGAATATTGAACTTGTGATTATTATTAATATTCCAGTCTATACGAGCGAATATTTTATCATTGTTACTGTCGTTTGAGTATCCTTGATATGCACCGGTGCTATAACCATAGGTGTTAGCTAAATATGTACTCACTCCATCCATGAAAGTAGCGCTAGGTCTAGCTATGTTTAAAGTGGCATTTTCAACGCCATTTACAGACGCCACTTTAGTTGGGCCAGGCTGAATTGTCTTCTTTCTCTCGAAGTTTCCAAAAAAGAATAATTTATTTTTGATGATCGGTCCACCAAAACTGAAACCATATTGTTTTTCATCTAACTGTTGAATACCAGTAATAACATTATCTACAACACGTACGCCTTGTTGCTTTTCTGAGCGAAAAGTATAAAAAGCATTACCAAAGAAATTATTTTTACCAGAACGTGTAACTGCGTTAATTGATGCTCCAGTAAAACCAGTTTGACGAACATCAAAAGGAGTTACGTTAACAGAAATTTCCTCTAACGCATCAATGGAAATTGGAGAACCACCAGCAGGGATATTTTGACCAATACCGAATTGGTTATTGAAGTTAGCTCCGTCAACTGTAAAGTTGTTTGCACGGTAAGAGCCACCTCCGATAGAAGTTCCGTTTGCTTGTGGCGTTAAACGTGTAATATCATTCACGCTTCTTGTTATTGAAGGCAATTCTTCAATTTTAGCTCTAGAAATAACAGTTGAAGCACCATTCTTTTTTGAGTTCATGATTGGGTCGTTTTTACCCATCACCACTACTTCACTCAATAATGAAGAATTGTCGTCTAGTTTCACTTCTAAATTAAAGGTTTCACCTAATTTCAAGTAAATGTTTTCGAATTTTTGAGTTTTAAAACCCACAAAACTCACTTCCACAACATAAGGACCCCCTACTCTCATGTTACCTATGTTGAAGCGCCCGGCGCTATTGGTAACTACAGTGTAGACTGAACCAGTTGGCGTATGTGTGGCTTTAACACTTGCGCCAGGCAAAGTCTCTTTTGAATCCTTAATTATACCTGTCATAGATGATGTAGTAACCTGTGCGTTCACTGAACTCACAAAACCGACTACAACAAGAATAACCGATACAATTTTCAATAGTAAAGATTTTTTCATGCTTTTTTAATGAATTAATTGTTTTGTTAAGATATGTTAAAAAATACCGATGCAAATCTAGATATTAATTTCCTTACCGCCTCTATTTCAATGTTAAATTATTATTAACTATCTTAAAACTTTTCCACACTTAACATCAAATAAATCAAGCTTAACACTAATTAAATCAACAACTTAAATACTATTTTAGTAATTACAGTGATATAATTTTAAAATATTTTCATCTGTTGCACTACTTTATTACAATTGCTTAATAATGCCTCTTATGGTTTAATCAACATTTTTTTTAATTTTGACCCACAAATTATTACGTTAAATTTCCTTTAAACAAGAATATGAACTACGATTTAATTGTTATAGGCAGCGGACCAGGCGGTTATGTAACTGCTATTAGAGCGTCTCAACTTGGAATGAAAGTTGCCATCGTGGAACGCGAATCATTAGGCGGTATTTGCCTCAATTGGGGTTGTATCCCTACCAAAGCCTTATTGAAAAGTGCACAAGTTTTCGAATACATCAATCACGCAGCTGATTATGGAATTACTACTGCAGAAGCAAAAGCTGATTTTGAAGCTGTTGTGAAACGTAGCCGTGGTGTTGCTGATGGAATGAGCAAAGGTGTTCAGTTCTTAATGAAGAAGAACAAAATTGACGTAATTATGGGTGCCGGTAAAGTTAAGCCAGGCAACAAAGTTGAAGTTAAAGGCGCTGATGGTTCTCAAAAAGAACTGACTGCAAAAAATATAGTAATCGCAACTGGTGCTCGTTCAAGAGAATTGCCTAACTTAAAACAAGATGGCAAGAAAGTAATTGGCTACCGCCAGGCAATGGTTTTACCTCAACAACCAAAATCAATGGTGGTTGTTGGTTCAGGTGCTATTGGAGTTGAATTTGCATATTTTTACGCAACTATGGGTACAAAAGTGACCATCGTTGAATTTATGGAGAACATCGTTCCTGTAGAAGATGAAGACGTATCGAAACAATTGCTGCGTAGTTTGAAAAAAACTGGCATTGAAATCATGACTTCTTCAAGCGTTGAATCTGTTGATACATCGGGCGAAGGTTGCAAAGTGCAGGTTAAAACTGCTAGCGGTGTACAAACTATCGAGTGCGACATCGTACTTTCTGCAGCAGGTGTGGTTGCTAACATCGAAAACATTGGTTTGGAGGAAGTTGGCATTAAAACAGACAAAGGAAAAATTGTGGTTGACGAATACTACAACACTTCTGTAAAAGGTTATTACGCCATTGGCGATGTTGTTCCTGGTCAAGCACTTGCTCACGTTGCATCTGCTGAAGGGATCATCTGCGTTGAAAAAATTGCCGGAATGCATGTAGAGCCTTTGGATTACAACAATATCCCTGGATGTACCTACTGCTCACCGGAAATTGCTTCTGTTGGTTACACTGAAAAAGCCGCAAAAGCAGCTGGTTACGAACTGAAAATAGGAAAATTCCCATTCTCTGCGTCCGGAAAAGCTAGTGCTGCTGGAGCAAAAGATGGTTTTGTGAAATTAATTTTCGATGCCAAATACGGCGAATTGCTAGGTGCACACATGATAGGTGCTAACGTAACAGAAATGATCGCTGAAATTGTAGTAGCTAGAAAACTAGAAACTACCGGTCACGAGATGATCAAATCTGTACATCCACACCCTACCATGAGCGAGGCAATTATGGAAGCCGCCGCTGATGCATACGGAGAAGTGATCCACTTATAGGTTTAATTATTTTAAACTCTAAATTGGTTAATTGTAATATAACAGTTAACCAATTTTTGTTTTTACTCCATTTTTGGAAAAGATTAATCAAATCATCAACAATCAGTTAACCAAATTTACCTTTCTACAGACACGAAGTGACAAAGTGGCAAGCAAATCGTAATTCGTAAATCTAAAATCGTAAATCATGAAACTATACACCATTAATACAGGCAATTTTAAATTAGATGGCGGTGCAATGTTTGGCGTTGTACCTAAATCGATATGGCAAAAAAGCAACCCTGCAGATGAAAACAACATGTGCTCGTGGGCTATGCGCTGCTTGCTTATTGAAGATGGTGGCAGACTGATTTTGATAGACAATGGCTTGGGCAATAAGCAAGATGAGAAGTTTTTCGGACATTACTATTTACACGGCGATGATACCTTAGACAAATCTTTAGCTGCCCACGGATTTCATAGAAGTGACATTACTGACGTGTTTTTAACGCACTTACATTTTGACCATTGCGGCGGCTCAATTGAACGCATAGGCGAGAAATTAGTTCCAGCTTTTGAGAATGCCATCTATTGGAGCAACCAGCAACATTGGGACTGGGCAACTCACCCCAACGCAAGGGAAAAGGCTTCTTTTCTGAAAGAAAATATCCTGCCAATACAAGAAAGTGGACAGCTGAAATTTATCCCTACACAGCAAAATATACACTTTCACGACGGAATCAACATTAGATTTGCCTACGGACATACCGATGCGATGATGCTTCCCCAATTGCAATACAAGGATAAAACCATTGTTTATATGGCTGACCTATTGCCTTCAACTGGACACATTCCACTGCCATATGTGATGTCTTACGACATGTTCCCACTGCAAACCCTGAAAGAGAAACAGGAATTTTTAGACGAGGCTGCCACTAACGAGTATATTCTTTACTTAGAACACGATCCAATACATGCTTGTTGTACTTTGCAGCATACGGAAAAAGGCGTTCGCTTGAAAGATACTTTCTCTTTGGAAGAAATTCTCTAAACAATTAAGCTAATCCAACGTTAAGCTGTGGATGAAAAAAATTACAGCTTACCTATCCATTTGCTTCATTACGCTAATAGGTTGCAATGGTGTTGAATTTAGCCCGAATCAAAAATTTAGAGACGAAACTCCGCAAAACGTTAACAAAACTCAAATTGAGAAATTAAAACCTAAAAACTCTGGAGACCGAATAAGAATTGCGGTTTCGGGCGACACACAAAGAAAGTACCGAGAGGCGGAGCTTTTTGTAGATCAAATCAATGCCAGAAATGATATTGACTTCGTTATTTTAAATGGTGATATCTCAGACTTCGGTCAATTATTGGAATTTGAGGGTATCTATAATATTTACTCAAAACTGAAAGTTCCTTTCATTTCGATTGTAGGAAATCACGACTTAGTAGCCAATGGGCCTTATGTTTTTAAAAGGATGTTTGGAGATTTCAACTTTACCTTTAAATATGGAGAGGTAAAATTCGTTTGCTTCGATTCCAACAGCAGAGAATACAATTTTAATGGCTTAGTGCCCGACATGAATTGGTTAAAAGCTAATATTAAGCTCGAAGCAGATGTGAAAAACATTGTTGCATTTTCACACATTCCACCTGACGATGCCGACTTCGACCCTAAATTAAGGCCAATTTACGAACAACTGGCAATCAATACTCCAGGCTTTATTGGATCCGTTCATGCACACCAACACTCTCCAGACAGAAGCTATCGCCCAATTGGTAGCAATGTCCCCTTCATCGTAACTAATGCAATCGTTAACAGAGCTTATACCATCCTCGACATTTATAATGGAAAAATCGAAACATATCCTGCTAATTTTTAACCTCTTAATCGTTCCAATATTCACATTTGCACAGAAAAGTACATTTTTAAAGCAAATCATTCCAGATTACATCAACCTACAATACGGCGGTAGCATTGGCTATCTGAGCGGTGGCGTAGGTTATTATTTTCTAAATGAGAAAACAACTGTTAGCTTACAATATGGATTTGTACCAAAGAGCGAAGGCGGGCCAATCAATATTTTAACGCCTAAGTTTGCCTACAGACCTTTTGATATTAAAATTACAGATCGCTTAAGGTGGCAGCCAATTAATCCGACCGTTTTTGTTTCCTACACTTTGGGTAGAAACTTCGATAAAGAATTTGACCCCAACCAATATCCGGAAGGTTACTACTGGTGGTCCACAGCACTTAAAGCACATTTGGGATTTAGCACTGAGATTAAAATTTTGGGCGATTCAAAAGCTGCAATCAAAGCGCTTAGTTTATATGCAGAAACAAATACAAACGATTTGTATGCCGTGAGCTGGTTCGAAAACAGAACCACCACCCCTATTACTAGGATATTTTTTATGGGCTATGGCGTGAGGTTAAAATTGTGACGATTGACCGGAAGCTTATTTCATATTTGCTTAACTATCGCTTTCATCGTCCCGATATTCCAATATATCGCCTGGTTGACATTGTAAAGCTTTACAAATTGCATCTAATGTTTCCAGTCTAATTGCTTTGGCTTTTCCATTCTTTAAAATCGAAAGATTAGACAAAGTAATCCCTACCTTATCACTGAGCTCGTTCAATGACATTTTCCTTTTAGCCATCATGACGTCCAAATTTACAATTATAGCCATATCAATAACTTAAAATCATTATTCTATAATTATAAAAACTATTATCAAATTGTATACTCATTTTCTTCCCTCAGCTTCATTCCAACGAAAAATATTTCTGCTATTACGTAAGCAATTAAGCTAGTCAATAGGTAACTTAACGAACTACTTAGTGTAGTAAACAAGAATTTTAATGCCGCACTATTATCCGCTTTTAAAATTAACGCTGGAATACCTACTAACACATTAAATGAAAATAGAATCCCAGTAAGCACCAAGTAAATACCTGCGATCTTTTTCACAAGTTTAGCCTGCTTTAAAGAGAATATTCCATCTTCTATAATTGCGATCAAAACCTTCCTCATGGTAATTAAGACCACTAAAAAAAATACTGTGGGAATGATCATTTTGAAACTAGCCAAAACGGGCAAAATTTTCATCATCGTTCGGAGATGATTAAAGTTTTCTTGCTGAGGCAACCGTTCAGAAAAATCATTGAATTTCACGAACCACGGATTTAATTTAAATACGAAATAGATTGTAAATACAACCAATCCAACAATTGAGATTTCTAGTAGTGATTTTAAGAGTTTTAATTTTTTCATAATGATATCGTAACTTAAATTTAATTTTTATCATCTTCCGAGGACTACATCGGACACTTATTCCCGCCTACATACACTATACATAAGTAATACACTGTGCTCATTTCTAAACGCCAGTTGACTATAGTTTAACTATCGAACTGTGTGTAGCAAAACAAAAACACTTACAACTTATTAGAATGTAGTAGTACATTAAAACAAGACAACTTGAAACTGCCAATTTATGCCAAGCGGTCATGATAAGCGTCTGCAATAATAAATATTTTTTATTACAAAACAAATATTATTTATTGTAAAACAATAAATAAATAATCTAAATCAACAAACACCACTTAGCACACAAATTTAATCTTGGAATGATTTTTGCTATAAACAAACAGTTCAAAAATACGTGACAAAACGTAACATTTTCAGTAATTTAACTTTCTATTCTGCCTAAAAAAACCTTACTTTTGCAGAATCGAAATAACACAACGAGGACCAATACATATAAATGAGACAACTCAAAATAACCCAATCCATTACCAACCGTGAAAGTCAGTCGTTAGATAAGTACTTGCATGAGATTGGTAAAGTAGATTTAATTACAGCTGAAGAAGAAGTAATTTTAGCTCGTAAGATTCGTGAGGGAGATCAAGCCGCTCTAGAAAGATTAACAAAAACCAATTTGCGTTTCGTTGTTTCTGTAGCGAAACAATATCAAAATCAAGGATTGACTCTTGGTGATTTAATTAACGAGGGAAACTTAGGTTTAATTAAAGCCGCTAAGCGTTTTGATGAAACTAAAGGTTTCAAATTCATTTCATACGCTGTATGGTGGATTCGTCAGTCAATTTTGCAAGCTATTGCCGAGCAAAGCCGTATTGTACGTTTGCCGTTAAACCAAGTAGGTTCATTAAGTAAAATTAGCAAAGCTTTCTCTAAATTAGAGCAGGAGTATGAGCGTGAGCCTTCACCTGAAGAGTTGGCAGATATTCTAGAAACTACCGTTGATAAAATCTCTGATACGTTAAGTAACTCTGGCCGCCACGTTTCGATGGATGCGCCATTTGTACAAGGCGAAGAAAATACCTTGTTAGATGTTTTAGAAAACCACGAACCTAATACTGATAGCAACTTAATCAACGAGTCACTTTCGGAAGAGATCAAAAGGTCACTATCTACTTTAACAGAAAGAGAACGTGAAATCATCGTGTTGTTTTTTGGTTTAAGCACAAACCATCCACTTTCGTTAGAAGAAATTGGCGAAAAATTCAATTTAACACGTGAACGTGTACGCCAAATTAAAGATAAAGCGCTGCAAAGATTACGTCACACTTCAAGAAGTAAAATCTTGAAATCGTACTTAGGCTAAGCAGTTTACGGCTTACTTAGTGTAAGTTCAACACGCTGTAAAACAACATTTTACAATAAAATAATATTAAAAAAGATTGGGTACACGCCCAATCTTTTTTTACTTTTGCAGCATTTCTAACCAAAATAAATTTCTTGTATGTCTAATAAATATCAATCAGAGTTTCAAAACTGGATTGAAAAAGAAAAAAAAGCACTTGAACTAATTAAGTGCGTTGGCCATTTGTGGTTCGACAGGTCTATTGAACTGGTGCTTTTCCGTAAACCTTTATTTGATGTAGGCAGTAGCGAAATACTTGCTTATCATCAATATGCTAAAGAAATCAGCGGAAAAGATATCTCTATTTATGAGACCTTGGAACTTGCCAATACCATTGCAAAGTCAAGCCTCGCTCCTTCTCGAATTGATATTGGAAGATTGGCCTCTGAATGGCTTGATGAAAGCAACACGCAATCATCAATGCATGATTTCATCATCAGCAAATTAGGCAGCCACATTGGTAAAGACAAAATCAGCCTAAAACCAAAAGATATAATTTTGTATGGCTTTGGACGAATAGGACGCATAGCCGCTAGGGAGCTAATTGTACAAGCTGGAAAGGGAGAACAATTGCGTTTGCGTGCCATAGTTACACGTAGTTACAGTCCTGAGGAGCTTACCAAAAGAGCAGAATTGTTAAGAACCGATTCCATCCACGGTCCTTTTAATGGAACTATTGTAGAAGACCACGAGAACAACGCACTCATTGTTAACGGACAAACCATTTACTTAATCGCTGTTAAAAATCCGGAGGAAGCAGATTACACCGCTTACGGAATTGATAACGCCTTGGTGATAGACAATACCGGTGTTTACAGGGACAGAGACGGTTTATCTAAACACTTACAAGCAAAAGGTGTAAGTAAGGTGTTGTTAACGGCGCCAGCAAAAGGCGACATTCCAAATATTGTAACTGGAATTAATGACGGTGATTTCGATTTTAAAGAGGAAAATATTTTTTCGAATGCATCATGTACCACCAATGCAATCATCCCTGTACTTAAAGTAGTAGAGCAGAATTTCGGCATAGAAAAAGGCCATATAGAAACGGTCCATTCTTATACCAACGACCAAAACTTGCTAGATAATTATCATAAAAAATACAGAAGAGGCAGAGCCGCAGCATTAAACTTGGTAATTACAGAAACAGGCGCAGATAAAGCTGTGGCAAAGGTTTTGCCTGAATTAGCTGGCAAGTTAACCGGTAATGCGGTACGCGTTCCTACGCCAAATGTTTCTCTAGCCATATTAAATCTTTCATTAAATACGCAAACAAGTAAAGAAAATATCGCAGATGTACTGAAACAGGCTTCATTGTTTGGAGATTTATCTGAACAATTAGAATACTCTGTATCAAACGAATTGGTAAGCAGCGACCTAATTGGGAACAGCCATGCTTCTATCGTTGACGGACCAGCTACCATCTTATCCAAAGACGGCAAGTCTGTAGTGCTTTACGCTTGGTATGATAACGAATACGGCTACACCCGCCAAGTAATTCGATTGGCTAAAAAAATTGCTGGTGTAGTGAGGTTAACTTACTATTAATTCGCAAACCTACCGATGAGACTTATGATAGACCATACAAACTTCATAAGTCTCATTTATCTTCTCACTAGCTTTATCTTGTCCAGAATGAGTTGAGCTTTTTCTGATGAAATTGGAACGGACTGGTGATTGCTAAAAAACAAACTTCCACCATCACTTTTATTATACGAAACCACATGGTCAAGATTGACAATATATGATTTATGTGGCCTGAAGAAAGAGTGACTACCAACAAGAACGTCTTCAAAATTTTTCAAATTTCTACTTACCATGTGCTTGCTGCCATCCAACATGGTAATTTCCGAGTATGCACCCTCGCCCTTTATAAATAAGATTTTCATCGCCTCTAAAAAGATAAGCGAAGTACCTGAAGGAATGGCGATTTTACCTAGGCTAGCCTGGTGCAAATTTTCCTTTAACACCACATAATCTTGTAGCTTGACCTGTTGCTTTTTAACGCGTTGTATGGCGCTTGCCAACTCATCTGGAATAATAGGTTTTAAAAGGTAGTCAACAGCCGAAAACTTAAATGCTTTTACAGCATATTCGTTATAAGCAGTAGTAAATATGATACTGAAATTTATTTCGTGCTCATCAAAAAAATCCAACAGCTCTAAACCGCTATGCCCTGGCATTTCTATATCCAGCAAAACAATTAATGGTTTTAACTTACGAATAGCTTTAACCCCTTGCGATAAATTTTCACACTCGGCGACTATATTTACTTCCGGACAATACTCCTTCAGTATTAACGACAAGTTGATCCTCGCCCTTTTCTCATCATCTATGATTATTGCATCCATACATCAGTTAGTTTAGGGGAAATTTAATGATTACTGTAGTACCCATTGATTGATCATTTGCAGCGATTTTATCTATATATTCTACGGTAATTTTGTGCTTTTTATTTTCGTTAATGAGGTCAATTCTACTTTGGATAGCTTCAGTAGCAAAAGACTTATGCGTGCCCTGCTTAATTTTGTTTAATTCGATACTTTTTTTTCTACCAATACCATTATCATCGATACGCACTATAAGTTGATTATTGGAATTTTCGAATGTAATTTTCAGCTGCTTAGGCCCGGCTTTATGCAGTAGGCCATGTTTTACTGCATTCTCCAGATAAGGTTGCAACAACATTGACGGGATTTTAAGCTCTTCTTTATTTCCAATACCTAATTCAATAATCTGGTATTCGAAATCATTGTCAAACCTAGCTTTTTCAATATCTAGATAAAATCCAATGGTCCTTATCTCCTCAGCCAATGAAACTTCTTCCTTTTCCGACATTTCTAAAATGGTACGGGTAAGGTTGGCGAATTTAGATAGATAGTTTACTGCCTGTTTTTTCTCATTCGCCAAAACAAAGGATTGGATGGTGTTTAACGCATTATAAAAAAAATGAGGATTCATCTGTGATTTGATAGCCTTTAACTTAGACTGGTTCAAATTATTTTCGAGACTGACTCTGTCTAACTTGAGTTGATTGCGCCTATTATTTTGCTCAATCTTGAATTTAGAAATTAAATAACCAGCTATAATCAGCAGCCCACATAGAGATGAAATAAACCAAAACGACAGCCATAAAGGCTTATTTATTGTGAAGCTTACCCTTTCAACCTCCAAACCATCTACCTTAAACACCACTTTGTACTTACCAGGTGAAAGCGAACTCAGCTTTAAGCTGCCACTCTGTGAAGCAAGCGGTAGCCACTTGTCATCATTTAATTTGTAGTAGATATCCGATTTTTCTTTAGGTGTAAACGCTAAAAGGGCGTAGTCAATTTCCACATTATGCTGACGGTACGACAATTGATTTAACTCGGTTTTTGCGACAGCCCGATTGTTAACGGTAACTTCCTCAATTAAAAATTGATTTAGATAATTACTTTTTTGACTCTGTTTGTTATCGATAAGCATACCTTTCGATGTTGCCATTATTAAATGTCCTCCAGCATCGACTACATCTGTCACGTCAAAATCTTGGTACGAATTAGACAACTTATTTAATAATTTAGTCGCCATGTCGTAAGCGTAAAGACCTGAAGTAGCATAAATAATCATCAAGGAGTTAGATTTGCTAATACGATGTGCTCCTTTAATCACATATTTATCAGAAAGTGTAACAGGTACTATCCTTTGCTTATTTGAAATTTGATATAACTTACCATCAGTAGAAAGCGCAAATGTATTTTCACCGTAGCTGACTAAGTTTTTAATGTAGAGTACTTCGTTTTTATATCTGATTTCTCCGGCAGCATTTAAGTTTACGTAATACAACCCCAAATTAGTCGCATAATAAATCGTTTTGTGCACTACATTGTAGGATGTGGATTTTGCATTCACGTTAGACATTAACGCCGCTTGAGAAAAATGATGAATAGTATTTTCTTGCGCTTTAAATAGCGTATCCCAATTGCTTTTAAATGACCTGTCGCCTACTGTGAACAATCCAAACGAACCGCTTGCAGCAAAACTGAAGTACTTACCGTCTACTTTATCAACTTCCTTGATGGCAATTCGTGCATTAATTATTTTTTTCCGTTGCTTAGAAAGCACGTTAAAAGTATTTGATGAGAAAATGATATGACCAGTTTGTCGATCTACAAATAGTTGATTTATGGCATGGTTACTATCGCCTCGATGCAGCAGTTTCACCGAATTTCCCTTTAAATCCATTTGATAAATCGCATCGTCCTCGGTAGATATATACAGTAAATCCTTGTCCAAACGAACTTTTACAGGACGCGATTTCATTTCTATGAGCTTGTTTGTAAAATCGGGAACCAAGAGCACTCCTTTATTCACAGTGGCAAACCAGTAATTGTTCTTTCTATCTTTAAAAACACTGGAGATGTTAAAGCTGCTGAAATAACTTTTATAATGCTCAAACTTATCTACCAAATAAGCTCCTTTAGGATTACAAAGCCACAAGCCGTCAGCGGTTACTGTAACATTTTGAACGAAGTTAATAGCGTTTGGCCGTTTAAACCTCACCAATTTGCCATCAGTATTCAATAGCTGATGAGCGCTCGTATTCTTTGATATGAAAACTAGTCCTTGAGCAATTTTCTGTATAATTACTGGGAAAACACTATTGCCGGCAACCTTGCTTACAAAAGGCAGCTTTCTAACCAACTTACCATCTGAAATTTCATATAAAAAATCGCCCACAACGTAAAACCGATCGTCAATCATGCTGGCAGATGATATTGAACTATCTTTAATTGCAATACATTTTATAAACTGAAGTGTTTCGATATCATAAACAGATACGCCTTTCTCGGCTACGATATACAGGTAGTTGTCATCAATACCATATTTAAAATAACCACTCGGCTTTTTATTGTGCAACGCGTGAAGTCTCCCTGCTTCAACATAGTAGATATAACCATCAAAATTGCTATACCAAATCCTACCGAACCGATCTTGAGCAATACAAGATCCCGCTTTAGATGTCTGCGCATCACCAGAAAACGATGTATATTTTGTACCGTCGTATCTGCATAGTCCTTCATCGGTAGCAAACCAAATGTAACCCGTTTTGTCTTGAAAAATATCGTAAACACTGTTAGAGGGTAAGCCACTCGTTTTATCGATAAGGTAATGATAAGGGTCTTGGCCATATAAGCTATGACCAAAAGCGAAGCAAATAAACAGGAGGGCTTTCAACCGTTTTATCATTATAATTCAAATGTAAGCAACAGGGCTGCACAACAACTAATATAGTTTACAAAACCTCAATAAGCATTAACAAACGCTTATAAAATAGTAAATCGAAAGGCTTTTCAGAATCATTTATATTTCGTTAACCAATATCAGGCTTTAGTAAACTTACACAAAGTATCTCTGAATATTAAGATCAACTTTGCTGACAACCAAACATTTAAATCTATGCTTTATTTAAAATTCGCATTAGGCTTTTTGAAGTTCGTGATAAACCAGTCGCTTAGTTTCAAAAGATAATTACGATGAAACAGAGAATTTGAACTCAACTATTTGCTTAGAGAGGCTATTAAGAATATCAATAATCAATAATCAATAATCAATAATCAATAATCAATAATCAATAATTACAAAAATCAAATGAAAAAAGTAGTACTAATGCTGATGTTTATGATCGGCTCGGCGGTAACATTCACATCGTGCAAAAAAGATGAAGAAAAAACGGAAAAAGAGAAAAACCTTGAGTTACTGGTGAGTGGAAAATGGTATTACCAGTCTTACAAAAATTCTGGATCTAGCAGCGCTTATACCTGCTTTACTGCAACAGACTATTGGGAGTTTAAAAGCGATGGCACGGTTAATGAAACTTGGGACTTTGGAAATGGAACTTACACCATTAGCGAAGATGGAAAAACACTAAGTATTACTACTGGCAACTACACCAACACGTTTACGATCACTTCAATCAGTAGCAGCGAGCTTAAATTGAATTTAGCAGGGTCTAAATCTAGCGCAGATTTATCAATGGCGAAGACTGCATTAAACTGTACAGCGAGATAAAATTAATTGTGTGGGGCTTGAAAAAGAGGAAGTTCGGTTACCGACTTCCTCTGCTTTTTAACTAAAATTGCGGTAATACTGGCTTAGTTTTCACAATTGCTTCAATTTTATCCATCACCTCTGATGTTAAAGCAGGTAACACGTCTAATACTTCCAAATTTTCCTGCAATTGCGGGACTTTTGATGCGCCTAATATTACAGTACTTACATTTGGATTTTTCAAACACCAAGCAATTGAAAGTTTAGCCAGTGAAACATTCAGTTCGTTAGCCAACTGCTGCAATGCATTAGCTTTCTCCATCCTATCGGCAGCCAACGTACGATCTTTAAGCCACTCTAAACCTTTCATCCCTAAACGGGTACCTTCTACTCCACTATTGGTGTATTTACCAGATAAAATACCCGAAGCTAAAGGCGACCAAATGGTGGTACCCAAACCGTGGTTATTGAATAAATGTAAAAACTCATTTTCAAGCTTTTCACGTTCAAACAAGTTGTACTGAGGTTGCTCCATGGTAGGGCCAATTAAGTGATGCTGTTTTGCAATAGCAATAGCTTCCATAATTTCAGCAGCACTCCATTCAGATGTTCCCCAGTATAAAATTTTACCCTGTTGTAGTAAGGTATTCATTGCAAAAACAGTTTCCTCAATGGGAGTGTTCTTGTCTGGACGGTGGCAAAAATATAAATCCAAATAATCAACCTGTAAGCGTTTCAGCGCAGCATTACAAGCCTCAATAATGTGTTTACGTGATAAACCGACCTGATTAGGCCCTTTTCTTTCGGCTCCAAAAAAAACCTTGCTCGACACCACAAAGGTATCTCTCTCCCATTTTTTGCTTTTGATGATATTGCCCATCACAATCTCCGATTTTCCTTCGGCATATCCTTCGGCATTGTCAAAAAAGTTAACGCCGGCATCATAAGCAACGCCCATCAGCTCGTCTGCAACTTTATCGCTAATTTGGTTACCAAAAGTTAACCAGCTACCAAATGAAAGGCTGCTTACCTGCAAGCCCGATTTTCCTAGTCTTCTATATTCCATTTTTAGAAATTTTGAAATGGCAATTTAACTAGTTATTTGCAAAGGCGAAATCGCTCATCAAGATTTTACAAAAACAAAACTTTTTTCTCAGATATTTTTAACTTTAAAGCATAAACTAAGAACATGAGACGATTACTATTTATTTTACCTTTAGCGATACAATTAGGATGTGGATCGGTAAAGGAAGCAAAAACCGCAAATACACAGTTGCTAAAGGATGTGGAGATTCTATCCTCCGATGAATATGAAGGTAGAAAATCAGGAACGAAGGGTAGTGAACTTGCAAGAGCTTACTTAGTAAAACGATTAAAGGAAATCGGTGCAGAGGCACATCCAGCGCTAGGAGCTTACGAGCAGAATTTTGAAATTAAAGGGAGAAATAGCGTTACCAAGGGAGTGAATCTAATTTCTTATGTCAAAGGAAAATCTGATGATGTGATTGTAGTTTCAGCACACTACGACCATATTGGCGTGATTAAAGAGGAAGTTTATAACGGCGCTGATGACAACGCTTCGGGAGTAGGTGCTTTATTAAGCTATGCTAAATATTTTAAAGAGCATCAACCGAACAATACCATTATTTTTGCTTTATTCGATGCGGAAGAGATGGGACTGCAAGGTGCTAAAGCATTTGTTGCAAATCCGCCAGTTGCGCTGGACAAGATCAAATTGAATATCAATATGGATATGATTAGCCACAATGATAAAAGCGAACTCTACGTGGTGGGAACTTTCAAATATCCGCAGCTGAAAAAATATATCATTACTACCAACCCAAATATCAAATTACTCTTGGGTCATGATGATCCTAAACTTGGCCACGATGACTGGACTAATCAAAGCGATCAGGGCGCCTTTAACGCCAAGAATATTCCTTTTTTATATTTTGGAGTAGAAGATCATAAAGATTATCACAAAGCTACAGATGAATTTAAAAACATTAACCAAGCTTTTTATACTGACGCGGTTGGCGTAATTCAAGAAGTGATTATCAATATTGATAAACAGCGAGACCTAACAGCTATTTTCAGAGAAAACCTCCAAATGAAAAAGCAATAGTTATAAAAAAAATCCCAGTTTCAGCTGGGATTTTTTATTAGAAGTCTATATCAACTATTGACCTGATAGGCACGTGCACATTATTCTTTAACTGCAAGTATTTCTCAGTTACCGACCAAACCGTTGTACTCACTTTTTTAATCCCATCCTTAGTGTTAAATGCAATATAGGCTTTAGATTTAAACTCGTTACCTAGGCGTTGCGCATAAGATAACTTACTTAAAATATCTTCCGAAGGCTGTAAGTCTGCAGGTAAAAAATCGTATGTATTTATTTCTTCTTTCTCAATTAAGTCCCCAATCATAAGTATTATATTTTTGTTTAAACAAGCTTAACAATTTTTTAAATGATTAACAAAATTGAAATGCAGTTTTTGAACACTATTTTGTAAAAATTTAATATCAAAAAAGGCCGCTAATGCGGCCTTAATCTTATTTTAATTTCGTTTTAATTCCTTAATCTAAAACGATTTTCAACCATCCCTTTAAATTCCTTATCTGCAAATTCTGCATTGATAACATTTGAAGAAGACACGATATTTTTGGAAGTAGTTTTAACAGAAGACGTTGACATAGTTGTTCTATCATTAGTAACTGTAACTCCTGGTGCTAAAATATCTAATGCTTTTTTTAGATAGGTATCATTCACATCGCCAAAATCAACCATTGTGTAACCAGTTAACGTTCCGGACGGATTTCTAATTTCAGTAAGCTCATATAAACTGAAATCTGGCACCATCCCTGAAAAATAGCCTCCATCTCCTGCAGAATTTTTAGTCTCGAACATAGAGAAATAGATATCATATTTATTTTCGATAGTTACAGGAAAGAAACCAATTGGTTTGCCATAGGTAGTACGACCCACCAGCTTCACGTTCATATGAGGCTTTAAGCTATTAATTACTAGCTCACTTGCTGAAGCAGTGCTACTCGAAACTAAGAATACGATATTTCGGACGCTATTGAGACTGCCTTTTTTGGAGAAATAAGAAGTATTATTTGCTTCAGAATAAGGGTTTGATCTATAATTGTAATAATTTACAATTTGATTATTGAAATATTGAACCTTACCATTTCCATCCAATAACGGTTGATTTTGTAATATTACAGCCTGATTATTTTTCATTGTGCTGTTATAATATTCAGTAAACATCGTACCTGAAGCTGTTGATGGCGCTATCAGATTAATCAAATGTTCTGCTGTACTTATATAACCGCCACCATTGTAGCGTAAATCAATTACCAAGTCGGTAACACCACTGGAAGAAAATGTTGAAAAAGCATTGGATAGTGCAGTTTCTGAATTCTCCTTATTTGAAAATCTAGCGTATGCTAAATAACCGATTTTTTTAGCACCAGCGGTAATCACCTTAGTTTTGTATATAGGGCTGCTCTTAAAAACTCCCTTAGTTACTGATTTGTTAAACGAGGTCGTTCCATCTGCTTTAATTCCTTCCAATGTAACGCTAGTGCCATTAAGTGCGTTATTTAGCGCACCAACTTCACCCGAATAATTTGTGCCAAAACTTTGTCCATTAATTTTTTTCACTAAATCTCCCCTCACAAACCCTTGCGCCTCTGCTGGTGAGTTTTGATAAACCGCCGTTACATAAATGGCATAATCATTTTCACTTCCGTAAAGGCCAAATCTGATACCCAAATCATTCCCATTACCTTCCAAATCAACTGATGAAACTGGATTGATTAAGGCAACGGGATTTTTGTTTACCTTATCGAATATATATGAATACTTTGGTGAAGTAGAAGTTGACGTCCATTCGAACGGATTCGAATATCGTGCTATAGCATTTAGCGCTGCAGTATAGCTCGCTGCATTAGACGCTGCAGAAGTATATTGTCTTGGATTGAACACATCGTAACTTGGCAGCCTATCGTTCCAATAATATATTTCCTTCGCATAAAGGAAAATGGAATCTAAGGTAAGTTGTTGCCTAGTAGCATTAGTAGGCGTTACAGGAGTAGGCGTTACAGGAGTAGGCGTAGGCGTAGGTGTTGGCGTAGGCTGAGTGTTATTTTTTTTACAAGCACTAAGTGCTAAAGTGGATGCAGCGAAAAGCATCAAAACATACTTTATCTTCATTTTCAATAATTAATAAGCACACTAATTAACGAAATATTTTTCACAATATTTCTGTTACAGAAAAACAATCCGCATTTATATTTACGTTTTTTTGCACAAATTGGTTTTCAGACAATATTAATGTTACTTCTTGAGGATCAATATCTTTCGAAACTAGGATAGCAGATATCGTTTTATCTAACGAAAAATCATATTCCGAAATAAAGTAAACCTTCAGGTTTTGCTCCAATCCGTGCCACTCCAATTGTTTAATCTTATTAATAGCTATGTTGGGATCTCCGTCGGCGAGCAAAATAATCTCTTTGCCTTCTTTAACAACCTCCTGTAACAGCGACAAAACATTTTGAAACATTAGTAGCTTTAACGGTAACCTAGCCGTTTCGTGCAATAAATCAAAATTGTGCTCATACTTGTCTTCAATACCAAATTTAACCGCCGTTTTTTTGAAAATGGCTTGCGCCCCACTGCGATCAAATTCTGTTTTCATAAAATCAAGCAACAGCTTAGCATCAAACTGCTCTGTATAGGCCATAAATTCTGAGAAAAGATAATATACTTGAAGCAGATAGTCTTTCTCTGGATAGATGGCATCGTCTAAAGTGATGATTAAAGCCTTTTTTGCTTTAAGATATTTATCGAACGACTTCATCATAGTAAGTAAAGTAAAATAAGTTATTAGGATTTAATGCAGGAAGTTCCGTTAACTAGGATCGGCAATTGTAATAGTAGCGTGCGCTAAACCATCTGGATTGACATAATACGCACCATTCAATGCTGACTGCAAATTTGGATCTAAAAGAACTTCGGTTGTGCTAAAAACCAAATCACCTTTATGAAAAATCGCCCAATTTTTAGAACTAAAACGGTCAATTTCAAAGCCATCCGTCAGCAATACATCAATATTAAACTCTTCGAACAATACTAAAGATTTGGCAACGGCGGCAACTTCAGCCTCATATAAAGGGAGTAGCATATCGACTCCATAATCCAAGCATTTTGTTAATAAATTGTGCGCTAAAACATCTTTATTCCAAACACCCAATTCGGCAAATGTATAAGTGTTTGTAGTGATACGAGGCAAATCTCCGTAGTCTCCTAAAAGGATTTCGAACTGATTAAATGCTTTGGTGATTTTTAAAGCAGTTGCTGTTTTTGCGCCAGTTATTAATATTTTCAAGTTATTTATGACTAATCAATGAATTGTGCGTTCGGTAAAAAAGCCAAAGTGATTTCCTTAAGCAAAACAATCCATCAGTTTAAACGATTAAACAATTAAACCATCTTTCATGGTTACTACCCTATCGCTAATTTGGGCTAAGTCAGCGTTATGCGTCACTATCACAAAAGTTTGCTTAAAATTATCACGCAGGTTAATGAACAACTGGTGTAATGCATCAGCATTGGTCGAGTCAAGATTACCCGAGGGTTCATCGGCCAACACAATTGCTGGATTGTTGACTAAGGCCCTAGCTACCGAAATACGTTGTTGTTCGCCACCAGAAAGTTCGTTAGGTTTATGCAGCGCTCTTTCTTTTAAGCCAAATAAATCTAGTAGTTCGTAGGCTCTCATTTCTGCTTCTTTTTTACTTTTTTTTGCAATAAAAGCTGGAATGCAGATATTTTCCAGGGCATTAAACTCAGGCAATAAATGATGGAATTGAAATACAAACCCAATATTTGAATTTCTGAAAACGCTCAATGCTTCTCCAGAAAGCCTACTCACATCCGTATTTTTTAAGCTTACAAAACCCTGATCTGGACGATCCAAAGTACCTAAAATATGTAAAAGCGTACTTTTACCGGCACCCGAAGCGCCAATGATACTTACAATTTCCCCTTCAGCAACCTCGAAATCCACGCCTTTTAATATTGAAAGACTCCCGTATGCTTTTTTAATCCCTTTGGCTTGTAACATGCAGCAAATGTAGGTTAAATTGTTTAATTGATGAAAGCTTGCTCACCCATAACTTCAAGAGACAGTCCGTTGGATTAAATGTGATATCACCACGAACTTAGATCGGTCATCAATATCAAAAAATTTTCGATAAAAATTTGCAAATCAAAATTTGATTAATAACTTTGAAACACAAAGCACTTTTAAAAAAATGAATCAGCAAGAACAATTAGATACGTTAAATGATATAAGAAATATCATGAACCGCTCATCAAAATTCATTTCTTTGAGTGGGTTATCAGGTATTTTTGCCGGATTAACGGCTTTAGTTGGTGCTTATTTCGCCTACGAAGCACTCAAAACTTATAAGGCAAGTGGTTACGGCTACGGTGTTGATGCCGATTTAAGTATAGAATTTAAATTGTTGAAAATTGCTGTTTTGGTACTTTTTACTGCGCTGGCAGGTGGCGCCTTTTTTACGTATAGGCAAAGCCGAAAAAAGAACTTGCCTATTTGGGACAGTACCGCTAAAAATCTGATCGTTAATTTAGCCATTCCTTTGATAAGCGGCGGAATGTTTGTTATCGCTTTGCTTTTAAATCATAACAATGCGATAGGCTTAATTGCTCCAAGTACGTTGAT
Organism: Pedobacter sp.; assembly: GCF_965249885.1. Lineage (GTDB taxonomy): Bacteria > Bacteroidota > Bacteroidia > Sphingobacteriales > Sphingobacteriaceae > Pedobacter. The sequence goes on along the minus strand of NZ_OZ252254.1, from coordinate 3,509,644 downwards.
ATTTTACGGATTGGCATTGATTAACGCCAGCAAATACACCTATTCTGATATTAGATTTTTAGGTATCTGTGAAATTATTTTAGGGCTTATCGCCATGTTCAACGTTGGTTTGGGCTTATACTTTTGGGCTATTGGTTTTGGCGTGCTGCACATATTTTACGGTTGCATCATGTATTTTAAATATGAGAAGGGCACAGGAAATTAACGTAGTATAATGTTCAATTTCTTTCAGTTTAAAACGTAGATATACACATGAAAAATCCAATACAGGCACTTAATAAGATTTTCGACAGCAGGATAAGGCTGGGCGTAATGTCGGTGCTTATTGTGAACGACAGTGTAAGTTTCAACGATTTGAAGCAGCTATTAGAACTTACCGATGGTAACCTTGCCTCCCATTTGAACACCTTAGAACAAGCCGAATACATTAAAATGCACAAAGCTTTTGTTGGAAGAAAAACCAACACCACCTACACCATTACCGAACTTGGCAAGCAAGCTTTTAAAGGCCATTTAGATGCGTTAGAAAAGATGATCAAAGGCATTTAATTTTTTTTGAACATTAACTTTGAAAAACAAAGTACTTTATATTAATTTTAAATAAACAACATGAAAACAATGAACACTTTAAAAACAACCAGTAAACAACGCCTAACCATTACTTTTGGAATTATTGCCTTCATTTTATTAATCCCCGCCGTAGCGATGCAGTTTACCAAGGAAGTGAACTGGAACCTCTTCGATTTTATTGTAATGGGTACGCTGCTTAGCCTCACCGGGTTTGCCATTGAACTGGTAGCGAGTAAGGTAACATCAACCAAGTGGCGATTAATCATAACTGGTGTAATTGTGTTGCTCCTATTGCTCACGTGGGCTGAACTTGCGGTTGGTTTATTCGGGACACCATTTGCTGGTAGTTAACGGCTACCTTTTTTTAATATTTAACTTTGAAATTCAAAGCGCTTTTAAAACCATGTTAATTACATCAATAGCTAAAAAGTCGGCAAGGCTGTCATTGGTAATTGGAACCATTTTGTTTTTAGTAGCCAAACTTAGCAACGCATCTGATTTGATAATGATTATTGGTTTGTTCTACGTCATAATAGCATTTATCGTCAATAGCATTATCCTTTTCATTTTATTTCTACATCTAACTATCGCTTCGCCCCATCATCGCCCTGCGCTCATCAAAGCGGCGCTATTACTGCTCTTCAACATTCCTGTAGCCATCTTGTATGCTTGGGTCTTACTAGCTCTAAATCATAAACTTCCCTTATAATGAAACAAAAAATAGATTTTCAATTTTATACCATGCTTGCTGGAGGTTTCATATTTCAGCTGTTATTTTGGAACGAACTCTTTGGGGTGAACTTGCTGTTGTATTCAATTTTTGTACTGTTAGTTACCTTTACAAACAAGCAGTTGCCAGTAAGTAAAGGTCAAGTTTTAGCAGCGACAAGCCACTTAGCCATTGCTTGCTATGTTATTTACAACAACTCAAATTTAGCGATAGTTACTTGGGTGTTGACGTTACTAGTTTTTGTTGGTCAAACGCACTTTCCTTTAATTAAATCAGTAGTTACCTCAACTGTCCTTGGCGTTCTTCAATTGATTAGCGGCCCATACGGAATTATAACGAAATTACAGACCACCAAATTAGGCAAAATCAACTTCAGGCCATTTACTAGGCTACTTAAGTTCGTAATTGTTCCAATGTTGCTTGTGGTCATATTTTGTTCATTGTATGCAAATGCCAATGCCATTTTTGCGAAATACGTTTTTGCAATTACACATCAAATCAACGCTTTATTTAGCAACATCTTTAATTTTCTGTTTGTGGACATCAGCTTTGCTAAATGCTTTATGATTTTGATTGGCATTTTAATTACTGCGGCGCTGTTGATTAGTTTACGACATAAAGAGCTTGCTGAAATTGAAGTTACCGCAACAGACGACCTGATAAGAAAAAGACGAAACCGACAATTATCAGAATTCTTACAGGATTTTAGGACATTGCTAGCTGGGAATCAGACAAATAAATTACTGGGGCTCAAAACTGAAAATATTATAGGAATCGTATCTCTAGTGGCGCTTAATTTGTTATTGCTACTTCTAAACAGCATCGATTTTGTTAACCTATGGCTAACAGACCGAACTATTATCATTAGAGATTTTTCGGCGGAGCTTCACGATGGAACTAACGTACTTATATTCAGTATCGTTATGGCGATGATCATTATCGTCTATTTCTTTAGTGGTAACTTAAATTTTTACAATCGCAATAAATGGATCAAATTACTAGCTTTCATATGGATAGCACAAAATGTGTTTTTGGTAGCATCAGTTTTGCATAGAGATTACGATTACATTTTTTATCATGGCTTAACCTATAAACGGATCGGCGTAGTAGTATTTGCGTTATTGTGCTTGGTAGGTTTGAGTACTGTTTATATCAAAGTAGCCAAGCATAAAACGGTTTTCTATTTATATCGTGTTAATGCTAAAGTTTGGTATGCGTTACTTTTACTCTGTAGTTTCGTGAACTGGGATACTTTAATTGTGAATTACAATTTCTCAAAGGCAGAGAAAATAGGTATTGATGTTGACCACCTGATGAGTTTCTCCGATAAAACACTTCCAATTTTACAAGAAAAAAGAGCGGTTTTAATTGATGAAGTGGTCAAACGCACACAAAAAGATGATTACAGGACAATGCTACCTACCGTAGAAACAGCAAGAACCTCTTTAAATGCAGATACATCAGCAGTTCCAATTGAATTAAGCGATAACGATTTAAATAATTTGGCTATTAAACGAGATAAAGATGAATTTAACCAACGACTTGACGGGAGGATACGAAGCTTTTTGCAAGATCAGAAAAATAGAACTTGGTTGTCATTCAGCTATTTAAATTTCAAAACTAAAGATGACTTACTATGCAGGCAACAGCGCTAAGCGAGTTCGATAAAAGTTTAAAGCATAGCTTGCCTAATCACTGCCATAGTTAGCAAACGTCTAATTCTAATATCGAACTCTATAACCCAGTACCGCCCTACATCCTACCTTGCTCCGTAGTTTTAGCCCTAGCTTTGGCATCCTTTACTTTTTGGTTGCCAAAGTTATATTTCAAGTTGATCATGAAATACTGCGTATCTCGATAATCGGTAAAGTACTGATTTTGGTTAGCGTACCTTGCTGAAACTATGCTGTTATCGGTTTTAAAAATATCATTTACTACTAAACCTATTTCGAACTGTTTGGCAAATAGCTTTTTGTTAAGTACGATATTAGTGTTTTGGGAAGAAGTGATGTTAAAAGATCCTTGGATAGATTTAGAATTATAGACATAGGACAAATTCAAATCCCAAGTTTTGGCTTTATCTAAAGTTATTTGACTGGAGATATTGCCGTAGTAAAAGAAATTTTTGTTTTTGTATAAGTTTTGGTCAACGCCTATGAAATAATCATCATTATACTCGCCCATGGCGTATAAATTTAATTTCCAATTTTTACTCACTGACACACCTTTTGAAAAATTAGCACCCCAGTTATTACTTTTTTCGATGTTGGTATAGTTATAAACCGTTTCGAAAGTGGCAGGATTTTGCACTGAAATTTCCATTGACGGATTTACCCTATGGCTGTAATAAACTTCAAAATTCCAATCCTTAAGTGTGTAGGTTAAGCTCAGGTTGTGGATGATGGTAGCTTTTAAATTGGCATCGCCCTGAAAATAAGAGTAAAAGTTATAATATGATTTTGACGGATTTAAAAAATCGTAATTTGGTCTGGCAATCCGTTTGCCGTAAGAAAAACCTAATTGCTGATCTTTGGTAACGTTGTACATCAAATAAAAGGTGGGAAATAGATTGGTGCTGTTGGTTTTATTCTCCACAAAAGGCTGATTGGAGATGGTGCGAATCAAGGTAGTTTCGGAGCGCAGACCCATTTTTGCTTCCCATTTATCCCATTGATAGTTAGCGGAAAGATAGGCTGCAAAAATTTGCTCACGGTATTTAAATAAATTACTTCTGTTTGGATCAAACATTAAATTTTGCTGATTGCCATCGAAAAAGCTCAAATCATTCTGATTACTTACAAAACTGTATTTGGCCCCGCTTTCGAAAGTGAGTTTATCTTTACTAAACCGATAATCAAGTTGTGAGGCGTAAAGTTTAATTTGCTGTAAACTATTGCTAGCAAAGCGATCATAACGTTCTGGTTCGTTGATGAATCTAAAATAAGTTCCCACTTCTTGATTTTCACGGTGGTGGTTACTGCTAAAGTTGTTGGACCAGGTGAGGTTGTTAGCTCCGAATTTTTTATCGTAAGCAAAGTAAGCATTAAAGCCGCCGTAACGTTGTTTTCGGTAGTTTGACGTAAGATAGTTGGACTGTACTTGATTACTAATTGTACTGTAGATGTTTGTTGGAACTAAGTAATTACCTAAAGAAGAAGGGTTAAAGTTACCGTCAAAACCAAATTGTATATTTTGTAGTGAATCAATATTGTACTGCGAGGCGAAGTTGTAAGCGTGTTGTACTGGTGCTTCGGTTTTACGCACCATATCACTTTCCCAACGGGTTTGACTTTCATCAAAAGTAACCACATCATAGTTTTTCCTCACATATTTACCCGATACAAAGTTATAGTCGCAACTAATTTGCCATTTCTCTGTATTGAGGGATTGCATTAACCCTACCCTACCTTTAGCGTAAATAGATTGGTGGTAGCGACCAGACAAACGTCCTTTGTAACCCGCCAATTTATTTTGCTTCATCTTGATGTTGATTACAGCGCCTCCTTGAGCTTCGTATTTAGCTGGTGGATTGGTAATTACTTCCACCGACTGGATGCTACTTCCCTCGGTATTTTCTAGCAATTGTTTGAGCTGCTCTTGGCTCATCATCACTTTTTTATCGTTAATAGTTACCAAAATTTGGGTATTGCCACGCACCGAAAGCTCATCATTTTTAACCACCACACTTGGTGTATTTTTAAGGATATCCCAACCGTTGAGATTTTGTAATGGAGTTTGGTCGATATTGAATTCCAAGCGATCAGCCTTACGCTTTAACATTGGCTTCTTATAATTCACGTTAACTGCGTTAAGTACAATGGCACTGTCCTTTTTTGACTTGCTCAAGGTGTCTATTGGGTTTTGTGCCGAAGCAAAAAATGGCACTACAAATAGTAAAAAGATATATTTCTTCATAATTCAATTATCCTGCTGCAAAACTGTTTCTAAAACTTGGCAAGCTTGGTTAATGAAAAGTTAATGAAGCGTTAATGCTGTGACGATTTGAATTGACTTTGTATTTTTGGATAATGAATAAAGGAATCGGTACCACTTTACTTTTTCTGAGCTGTTTTTTAGTGCTTATTGCATTACAAAGCTATTATGTGTACAACTCCTATCTCCTCGAAGAAAAAGAGCTAAACAAGCAAGTAAAAATCATTGCAGACGATGTAGTAAAGCAACTGGAAAAATACGAAACAGATGCTAGCGAAGACTCCCTGATTTTAAGCCTGAAAAAACTTTCTTCTAACCAACTATTTATGAACCAAAAGCTTGATGAGCGAAAACAATGGTTCACTTTTAAAAATTTCTATGAGAAGGAAGTAGATTCTATTTTAGATAAAAAAACAGCGAGTACCAATTTTAAAATCGCTTTGCGTAGCGAAATTTATTCCGTTTACGATGAGAACCGAAAGCTTGAATTACTTTCAAAAAAGCATCCTTTAATTTTGTTCAAAACAAAAGCCCCAGTAAGCGCCGGCTTTGTATTTAGTGAAGGCAAATGGAATTCTAATTTTACAGAACGAGATACCGAGCTAAAGGTTGATGCGCACTATCATTACATTATCAGATCAAGGATTTCAGTAGAGTTGATTAACCTCAGTGCCTTAGTTTTTAAAAAAATACTGCCGTTGTCGTTAGTAAGCTTGGCAATCATCGCTTTGCTTACCTATTTGTTTTGGCGCACTACTAAAAATTTAAAACTACAGCAATCCAAATTAGCGCAGCTTTATACATCTATTGATTCCATTTCGCATGAGTTAAGCACGCCAATTGCTACGCTAAAGTTCAGTTTGGCAGGAATGCCCGCTAGCGATAACAAGCAGTTATTCGAACGTCAAATTCAACGATTGGAAAAGGTAGCATCTGCTGTTAGAAATCCTGAGGTGGATAGCGAATTAATTGATGAAGCTGCGATTAAAGCCTACATTGATCAGACTTTAAAAAGATTTAGCGGTGTGAGTATTGATTTTGATTTTGCATTTAAAGCAAATACGCAACTATCGAAACACGATTTTGAACAGTTACTGAATAATTTAATTGAGAACGCCGTAAAATATAGAGCGAACCATATTGAGGTGAAACTAGATTTTTCTAGCCAGATCAACATTGAAGTGGCCGATAATGGAATTGGCATCCCGAAAGATGCGCAAGCTTATATATTTGATAAGTATTATCGCGTTAGCAGACCAGAAAACCTACAAATTACTGGGTTAGGCTTGGGATTGCACATCGTTAAACAAACGATAGATAAATATTTAGGTAGCATTGATGTAAGCACAAACGCTACAAATGGTGTAACTTTTAACATTAGTTTGCCTCATGCCTAGCCGTATTTTACTAGTGGAAGATGACCTTGATTTGGGTTTAGTGATTAAGCAATATCTTGAAGTATCAGGTTTTGAGGTAATGTGGTTCAGCAACCCATTGGAAGTTGTAGAAAGCCTGGATAGTTTAGCTAAGTTAGACTTGGCAATTATTGATGTGATGATGCCACAAATGGACGGATTTGAACTTTCAAAAATCATCAAAAACAAGGCGCCAATTCCTTTCCTATTTTTAACGGCAAAAGCCCAAAGTATTGATAAAATTTTGGGATTGAAGCTTGGTGCGGAAGACTACGTTACCAAACCTTGTGAGCCGGAAGAACTGCTGCTTCGAGTGAAGAACATCCTTCGTAGAAACCAACAGGAAGCCGCCGCAGCCGTAATACCTATTGGCAACTATTTCTTTATACCAGCCCAATATCAACTGACTTTTGATGAGCAAACCTACACCATTACCGAAAAGGAAACCGAATTACTGCTTTTAATTACGCAAAACAATCATAAAGTACTGAGCAGGAAGGAAATTCTAGAAAAGTTATGGGGCGAAAATGATTATTTCTTGGGTAGAAGTTTAGATGTTTTTATGACCAGATTACGCAAGTATTTTAAGGAGGATGACAGGATCAAGTTTGACTCAGTACGTGGTATTGGTTTTAAAGTGGAATTTCCGGAATAATGGCATAAGCTGACGACGTTTTGAGAACTTTGTAAGTATGGCTAGCGGTTTTGTGTATAGACTTAAGTTCAATAAACCCGATTAAAGTGGAGATACTTTTTGTTACTGCTGTCATGCTGAGCATAGGAATTAAACTTACGAAGTTTTCGAAACTTCGTAAGTTTGGTGAGTCACAAAAGAACGAAACAAAAAGATTGCAACGGAAAGCGGGACTGGCGTTTCATAAGCACAACTGATGCTTCATCTGAAGTTGTTGTCAATCGCATATTTCCAGCAATGGCAACATATTCATCTGCATAAGTCACAACAAGACACTCTCTAATTTTCGAGCATTTCTGGATGATCTTTGATCGACCGTACCTGTTTTTAGCGACGATGGTCATTGATTAATCATGGATTGGTTGGAATGCCAGCAATCTGACCAGTGTTCGGCTAAATCTTAACGATAGGGATATTTTGCGAAATGATTTCCATTTACGCAAATTTAAGTAGATAGGAGGTCGTTTCGACCTTTTACTTATTGACAGGAATTTTGAACACTGGCTAATTACAGACGTTTTAAACTAACAGCTTTGTTTTCGTCAGATGTCACTGAGGTAAGAGAATTCATATCGTCCGAAACTTTAAAAATATATAATTCTTCAATTTCTACGGTTTGATATAATTTATTGGCGTCGCCTGCCTGCAATTGTGACGTAATTAAAGCACCTGTTGAATCTATAGATTTCTCCACTAGCGTTTTTATACGTAATTGGAAAGCTATGAGACGTTGCTCAGGATCGGCTAAAAAGGATAGGATTGAACCCGGATCCTTTTGATCAAAAATTATTTCCCGTTCCTCAATTAACCAAAACTCTGATATTTTTTTACTCGTTTTATCAATAACACCCCAACTTCCCAAATAATAGATCATTTGTCCGAATCTCACTTTGCTGTCAATCTTTTCGTGCAAGTCGATGGTCGATTGCTTGAGATTGAGGCTGTTTACCTTCTCGTCATTTAGTTGTTTCCTCAATTTTTCTTGATCTGACAAAACCTTCTGTTGATCATTTATTAGACCAGAAAGCTTCTTCTGTGAAGCCTCTTGGGCTTCTTTCATTGTAATGTAGTTTTCTAGAGAAACAGATGCAATGCCGGTGCTTTTTAAAATGGCAGAATCACTTTTTGCAGTTTGGGTAGCAATGTGCCACTTTATTAATCGTCTTATAAATGGATATCCAAAAGTATATCCTACTGCGCACAAAAAGGGAAACATAAAAAATGAAAAGAAGTTCTGGTGTTTAATGATCAGTTCATATATGAATGTAAACCGGTCTTTTACATTTTCATCGTTGGTAAAAAAAATAGCGAGTAGAATTGGCCAGTTGATCAGACACCAGCTGATTATAAAACTTCCAAAGAAAGGTGAAGTAGCACGTTCTTTAAGCTCTTTAAAAAAATCTTTAAATTCGTTCATGATTGACTATTTAGTTTTTAAACAAGGTTGCGGCATGAAGTTTTTTTCATCAAAATCTACAATCACACGTCTCATATAACCTTTATCGGTAAAATGTCTTCCAAGTTCAATAGTTTTTTCGTGGTAATCGTTTGAACCGTCTGGTCTTTTGTAATGAAAAATCTTTATTGCCTTACAATTTTTATTTTCGAAAATAGACCTGAGCATTGTTCTGTCAGTCAATCCACATGAATGGCCAAGAATATATACTTGAAATAGGTCGCTGCTAACAAATCTCAATAGGTCTTTATTGTTCGGCGTCAAAAAGTACCTGAAGGACTTCACATGCTCAAATAAACAGTTTTCATTGTACTCTTCGAATTCTAAGTATGTTTTATCAAATTCGTCCCCGAAGCCAAATATAGGTTCGTTTTCGACTGAATCCAGTTTTCCATGTATGTAGTTAAGTGTCGTGTTGCCCTGAACGTCGTTTGTTTCATCTAAGTAATGTTCCAATGTTGATGTGTAGTTGAAGTTGACAATCATCGTTTGGATTGGTCTCGGCTTTCTTGCGACGTAATCATTATAGGTCAAAATGGAGTCTTTCCTCATTTCTTCTGGATTGAATGTTGTAGATATGTCATTCCATAAGATGCGTTCGTTGAAGATGTTAAGTAGCCCTGGATCAGGGATTATCTTTTCAATGCTGCTGTTATATATCTTTAAGAAGTCTACCAGCTCTTTTTTGATGTGTTTAAGTTGTTCGTTAATTTCAAGTACATTTTTCACATCAACTATATTGTTTTTTATAGCATTTGAAAGTACTTTAAAATAATCCATCTCAATATCTACCCAGTTTTTCGATAATAGATTTAACCTAGTAAATTGCAATAATGGTGATATAACGACTTTATAATCACTTTTATAGTCTTTGATAAACTCGCCCAGATAAGTATTATAGTCTGAAGTGCTTTCCCTTGGAAAAGAAACCACATAGGGGTGTTTTGATTGAATACTTACAAGTGGATCAGAATAACGGTAGTGTTGTTCCCGAAACCTTTCAAACACGGATTTTAAATAATGATTGATAAAATCTTTGTAACTCGTTTTTAGGCCATGTGCTAGGTCAAATCCGTTTCCGACCAAGATAATTCTATTCATCTAAGAGCTGTTTGGAATTCAATTGTAGATAAATGATTTGTATATTACAAGTTTTATGATGAATTTAAACTTCTATACTAATCAGGCTTCAAATGATTAGCTATCTCGCTTGTCTATCAATGACTTCTCAAATAAAATTCCTTTTTTCATTAATAGTTGTATCAGGTTTGATAGCTGGTATCGTAAACTATTTTATGATAGCAGTAAAAAACTGATTATCCAGTAGGAAGATGGCCAACATGCTGTCCAACCTCAATCGTAAATCTAAAATCGTATATCGTAAATCAATTGCTATCTTTGCGGCATAATGATTTCTATAAATAACCTTAGTTTTTTGATTGGCTCGAGGGCCTTGTACGACGAAGCCGATTGGCACATTAAGCCTGGCGATAAAGTGGGATTGATTGGTGCCAATGGAGCGGGAAAATCTACATTATTGCGATTAATTGTTGGTGAATACACACCAAATTCGGGTAGTATCTCGATGGCTAAGGATCTTCGTTTGGGCTACTTGAACCAGGATTTATTGTCTTACGATAGCCACAATCCTATTTTGCAGGTGGCCATGGAAGCTTTTGATCGTCAGAACAAACTCCACAAGGAAATTGAAGAGCTGCTTAAGGTAATAGAAACAGACTACAGTGAAGAAACGCTGAATAAATTGGCCGAAAAGCAACATGAATTTGATGCTTTAGACGGTTATAACATTGAGTACAGAGCAAATGAGGTACTGGCTGGTTTAGGTTTTAGTGCCGAAGACCAATTGAGGCCACTAAACACTTTCTCGGGTGGATGGCGCATGCGTGTGATGCTGGCTAAAATTCTTTTGCAAGATCCTGATATTTTATTGCTAGATGAGCCAACCAACCACATGGACTTACCTTCAATTAAGTGGTTAGAAAACTATTTGGCTGGATTTGAAGGCGCTATTGTAATCGTGTCACACGATAAATACTTTTTAGATAAAATCACCAATAAAATTGTAGAAAGCCGTAAAGGAAAACTTACGCTTTACGCTGGAAATTATACATTTTACCTAGAAGAAAAGGAACTTAGATCCGAAATACAACGCGGAGAGTTTAAAAATCAGCAGGCTAAAATTAAGCAGGAAGAGCGTTTAATTGAGCGTTTTAAAGCTAAAGCCAGCAAAGCGAAAATGGCGCAAAGCCGCATCAAAGCGCTGGACAGATTGGAACGTGTAGAAGATGTAGATGATGACAACCCAACGGTAAATTTCAGCTTTAAGTTTTCTAAACCTTCGGGAAGGCATGTGGTACGTTTAGAACATGTAACTAAAAACTATCCTAACGTTAAGATTTTAAAAGATGCCGAGGCAGTAATTGAAAAAGGCGATAAAATTGCTTTAATTGGAGCCAATGGTAAAGGAAAATCTACCTTGCTGCGTATCATTGCCGGAACTGAAAACTACGAAGGCACTTGCGAAACGGGACATAATGTGACAGCTACTTTCTTTGCTCAGCACCAATTGGAGTCGTTACATTTAGACAATACCATTTTAGAAGAGCTTCAAGCTTTTGCACCAAAGCACACAGATACGGAATTACGTGGAATTTTAGGTTGCTTCCTATTTACTGGCGATGACGTGTTTAAGAAAATTAAGGTGCTTTCTGGAGGAGAAAAATCGAGGGTGGCATTAGCAAAATCACTTACCGCCGATAGCAATTTCCTGATTTTAGATGAGCCTACCAACCACTTGGATATCCAGTCGGTGAATATTTTGATACAAGCACTGCAACAATACGAAGGTACATTCATTACCGTATCACACGATAGGTACTTTTTGGATAACGTTGCCAACAAAATTTGGTTTATTGAGGAAGAAAAAATCAAGGAATATCCTGGAACGTATGCTGAGTTTGAAGAGTGGGATTCTAAACGGGTAAAACCAGTGCCAAAGGCCATACCAGTAAAACAAGAGGAAAAAAAACCAGTAGTTAAAGATCCTGCACCCGCCAACGTACAACAGCAGTTAAAAAAGCTGAACGATAGATTGAAACGAATTGAGGAGGAAATAGGCATTTTTGAAACTAGCGTTAAGCAATGCGAAGCGGAATTGGCTAAAGAAGAAATTTACAGCGATCCTAAAAAATTAGAAGCTGCCAATAAAAAATATGTGGCTGAAAAAGCATTGTTGGATTCGGCCCAAAATACTTGGGAAGAATTAGCTGCAGAAATTATGGAGTTGGAAGGGTAAGCGTTTTAGTCATTACCAATAGCTCCACCAGAAATCAGTCTTCCAAGGTGATAAACTTTGATATTGCTTCGCAGCGCAGATAACATTTACGGAAAAGCAAAAAACATGAACGAAATTAAATGGGGCATTATTGGTTGCGGCGATGTTACGGAAGTAAAAAGCGGACCTGCATTCAATAAAATTGCAAATTCTAAGCTAGTGGCGGTAATGCGCAGGGATGCCGCAAAGGCGGAAGACTACGCAAAACGACACGGCGTTCCAAAATGGTATAGCAATGCCGCAGACCTGATCAATGATCCTGAAGTAAATGCCGTTTACATTGCCACTCCGCCATTACAGCATGAGGAATATACCATTGCTGCGCTGAGTGCAGGAAAACCTGTTTACGTAGAAAAACCGATGGCATTGGATGGCGCCGCAGCATTGCGAATGGCTGAAGCCGCAAAAAATACGGGCGTAAAATTGGTGGTAGCACATTACCGTAGAGCGCAACCTTTATTTCTAAAAATCAAATCTTTACTAGAAGAGAAAGCTATTGGCGATGTACGTTTTGTAACACTAAAAATGTTGCAGCCCGCGGCGAACAACGTAATTGCTAATTCGGAGGAAAACTGGCGCATCAACCCAGCTATTTCTGGAGGTGGTTTATTTCATGATTTAGCACCGCACCAACTGGATTTGATGCTGTATTATTTTGGAAAAGCATTGAAATTTAACGGAATTGCTAGCAGAAACGACTATTGTTCTCCGGTTGACGATTTAGTATCCGGACAGATTCTTTTTGAAAACGGCATTATATTCAGCGGAACCTGGTGTTTTTCTGTACCTAAAGATGAAACAGCAGATTTGTGCGAAATTATAGGCTCAAAAGGAAAAATAAGCTTCTCAGTATTTGGTCAAAGCATTAAATTGGATGTTGATGGCTTAACAGAAACAATTGACTTTGAACCGTTACAACATGTGGAGCAGCCAATGATTGAAAAAGTGGTGGCCTATTTTAGAAACGAAGACATCAACCCTTGTTCGGCTGAAGTTGCTTTGGAAACGATGAGAATCATGGATAGCTTTACTGCTTCATAATTAACCTTTCACGATTACGTTAATTTCAAGTCAACAATTTGAACTGCCAAACGGTGTGTTGTTAATATTTTGATATATTTAAAACATGATAAAATATATTTCGCTATTGCTGTTTTTTACTTTGAGCATCAACTATCTTCATGCTCAAGAAGATTATCAAAACAAAACATATCGATCTTTCATTAAAACGGTGGAATGTTACAATAGCAGTAAAGAACAATCCCTCCCCGTTATCAACTTAAAAAGTAGCGAAACAATCACCTTTGGATTTGATGATTTACGTGGTGGGCAACATAACTATGGTTACACGATAGAACATTGCACTTGGGATTGGAAATCTTCGAGATTGAATATTTTGGACTACCTCGAAGGCGTGCAACAGGATATTATTTTCAACTATAAGTATTCTTTCAACACCTTAGTGAAGTTTACACATTATCAACTCAACTTCCCTAACGATCAGATGAAAGTAAGAATTGGCGGAAATTATATTCTGAAAGTTTATGAAGACAACAACCCTGAAAAGATCGTAATCACACAGCGTTTTTACGTATTAAACAATTCGATAAATATTGGTGCAGAAGTTGTTCCAGCTACCGAAGTTGCTGATAGAAACTCCAAACAGAAAGTAAACTTTACGTTATTTAATCAAACACCAATCAATAATCCTTTCCAAGAAGTAAAAGCGGTTGTGATGCAGAATTTCATTCCACAAACGGCAATAGTAAACACAAAACCATCATTCGTAAAGCCTGGCGCACTGGTGTATAATGACATCAATACCAACCATTTTTGGGGAGGATATGAATTTAGAAAATTCGATACCAGAAGTTTCAGGTACAAAGCGGAACACGTAGCGGATATTTATAGAGACAGTACCCAAAACGTAATTTTGTCTATAGATTTACCGAATACCAACAGCAGATACAGCAACCAATTTGACGAAAACGGAAATTTCTTCATCAGAAATAACGATGGTAGAGATAATGTAACCGACAGCGATTACGCCTATATTCTATTCACATTGGCAGCTCCACCGCCCACACCAAAAGGCAATGTTTATGTTTTTGGCAGATTTAACAATTATGCTTTAACCGAAGACAACAAATTAACTTTCGAATCATCTAGAAGAAGATTTTACGGCAATATTAAACTTAAACAAGGTTTATATGATTTTAAATATGTTTGGGTTGATGAGAATGGAAAGCTGAACGAAACAGTGTTTGAGAATTCGTATTTCGAAACAGAAAATAGTTATCAGGTTTTTGCTTACCATAGAAGACCAGGCTCTAGATATGATGAACTGGTAGGGTTTAGCAATATCAGCAGTATAAAAAGATAGCTACATTTATCAGGCTTACGAAGTTTCGAAACTTCGTAAGCCTGTCAGATTATTTCAATACCCAAACGCTTACACTACCGGCAGCGCAATAAAAATCCGCAAAACCATCTGCTCCTATTTCTACTTTTTCAGTACGTTTTTGCAAGGCATCAATAAAAATTTGCCCAGCAAAATGTTCACCTACTTCCATACGTTTAAAGCCTTCATCTCCATTACTAACTACAACAGCCAAACCCGAATTTTCGTGTTCAATATCTCCTTCCCTAGTCCAACCAGCGCAATTCGGATGATCAAAGTAATCTCGCTGCAAGCCATAAGCTTTCTCTTTTCTTAGCTTAAGCAACTCGGGTAATTCTTCAACATGGTTCAATTCAATCGGCTGTCCATCTTCTTCGTATTTGGCGCCATAAACATCGGGGTAAAAAACACAAGGAATGCCCTGCTCACGAAGCAAAATGATACTGTAAGCAATTGGCCTAAACCAATAATCAACGTAAGATTCTAATGCCTGCAAAGGTTGTGTATCGTGATTATCCACTAAAGTTACCGCCAAATTTGGACTCAACTGCACCAAAGTGTTGTCAAAAATGGTCTGCAGATCAAAATCATTACCCTGCTTTGAAGCTTCGTGGAAATTTAAATGGAGTAACGAATCAAAAAGTTGCATTCTTCCCTCTGTTCTATCGATATAACTATGCAATTCAGCGGCACTATTTATTTCCCAGTTTTCACCTACAATGAATAAATCGGCGCCAGCGTTGCTCTGCATAAAATCTATCCATTCATTGAAAAAATGGTGAGAAATGTGTTTTACCGCATCTAACCTAAAACCGGCTAAACCACAAGTTTCATGCATCCACTTACCCCAATACTTCAATTCTTCTCTTACAGCAGGATTTCTGAAGTCGATATCAGCATACATTAGATAGTCGTAATTGCCATGTTCTTCTGAAACTACCTTTTCCCATTTATCGCCGTACTGGTTTTGTATAGAAAATATGGCATCTTCCTGGATATCTTCTGCCCAATCTACCCCACTAAAACATTGGTGATCCCAAACGAAGCTTGAGTAGGTATCTCCCCTGCCTGGAAACGAAAATTTAGTCCATGCTTCGATTTCAAACTCGTCGGATATGAACTCGTTCCTATTTTCGGGATCTACTTTGCGTACCTTCACTTTTTCCAGTTCATCTGCACCAGCCTTATGGTTAAACACTACATCGGCCAAGGTACCTACACCATTTTCACGCAAGGCATTAACCGCTTCTAAAAATTCAGCTTTGCTGCCATACTTGGTAGGTACTGATCCTTTTTGATCAAACTCTCCCAAATCGAACAAATCATAGGCATCGTAACCAACTGAATATCCTCCCCCACTTGCCTTATACGCTGGTGGAAGCCATGCTTTAGTGAAGCCCAACTGTCCTAAGTTAGCCGCTTCATTTTTAACTTTAACCCAAAGTGTTTGCTCATCGTTATAATACCAGTGGAAGTATTGGATGAGTGTTTGATTTTGCATATAGATGATTTTACGTTTGCAACAACAAAGGCAACACTAATGTTTTACGATGGTCAAAAAAATGAAACTAAAATCACCGAGCCTTGTTTCAATAGCGCAAGCAAATGGCAATACAAATAGGTAATTTAGCCCGCCAAGGCCAATAGGTTTTACATAAAATTAATACAACAACTGCGTATTTTGACTAATTTAGCGGCCATGAGTTTGAATGTTAAAAGCCCAAAAGAATCGTTTACGGTAATGAACGAATTAGTGTTGCCCAATGATACCAACACGTTAAATAACTTGATGGGTGGTAGGTTATTGCACTGGATGGATATTGCAGCAGCGATTTCAGCACAGAAACATTGCAATAGAATTGTAGTGACTGCTTCGGTAGACAATGTTTCATTTAAGCAGCCAATTAAATTGGGCGATGTAATTACCATCGAAGCAAAAGTGACGCGGGCATTTAACACTTCGGTTGAAGTTAGACTTGACGTTTGGGCAGAAAATATTCCGTCGGGCACTAGAGCTAAATCGAATGAGGCTTATTACACTTTTGTTGCGGTTGACCAAAGTGCCAGAACTATTCCGGTGCCCGAGTTGAAGCCAGAAACTCCAGAAGAGATTGAACTTTATGAAGGAGCTTTACGACGCCGACAATTGAGATTAGTTTTAGCCGGAAAAATGCAACCTAACGATGCCCTTGAACTAAAAGCCTTATTTGCAAAAAATTAAATAGTTTTAACCTAAAGCACAATAAGTATGACCACCTATACCGTACTCATTATCTTAAGTGGACTAGTAATATTTTCATACTTATTTGATTTAGTGGCTAGTAAAACCAAGCTGCCATCGGTATTATTGCTTTTAGTTTTAGGTATTGGCTTAAGGCTTTTGGTCGATAAACTGCAGATTCACACCTATAATTTCCTACAAATACTTCCTACTCTAGGTACGGTTGGTTTAATCTTAATTGTATTTGAAGGCTCACTGGAACTAAAGTATGCCAAGGAAAAAAACAAGATAATTAAGGGCGCTTTTTTATCCGCTTTTATCATTCTAATTGTTACCGTAGCCGTCATTACCTATATCATTCATCAAATTACTGGCGCTGAGCTGTACGTTTGTTTCATGAATGCCATACCTTTTAGCGTCATTAGTTCGGCCATTGCCATTCCATCGGTTGCTAACATTAATAAAAAGAGTAAGGAATTTATTATCTACGAAAGTTCTTTTTCCGATATCTTAGGCATTATTCTATTCAATTTTGCGGTTTCAAATCAACAAATTACCGTTGGCTCCTTTGGCCAATTGGCAATCAATACCATACTCATTTTAATTCTTTCAGTAGTTGCTTGCGTTACGCTCTTGTATTTAATGGGCCGACTAAAACATCATATCAAGTTCTTTTTGATCATATCAATACTCATATTAATGTATGCTATTGGTCAATCTTTTCACTTATCGGCACTGATATTGATTTTATCTTTTGGTTTGTTCTTAAACAATGCGGAGGCCATTAAACATGCTTGGTTTCGTTCGGTATTCATTTATAAGAACCTATCCAATGATTTGACGCAGCTGCATCAGTTATCCGCAGAAACCGCCTTTATTATCCGAACATTTTTCTTCGTGATTTTCGGTTTCACGATGAATATCTATCAGCTGGACAACTTCATTTTAATTGCCAACGGACTGATTATTCTAGGAAGTATTTACGTGATACGCTTCGCCTACTTGTACTTCTTTAAACGAGAAAATACTGTTCCGGAAGGTTTTGTAACGCCAAGGGGCTTGATCAGCATTTTAATTTATTACAATTTGCCGCAACATTTGAAACTGATGGAAATTGGAACACCTTTTCTATTCTTAGTAGTGTTGGGATCCAGTTTGGTAATGAGTATCGGACTAATGTCTACCAAAAAGAAAGAATTAGACACGCTAGTTACCGAAGAAACACATTAATGGCGCTAAGGTGCTGAATTGGCTCAAAATTGTCCACGTATTTTTTTAGAAGGTGATAATGCTGTATAAAGTACTGCGTATCGCCGTTAACCCTCAATGTTAATTTTCCTCTAGTTAAGGTAGATACCGCCCCCACCACAGTGCCGGTTGCTGCTCCGGTTGCCGTTAGTAAAACAGTAAGTTTCGCCATATCTCCGCTATTCTCCCCGCTTTCATCTAACGACCAAATGGCGCCACCTAAACCCAAGCCAAACAGCGCTCCACTACCAATTGCCTCGAAAAATCCTAAGCCACGTTTTTTAATTTTTATTTTTTCAATATCGGCCGTCCTAAAAATGATATAGTTTCCTTTATAGTCTTCAATTGCAATGCCTTCGGCGTTTACTTTCTTGAGATGACCTTTAACTGTTTTGTAATTTTTAGAGGAAACTTTCACCTCATAATCGCCGACATTGCTCAACTGGGCGCACAATAGCATGGGAAAACAAGCTATCAAAAGCGTGAATAAAATTTTCATTTTTGTTGTTTGGTAATTTAGTCGCTAACAGAGCAATTGCAATGCCAAAACAAGTTCAAGTTGTAAACGCAATAATGGGCGGCGGTTTAACTGCCCATTTCCAAAATTTTATCGAATTCCGTAGCTTTCAAAGGCATTACTGATAAACGTCCTTGTCGCACTAAAGAAATGTCTTTTAATGATTCTTCCGTTTTAATCTGTTCTAAACTAACTGGATTTTTCAAAGTTTCTACCGGAGATAAATCGACAACCACCCAATTCGTGTCATCGGTGGTTGGATCTTGATAAAATTCTTTTACTACTTTGGCCACGCCTACGACGTTTTTGCCTTCATTACTGTGGTAAAACAGCACTAAATCGCCTTCTTTCATCGCTTTTAAGTTGTTGCGAGCTTGGTAGTTACGCACTCCATCCCAAAACGTCCTGCCATCTTGGTTAAATTTTTCCCAGCTGTATTTAAAAGGTTCTGATTTGACCAGCCAATAATTCATGTTTTATCTAAGTTTAAAGTTATTCTAGAGCATATTTACAACCTCTAAACCAAGGTTGGCGACAAATGTGGCGACAAAATTCAGGTTTATGAAACAGAACTATGTTTTCTATTTGACAACCACGAATTTCATCTCAAATTTTAGAACCGTTTTCGGATATAAAACCCCACTTTTTTAATACTATAATCTAAGCATCAAAACTAGCAAAAGTATATGAATAAGGAAAATTGATCTACGTAGTTATGTTTCTAAAACGCAATAAGTATCTCTAATTTCTTAGGCAAGGGTATGTTAATCTTTACAGACTTTCTGAAATGGGTTATTAAAAATTATTCTTCTTGCTTATTTATTAAATCATATTGACTTTTGTGGTTCTGCTTCCGTCAAATATAGGCCGTAACAATTTAGTAATAGCAGATAAAAATATGATTGAAGAAAGTAACACGTATTATTTTAAGCAAGCAGGCAAAGTGATGGACCATTACTATGCTAACAAAGGACAGCTTGATGCACTTATTGGAACACGAAAGTATATAAATGATCACTTTGATAAGGAATTGAACCTAGACTTACTTTCTGATGCTCGATTCACCTCAAAATTCCATTTGCTGAGATTATTTAAAAAGTACTACGGACAAACACCCAAGCAATACATCATTAGTAAACGCATTGAACTGGCAAAAGAGTTTTTAAAAAATGGAAAATCAATAACCGAAACATGTTTTGAAGTTGGTTTTGACAGTCCGAGTTCATTTAGTACGTTGTTCAAATGCCGTGTCGGACTAACGCCTACTGAATTTCAAAAAAGAGCAACTTTTACAAAGTTTGACAAATTTTCTTTTTAGAATTTTGAACAGTAAATTTTAAAATCTCAAAAATGAAAGTAAAAGTAACAAGTATTCCGGTTCAAGATCAAGAGAAAGCATTGCGTTTCTACACTGAAAAATTAGGCTTTATAAAAAAAGTGGATGTTCCGTTAAGTGAGGACAGTCGTTGGTTAACTATTGTAAGCAAAGAAGACCAAGAAGGTGTTGAAATATTATTAGAACCTGCACCAAATCATTTTGAGCCATCTAAAATTTATCAAAAAGCACTTTTCGAAGCAGGTATTCCTTACACACAATTCAATTCAGATAACGTACAGCAAGACTATGACAGACTCGTAGATCTTGGAGTTGAATTTAGCGTAAAACCAACGGCAATGGGAACCGTAAAAATTGCTGTCTTTAACGACACTTGCGGCAACAACATTCAAATTGTAGAGATGCTTTAAAAGGAAACTAAAGTTGTTAAACAAGGGGTTGTTTGGAGATAGTTTGAAATTCAGATATCAAATTGATTAAAATAACGCTCTCCCATCGTTAATTTTCTGATGAACTAATTCACGGCATAACTACATTGACTACAATAAAAATATTTCAACTAAAAGAATAATTGCAGCAAACAAATTAGCTTTGCAGAAAAAGAAGCAAATGAAACTCAAAAATATCCCTCCAGTGCCAGCCGTACTGTTAGCCATTGTAAGTGTGCAGGGCGGTGCAGCAATTGCAAAAGGGATATTTCCACTGATGGGTGCAACGGGTACCGCAACGCTGCGTATTGTTTTATCAGCTATTATTTTATTGCTCGCCTATCGGCCTCAACTTAATAAAATTTCTACGTCGCAATGGAAACTCATCATACCCTACGGAATTACCCTCGGAGCGATGAACCTAAGCTTCTACCTATCTTTATCTCGAATTCCGTTGGGATTAGCCGTTACTTTAGAATTTTTAGGCCCATTGGTATTGGCGATATCAAGTTCGAGAAAAGCATTAGATTTTTTATGGGCAATACTTGCAGCCGCTGGTATATTTCTAATTGCGCCTTGGAGCGTTGATAGCAAACTCGACTTATTAGGTACTGGCTTGGCCTTACTTGCAGGAACATTTTGGGCGGCCTACATTGTTATTGGTGGCAAGGTATCCAAAGTTATTGATGGTGGCCAAGCTGTTAGTGTTGGAATGGCGGTGGCCAGCTGTGTGGTTATTCCTTTTGCCCTCGTCGATGGAAGTTTCGCACAACTCAATTTCAAATTACTTGGATTAGGTTTGGCTATAGCACTGTTATCTAGCGCCATACCTTACACGTTAGAAATGAGCGCACTGAAACACATCCCAGCAAAAACTTTTAGTATTTTAATGAGCTTAGAACCTGCTGTGGCTGCAATTTGCGGAATTATATTTTTGAGCGAACACCTTGCAGCAAAGGAATGGGTTTCCATCATTTTAGTAGTCACTGCCAGTTTGGGAGCTACGCTGGTTAAGAGGAAAACAATTGAGGTGGCAGATGAAAAGCATTGAAAATAAAAAAGGAGATACGTTAAGCATCTCCCTATCAAATGATTTTGAGTATTTTTAGACTTAATTTTCTTGGTGCAACCAAGCTTTTTTAGCCAATAATTCTTCTTCTGTTTCACGTACGTCTTCATCATCCACACAGCAGTCAACCGGGCAAACCGCCGCACACTGTGGCTCATCATGAAAACCTTTACACTCAGTACATTTATCGGATACGATATAGTAAACTTCATCTGAAACTGCATCTTGTGCGGCCTCAGCGTCTATTTCCTTACCACCGAAATCAATAATGCCATCTAAACTGGTGCCGTCAGAAAATCTCCATGCGGTACCTGCATCGTAAATTGCGTTATTAGGGCATTCTGGCTCACATGCCCCACAGTTTATACATTCGTCTGTTATTTTAATTGCCATGTTTTCGTCTAATTCTAAATGCTAAGTTTAACTTTGCAGCGCAAATATAATACATAATCCGTTTAAAATAGTTCTAAATATGTCATCACTTGATAAAGCACAATTAATCTCCGCCTTTAAATCCTTAGGAAAATTCATGGCTCAGCCTAACGAAGCTTTTCAAGCTACGATCTATTCGGCCAGTAACGCCAATGCGTGGTTTACCTTAGAAGAAGTGGACAAATCGGTAAAAGCATTAGCGGAGATGCTAAATGAGCAAGATTTAGAGCATTGGTTTAAGGATATCGAAATTAATCCATCACCCAAAAAAGTGGGGTTAATACTAGCAGGAAACATCCCGTTAGTAGGTTTTCATGATGTGATGTGTGTATTAGCAACTGGCAATATCGCTCAAATCAAGTTATCTTCATCGGACAATAAATTACTGCCATTTGTATTAAACCATTTGGTTGAGTTACTGCCAGAATTAAAAAGCAGAATTGTATTTACTGAGCAACTGAAAGATTTTGATGCGGTTATAGCGACAGGAAGTAACAACACGTCCAGATACTTTGAATATTATTTCGGCAAGGTGCCAAATATCATTAGAAAGAACAGAAATAGCGTAGCCGTTTTAACTGGCAATGAAAGCGAAGCAGAAATTAAGCAACTAGGTCACGATATTTTAGATTATTTCGGAATGGGCTGTCGTAGTATTTCTAAAATTTTCATACCAAAAAACTACGATATCAAATTCTTTTTTGAGCCTTTGGAAGATTTTCAACCTATCATCAACCATTTCAAATACAATAACAATTACGATTACAACAAATCCATTTATTTAGTAAACCAACAAAAACATTTTGACAACGGCTTTTTGTTATTGAAGGAAGATGAAGGTCTAGCATCACCGCTGGCTGTACTTTATTATGAAACTTTTGATGCGCTGGAAGAAGTATCGGATAAACTGAACCAACAAAGAGAACATATTCAATGTGTTGTAGGAAATGTAGCTTTGAGCAATTTGACCGTACTTGGGTTTGGCCAAAGTCAGCATCCAAAGCTTTGGGATTATGCAGATAATGTGGATACTATTCAGTTTTTAAATGGGATTAGGGATTAGGGGGAATTTTATTCTGTATAGATTGTTTTTGTTGAACTGCTAAATTGTTTTTTGAACGTTGTTGTCAATCTGCTCTTCTAATTACACTCCTACTTGTCGCGATTATCAATTTACGCTGCACTTTTCACTTTTTACTTTTTACTTTTCACTTCTTAAACCTTACTTTTGGAATTCATGTATATTATCAAAGTTAAAGGCATAGCCAAAATACCAGATTACGTACAACTTAGAGATGACAAGTTTACGCTCCTAGCCTATTTCAGGGTAGATAGACCAGACAAATCATTGGAAAAGTTGGGCTTTGGTGATCATCAGGAAAAAATTATGAACATCATCAATGATCTTCCTTTTGGACAGGTCACTAAATTGGAACTTTAGAACGAAAGAGCAATGGAAAATGTAATTAACCTTAATAATGTCGATGTTTTTCAGCAAAAACATTTAGTGCTATCAAATGTAAATCTTAACGTTGCTAAAGGCGAGTTTGTATTTTTAATCGGCGCAACTGGTTCTGGAAAAAGTAGTTTGCTAAAAATCCTTTATGGTGACTTACATATTGGAAATGGAGAAGGAAGTGTTGCCAATTTTAACCTTAAAACCTTATCTGACAAAGAAGTTCCCTATCTAAGAAGAAAATTAGGAATTGTTTTTCAGGATTTTCAATTGTTGGGTGATAGAACCATTGAGCAAAACTTAGAATTTGTTTTAAAAGCAACTGGCTGGAACGACAAAAACTTGATTAGTGAACGTATTAAAGATGTGTTGGAAAAAGTTGGCTTACGTTCTAAAATCAAAAAAATGCCTCACGAAATGTCGGGCGGCGAGCAGCAACGTATCGTAATTGCAAGAGCTTTACTGAACAATCCAGAAATTATATTAGCTGATGAGCCAACAGGTAACTTAGATCCAGAAACATCAGAAGAAATTGTGCTGCTATTGAAGCAAATTAGCCAAAGTGGAACGGCCGTTTTAATGGCAACACACGATTATCATATCATCAGAACTTTTCCTTCTCGTATCATTAAATGCGAAAACGGATTGATCCATGAAGATGTGCAGATTGCTTAAAAACACCCTCAAGTAACTAAAGATTAAGCACTATTTTTATTATTTTTGATGTTATGGATAGTTTAAAAATAGAAATCATAAATCCTAAGGCTGTCAAATTGTTACAAAACTTGGCAGACTTGAATCTCATCACGATAAAAAAAAATACTTCTAAAAATAGTTTTGCTGCTATTTTGAAAAAACTTAGAGCAAAATCTAAGTCTGCTCCTACTCTTGATGAAATTTCCAAAGAAGTAGATGTAGTTAGAAGCAGGCGTAATGGCAGGTAAAACCACTAGAGTTATTTTAGATACTAACTTGTGGATAAGCTTTTTGATTACGAAAGACTTTTCGAGGCTAGATGAAATCGTATTTTCAAAAAAATGCGTCATAATTTTCAGTGAAGAATTACTCGATGAATTCATAGAAGTTACAAAACGTCCTAAGCTTAGGCGTTTCTTTTCGCCATCAGACGTTGAAGATATTATTGAGGTTTTGCAAGAGTATGCAGAATTTGTTACCGTAAAATCAAATATCAGAGAATGTAGAGATGAGAAAGATAATTTTTTACTCGCTTTAGCGGCAGATGGAAAAGCTGATTATTTACTAACTGGAGACAAGGATCTTTTAGAAATCAAAAAGTTTAGAAAAACAACTATTTCTACTATATCTGATTTCCTTGACACCAAATGATCTGCTGACAAAATTTTAATTTACAGCCATTCTGTTAGTTGTACTTGACGCAAAACTGACAGCATGGCTGTTTTATTTGTGTTGGCAAAACTTTTGTTCAGACCAAAAAAACTATTACACATGTTTAATAAGAAGAAAAAGGAAGAAGAACCTGTAATGGAGACGAACGTAACTGAAGAAAATTTAGAAAATATCCCTACTGAAAATACAGAAGAAAATACCGAAACCGCAGAAGTAAAAGAAGAACTTTCTGTAGAGGAAAAATTAAAAAACGACGTAGCGGAACTGAACGACAAATATTTACGCTTATTTGCCGAGTTTGACAACTTCAAACGTCGTACGCAAAAAGAACGTGTTGATTTGCTACAAACAGCTGGCAAAGATGTGGTAGTTTCTTTGTTACCTGTTTTAGATGACTTTGAGCGTGCCTTAAAATCGACAGAAAATGCAACTGACGTGGCACCTGTTCGCGAAGGTATCCTATTAGTACAAACGAAATTGAAAAGCATTTTAAGCCAAAAAGGGCTAAAAGAAATTCAAAGCATCAATACAGAGTTCAACACAGATATTCACGAAGCAATTACTCAAATTCCATCTCCAACAGAGGAACAAAAAGGAAAGGTGATTGACGAACTGGAAAAAGGTTATACGCTTAACGACAAAGTTGTTCGTTTTGCGAAAGTAGTAGTGGGAGCATAATAAAAATTTTGAATGATTAAGTTTTGAATGATTGAATAACATGACAATCCGAGAGCTAAATCATTAATAAAGAAAATTTGGAATGATTAAGTTTTGAATGATTGAATGATATAACATTTAGTCATTTTCTCATTCAATCATTCAATCATTAATAAAAAATGAGCAAAAGAGATTATTACGACGTGCTTGGCGTTTCCAAAAGCGCATCGGCGGAAGAGATAAAAAAGGCTTACCGTAAGCTGGCAATCAAATATCACCCGGATAAAAATCCTGATGATAAATCTGCTGAAGACAAATTCAAGGAAGCTGCCGAAGCCTATGAGGTTTTAAGTAGCCCGGAGAAAAAACAGCGCTATGATCAATTCGGACACGCAGGTGTAGGCGGCGCTGCTAGCGGAGGCTATGGCGGTGGCGGCATGAACATGGAAGATATCTTCAGTCAGTTTGGGGATATTTTTGGTGGTGGCGGTAGTCCATTTGATAGCTTTTTTGGCGGTGGCGGACAATCAAGAGGCGGCCGTAGGGTAGCTAAAGGATCTAATCTTCGTATTAAAGTAAAGCTAACATTAGAAGAAATTGCCAACGGTGCCGAGAAAAAAATCAAAGTGAACAAACAGGTAGTTTGTAAAACTTGCGATGGCAGCGGAGCAAAAGATAAAGGATCAGTAAGTACTTGTAAAACTTGCGGAGGTAGTGGTTCCGTTCGTAGAGTGACTAATACCATATTAGGACAAATGCAAACTACAGCAACCTGTCCAACCTGCCATGGTAGCGGTCAACAAATTACTTCTAAATGTAACGCTTGCCACGGCGATGGTACGGTTAGAGGTGAAGAAACGATTTCTATTAACATTCCAGCTGGCGTAAGCGAAGGGATGCAGTTGAGCATGGCTGGCAAAGGTAACGCCGCTCCTAACGGTGGTATTCCGGGTGATTTAATCATTTTAATTGAAGAAATCCCTCACGAAACCTTGAAACGCGAAGGAAACAATGTGGTTTATGATTTACATGTGAGTATTCCGGATGCGGCTTTAGGTGCAAGCGTTGAAGTACCAACCATTGATGGAAAAGCGAAAATTAAAATTGAACCTGGTACTCAAAGTGGCAAATTGCTTCGTTTAAAAGGAAAAGGTATTCCAGAAGTGAACTCTTACCACCGAGGTGATCAGATTATCCACGTCAACATTTGGACACCAAAGGCCTTAAATAGTGAAGAAAGAGCCTTATTGGAAAAACTGAGGGAGTCGGCAAACTTTAAGCCGCAGCCCGGTAAAGGCGACAAAAGCTTTTTCGATAAGATGAAAGAATATTTCGAATGATAAAATCCCGCTTAATGCGGGATTTTTTGTTTTTAAGCCATTTTAAACTTTATTTTTTTACACAATGCTGTAATACGGCTAACATTTTTGATTCAATTTTCCTTTTATGAAGGTTAGCTTCATATTTCTTCATTAAAACTTCATGGTTGTGAAATTATTTTTGACCGCAACAAAGAAAACCACTGCAAAATCTCAACAGCAAGTTTTCTTTAATTTTTAACAACTAGGTAAATAATAATAACACAATGAAGAAAAATCTAATGCTCGTAGGTGTATGTACCTCCGTCCTATTTTATTGCAGTTGCTCCGGTAAAAAAGAAGAAGAAAAAGAAGAAAAAACCAACTACACTGCCACAAGTCCTTTAACACTTGACACCTCTTTCACTAAAGAATATGTGTCTCAAATTCGCTCTGTTCGCAACATTGAAATTAGAGCGCAAGAAAAAGGTTTTCTGCAAAACATCTATGTAGATGAAGGTCAGAATGTAAAAGCCGGACAGTTACTTTTTAAAATTATGCCTAAAATGTACGAAGCTGAAGTGCTCAAAGCACAAGCTGAGGTAAAGGCGGCAGAAATTGAATTAGCTAACACTAAATTATTAGCCGATAAAAATGTAGTTGCGCCAAATGAATTGGCCATGTCCAAAGCCAAATTAGCTCAAGCAAAAGCCGAAGAGTCGTTAGCTAAGCTTCATCTATCTTTCACAGAAATCAGAGCGCCTTTTGATGGCAAAATTGATCGCCTACCAAAAAAACT
Source organism: Pedobacter sp. (assembly GCF_965249885.1). Classification (GTDB taxonomy): domain Bacteria; phylum Bacteroidota; class Bacteroidia; order Sphingobacteriales; family Sphingobacteriaceae; genus Pedobacter. Next base: position 3,482,261 of record NZ_OZ252254.1, on the reverse strand, counting down.
AGGAAGTTTAATTGATGAAGGCGAGTTGCTAACCACGCTTTCTGATAACAGTCAAATGTTTGCGTACTTTAACGTTTCAGAGCCTGAGTATCTTAACTTTCAGCAAGCGAAATCTAAAAACAACACCAATGTGAGCCTAATTTTAGCCAATGGAGAAATCTTGGGGAGCAAAGGCAAAGTAGAAACTATTGAAGGTGAGTTCGATTCTGAAACTGGTAACATCGCTTTCAGGGCAAAATTCCCAAATCCAAATCAGTTACTACGTAATGGCGAAACAGGAAAAGTACAAATGGTAATTCCTTTGAAAAATGCTTTAATCATCCCTCAAAAAGCTACTTACGAATTACAAGATAAAATATACGTATTTGTGATTGATAGCAAAGGTGTGGCCAAATCCAAAGAAATTAAAATTGGTGGAGAGCTTCCAGATTTATATGTAGTAGCAAGTGGCCTACAGCAAGGCGAAAAAATTGTGTTTGACGGCGTTCAAAAAGTGAAGGACGATGAGAAAATCAACTTCAAGTTTATTGAACCTAAACAAGCGCTAAGCCAATTACAATTAAAAGCAGAGTAGTAGCCATTTTCCTTAAAAATTATGTTTAGCAAATTCATCAAACGACCAGTGTTGTCGATAGTGATATCGCTGGTTATCGTATTCATAGGGGTATTGGCGCTCGTTGGCCTACCCGTAACACAGCTTCCTAATATATCGCCTCCTATGGTAAACGTAGTGGCCGAATATCCTGGAGCAAACAACGAACTTTTAATTAAAGCCGTAGTAATTCCGTTGGAAAGAGCCCTTAACGGGATTCCGGGAATGAAATATATGACTTCGGATGCGGGTAACGACGGCGAGTGTTCCATCCAGTTGGTTTTTAACTTAGGTACCAACCCCGATCAAGCTACCTTAAACGTACAAAACCGCGTTGCCGCCGTAACTAACAAGCTTCCTCCCTTGGTAATTAGAGAGGGGATAAAAATTAGTCGTGAGCAGCCTAACATGCTAATGTATGTTAACGTTTTTAGTAAAGATCCGCACATGAACGAAAATTTCTTGTACAACTATGCGGATATCAATTTACTACCAGAGCTAAAACGTGTGGATGGAGTAGGTTTTGCAGACATTTTGGGTAACCGTGAATATGCAATGCGTATTTGGTTAAAACCCGATAAAATGCTGACTTACAAAATATCTTCGGAAGAAGTTTTAGAAGCATTAAACAATCAAAGTTTAGAAGCATCTCCAGGTAAAACAGGTGAAAGTTCGGGTAAACGTTCCGAATCGTTCGAATATGTATTGAAATACCCAGGGCGTTTTACCAACGAGGATGGTTACCGTAATATCATCCTAAGAGCAAGTGCGAACGGCGAAATCCTACGTTTAAAAGATGTTGCCGATGTAGAATTTGGCAGTTCCATGTACGATTTGTATTCGCACATCAATGGTAAACCTTCAGCAGCTATTGTGCTAAAACAATCTTATGGCAGTAATGCACAGCAAGTAATCGAAGATGTGAAAAAGAGGATGGAAGAAATCAAAGCGACTTCTTTCCCTAAAGGCATGGATTATGAGATCAGCTACGACGTATCTAAATTCTTGGATGCATCTATCGAAAAAGTGGTACACACGCTAATTGAAGCATTTATTTTGGTGGGTTTAGTGGTATTCATCTTCCTTGGCGACTGGCGTTCTACTTTAATTCCTGCGATTGCGGTTCCAGTATCATTGATAGGTTCCTTCGTATTCATGCAGTTTTTCGGCATTACGCTAAACCTAATCACCTTATTTGCTTTGGTACTTGCTATTGGTATTGTGGTTGATGATGCCATCGTGGTAATTGAGGCCGTCCACGCCAAGATGGAAGCCGATAAGCGATTGTCTGTGTTAAAAGCAACGCAGTTAGCTATCAGCGAAATTGGTGGTGCTATTGTAGCCATTACCTTTTTGATGGCTTCTGTATTCATTCCGGTTGCATTTATGTCAGGTCCTGTGGGTGTGTTTTACCGACAGTTTTCCATCACCATGGCCACCTCAATTATCCTTTCAGGTATTGTAGCATTAACTTTAACGCCGGCTTTATGTGCCATCATGTTGAAGAAGCATAACGCACATCATCAACATAAAAAATCGATTATTGATAAAGGACTAGACGGCTTTAATAACTGGTTTTACCGATTAACAGGTCGCTATCAAACATTAATGACCAAAGTAGTAACCCGCCGTGTAGCGATATTTGGAGTACTTGGCATTTTCTGCGTGGCTACTTACTTTTTAAGCAGTACCATTCCTTCGGGATTTATTCCTAACGAAGATCAAGGGATGATTTATGCGATTATCCAAACGCCTCCAGGATCAACCTTGGAAAGAACCAATCAAATTTCAGAACGACTGGAGAAAATTTGCGAGGAAATTGAAGGTGTAAAATCTGTATCGGCGCTAGCTGGTTACGAAGTACTTACTGAAGGAACTGGATCCAACTCGGGTACTTGTTTGATCAACCTTAAGGATTGGAAAGATCGTAAAAACAGTGCGCAGGACATCATCAAAGAGTTAGAAGAAAAATCCAAAGATATTCCGGGTGCAATGGTAGAGTTTTTCCAACCTCCTGCCATCCCAGGTTACGGTGCAGCTGGTGGTTTCGAGCTTCGTTTATTGGATAAAGCGGGCAGAAACAACTATGTAGAAATGGAAAAAGTGAGCAAGGACTTTGTTAAGGAATTGAACAAACGCCCTGAATTACAATCGGTATTTACTTTCTACAGTGCCAGTTTCCCTCAATACATGCTTAACATTGATAATGACAAAGCGCAGCAAAAAGGGGTTACTCCTGAAAAGGCACTGGAAACTTTGTCTGATTTAATTGGTAGTAACTACGAAACCAACTTCATCAAATTTGGTAGGCAGTACAAGGTAATCGTGCAGTCACTGCCTCAATACAGGGCTTTACCTGCTGACGTGATGAAACTTTACGTGAAAAACGAAAAGGATGAAATGGTGCCTTTCTCGGCCTTCATGACGATGCAAAAAGTGTACGGTTTGTCGGAAATTACACGTCACAACATGTATAACTCCGCCGAAATCAACGGGTCTGCGGCAGCTGGTTACAGTTCTGGACAAGCATTAAAAGCGGTTGAAGAAGTGGCAAAGAAAACGCTTCCTAGAGGTTATGGCATAGATTGGGCTGGTATTTCAAAAGATGAGAGCAATCGTGGTAATGAGGCAATTTATATCTTCTTGATCTGTTTAGGTTTCGTTTACTTGGTACTTTCTGCACAGTACGAAAGTTTCATTTTACCGTTGGCCGTTATATTTTCATTGCCAGTGGGGATTTTCGGAGCGTTTCTTTTCCTTAAGTTATTCGGCTTAGAGAACAACATTTACGCCCAAGTATCGATGGTAATGCTTATTGGTTTGTTGGGTAAAAATGCGGTGCTAATTGTAGAATTTGCTTCTTTAAAACATGCCGAAGGAAAATCAATACTTGCCTCAGCTATGGAAGGTGCGGTAGTGAGGTTCCGCCCTATCTTGATGACCTCTTTCGCCTTCATCGCTGGTTTAATTCCTTTAGTTTTCGCTAGCGGCCCCGGTGCCATTGGTAACAGAACAATTGGTTCGGCAGCAGCCGGGGGTATGCTCCTAGGAACTGTGTTTGGCGTAATTGTTATCCCAGGATTGTACTACGTATTCGGCACTATTGCCAGTAAACGTAAACTGATCAAAATTGAAGAAGAACATCCGTTAACCGAAGAAATTGAAGGCAATGTATAAAAGAAATCAATATAAAATATGGGGATTTGCGTTGTTATGCATGGCATATTCAAGCTGCAAAATTCCAGCTATTGTTCAAAAAAATGAGAACAAAAGCACACCAAATACTTATGCCAATAGTGGAAGCGATACCACAAACTTGGCTGCAATAAAATGGAAAGATTATTTTAAAGATCAATACCTGACCAACCTGATTGATACCGCTTTAAAAAATAACCAAGAACTGAACATCACTTTACAGGAAATTGAAATAGCGAGAAGTGAAGTAAGGGCAAGAAAAGGCGAATTGTTGCCTTCGGTTGGTATTAGAGCTGGCGCTGGACTTGAAAAAGTGGGGAGATACACCAGCCAGGGAGCGGGCGACGCAACTACTGAAATTGAGCCTGGAAAAGAAATGCCAGATCCCCTACCCGATTTTATGGGCGGATTGTATGCCAACTGGGAAGTTGATGTTTGGCATAAATTGCGTAATGCCAAGAAAGCCGCTTACACTCGTTATCTGTCTTCCGTAGAAGGAAAAAACTTCGTTGTAACTAACTTGGTAGCAGAAATTGCAAATTCTTACTACGAACTTTTGGCATTGGATAATCAATTGGCTATGGTACGTAAAAACATAGAACTACAAAGCAATGCCTTGGAAGTAGTGAAACTGCAAAAGGAAGCGACTAGGGTAACAGAATTGGCAGTACGCAAATTCGAGGCTGAGGTGCTAAGTTCAAAAGGTTTAGAGTACCAAATTGCACAGCAGATTACTGAGAGAGAAAATAAAATCAACTTTTTATTAGGGAGATATCCGCAGCATATTGCTAGAAATGTAAACAGTTTTGATAGTGTAACGGATCAGTTTCCAGTGGGTATTCCTTCACAATTGTTGGCTAACCGACCAGACATCAAACAAGCGGAACTGGATTTAATTGCTTCGAAGTTGGATGTTAAAGCGGCTAAAGCGCAGTTTTATCCTTCCTTCGGGATTACTGGCGCTATTGGTTTTCAAGCGTTCAATCCGTCCTATTTAGTAAAATTCCCAGAATCAATGTTGTATTCTATTGCTGGAGATATAGCAGCGCCGTTAATTAACAAGAATGCTATTAAAGCAAGCTATTTCGCAGCTAACGCTAAACAGACGCAAGCGGTATATCAGTATGAGCGCACTATTTTGAATGCTTACATAGAAGTAGCTAATCAAATGGCGAGCATTGGTAACCTGAAAAAAACTTACGATTTAAAAGATAAACAAGTGCAAGCACTTAACCAATCTATCAACATATCAAACGACCTGTTCAAATCGGCAAGGGCCGACTATTTAGAGGTATTGATGACCCAAAGAGATGCCTTAGAAGCTAAACTGGAGTTGATAGAGACAAAGAAACAGCAACTTAATGCAATGGTAAAAATTTACCAAGCGTTAGGTGGCGGATGGAATTAATTAGTTTAGAGGTTTTACTAATTAATTATTTACTAGTTGAGAGGTCCCGAAAATTTTCGGGACCTTTTTTATTGTACGCTTAGATAGAACAGGTTTGGCACAAAAGCACTTATTTCGCCTGTTTCAGCTGTAGCAGCAGCATGATCTACCGCTAATTGCTGTACCTTATATTTCAATTTTTCATCTAACGTTATTTTTAACTTTAATTGCTTCGCACCTACCTGCAACGTGAAAAGTTGTTGATCGTTTTCAGCAGCTATTTTTAAAATATCCGAAGAATGCAATTGATAAAAGTTAAACATTTGGTTACCGTAAGAAAATGGTGCTCTTAAATAGAAATTCACATTCTTCTCCACTTGAGTAGCATCTGAATAAAAGAGTTTAATATCCTTAGCTAAATAAGCCCCCTGATTGTTGGGATTTAATAAGTCGGATTGATTAGCATCTTTCAATACTAAGGTTAAGGTTGGCAGCTGCACCGGCGAACAGGCGCATATCGGATTGGGATCATCAATCTTTTTACAGGCTAAATTAACTGCAAAAATAAAGCTTAGGGCAAATAAAAACTTCTTCATAAATCTTCTTTAAGTATAGTACCTATACGTTAGCAAAGTAGATATCGCTACAAATGGAAGGCGTAATTAAAAAATATCCTCTTAAAGTAGAATGAACCAGCGAACCAATAAACAATTCAACTAACAAACTGTTAAAATAGCATGAAATGGCGTATTGGATGTTCTGGATTTTACTACAGAGAATGGAAGGAAATATTCTATCCAACCGGATTGCCGCAGAAAGATTGGTTCAAGTTTTACTGCGAGAATTTTAATACGATAGAAATCAACGCTACCTTTTACAAAATGCCAACGGAAAAATCATTGAGCAAATGGTACAATGATAGTCCGGATGATTTTCTATTTACGCTAAAAGCACCAAGGCTAATTACTCATTACCGGCAATTAAAAAATTGTACCGACGATTTAAATCGATTCGTAGAGATTAGCAATAATGCCATTAAAGAAAAATTGGCCTGCATCCTATTTCAATTTCCGCCACTATTCAGTTATACCGAAGAACGCTTGGAATTACTGCTCAACCTACTTCATCAAATTCCACAACCTGTAGTAGAGTTTAGGCATCCATCCTGGTGGGATGCCAATATCTATCAGCAGCTTACAAAAGCTGGAATTGTATTTTCAGGGCAAGATCACCCTAAAAACCTGCCCATTGATGTAGTGGCCAACCTTCAAACCGTTTATTACCGTTTCCATGGCAACCCAGTACTTTACAAAAGCAAATACACCACCGCTGAACTCGAAAAAGTTGTGGAACAAATACCACCTACCAGCGATCAAGTATTCATCTATTTTAACAACACTTGGGGATCAAGCGCTATCCAAAACGCCAAAGAGCTAAAAGAACTGATCCATCATCACAGCTAGAACATTATTGCCAATTTAGATGTTTATGTTGCTGATGGAAAAACTTCAACAAAGCGTTTACGTACTACTGCTATTTTCATTTGGCTTTGCTGGCCTCTACTTTGCAGGTCCGTTTCTAATTCCTGTGGTATTATCGGCGGTGCTGGCAATGCTTTTTATCAGGTTATGCAACTATTTCGAAAGCAAAAAGATCAGCCGGGGAGTGTCGGCTTTACTTTGCATGTTAATTTTTGTGTTTTGCATTGCCTTAATAGCCTTATTACTTTCCATACAACTTTCAAGTTTGGCCGAAAACATTGATGAAATGAAATCGAGGCTTTATGCTTTATTCAATAATTTGAGGGATTGGATCAATCAAACGGTAGGCATCGACAAGAAACAACAAAAGGAAATCATCAGCGGACAAGGAGACAGTGCAGGAAGTATGCTGCTTGTATTTGCTTCTTCAGTGATGAGCCTAGCGGTAAATACAGTGCTGGTTTTGGTGTATATGTATTTGTTCTTACTTTACAGGACGCACATTAAAAAATTCATCCTAAAATTAGTAGCTAGAGATGAAAAAGCAGAAACCGATTTGGTAGTACATAAGGCAGGAAAGGTTTCACAAAAATACCTGAGCGGATTAGCAGCAATGATTGGTTTATTGTGGGTGCTTTATGGCATTGGATTTAGCCTAGTTGGTGTAGAAAATGCAATTTTCTTCGCAGTGCTTTGCGGCTTGCTCGAAATCATCCCCTTTGTGGGCAATTTAACCGGGACGAGCATTACCGTTTTGGCAGTAATAGCACAAGGAAATGGCAACGATAAAATTATTTGGGTACTGCTCACTTATTTTGTGGTTCAATTCATCCAAACCTACATTTTGGAGCCTTTGGTAGTTGGCGAACAAGTAAATATCAACCCGCTGTTTACCATTATGGCTATTGTTTTAGGGGAGATGATTTGGGGAATTGCCGGCATGATACTCGCCATACCATTAATAGGAATGGTAAAAATCATCTGTGATTATCATCCTAATTTACAGCCTTACGGTTTTTTAATTGGACCCGAAAATCCAAAGAAGCAAAAAACTTCGGTGATTGATTATTTTAAGAGATTGTTTGGTAAAAAATAGCAAATAAAAGCACCTGAAAAAGCTATGCGCTATCTCAGGCGCTTTATGATTACTTAAAGCCAACCGCTAAACTTAAGATATTGGCATTTAAGCCGTTGGTTCGTTTGTAGTAACCGTACCTAATTTCAGCTGTTTTAATTCTGCTGACATTGAAAAGTCCTTTGGGCGGAGCAAACCTTAAGCCCGCTCCAAAAAAGTTGCTATCAAATTTCGATAGATCGTAATCACTTGTAAAATAAGTTTGCGCTAAAGTATGCTGCCTAAATGGAGCAAAATACTGCGATTGATTTTGCGCATAAAACCTGTAAAATGGACTAAGCGAGAAAAATGGTGTAATTTTTATCGGCAATTCAAGTTCTGCGCTATGTCCACGAATGCCCCAATTATCGGTGTAAAAACGATAGAATGAACGCACTATAAACTTGTCGCCAAAGAAATAATTGGCTCTCACACTAATCGGTAACTTATATCGACTACCGGGCAAATTTTCAGATTTAAGCGTATTATCCGTAAAATAAACTCGCTGGTACTTTGTAGCTAAAAGCCCCTCTTGATACCCCGGTTCCGTGGCAAATACCATTTGAAAATTCTTACTGATGATTTTACTCAATGACATAAAAACACTGAACGAATTCCTGGGGCTACTTTGATGATTATCCTGTGGAGAATTTCGCAATTCAATAGGCAAAATCACTTTCCAAGTATCTAAAAAAGCTTGTGCTTTGATGTTAAACTCCAAATTTTTATCTGCAGAACTTTTGGTAAAACCGATGGCACCACCGAACGATTGATAATCATATTCTGTCGATGCAGATGCAGTAATGTCAAACCTAGTTCTTTTCGCTTCATTTTCAATGCCCCAAGAAAGCGATGGGTAAATTCTCACATCAGAAGAAGATGCAGACGAAATAGTAGTAGGATCTATTTTATCAGAAGATGCAGAAGTATAAGTATCCACACCTAATTCAAAACCAAAATGATGCTTGATGTTAGGATTTCTGCTGTAGCGGGAAAGCTTAATATTGATGGTATTAGCTAAATCGGTCAGATGCTCTGTACCTATCCCACCAGTCACCGCAGAATTGTTGCCATCTTGCTGGTAATAACCCGATACTAAATTTACTTCATCTACTTTTAACTTTCTTGAACGATAAGCGGAGGTATCAACCTTTGTTTGCGCAAAACTTGCAGCCAGTGCAAAATGCATGGCCACAACCACCAATGGGATAAACTTTTTCATGTCAGTAAATTTGTTTAGTTACAACCACAACCACCACCGCTTTTTCCTCCATTGGCACCAGAAGAACCTTCGCGATAAAGTTGGAAATTTTGTTCGAATTTTTGTGCCTGTCTGGCCGAAAGCTCCATATCAGCATCGTTAAGTTTCGCCTTTTGATAGGATTTAACTGCTGAGCAGCTAGTTAGCGCCATCCCCAATAGAGAGATAGCAGCAATGATAGATAGTTTTTTCATCTGAGTGAAATATTTTTGCTGGTGTGTATTTTTCCCTGCTCATCGATAATGATACAGGCCATATTTTTCATTTGGTTGATTAAATTTAAGCCTACCTCAACGCCCATCACCATTACGGGAGTGGTCATTGCATCGGCTAGTTCGGCAATGGGGCAAATCAAAGTTACGCTGGCAATGCCGCTTGTTGGGTAACCTGTTTTTGGATCAATGGTATGCGAATATTTCTTACCATCAATCATGGCAAATTTTTCATAAGTTCCAGAGGTCGCAATTGCCATATTGCTAATATCCAACCATGAAAAAGGTTTATCTTTAAAAAAAGGATCAGCTATCCCCGCTGTCCATGATTTTCCAGTAGGTTGTGTGCCCCAAGTAATTAAATCGCCGGCAGCGTTAATGATTCCGTTATTAATACCATTAGCCAACATCACTGCCTTTGCCCTGTCGGCCGCATAACCCTTGCCAATGCCACCAAATCCAATGCGCATGCCTTCATTTTTAAGATAAACAGTGCTATCGGCCTCATTTATAATTACGTTACGATAGTTGATATTAGCTACAGCACTTTTCGCCGTTTCCTTATCTGGCAGTCGGGTCATCTGCTGATTAAAATTCCAAAGGTTCTTGTCTAAACCTCCGTAAGTGATGTCAAAGGCACCATCAGTAAGTTCAGCTATGCGTAAGGAGCGTTGTATCAGCGCCAAAACCTCAACATCCACTTTCACAGGTTTTACACCAGCGTTAGCATTAATTTGGTTCACTTGGCTATCAGCGCTAAACGTAGTAAACAGGCGCTCAATTCGCTGCACTTCGGCAATAGCTTTTGCGATACCTACCTCGGCAACAGCTTCAGGTACACTTGCAGCAGTAAATTCAAAACGGTTTCCCATCAATTTTACTACCTCGGTGTGCACTTTATACTGTGTACCCAATTTACTTTCCTTTAACAGCATCGTTTATTTCGGCAATAAATTTATCTACACCTTGCTCCTGAAAACCAACCCATTTTTTAACTACTTTTCCATTAGCGTCAATTAAAACCGTTAAAGGAAACTGACCGTCTTTATTGTAAACATCTGCCAACTCTTCATTTTTTTTCACTTGATCTGCAGGCAATTTATTTTTCTTTAACCTAGGAAAATCCGCCCTAAGCAAAACCAAATTTTTATCGGCATAAGCTACGAACGCCTGTGTATCAAAAACTTCTTCCTTTAACCTGATACAAGGGCCGCACCAATCAGAACCCGCAAAATTCACCAGTATCAACTTATTCTCCAGCTTGGCATTTTGCTTTGCCACATCTAAATCGGTTTGCCATTTTGCCACTGGAGCAAGACCAATGATCAGTAAAAAACTCAAAAGAAGTTTCATAATAACTATTAATTAAGAGTAAACGCGTAAACTAGTTCCTGTTAAGGCGGTATTGTATTGTTTCAAAGCTTTGCTTGCCGGTCCATTAGTTACCGCACCAGCAGTTGAAAATGTGGCGCCATGATTGGCACAGTAAAACCTGTTATTGGCTGATTGGAAAACTACATTATAACTTTCGTGGGTACAGGTTTGCGATACCGCAACGAAATTGCCAGTGGAGGTTCGTGCTACAATGACGCCTCCATAATATACGTAGCCACCATTGTTATTGAGCGCAGTATACGCAGACTGGCTTAGATCAAGGGTGAAATCAACATTTGAAGGCCCATCGGTTGAGGAGGAATCACTGCTTTTTTTGCAACCAGCTAAACAACCAGCAAACATAATAGTTGCTGCGCTTGCTCCCATTAGTGATAAAAATTCTTTTCTATCCATGATTTTAAAGTTTAATGATTAAGGTAGTTTCGTGTGAATCAAAAATTAAAATGAACATCGATAAAATTGCAAGATGTATCGACAATCAAGGAGATCAACAAATTATTTGTAACTATTTTGTTATATAAACGAATTTAATAACTTATTGGATTCAAACAAAAAAATATATTTCTGCAAATAGCCTTTTTAAGTAACAAAATAGCATTTTTGACATCTAATTAACAGAAACTAAACAACACATATGTTAAGCGCAAAAAATATTGTAAAACAGTATGCTACCCACCGAGCCTTAGATGATGTGAGCTTGGAAGTAGAGAAAGGAAAAATCTTTGGTTTATTGGGCCCAAATGGTGCCGGTAAAACTTCCCTCATTAGGATTATTACGCAAATTACAGCGCCTGATAGCGGCGAAGTATTTTTTAACGGCGAACGACTAAGTCCTAAACATATTTCTCAAATTGGCTACCTGCCGGAAGAACGCGGCTTGTACAAAAAAATGGAAATCGGTGAACAGGTGCTTTATCTTTCTAAATTAAAGGGACTGCATAGTGCTGAAGCAACCAAACGAATTAGATATTGGTTTGAAAAGCTGGAGATGAAAGATTGGTGGAACAAAAAAGTGGAAGATTTGAGCAAAGGGATGCAGCAAAAGGTGCAGTTCGTAGCCACTGTTTTACACCAACCGGAATTGATTATCCTCGATGAACCATTTTCAGGGTTCGACCCAGTGAATGCCGACATCATTAAACAGGAAATTTTGGAGTTAAATAAAAACGGTGCAACCTTTATTTTCTCCACGCACAGAATGGAAAGTGTTGAGGAACTTTGCGATAATATTGCACTCATCAACAAATCACATAAAATTTTAGATGGCGCTGTGGACGACATCAAAGCAAGCTACCGCAGCAATACCTATTGGATTAATTTCGAGGGCGACTACCCTATCACTTCCAATGAAATTTACGAGGTGAAGCAAACCGAAAAAGTTAAAAACCAAACTGTAGCAAAATTGCAGTTGAAGGATAACAGAACCGCAAACGAAGCATTGGCACAATTACTTCCACACGTGAATATTCACCGTTTAGATGAAGTGATACCAACCATGAACGATATATTTATTGAAAAAGTGAAAGGGCAAAACCATGAATAAAATTTTACTGATTATCCAAAGGGAATACTTATCTCGAGTAAAGAAAAAAAGTTTCATCATCATGACTTTTTTAACGCCTTTACTTATCGCCGGAGTTTACGGTTTAATGGGCTATTTCACCTATAAAGGAATAAAGGATACCCATAATAATGTTGCTGTGGTTAGCAATAATAAAACCCTTACCGAAAAACTGCAAACAGATAAGAACATCACTTATACTTATTTGACCACCAGTTTGGATGAGGCCAAAAAAACGCTAAAAAAATCGGATTACGACTATATTTTATACTTGCCTGAATTTAGCTTGGAACAACCTAAAGGCGTAGAGCTTTTTGGAGCTAAACAAGCTGGCATGTCTTTAAACAAGCGTATTTCTGGAGATATTGAAGAGCTGATCAAAACCCAAAAATTGAAGCAGTCGGGTATTTCGCAAAGCGATTTGGACAAACTGAAAACCGAAGTAGATATTTCTAACAAGAAAATAGCAGATACAGGGGCTGAAGAAGAATCAAGCGCTGGCGCAAGTACGTTTATCGCCTTTACTGCCGGCATCCTCATGTTCATGTTCATCATGATGTATGGTATCCAAGTTATGCGTGGGGTAATCGAAGAAAAAACAAGCCGTATTATCGAGGTAATGATTTCTTCAGTAAAACCTTTTCAATTAATGATGGGCAAAATTATTGGAATTGCGTTGGTAGGACTAACACAGTTTATGTTGTGGATCGTGTTAACTTTAACCATCAGCACCGTAGCAGTAAGCGTATTTGTAGGTAAAGATCAGGTAAAAGAAATTGCAGCATCTACACAAGCTCAAGGTCAAATTACCAGCGGACAAACTACCGTAAACGCTGCACCTGTAGGACCTATTGGCGATATTCAAAAAAGTTTGGCGGGTTTAGATGTCACTAAAATTGTTGCCGTATTTATTTTCTTCTTCCTTGGCGGATATCTCTTCTACAGCGCACTTTATGCCGCAATTGGCTCAGCAGTAGATAGCGAAACGGAAACCCAGCAATTTATGATGCCGGTGATGTTGCCTTTGTTGTTAGGTTACGCCCTATCATTAAGCGTAGTGACTAACGACCCTTATGGCAGTACCGCTTTTTGGCTTTCGGTAATTCCATTTACATCGCCAATTGCTATGGTAGTGCGTATTCCGTATGGCGTTCCCGCTTGGGAGTTAGCTTTATCCATGGCAGTACTAGTTGGTGGCTTTATTGCCACCGTATGGATTGCCGGACGTATTTACCGCGTTGGTATTTTGATGTACGGAAAGAAAACCACGTTCAAAGAAATGTTCAAATGGTTTACTTATAATAATTAAAGTAAGGAACAAAGACCAAAGATTTTTATGACATTGCTAAAAGCGTCTCTCTCCAATTTAGGGGAGAGATGCGGAAGGCAGAGAAGATTCAGAAAAGCACTTACAGTAATACTATCTAACCTGCAGTCCTGCCAACCGCTCATACTGCACAGGCATTAGCCACAAGGCCGGTATCCGCTCTTGTCAGGTTTATTTAACAAAAGCTTTTGCATACCAACACCAATCCTTTACTAGGATCAAAGCTTCAGCAAATCACCAAAACACAGCATGACCTTAGGCGACTACGTAAAAAAGAGAAATGGTGTTCCAATAGGACATCCAAAGTCACTTAGAAACAATCTCTATCGCTCTCTTAGCGCTAAAAACTTCGCTACATTTTGGACTTTCTGGAATCCAATTTTCGGATATTATTTAGGTTCAAAGATATTCAAACCACTCAAAAAACGATTACCAGTTGGAGTTGCGTTGGTATTTACCTTTATTTTCTGTGGGTTGATACATGATTTAGCGACCACCATAGTGAGAGGAAAACCCTCCTTATTCTTTGCCGTTTGGTTCTTGATTATGGGAACCTTAGTAGCCATTTCCAAAAACTTAACCTACGATTTGTCAGACCAAAAATGGGCATTGCGTACACTAGCAAATTTGTCTATCATCACAATGTGTTTATTTCTTACCATTTATTTTAATACTATCTTAGGCTTTTATTAAAGGTAAATCGCTCGTGATTTCGGGATAATTATTAAAACTTTGAATGGTGACATGATTTCCTTTTGATTGTTAAAATAATTTGAGTTCGGGATAAGAGAATTATGCCATTTGCTGGCGATAGCGCTTCAAATCTTCGTTCAGCTAATTTTCCAGATTGAGAACCTCGAAGAACAGCGTTGAAATAAATTTTAAAAGGATGCCATTAAAACACTTATTCAAAGCTATACTGAATTGGCAAAACAAAGCCGATTCCCAAAAAACACACATAAAAAATCATACAATTAGTTTTGAGGGCAAGTCAGACTTACACGTATCTGCGGCCAAAGCTTTTAAGGGCGACCCCAGTTTACATAACCCTGAAGATTTACTTTTAAGCAGCTTAATGTCCTGCCACATGATGTCTTATCTTTACGTGTGCAGCTTACATCAAATAAATGTGTTAACTTATACCGATAATGCGACAGGCACTTTAGAAACTGACGAAAAAGGTAGCGGTAGATTTATAGAAGTACATTTGCAACCTGTAGTAACCATTGATAATCCAGCGCAAAAAGAGCTAGCAAATGCTTTACATCAAAAGGCAAACGAATTGTGCTTTATTGCTAACTCTTGCAACTTTAAGGTATTGCATACTCCAACTTGCAACGTTGGCTAAATTCTAAATTTAGTTCGCAAAATAAATAAAAGCTAATGAAAATTGCAGCCATTGATTTAGGCACAAATACTTTTCATCTTATCATTGCAGAAACGCTAAACGGTGAGATGAAGATCCTTTACAAAGCTAATCAGCCCGTTAAATTGGGTGAAGATATCACCAAAGAAAATAAAATTATTCCAACGGCTTTTGAAAGAGGCATTACTTGTTTAACCGATTTCAAGTCAAAGCTTGCTGAATACGATGTAGATCAATTGCGTGCCGTTGCCACTTCTGGTGTAAGGAGCGCTTCAAACGGCCAGTCGTTTATCCAACAGGTGAAAATAAATACAGGAATAGAAATAGACGTGATTGGAGGCGAAGAAGAAGCTCATTTAATTTATGATGCTGTGAAATATAGCGGTGCAATAAACGGAAAGTCATTAATCATGGATATTGGCGGAGGAAGCACCGAATTCATTTTTTGTGATGAAAATGGTTTAAATTGGAAAAGAAGTTTTGACATTGGTGCAGCTAGACTAATGCAAAAATTCTTCAAGTCGGACCCCATCCAAGCTGCCGACCAAGCCAATATCAATGCTCATTTAGAAAATACCTTGCAAGAATTGATTACCTACGGCAAGCAATTTGGTGCTGAAACTTTAATTGGGTCAGCAGGAGCCTTTGAAACCTATGCTTCCATTTTACAACCAACGCTCAACATCAACCACATTGCCACAGCTAATATTGATAAAACAGCATATCATGAACTTGCGGCGCAGCTGATGGCGTCCAATCATTTAGAACGTACTCAAATTCCGAACCTAATCCCGTTGAGGGTTGACATGATTGTTATGGCTACGATGATAACAGATTATGTGCTTAAAGCTTTAAATATTAAGCAAATTAAGCTTTCCACTTACGATTTAAAATTTGGCGTGCTGCAGAATTTGGCCCAAAATGCCGGGGCAAAATAGCAGCTTTACACCATGTTGGATGTAAAGAATGACCGGGAAATTTTATTTAAACCTAATGGCCTTTAACGGACTAATTCTACTTACCAGCATTGAAGGTAAGATCAACACCACAGTACAAATCAACAAAGTAGCTAAATTAAGCAATAGCACATCTGAAAAATGTAGCTCAATAGGAACATAATCTAAATAGTAATTAGTTTGTTGGAGTTTAAATATGTGCGTGTATTGTTGAAAATAACAAATTCCTAAGCCAAGAATGTTTCCTAACACCAATCCAATGCCAACCAAATACGTTGCATTGTAAAGGAAAATCTTCATCATACTCCAATTGCGCATCCCCATTGCTTTCAGCATGCCAATCATATTTGCACGTTCTAAAATCATGATAAGCAAAGCAGTAATCATATTAATTACGCCAACTATAAGCATCAGTGCTATGATAACCTGTGTATTCACATCAAGTAAGGAAAGCCACGTAAAAATCTCTGGAGTACTTTCTTCTACAGACCTGGAGCGCAGTTTTAATTCCAATCCTGCATAAACTTCATCGGCAACCGATCTTAACTGTTTAAAGTCTTTAATTTTAACTTCAATACCTCCTGTTTCTTGCGCTTGCCAATTATTCAGCCTCCTAATAAGTGAAAGATCTCCAATAACAAAAGTCTTATCTAAATTTTCGATACCGATATTATAAATTCCTACAATAGTAAGTTTACGCTTACGTGGAGGATTTTGAACGAAATGCATAACGAAGCTATCCCCTACTTTAAGCTTTAGTCTCTTGGCGATATATTCAGAGATCAATAGCTGCTGGGCCGCCTTTGTGCTATCCGCAAAATCAATCACTTTTCCACCAACTAAGTGCTTTTGCAGGTAGGTCCAATCGTAGGTTTTGTCAATTCCCTTATAATTAACTCCCTCCACTTCGCCATTGGCAACAATAATGGCTGGTTTAGTTGCGAAAGGGTAAAAAGAATTGATATTGTTGTTACTTCTTAAATTTCTTAATGTAGTATCGCTAGGTATAAATGGCGATTTCTCAAAAGACCCGTTCAAATCATAGCGGTAAATCTGGATATCGCCAACGAAACCGCGAACCTTATCTTGTATTTCAGTTTTGAAACCTCTAATAATTGCCAACGACAAAATCATTACCGATAAGCTCAGCATTACACCAATAATGGCAATCCGCACAATCAGCTTTGAAAAGGTTCTTTCAGCTTTTAAAGAGATTCGGCTAGCTATGAAATATTCTACATTCAACTTTTTGCAATAAATTGTAACTTAGCAAAAGTGCTAATTCAACATTAGATTAACGCATTAATATCAAAAAAACCCGATAATGAACAAATCAATCGCATTTTTAAAAATTTTTGTCGTTGTTTTCACTTTTGCTGCCTGCGGACAAAGCAGCAAAAAAATGCAAAAAACAAAAACAACCGTCATCTCAAAACAAACCAGTACAGCTTTTAAAACAGGTGCCGAACAAACAGCCTTGTATCTTCCGTTATTAAAAGGAAAACGGGTGGGCATGGTTGTAAATCCCACGTCTGTAATCGGAAAAACAACTACTGTTGACAGTTTGTTGAAACTGGGTGTTAAAATAGTAAAAATATTTGGACCAGAACACGGATTTAGAGGTAACGCTAGTGCGGGCGTACATGTAGATAGTGAAGTAGACACGAAAACGGGAATCAAAGTGGTATCATTATATGGCAAACAAAGCACGCCAAGCAAAGAAAACCTAGCCGATATTGATGTGATGATTTTTGATATACAAGATGTAGGCGTACGGTTTTACACTTACATTAATACGTTGCAACACGTAATGGAGGCATGTGCTGCTAATGGTAAGGAGGTAATGATATTTGACAGACCTAATCCCAATGGGTTCGTTATTGACGGCCCAATCCTAGATCCCAAATTTAAATCAGGAATTGGATTGCAGCCTATTCCAGTAGCACACGGTTTAACTGTTGCCGAATATGCACAAATGCTAAATGGC
This sequence comes from Pedobacter sp., assembly GCF_965249885.1. Lineage (GTDB taxonomy): Bacteria > Bacteroidota > Bacteroidia > Sphingobacteriales > Sphingobacteriaceae > Pedobacter. Next base: position 3,464,427 of record NZ_OZ252254.1, on the reverse strand, counting down.
GAAGGCTGGTTGAAAGATCAGTTAAAGTGCAAAATCACCATCATCAAAAATGCCAACTACAACCACGATATGCCTTATGAGCTGCCGGTGAGTCCTTCTCCAAACTTGAACACACCTCAATCTATCTTGCTTTACCCAAGCACTTGTTTATTTGAAGGTGTTTATGTGAACCACGGCAGAGGCACCAAATTCCCTTTTACTGTTCTGGGCGCTCCTTATTACAAAGGCATATACAACTTCTCATTTACACCTATAGGCATCAAAGGAATGGCAGAAACGCCGATATTTAAGGATGAGATTTGTTACGGAATCGACCTTAGAAATTACGACACTTCAGTATTCAGGAAAACCCGTCAAATTAACATCCAGTGGCTGATGGAACTCTACCAGAAATCGCCTAAAAAGGAAGATTTTTTCAACACCAAGCTGAGCAAAGAAATGGGAACAATTGAAAAATTAATTGGCGTAGCCGATTTCAGGCAGCAAATTATAGACGGCAAAAGTGAAACTGAAATTAGAGCCAGCTGGGAGCCGGGCCTAAGTAAATACAAAGAAATGAGGAAGAAGTATTTGTTATATCCTTAACTATTAGGGGCTAGGGGTTAGGGATCAGCGGTTAGTCTTTAGTGGTTAGTCTTTAGTGGTCAGTAGTCAGTATTAAAGGGTTTAGGGCATTACTAGAAACTTAACTTAAAACTAACACCTAATTCCTGATCCCTAACACCTGTACACTACCAAGCTTGATCGCCAACGAGTGGAACAAACCTAAACGTATCTAGTTCGATCCTATCATATTCGTTCTCACTTACTCTAATTACGGTAATCATCTTTTGTGATTTTTCATCTCCTACCGGAATTACTAAAATACCACCGATTTTTAGTTGCTTTAATAGGATTTCAGGTACAAATGGAGCTCCGGCAGTAACTATAATTTTATCGTAAGGCGCATGATCACTGATTCCCTTAGAACCATCGCCAAGAAAAAAATGCGCATGATAGCCCATTCCAGGCAATACCTTAATAGTTCTGGCATATAAATTCTCCTGACGCTCGATGGTAAAAACTTCAGCACCAAGCTCCATTAAAACACAGGTTTGGTAACCTGATCCTGTACCAATCTCTAAAACCTTATCGCCTTTTTGTATATGTAAAAGCTCGGTTTGGTAAGCTACCGTATAAGGCTGCGAGATGGTTTGTCCATCGCCAATTGGAAAAGCAATATCCCTATATGCCTGATTCCAAAAAGTTTCATCAAAGAAAAAATGGCGTGGCACTTTACCGATTGCCCTCAACACTTTAGCATCAGAGATGCCTCTTTCTTTTAAAGTTTCTACAAGTTTTTTTCTTGCACCTTTTTCGCGATAATTATCTACAAACTTATAAGCCATTTGTGCCAAAAATAGGCTTAAAGTAGCTATGCAACCAAATCATAATTACTAAAAATTACTAACACACTTGCTATTGAACTATGTCATTGGTTATTATTTTTACAACAAACACATATTGGCATACTACTAAAAGTGGTATGCTATCAAATATTTTATATTTTTGCCACATTAACAAAGTTTGCATGAATAGATTTTTACTCATAATCGCATTATTACTAATTAATACTGGTGTATTTGCACAAGTTGATGGCAACTATAACTACAGTATTGGCATTAGGGGCTACAGCTTAATGCAGTTGCCTAAAATTGCACAGCAAACTAATACAGATGATTTTAACAATGTTTGGTTGAGTGGAGGCATGCTTAAATTAAACGATAACCAAATGGCTTTCAGGATAAGCGGTCATTATTTATACAAGCGAGATTATTCATTCAACAATCAGTGTGAAACTTGTGAATCTGCGTTGGGCAACCTTTCAGATTTCAGTGCGAAACTAGGCTTTGAAAAAAACTTCAATTATTCAATACTTCAGCCATATTTTGCTAGTGATTTTGGATTTCGATCAACAAGTTTCAAAGGCACAGTAAAACAAGTAAATACAAGCAGCGTTAAAAAACCTTATTCCCTAAACACATCCAAAAATGGTGGAACCTTTACACCTGTTTTAGGTTTAAAGATTAATTTGACCAAACAAGTCAGTTTTTTTACTGAATCGAGTTTAGATTTCTTTTACTTTTATGAAAGACAAGAAACTGTTTTGGGAGATGCTGCAGAAACAAGAACTTTTGCCAAATACTACAAATTTGAAGCCTTACTGAATCCAATATCAGTTGGCTTACAACTACATCTTGTTCGTAAAAACTAATATGGATCCACGTCGATTTGTGTAATCACACTTCTGAAGTCCTTCTGCGAGTTAAAATCCCTAATGGTGCTTACCAACACTCCTTTCACTTTTTGGATGGCCGCAGTACGCTCAATTTTAAGAATGATCTGCTTGATGTAGTAATTTCTAACCCGCGACACCAAAGGTTGCTCAGGGCCTAAAACACGTTTCCCCAGTTGGCCCCGCAAGTTAGCCGCTAGCGTTTGTGCAGCTAAGTTGAGTATATCAGCGTCCTTATGTTTTACATTGATGAAAATCAAACGTGAGAAAGGTGGATAATTAAACTGACGACGTTCCTCCAATTCATCGGCATACATTTGTTCGTAATCGTTGTTAATCACCTGCTGGATAATACGATGGTCATCGGCATATGCCTGGATACAAACCTTACCTTGTTTATCTCGGCGGCCTGCCCTACCAGCAACTTGCGCTAATAGTTGATAGCTTCTTTCAAAAGCCCTAAAATCAGGATAATTCAGTAAGGTATCTGCGTTGATTACACCAATCAGGCTCACATTTTCAAAATCCAAACCTTTGGCTACCATTTGGGTTCCGATAAGAATATCAGCTTTCTTTTCCTGAAAATCTCTAATGATCTGCTGCATTCCGTTCTTAGAACGGGTGCTGTCCAAATCTAATCGAGCAATTTTAGCTTCCGGAAAAAGCAAGCTCAGCTCCTCTTCAATGCGTTCAGTGCCGAAACCTTTCTGCTCCACATGAACCGAACCACAAGCTGGGCAAACATTAATGCTGCTCTGATAGTAACCGCAGTAGTGGCAATGCAGTTTTCCGCTAGATTTGTGATAGGTTAAGCTTACATCGCAATTAACACATTTGGGCGCATAACCACAGGTAGCACACAGCAATATTGTAGCATATCCCCTACGGTTTTGAAAAAGAATGATCTGCTCTTTTTTCTCTAGCGCTTCAACAATATCATCTACCAATACACTCGTAAAATACGAAGTCATTTTTTTCCGCTTGGTTTCCTCCGCAATACTTACCACTTGCTGTAAAGGGAGCTGAACGCCGCCAAAACGTTGGTTCAATTCAACAAGTCCATACTTATCGGTTTTTGCGTTATAATAGCTTTCAAGCGATGGCGTTGCCGAACCCAGTACCACTTTAGCTTTATGCAAATGCGCTAAAAAAATAGCCGCATCCCTCGCTTGGTAACGCGGCGCTGGATCGTATTGTTTGTAAGAATTTTCATGTTCCTCATCAACTACTACTAAATTAAGTTGTACAAAGGGCAACAATACCGCAGAACGAGCACCGAGAACAATCTGATAAGCGCCTTTTGACACCTTATTCCAAATCTCAACACGCTCGTTATCATTAAATTTGGAGTGATAAACACCAATTTTGTTTCCAAAATAAAACTTAAGCCTTTCAACAATTTGCGTAGTTAAGGCAATTTCAGGAAGTAAAAAGAGTACCTGCCCACCATTTGCAATTGCTTCTTCAATCAATTTAATGTAGAGCTGAGTTTTGCCCGACGCTGTTACTCCGTGCAACAATACCACATCCTTTTCATTGAACTGCTGTTTGATCTGACTTAGCGCTAATTGCTGCTGATCACTCAATTTGAAATCAGCATCAAATACTTCACCGTCATCATTCAACCTACTCACAGATCGCGTTTCTAAATCGAAAATGCCTTTATCCACTAAGCTCTTAAACGCTGATTGGCCACTACCACTCTCTTCAATTAATTGCGCTTTGGAAATAAACCCAGCTCCTTTACTCAACTTTAAATAAGCTAAAAGTGCATCTAACTGCTTTGGGGCCTTCTCTAGTTGTGCAAATAATTGTCTTAAATTTTCATCTTCCTTATAAAAGTCGTTCAACTTTATGAAAGATTTCAACAAAGGCTTATACTTATCAACTACCTCTTCAGCTGCAACAATTACCTCTTTAGCTATTAGCGAATTTACCAGTGGATAAACCGTTTTTTGGCCAAGTAAACCTGCTACCTCATCAATACTAATGCGATGTTGTTTTTGCAGCACTTCAAAAATTAGTTGTTCTTTGTCGTTAAGCTGTAACTCGCTAGGTAACTCATCCCTTAACAAAAGCATTGTTTCACTGGCAAGTTTTAAACCAGTTGGCAAAGCTGCCGACATTACATCGCCTTCGTTGCACAAATAGTAAGAGGTAATCCATTCCCAAAACTCAAATTGTTTTGCGTTAACTACTGGATATTCGTCAACTACATCAATAATATATTTTGCTTCGTAATGTTTGGGAGGGTTATTACCAATACTTTTTACTAGGGCAGTATAAATTTTATGTTTACCAAACTGCACTACCACCCGTTTTCCTACGGCAATAGCTTCGTTCAATTCAAAAGGCACTCTGTAGGTATAATTAATTGCCAACGACAAGGGCAAAACTACCTCAACAAACAAGGTTTCCCTCTCCGTAAAATCCGATGCCAAAAACTGCATTATTTATCTCTAAAAGCGGCTAAAAAAAGAAACACCCATCCTAAAATAAAGCACACACCTCCAATAGGGGTTATTGGCCCTAAGTAATTTGCAAAACTTAACTGGAGGGCTTCTTTGACTGCCAACAAATACAGCGAACCAGAAAAAAGAAAAATACCGAGGCAAAAGAACAAGAACGACAAACCAATTAGTTTGTTCTTATAACGAGCGAAAGTAGATAAATACAGTATGGCAAATGTATGGTAAAATTGGTAATCAACTCCTTTTTGCCAAATATCTAACTGATAGGGCGAAAGTAGACTTTTTAAACCATGGGCCCCGAATGCCCCAAAAACAACAGCTAAGGCTCCGAAAACAGCGGCAGTTAAAATTATTCTTTTGTTCATAGTAAAGCGGCAATATATGTCGCTAAATTAACAAAATGGCTTCATAATCTCTGTAATAGCAAAATTAAATTAAATTTGCATGAGTTAGTTATGAGAAAAATCTATATCACCATTGTACTATTAATATTGGGCGTAGCAGGTATGGCCTATCTGTATTTTTCCAATTTGATGCAAGACAGTAATAATAACGACCATGCACTTTATGCCGTAGTCAACAGCTCCCCTGTAATTTTTACTTTCGAAAACGACAAAGGGTTTTATGATATATTGAGTAAACAAGAGGTAACTAGTCAACTGTTGGGCGAACAAAAAAGTAAGTTGCTTCAAGCGTTAAAAGAAACGATAGTTGACAACAACAGCGTAAATGGAGGGATAGAAGGGAAAAAAGTGATAATTGGTTTTTTACCCGGGCAAAACAACTCGGTTGATTTTATATTAGCGGCACAGCTTTCAACAACTGATTTTAACGAAAACAGCATAAAGAACATTAAAGCTAATATTAAAAAAGAAAGCAATTATTATGAAGTAAAGTTTGGAGACACCGCCATTTGTTATATCGCTTACAAAAATCAATCTGTTTTTGTTTCTAATTCTAAACATGGCATAGCACAAATCAATACATCCAAAAGCACAGAAAACGACTTTGCTGATTATATAAAAAACAACAGCAGATTTGCAAAAAACACTCTTGCCAACGTTTATATCAATTATAAGCAGCTTCCATTGCTATTAAAAAACATCCTTAATTCCACTTTAACTGGTGAACTCAGCATATTTAACAAACAAGATACTTACGCAGCATTAAGCTACAATTTTGGCACTGATCAGCTTTTACTCAATGGCTACACGGAATTAAACGGCGATACAAATTTCTTCAAGTTGTTTACAGAGCAGAAAGAGCAGAAAATTACTATAGACCAGTGCTTTCCTGAGCAAACGGCCAATTATACGTTGTTCGCCATAAATGACTATTTAAAATGGAGCGAGGGTTTAAAAAACCTTCAAAAGAAAGACAAAAAAGATAGCGGGATAGAAAAACAGCTTAAGGAAATAAATGAGAGATATCGCATTAAAATAGAGCAAACCTTCCCTATTTATTTCAACAAACAGCTTGCAGTTTTGCAACTTAAAAGCGGCGAAAAAATAGGCGTTATTGATATTAAAAATGGAGACAAACTAGCGCAACTTTTGTTAGATTTAAGCACCGAATATGCTCCAGAAATCAGAATATTTAAGGAACCTCATTTGTTGGATATTTTTTTCGGGGAACCTTTCAATAAATTTGAAAGACCTTTTTATACGGTTATAGACAATCATTTTATTGTAGCTAACTACGCCAGCACCTTACAAGTTTTTTTAAACAGTTACCGCAACAATCACTTATTGGTTTCTACTGACCATTACACCAACTTTAAAGATCAAATATCCAACTCGGCTACTATCGCTTTTTATATCAACAGGGCAAATAGTATCGATATTTTCAGTAAAAATTTAAAAGCACCTTACTACAAACAATATCAATCAAAAAATGGCGTTAGGGACTACAATGCCTTTGGATACCAGCTATCTGCGGACAATGGCAAATTTTTGAGCAACATACTGCTACTCAAAAACCAAACAACAAAAACAATAGACAGCCTGAAATATTAAATTTAGCGTTTATGAGAGCACGTCTTGTTATACTAATTTTGATCATTAGTTCATTTAGTGCCCATTCGCAGCAATATGCGCTTTTCAACACCAAAACACTTTTCGACTCTTTTGAAAATCCAGCTCAGAAATCCTTTGTACTGGATTCTTCCAGACAATTTGCATCCAATTTTTTAATCCCGTATTTAGATATCAGCAGCTTAAACAAAGGCAACTCTAACGAGGCGATTAGACGTTTGGTTACGAAAAATTATAGCCAAAGCAGGATAGGCAAATTTGAAAACCCTCAAACAGTACGTGAAAACATCAACATTTATCTCGTAAACATAAGGTTGTTTAAGTACCACAAATTCCATAGCGAGATGGGTTTTTCATGGCAAATAAAAGTTGAAAACACAATCGACTACGATGAGAATATAAGCAAAGGGCTGTTTTACGATACCTTTAGCAAGTTTGTAACCATACCGAAAATTAATGTTTTTAACAACAATGGTCGATTACAATCCTATCATCAAATTAGCTTCAATTATAGAGAAAATTACAATAAACGCTGGGCACTGGGCACCAAACTAAGCTTATTGAGTGGAATCGGCTACGCCGAATTTAATGCAGATAGGTCGTCGGTAAACATTGATGGTCCAAACAATATGATGGATATTTCCATGGCTGCAACCTATCGTTTGAACTATCCAGAAGATGGAGTTTTCAATTTCAAAAACGCCTTACCATTTAAAAACTTTGGTGCTGCCATTAGTTTGGGTACCACTTACACTACAAAATCGGGCATTTTTTTAATGGCGAACATAAAAGATTTGGGCTTTATTAGATGGGGAAAAAATTCTTACACTGGATATTTTGATGTTGACAAAACTAATGTGCCAATAACAGGCAACCCGGGAGAGCAGAGCGAAGCAAAATTTCAAAGGACCTTGGAAAGGCTAGCTAAAGAAAATACAGATCAAAAAAGATTTGTTACGCCTATTAACAGCAGAGCCGATTTCCTGATCTCCAAAACATTTGGCCCATACACTCCTAATTTAATTGTTACTAAAAATATATTCAATAAGTTTGGTGAAGCTGCATTTGTAAACACTATTAAATCTGGAAATATTTCTTTTAGCGTTACACCAAGCTACAACACGGATAAAAACTTCAGACTTGGCGCCCAAGGAATGTATCAAACCCCAAATTTTGAAATGTTTTTAGGAACTAATGATTTAATACAAACTTATTACGCTAGTAAAGACATTATACAAGATAACGCGGATGCTGGAACAGGCTACAATCGAGGTTCGATTTATTTGGGAATGGCCTTTAAAATAGGCTATGTAGTAGAACATCCAATGAACATGAGCTGGATGCCCGGAATTAACGATAAAGACCGTAAAAGTTTTTTCAGCAAGATATTTGGCATTTTTAAGAAGAAAAAATAGTAGCTCCCTGCCAGAACTTCCTAACCAACAATTAAACTTTCTTTTTGGGCGTAGTTAACACAAAGTCTTTTAAGTAAAATGGCTCAAAATAAGCTACATCTTCAAATGATTTTGATTGAAAAGCATCATGAGCCAATCCGCTCATTAAAGCGGCGCTATTAAAGTTTTCGTTATAGAAATGTCCATTTGGATGATCGAGTGTTGGCTTACATTTTTCGGCACCATCACCAATAAAAGCCACAAAATGGTTCTGTAGCTCAAGAGCAAAACTTTTTTCGTCGATGATTTTTGCATGCGTATGTTGCACCTCTGCCAAATCATGGCTAAATACCGCGGTAAAAACCTCCATTCTGCGGGCGTCAATCATTGGGCAAATTAAACCACCAAAATTTGGATGGTGGCTCAGGTAACCACTAGCCATCATCTTTAAAGTATTAATGGCAATTAATGGCTTATCCAAAGCAAAGCATAAACCTTTAGCTGTTGAAACCCCAATACGCAAACCAGTATAAGAACCTGGGCCTTTGCTTACTGCAATGGCATCTAGATCGGCATAATTTATACCGGCAGATTTCATCACATCCTCAATAAATAACGTTAAGCTAGAAGCATGAATATTTTGCGCTTTCTCTTCTTTTATCGCAATAGTTTTTCCATCTATTGACAAGGCCACCGAACAAACCGAAGTTGCTGTTTCTATCTGAAGTATCGTTCCCATTAGCCGCAAATATACGTTGATTATTGATTAATCGGATATTGGCTAATTGTTAATTATTAATGGTTAATTGTTGATTTAGTTAATCGGTTAATTGTTAATTGGAATTGACTGAATATAAAATTGCACCCAACCACTAATACCTAATACCTAACCACTAATACCTGACCACTAAAATACCTGATCACTGACACCTGATACCTAATCCCTAACACCTAACACCTAACCACTAATACCTAACCACTAATACCTGACACCTAATCACGGCACAGGATCATGCCCATGTCCTCCCCAAGGGTGACAACGACCAATACGTTTGAGTGTTAACCAACCACCTTTAAACGGACCATATTTTTTAATTGCCTCCACCCCGTATTGCGAGCAAGTTGGCGTATACCTACAACTGGCTCCTAGCAACGGAGAAAGCAATAACTGATAAAGTTTAATGATTCCTAGAAACAACCAAGAAAATAATTGCCTAACTATTTTCATCGCCAATTTGTGTTATTAACTTTTTGAAGAGCTGACCAAGTCTTTTTTCTAAAAAATCATAAGGATGAATTTCCTTTCCTACATATTGCAAACCTAAAAGCAGCAATTGATTGTTACCTTCCAGTTTTTCGTATAACATGGATTGTTTTTGCAAACGATATGCCTCACGAGTACGGCGTTTGATCAAATTACGATCATGAGCACGCTTATAACGTTTTTTAGCAACGTTGATTACTACCTGTGCAGGAAATTGATGCGGCTGGGCGTCCAGTAAAAAAGTGGCCCTATAAGGATATAATAAAAAAGAAGAGCCTTTTTTGAATAGCAAGTCCAAAGACTTTTTGCTACATAAACGCTCTTCTTTAAAAAATTTTTTCATTTTTTTGATTGCTAAACTGCAGAAGTGAATTGATCTGCCTTCACCTAAACGGTGGCAATCAAAAATTATGCTTTATGACGACGCTCGTCAGAAACTGTCAATCTTTTTCTTCCTTTTGAACGGCGAGAAGCTAAAACTCTTCTACCGTTTGCTGTAGCCATTCTTTCGCGGAAGCCATGTTTGTTTCTTCTCTTTCTTTGCGAAGGTTGGAATGTTCTTTTCATAACTATATAATATCTTAACTAGAGTTTTTAATAAGAGGTGCAAATATAAAGCGATATTTTTAAAATTGCAACAGCTAGTTGATTTATTTTAAAATAATCAGAAACTGTTTAAATTTCTGTTGATTAACATACAGGTGTCATGTTGAGCTTATCGAAACATTTTTTAACAAGTAGTCTTCGACAAGCTCAGACTGACAAGTAAAAAAGTTTAACTGAAATTTAAACAGTTTCTCAGAAAATAGCCAGTGTTGAGCAGGCATCCCACAAATATAAAAAAGCCCGATAGGTGACCTAAACCTATCGAGCTCCATTTATTAACTAACTACAAATTTTCCTTCTAAGCGGCCCCTCTAATTACTCTTAATAAGATAGCCACAATTGCAATTACAAGTAAAGCGTGAATAATACCGCCAGTGTAATAACCTCCTAAGAAACTAATTGCCCAAATGATTACTAATATCACTGCAATTACGTATAATAAATTTCCCATAACCTTTGATGTTTAAGTAAGTAAATTGTTAATTGATCTGATTTTAATATCTAAACAGCGAGGTTTTGAAATTGTTCTGAATATTTTGAAGATATTATGACGAAAGTTTAGTTCTGTTTAATAGCAGCTACTTATACCATCCTAAATTCATTCTTAGCTTTTAAGATTGATATCAAATTAAAAAATCAACGGACAAAAGTTCTAAATACTAAAATTTTTACTAATTTTACTAAATATTTTAGTATTTAAATCATGAATAATCCTGCCCAAAAACTCATTATACAACGCCTGCAGCGCCAAATTTTGGATTTGGAAGGCTTTAAAACCAACACTAAGCATGAGCAATCAAAAATAGGCTTCTCCCCTATCGAAAAACATTTTCCCAATCAGGTTTTCCCAACTGGAACCATACATGAATTTATAAGTGAACAACCAGAAAATACGGCCTGCACCAGTGCTTTTATTTTTGGACTGCTATCCAAACTTCATCCACAGCAAGGTATTTATATATGGATTGGCAAGCAAAAAAAATTGTTCGCCCCCGCACTTACTTTCTTTGGTACATCTCCACACCATATCATCTTTATCAACTTAGCTAAGCCTAAAGATATTTTATGGGCTACTGAAGAAGCTTTGAAATGCAAAAGCTTAAGCGGCGTAATTAGCGAAGTAGAAGGAATTAATTTTGCACAATCTCAACGCTTGCAACTCACCGTTGAAAAAAGCAAGGTAACGGGTTTTATTTTACGAACACAACCTGAAAATATTACCGCCACCGCTTGTGCTGCCCGTTGGAAAATTACACCACAGGCAAGTGAAAACACAGAAAATATTCCAGGAGTAGGTTTTGCTAACTGGCAAGTAGAGCTGCTAAAAGTACGCAACGGTAGCACTGCAAATTTTACAGTAGCTTGGCGCAACCAGCAGTTTTATGTTAACGAGCAAGATAAATCAGCACCATTTTTATCACAAGCTATTGGTTCATGAAAAAGCGATATGTTTCTATATGGTTTCCACATTTGGTTTGCGATCAAATGGCAATTAAGCAAAAGGAGTTGAAAACACAAGCCTATGCTTTAGTGGCGCACGAACGCAACAAGCAAATGATTGTAAATGTAAGTCACGAAGCTAAAAAATTAGGCTTACGACCAAACATGCCCTTAGCTGATGCCCGGATTACATTTCCAGCACTACAAGCTTTTAAATTCCAGCCTCAGCGTCAGCAAAAACTACTAAAAAAACTTGCAGAGTGGTTTATCAGGTATAGTCCAAGCGTAGCTTTAGATGAACCAGATGGTTTATTTTTGGATGTTTCGGGATGCACACATTTATGGAAAAACGAAGCATCGTATTTAAAGGAAATTAGCTCGCGACTGGAAAAAGAGTACCATTTCCACATCGCTATTGCTGATACGATTGGTGCCGCTTGGGCACTTTCACATTTTAGTACACAGCAAATTGCAGCACCCGGGCAACAAATGCAAGCCTTACTCAACTTACCTCCTATGGCTTTGCGCTTGCAAGATCCCATTTTACAGCGCCTATCAAAATTGGGTTTTCACCACATTGCTAGTTTTGCACACATAGCCCCCACCACATTACGTAGGCGATTTGGAGACGAGCTTAACCTGCGTATGGGGCAAGCAATGGGACAACAACAAGAAGCTTTTAATGCTATTGAAGAGCCCAATCCATATAGGGAAAGACTGCAATGCCTAGAACCCATACAAACCGCTAAAGGAATTGAAATTGCCATTGAAAATTTGCTGGAAATCATTTGCGAACGTTTAAAGCAAGAAGGTTTAGGAATACGAAATGCCACCCTAAACGCCTATCGCCTTGATGGCAAATTACAGCAAATTAAAATTGGCACTAACCAGCCATCCATCCATATCAAGCATCTTTTTAAATTATTCGAACTTAAGATTAAGCAAATTGAACCTGATTTGGGCATCGAGCTTTTTATATTGGAGATTTTAAAAGTAGAGCATTTAACCCAACATCAAGAAGCGCTATGGCATACCAACACCCAAACCAATTTCACAGAAATTGCTGAATTGCTTGACAGGATCAGCATTAAAGCTGGCAAAAATGCCATAAGGCGATATTTACCTCAAGAACAGCATTGGCCAGAAAATAGCATCAAAGCAGTAACCGATTTGACAATACAACCGCAAACCGACTGGCCCACACACAAACCCAGGCCAACGGTACTATTAAATCAGCCTGAAACTATAAAGGTTACAGCTCCCATTCCTGATTATCCGCCTATGAACTTTACCTACAAAGGGCAAATACATCGTATTATTAAAGCTGATGGACCTGAGCGCATTGAACAAGAATGGTGGATTAACGATGGTAAACATAGGGATTATTACTGCGTAGAAGATGAAAAAGGCCAGCGCTATTGGTTATTTAGGTTAGGTCATTACGATAGCAAAGTGCCTGCACAATGGTTTATTCACGGATTTTTTGCTTAAACCTATGCTTTATACAGAATTACAGGTCACCAGCAATTTCAGCTTTTTAAGAGGAGCCTCGCATCCAGAAGAACTGGTACAGAAAGCGGCACAATTAGGCTATACCAAAATTGCAATTACAGATAGAAATACGTTGGCAGGCATTGTAAGAGCACATGTTGTAGCTAGAAAATATCCTAACATCAAGCTAATTCCGGCCTGCCGACTTGACCTGTTGGATGGACCATCGCTTTTAGCTTACCCCATCAATAAAAATGGCTACAGTAATTTATCGGCTTTGCTAAGCTTAGGTAATAGCAGGGCTGAAAAAGGGAAATGCCACTTATATCAGGAAGATGTTTGGGCACATCAAGAAAACATCCTATTTATCGCGATAGCTCCCAAAAAGCTAACACCCAACTTTGATTTCGAAGCCGATTTTAAAACACATCTACAACACTACAAACAGGTTTTAAAGGCAAACTTGCACCTCGCTATTAACCGAACCTATACCGGCCTGGACCAAAAACGCATGCATCAATTAGCACAGCTAAGCAATCAACTGCAAATCCCTTTGGTGGCAACCAACAATGTGCATTACCACGAAAAAGAACGCAGGCAGTTGCAAGATATCCTCACTTGTGTGAGAGAAAAATGCACTATTTATACTGCTGGCTATAAGTTGCATGAAAATGCCGAACGCCACCTTAAGCCTATTGAGGAAATGCACCGGCTGTTTAGGCTGTATCCTCAAGCCATTGAAAATGCCATCAGTATTGCTGAAAAATGCCAATTTTCGTTAGATGAATTAAAGTATGTATATCCAGAAGAACTGACCAGCGAAGGTAGAACACCACAGGAAGAATTGATTCACTTAACTTGGCTAGGCGCTAAGGAAAAATTCCCCGATGGCATTCCTGAAAAAGTAACCAATAGCCTTAACTACGAGTTAGATTTTGTAGGTCGGAAAAATTATGCTTCCTACTTTTTAACCGTTCATGATTTTGTTCGTTTTGCTCGTAGTCGTGATATTTTATGCCAAGGCAGAGGCTCTGCGGCCAATTCGGTAATTTGCTATTGCTTGGGCATTACCTCGGTAGATCCGATGGAAATCAACTTGCTTTTTGCCCGTTTCATGTCTGACGCCCGTAATGAGCCCCCTGACATTGATGTGGATTTTGAACACGAACGCCGGGAAGAGGTGATGCAGTACATTTATGACAAGTACGGACGGGACAGAGCAGCCATTGTAGCCACCGTAACCCAACTGCACAGCAAAGGCGCAGTACGTGATGTGGGCAAGGCCATGGGCTTATCGGTAGATACTTTGAATATTTTATCCGCCACAGTAAGCAGCCATTACGAAGATGGCTTTGACCGTGATCGGCTGATTGCTTACGGACTTAACCCTGATGATCCGCTGCTAAAAAAAACCTTGGAACTTACGATGCAAATGGTTGGTTTCCCTAGACAGTTGGGTCAGCATACCGGTGGTTTCATTATTACTCAGGGCAAACTTACCGACCTATGCCCTACCCTTAACGCCCGCATGGAAAACCGTACTTGCATTGAGTGGAACAAGGACGATATTGAAGCATTGGGCTTTTTAAAGGTGGATGTATTGGCCTTGGGCATGCTCACTTGCATACGCAAAGCATTTGCTTTAACCAAAAAGCACTATCATAAAGATTATAATTTACACAATGTACCACACAGAGAAGGGAATGAGGTTTATCAAATGATTAGCAGAGCTGATACTCTAGGTGTTTTCCAAATTGAAAGCAGGGCGCAAATGTCAATGCTGCCTAGGCTAAAACCAATGAAGTTTTACGATTTAGTAATTGAAGTAGCCATTGTACGTCCCGGACCTATACAGGGCAACATGGTGCATCCTTATTTGAAAAGAAGAAACGGCGAAGAGACACCTTATTTCCCTAAGGATGAATTGAAAGATATTTTGGGAAAAACCTATGGTGTACCGCTTTTTCAGGAGCAGGCCATGGAAGTAGCCATTGTTGCCGCCGGCTTTACACCTACAGAGGCTGATGAACTGAGAAGAAGTATGGCGACTTTTAAAGCAGTCGGCAAGGTTACCGACTTCAAGAAAAAGCTACTAGATGGCATGCATAAAAGAGGTTATGAACCAGAATTTGCTTTACGCCTTTTTAAACAAATTGAAGGTTTTGGCGGCTATGGTTTCCCCGAAAGTCATGCCGCTAGCTTTGCCTTATTGGTTTATGTTTCTTGCTATTTAAAATGTTATTACCCCGATGTATTTGCTGCTGCCCTACTCAACAGCATGCCAATGGGATTTTACCAACCAGCACAAATTGTAATTGATGCCAAAAACCATGGCGTAACGGTATTGCCTATCGATGTAAATTACTCAGAATGGGATAATATTTTGGAGGATAAAGTTGGCGAATTTTATGCTATCAGACTCGGTTTCAGACAGGCAAAAGGTTTGTCAGAGCCAGAAATGAACTTGTTGGTTGCTCATCGGGAGAGCGGCTACCAAAGTTTAGCAAAGCTGAGAGATATTGGCATTGTCCAAAGCACTTTAGAAAAACTAGCCGATGCTGATGCCTTTAGAAGCATGGGCATGAATAGGCGAAGTGCGCTTTGGCAAATTAGTGCACTACACGATAGGCCAATTGCGCTGTTTGAGGGCAAAGCCGATAATAGCAGCTACGAGGCACAAATTGAATTGCCTTTGATGCCAAAATCAGAACATGTAGTGCATGATTATGCTCATACAGGCTTGTCGTTAAAAGCACATCCGGTGAGTTTTATACGCAACCAATTAGAAGCATTGCATATTTTGAGCACTAAGGATGCCAATCAATTTAAAGATGGACAACGCTTAAAAGTAGCTGGTTTAATTTTAGTTAGGCAAAGACCTGGAACAGCTAGCGGTATTTGTTTTATCACCATCGAGGATGAAACAGGCGTAGCCAATTTGGTGGTTTATCCAAAATTATTCAATGATTTTAGGAAAGAAATTTTAGGATCCAAGCTATTGATGGTAGAAGGAAAAGTGCAACGCGAAGGCGAAGTAGTGCATATTGTGGTGCAACGCTGCCACAACTACAATGGCTTATTGCAACAACTGCACGGAGCAAAAACCAGAAACATTCCAGCAACAATGGGCGAAAAAGCATTTCATGATGGCAGGAATTTCAAATAAGCTAGCACCAAATACAAATCTATTTTTGTGACCCAAATCACAGGTGAAAAACCCGCTTCTTTCAGAATTTTGTATCAGATTTTTGAAAGTATATGGAAAAGATATTTGTAATTAATGGCGGTCAGCATTTCGCCCACTCGGGAGGAAAATTTAACCAAACCATTAGCAATTGGGATAAAGATTTCTTTACCGAAACAAATGGTTTCGAATTGAAATACACTGATATCAACCAAACTTATGATTTACTGGAGGAAGTAGAAAAATTTGTTTGGGCAGATGTAATCATTTACCATACACCTGTTTGGTGGTTTGGCCTACCCTATAAATTTAAGCAGTACATTGATACTGTTTTTACCGCAGGACACCGAAAAGGAATTTATTACAGCGATGGTAGAAAAATTGAAAACCCTGATGTCAATTATGGCACTGGTGGTTCCTTACATGGCAAGCATTATATGCTTACTACCACATGGAATGCTCCGGAAACCGCCTTTACCTTGCCCAATGAATTTTTTAACCAGACAAGTGTGGATGACGGCGTAATGTTCGGTTTTCACAGGATGAATGCATTTACCGGAATGGAAAAACTGCCGGGCTTTCATTTCCATGATTTAGAAAAAAATGCTACAACCGAACGCATAGCCAATTACGAAAAAGCATATAAAGCACATTTAAAAGTAACATTCAATTCAGTAATAATCAAATGAGAAACAATTTTAACAAGTTAGGTTTAACATTAATTATAGCGCTAGCCGTTTTCACATCAGCTAAAGCGCAACAAAAAAATCATAAAAACATGAAAAAGATTCTATTTGTAGTAACCAGCCATGGTACCAAAGGCGATACTGGCGAAAAAACAGGTTATTATTTAGGTGAAGTTTCACATCCTTGGGAAGTTTTGGCAGATGCCGGCTACGAAATTGACTTCGTAAGCCCTAAAGGTGGTAATCCGCCAGTTGATGGTTTCGACCTAAGCGATCCTATCAATAAAAAGTTTTGGGAAAACAAGCAGTACCACGAGAAAATTACCCACACCTTAACACCAGAACAAATAAACCCAGCAGATTATAGCGCAATTTTTTACGCTGGCGGCCACGGTGCCATGTGGGATTTGCCCAATAATACTAAAATAGCCGACATTGCTACTAAAATTTACGAACAAAACGGCATCGTTGCAGCTGTTTGCCATGGGCCAGCAGCGCTACTAAACATCAAATTAAGCAATGGGAAGTATTTAATTGACGGAAAAAAAGTAAACGGATTTTCTAACGAGGAAGAAGAATTAGTAAAACTAACACAGGTGGTTCCGTTCCTATTGGAAGATCAGCTGAAACAACGTGGAGGTATTTATGAAAAATCTGCCCCTTGGCAAAATCATGTTGCTCAAGATAGCCGCTTAATTACCGGACAAAATCCACAGTCGGCTAAAGCAGTTGGCGAAGCGCTTAAAAAAGCATTGCAACAATAGCAGCAAGCACTTTAACATTAAAAGCGTGTTTCATTTTGTAACTTTACCAAATGGAACACGCTTCTTTTTTACGTCAACATATTCAACAAATAGTAGCATTAAGTGATGAGCAATTTGATATTGTTCTGCAACACTTCAAACCTAAAACGGTAGATAAAAAGTCATACCTCATCAAAGCTGGCCAAAAAGTTACTTCAGAATTTTTAGTGGTTGAAGGTTTGTTAAAAACTTTCTTGTTTGACGAGAAAGCGAAGGAACATATCCTACAGTTTGCCATGGAGAATTGGTGGGTATCAGATTATCCGGCTTATGCCAAACAACAAAGCGGCGATATGTGTGTACAAGCATTGGAAAATTGCTTTGTACTGGAATTGAGCTTGGCAGATAAAGCAAGCCTATGCGAAAAAGTACCTCAAATGAATGTGTTCTTTGGAAAAAAATCATTTGGCGGTTATGTTGCCTTACAAAAACGTGTGCTCTCCATGATGAAAAGTTCTCCTAACGAAAAGTATGAACTTTTATTAGAGCAATATCCTCAACTATTTCAACGAGTTTCCAAAACCATGATTGCACACTATTTGGGTGTATCGAGAGAAACACTAAGCAGATTGCATAAGTAAAATGTCATTTCTTAATTGAGCGCCAGCTAAAAACAAAACAATGAATATTTTTGTACTAATTTAATACAAAAATAAACCAATCAGTTTTAACTTAGCAATGGAAGCATTAAGTATAGCCAATAAAGATAGAATTATTGAAATGGCTTGGGAAGATAGAACCCCTTTTGAAGCTATTGAGGCACAATTTAACCTTAAAGAAAGTGAGGTGATCAAATTAATGCGTTCAGAGCTTAAAAGAAGCAGCTTTAATTTATGGCGAAAACGAGTGCATAGTGGAGTGAGTCAAAAGCACCTTCACAAAAGAAATCCAGAAATTGACCGATTCAAATGCAGCTTGCAAAGAAACATTTCTCTCAATAAAATCAGTAAAAGATAGTATGTTCAGCACCAATTACAGCGACGTTCTGGAATTAATCGACAAGATAGATCCCATCGCCTACGGCAAAACAAGAAATTATATTGATGGTGCCGTAACAAAGCTTTCGCCTTACATATCGAGAGGAGTTATTTCTACAAAAATGGTTGCAAAAACTGTACTTCAAAAAGGTTATCATCCTCAACAAATTGAAAGTTTTTTGAAAGAATTGGCATGGAGAGATTATTTCCAACAAGTTTGGATTGCCAAGGGAAACGAAATAAACGAAGACTTGAAACAAAGCCAGCCCGACGTGAACAACAACCAAATTTCGGAGGCAATTGCTACTCACACAACGGGAATTAACGCCATTGATGACGCCATTAAGCTGCTTTACGAATATGGCTATATGCACAATCACGTAAGGATGTATACGGCGAGTGCTTGCTGCAACATCGCAAAAAGTCATTGGAAATTACCTGCAAAGTGGCTTTATTACCATTTATTGGATGCCGACTGGGCTAGCAATGCTTTAAGCTGGCAATGGGTTGCGGGTAGTTTCAGCAGCAAGAAATATTTTGCTAACCAAGAAAACATCAACAGGTATTGCCACACGCAACAACAAAATACTTTTTTGGATGTTCCTTACGAGGCTTTTGAGGATATTGAAACGCCTGTAAACTTACTCCAATTAACGGAACTTACGTTTTCCACCAATTTGCCTCAAGCCACAAGCATACAAATCAATAACGACCTGCCAACCTGCATTTACAACTTTTATAATTTGGATTGTAGTTGGATGCAAGATGTAAAAGCAAATCGTGTTTTATTATTGGAACCTAGCTTTTTCGCTGAATATCCGGCAAGCGAAAAAAGCATTAATTTCATCTTGAAATTGGCAGAAAACATTCAGGGCATTCAAATTTTTGTAGGCGAATTTACGGAGTTAAATAGCTTAATAGATAAGCAACCCATTTACTTCAAAGAACACCCAACTTGCAAGCATTATCAGGGAATTGAACATCAAAGAGACTGGATGTTTGATGAAGTGAAAGGTTATTTCCCCTCATTTTTCAGCTATTGGAAAAAGTGCGTTAAGTACTTAAAACAAGATGATAAATCAACACTAAAAAAGTCATTATCAGTGAAAATTTCACCTTAAAGTGTAAGCTACAAATCTCTCTTTGATCTGTATCTTAACTCGCTCTTTACGGAAACTTGGCGCACTTTGCGGCTTGGCGGTTTACAAAGCTTTTACCGCAAAGATTTTAAGGTTTCGCAAAGAACGCAAAGTCCGCATATCATTTTTCGAAACCTTCATCTTTTAATTAGTTCGTTGCAAATTGCATGGCTTTAAGAAACGCTGTTAAAGTTTGTACATAAAATTTTAACTTAGTGCATTCAACCAGGCAAAAAAATATGAGATCCCTATTTCTAATCCTTTTTTTATTTTTCTCCATCACTGGACATGCCCAGCTAGAAAAAACTGAAGCAAAAATTATCGAGTCGATGCAAAGAAATGAAGTAGTTGGCTTATCAGTTGCGGTAATTAAAGGCAGCGAATTGGTTTATAACCATTCGTTTGGGAAAAAAAGCATTGAAGAAAACACAGACTTAAGGAACGACGATATATTTAGAATTGCTTCCATTTCAAAATCATTTGCAGCAACTGCCATTATGCAGTTGGTTGAAGCCAAAAAACTCTCTCTTGATGATGAGTTTGGGAAATTAGTAGGTTTCGACATTAAAAACCCGAAGTATCCGGAAACTAAAATTACTTTGCGCATGGTGCTTTCTCATACTTCAAGCATCAATGATAGCCAGGGTTATTTTAATTTAGATGCCATTAATCCCACAAAAAATCCCAATTGGGAAAAATGCTATACCGACAAACAGCCTGGAACAACTTACTTATACTGCAACTTGAACTACAATATGGTTGGTGCTGTAATTGAACGCACCACCGGACAGCGGTTTGACAGCTACATTAAACAGCACATTTTAAACCCATTGAACCTGTACGGCGGCCATTGTATTGATTCAATGGACAGCAAAAAGTTCACATCTCTATATGAGTATGAAAATAAGACATTTAAGTTAGCAACGGCGGCTTATGCACCACGCCGAGAAGAACTGGCTACTTACCAGTTAGGTTATAGCACTCCCATTTTATCACCTACAGGAGGAGTGAAGATTTCGGCTGCTGATTTAGCAAAATATATGACTATGCATTTGCACTACGGTAAAGTGAATGGCGTAAAAATCATCTCCAAAAAAAGCTCCAAGTTAATGCAAACACCTGTAAACCAGGAAGCGCAATATGGCTTAGCATTAAGCCTAACTAGTAAGCTCATCAGCGGAAAGCAATTAGTGGGGCATACAGGCTCAGCCTACGGTTTATTTAGCGCTATGTTTTTTGACCCTAAAGAAAAATTTGGCATCGTAATTATTACCAATGGCACAGGGCCAAATAGCACAGACGGTTTTAAATCTATCATTAAAGAAAGTTATAACATTCTATATCAGGATATCATTAAAAATTAAAGTAGGTTAAATGCCTGTGCGAATTTAACGGCCTCATAATTATTTTTGAGACAAAGTTTCTTTCTGATATTTCGCCGATGTGTGTCGACTGTTGCTAACGCGATAAACAATTGGTTAGCTATTTCCGTTGAACTAAGCCCTAAAGCCATTAATTTTAACACTTCTCTTTCCCTAGCAGAAAGTTTAGCGAATACAGATGCATTTTCACGCAAAAACCTGACGTCATCCATCAGTCTATTAATTTTAATAGTGATGTGATGAATGGGCTCCAAAGGGCTTGCAGTTGTGATCAAGTGAGTGACGTTACCTTCTTTATTTTTAAAAAACACTTTGGTATTGCTGGCGTATAAGCTCCAAACTCCATCTTTAGACTTAACTTGCTGAA
Source organism: Pedobacter sp. (assembly GCF_965249885.1). GTDB lineage: Bacteria > Bacteroidota > Bacteroidia > Sphingobacteriales > Sphingobacteriaceae > Pedobacter. The sequence continues at coordinate 3,442,915 of NZ_OZ252254.1, read as the reverse complement.
AGTAAGAAGTATAATCTTCGGAAAAATCGTTTACTCTTTGTTTGATTTTTTCGGAATACTCTTTGTCATCGTCGGCATTAAAATAACGAGCAACATAGGTTCTGGGATCAATGCTTTGCAGCTCATTCAAGTCAACACCTAATATCTCTAAACCAATTTTATTCATATAAACTACACCGTAATTATCTGCCGACTGAACAATAATTGGGACTGGCAAATCATCAGCCACAGCCTTTAGCGCATCTATCTTATTTTCAATACTCATCAGTAAATTTAATCAACTCTTTTTCAAACACATACTACATACATACATTGCTGTGAAAGCAACAAAAGCACCAAATTAAATTAATTTTCAATTTGATGGACGATTATTTTATCAAAAATTTTACAAAACGAGGTACTCTTATTATTTTTAGAGATTGTAAGAATATAATCAACTGAATATTACTGCAATAAAACCAGTATTATTGCAAACCTTTTGTACCGAAATGCCTAATCGACATATCCATCTAATGAAAAACAAGTTAACCAATATTGTACTTATCCTTCTGTTGCAACTCATTGCTACGCATAGCGCTTTCTCACAACAAAGCACCAACCTAAGCCCCGATGAGCTTTTTAACGCAGCGAGAAATATCCCTAAGGAAAAAGAAAATTACCCTAAAATAATCAGCACTTTAAAGCTTGCGCTGCAGAAAAGCCCTGATTATGCAGATGTTAAGATATTTTTAGGAAGAGTTTATACCTGGAACAACAATTTAGATAGTGCTAGATATGAACTGAACCAAGTATTGGCCAAAGAGCCCAAAAATATTGAAGCACATGCTGCATTAGTGGACCTTGAATATTGGAACCAAAATTTCAGGAGGGCGTTGGATCACGCCAATCAGGGATTACTTTACGATCCAAGTTCTACTGATTTAATTGTAAAAAAGGCGAAAATTTTAGCTGCGATGAAAGATGATAGGAAAGCAGTAAATTTTTATAATGATCATAAAGAACTAGATACGCTGAGAGGTTTTTTGGATTTGCTTAAAAGAGACAATACCAAAAATATGGTTAGTGCGGGCTACGAATACATTTACTTCGACAAACGTTTTCCGGATCCTTGGCAATTTGCCTACGCCGACTATAGTAGAAACACGAAAATCGGTTATGTATCAGGAAGATTGTGGTACAGTAACCGCTACAATAAAAATGGTTTACAAGGCGAAATAGATGCCTACCCTGTGCTATCAGATAAAATTTACACTTACATTGGCGTAGGTGCCTCTCCATCAAGTATTTTCCCGAAGTTTAGAGCGGGAGCCTCCATTTATTTTATGCTACCAAAAAAGTTTGATGGAGAGATGGGATTTAGATATTTGAACTTCAATCCTGTAGAATCCTACATTGCCGTGTTAGGTTTGGGAAAATATATTAAAAATTGGTACATCAATATACAATCGTATATCTCTTTGATTAGTCAACAACCTTCACAATCGCATACGCTAAATGTAAGATATTACTTTTCCGACCGCTTCAACTTAATAGGTATGCAAATTGGAACGGGGGTTTCGCCTGATGATAGAATTCGTAATATTGACCAGACAGCAAACCTAAAATCTTATAAGTTTGGCCTGAATTATTCTAGGGATGTGGCTAAAAATTTAGCAGTTGGAGCTTCGGGACTTTGGTATTATGAAGAGTATGCCACCAAAACTTGGGGCAATCAAATTGGCTTAAGTGTAAATGTAAATAAACGATTTTAACTATGAGAAGAGCCCCCATCAACACCCTTCTCTTTTACTTTGTAATTGGCCTTCCACTTTGGATGTTCCTTATCTGGTTAGTATGGCCTAAAACAAAGCTAACTATCGCCATTATCGATAAAACGGTATTATTTAAAACCGGGCAAGAGCATGCATCATTAACTTGGGTGTTAAGAAACAATAAATACAGTAAAACACCGAACGATTTATATAAGGTAGGCAGAGATTATTTTGGTTTTTTCCCTAATAAAAACAAGAAATTTGATTTAAAAGGCCTAGAGTATGTAACCAAGGAGAATTTAGAGAAGCTAAGTAATGATGCCGAAATGGCCTATTTTACCGATACCTATGGCATATATTCTAAAGAATGGTACTTGGCAAAAAATATCACCGAACGCCAACGACTACTTTATGGCGGCTTGTCGGCAAATGATATGCTTTTCCTTAAACATATGAAAAGCAAGAAGAAGCTGATTATTACCGAATTTAACACTTTTGCAACCCCCACTCCTGCCAATGTTGCCCGAGACTTTGAACAGACTTTTAAAATTAAATGGACGGGATGGGTAGGTAAATATTTCGATTCATTTGATACACTTCAAAACAAGGAATTACCTTACTGGTTGGTTAGCAATTACAAAGCTCAGAACAATAACAAATGGCCATTTAAAAAGTCTGGAATTGCTTTTGTGAATAAAGACGATAAGATAGTGGTATTGGAATACCTAACCGATTTGAATGCAGAAGTACCGTATATTTTAACTACGAAGAAAAATCGTGAAAAATACAACATCCCCAAAAGCATGAAATATCCTTTTTGGTTTGATGTAATCCGTACCTCCAGATCGAATAAAATTATTTCGTTTTACGATTTGCAACCTAATGAAAAGGGTGCAGAAATATTGGCTAAAAACAATATTCCGAGGCAATTTCCTGCTATAATAGAGCATTACCAAGACGATTATAAGTTCCTGTATTTTTGCGGCGACTACGCGGATAATCCAATTTCGCAAGGCGGATCTTATTTTAAAGGCATTAGTTACTTCCGCAAACTATTTTACAATAATGACGTAGCCGCAGAGAGGGTGAGTTTTTTCTGGGAGTTTTATCGCCCAATGATTGAAACCATCTTAAAAAGATATAGAGAAGATCTTAACGAAGAAAAGAAAAAACAGAAATGAACTTCAACTCGCTCAAAAAAAATTTAAAAAAGGACTTTTCACCAAAGCACCAGCTCAAGTTGGCGATTTTAGGCGATACCGCTACTCAATTTCTGAGTACGGCAATTGCTGGATATGCGGTGGAAAAAGCAATTAAGTTGGACATTTACGAAGCGCCGTATAATCAAATAGCACTTCAATTTAAAAATCCAATATCCGATTTACATGACTTTAAGCCAAATTACATCCTCATTTTTGAAGCCGAAACGAAGTTAAAAGACGATTTTTATAAAACGGCAGCTAGCGAAAGAACGTCATTTGCGGAGAATAAAATCGAAACCATCAAAGAATACATTGCCACCGCCAAACAACTGGGCTCTAATATTCTATACTTCAACTTTTGTGAAGTTGATGATGGCGTGTATGGCAACTATGCTGCACAATACCCTGAATCGTTCATTTATCAATGCAGGCAATTAAATTTCGAGCTTGGTAAATTAGCTTCTGAAACTAGTGGGTTTTACTTGGTGGATTTACTTAGTCAGCAAAGTAAATACGGCATCAATTTTATTAAGGATAACCAGCTCCTGATACAAGCCGACATGTATTTTACGTTGGATTTCTTGCCAATAATTGCAAAAAACGTTATTGATATTATTAGTGTTAGGCTGGGAGATCTGAAAAAATGCCTCATCTTAGATTTGGATAATACCACTTGGGGCGGCATTATTGGCGATGATGGCATCAATAACATACAAATTGGTGGCTTGGGCATTGGCAAAGCATTTACCAAACTACAATATTGGGCAAAAGAGCTTAAAAACCGAGGAATTATACTTTGCGTTGCAAGTAAAAATACAGAAAACATTGCGCTAGAACCCTTTCAATTACATCAAGAGATGGTTTTAAAAGAAGATGACATTTCTGTTTTTATGGCTAACTGGGACAATAAAGTAACCAATATCCAAAAAATACAAGAGATTTTAAACATAGGCTTTGATTCGATGGTTTTTTTGGACGACAACCCATTTGAACGGGAAATGGTGAAACAAAATTTGCCATTGGTTACCGTACCGGATTTGCCAGAAAATCCAGCTGAATACTTGAACTATATCAATTCGCTGAACTTATTTGAAGCGGCCAACGTTACACAGTTAGATAACAAACGTACCGTCCAATATAAAGAAGAAGCCAATAGAGTTAAAGCAAAAACCTATTTCGAAAATGAAGATGCATTTTTGCAGAGCTTAGCTATGGCTTGCAAAGCTGAGCCTATTACAGCGTTCAGTTTGCCTAGAATCGCTCAGCTGTCGCTAAGATCCAACCAATTTAATCTTCGAACGGTTCGCTTTGATGAAGAGTCGCTAACCAATTACAGCAGCAATCCAAATCACCAGGTAATTTCATTTTCACTGAAAGATAAATATGGTGACTACGGGCTAATTGCAGCTTTATTTTTGGAAAAACGGGCGAAAGAACTTTTTATCGATAACTGGATCATGAGCTGCCGAGTGTTGAAAAGGGGAATGGAGAAGTTTACGCTCAATCATTTAGTTGATTTTGCAAAAACGATGGGCTGCGATAAAATTGTTGGTGAATATTTACCAACACCAAAAAACGCTTTAGTTAAAGATCATTACCAAGATTTAGGTTTTAAACCAAATACCACCAATGATTCACTCTGGATATTGGATATTACAAATTATCAACCTTTTGAAGTACAAATACAAACTATAATATAGCATGAAGACACAACTACAAATTATTGAAGAATTAAACGAAATTTTCACCGAGGTAATTGACGAGGGAGAAGTATCGCTAACGCTAGAAACTACCGCCAACGATGTAGATGGATGGGATTCTCTTAACCACATCCAAATTATTTATGCAGTGGAAAAAAAGTATGGTTTCAAATTCACCTTGCCCGAAATCCAAAACCTAAAAAACGTTGGAGATTTGGTAAATCTAATTATCGAAAAAACTAAGTAATGCTTTTTTCTTCATTTTCCTTTTTCATTTTCTTCCCCATAGTTTTTATACTGTATTGGGCGCTAAAAGCGAATAGAAAATGGCAAAATATGTTGTTGCTAGTCTCTAGCTATATCTTCTACGGATGGTGGGATTGGCGTTTTTGTTTTTTACTGCTTTTCAGTTCAACTTTTGGTTTTTTTGTAACCAAATTACTCAGCGAAACTGATAGTGATAAAAAGCGGCGCCTTTATATGAACTTAAGTATCGTGGTACATATTGGTATATTGTGTTATTACAAATACTTCAATTTTTTCATTTCCTCCTTTACTGACTTCGCTAAAAATTTAGGCTTTAATGTAGATTATACGCCATTACACATTGCTTTACCTTTAGCCATTAGCTTCTTTACTTTCCACATTTTAGGCTATACTTACGATGTATACCAACGGAAATACGCAGCTTCAAATAATTATTTCGAGTTCATTGCGCACATTGCGTTTTTCCCGCAGTTAGTAGCTGGGCCAATTGAAAGGGCAAACCATTTACTTCCTCAATTTGTCAACAAACGCCAGTTTAGCTGGGTTAAAATGGAAGATGGTTTACTACAAATGTTGTGGGGATTCTTCAAAAAAATTGTGATTGCCGATACCCTGGCTACGCAAGTTAATTACGCCTTCGCCCATTACCAAGATCTGCATGCCATTACGTTAATTATTGCAGTAATCATGTTTACATTTCAAATGTACTGTGATTTTTCGGGCTATTCAGACATTGCCCTTGGCTGCGCTCGACTGCTGGGATTCGAACTACTGCAAAACTTCAACTATCCATTTTTCTCCACCAGTGTTTCGGAATTTTGGCGTAAATGGCACATGTCGTTATCCAATTGGATACAAGACTACCTCTTTACTCCTATTTCATTTAACAAAAGAGCTTGGGGCAAAATAGGAATTTTTTATGCGGCGCTGGTGAGTTTTACCATCAGCGGTTTGTGGCACGGCACCAATTGGACCTTTATTATTTGGGGCGCTATACATGGCATTGCTATTGGCTACGAGCTACTCACCAAAAAGAAAAGAAAGAGCTGGTCAAAAAAATACAATCCAGTGGTTTATTCGATATTAAGTGGCCTCTTAGTTTTTATATTTTGGAGCTTTACACAATTGATTTTCAGAGCCACTAGCGTTGAACATGTTTACGGCATCTTGAATCAAATAGTAACTGCCGATTGGGTGCTCAAGCCCGAGGTAAATTCCATTTATCTGCTTTACATTGTTGGCCTACTCATTTTCGAATGGTATCAGCGAAGCAAGCCTTATGCATTACAAATCCTGAATTGGCCCTACTATATCAAATGGGCTATTTGTGCACTAATTATAATCACCATATTCTCTTCAAAGAACTTAAATAACCAAACAGAATTTCTATATTTTCAATTTTAAATCATGAATAAAAACGCAGTAAAAATTTTAACAGCAGTCTTGATACTAGGAGTATTAGGATATTTCTTTTATGAAAAGAGCAAAGACAAGGACAGCGTGGTAAGCTCAGCTGTTAGCACTGGCGAAAAAGCTGGCGATGCTACATCTAGCGGCATCAATCTTAGTGATTACGACAAGATTCCTCGTGAAGAACTTTATGCAGACAACGATCTTGCTAAAAAAACATTGGACGAGTTAAAACAACGTTACAAAGCTGATTTTGAGCAATTAGTAAAAGAAATGAAAGGCACTGGCGCCAAATTGGTATTTTGCTGGATTACCACCGAACCAACCATTCCAATGCAGCGGATTGGAAAGGAATTCATCAGCAATTTATGTAAAGAAAACGGTGTGGATTTTATCGATTTTGTTCCGCTAATAGCCAACAAAAAGGCCGAGGAGATTACATTTATGCCTGTTGACGGTCACTTTAACGAAAATGGCGCCCGCATTTTAACCAACGAAATGGCTAAATATGTTAAGAAGTACGACAACGTAAAAACAACAGCGACTTACACTGAGCGTCCTAAAGTTTTCGGAGATCAAGATCCTAACCAAAACACCATTACCGACGGCGGCAAAAACTTACCTTACAAATTGGTAACTAATAGCCAAGGTTTAAGGATGGATTATGACTTGACTTTCCCTAAAACTAAGCAACGCATCCTTTATATTGGCGACTCAGCATTGTTTTTCCCATTTTTGGATAACAGTAAAACTGGTTCTGGACAACTACAAGCGATGTTCCCTAACAAAGAGGTAATTAACGCTGCAAAAATTGGTTATTCAGTAGATGATTATTTATCGTTATGGAATGACAAATTGAAATACACTGAACCAGATGTCATTTTCCTACAATCAAGCGGTGATGATATTGCGGACTTATATTTCACACATCGAATTAAATACAGCAGAAAAGCTGACGAAATTAAACCTACAGAAACAGAGTTAAGCTTATATAAAACTTTGAAATAAAAGGTTACAAAAAGGGCTGTCCTAAAAAGACAGCCCTAATTTTTTAATCTGTTTATCAAAGACTAATCGAAATAATTCTGATCGTAGATATCTACTACTGGCTCTTTATCAAACAAATCTGAATAAACCTTATCTACAACATAAGCTGACTTGGAAACTTTTATTTTAAAGTTCTCAGTTCCATCATCATTTGGCATCGCCGATATTCCGAAAAATAGCAGAACAATTCCGACAGCAATAATAGAAAGCGCATAAACACTATCAACAAACTCAATTAGCTTTGAAAACTGGACAGCAAACCAAAGTATTATTAAGGCCACAACATTAGCTGCTAACCAATAAATATCTACTGAAAATAGCTTTGGCAATAAGGCGTTGGCACTCGAAAGCACATCACTTCCTAATAATATTTTTGCACTGTAAAAGTACTTAGCCAACACAATTTCAAAACTTAAAAAAAGGGAAAAAACAACATAGTTGCATATCCTAAGTGTAGTTTCTCCGAAGTTGGAGAAGAAACAAATTAAGGCTATTAGAAACAAAAAGGGCAATGCCTTTAAGAAATAAATAGAGGTGTAAATAATTCCTTCTATAATTAATACGATCAAACTTTCTTTAGGTTTCAGCATATGACTCCCAAAACCTATTTCCGCTATTCTAACTAACAACAATACAGCCAATAAACCTAAGGCTTGTTTTACAAAAATTACTGCACATTTTTTAAATCGATCAAGCACAGGATATTCCGGCGCTTCAAAAAAAGTATGTTCCATGGCTATGTTTTAGTTTGATCGGTTACTTTAGATGATTTCATATTACTGAAACCTTTACGCGTCATCACGCCCCACGTATTTTTTCCAGTAAACTTATGTATATTCCCCTTAATAGCCCAGTATACTGTAAGCGGATGGTAGAATAAAGGCTCCAAAAAAGCCGCTAAAAGCAACTTCATTAAATCTTTACCTTTAGTATACTGCTGGTATGACATCTCCTCAAATAAAACGGCAACGGTAGATAATGCCACTGAAAAGAAGTACACCATGCAAATCAAAATAGAAGAAAACTCCCAATTGATGTGTCCAGTTAATGCTAAAATTATAAATATTGAGAGTCCAAGAAATTCGATAATAGGTGCCAACCATTCAAAAAACAGCCAATAGGGATAACTAAGCATTCCTAATATGCCATATCTAGGGTTGAAGAACAAATCTTTGTGTTTTAGCAGAGTTTCAATCGTGCCTCTAGTCCATCTGTTGCGTTGCCGGCCCAAAATTTGTAAATCAGCGGGTGCTTCAGTCCAGCACAAAGGATCTGGAATATATACTACGGCATACCTTCTGTCATTTTCGTGCATATATCTACGCATACGTACCACAAGCTCCATATCTTCGCCAACGGTATTATGATCATACCCTCCCACCTCTATTACTATTTTTTTATCAAAAAGCCCCATCGCTCCTGATATAATCAGCAATCCGTTCAACCTACTCCAAGCCATGCGCCCCATTAAAAAAGCTCTAATATATTCTAGCACCTGAAATCGCGGCCAAATGTTTCTCGGCATATTTACTTCCACTAGCTTGCCATCTTCTACCTTACAAGAGTTGGCAATTCGTACAACGCCACCGGTAGCAATAACCATATGCCGTTCCTCCAAATAAGGCTTTGCAAGCTTTAAAATTGCGTCTTCCTGAACAATGCAATCCACATCGATACACAATATTAAATTTTTGGACGACACATTTATGCCTGCATTTAGCGCATCCGATTTGCCACCATTCACTTTGTCAACTACTGTTAATTTAGCGAAGGACGGAAGCTTTGATTTATAAACCCCTCTTATCTCATTACATGGAATTTGGTAATCTACAGCAAAATCTACCTTTTCCAAATCGTAAAAATCATACATCCGCTGAAAAGTGCCATCCTTGCTGCCATCATTAATAATCACTACCTCATAATTGCCATAATGCAATGAGAGTAACGATCTGATATTTTCTACAATGGTGGCTTCTTCGTTATATGCTGGCGCTAAAATAGATACTGGCGGCGCAAGTGGCGATACCAATATTTCTCGATAGCTTACATAACTGTTTTTTTTCATGTAGCCATTCATTTCCACTGCAGATAACAGTGCCAACGCTACGTAGGAGCCCATCACAAATAACGCATAATAAAAAACGGCGTTATTAAAAAAGGTTTCGAATGTGGCTAAAAACTCATCCATTATGGCTTAATGCGGCTATCTAGTACGTGATTAATTAGTGCTTGGTTTTCTACGGTAGTTTGTTGATATAACTCCCGAAGTTTTTGTTCACCTTCATGCTGATCTCTTTTAATTGCATAAAGTGCCTCCTTTTTTATCTTCACGTTACCAGAATAAATACGCGATATTAGGAAGTTTTCGTAATTGCCCGACGAGATTTTACCAAGCGAGTTTAATATCTCCAATTTAACGTCTTCGGGCTGATCAAAATATATTTCGAACATACTGGTTTCAGCACTTGCTAATTCCAATTTCCCTATAATTTCTACCGATTTTTTAACAATTCGAGGATTGTGGTGCTTCAATAGTCGTTCTACTTCTTCTGCCGCTTCAAACTGCATAAAATGTTCAATCAGCTTTAAGCAGAGCATAACTACCGTATCATTTGGTGAGCGTAGCCATTGGGCGAAAGAGGGAATTTTAAGCGCTTTGTTTTTGGTGATAATCTCAAATAGTACCACTTGGTGCCAGTCTAAAATACGTTCCTGAGCACGATCTAAAAAACGGAAGGGATCGTTTTCCGACAAATTAATGTATGCCGCCTGCGATTCCATACGCAGTAAAGCATTCTCGTCATCAGTATATTTAATAATTTCCGAGGCCATTTCAGAAATACGCATCTCGTTAGCTTCTCTGATTCCTTCTATTTTAACTTCCCTCTTGCGACTATTAATTTTCTTCTTTGATTTTTTATCCAATCCCAGTTTGCGGTACAAAATGGAAAGCACTTCGCCAATTTGGCCAGTAAAACTTTTATGGTAGGTGAGTATTTCGGAGATTAAGACCTTGTTGAGCACTTTGTTGCGCAAGGGCATTTTCTTCATTTTTGGATAAAAGTGAGCTACAATATCCTCAGTTTTATCGGCTTCGTCAAATATGATCAAATTGGCAAGCATATTTGAAACATGCTCATTCCACCTATCTAGTTGCCGTTTTTCGTTAGCTTGGTATAAGCGCCTAAACGAAATATAAACATACATTTCTAGCGTGGCAATTACACAGAAGAGTATAATTAAAAGGGAAGTCTTAACGTTAGACGGAAAATAGTTTAACCTATCCGCATAAGTTTCAGCAATATAATTTGTTATTCCCTCTAAGAAATTCATAGGTATTGAGGTAGGTTAAACAAATTTGTTTTGCTTCACATGCCTTCTTATCCTCACAGATAATTCGTTAAGATTGAAAGGTTTATAAATGAAATCTTCTGCTCCTAATCTAAATCCTTCCAACACTACATCTTCCAATCCAACAGCAGAGATCAGCAAAACTGGGGTAATTTTTTTTATAGGATCGTTTTTAACGTAGCTTAATATTTCCATACCCCCAACAAAAGGCATCATGATATCGGTTAAAATTAGGTCGTATGTATGTTCCTTAATTTTCTCCATTGCTTGTTTACCATCCGAAGCTACGTCCACTTGATAGCCGTCTTTCTTCAATTTAAATTCTAATGCTTTGAGCATTAATACTTCATCTTCTGCAATCAATATCCTAGACATACACGTAACCTTTAATTTAGAGATACAAATACCTTACCACTTTTTGGAATCTCTACAACCATGATGTTTATTCAATTTTAGAGTACTCCTGTATTGCAAATATAATTTAAGTATTCCCTATAAGTGTATTTATTTCTACATTTTGTAGAATATTGAGATCATGGGGTTGTCTCAAGACGGTATACCTGCCCCTTTGCGCCAGCCAATATAACTAGCTGATCAGCAGTTTTTACCGCGTTAAACCCTAAAGGCGAAATGTTTCTCCAAGAACGACCTCCATCGGTGGAGATGTCAGTACCCGAAGTACCAGTTGCAACACAGAAAAATTCGGTAACGTAAACCACACCTGAACGATAGCCCGCTACGCCTCGACGAGGTTTTTTCCATTTCTTACCACCATTTTTTGTGTAAAGCACATTATTGCCCGCTTCAGTATCTTTTAAATAATTTCCACCTACCGCTAAGCCTTTTTTGTAATCAAAAAAATCTATGGAAAATATTCCAGTACTGCTCTCTCCCTGCTGAATAGGACACTTAAACTTTTTCCAAGTGTTACCATAATTGGAAGAGTAATAAATATTTGACTCGGCACCTCCAGTAGCGACCCACACCTTACCATTCCCAAAAGTTTTTATAGTAGTGCCGCTAGCCGCAAAACCAGCTTCACCAATTTGCATTGGAAAGCTCAAACGCTCGGAAATATTTTGCCAAGTAGCACCGGAATCGGTGGTTTTCAATAGTTGTAATTTTTTATCGATAGGATCACCAAACATCATCCCGGTTTTTCCGTCCCAAAAATCCATGCCGTCCAAAAATATAGCACTATCGATATTTTTATAATGCTCAGACCACGTTTTACCACCATCATTAGTGGATAAGATGTACGCCGGAGAACCCGCATTTACCACGATAGCTTTATCAGAACTGAATGCTTGAATATCTCTAAAGTCGAGTTTTTCGTATCCTTTTGGCTGCATCCAATGCCAAGTTTTACCACCATTTAAAGATTTTCCGATGTAGCCATTGCTTCCGCTCACCCAAATAATTTGGTTATCCACTACGGAAAGTCCTCTGAAACTAGATTTGACTCCTTCTTCAACCATTGGTTTTAAAACATACTGTTGAGAAGATACAAATAGTGGTACTAAAAATAAAACCAACGTTAATTTAAACAAACGAGCCATAGCTTTTATTTAACACGCTTCCATACTTCGGTTCTACCAATTAGCGATACGCCAATATAGCCTCTGATATTGAGCAGATTCTGGTCTTTGATGGTCATCTTACAACTATAAGTTTTGCCTGATTTTGGATCATAGATGGTTCCATCCTCCCATTTTCCATCATTAAATTCAAAATTTTTCAAGATTTCCAACCCTAAAATCGGTTTATTTCTAAGGCTTTCGTTTGGATTTTTCTCGTCTGTTTTAGGCTTGCCATTAGCGTTATTAGGCTCTTTAATCCAAGCTAATTTCCCGAAATATTTATCGCCTTTTTTATAGATTTCTATCTGACCTTCACCTGACGGGTTAACCCATTTACCTAAAATATCGTCTTTTTTCTGTGCAAATAATTGGATTGAACCCAATAAGAGAAGTACTAAAAATGTGGATTTCCTTAACATAGCTTACAAATTCTTTGTTTTAAAGTTAAGGATTAAACGCTAAAAAGGTTTTATAAATTATGATAATCTTTAAATGATGGAGCAAAGCAATTGCAAACTAAGCTTCTGTTGTCGCTTTGGAATTTTATCTTCGAACACTTCATCTCGCAATATTTCAGCATTAAAACCAGCCGAATTTACAAGCTCTTCTACTTTTCCCGCCAACTGTTCTAATGGTGAAGTGGAATGCACACGTAGGATACGGTCGCAATCTTCCAAATCAAAATTAGCATCTATAGGAATGGACAGAGATTGCCCTAAGTGATTTATTATCTTGGCAGCTTCGAAAGGTGAGTCGACATTGGTTTTAAATATAAGCATGAATGCATCGGCTAATTAATCATATACGTTTAAAACCTGCAATTCGCTACAAGGGCAAATTGCGGTTGTATTATTGCGGAACGGCAGATATATCCATGTAGCTGAGTTCCCACATATGGCCGTCCAAATCCTCGAAACCATGCCCGTACATCCAACCTAAATCTTGTTTTGGAACATCAGCTCTACCACCTGCCTCAATAGCTAAGGCTACATAACGATCTACTTCTTCCCGACTATCGGCAGAAATACAAATGATTACTGATGTGCTTGTTTTAGTATTAGCTATGGGCTTTGGCGTAAAAGTTTGAAAAAATTCGTTGCTTAGCAGCATCACCATGATATTCTCCGAAATAACCATACACGTTGCTTTTTCGTTAGTAAATTGCTGGTTAAAAGAAAAACCTAAATGCTTATAAAAAGCAATGGCCTTGTCTAAATCGGTTACGGGAATATTTACAAATATCTGCTTTGCCATTTTCTATTTTTTATGGTGGAGTGATGTTTAAGTGTTAAAAAAGAGCTACTTAATGCTTACGTTTGTGTAAGCTTTAAGTAGATCAAATTACCAGGTTATTTTCCGTTTTTGCCGTCTTGTGCTGCGTTGAAACTAATCATCCAGTGAATTTGATATTTGTCCACCAGCATTCCGTAGTAATCGCCCCAAAATTGATCTTCCATCGGCATAATTACCGTACCACCATTGCCTAACGCCGTAAAAATTCGGTCCGCATCAGCCTTACTGTCCACGCTGATACATAGTGATACATTTGTACCTGCAGTTGCTGGAGGCATGTTTGAAGGTACGTCGCTAGCCATCAACATGGTAGTTCCAACAGGCAAGGAAATATGCATTATTCCATTTTGATCTGCTTCAGGAATTCCGTCGCCGGCACAACCTTCACCATCGGCAGCATCACTAGGCATCTCGTTGAAACGCATTACGAAAGGGAACTCTCCCCCGAAAATAGATTTGTAGAAAGTAAAAACTTCTTCGGCATTGCCATTGAAGTTTAAATAAGGATTAATTACCATAGTTTATTGTTTTGATTTGATACATGTTAGCACAAATTTAAAGGTTGACGCTACTTTTATTCATTGCTAAATACGTCAACTTTAGGGGTGTTTTGGGACAGGAGCGGCTTTAATGGTTAATGATTAATTATTAATGGTTAATGAGCAAATTCCAATAATCAAATCCCAATAATCAAATTCCGATGAACAACTGAACTAATGAACAATTGAACTAATGAACAATTGAACCAATGAACAAGTGAACAAATGAACCAATGAACTAATGAACCAATAAACTAATAAACTAATAAGGATTTCCTTGGCCAGTTTCGATGAATTTCTTGAGGCTTTCTGTAAACTGGAGCCAACCTGCTGTACAGATATCAAAACACTCCACAGCATTATGCAAGCCAACATGTTCTAGGTTTAGCCACGTGCGATCGCCATTACCGTCCATTGTCCAGCTAATGGTGGTACCTACCCATTCAGACTTGTTTGTAAGCTGAGGAATATCAATAAGCGCTTCCTTGACTAACCAAACTACTTTGAACGGCTCTACCACGGTAACAACCTCCAGTGTTTTCGCCACGTTTTCGCCAAATTTTATCTTAAATTGATCGCTTGGTGCAGCGGCAGCACCTTGGTAAGCCTTTGTCCACCATTGCGGAATTTGCTGCGTTAACGCATTAAAAACTTGTGCCGGAGTGGCCTTCAATGATAGTGTTATGTTATAGTTTTCCATATTTTTCAATTCGATTTTTGCACTACGCAAACGGGACGGTGACCGATAGGAAAGTTTACTGAATTGGCAATGAAACAAAGTTCGCTAGCCTTCAGGTGCAAATCATTGGCTTTATTCACCATTGCAGCTTCAGTTACAGTGACCTTGGGATTTAACGTTACTTCCGCAAATTTGCCACCACCATTTGCTGTTTCCACCATCTTTCCTGTAGCTTCGTCTGTATAGTCTATCACGACAACACCTGCTTCAGCGCACAAATGCAAATACCAAAGCATGTGACAGGAAGAAAGCGCACTGAGCAACATTTCCTCTGGATTATGTTTGCCCGGATCTCCTCTAAACGCTGGGTCAGATGAACCTTCAATAGTTTGTTTACCGTCGATGATAATATGGTAACTTCTATCGTAAGCCTTGTAATTACTTGTTCCCGAACCCTTGTTTCCAATCCAACTGGTGGTTAATTTATAGTGATGATATTTATCCATAGCGCTTTTAAGCTTAGACTACTTTTAGGCAACTAAATTACGCTGATGTTGCCAACACGTTAACATTTCAGGGCTTTTCGTTTGAGCCGGTTTCTGAGCACAAACTATCAACCAGCACTATACTTCAGCAGAAACCTGTCGTATCGATTGTTGTTCACGCTCGTATCGGTTCATAATAAAATACTATTGAACCGGATGTTAGTGTTTTTGTCTTGATTAGTTTCAGCATAATCTTGTCTTTGATTTCGTCGAACAATCTTAATCCCTTCCCTTCGATGATGGGGTGAACACAAATTTGAAATTCGTCAATAAGATTGCTATTTAATAGTTGAATAATCAAACTTCGACTCCCTACAGAAATATCCTTTCCCGATTGCTTTTTGAGTTCCAAAACTTTTTCATGTAGTGGTTTATCTGACAGTTCTGCTGTGTTCCAGTTTGTATCTTTTAATTTGTGTGAGAAAACGAGTTTAGGAATTCTATCTATTGAAATTGCAAATTCGTCCATCGACTTTTTACCCGAAGGATTTTCCAATACTGATTTCCAAAACTGCATCAGTTCATAGGTTGTCCGTCCATATAAGATAACTCCAGTATTGTCCAATAATTCGGCATAGTGTTGATGTAAATCTTCGCTTGGAACCCCAGTGGTGTGGTCGCAAACACCGTCGAGTGTCATATTAAATGCTGCAATTACTTTTCTCATAGCCCTATTTTATTAATTCAAACTGATGTAGCTACCGCATTAAACATATGATGAAGCTGATGCGTATGGCGTTGCGTATGGAAAATCAAAAAGCTGACAAGTTCCAATCGAGTAACTTGACCCAGCCCTGGAAATTCAAATTCAAGACAGGTTTCACTTAAATCCAAATTGGGCAAAATTGGCAATATCGCATCAACAATTTGCTGTAGTTGCTGCAATTGTTCTTCCTGTTCGTAATGCTGATCTTTCGGCTCAATAAATGGTGGGGAATTGTATTTAGCGTTAAAATCCAGAAGGATGTTTCTAATTGTTTCCACCTTTTGGTCGGCTGCGCCAACTGTTGGTTTGGTATTGCCTAACAGCACTTGATCAATCCCCTTACCCGCTAAAATTAAGTGCTGTACTACCATAGCCGCCGACCAACTTTTATCCGCAGGCTTAGTGTTAAACTGTGTAGGATTAAACCGTTGTACTGATTTTTCCAACTCAGTAAATGCTGTTGCTAGTTCCGTAGCAATTGTGTGATTATTTTCCATAGTTTACATGTATTTCATTGCTTCGTAGCCAAGCAATCGGCGCCAAAGTGCAATTTGACCAATGCAATTTGCTTCTCTGTAAGTGTTGAAACTTAACATTTCAAATAAGGGGAAACTCATCTGTTCCACTTCAAAATGGATCACTTTATCCAATTCTTCGTCAGTCACCGTCATTAACTTCTCCCTTAGTAACGGCGAAATGCTATCCCACTCCTTTTCATAGGTCGCTAACTCCGGATACTGCATGCCCTCTTTAATGCCTTGATGATTTTTGAACAGTTCGTTGCTGCTAGCATTCATTGAAATACCTAGCAGATTGGCTAATTCAAACCTTTCCTGCAATAAACTTCCTGCTAACCAAGCTATGTGATTTGCCTTTGTTTCCAATCGTTTTGTAGCATCAACATCGTTGATCCCATCCAATACATTGTGATAAAATGTGGTGTGCATATCGTACAGCACCAAAAAACCGAACATTCGGTTGCTTACTGGTTTAATTTCCATATCTAGCTATTTAATATTACTAAGTTAGTTTCAATTTTGGGCGATATCGATAGGTATTAAAGGCAAAATTAGGGGGCATTTGAGACAATTTTGTATTTTAGATGAACCAACAAATAAACGATGAAAAAAATAGGGCTTCTTTTAAGTAAAGATTATAAGTTATTGAGCGTTGCTGCCATACTTGAGGTTTTTGAAACCGTAAATAAATTCTACATCGCAGAACACAAATCACCAGTATTTGAATTGATTTTACTAGATGGAGTCGATGCGGAGGGTTCAAATCAGCAAGCTTTAGGGTATCCATTAACCAAATTCAAAGACGCACCTTTAATGGACATGGTTTTTATCCCGGCTTTTACCTCTGACGATATGCGGGCAACTTTAACCGCAAACTACGAGAACATCCCTCATTTAATAAAACAATATCAAAAAGGAGCCTGCTTAGGAAGTTTTTGTACCGGTGCATTCTTACTTGGCGCTACAGGCTTGCTTAACGGCAAAATAGCTACTACACATGTGGATGCCAGTAGCGGATTTGCAAATGCCTTTCCTTTAGTAAAATTAAGATCTGATAAAACAGTAACACAGGATGACCGATTGTACACCAGCGGTGGCGCTACTTCTTCATTTCATTTATTGTTGCATTTGGTACATGAATACTGTGGTAAAGAAATGGCTATTAGAATTGCCAAAGTTTTTGCGATAGATATGGACAGGGACAACCAATCTTATTTCAGTACCTTTCAACCTTCTAAAGATCATGCCGATGAACTTGTAGCCATTGCCCAACAGAAAATTGAGCAAAATTATCAAGATGCTGCAACAATTGAAGAGCTCATTAAGGATATCCCTTCGAGTAGAAGGAATATTGTACGTCGTTTTAAGCAAATAACGGGTATTACTCCCATTGAATATTTACAGCAAACACGTATCGAAGCCGCTAAAAAATTGCTGGAAAAAACCAACCAGCAAATGAATGAAATAATTTACAACTCTGGCTATAATGACCCTAAAGCCTTCCGAAAACTGTTTAAAAAAAGTGTAGGGATGACGCCTACGCAGTATAGGGAGAAGTTTCAAGTGAGGTAAACGACCGTTTGGTTAATCTAAATTTGTAGCGTTTTATTTTGATGTTACGTATAGCATATAAAAGAACGACTATGAAAAGACGACTTACGACGCTAGCGCTGGTTTTGACCTTATTAATAAGCCTATCTTGTAAAAAAGAAAACACACAAAACGGTATTGTGGGTACTTGGCAGCATGTGACTACTATTGGAGGTTTACAACCTACTGTTACAAATTTGAACTTAATCCTAAGATTTACCAACGACAAATTTGAAAGTGAATTAGATGGAAAAATTGTTGACCATGGCACCTACGAAATCACAACTGAAAAATCATGGGATGGCGATCCACGAATTGTTTTTAATGGCAAAGCCGATGATTTTAAGCAATACGTTAAGGTAAGCGGAAATAAACTGATCATTTTCAACAACGTACCGATAGCTGTAGACGGCACCGAAATTCATTACGCTAAAATTAAATGAGTGATTTAACTTTGAAGCAGCAAATAACCCTATCTTATTGCTACTTCAAAGTTTCTTTCACTTCACCACAGTCCAACATGCTTTCGCCGTAATATGGATTTTTAATTTGCTTTTGATTGCTCAACCAAAATGCACCTTTATCGTTCAAAGCCATAGGACAAAATTCCACATAAACCTCACCCGATTTTAATCCCGTTTGCTTCATTTTTGCAATCATTTCATTACTTAACTGAGCAAACAAACTACGCTGAATTTCTAAATCGGTACTGGCTGTAATTTTAGCGGATAACTTAGCCAACAAAGCTCCTCCATTTAATGCTTTTGCTCCAAGTTCCAAAGCCATGCTAGCCTCTTTGGCTGTGGCCATGTCCGAATTCACCAAAGCATCGCTCAGTAAAAGATATTGTTGGTAAGCGGCATTCAAGTGATCATTTTTAACCAACACTTCATTTGACTGAAGTGCTACCTGCTTTTTAACTGCAACAACTTCTTTTTTATCTTCAACTTTTTGATTGGTACATGCCGCAAATACGAGTAGCAACAAACCTAAAACCTGATATCTTTTCATCTGATTTGATATTAATTTTTAATTTTAAAACACTGAAAGAGAATTAATTTATTATTTGAGATAGATTAACCAAGCGGATGCTTCCCTCGTTTCAACACGTACTCGCTGTAAAGTAGATAAGCACCTGTAACTACAACTTCATCGCCTGTGGCAATACCCGATGTGATATTGATACTATTAGCATTGGCTTTACCAGTAACCACAGTTACAGGTTCAAAGCTGTCTTTACCAGTTTTTAGCCAAACATGTTTGCCTTTGCCATCTTGTATCACTGCATCAAGAGGTAAATTGATGCCAGTTTGCTTTGAATTACCAGTTAACAACATCACTTTAACCTGTAAACCAGGCTGCCACCTAGCATTTGGATTTGCAATGCTGCCACGAATTTGGGTAAGCTGCGTGCCAGTTTGTAATGATGGATTAATGAACTTCACCTTCATCAACTGCGGTTCATTTTCCCAACCGCTAACTACTACTTTCAGCTGCTGATTTGGTTTGATATTTTCTAACTCTTTAGGATAAGCATCAGCCTCTACCCACAAACGTTGGTAACCCTCTAACCTCATTACGGGGCTACCTTCGGCAACGTATTGACCTTGCGTAACGTTCAGCTCTGCTACAGTGCCGCTCTGGTTTGCGAACACGGTAACTAGGGGATTTTTCTGTTGTGTTTTGCTCAACTGCTTCAGCTGATTTTCGGTTTGACCGTAAAGCAACAATTTTTGTTTAGCAGAAGCTACCAACTGTTGTTCCAGCTTATCTCCAGCAAATTGCTTTTGTTGCGCCAATGCCATTAAATACTCTTGCTGCAGCGTAGCTAATTGCTCTGAATATAAACGGTACAAAGGCTGTCCTTTGGATATCTTCACTCCTGTTTCCCTTACGTACAACTCCTCAATTCTACCACTCACTTTTGCAGAAATGTAGTTGCTCTGTTGCGGATCAAGCACTAAACGACCATTCAGCACACTTTCATTAGCAATGTTTGTCAAACTTCCACTTTCACCAATTTTTGCGGTGCTAATGTTCGCAAGTAATTGGCGTTGTGCATCAAGCTTGATGCTTTTATCATTGCTATTTTTTTCAAAGGGTACTAAATCCATCGCACAAATTGGACAGGTGCCCATTTCATGTTTGATTACCTGTGGATGCATTGGGCAAGTGTACGTTTGCTGCTTTTTTTCTATTGCTTTCTGGCCACTTTTTTGATCTGCAGTACAACCCATTATTAGGGCAAAAAAGCCAAAAATTAAACTGATGTATTTTATTTTTATCACTTGCATTGATGATGATCTCGCTATCTTTTCCATTTTTTCCTGCTGAGTTTAACCAATGTTATTGTTTAGTTTTAGTGCTGATAAAGCTTTCGCTATCTACCAAGTAAGCTGCTTCTTTGGCAACCTGCCAGCCGTCAATACTTTGCTGTATTTGCACCAAGCCAGCAACTTTAACTCCTGTGTTTATCGGCACTGCTACAAAAACACCATTCTCTTTCCTAAATACCATACTTTCAGCACCAACATTCACTACCGCTGATGCCGGCAGCCAATAGCTTTGCGATACTAAAACGGGAATTTTTGCAGTCAAAACATCACCAACCCTCCATGCACTTTTCTCTATGTAAACTCTTGCCAATGCAAAGTTTTCACCCGATTTTACAACCGGCTCTATTAATCCTATAGCAGCTGTTTGAAATGTAGCTTCTTTGTTAGCGGTTTTGTAAAATGCCAACTTTGTTCCTTTTTTTATCGCCCTGCTTACATCTGGTTTCAAGGTAAATTCTGCCACCAGTTGATCAGCCTTGTAAATAGTGAACAAACTTTGACCAGCACTAACGTATTGGCCTTCCCGTAAAAGTAACGCTGTGTTTTGAACCTGAGTTGTGGTACTCGCACTTGTAGTTTCAGCACTTGACGCACCCATACCCGACATGCCACCGTCCCCGCTGTTGCTCGTAGTTACTTCATTGCTTTGTGGTACATTGGCTACCTGTTGTTCCAAAATGTAACCATCTGCCGGACTATAAATTGGTATACGATAATTCACTTTTTTACTGCGGATAATTTGTTCAACCGTTTGCTGAGTTAGGCCTAGCAACAGTAAACGTTGTTTCGCTTTGGCGATCAATTGCGTATCGCTAGTATTTTGCGATAGGTAAATCAACTCCTGTTGGGCAGCCGCCAAATCTGGTGCGTATATTTCGAAAAGCAACTGACCTTTTTTGATGGGCTGATAATTGTACTTTACATACAGTCGCTCCAAACGGCCAGCAACGCGACTAGCCACATTAACTTTACTTCGGGTATCGTAATTGATCATCCCTTGCGCTTCAACGGTAAAAATTTTCGACTCGTAAGTTGCTGTTACCGCCTGCACTTGCCCTATTGCCTGCTCATTGGACGGCGCTATCAAGGCTCTAAGGCTATCATCTATTTTTATTTTACCAATATCGTGATGGTCTTTCTTAGGCTTACTTTGACAAGAAACAATTAAGAATGCAATTGATAGCAATAATACTTTTTGCCTTATCAAATGTAGCACGTTACGATTCCTGCTTACGCTGGAATGATAGCCAAGCACGTTACTACCTGTATAATTCCTTTTCATAATCGGCAATCATTAAATAAAGTTTCAATTTCTCGTCTAGCACATTGTTTTGCATCATGGTTAGCGCCTCCCAAGATGCAATCACTTCTGGCAACTGCATCTTATTTTCGCGGTAATTCAACACGTTAACATCCAATGTTTTTTGTAGCGTAGGAATGATTTTCTTTTCCATGTTGTTGATTTGCGCTTGCATGGTTTGGATTTGGTATTGCATGCCGTACAACATACCTTGTGATTCTTGCAACATTGCAGCTTTTTGCATTTGCATGGCATCAATTTCGTATTGCATACCCTTTACTTCGGATTTGTACATTTTCGAAGCCCAAGGAGCGATAGGAATACTCACCATTCCCATTACGCTAAAAGCCCTTGGCATGCCGCTACTCAATGGCGACATGTGGTCAAAACGAATTCTGAAATCAGGATTGCGCTGTTTTTTCATTGCGTCGATGTTCAATTGCATAGATTGGATGTTATAGTTCATTTGTTCAATGTCTTTTCTAGCAGTTGCCAAACTCGCCGTATCCAAATTACTGGCAGGCGTAAATTGTGGCACTGTAGTCGTATCAATTACAAAATCTATATTTCCAGCTCTGTTCATCAAACTATTTAACCAAGCTTTCGCTTTTCCAATTTCCCCCTCCTGCATGCGCTTCATGTTTTCTGTTTCTTCCAACTTGGCCGTGGTTTGATAAACACTACCTAGTTTCGATTGGTTAAATGGATATCTGATTTCTTCAATCTTCTTCATCGTTTGCATGATCTGCGTGCTTTTTTGCAACACTAGCAGTTTTTGCTGTGCAACCAACCAACTGTAGTACAACTTTTTAGCTTGTGTTTTAAAATCATTCAAAGTAACTTCCCTGCTGGCTCGTTCCACTTTTGCTTTTGACTCGATGTATTTTTTTTGAGCATTCAACTTGCCGTAGTTGGGAATATCCTGTTCAATTTGAAACATCAACGATCCCTTGTCCCGCTCATCCATCACCATTTGACCCGGGTATGGCGTCATAAAAGTGCCTACGCCAACCATCGGCGCCATCCAAGCGGTAGCCGCTTTTGCAGTGTATTGGTAACTTTCGGCTTTCAAACCATAAGATTTAAGCAACAAATTATTTTGATCTATGCGCTTCAATATCGTGTCCAAATGCAGCACTTGGGTTTGGGCATTAGCGAGGAACGGTAAAAAAAACAATGCAAGAAGTAGTGTTATAAAATGCTTAACTGCTTTCCTATCAGTCGTTTTACGATTAACTTTATTGAGCACTTCGTGGTTCCCAGCTATGCAGGAATGACGCACATAGAGGCTATCTCCCTCTTGGGAAGAGATGCTTAACGGGCTAATGTTGTACATCATGCACCTCCAATTTTCCATATTTTTTCAATTCGTATTCTTTAGACATTAAAAAGATGAGCGGCGTAACCAACAGGATATGCGTGGAAGAAGTAAGCACACCGCCGATCATTGGCAATACAATAGGCTGCATCACATCAACCCCAACTCCTGTTGCCCAAAGCACTGGCACCAAACCGAATAAGGAAACGCAAACGGTCATTAATTTTGGTCGCAAGCGTTTGGCCGCACCGTGGATCACGTAGGTATGTAAATCTTCTTTGGTAATGGTTTCGCTTGAATTGCCTTTAAGTTTGATGAGCTGCTGCATGGCGTCGTTCAAATAAATCACCATTACAATTCCAGTTTCAACGGCGATACCAAACAAAGCAATAAAGCCCACTGCCACCCCTACCGATAGGTTTACACCCCAAAAATAAATCATGTAAGCACCGCCAATCAGCGCAAAAGGAACGGTAATCAAACTTAAAAATGCTTCTCTAACCGACCGAAATGCGAAGTAAAGTGAAAAGAAAATGATGATGAGCACCACCGGAGCAATCCACATTAAAGTTTGCTGCCCCCTAATTAGGTTTTCATACTGACCGCTCCACTCTAAAAAGTAACCTTCTGGCAAAATACCATCTTGCTTATTCAGTTGTTCCATTGCTTCTTTAACGGTGCTGCCTAAATCCCTGTCGCGTACGTTGAACATTACTGCTCCGCGTAAAATAGCATTGTCCGAACTGATCATCGGCGGTCCATCCTCAAACTTTACATCGGCCACTGCCGACAAAGGAATTTCCCCAAAACTTGGCGACTGAAGTGGAATTCGCTCAATTTGCGAAACGCTATTGCGATATTGCTGCGCCAAACGCACACTGATCGAAAAGCGTTGTCGGCCCTCAATGGTATTAGCCACATTAGCGCCACCTAAAGCAGTTTCCACCACTTGATTCACCTCGTCAACACTTAATCCGTAACGGGATAATTCTTCGCGTTTAATGTTGATGGCTAAATATTTACCACCTGTAATGGGTTCTACAAATAAATCACTCACACCAGCAGTACCTTCCAATGCAGCTTTTACTTTCTCAGAAACTGCAGCGATGGTATCCAAATTTTGTCCAAAAACTTTTATACCCACGTCAGTTCGAATACCCGTGGCCAGCATATTGATGCGGTTAATGATTGGCTGTGTCCATCCATTTACTACCCCCGGAATTTGCAGTTTAGCATCAAGTTCGGTAATGATATCTTTTTTGGTCACCCCATCACGCCATTCACTTTTGGGCTTCAGCGTAATAATGGTTTCAATCATGCTAATTGGCGAATTATCCGTAGCCGTACTAGCCCTACCGGCTTTCCCTAGCACTTTATCTACCTCTGGTACAGATTTGATGATTTTATCTTGCACCTGCAAAATCCGTTTCGCCTCAGCGTTTGAAACATCTGGCAGCGTTACTGGCATAAATAAAATGCTTTGCTCATCCAACGGCGGAATAAACTCCGTACCCAAATTTTTAAGTAGCGGAATAGTAATTAGTAGGGCAATTACATTGATAGCAATGGTCGTTTTACGCCAATTCAGTACTTTTTCAATGATAGGCTCGTAAATCCTTTCCAAAAAACGGTTCACAGGGTTGGCGCTATCGGGCTTAAACTTCCCTTTCATAAAAAACGAAATGAGCACCGGCGCCAGCGTAATCACCAGTAAGGCATCTACTATCATGATGAATGTTTTAGTATAGGCTAACGGATGAAACAACTTGCCTTCTTGACCGGTAAGCATAAATACCGGCAAAAAAGATGTGATAATGATAACGGTAGCAAAAAACACCCCTCTCGAAACCTGCTTGCTCGATTTGGTGATAATTGCCAGACGTTCTTCTTCGCTGATCCAACTAGGTTCTTTGCGAAATTTATTTTTTAACCAATTTTTCATTTAGGTTATATGATTTTTTAATGGTCGATTGCTTTTGTAGAGCCGCATAATTGTGCGGCTGTAACTGATCGATTGTTTTCGTAAAGACGCACAATTGTGCGTCTCTACCTTGCCTCTTGTTTTTGTACAGACGCACAATTGTGCGTCTCCGCGATCATGCGGCTCTACTTGCCAACAATCTCTTCGTAACGCTCCGCCAAATGTTTATATGCATTTTCGCTCATGATAATTCCATTATCTACAATTACACCGATAGCCAAGGCAATACCTGTAAGCGACATGATATTTGAACTGATTCCAAAAGCATTGAGCAAAATAAAACTGGCGGCTATGGTAATAGGGATTTGAATGATGATGCTGAGCGCACTACGCCAGTGGAACAAGAAAACAAACACGATCAGGGAAACCACGATCATCTCTTCTATTAATGTATTCTTAATGGAACTCACCGACTCTTTAATCAGCTCCCCACGATCATAAACAATATCAAATTTTACTCCCTTAGGTAAACCTTTGGCAACTTCATCCATTTTCTTCTTGACCTTATCTATCACTTCAGCGGCATTTTCGCCATAGCGCATTACCACGATACCACCCACACGTTCGCCTTCGCCATTTTGGTCAAAAATACCTAGCCTACTTTCACCGGTCATTTGTACAGCAGCCACATCCGAAATACGAATAGGCGTACTACCTTGATTCTTAATGGGAATATTGGCAATTTCCTCCATGGATTTAAGGTAACCCGAGGTTTTAATGATATAACCCATGCCACTCATTTCGAACTTCCGTCCACCAGCTTCATTATTGTTGCTCCGCACCGCAGCAATCACTTGAGGCACCGTCAGCTTGTAAAAGAGTAACTTATTTGGGTCTATTGCAATTTGATATTGCTTTTGGAAACCACCAAACGAAGCAATTTCACTTACGCCGGGTACATTTTGCAAAGCGAATTTCACGTACCAATCCTGTATAGCACGTTGTTCACCCAAATCCATGTTTGGCGCATCCAAGGTATACCAAAGTACGTGTCCTACCCCAGTTCCATCAGGCCCCAATTGGGGCGTAACTCCTTCAGGTAAGGATTTCGAAATTGTACTAATACGCTCCGTAACACGTTCTCTTGCCCAGTAGATATCTACATCATCTTCAAAAATCACATAAATAAAACTCATCCCAAACATGGACGAGCCACGAACATATTTAATTTTAGGTATGCCCTGCAAGTTGGTAACCAATGGATAAGTTACTTGATCTTCCATCAGTTGTGGCGACCTACCCATCCATTCCGTAAATACAATTACTTGGTTCTCCGACAGATCTGGAATAGCATCTATCGGGTTTTTCTTCACTGCAAAAATGCCCCAAACAAACAGCGTTGCAGCCAAAAGCAACACTATAAATCGGTTACGCATTGACCAATCAATAATTTGATGTACCATTTAGTTAACCTTTTCTTTTCCTTTAAACATCATTTCATCACAAGCGCACACAGCAAGTCAACTAGCTGTAGCCTTGCTCCGTGTCTCGCGATGTTGGTATCAATTAATGAGCTTTAGTAGTCTTCCCAGTCCTGTCGTATTTACAGCAGCTAGGTAGTTTATCATACACTTCATTTTTTGCTTTTGCTTTTGGTGTATCGTGACCTAAATCGGCAATTTTTTGCTGAATGTCTTCGTTGTTAAGTTTCGAACTATCGTAGCTTACCGTTAAAAACTTACTGTCTTTATCCCAAGTAGCACTGCTAACGCCAGCTGTTTTCAAACCAGTTTCAATACGTTTTTTGCACATGCCACAGTTACCTAATACTTTAATTTTTTCAGTTTTAGTTTGGGCGAATGCTCCCGTTCCAATCATAGTAAAAGCCAATAAGGCTATCATTTTTAAAGATTTCATGTTTTTTGTTGTTTAGCTGATAGCAATTCACGCAAAGCGAATTAGCTATTGGCTGATTAATAAAATAAGTTTTGGATTGTTGGCTAAAGCCGGTTTGGAATTAGTCCCTGAGATATCGTCATGCTGAACTTATTTGATAATCAGTCAGAAGATCCCGAAATAAATTCAGGATGACGACAGGGCTATTAATGCCAAAAAGGAAAAGAAAAGGTATTATATTCTGTAGGTACAGTTTTTAATGAAAATAGGCAGATTTTGCCCTAAAGGCGGTGCATTGCTCCTGCTTTCCTTTGCAATGGTAGCAACTATGGGTAATAGATAAAATTCCACAGGTTTAAATTGCGGAACTATGAAAACGCCTTGTTCGAACTTGAAAATTTGGGCATTTGCTTTTTGCGCTTGGTCCACCTTTGCTTGGTGCTGCACATCTTTACAGCAAGATTTTTCGGTAGATTTCTTTTTTTCCATACCGCAGAAACTGCAAGCATGCTGGTCAGATTGAACAAGGCTCCAATCTACCAATTCGCCCATGCAATAATGAAAATTAACACCCGCACCACTGGCAACCGCCAAGTAGAAAAATGCTAGAAGTGTTAAAAATATCCTTTTCATTACTCAGCAAATATGAATAAAAAGTGAGATATGTTTTTACATAATTTTAAAAAATTGTTATAGAATTGACAATTGATGATAACCCTCTCTGCCCTTCGGGCGTCTCTCCCAAGGGGAGAGAATAGCATTTGCGTTAAAGTGCTATCGTAAAGCAGTAAGTAAATGAATGATAAACGCTCTAAATCTTCCAGCATGCGAGAAAGGCAAGCACAAATATTTCACCTAAGCTACTCTCTCCCTAGCAGGGAGAGATGTCCAAAGGACAGAGAGGGTAAAAAACTACATTCAATGTCTGTTTTATAAACTAGTAAAAATTAACCCTCTCTGCCTACGGCATCTCTCCCAAGGGAGAGAATAGCGCTTGCTTTAAAGAACTATCGAAATGCGATAGGCAAATGAATGATAAACGCTCTAAATCTTCCAGCATGCGAGAAAGGCAAGCACAAATATTTCACCCAAGCTACTCTCTCCCTAGCAGGGAGAGATGTCCAAAGGACAGAGAGGGTAAAAAACTACATTCAATGTCTGTTTTATAAACTAGTAAAAATTAACCCTCTCTGCCTACGGCATCTCTCCCAAAGGGAGAGAATAGTGCTTGGGAAAGGAAGTACAAACACTCGTACGTTGCTCTCTCTCTCTATCAGGGAGAGAATAGAATTTGCGTTAAAGCTCTATCGTAACGCAATAAGCAGTGACTGCCAAACAGTTTCTTATTTTACACGAGAAAGGCAACCACAAATATTTCACCCCCGCTGCTCTCTCCCTATCAGGGAGAGATGTCCAACGGACAGAGAGGGTAAAAAAACTACATTCAATATATATTTCAGAAGACAAGTAAAAATTAACCCTCTCTGCCTACGGCATCTCTCCCAAAGGGAGAGAATAGCGCTTGGGAAAGGAAGTACAAACATTCGTACCCTGCTCTCTCTATCAGGGAGAGAATAGAATTTGCGTTAAAGCTCTATCGTAACGCAATAAGCAGTGACTGCCAAACAGTTCCTTATTGCATACGAGAAAGACAAGCACAATATATTATCCTTTGCTGCTCTCTCCTTAGCAGGGAGAGATGTCCAACGGACAGAGAGGGTTTAAAAATAGTTTTAGTAAGCGGCGGTAAAGCGTTGACGTGGATGTTTGTTGCTTTCCACTTCATCAGCAATTACTATAGCTAAATCTTCTACAGACAATACACATTTGCCATTTTCATCAAATACTGGATTTTCCAGACCTAGACGATATTTACCAGTGCGGCCAATGGTAATACCCGGATGCATTTCAATTGCCGGACTAAAGAAAGTCCAGTTTAATTCTTCCTCTTGTTTTAAGGTATTTAAGTAATCTCTCGCAGCCGTTGCTCCAGGTTTAATATCTGCTGGAAAATCTGGTCCATCCACCAATTGATTGCCATCAATGTACAAACTTCCAGCACCACCAATTACAACCAAACGTGGTACACCAGCAGCCTTTACCCCTGCTTGGATGGCTTCTGCACCTTTAATAAAATCAGCATAAATATTGGGATTAGTCCAACCGGGATTAAAAGCACTTACGACTACATCAGTACCTGCCAAAACTTTAGCTAGCGCTTTTTGATCATTCACATCAACACTTACGGCATTCACTTGCGATTGTTCCGCTACCTTATCTGCGTTTCTTGCAATTGCTAACACTTCATGTCCGCGATTTGCTAATTCATTTACCAAATTTTTACCTACGAAGCCTGTGGCTCCAATTACTGCTACTTTCATATCTATTATTAATTTTAATTGTAACTATTTTTATTACAGTTTTGTTTAAAAAAATTTAATTCGAAAACTTAGCGCTAAAACTTGCTAAGTTTTGCTGGTTAAGCTGCTCAATCAGTTGGCGCTCGGTATCGTCATAAAGCGAATTCAAATGTTGATTGATCTCCCTGCCTACCTCACATAATGGGTTAGGTTCATTTTTATGACTGCCCAACAAATAATTGCTTCTC
This sequence comes from Pedobacter sp., assembly GCF_965249885.1. Classification (GTDB taxonomy): domain Bacteria; phylum Bacteroidota; class Bacteroidia; order Sphingobacteriales; family Sphingobacteriaceae; genus Pedobacter. Next base: position 3,413,358 of record NZ_OZ252254.1, on the reverse strand, counting down.
ACACACTGATAAAGCGTACCAAGCATAATATCTTTTGGAGATTTAGCCAAGGTGGTTCCGCCGTTTTTGCCTTCTTTGGTAATTACAAACCCATTTTCTCGAAGGTTGATTAGCTCTTTACGCACCAATACTGGATTGATGTTGAGACTTCCAGCCATGTAATCAGACGATAGCAATGCCCCTTTCGCTTTATCAAGCAATACCAAAATATGTAAGGAAATGGCAAATCGTCCGTTGTTCATTCTGTAATTTTATTTATTACAGTACAAAGTAAAGGAAATGATTTTGAAAATGCAAATTGTTTTTTTGCGACGGTAGTCGATTTCAGAAAATAGGTTGATACCTTCAGTATCAGATAAACAATATTTTAATACTTCCGTTTTCAAGAGAGTTACAGACGAGTTAAGTTACTACCAGTACTTTTGCGATTTTTACTATTTTCGTGAAAAATAGATTTTATGATAGCACATCACGTATTATTTTGGCTTAAAGCCGATACCACCGATGCACAGAAAGAAGCTTTTTTAGGCGGACTGAAAAGTTTAGAGCAGATTGAAGTAGTAAAAAATTTCCACGTTGGTACACCTGCGCCTATTGAGCGAGCGGTAGTAGACACCACTTACACATTTAGCTTGTTATTATTTTTTGAAGATTTAGCAGCTCACGATGTTTATCAGGTACATCCTATCCACAAAGCATTTTTGGAAGAGTTTAGGATACATTTTGAAAAGATAGTAATTTACGATGCACAGTAAAAAACGAAGTGTTTCCCACTTCGTTTTTTTATTTAATAGTACCTTTTTCAGCAGCAGTTTGAGCTTCATTATCAGGTAGTAAGCCTTTACGTTGTGCTGGAGTAAGCAACTCTGGCGAAGCTTGCTGGTTAAATGGATTGAAGAAATACAAACCTTCGGCGGTAAACAACTTAAAATGGCTTTTTAACCTGCTTTCAAATGCCGTTTGATCTTTTAGCTGACTAGGCGTCCATGCTGCTTCCGCTAAGGCAGCAATACGAGGAAAAATTTTGTAATCAAGCTGTTGAGCATCTACAATTACTTCAGTCCAAACATTGGCCTGTATACCTCTAATTAATGTGTTAGCATTTGGCAGTGCCGTAATTTCTTTCGTTGGAAATTGATACACGCTTTGCCAAGGCACAAAGTTACCGGCCCATTTACGACCAACAACATGTGAATCCTCTTGCACAAAATCAAAATATAAAGGCAACCTAGGACATAAAACCACTTGATAACCTTTCTGCAAGGCATCTTTTAAAATTTCTGGTTTATCATGACGCCACCAAAACACCGTAGTTTTTTCTGGCGATAAAGTGCCTCCAACAATTTCATCCCAAGCTAAAATCTCGTTGTTCAAATTTTTGATGCTGTCAGCCATTCGCTTAACAAAATAAGCTTCAACAGCGGGCAAATCCTTCAAATTTTTCGATTTCATCAAGCTTTGTACAGCTTCATCCTTGTTCCAATGCTGGTTACCAAAATGAACTTCATCGGCACCAATGTGGATCATTTGTGATGGAAAGAGCACATCTACCTCTCTTAAAATTTGCGTAAGGTATTGATAGGTGCTTTCCTTACCCGGGTTAAAAGTAAACTCTGGATATTTGGGCGAACCCCCACCACTAAATTCTGGATAAGCTTTATTGGCCGCCGTAGCATGGCCAGGCATATCAATTTCTGGAATTACATCAATATATCGCTGCGCAGCATAGGCCACAATTTCTTTGATGTCCTCCTGCGTGTAATATTGCGCTTTAGCTAAAGAGTCGCTATGGCTACCAATACCACCAACTAAAGTTAATTTGGGGAAGGCTTTAATTTCTATGCGCCATCCGGGTTGATCAGTTAAATGCCAATGAAATTTGTTGAGCTTATAGAAAGCCATCCAATCCAACAGCTGTTTTACCTTTTCTTTCCCGAAGAAATGCCTCGACTCGTCCAACATTAATCCCCGCCAAGCATAAATTGGTTCATCTTCAATCTCCCAAGAAGCAAGCTCAACCACTTTTTTATTGACTGACTGCTGCCTTACCAATTGTAGCAATGAAGATATGCCAGCAAATAAACCTTCTGGCTGAGTGGCCTTAATTTCTATTTTATTTGAAGAAATAACTAATTGATACCAAGCTGCATTTTTTTTACCGCGGTTGTTTACCAGCGACAAGCTGATGTAGTTTTCCGCGGCTTTATCGGCAGTTCTGATACTCAAACCTTGATAACGCAACAACTCCCCCTGCAGGTATTGTGCCAGCTGCTTCACCTCGTTATTGGCAACAACTTGGGTTTGCTGGCTCAACATAAATGATCCAGTTTGCCTTGTAGCTTTTAATGGTTTAGGAATTAACGGTAAAACCTCCTGTGCATTTGCTTGGCAAGCAAAAAACAAAGCAACTAATAAAATCAAGCTGTTTTTAATCATGTTCATCGAGTAATTACTTCACAGTAAATGTTGCCGTTTGTCTAATATCTTCTGAAGAGGAACCTATCATTATCTTGAAATCTCCCGGTTCTACCACTTGCTTCATTTCTCTATTCCAAAGCATTAAATCGTCAGGAACTAAAGTAAAGTTTACCGTTTTGCTCTCTCCCGGTTTTAGTTTGATACGCTCAAATCCTTTCAGTAATTTTTCGTAAGTAGTTACGGAGCTCAATACATCACGAAGGTATAATTGCACCACTTCGTCGCCTTCTTTTGCTCCTGTATTTTTCACATCGACAGTAACTTCTACCACTCCCTGATCAGCCAATTTGTTATTTACTTTGATGTTGCTGTAACTGAAATTAGTGTAACTTAAACCATGCCCAAATGGATACAACAAACCCTTAATTCTTGCTGTTTCGCCTTCGTCAGTTTGTGCATTAGGTTTAGTTGGAAAATTGAGTGGCAACTGCCCTACCGATTTCGGAAATGTGAGTGTCAATTTTCCGCCCGGATTATAATCTCCAAATAAAACATCGGCTACTGCCAAACCACCTTTAACACCAGGATAACCTGCATACAGAATCGCTGGTGCATATTTGTCGATGTAATTGATAGCCATAGGTTGCGAGCCAATTAACACCACCACATAAGGTTTGCCTGTTTGATGAATAGCCTTTGCTAATGCCAATTGATGGCCCGGCAAATCTAGCGACGTACGACTTTTATTTTCTCCAGCAATTTTGGTATTTCCACCTAAAAACAGAATCGTTACATCTGCTTTTTTTGCCTCTTCTACCGCTTTATCAATCATCGCTTGCTCTTCTGCGGTTGGCTCTATCGGAAAAATCTCACTTTGCGGCCAAGTTTTATCTATTAACTCGCAACCTTGGGCATAGCTCACATTTTGGCTTCCGAGTTTCTGTTTAATGCCTTCTAGCATGTTCACACTTTCTGACATTAGCGGACCGTAGTGCGTATGAGCATAATCTGCATCAGTTGCATTTGGCCCAACTACAGCTACTTTAAGCCCATTTTTAGCTAGAGGAAGTGCATTATTAGTATTTTTAAGCAACACTAAACTTTCATGCGAAGCTCTTAAAGCCACCGCTTGACTCTCTGCATTATTCACCAATTTTTTACTTGCTTCTGCATCTTTTACGTAAGGGCTATCAAATAATCCTAAACGAAATTTAACACTCAGCACATCACGTACGCGACTGTTGATGGTATCTATCGGAATGCGTTTTTCGTTCACTAATTCTCTTAAATAATAGATGATGCTATCTGGTCGGCGGAAAGTGGTACGCACATTCATGCCCGCCATAAAAGCTTGATAAACCGCCTCCTTTAAGTTAGCAGCAACGTGATGCTTGTTGTAAAGGTATTCTAACGCATCGCTATCACTCACCACGTAACCCGTGAACCCCATTTCTTTGCGCAAGCGCTCAATTAACCAATAACTACTTCCAGAAACAGGTACGCCGTTATAGTCGTTATATGAACTCATTACGCCCATGATATTGGCTTCCTTGATTACCTTTTTGAAAGGATAAAGTAGCACATCCTCCACTTCGCGAGGCGAAACTTGCGGATCGGTACGAGCCAAACCTTCCCTAGCGCCTTTATTAGCACTGTAAACTGCAAAATGTTTAGGAGTTGAAGCAGCGCCCATCTCCTGAATACCTTTAGCCATTTCGACACCCAAACGAGCAGTTAAATAAGGATCTTCACCATAAACTTCCTCTAAACGGCCCCAACGCTGATCTCTAGCAACATCTAAAATTGGAGCATAGACATTGGTATAACCCAAGGCCCTGGCTTCTTTGCCAGTAATTCGTCCCATTTCACGTACCAGAAGCTTATTCCAAGTCATGCCCATATTCAGCTGTGTTGGAAAACCCGTAGCCTGATAGGCTTCTATCCCGCGAATACCTTCGTTAGTAAAATCAACTGGGATGCCTAAACGAGTTTGCTCAATAAAGAAGCGCTGGGTTTCGTTCATGGCCCAAACATGGCGTTTGACATCAGTTACTAGATCCAAGTTTTTTTCTACAGTATTCCACTGGATGAAACCATTTAAATGTTCATCAATATTGGCAATACCATCTTTCCAAACTTCATTTTTCCAAGACGGCGTAGGTAATGAATCCTTTAAAATCCTTTTCCATCCATACAGCGTAGCCATTTGCGCAGTTTTTTCATTCAAATTCATCTGCGAAATCAAATCGGCTATTCGTTCGTTGGTGCTACGTGTTGGATCTTCATATACATCCTTACGCCCATTTTTATTCAAATCGATCCAACCTTTTTGATAAATTTTGGCTGGCTTTTGTGCATAGCCGAGACTAGCAATTAAAATTAAGGATAAGGTAAGGAGTAAGTGTCTTTTTTGTGGAAACATGCTAAATAATTGAGTGAAGTTGGATTACATAAACCTAATAAATTGTTGCTTTCGCAGCAAGTTAAAAGACCATTAACCTCTATTTTTAAGTTTTTTGTAACGGAGTAAAGCTTCTAAAAAATAATAGTCGGCGTAAATTAGTGGTACATCAATTTCTGATTGATGAGGATAACTACCCACAGAATGTTTAAGGATAAAACCTGCGTTTGTTCCGGGTTTAGCTAAATATTTATCGCTAGATAGCGACTGCAGCATGGTTTCGGCAGTGGAGAAATACTGCGCTCCCTTTTCACTGCTAAATGTACTCAACTCTAACAATGCAGAAGCTACCAAGGCACCTGCCGAAGCATCCCTAGGAATTTCCGATAATTTTGGTCGGTTGGCTTGGTTCCAATCTGGTTGATAACCTTTTTGTCCAACATTGAAATCCCAGTAGGGAATTTTGTCTTTGGGCAAGTTAGGATGATTAATGAAAAAATCAGCTGCCTTTTGTGCTGCGTTCAGAAAACGTTTGTCGCCAGTTTCACGGTACATCATGGTGAAACCGTAAATTGCCCAACCTTGTCCACGGCTCCAAGTAGAGTTATCCGCATAGCCTTGGTTAGTTTGTTGATGAAGTACTTTGCCAGTTTGTGGATCGTAATCTACCACGTGATAGGTACTAAAATCTGGCCTAAAATGGTTCTTCATGGTATTTAAAGCATGGCTGATGGCCACTTTCTTATAGGTAGAATCGCCAGTGATTTTGGAAACGTAGCACAGCATCTCCAAATTCATCATGTTATCAATGATTACTGGATATTGCCATGTGGTTTTACCGTCCCAAGAAGCCTTAGCATTCCACGATTTGATTAAGCCAACCTTTGGATCAAAGCGGGTTAGAGCAGTTTTTGCCGAATGGATTAAGATATCGTTATAAGCCGCTACCTTTTTAGGATCTTTTTCTAAGCGAGCTGCATTTCCATAAGAGCAGTACATTACAAAACCAATATCGTGGTGTTGATTGAGGTTTTTGCCTTCCTCTAATGCTACTGTCCATTTGTTAGCCAGCGCTTCCCATTTGGGCTGTTGGTTATATTCGTAAATGTACCAAAGCACACCAGGGAAAAAACCGCCAGTCCAGTCCCACACATCTACACCTTTTACACTTCCATCTTTATTGGTGGTGCGAGGAAAGCTTTTTAAATCATTTTGCTTTGCAAGCATCATTTGGTACTGCTTAGCTGCAAGCTCAAAATCTTTTTTAACCATCTGCGCACCAGCACTATAAATAGTTAAAAAGCAAATGGTTAGCAATAAAAATTTAACTTTACTAACCGTTGTATTCATCTCTATCATCATTATTTTTTAAGTAAAAGCATCCTTTCTCAACAATTTCAACTGTTGAATTTTTGATGTGTCAATAAAATTCGCGTTGCGTATTTAGTGGCTTAACTTTAATTAAGGCGTTACTACCACCTGTACTTCTTTCATAGATTTACTTTCGCCATAAACATTAACGTTAGCCGCAATGAAAGTAACCGTATAAGTACCCGCAGCGGTATATCGATAGGTGTAATTATCCAAGCGAGTGCTCATGTTTTTTAAAGCTACACCAGCATCTGGTTTTACTTTGGTGAGCGATAGGCCTCCCGAAATAGCCCATACTTGGTTACTACCTATGGTTGCACCACCACCTTGAAACTTTAGAATTAGATCTGTTCCGAAAGTCCAATTTACTGGGGACGTAGTTAATACTTTTACGGGTGTCCAAGCGGCAGAAGAAATAGAAGCTACTGGCAACACCTGCCCATCAGTGGTGGTGGTTTTAACATCAAATTTATTAACCCACCAACGTGGTTGCGTTGAGCCTGCAACACCGGTATATTTAAAAGCGAAGTATACCGGCTTGCTTTTATCCAAAGTGAAACCTTGGCTACTCAACGCGGTTAAGTTTACCACACCTGACGAAACATAGGCAGCATCTGTAGATTGGATGCCTGATAGTGTAAATGCGCCAGTGATATCCACCCAATCTGCAGGATTAATATTTGCTGCATCGTACTTACCGTTAAAAGTTTGCGAAGCCAATAAGCGGAGCGAGTTTGGTTGCTGTGCATCTAATCCGTAACGTCTGTTGGTGGAGAACTCCAAGGTGATGTTATCGCTTTGCGCTTGCGTCCTATCTTTATAAATGTACTTATGTCCTTCCTCTCCCGAATAAAATAATACTTGATCTGGATTGCCACTGATCAGAAAATTTACGGTTTCGCCAACTTTATAGGATGTTTTTTCAGGCCTTACATCAAAATCTAGTTGTAATACCTCTTTTTTATTACAAGCTGACAAAGCTAAAACCAATAATGGCAAGAGGGCTATTTTGTTTATTTTTTTCATATTACCATCCAATATTTTGAGACATTTCTTTATTAAGTGATAGCTCCAATACAGGAATTGGCAGCACATTATTTCTGCTAGTTACGTTTCTGCCGGCCAAGGCGCCGAAGCTCCATGCGGTACCGGCATCAGCTTGAATGCCTGTGGCTAATTGGTTCATTTCAGAAACGAAAATATCCCATCGGATCAAGTCAAATCTTCGCAGACCTTCAAACGACAGCTCCAAAAATCGTTCTTTGCGGATTGCTGTACGCATATCGTCAGCACTGTTTAACGTAGCACTGATATCTGTGGCGTTAGCTCTTGATCTTACTTCCTGTAAAGCTTGTTTAGCAATTGCCGTTGGGCCGTTTACTTCGTTTTCGGCTTCTGCAAGCATCAACAGCACATCCGCATAGCGCAACAATGGAAAATTTTGAGGCGTATAGTTTTTGTTTTTAGGCTTTAGCTTTTCATAAGCTCTACGGAATTTCCCGCAGTTACGGTTATAAATTTGGCTGGATGTCCAAGCTGTAGAATCTGTAACAGTAACAGTGTTGTTCACCGTGGCGTAAACGTAAGCATAGGGAGCAATTGCCCAATTCCGTCTCACATCTTGCGCTTCGTAGCTATCATATAATTTTTTGGTAGCGTTGATAAAACCATAGCTATAACCATGAGCTTCGTCGTTACATTGTAGTCCTAAAGTGTTGCCAATACGTCCGGCTTCAAAATCGCCGCCGCGGTTTCCGTACAATTCCACCTCCCAAATAGATTCGCCGATATCATATTTATCACCTGCGTAATTGGTGAAAATTTGCTGATAACTTGGCAGCAGTCGGTGTTCTTTCGGACCAGCATCTGGATAAACAATTTTACGAGCCCATTTTAATGCTTCGGCGTATTTAGTTTGATCTTTTAGCGGTGCGCCAGCCATTTTCAGATATACTCTGGCTAATATTCCCCTAACGGTAGATTTTGAAACTTTACCTCCGTAGCCTATCTCCGTGGCGGTTTTAACCATGCCCTCAGCAGCTTCCATTTCTTTAGTAATGAAATCGTAAACCTCACGCTGTGGTGTTCTTTTAATATTTACATCGTTAACTGAAGCCGTTGGTGTAGTTTTTAGAGGTACATCTCCCCAGTTGCTCACCAACATAAAATAGTAGTAGGCTCTTAAAAATTTAACTTCTCCTTTGGCCGCATCTTTTGAAGCTTGCGACATGTTTACGCCATCAATGCGGCTCAAGAAAACATTGGCACGTTCAATACCTTCGTATAAATACTTCCAAACACTGGCTACGCTGGCATCGGCAGCATCAAAATTGTAAACAGCGGGACCAGCCGTGTAAGAACTTCTTGAATAAAAGCCATCGTCAGCTACGGTAAGCATTAACTGATAGTTTCCACCGTAAACTTCTTCCCTACCTAACAAATCATAAACACCTGCCAAGCCTATGTTTACATCGGTTTCGTTGTTGTAATAATTTTCTTTTACGATAAAGGTTGGTTTTTTATCTAAGAACTTTTTACAACTGGCAAAGCCTAATGCCAATACGCCAACTAGCAGCAATAATTGATATGTCGATTTATTATTTTTCATATAATTTCTCATGATTGCCTACTTATAGTGATACATTTAAGCCAAACACAAATGTTTTTGGACGAGGGTAAGATGAATAATCGAACCCTGGAGTTAGCGACGAATAATAAACTGCCACCTCTGGGTCATAACCCGTATAATTGGTAATGGTAAATAAATTTTGGGCAGATACATAAATTCTGGCAGATTTCATTTTGATGCGTTTCACCAAAGCCTCCGGAAGTTTGTAACCTAAATCTACTGTTTTCAATCTCAAATAAGAAGCATCTTCCACTATCCTACTCGAATAAGCATTTGGCCCTTGCCCGTTAACCCTGAACATGGTGGTGTTGGTATTGCTTGGCGTCCATCGATTTTCGAAAGTGGCATATTGGTTCAAATAAGGTTTGTTACCTGCTTCAAACAATAATCTGTTGGCATTCAATACATCGTTACCATAACTCCATTGGAAAAAGATATTCAAATCGAAGTTTTTGTAGCGGAAATTATTGCTGAAACCACCTTGATGAATTGGATAACCTCTACCAATTACGGTACGATCTAGATCATTTATTAAACCATCGCCATTGAGGTCTTTGTATTTGATATCCCCTGGTTGAATTAAACCGCCATGTGTTGCCACCGAACTTTTTAGCTGATAAGCGCCGCTTGGCAATAAATCAAAGTCTTGATACTGATAAACGCCTTCCCAAATGAAACCATAAATTTGTCCTAACGGCTGGCCAACTTTAGCGATGTAAGCTGGTAAATCACGATAGTTTTGATCCCAACCTATGGTGCTTATCAAGCTTTCCTGATTTTGAGTAAGCTCCAACACTTTACTGCGGTTAAAAGCAATGTTGAATGAACTTGTCCAACCGAATTTATCAGTTTTAATATTTTCGGTAGTAAAGCTTAACTCCAAACCTTCATTAGACGTTTTTCCGATGTTTTTAAACGCCGAAGCGTAACCTGACGAATAAGGCAGCTGTGCATTTAGCAATAAATTGGTGGTTTTCTTTTTATAATAATCTGCAGTAATAGTAATGCGCTGTTTGAAAAAGCCCAAGTCTAAACCAATATTACTTTGAGCAGTAGTTTCCCATTTCAAATCCTCGTTAGCTAACGAACTTAAGAAAACACCTTGTGCCAAACTGTTATTGAAAGAGTAATAGCCGTTATAGGTGCCGCTGGTATTATCGAAATTCATTTGAGCATAAGTAGCATAATCCGTTACGCGATTGTTACCCGTTACACCATAACCAGCTCGTAGTTTAGCATCGGAAATGAACTTGTATTTCTTCATGAAATTTTCGTTGATGATGCGCCAAGACAAAGCGGTAGAAGGGAAATACCCCCATTTATTAGCGTCTCTAAACTTAGAAGAACCATCAGCACGAAACGATGCCGTGATGTAATATTTGTACTTGTAGTTGTAGTTGATACGACCCAAATAAGACATCAAAGACCACTCACTTTTAATGGCAGTTACCGGCTGAGGGACACCTTGGCTTAAGCCAGCTAAACCTAAAACTTCATTGGGCAATTGCGTGGCACGCAAACCAAACCTCTCGTAATTGTTTTCCTGGAAAATTAATCCGCCTACGGCGTTTAAGTTATGCTGACCGATTTTTTTAGTATAAGTAAGCAAGTTTTCATTTTGCCAGGTATTACTGTTAGTGTATAAAATAGATCCATTAACTTTATCGGTACTACCCGAATAACCATAGCGAGTTAACGAGTTGTTAAAAGTTTCCTGTTTGTAATTGGCGTTGTTAATGCCGCCAGACACCCTTAATTTCAAACTTTTATTGAAGGCATACTCTGCAAATCCATTAGCAACCAACCTATTTTCGAAGGTTTGACGCAGCTCATTTTTCGCAGATAAAATAGGATTAATTCGGTAATCGTTCCTGGCGTTATCAGCACTTAAATCTGGATCGACCAAAGAGTCTTCCAATTCTGCCCCGCTAAACGACACCGGCCTGTATCCCCAAACGCTATACATCAAATAGTTCATTGCAGAAAAAGCCTGATCTGGTGCAGCTGGATTTGCACCATAAGTTTTTGCTCCGGTGTAAATTAATGAAGTACCCACTTTAAACTTATCGCTAAAGGTTTGATCGAGGGTAAATTTCCCCTGCTTGCGACTAAAACCAGAGTTGATTAAAATTCCATCCTGACCAAATAAGTTGCCCGACACGGAATACTTGGTAGCCTTTGTGCCTCCCATAACAGAAATAGCGTGGTTTTGCATTGGCGCTGTTTGAAACAATTCATCTTGCCAATCAACACTTTCAATATTTCGATAATATTCCAATATCCTACCGTCTTTTAAGTAAGTTTTCACAATATCTGTCGGATCTCTTTCGGCCTGTAATTTAACGTACTCATAAGGCCCCATCAACGGAATTTTATTGATGATTTGCTGCGCTCCAGCATAAGCGTTGTAAGTAATAGTTGGTGCACCTTCTTTGCCGCGTTTGGTCGTAATCATAATTACACCATTTGCTCCTCTTGCGCCATAAATGGCAGTTGCCGACGCATCTTTTAATACTTCTATTGATTCGATCTCCGAAGGATTTAAAATGCTGGCATTAGCATCTTCCATCGGGAAGCCATCGATAACGTATAACGGCGAGTTATCTTGCGTAAGCGAGTTGGCACCCCTTACTACAATATTTACACCAGCGCCAGGTTTTCCACTTTCTGATGAAACCTGCACCCCCGCAACCCTACCGCCAAGTGCCTCAATTGCTGAAGCAACTGGAGCTTTTTGTAAGTCTTCTACTTTTACAGAACCTACAGCGCCGGTCAAATCTTTACGTTGCACCTCGCCGTAGCCGATTACTACAATTTCATTCAATGATTTATTTTCTGAACGTAGCTTAACTTCGATATTGTTTTTTCCGTTTAAAGGAACCTCTAAGGAGGCATAGCTGATATATTTGAAAACTAATATTTCGTTAGCATTGGCCACCTTAATGGTAAATTTTCCGTTTACATCCGTTACCGCTCCCAAGGATTTACCTTTTAGCATTACACTTACACCCACCAAGGTTTCCCCAGTTTCGGCATCTTTCACCGTACCTGTTACGGTACTTTGCGCAAACACCTGAAAGCTCGTTAACAGTGTCAAAAGAAAAATGAAGACTTTTCTCATAGTTTGTTTTAATTTAATATCTGGGCTACACTGAATTTATATCAAATGATTACAGACAGTCAGCTCATTCAAATTTGGGCTTTTGGCTACCCAAACAAGGGGTAATTATCGTTTAAATTAGGGGTAATTTTCAATTTTATTTGGCAAAAACTCTACGAGAAAGCCTATTTCATCATTTTAATTGTTTTATTGAAATAGTTCCCTTTTATTGTTACGATAAGTAACCCAGCAGGTAGTTGGTCAGCGTCTACCGAAAATTGATTTTGTCCAGCTTTCAATTGAAATTTACTTGCTAACACTTTTGTACCTTTCAAATCAAAAACGCTAAGTTCGGCTAAATCTGCAGTAGTGGCAAATGCGGATAAATTTAACTTGCCTTTGGCCGCAAAAGCACCAAGTTCATCATTGGAAATAGCAAAGTCAACACGAATGATTTCTTTATAAAAACTTGAAGTTCCGTCTTTATCCACTTGTTTTAATTGGTAATAGTTGATTCCGCTGGCGGGAGTTCTATCCATTAGTGTGTAATTGCTTACTTCGCTAGTGTTGCCTTTACTGTTTACCCTACCTACTGTTACAAAGTTATTGCCATCGGCAGAACGACTAAGCTCGAAATAATCATTGTTTTGCTCGGAAGCCGTAGCCCAATTTAACGAGATACCGTTAGCTGATTTTTTGCCAGAAAAAGAAATAAACGACACTGGATTAACTGTAACCGAATAAATAAACTTTGGAGACTTTAGCATGATACTACCGGTTGCACCAGCAGCTCCTGCGCCGCTCACTAAAAAGGAATTTAACGCTGATCCGTTGGCAACGGCAATAGAAGTTCCCGAACCTATACCTCCAGTGCCGTTAGTTTCAATTGAACGAGGAAAATCAGCACCAAGTTTAACCCCATCTACCCAAATGTGAAAAGTATTTGTTGGCAGTGTATAAGGAGTTGAGGCTACAGTGTAAGTTTGCGAAATACTTGAATTATTGCAGTAAACTGTTACTTCATATTCGTTGCCTTTTACAAATGAAGTAGAGTTTATTTCGCTGTAGGTAGTTGTTGTAGAAGCATCACTACCAATTCGGTATTCAAATTTAATAGTGGTTGAATTTGCTGTAGCTGTGGGCGTCCATCTTAACGCGGTAAACAATTCGTTGCTTGCCCTGTAAACGCTATTGTTACTAGTTACGTTGAACAAATTACCTTTATGATTGCCGATTGCATAAATGTAATTACCTGCATCAGCAGTGCTAATTGGTGCACTGAACTTAATTTTAAAGGAGTTCATCACCACATCGGTTGCTCCAGCCACACTGTTTACAGAAAATCTCACCATTCCGTTAGCGGTAGCAAGCTTTTCTGTTAAACTTTCATCACCATTTAAAGTAAACGACCCTGACGTTGCGGCGCTATTGATGTAAACACCGGCATTGCCACTTGGCGTAATTGGCAAAAAACCGGCTGTAGTAGCATTTGAAGAAGAATTTGTACCCAATGTGGTAAAAGTTCCTGTACCAGTACCGAAGCTATAATTCCATGCGGCATTATTTGTCCATTGCGCTTTGGCTATACCAGCACTCATTAATAAGCTAGCTGCAAATAATAGTAGTTTTCTATTCATAATTTTATGTTTAGGGGTTTATAATTTGATTATTTTTTTTCTGTATTGATTGATTTCTATGATGTACACACCACTATTAACTGTCGACAAATCCAAGGTAAATTGCTGCTGACCTAAAGACAACGACTGAGTTTGGGAAAGAATCACTCTACCACTTAAATCCACTAATCGCAACGATATCCGTCTATCCGCCGAAGCGGGATATGATAACATTAGTTTGGAAGAAACCGGATTAGGATAGGCCTCGATGACATCGTTACCAACACTAAATTGAACGGGAATTGTATTATCGTAGCTAGTTGCACCGTCCTTATCTTTTAATCGGAGCCTGTAGTATAAAACATTGGTATTGGCAGGCAACGATGCGTCTTTATATTGATAGTTTAATAGACTTGACGAAATTCCTGCGGCTTTGATCTGCGTTAAAAGTCGATAATCTTTACCATCTGTACTTCGTTCCAACTCAAATTGATTGGTATTAACTTCTTTTAGAGTTTGCCATTTTAGTTGTACCGCATTAGTTTCTACATTGCTTTTGAAAGAAACCAATTGAACTGGCAAAACTTGTAGCGAAGCGAAATTAACTTCCATATTAGCAAGGCCAATTGTTGCCGCATTACTGTTTGGCAAGGTGCTGTTGATTCCTTGGAAAAGGAAGCTGTTAATGATTGTTCCCGAGGCCAGTTCTCCAGAAGATGAAAATGAAGTACTGGAATTGTATGCCAATAAGGAAGACTTTACGAGTTGATTAGCTGGCCTAGCCCAAATATGAAACTGCCCAGCCGTTAAACTGTAAGTTACACCACTTCTGGTATAAGTTTGCGCAATGTTACCATTATTACAGTAAACCTCTACATCGTAGCTAGCGCCTTTGTTAAAAAAGGTATTGCTGATTAATTTGTAGGTGCCTCCGCTTGTGTTGGCGCTTTCTCTGAAATTAAAATTGATCCCACTGCTAGTAAACTCCCATTGCAAGGCGGTAAACAGCTCTGGAGTAGCCCTAAAAACACCGCTCGAATTGGAAAACAAATTTGATGTACTAGCATCCTTATTTCCAATGGCACAAATAAAACTTCCATTGTTGGCGGCAGCACTAAAATTAATTCTAAAAAATAGACTTGCTACTGTAGTGGCGTTTGCCAATTCGTAGGCTGAAAACTTATTGACACTTGACAAAGCCGATGCCGACATATTCAACGATCCACCGTTAAGCGTAAAGTTACCGTTGGAATTTAATGTGGTATGATTCACAATTAGCACTTTTGAAACGCCATCTGGCGGATAAGGCAAAAAGCCAGCACTTTGTGCCGAAGAAGTAGATGAGCTATATGTTGCTGCTACCGTTGGACTACCTTGCTGAAATATCGCCGGTGTGCCATAGCTTGTTAAACCTGTTCCTGTTTGTAAGTTATAGAGCCACTGTTTACTTTGGTTAGTCCAAACACCGGGAAGTTCTTCGCTAGTTAACACATCTTTTACCAGTACTAAAGTTTGAGACAGCCCATCTTTTAATGAAAAGGTTGCATTTGTAGTGCTCGAGGTATTAATGATACTGGCTTGGTTATCGTTTGATTCCATTTTCCAACTTCCGTTGATGGATAAAGTAACCTGCTTAACCGATGAAACCCAAGTACTGATAGGATCATCAACAGCATTTAAATCAGGAGAAGCAATTTTTATCGTTAGTGTATCTCCAGCTTCTTTAACACTGAACAACGCACTGCTAGAAACTCCTTTCACTTTGCCGATGTTAAGATCTGGCTTTGCCATAAAAACACTAAATAGCGTGGTATTTACTGGCAGATATTTAACCGCATGTACTGTATCACTTTGTCTTACGATTTGAAATAGCGCTGCATTTTCTATTTTAGTAGTCAGCGCCGCCATTTTTTGCGGTGTAGTTGCGGGAACCACTACAAATGAATATTTAGCAGAATTTGGCGCCATACCATGCGACAACCATACTTTGCTGACGTTTGCGGTAGCGGTGGCCGCAGTATTATCACTAGTGTTAATTGGAGTGCTTTGAGTTCCTCTGAAAATATTGATATCGGCATTGCCCGCTGGAATGTAGTAGCCTGTAGTTTGTGCATTTACCAACCAAGCACTGCTTGCACTTACATTTAAAGCTTGATTGTAGCTTCCCGTAGTTGCCGTTGTAGAATTGATATAGATGCTTGGGTTACTCGTTGCATTTACTGCTTGAAAAAGTGTGGTAATGGTAGCATCACTGGCGTTACTTGAACCAATATCGCTGCCTAAGCAAACCATCAAACTGTCTAATGTAAAAACAGATTTTTTGAACTTAAGGGCACTTGTGTTGTACCTATTGCCTGCACTTTGCACAAAGCTCATCCCAAAAATGCCTTTGCTGCCGTCAGCTAGGGCACCCGCAAAATCACTAGCTTGAAATTCAGAAGCGGTTCCAGCAAGTAATGGCTTCAAGTTATCATAACTTTGCCTCACGGTGGTAGTGCCCGGCATCATGTTCCAATCCCAGCCATTACCTGCACTGATGTATCCAGTGTTGGCTAAACTACCATCGTACATAATTTCCAAAGCGCCATAACTTTGGTACCGACCATACCTGTTGGCACCGGTGTAAATCTCGGCACCAAACATTTTACTGGTAAAGCCACGGGCTACCGCTACCCAGTTATTTTTACGCATAATTCCAGTTTGCGCATAGTTTAGTTGGTAATAGCCATCTAAATTTACGTTGGGTACCGCATAGCGATTGGTTTGAAAAATAGAATTGTAAAAAGCTGCTAAATCTGGTTCGATAGCTGCTCCTTGCAAATCGCCGCCCACTTGCACCAAACGATCGAGTGCTGTGGTATTCACTGGAACACTGTTAGGAAAAGGTGAACGCCCTGACGCTGAATTAGGATAAAAAGCACCTTTAGAAGTTTCTAAAAACAAAGCCTTCACCGCCTTTTTCATGTTTTGGTAGGCGATATTGCCGATCTTGAAAGGCGTTCCCTTCAGTTCAAAAGTCCTACTAATCCAAGTGCCGTAAGCATACTGATAGCTAATGTGTTGAGATTTGTGGTGAAATCCCGTACCATCTGGCTTGATGCCATCACGAGCACCCGCCCCGGTATAAGTGAACTGCTCTAAATACCTGCTGAAGCAGCGCAAATCTCTTGCAATTTCATTGTCGGTATCGCCAAGTAAAGCCAGTTCTACCAAAAAATTTGATTTCACATGTAGGAAATCCATTTCCATGCCGGGCGTTGGATTGGCGTTGTAAATGGTATTAAATTCATGCGACCATTTCAGCATCTTCACTATGGCTTTTTTAACATTAGTATTGGCGATGTAAGGCAGGGCCTCCAAAAAGCCGATTGGAAAGTTTCGTACCGAAGTGTAATCGTTGTAAGGCACTACAATTTCACCACCTTCCGCTAACCCTTGCTCCAAAAGGTAGGGCAAAAATACCTGAAGTTTGGCTAAGGCATCCGCATCATTATTTAAACCATTAGCTCTAGCTAACGACTGCACATGAGTACTAATTTGTAGCAAGGTATCTAAATCGTAAATGCTGGCGATGCCCCTACCTTTAAAAGAGCCATCTGTATTGGTAGTAATTCCGCATTGCGTAACAAAGGTTTTCGCATCGGCTATTTCTTGCGCAGAAGCAGTACCCAGCGTTCTTTTGTAGGTGCCATTTTTTAAAGCAGCAATGGCTGATTGTTCCGCAGCACTTGCGCTAGTAACTGCAGTGGGTTGATTGATCCATGCAAAATAGGCCTTGTAGTATTCTGAACTCAGTGCGAAATGCTGCACATCCAATGCTAAATGTGGACCTGGCGTACGAGCAGAGCTATTACCGATGATAGTAAATTCATCCAGAAAAATGACATTATTGGTAGCTGTGCCAGGCTTGTAAATGATTTCCATTTTATTAAGCGCAAAAGCACTTGACTCTGAACCGTTATTGTAATCGTAGCGGTAGCTCCTATGGTAGCTTCGCCAACCCTGATAGTTGAGCAACATGCGACCCTCCCTTCGCAAAACATTGCCGCTATCGTAAAACTTGAAGACTAAAGTATCGGCACTGATGCTGTTGCTGTAAATGAAAAACTCAGCTGCGCTGGATGAAAAATTGCCAATTTCTGAAGACGGAATTGCTAATGAAGAAGCGGTGATTACTGAACCACTTTGAGGAGTCCATTTAAGTGCGTTTGAACCACCTTTCAAATGCTCATTGCTGCTGGAAATTGTCCCTGCTGCAACCGACCAATTGGCGGGAATACTTGCATCAAAATTAACAAAGCGCTGTTGCCCGTTAGCGATAAAAGCATGAAAAATAAAAGCAATACATAAGTATAGAAATTGCTTCATAAAGGTTTGGTTAGTTGTTTATCCTCAATTTTAATTGAAGAGAGCTACAACGAATTTCAACACTTTAACTGCTTTTAAGGGTGTAATAAACGGTTTGATTAGGGGAATAAATTCGTTTATCCACAATTATATAATTTAACGTGATCGTGATAAGCGTCAATCTTAAACATCTTCTAATTCGCAATCTACGTCTTTTCTCAGGTCGCCCCCGCTGAGCTCCTACTTTTTGACCGCAAAAAGTAGCAAAAACTCTCGGTTGCCTATTTATTCAGCGTTATTTTATTTTCAATTGTTTTCATGCTTGCTTCGCAGGTTTCTTTTAAAGGAAGTGATTTGGCTTATGGGTGCGACCCGAATACCGCAAAGCGCTCTTTAACAGCATTACAAAAAAATAAAACTTGTTAAAAAATAGAAGACCGAAAATTTGCGAAACGGAGGTTTGAGAGGCTATCGCTAGCAAACAGCCTATTTTTCCATTCTCAAACTCATGTTATTTATACAACTATTAATAGTTTTTATTTAAAAGAAAGTTGCACTTCTTTTGACGCTCCTTTGTTGGCACCGTCCGGTAATTGGATTTGTGCAGTAGCGATTTTTCCAGTCTTCACATGTTTAACCTGAACGTTGATATTACCTTGTTGCTGTAGCGGATCGGCTACGTACAATTTCTTATCTTTTAGTAAAAGGATACAAGGTTGGTCGACACTGATGATATACGTATCCGAACTTATGGTTGAAGCTGCATAAAATACCGCCTGAAAAATCTTCAACTGCTGATGGTACACCGCTTGATTTTTGGCATTATTGCTAACGATATCAATGGATTTAGGATCAAAGCTTTTCACGTTTTTTGTAGCAGGCAAAACAATGTATTGATAACTTGCCGTATCTGGTTTTATGCCATGATCAATCCATAACTTGAAAACATTGCCTTTAACTTCCGTTTTGGGATGTGATAGGTTAATTCTATTCCAACTTCCGCTTTGTACTTGGGTGCTAACGCTTAAATTTTGCGCTACCGGAAAATAATAGCCAACATTGTTATGTAGTACCCAACTTGCTACAGGCGCTTTGTGTTGCGACAATTCTCCTTTTTTAATATTGGCAAAGGAACTGGCTACACTGCCCTCTAACCAAGTTTGATTTAGCGTCGTTACAATTGGCTCGCTATTAGTTGAGCTGATATCCGCACCTAGGGCAACGATTTCCTTATCAAAAAAGAACCATGCTTTTTTTGCTTTTACACCATCGTAATTTAATTGGTAGCTGGTGGCTCCGTAAATGCCATCAGACACCCCGCCTGCGAATTCATTTTTACCCTCTTCACCCCAATTTACTTCCATTTTCACATCTTCTGCATGGTCGGTAGACGTAATTCCCGGAATTTTGTCCCACTCCCAAACGGGCATAATGTTATAATATTCGGGACCTGTTATCTGAATATTTGTAGCACCATCTGAAAGGTATTTGCCATATAAATTTTCGTTGTTACCCATCTCCGATCGTTTGGTTCGAGTACTGGTCATTCGTACATTGAACGAATATTCTGGTCGTACATGGATGGTATAATCGCCTTTCCAAAAGTGCTGATGAAACGGCGCAATGTTGAAACTACCCGAACTATCTATCCGAGAACGCTCATTTTCATAAAAGGCATTAAACTCAGGATCGATATTCATCATGGCATTTAAACGATATTTTTCGGAAGTTTTGCGTAGATTATTCGGTCTGGTAACTCCTCTACCTTCGATATTAAAATCAACATACCTAGACCTGAAAGTTTTTAAATAAGTATCTCTATAAAATTTAGAAAGCAGCGTTAGCTTTTCCTTAGTCAAGGCATAAGGTGTACCCGCCACGTAGCCTGCTATTTTAATCACACCACCCAAAAATACATTACCATAACCGCCAATATATAGCTGAGGACCGTGTTGCAAATAGGAAAAATCGTATTGCAAGCCTTCTTCTCCATCCACTAAACTTACCGGCTTAAATAACTCGGTTAACGATTCCGCTAATAAGGTTTTATCTTCTGTAATTAAAGACCTGTAAAAATAGTGCATGGCGATATCCGTTTTGTTGGCACCAGTTTTCGCCACCATATCTCCACGCTTCATGCGCTCAATCAATTTTTGCTGTAAAGCTTCCGGCAGTTTTTTATCTGCAAACTCCATCAACACCAAAATAACACCCAACTTTTGCGGTACGCTTATTTCATTATGCCACCAATTTTTGCTTGTAGGGTCTTTTTCGTACCAAACCTCCAATGCCTTCACAATACTTTTGTAAAGTTGCTCATTAGTTCTAAAACTGCTTCCTTCGGCGGTATAGGCCTGTACCAAATCATCTACTCTTTCCAAATGCGCTACGGGTTTCCAAGCTGTAGGGGATTGGTCGGCGTAATCTACCTCTTTCCACGTTCCATCCACTTGGATACTGCTTAAAGCTGCCTGACCAACCTTTGTTGCATTAGCCAAGTTTTTACCCTGATCTGCATATACTTTTTTAAGGATAGTACCAAAGGGATAAGTGGCCTGTGAAAAACTGAAATACGGAGCGGCTAGTAGTAAAATCAGATAAGCTAGTTTCTTCATTTTTGGTTGTTTGGTTGTTTGGTTGTTTAGTTTTTTGGATGTTTAGTTGATTGATTAATGGTTAATGGTTTATTAATGGTTATTGGGTATCTTTTTAAACTGCTGGTTAACCATTAACCCTTTATCATTAACCATTATTAAGGATATTTCTTTTCCATTTCCCTTCCAACAACTTCCATTTTATGTTTCATGATTTGATTGGTATCACCATAATCGCTGAACCAATGTGGTTGATCCATTTTTTTCTCCCATTGTTGCAATTCGTGTAGCAACGCTTTCACCTTCTGTGGGTTTTTGGATGCCAAGTTGGTAGTTTCGGCAATGTCTGTTTTCAAATTAAATAATAATATCGGATTATCGGCAACCCTGATCAACTTCCAGTCGCCTTGCCTTACTGCCGCAGCAACTCCCCTACGCCAAAATAAAATATCATGCGGTGGCTGCTGTTTGTTCCCATTAACGAATGGAATCAAATTTTTACCATCAGCCTTAAAATTAGGAGTGTACTTTCCTCCAGCTGCCGTTACTGCCGTTGGCAAAATATCCAACGACGAAACCATGTTGTTGTACGTCAATCCAGCGGGAACTTTACCCGGCCAGTTCATTACAAACGCTACCCTGATTCCACCTTCCCATTTAGAGCCTTTCAATCCTCGCAACGGACCATTATCCGCATAATTCCCAGTTGCGGCGCCGTTATCATTAATAAAGCAAATCAACGTGTTATTATTCAAATTTTGTTCTTTAAGCGTCTGCATCAGCTTTCCTATGCCATCATCTAAAGAAGTCATCATTGCTGCATAAGCTCGCCTACCTTCAGGCAAATGAGCAAACCGTTGTACCAAATCTTTCTTAGCGTTCATAGGAACATGCACTGCGTTATAGGCTAAGTACATAAAAAAAGGATGAGCTTTATTTTGTTCGATGAAGTTAGTTGCCTTTGCGGTAAACATATCGGTTAAATAAGTGACCTCACTTTCTGGAACTGCCTTTCGATTGTCGAACAGTGTAAACTCTCTGGCAGGCATTTTATCGTAGCCAAAAAAATTGCGGTGACCGCCAACAAAGCCATAAAATTCATCGAAACCTCGGTTTAGGGGAAAGTAAGGCTCTTCATCACCCTGATGCCACTTGCCTATGGCAATGGTTTTATAGCCATTGGCTTTCATTTGATTGCCAATAGTTGGAATTTTAACATCCATCCCCATATCTTTCATGGTGTAGCCTGGGGCAGGCTTAGCGGAAGTGTTGTGTTCAAACCCAAATCGCTGCTGGTACAAACCCGTAAGTAAGCCCGCCCTTGAAGGCGCACAAACAGAAGCCGTTACATAAGCATTGGTGAACAAAGTGCCATTTTTTGCAAGCAAATCTATATTAGGAGTAGGAATTTCTTTACCACCATAACAGCCAAAATCGGCGTAGCCGGCATCATCTACCACAATAACAATCACATTAGGTTTAGCCGTTTGGGCATCGGTTTTACCTACAGAAAGTAAAAACAAAATAAGCAGTGTGCAATATTTCCCCATGAATACTTTGGTTTTTTGATCAATCAAATTTCTTCAATTAAAAAATAAATAAGGGGTAAAAATTGGTTTAAAAGGGAGTGATTTTAATTTGTAAGGCACGATTTGCTATATATCCCCAGTATTACCCATATAATCTGATGGCACTACGCCAAACTGCTTCTTAAATTCTTTACTGAAATATTTCCTGTCGTTAAAGCCAACTGCATAGGCCACTTCTGTGATGTTGAGGTGCCCTTCTTGTAGCAGCTGTGCCGCTCGTTTTAACCGCACTGATTTCATGAAATCTGATATCGAAAGACCCGTTAGTGCTTTAATTTTTTTATACAATACAGTTTGGCTCATCCCAATCTCATCAACTAAGGTCGTCACATTAAAATCCGTATCCTCCATGTGCCGCTCCATAATTTGCATCAACTTCGCTAAAAACTTTTCCTCCGGCGATTGAGCCTCCACCTTGCTTGGCGTAAGCAACAACTGTTTATGGTACTTGGATCTTAAAATTTCCTTAGCTGCCAGTACATTTTTAATATGTAGCTCCAACAACTGCATACTGAACGGTTTGGTAATGTAAACATCGGCACCTGCCTCTAAGCCTTGCACTTGGTTGCCATGTGATGCCATTGCCGTCAACATCAGCACTGGAATGTGATTAGTGCGTTCTTCGCTTTTAATGCGCTTACAAAATTCGTTTCCATCCATTACAGGCATGGTTACATCACTTACAATTAAATCTGGAATGTGCTCAGTTGCGTAATTTAAAGCCTCCAATCCGTTAATGCATCCTGTTACCAAGTATTGCTGCTGAAGCGATTGCACAATAAAAGCTCTTAATTCATCATTATCTTCTACTACTAAAACATGGTGTTGCTGGCGAGTTTGGTTGGTTGCATCATCGATATTTACTTCATTTGCCGTTAACTCCAAGGTATTATTCCATCCAGAGACTTGTAGTTCCGGAGCTTCGCTTGAACTCGCTAATTCGTTGGCAGAAAAATGCGCATTACCCTTTCTCAATGATACACAAAACTCACTATATCCATTTACATTTTCCCCAGCCTGCTTACTATTCACAGTAATCTGACCTTTATGCATATCTACAATACTTTTCACCAGGCCCAAACCTATTCCCCAACCACTTAATTGTTGACTTTGAGTTTTGATTTGATAGAAATTGGTGAAAATTTCAGATAAGTATTCTGGAGCGATACCAACGCCATCGTCATGTACTTTAATCAATATTTTTTCCGCTTCATCTACCAAAACCAAGTCGATGTTTCCTTTTTCTGGTGTATATTTAAAAGCATTGGAAAGTAAATTGAACAACACCTTTTCCATTTGAGATGGATCAACAAAAGCAGATATCTTAACGTTAGGATGCCTAAAATTAAATGTAATTTGCTTCGTAGTAGCCTGACTTCGGAAAGCCTCGTAAACTTGTTCACAAAATTTAACCATATCCACTTCTGCAGCTGCAAGCTGTAAATTACCTGTTTCAATTTTCCTAAAATCAAGCAATTCTTTAATAAGTCGAAGCAGGCGATCAGTATTGTTTTTTATGCTTTGCAACTGTGTATTTAAAGCAGCGTTGTTTTGCGTTAGGTCGATAAGTTTTTCTAACGGAGCAAAAATCAGCGTCAATGGTGTACGAATTTCGTGTGAAATACGCGTAAAAAAGTCGAGCTTGTTTTGGTAAAGCTCTTGTTGTTGCTGGTAGTTCAAATGCTCATAGTAAAGCTGTGTTTCTAAACGTTCCTGTCGCCTCAAAAACCGATTGATGTAATACAAAATTGCTATAAAGATCACCGCATAAATAAGGTAAGCCCACCAGGTTTTCCATAATGGCGGGAGTATTTTAATCTCCAGTTTAGCAGGCTTAGTGTTCCAATAACCATCGTTGTTACTGCCTTTTACCAAAAGATGGTAGGTTCCTGGAGGCAAATTGGTATACGTAGCAGATGGGTTAGTAACCTCATTCCAGTTATTCTCGAAACCTTCTAATTTGTATGCGTATTTATTTCGCTCAGGCTTGATATAATTTAATGCCGCAAAATCGATGGTAAAAATATTCTGATCTGCGCTAAAAGTTAAAGCAGGTGTAAACGAAATATCTTTTTCTAGAAGATCATCGGCACCGCCAACATTTACCTCTTTGTTAAACAAGCGCAGCGCCGTAAATACAATGGTTGGTGCTTGTTTATTGGTAGCAATGGCGTTAGATTTAAAGGATACCAATCCGTTATAACTTCCAAAATACAAATTACCGTCCGCCGCTTTATAGGCCGCATTGTAGCTGAATTCGTTAGCTGGCAATCCATCGCTTACATAATAATTTTTGAAGTTTTTTTGTTTAATATCAAACTTAGACAGGCCTTTATCGGTACTTATCCAGATATTTCCTTCATCGTCTTGTGATAAGCCCACTACGTTGTCGCTAGCCAATCCGTTTTTAACGGTGTAGTTGACAAATTTTTGCTGCTTAGGTAGATATTTGCTTAAACCGCCTCGATGCGAACCAATCCAAACTTGCTTAAACCGATCTTCTAAAATGCAGTTGATATAGTCTGATTTCAAACCATCTTTTTTATAAAAACGCAGGAACTGATTGGCATTTTTCTTCAACACGCTTAATCCAACCGCGGTACCTACCCACAAATTTCCTTGGCTATCTCCCAACATGGTGCGGATATAATCACTGTTAATTTTCAAGCCCTTAGAACTGCTATTAATCCTTCGGAAACTACGTTTATTGTAGTCGTACAGGTTCAATCCTTTTGATGAAGTTCCAATCCAAAGCCTACCTTGCAAGTCTTGCGTAATGCAGCTGATGTACCCATGACTTACCGTTGTCGTATCTGTTAAGCTAGGTTTGAAATGCCTAAAAGTTCCGCTTTTGCGGTCAAAAAGCTCCAAGCCACCTTCGTACAAACCAATCCAAATTTGCCCTTTGTTATCCTTATAAATAGATTTAACCGTATTTGAACTGATACTAGCTGTATTGGCAGGCTGGTGTTTAAAGTTTTGAAAAATGCCCGTCTTGGTATCTAAAATATCTAAACCAGAACCCTCCGTACCTATCAGCAAATGTGTATCATCCGCCCCCGCAATTACACTGATGATATCGTTACTGATGCTGTTACGGTATTTGCTGTATTTATAAACCTCAAAAGGTACCGCATTTTGGTGCGCCACGTTAATGCCCCCGAAATTGGTTCCAATCCAAACAGAACCTTGGTCATCCTCGAAAATATCTTTGATGGAGTTATCACTAAGACTTTTGCGCTTCTCCGAATCATGCTTATAAACCGTAAAACGATTTGTCTTAGGATCGAAAATATTCAGCCCATTCATGGTTCCGATCCACAACAAACCATCCTTCGCAATTACAATCTTCCTGATAAAGTTATTACTTAAGCCATTGGGCGATTGTTGGATGTGCGAAAAGCTATTTTCCTGAGGATGGTAAATACTTATGCCATTACGTTCAGTACCAATCCAGATTTTGCCAAACTTATCTTCTACAATAGTTTTAACAGAGCTACCAATTAACCCCAAATCTGAATTAGCATAAAAATTTTGAAATTGATATTTACCACTTTTAAGCTGCTTAATACGTGTTAAACCTGTCGTGGTACCTACCCAAATATTCTTCTTGCTGTCTTCAAACACTACATATACCTCATTCCCAGCCAAGCCATCTTTCACATAAAAGTTTTTAAACTTCCTCGAGTTTGGATTTGACAGTAAACTCAATCCAGTATTGGTGCCAAACCAAATGCTGCCATTACTGGTCTCACAAATACTGAGTATTGCATTTCCAGCTATGCTTTGTGGGTTATTCACCTGACGGTAAATCTGTTCAAAAGCATCTAAATCAGGCTGATACAAATTGAGCCCATTTTGGGTGCCAATCCATAAATTGCCATTTTTTTGTTTCGTTATAGCGTAGATATAATCATCAGCGCTTATACTTTTATTATTTTGATCGTTGTGCCGATAAGTTTTGATGGTTCGCCCGTCGTACCTGTTGATGCCGTCTCTTGTGCCAAACCATAAAAATCCCCTTCCATCTTTAGCAATGGATAACACGGTACTTTGTGATAAACCTTGGGACACCGAAAGATGATCGAACGATAACTGCGCAGATAAGCCATTGGCAAAGACCAATAGCAAAAAAAGTAGCATCCAACTTTTAGGGTTGCGCATAAGTTCAGTTTGGGTTATATGGTGATACAATGATACTAAAAACGGCGTTTTAATTCCATAGCTTGTACGAATAAATCGACACAATTTAATCGTTTGTACATAATCAGAGAAGCTCCTCATAAGTTTTTTGACAATTTATCTTCAAAGCCACTATCTTCGTTGCATGAATAGTAAATCGCTACTTATTATAGATGATGAGAAAAGGCTGTGCGATCTTTTAGCTCGGATCTTGGAGCTGGAAGGATATACTGTTCATAAAGCCTACACTGGCAAAGATGGACTTGCAATACTTGAACAACAAGCAGTTTGTGTAGTATTGTGCGATGTAAAATTACCAGATTACAACGGTATTGACTTGGTAGCGCTTATCAAACAATTGAAACCTCATGTGCAGGTGATTAACCTTACGGCTTATGGTACTATTGCTGATAGCGTGGTAGCTATGAGGAACGGAGCATACGATTACATTACCAAAGGCGATGATAACGATAAGATAATTCCGTTAGTAGCGAAGGCTTTTGAAGCCGCAGAAATTGCATCCAAGTTGCCATTAAATAAAAAATTACCGAAGCTAGGTTTTGATAATGTAGTTGGTAAATCTAAAGCTATTTTGGACTTGGTTGCCATGGCCAAGAAAGTGGCAAATACCGAAGCGAATGTTTTATTGTTAGGCGAAACTGGAACTGGCAAGGAAGTTTTTGCCAAGGCGATACATCAAAGTAGCGCTCATGCCAATAGCGAATTTATGGCAATTAATTGTAGTGCCATTAGTGCAGAGCTATTAGAAAGCGAACTTTTCGGATATAAAAAAGGTGCATTTACTGGAGCTTTACAAGATAAAAAAGGGCTTTTGGAACAAGCTGATGGCGGCACTTTATTTTTAGATGAAATTGGCGATATGCCTTTGCATATGCAAGCCAAAATTTTGAGAGTATTGGAAGATGGTACTTTTATTAAATTGGGCGATCTGCAAAGCAGAAAGGTGGCTATCAGAATTATTGCCGCTACGAATAAAAATTTGCTGGATGAGGTGGAAAAGGGCAACTTTAGAGAAGATTTATATTATAGGCTATCTGTTTTTACCTTGGTATTGCCCAGATTAAATGATAGAAATGAAGATATTATTTTGCTGGCAGATCATTTCATTAAACAGTTTGATTCTAGTGTGCCAATGAACGAAACTTTTAAGGCCGCATTGCTCAACCACCGCTGGAGAGGCAACATTAGAGAGTTGAAAAACACCATTGAAAGATCTTTGATCCTCAATGATCAACCGCAACTCAACATTGAACTATTGCCTGCTAACTTTAATACTGAAGCTTCTATTTCTAAGGACAGTCTAGAAATGTCTAGTGTAGAAGAAAAGCACATTAGAAAAGTGCTACAACATACCGCCGGTAACAAATCTGAAACAGCTAGACTGCTTGGAATAGGACTTGCCACGCTTTATCGTAAAATGGAACAGTACGGTATTGCTAAGTATTGATGTTACGTTCAAAATGCTTTGAGTTTATTCTTCTTATTTTTTTAAAGTATCAGTTTGGGATTATACTGTCATTCCAACGAATGGCCTGCCCTGAAACTTCGGAAAGGATCCATTTAACCATTGTTAATTAGATCCTTCGCTACGCCCCGGATGACAAGCGACGCTAACCACCATGCTATACCCCTCGCTGTAGTTCCGACGTACACAATTACTGTCACCGCCAACTACACGGAACGACTCCTAAGAACGTCATTCTGAATTTATTTCAGAATCTTAACACAAGTCACTATTCCGTATCTAACGCCCATCAAGCTAACTTAAACTCATTGCTGTCATTTTGAAGAGCGGCCTGCACCAAAACTTCGGGGAGGAATCTATTGAACCATTGCTAATTAGATCCTTCGCTTCGCTCTTGATGACAAATGACATAAACCCACCACCTTAAACTTCCAAAAATCCTTCGCTACGCTATCGATGACAAGCGAGAGGCTACGCCAACCCTACCAAAATGATAAACAAAGCTTCTCATTTTGATAAACTTCTTCCGCAACACTGAAATCAGATACAACATAAAATACTTACAACCAACAACTTAATCAGTTAAAAAAAGCATTGGCACGACTGTAGTAAATAGGCCAATAAAATTTAACACATGATTACACTCGTCCTTTTCTTAGCCTTACTCATCGGTATTTGGCTGTTATTCAAATCTATTGATTGGTTCGAAAAAATTTAAAACCCATGCTCATTTTATTCATCATTTCCATTGCAGTTTTTGTGTACATGCTATACGTACTGCTACATCCAGAAAAATTTTAAATCATCATGCAAACTGAAATTCTAGGCATTATTGCCACGTTTGTTTTAACCTTAGTTATTGCCATCCCGCTCGGCAGCTATATCGCCAAAGTTTTTGCAGGCCAAAGGGTGTGGACCAATTTTCTTCATCCATTTGAAAACATCACTTATAGGTTCTCGGGAATCAATCCTGCTGCGCAAATGGACTGGAAACAGCACCTCAAAGCCATGCTCACCATCAATGCACTATGGTTAATTTATGGCTTTTTCGTACTGATGTACCAAGGTCACTTGCCGCTCAATCCGGACGGTAACCCTGGTATGTCACCGCATTTGGCCTTCAATACCATCATCAGCTTTGTGGTAAACTGTAATTTACAGCATTACAGCGGCGAAAGCGGACTCACCTATCTTACGCAACAGTTCATCATCATGTTTTTACATTTTGTTTCTGCTGCAACAGGTATCGCGATAGCCATTTCATTTTTCAAAGCTTTCAAAGAGAAAACTACCACAAAATTAGGCAACTTTTGGCAGCACTTCACCTTAGCTATTACCAGAGTTTTATTGCCTATTGCTGCAATTATTGCCATCGTTTTAGCTTTTAATGGTGTTCCCGCCTCTTACGGAGCCAAAGACCAAATCATAGGTTTACAAGGCGATAGCTTAACTGTAAGCAGAGGACCCGCAGCTGCAATGGTGGCCATTAAACACTTGGGAACTAATGGCGGAGGTTGGTTTGGTGCGAACTCAGCTCACCCCTTAGAAAACCCTAGTTACTTCACCAACATGGTTGAAGCGATTTCTCAAATGTTGATTCCTATTGCGATGATTGTTGCATTCGGCATCTTTATTGGCAGAAGAAAACTTGCTTGGACCATTTTTGGCGTAATGACCATAGGTTTTTTACTGCTGCTACTCCCAACATTACAAAGCGAATTAGGCGGAAATCCGAAAATTGAACAGCTGGGCGTAACGCAGCATACTGGAGCCATGGAAGGTAAAGAAGTACGCTTTGGACCTGCAGCAACAGCCTATTGGAGTACCATTACCACAGTGGTAAGTACTGGTTCTGTAAACGGAATGCATGATAGTACTATGCCACTTACCGGGCTTTATCAACTGCTTGCTATGATGGTAAATGCATTTTACGGCGGCTGTGGCGTTGGCTTACTTAACTACTTTATTTACCTGATAATCGCTGTTTTTATAGCAGGATTAATGGTTGGTAGAACACCTGAATTTTTAGGCCATAAATTGGAAGCCAGGGAAGTAAAAATTGCAGCTTTAGTGACGTTAATTAGTCCCTTATTCATCATGTGCGGCACAGCGTTGGCAGCTTACACTTTCACAGCACATGGAAATGCAACTTGGGAAACACCACCGTCTGCATGGCTCAACAACCCCAGTTTTCATGGATTCTCCGAAATGCTATATGAAGTTACTTCCTCTAATGCCAATAACGGTTCTGGCTTTGAAGGGTTAGGCGATAACAATATGTTCTGGAACGTCATGACTGGCGTGATCCTACTATTTGGCAGGTTCATTCCAATCATTGGCCCGCTAGCTATTGCAGGATTGCTTGCAAAGAAAAAATACATTCCGGAAAGTGCAGGCACGCTACAAATCGATACTAAAACCTTCGCTTTAATGACACTAGCCATTATTGTGGTTTTAAATGCACTATCCTATTTCCCTGCACTGGCATTAGGTCCAATTGCAGAATACTTTACTATGATTAAATAACATGGAAAAAACAGCATCAAAATTGTTAAACTCGGCATTGGTAAGTGTTGCCATCAAACAATCTTTCATTAAACTTAACCCTTTAGTGATGATTAAAAACCCAGTGATGTTTACTGTGGAGATAGGCACATTGATCATGGCTGTGGTTACTGCATACAGCCTAACCAATTCGTCCGAAGGAAGTTTTGGATATAACCTCAGCGTATTTATTGTACTATTTCTAACCCTTTTATTTGCCAATTTCGCAGAAGCAATTGCAGAAGCCAGAGGCAAAGCGCAGGCGGATAGCTTAAGAAAAACGAGAGAAGAAACACCGGCTTTATTGCTAATGGAAGATGGCAATACGAAAATAATTTCTAGTAACGCACTACAAAAAGGCGATGTATTCATTTGTAAAGCCGGAGAGTTAATTGCTACTGATGGCGAAATTATTGAAGGAATTGCGACCATTGACGAAAGTGCCATTACCGGCGAATCTGCTCCGGTAATTAGAGAAGCTGGCGGTGACAAATCATCAGTTACTGGCGGCACAAAAGTACTTTCTGATGAGATAAAAGTGAAAGTAACGGCACAGCCTGGCGAAAGCTTCTTGGATAAAATGATTGCATTAGTGGAAGGCGCATCCCGACAAAAAACGCCTAACGAAATTGCTTTAACCATCTTACTAGCCAGCTTTACCTTGATTTTTATTATTGTGTGCGTTACCCTAAAACCTTTTGCCAACTATGCACAAACGCCAATTACCATTGCGGCACTCATCGCATTGTTTGTTTGTCTC
Organism: Pedobacter sp.; assembly: GCF_965249885.1. GTDB lineage: Bacteria > Bacteroidota > Bacteroidia > Sphingobacteriales > Sphingobacteriaceae > Pedobacter. The sequence goes on along the minus strand of NZ_OZ252254.1, from coordinate 3,382,321 downwards.
ATTCCAACTACCATTGGCGGTTTATTATCCGCTATTGGCATTGCGGGAATGGACAGGGCATTAAGAGCTAATGTCATCACCAAATCGGGAAAAGCGGTTGAAACTGCTGGTGATATCGATGTGCTTTTGCTCGACAAAACGGGTACCATTACCATCGGCAACCGAAAAGCAACGGCTTTTTATCCAACTGAACAAATTGAAGCAATTGAGTTCGTTAAACTCGCCTATTTGGCATCACTCGCCGATCAAACACCAGAGGGTAAATCAATTGTGGAATTGGCTCAACAGCAATATCCAAACCTAGTAATTGAAAAACCTGAAAATGCGCAATTTATAGACTTTACGGCTGAAACTAGATCAAGCGGCATTGATACGCCTAATGGATTGAGTATCAGAAAAGGTTCCTTTGATGCGATGAAGTTATTTGCACAAAAAAATGGATTCGAAATACCTTCAGGCTTAATTACTCAGGTAAAATCCATTGCTGAAAACGGTGGAACACCATTGGTAGTCAATAAAAATCATCAGCCTGTTGGCGTAATTGAATTACAAGATATCATTAAGCCGGGTATTAGCGAACGCTTTGAACGACTTAGGAAAATGGGCGTAAAAACAGTGATGGTAACTGGTGATAATCCATTAACTGCTAAATACATTGCGGAGAAAGCTGGAGTAGATGATTTTATTGCGGAAGCCAAGCCAGAGGATAAAATGAATTACATCAAAGCCGAACAGGAACAAGGAAAGTTAGTGGCCATGATGGGCGACGGCACTAACGATGCGCCAGCTTTAGCACAGGCAGATGTAGGCGTAGCCATGAATAGCGGCACACAAGCGGCAAAAGAAGCTGGTAACATGGTAGATTTAGATAATGACCCAACCAAGCTGATCGAAATTGTAGAAATAGGAAAGCAACTTTTAATTACTAGAGGTACGCTCACTACCTTTTCTATCGCTAACGATGTGGCTAAATATTTTGCCATTGTACCTGCGCTTTTTATTGCTGCCATTCCTGCGTTGCAGGGTTTAAACGTCATGCAGTTGCAAAGTCCAGAAAGCGCCATTTTATCCGCAGTGATTTTTAACGCCATCATCATTCCATTGCTTATTCCACTGGCACTAAAAGGCGTAGCGTACAAACCAATAGGCGCTAGTGCTTTGCTTCGCAGAAACTTGTTTATCTACGGCATAGGTGGCGTTGTTGCGCCATTTATCGGCATAAAAATCATCGATTTATGCATCGGGTTCTTCATCTAATCCTCGAATTTAATCTTTTAAAAAAAATGAAAAAATATATTCTTCCATCTATCAAACTGACTATCATATTCACCATCATTTTATGTGTGATTTATCCTTTGTTCATCAGCTTTGCTGCAAAATTGAGCGCTGGAAAAGGTGGCGGCGAAAAAGTAAAGCTTAATGGCAAGGTAGTTGGATACCGCTTGGTCGGACAGGCTTTCAGTCAACCTCAATATTTTTGGGGACGCCCCTCGGCAGTAAATTACAACGCAGCGGGCTCAGCTGGTTCCAATAAAGGGCCAACAAATCCCGCTTACCTTCAAGAAGTAAAAAACCGAATCGACACTTTATTGAAGTATCACCCCGGCTTAAAAAAAAATGAAATTCCAGCGGATTTGGTAACAGCTTCAGGAAGCGGACTGGATCCAAACATATCAATAGAAGCGGCTAAAATTCAGGCTAAAAGAGTGGCTATTTCCCGCCAAGCACCACTCTCAAAAATCATTAAACTGATAGATATTCATACCGAAAAACCTCTATTTGGATTATTCGGCCCATCAAAAATTAATGTACTGGAATTAAATGTTGCTTTGGATCAAACTCGCAAATAACAGCCATTCATTCTAAAAAATCGATGATTACATCTTATATCAAACCAAAAAAAATCATGAAAAAACTTCTTTTCGTTATTGCAAGCATCTTACTGATACAGTACGCTTCCGCTCAAGAAAATAATCCTATTAAAATATCGGGCTACATTGAAACTTACTACAACTATGATTTCAATCAGCCTTCAACTAATACTCGTCCAAATTTCATTTACAGCCACAACCGCAGCAACGAGTTAAATGTCAACCTAGCTTTTATAAAAGGCATGTATCAAACAGATAGGCTTAGAGCCAATTTAGCCATAGCGCTGGGCACTTACATGACAGCCAACTACGCCGCCGAACCAGATGTGATGAAAAATGCCTTCGAAGCTAATGCAGGCGTGAAACTATCTAAATCATCTAATATTTGGCTAGATGCTGGTGTGTTTAGCTCGCATATTGGATTTGAAAGTGCCATTTCGAAAGACTGTTGGGTATTAACTCGGAATATCTCATCAGAAAACACACCTTATTATGAAGCTGGTGCTAAACTGAGTTATGCTAATGATGATCAAACTTTTAGCGCTACCTTACTTTATTTAAATGGATGGCAGCGAATTAAGCGTTTGGATGGCAATACCAAACCTGCTGGTGGTTTACAGCTGAATTGGAAGCCCGCTGAGAACATCACTTTGAACTACAGCAATTATTTAGGTTACGAAGGTGAAAATGCCGTTAGGGTGCGAAGGTTTTATCATAACTTTTATGCTATTGCGCAACTTTCAAGCAGTTTTGGTTTAACAGCTGGTTTCGACTACGGAACGCAACAAGTAGCTAAAGGCAGTTCCGATAAAAAAGAAATCTTGTCGCCGGTTGTAATTGCTAGATATACATTTAACGATCAATGGGCAGTTGCTGGCAGGTACGAATATTACAAGGACAATCAAGCAATGATTGTAAATGCTGTCAATCCAAATTTCGAAGTAAACGGCTACTCGCTTAATATTGACTACAGTCCTTTCAAACAAGCTTTATTTAGGCTTGAAGGCAAGGTCTATCAAGGTGATGATCAATTTATTCTCAACAACGCCACGGTGAATTACAATAGCAGTATCACTGCAAGTTTGGCTTTATCTTTTTAATATGGCAGCTACATCCGGCAATCAATTTTTAGAATTACTACAAAAATCCAAACGTGGACATCTAAAAATATACCTAGGCATGAGCGCCGGTGTAGGAAAAACCTATAGAATGTTGCAGGAGGCACATAGCTTGCTGCAACATCATATTGATGTACAAATTGCATACGTAGAAACCCATAACCGAGCAGAAACCGTAGCACTCACTGCAAATCTCCCCTTCATCCCACGGAAGAAACTTTTCCATAAAGGCAAGGCGCTAGACGAGCTTGACCTTAACGCTGTGTTAATTAGGCACCCAGAAGTAGTGGTGGTAGATGAACTGGCGCACACCAACGTGCCAGGTAGCAAAAACGAAAAACGTTGGCAAGATGTGGTAGATTTACTGGATGCTGGCATTTCGGTAATTACGGCGGTAAACATCCAGCACCTGGAAAGCTTAAACAGCATTATGCAGCAAATTAGCGGAGTAAGCATTGGCGAAAAAATACCCGATCAACTGTTTACCATAGCCGATGAAATTGTAAACATCGATTTAAGTGTTGACGAATTAATTGACAGGTTAAAAGCAGGAAAAATTTACCATGCCGATAAAATTCCGCAAGCGTTAGAAAACTTCTTTAAAAAGGAAATCATCATCCGGCTTCGCGAACAGGCATTAACTACAGTAGCCAATTACCTCGACCATAAAATCAATCAAAATAAGCTCAGTAATGTGAAGCAGGAGCTATTTTTAGCATGTATTTCTTCCAATCATCAAACGGCACAAATGATCATAAGGAAAACTTCAAGACTAGCTAATTACTATCGCTCCACATGGATTGTGCTGTACGTACAAACAGAAAATGAGCATGCCAATAAAATTAGGCTCGATAAACAAAGACATTTGATTAACAACTTCAAGCTGGCTACAGAACTAGGTGCCGAGGTGATGAAGATAAAGCATAACGATATTGCCGCAGCCATTTTAACGCTGGTGGACGAAAGGAAGATCACCACTTTATGTATCGGCCAACCGCATCTCCATTGGTTAAAAATATTGATTGGACATCAGTTTATCAATAAATTATTAAAAAACATCGCCAACCGAGGTATCGATTTGGTAATTTTATCTTAATTAAAAGCCATGAAGCTAAAAACAAAACTCAGATTAGGCATCGGTTTCTTATTCTTGATGCTCATTGCATTTGGCGCCATTTCCTTATTTCAAATTAATCGCATTGCTGAAAGCACAGCTTTAATTTTAAAGGACAATAACCACTCGCTACAATATACCAAAGCAATGCGTTTATTGATGGATAAGGACAGTTTGACTGGCACTGCATCACAAAAAGCATTTGAAAAATTACTGGTGCAAGAGGAGCAGAACATTACTGAAAAGGGCGAAGCAGTAGCAGTTAAAGAACTTGCTAGTGCTTACCAACGCTTTACTGCCACGAAACAAATTAAGGAGCTATCAGCAATCAAATCAGCTATTTATCGGATTGAAGATTTGAATATGCAAGCGATAGTCAGTAAAAGTCAGCGCTCTGAACAAACCGTGGCACAAGCTACATTGTATTTGGGGTTGGCTGCTTTCATCTTTTTCCTTATCCTTTTTACTTTCATCCTGAGCTTTCCAGGTTTTATTGCTAACCCACTGGCGCTATTGTTAGATGGGATCAAAGAAATTGGCAAAAAGAACTACAAGCAAAGACTTCATTTTAAAGGAACAGAAGAATTTTCGACGTTGGCAAATGCATTTAATGACATGGCGAAAAAGCTAGACCAATGGGAAAACAGTAATGTGGCCGAACTGAAATCGGAAAAACAGCGGATAGAAACAATCATCCAGCAAATGCAAGATGCCGTTTTCGGACTTGACGACAAAGGCAGTTTAATTTTCATTAACGATTTAGCAGCTGAGCTGCTCCACTTAAAACCTGAAGCGGTTTTGGGCAAAAACATCGAAGATTTAAGTTCAAAAAATAGCTTGCTCCAAACCATTGTTAAAAAAGAAGATGCTGATTTGCTGGAAATCGTACTTCAACAAAAACCAAATTATTTCAGTGTAACTTCTAATGATATTGAAATACCTGAAATACCTGATGATGAAAATACCATCAGCTTTACTAAGAAAACTGCGGGAAAGGTTTTTATCTTAAAAAACGTTACCGATTTCAAGGAGCTTGACCAAGCAAAAACAAACTTTATGGCTACCATTTCCCATGAATTGAAAACGCCAATTTCATCCATAAAAATGAGTTTAAAACTATTGGAAGATAACAGGATTGGGGATCTCAATACAGAGCAAAAACACATGATTGCACACATTCAGGATGATGCAAATAGGCTATTGAAAATTACTGGAGAGCTTTTGGATTTGGCACAGGTAGAAACAGGAAATATTAAGCTAAACGTACAGCAAAGCAACGCCACGGAGATATTGGACTATGCTACCAATGCCGTAAGTGTACAATTGCAGGAAAAACAAATTGAACTTCGAATTAACAAACCGGCGGTAATCCCTCCTCTCGTTGCAGACCAGGAAAAAACTGCTTGGGTTTTGGTGAATTTGTTGAGCAATGCCATCAGGTATAGTGCTAACCAATCAAAAATAGACATCAATATCACCATAAATAATATGATGCTGTACTTTAGTGTAACGGATTACGGAAAGGGAATTGAAGATCAGTATCAAAATGATTTGTTTAAACGCTACTTTCAGGTACCAACAGATGGGCAGCACAAATCTGGTTCTGGACTAGGACTAAGCATTTCCAAAGATTTTATTGAAGCGCAAGGCGGAAAGATTGAAGTACAAAGTGAGCTAGGTGTTGGTAGCACTTTCAGCTTTTCTTTACCAATCGCACACAGTTAGTTTGCTTTGGCAACCGTGGAAAAAACGTAGTACATTTCCGCAGCTATCTGCAAACTTCTGGCTGTATACACCTCTGCTTGTTGAGGGGTATGATCGGCCAATTTCGGATCTTCAAATGTAACGGCAATTCTTTTTTCTGCTCCCGCGATATAGGGACAACCCTCATCAGCCTGAGAGCAGGTCATTACAGCAGCGTAGTTTGATGAGGGATTGAACGGATGATCAAATCGTTTGGAAAAGCCAATTATTGGAACTCGGTCCGCTGCATATTTAATAGCATAAATGGGATTGCCAGCTCCCGCCAATTTGTAGACCTCAAAGCCTTGTTGCTGCAATGTACTTGCTACAACAGGGAACAACGCCGTTTCCTCTGTACCTCCCGAATAGCAACTGACCTGAAACATATTGAAATGATGAGCAGCTACTTGTGCCCAAACCTGACTCAAATGACTACGCCTTGAATTATGCGTACAGATAAAATTAAGATTTACTGATTCGCCAGTATTGACTTTTCCCTGTACAAAATCAATTAAAGGTTGTAAAACAGATTTGCGCTCCGCACTTAATTGTTGAAGCGCAACGCCATTTAAAGTATTGATAATTTCCTGATACATGTTAATTGATTAGCAACAGCCGCCACCTGGAGTACAGCTATTAGCTGGCTTAGCAACCAAATTACTTAAATTTACCTTTGGCTTTTCAGCTGGAATACCACAAGCATCTTGAGCTAGGCAGGCCGTAGTTTTGTTTTGAAGGATGAACTTTGTTCCATCAAATGCTAAATCATATTTCCCAATAGTGGTAGATTGGTACTCTACTTCAATTTCGGCATCTTCTATCCCCAGTTTTTCTTCTGATAGCTGAATGATATTTAATAACTTCACCGGCTTTAACCTGTGATCGTAGTCGTCGGCATTCCAAAGTTGGAAGTTAACCACCTTCTCACTTCTAATTACACCGCCGCAATCAATAAAGTTTTTAGTGATTTGCCCTACCTCAGTAACGTGAAAATGATGTGGCACTAAAGTTCCGTCTTCTAATTCAAAAACCACTTCATTTAAACGTGGCAAAATTTCTTTGATAGCTGATAATCTCATATCGATTTTTTTAATTGTAATATTACGATGAATTAATCCAAAAAATTTTAGCAACAATTGCTAGGAATTTCAACCTCCTTTAAAAACAAATCCAATTCAAATTTAATTTGGTTCCATTTTTGGTTGTCAATGCAGTAACAAATACTTGTACCTTCAATATTGCCTTTAATGATTCCGATATTTTTAAGTTCTTTCAAATGCTGTGATATGGTGGCTTGAGCCAAGCCTAACTCCTCAACTAAATCACCACAAATGCAAGAATTTTGTTTCACGATATACTGCAAAATGGCTATCCTAGCTGGATGTGCCAAAGCCTTCAGCACACTGGCTAGCCTGTTTTGCTGTTCGTTAAATATTTCTGTTTTAGTCGTTCCCAATTCAAATAATATATCGTAATATTACGATGATATATTTAAAAATCAAAATACATTTCATTTTATGACATTAGCGCTAGCTCAGCATTAAAAACAATTCAACAAATCCGTATTTTTTTCAATGCAAATGATATATTTGCAGCATCAAGATGCCCAGGTGGCGAAATTGGTAGACGCACCATCTTGAGGGGGTGGCGCTGGCAACGGCGTGGCAGTTCGAATCTGCTTCTGGGCACATTAACCTTAAAGCTTCGGTAATGCCGAGGCTTTATTTTTTAAACTTCCAACCTAAAACCTACTGTTTATGGCTATCACGATTAGAAATTTGACGAAGGCTGACAATCCTGTAATTGCAGAATTGATTCGCGAAGTATTTAGAGAATTTAAAATCGATAAACCGGGAACCGTTTACACTGATCCTACAACTGATGCGCTTTATGAGCTCTTTGACGTTGAAGGTGCAATTTATTGGTTAGCAGAAGAGGATGGTGAACTATTAGGTGGTTGTGGCATTTATCCAACTGAAGGCTTACTGAAAGGATGTGTTGAGCTGGTTAAATTCTATCTTTCCTCCAAAGCAAGAGGCAAAGGTTTAGGCAAATTACTGATGGAAAAAAGTATTGAATCGGCTAAAACGATGGGCTATACAAGCGTGTACTTAGAATCTTTTCCTGAGCTTTCTACCGCAGTAGGCATGTATGAAAAAGCTGGCTTTAAAAAACTGGATCACCCGATGGGATGTTCTGGGCACTATGCCTGCACACTTTGGATGGTGCTCAATTTAACTGAACAGGCTTAACTACAAATTGATATTAAGTCCGTCGTAAGCAAGTTGAATGTTAGCGGGCAATTCCTTACTAACTTCTTCGTGTAGCCCCAAGTTGTGGCTAATATGAGTTAAAAAAGTACGTTCGGCACCTACTTTTTGCGCAAATGCTATTGCTTCTGATAGGGTGAAGTGTGAAATGTGGCTCTCCTTCTGCAACGCATTGAGCACTAAAACCTTTGTTCCTTTAATCTTTTCAAATGAAGCCTCACTTATGGTTTTAGCATCAGTAATATAGGTAAAATCACCAATCCGATATCCCAAAATAGGTAACTTGTAATGCATTACTTCAAACGGAACAATTTTAGTTTCACCAACATGGAAAGAACGTTCATCATTAACGGTATGCACATCAATTTGAGGCAAGCCATGATACTTCACATCCGAAAAGATATACTGAAATTCCCGCTTTAACGCTTCTTGAACCCGTTCGGTAGCAAAAATATCAATGCGCTTTTTTAAGATGTAGTTAAAAGGCCTAATATCATCCAAACCCGCTACATGATCTTTATGTTCGTGGGTGTAGAGTATTGCATCTAAGTCTGTAACTCCAGCTCGTAACATTTGGTAACGGAAATCGGGGCCGCTGTCTATAACAATGCTTTTATCGTCCGTTTGTACCCAAACAGAAACCCTCAAACGTTTATCTTTTTTGTCGACAGATTTGCATACCGCACAACCACAACCAATAACTGGTATGCCTTGTGATGTACCCGTACCTAAAAAAGTTAACTTCAAACCAATAGCAATTATGTGATTTTCAAATCTAATAAAAAAGGGCTTAAGCTAAAACTTAAACCCTCTTTTACTATAATTTTATCTGCTATTATCTTAAATCAACTACTTCCACTCCAGGATATTTCTTCGCATCAAAGGCAAACGTAGCTTCAGGAACCTTCACATTTGGTGAAAACGTTTTTACATTGTAAGTGTAAGTATTTCCGTTTTTTTCGAAAATTACAATGTTTGCAATTTGTTTTGCAGCTTTATCAATGCTTAAACGCACCTTAAATACATTCTTTTTAATGTCCGTAGGCGATAAATCAATCATTTGATAAACCTTGTTACCTACCTTTTGCTCTCCTGTGTAGATGTACTTAAATCCTTTTTCGTAGATAGTAAAAATTTTGGCTGGATTTAAAGCTTCACCGCTAGGATCTACATTAGAAACCTGTACTTCTTTGTCTTGTTTAAGGTAAGTCCACTGTACTTTTCCATCGCTAATTAATTCTTGGTTAGTCATGGCTACCTTGTACTTATTAGCATTTGCTTTTACGTATAATGTACCTTGTTGTGTTTCTTTTACTTTAGCCTGTTTGTTATCTAAGGTAAAGGTAAAATCAGTTTTAACTACATCATATGAACGGTATTTCTTACTAACTTCAGCTAAAATAGCTTTCGCCTTAGGATCTGTTTGTGCGTTAACCACAGTGCTAAATAAACCCAAGGTCAATAATGCTACAACTACTTTTTTCATCTTATCTAAACTTCTAATTTCAATTATTTTTGATTCAGGTTGTTCAAGAATTGTTCCAAAGCGTACATATCAGGAATTAAAACTTCTCGAGCCTTACTTCCTTCGAACGGTCCAACAATCCCTGCGCCTTCCAATTGGTCAATAATACGCCCTGCCCTATTGTAACCCAACTTCATTTTACGTTGAATTAAAGAGGTTGATCCTTGTTGATGAGACACTATTAATTGCGCTGCTTCTTCAAAAAGCGGATCTCTGTCATTCGGGTCAAAATCTTTAGTGGATGAACCTTCTCCATTTTCGTCAATATATTCTGGCAATTGATATGCTTCTGAATAACCACGTTGATTACCAATAAAATCTGAAATCCGGTCAACCTCTGGTGTATCTACGAAAGCACATTGTAGTCTAATCAAGTCACTTCCAGTTGCTAACAGCATATCACCTCTACCAATCAGTTGGTCAGCACCTCCACTATCCAAAATGGTACGAGAATCTATTTTTGACAGTACCCTAAACGCCAATCTGGCAGGAAAGTTAGCCTTAATGGTACCCGTAATTACGTTTACCGATGGGCGTTGCGTAGCCAAAACCAAATGGATTCCAATAGCACGAGCTAACTGCGCCAAACGAGCAATTGGTGTTTCCACTTCTTTACCGGCCGTCATAATTAAATCGGCAAACTCATCTACTACTAAAACAATGTAAGGTAAAAAGCGGTGCCCGTTATTTGGGTTTAATTTGCGCTTAATGAACTTCTCGTTGTACTCTTTAAGGTTTCTCACCATCGCATCCTTCAGCAAATCATATCGTTGATCCATCTCAATACAAAGCGAGTTGAGGGTGTTGATTACCTTTTTAGTATCAGTGATAATGGCATCATCTCCGCCAGGTAATTTAGCTAAAAAGTGGCGTTCAATTTTATTGAACAAAGTTAACTCCACCTTTTTCGGATCAACTAAAACCAATTTCAATTGAGAAGGATGCTTCTTGTATAGCAGTGATACCAAAATTGAGTTGATACCCACCGACTTACCTTGTCCAGTAGCACCGGCAACCAACAAATGGGGCATCTTAGCTAAATCGGCAATATAAACCTCATTACTAATTGTTTTACCTAAAGCGATAGGCAAATCCATGTTCGTCTGCTGAAATTTTTCCGTTGCCAACACACTTCTCATCGCCACCATTTCAGGATGAGAGTTGGGCACTTCAATTCCAATTGTGCCCTTACCAGGCATTGGAGCAATAATACGGATGCCTAAAGCCGCCAAGCTCAAGGCAATATCATCTTCCAAGTTTTTAATTTTCGAAATACGAACACCCGGAGCCGGAATAATTTCATAAAGCGTTACCGTTGGACCAATGGTTGCTTTAATTTTGTCAATCTCAATATTGTAGTGATTTAACGTTTCTACAATTTTATTCTTATTGGCTTCCAACTCTTCTGCGTTTACCGCAATTTTGTTAGAGCCGTAATTTTCCATTAAATCTAAGTGAGGATATTTGTAATTCGACAAGTCCAAGGTGGGGTCGTAATTACCAAATTGCTCCACTAAATCCTCAGATTTAACGTCTTCCTCCGTTTTCTCGATCGTAAAAGCGGGTTCCTCTATTTGAACTTCTTCCTTTGGCGTGGGCGTAATTTCCATTGCAGGCATAGCCGATGCAGCGTTCTCTGAAACTGATGCAACCAAGGGAACAGCCGCCGCAGCTGAAACAGTTGGCGATAGCAATACATTCGTTGCTAAGGGTAAACCCGAACGATCATCGTCTTGCTCTTCCTCTTTTTGCTCAAACCGACTCGGCGTAAGTACAATATTTTGTTCCTGCTTTTGCTGATTTTTATATCGATCATTTAAGCTGAACTCCACCGGCTCAGATTTGCTTTCCTCCTCAAGTGCTATATTTTCCGGAACTTCCGGTTCTACAATTCTTCGAGGGTTTGGTGCAGGCTGTTTTTCTGGCAATTTAAAATCGATATTGTAGGCAATGATTAACACCGAAAGTCCTAAGAACACCAATAAACCGCCTACTCCGGTTCTTCCTATTTGTACTTCTAATAGTTTATTGCTCCAATAACCAAATTCACCTTCTAAAAAATGTGGCGTTTTAGCAAAAAATGAATGGCCAAAACCAAAAGCTAAAGAAATGAATAACAGAAAGAAAAAGCTATAAGCCAACACTTTTTCAACAGCGAAAATTTTCACTTTGAAAAGCATCCGATAACCAATCACGAAAAACACAAATACGAAAAGGAAAGACGCTACGCCAAACCATTCGTAGATGAACTGATGTGATAATAAAGCTCCTATTTTACCTAACCAGTTTTGAACGATTGGATCTTCTACACCGCTCTGCTTTAATTCATCTACACTTTTAAATAAGTTACCCCAGCCTCCATTCGCATCAATCACATAGCTTTGATCTTCCTGCCAAGTAAATAAATAAGAAGTAAATGCTACCAAAAAGTAAATGGACAAAATGACAAAAAACAATCCTATGATTTTTACCAATCTGCCATCCTGAAGATTAAATGTTGGAAGATACTCGGCTTTTACCCGGGGTTCCCTAACACTAGATTTCTGCCCACCTTTACCTTGCTCAGCATTTTGTTTGAAAGAATTGGATTTAAATGAATTTCCCCGTACCGACATCGTATCGTTTAATATTAATGAACAAATATAAATAAACTGTTTAAATTTAGTGATGTTTGATGTTTAAACTGCAAGCTTTGCCCTAACCTGCTTATAACGCAGCAAACTTCTAAAACTTATCCTTAAAAAAATCGAATTTATTTTATTAGAAACCCGAATTTGATTATTAATTCACTGGTAATTAGCTTTCAAACCTTATACTAATCCGAACATTCAGGATCAAGGTTAGTTAGCTAGAAAATATGGTATAATGTGGCCAATCAAATAAATAACAATCGAACTCAGGTTGGAAATCATCTTAGTCTGTAGCTATCGAGTTTTAAACCTTTGGCCTCCTGCCAAGTCTTAACCTGCAGAAACAATTATTTTATATAGGTTTTTTATTTTAGTTAATCCTGCGCAGCATTACTGGGTAGGATTTTTTATTTATATCAGTACTCACAAATGCTTTTAAAAACTAATTAATTTGCGCTTTTCTAATATTAATTAAATTTCGTTATTTTAACCTGTCGGCGAAACTAAATTTTAAAAATGGACATTACGCAACTTGAAACCTATATAGAAAACAATCAGCTAGAGGAAATTGTGGCGCTGTTGAGTCAGAAACCGCAGTTAGCTTCACAAGTTACTTCGCACCAGATTTCGCCAATGCTCTTGGCTTGCTATTATAAAAAAATGGACATTGCCAATGCCATTGCCGAATTTATGCCCGAGCTCAACATCTTCGACGCATGTGCAATAGGAAAATTTGATGATGTCACACTATTGGTTTTCAAAAATCCACGTGCTGTTAATGAATATTCAGTAGATGGATTTACACCGCTAGGTTTGGCCTGTTATTTTGGCCACGAAGAAATTGCTCGTTTTTTGGTTCTTAAAGGCGCTGATGTAAACCTGCCAAGCAAAAACGGCTTCAACGTTTTCCCTATCCATTCTGCCGTGGCTGCCAATAATTTTAATGTCACGAAGGTTTTATTAGATGCTGGCGCTTATCCTAACGTTTGCCAGAAATCAGGGGTGGCTCCTTTACACAGTGCCGCACAATTGGGTAATATCGAGCTCATTATTTTATTGCTGGAACACGGTGCAGAAGTAAGTTTGCGTATGGAAGGTGGAAAACTACCTGCCGATTTAGCCGCAGAAAAAGGATTTCACGAAATTGCAGAAATATTAAGAGACGACGACTAAGAAAGTTAAACGGCAAAGGTATAAAGTAAAAAACCAGAACTAGACTTTAAAATTTAAATACAGCAAATCGTAACTCGTAAATCTAAAATCGTAATTTAGTCTATTCCCAAACTTTAGACCTTACCCGCTTCATGTAAGTCCTGATATCTAAAAAAACCGCAGCCAAAACATAAAAAAGGATAGGAAAACCTACAGCCAAAAATGAGGAATAAATAAAGAACAACCTCACTTTTGCAGTACTCATATCAAGTTTGTTGGCCAAATAAGCCGATACCCCAAAACTACGCTGCTCGAAAAAAGTAACTATACGCTGAAACATATTCGACTTGATTTTATATCCTAATTTACAAAATTAACTTTTAAACCAAGAATTATTAAGTTTTTTAAAAATTGCAGCAATGCGATGTCAATATAACGCTTAGTCAAGCTAACATGAAATATGAATCTATCGCTTGTTAGTAGAAAACAGCCGAAGATAATGTTGCAGACAAAAGTCTTTAATCGTATAATTTATGAGCAATACCTTTGTTTTCTATAGGTAAATCAATAGCTTATAAAAACAAACAGCCCGACATGATATGTCGAGCTGCAAAGATTATTAAATAACGTGAGTTGGGGATAAGAGAATTATGCTATTTGCTAGCGATAGCGCTTCAAACCTACGTTCAGCTAATTTTCGGTCTCTTATTTTTCGGCACGCAATAATAAGCCAAAACACTTTCTTTGAAAGAAAAATAAGCAACCGAGAGTTTTTGTTACTTTTTGCGGTCAAAAAGTAAGAGCCCAGCGGCGGCGAGCCAAAAAAATACGCTTAATTGAAATTTTTATAGAATTTCAAAAGTACCTAATCTGGACTCACAATAAATTCAGCACCTATTTCTTCGCATTTAGCGTTAAGCCAATTTCAACATCTTTTGAAATCATCCAGTTTTCAGGACTACCTTCTGTTTTATAATTAATTCCCCAAGCGCTTCTGTCAATTACAAACTTAGCCGAAGCAGTTACCGATGTTGGAGTAACTTGAACTTTGGCAGGGAAAGTAACGTTTAACGTTTTATCCTTAAGCGTCAAATTTCCACTAATTAAGTAATTTGGATCAGCAATTAAACTTGCCTCTGCTGTAGCAACATAAGGTGCTACTTTAGTGATTACGAATTTGGCAGTTGGTGCTTTCTCTACGTCAAAAAAGTCTGCGCTTTTCAAATGACCTTCAAGATCAGCAGCTTTCTTACCCTCTTCCGTTACCGATGCGGGATCAACCTGAAGAGAACCCATATTTACCACAAACTCACCACCATTTACTGAATCTTTATCAACAGAGAGAGTTCCAGAAGTAACCTTAATTTTACCCCAACGCGGTGCTAAGCCTCCCTTGTGAGTACCTTTCCAATCAACAACAGTGGTTGCAGTATCAATAGTATACGTTTCACCTTTTTGTTCAGCAGCAGTTTGCTCGCTGGTTGTTGCCGTATTGCTCGATGATCCTCCGCAAGAAGCCAATAGAAATAGCGCAGGTAGCGCAAAAAGTAGTTTTCTCATTTTTATTTTTTTGATTAAAGGTTAATTTACTTATCAATTTACGATGCAAAATTAAAGACTGAGAAACCTATTTCTATTGATCTATGTTAAGAATTTAGACCACTTTTTTTTAAAAGCTTTAAGCCAATTCCACAATGTAAACATCTTTTTGTATCGCAATATTTTTTACGTAATTGCAGTAAAGCTTGTGTTTGAAAGGCATTTTGCGCCGTTACACCTGCATCAAAGTAACTTGAAATCACATTGTTTTGCTCAGACTGAATGCTTTCTAACAAATAAAAAGCCCTGGTTTGGAAGTTAGCCTGCCCCGTGTATTTCCCATAAGCGAACAGAAATAAGGCAACAGTATTGATTAAGAGGTTATCGATAGAGGACTTCCCTAACTGCGTAGTTACCTTATCCGCCAGTTTATTAAAATGGTAATGGCTTTGCCAAAATGGATGGACAGGCAATGATTCAAAAAGCAAGTGTAGGTCATTTACATTTTTAACTTCGAGCACTTTGGAAAACAGGTGGTTAGATTTCACAATTAGTGCAGCAAACTGCGCTAATCTTAACGTTGGAAAATTCTGCGGCCGCATCCTCAAAAATTTCCAAAGTGAAACATCAATAGGATTTAAACCATATTTCTTACTTAAAAAAGTATATTCAGTTTTTAGCAAATTAGGATACTCCTCTTCGAAGCGTTGGCCTAAAAAACCAGCTTGTCCAAATATCAAAGCTTCAATTTGTAATGATTGATCTTTGTGCTTAGCAAATAAGTTTTGCGGCAAGCTTTGCGCCAACACCTGCATAGGCAAGGCATTCACCTTAAAACCAAAATTTTTGGCCATAAAGTGATAAAATGTTTCGTCCCAGTTACCGTTTAATTGCGCTAATCTCTCGAAAACCTCAGCACATTTTTCTTCCAGTCGCTCTACTAAAACTCTCGACAGAAAATTGCCGATTACGAAACTATCTATCGTACCAATTTGATTTTCGCAGGGGAAGCTGTTGACAGAAGTGATCAAATTTTGATAGTTATCAAACAGCGATGGAGCAATTTTATCTTTTAACTCAAACGTAGGCAAAACGGTTCCGTCCGATCTCTTAATTTCAGTGTCATGTTCCCAAACCACATGCAAAATAACATTATCGTAAGCCATATCATGCTGATGCTGATGAACATGCCAATCCGAAGACTTAAGATGAATTTCTACTTGTCCAGCCCAAGTGGTACTGTCAATTATCACTTTAGCAGTTGAAAAATCAGGACCAGCATTTTTATTAAGGAAACCACAATGCAGTATTTGCAAAGACTTCCCATCAGTAGTTTGGCACTGCTGTTGATCGTAGAGCCTAAATTGCCATACAAAATGTAAAAACTCCTCCGGAAACCGCATACTTGAAATTAGCGATTAATCTCGTTAAATTAGCTTTTGAAAACTTAAAGGAGTATCTATTTTATTTCCTTCTTTTTATAATTGGTAATGAAAACACCCAAAATGATAAGAACAGTAGCGATTAGTAAATCGTAGGTAACTGTTTCATTAAGTACCAACCACCCTAAAAATATGGCGATAATGGTATTGAAGTAAGATAAAATAGAAACCTCAGTAGCGCTCACTTTTTTTAGCGCATAATTGTAGCAGAAAAATCCTACCACCGATCCAAAGACACCTAAATATACTACTGCGCCTAAACTCTGCAACGACCAATCGCTAAAGGACGTATTAGGAGAAACGATATTTGCTATAATGAGCTGTGCAACTGCAGCAAAGGCAAATTGATAGAACAAATCCAAAAAGATGTGATTGCTTTTGTGCGTATATTTTTTGGTGTAAATAGTTCCTGCAGCCCAACCTAAAATAGCCATTGCTAAATAAGTTATTCCTGTTTTATAATTTGGATCCAATATATCGCCTATACCATCTCTAAAAATAAAAGCTACCCCACTAAAACCTATTACTACGCCAATAAATCCCTTTAAGCTAGGTTTTTGCAAACCAAATATCAAACTTCCCAAAAAAACAACGATGGGAGAAAGTGCCGTAAGTAACGACGTTAAACCACTTGGAATGCTTTCCTCGGCTACGGTGGTCATACCATTTGCAACGATGATCATTAAGCTGGCCACCAAAATTTGTCGGCCCAGACTTTTCCAGCCAATCCATTTGAATTGCTTCTGATAAAGTAAAATTGAAAGTAGTATAATTGATGCTACCACCTGGCGCAACCCAGCTACAAACCAGGCTGGTATGGTATGCACTGCAACACGGATTCCCAAGTAGGTAGTTCCCCAAACAATAGCAATGGCAAATAATGCCACTATCAACTTCACATCGCGTTTTGCGCTCATATCAAATTAGCAGATAACAAAATCTGCTCCATCTCTTGTTGTAATAATAAGGCTTCTTCTCGAGCTTTCTCAGCGAAATCTTCGCCATTGCTTGCATAAATGATACTACGTGCAGCATTTACCAATAAGCCACATTCTTTATTCAAACCGAACTCGCAAACTGCACTTAAGCTTCCACCTTGCGCACCTACACCCGGCACTAATAGAAAATGATCTGGTGCTAGCGTTCTGATATTTTTAAATTCCTCAGCCTTGGTTGCCCCAACTACGTACATCATTTGGTTGCTATCTGTCCATTTAGATGAAGTGCTGATTACCTGCTCGTACAATTTCTGATCTTCGCTCTGCTTCACTTGAAAATCCTTAAATCCAGCATTAGAGGTTAACGCTAATAAAATCACCCACTTTTCTGGATAATTCAAAAATGGCGAAACCGAATCCTCGCCCATGTAAGGTGCCACTGTTACCGAATCGAAACTCATCCCCGAACTTTGCTCGTTAAAGAAAGCCTCAGCATACATGGCAGAAGTGTTACCAATATCACCCCTTTTGGCATCTGCTATAGTAAAAACATCTTTTGGAAAATGTTGCCAAGTTTTCACAAGTGTATCCCAACCTTTTACTCCTCTAGTTTCGTAAAATGCAGTATTTGGTTTGTAAGCTACGCACAAATCATGTGTAGCATCAATCAGTTGCTTATTAAACTCAAGTATCGGATCCTCATATTTCAATAAATGCTTAGGCAACTTATCCAAAACTGGATCAAGACCGATGCATAAAAAGGATTTTTTACGTTGAATTTGTTCAAAAAGCTGCTGCTTGTTCATTTTCGAATGGATTTTAAAATGCTGCAAAGATGGGAATAAAAGTTGATTTTGTGACTGAATTTATCAGTAAAAACGAAGTCTCATTATCACAATTAATAGTGTTTAAGGCCAACCATTAGCTATTTGCATTAACAAAACAGCGTTTGCAAGTGTAATATCTTTAGCTACTTATTTAATTTATGATGATAAAGATACAGTAGAAAGAAATGAACTTTTTGAAAAAAAATGTTGCAGATTAGATTCCATTTTCCTACACTTGTGCCATAATTCCCAGAAAGTTTATCTGAATACCTTCCGAAAAAATCCTAGCGAGAAAATTTCTTAAATCTTTTAAGCCCTTTTTTGGTTGTATTATTTGGTAAACCCAAAAATAAAATTCACGACAAAATATAAATGTTTAGCAAAACAGAACTAACTGAAAAGCTTACCGCCGAACTACGTGAGTTAGCGAAAGCGAATGGTGTTGAAAATGCAGGCGATTTACGTAAAAACGACTTAATCGAAGAAATTCTGAAAAAACAAGATACTACCACAGCAACTCCAGTTGCCGTAGAAACTGCTAATGAAGCAGCCGCCCAAGAAAAACCTGCCAGAAAAAGAACACGTATTATAAAAGATAACAATCAAGAAGCAGCACCTGCTGTGGAAGAAAAAAAGGAAAAGGCAGCAAAGCCTACCCTTTTTGACGAACCACAAATTGAACTGCCTACTCCTGATTTTGAAGCAATTGCTTTAGTTACCGGACAAGATCTATCAAAACAAGAGAGCATTGCCGACAAACTAAAAAATCAAAAATCGAAAAGGGAGCGTATTCCAAAAGACAAAGTGAACACGCCACAAGGCGAGGTAATTGTAATTGATGAAGCTCCTTTGAAAGAAGAAAAAACTGCAAAAGAGCGTCCAATTAAAGAAGAGCGCCCTGCTAAAGAGGACAAACCTTCTAAAGACGAAAGACCGCAAAGAGACGATAATCGTCAGCAGAAAAACCACAACAATAACAATAATAACGGCAATAACAACCAAAAGCAAAACGAAACCAGTTATTCTAACTTGGATTTCGATAATACCATCACCAACGAAGGTGTTTTGGAAATTATGCCCGATGGTTATGGCTTTCTAAGGTCTGCTGACTATAACTATTTATCGTCACCTGATGATATATACGTTTCGCAATCTCAAATCAAATTATTTGGTTTAAAAACGGGAGATACGGTAAACGGCAGTATTCGTCCTCCAAAAGAAGGCGAAAAATATTTTCCATTGGTTAAGGTAATCAGCATCAATGGACGTGTACCAGCTGATGTACGTGACCGTGTTCCTTTCGACTATTTAACGCCACTTTTCCCAACTGAAAAATTGGATTTATTCGTAGAAAGTGGTAACCATTCTACCCGAATCATGGATTTATTCACTCCAATTGGTAAAGGTCAGCGTGGCTTAATTGTAGCACAGCCTAAAACAGGTAAAACCAACTTGTTAAAAGAGGTTGCTAATGCAATTGCTAAAAACCATCCAGAAGTTTATTTGATCATTTTATTGATTGATGAGCGTCCTGAAGAGGTAACGGATATGGCTCGTAGCGTAAGAGCTGAGGTAATTTCATCTACATTTGATGAACCTGCCGAAAGACACGTAAAAATCGCCAATATCGTACTTGAAAAATCTAAACGATTGGTTGAGTGTGGCCATGATGTGGTAATCTTACTGGATTCCATCACTCGTTTAGCCAGAGCTTACAACACTACTGCACCTGCTTCGGGCAAGATTTTATCAGGTGGTGTTGATGCTAATGCTTTACACAAGCCTAAGCGTTTCTTCGGTGCTGCCCGTAATATTGAAAAAGGTGGCTCGTTAACCATATTAGCTACTGCTTTAACTGAGACAGGTTCTAAAATGGACGAAGTAATTTTCGAAGAATTTAAAGGTACTGGTAACATGGAGCTTCAGTTAGATCGTAAATTGGCTAACAAACGTATTTTCCCTGCTATCGATATTACAGCATCAAGTACACGTAGAGATGACCTATTGTTAGATAGAGAAACCTTACAACGTATCTGGATTTTACGTAACCACTTGGCAGACATGAACAGTCAAGAGGCTATGGAATTGATCCAAGCTCAAATTAAAGGCACAAAAGATAACGAAGAGTTCCTTTTAGGAATGAACGGATAGTAAAAGTTTTACGTTATACGTTTTAAAGTTGTAAGTTTGAACGGCTCAAAAACGTATAACGTAACACCTATAACTAACACACCAATGTTAAATCTCCCAAATGCTTTAACCTGCGCCAATTTATTTTCGGGCTGTATCGGTATCGTATTTTGTTTCAATGGCGACTTAAAATCTGCTGCATATTTCGTTATCCTATCAGGCATATTTGACTTTTTTGATGGGATGGCAGCAAGAGCCTTAAAAATTAACAATGGCATTGGAAAGGATTTAGATTCTTTAGCAGATGTAGTGAGCTTCGGCTTTTTACCTGGCGCTATCATGTTTCATCTATTTAAAGCTAGTGATGCGCCAAATGCCTACCTGCCGTATGTTGGTTTTGTAATCACACTTTTCTCGGCCTTGAGGTTAGCTAAATTTAATACCGATACTCGACAAACGGTTGATTTTATCGGCTTAAATACACCTATGAATACGCTATTTATCGTATCATTACCTTATGTAGCAGACTACCACCCGCAAATTATTGGAAATTGGATTGTATTAGCAGCCATCACTGCCGTAAGTAGCTATTTGCTTGTAAGTGAAATAAAAATCTTTTCTCTAAAGTTTAGCAATCTGAAATGGAGTGAAAATAAAATCAAATTTGTATTTATGATTTTATCGCTTGCCTTATTTGCTTGGCAACAGTTTGTGGCGCTGCCAATCATTCTTATTTTATATATCGGACTTTCGTTTGCCTATTTTAGGAAAAAATAAGCTTTCAACTTAGCTACAGCAATAGCTCAATGCTGAAAGCTTATCAATTATTAAGACTTATTAGAAACCTGAGTCGATTATTAATTCATTGATAAATAGCTTTCAAAACTGATCCTGATCCCGAACATTCGGGATCAAGGTTAGCTAGCTAGAAAATATTATATATTATGGTAAATCAACCTAAATCATAATCGGACTCAGGTTAGAAAGTAAGCAACCTACAATTGACTTTCCAGCTCTGTACGCGATTTAGCTACCTGACCTAATACAATATTTAATTCTGCCTTTACTTCGGCTAACGAAGCTGGAATTCCTTCTAAGTTGACACCTTCTTTAGCATTACGTTCTATCAATTGCATATAATCTCTCAGGTCATCCCTACCTACGTAATAAAACGTTGGCTTTACCTTATGTGCAAATTCCGACGCTGCCTTCCAATCTTTAGCATCAACCGCATTTTGTAGATCATCTAAATACATTGGAATTTGTTCTACCAAAGTATCCAACATTTCTATCATAAATTCTGCGCTATCTCCCGACATTTCCTTCAAATAGCTTAGGTCTAAATCTGCTTTGCTTTTAATTGGATCAATCATCGTAATATTTGGTTAAATTTTTTGGACTGCTAATTCGTCGTTTAAGTTACTTAAAATGCTCGAAACTTTCTCCTTAAAAACAGGGTGAATATAATCTCCGGCTATTTCATTTAAAGGTTCCAATACAAATCTTCTTTTATGCATCTCTGGATGGGGCAATTTAAGATGTTGTTCATTTAATATGGTATCCTTCCCATAGAAAATCAAATCAATATCTATTAAACGCTCCCCCCACTTTTCTAGTCTTACCCTACCCATTTTTTGCTCAATGTGCAGTAGCGCCTCCAACATAGTTAATGGAGTTAAAGCACTTTTTACACCTAAGGCTTGATTTAAAAAGCCGGGCTGGTCTGTTTTACCCCAGGCCGCTGTCTCATAAACACTTGAACAGATAAATACTTTTCCTACTTCATAATCAATTAGCTCAACAGCTTTACGAAGATTGCCACTTCTATCGCCCAAATTCGTTCCTAGTAACAAGTAAGCTTCTTTTTGCTCTAACATTTATATCGCTTGGTTGTTTGCATTTAAATAATTTAACAGTAGGACAGCTTAAACACAAGATATCACAATGCATTTTTTATCTTTACAAATTAAAGGTTATTTAAACTTATGAAAGAATTTTTCAAATATGTTTTTGCCACGGTAGTTGGCATTGTAATTTCGTCAATCGTACTTGGCATCATAGGCTTTGTCATCTTCATCGGAATGATTGCCTCAGTGGGTAGTGAAAAAGACACTGTGATTAAGAAAAACTCCGTACTATATCTTAACCTCGACCAAGCCATCACGGAGCGTACACCAGAAAGTTCCTTTGGACAACTTTTTGGTGGCTCAAACGACAAGAGTATTGGCTTTAATGACGTAATTAGAGCATTAAAAAAAGCGCAGAACGACGACAATATCCAGGCAGTATATATCAATGTAAGCGCTCCAAATGCTGGTATGGCAACCATGCTTGAAGTGAGAAATGCCATCATAGACTTTAGAAAAAGTAAGAAACCTGTAATTGCTTATAGTGAAACTTACTCTCAAGGAGCTTATTACTTAGCTTCGGCAGCAAGCAAAATATATCTGAACCCTGAAGGTGAGTTGACTTTCAAAGGATTCAGTTCGGAGCTGATGTTCTTTAAAGGTGCTTTGGAAAAACTAGGGATCGAAGCGCAAATTATCCGTGTGGGCAATTATAAAAGTGCTGTTGAGCCATTTATCAACACCAAAATGAGCGATTATAACCGTGAGCAAGTCACGGCGTACGTAAGTAGTTTATACGATACATTTTTAACCGGCATTGCCGAAACACGCAAACTGCAAAAAGATAGTTTGTATCAAATCGCCGACCAATATAAAATTCAATTCCCTAAAGATGCCTTGGCCTATAAAATGGTTGACGGGTTAAAATATAAAGATGAGATTTTAGATGAATTAAGGAATATCACCGGTACGGATAAGAAGAAGGAAATTAACAGCGTAAGTATTAACGACTATATCAAAAATCTTCCAGTACAAGGAGAGAGTGGCGCTAAAGATAAGATTGCTGTAATTTACGCTAACGGCGACATTGTGGGTGGCGAAGGCTCTGACGAACAAATTGGCTCTGAAAGAATTTCGCGTGCTATTAGAAAAGCCAGATTAGATGATGATGTAAAAGCAATTGTCTTGCGTGTAAATTCAGGCGGTGGTAGCGCTTTGGCTTCCGACGTGATTTGGAGAGAGATGATTTTGAGCAAAAAAGTGAAACCTGTAATTGCTTCGTTTGGTGATGTGGCTGCTTCAGGCGGATATTACATTGGCTGTGGCGCAGATAGCATTTTTGTGCAACCTAATACCATTACTGGGTCGATTGGTGTTTTCGGCATCATTCCTAACTTGCAAAACATGTTCAACAACAAATTGGGTATTACTTTTGACGGTGTGAAAACTGGTGAATATGCTGATATCATGAGTGTTAACCGTCCTTTAACTCCTGCTGAAAGAGCCATTATCCAAAAGGGCGTTAACAAAACTTACGATACCTTTATTGGCAAAGTAGCTGATGGAAGAAAGAAAACCAAAGCTCAAGTGGATAGCTTAGGCGGCGGAAGAGTTTGGATTGGTAAGGAAGCGGTGAAAAATGGTTTAGCCGATAAATTAGGCGGCTTCGATTATGCCATCGCATCAGCAGCTAAAAAAGCTAAACTAAGCGATTATAAAGTAGTAGAATATCCAGAAAAAATTGATCCTTGGAAAGAATTTTTGAGCTCGGCTAAAGACAATGTAAGTGCTTACTATGCTAAAAAAGAGTTTGGTGAAAACTACATCCTTTACCAACAAATGAAAAAAGCAATAAGCAACACCGGAATTCAAGCTCGTATGGATTACGATATCCGAATCAAATAACCCGTAAATATTGAAATAAATTAGGAATTAGCTTTGCAGTACTTGTTGCATAACTAATTCCTAATACCTAATCCCTAATACCTTACACCTGATTACTAATACCTGATACCGATACCTGAAATTATTTCATGGAAAATAAACCAATTGCCCGGACGTTAAGATTGCTTTCACAATTAATGGAACTTCACAACGAAAATCCGTTTAAAGTAAAATCTGTTGCTAACGCCGCTTTTAAAATAGATAAACTTCCTTTTGCATTAGCAAGTAAGCCCACAAGTGAAATTGATAAAATAGATGGTGTAGGTAAAAGCATTGCTTCCAAAGTAATTGAACTGCTGGAAACTGGAAGCGTGGCGGAGTTGGAAACTTTGCTAGAGCAAACGCCACCCGGCATTGTTGAGATGCTTACTATTAAAGGAATTGGACCTAAAAAAATAGCCACCATTTGGAATGATCTAAAGATCGAAAGTATAGGCGAACTTTATTATGCGTGTAACGAAAACCGATTGATTGAAGCTAAAGGTTTCGGCTTGAAAACTCAGGAAGAAATCAAGAAAATCATTGAGTTTAAGATGGCGGCTGATGGCAAATTTTTATATGCCAAAGCTCAACCATTGGTTTTACAGTTGCAGGAAAGTTTAGCTACGTGGCTCAACAAAGTAGAAGATGATGCCTTACTGGGTATTGCGGGTGAATTTAGGAGGCTTTGTGAAATTGTTGAGGAAGCAGTTTTCATTATTGGCACCGAAAATCCGGAAGTTATTGCTACCGAATTGACCACCTACGAGCTTGCTTTTGCAGAAACAGCTACCAATTGCTTTGCTGCACAAACTGAAAGCGGGCTTAACATAAAACTCTTTGTTGTCCCGAAATCTAACTTTTACCTTGATTACTTTAGGCTAACAGGGAATCAAAACCACGTCAATAAGGTTTTGGAATTGACGGGCGACCATCTTTTTAGTAGTGAAGAAGACATTTACCAAAAAGCTGGTTTAGACTTCATTTTACCAGAACTAAGGGAAGATTTGGGCGAAATTGAATTGGCAAAACAGCGTCAACTACCTCAGTTAATTGACCATTCAGATTTAAAAGGAAGCTTGCACAACCACTCCGACTGGAGCGATGGCGTACATACCCTAGAAGAGATGGCGCTGTACTGTAAAGACGTATTGAATTTGGAGTACCTAGGTATTTGCGACCACTCTAAATCTGCCTTTTACGCTAACGGGTTGAATGAACAACGAGTTTATGCACAACATCAGTTAATCAATGAATTGAATTTAAAGCTTGCGCCTTTCAAAATTTTCAAAGGTATTGAAAGCGATATTTTATATGACGGATCATTAGATTATGATGAGGCTACCTTAAAAACTTTCGATTTTGTGGTGGCTTCCGTACATAGTCAATTGAAAATGAGTCAGGAAAAAGCTACCGAACGATTGATTAAAGCGATTGAAAACCCATACACTACCATTTTGGGGCATCCAACCGGACGATTATTATTAAGCAGAAAGGGATATGAAATTGATTTCAGAAAAGTGATAGATGCCTGTGCTACAAATAATGTAGTCATCGAAGTAAATGCCAATCCCCTGCGCTTGGATTTAGATTGGCGCTGGCATCGCTATGCTTTGGAAAAAGGTGTATTACTAGCCATCAATCCAGATGCCCACAGAAAGGAAGGATTTTTGGACATGAACTATGGCGTTTTAGTAGCTCGAAAAGGAGGTTTGGTTGCAGAAAAATGTTTGAATGCATTCTCATTAGATCAAATCAGTGCCTTTTTTGAAAGCAAAAAACCTTAATCTTCCAGTAAAAAAATATCTTTGTACATGATTAGTGAATTAGCCAACGAGGTTTTTAACCAAGCTATTATAGATTACCATCAATTTGATGATATTGATTATCCCATTGCCAACCCTTACGAAAGTAACAGCATAGCGCATTTGCTTTACCAAAAAAATTGGATTGATACCGCCCAATGGCACATGGAAGACGTAGTAAGAAACCCTCAAATTGATCCTGCGGAAGGTTTACAATGGAAAAGAAGAATTGATGCGCAAAACCAAATCCGCACCGATATGGTGGAGTACATTGATAGCTATTTTTTAGAGAAGTTTAAAGATGTTGAAGCTAATGCAAACGCAAAAGTAAATACAGAAAGTCCAGCTTGGGCTATAGATAGACTTTCTATTTTAGCACTGAAAATATTTCACATGCAAGAAGAGGTGAATAGACCCTCTGCAACTGAAGCACACAAAGCAACCTGCCAAAATAAATTGGATGTATTGTTAACGCAGCGCAGAGATCTTTCGCAAAGTATCGACGAATTGTTGGAAGATATTGCAGCCGGAAACAAGTACATGAAGGTGTACAAGCAAATGAAAATGTATAACGACCCGACTTTAAACCCGGTGTTGTACAATAAAGCATAGTTTCATATGTCGGCCGCTAAGCAGCTTGTTGTTTTACGCTTTTCCGCCATGGGCGATGTTGCTATGGTAGCTTCGGTGTTAAAGGAGTTAACAGCGCAAAACCCACAGCTGAACGTCTTAATGGTGAGCAGAAAAAATTTCGAGCCATTTTTTAGCGATATTGAACACGTCAGCTTCCATCCTATTTACCCCAAAGAGCAGCACAGAGGTTTTTTAGGTTTATACAGACTGTTTAAGGAGTTAAGATCCAACAAAGTTATTGCAGTGGCCGATTTACATGATAACATTCGAAGTAGAATCTTATCTCTGTTTTTCCGATTAGCCGGGGTAAAAATTAAGCGTATTGATAAGGGGCGTGCTGAGAAAAAAGCACTTACCAGACCTACTAATAAAATACTGCAGCCACTTAAACTTACCGTTGAACGATATGCAGATGTTTTTAGAGCACTGCAGTTGCCGCTTCAATTAAGCCATCAACTACAGAAACAAGAGCATCAGTTGCCACAAAAAGCCCAATCTTTTTTTAAAAATGACGGCAAAAAAATAGGAATTGCTCCTTTTGCACAACATAGCTATAAAATGTACCCGCTTGAAAAAATGGAGAAAGTCATTGAATCACTAATTGATTCAGGACATCGAGTTTTCATTTTTGGCGGTGGCAATAAAGAGTTTGGTATTGCAGCGGGCTGGACAAAACAATTTCCAGCGTTAATCAATACCATCAAACAGTTTAACCTAAATGAAGAACTGGATATCATTTCCCATTTAGATTTGATGCTAAGCATGGATTCTTCTGGAATGCACATGGCATCCCTCGTTGGAACTCCGGTAGTTTCTATTTGGGGACCAACGCATCCTTATGCAGGCTTTTTAGGTTACGGGCAATCGATTAACGATTGTCTGCAAATTGACCATCCTAATCGTCCAAATTCCATTTACGGAAACAAACCTTGCTTATGTGGTGTTGAGGAATGTATAGCAATGATTACTCCAGAAATGGTTGTCGAAAAAATAAATCAAAAATTAAATGGCTAAGCAATTAATCCTAGTAAGGCATGCAAAATCTGATTGGGGAGATTTCACCTTAAAAGATTTTGATCGTCCGCTGAACCCACGTGGACACAAAAATGCACCTGAAATGGTTGAGCGTTTAATTGCGAAAGAATTTCAACCGGAAGCCATTGTTAGTAGTCCTGCCTTAAGAGCAATTACAACGGCGAAATATTTTGCTGCAGGCTGGCAAGTTGATGCCGCTCGGTTAACAACTGAACCAGCAATTTATGAAGCGACCACAAACACTTTACTACGTGTTGTAAATCAATTTGATAATCAATTCGACCGAATCGCGTTGTTTGGCCACAACCCTGGCTTAACTGATTTGCTCAATTATTTAAGTGATGGACAAATTTCCAACATGCCTACGTGTAGTGTAGCTACCATTGATTTCCCGTTCGACGATTGGAGATTAATAAGTGGAGGCACCGGAGATTTGGTCCTGTTTGATTATCCAAAAAGCGGCTTAGACTGACAAACCTCTAGCTTTGTCATTTCGAACGCAGTGAGAAATCTATAACGCTCCATTTGGAAACAGATTCCTCCTAACGTCGGAATGACAGGTGGTCTAAACCAGTGCGTTGGATTGATAAGATTACCGTGAATTTTGTCATTTCGAACGCAGTGAGAAATCCATAAGACTACATTTAGAAGACAGATTCCTCCTAACGTCGGAATGACAGGTGGGCTAAAACAGTGTATTGGGTTGTAAGAATTACCGTGAATTTTGTCATTTCGAACGCAGTGAGAAATCTATAAGGCTCCACTTGGAAACAGATTCCTCTTAACGTCGGAATGACAAGTGATCGCTAAAACTGAAGGTGTTTCACCGTCAATCCATTATTAATTAATTGTTTCAGCGAATCAATTCCTATTCTTAGGTGAGATTCAACGAAGTTCACAGTTACAGAACTATCGCTTTCAGTAGTTTTTACTCCTTCTGGAATCATAGGCTGATCAGATACTAACAAAATTGCACCAGTTGGAATTTTATTAGCAAAACCCGTGGTAAAAATGGTAGCTGTTTCCATATCTACGGCCATAGCACGTAAACTTTTCAAATATTTCTTAAACTCCTTATCATGCTCCCAAACCCTACGGTTGGTGGTGTAACAAGTTCCAGTCCAATAATCTCTAGAGTGATCTCTAATTGTGGTAGAAATTGCCTTTTGTAGCGCAAACGCAGGTAATGCCGGTACTTCAGCAGGTAGATAATCGTTAGACGTTCCCTCGCCTCTGATAGCCGCAATAGGTAAAATTAAGTCGCCAATTTGATTTTTCTTTTTCAAACCGCCACACTTACCTAAAAACAAAACCGCTTTTGGTTGTATCGCTGTCAGTAAATCCATCATTGTTGCCGCTAACGGACTACCCATACCAAAGTTGATGATAGTAATACCATTTGCCGTTACGCTTTGCATTGGCTTATCTAAACCGTAAATAGGTGCGTTATCATTCCACTCAGAAAACAATGCCACATATTTGCTGAAGTTGGTTAACAAAATATATTGGCCAAATTCTTCTAACGGACGACCAGTGTAACGTGGCAACCAATTTTTAACAATGTCCTCTTTAGTCTTTAACCCCTTTCTTACTGGCGTTTCAACCTCTTTAACTTTTTTAGCTTTTTTTACTAACGTTTCATCTTTTTTTACATCTTTTTCTTCATTCATATATTTCTCCTTTTTTTAAATTTAATGTTTTTTCTCGATAGTGTATCATCCAAAAACCTGTGTTTAAAAAAAATCCCGAACAAGTCGGGATTTTCATTTCTTTATGCAGCTTTCAGCTTTTTAAAGTCAGCTTTTTCAAACTTCTCTTTGGCATAATCGAGTGTAATCTCCAACGTTTTCACATCACTTTCTGACGGCGTGTCAAACATGGCGTCTAACATAATCGATTCGCAAATAGACCTTAAGCCCCTAGCACCAAGCTTGTATTCCATTGCCTTATCCACAATGAATTCCAATACCTCATCATCAAACTTTAACTCTACATTCTCGAAGTTAAACAACTTCACGTACTGCTTAATTAAAGAGTTTTTAGGTTCGGTAAGGATATTTCTTAATGCAGTTTTATCTAATGGCTCTAAATGCGTAAGCACTGGCACCCTACCAATCAATTCTGGAATTAAACCAAATGATTTTAAATCCTGCGGAGTGATGTACTTGTAAAGGTTCTTCAAGTCCAAATCAACTTCATCTTTTTTCACCTTGTAACCTACAGCCGTTGTACGCAACCTATTGGCAATTTTTCGCTCAATACCATCAAATGCACCACCGCAAATAAATAAAATGTTATTGGTATTTACGGCAATCATCTTCTGATCAGGATGTTTACGACCACCTTGTGGCGGTACATTAACAACCGTACCTTCTAAAATTTTAAGTAAAGCCTGCTGAACACCTTCACCACTTACATCTCTAGTAATGGAAGGGTTATCACTTTTACGAGCTACTTTATCCACCTCATCAATGTAAACGATTCCTCGCTCAGCTGAAGCCACATCATAGTCAGCTGCTTGAAGTAACCTCGTAAGGATACTTTCCACATCCTCCCCTACATAACCTGCCTCGGTAAGTACCGTGGCATCAACAATGCAGAAAGGAACATGCAATATTTTAGCAATGGTTTTAGCTAGTAAGGTTTTACCCGTACCTGTTTCTCCCACCAACATGATATTCGATTTCTCAATCTCTACCTCATCTTTATCAATTTTCTGACTAAGGCGTTTGTAGTGGTTATAGACCGCTACAGAAAGTACCTTCTTTGCATCGAACTGACCGATTACGTATTGATCTAAGTGCTGTTTAATTTCAGCAGGTTTTAGCAATTTGAACGAATCATCAAAAGCCTTACCTTTTTTATTACCAAGTTCTTGCGCAAGCAAAACGTTGGCCTGATTAACACACTTGTCGCAAATGTAGGCATCCAACCCCTCAATGAGCATCAATGTTTCATTTTTTGGAGTACCACAAAAGGAACAATGCGAATCTCTTACTTGTCTAGCCATTCTTTTTAATTTTCAGTTTTCAATTTGCAGTTTACAAACGCTTACATTGCTAACTGTACACTGCCAACTGATTTATTTTGTACCGCCTAATACCTCATCAATCATTCCAAACTCTTTAGCTTCTGAAGAAGTCATCCAATAATCGCGATCAGATGCTTTTTCTACCCACTCATAAGATTGACCTGAATGTGATGAAATAATGTCGTATAATTCTTTTTTCAACTTAAGCATTTCCCTTAAATTGATTTCCATATCAGATGCTACACCTTGTGCGCCTCCAGATGGCTGGTGAATCATCACCCTTGAATGCTTTAACGCTGCACGTTTGCCTTTAGCGCCCGCAACTAACAACACAGCACCCATTGAAGCTGCCATGCCTGTACAAATTGTTGCCACATCTGGTGAGATGTACTGCATGGTGTCATAAATGCCTAAACCAGCATAAACTGATCCACCTGGTGAATTGATATAGATTTGAATATCTCTGTGCGCATCTACCGATTGCAAAAACAATAGCTGAGCCTGAATGATATTCGCGTTTTGATCATAAACAGCATCTCCTAAAAAGATGATACGATCCATCATCAAACGTGAAAACACGTCCATTTGAGCAACATTTAATTGACGTTCTTCAATGATGTAAGGTGTCATCCCTTTTGGCGAATTGTTAGTTGCACCAATAAATCTATCTACGTTTAATCCGTTAATACGATGATGTTTAACGGCATATTTTCTGAATTCGTCTTTATCTATTTTCATGATAATTTTGAGTTAAGCGCTTGGCATTAGTGTTTGATACGCTAAGCCACACGACATTATTATTTGAGCAATATTTCCTAAAGTTTGTTAATTTTCGTGCCAATTTGTACACTCCGCTAAAATAGCAGATTATGTGACAATAAGAAATAGGCTTGTAGATAAATGCTGATTTTATTTCTCCACCTTCCTGCCACTGAAAAAAACTATTCAATAACCAATAATTCAACTCAATACCAAAATCACTTTGGCTTTTATATAACAAGAGTTCCGATTTTATGTCGGAACTCTTGTAAATTTTGTTACTGACAAACGGTCAGTCTCACTTTAGCTTTGCAACAACGTGATATTTACCACGCCACAGCATTACTTCAATTCAGTAAACTTGTTGTAAGTAATCTCTTTTTCGTTTAAAGTAACCACAGATTTGATGTAATCAAAAACTTTAAGTGCTTTTACTTCTTCAAAAATACGGTTAGCATTTTCTCTTTCTTTCAAGAAGTTAGCGGTGTATTCTGCTAATTGTTCTTCAGGAAGAGGTGTTGGACTATACATTCTGAATTGAGCATCTAAACGTTGTTTAGCCGTTTCAAAAACATCTTTATAGTCAATTTTAATATCGTTGTCTTTGATAATTTTGTTTTCAATCAAAGTCCATTTCAAGTTTTTAGCGAAATCATCATAACCTTGAGCAAGTTCCTCGTCACTTAGTTTTTCGTTAGTAGCTTTTAACCACTTACGTAAAAACTCATCTGGCAATTGCATTTTAGTTTGCTCTGTTAATTGAGTGTAGATGTCGTTTTGCAATTTGCGATCCGCATCTTGTTTGAACATCGATTCAATTTCTTCAGTGATTTTAGCTTTGAAACCAGCTTCATCAGTTACCACACCTGCACCGAAAATTTTATCGAAAAATTCTTGGTTCAAATCAGCTTCTTCCAAACGGTTTACATTTTTAACCGTTACAGCAAATTTCGATTTCAATTCTGCTGCATCTTCTTCGCTGATGTTTAACAATTTAGCAATAGCAGCAGCATCGCCACCAAATGCTTTGTTTACATCAAGTTCCAAAGTATCATCTTTTTTAACGCCTACTAACGTTTTTAAGATTTTTTTATCAGTTACTAAATCCGTACGGATAGAGCCAGTAGCTACAATGCCACCTTCAAACTCTGAACCATCATTAGCTAATTGCTTTAACTCTGCATAAATCACATCACCTTCGGCAGCAACCTCAGGGTTAGTCATTTTGCCATAGCTTTTACGGATGTTGCTAACACGTTCATTTAAGGTTTCATCATCAGCTTTTACGTTGTAAGAAGTAAATTTATCCTTCGAAGAAACTTCGATATCAACCGCAGGCGCTAAACCTAACTCATAAGCGAAGTTAAAGGTATCGTTATAATCCCAGTTGTACTCGTTTTCATCTTCCTGAACAGGTAGCGGCTGACCTAAAATCTCCACATTGTTATCTGTAAGATATTTAGAGATGTTATCGTTCAACATATTGTTGATTTCCTCTACCAAGATGCTTTTGCCATACATTCTTTTAATGTGTGAAGCAGGCACCATTCCTTTACGGAAACCTGGCAAGTTAGCTTTTTTTGCTTGTTCCTTAATTGCTTTGTCTACGTTTGGAGCGTAGTCTTCCGGCGCTAAGGTAATTTTAACTAAAGCATTTAAATCATCAATTTTTTCCTGTGTAATATTCATCTAGATATGAGTATTGAGATACGGATTGAGCTGCTTAAACAGCCAAGCGCATATCGATTTCTATTTAATTCTTTAACAATGTCTTTTTAAAATAAAACCGTCCCGATTTGTATCGGAACGGTTTACCTTTAGTGCGGAAGAAGGGACTCGAACCCCCACGCCGTGAAGCGCCAGATCCTAAGTCTGGTGCGGCTACCAATTACGCCACTTCCGCAGTTAGGATTTATTAAGGACTGCAAAGATAGAAATTACATTGATTATTCCGCAACTTTTGATAAAAATTTTTAATTTTTATAACAACAAAAAGCTAAACTGCTCATATTCAATAAAAATAATTTCTTCAATCAAGCCCTTAAACCAATTGACGTTGAAACTCGAAAAAGTATTGTACTGCTTTTACCAATCTGCTACCATACCAAGAGAACATTTCACCATCAACCAACATCACCTTTGTGTTGGGCATCGCCATCGCTATTTCTTCGATATGTTTTTCTTTAAAAGGATATGGCTCTGACGATAAGAATACAAAATCCGGGCTTAAAGCAACAAGGGAAGCAAGCGCTACGGTTGGATATCTATTCTCGGTAATGACATTGCGCAAACCAATTTTCGTCAACACATCATGGATGAAAGTGTTGCGACCAGCCAACATATAAGGCTCTTTCCAAATGATGTAGGCGGCAGTCTTATCGATCTTCTGTTGCAGTGCCAAAGCTTGCAGGTCTCTAAATCCAGCGGTAATGAGGTGATTCAGGTAATTAGCCTCAGGCTGCCTATCCACCAAAGCACCAATGTCGTCAATTGTTTTGGAGGCATCTTCCAAAGTATAAATATCACTCATCCAAACTGGAAACTCCTGTTGTAACAATTCAATATCTGCCTTGCTATTTTCTTCCTTATTTCCGATGATGAGATCAGGCTTTAACGCCCTTATGACTTCCAAATTTAGTTTTTTAGTACCGCCTACTTTTTGCTTTGCCGCAAATTTTTCAATAGGATGAATACAAAACTTAGTTAAGCCAACAATCTGCTCATCTAAACCCAAATCAAACAGCAACTCGGTTTGCGAAGGCACCAAAGAAACAATCCGTTTTGGCGGAAAATTAATTTGAATTTGATTGCCGAGTTGATCAGTGAAAGATTTTAGCATGCACAAATATAAGATTAGATGCTACTGAAAGAAGATCCGCCGCCCTAATTAGCTATTCAAGTACTTGCTTTTTTTGAATGATACACCCTTTCTAATTAAGATAGCGTGATAGAAACTTGGTACATCGTGTGTCCACTTCTTTAAAATCAGTGTGATTAAAATTACATCTACCTGCGAAATCAAGCCTAGTACGATACAGATAGTCAATATCCATCCGCCGTAGGCGAAACCTAGCATGCTCGTAAAAGCCACCAACAAAGTTATGCCCCACATTTTAGATACAAAGGCATGTGTACACGTTTCTTTTTTAAATTTTATGAAGCTGGTGAGATAGCATAAACCCTCCATTGCCAGCAAAGCTAATACGCCTATCCAGTTTTCCCGAATAATTTGCGGATAAATTATGTAACAGCTCCAAGCAATGCAAAGCCAAAAAATCAAATCAGTTTGGCTGTCCAATCTTCGCATTTTTTCTGTATCGATCTTCATCTTCCTAGCAATGATGCCATCAAAAATATCCGAAAATAGCCCGACATACATTAAAAACAACACGGTATAAGTGGAACGCTCCCCAAAGGTAAAGGATAGTAGCACAACCAAAGGTCCTAAAAGGAACCTTAATAGAATTAATAGGTACGGAACGCTCATAAAATTTAGATTGAATTGAAAACGATTAAGCAACTAATGTAAGAAAAAACAAACAAAATCCGATTTAGGAGGCTTGTATATAGTAAGATACTACAGATATGAGCAGAACAGTTATTATTTCGAACAGACTACCCGTAAAAATTAATTTAGAAGGCGGAAAATACACCTTGAAGCCAAGTGAAGGCGGTTTAGCCACAGGGCTTGGAGATGCCTACCAAAAAGGTGAAATGCTATGGATTGGTTGGCCCGGCGTGGAAGTACCTGAACATAGACAACCTGAGGTTACAGCGTTGTTGGCCAAAAGGAATTTGATTCCGGTATTTTTAACGCAAGAAGAAATTAATCTTTTCTACGAAGGTTTTTCTAATGAGATCTTATGGCCTGTGTTCCATTATTTGGTAACTTATGCACGGTTTGAACAAGTTTATTGGGATGGATATATCGAAGTAAACGAGAAATTTGCGGCGATAACAAAATCCGTTTTTCAAGAAGGTGACAAAATCTGGGTTCAGGATTATCAGCTGTTGTTACTGCCACAGCTTTTACGCGAACAACTGAGCAACACTACCATAGGCTTTTTTCAGCACATCCCCTTCCCCTCCTTCGAGATTTTCAGGCTGATTCCTTGGCGTGACAAGTTGATTCAAGGGATGCTTGGCGCAGATTTAATTGGCTTTCATACCTATGATGATGTGCGTCATTTTTTAAGTGCAGCTTCCAGGTTAACGCCAGCGCAATTTTCATCCAACATTCTTTCATTGGACAACCGACAAATTGTAGTGGAGCCTTTTCCAATGGGAATTGATTATGAGAAATTTGAGAGCTTGCCTACGCAGCGTCAAGTGATTGCGGAAATAGACAACATGAAAACGGAAGGTCAAGGAAGAATTATCCTTTCGATAGACCGACTAGACTACAGCAAAGGCATTCTTGAACGGATAAAAGCTTTCGAACTGCTGCTACAACTTTTTCCAAAATACCGTGGACAAATATCCCTTTTTATGGTAGTGGTGCCATCTAGAGATACGGTGCCACAATACAAAGAGCTGAAGGAGAGAATTGATCAGCTGGTAGGCAACATCAATGCCAAGTACCGTACACTGGATTGGGTACCGATCAATTATTTCTACCGTTCTTTTAGTGTTCAAACCCTTTCGGCAATGTACAGCTCAGCAGATATTTGCTTGGTAACGCCAATGAGAGATGGAATGAACTTGGTGAGCAAGGAATATGTGGCTAGTAGAAGAGATGATACTGGTGTGTTGATTTTAAGCGAAATGGCAGGTGCTTCGAAAGAATTAAACGATGCCATAATTGTAAACCCTAATAACATTGGCGACATTATGAATGCTATTGTTGAAGGATTGGAAATGCCACTTGAGGAACAAAAACAGCGGATGCAAAGCATGCGAAGTTTGGTTAAAAAATTCAACGTCAAACGCTGGACAAATAACTTCTTAGCCAAAATGGACGATGCACGTTTGCTACAACACTCGTTGAAAACTAAATATGCCGTTAACAAGGTAAGCAGCGGAATTATTAGTAGATATGCTGCTACACATAAGAGAGTAATATTTTTAGATTACGATGGAACACTGGTAGGTTTCAAAGCTAATCCAGAGGAAGCGAAACCAGATGATGAGTTGCTTGATTTATTGAAAAAACTAACTCAGGATCCACTAAACAAAGTGGTGATCATTAGTGGCAGAAAACATGAAACACTTGAACAGTGGTTTGGCCATTTAAATATTGGTTTAATTGCTGAACATGGCGCTTGGCAGAAAAAACCGCAGCAAGATTGGCAGGCTTTGCCACTATTGAACGATCAATGGAAAAGTGAGATTAGGACAATTTTGGATGCTTACACCGATAGAACCCCGGGTACTTTCATTGAAGAGAAAACTTACTCACTAGCTTGGCATTACCGCAAAACCGAACGCGGACTTGGCGAACTTCGTGCCAACGAAATTATTAATAACTTGAGGGTACTGGCCGCTGATAAAGGCGTACAAATAATGCCAGGAAATAAAGTGGTTGAATTTAGAAATGTGGAAGTGAACAAAGGGAAGGCGGCGCTAAATTGGCTTTATGAAAATGAAAGTGACTTTATTTTAGCCATGGGCGACGACCATACCGACGAAGATATCTTTAAAGCAATGCCGAGTAATGCCATTACGATAAAAGTTGGCAGCGAACTTTCTGAAGCTAAGTTTTATTTGAACGATTACAAAGAAGCCCGCAGCTTATTAAATACGATTTTAGAAAGCAATCAAGACAAAGCAGATGCACGAGAAAGTTTGCTAGAATCATAAAGCAGCAAAAGCTTTTATACAAAAAATGCGGCTATTTCATGATAGCCGCATTTTTGCTTTTATAGTGTTTTATAAAAATACTGGTCTATCCAATTTAGTAGAAATGCGATAGGCTGCATTCATTAAACCTACATGACTGTAAGCTTGAGGAAAATTACCCCATTGGCTGCCACTTTTCGCATCCACATCTTCACTGAATAAAAGTAAGTGATTACAATATTTAATGATATTCTCGAAGGCTGCTATGGCCTCATCTACCCTACCTACACAAGCTAATGCCTCAACGTACCAAAAAGCACAAATTAAAAAGGTCGTTTTAGGTTTTCCAAAGTCGTCTGCATGAAGGTAGCGATAAAACAAGCCATCCTCCGTTTTAAGTTCTTTTTCTAAGCCGATGAGATGATCTTTTGCTCTTTGAGATGATGGATCTAAATAGTTCATCATGATCAACTGCAAGGTGCTGGCATCCAAGTGCGGACTGCCAACTGCATTCGTATAAACCTTGCGCTCTTCATCATAGCAAGCCTCGATGTGCGCAGCTGCTTTGTCGATTAAAATCTGTGCCCTTTTTTCAAGTACCTGATTTCCTATAGTTTTAGCCATTTTCAACGCTGCCTGAGCACCGGCCCACTGAAATAAATTACTGTAGCAATGCGTGTTGGCAATGTTTCTAAATTCCCAAATACCGGCATCTTTTTCGTCGATGGTCATTTCTATTTTCTTCAAAACGCCATCTATCCACCTTATAGAATCCCCTCTCTCCGAAAAAACGAAACGATGATCGGTGTACAAAGGCAGCATCGAAATTAAGACCTGTCCGTTGATGTCATTTTGAATGTGCTCGTAAGCCTGGTTGCCTACACGAATTGGTTTTTCTCCTCGATAACCGCTCAAATGTTCTAAGGTTTGCTCTACAATATTTCTCTTTCCTGTGATGCCGTATAGTGGCTGGTAACGTTTATCAGAATCGAAGGTGATATCAGAGATGTAATTGAAATACTTCTCCATTTCTTCAAAATGCCCGATGTGATTCAACGATGTAAGCACATAATAGGAATCTCGCAACCAACAATAACGGTAGTCCCAATTACGTGTGCTTCCCGGTGATTCCGGCAAACTGGTGGTACTTGCCGCAATAATGGCTCCGGTATCTTCGTACTGGTGAATTTTCAAAACCAATGCCGAACGGATTACAAATGGCTGGTAAAAACCTGCAATGGAAGAATGCTTGATCCAAACTCGCCAATAGGCAGTAGTTTCACGCAAAAAATGTTCGGCTGTGGCAACAATAGGCGCATCCAAATCATAACCGTAAGTGAATATTAGATATTTGGCATCATTTAGCACGAACTCCTGTTCATTTAAGATGTAGTTCAATGATACATTGGTTGTTAGCCTCATATTCTCTTCACAACCCATATAATCGATATGGTTGCTGCCGATAGCCGTTCGCATTTTATCTTTTCCATAGTTGCAAACAGGTTCGCAAGCCACCCTAATCCGAGGTGTACCTTCCAAAGGTTCAACTTTTCTGATCAGCATTAAAGGTTTGAAATATCGTTCGTGCAAATGAAAACGAGGCGCAAAATCTGTGATGCGATAACGCCCATCTGCCGCGGTAATTTCTGTTCTTAACACATTAGTATTTTCAATATAGTATTGATGCGAAGTGTAATCTGTAGTAGGTAAAACGGTGCACTTACCACCGTTTTGCTCGTCCAGCATGCTGCCAAAAACAAACGAACTATCGAATTTAGGCCAGCATAACCAACTGATATTTGTGTTTTTATGAATGTGAGCAATGTAGGAGCAGTTACCAATAATCCCTGTTTGATATAAGTGTGTAGCTGTCATAAAAAATAAATGTGATTGATGTATCTTTTTATAACAGCGGAAATTTTGGATGGTTCAAAAAAACCTGAAATAACTGCTATCAGTATAAAATTTCAGCATAAATATTACAAAAAAACCGTTGCTATAATCCAGCAACGGTTTCCATATCCTTTTAATTTGTTATCGATTTATATCACTGTTCCATTAGGCACCACGGCACCTTTTTTCACTACTACAATACCATCTTTCACTACATACATGCCGTAATCACCTTCTGCTAAATGAGGTCCGCCGTTAATGCGAACATCACTTCCAATTTTCGAATTCTTGTCGATAATAGCATTATTGATGTAGCACCTGTCGCCAATTCCCAACAAAGGAACGCCCGCTTCAACTGCTTCGTTTATTTCTTCTAGAGTTTGATACCTATCACTTCCCATAACGTAGCAGTTAGCGATAGTGGTTTCCCTACCAATACGAGATCTAATTCCTAAAACTGAGTGTTCTACCCTACTCGCCTGAATGATACAGCCTTCGGCAATAATTGCTTTCTCCAAAGTAGTACCTGATACTTTTGACGGCGGCAACATCCTTGCTCTGGTAAAAATGGTATGTCCCGTATCAAACATATTAAACTGCGGCAAATCATCCGTTAAGCCTAAGTTAGCTTCAAAAAACGAGGAAATATTACCAATATCTGTCCAGTAACCTTCGTACTGATAGCTCAATACGTGGTTATTTTCCAATGCCCTTGGAATAATTTCTTTACCAAAATCTTTATCTTCTGGATGCTCGTTCAACATCTTGATCAGTACCTCTCTGTTGAAAATATAGATCCCCATCGAAGCCAAGAAGTTTTTGCCTTGATGTTGCATTTCTTCGCCGGTATCAGATGTCCAATCAGGCAGTAAATCAGATTTAGGTTTTTCTATAAATGAAGTGATAAAGCTATGTTCATCGGTTTTCATGATCCCGAAATCTGTGGCGTCTTTTGCCGTAACAGGAATGGTAGCGATGGAAATTTCAGCCTCTGCTTGGATATGCGCTTTTAACATATCTTTAAAATCCATTTGATACAACTGATC
This sequence comes from Pedobacter sp., assembly GCF_965249885.1. Lineage (GTDB taxonomy): Bacteria > Bacteroidota > Bacteroidia > Sphingobacteriales > Sphingobacteriaceae > Pedobacter. Next base: position 3,342,272 of record NZ_OZ252254.1, on the reverse strand, counting down.
GCCTGAAAGGATCAAAATGTAATCAAACTCATGATTGACAATGTGGTGCATACATTGGCGTACCGCATCGGCAGTACCTTGAAACCATGCGGGATTATCAGGTGTTTGCTCGGCAGCTAAAATATCTACAAAAGCCTTTGAGAAATGGCTAAAGTGATACGTATTTTTAATATGCTTATTTAGCGAAGCCGAGTTAAACTGCGTAAGTACAAACATACGGTGTATACCTGAATTGATGCAGTTAGATATGGGTATATCTACTAAACGGTATTTGCCCGCAATAGGTACTGCAGGTTTAGATCTTGTTAATGTTAATGGTGCCAATCTTGAACCTTGACCGCCGCCGAGGATTACTCCTAATACTTTGTCCGTCATATTTGATAATGTTTTACATTTGGTATACTGAAATATATTGTTGTGCCGAGTGGTCCCAAGAATGGTCAATCGTCATCATATACTTTCTTATTTCCTTCACTTTTTTCTGATCCTGATACAATTCGTAGGCTCTGCCAATAGCATGACCTACATCCCATACACTACTTTGATCATGGCAAATACCGAAACCGCCATCGCCAATATCAATTACCGTATCCTTTAATCCGCCAATGCGCCTTACTATTGGAATAGTACCATAGCGTAGTGCATACATTTGATTCAGACCGCAAGGCTCAACTCTGGACGGCATCAAAAGAAAATCTGCACCGGCATAAATCTGATGCGACAATGCCTCATTGTAGCCGATAAAGGTATTGTAATTACCTGGGTATTGATGTGTGATTCCATTCAGCCTATCTTCCACGTGACTATCTCCAGAGCCTAACACTAAAATATTGATTTCGCCATTGCTTTGCGCCAAAGCATTGTAAAAGATATCGGGTAATAAATCGGCTCCTTTTTCACCTACCAACCGTCCTATAAATGTGTATAATGGTTTGCTTGCATCGAGGTTAAAAACACGACATAGCTCCTCTTTGTTTGCTTTTTTTCCACTTTCTAGCGTCCTTACTTGGTAGCTTTTGGCTATCATATTGTCTTTCTGTGGATTCCAAACGTCAGTATCAATTCCATTGAGTATACCAACAGATTTGCCACGCTCTTGAAAAAGCAGGCTCTCTAAACCATTAGCAGCATGCGAAATTTCCTCTAAGTAGCTAGGAGACACCGTGGTAATACGCCAAGCGCATTTAATTGCAGCAGCCAGCGGATTGATTGCGCTGGCCCAATCAAGTTTGCTCGTATTCACCAAATCAAAGGAAGGAAAGTAATGTAACTTGTCCCAACCAAACTGACCTTGATATTGCGCATTATGAATAGTAAGTACTGTAGGAACTTGCGCTAAACGAGTATACTGACTGCAATTGCCCATCATGAAAGGAATTAAGCCTGCATGATGGTCATGCACATGCACTACATCAGGTCGGTGTTCCCACTGCGCAATCCAATCTAAAGTAGCAATCTGAAAAGCGATGAACCTTTCCGTGTCATCCGCATAACCATATACCCCATCCCTATCAAATAAACCTGCAATGTGTACCAAAAAAATATCGAAGCCCAATTTATTTGTTTTTTCCCGTAAAATACGAGCTTGGTAATTGGTCGATCCAACTCTTACCCAACCATCATAAACAGTTTCAAATTGATTTTCGGCCAAAAATTTGGTTTGATAAGCAGGCATTACCACTTTCGCAAAATGGCCAAGCTTATTTTGATATTTAGGTAATGCGCCTACCACGTCACCTAAACCGCCAACTTTTGCAACGGGATAGCACTCTGCACTTACATGTATGATCTCCATAAAATGATACTCGGATAGAAATTGCTTCAAATTAGGCAAATGATTGAGCATTGCAAATTTTTAGCCGAATTATTTATAAAAAATACGTTTTTAAAGCAGCAGATAGGAGTTATTTCTAAGTTAAAAATCATTATCCCTATAGCTTATAAACAAAAAGCTGGATCCGAAGATCCAGCTAATCACAACCAAACAAAAATATTACTGTAAGTAATAAATCTTTAATATTCTTCTTGCGCCATAATTGCGTAAAACTCATGTATGGCGTTAAACTGCGGGTGTAACGATACCACGCTTCCAAATACCAGTAACGCTGGCGAACTTAATTTCTTTTCTTCAATCAATTCTTCAATGGTATCTACAATACCTACTACCACATTTTCCTTGGCCGACGAGCCATTCTCAATTACCGCCACCGGCAAATTTGCCTTGCCTTCCGATTTAAAAATAGTAGCAATTTCCTTAATTTTTTCTATCCCCATCAAAACCACAATTGTAGCATTTGATTTTGACGCCACATACAAATCAGGCGATATCTCACCTTTAGCATTGGTGCCCGTAACTACCCAAAAACTTTCACTCATATCGCCATACACCATCGGGATTTTTTGCAAACCAGGTACACCTAACGCACTGGAAACTCCTGGTACAATTTCCGTAGGAATGTTATAGGATTCAGCCACGTGAACTTCTTCGTAACCACGAGCAAATACAAACGGATCGCCACTTTTTAAACGCACCACATGGCCGTAATTCAATGCGTAGTCAATCATCAGTTTATTAACCAGTTGCTGAGAAAACGACTCATCGTCGGAGCTTTTACCAACATAAACCTTGATAGCCGTGTGCGGTGCATAATTCAACAAAGCCTCGTTAACTAAGGCATCATACAATACCACATCTGCCGATGCTAGTGCCTTAACGCCTTTTAATGTCAACAAATCTGGGTCGCCAGGACCAGCACCTACCAATGTTATTTTAGGTTCTATTTCGCTTTTCTCTATTTTCGACAATATCATTTCTGGTTATTTTAATATCAACAACACAAATGTATATAATTTCTACCTATTTAGTAGTTTTTATTTTAAAATATATTTAAACGGTTGATAAATAAAGATTTATTTTTTTGGAGCGCACCGTCAAGTGAATCTTATTAACCGACAGTCCTGCGCTTTGCTTCAAGTCCTCTCCCGATTTGCATCGGGATGCAGGCTTTACGCGTCGCTCAGGGCTATTTAACTTCAGTCAGCGAAATTATTTTCGATTTGGAACAGTGATATTGGCGTGGCCGCTGCAAATATATTGGAGATTGCTTCGTCGTTCCTCCTCGCAATGACGAAAATTGATAAACTTGTGGGCTTTCAGAATTTCCTCAAACAAAAACCAACACATTCAGAGATTGCTTCGTCGTGCCTCCTCGCAATGACGAGAATCGATAGCCATTGTAACCCTACACGTCATTGCGAGTTTACTGCATGCTCCGATAGTTCGGAGAAGCAATCTTAAAGCCACAAGCACTTTAAACTCGTGGGCTTCCAGAATTTCCTCAAACAAAAACCAACACATTCAGAGATTGCTTCGTCGTGCCTCCTCGCAATGACGAAAATCGATAGCCATTGTAACCCAACACGTCATTGCGAGTTTAGTGCCTGCTCCGATCGTTCGGAGAAGCAATCTCAATGATAAAGCACCCGCTAAACTTCAGATAGCCTATAACCACACATCCTAACATTACACCTCATTGCGATTTTACTGCATGCTCCGATAGTTCGGAGAAGCAATCTCAATGATAAAAGCACTTTAAACCCGTGGGCTTCGAGAACTTGCTCAAGCAAAAATCAACTTACTAAGAGATTGCTTCGTCGTTTCTCCTCGCAATGACGAGAATCGATAACCATTGTAACCCAACACGTCTTTGCGGGTTTACTGCCTGCTCCGATCGTTCGGAGAAGCAATCTCAATGATAAAGCACCCGCTAAACTTCAGATAGCCTATAATCACACATCCTAACCTTACACCTCATTGCGATTTTACTGCATACTCCGATAGTTCGGAGAAGCAATCTCAATGATAAAAGCACTTTAAACCCGTGGGCTTCGAGAACTTGCTCAAGCAAAAATCAACTTACTAAGAGATCGCTTCGTCGTCCTCCTCGCAATAACGAAAATCGAATTTGTCCACGATAGCTCTAAGTCAAGTTTCTATCTCTAAACCAAACCTCGTCTGGCGTTGCCGAGAAACCTTGCATTTTGTCAATTAAAATACTGGCATCGCTTTCATTGAATACCAAATCGCGGTTAGTTTGCTTTAAGAAACGATGTTGAACCATCATGTCCATTTGGGCAAAAAGTGGATCATAAAACCGGCCCACATTTAGCACGCCGATAGGTTTAGCATGCAAGCCCAATTGCAACCAAGTAAGTACTTCAAAAAATTCTTCCAGTGTACCAAATCCTCCAGGTAAAATCACAAAACCATCAGATAAATCGGCCATTTTTTGCTTACGCTGATGCATATTTTCAGTAACGATCATTTGGGTAATTCCTTTGTGCCCTACTTCCTTATCCATCAAAAACTGCGGGATCACTCCGGTAACTGTACCACCTAATTTTAACACTTCATCTGCAATAACGCCCATCACACCTACGCTTCCGCCACCATAAACTAAATTAATATTTTCGTTCACCAATTTGCTGGCCAAATCAACAATTGCCTGTTTTAAAACAGCATCCCCGTTAAAATTTGCACCGCAGTATACACAAAGTGATTTTAGTTTTTCCATGAAGCTAAGATAGCAACTCCCTAAAAATAAATCATAAAAAATGGCCGACGTAAATACATCAGCCATTATATAAAAAGTTAGTTAAAGACTTGCACCACTATCATGCATTGCAAGTCTCTGTCCTTTAAAAATTAAACCTTAAAGTTGCTCCGTAAGTTCTAGGATCTCCAAGTACACCAGCATACAATCCTGCGTTCCCCGCAGCAGCTTGCAACTGTTCAAAATAATGGGTATCCCCTATGTTTCTGGCCCAAGCAAAAATCGAGAATTTTTCAGATCTAAATCCTAGTCTAGCATTCACCAAAGTATAGCCATTTACTACCAACACTTTTGATGGCGTTGGGTTTGAAGAATAATCTGATCTGTAAGAAATATCAGAAGCTAGGAAATATCTTCCGGCCTTTTCTGCCAAGCTTCCCACAAAACTAAACTCCGCACCGCCCGAAGTATTCCATTTGGATATACCAGGTAATCTACCTCCAGAAGCATCCTTAAAAGCTACCTGTACACCGTTTTCGGTATGCCCAGTTTCTTCTAACGGCAATGGCGCATTAGTAAAGCTCACATATTTTCCATCTAAATAAGCCACTGCAGCATTAAGCGATAAAAATTTGCCAACTTGGTAGCTCCCATCAATTTCTACACCTTGTACTCTCACTTTTTCAGCATTTGCCAAATATCCTCTATTTACACCCAATTGCGGCGACTGCACGTTGGTTTGGTAATCTTTAATATCACTGCGGAAAGCAGTCACATTTAAAATTGCACCTACGGTCGGCTTAGTTTTCAAACCAATTTCATAATGCTGTACGTACTCTGGTTTTACCACAGCTACCGAAAGATCAGCTGCACCACTTGAAGTAGTTGGTAAACCTCCCACATTTACGCCCACTGGTTTATACGCTGTAGAGTAAGTGACGAAGGTATTCAGCTTATCGCTAGGACGATAGGAAACCGTTAAATTTCCAGACAAGTTGTTATTATTAGTGCTAGTCACAAATTGTTGATTAGCATAAACTGCGGCTTTAAGCGAGAGCAATGTAGCATCGGTAGTTTGTAAGCCGCCATAGGTTTGCCTATCATAATCCACGTCTTTTTTATCGTAGGTGAACCTGATACCCGGCAACACATGAAGCTTTTCTAAAACTTCCCAATCGGCCTGTGCAAAAACTGCCGCACTTAACGATTTGATTGTTGAGTTTGTGCGAATGCCAAAGCCATCCAATAAACCTGGGGTTGCATATTGTGCCTGAGCTCCCGTATTGCTAGTCTGCACAAAGCGCCACTGATCTTTGCCAACTTCTTCAGTTTGGTCCAAGCCTTGCAAGTTCTGACCCAAAATAAAAACGCCAACTACACCACTTAATTTCTCCGTAATATCTCCAGCGTATCTAACCTCTTGGGAGTACTGGTCGTGGCGACTATTGCCCTGTGATTTAGTCAAGGCAGCAAATTGGCTAAAATCCCTGTCATTGGTAGGATCCCAATTCCAAAAGCGCCAAGCTGTAGTAGATGTTAATTTTCCGTTACCGATTTTGTAATCAGCATTTAAAGATATTCCGCCGATAGACTGATTATGTCTCCACGGTGTATTGGTATAAATTTCTCTCGAAAATGGATCTATTTTAGGTAGCGCATAACCTAAATCAGCAACTATCCTAGCATACTGGCGGTAGGCGCTGCGTTCCGTAGTTGTAATTCCGGCAACAACCAAAGGGTAACCTGCCGGATGCTGAATACTTACATCTCCACTTAACAACAGTTCCAATTTTTCATTGGGCTGATATAGCAATTGTCCCTTTGCACCAAGGTTATTTTGACCGCTGTATTTGCGTTCCTCCAAAACGTTCCAAATGGTACCATCGCGTTGCGTACCCGAAATGGATATTTTTGCTGCCAAGTTTTTCGCTAAAGTTCCAGTAACCGAGGTTTTTGCTTGAATAAAATTATAGTTGCCGTAGCTTAACTCCACTTTTGCACTAGGCACAAAACTTGGTTTTTTGGTAGTAATGTTAAAAGCTCCAGCGGTAGTATTTTTGCCGAATAAAGTTCCCTGAGGACCTCTAATTACCTCAATTTGTTCCACATCAATAAAATCGGTAGCCGTAGCTGCTGGACGGGCGTGGTAAACCCCATCCACATAAAATCCAACTCCGGGATCAATCCCATCATTGGTTAAGCCAAAGGTAGAACCCAAACCACGGATATTTAAGGTAGTGTTACGGGCATTAGAAGCATAAAGTTGTACCGAAGGCACCAATTCCTTCAATCGGTTGACGTTAAAAGCGCCAGCATTTTCTGCAGCTTGCCCGCCAATAACGGTAATTGGTATAGGTACTTCTTGCAGCACCTCTGATCGCCTTCTGGAAGTTACTACAATTTGATCCAATTGAGCATCTTCAACCAACGTAAGTACTAAAGGTTCAGGATTAATTTGCAATACTTGAAAGTCTTGTGGTTTAAAACCTACTGCACTAATTTGAAGATAAAAAGGAACGTCAGGTGCAGGACTAATTTTGAACTCGCCTTTTTCATTGGCACTGGTAGCTATTTTAGTACCTCTAATTTTCACTGTAGCGTGGGGCACTTCTGTTCCGTCGGCTCTTTTAACAATACCAGTAAGGGTAACTTGTGCAAATGCGCTAGCAGAAATAGCAATAAGCGCAAAAACTAATAGTAAAGTTTGATAAATATTGATGGGATAAAGTTTGATTTTCATTGTTTTAAATAAATTTTGAGTTACTGTATGGGAATTTTTAAATATTGGAGCGAGTTTTTCATCATACAGCAACACATGGATTGTAAAGATTTTTTCATGTCAAAAATTTTAAATTATATTAAATCTATAGAATTAGTAGATAAATATATTAAAGTTTATCTTATTCAAAATTTATTTTCTAAAAAAATTAGATGATTAGCCCTTTAATAAGCGTAAGTATCAAAACCGCAATCAGCATCACGCAACTTGAAACAAAGATACTATCAATTGATTATCAATATATTAAAGCAAAATTGATTGATAAAACTGTCATCATACTTCTACGAAGGAAAACCCCATCGCTCAAATTAACTTAGCAACATTCGGATTTTAAGAAAGCCCCATTTAAATCAAATTTGCACCAATAACAACATGAAATTATGCAGAGATTTGAAAACAAAGTAGCTTTTATTACCGGTGGCACCAACGGTATGGGAATAGCAACCGCCAAGTGGTATATCAGGGAAGGTGGAAAAGTAATTGTTACTGGCAGGAGCCAAAAAACCATTGACAATGCACTAAAAATTTTAGGAACAAATGCTCAGGGATTTAAAGCTGATGCCGCTAATATGAGCGAAATTCATCAACTACGACAGCGCATCGCCGCTTATACCACTCATGTAAATTTCCTTTTCTTAAATGCAGGTTACGGGAAATTTTCAAGCATTGCCGATGCAGATGAACAGCATTTCGATGAACTTTTTGACCTGCATGTAAAAGGCCCATTTTTTACAGTACAGCAGTTATTGCCGCTCATGCAAAAAGGCGATAGCATTGTATTCAATACTTCCTTCGTTACCGAATTTGGCATCAGTAACTTTTCTGTTTACTCGGCAGCAAAATCGGCGGTAGCATCGTTCATAAAAACTTTTGCTTCAGAACTAGTCGACAAGGGCATTAGAGTTAACGGCGTAAGTCCCGGGCACATTAAAACCAACATCTATAGCAACACAGGCTTAAGTGATGATGCCATCGAGCAGACGATAGAAGGCATTACACCATCTATTCCTTTCAAAAGATTCGGCGATGCAGATGAAATTGCAAAAGCGGTGTTATTCTTAGCTTCTGATGATGCATCCTACATTCATGGTACGAACCTAAAAGTTGATGCTGGAATCTCCGTAGTAAAATAAAAAACGGGGCATCCTAAAAAAGAATGCCCCGTAAATATCAATTAGTTTACCGTATTACTTACTAGTATAATTTGGTGCTTCTTTAGTAATGGTAATATCATGTGGGTGACTTTCACGCATACCAGCCGCCGTAATTTGTACAAATTGCGCTTCTTGCAACTTATCAATTGAAGCAGCTCCTACGTACCCCATACTGGCACGTAAACCGCCAATATACTGGTACATCACTTCTGCCAAAGTTCCTTTGTAAGGTACACGACCAACAATTCCCTCAGGCACCAACTTCTTAATGTCATCTTCTACATCCTGAAAATAGCGGTCTTTAGAACCCTGCTCCATTGCCTCAATAGAACCCATTCCGCGGTACGATTTAAATTTACGTCCTTCGTAAATGATCGTTTCACCTGGACTTTCCTCTACACCGGCAAACAACGAACCAGCCATCACCGTACTTGCGCCAGCAGCAATCGCTTTTGCAATATCACCCGTATGTTTAATACCGCCATCCGCAATTACAGGCACACCAGTACCCCTTAAAGCTTTGGCACATTCAAAAACTGCATACAACTGAGGCACCCCTACCCCTGCAATAATTCTTGTAGTACAAATAGAACCCGGACCAATACCTACTTTCACCGCGTCAGCGCCTGCATCAGCCAAAGCTTTAGCAGCAGCACCAGTAGCAATGTTACCAGCAATCACTTGCAAGTCTGGGTATTTAGCTTTTACTTCTTTCAGCTTATCAATTACACCTTTCGAGTGGCCATGTGCCGTGTCAATCGCAATTACATCCACACCCGCTTTTACCAAAGCATCTACACGTTGCATGGTATCGGCAGTTACGCCAACCGCAGCACCCACACGTAAACGACCTTTCTCGTCTTTACAAGCTACAGGGTAATTTTTAACTTTCTGAATATCTTTAAAAGTAATCAGTCCGCTTAAAAAGCCATTGCCATCAACTACTGGCAACTTCTCAATTTTATGGTTTTGCAGAATTTCTTCCGCCTGTTTCAACGTCGTTCCTTCAGGTGCAGTAATCAGGTTCTCTTTAGTCATTACCTGTGCAATGGGTTTGCTCATGTCTTTTTGGAAACGCAAATCCCTATTGGTAATAATCCCCACCAATTTATTGTCCGAAGTTACCACCGGAATACCTCCTATTTTATGCTCCTTCATAATTTTAAAAGCATCGGCAACTACCGAAGTTTCCAATAAAGTCACCGGATCTTGGATCATTCCACTTTCCGAACGCTTTACCTTGCGCACTTCTTCAGCTTGGCGCTCAATGCTCATGTTTTTATGAAGCATGCCCAAACCACCATTTTGCGCAATAGCAATGGCTAATTCGGCTTCAGTTACGGTATCCATGGCCGCTGAAACCAATGGAACGTTCAATTGAATTTTCTTGGTTAAAAAAGTGCTGGTGTTAACATCTCTAGGCAAAATTTCAGAATACGATGGTACCAAAAGCACATCATCATAAGTTAAACCTAAAGCAATAAATTTTTGGGGGTCGAGTTGCATAGCAAATAAATTACGAATTATTATTTGCCGGGCAAAGATACACTATTTCCGGTTAAAATGAAACTAGTATTGTTATATTTTGGTAAAGCTATTGCTCCATTTCATCGGCTACGGCAGTCCTGCTTTACATTTCAATCTTTTTGTAAACACTGCGCTGCTCATCAAATTTGCCCTGCTTGCCGCAAGCTACCAAAGCATCGGAATCAATTGTTGCAGCCAAAAAGGATTTCCATTTCAATCAGGTTTGTTTTGCAAACTATAGTACAACTATTTCCAGCAACCTGTAGCGTTTCACAAATTAAAATCGTAATGGCATTAAACCTAAAATCAATGAACAACTCCAACCTCAAGTCAATCTGGATTTTGGTATGCTGTAGCATATTGACATTGGCGTGTAAAAAAGACGATCAAGCCAGTGAACAAAAAAAATTGGAAAAAATGTATACAGAAATTAAAGCGATGGCAGAAACCAGCACGTGTAACGGCGACCAAGAGCTGAAATATATAGCAGTTGGTTCAAAAGCTTGCGGCGGGCCAGTTGGTTATTTTGCCTATAGCAGTAGTATTAATATGTATGCCTTTGAACGCTCAGTAGCACAATACAATCAATACCAAGGCGATTATAACAAGAAATGGAATGCAGTTTCCGATTGTACATTTCTTATGCCTCCCAAGGGCATAACTTGCGAAAACGGGAAACCAAAATTAGTTCAATAAATTAAGTGATATGGAAAATCTATTTATCTACGTTAAAATATCAATAGAATTCTTCTATAATAAATATTTGTCTTAACTTCATTTAAATATTAAAATATTTTAAAAATGAAGCTATTCTCTTTTGCAGCGTTATTGCTGTTCGCCACGATTTGCCATGCTCAAAATTTTAAATATGCTTTCGTAACGGACACGCATGTTGGAACTGCAACAGGTGAGGAAGATTTAAGAAGAACGGTAGCAGACATCAACAAATTAAAGGATATTGATTTTGTAGTGGTAACCGGCGACGTTACCGAAATGGGCACCAACGAAGAACTCAAACTGGCAAAAGAAATTCTCTCAGGCTTAAACAAAAAATATTACGTCATCCCTGGCAATCACGATACGGGTTGGTCTGAATCCGGCGGTGTATCCTTTATCAAAGAGTTTGGCAGTGATAAATTCACTTTCGATTACAATGGGTATCGGTTTATCGCTTGCGCTTCTGGCCCTTATGTACGTATGAGCGACGGCCATATTCCACGTGACGCCACCGTTTGGTTGGATAGCCTTCTGAATAAAACGCCAAAATCAATGCCCATTGTTTACATCAACCATTATCCTCTTGATAATAGTTTAGATAATTGGTACGAGGCAGTTGACAAGTTAAAAAGCAAAAATATTCAGTATGCCATTTGTGGACACGGACATGTAAACAAAGCTTACAATTTTGAGGGAATTGCAGGAACCATGGGCCGTTCCAATTTAAGAGCTAAAGACAGCATTGGCGGTTATAACATTGTGAACATGATGAGCGATACCGTTTATTTTACTACAAGAAAACCAAATGGCGAAATGTTGCCAACCTGGAGAAAAATCGCACTTAAAACATTCCAAAAAGACAACAAAGCCTATGAGAGACCTAACTTCGATATCAACAAGAAATATAGTAATGTAAAAGCGATATGGACCTACCATTCAAACGCAAATGTAGTAAACACACCAGCCTACAAGGATAACTTAGTCGTTTTCGGAAACAGTCTTGGTTTAGTTGAGGCGCTGGACCGCAAAACGGGCAAAAAAATCTGGAGCTATCAAACCAAAGGTGCTATTTATTCCTCTCCAGTAATTTCGGAAAGCAAGATGGTAATCTTTGGTTCTGGCGACGGTAACATTTACGCACTCAATCTAAAAGAGGGCAAAATTATTTGGAAAACGGGTTTACAAAAATCAGTGTTGGGCTCGCCCATAATTCAAAACAATATAGTTTTTATCGGTGCCAGCGACAATACTTTTAATGCCTTGGAGCTAAAAACTGGAAAATTAAAATGGCAGTTTAAAGATGTAGAAGGCACTATTGTGGGCAAACCACTAATTTATGGCAATAAAATCATTTTCGGATCCTGGGGACGACACTTGTATGCATTGGATATCGCCACAGGAAGTTTAATTTGGAAATGGAATAATGGAAGTGCCAACAGAATGTTTTCTCCAGCAATGGCCACACCTATTGGCGTAAATAACACGGTCTATATCGCTGCTCCCGATAGAGTGCTAACAGCTATAGACGCCAGCACAGGAACAACACTTTGGCGCAATAACGAAGCCAAGGTAAGAGAATCTATAGGACTATCTGCCGACAGCAGCCTAGTTTATGGCAAAACGATGCAAGATGAAATTGTTGCTTACAAAACAACAAAAACAGACCAAGGCATTGCTTGGAAAATGAACGTAGGTTACGGCTACGAACACACCCCTTCGGATTTAATCGAGAAAAACGGAAAACTATTTTTCGGCACAAAAAATGGAACTATCTACTGCATATCACCTAAAGCCAATGAAATTATTTGGGCTCACAAAGTAGACAACTCGATGGTGAACACTTTTAATGTCATAGATGACAAAACCGTATTGGTTAGCACAATGGACGGAAAGGTGGCATTGCTAAACGCCAGAAATTAAATTTATCCTTAAACCTAAAAAACTATTACATTGCTTTCAAAATACGCTCTAAGCCTAGCCTTAGCAAGATTTATATAGGTTTTTTCAACCTAATAAATATTCTAAATCGTTGTGTTAAAAACACTAATAATCTACCGCAACTATTTTTAAAGCAAAAATTCTTTATTATTATTGCGTAATAAATAAACAAACTATGCTAATTAAACGCTTCACCTATTTGTTGGGCATATTCTGCCTATCTTTCTCAGCCTTTGCCCAAAAAAAAGAGTTTAAATTCGGTAAAATTGCTCCAGAAGAATTCAGTGCTGTACCTTTCGGCCAAGATTCCGCAGCTTCTGCGGTAAAATTATTTGATGTTGGAAATTGCTACTTCGAATTCAATGACAATAATGGTTTCGTATACGTATTTGAAAGACACGTACGCTATAAAGTAATTAACAAAAACAGCTACGACTTAGCAGATTTCAAAATTTCACTCTACAAAGGAAATGTTAAGTACAAAGAGGATTTACTGAGAATGGAAGCCGCGACCTATAATATGGAGGGAGATAAAATGGTAACTTCAAAGCTGGGTAAAGATTCAAAATTCACTGAAGAGTTTAACAAAAACTATCAGATCAAGAAATATACGCTCGGTAATGTTAAAGAAGGTTCAATTATCGAATATAAGTATGCCATCCGTTCAAACTACACATTCAATTTGAGAGGTTGGGCGTTCCAGAGCGAAATACCTACACTATATTCGGAGTACAATGTCAAAATTCCCGAGTATTTGATCTATAAGCCATCATACAACGGTTACTTTAAGATTAATCAAAGTAAAGATGAAATGATCAATGCACATTATGTGCCAGGGGTAACATCAACTGCCAGATATCTGCAGTATGTTATGGAGAAGGTTCCAGCAATTAAAAAAGAACCATTTATCACTACAATGGATGACTATATCACAGCAGTTGAATTTGAACTGATGGCAACAAGTTATCCGAATGACATTTATAGAGATTACACTGGTACCTGGCCAAAAATCATTAAAGGATTGGTTGATGACGAGAATTTTGGGCTTTTTGTAAAGAAAAATTCGGCCGCTAAACAGCTACTTCCTACAATAATCAAAGCCGAAAAAGACAGTTTAAAAATAGTTGAATTGATATTTAACTATGTAAAAAACAACATCAAATGGAACGATAACTATCGTATGTATAGCGCTGAAACTAATCCAAAAAGCATCTTAGATAAAAAATCTGGATCATCAGCTGATATCAACCTGGTGTTAATTAGTTTGTTAAAGGAAGCAAAAATCAATGTAAATCCTTTGTTGATTAGTACACGAGAAAACGGACAGCATCCTGGACATCCTCAAATTACAAAATTCAATAATGTGCTTGCACACGTTACGTTAGGAGGAAAAGATATCATACTTGACGCCACCGACAATGATCATATTTTAGGAATGGTATCGTATCAAAACCTCAATCACCAGGGATTTTCCGTTGATTTACAAGCCCAAACCGGCAGATGGATAGCTACGGAGCCTAATTTTGGCGACGAAAAAACGTACAATTATAACTTGGTACTTAATAATGAAAATAAGCTTAAAGGTACGATGCTCCAGTATTACAGAGGCTACGGCGCTTTGTCTTTAAGAAACCGATATCGTGCTAAACCAAGTGAAAGTGAGTTCATTAAAAGCTTGAAGAAAGATAGGCAAGGATTAGAAATTGATAACTACAAAGTTAATAACCTTAACGACCTAAATGAGATATTAAGCGAAGAAATTAACGTTACTATTGAAGACAATGTGGAGGAAATTGGTGGGAACTTATACGTGAACCCATTGCTCTACGAACGCACAAAAGACAACTTCTTTAAATTAGAAAACAGGCTATTCCCTGTTGATTTTGCCTTCCCGATGAAGGAAAGTATTCGTAGCACTATCACTTTCCCTGATAACTATGAGATTGAAAAACTTCCAAAAGGTGGTGTTTATAAACTTCCAGACAACAAAGGTTCATTCTCTATCAGCTATGTAACACAGGATAAAACAATTCTTGTTAGAAGCGTAATTGAAATCAACAAAGCTTTATTTTCTCCAGAAGAATATTTTGACATCAAAGAACTTTTCAAGGTGATTGTAGAGCGACAAGCAGAGCAGATTGTATTCAAAAAGAAATCATAAAATGTTGAAGCGAATTTATTTGGCGGTTTTCCTACTATTAACAGCAGGTACCGCCTGGTCTCAAAATATTTATGATAGCACTAAAATACCTGATGCGTTAAAACAAGATGCCGTTGCAGTAGTTAGAAACGAAGAGCAATTTTATGACTATAAAGGTGTAGGATCTGGCACCATGAAATACAAAATTGCGATTACTGTACTTAATAAAGCTGGGGATACTTATGCAGAATTTGCTGAGGTTTATGACAAATTTTCCACTTTGTACAACATAAAGGCAACCTTATACGACGCTTTAGGCAAAAAAATAAAAGATTTTAAATCTTCTGATTTTAGGGATCAAAGTGTGGCATCAGACTATACTATATTTCAAGATGATAGGATCAAATTATTAAGTGTAGTTGCCCTAACCTATCCGTATACTTTAGAATATAGTTACAGCCAAGATTATAACGGAATTTTAACCTTGCCCTCATGGAGATCCATGAAGGGCTACCATATTTCTACAGAAAAATCTTCGTATACTTTTCAAAGACCTACCAACCTAAACATCAGATTTTTAGGCAGCAAAGATTTAAAAACAGATTCAGCTGTAGTGAAAGATAAAATGGTTTACACCTGGGCGGCAGACAACTTACCCGCTTATACCAAAGAACCTTTAAGCACGGGATTGGATAAACTCATCAGTTGGGTTAAAATCGCACCGAACCAATTTGAATTCGACTCCTCAAAAGGCGATTTAAGTTCTTGGAATAGCATGGGTGCATGGATTTCAAAACTGAACGAAGAGGGTGATATACTACCTTTGAACAAAAAAAACTTAGTGCAATCTTTAATCAAAGATGCCAAAACAGATAAGGAAAAAATGCAGATCCTTTATAATCACTTACAGCAAAATACCAGATATGTGAGTGTTCAGTTAGGTATTGGTGGTTTTAAACCTATTGTTGCTGAAAAGGTGGCACAGGTAAATTATGGCGACTGCAAAGCCCTATCCAACTATATGAAAGCTTTGCTAAAAGAAGCTGGAATTAAATCAAATTTAGTGGTAATTGGCAATGGTGTGCCAGAGCTTAATAAAAACTATTCGAGCATAGGACAGGCCAATCACATGATTTTGGTAGTGCCAAATGCGAACGACACCACATTTCTAGAATGCACTAGCCAAAATTATCCAATGGGCTATATTGGTTACGACAACTCCGATAGAAATGTACTTATGGTAACTGAAAATGGTGGTCAAATCATCAGAACACCTAAATACCGGAGTCTTGAAAACTATCAGAAAAGTAAAACCGAAATTGATCTTAACGAAGAAGGTTTAGCAAAAATCAATATCAAAATGAGCTATGCTAATGCCCAATATGAAGATTATCTGGGCGCCTTGCTTGCTGAACCTAGCGAGTATAGGAAACGAATTTTAAATCAGCTCCAATTTCCGGATACCGAACTAGATCAACTAAAAATTGCGCAACCTGATAAACAGCATGCAATTATTAATGAAGAAATTTCGTTTAAAACTAAAAATTTACTGAGTAAGGGCGGCGACAAACTTTTCCTCATCGTAAACCAAGTCAATAGAAAAGATCAGGTTCCTGAAAAGGTAGCCAATAGAAAAACTGATTTTGCTATTCCATTTGATTACAATGACGACGACGAGATTGTTTATACCTTGCCAAAAGGCTTAACGATAGAATTTTTACCTAAAGACGTTAAGCTCGTATCAGAATTTGGTGAATATAGTGCATCATTTAGCCAACAGGGCAACAAAATTACCTACAGGCGTTCGCAAACAATGACCTCTAAAAAATTCCCTCCGGAGAAATACAACGAATATGTAGAATTCTACAAAAAGATAGTACAAGCGGATAAATCTAAAGCCGTACTCAACAAAATATAACTTACAGAAACTGTCCAAAAAGTAAAAACCTTCTTGGACAGTTTTGTTTTATTTTTTACCAACAACAACTTTCGTCATTGCATTCCAATCCAAATATTTGATTGCTGTATTTTTGATTTCTTCGGCAGTTATAGTCTTTACTTTTTGAATATAATTGTGGTAGTAGTTATAATCTAACCCTGCAAAATAAATGTTCTTGAATTTATCCGCATGCGAAAAGGCGTTTTCCAAACTGCCTAGTAAGGAGCCCAACATATAATTTCTAACCAAGTCAAGTTCTTCGTCGCTTACCAGTTCAGTACGCAACAGATCAACTTCCTTTTCAATTTCGGCAAGCGCACTACTACAAACATCGGCTCCCACCTCAGTTGCTAAAAAGAAATAACCTGCTTGTTTTAATGAGGCAACTCCCGATCCAATTCCGTAAGTATATCCCTTGTCTTCCCTAATATTGGTCATTAACCTCGAACCGAAATAGCCACCAAAAACACAATTTAAAATCTGCAATGACGGGAAATCTGCATGTGTTCGGTTAATGCTCAAGTTGCCCATCCTAATGGCCGATTGTAGTGCTTCGGACTTCTCGATATAAAGTTCGTGGCCAACTTCCGTAGAAAAATCAAATTGATTAGCGGCAAACTCAGCCTGGTTTGTCCAAACACCACCAAAAATTCGATCCAACACTTCAAAACTCTTATCATCAAATCTTCCTGCAGCTATAATGGTACAGTTGGAGGCCTGATAAGCAGCTTGATAGTAAGCTAACAAATCTTCCCTTGTTAATTTATCGTAGCTTTCCAAACTGATGTCCGAACCATACGGCGTGTCGCCAAAAATAGCATGGGCAAAGTTCTTGCGTGCTAAATAGTCGTTTTTCTGTAAACTAACTTGTAATTTTTGCTTTTGATTTTGCTTGTAGATGGCCAGCTCTTGCTCGGGAAAGATGCTCTCATTTAAGATAGACCAAATTACTGGCAACACCGATGGTAGGTGTTTGGTAAGGCTATACAAGGTAATTGTAGTATAATCTGCACTGTATTCGGTTTGCAAAAATGCGCCATAGTAATCCACAGCTTCGGCAATTAGCTTGGCATTAAATTTTGCGGTGCCAGTGTTAATTAAGCCATTTACGGCAATCGCCTGTAACGGCTTTTGTACATCCCAATTTACATTATTAAAGATAAACTCTATACGTACAAGTTCTTGCTCACCAGCATTTACAATAAAAACTGGCAAACCGTTAGCAAGCTGTTTTTTAACTGGCGGAATAAAATTGATATCGGCTACCTGCTTAAAGTCAGGAGCAACTGTTCTGTTAAGCATTGGCTAAATAATATAAGGTGGATGATTTTTCTTTTTTGAAAGTATCTGCAGCTGCACTTTTAATTTGCTCTGCAGTAATCGAGAGATACTTGTTAATTTCTACGTTTAACAAATCGGCATCACCTAAAAGTTCGTAATAAGCTAAGTTCATTGCTTTATCTAACAAACTCATCTCGGCAAAAACCATAATCGATTCCGATTTATTTTTCACCTTGGTTAACTCCGTTTCACTTACCAGCTCGGTGGCAATTTTATGCAGTTCGCTCCAAATAGCTGCCTCGGCAGTTTCCATGCTTACGCCCTCAACTAATTTGCCATCAACCACAAATAATCCTTCATCTAAACTACTGGTAATGTAAGCGTTAATATCACTAAACAATTGTTGCTCTTTCAACAAACTATTAAACAAACGCGACGATTGCCCTTGCGATAAAATATCCGAAATTAAATCGAATACCTGATAAGCTGAATCAAGACGTGCTGGCATTTTAAAAGCAATATAAATTGCATTCAGCGGCACATTTGCATTAACAGTTAAACTTCTAGCCTGCGTTTGTACCGGTTCTTTAGGTAAGTTCCTCCAATATTTATCACCCGAAGGAATTGGACCAAACCATTTTTCCGCAAGTTCCTTCACTTCGTCGGTTTTTACATTACCTCCAACAACCAAAATTGCATTTTGAGGATTATAATGCTTTTTGAAGAATGCCTTAACATCTTCCATTTTTGCGTTTTCAATCTGCGCCAAATCTTGGCCAATGGTAGCCCATCGGTACGGATGTTGTTCATAAGCCAATGGACGCAATTTCAACCATACATCTCCATAAGGTTGGTTAAGGTAACGTTGTTTAAACTCTTCACAAACAACGTTTCTTTGCGTTTCTAAACTCTTTTCCGAAAACGCTAGGCTCAGCATCCTGTCACTTTCTAGCCAAAAAGCGGTTTCTATATTAGCAGCAGGTAAAGTGATGTAATAATTGGTGATGTCGTTGCTAGTAAAAGCATTATTTTCACCGCCAACTCGTTGCAAAGGCTCGTCGTAACTTGGAATGTTAACAGAGCCGCCAAACATTAAATGTTCAAATAAATGTGCAAATCCCGTTCTTCCCTCCTCTTCATCCCTAGCGCCCACGTCGTAAAGTATATTTAAAACGGCCATTGGCGTAGTTGGATCCTCATGAACCAATACTTTAAGACCATTTGATAATGTAAAGCGATTAAATTTTACCATAGCCACAAATATAGTTTAATTGTTGGATTGCGAAATTGCTATATTGTTGAGCCAGTGTAAAGATGAAGCGAATGCAGATAGCCAAATTACAGCATTTCAAAAAGGCAATACTGTTGAGCTAATTTGAAAATGAAATCTAAAAAATTACATTGACACTCGCTTTGAAAATGTTTGGCAGCTTTAATAGCACTTTTAGCCCCACTATCCGCTTTAGTCCCGGTTACACCGGGCGCTGCCGCTACTATTGGGTTTATTTTACTTAAGCCTTTGCAACAAACAAAAACTAACGCATAAGTAGCCAAATGGTAAAAATTATAATTTGTACTGCCCTACTGAGATTTGGAAAAGTTCCTACGTACTGCATCTTGTAACCAAACCTGATTGAAGTGAAAATCCTTTTTGTTTGTTATGGCTTAGATCCTGAGCGCTAGTGAAGGACGGAAGCTTAAGCCGTTCAGCAATAGATTTATACCAACGTGGAATGACCAGAGCCAAAACAAAAAGATTGTAACGTAAAGCAGGACTAACAGATGATATTGCTGCAAAACTGCTTTTCAAAAAATCAAATATAATTTAGAAGTTAAAATTAGTTAATACGGCTCTAACTGCCATGTTGGTAACCCTAATTATACTTACATTTGTGTTATGAATACGGAAGAATTATTGCAACGTGCCTTAAACTTCGACTTTTTAACCAAAGAAGGGGGTATTTTTTTATATCACAATGCCAGCACAGCCGATTTGGCCTATGTTGCTAACGAACTCAGAAAAATACAAGTCCCAAGCGGGAAGGTTACTTGGCAAATAGACCGGAATGTAAATACAACCAACGTTTGTATTGCCAACTGCAAATTCTGTAATTTTTTTCGTAGACCAGGGCATGCAGAAAGCTACATCACCGATATTGAAACCTACAAAATTAAAATTGAGGAGACGTTCAGGTACGGGGGCGACCAGCTTTTATTACAAGGTGGGCACCACCCGGATTTAGGTTTAGAATTTTATACTACGTTATTTAAAAGATTGAAGGAACTGTATCCAGATCTTAAACTGCATGCTTTAGGTCCGCCGGAAATTGCACACGTAGCCAAACTGGAAGGCTTATCGCATACGGAAGTATTAAAGGCATTAAAGGAGGCTGGACTTGACTCTTTACCTGGAGCTGGAGCTGAAATTTTAAATGATAGGGTTCGCCGCTTGATTTCAAAAGGCAAATGTGGCGGTCAGGAATGGTTAGATGTGATGCGTGCCTGCCACCAATTAGACATCACCACCTCTGCAACAATGATGTTTGGGCATGTGGAAACCATTGAAGAACGTTTTGAACATTTGGTTTGGATCCGAGAGGTTCAAAGTGAAAAACCAGCAGACGCTAACGGATTTTTAGCATTTATACCATGGCCATTTCAAGACGATGGCACTTTGCTGAAACGCTTAAGAGGAATTAGCAACAATGTTACGGGAGATGAATATGTGCGTATGATTGCGCTGAGCCGCATCATGCTGCCTAACGTTAAAAATATACAGGCTAGCTGGCTTACCGTTGGAAAAGCAGTAGCACAACTTTGTTTACATTCAGGTGCAAATGACTTTGGCTCAATTATGATTGAGGAAAATGTAGTTTCAGCCGCTGGTGCACCGCATCGTTTTACCGCTAAAGGCATACAACATGCCATCAAGGAAGCTGGCTTTGAACCTCAATTACGTGGTCAAAAATATAACTATAGAGATTTGCCGGAGCAACTGGAAGAACAAGTAATTAACTACTAAATTTTTGGCATGAAAAAGTTTGCAATCCTATCTTTTCTTTTATTAATAAGCTGTGCTATTTTTGCTCAAAAAAAATGGCATACACAAAAGCTTACGAATAAGTTTACCGCAAACTTCCCATCGGCACCTGCCAAAACAGCTGGTACTACATTTGCATTAAAGGACAGCACTAATACCATTTTTACGGCGACGTATAGTTTTATTGCACAAAATTTAAAAATTGACGAAAGAGCATTTTCTAAATTGGTAACTACCACCGAGTTTGCCAATGAATTTTTAAGCAGTTTACAAACTACGTTGCCTCAATACGAACTAGCTGATATTAGAGTTAAGCAACATAAGAACTATGTTAGCTATCAAACAGAAGGAAAAAGCGACACACAACAAAAATCCATTTTTCTAAATATCATTTTTGTTGATGGCATTTACTACAGCTTATCTTGTGCAATACCTAACGGGCAAAATCAAGATAACAAAGATATCTTCTTACAAAGTTTTAAAGTTTCTAAATAAAAAGTTCGGGCAGCTAACGATAACTACCCGAACAACATTTAAACTACAAACTACAATCTGAAACCAGGTTTAAGAAATAGGTTAGCAATAGTAACCACTTCGGCCTTAGTTAAAAATTCATCAAATGACTCGGCCGCAGCAGCTTTAGTTACCGCAGTACCATTAATTGCAGTAATTTCAATATTAGCCTGCATTGTATTGTTTTCACGAGCATATACAGGGTCAACCGCAGCAATACCAGTATCGTTAGAAACACCGCCAGCGCCTAAGCTAATCCAAGGTTTTAAACCTGTTGCGCCGTTAGCCGCTAACATTTGGCGTAAGTGTGAAGCATGTCGAGCTTCTACCGAATGGATTTGAAGTGCTGTTGTTAATACCGCATTTCCCTTTAACGCAGGAGCTTGACCTTTGTAAGCTCTAACACCTGTATCTTCAAAAGCGGTAGCCACTTTAAGGAAAGTTACATAGTCTGAATAAACAGCACCGAAAGTTCCGCCAGCGGTAAAATCGAAGTTATCGTACACCAACTCTGTTCTTGCGTTAGCACCTAAAGCACCTTTTAACAAATCTACGTGAGCTTTCTCGTGGTTTCTAATGGTAGTAATGGCACCGTTTGGCGCACCGGCTGGTACTAAATTTGGAGTTGCAACCAAAGCATGGTTATAAAAATGATATTCTAAGTACTCAAGCGTTAAAGCAAAGTTAAGCACATCATTTACTGTTGAAGGGGTGGTTTGTCCGTAAGCTTTGTTGAATAAAGAACCTAAAGCTAGAGGCAGTGCAGCTAAAGAGATTTTTTTACCTACTTGGAAAAAATCCTGCATTGCCTTTCTACGCGGACTAATACGCTCGTAAATCTCACCGTCAACTTTTTCAATCTCGTCTAATATGTTTAAGATATTCATAATTTCTAGGTTTTAAAGATTAAAGATTAATCACGTTAATTTTAGTTTTGATGTATTTACTAGCAGCGTTCAATACTTTATCTGGCGTTAATGCGCCATCTAAACCTCCTGCTACGTTAGCACCAAGTGCGGTAAGATCATTCAGGTCAGAGAAGCTTCCATTGCTGATTTGATCACGTACCCAAGCGGCATGGCGTGCTTCTACAGATACAATCTGACCAGCGATTACTAAATAAGCATCAGTTTTTAACCTTACGCCTGCTCCATTATAAGCGGCTACACCTAAATCTTCGAAAGTTTTTGCAGCGGCTAATACACTTGCACCGTCAGAAAAATTGATCGACGAAAAATCCACTTCTAAACTTCCGATTGCTGCAGTACCTAAAGCTTTTTTGAAAAATTCGCGGTGTGCAATTTCATGATACTGCACATCTTGAAAGTAATTTTTTTGAGCGGTAGTAAAACCAGCTGGCGGATTGGCAGCTACTTGGGTGTAAAAAGCAGCTTCAAGTTGCTCCAAAGCGTAGGCGTAGTTCAAAACGCCAAAATCGTCCTTAAAGTCTAGCGTAGCGCCAAACGACAGTATCGGAGATCTATCTTTTTTACATCCAGCGGTGGTAAGGGCTAGTGCGGCTGCTGAGGCTCCAGCATATTGCAAAAAGGCTCGTCGTTGCAATTTACCCGGAAAAACATCAGCTTCATTGGCAGAGGATGATTGGTTCACATTTAAATTTTCCATAATGCAAGTTTTAATTTGAATGAAAAGGTTGTTTGAAGTGATATACGGCAAATGTTTCCATCCGGATTTCAGTACAGATACTTTTTTTTCGATTTAACTACATTTTTGATAAATTGAGCCAAACTAAAACATGGCTACATTAAACACCATTATTGTTGACGACGAGGAATTTGCCCGATCATCGCTATACTTTTTATTGCAAGAAAATTGCCCACAGGTAAACATTTGCGGCATTGCAAAATCAGTTAGCGAGGCACGTACGCTATTACAACAGTATGAAATTGACCTCATATTTTTAGACATTGCCATGCCAGGAGAGAATGGTTTTTCATTAATACCACAAGTGGAAGAAACCAATGCTACCGTGATATTCACCACTGCCTACGACCAATATGCTTTAAAGGCAATTAAAGCCAACGCGATAGATTATTTGTTAAAACCAATTGACATCGATGAACTTGTTGAAGCTGTTGAAAAGGCAGCAAAGTATCATTTTCTTAAGCACAGTGCGTTGGCTAGTAATAAAAGTTTAAAAAACCTCGAAACAGACTTAAGAGAACAAAAAGGAATTAGTCGCCTAACTTTACCCATAGGCCCGGGCTACAGAGTAGTGGAGGTTGATGATATCATTCATATCGAAGCTGACAGTAACTATTCTATATTTCATTTAAAAAACGGAGAAAAAGCCACTGTTTCAAAAGTATTGAAGGATTATGAAGAGATTTTACCAGAAGATCGCTTCGTACGTATACATAAATCAAGTATCGTAAACCTAAAATATGTAAAAGAATACAGCAATAAAACCGGCTTGTTGTTGTTGTTAGTTAATGGAGAACGTATAGCTGTATCAAGAAGACGGGCTAGCGATTTCTTCGATAAACTTAAAATATATGCTATCTCGCAAAACGAAAAACCATAAATGAAATCAGTAAAAACCTTAAGTTTTCTTTTCTGCTTGCTGGTACTGGTTGCTTTAAAAAGCTTGGCTCAAACCGTATTTTTACCACATTACACTACAAAAGACGGCTTACCTAGCAACAATTGCTTTTATACACTACAGGATAAAAAAGGCTTTATTTGGATAGCTACGGATGCAGGTGTAAGCAGATTTGACGGTTCAGTATTTGAAAACTTCTCAGTGGATGATGGATTACCCGACAACCAAGTTTTACAAATTAGAGAAGACAAAAAAGGACGACTGTGGTTTATGGGACTTAATGGTCAGCTCAGTTATTTTCTGGACGGTAAAATACATAACGAAAGTAATGATGCCGCTTTAAAAGCACTTAATTTTAATGGAGTTGTGGTTTCCTTTCTAGAAGATAGCAAAGGAAACCTCTGGTTTGGCACTAACAATAATATTATAGGCTGTTGGGATGGAAAGCAAACGAAAAAGTTCTTATCAAATAATAGCCAGTATAAATTTCAAAATGCTTTCATCTATGAAGACGAAAAAGGCAAAATTAGGGCGATAAATAAGTCGGCAAACTTCGTTCTCGAAAGTGGAAATTTCGTAAAAACAACAAATAAATTTTTCCCCCTTTCTTATAAAACCGTTAATAGTGAGCACAATGCCATCTACTTCTTAGATGAACAGGGATTGCAAGTGTTAAAAGATGGAAAGCAAACGCTCAAATTAAAGCTGAATAAACAAATCCTAAGCTCAGATTTAGGGTATATATTTTTAGGGGAAAAACGCCTTTGGCTTGGCAATGAAAATGGCGTCGCTGGAATTGATATCAATACTGAAAACACCAAAAGATTCCTAGAAAAAATTACGATCAACCAAACCATACGAGACCAGCAAGGCAATTTATGGTTTACTACAAAAAACGGCATTTATAAACTCCCTAAACTTAAAGATCAGCTATATACTTTCGGAAAAACAAACGGACTTCAAAATCCGATGGTAAAAAGTATCATTAAAGACAAAACCAATCGGTTATGGTTAGGAAGTGGCGATGGCACCATTAATATCTTACCCATTGCAACGAAAAAAATTAGCACTATTCAACTCCCAAATACCGACAAGTTTACTGTTATTAAACAACTGGTGAGAGATGATTTGAATAACCGTATCTTCTTTGCGTCAGATTTAGGCTTAGGTTCAGTTAACGCAAATTATCCACTATCCAACAACTTTAAGTTTTTGAAGGAACTGAACAACAACATATTTGTCATCAAAAATTTTACTATCGATTCAACTACTAAACTTACCTTATCGCTTTCTTCCGGCGTAGTTATACTCAATGACAGAAATAAGCTGGAATTTTCTGCCTTCAAGTACAAAGAGCAAAGGGACTTTTTTAAGGATAGGTCATACAGGGTATTTTATGATAAAGACCAAAATTTGTGGTTTTCTAATATTAGTGGGCTTTCTGAGTTCAATCACAACAAGCTCAACAAACATTACGAAAGGTACGGCATTCTTTCTAAGCGCATTAATGATATTAGGCAACTTGCCGATGGAAGCATCGCTATGGCAACCGATGGCTACGGAATTATTATTTTAAACAAAGGTAAAATCAGTCATGTACTTAACCATAAAAAAGGGCTGAGCAGTAACATTATCAATAAACTTTTTGTACGTGACGAATATTTGTGGGCAATTAGTAACACCGGAATAAACCGCATTTCGTTTAAAGGAAAAGTTGCTACAGTGAGCGCATTTGATGATTTAAATGGTATCTTTTCGGATGATCTTAATGACTTATACATCGATAAAGACACTGCTTATTTTGCCACCAACAATGGTTTAGTGTACTTTAAATATAACCATACGTTACAACAATCAGAAACACCGAAAATTTATATCACTTCGGTAGTTAACAATAAAATTTCACTCAGTTTAACCCAAAGCAGTTTCAACATTCCACCAAAGGATCTAAGTATTACGATCAACTATGCCGCTGTTGATTTTAAAAATAGAAACATCACCTACCGCTATCGTTTAAAAGGAAATCAATCGTGGATAGAAACAAAAAATCGCCGAGTTGAACTTTCATCACTAGAGCCCGGACAATATGTTTTTGAAGTGAGCGCTAGAAGTCAAAATAGTGCTTGGAGTGCCCCAACAAAAATTAAACTAAACTTAGAAAAACGGTTTTATCAATCATGGTGGTTTATTGCTATTGCACTAGTATTGGGCGGTTACGTCATTTACCTTAGCAGTGTAAATATCACCAAACGTCAAAAAAATAAAGAACAAGAAAAGCTACTACTTAAAAATAGAATATTAATGTTGGAACAGCAGGCTTTACAAGCTATGATGAATCCTCATTTTGTGTTCAACGTGATGAACTCCATTCAACACTTCATTAACACTAAAAATACAGCTTCTGCCAATAAAATTTTGACCGGCTTTGCCAAGCTGATTAGAAAGAACTTGGAAATATGTACGCAAAGCTACATCTCATTAGAAGAGGAACTAAACTACCTACAGCTATACTTGGCATTGGAAAAAAACCGATTTGGAGACAAACTACAATTTGAAATTAACGTAGCAAGTGAAATTGATAGGGAAGAAACATTAATTCCTTCGATGTTATTACAACCGTATATCGAAAATGCTATATGGCATGGTATAATGCCAAAAGAAGAAGGTGGGCAAATTAGTATTGAAATCAACCTATCACAGCAAACTTTATTAATTAGCATCATTGATAATGGCATTGGTATAGAAAATTCTTTAGCTACTAAAAAACACGGACATAATAGCAAAGGAATGGACTTGACGAAGGAACGTATTAATTTACTGAATAAAATTGAAGCAAAACCTATACACCTTAGCATTAAACAGAACGGAAAAACAGGCACAACGGTCACTTTAGAACTACCGATAAACCTTTAAAATACCGTTCACTCAAATTTTACTACCACTCACTAAATAAGCAAGCAAGTTGATCATTTTTGTATTAAACTTGTTATAAGAAATTAAGCAAACATTAATTGTTTGTTCTGAGAGCGTTCTTATAGGATTGACAAAGATATTTTTTAACCTAACCTAAAATCATATCTCAATTCAGGTTTCATTTGTGTGTTAAAAGCGTCCCGATTTTCGTAATTAGGACGCTTTTTTATTTATACCCAACGGGTTGTCCGAAAGGCTATTTTCATAGTTAAAAAAATCAAAAAAACTTTTCAAAAAGTGGTTTTTATTCTATTTTTGAGCCATTATAAAAAATAAACAAACACAACTATTTTCTATTTCAGAAAACATTTTTGTAACTTTATTTAGAGCATTTAACTTTCGGAACTTAAACAATTTTTTGTGTAATGAAAACGCCAAAAAAACCTATTCAAAACAAGCCTGCAGGCAAGCCAAATTCTAAGAAAGAGGAGATGGACGAGGAATTGGATGACATCCAAGATGAGAAAAACGTAGATGAGGATGAAGATGACTTTGATATGCCTCTTGATGATCTTGATACTTTTGACAGTTTCGATGATGACGACGACGACTTTTAATCAGATAGCAATCATATAAAATACTAAATGCAAAAGCCCCTAATTTATCGGGGCTTTTTGCTATTTTAGCCCCCTATGAAAGCCGTATTAGTTAGCAACAAACAATCGCAACAGAAATTTCTTGATATTGTAGAAAAGCTTTACAAAGCAGATAAAGCTTACATCAGGCCATTAGATCAAGATGTTGAGAAGGTTTTTGACAGTAAACATAATCCATTTTTCAAGCATGGGCAGTGTGTAAGATGGATCTTAGTTGACAATAAAAACAAGACCATAGGAAGAATTGCGGCTTTCATCAATGAAAAGAAAGCTTACGGCTATGAAGTTGCAACCGGAGGAGTTGGATTTTTCGAATGTATCAATGATCAGTCTGCGGCTAATGTTTTGTTTGACACAGCTAAACAGTGGTTAAGCGAAAGAGGCATGAAAGCCATGGAGGGTCCGATTAATTTTGGCGAGAACGATAGTTTTTGGGGTTTGTTAGTAGAGGGATTCACTCCCGCCTCTTACGGTATGAACTATCATTTGCCTTACTACAATAATCTGTTCAAAGCCTACGGATTCGAAACAGCTTACGAACAAATCACCAATATCATCGATCTGACTATCCCATTTCCGGCAAGATTTACCAAAATTGCCAATTGGGTAGCGGCAAAGCCTGGTTATACTTTCGAACACTTCGAAAAAAGCAATGCCGAAAAATACATCAATGATTTAATGGAAATCTACAATGACGGCTGGAAGGATTTCGAAAATTTTGTACCTATAAAAAAAGAAACCTTACAAGAAAGCTTCAAACAAATGGAAGTGATTATGGACGAGAACTTGATATGGTTTGCTTACGTTAACAATGAGCCAGCTTCATTTATCGTACTAATTCCCGATGCCAATCAAATGATTAGCGGTTTTAATGGGAAACTAGGCTTGTTGCAAAAGCTTAAATTCGCTTACAGACGATGGAGAGGCGTAAAACGTATGAGAGCGATAGTGATGGGAACCAAGCAAGCTTTTCAAAAGCATGGTCTGGAGTCGGCTTTATTTATCAAGCTTGGAGAATATGTACTCCCGAAAAACCAATATACAGAATTGGAACTGTCTTGGGTGGGCGATTTTAACGACAAAATGCTATCAATACACGAGGCCACAGGTGCTAAATTTGCTAAGAAACATTTAACGCTACGGAAGATGTTTTAAGAAATATCACTTCCAAACGCTGACTAAAGCCCTAATTTATCGTACAAATCAATTACTTTTTTCTGCAGTTTCACCACTTCAGCTTCCCGCTCAGTGAGTTGTTTTTTTAGCTCGGCTATTTCCTCAACTACTTCTTGAGAAACCAAGGATGTTTCTTGCTTAGAAATAACCGTGTTAATAGCCACGTCAAAATATTTAGCAATTTGCGCTAAACGAGAGATATTGATATCGGTTTGTCCACTTTCAATCTTTGACAGTGCCGCAACTGAAATACCCAAGGCGCCAGCTACTTCAGTTTGCCCTTTTGATTTGGCCAACCGCAACTTTTTAATGTTCTCCCCTATGGATTTGATTAATTTCTGATTGGCCAATTCTTTTTGTTTTAATTTGTCTTTAACTGGTTCGCTAACTGATGTAAATCAAGTCCTGCATAAGTACCAGAACTCATCATCAACAAATTAGTTTGCTTATAATTTAAACTTGTAAGGTAAGCAAGCAACTCTTGCTGATTATCAAAATACAACAATTTGTCATCTTCAAAAGCTTGTTTAATGTCTTGCTTAGTCAAGGGCTGCATTTTCTTTTGTTCAAAAGTTTTTGCATCAATGTAAACAATAGCAATATCGGCATCGTTCATACATCCTTTGTATTCGTTCAAGAAATCTTTGTTTAAGCTACTGAAGGTATGCAATTCCATAAACGCCACCAATTTTCTATCTTTAAATTGAGATTTTACGGCGTTGATAGTCGCTTTCAGCTTTGACGGCGAGTGAGCAAAATCTTTATATACATTAGTTTGATCCTTGGTGCTAATTAACTCTAATCGTTTAGCAGCGCCCGCAAAAGAACTAATTGCAGCATTAAAACCCTCTTCATCTATACCTAACTGAGCACATACATTTTTAGCGGCGTTAAGGTTCATGAGGTTATGATCTCCAAAAACGTTCAAAGCTACATGTTGAGGCAATAAATAAGTGACACCATCTACAACTTCATGTGCTGGTACACCGTAAGGAATTTTAACAACATCGGCGGTAGAAAGCGCTACAGTTTTCCTCAACTCTTCATCCAATTCGCAATAAATCAGTTTACCTTTTGGTGTGATCGTATCAATGAATTTACTAAACTGCGCTACGTAATTTTCAAAGGTTGGGAAAACATTAATGTGATCCCAGGCAATACCACTAATTACGGCAATATTAGCTTGATACAGATGGAACTTAGGCCTTCTATCGATTGGAGATGCTAAATATTCGTCACCTTCAATTACTATGATTGGCGCTGTATCGGTAATTTTCACCATAGTTTCAAAACCAGCAAGTTGCGCCCCTACCAAGTAGTCAAACTCCTTTTGATGATAATGGAGCACATGCAAAATCATGGATGTGATTGTAGTTTTACCATGACTTCCGCCAATTACTACTCTGATTTTTTCTTTAGATTGCTCATAAATATAAGCTGGATACGAGTAAATTTTTAGTCCCAGTTCTTGCGCTTTAAGCAACTCTGGATTATCTACACGGGCATGCATACCTAAAATAATCACATCAATATCCGAAGTGATTCTATTGTCATCCCAACCCATTTCTGTTGGTAAAAGACCATGTTTAGCCAAACGGCTATTAGATGGCTCGTAAATCACATCATCGGAACCAGTTACATTATAGCCTTTCTGATGTAATGCAATGGCTAAGTTGTGCATGGCTGCGCCGCCTACGGCAATCAAATGAACTCTCATAATTAGCAAATTATCCAATTAGCTAATTAGCTAATTTTCTGTTTTAATAAATTTAGCGGCTACCCAATTATCTATTTTCTTATGGTTTTGATAGCTTAAACCAAATTTTTCGCAGTGCGATTGGATCATTTCCAAATCTGGCGTTTCATAAAAGCCGCTGAAAAAAATCAGACCTCCAGTTTTTAAAACTGCAGCGTAGCTTTCGATTTGATCCAGTAGAATATTTCTGTTGATGTTGGCCAAAATCACATCAAACTCTTGCTGAGGAATTACTTCCTTACTGCCATGCAATGATACAAGATTGTCTACGTCGTTAAGCTTTGCATTTTCGATGGCACTCTCGTAGCATACCTCATCATAATCAATTGCTACGATGTTTTTAGCTCCTCTTTTCGCTGCCAAAATCCCTAAAATTGCAGTACCTGCACCCATATCCAGTACGTCAGCACCATTAAAATCTGTCTCCAGAATATACTGCATCATCATGGTAGTAGTTTGATGATGTCCGGTGCCAAAAGACATTTTAGGGTCAATCACAATTTCATATCGATATTGTGGCTGTGCCTCATGGAAAGTTGCCCTAACATAACACTCATCACTTATAATTAAGGGACTGAAATTGCTTTCCCATTCTTTATTCCAATTTTCAGTAACAACTTCTTCAATTTGATATTGCGCTTGAAGTTCCTGATGTTCCGCTAAAAGCGCTTTAAGTTTATTTTCTTCAAATAAACCTTGCTGCACAAAAGCATCAAAACCATTATCAGTGTCTTCAAAAGTTTCAAAATTTATCTCTGCTAAATCGGCAATGAATAAATCTTTCTGATATTCTTCAATTTCACCAAACGCAAAACTCACTTTAAGGTAATCCATATTAAAAAAATAAGGTATGCAAGTTCGTAATTTCCCTGCATACCTTATATAGCTTTTAGTTATATTAAGAATTTAATGCTTTGATGATA
The DNA here is from genome assembly GCF_965249885.1 of Pedobacter sp. Taxonomy (GTDB): domain Bacteria; phylum Bacteroidota; class Bacteroidia; order Sphingobacteriales; family Sphingobacteriaceae; genus Pedobacter. Next base: position 3,310,704 of record NZ_OZ252254.1, on the reverse strand, counting down.
TCCGTGAAATCACGAGATTTTAATGATGCGCCACCAATTAAGCCACCATCAATATCTGCCTGAGCAAATAATTCAGGCGCATTTTTAGCATTGCAGCTTCCGCCATATAAAATTGTGGTATCATCAGCTACATTCATGCCATATTTAGCTTCAATTTTTGAACGAATAAATGCATGAATGTCCTGTGCTTGCTCAGGTGTGGCTGTTAGGCCAGTTCCAATTGCCCAAACTGGCTCATAGGCTAGTACCACTTTTGCAAAATCTTCAGCGCTTAAATCAAAAACACCTTCTTCCAATTGTGTTTCAATTACGTTAAAATAGCTACCGTTATTCCTTTCATCTAAAGTCTCTCCAATACAAAAAATCGGCGTTAGTTGATTTGTCAATGCAGCTTTGGTTTTATCTGCCAACAATTGATTGCTTTCTGCGAAGTATTGGCGACGCTCCGAGTGACCGATGATGACATAGTCCGAGCCAGTTGATTTAATCATTTTTGCAGAAATCTCGCCAGTATAGGCACCGTTTTCATTTTGATGACAATTTTGCGCACCTATTTTAACAACGCCTGATGACAATTGAGCTAAACTGTTCAAATGTATATAAGGTGCACAGATTACAGCAATTTGATCGCCTTTTTTTTCATCTCTCACCATGTTTACGATTTCCGAAAACAATGATACTCCTTCATTGTAATCGTTATTCATTTTCCAGTTTCCTGCAACTATTTTTTTTCTCATTTCTATATTGGGTTTTATGTTGGAATGTTATAAAGTTTGAAGTTGGAATGTTGGAAAAGAACCTTTAAACATTTCAACTTTCCAACTTTTTCAACTTCATTAAAAGTGCCTATATTGCTCTGTTAGCTCAAAAACATGAGCGATGATTGCTTTCTCCGTTTCGTCCAACACCATGTCTCGGCGTTCATAAACCAAGGCCGCGGTTTCAAGCATTTTATTTAAAGCGTAAATATCAAAACCATGAGCTCCGCCCCAAGCAAAATCGGGGATGAAATTTCGTGGAAAACCGGCACCAAAAACATTGGCGCTCACACCTACAACTGTACCTGTATTAAACATCGTGTTGATGGCGCATTTAGCATGGTCAGCCATAATTAAGCCGCAGAACTGCAACCCGGTTTTTCTAAAGCTCTCCTTTTCATAATCCCATAACCTTACTTCGGCATAATTATTTTTGAGGTTGGAGTTATTACTATCAGCACCTATATTGCACCATTGGCCCATTACTGCGTTGCCCAAATATCCTTCGTGACCTTTAGACGAATAACCCCAAATTACGGCATTGTTTATTTCGCCGCCTACCCTACTAAAAGGACCAATGGTTGTTTTGCCGTAAATCTTAGCACCCATTTTCACTTGCGAATCATGGCATAGCGCAAACGAACCTCGAATGTGACAGCCTTCCCAAACTTGGCTATTTCTACCTAAGTAAACTGGGCCTTGCAATGTATTAAAAGTACTACACTCCGCAACTGCTCCTTCCTCTACAAAAATATTTTCGCCTAAAACGGTATTCGTATTGCTTAATTTAGCTGATGTTCTATTTTTAGTGAGCAACGCGAAATCCTTTTTCAATTCCACGTCATTGTAGCCAAAAACCTGCTCGGGATAATCTACCTTTACGAAACCGGAAAGATAGGCGACTCTCTTTAAGTTGATGAAAGCTTCATGGTAATCACTAATACCTTTTGCTTTGTAAGCAATTACAATATCGGCAGCATGTAACACCTGGCCATCACTTAAAGCAGCAACTGCTTCTAGCAATTCTTCGTCTGGACAAATAGAACCATTAATAAAAAGTGTGGTATCTTTTAGCCCGAATTTTCTTTGAAGGTAATCTTGCGTTTGAAAACCAAAGTCTGTTTGCAGGTGATGCGACCATTTTTCTGCAATGGTAAGAATACCTAGCCGCAAATCGGCCACAGGCCTGGTGAAAGTAAGCGGCCTAAGCGTAAGCCATGATTTGTCATCAAATAGGTTGAATGCCATAAGCAACAAAAATAAAAAAAGTCCCGAACCTTAGGCCCGGGACTTTGAAAAAAATATGTTTTAAGCTAAAATTATTTTTTAGCGTAACGGTTTTTGAATTTATCGATACGACCAGCAGTATCTACCAACTTCATTTTACCAGTATAGAACGGGTGTGAAGTGTGAGAAATCTCTAACTTGTAAAGAGGGTACTCATTACCATCTTCCCATTTAATTGTTTCTTTCGTGTCAACACAAGATTTTGTTAAGAAAGAATAGTCGTTAGACATATCTTTAAATACAACAAATCTGTAGCTTGATGGATGCAAATCTTTTTTCATTTTCTTTATTTTTTGTTTGAAACCTCAACCTCATTGTTGCAATTTGCTGGCAAAAATGTTGATGGATGCTTCTATAAATCTTTAACTCTATAATTTTAGAGGTGCAAATATCAAGATAATTTTTGATACTAACAAGTACGATGCAATATTATTTAAAAATTATACTGCTCCAGTAACATAGCCGATTTAATGTTATGGCAACAACATCATTTTACAATGTTATCGCCACAAACATATAAAAAACCTAAAGAATACTGCGTTAACCTTAACAGGCAGTTTTAATAATTTGACAACTTATGAAGGAAAGATGAAACAAATTACCGCAAATGAATATTATATCCTAAAAAAAATCATGGCACAAGTAACAGCGGGTGAATTAATCACACTCAATATCGACAATCAAAAAGTGACTATTAAAGTAGAGGATGCCTCTAAAAGTGATTTCATTTCTGGCAAAGTGGAAAGCAGCAGTTCGAAAGGCTACAAAGAAGGAAATGTATATGAATTTAATCGCGATTTACTTAACGATTAGCGCATAAAACACGAAGACATCAAGAGGTTAAGTCTTCGAATATTTGTTCCAAATCTCCAGCTTTGCTTTTTGTCGTGCGAGGTAAGCATCAGCAATCACTTGGCCGGCACTGGCATTCTCGGCACTTTCTAAGAGCTGCTTCAACTTATCCTGATCTACATCGGCACGATAGAGAATTTGCACCAACTTTGGAAAATCATCTTCCACCAAATACTCAAAAGCCTTTATTAAAACATCACGCAAATGTTCCTCGCTCATATTTTCTGGCAGTTCAAAATCTTTGCCCACCATTTTAGTTAAAGACATTCCGCTCATTTGATCTCCTGACAAAGTTCTATCAAAACTCCATGCGTATTTTTGGGATGTACAAAACAAATCAACTTGTTATCGGCACCTTTCTTTGGTTCTTCACTTAACAATGTAAATCCTTCCTTCCTCAACCTGTTCATCTCCGTATAAATATCTTCTACATCAAAAGCGATATGATGTATGCCCTCGCCCCTTTTTTCAATAAATTTAGCAATAGCACTGTCCGCAGACGTACTGGCCAATAATTCAATCTTATTTTCTCCGGTTTTGAAAAATGCTGTGTCTACGTTTTCGCTTTCTACTCTCTCTGTTTTATAACAGTTCGTCCCCAAAAGCCGCTCATACAGTATGGTAGATTTTTGCAAATCAGCCACTGCAATACCAATGTGTTCTATTTTATTCATTTTTTTCTGAAAGTTAGATATCCGAGGTCGAAAGTCACAGTCGCTGCTCGGCGAAAACGTCAAACAACAAACGCATATCTATTCTCGTTAACCAAATGTAAAAATGCAGGTTTTATCTATAGGTTCATAGGTATAAATTATAATTGTTCGGAAAGTTTTTTTGTATCTTTGTACTATTATTAAGCAAAGGCGAAAGCCTAAAAGAAAAAGCAATTAAAGATATCAGGCGTTGAGCTTTGGTCTTTTAACTTTCAGCAAACAAAAAATATACAAGAATGGAACTTCCTATTTATTTAGATAACAATGCTACTACGCCACTTGATCCTAGAGTGCTTGAAGCGATGTTGCCTTACTTCACTAACAAATTTGGTAATGCAGCAAGCCGTAACCACGCTTTTGGATGGGTAGCTGAAGAAGGTGTAGACTATGCCCGCGAACAAGTTGCAAAATTGATCGGCTGTTCAGAGAAAGAGATCATCTTTACTTCTGGCGCTACCGAAGCAGATAACTTGGCGATCAAAGGGGTGTTCGAAATGTACGCAGATAAAGGTAATCACATCATTACTGCTACAACAGAGCATAAAGCAGTATTAGACACCTGTAAGCATTTGGAAAAATTAGGTGCTAAAGTAACCTATCTAAATGTAAAAGAAGATGGCTTAATTGACCTTCAAGAGCTTGAGGCAGCAATGACGCCAGAAACAATCTTGGTTGCGATCATGTATGGAAATAATGAGATTGGTGTAATTCAGCCAATCAAAGAAATTTCTGCCATTGCACACAAACATGGTGCTTTGTTCATGACTGATGCTACACAAGCTGTTGGTAAAATCCCTGTAGACGTTAATACTGATGGCATTGACTTAATGGCGTTTAGTGCGCACAAAATGTACGGCCCTAAAGGTGTTGGTGCTTTATATGTACGCAGAAAAGGACCGAGAGTTAAGGTGACTGCTCAAATGGACGGTGGTGGCCACGAACGTGGTATGCGCTCTGGAACTTTAAACGTACCGGGTATTGTTGGTCTAGGTAAAGCTTGCGAGCTTTGTCGTTTAGAAATGGAAGATGAAGCAAAACGTTTATCTGCCTTGCGTGATAAACTAGAAAATGCTTTAACAGAATTGGAAGAAAGTTATGTAAATGGTAACAAAGAACATCGTTTACCTCACGTAGCTAATATTTCTTTCAAATATGTGGAGGGAGAAGGCTTGATGATGGCGATGAAAGATTTAGCTGTTTCTTCTGGATCGGCTTGTACCTCAGCTTCGTTAGAACCATCTTACGTGTTAAAATCTTTAGGTTTATCCGATGATTTGGCACACTCTTCGATACGTTTTGGATTGGGTAGATTTACTACAGAGGAAGAAGTTGATTACGCTATAGAAAATACCAAAAAAGCAGTAAACCATTTGAGAGATCTTTCTCCACTTTGGGAAATGTTTAAAGAAGGTATTGACTTGAGTAAAATTGAGTGGGCAGAACACTAGGTAGAGTTACGATTGTAGATTTACGAATTACGATTTGAAAATCGGCAATCATTAAATAAATTAAGAACATAACAATTTACGATGGCAGGCAATCTAAAATCGTAAATCTAAAATCTAAAATATCATGGCATATTCAGAAAAAGTAATTGATCACTATACCAACCCCAGAAACGTTGGTACTCTAAATAAAGAAGCTAAAAACGTAGGTACAGGTTTAGTAGGTGCACCAGAGTGTGGTGACGTGATGCGTTTACAGATTGAAGTAGACGATAACAACGTTATTACCGATGCTAAATTTAAAACCTTCGGTTGTGGTTCAGCGATCGCTTCTTCGTCTTTAGCTACAGAATGGTTAAAAGGCAAATCTATTGATGAGGCTTTAGCAATCGATAACATGGATTTAGTAGAAGAATTGGCTTTACCTCCAGTAAAAATTCACTGTTCGGTATTAGCTGAAGATGCTATCAAATCTGCGATTAACGATTATCGCGTTAAAAATGGATTGGAAGCATTAGAAATGCCTAAATCGCACCACTAATAGATTTTAGATTTGACGAATTACGATTGTGATTTGTCAAATCTAAAATGAATAAAACTTACGATTGAAGATGCCAAATCTAAAATCGTAAATCTAAAATCGTAAATATCATGATTACCATAACAGATAAAGCAAAAGAAAAAATAGAGCACTTGATGCAAGATTCGCAGCTTGGTGCCGACTATTTTTTACGAGTTTCCGTAAAAGGTGGTGGTTGCTCTGGCTTATCCTATAATTTAGATTTCGACAATGAAGAAAAAGTCGGAGATCAATTTTTTGAGGATAGAGGCATTAAGATTGCTCTGGACATGAAATCATTTTTATACTTAGCTGGTACAGAGCTTGATTTTTCTGATGGCCTAAATGGTAAAGGCTTTAACTTCATCAACCCAAATGCTAGTCGTACTTGTGGTTGTGGAGAAAGTTTTTCAGTATAGTATAAATACCATAAATGTTATTTAGGGCATCGATAATTTCGATGCCCTTTTGTTTTAACGTCTATTTTTTACCAACAATCCTTCTTTCGTTTTGTATTATTAATTACAATGCCTTATCATTGTTGGTTCAAAACATCACCAAAGTAAATGTAACATGGTATCATTCAACGAATTTTCTACCGTACCTTCGCTATTACGTAACGTTGTAAAAAACATTCATCAACCTCAAGAAACTTTTTTGATCCATAAAAAAGGAGCCAATTGGGAAGAAATCTCCTTTGAGGAAACCTTAAACAAAGCCGATGCTGTTTCTGCTTTTTTCTTGGAGAAAGGAATTGTTAAAGGAGATCGCCTAGGCTTGATGATGGAAAATTCGCCAGAATACGTTTACTATGATCAGGGCATCCAACAAATTGGCGTAATTAATGTATCCATCTATCCTACCCTTTCTGAACAGGAGGTGGCTTACATCATCAATGATTCTGGAATTAAAGCAATTTTGGCAGGTAATCCTTTCTTATTTAGGAAGATATTAAAAGTAGCAGATAATTGTCAGGAATTGAGATACATCATTCCTGCATTTGCTGATTTTGGAAAAATTGCTGTTCCAGAAGGTTTAAACATCGAAGTTATCGATTATCAGCACATTTTAAACAGACCTGTTTCTACCGCTGAAATAGCGGAAATTGACAGACGGCGCTCAGAAGTTTTACCTAACGATGTTTCCTCATTGATTTATACTTCTGGAACTACGGGCACACCTAAAGGAGTAATGCTCACCCACTACAACTTCGTCAAAAATGTAGAAGTGTGTTTGCAACAAATTCCCGTAATTGATGAAACGGAAACTTTTTTGTCGTTCCTGCCGTTATCGCATGTATTTGAGCGTACCGCAACTTACCATGTGTGCTGTGCACAAGGGTGTAAAATAGCATTCGCACAAAGTTTGGAGCTACTCGCCAAAAATATGGGCGAAGTTAAACCAACGGTAATGTCTTGCGTTCCACGCTTGTTGGAGCGTATTCACGATAAGGCTATCAAATCCGGAACTGCCGCTGGAGGCATGAAAGCAAAAATATTTACTTGGGCCATTGAAACCGGAAGTGCCTATAGAGAAAAGAAAGAAGCAGGTAAAAACCCCGGCTTCATATTAAGCGGAAAGAAAGCTTTAGCTGAAAAATTAGTATTCAGCAAGATCAAAGAAAAAACCGGTGGACGATTGAAATTCATGATTTCTGGTGGCGCTGCATTGCCTAAAAATGTGGGCGAGTTCTTCGGAAATTTAGGCATCAAGATATTAGAAGGATTTGGCTTGACCGAAACTTCTCCTGTAATGGCAGTTACCGAATATCACAGGCAAGTATATGGCACTGTTGGTCGTGTAATTCCGGGAATTGAAATAGGAATACAAAACGTAGATACTAAGCAGATTATTAACGTTCAAACTCACGATACCTTTGACGAAAACTTCGAATGCGAAGAGGGTGAAATCATTGTTCGCGGGCATTGTGTGATGAAAGGTTACTTTAATAAACCTGCTGAAACTGCCGAAGCGATTGACAAAGACAAGTGGTTTCACACGGGTGATATTGGTCGTTTTTACAAAGGCAACTTACAGATTACTGACCGATTGAAAAACATGATTGTGAATGCTTACGGAAAGAATGTGTATCCTACGCCAGTAGAAAATATCTATTTGAAAAGTCCTAAAATTGACCAACTATTTTTAATTGGCGATAAAAAAGAATACATCACAGCAATCATTATCCCTAATAAAGAAACGCTGCAAGAAACTTTTAATTTAAAAGAGGAGTTTTTCCAACGTGAAGGCGATTTTATTGATGATAAGGAAATCAATGATTGGATAGCTCAGGATATTAAAAAAATCAGTAATGAATTGGCGAAATTTGAGCGCATTAAACATTTTATTATCAAACGCAATCCGTTTAGTATAGAAGAAGGTGAAATTACACCTACCCTTAAAGTAAAGCGTAGAGTGGTGGAGAAAAAATATGCTCCTGCTATTGCGGAAATGTACGCGAAGGATAGTGTTGAATCGGAATAGTTCACTTTATTGGTTTTTTAGATTGCAGTTTAGCGCAGCTAAAATAGGTCTTAGCTGCGCTCTAGATAACCGCGTTGCTAAATTTAACAACAACTTTGATCCCCGCTTGGTTTAGCTAATGGACTAAACGGTTTCTCCTTTTGCCTCCAACGACTTGAATTAGGTTTTTTGGCTAAAGCCATAGAATAACATATTTAATTGCAGCCAGCTAAAGCAGACTGCAATTAAATACCATCAATATCAAATTCCCTTTCTCACTCTTATAGAGCGACTTGCTGTCGATATTTTGTGATATGAACTACTTTTCATGAATTTTAATTGCAGCAACCTAAATTTTAACGAAGCTCAAGGAACGTTAAAAATAGGAACATAGCGTCTGGTTATTATTTCATAAAATACCAATAAAGCCAGTATTTCCACTATTCAAAAATTAGTAAAATAATACACTAATATTACACTTAAAAGCTTCTCCAGTTGTTAAATTAGTACAAAATTACAAGACATGAAAAAGCAGCAGTTGACAAAGGAAACATTAATGGAAAAATACAGCGATTATTTGCTTAGCTACGGAAAGCAGCCCGTTAATGTATACACTTTTGCAAAGGAAAATCAATTCTCAGAATCTAAATTTTACGAACATTTTGCAAGTTTCGAAGCCTTAGAGCAAGCCTATTTGGTTTATTTCTTTGATAAGTCGGTAAGCTTGGCTAAACAGATTGAGAATTTTGAAGCGATGCAGGCGAAGGAGCAACTGCTTAACTTATATTTTATCTTTTTCGAAAATTTAAATTTAAACAGATCTTTAGTGCTTACGCTATTGAAAAATGATTTAAAAGATCGCCTTCATATTTTAAAGCAACTCAAATCAAGTCACCATATATTTGTTAAAGAACTAGATTTTGAACAAGGTAAATTATTTGAAAATGCACCAGAGCGACTTAAAAACTTCACCGAAAAATCAAGAGAAGAGGTGCTGTGGCTACATTTCTTATCTGTGTTAGATTTTTGGAAGAAAGACACCTCCCCTAGCTTCGAAAAAACAGATCTATATATTGAAAAATCAATAGATACAGGCTTCGACATTGTTCAAAATCCGCTAATTGATAAGTTTATTGATTTAGGCAAGTTTCTTTGGAAGGAAAAATTCCAGATGTCGTAACCCCTTAAACTTATAGCATGAAAACTCTAGATAGCATTCCTACTGGTAAAATACAGCGGGCAGGTAGCTTTTTGAAAGCTGGCGCCAAAGTAGGCATCAATTACTTAAAATATTATGGTGATAAAATCATCAAAGACGAAGCGGAGGCAAAGGAAACTTTAAATCGCAACAATGCTGAAGATATCTACGACAGCTTAAAGGAACTGAAAGGATCGGCATTAAAGGTTGCACAAATGTTGAGCATGGAAAAAAACATGCTTCCGGCTGCTTATGTGGAGAAATTTTCGTTGTCGCAGTTTTCAGTCCCGCCTTTATCAGGTGCTTTGGTAAAGAAAACTTTCCGTAAATATTTTGGGAAAAACCCGAGCGAAATTTTTGACGATTTCTCTGAAGAATCTGTGAATGCTGCTAGTATTGGACAAGTGCACAAAGCCGTGAAAGATGGTAAACAACTTGCCGTTAAAATTCAATATCCAGGCGTGAAAGAGAGTATTTCTACCGATCTAAAGTTGGTGAAGCCGATTGCCATTAAGATGTTCAATATCCAAAAGGAAGGATCTGACAAATATTTTCAGGAGGTTGAAGAGAAGCTGTTTGAAGAAACCGATTATACACTAGAGTTAAAACGTAGTCAGCATTTTTCAAAAGCATGCTCTCACCTACCCAATATTAAATTTCCAGCGTATTATGCAGAATTTTCTTGCGAAAAGATCCTGACCATGGATTGGCTGCAGGGCATACATTTTTCGGAATTTACTAGCAAAAAACAAAGCGACGAAGCTAAAAACTTACTTGGGCAAACCCTGTGGGATTTTTACATGTACCAATTACATGTACTTAAACAACTGCATGCCGATCCGCATCCTGGTAACTTTTTAATTTCTCCAAAAAATGAGCTTTTGGTAATTGATTTTGGCTGCATCAAGGAGATACCTGACGATTTTTATATCCCTTATTTTGAGCTTGCGGACCAAAAAAATTTAAATGACAGTTCGTTTTTCGAGCGAAAGCTTTACGAATTGGAAATTTTGCTTCCTAGCGATACGGAAAAAGAAAAGTCATTTTTCACACAGCTTTTCCATGAAATGCTTTCGCTATTCACGAAGCCGTTCAACATGGATGAGTTCGATTTTTCTGATGAAAGCTTCTTCGCTGAAATTGCTGCCTTAGGTCAAAAGTATGCCAAATTAAATGAGATACGCGATTTAAATGTTAACCGCGGATCCAAGCATTTCATTTACATGAACCGTACGTTTTTTGGTCTGTACAACATGATGCATGACATGGGGGCGAAGCGAGTAAAAATTAAAAATTTCGAACAATTTATAAAATAGCAACGTTTGGATTTAACAAGTTAGTCTACTCATGAAAAGCACTGCCATTATTTTTCCAAACCAACTTTTCGAAGCAGTAAAATTTAAAAAAACCACCAACATTTACCTTGTAGAAGAGTGGCTGTTTTTTAAGCAATATGCTTTTCATCAGCAGAAAATAGCTTTCCATAGGGCCACTATGAAATTCTATGAAAGTTACCTCATTGAATTAGGGTTTGAGGTTACCTATATAGCTACCAACGACAAACTGTCTGACATCAGGAAATTGCTGCCGAAACTTAAAAAGGACGGCATCAGTGAAATTGAGGTATTTGAGCCTGTAGATAATTGGTTGGAAAAACGGATCAGGAAATATGAAGGTGATTTCAATTTTTTATGGATAGAAAATCCGCTTTTTATCAATACGCAGGACGACCTCAAGCAATATTTTAAGCCCGACAAAAAACACTTTCATCAAACTGATTTTTATAAGCAACAGCGTAAACAGCTTCAAGTATTAATGAAGGGCGATGAACCTGAGGGCGGCCAATGGACTTACGATGCCGACAATAGGAAGAAGTACCCAAAAGGCAAACAGGCTCCATATATTAAATTTCCAGAAAGCAATGAATATGTAATAGAAGCGATTTCTTACACGCAAAAGCATTTCTCTAAAAACTATGGCAAACTAAGTAAAAACCTGATTTATCCAGTTACTTTTAAAGATGCCGAGGATTGGTTCGAAGAGTTTTTACAAAATAGATTTTTAGAGTTTGGGACTTACGAGGATAGTATTGTAAAAGAAGAGAACATTTTACACCATAGTTTACTTTCGCCATTATTAAATATTGGCTTTTTAAATCCGAAAAAAGTAATTACCCAGGCTACAACGTTTGCCAAAAAGCATAAAATTCCAATTAATTCTACAGAAGGATTTGTAAGGCAAATATTAGGCTGGCGTGAGTTTATAAGAGGTTTATATGAACGTGTTGGCACTAAGCAACGCAATTCAAATTTCTTTAAGCACCACCGTAAAATTCCGGCCAGCTTTTATACGGCAACCACGGGCATTGCACCTATTGACGGCACTATTAGAAAACTGCTAACAACAGGCTATGTTCACCATATTGAGCGGTTAATGTTACTGGCAAATTTTATGAATTTGTGTGGCATTGATCCAAACGAGATTTACCAGTGGTTCATGGAACTTTTCATAGATGCTTACGATTGGGTGATGGTGCCAAATGTTTACGGGATGAGTCTCTTTGCCGACGGCGGCTTGATGAGTACTAAACCTTACATCAGCGGAAGCAATTACGTTACAAAAATGAGCAATTACGATAAGGGCGAGTGGCAAGAGATTTGGGATGGATTGTTTTGGAATTTCATGGATCAACATCGGAGCTTTTTTGCAAAGCAACTACGCTTATCGATGTTGCTCAACAGTTTTGACAAAATGGATACCAAAAAACGTGAAAAGCATTTAACTGCCGCTGATGCTTTTTTGAAGAAGCTCGAAAAGCAATAGCTTAAGAACGTTGGTCAAGAAAACGACAATAGTAGCACAACCGGAGGTTAGCTAAACGGGATAGCAGCGGAAATACTTTTTGTTTTTGTTGTCATCCTGATCCCGAAGTTTCGGGAGAAGGATCTGTAAGTTAATGTAGTGCAGAAACAGATTCCTCGCCCCTCGGAATAATAGGATACCGAAAACAAAAAGATTGCAGCGAATAGCCCGGCTGATTTTTAATAGTAGCAGTCGGTAGCTTTTCAAAAAATTAGCTCTTAAAGATTGGTTTAAACCTTAAGCCTTACAGCCAAAAAACACGAAAAATTTACTACTTTTGCAAAAATTTCTCATAATGAGTATAGGACTATCAGAACAGGAAATACAAAGACGTGATTCGCTAAAACAATTACGCGAATTGGGCATTAACCCCTATCCTGCAGAGGCTTACGAAGTAAATGCCTACGCCGCGGATATTAACGAAAATTACGAAAGAGATAAAACTGCTTATAAGAACATCAGCCTAGCCGGACGTATCATGACCCGTCGTATTATGGGCAATGCTTCTTTTGCTGAATTGCAGGACTCTACCGGTAGAGTGCAACTTTACCTAAAGCGTGATGATTTGTGTCCTGATGAAGATAAGACCTTGTACAACACTGTTTTCAAGAAGTTGCTAGATCTTGGTGATTATGTAGGTATAAAAGGATACGTATTTACTACCCAAACAGGTGAAATATCGGTACATGTAACTTCATTAACGGTATTGGCAAAATCATTAAAACCACTTCCTGTAGTAAAACGTGATGATGAGGGCAACATTTACGACGGCTTTACCGATCCAGAGTTGCGCTACAGAATGCGTTACGTAGATTTAACGGTAAATCCTGATTATAAAAAAATCTTCATCAACCGCAGCAAGGTAATCAACACTATGCGTAGCTATTTCGATAGCCAAGGTTGGATGGAAGTAGAAACGCCAATTTTACAAGCGGTACATGGTGGTGCGGCGGCCCGTCCGTTTGCGACACACCACAACACTTTAGACATGCCTTTATTTTTACGTATTGCCAACGAGCTTTACCTAAAAAGGTTAATTGTTGCTGGTTTTGATGGCGTTTATGAGTTTGGTAAAATGTTCCGTAATGAAGGGATGGACAGAACGCACAATCCTGAATTTACCTCGATGGAGATCTACGTAGCTTACAAAGACTACGTTTGGATGATGGGCATGGTGGAAGAGTGTTTAGAAAAAATCGCGGTGGCAATCCATGGTTCCCCTGTAGTTAAGGTAGGTGCTCATGAAATTGATTTCGCTGGTCCGTACGAGAAATTGACGATGTACGAATCTATTCAAAAGTATACCGGTATTGATGTTTCGGCGATGAGCGAAGAGCAATTGGCTCAAACTTGTAGAGATTTAGGTATTGAGATTGATGATAGCATGGGACGCGGTAAATTGGTGGATGAGCTTTTCAGCGAGAAAGTGGAAGCAAACTTAATTCAGCCAACTTACATTACCGACTACCCTATCGAAATGACACCTTTAGCGAAAAAACACCGCAGCAAAGAAGGTTTGGTAGAGCGTTTCGAGCTTTTTGTAATGGGTAAAGAAATTGGCAATGCTTATTCTGAATTGAACGATCCAATTGACCAAAAAGAGCGTTTCGAAGAGCAATTGAAATTAGCTGCCAGAGGCGATGATGAGGCAATGGCAATGGATGATGATTTCGTTCGTGCTTTGGAATACGGTATGCCTCCTACTTCTGGTTTAGGTATTGGTATTGATAGATTGGTGATGTTGATGACTGACCAGTCGACTATCCAAGAAGTACTATTTTTCCCTCAAATGCGCCCAGAGAAAAAGAAAATTGAGCTTTCAGCTGAGGAAGCTGAATTGTATGCTTTGGTAAAAGAAGGCGAACAACATTTGTTAAGTGATGTAAAAGCACAGTTAGCAGAGTGGAGCAATAAAAAATGGGATACTACCTTGAAAGGTTTAACTGGAAAGAACATCCTTAAGGTGACTAAAACAGACGACGGTTTGTTTTTGAGCCATAAATAGAATAGTAATCACGTCATTGCGAGGCACGAAGCAATCTTAAGCTTTAGTTTAAAACTTAGCAATGACGATATTTGTAATCCTCAGTTTTTAACTGGGGATTTTTTGTTTTGATACTTAGCCGATTACCTAAATTTTGCTAGCTTAGTTTGAAAACTGTTTAACACTATGAATGAAACTAAACTTAAAGATGGTGACTACTGCCAGGTTATAGCAGGAGCACATAAAGGTAAAAAGGGTATTGTAAAGGATTTAAATATTAGTAAAACAGGACATTTGACCATCACAGTAGTGCAAACTAGTGGTATACGCTTTAAAACGCTTGGTAGAAATGTGAAGGTTGACGAATATCATGCAAAATGAATTAACATAAACATAACGGAAACTTAAACGCTTGAAGTAATTACTATAAAAAGCGTTTTTTAATTTAGTGTTGTACTAAAATTTTATTCAAATGAATAGTTCAACAATTGAAATTACGGAAAACGAATACTGCATTAAATTAAGTAAAGATACTTTTGACTTATCTCTAGTTCGTCAGCTGATTAAGCGCATACAAGCCGAAGAATTATTTTTTAGCAGAAAAAGAATGGACGATGATGAGGATTTATTGAGCAGAAGCGACGCTAGCTACGAAGAAAACTTCGACAGATTGTGTGACAAATAAAAAGAGCTAATCGCTTTGCGGCAATTAGCTCTTTTCTATGTATGCTTTACAGTATTATCTGTGGCTGTAACGTACCTGTTGTTGTTTATCTAGCATCCCCAACTGATCTTTCATTTGTTTAATCTGATCAGCTAACAACTTATTTTTGTCAGCTTTTTTAGCTTCTGTCAAATACATTTGCGCTTCACGTTTATTACGTTTTCCCATGGCAATACCCGCTAAACTTAATTTTGCCAAAGCTACATTGTGATCCATGTGCAAACCATAATTCAAAGCGGCTTTAAAATACTTTTCTGATTTCATTGGTGCTTTCCTAGATTCCATCAAACCTAACAAGAGGTTATAGTAACCATATTGCATTTTGTTCAACTGCTTTTCATAATTGGTAATTCTATTCAAAAACACTTCTGCTTTTGCTACGTTATCTTTACGCAAATACCACTGTGCAATCAGCATGTTTTCGTTGTAAAAGTAGGTGATGAATACAAACAGACTTAAAAATACCATCGGAATGCCCCAACCCCAGTGACCAAAAACAAAAAGCGCAACCGCTGCACCTAACAAAGCAAACCCTATAATTAAGCGTACTAAATTTGACATAGTTTTATAATATTTGTGCAAATATCGGTTTTATATAGCATAAAATAAGGATTAAATTTATAATTTCAACAAAAATTAGACTGCTATGAAATATCTATTCACGATTTTGTTTGCTGTAATATATGTATCGGCAAATGCTCAACAAATCAATAAAAAATTGGAAGATCAGATTAAACATAAAGAAATTATGCTAAATGAGTGTTCTAGAGAAGGCTTGGTAGAATTCCCTGAATTTAAAGCGAGCTATGATGCCAACTACGAAAACTACAAAGTTGATTCAACAACAATTGCGAGCATTAGCAAATTGATGAAGGATAAAAAAATTAAAGTAGTATTGGGTACTTGGTGCGGCGATAGCAAATATCAAGTTCCGAATTTCCTTAAAGTAGTAGACGCAGCGAAAATTGATCAAGACAAAGTAACTTTCATCGCTGTTGACGGCGCTAAGAAAGCGGAAAATGGCCTACTAGATGGATTAGATATTCAACGCGTACCAACATTTATCGTTACTGATAAAAAGGGTAAAGAAATTGGGCGCATCATCGAGCATCCTAAAAAAAGCTTAGAGTTGGATTTGATTGATATCTTATCTGTAAAGAAATAAACTGCCTGTGCTTTTGAATTTTAATTTTAAATTTTGAATTGTAAATGGCTGTAGATTTAGAACCTGGTTGGCTGAAGGTATTGGAAGGTGAGTTTGAAAAGCCGTACATGAAATCATTGAAGGCTTTTCTCCAACAGGAAAAACAAGCGGGCCATACGGTTTATCCAAAGGGTACTGATATTTTCAATGCTTTTAAACACACTCCATTCGACGAAGTTAAAGTTGTAATTTTAGGTCAAGACCCTTACCATGGCGTTGGGCAAGCGCATGGCTTGTCGTTTTCTGTGCAAAAAGGTGTAGTTCCCCCGCCATCGCTTAAAAACATTTATAAGGAACTAGCGGATGAATTCCCAGATTTTAAAATCCCGAATCACGGAGAGCTAACCTCTTGGGCTAAGCAAGGTGTACTCCTTTTAAATGCTACGCTAACCGTAAGAGCACATACTGCTGGTTCGCATCAAAACAAAGGTTGGGAGCAATTCACCGACAAGGTAATTACTGAGCTTTCTGAAAAAAGAACGGGCTTAGTGTTTATTTTATGGGGCAATTATGCCAAGCAAAAAGAAGTGTTAATAGATCAAAATAAGCATTTCATCATCAAATCTGCGCATCCTTCACCATTTTCCGCCTATAATGGTTTTTTTGGTTCTAAGCCATTTTCTAAGACCAATGAAATCCTTCGAAAAGAAGGGAAAGATGTGATTAACTGGCAGATCAGTTGATTTGTAGTAAGTCTTAAGTTTCATTTGTAAGTCGGCAGACGCCTCATAAGCTGACAACTCATACTTGACTCCTTACCACTAACTCCTAATACCTGATCCCTAATTAATATTCCAACGGCACTATCGGCTCTTTCTTCGTCGTAGACATGATCATCATCGTCTGAAACGTTTTCACTACAGAAATCTTACTGATTTTATCCATAATTAAACGCTCGTAAGATTTAATATCGCTCACATAAACCTTCAATAGGAAATCCGCCTGACCAGTTACGTGGTGACATTCAGTAACTTCCTTAATTTGGTTAACCTCGTCCAAGAAAATCTGGATGGTATTATTCTTATGAAAATCCAACTGAATTTGGATAAAGGTTTTAATACCCAAACCTAATTTTTCTTCATCAACTAAAGCATGGTAGCTTTTAATATAACCAGACATTTCCAGCTTTCTCACACGCTCCAATGTTGGTGCTGGTGAAAGGCCGATTTCTTGCGATAACAGCAAATTGGTAATCCTACCGTTTTCTTGCAATAATTTTAAAATCTTAAAGTCAATTTTATCTAGTTCTGCTGCCATGTTTTTATCAATGAATTGACCAAAGGTAAAACACAAAGCCAACGTAGCAAAATTTTATTCTAAAATTATTGTAAAAATTTAGCTAAAATTTTATTGATAAATTTTTAGATTTGTCTAAATAATGAATTAGAAAAGCAAAAATGCAATCTTACACCGAAGAGAATTATCTTAAAATAATTTATCACTTATCCGAGATAAGCAATCCCGTTTTAACTAATGCTATTGCTGAGCGCATCCAGACCAAAGCAGCATCAGTAACCGACATGATTAAAAAACTTTCGGAAAAAGAGCTGGTAAACTATGTGAAGTATCAAGGCGTTACACTAACCGAAAAAGGCAAAATCACGGCTATCAATATTGTAAGGAAACACCGTTTATGGGAAGTATTTTTAGTAGACAAGCTCAATTTTAAATGGGACGAAGTGCATGATGTTGCGGAAGAACTGGAGCATATCCAATCTAATTTATTGGTAGAACGTTTGGACGAATTCTTAGATTTCCCTCGTGTTGACCCTCACGGAGATCCCATCCCCGACAAGCATGGCAATTTTGCTGAATTAGCATTTATCAAATTAAGCAAACTAAAACCTGCAGATAAAGGTACTATAACTGGCGTAAGCGAACACTCTTCCTCATTTCTTAAGCACTTGGAAAAATTAGGCTTAACACTGGGCAAAAAAATAGAGATTATCGAAGTGTTGGAGTTCGATGGTTCGGTAGAATTATTAGTGGAGAACCAAAAAACAAACATAAGCAGAGAAGTAGCGAAACATATTTTAATTACAAAAAACTAATGGCAGAGAAACAGTCGTTAAGCGAAGTACACCAAAGTGTAACTACTGGCCAACGCAAGGGCTGGCGAAGAATACTGGCCTTTTTAGGTCCCGCTTATTTGGTTAGCGTTGGCTATATGGACCCGGGGAATTGGGCTACAGATATCGCTGGAGGAAGCAAATTCGGCTATCAGTTGATCTGGGTTTTATTAATGTCCAACCTCATTGCCTTGTTACTGCAATCGCTAAGTGCACGTTTAGGTATTGTTAGAGGACTAGATTTAGCACAAGCTTCCCGGAACACCTATCCAACATGGGTTAATGTTCCGCTATTTGTGCTGGCGCAAACTGCTATCATTGCCTGCGACTTGGCAGAAATCATCGGCATGGCCATTGGGTTAAATCTTTTGTTTGGTCTACCTTTAATTTGGGGTATCTCCATTACCATCTTTGATACCGTATTGCTCCTGTTTTTACTTAATAAGGGCATGCGAAAAATGGAGGCCTTTATCGTTTCTATGGTGTTTATTGTAGGCATCTCATTTCTAGCAGAGATGTTCATTGTACAGCCTTCCATCAAGGAAATTGCCAAAGGTTTTGAACCTTCGATGTTAGGCGGAGAGGCACTTTACATTGCTATTGGCATCATCGGTGCTACGGTAATGCCGCACAACCTCTATTTACATTCTTCGTTAGTACAAACCAGAAAATTCGACCGCGACCGCAAAGGCATTAAAGAGGCACTGAAGTTTAATTTTATTGATACTGCAGTAGCTTTGAATTTGGCCTTTTTAGTTAACGCAGCAATTTTGATTTTGGCAGCAGCGGCGTTTTTTAAAAATGGTTTTCACGAAGTTGCCGAGATACAGGATGCACACGAATTGCTTACCAATATTTTTGGAAATGTTGCTCCTGCATTATTCGCAATCGCACTAATTGCAGCCGGACAAAGTTCCACCGTTACAGGTACTTTAGCTGGACAAATTGTAATGGAAGGCCACCTCAACTTACGCATACAGCCTTGGTTACGACGGTTAATTACCCGTTTATTAGCCATTGTACCTGCATTTTTCACCATTCTTTATTTTGGCGACAAGGCCTTAGGCGGACTACTAATTTTAAGTCAAGTGGTGTTAAGTTTACAATTGGGCTTTGCCATTATTCCGCTAATCCACCTTAATTCCGATAAAAAGGAGATGAAAGAATTCACTATCAAAACTTGGGTGAAAGTGCTAGCTTGGTTAAGCGCCGCGGTAATTGTTGCATTAAATATTAAGCTAGTAATTGAAGAAATTAGTGGTTGGATGGCTGAATCCAATGCCTGGTATATTTACGTTTTCGTTGTTCCAATCGCAATTTTAATAGCATTGCTGTTAGCGTACATTTTCGTATATCCTTTACTGAACAAAAATCAACGTATAGGAAACGTTCCACACGGTGATGCGTTGGCTATTGGTATCGTTGAGAAAATCAATTATGAAAAAATTGGCATAACCGTGGATTTTTCGGAACACGACAGAAAGACGATAAGACATGCGCTGATTCAGGGTGGCAAAGAAGCGCATTACTACCTCATCCATGTTGTGGAAACAGCAGCGGCTCGCTATCACGGCAAAACTGCTATGGATCACGAAACCCAATCGGATATCGACAACCTTAAAAAATATCAGGAGAATTTAGCTGAATTAGGCTACGAGTCCACGCCACAAATTGGCTTTGGAGGTACAGCAAAAGCCATTGCCGAAATTAGCAAATCCAACGGACTAGAACTGTTGGTAATGGGAGCACATGGCCATAAAGGACTTAAGGATTTAATTTTTGGTACCACTGTAGATGCAGTTAGACATAAAGTTGAAATACCTGTACTGATTGTTAGATAAACTTAAAGTCTAAGCTAAAAGCACGTGTAAAAAAACAAAAACAAACACGTGTGATATTTATTTTGTATCTTTATGCAGAAGGTATAAAATTATGAACACAAAACTAACACTGACTATAGAACAGCATACCATAGAAAAAGCTAAGGAATATGCTAGAAAGAGAAAGAGAAGCTTATCAGATTTGATTGAAAATTATTTAAAAGCATTAACAAGCGAAACATCTATTGAGGATGAATTAACTCCAACTGTTAAATCATTAAAAGGCTCTTTTAAATTACCCGCAGATTTCGATTACAAAAAGGAATTAACAGATCGTCTATCTGAAAAATATTTGTAATGGAAAAAATTTTAATCGATACAGATGTGGTTCTCGATTTCTTCTTTGATAGATTACCTTTCTCCGATGATGCATCTAAAATTTTAGCACTATGCGAAAAACGAAAAATTAATGGATTTGTGACCCCAGTAATTATTAGCAATATCTACTATCTCCTAAAAAAAACAGCAACCCATGAAAAAGTAATTGAAAATCTAAGAGCATTATTAGGAATAATAGACGTGGTTGTTATAAGTAAAGAAACGATATTAGACGCAATGAATTCCAAGTTTAAAGATTTTGAAGATGCATTACAAAATTTCGCGGCACAAAGTCACAAAGAAATTAAGGTAGTCATTACCCGAAATATTAAAGATTATAAAACGAGCAAGCTATCTATTATGTCTCCAGAAACCTATCTACAAACAATCCGTTAGGTGAAGCATTGCATCTATCTCAAATTATATCTCAATCCAAAAAATGCCCTTACACCTTGATTTGGTGCATACACATAACTCGGGTCAAATGTTAAACCATATGGATTGGAAGGCGTAGTTATGGCATTGCCGTTATTATCAAACTGTACTTGCTTATCAAATGGATCATTAGCACGAGCGATGATAAAAGGATTATTTCTTGTAGGCTTAAAATTGAGCAGATTTTTTACACCAGCATAAACTTCTAAATTCTTAAAACCTCGATAAGTAAACTGAATGTTTTGCAAACTCCATACCGGCGAATATGGTTGGCGAGGATCCAAATCATTTAACAAAGGCAAACGCATAGGACCATAAATATTTCCTGTGTAATCAATTCCTAAATTCAATTGGTTAATTAAATAAGAAACAGACCAAGTTCCCATCCATTTTTCTGTTAAGATTTGTTGTGATTTCAATCCATTTTCCACTAAAGCAACATCTTGCAAAGTCACACCGGTGTTAATCTTTAAGCCAAAATCTAAAATTACATCCAAATTTCCAGTTAAGCCTTTGCTTACCGCATAGCCCTTCAAATTATCATATCTGATTTGATTCGAATTGGTTTCGTAATCCGCTACTATTCTATTGTTAAAATGGGTATAAAATGCAGAAACATCTAAGGTGAAAGTATGGCCACCGGCATATATCCGTTTGAGAAAATTCAAGTTCGCATTATAGGTTTTTTCCGGCTTCAATGCACTAGCAATTACCACTTCCCTAGCCCCCGTCAACGCAGCGTGATCTTCCGTAAAAATGTTCACCACTCTAAAACCTGTACCGGCATTTAACCTCAAAATACTGTTTTCATCAAAATTTACCTTGTACGCGAAACGTGGTGTAACAATATTTCCATGGTTTGAATTGTAATCGTACCTCATGCCTAGCAACAAAGCATGCTTTTGCGCCAGCTTAATTTCGTCCTGCAAAAAAATAGATGGCAAATAAGTGTTTTCTGTAGCATTAATTTGATTAAGCGACATTGTAGCCGGTGTATTATCGTCGTAAAAAGTATATCTAAACGCTGCGCCTAAAAGGAGATCGTGGTTTCTAAGTTTTTTATCCCAAGTCAGTTGAGCAAAGCTGATATTTTGTTGAGCGATATATGAAGTTGTTCCATATCTGCTATCTTGCTGATGATTTGTTAACGAAAAAGCAAAAAACATGCGTTCTCTAATTGGCAATTGATAATTACCTAGCAATTCCCAACGCTTGGTATAAATACTTTCGCCATACACTTCATCTCCTCCCCTGTTGGCTTTTGTCCAATTCATCTCGCCACCCCACCTGTCTTCGTACAAAAACCTACCCGCCAGTTTAAATAACCTATTCTTGTTTCTACGGAAATTCCATTTTTGGAATATAGAAATACGATCTTGTAAGGTTACATCAGTAAAATTGTCCAAATTATCATCTACTTTGTTGCCATATTTGAAGTAATTTACGCCTAACAATACATCTACTTTAGGATGGATTTTAGCTTTGTAGCCCAAATCGAAATTGTGTTCCAAATAGCTGGTACTCATCCAATCTAAACTTAGCGTTGGCGCTTTAGTCACCTCTTTAGTAATAATATTAATCAATCCTCCTACAGCTTCACTACCATATAAAGACGACGCCGGGCCTTTCACTACCTCTACTCTCTCAATCAAAGCATTTGGAATTCCAGATAAGCCATACACAGTTGATAAGCTACTCACAATAGGCATTCCGTCGATCATTACCATGGTGTAAGGCCCTTCTAACCCGTTGATGTGAATATCCCCCGTGTTGCAAATATTACAATTCAGCTGAGGCCTAACCCCGTTGATATTTTGCAATGCATCAAAAATGCTTGGGGTTGGATTTTTCTGGAAAAACTTAGCACTATAAACCTCTACCGGAACAGGACTTTCTAACCTGTTCACTTCCTTTTGCGTACCAGTAATAACAACTTCCTTTAATTCTTGCTTATCTTCAAGTAGCTCGATATTTAACACCGTATCACCAGTTAATTCCAATTGAATCACCTGAGTCCGATGACCTAAAGCAGAAACTTTCATTTGATATTTTCCTTTAGCCAAAGCTACAAAGCCATAACTCCCGGCGCTATCCGTTTGCGTATAACGCTGAAGCTCAACTAGCCTTAAATTTGCTTTCGGCAAAGCTATACCTTGACTAAGCACGCTACCTTTAAGCACCAAATCCTGCGCATTAACGAGCAAACCGATTAACATAAACCCAACAAAAAATAGAATAAACCTCATATAATTAGCTTCACAAAAATATAAATTTAGACAAATCTAAAAATAATTTTAGAAATACTTATATAGAAATATTGATAATTTAAAATCAATATTTAATGCTGATGTGTTACTTATAACCTATAATTGTTGATATTTGCATTATGCCTAACGACATACAGATAAAAAATAAGCGTGCTTTTTTCGACTACCATATTTTGGATAAATATGTAGCTGGAATAGCTTTACTAGGTACAGAAATTAAGTCGATAAGACAGGGAAAGGCAAACTTAACCGATGCATTTTGCACTTTTATCGGTAGCAATCTTTACGTACGAAATCTTCACATTTCAGAATATAGCCACAGTTCTTTCTATCATCATGATATTAAAAGAGATAGAGTACTGTTATTGCAAAAAAAGGAAATCCGAAAGCTTAGGATGAAAGGTGAAGAAAAAGGTTTCACGATAGTTCCTTTACGTATTTTTATTAACGAACGAGGCTTTGCTAAAATGGAGATAGCCTTAGCGCAAGGTAAAAAGGAGTTTGATAAACGCGATAGCATCAAAGAAAGAGATAGCAAACGGGAGTTGGATAGGGCAATGAAGTTTTAAATGAGTAGGCGAGTAAGTGAATAAATGAGAAAATTATTCGACTACCATATAAATACTTACTCATTTAGTCATTTTACCATTCAAAATTAATTTATGAAAATAGTTTTTATGGGTACGCCCGATTTTGCCGTTGCTTCATTAGATGCGCTAAAAAATGCGGGATTTGATATTGTAGCTGTAGTAACCGCAGCGGATAAACCAGCGGGAAGAGGACAGAAATTAAGTGAAAGTGCTGTTAAAAAATATGCAGTTGAACATGGACTTAAAGTTCTACAGCCATTAAAGCTAAAAGATCCTGATTTCATTAACGAGCTTGAGCAGCTAAAAGCTGATTTACAGGTAGTAGTTGCGTTTAGGATGTTACCAGAAGTGGTTTGGAATATGCCGCCAAAAGGTACTATCAATCTACATGGATCGTTATTACCGCAATACCGTGGAGCTGCTCCAATTAATCATGCTGTTATCAATGGAGAAACAGAAACTGGCGTGACAACATTTTTTCTAAAACACGAAATTGATACTGGTGATGTGATATTTTCTGCAAAAACGGAAATTACAGATGAAGACACCGCCGGCACTTTACATGATAAATTGATGCACATTGGTGCAGATTTGATTGTAAAAACAGTGAAAGCTATTGACGAAAATAACTATACGGAAATGCCACAGCCGATGAATACCGAGTTGAAAGCTGCTCCGAAAATTTTCAAGGATTTTTGTGAGATCAACTGGAACCAAGATCTTCAAACTGTATACAACCACATTAGAGGTTTAAGTCCATATCCTACTGCATTTACCTCATTAAATGGCAAAAGTTTAAAAGTTTTTAAAGTAGAAAAAGATCTTACTACGCCAATTCAAAGTGCCGGAACTTTTGAAACCGATGGAAAAACATTTCTTAAATTCGCGACTGAAAATGGCTACATCAAGCTGCTAGAACTACAATTAGAAGGGAAGAAAAGAATGATGGTTGATGAGTTTTTAAGGGGCGTTAGGTTGGTGGATTAGATAATTGGTTAATGAGATAATTTGATAGTGTATTCCGCTATCTAGACTTTACCGAAATTCTTTTTAAAATGCGATGGTTAGATGATGCAAAGTTGAGATTTCAAAACCGATTAGACATCAACTTAATTGGTTCAACCAATTGCTAAAAGCTCTCGAAACTTCATTAAAATAACGTTTACGACCGTAGCCCATTACCCAACGCACACCACCGATAGCGTTTGTCAAAAACACTTCTTCAGCTTCATTAAGAATTTGCGGATTAATTTGCGCTTCTATCAATGGCAACTGATGCTGTTTCGCTAAGCGCATTACTACGTTACGCATTACGCCACCAACACATCCTTCTGAAAGTGCGGGCGTATAAATTTGATTTTGATAAACCACAAATAAATTGGAGCTGGTACTTTCGCACAAGAACCCATTCTGGTTGAGCAACAACACTTCATCTAAACGATGTTGCTTTTGATAAAGTGCAGCCATCACAAAAGGCAAAGAATTGGATGTCTTAAAATTTGAAAGTTTATTGATCGGCTTTGCAATCTCGTCGTAAACGTCAACTATTAATCCTTTTTTATTGAGTTCGTAGCTTGCACTCTCGAGGGGCTTCACCTCTAGCAAATAACCAACCTTGTTTGTTTCTGGCGTATATAATCCCTCGCCTTCACGGTAAATGCTTAACCTGAACCTTCCATTAGCATGAATTTTATTTTTACGGGCAAGCTCGGTAGTTTTAGTTTTTAAAAAATATTCGTCCAACAAGTTAAAGCCATCCATCTTTAAGGCTTTCATTGTGGCCTTAATCCTATCAGCATGCAGCTCGGGAAACTGTAATTTGCCGTTAGCCATTCTCATAGATTCGAACAGGCCATCACCAAACTTAAAGGCTCTATTACCGACTTTTAAAATCGGCGTTTCTTTTTCAAAAAACTCGTCGTTAAACAGTGTGTAATGCGGCATTTTAAAATTGTGGTTGCGAACCGTAACTACGCCATTTAGCTAAAACTGAATCAAAATCTGCCGGCAATGGTGCTTCAAATTCCATATACTGTTGTGTTGTCGGGTGTATAAAGCCTAAAGTCTGTGCATGTAAAGCCTGGCGGGGCATCAAATCAAAACAGTTGTTTACAAATTGCTTGTATTTAGTAAACGTTGTTCCCTTCAATATCTTATCACCTCCGTAAGTGGCATCGTTAAAAAGCGGATGTCCAATATGTTTCATATGCGCTCTAATTTGATGCGTACGTCCAGTTTCTAACTGGCAACTCACCAAAGTCACATAATTTAAACGTTCCAACACCTTGTAGTTTGTCACCGACCACTTGCCTTTTTCCTCATCCTGATATACATCCTGAATAATTCGGTTCTTTAAACTACGACCAATATAACCCTCAATTCGTCCATCGTTCTCTACATCTCCCCAAGCTAAAGCTAAATATCTACGGGTAATACTATGATCAAAAAACTGCTTCGCTAATTTCGTCATAGTGATTTCGTTCTTACTGATTAAAAGCAATCCTGAGGTGTCCTTATCGATTCGATGCACTAAGCCTGGTCTGCCGTCATTGCCGGGTAAAGTAGGCAATCGCTCAAAGTGAAAAGCCAAAGCATTCACCAGTGTACCAGTATAATTATTAAACCCTGGATGAACCACCATTCCAGCGGGTTTGTTAACCACCAGCAAATCGTCATCTTCGTAAACAATATCCAAAGGAATGTTTTCTGGGTAAACTTCGGTATCACGTGGTGGGTGTGCATATACTATAGATATCTGATCTAAGGGCTTTACTTTATAGCTAGATTTGATGACTTGCTGATTAACCAAAACATTTCCAGCATCTATTGCATTTTGTATCCTATTGCGTGAAGCATTTTCTATACGGTGCATCAAAAACTTGTCAATTCGCAACAATGATTGTCCTTTATCTACGACAATATTAAAATGTTCAAATAAATCTTGTTCTTCCTCCTCCTGCCCAATTGCGAAATTTTCCATGTTGCAAAAGTAAATGAAGAAAATGATATTCTTTACAAACAATTTGGCTTATTTGTTGTAGAGTAAGCATGAAGCAGCAAGGAGACACGAAAATGAAGAACTTTACACAAAATGTTAAGATAGTAATGAATTTTTTTCCATATTTAATTAAAAAGATATATTTTCGACCCTGAAAATCAAACAAATAGATATGGAACGTACATTTAGAGCGCTAAAAAACACCCTTTTGTTTAGCGCTTTTTTATTGCCTGCAACATCAATGGCACAAGATGAAATTGGAGCTGCATTTAAAGGAGCGCCAGCAGACGCTTCGAAGTTAACTCAAGCCTATTTAAAGCCAATTTTTACTGGACTTGGTACAGCAATCAACTCTGGCTGGTATACATCAGCTAAAGCTAAAAACACATTACGTTTTGACTTAAGATTTACCGCTACGGCCGCAATTGTA
The DNA here is from genome assembly GCF_965249885.1 of Pedobacter sp. Taxonomy (GTDB): domain Bacteria; phylum Bacteroidota; class Bacteroidia; order Sphingobacteriales; family Sphingobacteriaceae; genus Pedobacter. The sequence continues at coordinate 3,283,668 of NZ_OZ252254.1, read as the reverse complement.
CCAAACAGCGATAAATCATTTGATGTTCGCAGCTTGGGTTTAACAAGCATGGCTCCTGCACCAAACGCAAATCCTATTTCTCCAACTTTTTCTGGAGATGATACGCAGGGAACAAGGATGAGATTAAATCCACCTTCTGGCTTTCCGGCTGACCCAAATAGCGATTTTAATTTGCCTAACGGAACAGATTTTGGCTATATTCCTGCACCGCAATTACAACTAACCGTTGGTATTCCTCAAAATATTGATATTTCTTTGCGATATATTCCAAAGGTAGACTTAAAAGATTATGGTCAAATTGATATGTTTGGCGCAGGCGCTAAGATTGAAGTTTTGCCGCTAATTTTGAGCAAAGCCAAAAAAGTAGTTCCTATTGATGTTGCTGTAGCCTTGGGTTTCACTCAACTTAACTATGGCCTGCCTCTATCAGTTGGATCTAACCCTAATCCAAATCAGCATTTAACTACAAAGATTAAAGGTATGAGTGCTGATGCGATAGTTTCAAAAACGATAGCTGTATTTACGCCATTTGCAAGTGTTGGTTACCAAAAATCGGAAAGCAGCCTAAAAGCGCTAGGAACCTATGAGTTTCAGGTACCGGTTTCTCCAGCTACACCAAGTGGCCGTCAAACTTATAATGACCCGTTTGCTTTTTCACAGACTGATGTAAGCGGAATGAGAGCTTCACTTGGATTTCAATTGCAATTAGCATTTTTCAGAATTTATGCTTCATATACGCAAGCGAAATATGCATATGTTAATGGTGGCATTGGCTTCGGCATAGGAAAATAAAATTTTTAAAAATCATTTTAAAAGCTTCTCTTTGGAGAAGCTTTTTTTATGCAATTACCTAGTCCAATTCATAAGGTGTCATACCGTGGTCTTAACTTTTTTATAAAGAGAGATGACCTCATTGACCCTTTTATATCTGGCAATAAATGGCGTAAGCTCAAATATATCCTACAAAAAGCCAAACAACAAAACAGCTCACATTTGGTCACTTTTGGTGGAGCGTACTCTAATCACCTATTGGCTACCGCAGCTGCCGCAGCAAAACATCGGCTTAGCGCCAGCGCATTTGTTAGAGGAGAAGTGGTAAGCAATGAGATGCTACTGTTATGTAAATTATTTGGGATGCAACTCCACTTTGTCAGTAGAGATGCCTACAAGGACAAACTGCATCTATTTAATCAAAACTACGCAAATACCGATGCCTATTTTATTGACGAGGGCGGTGCCAGCGAAGAAGCAGTACTGGGATGTTCGGAAATCATTAATGAGCTGAAAGAACCATTTGACCATATCTTCTGTGCTGCGGGCACTGGCACAACTGCAGCAGGACTATTGAAAGGCATCAATCAAATGCAGTTAAACACGCATCTTCACGTTGTACCAGTTTTAAAACCAGGTAAATTTATACGTGAAGAAATAGTTTCTTATGAGAACAATACTGATTGCCTAAGTCTACACTACGAATATCATTTTGGTGGTTATGCTAAAACAAATGCTCAACTGATCAATTTTATTAAAGATTTTACCGCACAAACTGGTATACTTTTAGACCCCATTTATACAGGAAAAATGTGCTATGCGCTCATTGATTTGGCAGAGAAAGGAATGCTGTCTTCCGGGGAGAAAATATTGGCAATTCACACCGGTGGCTTGTTCGGAATTCTAGGAAAAAAAGCGGAGTTTGATAAAATTTAACGGAAATATTTTTCCACATTCCAGAAAAAAAATGCAAAAAAAACCTAAAAACTAGGTTTAAACAATTTAAACCTAGTTTTTGAACTGGGAGTCTAAAAACCGCTCAAATTTGATATTTTGGCACATTTTCATAAATTTGAGTTACACCAAAACTAAAATTATGTATCAAATAAGTGTAGCTCCAGACCAAGTTACCGCAACATTAAAAAAGCACATTCTTGCAGATGGTTATGACCTAACCTACGATATTGAAAAAAGCCAGGGTGCTTATATTTACGATGCTAAATACAATAGAAAACTACTAGACTTTTTCACTTGTTTTGCGTCTGTACCATTAGGCTATAATCATCCTAAAATGGTAAATGACGAAAACTTCAAGCATCATTTATTACTTGCCGCCTTAGCTAACCCTTCCAATTCAGATGTTTATACGCAACAATATGCAGAATTTATAAAAACCTTCTCGAGGGTGGGCATTCCTAATTATCTACCACATGCCTTTTTAATTGCCGGTGGTGCCCTAGCAGTCGAAAACGCATTGAAAGTAGCTATGGACTGGAAAGTTCAGAAAAACTTCGCTAAAGGTTATAAGGAAGAAAAAGGATTCAAGGTATTACATTTTGAAAGAGCATTTCACGGTCGCAGCGGATATACATTAAGTCTCACGAATACTTTACCTGATAAAACTAAATGGTTTGCAAAATTTGATTGGCCTAGAGTAAGCACGCCGCAACTGAAATTTCCTTTAAATGATGAAAATTTAAAGACTGTTGAGGAAACGGAAGCCGCATCAATTGCTCAAATTAAACAGGCTTTCGCTGACAACAAGGATGATATTTGCGCTATCATTGTTGAACCAATTCAATCTGAAGGTGGCGACAACCATTTAAGAGAAGAGTTTTTAATTCAACTGAAAAATTTAGCAGATGAAAACGAAGCATTCTTAATTTACGATGAAGTACAAACGGGCGTTGGTTTAACTGGTAAATTTTGGTGCCACCAGCACTTCAGTGAAAAAGCAAGACCAGATATTGTTGTATTTGGCAAGAAAATGCAAATCTGCGGAATTTTAGTTGGAAACAAAGTGGATGAAGTAGAGGGTAATGTGTTTAGGGTACCGTCAAGAATCAATTCAACTTGGGGCGGCAACTTGGTAGATATGGTTCGGTCTACACAAATCTTGAGCATTGTTGAAGAGGATCAACTGTGCGAAAACGCCGCAAATGTAGGTGCTTATTTACAAAGCCAACTACGCGAATTAGCTAAAAAATACGATAAGATGAGTAACGTGCGGGGTCGTGGGCTGCTGTGCTCATTTGATTTTCCGAATAAGGAAATGCGCAACAAATTTGTGGAAAAAGGAATGGAAAACAACGTGATGTTTCTAGGTTGTGGCAATCAAACAATTCGTTTTAGACCAGCATTGTGCATTGAAAAACAACATATCGATGAAGGCGTTGAAGTAATGCACAAAATACTTACAACACTATAATAGTTCATACAAAAAGGCGTTAGATGACAATTTTAACGCCTTTTTTATATCATGACCTCACAAAAACAAAATAAACATCTAGATAATTTAACTTGCGGACATGAAAAAAATCGGGATTGGCTTATTTGTTTTAGGGTTAATTGCATGGATGTTAAAAGATACATTTAAGTCATCTGGAATTGATCAGCTTAAAGGTGGCTTCACCGAAATTGCCAAATACAGGAACGAGAACAATACTGGCCCTGTCCAAAGAATTTATGCGGTAACCGTTAAAGATACTGCACAGGCCGAACTGCTCAAGTATGGAGATGCGATGCCACATACCAAATATGGCAATACGAAAGTCTACTTCTTCCTTAATGCACAGGATGCCCCTAAAAAACTATACCCAGGCAACGTAAATTTCGAACCTCAATTCAATGCTTTGTGCTTTGCCAGATATGAAAAAAGTGCGATGGGCAATGTAGGTTTAGTCAAATGGCCTTACCGTTAAACAAACGCCGAGAATCCAGTAATTGCCCTACCAACTATCAGTGTATTGATTTCTTTGGTGCCTTCATAAGAATAAATTGCTTCAGCGTCAGCAACAAATCGTGCTACGTTATATTCCAATAAAATACCGTTACCGCCCATTACTTCCCTAGCCTTGCTTACCACGTCTCTGGTACGAAGTGAGCAAAATACCTTTGCCAAAGAGGCATGTTCATCCTTAAGCAACCCTTGATCTTGCAATTGCGATAAGCGGAAACACAGTGTTTGCATTGCAGTGAGATTAGAGAGCATCTCTACCAAATGATTTTGTATTAACTGAAACGAGGCGATAGGCTTACCGAACTGTTTACGAGTCCTGGTGTAATCCAATGCATTTTCATAAGCACCTCGAGCACAACCTACTGCCTGCCACGCAACTCCAGCTCTGGTCATTTGCAACACCTTCGCCGTATCTTTAAATGAATTGGCATTTTGCAGTCGATCACTTTCCGCTACTCTACAATTTGTCAATGTAATCAATCCATTTTGAACAATCCGAAGTGCCATTTTATTCTCCATCTTTTCCACCGCAAATCCCGGATTATCTTTTTTAACGATAAACCCTTTAACTTCACCGCTATCTTCGTCCCTAGCCCAAATCACCAAGATATCTGCAAAAGTTGCGTTACCTATCCACTTCTTTTGTCCATTTAACACCCACTCATCTCCTACTTTTTTACAAGTAGTTGTTAAGCCACCAGCAGCCGCCGAACCTACTTCAGGTTCAGTTAAACCAAAAGCTCCAATAATTTCAAACTTTTGCATGCGTGGAAGCCATTGCTGTTTTTGCTCTTCTGAACCACAGATATAGATGGAGCCCATTGCCAAGCCACTTTGAACACCGAAAAAAGTAGATAGAGAAGTATCTATCCTAGCCATTTCCATTGCTAAAATTCCTTCCATTAAATTTGATTTTCCGGGACAGCCATAGCCTTTGTAGGTTAAACCACAAATATTAAGTTCCGCCAGCTTTGGAATAATCTCAAAAGGAAATTCGGCCTTATTCCAATAATGATTTACAATCGGTTTAACTTCCTTTTCTAGAAATGCCCTGACTTTTAATTGCAGCGCTCTATCTTCTTCGTTGAGTGCCTCGTCACCTAAGTGGTAAAAATCTCCTTCGATGGGCGGAAGTTCTTTTTTACGATTACTACCACCCATCATTTTCATCATGCCTTGAAGCTGTTTTTCATCTAAATTAGAAATTGTCTCTACCATTTTAGGCAGGTCAACTTTTTTAGATAAAGCATCAAGTTTCTGAAAATCTACACTTTTAAATAATTGATATGCGTTTTTTAATGAGGAAAATAGGTTAGCCATAGATGGGAATTTAAGTAAAAACTAAAAGTCAACCGCGGACTTTATTCTTTCACTTAAAACACCGAAGCGGCAAAATTGTTGGGAGATGACCTGTGTTCTAGATAATTTCACATCAATATCTATCGATCTAGCTATGTTTATAGATAAATACATTATGACATAATTTTTCGTAAATTTGTTAAAGAAAAAAGCAATGGAACAGATTTTTGATCGCATCTTTATAGATCCTAATATTTGCAATGGCAAACCAATCATCAGAGGTAAAAGAATCACTGTGCAAACTATTATGGAATTTTTGAGCAGCGGTGAAAGCCATAAATCAATATTAGAACAGTATCCTTCATTAGAGGCTGAAGATATTGTAGCCTGTTTGAAGTTCGCTACAGAACTAACAAATCACAGTTTCGTAATCAAAAAAGCAGTAGCTTAAGATGCCTGCTAAGTATTTAATCGATGTAAATCTTCCAAGATTTTTCTCAGTCTGGAATGATGAAGACTATATACATCAATTTGATTTAGGTGATGAGTGGACGGATTTGGAAATTTGGAATTATGCGAAACTAAATCATCCAACAATCATCACGAAAGACAGCGACTTTTCAACAAAAATGATTATGCAAACACCTCCGCCAAAGGTAATCCATGTCCGATTAGGTAATGTTAAAATGCGCCAGTTTCATGACATTCTCTCTAAGCTCTGGCCTCAAGTAATTGAACTAAATTCGAACTACAAGTTAGTTAATATTTTCCATGATCGGTTAGAAGGAATAGAATAGCACTAAATATTACCTTAAATCAAACAAGCTATCTACACCCAATAATTTCCTAGAAGTGAAACCTTCCCCATATTCCGCTCCAATATTTTTGCCCATTTCCCTGGCCCTAGCAATTACCGATTGTAAAAATGCCGGCGTAGATATATAGGTCTGTGGCTCATCTTCACTTGGACTATCAAACTGAGTTTTAAAAGCTCTTATCGCGTCAAGCTTTTGTTCCATCTGTTCAGAAATATCCACAATAATATCTGGCTTAATGTAAGTATCTTGAATGTATTGTAATGTCAATCTTGGTCTCCACGGTTCCTGAACCTTTCCATCGATGGTTGTCTCTATTCTGCGTAAACCCGAAAGAAAAATAGCATCATTCGCTAGTTCAGACGCCCTTCCATGATCAGGATGCCTATCGAATAATGCGTTAGTAAAGATAATTTCAGGTTGATATTTCCTGATCATCTCGATTACTTTTAGTTGGTGAGCTTCATCATTTTTAAAGAATCCATCTTTTATGCCAATGTTCTCCCTGGCATGAATTCCCATAATGGCACTAGCATTTTTGGATTCTTCTGCACGGGTTTCTGCTGTACCTCGGGTTCCTAGTTCTCCTTTAGTAAAATCAACAATTCCTACTTTTTTACCTTGGGCTATATGTTTAATTATCGTACCTGAACAACCTAATTCGGCATCATCTGGATGAACAGCTAGTACCAATAAATCTAATTTCATCAAAAATCAATTTTAAGTGAATAAAGGATTAAATAAGAAAATACTTGCTAACGATGATGTACGCCATTTTCTAATTACTTCAATTAATCATTTACTCATTTTCTTGTAACAACCTTTGTATTTTTTTCTTCACTTTGGAAGAAGTGGGCTTGGTAAAAGGAAAGAAATATTCTACCACCTCCCCTTTTTTATTCACCAAATATTTATGGAAATTCCAACGTGGCGTTGATGTTAACTTGCCATTCAGTTTTTTATCTGCCAAAAATTTAAATAACGGATGAGCTTCCTTGCCCCTAACCATCACTTTATCAAAAATGGGAAATTTAACACCGTAATTCACTTCACAAAACTCATTAATGGCGGTACCATTTAAAGGTTCTTGTTTACCAAAATCGTTGGAAGGAAAGCCAAGCACTTCGAAACCAAGTTCATGAAATTCGTCTTGTAACTGTTGTAGTTCTTTTAACTGTGGAGTAAAACCACAACCTGAAGCAGTATTTACAATCAACAAAACCTTGCCGCTATAATCAGCCAAGTTTTTTTCTGTTCCGTTAATTAAGCGAGCTTTAAACGGATACACTGTTGGATTTACATTCATATTTTTAATATCACTGGTAGTAACCAGAGCCTCTAATAATCGATTCGATATCTCGATCTTCTTGAACACTGTAGGTGCTTTTAAGATTATGTCCTACCACTCTGGCAACTAGTTGATAGGAAAAGGCTGCAAACTTACCTTTTGTTTCCTTAACAATATCGTAAGTCGTTCGTCCAACTTCCCTATCAATTAATTTAGTTAATATTTGTCCCTGTGTAATGGTCAACTCTTTAATTTCAGTGTTGAACATTTTTTTAATCTCGTTATCACACTCTTTTACTAAGCGTTTCTGTTCTTTTTTATCGGCAACTAAAGCTAAATCTCTTTCTAACTTCTCATACCTTCTTTTAGCGAATAACGCATAAGGCATCACCTTCAGCACGTTGTATCTCAATCTGTTATAAGCAGCTTGTTCCTGTGGCGACTTCCAAATCCGTTGACCTAAGATCACTACCTCTCTCAGTCCGATCCACGGGATCATATAACCTCGATCATAAGTTGCAGCAACACGAATGGTATCATTTTTGCCTAATTTCGGCCAAATAGCAGTTGCTAAGCTATCTTGTGCTTTAGCACTTAGCGCAGCAATCATGACAATTGACAGAAAAAAAAGACGATAAAATTTCATAAATTTATGGCTGCTCAAAGTTAAAGCTATTTCATATATTCGTTTTAACTACAAACCTAATATAGCACTTTATAGTTTAAAATTACTATAATTTGACCTAGAAAATACAAATGAAGAACACTTTAGTTATAGATCTGGAAGCGGAGAAAAAAGAGATACTAAAACGGTATAGGGCTTTGCTACGTGCCTGCAAATCAACGTTACAAAAAGGAGATAAGAAGGAGATAAGGAAAGCTTTCGACATGGCGCTGGAAAGCCATAAAGACATGCGCCGTAAATCTGGAGAACCCTATATTTACCATCCTATTGCCGTAGCACAAATTGCTGCTGAAGAGATTGGCCTTGGCACCACCTCAATTGTATGCGCCCTACTCCATGATGTTGTGGAGGATACTGATATTACGTTAGAGGATATCGAAAGAGAATTTGGCAAAAAAACTGCGAAGATTATCGATGGCTTGACCAAAATATCAGGTGTTTTTGACACCAACAGTTCCCTACAAGCTGAAAATTTTAGAAAAATGCTACTCACCCTTGCTGATGATGTAAGGGTAATTTTGATTAAGTTGGCTGATAGGCTACACAACATGCGGACGATGGATTTTATGCCGCGTCATAAGCAGTTAAAAATCGCTTCGGAAACAATCTACCTCTATGCACCTTTAGCACATCGCTTGGGTTTATATGCCATTAAGTCTGAGCTTGAAGATCTTTCGATGAAATATTTGGAGCCAGATACGTATAAATATATCGCCACTCAACTCAACGAGAAAAAAGCCGAACGCAACGCATTTATTAAAAGCTTCGTTGAGCCAATTAACGACATTTTAGCTGAGCAGGGATTGATTGCCAACGTTTATGGCCGTCCAAAATCCATCCATTCTATATGGAACAAAATGAAGAAAAAAAGTATTCCGTTTGAAGAGGTATACGATCTTTTTGCCATTAGAATTATCTTGGACAGTTCGCCCGAAAGTGAAAAAGCTGATTGTTGGAAAGCGTATTCCATCGTAACCGATTTATACCGGCCAAACCCCGATCGTTTACGCGACTGGGTATCATCGCCAAAAGGAAATGGATACGAATCATTGCACACTACTGTAATGGGTCCAAAAGGACAATGGGTAGAAGTACAAATTCGTACGCAACGGATGAACGAAATTGCAGAAAAAGGCTTTGCAGCGCATTGGAAATATAAAGAAAGTAGTAACGACAATGGATTAGACCAGTGGATTCAAAAAGTACGTGAAATGCTGAGCAATCCGGAGTCCAATGCATTGGATTTCTTGGATGATTTCAAGATGAACCTCTTCTCTGACGAGATTTTCATTTTCACTCCAAAAGGCGCTTTGTTACAACTTCCTTTGGGGGCTACAGCTTTAGATTTTGCTTTTGAAATACATACAGATATTGGAGCAAAATGTATTGGCGCAAAGGTTAACCATAAACTGGTTCCTCTCTCTTATAAATTGCAAAACGGCGATCAAGTTGAAATCATCACGTCAAGCAAACAAACACCTAAAGAAGATTGGCTGAATATCGTAGTTACCGCCAAAGCGAAATCCAAAATTAAATCTTCACTAAAAGAAGAGAAACGTAAAATTGCTGAAGAAGGCAAAGAACTTCTTGAGCGAAAGCTTAAGTCCCTAAAAATCACTTACAACACGGACAATCTCAACAAATTGAGCTACTTTTTCAAACTACAGTCTACACAAGATTTATTCGTGGCAATAGCTACAGGAAAAATTGAATTGAAAGACCTGAAAGAGTATGTAGCAAGCGAAAAAGAAATAGAAAATCGTGGCAGCGAAAAAGTAAACGATAACGAGCGGATAGATGCCCTTTTGAAAAAAGTAAAAGGACCAGAATCTGACGTACTTTTAATTGGTGAAGACCTCCAAAAGATTGATTATACTTTAGCCGCTTGCTGTAACCCGATCCCTGGTGATGATGTGTTTGGATTTGTAACAGTAAACGAAGGCATTAAAATACACCGAACTAATTGCCCTAATGCCGCACAGTTAATGGCCAATTATGGCTACCGCGTGGTGAAGGCCAAGTGGAATAGGCAACAAGAATTGAGCTTTTTAACGGGATTAAGAATTGTTGGCATTGATGATGTAGGTTTAATCAACAATTTAACCAAGGTTATTTCGAACGACTTTCACGTTAATATTCGATCAATCACCGTTGATACTAACGACGGAATTTTTGATGGAACCATCAAAGTTTTTGTAAATGATAAAGACCATTTGGATAACCTCATTAAAAACTTATTAGCCGTAAAAGGTGTAACTGGCGTAACGAGGTTTGATGATTAATTTAATTGTGAATGGTTAATTGTTAATGTTGAAGGAAAATGTTATGAAGACTAAAAGCTTCAAGTTTTCTATCCGTATCGTAAACTATATCAATATCTCCAGAGCAATAAAAAAGAATTTGTTTTAAGTAAACAATTACTTCATTCTGGTACAAGTGTGGGTGCAATGGTACGTGAAGCTGAACATGCAGAAACTAAAGCTGATTTTAAACATAAAATGGGTATTGATTAAAAGGAGATTAATGAAACAATTTACTGGCTAGAGCTCTTGAGGGCTACAGATTATCTCGAACAAGATTAATTCGAAAGTATTAATTTAGATGCAGTAGAAATAATTAAACTGATTACTTCCATTTTAAAAACGGCTAAAAACAATGCTTAGCATTACTTTATTAGATTTATAGACTAACCATTAATCATTAATAACTAATCATTAACAATCTATCATTTTATCAACATAAATCTTCGTATTGCTTTAATCTCTGTAATCAATTGACTACCTTTGATTGGAGTTTAAAACTATGTCTGAACAGAACACAAGCGAGTTAGTTAGAAAGATATTTGAAGCCTATCTCGAAAATAAGAACTTAAGAAAAACCCCTGAGCGTTTTGCTATCCTAGAAGAAATCTACTCGAGAGATGATCACTTTGACGTAGAGACCCTTTACATACACATGAAAAATCAAAAATACCGTGTAAGTAGAGCTACGGTTTACAACACTTTGGAGTTGTTGGTTTCTTGCGATTTAGTTACTAAACATCAGTTTGGTAAAAACATGGCGCAGTTCGAAAAATCATATGGTTACCACCAGCATGACCACGTAATCTGTATTGATTGTGGCAAAGTAGTTGAATTTTGTGATCCTAGAGTAGGGCAAATCCAAAGTATGGTTGGCGACTTATTGAAGTTCGACATCAAACACCATTCGTTAAATCTTTATGGCATTTGCTTCGACTGTAGTGCCGCAGCAGCCATCAAAAATAAAGCACATAATTAATTTCACATATCCATTCTTATTCTCTTTTTAATTTAAAATAATGACGCAAGTAGATGTACTACTAGGCCTACAATGGGGCGATGAAGGTAAAGGCAAAATTGTTGATGTTCTTAGCCCAAAATATGATTTAATTGCACGCTTTCAAGGCGGCCCTAATGCTGGACACACTTTGGAGTTCGACGGCAAAAAATTCGTTTTAAATACTATTCCATCAGGTATTTTTAATGAAAAAACCATGAACCTAATTGGTAATGGTGTGGTAATTGACCCAATTATTTTAAAAAGAGAGCTAGATAATTTGAAAGCCGCTGGCCATGATCCAGTTGGTGCAGGAAAATTAGTGTTGGCACGCAAAGCACATTTAATTTTACCTACACATCAATTGTTGGATGCTGCTAATGAGCAAAAAATGGGTGCCGGTAAAATTGGATCTACCCTAAAAGGCATTGGTCCAACTTATATGGACAAAACTGGTCGTAACGGAATACGCGTTGGCGACACTACCTTGCCGGATTTTAAAGAAAGATATCAAAAACTAGTTCAAAAACACAAAGAAATTCTTTCTCACTATGAGTTTGAATATGATTTGACCGAAAAAGAAGCTGCATTTTTCGAAGCCATCGAATTCATCAAATCAATTCCTCACGTAGATAGCGAACATTTTGTGAACGGCTATTTAAAAGAAGGCAAAAAAGTTTTAGCTGAAGGTGCTCAAGGTGCATTGTTAGATGTTGACTTCGGTTCTTATCCTTTCGTGACTTCTTCAAATACAACTACCGCCGGCGCTTGCACGGGCTTAGGAATTGCTCCTAATAAAGTTGGTGAAGTGTATGGTATTTTCAAAGCTTATTGCACCAGAGTTGGTGGCGGCCCTTTCCCTACTGAACTTTTTGACGAAACTGGGGAAACTTTACGTGCGGTTGGTCACGAGTTCGGGGCAACAACTGGCAGAGCTCGCCGTTGCGGATGGATTGATTTGCCTGCTTTGAAATATGCAATTATGCTGAATGGCGTAACCGAACTGATCATGATGAAGGCGGATGTGCTAGATGGATTTGATACCATTTACGCTTGTACACATTATGAGCATGACGGACAAACTATTGACTATATGCCTTATGATATTATTACTGTTGAGCCTAAGCCAGTATTAAAAGCAATTGAAGGCTGGAAAACTGATTTGACTAAAATCACTTCAGTAGATCAAATTCCAGCTCAATTGAATGACTATATCGCATTTTTAGAAAAAGAACTAGAAGTCCCTATAAAGTTCTTATCGGTTGGACCAGATAGAACTCAGACACTGACATTAAAATAAATGAATAAGCCCCGACAAAATCGGGGCTTATTTATTACTCGTCGTCCAACAAAGTAACACATGTTTTGCCCAACGGCTTTATTCTATTAGTGATAGCTTCGGCGGTTTGAGGTTCCTTAATACTTTTATATAAATTTAGGATAATCGCTAAAGTTTGTTCATCGGGTTCACATGCCTGGTATTTTTCCAAATGCGGCAAAGCCTTTTTTACCATTAGCTTATAACTATCGAAAGCTTTGGCATTAGCAGCAGCGTTCTTAGCGGATGATGCTTCGTTCATTTGCTTAACAAAAGGCTTAGTTTTATTAAGATAGATGAAGCCTACGGCCCTGTGAATCACCGTATAATTCGGCTCCCTTTTAAGTGACTCATTATAGTGTGCTAAAGCATTATTATCATCACCAATCTCCTCATACATCCTTCCTAAATGATATTCCGCATTCGCAACCTGGTTAACACTCAGTTCATTCTTTCTACTCAATAAAGCATTGATTTTTTTGATATCATCCTCATTTCCTTTCGTAGTTCGATATACAGTAAAGGCATGATATTCGTCCCTTATAGATTGTTGTGCAATTACTTGACAACAAATAACCAGAGCAGTACAAAAAAGCATTAATTTTTTCTTCATAATTACATTGTTAAGTCTGAAAGATAAAAATATATTTTTATAACTGCTCCATTTCATTTTATAACTTTGTCTTTACAAAATGACGGAAGCGCAAATCTCAGAATTCAAAGAAAAAGCCATCCGATATGCTTCAAATTTCGAAGTATGTTGCTACTTGGATTCGCATCATTACTTAGATAAATACGGCAAATACGACTGTTTAATTGCTTTTGGAAAAGAACGGGAGCTTTCCGTATCTACAGGAGATGCATTCGATTCACTTAAAAAATTTACAGAAACTTATCAAGATTGGCTATTCGGATCATTTGGGTACGATTTAAAAAATGAGATTGAAAACCTACCTTATAAAAAGGAAGATCCGGTGCAATATCCTGATTTATATTTTTTTATTCCACTCCACTTAATTTCAATAAGTAAAAATGAAATTAAAGTATTAAAAGGTTCCGCCACAATTCTTGATGAGATTTGGGCAAGCAACTTTATAAAAAAAGATAATTTTCCAAAAATTGATATACAAAGCAAGTTAACCAAACAAGTATATATTGAAACGATACAGCGCATTCAGCAACATATTAAACGAGGCGATATTTATGAAATGAATTTCTGCCAAGAGTTTTTCGCTGAAAACGCCGTAATCGACCCACTTTCAGTGTACCAACAATTAGCTAAACTCTCTCCAACCCCATTTTCCGGATATTTTAAATTAAAAGATAAATATATTTTATCGGCAACGCCTGAACGTTTTTTAACCAAGCGTGGGACTATACTTACTTCACAACCTATTAAAGGAACTGCTAGAAGAAGTACCGAAGAAACTGAGGATGCAGCAATCAAACAAGCGTTGAGCACTAACAAGAAGGAACAAGCTGAAAATGTGATGATTGTGGATTTGGTAAGAAACGACATGACAAAGAGTGCGGTGAAAGGCTCGGTAAAAGTTGACGAGCTATTTGGAATTTATTCATTCCCTCAAGTACATCAGATGATTTCAAGCATTAGCTGCCAGCTTTCGCCCCAGGTCCATTTTGTGGAAGCTATCAAAAATGCTTTCCCTATGGGCTCCATGACCGGCGCTCCGAAGTTAAGAGCGATGCAGCTTATAGACCAATACGAAAAAAGTAAAAGGGGAATTTATTCTGGCTCAATGGGTTATATCACGCCAGATAGAGACTTCGATTTCAATGTAATCATCAGAAGTATTATTTATAATAGCACTAACAGATATCTTTCATTTCAAGTGGGAAGCGCCATTACTTATCAAGCCGATGCGGAAAATGAATATGATGAGTGCTTATTGAAAGCTTCCGCTATAATGAGCGTATTAAAAAATTAGCTAATTAGCAGATTTGCTAATTAGCTAATTAAAGAATTACTTCGCTTTATAATATTTCATCGCTTCTGGTAAATCTCGCTGTATTTGAGCAATTCTTGATTCATCAGTTGGGTGCGTACTTAAGAACACTGGCGGTTTTGCACTTCCTGCACTCGCTTGGGCCATACGCTGCCAAAAACCTACGGCTGTACTTGGGTTATATCCGGCCATTGCCATAAAAGAAAGTCCCATTTTATCGGCTTCTAATTCTTGTTTTCGGCCGTAACTTAAAATTGTCAGTTGTCCACCCACGCCATAAGCAGCGTTAATATATTGAGCATATTTAGAATCCGCAGTAGCTACACCAACGGCAGCACCTAAGCCTTGTGCCACAGTCATTTGAGATGCCCTTTCGGCCGAATGCTGTGCAATGGCATGCGCTACTTCGTGTCCCATTACAGTAGCTAAACCAGCTTCATCTTTAGTAACTGGTAAAATGCCGGTATAAACTGCAATTTTACCACCTGGCATGCACCAAGCATTGATTTCTTTACTATCAATAAGATTGTATTCCCATTTATAATTTTTGATCTGGTCGCCGTAACCATTCTGATTCATATACTGAGTTACAGCCGCAGCAATGCGCTGTCCAACGCGTTTTACCATAGCCGCATTAGCGTTGTTTGATGAAACTACTTTTGTTTGAGGATCGCTTAATAATTGAGCGTAACCTATCGCCGCTTGTTGTTGCAATTGACTATCATCTACCAAACTTAGCCTGCTACGACCAGTTAATGGCACCGTTGAACATGATGAGATAGCAAGAATAGCGGTTGCCATTCCAAATAATATTGTTTTTTTCATGATTGTAAATTTTTCACACACAACACATAACTCTCCAAACTTACTTTTTGTTTGGGAAATTTATGTTAGGCCTGTTTTTTCTTAAAAAGATAAACTTTGGATTCCTTCCCTTTCAGCAGTCGTTCAATATTCTTCTGGTGCGTGACGAGGATGAGTACACAAACACAGATGCTATAGAGCACTTCCGCTTTAACCGAAGATTGAAAAACAAATACTGTGCCTAATGGAAACGTGAAACCAGCACAGATAGAACTTAAAGAAACATATTTAGAGACAAGCAATACCGTAACAAACACACTAACGCACAACAATGCTGCCCATGGATTTACTGCTAAAACCATCCCAAACAATGTAGCCACACCCTTTCCGCCTCTAAATCCGGCAAATATTGGAAACAAATGTCCCATAACTGCAATAACGCCCAAGGCTAGCTCGTAGTTCACAAATTGTGCTGAATACTTTGGCCCTGTTACAGACAACCCAATTAGATAGGCTAATTTAGTAGCTGTATAGCCCTTAGCAATATCTATTACCATTACAATGATACCTGGTTTTTTTCCTAGTACCCTAAACGTATTAGTTGCTCCTGCGTTTCCGCTTCCATACTCTCGAACATCAATTCCGTAAAAAGCTTGTCCAAGCCATACAGCAGTGGGGATTGATCCAAGAAGATAGGCCGCTATCAGCGCACAAATGGAATAGATTGAAATCATCGGCTACAATGATAGTAAAAAAATAGTTTGTAAATAACAGATTTGGTAAACATCACTAAAATGCTTTCAAACTCAAATCCAAACTTTTTACTGAATGAGTTAACGCTCCCATCGAAATAAAGTCTACACCGCAGGCCGCATATTCCGTAACATTTTCTTCGGTAATACCTCCCGATGCCTCCGTAACAAACCTTCCATTAATCAATTCAATTGCTTCTTTTAATACTGGTATGGGAAAGTTATCGAGCATTATCCTATCTACCTTACCAATTTCTAGCACTTGTTTAAGTTCGGCAATATTCCTTACTTCAATTTCAATTTGCAATTTTTTACCAGTGGCAGATAGATATGCATTGGCCTGATTAATTGCATTAACAATTCCACCTGCATAGTCAACATGATTATCTTTAATTAAAATCATGTCGTATAATCCAATTCGATGATTTACGCCTCCCCCTATTCGCACTGCCCATTTTTCTAAATATCGTAAACCGGGAGTGGTTTTTCGGGTATCAAGAACTTTAGTTTTATAATTTTCCAAACGTTTTACGATGCGATTGGTCTGGGTAGCAATGCCACTCATTCGCTGCATACAATTAAGAACCAGGCGTTCCGCCAGCAATATACTATGTGTATTTCCAGCAACTGTTAAAACAATATCGCCAACACTCACTTCTTGCCCATCATTTATCGAAACATCTACTTTAAGCGAGTCATCGATTTGATTAAATATCTCTAGGGCTAACTCAACACCTGCTAATATGCCGTTTTCCTTTACAATAAGCTTCGCTTGTCCTTTTGTTCCTAACGGAATTGTCGATAACGAAGTGTGATCTCCATCACCCACGTCTTCGGCAATGGCGTTTTGTATAAAGGCATCAATAATTTTCTTGTCCAATGCTAAAATATTTGCCACAAAAATAGCAAAATACGCATCAATTGAGAACTATCTCTCAGGTTCGATTCTTAACTCATTGATTAAAAAAGCATTACCGCTTTTCTTCATCGTTACGGTAATCCTAAACTTGTCTGTTTTTGTCTGTAAGGAAAGAATAGTTAGTCTATAATTTGGGCTATTGCTGAGTTTGTGTACAATGGTTGCTCTTAATGGCGAATTTTTCAGAAAGAAATCTTTTAAAATCTGTTCCGCTTGTGCTCTATTATATACATCTTCCTGATCAATAATGATTAGTTCAATAGACGGGGCGAAGCTTTTTGCAATCTCTTTTGAATTGCCTTGTTTGAAATTTAAAGCTAACTCATCAGCAATATCGCCTTGCGTAACAGCCTGTGGCTGCAAATGCAGAAACATCACCATGAGCGCAAGTAGAGATTTAAACATCATCTTTTAAAACTAAAATCAAGTTACAGCTAAAACTATGCCATTCGCTCGCAATTTAATTGAAATAATTGGCTTAGAGGCTTAATTTTGAAGTATATTTGTAAATATTTAAATCTGTTACAAAAACATCAACAATAAATGGAAACTAAAAAATTGGTTTTACTAATTCTCGATGGTTGGGGATATGGCAAAAAGGATAACTCTGACGCGGCATTTGCGGCAAACACGCCGTTTTTTGACTCTTTACTACGCAATTATCCTAACTCAAAACTAGAAGCATCTGGAGAAGCAGTTGGCCTACCCGCAGGGCAAATGGGAAACTCTGAGGTTGGACATATGAATCTTGGTGCCGGAAGAGTGGTTTATCAAGAATTAGGACGCATCAACAAAGCCATTGCCGACCGGACTTTAAATACCAATGTAACCTTGTTAAATGCTTTTGCCTATGCTAAAGCCAATCATAAGCCAGTTCATTTCATTGGCCTAGTTTCCGATGGTGGCGTACACGCCCATATTAATCATTTAATGGCTTTATGCGACGCCGCAAAAGAAAACGGCCTTAGCGATGTTTTCATTCATGCATTTTTAGACGGTAGAGATACCGATCCAAACGGTGGTTTAAATTACATTAAAACGCTGGATGATCATCTTGCAACATCTACTGGAAAAATAGCGAGCGTTATTGGTAGATATTATGCAATGGATAGAGACAACCGCTGGGAACGCGTTAAATTAGCGTATGATGTGATGGTTAATGGTGTTGGAGAAAAATCAAACAACGCTGAACTTGCCATACAGCGGTCATATGCTGAAGGTGTTACAGATGAATTTGTTAAACCAGTTGTAATTGTAGATGACCAAGGAAATCCAACAGCCACAATCAAAGAAGGCGACGTAGTGATTTGCTTCAATTACAGAACAGATAGGGGAAGAGAAATTACACAAGCGCTTTGCCAAAAAGACTTCCCAGAACAGTGCATGAAAAAGCTGCCACTGTACTACGTTACTATGACTAGCTACGACGAAAGTTTCGAGCATGTAAATGTAGTTTTTACTAAAGATGATTTGAACAATACACTCGGAGAGGTTTTAGCTGCAAATGGAAAAAATCAAATCAGAATTGCCGAAACAGAAAAATATCCGCATGTTACTTTCTTTTTTTCAGGTGGCAGGGAAAAAGAATTTGACAATGAAAAAAGAATTTTAGTTCCATCGCCCAAAGTTGCAACATACGATTTGCAACCTGAAATGAGTGCAGCCGGCATCACCTCTGCAATTGTTAAAGAGCTAGAAAGTAAATGGCCTGATTTTGTTTGCTTGAATTTTGCCAACCCCGATATGGTAGGTCATACCGGTGTATTTGGAGCGGTAGTTAAAGCAGTAGAAACAGTTGATGCTTGCACTCAAATTGTAGTGGAAACTGGTTTGGCCAACGGCTACTCGTTCATCATTTTAGCAGATCACGGAAATGCTGAATTTATGCTAAACCCTGATGGATCTGTAAATACGGCCCATACCACTAACTTGGTTCCTTGTATCTTAATTGATAAAGACTATAAAACCGTTGCAAACGGGAAGCTAGGTGATATTGGCCCTACCGTTCTTAAAATAATGGGCATTAAAGCTCCGGAAATCATGACAGGCAGCTGTTTAGTTTAAACTTGGCATTTAAAGGCACGAAACATTTCACACTGTTTTGTGCCTTCTATATAAAAACACTTTTTTATTGCTATCGAGCTATTGCTATGAAGAAAACCACCTTAGCGGCATTTGCATTACTTTTATTTTCTTGTGGACAATCCAGTGAAGAGCCAAAAAATGTAGACAGGTCAAGCTATTTCGACATTTCGGGATATTTTGGTAAAGAAGCGAGCAGGCTTAAAAAAGCGAATCCCACGGTTAGCAAACAGGTAATCGTGAAAGGTGAAAAAGAAGTTAAGAACATTAAGATAACAGATTGGGACACCGAACTTGCAAGTTATGTCAATGCCGATATCAATAAGACTTCATGGCGTAACCAATTTTCGATTTCTAAAAATGACAGCTTAACCATCTATACTACCAACAACCCTAAAATTCCAGTAAAAAAAGTGGAAGTGCACAGCCTTGGCAATAAAGTTGTTGGCATTAAAATTTTTAAACTAAGCGAAAATGCCCTGTATGATGCGGTTGATACGTTAATATACTTTGCTGACAGTATCTACATCATCAAAAATGAACAACAAATAAAGTTATTGGGCAAAAAAAGATACGAGATTACGGCAACGTTTAAATGAAACAAGAGCTATTTTAAACTTGCTACCTGCGCCTTCACGTATTCGATCATATTAGACACATCTTTTTTTAAGGGCTGCATCGTCAATATCTTCTGAAAATCGGCGATAGAATTATTAAACAAACTCACGCATCCGGCCTTATCGGCTTTTTTCTTGATCAAATAAGATTTGAAAATACCGTAATCCTTATATGCTATTCCCCTATTCTGTAAAATTTGGACATCTTCCTCCCCGCTAATCTCCATAGCTTTCGAAAAATCAGCAATTGCAGCGGTATAAAAATTCTCACGCATTTGAGCCTGACCTTCTTTAGGCATATTAGCAATGTTCAATCGAGCTTTACCGCGATAATAGTAAGCAGAATAATCAGGTTTAAGCGCTATTAACCTGGTATACGCAGCGATAGCTCTTTCAAAATCTCCATTTTGGAAATAAGAATAGCCAAGCATTTTAAGCACATTGGCATTATTAGGATCTTTAGTTTCAGCTTTTTCAAGTTGAGCAACAGCAGTTTTAAAGTCACCTTTCATCCAAGCTTGAGTACCTTGCTTTTCGTAGCTACTTTGTGCAAATGATGAAAAGCTACACAATAGTGCAAATAATACTAGACGGGGTTTTGCAAAAAATTTCATTCAGAAATATTTAAATAAGCTATAAAACCAAAAGTAGGTGCTTAAAGTTTTTAAACTACACATTTTTATATATGCAATTATATCAATAAACGAGCAATTATCACAATTATGATTTGTGCTAAATAATTTGTGACGTTTTTACAGCCATCGTATAAAATAAGGCGTAATGAAAACATTTATTACTTTTGGCACAAGAGTTGAAACTACTGTATTTTATTGATGAAATTTTAAAAGGGCGATAATGCTGTCATATTGTCGCTTGCTTACACTAACAAATAACCGATGAGCAAACAAGATCCGTTTGATTTTATAAATACTTTACCCATTATTAACGAAGACACCGAGTTTTTCCCATTAATGTCGCAACAAGATGAAGATGACATGAATAATGAGGAAACTCCTGAGATATTGTCGATTTTACCTTTGAGAAACACCGTTTTATTTCCTGGTGTAGTAATTCCTATTACTGTAGGCAGAGATAAATCTATCAAATTGATTAAGGAAGCCTATAAAGGTGACAGAGTGATTGGTGTTGTAGCTCAGAAAGATGTTTCTATCGAAGATCCAACTTTTGAACAATTACATGGTGTTGGTACAGTAGCAAATATCATTAAGATGCTGCAAATGCCTGATGGAAATACGACAGTAATTATCCAAGGAAAGCAACGTTTTCAATTAGTTCAGGAAGTACAAACTGAACCCTTTATTAAAGCGGTAGTAGCTAAATTCAATGAAACGAAACACAAAAACGACAAAGAATTTAAAACACTAGTTGCGGCAATTAGGGAAATGTCATCGCAAATTATTCAGTTGTCACCAAACATTCCTAGTGAAGCTGGTATAGCGTTGAAAAATATCGAAAGCACTTCGTTTTTGATCAACTTCATATCATCTAACATGAACGCTGAAATGGCAGAAAAGCAGAAAATGCTAGAAACTGCCAATTTACGTAAGCGTGCCGAAATGGCAATGGATTTATTGACCAAAGAGCTTCAAATGCTGGAGCTTAAAAATCAGATCCAATCGAAAGTTAGAACTGATTTAGACAAGCAACAGCGTGATTATTTTTTAAATCAGCAGCTGAAAACCATACAAGAAGAGTTAGGAAATTCATCAGATCTTGAATTTGAAGCACTTCAGGCTCGTGCAAGGAAAAAGAAATGGAAGCAAGAAGTTAAAGCTCATTTTGATAAGGAGTTAGAGAAGCTTGGGCGAATGAATCCAGCTGCACCAGATTATTCGATACAGATGAATTATTTGGAGTTGTTGTTAGATTTGCCTTGGAATGAATTTACCAAAGATAATTTCGATTTAAAAAGAGCCCAGCGCATTTTGGACAAAGATCACTTTGGCTTAGAAAAGGTAAAGCAACGTATCATCGAATATTTAGCTGTTTTAAAGTTAAAACGTGATATGAAAGCGCCTATTTTGTGTTTGGTTGGCCCTCCTGGAGTTGGAAAAACATCTTTAGGAAAATCAATTGCCAAAGCGTTGAACCGAAAATATGTACGTATGGCGTTAGGTGGCGTTAGAGACGAAGCGGAAATTAGAGGGCACCGTAAAACTTACATCGGTGCAATGCCGGGCCGTATTATCCAATCCATTAAAAAAGCGGGCGCTGATAACCCTGTTTTTGTACTGGATGAAATAGATAAAGTAGGTTCTGATTTTAGAGGTGATCCTTCATCGGCTTTGCTTGAAGTGCTAGATCCGGAACAAAACAATGCTTTTAATGATCATTATGTAGAAGCGGAATACGATTTATCCAACGTTCTGTTTATTGCTACGGCAAATTCACTGAGTACTATTCAGCCAGCCTTGTTAGACAGGATGGAAATCATTGAAGTGAACGGTTACACCATAGAGGAAAAAATTGAAATCGCTAAAAAGTACCTTTTGCCTAAACAAAAAGAGGTGCACGGATTGGACAACAAGCAAATCACGCTTAAAAGTTCACTAATTGAGAAAGTGATTGAAGATTATACCCGCGAAAGTGGTGTGCGTGGATTGGAGAAAAAGATAGGTTCGCTAGTGCGTGGAATTGCCACTAAAATAGCTATGGATTTGCCTTACGAACCAACATTAGATATTCAGGATGTAGAAAAAATATTAGGCGCTCCAATTTTTGACAAGGATGCCTACGAAGGAAATGAAGTAGCTGGTGTAGTGACAGGTTTAGCTTGGACACAAGTTGGCGGCGATATCCTATTTATTGAAGCTAGTTTAAGCCCCGGAAAAGGAAAATTGACGCTTACCGGTAACTTGGGAGATGTAATGAAAGAATCGGCAGTTATTGCTTTAGCTTACATTAGGGCGCATGCCGCACAGTTTGAAATCGACCACGAAATATTTGACAACTACGATATTCATATTCACGTTCCTGCTGGTGCCACACCTAAAGACGGCCCTTCAGCCGGTATCACCATGTTAACTGCGTTAACTTCGGCATTTACGCAACGTAAGGTAAAACAAAACTTAGCCATGACTGGGGAAATTACATTACGTGGAAAAGTGTTGCCTGTGGGTGGAATAAAAGAGAAAATTTTAGCTGCTAAACGTGCTAATATTAAAGAAATCATTTTATGTAAATCTAACAGGAAAGATATTTTAGAAATCAAGGAAGATTACATCAAAGACTTGAATTTTCACTATGTAACTGAAATGCAAGAGGTTATTAATTTAGCACTAACAAAAGACAAGGTTAAAAATCCTATTGATTTAACGATCAAAACAAAATCTGTTGCAAGTTAATATGTATAAAAAACTCGTTCTGGCTACGCTTGCCATTCTAGCTACTTATTATGGTTCTTATGCGCAGGAGTACAAGAACGAGTTCGGTTTTAAAAGCGACAACGATGCCTACCTTTGGTATGGTCAAGATCGATATTACACGAATGGCTTGTTTGTTTACTTTAGGCATGCACTTGATCAGCAGAAACTGAAAGGAGCACTGGAGAAAGTGACTTACGAAATATCAGCCGGACAAAAGATGTACAATCCAATTTCCGGCTACCGTCCAAATCCAGCTACCCACGATAGACCTTTCGCAGGTTATTTGTATGGTGGCCTTCAAGCCAATTTTTTCTACAAAAAAGAAAGTTTATTTAAAGTAGGCTTGCAACTTGGAACTATAGGTCCTGACGCTTTAGGTCAAGAGGCCCAAGACTTATTGCATAGTATTGTAGGATTTTACAAAGTTCAAGGCTGGGAATACCAAATATCCAATGATTTTGCAGCAAACACTAATTTACAGTTTGCCAAACTGTTGCATAGAGATGCTACTAAAAGTTTAGACTTTACTTTGGATAGCTATGCAAATATCGGCACGACTTATAGCGGTGCAGGCATTGGTGTAGTGTTTAGAGCTGGAGATTTGAATCAGCTTTTTAATTCTATACATTACAACGCAAGTATTGCCAATAAAAGTAGAACTGAGAAATTTAAGAAAAAAGAGTTTTATTTTTATACAAAACCACAGCTCAATTACGTGGCCTATGATGCAACTGTTCAAGGAAGTCTATTTAACAACAATAGTCCAATTACTTTTGGAGTAAAGCCTTTAGTTTTTTCGCAAACGTTGGGCTTCAATTACAGTTCGCCGCGTTTCACAATAGATTATAGTTTGATATTTTTATCTAAGGAAATTAAAAGTACGGCAAAGGCGCATCAGTACGGTAGTATATCTATGTATTATCGCTTTAACTAAAAGTGATGAAGAGGTTCTTCGCCATTGTACCTTTTATCTTTTTTGCCACGATTGCAGTTGCATTAATTTACAATTTTTGGCCCGAAACCAGGTTAGCTAAACAGGTCAAAATAGATTATCTTTTAGTGGACAAATCACATAAGACGATGAAAGCCTATAGTGGCAAAAACCTAATCAAAACGTATCAGATTTCTGTTGGGAAAAACCCAACCGGGCACAAGGTTTTTGAAGGCGACAATAAAACCCCGGAAGGCATTTATTTTATTAATGATAGAAATCCAAAAAGTGGATACCATAAAAATTTAGGTGTATCCTATCCAAATGAAACGGATAAAACTGTGGCCAAAAAATTGGGTAAAAGTCCGGGTGGCGATATTAAAATACATGGACTACCTAACGGCGCTTTTGCGTTGCTCAACAAGTTTCACAGATTTTTCGGAACTACAAATGGTTGTATCATGGTTACTAATGCAGAGGTTGATGAACTTTATCAGGCGGTGATTCCCAACGCAAAAATCGAGATTAGACCATAAGAAAATATGAGTTCCGCTTTAATGCGTCATTGCGAGGTACGAAGCAATGACCAAAACACCTCTTAATCAAAACTCGGCTTTCTTCTACCCTCTTTTTTTAATGCATTGGCAGCCTTATTTGCCAAACGTTTCTCCTTAACAAATTTTGGAACTTTAGTTGCCTTTCGAACTTTTTGAACTTGCAAAGCTGTTTTTAAGAGCGAGACAAGTTTGATCACAGCACGTTGTTTGTTCAATAGTTGACTTCTATCCTCTTGTGAAATAACATGCAGTAAACCTTCGCTATCAAGTCTTGTTGCCAGCTTTTCTTTTAAACGAGACTTTTCCTCTTCAGTGAAAAAATAGGCATCATCAATATTAAATATAAGCTCTACCTTGCTAGAAACCTTATTTACATTCTGTCCTCCCTTGCCGCCGCTTCTAGACGTTTTAAAAATTACTATTTTAAGTATTTCAGCTGATTCGGGCAACATAAGACAAATGTAGTTTTAATTTGATTAAGTAAATAGAACTGTGCTATCTTTGCCAAATATGAGAAAAAATTTGGTAGTGGCCATCGACGGTTACTCATCGTGCGGGAAAAGTACTTTAGCAAAAGCTCTGGCAAAAAAACTAGGTTTTATTTATATCGATAGTGGAGCCATGTACCGAGCCGTTACCCTTTATTTCTTAAGAAATCAGATTGACTTAACGGATCATAATGCTATTGTTGATGCGTTAAACCATATCGAGCTTAATTTCCACTCCAGAGATTACCAATCACACATTACGTTAAACGGCGAAGAAGTTTCGGACGAAATCAGGCTTATGCCGGTTTCAGAAGCGGTTAGTCCTGTTTCTGCCATCAAAGAAGTGCGGAAGGAAATGGTGAAACAACAGCAGCGAATGGGAAAATCTAAAAACATCGTGATGGATGGCCGTGATATTGGTACTGCAGTATTCCCAGATGCGCAGGTGAAATTTTTCATGACTGCCGACCCTAAGATTAGAGCGGAAAGAAGATTCAAAGAAATGCAAGCCAAAGGTGATGAAACCGTTACGTTGGAAGAAGTTTTCGAAAATTTAGCACACCGCGACTATGCAGACACCACGAGAGAGGAAAGTCCGCTTACCCGTGCCGATGATGCAATAGTACTAGACAATACAGATATCACAGAAGAGGAGCAATTGGCTTTTGCTTTGGAAAAAGTTCAATCTTTTTTACCGGTGACAGCTTAGTTTATTAGCTCATTTTATACTATCTTTCCAATTGAATTTATAGTATGAAAAAGCTTCTCACTTTACTCCTATTAACAAGCTCGTTTTACGGATTTGCCCAAAATGGCTGGATCAATCTTTTTAATGGCAAGGATTTAAAAGATTGGAACATTAAAATTGCCAAACATAATTATCAGGAGAATTTCGGCAGCACATTCTATGTAAAAGATGGTGTACTGAAAGTAAAGTATGATGAATACACCAATTTTGATCAGCAATACGGGCACCTATTTTACAAAAAGCCTTTTTCATCTTATTTATTGAGGATTGAATATCGTTTTATTGGTGAACAAGCTAGAGGTGGTGAAGGTTGGGCATTGAGAAATAGTGGTGCTATGCTCCATTGTCAAGACCCAGCTACAATGCTGAAGGATCAGGATTTTCCGATTTCCATAGAAGGACAGTTACTTGGCGGCAATGGAAAAGATGAACGTCCAACCGGCAATGTTTGCACACCTGGAACTACCATTGAAATTAAAGAAAACTTATTTACGCCACATTGCTTAAACAGCAGCTCTAAAACCTATCACGGGGAGCAATGGGTCACGGCGGAGTTCTTGGTATTGGGAGATTCGGTGATTAAGCACATTATTAATGGTGATACTGTTTTAACTTACACCCATCCTAAAATTGGCGGCGGCAATGTTTCTAACTTCGACCCAAAGATCAAAGAAGATGGTAAACGCCTAACCAGCGGATACATCGCGTTGCAAAGCGAAAGCCATCCTATTGAATTTAGAGTAGTAAAACTTTTTGATTTACAACCTTATGTCGGTGATCGAAGGAAATTAGGGAAGGTTTTGAAGCGTTTAAGCAATGATTGATTTTCAGATAGTGCTAAAGGCGATCGGAATTATTGCTGTTGTATTGCTCATATTTTTAAGCTACAAAAGTAAAGACCGGCAAATTTTAAAGCAGCTTGCGTTCATCCGTAAAAAATATGCTGAAGATATCATTGCTGAAAAATACAATGTAAAATGTAGTAGCTTCGTTTCTGGAATGAAGAACTACAGATTGCAATTTAAAAAGTGTGATCTGATTTTCCTGAAAAATGCTTTAGTGATTATTAGTTTCAGACAAGTTCTTTCAAGAAAATTGTATAGCAATTTATTTTTTATTGAGCAGAATATTGTATTAGGAGTTGGACCAATCAAAAGTTTCAACGCGAATTCATTTAATGGCGAAGTTTATATCGAATTTGGCGAATCAAGCTTCAATAGCACAAACGTATGCTTGCACTTAAAGCATCTTACTGATGAGGAAAAAAAACTGATACCGCTATCGAGCTAGTGTTCAATGCAATTTTGTAGTGTAATAGATTGGTTTTCCTTTGCAAGAGCGTTTAAACTTTATCAATATCATCATGCACATAGTTAACCGCAACCCGATAGAAGCGGAAATACTTTTTGTGATTAATTTGTAAGTTTAAACTTTGTCAATCTTAACTAAACAGGTTTTATAAAAGATTGACAAAGTGGATGCAAAACTCTCTGCGATCTTTGAGAAAACTTCAAAAAAACTTTGCGGTAAGAATTAATCGCAAAGGAAAACAAAGACCACGCTAAGAACGCAAAGAAAATAGACTTCATGAAAAATACAGGTTGTGTTTTGCAAAAATTTAGGTTGATTAAACGCTAAAACGGAGGAATACTTTTTGTTTAAGCTGCAAAATAGTGCAATCAGGCGTTCGAGAACTGCAATCACATATTTCTAATTAAACTTTGTCAATCTTAACTAAACAGGTTTATAAAAGATTGACAAAGTGGATGCGCAACTCTTTCTGTTCTTTCCAAAAAACTCCAAAAAATTTTGCGGCAAAAATTAACCGCAAAGGAAAACAAAGACCACGCTAAGGACACAAAGGAAATATGCTTATAAAAAATATAAGATAATTTTTTGCACTTTATAAAAGATTGACAAAGTGAATGCACAACTCTTCGCGTTCTTTGCGAAAGCTTCAAAAAAACTTTGCGGTAAGAATTAACCGCAAAGGAAACAAAGACCACGCTAAGGACGCAAAGAAAATAGACTTCATGAAAAATACAGATTGTGTTTTGCAAAAATTTAAGTTAATTAAACCCGATAGAAGCGAATCCCATTTTTATAGGGATAAAGCGGATAGCGGGGCTGATTTTGCGATATGATACAAACGTTCTTTTCCAAAAAAATAAATTTACGACAACTATAGTGAGTTTAAAAGATCATATCTGACAATATATCTATCGCAAGCTCAGGATGACAAATCGCATATGTAAAGGCACACAGATAAAAACTGCAAAACTAAAATTCAACCCGTTAAATATCAGCAACATTTATTTTAAAATAGTTTTGTTTTTTTAATATAATCCGTACCTTTGCCGTCCCTAAACAGGGAAAAAGGAGATAATTAATTAATGGCAAAAAAACAAGTTGCAGAAAAAGAACTAAAGGCTAAAGAAGCCGAATTGCAAGGTGCAGACGCCCGTTTGAACCAAAAAGAAACTATCGAGTCAGAAGCTGATTCGGTATCGATCGAACAGATCAAATCACAATTAGCAACCCCTTCAGCAGATTTTGATTGGGACGCAGATGACAAAGTTTTCGGAAATTACAACGACGAGGACCGTAAAAAGTTCGAAGCAATGTATTCTGATACTTTCAACCAAATCAACCAAGGTGAGATCATCTCTGGTACGGTTGTATCAATGAACAACAAAGACGTAGTGTTAAACGTAGGTTTCAAATCTGACGGTTTAGTATCAGCTTCTGAGTTCCGTGATCTTCCTGATTTGAAAATTGGCGATAAAGTGGACGTGTTTGTAGAAGCACCTGAAGATGCTAATGGCCAGTTAATTTTATCTCGTAAGAGAGCTAAAACCCAACGTTCTTGGGAACTTATCAACGAAGCGCTTGATAACGATACAATCATCAATGGTTTTGTTAAAAGCCGTACTAAAGGTGGTCTTATCGTTGATATCATGGGTGTTGAGGCCTTCTTACCTGGTTCTCAAATCGACATCAAACCAATCCGTGATTACGACGTTTACGTAGGTAAAACTATGGAATTCAAAGTGGTTAAAATTAACCATGAGTTCAAAAATGTGGTAGTATCTCACAAAGTATTGATTGAGGACGATTTAGAGTCACAAAAAGTAGAAATCGTTTCTAAATTAGAAAAAGGACAAGTACTTGAAGGTACTGTTAAAAATATCACTGATTTCGGTGTATTCATCGATCTTGGTGGCGTAGATGGCTTATTGCACATCACTGATATTTCTTGGGGCCGCATAGAGCATCCGAAAGAAGTATTGGCTTTAGACCAAAAAATCAATGTGGTTGTTTTAGACTTTGACGATGAGAAAAAACGTATCGCTTTAGGCTTAAAACAATTAACTGCACATCCTTGGGAAAACTTAGATACAACTATTCAAGTTGGCTCTAAAGTAAAAGGTAAAATTGTAACTGTTGCAGATTACGGTGCATTCCTTGAAATCATCCCTGGTGTTGAAGGTTTAATCCACGTTTCAGAAATGAGCTGGTCGCAAAACTTACGTTCACCTCAAGAATTCTTGAAAGTTGGTGACGAAATCGAAGCTGAAGTTTTAACTTTAGACCGCGATGAGCGCAAAATGAGCTTGGGCATCAAACAATTGACTCAAGATCCATGGCAAAATGTTGCTGAGAAATATCCAGTTGGAAGCAAACACCAAGCTGTTGTTAAAAACATGACTAACTTCGGTGTATTTGTTGAAATTGAAGAAGGAATTGATGGATTGATCCACATTTCTGATCTTTCTTGGAGCAAAAAAGTTAACCACCCTAACGAGTTTACCAAAGTTGGTGATACTTTAGATGTAGTTGTTTTAGAACTTGATGTTGACAACCGCAAATTATCTTTAGGTCACAAACAATTGGAAGAAAACCCTTGGGATACTTTCGAAACTATCTTCACTTTAGATTCAATCCACCAAGGTACTGTAATCAAAGTAACTGACAAAGGCGCTGTAATTGCATTACCTTACGGAGTTGAAGGTTTTGTTCCAACAAAACACATGGCTAAAGAAGATGGTACTACTTTGAAAGCTGAAGAAACAGCTGATTTCAAAATTATCGAGTTTAACAAAGATGCTAAACGTATCGTAGTTTCACACGCTCGTATTTGGGAAGAAGCTAAAGCTGAAGCTGCTAACGAGGAAAAAGCTACTAAGAAAAAAGAAGCTAAAGCTGCTAGCAATGCAGTGAAAAAAGTGAAAGATTCAGTAGAGAAATCAACATTAGGTGATCTTGATGTGTTAGCTCAATTGAAATCTCAAATGGAAAGCAACGAGAAAAAAGGTTAATCCTTAATTCTTATTCCAAATATTTTAGGTCCCGGTAACGCAAGTTATCGGGATTTTTTGTTCATTACAGTTTCATCGATTGCTGTAATTTTGATTAACCATATAAGGCATGTAAGTTCATTGAAGTTTTGCTTAGTCTAGTACTCATTAAGAAGTAGATTTTATCGATTGATGATTTTGATTAACCATATAAGGCATGTAAGTTCATTGAAGTTTTGCTTAGTCTAGTACTCATTAAGAAGTAGATTTTGTCGATTGATGATTTTGATTAGCCATATAAGGCATGTAAGTTCATTGATGTTTTGCTTAGCCTAGTACTCATTACGAAGTAGATTTTATCGATTGATGATTTTGATTACCATATAAGGCATTTAAGTTCATTGAAGTTTTGCTTAGCCTAGTACTCATTACGAAGTAGATTTTATCGATTGATTTTGATTATCATATAAGGCATGTAAGTTCATTGAAGTTTTCCCATATGGAATGACAGTTCTATTTAATTCTTCGTTGAGAAGGAAATTTTCTATTGACTGTTATATTTTTTTTTAGATTTTTATTATAGATGCTTATAGAATTCCTAAACTTACTTTTACTTGTATGTCTTATATGGTTAAAAATAATACTACTGAAAATTGAAAGCTAACGGCAATCGGTAAAGCGCAAAAAACAGCACAAAAACTCAAAAACATTCAATCATATTGTTGTGAGATAGCAAATAAGTCTTATTTTTGATTATGAAAAAACTGGTATTGCTTGCTTTAATAAGCGTGAGAACTTTCTCCTTAAATGCTCAGGTAAACATCATCCCCAAACCTGTAGCTGTAACTGTGGGCAGCAACAACGCCGTATTTACTATTAGCACAGAAACCAAAATCGTCATCCAAAACGATTCACTTCAAAATGCAGCAGTTTATTTCAACAGGTATTTAGAACAATATCTACAATACAAACTTACCGTCACCAAAAATAAACCGCTAAAAAACTATATCACACTTAGTGTCGATTCTAAAATAAATCCAAATACAGACGCCTACATTTTAAACACTTCACAAAATGGCATCACTATAGTCGGCAAATCAGCAAAGGCAGTATTTTATGGCATACAATCTTTGATACAACTACTTCCTTCCGAAAAAGCAAGCACCTTACCTATTGCAGAAGTAGCCATTACAGATTACCCACGTTTCGATTACCGCGGCATGCACTTAGATGTGAGCAGACATTTCTTCGATGTTACATTTATAAAGCAGTACATAGACTACCTGGCCCTGCACAAAATGAACTATTTCCATTGGCACTTAACTGATGACCACGGATGGAGAATTGAAATCAAAAAATATCCGAAGCTAACCGAAATTGGCGCTTGGCGAAATGGAAGCATCATCGGTTTGTGGCCAGGAAAAGGTAACGAGAACATCAAATATCAGGTATTACCTAACGATGTAAAAATAACACCTGCTGACGCCACCATAAAAACAGATGGTGTAAGGCATGGAGGTTTCTACACACAAGATGAGGTTAAAGAGGTTATCAAATATGCGGCTGACCGATACATCACCGTTATCCCAGAAATTGAAATGCCCGCACATAGCATGGCAGCATTGGCAGCTTACCCAGAATTTGGCACCAATCCAAAAAGCGGTTACAAAGTTGCCGAAACTTGGGGAATGATGAACAAATACAACAATGTTTTTCAGCCTACAGAAAAAACGTTTGGCTTCTTAGAAGATGTGTTGACAGAGGTAATGGCCTTATTTCCATCGCAATACATCCATATAGGTGGCGACGAAGCTTCAAAAATTTGGTGGAGGCAGTCGGCAGAAACGCAACAAATCATGAAGGAGAAAGAGATCAAGGATGAAGTGGCGTTGCAAAGTTATTTCATCAACAGAATTGAAAAATTCGTGAACAGCAAAGGAAAAACCATTATTGGTTGGGACGAAATATTAGACGGTGGTTTAGCTCCCAATGCTATTGTGATGAGCTGGCGTGGCGAAAAAGGGGGCATTGCAGCAGCTAAGGTAAAGCAAAAGGTAGTGATGTCGCCAGAGGAAAAGCTGTACCTAAACCATAAACAATTTATGAGCGATGACAGCCTAGCTGCCAACAAGTATCTCCCACTAGAAACTGTTTACAACTATGAGCCTGTACCTGCAGAGTTGAATGCCGAACAGGCCAAATACATTTGGGGTGCACAAGGTAATTTATGGTCGGAGTATATTGCCAATCCAGCTAAAGTGCAGTACATGATTTTCCCACGTATGGACGCCTTAAGCGAAATTCAATGGTCGCAAAAGGGACAAAAAAATTATGCTGACTTTTTGATGAGGTTGAAAGCTCAGTTTAAACGTTATGATTTGATGGGAATTACTTATAGTAAGCGATATTTAACCGCAAACCCCTAGAAAGGCATCGCAGTAAGTTATAATAGTTAGCCACAGATGCAAAGATTTATCCATACAGGTAATCAGCATCTGTGGTTGTTTAAAACTACGCCAACCTCATCATACCCTGCGACTGGAATGCACCAGGCGTAATACCGACAATCTTTTTAAAAGCCCTGATGAAATAATTGGCATCACTGAAGCCTAGCTCGTAGCTTATAGCCGATATTTTCATTCCCGGTTTAAGCAACATTTCTTTTGCTTTCTTCATCTTCTCTGCGAGGATAAAATCATTTGGACTAATGCCAAGTTCCCTTTTAAATAACCGATAAAAGGTAGCCTTACTCATACAAGCCTTATTGCTTAAACTATCTATCGTGATTTTTTCATTGAGGTTGTTTTTGATGTAGCCAATGACGTAGGCAAGTGGATTATTATTGATCGAATCGCCTTGCAGCAGGTTGAGGTTTTGAGTTTGCATAATGCGAACCAATAATTCTTTTAGCGTCAAATCGGCCAATACATCTTTCTCTCTAGACGTATCGGAGCAAACCTTTATAACTTTGTTGATCAAGTATGCAATCTCTTCGTTGTTATAGAAATGATACTCATCGTAATTTAACTTCCACTCGTCATCATTGCTCTCTTTAGGAAAATATTCATTTAAATACTTAATGGTCTGTCTAATTTGCCCATTGTCGATGGCCAAAGCAATGCACTGCGTAGGGTTCATATCCGTTGCTTCAGGAAAATCAATGCGCATCGTTTCCGACGGCGGCACGATTACGGTTTCACCAGGCAAATACTCAAACTCCTTCTTTTCGTTCAAGTGCATTACCTTTTTACCACGCAACATGCTTGTAATTACAAAATCATTAAAAGTTAGGGGCACTTTGTAAGATTCCTTGTAGGTTTCAAACACGCTCAGTTCACATCTTTCCAAAGTATAAGATGTTCTATTTTCTACCAGCGTTTGCAGTTTCGATTCGCTGCTAAGCTTTACTAAATCAAGTTTATAGCTCATATTCGTAGGCTTTGGTTAATAACGTAACGTACACGACTATTGTTAAGTAAATATAGTATTATTTCAAATCTATTACATTGCTTGAAACAATAGTGCTATCAGTTGAAACTATTTTACTACTCCTTTCCTTTAGAGCTTCATAGGTTTGCTATAACCAAATTTTTAAATCATGGAACAAATAGCAAAAAGACCTGAGTTTAAAACTCATTACAACAACTATATCAACGGCCAATTTGTAGCGCCGGTAAATGGAAAGTACTTTGACAATATTTCACCAATTGATGGTAAGCCTTTCACAAAGGCAGCACATTCCAGTCCGGAAGACTTAGAGTTAGCCGTCAATGCCGCAGCAGAGGCATTTAAAACTTGGAGTAAAACCTCTGCCACAGAACGCAGCATTATTCTCAATAAAATTGCACAGCGTATCGAGGATAACTTAGAGTATCTCGCGACAGTAGAAACCATCGATAATGGAAAGGCAATCCGCGAAACACTTAATGCAGATTTACCTCTTGGTGTGGATCACTTTAGGTATTTCGCCTCCGTAATTAGAGCCGAAGAAGGTTCTCATACCGAGCTTGATGAGCACACCGTTTCACTAATTGTTCACGAACCAATTGGTGTGGTAGCGCAAATTATTCCTTGGAATTTCCCATTATTGATGGGCATTTGGAAACTAGCCCCTGCCCTAGCCGCCGGCAACACGGTGGTGTTAAAACCAGCCGAAAGCACACCTACTTCTATCATGGTATTAATGGAGCTCATCGGCGATTTGTTACCAGCTGGAGTTGTTAACGTAGTCAACGGATTTGGAGCAGAATTGGGTAGGCATCTAGTAACCAATCCAAAAGTAGCAAAGGCGGCTTTTACAGGCTCAACACCAACTGGCAGATTGGTGATGCAGTATGCTACAGAAAACATCATCCCAGTTACTTTAGAACTCGGCGGAAAATCGCCTAATATATTTTTCAAATCTGTAATGGATGAGGACGATGCGTTTTTAGACAAAGCTATTGAAGGTGCGGTACTATTTGCATTGAACCAAGGTGAAATTTGCACTTGTCCATCTAGGCTATTGGTGCAGGAAGATATTTACGATAAATTTATTGCAAAAGTAATTGAGCGAACAAATGCCATTAAGGTTGGCAGTCCACTAGATCAAACCGTGATGATGGGCGCACAGGCTTCGAAAATTCAGTTTGAGAAAATCAAATCTTATATTGAACTGGGCAAACAAGAAGGTGCGGAAGTATTGGCTGGCGGCGAAGTAAATCAGTTGGAAGGTGAGCTTAGCGGCGGTTACTACATTAAACCAACCATCTTTAAAGGCCATAACAAAATGCGCATTTTCCAAGAGGAAATTTTCGGTCCGGTATTGGCCGTTACAACATTTAAAACAGTGGAAGAAGCAATTGAAATAGCTAACGACACCTTGTACGGATTAGGTGCTGGCGTTTGGACAAGAGATGCACACGAACTTTACCAAGTACCTCGGGCAATCCAAGCTGGGCGTGTATGGGTAAACCAATATCATGCTTACCCGGCTGGTGCTCCCTTTGGCGGTTATAAGCAATCTGGTGTGGGCCGAGAAAACCATAAAATGATGTTAGGGCATTATCGCCAAACTAAAAACATGTTGATCTCGTACAATAAAAACAAATTGGGATTCTTCTAATCAACTGCCATCATTTAAAATTTTTAATTGGGAATAGGGCGCTATTATAGCCAAATTCCCAATTGATCAACTAAATAAAGGAGAGTGAAATGGTAAAAAGATTGGATAGCACTGAAAGCGCAAAAGAACTCATCAAACAGCTAAAAGAACAACATGGCGAGTTAATGTTTTATCAAGCCGGTGGATGTTGTGAAGGTACACAGCCACAATGCTTTCACAAAGGAGGGTTTTATGTAAGGATGAATGACGTTTGCATCGGATCTGTTGAAGATTGTGAATTTTGGGTAGACAAAGATCTATTCGAATACTGGAAATATGCACATTTTACCCTTGATGTTTTAGATGGATTTGGTGTCGGTGGATTTTCATTGGAAACACCATTGGGTAAAACTTTTAAAATACACTACCGGTTGTTTTCGCAAGCGGAACTGAACGACTTAGAACCCATTACTACTGCAAAATAATTCATAGTTTATATTTTGGTTTGATTTAACCAGCTGGCCAAAAGCTAGCTGGTTTTTTATTAAACTTTATCCGCATCTCAGTTAAAAATGCAATATTTGAGCTCAAATGAATAACCATGGTTCGTAAAATCATTGCATTTTTAGTAAGTATAATCGCTATTTGGGCTATTAAGGAAAGCATCTATATCTTCACCACAAACGATGTTGATATTTCCGCTAAGCGAGATCAATTGAAGTTAGCTAGCTTAAGTATATCCATACCACTAACGATAATCGCCATTTGGCTATGGAGACCTAAACCGAAACAGGATATCTAAAAAATTTAATTAAGAAACCTTTCTGATTCCATTTTGAATCGACTAACGTGAGGGCTGCATTGTCGACAATTGTAAACTTTCCATTTCTTCTAAAAGTTTTTTCTTATGGTAAAGGAACAACTGGTTTAGCAAATCCTGGTAAGCATTTAGCGCATAAAACAATATATCAAGTTCGGCATCAACATAGCTATCAACATTGAAATATAAATGTTTTTCCTTTTCTAAATAGGAAAGTATCTTTTGCTTGGTATCTGGGCTTACTTCCTCCGCTTCCGATAACGACAATAAAGCTCTCATTTTCGCCTTCAGCTCCAATTCCGTACCAGAAAAATCTCTAAAATTTGCTTCTATCTCAGCAAATGGCGTAGTATATTGTATAAATTGAGTTTGAGCAATTGCTTTTGAGTAAATAGCCACCGCTTCATCGTAGGTATGATCAATTTGAATGAAGGCTTCGTACTTTTCCTTAAATAAGTTAGGACGCTCCGTAGAAGGCATGAAACTGAAGTACGCATAGATGTCCTTGTCATTAGCTTCAATAGCAGCTTTAGTCTCTATCAGCTCCTTTTCCAGTATTGGCAACAATTCATAGATATCATTTTTTTGGTATTTAACACCATCATACTCAAACGACTTTATATCTATCTCACCTGACTGGATCTGTTGTAGCGTATTGATATCGGCAGCGATAGAAAATGAACGGTACAATAGCTCAACTTTACCGGCATCGTATAACAAACTGAAATTTTTCTGATCAGCGCAATCAGGCATCGTCTCTATTTTTATTGGATGATGATGATCATAATATCCGTTAAAAACTTTCGGAAGAGGTTTTGCCTTAAAGTTGGCAAGATAATCCGATTTAAACTCATCAAACGTATCGGCTGTCACTTTGGCTTTATAAGTTACGTTGGCAAACAACAAATCAGTTACAACGGCCTGCAGCTTCTCAATGTTTGAAAATAACGTAGTAGCAGGTTGGCCATCGTCTTCGCCTAGTGGATATTGTCCGGACATCACTGCATTAATTCTATCTTCCGTACTTGGGTGACTAGCCCACTGATTTTTAATGACTAACTTGGATTTGTTGTATCGGTACAGGTCATCCGTTGTAACATTGGGCAATCCATCTACGAACTGCATGTTAGCATCCTCCGCTTGCGTGTTCATTACGAATCGATGTTGAGGATAGATATTGACTGGCTTAATATTCTGATCAATTTTACCCTCATAGTAACGAATGGTATTGTCATATGAGTTATTTGCCAAATCCAGCCTCATCATTGAAGTAGTGAACGGCTTAGTTCCCATAATATTCACTGCAATCGCATCAGCATGAAACTCCATCTCCCTCGATAGTTTCAAATGCTGGAGGTTTACAACATTATAAAGTTTTCTTAAAATCCACTGAATTCCTTCTATAATTTTAATACCCAACGACACAAAAAAAGAAAAGTAATTACTTATGCCGGCGAACCAGTTAATAAGGCGTCCATAACTTTCATTATCATACAACATGTTGTAGATAATTTGATTAACGGTATAAACATAACTTCCCACTTTCATAGTGCGCTGCGAAAAGTGGCCAAACTCATGTGCTAAAATTGCTTTTAATTCGTTTTTTGAAACACTATTTACCAATGCCATACCTATTTGTAGGTTCTTTCTAATTGGAAAAATCATGCTCAAAAAAGTGGAATCGTAAAACACCGAAGCATTCACTTCATGAGAAATGTATATTTTCTTCGGAAAATCAGTTTCCACCTGCCGTACAATTTCGTTAATAGACTGATAAAGCAGTGGAGCATCTGCCTCCTTAATTTCAATCAAGTGAGACCTATCAATTTTATGGCGTTTAAAAATGAACTTCACCAGAAAAACAACTACAATTAGTCCCATGCCAATTAAGCCTAACCCCAATACAAGTGTTAGCCAATGCACTTTTATACTAATAAGTAAAACACCTAAAAAACCACAAAGCACCGCCAAGCCAACAGCAAGAATCAAAAGTATGAGGTATGAGATTATAAAAAATATAATCGCGTAAATTGCTTTTCGAGCCGCCTTTTTAAATTCTTGGCTCGTTAAATTTTCCGAAAGTTTTTTCATAGAAAGAGCTTAGTAAGTTTGGTATTGTAAATAAAATAAATAGTTACAAAACTTACAAGTTTTCAATCTAAAAAGCGATTTTTCAAATCTGGAGTAGGGATCCAGCAAGTTTCTTGCTTACCAAACCATTTGTATCGGTTACGAGCAACAAACCTATAAACGGCATTTCGAATAAATGGAGGAATAACGATAAAAATATAAAGCAAAGGCCAAAGACCTCCCAATTTTTTGGCGACTCTTAGGGCCGCAGTGGATTGCTCAAATACCTTTCCGTTTTCAACAAGTACAAAACTATCCCCCTTCTTTACTTTCAGCGTCAACTCAGCCAACGTTGCTTTAGCGAAATCACTTTGCAGGGCGGAAAACTTGAAATATTTTTCTTTATCATGCGTGATAACGAATTGTACAGCACCATTACACAAATTACAAACGCCATCAAAAAATATAACTGCCTGCGCCATCATCCTACGCAAATTAAAAAAAGTATTTAACAAATGAGTAGAATGTAACCGAGCATTTCTATGTTATTTTTTTAATTTTAAACTTTGATTTTAGCGGTCCTTCAACAAATTTTTGCACTCTACATACTTAAATTACAGCAATGGAAAATAAATACACTTACGTTAATGGCCAAATTGTTTTAGATCAAGAAGCTAATTTACTAGTTAGTGACCTGGCTATACAACGTGGCTATGGCATATTTGATTTTTTAAAAACAGTAAATGGCAGAGCTATTTTTATTGAGGACTATTTTAATAGATTCTACAATTCAGCTAAGGAAATGAATTTAGAAATAGAGTTAGATCGAAATGAGCTTCATCAGGCTGTAAATTCACTACTACAAAAAAACAACATCCCAAACTCAGGTTTAAAAATAATACTAACGGGTGGTTATTCTGAAGATGGCTATCAAATTGCAAAGCCCAATTTAGTAATTGTTCAAACTCCTTTTACTTACGATGAGGCTAGCTTTAATAACGGCTTAAAGTTGCTGTCGCACAACTATCAGCGTCAGCTATCCTCGGTGAAAACCATTGATTATTTACAGGCAATTCGCCTACAACCGATTTTAAAACTTAAACAAGCCGATGATTTAATATATCATCACAACGGACAAGTTAGGGAATGTCCAAGAGCAAATATCTTTATAGTAAAGAACCGTGAAGTTATAACTCCAAAAACTGATATTTTAAGAGGGATTACACGCAGCAAAATATTATCAATCCAACTGGAGGATATTACCATTACGGAACGGGATTTTTCTTTGGATGATTTGATTCAGGCCGACGAAGCATTTATTAGCAGTTCAACTAAGAACATATTACCGATAATCAATCTGGATGGCAAACCGATAGGAAATGGCCAACCAGGAAAAATCACCACCGCTTTGAATAAACAACTGATGGCGATGATTAACAATTATTAGAAAATCACAGCCTAAGCTACTAGCTACGTTAGTCCCGCCAATCGCTTTACTTCTCCCAATTGCATTGGGCTACGTGCTCGCTTTTGTCGGGTTTAGGTGGCTAGTGCTGTGCACAGGTTTAAGTTAAATAAACCCGATAGCAGCGAAAATACTTTTTGTTCTTATTCCTTCTATCATCCCGAACTCCGAGGAATCTATATTACATACCGCTCTGAATTAATATTATTCACTGCCGAACAAAAAGATTGCAGCGTATAGCGGGACTGACAAGAATTTTAGCAGATCATTTCTTTTCCAAATTTTGAATGAATTGAGACGTTCTCTTTTAACGGTTTAACTTGACAGTTAAATAGTTAATCAATCAACCATTTAAACATCATTTAAAACATTCCAAATTTCCGGCATTTCAACTTTTCAACCTTAAAACATTTAACTATATTTGCGCAATCAAAGTGCAATGCAAAAGAGAACTCTACT
Organism: Pedobacter sp.; assembly: GCF_965249885.1. GTDB lineage: Bacteria > Bacteroidota > Bacteroidia > Sphingobacteriales > Sphingobacteriaceae > Pedobacter. The sequence continues at coordinate 3,243,793 of NZ_OZ252254.1, read as the reverse complement.
CAGCGGCCAAAAACTTCAAATCACAATTAAGCGACTTTGTCACCAGCTTATTGAGAACCATACCGATTTTAGTAATACTGTTTTAATTGGCATACAGCCAAGGGGAACTTTTTTTGCCGATCGTGTTCATCAAGAATTAGCTGCCATTTTAAAAACAGATACGATAAAAAAAGGGCATCTAGACATCACCTTTTTTAGAGATGACTTTAGACGTAAAGACGGCCTAGTTACCGCTAGCAGCAATACCATTGATTTCGTTATTGAAGGTAAACAGGTGATATTAATTGATGATGTACTTTGGACTGGACGCACCATTAGGGCAGCTATGGATGCACTCCTAGCCTATGGTAGACCGGAAAGCATGGAGCTGATGGTATTGATTGACCGTAGATTCTCTAGACACTTACCTATCGAAGCTAACTACATTGGAATGAGGGTAGACTCTGTTGACTCACAAAAGGTCAAAGTTAGCTGGAAAGAGAACGAAGCAGAAGATAAAGTAATTTTATTATCAGAACCCTCTTCGCCAAAACGACCATAATTACACGAGGTCAAGCGGGGTGGATCTGCAATTAACAACATAAAATAGATAAAAGGCAGTAAAATGGCAGCAGATAAACTATCAACCCGACATCTTTTAGGGATCAAAGACATCAACCTGAACGATATTGAATTGATTTTTGAAACTGCTGACAACTTCAAAGATGTAATTAACAGGCCTATTAAAAAAGTGCCGTCATTAAGAGACATTACCATCGCCAATATCTTTTTCGAAAATTCTACACGTACCAAACTTTCATTTGAGCTTGCCGAAAAAAGGCTTTCAGCAGATGTTGTTAACTTTGCCGCATCTTCATCATCAGTAAGTAAAGGAGAAACCTTAATTGATACCGTAAACAACATTTTGGCGATGAAAGTGGACATGGTTGTGATGCGTCATCCGTATGCGGGAGCAGGTCAATTCTTAAGTAAGCACATCAACGCACAAATTGTAAATGCCGGAGATGGAGCGCATGAACATCCAACGCAAGCCTTACTTGATGCGTTTTCCATTAGAGAAAAACTGGGCGATGTTAGGGGGAAAAAAGTGGTTATAGTTGGTGATATTTTACATTCTAGGGTTGCCATCTCAAACATTTTGTGCTTACAAAAATTAGGTGCCGAAGTAATGGTTTGTGGACCAACCACGCTTATTCCGAAACACATTGCAGCGCTAGGTGTTAAAGTAGAACACAATCTAATAAAAGCGTTGAACTGGTGTGACGTGGCGAATATGTTGCGCATCCAATTAGAACGCATGGACATTAAGTATTTCGCAACGGGCAGGGAATACTCTATGATGTATGGATTAAATAAGCAGATACTTGACAACTTGGACAAAGAAATTGTGGTAATGCATCCCGGTCCAATTAATCGTGGGGTAGAAATTACGAGCGATGTAGCTGATAGTAAGCAATCAATCATACTGAATCAAGTTGAAAATGGTGTAGCTATCAGAATGGCGGTATTGTATCTCTTAGCAAGCCAGAAAGACAGTTAAACATGAATGCTCAAGAGGAAAAATTCGTTAATTATTGGACAGAAAGACGGAAAATCTGGAGCTGGAAAACACATGCAAAAAAAATGTTCCTCAATGTGGTGCTGCCTCTTGCCATATTGATCGATTTAGTCAACTATTTCATTATCGGTGATACTGCTTATGCTTTTTTTACTTTCACACACTTATTCAGCGTAGCATTAAATATTCTTGTACTTGCAATTCTAATCATCTTAGGTACTGGCTTTGCCAGTTGGAATTACAATGAAAGCAAGTACTGGGGTATTCTTAGAAAAAACAATAGAAAGCTGCAGTAATTAGCTTATCTTTAGCTCGACAGCATCACTGTTAAAAACTTTTATACGTCTATACCAAGCTCATACTCATTTCGTTAAATGTGTGTTATCAACAGATGTTAATTTCTTATGTTGATAGCTAAGTTCAATAACTCTATTTTAGTATCAACCCAAATTAAAGTTAGTGCAAAACGGCAGTAATTTGGATTGCTTTTTAAAAGCTATAATAAAGCTACTTAACAGAAAATACACAAATGAAAAAAAGATACTTATTGGTTCCCCTACTTTTGGCCAATAGCTACGGATTTGCACAAATGAGTCCGTTGGTAAAGTTGAACCAAAATTACCAAAGCGGCTTAGAATTGCTGCATAACGAGAAATTTGTGGCAGCTGCGCAACAGTTTAAGATGGTAGAACAATACCGTAATAAAACTAGCACCCAGCAACTCAGCAACGCTGAACTATCCACACTTAAGGAAAATGCTAAATTTTATGCAGCAGTTTGTGCCATCGAATTAGGAAATGATGATGCCGAAGCACTCTTCCAAGAATTTATCAGAGAATATCCCTTAAATCCAAATACCAAACTAGCTTACTTTTACATGGGTAAAGCCTACTTTGGACAAAAAAACTATGTAAAAGCTTTAGAATGGTTCAACCAAGCTGATCCATCTTCGTTATCAGGTAAGCAAAGGTTAGAATACCAGTTTAAACAAGGCTACGCCTATTTCGAACAAAATAACATCGAAAAGGCAGAACCATTATTTGAAGCCGTTAAAAAAGTAGAATCGCCATTTCAGGAAAGTGCTACCTACTATTTCGCATACATCAACTATTTAAATAGAGAATACAAAACTGCGTTAGCAAATTTCGAAAAGCTAAAAGGCTCCCCTACCTACGAAGCTAGCTATCCCTACTACATTACTTCGATGTATTACCTGGATGAGCGTTATGATGATGTAATTGATTACGCTATTCCGGTGATGGAAAAAACCAAGCAAAAATATGAGGCAGAAATGCTAAGCTTGGTAGCAGCTTCTTATTTTGCCAAATCTGAATTCAAAAGTGCAGAAAAGTATTTCAGTCTTTATTATGACAAAGACAAAAACCAGATCAAAAACAATTTATTTATCTACCAATATGGTTATGCCTTGTATCAGAATGGGAAGTACAAAGAGTCGGTAACCATTCTTGAAAAATTAAACACAGATGATGTTTACTTGCAAAATGGTATGTTCACGCTAGCTAAATCAGCTATTAAATTAAACCAAAAAGAAAAAGCAAGAAACGCATTTTTCCGTGCCTCCAGATTAGATTTTGACAAGGTAATGCAAGAGGAAGCTTGGATTAACTATGCAAAGTTAAGTTATGAACTAGAATTTAATCAACAAGCGCTGGAATCAACTCAAAACTTCCTTAAAACGTTTCCAAACTCTAAAAAGATTAATGAGGCAAAAACATTGCTTGGAGAAATTTTGCTAACCAGTAAAAATTATCAAGCGGCCATTGATATTTTGGAGCCTATACCCAACAAAACGCCAGAGGCTAAAGCCGCTTATCAAAAGGTAACCTATTTCAGAGGGTTAGAATTTTATAATGAACGAGCATTTCCTAACGCCTTATCTATGTTTTTAAGGTCTGGCAATTTTCCAGAGGACGGCGAGATTTATGCACTGAGCATTTACTGGAAAGGCGAAGCCGCTTATGAGCTACGTAAATATGGCGAGGCGGTGAAAACATTTGAGACTTTCTTAGCATTACCTGAAGCTAAAAAAACAGAAGTTTACAATTATGCGAATTACGCACTAGGTTATGCCGCCTTCGAGGATGAAAAATATGCGAAATCGGCAACTTATTTTGAAAGGTTTTTAAGGGGTAACGATAAAGATGCTAAAACGGTAAACGACGCTACTTTACGTTTAGCCGACGCTTACTTCGTAAACAAAAATTACGGTGATGCGCTAACCTATTATAATCGGATCATTGCAAATAGACAAACTGGAGAAGATTATGCGCTTTTCCAACGAGGAATGATTCAAGGCTTGCAAAAACAAGATGATGCAAAAATTGCGACGATGCAAAGTTTGCTGCAACAGTTCCCTAATTCCAACTACTCAGATGATGCTGGTTTTGAGATGGCTTACACTTACTTCAATAAAGGTGAGCTAGAAAAATCTAAAACTGATTTGGTAGGCTTGGTAGCAAAATATCCTCGCAGTAGCTACGTGCCAAAAGCATTAATGACTATCGGGCTTGTACAGTACAATCAGGACCAGGATGATGCTGCGCTTGAATCTTTCAAAAAAGTTATCAGAGATTACCCAAGCGCACCGGAAGCGAAGCAGTCGTTAGAATCAATTAAAAACATTTATGTTGATCGCGGTGACGCAAATGGTTTTATCAGCTATGCTGCCACAACGCCTCTAGGAAATTATTCTTTAAGCGAACAAGATAACATCATGTTCCAAGCGGCAAATAATATTTATTTAAGGGGAGATGCTAAAGGCGCCTATGAGGCAATCAATGCTTACCTAGATAAATTTCCAAAACCGATTCACGATAAGGAAGCCAAGTTCATCAGAGCCGAATCTCTAGTAAAACTTGGTCGCTCTTCAGAAGCGATTCAAGATTATGACTACATCCTAAATGACTGGACCAGTGAATATACCGAAAGATCGCTAATGAGTGTATCTAAAGTATTAATGGACGAAAAAAAATACAACGAAGCGATCGTTTACCTAAAACGTTTGGAAACTACAGCGGATTATAAGGCACATTACAGTTATGCCATCAACAATTTAATTAAAGCATACACTGCACTTAACATGCCTGATGATATTTTGAAGTATTCTGAAATCATTAAATCATCGGAAAAATCGTCAGAGGAAGAAAAAAACAGCTCTGATTTATATGCTGGCAAAGCATTTCTGCTAAAAGCTGATACTACGGCAGCAGTAAAATCATTCAATAAAGTGGTAGCTGCAACTAAAACTTTGGCTGCTGCAGAGGCTAAATACAACATTGCTGCCTTACAATATGCCAAAGGCGATTATAAAATGTCTCAAAAAACCTGTTTCGATTTAATTAATAATATGCCTTCCTATGATTATTGGGTGGCTAAATCTTTTATTCTTTTAGCTGATAACTATTTGGCATTGAAAGATAAAATGCAAGCTAAAAGTACGCTGTTGAGTATCATCGACAATTACGAGGGGAATGATGACATTGTCCCTACAGCAAAAGAAAAATTAGCGAAAATTAACTAAGAACATCAACAATGAGATTAATAAAAACCACATATTTTACGCTTTTATTTGCTACTGGTACATTCGCGTTGCAAGCACAAGAAGTGAAACCTCCTGAAAAAACTGTTAGTGAGGAAATTGAGATTATAAGACCGTACAAGCCAGTTTTGGCTGAAGCCGTTAAATTGAGAAGAAGTCCGGATTTGGACAACATCAAAACTTACAAAGCAAAGTTTAACTATCAATTAAGCGATAGAAAGCTGGAGCTAAATACAGATATCCAAAAACTACAAGCCCAAAAGGTTGCTGATGAACGCAAAGCGGAATTATTCAACAACTATGTAAAAGGTGGCATTGGAAATTTAGGAACATTTTTAGCCGAAGCCTATGTTGGCATGGGTCAAGATCCAGCTTTGCAGGCAGGTGCTTTTTTCAGGCATTTCGGTCAGCAGGGCAAACTGAATAAGCAGAACGAAAACAAGCAACAACTCAGCGTATTTGCACGCAGCATTGGTGAAACGGCTACACTTAATGGGAAGGTAAATTACCAGCGCCATGGCTTGTACTTTTATGGCATTAATAACGACCAGCCAGCACTAAATCCTGATCCAGAACGACAGTTGCTTAACTTCTTCGAACTAGAAGGGGAAGCCATCAGTAAGTTCACACCGGATCCAGATGCTTTCAGCTATGCTGCAAAAGTAAACGGCTATTTGTTCAACGACAGATTTAGTGCAAAGGAAAGTGCATTGACTTTAACTGGATATTTGAACAAGAGAATAAGCAAGTTTAATTTGGGATTGGCCACTTCCGCTGAACTTGGTAAAACCAAAGACCTGAATACCGACATTTCTAATAATTTGTTTAAGGTTAACCCCTATGTAAAACTGCAGGCTGGCGGCGTTAAAATTGTTGCGGGCGCTAATTTGGTGCAAGAGTTCGGCACAAAGTCAAGTACCAGAATTTTTCCGGTGGTAACCGCAGATTTTACATTGATACCTGATTTTTTACAAGTTTTCGGAGAGGTTAAAGGTGATGTAAACAGAAACACCTTAAAAGACTTAACGGATGAAAATCCATTTTTAAACAACAACATCACAATTAAAAACAGCGTAGAGAATTTGAGCATTAGTGCTGGTATTAAAGGCACCGGAGGACCAGGATTTGGCTATAAAGCTAGAGTTTACAGCAGAGAGGTTACAGATATGGCACTGTTCGTAAACAATTTTAACGCATTTAATAAGTTTGACGTAATTTACGATTTCGGCAAAACAAAAATACTTGGCCTAGAGGGTGAATTGAGCGTACAAGTTAGCGATAATCTAAAATGGACTGGAAAGCTTAACATGGAGAACTATAAAGCTGGCGCAGAACAAGAAAGTTATTTCAAACCCCAGCTTCGATTAAGCTCCAACTTTAGCTTTGTAATCGACAAAAAATTCACTTTTGACGCTGCAGTCGCTATCCAAGATGATAGTAAAGCAAAGGTATTTTTGGCTAATCCTTTAAATCCAGATGGGAATTACCCTCCAGTGCCTGATTTCGAAAAAGAGCGTGTCGTGAACGTTAAAGGATTTGTAGACCTAGGCGTTGGGGGAACTTACAAAATCAACAATAAATTTTCTGCTTTTGCTAAAGCAAATAATATCTTAAACACCAATTACAGTAAATTTTTATACTATCGTCTGAATGGATTTAATATCTTTGGCGGCTTAACCTATTCGTTTTAAAAGGTTAATTTTTATATTTAATTTTACCCAAATGGATATAGTACAATACCTCATAGAGCTTTTAAAAACCCGCAAACAAGTTGGGATTGAAGGCTTGGGTACATTATATAAAAAGAAAATCCCTGGACGGTATGATGCTGAAACGCATTCGTTTTTACCGCCCAGCTACGATTTAAATTTTACTCAAGATATATTGGAAGAATATAACTTGGTAGAATTTATCCATGGTAAAAGAGGCATTTCACCAGATGCTGCAAAGTACTTTATCAGTCAATTTGTTGCAGATGTGCTTAAAAAGCTGGAAACTGGCGAGTTCCAGCTTGAAAATTTAGGGAAACTTGAAAAAAACGAAGATGGTTCAATCACTTTTTATCAAAATGAAGGAATTGAAACTGGATTCGAATTTTTTGCGCTGCCTTCAGTAGTTGCTGAGGTTAATCAAGAAATTGAAGAGAACGACACTACCGAACAAAAGGAAGATACTTCTCTTCACATGGAACAACCTGAGCAGCCGATTGACGTTAATACTGAAGTAACTGAACCTGAAATAGAGCAAGTTCAAGTACCTGAATTTGAGCAGGAGATGAAAATGGTACCTGCTGAAGAGGAAGAAATTACTGATCCGGAGGAAATAGAATCAGTTGTTGAAAAAGACGAATCAACACTTTTAACTACACAAGTAATTGAAGAAGATAAATTTGACGAAGAGGATGATAACAATACAATTGATCAAACTGAAAATCAACTAAAGGAACTTGAAATTAAGGACACGGAGCCTGAAGAAGAAGAAGTTTTCGAGGAAATTAATGAATTAGATTTCAAATCATTTAAAGCTACTGGTGATGTAGATGAAAAAGAGAATTGGGACTTCGACGGCGATAATGTAATAGTTGAAGAAGATACCCAAGAGGAAAAATTTGATACGGCCGAGGTCCATAATGACATAAGCCCCGTGACAAATCACAATAATGATGCTATTAAACTCACCTCTACCACTAAAGATTGGGATTTTGACGCAGTTCGCGACTATCGTGATGAACAACAAAGTGAAGGAGATCAAGAGTTTGACAGTACTACAACTGATGATAACGAAATTGAGGAAAAAACAAAAACTCCGCTATACCTTAAATTAGCGATTGCGTTGCTCATCATAGTTTTAGCAGCTACAGCGATTTATTTTTTTAAACCTGAGCTATTCTCCAGTTTTTCGAAAAACGATACTGATCCTGATCAAAAAATCGCAATTCCTATAGAACCAAATAACTTGAAAAATCAGCAAGATTCATTAAGCTTTGCTGATAGCATAATGAAAAGCGCCGAAAAAGCTGGATTAAAGGTAGAACCTGCAAAAGATACGCTTGCAGTTACTACAACTAAAACTGAGGTTGCTCCAAAAGTCACCTACGATATTATTTCCGCTGCATTTGCAAAAGAATCGGAAGTACAAGAGTACATTGCTTATATGAAAAGCAAAGGCTTTGAAGCCAAGGTAGCCAACATGCCAGGTAAAATCTATAAAAAAATCAGTATAGCATCTTACAACAATATAGATTCTGCTGAAAAAAACGTTACAAGACTACGTAAGCAGCTTAAAAACCAAAAAATCTACGTACAAAAAATCAAAAACAATTAACACACAATGATATTACTACAAGCCAACTTACAGGACACCGCTCAAAATTTAATTGACACGGCGCAAACTGTTACCACTACCGCTGTAAAAACACAACAGGAAATACATTTCATCGATCTGCTGTTTAGAGGTGGCTGGGTAATGATCCCTCTAGCACTCCTCGCTTTCTTGGGTTTAGTCATATTTATTGAAAGATATTTAACTATCCGCAAAGCGTCAAAAAGCGATACGAACTTATTATTTCAAGTGAAACAAAATGTGCAGGATGGCCGATTGGAAAATGCAATCGCTTTATGCAGAAATACCACTTCTCCCCTCGCCCGTATGTTGGAAAAAGGTTTGAAACGTATCGGCCGACCTATTAAAGATATTGAAGGTGCAATTGAAAACACCGGCAAACTAGAAGTAGCAAAATTGGAGAAAAACATCGGTATCCTAGGAATTATTGCTGGTATTGCGCCAATGTTAGGCTTCGTCGGTACTATTATTGGTGTAATCACTATTTTCCAACGAGTGGCGGCCGAAGGAGCTATTGAAATTGGAACTATTTCCGATGGTCTTTACACCAAGATGATTACTTCAGCTACTGGATTAATTATCGGTATCATGGCTTACGTGCTTTATCATATTTTAAATATGATGGTTGAAAAAATCATCCTTAAAATGGAAACTGAAGCAATTGAATTTATTGATCTATTAGAAGAACCAGGAAAATAATGAATTTAAAAAACAGAAAGAAAGGTAATGTAGAGGTACACACCGCTGCGTTAAACGACATCATGTTTTTCTTGATGCTGTTTTTCCTTTTGGCTTCTGCTGTGGTAAATCCGCAAGTGGTTAAATTACTTTTGCCTCGTTCTTCATCTGGTCAGCAGGCTAACAATCAAAAATCCATCACAGTTAGCATTGATGATAATTTGAATTACTTTGTAGATAAGCAACCGGTAACGCTGGAGGCTATGGAAGCTAAAATTCAAAGCTCAATTCAGGAAAATACTGATTTAACTATTGTTTTATACGTCGCCAGAGGAGTGTCAATTGAAAACACCATGAAGGTTTTTGATGTGGCCAACAAATTGAAATTGAAAGTTGTTTTAGCCGTTGAGCAAAAGAAGTAAAGCATGGCACAAAACCATAAAGAAGATAACAATTATCCAAAAGCTTTGGCGATATCTACCGGCATCATGGCCGCGTTTATCGTTCTCAGCTTCATTTGGATTATTGGAAAATTTGAGCCTAACGAAGAATACGGAATGGGTGGTATGGTTGTGAACTACGGTACCTCTGTAGAAGGAATGGGCACGGATTATACCAACGTAGAAGAAACTTCTATGGCTCCCGATGCTAACGGTAAAAAGCCTGATCAAGTTACTCCGGATCCCACCACTAAAAGCACACAATCACAATTAAGTGATCAAAATCTCACTACCCAAGATAACGAGGATGCAGTAAGTGTCAACACAAAAGCAACCAAGAGCAATGCTAATCCTAGTAATACTCAGGATAGCAAAACTGAACAACCCGCGATTAATCCAAATGCGTTGTACAAAGGCAATAAAAACAATGCCACTGGCGGCGGCGATGGAACAGGTACTACTCCGGGTAATCAAGGTGATCCAGGTGGTGACCCATTAGCGCCATTTTATGGTGATGGTGGTTCAGGGTTTGGTAATAAACCGCTGCCTTTAAGCAACTTCAAAAACCTAGTTGCTCCTGATGATGATGGTCAGGAAAGAGGCACAATAATGGTGAAGATTGAAGTGAATAAATCTGGCAGAATCGTACGAGCTACCGCAGGCGCAAAAGGAACCACATTCAGAAACGCCGCTTTAGAAGATAAATGTGAAAGAGCCATGCTTAACGCTTCATTAAATGCAATCGCTAAAGGACCGGATATTCGTATATTTTACGTGCCTTTTAAATTTATAGTGAAATAGCGTAATATTTAAAGCACCTAATGGAAAGTAGGCCAATTATAATCAGGTTTTACTAAGGTGGTTATATAATTTCTATAAAATGACTTACCCACAAACGGTAGATTATCTCTATAGCCGCCTTCCAATGTTTACTCGCATTGGCGCATCGGCTTTCAAAAAAGATTTAACTAACACCATTGCGTTTTGCAATGCCTTAAACAACCCTCAAAATAAATACAAAACCATTCACGTTGGTGGAACAAATGGAAAAGGTTCAACGTCCCATATGTTGGCTGCCATTTTTCAAAAAGCGGGTTACAAAACTGGCCTATACACCTCGCCACATTTGAAGGATTTTAGGGAACGTATCCGAGTAAATGGAAAAATGGTTTCTAAAAGTTTTGTAACCAAGTTTGTCAAAGAACATCAAACGTTAATAGCATCTATTGAGCCGTCATTTTTCGAAGTTACCGTTGCCATGGCTTTCTCCTACTTTGAGCAACAACAAGTGGATATAGCCATCATTGAAGTAGGTTTAGGTGGCCGTTTGGATTCTACAAACATCATCCAGCCAGACCTATCGGTAATTACCAACATCAGCCTAGACCATACCAATATGCTGGGCAATACTTACGCTGAGATCGCCTTTGAAAAAGCAGGCATCATTAAAAACAACACTCCTGTAATCGTCGGCGAACATCATCCAGAAACAGATGCAGTATTCATTAAAAAAGCAGCCGAACAAAACGCAAATTTGATTTTTGCACAAGATGATTTAATCGTAACCAATATTGCTAAGAATGCAGATAATTTAAAAGTAGATGTTGTACAGAAAGATCAAACCCTTTTCAAAAATTTAGCTCTAGATCTAACTGGCGGGTATCAGTTAAAAAATATAGTAACGGTAATTGAAGCTACATTGCAGCTTAGAAAATTAGGTTATCACTTATCTGACGAAGAAATATTTGATGCCTTAAAAAATGTAAAAAAACTTACTGGACTACAAGGTAGATGGCAAACAATTGCTAAAAAACCGCTTACTATTTGTGACACTGGACATAACAAAGCTGGAATAGCCGAAGTAGTAGAAAACATCAAACAAACGCCACATCAAAATCTACACATGGTGATTGGAATGGTAAAAGATAAAGATATCAGTGCTGTACTGGCCTTATTGCCAGCCAACGCAAATTATTACTTTTGCCAGCCAAATTTAGAAAGGGCCCTACCTGTAGAGGAACTGAAACAGCAAGCCAGTCAATATCAACTCCGAGGTGAAATCTTTAACACTGTGACGGATGCATTAGAAGCTGCAAAAAAATCAGCTGAGGAAAATGACCTCATTTTTATAGGAGGAAGTACATTTGTAGTAGCTGAAATTATATAAAATCTTTACAAAAGGCATCAAATAACTTAACATCGTTTTAATACCTTTACAAAAACATCAATTTTATAAATGAAATTTAAACTTTTCTGCATTTCTTTAGTAGTTTTTTTCCAAAGTAGCGCATCGGCTCAAAAAAAACAGCCTAAAGTTCAACCTTCATCATTTCCCCAAACAGTAGCTCGCCCTAAGTTGGTGGTGGGTATGGTCGTAGACCAAATGCGTTGGGATTATTTGTACCGTTTTTATGCCAGATACGGTAACGGTGGCTTTAAACGCTTAATCAACGAAGGTTTTTCTGCAGAGAACACTTTAATTCCATATACGCCAACTTTAACTGCCTGTGGACACTCTTCAGTTTATACGGGTTCAGTACCAGCTATTAACGGAATTATTGGCAATAACTGGTTTGATCCCCAATTGGGCAGGGATGTTTATTGTGTAGAGGATAAAAGCGTTAAAACCGTTGGAAGTTCCAGTAATGAAGGGTTAATGTCGCCAAAAAACTTACTTGTAACAACAGTAACAGATGAACTTAGGATGGCAACCAACTTCAGAAGTAAAGTAATTAGTGTTTCGATAAAAGACCGGGGCGCAATACTTCCTGGCGGACATACGGCAAATGGTGCTTACTGGTACGATGACATGACTGGAAGTTTTATTTCAAGTACACACTACATGCAACAGTTGCCTGCTTGGGTGAATGATTTTAATGCGCAAAGACTTCCGAATAAATATTTTGAACAAGATTGGAACACGTTATATCCAATTGAAACTTATACGGAAAGTACTGCTGATGCAAAACCTTATGAGCGTACTTTCAAAGGTGAAAAAACCTCAAGCTTTCCTCATTTATTTAAACAATACGCCAATAAAAACTATTCGATGATGGCAAGCATGCCACAGGGCAACAGCTTTACTTTAGAATTTGCCAAAGCTGCCATACCTGCCGAAAAACTCGGACAAACTGGAAATACAGATTTCTTAGCAGTAAGTTTATCTTCAACCGATTATGTAGGTCACCAATTTGGGCCGAATTCTATTGAACTAGAAGATACTTATTTGAGATTAGACAAAGACTTGGAAGATTTTTTCAACTATTTGGACAAAACCATCGGCAAAGGAAACTATTTGTTATTCTTAACTGCAGACCACGGCGCAACTCATGTGCCGGGCTTTTCTAAAGAAAATAAAATGCCAGGCGGAGGTTTAGCTACCAAAAAATTCAAAGCTGATTTGGATAGTTTAATCTACAGTGAATTTAAAGTAAAGGATGTCATCTTCACCATCATTAATAACCAAGTGATTTTTGATACTGACGCGATAAAGGAAGCTAAGGCAGATTATGCTAAAATCAAACAATCCACAATTGATTATCTAGTGAAACAAGATGGTGTGTTAAATGCTGTAGATGTTAAAAATATGGGAGCAGTAACCCTTCCTCAAGAAATTAAAAACAAAATAATTAATGGCTATAACGCTCGCAGAAGTGGCGACGTATACATCATCCTAGATGCTGGCTGGTATCCAACGTTAAGTCCAGGTACCGGGCATGCAGCTTGGAATCCTTATGATAGTCACATCCCAGCACTTTTTATGGGTTGGGGTATTAAGCCCGGCAAAACCAACAAGGAGTATTACATGTCCGATATCGCCCCTACCGTTTCTGCCTTATTGCATATACAGCAACCAAGTGGTAGCATAGGCAAAGTAATAACTGATCTACTTAAATAAGCTTTAAAATTTTAATAATCTAACCCTCATTTCTACACTAAGAATTGAGGGTTTTTTTATTATTAATGCTATTTTGATATCAAATCTTCAAATTTACTACAACATTTTTACTCCCAAATCTTAACGTTTCACCTACCAAAAATCTTACCTTTGGTACGTATCAATTACCAAATATTAGCAAAAAATTATATCGGGATTTATCGTTATGGATAAAATTGAAATCTATCAACCTAAACATAAAATAAGATTTGTAACTGCCGCTGCGCTTTTCGACGGTCACGATGCTACGATCAATATCATGCGTAGAATTTTACAATCTAGCGGTGCAGAAGTTATCCATTTAGGTCATAACCGTTCGGTTGAAGAAGTTGTAAATTGTGCTATACAGGAAGATGTTCAAGGCATTGCGATGACATCTTATCAGGGCGGACACATCGAGTATTTTAAATATATGTTTGATTTATTGCAAGAACGAGGTGCAAATCATATCAAAATATTTGGCGGTGGCGGTGGTGTAATTTTACCAAATGAAATTGAGGAACTGGAAAGTTACGGCATCTCTAAGATCTATTCGCCAGATGACGGAAGAAGGATGGGTTTGCAAGGCATGATTAATGATATGCTTGAGAAAACAGACTTTGCAATTGTAGAAAAAAGTAAATTCGACTTAGAAAATCCATTAAAAAAAGAAGACAACGGAAAGATCGCAAATGCTATCTCTTTAGCAGAAAATAATGCCGAAGCATTTGAAGGCTCGCTAGCAACGCTGAGAAAAAAACAGCCCTCCAATCCCCCAGTTTTGGGCATTACAGGTACGGGAGGTGCCGGAAAGTCATCATTAGTGGATGAGTTAGTAAGAAGATTTCTAATCGAGGTGGATAACAAATCTATTGCAATTATCTCTGTTGATCCTTCAAAAAGAAAAACCGGCGGCGCTTTGCTGGGGGATAGAATTAGAATGAATGCCATCAACAGTCCGAGGGTTTACATGCGTTCGTTGGCTACCAGACAGGCAAACTTGGCCCTATCTAAAAATGTACAAGAAAGCATCGATATCTGTAAAGCAGCCGGATTTGATTTAGTAATTGTTGAAACTTCTGGAATTGGCCAATCAGATACTGAAATTACCGAGCATTGCGATGTTTCCTTATATGTAATGACGCCAGAGTTTGGCGCTGCTACACAATTGGAAAAAATAGATATGCTAGATTTTGCCGATTTAGTAGCCATCAATAAATTCGATAAACGTGGCGCTTTAGATGCACTACGTGACGTGAGGAAGCAATACAAACGAAACCACAATATTTTCGATGCCAAAGATGAAGAAATTCCGGTTTACGGGACAATGGCATCGCAATTTAACGATCCTGGAACCAATAATTTATTTGTTGCTTTAGTTGACAAAATCAAAGAGAAAACTGGAGTAGATTTTTCAGCAAAAATGGAAATGACATCCGAACAATCTGAAAAAATATACATTATACCACCTGACCGAACCAGATATCTATCCGAAATTGCTGAAGCAAGCGAACAATATAATGATTGGGTTGCTCAACAGGTAACTATCGCACGTAAAATGTATCAGTTACAAGGTGTAATCAATCTGTTAAATGAAGGCAATTCCAAAATTCCTACGATCGATGGCAATCTCCAAGAAGTATATACCTACTATGAAGAGCAATTGGACGGAAATTGTAGAAGACTGTTAAGGGAATGGCCTGATACAAAACATCAATATCAGCAAGATAATTTCATTTATAAAGTTAGAGATAAGGAAATTAAGCAACCTTTATTCTATGAATCGCTCTCTAAATTAAGGATACCTAAAGTTGCGCTTCCTAGATATAAAGATTGGGGAGATATCTTGAAATGGCTACTAACCGAAAATTTACCTGGTGAATTCCCCTATGCTGCTGGTGTGTTTCCGTTGAAACGAGATGGTGAAGATCCAACAAGAATGTTCGCTGGGGAAGGTGGACCAGAACGAACCAATAAGCGTTTTCACTACGTTTCTTTAGGTCAACCTGCTCATCGTTTGTCAACTGCATTTGACTCGGTAACTTTATATGGAGAAGATCCACATACCCGACCAGACATCTATGGGAAAATAGGAAATTCAGGGGTGAGCATAGCTACACTCGATGATGCAAAGAAATTATACTCCGGGTTCGATTTATGCGCCCCAAGTACTTCCGTTTCTATGACGATAAATGGGCCTGCTCCTATGTTATTAGGCTTTTTTATGAACGCTGCAATTGACCAACAATGTGAAAAATATATCTTGGAAAATGGAATGCAAGCTGAAGTTGAAGCTAAAATCAATGATATTTTCGCTAAAAAAGGATTGACCAGGCCTAGATACAATGGCAATTTACCGGAAGGAAATAATGGTTTAGGTCTGATGTTGCTTGGAGTAACGGGCGATCAGGTTTTGCCAAACGACATTTATCGGCAGATTAAAGCAAAAGCAATCAGCTCAGTGAGGGGCACAGTACAGGCTGATATTTTAAAAGAAGACCAAGCGCAAAACACTTGCATCTTTTCTACTGAATTCGCACTGAGGATGATGGGCGATATTCAACAGTATTTTATCACTGAAAAGGTTCGAAATTTCTATTCTGTATCTATTTCTGGTTATCATATTGCAGAAGCAGGTGCTAATCCGATTTCTCAGTTAGCATTTACTTTGAGTAATGGTTTTACATTTGTAGAATACTATTTGAGTAGAGGCATGCATATCGATGATTTTGCACCTAATTTATCTTTTTTCTTTAGCAACGGAATTGACCCGGAATACGCCGTTATTGGTCGTGTAGCTCGTAGGATTTGGGCAAAAGCAATCAAAAATAAGTATAAAGGAAACGATCGCTCGCAGAAATTAAAGTATCATATCCAAACTTCAGGACGATCATTGCATGCACAAGAAATCGATTTTAACGATATCCGCACTACTTTACAGGCACTATACGCCATCTACGACAATTGTAATTCGTTGCATACCAACGCCTATGATGAGGCCATAACCACGCCAACGGAAGAATCGGTACGCAGAGCGATGGCCATCCAATTGATCATTAATAGAGAATTAGGCCTTGCCAAAAACGAAAATCCACTGCAGGGCGCTTTTATCATTGAAGAATTAACTGATTTAGTAGAAGAAGCAGTACTTGCGGAGTTTAAACGCATCAACGACCGCGGAGGTGTACTTGGAGCTATGGAAACAATGTACCAACGTGGCAAAATACAGGAAGAAAGTTTGTATTATGAAACATTAAAGCATACTGGTGAATTCCCAATCGTAGGTGTGAATACGTTTTTGAATAAAAATGGCTCACCTACAATTATACCGGGAGAAGTAATAAGAGCGACTGAAGAAGAAAAACAGTTTCAAATTTCAGCGCTAAATGCTTTTCATAAAAGAAACGAAAGTAGTGCTTCGAATATGTTAAGGGAATTGCAGAAGTCTGCTGTCAGCGGAGAGAATATCTTCGAACAATTGATGGAAGTTTGCAAAGTTTGTTCGTTAGGACAAATTAGCAATGCACTTTATCAAGTTGGCGGCCAGTATCGTAGAAATATGTAAGCAAAAAAAGCGGCTTGGGGCCGCTTTTTTTATTTTTGCACTATGCTAATATCCATTTGAACTTGTAATCCAAAGACGGATTTTTCATCCTATCTGCTACTCTAAGCAATCTATTCGGTAAATTCATGATATAATCCCTCGCCTTCTCACCAGCTTCATTAAGTTCTTTAATGCTTTCTAAGTTCCAATCTACAATAAGCTGTTTTAAAATATCAACATAATCTACCGCGGTATAAACGCCTAAACGTTGTGCAGCATCAGTGAAATGACCAAAAACTTGTCCTATAGGCAATCCTACTTCTCTTAAAAAGTGTGCAGGCATTACAATTTTCTTACGCATCATATCCTCAAAAGCTAACATAGCTTCATTGGCATCCACTTTAAATATTTGGGTGATAAAATCTTTGTACGCTTTTGCGTGTCTTGCCTCATCTGATGCTATTACTCCACACATCTTTGATAACAAAGTATCGCCATCCTTCTTAGCCAATGAAGCTACACGTCTGTGTGAAACATTGGTAGCCAATTCTTGAAAAGAGGTATAAATAAAATTTCTATAAGGATCGTGGCCTGTTCCAATGTCAAATCCATCAGCAATTAAATACTGAGTAGAAATTTCCATCTGACGCATATCCACCCGTCCAGATAAATATAAATATTTATTTAATAGATCGCCGTGCCTATTCTCCTCTGCAGTCCAATGCCTATTCCATTTCATCCAGCCACCCTCCTCATCTCTGCTAACTCCATCAACCATGGCTAACCAAGACTCATATGTTGGTAATGCCTCTTCAGTAATAGTGTCACCTATTAATACTGCAACCAAATCATAAGATAGTTCGCTGGCACTCTGTTGTAAGTCTTTAATTTTATCAAAAAAATCATCTCTACTCGAATCCGGCAAAAAGTCTGATGGCTGCCATATCTCATCTATAGGTTTTAGATATTCTGGCATCTTCTCTAACATATACTTCTCTATATGTTGCATTACTTCCCTTCTTCTTTCAACAAAAAAACTCATTTACGTGTACTGATTTTAAAACACAAAGATAGCCAATTTATATGGTTTAGAGGAATTTATTAACTCATTAGACTCTAAATATTAATAAATCTGATAAAAATCATATAAAATATTTGTGTCGAAACTCTTTTAAAATTATTAAAATCCATCATAATTTTTGACCATGATAAAAAGAAAGCAAAAGATCGCATGCTTCCATCAAATTGTTGTAAAACGTAACTATTAAAAAACTAAATGGAATAATCTTCATTTTTCAGGACTTTATAAACTATTTAATAGGTAATTAGTAATGCTTGTTATCTCGGCAAACTTAAACGGTTACAGCCACTGCATTGAGGAAAAATAGTATCAGAAATAGCTATTAACTTTCATCTAAGAAGCACGGCCATGAAATGAAGTTCAAACCGAAGGGCACTATCGACCTATTGCATTACATGTCCCGGGGCGGACGGCGTACAGCTCCAGCGGCAGCATCGGAACTGCCGGTTTTTCGGCGCAGCGTCTGGTGGATGTTTTTTTGGAGGGTGGTGCTTTTTGTTGTTGATCTTTGGTCACAAAAAAGCCCCCGATCATTGCTGAAGGGGGGCTGTAAGGATAGGCACCGACCTACTCTCCCACGTGTTACCGCAGTACCATCGGCTCGGATGGGCTTAACTTCT
The DNA here is from genome assembly GCF_965249885.1 of Pedobacter sp. Classification (GTDB taxonomy): domain Bacteria; phylum Bacteroidota; class Bacteroidia; order Sphingobacteriales; family Sphingobacteriaceae; genus Pedobacter. Next base: position 3,225,055 of record NZ_OZ252254.1, on the reverse strand, counting down.
CTGTTCGGAATGGGAAGAGGTGGACACCATCGATATAGGCACCTGAATATCTTTATGATTATCAGTTGATAATAATGACATATTATTGAAAGAAGTCAATGGGAAGAACAAACAACGTGTGTGCAGCCTTGAAAGCTTCGGGCTATTAGTAATACTCGACTGTGGTGTCGCCACCTTTACATCTGTATCCTATCGACGTAGTAGTCTGCTACGGCCCTGTATGGAATCCTCATCTCGTGGCTAGTTTCGCACTTAGATGCTTTCAGCGCTTATCTATTCCCAGCGTAGCTACTCTGCAATGCCCCTGGCGGAACAACAGATTCACTAGAGGCTGGTCCAACCCGGTCCTCTCGTACTAAGGTCAGCCCCACTCAAGATTCCTACGCCCACAACAGATAGGGACCGAACTGTCTCGCGACGTTCTGAACCCAGCTCGCGTGCCACTTTAATCGGCGAACAGCCGAACCCTTGGGACCTTCTCCAGCCCCAGGATGTGACGAGCCGACATCGAGGTGCCAAACCTCCCCGTCGATATGAGCTCTTGGGGGAGATCAGCCTGTTATCCCCAGCGTACCTTTTATCCTTTGAGCGATGGCCCTTCCATGCAGAACCACCGGATCACTATATCCGTCTTTCGACCCTGATCGGCCTGTATGCCTCACAGTCAAGCAAGCTTATGCTATTGCACTCCCCGTACGGTTACCAAGCGTACTGAGCTTACCTTTGAAAGCCTCCGTTACCTTTTTGGAGGCGACCACCCCAGTCAAACTACCCATCAAACAATGTCCCCCGGATTTCCGGGGTTAGACACCGAATACAGAAAGGGTGGTATTTCAACGTTGGCTCCACGACGCCTGGCGACGCCGCTTCAAAGCCTCCCACCTATCCTACACATCCTGTACCCAATGTCAATGTTAAACTGTAGTGAAGGTGCATGGGGTCTTTCCGTCCCGTTGCGGGTACCCGGCGTCTTCACCGGGACCACAATTTCACCGAGCTCATGGCTGAGACAGCGCCCAGATCGTTACACCATTCGTGCAGGTCGGAACTTACCCGACAAGGAATTTCGCTACCTTAGGACCGTTATAGTTACGGCCGCCGTTTACTGGGGCTTCGATTCAATGCTTCTCATTGCTGATGACATCCCCTCTTAACCTTCCAGCACCGGGCAGGTGTCAGGCCTTATACCTCATCTTTCGATTTTGCAAAGCCATGTGTTTTTGTTAAACAGTCGCCTGGGCCTTTTCACTGCGGCTGACATTGCTGCCAGCGCCCCTTCTCCCGAAGTTACAGGGCCATTTTGCCGAGTTCCTTAGCCATGATTCACTCGAGCACCTTAGAATTCTCATCCCGGATACCTGTGTCGGTTTGCGGTACGAGCTTTTATAACCTGGAGCTTAGCGGTTTTTCTTGGAAGTCTGATTACCTGCGCTATCCACTTGCCCGAAGGCTCGCGGTACTATCGACTTTCGGCACTCACGGCGGATTTGCCTACCGTGCGTATACCTACCGTCTTCAACGGCCTATTCCGTCAGGCCGCGGCAGTTCCACTACTCCGTCCCCACATCGCAATTATAAAAGGTACGGGAATATTAACCCGTTGTCCATCGACTACCCCCTTCGGGTTCGCCTTAGGCCTCGACTAACCCTGATCCGATTAGCGTTGATCAGGAAACCTTATCCTTTCGGTGGGCGGGTTTCTCTCCCGCCTTATCGTTACTTATGCCTACATTTGCTTTTCCGGAAGCTCCACCACAGCTCGCGCTACAGCTTCGCCGCCGCCGGAATGCTCCCCTACCGATATATTTCAATCCCATAGCTTCGGTGTACAGTTTGATGCCCGTTTATTATCCATGCACGATCGCTCGACTAGTGAGCTGTTACGCACTCTTTAAATGAATGGCTGCTTCCAAGCCAACATCCTAGCTGTCTATGCAATCGCACCTCGTTAGTTCAACTTAACCGTAACTTGGGGACCTTAGCTGATGGTCTGGGTTCTTTCCCTCTCGGCCATGGACCTTAGCACCCATAGCCTCACTGCCGGCCATATTATACAGCATTCGGAGTTTGTCTGGATTTGGTAGGATTTGACTCCCCCGCACCCAATCAGTAGCTCTACCTCTGTATAACTCGATGCCGACGCTGTTCCTAAAAACATTTCGGGGAGTACGAGCTATTTCCCAGTTTGATTAGCCTTTCACCCCTACCCTCAGGTCATCCGGAAACTTTTCAACGTTTATCGGTTCGGTCCTCCATTACGTGTTACCGCAACTTCAACCTGCCCAAGGGTAGATCACAAGGTTTCGCGTCTACCTCCACTGACTGTGCGCCCTGTTCAGACTCGCTTTCGCTTCGGATCCGTGCCTGAAGCACTTAACCTTGCCAGTGAAGAGTAACTCGTAGGCTCATTATGCAAAAGGCACGCCGTCACCCCATACAGGGCTCCGACCGCTTGTAAGTACACGGTTTCAGGTTCTATTTCACTCCCCTGTTCGGGGTTCTTTTCACCTTTCCCTCACGGTACTGGTCCACTATCGGTCTCTCGGGAGTATTTAGCCTTACCGGATGGTGCCGGCAGATTCCCACAAGGCGTCTCCGACCTCGCGGTACTCAGGATGCTGTTAGGCTAATGGTGCTTACGTGTACGGGGCTATCACCCTATCTTGCCAGGCTTCCCATCCTGTTCCACTTCGCTGCATTATAACCACGTCACAGTCCTACAACCCCACCCATGCCGTAACATGGATGGTTTGGGCTCTTTCCCTTTCGCTCGCCACTACTCAGGAAATCATTGTTATTTTCTCTTCCTCTGCTTACTTAGATGTTTCAGTTCGGCAGGTTCGCTCTTATTGTGCCATGTCTTCAACATGGCGGGTTTCCCCATTCGGAAATCGCCGGATCGAGTCTCATTTGCAGATCCCCGGCGCTTATCGCAGCTTATCACGTCCTTCATCGCCTCCGAGAGCCAAGGCATCCCCCGTGTACTCTTTCTTACTTTCTTCCACTCGTGCGCCTTTTGCGCCGCACGGTGTGCTTTTTTGCTCTTGTCATGATGTCTCATCCCCGATGCAAGACCGGGAGAGCACAAACACAACAGTCGCCTATTGTTGTTTGCTCTTCTTTTTTAACTTCTTCCAATATGTCAAAGAACTTCCTGAAGTATAGGGTTAAAAGCTGAAAGTTGAAAGTATTGCTACCTTTTACCTTTGACCTTTGACTTTTCACTTCCAAGTGGAGAATAACGGAGTCGAACCGTTGACCTCCTGCGTGCAAGGCAGGCGCTCTAGCCAGCTGAGCTAATCCCCCAAAAAAACTTGTCCGTAGTCCCGTCCAGATTTGAACTGGAGACCCCTACATTATCAGTGTAGTGCTCTAACCAGGCTGAGCTACGGGACTATATCGATGTGCCATCTTTACTTCCCTGCCCAGTGGCCGGTAAGACCTGCGGCTTTCATCTTCTTGGTGTTTCTTTTTTCCTTTTTCGAGATATACATTATCATTTTGTGCGCAGCGGGTGGCCGGGACCACTCCAGAAAGGAGGTATTCCAGCCGCACCTTCCGGTACGGCTACCTTGTTACGACTTAGCCCCAGTTACCGGTTTTACCCTAGGCCGCTCCTTGCGGTTACGGACTTTAGGTACCCCCAGCTTCCATGGCTTGACGGGCGGTGTGTACAAGGCCCGGGAACGTATTCACCGCGTCATTGCTGATACGCGATTACTAGCGAATCCAACTTCACGGGGTCGAGTTGCAGACCCCGATCCGAACTGTGAACGGCTTTTTGAGATTGGCATTACATTGCTGTATAGCTGCCCTCTGTACCGTCCATTGTAGCACGTGTGTAGCCCCGGACGTAAGGGCCATGATGACTTGACGTCGTCCCCTCCTTCCTCTCTGTTTGCACAGGCAGTCTGAATAGAGTCCCCACCATTACATGCTGGCAACTATTCATAGGGGTTGCGCTCGTTGCGGGACTTAACCCAACACCTCACGGCACGAGCTGACGACAGCCATGCAGCACCTAGTTTCGTGCCCCGAAGGGCGCATCCATCTCTGGATACTTCACTAACTTTCAAGCCCGGGTAAGGTTCCTCGCGTATCATCGAATTAAACCACATGCTCCTCCGCTTGTGCGGGCCCCCGTCAATTCCTTTGAGTTTCACCCTTGCGGGCGTACTCCCCAGGTGGAACACTTAACGCTTTCGCTTAGCCGCTGACCGTTTATCGCCAACAGCGAGTGTTCATCGTTTAGGGCGTGGACTACCAGGGTATCTAATCCTGTTCGATCCCCACGCTTTCGTGCCTCAGCGTCAATAAAACCATAGTAAGCTGCCTTCGCAATCGGTGTTCTGTGACATATCTATGCATTTCACCGCTACTTGTCACATTCCGCCTACCTCTAGTCCATTCAAGCCCATCAGTATCAAGGGCACTGCGATGGTTGAGCCACCGTCTTTCACCCCTGACTTAACAGGCCGCCTACGCACCCTTTAAACCCAATAAATCCGGATAACGCTTGGATCCTCCGTATTACCGCGGCTGCTGGCACGGAGTTAGCCGATCCTTATTCTTACGGTACATTCAGCTCGCTACACGTAGCGAGGTTTATTCCCGTACAAAAGCAGTTTACAACCCGGAGGGCCGTCTTCCTGCACGCGGCATGGCTGGTTCAGGCTTGCGCCCATTGACCAATATTCCTTACTGCTGCCTCCCGTAGGAGTCTGGTCCGTGTCTCAGTACCAGTGTGGGGGGCCATCCTCTCAGATCCCCTAGCCATCGTCGCCTTGGTGGGCCGTTACCCCGCCAACTAGCTAATGGCACGCATGCCCATCCTTCTCCCATAAATGTTTGACCCCTCGATGATGCCATCGTGTGGTCTTATGCGGTATTAATCCGGATTTCTCCGGGCTATCCCCCAGAAAAGGGTAGGTTGCATACGCGTTACGCACCCGTGCGCCGGTCTCAGGGAAGCAAGCTTCCCATACCCCTCGACTTGCATGTATTAGGCCTGCCGCTAGCGTTCATCCTGAGCCAGGATCAAACTCTCCATTGTAAAATGTGAATTCGAACGCTGACACATCTATTAACTAAAATTGATTTGTCTGTTCTTTATTATGTTGTCTGTAAGAACCGACCTAAGAAAACAGCTGGCTGTATGTACTTTACAGTAGCATCTTCGCCCCGCTGCGCTTTTAAAAATGATATCTCTTTAATGAACTTCCCGGCACGCATCACTGCGGCCTGTATATGTTGCAAACCCGTGCCGTGTTTCGGCGGCCTTAATGCTCCGCGTCAGTTCTGCACATCGTTGTTCCAGTCTTTTCTTTATCGTTATCAAACTCCGTCTGGTAACTCCCGTTTCGTTTGGGACTGCAAAGGTAGGAAACTTTTTCTATTCCGCAAATAAAAAATAAATTATTTTTTCTTGCCTTTCTTCACCTCATCTCCCCCCATTTCCCTCTTCTTTCAAATTCCCCACTTCCTTCCGAAGCGGAGTGCAAAGGTAGCAAAACTTTTCTTACTGACAAGAAAAATTTTAAATTTTTAAAACTTTTTCTTTTTAGTCTTGTTTGCTGCTTTTCATCACTCTCACATCTTCTCTTACACATCCTTTCTTCCTCCGAAGCGGAGTGCAAAGGTAGCAAATATCCTTTCTTGCGCAATACTGAAATGGGTATTTTTTGATTCACGTAATACAACTCACTGGAATACAGTTAAAAAAATTTCAGTATCAATCGAACAATATGCGTTAAAAAGTGTTTACACGCTCAATTCAGATACAAACTTGGATTGCTGCAAATGAAAACGGCGTGTTTTGCAAGGGTTAGCGTATAATAAACCCGATGGAAACGAAAAGCCCGCATCCCGAGAATTCGGGAGCGGACTTGTAGTGTACAGCGGGGCTGTACTATAATATATGTAATGCTATTGCTTTTCTATAATCAATATTGTCCTGTTGCCAAAAGAACCAATGTACACGCCTCAGTGTAATCGATGTCATTTGCATCTAATACCCTTTGTAATTCCCTATTTTTAGTGCCCGGATTAAAAACAACTCGCTTAGGCTTGGTTGCTACTATATAATCAAAGTACTGCGGTTGAGTTGCGGGCCCTATATATAAAGTAATGGTATCAATATCCGGATGAATATGTTCGGGCTTTTCGATAGCCACTCCAGCCACGTCACCCGTTTTAACTCCAACATTTACGATTTGATGACCACGACCGGTAAGCATATGGGCTGCTTTATAGGAATATCTGCTAGGATCAGGACTTGCGCCGATGATGAGTGTTTTTTTCATTTTGATAATTTGGTTATGCGTGCTCTTTGATTAAACGATTTTACTAGCCTAATGTTTATGCAGATTTAGAATTGCGTTGGCACAATTAATTCCATCGATAGCTGCCGAGACGATTCCACCTGCATAGCCAGCCCCTTCGGCACAAGGATACAAGCCTTTGACCTGCGGGTGTTGAAAGGTTTCCTTATCACGTGGTATGCGTACTGGCGATGAAGTTCGGCTTTCTACTCCGACCAAAATTGCATCATTGGTATAGTAGCCTTTCATTTTTTTGCCGAATAAAGGAAGTGCGCCCTTTAAACTTTGCGAAACAAAATCTGGAAGTATATTATCTAACATTACACTTTTGGTGCCTGGCAAATAAGAATTTTTAGGCAAATCGATGGATAATCGATTCTCCACAAAATCGACCATACGTTGTGCCGGAGCAACCAAATTGCCACCGCCCGCTTCGAATGCCCTCTGCTCGATGGCAGATTGGAAATTTAACATTCGCAAAGGATCATAGCCTTGTACATCATCGAGCGTGATTTGCACTACTGTACCCGAATTGGCGAAAGGGTTGTTGCGCTTTGAAGGAGACCAACCGTTAACTACTATTTCATTTAAATCTGTTGCACAAGGAGCGATGATTCCTCCTGGACACATACAAAACGAAAATACGCCGCGGCTTTTCACCTGTTCAACCAAACTATAATAAGCAGGTGGCAGGTACTCGCTACGGATATCGCAATGGTACTGCGCCTGATCAATTACGTTTTGAGGATGCTCTATACGAACTCCAAGGGCAAAGGGCTTGGCTTCAATTAGGATATTCTTGCTATGTAAAAGTTCATAAATATCTCTGGCCGAATGCCCAGTTGCTAAAATCACAGCATCAGCGTTGATTTCCTGATGGTGATTAACGATGATACCCTTTACTTTACCGTTTTCAATAATGAGATCTGTTAGCTTGGCATCAAAAATTACTTCACCACCATTTTCTAATATGGTTTGGCGGATAGCGGTGATGATATGCGGTAGTTTATTTGTACCAATGTGTGGACGGGCATCGACCATGATATCAGGGTGGGCGCCGTGTTGCACAAATATTTGTAATACCTTATTGATATCGCCACGTTTATTGGAACGCGTGTACAACTTACCATCAGAGTAAGTACCTGCCCCACCTTCGCCATAGCAGTAGTTTGATTCGGTATTTACTAAACCTTGTTTATTGATAGCCGCCAAATCCCTACGTCGTTGCTTAACATCTTTACCACGCTCTATCACAATAGGCTTCAACCCAATTTCAATACATTGCAATGCCGCAAACAAACCAGCGGGCCCTGCCCCTACTATGATGACCTTTTTATCATCGCTTACTTTATTATATGTTAAAGTTTGCGGTTCAGGTACAAAATTCTCATCAATATATGCTCGAATTTGCATACGATACACCACTTTTCTAGAGCGAGCATCTATAGACCTCTTTAATATATTGAAATGATTGATTCGGCTTTGATGAATATTTAGCGAATTAGCAAGGCGATCTAGAATGGCCTTGTCGTTATCAACGTTGTTTGGTTCAACGGTTATTTCGATGTCTTTTTGCATATGATTAGTCAAGTTTTTATCTTGAACGATACAAAATTAGTAAATTGAGCTTATTGTTTAGCGATTTGATACAATATATATAAGGTATGGCACTTTGTCAGTTTTTTGTATGTTTAAGTAACAAGGTATGAATATTGCTATCTAACTAACAAAATAAAAACCTAATAAGAATTAACATGAAAAAAGTTTTAATTGGCATTGTTGCAGTTTTAGCGATAATAGCTTTGTTTAGTGGCTGTGGATATAATAGTTTAGTTAAACTAGATGAAGATGTTAAAACAAAATGGGGCGCTGTTGAAGCTCAATATCAAAGAAGAGCTGATTTGATTCCTAATTTAGTAAGTACTGTTAAAGGTGCTGCGAAATTTGAACAATCTACATTGACCGCCGTAATTGAAGCCCGCAGTAAGGCAAGCCAAATTACAGTTGATCCAAACAAATTGACCGAAGAGAATATTCAAAAATATCAGGCTGCTCAAGGTCAGATTACACAAGCATTGGGAAGGCTGATGGTACTTACCGAAAACTATCCACAGTTAAAAGCTACGGATCAGTTCAGAGATTTGTCGGCACAGCTTGAAGGCACCGAAAATAGAATTACAGTTGCAAGAACTGACTACAACGCTGCTGTTCAAACTTACAACACTAAAGTAAGATCATTTCCGAATAACTTAACTGCTGGAATGTTTGGTTTTAGTCAGAAAGCAGCTTTTAAAGCTGATGCGGGTTCGCAAAATGCTCCTAAAGTAGAATTTTAGTTATAAAGCAGTATTAATTAAGGGTAATGTATAACTTACAGCACGTTGGAGTTTACGTTACCCTTTAATTTTAATTTGAGTTAGCATGTCTATTTTTAGTACCAAAGAACAAGAGCAGATTGCACAAGCAATAACGGAAGCTGAAAAAGCAACTTCAGGCGAAATACGAATTGCTGTAGAAAAATATTGTAAAGGCGACGCTTATGAAAGAGCAACTGGCTACTTCCACGAATTGGGTATGGATAAAACGGCATTACACAATGGTGTATTGATTTATCTGGCAACCGAAGATCACAAATTTGCCATTATTGGAGATAAAGGAATTAATAATTTAGTGCCTTCTGATTTCTGGGAAACTACAAAAACTGCCATGAAGGCTCATTTCATGTCAGGAAATTTATGCGACGGCATTATTGCTGGAATAGCATTGGCTGCAGAAAAGCTTTCTATATTTTTTCCTTACCAAAAAGATGATGTGAATGAACTTCCTAACGACATCGTTTTTCTAGATCCGCAGCAATAATTGAACTACATTTAACGATGTAGCACCTTAACACATATCACCCTACAATGAAAAGGCTATCACTATTATTATATATTTTATTTATCACGGTTGGCGGCTTTGCACAGGAATTTCCTGCAAAGCCAAATCGCTTAGTAAATGATTATACGAACACATTATCTTCTACTCAGATTGCAAGCTTAGAAAGTAAATTGGTTGCTTTCGATGACTCGACATCTAATCAGATTGCAGTTGTAGTTATTAAATCCGTTGGTGACTATGATATTAACGAATACGCTTATAAATTAGGAAGAGCTTGGGGCGTTGGTGGTAAAGAAAAAAGTAACGGTGTTGTATTGTTAGTTGCACTTGGCGACCGCAAGCTTTCTATACAAACTGGCTACGGTTTAGAAGGCGCACTACCGGATATCTACACCAAACGCATTATTGAGAATGACATAAAGCCGTATTTTAAAGACGGCAACTATTACGAAGGAATTAATTCAGGGGTGGATTCCATTATTAAGTTAACTAAAGGCGAGTATAAAAATGACAAACCTAGAGGAAGGAAAGGTCCCGGTGGAGCTGGCTCTGGCTTAATCATCTTAATTATCGTTATCATCATTATCATCTTAATTAAAAGAGGAGGCGGCGGAGGCGGAGGCCAAGTTATTGGTGGACGCGGCGTTTCGGACGCAATTTTTTGGGGATTGCTTTTTGGCAGCGGACGTAACTCTGGAGGAGGCGGCTTTGGCGGCGGTAGCAGCGGAGGAGGTTTCGGCGGCTTTGGCGGCGGAAGTTTTGGCGGCGGTGGCAGTAGCGGAAGTTGGTAGTTAGTGGTTAGTAGTTAGTGGTTAGTGGTTAGTGGTTAGTGTTGTGATTGCCGCACGATTGAAGGTTTAGTCTTTTAAAAATTTGTTTTCTATGTACAGGAGAGATTTGATTACTGCAGAAATAGAACGTTTAGCACAGGTGTTAGCGAGAATAATGGGCCTAAAGCTTGATGGTGATTTTGCAAAAGCTAGCGATTTGTTTAACGAAACAATGGCTCAGTCTTTCCTATTGCCAAGCACTATTTTGGATAACCAAAACTTGGATGCTTTTAAAAACTGGCTAACCAAAAGCAATTTATCAGCTGAAAAGCTTGACTCGTTAAGTGAATTTTTGTTCTATGAATTAGGAACAAACGCAGAACGCAATCAAATCATTGCGCCTAAGCTCAACCTCATCTATCAAGTGCTTGCAGAACAACACAAAATTGTTCATCTTGTTAACTTCCACCGACAAGAGATTATACAACAATACCTTTAATAAAAAATTAGACTGAATAAGATTTCCTTAGAATGGCCAAGCTATTTTAAATTTTTACTTTTGCCCTTGAATTGATAAGCATGGAAATAAAAAAATGGCAAAAACTTGCCTCCAAATATTTAGTTAGGGAAAAATGGGCTACATTAAGGGTAGATACTTGTAAACTTCAGAACGGTACAATTAAGGATGATTATTACGTACTGGAATATCCTAACTGGGTTAACGCTATTGCCCTAACCACGGAAAATCAAATCATCATGGTGCGCCAATACCGATTTGCGGGTGATATTATTTCTCTCGAAATTCCGGGCGGAGTTATTGATGATGGCGAAGCGCCAGAAATAGCCGTAAAACGAGAACTACTGGAAGAAACAGGCTACACTTTTGACACCTGTGAGCTAATCGCAACGCTTTATCCCAACCCAGCTACGGCTAACAATCAAACTTTTACCTATTTACTAACTGGTGGCGTAAAAACCCACGAACAACATTTAGATGAACATGAAATTTTAAATGTGGAATTGTACACCATTGAGGAGGTTAAAAATTTACTAAATGAAAATAAGATAGACCAAGCCTTACATGTAGCCGGTTTATTTTACGGCTTGAATAGACTTCAGGATAACAAAAATTAATTAACCGTGAGCAGCAACATCATCATTTTTACTGGAGGAACATTTGGTATATTAGCAATTGTACTTGGTGCGTTTGGCGCACATGCACTAAAGAAAGTGCTGTCTACAGAAAAACTTGCATCTTTCGAGGTGGGTGTACGGTATCAAATGTACAATGCTTTATTTTTATTGTTATTAGGTTTTAACACCAACGTATTCATTAGCAATGTGAAGTGGGCTTTCTATTTAGCTACCATAGGCACCATCCTATTCTCTTTCAGCATTTATCTTCTCGCATTGGCTGATCCATTGAAAAGGAACTTCAAATTTTTAGGCCCAGTTACACCAATTGGAGGATTGTTGATGATTTTAGGATGGGGCAGCTTACTTATTGCAATGCTTTAAATATAATAGCTAAAGTGCAGCTTTTACCAAATAAGGAAGGATTTCCTTTTGGAACGCCACGAAGTTTTTGCGTACATCGGCATCACTTACAGAGGTAAATGCAAACGAAAACACAATACTTTTACTAGCCTTTAATAAAAAAGCTAGCCCTCCCCTACGTGCTGGGTTATTTTTAAAGTGATCCAATTCTAGATATGCAGATAGCAATAAGGCTTCAAGTTGGTCAGAAAGGTGTTTCAGAAATTCCTGTGAATTGGCATTCTCACGTACAAAATCCCAGCCAATAAACTCATTACATACCGTAAAAGATAGTCTGCAAGTTTTCATTACCAGTGCTTTCAAATGTTCTTCCTCATCAGCAAATTGTGCTTTATTAGACAATATGCCGTGCAAATTCACATCTAAATAATCCATTAGGATAAAATCTAAAATCTGCTCCTTACTTTCGAAATACTTATAGATGGTTGCTTTTGCAATACGAGCCTTTTTGGCAATTTCGTTTACACTAGTTTTATGATAACCGTATTTCCTAAATAATTCCTTTGCGGCTCTTAGGATGCTATTTTTTATTTTCTCTGGTTCCATTAATTTTTTACGTAAAGCGTATTGCCAGCAACGTATGCGTTATAGCGTTTTAATGATGTTTTAGCAGGTGCTTTAACCGGACTGCCGTCATATAGTGAATATTTTGCACCTGATACAGGATCAGTAGCCGTTAACGACGGATCATCTAAAACCACTGCATTTTTTTGTTCCGGATTTACTGTACTGCACCTATCGTAAGCTACATACTGGTTATCCGCCCTGCGATAGATGATGATACCAGCTACGCCATGATTATTAAAACTAACCGCTCCGCCAGGTGTACTTAGCCTACTAATATTGGGATCAGTTAGTGGGGCACTAAAATTGACAGGGAAATCGGGCACAAAGTTCTGCTCTTTTCCACAAGCCGTGAAAAGTAGAAAAACCGATAATAAGCCCAAAATCCTTTTCATATTAAATTGTTGCCGACTGGTATTGTTTCAAGAAACGAACGTCGTTCTCTGAGAATAAACGCAAGTCTTTTATTTCAAATTTAAGGTTAGCTATACGTTCGATACCCATTCCAAAGGCAAAACCACTGTATTTTTTACTATCGATTCCACAGTTTTCCAACACATTTGGATCAACCATACCGCAGCCTAAAATCTCTACCCAGCCACTTCCTTTACACATTTGGCAACCGGCACCTTTACAGATGCTACAAGAAATATCCATTTCTGCACTAGGTTCAGTGAAAGGAAAATAAGATGGGCGGAAACGAACTTTAGTTCCCTCGCCGTATAGTTCCTGCACAAAGTAGAATAATGTTTGTTTCAAATCAGCGAATGAAACTTTCTCATCTACATACAAACCTTCTACTTGGTGGAAAAAGCAATGCGCTCTAGCAGAGATTGCTTCGTTACGATAAACGCGACCGGGCATTAGCGCTCTAAATGGCGGCTGACCAGCTTCCATCATTCTCACTTGCACCGAAGAGGTATGTGTACGCAAAGCGATATCACCATTTTCACCTCCTTTTTTGATGAAGAAAGTATCCTGCATATCACGAGCGGGATGCTCTTCAGGGAAATTTAAAGCAGAGAAATTATGCCAATCGTCTTCAATTTCTGGTCCTTCCGCAACGCTAAATCCCAATTTGTTAAAGATTTCGATGATTTCTCTACGAACGATGGCTAAAGGATGGCGTGTGCCAATTTCAAAACCTTCTCCAGGAAGAGTCAAATCCAAATCATCCCCTTCTACCGAATCCTGAGAAGCGCTAATGGTTTCATTTAATGTTTGATATTTAGCTTCGGCCAATTGCTTAAATTGATTCAGCACTTTTCCCAGTGTTCTTTTTTCTTCTGGAGAAACTGCTTTAAATTCGTCAAAAATATCTTTGATAATACCTTTGGTTCCTAAAAAGCGTATCCTGAATTGCTCTAGCTCAACAGCATTGTTGGTATCAAACGCATTGATCTCTTCTGTGTATTGCGTTATTTGGTCTTGTAACATGCGCCAAATATACATGTTTTTATCTCATTTTTTTGTCAGACCGAGTTCAAAAACTAACATGTAAACGTAATAAATACATAAAATGAACCGAACTAAGCTTTTGGTCGAACGAGATCAATTAAATTTAAAAACCGCTACTTAAAAATGATAACAATTCTATAAACACAAGTTGTATACTCCCTGCCGTGGTGAAACTGTGGTCGGCTCCGGGAATTTGCACAAACTTATGCGGAACGCCAAGCTGATTCAGTTTGCTTCCAAAAGCATCAAAAGTAGCCCTGTTTTGCTTAGGAAATGCGCCAACGGCGTTATTTTCTGGAAATATAGTTAGGGTATTAACTTTTTGGCTAGCGTTAGCCACATAAAGAGGGCTAATTGCTTTATAAAATCCTTCATTGGCCGGACTTGCATCATAACCTGTGTACCTGTAACCCAACTCCAGTACTTGAGCAGGCAAAGCACTATAATTAGGGATGTCAGTAAATGTTTGATCTAGCGCACCTGCCAAATTAGCAACCGCTTTAACTTTACTTGTATTTTTGTTTCCGTAAGTGTAAAGAAGACCTAAAGTTGCTCCGGCACTATGTCCTACTATAGCAATCTTTGAACTACTAATTTGCCAATCTTCTGCTTTTGAAATTACAAAATCAACAGCAGCAGAAACATCAGTCACTTGATCCGCCATCAAAATACTACTCTTTTTGTGAGTTATGGGATTTGTTTCTAAACCGCTTCCATCCACTAAGCGATAGTTGATATTTACTACGGCAAAGTCTCTCTTGTACAATTCTTCTACTAAACTAGCATAATCTGATTTATCGCCACCAATAAAACTTCCACCATGTATGAAAACGACTACTTTTGTGGCTGCACTCCTTTTAGCGGGCAAATAAACATCCATTTTTTGCAGACTATTGCTCCCATAACTAACATTTGAAAAGGTTTCTGCTTCTAAACTGGTGCTACTGGACTTTTTACAAGCGGCAGCTGATAACAATAAAAAAATTACACTCACAAATTTCATTCTCATATCTTATTTATTAGTTGCCGCTTGAAACCCTGTAAACTTTATGACCTATTTAATTACGCCTAAGTTTTTACCGACTTTAGTAAATGCAGCAATAGCTTTGTCCAAATGGTGTTGCTCATGTGCTGCTGAAAGTTGTACTCTTATACGTGCTTTACCTTGTGGCACTACTGGATAGAAAAATCCAATAACGTAAATGCCTTCCTCTAACATCTTCGCTGCAAATTCCTGAGCCACTTTAGCGTCGTACAACATCACTGGTACTATCGGGTGAAATCCGGGCTTGATATCAAATCCTGCCTCAGTCATCTTTTCTCGAAAGTATTTAGTATTGTATTCCAATTTATCTCTCAGTTCGGTAGTTTCGCTCAACATATCTAATACCGCCACAGAAGCTCCCGCTATTGAAGGTGCTAAGGTGTTAGAAAAAAGATACGGACGGGAGCGTTGGCGTAGCATCTCCACAATTTCCTTACGTCCTGAGGTAAATCCTCCAGAGGCTCCGCCCAAAGCCTTGCCCAAAGTCCCTGTGATGATATCAATGCGACCCATTACATCAAAATGTTCATGTGTACCGCGTCCGGTTTTTCCAATGAAACCCGAGCAGTGAGATTCGTCAATCATTACCAGTGCCTCATACTTATCTGCTAAATCACAAATTTTATCTAGCGGCGCAACTGATCCATCCATTGAAAATGCGCCATCAGTTACAATCATTCTATGTCTACAATCCTTTGCAGCAATCAATTGCTTCTCTAAGTCTTCCATGTCACAATTTTTGTAACGGAAGCGTTGAGCTTTACATAATCTTACGCCGTCAATAATTGAGGCATGATTAAGTTCATCGGAAATGATGGCATCTTCTGGTCCAAGCAAAGGTTCGAAAACCCCGCCGTTAGCATCAAATGCTGCTGCATATAAAATCGTATCTTCTGTTCCTAAAAACTTTGAAATTTTAGCCTCTAATTCTTTATGGATATCCTGGGTACCACATATAAAACGAACCGAAGACATGCCGTATCCATAATGATCTATTGCTTTTTTTGCTGCCTCAATCACTTTTGGATGCGACGACAGGCCTAAATAATTATTGGCACAGAAATTAACTACTTCATCGCCGGTACTAACTTTGATGTCTGCGCCTTGCGGAGTAGTAATAATTCTTTCGCGTTTATATAAGCCTGCTTGTTCAATTTCAGCAAGTTCTTTTTGTAAAACTGGTTGTAAGGTTTTATACATGGTTTAATCGTTTTTTTTGATTAAAAAAATCTGTACAAAGATAGTATTTTGGCGCTTAACAAACTTTAACAAGCGAAATATGTTTATGTAACCAATTACAGCTATATTTAACCTTATGAAGAATATATACCTCTTATTATTAAGTGCTCTCACCTTAATTAACGTTGCTTTTGCGCAACAGTTTGAAGTAAAAGGAAAAATTACCGATGTCGATGGCAACAGCATTCCATTTGTATCAGTTTTCATCAAGGGAACTACAAAAGGAGTATCTGCAAATACCGACGGACAATACGTAATTAATGTCGATAGAGGCATAGTAACCTTATCCTTTACCGCAGTAGGATACAAAACTGCCTACCAAACCATCGATGTATTTGCCAATACAACACTCAACAAAGCCCTAGATACCGAACACTACACCTTAAATAGCGTAGTAATAAAGGCTAACGGCGAAGATCCAGCATACAAAATCGTGAGAAATGCCATTAAAAATAGAAAAGCCTATCTGGAAGAAATATTTGCTTATAGCAACGACGTATATATTAAAGGCATGCAGAAGTTGGTAGGAGCGCCTAAGAAATTTTTTGGCAGAGATATTCAGAAAACACTCAATTTAGACACGAACAGGAATGGTATTTTATATCTGTCGGAATCTCAATCCAAATTTTCGTACATGAAACCTGATCGGATTAAAGAAGAGATGATCTCCTCTAAAACTTCTGGAAGCAATAATGCCTTTAGTTTCAACAAAGCTTCAGATATGAGGATCAACTTTTATGAGAACTTATTGCTTGCCAACACGGGATTAAGTGCTAGAAGTTTCGTATCACCAATTGCAGACAATGCGCTATTTTATTACAAATACAAATTACTCGGCAAAAGCGAAGAGAATGGTTTGGTGATTAACAAAATAGAGGTAACACCGAAAAGGAAAAACGATCCAGCTTTTAGAGGTGTAATCTACATTGCTGATGCAACTTGGCGTTTAATGGGAACCGATTTAAATTTAACCAAAGACGCCGGCGTTAACCTAATAGACACTTTAAATATTGCACAGCATTTTATTAAGATAGATAAATATTTTATGCCGGGCAATTTGAAATTTGAGTTTAATGGAAACGTACTTGGCTTCAAATTTAAAGGATACTTTGTCAGCTTCTACAGTAATTATAATATCAATCCTAAATTTGAAAAGGGATATTTTACACCAGAAATATTAAAGATTACCAAACAGGTTAACAAAAAAGATTCTACATACTGGGCTAATAACAGGCCCATCCCCCTTACTGAAGAAGAACGCAAGGACTATATCAAGAAAGATAGTATTGCTTTGCGCAAACAAAGTAAAGCTTATCTCGACTCATTAGAAAAGGCAAACAACAATTTTACCCCTGGAAAAATTATAATGACGAGTTATACTATTAACGACAGGTACAATAAGCGGAGCTACACCTTTGACCCCTTGATTAAATCGGTTTTTTATAATACGGTAGAAGGACTTGCAATTAAATACGGCGTTACTTACAGGAAAAGGTATGAGAATAATAAATTTTTAACTATTAGACCTGAAGCTAGATATGGTTTTAAAAACGAAATTTTCACCGCCAATTTGAATACTTATTATTACTATGATGCAATTAAACGGGCTGGAGTTGGACTTAATTTTGGCAGTGAAATCGCTGATTTAAATAATTATGGCACGATGACCTTACTGTCGAATACCATTAACAGTTTGTTGTTCGAAAGAAACTTCCCGAAATTCTATAAAAGGGAGTTCATCAATTTAAATACCCAGAGAGAACTAGCCAACGGACTACAGGCAATTTTATCAGTAGATTACTCGAGCAATACTGCACTAACTAACAGCACTTTATATAAATTTAAAGATTATGATGATCGGGCATTCACGTCAAACAATCCTTTAAATCCTACTGACGATGCTCCTTTTTTCCCTACTTATCAAACCGCAGCTGTAACCGCAGGAATTATTTACACATTTGGGCAAAAATATATCACCCGGCCAGATTCTAAAATATACACCGAATCAAAATATCCCAGGTTAACTTTAAGATATAAAAAAGCAATAGACGGGATTTTTGGATCAGATACGGATTATGATCTAATTACCTTCGAAGCCTATCAAGAGCGAATAGGGTTAGGCTTATTTGGCTACACCTCTTTTGTGTTAGGAGCTGGAAAATTCTTAAACAATAACAAAATTTACTACCCCGACTTTAAGCATTTTAGAGGTAACAATGCGCAGTTCTTCCCTCCTAACCTACGCAAATTTAGATTTTTGGACTTTTATCAATATAGCACCAATCAGCATTATTTGGAGGCACACCTGGAACATAACTTCTCTGGCTTTATCCTTAATAAAGTACCACTACTAAGAAAGTTAAAGTTAGAGGAAATAGTAGGTTTCAGCTATTTGACGCAGCCTCAAAAGAAGAACTATACGGAGTATTACTTCGGCATCCAACGTTTATTATTTGGTGTTAGCTACGGCATTGCCTACGATAATGGCAAAAAAGTTAATCAAGGATTCAGGTTCGCCTATGATTTTTAAATGGTGTTAAAGCCCCTCATACTTTTAGCAAGTAAGCATCGTTAAATGGCTACAACTAATTTCTTGTTGATATTAATAAGCTTTTTATTATTTTAAACAAAAAACGTTTAATGGTTTACTTTTTCCGGTATTTCTTATTGGGCTTGCTGTGCTTTGAGTCGGTGTTTTCATTAGCACAACAATATACGCTATCCGGGAAAATTACCGAAGCTAAAGGTACTGCGATTCCTTTCTCCTCAGTTTATGTGCATACCACTACTCAGGGAACTTCATCAAACATTGACGGTCAATATAAACTTAGCCTTCCTAAGGGAGAAATCGAACTATTATTTAGCGCCGTAGGCTATGAAGACCGTAAAATTAACCTCAAGATAAACGAGAACACGACTTTAGATATCGTATTGGCTCCAAAAATCTTCACTTTAAACGATGTAATTATCAAATCATCAGGCGAAAAACGTGCTGAGGAAATCATCAAAAAGGTAATTGCCAAACGCAGCACTTTACTTAATGAAGTGCAGGCATTTTCGGCTGAAGTTTATACTAAGGCCATGCAAAAATTACATAAAGCTCCGCGTCGATTTTTTGGCAGAGATGTAGCCACCATACTAGAGTTAGATAGTAACAGACAAGGAATTATTTACCTTTCGGAAACCGAATCTAAACTAGATTTTAAACAGTACCACAAAGTTAAAGAAGTAATGGTATCGTCTAAAATTGCGGGGGATGACAAAGGCTTTAGTTTTAATAAGGCTTCAGACTTGATGGTTAATTTCTACGAAAACATTCTGTTTGAAGATAAACTTTGCGTTAGGGGTTTTGTATCGCCAGTGGCGGATAATGCCCTCTCTTACTACCAATACAAATTGCTAGGCACTAACGAAGAAAATGGCAAAGTCATTAGTAAAATACAAGTTATCCCCAAACGTAAACATTCGCCAACGTTTAATGGGACTATTTATGTAGTCAACAATGATTGGCGCTTAAGTGCTGTTGACCTTTCAATTACCAAAGAAAACGGGATGGAGTTGATTGATTCCTTAAATGTAACACAGCAATTATTAGAGGTATCAGGCATTTACGTTCCGCAGTCTATCCAATTTAGCATCGCTGGCAAATTATTAGGATTTCAGTTTTCAGGCTATGTACTTGGCGTATTTAAAAACTACAATGTACGGCCTAACTTTAATAAAAACTTTTTTACCAAGGAGATATTAAAAGTTGAAAAATCATCCAACAGGAAAGATCCATTGTATTGGGAAAAACATCGTTCGGTGCCACTTACAGAGGAAGAATTTAACAACTACTTGAAAAAAGATAGTGTCAGCAAACTGAAAGCTTCTCAAAAATATCTCGATTCAATTGATCAAGTAAAAAATCGCTTTAATCCGTTACAAGTACTTGTAACACCCTATATTTATTACCGGAGCTACAATAAAAAAAGCATCACTTTTGATCCTGTGGCTACTTCGGTTTTTTTCAATACGATAGAAGGCCTGGGACTAAAATATGCAGCAACTTGGCGGCAAGGTTTTGATGATGGAAAGTATTACAGCATTAAACCAGAGGTTCGCTATGGCTTTGCAAACGAACATTTCAATCCTAATATAAAAGCGAAATATCTTTACGACCCGATAAAGAACGCAACAGTGGCCATAGGATTTGGTTCTGAAATTGCCAATTTAAACGCTCAAGAACAAACTAATTTACTCCAAAATACCATCAACACATTGGTATTTGGAAAAAATGTGGCTAAATTTTACGAACGTAAATTTTTCAATATTGAAGCCTCAAGAGAATTTGCCCCTAGTTTTGAGCTAAAACTATATGCAGAGTACGCTAACAGAAGTGCTTTAACAAATAGTAACTTTACCAACTTTGGGAAAAACTCTGAATTCACTTCAAACAATCCATTTAAACCCGACGATGAGAACAGTTTGCTTTTCCCAAATCACAAAGCTTTTATAGTAAGTGGAACCTTGGCTTATACTGTTGCACAAAAATACATCACTCGCCCTGACGGCCGATTTTACATGGAAAGCAATTATCCAAGGATAGAATTCAATTATAAACGAGGTATTAAAGGTGTTTTCGGTTCGGAAGTAGATTACGACTTTATTTCGGTGGAACT
This sequence comes from Pedobacter sp., assembly GCF_965249885.1. Taxonomy (GTDB): domain Bacteria; phylum Bacteroidota; class Bacteroidia; order Sphingobacteriales; family Sphingobacteriaceae; genus Pedobacter. The sequence continues at coordinate 3,204,561 of NZ_OZ252254.1, read as the reverse complement.
TTATCAAAAAAAGCTACAATTGGGTATGCTTGGTAAATCGTCGCTACTGTTGGGCGCAGGAAAATTCCTTACGTCGGAAAAGTTAAATTATCCCGACTGGAAGCACTTCAGAGCTAACCAAAGTATTGTGTTTAACCCTGATGAGCGTTATTTTCAATTCTTAGATTTTTACGTTTTTAATACAACTAAGCAGTATTTTGAAGCGCATTTCCAACACAATTTTGGTTCTTTTTTCCTCAACCGAATACCGCTGTTAAGAAAATTGAAACTTGAAGAAATTATTGGTGCCGCTTATTTATCGTCGCCAGAGAAAAGAAACTACAATGAATTCTATTTTGGGATCAAGCGTTTAAATTTCAGAATTCACTATGGTTACGCTTACGACAGAGATATGCTAATTAAGAAAGGATTTAAGTTTTCTTATGGGTTTAATCTCTAGTTTTAGTCATTAAATACAGTTTTCTAATATTAAAGATGCAAAATATGATTCGAGCAATGTGACGAAAATCAGCTTTGCCAAACCATAATTAAGCACTATCTTTGCAACGTTAAACGCCGTTTGCAACGGTATCAATAATTATGAAATACAACACCTTACTTTATTACTGCTATTCTCCAATAGCAGATGCAGAACAATTTGCTGCAGATCACTTAGCTTTTTGTAAATCTTTAGGATTAGTAGGCCGAATTATCGTTGCAGATGAGGGCTTGAATGGAACTGTTTCAGGTACAGTGGAAGCTTGCGAAGCATATATGAAACATATTCACTCGGATGAACGTTTCGCTAAAACCGAGTTTAAAATCGATGAAGTTGATGAGCCTTCCTTTATCAAAATGCACTGTAGGTACAAAGCTGAAATTGTACACTCGGGATTGAGGGACAAAACGATCATTGACCCTAACAAACGCACTGGAAAGCATTTGGAGCCTAAAGAGTTTAGCGAAATGATTGATAGAGACGATGTAGTAATTCTGGACGTTCGCTCGAATTACGAACATAATTTAGGTAAATTCAAAAATGCAGTTACGCTAGATATCGATAATTTTAGAGATTTCCCTGAGCAAATAGAAGCATTGGCTCAATACAAGGATAAGAAAGTACTTACCTATTGTACCGGCGGCATAAAGTGCGAAAAAGCTTCAGCTTTACTTTTGCATCACGGCTTTAATGATGTTTATCAGTTACATGGAGGCATTATCAAATATGGTAAAGAAGCTGGTGGAAAAGATTTCGAAGGTAAATGTTATGTTTTTGATAACAGAATTGCTGTAGACGTAAACTCTGTAAATCCAACAGTAGTTAGCAAGTGTTTTAATTGTGGAACTACCACACCTAAAATGATCAATTGTGCTAACCCCGAATGCAATGAGCATTTTACGCAGTGCGACGCTTGCGGAGAAGAATTACAGGGATGTTGTTCAACCGCTTGCATGGAACACCCAAGAAAACGACCTTACGACGGCACGGGATATTACGTAAAAGTACCACAGCAAGTATTAGCAAAATAGTTTTACTGGCTTCAAACCCCTTATTTTCTTTAATTTAACTATATCGGTAATTACACCAAATTGCCAGTGCCTTACTATGTAACATGCGATCATAGCGATAAGCTGTAACTTTCAACGCTTTTCCATTAATTTTTCTAATTTGCATTGTCTACAAAAAAGAAATCTGCTATGAGAGTTGGCAAATTATATTATTTCATTTTTTTAACGTTCATGTTAACGGGCATCACCAGCTCCCACGCTAGTGATATTCCAAGAATAGGTGTACCGTACATCCAAAATTTTAGCAAAGCGCTGTACCTAGCGGGCAACCAAAATTGGTCTGTTGCAAAAAATAGCAAAGGCGTAATGTTCTTTGCTAATTCTAACGGATTACTAAGTTACAATGGAAAATACTGGCAAAAACATGAGCTACCTAATAAGCAAATTGTACGATCTGTGGCCATTGGCAACGAAGGATTTGTATACACCGGCGGATTTGGTGAATTTGGCTATTGGAAACATGAAAATAAAGAACTAAGATATCACTCCCTTACAAAATTACTACCCAAATCGGTTAAGCTTACAGGCGAAGTTTGGAAAATCTATGTCCTAGGAAAAAAAATTTACTTTCAAACCTTTTCTGAAATTTTCATTTATCATGATCAAAAAATAGAAGTAATCAAAGCAGTCAACAACTTGCTTTTTACACATCAGGTAAACAACCGCTTGTTTGTGGAAGTGATCGATAATGGACTGTTTGAAATTAAAGGCAAGCAATTGGTTAAGCTAATGGGAAGTGAAATATTAGGAAAGACCGGAGTGCTTTCTATTTTGCCTTTCAAGAACAATCAATTGTTAATTGGCACCGGTAAAAACGGCCTTTTTACATACGATGGTACACTTTTTACCCCATTCTACAGTCAAGCTAACAGTTTCCTAAAAACTTTCCAGCTTAATAATGGCACTAGGGTGTTTAATAATTATTATGCGTTCGGTACTATCTTAAACGGAGTAATCATTATTGATGATATTGGCAACATCGTTCAAACGATTAACAAAACGAGCGGCTTACAAAACAATACGGTATTAAGTATTTTTAATGATGCTGAAAGTAATTTATGGGTTGGTTTGGATAATGGCATAGACCGCATAGAATTGAATTCGCCCTTATCATTCTACTTTGATAAAACAGGCAGGTTTGGCACAGTGTATTCAAGTTTAATACATCAAGATAAAATTTACTTGGGAACTAATCAGGGTCTATTTTATAGCAATTGGAATAGTGGCTTAAAAAACGTAAGCAACAACTTTGATTTTAAGCTCATACCAAATTCGCAGGGTCAGGTCTGGGATCTCAGCAAAATAGATAACCAATTAATCTGCGGTCATAACAACGGTACATTTACTGTAACTGGCGATAAAATTGAAAAGATATCTCACATTAACGGCGGCTGGACACTTAAAAAGCTGACTTCAAATCCTAACGTTTTAATACAAGGAACTTATACCGGACTGTGTATTTTTATAAAAAACGCAACTGGAAGATGGAGTTTTAGCCATCGCGTAGAGGGATTTGGAGAGCCTTCTAGGTATGTTGAGCAAGATTATAAAGGAAATATCTGGGTAAGTCATGCGTATAAGGGCTTGTATAGAATTAATCTGAGTGATGACTTAAGAAAAGCAGTAAAAGTTAAATATTTTGATGAAGCAAATGGACTGCCTAATAGTTTCAACATCAACACTTTCAACCTAGAAAACCGAATAGTATTTTCGTCAGATTCAGGTTTCTATATCTACGATGATATCGCTAATAAGTTCAGCAAATACCAAGAACTAAATCAAAAATTAGGAAGCTTCAGTACATCTAACAAAATTATCAAAGCTGGCAATGGCAAGTATTGGTTCATTAACCGGGGACGGATGGGACTAAGTAATTTCTTAGAACCTGGAAATATCAAAATTGACTCTAACAGATTCAACATATTGGATTCGCGTATGGTTCAATATTATGAAAACATTAGCCAGATTAGCAATAACATATATCTAATTAGTGTTGATGACGGCTTTGCAATTTATAATGATGCATTAGCCACATCCATTAAGCTCAATAAAAAACTACCTAAAGTTATTATAGGAAAAATTGAGGACATTACCGATAAGTATAGTCTCATTACAGAAAGTGGTGATGCTGAAAATGAATTAGACATACCTTTCTCTAGAAATAGCATTCGAATTTCATTCGCTTTACCCTACTATCGCTTAGCAAAAATAAAGTTCCAATATTACTTAGATGGTTATTCGAAACAATGGTCTGACTGGAATACAGCAACGCAAAAAGATTTCACCAATTTAAGTAATGGCACATACACATTTAAGGTACGAGCGAAAATTGACGAGAATACAATTAGTGAAGTAAGTGAAATCAAAGTGATCATCCTCCCACCTTGGTATGCCAGCAATTGGGCTTGGGTGTGTTACTTCATCATTGCAGTTGCTGGGTTGGTTATCGGAAAAAAAATATACGAAACCAAATTACAACGAGACCAGCAAAAAATTGCCGAAAAACTTCAAAGGGAAAAAGAAGAATATTTGAAGAAGAAAGCAGAAGCAACAGAAAAGCAAATTAGCAAACTACAAACAGAAAAGCTACAAACTGAATTGGCGGGCAAAAGTAGAGAGTTGGCCAATTCAGCAATGAGTTTAGTTTACAAAAATGAGCTACTCCAAAAGATTAGTCAAGAGTTGAATAAACTTCGTGAAAACAAAGAACATAAATCGCCAGAAGATCAATTGAGAAAAATTCAAAAAATTATTGATGACGGCATGAACGACGAAAGAGACTGGAATCTTTTTGAAAAAAGCTTTAACGAAGCGCATGAGAGTTTCTTCAAAAAGCTCAAAGTTAATCATCCCGACTTGGTACCCAATGATCTTAAACTTTGCGCATATTTGAGAATGAACATGAGCAGCAAGGAGATGGCTTCATTATTAAATATATCAGTTAGGGGGGTTGAAATCCGCCGATATCGTTTGCGTAAAAAACTTGCAGTACCGCATGATAAAAATCTGACTGAGTTTTTGATCGAGATTTAACACTACATCATTACCTCTCACTTCTGAAAAAACTTAAACACAAAGGAAGTGATTAATGACCACAATGTAGTAGTATTTTTTTGATAGTAGAATTATAAAAAAGTGCCTTTATAGCTATTTTATAGCGCTATCACTCACTTTTTGAGATACCCTTTAAACCTTGCATGATGTAGTGATGTGCAAGTGCAAATATTTGCTTAATAGATACAAAAGTTGAACATTCGAGTATTCAAATAATCAAATATTAATAACGGTATGAAAAAAATCTTTACAGAATTCTCTGTTATTGCCTGCTTTTTATTACTACTATTTTCAGACGTTGCCTATGCCCAAAATGTTACAGTTAAGGGTACGGTAAAAGATGAACAAAATCTTCCTATACCGGGAGTTAGCATTGTAGTTAAAGGCACGAGCAACGGCGTACAAACAGACGCCACTGGAAGTTACACAATTAGTGCCCCTGGAAACGGCATGTTGGTGTTTTCATCTATTGGTTTCGCAAACCAAGAAATTCCAGTTAACAACAAAACTATTTTAAATGTTAAGCTGACTTCATCAGCAAGCGATCTTCAACAAGTAGTCGTAGTAGGATATGGCACGCAACGAAAAATTGACGTTACCGGTGCTGTAGCGTCAGTAAAAGGAGAAGATATATCGAAGCAAGCATCAGTTAATGCTGTTAGCGCCTTACAAGGAAAAGTTGCGGGTGTTAGTATAACAAATTCGGGTGCTCCTGGCTCATCACCTCAAATTTCCATTAGAGGTACAGGCACTATTTTCGGAAACCTCGGAGTATTATATGTAGTAGACGGTGTTTGGTATGACGATATTAGTTTCTTAAATCCAGCTGACATCGCCGATATGAGTATTTTAAAGGATGCTTCTTCACAATCAATTTATGGTATTAGGGCTGCAAACGGCGTTATTCTTGTAACTACCAACAAAGGTAAATCTGGAAATCCAATAATTAGCTATAATGGCTCAGTTGGCTATAAAAAAGTCACTAATCAAATTGAAATGGCTAATGCAACCGAATACGCTACAATAATAAATGAGCTATCAGCTGCTAATTCATCGCCACTGCTTTTTGCCAATCCATCTAGTTTTGGTGAAGGCACTAACTGGTATAATCAAGCATTTCAAAATGCATTACAAACTAATCACCAAATCTCAATTAACGGAGGCACCGAAAAAACAAACTATAACTTCTCTTTGGGTTATACCGATGAAGACGGAATAGTTAAGACCCAAAATTGGAAACGCTACACTTCGAAATTCTCAAACGACTTCCAAGTTTCTAAAGCGATTAAGTTAGGTTATTCATTATCTGGTACTGCAATTAATTCTAATGATATTAATGGAGGTATTTTTAGGCAACTATATGCTGCAGGTCCAGTAGTTCCTGTTTATTATGCTGATGGTACATACGGAGACGCAAATGATTTCAGTCTTGGCGGTGGCAATAACTTCAACCCACAGGTGACTTTAGATTTCTTTAACCAAAAATCTAAAAACTACCGAATTAACGGAAACGTATTTGCCGAAGTAAACTTTGCTAAAAATTTTACGTTTAGAACCAGTGCAGGTGGTGAATTTGGACAAAATGAGGTTAGAGGTTACACACCAGTTTATCAAGCCACTCAAGGTCAACGAAATGATATCAGCAAATTGACTGTGAACAGAGCGGAGAACAGAAACTGGATATTGGAAAATACTCTAACCTACAAAAACACTTTTGGAGACCATAATTTAACTGTTTTAGCTGGAACAACTGCTCAACGTAGGAAAAGCTATTACATCAACTCAAGTGCATTAAATGTGCCATATTCAAGCGAAGGCGACTTATATCTTGCCTTAGGTACAGCATCTAACCGTGAGGTAGTAGACGGAGGTAGTTTATCCACATACCTATCTTATTTCGGTAGAGCAAACTATTCTTTTAAAAATAGATACTTATTAAACGCTACTTTACGTGCTGACGCGGCATCACAATTTTTTGGCGGCGGTGATCTCTGGGGCTATTTCCCTGCCGTTGGAGCAGGCTGGATAATTTCAAATGAAAGCTTCATGAAAGATCAAAAAGTATTTAGCAACTTAAAATTAAAGGGATCTTGGGGCAAAGTTGGTAATGCAGGTGTTCCAGTTAATCCTACTACACTTACCGTTACCCAAAGTCCAGGTTATGTAGCCATATTTAATGGTGTAGCTTACACTGGTGCAAGTGTAGCATCGCTAGTGCCATCCTTCTTAAACTGGGAACGTACAACTGGTACCGACATTGGTTTAGAAGCATCGATGCTTAACAATAGACTGAGCATTGAGGCAGGTTACTATAATAAGAAAACAGAGCAAGCGATTTTCGAAATTCCAATATTAAGTTCAATAGGTACCTCATCTAGCAATATGATCGGTAACCAAGCTGATTTCAGAAACAGAGGTTTCGAGTTTTTAGGAACTTGGAAAGATCAAACTAAAAATGGGTTGACATATTCAATCAGTGGAAACATTGGTATCAACAACAACAAAGTAATATCGGTAATCACAGGTCTAAATCCAATTTATGGTGGTGGACAAGGTATCGCAAATGGGGCTTTAGCTACTAGGACAGTACAAGGAGGTGCAATAGGCGAATTTTTCGGATATAGAGTGAATGGAATATTCCAAAATACTCAAGAAATAACTAGTTCTGCTCAACCAAATGCGAAACCGGGCGACTTTCGTTATGTAGATCAAAACGGTGATGGAGTTATCGATGGTAAGGACAGAGTGGTATTAGGTAATCCGAATCCGAAATATAGTTATGGCATTAACACTTCATTTGCATATAAAGGATGGGATTTAACTTTAGATATCCAAGGCGTTGCGGATGTAGATGTTTACAATGCTAACATTGCCTACAGATTCGGTAACGAGAATTTCAGCAAAGATTTTTACAACAATAGATGGCACGGCCAGGGAACTTCGAACACCTATCCTTCTGCAAATGTTGGTTCAACTGTAAATGCAGCACCTAATTCATTCTATGTCGAGGATGGATCATATATCCGTTTAAGGACTGTTCAGCTAGGTTACGTACTTCCAACCAGTTTAACTAGCAAATGGACCATGAAAAAAGTAAGAGTATTTCTTGATGCACAAAATGCTATCAACATATTTGGATACAAAGGATTTACGCCTGAAATCGGTTATGATGCTGGAGCTGGTCCAATTTCAAGAGGAATTGACGCTAATGTGTATCCTTTATCAGCAATCTACAGATTCGGTCTTCAAGTTCAATTTTAATAGATACTAAGATGAAATTTATTCAAAACACAGATATTCAAAAGTTTGGAGTTATCGCATTGTGCGTTGGAACATTAGCGTTTCCAGCGTGTAAAAGGGATTTTTTAAATATCGATCCCCAAGCCAAACAACAAGCAGTTACATTTTGGAAAACACAAGAGGATGCTACCAAGGCAGTTAATGCAATTTACGCCAACCTGAGATCTTGGGGCAATACAGCATTTCCCGCTTTAGCGGTGGAAAGTATTCCTGGTGACGATGCAGAAAAAGGAAGTGACCCAAATGATGCTAGTTATCTAAACAATTTTGACAATTATACCGCCTCTTCAACAGAAGGTCAATTTCAAGGATTTTGGGAAGCACAATATCAAAATATAAATCTTTGCAACCAAGTACTAGATAACGTTCCAGCAATTAGCATGGATGCCAACTTAAAAGCTCGTTATTTGGCTGAAGCAAAATTTGTTCGTGCTTATTCCTATTTTAGGTTGGTACGTGCATTTGGCGATGTCCCTCTTCGCCTGAACGTACCAAAAGACGCATCGGAATTTAACATCCCTAGAACTCCAAAAGCTCAGGTTTACGCTGCGATTGAGAAAGATTTAGATGATGCCGCGGCTGTTCTACCTCCAAACTATACATCAGTTGATTTAGGTAGAGCTACCAAAGGTGCTGCCTTAGGTTTACATGCAAAAGTAGCCATGTATTTAGGGAAATGGGATCAGGTATTGGCATATACGAATACGGTGATGACAATGGGTTACGATCTCTATCCGAATTTCCAAGAAAGCTTCCGTACTAATAGAGAAAATAACATCGAATCAATATTTGAAATTCAATGTGAGCTCTTATTAAACAACAAGGACGCATCTAACTCGCAGTATAGTCAGGTACAAGGTGTTAGAGGTACAGTTGGAGGTTGGGGATTTAATGTTCCAACAACAACGTTAGCTGCAGCCTTTGAGACGGGTGATGTTAGAAGGGATGCAACGATTATATTTAGGGGAGAAACTACTCCGCAGGGAGATGCTATACCTACCAGCGTCCCTAATCCTATGTACAATGAGAAATCTTACGTGCCGTTTAGCCAGATCGTTTCAGGATATACAGAAGGATCTCAGCAAAATGTTCGTGTTTTACGGTATGCCGATATCCTACTTATGAATGCAGAGGCCGCTAACGAACTGAATAATCCAACTTTGGCAAAAACATCACTCAACAAAGTTCGTGCTCGTGCTCGCGGCGGCGTAGTTGGTGTACTACCTGATGTTACAACGAATGATAAAACTGAATTGAGAAATGCTATTTGGAAAGAAAGACAAGTAGAACTGGCAATGGAATCTGACCGCTATTTCGATGTAATTAGACAAGGACGCGGTACGGCAGTATTCGGTCCAAAAGGTTGGAAGGCAGGTAAAAATGAAGTTTGGCCAATACCTTTAACGGAGATAGATAAAAGTGCGGGAACGCTTACTCAAAATCCTGGATATTAACCGATAATCTAAATTAGAAATGAAAACAAAATATTTTTTATTAATAGCAATTGTAGGCCTAGGTTTGTCTTCATGTCAAAAGAAATTCGATCCTACTAGCTACGCACCTCCATTAAATATTGGAGGCTATACAAGTGCAAAACAAATTGCGCCAAGTAATCTAGTTGCTTATTGGGCATTTGATGGTAGCTTAATTGATAGCGTATCTAATGTAACAGGCACAAATACAGGAACTTCATTTGCTGGAGGCATAAAAAGACAGTCATTACAAGGCGCACTAAATAGTTATGTCGTTACGCAATCATCGGCAAAAGTAAAAAACTTGCAAAGTTTCACACTAACGGAGTGGGTCAACACACCTCCTCCATCAACTGGAATTCTTGGCCTTTTCAGCCTTTCAAATACTAATCAATTCTGGGGAAACTTAGAAGTTTTCATCGAAAACGGAAGTAGTAACGAAAACGGAAAGCTAAGAATTCACATTAACAAAAATGGCGACAAAACATATTCTTTAGATAATGTTGCTAATCTATTCAACAAATGGATTGCTCTTGCGGTGTCGTACGATGCTGCCACCAATATGGTTAAAGTCTATGTGAACGGATCCAGAGTAGGCTCTGGGACTGTAACTGGACTAACAGGACCATTATCATGGACAGATACGGGAAACATCGTTTTTGGCACAGTGCAGTTTCAAACTAATCCAAGTCAAACTAGTAGTACTGGTGCACAAGGATGGGCAAGTTTCCTAACTGGAAGAATTGACGAGGTTAGAATCTATGATAAAGCTTTATCTGATGCAGACATCGGCTCTTTAGCTAAGTTAGAAGGAAGAGGAAAGTAATTTCCTAAGTTAAAACATTAAAGGGCTGTTAACACAGCCCTTTAAAAATTTAAAAGCATGAATAGGTTAAATTATTTATCAATTGCATTATTTATATTTTTCGTTAGTTCTTGTAAAAAAAACGAAACATCTACATCCCCCGATCCCGTTACTCCACCATCAACCTATTCATTTTCGGATCTAAAAGTAAACGACACTTTCAACGGATTTACCTATTACGGCGTAAATAACTCGCCAATAGTAAAAATAACATTCTCTACAGCAATCAATCCCAGCACCGTTAATTCAAATATTACGATGAATGATGGCAGCGGCGCATCGATTGCATTTGTTACCTCTTTTGAAAACAATAATAACACCCTTGTTATACAACCCCAATTACAACCTATTACAAAATACGTTTTAAATGTTGGTACGGGTTTACTAAATACAAAGGGCGAAAAATTACAGACTGGTATTACTGTTACTTTACTCACCGCAGTTAGCGACACGGATAAGTTTCCACGGATAGCTGATGAGGACTTGCTCACCTTAGTGCAACAACAAACATTTAAATACTTTTGGGACTTCGGGCACCCAACGAGTGGCATGGCCCGGGAAAGAAACACATCCGGAAACACAGTTACCTCTGGTGGCACTGGCTTTGGCGTAATGGCGATGATCGCTGGTATCCATCGTAACTTTATTACCAGAACAGATGGAATAGCTAGAATACAGCAGATAGTAAACTTTTTAAAAACTGCAGACCGTTACCACGGGGCATATGCTCACTGGCTAGACGGAAACACTGGGAAAACCATTGCTTTTAGTACTAAAGACAACGGTGGCGACTTAGTTGAAACTTCCTTTTTGATGGCAGGTTTACTTAGCGCCCGCCAATACTTCAACGGCACCACAGCTGCCGAAACTACCTTAAGAAACGACATCACTCAATTATATAACCAGGTAGAATGGAGTTGGTACCGCAACGGGACCAATTCGCTTTACTGGCATTGGAGTCCCAACTACAACTGGGATATGAACTTAAAGATCCAAGGATGGAATGAATGCTTAATCACTTATATCTTAGCGGCTTCCTCCCCTACCTACGCCATATCAAAGGCTGTTTATGACGAAGGTTTTGCCAAAAACGGCACGATGAAAAATGGCAATTCTTATTATGGTGTGCAATTACCATTAGGAAGTGCCGGCGGAGGACCTTTATTTTTTTCTCATTATTCGTTCCTTGGAATTAATCCTAACGGATTGACTGACACCTATGCTAACTATGAAACACAAAACAAAGCCCACGCAATGATTAACTACAATTATTGCGTGGCAAATCCGGCTAAAAACTATGGCTATGGTGCCAATTGTTGGGGATTAACCGCTAGCGATATCCCAGGAGGTTATACGGCCAGTTCGCCCACCAACGACAGAGGCGTAATCGCACCTACTGCTGCACTATCCTCATTCCCGTATACGCCAGAACAGTCAATGGCAGCATTAAAATTCTTCTATTATAAATTGGGAGATAAAATTTGGAAGGAGTATGGATTTGTAGATGCTTTTAATTTGAACGAACCTTGGTTTGCTACTTCTCACTTAGCAATTGACCAAGGACCAATCATTGTCATGATAGAAAATTATCGTAGCAAGCTGCTATGGAACTTACTTATGAGCGCACCTGAAATTAAAACAGGAATGACTAACCTCGGTTTTTCAAGCCCAAACTTATAACAACACACACAAATGAAAACTAAGTATTTATTAATTCCTTTCCTTGCCCTTTTTGGAAGCTGTTCAGTCAGTAAAAAAACTACAGGTATAAAATTAACAGATGATCAATTGCTTACAGAGGTCCAAAAACAAACCTATAAGTACTTTTACGAAGGTGCCGAGCCGATTTCCGGTTTAGCAAGAGAACGGTATCATGAGGATAATATTTATCCAGACAACGATAAAAACATCGTCGCTACTGGAGCAAGCGGCTTCGGTATAATGGGAACTTTAGTAGCCATGGAACGCCAATTCATTACCAAAGAGCAAGGATTTCAGCACCTGAAAAAAGGACTGGATTTTTTAGGGAAAGCGGACAGATTCCATGGTGCTTGGGCGCATTGGATGTTTCCGAACGGAAAGGCAAAACCATTTGGAAAGAATGATGATGCGGGCGATTTAGTAGAGACATCTTTCTTGGCTCAGGCTTTAATATGTGTAAGGCAATATTATGCCAACGGAAATGCAAGCGAGAAAGCATTAGCTCAAAAAGCGGATGAACTTTGGAAAGGTATAGATTGGAATTTCTACAGGAGAAATGACGAAAACGTTCTGTATTGGCACTGGTCGCCAACGGTAGCTTGGGAAATGAATTTTGCCATCACAGGTTATAACGAATGCTTAATTACCTACGTTTTAGCGGCCAGCTCTCCAACACACGGCGTTCCTGCAGAAGTATACCACCAAGGTTGGGCTAAGAATGGTGCAATTAATACTGATATTTCTCTTTATGGTCATCCAATAAAATTGAAACACAATGTAGTTGGCGAAAGTATAGGCCCGCTTTTTTGGGCACATTATTCATACTTGGGGTTAAATCCGAAGGGGTTAAAGGATAAATATGCTGACTATTGGCAAGAAAATAGGAATCAAACGTTAATCAATTATGATTATGCAATTGCCAACCCAAAAAAGTATAAAGGCTATGGAAAAGCCTCTTGGGGCTTAACCGCTAGTTACTCCGTAAAAGGCTATGCCGCACATATGCCAGATGAAGATTTCGGCGTAATAACTCCCACCGCAGCCCTTTCGTCTTATCCATATGCACCAAAGCAAAGTATGCAGGTAATCAGAAATCTATACGAAAACATGAAGGATAAAGTGTGGGGAGAATTTGGATTTTATGATGCTTATAGTGAAACAGCAGACTGGTATCCAAAACGGTATCTAGGCATTGACCAAGGTCCAATTGTAGTGATGATTGAAAACGGTCGAAGTGGCTTAATTTGGAATCTATTTATGAGCGCTCCAGAAATTCAGCAAGGGTTAACAAAACTAGGTTTCACGTATTCAAAATAGATTTTAATGAAGATAATTATTATAAAATTAGCTTTCATTTTTACCACACTAAGCTGCTTTGGACAAGCTAAAACCTATTGTAATCCGGTGAATCTAGATTACGGATATACACCGTTCCCTGAATTCGCAGCTTGGGGTAAACATCGTGCCACTGCCGACCCTGTTATTGTGAACTATAAAGGTGACTTTCTTCTGTTTAGCACTAACCAATGGGGATATTGGGAAAGTTCAGATATGCTAAATTGGAAATTCCATGAGAGAAAGTTTTTACGCCCTTGGAACAATGTGTTAGATGAACTGTGTGCACCAGGTGTTGGGATTATTGGCGATACCGTAGTGGTGTTTGGCAGTACATACTCAAAAAACTTTACGCTCTGGGGAAGCACGGATCCGAAAAACAACAAATGGTTTCCCCTTGTTGATTCCTTGGATATTGGCGGCTGGGACCCAGCCTTTTTTACAGACGATGACGGCAGATTTTATATGTACAATGGAAGCAGTAATAAATATCCAGTTTACGGTGTAGAACTAGATAGAAAAACCTTTAAACCAAAAAGTTCCCGTGTTCCTATGTATGTATTAGAAGATTGGCGCTACGGATGGCAACGATTTGGCGAGCATATGGACAACACTTTCCTGGATCCGTTTATTGAAGGAGCATGGATGACCAAGCATAACGGAAAATACTATTTTCAATATGGAGCGCCCGGAACGGAGTTTAGTGGCTATGCAGATGGCGTGGTGGTTGGCGACAGGCCATTGTTCGAAAACTTTCCAACCGTTCCACAATCAGATCCACTAAGTTTTAAACCCGGCGGATTTAGTAGAGGGGCAGGCCACGGAGCCACCTTTCAAGACAATAATGCTAATTATTGGCATGTTTCTACCAGTATAGTTTGTGTAAAAAGCACTTGGGAAAGAAGAATAGGAATTTGGCCAGCAGGTTTTGATAACGATGACGCAATGTGGTGCAATACTGCATTTGGTGATTACCCACTTTATCTTCCGTCTGAACGTAAACCTAATGGCCCTGCGGGTCCGGGATGGATGCTCATCAATTATAAAACGCCTGTCACTGTTTCTTCTACTTTAGGCAACTTTAATGCAAATAACGCAGTCGACGAAAATATCAAAACTTACTGGAGTGCAAAAACTGCTAACAGCGGAGAATGGATACAGACAGATTTAGGTCAAATCTCTACCGTGAATGCCGTGCAACTTAACTACGCTGATCAGGATGTAGAATTTTTAGGAAAGCGGACAAATATATTTCATCAGTACCAATTGCTATATTCAATCGATGGAAAAAAATGGACAATCCTCGCTGATAAAAGTAACAATAAAACTGATGTTCCACATGATTACATTGAACTTTCCCAACCAGTTCAAGCCAGATTTTTGAAGTTGGTTAATATCCACATGCCAACAGGAAAATTTGCTATCAGCGGATTTAGGGTATTCGGTAACGGTAATGGCGCCGTCCCAAGTAAGGTAAATGAACTTATAATATTGAGAACCGAAAAAGACAAGCGGAGTGCCTACATCAAATGGTCCCCAGTTGATAATGCATTTGCATACAATTTATACTATGGAACTTCGCCAAACAAACTCTACAACTGCATCATGATTCATGATTTTAATGAATACTGGTTTAAAGCTATGGATAGTGAAAAAACCTATTATTTCTCGATAGAAGCCATAAATCAAAATGGAGTATCTCAAAAAAGTGAGATAAAAAAAATTGACTAACAGATTAGAACGAATTATAATATAACCAAAATGAATAAATTCAAGTGTTTTTTAGCATTAATAGTAATAAGTAATTTCTACGCGATAGCTCAAAAAAAAACGCAAATTACTGAAAAACAAAAAATGGATACTTTCATCAGTGGTCTAATGTCAAAGATGACTATTGATGAAAAGATTGGTCAGCTTAACTTAGTAACTGGTGGCGAGGCTACAACGGGCGCTGCTGTAAGCACCGGTGTAGAATCGAAAATTGCCAAAGGAAATGTTGGTGGAATTTTTAGTTTAACTACACCACAAAAAATTAGAAAAGCTCAGGAAATCGCTATGCGCAGCCGTCTAAAAATACCATTGATTTTTGGGCAAGATGTGATACACGGTTACAAAACTACATTCCCTATACCATTAGCGTTAGCTGCAAGTTGGGATTTACCCATGATCCAAAAAACAGCAAGAGTAGCGGCTACTGAAGCAACTGCCGACGGTCTAAACTGGACTTTTTCTCCTATGGTTGACTTAGCACGGGATCCACGTTGGGGGCGTGCAGCTGAAGGAAGTGGCGAGGATCCTTATTTAGGATCCGAAATTGCCAAAGTGATGGTTAAAGGTTATCAAGGAAACGACCTGAAAGCTGTAAATACCATGATGGCTTGCGTAAAACACTTAGCACTTTATGGCGCAGCCGAAGCTGGTAGAGACTACAATACTACCGACATGAGTTTTGACAGGATGTACAATGAATATCTGCCACCATATAAAGCTGCTATCGATGCGGGCGCTGGTAGTGTAATGGTTTCGTTCAATGATATCAACGGTGTTCCGGCTACGGCCAACAAGTGGCTTCTAACCGATTTACTGCGTAAAGAGTGGGGATTCAAAGGATTTGTAGCGTCTGATTACACTGGTGTAAGCGAGTTAATGGCACATGGTTTAGGAGATCTGAAAACTGTATCAGGCTTGGCTTTAAAAGCTGGCACCGATATGGATATGGTGAGTGAAGGCTTTCTTACTACCTTGAAGCAGAACTTGAATGAAGGGAAAGTTACAATTGCCCAAATCAACATGGCTTGCCGACTAATTTTAGAAGCAAAATATAAATTAGGTTTGTTTGATGATCCATTCAAGTATTGTAATGAAGAGCGTGCAGCAAAAGAAATTCTAAACGCTGAGAATTTAAGATTCGCTCGTGAAGCTGCTACAAAAACCTTCGTGTTGCTAAAAAACGATAAACAAACTTTACCACTACAGCGCAAAGGCACTATCGCTTTAGTTGGACCGTTAGCAAATACTGCATCTAATATGCCTGGCACTTGGAGCGTAAATGCAGATATGTCAAAAGTTCCAACATTACTACAAGGCTTAACCGAAGTAGCTGGCAATAATGTTAAAATCACCTATGCCTTAGGCTCCAACCTAATCGGCGATCCTAACCAACAGATTTGGGGTACCGCTCACGGCCGCGACATTCCTCGTGATAACCGACCTGAAAGCGAAATTATAGCGGAAGCGGTAAAAGTAGCTGAAAAAGCCGACGTTATAGTGGCGGCTTTGGGCGAAGCTTCCGAAATGAGTGGTGAAAGCTCCAGCCGTACTGACATCGGCATTCCTGATACACAACGACGTTTGTTAGCAGCGTTATTGCAAACTGGCAAACCGGTAGTTTTGGTATTGTTTGCTGGCCGTCCTATGACTTTAACCTGGGAGCAACAAAATGTTCCTGCTATCCTGAATGTTTGGTTTGGTGGTGTTGAAGCGGCTAGAGCTATCGGAGATGTATTGTTTGGCGATGTAAATCCTTCAGGGAAAATTACTATGACTTTTCCTCAAAACGTTGGGCAAATTCCTTTATACTATGCCCATAAAAACACTGGCCGGCCACTTGGCGACAAGAAATGGTTTACCAGATTTTGGTCTAATTACTTAGATGTAAGTAACGATCCTCTATATCCTTTTGGCTACGGGCTAAGCTACACTACATTTACCTACGGCGATATAAAACTTAGCGGTAATACGCTAAAGCCAGGACAGCAAATTAGTGTAAGCACCACTGTTTCCAATAGTGGTAAATATGCCGGTGAAGAAGTAGTGCAACTTTACATTAGAGATTTAGTAGGTACAAGTACCAGACCTGTAAAAGAGTTGAAAGGCTTTCAAAAAATCAGCTTAAAACCTGGTGAATCAAAAAACGTTACTTTTCAAATTAGTGAAGAAATGTTGAGGTTTTACAACAGTCAATTGAAATATGTTTCTGAGCCGGGAGACTTCAAAGCGTTTATTGGCACTAATTCAAGTGACGTAAAAGAAGTTGATTTTAAATTGATGAAGTAGACCATCACATAATTTGATAGCACTTCTCATAGTCTAGACGAAATTTGCTACCATTTTTAAAGACTTACGAAGTTTTTGAAACTCGTAAGTCTTTTTTTATATTTCGTTGTTGCAAATAGGCAGAAAAAGCAATTTCAAACAATTATGAAAACTATAAAAGTATTCCTAATCATCACCCTAGTCAGTTTTAGCGCTTTCGCACAGGACTTTTCGTTATACAAAAAAGAAGTTCTCGTTACCAACGGAGATACGCTAAGATATCGCATCCTTTATCCGAAGAATTTCGATGCCGCAAAAAAATATCCAGTGGTACTATTTTTACACGGCCGTGGGGAGAGCGGTAACGACAATCAGAAACAGTTGACACATGGGGCAAAAATGTTCCTTGACGAAAACTTTAGAAACCAAAATGAGATAATTACGATTTTTCCGCAATGTTCAGAAGAAAGCTATTGGGCAAATGTTGAAATTGAGTCAGTTCAAAATAAACGCTTTTTCACTTTTGTAAAGGGCGGAAAGCCAACAGAAGCAATGTCACTGTTATTGTCATTTACAGATAAGTATTTCAAAAATAGCTTTGTTGATCCTACGAAAATTTACGTGGGCGGCCTATCAATGGGCGGCATGGGCACCTTCGAAATTTTAAGAAGAAAACCGAACACCTTTGCTGCTGCCTTTGCCATCTGCGGTGGAGACAACGTAGAGAATGTAAAGAAATATAAAAATGTACCGCTTTGGATTTTTCATGGTGGGTTGGATGACGTGGTAACGCCACAATTTTCTTACAACATATATCGCGAATTAAAAAAACTGGGACACGAGCCTAAATTTACCGTTTATTTAAAAGCGAACCATAACAGTTGGGACAGTGCGTTTGCAGAGCCGGAATTATTTCCTTGGTTATTTTCGCACCATAAATAATCTTATCTTTAACGTGAGTTAGGGATACGAGAATTATGTTATTTGCTAGCGATAGCACCTCAAATCTTCGTTCAGCTAATTTTCGGTCTTTTATTTTTTAACAAGTTTTATTTTGTTTTAATGGTGTTAAAGAGCGCTTTGCGGTATTCGGGATGCACTAGTAAGCCAAAGCACTTTCTTTTAAAGAAACCTGCGAAGCAAGCATGAAAACAATTGAAAATAAAATTACGCTGAATAAATAAGCAACCGAGAGTTTTTGTTACTTTTTGCGATCAAACCTGAGCATAGCGAAAGCTTGAATACCAAAAAAATAAACAAATCATGAAAAAAGTAAGAGCCTAGCGGCGAGCTAAAAAAAAAGTTTAGTGCGGAGTTGTAAAAGTAAACCCGACTCATGTTATCTTCAATTAATTTTGGCGTAATGATATGCACATTAAATTGTTAAAATATGGATTTACCTAACATTTTTACCAAAACTGTAGCAGAGGCAGTTATTGAAAGAATTAACCAACTATCCGCTAACTCACAACCTTTATGGGGTACCATGAACGCAGCCCAAATGCTTGCTCATTGTTGCGTAACATACGAAATGGTTTATACGGATAAACATCCGAAGCCAAGCTTCGGGATGGGTTTGATACTCAAATGGTTTGTTAAGCAACAAGTGGTTACTGATAAACCTTTCCCAAAAAGTTCGAAGACTGCGCCTGCTTTTTTGATTACAGAGCAGAAAGAATTTGAAGCAGAAAAAATAAGGTTGATTGATTACATTAAACAAACGCAAGTTTTAGGAGCTTCAGCTTTTGATGGCAAAGTTTCACACTCTTTCGGTGCGCTTGACGCTAACGAATGGAACAACATGTTCTACAAACATTTGGATCATCATTTGAAGCAGTTTGGTGTTTAACAGCCTGAAACACAGGCCTGGCTAACACTCAAAAATATTACTAACCCCGTAGCGCTTTTAGCCTGCGGGTTTTTATTTTCTAAGACGACCTTTGTAAACGAGAGTCGGGTTAAATGCTTTTACAGCTCTTGAAAAATTTACGTCAACCCAAGTTCGATTATCATTTATCTGAATTACAATAATATACCATATTTCTAGCTAACTGATACTGATCCCGAACATTATCAGTTTGAAAGCTAATTAGCTGCACAGGAGGTATTGCTCTTAAAAAGATCGACACAAAAAAAGCCCGAAGAAACCTTCAAGCTTTTTTTAAGTTTGTCTTATTCAAATTCTATTCAGCCATGTTATGATAAACCGCTTGAACGTCGTCGTCCTCTTCCAATTTATCAATTAACTTCATTACGTCCACAGCCTGTTCTTCTGTAACTTCATGATGTGATAATGCAATACGTTCCAATTTGGAGCTCTTCAACTCAATGCCTTTCTCCTCAATTGCCTTCTGCAAGCGACCAAAATCTTCGAAAGCTCCCTGCGCAACAACAATATCATTTCCTTCTTCATCAGCTTCAACGTAAAGTTCTTCTAAACCTGCGTCAATTAGTTCAAACTCTAACTCTTCCAAATCTAAATCGTCGGTAGGCGCAAACCTAAAAATTGATTTGCGGCTGAAAACGAAATCTAAAGAACCGGTTTTACCTAAAGAGCCGTTGGTTTTATTGAAATAACTGCGCACATTAGCAACTGTTCTGTTAGTATTATCTGTAGCAGTTTCAATCAACACGGCTACGCCATGCGGGGCGTAGCCTTCGTAAACAATTTCCTCATAGTTGGCCATTGATTTGTCCGAAGCACGTTTAATTGCTGCGTCCACTCTGTCCTTTGGCATATTTACAGCCTTAGCATTTTGTATAGCTGTACGTAAACGAGAGTTAGTTTCTGGATGAGGACCACCATCTTTAACGGCAATTACAATATCTTTACCGATACGGGTAAATTGTACCGCCATTTTGGCCCAACGCTTAAATTTTCTTTCTTTTCTAAATTCGAATGCTCTTCCCATTGTTGTAGTATTTAGTAGTGAGTATTTAGCATTTAGACGAAGGTCGAACCTAAGACCTAAATCCTTATACCTGATACTTTTTTATTTCTTTAAATTCATTAACATGTCTGCCGTCATTTTAGCCAAATCAAAATCTGGTTTCCAGCCCCATTCCTTATTGGCATAACTGTCATCAATAGATTTCGGCCAGCTGTCGGCAATTTCTTGCCTAGGGTCATTTTCCGAGTAATTTAGTTTAAAATCGGGAATGTGTTTTTTAATTTCCGCAGCTAAAATTTCTGGAGTAAAACTTACCCCTGCAAAATTATAGCTCGATCTAATTGTAAGTTTTTCTGCCGGCGCATCCATCAATTGTATCGTTCCCCTAATTGCGTCGTCCATGTACATCATAGGCAGCTCTGTTTCTGCCGATAAAAATGAAGAATAACTTCCCTTTTTAAGTGCTTCATGAAAAATATGAACGGCATAATCTGTGGTACCGCCACCAGGTGCCGCTTTCCAGCTAATCAATCCTGGATATCTGATACTTCTTACATCTAAGCCATATTTTTGATGGTAATATTCGCACCAACGTTCACCTGCGAGTTTACTTATGCCATAAACCGTATTTGGATCCATCGTACAAAATTGCGGGGTATTAACTTTTGGAGAATTAGGCCCAAAAACAGCAATAGAACTTGGCCAATAAACTTTGGCAGTTTTATAAACCAACGCTAAATCTAGTACATTCAACAGGCCGTTCATGTTTAAATCCCAAGCCAGTTTCGGATTTTGCTCGCCAGTTGCAGAGAGTAAAGCAGCGAGCAAGTATACTTGAGTTGGCTTATACTTTTCAAAAACGGCTTTTAAAATATCTTTATCTAAAACGTTTACAAATTCAAAAGGACCGGCATTTTTAATTTCGTAATCTGGTCGGCGGATATCACAAGCGATTACATTATCGCTTCCGTAACCCTCCCTTAAAGCGGTTACTAGTTCGGTGCCTATTTGTCCGTTTGAACCTAAAACAAGTATCTTATCACTCATGTGTAAATCGAAATTTGACAAAGGTAAAAAAACGAATGCAATCTAGAAATTCCTGCAAATTTATATCAGACAGTTAAAATTGATTTCACCGTAACGTTGAAAGGAACTTAATTCTTATAGACTTACGTTGAATAAATTAACCAGATAGAGCACCATACTGAGCAATCGAAAAAGATTAGACCCCAGCTTTCTTCTTTTAACAGCAAATGACGTGCAAGTTATACCAATTTGACAAACCGGAAGAAGTTGTAGTGGCGATGGATTAGCTTATTTATCGATGCTCAGAAGTGCGCCATCATTTACTCACTACGACCACTTACTATACAAGTGAGTACGATAATACCTCAAGTTAAAATATAAATCACATCAAAGCTAAGTCCTAAAAAACTTAAAAAAAATCGAAATTTCAATATAACTAAATGTAATTCAAAATCTTACATAGATTACCAAGAAAGAATCGGAAATAATTAAATAACCACCAACAGATAACGAAAGACATAATCGCACCAAACGAAACATAATGAAATAAAAAAATATTTCGAATAGTTATATTTGAATTTAAAAATAGCTAATTTTAGTTTTTTGATATTTAGCAACTAGGTCAAGTTTGAATAATGGGAGATTTTTTTAATCGCAGACATTCTCTGTAAATTGAACTGATTTTATAGCTAGAAAACTTAAGCAAAATCGATGAGTGAGTCGTTAGCTAGGTGTTAAAATCATTAATTAAAAAAATATTGTACCAAGTTTGTAACACACATTGATAAGTAATTTTTAATTGTTATTATTACGTTAAATTACATCGTGTAAAAATAACACTTACAAAACCAATATAAACCAAAAATATGGACAGAAGAGAAGCACTGAGAAGTGTAGCAATACTTTTGGGAACGGCGATATCGGCTAGCACTACCGATATGTTGTTCAGCAGCTACACGATACCGGAAGGTGAAAAAAATGCTGTTACTTTTACGGCAGAACAACTTAAAACGTTAACCGAAATTGCAGATGTAATTATCCCTACCACTAAGTCATCAGCAGGTGCTAAAGCTGCAGGTGTAGGAAAATTCATTCCTATGATGATCAACGATTGTTACACCGCTAAACAACAACAATCTTTCTACAACGGCTTGAATGCATTTGAAGCTCGTGCTAAAAAAACTTACAAGAAGAGTTTTGCACTGATCCCACTAGCTGAACGTAAGAAAATGCTAACAGTACTTAGACAAGAAACCTTAGATCAGAAGTCGAATAAGGTTCCTGAAATGGTAGATATCACTTATTTTTTCACAGTAGTGCGTGATCTCACCTCATTAGGCTATTTCTCCTCGGAAATTGGTTGTACCAAAGCCCGCGAATATGTAGCAATTCCGGGAAGCTATGATGGCGCTTATCCGTTAAAACCAGGCCAGAAATCTTGGGCTACCTAAAAATACATCTACCATATATAAAAACCGAAATAAAATGAACTTAAACATAAACCTAAAAGCCGAAAATACTTACGATGCTATCGTAGTAGGTTCGGGCATAAGTGGTGGTTGGGCTGCCAAAGAACTCACAGAAAAGGGCTTAAAAGTACTGATGTTAGAAAGAGGGATGAACATTGAGCACATCAAAGATTATGATGGGGCCATGAAAAACCCTTGGGACATCAAACACGCAGGCAGGTTAACCGAAGAAATGAAGCGTACCCACCCTGTTCAAAAGCGTGATTATCCGTACAATGAAGTAACCGAAAAATGGTGGGTAAACGACTTGGAGTGCCCTTACACGGAGGTAAAACGATTTGACTGGTATCGTGGCTTCCATGTTGGTGGAAAATCCTTAATGTGGGGACGTCAGAGCTATCGTTTTGGCGACTTAAACTTTGAAGAGAACGCAAAAGATGGCTACGGAAGCGACTGGCCAATTAGATATAAAGATATATCGCCATGGTACGATTATGTGGAGAAATTTGCTGGAATCAGTGGCCAAAATGAGGGCCTGCAAGAGGTTTTACCAGATGGACATTTCCTGCCCCCTATGGATTTGAACATCGTTGAAAAATCTGTAAAAGAAAGCATCAAGCAAAAATGGGGAAATGAAAGATTGTTGACCATCGGTAGGGTTGCGAACTTAACTGTTCCACACAATGGTAGAGGCAACTGCCAATACCGCAACTTGTGTAGCCGTGGCTGTCCTTTCGGAGCATATTTCAGCACCCAGTCTTCTACCCTACCAGCGGCAGTTGAAACTGGAAATCTTACCTTAAGACCATACTCTATTGTAAACCACATTATTTACGATAAGGACACTAAAAAAGCGAAAGGCGTAGCAGTAATTGACGCGTTAACGAATAAGACAATGGAGTTTTATGCGAAAATTGTTTTCGTAAATGGTTCTACATTAGGAACTACTTTCATTCTATTGAACTCTACTTCTGAAGCTCATCCAAACGGTTTAGGTAATGGCAGCGGACAACTTGGCCACAATTTAATGGATCACCATTTCCGTTGTGGAGCCGATGGTGATTTTGATGGCTTCGAAAAATATTACACCTATGGTCGTAGAGCTAACGGGATTTACGTTCCTCGCTTTAGAAATGTTGGCAAAGATAAACGCGACTACTTGAGAGGTTTTGGCTACCAAGGTGGTGCATCGAGACAAAATTGGCAAAAAGATGTGGCCGAATTAGCTTTCGGTGCGGAGTTTAAACAAAAGATGACTACTCCTGGAGCTTGGCGCATGGGGATGGGTGGCTTCGGCGAAATGCTACCTTACTACGAAAATCGAGTTTACATTGATCAAACCAAAAAAGATAAATGGGGACAACCGGTGCTAGCTATTGACTGCGAGTACAAGGATAATGAGAAAAAGATGCGTCAGGATATGATGAACGACGCTGCCGAAATGTTAGAAGCTGCCGGTGCAAAAAACATCAGAACTTACGACAATGGCTGTTATCCAGGTATGGCAATCCACGAAATGGGTACAGCAAGGATGGGCAAAGATCCTAAAACTTCGGTACTTAACGAATGGAACCAAATGCATGAAGTGAAAAATGTTTTTGTTACTGATGGTGCTTGTATGCCTTCAATTGGCTGCCAAAACCCTTCGTTAACATTTATGGCATTAACAGCTCGTGCCGCAGACCACGCCGTAAACGAATTAAAAAAAGGTAACCTTTAAGTCTTACGTGGTAGGTAATAAGTTCTAGGTTTTACTAGTGACGTAAAACTTAAAACTTATTACCTACAACCTTCAAATATGAAACAAAAAATAAGAATGGGGATGGTTGGCGGTGGTAAAAATGCCTTTATTGGTGCTGTACACCGCATCGCCGCTAATATTGACGGATTAATCGAGTTCTGCTGTGGTGCATTGAGTTCAAATCCTGACAATGCAAAAATCTCCGGAAAGGAACTTTTTCTCCCAGAAGACCGTGTGTACACCTCATATAAGCAAATGTTTGAGGCCGAAAGCAAGCTACCAGCAGAGGTAAGAATGCAATTTGTTAGCATAGTTACACCAAACCATTTACACTTTGAGCCGGCAATGATGGCCTTAGAAAATGGTTTTAACGTTCTGATAGATAAACCCATAACATTCACCTTGGCTGAAGCGAAAGCATTGCAACAAAAAGTGGAGGAAACGGGTTTAACTTTAGCACTAACCCACACCTACTCGGCCTATCCTATGGTGAAACAAGCTAAAGCAATGGTAAAAGAAGGTGTTTTCGGAAAGATAAGGAAGGTATGTGTTAACTATCCGCAAGGATGGCTGAGTAACGCCACTGGTGATGATAACAAGCAAGCCGCTTGGCGTACAGACCCTTCCAGAAGCGGCATCAGCGGCTGCATGGGTGATATTGGAACACATGCTGCACAACTGGCGGAATATATCACAGGACTGCAGATTTCAAAAATTTGTGCCGATTTAAACATTGTTGTGAATGGCAGAGCTATAGACGACGATGGCAATGTGCTTCTAAAATTTGATAATGGAGCCAACGGTTTGCTAATGGCTAGTCAAATTGCCGCAGGCGAAGAAAATGCTTTGCGTATTAACGTGTATGGCGAAAAAGGCAGTTTAGAATGGCATCAAATGGAGCCAAACACTTTGTTGGTGAAATGGCTAGATCAACCAGCACAAATTTACCGAGCGGGAAATGGCTACTTATCGGCGGCAGCAAGCCATAACAGCAGAACACCTTCTGGTCACCCTGAGGGATATTTGGAAGCTTTCGCAAATATTTACAGAAACTTTGCACTTACATTAAGCGCAAAGCTAAATGGTGAAACGCCTACGGCTGAAATGTTAGATTTTCCTACCGCAAAAGATGGCGTAAGGGGAATGGCATTTATAGAAAATGTAGTAGCTTCAAGTAAGTCTACTCAAAAATGGCTTGATTTTACAGTTTAAAACATCGAAAACTAATGACAACAATAAAGGGACCTGCAGTATTTTTAGCTCAATTCATCAGCGACGAAGCGCCGTTCAACTCTTTAGATAATATTTGTAGGTGGGCAGCTGATTTAGGATTTAAAGGCATACAAATGCCGACGTTGGACAGCAGATTTATTGATTTAAAGCTGGCTGCTGAAAGTAAGACCTACGCCGATGAGCTTACTGGCAAAGTAGCTGCTCACGGTTTAAAAATCACAGAATTATCTACTCACTTACAAGGTCAATTAGTGGCGGTACATCCTGCTTACAACGAACTTTTTGATGCATTTGCAGCTCCTGAAGTAAAAAACAATCCTAAAGCACGTACCGAGTGGGCTATTCAACAGTTAAAATATGCTGCTAAAGCTTCTCAAAACCTTGGTTTAAATGCACATGCTACTTTCAGTGGCTCCCTGCTATGGCAATTTTTCCATCCTTGGCCTCAACGTCCAGATGGTTTGGTTGATGAAGCTTTCACAGAACTTGCAAAACGATGGTTGCCTATTTTAAATGAATTCGAACAATGTGGCGTAGATGTGTGCTATGAAATTCATCCAGGTGAAGATTTATTTGATGGCATTACCTACGAAATGTTTCTTGACAAAGTAAATCAGCATCCTAGAGCATGCTTATTGTACGATCCATCGCATTTTGTACTGCAACAATTGGATTATATTCAATACATTGATTTATATCACGAACGTATCAAGGCTTTCCATGTAAAAGATTCGGAATTTAATCCAACTGGCAGACAAGGCACCTTTGGTGGCTATCAAAGTTGGGCAAACCGTGCCGGGCGATATCGTTCTCCTGGAGACGGGCAAGTAGACTTTAAAACCATTTTTAGCAAATTAGCACAATACGATTACAAAGGTTGGGCCGTTATGGAATGGGAGTGCTGCATTAAAAATCAACAGGATGGCGCTAGAGAAGGTGCCGAATTCATTAAAAAGCATATCATTAATGTAACGGATAAAGCTTTTGATGATTTTGCCGCAGCTGGAAGTGATGCAGATTTTAACAAAAAAATATTAGGCTTATAGCTAGATCATACTTTTTACTTTACATTATCTCAAATATAATACACACATGAAACGAACTTTTTTAATCCTTGGAATTACATCGGTTTTTGTAGCTACTTTGTCAGCGTTTAAACCTGAGCCAAAAGCGGAACCAGCAGTGAATATTACTACTTCTGCCCTACCTAAAATTGCTAGTACAACCATCCAAATGAGCGGCGGCGAGTTGTTGATCAACAAGTCAGATTGTATCGGCTGTCATCACAAAGTGAATAAATTAATTGGCCCATCCTATACTGATGTAGCTAAGAAATATCCTAGCAACGAAAAAAACATTGCTTACTTGGCAGATAAAATCATCAAAGGTGGTTCGGGCGTATGGGGCAAAATCCCTATGACACCGCATCCTAAAGTGTCTGAAAATGATGCAAAACTGATGGCAAAATATATCCTTTCATTAAAGAAATAACACCCTCCTCTATCTCTCCTGAGGAGCAGGGTTGCGCTGTGCATCTCCTACTTTTCGGGAAGGTAAAGACGGGCTTCTAAACCAAACATATGAACCAAGATAACAACCAAAGCAGACGTAACTTCCTAAAAATGGGAGCTGTTGCTGCAACAGCATTCACTATTGTTCCACGCCACGTATTAGGTGGTAAAGGTTATTTGGCACCTAGCGACAGGCTAATTGTTGCTGGTGTGGGTGTTGGTGGAAAAGGCGATAGCGATTTGCGACTAATTCACGAAAGTGGAAAGGCTGAAATTGCCTACCTATGTGATGTTGATACGCGACGAGCAGCCAACAGTGTAAAACGTTTCCCTAAAGCCAAATTTTATAAAGATTGGCGAGAGATGTACGACAAAGAGCATAAGAACTTTGATGCAGTAACTGTTTCTACTCCCGATCATAACCATGCTATACAAGCATTGGCGGCAATGCAACTGCGCAAACACGTTTACGTACAAAAACCGCTAACTCACGATATTTACGAAGCAAGAATACTTACTGCGGCGGCAAAAAAATACAAGGTAGTTACTCAAATGGGTAACCAAGGCGCTAGTAATGATGGCCCTCGTTTATTGAAAGAATGGTACGATGCTGGTTTAATTGGCGATGTACATACCATTTACGCTTGGACCGACAGACCGGTGTGGCCACAGGGTATTCCGTGGTCAAAAAATAAAGCTGAAGTTCCAAAGGAGCTAGATTGGGATTTGTGGTTAGGTACTGCACCAGCTAAGGATTACGTTGAAAAATTGGTTCCGTTTAACTGGCGTGGCTGGTGGGATTACGGCACTGGTGCTTTGGGTGATATGGGCTGCCACTTACTAGAAGCTCCTTTTAGCGTGCTTGATTTGAAATATGCTACAGAAGTGGAAGCAAGTGTTGGTTCAGTGTATGTAGATGAGTTTAAACGTGGTTATTTCCCAGAAAGCTGCCCTCCTTCAAGTCATGTGACGCTTAAATTCCCTAAAACAAATAAAACGCAGGGCGAAGTTACAGTACATTGGATGGACGGTGGTATCCAACCTACCAGACCAGAAGAACTAGGTGCAGATGAGGTATTTGGTGATGGTGGAAATGGTACCTTATTTATCGGTACTAAAGGTAAAATGATGGCCAACACTTATGGTGATAAAGCAAGGTTATTGCCATTATCAAGAAATGAAAACTTAAACGTAGCACAAAAACTTGCTCGTGTACCTGGACAGGCCAATGGACACTACGGACAATGGGTTGAAGGTTGTATTGCCGGATATGGCAAAAAAGAATTAAGTTCTCCTTTTGAAATTGCTGGCCCGTTAACAGAGTGTTTACTAATGGCTAACTTAGCGATTAGAGCGGCTGACGTGCAAAAAATTAACGATAAAGGAAAGGTAACTTACCCTGGTAGATACAGAAAACTACTGTGGGATAATGATCAAATGAAAGTAACTAACTTCGATGATGTGAATCAATTTGTAAAAAGAGATTACCGCGAAGGCTGGAAACTAGGGGAGAAATAAACATACAGAAAATAACTCCGACAGTCTCTGCAGGTTGTTGGAGTTTTAAATATAACAGATGAAAAAAATATTAATAGCAGCACTGATGGTTGCTTCAATTGGTGCTAACGCACAAAAGAAAAACGGAGGTTTTACCCCATTATTTGATGAAAAAACAACTTCAGGTTGGCATACCTACGGCAAAGATGTTGTTGGCAAAGCTTGGAATGCAGAAGATGGTGTTCTTCACTTCGATCCGAAATTGAAAAACAAGGACGGCGGCGATTTGGTAACGGATAAAGAGTATGGCAATTTTCACTTGAAACTAGAATGGAAAGTGGCGCCAAACGCTAATAGCGGCATCATCTTTTTCGTACACGAGGATCCAGCCAAGTATAAACAAACCTATCTAACCGGTCCAGAAATGCAAATATTGGATAACGATGGTCATCCAGATGGTAAAATAACTAAGCACCGTGCAGGAGATTTGTATGATATGATTCAAAGCAAATCAGAACCTGTAAAACCAGTGGGCGAATGGAACTTGGCTGAAATTATTAGCGATAAAGGAAAATTAACGTTAAAGCTAAATGGCGTTAAAGTGGTAGAAACCACCATGTGGGATGAAAATTGGAAGAATTTAATTGCTGGAAGCAAATTTGCTAAATGGGAAGGCTTTGGCACTTATCAAACAGGAAAAATCGCATTACAAGATCACGGTAATGAGGTTTGGTTCCGTAATATCATGATTAAAGAACTATAACAGGGAAAAGGTGTTAGTGGTCAGGTATCAGTACTATTTTAAAAACCAAAAAACCAACCAAAAACTAAAAAACTGTTTAACTTTCTGTTGATTAACATACGGGGTGTCATGTTGAGCTTGTCGAAACATTCTTTAACAAGCAGTCTTCGACAAGCTCAGACTGACAAGTAAAAAGTTTAACTGAAATTTAAACAGTTTATAAAAAACCAAAACTAAATATGAACTCAACAACTCGCTTTAAGCTATCCTTTATGATGTTCCTCGAATTTTTCATTTGGGGAGGATGGTTTGTAACAATGGGAACTTACCTTACCAAGAATCTGTCAGCCGATGGCGTACAAATTGGTTCGGCCTATAGCACGCAATCACTTGGCGCTATCATTGCGCCGTTTATCATTGGGCTAATTGCGGATAGGTTTTTCGCAGCTCAAAAAATATTAGGCTTTTTGCACATCTGCGGAGGTGTCTTGCTTTGGATGGCTTCAACGTCAATTAATTTCGAAAGCTTCTTCCCCTTCGTATTAGGATATATGATTGCTTACATGCCAACCCTGGCTTTAGTAAATTCTATCTCTTTTCGTCAAATGAAGGATCCAGGAAAAGAATTCCCATCAGTAAGAGTTTTTGGAACTATCGGATGGATTGTAGCCGGTTTAGTAATTGGATGGTTAAATTGGGAACAAGATGGCAACTTAATCCTAACGTTTAAAATGGCTTCGGTAGCTTCGGTATTATTGGGCTTATTCAGCTTTGCATTACCACATACCCCTCCTGCAAAAAAAGGAGAGAAAACTTCATTCGGTGATATCATCGGATTAGATGCTATCGGCTTGTTAAAAAACAAATCCTATCTATTATTTTTCATTGCTTCAGTAGCTATCTGTATACCGCTTGCATTTTACTACAATTTTACCAATCCATTTCTTAACGAAGTTGGAATGAAAGCTGCCGCTGGAAAACAATCATTAGGCCAAGTTTCCGAAACGCTTTTTATGTTGCTAATGCCGTTGTTTTTTGTTCGACTGGGAGTTAAAAAGATGTTAGCCATAGGCATGATTGCTTGGGTTGTAAGATATCTGCTTTTTGCATTTGGCAACGCCGACACCAACTATTGGATGTTGATTGGAGGCATTGTACTACATGGTATATGTTACGACTTTTTCTTTGTTACAGGTCAAATTTATACGGATAGATTAGCTGGAGATAAATTTAAAAGTGCTGCGCAAGGCTTCATCACCTTAGCAACCTACGGCGTTGGGATGCTTTTTGGTTCAATCATTTCAGGCGTAGTAGTAGATAAGTATGTAGTTGATGGAGGCCATAATTGGTATAACATTTGGATTATCCCAGCGGCTATTTCAGCCGTTGTGGCCCTACTCTTTATATTATTTTTTAGAGATGACAATAAAACCGCGGCAGTTGAAGAAAATTAATCATCATGAGCACTAGAAGAAATTTCATCAAAGAAACGGGACTGCTAGCGGCTAGCTTAGCTGTGGCACCGTCGCTTACAAAAGCATTTGCGAAGCAAGGCCAAGCAATTGGTATACAGCTATACAGCTTACGCGATATCATTGGAGCAGATGTAAAAGGTGTCATCCAAAAAGTGGCAAAAGCTGGCTTTAAGGAAGTGGAAACTTACGGATATGCACCAA
Source organism: Pedobacter sp. (assembly GCF_965249885.1). Lineage (GTDB taxonomy): Bacteria > Bacteroidota > Bacteroidia > Sphingobacteriales > Sphingobacteriaceae > Pedobacter. The sequence continues at coordinate 3,173,465 of NZ_OZ252254.1, read as the reverse complement.
AGGACGGCAGTTTTTGGGGGCTTACACCGAAGCAGTTCAAAGCCTTATTAGATGCTAACGGTTTATACTCACCTAGCGGTCACTTTGGTTTCGATGACTATGTAACTACGGGAAATTCGGACGATATTAAGGCTTACATAGAGGCTTCTACCATACTTGGAAGCAAATATGTAGTAGCGCCGTGGCTTGGAGAAAATTTGCGCAAAACAGCTGATGATTACAAGAAAGTGGCTGACAGACTAAACACTGCCGGCGAACTTTGCAAAAAGGCAGGTATGCATATGGGCTACCACAATCACGGTTTTGAATTCGAAAAGCATGGTAACCAAACTGGTCTAGATCTATTGCTTAGTAACACCGATCCGAGTTTAGTGCACTTTGAACTCGATTTATATTGGGCAGCATATGCTGGTCAAAACCCGGTTGAGCTATTCAAAAAATATCCTAAGCGATTTAAAATGTGGCACGTGAAGGATATGGATAAAACCAATCGCGATTGGAATACAGAAATAGGTAAAGGCAGCATTGATTTCAAAAGTATATTTGCCGCTGCAGCTACCTCTGGGGTAAAGCATATTTATCTCGAGCAAGAAACCAATTACAAACCCGATTATATTGGTTCTATCAATACCAGCATCAAATATATCAAAGGAAATTTGTTGTAATATCACTGCTTCTTTCATTCCAATTGAAGCACATCTGAACTTACGAAGCTTTAAAAACTTCGTAAGTTTTTTTTATGTAATTCCTAATTTCGCCACTACATACCCAACCCATTCTTTTAGTAATAACTCCCAAGCGTACATCGCCCCTGCCTGTGGCAGTAGATAGTCTTCTACCGTAAAATTATCAGTTATAGAATTAGTTGGATAAAAGGTAACATTAGTAAGTCCTTGTTGCTCGGCCAATAACTTTGTACGTGGAATATGCCAAGCGCTAGTAATCACCAAAATACGGGCGTTGGAGTAATTCATTTTTTTGAACAGCTTAATGGTATATTGAAAGTTTTCTTTGGTATTCCTACTCTCCTTTTCAATAATCACGGCGCTATCAGGAATATGTATGGCCCTGAAGTATTCTTGAGTGTAAAGTGCCTCAGGAGGATCATCATTTAGTAAACCACCACTTCCACCACTCATTAAAATTTTATCGATCGTACCATTGTGGTACAATTTAATCGTCTGTATTAATCTATCAGAAGAGAATTCGGCTTTCAATGCCTTTGTCTCTTCGTTATAACTTGAAAATCCACCCAATAAAATCCCGACGTCGTAATGAGATAACTTTGGTGCTTTAGGCTCATAAACACTTGCAACCGTACCCAAAATAAACTTGTTAGTGAAAAAGAACAACAATAATATGGCGGTGATTAAAGCTTTCTTTTTAAATCGCTTATTCTTCGAAAAAACAGCGTAAACACCCAACACCAAAATCCAAACCAAAGGCCTGATGACGAATAAAAGAAACTTGGACAGGAAAAAAGACACCTTTTAGTTCAGTTTAGATGCCAGCACACAGGTTTGCTTGAAGCTATCTGTGCTGCCATTAATGTTAAAAATATCCGTCCTAATTACGTACAAACCTACTTTACACAGCTGTCCACTATCGTTCAACCCATCCCACATGATACTCCCTTGTGTTGACATGGTAATATTTCTCGCCAATTTACGTACCAATACGCCTTTATCTGTATAGATATTGATGGTGGCTAAATTACCACTGCCTTTAAAGCGATAGTCGATTTGCAATTGATCCTCAAAGCCATCATTATCTGGAGAGAAAGTTTTGTTAGCTAACGTAACTGCACTTTTAACACTTTCATCTTCACTTTGAGAGTTTTTATAGGTTGGCGTAGCAAAACCAGCTGAGGCAGCGGCCGACTGTAAATTGCCAGCATCGTTGGCGGGCTTTGCAAAAGAAACTCTTTCTAAAGAAACACCTTTCACCACTTTAAGTAATGCGTTATGCAGCTTTTCATTATAGGAAAGCGAGTCAATTGCGATATCGCCACTCCAAATGGCAGCCTTGCCACTTGAATTAGTGAAAGTTGGCATACTAGCAATTTGTATAATTTGGTTAGGATGGGGAGCGTTGTAATTTTGCTTCACTGCATCTGCGCTGGCAGTTATCACCCAATAAGTTTTAGGACGAATGAATGCCGAAGTAGAAGAAATGGTTCTTTTACTTGGGCCTGTACTACCAGAAGCAGCCGGATTAGAAATAGTAAGCTCCTTTAAATCCAATATTTTATTGGTAGCGTTGTATACTTCAACAAAATCTCCTCCGGTAACACGTTCATTAAACAGGATTTCACTAATTAAAATATCACCAGGCTTAATCGGATCGGTGATTAAAATGGTAGCTGTATTTGCAGCTGGATCAATTGGTACGCCATTACAGTTGGAAATTCCTGTAACAGTGAGCAAGCTTTCTATATTAGCAGCGATAGCCTGTGAGAAGGTTAATATCACGCTTTGATTTGCCGTACCATTTAAAGCCACTGAAGCGGGCCGCCCAATGCCGTTGTTGATATTATAATTATTTACGTTAGTTAACAAACTTTCGGCAATCGCCTTGTTAAAGTCTACTTGTATTTGTGTAGGCGACAAAATCGTAGCCGTAAGCAACTTAGGAGCAACGTTATCTACATATTGCGGGTCGTAAACAGAATTTTGAACTCCCGGAGTACCGTTATTGGCGCCAGTACTTGCTGTCCAGTTAAACGCACCACCGCACGGACTTGTTGGGTTGATGAGCTCTAAAGCATATCCTGTTCTTTTACCGTTATCTCTATACCATGCATCTGTATAAGAGACAAAATCAATTACTGTAGCTCCATCTGGTAAAAATAAGTTTAAGTCATCTTTATCATTATTTAAAGCTGGCCAAGGAGATATGCCCAAAGTTTTGCCATAAGGCTTGTAAAGATCAACATCGGCTATGGCGCAAACAATTCGATAGCTTTTCGGTGCCAACGTATCTGCTGCAAAAGTCGCTATCGAAGTTGAACCATCTTTATATTTCCAACCGGTGATGATGATGTAATTATCGGTGGTATTGTAAAGTTCAAAATACTCTTTACTTAACACAGCTGAACTGCTTGGCGCCGCCATAATTTCATTGAAAACAACATCGCCACGTTTAGCGATGTAAGATTTTACATGTATGAAAGTTCTGGTTCTAGCGGTGGTAATGCTATTTCCTTTAATATCCGCAACATTGTTCACGGTAACCGTGTATTGCCCAGAAGGCACATCGTTGGCATAAGTAAGCCTCACACTACTTCCAGTTAAAACTTCAACTAAGGTTGGACTGCCAATGCCGCTAATTGTGTAATTGCTATTTACTACTGCCGAAACCGCATCAATAGGTTCGTTAAATGTAAGCTCAAATGTTTTATCACTCAACGATTTGATGGCACTAATATTTGGCGGCGTGTTATCAACGTAACTTTCTATCTTAAAATCATCAAACTTAAACATGTTATACCTTGATGCGGTACTGTAACGGCAATACACCCCAAAATACGAGGTTGACGTATAAGTGTTGTCTACTACGGAGCCATCATGAGTAAAATTGGTGCCGCCAGTAAAATCGGTATAAATATCCCATCGGCCAGCCGCATTACGTTCAACACGCACTCTAACCGTTACCGAACCTGCGCTTGGTCGGGTTTTATCAGCTAAGGCTAAAATAGTGGTTGATGTACTTCCATTTTGTCTGACCAAGCTGAAATTCTCCGCACTTGTACTAGAACCTAGCTGTAAATAATAAGCTTGAATGCCAGCAGTGGCAGATAAATCCTGATTGTTAGAAACTAAATATATCCTTGGATAATTGGTGGTACTTGGGTCAAAAGCCAAATTGAGATAAAATTCCCAAGCAACATTACCAGCCAGGGCATTAGGCGTTGATAAGTACAAAGTACTAGTAGCTTGTGGACCGTTGGACGTTAGTGCAAGATCAGGCGTAATTTGAAATGATGTTGTTGTGCCTCCCCACGTTGGATTATTTGTAAAATCCCCATCAGCAAAATTATCATTTAACTGAGCAAAAGTAAGTTTAGTGCACAATAAGGTTAAAAAGAGTAAAGTTTTTCTCATATTTGGGGAATCAACAATTTTAAATCAATAAATATACACAAAAATTAAACAAGAAAAATGAAAGTTGCAGTTGTAGGTGCTACCGGCCTAGTAGGCACCGTAATGTTAAAAGTATTGGAAGAAAGAAATTTCCCTTTAACCGAATTGATCCCAGTGGCTTCTGAAAAGAGCGTTGGTAAGTTAATTAAGTTTAAGGGTAAGGAGTATCCAATTGTTAGCATGGACACTGCTATTGAAATGCGCCCCGAAATCGCGTTATTTTCAGCTGGTGGCGGCACTTCTTTAGAAAATGCACCACGTTTTGCAGCTGTTGGAACTACCGTAATTGATAACTCATCAGCTTGGAGAATGGACCCTGATAAAAAATTAGTGGTACCAGAAGTAAACGCTGTTGAACTAACTGCAGAAGATAAAATCATTGCGAATCCAAACTGTTCGACCATACAAATGGTAGTGGCGCTTAAACCGCTACACGACAAATATAAAATCAAACGTGTTGTTGTTTCTACTTACCAATCAGTAACTGGAACCGGAGTAAAAGCAGTTGATCAATTAATGAACGAGCGTAAAGGCATTGATGGTCCTAAAGCTTACCCCTACGAAATTGACTTGAACGTGTTGCCTCACATTGATGTTTTCCAAGACAATGGCTACACCAAAGAGGAAATGAAAATGATCAAAGAAACGAACAAAATCATGAGCGATGATAGCATTAAAGTTACCGCTACTACAGTTCGTATCCCAGTAATGGGTGGTCACTCTGAATCAGTAAACATCGAGTTTGAAAATGATTTTGATTTAGCTGAAGTTCGCAGCATTTTAGAGCAAGCGCCGGGAATTATTGTAGTAGATGATGTAGCAAATCTGAAATATCCAATGCCTAAAGATGCTCATGAAAAAGATGAGGTTTTTGTAGGACGTATCCGCAGAGATGAGTCATTAGACAATGCATTGAATATGTGGATAGTAGCAGATAACCTCCGCAAAGGTGCTGCCACCAACGCAGTACAAATTGCCGAATACTTAATGGAAAATAAGTTAGTTTAACTACTAATAATCTTAGAAAGTGATGTGAAAAACATCACTTTTTTTATGACTAAATTTTTCAAAGCTTTTAAAAAATATCCGTTTAGATAATGAAGAAACCTATTTTACTTGCCTTTTTCACCATGCTATTGTGCACTAAATTTATTTCCGCTCAGGATAGTTTGGTTACCGCAATGGCAAAACGCAGTCAGACGAGTTTAACAGTTTCTAACGGCGAATTGAAAGGCTTAGGTTGGGATAAAATTATTGAAAAAGCAAAGAAAAGTAATAACATATTGATTGGCGAAGAGCATTTCACCAACGAGATTCCATTCTTTGTTTCCAAATTAGCAGGACAGATTAAGTTTGACAATTTCTTCTGTGAGATTGACCCATATACGGCACACATTTTCGAGCAAAAGATAAAAACACTTTCGGCAGACGCATTAAATAAATATGCCGCTGATTATGGAAACACTTTTTCTTTCTACGCCTTTAAACCAGAATTTGATCTACTTAAACAGCTTGTCAACGGGAAAACTACCATTCGAGGTACAGATCAAATCTTATTAGTTGCTGATCGACTGATTTGTAACGAGCTCATGCAAACCACCAAAAACAATAAGGCAAGAGAAATATACAAAACTATCAGAGATCAATCTAAAGCACATTTTTCTGCTTTTCTAAAAGATCAGAAAAATCCATTTTATTTGCTAACTCCAGATTTTGACACTCAAATTAATGAACTCGCTAAATTAAAATTAAGTACTGAAGAAAACAAAATCATAGCGGCTTTAAAGCTCAGTGCCAAAATTTACAAATCTCAAAACCACCATCTACGTATACAGTTGATGAAAAATCAGTTAATGGCAGATTATGGCAATTGGGCAAAGCAGAAAAATCTCTATAAATACGGCGCTAACCACGTTGCCAAAGGCGAAAGCTTGTTAGAAATCTATGATATTGGCAATTTAGTTAACAATATTGAAGATAGCCAATTCAGTAGTTCATTGCATATCATTGTGCTTGGAAAGTCAGGATGGCAAGCTTCGCCATTTGAAGGGTATCCCGCATCTAAAATTGATGAAAATGAAGGTTCATTAAAATCATTAAAACCGTTCCTCCAATTGGTAAACGGAACAGAATGGCAATGCTTCGATATGGCACCAATTAGAAGAGCTATTGAAAACGGAAAAATAAAAGTAACAGATGTCAAGTTATCGCGTTTAATCAAAGGATTTGACTTCTTGGTAGTTATTCCTGAGGTTACTGCTAGTCAATTTCCGAAAATGTAAGTTTTATAAATTTTTGCCAGAAGAGACTTTTTAAGAATCCATAATATGTTAATCAAAAGAGCACTATACCTACTTCTATTTGCGCTACCTCAAATTTTAAATGCCCAAACAACCGCTCAAAAGCTGGAACGAGCTTATCAGGTTCTTAAAAAAGATGAGCAAGCAAAGTACGCCATTACCTCGCTTTGTGTATTAGATGCCAATACTGGAAAAGTCATTTTTGCCGACAATGAAAATATCGGCTTAGCTACAGCTTCCACGTTAAAAACCATTACATCAGCTACTGCTTTTTATACTTTAGGAAAAGATTTCCGCTACGAAACCAAGCTTTCCTACACAGGTAAAATTACTGCTGACGGTGTTTTGCAAGGCGATATCATCATTACCGGCTCGGGAGATCCAAGCTTGGCCTCGTGGCGTTACGAACAAACAAAAGAGAACAATATTTTAAGTCAATGGGTGGCCGCAATTAAAGCTGCTGGCATTAAAAAAATTGATGGCAGTGTAATTAGTGATGATAGTACGTTTGGCACTTCGACCATCCCGACAGGCTGGATTTGGCAAGACATTGGCAATTACTATGGAGCCGGTGCTGGATCAATTTGCTGGAGAGAAAACCAGTTTGATGTACAACTTAGGGCCGGAAACAGCACAGGAAGTGAAGTAGAAATTGTGAAAACTGTACCGAACATGCCTTATATCCAATTGGTTAATGAACTAAAAACTGGTGCTAGTGGAACCGGCGATAACGCTTATGCATTTCTAGCTCCTTACAGCAATGTAGGTTATCTGAGAGGGACTTGGGGAATGGGCATTAAGAAAAAAGGCATTTCGTTGGCTTTGCCAGATGCCGCTTTTGATGCTGCTTATCGTTTACAGGACACTTTAAAACGACTTAACATTGAATGTGCCAAACAGCCAAGCCCCGCTCGTTTACTTGCGCTGAGTAAGCAAAGTATTTCGCAGCAACAGCAGCCTTTACTTAGCGTTTTCTCGCCCACCTTAAGCGAATTGGTATACTGGTTTAATAAAAAAAGTATTAACCTATACGGCGAGCAACTGCTCAAAACCATGGCTTATAAACAAGGTAAAGAAGGCAGCACTGCAAATGGCGCCAAAACGGTCATTAACTTTTGGACGGGAAAAGGGGTTGATAAAAATGCCTTAAATATGATTGATGGTAGTGGTCTTTCGCCTGGAAATAGGGTGACTACCATGACCATGGCTTCGGTGTTATTTCAAGCGCAAAAGGAAGCTTGGTTTTCAGATTACATCAAGTCTTTTCCAGATTATAATGGCATGACTATCAAAAGTGGAAACATTAATGATATTACTGCTTACGCCGGGTATTACACCGATAAAAATAGAAATAAGTATGTTTTGGTAATCAACATTAACAACTATAGTGGCTCTGGAATCAGCAGAAAATTATTTCAGGTTTTGGATGCTTTGAAGTAGATATTTTACCACCTCAGACACCTAAGCAGAACTTAGTTTTGAGGGATTTAGGTTACCTAAGGAGCCTTAGTGGTTTATGAAAGCATCACGGATAGTTTACCACTTGAAACACGTGAGTGCAATTTAGTTGACCTTAGGTATCTACGCTGTCTCAGGTGCTTCATTAAAATATCACAATTGCAAAATATTTCTAATGTCTCTAAGTTTATCAATGTTTCTTCAACTGAAAGTTTTTAATATTTTTTAATAATCATTGCCTAAGCCACCCTTAATTGGTAAATTGCCATTTCACACAAAAAATATATAATGAAGTTATTTCTTTCGTCACTACTATTTGCTAGCTGCCTAACCGCTGCCGCACAAAGCACCGTTGTTGCTACAGATGGCATGGTATTTAACCAAACTGCTAATCATGCACATAGCGAAATGGCCATTATCCCCGAGCCGGTTACCGTAATCAAGCAAGAAGGTCATTTTATTCTCCCTCAAAATATTTTAATTCAAGCAACCAAACCAGCAGATTTAAAGCAGACAATTTCTTTTTTACAGGAGCGCTTGAGCGTACCCACTGGCTTTTTTGTGAGTTCAACAGCCACCACGTCGGCAAATGCCAATATCAAATTAGTTATTAACGATAGAAATGATGCTGTAATTGGTACAGAGGGTTACCATTTACAAGTTACGCCTCAGCAAATTGTAATTACGGCCAATAAACCAGCTGGTATTTTTTATGGCGTACAAACGCTGATGCAGTTATTGCCAAAAGAAATAGAAAGCAAGGAAGAGGTGAAGGAAGAAGTGAAATGGCAAGTACCTTGTGTAAGTATTACCGATTATCCGAGGTTAACTTGGAGAGGTTTAATGTTTGATGTAGCAAGGCATTTTTTCACCAAAGAAGAAGTAAAGCAATACATTGATGCCATGGTGCGCTATAAATACAATATTTTGCATTTGCACCTAACGGATGATGAGGGCTGGAGAATAGAAATCAAAGGCTATCCGAAATTAACAGAAGTTGGCGCTTGGAATGTTAAACGTGTGGGCAATTTTGGAACGTTTATTCCGCCTGCTGCCGACGAGCCACGCAACTACGGAGGGTTTTACACGCAAGCGGATTTGAAAGAATTAGTAGCTTATGCACAGGAACGTTTTGTTAACATTTTACCAGAGGTTGATGTACCAGGACATAGTTTAGCGGCAGTGGCTTCTTATCCGGAGCTTTCTTGCACACCTGAAGCCGTAAATTACAAAGTACGCAGTGGCGAACGCATTATGGATTGGAGCCGAGGCGCCCCTCCCCTAGCAATGGTAGACAATACCCTTTGTCCAGCTAACGAAAAGGTTTACGAATTTTTAGATACCGTGGTTGCTCAAGTAGCTAGTATTTTTCCGTTTGAATACATGCACATGGGGGGTGATGAAGCACCTCATAATTTCTGGGAGAAAACCCCACAAATTGCCGAACTCATGAAGCGTGAAAATTTAAAAACGATGGCGCAGGTACAAGGTTATTTTGAACGCCGCTTGGAGAAAATTGTAGCTAAGCATGGTAAACGTTTTATGGCGTGGGATGAAGTGTTAGAAGGTGGCGTTTCGCAAAGTACAGCGGTAATGAGTTGGCGAGATATGAAGTATGGTGTGCAAGCTGCAAAAAATAAACACGAGGTAGTAATGAGCCCTACGCAATATGCTTATTTGGATTACATGCAAGCCGATGAAATTACAGAACCTAAAGTGTACAAAGGTTTACGCTTGAGCAAAACTTATGAATTTGATCCTGTTCCTGACGGTGTGGATCCGAAATATATTAAAGGTGGTCAAGGTAATTTATGGACGGAACAAGTGTACAACATTCGTCAGGCCGAATACCAAACTTGGCCACGCGGATTTGCTATTGCTGAAAGTGTTTGGAGTCCAAAGGAAAAGAAAAACTGGAAAAACTTTTTTGCCCGCACCGAACAACATTTTGAACGCCTAAATATTGCTGAAACCAAATATGCACCAAGTGTTTATGATCCTATTTTTGCGGTAAAACGTACCGCTGATGGCAAGTTGTTGGTTACTTTAACTACCGAAGTGGACGGACTAGATATTTATTACAGTTTCGATAATTCCTTTCCAGATCATTTTTACCCGAAGTACAGCGAACCTTTGGTTGTTCCAATTGATGCCAACATGTTAAGGGTAATTACCTACCGCGATAAAAAGCCTATTGGCAGGATGATGAACATGCCGATAGAAGAACTGAACAAAAGAGCGCCGAAGAAGTAACAACCTAAGTTTAACTACGAAATACAATAACTATTTGCAGCAAAGCTCCTGAAATAAACTCAGGTTGTCAGCAATAAAAAACTCCGTAAGTTTTAAAACTTACGGAGTTTAACTAGCTCTGAAACTTAGTGCTACTATAAAGTATCTTTCTTCTTCTTGTTAAATAATCCCTTCAATTTATTACCAATTTCTTCCGTAGCTTTTTCAACAGCCTTTTTCTTGAGTGTATCTACCTTCTCTTTAGCTTTTGCTTCAAGTTCTGCCTTTTTCTCTTCCACTACTTGGGTAACGGCTGCTTTCGCTGCGTTACTGGCTGAGCCTTCCCCAGCGCCATATTTTAGTTTGATACTTGGCTTTAAGAACGTTCCCATCAAATCTGCATTAATTTTAATGGTTTCGCCAACTGAAACATTTGTACCAAGCTTACCATTCAAGTTCGCTAAGGCTGAGTTCGCTAGGTCGTTTGCTTTGGAACCCAACATTGCCCTTGGCACATTTAGTACCAAGTCGTAATCCATAGTTTGGTCAATACCGTTAGAACCTTGAACATTCATGGTAATTCCTTTCACTTTGATGTTGAACGGAGCTACTTTTAAACGGCCGTCTTCCACGCTGAACTTAGTTTTCAAGTCGTTCACTTCTACTTTCTTTAACTCGGCAACTCCCAAAGTATTAGCCAATTTATTTACCGGTTCAAAACCATCTACCACAGCTTGTATGATATTAGCTAAGCCCTCCGCATTCAATGACGAGTAAATTGGCATCATTTTATCATCCAAATCAGAGTTGAATTTCAAATTAGTAGAAAAGCTTCCTTTTGCATATTGCGCAATTGGAGTCAGTAATTTAACAGTATTGAATGCATTAAACGCTTGCTGAATATCCACCTTCTCCATTCCAAAATCAATAGCCACTTTTGGTCGTTTCGGATTAATTGTAGCATACGAACCATTCATTTTAATGGTTCCGCCCACCATATCTAAGCCCAAATTCTTAAAATAAACTGTTCTGTCTTTCACTTGCAAAGCACCTCTAGCATTGCTAATATCGTACTTATCGTATTTCACTTTGTTAGCTTTTAAAGCCATATTGAAATTGATATTGGCAGGAACTTCAACAACTGCCAAAGGAACTTCTTCTTTCGATTTACTTTCCTCCAAAGCCTTCGGACCCATCAGCTCATTAACATCGATGTAGTTAGAAGTCAAATTGAAATTACCTTCCAACAACTGATTTTTCTTGAACACGTAGTTCAAATAATTATTCACAGAACCATTTGCTTGAAAATCACTTCTGCCCAACTTGGCTGTTAAGTTGCTCAAAGTGATATTTTTAGGACTAAAGGTCATTTTTGCAGCAGGTATACTCACCGGCATCGGCACATTCTTTCCTGTGTATAGGAAGTTGCTAGCCTGCATCTGTCCCGAAGCTTTAAAATCTTGATATTGACCTTTATCAACTGACGACTTTCTTCCAGCCGCTGCTACATCAGCCTGAAGGTTTCCAGAAATAGTCATGCCTTCCAATGGGAAAATGGTAGTCAATTGTTTTAGATCTAAATTTCCTTTTAACGCCATGTCTATAAAAGGATCGCTCATAGGATTTTTAACCGACAAACGCCCATCCAACGGTGCTTGGCCAAACTCCAAATGAAACGCAGGAATATTCACCACGGTATGATCCAAAACCCCATCGGGATTAACTACATTGGCTTTTACTTGAATGTTATTGATGGCAGAAGGAAGTGAAGGATACTTGATTTTCCCATCCTTAATTGCTAAGTTCAAATTGAAAGTAGGAATCGAATTTTCGTTGTAAGTGCCCTTAACGACACCATCCACACCAAACTTTCCAGTAGCTTGCATATCCTTAAAATTTGCAGCATAAATAGCTGGAATTAAGGATAAAAAGTTCTTCAAATCCGATTGTTGCGCATCAAATTTCAAGTCCATTACCATATCCTTATCATTTGGCATTGCTAAATAACCCACGGCCGAAAGCACCAATTCATTCAATTTGATTTTATTTTCGCCAAAAGTGAATTTCATTTGCTTCATATCCATTTCCAACGGAAGATCTGCATCTAGCACTACGCCGTTTAAGTACGGAATGCCGCCATATTTTACCGTTAACTTCTCTATGTCAGATACAGTAGCCAACGTAAATACATCTTGTGTGAAGTTTCCTTTTCCGCTGTGATTTAAATTTTCGGCCTTCAAGTAAAAGTTTAGCGAAGCATCATCGTATGTGATATTGCCTTTCTCTATATCATATTTTTCCAACGCAGCTTTAAAACTTGAGCTCGCCGTATCAGCAGGTTTTGCAGTGCTGTCAGGCTTCATGATATCCCAATTCGCTTTTCCACTTTTAAGTACTTTAGCTAAAATGGTAGGCTCTTGCAGGCTTACTGCATTAATTTCGTAGGTTTCGCCCTTAATTACGCTCATTAAGTTAAGGTCTAATTGTAGCTGTTTGATATTTGCTAGGGTGTCGTTCGCGAAACTATCAATACCAACTACCGACAAATCATTAAGCCTAATTCCCATTTTGGGAAAAGAACGGATCAAGGTCAGGTCAAAAGCTTTGAAATCTACTTTAGCATTAACTTTTTGGTTAATAACCGATTTTACTTTGGCTACAATTTGATCTTTAAATAAGTAAGGGATCGCCGCTGCTGCTACCAGTAATACGGCAAAAACAATTGCGATGGTTAGAAGAATTTTTTTCATGGTGTGTAATTTATTTGGCAAAAGTATTAATTATTGTTGGTTTATGATTTAGTAAACCAGTTGATACATTGTTTAAAGATGAGAACGAATTATACCGCTCAAAATGATTTTATTGGCTATTTTTACGGTTTATAATATTAAATATGCGGAAAATTTTCTTCATTGCATTTATTGCCTTAGCATTAAACACTAGTGCGCAAACTCAAAAAGAGCAGTATTTTAAATTGACCAGAACTGGTTTTAATGAGAATAATGCCTTTGCTACTACTGCATTTGTGGAACAATTTTTTCGCTTACCTGGAAACAAAGGTTTTGATGCCAGTATCTATCGCGTTGAAGAAATCCTAAAGAAAGCTGGCTTCGTATTACAAAAAAACGATGAATTTGAGGCACCCCTAACCTATCGCATCGAAAAAAGAGCGATGAAACGTGAAGCGTGGGAACCAGTAGATGCCAACATCAGTATTGTAGGAGAAAATACACCGCTACAATCATTCAAAACCAACAGGAATATGATTCCAATCAACTGCGTATCTACCCCTGCTGAAGGCGTATCCGCAGAAGTGGTGTTTGTAAATAAAGCCACTAAGGAAGATTTGGAAGGAAAAGATTTGAAAGGAAAAATCATCTTCGGTGATATCGCAACACAACGTCTGATTAGTTTAGCGAGCAAATCGGGGGCTGTTGGTGCCTTGGGTTTTGCATTACCAGAATTTAATCAGCCAACAAAACATACTACCTCCATTCAATTTAGTCCGATGCAACCCAATGCAGGGGTTTGGGCTTTATTCCTATCCTACGCTTCCAAAGAGCGCCTAAAAGCAGCTTGTTTAAAAGGAAAAGTGGAGTTGAAAGTAAACATCACAACTAAAACTTATCCGAGTGAAGAGCTTACCATCATTGCTAATGTAAAAGGATCAGTGAAGCCAAACGAACGTTTTGTGTATAGCGCACACGTACAAGAGCCTGGCGCTAACGATAACGCCACAGGTGTAGGCACATTAGCAGAAATGGCCAGACTAACTGCCAAATTAGTGAAAGAGGACAAACTAAAACCACAGCGTAGCCTTACGTTTTTATGGGGCGATGAAATTACATCTACCCGTAGATATATTACGGAAGATGCCGATCGTGCTAAGGGAATTTTATGGGGCATGAGTTTGGATATGGTTGGTGAGGATACAGAAAAAACCGGTGGAACTTTCTTGCTGGAAAAAATGCCTGATCCATCAGCAATTTGGACCCGCGGTAATGATAAACATTCCGAGTGGGGAGCTGGAGAAGTGAAGGAAAAAGATTTATTCCCGCATTATTTTAACGATTTTGTATTTGACATCTGTAAAGAGCAGGGCAAGTTTGCCAACTGGACGGTAAAATTCAATCCATTTGAAGGTGGAAGTGACCACACACCGTTTTTACAAAACAAAATTCCAGGATTATTAATGTGGCATTTTACCGATGTTTTTTATCATACCGACAATGATCGACTGGACAAGGTATCTGCAAAAACCATGAAAAATGTTGGCGTAAGTGCACTAACTGTTGCTTACACCTTAATAACTGCAGATGAAAACACAGCTTCTGCTACCGTGAGCCAGGTAAAGGAAGATGCTTTGCAACGCTTAAAAACAGAATTTGAATTGAGTAAGGCAGCCATTGCTAACGGAAAATCTACAGACGAAGAAAAGCACATTATTGAAGTGTGGGGCAAGTGGTACGTTGATGCCTTGGCCACCATAGGAAATATGGCCGTAAAACCGCAAACTACACGTGTAGGATCAAGCATTAAAGTGGCTACTTTGGCAGTTGAAAAACAAACGCAAGATTACATCAATGCGCTTGGCAAGTAGGAAATTGTCTATCCTAAGTCAACATCAGTCAAAAGCTCAACTTCAGTTATTAAGTTAATTTACTTTTGTAAAAAATTAGATCATGTCAATTACCAACGAAATAGAAATGCTAGGAATGCAAAAAGTGAGTGATGCAGTGGCACACACGCTTAGGGAGATGAGAAACTTTGCAAAAGTTGGCATGAGCACTAAGGAATTAGATGATTTTGGTGGGGAGATTCTAAAACAACTTGGGGCTAAATCGGCTCCGTTTTTAACTTATGGCTTCCCTGGATACAGTTGTATTAGTGTAAATAACGAGTTTTGTCATGGTATCCCTTCTACTACACGTATTTTAAAAGAAGGTGATTTAATCAATATTGATGTTTCTGCTGAACTGGATGGTTTTTGGTCAGACAATGGTGGCTCTTTTATTTTGGGAGAAGATATTCAAGGGCATCAAAAGTTAATTGATGCCTCGAAAGAAATTTTACAAAAAGCCATCAGCAATATCAAAGGCGGTGTTAAAGTTGCAGATATTGGCCTCTTGATAGAAACAGAAGCGAAAAAACGAGGCTACAAAGTGATCAAAAATCTCACTGGTCACGGCGTTGGCCGCAGCTTACACGAAGAACCACATGAGATCGCTAATTATCGTGACCGTTTTAATTTCACCAGATTTAAGAAAAACTCAGTGGTAGCTATCGAAACTTTCATCTCTACTACATCAAATTATGCAGATACGTTAGAAGACGGTTGGACCATGGTTGGTGATAAAGGTGGTTTTATGGCACAGCATGAGCATACAATTGTGGTTACCGGCGGCCAGCCGGTTATTTTAACCGAAAGCAATGGTATTTGGGATTAGTTTTTAAGATATTTCCGTAAAGCAAACCAACCATCCACCCCCTTTCCTATGAAAACCTCTCGTCGCATTTGGAAGGGAATAGCAGCGATATATAATCTACCCCCCTTGAAAACCCCTCTCGCCACTTTTGGGAGAGAATAGCATGATGTTATAACCGATGACAACCACTGCCATTCCCATGAAAACCTCTCGCCCCGTTGGGGAGAGATGCCGAAGGCAGAGAGGGGCAAACTTCTATTAGCCTATTTTAATGGTCATTAAGTTGCATTAAGTCACCTAAACCCTCTCTGTCCTGCGGACATCTCTCCCTGATAGGGAGAGAATAGCAATGATGAATGGATAGATATGTCTAAAATATCTCCGTAAGGGAATTTTAGGGGCATTGCAAAACCAGCGCCCCATAATAAAACAGTAACACAACCAATCCACAACTCATCCCCATAACAACCTCTCGCCCCTTTTGGGGAGAGAATAGCATGATGTTATAACCGATGACAACCAATGCCATTCCCATGAAAACCTCTAGCCCCTTTGAGGAGAGATGCCGAAGGCAGAGAGGGGCAAACTTCTATTAGCCTTTTTTATGGTCATTAAGTTGCGTTAAGTCAACTAAACCCTCTCTGTCCTGTGGACATCTCTCCCTGTTAGGGAGAGAATAGCAACGATGAATGGAAGATATGTTTGGAATATCTCTGCAAGGAAATTCGGGGACATTGCAAAACATGTAGCCTATACAATAAAAGCAAACCAACCAATCCACAACAACCACAACCCCTTCCCATGAAAACCTCTCGCCCCTTTGGGGAGAGATGCCGAAGGCAGAGAGGGGGAACTTTTATCATCCTTTTGTAAACGCACAAAAAAATATTTGCAATTTAATCAATCGATTGATTAAATTTGTCCCATCAAAAAAACAAGATGGAAAAAACCGATAAAAAGACTGACATCCTCGTAGCTGCTGAAAAGCTTTTCTGCGAATATGGCTTCGAGGGTACATCTACACGCCAAATTGCAGCTGAATCTGGCGCTAACATGGCCATGATCAATTACTATTTCGGTAGTAAAATGGGCGTATTTAAAGAAATTTTGGAAGAAAGAGTGATGAGCTTTAAATCTCAGCTCAACCAAATTAAAGAGGAAAATATTCCTGCCAAAGAGAAACTAATAAAGGTAATTGAAAAATATGCTACCCGTATTTTAAGCAATGCCAACTTTCATAAAATGATGTATCGCGAACTATCGCTTTCATTACGTCCCGAGGTATTCGATCAAATTAAAGGTGCCATGGGACAAAACCTCATTGTGATAGAAAACATCATTAAAGAAGGCATCGAATCTGGAGATTTCAGGGAAGTAGATATCAGAATGACAATTGTTAGTGTGATGGGCACCATTTCTATGGTTACCACCTCTCCTAACAAAATTGCTCCAGATAGCACTTACGACCTGAACAAAGAAAAAGACAGGAAGATAATTACCGAAAGATTAGTTGCCCACCTGAAAGACATGATCCTAACGCATTTAACACCCAAAAAATGATACCAATAAATCCAACCAGTTATCAAAGGGATTTGAAAAAACTAACATTAATAAAGCTATTGTTGTTGGTTTTTCTTTTAGCCCCAGCGCTGCTGAAGGCGCAAAATGTAAAACAATTGAGCTTACAGGAAGCCATTGATTTAGGCATTGCCAACAGCAAAAATTTAAAACTCTCTCAACAAAAAATAGACGAAGCCGTTGCCCAATTAGCAGTAGTTAAAGACAATGCCTTACCTAGTGCATCAGCAAGTTTCATGTATAACCATGCTGAAATACCTACCAATACATTAAAAATTGGCGAAGGCAATCCTATTCGTGTGCCTAACAGGGCCGATGCATTTGTAGGAACAGCTGCCGTACAAGAGTTAGTTTACGGTGGTGGCAAGCTGAAATATGCACAAGAATCTACCAAGCTTTTAAAAGAAATTGCGCTTTTGGATGCCGACAAAAATAAAGAGGAAGTGAGTTATGCCGTTGTAAACAGCTATTTCTCTCTGTACAAATTGTTGCAAAGCAAAAAAGTAGTGGCACAAAATTTAAGCGCTATCGCGAAGCAGCTTAAACAAGCACAACGCTTTTATGAGCAAGGCTTGGTAACTAAAAATGATGTATTGAGGTTCCAATTGCAACAGGCCAACATATCCCTAACGGATATGGAAATTGAGAACAATAGGAAAATTATCAACTACAACCTTGATATCCTTTTAGGACTACCAGAAAACACTGCTATTGAATTGAAAGGTGCTGAAGACGCTTTGCCAAAATTATCATCATTTGATGCTTATTTGAACGCAGCGCTAACCAACCGACAAGAATTGCAACAGCTTAATTTGAGACATCAAACGGCGGATTACAATATCAAATCGATTAAGGCTAACACCAGACCAACAGTTGGCGTTGGAGCTAATTTATATTATGTAAACCCAAGTGGTAACTTTATTCCTAGCAACCAACAATTTGTAATGCCAATTACTTTGGGCGCTACTATTTCTTGGAACATCGGTTCGTTGTGGACCAATAAAAACAAGGTGGCGGAGGCTAAAGTACAACAATTGGAAATAGATACGCAGAAAGACATCTTCACCGACAATGTAAAAACCGAACTGAATAAAAATTATCAGACCTACCAACTAGCTATCCAAAAAATCGATGTATTGGAAACTTCAATAGCACAGGCTACTGAAAATGATAGATTGTTGGAGTCTAAATACCAAAACAACATCGCTTCTGCTATTGATAGAATTGACGCAGAAACCTTGCTATATCAAGCTAAAATTAATTTGGAGTTAGCTAAAGCTGATGCCAAACTAGCTTATTATACTTTATTAAAATCAACAGGAAAAATATCTCAAAATAACTAAGCATACCATGACACAGCCCAAAAAAAAGAAAAACAAAGTTATTCCGATTATTTTAGGAGTACTTTTAGTAATAGGAGCCATTTTTGGTTTCACACAATATAACTATTACAGCAAACACGTAGATACTGATGACGCTCAAATTGACGGCGATATCAGTCCCGTTATTGCAAGGGTTAGCGGCTACGTAAAGGACATCAACTTTGAAGAAAATGCTAAGGTTAACCAAGGTGAGGTACTAGTAACCTTAGATGACAGTGATTATAAAATTAAGCTAGAGCAAGCGCAGGCAGGTCAAGCAGGTGCAAATGCGAATGTAGGTGTAACACAAGCGCAAATAGCCGCGACTTCTGCTAACACAGCTACCGCAAAAGCTAATATTGAGGCTGCCAAAGTGAAATTAGATTTAGCGAAAAAAGATTACGAACGCTACGAAAACTTGGTGAAAGATGGTTCAATTACTAGACAAGCATTTGACCAGGCCAAAGCACAAAAAGAAACAGCGCAAGCAACTTACGACGTCGCCGTAGACCAATATAATGCTGCTGTAAAACAAGTGGGCACTACGCAATCGCAGCTAAATGTGAGTAGCAATGGCGTAACACAACGCCAAGCCGATGTAGATTTTGCGAAACTTCAGTTATCATACACTCAAATTAAGGCACCTACTACCGGTATTGTTGGCAAAAAGAGCCTACAAAAAGGTCAGTTGGTTCAGGCGGGTCAAACTTTATTCTCTATCGTAAATGAAAACAGCATTTACATTACAGCTAATTTTAAAGAAACTCAATTGGAGAAAATTAAAGCTGGACAAAAAGTGAAAATTGATGTAGATGCTTACCCAGATCAAGATATCGAGGGTGAAGTTTATACCTTCTCTCCTATCACAGGAGCAAAAGGATCATTACTTCCTCCAGATAACGCTACCGGTAATTTTGTGAAAGTAGTGCAACGTGTGCCAGTGAAAATAAAAATCGCTAGTAAAGACAAAGCAATATTAGAGAAATTACGACCAGGCATGAGCGTGAAAGTTTCTGTAGAAATATAAGGCCTACCTACCTTCCCAAATGGAAGTGACTTAAAGGTATAAACATTTACAATACGCTTCTCCGTCCTCACTTGTAGGGGTTGGAGAAGCTTCAAAATCAAAAAAATGGCCGAAGTAGGTTTAAAAAAATGGATCATTACGTTTACGGTAATCACAGCATCATTACTAGAGCTGATTGATACGACAATTGTAAACGTGGCGCTCCCACAAATACAGGGCAATCTTGGTGCTACGCTAGAAGATGTAGCATGGTTGTCTACCGGTTACGCTGTAGCCAACGTAATTATCTTACCCATGTCGGGCTGGTTAGGCAGCAGATTTGGTCGTAAAAATTACTTCTTATTTTCAATCATCTTATTTACAGTAGCGTCCTTTTTATGTGGTAACGCAACCTCGCTTTGGGAGCTAGTAGGTTTCCGTATTTTGCAGGGCTTGGCAGGCGGTGGTTTAATTTCAACTGCACAGGCAATTCTAATTGAAACTTGGCCACGTGAGGATGTGGGCATAGCTACTGCCTTATTCGGATTAGGTGCCGTTGTAGGCCCAACAGTGGGACCTACCATTGGTGGCTATATCCTAGAAATCACTAACTGGCCCTGGATTTTCTACGTGAATATTCCAGTAGGGATTTTAGCTGCCTATTGTACTTACACGTTTGTCAAGGAAACGCCTAAGGATGGCAAAGGTGCGCCAATTGATTGGTGGGGAATTGTTTTATTGGCCGTTGCCGTGGGCAGTTTACAAACAGTACTTGAAAAAGGCGAAAGCGAAGATTGGTTTTCTACCCCTTACATTACCGCATTAGCCGTAGCATCAGTTTTAGGTATTTTGTTGTTCATCTGGCGAGAACTAAGTACCGACCACCCCATCGTTAACTTTAAAATCATGAGACACAGAAGTTTCTCCATTGGTATGGTTACTTCATTTGTACTAGGTTTTGGTTTATACGGTTCGGTATTTGTGTTCCCTATCTTTTGCCAAAATTTACTCGGATTTTCTCCATTACAAACTGGCGAGCTTTTTATCGCGGGCGGTTTGTGTACCATTACCATGATGCCTTTCATCGGTATCATGCTGAAAAAAGGAGTTCCGGCGCAATTTATGGCAACCGGTGGGATGATTTTGTTCTTCGTTTTTTGTCACATGTTAAGTAAATCTACCTTATCATCAGGTACTGATCAGTTTTTCTGGCCTTTAGTGATTAGAGGTTTTGGTATGGCTTTGCTATTTGTACCACTTACTACTTTAGCCATACAAGACTTAAAAGGTGCTGAAATTGGTCAAGGTTCGGGACTTAACAACATGATGCGCCAATTAGGTGGCTCATTTGGTATTGCGGCTTTAACTACTTTAATCCACGTTAGACAAGGTTTTCACCGCAGTAACCTACTAGTTAATGTAAATGAACAAAATCCTGCCTTTACGGAAAGACTAAATGGCTTAATGCATACGTTTATGGCTAAAGGAGCATCTTTTATTGATGCCAAGTTAATGGCCATGAAAGCTATTGAAGGTGCAGTTGTAAAACAATCGTTGCTGCTTACTTACAGCGATGCTTATTGGGTGGCAGGAGCAGTTATGCTTTGCTCTATCCCTCTGTTATACTTGCAAAAATTCAAGAAAAACGTAAATGTACCGGTTGATGCTCATTAAGAAAATACTCCACACACAATAACGATAAGGCCGGCGGTTTAAACACTGCTGGCCTTTTTTGCGCTAATTATTCCTTAAAATTCGTTTATCTTCTAAGCACAGATTAATCAATTCATTATCTTCGCACTAAACAAAAAACATCGATGAATTTTCACACTCGCAAATGGATTAAACCGGAAGACTTGAACCCAAATGGTAGTCTTTTTGGAGGTAGTTTATTAAAATGGATTGACGAAGAAGCGGCAATTTACGCCATGTGCCAACTGGAAGCGCCAAAGGTAGTAACAAAGTTGATTTCCGAGATTAACTTTGTTTCATCAGGTAAACTAGGTGATATCGTGGAGATGGGAATGACGGCTTCGGAATTTGGTAGAACCTCCATTACTTTAAAATGTGAGGTAAGGAATAAAATCACTAAAAAAGCAATATTAACCATCGACAGAATGGTTTTCGTAAACGTGAATGATAACGGAGAACCAATTCCTCACGGTAAAACCAGAATGAGAAAGATTGATGAAAAACTGGAGAACTTGGGCTAGTTAAGCCTGTGTTTGCTTTATTTCTTCCAATAAATCTTTAGGGTCTAAATCAAATGAATTGATAGTAACCTTTGCTTGGGTGTAAAACTGGTTACGCTCCTCCAACTTACTGATAATGAAAGCAAGCAATTGCTCGTCATCCATTCCTTTTAACAATGGTCGTTTTTCGCGGTTGTGCAAACGCGACACCAACTGAGGCGGCGTCATTTCCAGATAAACCGTTACCCCGTTTTCATTCATCCACTGCATATTGTCGAAATAACATGGCAAACCACCGCCTGTAGCTACTACGCAAGTTTCAGGATAATCAAATGATTTCAGCACTTCATTCTCTAATTTACGGAAAGCAGGTTCTCCATTAGCAGTAAAATAATCGGCAATACTCATACCCTGTTGTTCCACAATTACAGCATCAATATCAATTACCGGACAAGCCAATAAGTTTGCTAACTGCTTTGCTTTGGTGCTTTTGCCGCAGCCCATAAATCCCACGAGAAAAATTTTCATTTAGCTGGTTGTTTAGTTATTTGGTTAATCGTTTGAATTGATTAATCGGTTAACTGTTATTGTTATGATGTTTATTTGTTCCTAGCTACCTTATTAAGGACAGCGTTCCTTAACGAGTTCAACTTATTCGCAATTTCATCCAATTTGAGACGAAAATACACATATTCTTCTGTAATAAATCTAAATCAAATGCAGCTATCAAATGGTTGACGGTTTCGATTGCACTTGAATACGACATCGTAATAAAATGCATCTTATCTTTAAGAACAATTCTGGCAGATCCCTCAGTCAGGCAGTCGCCAATATTTGCTGCAGAACGTTTAAGCTAATTTAACCCTAGGGTCTATCCAAGCGTACAATAAATCTACTAAGATATTTACCACCACAAAAACAAAAGCGATAAATAAAATAGATCCCATCACTACCGGAAAATCCGACATTTCCAACGCATGGACTGTTGTACGTCCCAAACCATTATAGCCAAAAATATATTCTACAAAAAATGAACCTGCCAGCAGAGAGGCAAACCAACCTGAAATAGCTGTAATTACTGGATTAAGCGCATTTTTCAGGGCATGTTTATAAATAATCGTTTTACGAGATAGCCCTTTAGCTTTAGCTGTGCGAATGTAATCTTGAGATAGTACATCCAACATTGCACTGCGGGTGAGCTGCACAATAATAGCCAACGGGCGCAAACCCAGCGTGATCATTGGCAGCCATAGATTCCGAAGCGTAATGATTTCGCCTTTAAATGGATCGTAACTATACAAACTACCGCTCATGTTCAAACCAGTATAATCCGCCAATACAAATCCAAATAACCAGGCGATAATAATACCGGCAAAAAATGCAGGAGCAGAAATCCCTAAAATGGCAAACATATTGGCAGCCTTATCAATCCAAGTGCCTTTGTAAACTGAGGAAAGGACTCCCAAAAACACGCCAATAATTGTGGCAAAAATCATCGCTGTTAAAGCCAAAACAAAAGTGTTAGGCACCGTTTCGGCTAGCACAGTAGTCACATCTCTTTTAGTTTGGTAAGACCTACGCAGATAAGGCATCTTTAGCACCCAAACGTCATCACCAGTGGCAAAAAGCTTGTTATAATGGTATTTGTCTTCATTCTCTTTGGTATTTTGATGAACGCTAATTGGCGATAAATCATTTACATACAAGAAAAACTGCACTGGCTTAGACTTATCCAAACCAAACTCCTTACGCACAGCTTCTAGCGATTGCACATCTGAGCGTTGTCCCATCGTCATACGGGCAGGATCACCAGGAAGGATATTAAATAACACAAAAACCACAGCAACTACACCTGCCATTACCGCCAGTCCGTACAATAGTTTTTTAAGTGCGTAGATAGCCATTATTTACCGAAATATTTTGCTGTAAGTTCATCAAATGAGGGCAAGCTGTGGTAATGCCATTTATTTACGATGGTACCATTTTTAAGCAATAACACACCCGGATTAGCTCTCACCATACTTTTTAAAGGTACAGCATCCGCATAAAAAACCTCCATAAAAAGTTTCATTCGTTTACTGAATTTCTCTGCATCCTGCGCCGAGTTTGAAGTAAGCAACACGGTACGGATGTTGAATTGCTCGGTAGCGTTTAGCGCCAAAGCATTCATTTTTGCTATAGCATCTTCATTAGTTTCATTTAAATTATAAGCTACGATCACCAAATTATAATAAGGATTTTCCACAATTTCTTTGGTGTAATCAGTACCTGAAGCATCTGTAATCAATAAATCTTTGATCTTAACTTCGTATCCTTTTTTTATTAGCTTACGCGATGGGGATCCGGTAACTTCCCAATTCTCGTCTTTCCAAACTTCTTTCGACATGTACTCTTTGTCGCTCATGGTTTTGGTTTCTCCCGTTTTCTTATTCTTCAAATCGTACATGATAAGATACTCATCTACCGGTGCTCCCTCTGGTATCTTCATATTTTCAGGAATATTTGAACCCACTTTATAAGGAAGAAAATCGATAATGGGCAAATAGTTGTAGGTAAACGTTCCAAATAGTAGAGATGCCGTAAAAACAGCGGCAAACAAAGCGCTCTGAACACCCGGCTTTTCAGTTACAGGCTTAATAAGATCTTTATTGATATAGATGAAAATGATGAGTATCAGCAACACAATGTCTTTACTGAACGATTGCCAAGGCGTAAGAGGAATGGCATCACCGAAACAACCGCAAGAAGTTACCACTTTAAAAGCCGCAGAAACAAAAGTTAAAAACGTAAAGAAAATAATAGTGGCTAGCAATCCTTTAACTACAAAATTGCGGAAAATCCCGAGTAGCAATAAGGCTCCGAAAACAATTTCTAACACACAAAGCAGCACAGCAATGCCCGTAGCCCAACCATTTAAAAAACTGAGGTGAAAAACTTCGAAATACTCTTGAAGTTTATACCCAAAACCAAGCGGGTCATTTGCTTTGATCAGTCCTGAAAAAATAAACAGGATGCCAACAAACCATTTTGAAAATTGAAAAAGCGCTTTTCTCATATTGTTAATTATAATAAAGTCTCTCCGACCAATGAATTGCTTGCGGCAACTCTACGTCAGAAAATTCAATGTGTATCACTCTTCTTTTTTGTCCGTTTGTAGTTCGGCTTGAGCTATGTAATATCAAAGGTTTCATTAGCATTACACCACCTTTTTCAACTTCGCATACCACCTCCTGCTCCTTATCCCAATCTATACTTTCTGGCCTATAAATCCCTTTAAGATGTGAATACGGTATTACTCTTAGAGCGCCATTATCGCTTGAGGTGTCATCGAGATGAATTCTTACGGTAAAATTTCTTTCAAGTAAAGCTAATGGTGGCTGCACCGAAAACTGCTTGTGCTTAACAGTCCATGGTCCAAAATCGTCAAGTTCAACTTTTTTATCTACCGAAATAGTTAAGTCTTGATGGTAGGCTACATACCAATTCGACTTTTCAGGCTTATCAAAATAAATACTTTTAATTACGAAGGCCTTTCCATTTCCTATCTCATCAACTAACTTCTTTAAATTAGCATTAAAAATAAGCTCTATTATTTCCGGGATTTCTTTTAAAAACTGCCTAATCGCAAATAAATCGTCAGATTTCCGGAATGTAGGCCTGTCGGTATTCGCTCTATTAATCAAGCTTAGTATTTGATTCAATTCCCGTTCATCATAAATACCATTTACTGAAGAAAAACCGCTTTCATTTAGCTCAGCAATTTTTACTGCAAAACTCTGTTTTTCAGTATGTATAGGACAGTTACCTTTCAATTTTTACTTTTGACTTTTTACTTTAAACTTCCTACCCAACTCCCAATTTTATCAAGGCAAATACCGCATAGTTCAACATATCTTGATAATTCGCTTTGATTCCTTCCGAAGCCAAAGTTTGCCCATCATTATCTTCAATTTGCTTCACTCTTAAAATTTTCATTAAAATCAGATCGGTTAATGAGCTTATGCGCATGTCACGCCAAGCCTCACCGTAGTCATGGTTTTTTGCCGACATTAAATCCTTTGTTTCCTGCACACGTTCATCATAATAAGCTTCTGTAACATCTACAGGCAATTCGTTGGGTTCGTTCTCATCTAACTCCAACTGTAAAATAGCCATCACACAATAATTAATAATTCCGGTATATTCCGAGGTAACATCCTCCCCTACTTTCGAAACTTTTTTCTCCTCTAAAGTTCTAATGCGCTGCGCTTTAATGAAAATTTGATCGGTGATAGATGAGGGACGTAAAATACGCCAAGCCGTACCGTAATCTTTTGTTTTCTTTATAAAAAGCGATTTGCAAACCGCTATGACCTGATCGTATTCTAAAGATGTATTTGCTGCCAAAACAATTAAAATATTTAATGTTTAGCCAATAATAGGCTATTTTTGTTTGATATAAACTGATGGCTAAAGATACATTTTTAAACCGAAAACATACGCTAAACTGCAAAGGCAAATTGATTGATCTCAGTGAGCCTGCAGTAATGGCTATACTTAATATCACCCCTGACTCGTTCTACGGTGCTAGTCGTGCCCAAAGCATTGAACAGGCATTACACAAGACAGAAATCTTCTTAAAACAAGGCGCTAAATTTATTGATGTTGGCGCCTATTCTTCTCGCCCTAGCGCTACCGATGTTAATGAAAACGAAGAAATAGAACGATTAATTCCTGTAGTTAGCGCCATTAGCAACACCTTTCCTGAAGCAATAATTTCAGTAGACACATTTAGGGCAAAAGTAGCAGAGGAAGGCATCAAAGCGGGTGCGCATATCGTTAACGACATTGCAGCTGGAAATTTAGATGAAAAAATGTTCGAAACGGTAGCTAAGCTGCAGGTTCCATACATCATGATGCACATGCAAGGCACGCCGCAAACCATGCAACAAAATCCAACTTATGAAAATGTGAGCAAAGAGGTTTTCGCCTACTTTAGCGAAAAAATAAACACCTTACAAAACTTAGGGGTGAAGGATATTGTGTTGGATCCCGGATTTGGTTTCGCAAAAACTTTGGAACACAACTACCAACTTTTAAAAGATTTGCAACTGCTCAGTTTTTTTGAACTGCCTATACTGGTTGGCGTTTCTAGAAAATCGATGATCACAAAGGCGCTCGATATCAAAACTGAAGATGCTTTAAATGGAACCACTGTACTTAATACTGCCGCCTTACTCAAAGGAGCGAATATTTTACGTGTCCACGATGTAAAGGAAGCGGTTGAATGTGTAAAGCTGGTTAGTCGGTTGGTTGGTTAGTTTTTTGGTTGTTTGGTTGTTTGGTTTTTTAGTTTTTTAGTTTGGTTAATTGGTTAACTGATTATTGATTTATTGGTTATTATTTATTTCACCCACCCCCTACTAACAACAATAACTTATCCCTAACTCCTAATCCCTAATCCCTGATACCTAACAACTAAAAAAATTACTATCTTGTACAGCAATGAAGATTGACTTTCTAAACATTACTTGGATAAATGCCATTGACATCGCTTTAGTAGCGATACTCATCTACTACATTTATAGCTTAATTCGTAATACACTTGCCGTAAATTTAGTGCTAGGCATGGTCATCATCGTGTTGGTGTACTATATTGTTAAAGGCTTGCACATGGAGCTTTTGGAAGCGATCATCAACAAATTCATGAGCATTGGCATATTGGCTTTGGTGATTATTTTCCAACCCGAAATCAGAAGGTTTTTATTACATCTGGGGAAATCCACCTTCCTACAAAAGAATAAAGCTTGGTGGGGCTATCTGTTCGGGAACAAAAGTGCAGAGCAAGACAATCTTTTACGTATTAAACCAATTATTGATGCCTGTAAAAGCATGAAAAAATCTCGTACTGGCGCCCTAATGGTTTTTGTTAAGTACTACGATGATGAATTTTTCACGAACAGCTGCGAAGTCATAGACAGTAAAATTTCAAAGCGATTACTGGAAAGTATCTTTCAAAAACACAGCCCTTTACACGATGGCGCAGTAGTGATCTCAGAAAATAAAATAAAAAGTGCCAGCTGTATCTTACCACTTACTGATAACAATAAACTTCCGGCTCAATTTGGTTTACGACACCGAGCTGGCATTGGCGTATCAGAAGCTACAGATGCCGTTGCAGTAATCATCTCTGAAGAAACTGGGGAAATTGCTTACGCCAAACAAGGTCGCGTACGTATGAACGTTTCTTTCGGCGAGTTGGAAAAGTTGTTGAACAAGGATTTTTAAGGACCTAAGTCCAATAAGGTTGTAAAGCTGGAATGAACTTTTCATCCCGAATTTACTTCGAAATCGTAATGTTTCAAAGTAAAAGGAATCTTATATCGGTTTAAGTTCTCATTTTTATGCGAAAACTTAAGATGAAAAAGAACTGCATAAACTTTGGCTTCAGAAACTTTTTCTTTCTAATCTGTGCCAAATTTCTATTTTTGGGCTGAGTTAAAATTTAACATAAAATATCCATGTATCCAAAGTACAAATAATGGCAACATGGCTATTCCAATGGCAATTAAAAATATCATTAACCACATATGAATAATTGGTTCAATAAAAATGGCATCCATTTAGCCATTCTAGCAGCTTTTGTTGTTATCTGTTTTGTTTATTTCAGTCCTGTTTTGCAAGGTAAAGCACCTGCACAAAGTGATGTGATACAGTCGAAAGCCATGCAAAAAGAGATCATGGAGTACAAGGAGAAGGATGGAAAAGGACCTCTTTGGACAAACCAAATGTTTGGCGGTATGCCAGCTTACCAAATTTGGGTGGAGTACGCCTACAACGGCGCCACTTACGGAATTGCTTTAATAACTAAAGCCTTACCCAATCCTGTAGGTACTGTATTATTGTTATTAGTTGGCGCATATTTCCTATTTATTACGCTAAAAGTTAACCCTTGGTTGGCCGCCGCAGGAGCCATTGCCTTTGCATTTACCACCTATAACTTTGTATTAATTGCAACAGGACATAGCAACAAAGCATTAGCTATTGGCTTTTTTGCACCAATTATTGCCAGTATTTTAATGACCTTGAGAGGTCGTTATCTGCTTGGAGCAAGCTTAACTGCACTTTTCCTAGCTTTAGAAATTAGAGCTAACCACGTTCAAATGACCTACTACTTGTTCCTTGCTTTGTTAATTTTAGTTGGGATAGAGTTGTATCAAGCGTATAAAAACAAAACCTTACCTGGCTTCGGAAAGTCAATTGGTTATTTAGCAGGTGCCGTATTGTTGGCAGTAACTATTAATGCTAGTTTGTTATGGACTACCTCTGAATATGCAGGCGAAACTAACCGCGGCAAATCAAACTTAACTGCTGATAACAGCAATAAAGAAAAAGCTGGAATGAGCAAAGATTATGCTTACGCTTGGAGTCAGGGCGTTGGCGAATCATTCACTTTTTTAATTCCAAATTTATATGGTGGTGCTACCGGAATAGATGAATTGGTAAAACCAGAAAGCCATTTATATAAAGCAGTATCCGAGAATTTCTCAGGTGGTGACCCTGCACAAACTACGCAGGTAATTCAGCAATTGGCAGGTAGCTTTAACATGCAAGAATATTGGGGCGAGAAACCAGGCACATCTGGTGGATATTATTTCGGAGCCATTGTTTGTTTCTTGTACATATTCGGCTTATTTATCGTTAAAAGCCGTTTAAAATGGTGGACTTTAGCGGTTACCGTTCTATTCATGTTGCTTTCGTTCGGTAAAAACTTCCCATTAATATCTGATTTATTTTACGATTACTTCCCTCTTTACAACAAGTTCAGGGCGGTTGAATCTATTTTAGCTGTAGTTGGGTTGATGGTTCCTCTGTTGGCGTTCTTGGCTTTAAAGGAAGCTCAGGAGAGCAAGCTAGAGCAAAAAGAATTGGTAAAAAAACTGACCATTTCTGCAGCCATTACTGGTGGCTTTGCGCTAATTGTTGCCATAATACCAACGCTGTTTTTCAGCTTTAAAACGAGCAATCATGCTGAAATAGTTCAGGCATTAACGCAAGCTTTACAAAATAATGCATCTGCTGCTCAAAAATTAACCAATGCCTTAATAGAAGATCGTGCTGCTATTGCCCGTGCAGATGCTTTCAGAGCATTCCTATTTATCGTGATTGGTTATGCAATTGTTTGGGCATTCATCACTAAAAAGTTAAATGCGCAACTGGCATTTGGCTTATTAGCGTTTGCCGTATTGCTTGACATGTGGCAGGTAGACCGTAAATATTTAAACAACAAAAACTTCGAAAGTAAATCTGCCTTAACTAATTATTTCCAACCTAGAGATGTAGATAATTTCATTGCTGGTGACAAGGATTATTTTAGGGTTTACGATCAATCAATCAACACATTTAGTGATGCAAGCACTTCTAACTTCCACAAAACTGTAGGTGGTTACCACGCAGCAAAATTGAAAAGATTTGATGAGCTGATCCAACATCAGTTTAGTAAAGCAGTAAATCAAGATGTACTAGATATGCTAAACACCAGATATTTCATTACTCAAGATCCTCAAAGTGGCTCGTACAAAATGAGCAGAAATGCGACAGCTTTGGGCAATGCTTGGATCGTGAAAGGTGTACAATTTGTTAAAAATTCAGATGAAGAGATGAGCGCAATCAGTAGTTTTGACCCTAAAAATGAAGCTATTGTTGACGAACGTTATAAATCTTTAATCAACGATAAAAATTTAGGTGCTGATCCTACGGCATTTATTAAGCTAGAGAAATATCATCCTGACCATATGGAATATAGCTATAGCGCACCACGTGATGTAGTTGCTGTATTCTCAGAAGTTTACTACGATAAAGGTTGGAACATGTACATTGATGGTGAGCAAAAACCTTATTTCCGTGCCGATTATATTTTACGTGCGGCCCAGCTTCCTGCTGGTAACCACAAAATAGAATTTAAGTTTGAGCCTAAATCTTATTACACAGGAGAGAAAATATCATTAGCTGGAACCGTATTATTATTGCTTTGCTTAGGTTTTGCTGGTTATAGCGAAACCAAAAAGAAAAAAGTAGCTTAAAATTTTGTGCCTAGCACTATCGGGATGTAGCGCAGTCCGGTAGCGTACTAGCATGGGGTGCTAGTGGTCGCTGGTTCGAATCCAGTCATCCCGACAAACAAAAGCCTTTAGTGTTAGCTAAAGGCTTTTGACGTTAATAACCTTTTGAACCCACTAAATTCTTAAGTAAATTGTACATTTAAGTAAATCATACTTTATGCAAATTAACCAAATTAGAAAAGACACTTTAGGTTGCCATGACAAGACTTTCTTAAACAGTGCTGGGGCATCTTTAATGCCAAAAAGCGTTGTCCAAAAACAAATGGAATACCTCAAATTAGAGGAAGAGTTTGGAGGATATCATGTAGCAAGTCAACAAGCTGCTGCTTTAAACGAGTTTTACATTGAGACCGCAAAGCTAATTAATTGTAAGCCACAAAATATAGCCTTTGCTACCAACGCCACCGATGCTTATGCAAAGGCATTATCCAGCATTCCGTTTAAACCCGGCGATAGCATTATTACTACTGATGACGATTACATTTCCAATCAGATTGCTTTCTTATCACTACAAAAAAGGTTAAATCTGAAAATTCATCGCATTAAAAAGTTAGCTAATCAAGACCTAGATTTAGACCATTTCCTACAACTAATTAAAAAGCATCAGCCTAAATTAGTGGCAGTAACACATATTCCTTCGAATTCAGGTTTAATCCAAAATGTGGAAGAAATTGGTAAAATCTGTAAGCAAAATGGAATTCTGTATTTAGTTGACGCTTGCCAGTCTGTTGGCCAATTGCTTGTTGACACCCAAAAAATTTCCTGCGACTTCCTAACGGCTACTGGCAGAAAATTTTTAAGAGGGCCACGAGGCACAGGATTTCTTTATGTTTCTGACAATGCCTTATCTAAAGGCTTAGCTCCATTGTTACTAGATATGAGTGGTGCCCGTTGGACAACACCAAACACCTATGAGTTGGGCGA
This sequence comes from Pedobacter sp., assembly GCF_965249885.1. Classification (GTDB taxonomy): domain Bacteria; phylum Bacteroidota; class Bacteroidia; order Sphingobacteriales; family Sphingobacteriaceae; genus Pedobacter. Next base: position 3,141,745 of record NZ_OZ252254.1, on the reverse strand, counting down.
TGATGCGAAGCGCTTTGAAATCTGGGAAAGATCATGTGCGTCCGTTGTCGGTTTAACTGAAGCGATACGCTACGCAAATAGCATTGGAATGGGCAATATAGAAGCATACAACAGAAATCTGAGCTCCCAATTGCGGAACATGCTTCAGCAAAATAGTAATTTAGAAATACTCGATAAAGGCCATAATCTAGCAAGCATCGTCACTTTTCACCATCGCAATGTATCATTACAGGCATTGCAAGAAATGCTATCCAAAAATAACATTTACTATTCTGTAAGTTTTAAAGCGGGTGCATTAATAGATTTTGGCGAAAAAAATGTAGACTGGGCAATTAGGTTTTCACCGCACTATTTCAACACGCTTACGGAAATGGAAGTTGTCACTGACTTGTTGTCAGGAATTACTATTTAATTTAATCAAGATAAACACGATTTTATAAATTACTATTACACTTTCTAATCTTATTTTAATACTTCAATCATGTTTTTGTAAAATCAATTTTTTGTTAAAGCATATTGGCCTTAAGATTGTTAGCAATCATCAAACAGCATTTATCTTTGCAAACCATGATTGCGTTGTTTAAAAACAAGATTTCCATTTACCTCTTTAGCGCCTTGCTGTTTTTCAGCTTTGCGGTAAAAACTAGCGTTTGTTTAGGCAAACAATGGTCAGTTGTTTTTATAGATACCGACGATGAACATCCAAACGAAGAAGAAAATCAAGGTAAAAAAGATAATAAATCATTGAGGATGGTACGCAAGGCTTGGTACTTTCAATGGCCAGAGAACCATACTTATTTTACTAAGGAGCCAGCAACTTGGGAGGCACACAACAGCGTTTATTTACTTGCTATCATTTCCGAGCCGCTCATTCCCATTATTACGCAACCACCTGAGTTTGTAACATAATTAACGTTACAACAATATATCATTCCCATTATATCTACTTTATTTATAATCTTTTATGAAAAAGAAATATGCCGAATCGGCTTTAAAGCCTTGGCAGCGCCTAGTTGCGATATTGCATTTTGAGCGATCATCGATCAACTACATTTTATTTTACGCCATACTCATTGGTTTGCTAGGCTTATCGCTACCCCTTGGTACTACAGCCATATTTAACTTATTGAGTAACGGTTCTATGTACAGCTCCACCTATATTTTAATTGCGGTGGTACTTTTAGGTATTTTAATTGGTGGCTTACTTCTAATTGGTCAGCTCACTTTAGTGGAACTGGTAGAGCAAAAAATATTTGCACGCACATCCTTAGAGTTTGCTTATCGTTTACCACGCATTAAAAAATCTGAACTTGAGGGCGAACATCCACCCGAATTGGTCAATCGTTTTTTCGGTATACTTACCATTCAAAAAGGTTTAACTAAGCTGGTGGTTGAAATAGTTGCAGCGGCTGTATTAATTGTATTCAGCGCCATTTTGCTTTCTTTTTACCATCCGGTGTACATGGCTTTTGGTATTTTTATTATGATAGCCTTACCTTTTGTAGTAGCACTTTACTACAAGGAAGCTGTTAAAACAAGCTTAAAGGAATCTAGCCATAAATATCAAGTAGTCGCCTATTTGGAAGAAGTAGCAGGAAATCTGGACAGCTATCGTGGAAATGAGGCGAAGATGAAGGAAGCGATGGATATCACAGATGAAATTACTTCCAATTACCTTAAATCACGTACCAACCACTTTCGAATTTTACGCAAGTTTTTCGCCAGTTCCATCATCATCCGTACCATACTAATGGGCGCTTTGCTATTAATGGGTTCCTATTTTGTAATTGAAAGACAAATGACCTTCGGACAATTTGTTGCTGCTGAAGTAATTGTAGTGCAAATTAGTTATGCTGTAGAGAAAATTATGACCAGCATGAATACCATTTTTGACATGGTAACGGCTGCGGAGAAATTGGCTGTAGTAACGGATTTAGATTTAAACGAGGGAGAGGAGGCTAATCATGGCTAACTATACACCAGTAGATCATAAAAAAAATTGGGAGAACTTGGCAGAAAAGTCGCAAGCTTCCCTACTGCGAATAGATAAAATTTTATTGTTGCAACGCATCATACTTTTCATGTGTGTGCTGTTCGTCATCATCTTGTTTTTACCTTGGCGACAAACCATCCCAGGACGTGGTACTGTTACGGCGCTAACGCCCGAAGATAGACCGCAAACTATACAAAACCAAATTGGTGGACGTATCGAACGTTGGTACGTAAGTGAAGGCCAAGAGGTGAAAAAGGGAGATACCATTTTAACGATTTCTGAGATCAGTCAGTCGTATTTTGACCCTAATTTACCTGTTAGATTGCAGGAGCAATTGTCAGCCAAACAGGGCAGCGAAGAAGCTGCAAGACAAAAAATGCGTGCTACGCAAGCACAAATTGAAGCATTGAACCGAGGGGTAAAACTGCAGTTGGTTGCTGCCGAAAATAAAGTCAAACAAAGTATCAATCAGGTGAAGACAGATAGTGCCGACTTGGTAGCCGTAAAACAATTGTACGCCATCAGTTTGGCTAGGCTAGAGCGCTATGAGAAAGGTTTCAAAGATGGCTTGTTCTCTTTAACAGATATCGAAAGTAGAAGGTTAAGCGTACAAAACGACAACGCTAAGGTAATCTCCCAAGAAAATAAGTTAAATACATCCAGACAGGCTTTATTGAACGCCCGTATTGATTTGGACAATACCAGAGTGAAGTACCAAGAAAGCGTAGCAAAAGCACAATCGGATATGGGAACGGCCCTATCAGGACAGGCAACAGCACAAGGCGATATTGCCAAACTGCGCAATGAGATTGCCAATATCGATTTCAGGCGTGGTTTGTATGTGGTTAGAGCGCCTCAAAATGGTTACATCATCAAAACCTTAAAAGCCGGACTTGGCGAAACCATTAAAGATGGCGAATCAGTAGCTACACTTCAGCCTAAAAATCCACAGGTAGCTGCGGAAATTTATGTTAACGCCATGGATGTGCCATTAATTGAAGGCAACAACGGTGTCCGATTGCAATTTGAAGGTTGGCCGTCGGTACAGTTTTCAGGATGGCCATCAGTTGCGGTAGGTACTTTTGCCGGAAGCGTATTTTCTATCGATAAAATGGCAAGCCCCAACGGAACTTACCGCGTATTGGTGCGCCAAACATTACCCGTACCAAAAGCTGATGAACCTTGGCCAGTACAATTAAGGCAAGGTTCGGGTGTATATGGAAGGGTGATTTTAAACTCAGTGCCGGTTTGGTACGAGATATGGCGACAGCTGAATGGCTTCCCTCCTAGTCTAGAAAAAGAACCAAAAGGTGATGCAACACAGGCGAAATAGCGGAAGAGTTATGAGGTTATCATGGATAATGACGATGCTGTTGTGTTTCCAAATTGGTTATGCACAGCCAAAAGTAGATACGGCCAATGTTTTTTTACTAAAAGATTTACAGGAAATCGTTTTCCGTAACCACCCTGTGGTAAAACAAGCGGCGCTACTTAGCGAAACTGCTCGTGCCAACGTAATGCAATCACTAGGTTTTTTCGATCCTTCTTTAAAAGCGGGTTTCGACAGAAAAATGTTTGGAGAAAATGAATATTATAACCGCTGGACTAGTGAGCTAAAAGTGCCACTATGGTTAGCCGGCGCCGATTTAAAAGTAGGTTACGATAGAAACGTAGGTGAATTTACCAACCCCGAAACGCAAACTTCAACAGCTGGATTGGGCGCTGTTGGCATCAGTATTCCTTTAGGTCAGGGCTTGTTGATTGATTCAAGAAGAAATACCCTGAGGCAAGCAAAAGTAATGGTAAATTATGCGGAGGCAGAAAGAGTAAAACAAATTAACACCGTTTGGTACAATATTGCGAAAGATTATTGGAATTGGTATTTTACTTATCATCAATTTCAGTTGGTGAACGAAGGTTTAGATTTGGCCCAAAAAAGATTCAAGGCAATCAGTCAGCAGACTTCTTTGGGAGATAAGGCAAGTATTGATTCTGTAGAAGCTGCTATTACGGTACAAGATCGCCAAATACAATTCGAAAAAACCAAAATTGACCTGTTAAATGCCCGGTTAACACTATCTAACCATTTATGGGGAGATAATGCACAACCTTTGGAGCTACCCGCTACAGCAAAGCCGCCTCAGCGAATTGAAGTAGTAGAGCAGCCAAATCAGTTGGTACTTGATTCCCTACTTAATTTCGCAGAACAACAACACCCTGAAATCGTGAAATTGCGTACCAAAGGCAGTCAACTGGAGATAGAAAGACAGTATAGAAGTGAAATGCTAAAACCTAAACTGAACATTGGCGGTTCTTTGCTTACCAATAGGCGCTGGTTCAATAGCGATGTACCTTCTTACTACGATTTTAACTGGGGCAATTACAAAGTAGGTTTCGAATTTGCATTTCCATTATTTTTAAGGAAAGAACGAGGAAAGCTAAAAGAAGTGAAGCTAAAACAATTGGAAGTAGCTTATGATTTGCAGCAATCTAACCGAGAAATTAAAAATGCGGTAACGGCAAGTTATAATAGTTTAGCAGCCTACACCCAGCAGTTGGCTACGCAGGTGAAAAGCATTGCAAATCAAGAAATATTGCTCAAAGGAGAAACTTCTAAATTCAGCTTGGGGGAAAGTACCTTGTTTTTAATCAACGCTAGGGAAACCAAACTGATCGATATGAAAATTAAAAGGGAGGAAATGGTTTCATCTTACCAAAAAACTTTGGCAGAATTGTATTATAAAGCGGGAAGCAGATTATAAAAAAAGGACAATGCGTATGGCATTGTCCTTTTTTGCTTTTAATAGTTACTAGCAATATTGCTCAAAAGCACCAACTAGGTTTTCAGCAATCATTTGTGCCGGACGACCTTCGATTTGGTGACGCTCAATCATGTGTACCAATTTACCATCTTTGAACAAAGCCATAGCTGGCGAAGATGGTGGGAAAGGCATCATAAATGCTCTTGCTCTGTCAACAGCATCTTTTTCCATGCCTGCAAACACAGTTACCAATTTATCTGGATGTTTAGCGTTAGCAGCCGCTAGTTTTGCAGCTGGACGAGCATTGGCAGCAGCGCAACCGCAAACAGAATTAACTACCACAAAAACGGTTCCTTCGCTTTTGATTGCTTGATCAACCTCTTCGGCTGTTGTCAATTCTTCAAAACCAGCGTTGGTTAACTCGGCACGCATTGGCGCAACTAAATATTCTGGATACATATCTATTTTTTAAAAATCAAGGCACAAAAATAATGAATTTGTATAGTTTTTCAACTTTCCATCGTTCTAATAAGCAGTTTTAACAATACAATGATATTATCGCTATGCGTTATATATTACTGAAAATCATATATTTGTTTACCAACCAAACTAAAAATATAACCTATGTCTATGAAGAAGGATAAGACAACTATCGTCTTCCTTGATAAAAACCAACATTACGCCAAGCCGTTTCAGGTCAAAACATTTTATGTTAAGCATTGGAAAAAGTTTGTAACCGCACTTTTTTTAACACTTTGCGGCTTAATAGGTATCATTATGCATTTGGTAAAAGCTAAGGCTGAAATGCAATTATCTAACCAAAAGCTTGCGTTATTGCTTGAAAAACACCAGAACGAGGTGATCCAAATGGACACATCAGCTATTAAAAAGCACTACTTGGCTATTGATGAAAAACTGAAAACCATTAATAAATATCTGAAAGCTAGAGGCTTAAAACCTATGCCCGCAAACCAAGGTGGCACTGAAGATAATGAGTTAGGAAGCACCGAAGAAATAGGTACATTTTATGATGAATATTTGAACCGGATGATTAGACTAGTTGGCTTTACACCAATGGGTTACCCTCATAAAGGTCGCATCAGTTCCACTTACGGGCACAGAGAAAATCCTTTTACTGGTGAGAATATAGAAAGCCACAAAGGCCTGGATATCAAAGGAAATTATGGCGAAATTGTAAAAACTACCGCGAATGGTACCGTAAAATTTGCGAGCAGAAGAGGTGGTTACGGCAACTGTGTCATCATTAACCATGGCAATGGCTTTGAAACCTATTACGGACATTTGTCAAAAATTGTGGTGAGAGAAGGACAGAAAGTTAATGCCGGTCAAATTATTGGCAATATTGGCTCTACAGGGCGTTCAACCGGCCCACATTTACATTATGAAGTACATAGAAACGGAAAAATTGTCAACCCAAAAACTTACTTAAGCCTAGAATAACATGTTTAAAAAAAAGGAAACTAAATCTTTAAATCTCAACCAGCAAGAAATATCTACATTAATTGGTTATGGCTATGAAATTACTGGCGAAATCAATGGTACTTCCATTATCCGAATCGATGGAAAAGTAACCGGTAATGTAACAACGGAAGGCGGACTGATTTTAGGCGACAAAGGCATAATTACTGGCAATATCAAAACCAAATCGGCCATTATTTACGGCACGGTAACGGGTAATGTACAGGCAATGCAGCTAGAAATAAAAAAAACTGGCGTGGTAAATGGTGATATCAAAACGGAGACACTCGAGATTGAGTTAGGAGCGCAGTACAATGGCAAATTAGAGATGAAACAACTGATCAAAGCCGAGGATAAAGCATTAAAAGCAGTGTAAGTGAAAGAAGCCCCGAAAAAATCGAGGCTTCCAACAATATCTATGGGCTTAAATTAGCGATTTTGCATTTCCATAATTAAGTCCTTCATCGCCTCTTGATTTCTTAAAACATCAAATCCAAAGGTGACAATGATGATAACGCATGCAATTAGCGTGATAGCACTTAATACCAAACCAATAATGGCGCAAATCCTACCTGCTCTTAAGTTTTTGTAAGAACTTTCTGTATACATGCCTACGTTAGCTAGGTACAATCTTGTATCTTTATTTCCTAACACTATGGCAATGATTCCTAAAATCAAACTTATTATGCCATAGAAACAACAGCATGTTACTATGGATAAAATACCCATCACCAATACTGCAGTAGCATTAGGCAATGGCAATTGCATACCTTCGTAGCCAAAGTTCCCTCCTTTTGGCGGAAACGCATTACCTTCAAAAGGTTGCTTAGCAAACGGCTGTCCTTGATCTGGATTTTGTGGCACTTGGCCTTCTTGTTCTTCTGACATTTTAAATAATTTGTAGGTGATAAACTTTATAAATATAATTAATTATGATAATTGAGGAAACAAAAATGTACATTAGTTTGAGTACAAATGCACCATTTTTAAAGTCGAACTTTAGGTGAAGCAACATATAGACCAACAAAGCAATAAACGGCAAGGTAGCGGGATAAAACTTTAATGACTGCCCCAGGTTACCTTTAAGCAAAGCGATAAATGAACGCTGAAACCCACAGCCAGGACAATCCAACCCCGTCAAACTTTTAAACGGGCAGGTGAGCAGGTGCTTTTCCAACCAATGGATCATTCCACTGGCTTCCGTGAATATCAATAAAAACATTACGGTAAATATTCCTCTCATGAGGGCTAAAATATAAAATACTTGTCAATCGTGATGATATAAACGTCAATTTATTGGCGAAGAGCGATGATTTTGAAACTGTATCAAAAATCAATAGCTTTAGCATTAAAATTTTACACGTATGAAAAAAATCTTTTTAATCGCATTATCATTAATCACTTTACAAACTTGGGCACAAAAACCTGAAGACACTGAAGTTTATCAGCCCGTGCCACCAAAAGTGAATACAGCAAAACCATTTTCTGATGCACCTTCCGACGCCATCATCCTTTTCGATGGGAAAAATTTAGATCAGTGGGTATCTGTAAAGGACAAAACCAAACCCGCACAATGGACAGTTGCCAATGGCGCATTTACTGTTAAAAAAGGCACTGGAAATATCGAAACCAAAAAATCTTTTTTAAATTACCAACTGCATTTGGAGTGGAAAATTCCAGCAAACATTACGGGAAAAGGTCAAGCTAGAGGTAATAGCGGCTTGTTTTTGGCTTCAACCGGCGGCGGAGATGATGGCTACGAACTTCAAATTCTAGACAATTATAATAACGACACTTATGTTAACGGACAAGCGGGCAGTATCTACAAACAGTTTGTGCCATTGGCTAACGCCAATAAAAAACCTGGAGAGTGGCAAACTTACGATGTAATTTGGACTGCTCCTACTTTCAATACTGATGGATCTGTTAAAACTCCAGCAAGGGTAACCGTTTTATTTAATGGTGTTTTAGTACAAAACAATGCAGTGCTTACTGGCCCAACGCAGTACATTGGTGCCCCATCTTATAAAAAAGCTCATGGTGCTTGCCCTATTAAACTACAGGATCACGGTGACCCAAGTGAACCCATCAGCTTTAGGAATATTTGGATAAGAGAGCTATAAAGCTAAACCTGTGATTGGCTAATAGGAACTGTTAGCTTATTTTACCGACACATCCTTTAGAAAATCAACGATGGTTTGATTAAGTTGACGAGATTGCTCGAAAGGAACATAGTGCGTGGCATTAGGAATGATTTCAAGTTTCGCACCACTAATTTGTTCTGCGATAAATCGTGTATGCTCAGGCTTAATCACATCATCGCTACCAGCAATAACCAACACCGGATTTTGGATCAGTTTTAATTGCGCCGCTTTGATATTAGGGTGTTCCAGCATTAACCTAATTAGTCTACTATTTTTCTGGCTATCCGTTTCCAGTTGCTTTTTAAACACAGCAATCAAACTATCCTTTACTCCAGAAGGATTGAGATTTGCACCAATGGTTACTACTTTTTTCACCATCTCTGGATACATCAGATTAAAGCTCAAAGCGGTATTTCCACCATCGCTCCAACCTATAATGTTTACCTTTTTAAGTCCAAGTTCAGCAGTAACTCGGTATAAGTCTTTAGCAAATTCATCGTAACTGTATGGATCAGTAGAAAGGTCAGTACTCCTTCCCTGCCCCCTTGTATCTATTGCAATCACCTTGAAATGTTTGGCTAAACTCGGAATCTGCAGATAAAAATCAGCGATGCTACCATTATTACCATGAAGCAAAAGTAGCGGCTCGCCCTCACCATACTCCTCAGTATAAATCTTTGCATTTCCTACATCGATGAATTTACCCTTTTTATTCCGTCCATAGCCACTTTTTGCTGCAGCTTCCCTATGCTGATAAAAATCGACTAACATTTTCATTTCAGGTGTATTTTCAGTTTCTTTTTCCGTAGGAGTTTTCGGCTTTTTACCATCCTTACTATACTTTAATTCTAGGTTAGCGATAAAAGTTCCCGCGTAGCTCTCCCAAGTTCCCTGGCTTTGGTAACGGAATAGCAAATCTTTCGACAAGGTCTTTTTAGCAGAGATACCGAATATAAAATTGTTGGCACTATCAACCTGATGTGCTACTAATTGTAACGTTACTGCTACTTTAGTCAGTCCATTAAAGCTCAACAGATAAGGTGAAAGATCAATGTGTTGCCAGCCTGTAGTAGTAGCCCGATACGTAATGTTTTGACGGAGTAAACTAGTATCTGGCAGATTATTTTTTACGGCATACAAATTTAACTTTAAGGTGATAGCAGTAAATTTAGAACTGGGTATAATATAGAAATTATAGGCCTTCAGCACGCTTTGATCGTAAATTTCAAAGATATTACCCTGTTCTACGCTCGGGACATTCTGATCGAACATTTTTGAAAAAGTAATCATAGGACGAGATTGCTGTCCCACTGTTTTATCCTTAAGCTTAGTGCCTTTTATAACCAATTCGGGGATCTCAAAAATCTTCTCTTTAAGCGTTATAGCCTCACCGTCTTTAAGCATACTTATTTCTTTGGGAGATAGTTGCTTATCTACAAACCCTACCGCACTGAAAATTAAATTATGGCCACTCACACTGTCGGGAATAGAAAGTTTGAAACGACCATTTTCGTCGGCTACGGTAGCTACGTTTTTATTTCTAATTCCGATAGAGCAATAGGAAACGGGACGCTGTTGAGTATCTTTAACTACGCCACTTATGAGTTTTTGAGCGTTTACGTTAAAAACAGAGATTAACAAATTAGTAGTAAAAATTAGGCATTTAAGTTGAAGAATCGCATTTTTCATACTTGCAAGACGACACCGTTTCAAAAAAGGTTGCAAGAGCTTTTTTATCATAGACGATTTTTGATGGCGTTAACTTTAATGGTAATTCTTAAGACAGTTATTCGCACAGCCGCCGTTACTACCGAAATGACATACAAAAGCATATTTCTATTTTTATGTCTAGTAAATAAGAGGGCCGATTCATAGATAAACTCAATAAATCACCTAATTCATTAGCGATCTATACATCAACATATTAGCAAAAACCATCATAAATTTGTAAAGCAAAATATATTAAATTGTTATTGATAAAGGCATCACGTAACTTTGCAGTATAAATTTAAAACAAAAACAATATGTCATCAGTAGAGACAACTTACGTACCTTACAAAGTTAAGGACATTTCACTGGCGGAATGGGGCCGCAAAGAGATCGAATTAGCAGAGGCTGAAATGCCGGGCTTAATGTCATTAAGAAAAGAATTTGGTCCAACAAAACCCCTAAAAGGAGCTAGAATTGCAGGATGTTTGCACATGACTATCCAAACTGCAGTTTTAATCGAAACATTGGTAGAGCTTGGTGCTGAGGTTACTTGGTCATCATGCAACATCTTTTCTACTCAAGATCACGCTGCTGCTGCTATTGCTGCTGCTGGCATTCAGGTTTATGCTTGGAAAGGCTTAAACGAAGAAGAATTTGATTGGTGCATTGAGCAAACTTTACATTTTGGCCCTGACCAACAACCATTGAACATGATTTTAGACGATGGCGGCGATTTAACTAACATGGTATTTGATAAATATCCTGAGTTAATTGCTGGAATCAGAGGTTTATCTGAAGAAACCACCACAGGTGTACACCGTTTGTATGAGCGTATGAAAAACGGCACATTGCACTTACCTGCAATTAACGTTAACGACTCGGTTACTAAATCTAAATTTGATAATAAATACGGTTGCCGCGAATCATTAGTAGATGCGATCCGTCGTGCTACAGACGTAATGATGGCTGGTAAAGTAGCTGTTGTTGCTGGTTATGGTGATGTGGGTAAAGGTTCTGCTGCTTCATTAAGTTCACAAGGTGTACGTGTAATTGTAACTGAAATCGATCCAATTTGTGCTTTACAAGCTGCAATGGAAGGTTACGAAGTGAAAAAATTCGCTAATGCGGTTAAGGAAGCTGATATCGTAGTAACTACTACAGGTAACTGCGACATCGTTCGTGGCGAGCACTTTAAAAGCATGAAAGACAAAGCTATCGTTTGTAACATCGGTCACTTCGACAATGAAATTGATATGGCTTGGTTGAACCAAAATTATGGTCACACTAAAGTGGAGATTAAACCACAAGTTGATAAATATACGATCGATGGTAAAGATGTTATCGTTTTAGCGGAAGGTCGTTTAGTTAACTTAGGTTGTGCAACTGGTCACCCAAGTTTTGTAATGAGTAACTCGTTTACTAACCAAACTTTGGCACAATTAGAGCTTTGGACTAACGCTGCTGCTTACGAAAACAAGGTTTACGTTTTACCTAAACACTTGGACGAAAAAGTGGCTCGTTTACACTTAGAAAAAATTGGTGTTGAGTTGGATGTTTTGGATCCTCACCAAGCAGAATACATTGGTGTAGCTGTTGAAGGTCCGTTTAAACCAGAAGCCTACAGATACTAATTTAAGCTGAAAGCGAACAATTTAAGGCCCTAAAGGCATTTAGATTTTTTTTATAAATGAAAGGATGTACAAATTGTGCATCCTTTTTTTATTTTCTCACATTAACAACCGCTCAATTTCATCTTTTTAAAAATGATTATTTATTGACAAAATAATCATATCTTACAACCAAATTCTCTTAAGAAGAGAACAGCAACAAACTAAAACCACTATGCATTTCTTTGAGAGAGTTCTGCAGCCACCTACCTACGGCTGGAAAAACCAAGATGGAGATTTAATTAAACCAAGTCCTTCTCAGTTATTTAAAGAGTTTTTTACACGCCTTAACATTTTTCGCGATAGAAGAAATTGGTTGCCTTTTTTCAGTTGGCTCAAAATACTTTGCTTAATCCCGTTTTTCTTTATTTTTCTGACATACTATTTGGAATGGTGGACAGTATTGGCTGCATTCATTTACAGTATGATTGTGATGGGTACACACGGTACCATTTGGCACCATCGTTATTGCACACATGGCGCTTATACGTTTAGAAATAAATTTTGGCGATTTATTACGCAAAACCTTACCATTAATGTTATTCCAGAAGAAATTTATGTGGTTTCGCACCATGTTCATCATTCCCTTTCAGATAAGCCAGGCGATCCTTATAATGCGCAAGGTGGTTTTCTTTACTGTTTTCTGGCGGATGTAAATCATCAGCCTATCGCTAAAGATTTAAGCGAAGCAGAGTTTAAACGCGTACAACAATTGATGGAACACACCGGTGTTGCTTCCAACACGTATGCACAATATTTAAAATGGGGCTCTTATGTTAATCCGTGGAACGCAGTCGCATCATGGTTGTTCAACTGGGCATTTTGGTACACTGCTTTTTATCTAATTGGTGGCCATGCTTTGGCCTGTACGCTATTTGGCGCTGCCGGTTTTTGGGGTGTTGGCGTACGTACTTTTAATTACGAAGGCCATGGCAAAGGAGAAGATAAAAAGAAAGCTGGGACAGATTATAACTGGAAAGACAATTCGATTAACCAACTTTGGCCAGGCTTTGTAGCTGGCGAATGGCATAACAATCATCACCTATATCCTAAAAGTGCCCGCAGTGGATTTAAACCGCATCAAATTGATTTGGCTTGGTATTATATTAAAATGATGCACGTGTTTGGAGCGATAAAATCTTATAAATGCTTTAAAAAGCAATTTTACGCTTATCATTATTTACCGATGAAGGTCAAGCCTTAGTAACTTACAAAATACCTGTAGTTGCTATAGAGAATAAGGAACAACGTCATATAAAATCGGATTGCATTTAGGCATTCTAATCTTTTACGCATCTAAACCCTAAATTATTGGATGCGCTGTTGACCTCTCCTTTTCCCCTTGAGCCAGCTCTGTAACGGTTGCAATACTCATCGCTACATAAAAAAGAGCCGCCCCGCTGTACTCGCTTTACCAAACCCGGTTCCTGTGGATCGTAACTGTCAGCTGGTCCCTGCGGACTTTGTTGCGGACTGTTTTGGTAGTAATCTGGCCTATAAAAGTCATTGCACCATTCCCAAACATTGCCTTCCATATCATATAAGCCAAACGCATTTGCGGCGTAAGATTTCACCTTCGCTACACCAATATAACCATCCTCCTTACTATCAGCATTTGGAAACTGGCCTTGAAATATGTTCGCTTGCCATTTGCCATCGGGCTTTAGTTCATTGCCCCAATAAAAAGGCTGCTGTTCCTTCCCTCCTCTTGCTGCGTACTCCCATTCAGCCTCGGTTGGTAATCGTTTACCCGCCCATTTGGCATAAGCTAAGGCATCCGTATAACTCACTTGCACCACCGGCTCGTCATCAATGGCTGTGCGTTGATCACCAAAGGGATGTCTCCAATAAGCCCCTTTCACATATTTCCACCACATTAATGGGTTGGTTAAATCTACAGCATAATTTGGCGGACTAAAAACTGCTGAACCTGGCACCAAATCTTCTACGGGAACATTAGGGAAATCCTTTGGATCTAAGGCTTTCTCTGCCACAGTTTGATAACCAGTAGCTTTTACAAAGGCAGCAAATTCCGAATTAGTTACTTCGTGTTCGTCCATCCAAAAGCCCTTCAAACTCACCTTATGCAATGGTTGCGCATCGCCAAAGCTTTCATCAGACGAACCCATGGTAAACTCCCCTGCGGGTATCCAAACCATACCATCCTTCGTTTTAATTTGATGGTTGGATGTTGTTTGTTGTTGACTAGGATTGGAACATGATAACCAGCAAAAAGCACCTAAGCAAATCCCGAAAATTGACAGGCTTTTCATCAGCGATTATTTCTTTTTGGCTTTGCTCAATAGCCACGCCGCAATGTCATCGGCGGCTTTATCATTTTCAAACTTTACTGGCAACCTACCGTTAGTATATTCATTGTACAACCAAGGATCGCCCACCGCTAACACCATTCCTTTACCATATTTGACACTCACCATGGCCACTTTACCATCGTTTGTTTTTAAAACAGGTTGTACATTTTTATCGATTATATTGATTGAGCAGGCATTTTTAATGAAAATATGACTAGCGGATTTGAACACAGGATTTCCTTTGGTAGAAAGGCCTCCGTCATCAAAGTGCGCATCGTCTTTTACAAATAAAATCAAATCCATGTTGAACGTAAAGCCAAATTTAGACGGCAACACATTGAAATGCGTCAAATCAGCATTTTCCTTATCATTAGTCATTAACAATAATACACCGCCATTTTTTACCCATTGGGCAATAGCCGTAGCATCTTTGTCATTCATGTAATTAGGTGTTGGATTATCACCCACATGATCAGGATCTACGATGATAAAAACATCAGTATTTTTTAAGTTCTCCGCAGTTGGAGCTTCTGTAAGCACGGTCAAATTTTTCGCTCCGTTTTTTTTGAATGCAGCTCCGAAAATGGAAAAACCTGTAGACTCGGTATCATTCCACAAATAGTGAAAGTCTGTCATTTTACCATCGGCAGCCTTCTTCGTCTCGTGGTTGTAGTAGTTATCAACCGTAACCGTTTGTGCATTCAGCTGACACAGTGATGCTGTTAAAATTGTAGATAGCGCTAGAAAAATACGTGTCGTTTTTATTTTCATCTGGAACTTAAGTGATATTAGTTTATGAGCTATGATTTCAAAACATAAATTTAGTAAATATGCCGGTATTAGCTAGGAATTCTTTAGATAGAAAAGCTTATCGACAGTTAGTCTGTTGATGTGGTCTTTATTGAATTGTTATCAAAACTACATACCTATATATTACGCTAAGCCCGCTTTAAACCAGCTTGTTATCGATAGATTTCCGCAAGCTTGGCTTCAAGATCATTTCCCCTTAGATTACTTGCTATAATTTTCCCGTTTGGATCGATCAAATAGCTTACCGGAATCGCTGCTACCTTATACGCTTTAATTAAAGGGTCATTTTTTTCTTTGCGAGTATGAATAAATAGGTTTGTTCCATCTTCCTGGATAGCCGCTTTCCATTTTTTTTCATCAATAGCATTATCAATAGATACCTGAATAATTTTAAAACCTTTGTCCCGATATTTTTGATATGCTCTTTTTAAGAAAGGAGATTCATCCCTACAAGGTTTGCACCAACTCGCCCAAAAATCTAGCATTACGTAGTTTCCTTTATATGCTGACAACTTTTGAACCCCTCCCTCAATGGTATTAAAAGTAAAATCTATGGATGCTATACCATTATTCAAAATTTCTCCAGTTGGCGGGACGTATTTTTTAGTGAGTCTAAACCATTTCAACTTGTTCTTCACTATTTCAGAACTTGAAAACTTCCTTTCCAACTCGTCGAGTAATTCATCAAAATTATCATCGCTGAATCCAAATTTAAGCCAATTTAAACCAGAATAAACTGTTGCTACGCTTTCTGTCTTTCTTAACATTGCTACGGTATAGTCCTTGATTAAACTTGCTAGGGAATCAATCTCCTTTCGAGCGCCAACAGTCATGGAATTTTTAAACTGTTTTTCCAGTTTTGATTTGGCTCTTGCCCAATCTGCTGGAAAATAAAATAGCGTATTCCAATCAACACTAGAAGGGGAATTCTCAAATCGAAATTTGTCGAGATAAGCTTTTTCATCATTGAACGCTTGTTTTAAATCAATATATATTTCTGGAGTACGATTATTGTCGAGAACTGGATACAGAACAAACATTCTTTTATTCTTATCACGTATAATTAATTGAGCCTGAAGTTCCTCTTTAACACTCGCACCGTTCAATGTGACAGTTGTGTCATTACTGTTTATTACAACAGAATCCACTATTCTCGTTTTTTCATTAACAATCTGTAAAAGATTGACCTTACTTCCCGCGGCGTTGGTAATACTCAATCGCACTTTCGGATGTGTGTTCTTAACTTCAGTCTGCGCCTGTGCCAAAAACACTTTCAGGAACATCAAAACCATTAATGACAGCTTATTTTTCACTTCCATTATCTAAATTTCAACAAAATAAATTCCAAATTAATTATTCTTTCTAACGGTATAAACAAATGCCCGGAGATGCTCCGCAATCATTTACTTAAGATTAGCTACAAGATACAACACATCTTTCACTAAGTATACCTAATAACCAATGAATTAGATCAAAATAAAAAAGGACAAAACAACACTAAAGTTGATTTGTCCTAAAAAGTGGAGGTGACGGCACTATTTCACGAAAGATTTCTGGGAGATTTAGAAAGGCTTGCTTCGCTAATTGATTAAAAATCAGCACATTTAAACTTTATAGTTTTTATACAGGATGGTTCGACCTTCGTGAGGTTTCGGACCATTTTGTTATTGTCGTCACCCTATTTAGATACTGCCTTATTTTAGTTCAATGACTTGCCTTTCCCCGATTGGAGGGTGTTTGGTGACTACGAATTTGTCACAGCACCAACACAATGGTATCGGTTGCTCAACCCAAAAAACTGTCTATCGCCTCTTTAATTTTGTCTCGATAGAGTTCCCTAAACTGAATACCGAACTGACCATCTTTTATTGCTGTGGAGAGTGCAGGAGGCGCATCTGGGTTTTCGTCCCAAAAGAGCACACCCAAGTCTGACAGATGTGTCCTTCCATTGAAAATATGCACACAGGAAATAACCTCAGCAGCTACGCATTCTCTGCTTCCGCCTTCACAAGGCATTCTGTCACCGAATTCAGCAAAGTTGTACGTTTCCAAACCTTCAGATTCAAAATGGGTTACTAATACCTTACCGTTGACATATTGCTGATGAACAATAGAAATTGGAACTGGGTTAGGATTACTTTTAGCCATATCGATCACATAAAAAACGTAGGCTAGGTTATTCAACCTTTTGAATTTTCCATCCTGGAAATACACAAGATCAAAGCCCCCACCCCAACCATCCAGCAATGTTTGGGCAGTCACCCGTTCGTTGAGCATGAACTTCATGCAGGTATTCAAGACCCGTTGTCTATAAAATAAAGGGGTGAATTCTTTCTCTGTCAAATAAGGATATGTCTGCAAAAAATTGGTTCCCCAATCTTTCGCTCCACTCCCTGCGGACACCAACATTACTTCACCACTTTCGGCGATCGACCATTCACCTAGGCGCAGTACCACAAAACGGTCTTCCCCCATCACGGGCAGGACAAAGATGGCGGCACATCGGGTGGCCGACTGCAGCGAATGAAATAATTCCGCAAGCGACGCAAGGGTAACCTTTCGGTGCAAAAAGAAATCCCTGATTTCAACCACGAGCGCTTCGATAATGGGTACATCTCCTGCAAAGCCCACACATAGTATATCCTGAACAATAATTGTTTTGATGTTGAACTCGACTACCGGAGTCGGGGTGACGGTCAATCGATTGGTGGAGGGAAGTACGATCGTGGACAACTTACCTTGATCGGAGATAGCTCTGTCTCCCACTATCATCGGATAGCCATTATCTATGATTAGAGATATCAAGCTCATGCCAGGCAGCGTACGTTATTGAAAAAAAATTCAAAGTTTGCATCTTCGATAAAGGAATAGGTATGGTTCATGGATGACGTTGACAAAGTGCTATATTTAATTGGACGGACGAAAGGAAATAATCATTCTACGGGCTATGGCTATCCATTAATCGATCTTTTCTGATTCTTGCGTCAAGCGCTCACAAATAGAACTGCAAAATCCGCCGACCGGGGTCTATTTGTCCACCTTAATCTCACAACCTGGAAAAAATTAATAAATGATAACGGACTGTCTATCTAGGGCAACACATTTTCCGTCCTTGACTACATAGCATTCCACATAATGGTTCCCTTTAAATTTCGTGTATTCCATTCGAGAACTGTCCCCTTGAAAAATCTGGCCACGGATATGATTCTCAGCTTGGGCAAACTCTCCCCTGTTCAAGACTTTCCAATAAATCGTGTAAGGAGACTGGATATCGGTAGCGGTAAGGTTGAAATTGATCCAACGGCCTCTTTCTACTTTGTTCCCCTTTGAAGCCAGCTCAAATGCCCTATAGCCACCAGCTTTTGGCTGCACCGTCCCTTTTACCTTGATTTTGTAATTGGGATTTAGCTGAAGGGGTATGCCGAGATGGACGTCAATTTTTTGCTCTGTGTTATTGTATGCGACCAGCCCCCGATTTTCAGTAGCTGTCTTGGTTTCAGGCTTCTTAAACCCTTCTCCAAAAATCTCTTGCCATTTCCCCAAGCTTTTCTCCAGATTTTCCTCTTCGTAGGCTTCGATCACTTTATCCGCATAGAAGATCATCTTGGACCTGAACCCCTCCCAACCACTTTGGTCCCATCTATCACTAAAATTCTCTCCAGTCTGTCCGGGATCACTAATGGTGGGAAGAACAATATTTGCTTTAACGTAGGCCTTCAATTTCTTCATCACCGTGTACAGGGTAGTTGGCACATCATTGTAGCAATCCTTGTTTTCCAGTAGTGCGGCATCATTGACCTGATCCCCGACCAGGGTATTTAAAATGATAGATTTGATGGAGAACGTCTGTTTATAATCGCGAAGATATTTCAGCAACCTGATCACCTTTACAAAATGGTGCTTGGTGATTCTATTCCTTTCATCCAGCCACTCGTTATATTTTTCCGGATCCGTCAATTCAAAAGTATTATCATGCCTATTGGTCACATACCTTTTGTCGTGGCGATCCAAGAAAGGAACCACATCGATATGAAAATCGTTTGCGTAGGTGACAGTTACACATCGCGTCTTTCTACTAACCATTTCTTTGTAGGTCTTACTTTCCCTGAATTCTTCATAGACCTTCTGTACATAATCCTTCGCTTCCCAGTCCTGCACTTCATCGATATATAGGAGGATATCGGCATCAAATTCGTCATTGACCTGCACAGGTTTGATAATCGTCTTATGGGCATAAGATCCTTGGGGAATGACGTCCCTATAGATTTCCTTAAATGTTTGGGTTTCCTTTAGAAAGTTGGTGATCGCTTCGGTACGATCATCCAATAGGGTGATACGTGCAGGATTGAGGTTAACCTCGTTTTCCAGGAACTCTTTAAAATAGCTGATTAATTTCATTTCATTTGGCGTTAATGGTTAAGGCATGTCTATAACTATCCCTACAGCGATCATATATGGCCAGTTCGGGGTGTGCATCACGCATGATGCCTCGACCGCAGGCAATTGCTGCCGTAATGGGAATGGCAGGCAGGAGATGGATCGTACGACATGCACTGTGATTGACCTCCAATCTGCTTAAGAACTCATGATAGGTGTTACAGAACTGATCATAGCTCTGTTTATTCCTGAATATATTTCTATGGGGCACGGTATCTATGGGCCTAATTACGTAAATGTTCCGTCCCTGGACCATCTCACTGGGGAGCGAAGCAAGGTCGATCGTGCCACTAATACATAAAAGCAGCAATACCTCACAGGAAGGATCTTCCTGCAGGTTGAGAACTTCAAACATTTCTATTTTTTCCGTACTGGACCAAAGCCACGTTTCCTCCTGGTCCCTATGCTTTTGATAGAACGAAGTGGGCACTTTATCACCAAGTTCATAGCCCAGGTAGGCCAGCAAGGGAATCCGGCTAAAGGCGAATACGGATAGGTGACGGACGTTTCCCATCGATATCCCATCGCGCAGGCGCAACAAACTTTTATCGATGATGCCCTTACCGGCAAGCCAATAGCTTTCCCATTGTTCTTCGGGGTCGGCAAGGCTGGTCAAATCGATCTCTATTCCCTGCCTGTCGTAGCTATCCAGGAACATGGCGAATTTATTCTCGCTATTGAAAACCACATTCCGGACATTCTCATTGCTCACTTCTACAGGTACGCCCCTAATGCCGCCAAGCATTCTGACGACGACGCTCTGCGCATCCATCTGTAGGCCAGTGAGATGAAGAATTCTTTTTTCATGATCAGCTTTATGTTTCATCAACCTCTGCAGGGAGAATTCCTCGATCAGCTCTTTGGTATCAACAATCTTATGGTGTTCGGCGCATAGCAAAATCAGGTTGTCCGCAGTATTTCTGATGTCCATCGGTACATCTGACAATCCCCTTGGAGAAGCTTCATCTTTCTTCCAGCCGGCGATGTGCGCCATTTCCCCAATGGAGACGTTATACTCCAGGTCCAGCAAATATTTGTTACAGATGGCGCAGCGGCCACCAGATTGCACCCACAGCCGAATCTTTTCCTTGAGGACTACATCCGGTCGGGTCTCCACCTGATAGCCATCTATTGAAATCTTTACATTTTTCTTCTTAGCCACTATCTCATCTCTTTAGATTAATCCTTCATCTTTTTGAACTGGAAGAATGCATCGATCGCATTTCTTACCCATTTCACTATCGTTTTCCGCCATCCCAGAATTCCGAACACCCCTACACCGGACACACCGATCAAGAACAATATTGGCCTCACAAGATTGGGAAATTTCTCCTCCACGCCGTTCAGCTTTACCAAGCCATAGAAAACGGCGACGATCAATAGCAAGAGTATCAGCCAAGTGAAGCCTTTGGCCAAGAGGTTTGCCCGACGGTCGAATGCGGGAAGGAAAATCGTTAGATCGTGTCGTTGTTGAGAGGTCAAAAAACTCTTCTTAACGACGGCTACCTCAATAGCTTTCAGGGAAAGCAAATCCAGAAAATCATCATTATAAAATGGAAAAGACTTCATCCAGAGCGCACTAAAGGTCTTATTCACCTGTTCATCCTGGAAATGTTCATCCTTTGCAAGGAATTGATAGACCATTGATATCTGATGATAATCGTTCTTTGCACTAAAATTCCCCGCCAAGATGTTCCGTAAGGTCTCCCTGATATCTTTGTCCATCTGAGTTGCCCTGGACAAGGACAAGTGGATCACTGAGGAGATCCAAGTACTATCCAAGCTAAATTTGGTAACTGCACAGACGATAGCAAAGAGCACATAATTATCATAAATCCAATGGCTATCTGCGGTCGGCTGTCTCTTTGCAAAAACGGCAAGAAATTTTTCTGCCTGCACCTTGTCATTTTGCCTCACTGCGATCAGTAAGTTCAGAGCCAGGTTGGTGGCATTGGCGGTATCCTGCGCATAGTTGCCAATCTGTGGAGAGGTCAACTCACTGATCAAAGGCTGCAATGGCGACTGAGCAAGTCTCTGGATTAAGTCATTTTGTTCTATAGAAACCATTTTTTATTCCTTAAAGGTTTAACGAATAAGGGATCCCATCCTGGAACAGCACTAAGCTTGTTCAGCTGATCGGTAATAAAAGTGGCATACATCAATGATACAGGCAGCTGGGAAGGCTTAAATGTCCGGAAAGAAATGTTTGTCAGGCGATAAACCTGCTGTACAATGTAGGTAGGGTCGGTAAATGTCGATTTGGGGTGGATCCTAATCACTAATGGCCCGGTAAAGCCCTGCTTGCCAGATTTTACGTCCAACGGACCTTTCAATTGAAGTAGACACACACCGGGCTCCAACATCAGGTTGGTTCCACGCTCTGGCGTTAGTTTTCCCTTTACAGTAGAAATAAACCTGGAAGCTACACCTTGCTGGTCGAGATCGAATATGAGATAGGGATGGTTTTCTCCAAAAGAAACAAAAGAGAACTTAATATCAAATTGCGGATACAGTTCGATCAACTGAGCAACTACCTCCACCTCCAAGTTCTTCATAGGCTTGAACACATGGAAGATGATCCGTACAATCGCCCCGTCATCCCATCCCTGCTCTTTGGATATGGTATTAATAGAACCCTTCAGACTTGATAATAATTCATCGAAATAATCCTGATAGGCTACCTCCTTTGATCGAGAGCTGAAGATGTATTTACCATCAGCATTGAAAAAGGTCGTAATGCCGACCAGCTTATGCTGTTGGGCACCGGCATATAGATTATTCCTGACCAGTGAGCTCCCTACGCCAACAATAAGCTCGTGGGCGATATTGGGACTTGATGGCAGCACCCAGGGGGTGCCACCCAATTTAGCATACATCTGTAGCGCGCATGAATCGAGTACGAACTTGGGCTCGCGCGCATTAATCTCTTTGATATACTGCGCGGTTATGCCATGCTGAAGCAGATAGGCCTTACTTATCCAGTAAAGGTCCTCCTGAGGGGATAGCCTTTTAAATTCTTCCCTGGTTTCTATAATGGCGATATCAAATCCTCCTTCATTTTGCTCCACAGCCTTTTTGATGGCGTTCATAAATACATCGGCCCTGTAGCTTTCCACTTCCACGATCTGAAAGTTCATATCATGCAGCCTATACATGGCCACAAAACCTTTGGCAAATGTTGGCGCTTCACTAAATCCTTCTTTTAACCTACCTAGAAACTGAGAAAAGGCACCAACGGAATTTTTATGGCATACCACTAGCACTCTTGGCTGGCTGACCTCAAAAAATTTCCCGAAGTCATAGGGGCCATATTCCATCAATCCTTTGGAGGGTGAAGCATTGGTCTTGCTTAGTGATACATCGAAAAGATATTTGGGACTTTCCAGCTTCAGGGTAGGAAAGGCCGTGGAGCCCTGGCTTCCCAGCGTAAAGCAGAAACCATCACCGTTTTTGAATTCCAATTGGGAAAGATGTTTGGCCAATTGGAAAATCTCCTTATGAAGAATGGTCGGGTCATTCCTCATAAATTCCTTTTGTTTCACTCTGGAAAGAATGTTTTCCGCCCTGGCGCTATCCAAAACGAATTCAAGGTAAAGACGGATGTTCTCATGGGTCTTGTTAAGGAACAGCTCATCCAGGGGAAAACTTAGGTCGCCATTGTTCGTTTCTACTATTGCCTTCGTACCATCCACCTGCTTGACCCTGCCCAGTGCCTGGAATGTTGGCGCCACTACTTCCTGGCTACTCTGGTAACGAATCAGGTTGGCCACTTCCAAGGTGGCAATATCAAAGCCATTTTCCTGCAGTTTCTGACAGTTTTGACGGAGCATCCATTTATAGGAGCTCCCAATTACAAGCATAAACTTTTTTCTTCCCTGGATTGTGGCGCGCTTGATATCGATCTCGTTCAGCTTTTTGTAGGTAATCGTCTTTTTCAATGGATCAGGCAGCTCATCCAGAATCAAATTGTGTTCATCTTTGGAAGACGGAAATGTAAATGGATTGAAAGATGGTTTTACCTGGGGGAATTTATCTTTGAACGCCCTAAAGAATATATGTCTGATCAGCGAACCGACCACGTAAGGTTCTTCATCTACGTTGAGTGTTACCAGTTCGCCCAACATCGGCAGTTCGGTCGAACCTGGGGAAATATAGATATGATCATCCTTCTTGAAAAAAGAATACTGTGAATTATACTGATCTCTGAGCTCGTTCAGCTTATCGGCCGAATATGGGAGCCTTTGCACCTGGAATTCCTCAAATGGGATCTCCAATGGAAAAATGTTACTAGTTAGCCTCATGAGGTATATTTAAATAATTGTCCTTCTCCCACTGAAACCATAAAGAGTTCCGCTGACCTATGCTAACCAGTAGATCTTTCCAAAGATCCATCTATCGATGCTATGTCTATTACCCGTTAAAGTGTTCGATGAGGAATTGGTGATATTGTTGATTTTTTATCTTCTGTTTATAAAAATCCTTCACGGCCATGATCGGCACGTTAAAAAAACTTGCCATGTCCACAACCATCTCCTGATCTTCTTCTATGATCAAGGTGCATCCACTGCTGAGGCACAGATGAACCAGGATCAGCACTCCATCTCCGGCATGGGGAAAAGCCCCACTATAGGTCTGTATAAATTCATAGAGATCATCGGGGTGATCGTCAAATCTCACAAGTCCCTTTTGAGCAAGTCCCCTTACCTCAAATTGTTTTGGTCCAGAGTAATAGGACAGGCGGAGTTCGGAAATCACTATGGGACCTTCCTGTACGACAATAGCTTCCAACAACTGCAATTTGCTGAGCATGATAAAGTGCTGTATGTTATAGAAGACGAACATCCTAGAATTCAAAAGATTTATTGAGGTATCGGTCTTCTATCATGTCAATTGGCGTTCCGGTAAGCTCCATGGCTTTTTCTTTGGTAATCCTGCGCTCTACGATCGCGCGGGCTATCAAACTTTCAAAGCGCTTGGGCTTTTCCTGGCTTTTGGTGTAGGCTCCAAAATTTTTTGTCTGCTGCCAGGATTCATAAATATCCAGCCATTTACGTTTGGTCTCGTCGGTGATCATTCCAATATTCTTGGCGCGAAAGATGATTGCCTGGATGGAAATCCCATAGGTTTCCTTCAATTCCACCAGTTCCTGAAACGATATCGAAGTCCGTCCCTTTCCGACAAACGATATTAGTGCATCTTCTGGCAACAGCATTGCGGAAGCAAAATAATGGCACATCTGCTCTTGGATATCCTTACTTAACGATTCCATGAATATCAATACCAGATGGGCAAGTTCGTGCAGGATGGTAAACCTCTTACGGGTCACTTCCCTATCCTGATGCTCGTTATATATGATTACCGGAAAGCTTTTCCCATCATCCTCAATCAATCCACACACCCCGGGAGAGTGTGTCGGCCTGTTTACGGTTAAAATAATAAAACCATTCGCTTCCAGAATACCGGTAACATCATCAATCGGTGCTTCACCTATCTTAAGTTTCTTCCTGAATTTTTTGGCAGCCTTTTCTACATCGGCAAAAGTGCTGATGACCATATCAGTCAAGGGATTTTCAAATTCAACCCTTTCCTGCAAAATAAAAAGCAGGTCAATATACTTCTGGGCCTCGTCCCTGACAATATCCAGGATTGCATCCTTCTCTTTCTGTTCATCCAACAGCCGATGTCCGTCCCTAAAATCAATCAGGCTGATTTTCTTTCTTTTCACCGGAAAAAAATGCCAAACCCCAACCCCCAGCGCATCTGCAATTTTTTTCAGTACCATGTTGCTCGGGGTAATGGTATCATCTTCATATTGCTGAATTGCAGGCTTGGATACCCCTGCCAGATCCGCAAGCACCTGAATTGAGTAACCCCTTTTCAACCTTAATTCCTTAATTTTTGACCCAAACTGCATAATCGCCCTTTCGTATAGTCAAAACTAAAAAATTAAATTATACTATACAATTTTTTTTTTAGATTCTTTTAGTGTCGCCCCAGCAGCGGACAACCCGGCAGCCTGTACACCACCAGACAAGGAAGAACAGTTTCCGAGTCAATTGCATGGAAGTAAATAGTTTAAACAGAAGATATGGCTAGATGAACTTTTACAAAAAACTTTCGCCCAAGTATTTAGTGGTCAGACGATCTTGAGTACATTCAAAAGTTTCAGTGAGCAGAACATTATAATCTTGAATGGCAAAAGATCCCGGGTTAACGATAAACAGTCGAACTTTCTGTACGAGAAAGTGCTGCGTTCTGGCATTTTACCTCTGCATTCCAAAGGCGGAGAATAGCATGCGTGCGCTAAATACCACTCGGGGTATCAGGATGGCCAAGGAAATGGGATATCCCAATAAAGCCCCTTTGGGATATGTAAAAATGGAAGGGACGAACGGCAAGAAATATATCAAGCCTGGATTATATCCAAAAACTATCAGCTGGAATGGAAAGTTTGGAACGGAAAAGACTGGGGCTATTACCGAACTCTACAGCACCAGCACTTTTCTTATTCAACCAATCGGTTATACGTTTATATATTATTTTAATTATATTTATCACATATTCTAAAGCTCATGACTGCTATTGTTGGTGTATTAAATTCACAAGGAATTGCTATTGCGGCCGACAGTGCTGTGACCGTATCAGGAAACAACATCAAGAAGGTTTATAACCGGAGCAATAAGATTTTTACGCTTTCCAAGTTCCACCCCGTTGGCATAGCGATCTATAACAGTGCAGACTATTTGGGCATGCCTCTGGAGACCTTGATCAAGATGTACAGGAAGAAATTGCAGGATAACTCCTTTGATACCCTTGAGGAATATAAGAATGATTTTATTGAGTTTTTGAGAAGTCAGATCGGCAACATAACACCTGCAATGCGAGAAAGTTCTTTTTTTGGATTTTGCTCGGAGGCTCATTGGGAAATAATAAATAACACCATCGAAACTTTAGAGGGAAGACCAGAAGCGTTTGAAGAATTGGAAGAGGATGAAGCCTATGCTATTTACCATCAGGTTGTTGGCGAGGAAATAGATAAGTACTCGGCCGAACTTGCTAAATATAAGCAAGCTAATTATACCAATATGGACTATGACACGTATTGCAAGTTTTATGAAAATCAATTATTGTCTATTGTCAATTTTATTGAGACAGAGATAGACAAGGAATTTGAGGGATTTACCATACTTGCAGATCATGCAGAGGCCATAAGAAAGATGCTCTTCTCCCTTATAAACATCGAATATATTTTCGAAAAACATTGCGGCTTAGTCTTTATCGGCTTTGGAGAAATGGAAATGTACCCTTCTAGTCATCTAGTTTTAGCGGGAACGCTGATCGGCGATGACATGAGAATTATAAAAGGTCCCCCCGTTAAGATCAATCCTGGAGTACCGCACGAGAACGCGAACATTATTCCCTATGCGCAGGGCGATGTAACTACCACAGTGCTAACGGGAGTTGACCCAAATTACAAGAGCGAAGTGAAACAGGCGATAAAAAGTAGCTTTGGGTCGGCCTCTTCTCAGATTGAGGGCTTGATTAACGATACCAAGCTTTCAAAACAGATTGGAAATGCTTTGGAAACAATATCTAATGAACTGATTGATCGTTTAGAAGCATATCAGTGGGAAAAGATAACAAGACCGCTCCTCGAGATTCTAGCACATATGGGAAAAGAAGATATGTCTGATCTGGCCGAGTCCCTTGTTAACATAACGTCCTTAAAGCGTAAGTTTACATCATCAGACTCAGCTGATGAAAGTGTTGGAGGTCCTGTTGATGTCGCAATTATTACAAAGGGGGATGGTTTTATTTGGATGAAAAGAAAGCACTACTTCGATATCGAGAACAATCAGGCTTTCAGGGATAAGTATTTTAAAATATAGTTTATGGTCAATTCAAAGAAGTATACCGATCGGAAAAGGGCATTAGCACAGCTAGAGCCTGAAGAAGCACGTTCAACAGCGAACCCCCATTTGAATGTCGAAAATGCTCTCAACGTTCATCGTCCATATATCTCAATTTCCCAACAGATGGAAGCTGTGGTGGAGCGGGAATTTCAAAAGATAAAGTCTGAAATAAAGCCTTAAAGACCACCAAACCTTAGACTTACGAGTGAATGCTGAGTTGTAACAATTTGATACAGCGGAAAAAGAAAAAAGCTAAATATTTTAGTACTTTCTTCTGGGCATTATTGAAAACTTTCGGGAAAAAGCTAACTTTGTGAACTGGAGATAGCCTATGTAACTGGGTATATCATCAAATTTATCTGAATTATGGAAGATATTAATGCTGTATGTGATTATGTGATTTTCCGCTTGAAAGCGGAAGGTAATGGAGAGTTAAGCCATCTTAAGCTTCAGAAACTATTGTATTATATTCAATCGTGGCACCTGGCTTTTTATAAAAAACCGCTGTTTGAGGGAAAGTTTCAAGCATGGATACATGGACCTGTTAACAGGAGAATATACAACAGATTTAAGGATACAAAGTATATGTACTCCTCTATCAACATTTCAGACATGCACCAAGAGAATATCGTCGAGATACTAAGCCCTGACACCAAAGAACATATAGATAATGTTCTTGAGGTTTATGCCGGTTATTCTGACACACAATTGGAAAAGAAAACCCACTCAGAACAACCATGGATAACTGCAAGAGATGGATATGAGACTTACCAAAGGTGCGAAGAAGAGATTGATGAAATACAGATGGGTAAATATTACGCAGCGCGTCTATAAAAATTTGAAATGGGCAAACCTAAACCCGCGAAGCCTGTTGACGTTTCAAATGATATCCAACTCAAGCCAAAAGATATCAAATCAACTCATGAGCGACTACTACCGAAAGATACTACCAGGGTAAAGAAAGTCTATTGGTCTTTTGGATTTAAGTTTTTTGAACAAGTAGAGTATTTCGGGCTGAATAAGATGGAGACTAGTTGGTTTGTCTCCGTGATTGAAAGGCTTAAGGACACTTCAAAAATGGAGTACACAGGAGTAACGGAAGTACTTGAAGATGGCTATAGATACCATGAGATCAATTGGAACGCCAAAAATATACCTCTACAACGTAAAGATTTTACTTGGGTCCATAAGGACTACCTGGACAATGAGCTGGAATTTCCTTTTTGTCAATTTCATGTATCGAAAGGAAAAGGACGAATTGTGGGGTTTTGGGACGAAAACAACGTATTCCAAATTTTGCTCTTAGATCCACTGCACAATTTGCAGCCGTCTAGTTTTACCTCTTATGAATTAAGAGATTGCTTTCCCGCAAAAAGCGAATATGATATTCTCCACTGCGAGATACAAAATATATCTGCGCAGTCGTGTACAGATCCCAATTGTAAAATTCTGGACGCGGTAAAAAAAATCCCGAGTTATGCCAACCATCCAAATATTGTACTTGCACATTTGGATGATTCCTTCCATGCAAAACATATTGAAATTCTACAAAAAAAGACATTCACAGAAATACTAGAAGCCGGGATATTCTCAATGATCACTTAACCAGCAGAGATTTCACTAACTCCCTGGATATGCCTGTTATATCTCCCCCTGTCGGGAACTAATAAGCATTTAAAATACTGAATTGCTTAGTTATATAACGCTATCCAAAAACACCTATACGATTGACCTGTAGGGCTGCGCATTAATCAGATCATGTTTAATCCCAATTGCCGACCAATGCTATGCTTGCCGATCAGATAACGTTCTATCTCAAAGGCGTCCACTCGGGTACGCCCTGCAGCGCAGACAACGTGGTAAGATCCAGTTAAGATATGCTGATGGTCATCATTCAATCCTAACACCTGCGCCCTACGGGCCTTGATGCTTTCGCCCAGGAGCTTTGGAAACCTTCTGTGCGTCCCGCGCATAGCCAACTTGACGTGTTCTTGAAAACGCCTCATCCAACCTCTCTTTGTCACCCCATAATACACAAAGGTTTCCCCTTCATCAATGATCAGCGCATGTAGATATACCATGTATGTTGCAGTCAACGGGGGAAGCCCTTTGAGCAAATACCTTATCGGTATTTCGACACGTTGAGGGATATTCAGCGCAGGCGAATGCAGATTGATGTGCATCATTGGGGGCAGGCCGAGATCATCCAATTTCCTTCCGACGGTAAAGGTACTAAACGGCCTACCGTCTTTCAGGTACTTATCAAACTTCATGATGATCTGCGCTCCGTCGACTTCAAGCGTGGAATTAGCACCGTGGCTTACATTATGGGAAACGATCTGATCTAGCAGGCCCATCTGCCCGTTAAGTTGTTGCAAAGATTGATCGATCATTTCCATGTCGGAAATAGCTAAGGTTAAATCCTTGCACAGATAGCGAAAATTCTCCTGGTTCAAATATTTAAAGCTCATTTCGAATTGATTTTATTGATCCTACCAAAGGGCGGTCGTAAGACAACTCTTAGCATCAATCCAAAATACACTAAGCATTCGGTAAGATCAAGGCCATAGCATAATTGGTGATCGGGATTGATGTAACTCAGAAATGTCTGTACATCTAAATTGAGGCCTGGCAATACAACGGACAAATAAGTATCTTGGATTATAAAACCTTATCAGCATTATGGCCAAAGTAGATGACGAACTAAGACAAGTAAGAGGATACCTCACATTTTGGACTTCAGGAATAAAAATCGCCAACGCTACCGGACTTTACGATATCAATAAAGTTTCCGAAGGGATAGCGCAACAAGTATTAAACATGATCTACGGCTACCAACTGAAAGACCTGAACCGGCCCAAGATCAATTTTCCTGGCATTGATCTTGGGGACCAGGAGCATAGCATGCTCGCCTTTCAGGTAACCTCTGCAATCAACTGGGGCAAGATCAACCAGACGATCGATACCTTTAAGTCATACCAACTTTATGGCAGTTATACCCATGGGCTCAAGTTTTTTGTGCTTGGCGACAGAAAGAGAATAAGGCCTGTTGTTGATGATGATATCAATTTTAACTCCGCAAGGGATATTATTTTCGTTGAAGATCTTATGGAGGAAATTTCTGACCTCTACTATAATGACCAGTCCAGGTTCCAGAGTGTCAAAACATTTTTAGCGCGTGAATTCCCTGCCATTTCCAACGAAGACGATAGCGTTGCTCCCAGGCCAACCCTTCCCAGTATCAGGACGGACCTGATCATTCTGGAAATAGACCGAATTTGGTACCACTTTAATCACGTAGGAAATGATTGGCATGATAAAAGCCCGATATTCAAAAAGCTTACACGGTTCTTGGATCACTCCAATGAACATGTAGCTGATCGGGTCTTTGCCTTTATTGAAGAAATATATGATCTAAGAAATGAAAAGAATGCAGAGTCTAAAGCTTCCGACATCAAATCGATGCTTTTGGATTTCCTCCCAAAAGGTCTGGGCAACGGCAATCCCATGGGTGTAGAAAATGGAAGAACCTGCTGTCATATCGGACACGATTTTGCCTACGACGGCCTGATACATCTCAATGATTTAAGGGTGGCAACCCATGGTCTATGGATTATGAAATACGTTTATCGGCTAGGTAAGAGGAATGGCATTGAAGCACTGGTCGATTACGTTCACGCTGAATATGATCACCTACAGATGCAACTGGACAGACCCGAAAGAAACGACTTGGGGAATGCGCAGCAATTGACTTCGATCTTTAGGACAGATCTGGATGCCCCTGGTATGTTCC
The DNA here is from genome assembly GCF_965249885.1 of Pedobacter sp. Taxonomy (GTDB): domain Bacteria; phylum Bacteroidota; class Bacteroidia; order Sphingobacteriales; family Sphingobacteriaceae; genus Pedobacter. Next base: position 3,110,725 of record NZ_OZ252254.1, on the reverse strand, counting down.
TGCCCAAACTGCCGACAGAATTGATGATTTTAGTTTAAGGCGAATCTTTTTTCAACTACGCAGCTAGGAAGCGTAGCTGAAAAATAACTTTGAACAAACTTTAATTCCTTAACTATGGAATCGCAACCATCCAAAGATCAAGATAAGTTAAGTAAAAGATCCCTTGCCCTGAAGGAAGAGGCTCAAAAGATCGCAGGGATCCTTGGCGAAGCCTAGGAAAGCCTGAAGATCATGGAATACCTTACCAAGGGAGACCCTGCAATAGATTTCTACAGCGTAACCCACAAGACATGTGCCGGATCCTGCAGTACCAATCATCGCGCCGGACAGGAACTGCTTGGCAATCGACAGAGACCTCACTTACCTAAGTACCATCCTTTGCTCCCAGTTGCGGAGCAGCCATAGCCTTACCTGAAGGTGGGTGAGCCGCTTTTCGGGAAGAAAGATCAACATCTCTTCTATTTTCAGTAGTTGATGGTAGCGTATGCCGCTGTCATCCATCAGCTTGTTGACCATGCAAAGCACCTGCGGGCCATCGTGCCTGGCGAAGACGAAATGGTCGCCGAAAACAGAAGCTGATGAAGGTGGAGATTGGTCCGGACTCCAGGTGTAGCGCGACTTGAGCAATAATTCTTTTCTGGTAATTTTCATGTTGTATGGAAAGTGGTGTACGGTGAATGTTTTTCTATTGACAAATCGACTGTTCTCAGGCAGCACCCTGTTTAGGATACGATCCCATTCTGCACGGCATACCTGATCAGTGAGGTGAAGCTTCTGGTACCCGTTTTTTTAAAAAGGAGCCCAAAGTGCCGCCTTACAGCGGGCAGGCGCATAGAAAGCTGGCGGCCGATGGAAGCTTCGGTCATACCTCTGGCCAAAAACTGTAGCAGCTGCACCTCGTGCCGCGAGAAGGCCGTCTGCTGGCTGGCAAAGGTTTCTAGAAAGGGACTGTGCCTTAATTTGTCGGCCATGATGGCAAGGTACAGCTCACTGGACAGGTATCTTCCGCCGTCGCTGACCAGCTGCAGGCAGAACAGCAGCTCTACGGGGTCAACGTTCCTCAGCAGGTAGGCATCGATCCCGTCTATGAACTTAGGAACGGCAAAACTGCCGTCCTGGTCGACGGGAACGAGCCAGACGATACTGGTGGCCGGCGAGACCGATTTGGTCCAGCCCACCAGTTCTGCGCGTTGGCCGAAGGGAAGCTCCAGTCCGATCAGGATGGTGTCGACCGGCTGACCGCTGAGGTAGCCGCCCAAGTCCCCGGCATCGGGGCCCTCCCCGAGGATGGTCCATTGGCTGTCGGCCCCAACCGAACTGGCAATGTTGCTCCTGAACATTGGATCAGCGTCGAATAGCAGTAAATTTTTCATTAAAACTGGATAAGCCTATGTTAAGGTAATCAAGATCGGGATTATAGGCGGTCCAGAACCGGAAGAGGGAAACTACTTGATAAACAAAGATATCCGCAAAAGGTTTTGGTTAAAACACGAACATATCATTATGAGCGCCGGAAATATAGTCCGTTTGCAAGGAGCGAAAAACTTTGGAGGCTTAACAATACAGCTCTACCCTTTTAAACTTATAGTGGACAAACGCAATAATAGTTTTTTTGTCCTGTTCATGGCAAATGCTGCACTTAGAGCGCACAGATGAACTAAGGTTTGACAGTTCCGAACAATGCCCCTTACCAATCTGTAGCGGATAGGCGTTCGACAATCAAGCAATAGATACACCTGTAGGAAAAGAAACGACCAGGCAATTAATCTGATAAATAATCACGGACTGATCGAAATCGCTTCTTTCACTGCAAAAGTCCAATTCCGATGCGTTTTGCCCGATGAGTTTCTATATTTATAAAATGGAAATAAATGATTTTATCGGGGATATCAAATTTGTAGCGACACAAAACCTGTTCTACCAATTGGCCAACGAACTGGTCGTCAAAAAGCTGGACCCCACAGGCGTTACGTGCCAGATCGAACTGGTGGGAGAAGGCGAACTCCATCAGACCAACGAATGGCTTGCCGTTCCATCATGGATAAACATGGTCGTCTCGCCGACCTTTATAACCGATCATTTGATTCCCCAGACCGATGGGTTTTCTAACTTTCAGGAAAACTTCATATCGCTATCAGCAATGCTCAACCATAAGGGTGATGGGCAAGGAAAAGAAAATGAGTCTCCTTTTGATAACTTTCATCCGATCACCTTGATCTTCGTGACAGACAAGGGGGATAAGCTCAGGTTTCTAATAACGCAGAATAATAAACAGAAAATTACAGAAGCCTATCTGGCTGCCCTGGATGTCATCAAAACGATTGTCAGGGGCAAGAGTAGTCCAACCACGGCTGCCATTAATTCTGTTTTCAAACAACCTGACAACATGGTATACTTAACATTTACCGAAAGTGGTTGGAAGGTCATCGATATCTTAGGGCACGAAAGCTCGAAGGCCAGTGAAACATACTTGAATAGAAATGACTTCCGAGTCAAAAAACCGTGGATTATTTTCCAGAAAAACAATGTCCATCGCTATAAGATCATGGACAATAATTGGGTACTGAACTTTGACAACTTGGAAACCCTGATGTTGCAGCCCAATGATGTGTCTATCTATTCAAACATCTGCCAACAAAATCTGCAGATGGCAAGTGAATTCTATGGCGAACACATCTTACCAAGGCAAAAATACCACGATGGCTCGTTTCCACCTATCGAACAGCAACGGGAATATTTCGATTACTTTCAACTGATCATTACCTCGGTCATCTTTGCCTACACCGCAGTTGAAGCTTTCGTGAATATCTGCATCCCCCAGGGATTCGAGCATGTCGAGGAAAAGGAAGGTAGTCGAACGATCTATTCAAAGGAGGGCATCGAGCGTAAATTCTCATTAAAGGACAAGCTCAAAAAAATATTACCGAAGATTCTGGAATCCCCAGATCCGACAAAAGAGAAATGGTGGGGCAAGCTTGTTAACCTAGAGGACATCAGGAACGAGATCATCCATACCAAGGAGGCCAGATCAGAAGAACGATACTCCAAATTGCTTTCCAAGAATATCTTTGAGCTGATCAGGGCGCATGGCGAGATCATCCGTTATTATGGCAGATATATCGACCGCAATAAACCACATTGGCTAGAGAAATTCCCCTATAATTTTGGATATAACGGTGTAGTGCCAGGCTTATCCGATTCTGAGGAATGCAAAGAATGGACCGTCGACGTTGTACGGCACCGGCGACTAACCAAATTGAAGGATAAAAACGACAGGATAATTTGATGTCGTATATGCCCAAAATATCAACACCTTGAATTGATTGAGGTCAGATGATCCTTCATGTGCCAATTTTGATCAAATTGTCGAGAGTTTAAACATTAACTTATTTTAAGAAACGTCGCCGACAGGCTGTAATTATGCGTTAACCAGCGTGTTGCCTTTTATGGACTTACCGAACAAGGCCGACCACCTTATACAAGACATAAATAATAAGCTTTAACAACAAGACAAGGAACTCGTATTTGAGTTACTTGATTCCTTTATCTCCGATAGAAAAATAAAAAATGCACTGGGGTGAGGTTTATTTGCTGTTAAATATCTACAAATAGAATTATATTACCCTATAAGAAATATGTCTGCTACTTGCAGATCTTGAGTTAGTTCATCACTATTGGGGGATATTCCAAAAGTGGCCACCTTTTTTTTCTCCAAAGTGGCCACCTATTACGCTCTAAAGTAGCCACCTGATTTCGCTTAAAAGTGACCACTTGACTGATTTTAAAGGGTTTTAAGCATTGAGATTGTTGTTCTGGATTGATGTGTAGTCACTATGTTTTACATGCTTTAGAGCTTCTTAAACTTATCTAAAATCGAAAGATTGTTGCCTGTTCCGATGTAGTTGAATTCTTGTTCTATATTCTGTTGATAAACGGAGTAGATGTGGCCTTTTGCGTAGCAAAAGAGGTTTGGAAAGAGTAGCTACTGGAAATTCCCTGGATCCCAGATTATGAATATCGTATTACCGATGGGATAGGTTCGCAAAGGCTGAACAATCGGTTTGGTGGCCAGTTTGGAACGAAAGATGGTGGTTACTTTTGACGAAATCTACACTTAGCCATTGTCCTAGCTGCTATCATCGCTTTCTTTTCTAAATTGTTATTAAATAGACTGCAGCAGTCTGGCAAGTACCAGGGCGACAAAAAAATCGAATTCCAAAGGGGAGACATTGCCAAGTACAATGCAATTCTCTCCTCATTTTTTCAAAACCACCTTGCAGCTTCCCAGAAAATATTCGACACTAGGGTAAAGGCTTACGAAGCTCTGTGGGAAAAGGTATTAAAACTCAAAGAAGAGTTTCCAGCGGGGATAGCTTTGGTTTATCAACTTCTAATGGATGACGAGCTAAATGCAGAAGATGCATTCCAATCATTGGACAAAAATCCTAAATTCGGTCCAACCCTTAGAAGCTACGATCACGATAAGGAAATGATAAAACTTGTAGACAGCAAATCTTTGCTTCCCAAATTCAGACCATACATTGCCGACAAATCACACCAATTATTTGTAACCTATAATAGTTTGTACGGTAGAATTACGCATTCATTTATTTGGAATTATCAAAAAGGCATATTATACAACTGGAAAAAAGACGAAGCTCTTATAAGCATTCTACAGATAAGTCTTACGGCAAATGAACTAAAATTCGTAATGCAACAGAAATCCAGAGCTCTAAATTCTTTGGCAGAAATGTTAGAATACAAGATCATGGCCGACATGAGGGAGCAACTGCAAATTTCGGATAGTCAAAAGGATTCAATCCAATATATTAAAGACATCGACAGACTGATCCATCTAAAAGACTAGCTGCATAATTAAATTCATAAATACCAGAATGCCTAAATTCCGAACGCACCTCATCATTGAAAAAAGGGAAGCCGATAAAATCAGGAAACTTTCCTTCCAAAAATTTAAACTTGAATTTGTTCCTGAGCCGACCAATTGCTACTGGGAGGACATTGACGGCAAATCAAGCATGATCAGTTACGGAGGAAGAGATCCCAAAACGATAAGAGAAGATGAAATACCAATGAGCGAAATGCTGATCGAAACAGATAGTTTAGAGATTTGTGAGGATTTTATTTCGATAGTTCAGGGCGGAATTTTATTGGCCTATCCCGATATCTCCTTTACGCATCATTTTCCCTTTATCGATGAGTATATACAAGAGCGCGACAGACTATATTCTGATAAGGCGTTTTTTGACTATTTGAAGAAAATCGAAAACGTAGCATTTGGATGCATTATCGCTGAAAGGGTAATTGAAAATAACCAATTAGTCTATGCCATTGAAAAATATAAAACTAGTCTAGGATTAGCTTCATTTAATCCTAATGCGATTAATCCCAGGTACGGCCAGTATTTTGACCACTACGACATAAAAAGGGAATTCCATACAAAGGCAGCCTTTGCAATCATAGCGGCTTTTTCTGCCATTGAAGAATTACAACTTGAAGTTCGATCGAGCGCAAAACATCCGCGGTTTTTAAATACCGATACTGGCGAATGGAACCCCGTCGTTCTTGAAGATGTAAAAAAACGTTTGAAGGACAACAACATTCCGCATGCTTTGACAATGGATTGGGTCTATAGAGGAAAACCGACTTTTATTGAAAAGGATATCAAACCTTACTTTGGCTTCAATTCGCAATGGATCAAGTATGGAGAGAACGTGAGAGATCAGACATTAACCATACCTGAAGCTATCCATAATGCAAGTTATTTGCGAAATTATATCGCGGCTCACAAATTTCAAAAACTCACTCAATACATCAGCCCTTACGATGTTTACAACGTTCAGGCATTAGTGAGGTTGCTTATCCTGCACAAACTCAATTTTTGGGAGGTAATGCTAAAGAGAAACAAATAATCATTTTGTTTTACAATCATCCATCTTGATTGAAGTTATTATTAATTAGTAAGTTGCAAGGGAGATTTCATAACTTATAGTTTAAAATACAGTTTGTAATGGGAAACTATCAATATGATATCGCGATCCACGGAGACTATTTTTTATCAATCAGACTGAAGGCGACAGGAAGAGACACTTTTTCCAGTTATCGTTCCTAGATGACGAAACGTTGATCGGTAAACACAAACATGATTTTGTTTACGTTATTTTCCAAGGCCAAATAAAGGAATCAGCCCCAAAAGAAATTTGATTATGCGAAAGGAGTTATAAAGGGCCACCTCTTTCGATAAGCTTCAAAAAATCCTCCCGATAGCTTTTGCCAAGGGGGACTTCACGATCCATGTTCAGCACAATGGTGTTGCCGTAAAACTTGGTGATCTTGCTGAAGTTGATAATAAAAGAACGGTGCACCCGCATGAAACCCCTACCTAGTAGCTTTTCCATATCGCTCAGGCGCACGTGCGTTCTGATGGACGGCAAATGGTCAGTGAAAACAACACAGTAATGGGAGCTTGCCTCCACGTGCGTAATATCCCTAAGTTCCACATACGTAATGGTATTGTTCAAACCATGCCTGACTCCAATTTTCTTACCTTCGGGAAGTTGTAACGGCTGTGCTGGCAACATCAAAGCTTTAACGCGGTTAACGGACTGGGTAAAGCGGGTAAATAGCACAGGCTTCACCAGGTAATCTACCACGCCCAACTCGTAAGCCTGAAGGGCTAACCTATTGTCACCGGTTACCAGAACGATGTAGGCCAGGTGACCAGCCTGAGCGGCGAAGTCCAACCCATTGAGCTGGGGCATTTCAATATCAAGAAAAATGAGATCTACCACCAGTTCCTTGGCGATCAGCTTGTGCAGGGCATCTAGTGGATCGATGTAAGTGCCCGCCAATTCCAATTCCGGTGTGCGCTCTACCAATCTTTTCATGAACTCAATGGCGTAGGGTTCATCATCAATTATCAAACAGCTAATTTTCATAAAATCATTTCTAAGTAAAGGTTGTAGTGGTTGCGTTCTTCGGTGCTACGGAAAAAGTAACGGCCGGGATATAACAGATCTAGACGTTTGCGCAAATTCTGCAGGCCAATGCCGGTTTTACGATAAATGCTTTCTGGCCGTTTGAGATTGTGGATTTGGACAAGCAGCTTTTGATCCTGTATCTCAATAATGACCATGCCGCATTCATCTCCCCTACTTAAATCTCCATGCTTAAACATATTCTCGATCAAATTCCCAAGTATTCCAGAGGGCAGCTGCAAGTTTGAGGCAGCGGCCTCAGCGTTGATGTTTAACTGCAGATGCTGCTGGTTATCGCTACGCAGTGTGGCGAGTTCTATGTATCGTTGTATATAAGTGATTTCGTCCCGCAAGGGGACGGTATTGCTTTCAGAAGTAGCTTTCAATGAATAATGCATCAACTCGGCCAACAATTGTAGTGCCCTTAACGCCTTGGGCGAATTGAGCTCAACCTGATATTCAATAAACTGTAACGAGTTGAACAACAGATGTGGATTAATTTGAGAACGTAGGAAAGCATTTTCAAGTTCAACCTGATTGCGCTGTCGCTCAGATATGACGAGTTCTTTCTCGCTGGCCAACTTGGCTTTTCGAATGCCAATACGAGCCTGAAAGTAGGCAAAGCTCAGCACAACAAGGTATATGTATCTGCTCGAGGCTTGCTTAAAGAAAAAAGGCGTAACACTCAATTGAAAGACCCCTGTCTTTAACATCTGAATGGTCGAAGCAATGACAGCATGAAGGGCAAAAAACAAAACGATCGCCAGTAGACCGACACCAACCAACCGTCTTCTTTCAATTTCCCTATCGTTAATTTTGAACATGAGCGATGCAGAGAAATAGAAAAAAGGGATTTGAACAAGATAGTATAAAAGATCGGGGACTATTATTCTACCGTAGAACATGAAAATGCTACTTTGTTCATAGGCAATTGCGCATACAACTCCCAATACGTGTCTCCAGTTTTTATTATAAATTTTCATATTATTTATCGTGATATCATTTTTTCTACGTTAGCATTTAATATGTCTACGCTATCATTTCAGCTTTCTGGGCATACATTTACATCGATTCACAGGTATGAAATAATTTAGCGTTGAACTTAAAATCCGAACGAGATGAAAAAACTAAAAATTCAAAAGCGTATGCTCTTCAGCTATCAATCAGTGCGTGACGTGAAAAAAAATGGCGAACTGAGCGGGAACACGACGACGGTAACCTCTATGATCCCGACCTGTCCCACAGGTACAGGTCTGAAATAGATAGAGGCACAACCAATCGAGCAAAAAGACGACAATGGATATTCTCCACTCAGAGTTTATCCATTGCCTTTTTTAAATGTACTCTCTTTTTATTTGTTATCACTCAATAAGTCCTACGGACTTATCCATTTTATCATTGCGAAAATCTTTCTATTCTAATTCGGTCAATGCGGTAGAGTAGTTACACTTAAACTACAGACGGTTAACCCTTATCCATACTTCTCCCCGCAGGCCACCACTAATTTATGTATCACTCTTCCTTTGGATCGGACAGTCCGCCACTGGAAAGATTACCGTATACATTTTATTTGTTTAAACAATTCGCCATATTAGGACCACGTTATTAATCAATCCCGATAAATTCTGTTCATGAATTAAAATTTAGACATGCCCAGTTTGAATGACATTGAGCACCTAACAGAAGATTTTACCAAACAAATACTTGGAGAAACAGATTATAAAGAGATGTGCTATACAGTTTGTTACCCCCTACAGATATACTTGGAAATAAAGCAAATCAAATGTTCATTGGAAGGAGGCCAATATCAGCTATATCCTGCTACCGAAGGTCTGCGTGATCATTTCTGGCTCAGTCTCTTGGATTATCCTGGCATGGTCGTGGACCCAACAGTAAAACAGTTTGGACCAAACGCTTTAAAGGGCAACGTTTTTCCTATCACAAGTAGCTACCTACCGCACCAAGATATCGATTGGCCTTCAATACAAAAAGCATGGTGCAGCCCGTTGATCAATCAAAGTACAACTGGGGTTGACATTCGGAAATATGTTCCGGTTAATTTAAAAGCCGCAGAATTCGTGCTTTCCCGCAAGGAAATTGAAAATCAAACCCAAGAATGGTGGAATGGGCACGGCACTTACCTAAAGGCCATAGAACAGATCTTTTTGATCTATCAGGGACAGATGGGCATCGATTGCAAGCAATATCCCAAAGTATCTGAATTGCTGCTATAATTCGCTGAGATCCAAGTTGACAGTCAACAATCTACTTTTTTTTGCTTTAGACGCCACTCCATATTCAAGTTTCAACTGTTTGCCTTCGAAGTAAGAACCACTGCAAATTACTAAATTATTTAGTAATATTGCCAAACTCAAATTTTTGTGCCATGGCGGAGTGCTTCTATTTTCTGTGCAGCAAAGGTGTGGTGGAAATCAGCCAGAATAAGGGTGAGAGAAGCTACAAGGTCTTTTTGAATCGATTTTATATCGGCAGCATTACCAATTTCAATAACGAGGGCCTTTCCTTTATCCATCAGGTAAGGGACAAGCCAACTTTTACACCAACGGAAAGTAAGATGCTTGCCGATATTGCATCTGGGAAGATCGTCCCAAAAAGTATCATTATCCCAAAGCCGATCCGCATAAATGGCGAGCGTTGGACCATTATGATGTTTGCACCAAACCAATATGAACTTAAAAACGAGCAGGGAATGGCAAGTGGCAAGTTATGGCCAGCGGTATTCAATGGCCGTATGACCTGGGTATCGGAAACATTAGATCCCGCCATCCTACAACAGATTGGCCTACAGATGCAGGTGGTTGATGGCATTGATGGCACTAAATAAAGATCCCGTCTAAAAAGACGGGATGTAAACGAGCTACCACCATAGCTACATCTTTGGAGCCACCACTCCGTTTTTTGTCAAGTATAAGGATCCCGATTGGGGGCAGTAAGATAATACAGATCGACATATCAACCTCGTAGATTACACGGTAAATCCGCACGTTTTTTCACCCTTGTTATACAGCTAAACCCAACGCTAAGCAATAACCCTTAAGTGTTTTCTATAATGGGTTTTATGACGTAAGTTGTATCGCTATTATTGCATTCGCACCACCATTTTGTTCGTCTGCGTACTGGAAGGCTTTATCCACGCAAGAAACTTGGTCTGGCTATCGCTCCCATCCTAAATTGCTTTCTGTTGATCGTCTGTATATGGACAGCCCAGTCTCCGTGGGAGAACGCTGTTCCAGATTTAACTAACAAGAATGCTGTATATGAAAATGCAAAGGATTTTCATTGCGTTGATCTGTGTATTGTTCGGCTTCCTCTGGCTGTACGCAGGCCTGCAGAAACTTGGAGATCTGCCAAACTTCCGCAACCAGATGTCGAAGAGCCCGATGCTTACCGGCATCGCTCCCATACTTGCATACGCTGTACCCTTAGTTGAACTAGCCCTTGTCTATATGCTCATCTACAAGCGCACAAGGCTATTTGCATTATATGCCTCGCTCTTTCTGATGGTCCAGTTCATTACCTATCTCTTTCTGATTCTCAACTATAGCTTCTATGTGCCCTGCGCCTGTGGTGGCATCATCAGTGGAATGAGCTGGCACGTACACATACTTTTCAATACGGGCTTTGTAGTGTTAGCCGTAATGGGCATTGCAATGGAGACCAAGCGAAGATACGCTCCTTTGTTGAAAGAGGGTGAGCTCGATCATCTGACGATTAGGTACACCTGACCGGTTTAGGACTGCAGCATGTAAAGCCGCCGTGCTGCGAGCTGACCAATAAGTGACATAGCGGAATTTTCACACATGCTGCCGCTCTGCTTAAAAATCGAAGTCGAGGGCATAACAGGTATTTTTTAATCAAAATTTCAAACAACATGAAGATCAATTTAAAAAAAATCTTGCCCGCACTGGCCTTAACGGTTTTAATTGCCAGTACCGTAGCCGCAACCAACGCCGGTACAATAAGTTCTTTTAAAACTGAGGGACAATGGTACGGATTGCCGCAAAACCAACCCCGTCAACAGTTAGATCCAAACACGCAACCGAATCCCGAAACCGATTGTGACGGGTCTAACCACAATTGTGCAGTGTATGTTGATGGGGATACCGAAACGCCTTTCCCCGGTGGTTACTATATGCCACAATAACAGCTGAATAAATACAATTCGGATGTACTGAACAATCACTTATTCATAATTTAAAAATCAAAGATCATGAACAACAGAATCAAAGCGTTGATGCCTGCATTGGCCCTTACCGCTATTTTAGGCGGTACATTCATCGCAAATGCGATGGAACGTAAAAACAATGATATTGACCTCACCTACTATGGCGTACGTAGTAATGGACAAAGGGTGCTGCTCGATAATCCTCCTTCGTCTAGCGATTGTGATGGGACAAATAAAATCTGCTATTTGACGGTCGATGAAGAACAAAACGAGGCACCATTTGGTGGCGGAGCTTACATAGGCCAATGATCACAATTCAAAAACTATTGCCAGGTACTGTGCCCTGGCAATAGTTCTTAATATTTCTTTTATGAAAACAATCAAAGCTACTGCCCTTACTATATTGACGGCCAGCCTTTCTGTACTGTTACTAGCAATAGTAACAGGCTTGTTTAAACCCATACCTAAAAATGGGTTTAACAGAAAGATCCTTACTCAACTGCAGGCCATCCACCAGATAGAAAAGCCCGAGCAATTACTTACCTACATTGGTAAGTATCATAACCGCTACTACTTTTCTGGAAAGAAAGTAAACAAGCTGTTTAGCTATGGGACAAACCTAAACGGTTTAAAGGAATATACTTTAGACATACCATATAATCAGAAATGGCAGAATAATTTTGCACATGCAATAAATGGTGACAGTATTTATAGTTGGGCAGCACAGGTGCCCGCAATTTACAGTTTTGCGATAAATGGTACACATACCCTTACCACCACCAAACTGCCGTACACGTTTACTAGGGCGCAACAAATTGGTGGGCGTAACTACTTGCTCAGATCTTTTGATCCAACCGACAGTGTTTTTGAGCAGGTATTTATAAAATATAACGCGGCAACTGGGAGCATGATCAAAAACACATCCGTAACTGAGCACTTAAATGATGGCGGGATGCTTACTGATGGCATGCTGTTGTTTGATAGCTCAAGCCTTACCGCGCTATACATCTATTTTTTCGCCAACCAATTGATATGGCTGGACACCAATTTAAACATTATCCGTAGAGGCCACACCATAGATACCTTTGCTACCGTAACGGGTAGTATAGAAATATACCAAAAAGGCAGCGGCAAAAGGGCCACCTTTAATGCGCCACCCAAAATTGTAAACCTTTATAGCCAGCTTAGCGGTGGCTATTTGTTTAATCTTAGTGCCAAACAAGAAGACAATGAGACCAAAGAACGTTTTAACGGAGGCAACAAAATAGATATATACAAATTTTCAAATGGCCAATATGTTGGATCATTGAAAATACCGTCGATCAACAAAGAACAGTTTGAAAGTTTTGCAATTGTAGATGGTCAGCTGTTAGCCATCTACAAAAGCTATTTAGTAAGTTACCCCTTAGCTGAACTATTGTTGAGTGGAAAAGAAGAAAGGTGATTTTTTATCACTAATTATTACCATATCAATTACCCTTTCAGCTTCTTCAAAAGTAAGATCGTATTTGACCAATGCGGCATTTACACTTTTCCAGTTTGTCATTTTTGCATCTAGGTTAATATCAATGAGTTTATCGCCCGCAAAGCCAGTTTCGTCCACGATTGGCGTTTTTAGGTTTTGAAGGTCAATTGTTAGCTTCATCATAAATTTATAAAAGGTCTGACCACTCATTTGAGAACCATAAAAGGTGGGTTTGATTTTGTCTAATGAAGTCTGCATTCCATTATTGGCAGCAATTCTATCAGCTTCCGAAGTTCGTCTTAATACTAGGCACTTTACTTTTCTTTTCTCGGCATAGGCCGATAGATTTAAAAGTGATTTGAATTTATTGTTGAGATCGTTAATGGCTTGCTTAGCCAGTTTTACTCGATCAGAAGTATCGGTAATTTTCATTTCATAACAAAACCTATGAGCATCCATAGTTTTCCTCCAATTTGGATCTTTATCTTTAATCAGATCGTCAATATAATCGTTACTATACTTTAATAAATCCGAGTTATTAACATCCCAGATCACCCTATTGTCATAAAAAAAATAAAAGTGACCAGATTTGGGCTTACCACCCGTAAGTACAAGACCAAAAAGTGAATTAAAAATATTGCTTATTCCAGTGTTTAAAATTAGAATATGACCTTCCGACCATATATAGGGTAACACTAATCCATCAATCTTTCGGGTAAGGATACTTGATGAATAAAGATTCTCAACAGGAATATTTTCCTTTTGCTTTTCTCCATTGATCGTTACGGGCACGAAGAGATTAAAGAAGGTTGGAGCTGGATCGAACCTTTTAATTACAGTAGATTTATTGTTAAACATACTTGATTGCCCCAAAAGCAACTGGTCAATGTTTTTATCATTGATCTCCTCCTCTTGGGCATCAGCTATGTAAACCCCTTCTTTATTTATAATGACAAAATGAGGTATGGCCCTGAAATTAAATAAATTCCTAATGGCTGTGTCTGCCACTACCGAAAACAGATCTATTCCTTTGTCATTTTTTATGGCCTGCAATAGCGGTGCGACTTTTGTCAAAGGGTCACTTGTCACCGGTAATATCTGTATTTGCCCATTATATTTTTTCCGTAGGGCCTCCATTTTAGGGAAAGCGGCAATACATGGCCCGCACCATGTGGCCCAAAAATCGAGGATCAGAATTTTTCCTCTAAACTGGGAAAGAGCTTTCTCTGGTCCTTTGTAATTGTAAGTTTGTGCGATCGGAAGGTCTGGCATTGTATCCCCAATTTTCAGCTTGTTATTAACTGTGTTTTGGGCAAAACCCACTAAACTGCCTATACCAAGTACCAACAGTATCATTATAAATATCTTTTTCAACTCATTTTAAGGTAATGGAACTTTCATTCCTGTCATACATCATTATTGGGCGTTGCTTAGATGATGGGAATAGTGACTGAATTATACTAAGCCTCGCTCCGAGCGAAGTCAAAGTATTCGTTACGCCAAGATATCCTCTAGTGAAGTTACCTCTCGTTTTGTGGCATACCGTAATTACGTATTTCTATTTCCGGGATAGCATAAGTATAACGCTTATCGTTCGGCGGTAAAGTATAGTTTTCACCATTAAGTACTCGGACGAGAGTAACGGCAAAGCGATTGTCTTGATTAAGACGGCGCAGGTCTGCCCAGCGCAGTCCTCGGTAGATCAATTCCTTTCGTCTTTCGGCTAAAATTATTGACAAAGCAGCATCTGCATTGGAAGCCGTTAACGGTACGTAAGTTCCCATAAAACGTTTTGCCAACAGGGAGTTTAAATCTGCCATCGCGTCGACTGTTCGCCCTAACCGGGCACAGGCTTCAGCTCTGATAAGATAAACCTCATCAACAGCTAACCCTCCGAAAATAGAAGTAGTCCCAGTGTAAGAAGATTTACGTGTCAACTTCCCATTGAGGGTGTAAAAATAAATAACCTTGCGAAGGTCGTTGGCGCTGTACATCTGATAAACATTGCTTGGTACAATTAAGTTAGCAGCAAGCAAGTTAGTAGAATTGGAAAAGCCACTGTAGTAGATGGTTTCTACGTTATCTCTCCCTATTGGTAACGTGCTAGTCAAACTCAAAGTATTAAAATCGATCAAAGTATTTTTTAGCTGTAGGCAACTGTCAGCATATTTTTCTGCGTTGACATTTTCGCCACGTATTAAATAAACTCGGGCTAAAAGGGCATAAGCGGCAGGTTTGCTTGGCCTTGTGGTAAACAGAGGCGTAACGGGTAACAAAGGAATGGATGCTTTGGCATCGGCAATAATCTGATCGTAAGTTTCCTGTACGGTACTGCGAAAAGACCTTTCATTGATATCAGCACTTAACCTTAACGGAATGCCAAAATCATTATTGGATGTGTTCTGTAAATAAGGCTTGGCATACAAAGTAGCCAAATGATAATTCGATATTGCTCTTACAAAAAGAGCCTGTCCTTTGGCAAGGTTATAACTTGAAATATTGTTGTTATTAACTGCTATCTTCCCAAGTGTTTCTAATGCTACATTGCTCACAAAAACATATTTATAAAAATTATTCCAGTCCGCCTGAATATCACCTTCCCAAATATCGCTTTTCCAGATATATGCATTTCTCCATCCCACTAGTGCCGCGCTTAACCATGAAGTATACGTTAGCTCGTAATCATCTGACCCTAACTCCAAAGTGGGATAAATAAGATTTATATTATTATTATCGTCCAACAGAGCCTGTGCATCTGCAATAGTGGTGGGTACGACTTGGCTATCGCGGGGTTTCACATCTAGCCAATCTTTTTTACAGCTTACCAAAGCAAAAAAGCTCAACAGTATACATATTTCAAATATTTTTTTCATAATTCCAAAAAATTAAAAGTTCGCACGTAGGGCCAATGAGTAGCTTGTAGGGATGGGATACAAGCCAGTTGTGTATAAATCGGGATCGAGACCTTGTTTATTGGCTCGCCAAACAACACCTAGGTTGCGGGCATAAAGGGTTAAATTAAGCTGTTTAATACCTAAACGCTTCAAGTTGTTATTAGTAAAGGCATAGCTTAGGTTTATATCCTGCAAGCGAATATGATCGCCTCTTTGCACTACAGCCTCGCTACGGTTGTAAAAGGTATCCCTAGTGCCTGCATTTACCGTTAAAGACGGAATGGAGGGTACATTCGTGCGCAGTTCATCTCCAGGTTGTTGCCAGCGTTGGGTAAAATCGGCATAACCGGCTCCATCACTAAACAGACTGCTGTAGTAAATAGAATTTTGACGTATATAATAGCCCAGTTTAAAGTTGAGTTGTACAGAGAGAGTAAAGCCGCTATAAGAAAAAGTATTTTGTAGCCCACCAGAATATACAGGTTTAGCCGGACCACTGTATACAACATCATCGATACTACTAGGATTGATCAGATTGGTGTAATTTTTAGAAATTGTACCATTTTCGTATCCTTGAGGATCACCAGTAGCCGGGTCTAAACCAGCCCAACGGTAACTAAATACACTATAAACTGGATAACCCGCTCTTGGATAAATAAGCCCTGAATTATCATTACCGTTTTGAACTATGTTCTGCACGGAAGTCAACACATCATAAGCGGTCACCTTGTCTGTCGCATAGCTAAACAATAATCCGGTTTGCCAAGTGAGTTTCCCGTTGAGATTATTGGAGTTCAGCGTCAGATCTACACCATTGCCCGAAGTTTGTGCGAAGTTTCCTCTCAATGCGCTTACTCCTGTACTAGGAGGGAGTTCGGCATCGCCAATGATATCTTCTCCATTGCGCTTGAAGTATTCAATACTGCCAGATAACACCTTGTTACTTAACCCAAAATCAATTCCCAAATTTAAAATACGCGTACGCTCCCAACGCAGCTGAGGGTTTGGAGGATTGGTAATAGATGCATAACGCAAACCGGTGTTTGGTGCAGCACTTAAATAAAGCGCAGTGGTGTAAGCTGATAAGGTCGAGTTCAAGTTACCATTATAGCCGTATGTTGCACGTAATGAAAGTTTGGAAAACAAGGCCAATTTATAAAAACTTTCCTTATCAAAATCCCATTTTACACCCACGCTCCAAAGTGGAACAAACTTTTGATTCGTTTTTACACCGAAGTAATTGGAGCCATCTACACGGCCGCTGCCCGATACCGTGTAACGGTTTTTAAAAGTATATGCTGCATTGCCATACCACGAAAGATACCGGTTGATGGTATTGTTGATGCCGTCTGTGTAAGGGATGGCGCCGCTACCGTTAGGCTGCAAATTAAAACTGGCCGTAGTATTCACCTTGGTAACGGTAGCCACATTGGGATCATAACCATAAAATGTACCACCTGTAAAAGTTTGCTTAATCTCCCTGATCTCATACCCGCCCAAGGCCGTGAAGGAATGATCACCCAAAGTATTATTGTAGTTGAGCTGAGTTCGCAGGTTGTTGGCTACAATCTCATTGCTGCTAAAAGTAAGAATATTGCCCTGCGGTATATTATTCAGCGTAACGATTCCACCTGTGTTTACCGTAGAGTAACGATTAACCAAATTTCGGGTATAAAAACTCTCCGAGTTTGCCAAAGTATTATTCTTGATCATTTGCTTTTGGTACTGATACCTTACCTCAGCCGATAAACCTTCAATAAACGTATACTTCGCAGCAGCATTGAGCCTATTCTCGTTGTTGTTACTTTTGGTAACCTGTTTACCAAATTCGTCTAAAGGCACAAATGCCCAGTTCAAAAAGCCCTTGCTTGGCGCTTCGTTCACATAAGTCATCCTATAGTTGTTCACAATTGGCAATGCAATTCCATTTGGATCAGCCAATTGCGTATAGGGATCTACATAAGACGGGAACCTTGTCAAAACATTGTCTGATAGATTGTTGCTCTGCACATAAGTCAAACCCGCGCTGAACTCCAAATTCTTAACAGGGTTATAGGTCGTCTGTACATTGAAGGAATAACGCTGGTATTCGGAACCTACTGCAATCCCACGGTTCTGATCCAAACCGCCAGACATGTAATAGGTCATTTTATCAGCACCGCCACTCAGGTTCAGCGCATATTGTTGATTTACGTTCTGCTGGTAGAAGTATCTGGAAAGATCATCACGGTAGTCTACGCTGCGCAGACTATTAATCTGCGCATCTATGACCGCAGCCTGTGAAGGATTGTCTCTTTTCTTAATTAGCAATTCTACAACTGGTGAAAGGGGAGCCTTTGCTACTGAGTTTTCCGCCGCCGTATAGAAACCTGCTGCAAATAACTGCTGTTCTACGTTGATAAAGTCGTTGCTATTTAAAAAGGCACGATCATAATACAGATCGGGCTTATTGCCAATGGTAACATTGCTATTGAAATTGATGTTTAAGGGCTGATTTGCCCTTCCTTTTTTAGTAGTGATCACGATCACCCCATTTCCCGCACGTACGCCCCAAATACTAGCTGCTGAAGCATCCTTCAGGATCGTAATGTTCTCTACGTCGTTCGGGTTAATGTTGTCCAAACTTCCCTCATAGGGAAAATTGTCGACCACGATCAGCGGTTCCGCATTGGAAAAGATCGTGTTCTGTCCTCGTACACGAATCTGCCTTGCCCCCGATCCGCTCCTGTTGAAGACTATGCCGCTGGCTACGCCTTCCAGGCGATCAATGATATTGGTGCTGATCTGCCTTTCAAGTTGCGGACTGCCAACGCTGGCAAAACTACCAGTAGCCCTTTCCTTTGGAATCTGTTGGAAACCGGTGCTAACGACATTGACTCCCGAAAGCTGTCCAACGATTTCCTTCATTTCCACATCGAGCGTACTACTAGTGCCAATGTTGACCTCTTGTGTTTGGTAGCCAAGATAGCTGAACAGCAGGACAGCACCTTCACCAACTTCGATAAGATAGGTTCCATCGCTACCGGTGACCGCCACCCTATCGGTACCCTTGGCCCGAATACTTACCCCAGCCAAGGGCTGGCCCGTACCATCGGTGACCTTTCCGCGAATTTTCCGTTGTGGCTGAACCGCTCTGGTGGTCGGCGTTGGCGTTGGTTTCTCCCTGAGTACGATGCTCTTTCCCACCACGTGATAAACCAATGGGTATTTGCCGAACAGCTTCTGCAACGCACCTTCCAATTGATTATCGGAAATGGAAAGCGTTACCGGAGGTTGCTGCCGTAATAGTTCTTCATTATAGATAAAAAGGTAGCCTGTCTGTTTTTCAATCTGTTTCATTACACCAAGTAACGGCGTATCGGTCACATTCAGGGTAACGCGCTGGGCCTTTACCGCTGCCGAAACCTGCATGCTGGCTACGAATAGAAACAGTATGAATTTCATTGTTACAATGATTTTGAATGGCCTGCCCTGCCAATGGCCGGCTGCCATTGGGAAAGGTTTGAAAAAATTCATAAGTTTGTTCTGTTAGGGTTAGTTGATTGAGGATTCTTCAATAGGTCATTAGCCCAAACGCTGCCGATGGTTGTTCGAGAACCATCGGCTTTGTTTTTTTACGGGACTATTAATTAACCTAATTATTTAAAAATTTTATGTTCACTTCATTGGCGTTTGGTTAAGGTTATACATTCTGTTACTTGTTCGGTCTATCTGTGTTGATATCATGGGGTCAACCGGCACCCTTTTTTTCGTTGTTCATCCATCCTTTACCTGTCAAGGACGATGAGCCTTTGTCCGGTTGGCGTCTGCTCGATTTCGAATTTCAGTCCCTGCAGGGCCAGTATGCGCAAGAGCACATCCAACTTGTCGCTCCGCCTGATCCCTCCGCTCAATCTCTCACTTGGCAGCGCTCCCCTGTAGATGATCTCTATGTTGTACCAACGTGCAGCCTGCTTGAGGATCTCATGCAACGGCGCATTCCTGAACCGTATTTCGCCGTTCTTCCAGGCGACGGCCAGCTCGGTATCCGCTGGGATAACCTCCAGGCCATTTTTGCCAATGAGCGTCTGTTGCCCGGGCCTGAGCAGTGCGGAAGGTCTATCGCCCCGTAGTGCAGAAACCTTTATGCTTCCCTCGAGCAGCGTGGTTACCACATTTCTCTCATCGGCATAGCTGCTGACATTGAAATGGGTGCCCAGCACCTGGATCTGTTGGGAGGCGGACCTGACGATGAATGGCAGTCGTTGCTTGCCCGCACCTGACTGCTGTGCGGAGAATATTTTAGCGACTTCAAAGTAGGCCTCTCCGCTCAGTTCCACTACGCGAGGTTGGGATAATGACATATTAGCCTGGTAGCGGAGTGTTGAGGCCGCGTTGAGCCATACTTTAGAGCCATCAGGCAAATGCACCTGAAATTGTCCGCCCTTGGGTGTACTGATGGTATTGTAGCTGCTAACCTGGCGACCCTGCTCATCGCTATCATTGGAACCGTGGATTGCTTTCTGGTAAACGAGTTGTCCGCTGGCAGACTTGCTGATCTTTACACCCTGCTCGACAGCAACTGTTCCGGTTTCCGTTCCACCTAGGTCCACGACCTTTCCTCCCGCTAGTGTCAATGTTGCCCTATCGGTTCCCGGCCGTACATTTCTGGCAATGTCAAAAACATCATCAGTTTTACCGGCACGGTGCAGGTCAGCAGTGAGCAGCAACCAATAAATGCCGTATGACAGCAGTGCGGATAGAAAAATAGCTGCCCACAGGATGATGTTGTTCCGCTTTCTCCTGCGAACATTGATAAGGTACCTTACGCTGGACAACGACCTTTCCGTATCGTCGATGCGCCAACCGGCGATCTGTTCTGCTATGGCCTGCCCATCGGTCAATTGGATAAATGCATCACGGTTCTTCGGGCTGCTGGAGGCCCATGCGTTCAACTCCGATTGTTCGGCATAGTTTAATCTTCCGGCGTTGTAGCCACTGATCAAATAGAGTATGCGGGATTGCGACGATTCTTCCATTTTTTTTAAACTATGTAACTATAACCGCCCGTGGAAGAATTAGTACCTAATGGTGAAGAAAAAAATTAAACCACATCACCAGATCAATGCATGATACTGGTTGAAGACAGTCAAGCGTTTTGTAACTTAGCTTGCAGAATGGTTAAAGAAGATATCCTGGCCGCCTATGAGGCGATGGCCGAAAAATATAATGAACTGATTGACCACAAGCCGCACAACGCATATTATGATCGTCCCAACACCTTGCGTTTGCTGCCAGAGGTAGCGGGCAAGGTTGTCCTTGATGCGGCCTGTGGCCCCGGAAAATATGCCGAGATCCTGATCGGCAAGGGAGCAGAGGTGGTTGGCTTCGATCTTAGTCCCAAGATGGTCAAGTTAGCAAGGGAAAGAAATGGCAGCAACGGACAGTTCTTTGTCCATGACCTTGCCCAGCCTATGGAGATGATAGAAAGCAGTTCATGCGATGTGGTACTTTGCGCCCTGGCGATGCATTATCTGCAGGACTGGACCAATACTGTCAGGGAATTCCATCGGGTATTAAAGCCGGATGGCATGGTTGTCATTTCCATTGAGCATCCTTTTTTTGAGTATACCTATTTCAGGTCGAAACGATATTTCGCCGTGGAGCATGTAAAAGCAACGTGGAGCGGCTTCGGCAAAAAGATCGAGATGAACAGTTTTAGGAGATCATTACAGGAATGTATCGCTCCGTTTACCGCCAATGGGTTTTATCTCCGTGAACTGGTGGAGCCCAAGCCGGTCAGTGAATTTGAAAAACTCGATCCCAAGCATTACAGGGAGCTGAACGAGTTTCCCGCGTTCATGTGCATCAGTGCCGTTAAGAAAAACTGTTGAGGATTATTTCAGATGGGCCAACATCAACAGCAATATCAATGCGCTGTCGGACAAGTTATCCTTCAGGATCTTCAGTCCACGCGTCTTATGGTTCTTTACCGTTTGCTCGGACAGTCCCATTTCCTCTGCGATCTCCCCATTGCTCTTTCCATCTACATAGCTCAAGGTGATAACCCTGGCGCATTGGAGCGGCAACTGGTTGATGGCACGATAGACTTCGGCCAGCACTTCTGCGTGCATCATCGTATGCAGGTGGCTTTCCACATCGATCAGCGTCTGATCGGCCACGACCCGATGTCGTTTGTTGGTGTTGTTCTTTCTTTCAATATGATTCAGACATGCATTCCTAACCGATAGGTAGAGCAGCTTACGGATATGCTCCTCGTCGTTAAGGGTCGTCCGCTTTTCCCACAACCTGACGAAGATATTTTCTACCAGGTCAGATGCGTCTTCGGCATCCACGAATTTTTTGGCGTAGTAGACCAATGCCTGATGATAGGTCCGGTAGACCAGATCAAAGCTCTCATGTTGCCCCATGCAAATGGGAAACTGCATGATGGTGATGGCATTTGGCGTATCCATTGGTTTTCAACAGGTTTGGTTTATCAAAGTTAAAAAATTACAGGCTCGTTTGCAAGCAAAATCTCATAACGCTTTAGTCATCCCCATTTTGAGGCGTTGTTCGGAACTGACGAAGCGGTAGGCCGAGCAGTGGAAAAAACAAGGCTGTCCCGCTGAACTGGATCGGTTGGCGCCTACCCACCACTCACACCCATGGGTTGTCCGTGGCGATCTCTGAAATGAAGGACTGCCCGGCAGGACTAAATAAAAATGATCACTGCAAGGGGATCAAGGTCGATCTTGTGATCAAGGCCAACAGGCAGCGTGGACAGGGATGACCATAAGGTCCGACAGAACGGGAATGATGCGGGAACCGGGCCGAGGGTTTGCTCGACGTGCTACCTATGGCAGTCATGGCCATAGGCCGCCTCAGCAATCAGACCGGGGGAAAGATCTCCCGCAACATCCGGCCAATGTGCATCGGACACTGGACATCCCTAATTTTTGACCGGGGGATTTCCGAGCAAAAAAGCGCAGGCACGGGGACTAGAATAAGGTCAGCTGTACCTGCGAATGCTGAAATGCGACAATGTCGGCAAGGGTCTTTACGATCACGGCCTGTCTGTAGTTCATGGTATCGGGATTGCCGAGCACTTTGGAGAACTTGGCCTTCAGGTCGGCAAGCCCCGCATCGATGGCAGCCTGGCGGGAAGGAAGCGGCGGGGCATACACGCTCAGACCATTGACAGATCCTGCCGTACCATAGGAACACCAAAGGCCATAGGTCCATTTGCCGTTGGGACCACGACCGATCTCCAGTTTACTTTCACAGTGCAGACGTTTGGCGTCACCAAAAGCAAACTCTTCCTGGTCCAGGAACAGGGCCCGTTTGAGCCAGCCATATTGATTAAACTCGATCGCTGTAAAACCATACTCCAGTCCATGCCGGTAGCTATGGACGTTCCTGATGATCTTGTGGAAGCATTCGCCAAACTGTCGGAAGAACCCGAGCTGGGCGACATCACTGGCGGCGATGTGTGCGCTGAGTTCCCCGGCGATCTGCTGTTCATCGCAACCGAGCGAATGTTCATCGAGATAGGTCTGTAGCTGCTGCGCCGTAAAAAGGCTAAGGTTTACTTTTTCCATGATCATAATGATTTATTTATGGAATGGTAATGGAGATGTGCCATGGGTCAAGGGCGGATGGTACATCCGTTCATATACCCTTTACCCATGAAAGCCCATCGGAATAACTTTGCATCAATAAATCGTCCATGGAAAAGTAAACGCCGGCAAAGGACAGGCATGCCAGTCCGAGATCAGTTCCGCTGGGGATAGATCGCTGGCGGGGCTATTCTTTTCCATCACCGCCATGCAGCAGCAGCCTCGTGGTTACGGGCAGGCTGACCGTTCCGCCAGCCCGCCGGGTCCAAAGCGGCCCCGAGAACTTCGCAGTAATGATCGAGCTGGCATTTTTCCACCGGCCAGAATAGATTCAGGCCCATTATGTATGTAGGGTGTTGGTACGATTGGGCGCACAGACGGTTATGTTTCTAAAGTCTGTTATCCCGAATGATGAAAGCACGAAATCAAAACGAATTAGAGGTCCCTTGCCGGGCAGTCTGCCGCAGTCCGCTGTTTCCAATAGACACGACGTTGGATCGGGCCTGGCCGACGCTGAAGCGGCTGATCAGGGACAGTGCGCCGGAGTTCTACCCGATCATCGCCGAACTTGAAGCGGAAGATCTGGCGGCCCAGTCCGAAAAGGTGCGCTTCACCGTATGGAAATATTTCAACCGCAGCCGATACCGCGCCACTCCCTTCGGCGAATTTGCATCCGTGTCGCTGGTCCCCATCGGGGGCGATGGGGGCACGATCACACTTGAACAGCAAATGCAGGTCCTTGCACGGCCCGACTGGAAGGCTGTCCAGCAGATCGACTATAAGAGCCGATCGTTGGTGAGGGCAAATTTTCGCACCAATCCCCTGTGCTATGTCCATGGCCAGGAGTTCCACTACCTGTACCGTGGCCAAAAGCAGTTTGAGCTCAATGCCATCGGACGTAGGGAGGATATTGATCTGCTGCTGGACTACTGTAGGACACTTCGGTCCTTCGATGAGCTGGCACTGCTGGTGTGGGATAAGCTTGCCATGAAGAAAAGGAGCTTGCTCGCCCTGTTGAAGCAGCTGTTGGAACTACAGGCACTGGAATGCGACTTGCAGGCAAACATCACCGGAGAGGACTATTTTGTGCGGACGCAGCAGGCTCAGACCACTGGACAGGGTTACGCCATTGCCAGCCGCAGTCACCTTGGCGGCGGATTGCAGGATAGCATCGCGGGCGAGCTGAAGGATTACGCCCGTTTTATCAGCAGGTGCCTTTGGCCGCCATCGAACCCGCTGCTGGAACAGTTCAAAAGTAGTTTTTTGCAATTATGGGAGCAGCGCAGCGTGCCGCTGAGCCTGGCCTTGGATCCCATCCTGGGCATTGGCTATGGCAATGCAGCCGAGATGCCACAAGATGGCGTGGTGGGCAAACTGCAGCAACGAATCCATGGCGAAGAAGTTCCCCGCATTGCCTATGGAGCGTTTGAACAGTTTGTCCTTTCGAAATTGGCCAAAGGGGGAGCCATCCAGTTGGCCGACTTCAAACCGGCACCATCCGCACAGCCGCTGCCCAATACCGTTAGTATCCTATTTCATATCTATCACGGCCATGCGGTGATCCATCAAGCCGGGGGAGCAACGGCTACGGCCCTGTTGGGACGCTTCACGGCAATCGAGGGGATCAGGGAGCTTAGTCTTTCCCTGTCGGAAATCGAACAGGCTTCCAATCCCGGAGCGGTCTTCTTTGATCTGGCCTATCAGTTCGAAGGGCGTACGGACAACGTGAACCGTCGGGAGCACCTATATGCCACCGAACTGCCCATCGGCAGTTGGTCTACCCTTGCCGAGCCACTGCGATTGGAAGATATCATAGTCAGCGTTAGCGAAGGACAGATCTTATTGCACCATGCCCGAAGTGGCGCAAGGCTGGTGCCGCGACTAGCCTCTGCCTATAACCACGGGCGTTCCGACCTGGATCTGTTCCGCTTTCTATGTGACCTGCAATACCAGGGCATCCAGTCCAGATTGGGCCTAGACCTGCAGGCGATGTTCCCCCATCTGGAACACTATCCCCGGGTTTACTTTCAGGAAACGATCGCCTGTGCCGCCAAGTGGAGATTGCCACAATCGGTAAGCGCCGAAAGCCTGCCGGGATGGTTAGCCGCGCTGCAGATCACCCATCCATTTACCGTTGGCAAGGGGGACCAGACCTTGGTGATCGATCCGGCGATTGCCGCGGACCTGAATTTTCTGGCGATGTACAGGAAGCAGCAGCAATCCGGGGATATCTACCTGACCGAGTGGGGGATATTCCAAAAGTGGCCACCTTTTTTTTCTCCAAAGTGGCCACCTATTACGCTCTAAAGTAGCCACCTGATTTCGCTTAAAAGTGACCACTTGACTGATTTTAAAGGGTTTTAAGCATTGAGATTGTTGTTCTGGATTGATGTGTAGTCACTATGTTTTACATGCTTTAGAGCTTCTTAAACTTATCTAAAATCGAAAGATTGTTGCCTGTTCCGATGTAGTTGAATTCTTGTTCTATATTCTGTTGATAAACGGAGTAGATGTGGCCTTTTGCGTAGCAAAAGAGGTTTGGAAAGAGTAGCTACTGGAAATTCCCTGGATCCCAGATTATGAATATCGTATTACCGATGGGATAGGTTCGCAAAGGCTGAACAATCGGTTTGGTGGCCAGTTTGGAACGAAAGATGGTGGTTACTTTTGACGAAATCTACAGCCAGGAAGAACTATTGAGAAAATACTGCGCCCTAAATGACATCGCAGTACGTGAAGTCTATGTTGAAGACCACTCGGCAAAAAGTTTCGATAGGCCAGCTTGGAAGACGCTGATATGGAAGTTGAGAAGGTATAGGGGAAAAACGGACTTACTGCTGTTTCTAAAATGGGATCGCTTCAGTCGCAATGCTGGCGATGCCTATTTCATGATAGCCACGCTTCGAAAATATGGCGTCGAACCACAGGCCATTGAGCAGCCTCTGGATTTAAGTATTCCAGAGAATAAAATGATGCTCGCCTTTTATCTTGCCGCCCCCGAAGTGGAAAATGATAGAAGGGCATTGAACATTATTGATGGTATGCGACGGGCCCGAAAAGAAGGGCGCTGGATGGGCTCGGCTCCTTACGGCTACATCAACAAAATAGATGATAGCCGAAGGAAATATATCGAAATCGACAAAAGCCGAGAGGATCTCATCAGATGGATATTCCAAGAAGTCGCCAACGATGTTTATAACGTCCAACAAATTTACGTCAAGGCAAAAGACAAAGGCTTCAATGGTGCAAGGAGTCTTTTCTGGTCAATTATTCGTAGTCCGGTCTATTGCGGAAAAATCTTTATTCAGCAATACAAGAATGAAGAGAGTTTATATGCTAAAGGGCAACATGAACCTATTATCACTGAACAACTTTTCTTCAAAGTCCAAGAAATTCTCGATAAACGATCAAGAGGTGATTACAAGGTAAAGTACATCTCCAAAGACCAACTTCCATTACGGGGTTTCATACAATGTCCGCAATGTAGTAATACTTTATCTGGCAGCACCTCAAAAGGGAGGTCAGATTATTACTCTTACTATCATTGCACTGGAAAATGTAGATTCAGGGTCAACGCGGTCACAATAAACAATCAGTTTCTGTCAATACTAAAAAAATCGGTACCCAAGGCTTCTCTCATTTCCATTTACAAAAAGGCGATTCAAGATGAGTGGACAAAATTCAAAATTGATTCTACACTTCAACAACAGACAATCTCAGAAATAAGAGAGATAGAAAATAAGACACAATACATCCGAGAACTGCTTTCAGCGAGGGAAATTGATCCGGACGACTACCGGGAAATGAAGTCTGGCTTCAATGAAAAACTAGCTAAATTGAAAGCTATTTTAGACATGAGCTCAATGCAGACCGACAACATTAAAGAGCTGCTGGATAAGGCGATGAAGTCACTTTCAAGGCTGGAAACTATGTTTTTAACGGAGGATATAGAGAAGCAGAGAAAAATAGTTGGTTCGATGTACCCTGGAAAACTCTATTTTGAAAATAATGCTCTTCGAACCGCTAATAAAAACACTATCGTCGATCTAATACACATGATAGACAACAAGTTAGAAGACAAAAAAAGAGGACAAAAAACACTAAGTCGATTTTTGTCCTCTCAGGTGGAGAATATCGGATTCGAACCGATCACCTCTTCACTGCCAGCGAAGCGCTCTAGCCAAATGAGCTAATCCCCCATATTTTTTATACCATTCCCGGTCACCTTCCCGAATCAGTCGGGACGCCTAGCCAAATGAGCTAATCCCCCATATTTTTTACACCTATCCCGGTCACCTTCCCGAATCAGTCGGGACGCCTAGCCAAATGAGCTAATCCCCCATATTTTTTATACCTATCCCGGTCACCTTCCCGAATCAGTCGGGACGCCTAGCCAAATGAGCTAATCCGGTGTGCGAGCAAAAGTAACGATTTTTGATAATTCTGCAAGTACAAAATAAAAAAAGGGAAGACTATCCAGCCCTCCCAAACACAATAACATAGTTAAGCGGAGAATAGACAAACAAATTCTGTTTGCTTAACCTAAATTTGTTCAAATATAAATTGGTTCACTTATGGATAAAATACCCAGAAGTAGGTATTTTTATTTCGTGTATGGAAAATTACGAGAAACTTTCCTCATCATCCTCTCCACCAATACATCAGAAGACGAGAGTACATTATCATCCATACTCTTGAAAAACCTCCAAATTAATGAGCCTTTTTCTCCATCGTTGATGGTAAGCGTTAATGTTCCTGTACCTGTTTTAGAGCCAATTCCGCCAAATAAAATCGTGGTTGCGATAGCTCCAGCTTCCGAGCGTGTTTGTTCCGTTTCAAATTGCCCTCCAATAACTGCATCAACTTGCAAAATCTTTGCAATTTCATCCTTCGTCATTTCATTTAACTTATCAAACACACCTGCTTTTTTTAACAATATGTTTGTACGCTCTACATCCTGAAATTCTACAGTGTAATTAGAAGCTTTACGCAGTAAAAAAGTATACAAACTTGACTGGATAGAAGTTGACAATTTGTCTTCCTGCGCTTTGTTGGACTCTGCACTGTAATCTTTTGGTGGTTTCCTGAATGAAATCCTTGTAGCAAATGGCAAAATTGCTACGATTTTGTGTTTGGCAATTTCACTTTTCAGGTTAGGACTTTCAAATACTTGCTTACTTCCTTCAAATTGGGCATTTGCCGCAAATGTTGCAACTACGAGTAGCGCTAATAATAAGATTCGTTTCATCTAAATAGTTTATTAATCCGCAATTATAACTAATAAACTCTTCTTATTTAATATTTTGTACGATTAATTTTGCAGTCCTTTCAGAAGCACCCGCATTCCCCATTAATTCGTGAAGTTTCTTATAGTCCTGTAACATTTGCTGCCTTCCCGTTCCAGAAACGATCTGTTGTAGCTCCTCAGTAACTTTCTCGGCAGAACAATCTTCCTGAATCAACTCTGTCACTATTTTTCTATCTACAATTAAATTCACTAACGAGATAAAACGGATTTTAACCAACAACCTAGCGATAGCAATTGAAATGGCTCCTCCTTTGTAAACCACCACTTGAGGCACATTAAAAAGTGCAGTTTCCAATGTTGCTGTGCCCGATGCCACTACCGCAGCATAAGCACGATGTAACAAATCATAAGTTTGATTGAAAACCAATGTCACATCTTTATCTCCAAGAAACTGCTGATAGTAGTTGGCGCCGAAAGTTGGTGCAGCTGCTATTACAAACTGATAATCGGGAAAATTCTCCGTAACACTTAACATCACGGGAAGTAATCTTTCTATCTCTTGCTTTCTGCTACCTGGTAAAAGGGCGATAATTGGTTTTTCACTAATCCTATTTGCTCCCATAAAACTTGCATTGGGTTCAAAAGCAGCAATTTCATCTAATAGCGGATTTCCTACGTAGTCAACCTTCATGCCCCATGTTTTGTAAAAATCAACCTCAAAAGGTAGAATACAGAACATACGATCAACAATACGCTTAATTTTTAACACTCGCTTTTGGTTCCAGGCCCAAACTTTAGGTGAAATGTAATAGCAAACCTCAATACCTTGAGCTTTTGAAAACTCCGCAATTTTCAAATTAAAGCCTGGGAAATCGATCAGAATTAAAACATCTGGCTGATAAGCCAATATATCTGCCTTGCAAGCTTTTAAATTTCTGAATATGGTACGCAGGTTCAACACCACTTCGGTAAAACCCATAAATGCCATATCCGCATAGTGCTTCACCAATGCACCGCCTTGGGCTTGCATCTTATCGCCACCAAAATACCTAAACTCGGCGCTAGCATCCTCAACTTTTAAAGCTTTCATCAAATTTGCTCCGTGTAAATCTCCCGAAGCTTCGCCTGCAACTAAGTAATATTTCATTTTTTAAGGTACCAGTAGTCAGTGGTTAGTAAACAGTTGGTAGTGTTCGGCTAGCAGTTAACCAGCGCTAAACTTCTTGCATAATTTTATAAAAGAAAAACGCAAAAGCACACAAAAAAGTAGCGCTTACTATTCCTCTTGTGACGTTTTCTTTATTTAAGTGGTTAAAGTATTTCACCCAAGCCAAGTTTACGGCCACACATCCAATCAGCAGCAAATCAGCTTTGCGGAAAACAGTGGTATAATGCATTAAGTACCACGCTATGGAACCTAATATTAACGGGCTAGCAAGACCAAGGCCTAAGCCAACCAGCACATGATTTTTTACAGATGAAAACAATTTTGCCATTTTAACCTAAATTGGAGCCATCGGCGCCGTGTGTTGTTTTAGCTTGAGTTGAATTACCTTCGAAATCCCAAGAGTTAAGTTCTTGAATGGCATGATGCGCAGTCAAGTCAAATTGTACAGGAACTACCGAAGCATAGCCGTGGTCCAAAGCCCAAACGTCAGTATCTTCTCCTTTGTCGTAGTTTTCAAATACCCCGGTTAGCCAATAGTAAGGTCGGCGGTAGGGATCCTGACGCTCCTCAAAATCTTCGGCCCATTTGGCATTAGCTTGCCTGCATATTTTTATTCCTTTAATTCGATCTCCTTTGGGAAAATTCACGTTCAAAAGTGTACCAGCTGGTAAACCATTGGCTAAAACCTGCTTCGTAATTTGTCTGATGTATTTTTTGCAATGCGAAAAATCCGCATTTTGTGCAAAATCGTCCAGAGAAAAGCCAATTGATGGAATTTTCTCAATAGCGCCTTCCACTGCTGCTGACATTGTCCCAGAATAGATCACGTTAATGGAGTTATTCAACCCATGATTGATTCCCGACACGCACAAATCTGGCTTTTTACCTTTAAAAACTTTGTTTACTGCCAATTTTACGCAGTCAACAGGAGTACCGGAGCATTTGTACATCTCGATAGGTGGGTACAAATCAACCTTATCAAAGCGTAGCGGCTTCCCTATAGTGATGGCATGTCCCATTCCTGACTGTGGCCCATCAGGTGCCACAACGGTAACCTCCCCTATCTCACTCATCACTTCAATAAGGGCTTTTATTCCCGTGGCCGTGATGCCATCATCATTCACTACTAATATGGTGGGTTTAGTTTTCATGCTTTAATTTTTAATGTGATTGTTAATCGTCCTCTTGTTAAATATTTTTTTGCGCAAAGCGATCAACTGAGCTCTCGAAAAGTAGAAAAGCCTTCAATAACAAACCAAAATTACGAGAAATATGCCAATTACCCCAAATTACCAAATTTATTGATGCAACATCTTTTTAATTTAATTGTCTTTGTATATTTGAATGATAACTTATTACAACATGAAAAGACTTTTATTTTTTGTAGGTCTGCTTTTTACTGGTTCAAGCCTAATGGCTCAAAATACCACTTACCAGTGGAAAACAGCTACGGCTGGCGGTTACACATATAAATATGTGACTAACGACCCCTCAAAAACAAGGTTCTACACCTTGAAAAATGGCTTGACAGTGATCTTGTCGCCAAATTATAAAGAACCAAAAATTGAGTACCGCATGAGCATCAGAGCGGGAAGCAATACCGATCCGAAAAATGCTACAGGCTTGGCCCATTATTTAGAGCACCTTTTATTTAAAGGCACTGATAAATTTGGTACTGCCGACTGGGCAAAAGAAAAGCCGTTATTGGACAAAATTGATGCACTTTACGAAAAGTACAATAAAACTACTGATCCAGCGCAGCGCAAAGAAATTTACAAAGAAATTGATAAAGTATCTGGTGAAGCATCGAATTTTTCTATTGCCAATGAATACGATAAAATGATGCAGGGCATTGGGGGTAACTCAACAAATGCACACACTTGGTACGAAGAAACTGTTTACAACGAAGATTTCCCTTCAAATGCTGTGGATAAATTTTTAGCTATACAGGCTGAGCGTTTCCGTAAGCCAATTTTCCGTATTTTCCATACCGAGTTAGAGGCCGTTTACGAAGAAAAAAACCGTGGTTTAGATAACGACGGTTGGAAACTGGATGAGGCGATGATGGATAAATTATTTCCAACGCACAATTATGGCCAACAAACCACTATTGGTACAATTGAGCATTTGAAAAATCCTTCATTAGTTGAAATTAGAAACTACTATAACAAGTATTATGTGCCTAACAATATGGCACTCATTTTAGCTGGCGATTTAAATCCAGATGAAATGATCAAGAAAGTAGATAAAGCTTTCGGTTACATGGCATCAAAACCAGTTAGCCTTTATAACCCAGCACCTGAAAAACCACTAACTCAAATCCAAAAGGTAGATGTTTATGGACCAAGTGCTGAGATGTTGGAAATTTACTATCGTGGTTATGCTGAAAATAGCAAAGAAAGTGTGATGCTTTCGTTGATCAAAAGCATTTTAGCCAATGGTAAGGCAGGTTTGTTTGATATCAATTTAAACAAACAACAAAAAGTGTTAAGAGCTAATGCCACTTATCAGCAAATGAAGGATTATGGCGTATTCAACTTATCGGCACAGCCAAAACAAGGTCAGAGTTTAGATGATGTAGCCAAGCTTTTATTAGAGCAAATCCAAATGCTGAAAGATGGTAAATTTGATGATGATTTGTTGAAAGCTATCGTGGCTAACAAAAAATTGAGTTTCCTACAAGCCTTTGATAACAATGGCAACAGAGCTGAAAGCTTATCAACGGTGTTTATTATGAACCGTGGAACTGGTTGGGATAGAGACTTGAACGAGAACAATGAAATCGCAAAAATCACTAAAGCTCAAGTTGTTGCTTTTGCAAAAACTTTCTTCAAAGACAATTATGTAATTGGTTACAAGCACAAGGGTGAAGATAAAAACACAATTAAAGTGGAAAAACCTGCGATTACACCAATTAATGCGAATGCTGGTTTAACCTCTCCTTTTGTAAAAGAGGTTTTAGAAGGCCCACTTAAGCCTATCGCCCCTAAATTTTTAGATTATCAAAAAGATATCAATTTTGGAAAATCTGGCATTGCTGAAGTGATGACGATTAAAAACACTGAAAATTCGATTTTCAGAATGAGCTATCGCTTTAACTTGGGTTCTAACAATTATAAATTATTGAGCTACGCTGCTTCATATTTACCGTATTTAAGCACCGACAAGTATACCGCCGAAGAATTAAGCAAACAGTTCTACAACATTGCGTGTAGTTATAGCCTAAATGTTGGTACAGAAACCACCACAATTAACATTAGCGGTTTACAAGAAAACTTTGATAAAGCAGTTGCCTTGGTTGAGCACATTTTTGCTAATGTAAAAGCGAACGAAAAAGCTTTAGCAGAACTTAAGAACAGTATCTTAAAATCAAGAGAGAACAGCAAATTAAATAAAGGCGCTATCATGAGCGGATTAACTTCTTATGCGCAATATGGCAAGTTAAATCCGTTTAATAACGTTTTAACTAATGATGAAGTAAAAAACATTAAAGCAGACGATTTAATTTATTTGATCAAAAACTTGAATAACTACGAACACGTGGTTACTTATTACGGTCCTAAAGATTTAGCTGCTTTTACAACGAATATCAAAACTGCTCATGCTCTTCCTAAAGAGTTTACGCCAGCTGCACCAGCGAAAGTTTACTCATATACGGTGCAAGATTCCAATAAAGTATACTTTGCCAACTATGACATGGTTCAATCTGAAATTCGTTGGTTAAGAAATACTGGCTTGTACAATAAAGCAGATGGTGCAACTATTGAGGTATTCAACAACTACTTTGGCGGAGGTATGGGATCAGTAGTTTTCCAAACCATTCGTGAATCTAAAGCCCTAGCTTACTCTACATTCGCAACTTATGCTTCACCTGATAAGGCTGACAAACAATATAGCATGGTAGCTTATGTTGGCAGTCAGGCAGACAAAATGAACGAAGCTGTTGCAGGAATGAATGAACTTTTAAATGTGTTGCCAAAAAGCGAAAAAACATTTGAAGGCGCCAAAACCAATTTATTGAGCAATTATGAATCTGACAGAGTTTTGAAAGATGCCATCTTTGCCCACTACTTTGCTGATAAAAAATTGGGTTACACTTACGATTCGAGAATGGATAGGTATAAAGAAATCAAACCTATTACTTTCGATGATATCAATCGTTTCCACCAGCAAAAAATTGCCAACAAAGCTTATACTTATCTTATTGTAGCTTCTGATAAAAAAGTGAAACAAGAAGATATGGCTAAATTTGGCGCGGTAAAAACGTTAACACTAGAGGAAATTTTCGGTTACTAAAAAGTTTCAAAAATATCTCACAAGCGGCTTTCCTAAAAAGAGGCCGCTTTTTTAGTTTCTATAATATTTTCATTCCATATTGTACACTGCGCCTAATCGATTTATTATTAAATTAGTTATATTGTGAAGCAAATAGATTCACTTAAATGCATTCAGCGTTCAAATTCTTTTTGCTTCTTTTGATATCCAACAAACTATGTGCTCAAGATCCTTTAAGTACGTTGTTTAAACAATACTCAACTAGCAAAACTGACGATGCGCTATTTGTACATTATGACAAAAACGTCTACTCCAATAACGAAATAATATACTTCACCGGCTATCTTTTAGCATCGCATTTAAACAATCACAGTGTTTTATCAGTAGCCTTAATTAGGGATGCGGATAGTGTAGTAGTCGGTCATAAAAAGTTTATGATGAGTAGCGGCATTGCTTTTGGCAGCCTGATGATTCCAGATAGTATTTTAGTTGGAAGTTACCACTTGTTAGCCTATACTAACTTGACGCTAAACGGAAAACCAAAAGTGATATTTACACAGCCGATTAGCATAAAAAGTGGCAAGGAGCCTCCTTTTTTAGCATCACTTAAAATTGTTAAATCAGCTACCGAAGAACAAAAAACAAACTATGTTCTGCTTTCAGTTACCTCTAATGACAAACGATTTTTACCCAAGCCAACTACAGTCACTTACAGCTATAATGGCAAAACAGCGACTACTAAAACCGACGGATTTGGACAAGTTGCACTTCAATTACCGTTGACTTCTTCTCAGCAAAACCTTACGTTCAAACTCAAATATGAGAAAGATAGTAGTTTTATGAATATCATCTTGCCTAAGCCCAAATACAAGGCAGCTGTAAAATTTTATCCTGAAGGTGGCGATATCATAAACGGCGTATTAAATAGTATCGCATGGGAGGTTAAAGATGAGAGAATGTCGCCTATTTCATTAAAAGCCGTACTTTATGAAAACGAGATTATCATTGATACCATCGAAACAAATAGTTATGGTATAGGGAAATTTCGTTTATCAGCAAATAAGCAAAACCGCTACAAAGTAAAACTGATACATTCCCAGTTTGTAGATAGCACTTACTTTCTGCCAAAAATAAAAGATGATGGATTTGCGCTTGAAATAAGAAAACCCTTATGCTTAGATACGCTCGAAATGATAGTAAGGACCAATAAAAAACAAAATGCTTGGTTAAGAGTACATAATTTCAAAGAAATTTTTACCTACGCTCCCATAAATATTTCTAATCAAAAAAGGTTAAAAATACCAGTTACTTTCAAAGGTTTGGCTACGGTAACGATTACAGATAGCTTAAACAGACCACTTGCTGAAAGAATGGTATTTGGCAATTATGATCATGAAGCCCAGGTGACTTTAAGTACTGACCAAACAGTGTATCAAAAAAGACAGAAGGTAACACTTAGCCTTAAGTTAAGAGACACCAGCGAGCTGGCTTTTGTATCGATAGCTTGTGTTCAAGATAATAGGATTCAAGTAAGCAAAATGAACGATATACAGAGCTATGCTTACTTATACAATCAACTGCAGCAACTTCCAGCAAGCGGGTCTTTAAATGCTTTACAAAACATAGACTTTGTAAATAGCATTCTTTCGGTAAAAGGATGGAGAAGATATTCGTGGAGCGATTTTTCAAATACATCTACTGCCGAAGAAGTACATGCAGATAGCCTAAAAATCCTAGGAAAAGTTGTTACCAATCAAAATAAACAAATTAAACATAGTGCATCGGTAGTGAGCTTTGGGGGGCTAAACCTGTTACAATTAAACACCGACAACAGTGGCAACTTTGAATTTCCATTAAATGATGCATTGACACCATTCGATAAGAAAATGTATTTGTTTGTAGCAAAAAACAGTGATTTACAAAAGATAGAAATATTGGATGATTATGAAGTACAAAATCAACTATTAGCAAAACCATCTACGTTTTTCACTCAGCAACTACCTTCAACCTTAGTTAATATTGAAGAGATGAAGCTTAGTAGAAAAGAAAAAGTTCTTCAGTTAAAAGAAGTTACAATTACAAAGAATAACAATGGAAGCTTTTACGGAAAAAACGGAGCAAATGCTTGTGGAGATTACGTTTGCACTTACAATATATTAAATTGCCGCAACCATTTGGGCGATGTTAACAATACGCAGCCAATTGCCGGACGAACTTACTTAGTTAACGGAATACAAACAATTTATGCTGGATGTTCGGAGGAAAAAAGTCAAAAATATATTGTTGTTAACGGCTTATCTATGGCTAAGGAATTTTATGTAGATAATTATTTGCAACCAGAAGAGCCAGCGTACTTCTCTACGTTATATTGGAATTATTTAAAAAAAATTGATAAAAGTGCAACGGCTACTGTTGAATTTTATACTGGAGACATTGTGGGCAAATTCAAGCTTATAGTCCAGGGAATTAGCAGTAACAATTACATCTTCCAGCAACACGAAATCGAAGTAAAAGAATGAGTTTTTAATGCACATTAAAGTAAACTGCCCCATAAAGTGGCTAACTTTTTTGGGGCAGTTCAAAGGCGTTTTCTATAAAGATTTAATCCATTTCACTAATTCGTCCCTACCTTTTCCAGTTTTTTGTTGAAGCTTTCCTAACAACTCTTCATCTTTTCCGTCTTCATATGCTAAATCATCATCGGTTAAATCTGCATAAGCTTGCTTTACCTTACCTTTAACTTCGTTCCAAATTCCTTTTAATTCTAATTTATCCATGATTAAATGTTTTTAATATTAAACTGTTTGAATTAAAATACTAACAAGGAAATCATCTCCATGTTTTAAAACTAAGCAAGCATTACAAAGATTTATCGATTATAATCTATCACCACCTGATTAGCAATAAGTCTATTTCCATTATTAACAAGTTTACTACCTGATGGAACTTCTACAACCAACAATGACATATGCTTTTGTATGGAAAGATTTACGCTAGTCTGGACATTTTTTGCTACAAACTTTTTGCTAACCATGTCATACAAGTCAGTCCTGCTATTTGCTTTTACCTGATATCGTATTGTTTTACTTTGCCCGTACGGATTGTAAATCAAGAAAGTAGGATACGAACGATCTCTATAAAAGTCTGTAGCTAACACGTTCAACTTTAAAATGCCTTCTATGTTAGTAGTTTGAACCATACTTCCGAAAATACCTACATGACCACTCCCATAAACACTAAATTGTGATACAGATGGATTTTTACCTGGTACCCATTTAGGTCCATCACCCTGGGCTACTGGCGCCTGTAAACTTTGGTAAAGCGTATCAAAAGTTGAGCTCTTGGCTATACCTTCATAAGCGATAACACCTTTAGTTACTTCTGCGAGCTCTGGAATAGTTTGATGAGCTTTTGGCAGGTACTGCGGATAGAAAAAACGAGATGCATTAACTGCATTTAGCATCCATTTACCAATAGCATTGGCATATCCCGGATGATATTTCACCAAGGGAATTAAAGGCCAAGCGGCATCGTAGGTATTCATCAAAAAGCCATATCCTCCGTGGTCTACCGTACTTCCAACAATGCCTGAAATATCATATCCGTTCCAATTGCCTACTAAAACACCCCAACCTTCTCTGCAAACAGCAGTTCCGTCAAAAGTCCATTCTAATAATTTTTTAACGTCAAACTTCGTCCCCTGTTCAGCATTCATCCTAGCGGCTAAATACGCTCCAAACGGCATTAATAATTCATAAGTAGGGTTAACGGAATTACGCTCCAGAGCGGTCATTGCGCTGATGGCACCTTTTAGATAACGTCGATCTCCAAATTTCTTATAAGCAGCATAAAGTACCCATGCGTGTCCAGCAGCGGCATCTTGTTGCAAGCATATTTGGTTTTTCATAGGTTTCATTGCAGCATAATCAAAATAGGAGTAGTTATAATTTCCCGCCAATACTGAATCTGCTTTATAGAATTTTTCAGCAATGCTTTTTGCAATATCCTTGAATCCTTTCTCGTTAGGGTACTTTTCAAAAATGGCATAAAAAAGTACGTTGGGATACACGTCGTACCACCAATCTCTTCCGTACCCACCACCCAAAAGCGCTACCTCAGGAGCAGTATTATTCATCATGATGTTCCATTTGGTATCACTATTAAAATAATTTTTAAGCATTCCAACGTAGTTAAAACCATTTTGCTTGCTTTTATCTAAACCTACCAAAGAAGCACCTAGTACCGCACCCATGTTGGCCAATGCTTCGTGGAACATCCCTTTGTTATTTACTAGGCCCTGTCTTACATCGCCAATGGCTGTATACATGCCCAAGGTAGGTTGTTTGAAATTTTTACCACTTTTATCTAACCAAACTAATGGCCAGTAAGGAGCGCTCGCCTTAAAGTCATAAACTTTTTTGTCAAAATCCTGACTCAATTTCTTATAGTCTATAATTTGTAATGGTTGAGGCAAATTTGGCATCTCATCCACCCTTTTTAATGTTATTTGCGCTTGCTGAGCCTTTGCTAAACCCAAACCACAAAAAAGCATTACATAAAAACATGCACTTTTCAATTTCGCCATATTGTATTGTATTTAGTTATATACTTTACCAAACTTAATCAACGATTGGTACTGTTAAATTAGGTTCATCATTGTTTACCGGTTTAGCTTCCGTAATGTTATGAATTTTACCCGTCTTAATAATGTCTTTTGCAACCCAGTAAGACAGTAATTGTAATAAAGCAACGATAACAATAGCGTAACGGAGTGCTATTTCGACCGAAAAGCTGTAGGCCAGTAGCAAAAAAGTACCAGCGCCAACTAAACGTCCTATGTAAAGGCCTGCTTCGTGATTTAAGATGTAAGCAAATTCACTACGTTTTTCCTTTTTAGTTAAAATATCTATAACACTAAATTGAATAGGAAAATAAGCTAAATCTAACAGTGGTTTAGCCAAAAGTAAAAACAGCATAAATAAGATTACGCCAACGCTGTTAAAAAGCAAACCATTAATAATTGCGGCTAATGCAAACAATGCAAGTCCTACACCGAAAACCTGTAGACGGTGTTTGGGTGAAGTTTTACGACCGATGATATACATGGCTACCGCTGCTATAACAGCACCTACCGATTGAGCTGTGCCTAGCGCACCTTCTTTACCGAGCAGCAACATAATAAGCATTGCCGGGGCTGTAACCAAAAAACCTTGTACTAAACCTTTTAATGATGCAAGTCGGAGCAATTTATACCAATAGGGATCGAACTTAAAAAAGACGAACTTTTTCTCTTTAGGGTTGGCAAAATCCCCTCTATAACACATAATAGAAGCAAAAATAGTGATTATGAAAACTAGTCCCGTTACTATTTTATAGGCAAATGCGGCATCACCTAACGATGCGTAAATTTCAATAAACCATCCGATAAAAAATGGTATGATTACCGCAATAATGGTGTAAAAGAAAGTTTCTAAGCCATAATAGTAGTTCCTATTATCATCGTTGGTGATAGCTAGCGCCAAAAAATCTCTATTAGCCCAATAGAAACCAAAGGACATGCCCATTATTAAACCCGCCATGCCAATTCCAGTATTATCTAGCGTTGTTAAAGACATCATTACCATCATTGAAACCCCGCTTAGCATCATACCTAATGCATAAAGTGTTTTAATGGAAATTTTTCTTAGCAGATAGCCATTTAAGAAAAATGTTATCGGGATTCCAGTATAAATGGTTAGCTGATAAATGACCACTTTTACAGGATCATTAGAACTACGCATAACATAAGCGGCCACAAAAATATCTATTACAGGCAATACTATGCTATAAATTAAATTGGTTAGCGTTAATACCTTAAAGTTGTGCGATTGATTTTTGAAATGCGATATTTCAGTTTTTATTTTATTAATCATGATAATAAGTTAATGATGATAATATTTCATCAATTGAAAAATCGGCAGCGCAAACAAACTCATCTGCAGCTCCATAATAAATGGTTAGTTTGTCGCCATTTACAACATGCCCGTTAGTGAATACAACATGTCCGAAAAACCCACATTGTTCATACGTTGCTACTGGTTCCATAATTGGGTTTTCGCTTCTGGCAATTACTTTCGTGGGATCATTCAAATCCATTAAAAATGCGCCTAAACAATACCTATGAGCATCATTTGCGCCGTGATAAATTTCCAACCAACCTTTTTGTGTTTTAATTGGAGCTGCTCCTGCACCTACCCTTTTACTATCCCAATGATTTTTTCTGGTTTTGATAATGCATTTGTGCTTACCCCAATGAATCCCATCTGGAGATTGCGCCAACCAAATGTAATTGCCTCCTAAATCAACACTGCTTGGACGATGTAGCGCATAAAAACGACCATTGATTTTCTCTTCGAAAATGGCGCAATCCTTATTATGAGGAGGAATAATTACACCATGATTTTCAAACACTTTCCAATCCTTAGTGGTACGCATACCTACGCCAACACCGTGTGCTGAAACTGAAGTGAAAGTGAGGTAAAATATATCATCAATTTTAGCTACCCGGCAGTCCTCAATACCAAAGGCCTCATCCGGCCCCTCGCCCTTTAAAATTTGGTAACCTTCTGGCTCATAAAACTTGACTCCGTCATCACTGCATAACAGTCTTAAATGAGATAAGGTAGTAAGATAGTCGCTCCCCTTGTAATTAATCACTCTTGGATCGTCAGCAATTAAATGGGGATCATTTCTGTTGATCTCTATTATCTTTATGCCCTCTTCATCCAAAACTGGAAATGAAATCAAATCACCTACCTGCTTAGGCCTTTCGGCGACTCTTACAATCATCCATGTTTTACCCTGAAAAGTAAACACGCCCGGGTTTAATAAGCAAGTAATCTCTAAACCGTCAACACTTGGCTTTAAATCTGACGGGGAAAGTAATGGGTTTTGACTGAATCTATTTGCAAAATCTGTCATAATTATGGGTATATAATGCTAGGCCAAGTGAAAACTAGGCTAAAAAATAATTTAGTTTAAGAAGTTGAGCTCGGGTTGATCCCCAAGCTCAATTAGAAATTAATAGTCTTTATTTTGCTTTAACAAGCCTGCTGATGCATCAACCTCACCTTGTGGGATAGGATACAGGTTATGCTTGTCCTGAAAGTTTTTGCCATTGGCCACAAGTACAGTTTTTGCGATTCCCCAACGCTTTAAATCTAAAAATCGTTGAGATTCAAAGCCCAATTCTACTCTTCTTTCCTTGATAAGCCAGTCTTTTACTACAGCCTTATCAGTAGAAACTGGTCTATCTGGCAAGGTACCTACAGGTGGGAAAGTGCCATCCGCCGCCATGCTATTTCTTGCCCTAGCCCTAATGGTATTGATAATTACGATGGCCTCAGGCAATCTATTTGTTTCCAAATAAGCTTCAGCCTTCCACAAAAGCACATCAGCGTATCTGATATAAACTTTGTTATTTGCAGCATCATCATTGCCTTTGTTGGAACCGTTTGTACTACCTAAAACTTTATTTAGGTTTTGATTTGCCACATCAACAGTGTAAAACTTTCTTGGATCATTTGCTTCGAAAGCGTTTAAAAAGCTAGTGCTTGGCGCAAAAAATCCCCAACCTAATGGTGCACAAATACCGTTTCCATTTCGAGGATTAGCGTTACTTTGATGATCATACACGAATATATTTTCGTTCTCTGCAAACTCTTTAGTTTGATTGAAACTGTCAAA
Source organism: Pedobacter sp. (assembly GCF_965249885.1). GTDB lineage: Bacteria > Bacteroidota > Bacteroidia > Sphingobacteriales > Sphingobacteriaceae > Pedobacter. The sequence continues at coordinate 3,069,171 of NZ_OZ252254.1, read as the reverse complement.
GTAATTACTATTTAAACTGTAAAAATTAAGCGTTTCTAATTCATTTACGAACGTAATCACATCTGCCCACTTTTGTGTATACAGCGCAGCTTTAGCTTGCAAGGCAATGATAGCACCTTTTGAAACTCTCCATTTTTCCGAACTTGAGCTATATTTAGCGTTGGGCATTAAAGGTTTTGCAGCGGCAAGATCAGCTTTAATTCTATCCCATACTACATTTGCATCAGCTCTAACTGCAACTTCGAAGGCTTCTTGATAAGATTTAACAGGTCTTAAAATCAGAGGAACGCCACCGAAATTAGTGACCAATGAAAAGTAATAATACGAACGCAAAAAGTACGCCTCGCCCAGTATTTGATTTTTCCTAGCCGTAGAGATTCCTGTTATTTTTTCAATATCCGGATTAGTCAACAGTTCAATAGCGATGTTAGCTCTTTTAATCCCTTCATAATCATATTTCCATAAGCCGTTTGGCCCGCCATTGGTTGAAGTGAAAGTAAAATTGTTGATGTCGTCCATCCAAGGCTGGTCACCGTCTGGATTCCATTTTTTTTCTGCATCGTCCGAAGCAACATCCTGTAGAATCAAGTCATTTTGAAATACTAAACCTCCCGTCCAGTTCCACTGTGCCAAAATATTTAATCTGTTAGATAACAGCTGATATGAAGAATTAACCGATGTTTCAACAGTAGTCAAAGTTGGCGTAGTGTTGATTTCTTCTTGCGTGGTAAAACCGATAGGATCGGTAGTAAGTTGTTTTTCGCAGCCTGATAAAGCAACCACTGCTATTACCAGAGCCGATAATGATATATTTTTCATTATAATTTCTTATTAAAGACCAAGTTTTAAACCTAATATGAACGCTTTGGATTGAGGATAAGTTCCTTTATCAATTAACGATGTTGACTCAGGATCTAAGCCTGTATAGTTGGTAATCGTAAATAAATTTTGACCTGAAGCATAGAGCCTTACGTTTCTAAATCCGGCTTTTTTAATGTCAAATGTGTATCCAAGTTCTACGTTTTTCAAGCGAGCGTACGAAGCGTCCTCCACAAATACACTGGATACGTTTCCACCGCCGTTATTATTAAAAGTTAAACGAGGCAACGTGTTACTCGTACCTTCGCCTGTCCAAGAGTTTAAAACGGAGGTCATTGAGTTAAATGGGCGGCTATCAAAATTGATAATCTGTTTCAAATCGTTGTACACATCTACATCAGCAATTCCCTGTATTAAGAAAGAGAAATCAAACTTTTTATATGATGATGAGAAAGCAAAACCATAGGTAAATTTAGGTATCGGATTTCCTATAAAAGTTCTGTCATCTGCATTGATCTGACCATCGCCATTTAAATCCTTAAATCTAATATCGCCAGGTAAGGCACCGTTTTTATTAGTGAATAAATGTGTGTTGATTTCGTTGGCATTTTGATAAATCCCGTCAAATACTAACCCGTAGTACGAGCTAATAGGTTGTCCAACTTCTGTCCTTGTATGGGTTGCATCATCAATAATGTTTTTAACGTAAGTTTGAAGTTTGTTAACCCTGTTTGTTAATGTAGAAAAGTTGGCGTTTACATTATATTTAAAAGCGTGATCCATATTTTTTAGACCTAAACCAAACTCAAACCCTTTATTGGTTACCTCTCCTGCATTTACATAAGTTCTATCAATTACACCTACTGATACTGCTGGCAAGCCCACAGTTAAAAGTATATCGTCTGTTTTCTTCACAAAATAATCGGCAGAAAACGTTAACCTATTTTTCAACAATCCCAAATCAAGACCAAAGTTAGTTTGTGTGGTAGTTTCCCATTTGATATCAGGATTACCGTACCTCACTACATTTACAACACCACCAGCTTCTGAAACAAGTGTTTGATAGGTATTGTTAGGGATTTCCTGATTTCCAGCTTTACCCCAACTTAGTCTCCATCTTAAGTTACTAACCCATTCCACGTTTTTCATAAAGTCTTCGTTTGACATTAACCAACCGGCAGACGCAGAAGGGAAATAACCCCATTTATTATTCGGACCAAACCTAGATGAGCCATCGGCCCTTAACGTTGCTGTAGCGAAATACTTGTCGTTAAAACCATAGGTACCGCTTGCAAAAAACGAGATAAGATCAAATCCACTTGCCGAACCAGAATTGTAAATATTTGTCAGACTTCCGTAGTCTAAATATTGAAATCCTGATGTGCTCTTATTGAAATTTTGGCGACTTCCACCTATAGCTGAACTTCTGCTGGTGATGTTTTCCGTTCCTAGTAGGAAGTTCACATTATGCTTCCCGTTGAAAATTTTTGCATAGTTTAAAGTATTGCTAAAGGTAAAAGTCATCACCTGACCTCTATTTTCATCTAAATTATTTGGTTTGTTATTACGGCCCATACCCGGATAAAGTTCGTCCGGATTGTTATCGTTGTCGTCACCGAAGTTCTGAGCAAAGTTTTTGTTGTGTGAGAAGCTGATATCGACTCCAACATTAGATCTGAATTTCAGCGATTTATCTGACAAAAAAGCATATTCTGCGTATACATTTCCAAAAGTTTGAAAAGTTTTCCTCTTATCGTTAGTAAAGTGTACAATGGCGATAGGGTTTGAGCTGAATTCAAAATTCTTATCCCATCCGTTGTTGTTACCTGTATAAAAAGGTAAATCGGTAAAAGGGTTAGATGGGCTGTAAGTTGGATCAGACGGATTTTTATAAACGCCCAATAATGGCGGACGTAGCAAAGCATGTCTGATTACACCCGGTACATCGCCGCTTGAAGAAAGCTTATCCTGTTTCGCATAACTCAATTGCAGATTGGTTCCTATGCTGAACCTATCAGATAATTTAGCATTAACGTTGCTTCTAAAATTAAAACGTTCGAAAACATCTTTATCCTCAACCACAATTCCATCTTGCTTGTAGTATCCTGATGAAAGTAGATACTGTACTTCTTTGCCTCCACCACTTGCAGAAACCTGTAAATTTTTCGACTTACCTGTTTCAAAAAGCTCACCTAACCAGTCCGTATCTGATAAATCTGTCCTACTTCTGGCTGCTTTATACGGGCTAGTTGCACTAGCAGCATTACCTAAAGTATTATGCCAAGCGATATCCTTAACCGTAAGATATTGGTCTGTATTTAGCATCTTAGGCAGGTTAGTTGCATTGTGGTAACCTTGAAAATATTCAATATTTGCAGTGGTTTTACCAGATTGTCCGCTCTTTGTAGTAATTACAACAACACCACCGGCTGCTCTAGAACCATAAATGGCCGCTGCCGCAGCATCTTTTAGCACCGTCATTGAGCTAATATCATTTTGATTCAAAAAGGTGATATCTCGAGTTGGCACCCCGTCAATGATATATAAAGCATCGTTGTTTCCTAAAGTACCTTCGCCCCTAATTCTTAGCTTAATGCCGTCACCGGGCGCACCAGTGTTAGCCGCTACAAAAACGCCTGGCACCTGTCCTTGCAATGCTTGAGCAACATCAACAACTCTGGTTTTAGCTAAATTATCCATGTTTACATTCGAAACCGCAGCGGTAATGGTAGATTTCTTCTGAGCAGTATAGCCCAAAACTACAACTTCGTTCAGGTTTTGCATGTTTGATGTTAACGATACATTGATAGCTGAACCAGTGTAAGGGCGAGTAATTGTATTAAATCCTAAATAGCTAAAGGTTAATGACTGATCCTTATCACCCGCTAGTGTTAATGTATATACACCTTCACTATTAGTTGCTGTTTGATTTTTGGTACCCGTTTGCATTACCACTGCTCCAGGAATTGGCATACCTTGTTCATCTGTTACTTTACCAACAACTTTTGTTTGTGCATAGGTATACAAACTAATTGTCGATAAAAAAAAGGATACCAACGCAATTAAATAACGTTTGTTTTTTTTCATCTGATTTATATTTGATTAGAAGCAAATTTAGGAGCGAGTGTAAAAACAGTGGTGTACTATAGTCACATTTTAGTTCACTATAATTACATTTTACAGTATAGAAGGGCATTATTCGCCAGCTTCGCTTTGATGTTGAAGCTCCCGATACTCGTTAGGCGCAAGGTGATAAATTTTCTTAAACTCCCTAAAAAAGTAGGATTTATTATTAAAGCCGGTAAGATAAAATATTTCTGATACAGTTAATTTTGAGTTGCGAAGTAACATTGCTGCCTTTTTTAGCCTAATTCTCTTGATAAACTCAGATGGAGTCATTCCCGAGAGCGACTTAAGTTTCCGATATAGTTGCATTTTGCTTATGGAAAGCATGTCCTGTAACTTAGCAGCATCCAAGTCTGGCTCGGCCAGGTTTTCTTCAACAACACGAACCAAGGCATTTAAAAATTCCTTGTCGCTTTGGTCCATTTCTACATTTACGAACTGTTCGTTAATATTTGCATCCTTGATCAACTCTTCAGTTTTCCTTTTATAATCGATCAATTTTTTAATCCTTACCTTCAAATAGTTGATATGAAAAGGCTTAGGAATGTATGCATCGGCACCAATTTCATAGCCCTCCACCTTATTTTCCTCACTTCCTCTAGCAGTTAACAAAATGAAAGGTATTCCCGCCAAAGCTGGAACTGATTTCACATATCTACAGAATGCAAGGCCGTCCATTTCTGGCATCATTACGTCACTAATAATGACGTTTGGTTTATTATTTTTCAGGAACGATATAGCCGAATTTCCGTTATCAGCTTCATAAATAATATAATTCTCTTTAAGTACGCTCTTTAAAAGGTGTCGTAAAGATTGGTCATCTTCAACAATTAAAATACTATCCCTTTCACTTTCTTCAACATCTTTAATTAAAGCAACTTTATTGTTCTCTGCTATATCGCTGGAAATTTCTGGTTGATGAGAAGTTAATATCGTATCCAAAAGATATGATGGTGCTGAATTAGATACCTCTTCTGTATTATTTTCACTTTTAAGATTAACGGGTAGTACAAAATCAAAATATACCCAGCCATTTAATAAGTATGCCTTGATATTTCCTCGCAGTATTCCTACTAGTTCATTAGTAAATGCCAAACCAATTCCAGTACCAAATTTATCAACCCGGTTTTCAGTAGCCATGTGAAATTGGGTAAATAGCCGATCTAAGTCATCCTGTTTAAGTGTAGTACCCGAATTTGCTACAACTGTTCTAAGTTCATTGGTTGCTTCGTTATAGCTAACTTCAAGTAAAATAACTTCCTTTTTAGGTGCATACTTTATCGCATTAGAAAGCAGGTTAAACAATATTTTTTCATATTTGTCCTTATCGATATAGCAATTGATATGTTGCTGAATTTTAACTTGGTATTGCTGTCCGTTTCTTTCAGCAGCTGTTGAGAATAGACCTGACAAGCTATTTAACATCTTTGAAACATCCAAATAGCTGTCGTTACGCGTTACAAAACCTGCCTCTGCCTTCCTAAATTCTAGCAATTGTTGTACTAAATAGGTTAAACGAGCCGTATGTTGACGAACTGTGGCTAATAAACTATTCTCTTTATTTAAGACAATTTTCTGCTTTTCTATGAGATGCTCAACAGAACCTAGGATCAGGGTCAAAGGAGTTTGTAATTCATGTGCTATATTAGTAAAGAAGTTCACCCGTTGCTTATGAATTTCTTCATCTTTTTGTCTAAAAAGCGTTTCTCGTTCTAATTTGAAAGACATCTCAAGTTTGTTCTTCCTGTAGCGATGAAATGTATAAGCGGAAGCCAATAATAACAGAAAATAAACCAAATATGCTGGTTTAGTAAGCCAAAAATATTGCTTTACTTCAATCCGCAGTGCTACAATTTCCTGGGTCCAAGCTCCCTCGCCGTTACTCCATTTTACCAATAAATTATATTTACCTGGTGGAATGTTATAATAAGCAATCTTTCCGTTAGCACCACTCAATCTCCAAGTCCTATCCAATTTGCTTAGTTTGTAGGCAACCTCATTTTTTGAAGTGTTAAAATAGTTTAAGGCATTAAATGAAAATTGAAAAAAGTTATTTTTACGTTCTATCTGAAATTCTTGTACTTGCTTCGGTTTGGAGCTGATCACAAGAAACCTTTTATTTTGAGGCACGTTACCGCCGAATTGCAAATCGTAAATGAATATGTTGGGTTGCGCAAGCCGTCCATTAATTTTTTTTGGATCAAAGAAATTGGCACCATAAATACCGCCAAAAAACAACATATCCCCATCCGATTTGTACGCGGCGCCGTCACTAAATTCATTACTTTGTAAGCCATCACTTTCCAAATAATTAGATAAAGTGCCCTTCTCTGGATTTAATTTAGCCAATCCTTTATTAGTGCTCAGCCAAATATTGCCATATTCATCTCCTTCAATAGCGTGGATTGTATTATTAAGTAGCCCGTCATCGGTAGTAATGTTTTTAAATTTAGAACTTGGCTTACCTACCTCACTTGCTTCAAGGCAATTAAGTCCAAAACTAGTACCAATCCACAACCTTTGCTTTTTATCATAAAATAAGGATATCGCATCGCTATGCGAAAGTCCATCAACTTCACCAGTGGCTTTAAAAGTCCTAAATTGATTTTGCTTATAATCAAACAATGTCAAACCGGAATAACGACAGGCAATCCAAAGCTGGTTTTGCTTTCCTAACGCTAAATCGTATATAATGTCACCCGCAAGTCCATTTGTAGATTTAGTTGAAGATTTATACTGCTTAAAATATATCAATTTTATCTTTCCTAAATCCTTCTTAAACTTCAACTGAAGTAAACCGTACCCGCTTGTACCAACCCAAACCACACTATCTTTATCTTGTACAATAGCGTAAACAGATTTAAATTTTGGAAATGTACTAGTGCCTTCAATAGTTGCCCACGGATGTATTTTTTTATTCTTTTTATCATAGATAGTTAAACCCTCACCATCCGTACCGATAAATACCAAGCCATCTGTACCACTTTTTATCGTAAACACAGAATTATTAGGCAAACCGTTTTTTATGTCCAGTTGATGTTGATTCTTCGGCAGATTACCTGCCCAAAATCGGTCGTATATCAATATTCCGTCACCCTTTGTACCTACCCATAAATTGCCGTCCACATTTAAAAATGCCCTTACAGGGTTAGCTATCGGCTTGCCTTTAAATTTTACCAAAGCTTTAAACTGGCCTATTTTCGGAAAAACTTGTATAATCCCATTGCCATCTGTGCCTATCCAAAGAATTTGATTTTTACCAGTTGCTAGTGAAGTAATTTTAAAGTTCTCTAATTTCTTCAGCTCATTCTTCAACAGATTTGAAGGTTTAAATTTCTGATCATAAGCGCTTGCACCATGGGAGTCCCAAGCAATGATATAATTTGAGAGATAATAGGTAATTGATTTGATCTTTGCTTTTTCTAAGTTGAGATCTTTTGATCTAAGACTCTTATCAATTGCAAAGTGTTTGTCTAAGACGCTATAAATTACTAGGCCGTTAATCGTAAAAAAATTAGTGATCTTATTTTCACGTTTAAATTGCGCTTGTAGCAAAAAGTTTTTAGCAGATAAATTGTAGGCATTGAGCTTTCCATTTCCAAACAGGCACCACAGCAAACCATTAGAGAATGCCATTTTTATTATTTGACCTTCGCTACGAACTCGCTTTAGGTTTATAAATTTATCGGTGTTGGCATCGTACTTTTTCAGCCAACCATCTGTTCCATAGCAAAATACCTCACCTACTCCATTAATTGCAATTTCAAATTCCTTTTCTGCAGTTACGTTTAATTGGGAACTCTTATAAAAGTATCTATAGAATTTGCCAGTACTTTTTTCGTATCTAGAAATGCCTCCAACTGTATTAATCCATATATTTCCACTTTTGTCCTCGGCAATATCATGAATGACATTACTACCTACGCTATTTACCAAACGGCTTATACTGTGGTTATATACATCGAAATTTGTACCGTTGTACGAATTGAGACCATCCCAAGTACCAATCCAAAGCAGCTCTTCGCTATCTTCAAAAATGGCATTAATTGCACTGTTAGAAAGTCCTTGTCTATTATCTAGCTGTTTGAAGTTAAATACAGAATCCGCCTTACTCGATGTTTGAGCGTAAATGTTGTTAAACGCAACTACCAGCAAAAGCCAAAAAGCAAATACTTTTTTCATTGCTAAAAGGTAGTTTTTTTTAATGAAATAGGACTATAAAATTCCAAAATAGCATATTAAAAATCAGAAAGTATTTGCGATAGGTAAGTCGGTAATTTAAAAACCCGTCATCATATTAAATTTTACAAGCTTAATTTATTTAGATATACATCAACAAATTCGAAGTCGACCGTCAATCAAAATTAAAACTAATAGTTGTAGCCTATTACTAAATTTTATTCCGAATAAACAAAAATACACCGCACATAATTTTATAAAATTTGGAAAATGCTTACCGTTTAGCTAAATTGTATTATTATCAGCTAATTATTAACTAAAACTACCCAATTTATGAGAAAACTACTATTCAGTGTAATGTTTTCTTTCGGTTTAATTACCCTAGTGCTAGCACAAAACAAGGTAATAACCGGAAAAGTAACCGGGGGCTCTTCAGGCCCAATTCCCGGAGTGAGCGTATATGTTAAAGGCGCCCCATCAAATGGAACACAAACTAATGCTGCGGGCAATTACCAGCTCACAGTAAATGAAAAAGCAAAAACGCTCGTTTTTACGTACATTGGTTTTAAGGTACAAGAAGTCCCGATTACAGGCAGTACAATCAATGTTAATTTGGAGGAAGAAAGTACCACATTATCCGATGTAGTTGTTGTGGGTTATGGAACGCAGAGTAAGAGGGACCTGCTAGGTTCGCAAGCTAGGGTTACCTCGGCAGAGATGAAAGACAGACCCATTGCTACTGTTGAAAGCGCACTTCAGGGTAAAGCTCCCGGCGTGTTCATCAACTCAAGTAGTGGAAAATTAGGTCAGGCCCTACAAATTCGCGTACGTGGTATTTCTTCAATTTCAGCAAGCAATCAGCCTCTATTTGTTATCGATGGTGTTCCGATTGTTACTGAAGCTTTAGGAACCTATACCGAACCTGACAATCCGTTAGCGGCAATTAGTCCGGACGACATTGAATCCATGGAGGTATTGAAAGATGCAGCAGCGGCAGCAATCTATGGTGCCCGTGCTTCAAATGGAGTTGTACTTATCACCACAAAAAGAGGTAAAGAAGGAAAAACAAATGTAGAATTTGGTTATTTCGCTGGATTCAGTGATCCAACAAAAAAGGGCGAATTCCTCAATGCAGACCAATATAGGCAACTTTTAGACGCTGCGTTTAAGTATGGCAATTACGACGGTGGAGATTATAATAATGCGGCAGAAATGTGGGAAGATTATACCGGAACTACCGACTGGACAAGCAACAATAATACAAACTGGGTTAACCAAGCGTTTAGAAGAGGCCACGTTCAGCAATATAGTTTAAACATAAATGGTGGCAATGCCAAAACCAGATTCATGTTATCAGGAACTTACAATAATAATGACGGGATCATTATTTCAAATAGATATGTACGTACTGGAGGCAGATTAAGCTTAGACCATAATGTTTCTAAAATATTTGATGTAGGAGGTTCAATCAACATCTCTAAAGTTGACAACTACCGCATCCCGACAGATAACGCATTTTCCAACCCTTTACAATTAAATGCATTACCACCAATTCAACCTGTATACGATGCGTCTGGACAGTTAAACAATTCAACTGTTTATTACAATAGCTTAATTGATATTGACAATGGAAAAAATCTATCTACTACTTACAGAACTTTTGCCAACGCTTATGCTAGCTTAAAGATTACGCCAGATTTAATTTTTAGAAGCGAATATGGATTCGACTTTAACAATTTAGAGGAAGAGCAATTTCTAGGGTCAAGAACCCAAGATGGTGGTAGCACCGGCGGATATTCCTCCGACTACATGGCAAAGTCTATCAACTTTAATACTAACAACACATTAAACTACAATAAAATCTTTAATGATAAACATAGCTTGAACGTGCTAGCTGGTTTTGCATTTCAAGACACAAAATTCAGATATTCTTCGGTAGAGGGCACGACGTTACCGTCTGATAGTTTCACTAAGATTGCAAGTGCGGCAATTATATCAGCTGGTTCATCTTCCGAGACAAGACATACTTTTGTCTCTTATCTAGCAAGGGTTAACTACAAATATCGCGACAAGTATTTGTTAGGTGCTTCAATCAGGACAGACGGTTCGTCTCGATTTGGTGCAAATAACAGATACGGAACATTTCCCGCGGTGTCTGCTGGCTGGATTGTTAATCAAGAGGAATTCTTAAAGTCAGTTAATTGGATAAGTCAATTAAAATTAAGGGCTAGTTACGGTTTGACAGGAAATGCTGAAATTGGAGATTTTGCATCAAGGAATTTGTACCGAGGCGTAAATTATGCTGGCATCGGTGGTACCCGTCCATTTCAACTTGGCGACCCTAACCTTACTTGGGAAAATACTCAGAATTTCAATATTGGTGTGGATTTCGGCTTATTTTCTGACAGAATATCAAGTACCGTAGAATACTACAAAAAGAAAACCACCGATTTATTGCTTAATGCTCCAATAGTGTCAACTAACGGTTTTTCATCCATCACTCAAAATATCGGTGATATGGAAAACAAAGGTCTTGAAATTTCATTAAATACAAGAAATTTAGTGGGCGCATTTAAATGGAGTACATCCTTCAATATCTCTTTCAATAAAAATAAAGTACTTCGGTTGGTAAACGATCAACCTATTTTTCCTGGAGGTAGATTTTTAGGAAGAGTTGCTGTTGGTGAGCCTTTGGGTTATTTCTACGGAAAAGCCTATGCCGGTGTAGATCCAAATAATGGTGATGCAATATATTATGTAGACGCTTCTAGAACAACCACTACTAACGATTATGCTGCGGCTCAAAATCAAACTTTAGGCAATCCAAATCCTAAATTCTACGGTGGCTTCGGTAACCAGTTGTCATACAAAAACTTCGATTTGGATATTCAAACACAATTTGTATCTGGCAATGATATTTACAACATGGCTGGCGTTTTTCAATCTGCCAATGGCGATTATTTTGACAACCAAACTATTGATCAGTTAAATTATTGGACTCCTACTAATAGAATAACCAATATTCCGCAACCAAGATTCAACGAAGGCAATGGAACTAGTCCTTCTTCCCGTTGGATCCAGGACGGCTCGTATTTTAGACTAAAAAGTGTTTTGTTAGGTTACAATGTACCCATGTCACTTGCAGGCAAATATCATTTACAAAGATTGAGACTCTTCGTGTCGGCTGTTAACCTTCTCACTTTTACAGGATATAAAGGTTATGATCCAGAGGTAAATACACCAGCAAGCGGCACTTCAACCCAGTCTAATAATATACAGCTGGGACACGATTTTTATACACCTCCACAAGCAAGAACAATTACTTTCGGCGTAAACATTGGTTTATAATAATACTTAGTTATGAAAAAATATAGAAATATACTGGTTGCACTTTTACTTATCGTTGGCGCAACCAGCTGCAAAAAGCAATTGGAAATAGACCCAAAACAACAAATTGATGCTTCTGCAGCCTTAAAAAATACCGCCGATGTGCAAAATGCGCTAACAGGCGCATATACCTTTTTAGCTCTAGGCGACTTATACGGCACAAACTTGGTGATGTTACCAGATCTGTATGCTAGTGATGGCTATCTTACTTGGAGGGGCAGTTTCACGAGCTATAGAAATATATCGAGTAAAGCAATCATCTCCAATAATGTTGATGTAACTAGAACTTGGGTTACCGCATATGCTGCCATCAACACTGCAAATATTGTTTTATCAGCACTGGGTGTAGTAAATGATGCCAACACCAGAAATGTGATAGAAGGCAAAGCGCTATTTATAAGAGGTATCATGCACTTTGAATTAGTTAGACTTTACGCCTTACCTTACGATGCTAGCGGCACTAATAACAATTTAGGTGTACCAATTATGACTAAACCCGTTAAAACAGTAGATAATGTAAGCAATAACGTGACTCGCAAAACGGTGGCCGAAGTTTATACTGCTGTAGAAAACGATCTTACCACCGCCATCACAAAGTTGGCTTCAGTAAATGATCAATATGCTGCTAAAGCCTTTTTGGCGAGAGTTTACTTACAGGAAGGAAAATATGCGCTAGCTAGAGATTTAGCGAACGACATTATCACCAACGGACCTTATTCTTTAATTACTAATTCATTAGAAGCGCCTTTTAGAACCAAAAATTCAAATGAAGGCATCTTCGAGATCAAACAAAATGAACAAAGTAATGCTGGTACTTCCAACGACGGATTAGCAACTTTTTACGCCAGCTACCTCAACAGTACAGGTGGAAACGTGGGCAGGGCAGATGCATTGGTGAACACTACTTTTTATAATTCATTTGAGGCCGGAGACAAACGACAAACGGAACTGATCTATGAAGGCACAGGAGCAAGAACTGGCTATTTCACTAAAAAATGGTACAGTTATTACGACAATATTCCTGTATGTAGAATTACAGAGCAATACCTAATTAGAGCAGAATGTAACTTTAGATTGAACACTACAATTGGCGCTACACCGGCAAGCGACATCAATACCCTAAGAGCGAGAGCTGGGCTAGGCACCGTGGTACCTACCTTAAATATTATTTTAAACGAAAGAGAAAAGGAGTTGGATTACGAAGGTTTCAGATTACATGATTATAAGAGAACCAAAAGATCAATTGGTGCATTCCCTTATAATGATCCTAAATTGGTATTTCCAATCCCAGACCGTGAGATTAAAGCAAGTAACAATTCTTTGATTCAGAATCCAGGATATAGCGGATAATAAATAAAAGCCCCGAAGGCAACTACCATCGGGGCTTTTCAATTCGTATAGTCTACTTATTTACTACTTTGCGCAGCCGAGATAATTTCATCAACCACACTCGGATCCAATAATGTTGAAGTGTCTCCCAAGCTAGAAGTATCACCTTCGGCAATTTTCCTTAAAATTCTGCGCATAATTTTACCAGACCTAGTTTTTGGCAAACCCGATACAAATAACATTTTATCTGGTTTAGCAATGGCTCCAATTACACGAGTTACGGTTTGCAGGATATCTTTTTTAGTAAGCTCCGCATCCTGATGATGGTTCGGATAGATAATAAACGCATAAATACCCTGGCCTTTTACATCGTGAGGGTAACCCACTACGGCGCTCTCTACTACGCCAGCATGCATGTTTATCGCATTTTCCACCTCGGCTGTACCTATTCTATGTCCCGAAACATTTAATACATCATCTACCCTACCGGTAATTCTATAATACCCATCTTCATCTCTCAAACAGCCATCACCTGTAAAATACATACCAGGATAGGTAGAGAAATATGTCTGCTTGCAGCGTTCGTGATCACCGTAAGTGGTGCGTAACATGCCTGGCCAAGGGAACTTAATACAAAGGTTCCCACTTACGCTGTTCCCTTCTATTTCGTTACCGCTTTCATCCACCAAAACTGGCTGTATACCAGGCAGCGGCAAAGTGGCGTAGCTAGGTTTAGTTTTAGTTACCGTAGCAATTGGCGATATCATAATACCACCAGTTTCAGTTTGCCACCAAGTATCAACAATAGGCGCTTTTCCACCTCCAATTTTCTCATCAAACCAGTGCCAAGCTTCCTCGTTAATTGGCTCTCCCACTGAACCTAACACACGTAGTGAACTTAAATCTTTGCCTTTCAAAGGTTCATCACCGAATCCCATTAAAGATCTAATAGCAGTTGGAGCCGTATATAACGTATTTACTTTATGTTTCTCTACAATATCCCAAAAACGAGATGGCGTTGGATAAGTAGGTACACCTTCAAAAATTAATGAAGTTGCGCCTTGCGACAATGGACCGTATACAATATAAGAGTGGCCTGTAATCCAACCGATATCTGCCGTACAGAAATAAACCTCGTTTGGTTGATAATTAAATACATTGCTAAAAGTATAGCCTGCGTAAACCATATAGCCACCACAAGTATGCACTACACCTTTTGGCTTTCCCGTGGAACCCGATGTATAAAGGATAAACAACAGGTCTTCTGCATCCATTTCTTCTGCTTCGCAAACGGCATTAACGTGCTTCAATTCATCTTCCCACCAAACATCTCTGCCTTTCAGCATACTTACAGGCGTCCGCACATGGGTGAGTACAATTACTTTCTCCACTGTCGGACAACCAATCAAAGCATCATCAATTACATCTTTTAATGGAATAGGTTTTGCTCCACGATAAACACCGTCTGCAGTTACTACCAATTTACATTGCGAATCGTTAATTCTATCAGCAATTGATTTGGCAGAAAAACCGCCAAAAATTACCGAATGCACAGCTCCGATACGAGCACAAGCCAAAACGGCTACTGCTAATTCAGGCACCATCGGCATGTAGATACAAATCCTGTCGCCTTTTTTAGCACCATTACGTTTCAATACATTGGCAAAACGACAAACACGTTCATGTAACATCCGGTAGGTAATGGTAACGCTATCTTGCTCCGGATCGTTTGGTTCCCAAATAATTGCAGGTTTATCTCCGTTTTTTTCTAAATGTCTATCTAAACAGTTCTCTGTGATATTAAGTTTTGCGCCTTCAAACCATTTAATACTCGGTTCTTCAAAATTCCATGATAGTACTTTATACCAAGGTTTACGCCATTGGAAGTTTTGGGCTACCTCGCCCCAAAATTGTTCTGGATTTTCGACACTTTTTTTGTAGCTTTCTTCATACTGCTCAAAAGATTGGATTTGCATAGTATATCTATAATAGGTTTTGGATTTGTTCGATTGCTAAATTAAGTAATTATATACTATAAAAACATCAAAATCGTTTCAATCTTATAAATATTTCCGTAATAAATAGGTTGATTTATTTCAATTTCAGTAAAATAAAAAAGCCCAAGCTTATTGTTGAGCAAGGGCTAATGGGAGCCTGTAACCTAGTTTACATATCTTAACTCTTCAAAGTTAAAACACCGATTAAACAAATGAAATACTCAAAACTTGGTATTTTAAACGGAAAAATACTGCCAATGCCATTAACTTGCTAGGCTTAACTTGATTAATAAAAAAATATCTTTAAAATATTTTTACAGCACACTTGATGAATACAAAAATTATTCTGATATTTGCAGGCTCTTAAAAAGAATTAAGCGACGAATAACAAATAACAAAATAAAGTCATGTCAAGAGTTTGTGATTTAACAGGAAAAGCCGCGATGAAAGGACATAACGTTTCTCACTCAAACGTTAAAACCAAGCGCAAGTTTTATCCTAACCTACAACTTCAGAAGTTTTATATCCCTGAAGAAGATCGTTGGATAACATTAAAAGTATCTACTTCGGCTATTAAAACCATCAATAAAATTGGTGTTTCTGAAGCGATTAATCGTTTCATGAAAAAAGGATATTTGTAACAAAATTTGCCGTTTTACGGCATAAATAGATAAAGAAATGGCAAAAAAAGGTAACAGAGTTCAAGTTATTTTAGAGTGCACAGAGCATAAAACAAGTGGTATGCCTGGTATGTCTAGATATATTTCTACTAAAAACCGTAAAAACACTACTGAGCGTTTAGAGTTGAAAAAATACAACCCGGTTTTAAAGAAAGTAACCGTACACAAGGAGATTAAATAATTTTGAAGGAGGTAAATGATTGAATTACAGGATTAAATTCAGTCATTGGTAATTCACTCACTCAATCATTAAATTTAAAAAAACATGGCAAAGAAAGTAGTTGCAACCCTTAAAACAGGTACAGGTAAAGAATATTCAAAAGTGATCACAATGACTAAATCACCTAAAACTGGTGCTTATTCATTCAAAGAATCAATTGTTCACAATGATCACGTTAAAGATGCTATTGCTGGAACAAACGGCAAATAACAATATTTAAGAATAGCTTAAGAGCCGTTCCGTATTAACGGAAGGGCTTTTTTTATTTTATCAGATTATGGGTTTATTCGATTTTTTTAAAAAGAAAGAAACCGCACCTGAAGCTCAGGAAGCGCTAGATAAAGGACTGGAAAAAACGAAAGAAGGTTTTTTCAGCAAACTCACCAAGGCAGTAGCCGGTAAGTCAACAGTAGATGACGATGTGTTGGACAACCTCGAAGAAGTACTGGTAACTTCGGACGTTGGTGTAAGCACTACGTTGAAGATCATTGATAGGATCCAAGACCGTGTTGCTAAGGACAAATACCTTTCTACTTCGGAATTAAACCACTTACTTCGTGACGAAATTCAGTTACTATTAGCCGAAAACAACAGTAACGATTTTAGGAACTTTGAATACGGAGAACATAAACCTTATGTAATTATGGTTGTTGGGGTTAATGGCGTAGGCAAAACCACTACTATCGGCAAACTTGCGCATAAACTCAAAAAAGAAAATTTAAAGGTTGTGCTTGGCGCAGCTGATACTTTCAGAGCTGCGGCGGTTGACCAAATTAAACTTTGGGGCGAACGTGTTGATGTACGCGTAGTAGCGCAAGCAATGGGTTCTGATCCTGCTTCGGTAGCTTTTGACACTTTGCAATCGGCAGTTGCCAATAAAGAAGATGTGGTGATAATTGATACCGCTGGCCGTTTACACAACAAAGTTGGATTGATGAACGAGCTTGGCAAAATTAAAAACGTGATGCAAAAAGTTGTCCCTAATGCACCCCATGAAATTTTATTGGTGCTAGACGGATCAACCGGACAAAATGCTTTTGAACAGTGCAAGCAATTTACCGAAGCTACAGACGTAAATGCATTAGCCATTACCAAATTAGACGGTACTGCCAAAGGCGGCGTGGTTATTGGGATTTCGGATCAATTTAAAATCCCAGTAAAATATATCGGCGTGGGAGAAAAAATGGATGATTTGCAGTTGTTCGATAAGAAAGAGTTTGTGAATAGTTTATTTAAATAAATGATTACACAGATTTTAGGATTACACAGATATATATGGAATACGAGACAGCCTATGATGAGGTAACCCGAAAAATAATTGGGCTTTGTTTTGAGATACATAATACTCTTGGTCCAGGTTTTCTTGAAAAAATATATGTAAATGCCTTAAAAATAAAACTTCAACACATCGGTTTATCATTCGAAGCCGAAAAAGAATTTATTGTTGAATTTGAGAATGTAATTATCGGTAAATTTAGGTGCGACTTATTGGTTGAAAATAAAGTAATAGTAGAATTAAAATCTGTTACGGGCTATCAGCCCAAATTATTTCAAAATCAATTAATTTCCTACTTAAGAGCTAGTAGAATAAAAACCGGACTACTAATAAATTTTGGCAATACCAGCTGTGAAATAAAACGTCTTTCAGTTTAATCAATAAATCGGTGTAATCTCATCATCTGTGAAATCATACCGTAGGAAATAAAATCTCTGAAATCATCTTAAGATAAAAATGATTACAAAAAACAAAACTACTACAAAAACGGCTCAACCTAAGATTAACGTAATTACGCTTGGTTGCTCTAAGAATACTTACGATAGCGAAGTGCTGATGGGGCAACTAAAAGGCAACAATCTTAATGTGGAGCACGAAGCGAATAAACTTGGGAAAGATGATATTGTAGTAATAAACACTTGCGGCTTTATCGACAATGCCAAGCAAGAATCTATTGACACCATTTTACAGTATAGCCAATTAAAAGACGAAGGTAAAGTTGCAAAGGTAATTGTTACAGGCTGTCTTTCTGAGCGCTACAAGCCAGATTTGGAAGCGGAAATTACTAACGTAGATGCCTATTTTGGTACTAATGATCTTCAAAATATCTTACACACTCTAGGTGCCAACTACAAGCATGAACTCATAGGCGAGCGTTTGCTTACCACACCATCGCATTTCGCTTATTTCAAAATTGCTGAAGGCTGTAACCGCCCATGCTCCTTTTGTGCTATCCCGCTAATGCGAGGAAAACACGTTTCGAGAGATATGAGCGAGTTGGTAAATGAAGCAAAAATATTAGCAGCCAATGGAACAAAAGAACTGATTTTGATTGCCCAAGATTTAACCTATTACGGTTTAGATTTATACGGTAAAAGAAACTTAGATGAGCTTTTACGTCGCTTATCTGATGTGAATGGCATTGAGTGGATCAGGTTACAATATGCCTATCCTTCTGGTTTTCCAATGGAGATTTTAGATGCTATGAACGAGCGTGAAAACATCTGTAAATACTTAGACATGCCTTTACAGCATATCACAGATAACATGTTGAAGTCGATGCGTCGTGGGATTACTAAGCAAAAAACCATTGATATCGTTAATGAGATTAGAGCTAGGGTTCCAAACATCGCTATGCGTACTACGCTAATTTGTGGCTATCCAGGTGAAACTGAACGTGACTTTGAAGAAATGTACCAGTGGGTAGAAGATACTAGATTTGATAGACTTGGCTGTTTCACCTATTCACATGAGGAAAAAACGCATGCCTATGATTTAGTGGACGATGTGCCGGATGAAGTTAAACAAGAGCGTGTGGATGCCATTATGGAACTGCAACAGGGCATTTCATTTGACATCAATCAAGAAAAAGTAGGCAAAACTTACAAAGTGCTGGTAGATAGAAAAGAAGGTGATTTTTTCATCGGACGTACTGAATTTGATTCCCCGGAGGTTGACAATGAAGTCTTAATCGATGCCAACTCGGGTTACGCAGCCATTGGAAGCTTTGTTAATGTTAAGGTAGATAGAGCGGAAGATTTTGATTTGTACGGGCAAATTGTAAAGTAGAAATCAAAGTATTATTATATAGAATGGTCGGGCCAAATTAGCTCGACCTTTTTTATTTCAGTGAGGCAGGCAAAGCTATAACATCGATAAAGTGTAAAATAAAGTAAATGGCTACTCTTGTTTCAAAATTTAATTTAATTTCGAAATGTGAAGGCTAAATACATTTCTTATCAGGACACACATTCTTTTTCAAAACTGGTCTTAGACTATGTTAACGATGTGGAATTCCTAAAATCGTTTTACAGTTACCGACCAGATATCGATGGTCTGAAAAAAGCAGTAGAGACGCACCAGTTCATTGGAAATAGGGCCGTCTTAGTAAAGACATTGCAACAGCAATACCAATCGATAAAAGTTAACCAAGCCGTTAGTGCAAACATCGATTTACTAGCAGCCGACAACACTTATACTGTTGCTACAGGCCATCAGCTCAACCTTTTTACCGGTCCTCTTTATTTCATTTATAAAATAGTAAGTACTATCAACTTAGCTTTGGAGCTAAAAATAGCGTTTCCTGACAAAAACTTTGTACCCATTTATTGGATGGCGACGGAGGATCACGATTTTGAAGAAATTAATCACATCAGTCTGGACGATAAGCAAATTAGTTGGATACAGCAAACCAACGGCGCTACCGGTAGGCTAAGTACAAAAACA
Source organism: Pedobacter sp. (assembly GCF_965249885.1). Taxonomy (GTDB): domain Bacteria; phylum Bacteroidota; class Bacteroidia; order Sphingobacteriales; family Sphingobacteriaceae; genus Pedobacter. The sequence continues at coordinate 3,049,713 of NZ_OZ252254.1, read as the reverse complement.
GTGGCTGCAGCCGTACAAGCCTACAAAGGCTATTTAGGCATTAGCAAAAACGGGAAAAAACTAGGTAAGTTGGTTGAAAAAGCTTATCTGGAAAATGAAAATTTAGCGGATGCTACCCGGACATTGGTAAATAGCTTATTTGAGCAATATGGCTTGGTAATTATCAACGCGGACGATACCGATTTGAAAGCACAATTTAAGGATATTATTAAGCGTGATATCACTGAACAAAACAGCGCTAGATTAACAGAAGAGACAAGTGACATATTAGAAGATAAAGGCTATAAATCTCAAGTAAATGGCCGCGACATTAACTTCTTTTACTTAAAGGAAAATCTTAGAGAACGCATTATCAAGGAGGAAAATCTCTTTAAAGTGAACAACACAGCTATCACTTTCACTGAAGATGAGCTCCTGAATGAGATCGATAGTAATCCGGAGCGATTCAGTCCGAATGTGATTATGCGCCCACTTTACCAAGAGGTGATTTTACCCAACATTGCCTACATAGGTGGTGGTGCCGAGGTTGCTTATTGGATGCAACTAAAAGCAAATTTCGATTTTTATAAAGTGAACTTCCCAGTATTACTGTTGAGAAATTCGGCCTTGGTGATAGACAGAAGAAGTTTGGAGAACCTGAATAAGTTGAGGTTCGATTTTGAAGACATCTTTTTACCCACGCAAGAACTGCAGAATAAATGGATCAAGAACAATACAGAATTCCAGATTTGTTTAACAGACGAAGCTGCTGCTATTAAAGCCATTTTCGATAGAATTAAACTCAACTCTTTCAAAATAGATAAGACTTTAGAAGCATCGGCAGATGCTGCTCTTACCAAAACTGAAAAGCTAATCAAGAATTTGGAAAAGAAACTCGTGAAAGCGGAAAAGCGAAATCATGAAGTGTCAATATCCCAAATTGAACATTTAAAACAGCGTTTATTCCCAGGAGGAACATTGCAGGAAAGAACTTTGAACTTAGCTCCAATGTATGTTAACTATGGTGATGATTTTATTGCTTCACTAATTGAAAACTTTGAACCTTTAGGTGGTGATTTTACATTGATACTTGCGTAAGGCGGATGAGTGAGGGAGTGACTGAATTAGTGAATGGCTAAATGAATAAATGGTTGAACGCTTACACCAAAAGCTACGTCAACTAACCTTAATAACAATCCAACAATAAAAATTTAATAGTATACAAATTCCGAAACCATGTTTATCACTTTCAGCGAAGAACAACTAAGAACCTTTACCTACGATGTTTTCAAAAAAATGGGTTGCTCTGATGAACATGCAGCGCTGGCAACTGATGTGTTAGTTAGAGCTGATCTTCGAGGAATTGATTCACATGGTGTAGCCAGATTAAGTGGTTACTATCGCCTTTGGGAGAAGAAAAGAATTAACGGCACGCCAAACATTCGTATAGTACATGAAACAGCGACCACCGCAACGGTAGATGGAGATGCAGGCCTAGGTTTAGTTGTTGCGCCGTTTGCCATGCAAGTCGCTATGGAAAAAGCAGAGAAATACGGAAGTGGTTGGGTGTCGGTTAAAAACTCTAATCATTTCGGCATTGCCGGCTATCATGCGTTAATGGCGGTAGCACAGGACATGATTGGAATTAGCATGACCAATGCCAGTCCACTAGTAGCACCAACCTACGCTAATGAGCGTTTACTAGGTACCAACCCGATGTGTTATGCATTCCCAGCGGGAAATTATCCTCCGGTAGTTGTTGATATGGCAACCGCTGCCGCAGCCAATGGCAAACTAGAAATTGCGCAACGAGCAAACTCTCCTATTCCAGCAGGCTGGGTTCAAAATAAAGATGGCGAGGTGTCTACTAATCCAAACGAACTAAAAAGTGGCGGATCGCTACTTCCTTTAGGCAGCGACAAAGATCATGGCAGCCACAAAGGATATGGACTTGGCACCACGGTTGACATCCTTTCTGCGGTACTTTCTGGTGCAAACTATGGCCCTTGGGTACCACCTTTTGTAGCTTTCCTAGAACCGGATCCTAACCCAGTTGGTGAAGGGATTGGTCACTTTTTAGGTGCAATGCGTGTGGATGGCTTTCGTCCAGCACAAGACTTTAAAGACCACTTAGATAATTGGATAGAGCGTTTTAAAGGCGCTAAAACTATTGATGAAAGCAAAAAAGTCATCATTCCAGGCGAACCCGAATATCAATTTGAAAACGAGCGTAAAATAGCAGGAATTCCATTGATTGACGTGGTTGTAAAAGACTTAAATGAATTAGCAGAAAAAATCGGCGTGGCTAAACTTTAATTCTTGAGCTTAAAGAGCTTGAAGTCTTGTTTATAAGTAAGAAAAAAAGAGTGATTAAATTGCAAATTGCTACTGCTATTCGCTAAATCAAAATGCGGTTCAAAACGAACATCTAGATATAAATTAGGTAACAATTCCTTAAGATATTGATATCGAAACATTAAGATTTGCCGCTTATTTTCGGTGTAGCCTTTTTCATATAAATTATCAGAAACTGATTGATACAAAGGCATCCCTTTAATAGTAATAAACTTATTCCCTTGCCAGTAAGAAGTTGAGAAATTACCGAAATAGGTATCAATTCCGGCATTTAGCCACAAACCAAACCCACCTTGATAAGCCCTCACTTTTGTGGGCGAAAAATCCTTATAAGCAGCAATGTAGTTGTTGGTATATATTTGTTTGATTCGATACCCGATGTTTTTGCTCAAGCTAAATCCAGCAGCACCGTTAAATAAGGTAGAAATCGGGATCTCTTTTAAAACATCTATTTGCCCACCTTGATGGTACACTAACATTTGAGCGGGAATACTAAGTTTCCAGTCATCATTTTTTAGCAAAGTAATATCGGTAGTAAATCCACCAACAATTTCTTCCTTAGCCGCCTCACCAGTGTAAATCATCTTTTGCCAAGCAATCCAAGTATCTAACCTAAATTTTTCTCTGTTAAGCAAAAGCTGGGTACCATATTCTATTGGCGTAGTAATTTTACGCTCAAAATTATACAGCGGCTCAATATACTGATGTTGTATATTCCCTTCTAAACTACCAAAAACTAAGGTTAGGTTATTCTTACTGTATTTTAAGTTGAAAAGCGGCTTGGCATCATATAACCCCCGTTCATTTCCGAAATCTTTCCTTAGATATGCTCCAGCAGTGATAGCAAGATTTGGATGAGCATAATACACCAACTGCGGCTCAAGTTGCGTACCGTAAAGGGTGTAGCCATCATGAAAATTATTGGAATATTCGTAGTTTCTAACGTAGTTGAAGTTATAGAAATTAAGGTGAATCTCGTTCGTTAAGCTATCCGCTGGACGAATTGGGTTATACAAATAGCTGTTGTTGAGCTGCGCCTGCCCCGACAAAACAAGTAAAGCGAATAAGACTGTAAGTAATTGTTTCCTCATTTATATTAATTTCACGATGTGTTCTTCGCTGCTAGCAAAGAAATCTATACAGTATTTTGTCATTTAAAGCAAGCTCCCTGTCATTCAGAGTAAAGTGAGGAACCTAATCGCATATTTTAGACTTCTCGTAACCTCGAAATGACAAAGGAGCCATCTACTATTTCTAATGCCAAAAGCGTAACTATACTCCTTTTTTTTCCCTGTATTTTTTATACAACTTCACAGCTATCATTATAAGCAAAGCGATGCCCATAATTCCGACTAAGCCATAAACCCAATCCATAGCGTTTTTAAGAATCACCACAAAAACAATGGCAATCATAAATATAGTGGCAAGCTCTCTCCATAAACGTAGTTTAAAGCTACTCCAAACAAAACGCTCATTTTTCAACTTAGCAATAATGCCTTGGCAAATAAAATGATAAATGAGCAAGCCTAAAACAAAAGCTAGTTTTACCCACATCCAATCCATTTGCAACAACCCCGGATTCAAATGAAGCATACTTAAACCTGCTAGCAAAGAAATAATCATTGCAGGTTGGCAAATGATTTTCCACAGCGTAGCTTCCATCTTAACAAACTGCTTTTTAAGGATGCTATTTTCTGGCTCGGGTTTATCGTTAGCTTCAGTATGGTAAATAAACAAACTTAGCAAGTAGAAAAGTCCTGCCATCCAGCTGATTACAAAAACGATGTGTACTGCCTTGAAATATTGATAATACTCTACCATTTGAAATTTCCTCAATTAGCTTAATTGCTAAACAATAATATAAAAAAAGACCCCGAAATTAATTCAGGGTTCCAGATTTTAATATCTAAATTCTTTAACTACTTCAATAGCATATTTAACGTTATCGAATGGAATATCGGGCATAATGCCGTGACCTAAGTTAAAGATAAAGCCATTTTCGCCACGCATACGTTCAAACAATTTATGTATTTGCGCTTTAATTACAGGCTGATCAGCATACAAAATATGCGGATCTAGATTACCTTGAACTGCCATTCCAGCTGGTAAAGCCTTTTTGATGTTCAATAAATCAGCATTCCAGTCAATTGAAACCACATCAGGTTTAGCTTCTGCCATTATAGGTGCAAAAACAGAACTTCCTTTACAAAAAGAAATTACAGGGATATTGGTTCTATTTAAACCAGCAATAATTTGCGCATTATATTGGTGAGAAAACTCTTGATAATCGTTCCACGAAAGTGCTAAAGCCCAACTATCAAACAATTGCAACGCATTAACTCCCGCTTCAATTTGTAGATTCAAGTAATCGGTAGTTACTTTAGCAATTTTAGCCAATAATTTGTGGGCCAACTCCGGGTGGTTATGAATCAACAACTTCGTTAATTTAAAGTCTTTTGAAGATCCACCTTCCACCAAATAACTCATCACCGTAAACGGAGCACCAGCAAATCCAATTAACGGAATGCTACCATTTAAGCGTTGCTGAATAACTTTTATTGCATCGGCAACATATTGCAGTTTATCTAAGCAATCGGTAGCTAAAGCCTCTACATCAGCTTCTGTACGTACCGGATTGGCAAACTTAGGACCAACACCTTGGGTAAAGCTCAAATCACCACCCATTGCTTCACCTGTCACTAAAATATCAGAGAACAAAATGGCTGCATCAATACCCAACAAATCCACCGGCAACATGGTTACGTCAGCGGCAATTTCTGGAGTTTTGCACATCTCCAAAAACGAATATTTGTTTTTAATTTCCCAGTATTGCGGCATAAACCTACCCGCCTGTCTCATCATCCATACTGGTGGTCGTTCTGTTTGTTTTGAAAATGCTGCGTCTAAAAATAAGTTGTTCTCCATTTTTTACTATGCCATCTTAGCGGCTTCTATCTCTATATTTTTAATAATGTCAATTGCTCTTGTTGATGTTGCCAACTCTTTCGCTTTAGCAGTATACGCTAATGCACGTTCGCTATCTTTTTTTCGGAGCGCTAAGTTAGCTAAATGAATTAAAACATAAGCTTTATCATTTTTTCCTCCTAAGGGGAAACGACTTGCTACCTGAAAATGAAACTCCGCTTTATCGTAGTCGCCCCTTTTCAACGCAATGTTTGCCCTCATAAATTCATAAAATCCACGCCTGTTTTTAGCTAATCTGTCTGGATTTTCTACTTCGTTTAAAACCTTTTCTGCGTTATCGTAATCCGAATTTTTAAAATACTTGGATGCCAACAGAACAGAACTTTGTTTAAAATGGCTCCACAGTACAAAGCAAAAAAGCAGCCCTGAAATAGCTGCCAGCTGATATTGCTGAAAATAAAGACTTACTGATGCCGATAAAGTAAAAATACCCATCAGCACGTACCTGCCAAATCTATTATACATTAGTGTATATCAGTAAATTTATATCCAACCCCTCTAATTGAGTGAAAGTAGATAGGATTTTTTTGATCAGGCTCAAAATACTTACGGAAAGTCAAGATGAAATTGTCAATTGTCCTAGTTGATGGATAAACGTCATAATTCCAAACCGTTTCCAAAATTTGCTCACGAGAAACTGCTTCGTTTTTTCGCTCAATCAACAACTTAAGTAACATGGTTTCCTTTTTGGTCAAAGGCACTACAGTTCCATCATCTTGCTTTAACTCAAACGAATTGAAATAAATGGTTTTATCACCAATTTTGTATGAATTTAGCTCCTTTAAATCGTCAGGTTTTAAACTGCGTTTTACTAAAATTCCTACACGTAAAATAAGTTCTTCTAAGTTGAAAGGTTTTACTAAATAATCATCAGCACCTTTCTTTAATCCCATTACTCTATCTTCACTGGTATTTTTAGCGGTCAAAAATAAAATAGGAACTTCTGTATTTTCCAAACGGATAGTTTCACAAACTTGGAAACCGTCCATTTCAGGAAGCATTACATCTAAAATTACTAAATTAAAGCGCTCTTCTTTAAAAACTTTCAACGCTGTTTTTCCATCTTTAACAGCATGAACTTTATACCCTTCTAATTCGAGGTTTAATTTGATGGCATCCAACAAGTGATCTTCGTCTTCAACCAATAATACTCTTAATTTTTGTGACATATTAATTAAATGTTACTTCAAAAATTGCACCGTGAGGTACGTTATCTTTAACGCTAATATCAGCGTCGTGGTTTTGTAATACTTCCTTAACAATAAATAAGCCAAGTCCCGTACCCTTACTTTTGCGCACATTTTCGTCGCCCACACGGTAAAATTTATCAAAAATAAGCATCTTTTCGGCATCCGGAATGCCCAATCCTTTATCAGAAACCACTAATTTCACTTTACCGTCATTTTGGCACAGCTCTACTGTAATTTCGGCACAAGGACCCGAATACTTCACTGCATTTTCTACCAAGTTAGTTACCACTGATGATAATGCAAATTTATCCCCCTCTATAAAAACGCCTTCTTTGATATCGGCTTTGATAATTTGCTCACAACCGCACGAATGTACTTGCAGTCTATCCGTAATACGAGTAACCAAATCAGAAAAATCGAACTCTTCCTTAGGGAAAGAATAGGTTCTGCTTTCAATTTTAGTGGCCAACAACATATTTTCCACCAAATCATCCAAGCGTTCCACGTCTTTCAAAGAATTTCTGATTAGTGTGGTACGCTGCTCCTTGTCCAATTCTCTACGGGCAATAGTTTGTAATGAAAGCTTAATAGCCGCTAAAGGCGATTTTAACTCATGCGTAATAGACATTAAAAAATTCTGCTGCTGCTCTTTCAAACGCCCCTCTTTTTTAATGGAAGCATGGATAAAATAAGCACCTATACCTAGCAGAAACAGGAAAACTGCCCCCTCTCCCATAATCATCGGCATACGGGTAGCATCAATTTTTACCACTAAAGCACCCCAGCTAATCAGCTGCCCTAACGAGTAGAACAGTAAAACGTAAAATATGATGATCGATTTTTTCATATCTCCTATCCCTTGCTTATAGGATTCTAAATTTAATTATTTTATTTGAAAAGCAGTTTCTGTGATCCTTCGGTTATTTCAGCCCCGCTTTTCGTTATCATCTTTTTGCTGGTAGCGCTTTTAAACAACTTGTTATGCTGAGTTTATCGAAAGCATCTACTAACAACCAATCCTTCGACAGGCTCAGGATGACACCTACAAAAAGGATTCTCACTTCAATCGGGTTTAGTTAACAACCCCTATCTTCCTAAAATCCGGGATTATTCCATTAACGTTACTATCACCGTCATTGCGAGGTACAAAGCAATCTTACAACGATAAAAAGAACTAAGCAATAGCTTTAAGATTGCTTCGTACCTTGCAATGACGACCGAAACCCCATCTCAAGTTCTAATTCTTTTTTCCTATGTATTTGCTCCTCTATCCAAACACCACTTCCAAAGCTTCAAAAATTGCAGTCTTAGCTTTATCTAATTCTACCTGCGTATGTGCAGCACTCACAAAACCCACCTCATAGCCCGATGGACCAAAGTAAATCCCTCTGTTCAACAACTCACGGTGCATGATTTTAAATTTTTCCATGCTTGTCGGATCAATATCTTCTGCAGTTTTAATATCCTTACTAGTAAATGCAAACCAGAAAATTGATCCAACGGTAAAAATCTTCAATTCGTAGCCCTTCTCAGCAATGTGCGATTTTAGCTCGTTCACAAAAGCTTGTGCTTTGGCATTTAATTGTTCGTAAAAACCTTCGCTACTTAAAATCGTTAGAGCAGCGATACCCGCAGCCATAGCCACTGGATTTCCAGAAAGCGTACCCGCTTGGTAAACGCCACCATCTGGAGAAACATGAGCCATAATTTCGTTAGAACCACCGTACATGCCAACAGGTAAACCACCGCCAATAATTTTGCCATAAGTTACAATATCAGGCTTGATGCCATAATGAGCCGCAGCACCTTCAAAACCTACCCTAAAGCCGGTAATTACCTCATCAAAAATCAATAACGCAGCATTCGCTTTACAGATTTCACTCAAAAACTCAACATATTCCTGATCTTGAATTAATAAGCCATTATTGGCAGGAATTCCTTCTATAATTACCGCAGCGACATCATTTTTAAATTGCGCAAAAGCTTCAGTTACGGCATTTTTATCATTTAAAGCAATTACAATAGTTTCATCAGCAAACGCCTTAGGTACACCAGCCGAAGATGTTTCGCCGAATGTAACCAAGCCTGAACCTGCTTTTACCAAAAGTGAATCGCTGTGACCATGATAACACCCTTCAAATTTGATGATTTTATTTTTTCCAGTATAACCTCTAGCCAAACGGATAGCCGACATTACTGCTTCGGTTCCTGAGCTTGTAAAACGAATTTTCTCTACAAAACGATTGTTCTTGATGATCAATTCCGCTAATTCATTTTCCAAAGCAGTAGGTGCACCGAAACTCATTCCGTTTTGCATCACCTCGGTCACTTTCTCTCTAATTTCAGCGTTGTTATGCCCTAAAATTAGCGGTCCCCAGCTGGCACAAAAATCAACAAACTGATTACCATCAGCATCCCAGATGTAAGGCCCATCGCCTTTTTGAATAAACAAAGGTGTTCCGTAAACAGATTTGAAAGCACGTACTGGTGAGTTTACTCCCCCAGGAAAGTAAGTTTTAGATTTTTCGTACAGTTCCGCCGATTTGGCTCTTGATATATCTTGCATTTGTTATTAGTGGTTAGGCATTAGGAGTTAGGAGTTAGGGATTTTAACTGACACCTGGTCCCTGGCTCCTAATTCCTTTAAATCCATTTATTCTCTACAATATCTCTAATGTGATAAGTTGTAATGATACTTGCTCCTGCCCTAGCAAAAGCGTACATCGTTTCCATTACCACTTTTTGTTCGTCTATCCAGCCTTTCTCGGCAGCTGCTTTAATCATCGAGTATTCGCCCGATACATTGTAAACTGCAATAGGCAACTTGGTATTTTGCTTTAACCTAGCAATCACATCTAAGTAAGCTAAACCTGGTTTCACCATTAGTACATCGGCACCTTCCGCTTCATCTAGCAAAGCTTCTCTCACCGCCTCATCAGGATTACGAAAGTCCATTTGGTAGGCTTTCCTATCACCTTTGCTAGGCGCACAATCTGCAGCTTCCCTAAACGGTCCGTAGTATGCGGAAGCAAACTTAGTCGCATGACTCATCACTGCCACGTTTTCAAATCCATTTGCATCAAGCTTCTCACGGATTGCCGCAACCCGTCCATCCATCATGTCGGATGGAGCAAGCATATCAGCACCAGCTTCCGAATGATTTAAAGCCATTTTAGCAATCAACTCTACCGTGGCATCATTTTGTACATAATCATTATGCATGATACCGCAGTGACCATGGTTGGTGTAAGAGCAAACGCAAACATCAGTAACAACATACAAATCGTCACCAAATTGCTTTTTCAACTCCCTAACCGTAACTGGCACTAACGAATTGCTATCATAAGCCGATTTAGCATCTTCACTTTTTTCATCACCCACACCAAATAGCATAATTTTATTAACGCCCAAAGCAAGTCCTTTTTCTACATCTTTCAATAAAGTGTCCGTAGAAAAGTGGCTGATACCAGGCATTGCATCAATTGGATGAGCAACATTATTTCCCGGCACCACGAAATACGGATAAACAAACATATCCTTGGATAATTTCGTTTCGGCAACCATTTCTCTTACAATGGGATTTTTTCTGAGCCTACGTGGTCTATGCATAATTAGTATCGAGATTTTAGTATCAAGTATCAAGACTTGCTAATTTTATTTTTTCTTCTGAAAAGCGCCTACTCTGCAGTAATTCAATTCAGTCCCGCTATTCGTTTCATCTTTTTGTTGTCACCAGCGTTCATTTCTGTTATGCTAAGTTTATCGAAGCATCTATTCAAAAACCAATCCTTCGACTACTTGTCCCGACAATTCGGGGAGCTCAGGATGACACCAACAAAAAGGATTTCACTTCTATCGGGTTTATTGTACAACATTTCTGCTTTCTAGCAAATTGTAAAGTACAAAAATGCAAAGACAGAAGCATTATTGTTTGATACTTCTGTCATTTGTAAAGTCTTTACCTTGTGTTAACAATTTATTTAGATTCTTCGCTGTGCGCTGAATGAAGGCCAAGCATATCTAATTTATGAAACTGAGAGAAATTATTTCAGTTCAATTCCAAAAACCGCCTCCGCCAAGCCAATTTCATCAGGCGAGTAAGGCAATGCATATTTCACGCCCATCTCATCAAATTTCTTACCTGTTGAGTTTCCTATGGCAATTACCTTTTGCTCAGGCTCTAATAAGTTATCTGCAAAATATGCGTCAACATTGCTTGGACTGGTAAACACCAATACTTCCGCTGAGGTTCCGTCTACATTTTCCTCAATTACGGTTTCGTAAATCGGTAAATCGATAACTTTGGTGCTCGTAGTAAGGAACTTTTGCATCGTTAACAACGAATCTTGGGCTCGAGGAAAAACTACGGTTTGCCCATCTATTAATTTGGCAAAGTCCTGCGCTACCTCTTCAATTTCACCACCTTCGCCAACAAAATCAGCTAGGTGCCCAAATTTACGAAGCGAATCTTCCGAACCTCTGCCAACAACGCCAAATTTCACTTTTTTAGGCAGCACAGCATTCAACTTAAAGAAGTATTCTACGCCATTTCTGCTGCTAAAGAAAATCCAATCGGCATTTTTAAGGAAAAAATCGTCCAGTTTATTTACAATTGGAAACGTACGAATCAACGAACGACCATCTATTTCAATCTGCTGTTTTTCTAAAGCTTTACGGAAGTAACTATTTTCACCTACTTCTCTAGAAATAAACACTTTAGCAGGTTTTTTACGCTCAGCAGCAAATTTTGCAACAATTTTCTCTGCCAAACCTTCAGTTGAAGGAACTCTCAAGAACAATCGGTCGGGAAAATCCTCAGCCGTTGCAGCTTTAGAAGTCCAAACTTCAAATTCATCATCCTCCTTTTTACAGAAACAGCCTAATGGCATGTGGCAGCCACCCTCAAATAGGTTCAGCACCTTACGTTCTACTTCAATAGCTTCAACAACAGCAGCATTATTTATCTTTTGCAGCTCATTAAAAAGCTCGGTATCATTTTCCCTGATCTGTATTGCCAATGCGCCTTGAGCAGGTGCAGGAACAATTTCGGTAGGGTCAATCACTTCTACGTGGAATTCGCTCAAATCTAAACCTAAACGATTAACGCCCGCTTTTGCCAAAACAATAGCATCATAATCTTCATCACGTAATTTTTGGATACGTGTTGGTACGTTACCACGTAAATCTTCGATATTTAGATCAGGTCTTAGCGCTAATAGTTGTGCCTTACGACGATTGGAAGATGTACCCACCATCGCTCCTTTTTTCAGCGAAAGCTTATGACTTACATCCACGCAATCTTTTAAAATTAGCAATAGCTCCGAAGGATCTTCACGTTCAGGCACTGCAGCAATAATTAAACCTGGTGGATTTGTTGTTGGTAAATCTTTATGAGAGTGTACAGCAATATCAATAGTGCCATTGATTAGCTCCTCTTCCAGTTCCTTTGTGAAAAAACCTTTCCCTTCCAACTTATCCAACCTTAGGTTAAGGATTTTATCGCCCTGCGTTTTGATGATTTTAAGCTCAGCTTCAATGCCTATGCTTGCTAATCTATCTTTCGTGTAATTGGCTTGCCAAAGGGCTAAATCACTGCCACGTGTCCCGATAATTACTTTCTTCACTTTATAATAAGATTTTGCGCTAAATTAAGAAAATTTGATGATGTGCGAAGGTGATAATTTGATGATTAGTATAGAGCTTATTTTCAGACAAGTTAACTTTTCTGACTTACCGACTACTAACTATTCTTCACCAAAATTTCTTTGGCCATCACCATTGGAACGCTGATGTATTTTTTTTCCATGTAGCTAATTACCTGTTGTAACACCGCTTTTGCCTCATCATCAAGTGCATTAATTTCTTCGGCAAACACAGTGTTAACCGCTTTATCTTTAATTTCCTTGATTTTTTTAGGCACTTCGCTCATCGCCAACTCGATCCGACGCTGGCGTAAAACCAGTTCAAATTCTTTGATGTTCTCCTCAATGATTTGCTCGGCGTGTACCAGCTCGTCATAACGTTCTTGGATATTTTTACGAGCAATTTCCTTTAGAGATTCCACTTCTATGTAGTGAATAGGAAAATTTTCTCGCACATCTAACGCTGTATCGTTAGGAATAGCTAAATCCACGATTACCTTTTTTCCGGTTTCTCCGTTCAATAAGCTTTCGTAAATATCCCTAGTAATTACTGGCTCAATAGCCCCTGTGCAAGTGATAATTACGTCAAAACCTTGCTTGTAGGTGGATAGAGCCTCTAGAGAAAAAGCTTTTCCATTAAGTTCCGCAGCCAATGTCTCCGCCTTTTCCAGTGTACGATTAAATACAGAAAAATTAGAGTATTTATGCTTTTTTAAATATTGAGCAATGTTATTGTTGGTTTCGCCAGCGCCAATAATGAGCAAACGAGAGTTACCACACATATTTAACTCACGCAGCTTCCTGTAAGCCAAAGAAACCACTGATACTGGATTTCGAGAGATATTGGTATTGGTATAAACTTCTTTCGCAGTTTTCACCACCCTATTCATGATGGTGCGCATATAATCACCGGTGAAACCCGCTTTCTGACAAGCTTCATATGCCCTGCGTACTTGTGCCAAGATCTCTTTTTCGCCTACTACTAAGCTTTCCAAAGAACATGAAATACGCAACAGGTGATTGAACGCTTCTACTTTTTCATAAGTAGATACATTATTGATAAAATTTTCCATGTACTCTTCTGGCAAACCCATATCCAGCACATGCAAAAATTTCGAAATAAAGGCTTTATTTAATTCGGCAGCAGAGGTAAAGATAAATTCAACTCTATTGCAAGTGCCAACATAAAATATCTCTTTGATATTTAACTCAGACTGGACATTACGCAACCGATCATCCAACGTTTGCTCACATATAACCAATTTGCCTAAAGACTTTAGGTCAATTTGTTGATGTGTGAATGCAATAATCTTTAAATATTCCAAAATGGTTAGCCTCTATTATTTAAGCGCAACAAAAGTAATAAGCAGTGTGAGTTTATCTGTCATTGAGCTGTAATTTAGGCTAATTTAGAACGGTTTTAAATTACAAAACTTTAGAAAATAGCAATAGAAACTAGGTTTGATAACGAATAACCTAAGCTAGAATTATCACAAATTTCCATAATTTTACTTTACTAGGAAACAAAAACTAAAGCTACTTGTCAAGTTAATGGACATCACATAGTTTTAAATAAACGCTATCCGAAAAATAATTGATATGGTACATCAAGAGCAATTTTCTTTAGTTGGCGCAAATGGCAAGCCAATTTATGGTGATTTAAATTATGACCCGCAAAACAGCAACATGCCTTTAGTGATATTTGTACATGGCTTTAAAGGGTTCAAAAATTGGGGAGCGCATGATTTAGTTGCGAAATATTTTGTTCAAAATGGTTATCGTTACCTTAAATTTAATCTTTCTCATAGTGGTGTAACAGGAGAGAATCTAACAGACGTAACCGACATGGATACCTTTGCTGATAACACATTTAGCAAGGAAATGATAGACTTAGATGTGGTAATTAATCATGCTACTAATTATTTAGGCGTAGATGGAGTGATTTTAATTGGGCATAGCAGAGCAGGCGGATTGAGCATCTTGCAAGCCGCTAACAATCCCGCTGTAAGGGGTTTAATCACATGGAGTTCCATAGCCGATTTCAGCAGTCTTTGGAAAAAAGAGCAGGAAGAAGATTGGCGAAAAACAGGCAAAATTGGCGTTTACAATGCCCGCACTAAAGAAACCATGCCATTAAATGTGACACTGCTTACCGATTTTGAAACCAATAAAGAAACATTAAATATACTGGCTGCTGCAAAGCGAATCAATGTCCCTTGGCTGATTGTGCAAGGCGATGAAGATGTAAATGTTCCTTTCGCCACAGCTGAAAAGCTAGCCAATGCGAATCCGGCAAGTAGGTTAATCAAAATTGCTGGCGCCAACCACGTGTATGGCGTCACACATCCGTACAGAAGTGACACCTTACCTGCACAATTATTTGAAGTTTGCGAAAAAAGCTTGAAGTTTTTAGCGCATAATTTTAAGTAGATTAGCTGGATGAAAAACTATCTAATTTACCTATTGATTGGTGGTATATTCCTTTCCTGTAACACCAAACCGAAAACTTCTTCTCAACCGAAAGACATTCCTCCCACAGGATATACGCCTCTGGTGATGAAACCAGTTAGCAGAGCTGATACTGCAATTGACGTTAATGTTGATGCAATGGAAAATAACTATGCGTTTTATGATATTATTGTTGCCGATACCGGAACGAATTATCAGCAGTTGCAGCGACAAATGCTGGTATTGAAGGACAAATTGCAAGTTGATATTGATTCTATGGGAAGATATTACGACAGTAAACAAAAGAAAATTATCCTACCAAAAACGGATAGTGATGAAATATATGCTGGTGAATATTTTCCCAGAAGAATTGTTTCGTCTACATTAAGTATCGAGTATTTAAAACAATATAAAAAAGATGCAAATCAACAAACTTTAGCAATTATCAGTGGGATTTTCGATGATGCTAAATCAGCAGATAGTGCCTTAAGCGCAGCAAAAAAATATAATGCTAATGCGTTTAAGGTAAACGCAAAACTGTATGTAGGTTGCATGCACTAATATAAAAAATATGCAATTTTTTCAACGACAAATATCACTTCGAGCCCGCAGCCGCGGTTTCCACTTGGTTTCCGAGGAGATACTCCAATCAATTCCAGAAGTTAAAAATATTAAAGTAGGGATGCTACAAGTTTTTATCCAACATACTTCAGCTTCGCTTACTATTAATGAAAATGCAGATCCAACGGTACGCCTAGATTTTGAAACTTGGATGAACAAAGCCGTTCCAGAAGGAGATCCAGATTACGAACATGATTACGAAGGTGATGATGACATGCCAGCGCACATTAAATCATCCCTAATGGGAGCTTCGGTTTTAATTCCAATAACCAATGGAAAGTTAAATTTAGGCACTTGGCAAGGAATTTATCTTTGTGAGCATCGCAACCATGGTGGCAGCAGAAGGGCTGTTATTAGCGCTTGGGGAAACTAAATCATGTCAACTGCAAACATTTAATAGCCTGTTGCTTGTAATTTCTTCCGATGGGAAGCTCCTTACCCAAAATCTCAACGGCATGTGCGTAATAACTTTCTACTTTATTGGTGGCTACGATGAATGATTTGTGTATCCTACAAAATTGATCTTCGGGCAACAATTCCTCCAAAATTGAAATTTTCTGTTTACTGATAAGCACTTTATCCACCAAAACTACTTTCACGTAATCCCTAATACTCTCTATCCAATAAATATCTTTTACGTTAACTTTTACCGTTTTTCTATCCACTTTTAAATACAAAAACTTATTAATGTCGTTTACATAAGTGCTTTCTGGAAATACTGTAGCCTGCTTTTTAGCACCCATTGAGGTGAGTACTTTATCCATTGCTTTTAAAAACCTGTTGAATGAAATTGGCTTCACCAGATAATCAACCGCATCCAGCTCAAAACCTTCCACAGCAAATTCGGTAAAGGCAGTAGTAAAAATCACTTTCGGCGGATTTTTTAAGCTTTTCAAAAGTTCAACGCCATTTATTCCTGGCATTTTTACATCGAGGAACATCAAATCAACGGTTTTTCGTTGAAGGGTATGGAAAGCACTCATTCCATCTGTACAAGTTTCTACGACTTCAACCTCCGGAAAATGCGTCAAATATTTTGCAATTATGTCTAACGCATGTGGCTCATCATCAACGATAACAGCTTTAATTTTCATTAAATCATTTCCTTTTTAAGTAAATTAATTTTTAAAATCACAACAAACATCTCCTCTTCATCAAAAATCTTGAGTTGGTGCGCTTTAGGATAAATTAAATCCAGACGCTTCTTCAAATTATATATTCCAATACTCCCCTGCCTTACTTCGTTGGAGCTTTCCTCTGGCTTACTATTGTTTATTTTAAAAGTGAGTAAATCTTTCTCAACTTTTAACTCCATATTGATCCAAGCTTGACCAACTTTTTCACCGGCACCATGTTTAAAAGCATTTTCAACGAGTGGTAGTAAAAACAACGGGGCAATTTCCAAATTGTCAAGATCACCTTCTATCGCAAAGTTGAAATCTAGCCGTTCTTCATAACGCATACGCTCCAATAGGACAAAATTCTCCAACATTTCAACATCTTTCTTCAAAGGCACACTTTCTACATCACATTCGTAAAGCATGTACCTTAAAATTTCCGAGAGTCCTAAAACTATCTCTGGTGATTTTGGAGAATTATTTAGCGTTAAGGCGTACAAATTATTTAATGTATTGAATAAAAAATGTGGGTGTACTTGCGCTTTTAGCAAATGAAGTTCTGCTTGTAGCGCAGCGTTATGACGTTGATACCAAGATTGAAAAAATTTGATCGCAATGGCCGACCAAATCACCAAGTTTGTGCCTCGGAAAGCATTGAGGTAGTACACCATGTTAGAGAACCGGTCCCAAAATGACCCTCTAACTTTTGACCAACCACTGTAGCCCAAGCTTTTCAAATAATTATCTAATTCAGGCTCAACTATAAGGATATCAAAAAGTCGAGTTAAACCTGGCATTACTGCTACAAAAATTAAGAGTACTATAGCGAATTGCAGGTATTTCCTAGTAATGAGATAACGGGGGATAATGAAGTAAGCTACAGTATAAAAGTAAATGATGTGTATTGGCAAAAGCATCAAGTTCACTTTTAATGCCATCAAAATACTTTGCTTTTCATAACCGTACACGAAAGCAGTAAGTAACCAAGCCATGATCCAAAACGCAGCATGTTGCGCTATCCGTTGCTTAGGAGTTCTTTGCGCTTGGAAATTTTCTAAGTCTTGCATTAATCAAAAATACATTTACCGAGTCAATCTTCCACCAATTTAAGTATAAACGACATCGAATTAAAGACAAACGACCGCAAACGCGACATAAGATTTAACTCATTGGCTACAAAAGCATTTCGTACAACAAAAAAGAGCAGTTATCACCTAATTATTCCTTTATAGCATCAAGGTTTGCTTAGAGAAAAATAAGCAATCAAATTGCATTAAATAAATAGTAAGAAAATGAAAAAGTTAAACCTCATCTTTTTGCTAACGGTGGCGCTAGCAGCTGTGGCAAAAGCTCAAATAAAAGGAAATAAACCATCAAACTTTGCTAACTGGGTTATAGAGAGCAATGTAAAAACGCCAAAAAATGCAACTGTTAAATTTTACAACAGCAGGCAAGAGCTTATTTACCAAGAAGAAGTTGCCGGAGTAAAGCTAAATGTAAAAAGCAGAAATGTAGTTGAAAAGTTAAACGCGATATTAACCCGCTTAGTGACGGAAGGAAATGAAGCTATCTCTGCAAATCTAGTGACGGCAAAACTTCATAAAAAGTAAAAAATACGGAAGAGTAAACCGAGGGAGCGAACACAAGCAATCTATTTGTTTAATGAATTAAAAATGCGATAGTTTAAAAATACCACCCAGCTTATCGCTCCCTTTTACTCTTTATCCACCCAGTTGCCATCTTCTCGGATAATTCCAATTAACTCCTCAATAGCATTCGCAGTTTTCACGTTTTTCTTTACTACTTCCTGTCCACGGTAGAGTGTAATTTTATCTATCCCCGCTCCTACGTATCCGTAATCTGCATCAGCCATTTCACCAGGGCCATTTACAATACAGCCCATGATACCAATTTTAATCCCCTTAAGATGTGATGTACGTGCTCTTATGGCTTGCGTAGTTTCCTGCAAATCGAACAGGGTACGTCCGCAGCTTGGGCAAGAGATATATTCCGTTTTTGAGATACGGGTGCGGGTAGCCTGCAAAATTCCAAATGAGGTAGAGTTGATAGTTTCCAAAGCAATGCCGCTTGCGTTAAGCCAAACACCATCGCCAAAACCATCCAGCAACAGTCCACCAAAATCAGTTGAGCTGTACAGTTGAAAATCTTCCAAGTTAATTTCTCCAAAGTTTCGTTCAATTACTACTGGGATTTTTATTCCGGCTTCTAATAATTTCACAAAAGCTAAGCGGATTGTTTGCATGGCATTTTCCTTCTGCGTAGTCAATACTAAAACTACATTATGCAAATTTTGCAACTGCTCTACCGATAGCTCTTCGGCTTTCACCTTTACAAAATTCAATCGTTCATCCTTAACTGCTGCTTCTGAAAAATCTGTTATATCAAATAAAGGATGGCAATTTTGCTGATTAGTTAGGCGCAACCAAGTTGGATAATTATACAACTGTTTTAATCCGCCAGGAAATGAAAACGAAGGCAACTGATCACCTAAATAAACCAAATCACAAGCTTGGTCGGTTAGGTTGTATTTATCCAGCAAAGCCGAATATTGGAAACCTACATTGTTCAAAACAGCTGGATCTTTAAGGTTTTCTTTTTCCAGATTGATGATTACCCGAGGAACTTGATGACCTCCAAAGTTTTCTATCTCTACTGTATCCCTGCGCTTGTATTGGAATGGGTTATAAACAGATTGAAAAGTTGGAAGGTTGGAAGATTGGAAAGTTGGAAGATTGGAAGATTGGAGGGATATTGCCTCTTCACTTCGAACCTCGGACTTCGGACTTCCGGACTTTCTTTCAAAACGTTTAGCCAAAGCTTTAGCTACTGGTGCCTCAAATTCTGGATCTTCAGTTAACGACACCCTAATTGTGTCACCCAAACCATCAGCTAATAAAGCTCCAATTCCCACGGCAGATTTGATACGGCCATCTTCCCCATCTCCGGCTTCAGTAACGCCTAAATGTAAAGGGTAATTCATGCCCTCTTTCACCATCGTTTCTACCAAAAGGCGATAAGCTTGCACCATCACTTGGGTATTACTAGCTTTCATGGAAATCACCAAATTGTAGTAATTAAGGCTTTCGCACATGCGGATAAATTCCATCGCGGATTCGACCATACCATGTGGGGTATCGCCGTACCTGCTCATAATACGATCAGAAAGCGATCCGTGGTTGGTGCCAATACGCATTGCGGTACCATACTCTTTACACACTTTAACTAGTGGCGCAAATTTCTGATAGATACGCTCTAGTTCTGCTTGGTACGCGGTATCTGTATAATCGATGTTTTCGAACTTCTTTTTATCGGCGTAGTTACCGGGATTTACACGAACTTTTTCGATTAACCTGGCAGCCACTTCAGCCGCATTTGGCGTAAAATGAATATCAGCAACAAGCGGTACATTATAACCACGTAAGCGTAGCTCCTTTTTAATATTTGCTAAATTTTCTGCTTCCTTAATACTTGGAGCGGTAATCCGCACATACTCGCAACCACTTTCTACCATGCGGATGGTTTGCTCTACGGTACCAATGGTGTCCATGGTATCAGTGGTTGTCATCGATTGAATACGTATGGGATGATGCGCACCCATTGGTATATCTCCAATTTGCACTTCACGTGTTACAAACCTACTGTATTCGGTTAAGCTATTGCAATAACCGCCGTTTAACAAAATTGCTTCTTTCTGCATGGTGATACAAAGATAGGTCAAAAGTTGAAAGAGAAAAGGAAAATGTAAAGACTTGAAATTAGGTAAACAAATTAGATTTTCTACCTACAACAATCTTTCCTTAACTACTAAGGTGCTAACAATAACATCGTGTAAGCATTGTTGTTTTTTATTTAAGAAGCAGTAGAGATAACCCAAACCTAATGTAGCATTAGATGTGATTTTGGCGACATTTCTTAGCAGCGCAGCGCCGAAAGTTAATCGTTGACCAAACTCATTAGTCACTTTAATGTCCATTAGCTTTTTACCGATGCTACCCTGCGTTTTTGAGGCATCGGCAATGCTGCAATAAACAAATTTTGTAAAGGGAACTAACATGAAAAATGCAAAAACTAATGCTATCCTACTTTCCTTATCTTCAAAAAACAGTACAGCAATAGCCAAAATAATAGCATAAACTACCACAATTAAAAAATAATCGATTGCCCATGCCATTAACCGCTGGTCAAAACTGGCGAAATATTGTGGTGTATGCTTAGGGACATTAAATCCGAGCAGCTCTCTCAACTCTTGTAGTTCATGCGCTTCTTTGTAGTCGTCCATACCAGGCTTCCTCACAAAAGTATCTGGAAAAATTTCCATTTTTTTGAGCTGCTCCAAAGTGTAAGGCCCCTGAGGTTTTCCTTTAATAACGATAGTGTACAATGCGATATTGAGATTAAAAAGCTAAAGTTAAAAGTTAATGCGATAGGAACAGGACATCAAACAAAAAACTTCTAAAAGACTAGGCAATTAGAAGCTTTTACTGTAAATTTTACTTTTTACTTTAATAAGTGTCTACTTCGAAACTAGCTAAACCGCCATCCAAATTAATGAATATCTTATTTTTTGAAGTGTTAAAGTTTGGTGTTTCATAATAGCCATCGTCTTTTTTAACGAAGCCTTTAAAATCTTTAGACGCCAATCCAGTATGTGTTTTAATGCGACAACCAGAAGCTTTAGGCACACTAATTTCAACATTAGAAACTCCAGTCTTTATTTTTAAATCAGTAATTGGTAACAATTGCCCTACCTTAATTTTTAAATCGGCAGCACCTCCATCAAAATTTAAAGTTCTGATTTTATATTTTGTTAAGTCAAAATTAAGATCGCCAGCGCCAAGTTTCAGGTTCATTTCCCACATTGGCTGCGTGTTTAACCTAACATTTACCTTACTTGTACCTGCATTGAACGACCATTTGTTTTTACCGTTTTTACGTGTACTGTTCATTTTGAACGTAAGTGTGTTGGTACTATCAGTTGTTGTTTTAGCCAGAGAAAACTCCCCTTTCCTTTTCACAACCGAGGCTTCAAATAAACTATCTGTTGTATTTTCCAATTTAAATGAAGTACCACCACCTGATAGGTTTAGTACTGTTTTTTTACCGGAATCAGCAGCTACAAAGGGTTCAGAAAAATGAAACAAATTTCCACTCGAAATAGCGGTATCAATCGTAACATTATCATCCCAATCCACATCTGCGTCAATATTTTTATCTCTAAAAAAGCCCCACCAAGTATTGCTTGTTGGTTTCTCTTGTCCTTTAACAAATAAAAACGCAAGTGTAATGATTAGAATTGCAAGCGACACGATACTACCCGTTTGCAAACCATTTCTATTTAGTAATAAGTTAACACCAGCTATGATTAGAAATATTGGCCAAAACCCCCAAACATTTCTCCAGTAAAACTCAATTACATTTAAGTTTTCTAGTAGTAGTACGCCGCCAACAAAAAGCAGCAATACTCCCCATATAATTCTTTCGTACTTCATTTTAATTTCGGTTATGATATCCCGTTGATGGGAAGTGATTAATCAATTTTGACGACTACAGGTTATTTCCTTGCGGTGTTTCAGTTGAAGAGGGTGCTGAAGGTTCTTGATCCGTTTGACGCTCCCGCTGTTGCTGTTCTTGCCTACGTTGAGCTTCCTCTGTATCTTTCTTAAAGTTTTCCCACTCATTCTTGCGTTGATTTTTGAAAATCAAGCTAATTCCCAAGGCAACAATGGCTATTGGCCACAACTTATAAATTTTAAAGATATTGAACCAATGCGGCATGATGTCCATCTGTTTTAGCAAAAAGTAAACACCCAACACCAATAACACCAAGCCCACTACAGTTTTGCCTGTATCGTTATTTTTAGCAGCTGGCATTTGATCAAATTTAGTGGAACCATCATTATTCGGCGTGTTCCATTTGGTTTGCTCCGCTTTAGGGGCGCCACCAGCAAAAGCCTCTGGCGAGTTAAATACCGAGCCTCCCTGCGGTGTATTCTGTTTATAAAAATCAGCGAATTTTTTAAATTTCAATGTAGGATCATTATTAACAGGTGCAACAATCCAAAGTACAATGTAAGCTAAAATTCCACTTCCCGCTAAAAATATAGTCGACAGTACAAAAAGTAAGCGTACGATGGTAACGTCAATTTGCATGTATTCTGCCAAACCAGAAGCCACTCCTGCAATGGCTTTATCATGGTCGTTTCTATATAGTTTCTTGTTCATTTTTTTTCCTTTCCTTAAAAATTGAGCGGTGTTAGCACAATCTCATCCACGTTTGCCGCCGCACTCAATTGAAGTGCCATGCTAATCGACTTTGCTACATCCTCAGGTTGTACAAACTTTTCCTTTGCTAGCGTTGTACCCTCCCAAGATGAAGTATAAGTAGACCCGGGGATTACAGCTGTTACCTTTACGTGATGAGGTGCCAATTCCTTTCTCATTACATCATTAAGACTAAGCATCGCCGCCTTTGTTACACTGTAGCTACCGGCATTTTCAACCGGCGCTTTACTCGCTACTGAACAGATGTTGAAAATATGACCAGACCTTTGCGTTAACATCTGTTTACCAATGCGTTTACCCAAATAATACGCTGCGTTAACGTTCAACAACTGTTGGCTTTCAAACACCTCGTCATCTTCATCAAAAAAAGAACTCGGCACAAATGATCCTACGTTATTTACTAGCACATTTACATTTCCAGCAAACTCCATAGCACTTTCAACAAATGTGATTACTTGAGTTTTCACACTAAAATCTACTTTTAACGCTACAACTTTAACGTTGTAAGCATTCAATTCAATTGTAAGTTGTTTCAAGTCTTGCTCGCTTCTAGCACCCACTATAACGTCGTAGCCGTTTTTAGCTAACTCTATTGCAGTTGCCCTGCCGATACCTTTAGTTGCTCCAGTGATAATTGCTTTCATAATTGCCTTTTTTAAATAAACAGAATGGATTTAGTGTACACAGCGCTACATTTTATTCTCTTCTGCAAAAGAGATAATAAAATTTTAATGATGAATATTTTTTCAATAATTAGCACAAGCCAGAACATTTTTGTTGTTTCTTTGTATATTATTGAGTTAAATTAAACAAATTGTTTATTAGATGAACTTTACCAATTTTGGCCGCTACATCCTACTGCTAAAAGCTGCTTTCAAAAGGCCCGAAAAATGGAAAATATATATGAAAGCCATCTTTCAACAGATGGAATTTATTGGTGTAGGCTCATTAGGCCTGATCAGTATCATATCTACATTTATTGGCGCTGTAATGACTTTACAGATTGCTTTCCAGTTAGTGAGTGATTTCATTCCTAAAACGATCATAGGTTCGGTTAACCGAGATTCGAGTATTTTAGAGCTTAGCCCTACAATTAGCGCAATTGTATTGGCTGGAAAAATTGGCTCTGCCATATCTTCTGAAATTGGAACCATGAGGGTAACTGAACAAATTGACGCCCTCGAAATTATGGGGATCAACGCACCTGGTTATCTTATTTTACCAAAAATTATTGCAGGTATTACCATGGTACCAGTTTTAGTTATTATCTCCATGGTATTAAGTATTACCGGTGGTTATTTAGGAGGAACTTTATCAGGCGCCGTGAGTGCATCAGAATATATTCAAGGTATTACTACCGATTTTAATCCTTTCACCATCACTGTAGCATTAGTTAAAGCATTTGTTTTTGGTTTCATTATTACATCGGTACCTGCATACGAAGGTTTTTACGTTAAGGGTGGTGCATTAGAAGTAGCGCAAGCAAGTACGAGAGCAGTAGTAGTAAGCTGTATCAGCATTTTAGCATGTGATTATATTGTAACCCAACTTTTATTATGATCGAGATCAAAGACATCCATAAATCGTTTGGGGAAAACGAAGTATTAAAGGGAATTTCAGGAAAATTTGAGCCTGGTATCACCAACTTAATCATCGGTGGTTCTGGTTCTGGAAAAACTACGTTGCTTAAATGTATGATTGGTCTACACCATCCAGAACAAGGTAGCGTGGCTTACGATGGCAGAGATTTTACGCAGTTAAATACTGAAGAACGCATCGAAATTAGAAAAGAGATCGGCATGCTTTTTCAAGGTTCTGCCCTTTTTGATTCGATGACGGTAGAGGAAAACATCATGTTCCCACTCAACATGTTTACCGAGCAATCCAGAAGTGAGAAACTAGACCGAGTGAATTTTTGTTTGGAAAGGGTAAACTTGGAAGGCAAAAACAAGTTATTTCCTGCCGAGCTTTCGGGTGGTATGAAAAAGCGTGTGGGCATTGCTCGTGCAATTGCCATGAACCCAAAATATTTGTTTTGCGATGAGCCTAACTCGGGCTTGGATCCAAAAACCTCTATTGTAATTGATGAATTAATCAAAGAAATTACCGAAGAATACAACACCACAACTATTGTGGTTACCCATGATATGAACTCGGTAATGGGCATTGGCGATTACATTATGTTTTTACACCAAGGAAAAAAATTCTGGGAAGGTTCCAATAAAGAAATTGCCAAAACTGATATCGAGGAACTGAATGACTTCGTATTTGCTAGCCGTTTTATGAAGGCGGCGAAGGATAAATTTTAATTTCTGTATCTTTGTACCTTTTACACTAGCAAACTTGAAAATTCTACTGCTAATTTTAACTATGCGGTAAATTTTTATTTAAAAAAAGGTACATGATACAACTGCTTACACCAACCCACTGGAAAGATTACGAATTACTTGATTGCGGCGATTTTGAGAAATTGGAGCGCTTTGGCAACTTGATATTATCTAGACCAGAACCACAGGCAGTTTGGAAAAAAGCGTGGTCAACCGAAGAATGGAGAAAAAGAGCGCACATTACTTTTAGAGGAAGATCAGCTACTAGTGGCGAGTGGCTAAAGCACAACAAAAGTGCTCCAGACCGCTGGAATGTAAACTATCAAAACGATGAAGTAAGTATCAATTTACGTTTGGGCTTAACTTCATTTAAGCACGTTGGCGTATTTCCTGAGCAAGCGGTTAATTGGGATTACATTTCTTCATCCATCAAAAAATTCAAAACACCAAGCCCTAAAGTGCTTAACCTTTTTGCATACACTGGGGCGGCATCACTCATTGCAAAAGCCGCAGGAGCTGATACCACCCATGTTGACTCTATCAAGCAAGTGGTAAATTGGGCAAATGAAAATCAAGAGCTTTCCAAGCTAAAGGATGTGAGATGGGTAGTTGAAGATGCCTTGAAATTCGTAAAACGAGAACTGAAACGCGGAAAAAAATACAATGGTATCATTTTAGATCCTCCAGCATACGGACACGGGCCAAATGGTGAAAAGTGGAAACTGGAAGATCATATCCAAGAAATGATGCAAGATGTGGTTCAATTGCTGGACCCAGAAGAACACTTTCTAATTTTGAATACTTATTCGCTTGGATTCTCTTCAGTGATTGTAGAAAACTTGATTAAAACTTCATTTCCGCAGGTTAAAAATCTGGAAACTGGAGAATTATTTTTACAAGCTACGTCCGGAGTTAAATTGCCTTTAGGCGTGTTTGGAAAGTTCAGAACTGTATAATCCTTTAGATTGGGGATACTTGAAAAATTTTAGTCTATAGTCTTTCTTAGAGGATGCGGCGACAAAAAGAGAAGCCCCCATTTGCATGGAGGCCGTCCCTAAACAAAACAAACTATTATACACTAACTAAACCTTTACGAGTTTAAATTGCGTTCCCGCTAAGTGAACCCAAAGTTAAAAATTTATTTAGACTAATTATAAATAATTTAATTTTTGAAGATATAATTACAAATCGCTTCAAAACGTTTATTTTAGAAACATATTCCCAAATTGTGTCATTTCTGAGAACATTTTGTAGGATTATTATAAAAAGAAGTTGAAATTCGATGAATATGAGAATAAATAAGATCGCGAGTTTGATCTTGGTGGCGGGTGCTACCATTTGTACATTTACCTACTGCACTAGTGGTGCCAATGAAAAAAACGAGAAAAAAGCAGGTAAAGTAACCGACTCGACAAGTGCTGATACCCAAGAGCAAGCTGACCTTAAAACGCCAGTTGATTCAGCAAAATATAATGAGCTTGTGAAAGCAAACGCAAACGGCGATACTACCGGAAAATGGCCAGTTAAAAATCAGCCAATCCCTTTAGATGGTGCGATACTACCGTTCAAACGCATTGTAGTTTATTATGGCAACCTACACTCAAAAAAGATGGGCGCTTTAGGCGAATATGCACCGAAAGAAATGTGGAGCCGTTTGAATGCTGAAATTAAACATTGGGAAAAAGTAGACCCAAGTACACCTGTACAAGCTGGCTTGCATTATATTGCCGCAGTGGCAAGCGGTACGCCGGGAAAAGACGGCAAATACATCAACCGTATGGCCAATTCCCAAATTGACTCGGTATTGGCTATCGCTAAAATGCGTCCAAATACTATTGTATTTTTAGATTTACAAGTAGCGTTGAGTAATATTAAAGCAGAACTACCACATATTGAGAAATACTTGCAATTGCCTTATGTTCACTTAGGAATTGATCCAGAGTTTTCGATGAAAGATGGATCTTTACCAGGTAAAAAAATTGGAACTTATGATGCAGCCGATATCAATTACGTATCGGGCTATTTAGCAGATATGGTAAATAAATTGAATTTACCTCCAAAAGTTTTTGTGGTACACCGCTTCACTAAAAAAATGGTGACCAACTCACAAAACATCAAACTACGTCCTGAAGTACAAATTGTAATGCACATGGACGGCTGGGGTGAACCTGATCTGAAATTAGGCACCTATCGTCACTTTATTTATGGTGAACCAGTTCAGTTTACAGGTTTCAAATTATTTTACAAAAACGATTTGAAGAAAGCGCCTAATAGATTGATGACACCAGAGGAATTGATGAAATTAAAACCGCGACCAATTTACATACAATATCAGTAAGGCGGATGCCTTATTGGAACTAGGGTGCTGAAAATTCTTTGTCGCTATTTTGGTTGATAGCGTTTTGAAAGAGTTTTTGGGCACCCTTTTTCTTTTCTACATATTTGACTAAATTCTTTCTCCGCTGTTACGATTGAAGTTTTGCAGACCATGCTTGAGCTATATTAAAACGTCAATAAGGCGTGCTGACTAGCGGTATGTAAATCTCTCCAAACCCTGTTCAATTCTGTTTCGCGTTTTGCTGCTTCTAAGCCGGCATAAGGATATAATGCATCTACCATTTTTCTAGATTGATGTGCAAGCGACCTGCTTAGCCTGCTAACTTCCAGCAAAACGCTTTCATCTATAGTTCCATTGGATATCAATTGATCCCACGACGCATCAAATACTTCGTAAAAATGTTCTTTAACTGTACTTATTGTATGTGTACAAGTTGTTAGTTCATCTTTAAAAAATTCAACTTGATTAGTGTTGTAACGCTTAAAGCCTGAGCGATTGTAAAAAGCATCAGCAACTAAGTCGATAAAACGTCTTGCCATACCTAAACTATTCACCGCCAACGTAGTTTCTGCCAACTGCAAAAAAGGATAATCAAAACCTTCATCAGCTACCTTTAGCTCGTTAATTTTAAAGGATCGATTTTCAGGTACAGTTACATCGTTCACATCAAAAGCGTGACTTCCAGTAGCAACCAATCCAAAATATGACCAGCCAGATTGAATTTCTACTTCATTTCTTTTCAATATAAAAGACTTAATGATTTGATCCCCATTTTCATCCAGTAAATCAACCCCTCCCTCATTTTGAAGCACGCAATTTGCGGTGAAGATAGTGGCATGTAAAGCACCACTTGCATATTTCCAATGTCCGTTGATGACATATCCGCTTTCCGTTTCTCTGGCAGTTCCTCCAATAGCACCACTACCTGCAAAGCAAACTTTTGGATCTGCGAAAATCTCTTCCGCCAATGGTGGATCTAAAAAACCTGCAAACCAAGCAGCTCCGCTACACAAAGTCACAGTCCAAGCTGTACTCCCATCCACATAAGCTAAGTCTTCCTCTAAGCGTAAAATCTCTGGTAGCTTCTTACCTGGCCCGCCATAGGCCACAGGCACGTAAAGCTTAAACCATTCTTCTTTATAAGCGATCTCTAAAACATCTGGATGTAATTCTCCTAAGGCCTCAGATTGGGGTGCTAAGTTTAAAATGGCTTCCTGCCAAGTGTGTGTAAGTTGCTCCATGCTGAATGTTATTGATAGAAAAGTTGGAATGTTGTAAGGATCGGATAATCGGTTAATTGAAAACTGTTAACTGGAAACTGTCGACTGCTTCTTGTATATTTTCTTCCAATCGAAATACCCAAAAATGGCGACGATAAAAAGGAATAGCGTAAGCAATGCAAACATGACATAGCCTTTATGCCACATCAGTGGGATAGCTACAATATTCGAAACATTTAAAAAAATCCAATTTTCTATTTTCCTGCGGGCCAATAGCCACATGCCTGCCCAAGCGGTAGATGATACAAAAGCATCTAGAATAGGTACATCGGAATTAGTAAAATTCACCA
This sequence comes from Pedobacter sp., assembly GCF_965249885.1. Classification (GTDB taxonomy): domain Bacteria; phylum Bacteroidota; class Bacteroidia; order Sphingobacteriales; family Sphingobacteriaceae; genus Pedobacter. The sequence continues at coordinate 3,020,837 of NZ_OZ252254.1, read as the reverse complement.
AGGCAAAATAGAGTATGAAGTAGCCTAATATAGCAATGGCAAAAGCAGTTTGCAGCTCTTGTTTACTGGTCCAGCTAACGGGCAAAGTTTCATTTTTTGTTTTACGCCTGCTCCAAATGATCCAACCGTAAATGCTCATTACCAAGTAGTACATACTTAGTAAACTTTCCGCATAAAGGCGCACCTTCAATTTCAAATACAAAGAAAGTAGAATACCAATGATGCCCGCAGGATACAGCAGGATATTATTTCTTTTGGCTAATAGCACCTCGGTTACGCCAAAAGCAACCGCAATCCACTCTAAATAGCTGGTTGCCTTAAGCTGCTCAATAAATAAATTAAGGTATTCCTGAAACTGCATTTCTCAAAAAAATTATAGCCCGAAGGCATTAAAAATAAATTGAAAAACTGCTTTCAGGGCGAAACAGTAATTGGCTAACCTCTAAATTAATCCCTACGTCGGTATTATCCGCATCAGGTGCTTTTGAGAGGTATAAGGTTTTAGGTGTAAGGTATTAGGAAAAACCTATACCTTAGTCTTTTAGCTTAAACCTCCAAAATGGGTATAATCTCAGCCTGCCAAAATATTAGATGTTGCAAGCACCCCTTTGAGTTAAGGCAAATATATGTAATTTGCTTTCGGATAAAGAATAAATCCTAATCCATTTTTCCTATCGGTGGAGGATCACCTTTTCCTCCGATTGCTTCGAAATTTAGGTAGCGGAATTTATTATCTACGTCAATAACAATAATCACGTCTGCTTCCACAGCATTTTGACCAAAAAAAAGATACTTATAATACTGACCGTTGAATGAGACATATTTAAAAGACTTTATCGGCCCCATTAACCGGAAAATGGTGCTTAAACTTTTAGTAAATTTTCCCAAGTCCACTTTATCTTTATAAAAAGAAGCATATAGTGCATACGACTTCTCGTAGTCTTGTTTATTATAAGATTCTTTCCATTTGTTCAGCAAACTGTCAACCTTTGCATGTTGAGCCTGTGAAAAGAAGCTCATAAAATGAAGGAAAAAAACCAATACTAATAATTTCTTCATACGTACATTAATTTAAACTACAGCGCCCCTTTTAAAATTCGTAAGGCTCATATTTACAGCTAATTTTCAACAAAGATTAAAACAACGAGCCCTGCCCTTTGTCATCTATTTTGATATCTCCAGGATTGGTAATCTCAAAAGAAATCTTTTTCTTCTGCACAGGTGGTTCAGTCGGAGCTGCCGCAGGCTTCTCGTCACTCGTTTCCTTAACAGGAGTCTCTTCTTCAACAATTAACGGCTTAGCCGCCGATTTGAACGAAGGCTTAGGCTTTTGAGCTTCTAACGTTACCTCAGTTGAACCTGCTTCTTCTGATACTTCTTGGATATCTTCAGTTGCAATATCTTCACCAACTTCTGTTTCGTCCGTTTCTTCGTCTGCTATTACTTCAGGAATACCTATTTCCAGTTCAGCATCAACTAACGTCACCTGTTTCACCACATGCGGCGTCAACCGATTTCCGTTGGCTTTCCATCCTTTAACATCAATCAGGCTTGCCAATTCTAGCTCTAAAGTTTCTGGAGTTTTAGTCTTTCCTTTCTCTACGTCAACAGTCAATTTAGCTTCAGTTTTACCTGTAATTAAAACCAACTTCGAACCATTTTCTTCGCTGATAAAACTTACTACCTTCCCAACGGGCTGCACCTCAAAAGCAAATCGTTTTACGAAATAATTTTTAGCCTTACCATCGTAATGCACTGCACCAAAAACCTGCTCTGCGTTGAATTTCTGCATTAAAACAATTCCCTCATCAAAGTGGTTGCTCAGCTCAAAGGTGCTAAGTTCATAAGTACCATTAGCATACACTTGAAGAATTTTATCGTCACCGTCAAACTCACCCAGATACTTGCCTCTACCGTCAACATTTAAGCGCTTTAAAATATCGTCGTACCAAATTTTGATACCCGCCAAAGTAGACACGCCTTTAGTTTTGAGCAGTACTTTTTTGATAGGGAATTTTACTACGATATTACCCATTGATGCCCTACCTTTAATAGCGACATTAGCGAAATCAATATCGATACTCAGTTTTTTAAGCTTAGAATGTGGTTTCAGCTGAACATTAACCACTTCGGCCTCACCATTAGGATTGGCTGTAAAATACAACACCTTTGATCCTTTGGTACCTTTAGTTAAATCGTATTCCTTATCACGGGTAACACCTAAAACCGAAAAACGCTTGATGTAACTGATTCCACTTCCGCCATCCTTGTAAATCATGTTATACACAGTACGCTCATCGCCTTTTTTAAATACCTGAGCGTGAATAATGTGTTTACCGACAAATGTTTTATCCGCAACCTTTGTCACAATAAACCTACCATCCTCACGGAAAACTATAATTTCATCAATATCGGAGCAATCACCAATATATTCATCCTTTTTCAAGCCTGTACCAATAAAACCATCTTCGCGGTTCATGTACAACTTCACATTTGCCAATGCTACCTTAGCCGCTTCTACCCTATCAAATAGTCTAATCTCCGTTTTACGTTCTCTGCCTTTTCCATATTTTGCTTTAATTTTCTCAAACCAAGCAATGGCGTAGTCAGTCAAATGGCGTAAGTGGCCTCTAACCACTTTCATCTCATCCTCCAGTGACTTCATCATTTCATCTGCCTTTTTCACATCAAAACGGGTGATGCTACTCATTGGCTTATCAATTAATTTCTTAAAGTCTTCCGGCTGAATTTCACGATATAGCGATGGTTTGAATGGCTCAAACAAACGATGCAACACCGTTACAACGGTATCAAAGTCTCCAGAATTTTCGTATTCTGGATTTTTGTACATCCCCTCTTGAATAAAAATCTTGAGTAGAGAACTAAAAAACACCCTTTCCTGCAATTCATGCAAACGAATTTCAAGTTCCTGCTTCAACAGCGCCTTAGTGAACTTTGTATTCTGCTCTAAAATATCGTTTACACTTAAAAAGTGTGGCTTGTCCTCTTTAATTACACAAGTATTTGGCGATATTGACACCTCACAGTTAGTGAACGCATATAGCGCATCAATAGTTACATCTGGCGAAATACCTGGAGCCAAATGCACTACAATTTCAACATTGGCAGCCGTATTATCCTCAATTTTTTTGATTTTGATCTTACCCTTGTCATTCGCAGCTAAAATACTGTCAATCAATGATCCAGTAGTGGTACTATAAGGAATTTCGGTAATTACCAAAGTCCGTTTATCACGTTCTAAAATCTTAGCCCTTACCCTAATTTTACCTCCACGTTGGCCCTCGTTATAGTTGGAGAAATCAGCCATGCCCCCAGTAAAAAAGTCTGGTAAAATATTCGGGCGATTCCCTCTCAAAACTTCTATGGAAGCATCCAACAACTCGTTAAAGTTGTGGGGCATAATCTTGGTAGCCAAACCTACCGCAATACCTTCGGCACCTTGCGCCAACAACAAAGGAAACTTTACAGGCAGGGTAATCGGTTCGTTATTACGACCATCATAGCTCAATTGCCAAATCGTAGTGTCCGGATTAAAAACTACATCATTAGCAAATTTCGAAAGACGAGCTTCGATATAACGAGGCGCAGCGGCACTATCACCCGTAACCGGATCACCCCAGTTGCCCTGGCAGTCAATTAATAAATCCTTCTGACCAATTTGTACCATCGCATCCCCAATAGAGGCATCCCCATGCGGGTGGTACTTCATCGTATTACCAATTACGTTGGCCGCTTTATTGAAACGTCCATCGTCCATTTCCTTCAGCGAGTGCATGATCCTACGTTGCACAGGCTTAAAGCCGTCATTAATGTGCGGCACAGCCCTGTCCAAAATTACATACGAAGCGTAGTCTAAAAACCAATTTTCGTACAAACCGTTAATAGGAATTACTTTCTGTTTGCTTTCCTGCTCTTCAGGCAAGTTGGTTTCGTTTAAATCGTCCAGTTCGTCACTCATGTGGTAAAAAAAGTTTTTGGGATGCGTAAATATAAGGTTTGAAGCCCATTTTTACGAGAGAAGTTTTTAACAATTAACGCTAATAAATTGACAGCCAAGCGCTGAACTATTTGAAAAGCAGATGCAGCAATACATCGTTTCCGAAAGCCCCGCTATCCGCTGCAATCTTTTTGTTTAGTTCATTTGTCATTCCGAGGAACGAGGAATCTATTGATGCACTACGATATGCTCAGCATCACCGATAAAACACAAAAAGTATTTTCGCTGCTATCGGGTTTAAATTACAAAAGCTTTTGCTTCTAGGAGCTTTGACAAACCTCTATTCAATTTACAAACGCTTTCGACTTTTACTAAATGCTAGCTCATTAGGAGGTACGCAAACAAATGAAAACGCAGCCTTAAGCCATCCTCCCATAAACAATTTATCAATTTAACCATCAAACAATTTTACTAAACCTTATCTTCGCTCTATGTCTCTATTTTCAATTAAAGAACAAATGGATGCCTTGGTTGCAGAGCTCAACCAGCATACCTACAACTACTATGTTTTGGCCATGCCAACCATCGGCGACTATGAATTCGACAAAAAGCTCGAAGAATTAGCCAAATTGGAAAAAGAATATCCAGAATTTGCAGATCCTAACTCGCCTACTCAAAAAGTAGGTGGCGATATCACCAAAACGTTCAATACCGTTCGCCACAAATGGCCTATGTTATCCTTGGGCAATACTTACAATGAGCAAGACCTTCGCGATTTTGATGAACGTGTGCGCAAAGCTATTGGTGATAATTTCGAGTACGTTTGCGAGCTCAAATTTGACGGACTGTCTATGAGTATCACTTACGAAAATGGTAACCTACTAAGAGCGGTAACACGCGGCGATGGTACGCAGGGCGATGATGTGACTGCCAACATAAAAACTATTCACTCGATACCACACCATGTAAAAGGAAATGATGTACCCGAAACTTTTGAAATTAGAGGAGAGGTTTTTATGCACCGGGCTGCATTTGAACGCCTAAACCGCGAACGTGAAGAATTGGGAGAAGTGCCATACGCCAACCCTAGAAACTTTGCAGCGGGCACGGTGAAAATGCAAGATTCTAAGGAAGTAAAAAAACGTCCCTTAGATTGTTTTCTTTATGGCTTATACACAGATAAACAAATCTTTAAAACACATTGGGAAAGCTTAGAAGCAGTTAAAGAGTGGGGTTTTCACGTTTGCGAACATACCAAGTTAGCAAGTAATATTGATGAAGTATTGGATTTTATTCACTACTGGGATACGCAACGCTTTAAGTTAAGCTACGACATTGATGGTATTGTAATTAAAGTAAATAGTTACGGCCAGCAACAAGAACTCGGATTTACTGCAAAATCGCCTCGTTGGGCAATATCCTACAAATATAAGGCGGCAGAAGTTCAAACTGTATTGGAAAAAGTAACCTATCAGGTTGGTCGTACAGGTGCGGTAACGCCAGTGGCAAATTTAAAACCTGTGGTACTGGCTGGCACTACTGTTAAACGAGCAACTTTGCATAATGCAGACGAAATTGCTCGTTTAGACCTTCACGAGGGTGATACCGTAATGGTTGAAAAAGGAGGCGAAATCATCCCTAAAATTATCCAAGTGAATTTAGCACTTAGAAAAGCGGATGCCAAGCCAATACACTTTATTGCAAACTGTCCGGAATGTGGTACTCCGCTAATAAGAAGAGCGGGTGAAGCTGCTTACTATTGCACTAACGAAGATGGTTGCGGACCGCAAATCGTTGGAAAAATACAACATTTTATTGGTCGCAAGGCAATGAATATTGATGGATTAGGGGACGAGACTATTGAGACATTCTATAAACGTGGATTGGTTAGACACATCAGTGACTTGTACCACCTGCATGAAAAAGCGGATGAACTAAAGGCAATTGAACGATTTGGAGAAAAATCGATAGATAACATGCTGAAGGGTATCGAAAAATCTAAGGAGATGCCTTTCGAGAAAGTGCTATTTGGTTTAGGGATCAGATATGTCGGGGAAACTGTGGCAAAAAAACTGGCTATCGCTGTAAAAAATATCGACAACTTAGCCAATGCAAGTTTAGAGGAACTGACCGCTATCGATGAAATTGGAGTACGTATTGCTGAAAGCATCAACGAATACTTTGCACAAAACAGCAACATTTCGCAGATAAACGAACTAAAGAATGCAGGTTTATGCTTTCATGTAAAAGAATCTTTAAATAAGCCTCAAAGCGATAAATTAAATGGAAAAACATTTGTAATTTCGGGCGTTTTCGAAAAATATAGCAGAGATGAGTTGAAGAATTTGATAGAAGAAAATGGTGGAAAAATCTTAAGTGGCATTTCTGCCAAACTGGATTTTTTAGTAGCAGGAGATAATATGGGACCTTCCAAATTAGAAAAAGCTACTAAACTTAATATCAAGTTAATTAGCGAAGAAGAATTAGAAGCTTTGATTAACCACTAAGACACAAAGAACACTAAGAATATTATCATAAGATTCACAGCATATCTACCGTATGACTGAAGATGAAATAGCTAAATTAATTGACAAGCTGCATACAATGTCCATGTACAACTTGGACCAGGTTTATTAGAATCTGCATATGAAGCCTGTTTAGTTTTTGAGCTAGCGACTTTGGATTAAAAGTCTCTTCGCAAGTAAGTCTACCTCTAAATTACAGGGGTATCCAAATTGATTGTGGGTATAGGATTGATATTATATTATAGTAGAGGACAAAGTTATTATTAAGATAAAGTCAGTAAGTGAGCTTAGTAATGTTCACTTGGCTCAAACATTGACATACTTAAAACTTGGCAGTTATAAACTAGGCTTGCTAATCAACTTTAATGTTGCTAGAGTAAAAGATGGAATAAAGAGAGTTATAAATGGCAATTTATAATTACAAGTAAAGCGAATTAAATAAAAAACACCTTCGCGTCCTTTGTGACTTGGCGGTAAAAAATAAATAATAAAAAATAATGAACAAATTTCACGGAACAGGTGTAGCATTGGTCACACCTTTCAACACTGATGGCTCAGTAGATTATCAAGGCCTAAAAAACCTGATCAATCACTTGGTTGATGGAGGTGTAGAGTACCTCGTATCTTTAGGGACAACTGGCGAAACTGCCACATTAAGCAAGGATGAGAAGAAGAAGGTGTGGGAGTTTACCGCTGAAATTAACAATGGCCGTTTACCTTTGGTGGCTGGAATTGGTGGCAATGATACTTTAAGTGTAGCTGAAGAAATTAAAACGTTCGAAGGCAATGCATACAGCGCAATCTTATCGGTTAGTCCGTATTACAACAAACCCAATCAAGAGGGAGTTTATCAGCATTACAAATATTTAAGTGAGATAAGCCCACTGCCTATTTTATTATACAACGTTCCAGGTAGAACTGGAATCAGTATGACACCAGAAACCACTTGCAGGCTAGCCCACGACTTCAAAAATTTAATCGGAATTAAAGATGCTGCAGCCTCTTTTGATCAGTTTAATCAGATCATGAGGGATAAACCCGCAGATTTCATGTTGATTTCCGGCGATGACCCGGTAGCATTACCTATGATGTCAATTGGAGCTGTAGGAATTATCTCGGTTATTGGAAATGCCTTGCCTAAACAATTCTCCGACATGATTAGATTTTGCTTAAACGGCGAATTTGCTAAAGCCGCTCCCGCACACTTAAGTATGATCGAGTTTACGAGACTATGCTTTGCTGAAGGCAATCCAGTAGGTGTAAAAGCAGCTTTAAAGCAACTTGGTATTTGTGGCGATGATGTGCGTTTACCATTAGTTAAAGCAAGTGATGATCTTAATAAAGCTATTGCTGCGCAACTGAAGCAACTAGCATAACTGAGCTAAAAAACATACTTATGGCCCCGATTGAATCTCAGTCGGGGCTTTTTTATGGAGTACTTCTTCGCTATACTAAATCAGCCCATAGCTTTCCGAGTTGACCTACAAGCAAAAGATCATTGTAATTCTCAACTTTGGTAAAACACATTATAATGTTACACGGTTTGTCACCTAAATGTAAGCCAAAGGCATAAGATTTGCTTATATTGGTATACACACAAAAAAAATACACAAATGAAAAAATTACTATTTATCCTTATTGTGCTAGGCACGATGAGCTGTAACATTACGCAACTCTACGAACCAAAATTTACAGTTGGTATGGAAGAGACTGAATTTAAAAATGCCAACAGAAATGCTACGAAAGTATATGGCGACGATAAGGGCGTGGTGATATACAGAACTTACAACAGAATAACTGAAGGTTATAAATTCTTCATGTTTGAAAAGCAAAAACTTGTCAAATTTCAAGAAGGCGCCTATCGTGATGACTATAGATATTTATAAAATCGTTAAACTAAAAAAGCACCTTGGTCAGAGGTGCTTTTTTGTTCACATTGCGTTTTTAATTAAGCTTTGTTTTTAGTCTCTTGTACTTCTAAACGGATGCTTTGAGCCAAGTTTTTCAAGTCTTGCATACCTTTGCGTACACGAGTTCCAGCAGCGCTGTTAGATTTGTTGTAAAATTTGTCCACATCAGCTTCCAAAGCTGCTACTAGTGCTTTTACTTCAGCAAATTTTTTCATTTTTTAAATACTCCTATTAGTTTTTAAGGTTTTGATTAATACTCTGTTACTAATGTAAGAGGTTTATTTTAATAAAAAAATTTTTGTAGAAATAAAAAATACTGTTTTATGCGTTTTTTTTCCACAAAAGTTGCATTTATAAACAGCAAAATACTGAAAATCAAAACTTAACAAAAAGTCCCGATATTTCTATCGGGACTTTACTATGTTTTTATTACTCAGCTGAAGAAAACTTATTTTGCTGATAATAACCACTTTGCAATTTTTCAGCAACTTCACTGAAGGCGTCCAAAGTGCGCTGAACATCATCTAAAGTGTGTACTGCAGTAGGAATTAATCGCAGTTCAATATGTCCTTTAGGGATAACCGGATACACTACAATTGAACAGAAAATCCCATAATTTTCTCGAAGATCGCGAGTTAAAGCAGTTGCTTCTAGCAATTCTCCCTTCAAAAACACTGGAGTTACCACTGTATCAGTAACGCCAATATCAAATCCTCTTTCACGTAAGCCATTTTGTAATGCTAGTGCCACTGTCCAAAGTTTCTCACGTAATTCTGGATTATTCTTCAATAACTCCAAGCGCTTTATCAATCCAATCACCATCGGCATAGGCAAGGCCTTCGCGAAAGTTTGTGAACGCATATTATATCTAAAGTAATCGGTAAGTTGTTTTGTAGATGCTACAAATGCACCAATACCTGCCATTGATTTAGCGAAAGTAGCGAAGTATACATCAACCCCATCAATGCAATTTTGCGCTTCATGTGTACCAGCGCCGGTTGGGCCCATTGTACCAAAACCATGTGCATCATCAATTAACAAACGGAAATCGAACTCCTTCTTTAAATCGATCAGTTCTTTAAGTTTACCTTGCGCCCCCGACATTCCAAAAACGCCTTCGGTAATCAATAAAATTCCTCCTCCGGTTTGCTCAGCCAATTTTGTTGCTCTTTGCAGTTGTTTGCGGGCATCTTCTACACTGTTATGTTTATACACAAAACGCTTGCCCATATGTAAGCGCAAACCGTCTAATATACAAGCATGCGACTCTCCATCATAAACTACCACATCGTTTCTATCGAGTAATGCATCAATAATAGATACCATACCTTGATAGCCGAAATTCAATAAAAAAGCATCTTCTTTACCTACAAAGCTTGCTAGGTCTTGCTCTAATTGCTCGTGATATTTAGAGTTTCCTGACATCATTCTGGCACCCATAGGGTAAGCCATACCAAACTCAGCAGCACCTTGCTCATCCGCTTTTCTAACTTCTGGATGATTAGCTAGGCCCAAATAGTTATTTAAGCTCCAAACTAAATGTTCCTTACCATTAAAATTCATGTGAGGCGCTATCTCTCCCTCTAATTTTGGAAAAGAAAAATAACCATGAGCCCAGCTTTGGTGTTGACCAATTGGCCCCATGCGTTTTGCTACTTTATCAAAAATATCCAATGTTTTTATTGTTATATGTAAGTGTTATTGTAATGTTAATTCGGCAAATTTACGGTTAAAATCGCTATTTGGCAACTCATTAGGCATGTTACCATACAGAAAAAGCCTTGACAACACGTATTGCCAAGGCTTTAACATTATTTAACTTTTTTATTAATCCACATTATCGTGTAAAAAAGAGTTATTAGGTCTAATTCCAGTTTCTCCATCTTCATCATTAGTTAATGTAAATCTAGAAACTTGAGACTCTGATGAATGCTGAATTTGTTGCAGTTGCATTTGTTTACGCTGATAAGCAGGTACATTTTCTAATTCTTGCAACCCGTTTGTAGTCCTTAACTTCATGCTTAAGTCCTTCAATCTCAAAATTCTCTCCTTAGATTTTCTCAACTGCTCTTCAATTGATTCGTCAGTTTTATCCTGATCAGCACCGAAAGACTCAACAGGAGTTGGAGCAGGCATTTGTACCGCTGGCTTTTGTTCTACCACATCTTCCTGAACCGTTGCTATTGGCGTTTCGAAAACAAACTCTGTTTCAGCTACTTTAACCTCAAATTCAAATGCTGGTTCTTCAGCTTGCTTAGGTTCTTCTTGAACAGGCGTTTCCTCCACTAACTGATGGAAAACCATACCATTGTCCTCTTTAGCTGGCGTAGGTGCCGCTACCACAGGAGCAGGCTTTGCGATATTGAACAAGTCACCAAATAAATCTGGCTGTTTTGTTTCTTCTGGTTGTACCTTTAATACAGGCTCGTTACTTACCGGTGTTTCTTTTGGCGTGATGAAAGAATTTACTGGCTCAACTGGTTTTACCAACGGCGCTTCTTCAGGAGTTAATAAAGAGATCTTTTTAACGTTCTGTTTATCTTTTTCACGTTGCTCAGTAGTTTGGAAACCTGTAGCGATGATCGTCACCGAAATCTTATCATCTAAGTTTTCGTCAATGCAATTACCCCAAATTAAATCTGCACTTAAGCCAGCCTTATCTTGAATGTAATCGGTAATGATAGAAACCTCATCCATGGTCACCTCTTTTACACCAGAGCTGATGTTTAACAAGATATACCTTGCACCTTCAATTTCGTTATCCTTCAATAATGGAGATGCTAACGCACCTTCTACGGCTGCAAGAGCACGGTTATCACCATCAGCAGCAAAGCTACCCATGATACAAACACCACTTTCCCTCATTACCGTTTTCACATCTTTGAAATCGACGTTGATATAACCTGGAACTGTGATGATCTCTGCAATACCTTTAGCGGCCGTTGTTAAAATATCATCTGCTTGTGCAAAAGCCGAACCCAAAGTTAAGTTTCCGAAGATTTCACGTAGTCTATCATTAGAAATTACCAGATAAGAATCTACGTATTTTTTAAGCTCTTCTAAACCATCATCAGCTTGCATTTTACGTCTTTTACCTTCAAACGAGAAAGGCGTAGTAATGATAGCTACGGTTAATATATCTAGCTCTTTTGCAGCTTTAGCAATAATTGGACTTGCACCTGTACCAGTACCACCTCCCATACCTGCGGTAATGAAAAGCATTTTGGTAGTGCTGCCCAACATGGTTTTAATATCTTCAATATTTTCGATAGCGGAATTTTTACCCACTTCAGGAATAGAACCAGCGCCCATACCTTCGGTTAAGCTAGCGCCCAACTGTACCTTGTTAGGAATTGGACTCGACTCCAACGCTTGTGCATCAGTATTACAAATGATAAAGTCTACACCAGTAATTCCTTGACGGTACATGTGGTTTACCGCATTACCTCCACCGCCTCCAACACCAATTACCTTGATGATTGAAGATTTATCTTTTAACATTTCGAACTTCATATCGTTATGAATCAGTAGTTTAAAATTTCAATTTATGCTGTTCATTCCTTTTGTAATATTAACACTTTTTTAACAGTCGTTTTCCACAAGTGTTAAGAATGTGGAAAATTCCCAAAATGTGGATAAATATTACTATCTAATGTAATCTTCGTCGCTAACGTTCATATCATCTTTGATAAACTCACTAGCTTTTCCTAGTAATTTATCGAATAAACCGATTCTCTTTGCTTTCTCTTTTACCTCTTTCGGTTTTTCAACAAATACTCCAGGCTGCTTCATTTCCTCTAACATTTCTTCAGCCTTTTGAATACCTTTTATTAGCAACCCTACCGAAGTAGCATACATTGGGCTTTTCAAATCGTCGTAAATGTTTTTAGGCATTTCTTCGTATTTAGACAAATGTTCGTTAGGATATCCAACGCGGCAATCTAAACCAGTTACATATTCCACCATTTGGCTAAGGTGTTTCAACAAAGCACCACCTCCGGTAATAACTACACCACCAATTAAGCGTTTCTCGTAGCCTGATGATTTAATTTCGTAATACACATGCTCCATGATCTCTTCCATACGGGCGTGGATGATATAGGCAAGATTTTTTACTGAAATTTCTTTAGGCTCACGACCACGTAATCCTGGTACACAGATAATCTCATTTTCTTTATTCTCTTCAGGCAGGGCTGACCCGAAGCGAGTTTTTAACAATTCAGCTTGGTTGCGCATAACCGAACAACCTTCTCTGATATCCTCCGTTACGCTGTTACCTCCAAAAGGAATTACTGCGGTATGACGGATGATACCTTCGTGGAAAATAGCTACATCGGTTGTACCACCACCAATGTCAACTAAACATACACCCGCTTCTTTTTCCTCTTCGCTCAACACCGATTCAGAAGAAGCTAATGGTTCCAAGATTAACTCTTGCGTTTGTAAGCTTGCGTTTGTAACACAGCGCATGATATTTTTAACAGCAGTTACCTGGCCAGAGATGATGTGGAAGTTAGCTTCCAAACGTACGCCCGCCATACCTACCGGATCTTTGATACCTGGTTCGTTGTCAATAGTGAATTCCTGTGGCAAAACATGAATAATTTCTTCGCCTGGAGGCATCACCAATTTGAACATATCATCAATTAACTTGTCGATATCTTTCTTACTGATTTCGTTATTTAATTCTCTGCGGGTTAAAATACCGCGGTGCTGCAAACTTTTGATATGCTGCCCAGCAATACCTACGTTTACAACGCGTATCTCAACATTTGATTGTGCGCTAGCAATTTCAACTGCTGCGTTAATACCCTGCACAGTTTTCTGAATATTGGAAACCACACCGCGAGTTACACCCGCTGATTCGGCTTTGCCAATACCTAAAACTTCTATTTTACCATGATTTGTTCTGCGGCCCACAATTACGCAGATCTTGGTAGTACCAATGTCTAAACCTACTACGATTGGTGATTGAATGGTAGTTTTTTCTTTGCCCATAACCATTTTTATTTATTGTTGAGTTTGATATTATCTGTTCGTTTTCTTGTTGTCTTTTTCTTTGGAGCTTGTTTTTTGCTCCGTTTTCGGCTTCGTTGCTACCTCTTTATCTTTTTCCTTCTTTGCATCTGTTTTCTTAGCGTCAACAGTAGTTGTTATTTTTGCCTTTTCTACTTTTTTCGTTTCTGCCTTTACTGGTGCAGCTTCGGTTGTCTTTACACTTTTAGTTTCATTAGTCGGCTGCGTTTGAGTGGCTTTATTGATTTCGCTCTGTATTGCAGCTTTCACTTCTGCATCAATCGTTTGTCGCTGTTGCACTATAGAATCAGGTACAATTAATTTTTCTATCTTCTTTATCGCAAGCGAATCTCTTTTTTCACAAACAATCTGATTGATGTATTTCAGATTGATAGATCGATAAGCATTCCAACCAACCTTAGGCATTGCCTGCTTGTAAAAAGCAAGCAGATTTTCCATCTTAATAGCTATATCCTTAGCGTTGCCCAAAATGATCCGTTGACTGCCAACCCTCGGCACCATTTCGATATCGTTTTTTTCATTTACATACAACTGCTCAATCTGCGCATCCCAAAGTGTATCCTTTTTCACAAACACCGCTGTTCTATACAGATCTTTGGCTATACCTGTCATTAGGGTATCCACCTTTCCGTTGAAACCTTCTAGGATGTTGCCCGAAGCCACCAGAACATTAGCAGTAAAGTTTGGCGAAACAGGCATTTTCAGACCATCTCTGTCCACATAATAATCTTGACCACCGGCATTTAAAATCCTTAAAACAGGTTGGCGCTGTTTCACCTCAATAAAAACAGTACCGTTCATATCGGCGTAAACTTTCACAAAACCGATGTAAGGATTTGCGGCAATGCTCTTTTCGATATCATGTAGGTTGATACCTTCTAAATTTCTTCCAATCAGATCGCCTTGATTTTGTTTTAGGATAGCATCTATTTCCTCTATTTCAATAAAATTGTCCGCTCCAGGAATCAATATTTCAATTTTAGCACACTTAACAGTATGCTTTTTAACACCAATGAAACTCATCAACACCACCACGCCCGCCAAGCAGGTTAGCCAAGCGAAAACTTTAAAAATTGCTTTCCAGTTAATTCTCTTAAGCATGGTTTAAAGTGTTTTTTAACGGTTCAATTAAGGTGTCAATATCTCCAGCGCCAACTGTTACCAATAGCTCTGGGTTTTTATTTTTTATCAATTCAACAGCTGATTCCTTTGCACACAGCTGTTTATTTTCATTTGTGATTTTATTCAAAAGCATTTGAGAATCAACCCCATCTAAAGGCAGTTCTCTTGCTGGATAAATATCTAACAACACGATGTCATCGGCACTGCTTAATACGCTTGCAAAATCTTCAGCGAAGTCGCGAGTGCGAGTGAACAAATGCGGCTGAAAAATTACTGTCAGTTTTTTTTCAGGGTACAACTGCCTTACTGCATCAAAACAAGCCTTTAACTCCTCGGGATGATGTGCATAATCATCAATATAAATATGCTGATCATTCTTTACGATAGTTTCGAACCTACGTTTCACCCCTTTAAAGCTAGCCACCGCTTTTTTCACACTATTTGGGTGGATGCCCAAGCTCAATGCAACACCGATAGCTGCCGTAGCATTCTCCACGTTGTGCTTACCAGGCATTGCCAATTTTAAATCTTTTATGGTAGTGTAGCCATCCTCAAAATCGAAGACGAAACAACCATCTTGCACCCGGATGTTTTGAGCATTAATAGCAGCATCGCCGCTTGCGCTATACGTTATTCCTGTTATAGGCAGGCCATCCTTAATAAACAAACGACCTTCCGGTTTAAGTTGATCAGCAAATAAATTAAACGACTCATGCAAATGACTCTCATCTCCGTAAATATCTAAATGGTCTGCATCCATTGAGGTAATCACAGCAACATCTGGATGAAGGGTAAGAAACGAGCGGTCGTACTCGTCGGCCTCCACTACTACCACATTGTTTTTACTATAAAGCACGTTGCTTTGATAATTTGTGGTGATTCCACCCAAAAAGGCGGTGCAACCAAAACCGGTGTCGGTTAAAATATGTGCAACCATAGATGAGGTTGTTGTTTTACCATGCGTACCCGCTACAGCTACACAATACATGCCTTCGCTAATAATGCCAAGCACCTGCGAACGTTTCTTTAAATCAAACCCCTTGCTTTGGAAAAAATTAAGGATTTGTGCATCTTTCGGAATAGCAGGTGTGTAAACCACCAACGTATCATCGTATTTTTCTCTGAACGCTACCGGGATGGTATCTGCCTCATCTAAAAATGAAATTAAAATACCTTCTTGCTCCAACTGTGCAGTTAAAGCAGTACGAGTTTTGTCATAGCCACAAACTACGCAGCCACGTTTTGCAAAATAACGAGCAAGCGCACTCATGCCTATGCCCCCTATGCCTACAAAATAAACCCTATTGATATTTGATAATTCCATTTCTTTTAGATTTGAGATATGAGTATTGAGATTTGAGACTTTTCGTTACCTATATCTGCCGTTTTCTAGCTCATGCTTGACTTTTCGGTCAACAACTTTTTACTTTTTACTTTTTACTTAATTAATTTCAATACTTCTTTCGCAATTACTTCATCAGCGTTAGCAAAAGCCATTTTACCTATATTTTCACTCAACGTTGCTGATTTTTCTTTATCATTTAGCAGTTCTAATACTTGCGCCACCAAAGTATCTTCCGCTGCAGCATCTGCAATTAAAATAGCTGCATTTTCTTTCACCAATGCCAAGGCATTTTTAGTTTGGTGATCTTCCGCAACATTTGGCGAAGGCACCAAGATTACCGGTTTCTTGATAAGGCAAAGCTCTGCAATGGTACCAGCTCCGGCTCTCGATATAATTACATCTGAAGCTGCATAGGCTAAATCCATTTGGTTCAAAAACTCTAACACACGTACGTTAGGGTGGAAATTTTGACCTAACCGCTCTACGATTCCTTTGTAGTAGAACTTTCCTGTTTGCCAAATTACCTGCACATCTTGTGCGATGATTTCGCCGAGGTGTTTTTCTATCGCTTTATTCAAGGTTCCCGCACCCAAACTCCCGCCAGTAACCAAAATGGTTTTCTTCAATGGGTCAAGCTTTAAAAGCTCTGCACCAGCATGCCTACGTCCTTCGATGCTTACAATGTTTTTTCTTACCGGATTTCCAGTTTTCAAAATTCTATCCGCTGGAAAAAATGCTTCCATTCCATCAAATGCTACGCAAATTTTTGAAGCTTTCTTGCCTAACAATTTATTAGTAACACCGGCGTATGAATTTTGCTCTTGAATCAAGTAAGGTATGTTTTTTAGCGATGCGGCATAAAGCAAAGGGCCAGAAGCATAACCACCAACCCCAACAACAGCGTTAGGTTTAAAATCGGCAATTAATTTCATCGCTTTGCGCACACTTCCTATAACCTTAAATGGTAGCCCAAGGTTTTTAAAAATTGAACCTCGTTGAATACCACTGATATTTAGTCCCACAATTTGATATCCAGCCGCCGGAACTTTCTCCATTTCCATGCGACCTTCTGCCCCAACAAACAAAATCTCGCACTGTGGCGAAATTGCTTTTAAGGCATTAGCGATAGCAACGGCGGGGAAAATATGCCCGCCAGTGCCACCACCAGATATGATAATTTTTGGGAAATTATTCATGTTAATTTAATTGTAAATGATTTAATGAGTAAGTGAGTAAATACTATCGACTATCGCTCGTTGTTTTTCTAGCTTTAGTTAAGATAGCTACTATTTCACCCGCTTCTTTCATTAAATCCTTTATATCTTTTGTTACTATTCCTGATTCAATTAATATCTCTAACCAAAATTGCGTTTCATCAGCTTCCTCAATTGTAATACTTAATTTAGCAAAGAACTCAGCCTTAGACCTTGCTCTACATGCGGCTCTATAATTTGCTCCTACCGATGAAGAAGATCTCAAAAACTGCTTACCTAGAATTCTAGCCTCATCAGTTTTCGGCAATGATTGAAAAAGCCTTATCGAAGCGACGACAAATTCCTTAGTTCTCGATTTTAACGCCGTAACGAAATCAATTTTATTATTCTCCATCGTTATTCAATCATTTTCTCATTTCATCATTTTCTCATTTCTCTTACGCCATCGCTGGTATTTCTCCTACAATCACTTTATCCTCTTTTTTAACGCCACTGCTTTTCTCCTCCACATCGCGGCTTACGCTTAAAATAATGCCAAAGGCGATACTTGTAAAAATCATGGAGGTACCTCCCATACTTACCAACGGCAAAGGCACACCCGTAACTGGACCTAAACCTACTGCAACAGCCATGTTGGCAAAAGCTTGAATGGTTAAGCTAAAACTCAATCCGGCCGCCAACAACGCCCCAAAAGCCTTGGGACTTCGATTTACAATGAGCACACACCGATACAATAGGGTGAGGTACAAAATGATCACTACTAAACCGCCCACCGTTCCATATTCCTCAATAATAATGGCGAAAATAAAATCGGAATATGGATGCGGTAAGAAGTTTCGTTCGGTACTATTGCCCGGCCCCTTGCCTAATACGCCGCCTGTAGCCAATGCAATTTTTGAGTGATCAGATTGATATGTTTTATCAGAATGTTGTAACTCAGGATGTAAAAACGATTCGATACGAGACTTATAGGTTTCTTTCCTAGGACCTAAAAACACCACAAAAAGTAATAGCACTAAACCTCCAGCACAAACGGTAAGGATTTGTTTGATACTGATACGACCAATAATGAGCAGTAAGATACTAACGCCGAACAACATCAGTGCTGTCGATAAATTGGCTAATGCAATTAATATAAATACCACACAAACCGAACCCATAATTGGCAAGAAAGCTTTCTTCACATCCTTGATGTTCTCCTGTTTACGGGTTAACATCCTAGCTAAAAAAGTAATCAAAGCCAACTTAGCTAAGTCGGATGTTTGAAAGGTCAAGTTAATTACTGGAATTTTCACCCAACGTGATGCGTCATTAAGTGTTTGACCAAAGGCCAAAGTATAAAGCAATAACGGTATGGTAATGATCATCAAAATCTTCGAAATACCTGCGTAGTATTTATAATCCAGCAAGTGGGCGATATAAATCATTACTACCCCAAGTATTACGAAAATCACATGCTTAAACAAAAGGTACTTTTCAACTGAAATCCCTTTTTTATAAGCGATGGCTCCAGTGGCACTATACACCACCATAATCGAGATCATTGAAAGGAGCATGATGATGATCCAAATCCAACGATCGCCTTTGGTACGTTCAAGAAGTGCGTTGATGTTAAACATTTTCTTTTTTATTGATTTTTTCGTTGGTTACACAGATTCTGTGATTTCACCGATAACTTTTGACTTTAAACTTTTTACTTATTATAGTTCTTTCACTGCCGCTTTAAACTGATTGCCTCGGTCTTCATAATTTTTAAATAAATCAAAACTTGCGCAAGCTGGCGACAACAAAACTGTACTGCCTTTCTTTGCCAAATGGTAAGCTACTTGTACCGCTTCTTCTGCTGAGAAAGTATTCACGATTACTTCCACATCATCTTCAAAAGCTTCGTGAATACGCTTATTATCTTTACCCAAACAAATGATTGCTTTTACTTTACCTCGAACCAAATCCTTCAACATGGTGTAATCATTGCCTTTATCTACTCCACCCATAATTAAAACCACATCAGTATTTACACTTTCCAATGCGTACCAAGTAGAGTTAACGTTGGTCGCTTTTGAATCATTGATATAAGTTACATCATTGATTTTGGCTACAAATTCTAACCTATGGTCAATATTTTTGAAATTACCCATGCTTTCGCGGATAGTTTCATTGCGTAACTCCAGTACTTTCGCTACTATGCCTGAGGCCATTGAGTTATAGATGTTGTGCTTACCTTGTAAGGCTAGGTCTGAAATTGACATGGTTAGTTTGTTGTTTAAATTAATATTGATGTGGATGTTATCTTGTTCCAAATAGGCTCCTCTATCTATTTTTTGAAGGATAGAAAAGGGATATGTAGTAGCTTGGATATTAGCTGTGGTTAAAATCTTCTTGGTTTCTTCGTCGTCAGCACAGTAAATAAAACTATCAGCAGGGGTTTGATTTTGAGTGATCCTCAACTTAGAAGCTGCATAATTAGCAATATTGTAGTCGTACCTGTCCAAATGATCTGGAGTGATGTTAAGCAATACCGAGATATCAGCCTTAAACTCGTACATATCATCCAGCATAAAGCTTGAAATTTCCAACACGTACCAATCAAAATCTTGATCGGCTACTTGCGCTGCGAAACTATGACCTATGTTACCTGCTAATCCTACATTTAAACCTGCATTTTTAAGGATGTGGTAGGTTAGCATACTTGTGGTTGATTTACCATTTGAGCCGGTAATGCAAACCGTTTTAGCATTAGTATATCGTTTCGCAAATTCTATTTCTGAAATTACAGGCACACCTTTTTCAACCAGTGCTTTTACCATTGGCGCTTTTGAAGGAATACCTGGACTTTTCACTACTTCAGTAGCGTTCAATATCAAATCTGCAGTATGCTGGTTTTCTTCAAAAGGGATATTCATGCTTTGCAACTCAGCTTTATAGGCCGCAGCAATTGCTCCGAAATCGGAAACAAAAACATCGAAGCCCTGTTTTTGAGCAAGTTTTGCGGCACCAACGCCACTTTCACCAGCGCCCAAAATCACCATACGCTTAGCCGCAGCCGGGTTCGACTGTGTCTTTTCTTGCGATATGTCAGGATTCGAGTTCATTTTATCTTCTATTTTACTTCCTTTTAGCATTGTTAGTCTTCGAAAGCCTCAGACTGACAACTTTGCATTTTTACTTTTGACTTTCGACTTACTACTTTTTATCTATCTTAATTTCAGTGTTACAAAGGCAATTACCGCCAGTAAAATTCCAATGATCCAGAAGCGGGTAACAATTTTTGCTTCGTGATATCCTTTTTTCTGGTAATGGTGGTGCAAAGGCGACATTAGGAAGATTCTTCTTCCCTCACCGAAACGTTTTTTAGTGTATTTGAAATAAGTAACCTGCAAACTTACCGACAGCACTTCTACCAGAAACACGCCGCAGATAATTGGAATCAGCAATTCTTTTCTAATCATGATGGCAAAAACTGCGATGATTCCGCCAATAGTTAAACTACCCGTATCTCCCATAAAAATTTGAGCCGGATAAGAGTTGTACCATAAGAATCCGATACAAGCACCAACAAATGCCCCCGCAAAAATGATCAGCTCACCACTATTAGGGATGTACATGATATTCAGGTAATCCGCGATAACGGTGTTACCAGAAACATAGGCAAAAATACCTAACGTTATACCAATAATGGCCGAAGTACCTGTGGCCAAACCATCAATACCATCAGTAAGGTTAGCTCCATTTGATACCGCAGTAACAATAATGATCACGAAAGCGAGAAATACGATGAAAGCATATTTTTCGTAGCCTTCTCCTAAAAACTTCACCACTTTGGCGTAATCAAACTCGTTATTTTTATAAAATGGAATATTTGTTTTTGTCGACTTGATATCCTGTGTGTAATAATAGGTTTCGCCTTTTTTGCGCAATACCATTGGTGCTGAACTTTGCACTTTAGCGGTATCTACCTTAGCTGTTTCATCTACCGTTTGACGTACCACAATGTTGGGATGGAAATACATGGTTACACCCACAATTACTGCCAAGCCTACTTGCCCAACTACTTTAAATCTGCCAGCTAAACCTTCCTTATTTTTTCTAAATACTTTGATGTAATCATCCAAGAAACCAATTGCACCCATCCATAATGTTGTGATGATCATCAAAATCACATAAATATTGGTGATGTTGGCAAATAAGATGGTAGGAATCAAAATACCCATTAAAATCATGATACCACCCATTGTTGGTGTACCTTGTTTTTGCATTTGCCCCTCTAAACCCAAGTTTCTAACGGTTTCCCCAACCTGTTTCATCCGCAAGTAATCGATGATACGACGACCATAAACCGTAGTAATGATCAGCGACAAGATAATAGACAGCGACGAGCGAAAAGTAAGATATTGGAACAACCTTAATCCCGGGAAATCGTAGTGTTTATGTAGATATTCGAATAATAAATATAACATTAGCTGATTTGGTTTAGTTGTTCGTTAATAATTTCCTTATCGTCGAAATGATGTCTAACACCATTCACTTCCTGATATTTTTCGTGCCCTTTTCCTGCAATGAGGATGATATCTCCCGGTTTTGCTAAATGACAAGCAGTTTTAATCGCTTCCTTTCTATCTAAAATACTGATGGCTTTGCGCTGATTAGATGGAGAAACACCCATCTCCATATCTTTAATGATGGCTTGCGGATCTTCAGTGCGTGGATTATCCGAAGTTAAAATCACTTTGTCGCTCCAGTCGCATGCCACCTGAGCCATTACCGGACGTTTAGTTTTATCCCTATCGCCGCCGCAACCTATCACAGTAATTACTTGTTCGGTTCCTTTTCTGATATCAGCAATGGTGCTCAGCACATTTTGAACTGCATCAGGCGTATGTGCATAATCCACAATACCTACAATGCCAGTTTTAGAAACGATGTAATCGAACCTACCTTCCGCTCCGGAAAGTGCGCTAAGCGCAGTAAGCACTTTCATCTTATCTTGCTCTAACAAAACTGCAGTAGCATAAGCTGCAAGCAAGTTATATGCGTTAAACGAACCCACCATCTTGAAGTAGACATCGGTTTGGTCTATTTCCAAATGCAAACCGCTAAACCTATTTTCTATTACCTTAGCCTTAAAATCAGCCATTTGTTTTAGGCCATAGGTTTTCTTATGCGCTTTTGTATTTTGCAGCATTACCATACCGTTTTTATCATCGGTATTGGTTAAGGCAAAAGCCGATTTAGGCAGCATGTCAAAAAAGCCTTTTTTAGCTTTGATGTAATTATCGAAGGTTTTATGAAAATCTAAATGATCATGAGTGATGTTTGAAAAAACAGCACCTGCAAAAGTTAATCCAGCAATGCGATGTTGCGACACAGCATGCGAACTTACTTCCATGAAGCAATATTCACAGCCTTCACTTACCATTTCCCTTAACAACTGATTTAGTGCAATTGGATTTGGCGTGGTATGCGTAGCCGGAACTATTTTATCTTTGATTTGATTTTGTACCGTAGAAATCAAACCTGTACCATAATTGAGCTTACTAAATAACTGATAAAGCAATGTGGCAATAGTTGTTTTTCCGTTAGTTCCGGTAACGCCTACTAGCTTTAATTCTGTAGATGGATTACCGTAAAAATTGCAAGCCACTACCCCCAAAGCTTCCGAAGAATCTTCAACAACTACGTAAGTGACTTTGTCATTTAAAATCGATGGAAGCGTCTCACAAATAATTGCAGATGCACCCGCGTCTATGGTCTTGCCGATGAATTCATGACCATCAACAGCAGTGCCTTTAATTGCAAAAAACAATGTTCCGGCATTTACCGTACGCGAATCAAAAGTAAGCGCACCAATCTCCAACTGAGATACACCCACTACACTTTTAATTGAAACACCGTAAAGTAAATCTTGTAAATTCATATATCTAACAATGATTAATTGAATAAATGAGTAATTTTTAAGTCCCGACTTTCATCGTCCGATTTTCTCATTTGTTCATTTTTTCATTTAACATTCTATTTATTGCAACAGTATATCTACCATCAAACCTTTGCCAATTCTGCTTCCAGCTTGTATAGATTGGCTTACCACCTTGCCGCTACCTTTAACCCTGGCTTTAAGGCCTGCATTGCCCAACAAATACATCGCATCTTTCAATCCCATTCCATTTACATTAGGCATCACTCCTTTTACTGGATTACTTTCTTCATAAGCAACTCCATTATTAGTATCAATAGAATTGAAATAGTCGGATTTTGCAGCATAAAGTGCCTTAATACCAAATGCGTTGTACACCTTCTTAGTGGCTTTACTTTGGCCTGCCTTAGCCTCTGGAGCTATGGTATTACCAACAAATCGCTCCTCTACTTTATTATACATATTCACGTCGCTAGCGTAAATTCTGTCTGCCACTTCTCTAAATACCGGACCCGAAACCAGCGCTCCATAGTAAGCGCCTTTTGGATCATTAATTACCACAATCATGGAGTACTTAGGCTTATCGGCTGGGAAATACCCAACAAAAGAAGCCTGATATTGTCTTTTTGCCTTGTAACCCAAATTAGCATCTGCCACCTGCGCAGTACCAGTTTTACCGGCAATCTTATATAGAGGATTGTATACAATTTGCTTTCCACTACCATTGTTCACCACGCCTTCTAGCATAGCCTTTAATTTAGACAAGGTTACATCTGAACAAACTTTTTCGTTCATTACCTTAGCCTTAAATTGCTCAATTGGATTACCCAATCTTCTAATTTCCCGTACGAAGATTGGAGCGATCATTTTTCCATTATTAGCAATGGAATTGTAAAGCGTCAACATCTTCAATGGTGTTAACTGCATCTCATAACCGTAAGCCATCTGAGGCAGCGTCATATTTTTATTCCAACTTTTGAAAGTTTTTGGATTTTTAACTACTGGCTTAGCTTCTCCAGGTATCTGCAAACCAGTTAATTCATTTAAATGCCAGTTGTAAAGGTGGTCAGTAAACTGCATTGGGTTATCACGATAGTTGTTATTCACCAACTGTGCAATAGCCGAGTTTGACGACTGCTCAAAAGCCTTTTTCACAGTTACCACACCAATACTTCCATGCGAATCTTTAATAGTGTGACCACCTGGCAAACGATAGTTTTCGGTACCAATCAAGGTATTGGTGTCCACTTTTTTATCTTCCAATAATGCCATATAAGATGCCAACTTGAAAGTAGAACCTGGATCTTGGTTACCTGCAATGGCATAATTGAACTGCTCCTTATATACGCCTTCTTCTACTTTCGTGAAGTTAGCTACCGCTCTAATTTCACCTGTTTCAACTTCCATTACGATTACACAACCATGATGTGCCTGACTTTTAATCAGTTGTTTCTCCAGCGCACTTTGTGCTAAATCCTGAATATTTACATCGATAGTGGAGATGATATCGGCCCCGTCTTTAGGCGCCACTTCCGCATCGCTATTTACCGGAATCCAAACTCCACCACTGATACGCTGCATTAACCTTCTGCCTGTTTCTCCATTGATATAGTTACCGTAAGCACCCTCCAAGCCAACTCCGTTTTTTACATTTTCGTTTTTATAACCGATTGTACGTGCAGCTAAAGCTTTAAAAGGCAAAATCCTTCTGTTTTTTTGAATCGCCATTAAGCCGCCAGAATATTTACCCACATTATACAACGGAAACGTTCTGATAACTTTTAGATCCTGATAAGAAACCTTACGCTTAATCAATAAATAGCGAACACTATCTTGCCTAGCTGTGCGCAGGTAGCGAGAATAATCTTTAGCACTTTTATCTTTGAAAAAATCGGCCAGTTTCATCGCAAGCGAATCCACTTTAGAATTAAACAACTTATCATCCTGAATACCGCCAGCAAACATATCCATCCGCAACTCATATTCAGGCACCGAAGTAGCTAACAAACTGCCATCTACCGAATAGATATTGCCACGAGTGGCTTCTATTTCAAACTCCTTAGTCGATAAACTATCAGCCATGGCCACCCACTTATGACCTTGTCTAAATTGAACATCACATAACTTAGCAAATACGGCAAGCGCAAAAAGCACAATTAGCCCAAAAGCCAAGTACACTCTAAGTAATATGTTTGCTCTAATGTTCATTGTCTAACTTCTACTACTATTTTTTTTGGTGGTTCAATTAATTCTCTCAAACCCAACGTATCTACCTTTTTAGCCACCTCCGTCATTTTACTTTTAAACATCAGCTCCGCTTTTAAAGACTTATACTCCCAACTCAATTCTTTCACTTCTTTGCTTAAGCGGTCTATATCTCTAATTCGTTTCACTGCCATGTGACTGTTGGCGATATAAATCATCCCAATAACACATAAGAAAACTAAATAAGGCAACATATCTGTTGCTGCCTCCTTTGATACCGCTCCGTCAACAAACAGCTTTCTGAAAAACGCAGTAGCGCTACCTTCTTTGGCAGGCTCTCTTTTTTTCAGTTTAGGCTCTTCCAGCTCCTCAATCGGATCCTCATTAGCCAACTCCTCTTCTATTTTTTCCCTAAACCTGTTCACAGCCGCTCTCCTATTCTTAATTTCGCACTGCGAGATCTGCTATTACTAGCTAATTCTTCTGCACTTGCCACAATCGCTTTTCTGGTAATTGCGTTAAAAGGCTTCTGGTCATTTCCAAAAAAATCCTTCTCCACTTCGCCCTTAAATTTTCCTTTAGCTAAGAAGTTTTTTACCGGGCGATCTTCTAACGAATGATAAGCAATCACTACCAATCGGCCTCCAGGCTTCAACACCTCCGCAGTTTGTTCTAAAAAGCGCTCCAACACCTCAATTTCAGCGTTCACCTCGATACGCAGCGCTTGAAAAACCTGCGCCATATATTTATGCTCTTTACCACGCGGGATATGGGCGGCAATGATATTTTTAAAACCAGACAAAGTTTGGATAGGCTCATCCAATCTGGCTGTCACGATAGTTCTAGCTAATGATTTAGCATTTTGCACCTCACCATACAACCCGAATATCCTGTGCAAGCCCTCTTCCGTATAAGTGTTCAGTACTTTTGCAGCAGTAAGCTCACGCTGCTGATCCATACGCATATCCAAATCTGCATCAAAACGTGTAGAGAAACCTCTCTCTGGCTCGTTGAATTGATGAGAAGAAACACCCAAGTCAGCTAAAATTCCATCAACCTGCTTAAAACCTAATAAGCGAAGATTGTTTTTTAGATAGCTGAAGTTTTGATCCACGAAATGGAAACGAGGATCATCAATTTTATTTCTTTGCGCATCCGGATCCTGATCAAAAGCAATCAAAACTCCATCAGCACCCAAATGCTTTAAAATTTCTCTAGAGTGGCCACCGCCACCGAAAGTTACATCAACATAAACGCCGTTAGGTTTAATAGCCAAGCCATCAATACACTCTTGCAACAATACCGGCACATGGTAATTATTCTCCATCAGCACCTCCTTTCTTTCCACCCATCACTTCTTCAGCTAATGCAGCGAAGTTCTCAGGAACATCATCAAAAAGCCCATCGTAAACCTTTTTATCCCAAACCTCAATTTTATCCAACTGGCAAGCCAAAACTAAATCAGCCTCAATTCCCGCATACTCCACTAAAGTTTTTGGCAAAAGCACACGACCGGCAGCATCTAAAGTAAGCGGCATAGCGCCACGTTGGAAAGCCCTAACAAACTCACGGTTTTTACGCTCGAACATATTCAGCTTACTTAATTCAGCTACGGTCTCATCCCAAACTTTTTTAGGATAAATGACCAAATTCTTTTCAAAACCCCTATTCACAACCAACCCATCTCGCTCTACATCAAGCAATTGCTTCTTCAGCAAAACAGGCACCATCAAGCGCCCTTTCGCATCCAATTTACAATCAAATTCTCCGATGAGTTGGTTCATTATAGTAGCTACACTTCTTATGTAGTGTAAAAGTAAATCACTTCTACCACTTTTTACCACTTTTTACCACAAAAAAGTTTTCAACATACATTTTCTACCACTTTAACCCACTTTTTGCTATTGTGAGGCCAGATTTTGAAGTGGTAAAAAAATAAAGCGGCCCCGACTTTTTAGTCGGGGCCGCTTATTTACAAGGAGTTAACCCTATTTATTTAAAATTTAATTTGATTATTATCTCTCGATTGCCGCTACTCCTGGCAGCTCTTTACCTTCCATATATTCTAACAAAGCACCACCGCCAGTTGAGACGTAGCTTACTTCATCTTCTAAACCAAACTTAGCAATTGCCGCAGCAGAATCACCGCCGCCAATTAGTGAGAATGCACCATTTTTAGTCGCTTCAACAACAGCTTCGGCAACAGCTTTAGTCCCGTGCAGGAAGTTATCCATTTCAAACACGCCCATCGGACCATTCCAGAGCAAAGTTTTTGAGTTTTTAATGATATCGCTAAATAACGTAATTGTTTTAGGACCAATATCTAACCCCATCCAATCTGCAGGAATTTCACCGCTATCAACAGTGTCTTTTTGCGCTTCGTTATCGAACTTGTCTGCAATTACCGTATCCACCGGCAATACTAAATTAACTCCTTTTGCTTTAGCTTTATCCAACAACTCTAAGCAAAGCGCCATTCTATCTGCTTCCAACAAAGACGTACCAATTTCACCTCCTTGCGCTTTCGCAAAAGTGTAGGCCATGCCGCCACCAATAATCAGGTTATCCACTTTGTCCAACAGGTTCTCGATAAGCAAAATTTTATCAGATACTTTAGCGCCACCCATAATTGCAGTGAATGGTTTTTCGGCTCCGTTGATCACTTTCTCTGCATTTTTGATTTCTTCGGCCATTAAGTAGCCAAAGTACTTAGCGCCCGGGAAAAATTGAGCAATAATGGTAGTTGATGCATGCGCTCTGTGGGCTGTACCAAAGGCGTCGTTTACATAAACATCTGCCATTTTTGATAGCTTTTCAGCAAATGCAACATCACCTTTTTCTTCCTCTTTATAAAAACGGAGGTTTTCCAATAACAAAATCTCACCCGGAAACAAATTGGCAGCTTGGTGTACCGCATCTTCCCCAATACAATCCTCAGCGAATTTCACCGGCAAGCTTAACATACGAGACAAATCAGCTACGATGTGTTTTAAGGAATATTTATCCGTAGGTCCATCTTTAGGTCTACCTAAGTGCGACATTAAGATTACTGAACCACCATCTCTTACTATTTTTTGAATTGTTGGCAAAGCTGCCCTCATTCTTTTATCGTCAGTAATGTTAAAGTCTGCATCAAGAGGTACATTAAAGTCGACTCTTACAATGGCCTTTTTATCTTTAAAATCAAATTGATCTACTGTATTCATTATTTCTATATTTTGTTTTATTGTTTTGGTTTCTATATTAAGTCTAAAATCATCACATAATGAGGCCCCACACCTGAAATATCAAACTCATCCGATATTGTTTGAAAGCCTTGCTTATTGTAAAAATCAACTGCAGATGTACGGGCGTTGCACCAAATATACTCAGCTTTAGCCGCTTTCAGGTAATCTACAGCATATTTTATTAAATCTGCCCCATATCCTTTTCCAAAAAAAGCTTGATCGGTTGCCATACCACGCAATTGGTAACCCATACCTGTTTTACTATCTAAATTTTGAGGGAAGAAAGTGGCAACGGTAGCTATCTCGAGCTCGGTAACGTAGTAGGCCAGATGAAATACGCCATTAACTTGGTCTGTTGGAAACACACATTCGCTTTCAGGCGCACCATTTCTTAACATTTTACTTCTTAAGGCCAACACTTCGGCTAATGGAACAAATTTGATCATTGCTATTGCGTATTATTGTTTATTAGTGATTGAATATTGGTGATTGGTGATTGGTGATTGGTTATTGGTTATTGGTAATTGACTATTGGTGGTTGTCCTATTCTTTCCACTACATCAGCCAGTCGATTAGAATAGCCTGATTCATTATCATACCAGCCCACCACTTTCACTAAATCACCTACAATAGAAGTCAGTTGTGCATCAAAAACACAAGAATGAGGGTTATTAATGATATCAACCGAAACGATAGGATCTTCTGTGTATTGTAGGATTTTTTGCATTTCGTTAGCGGCAGCTTGCTGGAATGCTTTATTGATTTCCTCAATAGTAGTTTTCTTTTTAAGAATACAAGTAAAATCTGTTAGAGAGCCATTAAGCACAGGAACCCTGATACCAGCTCCCCCTAACTTGCCATCTAAATGCGGAAAAATATGAGTTATAGCCTTTGCGGCACCAGTTGAAGTAGGAATAATTGATGACGAAGCAGCCCTAGCCCTACGTAAGTCATGGTGTGGTGCGTCGTGCAAACTTTGATCACCTGTCATAGAATGAACAGTAGTAATATAACCATCTTCGATACCCCAAAAATCATCCAATATTTTTACCATTGGTGCTACATTATTAGTTGTGCATGAAGCATTGGACAACACCGGCGAAGAAAAATCTATCAATTGATCATTTACCCCCATCACCACCATTGGTATATCTTTATCGGCCACTGGCGCCGATACCAACACCTGTTTAGCACCAGCTTGCAAATGTTGATCAGCACCTGATTTATTAGCAAACTTTCCAGTAGCCTCAATTACCAAATCAATACCTAAGCTTGCCCACGGTAAAGCACCAGGATTTGCGTTGCTTAGGATGGCAATTTCTCTTCCGTCGATAAATAACTGGGTGTCACTTGATGAAACTTCACCGGAATAAATTCCATGAACCGAATCGTACTTGAATAAGTGTGCTAAAGTTGAAGCAGAAGTTAGATCGTTAATGGCCACAACATTAAATCCTCTTTGCAAAGCAGCACGTAGAAACATACGCCCAATGCGGCCAAAACCATTTATTGCAATATTCATTTGCTATTATGCGAAGGTTATTATTTCGCAGGGCAAAGCTAGGCAATATCTATATAAAGAAAACGTAAAATTCAAATATTTACGAGCAACAATATGGCTCAGCCATTTGTCGGTATTTAAAAAGATGTCAGTATCATTATTTGACGTTAGAAACCTCTATGGCATCTTTCCGAAAAACATCCTTGATTGTGTAAGATTTAGTTATTTTTCTGCCCTTTACAAAAGTAAGTACAGTATTAAATATCATACAGATACCTATTTGCAGAAATATAAGAACAAAGTTGCCCAAATGGCTAAGCACAATAGTAAGTGCTATCATACTGGCATTGAAAAGAAAAGTGATGATTAATATCTTCTTTGCATTCAATCCAAGTTTCAGTAAACGGTGATGGATATGGTTCCTATCCCCTTTGAATGGCGATTTTCTATTAATTAGCCTAATAAAGAAAATACGGAGCGAATCAAATATGGGTACAATAAGCACAGCAACAGCAATTGCCGGTGCCGAACTAATTACAGGACCAGCTGCTACACCAATTTTATTTACTTCGATGAATTTTATTGCTAAAACGGCAGAAACTAATCCGATAATTAAGGAGCCGGTATCTCCCATAAATATTTTTGCGGGTGGATAATTGAACATTAGGAAACCAATAATTGCACCCAATAATGAAAATGCGATAAAGGCATAGGCAACATCGTTACTTAATGCAAACAACACGCCGAAGCACAAATTCACGGTAGCGCCAACGGTTCCGGCGAGCCCGTCTACACCATCAATTAAATTAAAGGCATTATTGATGAAAATAATTAGCGCAATAGAAAATACGCTTCCAACTATTGGGTGCACATCCCAAACGTTAAAAACTCCATAAAGGCTGGTTAATTTAAAATCACCTAAAACCACTAAAATTAGTGACACTACTATCTGTAAAGCGAACTTAGTGCTAGGGCTTACGCCATATATATCATCCTTTATGCCTAAGGCAAATAATAAAATACTTGAAGCGATTAGAAAATTTGCTTGATGATAGTGTACCGTTGTAGCGAAGAGCAACACAGTAATGGTAAATCCGCAGAACAATCCGATACCTCCTAAACGAGAGATATTATCCTTATGATCTTTCCGATGTAAATCAACAGAATCAAACAACTGATGTTTATTGGCAGCATGGATAATAGAGGGTATAGAAAACCTCACCAGCATACAAGCCAATGTAACTATGGAGATATAAAATATAAGCGGATACTCCGCAAATAGCTGTTTGGGCATGTCAGTGTAAAGTATTGACAGTCAAATTTATTAATAATTCAAACAATATAGTTGTGATTTTTTCAAAAAAAATAAAATTCCAACAAACTCAACATACCCATTTACCGGTATTTTTTACCGCGAATAACCGTTTACCACCACTAATAACTGCACATATCCAAAGCTCTTTTTGTTTGTTTGACGTGGACACACCTGCATTTTGCTAAAAAAACTGCTTTATTTTTCGAAGCTTTTTAAACAGCAACACAAACGCTGGAAAATGGACTTTATTATTTTGCAGTGCTTTGAAATCATTAAGTAGCGCTTGATAGCGATGCTTCCAAGACTGATTACTCATTCCTCCACTTCGCATATTTACCATTAGCCGCGGCAAATAGGTAGCAGCAATTTTATGCCGGTACAGGTACCGAAGCATTAATTCATAGTCGGCAGCAGATCCGTAATCCAGCTGATATCCACCAAATTTTTCGAACAACGAGCTCCTGATGTACAACGTAGGATGAGCGGGCATCCATCCCCGAGCCAAATCTTTATAAGAGGCTTGCTTGGAGCGCCATTTCCGCTGTATTTTATGGGTATGTTCAGGATCGATATAGTTGAGATCGCCGTAAACAGCCGCTACATTACTATCCATAAATGCTTTAGCGACATCCCCAATTACATCATCAGCGGAAAGCATATCATCAGCGTTTAATATTCCAATTACCTCTCCTGTGGCTAAAGAAATGCCTTTATTTAATGCGTCGTACATTCCTGCGTCTGGTTCAGAGATTAGGACAGCTAGTTGTTGTTCGTATTGTTTTGCTATCTGAAATGAAGAATCAGACGATTGCCCATCAATCAAAATGTACTCGATATCATCATATTTTTGACGGAGCACCGATTCGATACAATCTTTAAGGTATTTTTCCGCATTGTAAACTACGGTAATGATAGTGACTTTCAAGTTAATGATTTTCGGTAAAAATACAATCCAAAAATGCTATTCCGAAATTTGATTTTCTTTAATTCAAAGGTGTGTTTTTAAACAATAAAAAGTTGTGGGGCACTAAAACAGTAAGTTAACTTCGTTGGTAAAATATTGCTTTAAAAAAAACCATTACGCAACACATAAATCAAAATAAGACTTTCATAATAAAACTTGTGGTTTTGGCAAACTGCTAGCGTCCATTTTTAATTTTATCACTTGACAAAAGATAAAAAGTTGTAATTTGCACCTTCATTCAAACTAATGAGCAACAACAAATTATCTGTTTTTATACTTTTTTTTATCGGTTTTGGCTTGCTATTTTTTAGCTCCTGTTCGTTTAAAAACCGACAAGCACTGCTAAAAACGCCCTATGATGCCGATACTGTTAAAACTGTTAGGGTTATAAATGGAACTGCAAACGACGATTCTTACTACAATATAATCAAACCTGAGGATGAACTAGCCATAAGAAATGTGCAGGACATGAGTTTGATTGTAAAAAAGCAAGATGGTACAGGCAACAATAACCAACAGGTATACGCTACATTTAAAGTAAATGCTAATGGTGAAGTTACCCTTCCCAAAGTTGGACCGATTAAAGTGAGCGGGCTTAACAGAACTCAAGCAGCAGAAATTATTCAGAAAGCTTATGAGATAAAAGAACTGAATGCGCCATTGATAGATGTACGCATTGCAAATGCCTACGTGGTGCTTTTAGGAGAAGTAGCTAGACAAGGTAAATATGTAATTGAAAGAGAGGACTACGAATTAATTGATCTTTTGGCAGATGCGGGCGGTGTAAATGTAAACGCAAATCGCAAAATGGTAAGGATTTTTAGAGGAGACAGGGCCAATCCGGAAATCATCATGGTGAATTTAAATGATTACAATTTCATTAAAGATCCAAAGCTAAAACTACGAGCAAAGGACATAGTTTATATTGAACCGAGACGAATTGCTTCCAGCAGTCAAAATTTTCAAGCTTACTCTAGCTTTATACAAATAGGTTTAGTAGTTTTAAATACCGCATTAATTATCTACAATATAGCCAAATAGATGGAACAACAAGTCAACGGAAACGCAAATGTGCAGCAAGATATCGACTATGTTAAAATCTTAAAGATTGTACTTAGTAGATGGTACTGGGTAGCAAGCACGATCATCATTTCTTTGATTGTAGCCTATATTTATCTCTGGTATACGCCCGAAACTTTTAGCACTAGCGCTTCGCTGAAATTTGAGGAAAAGAGATCAGAAATATCAGAATTGCTCAATGTTAGGAATGTTTATGATAGAAACAATAAGATTCAGTCAGAACAGTTTGTTATTCGATCTAGGCAGGTTTTAAATAACGCCATCGGCGATTTAGACTACAAAATATCCTTTTACTTAAAGGGCCGCGTAAGGACAAGTGACATCTATCCTCAAAAGCCTTTAGACATAGCCATTATTGAGCAGGACAGTTTAGATTTTGCGACCAATCTATTCGAGTACGAACCAATTAGCCCAAATTCATTTAAACTTAGCCACCAAGAAAACGGCAAAGAAATAACTAATGAATACCATCAGGGAGATATCATTGCGGTACGTGGCATTAAGTTCAAAATCAACAATAACACTTTCAACAAAAATAATGCGATTTACTGCTTCAAATT
The DNA here is from genome assembly GCF_965249885.1 of Pedobacter sp. Lineage (GTDB taxonomy): Bacteria > Bacteroidota > Bacteroidia > Sphingobacteriales > Sphingobacteriaceae > Pedobacter. The sequence goes on along the minus strand of NZ_OZ252254.1, from coordinate 2,986,963 downwards.
CAATACTAAAAATGCTTTCTTAGGCCGCATTGCTGGAGGTTTAAGCATGGCAGAAACCAAAGGAACGAATATCCTCACCTTATCGCAAACAGACATTAACCCGTACTTCGCGACCGATATTCTTAACGCCATTTTGCGAGCATATGTTGATTACGACAGGAATCAAAAAACAATTTCTGCCACCCAAACAATAAAATTTATTGACACCTTGCAACAAGGCATGTCCAAAGTAGTAAGGGCTTCGGGGTCGGAACTTGAGCAATTTAAAGTAGCTAACAAAGTACTGGACATCTCTGCTGCAGGACAGGATGTAATGAAAAAATTAACTGACCTTGAAACAGAGAAAAGCACACTAAATCTACAAGGCATCTTCATTAATCAGTTAGAGAAAGAAATTGTTGGCAACAAAAACCTAAATGCCATCAATTATAACTTACAAGGCATTACCGATCCAATGCTCTCTAATTTACTAACGCAATATAATGCCCTCCTACTTAAAAGAGAACAGGCCTTAATTGATTATAAGGCTACGTCGGATATTGTACAGCAAATAGACAAACAGATTTTAGAAATAAAATCAGCTTTTGTAAGTAATGCCAACAGCCAACGACAAAAGAATCAAAAGACTTTAGATTTTTTAGATCAGCAAATTACGGGCATCAAACAAACGTTTAATACGATACCGAAAGCTGAGCGAGATTTGATCAATCTACAATCTAATTTCTCTATCAATCAAAAAGTATATAGCTACCTTTCGGAAAAGAAGCTTGAGGCGCAGATTAGTAAAGCGGCCATTACGCCTGGTGCCACTATTGTAGATTTTGCACTATATAACACCAGAGCAATAGCACCAAAACAACAAAAAACTTATGTAAGTGCCTTTATTATTGGCTTGGTTGCGGGAATTGGATTAATTTTTCTAATTAGGCTGTTGAACCCATTCATTTACGATAAAGAAACGATAGAAAGCTTAACTACCATTCCGATTATCGGTGTAATAAGAAAATATCAGGATGCGATTGATGAAGATAACCGACAAATATTATCCATCAAAAACCCTAAATCACTTTTTGCAGAATCTGTACGTTCGGTTCGTACGAATTTAAGCTTTCTTGCCGCCGACAAAGCCAGTAAGATAGTTTGTATTACTTCTGAAATTTCTGGAGAAGGTAAATCTTTTACCACTGTTAACCTAGCTAGTACGCTTAGTTTAATTGACAAAAAGGTGATTGTAATTGCGGCCGATTTAAGACGTTCGAAACTACATCATACTTTTAAAGTAAATAATTTAAAAGGTTTAAGTTCCTATTTATCTAATCAAGCAAGTTTCGAAGAAATTTGCCATCCTACCGAGGTCGAAAATTTAACTTTCGTACCTGCTGGCCCCGTTCCGCCGAACCCTTCGGAATTGTTATATTCAGATAAGATGAAGGCACTATTGGAGTCGCTAACTGAAATTTACGACTTCGTCATCGTCGATTCGGCTCCAGTTGGACTAGTATCGGACGCTATTCCATTGATTAGAATGGCAGACGTGAACCTTTTTGTGATACGTTCGGGAGTATCACGTTACCAGGCGGCATCCGTTCCGGAAAGATTATCCAAAGAATTCAACTTATCAAATATCGCCATCATATTAAACGCATTCGATAACGATATACTTCACAGTAGGTACTACACCACTAACTATACCGGCAGCTATTACGCCAACTACTATTATTATTCCGATTACTCTAACACCGGATATGGCAATGGTTATTATAGCGACGGACCTGATAAAAAGTGGTGGGAATTTTGGAAAAAGAAATAGAAGATGATTGATAATTTGTACAGATGGTATCCAGTGTATACGAATTCAAGAGCAGAGAAAAAGGCATATCAAGAGCTACAAAGAAAGCACATTGAATGTTATCTGCCTTTGAAAAAAGAATGGAAACAATGGAGCGACCGCAAAAAATTAGTGGAAGAGCCGTTGTTTAAGTCCTATATTTTTGTGCGTATATCCAATAGAGAACAAGCCGAAGTTTTAATGACCCAAGGTGTAAGCCGTTTCCTTTACTTTTCGGGTAAGATTGCCGTCATGCCTGATAAGCAGATGGAAGATCTAAAACTGCTAATGGCTTCGGGAGAAGAGTTGGAAATTATAGAACATGAACTTTGTGAAGGTGAAAAAGTAATTGTTAACGCTGGGCCTTTCAAAGGAATGATTGCTGAATTGGTAGCCATAAAAAACAAAAAAAGCTTAGTTTTAAAGTTGGAAAACTTAGGATATGCTATACAGGTCAAAACGTCAATGGCTTATATCAAACCTTTAAAATAGCTTTTTAAAAACATAAATAACGAAAGAGCATTTTGAACACCATCTCTTTCGTTTACTAATTAATTGATAATCTGGCCGCTAGGTTCCGCACTGGGACTGAAAGGGCGAAGCTGCGATCAGTCAAAAACACGATGATTCTTTTTCTAACATTAAAAACATTTAGTCTTACTGGAGGAATAGAAAAAGCTTGTAGATCAATGATTAAAGCTTTAGACGAACTGCAGGTTCCGTTTAATGTTTGGTCAATGTATGATGACGCAAAAGCGCTAGATCAACGTTATACCGCTAGTTCAAATTTCTTCGGGTTCAGTGGTCAAAAACTAGTTTTTGCTATCAATTGCGTCAAAGCAGCATATAAATACGACAAAATCATTCTAAGTCACATCAATTTGCTGTTATTTGGGAAGATAATCAAGTTGCTGAAGCCATCTGCTAAAATAATTTTATGGGCACACGGCATTGAAGTATGGAGACCATTACCGGATTGGAAAAAGAAATTCTTAAGAGAAAAAGCTGAAATATGGTCGGTAAGTGATTATACCAAAAGGCAGCTTACCGAGCTGCACCAAGTGCCTGCAGATCGCATTAAAGTTCTAAACAATACGTTAGATCCTTTTTTAACTTTGGATTCAAACTTCGTTAAGCCAATCTCAATTTTAAATAGACACGATATCAGTATTAACAATTTCGTTCTTTTTACACTTACACGTTTGTCGTCTACCGAGCACCTTAAAAATTACGATTTAGTAATTGAAGCTGTACAAAAGCTAAAAAATCTACATCCCCAATTGTGCTATCTTATCGGAGGAAAAGCCGATGCAATGGAAAGGCAACGGTTAGAACAATTGATTGAGCATAACAAGCTTAGTGACAAAGTAAAATTAATTGGTTTCATTGATGAAACGGAAATTGCGGCGTACTACCAATCTGCAGACTGTTTTGTGCTACCAAGTAAAAAAGAAGGCTTTGGTTTGGTGCTGATCGAAGCCGCGGCAAATGGCTGCCAGGTAATTGGTGGCAATATTGATGGAAGTACAGACGCTTTACTGAACGGAAAATTAGGTCAGCTTGTTAATCCAGATGATGTAGATGCTATTGCCGCAGCAATTGAGCATGCCATTGCTAATAAAAACCATCATCCTAAGTTGCAGCAACAGCTTACTATAGAACATTTTGGCTTTGAAACCTATAAAAACAAAGTAGCACAGCTGTTGACAGCAAACTAAAACCCATTCATAACTTTACATGAATAATCAACAAACATACGACTGGAGCATCGAGCCTCAAAACTCATTGCTTGATTTGAAGTTGAAAGATACCTGGGCCTACAGGGATTTACTTTGGCTTTTGGTAAGAAGAGATTTTGTTTCTTTCTACAAACAAACCATTTTAGGCCCACTCTGGTTCTTTATACAACCGCTGTTCACTACCATTATTTTCACCTTCGTTTTTGGACAAATGGCAAAAATAAGTACCGACGGTTTACCCCAGCCCCTATTTTATATGGCTGGTATTACAGCATGGAACTACTTTGCCGACTGCCTTACCAAAACATCGACCGTTTTTAAAGACAACGCCAATATTTTTGGTAAAGTTTACTTTCCTAGGCTAATTATGCCATTAAGTATAGTAGTAAGTAACTTAGTAAGATTCGGTGTACAATTTTTGCTTTTTTTATTGGTAATGGCTTACTATTACTTCGTTGCTAAAGCAAATTTTGGCATCACCTGGGCTATCACGCTATTTCCAATGGTAGTTTTATTAATGGCGCTGCTAGGACTAGGTTTGGGTATGCTTATTTCGGCAATGACTACCAAATACAGAGATTTAGCGTTTTTAGTTACCTTTGGCGTTCAATTGCTGATGTATGCTACTACGGTTATCTACCCACTAAGCACTGTAATTTCTAAACCATTAGGCTGGTTAGTTCAATATAATCCTATGACGCCTATGATAGAAACATTCAGATATGGATTTTTAGGTCAGGGCACCTTTACTTGGGCCAGTTTCGGTTACACTGCGGCAATTACATTTGTGTTATTGCTTATCGGTATCGTAGTATTTAACAAAGTCGAAAAGAATTTCGTAGACACCGTTTAAAGGACATTAGGCAGTTGACTTCTTCTCCTAAAATCAGTATCGTAATACCAAGTTTTAATCAAGGAAAGTACTTGGAAGAAACTTTACTTTCTGTGATTGGACAAAACTATCCAAATCTGCAATTAATTATAATCGACGGAGGAAGTACAGATAACAGCCTAAGCATTATAAAACGGTACCAGCATCAAATTGATTACTGGATTAGCGAAAAAGATAAGGGACAAAGCCATGCTATTAACAAAGGGCTAGACAAAGCAGATGGTGAACTAACAAGTTTTTTAAATAGCGACGACTTGTTGATGCCCAATGCTTTGTTTGAAGTGGCACAGCGTTATGTGCAGGGTAAAAAGCAAATCATTACAGGATCCTGGTTAGAGGGGCCAAATATGCAGGAAGCTATCAAAAGAGAGGTACTTACTCCCTTCACTATCGAAAACTTCATACTGAATATTGGGCTTTTTGGGCAACCAGGTACGTTTTGGAGCACAAACAGTGATTTACGCTTTAATGAGGATTATCACTTTTGTTTGGATTTTGAGTTCTTTTATCGCTTGCTGATTGATGACTATAAAATTGTAGCTACGTTGCAGCCCTTAGGTTTTTTTAGGACTCAACCAGAAGCAAAAACTACGCTGAAACAAGATGTTAAACTCAAAGAGATTATCAGATTTCTTGAAAACAACAGGAAGTTTCACAGCAATATTGGTAATGACATGCATTTGTTGGCCGCAAGAAACACTCGGTCACTATATCGTTTGCAGTTATTAAAAAATTGGAAAAATAGTAAATTGGACTTTTGTTCAACCTTATGGTCGGCAATAAAGTACGATCCTCGAGTGTTAATTAGAGGTATTTAATGAAATCCAATATCGCGTTAAAAGCTATCAACATAAGTAAAGCCTACCAATTAGGAGAAATTGGGACGGGAACTATCAGTAGAGATATGGAACGTTGGTGGGCCAAAGTTAGGGGAAAAGCAGATCCATTAGCTAAAATTGGGGAAGTTAACGATCGGACCAAAGCAACCAGTTCTGAGGTAATTTGGAGTTTGAAAGATATTAACTTCGAAATTGAACAGGGCGAAGCTATCGGAATTATTGGCCCTAATGGTGCTGGAAAAAGCACCTTACTTAAAATACTTAGCAAAATTACTTCGCCAACAACTGGTAAAATAGTTGGACGCGGCCGCATTGCATCCCTATTGGAAATTGGTACAGGCTTTAACCCCGAGTTGACCGGAAGAGAAAATATTTTTCTTAATGGTTCGATACTTGGCATGCGAAAAGCCGAAACTCAACGTAAATTAGATGAAATAGTTGACTTTGCGGGAGTTGCCAAATATCTCGATACACCTGTTAAACGCTATTCATCGGGCATGTATATCAGATTGGCTTTTGCAGTAGCGGCGCATTTAGAAAGCGAAATATTATTAGTAGATGAAGTGCTGGCTGTTGGAGATGCCGAATTTCAGTCGAAATGCCTTGGAAAAATGGAGAACGTCACTAAGGCGGAAGGGCGTACCATACTTTTCGTGAGTCATAACATGGGAAGTATCAGCGAGCTATGTCAAAAGTCAATTTTATTAAACCAAGGCCAATTAAAAAGATTTGACCATACCAATTTAGTAGTTGGAGAATATATTAGCGGTGAGTTTAGCGAATACCCAAAATGGGAAAAATTAAATGACCGCTATTACAGCACTTTTTTTGATTTGCTAGCCTTTCATTTAGTGGACAGCAATAAAAGTCAAAATTTAACTGGTGTTGTAAAAAATGATGATTTAGGCGGCGTTTATATCAAATTTGAAGTAAAGGAGCAACATCCAAACTTGTGTTACGGAATTGCAGTATACACGCAACACGAACAATTGCTTTTTTGGTCCTATCAAACGGATAAAGCGCAGCAGGAATGGGTGCAGCCTCACATCGGCATCAACGAAGTGGTTATTTGGCTACCCAAACGCATTTTAAATGAAGGGGCTTATAAAATTAAGGTCATCGCCAGCTTACATTTTATTAAGTGGATTATTCTTCATAAAGAGGCCCCGCATATCAACTTACAAATTGTAGGTGGTTTAAGCGACTCCCCTATCTGGAATGATGCCAGACCAGGAATATTAGCGCCAGTATTGGACTTCGAAAAAATCTAACATCTGTGACACTGAAGAAACCTAACTTTATCAAAACAATAGCATCAGCAACAGCTCATGTGCTAATGGACAAAGTAAGGGAAAATAGCAGCCACAGAAATATCTTAGCGCAATATCAAGCATTCCTCATATCGAGAGATCAAAATGAAAAGCCAAGATTTCTAGACGAACAAAATACATTTTACCCTTGTATTGGAGATGATACAAGCACCACTGATTTCGAGCCTCATTACACCTACCACCCTGCTTGGGCGGCTAGAATTTTAGCGAAAACATTACCCAAAAAACATATAGACATTGCGTCGACACTAAAATTTTGTGCTATGGTGTCGGCTTTTATTCCTGTAGAATTTTACGACTATAGACCAGCAGCACTTAAACTAGACGGTTTAACCTGTAAAAAGGCCAATTTACTGCATTTACCATTTGATGATGCAAGTATTGATTCGCTTTCATGCATGCACACCTTAGAGCATATTGGTTTAGGGAGATATGGTGATGAGATCGATTATAATGGAGACCTTAAAGCTATTGAAGAACTTCAGCGAGTTTTGGCGCCAAAGGGAAATTTGCTTATTGTTGTGCCGGTAGGTAAACCCAAAATTGAGTTTAACGCTCATCGCATTTATGCCTATGCTCAAATACGCAGTTATTTTAAAAATTTAACCCTAGTGGAGTTTGCTTTAGTTCCCGATGACTACAAAGCGCATGGACTAATAACAAACGCGACGGAAGCAATGGCTGATGAGCAGCGCTGGGGATGTGGATGTTTTTGGTTTAAAAATGGTTAGCGTACAAATACACGGCGGACTCGGAAATCAGTTATTTCAATATGCTTTTGTGTATTCGGCGGCTAAAAAGTTGAACTCGGATTTTTATTTAGATGAAAGTATCGACCTCTTTAAATGCGGAAAATACTTCAACATCAAAGAATCAAATACGCGAATTTGGCTCAGAAATATTTATGCTTTCAGGGGAATGCACCGACTACTGTTTAAAATAAAGCGTAGTTATTTTAAAAGCTTATGCCGCAAGCATCAACTGCAAAGTATCTTTTTAGATCAAAGTTTGCCTGCTGAGCAAGAGCTACTGAAATTAAAGGATGGCTCGCTATTCATTGGTTTTTTTCAATCGGAAGATTATTTTAAAACGCAAAAAGCAGAATTACGGGCTAAATTCCAAGTTAAAAACACCTGCCAAAAAAGATTTCAAAAGTTGCTTGAAAAAATTGATAGCAACCTAAAATTAGTTTGTGTGCATGTTAGACGTGGAGATTACGTTGACCTTGAGCTAGCGCTGCCGCTCCAATATTATAAGCAGGCTATTGAGTTGGCTCATCAAGCCAATAATCACTATGTTTTCATCTCTGACGATCCTTCGTTTGTTATCCAAAACTTTGCCGATATTGAAAACAAAACAATATCAACAGAGAAAGAAATTATAGATTTTCAGTACCTGATCAATAGTCACGTAAACATCCTCTCTAACAGTTCATTTAGTTGGTGGGGAGCTTATCTGAATAAAAATAATGCACTTACCATTGCTCCAAAAAATTGGTTAGGTAAAACCGAACAGTACCCATTTAATATTACGTTAAGCAATTGGAAACTCATTTAGGCGTAACCGCAGCATTAGCGCCACTAGTGTTGTTCGTATATCAGAGGCCTTCTCACACCAAGAAGGTGCTGGATGCAATCGCTAATGACCTCCTTGCCAAAAAAACTGTGCTTCATGTTTATTCGGATGGGCCAAAGCAGCCTGAAGATGGTATCGAACTAGAAAAAATAGCGCAAACTAGAGCCCTTATAAAAGATTTTAAAGGTTGTAAAGAAGTGCATCTGTACCCGAAAACTAAAAATGAGGGCTTGGCCCAATCAATAGTTGGTGGTGTGACAGATATAGTAGAAAAATATGGAAAGGTCATTGTATTGGAGGATGATATTTTGATATCGCCGTTTTTCCTCACCTACATGAATCAAGCGCTCGACCTGTACGAGAAAGAAGATCGGGTAATGCATGTCGGTAGTTTTGTACCGCAGCGCAGTGGTCAAGAAAAATTACCAGAAACTTACTTTTTAAGATTTATGAACTGCTGGGGTTGGGCAACTTGGCAAAGGGCTTGGCAAAAGTTGGAACTGGATACGCCGCTTTTACTGGATAAATTGCAGGATAGAGAGGATAAAACATTTTTCGATTTGGAAAACTCAATCGGTGTATTGAAACAGCTTAAAGATAACATCAATGGAAAAATAAACACCTGGGCCATTAAGTGGTATACCAGTATTTTCCTGCACAATGGCTTATGTTTATACCCAAAACGGTCTTTAACTTCACAAATAGGCTTAGATGGCTCGGGTATTCACGCTGATGTTGATATAGACAATTGGTACCAAGTTAGCATGAGCGCAAGTATCAATGTGCAAAAAATTTCAGTGGCCGAAAATACTGTCGCTTATCAATACCTCAAACAGTTTTACAGGTATGGCAATTTTAGAGGTTGGAAAGCAGTAAAACGCTACCTAAGGTTTCACCAGCAACGCCTAAAGTTTTGAAAATTACCCATATCATTACTTCAATTGAGGGCGGAGCCGGAAAAGCTTGCCTAAGTTTACACCGGGCATTGCTAAATGAAAAAGTTGACTCCAAGGTGTTGTTTTTGTATGGCGATGACAAAGGACAGGCGGCAGTTTACCCAGTAAAAACCGTTAACACCTTGTTAAGGAAAGCATTACGCAAAACTGGTTTGTCTGGTAGAAAAGAAGATTTAATCTACAAACAAATAAAAAAGGTTGGCGGTCATTATGAAACCGTGTCTTTGCCCTATAGTAGTTATCAGTTGCACCAGCATCCACTAGTAAAGCAAGCGGATGTAATCCATTTGCACTGGATAGGTGATTTTGTAGATTTAGCGAGTTTTTTCGCCAATGTTGCAAAACCCATTGTCTGGACGTTACACGACATGAATCCTGTAGAAGGAATTTTTCATTTCAAAAATGATCAAAACGCCAACCCAGCATTAGCTGAAATTGACCAAAAAATTAGGCTACAAAAAACGCAAATAATTGAACGGTACCAGCCATATTTAATAACGAGTAGTTTGCATTGCGAAGATAAAATTAAGGAAAAGCAACTTAATTGTGCCAGCACAACTATTCCATGCATTATTGATACCGAAAAATGGGCAGCTATATCAAAGCGAGATGCCAAAAACGCACTGGGCTTGGCGGATGACTGCGTTACCATAGGATTTGGTGCACAAATGCTTCAACATCCTTTTAAAGGTTATAAGGTATTTCGTGAAACTTTAAATCAACTTGTTAAAGAGCATCAATTACCAATTCAACTGCTTACTTTCGGAGCGTACGATCAAATGGAAGAGGCTTTACATGACTCAAAAGTTAGGCACTTGGGCAACGTAAGCCAACAATTGCTTAATACAGCTTACGCAGCAATGGACATATTTGTAGTTTCATCCAACGAAGAAAGTTTTGGACAGGTAGGATTTGAAGCATTGCTTTGCAACACCCCAATTATAGCAACTACTACTGGTGCCATGCCTGAATATGCGGCCTTTCCTAGTTCATTATTTGAAACGAATGATAGTGAAAAGCTAAAACAGAATATAATTAATACCATTGCACTGATTAATGCAGCGGATACATCGTTAAAAAATGTTCGGAATAATGTAATCAATTGGTATATGGCAGCTAGGCCACTTCAAAGGCATATTGAATTATACGAAACATTAACGGCTTAACAACAATAATTATCTTTTTACCTTGACCATTTAAAACACCAGCCTACCCAATGTTTAACCATTCGCGTTTATATTGAGTGCAGCTGGATCTTATAAAAAGCGTCTTTTTCTTCTACCCAAAGACCAGAGTTTTATTTTTTATAAAAGAAAGTAAACCAAGCAATCTTCCTATGAAACATGTCGAACGCAGACTTAAAAAGCGTAATTGAAAAACTAAGATTTTACTTAACCATGCCGATCCTTGTACGAGTATAAGGAAAACCAGAAACAACAATAGACAACATGTCCAACATTGCTATAAAAGCAGAAAACCTAAGTAAAGCTTACCAACTTGGCGAAATTGGTACAGGCACCATCAGTCGTGATTTGGAACGTTGGTATGCCCGTATTCGAGGTAAGGAAGATCCTTTTTTGCGCATTGGCGAAACTAACGATCGAACCAGCAAAGGCAATTCAGATATTGTTTGGAGTTTGAAAGATATCAACTTCGAAATTGAGCAAGGTGATGCCGTAGGAATCATAGGTCGTAACGGAGCTGGCAAGAGTACCTTATTAAAAGTACTTAGCCGTGTAACCAGTCCTACTACCGGTCGCATTACGGGCAAAGGGCGCATTGCTTCCTTATTAGAAGTAGGGACAGGTTTTCATCCGGAACTTACCGGCCGCGAAAACATTTACCTCAACGGTGCCATTTTGGGCATGCGTAAAAAGGAAATTACCCGCAAGTTTGATGAAATTGTAGATTTTGCTGGCGTAGAGCGCTACATTGATACTCCAGTGAAGCGCTACTCGAGCGGTATGTATGTGCGTTTAGCCTTTGCCGTTGCTGCCCACTTAGAAAGTGAAATTTTGATTGTGGACGAAGTATTGGCCGTTGGTGATGCTGAATTTCAAAAGAAATGCTTAGGCAAAATGGGCGAAGTAAGTAAAGGTGAAGGGAGAACGGTGTTGTTTGTGAGTCATAATATGGGGAGTGTGAAGACGCTTTGTAATAAGGGCATACTTTTGAAAAACGGAAAAATTGAATTCAATGGCAATATAAACGAAACCGTAGAGAGATACAGCCTAGTATTCAATAACGAAATTAAAAGTTCTTATTACAACCCTCAGGAAAAAGACGAAAAAATAACTCATATTTTTTTAACAGATTCAGCAAACAAAAGAAAATCTAGTATTTCGGAACTTGACAATGAATATTACTTAAATTTCGAGATTAAACTTAAAAACAAACTTAATGTAAATTTCGGGTGCACATTGTACACCAACAATGGTGAAGCTTTTATGTCGACTCCTATTTTAACTGACTTTTCTAAAGGAAAAGATATTTATCATTACAAAATCAAACTACCCCATCGCTTTTTCAAAGCTGGCATTTACTCACTAGAGGGCGCTTTATGGATTAATGGAGGGGAAGTACTGGATAAAAATGAGAGCTTCTTACATATTGTAGTCGAGCCCAGGAGCAAAGTTGAACTGGAGGGTGATTCAATCAAAGGAATTATACAAAACCCATATAATTGGACAAATGAATAAAAAGTTACTAATTGTAGGCGCTGGTTTTTCCGGAGCAGTCATAGCTGAACAACTTTCAAAAAATCCAAACAACGACATTACGATCATTGAAGAGCGAAATCATATTGGAGGTAACTGTTATACTGAAAGAGATCCTGAAACTAATGTCATGGTTCATACTTATGGTCCTCACATTTTTAATACAGACAACCTACAAGTTTGGAATTATATACAACAGTTTACTGAACTCATGCCTTTCATAAACAGAGTGAAATCTGTTTACGATAACAATATATATTCTCTTCCAATAAACTTGCATACTATAAATCAATTTTTTGGAAAAACTTTGAATCCCAAAGAAGCGCAGGAATTTATAACAAATATAGGTGACAAGAAATTTACAAATCCTAAAAATTTTGAAGAGCAAGCACTTAGGCTTATAGGCAAAGATCTTTATAAAGCTTTCTTCTATGGCTACACGAAAAAACAATGGGGGTGTGAGCCTAAAGAACTTCCTGCTGGCATTTTAAAACGGTTGCCAATTCGTTTCAACTACGACGATAATTATTACGGAACAGCTTTGCAAGGAATACCCAAAAACGGTTATACTGAGATTTTTGAGAAAATGCTTGATAAAACAAATATAACGGTAAAACTAAATAGTAAATTTTCGCAAGTAGATGCATCAACCTACGATCATACTTTTTATACCGGACCATTAGATGCATTTTTTAATTTCAAATTTGGCAGACTTGGTTACAGGACGGTTTATTTCGAAAAACATACTATGAAGGGGGATTATCAAGGAAATGCCGTTATTAATTATGCCGAAGAAAGCATTCCCTACACACGCATACATGAGCATAAACATTTTACACCTTGGGAACAGCACGAAAAAACAATTTATTTTAAAGAATTTAGTAAAGAAACTGAACCTTATGACGACCCTTTTTATCCTAAAAGATTAAAAGACGACATGGATAAATTAGAGCTGTATCAAAAAGAAGTGGAAAATTTAAAGAATGTAACGTTTTTGGGTAGACTTGCGACATATCGCTATATGGACATGCATCATGTTATAGCGGAAGCGTTGGAAATTGCAAAGAATTTCAAGATATGATGACTACCGATAAAATATTGATTTATACCCCTTTCCCTTATGATATTAACAAAGGCGGACCACCGGGTTTTATTGCTCATAATCTGGTTGATGTTAAATCAAATTATTTTATTTTATCAAACCATTTAATTCCTAAATCAAGTTTTTTAAATAAAGTTAAATATAAAATTTTCGAACATGTTTTTAATGAGACTGATTCATACTTCGATAAAATAAAAGCCAATAGATATAAATATCTTTATTTTCATGATTGCTTAAGCTTCTACTCTTGTCGAAAAAAAATTAAAAGTTCGCAAATTGTAATCTTTCAGTCGCATTCACCCGAACTGCCTTCCGAAGAAGTAAAAAGTTTTGGTGATAATGATTTTTATGAACTAGTTAAAAAAGCTGAAATTGAAGCTTTCGACAGGGCGGATATATTAGTATTTCCAAATTCTGGTGCAGAAAAAATTTACGAGACAGTAAAAAGAACTCAGTCAGAAACAAAATACATATTAAGCGGTGCTAAGAGTGTTAGCGATATTAGGAGATACCCACTTGATAAGGAAAAAATAAATGTATTGTATATAGGTAGAAGAAATCAAGTTAAAGGTTTTGACATGTTACTCAATCAATTCTCTAAAGTATCGGAATTCAGAAAAAATATAAACCTGATAATAGTTGGTAATGGTGAAAAAATAAATGGAACAAATATATACGACGTCGGATTTTCAAGCACTCCTAATAACTGGTATAACAGTGTTGATTACGTCATTAATTGCAACCGTCAAAGCTATTTTGATTTATCTGTCATTGAAGCTCTTTCCACTGGTGTCCCTTTAATCATGACAGATAATTTCGGACATGAATATTATAGAGACAAATCTAAAGAAATAATAACTTTTGATTCTAACTCTCCTGAACAACTTTTTGAAATCTTAACCAAAGAGCCTCTTAAAAAAAGAGATTACGAGACAAAAGAAAATATAAATTTATATAAAAATGAATTAAGCAACTTAATTTATATTAACCGTTTAGAGAGCTTCGTAAAAGAAATATTATAATGTTTTCCTATATCCGAACCAAATTTAATTTTCACGCTAACAATCTTTATTGTTGGCTTCTGAGAAAAAAAAATAAAAACAAAAATTTTTCAATTATTTCTAACAACTGTTGGGGAGGCGGCGTATACGAAGATTTGGGTATAAAATATTTCACTCCAACCATTGGACTTTTTTTCTTTGCGCCATGTTATATTAAGTTCATTAAAGATTTAAAACTTTATCTATCATCGGAATTACAGTTCAAGAACAAGTCAAAATATTTATCGGATGCAGATTTATCTTATCCAATTGGCGTGTTGAGAGACATTGAAATTCACTTTTTACATTATGGATCAGAAAAGGAAGCTAAAGAAAAGTGGGACGACAGAAAGAAAAGAATTAACTTTGATAATTTGTTCATTAGTTTTTCTGACAGGGACCTATGTACATTAGAGCTTGCTTTAGAATTTGATTCATTGAATTATAAAAATAAAGTTTTCTTTTCTGCTAAAAATATACCTGAGATTAGATCGATTGTGCACTTGAAAGATTTTAAGAATCAAAAATGTATTGGCGACATCTACACATTAAGATGGTCTTATAGAAAAGCGTTTAATATTTTAACATGGCTTAATAGTAACTAATAATGACTCCAAAAATAAGTGTAGTTATAAGCGCTCATAATCCTCGGAAAGATTTTTTTCCAAAGGTGTTACGCGGATTGGAAAGACAGACCTTAGCAAATAATGATTGGGAACTTATTATTGTCGATAACTTATCTACAGAAAAACTTCAAAATATTTATAAAATAAACTGGCATCCTAACCATAGATTTATTGTTGAAGAGAATCTAGGATTAGCTTATGCTAGAAAACGAGGTTTTTTTGAAGCGAAAGGAGATTTACTTATAAACGTAGATGATGATATAATTTTAGATGAAAATTATCTGAAAAATGCTTGGAACATCTACAGCCGTTTCCCTTTCTTAGGAGTTTTCGGATGTCAAATAAAACCAGAATTTGAAATACCACCAAAATTAAAAATAGAGTACTACGGTAATGCAGAAAGAAAGGTAGAGGAAGATATCTGGTCAAATAACATAAAAGAATATGATTCAACACCATTTGGTGCTGGTATGTGTTTGAGGAAAGAAGTTTACAAAGAATACCTAGAGGTTCTAGAAACGGAGGATTTTAGATTGCAATTAGGCAGAAGAGGAAAAGAGCTTTTATCCTGTGAAGATATAGATATTGTTTTTTTTACTTGTCAAATGGGACTAGGGAAAGGCATGTTTAAAGACTTGATTATAACACATTTTGTACCTGAAACCAAAATGTCAGTTGGATATTTAATTAAAAACAATTATTGGAATATGTACTCAGCTACCTTCCAAAACTACTATTTGTTTGGACAGGTTCCAAATCAACCATCATTGAAGACTATAATATTAAGATGGCTCAGAATAATTTCAATGGACGGTTTTAAGAGAAAGGTTGAATTTGCTAAAATTAAAGGTGTAAAAGATGCTCTTAAAAAATTGAAAGAAGCTAATTAACACTTAATACGCAGACATTATTTAATAATTGCTATGAATTCACCTAAAATAAATGCTATAGCAATAATAATTTTAAATAAAAATTAATGAAAATAAAATCGGTATACTTTTTTATTGCAGATCATGTAAAAACGTACGAGGATTCATTAATCTATCTAGCAGAAGGCCTCGATAAACTAGGCATACCATTCTATGCCAATAAAAATTTTTGGCAGAAAGACGTTGATGGGAACTACTTGTTCAATAAAGATGAAAACGTGTCATATAAAGATTGTGATCTTGTAGTTATATCATATACTTGGTTCGAATATATAGATCACGTGTCTTATAAACACTTCCAACAGGAGTTCCCACATTTCTTATTTTCAAAAAACAGGAAGTATAAAGTCATATATCTAGATCCTACCGATGGTTATCGAACTAGAAGTTGGGACGAAGAATTTAGAAAATTTGACATCATTTTTAGAGCAAAGTACAATAAATACACATACAATCCTGATAATGTTAAGCCATGGGTTTTAGGTTTTACTTCCAGAATTCTTGAAGCAACTAAAAACTTTAAAGTTAGTGATGAGAGAAATAGAGTAGTGCTTCAGAACTTTAATTTTACACACCCATATGAACATGGAATAAGAAAGATTGCGAAAGAAAGTATTTTACCTAAGATTAACGAAAAAATAAAGGTCGTGACAAATGTGAACGATGAACGAGAAGTATTAACAGGGTATAATTTATTGATGTGGGAACAGACAGGAGGTAAACATTCTCCGAAATATTATGACACTTTAAAGAGTTCATTTGCTATTGCCGCCTTTTGTGGCGAATTAATCCCTTACTACCCGAAGAATCCTAGTAACTATATGAAAGGTGGTAACAAGGGTAAAATTCTTAAAATAGCGTATGATATCATCTCTAATCTCTGTAAGAAAGATATGCGAATTATCCAATGGGATAGTTGGAGATTTTGGGAAAGCCTGTGTGCTGGATGCATTCCAATACATTTGGATTTAGAAAAGTATGGTGTCGAGTTACCAATAATGCCAGAAAATTGGAAGCATTATGTGGGTATAAATTTAGAAAAGATTGAAGATGATATTGAAAGATTAGTCAATGATAAAAAAGTTGACAATATCGGAACTACAGGTTATAACTGGGCGATGACTCATTACTCACCTAGTGCTGCAACAAAAAGATTAATCGAGCAATTAAATGAATTACTTTAAACGATTTTACTTAAAACTTAGAACTATAAGAATAAAAAGGCTAAAAAATTTGTCTATTGGAACAAAAAACTATTTCTATTATAATACTGAGATATCCTTTATATATGGTGGAAAAATTGAAATCGCGAACAATAATGAATTTTTGAACGGTGTTCTTTTGATGACCTATGGTGGAAAAATAAAGATCGGAAGCAATTGTAGCTTCAATCCACATTCTATAATATACGGACACGGAAACGGAGTAGAGATAGGAAATGATGTGTTGATTGCAGCCAATTGTGTTATTATTCCCTGTAATCATGTGTTCGTGGATAAAAAAAGGTTAATTAGAGAACAGGATATAGTATCAAAAGGCATCATAATTGAAGATGATGTATGGATTGGAGCGAATGTAATGGTTTTAGATGGGGCGATAATAAGAAAAGGAGCTATTATCGCTGCGGGAAGCGTTGTTAGAGGAGAAATAGAATCTTATAAAATATATGGTGGTTCTCCCGCCAAATACATAAAAGACAGATAAACTAAATGAATATAAATTTTTTACGTCAATTAACCTTTAAAGAACAAATTACTCTAATACTAAATTTAATAAGAAATAAATTTCAGAGTTTTTCTTCCCCCAATCAGAGATTTAAGACTTTGTACGATCAACTAGTTAAGGAAGGTGTCAAATTCACAAAACAGGGAAGCGATACTAGGATAGATGGTTTCAATGTAAATGGCAAGAATATCAGCCTTCTTATGAGAAGGAACACAAGTGATATTGATGTTTTTCAGCAAATTTTGATCGAGGAAGAATTTAAACCCTTGTTAGTATTGTTAAGAAAATTAGATTTGCTTAATCATAGTTTAAACGTTGTAGATGCTGGTGGAAATGTCGGTTTCGTATCGATATATCTTTCAGTTTTTTTAAGGATATCTAATCTTATAGTAATCGAACCCGCAAGTGATAATATTAACTACTTAAATTTAAACCTCGAAATAAATGGAATCTCAAACTATAAAATAGTGCAAGGAGGTATTCATTATGAAGACGATAAACTATCGCTAAACACATCGTTTAGAGACGGAAACTTTTGGTCCATCAATTTAGTAAAAGGTCAACATGATAGAAATATTCCGGTTTACTCTGTTGATACAATAAGAAAAAATTCTAACCTAGACATTATTGATATTTTAAAAATAGATATCGAAGGCAGTGAAAAAGGTATATTTGAGCACAAGAATTTAGATTGGCTTGACATTGTAAGAGTAATAACTATTGAAGTCCATGAAGAATTCATTTCCAAGGAATTCGTTAAAAAACGCTTAACAGATAAGCTTTTTGAAGTTTTTGAACAAGGAGAACTTCTAATAGGCTATAATACTAGACTCGTATGCTAAGCGTAATTATTTGTACTTATAACCCAAAAATTTCCTATTTAAAGCAAACTTTAGCGGCTTTAAGATCTCAAACTCTCACCCCAACTGAATGGGAATTAATTATAGTTGATAATAATAGTTCAAATAATTTCGCCCAAGAAATTGATATATCTTGGCATCCTAACGTTAATATCGTGTTTGAAGCAACCCAAGGATTAACTCCAGCACGAGCTAAAGGCATTTTATCCGCCTCTGGAAACTATCTTCTATTTGTTGATGACGACAACATACTAAGCAAAAATTATCTTTTTGAAATAATAGAAATAAATAAGAAATGGCCATTAATTGGTGCTTTCGGGGGTAGTATTCAAGGTATTTTCGAAATTGAACCTGAAGCCTGGACTAAAGACTATTGGTATTATTTAGCACTAAGAGATGTTGAGAAAGACTATTGGAGTAATGATCCTAATAGTTCCAAGGCAGAGCCTTGTGGGGCAGGTTTGTGTATAAGAAGGGACGTTTGTTTTCAATATTTAGAAAATCTTAACAACCAGCCTCAAAGAAAAAGATTAGATAGAACAGCTAACTCTCTTGTTTCGGGAGGCGATACAGATATGATATTGACCGCACTCGATATGGGATACGGAATGGCAGTTTTTAAATCTTTAAAAATGCAACATATCATACCCCCTGAAAGATTAACGGAACATTATTTATTAAAATTGATGGAAGGATTAAAATATTCTCACATAATACTTTCTAAATTGCGAGGAAATCAAGACATCAAATATCGTTATGATTTTATTGACTTTGTAAAAAACAATTATTACTTATTCAGGCTTAAAGGAAGAGCAAAAAGATTCTATAAAGCAAAAATAAGAGGTGAATCAAAGGCGTTTAGATTTATAGAGCAAAATCAATTGTGATGTCTGGAGCAAAAATTCTCTTTATAGCAGACGAAATTCCTCAGTCTATCAATGCAGGATCAATACAGTTTATGAGACTGCTAAAAAGTTATCCTTCAGAAAATCTCTTGATAATTGGAAGAAAACCTACGAATAATGCTGAAATATTGAATTGCAAATACTATACATTTGAAGTTAAATTAATTGACAGGTTGCGTTTAAGTAGATTAGCTAGGTATTTAAGTGATATACAGTCGATTGGTTTAGCATTACCTAAGTTACCTAATCAGCTACAAAAAATTGCTGATGATTTTAAACCAGACTTAATAATAAGTTTAATGCAGTTTTTACCATTTTATTACGCTGCATACCATTATTCTAAAGAAAAAAAAATTCCTTTAGTACTGTTTTGCCATGACGATACGGAAGACTTTGCTAATCCTCACAATATTTTTAGGAAAGAACTGGTAAAACTAAATGCTAAAATCTATCAAGCAGCAAGTAGTCGGGTTTGTATCAGCCCCGAAATGGCTACAGCATGGGAAAAAAAATATGGAGCAAAATCCGAATTTCTCTACCCTACATTTTCAGATGCTATACAGGGACGCAAGTTGGAAAAATCTGTAATGCTTGTAAACGGTAGTACACTAACTATAGGATATGCAGGATCATTAGCTTACGGATATTTGGAAGGCATCAATGAAATCGTTACAATACTAGAGGACACGAATACTAAATTAAAGATTTTTAGAGACGTAGATAACCGAATAGAAAAATCGCCGAACATCGAATTTATGGGTTATGCAGAAACTCCTGAAGAGACTTGGAAAAAAATAAGCGAACAATGCGATGCGGTAATACTACCATACTCCGAAGAAAAAAAATTTAAGCAACTCTATTCCACGCATTTCCCTAGCAAACTTCCTGAATACATAAAATTGAATATGCCTATCATTGTAATTGGTCCTCCTTATGCTAATGGAATAAAATGGTGTAAGAGTAAACAAGGTATGTTATCAGGCAATAAAAAAGACCTTAAAAACTTAATCAATTTTCTATTATTTTCGTCCAATAGGCTTAAATGTATTGGACAAATTAGCCAGATAAAAGATTTTGAACACCATTCTATACTGGAAAAATTTAGAAAAATAATAGCCGCTATTTATACACCTGGCTAAAAGATAAGCTAAATAATATTAATCGTACTTATCTAGGTATTTTTCTGTAACAAATAATTTATCACAAATAAATTCAACAATTTGAAAATTTTTGGTATCTGCTTAATAAAAAATGAAGCAGATTGTATTGAAGAAATCTTATCAAAAGCATCTACTTGGTGTGATAAGATATTCGTTTTTGACACCGGAAGTGATGATGATAGCTGGGAAAAAGTTCTCTCGTTGGCAAGAGAGAATCATATCATTATACCATTCAAAAAAGAAAAAAGAAAATTTAGAGATGAGTTAAGAGCCGAAGTGTTTAACAACTATAAACATTTAGCGCAAGACGGAGATTGGTGGTGCAGGTTGGATGCTGATGAGATTTATATTGATAATCCTAGACATTTTTTGAAACAAATACCCAAAAGTCAACATGTAGTGTGGAATGCTAGTTTCCAGTATTATTTTACAGAAGTGGAAAAATCAGTATTCGAACAAAGTCCTGACTCTTTTGACAAAATGGAACTAGAAGGTAGAATCAAATACTATTTATGTAATCATTCAGAAATTAGATTCTTTAAGTTTAGAAGTAGACTAACTTGGAAAAACGGATCTTGGCCTAGGCACTTAGGTATTACGGCATGCCAACGTATTAAACTAAAGCATTATCAATATAGGTCCCCTTCGCAAATGCAGAAAAGGCTTGTAACTCGATTGATCGCGATACAAGAGGGTTATCATGTGTTCGCTAGCTACACAAAGGGAACACATTGGGAACAAAGTATAAAAGATTCCAATACCCTCAAACTAGATGATGGGTCAAAGAATTACTCTTATGACAATGGCTTACTGCCAAAACATATAGAACGTTGGGATAAGCGTTTGTTAAAATACATCCTACATACAGTTGGTATATTTCCTTAACATTTCAAAATGTATTCAGTAATAATCGCTACAAATAACCGACAAAAAGAATTGTCAACTGTAATAGCCTGTTTAAAAAATCAAATTTTTAACCAGAAAACATTATAATAATTGATAGTTCAGATGTAACTGATAACCGCTATATAAATGATACCGCAGTTTTTTACAAAAAAGTTGAATATAAAAGTGCTGCTAAGCAGAGGAATGAAGGTGCATTAATGAGTAATTCTGAATACGTTGTGTTTTTAGATGATGACGTTGAGTTCGACCAATTTTTTTTTGATAGTATCTTCAAATTAGTAAAATCAAATAATATTGCAATTTGCGCCCCTCGACAAATAGGTGCAGAAATTCAAAAACCAAGCTTTCTATTAAAACTTTACTATAAAATTCAATCAGGTTACACTCATGAATCGTATGGAGGTAAGTTGTTTGGACCAGGCTTGAACTGCTACCCCCACTATTCATACACTGAAGAAGAACTCATGAAAGTTGATTGGCTTCCATCGACATGCCTAATTATCAAACGTGATGTTTTTAGTCTTTTCAAATTTCCGAATTTTGATGGCTATAGTTTTGGAGAAGATGTTTACCTCACAGCTTCGATAGGTAAAATCCACCCGATTTATTGCTTTCCGAAGATTTACTACAAACACTATTCTCTACCTACTGTATTCAAGAAAGATATATTAGCGCTAAATAAAATGAAGTTACAGAATCAAAAAAAGATAGCGAAAGACATCTTAGGTCTTTCGGGAACAGAATTAAAAATAAAAATGCTTCTTCATAGAATTTTTTTAAGTTTATATGCGCTAAAAAGTCAGAGAAATAAGCTTTTGTATCTACGTTCTATATGGCAATAGCATGGAACTATTAATTGGTATAACGTCTAAGAATAGGGCGAAAATATTGCCCAAAGCAATTTGTTCAGCGCTAAGACAAACTTTTGCGGAAAAAAAAATTTGGGTTTATGACGATGCTTCTGAAGACAATACAACAGATTTGTTAAAAACATTTAACAATGTGAGTTGGTCGATTGGTGAAACTTCCAAGGGACTAGTTTGGGCAAGAAATTTCTTTATGCAGAAAGAAGGTTATAATTACTTTTGTAGCCTAGATGACGATGCATGGTTTCTTGAAAACGACGCTATTGAAGAAGCTATGCTTTACTTAAAATCTAATCCAGATGTAGGTGCTCTCGGATTCGATATGCTTAGTCCAGATGCACCAGAAAAAAAAACCAAGAACCCATATTTTTGTGAGACTAACAATTTCATCGGTTGTGGTCATATAATTAACTTAAAAGCGGCAAAAGAAATCGGTTATTACACTCCAAATCCTGGTTTCTACGGCGCTGAGGAAAAAGATTTCTGTATAAGATTGATAGACTTAGGGTATAAAATAATCACATACAAGGGGAAGTATGTATGGCATGATAAAACCATGATATCAAGAAATTTAAGCGCACAGCATCGATCTGGAGTATGCAACGATTTAGTCTTTACTTATCGTAGGGCACCATTTTTAACATTAATCCCACTTATTTTGATAAAAATATTTAAACATGCCAAATTTGCTGTGAATCATAAACCGACCTCTCTTATATCTCCTTTCAAAGACGGATTTATTGATTTTATCAAATGGCTATTAAAAGGAAACACAAACAGAAAGGCTGTGAGCTTTAAAGCTTTCAAACGATATACAGATCTTCAAAAAAACTAATGCCTAAACAGATCAAAGTTTTACTAGCTCATCCTGGTACGCAACATTCTTTCCAATTAGCAAAACAGTTGGAGAAAAATGGCCTTTTATTTGAATTTTGGTCACCATTTGTAGTTCCAGAAAAAAGTTGTCTTTATTACGTCTTAAAAAGGTTACCACATACACTTTTCAAAAAATTATCTAACCGAATAATTAGCGGTGTTAGTCGAACTAAAATCAAGACAATTTGGTGGTTTGAAATTAACTATTTAATAAAAGGAAAACTTAAAGGATTTGATGAAAAACTAATTTATGAGCGGAATAAGCAATTTCAAATGCTCATACCAGATAAGTCTCTAAACGAGGCAGACGTTATCATTGGATTTGATACTTCTTCCTTTTTGTTGGTCAAACGGGCAAAACAAAAGGAAAAAATTTTCATTCTAGATCAGAGCATAGCCCATCCAAATTCTAAAGCCATTATTTTCGAGAAGCTAAACAGTTTATATCCGCATTTAAAACTACGACTTCCTTTTAAATCTGAACAATTAACAGCATTGGAGAAAGTAGAACATGAAAATGCTGATTATATCATAACAGCAAGCACCTTTACAAAAAAAACATTAGTCGAAAATCAAGTAGACGACAAAAAAATTGTTATCAACCCCTATGGTGTCGATAATCAAAGATTTAACTTAAATCAATTATCTACTAAAGAAAAATTGAGATTTTTATTTGTTGGTTCTTTAACCGCAAGGAAAGGAATTAACATCTTATTAAAAGTTTGGAAAGAATTAAATCCCCTAAATGCTGAATTATTGTTGGTAGGGCCAGCCGAAAAAGAGATTATAGACCAAATTCCTCAACTCGCTTCAATAAATTATTTGGGTAAAATTGCACATCAAGACTTACAATTAACCGTTAGCTCTTGTGATGTTTTCGTACTACCAAGTTTTTTTGAAGGTTTCGGATTGGTAATTTTAGAAGCAATGGCTTGCGGTTTACCCGTAATTAGCACCGAAGCTACTGGTGCTCCCGACATTATCGAATCTGGTATCGATGGAATAGTTTACAATTCATTTGATACAGAGAAATTAAAAGCTAGTATCCAACTCTTTTTAGAGTCGCCAGATAAAGCAAAAACTTTGGGTTTGAATGCCCGTAAAAAAGTAGAAAACTTCACTTGGGATGCTTACGGATTTAGATGGGCACAGCTTATTAATAATTTATTTGATTGCAAATGTTGATCATTTTCGCTACTCACCCAATTCAATATCAGGTGCCTCTTTGGAGAAAGATGACCGAAGCTGGTATCAAGTTAGAAGTTTGGTATTTTACTGACTTTGGTTTGAAAGATAGTTATGATGTGCAATTTGGCAAATCTTTTTCTTGGGATTTACCGATGTTAGAAGGATATGCCTATCGCTTTATTAAAACAAACGCCGGTGCAGCGCCAAATCAAGGGTTTAAAAACTGTCGTATCGCTGAAAATATCAAAGATAAATTAAAATCAGCGAGGGCTACTCATGTTTACATCAATGGCTGGCACATCATGGCCTACTGGCAGGCGCTATGGACTGCCAAAGCCTTAGGATTAAAAACCATATTCAAAGGCGAAAGCAATGATCTGAAACCTGAGAGCAAATGGAAGTGGCCTTTAAAGAAGCTGATATTAACGAGTTTTTTCAGGCGAATAGATTATTTCTTATATATCGGTGAAGCTAACAAAAGGCTTTATAAAAAATACAACATACCAGATCATAAACTACTTCCGGGTCTGTACTGTATAGAAAATGATAGATTTTTTGAGCAGTCACTTAAGGCAAATAATCAGAAAGCTATATTAAGAAACAAATGGGGAGTTCCTACTGATGCATTTTGTATATTGTTTTCCGGAAAATTCATTTCAAAAAAACGGCCTGTAGATATTGTACTTGCAGCAGAAAAAATAATTAAAAATCCGTCTATTAAAAACAAAATTCACCTACTTTTCGTCGGGGACGGACTATTGTACGAGGATATTGCATCAAGGGTAAATGTAGTTTATGATAAAGAAAAAGGACTAATTAATCATTTTACCAAAGACAGGGTTAATGCCAGCTTTACAGGTTTTGTAAATCAAATGGAAATACCAATTTGCTACGCAATAGCGGACTGTCTTATTTTACCATCCGACTATGGAGAAACTTGGGGTTTAGTAGCCAATGAAGCGATGGCCACTGGCCTTCCCGTTATTATATCATCACAATGTGGTTCTGCGGAAGACTTGTTAAAACCAATTTTACCTAATTTAGTATTTGAAACGGGAAACATAAATTCTTTACAGAGGGCAGTTGAATGGCTAATTCTCAACGGTTTTAAAAAAAAACAGGTGCTTGATCATATTCAAAAATATTGTTACTCATCTACGATAAATTCAACACTTGCTATCCTAACTGATGCCGTCAAATAAAGCGAAATATTTCCTCTTTTTCGTGCCTTTTGTGATTTCTTTTCTACTAAGTGGCACCCCAGTTATTAGCTTTTTTGTAGCATGGCTCGGCTCTTTTTACATATTCTATCTAACTTGGCTTTCTCCTCATCGCATAGTAAAAAAAGACTTGAGTATATCTCATCAGATCATGCGACCAATTTTTCTATTACAACTCATATTTGCAGGCTTTATGTGCTGCACTTCGATCTTCTACTTCATAGACCATTTAGGATATGAGTATTTTGAAAAAGTTGACTCGATAAGCTTTGTTGTTAATGAGGAAACTTATTTAATTGCAAAGTGTCAGCGGCTGGCCTTACTGGCACATACAGCTTTAGTTTGTGGGATTCTAATGGCACAACAAAGCCGACAAAAAAAACGAGCTTATGAATTTCATTTAAATCGTAGAAAAAACATCATTTGGTTGAGAATTGGAATAGCTTCTTACCTTTTAACCATTGTAATGCAGTTTTTGCCTGGTTTGTTTCAATTTTCGATATACTTAAGCAACATCGCTATCTTTTGCGCTTCTTTGTTATTGTTAAAAGGTTTAAGGAGCAAAGATTCAATCTTTATCATTTATGGAGCGACCATGTTCGGGGTTAACTTTATTAATGCAACGCTTACAGGCTACAAGGAACATATCATTGTGAACGTAATCATATTATTTGCTCTACTATTTCCCTATTATAAACGGCTAATAACTGTATTAGCGATTCCTAGCATCTATTTTCTACTTTACATCTTGCCTACATACGCTAATATCATACGTCAGCAATCATGGAGCGGTGATAAATCAGCAGAGGAAGCAAGATCGGAAGCCTTTGAGACGATATTTCAAGAAGATAATAGTGACCAAATCGTTGAAACGAACTGGAGTTTTTTGACCAATAGATTTTCTGAAATTGGAATGTTTACTCAGTTTGTTAATCATGTTCCTGAAAAGAGAGATTTTTACGGTTGGGAAATTATAGAAAATTCATTCTTAGCTATTATACCAAGAGTTTTTTACCCAAATAAACCAGTTACTGAAAAGATTGCCATGCAGCGAGTTTATGATGCAGGGGTTGCCGATGAAAGATCTTCAGTTTCTGCAAAAACACGTCCGGTAGTAGATGCTTACCTTTCTTTTGGCTATTTCGGTGTTTTACTGTTTTTATTCGCTTTAGGTTACACCGTTCAATTTTTTAACAATACCGCTGAGCGCTGGTTTGGCGGCTATGAATTTGGATGTATTGTAATGTTCAACGCTTGTTTTCAAACGCTTTGGCGTGGAAATAACTTTGAATTCATGATCAACAACATGTTTTACGGCTTTATCACCATGTGGCTAATGTTTGTCATCCTTCGGAAAATGCAAATTTTAGTACGAAAACATTGACCCAGAACTCATAGTCTTAAAGCCTGATGTTTCCAAAAACGCTGGTGTACAACATCCACTAACAGTCTACTTATAACCTACAGCATTTAGACGCTGTTAAGGAACTATAAAACAACAAAACATTCGTAACTTTTCTACGTTCAAACTATACAACATTATACATATGACTACTGTAAAAAAACAGCGCAACTATATCCCTCAAGATTTAACCATTAAATGGGAAAACCTCTCTCCTATTTTTGAAGAACTACAACACAGAAATATCACCAGTGCCGCCGAACTTGAACATTGGCTACGTGACAAGAGCGAGCTGGAAGCAGCTTTGGAAGAGGACTTTGCTTGGCGCTACATCAAAATGAGCTGCGATACAGCTAATGAACAGTTAGTAACCGACTTTCAATACTTCGCAACAGAGATTGAACCTAAAATAGCACCGTTAGCCAACGAACTAAACAAAAAATTGGTAGAAAGCGAATATGTGGAAGAGCTAGACCAACAGAAATATTTCGTTTACTTACGTGCTGTACGCAAAGCCTTAGAGCTTTTCCGAGAAGAAAATATTCCGTTGTTTACCGATTTACAGGTTAAACAACAAAAATACCAAGGTATTACCGGTGCGATGAGTGTTGAAATTAACGGGCAGGAATACACATTGGAACAAGCCAGTAACTTCTTGAAAGATACCGACCGCAACATTCGCCAAAATGCTTGGGAAACCATCCAAAGACGTCGTTTGGCAGATAAAGATGATTTAAACATCCTATTTGACGAACTGGTGAAGCTACGCCATCAAGTAGCGCTGAACGCTGGTTTTGAAAATTACCGCGATTACATGTTCCAAGCCCTAGGCCGTTTTGATTATACGCCTAAAGATTGTTACAAATTTGCCGAAGCGATTGAAACCGAAATTGTTCCGATATTAAGGGAACAAGCACAACAGCGCAAAGAGGCTTTAGGTTTAGATACGTTACGTCCTTGGGATTTAGATGTAAGTACTACCGGAAAACCAGCATTGAAACCGTTTCAGAATGGCAACGACTTAATTGACAAATCCATCGCTTGTTTCAATCAGATTGACTCTTCCCTTGGCGAAAAGTTGGCTTTCATGAAGACGAATAACTTATTTGATGTAGAAAGTAGAAGAGGCAAAGCGCCAGGTGGCTATAATTATCCTCTAGCGGAAACCGGAGCACCATTTATTTTCATGAACTCCGCAAATTCATTGCGTGATTTAACTACCATGGTGCATGAGGGCGGTCACGCTATTCATACTTTTTTAACCGCAAATTTGGAGCTGAATGACTTTAAACATTGCCCTTCGGAAGTAGCTGAACTAGCTTCAATGAGTATGGAATTGATTTCCATGGATCAATGGAACGTATATTTCGATAAAGAAGAAGATTTGATTAGGGCTAAAAAGGAACAGCTGATCGACGTGTTGAAAACCTTACCTTGGGTAGCGGTGATCGATCAGTTCCAACATTGGATTTATACCAATCCTGATCACAATGCGGCAGACAGGGAAGAAGCTTTCAAGCAAATTTACGATCGTTTCGGGGCAGGCTTCGCCGATTGGACAGACTTGGAGCAGCAGTTTGGAAATGTTTGGCAAAAACAACTACACTTGTTTGAGGTTCCATTTTATTACATCGAGTACGCCATTGCGCAATTGGGCGCTATCGCAGTGTGGAAAAATTACAAAAATGATCCTCAACGTGGACTACAACAATATTTAGATGCTCTTTCGTTAGGCTACACTAAGCCAATGAACGAAATTTACGAGACGGCAGGCATCAAATTCGATTTTAGCGCAGATTATATTCAAGAATTGGCGGCATTTGTTAAAACCGAGCTTGAAAAATTGGGCTAGGATCAATAATCGGTTTGATATCATTCAGCACTGACGTACATTTTTGAAGCCGATCAACGGCACAGTGCCAACTAATCCATATGAAATGGACAAACGGCGCTGCTGAAATAAATTCAGTACGACTCGGTATGTGTCGAACAAAAATAAATCTAAAGTTGTAAATTGCACCATCATCAAACAAACCTAGTGCATGCTAAAAAACCTGTTCAGAAAGAAATCTGTAAGCAAAATATTGGCCGACGCCGCAAAAGGCTATGGCGATCATGAAGCGTCTCTACATAAAACCCTTGGTGTTAGAGACCTAACAGCCTTTGGTATTGCCGCAATTATTGGTGCTGGCATTTTCAGCACCATCGGAAAAGCCAGTGCTGATGGCGGACCAGCCGTAATTTTCTTATTCATCTTTACTGCCATTGCATGTAGCTTCGCCGCTTTCGCTTATGCAGAATTTGCCTCTATGGTACCTGTCTCTGGAAGTGCATACACTTACTCGTATGTAGCTTTCGGCGAGTTAGTCGCTTGGATCATAGGTTGGTCGCTCATAATGGAATACGCCATTGGAAATATCACGGTGGCCATATCCTGGTCGGATTATTTTACAGGGTTACTCTCCTCCATCAAAATACCAGCGCTAGGCATCAATGGCATCCATGTACCTGATTGGGCTAGTATGGATTACCTTAGTGCCTATAACGGACACAAACATGCTGAGGCTTTAGTAAATGCGGGAAAAAGCATAGCTGATTTAGATGATGCAACCCGCCTGGCAAGTAATGCTTGGAACACTGCGCCACAAATTGGTGGTTTTCACATTGTGGCCGACATTCCCGCTTTAGCCATTATCATACTGATCACTTGGTTGGTATATCGTGGAATGAAAGAGTCAAGAAATGCAAGTAATGCCATGGTTGTGGTGAAATTAGCAGTAATATTACTGGTATTAGCGGTTGGTATTTTTTACGTAGATACCAGCAATTGGAACCCTTTCGCACCTAACGGAATGTCGGGTGTACTTAAAGGCGTATCTGCCGTATTTTTTGCCTACATCGGGTTTGATGCCATTTCAACCACAGCTGAAGAATGTAAAAATCCCCAACGTGATTTGCCACGAGGAATGATGTGGGCCATCATCATATGTACCACACTCTATATCGCCATTGCGTTAGTATTAACAGGGATTGTAAAATATAATACACTTGCCGTTGGCGATCCGCTAGCTTATGTTTTTGATCAAATCGATTTGAAACTAATGAGTGGCATTATTGCGGTATCTGCAGTTTTTGCCATGGCATCTGTTTTATTGGTATTCCAAATGGGACAGCCACGTATTTGGATGAGTATGAGTAGAGATGGCTTGCTGCCGAAATCTTTTTCCAAGATTCATCCTAAGTACAAAACACCTTCATTTTCAACAGTAGTAGTGGGCTTCGTGGTGGCCGTACCGTCCTTATTCCTTAACTTAACCACCGTTACAGATTTATGTTCTATAGGAACTTTGTTTGCGTTCGTACTAGTTTGTGCTGGTGTGCTAGTGCTTCAAAACAGGCCAGATGTGCAACGTGGCAAGTTCAAAATACCTTATGTCAACGCCAAATTTATCATTCCTGTACTTCTTGCTGGCGGATTAATTTTAGCATTCACTCAGTTTAAAGCAGAAACTACTGCTTTTCTAACTAATCAAGCTAAAGTGATCAGTCCAACCAAATTCGTTACTTCACTGAATGCAGAAGAACTACAAACCGTTAAGAACGAAATTGCCGAAAGTCCAGTAGTATTGCAGGGCAAACAGATAGATGCTGAAGCTTATTTAAGCAACCTTAAAACCGAGCAATATGAAGGGTTCATGAGCAAATCTAGCATCAGTAAAGACAAAAAATACGAAAGTGGTTGGCACTTGTTCAAACATAAGATCCCGATGTGGATTTTCATGATCATTTGTGTCATCATCACTTATCTTTCTATTGCAAAAAA
This sequence comes from Pedobacter sp., assembly GCF_965249885.1. GTDB lineage: Bacteria > Bacteroidota > Bacteroidia > Sphingobacteriales > Sphingobacteriaceae > Pedobacter. The sequence continues at coordinate 2,956,458 of NZ_OZ252254.1, read as the reverse complement.
TCTCTCCTTAATCCCCGTATTGGGATTGCTGAGTTGTCTTTACATGATGTGCGAGTTGGATTTAAGCAACTGGATTGGATTTTCGATATGGTTGGTAGTTGGCTTAGTGATCTACTTCTTCTACGGTTATAGGAACAGTAAATTGTCAAAAGAAGAAAATGGTGCTTTAGTGCATTAACCATTGGTTATAAGTTACTAATTATGATCTCTGCATCTGTTAATCAATTATGTGCCGTTAAATGATTCAGTCTTTCAAAACTTACTCATTCATCCACTAAATATTGAAGATAATCCAAATTTGTGCTGCTTATAAACCTGCCTACGTTTACGGCGGGCCTACCATGTCAGTTGCAAAACTTGCTGAAGAGTTGACAAAAGATGGACGAGATGTAATAGTGCTAGCTACAACCGCCAATGGAAAATCAGAACTTGACGTTCCTGTAGACAAACAGCAAATAGTTGACGGCGTTAAAGTACATTACTTCAAACGACTTACCAAAGATCATACTCATTTTTCTCCGGCGCTACTGTGGTTCTTACACAAAGAAATCAAGAGGAATAAGCGTTCACCTCAGCCTGCCCAACTGGTTGTACATATTCATGCTTGGTGGAACCTAGTATCCATATTTTCCTCCCTTATAGCAAAATGGCATCACGTTAAAGTGGTATTATCGCCCAGAGGAATGCTTACCAACTACACACTTAACAATAGGAATTCGAAGTTTAAGGATGTTTTACACAAACTAATTGGCAAAACGCTACTAGCATATAGCCATATACATGCCACCAGCCAAAAGGAACAAAATGACGTAGTGCAAACTGTTGCTACTAGAGGCGTAACGGTTATACCAAACTTTGTTGCATTGCCGCAAACTTCATTTGAAACGCCTCATGCTAAAACAACAACTTATCGACTGCTGTTTCTGTCGCGAGTTGAGCAAAAGAAAGGACTCGAAATTCTTTTCGAAGCATTAACTAAAATAGATTTCCCCTGGCAACTTACCATAGCCGGCAGTGGAGATGAAAATTACATCGAGCAACTTAAACAAGAGGCGTCTTCAAAAAATATCACTAAAAACCTTCGTTGGCTTGGCCACGTTGCTAATGAGCAAAAATTCGAATTGATTGCTCAACAAGATCTGTTGGTACTCACTTCATATAACGAAAATTTCGCTAATGTAGTTGTTGAAAGTTTAGCGATGGGCACCCCCGTATTAGTGAGCAAAGAAGTAGGTTTGGCCGACTATGTGCTTAACAACAAGCTTGGTTGGGTTACTAGTTTAGATGCGGAAGACGTTGCTGCAAAGCTTACTAGTGCATACTACGATGTAACTTTACGCGACCAGATTCGTTCAAATGCACCATTACTGGTTCGAGATGAATTTGATGGGAATAGACTAACAGCACAATATTACGACATGTATCAAAGCTTATTTTAAATATATTTGTACGATGTCCCAAGCCTTTAGCTTTATTATCCTTACTTTCAACGAAGAGCAACACCTACCCAGACTGCTTTCTTCGATCAGCGAGTTAAATGCACCTATCTTCATACTAGATTCTGGAAGTACAGATCGTACACTTCAAATTGCCGAAGAGTTTAATGCAACGGTACAATATCACGCATTCGAAAATCACCCTAAGCAATGGGATTACGCCATTAAAACATTTGAAGTAAACACCCCTTGGACCATTGGTTTAGATGCCGATCAAATTGTTACTCCAGAGCTATTAACACTGCTTAAAAACTTCGATCAGAATACTTATAAGGATATAGACGGGATTTATTTCAACCGTAAAAATTTCTTTAAAGGTAAATGGATCAAATACGGTGGCTATTACCCTAAATACCTACTTAAAATGTTCCGTACTGGTGTTGGATTCTCAGACACCAACGAAAATATGGACCATCGCTTTGTTGTATCTGGCAAAACAGCAATTTGGAAAAAAGGGCACATTCTAGAAGAAAACTTAAAAGAAAACGAAATCAGTTTTTGGATAGCTAAGCATAACAGATATAGTGATTTGGTGGCTCAAGAAGAGATTGAAAGGATGAATGAACTAAGGCATCAGACCACAAAACCTAAACTTTTTGGGGATCCTTACCAGCGGATGGCATTTTTTAAAAAGATGTGGTGGAACATGCCTCGCTTCGTGCGTCCATTTCTTTATTTCAGTTACCGAATGATTTTTCAGTTAGGAATCTTGGATGGAAAAACCGGGATCATTTTTCATTTTTTACAAGGTTTTTGGTTTCGTATTATAGTGGATATTAAAATTGAAGAACAATTAAAAAAGTCAACAAGTAATGCAGCAGTTGAAAAAAATTTGGGCTGATCCATACCTTAGATTTGTAATTTTATTTGTTGGCTTATACCTTTTATTCAACTATTTCAACGAATTTTATATCGGAATTACAAATAAAGGCGGCTTGTATAGTGGCTTCCTCGATGAGCATCTCAACTATATCGAATGGTGGCGAAGTTCTTTGTTAAAGGGTGCGGCCTCAATTTTACACTTATTCGGCTACACTGCTATAACTAATGAAACAGATTTGCTAGTGGTTGGCAAAGGAGGCATCCGACTTATATATACCTGTTTAGGATATGGTTTGATGAGCGTATTTGCAGCATTCTGTCTATCATTTCCTCGACCATTTAAACATCGACTAATCTTCTTATTTATTGGCCTGCTATTCATACAGTTCGTAAATGTCCTGAGATTTGTTTTATTGCCACTATTTTGGGACAGAAAACATCCTTTTCTCGGGATGGATCATCACGACCTATTTAACATCATCATCTACTTACTTCTATTTGGAATGTGCTATCTTTGGATAAAATATTCAATTAGAGTTACAAATGCTAAAAACTCAGCTTAGAAAAGCCTTTGACACAAAAGGGTTTGATCCCGGAGCCTCTTCTTTGAAAATATTACTTTGGTACTTTACTAGTGTGATATTTATCCGATCTGGTATCATTCCATTCAGCAGCATCATTGTATTCATTTTAAAACTATTTGGTGCTAAAATTGGTAAAGATGTACGTATAAAACCCGGAATTTATATCCATTACCCTTGGAAACTGTCGTTAGGGGACCATTCTTGGTTAGCCGAATGTAGAATTGAAAACCTGGCTCCAGTAACCATAGGTGCAAATGCCTGTGTATCTCAAAAAGCAATGCTGTTAACGGGAAATCACGACTATGCTTCGGTAAATTTCGATTTGATAACAAAGCCCATTGTATTAGAAGAAGGGACATGGGTTGGTGCAAATGCAACGGTTTGTCCAGGTGTTACATTGAAATCACACGCAGTACTCACTGTTGGCTCTGTGGCTACAAAAAATCTGGAACCTTATAGCATTTACAAAGGTGATCCCGCTATTAAGATAAAAGATCGAATAATTAAAGGCTAGTAGTTTTCCGTAAATAAAATTACCTCCTGAGCCACTTACTAATCCCTAGTCCCTAACACCTAATCCCTAATACCTAGTCCCTAACTAGCTATTAATCGCTTTCCATAGTAAATCTTTCAACTCTAGCAAGCCTTGCTGCGCTACGGATGAAATAAAAAGATGTGGAATAGCAGGCAGTTCTTTCTCCATCTCGCTTTTCAGCTCCTCATCTAACATATCTGATTTAGTAACTGCCAAAATATGTGGTTTCTGCATCAATTCTGGATTGAATTCCTGTAACTCACGCTTCAAAATATCATATTCTTCGGCAATACTTCTGCTTGTATCTGCCGGCACCATGAACAACAATACCGAGTTACGCTCAATATGTCTTAAAAATCTAAACCCTAAACCTTTTCCTTTAGATGCTCCTTCAATAATCCCTGGAATATCTGCCATTATAAACGACTTTGAATCGCGATAGGATACAATCCCTAAGTTAGGTACTAAAGTAGTAAATGGATAATCGGCAATTTCTGGCTTAGCAGCAGATAAAACGGAAAGCAAGGTAGATTTACCTGCATTTGGAAAACCCACTAAACCAACATCTGCCAGTACCTTTAATTCCAAAACTACCCATTCCTCCAAACCTGATTCTCCTGGTTGCGCAAAGCGAGGTGTTTGTTGGGTAGCACTTTTAAAATGTGAATTACCCAAGCCGCCCCTACCGCCGGAAGTCAGGATCTTGGTTTCGCCATCTTCGGTAATCTCAAAAATTACTTCGCCGGTTTCCGCATTTCTAGCGATAGTTCCCAATGGCACTTCCAATATTTCATCCTTACCCTGCTTGCCAAATTTGTGACCACTACCTCCAGCACCGCCATCTTCTGCAATAATGTGCTTCCGATACTTCAAATGCAGTAAAGTCCAAAACTGTGCATTACCTTTTAGAATAATGTGTCCGCCCCTACCGCCATCACCGCCGTCAGGACCGCCCATAGAAGTGTGTTTGTCACGGTGCAAATGTGCAGAGCCTGGTCCGCCTTTTCCGGAGCGACAACAAATCTTTACATAATCGACAAAATTGGAACCTTGAGACATTTTAAATTACGATTTTAGATTTACGAAATACGATTGTTAGCAGGCTATATTCTTTTTATTGCTGAAATTTGGAATGTTACTCAATTGGCTAATTCTAAATTTCTTTGTGTTCTTTGCGTCTTCGTGGTAAACCTTAATAAAAACAAACATCCGCAAAAATAACCAATGTATTTTATACGGATGTTAATCATCAGCTAATTTTCAAATCGTTAAATTAGCTAATTAAATAGGTTAGTAGCTGTCGATAACCTCGCAAAGGCTACCAAAAATTACCTCGATTTCGCCAATACCATTTACCTTAACCAATTTACCTTGGCCTTCGTAGTAGGGTAAAACATGAATGGTTTTGTTGAAATATTCGTCAATACGTTTTTTTAGTTTCTCCGCATCATCATCAGGTCTACCGCTAATTTTATGACGCTCGGCAATACGGCGGGTCAACTCATCTTGATCAACATCTAATGCAATAACTCCATCAATTTTCGATGATTTACCTTCTAAGAATTTATCCAGTTCTTCTGCTTGAGGTACCGTACGAGGAAATCCATCAAAAATAAAACCTTTTGCATCAGGATTTTTATCTACTTCCTCTTCTAACATGGCAATGGTAATGCTGTCAGGTACTAATTCACCATCAGCAATGAGTTTGCTTACTTGTTGACCTAGTGGGGTTTGGTTTTTGATGTGCCCGCGGAATAAATCGCCGGTGGAGATGTGTACTAACTGATATTTATCAATTAATTTCTGAGATTGGGTGCCTTTGCCTGCTCCCGGAGGCCCAAAGAGAACTAAATTGAGCATTTAAGTTTATCTTTAAAAATTAAAAGCCTTCCCGCTTGGGCGGCAAGGCTTTACCTAATTGTTTGTGCTCTCGTAGGGATTCGAACCCCAAACCTTCTCATCCGTAGTGAGATGCTCTATCCAGTTGAGCTACGAAAGCATTTCCGTATCGCTAACGGAATGCAAAAGTAATGTTTCAAATTTATATTCGCAATTTTTTTGTTGTAAATATTTAAATAAAGTATCGCAATAGTCCTATCTCTTTGAAAATCATGCAACTGCTTATTATTCAACCAAAGACTCGCTATCGCTTTATTTCAAACTAGCGTCGGGATGCCCGCTACTGCAGGTTTAATGTACGACAACACGTGCTATACAAACTTTGACCGACCTCTAAAAAAACGCTACAACATTTGCCAAAGCTTGATAATCATTTGCGCTCTTGACGATCACCTTGCCCTTTTGCGTTATAAAATAACCACAAAGCACACAAAGCAAACCACAAGATTCAACGAGAAACTTCTTTGCGATCTTCGAGAAAACTTCTCTTCCCTCTGCGTTATAAAATAACCGCAAAGCACACAAAGCAACACAAAGCAAACCACAAGATTCACGAGAAATGCCTTTGCGATCTTTGCGAAGACTTCTCTTCCCTCTGCGTTAAAAAATAACCGCAAAGCACACAAAGCAACACAAAGCAAACTATAAGATTACTAGAAATGCCTTTGCGATCTTCGCGAAGACTTCTCTTCCCTCTGCGTTAAAAAATAACCGCAAAGCACACAAAGCAACACAAAGCAAACCATAAGATTCAACGAGAAACTTCTTTGCGAACTTTGCGAAGACCTCTCTTCCCTTTGCGTTAAAAATAACCGCAAAGCACAAACAGCAACGCTACCTAACGACTTATGTAAAATGGCGCACAGGTTTAAGTAAGCCAAACCCGATTGAAGCGAAAATACTTTTTGTTGCACTTTTTTTCAACTTCGTAAGTTTTAAAAACTTACGAAGTTTGAGCACCACAAATCACAAAAAGATTGCAGCGAAAAGCGGGGCATTACGCTAAATAGTAGCAGCAAGATTGCTTTTCAAAACTTTTTAACCGGCAACTACTTTATTGATAGCAGCGAAGTCAGGCAAATTACCAGCGTCTTCTAAAACTTCCGCATAGGCGATCTTACCTTCTTCATCAATTACAAAGGCAGCACGCTTAGCGATACCTTTCATGCCTAAAAAATCTTCGTACAATGCTCCGTAAGCAGCTGCAGCGTCTTTGTTAAAATCAGATAGCAAAGGAAACTGATAAGCCTGCTCTTCCTTGAACTTACCTAAAGTAAAAGGAGAATCAACAGAAACACCTAAAACCTGTGCGTTTAAACCTTCATAGTATCCGAAATTATCTCTCATGGTACAAAGTTGCGTGGTGCAAACTCCGGTGAAAGCCAGCGGAAAAAAATGAAGAACAACTTTTTTACCTTTAAAATCGCCTAACGAAACTTCTTTAAGTTCCGTGCTCTTTAATTTAAAATCTGGAGCCTGAGCCCCTACTTGTAATGACATCTATTTTAATTGTTAATGGTTAATTATTAATGGTTAATGTTCCGCTGGCTATTTGGGGTTTTACGTCAATTAACTGACGACTAACACCTAGTTCCTAGTTCCTATCCCCTCACTCAACTGCTGACGAACTAGAGCCAATCCTTCTTCAAAACTATGAGGTTGATACTGCAATTCGGTCATTGCTTTGTCTAAAATAAAACCCGTTTTTTTAGGCCGCTTAGCCTCTTGTCCCAAACTGTCGGAGCTTACTTCTTTCATCAAGCCAGCATCTAAATTCCAAAATGCCGCTACTCTTTTTACCAACTCCGCCACGCTCATCATATCTTTTCCGGAAATATGAAAGGTTCCCACTGCACCATGTTTTACCGCCAGCAGGCAAGCATCCGCTAAATCCTCAGCTAAGGTAGGCATACGCCATTGATCATTTACTACGTTAATTGGCTTACCCGCTTCTAACGCACCCTTTGCCCATAACACAATATTACTACGGCTCATATCATTTAAAATGCCGTAAACCAAAATAGTGCGAATAATTGTCCAACGGCCTTTCATATGTTTCGTTAAATTTTCAGCGGCCAACTTACTCTCGCCATAGTAACTTACTGGATTTGCCAAATCATCCTCTTTATAAGGCCCATTCAAGCCATCAAATACAAAATCTGTAGAAACATAAATAAAGTGAATGCCCATTTTTTCGCAAAGCGATATCAGGTTGTCGGTGGCATCTACATTAGTTTCCCAGCAGGCTTGGCGATCTGTATGGCATATATCTACGTTAGTAATTGCAGCAGTATGTATTACAGCATCTGGCCGATACCGTTGTAAAACGTTCGCCACCTGATCTTTGTCCAAGATGTCCATCGTTTCGTAAATATAACCTTCCTCAACAGGATATTTGTTTGCCCCACGGCTAGTCGCAATAAGCTCCACCTCCGGACGGCGTAAGATTTGCTGTGTTATTTTTTGCCCTAAAAGGCCATTGCTACCGGTAACTAACACTCTTTTCATGACAGCTAAAATATCATTTATTAAACTGTTGAAAAACATTTTATTTCTATGTAAAAATTACATTAAAAATTAATAACTTTGCCATCCGAAAAGTGGGAGGTGCAAACAACCCTCTAAACATTTGATTTTTATAATTTTACCAAATACAAAATATGCCTAACATTGGAAAGATAGCGCAAATTATAGGACCGGTAGTTGACGTAAGCTTTGTTAACGATGCCACTTTGCCTAAAATCTTCTCTGCTTTAGAGATTAAAAAAGAGAATGGACAAAAAATCGTTTTAGAGGTTCAGCAACACCTTGGTGAAGACCGTGTTCGTGCCATTGCGATGGACTCAACCGACGGTTTAGTACGTGGGATGGATGCTTTGGATACTGGAGCCCCTATCAAAATGCCTGTTGGCGATGAAATTAAAGGACGTTTATTCAACGTAGTTGGTGAAGCTATCGACGGTATTAATGCTGTAGATAACGCTAACGGAAAACCAATTCACACAACACCTCCTAAGTTTGATGAGCTTTCTACAGAAACTGAAGTACTTTTTACAGGTATCAAAGTTATCGACTTGTTAGAGCCTTATGCAAAAGGTGGTAAAATTGGATTGTTCGGTGGTGCCGGTGTAGGTAAAACCGTATTGATTATGGAGTTGGTAAACAACATCGCTAAAGCTTATGCTGGTTTATCAGTATTTGCCGGTGTGGGTGAGCGTACTCGTGAGGGTAACGATTTACTTCGTGAGTTTATCGAGTCTGGCGTAATCAACTATGGTGATGAGTTCTTACATTCAATGGAAAAAGGTGGATGGGACTTAGACAAAGTTGACACTGAAAAATTAAAAGAATCAAAAGCTACATTGGTATTCGGTCAAATGAACGAGCCTCCTGGTGCACGTGCTCGTGTAGCATTATCAGGTTTAACTGTTGCAGAATATTTCCGTGATGGTGATGGTGAAGGCGCAGGAAAAGACATCCTTTTCTTCGTTGATAACATCTTCCGTTTCACTCAGGCAGGTTCAGAGGTATCAGCGCTATTAGGTCGTATGCCTTCAGCGGTAGGTTACCAACCAACCCTAGCTACTGAGATGGGTTTAATGCAGGAGCGTATTACTTCAACTAAACGTGGTTCAATTACATCTGTACAGGCTGTTTATGTACCTGCGGATGACTTAACTGACCCTGCTCCGGCTACAACTTTTGCCCACTTAGATGCTACAACCGTATTATCTCGTAAAATTTCTGAGCTAGGTATTTATCCAGCGGTAGATCCTCTAGATTCTACTTCACGTATCTTGAACCCAGCAGTTTTAGGTGATGAGCATTACAATACAGCTCAACGTGTGAAAGAAATTTTACAACGTTACAAAGAGTTACAGGATATCATTGCAATCTTAGGTATGGACGAATTATCTGAAGAAGATAAATTAACTGTACACAGAGCTCGTCGTGTTCAACGTTTCTTATCTCAACCTTTCCACGTAGCTGAGCAGTTTACAGGCTTGCAAGGTGTATTAGTTGATATTAAAGATACCATCAAAGGTTTCAACATGATTATGGATGGTGAAGTTGACGAGTATCCAGAAGCTGCATTTAACTTAGTAGGTAGCATTGAAGATGCTATTGAAAAAGGTAAAAAATTATTGGCAGAAGCTAACTAAGAACCAAGATACGAGTATCAAGTATCAAGATAGGTTTTCTTAATCTTGATACTCGATACTAAATACTTGCTACTCAAATTAAAAAAATGAACTTAGAAATATTAACTCCAGATAAAAAAGTTTTCGAAGGCGAAGTAACTGCAGTTACTGTTCCAGGAACTTCTGGCTCTTTTCAAATCTTGAAAGACCACGCTCCTATCATTTCAACGTTGGAAGATGGACCGGTAATAGTGAAAGAACTAAATAGCGAAAACATCTACAACATTAAAGGTGGCGTAGTAGAAGTACTGGATAATAAAATTATTGTTTTAGCCGAAGCCGTTGTAGCTTAAGCTAAATCATCAAAGTTTTAAGATAAGCCTCAAACGAAAGTTTGGGGCTTTCTTGTTTTATACATTACTCCCGTCATGCTGAATTTATTTCAGCATCAGTTAAGCATTTTGACATGAAGTAATTACCATACATCAATACTAAAAAACTCCACACTTTTTATCTTCGTTGTATCATTAAACTCGAAGACAATGAAAGAAGAATTCTTAAACCTACCGCTACACAAAAACCAAGAGACTAGCCGTTTTGAATTAATAGTCGACGGCCATACGGCTTTTATCGATTACGAAGAAGATGATAAAATCATCAAACTAATTCATACAGAAAGTCCCGAGGCTTTGGCCGGACGAGGAGCCGCAACAGCATTGATTGAAAAGACACTTAATTATCTAGAAGAAAACACCTACCAACTGGTTCCGCTTTGTCCTTTGGTTTTTGCATACATTAAAAGGCATCCAGAATGGAAACGTTTAGTACCTAGCAAATATTTGAGGTTGTTTGATCGATAGATAATTTCTAGAGTAGTTAAGACTTTCTGTTCGACATCTGCAATGTCGAATGACCTTTCTGCTATTTTTAATCCGTTTAACTCGGAAAAGAATAGTTATATTTATTCTCATTCAGTACTGAGTAAATGTCGATAAAAAAAAATATTCTGACGATTCTAAAGTGGACACTAGTTGCATTTTTTACTTTGCTAATTGACCTTGAAATATTATACGTATTAGAACATAAGCATTTTTACATCAGCGAAAGAAGAATTTTATTATTACTAGTTCTAAACGTAATTTTATTATTCAAAAATAGATATACGTGGTTAATAGGCATTCTTCTATTCTCCTACAGCCTGTATTACATAACAGTTGTTGCTGTTAATTATTCATATTTTGTCTCTTTAGAGTTTACTGCTAGGTTGTATATCTTACTCAAACACAATCTCGGACGAGGCTGGCAAATATTTGCTCGGGGATTTCCATTTTATTTCTATTTCATTTCTCTGTTTATTTTTCTTAGCCCGATAGGAAGAAGATGGTATGGCGTTGCATTAAAAAACAACACAAAATATCATCGTTAAGCTGACACTACATTTTTCACATTTTTTCTGACATTTCTCACTTTTAGGCAGAAAATTGCAAAATTTATAATGCAAGCATAATATTTATACCGAATACCGATTTCATTTTTGGTCTACTTTTAACCATGTTTACCCTAACAAAACAGCTAATTATCAAAATATAAATTGATAAAAAACAATAAAATCAAAATTATATTCCGAAAAAAATATTTTCATTTTATCTATTGCTATTTTTTGAACCAAATACTAAATTGGTTTTTATAAAACAAAAGGAAATTTTACCAACCTAAAGTGATGAAAACAACAGCACAAAATAACGATTTAGCACTTGCCATTAACGTGGTATTCTTGCTCAATCTCGTGCTTTGTAAAAAGTCCAAGGGTTCCTTTTAAGATATTAAAAAAATACTGAAGCGTCCCTTTTCATAAAAATGGGACGCTTTTTTTAAACATAGCAATATGGATTATTACAATTCGAACACGGTAATTTATTTGAACGGGCAATTCGTAAAAGCTAATGAGGCTAAAACCGACTTGTACGGCCAGTCGCTACATTATGGCTTTGCAGCTTTTGAAGGCATTAGAGCTTACAAAACGCACAATGCTACCCGTATTTTCAAGGCTAGAGAGCATTATGAAAGATTAAAACGTTCATGTGATCTTACCGGCATACCCTTTAACTGGGACATCGATGATTTGATTAAACAAACCTATCGCTTGCTTGAATTGAACAATCTAAAAGATGCCTACATCCGCCCTTTAGTTTTTAGTGAGCCACAAATGACACTTGTTACACCTGAAAAAACTTCTATTATGCTTTGTGCATGGGAATGGGGTGCTTATTTAGGTGACAAACAATTAAAAGTTTGCATATCATCTTTCGAAAGGCCTAATCCTAAATCTACTAAAATTGAAGCAAAGATTAGCGGAAATTACGTGAACTCAATTTTAGCTACATCAGAAGCTAAGAACAAAGGCTTTGACGAGGCACTTTTATTAGACGGTAAAGGACTTGTTGCAGAAGGGTCTGGTTCGAATATTTTCATAGAGAAAAATGGCAAGCTGTACACCCCCGCTAAGGGAAATATCCTTCCTGGCATTACAAGGGCTACCATTATAGAGCTTTGCAAGGTGTTAGATATTGAAGTTATTGAAAAGGACATCACAGTAGATTTTCTTAAAGAGGCCGACGGTGCATTTTTATGCGGCACGGCTACAGAAGTAGCTGGTATACATACTATTGACGATACAGTTTTCAGACAAAGATGGAGAGATAGTATTGGTACAACTTTACAAAGAGCATATAAAAACCTGGTATTAGAGAAAGTGAACTATGAGGTGATCATTTAATTTTTCTTCTTGATAATTTGTTAGTATGTTTGGTGCAGAAAAACATAAACATGCTTTTAAACACAGTCATTATTAACAACATTATCATTATTCCTCAACCAAGGGAAGGCAATCGTTGTATATAATAAAAGATATCAATTAGCGAACCGCCTCCCAAACAGAGGCGGTTTTTTTTTGAATTAAACACGACAAACAACAATATAAATGGAATTAAATAAGTACAGTAAAACTTTTACGCAAGACCCAACACAACCCGCAGCACAAGCCATGCTTTACGGGATTGGTTTAACAGATGCCGACATGGCAAAAGCGCAGGTAGGTATTGCGAGTATGGGTTATGATGGTAATACTTGTAACATGCACCTAAATGACCTAGCTGCCGTTGTTAAAAAAGGGGTTTGGAATAATGACTTAGTTGGACTTACATTTAATACCATTGGTGTAAGCGATGGCATGAGCAACGGAACAGAGGGTATGCGTTACTCGCTAGTTAGTCGCGATGTAATTGCCGACAGTATTGAAACCATTTGTGGCGGCCAATATTATGATGGTGTAATTGCCATTCCTGGTTGTGATAAGAATATGCCAGGAGCGATAATGGCCATGGCTCGTTTAGACCGTCCTTCGATTATGGTTTACGGTGGCACTATTGCTCCGGGACATTACAAAGGCGAAGAGCTAAATATCGTTTCTGCTTTTGAGGCTTTAGGTCAAAAAATTTGCGGTAATTTATCAGATGAGGATTACCAAGGAATCATCAAACATACTTGTCCTGGAGCTGGCGCTTGTGGTGGCATGTACACCGCAAACACTATGGCTTCCGCTATCGAGGCGCTAGGAATGAGTTTACCTTATTCTGCTTCTAACCCAGCAGTGAGCGAGGAAAAACAAAACGAATGCCTAGAAGCTGGTAAATATATCCGTATCCTTTTAGAAAAAGATATCAAACCTTCGGACATCATGACCCGTAAGGCTTTTGAAAATGCAATCCGTACCATCATTGTTTTGGGTGGAAGTACCAACGCTGTATTGCACTTCATTGCAATCGGTAAAGCAATGGGCGTTGAAGTTACGCAAGATGATTTTCAACGCATGAGCGACATCACTCCTGTGTTGGCAGATTTTAAACCAAGCGGTAAGTTCTTGATGCAAGATTTACATCAGTTTGGTGGAACTCCGGCAGTGATGAAATATATGCTAGATGAAGGTATGCTACATGGCGACTGCCTAACGGTTACTGGAAAAACTGTGGCAGAAAACTTGAAAGATGTCAAATCTATTATTGATTATAACCAACCCATTGTCCAAAGAGTAGACAATCCTGTTAAGGCTACTGGCCACTTACAGATTTTGTACGGTAACTTGGCAGAAAAAGGCTCTGTAGCGAAAATATCTGGTAAAGAAGGCGAAAAGTTTGAAGGACCTGCAAGGGTATTTGATGGTGAACAGGATTTGGTTGCAGGCATTGCCTCTGGCAGAATTAAAAAAGGTGATGTGGTAGTAATTAAAAACGAAGGACCAGTTGGAGCTCCTGGAATGCCAGAAATGCTAAAACCTACATCATTAATTGTTGGTGCTGGTTTAGGCAAAAGCGTTGCCTTAATTACTGATGGGCGTTTTTCTGGTGGTACTCACGGTTTTGTGGTAGGTCATATCACACCAGAAGCTTACAAAGGTGGTTTAATTGGCTTGGTGGAAGATGATGATGTGATTTTGATAGATGCAGTAAACAATAAAATTACGCTGCAAGTAAGTGATGAAATCATTGCCGAACGCAGAGCAAAATGGCAACAACCGAAGCTGAAAGTCAGCAAGGGCGTATTGTTTAAATATGCCAAAACCGTAACAGATGCGGCAGGAGGTTGTGTAACCGACGAAGCTTAAATTTAGCAAACATCTACCAAGAAAAATATTGCTATGGAAATCATTAAAAGTATTCAAAGCAGAATATATGAAATAAGAGGAGAGCGAGTAATGCTCGACTTTGATTTAGCTGTTCTTTATGAAGTTGAGACAAAAGTTTTAAATCAGGCTGTAAAACGAAACATACAACGTTTTCCAGATGATTTTATGTTTCAGCTTACAGCTGTGGAATTTCAAAGTATTCAGTCACAAATGGTGACTGTATCAAGCGAGATTAAATCATCATCACAAATAGCGATGATGAACCGGTCACAATTTGTGACCGGTTCACAAAAACATAGAGGTAATTTACCTTACGCTTTCACCGAACAAGGTGTAGCGATGCTAAGTGGTGTTTTGAGAAGCGATAGAGCAATTGAAATGAACATCGCCATTATGAGAGCTTTTGTTGACATCAGAAAGATTTTGATGAAACAAAGCAACATTAATGAGCAATTGGCAGAGATTAAAGAACGAATTGGAGAACACGATATTCAATTGAACGAATTATATGATGCGATGGATAACTTGTTAGATGAAAAAATTGCACAATTAAAGTGGAAAGACAGAGAAAAAATCGGTTTTATAATCGATAAGAAATAATAAAAACCTAATCCCGAGAGGGATAAGAATTGACCAAAACCATAAAATATAGACAATGGAAACCTTACAAGATACAGCTACAAAAAAGGCGACAACAAGCTCCCCTACTTTTAAAGGAACGGGTTCGCAAATGTTGTTAAATGCGCTGATTGAAGAGGGCGTAAGCACAATTTTCGGCTACCCAGGTGGCGCAATTATGCCTATTTACGATGCACTTTACGATTATGCAGACAAACTAGAGCATATTTTGGTACGCCATGAGCAAGGTGGTATTCATGCAGCTCAGGGTTACGCCCGCACCAGCGGAAAAGTGGGTGTAGCTTTTGCCACAAGTGGGCCAGGCGCTACGAATTTAGTAACTGGTCTAGCTGATGCTCAAATCGACAGTACGCCTTTGGTTTGTATCACCGGACAAGTATTTGCTCACCTTTTAGGCACAGATGCTTTTCAAGAAACCGATGTAATTAACATCACTACCCCAGTAACCAAGTGGAACTATCAGATTACTGATGCCAAGGAAATCCCTGAA
This sequence comes from Pedobacter sp., assembly GCF_965249885.1. Lineage (GTDB taxonomy): Bacteria > Bacteroidota > Bacteroidia > Sphingobacteriales > Sphingobacteriaceae > Pedobacter. The sequence continues at coordinate 2,941,170 of NZ_OZ252254.1, read as the reverse complement.
GTGTTAGCCAAAGCCTTTTACATTGCCAAAAGCGGCAGACCAGGGCCGGTTTTAATCGACATCACTAAAAATGCACAATTGCAAGTAGAAGAGTTTGAGGCTTATGTAAAGTGTAATCACATCCGCAGTTATCGACCTAAACCAAAAGTTAGGGTGGAATTTATTGAGGAAGCGGCTAAGTTGATTAACGGCGCCCAAAAACCTTTTGTTTTATTTGGTCAGGGTGTGATTTTAGGAAATGCCGAAAAAGAATTCAAAGCATTTATCGAAAAAACGGGTATTCCCGTGGCTTGGACCATTATGGGCGAAGGCGCCATTCCAACAGAACACCCTTTAAATGTAGGCATGTTGGGGATGCACGGCAATTACGGTCCGAATGTGTTAACTAACGAAGCGGATGTAATTATCGCTATCGGCATGCGTTTCGATGACCGTGTAACTGGCCGTTTAGATAAATATGCGAAGCAAGCAAAGATTGTTCATTTAGATATTGATCCTGCAGAGATTGATAAAAATGTAAAAGCTGAAGTTGGGGTTTGGGGAGATTGTAAAGAAACGCTTCCAATTTTAACCAACTTGGTGAAAGAAAATAAGCACGAAGCTTGGGTTGCACTTTTCAGAGATTACAACCAACAAGAGATAGACCAAGTCATTACACCAGAATTATATCCTACTGGTGAAGAAATGACCATGGGCGAAGTATTACGCACTTTAAATGAAATTACTGGCGGAGATGCGGTGATTGTTACCGATGTTGGCCAGCACCAAATGGTAGCTTGTCGTTATGCGAAGTTCAATCAAACCCGTAGTAACGTTACTTCTGGTGGTTTGGGAACGATGGGCTTCGGCTTACCGGCTGCAATTGGCGCAAAATATGGCGCTCCAGAACGTACCGTAGTTGCTATTATTGGCGATGGTGGTTTCCAAATGACGCCACAAGAGTTGGGCACTATTATGCAATTCGGTGCAGCAGTAAAAATCCTAATTTTGAATAACCAATTCCTAGGAATGGTACGCCAGTGGCAGCAATTGTTCCACGATAAACGCTATTCATTCGTAAACATCACCAGTCCGGATTTTGTGGCTTTGGCTAAATCTTACTACATCGCGGCAAGCAAGGTAGACCAAAGAGCTGAGCTTAGAAAAGCTTTAGAAACAATGATTAACCACGAAGGCTCGTACCTTTTAGAAGTAATGGTAGGCAAGGAAAATAATGTTTTCCCGATGGTACCGCAAGGTTGCAGCGTAAGTGAAATAAGATTGAAGTAATTAGAGCAAAGAACAAGGACAATGAGTAACGACACTATAAAATACACACCTGGAGATACCAATTACGAAGGCAAACAGGATTTCACGATCACAGTTTATGCTGAAGATAGAGTTGGTTTACTGAACCGTATTTCGATTATATTTTCGAAAAGAAAAATCAATATTGACAGTTTAAATACTTCTCCTTCGGAGATTGCGGGCATTCATCGTTTTACCATTTTGATTAACGAAAGTTATGAGGTGGTAAGGAAATTGGCTCGTCAAATTGAAAAACAAGTTGAAGTCTTGAAAGTATATTTCAATACGGATAGCGAAGTGATTTGGCAAGAATTGGCACTTTACAAAGTATCTACAGAAGAGATTACCGAAAAGGTAACGGTAGAGCGTTTGTTGAGGCAATACGGAGCGACGGCGGTGGTGATCCGTAAGGATTACACTGTTTTTTCGGTTGCCGGCCACAAAGAAGAAACTGATGCTTTGGTGAAAGCGCTTGAACCTTATGAACTGATTGAATTTGTGCGTTCGGCAAGAGTAGCGATTATCAAAGACAGTGCTGGCTTCCACGAAAAGTTGAAAGAATTTGAAGCAGACGAACCCGGTGAAGAGCGTGTGGAGAACGAGTTCTTAGATAAGGGCGATAAGATTTTTACAATGTAGGAGGAAGTTGTAAGTTTTAGGTAATACGTTGTACGTGCTGTACAGGACGCACAACTTAAAACATATAACCTACAACCGTCAAAAACTAAACCTGATTGAAGCGGAAATACTTTTTGTTCGTGTCATCCTGAGCTTCCCGAATTGTCGGGAGAAGTAGTAGAAGGATTGATGGTTAACAGCAGTGCCAACAAAAAGATTGAAGCAAAAAGCAGGACTGCAATAACCGAAAAGCAAAAGACAATGCTTTACAAGAAAAAAGTGCAAGGATTAATTAACAAAGACTAATAATACAGAAATCGGTGATATCACAAAATCTGTGTAATCAAGCCGAAGGAAAAAAGAAAAAATAAACATCCTACTAGAGCCCTCCCCTTGGGGAGGGTTGGGTGGGGCTAAAAACTAAATAAAAAAATGGCAAATTATTTTAACACATTACCACTTAGAGAAAAATTAAACCAATTAGGTGTATGCGATTTCATGGCTAACGATGAGTTTTTGGATGGCGTAAATGCTTTGAAAGGTAAAAAATTGGTAATTGTAGGTTGCGGTGCTCAAGGCTTAAACCAAGGTTTAAATTTAAGGGACAGCGGTTTGGACGTATCTTACGCATTGCGTGCAGCAGCTATCGAGCAAAAAAGAGATAGTTGGAAAAATGCTACTGACAACAATTTTAACGTGGGCACTTACGAAGAACTTATTCCGAATGCTGACGTAGTAATTAACCTGACGCCCGACAAACAACACACCTCGGTGGTAAATGCTGTAATGCCATTGATGAAACAAGGTGCTACGCTTTCTTATTCTCACGGTTTTAACATCGTAGAAGAAGGCATGCAAATCCGTAAAGACATTACTGTAATTATGGTTGCGCCTAAATGCCCAGGTTCTGAAGTTAGAGCTGAATATTTAAGAGGCTTTGGAGTGCCTACTTTAATTGCTGTACACCCAGAAAATGATCCTGAAGGTAAAGGTTTGGCACAAGCTAAAGCTTACTGTGTAGGTACTGGTGGTCACAGAGCTGGTGTATTGAAATCGTCTTTCGTAGCCGAAGTTAAATCTGATTTAATGGGCGAGCAAACCATTTTATGTGGTTTATTGCAAACTGGTTCTATCCTTTCTTTCGATAAAATGATTGAAAAAGGAATTGATGCTGGATATGCGTCTAAATTGGTACAGTACGGTGTAGAAGTAATTACCGAAGCTTTAAAACATGGCGGTGTAAGCGGTATGATGGATCGTTTGAGCAATCCAGCGAAGGTAAAAGCATTCCATATTTCTGAAGAACTGAAAAACATCATGCGTCCGTTGTTCCAAAAACACCAAGATGATATCATGAGTGGCGAGTTCTCTAGCACGATGATGGCTGACTGGGCTAATGGCGATGCGAACCTATTGAAATGGAGAGCTGAAACTGGTGAAACTGCTTTTGAAAAAACGCCTGCCGGTGATGTAAAAATTGGTGAGCAAGAATATTTTGACAACTATACTTTAATGGTAGCTTTTGTAAGAGCTGGTGTGGAATTAGCTTTCGAAACGATGGTTGAAGCTGGTATTAAACCGGAAAGTGCTTACTACGAGTCGCTACACGAAACGCCATTAATTGCTAACACGATTGCTCGTAAGAAATTGTTCGAGATGAACCGTGTAATTTCTGATACAGCGGAATACGGTTGCTACTTATTCGATCAAGCTTGTAAGCCGCTATTAGCCGATTTCATGAAAACAGTTGAAACTGATTTGGTAGGCAAAAACTTTAACGAAGGAAAAGATGGTTCAGTTGATAATGCTGAATTAGTTGCCATCAACGAGATTTTACGTGACCACCAAGTAGAAGTTGTAGGTAGAAGATTGCGTAAAGCAATGACTGCCATGAAGTCGATCAAAACGGCATAAAAATGACAAAAAGAGCGTCTACTGAGCTTGTTGAAAGAATTCTTTTCTAATTTTACAGAGAAGTCTTCGACAAGCTCAGACTGACAAACTAACTATAAAATTTATAAAAAGATGGCGAAAACATTAGTAGAAAAAATATGGGATGCTCACGTTGTAAAACGCGAAGAGGGCTTTCCTGATATTTTGTACATTGATACGCATTTAATTCACGAGGTTACTTCGCCTCAGGCTTTTGATGGCTTGAGAAAACGTGGCATCGGACTTTTTCGTCCGAAACAAACGGTAGCTACTGCCGACCATAACGTGCCTACATTAGACCAACATTTACCGATCAAGGAAGAGCTTTCTAGGTATCAGGTAGATATGTTGACTAAAAACTGTGCTGAATTTGGTGTGGAACTTTATGGTTTGGGGCATCCGTTCCAAGGCATTGTACACGTCATTGGTCCTGAGTTGGGTATTACCTTACCGGGAAAAACCATGGTGTGCGGCGACAGCCATACCTCAACACACGGCGCTTTTGGTGCTATTGCGTTTGGTATCGGTACTTCGCAAGTGGAACAGGTATTTGCAACGCAATGTTTGCAACAATCTAAACCTAAAACCATGAAAATTGAGGTGAATGGCGAGTTGAAAAAAGGCGTTGGTGCAAAAGACATCATCCTTTACATCATCTCTAAAATTTCTGCGGCTGGTGGTACGGGTTATTTCGTGGAGTTTGCAGGTTCGGCTATCCGCTCGTTAAGTATGGAAGCACGTATGACTGTCTGCAACATGAGCATTGAAATGGGCGCCCGTGGCGGTTTAATTGCCCCTGATCAAACTACTTTCGATTATGTAAAAGGTAGAAAATTTGCTCCACAGGGTGAAGAATGGGACAAAGCACTAGCCTATTGGAAAACGTTATACAGTGATGATGATGCTCAGTTTGATGCAGTGTTAACTTACGATGCTGCTGATATTGCACCAATGATCACCTATGGTACTAACCCTGGAATGGGCATTGGTATCGCCGAGCATATTCCATCAACTGCTGCTCAACCAGAAACAGAGCAAGTATCTTACAAAAAAGCGTTGGATTATATGGGCTTTGCCGACGATGAAAGTTTATTGGGCAAACCTGTAGATTACGTTTTCATCGGCAGTTGTACCAATTCTCGTATCGAAGATTTACGTGCAGTTGCCGAGTTTGTGAAAGGCAAACAGAAAGCAGATAACGTTGAAGTTTGGATTGTTCCAGGGTCTAAGCAAGTGGAAGCTCAAGCTATCGCTGAAGGTTTAGACAAGGTATTTGAAGCGTCGGGTTTCCAATTACGTGAACCAGGTTGCTCGGCTTGTTTAGGGATGAATGAGGATAAAATTCCTGCCGGAAAATATTGCGTTTCTACCTCGAACAGGAACTTTGAAGGCCGCCAAGGACCAAATGCTAGAACGATGCTGGCTAGTCCACTGACGGCTGCTGCTGCTGCTGTGACTGGTAAAATTACGGATGTAAGGGAGTTGTTGGAGGTTTAGTGATTAGGGGTCAGGTATTAGGGGTCGGTCAAAACGTCGATATCTAACCCTAACAAACGAAATACTAACCGACGAGTGAAAGGTTTAAGAACGGTATTCATTACGAGGAGAAACGACGAAGCAATCTTAAAGCGAGTAGGTTTAATTAACGTTGCAAGATTGCTTCATCCCTCGCAATGGCGAAACAACCAACCAACGAAACAACTAAAAAACTAGCATTATGCCAGAAATAAATTGGGACAGTAAACTGTACAACGAACAACATCGTTTCGTATCTGATTACGGAGCTGATGTACTGCAATGGCTCGCTGCCAAAGCAGGTGAAAACATTTTGGATGTAGGTTGCGGAACTGGTGATTTAGCTGCTAAAATTCAAGAAGCTGGAGCCGAAGTTTTAGGAGTTGATGCATCGGCTGACATGATTGAATTAGCAAAGCAAAGCTACCCGACTATTTACTTTGAGCAAAAAGATGCAGCCGCTTTAGATTACAACCGTGAATTTGATGCGGTATTTAGCAATGCAACTTTCCATTGGATTGAAAACCAAAGAGGGCTATTGCGGGGCATCTATAAAAGTTTAAAACATGGCGGCCGACTAGTAGCTGAGTTTGGAGGAAAAGGTAATGTAAAATCCATTACGGATGCCATTGATCAAGCGGCAAGGGAATTAGGTTTAGAACACAAAGTGATTTCTAGCTTTTGGTTCTTTCCTTCAATTGCGCATTATGCTAATTTATTGGAATCAAGCGGCTTTGAGACAGAACAAATGTGGTTATTCGACAGACCTACCAAATTAATGGGGGAAGACGGCATGTTAAAATGGATCAATCAATTTGCTCAACATGCCTTTGTAAACCTAAATGAAGAAGAAACTAATGCGGTAACAGCTTTAGCGGTAAACATCCTAAAGCCAACCCATTTTGAAAACGGAGATTGGATTGCAGATTATAAAAGACTGAGAATAAAAGCTTTGAAAAGATAAAATCCGGAAGACTGATAGACTAAAGCACAAAGTAAAGGAATAGGCGAAAATAAGTCTTGATACTTGATACTCGCCACTTGATACTAATTAAAATGAAAAAATTTGAAACATTAAGCTCATCGGTAGTGCCTTTATCGATTGAGAATATAGACACCGACCAAATCATCCCGGCTAGGTTTTTAAAAGCCACTACCCGTGAAGGCTTTGGTGAAAACTTGTTCCGCGATTGGCGTTACAATACTGACAATACACCCAAGGCAGATTTCGTATTGAACGACCCAACTTACAGCGGAAAGATCTTGGTAGCAGGTAAAAACTTTGGTTGTGGCAGTAGCCGTGAGCATGCGGCCTGGGCTATACAAGATGCAGGTTTTGACGTAGTAATTAGCAGCTTTTTTGCTGATATTTTCAAAGGTAATGCCCTAAACAACGGCTTGCTCCCTATACAAGTAACTGATGCTTTTTTAGCAGATATTTTTACGCAAGTAGCTAAAGACGCTACTTCTACCCTGACCGTAAATCTAGAAGAACAAACCGTAACGATTGACGCTACTGGAAAGGCTGAGAGCTTCGAAATCAATCCTTATAAAAAATCTTGTCTGATTAACGGTTACGATGATATCGACTTCGTTCGCAGCCAAACTGATTTGATCGAAGAATTTGAGAAAAATAAAGTCATTAAATTTTATTAACGACTAAAACAAACCAAAGAAAAGCTGATGCTGACCTGTAGCAGAGCGGAAAGCTACGCAGTAAAATAAATTCAGCATGACGAGCCACCTAGCGTCACCCTGAATTTATTTCAGGGTCTGTTAGAAAGGCTCTCCAAACAAAGTGATAAACAATGAGTAAACCAATGGTCCAAATATCCAACTTCAATCTAAAATACGGCAATAAAACCGTGTTAATGGATTTGGAATGGACTATTCAAAAGGGTGAAAACTGGCTTTTATCCGGTGTTAGTGGAAGTGGTAAAACGTCACTATTGAAAGCAATAGCCGTTGTTGAAAAGAGCAGCAACGAAGTCGTCGTCAGCTTTGATGAACAGTACGATACCAAACCCTTCTGCCAATACATTGCGCAGTGGTATCAGTTCAAAAACAAAGAAGGTGTTGCCAATTTCTATTATCAGCAGCGCTACAACGTACAACAAGTACAAAACACCTTAACCGTTAATGCCGAATTAGCGCATTACGCTAAAGAAAACCATCTTTCAATAGATCAAGTAAATCCAATTTTAAAGGCATTGGGTTTCGATAGTCTTCGAAACGCCCAACTCATCGAGTTATCAAGCGGCGAACATAAAAAATTGCAATTGGTAAAAGCGCTATGGTTAAAACCGCAGCTTTTATTGTTAGATCAGCCTTACACAGGTTTGGATATCCAATCTCGTCAGAATCTTAACAACTTATTAGATGAAGCCACAAACGATGGTACACAAATCATTTTGGTGAGCAATGAAAACGAAATTCCAGCTTGTATCAACAGGTTTGGCGAAATCGTTAGCGGAAAATTGGTGGAGCATTTCACTTTCTGCACCAAAAATGCGATTGGCATCGAAGAAAGGAACATTCCTGAATTTTTACATGAAGCGCCACCATCGAGTAGCAAAGTTCTAGTTAAAATGGTTGATGTTAACATCAGCTACGGCGAAAAGCAGGTACTTAAGAAAGTAAATTGGGAAATTAAAGCAGGTGAAAAGTGGCTATTGCAAGGTCACAATGGCTCGGGAAAATCAACGTTGCTAAGTTTAGTCAACGGCGACCATCCGCAAGCTTATGCCAATGAAATTTATCTTTTTGGTAATAAACGTGGCTCGGGAGAAAGCATTTGGGACATCAAGGAACATATTGGTTTAATTTCTCCAGAGCTACATTGGTATTTTGATTTTAATGCTAGCGTTTGGCAAAGTATCGCTTCTGGATTTTTCGACAGCATTGGTTTGTTCAAAGAAATTGGATGGCATAAACGCACACAGGTTGATGAATTAATTGAATACTTTGGCCTAACAACGAATAAAAACGATTTGCTTTCACAGTTACCTCTTGGCAAACAACGCTTAGTTTTATTAGCGAGAACAATAATTAAGAACCCAGAATTGTTGGTTTTGGATGAGCCTTGCCAAGGTCTAGATGCGCACCAAACCCTTCAGTTTAACAACTTAATTGATGGTTTATGCACTACTAATAGAACCTTGATCTATGTATCACACAGCGATGATCAGCTACCTAGAAACTTAACGCATCAATTATTACTGAGCAAAGGCGAAGTGATTGGAAACAATATTTATAATAAGAAAACGAACATTGAAGAATTAGAAAGCGTGATTTAAAACTCGGAATTACATGAAGCTCTAGAGATTGCTTCGTGCCTCGCAATGACGTAACTATTGTCGTCATTGCGAGGAGGAACGACAAAGCAATCTCATCTGAATTTGGAGTATTATCACCACGAAAAGAAATGCATATAATGAAAAAACACATTTTAGTAATACCTGGCGATGGCATCGGACAAGAAGTAACTCAGTGGGGAAAAGCTGCCTTAGAACAAATCGCTAAAAACTTTGGTCACGATTTCACTTTTGATGAAGCGTTAATGGGACATGCCGCCATTGAAGTTACTGGCAACCCGTTACCTGATGAAACACTAGAAAAAGCTCGCAAAAGCGATGCGATTTTATTTGGCGCTATTGGTCATGCCATGTATGATAACGATCCTTCTCTTAAAGTACGTCCGGAGCAGGGTTTGTTAAAAATCAGGAAAGAATTAGGCCTTTATGCAAACCTTCGTCCAATCTTATTATTCGATGAGTTGTTAGAAGCATCCAGCATTAAAGCGCATATTTTAAAAGGCACTGATATTTTATTCTTCAGAGAATTAACGGGCGATGTTTACTTCGGTGAGAAAAAACGTTCAGAAGATAGAAATACCGCCTCAGATTTGATGATTTATCACAAATATGAAGTGGAGCGCATTGCGCACAAAGCTTACCAAGCGGCGCAACAACGTAGTAAACGACTGTGTTCGGTAGACAAAGCAAACGTGTTGGAAAGCTCACGTTTATGGCGTGAAACCGTACAAGAAATTGCTAAACAATACCCTGATGTTGAAACAGAACACATGTTTATCGACAATGCGGCGATGCAATTAATTAAAAATCCTAAGAAATTTGATGTGGTATTAACCGCTAATCTTTTTGGAGATATCCTTACCGATGAAGCTTCGCAAATTGCAGGATCAATGGGGATGTTGGCTTCTGCATCTGTAGGTGATGGCGTCGGCTTTTATGAACCTATCCACGGTTCAGCACACGATATTGCTGGAAAAAATTTAGCAAACCCACTGGCTTCTATCCTATCTGCTGCGCTAATGCTCGAAATTAGTTTCGGACTAAAACAAGAAGCTAAGACACTTACTGATGCAGTAGATAAAACCTTAAAACAGGGTTGGAGAACTGGTGATATTGCCGACCAAAATACCGCTAGCGACAAAATTTTGGGAACAAAAGAAATGGGAGAAAAAGTAATTAGTTTAATAAAGTAAAAAAAATAAGCAAACCTAGAGTAAACAATAAACAGGCATTTGCCTTTTGAATTTTTACTTTTTAATTGAAATATTATGTTACACGATCCAAACAGAGTACATATTTTTGACACCACCTTGCGTGATGGCGAGCAGGTGCCAGGTTGCCAGTTGAGCACACCTCAAAAAATTGAAATTGCAAAATCGTTGGAACTGCTAGGCGTAGATGTAATTGAAGCTGGTTTTCCTGTTTCTAGCCCCGGCGATTTCAATAGCGTGATAGAACTCTCCAAAGCGGTGAACGACCCAATCATTTGTGCTTTAACAAGAGCAAACAAAAATGATATCGACGTTGCTGCAGATGCGCTACGTTATGCTAAAAGGCCTCGTATACACACTGGTATAGGTGCTTCGGATATGCATATCAAAACTAAATTCAACAGCACTAGGGAAGAAATTTTAGAACGTGCTATTGAAGCGGTAAAATATGCCAAAAAATACGTGGAGGACGTGGAATTTTATGCAGAAGATGCTGGACGTGCCGATATTGAATATTTAGCTAAAATGATTGAGGCTGTGATTGCTGCTGGTGCTACCGTGGTAAATATTCCAGATACTAATGGCTATTGCTTGCCTGATCAATACGGATCTAAAATTCTTTACCTAAAGGAAAACGTAAAAAACATTGATAAAGCGATCATCTCTTGCCACTGCCACAACGATTTAGGCTTGGCTACGGCCAACTCTATCGCTGGCTTACAAAATGGCGCTCGCCAAGTGGAGTGTACCGTAAATGGCATTGGTGAACGTGCTGGTAATACTTCCATGGAAGAGGTGGTAATGATTTTAAAAACGCATAAAACCTTGGGATTGAATACCAACATCAATACACAGGGCTTTTATGAAATCAGTCATCAAGTACGTAGCCTGATGAATATGCCCGTACAACCAAATAAAGCTATTGTGGGAGCAAACGCTTTTGCGCACAGCTCTGGTATACATCAAGATGGCTTCTTAAAAAATCGTGAAAACTACGAAATAATTAGACCAGAGGATGTAGGTTTTCCTGACGCTACTATTGTTTTGACAGCGAGAAGCGGCCGACATGCATTGAAGCATCACTTAGATAGACTTGGGCATCAATTAGATAAGGAGCAATTGGGTGTAGTATATACTGCTTTCTTAAATCTAGCGGATAAAAAACAAGGGATTGAAGACAGTGATTTAAATGAGCTAGTTACGGTTCATTTAGCACCAAAGTTGAGTTAGTTTCTTCTCATCGTTATTCTTGCCTTGTCGTTCCTATGTCGTCATTGCGAGGAGGAACGACGAAGCAATCTTAAAGCGAGAGAGTCAAATTTGGAATAGAAACACTGCTTTAAGTTAACTAAACCTAATAGTAGTGAAAAGTTTTTTTAGCAGAAATATCCGTTTTGTGTCATGCTGAGTTTATCGAAGCATCTGTAAGCGATGAAAATCCTTCGACAAGCTCAGGATGACAGAGCGAAAAAACTTGCAACAGATAGCCTCGAAGTTAATTCGGGACAAGCACGACTATCGTAACCGATGAAAAGCCGGAATTGCTTTTCAAAAATAAAATTAAAGCTTCGCCAACTGGCGGATTTAGAAAATGGAAACAACAACAGCATATACTTTCGACTTCGAAAAGGCCTTTGAAACGCTACAAGGCGTGGTGAAAAGAACACCTTTGGAATTTAACGCAGGCCTTTCTTTAAAGTACAATGCCAACATTTATTTGAAGCGAGAGGATTTACAAATTGTACGTTCTTATAAATTACGAGGCGCTTATAACAAAATTAGCGGATTAACTGCCGACCAACTCCAAAATGGTGTGGTTTGCGCTAGCGCTGGGAACCATGCGCAGGGTGTGGCTTATTCGTGCAAAAAACTTGGTATAAAAGGCGTCATCTTCATGCCCGAAATTACACCTAAACAGAAAATTACCCAGGTAAATATGTTTGGCGGCGATCACATTGAAGTAGTACTTGTTGGCGACACTTTTGACGATTGTTTAAAAGAAGCTTTGGCTTATTGCGAAGCGAAATCAGCGACTTTTATTCCTCCATTTGATGATGAAAAAGTAATTGAAGGCCAAGCTACGGTGATGATGGAAGTTTACCAAGACTTGCCAGATTTGGATGCGATAGTAGTTCCAGTTGGTGGCGGTGGACTAGCATCGGGTGTTACTGCTTATTTGCAAACGGTAAAGCCTGGCGTAAAAGTTTTTGGTGTAGAACCGATGGGCGCTCCATCCTTAACCGAAGCTATTAAACACGGCGGACCGGTAACGGTAGAAAATATCGAACGATTTGTTGATGGAGCCGCAGTAAAACGCATGGGCTGGATTACCTACAAATACTGCAGCGATTTATTGAACTCTACTTATTTAATTCCGGAAGGACAAATTTGCACCACCATCTTAAAATTATATAATGAAGATGCCATTGTGGTTGAGCCCGCCGGAGCTTTATCTGTAGCGGCATTAGAGCAGGTAAAAGATCAAATTGTTGGCAAAACCGTTGTGTGCGTGGTTAGTGGTGGCAATAACGATATCGAGCGTATGCAAGAAATCAAGGAGAAATCTTTGTTGTTTGAAGGCTTAAAGCATTATTTCATTGTACGCTTTCCGCAGCGACCAGGAGCCTTAAAACTTTTCGTGAATGAAGTTTTGGGCCCTCAAGATGATATTACCCGTTTCGAATTCATCAAAAAAACAAACCGTGAAAACGGCCCTGCTTTGGTAGGTATAGAATTGATGAACAAGAATGATTATCCTAGTTTATTGCAACGCATGAAAGACTTTAAGTTTGATGTCATTGAACTAAATCAAGACGCAACGTTGTTTGAGTATTTGGTTTAGGCGTTAAGTCGTCATTGCGAGGAGGAACGACGAAGCAATCTTAAAGCGTTAGTTTTGTTTTTATATAGCGATACTCTTAGGATTGCTTCGAGCCTCGCAATGACGAGTAGATAAAAGAAACCTTTCCATAATTATACCATCTGAATAGGAGCCAAGAAGTTGTCTCCTATTTTATTTAATAGCAAAATTTAGTTTCCAAAAAACTATCCATTTTCAAAGCACAACGTGTTAATAGGAAAAATTTATTGATGTATTTTTTTGTTACAGGCCTTTAAAAAACCACGTTAAATCGCATTAAACAAAACTCTCTTTCTTTTGTTTACGATTTTTTAGCTTAATGGTTCAACTTGACATTTTTTTGGCATGATTTTAATATATGTTAAATAACACACAAATGAAATTGAATTGAAATATCCAAAGTGCAAACCTAGGAGTTTCTAAACCTTAAACAGCAAACAATGAAAAAGCTAACCTTACTCCTACTTTGCGTTGCCACACTAGGTCTGGTATCATGCAAGAAAGACACTTACATTACACAAGAATTAAAGGCGAAAACTTATAATTACGAGATCAGAACCTCAGATTGGAAAAGAAACGCTAATGGTAGTTATACTGCAACTTGGCTAAATAAAAAATTTGACAATATAACGCTAGAGGATGAAGGTGTGATGGTTTACTTCGAGCACCCGGTTACACCGAGTAGCTTTATTCAACTACCATACACATTTAATTATAGCGCTTACAGCTACGAACTTTTCAATGGTGGAATTGCTTTTGATGTACAGGACACAAACAACTTGGCCAATAGTGTTGCACCAAACTACAATATACTAGTTAAAGTGGTGGTGGTTCCTTCGGAATACGAACCTAATTAATTTTGAATTTAATACTCTAAAAAACGGCCAATGTTCACATACACTTGGTCGTTTTTTTTGTGCTCACCACTATTGAGCTGCAAGGCTCTAATGTACACCCCATTTCTTTCTAAGAGCAATTCGTCGTAAAAACCTTTGTAATAAATATCGCGTACGTTAAATTTCTTCGCCGACCAGCCCGCTTTCAGCTCCACCCATTCAGGGTAAAAACATACCTGCTTGCCACTTACTTTTAGTTCTAAAGCTTGAGCTTCTTTTTTAGAAAGCACTACTGCATTACCCAACATTTTTGCAGTATAAGTGCTATTTGGATGATTATAAACTTCTCTTGGTTTACCTTGTTGTAGCAACTTTCCCTCCTTTAACATCACCAACCGATCAGCCATAAACAAACCATCGGTTGCATCGTGAGAAACCATAATAATGGTCAATCCGGTATCTTTTGACAACTGTTTAATATCGGCTCTCAACTGGTTTTTCAAAATAGCATCTACTTGAGAAAACGGTTCATCCAGCAACAAAACTTTTGTATCGCTAACTAGTGCTTTTGCAATGGCTACACGTTGTTGTTCGCCACCACTTAACGCTATAATTTTTTTGTCTTTAAGTGCAGTAATTCGAAGGTGTTCCATTACCTCCATAGTTTTTTGCTGCTTTAAAGCAACATTGGTATTTGAAAGCTGCGAGGCAATGTTGTCGTAAACCTTTGCATAGATATTGAGCGAGAAATCCTGGGTTACCATTTTCATTTCCGCATGTCCAGGGATCAATTGTTCATCTGGACCTTTCACACGCTTGCCATTGAAAATTACTTCGCCCTCATCTACTTTCAACAAACCGTAAATACATTTGAGCAGGGTCGATTTGCCACTCCCACTTTCGCCAATAATTGCTACAATTTCACCCGTGTTAATTTCAAAACTGACATCTGAAATCCCAGATAATTGCTCTGCTTGATGTTGCTTTGTTAAATGCTGTATGCTTAAAATTTGTTCGCTCACGGCATAAAGATAAAGAAAGTCCGGGAGTTTGGAAGTCGGAAAGTCAGGAAGTCTGCAAGATGGGAAAGTTAATTTAGGCTTTATATAAAACCTTTGTATTTGAGCTTGCAGACTAAAAACTTTTTGAATGTCCGTAAGTTCTAATGAGCCTATTTTTTAAACGTTTTGTCATTCCGACGTTAGGAGGAATCTATACTTGGCGACTATGGGGATAGATTCTTGAAAATTTAAAGAATTACAAAATGCAGGTTATGCCTAATAACGGACAATCAAAAAAACTTTTCCAACTTTCGGACTAACAAAAAATCCTGCCTCTCTTACAGAAACAGGATTAGTTTTATTTGTGTGTGTAATAGTTTATTGGTTCATTGGTATTAAATCAATTACATTTCAGATCTATCAGACTCCCTACCTTCCCAACTTCTCTGACTTGCGGACTTCCCGCCTTATTTAATTCAATCCAAAAGTTAAACCAAACGACATTGCTTTCAAACCTTTTTGCGCTGGTGTATCAAACAAATCATTAGCTGAGTACTTAGCGAATAATCCGATACCTCCGTAACCAACTCTTACTGTACCGCCATAACGGAAAGCAGTGAAGTGATAATCATCATTTACTTTAACCTTACCATATTTTTCACTGATTTGTTTCACTTTTCCGTCAAGTAAAAACGCTACTTCCGGGCCAAATACAAACCTGAAACGTTTACCGTGGCTGTTCTCTTTAGTTCTTAATTCAAAGTTTAATGGGAAATGTACATAACTTGCAGAGAAACGGTTTTTGCTAAAAGTAGCATCGGTAATCAGATCATATTCCAAAGCTGGAGCATTTTTTCTAATGGTAATGTTTTGGTCCAAACGGATAAGTGTCCAATCAAAACCGCCGGCTAAATAAACTTTAAAATAGTTGTTAAACCTGTAGCCAAATTGTAAAAGATCAAATGATACAGTACTGGTTTTCCAAGGCTTGTAGTCTAAGAAGTTGTTAGCAGGCGATAAAGTAAAGCTACCGTTATCTACCAATTTGGTAAAACCAATATCTAAGCGGGTAAAGGTAATGCCACCTACAAAACGTCCCTTGTTTTGATCAACTTTTCCAGTGCTATCTTTTTTCTCACCAATGGTAATTCCAACACCATAGTTAATTTCAAATTTTTTACGTTTTACCGAATCTTTTACATTCTCATCTTGCGCTTTTAAACTACCTGCTGCCAGAAAAGTAAGTCCACTTACCAATACTGCTTTTAAAATTAGATGTTTCATTTGTGTGTGTGTTTAATGTTGTTGTAAAGTTGGAAGGTTACAAGGTCGCAAGGTTAAATCTCATCAATCTTGCAAAACCAAGAATCCCGTTCTTATTTATTATTTTTTTTATTCAATTTCAAAAACCCAATATTCAATCCAATAATCGATGAGTTGTCATCATCATCTGTATTAAACTTGATAAGTTTCTTCTCTCTTTTATCAACTTTGTCTACCACGTAATTCACCAAATCTCCCACGTTGCGTATTCCTTTTTTATTATCAGTGTCCTCTACAGGATCAATGTATTCCGTATTTTCATCTTTCATCGGAACTGCCGCTATCATTCGGTTGGTTTGTGTTTCTGTTATTACCTTCTCTTGTTTAATCACCTCCAAAGGCTTAACCTCTCCCCTTTTGATACCGTCTTTAATATCTAGATGATCATTCGTTTCAGATGGTTGCACGCTTGCAAAAATATTTTTTTGTTCGTCGGCATTAACTGCCTCAACAGGAGCAACAGAACGTTTAACCGCTTGTACATACTTTGTAGCACTTGGCGCTGTAGTCTCCTTGGCAACTACTTCATCTTGCGTACTTACTACTGTACTTACCGGTGCAGCAATAGCATTACTTTCATTACTTACAGAAGCCACCGCAGTAGCATTAGGCCTCAACAAAATTTTATCATCACTTTGTGTAAATAACATTACCGATGCCACTACCGCCACACTAGCAGCCGCCACCCACATCATCGGGAAGCCACGTTTTTTCTTGGGTTCTAACTTATCGGCAATATTGCCCCATAAGTCTGCAGATGGTTCAATCTCTGCATCCATAAATTTGTCATGGAACAATTTATCAAATTCCTTATCCGGCATGTGTTGCATAACCAAAGCCCTCCAATTTTATAATTTCCTGTTGTAAAATAGCTCTTGCTCTTGAAAGTTGCGATTTGCTCGCTCCCTCCGTAATTCCTAATGTATCGGCAATTTCTTTGTGCGAATATCCCTCAATCACGTACATGTTAAATACCATTCGGTATCCATCCGCCAATTTCTGTATCACTTTCATTAAATCCTGCATACCCAAGCTACTAAAATCAAAACCACTCGATGGCTGCTCATAAGCATCCTCAATAGGCACTACATTGAGTGTGCGCAGGTTTTTTCTGTAGCTTTCAATAGCAGTATTCACCATAATGCGTCGTATCCATCCTTCAAAAGATCCCTCGCCCTTAAACTCCTTCACCTTCTGAAAAATCTTTACATAACCCATTTGCAATACATCTTCGGCTTCCATTCTGTCTTTGGCATATCTCATACACACGGCCAACATTTTAGATGCGGTTTGCCTGTAAAGCATCTCCTGCATCTGCCTGTTGCCGGCCTTACAGCCTTCCATCAGTTCGTTTAACGTATATGTTTTTGCCACCTTCATTTGTCTGCTTGTATTGGGTAGATGATCATTTCTACCCAAAGGTTGCAAGCCTTTTTATTTTTTTTAATATTTTTTTCTGATGTCTTAAATAGGATGCCACGGGGGCTAATGTTTGTTTGTTTTTTCGAAAAGCAAAAATAGCAGTTCTTCGGGTAATTTAGCCCTGCTTTACACTTCAATCTTTTTGTTTTTGGGTTCTTGTCATTCCTACCTTAGGAGGAATCTGTTTATGAGATGCATAAACTAAACAGATCCTTCTCCCGAAACTTCGGGATCAGGATGACAAGAAAAACAAAAAGGATTTTCGTTACAATCAGGTTTAATGAACAAAAACCTGTAAAAAAGCTGCTCAAATAAAGTTACTGCATTTTAAAAAAGCTTTTACGTAACTTTAAGTAAATCAAAAAACTAAAAGTGTATGAAAATCGTAAAAACCATTATTTGTGTCCTTTTCGGGCTAATGTTTATTAACGGCGGACTAAACAAATTTTTCAACTACATTCCAGTGCCCGAATTACCGGCCGATCAGCTTAAAGTAATGACAGCAATGATGACCATTCCTTGGTTAATGCCACTATTAGCAACTATGGAAATTATTGGCGGCATCCTTTTCGCCATTCCAAAAACACGTGCCTTAGGTGCGGTTGTCGTTTTTCCAATAATGGCGGGCATATTACTTCATCATATTGCCGTGGCACCAGAGGGTATAATTATGGCAGCCGTGTTATTCCTTATCAATATATGGATCATTGCTGATAATTGGAGCAAATACAAACCAATGATCAGTTAATAAAAAGACTTACGAAGTTTTAAAAACTTCGTAAGTCTCAAATTCATCAGTCTACAAATTTTTATTGCTGTAAGCAGTCATTTTGATTCTTTTCTCAGCATAGCCTACACTCGAATTATTCAATATTGATCGGTCTGTTTTTAGGATATTTCACCTGATATTTCAAATCAAGTTTCTTTTATTCATTTGGCTGTAGCACAAGCTGCCAAGTAAGTTTCCCACTGGTTTCATCAAGCTTTGCTTTGGAAATTTCTTGCCTTTCAACAGTAATATCACTATTTGTTGAAACCGGAACTTGATCTTCAATGGTAATATTAATTGCCTGACTTTTCTTATTCTTTACGTCAATTACAAAATGTCTGGTATCTTTTTGCGACGAACCAATAAACTGTCTTTCCGTAAAACCTTTCTGCTTTTCCCTTTTAATAGATACATTCTTATCTACACCCAAGGAAATCGTAAGCGTATCTGCATTTTGAACATCCAATAACGATTTCCCTAAATAAGTACCTTCAAAGAAAATACTTGCTTCGCCGCTAATCAAATTAACTTCATTTAACTCGGTAATTTTAGCGGTCAAAAAAGCATCTGGAGTTACTTTGGGGATAGCATAATATTCGTAATCAGCTTTAAAATCATAATTGCCTATGTCTACCGCAGCGTATTTTCCATCACTTAAAATAGTATAGGCCGTTTTAATCTCAAAAGTAACATTAGTAGGTTTCTCCATACTTTTTACTTCCAAGGGAACGGAAGATATAGAACTGGCACCTCTAATTTTGACATTAGTGCCAGCAACTTTACCTTCAAGCGCACTCGTTAAATTTTCTTTTGATTTGTAACCGGCCACAACCACTTCATTCAACGTGTTCGCACTTGGATTAAGCCTAACATTCAATTGTCCAGAGTAGGCTGTAAGCTCTTGACGGTCATACCCCACGTAAAAAAACTCCAGCCGATTGTTTCCAGCCGGCAGTTGTATGCTATAATTACCTTCACCATCTGTTGCGGTACCTATTGATGAATTTTTAACCCTAACCGATACACCTGCCAGTGGCGAATTATCACTTGCATCTACTGTCCTCCCTCTAACGACATTAGCGGTTGCTGTTACCGGATTAAAGAACGCATATCCAGCACTTAAATAACCCAAAGAGTAAGTAGGTAAAGTTGGCTTCTCATTATTGTTAGATGGATTTCCGGACGAAAGCGTTAGTTTTACTCCTTTCCAATCCTCACCTGAATTTTGACTTACATTTGCTTTATAAACCAGCTGAATTGGACTAGCTACATCTATAGCTCTGATATCATAACTTGGATACCAATTGGCATTTTTAACCAAATAGCTGAGCATAAATTTGCCTTTTGTAGCCACTTTGGCCGATACTTTCACGATGACATCACTAGAATTTCCAATAGGCTTACCATCCACCTCTGCCGCTTGCATAGCCAATTTACTCATCTCCTTTCTCAAGTCATCTATCTCTTTGGCCAATGCGGTTTGTTTATTCTTGGTGTCGGTTAATCGTTGTTTTTGAAAATCCAATGCAGCTTTCAATTTCACCAAATCATAAGTCACATAATCACCAGTTACTTTTTGGTTTTTCATCAGCATTTCTTCTTCTGCTTTATAAACTGCTAACTCGTTATTAAGCTTTGTGATTTTATCTGCAAATTCTTCTACCTTATTTTGCAAGGCAGCCTTCTGCTCAGATTTTTTCTTCTCCAGCAAGAAATTACTTTGTTTACCTACCGAAAGGATAGTGAAATTGCCTTCGCCTTTAGCTTGCAAACTTTGCGTTTCGATACTTGAAGCTAAACCGGAGAAAACCAAAAGACTTACTCCCTGCGGTAAATCTATCTGATCAGATTGGCGCTGTACCTGTGCACCTTGCATAAAAACAGTAACGTTCGTGATTTTTGAACTCACATTTAATTGTGGTTCCTGCGCAATAGCCCTAAAACTTAGTAAAACAAGTAATGCCAAAAGTATTTTTCTATTCATGTTGATTAAGTTGGTAACCACATGATGCAACTATGGGCAAAATTACATAAGCATCAAACGAAAAAAGCACCACTTTAAAGGTGATGCTTTTTTGGAAACTTACGAAGCTTCGGAAACTTCGTGAGATTAGCCGACTTAATATCTTTTAATGGATACCTTTAAAAATTCGGCTCCATCTAATTTTATTCAGTAGTTTGGCTTCGCCGTCTACACTTAACCAAATAAATAAGGCTTTGCCTACCACATGATCTTCCGGTACAAAACCCCAATAACGTGAATCCGCAGATGAATGTCGGTTGTCTCCCATCATCCAATAATAATTCATTTTAAATGTATAATTGGTAGCTTTCTTACCGTTCAATATCCAATCATTTCCAACTTTTTCAAGCTTATTACCTTCATAAATACGAATGCTTCTTTCGTAAAGCGGCATATTTACACTATCCAAAGCCACTGTCCAACCTTTTTTAGGTACGATGATTGGGCCATAATTATCTAAATTCCAAGCCCTATTTTTATCATGAGGGAAAATCAAAGGATCATATTCTCCCTCAGGACTCAATTCTTCTTTAACCGACTTCACAAAAGGCGATTTTTTCAGTTCATTGATCAAGTCGGGTGTACCTTCAAACCTGAAAATGGTTGGTAGTGCGGTAGCTCCAATACGAAATCCCATATCTTCAAACAGTTTAAAGTTCACTTCTGAAGTGTTGAATTCGACCGTATAAACAAACCCACCAGTACCAACTAAAGGAGATGGTTTTCCATTTACAATAGCCAAACCATTTTTCATACTTACCGTATCGCCAGCTATCGCTATACAACGCTTAATGAAGTTTTCACGTTTATCCACCGGGCGACTAGTTACCGAAAATCCAGACCAAATTGATTGACGGGTTTCGCCACGCAACTGCATTTGATAGTAATTGTCATCTTGACGCTCTAATACTACCGTGTCACCTTCTGGAAAGTTAAAAACTACTACATCGTTACGTTTAATTTCCTGCAATCCTGGCAACCTTCTGTATTTCCACTGTACACCATCCCAATAAGCTTTAGTGTTGATGAATGGCATGGTGTGGTGAGCAAAAGGAAATGCAACAGGTGTCATTGGTACACGAGCACCGTAATTAACTTTGCTTACAAAAAGGAAGTCGCCTACCAAAAGTGAGCGCTCCATTGAACCCGAAGGAATAGTGTAAGCCTCGATAAAAAATACTCGGATGATGGTTGCAGCCACTACGGCAAAAACGATGGCATCAACCCATTCTCTAGTTTTAGTTTTTTTCTTTTTAGGCTTATCAGAATCCTTTCTTCTTTGCCAGAATTTCCAGTTCATTATTAATCTTTAAAATTAAATATATCAGCTATGCTGTAAAAACCTTTTTTATCTTGTAGCCACTCTGCAGCTACCACCGCTCCTAAGGCAAATCCTGCCCTACTGTGCGCAGTGTGTTTAATCTCTATGTCATCAACCTCGGAGCTGTAAACTACCGTATGCGTTCCCGGTACATTTTCAATGCGTAGAGATTCAATCAATAACTGATTGGTCTTTAATTTCTCGGGCATTGTAGCACCTTCTAATTCATTTACCCACTCCGTTTTACCATCCAATTGTTCGATGATCCCTTCGGCGATCGTCATGGCGGTGCCACTTGGTGCATCCAACTTTTGTGTATGGTGTATCTCTTCTACTTGTACATCGTAAGCTGGGTAGTTGTTCATCAGCTTTGCTAAAACTTTATTCAAATGGAAAAAGATGTTAACTCCAATACTAAAGTTAGAGCCATAAAGTAAGGTATTGTTACCGGCGGCGCAATCATTTTTTATACGCTGAAGTTCTCCATACCAACCCGTGGTACCAACTACAACTGGAACTTTGGCTTCGAAACACTTAACGATATTATCAACTGCTGCATCTGGAGCGCTAAAATCAATAGCTACATCAGCGGCTTTAAGGTTTTCAACCGTAAAATCTTGGAGGTTCTCAACGCCTATTTTAAGTACAACGTCGTGTCCTCTTTCGCTAGCAAATCGCTCTATGATTTGCCCCATTTTGCCATAGCCTAAAAGTGCTATTTTCATTGTTTGTTATTTAATATATTGCAACGTAAAAACTGCTACAATATCAGCTTTTTATTTTTGTTTAATTTAGAGTCTGAGTGTAAGCCTTAATCCCGGCGCAACCTGATTAAAGCCGTACATCGTATTTGTACCTGTACTAATCGTTGTCGGCGAAATTTTGAAAGATAATGTCTCATCTACATTAAAATACTTTAAGCGAGCTGTCACAAACGCATCAAGTACATTTAATCCATACAAACCAACTAAAGATATAATTACGATTTCGCGGTTACGCTTATAAATATTTTTAGCTACTGTTAATGCGTTAACATCCGGATATTGACTTAAGCCATTTTCTGGATCTGGTTCTTTATAGAGCTGACGATATTGCAACTCACGCAAAAAGCGTTTATAATTATTGTTATTGTCGATATAAGACATCACCAACAATGTTCCACCAGCATAAATGGCTCCGATTTTACCGATGATATAAAGTTTTTGACCAATTCTTTTACCTTGGGTTCTACCTGCTTTTACATCGTCAACTACCAAACCATAATTATACATTTGACCTAAACCTGGAAAAATCAACGAGCGATATACCGCTTTTTTACCTGCTATCCGGCCTTGGTTAATGTATTTTGCAGGTGCAATGGTATCTAATTTGGCCGTGGTATCCTGTTTAATTGGCGTAGCTGGATTTTGCGCTTTAGCAATAGCGAAAACGGAACAACATAAAACAGAAAGCAAAAATGCCCGCATTACCAATCTAAAAGTTCTAGTATTCTATTAAGATCTTCGTTATTTACAAAAGGGATTTCGATAGCGCCTTTTCCATTGTCTTTAACTTTTAACTTTACCGCCGTCGCAAACTTAGAAGCTAAATCTTTTTGCAGTTTTTGGTACTCGAAAGAAACTGCTTCAGTTTTAGTTGGGGCTTTTACTTGGACATGGTTAATACCTCTTACCATATCTTCTACCTTACGCACTGAAAGTCCTTTATCGATAATTTCTTGGTGGATGAAAAGTTGCTTTTCAACATCATCAACAGATATCAACGCCCTGGCGTGTCCCATCGAAATTTTATTATCACGAATAGAAGCCTGAATAACCGGCGGCAATTTCAACAACCTCAAGTAATTGGCAACGGTAGTTCTATTTTTACCTACGCGTTCACCAAGTTGTTCGGGCTTTAGGTTACACTCATCAATCATCTGCTGAAAACTTAAAGCAACCTCAATTGCATTTAAATTTTCACGCTGAATATTTTCGATCAGTGCCATTTCTAGCATCTGCTGATTATCGGCAGTGCGGATATAGGCCGGAATTTCGGTTAATCCTGCCAATTTAGAAGCTCTAAACCTACGTTCACCAGAGATAAGCTGGTATTTATTTCCGTTTTTGCGGACGGTAATTGGCTGGATTAAACCTTGCACCCTGATAGATTCGGCAAGTTCGTCCAACGCTACCTGATCAAACTCTGTACGTGGTTGATAAGGGTTTGTTTCGATATCAGCAACGCTGATGTGGCTAATGCTACCTACTTGTGGGGTAGCTGGTATATTTTCAACGGCAGGTTTTGAGGAATTAACCGTTTCGTTATCGTCCAACAACGCACTTAATCCTTTACCTAATCCGGTTTTTCTTTGAAAAGATGTCATCTATAAATCTTAAATAGTTGCTGTGTTTTCTGCCTGTTCTTCTTTCACCAATCCGTTTTTACGCACAATTTCTCTAGCTAAATTTAAATAATTGATTGCGCCTTTGCTGTTCGCATCATGCATTATTACCGACACACCATAGCTAGGAGCCTCACTTAAACGGGTGTTACGCTGAATAATGGTTTCGAAAACTAAATCTTGAAAGTGTGTTTTCACCTCTTCAACAACTTGGTTCGACAAGCGCAACCTTACATCGTACATGGTTAGTAAAATCCCTTCAATTTCCAATGCTGGATTAAGTCTGTTCTGTACAATCTTGATGGTATTCAACAATTTGCCCAATCCTTCCAAAGCAAAATATTCACATTGTACTGGAATAATTACAGAATCTGCCGCAGTTAACGAGTTGATGGTGATTAAACCTAAAGATGGTGAGCAATCGATAATGATAAAATCATATTGATCTTTCACTTTTTCCAAAACCGTTTTCATCTTGTACTCACGATTGGCCAAGTTGATCATCTCAATTTCGGCACCTACCAAATCAATATGGGCAGGCAACAAATCTAAATTTGGGGTTTCAGTTTTTACAATGGCGTCTGTAGGTTCAACATCATTGATGATACATTCGTAGATGCTGTTTTTGATGTTTCTGGGATCAAAGCCGATACCCGAGGTAGAATTGGCTTGAGGGTCTGCATCAACCAAAAGCGTTCTATATTCCAAAACGGCTAAACTAGCTGCTAAATTAATAGATGAGGTAGTTTTTCCAACTCCCCCTTTTTGGTTTGCTAAAGCAATAATTTTACTCATTTATCCTCCTTAAAAAAGCCATCGCTTATAATGGCCTTATTTTAAACTAAAAATATCTAAAAAATGCTATTTTTGCGATGTACAGGCATTTTTTAACAATTAGCTAAGATACGAACTAAAACTAAATATTCGCAGTGGCTGGTTCTGTGTTTTGCACATCTTATCAACAATTTTTATATGGTTACCATTATAGCTGGCACAAACAGGCCCAATAGCAATACGCTAAAAATTGCTAAATATTATCAAAACAAACTGGCTGAAAAGGGCTTACAAACCAACTTGCTTGATTTACAGGATCTACCTAGCAACTTTATTGCAGAAGATTTGTACGGAAAAAAATCTGAAACATTTCAGAACATTCAAGACATAGTAACCGGCACCAGCAAGTTTTTATTCGTTATACCTGAATATAATGGAAGCTACCCAGGCGTACTTAAAACCTTTATTGACGCATGCGCTTTTCCTGAAAGTTTTTATGATAAGAAGGCGTGTCTAGTTGGTATTTCATCAGGAAAGTACGGCAACATTAGAGGGATAGAGCATTTTAATGGTGTTTGTGCTTACTTACATTTAAACGTTATGCCTTTGAGAATCCACATTTCCTACATTAAAAATGAACTTAACGAAAACGGCGAGCTACATTTAGAGGACACCGTAAAGTTTACCGACCAGCAAATAGAAAAGTTTTTAAGTTATTAGATGGTTGTTTAGTTGTTTAGTTGTTTGGTTGTTTGGTTGTTTAGTTGTTTGGAAATTTCAGAACTAATTACTAGATCCTAACTCCTAACTACTAATTCCTAATCCCTAGACCCTAATTCCTAACAACTGACCCCTTACTTCGCTAAAGCATAAACAGCAAATGAGGCCAGCCAATGATCACCGCCATAGTTTCCTTTAAAGATGAGCGGCAGTGCATTGGATAAAAAATGATTAGCTGTTGTTTCAAAGCGTAATTTCAAGGGATGATTTTTAGGTAATTGCTGTGCCACTCCCTTCATGCACCAAGCTCGTGTAAAAGAAAGACCAACCAAATGCACTGTTTGATAATCACTCAAATCGCTAACCACTGGCATTTCGCTAATTCTTTTAATGCTGCGCTCCTCGTAAAACTTATTCAACCAATTTGCAAATTGTTCTTTTGGTAAAACTCTCCTCATCAAATCAGCGATCTCTAAACTTGGCGAAAAGAAATCTGCACCATCGGGCTCCAAATAAGCTGGTGTTTTTTCATTATCTAAATAAAAATCTTTCGCTTTTTGAATGATCTGATTTTCAAAATCCTTATCATGATTGGCCCTAGCCCAGTCTAACGCAAACACCAAAGCAAATGCCGTATTTCCATGTACGCCTGTACGATTTGGATAAGTTTGTTTGGGTAGATAAGCTTTCCATAACTCCAGTATTTGCTGCGTTAGCGGCTGCATAGCAGCATGCCATTTCTTTGCATTAGCATCATCAAACTGCATTAGCTCCTGGTCCAACTTTAGCAACCAAGCCCAGCCATAGGTACGTTCAAAAATCTTAGCCAGCTCGTATTTTTTAAAATATTCTGCTTCCACTTGCATGTTCTCCACTGTAAAAGTTTTATCCAGTTTAGCTACAATTTCAGCCCGATTTTTAATATCTGGAAAAGTCTTTAACAAATGTACCAACATCCAATGTCCGTGAACAGAACTGTGCCAATCGAAACAACCATAAAAAGCAGGGTGTAATTGAGAAGGAGTCAACTTTGCGTCTACTTCGTTGTTAATAGAATGCGCCGTTTTGTTTGGATATTCCTTATCCATGCAAGACAAAGGCAACAACGATAACTTTTCGGCAATGGCTTTGTCAAGTTTTGGAGCTACTTGCGCATAAGCGATCGAAATGTTTAACAGCAATAATACGAGGTATATTTTTTTCATGCCCACTTAACTTAAATCCTTATTGAAATAGATCACACACTATATCGTAAATCTTATCCACTTATCCCCTTCGTAGCCAAATATAAAATGTCCCGGATGCGTCATCTCCGCCAAATCTTCAACCAATGCTACGGCATCCTCGGCTGTACCGAGTTTATAATCATCAGCCAACAAACAAACTCTGCTAAATTGTACCGCTGGCCAAGCATCATCTAGCAAACTTGGCACAGTACGCATTAAATCATCTAAAGCCTTTCCATTATCTCTAAAAATAACATACACGGCCTCAGCAGGCTGCGTAGTTAGTACTGCACCGCTCATCGCCGCAAATGACGCTAACGAAATATCTGGATTTCCTTCGGTATCTAAAAAGCAGACTGGCACTTTATCAATGAACTTTATTTTATGTTCAACAATATCCAAACGTTCCTGTAATTCTTCTCGTAACTCCTCACTGTTTTCAGCAATTATAAGCTCATTTAAAACCGACATCTGATTTATTTTATTTAATTTGTACACAAAAATAGTATTTCCACTTACGATGCGAACCTTTACACTCAATATATTTTATTGCTTACTTGTTATTTCCTTTTTTTCTTGCAGATCAAACTCTAATTCCGATAAGAAAATATTTTACATCAATTTAGATCAAAACTTAACTTCACTTGATCCGGCGTTTGCACGTAACCAAAATGCCATTTGGATGATCAATCAAGTTTTTAACGGATTGGTGCAAGTAGATAAGGCGCTGAACACCAAACCTTGCATCGCTAAAAGTTGGGAAATCTCAGAGGACGGGCTTACCTACACTTTCTTGCTTCGGAACGATGTTTACTTTCAAGACGACCCTTTATTTAAAAATGGAAAAGGCAGAAAAGTGGTTGCTGAAGATTTTGCCTACAGCTTTAACCGCTTGATTGATCCAAAAGTGGCATCATCGGGAGGTTGGATTTTTAGCGATAAAGTTAAAGACCAAAATAGTTTCAAAGCACTGAACGACAGTACATTTCAAATACAATTGATTAAACCATTTCCTGCGTTTATAAACTTGCTTACTGCACAATACTGCTCGGTAGTTCCAAAGGAAGTAGTTGAACATTATGGTAAAGATTTTAGAAATCATCCCGTAGGTACCGGCCCTTTTAAATTTAAATACTGGAAAGAGGACGAGGTGCTAGTGCTGTTAAAAAATGAGCACTATTTTGAGAAAGACAGCGCTGGTAATTCGCTACCTTATTTAGATGCTGTAAAAGCAACTTTTATTAATGATAAACAAAGTGCTTTCATGAATTTCCTTAAAAAGGAGCTTGACTTTTTTTACAGTGTTGATGGAAGTTACCGTGATGACATTTTGACCAAGAGTGGGAAGATGACGAGCAAGTATAAAGGTCATTTTCAGCTGATCAAAGGTCCTTATTTGTGTACGGAATATGTTGGTATTTTGGTTGATCCTGATAAAGATATCGTTAAAAACTCGCCTTTAAGATTCAAAAAGGTTAGGCAGGCAATCAACTACGCTATCGATAGGAAAAAACTAATTAAATACCTGCGCAATAGTATTGGAACACCTGCTACATCTGGTTTTATACCACGAGGAATGCCAGGTTTTGATAGCGTGAAAGTAAAAGGTTACGATTACAACCCAGCCCTTGCCGCAAAATTATTGGCTGAAGCAGGTTTTCCTAATGGGAAAGGGATGCCAGAAGTTAAATTGAGCACCTCGACTACTTACAAAGATCTCATTGAATTTATCCAGGGCGAGCTTAATAACATCGGAATGAAAGTGAAGGTTGATGTTAGTCCGAGCACTAGCTTAAGGGATTTGATGTCAAAAAATGAGGTGGTGTTTTTTAGAGGTTCGTGGATTGCCGACTATCCTGATGGCGAGAATTACCTATCAGTTTTCTATTCGAAAAATAAAGTTCCCTTTGGACCAAATTACACGGGCTACTTCAATAAATCATTCGATAAGCTGTTTGAGCAGGCTTATTATGAAAAAGACGATCGAAAGCGTTTTGAACTTTACCATCAAATGGACAATATGGTATTGGAGCACGCCTCCGTTGTGCCGATTTTATATGATCAATCAGTGGTAATGCTGCAAAATAACATTAGCGGATACAATATTAACCCGCTAAGTTTGATGATTTTGAAAAACGTAGATAAGAGGTAGTATTGATAGTAGGTAATGTAATTACGTCAATTCGTTTTAGGCTTTGGTTCAACTTCACCCCTAAATAGTTCAAAAATTTCGTTGTCGCCCATTACTATCCAAATTTTTTCGATGTCCTCCAAGGTGAATTTGTGGCTAAAACAATATTCTTGGTAGTGAGTTTCGCCGGGCTGAACGGAATATCTAACGGCGTAGTCTCCGGTTTCTGCCTTGGTCGTATAGTTTCTGATTAACTTACCGCTTTTCAAGTAAATGTGTACTTTATCATCTTTCCAGTCAAAAGCCTTTGCTGTTTTTTGATTAATTACCGCACACCTAACTACCGTGTAGCCCTTTTGTCCGGCTGGCTCAACATACTGCATTGTTTTAGGATAAAATCCGAAATCGAAGTCAATGGTTTTGTCGGGATTGCTGATTACTGTAGAATAGTAAACGATTTTTTGGGCGTAAGAAGTAGCAGTTGCTAAAAAAAGCATCAATGCCACAGAAAGCATCTTTTTCATTTTGGTTTATCATTAAGTTAACAACCCAAAATTATTCACTTGAAGATACTATAAGTTCAGCATTTGTACGGAAATCAGCTACGTGAAAATTGGTATTTAAATCAGCTTTTTAGCATAAGCATACCTCACCAATCCAATAGCGTTATTGGCCCCG
Organism: Pedobacter sp.; assembly: GCF_965249885.1. Lineage (GTDB taxonomy): Bacteria > Bacteroidota > Bacteroidia > Sphingobacteriales > Sphingobacteriaceae > Pedobacter. Next base: position 2,911,826 of record NZ_OZ252254.1, on the reverse strand, counting down.
GTTTTCCGCATTAGATTTTTTCGGTGGGTTTCTACGGTGCGCTCGCTGATAAATAGCTTTTCTGCAATTTGCTTACTGGTGAGTTCCTGCGCTAATAACTTCAGCACTTCCAACTCTCTGTCGGTTGGTTGGTTTTCGTTGGAAGCTACCGGCTGTAAGGCTCGTAAAAGTGCTCGATTTACCTCGGCACTCCAAAATTGCCTACCGCTTGCTACTGCTCGTACGGCGTTTAGGAGCTCCTGTTGTGCGTACTTTTTTAAGACATAAGCATCCACGCCAGCACTCAGCATATCTTTAACCATAGTAGCTTCGTCATGCATGCTAAGTACCACTACTTTAAGATTTGGCTTTAACGCCTTAGCCTGCTTAACCAAGGTCAAACCGTCCATATCCGGCATAGAATAGTCGGTGATCATCATGTCGACTTCGTAGTTTTTCAAATATGCCAAGGCAAAATTCCCTGAAGTTAGCTTTTCTACAATGCTAAGCCCTTCCTCATTTTGTAATAACATTTGTAAACCATCACTCACAATAGCGTGATCATCAACCAGTAGAAGCTTCATTAATTCAGTTTATTTTATTAAAAGTAGCAATATTCCTTTTCAGAGTAAATTTTATTTCAAATTAAAATATCAGTAAAAGCACGGATAAAGAAATGTCCTTTTTATTGTTAAATTTAAGCTAACTAATTGACCTAATGCCATTAAGTAGACTTTACTCCATTGTAGCGCTGTATGTTTTGACACTATTTTTCTCTTTGGCGGCAAACGCACAAAGTAGAATAGACAGTTTACAGCATGCTTTAAAAACAAAGCCTAATCAAAAATTGGTTTTATTGATCGAACTTTGTTGGGAGTACCGCTACCATCATCCGGATTCGGCTAGGTTGTATGGGTATCAGGCATTAAAAATTGCTAAGCAGCAAAATAAGAAGCTGTATGAAGCTGAAGCTTTACATAACCTTGCAGTGACTTATGAGGCGCAGGGAGATTACCGAAAATCGTTAAATTTTAACCTAGAAGCCTTAAAAATTAGAAAGCAACTTCATGACGATTTAAAAACCGCCAACACGTTAAACAACATTGGGATTGCTTACGATGAATTAGGAAATTTTTCCCTATCGCTGAAATACTACCGTGAAGCTTACAATACCTACAAAAAAAAGAAGCACATTGAAGGCATTGCTTTGGTGAGTGTAAACTTAGGGATACTATTTAAGGCACAACAGGATTATAAAAATGTGATCAAATATTACCGTGAAGCTAACGCCATTTACACACAGTTAAACAAACCAAGGGAAATTGCTTTTACAGAAACCAACTTAGGTTCGGTTTACTTCTATACAAAACAATATGACAGCTGCATTTATTATTCGCTAAAGGCCCAACAAAAATTAAAGGAGCTCAACATCTTACAATTTTTACCGACCACCTACACCAATGCCGGTATCGGCTATGCTGCATTGGGCCAAAATTCCAAAGCACTTCAGTTTTTAGAAACTGCTGTAGCTTTAAATAAAAAATACAATAACAGAAAAGAACTTGCTTTTTCAAATATCCACTTAGCAAAGCTAATGTTGAAAATCAATAAGTTAAATGAGGCGCAAAAAGCTGCAAATGAAGCACTAAGCATAGCAGAAAGCATTGGAGCCAGCAAGGAAGTGATGGATGGTAAACAAGTGCTTGCAGAAATTCTAAGCCGTAAAGGCGAGTTTAAATCTGCATATCAGCTGAACCTATCGGCCAATAAAATAAAGGATTCGCTATTCCAATCGGATAAAACCAAACTGATTACAGATTACCAAGTAAGGTATCAAACAGAAAAAAAAGAAGAGCAAATTAAACTGCTGCACCAAAGGAATACTATACAGCAGTTGAAATTGAAACAGCGCAATTTATTGTTAGGTGGCTTAGTAGCTTTGCTAGTTGGCCTTGCTATTGTCGCTTACTTGATAGTGAACAGAAGAAGGTTAAAAGCTAAAGCTGAATTACAGACAGAAATTATCAAACAACAGGATCTAGCTTCGAAAGCGGTGTTGGATGCCGAAGAGAGAGAACGGCGAAGGATTGCTAGTGACCTACATGATGGTGTTGGGCAAATGCTATCAGCTGCGTTAATGAATTTGAATGGGCTTTTTTCAGGATTGAAATTGCCCAACGACACTGAGTTAAAAGCTCAGCAAGTACTAGCGCTAGTTAACGAAAGTTATGATGAAATGCGTTCTATTTCCCATCAGATGATGCCAAATGCATTGATCAAATCTGGTTTAGCTTCAGCAGTAAAAGAATTTATCGGAAAATTAGATAAAGAGCAGCTTCAAGTTACTTTATCTACCGTTGGTTTAAACGAAAGGCTGGATGAGCAAACCGAAACGGTGATCTATCGGGTAATTCAAGAAACAGTAAATAATGTAATTAAACATGCCGAGGCCAACAAACTCGACATTCAAATTATTAAAGACGAAGAAGGCATAGCTGTTACGATTGAAGACGATGGAAAGGGCTTTGAAAAGGACAAAGTGTATTTAAAAAGCGGTTTAGGCCTAAGTAATATTTACTCGAGAGTTGGTTTTTTAAAGGGTACTGTTGACATAGATAGTAGCGAAGGGAATGGAACGTTAATAGCAATTCATTTGCCCACGATTAATGAGCTATAACTTTATCCAGTGAAATAACTACAGCATTTCTTCCCTATATTCTTGTTGGAGTTCCAGCAAACACTTTGCGCATAAGCAACCGTCATAAAGCTCACTTACGTACTGCACCTCATTAATGGTTAACTGTACTACACTGCACTGGCATTTGGTGTAAGCATTTGCCTTACATTCAATAGAAGTGCCGCAGCGCTCACAAGCAATAATTTCGTGTTTACTATGGATGATTGTTTTGTTCATTGCATTCATCAATTCATCAGTTCATTTTTGGAAACGATAATTAATCAACCAATGCCAATGAACTATTGAATGGTTACAAAAGTAAGAACAAAAAATAAGGTTGTGAACGTTATGTCCAGAACCTTATTTTAATATTGCTTTATAATGAATGTTCACTCGTTCATCGGGTCATTTGGGTGTTTATAATGAATAAACCAATTACAAATGAACTATTGAACTAACTAGCCAGAGCAGCTGATACAACCTTCTTCCATTGTACAAACTGGGCCTGAAATAATTTCCTCGGCACCATTTTCAATTACCGGAGGAATAACTGCCTCAATTGCTTTACCTGCTTGGTTTTCAACAGTAAACTTCACTGCTTGTGAAGCCGCCTGCGTACGTAGGTAATACATACCTGTTTTCAGGCCTTTTTTCCAAGCATAGAAGTGCATTGAAGTAAGTTTCGAAGTATTTGGTGCATTGATAAACAAGTTCAGCGATTGCGATTGGCAAATGTATGCACCTCTATCAGCCGACATATCAATAATGTTTTTCATCTTGATCTCCCAAACTGTTTTGTATAATTCTTTGATATAATCTGGAATTTCTGGGATGTCTTGAATAGATCCGTTGGCTAAAATAATTCTATCTTTCATTTGTGGAGACCATAAGCCTAACGACACTAGATCTTTCAATAAATGTTTATTTACCACAATGAACTCACCACTCAATACACGACGAGTGTAGATGTTAGAAGTATATGGCTCAAAACATTCGTTGTTACCTAAAATTTGAGAAGTTGAAGCGGTAGGCATTGGCGCAACTAATAAAGAGTTGTACACCCCTTTTTTCACTACACGTTTTCTCAAGCTTTCCCAATCCCAACGATTGCTATCAGGAGTTACGTTCCATAAATCAAATTGGAACTGACCTTTTGATAGTGGAGAACCTTTGAAGGTCTTGTAAGCACCGTGTTTCTCAGCCAAATCAGCCGAAGCAGTCATGGCCGCGAAATAGATGGTCTCGAAAATATCTTTGTTCAAACGCTTAGCCGCATCACTTTCAAATGGATAACGCATCAAGATAAAAGCATCAGCCAAACCTTGTACACCTAAACCAATTGGACGGTGACGTAAGTTCGAGTTTTCAGCTTCTTTTACTGGATAGTAGTTATAATCAATGATTTTATTCAAGTTTAATGCAGCTTGATAAGTTACATCATATAATTTTTGATGATCAAATTCGCCATTGATTACGAAGCGAGGCAACGCTAAAGAAGCTAAGTTACAAACCGCAACTTCATCTTTAGAAGTATACTCAATAATTTCTGTACACAAGTTAGACGACTTGATTGTACCTAGATTTTGTTGGTTCGATTTAGCATTTGCAGCATCTTTATACAACAAGTACGGCGTACCAGTTTCAATTTGCGCATCTAAAATAGCAAACCATAATTCTTGTGCTTTAACTACTTTACGAGCTCTACCTTCTTGCTCGTATTTCACATATAGTTTGTTGAATTCTTCACTGTGGCAATCCGCTAAACCTGGCGCTTCATCAGGAGAGAACAAGCTCCAATCCCCATTTTCCTCTACACGTTGCATAAACAAATCGTTGATCCAAAGTGCATAGAACAGGTCACGGGCACGCATTTCTTCTTTACCGTGGTTCTTACGTAAATCTAAGAATTCGAAAACATCAGCATGCCAAGGCTCTAAATAGATAGCAAAAGCTCCTTTACGTTTACCCCCACCTTGATCTACGTAACGAGCAGTATCGTTAAATACACGTAACATTGGTACAATACCGTTACTTGTACCGTTAGTACCGCCAATGTAAGCTCCCGTAGCACGGATGTTGTGAATGCTTAAACCAATACCACCAGCGCTCTGTGAAATTTTTGCAGTTTGCTTTAAGGTATCATAAATACCTTCGATACTGTCATCCTGCATGGTTAACAAGAAACATGATGACATTTGAGGCTTAGGAGTAGCTGCGTTGAATAACGTAGGAGTTGCATGTGTAAACCAACGCTCACTCATTAAGTTGTAGGTTGCAATAGCACTTTCGATATCTTCTTTGTGGATACCAACCGCCACACGCATAAATAAATGCTGAGGGCGCTCTACAATTTTACCGTTCACTTTTAGCAGGTAAGATTTCTCTAATGTTTTGAAACCGAAGTAATCAAAACCGAAATCCCTATCGTAAATAATTGTGCTGTCTAAAATCTCAGCATTATCTTCAATTACTTTCCAAACATCATCAGCAATTAGCGCAGAGTTTTTACCTGTTTTTGGATCAACATAATTGTAAAGCAATTCCATCGTTTTTGAAAACGATTTCAAAGTGTTTTTATGTAAGTTAGAAACAGCAATACGCGATGCTAATAATGCATAATCAGGATGTTTGGTAGTTAAAGAAGCTGCTGTTTCTGCTGCTAAGTTATCTAACTCAGAGGTAGTAACACCATCATATAATCCTTCAATTACCTTTCTGGCAACGTCAATAGGATCTACTAGTTCAGCATTAAAACCATAGCACAGCTTCTCAATACGAGCTGTAATTTTGTCAAATTTTACCGCTTCTTTGCGGCCATCTCTTTTTATTACAAACATCCTTACAAAATTTTAGGTGCATATTTAAACAGCGGCACCTGGTTTCAAAATATTATTTAGCATTTAGATATTGGTATTTAGTAAAAGATAGGAGGCATTACTACCCGACACCTAAAAACTGATACCTGATACCTTAATTTAAAAATCTTCATCTAATGAAAACGCCTGCGCTTTATCTTCCGAAGAAGTTAATACGCCGCTTTTTTGGTAATCGCCTACCCTCTTCTCAAAGAAGTTGGTTTTTCCCTGTAGCGAAATCATTTCCATGAAATCAAACGGGTTGGTTGAATTGTAGATTTTAGCATAACCTAATTCAGTTAACCATCTATCGGCTACAAACTCAATGTATTGCTTCATCAAATCCGCGTTCATGCCAATTAATTTCACAGGTAAAGCATCACTAATGAAATCTTTTTCGATCTCAACCGCATCTTTAATGATTGTGTGTACTTGTTGCTGTGTCAATTTGTTTTGCAGCATGCTATAAAGCAAGCAAGCAAACTCGCAGTGCGAACCTTCATCTCTTGAAATCAACTCGTTGCTGAAAGTTAAACCTGGCATTAAACCACGTTTTTTCAGCCAAAAGATAGAACAGAAACTACCACTAAAGAAAATACCTTCTACCGCAGCAAAAGCAACCAAGCGCTCTGCAAAAGTTCCATTTTCAATCCATCTTAAAGCCCATTCCGCTTTTTTCTTCACCGCTGGTACAGTTTCAATAGCATGGAAAAGTCTATCTTTCTCTTCAGGATCTTTAACGTAAGTATCAATTAACAAGGCATAGGTTTCAGAGTGGATGTTCTCCATCATGATTTGGAAACCGTAATAGCAACGAGCTTCAGGGATTTGCACCTCGCTCATAAAGTTAACTGCTAAATTTTCGTTAACGATACCATCGCTAGCGGCAAAGAATGCTAGGATATGGGAAATGAAATGGCGCTCGCCACTATTTAAATTTTCCCAATGTTTGATATCATCAGAAAGATCAATTTCCTCTGCAGTCCAAAAACTAGCTTCAGCCTTTTTATACATTTCCCAAATAGCTGGAAACTTAATTGGCAATAGCACAAAACGATCCTTGTTTTCCTTTAATAATAGTTCTTCTTCCATAAACTCTTTTTTACTTTCTTTAGAAATGAAGTTTCAGCAAACAGACGATATTCTTTGAAGTAGTATAAACAGCCGACCAAAGCGTACTTAGTTTTAACCTTGAGAAAAACTTAAAAACCTAAGTTTTTCGAAAGAACTAGATAACAATTAGTTACAACGATGATTTGGGTGTTTTCTATTAAAGAACTTCGTATAACAAATATAGAAGATAGGGCATTTTTTATCCTACAAAGTTGTTAACATGTCTTTAATTTTATGGGGATTTCTAATCAGAATTTAGTCATAAACACCGAGAAAAAAAGCTAATTATTTCTTTTTAAGGACTTAGGAAATAAAAACGAGTGTTAATAATTTTAAAAAGTGTAAGAATTACACTCGATTTTTATTTGGAAACGTATGCGATTTCCACACGGGCATAACCTAGCTTGTAAATGCCTAAAGCCTGTGCCGCGGCACGAGAAATATCCAAAGAAAATTTCTTACTGAAAGGCCCACGATCATTCACCTTTACCTCCACTGTTTTGCCTGTACGCAAGTTTTTAACCTTAATGATGGTACCAAAAGGTAACGTACGATGTGCAGCCGTAAATTTGCTCGAACGATAGCGCTCGCCGCTAGTTGTTCTTCTGCCTTCAAACTTCTTAGCGTAGTAAGTGGTTAAAATGATTTTCTTTACTGTGTCTGGTACTTTTTCAACAATTTCTTGCGATTTAGCAACCACAGCAAACAAACATAAGAGCAATAACAACCGGATGGGTTTTAGGTATTTCATCAGCATCTTATTTGGACAGCTGTTTGATCAACTAGTGATAAAACAGGGCAACAAATATAACAAAAGGCTTGCTTTTTAAAAACATAAGCCCTACTAAAAAAACAAAGCCCCGAAATAATCCGGGGCCTGTATAATTTTTGAGTTAGTGATTACTCAGCTACTACTTCGAAAGGTACTTTAACTTTTACTTCTTTGTGTAAGTTCAAGTTAGCTACGTACTCGCCTAAAGTTTTAGGCTCAGTTTCGAAAGTAATACGACGACGGTCAACTTCAAAACCTTTAGCTTTTAATGCGTCAGCCACTTGGATTGTGTTAACAGCACCAAAGATTTTTCCAGTTTCACCAGCTTTAGCTCCAATAGATAATTTAACATCAGCTAATTGAGCCGCTACTGCTTCAGCGTCTTTCTTAATTTTTTCTTGTTTAAAAGCAGCTTGCTTTAAGTTTTCAGCCAATACTTTTTTTGCCGAAGGAGTTGCTAAAACTGCAAAACCTTGAGGGATTAAGTAATTACGACCAAAACCAGGTTTTACCGTAACGATATCATCTTTTTCACCTAGTGATTTGATATCTTGCTTTAAAATAACTTCCATTGCTCAGCTCCTATTTTAATTGGTCAGTAACGAAAGGCAACAAACCGATGTGGCGAGCACGTTTTACCGCTTGAGCCACTTTACGTTGAAACTTCAAAGAAGTACCAGTTAAACGACGAGGTAAAATTTTACCTTGCTCATTAACGAATTTCAACAAAAAGTTTGCGTCTTTATAATCAATGTACTTAATGCCATTTTTCTTGAAACGGCAATATTTTTTCCTGTTATCCTCCACTTTTGGAGCAGTAACATATTGAATTTGATCTTTTGCCATTACGCTGTAGCCTCCTCTTTTTTAGTTTTGTTAAAAGCTCCGCTACGTTTTTTCTCATTGTAGGCAACCGCGTGACGGTCTAACTTTACAGTTAAGAAACGTAAAACACGCTCGTCGCGTTTTAATTCTAGCTCTAACTTGCTGATGATTTCACCATTACATTTGTATTCTGTAAGATGAAAGAATCCGTTTGCTTTTTTGTCAATCGGATACGCTAATTTTCTCAAACCCCAATTATCTTCTGCGATAATTTCGGCTCCGCTGTCAGTAATAATGCCTTTAAATTTAGCAATCGCTTCTTTAGCAGCTTCTTCTGACAACAATGGGGTAAGAACGATAACAGTTTCGTACTGATTCATTGTTGTGATTTAATTATTTATTGTTTATTCCGCTTAAAACGGGCTGCAAATGTAACAATATATTTCTATAAATCAAAGTGTTGTTTTGAAAATTAAACTTTGATTCATAAGTTCTCTAGCGGAAAGCATTACGCTGAAATCTACTTCACAACGCTAAAAGTCTATATCAAGTCTTTTTACAGCTTTGTACGTCCAATACGATTTTTAAAAGATTGCCCTAATCGCTTACAGGAACCTTGCCCTTAAAACAGCTTTCCAAAATGGTAATTAACGGATAGGCTGTAAATACGTGACCAAATGCCAAACTCCGAATAATTAGTGATCGGAGATGGAAACTGATAAGCTGCAGCAAACTCTACTCTTTTGTAAAACATCATACCTGCTTTAACAGGAAAGCCGAACACCATTTTTTCTAGTTTAGGGCCTTCAACCTGACGAGAATCATAACTGTACTCACGTTCTATAATATTATTCTTCGATTGCACATGTCTGATAGAAAACCCCGCACCTAAATAAGCCTTAAAAGCGGATGTATTATACACGTTATGAATCAAATGAGCTGAAAGGATAAAGTTATATTGTTTAAAGCTGTGCTTAATCGACTTGTAAACACTGCCGATATTCCTAACAAATTCGTTTTCATTATAAAAAAATCCCAGCTCTGCTCTTAGCAAGGTCTTCCCATATGCCGGGTTCGTGTACACATCAAAACCTACACCAAGATAAGGGCTAACAGCAATCTTTGAAGTTGTAGAAGGATCTGCAAAATCAGAGTAACCTCTATATTTTGTATCTAAAATATTAGCTCCAGCACTAACATATAAACTGGAAACAGGATCGGTTGATTTTTTCTTCTGTTCATCATTTATCAAGTAACCCATATTGATCATCCCTGATTCGTCATAAAGCAAATCTTTAAGCAAAATCATTTTCGATTCGGATACCTTATACTTGTTAAAAAAGGCGCCAAGAGTACTCCTATACCTATTATTTTCAATAATGTTTGAAGGCGCATCTGGATTAAGATAAACTTGCTTCACCAACTCCATAGGCACATCCATGTCTTTGTCCTTAATGTAAAATCGTGACTTTAAATCATCGGCATACTGATATATAGTTACATTTTTGCCCGATTGCAGTACTTTTAGGAAAACACTTTCATTGGTGCTAGCGGTATCAACACCTAGTGGCAGATTGCTTAAATCGAGTGTTGACTGACTTATTTTGACGAAGTGACGCTCAAAGTTCTCCTTTTTATAAATACCAAAGGCTTTGCAATCCTCAATTTCAAGCTGTCTCGTTTCGGCCTGCAAGCTTTCTTTAAAACGGACTCTTTTGGGATTTGTGACACTTTCCCTGCCATAAACATAACCAACGGATGTATCGCCAGCGTTAGTGACGATATAACCTTTAAAAAAATTATATTGTGAAAAGGCGAAAATTGGGCTTATTAGACAAAAAGCCAACATTAAAAAACGTTTCATTCAGATGTAATCTAGCGTATTGGCCGGGAAGTTAGCTAAATTCTTCAAAAAACAAAAAAACACTACCGTAAACAGTAGTGTTTAAACTTATCGTATGTAGTAGTAATTAAAGTGCAATAGTTTCAGAGAATTCCTCGCCTTCCGATCTTAAAACGAAAGTCAATTGTTTAGCTGTGGTAGTGCTTATATCAAATTTCTTAATCATTTTAATAGCATCATCATAAGTATCCTGATGAAGTTTTTCGTCGTATTCGTTATAAATTACCAATTCAACTTTTCCTTTACAGGCGCCATTCAAATTCAGTGTAAGTAAATTATCTTTTTTGATCAACACTGGACGTTTTATCTCTTTAACTACAGGCTGCGAGAGTACTGCGTTTTCTTCGTTGACGCTAATTTGATACGTCACCACTTTAGAAGTTGATTCGATTTTCAAAACATATTCGCCGGATGGAAGTGCATTTAAATCGTAGGTTTGAAATTTATTGTTGCTATTCTTTACAGTTTGTTCGTGTATCAAATCACCATCTGATGTAAACAATGACACCTCCACTTTTTGTGTATCACTAGTAATGAAGCTAACCCACTTGCTGTTTTCTTTAGCAATTTTAACTAAAACTTCTATGTCATCTGCCTTCACAACCTTTACGCTAAATAAAGCGATTGCCAAAAGCAAAATTTTGTATGTATTTTTCATGTTTCAAAATATTATTAGTTAGAGACCTAATTGATTGATACAAAGTTAATTCAACTCAAAACCAGATTTATATTTCAAATACACCAATAAATATGCTATTTTAACATCTAAACGATTTAAAAACCTACAAGTAGTGAATTTATTATATTTTATTGTTAATTTTGACTAGTTTATGAAGAAAATAAAGCCTAGTTTCGAAATCATCGAACCTTCATTTGGAAGTTCATTTTACTATTCAAAATATTCGCCTAACGCAAACAATAACGCCCACGTATGGCATTACCATCCGGAGATTGAAATGGTCTTTGTTAATGGTGGAACTGGCAAAAGACAGATCGGAAGTCATATTTCTTATTACACAGATGGCGACTTGATTTTAATTGGCAGTGAACTTCCACATTGCGGCTTTACTGATGAAACTACCGGAAATACCAACGAGGTAGTAATACAAATGAAGCCCGACTTTTTGGGAACCAATTTTTTAGGACTTAAGGAAACCAAGGGTATCGCCAATTTATTTGAAAAAGCTAAATACGGAATTGCATTTGGTAAAGATACCATGAGGCTAGTTGGGCCTGTGTTGGAAAAAATGAGTAACCAGTGGCCTTTCGAACGATTATTGTCTTTACTTGGTGTGTTGAGAGAGCTGGAACAAGCGCCTGATTACAAACTATTAAATGCTCAAAATTTCTCGTTTGAAATGCAGGCGCAGGATAACGACCGCATTAATTTGATTTTTAATTATGTAAAAGATCATTTTACTGAAGAAATTAGTTTAGATGAAGTAGCAGAAATGGCCAACATGACTGTTCCCTCTTTTTGCAGGTATTTTAAAAAGGCCACTAAAAAAACCTTTACCAAATTTGTAAACGAATACCGTGTGGTACATGCTTCTAAGCTATTGGCAGAAAAGCCGATGAGCATTGCACATATTGCTGTAGACAGTGGATTTCCCAACTTTAGCCATTTTAATAAGGTATTTCACGAATTTACTGGCAAAAGCGCTTCACAGTATAGAAAAGAATTAAAATCGATTATATGAGTAATCAGGAGTGAGTTGTTAGGGATTAGTAGTTAGTTAATGTGCTGGATCAATGGCGCACAACCTAATTTCAACCATCAAATTTTCCACATTCCAATTTCCAACATTCCAACTACGTAAAAATTACTTATTTTCGTGGCAATGGAAAATTTTATTGTTTCAGCCCGTAAATATAGGCCAGCTACGTTTGAAACCGTAGTGGGGCAGCAACATATTACGGGAACATTAAAAAATGCCATTAAAAACAACCAATTAGCACAGGCATTTTTGTTTTGCGGTCCACGTGGCGTTGGTAAAACTACTTGCGCTCGTATTTTAGCCAAAACAATTAACTGTACTAACCTTACCGCTGAGCAAGAGGCTTGTGGAACCTGCGAAAGCTGTCAATCGTTCCAATCCGGCCATTCGTTTAATTTTCATGAGCTGGATGCCGCTTCCAACAACTCGGTAGACGATATCAGAAGCTTAATTGAGCAGGTTAGGATACCGCCGCAAGCTGGCAAATACAAAATATATATTATTGATGAGGTTCACATGCTTTCTACTAGTGCGTTTAACGCCTTTTTGAAAACTTTGGAAGAACCACCTCCGTATGCCATCTTTATTTTAGCTACTACAGAAAAGCACAAAATATTACCTACGATTTTATCGCGTTGCCAAATATTTGATTTTAACCGTATACAGGTTGAAGATATCGCTCATCATTTAGCCAAAATAGCGCAAAGGGAAAACATCAATACAGATAATGATGGCTTACACATTATTGCACAGAAAGCAGACGGAGGATTACGGGATGCGCTTTCGATGTTTGACCAAATTGTTAGTTATACCAATAGGAATGTAACTTACCAGGCGGTAATTGCAAACCTCAACATCTTGGATTATGATTATTATTTCAAGCTAACTGACTTTTTAACAAATGGCGATGTAAGCAACACACTTTTGCTGTTTAATGAAATTTTAAACAATGGCTTTGATGGCAATAATTTCATTAATGGTTTGGCAGGACACTTCAGAAACTTATTGGTAGGTAAGGATAACCAAACGATTAAACTGCTGGAAGTTAGCGAAACGATTAAGCAAAAATACCTACAACAAAGTAATAGTGTTGGATTAGGATTTATTTTAACGGCGTTGAATTTGGCAAATCAATGCGATTTAAATTATAAAAACAGTAAAAATCAGCGGTTACAAGTTGAGCTGGCGCTGATTAAAATGTGTCACATTCCATCCGTTATTCAACTAGCCAACACAGCAACTGATCCAGATCAGGATAAAAAAAAAACTTTAGTTAAATCTGCACTTCAAGAAAACCCAAGGCCTGAAAATAGCGTACAACGGCCTGCCGCAGCCGAACAAAAACCTCTAACGAGCACTCCACCCGTAGTTCCGCCTGCAAAAACTGAAACTACTACAGCCAAAACGGCGCCCGCTACTTCTTCCATTAAAACAATGCCGGTTCAAAGAAACGCAATGCCGTCTCTTATCCCATCGTTAACAGACCTGAATGCCGGTAATAATTTAAATGAGGAAGATAAGGGTCCACAATATGTTAGAGGCAATGAAAAGCAAGCATTTACAACTGATCAGTTCATGGCATGCTGGCAAGCTTATGCTCAAAAAGCGAAAGAGGAAGATAAAATACACCTATTTACGCTCTTAAGCAGCAATGAACCTTTAATTGATGGCTTTCACGTCACTGTGCTAGTAGAAAATATCGCTTTGGAAAGCACCCTACAAAGTGAAAAAATTGAATTGCTCAACTACTTACGTGGAAATTTGAGCAATTTCGATATACAAATTTTTTCAAAACGTGTGGAAGCCAAACAAAGCGATCGCATTTATACCAATAAAGATAAGTATGCCTATTTGGTGGAAAAAAATCCTAAACTGGAGGAATTCCGTCAAAAATTTAATCTAGACGTACTTCCTTAACTAGGCAGGTCGTTTTTAGGATAGCCTTCCTCATCCAAATCATCCCTAAAATCTTCTTCTGTTTGAGATAATATGCGATCTTCCGGATCTAAAAGCACACTCTCACCCGTACGGTCAATTCTCATTCCGTTATCATCCAATTGTTCATCCACTAATTCGTCTTCGTTATACTCATTGCCTACGTAAGGGTTAGCTTCATCGTAAGTAGAAATAGCATCTTCGCCATTGGCTGCAGAGGTATCGTAAGGAAGCGGATGATCGTAGCTCGACTCCTCTCCTTTTACATCAAATTCGAAGCTGTTTTTATCTTTATTATAAGACAGTTCGTTAAAATCTTTCGTCTCGCCCAAATCGCTATCATGTAGCTTGTCTTTGGCTGGTTTTTGATTATCCATGGTCTATTTATTTAGCAATAGATAAACCTCAATTATTTCGCTTTTGTTTTGATAATGATATTAATCATTTATTAATAAGAAGAGCAACTGCAGTCGCTTTTCGGTAACTGTCGTCCTGCTTTACGCTACAATCTTTTTGTGACTGTTAGGATTAAACCTCGTAGGTTTTAAAAACCTATGAGGTTTGTTCGGCGTCCATAACAAAAAGTATTTCCGCTACAATCAGGTCTAAGTGGCCAAAGCACTGTAATCCAAGTATCACAAACTAATTTCCTGCTTTTCAAACAAAACCTCGCAGGTCTTGAAAACCTGCGAGGTTAAAAAGCTTGCTTCCAAATTGTTTAATTGAAAAAGATACGCTATTTTAACTAAATAATTAGTTCAAAATGAAAGCAAAATATATCATCATATTATTATTGTGTTTATTTAGCTACGTGATATTTACGCAAATCCTATTTGCCGAAAACAACCTCATTGTATTAAAAGGTTCTTTAAATAAAACTCATCAATTTACAAAGAAGGAGAAAAACGGTGCGCAAGAAACGGAGTACGCCTACCTAACTTTCATGTTAAACGGCAGCAACAAATTCTTTATCCTCAAATTAAATATCGACTCCGTAAAAGAAGGTTTCAACATCTTCTCTGGTGTCAACAAATCGTTAAAATACGCTGGCCAAATTAAGGTCAAAATAAAGAAATCGGATATTCTTCAAGTACGACCAGCGGTACATGAAATATATGCGGACGACCAAAATATTTACCAGCGAAACAAAAAGCCATTTAGCAACACCTATTTATTTGTCATCTTGGGTTTAAGCCTATTAGTCATCGCTTTTCTGTCTATCCCTCACCTCCACAGAAACCGCAACACAGTCTACCCTGCATAAGTTTTATCTTTTTATTTGTATTAAATCTAAATAATACTACTTTTGTATAAATATTTAACTTACTGTGCAAAAAATAGAAGAAGCATTATTTCCCGTTGCCACGTTTGAAGAAGTGTTTGCGACCCAAAGCGGCGCCATTTTTCAATCGGATTCAGAAAATTGCTGGTATATTGATTTTGCAGGAAAGTTAGCCCGCTTTGATTACAGAAATCTTCTTAAACTTAAAAAAGCGGTTTACCAGGTTGACATTGAAGAAAAACTTTTGAGCAGCGATAAAACTGCTGATGTAGAAATCATCTTCATTTGTGCATGCGACCATTCTTATGTACTTTCTTTATTGGAGCTCATCAAACTTAAAGAACTGCTACAAGGCACTTTTGTCATGTTGGAACTTAACCACATCATCCACGATTGTCTTTATCGCTTGGTTTCTTAAAACTAAGACTTAGACTCTTTCCATATTATTAATAATTTCTTTTACAGAACATTATCGCTGTAACTTTGTAGTGTCAAAGGAAATAATTAATGAAACAAAATGACCTTTCACATAGTTTTTAAACTGGCTCTATCATAGCGTTTCACTACCATAAAAACTAAAAACAAAAGAAATGAAAGATTTAATGAGAATTAAATGTTTGCTTTCCTCAGAAATAGAAACATTGATCAACCAGCAAATTAAAAAAGAAGCCTTATCCTCCGCTATATATTTATCGATGGCGTCGTGGTGCAACAGAAATGGCTTTGATTTTTCAGCGGAATATTTTTTTAAGCAAGCTGAAGAAGAAAGGCAGCACCAGTTAAAGTTTTTCAAATATGTATTAGACATGGGTGGTACTGCAATTTCACCAGAAATCACCAACATTAAGCAGGAATACAATTCTTTCCGCGAAGTTTTTGAAGATGCTTTAGATCAGGAAATCAGCGTAACGCAATCTATTAAGAACATTGCAGCACGTTGCCATAAAGAGCAAGATTATGTAACCTTAGAATTTTTAAACTGGTTCTTTAGAGAACAACGTGAAGAAGAATATAAAGCTCGCAGAGCATTGGAATTGTTTGAAGTGATTGGTGAAGAAGGTACAGGAAGATGGCAAATCGACAAACACGTTGGACAAATTTCCTACGACAGCGAAGCTAATTAGGAGTTTGTTTATTCATTATTTGAATAACTACATTAATTTGATTTAGATATTTATCAGTGACAACTCAAAGCACTTAAAAATATCGTCGTAATTCATGTTAATAATTTTAAAGTAATAATTAAGGTGTACACCAACATGTGTATGCCTTTTTTGTTGTATTTCCATTATTCAACCTCTGCTTAATTGACTGACATGTCGAAGAAGGATAAAAAGAAAAAGGATAAAAAAGATAAGAAAAAGAAAAAAGTATGCTGTGAGAAATACTTAAAGGGAAAACGCTGCAAAAATTGTCCGTTGGCCTGAGGCTTCTCTATCCCGCAGCAAGGATTCGCTTTATTTGTACCGCATGCCGCTCGTGGTGGGCAACCATAAATGCTAAAATGTCGCCAACTTTAAGTTTAACAAGTTTACTAACTGATGTCGCAATGCTTACATCATTTATATCCATTTCTCTGAAAGCACTGATACATTTCAGCATCCTCTCCTGTTGGGATATAAACTCTGCAACCTCTTGGTAAGCATCGGTAACGTTAGGCAAATGTATTTTAGCTGCTTTGAACTTTTTGCCTCGAGCTTCCATCATTTTAACAAAATAGCCACCCAACCAACCCTTACGAAATGGTGCATTTGAATAATGATTTGTATGCTTTAAAACTTCCTCTAGTTTTGGAAGATAATAATTACCATAAGAATTGAGATGAGAAAGGCATTCGGCTACGCTCCATGATTTATCATCCATTGAAAAGTTTAATTGGTCGTCTTTTAGATTTTGGTAACGTTCAACTGCTTCGTTGAGTAAAACCTCGGTACGCTGATACAAATCAGTAATAAAGGTATTCTTATCTATCGCTTTCATTTGTTTCTTTTTTGATGAAGCAAAACTATATCGGCTCTAACTAAAAAAGATTGGTATTTACCAAGATTAAATTTTTACCCTATTTATTAACTTGCTGAAATTGGTGGGGTCAATGCCCAAATAGCTGGCTAAATATTTATGTGGCACTAAAGTTAAAATATGCGGACTGCGGCTCAGCAACTGCTTAAATTTATCTTCGGAAGATAATAATTGTATTTCGGCCAAGCGATCTAATACGCCACTCAAAGCAGCACTTACACCTAAATTAACCATTTGCGAAATTTCCGTATTGTTTACCATCAGCTTTTTAACTTCCCTTACAGGTATCCGTAAAAATGACGACGGTGTTAGTGTTTCGTAACAAAATTTGGAAGGCTGTTCAGTCATCATGGCATCCAATACTCCACCAAAAGATGGTGCATAGGTAAATATCAATGTAGCTTCCCTTCCATCTGGGTTAAGCAAATAGATGCGTTGCACACCCTCTATAACGAAATAAAGGTAATTTTCACGTTCACCTATATCAGTCAGTATTACTTTCCGAGCACATTCGAAATATTCCCAATGTGGCAAAAAATCAACTGTACTGGCACTTGACAAATTAAAGGAAGATTGAAGATAAGTTGACAGTAATTGAACGTGCTTATCCATTTCATTTAAGTGCGTTCCACAAAATTTCAACCGGATGCTGTGCTACACGCTGCGCCCCGTCCTTAATTTGGTGGCGGCAACTGGTACCAGCTGCGGCGATAATTACATCTTGCGGTTGTTTTCTTACTTCGGGTAGCAATACCAGCTCCCCAACTTTCATCGATACTTCGTAATGCTCATCCTCGTAGCCAAACGAGCCAGCCATGCCACAGCAGCCAGAAGGAATAAGTTCCACCTTGTAATTAATGGGCAGGTCTAGAATCTGCTGAGTTGGCAGCAAAGCGTTTAATGATTTCTGGTAGCAATGACCATGCAATTTCACTAGGCGTTGTTCTTCCGTAAATAACTGCCGATCTATACGATCTGCCGCTAATTCTTTCACCAAAAATTCCTCTATTAGCATGGCATTTTTTGCTAAAACTCTAGCTTTAGGCATCAAATTAGCGTCTACCAACTCAGGATATTCATCTCTAAAAGTAAGCAAGGCAGATGGTTCAATACCCAAAAGTGGGGTTTCAGCGCTCACCAAATCGGCTAACATATTTACATTGCGATTGGCCAATAATTTTGCATCACGTAACAAGCCTTTGGAAAGGTAAGTTCTTCCGCTTTCTACATGTTCTGGTATAATTACTTCATAACCCAGTTTCTCCAACAGGCGAATCGCTGTAATACCAATCTCCACGTCGTTATAATTGGTAAACTCATCGCAGAAAAGATAAACTCGTCGCGATCTCTGAGTAGATTGATTGCGATCATGCCTTTTCTTCCAGCTACGCAAAGTGGTTTTGCCAACTTTAGGCAATGATCTATCTTTTGCAAAACCCGCCACCTTTTTAATTAAATTGGAAGTAAGTTTGTTTGAAACCAAAACATTGTACAACGAAGGCACTAAACTAGCCAAGCGCTGCGACTTTGTAAAATTGGCAATCATTTTAGCACGGAAAGGAACGCCGTTCGCATCATAGTAATGCTGAAGAAATTCGGCTTTCATTTTGGCCACATCAACGCTAGAAGGGCATTCTGATTTACAACCTTTACAACTAAGACATAAATCCATCACCTCCTTTATCTCTTGATGATTAAAAGGATTATCGCCGGTATCGTTGGTCAAAAATTGACGCAAAATATTTGCTCTGGCACGAGTGGTATCCTTCTCCTGTCGGGTAGCCATATACGACGGACACATGGTGCCACCGCTAACATGCGTTTTCCTGCAATCTCCCGATCCTGAACACTTTTCAGCTAAGCGTAAAATGCTCTCGTTTTTAGAAAAGTCAAAAATCGTTTCTATAGGCTTCACTTTTTTATCAGCTTCGTACCTTAAAAACTCATTCATCGGTGGCGTATCCACAATTTTATTGGCATTAAAAACACCGATTGGATCAAAGAGCTGTTTTACTTCTTTTAAAAGCTCATATACTTTATCTCCCAATACATCTTTGATGAACTCACCTCGTAATCTGCCGTCGCCGTGTTCGCCGCTTAATGACCCTTGATGTTTTTTAACCAGGGCAGCGGTTTCCTTTAACACCGTTCTAAAAAGCGCCTTACCTTCCGAAGTCTTTAAGTTAATCATCGGCTCGATATGCAACTCCCCAGCACCAGCATGGGCATAATAAGATGCCCGCAAATTATATTTGTTAAGGATAACCTGCAGATCTTCTACATAAGCGGGCAAATCTTCGGGTGCAACCGCACAATCTTCAATTAAATTCACAGGCTGCTCGTCTCCAGGTAAATTTCTGATTAAACCTAAACCTGCTTTGCGTACGTCCCATGCCAATTTTGTTTGCGCACCATACACAACAGGATAAGCGTAACCCAACCCGGCAAGCTTCAAATCAGCAATCAACACTGCTGTTTTAAGGTCAAGTTCTTCCTGAGTGTCCGCAAAAAACTCAACCATCAATAAAGCTTCCGGCTCACCCTGTATGAAAAAACGGTTGTGCTGATAAACTGGGTGACCTTTGGTGAAATCCATGATATATTTATCTACCAACTCCGAAGCCATTGGCTGGTGTTTCAGGATAATGATATTGGCCAACAGCGACTCGGCTAAAGAGTTGAAATGAACACAAACCAGTGCTTCTTGTTTTGGCGGCAATGGTAACAGTTTCAATTTCGCCTCAGTGATAAAAACTAATGTTCCTTCCGATCCGGCAATAAGTTCGCACATATTGAAGTTTTCCTTCCCTTCCTGTGGAATAAGGAAATCTAAAGCATAGCCTGTATTTCTTCTTGTTAACGTTTTTTTAGGGTAACCGTTTTCAATAGCTGCTATATTTTCGGGATGATTAACTATTTGCGAAACTCCTTTGTAAATGACTCCTTCCAAACTATTTAATTTGGATTTTTCGGCCACCTCTTCCAATGACATAGAACTAAACACAACCTCTTGTCCGTTACTTAAATAGCCTTTTACTTCCAGCAAATTCTGGCGAGTATCACCCCAAACGATAGAATGTAGTCCACAAGAATTGTTACCAATCATTCCACCAATCATGGCTCGGTTCGCGGTAGATGTTTCAGGACCAAACATCAATCCGAAAGGTCTTAACGCAACATTCAAATCATCGCGTATTACGCCAGGCTGCACCCAAACATAACCTTCCGTCTGATTAATCTCTAAAATTTGGTTAAAGTATTTAGAAATATCAACTATAATCCCATTCCCTACAACTTGACCAGCTAAAGAAGTACCGGCTGCCCTTGGGATCAAGGTTAAATGGTGCTCATTAGCAAAAGCAATCAGCTTTTCAATATCACTTTTTATTTTCGGCACGGCAACCGCCAAAGGCTTTTCCTGATATACGGAAGCGTCCGTAGCATAAACCATTTTTTGCGCTTCATGCGTACTCGAATCGTCAAAAAATAGTTCGCCAGCAATACTTTTGCTTAGCGACTTAAATAGAGGCAGTAGTTGAATTGGATTTGACACCTTGTAAAATTAAGCATTTTATTGCCTTCTTTTAAAAAGAAAAACAGCAAAAACCTGCATTAATGTTTACGGGACATGTCACACAAACGTTTGCTATTAATAATCGCTTTATAAATAGCTCATGTCAATTTTCAATCTATAAACGCATTGCGAGATAGCAAACCGTACGCAAACGTTTGTAAAACATGTTTGTATTATCAGTTAAATTACCATTTTAGTTTAATCAGAGCAGACAGATGCCCTGAATTAAAATTTCTAAACTTAAATAAGTGCTTATGAGATATTAACCAGTAGAATAATGATAATTGGCCATGAATAAAAGTTGATCGACCGAATACGGAGGTACATATTGACGCAAACAAAACCTAGTTAAAACAGTTTGAATAAAGAGATTATTGGAGTAAATTAGAAAGCTCGCACCTCAGTTTTATGAAGCTACGTTAAAAAAGTAAAACTTTATCGAAAGTAAATCAAATCATGATGTGCTATTTAATTTGTAAAACTTAACTTTGACAACAACTAAATATTCATTTAAAAACTAAATAGTTAATGAAACCAACCTTACTAATTTTGGCCGCCGGGATGGCAAGCCGCTATGGTAGCATGAAACAAATTGATGGTTTTGGGCCTAATGGAGAAACCATTATCGATTATTCTATATACGATGCAATTAAAGCTGGATTCGGAAAAGTTATATTTATCATCAAAGAAGAATTTGCTGAAAACTTCAAATCCATTTTCGACGAAAAGTTAAAAGGCAAGATAGATGTGGATTATGTTTATCAAAATTTCGACTTAAAACAATTTGGAATAGACGAAGAGATTTACAGAGAAAAACCTTGGGGAACAGCTCATGCCATTCTATCGGGAAGAAAAGTAGTAAAAGAACCCTTTTGCGTAATTAATGCAGATGATTTTTACGGCTACGATGCTTTCAAAAAAATGGCCGATTTCCTTACTACTGAAGTGAATGATGCGAATTACGCTATCATCGGTTACAAAATTGGAAAAACTTTATCTGATTTTGGCGCAGTTTCTAGAGGTGTTTGTAAAGCGGATGAATCAGGTAATTTGACAGAAATTGTAGAACGAACAAAGGTTTACAAAAAAGATGGCACTATTGTGTACGAAGAAGATGGGCAAGAATTCCCATTGGATTTCGATACGCCTGTGTCTATGAATTTTTGGGGCTTTACTCCTGCAGTTTTCTCAATTGCTGAAGATTTATTTAGAACCTTCGCAATGGAAAATAAAGACAAGCCTAAAGCCGAGTTTTTTATTCCACTAGTTGGAGAGCATCTGGTTAATACCAACGAAGCTTCTTTTAAAGTAGTGCCAACCGACAATCAATGGTTTGGTGTTACCTATAAAGAAGATAAGCCATTAGTTCAAGAAAGCATTGATGAGCTTATAAAAAATGGTAATTATCCAGAAAAATTATGGAATTAAAAATTGATGAAAGTATAATAAAAGCTTACGGCTTTACCCATCAAAACATCAACATTCAGCAAATAGGTTCCGGTCATATCAACGGAACCTATTTGTTAACCAAACTCCCAAGTAATGAAAAATTTGTATTGCAGTATATCAATACTAATGTTTTCACCAACCCAAAAGCTATTGCCAATAACATCCAAGCGGTTGCTAGCTTTCTAAATCAACAATTTCCTACTTATCTTTTTCCGGCTCCGTTATTAACAGTTAATGGCGAAAATATGGCTACCTACAACGGATCTTACTGGCGATTATCGCCTTTTGTGGATGATACTGTTGCGCTGGACACGCTAAGTTCGCCCAAACAAGCCTACGAAGCCGCAAAACAATTCGGAAAATTAAGCAGGTTACTCAATGGCTTTGACAGCAATAAATTACAAGCTACAATTATTGGATTTCACGACTTAGTGCTTCGATTTGAACAGTTTGAAAATGCTTTGGCTAATGCCAATACAGCTTTTAAAACAAAAGCTGCCGAAGAAATTGAAGCTGCAATTAACTATCAATACATTTTAAATAATTACCTGGAAATAAAGGACGTTTTACCTGACCGGGTAATGCACCACGACACCAAAATTAGCAATGTACTGTTAGATCAAAACAGCTATGAAGGTGTATGTGTAATTGATTTGGATACTTTAATGCCAGGCAAGTTTATCTCAGATTTAGGAGACATGATGCGTACTTACCTATGTGAATTTTCTGAAAACGAAACCGACTTTTCAAAAATCAATATTCGAGAAGATTACTTTGCTGCTATGATTGAAGGCTATCTTTATGAAATGGGCAGCATTTTAACGAAGAAAGAAAAAGAAGCGATCTTATTTAGCGGAAAATATATCATCTACATGCAAGCCTTGCGCTTCTTAAGTGATTATCTAAATGGAAGTGTATACTATCCCATCCACTACCCTACTCAAAACTTAGATAGAGCGAAAAACCAGCTTAAGTTATTGCAAGAACTGGTTGACAATGAAGAAAAACTACAGGATATCATCAACCAAAGCCTGCTTAAAGTAATCTAGTCAACTCAACAGCAGCATAAACGCAAGCAACAAAGCAACCTCAAACCGAAATTGCGAAACCAAACCGTCTTGACAAAAAAAGCGTCACTGAACTTAATCAGTGACGCTTTGTATTTTAATTTAGCTCCAAAAGTCTTGAGGACTTGCGATCTCTAAACTTTCCGACTCATTATTTGTCGTCCTTTACTTCCTCATAATCAACATCAGTTACGGCATCACCACCTTGTTGTGGCTCAGCTTGTGTAGCATCACCTTGAGGTTGACCATCCTGACCTGCTTTATACATCTCTTCAGAAGCTGCATTCCAAGCATTTTGCAACTCAGTTTGTGCAGCTTCAATATCAGCGAAGTTACGAGCAGCATGTGCATCTTTCAATTTTTTCAAGCCATCTTCAATTGGAGCTTTTTTATCAGCAGATAATTTATCGCCAAACTCTTTCAATTGTTTCTCGGTTGAGAAGATTAATGCATCAGCACTGTTAATTTTATCCGCCTCTTCTTTTGCTTTAGCATCAGCTTCTGCGTTAGCTTCAGCTTCCTGCTTCATCTTTTGAATTTCAGCATCAGTTAAACCAGAAGAAGCCTCGATACGGATTTTTTGCTCTTTACCAGTAGCTTTATCTTTAGCACTAACATGTAAAATACCGTTCGCATCAATGTCAAAAGCCACTTCAATTTGAGGTACACCACGTGGCGCTGGTGGAATTCCATCTAACATAAAACGACCAATTGTACGGTTTTGAGCAGCCATTGGACGCTCACCTTGTAAAATATGGATCTCTACCGATGGTTGGTTATCAGCGGCTGTAGAGAAAGTTTCTGTCTTCTTAGTTGGAATAGTAGTATTAGCTTCAATTAATTTTGTCATTACACCACCCATAGTTTCAATACCTAAAGAAAGCGGAGTAACATCCAACAACAATACATCTTTCACATCACCAGTTAAAACACCACCTTGAATAGCAGCACCAATCGCTACTACCTCATCAGGGTTCACACCTTTTGAAGGCTCTTTACCGAAGAAAGCTTTTACAGCGTCCTGAATAGCAGGGATACGAGTTGAACCACCTACTAAGATAATTTCATCAATATCGCTAACTGATAAACCAGCATTTTTCAAAGCAGATTTACAAGGATCGATAGTACGTTTAATCAAATCGCCAGCTAACTGTTCAAATTTAGCACGGCTTAACGTACGCACCAAGTGTTTAGGTCCGCTAGCATCTGCAGTAATATAAGGCAAGTTGATTTCTGTTGATGTAGTGCTTGAAAGCTCAATTTTAGCTTTTTCAGCAGCTTCTTTTAAACGTTGCAATGCCATTGGATCTTTGTGCAAGTCCATGCCATTTTCGTTTTTAAACTCTTCTGCCAACCATTCAATCAATACATGGTCAAAGTCGTCACCACCTAAGTGAGTATCACCGTCAGTTGATTTTACTTCGAATACACCGTCACCAAGTTCTAATACAGAAACGTCATGTGTACCACCACCGCAGTCAAACACCACAATTTTCATATCCTTGTGTGCCTTATCTAAACCATAAGCTAAAGCAGCAGCCGTAGGTTCATTGATGATACGTTTCACCTGCAAGCCAGCAATTTCACCAGCTTCTTTAGTAGCCTGACGCTGTGCATCATTAAAATAAGCAGGCACTGTAATTACAGCTTCAGTCACTTCCTGACCCAAGAAATCTTCTGCCGTTTTCTTCATTTTCTGCAAAATCATTGCAGAAATTTCCTGAGGCGTATATTTTCTATCGTCAATTTCAACACGTGGAGTGTTGTTGTCACCTTTTACCACTTTGTAAGGCACTCTTCCAACTTCTTTATCAACTTCACCGAAGCTGCTTCCCATAAAGCGTTTGATAGAGTAGATCGTTTTTGTTGGGTTTGTGATTGCCTGACGTTTTGCAGGCTCGCCCACTTTGCGCTCGCCGTTTTCCGTAAAAGCAACAATAGATGGCGTAGTACGTTTACCCTCGCTGTTAGCAATAACCACAGGCTCATTACCCTCCATTACGGCCACACAAGAGTTCGTAGTTCCTAAGTCTATACCAATTATTTTTCCCATTTTGTTATATATTTTCTTAATTATTTTTTGCGTTCACAACTTAATAACAAGCCATGTGCCAATAGGGTTTTGGCAGAATTTTAAGCAAAAAAACTGTTAAAATGTGAATGAAAAACAAAATATCTGCTGACAGCTTGGCAGAAACAACGATTTACAGGCGTAGCAGTGTACGTTGGAAGTAGATACCCAACAAGGCTATAAGAAAATAGCGATATGCCCGTCAGGATAAACTCACATTCCGTCAATCTTTAACTTATAATTTCGATCCGTCTTAAATCAACAATAAAGACTTTATAATCTTCAATTTATTGGAAATTTTACTGACCGAGATGCTGCAGAACAAGAAAAGAGCAAACTTGCATGCCTACCTAAATACTTTATAGCAAAACTGACAGGATACGGGAGAGCCATTTAAAAGGCATCGCCAAAGAGCATAACACTACTAAATTGGAAATTTGAAAGCAGCCATCACTTAAATTGACCAGCTCTTAAAGTTTTGCAATGCAACAATGTAATGTAGCGAAGGAGGAATTTCAAGAGATGACAGGTATCTTGAAAGGATATCTTTAGGCTTGATCCAATTTGCTCAAATGCTTGTTGAATAAGGAAGATATCTTAACACGTGCAATAGCAGTTTACTATGTATCAATTAATAGGTTATGATTCGATCAATAGGCAACATCGACCGAATCATAAGTAAAACGAAGATCTTCGTCAGGTATTAGAAAAACGTACCTCTGGCCTGCTCTTTTGTTTCTTTTGATGCTGTGAAAGGTACACGCGTAGTATAACCTGATTTAGCAGCAACAATTTGTTTTGTAGGCCAGTCATTAATGTCCATGTTCCAACGGGCGATGCTATCATTGTAAACCTCTCGAGCCGCCGTGATTTCTCTTTGTAGATAATTGTTTTGCTGCATGGCATCGGCTATGGCAGCGTGTGCTTTAATATCTGGATAACTCTCAACCGAAAAATTTAATCGAGCAAAAAGATTATCAACTTTACCGGATAGCTCAGGTCGGGAACTACTTGTAGGATTGTAACCACTTCGCAGACCTGCGATAGAAGTCATAACGTCCTTATCGAGTGAAACAGCTTGACCTACCAGACGGGCTGCATTCTGTAGAACCTGTACACGTTGTTCCAGATAATTGTCAATTTGGGACGCGTCATGCTGGATTTTCTGTTGAAGTTGCTGCAAATAATTTTTTGCCTTTTTCTTCATAAACAAAAAAATGATTCCCGGAATAATCCCCAACACCCATAACATAATTTCAAAGATGGCACTACCCGTTCCTACTGTCACCGGTAGCTGTTTATCAATTACATATACATCACGCCCCTGTTCGTTAATTATCGGGTTCATTTCGTCTAGTTCGTTTGCCATAATAATTTTTCTAAGTTATAAATCAATATTTGTTATGTTTGAAACAGGAATATATTCAGTCCAATCTACTGGAACGTCATGATAATTTCCATCTCCACCTCGTACTCGAACATAGGCTGTACGAGCTACACTGCGAAAGCCATAAGCGGTAACAATTACATTTTCGCCTCGCAAGGAATTATCTAAAAATCTAGTTTTCAACACATTATTTGTTACAGAATTTGACGGAGCGAAGTTTGCATCCTTCATATTGTTGACGATGCGCTCGTGTTCAAAATTACTGAAACGCTGTCGATATATATTTCTGTATATAAATTCCTGTGGTTTATAATCTTGATAAAGCGAGATAGCGAGTAAGGGCGCAAAAGCAAAGTAAACTGATTTAAAATACAAATTATTGTAGTCATTAAATTTAGAGCGCATTTTCACCAAATCATAGTCAATATAATTATTGATGTCGCCGGAGATGTCAATGCCTTTTAAATGTTCCGCTCCAATGATATTTAGCATGTAATGTTTGTTAAAACTAAAATTATCGCCCCAGCCAACATTTTTGTCTTTTATCAAATTTAACATCTCACGTTGTGCCATTGGAGTAAACAGCAAACGGAACTCAACTTCATTATTACGATTTTCCGCTCCGAAAAGAACCTCAAATTCTGTATTCCCCATTGAGGTGAAATTTTCGCCCTTTTCAATTTTTTTCCTCATCAGTTTATCAATCTCTTTCGATTTTGATTTAACGTGCTTCTCTAATTGCCTTTCATTTAATTCGTTTGCTTTGGATTTCGACCTTTTGAAAACTAAGTTTGGAGCGGCTTCGTTACCATAAACGAGGTATGTATCGTTGTAATAATCAGGAAAAGGCTTTGTTACTGACGCACGTAAAGTTTGAGAGCGAGAACGTGTTTGCCATTTGTTTTCACGGTCAAGATAACGCTCAGTCCAATGTATAACCATGGAACCCTCATATGTTTTTTGGCTCATGTAGTGGTTCAAAGTTTTGAAAAAACAAAACGGATTTCCATTAATTTCACCGCTTTGAACAAAAAGAGTCGAAACATTAATGTCGTCATTATCCCATAATCCAAATTTTTGACTAAGGTAAGCGAAACGCTCTATGTTAAATTTATCATCAAGACGGATTAAAGGGTAGGTAGTTTCCGATAGACGAGCTGAAACGGTTTCATTAAGTTGAGATATTAATGGCTTCATTTGCCCCCAAGCCTCCTCTATTAAGGCTTCTAATTCCTCTAATAAGAGTTTTTTAGTTTGATCCAAACTTTTAATAGACGGGGTAATCTTATTCTTGATTAAAGTGTACAAATATACCGCAAGGCCTCCGCTACCAGCAAGCACCAATAGTGCGTGCTGCCTTTGACCTTGTAACATCTTAAATAAAAACAATAAAAAAGTACAGACTAACAGGACTATTACAACAATTAAAAAGACTTTGAGTATACGCTTTTTACGCAATGAAGATCCTATTTTCGCGATTTTGACTTTCTGCTGGTTAATCTTTTCAACAGTCTTTCTATTAGCTTTTTCATCTATATTACCCGATTTGACGCAATTTTCGAAAAAATCTTTAGTATTAGTTCTGTGGAGTTCGCAATAACGATCCTTATAATCGTTAAGCGGTTGGTAGGTGGGCAAATGAGACATTTGAGATTAGCGAATTTAAACGTTGGTTGATTACAAAAAATAAGCGCTATATATCTCCTGTAATTTTTTACGGTTTAAATATATCAGATATTAATATCAAAAGCAATATATAGCGAAATTTTGCAGATTTTTCTGTCCTATTAGAAACCTGAATGTTATAATTGACAGACCTTTCGTAAAGGGAAATAAGTCCTATTGTTCGAATTTTTAATTAATAGAAATGTAGTACCATAAAATTTATACGATGGCTTAAAACCATAAAGTTGGCTTTTAGTTCGATTATAGGCCAAGCAATCTTTCCAAATGATGATAGCCAATGCCAAAATATGCCTTCGTATCTTTTATTTTTTGCAAGATTTTGTTTTGCGCTTCACTCAACACCTCCAAATTCCCGCCTTTTACTTTTAACTTTTTACTTTTTATTCCTACTACCATTACATTTTTAGGCGTATGCACATCAGAAACAAACTCAAAAACTTTCGTTTTATAACCGAAATATTCCAAAATTAATGCCCTCAATCCATCCGTCACCATCTCAGCCTGACGTTCCAAGAATATGCCGTGCTTGGTAAGAAAATTTAAATCGTTCTGCGCTTTATTCTTTTCAATTTCCCTACGAATTTGCTTATGGCAACAAGGGGCTACTACAATTAGTTCAGCATCAGCTTTTATTCCTTTGTATATCGCATCATCTGTCGCTGTATCGCAAGCGTGTAATGCAATTAACAAATCAATGTTTTGTGGCTGGTAACTATCAATAGTACCTTCTACAAAAGAAAGCTGATCAAAGCTAGACTGTTGCGCTATCGCATTACACAACTCGACCATATCTTTTCTAAACTCCACTCCTACCACATTCGCCTTCTGTACAATTTGCTGTAAATAATCATACAGTGCAAAAGTAAGATAGCCCTTTCCTGATCCCATGTCAACAACATCATGTATACTATTTTCTGGGAGCTCTTTAATTAGAGAACTTAAAATCTCCACATATTGGTTAATCTGACGAAACTTATCCTGTGCATGCTTTAACACTGTTCCGTCACCATCCGTTACGCCAAGTGCGTTTAAGTAAAAATTATCTACTGCTGCAATTAGCCGCTTCTTTTCTTTATCATGCGTTTTTACCACTGATTTAACATTCTTCAGTTGACTAGCTCTCAATTTCACCGCACCTTTGAGGTTGCGCTCCAAAATAAACTCCTCCGTTGTAGTAAACAATGTCGCCACATTAAATCCGTCCAACAAATAGTTATTAATTGTACTTAACGTGTCGTCAAATGAGAAGTTTTTAAAGATATCTTTTGTTTGATATCTAAGCGTAAAAGCGTACATCGTCTGTCGTTTAATCACAACCGGTTTTACAAAAATTTGCTTTAAATTTTGCTCCTCACCTTTGTAATTACCCAATGATAGTTTTACGAAAACCTCTTGCTGTATGGCTTCCCGCAAATGGTTAATAAACTTAGTAGTTTGATTCATTTCCATATTGATTTACAAATTTAACGCTCTATTTCCAATAATGATGAAAGCTTGCCTTTTTATTCCGCACGCTGCTTATATTTGACGCATGAATATCATACTTGCCTCTACTTCCACTTTATTTGGAGGACTTTATTTAGACTATCTTAAGTCAGAGATTATTTCTCTTTTCCAAGGAAAAACAGAGATTGTATTTATTCCGTTTGCACGCCCTGGCGGTCTATCACACGATGAATACACCGAAAAAGCGAGTTCCTTTTTTGAGCAGCTAAACATAAAAGTTAAAGGCCTACATGAGTTCGACGATAAGTCAGCCGCAATTGCCAATGCACAAGGATTTTTTACCGGTGGAGGTAATACTTTTTTATTGGTTAAAACTTTACATGAGCAAGGCTTAATGGATGCACTTAAAAATGCAGTTAGTAAAGGAACGCCTTATCTTGGCTGCAGTGCAGGGAGCAACATCGGTGGCATTAACATGAAAACTACCAATGACATGCCTATTGTTTATCCGCCAAGTTTCGAGTGCATGGGACTGGTACCATTTAACATTAACCCGCATTATTTGGATCCACAACCTGAGCTAAAACATAACGGAGAAACAAGAGAAACCAGAATACTCGAATTTTTAACACAAAATAAAGTTAAGGTAGTAGGTTTGAGAGAAGGTAATTGGATTAGAAGAATTGATGATAAAATCACTGTTGAAGGCACTCAACTTACCAGAATATTTGAGCAAGAAAAATCCCCTTATGAAATTGAGCCCGGTAGTGAACTTTAAAAGATGACGGGATCGATACCTCATTGCAAATTACCAAAAAGCTAGTATTAGCTTTGCTGCACTAACTTTCGATAAAATTTCAATTTCTTTTTCACTGGAATTCGCAATTCTGTCGGTATCTGTGGCGTTATAATTAAGTTGAAATCAAAACTCACCTGTTCATCCTTCTTAAGTGTTATTTGATCTGCATTGACATCTAACAGCATAGAACCACCCTTAACATTGATCTGCATTGCGCCATTGCTGGGCAACAAAGTAGTAGGTTTACTAAGACTAAAATATAGACCCAAAGAATCATTCCCGATCCAAACACTAGGTTTAATTTTTTGCCAATTGCCAAGTTGCCACCTTACCGTATCCGGTCGCAAACCACCTTTTTCCCCTAAACCAGCCAAATATTTAGTTGCCGTTTTCTCAAAAGGAATATGAAAATTCATAGTGGTTAGCAAAATATCGTTAATTGCTGTTATGTTGATGTGATAGCTCACCACCCCGTTAGATAGCATTTTACCTTGAACATCCATTTTCAAATTTGCAGAAGTACTAATTGCATTCCACACGATGGAGTCTGCATTTTGTGTCGTGATGTTAACACCAATACCGTTCATCTTTTCCTGAGCCTTAGCGCCAGAGTAAAAGTGAAAATGCATTGGTTCGAATAGAAGTTTTTGGGGTTTAACCTCTGTATTAACATCAAACACATCACATTGCTTCGGAAATCCATCATTGTTAATCTCTAGCCTAGTTGTTTTAAGCGTTATCACCTGCTTACTTATTTTCAGGGAGCCGTCTTGTGCAAAGGCCACAAAGTTACTTAGGAGTAAGCACAGCAATACAATTTTATTATACATTTTAAGATGATGTTAAACAACAGAACTTATAAACTCAACACAAGATAAGCACAAACAAGCACTTACAATAGGTATAGCGAAATTTGTTACAATTAAAAATTACGCATAAAAAAACCCTTTAGGAAAAACCTAAAGGGTTAAGCATAATAATAAGTTAGTTAGATTACGCTTTTTGCTCTTCTGCATCATCAGCAGCTGGTGCCTCAGGAGCAGCTTCCTCTGCAGCTGGTGCAGCCTCTACTTCTTCCTTAGCTTCAGCAACTGGAGCCGCTTCTTCTTTCACTTCCGCAGCAGGAGCATCAGCTTTCTTAGTAGCTTTGCTTCTTCCTCTACGAGTAGTTTTCTTCTCAGCAGCCGCTGCATCTTTTCCGTATACCTCGTTATAATCTACTAGTTCGATTAACGCCATTTCAGCATTATCACCTAAACGATTGTTTAATTTGATAATACGAGTGTAACCACCTGGACGGTTAGCAACTTTCGCTGCTACATCACGGAACAACTCTGTTACTACTTCTTTGTCTTGTAAGTAAGCAAATACTGTACGACGTGAGTGAGTAGTATCATTTTTAGATTTAGTGATGATTGGCTCTACATAAACTCTTAAAGCTTTTGCTTTAGCTAATGTAGTAGTAATTCTCTTGTGAGTAATCAAAGAAGAAGCCATATTAGCCAACATCGCTTTTCTGTGCGAGGTTGTTCTTCCTAAGTGGTTGTGTTTTTTACCGTGTCTCATTTTTTTGTTTATAAAGTGTGTACCGTCTCTTTGAACTTAATCTGAGGGAATTACACACAGTGAATATTTTTAGTTTTCAGTTGGCAATTTTCAGTTAGCAGTTAAACTGTAAACTAAAAACTGCAAACTGATTTATTCTTCGTCTAACTTAAATTTAGAAAGGTTCATTCCAAACGATAATTGTTTAGATTTTACCAATTCTTGAATTTCAGTTAAAGATTTTTTACCGAAGTTTCTGAATTTCAACATATCAGCTACATCGTAAGAAACCAAATCAGCTAAAGTACGGATATCAGCTGCTTTTAAGCAGTTCAACGCACGTACAGACAAATCTAAATCAACTAATTCAGTTTTTAGGATCTTACGCATGTGTAAGATTTCCTCATCAACCTCTTTAGTTTCTTCTTTAGCTTGTGATTCCAATACCAAATTCTCATCAGAGAATAACATGAAGTGTTGGATCAAAATTTTAGCTGCTTCTTTCAAAGCTTCTTCCGGATGGATAGAACCATCGGTTGAAATATCTAAAATTAACTTCTCGTAATCCGTTTTTTGCTCTACACGATAGTTTTCAATCGTGTACTTTACGTTTTTCATTGGAGTAAAAATCGAATCGATTGCAATCACTCCAACTACGCTATCAGAAACTTTATTCTCTTCTGCTGGAACATAACCACGTCCTTTGTTTACAGTTAATTCAACTTCCAAAGTAACAGATTTCTCCATATTGCAGATTACCAACTCTGGGTTTAAAACCTCAAAATTGTTAGAGAACTTAGTAATATCTCCTGCTAAAAATTGCTCTTGACCGTTTACGATGATAAAGATTTTTTCCGAATCGCCAGATTCACCTGTTTTCTTAAAACGAACTTGTTTCAAGTTAAGGATAATTTCCGTTAAATCTTCAACTACACCTTTGATAGTAGAAAACTCATGAGAAACGCCTGAAAAACGAATGCTTGTAATAGCATAGCCTTCTAATGAAGAAAGTAAAATTCTTCTTAGGGCATTACCAATGGTTACTCCGAAACCGGGCTCTAAAGGACGAAATTCAAATTGACCATCGAAATCGGTTGATTTCTGCATGATTACCTTATCTGGTTTCTGAAATGCTAAAATTGCCATTTATTAATGTTTTTAGATCGTTTATTAATGTTTTGTAATGTAAAAAAGTTAAAGCCACAAGGGCTTTAACAATTATGATTACTTAGAGTACAACTCTACTATAAGGTTTTCCTTAATGTTTTCAGGAATCTCATCGCGGTTAGGGTATGATAAGAATTTACCTGACAATTCTTTAGCATTCCAATCCAACCAAGAATGTTTGTTGATTGCTCTTCCTGCTACCGAATTAGTGATCGCTTCTAAAGATTTTGATTTCTCTCTCACCGCGATTACATCACCAGCTTTCAACTGGTATGATGGAATGTTTACTACTTCACCATTAACAGTTACGTGTTTGTGGCTAACCAACTGACGAGCACCTGAACGGCTAGGAGCAATACCTAATCTGTAAACCGTGTTGTCTAAACGAGCTTCTAATAATTGCAATAAGTTATCACCAGTGATACCTTGACGAGAAGACGCTTTAGTAAATAAATTACGGAATTGTTTTTCCAATACGCCGTAAGTATATTTTACTTTTTGTTTCTCTTGCAACTGTACTGCGTACTCAGATTGTTTACCTCTTCTTTTTGAAGCACCGTGCTGCCCTGGAGGGTAGTTTTTTCTTTCTAATGCTTTATCAGGGCCGAAAATTGGCTCTCTGAATTTACGGGCGATTTTGGACTTTGGTCCGGTATATCTTGCCATTTTTTTGTGATTTTAAAGTATCAACCCGACCGCATCGGGTGACTCTTAGCTTTAAAAATTAATTGATTAAACTCTTCTTTTCTTTGGAGGACGACATCCGTTGTGAGGAAGTGGAGTAATATCTTTGATAGATGTTACTTCTAAACCTGCAACTTGTAAAGTTCTGATAGCCGACTCACGACCTGAACCAGGACCTTTAACGAAAACCTCTACCTTACGCAAACCTAAGTCGTAAGCCACTTTACCACAATCAGAAGCAGCCTGTCCTGCAGCGTATGGAGTGTTCTTTTTAGAACCTTTGAAACCCATTTTACCTGCTGAAGACCAAGAAATGGTTTGACCATTGTTGTTTGTTAAAGTAACAATGATGTTGTTGAACGTAGCATTGATGTGAGCTTGGCCAACTGGCTCAATCACAACAAGACGTTTTTTGGTAACTTTTTTACTTTTAGCCATTTTTTCTTTAGATTTTTAGCTGTGAGAATTGAGAAACGAATCCCCGGCACTCACGCCTTAATTTTTCTTAGATATTCCAGATTAGAGTAAAACCTAAAAGAATATTCTTAAAGAATTTTACTCTACCTATCAATTATTATTTAGATGCTTTTTTCTTGTTAGCAACTGTTTTTCTCTTTCCTTTACGAGTACGAGAGTTGTTTTTAGTGCGTTGACCACGAACCGGTAAACCTTTTCTGTGACGAAGACCTCTGTAGCAACCGATATCCATTAAACGCTTGATGTTTAACTGAACCTCAGAACGCAAAGCGCCTTCCACTTTAATTTGATCATTGATGATACCACGAATTGCAGACAATTCGTCATCTGACCAATCTTGTACTTTTTTGTTGAAATCGATACCTGCTTGAGTTAAAATCTCTTGAGCAGTTGACTTACCTATACCATAGATATAAGTTAATCCAATTTCACCTCTTTTGTTTCTCGGTAAATCAACACCTGAAATCCTTGCCATATTTGTATTTTTGCTTTTTTTAATGAACGACCGAACGGCGGGCCACCGTTGTACGGAAAACTCGTTCTAATTTTTTAATTATCCCTGACGTTGCTTGTATTTCGGATTTTTCTTGTTAATGATGTAAAGTTTTCCTTTACGGCGAATAATCTTGCAATCAGCGCTACGTTTTTTAATTGATGACCTAACTTTCATTTTATTTATATCTATAAGTGATTCTACCTTTTGTTAAATCATAAGGCGACATCTCTAGTTTTACTTTATCACCAGGCAAAATTTTGATGTAGTGCATCCTCATTTTACCTGAAATATGTGCAATAATCTCGTGCCCGTTTTCAAGTTCTACCCTGAACATTGCATTTGATAATGCTTCTTTAATTACTCCGTCTTGCTCAATTGAGGCTTGTTTAGCCATATATTATTGATTTTTACTTAATTAGCTGCTATTAAACAGGGTTGCAAAATTAAATATTATTTTTCAAATTTTTAACTTTTTTCTGCTAAAACTTTTTCTATCACCGAAAAAGTGCTTAAAACGTCGGCTTTGCCCTTTTTTACAGCAACAGTGTGTTCAAAGTGTGCAGAGGGTTTATTATCCTTCGAAGTTACCGTCCATCCATCAGACCAAAATTTAACAGCTGCAGCACCTGCATTGATCATCGGCTCTATGGCAATTACCATTCCTTCTTCCAACTTAATCCCTTTTCCTCGGCTACCATAGTTTGGAACTTCAGGCTTTTCGTGAAGCTTAACACCAACACCATGACCAACTAGTTCCCTCACCACTCCGAAGCCGTTAGCTTCCGCATGTGACTGTACGGCATAAGCAATATCGCCGATGCGCATACCAACAACTGCTTTGTCAATAGCAAAATTCAAACACTCTTGTGTAACCTTGATCAATTTCTGACGTTCGTCATCTATATCACCGATAGCAAAAGTGTAAGCCGAATCACCAAAGAAATTGTTTTTGATCACTCCACAATCCACAGAAATTAAATCACCTTCTTTGATGACATAATCACTTGGAAAACCGTGGACTACCTGTTCGTTGGGAGAAATACAAAGCGAATATGGGAATCCGCCGTAATTAAGAAAAGCTGGCACAGCTCCGTTATCTTTGATAAACTCGTATGCCAGCTTGTCTAATGATAATGTTGTAATTCCGGGTTTAATTACCTTAGCCACTTCGGCCAAAGTTTTTGAAACCAACAATGAACTTTCTCTAATTAACTCAATCTCTTCTTGAGACTTGTAAAATATCTTAGACATGTAATGTTTTAAACGCTAATTACAGCGCTGCTCCGCTAGTGCTTGTAACAGCAGAAGGAATTCCAGAACGACCGGTTACCCTACCTGTTTTCATCAAACCATCATAGTGGCGCATTAACAAATAACTTTCTATCTGTTGCAAAGTATCTAATACTACCCCTACCAAAATCAACAATGAAGTACCACCAAAAAAGTGCGCAAACTCCTGCTGAATTCCAACTTTTACTGCCAATGAAGGTAAAATCGCAATAGCTGCTAAGAATAACGATCCTGGGAAAGTAATCTTAGAAATTACATCATCAATAAAAGAAGAAGTAGCTAAACCTGGCTTAACACCTGGGATAAAACCACCATTTTTCTTCATGTCATCAGACATCTGCGTAGGATTAACCGTAATTGCAGTGTAGAAGAAGGTAAACGCAATAATCAAGAATGCGAAAGTTAAGCTATAAGTTAACGAAGTAATATCCGAATATTGGTGCAACCAACTGTTTTGCAAGTTAGGGAACAATCCAATTAAAGCACTTGGCACAAACATTAAAGCTTGCGCAAAGATGATAGGCATTACCCCTGCAGCATTTACTTTTAAAGGAATGTACTGTCTAACCCCACCTACTTGTTTGTTACCAACAATACGTTTAGCATACTGTACCGGCACTTTGCGTACACCTTGAACAATAAGGATGGTGAACATGATAATAGCATATAACGCTACAATCTCTAATACCAATCTGATCAAACCACCGTCACTACCTGCAAACACAGAACTAATCTCTTGTGATAATGCAATAGGTAAACGAGCAATGATACCAACCATGATGATTAAAGAAGTACCGTTACCAATACCTTTATCTGTAATCTTTTCACCAAGCCACATTACGAAAAGTGTACCTGCAGTTAATACGATAGCTGAAACAAAGTAAAACAAGGTATGATTGATAATAATCGCATCTTGAGCTACTTGGGTTTTAACATAACCAACGGCTTGTACAAGCGTAATAGCTACTGTTAGGTAACGTGTATACTGCGTTAACTTTTTACGTCCACTTTCACCTTCTTTTTGCATTTTTTGGAAAGTTGGCACGGCAATACCTAATAACTGCACTACGATAGACGCAGAAATATAAGGCATTACACCTAATGCTACGATAGATGCCTTTGAAAAAGCACCACCGGCAAACATATCCAACAAGCCTAAAAGACCAGTTTTTTGCGCATTTGATAATTGTGCAGGATCAACTCCTGGCAATACCACTTGGCAAACTAATCTGTAAATCACCAGAATCATCAGCGTAAATAAAATACGCCCTTTTAATTCTTCGATTTTCCAAATATTACTTAAAGTAGAAAATAGCTTCTTCATTTTATAATTTTACGATTGAGCCTCCAGCTGCTTCGATAGCTTTTTGTGCGCTAGCCGAAAAAGCATGAGCTGTTACTTCCAATTTAGCTTTAACTTCGCCACGACCTAAGATTTTAACTAAATCGTTTTTAGAAGCTAAACCATGCTGTTGCAATGTAGCAAAATTAATGGTGTCTAAGCTAAATTTTTCAGCTAATCCTTGTAATACATCTAGGTTAACACCAACATACTCTGTACGGTTAATTGGTTTGAAACCAACTTTAGGTACACGACGTTGCAAAGGCATTTGACCACCTTCGAAACCTATTTTTGTAGAAGTACCTGAACGAGATCCAGCTCCTTTATGACCGCGTGTTGATGTACCACCACGACCAGAACCTTGACCACGACCAATTCTTTTACTTGTTTTAACAGCACCTTTTGCTGGTTTTAAATTACTTAAGTTCATTTGATAAACTTTTGTGTTGCCCCTTCGCTTTCACTAATCAGGAAACAACGATTAAACAAAAAAATTTGCCTAAGATATATAAATCCTAAGCAAATCCTAATAATAAATTTATATAGCTTCGATAGCTACTAAGTGATTAACTTTTCTAACCATGCCAATGATTGCAGCATTAGCCTCAACCTCAACACTTTGGTTTAATTTGCTTAAACCTAAAGCCTTCATGGTTCTTTTTTGGCGCTCGCTTCTATCGATAACGCTCTTTACCTGAGTGATTTTAATTTTAGCCATGATCTTATCCGTTAAAAACTTTGTTTAAATCAACACCACGGTTTTGAGCTACTGTATAAGCGTCACGCATTTTAGTTAATGCATCAACTGTAGCTTTTACCACGTTGTGAGGATTTGATGAACCTTTTGATTTAGCCAATACGTTGTGTACACCAGCACTTTCTAGTACGGCACGCATCGCACCACCAGCAATTACTCCAGTACCCACAGCAGCAGGCTTAATTAATACAAAACCACCTGAGTATTTACCGATTTGCTCGTGAGGTACAGTACCGTTCAAAATTGGAACTTTTACCAAGTTCTTTTTTGCGTCGTCTACACCTTTAGCGATAGCTTCAGTAACCTCTTTAGCTTTGCCTAATCCGTAACCTACAACGCCGTTCTCATCACCTACAACTACGATAGCTGAAAAGCTGAAAGTACGACCACCTTTGGTTACTTTAGCAACACGTTGGATGCTCACTAAACGATCTTTTAATTCAATCTCGCTAGTTTTTACTCTTTTTATATTGATAGTTGACATTATATCTTATTTAAATGATTAAAATACTAGACCAGCTTCGCGGGCACCTTCTGCCAACGATTTTACACGACCATGGTACAAGTAACCATTTCTGTCGAAAACAACTTCTTTGACACCAGCTGCAATTGCTTTCTCGGCAACTAATTTACCTACTGCGACTGATTGTTCTGACTTGTTTCCTGAAGCATTGAAATCTTTAGATAAAGATGATGCTGCAACTATAGTTTTACCAGTTTCATCGTTAATGATTTGAGCATAAATACCTTTATTGCTTCTATAAACTGATAAACGTGGACGGTTCTCAGATCCAGTAAGTCTTTTTCTGATACCTTTTTTAATACGCTCTCTGCGTGATAATTTTTTTCCTGCCATTTTAATTATTTTTTAGAAGCTGATTTACCTGCTTTTCTTCTTAACACTTCGCCTACGAACTTGATACCTTTACCTTTATATGGCTCTGGTGCACGTAACGAACGGATTTTAGCTGCTACTTGACCAATCAATTGTTTGTCGATGCTCTCTAAAATGATTTTAGGAGTTTGACCTTTTTCTGATGTGGTAGTTACTTTAATTTCAGCTGGCAATTGGAATACATAGTGGTGAGAATAACCTAATACTAAATCCAAAGTTTGACCCTGGTTGCTAGCACGGTAACCAACACCTACTAATTCTTGTTCTAATTTATAACCTTCTGTTACACCTACAACCATGTTGTTGATTAGTGAACGGTACAAACCATGTAAAGCTCTGTGTCTTTTTTGATCTGTTGGACGTTGTACGGTTAATACGCCATCTTCTTGAGAGATAGTGATATCTTTATCTACTAACTGGGTTAACTCTCCTTTAGGACCTTTTACAGTTACTAAGTTATCGTTGTTAACGGTAATAGTTACTCCTGCAGGTACGTTAATTGGGGCTTTTCCTATTCTTGACATTGTACTGATCTCCTTTAATTAATAAACGTGACACAATACCTCACCGCCAATATTCAATTTGGCTGCTTCTTTATCAGTCATTACACCTTTAGAAGTAGATAAGATTGCGATACCTAAACCATTTAATACTCTTGGCATGTTTTCAACGCCTGCATACTGTCTCAAACCTGGCTTACTGATACGAGTTAACGTGCGGATAGCAGGAATTTTAGTGATAGCGTTATATTTCAACGCAATTTTGATCACTCCTTGAGCAGTAGTGTCTTCAAACTTGTAGTTTGCAATGTAACCTTTGTCAAAAAGAACCTTAGTGATTTCTTTTTTAAGGTTAGAAGCTGGAATTTCTACAATCCTGTGATTTGCTTTGATAGCATTTCTTAATCTTGTAAGATAATCCGCTATTGGATCTGTATTCATTATGAATCGAATTGTGATACTGGTTTCCGTACGCGTCAGCCGACTTCCGGACCTAATATCGGTTAATAATCTGTTTGTTCACTTATATGCTAATGAGTCATAAGCTGTAAGGGCTGCAAAAATACAACTTACAACTTATAACTCAAAAACTTATGTGATATTAAATTACCAGCTAGCTTTTCTTACTCCCGGGATTTTGCCTTCTAACGCCATTTCACGGAAAGTTACCCTTGAAATACCGAAAGTACGCATATAACCACGAGGACGGCCAGTTAACTTGCAACGGTTGTGTAAACGTACAGCCGAAGAGTTTTTAGGTAATTTGTCTAATGCTGCGTAATCGCCTGCTGCTTTCAATGCTGCACGTTTCTCAGCATATTTAGCTACTAATTTTTGGCGTTTAACTTCGCGAGCTTTTACTCCTTCTTTTGCCATTATTGTTCTGCTTTTTGTTGATTTTTAAATGGTAATCCAAATTGTTTTAAAAGTTCCAATGCTTCAACATCAGTTTGGGCACTAGTTACAAACGTAATGTCCATACCTAAAATCTTGTTGATTTTGTCGATGTTGATCTCAGGGAAAATGATTTGCTCGGTAACACCTAAAGTGTAGTTACCTCTTCCATCAAATCCTTTATCATTGATTCCTTTGAAATCACGGATACGAGGCAAAGCTACTGAAATTAATCTATCTAAAAACTCGTACATGTTATTGTCACGTAAAGTTACGCGTACACCAATTGGCATACCTTTACGCAATTTAAAGTTTGATACGTCTTTTTTAGACTTAGCACTTACCGCTTGTTGACCAGTGATGGTGCTTAACTCAA
Source organism: Pedobacter sp. (assembly GCF_965249885.1). Lineage (GTDB taxonomy): Bacteria > Bacteroidota > Bacteroidia > Sphingobacteriales > Sphingobacteriaceae > Pedobacter. The sequence continues at coordinate 2,870,846 of NZ_OZ252254.1, read as the reverse complement.
CGATAGAGCTATCGATAATTTTCTTATCAGCTACAGAGTAACGACCAACACCTTGGTTGATAGAAATTTTCTGAAGCTTAGGAACCTGCATTACGCTTTTGTATTGGAATTTCTCTTTAAGAGCCGATACAATTTCCTCTTTATATTTGCTTTTTAATCTTGGTACGTATGCCATTATTTAATTTCCTCCCCTGAAACTTTAGCAACTCTAACTAATTTTCCGTCGGCATTTAATTTACGGCCAACACGAGTAGTTTTACCAGATTTTGGATCAACCAACTGAACGTTCGAAATATGAAGAGCAGCTTCTTTTTTAATTATGCCACCATTTGGAGCAGCAGCACTTGGCTTAGTGTGTTTAGATACAAGGTTTACACCTTCTACTACCACTCTATTTGCAGATACAAGTACTTCCTGTACTTTACCTTGTTGTCCTTTAGAGTCGCCAGCAATAACTTTTACTAGGTCGCCTTTACGGATCTTTAATTTTGCCGGTTTGTTAACTTTGTTTCCCATTTTATAATACCTCCGGTGCTAATGATACAATTTTCATGAATTGTTTTTCACGCAGTTCTCTTGCTACCGGGCCAAAGATACGTGTGCCACGAGGCTCATCTTGGTTGTTTAACAACACGGCTGCATTGTCGTCAAAACGGATATAAGAACCATCTTTACGACGGATTTCTTTTTTAGTTCTAACTACAACTGCTTTAGAAACAGTTCCTTTTTTAATGTTACCAGAAGGCAATGCGCTCTTTACAGTTACAACGATTTTGTCACCAATTGATGCATATCTTTTGCCGGTTCCACCAAGTACACGGATAACCAATACTTGTTTTGCGCCGCTGTTGTCGGCTACGTTTAATCTTGATTCCTGTTGTACCATCTTATTTAGCTCTTTCTAAAATTTGTACTAATCTCCAGTTCTTGTTTTTACTCAGCGGACGAGTTTCCATGATCAATACTGTATCGCCGATACCGCATTCGTTTTTCTCGTCATGAGCCATAAATTTGGTAGTTTTCTTTACGAACTTACCATAAATCGGGTGCTTCACTTTACGCTCCACAGCAACCACAACAGATTTATCCATTTTGTTGCTTACTACTAACCCGGTTCTTGTTTTTCTTAATTGTCTTTCCATTTCGACTCTAAAATTATTTAGTTTCAGTAGCTGCCGCTGCTTTCACAGCAGACAATTCAGTGTTTAATCGGGCAATAGTTTTTCTGGCCGCAGTGATACGGTTAGGATTTTCGATAGCCGAAATTGTGTGCGCAAATTTTAACTTAACTAAGTTTTGTTTTTCTTCTGCGATCTTCGCTACTAATTCTTCTTGTGAAAGCCCTTTGATTTCTGAGTTTTTCATCTTATTAATTTTTATAGTGATGGGTCTAGCGGTTATAATAACAAGTTACTTACAACATTGATCCCATCTTTCTTTTTATGCTTCTACGTAATCTCTACGTACTACAAATTTTGTTTGAACAGGTAATTTCTGAGCAGCTAACCTTAAAGCTTCTTTAGCAATTGCCAAAGGCACGCCTTCTGCTTCGAAAAGGATACGTCCAGGTCTAACTACGGCTACCCAATATTCAGGCGCACCTTTACCTTTACCCATACGTACCTCAGCTGGTTTCTTAGTTACCGGTTTGTCCGGGAAAATTCTGATCCAAACTTGACCTTCACGTTTCATGTAACGAGTTACCGCGATACGTGCTGCCTCAATTTGGCGACTTGTGATCCAAGTAGCTTCTAAAGATTTGATTCCAAAAGATCCGAATGATAGCTCAGCACCACGAGTTGCTAAACCTTTCATCCTGCCCTTTTGCATCTTTCTGAACTTGGTTCTTTTTGGCTGTAACATTTTATTTAAATATTATCGTTGAACGATTTGTTAACTATTTGCGAGGGCCTCTGTTGTTGCCACCGCCTCTATTATCTCTTCCGCCTTGACCCGGACGACCGCCACCGCGTTTGTCGTTATTCCTTCTGTCGCCGCCGCCTCTGTTCTCTCTAGCTCCGCTGTTACCTGGTGCATTGTTAGCTGCGCCAATGTTTGGAGAAAGATCACGTTTGCCATAAACTTCACCTTTACAGATCCAAACTTTGATACCTATTTTACCATAGGTAGTTAAAGCTTCTGCTAAAGCATAGTCGATATCGGCACGGAAAGTATGCAAAGGAATTCTTCCTTCTTTGTACTGTTCTGTACGAGCCATCTCAGCACCACCTAAACGGCCAGAAGTCATGATTTTGATACCTTCTGCTCCCATTCTCATGGTTGATGCGATTGATGATTTCATTGCTCTACGGAACGAGATCCTAGCTTCTAATTGTTTTGCAACACCTTCTGCTACTAATTGTGCATCAAGCTCAGGGCGTTTAATTTCAAAGATGTTAATTTGAATTTCCTTTTTAGTCAATTTCTTTAACTCTTCTTTGATTTTATCAACCTCTTGGCCTGCTTTACCGATTACAATTCCTGGACGTGCTGTGTGGATAGTAACAGTGATACGTTTTAAGGTACGCTCGATTACTACTTTAGAAACACCGCCTTTTGCAATACGAGCTGAAAGGTATTTTCTTATTTTTTCGTCCTCAACTAATTTATCAGCATAGTTGTTGCCACCGAACCAGTTAGAATCCCAACCTCTGATGATTCCTAACCTGTTACCTATTGGATGTGCTTTTTGTCCCATTTCTGTTAATTAGTTTGAGTTTCAACGTTTTTACTATCTACAACAAGGGTTACGTGGTTAGAACGCTTACGGATTCTATAACCGCGGCCTTGAGGTGCTGGTCTAAGTCTTTTCAACTGACGACCACCGTCAACCATTACCGATTTAACGAATAATTGGCTTTCTTCAGGGCGAGAACCAGAGTTTTTTTGCTCCCAATTGTTGATGGCAGACAATAAAAGTTTTTCAACTCTTATAGCAGCTTCTTTATTGGTGTACTTCAAAATCTGTAATGCTTTCTCAACACGCTCACCTCTGATAAGATCCACAACTAAACGCATCTTACGCGGTGAAGTTGGGCAATTGTTTAATTTCGCTACTGCTTCCATCTTTTAATTATTTTTTCTTTTCAGAGTGGCCCCTAAAGGTTCTAGTTGGAGCGAACTCCCCTAGCTTGTGGCCAACCATGTTTTCTGTTACGTATACTGGTATAAATTTATTGCCGTTATGCACTGCAAATGTGTGACCAACGAAATCTGGTGAGATCATTGATCTACGTGACCAAGTTTTGATTACAGTCCTTTTGCCTGAATCATTCATAGAGTTTACTTTACGCTCTACGTTATGGTCAATATAAGGTCCTTTTTTAATTGAACGAGCCATTATTTTTTCCTTTTCTCTATGATGAAACGATTTGAGTATTTTTTCTTAGAACGTGTTTTGAAGCCTTTAGCTAAAACGCCGTTTCTTGAGCGTGGGTGACCACCAGATGATCTACCTTCACCACCACCCATTGGGTGATCTACTGGGTTCATCGCTACTGGACGAGTACGAGGACGGCGACCGATCCAACGGCTGCGACCTGCTTTACCCAACACTTCGTTTGCATGATCAGAGTTAGAAACTGTACCAATAGTGGCTAAACAAGTAACTAAGATAGATCTTACTTCACCTGAAGGCAATTTGATAGTAGCATATTTACCGTCTCTTGCAGCTAATTGTGCATAAGAACCTGCGCTACGTGCTAATTGAGCACCTTTACCTGGATGAAGCTCTAAATTGTGGATGATAGAACCTAACGGAATGTTAGCTAATTTCAAAGTATTACCTACTTCTGGAGTAGCTTTATCGCCCGAAAGCACTGTTTGTCCAACTTGCAATCCTTCTGGAGCAATAATGTAACGCTTCTCACCATCAGCATAGTTTAACAATGCGATGCGTGCTGTACGGTTAGGATCGTACTCAATAGTAGCTACAACAGCAGGAATATCAAATTTATCACGTTTAAAATCAATTAAACGGTAAGATTTTTTGTGACCACCACCGATATAGCGCATAGTCATCTTTCCTGTATTGTTACGACCTCCCGATTTCTTAGAAGATACAACCAATGATTTTTCGGGCTTGGTTGCTGTAATCTCCGTAAAACTAGCACCAACTCTAAAGCGGGTACCCGGAGTAACTGGTTTAAATTTTCTTAAGCCCATAGTTATTAATTATTCAATTTTTATATTAAATATTCGCGTAATAATCTATTGTTTCTCCGTCTTTAAGGGTAACAACAGCTTTTTTGTATTTAGGGCTACGGCCAGTTACCAAACCTGCTTTGGTGTTTCTGGTTTTTGCCTTGCCTTGTACTATCATTGTATTTACCGCAACGATAGTTACGCCATACATTTGCTCGATAGCACTTTTAATCTGCAATTTGTTAGCTCTGTGATCTACTTGGAAAGTAAAACGGTTAGCTTTTTCGGTTAATGCAGATGCTTTTTCGGTTAAAATTGGTTTTTGTAAGATTTCCATATTACTTGGCAAATGCCTCCTCCAATGATTTAAGCGAATTAGCAGTTAACAAAAGTTTACTAGCGTTCAATACATCATAAGTATTTAAATCGCCTGCAGTAATAACTTTAGCTTTCTGAATATTTCTGCTTGATAAATAAATATTGTTGTTTTGTTCTGGCAATACTAACAAAGTTTTTTCGTTTGTTAAGTTTAGTGCGCTTACCAAGTTCACATAGTTTTTAGTTTTGATGCTATCAAAATTGAAATCTTCTAAAACCACGATGCTGTTATCCTGAGCTTTATAAGCTAAAGCCGATTTACGAGCTAATGATTTTAATTTCTTGTTCAATTTAAAACTATAGTCACGAGGTTGAGGACCAAAAACACGACCACCACCATTGAACAATGGAGATTTGATGCTTCCGGCACGTGCACCACCAGTACCTTTTTGTTTGTATAATTTACGTGTAGAACCAGCAATTTCGTTACGTTGCTTAGACTTGTGCGTACCTTGACGTTGGTTAGCCAAATACTGTTTTACATCTAAATAAATCGCGTGGTCGTTTGGTGTAACACCAAATACCGACTCAGGAAGTTGCACCTTGGCACCTGTCTCTTTTCCTGAAATGTTTACTACTTTAACTTCCATCTTGCTTACTTATCTAAGATTACGTAAGAACCTTTAGCTCCTGGTACGGAACCGCTAACTACTACTAGGTTTTGCTCAGGATAAACTTTCAATACTTGTAAGTTTTGAACTTTTACTCTGTCGCCACCTGTTCTACCTGCCATACGCATACCTTTGAATACACGTGAAGGCCAAGAAGAAGCTCCCAATGAACCTGGTGCACGCATCCTGTTGTGCTGACCGTGAGTTTGGCCACCCACACCACCAAAACCGTGACGTTTTACCACACCTTGGAAACCTTTACCTTTTGAAGTTCCCACAACATCTACATAGTCACCTTCAGCGAAGATGTCCACAGTAACTGTGTCGCCTAAGTTTAAAGTTGCTTCAAACTCGCCGAACTCAACCAATTTACGTTTTGGAGTTGTGTTTGCTTTTGCGTAATGGCCTTTTAATGGCTGCGTTACGTTTTTCTCTTTTGCTTCATCAAATCCTAACTGGATTGACGAATAACCGTCTGTTTCTTCGGTTTTAACTTGTGTTACTACACAAGGTCCAGCTTCGATTACAGTACAAGGAATGTTTCTTCCTTCTGCATCGAAAATACTGGTCATTCCTACTTTTTTTCCAATAATTCCTGACATTTCTTTAATTAAGTTAACACCCATCGAAGCAGTAGGGCTTCGTTCAAGGTGGATATACAATCCCCGCAAAGGGACGGCAAAGATAGGCAAGAATTATTAATTTTCAAATAGTTAGCTAAAAAAATTTTAATGTTTTATTAACAGCTATTTGATGGTTCGGGAAGTAAATGCGTTTCGAAATCAAATTATGTAGCAAAAAAATGCAACAAATTGAATTACAAACATTTAAAGTTATTGAGAATTTAGACCGTTAATTACAGGGATATTTAATTTAAAAAGCAGCATTGGAGCTTCACTACATCAGCTTTGCTTAATTAACTAATGTGCAAAACCACCACTTAAGCTAGCCATAATAATTGCTAGCACTAGCAAACCAATAGCGACATATAGGTAATCTTTTTCAATGAAAAAACTAACTACCGCCATTAGCACTCGAGCTATTGGAGTAAATATGAGCATCAATAACCCAAACTGCACAATAGCAACACCTTTAAAGGTTAATACTGCGCTAAATATATCGGACACGGTTTTTAACGACACTTTATTAAAATCGAAAACCTTATAATTAATGGTTTCGGCTGAATGATCAAATAGGTAAATGATACCGCCAATAATGACGATCCCCATAGAAATGTATACGCCAACTCTTAACAAGTTGCCTACCAAGCTTTGAATATCTTTATCTGTAATGTTTTTTGCTTGCTCCATTAAAAACCTCCCGTCAATCCTTTATAAATCATTTGTATTGCCAAAATAGTGACCACCACGGCAAACACTATTTTCAATTTATCTGTTTTTGCCTTAACCAAAACTTTGGCGCCAACGGTTGCTCCTAGTAATACGCCAATACATACCGGCATTGCTATACCAGGATCAATTTGCCCGCGGTGCAGATAAACAACAGCACTAGCCGCAGCGGTAACTCCCATCATGAAATTACTGGTAGTTGTAGAAACCTTAAAAGGCAAGCGCATGATGTTATCCATTGCTATTACTTTTAAAGCACCACTTCCTATTCCAAGCAGACCCGATAATGTACCGGCAAACAACATCATAAAAAAACCACCGGCCACATTTTTTACAGCATAAGGCGTATCTACACCCTGATTGGGATACGACCCATTCAGTTTGAAAAATTTTGCGCCTTTGCTACTGTAATCTATATTGGTATGATCTACTTTTTTACGCAAAGTCATTAAAGAAGAGAAAATCAATATGCAGCCAAATATGACAGCTACGTAGGCAGCATTTAAATACACCGCAATTACAGCACCTAAAATAGCTCCCACTGTAGTGGCGATTTCTAAAAACATGCCTATTCGCATATTGGTGAGTCCTTCTTTGACATAAGCAGCCGCAGACCCGGTTGATGTAGCGATTACCGATATGATAGATGCCCCGATAGCGTAGTGAATATCTACGCCCAAGCCCAGCGTTAGTAAAGGAATAATAATTACTCCGCCTCCCAAACCAGTGAGAGAGCCTAAAAAGCCAGCTAAAAATGCGCCAACAAGTACGATTAATGTAAAGACTAATACCGTCATACCGGCAAATATAAGGTACTTAAAAAGGCTTTATGCAATAAACAAGCAATAAAATAATGTCTATAGGATACTTAGAATTTATAGTTTATTGGAATAATTGTAAATTGACAAACTGTTTAAATTGGTAGAAGCACTAATCCATTAGTTCGGTAATCATTTCGGAACTTAAGGCCCTAGCTTGTTCCAAACGGTCTTCAAAAAAAGTTTTAGCGGCTTCAAAATGCGCCTTGTAGCCTTCCATATCGCCGTAACAAATCATTGAGGCCCATTCGTGAACTGCGGTGTGAAAGGCTAAGTCGTCATTTCTTATTGATTTATCAAACAAAGCAGCCTGTAGTGTTTCTTCTAACAAATCTTCGTTTTTAAAAAGATATTCGGCAATGCCTAGCCTTAGTTTAAACGGCGGGGTTTGGCAAATTAAGTTTTCGTAAGGATTGATCCCTAGTGTATGCCAGGTACAAACCATACTTAAAATACTTAAGTGCGAGTTTGGTTTTCGTGTACAGCTTCCGTCGGAAAGGCTGAACGTATGCATTACGTCAGCATTAAATAATAATGGTGTATCATCTTCAAAAACAAAACTTTTAGCCTTCATGATTTTTGCTCTGAGCTCATTTTCTTTTTCGGCAATCATCAAAGCAAAAAGCTCATTCTCTGTTTTTGCATATTGCCTTACCTGAATTTTGGCATGGGGATTTAAAATTGCCAAGCCTGCATATATGTGAGATTTATAGCTGAATATGCGCAAAGTTGTTAATATTTTCACGTTATCAATACCGCCAGCATAGCTAGGACTTTCCCAAGGATAATAACCTTGACTGGCCCACGCCGACCCCATACTTTCGAAACCCATATGAGTTACAGCTTGCGTATCGGCAACAATTTTATCATGTTGTTGATAGCTATCCATCTCTATAATATTGGATTGCAACGATTGGTATATCGCCAGTGCTTGCTGATAGGCCACGTCGGTAGCGCGGTGCCTTATAACAACTAAGGTTTGCCCGCGAGTTGTAAAACCTGGACCATGAAGCGAGTGGCAAGTAACAATATGAACGTCATTGGGCAGATAAGCTTCAAAAGCTTTTATTTCGGGATGTTTCACAGATGTTTGTCCGCCTACAATAGCATTATATTTGGTAGACTTAGCAAATAAAGCTACTACCTGCGCTATTTTTTCTGCTTCGACGCAATACAGTATGAAGTCCGATTTTCTAGAAACCTGATGACCGTCGCTCAATATTTCGATACCTTGTGGTTCAAGCTCGGCAGTAAGGTGCGGAAGCCGTGCTGGCAAATCTGTACCGCAGATGTTATAGCCTGCTTTAGCAAAAGTAAGCGCATACAACTTGCCCATATCTCCCAAACCGATAATACCTATCTGCATTAGGCAAATGTATCACTGTAAGGTTTAAAAAAAATGACCGCAATCAATTGATTTATTGATTAAACATCCTAACTTGAGCCAAATTACAATAACATAACACAATTACATCGACAATAATTCTTTACTAATATTGTTTTAGTATTAAATAACATTAGGCATGAGACAAACCTTACTACTTACAACAAGCACTCTACTATTCCTTACTATTGGACAAAATGCGCTGGCACAAACCCAGTCCAATACAATTCAACCAAAGCCCGCTCCTGTTGTAAAAAAGGTGTATCGACAACGAGATACGGTAAAGAATACGGATCCTAGTTTAAACGGACAGTATACATTTATGCTATCTAGAACGAGGACATCGCCAGATGGGTATAAAATGATTGCCAAATACCGATTAGATGAGCTTTGGAAAAACGTGATGGATACGTTGCGTAAAGAAAAAGCAGACAAAAAAAATTTACAGCAGAAGCTCAACGACCAAAACAAGACAGTGAACTACTTAAAAACAGAGATTTCTGGAAAGGAGGCATCACTAACTGAAAACACCAATAAGGTTAATGAGATTAGCATATTAGGCATCACCTTCGAAAAAGGCACCTACAACATTATGATGTGGGGAATTGTAGGAGCTTTAACCATTGCATTAATCATTGTAATTATTCGTTCAGGCAAAAGTATTGGTGAAGCCAAACACCGCACTGGGCTTTATAACGAAATTGCCGAGGAGTATCAGGCCTTCAAGTCAAAATCGGTGGAGAAAGAAAGAAAGCTTGCTAGAGAATTACAAGACGAAAGAAATAAGCTGGAGGAATTAATGAACGGCAGAAAAAGCTAGTTACTATTAGTGTTCTTTAGTAATTCGGTCATCAGCACCTCAGCCACTTTTGTAGCTTTCTTCTGGATGTAAGGTCGCGGTGTGTTATCGCCAACTTCATAAGTTAGCGCCTCAGCGTTAAGCACTTTGCCTAACCAAGCCTTTGAAACATTGCCACCGTTACCTGAGGGTTTAACGGTAGTTTTATTGTTCCCCTCAAAATCGTGTAATCCTTTTACCCAAGCATTTGTTAAACCCGGAAAATTAGTATCCGCTCTATCTTCGTTGGTATACAGTACATCGTTAAAGGTAGAATGAAAATCTAAAGCAAAGTATACCTTAGCTTTTTGTTTTTGGACTTTCTCTAATAGAAAATCTCTAACTGCTCTGGTTTCTGGCTGCTTAAAATCAATCCAATCTCTATTTAAATCAACGCCAGCCAAACTGTGACGCCAATTGCCTTCGTCCACGCCATCAGGATTTATCATCGGAATAATGATCAATTCGTAGTTTTCCATAAATTTTTTGGCTAAATCTGTTTTACCTAGTAAGGTTTCTACAAACTGAACCATTGCCATATAACCTGAAATCTCCGGTGGATGTTGACGGCTCAACACCACCACTATTTTCTTTCCATCGCTTTTTGTTGAATGAAGTGCAATGATAGGTTTACCTCCGATGCTTTTACCAATGGTGGTTTTAGTTAGTCCAAAAGTTTGCGACAGTTGATCCATCCATTGATAAGATTGACTGGAAGATATGATTTCCTGGGCAGCTACCGTTAATGTATCTTTTGTTAAATTAATTTTAAAAGAGGCTTCATTTTTCTCCTTATTTAAAACGATTTTTTCAAGCGTTTGCCAGGTTGTACCATTGTAAGATAATTTTGGCTGATATCGATGTTTGCTATGTGGATAGATTAGATTAACATATACATTTTTGCCACTTTTGCCCCAAACTTTGAAGGCATACCAAGCACTTTGATTAACGGGCTGGTTTTCGGGCTCAATAGCTATATTAAAAGTACTATCGTTGAGCATCGTCAATTGGTTTACCCTTGCCGAAGGAAATTGATTACTGAAGTAAACACCCTGCTTATCGAAAGCAAAAACCTTTCGGTCTTGCAATTCAATTTTCACCATTGCCGGGTTTAGGCTTGATGAACTATTGTTTTTTACCGCACAACTTTGAATAAGAAGTGCTGCAGAAATGAGGCAAAACTGTAAAAATTTCAAGGGTTATTTATCTAAAAGTAAACCGTAATGACTTTTCATGTACTTGATGATGGCATCGGCAATTTTAATTCCTGAAGCTTTACGCTGTGTTGCATTGTTTCTTAAATCAGTGCCGTGTGTTTCTAGCTGGATTGCCGAAACAGTGCCGCCGTTTCTGGAACCGTAGGTAAGCGTGCAGTAACCGCCATTGAAATAATCGTCATCGTTAGGTGTCGGATCTGTTTTACTAGGGACAGCGGGAATACCTTCGTTGGCCAGTAGCGTTCCAAAAGCATAATCCCCTCTGATGAGCTGAGAAAACGAGTACGCTGAATTGGTCGACAGGTTGTAAATGCTCGAAGTGTTGGCTACACCATTCAAGGTGGCATCGGAAGCATTCAGGTTTGACCTAGATACGATATAACCAACTTCTACCCGCTTTTTCGTATGGCCATGCCCATGCATATCTAAGAACAGTCCTTTACCCACATTTTTAGCAACCATATCCCTAGCAGCTTTTAAATAACCGTGATATTCTCTCCAAAGTGCATTTGCAGCTTCACTTTTATGGTATGCTTCCTCTAGTGAACGATTTGGCTCCATGCGCTCCCTTGCTACATCATTTACTATAACGTGTGGATGTATTCCAGTTTTAGCATAAAAAGCACTGGCAATTTCCTCTACCAAATCTGTAACGTATAAATCTCGTACCGTTACAGCATCAGGATTATCTCTAAATGGCATGCTGGCAGGAGTAATGGTACCGTCATGTGGTGAAGCCAAAATAATTGGCGAGTTGGCATCACCTACAACAAATCTAACATATTTATTACTGCCATAAACGGTAGTATTTGGTTTGTAGACGGTTTCGTTTGGCTTACTGGCAGGATCACCGTCAGTATTATTTTCTGTGTGTTTTTTGCAAGAAATGATAGCGAACGCTAACATTAACGCCAATAATTTAATCTTTTTCATATCTACTGATTTAATTGTCTTCTATTAGATATCCGCTAGGTAAATTGTATCAAATTATGCCCTTTTTAGACCAATCTCTTAAGATTTCTCCAACAACACTACCAACACCATAAGCTGGATCTTCTTCTGGTTTGTGTCCCCATTTATAAGCCTTCTCCACCTTATTGTCGTGCCTGTAGCCTCTTACATGCGTAAATTCATGTGCAATGTGCCTTGCTAATCGCTGTGCCAACTCCCCTTTTTCTACTAGCCAATAATCGTAAGTTGTAATGCTGTAATTGCAAGCATTGGACGATCCCATGGTTCCTTTTTTATCGCCATTATTTTTGATATTTATCACCAAGTTGATTTCATTATCTGCTAACAGATTATCATAAACAGCCTTCCCAGGAATGCGACCCGTACTTTGATCAAATACAATATCAAAGCACTTCTTTTTTGATTTGCTATAGGCAGAATCATTATAGTTTTGCTTATACATCGCTTCCTTAAATTCCGAAGAAGAAAAGACCTTGCTCAACAGCTGCTCAGCTTTTTTTAAGGTATCTGCGAATTGACTGGGCACAGTAGCTTTTTCATCTACCGTAAAAGAAATTTTAAAGCGAATATTAGCTACATTCTTTGGTCTGATAGCGAATATGTTTATCGCAATTAAAACCATAATTACGAGTAGCAGCCATGTTAATTTTTTCATAACGCATTACTTCATTTGTAGGATTTCGCCTAAATATTAGGCACAAAGAATGATCAGAAGGAGCAATTTCATGCTCCTTTGATCTTAACATATATAACTAACTTACTATTAGCTAGGGATTTTGAACCATATAGGGATTAGCCTGGATTTCACGTCTTGGAATTACGAACTGCCACGTTACAGCGCCTCTAGCACGGTCCATTGCGTTAGCTAAAGTAGATGTAGCTCCGGTATTTGCTCTAGCCAAAGCTAAATCTAGGCGTTTCAAATCTAAAAAACGGAATCCTTCTCCCCATAATTCGATTCGGCGTTGGGTCATTATCAAACCATTATTATCGTTAGCTATGTCCGTAATGTTGTCAGGACGGACATAATTAGGATCACGATTTTTCGCCAAAATATCAATGATGTCTGCAGCCTCATTAATGAAGCCATCTTTTGCTTTCGCTTCGGCTGCAATAAGATACATTTCTGCAACACGCATGAAAGGAATATCGCCAGCGCTAACGGCCGGATCAGAAACGACGAACTTTTTATGCATGTACATCGCTCTGGTTTGACCTGGCACAGGTTGCCCAGTTGAAGCATCAATTACGCCAGGAAAGTTCACAAAATCATTAACGTTATCGCAAAACAACTTCTTCCTCACATCTGTATTGCTCAATGAGTTATACAACAAACTATTGATTTTTTTAGGATTTGGCCTTGTATGCGCAGAGTTAAAGTTAGATGACATGTACGCATAAAACGAACCATAAGTAGGCAATTGCTCTGGCAGTTGGTGCGCACCCCACATCCATTCTGAGTTTTTCATGTCAGTGAAACCATCTAAGTAAGCAGAGTTAGACATCAACTGGTATCCTTTTAAAGCTTCTAAAGCATAGTAAGCCGCATCAGTCCAATTTTGTTGCGTTAAGGCCACTCTAGCCTTAAAACCCTGAGCTACGCTTTTATCGATATGAGTTCTGTACAATCCTCTAGCTGGCGCTCCATTCAAAAGCAATATGGCATCATCCAGGTCCTTATTAATTTGGATGTATACTTCCTCTACCGTATTTCTAGGCTGAGGATCTAGCGAATACTTTGTCATGATTGGCACGCCAAGCTGTACCCTTGGGGAATTTGGATTAGCCACATCTGTTAAAATAGACTTATCGTAACGTTTGGCAAACAGTTGCACCAACATAAAATGTGAAAAAGCCCTTAGTGCTAAGCACTCACCTTTAATCACATTCTTTTGAGCATCGGTAGCATCAGGTACTTTATCTATGCCTTCTAGCAATAAATTCGCGTTAGCAATTATCCGATAATAAAGGCGATAGGCAAAATAGGGCAAGTCATTCAAATCAGATCGATGGTCTGTCCAACGATAAGCGCCTCTAAAATAGCTGGTGCCCGTTGCGGTATGAACGATATCTTCGCCCATAAAATCCATTACAATCATGATAGCGGCATGTCCATCCTGTTCCTGATCGGAATACTGCATATACAAACCCCTGTAAATACCATTCAATGCCACTTTCACATTATTGATGTTGTCAAATACTTTATCTGCATCAATTTGATCAGTAGGAACGGTACTTAAATAAGACTTTTTACATGAACCTAGTAGCAGTAAAAAGAAAAAAGCTGATAGAACTAAAAAATATTTTTTCATTATTGAACAAACTATAATGTAATGTTTAAACCAAAACTGACAATACGTGAAGGAGCGTAGGTATATTTTGCATCTCCGGTGTAGGTTTGCGTAGGATCCATACCTTTCCTTGCGGAGGTGATAAATAAATTCTCGCCGTTTACAAATGCCTTCGCATTAGTTAGTTTCAACCTAGACAACATTTTTTTAGGGAGATTATAGGTTAGTGAAACTGTGCGCAAGTTCAAGTAGTCAGATTTTGTTAGCCATCGATCTGTATCGGATATAGATGACGAGGTGCTTAATACAGGTATGTCAGTTACATCGCCTGGTTTTTGCCAGCGCTTTAACATATCTACGTGCAAGGCTCTACCGTTTGTAGTGGTACCGCCCCTGAACATTAGTGAGCGATAATCATTATCAAAAGTATAACCTCCTACTTGATAAATAAATAATACATTTAACGACCAGCTCTTATAACTGAACCCATTGTTTACGCTACCAAAAAAATCTGGTATGGCGCTGCCAGCGTAATAATAAGTGGCATCGGCTAATGTGGTAGTTAAGGTACCATCTGCTTTTCTGTATTGATTTGCTCCTGTTTCTGGATTTACCGAATCCCAATCTCTCAACCAAAATTCGTAGAGCGATTTACCGGTTTCATATTTTTTCGTTCCGCTCACTCTTCCTTCATATGACGGAGGCAGCGAAAGTATCTTATTTCTGAACGTACTCCAATTTACATCTATGCTCCATTTAAACCTTTTAGTTTTCAACGGGATACCATTCAACTGTACTTCGATCCCTTCATTTTTCATGGTACCGAAATTGTCATTGTATGTAAGCAAACCAGATGTTAATGGTAATGTTACTGCAAATAATAAATTGCTTGATTGGCGACGGAATGCTTCTACAGTACCTCCAAGTCTATTTTTTAGCACAGAAAATTCTACTGCAACATCAGCATTTTGATTGGATTCCCAAACCAAGTTATTATTTCCAGCTTGTGTGTATAGGGCTCCTGGTTCTGTACCATTATTGTAATTTAGGGTATATAAACGCTGGTAGGTGAAATAGCTACCCGTTCTATCGTTACCCACTTGGCCATAAGAAGCTCTTAGTTTTAACGCATCTACCCATTTAACTTTGAAAAAAGGCTCCCTATCGATGTTATAGGCAGCACTAAGCGACCAGAAATTACCCCATCTGCTTATAGGCGAAAACCTAGAGGTACCATCTCTTCTAAAAGATCCGGATAATAAGTATTTACCTCTGTAGCTGTAATCTACTTTTGACAAATATCCTTCTGTTTTATAATCTCTATCGTATGAACCTAAAGCTGTAGTGGTGGTCATGTTATCCAACACTGGCAAGCCGGCAATTCCTTCACTTCTACGAGAACCCGATAAATAATCATAATAATTCAGGTAATTCTCATGCCCAACAAGCACACTGATTTTATGCTGGTTGATGGTTTTACTCCAAGTTAAAAGTTGGTTGAAGTTTAGATAGGTAGTGATGCTGTTGGTTCTGGTTGTTCTTCCCACGCCTACTGCATCGCCCATCACGCTGTTATCGTATACGTTGTTTCTATAGTTACCTAACGTAAAACTGAAATTGGATGAGAATTTAAAATCTTTCCAAAATTTAGCTTCAACGTTAGCAACGCCGTTTAGCGAGTTTCTTCTTACTTGGTTTACGTTATACAACGTTTCGTACACTACATTTCTCCCTGTAAAAAGTGGCCTGTAGTCTCCCGGATCGTAAATTTTATTTCCTTTATTGTCTAAAACATAAGCTCCAGTAACTGGGTCATGCTTAAATACTGGATAAATAGGCGCTAAAATTAAATCGATATAAAATGGATTTTCATTGATCCCGCTACTCTCATTAGCTTGATCAGATTTGGTATATGTACCGAACAAATTCAAGCCAAACTTTAGCCAATCTCTAGGTGTAGAATTTACACGCAACCTGCCTGAGAAACGCTTGAAATCAGACCCAATCACATAACCGTTTTCATCCAAATAGTTAAGCGAAATGTAGTGATCCGTTTTTGCGGAACCACCACTAAGCGAAATAGACATATCCGATCTCATTCCTAAACGTTGGAGTTCCTCTCTAAAACGTACATCATCAGGGTAAAGCAACTTAGCATTGGGGTTAAGTTGCCCATTTTGCAACACTATTTCATCATCAGCAACGTTGAATGGATTCCATCCTACATAACTTTTTAAACCTGCAGTTGCAGCGGCGGGTGTTCCAGATGTTCCATTTCGCAATGCTTCCCATACAATTGGAAAGTATTGATAGGCATCTAACGTTTCGTAATTAGGTAAGCCGCGTTGCGAGAAAGCCTGGGTAAGTTTAGCCGTGATAGTAGTTTTGCCATTGGTATTTCCCTTCTTGGTAGTAATTAATACTACGCCATTAGCCGCTCTAGCTCCGTACAGTGCAGTTGCAGAGGCATCTTTTAATATCGAGATATTATCAATATCCTCTGGGTTAATGTTACTGATTACTCCTTCATAAGGGGCACCGTCCAGTACGTAAAGCGGGTTATTATCACCAGTGATTGAACCAAAGCCCCTGATTCTGATATCAGGTCCTTCGCCTGGCTGCCCACTACCAGCGGTTGTTTGTACACCTGGAGACGCACCCACAATTGCTGAATTTAGGTTACTGATTGGACGCTGCTCAATGTCTTTTGCAGAAATTTTTGTAACGGAGTTAGTAAGTTCGTTACGGGTGGTAGTACCAAAAGCGATTACAACTTCATCCAGCTGTTTGCTGTCCTTGGCTAGCGTTACCTCATATTTAACTAATGCTGTTAAGGGAACTTCTTTGGTTACATATCCGATGGAACTGAACACCAAAACTTTTTCGCTTGCTTTAACATTAATTGCAAAGTTACCTTCTACGTTGGTAACAGCGCCAGTAGTTGCACCTTTAACCCTAACTGATACGCCAAATAGCGGCGAACCATCCTCCGCATCGGTAACCTTACCTGAAATTGCCCTATCTTGCCTTACCTGCGTAGCATTTAGAGCCAAATCATGACTATTATCTAGCGGTTTAACAGAAATAATCTTATCCTCGATAGTGTAACTTAAGGACATACCTTTGAGCACCGAAGATAAAACCACGTCGATAGGCGTATTGGAAAAGTTAGCAGACACCCTTTTTTCATCCGAAACTTCTTTACTATTATAAATGAAATAATAGTTAGTTTGATTTCTCAGCTCCTTGAACATCTCTTTTAAAGTAATGTTTTGCTTCTTAAGACTTACATTTTGTGCTAATGTGTTGGCACTTACGTGTAAGCTAAAAACAAATACGATTACTGCAATGATTCTCATAACCAGTAAAGCTTTTTTAAATAGTTGTTTTTGTTTGGTCGAAAAATCGATACTAAAAATAGTATGCGACAATCTACAATGTATTTTTTCTTTCATACATTTGTATATAAGGGTTTTGAATAAATAGTGGTTTCGTTTATTATTGTTTTATTTAAGCCTTTTTTCGCTTTTCTCGGTTGCCGCCGAGAAAAGCTTTTTTGCTTCTTATCATTATTTTCTCATCTTCTTCTCGCAGGTAATTACATTGTTTTCAATTCCAAAAACTACATCTCCAGTAAGTTCTAGTGTTTTTAAAACCTTTGAAACATTCGTATTTCTAGGTATTACACCAGTAAAAGATATATCCGGCTTCTCTCCTTCGTATTTAATTTTAACATCGTACCATCTCATTAACTCCTTCATAATTTCATCAATGCTGGTGTTGTTGAAAACAAACAGGTCATTTTTCCAAGCCATTACTTCTTCAATGTTAGCCTCTTGCTGCCTCGTTTCAGGCTCGGCCTCGGTATAAATAATTTGTTTGCCTGGTTTTAGCAACTGCGATTGACCATTTTTAGTGAATTGTACCGATCCCTCAAGTAATGTAAGCTCAGATCGGTATTCATCCGGATAAGCCATTACATTAAAATGCGTTCCAAGCACTTTAACTTCAGAGTTGCCGCTCTTCACGTAAAATGGCTTGCTCTTATCCTTAGCAATTTCAAAATAAGCCTCTCCTTTTATTTCTACTCGCCTTGTATCACCAACGAAAGCGGCAGGAAACTTTATAGATGAACTTGCATTTAACCAAACCTTACTACCATCAGATAGTACTACACTAAACTTTCCTCCCGCTGGTGTAGATAGGGTGTTGATTTTCGGTTGATCTTCTGTTGATTTACCATCAACCAAATAAACTATCTGACCATTTGCATCTTTTTCAATCGAAATTCCGCCTTGAGTGGCCAATTTTCCATCTGCGGTATTATCCAATACTATTTCTGAACCATCAGAAAGTGTTAATACCGCCTTCTCACTACCAGGTAAAATATCATTATGGTAGGCAAGCGGAGCCGATTTTTGTGTAGAATGATTGGAAGCAAAATAAATGGTCAAACTAGCTACAAGTAAAATGGCGGCCGCAGCGCCGTATTTCCAAATTGGTTTACGCTCACGACCACCCAACTTTTTTGGGTTGGTAATATTTGCATACATACCATCCCAATCTATTTCGTGTACAAGCGCATCAGATTGTACTTTTTTATTATGCTCATCCAAAAAAGCTAAAACTTGCTCTTTAGTTTCTGGATTTCGTATGTAAACAAATAACTCGGCATGCTCTTCCTCGGTGATGCTTTTGTCTACATATTTTTGGAAAAGTTCCGCTAATCTGTCATTTGTTCCTAGTGTCATCTGATGTTCTTGATTGTTCATTTATACATTTATTGTCGTTAATTATTTCACGACCAATAATGTTTGCTTTTCTTCACTTATCTTACCTTTGTTAATCCATAAAATGTAGGCACCTTTTGGAACATTGGCTAAATTGAGTTGTACACTTACTTGCGTAGTTGTTTGAGCGTAATTATTGGTCAGTACAGTTTTACCCGTCAAAGATATTAGATTTAAAGAAACTACGCCATCGGCAGAGGATGAAGCCACACTAACGTATTCAACCGCCGGATTTGGATATACCTTTACAGTTGTAGTTAGATCAAATCTTAAGCTTTGCATGCTTAAAACTTCCGATGTTCCATCTTTATCATACTGCACCAAGCGGTAGTAATTAATTCCCGACAACGGTGAAAAATCAGTCACAGCATAGCTTAACGGAGAATTACTGTTGCCTGCTGCCGACACTTCTTTCAAAAATTTGAAATTGTTTACTGTCGATCCTCTTTCTATGACGAATTTGCTGCTGTTGCGTTCACTTGCTGTTTTCCAAGCAAGTACCGCAGTATTATTTTGCTTTACAGCCGTAAATGTAGAAAACTCCACTGGCAGCGGATAGTTACCTAGTTGGAATTCATAGGCACCTAAATCAATTTTGGTATTTCGTATACGTGGGTTGCCAAGTAAATCTGTTAATGAAGTTGACAAAGAATTATCACCTGCATCTAATGCGACACTAGTTCCAGCCGCTAATTTTAAGAAATCCGCATCAGTTGATACAGTACTTGCAAATAAACTGCTTGGAGATGAATTGGTGATATTATTGCTAACTGTACGGCTACCTGAAGTTGTAAAACTATTTTGAAACAAATTAAATTTCAGGTCTTGTATTGCAGCTGTACCACTTCTAATGTCAGTTGAGTTTTGATTGAAAATATTATTGTATAGTTTAAAAGTAGTGGACGAGCCGTTATTAAAACCAATGGCTCCGTACGTACCAGCAGCTAAATTTTTGTAGAACGTGCAGTTAACTACAGAACCGTTGCTATACGAACCAATATATATTGCCGCTCCACCCGCCGTGGTCCTTGCCGAAGCGTTATCATAAAATACAGTGTTTTTTATCTCGAAACGCAGGAAGCTTGTTGATGTAGCCCCGTAAATACATAAGCCACCGCCACCAACACCATCATTAGTACCTGTTAATGTAGATGTAGTGGCATTCGAAATAAATGAAACTTTATCTAATCTTAGTATAGGTTGATCCAATGAATCGTACACGAATAATCCACCACCTTCGCCAAAAGTTTTATTGTTTACAAAAGATACATTGGTAAACTCAAAAACTACGTCCGTACCCGACACCCTTAAATATGCACCACCGCCAGAATCAAAAGATTGATTGTCTTTGATAATTAAGTTTGACCATTTGATTGCATTATTTGTACCTCTAACAGCTATACCACCACCTACATTTTGTGCAACAGTAGTTGAACTGGTACCCGTAGTTCCATTAGCACTTACAGCAGCAGTTCCATTAGCATAACCGTGTTGAATGGTAAATCCATCTAACTCAGCATCATCAGCACTATTTCTAGAGCTAACAACATGGTAGCAATCTCCATCAGATGCGGTATTGTCATTGTTCAAATCGCCGCTTAGAATAGTGGTATTGACTAAAAAATTACGTTGACTTAAAATAGTTTCAGAACCGGAAAATCCTCCGTAAATTTTAACTCCGCCTTTTAAAATAAAAGCCTTATCCCTATCAGTTGTTGGATCACCTACCCCTGGACTAGCCACATAAGTAATCGCTTGTAACTTTTCGGTTGGCTTGTAAGTTCCCGCGGCCACCCACACCTGATCTCCCGAAGAAGATGCATTAATCATCGCTTGCAAATCTGCAGTAGCGTTAGCCCAACTTGAGCCATCACCAGTACCAGTCGTCACCGGTTTAACATAGCGTACAGTTTGCGCAAATGTTGTTAGAGAGCCAAATACAATTAGAAATAAAAAGTAGAGTTTTTTCATGAATTGTTGGTTTAGGGTTTGTTGATGCTATATAGACTGGCTAGTCTGCACAACGGACCGTTTTTTAACCAACTTTTTTATTTTTTCTTTGAAGACTGCCTCTGTTAGCTAGATGATCTTCGTAGATACCGAAGACCAATTTGCCCACAACGGAGATGCTAAAGGAAATAATTTAGCAGCAATAACAAGGAAACAGAAATATGATGTTTGGCAATGTGATACTTAAGATGCTTTAAAACTTCTACGATTACATTCTTAACTCGGCTTTTGGATAGCCCCACAGCTTGCGCTATTTCTTCATGGCTCATGTGTTGAGCACGACTCATCTGAAATATTTCTTGTTTTTGTAGAGATAGCGTTTGTAAAACCTTATTTATTAAAAATGTGCTTTCCTTTAAATTAATTTGATCGTCAATATTATTTAAAGAAGTGGATGTATTGATCCAAGCATTATTAATGGTTTTCTCGGTACGACTGATTTTTGCCAAATAATCGTATGTTTTGTTGCGGGCAATGGTGTAGATATAATTACGTGGATGCTCTATCGAAAGCAACTTATCTCTATTTTGCCAAATTACCAGAAATGTTTCTTGAACTATTTCCTCGGCATCTGCTTTACTGTGAACAAGCGAATCAACAAAAGCAAGTATTTTACCCCTGTAGAGGCAGAACATTTTATTAAATGCCAAGGAATTTCCATCTGAAATTTCTTTAAGCAATAGCTTTTCCGCTGTTAAATCGTATAATGCCATTAAAATAATATCTTCTAACCTAGCTAAGAAATAGCAGATTAGTTAGTTTGTGGTTTAGGTTAACTAAAATTAGCAATCATCTTTTACTCTACAAAATATTACAACTTATTTTTTTAAAAATATTCCTACTAAAACGCAAAAAGCAAGTGCATTACAATGCAATTGCTAAAAAAAAGCTCAAAACATAAACGGCCTCACAATGTGAGGCCGTAAATTGAGTCGCTTATTTATATAGATTAATTTTTATTCCCAATTCTACATTTCCATAGGTATATTTTTGCAGGTTACTGTTAATCGGCAAAGAATAGGAAGCCTGTAATTGATATTTAGCAAGAATATCAAACCCAAGACCAAACGAAACATTGTTACTAGTGTGATAAAACGCCAAAATATTAAATTTATCATTTAAAAGTTGAGCATTTAGCCCTACATCTAAAACACCATCGTATCCTTTCATCCCTCTGTACATTGCCTTCGGCGTTAGTTTAATAGTACCATCGGTTACCTGATAGGCGGCAGCAGCATAAAAAGTGGTGTAGTTGTAGCCATCATTTACATTTTCTGTATAAATTAAACTGCGTAAATTAGGTGCAACAACGCTTAAATTCAACTTATCTGTTGCGTAATTCACTCCTAAATCACCATCGAACACATAACCCTGATCGTTAAATTGCGTAGGAATTGGATCATCCAAATCTCCAATCACATCAGCCATATCAATTTTTAAGGAGGTTACCCCGGCAGACAAACCAAACCTCAAATTTCCATTAGCTGAAGTCTTTAAATTATAAGCGTAAGTAGCGGCAAACTTATTGACATTCAGAACTCCATCCTTATCAGTATTTACGGTTAAACCAAATCCACTTTTACCTGTTCCATAGTCTAAGGTCAATGTATTTGCTACCGTTTGCCCGTTGCTTCCAGTTAAATTATTTTTATAAAACGCACCAATATTCAGCCCTTGTTTTTTTCCCGCAATTGCCGGATTATAGAGATATTCATTAAGGTAATACATTGACAACGGAGGATTTACCTGCGCATACAGCTTTGACGTTGCCAAAAAAAACACAACTGTAAGTGTAATATAAGAGATGATATTATTTTTTTTCATTGTTGTTTGGTTAAACAAAATTTGTTGTTTCAGCTAGTCGTTACTTTTATCTTCCTGTTAATATGGTAATTGTTCCTTTAACCGGTTTAAGTCCAGCTCCAATGTTGATTTCATAATAGTATGTTCCGGAATTTAAAGTTGCCCCATTAAAACTTCCATCCCAATCATTTTGATAGTTTGCTTTCCTAAAAACTACTTTACCGGTCTTATCGTACACTATCACTTCATTTTTCGGATACATAACTTGTAAATCAGTTACAGTCCAGAAATCGTTTTTGCCATCACCATTTGGAGTTAATATGTTTGTAGCTACAACTTCTCCACTGTAAAGGCGTAAAACAGCACCAGTTTTTGGACTTGCATTACTTGTACCTAGGCTGTTGTTGGCAATTACGTAGAAAGTATGCGCTCCTGCAGATAACTCATCGGTAAAATTGTACACCCACTCCCCCTTATCATTAGAAAAAGCCGTTACGTTATGTGCTTTATCATCTACATAAATTGTAATAACGCTCAAGGGTTCGGCAACGCCACTTAACCTTGGTCTAAAGCTTGTTAACACACCATTTTTTACATTAGCTATTATTGGAGCTAGGGGATCTTCCATTAAGTTATTTAAAGAAATGATTACTCTTAAAACCTGATCACCGCCCGCATTGTTAAAAACCTTTATCGTTAAAGTGAAAGACTTTATCTTTTCATAATCTAGCTCAGTACTTTTTGCCACCGTAATGTTTCCTGTAGTTGAATTTATGGCAAATGCATCATTAAAATTTCCGCTAACTATAGTCCAGTTGGTTATAACGCCAGTAAGTGTAGTTACCGGCTTAGCTACAAATGAACCATTGGCCAAATTTTCGTCAATAGAAACTTGTAACGGCGGAACGGGTGCGGCACCTCCAAATTCAAAGGCACCCATATCTAAAATTAAATTGTTAATGCGCACTTTACCAGCTAAATCAACGTTAACTCCCGATGGCAGAAATGATTTTTGACCCGCATCAATTGCCGGGCTAAAGTCTTGTAGATACAGAAATTTGGCATTGTTTGGATCTTCGCTTTCAAATACTGGATCTTGACCAACTAAATTGCCATCAGCACCATTGGTGCCATAAGATTCCGTTAAGGTTGCTTTCACCACTAAGTTAGCAGCAGTAGCGGTATAAAAATCTGCGGTTGGCACTTCTCCAGCCACATTTTTGTAAGATATACTATTATAAACTGTTGCTGAACCTGTTGACGATACATATATAGCACCACCTCTGGAAACTGCCTTATTTGCAAAGAAAGTTGCATTGTGAATTATAGGTGCAGCGCTGGTAGATACATATATACCTGCCCCACCACCAGAGTTAGTATTGGATTCGTTGTTATAGAAAAGATTATTGATTAATACAGGGCTCGCCAAATTGCCCGTTACGCCAAAAAGATAAATAGCACCACCGCTAGTCGCAGCCTTATTGCCTATAAATTTAACGTTAAGCATTTGTGGGCTATTGGCATTAAGATACAAGCCTCCAGCCGTTGTACTTGCTTCATTATTTAAAAAAGATACTTCACTTATTGTTGATACCAAAGTACTTGTACCTAAATAAACACCCGCAGCAGAGGTGGCTTTGTTAGCAGAAAAAGTCGATCCTGTTAAATTCAAAGTACCTGTAGTAAAGTAAATTCCGCCTCCGCTACCACCAGCGATATTATTTCTAAAAGTACAATTGGTAACGTTAACTACGGTACCTAGTGCATTACTGATTCCGCCACCATTGGTAAGCGCATTATTGTTGCTAAAATTACAATCCGTAAAAGTTGCACTGGCCGATGCGGAATTCATTAAAACTGCTCCTGCAGTAGTGGATAATGATTTGTTACCATCAAAAATACATTTGGTAAATACCGGCGCTCCAGCAGTGGAAACTGCAATTGCCCCGCCTGAATTTGCTTCATTTCCTATAAACTCTACTTCGTTAAATATTGGAATAGAAGGCGTAGCTACAGCGCTAAATATAAAAATTGCGCCTCCACTTCCTCCAGTAGCTTTATTATTGATGAACTTTACTTTGGTATAGGTTGGCGAGCCATAAAAGATATATGTTGCTCCTGCGCTTTGATCGGTTGAAGCGTTAATGTTATCTCTAATGATTAAATTTTCGTAAGCTGCGCTACTGTAGTAATTAATAATACCTGGCGACCTACTTGGAGGAATAGCATTACCGTTTACAGTGACTGAATTGCCGGTTCCAGTACCGCTACTATAGCCTTTAGTTACCGTAAAACCATCTAGCTTAGCCGCTCCTAAATCTCCCGAAGCAATTACTACGTGATAGGCATTATCGGTGTCAATTGCTTCATCACCAATGTTTCCACTTAAAATTGTAACGTTTGTAGTAACATTCCTTTGAAAGCGGGAAGTTTCGGTACCTGCAAAGCCGCCATATATTGCTACATCTTTTTTCAATACAAAGGAATTATATCTATCGTTAGCGGTAATTGTACCAGTGGCATCAGCCCGTCGATTAGGTTTATGCGTTCCTGCAGCCACCCAGATCTCATCGCCGGCAGCGGCAGCATTGATCGTTGCCTGCAAATCTCCGGAAGCAGTTGCCCAAGTAGCTCCGCTTCCTGTGCCTCCAACTTTAACATATCTGATCGTTTGCGCAGCAGCATCAGCACCTACCAGTAATGAAAAGAAAATGAGCAATACGTAAAGTTTTTTCATATCATTTGTTAGTTTATCTTTTTGTTTTCTTCTTGAGCAAAGCGGTTTTTTGGCTCAAAACTATAGGATAGACTGCCACCAATACGAAGAGGACCTTTTTTATATGAAATTTTTATGCATTAAAGGAGCAAATGCCTACACTAAAGTAATTGTTAAAATATTTCGGTACTTATGATCGCCTATGGCGTCTATATCAAAAGCGCTATTAAAAAAACTTAAATAATACTAAAACAATGAAATTTATCAAACTCACTCTATCTCTAATTTTAATTTCCGTTTTCGCATTTGCACAAAAATGGGAAGTAGGAAAAACTTACACCGATGAAGAAAAATGGACCGAATTTGTGGTTGGCGATTTACCTTTGGTGATTAGCGTACCTCACGGAGGAGCCATTAACTTACCTGATGTAGGGACTAGAGATTGTAAAGGCGCTGTAACTGTTACCGATACCAGAACGATTGAACTTGTGAAAGAAATCGAAAAAGCATTTCTTGCTAAATATAATGCAAGGCCTTACATCATCATCTGTAATTTATCCAGAAAAAACGTTGATCAAAATAGAGAAATCGAGGAAGGCACCTGCGGAAATAAAGCAATGGAAAAACCTTGGAATCAATTTCATAATTACATTGATACTGCTGTGGCCCTGGCAACTAAGAAATTCGGAAAGGCAATTTATATCGACTTACACGGACATGGGCACACCAAACAACGCTTGGAGCTAGGCTATACCATTTCTGCCGATGAATTAAGAGATTTAGATAAAAAAAATCTAAAGGTGGCATCGAAGTCTTCGGTTGCTAATGCTTTGGCAAATGATAAGAGCTTAGATATTGAACAATTGTTAATAGGTGCAAACGCTTTTGGAACCTTAATTGCAAACGAAGGATTCAATGCTGTTCCGTCTAAACAAGATAAGGCACCGCTAGAAGAAGATAAGTACTTTAACGGAGGTTATAACACTCGTCGTTACACCTCTATTCAGTACCCAAATGTATTTGGATGGCAGATAGAAAGTAATTATAAAGGTGTACGCGATGCAGAGGGAAGACCCGCATTTGCTAAGGCATTTGCCGAAGTAATGGGTGATTACTTTAAAACTTACCTTAAAATTAAACTTTAGGAGAAATGCTTTTTGAAGGAGAATGGGTGAAGGAGTGAATGAGAGAATGATTAGATGATGAAATGACAAACCACCCTCACTTTCGACTTTTAACTTTGAATTTCAACTTTTGACTTTTGACTTTTGACTTAAAATAAAAAACCCCGAAGAACAAGTCTTCGGGGTTTTTTATTGCTGTATTAAAATCATTAAACTTTGATTTCTACTTCAACACCGCTAGGCAATTCTAGTTTCATTAAAGCATCAACAGTTTTTGAATTTGAGCTATAAATATCTAAAAGACGTTTATAAGCACATAATTGGAACTGCTCACGAGCTTTTTTGTTTACGTGTGGTGAACGCAATACAGTGAAAACTTTTTTCTCTGTTGGCAACGGAATAGGTCCGCTAACTACTGCGCCTGTAGGCTTTACAGTTTTTACGATTTTCTCAGCAGATTTATCTACCAAGTTATAATCGTAAGATTTTAATTTGATTCTAATTCTTTGGCTCATTTTGTTATTTAATTAAACCGATAGTTAGAGCTATTTATAACTAAAGGCGGGTTTATTTTAATAGTATTTAGATGTTAGTATTTAGATAATGTACAAGCTAAAAGCTGACCCTCTAAATACCAACTACTAATATCTAATCACTAGTCTTCAGATTTAAGTCTACCTTTTGACTTAGCGATGATCTCATCTTGAACACCTCTAGGTGCTGCTTCATAGTGATCAAATTCCATTGTTGAAGTTGCACGACCTGAAGTGATGGTGCGTAACTGAGTTACATAACCAAACATTTCTGAAAGTGGAACCAATGCTTTGATTACTTGAGCACCGTTACGAGTATCCATACCTTGAAGTTGACCACGACGACGGTTCAAGTCACCCATTACGTCACCCATGTTTTCTTCAGGAGTTAATACTTCAACCTTCATGATAGGCTCCATTAATACTGGAGAACATTTAGGCAATGCAGTACGGAACGCCATACGAGCAGCAAGTTCGAATGATAATGCATCAGAGTCAACCGCGTGGAATGAACCATCAATTAAACGAACTTTGAAATCGTTGATTGGATAGCCAGCTAACACACCGTTAGACATTGCCGAAGCAAAACCTTTTTCTACTGAAGGGATGAATTCACGAGGAATAGCACCACCAACAATTTCGTTTACGAACTGTAAACCACCTTTTTCGTAATCAGCGTCAATTGGAGAGATAACCACTTGGATATCCGCAAATTTACCACGACCACCTGATTGTTTTTTGTAAACCTCTCTGTGTTGAGTTGTACCAGTGATAGCCTCTTTGTAAGCTACTTGAGGAGCACCTTGGTTAACTTCTACTTTAAATTCACGTCTCAAACGGTCAATCAAGATATCTAAGTGAAGCTCACCCATACCTGAGATTACAGTTTGACCAGTTTCTTGATCAGTCTCTACTCTAAAAGTCGGATCTTCTTCAGCTAATTTACCTAAAGCAATACCTAATTTATCTACGTCAGCTTGAGTTTTTGGCTCAATTGCTAAACCAATTACTGGCTCAGGGAAAGTCATAGATTCCAAAACAATTGGGTGTTTCTCATCGCAAAGCGTATCACCAGTTTTGATATCTTTAAAACCAACTACCGCACCAATATCACCAGCCTCGATAAAAGGAATAGGATTTTGTTTGTTGGCGTGCATTTGGAAGATACGAGAAATACGCTCTTTGTTTCCTGAACGAGTATTCAATACGTAAGAACCAGCATCTAATTTACCAGAGTAAGCACGGATAAAGCATAAACGGCCTACAAATGGGTCAGTTGCAATTTTAAAACCTAAAGCTGCAAATGGCTCATTTACATCTGGTTTACGAGAAATTTCAGCATCAGTACGTGGATCAGTACCTTTAACACCTTCAGAATCTAATGGTGATGGCAATAACTCCATTACTAAGTCCAACATGGTTTGTACACCTTTGTTTTTGAAAGATGAACCACACACCATTGGTACAATTGAGTTATCTAATACTGCAGCACGTAAAGCGTTCAAAATTTCACGCTCAGTTAATGAGTTAGGATCGTCGAAGAATTTCTCCATTAACGACTCGTCATAACCAGCTACAGCTTCTAATAATTTTTCACGGTACATTGCTACCTCTTCTACCATATCATCAGGAATTGGCACTTCGGTAAAAGTCATACCTTTATCATGCTCATTCCAAACAATACCACGGTTGTTGATTAAGTCAACTACACCTTTAAAAGCATCTTCAGATCCGATTGGCAATTGCAAAGCAACAGCATCAGAACCTAACATATCTTTAACTTGCTTAACAACTTTTAAGAAGTCAGCACCTGAACGGTCCATTTTGTTAACGAAACCAATACGAGGCACACCATAGTTATCTGCTAGTCTCCAGTTAGTTTCCGATTGAGGCTCAACACCATCAACTGCCGAAAACAAGAACACTAAACCATCTAGTACACGTAATGAACGGTTTACCTCTACGGTAAAATCCACGTGTCCAGGGGTATCGATAACGTTTACTTGGTATTTCTCACCACGGTAGTTCCAGAAAACAGTAGTAGCAGCAGAAGTGATGGTTATACCACGCTCCGCCTCTTGTACCATCCAGTCCATGGTAGATGCACCTTCGTGTACCTCACCAATTTTGTGGTTTACACCAGCGTAATAAAGAATACGCTCAGTAGTAGTTGTTTTACCAGCATCGATGTGGGCAGCGATACCAATATTTCTTGTGTATTTTAAATCTCTTGACATCTTTTTTTTATTAGCTAATTAGCTAATCCGAGAATTAGCTAATTAGTTATTTTCTTTTTAGAATCTGAAGTGAGAGAACGCTTTGTTAGCCTCAGCCATTTTATGCGTATCTTCTTTTTTCTTAACTGCTGCACCTTCACCTTTAGCCGCTGCAACCATTTCGCCAGCTAATTTTTCTTTCATGGTTTTTTCACCACGCTTACGCGAGTAGTTGATTAACCATTTCATACCTAAAGCAGTTTTACGCTCTGGACGTACTTCTGTAGGTACTTGGAAGTTTGCACCACCCACACGACGAGATTTAACCTCTACAGCAGGGCTGATATTTGCTAATGCACGTTTGAAGATTTCTAAACCGTTCTCGCCTGATTTTTTCTCTGCCAATTCAACAGCATCATAAAAAATTGTATAAGCGATAGATTTTTTACCATCAAACATCATGTTGTTTACAAATCTTGTAACCTGAACATCGTTGAATTTAGGATCAGGAAGAATAATTCTCTTCTTTGGTTTTGCTTTTCTCATTTCTAATGTCCTCCTAAATTATTTCTTTTTACCTTTTGCTGGTGCTGCAGCTGCCTGTCCTGGTTTAGGGCGCTTAGTACCATATTTACTACGACGTTGGTTACGACCAGCTACACCTGATGTATCTAATGCACCACGGATGATGTGGTAACGTACACCTGGTAAATCTTTAACACGACCACCACGGATTAACACGATTGAGTGCTCTTGTAAGTTGTGACCTTCACCTGGAATGTAGGCATTCACCTCTTTTCCATTGGTTAAACGTACACGGGCAACTTTACGCATTGCAGAGTTTGGTTTCTTAGGGGTAGTGGTATATACACGTGTACATACGCCTCTTCGCTGTGGACAGCTGTCCAACGCTGGAGATTTACTCTTAAACTCCAGTGCTACTCTACCTTTTCTAACTAATTGTTGAATGGTTGGCATTTCTTGCTTTTTGTTTCTATTATTTATTTAATTTCCTTGATGTTAGCAGCTGATAACTAGCCCACATTAAGGGACTGCAAAAGTAGAACAATTTCTTTTAACTATCAAGGCGTTACAGAAAAAAAAATTAAGCTTAAACCAGACATCACATCTAAAAGATATAGACATCATTAAAGAACTCCCGTTAAAACTTGAAATTCATGTTTAAAACCGCGAAGCATTTCTTCGGTCAAAAAAGCTTTTTAAAATTTTAGTGGATTTTTTTCTCCCTTTTTTACAGATTTTCCATGTCGCATAAAAGGTGTATTTTCTCCATAACCAAAGCTAAAAAATTGCCCGTCAGTAAGTTGTACCGTAACAATGTAATTAGTTCCAATCTTAGCCATTGGATAAACATTGGCATCACTAAAATCGTTACTATTGCTAACTAAAAAAGTATAGTTTTGTCTTAGTGTTGAGGGTAAACCGGTACTAGTGAGCGAAGAAACCGGTACTACCATAGTAACCGTTTCTATTGTACCAGTTTCTTGAATTTTCCATTCTCTAGGCAACTTATAGATGGTTCTCTTTGGTGTCTCGCTATTACGCACAAAGGTACTAATGCTAGCGTTGTCGTTTCCCACCATTAAAAAACTATTATCTGCCGAAAAAGAATTGCTGTTGTTCGCATTCGTAGCTGGAAAACTACCTGTACTGTAATCGCCCAAATAAATAGTGATTGGTATATCAGCAGTAGTTTGATTAGTGGAAATAGACTGCTTTTGCTGAAGGTTACTCCTGTCGTCCCGTCCTATTCCAAACACATCATTATTATACCCGCTATTATTGGAACTGTTCCAAAAAATAGTTGTTCCGTCGCCGGCGGTATAGTTTGCACCTGTGCCATCATTTAAAGAAATACCATATTTAAGGGCTAAATAAGCGTTGACCCTATTTATTTCTGCAGCTGAAAGACTGTTAATATTATAGACAATCGCATCTGCCAAATAACCAAATGGTCTGGTACTGGATCCATCACCGCCAATTTGATTATACTGACCTGTTGGATCGATCGTAGAAGTTGCAGTTGAAACGGTTGATGATCCATTTTTAGCATATTGCACAGTGCTACTGCCGGAAGGTATAAAACCATTGACTAAGGCAAGTTCGCCCTCGTTCCAACTCATGGTTGAAGCCCTAAGCGTGTTGGATGGCTGACGATCGTAAAACGTAAGAAAATCGTTGGTATTTATCACCATCGGGTGATCTAAGTCGCCGACATTTGAGCGAAACACGGTTCTAACGCCACCTGTGGATATTGATTTCAATCCTGGTCTTCCCACTACAAACATGCTTGAATTAGGTTCAGTTGGAACAGTCCCTCCAACATTAAATCTTTCACCTGCTGCACTGCTATCAAAAAAAATTGTAGGATTAAAATTGGCCAATGTAGCGGCGCTTGATTGATAGGTAGGGGTGGCAGTTGCTGTTGCGCTTGCTCCGTTAAACTGGTTTTGCCAGCTACTTACGGTAGCTCCATGGGTAGTTGTGCTGGTACCGGCATCAGCCCTATACCACAAACTTAGTCCATTTAATACCCCGCCAGGCGCTAACTGGACAGTTGCCAAGGTGAAATAATCATTATTATTAAATACAACTCCCGCAATGCGGCCATTAGCATCCAAAGCGCCTACCTGTGTAGTCCCAGAACTAAAATCGGGATTACCATTTTTCTTTAACAAATATACCGTACGATTGCTGTTAGTACCCCAGCCCGTAAATTCTAAATTAACTGCTTGTGAAAAGTTGGTTGCCTGTACTTTCCACTCTCTACCAATCCTACCATTGTAAATGTTACTTTCTAAATCAGTAAATTGAATGTTACTGCTACCGTTATCATTACCAACCATCAAAAAACTAAGGTTCTGCGCAATATCTGTGTGATTGGCTGAAGTGTTGCTCGTACTAAAATTATTATCTGTAGATATAATGAGAAAATCATCTGTATTTGCAGAAGTAGAAATTCTTTGATGCAATAATGTCAAATCATCTCTACCAACACCAAAAATATCATTATTGAAACCATTGTTAGTTGAAATATCCCAATAAACTGTGCTATTATTACTAGCAATGTAGTTGACACCCGTTCCATCATTTCTGGAAATGCCATACTTGGTAGCTAAATAAGATTCTATCACATTATAATTACTGCTATTATCTGTGTTATAGGTGATAAATTCTCCAATAATCACGTTTGAGGTTTCATTATTTCCAGAACCATATCCACCTAAGCTAATTCTCCAGGAGGCATCGTTACTCGTATTATTTGAATTTACCTGTACACCATTTTTCCTTTGCGCCACCACTTCTGCGGCGGTACGGTTGAGCGAAAATTGATTTAAATTGGTAGTTGCCGCAATCACTCCATTTGAACCATTGCTACTGAAATTAGGCGTTCCATTAATGTAAAGCGCATTCTCCAAGCCCGAATAGTACCCAAAGAAGTTATTACTGATTTCGGAACTAAACACCCTCGCATTCGACGTTCCCTTTTGCTTTGCCACACCGAAGAAGCTATAAGGCTGGCCGTTGCCACCAACATTTAACGCCACAGGCAAATTCATAATGGCAGTGTTCATCGTGTAGGTACCATTGAAGTTCAGCAAATCAGCACCGTTAGTATTCAGTGTTGGTGTTCCAATATCTACTGTAGCATTATTAGTAGAATTTTGTTCCTTCCAAGAAGAAGCCGTGTTGCTTGCATTATCGCCCCTATACCAACCCAGATACCCATTAGCAATACCTCCCGGCGCCAACATGCTTAGTTCAACATTTGCTGTGTTCGAATTTCCAAAAATATCTGATAATTGAACCGTTAAAGTTCGGCTATAGTTCAAGGTGGCGATATCGGCCATAGAAGCGATTGTATATCTTACCGCATTAATTGCATTGCCAATATCAGCGGTTGAAGCAATGTTAGCTAATGTAATTACCCTATTGCCAGATACTGTGGTGATCGTTGAAGTTACTCCAGAGGGCAAACCGCTAACCGAAAAGCTTTCTGAAGATAATGCTGATGGTATGGTAACGATTGCTGTGACTCTCTGTCCGCTTGAAAAATCTGCAAAGCTGGCACCTACAGCATCGGCATCGCAAATTCTCGTAGATAAATTTAAACCTGTGACCGCCCTATACCCCCCTGTTGAAACTGGTAAAGTGGATTCATCATCATCTAACCTAATGATAGAAGCAAAATTACCTGTTATGCTATTGACAGTAACTTGCTGCAAATTAGTTAGGGCGCCGGTAGCACCGGTAAATCCAAAATAAGCCTTGGTAGTGCCACCCAGCAAAGTACTAATATTAGATAAAGTCCGTGTATCTAAGGTAGTTCCATTCCACGACATCGTTAGCACTTTGGTAGTCGCATTCCAGTTGATAATACACGCATGAGTGGCATTATTCTCAATGTTAGTAGCGAAACAGGTTTGCGTAGTCCAAGTTGGACCAGTTCCAGTTCCGAATGCCCAAAAATCACCACTTGCAGTACAGTTCGGTTCCGTGCCACCATTATAATAGGTATCGAATTTGTACATAATGGAATTTACAATCCCATCCAAACCGATACTTCCACCGCCCCCTCCTATTGTATTTTCTTTTCTCGGATCATTATGAAACACAAATCCTGTGCCGTCAGCTCCCGTGTCACTAGCCCCCATAAACCAAGTGAGGTTGATGGAAAAATCAAAGGCAAAATCAACTTGAATTTTCGAAAAAGCAGAACCCGACTGACTTCCTAAATTAGGGGTTAACGTAATTCTGTTAGTTGGCGTAGTAACTGAGGCATTGCCATTTACTTTAAATTGAGTATTGAAATTCGGAACAAAAGTACTTGTTTGTGCAAAAAGTGGATTATTGAAAAACAATATCGATGCTACTAAACTCCAAATTATCCATCTCATAACAGCACACGTTAAGTTTATTGATAATTTAATGTGATATCGCCAACCCTAGCTACGTTCCCGTTTGTTGCAGACAGGGTAATTAATAAAGTAGCTACTGTACCTGGAGTAGTCCAACTTGAGAGATTTGTACTCGTAAAGGCAGTTTTGTTCCATGTGGTATTAGTAATATTAGTTTGACTTGCAAATGTGCTACTACCGGTTAGGTACCATTGCAGAGAAACCGAACAGCCTGAGTTTGCAAAATTATCAACTTGTACTGCGTTGTTCGTATCCCAAGCAGTAAAGTCGTTTGGAAGCATAATCCTTACTGCAATTTGGTAGGTCTGTGCACCTGAGGCATCAGTACCCATCCATTCGTAATAGTTCATCCAATTAGGAGTAGCGGATGTCCTTGTATTATCGCTAGTCATGTTACCATTATTTCCAGTACCCGAAGCGGTTAAGGCAGCTCCAGCATACTCTGCTGGTAAAACCATTTTTTTACTAGCAGTAGTGGTAGCCATACGTTGCCAAACTGTGCCGTTAAATTGATAAAGTCCAACCGCAGTAACATTAACTGTTTTAGTTGATGATGTACCTACAGGAGCAGTAACATAAACCATTGTACCAGCACTAGTATAAAGTGCATCTTTTGCTTTAAGTTGGTCGCCTGTTAGCCTTGGAAAAGTTATACCATCGGCAACTGCTGTACTGCTTGGAGCACCTTGAACATCTAGCGTACTTCCCGGACTAGTTGTACCTACACCAACGCTAGCGCCATTTCCTAAGATAAGTGTATTATTTTGGCTGGCAGTGGCATTATATCCAATTGCCGTCGCATTAGTCGCACTGGCGGTAGCTCCCTGACCGATAGCAGTACTATTTTGACCTGACGCGGTACTATTTTGGCCAACGGCGGTAGAATTTTGATTTACCGTTGCTTTGGCATTCTGTCCTATGGCTACTGTACCATTTTGTGTCGCTTCAGCAGAATGCCCAGCAGCTACAGCTTGATATGCAGATTTTGAAGTCGCACCTAGCGCAACACTACTCGTACTTGTATTTTGAGCAGAACTTCCTACGGCTACACTTTGATAATCGCCTTTGGCGGAATGTCCTAGTGAAACGGATTCGGTCTTACCAGTGGTACCCGAACCATAGCCAATATTTGTACTCTTAAATTCTGATAATGATGATACCCCTAAGGAAGTTGCCTGATTAAAGATGTTTATCCTACCAGATTCTGTATTGTTCGTTTTGAAAACGATATCCTGATTATCAGTAGTTCCTATAAAATTAGTGCCAGCCGTTGTACCGGCATTACCAGTAAGCGCCCATCCACTAGCGCCTGTAGCCGTTGCGGTCACTAAATTTCCACTAGCATCAAAGCCTAAATTTTGGGCAATCGTACCTGAGCTTGGCGTGAGATCTGCAGAAACACCATTAACCGTAGTTGTTATCTTATTGCTAGAAGCGGTCAAGCTATTGCTGTTGATGATGTTGACTCCCGTACCGGTAACACCGTTCACCGTGGTCGTCAACGTATTCGTATTGGAAGCGTTCGATACCGTGGTAGGAATCGAGCTGGCGCTCAACTGTTTCACCACACCTGTGGCATCTGCAACCAAAATCTGGTCGGAACCACTGCCCGTCTGCAGCCCCTCAAGGCGCAAAGGATTGGAAGCGGCCTTCACGTGCAGCGTGTTGCTCGGTGCACTCGTGTTGATACCGATGCTGCCCGCAGGAGAGGCAAGGCTTCCGCTAAGGCCGGTACCGAAGATGCTGTTCATGATGTTCATCTGGTTGCTCGCAGTACCGCTCGGCACACCAAGCTTGTAACCGATCAACAGGTTGTTGGAACCTGTGGTAACGTCGTTAGCACCGGCACCACCCGTACCTATGCCCAGCTGGATGTTCCTTGCACCGGTGGTAGCCTCCTGTAGTGCCCTGGTACCAACGCCAGTATTCTCCGCTCCCGTGGCCTTCAGTATCGCAAAGAAGCCAAGGCCGGTATTGTTGTCGGCAGTGGTGGCAAGGTTCAGCGCACCATAGCCCAGCGAAGTGTTGAACTTGCCCGTAGTCAGCGACTTG
Organism: Pedobacter sp.; assembly: GCF_965249885.1. GTDB lineage: Bacteria > Bacteroidota > Bacteroidia > Sphingobacteriales > Sphingobacteriaceae > Pedobacter. The sequence continues at coordinate 2,834,661 of NZ_OZ252254.1, read as the reverse complement.
AGCGAAGCTGCCCCAACGGCAGTATTCTGGTTGCCCGTAGTGACAACGCTCAGCGCCTCCCCGCCCACTGCGGTATTATCGCTGGCCGTGTTGGAAACAAGTGTACCATAGCCGATGGCTGTATTGCGGCTGCCGCTAACGTTCGCCTTCAGCGCCTGGCTACCGATGGCCGTGTTAAAAAATCCAGTTGTATTGGTCTGCAGCGTATTGGAGCCCAGACCGGCATTGTGGTTCCCACTAGTGGTCGCAGTCAGGGAATTGGCCCCAACAGCGGTATTGTCGCTCGATGTGGTAACCGTAGCCAGCGTACCGAAGCCGATGGCAGTGTTCCTCAGACCGGTGGTGTTGCCCGCAAGCGCATTGCTGCCGATGGCAACGATGCCCGTACCGGTGGTATTGGCGGCCATGGCCCCCGAGCCGATAGCAATAATGTCGGTGCCCGTGCCCAAAGAGGTGCCGTTGCCGCCTACGCCCGCATCGGATGTCACGTGGTTCCTGGTGCCAAGCAAACGTACGTCGGCATCGAAGGTTGACCTTGCAACGGTCTTCAGTACGCCGCCGCCGTCGGCAACAACGATGTTGTCCGAGTTGGCCCCGGTCTGAAGGCCGGAAATGGCAAGGGTCTTGGTCGCATCGGTGGTGATCGTTGTGGCAGCGCCCAGGGTTCCGCCCAATTTCACGTCGCCGTTGCTGGCGGTAAGTCCGCTGCTGGCGCTAACCAGCACCGGTGTGGCAGTGGTAGAAACGCCGTTCACCGTGGATACCAGATTGCCGTTGGTGGCCGTCAAAGTATTGGTCGTGCTGCCGCCAAGTACGGCGGTCAGGCTGATCGACGAGGATACGCCGTTCACCGTGCTCACCAAGTTATCCCCCGATGCGCTCAGCACATTGCTGTTGATGATAGGTACAGCAGCTGATGTTACACCGTTAACCGAGGTAGTTAAATTATTTGCACTAGAAGTATTAGATACCGTAGTGTTGCTGTTCAGTAAGCTTGGTAGGCTGATCGATGAGCTTACTCCGTTCACCGTGCTCACCAGGTTGCCGCCAGATGTGCTCAGCGCATTGCTGTTGATGATGTTCACTCCCGTACCGGTAACACCGTTTACCGTGGTCGTCAATGTATTTGTATTGGAAGCGTTCGATACCGTTACCGGCAATGAACTGGCACTGGTCCAGGTCGGCGCAGCTCCCGCACCCGCAGAGGTTAAAATCTGTCCGCTGGTACCAGCAGCGCCATTTGGCATCAGCGCTCCGGAGAAACGTACGTTGCCGGTCACGTCCAAACGCTCGGCCGGACTGCTGTTGGCAATACCTACCCTACCAGTACCGCTGGGACTGAATACCAGGTTACCTGTGGTAGCGCTGAAGGTCAGGTTATTAGCTCCCTGGGTAACCGTACGGTTGCCACCAAGGGAACCATCGGTACTGTAGATGTTCTGCCCATTGGCAGCATTGTTGGTCTGCCTTACCAGAACACCTGAGCTGTTGAAGCCGAGGCTCTCGGCGATCGTACCGCCGGCTGTTGGCGTTAATGTGGTAGATACCCCGTTGACAGTGCTAACGATCGCATTTCCAGACGAGGTCAGCGCATTGTTGTTGATGATGTTGACTCCCGTACCGGTAACACCGTTCACCGTGGTCGTCAATGTATTCGTAGCTGAGCTGTTCGATACCGTTACCGGCAATGAACTGGCACTGGTCCAGGTCGGCGCAGCTCCCGCACCCGCAGAGGTTAAAATCTGTCCACTGGTACCAGCAGCGCCATTTGGCATCAGCGCTCCGGAGAAACGTACGTTGCCGGTCACGTCCAAACGCTCGGCCGGACTGCTGTTGGCAATACCTACCCTACCAGTACCGCTTGGACTGAACACCAGGTTACCTGTGGTAGCGCTGAAGGTCAGGTTATTAGCTCCCTGGGTAACCGTACGGTTGCCACCAAGGGAACCATCGGTACTGTAGATGTTCTGCCCATTGGCAGCATTGTTGGTCTGCCTTACCAGAACGCCCGAACTGTTGAAGCCGAGACTCTCGGCGATCGTACCGCCGGCTGTCGGCGTTAATGTGGTAGATACCCCGTTGACAGTGCTAACGATCGCATTTCCCGAAGAGGTCAGCGCATTGCTGTTGATGATGTTGACTCCGGTACCCGTAACGCCGTTAACTGAGGTAGTTAATGTATTCGTATTGGAAGCATTGCTTACCGTAGTATTACTGTTCAACAACGTTCCCAGACTCACCGTCGAGGACACGCCGTTAACGTTCGATACCAGATTTCCACCAGTGGCAGTCAAACTGTTGCTGTTGATGATAGATACCGCAGCAGCAGTAACCCCATTAACCGAGGTAGTCAAGTTATTTGCACTGGAAGTATTGGACACCGTAGTGTTGCTGTTCAACAACGTTCCCAAACTCACCGTCGAAGATACGCCGTTAACGTTAGATACCAGGTTTCCACCGGTAGCAGTCAAACTGTTGCTATTGATGATCGGTACCGCAGTCGATGTTACACCGTTAACCGCTACAGTTATATTGTTGGCCGATGACGTCAAGCTGTTGCTGTTGATGATAGATACCGCAGCAGCAGTCACCCCGTTAACCGAGGTAGTCAAGTTATTTGCACTAGAAGTATTGCTTACCGTAGTGTTGCTGTTCAATAAGCTTGGTAAGCTGATCGACGAGCTTACTCCGTTCACCGTGCTCACCAGGTTGCCGCCAGATGTGCTCAGCGCATTGCTGTTGATGATGTTGACTCCGGTACCGGTAACACCGTTCACAGTGGTCGTCAATGTATTCGTAGCTGAGCTGTTCGATACCGTTACCGGCAATGAACTGGCACTGGTCCAGGTCGGCGCAGCGCCTGCACCTGCAGAGGTTAAAATCTGTCCGCTGCTGCCAGCAGCGCCATTTGGCATCAGCGCACCTGAGAAACGTACGTTGCCCGTCACGTCCAAACGCTCGGCCGGACTGCTGTTGGCAATACCTACCCTACCAGTACCACTGGGACTGAATACCAGGTTACCTGTGGTAGCACTGAAGGTCAGGTTATTAGCTCCCTGGGTCACCGTACGGTTGCCACCAAGGGAACCATCGGTACTGTAGATGTTCTGCCCATTGGCAGCATTGTTGGTCTGCCTTACCAGAACACCTGAGCTGTTGAAGCCGAGGCTCTCGGCGATCGTACCGCCGGCTGTTGGCGTTAATGTGGTAGATACCCCGTTGACAGTGCTAACGATCGCATTTCCAGACGAGGTCAGCGCATTGCTGTTGATGATGTTCACCGAACTGCCTGTAACTCCGTTAACCGAAGTGGTCAAGTTATTTGCACTAGAAGTATTGCTTACCGTGGTGTTGCTGTTCAACAACGTTCCCAAACTCACCGTTGAGGATACCCCGTTAACGTTCGATACCAAGTTTCCTCCAGTGGCCGTCAAACTATTGCTGTTGATAATAGATACCGCAGCAGCAGTCACCCCATTTACCGATGTGGTCAAGTTGTTTGCACTAGAAGTATTGCTTACCGTAGTGTTGCTGTTCAACAATGTTCCCAGACTCACCGATGAGCTTACGCCGTTAACGTTAGATACCAAGTTTCCACCAGTGGCCGTCAAATTGTTGCTATTGATGATCGGTGCCGAAGTTGATGTTACACCGTTAACCGCTACAGTCATATTGTTGGCCGATGATGTCAGGCTGTTGCTGTTGATGATAGATACCGCAGCAGCAGTCACCCCGTTAACCGAGGTAGTCAAGTTATTTGCACTAGAAGTATTAGATACCGTAGTGTTGCTGTTCAATAAGCTTGGTAAGCTGATCGACGAGGATACGCCGTTCACCGTGCTCACCAGGTTACCACTCGATGTGCTCAGCGCATTGCTGTTGATGATGTTGACTCCGGTACCGGTAACACCGTTCACCGTGGTCGTCAATGTATTTGTAGCTGAATTGTTCGATACTGTTACCGGCAATGAACTGGCACTGGTCCAGGTCGGCGCAGCTCCCGCACCCGCAGAGGTTAAAATCTGTCCGCTGGTACCAGCAGCGCCATTTGGCATCAGCGCACCGGAGAAACGTACGTTGCCAGTCACGTCCAAACGCTCGGCCGGACTGCTGTTGGCAATACCTACCCTACCAGTACCACTGGGACTGAATACCAGGTTACCCGTGGTAGCACTGAAAGTCAAGTTATTAGCTCCCTGAGTCACCGTACGGTTGCCACCAAGGGAACCATCGGTACTGTAGATGTTCTGCCCATTGGCGGCATTATTTGTCTGCCTTACCAGAACGCCCGAACTGTTGAAGCCGAGGCTCTCGGCGATCGTACCGCCGGCTGTTGGCGTTAATGTGGTAGATACCCCGTTGACAGTGCTAACGATCGCATTTCCAGACGAGGTCAGCGCATTGCTGTTGATGATGTTGACTCCCGTACCCGTAACGCCGTTAACTGAGGTAGTTAATGTATTCGTATTGGAAGCATTGCTTACCGTAGTATTGCTATTCAATAAGCTTGAAAGGTTAACCGATGAGCTTACTCCGTTAACGTTCGATACCAGGTTTCCACCAGTAGCCGTCAAACTGTTGCTGTTGATGATCGGTACAGCAGCAGCAGTAACCCCATTCACAGAGGTAGTCAAGTTATTTGCACTGGAAGTATTGCTTACCGTAGTGTTGCTGTTCAACAACGTTCCCAAACTCACCGTTGAGGATACGCCGTTAACATTAGATACCAGATTTCCGCCAGTAGCCGTCAAACTGTTGCTGTTGATGATCGGTACAGCAGCAGCAGTAACCCCATTCACAGAGGTAGTCAAGTTATTTGCACTGGAAGTATTGCTTACCGTAGTGTTACTGTTCAACAACGTCCCCAAACTCACCGTCGAAGATACGCCGTTAACGTTCGATATCAGGTTCCCGCCAGTGGCCGTCAAACTATTGCTGTTGATAATCGGTACTGCAGTCGATGTTACACCGTTGACCGCTACAGTCATATTGTTGGCCGATGATGTCAAACTGTTGCTGTTGATGATAGATACAGCAGCAGCAGTAACCCCATTCACAGAGGTAGTCAAGTTATTTACACTGGAAGTGTTAGACACCGTAGTGTTGCTGCTCAACAACGTTCCCAGGCTTACCGTCGAGGATACGCCGTTAACGTTAGATACCAGATTACCGCCAGCGGCCGTCAAACTGTTGCTATTGATGATGTTTACCGAACTGCCTGTAACTCCGTTTACCGAGGTAGTTAAATTATTTGCACTAGAAGTATTAGATACCGTAGTGTTGCTGTTCAGTAAGCTTGGTAGGCTGATCGATGAGCTTACTCCGTTCACCGTGCTCACCAGGTTGCCGCCAGATGTGCTCAGCGCATTGCTGTTGATGATGTTCACTCCCGTACCGGTAACACCGTTTACCGTGGTCGTCAATGTATTTGTATTGGAAGCGTTCGATACCGTTACCGGCAATGAACTGGCACTGGTCCAGGTCGGCGCAGCTCCCGCACCCGCAGAGGTTAAAATCTGTCCGCTGGTACCAGCAGCGCCATTTGGCATCAGCGCACCGGAGAAACGTACGTTGCCGGTCACGTCCAAACGCTCGGCCGGACTGCTGTTGGCAATACCTACCCTACCAGTACCGCTGGGACTGAATACCAGGTTACCTGTGGTAGCGCTGAAGGTCAGGTTATTAGCTCCCTGGGTAACCGTACGGTTGCCACCAAGGGAACCATCGGTACTGTAGATGTTCTGCCCATTGGCAGCATTGTTCGTCTGCCTTACCAGAACGCCCGAACTGTTGAAGCCGAGGCTCTCGGCGATCGTACCGCCGGCTGTTGGCGTTAATGTGGTAGATACCCCGTTGACAGTGCTAACGATCGCATTTCCCGAAGAGGTCAGCGCATTGCTGTTGATGATGTTCACTCCCGTACCCGTAACGCCGTTAACTGAGGTAGTTAATGTATTCGTATTGGAAGCATTGCTTACCGTAGTATTGCTATTCAATAAGCTTGAAAGGTTAACCGATGAGCTTACTCCGTTAACGTTCGATACCAGGTTTCCACCAGTAGCCGTCAAACTATTGCTGTTGATGATAGATACCGCAGCAGCAGTAACCCCATTAACCGAGGTAGTTAAATTATTTGCACTAGAAGTATTAGATACCGTAGTGTTGCTGTTCAATAAGCTTGGAAGGTTAACCGATGAGGTCACTCCGTTAACATTGGAGGTCAGTTGCCCAGAGGCCACGCTCAATGTATTGGTCGTGCTGCCGCTAAGCACTGTATTCAGGCTGATCGATGAGGATACGCCGTTAACTGTGCTCACCAGGTTACCACCAGATGTGCTCAGTGCATTGCTGTTGATGATGTTCACTCCCGTACCGGTAACACCGTTCACCGTGGTCGTCAACGTATTCGTATTGGAAGCGTTCGATACCGTGGTAGGAATCGAGCTGGCGCTCAACTGCCTTACCACACCGGTAGCGTCGGCAACCAGGATCTGGTCGGAACCACTGCCCGTCTGCAGACCCTCAAGGCGCAGCGGATTGGAAGTGGCCTTCACGTGCAGCGTATTGCTCGGTGCGCTCGTGTTGATACCGATGCTCCCCGCCGGAGAGGCCAGGCTTCCGTTCATGCCCGTACCAAAGATCGTGTTCTTGATGTTCATCTGGTTGCTCGCGGTACCGTCCATGATCGAAATGCCGTTGCCGATCAACAGGTTGTTGGAACCTGTGGTGACATCCGTCGAGGTGGACGTGCCCGTACCTACGCCAAGGCCGATGTTGTTGCTGCCGCTCGTATTGCCCCTAAGTGCCTGGTAGCCAAAACCGACGTTGTTGCTCGCAGTGTTGTTCTGCAAAGCCTGCGTACCGAAGGCCGAGTTGTTCAGACCGGTGGTATTGGAGCCCAAACTGCTTACACCTACGGCAACGTTGTTGTTGCCCGAGGTATTTGCCACCAGTGAATTGTTGCCCACGGCCGTGTTGCTGGACCCGGTGTTCGCCAGAAGCGTAGCCGAACCGATGGCCGTATTCCCTGAACTGGTGGTAACATTGGCCAGTGCGTTCCAGCCAACTGCAACCGTACCCGTTCCCGAAGTAAGCTTGTTCAGTGCGTTGGCTCCGATGCCGATAGAACCGGTGCCGGTGGTCACAGCTCCAAGTGAGGAGGAACCGATGGCAATATTGTCGGCACCAGTGCCCAAAGAGGTACCGTTGCCGCCAACGCCCGCATCAGAACTCACGTGGTTCCTGGTGCCAACTACCCTTATATCAGCGGTAAAGGTAGACCTTGCAACCGTTTTCAGTATACCGCTGCCGTCGGCAACAACGATGTTGTCCGAGTTGGCACCGGTCTGCAGGCCAGTAATGGCCATTGTATTGCTGGCACTAGTAACGATTGTAGTGGGTGAACCCAAAGTACCGCCCAATTTCACATCGCCGTTGCTGGCGGTAAGTCCGCTGCTGGCGCTAACCAGTACCGGTGTGGCCGTAGTAGAAACGCCGTTCACCGTGGATACTAGGTTGCCGTTGGTGGCAGTCAAAATGTTGCTGTTGATGATAGATACCGCAGCAGCAGTAACCCCGTTAACCGAGGTAGTTAAATTATTTGCACTAGAAGTATTGTTTACCGTAGTGTTGCTGTTCAACAGGCTCGGAAGGTCGACCGATGAGGTCACACCATTTACGTTAGAGGTCAGTTGGCCGGAGGCTACGCTCAAAGTATTGGTCGTAGCGGCAGCAAGCGCAGGCGCAAGATCCAAAGATGCAGAAGTAACTCCGTTGATCGTTGTGGTCAACGAAGAGCCCGACAAGGTATTGTTCACCGTAGTGTTGCTGTTCAACAGGCTCGGAAGGTCGACCGATGAGGTCACACCATTTACGTTAGAGGTCAGTTGGCCGGAGGCTACGCTCAAAGTATTGGTCGTAGCGGCAGCAAGCGCAGGCGCAAGATCCAAAGATGCAGAAGTAACTCCGTTGATCGTTGTGGTCAACGAAGAGCCCGACAAGGTATTGTTCACCGTGGTGTTGCTGTTCAACAGGCTCGGAAGGTCGACCGATGAGGTCACACCATTTACGTTAGAGGTCAGTTGGCCGGAGGCTACGCTCAAAGTGTTAGTCGTAGCGGCAGCAAGCGCAGGCGCAAGATCCAAAGATGCAGAAGTAACTCCGTTGATCGTTGTGGTCAACGAAGAGCCTGCCAACGTATTGTTTACCGTAGTGGCAGATGCCAGGGCGGAGGATATATCAACTGGGGAACTGCTCACACCGTTAACATTGGTGATCAGGTTCTTGCCGCTGAAGCTGTTGCTCACCGTAGTAGCGGCAGCAAGCGCAGGTGCAAGATCCAAAGATGCAGAAGTAACTCCGTTGATCGTTGTGGTCAACGAAGAGCCCGACAAGGTATTGTTCACCGTGGTGGCAGATGCCAGGGCGGAGGAAATATCAACTGGGGAACTGCTCACACCGTTAACATTGGTGATCAGGTTCTTGCCGCTGAAGCTGTTGCTCACCGTAGTAGCGGCAGCAAGCGCAGGTGCAAGATCCAAAGATGCAGAAGTAACTCCGTTGATCGTTGTGGTCAACGAAGAGCCCGACAAGGTATTGTTCACCGTAGTGTTGCTGTTCAACAGGCTCGGAAGGTTGACCGACGAGGTCACACCGTTTACGTTGGACGTCAGGTTACCGGAGGCTACGCTCAAGGTGTTGGTCGTAGCGGCAGCAAGCGCAGGCGCCAGGTCCAAAGATGCGGAACTAACCCCGTTGATCGTTGTGGTCAGCGAAGAGCCCGCCAAGGTATTGTTTACCGTAGTGTTGCTGTTCAACAGGCTCGGAAGGTTGACCGATGAGGTCACACCGTTTACGTTAGATGTCAGTTGACCGGAGGCTACGCTCAAAGTGTTGGTCGTAGCGGCAGCAAGCGCAGGCGCAAGGTCCAAAGATGCAGAGGTAACTCCGTTGATCGTTGTGGTCAACGAAGAGCCCGACAAGGTATTGTTTACCGTAGTGGCCACAGCATTGCCATTTATCTGTTTCAACACACCTGTGCTACCATCAACTACTACAAGCTTGTCAACAGACGAACCCTGTTGAAGACCAGCGATCGCCAATGTATTGTTGGCATCGGTGGTGATCGTTGTAGCGTTTGTTAGTGCACCACCCAATTGTATATTGCCAGCATTTTTAGTTAAACCATTGTTTGCAGTTATTTTACTATTTATTATATAGGGATCTGCTACTGTCCCCGTACCCGTAAGCAACATATCTGTTCCTGCTATGGAAACCCCTCCTTGTCCGGCGGCACCCACCAGGCTTACGCCTGCTGGCCATGTGCCACCAGCTTTAGGGCCATAGATGATATTTGCTGTAGGGTCAATATAGAAATCTCCATCAGTACCTGTTGCGGTCGTTGGCGCACCACTTCCGCTGAGTACCGTTTTTCCGTTGGCACCAGAAGGACCAACCAGGCTTACACCTGCTGGCCATGTACCACTAGCCTTAGGGCCGTAGATAATATTCGCTGTAGGGTCAATGTAAAAATCTCCATTAGTCCCGATTGCCGCTGTAGGCGCTCCGGTACCGTTGAGTATCGTCTTACCATTGGCACCAGCAGCACCAGTCAAGCTTATCCCGGCCGGCCATGTACCGTTAGTTTTGGGTCCATAAACAATACTAACGGTAGGGTCGATATAAAAATCTCCATCATTACCTATAGCTGTTGTTGGCGCTCCGGTACCGTTGAGAATTCCGTTACCTTTACTACCTTTAACAGCAACCCAACCATTTCCATCCCAATAATACAAGCCAGTCCCATCAGGCTGCATTGCTGGATATGCAGTGGAACCAGCGAATCCTGCGGTTGTAGTATTTATATTATATACTACCATACCTGCTACAGGCGTGCTGCCCGTAGCCAAGCCCCAAGTGGTGGTACTGGTAAGATTAACGCGTGGGAACAATAAACCTTTGTTACTACTCTCTAACTCTAGAATAGACGCCTTGTTGATTGTCGTAGGATTATCTCCTATTTTGACTTGAGCCTGTGCAAACTGTACACTGACCCCGAGCACTGAACACAGTGCGATGCGCTTGAAAATTTTCTTCATAAATTTCTGGTGCCAAAACAGACACGTCAGCCACGTAAAGCCAAAAGCTATGCCACCAGAAAAAAATTGGATTTATACGGAAATGCGGCTTTTTTGAACAGGAAGCAATAAAGCTATTTAATTTTCGTTGATGTAGCTTTTCCTCAATCTGAGAAAAACACACCGCTCAACCCACGAAAACAGCAAAAAATCAACTAAAAACACAGAAAATCCGCTACTTAAAATGTCTCTTTAAACAACTTATAGTTTTAAATCTATTTTTTTACCATTTTTTTTTTAACACAAAACTAATAGCTGTTCAAAAAAAATTAAGTAGCAAAGAATTTTTATCCAACTTGAACATATTTGCACGATAGACAGATTAAATTTTATTTCAAAATTGATTTAAACCAAAGATTTCAATCGTATGCAGATTTCACAATCAAAAAGTAAGCAGTTTTACAAACTTACAATCTCAAAGCTTAGATATGCCGTATCCCTAAAAAAACAATTCCATATTGATTTAAACAAAAAAGCTATATAAAAATTTAAGAAAAGTGTGGAAAAATTGGGGAATTTGACCTTGTAAGTCAAGCGATTCACATGATCTCTTTTAAAAGTTTTTAGCTAAGCGGTTATGGTTATTTCAACTAAAACCCACACCTAAACATTGCTTCACATTAATGCTATTAACGCAAGTTATTTGGATAAATTATGATGAATTCCAAAATACAATGTTCTTATTAAACTTAGTGATTTTTAATGCACGTTGGCTATAGCAACTTATTTTTGGTTTATCTCGACAAATAAGTATTCTCTTGAAAGTAAAAAAATTGATCTTATCGAGATTTAAATCGTTACTACTCGTCCAACAAATTCAAGATGGTACTTATTTGGGAATTGAATTTCCAAAGGCTTGAATAAAGGGAAGTGGAAATTGCGAACTTATAATCACCAACACATTAGTAATGCAAAAAAAAGCTGCCTCAAAAGTCCGGTCCTTATTTCATACTTGATATAGATTTTTTTTCTAAATAGCTAAACGCATATTTGTTTAGCTATGAGTATGAAATAAAGGATGACTTTCTAAGACAGCCTTTCTTGTAGGATTAAAAATCCTAAACTCCCAATAGCAGCTTATTGGGGATTATAAAATTTTATCAATAACAATACTGCTAATTAGTCCATTTATTATTAGCCGAGTTACTATCCGGCAATACTTGTTGAGGGTCTAGCACCACTTCAACAATTTCTTCGGTTGTTGGATAGGTTACCGTCCAACTTATGTTTTTCATCCAAACATCCGCAGCAATTTTCACGATATCGGTTTTACCGCTTTTTGTTTTAATTCCTAAAATAATCGGCATCGGCATTTGTTCCAAATTATCCACCTTAATGGTGTAAGCTACCAAGGCTCCATTATTTTTCACCTCTTTCACTTCGGCGATGCCTTGGTCCATTTTCCAATTATTCAAGAACCAACTTTTCCAAAACCAGCTCAAGTCCTCTCCTGCTGCATTTTCCATAGTACGGAAAAAATCGTAAGGCGTTGGATGCTTAAATGCCCAATTATTAATGTACTGCCTAAAAGCAAAATCAAAGCGATCCTGACCTAGGATTTGGTCTCTCAAGATATGCAATGCCCAACTTGGTTTATAATAAAGGTTGATGCCAATATTAGCTTCTGCCATTCCATCAGGCATTAACATCATGTTTTCATATTTAGGATTACCTATTATCGCTTTACCAACTGCATTCATATTCATTTGGCGTGTCTTGTACTCACCTTTATTGAATTCTGCACTTGAAATATCATTGATAAAAGTATTGAAACCTTCATCCATCCATCCAAATTTACGTTCGTTAGATCCTACAATCATAGGAAACCAAATATGGCCAAATTCGTGATCAATTACTCCCCATGCTTCCCCTTTCTTTGAGGTCCATCCGCAAAATACAATTCCAGGATATTCCATCCCTGCAATATTGGTAGCTACGTTAACTGCCATAGGGTAAGGATATTCGTACCACATTTTCGAGTAATGTTCTATGGAGCCTTTAACGTACTCTACCGCCCTTCCATAACTATCATTACCGTTGCTTTCAACAGGATGGGCTGAAACAGCTAGAGACTTTTTACCGCTAGGCAAGTTGATACGAGCGGCATCGAGTACAAATGCCTTTGATGATGACCAAGCTGCATCACGAGTGTTAGTAATTTTAAACTTCCAAGTTAATTTGTCTTTCGCTGGACGCGATTTTGGATCAGTAACTTCAGCCTCCGATCTAACATGAATTGTTTTGTCGCTGCTTTTGGCTTCATTCCAACGCTTCAATTGTTCCGCGGTAAAAACTTCTTGAGGGTTCAGTAATTCTCCGGACCCCATTACAATATGATTTCCTGGCACGGTTACATCGAATGTGATATCACCGTATTCGCAATAAAACTCGCCAGCACCCCAGTATGGCAAGGTATTCCATCCCAATACATCATCATAAACACACATACGAGGAAACCATTGTGCAACGGCAAAGATTTCGCCATTCTTAGTAGTTAAATGTCCGGTTCTATCAGAACCTAAAACTGGAATCTCATATACATAATCCATTTTAATCACCACCACGTCGCCATTGGCAGCCATTGGCTGATCAAGCCTAATCTGCATACGTGTATCTTCAACAATGGAACTAAATTTTACAGGTTTAGCTTTTTGAGATACCGACAAATTTGAAATGGCATAGCCGCCGTTAAACTTTTCGCCCTGTGCACCATATCTACTTACGGGTGGTGTAATAGCCAATCCACGAGAGTTTTGCTTGAACGAGTTTTGATCGAGCTGCAGCCAAAGGTAAGGCAGTTTTTCAGGACTATTGTTTTTGTAGGTGATGGTCACCGTTGCTTTTACAGTACTGGTTTTTTCATCCAAGCTTGCGCTGATATTATAATCTACCCTATTTTGCCAGTACTTATGTCCTGGAGCACCACTAGCAGACCGATACTCATTGCCATTTTGAGTGTAAAACAAAGGACCAAAAGCTTCTTCTGGAACATATTTACTAACAGGTTTATCTTGAGCATAGCCCAGTTGCCCGCACAAAAAAAGCGCAAAGGCAAAAGTTTTCAATACTATTTTTTGCATGTGTTGTTTTAATTTGAAATCAAAGTAAACCGAAAAAGCACAATTTTCAAAATTGCCGCATGATTATTATTTAGCTAGGGTTTAGCTTTTAGTTTTGGCAGGGAGGGAAGTTTGCGTTCGTTTTCAGGAAGTTTACGCCATTCGGTAAATGTGGTAGCAATATAATAGGTATAGTCGAAATCTTTATCTGCCCTGACTTGCGCCACCGTTGGCCGATAAAGACCGATGTAATCATCCAAATCTTTTGCTTTGTAGTTGACCAACTTTTGTATCACCTCTCGATTAAAATTTTTCGAAATTTCTTCGTTGATATCTGCAGCTTCTTCTAATTCCTGCTCTTTTGCTTGTTGTCTGCGATATTTCCCATAACCAAGATTAAGACGTAAGCCTCCCCTATTTTTTGAGTAATCTACTTGTTTTGCAGGCCGAGCTTCTGGATCCTTCGTATCTAAGAAAGGCGAGACTTTAGTAGTGGTTACGTTTACCGGATTTAACGTATTCACTGCTGCTCGCAGGTAACTATTTTTAGGAAATAAATTCACAAGGTAAACGGTATCTGTTTGGTAGCCCATCAATGCGTAAACAATAAGATCACCATTTTTTGCGGGAATTGCATAATGTCCATCCTTATCCGTTACTACAACTGCTTTTGTACTTAGGTTACGTACCGACACTCCCTGTAAAGCCAGATTTCGTTGTTCGTTATCAAAAACGTTTCCAGTCATATAGCTTTGTGCATAACCTAAAAAAGGCAGGCATAATAACACTGATAACAACAGCTTTTTTAACATATTCAAAAGTAAAATAGTTTTCAGCTTAATTTAAGCTTTTAACAAAGTTTAACAACACTTCTTACCTGCGGTGCAGTATTTCCAAATATTCATCTTCCTTAAAGCCTAATAACACAGCTTTTCCATCTACCTCGACAACAGGACGCTTAATAGCACTGGTATTTTCAAGTAGATAGCTAATCACTTTTTCTGGCGAGTTAATTTCCTGTTGCTGATCTTTGGTCAGTTTTTTAAAAGTTAACCCATTTTTATTAATAACCTTCTCCCAACCAAATGCTTCAAACCATTCACCTAGTTTTTCGGTCGTTATCCCTTTCTTTTTGAAATCATGGAATTCAAAGTTATGTCCATGTTGTGTTAGCCAATCCTGTGCCTTTTTTACTGTATTACAATTTGGGATACCGTATAGTTTCATTTTTATATTTTAAGTTCACAAAGTTAACAAAAACAAGTTTTTACAATTACGCCTCTAATGTATTAAATTTCTATAGATACAATTATTCCTATATTAGCTATCTTAGCCCAGTTTTCAACCTTAAATAGCGTTTCTATATGCTCAAACTTTCTTTTAAGCAACAGCTACTTACGGGCTTTACCGCGTCATTAATTTTTGTATTGATTTCGGCTGTGGCTTCTTATCTAAGTATTCATTCACTTAACGATAGTTACAAATGGGTGGCGCACACGCAAACAGTTGCTAAAACAGCAGAGCGACTGGAGATTAAATTACTGCATAGCGAAGCATCATTGAGAGGTTTTCTATTGAGCGAAAAGAACGATTATCGAGGACCTTACGACGAAAACATAAATACGATACTACCATTGGCAGAAGAACTTAGCCAATTGGTAAGCGATAATGCGATACAGCAAAAAAAGGCGGACAGTATCAAGTTTTACGCAGTTTGGAAAGTTTCAGACATGAAACAAATTGCCGCCAAAGCCAACATTGGTGACTTTGATGGAGCCAAAAAGCAATTTTTGAATGAAAAAGGCCGCATCAATAAAATTAGGTTTTTAGCATTTGCTGATGAGCTCATTGCGCTTGAATATAAGTTATTAAAAGAAAGACAAGAGGTTTCGGCAGATAGAAGTACAAGAACCATTGTTGTAATTATCATCAGTTCGCTAATTATTTTCGGATTGATTTTATTCATGCTCAAATATATACGTGCAACCTTCGACCAACAGAAAGATACCGAAAGAGAGATTTTGCGCACAAATAAAGAATTGGCAGATTTATCAGCCAAGAACGAGCACCATAATTGGCTACTAAGTAGTGAAGCAAAGATTAATGAAGTGATGCGAGGTGAATACACCATGGATCAATTGGCCGATAATATCATCTCTGCGGTTTGCAATTTGCTTAATTTCCCGATAGGCGTTTTTTATCTTATCAATCGTTCCCAAAAAACAATGAGAGTGAGAGGAACTTTTGCAATTCACGAAAACCTTAGCGACAGGGCGTTTCATTTTGGTGAGGGTTTAGCAGGTCAAGCGGCATTAGAGAAAAAAACGAAAGTTTTTAGTCCTGTGCCGGCCGGATACCTAAAAATAAGTTCAGCTTTAGGCAATGCCAGTCCAAACTATATCATTTGTGTGCCTGTATTATTTGAAGATACTGCCATCTCGGTATTAGAAATTGGATTAACCAGCGAGCCTCAGCCTAACGATATTGCGTTTTTAGAGCTAGTAGCTAAAGATATCGGCATTGCCGTAAATAGCATGGTAGCTAAAGTAAAATTGCAGGAGTTATTTGAAAAAACCCAGCAGCAAGCAGAAGAGTTGATTAGTCAGCAAGAAGAACTGCGGGTAACTAATGAAGATTTAATGCACAAAACCGAAGAGCTACAAGCTTCGGAAGAGGAATTAAGAGTACAACAAGAAGAACTACAACAGGCAAACGCAGAACTCGAAGAAAAAGCGCAATTGCTGGAAGAGAGAAATGCTTCTATCAATCAAGCGAAGGAAGCAATCAGCTTAAAAGCCGAAGAATTGTCGTTAAGCAGCAGGTATAAATCGGAATTTTTGGCCAATATGAGCCACGAGCTACGAACGCCACTAAATAGCATATTGATACTTGCTCGCATTCTAAAAGAGAATAAACTTAACAACCTTTCAGAGGAACAAATTAAATATGCTGGAGTGATTCACAACGCGGGCTCGGATTTACTTGCTCTTATAAATGACATCCTAGATTTATCAAAAATAGAATCGGGAAAAGTGGATTTAATAATTGAGGAAGTAAAACCATTGGCTATAAAATCTCAGATAGACTCACTCTTTTCCGAACTTACTAAGCAAAAGGAAATCAACTATCAATTTAGCCTAAAAAGTGATCTTCCGTCTTCTATTACTACCGATCAGGCTAGAATTGAACAGATCCTTAAAAACCTCCTTTCTAATGCGATAAAATTTACTCGAAAAGGCGGGGCGGTTACTGTAGAAGTAGGCGTTGCCAACCAACAACAGGCAAAGTACAATCCAACCTTAAAACAACAAGAAAAACTGATTTATTTCGCCGTTAACGATACTGGTATTGGCATTCCGCAAGATAAACAGCAAATTATTTTTGAAGCTTTCCAGCAGGAAGATGGATCTACAAGTAGGAAATACGGAGGAACAGGTTTGGGTCTATCTATCAGCAGAGAGTTAGCTAATTTGTTAGGCGGTGAAATACAACTTAGCAGCGAAGTTGGCGTAGGCAGCACCTTCACTTTGATCATTCCGCAAAGCTTGGTTACTAGTGTAGAACCTTCAGAAAACACCCTCCATAGAGTTGTAGAAACAATACAACCACAAATTGTTGAATCTCCGTTGAACATAATTCCAAGTGCTACTAAAAAATCAGCAGGGAACAAACTGCTAATTGTGGAAGACGACGAAAACTTCGCAGAAATATTAAAAGCTTATGCCATTGAAAAAGGCTTTGAGCCTATCTTGGCTCACAGTGGCGACGAAGGCTTGGCTTTAGCGATAGAAGAGCTTCCAGACGCCATTGTGCTTGACGTAATGCTGCCCGTTATGGACGGCTGGACTATCCTAAAAAAACTAAAAGCTAACCCGGCTACACAACATATCCCAATCCACATGATGTCGGCTGGAGATGAAAAAACTAGCAAAGCAAAGAAAGAAGGCGCAATTGGCTTCCTTAAAAAACCTGTAGATAAAGAAAAACTAGATCAAGCTTTTGAACTGTTATCTAATCAATACACTTATCACTTTAACAACGTATTAGTAATTGAAGATCAAATTCTGCAGAGCAACGATTTAAATGAGCAACTGATAAAGAAAGGAGCAAAAGTATCACAAGCTTATACGGGAAAAGAAGCCTTACAAATGCTTGAAGAAAGCACTTTCGACTGCATTATCTTAGACTTGAAGCTTCCTGATATTTCTGGATTTGATCTATTAGATGAGATAAAATCAAACCCCGACACCAAACAAATACCAGTTATTATCAATACGGCCATGGAGCTGGACCGCGATAAAATGGCCCAAATTATGCGCTATTCGCAGGCCATGGTGTTGAAAAGCAACAAGTCAAATGATAGGCTGCTAGATGAAGTGAGCCTATTCATGAATAAATTACAAGGAGACACACCTAAAGAAGAAAATATAAAGACAGTTGCGGCTCCGAAAAACTACGCCACTACCATTGAAAAGGCGCTGGAAAATAAAACAATTTTAATTACCGATGACGATATGCGGAATATCTTTGCTTTATCTTCGGCCCTGCAAGATTATAAAATAAAGGTGGTAATTGCCAATAATGGCGTAGAAGCATTGGAAAAATTAACAGCACACCCTGAAATTGATTTGGTTCTAATGGATATTATGATGCCTGAAATGGATGGTTACGAAGCCATGAGAAAAATAAGAGCGCAGCGGCACTTGGCTAATTTACCGGTTATTGCACTAACTGCCAAAGCCATGAAAAACGATAGAGAAAAATGTATTGAAGCAGGTGCAAGCGATTACATTTCAAAACCAGTTGATGTGGATAAGCTCTTATCAATGTTGAGGGTTTGGTTAAGCTAGTGATAAGATAACATGACACACGAGGTGATTACAGACGAACAAGTAGAAGATATTATAGTTGTAGCCAAAAATATTTATGGGTTTGATTTCGGAGGATACTCCAGGGCATCACTAAAACGGAGACTTAATCGGATTATGGTTTTAAAAAGACTCGATTATTTTGATTTAAGGAATACACTGATTAACAACGAGCATTTTTTTCACGATTTTCTGAATGAAATAACGGTAAATGTAACCGAGATGTTTCGCGACCCGAAGTTCTTTAAATCGATAAAGGATAATGTCTTGCCTTACCTCAGTTCTTACCAACATTTAAAAGTTTGGAACGCAGGTTGTTCTACTGGAGAAGAACTATACTCCTTTGCAATACTTTTTGAAGAATACGGCCTTTACAACAGAAGTTTTTTTTATGGTACAGATATTAACCATAAAGTGCTCGAAACAGCAAAGGAGGGCATATACGACCTGCAGAAAATGAAACAATACTCAGAGAACTACCTCGCTGTTGACGGAGGAAAATCACTGGCAAACCACTATGTGGCGCAATATGATGCTGCCTCTATTTCTAGGCAATTGAAAAAAAATGTGCTATTTTCCATGCATAATCTAGTTTCAGATGGCCCTTTCAACGAATTTCAGGTGATTTCTTGTAGAAATGTACTGATTTATTTTAATCCACAGTTACAAAACATAGTAATTAACCTGTTCTATGAAAGCTTAGCCAACTTTGGTTTTTTATGCCTAGGAGGAAAGGAAACCATTAGGGACCAAAAACTGGCGAAGAAATTTAAAGCAATAGACAAGAAAAATAACATTTATCAAAAAATTAACTAAATCTGCCTCAATGAATAAAATTAACCTACTAATAGTGGATGACAAGCAGGAGAACATTATTGCTTTAGAGGCCCTTTTAAATAGAAACGACATCAATATTATCTCTACCACCTCCCCTAACGAAGCGTTAAGAATTTGTTGGGAAAAGGATATTGCTATTGCACTTGTTGATGTACAAATGCCAGAAATGAATGGATTTGAGCTGGTAGAAATTTTGAAAAATAACGCCCGTACGCAGGATATCCTTATCATATTTGTTACAGCTATATCCACTGAAGCGAAATACGCTATCAAAGGACTAAGCGCTGGGGCTGTAGACTACCTGTATAAACCGCTAGACCCTTATATCACTTCTGCAAAAGTTGACTCTTTCATTCAATTGGTGCGAACTCAGCGAGAAATCAAAAGCAAAAACTCACAGTTAGAACAAGTACAAGGTGACTTGATCAAAGCTAAGGAAGATGCTGAACAAGGCAAGAGAGCTAAAGAAAATTTTATGGCCAACATGAGCCATGAAATACGTACACCAATAAATGGCATTATCGGACTAGTACATTTGCTTAAACAAGAGGACCTCAAGGAAGAAGTGAAAGAAATTATTAATCTTTTAGATGTTTCCTCCAACTCGCTATTAGGTGTAATCAATGATATTTTAGATTTATCGAAAATAGAAGCAGGTAAATACAAAATAAACTTTGCCGAAACTGACATTAAAGACCTAGCTAAAACAGCTGCTAACTTACTCAATGTAAAAGCTTTAGAAAAAGGAATATCGCTCAAGTTAGCTATTGACAAGAATGTACCAACATACATTATGGCTGATTCGCTCCGTTTGAATCAAATTTTCATGAATTTACTGAGCAATGCTGTTAAATTCACTAACGAGGGCGAAGTAATTTTTAAAATAGAAGCACTGGAAGAAAGAGCAAACACCAAACTGCTTAAATTCTCGGTAACTGACACAGGCATTGGTATTTCAAAAGATAATATACAAACCATATTCCAATCCTTTGAGCAGGTAGAAAATGTACACACTAGAGTATATGGTGGTACAGGACTAGGATTATCTATTGTGAAAAAGTTGGCCGAGCTAAAAGGTGGCGAGTTAGACGTGCAAAGCGAACTTGGCAAAGGAAGTACATTTTCATTTACTAAATGGTATAAAACAGTGGAAAAAAACAACGAAGAACCTGTAAAAAGACCTATTGAACAACTACCTACCTTAGACGGCATTAAGATTTTAGTAGCCGAAGACAACTCTATCAATGTATTTCTTATTGTTAAAATCCTTAACGATTGGAAAGTACAAACTACTGTTGTAACCAACGGTGCCGCCGCACTGGAAGCGTTGGAAAAAGATCACTTCGATTTAGTTTTGATGGACACTTACATGCCAGTGATGAATGGCTTGGAAGCGATCAAAAAAATTAGAGAAGGCCATATTCCTGGCAAGGAAAACATTCCAATTATCTCTTTTTCGGCGGGAGTATTGGATCAAGATAAAGCTACAGCCAAGGAAGTTGGTGCAGACGACATTATAGGAAAACCTTTTAAAATTGGTGTACTGCACGAAAAAATTAGCGCATTACTAAATAGGTAAACAGTTTCGGAATGCCTTGAGCACTTCTCTAGCTTGCTTGCCCGCCAGTTATTTGTTAAATAAGGTCATGGTTTGTGCTGCGCCAATAGTAGCAAAACTTTTGATCATGCTAACGGCTCTGTTGATTAGCACCGGTAGCTCTTTCTTCTCGTTCTTATCAAACTGGCCAAGTACAAAGTCAACTTGTCTACCTTTCGGGAAATCATCTCCTATGCCGAAACGTAGACGAGCGTAATTTTGTCCACCGCAAACTTCTTCAATACTTTTCAAACCATTGTGACCGGCACTGCTTCCTTGCAATTTCATACGTAGCTTCCCTAGGGGCAAAGCCAAATCATCCACCAAAACCAATACATTTTCCGGAGAAATTTTCAGTTCCTTCATCCAATAATTCACCGCTTTACCGCTTAAGTTCATGTAAGTAGTTGGTTTAATTACATGCAGTTTTTTACCCTTGTGAGACACCTCTGCATGATAGGCCAATCTGCCATGTTCAAAACTACCTTCCAAACCAGCAACCAACTCATCGGCAATATCAAAACCAATATTGTGCCTAGTGCCAACATACTCGGCGCCAATATTACCCAAGCCTACTATAAGAAATTTCATGTGGCAAATGTAAGGAGTTAAGTGTAAAATTGGAAAGCTAAGCAATAAAAGTACAACATCGAAAAGCGAGATGACAGTTCTCGTGAGTGATGAATTTTTCTATTGATAGTCAGTTTATCATTGCTGGATTGATTAAAACTGTCCGTTAATACGAGACAATCTTAAAAGGTAGTTTTGTACCCCAATGACGTTATAGGATTGCTTCGTGCCTCGCAATAATTGAAAAAAGCCTCATTATTGACACTATTTAGAAAAGCAAGGCAAGTTTATAATCGTACTCGAAAGTCCTTTTATCCGCTATAGTCCAGAGTTAAACTCTGGAGCTACCGCTACTATAAGGTTTAGCTTACAAAAGCCTATGCCTTGAAACTAGTATAACAAAAAGCGTCCCGATTTACATCGGGACGCTTTATCTTTAATCAAGAAGCTTGATTATTTTTTACCTTTAGCTTCGTTCTCAGCTTGCTTCAATGCTCTTGACATTGCTACTGAAACGATAGTATCTTCAGGAGTGTTAGTTACTTGGTACTCCCCTTTTTCTAGGTCACGTACACGGAACAAGTTACCAACTTCTAATTTTGCGATGCTTACTTCAACTACTTGAGGCATGTTTTTAGGGAATGCTTTAACACGTAGTTTACGTAATTTCTGCACCAATTTACCACCCATTTTCACACCTGGAGAAGTACCTGTTAATTTTACTGGAATTTCCATGTTGATTGCTTTATCATCAAATAATTGAAGAAAATCAACGTGTAACAACAAATCAGTTAACGGGTGGAATTGAGTATCCTTGATGATAGCTTTTACTTTTTTGCCATCTAAATCAATCTCAACAAAGTTAGCTTCTGGAGAGTAGATAGCTTCGTTTAAATCAGTTCTAGAAACAGCAAAGTGCACTTGCTCTTTACCTCCGTACAATACTGCGGGAACCTTACCTTCGTAGCGAAGCTCTTTGGCATCGCGTTTCCCTACGTTCTCTCTTGGAGAACCGCTAATAGCGATAGTTTTCATTTTATTTATTTAATTATTAGTATCCAGTATTTAGTATTTAGACCTAAGTCTCTACACTTCCTACCTTTAATTACACTTTAAATAGCTCACTAATTGAGCCGTACTCGTTTACACTAGCAATAGCCTTAGCAAATAATTTTGCTGTGCTCAGTTGTCTAATTTTCGAGCTTTGCTGCTTCAACGGAATAGTATCTGTTACAATCAATTCCTCTAAAGCAGAGTTTTCAACAGTTTCATAAGCTTTACCCGATAAAACTGGGTGCGTACATACCGCCCTTACACTCTTAGCACCGTTTTCCATAATCAATGCTGCAGCTTTAGCCAAGGTTCCGGCAGTGTCGCAAATATCATCAATCAATACAATATCCTGTCCGGTAACATCACCAATGATGGACATTGACTCAATCTCGTTAGCACGCTTACGACGTTTGTCGCAAATTACCACTTCAGCGTTGAAGAACTTTGCAAAGGTTCTAGCTCTATATGAGCCACCCATATCTGGAGAAGCAATGGTTAAATTTTCAAGGCCTAAGCTTTTGATGTAAGGCACAAATATCACCGAAGCATCTAAGTGGTCTACCGGAATATCAAAAAAACCTTGAATTTGCGCTGCGTGTAAATCCATTGTCATGATGCGGTGAATACCTGCTGCTTTTAACAAGTTGGCTACCAACTTCGCTCCAATGGCCACACGTGGTTTATCCTTTCTATCCTGACGAGCCAAACCATAATACGGAACAACCGCAGTAATGTAATGCGCAGAGGCTCTACGAGCTGCATCTACCATTAACAAAAGTTCCATTAAATTATCGCTTGGTTGGTAAGTAGACTGTACTAAAAATACATCTGATCCTCTTACCGATTCATCGAATGAAGGCTGGAATTCGCCATCGCTAAATTTACTTAGGGTTACATCACCGAGAGGTTTACCGTATTCTTGGGCTATTTTGCTGGCTAGATCTTTCGTTCCACTTCCGGCAAAAATTTTAACAGGGTTAAATTGCAATGGCATGATTTGCGGATATCAATGCTTGTTAATAAAAAACGGGTTGCGGTTTTATACACAACCCGAAGTGATTCTGTTGTCCGACCTGGATTCGAACCAAGACAAACGGTACCAAAAACCGTCGTACTACCTTTATACTATCGGACAATCAATTTCAAAACCTACGTTCCGAAATGGAATGCAAATGTACGCAGTTTTTTGAAACCTGCAAACATATCCATCAAAAAAAATAAAAAAAATTTCAGCCTCATTGATTATCAGGCATATTTAGTTATTTTTTGTTAAATAAGGTTAACGCTTAACACCTATATCAATCTATTTTTTTATTTTCGGCAGCATTTTAATGCACCAAACGCAGGTTTAAAATCTCATATCATTATTATATGAACTATACAAAAACGAACAATATTATTGGCTGGATTTGCTTCTTAATTGCAACAACCACTTACGTACTTACGCTAGAGCCCACTGCAAGTTTTTGGGACTGCGGCGAGTTTATCGCATCAGCTTATAAGATGCAGGTAGTACACCAGCCAGGTGCTCCTCTATTTTTGATGATTGAGCGTTTCTTCTCCCTACTTGCTATGGGCGATAAAACTAAAATTGCCTACTTCATGAACTTTGGATCAGCGGTAGCTAGTGGCGCAACGATATTGTTTTTATTTTGGACCATCACAGCTTTAGCTAAAAAAGTGCTGGTTAAAAAAGGCGAAGAAATTAGCAAAGCAACCTTGATTACTATTATGGGAGCTGGCGCTGTTGGTGCTTTAGCTTACACTTATTCCGATAGCTTCTGGTTTTCGGCTGTAGAAGCAGAGGTTTACGCTCTGTCTTCTTTATTTACCGCCATTGTATTTTGGGGTATCTTGAAATGGGAAGCAGTGGCTGATGAGCCCAAAGCAGATAGATGGCTGTTGTTTATTGCCTACATCATGGGATTATCTATTGGTATTCACTTGTTAAACCTTTTAACAATACCAGCTATTGCCTTTGTTTATTATTTCAAAAAGACAGAAAAACCAACTACCTCAGGTATTTTTAAAACTTTGGGGGTTGGCATTTTGATTCTAGCATTTGTTCAGTACGGTATCATTCAGTACTTGGTTTCATTCGGTGCTTACTTCGATTTGTTTTTTGTAAACACTTTAGGGTTAGGCTTCGGCACAGGCGTTTTATTTTTCGCCATCCTACTCATTGGCGGCTTAGTTTGGGGAATTAAATATTCAATCAAACACCAAAAGAAAATCTTAAACCTTGCTTTGTTATCCACAACGTTAATTATTTTCGGTTATGGTTCATTTGCGATGATTTTAATTAGAGCGCAAGCGAAACCTAATTTAAATAACAGTGATCCTGATAATGCTTTCTCTTTTCTAGGCTACTTAAATCGTGAGCAATACGGCGAAAGACCGTTGTTAGTGGGTCCTAATTATAACTCGATTCCTAAATACAAGGAAGATGGTTCGGCGCCAATTTATGTGGAAACAGGCAAAACTTACCGCAAAGGCGATACGAAATATGAAGTATCGGGTGTGAAAAGAAAAACTACTTACGGCGAGAATGAAAATTTCCCTGATAGTATTCGCAGGTTACAACACGAGGTACTTTTTCCGAGAATGTACAGTGATGACGAAAGACATATTGATTATTACAAGGATATGATGGGCTTTAGCGACGATCATTTCCCAAGCTTTTTCGATAATGTTGGTTTCTTCATGCGCCACCAAGTTGGTTTCATGTACATGCGCTATTTCTTATGGAATTTTGCTGGCAGGCAAAACGAGGAACAAGGACAGGGCAGTTTATATGAAGGGCAATGGATTAGTGGCGTAAAACCAATTGATGCCATGCTCTACGGAGATCAAACCAACCTCCCTCCTTCTATCAAAGAAAGTAATTCTTACAACCGCTTCTTCTTTTTACCATTGATTTTAGGTTTAATTGGTGCGGTTTGGCATTTCGGTCGCCATCCAAAAGATGCTGGAATTATTGGCTTGCTTTTCTTCTTTACAGGCTTGGCAATTGTGTTATATCTCAACCAAAAACCAATGGAACCAAGGGAAAGGGATTATGCTTACGTAGGCTCCTTTTATGCCTTTGCCATTTGGATAGGTTTGGGCGTAATTGCGCTAAGAGAATGGGTTTTCAAAAAAATTGATCCAAAAATGGGCGCTATTGCCGCAGTAGCCATTGGCCTACTAATTGCACCTGTGTTAATGGCAAAAGAAGGTTGGAATGATCACGATAGGTCTACCAAAACCTTATCAAGAGATATTGCCATTAGCTACATGGAATCATGTGCACCTAACGCAATCCTGTTTACTTACGGAGATAATGACACGTATCCACTATGGTACGCTCAAGAAGTGGAAGGAATTAGACCTGACATTAGGCTGGTTAACTTGAGCTTATTTGATACCGATTGGTACATCAACGGTATGAAACGTAAGGTGCATGAATCAGAGCCATTACCTATTTCAATGACTGAAAAGCAATATGTTTCGGGCGTTAGAGATGTGATGTACTATAAGGATATGGCCATAGCAGAACCTATCGAAATTAAACAGATTGTAGACTTGTTATTATCTGATGATGATAATGATAAACTTCCGTTGAATGATGGTACTAAAACCAATTTCATTCCTAGTAAGAACTTTAAGTTAACGGTTAACCCGCAGGACATCATCAGCACCAAAACTTTGCCCGACAGCATGCGCAACCAAATTGTACCTAGCTTGAACTGGACATTCAACAAGGGCTACGTAACAAAAGGCACGCTTGCCATGTTTGACATATTAGCACACAATAACTGGAAACGTCCAATTTATTTTGCAAGCACAGTACCTTCAGAGCAATTCAATGGTTTAGATAAATATTTGTACAGCGAAGGCTTGGCATTGAGATTACTTCCTCTTGATCCTTCGAAAAGGGATGACTCGGAAGAACAACCAATTAATTTGGAACCTATGTACGAACATGTAATGAACAAGTTCAAATGGGGCAACATTAAAAATGCTAGTTATTTGGATAGTCAATCTGCAGATGACATCTCTATCTTCAATAACATTTTTAACAGCTTAACTACTGGCTTAATTAAAGCTGGAAGACTGGAAGATGCTAAGAAAGTGATGAGAAAATATGATGAAGTGATGCCTACCAAAATTTACAATATTAGGGCTGTAATGGGAGTAGCTACAATGGCTCAAAACCTTTACATTTTAGGGGAAACCGAAAAAGCAAATCAGCTGATTAAAAAATACGCCGATTATGTGGGTAAAGAGGTTACCTATTTAGGCGACGTAAGCAACAGTAAAAAACAGTTGATTGGTCAACGCTCTATTCAAATTGGACTGTTTTACGGGTTAATGCCTATGGCGAAGGTTGCGGCGCAACATGGGCAAGCTAAATTGGCTAAAGACTTGGAAAACCAGCTTAAATCACTTTATAATTATGGTGGTTTTGAGAGATACTTTGGGGAGCTGCCTCCTGATTTCATGAATATGCAATAAGTATTTTGATTCGTTAAAAAAGCCGCTTGATTTGATTAGTCAAGCGGCTTTTTTTTTGTTTCAATATCTAATTTGAGTTCTGGTTAGGCAGTATTACAATTCTTGAAAATTTGCATCATATTTATTTTTTGCTCGCCCCCGTAGGGCTCTTACTTTTCCATGGTTGTTTATTTTTTTGCCTTCAAGCTTTCGCTATGGCCAGATTTGATCGCAAAATTAACATAACCAGAGTTTCTTGAGCTCAACAGCTTTGCTGATAACCCCAGTTCGATTGTTAATTCTTTGATAATTAGATTCAAAACTGATACTGATCCCGAACATTCGGGACAGTATGACGAAACGCCGATTTGCCGTCACCCCGTCCCGAATGTTCGGGGTCAGGGTCAGTTAGCTATAAAATATTGTATTTTATCGTAAATCAAATAAATATCAATCGAACTCAGGCTATAAAAATTGCTTTTCGAGCTATCGGCTAAGGTAATGGTTAGCAATGCCAAAAAAACATAAAAAAAGCACGACTTTATGGTCGTGCTTTCATTATTCAATTTTTTGCTAGTTGAAAAACTCTATCCTTCATTTACCACGCCCATTGCACAGAATTTGTCAATTCTTTTTGCAATCAGCTTGTCAGCGTCTACTTTCTTAAGGACTTTTAAATCTTCTAAAATTTGAGCCTTCAAAGTAGTGGCCATTTCTACAGCATTTTGATGTGCTCCACCTAGTGGCTCTTTCACTACTCCGTCGATCAGCTGGTTCTTGAACATATCTTCCGAAGTAAGTTTCAAGCATTCCGCAGCTTTTTCTTTGAAATCCCAGCTTCTCCATAAAATAGAAGAGCAAGACTCCGGAGAAATTACCGAATACCATGTATGCTCCAGCATGTAAACCTTATCACCGATACCGATACCTAAAGCGCCACCTGAAGCTCCTTCGCCAACGATAAAGCAAAGAATTGGCACTTTTAATACCGACATTTCCAATAAGTTACGAGCAATAGCTTCACCTTGTCCACGTTCTTCGGCCTCTAAACCTGGGTAAGCGCCCATGGTATCGATAAAAGAAATTACTGGCTTATTGAATTTTTCTGCTAAACGCATCAAACGCAATGCTTTTCTGTAACCTTCAGGATTAGCCATACCAAAATTGCGGAATTGACGCTCTTTGGTATTTTTCCCTTTTTGATGACCAATTACCATAACGGTTTGTCCATCGATAGTTGCAAAACCGCCGATAATAGCTTTATCGTCTTTCACCGTTCTATCACCGTGAAGCTCAATAAAGTCTTCGCAAATAAGGTTAATGTAATCTAAAGTTTGTGGACGCTCAGCGTGACGCGACATTTGAACTTTTTGCCATCCTGTTAGGTTAGCATACAAGCTTTTACTCGTCTCATCTGCTTTCTCTTCAAGCTCTGCAAGCGTAGCCGACATATCTACCTTAGTTTTATCAGCTATTTGCTTTACCTTTTCAATTTGTTGATACAAATCTGCCAAAGGCTTTTCAAAATCAAAAGATGTTTTCAATTGTTCCATAGTGGGGCTGTAAAATTAAGCATTTATCTGGAAACAAAAGACAATAAAATTAAAGCCTTTTTTACGAAGCAGCGAACTCACCGAAAGGTAAGATAAACCGACCGCTAAAACAAGACAACAGATACCGAAAAAAATGAACTCATTTGAACCTCGCTTTATAAACTCGATACCCTTAACTACCAAGTAGATAGAAAGAATAAGACTTAAAAAAGTAGCGACAACTTTCATCTGCGATTTGCTTTTACATTAAGTTAGGAAATTATGATATACTTTCAAACTTTAACTGCCGTAGTTTCTTTGTAAATAGCGATTGCCATTAAGAGTAGGACTTTGATTAATAGCCGAGATTGAAGTGGATCCCGATTTTTCATCGGGAGAAACGCAAAGCGGGACTACCTTTGCATAGTAGCCCTGCCCTTGCGCTTCAAAATATTTTAAAATTTAGCTGACTGGCCGTTTTTTGTTGTGGATTTTTTGATGAAATCGCGGATGTGATTGTTGCCAGCCTCTAAATCTACCTTGCGGAGATACATCATGTGCCCGCTTTCGTAACCCTCCCAACTCATGCGGCTTTTTAGTTTGCCGCTTGGATCCATTTGCCACATGTTATATTTGGCGTTAAAGTAATCGCAGGCGCCGTCGTAATATCCCGACTGCACTAGGACATGTAAATAAGGATTTTGCGCCATTGCTGCCCTTAAGTTCTCACCTGTATTGTCGCCAGTTCTGTCCCAAGGATTTACAGGGCCAAACATGTTATATTTCAAATCGGTTTTATAGTTAAGCTCGTTGCGTAAATACATGTTGATGGCAGGCGTGAATGAATGTAACCAAGAGGTTAGTTCAGCGTTATAATCAGGACGTTCGCCACCATCAGACCTATCAATACCTTTATACCTCGAATCTAATCGACCAACGGTGAATCCTTTGTCTCGCAATAGCTCCTTCCAAAACAAATTGGTTGAAATATCAAGGTTATTTTGTATAATTACTTTTTCCGGCAATCCGGAGAAGCGAGCGATTTTAGCGGCAATTCTCTTTTTATCTTCAGCAGGTAAAAATCCTCCTTTAGCCATTGCTGGAATTAATTCATTAATGGTAAAATTTTCCACCTCGGGCAGCATATCCGTTAATTTCTTCGACTGTAAATCGGCCGGTAACATTTTATGATACCAAGCGGTTGCTGCAAAATAAGGTAATCTTAAGGCGGCGCCCATTGCGCTTCCACGTTCGATACCTAGCTCGGTAGGCGATACCAAGATTACGCCGTTAAGATACATCCAGTGGTTACTCTGTAGTTCTAATGCCAAACCAGATACACGGGTGGTGCCGTAGCTTTCGCCAATGAGATATTTAGGTGATGCCCATCGGTTAGTGCGGGTAACAAAGGTATTGATCCACTCGGCGAGGTACTTTATATCCGCCCTTACTCCGAAAAATTTATTGGTTGGTACATCTTTACTTACAGCTCTAGAGTATCCTGTGTTAACTGGATCGATGTAAACAATATCCGCTATATCCAAAATTGACGTGCTATTGTCCTTATAACCGTAAGGCTGCACTGGATATCCTTCATCATCGATATTAAGTACTACTGGGCCAGTATAGGCAATGTGCATCCACACTGAAGCAGAACCTGGGCCTCCGTTAAAAGAAATTACCAACGGGCGAGTGTCTTTATTGCCGACATCCGTACGTTCGTAATAGGTATAAAACAAGCCTGCAATCGGTTTTCCGTCCTCATCCCAAACTGGCAAAGTGCCGGCCGTAGCTTTATATGGCACTGCTTTACCATTGATGTTTACGGTATGATTGGTTACTACAGCACTTTCTGGAACGATGTTACGGGAGGCGATGTTGTTATTAACTTTTATCGGAGCTTCCTCTTTTGGGGCAGCATTACCTGGTGGCGTGGCACTTGCTCGTTGCTGGCCGCCCTGTGCTTGTGGACGCTGAGCATAAACGGCACCGAATAACATCAGCGCTAAACAGGTAATTGTAAAGGTTTTCTTCATTTTTATATGTTTAGTTGTTGCATATAAATATCAGCATTGACGTTGGTTTCTCCTAACTCAAACTAAAATGTTACGCTAACCGAAATCGAAAGCAATTATTTCAACACAGGCGCCAAAACCTTCAACTTGCCATCAATTTGATGCGAATATTGTAATCCCAAAATTTTAGCCAATAGTGGATAAACATGTACATTTTCAAACGAATTGATGGTAAGTCCTTCTTTGAACGCAGGGCCCCAAGCGTAAAACACGGCTTGCATATCTGGCATTGCATTATCAAAGCCATGCTTCCCAATGTTGGTTGGCCGACCGGTAAGGTTAAAAATTTTAGGTAAACGGGGAATCAAAATAATGTCCCCTATTCTACCATCTTTATTGTCTTTCGCACGGTAGTGCCATCGTTTTGGCATCTTGGTGGTTAAATAAGCATCATAATCTACTGCCGCTGCCTTAAGTTTGGAATAAAGTGGCTTAATGTCCCGTTGATCTTTAGCATAAATTTGCAGCAAAGCGTCTCCATTAGGCACTACAAACTTTGCCGTATCTATTAAACTTGGCAGTGGCATTGTATTTTTATTATCCGATTCAGTCATCCCATGATCCGATACAAAAACAAAGTTTACGTCCAGACCTGCGCTTTTAGTTAATTCAACCATCTTACCAACGCAATCATCAACCAATTTCACAGCCTCTCCAGTTTCTTTGGCGTTTGAACCGAAATCGTGCCCAGCGACATCAACTTCAGGGAAATAAAACGCAATTAAGTGAGGGCGCTTTTCCGCCGGAAGCAGCAACCAATTTTTAACGGCTTCCAATCTAGCATCCATCGAAATTTTATTGTTGAAATTATACCAGTAAGTTGGCCTGATACCTTGTACGGCAGTTTCCGAGCCTAACCAGTAAAAAGCAGCCGTTAACATCTTTTGCTGTTCGGCTAACGCCCAAATGGGTAGTCCGCCGTACCAAGTACTATCCTTAATGGCGCTTGCATCTTTCTTTAAATAAATCTGCTTTCTATTGGGATCGTAAAACGAATTGTTAACAATGCCGTGGTGCGAAGGATACATTCCAGTAGCCAACGTGTAATGATTAGAAAAAGTAACCGATGGATAAGACGGCTTCATTGATACTGCTTGTACTCCTTTTGCCTTTAGCGCTAATAAGTTTTTCGCTTGATATTTCTCTGCATAATCATGCCTGAAACCATCGGCAGAAATATAGATGATGTAAGGTTTTTGCATTTGGGCAGGTGAGTTTTCACGACCTGCAACAATTTGCTGCGACAGTTCTTGTGCTGAAAGATGAGCACAAGCAAATAGCAATAACAGCACTAAAAAAATGTTCTTGGTAGAAATCATGCGCAAAAATAAACTAAATTTCAATAGTGCTGAGTTAATTTAAAGCAATAATAAGCAGGAACTACCTGAAAAAGAAATAGGTGGAAAAACTCCCACCTATTTTTGATTATAATTATTACCGATAACCGATTTATTGCGCCAATGCCTGTTTGCTGAAAATATGATACTCTCCAGGAGCTAAAGATTGGCTGTACGTAGTTGTATTTAAGGAAATGTTATTACCTATGGCATCGTACCACGTACCTGTGCTACCAAAATCAACAGTGGCACTTTGCGGAACGATATCGAAATTACCCACCACAACAACCGTATTGTTCGCATCAGTAAGTTTAATTGACTTAATAGCGCCGGAAAAATTGTAAGTGAAACTAGTGCTTTTAAAAATGCTGTTCTTTTGTTTCATTTTAATGAACTTAGCAAATGCATTGTAAAGTGCTCGTCTATTTGGATCAGTATAGTATTCCCATCTAATTGGCTTATCACCGGTACGACCGTTGAAATCAATATTTACATCATAGCCTACTTCACCAAATTGCCATAGCATTTTAGGGCCAGGCATGGCAAACAAAAATGCTGCCGCCATTTCATTTCTTTTTAATGATGTAGCAACATTACCTTTAATGACGTAATTGGTGTTCAGATTTCCGTAGGTAATATTTTTGTACATTAAACGCTCCTCGTCGTGACTTTCGCCGTAGCTGATCAAGCCTTCCGCAGATGAAAACCCGTGGGTTCCAAACATTCCTCTCGAAAAATCAGAAGAACCTAGCCAGCCCATTGTGGCTTCATTCATTGAATGGTTTAAGTTGTTCCACATCATCAACCCCTTATTGGCGTAAACTACCTCTTCACTATCATTGGCGAAAAGTTCTAAAATGATATAGAAATTAGGATCAACGCTTTTCATTGTCGCTACATAATCGTCCCAAATGGCAACCCTTCCAGCATCAAAAGCAGAAAAACTAGCATCATCATTACTTGATCTTTGCGTAAATCCCTTCGCTAAATCGAACCTAAAACCGTCCAGCTTATACTCTTGCATCCAAAACTTCATCACATCTTTAGAGAATTTTCTAGTCGCTCCACTTTCGTGATTAAAATCAAAGCCAACATTATACGGATGTTTGGCGTCTACATTAAACCAAGGGTTGCTTGTAGTTGGTTTATTTCCATCAAAATACAGTTGTACCATTGGTGATTGACTAAAAGAATGATTCAACACCATATCCAAAATTACAGCGATACCTCTTCCGTGGCACTCATCAATAAACTTCTTCAAATCGTTTTTAGGACCGTAGTATTTATCTGGAGCAAAATAAAATGATGGATTGTAGCCCCAACTTAAATTCCCTTCAAATTCATTTACCGGCATCAATTCAATGGCATTAATTCCCAAGCCTACCAAATAATCGAGTTTTTGTAGGGTAGAATTGTAGGTATGCTCCGCGGTAAAATCCCTAATCAGCAACTCATAAATTACCAAATCATTTTTAGCAGGACGGGCAAAAGCTGTATTTCTCCACGTGTAGCTGGGCTGGTTACCTTGCACTACACTCACAATTCCAGTGGTTTTCCCCGTTGGATAAGCTTTTAAATTAGGATAAGTTGCCGCTGCGATGTACTGATCATTCACTGGATCTAATATTTTTTCGCAATAGGGATCTGCAACCCTTAAGTTATCATCTACCAAAAATTGATAAGCATATTCCGTGTCAGGATTAAGGTTATCTAGCTTGATCCAAAAATAATTTCCATCGGGTGTTTTAGTCATTTTGGAAGCCGTTGCCGACCAGCTATTGAAATCGCCCATTAAGCTCACGGTATTTTTGCCCGGTGCGTACAAGGTGAAAATAGCGGAAGTTCCATTATTAGTAAAAACAACCCCATCTTTAGCTCCGGCAGGAAGCTCTGTAGAATTTGGCGTTACGGGATTAACTGGCGTAGGCTGTGTAGGTTGTTCTCCAACGTTTTTTTTGCAGGATAACGTAAAACAAGCGCCAAGGGCAAGGGCTAAAAACAATCTTTTCATTTCAAATTAATTTCCATCAGCTGATGGTGAAGTAAATATTTTAAACACTTTTATGTTCTTCTACGGCGAGTTGGGCAGCCAATGTTTCGTTCGTTTTGCGTTCATCTTTAATTAACACATAGCAAATGATTGCCGCCAATATCATTAAACCACCGCCCAACTGCACCGCAAGTAATCTGTCATTATTTAGTACATTACGCATTAACCAGCCAAAACCAAGGGATGCGATAATTTCGGGCAATACGATGAAGAAGTTGAAAATACCCATGTAAATCCCAATTTTAGCTTTTGGAAGATGGCCACTTAACATAGCATAAGGCATAGAAAGTATACTCGCCCAAGCAATACCAATGCCCGTCATACACAGATAAAGCATGTTTTTATCATGTACCCAAGCTACGCTGATTAGGCCAAGGGCACCACAAAGCAAGCAAAGGGAATGTGTTGTTTTCCGACCTAAAGTATCAGCTATTTTTGGTAAGATGAGTGCAAACAAAAAAGTAACCACGCTATAAAAAGCTAGGGTTAAACTACCAAAATCGGCACCGGCAGCATATACAGGATCGCTAGCATCTTTACCACCGAAAACATTTACAGCTACTGCCGTAGTGTAATAAAACCACATTAAAAACAAGCCCGGCCAGGTAAAAAACTGCACTAAAGAAATGACTTTCATTTGCTTGGGCATGTTTTTAACTGCAGACACCATCTCATAAATTCCAGCGAAGAAACCTGCACTTTTATTGTTTTCGGCTAGTTCATCATCAGTTGGTGGATATTCCTTACTTGTTAAAACGGTATAAAGCACCGCCGAAAAAAAGAAAAAAGCACCCAAGTAAAAGGAATATTTCACGTTTTGTGGGATTCCACCAAAAGCGGCCACATTGCTAACTTTAAACCAATTGTTAAAAATCCAAGGCAAAGCCGATGCAATACTTCCGCCCAAACCAATCATCATACTCTGCATTACAAAACCGCGGTTGATTTGACTTTCAGGCAATTTGTCAGCTACAAATGCCCTGAACGGCTCCATAGAAACGTTACCAAAGACATCTAAAATCCATAACAAACTGGCAGCCATCCATAAGGCACTGCTGTGCGGCATTAAAATTAGCGCAACAGAACTAATCAGCGCACCGATGAAAAAGTATGGGCGGCGACGGCCCCAGGTAGGGTGCCAAGTGCGATCACTCAAATAACCAATAATGGGCTGCACAATTAAGCCAGTCAAAGGCGCCGCTAAAAACAGTAATGGCACATCGTCGGCATTAGCGCCCAAATTTTCGTAAATGCGCCCCATGTTGGCACGCTGCAAATCCCAGCCAAACTGTATCCCAAAAAAACCAACACTCATGTTGATGATTTGAGAAATACTGAGTACTGGTTTAATTTGTTGTTTAATGTTCATATTTGGTTGTAGGTTGATTTGGTTAGAATTGAATGATTTGCGACGATGAAGGTTCGACTTTCAAATTCACCGTAGAATTACTGAAAGAAACATCCTTATCGGTCAGCAAATCTTTCGCAGTTGAAATTTTACTTCCCGCTAAAACATTAGTTGGAATATTAATGGTAGCGGCTAAACTTTTCGAGCGATCAAAATTAGCGACCACTAATAAACGTTGATTTTTGGTGTATCGCACATAAGCATAGGCCTTTGCAAAGCCTGTTAAAGGCACCTCTAACATGGCACCGTTGGTGATTGCGTCGCTACCGGCTCTAACAGAAGTTAGTTTCTTATAAAAATCTCGAGTTTGTTTTTCGGCTGGCGTTAGTTTTGCCCCATCAAAGGCACCACTATTCACCCAACGTTGGTGGCTTGGTACGCCCCAATAATCAAAAATAGTGGTTCGGTTATCATCGCCACCAAAGCCCTCTTTACCTGCTCCCGGCTCACCAACTTCTTGTCCAAAATATAACATCAACGGACCTTTACCCAAAGTTGCTGATATCACCATTGCAGGGAAAGCCAATTTTGCATCTCCTGCAAAACCTTTCGACGCAATACGTTCTTCATCGTGGTTCTCCAAAAAGCGTAGCATGTGTTCATCAAAACCAGCGCTTTCTTTTCGCCAAACGTGCTGAATATCCGAAACTTTAGCAGCTGGCTCATCCTTGATAAAGCGTTTTAAGCCATCATACAAACCTACCTTATCGTACAAATAATCAAATTTACCTTGGGTTACATATTGTTGATATACGGTTGGATTATAAGCCTCGCCAATGAAAATCAATTTCGGGTTTACCTTTTTCACTTCTGGAATTACCCAGCTCCAAAACTCTACAGGAACCATTTCCGCTACATCACACCTAAAACCATCTACTCCCTTTTCTGCCCAGTGCACTAAAATATCTTTCATTTTAAGCCAAACTGGTGGCATAGGCGTTAAATGTTTAACTTCTTTCCCGTCCTTAAATTCAATTCCGTAGTTGAGTTTTACGGTTTCGTACCAATCATTAACCGAAGGTTGCGCAGCAAATACATTGTTGCCAGTAGCTTTAGCCGGATTTTCAGCGAATTTTCCATCCTGTAAAGCAGCTAAGGGGCCATCGCTTTTTGAATTTGCAGGTACTTTAAAATCTTGGCCTGGAATATAATAAAAGTCGTTTGTAGCTTTGTAGGCGACTGTTTTATCATCAGTAGCGCCAAAATCTATCACATTTTTCGGCTTTGCGAAAGATTGATAACTTCTAGCTACGTGGTTAGGCACAAAGTCAATTAAAACCTTTAAACCTTTATTGTGAGTGCGCTGTACCAAAGCTTCAAACTCAGCGATACGCTTGTTAACGTCCACTGCCAAATCCGGATCCACATCATAATAATCTCTGATGGCATAGGGCGAACCAGCTCTACCTTTCACTACGTCGGCATCTCCGGTAGGTATGCCATTTTTACTGTAGTCGGTTAAGCTAGCATGGGCAATCACACCAGTGTACCAAACGTAATCCACATTTAGCTCTTTCAAGCCATCTAGCGCCTTATCGTTGATATCGTTAAATTTACCACAGCCATTTTCTGCAATGGTACCGAAAGGTTTATTGCTTGTATTGGTATTACCGAACAAACGAGGTAACAACTGATAAATAATGATGTTATCTTTCTTATCGACTGTATTTGTTTGTTGATTTTCCTTGCACGACATCATCATCAAAACTAATAAACCTGTAGCAAAGCTGAAATTAGCGCTAAATTTCTTCATCATTTTATGTTATGCTAATACCGCATTGGAAATTTTCAATTCTTCCGCAGCAGCTAGTTCGTACTCCTTATCGTGGATTTGCAACGACAAACCTTTTTGAGCTAAGTTAACAATATGGATTTCTTCTTTACTGATACTCAACTTGATATTGGCACCCCTGAAACCTACAGTAAACGAAAACGATTTCCACTTTTGTGGCAAGAAAGGATTGAAAATCAACTTATCGTTGCGCACCCTCATTCCAGCAAAACCTTCCACTACGCTCATCCATGTACCAGCCATCGAAGTAATGTGCAGTCCATCTTCAGTATCGTTATTATAATCGTCCAAATCTAATCGAGAAGTACGTAAATAAAACTCGTAAGCCCTGGCCTCATCGTGCAGTTTAGCAGCTAAAATACTGTGTACGCAAGGCGATAAAGAACTTTCATGCACTGTACGTGGTTCATAGAAATCGAAATTGCGTTTATGTGTATCGAAATCGAAGTCGTCTTCAAAGAAGTAGAAACCTTGCAACACATCAGCCTGTTTGATAAAGCAAGAGCGTAAAATCCTGTCCCAGCTCCATTTTTGATTCAACGGACGTTCGGCCGCAGGTAAATCTTTTACCAAAATTTGCTCTTTATCCAAATAGCCATCCTGCTGTAAATACACGCCAAACTCCTCGCTATATGGATAATACATATGCTCTACAATGTGCTGCCATTGCGCAAATTCATCGGTAGAAAAATTAAGTTTCGACTTTAATTCCTGATAACGTTGAGGTGCATTTTGTTGAACCCAAGCGGCTGCCTCTTGTG
This sequence comes from Pedobacter sp., assembly GCF_965249885.1. GTDB lineage: Bacteria > Bacteroidota > Bacteroidia > Sphingobacteriales > Sphingobacteriaceae > Pedobacter. The sequence continues at coordinate 2,797,110 of NZ_OZ252254.1, read as the reverse complement.
CATATTTTAAGCACCAAACCGCTAAATAATTAGTATACCAATTGTTGTTGATGTTGTTTTCGTACTCGTTAGGTCCGGTAACCCCTAACATCACATATTGCGATTTGGCCTGACTCCAATTTACACGCTGTTTCCAAAAACGAGCGATACCGAACAATACTTCCAAGCCATATTCTGCTAGGTAATTAGCATCACCAGTGTAGCGGATGTAATTGAAAATAGCATAAGCGATGGCACCATTTCTGTGGATTTCCTCGAAAGTAATTTCCCATTCATTATGGCATTCTTCTCCGTTAATGGTGACCATTGGATATAAGGCCGCACCATTAGTAAAGCCTAACTTTTGTGCATTTTCGATAGCTTTATCCAGTTGTTTGTAACGATAAATCAGTAGGTTTTTACTTACTTGCTGTGGTGCAGTTGCCAAGTAAAAAGGCACACAATACGCTTCTGTATCCCAATAAGTTGAACCGCCATATTTCTCCCCAGTAAAACCTTTAGGGCCAATATTCAAACGGTCATCAGCACCAGTGTAGGTTTGAAATAGTTGATAGATGTTGAAACGAATGGCTTGCTGTGCTGCCACATCACCTTCAATAATGATATCGCTTTCTTGCCATTTTTTTGCCCAAGCTTGTTGCTGTTCAGCAAATAGCTGCTCGAAACCTTTTGCCACTGCATTGTTCAAAGCAGTTTTTGCAGCTTGAAGCAATTGCTGAGGCTCATAATTTTGGGACGACAAGTTGACTGCTGTTTTGTAAAACGTTATTTCATCGCCTTTGGCTACTGCAACCGTAAATTGTTGCGCAATGTATTTTTCCTGGCGGATAGTTTGCATTGCCAACTCTTGCTTTTGTCCATTTTTTTGCACCGAAATATGAGCTCCAGTACAAACTTCAAAAGCGCTTTTCTTGGTCCTCAGTGTTAAAAAACAGGAATTATCAGCCTCATCATCAGCTACAAAATCCCAAAATTTTTCATCGTAATTGCTATCCTGATTTTTAACATCACCATCGATGTACGATTTAATGTTAAGCTCACCATCAAAGTTTAACGCTTTAATTTGATATTTAATGGCGCCAACCTCATCATCAGCTATGCTGCAAAAACGGATGGCTTTAACCTGCACTTGATAACCATTGGACAAAGTAGCTTTAAAGTTCCTTTCCAAGTAGCCTTCTTTCATGTGCAATACCCTTGAAAAATCCTCCACTTTCGCTTGAGCCAAATCCAATGCAACACCATCAATTTCAATGGAAATACCTATCCAGTTGGCGGCATTTAGCACCTTTGCAAAATATTCAGGATAGCCGTTTTTCCACCAACCTACGCGTGTTTTATCAGGGTAATACACCCCGGCAACGTAATTTCCTTGCAGTGTTTCACCAGAATAGGACTCTTCAAAATTGGCACGTTGCCCCACGCGTCCATTGCCTAAACTGAAAATACTTTCGGATATCTTATTCAAATGCGGATCAAAACCCTCTTCAATAATGTTCCACTCGTGTGCTTTGATGTAATTCTTCATTTCTTTAACTGATACAATGTCTTATAATTCGTCCATTTGGTGCAAGTGCGCAACTGAGAGCCTACTTAAATCTTTCACTACAATGGTAGCTTCGGTTAAAACCTCTGGTGAGCCAATTCCTACGCTCCTCATTCCCGCCCTATTGGCCGCTTCGATACCGGCAATGGCATCTTCAAAAACCAAACACTCCTGCGCTTGCATGCCTAAAAGCTCAGCCCCTTTTAAAAATACTTCGGGATCTGGCTTAGATTTATTAACCAAATTACCGTCAACAATAGCGTCAAAAAAATGCGCTAAGTTGGTACGTTGTAATATGATAGCTGAGTTTTTACTGGCAGAACCCAGTGCAATTCGGTAACCTGCATTTTTGATGGAAGTGAGAAAATCTACTGTGCCATTGAGCACTTCGGTGGGTGTCATTTGCTCAATCATGGCTACGTACCATTCATTTTTTTGTGTGGCCAAAGCAACTTTTTCCTCGTCCGACTTTTGTAGGTTGCCCCAATTCAAAATCCTATCCAAACTCTCCATCCTACTAATGCCTTTTAGCTGCTCATTTTGTTCTTCAGTAAAATCAAAACCTAAGCTGTTGGCCAATTGCTTCCACGCTTTAAAATGATAGATTGCCGTATCTACCAAAACTCCATCTAAATCAAAAAGGCAAGCCTTAATTTTCATCTATAATCTTTTTTATCTTATTGTAACTCTAATACCAATGTGGTTTTCGCAGGTATTTTCAATTGACTGATATCGCTTAACAACTCATCGCTCACCACGTTTTTTGCGGCTTTTCTACCCAAAATCATTTCACTAAACCTATCTGTGCCTAGCGTTTTGGCTTCTGCATTTCCGTTCATCACCATCATTACAGTTTTTTGATTGTTGTACCTGAAATACACATAAATACCATCTTCAGGGATAAACTGCATCATTTTTCCAGTTTGCAACACTTCGTTGTTTTTGCGATAGTTGGCTAGCTTTTTCACATAATTGAAAGCCTCGTTTTCCTTTTCAGTACGACCTGCGGACGAGAACTTGTTCACTTTATCGGTAGCCCAACCTCCTGGGAAATCATTGCGAACCAAACCATCTGGATTAGCGTAATTTTTCATCAGAATTTCGGTGCCGTAATAAAACTGAGGTATGCCACGGGTAGTGAGCAACCAAGCAATTCCTGACTTATACTTATCGAAATCTTCGCCAACTACCGAGTAAAAACGGCTGATATCGTGGTTATCCAGAAAAACGACGTTGCGAGTAGGATCCTCATACATGTAATCGTTAGTGAGCGTGTTATACAAACGTACTACACCGTCAGTCCAACCGAATTTACCGTTTAGTGCTTCATTGATTCCCCATAAAGCCTGAAAATCCGTTACGCCTTGCAACTCCGTATCAATGCCCTGATTTATTTTATTTCCTTTGGTAAAGAATGCTTGATTAGGAACTCCATGTACCCAAGTTTCGCCAAAAAAGGTAAATTTTGGATACTCCTCCATGATACGTTTACCCCATTCCGCCATAAACTTGGCATCGTTATAAGCATAGGTATCCAATCTAAAGCCATCCAAATCCGCATATTCTATCCACCAAATATGGCTTTGCGTGAGATAGTTTTTCACGAACTCATTGTTTTGATTCAAATCTGGCATGTGCCTATCGAACCATCCATTTAGCATTAAATCCTTGTCTTTTTTTGAAACATAGGGATCAAAATGTACTTGCTCACGATAGGTGGTTTTGGTGTAGGTTGGCCATTGGTGTACCCAATCCTTAGTTGGCATATCTTTAATGGTGAAATGCTCCGTTCCGAAATGGTTGTGCACCAAATCTTTGATCATTTTCATCCCACGCTGATGGCAATCTGCCACGAGTTGACGGTAATCTTCATTAGTACCAAAACGTGGATCAACTTTATAATTTTCTGTATTGGCGTAACCGTGATAAGAAGTTTTGGGCTGGTTGTTTTCTAACACTGGATTTAACCACAGTGCAGTTACACCTAACTCTTGCAGATAATCCAGATGAGCTGCAATACCTTTCAAATCTCCACCGTGCCTGTAAAACAAGCTATCGCGATTTAAGGCAGTCTCATTCATTCCTTTCACCACATCATTTTTTGTATCGCCGTTGGCAAACCTATCTGGCATAATGAGGTAAATGAAATCTTTATTTGTTACGCCTTGAAATTTTTGCTGATTAGCATTTCGCGTCTTTAATTCGTAAGTATATTTTGCTTGCTGTTTTCCATTTTGTTTAAAAACGATATCGAACTTTCCAGCTGCGGCATCAGCTGAAATCAATAGATCCAAGAACAGATAATTAGGATTATCTACCTGATTTACTTTTATCAATTTTACTCCTGCGTAATTGATGCTTACTTCATTTTTGCTGATATCTTTTCCATGCACTAATAATTGCAGGTTAGGATTTTTCATTCCTACCCACCAAAACGAAGGTTCTATTCGCTCCAACTTTGGAAGTTGAGCTACCAATGCTAACGGAACAGCTAAAAACAGCAATAACAAAGTTCTTCTCATGATCTAATATTTGATTTCGAATTGATTTTTATCGTTGGAGATGGTCACGCTTTTAACATTACAACCAATGGTTGGGTTAGCGTTACCCTGTGGATCAAACCTAGAAATTGGTGCAATAAACGACACAAAATCATTTTGCACTTTACTACTAGTTTGAATTTTATCTTGATCGCCAAAGCCGTGAAAAACTAATTTCAGCTGGCTAAACTTCGATTTAAAATTACCTTCCACCTTATCGAAAACAATTTTGCGCTGTTTGGCATCGTAAGTAATTTGTCTTTTGTAGAAGTCGCCTTTTTCATAATTGTAACTTTCGCCATCATCCTCATAATAAACGAAACTGTTATTTTCGGACCCTTTGTAGATATGCAACACCAATGTATCGCTTGGTTTTTCGGCAGTGCTTTGTATTAGAGATTGCATGGGTACAATACTGCTTCCCTTTACGAAAACAGGCAATTGTTGTAAGCTTAGGCGTAAAATTTTCTCGGTATCCCCTTGCAAAGGTTCATTATTGTATAAATTGTACCAATTCCCTTTTGGAAAAAATACAGCGCCATATTCTTTAGTGCTTTCAAACGGCGCTACCAAAAAAGATTGTCCGAACATGAACTGATTTTGGAATTTACCATCGTAAACTCGTGGTTCATGGGTGTTTGTAAACGCTAAGCTTCTTACTACCGGCATACCTGTAGTGGCTGCTTCGTTAAAAGTGGAATACAAATAAGGCAGTAATTTGTAGCGTAGGTTAATAAAGTTTCTGGAAATTTCGGTTACTTCTTCTCCATAAGCCCAAGGCTCCGAAGATTTGGTATTAACGGCAGTATGGTTACGGAAATAAGGGTTAAAGGCTCCAATTTGAATCCAGCGGGCATACAAACTTACGGAAGGATTACCCGTAAAACCACCGATATCCATACCCGTGAAAGCCACGCCGCTTAACCCTAAACTGTTCAATAAACGAACACCTGCCATCATGTGATCCTCCTCTGAACGGTTATCGCCAGTCCAAATAGCGGTATAGCGTTGTAAGCCAGCATAACCAGCTCTGGTTAAATTGAAAGGACGTTTGTTGGTGGCCTGCACCATTCCTTCAAAACTTGAACGAGCCATCTGCATACCATAAACATTGTGCGCCTGCTTGTGGCTTGCCAATGCACCGTCGTAGTTAAATAATATGTTGGACGGCATTTTTTGTCCCCAACTGGCAATCTCGTTCATGTCGTTCCAAATCCCATCAACTCCAGTATTTGCAAAGAACTTAATTTTCTCATGCCACCAATTTCTGCCCAAAGGCGACGTAAAATCAGGAAAGTGGCACCATCCTGGCCACACCTGAGCGGTGAAGTTGGTACTATCAGGATATTTGACGAAGATGTTTTTTTTAACCCCATCTTCGTAAGCGGCATAACCTTCTTCCACTTTGATTCCTGGATCTACAATTACGGTGGTTTTAAAACCCATTTCTTTGAGTTTTTTGTTCATCGCCAAGGGATCACCGAAACGTTGTTTATCCCAAGTGAACAACTTGTACTGATCCATGTAGTGGATATCCAAGGTAATTCCATCAGCAGGAATTTTCTTTTCACGCAATGTTTGTGCAATACGCATTACTTCCGTTTCCGGATAATAACTGTAGCGGTTTTGTTGGTAGCCTAAGCTCCACAACGGTGGCATTTTCATTCTGCCAGTTAAAGCCGTGTACGACTTTACGATATCCGACAGTTGAGTATGATAGATGAAGTAGTAGTTCAACTCTCCACCTTGTGCAGAAAAAGATGAAAAACGGTTGTTACTAGCTCCAAAATTAAAGTCAGTTTGATAGGTATTATCTAAGAAAATACCATAATTTAAATTGTGATGTATTCCAATGTAAAAAGGAATAGAGGAATAAAGCGGATCTTGTCCGGTAGAATAGCCGAAAGCGTCGTAGTTCCAATTGGTGTAGCCATTGCCTTTCCTATCTAAGTTTCCGTTTTTTTCTCCCAAGCCTACAAAGCGTTCGCCGGCTTGCATTTGTTTGTATGCAGTTACCTCATCGGCAACCCATGAGTTTTGCAGACCTTTTTCATCCTGATTGATTAATTTACCGTCAAGGGTATAAAAAGCTACTGCGAATGGTTTTTTCGAAATTACTGCTTTCAAAGAGTCTGTTAGCAGTACAATTTCGCTATCGCTTTGCGAAATTTTAACAGTTGTTTTTTGCGGCTGCATTACTACCGCATAAGAAAAATCTTTGGCGAGTTGTTTTTTGTCCAGCCTTACCCTAACAATGTTAGGCGAGTAAACCTGTACCTCGCCAAATGCATTAGTGGTTTTAAAAGTTACCTTTTGTGTTTCAATATTGGTGCTAGTTACATTACCAGCTGAAAGTACAGGGCTTTGTTGGGCAAAAATATTTGAAACGACGGCTAATAATAAGAAGGGAACAATAGATAATTTGTACATAGTTGAAGATGATTTTTATAGGAAAATGAGGTAAAGTCATCCCGAGCGCTATAGCAGCGCTAAGGACGACTTTATTTGATGATTTGTTTTAATTTTTAACTACACTATACGCTTTTGTGAATTCATTAAGTGTAATGGTATAGTTTCCTGAAGTGGCTACGCTTAAGTTTCCACCGCCATCTACTACAACACCAGCAGTGGTTCCAGTGCCATAACTGTAATCCCAAGTACCTTTTTGTAACAAGAATTTAAACTCTCCAGCGGTTAAGTTGGCAGTTACCCTCCATACACCATTTCCTTGGTAAGTCATTGCTGGAAGTGCAGCGTTGTTATTATCCCAACCACCTGCAGTAGCAGCACCAATTAAGTAAAGGGTACCTGTAGTGATTTGATACTTTAAATTTTTGATGTTAGTACCATCCCAAATCACACGGTATAAACCTGTAGCTCCTGGAACGGTCATGTTATCTGCATCACCTTGGGTAATTGAACCATCAGTTTTGCCTTTCACTTTACCGAAATCTTTTGATCCATTTGCTGTACCATCTCCCCAAGCTGCACCATCAATAAATTTCCATTCTTGTCCAGCGGTTAGCGTTACAAAGCCCATAAATTTATTGGTACCTACTAAGGTTAAACCTTGGCCAGGGAATACTGAACCTGGATTCCAACCTGCAGCAGTAGCTGCTCCAACCGCTGCCATTCTACCTTGTTGGATGTAGTACTTGTTATTTTTCAAATCGGCACTTACACGATAGTAACCCGCAACAGGAATGTCAATGTTTCCACTGCCTCCGCTTTGAAGCAATATACCATCAGCGGAACCTTTACCGTAAATTTTCTGCGAAGGTGTGCTCCAGTCGGTGTTTTCACTTAAGAACTTCATACCATCCTGTGTTAAATAAACGTAAGAATAGAACGTTCCTGGCAAGTTTTTATCTGGAATCATTTGAATAGCTTGTGGAGGATTCCAACCAATTGGCGTCGCACCACCTACCATAAATAACTTCACTTCCCTTACGATACTCAAGTTGTTTACATAATCAGAAGTTTTAGTGTAAGTACCCGATTTTGCCTCAACGGTCCATTGCAATTTAGCTGCAGTCGACTGATCTGTGAAACCTTTAGCGCTTAACATTTGATCCATTGCTTGGTAGCTGATGGTAAATGTAGAATCAGAACCTGAATTGTTTGAAGCCGCTTCAAATATTGGTGCATCAAAGCTACCACCTTCGGCTACGAACTTAATTTTGTAAGTTACCGGACTAGTAGATTTACCCGGGAAAGCTTTCTGCCATTTGAAGGTTAGTAAATCAGTTGTTGAGTTAGGGTTAATTTCAATGTTATTAGCAGAAGAAACTGGCCCATACAGTAAGAAATTGCTGATGCCATCTCCAAAACGGGTGATCGAAATGTTGTAGCTCACGCTTGCCATTTCTTTTTTGGTACCGTTATCTGCTCTTACGTTCCAAATCAAATCAGATTTCACACCATCAGCAATGCCTTTAGCTTTTAACAAATCGTCCAATTGCTTTTGAGTAACCGTAAGTTTAGCACTTTTTCCGTTATCGTCTGATGGGATTTCTAACAATGGCTGACTTAATGAACCTGTTTTAAGCGCTGCAATGAAAGTATAGGTTGGCGCAATGGAAACGCCAGGTTTAGCTGCCGACCAAGTAATTTGCACTTGAGCATTTGGCGTAGCGCTGTTTAAAACCAACATGGCATTATTTTGAGGAGCCGTTAAACTAAACGTACCCAAGGCCTCCCCTTTCGATGCTTCATCGAAATCTATTTTTTTACAACCAAAAATTATTACTGATACTGACAGTAATAAATAAAACAGTTTATTCTTCATATCAATAATTAATTAAAGGTTAAATATGCTACCTCTACTACCGGGCCGTTGTACGGTACGTTGGCGCCGTTAGCATCTTTCAAGTTACCAGAAAACTGGTAGCTGAACTTAGAAAGTGTGGTACCTGCAGGGAGCGTAATCAATTTTTCAGGAATGAAAGAGTAAGAATATAACTTATCTGATTCTTTTTTAGCTACTATATTAGCTCTTTGAGCAAATTGATTCCCAGCACCATCGTAAAAGGTAATGGTTACTTTGATATCGAACAAACGCTGTAAACTTTGATCGGTTGCTAAATCCTGGTGGAAGTACACCGTAGCCATATCGGTTTGGTCTAACTTTGCCGGAAAAATCCTGAACTGCGATGGAGAGAACACCAAAGGATCGAACTTGTAAGGCTTATAATCTGGTGTTTGCTTAGAACCATCTTTTGTTTTAGCCAAAAAACCGAAATTGATTAGCTCTGCCGGACTTTGACCAAATAGCGTAGTACCGGTGAACTTGTAAGTAAACTTATTGGTGGCAATTTTGGTGAATTTGGCAGATTCAGAAGAATTAGTCCACTGACCGTTTACCAAACCATCTTTCCCGCCACCAACACCATCGTTGGAGAAAATCCAGATGTAAATATCATTTAAACCAGCTAAAGGCGTATTGGAAACGTCTAAAGTAATGGTCACCTCGTCTTCAGCTGTAAAAGTTGCCGGACTAAAGGTTACTTGAGAAAATGCCCACAGTGAACATAAACTGAATAGCATCGAGAATAAAAACTTTTTCATCATGTTACTTTTTAGTGAACTCGTATTTGTAAGAGATAATCACCTTACCGTTAATTGACTTATTTTTAGTTAGATAAAACTTACCGCTACTTAACCCGGCGTAAGAACCTAATTTTAACAAATTGGTAGTAGTACCATTTTTCAATGTAATGGTAGTTGGTGCCATTGCGTCATCTGCCGTCCACGTACCAGAGGTTAAATCGGCAATTTTTGGAGAGTTACCGTTAGTGATAGTGAACGTAGTAGGGTTACCAGACGCATCACCTAACAAAGCAATAGTTAAATCTTTGTACGGATACACATTGGTAATATCCAACTCTTTGTACGGGAAGCCTTTAGTAGCGGCATCTTGATCTACCTGTGTTACTTTGGTTAATCCCCAAGTTCCCTGTATTTGTTTCACCACATTTACCTCCGAAGTAATTGGGCCAAATTTTTCTGGCTTACATGCAAAAACAAAGAGGATGCAAGCCAATAATGAGAAATATTTTAACGTTTTCATCTGTTTATATTTTAATTACAACCACCTTCTGGATTACGAACAAAACTTGAATTGGTAGCCATTTCACCTTGTGGAAATTGTAATACTAAACCATTGCAATTCCAACTAGCGCCGCGTCTATCGATATTTTCGCCTTTAGCACCAATCCTTTTTATTTCCGAAATTCGATTACCTTCACCAGCCATCTCAATACTACGCTCAAATCTTGCGTTAGTTCTGATTAAACTGGCTGATGACCCAACTGGGATTGACTTGGTACCCCCGTAAGCTCTACTTAGGATTTCATTAATATCCTGAATCGCAACGTTTAAATTCGTGTTAGTTTCAGCAGCCGACTCAGCCCTGATTAACTTCATGTCAGTTAGGTACAATACTGGAATCTCAAACCTATCACTATTGTATTTTTTAGTAGCAACAAAGCCAGGATATTTTACTGTTTCGTACAAAGCTTTTCTAGTGTCGGTGGCGGTATTAACCGTAGCCCAAAAAGCGCTGTTAAAACGCAAAGTAGGCAGGTTAAAATCAGATCTAAACTGTCCTCTTAATTCACCTCCCGGTTCATACGTACCTCTGTTATTAGTAATTTTAAAGATACTTTCTTTACATCCGGTTTCCGAAAATCTAGAAGCATAAGTATCCAAAGTAAATTTGTTCGATGCAATTACCTGATTAGCATAAAGGTAAGCGTTCGCAAAATCATTCATCTGAAAATACACCTTCGCAAGCAAAGCTTTAGCAGCCCATTTAGTTGCATAACCATTATTTTCATCGGGCAACTTCACTTCAGCAATTTTCAAATCAGCAATAATTTGATCGTAAACTTGCTTTACAGTGGCTCGTTGTTGTGTACCGATGCTTGCCGCGGTTCTTAAAGGCACACCGAGGTGACTGTTATCAGAAGAATAACCGTAAGGCTGTGCCCATAATTTTACCGCTTCGAAATGTCCTAACGCTCTTACAAATAAAGCTTGCCCTTCTAGGTTGTCTCTAAGTGAACTGGTAACGCCAAGGTTTTCTAATACGACATTTGAACGATAGATCGCCTGATAAATGTCTTTATACATGTCGTTTTTGTAGGCGCCAAAAACTGATGTTTTTCTGCCGTAGATCTCGCCAAAGTCTCCGTTTAACTGAGAACCATCAAGCTGATCGGCAAGCAATTCGCCCATTATCTGAATTTTACCACCAAACATATTGGTTCCTCCAACAATTTGGTAAGCGCCGTTCATCTCTTGCACTACGCCCTGCTCATTAGCCAACGCCACTGATTTATTGATAGATTCAACCGGGGTTGCTTCTAAAAATTTCTTACATCCAGTACCAAAACCTGCCACCACAGAAAGTACAAGGAATGATTTCCATATATTGTTATACTTAATTTTCATCTCTTTTTCTTTTTATCTTGGTTAAAATGATGTTGTTAAACCAAAGGTGATCGACTTTTGTTGTGGAGTGGTTAAGTAAGTCACATTAGGACTCATATTTCTGTCCTGAGGATTTTCGAAATCACGAGCAATCTCTGGATCGCCACCTGGATATTTGCTGAACGTTAACAAGTTCATACCAGTAGCAAATAACCTTAAGCTTTGCAATTTCAGTCTACTCACTGCTTTTGCAGGAAGTGTATAAGAAAGTGTAACTTCTCTCAATCGAACGAAAGTTGCATCATATAAAAACATGGTAGAATTGTATTGCCATTCACTTGACAAACCTGGATAGTTGCCAGCATTCATCGTTAAACGAGGGAATTTAGCTACATCACCTGGTTTTCTCCAACGATCAGCAATATCTTCCCTGATATTCCAATCAGTTACTACACCTAATTGGCGCTTAGCTGAGGCATCATACAAATTGCCACCGATAGCAAAAGTGAACATCGTGTTTAATTCAAATCCTTTGAAATTGAAAGTGTTGGTTAAACCGCCAACATAATCTGGCAATATCTTACCAACCGGCACTCGATTATCTAGCGAGAACGTTTTAGTTTCAAAGCCATCTTTGTCTAACCAAATGGGCAAACCATCGTTTGGATCAACGCCTTTATATCTTACCAAGAAGTTAGTCCCAATTGGATATCCTTCAGCAATACGGGTATCGTTAGTACCACCACCTACTGCATCTGGACTAAAACCACCTAAACTTATTACTTCATTAAAGTTTTTTGAAGCATTTAACCTGGTTGTCCACTTGAAGTTTTTACCTTGGATATTGATGGTGTTTAATGAAAGCTCGTAACCTTCGTTTAAAATTTCACCAACGTTCAACCAACCTTTATCAAAACCTGTTGACGGAGGAATAGCACTATTGATTAGGGCATCAGTTGTATTTTTCCTGTAGTATCCTAATTCACCGCTGATACGTCCGTTAAACAATCCGAAATCCAAGCCTACGTCTAAGTTCCTTCCTTCTTCCCATTTCAAGTTAGGGTTTTCAGCATTAACTGGGAATAAAACCGGACGACCGTTATACGAACCGCTGAACTCAAATTTTTGATAGTATTCGCCACTTGGGAAGTTTGAACTACCTACCAAACCATAACTAGCTCTTAATTTTAAGTTGCTGATTACTTTGCTGCTTTTCAAGAAATCTTCTTGATTGATGTACCACGATCCAGAAATTGATGGAAAGTAACCGTATTTGTTATTCGGCCCAAATTTCGATGAGCCATCTCTACGAACAACACCTTGCAAATAGTACTTATCTTTATAAGAGTAATTAACACGTGCAAAAAGCGAAGAAAAAGTCTCTTTGCTGAAACCTGTGTAAAAGTTTAGACCACCTGCATTAGCACCTAAACGCATCGCCTCATAATAGCTGGCTAAGTCCTTGTTAAATGGACCATCTGCTTCTCCTCCAATGCCGTTCCTGTATAAAGTTCTGTCCGAAAATTGCGACTCCACACCCGCTAAAAAGGTCAATTTATTATTCGAGTTGATTGCTAAATCATAAGTTGCCGTTCCAGTTACGGTACGGTTAAAGATGCTCGTTGGATATGCGTTTGCATAACCTCTACTAGCATTTCTTAATGAAGCAGGGGTAAATACATTATCGTCAACATCTAGATTATCCATGTTACCGATAGCTTTCAAGCTTAGGTTTTTAACTGGTTTCAATTCCAGTGTAATACCACCAATTAAACGTTGGTTAATTGTTTTCCAATCTAATAAACCAAGATTTCTTGACGGGTTAGCGCCATTTGCAAAGAATGAACCATCAGCGTTATAAACTGGAAAAATTGGCAAAGCGGTAGACATCGCATCACCTAAACCGCCAGCCCAAGCTGCATTTACACGATTATTTGTTCCTTTATCATAACCAATATTGATGTTAGTAGTAAAGTAAGAAGTAGGTTTTACATCTAAGTTTACACGGAAACCGTAACGTTCATAAGAGTTACCTTTCAAATAGCTATGATTATCACCGTAACTAGCGGAAATGTAGGTGTTAATCTTTTCTGTTCCTTGGCTATAGGAAACGGATTGATCGTTGGACTTGCCAGTTTCAGTAACAACACCCCACCAATCAGTGTCATTTTGACGAGCCTGTGCCCATGTTAAACCACCTGGCAATGGAGCCAAACCTGTATTGCCATCATTTGTCCAGGCCTCTTGGCGCAAGGCTAACCATTCAGAACCGTTAGCAAATTTTGGCTTATTAGCATAAGTACTTAATCCGTACCTACTAGACAATGTAATAGTAGGTTTCTTCCCTGCTTTACCGCGTTTTGTCGTCACCAAGATCACACCATTTGCACCACGCGAACCATAAATACCCGCTGCAGCAGCATCTTTTAAAATCTCAATAGACTCGATATCATTTGGATTGATGGTTGCCAAAGGGTTTTGGTTCATTGCACCGCGGTTACCAGCGATAAAAGGGTCGGAAGTGATTGGAATACCATCTACTACGTATAGCGGATCGCCACCTGCACTGATAGAACCGATACCACGGATACGAATTACCGAACCACTACCTGCCAAGCCACTACCTTGAGTAACTTGTACGCCAGGGGCCTGTCCTTGTAAACTTGCTTCAAAACTTGGTGTAGGTAAAGCTGTCAACTTATCGCCGCTTACTTTAGAAATGGCACCAGTAACTTGTCGCTTGGTTTGCGAACCGTAACCTAATACCACAACATCGTCTAGCATTTGACTGTCAGATTGCAAGTTTAAGGTTACTTCGGTTTTACCAGAAACTTTAACTGTACGCAGTAAAGTTTTGTAAGCGATGGAACGCACTTCGAGAACTACATCACCGTTGGCGATTCCTGGAAATTGGAACATACCGTTATTGTCTGTTGACGCGGCTTTGTTAGTTCCTTTGATAAAAACAGAGGCACCTGGCAATGGAAGCCCGGTTTCATCTAGCACCTTTCCGGAGATAGATCCAGTTTGCGCCTGAACCTTCAATACCATAAAGATAAACAGTAAAGAAAGCCCCCGTTTTAGTAAGTAAAATATTTTCATACTTAGGCTAAATTTGATTAATGAATTTGGTTAGAATTTTAGTTAAAATACACGAAGGACTAATTTACAAGTAGAAACTAGTAATCAAAATTTATTTGAAAATTAATTTTTTGCGCTAAAATCACTGATTTTTCCAACGTAATAAATCACACTTAGTAGCGTAAAAAATTCAATAAACGAATAAAAAATAACCAATAATAAAATATTGATAATCAAATATTTAAAAATAAATTAAAACTTAAGAAAGTGTAAGCAAAACACTAAGCTTAATGATACACTAAATAACGGGAACGTTCCCGTTATTTGCGGTGCATTTTGAAACAAATTTTCGGGAACGTTCCCGAAAATTTGTTAAAATTCTTCCTAAAATACACTAAGTGATAAAAATTTTTGAAAAAACAGCCTTGAAAAACCGCTAGAAAAAATGAGCTTATTTAGCGGTGGATTTACGACCGTAAAGCTTTGATTTTAGTACCACTTCCTGAATGGTTTCTACTGACTCCTGACCTTCTAAAATATTAAATAAGAGCTGTGCTGCCTGAGCTCCTATCTCGGTAGCAGGCTGTGTCATTGTGGTTAATGAGGGATTAAGTAATGGAGCAATTTCGAGACTAGAAAAACCGATAACTTTCAAATCATCAGGGATACGTAAATTCAAATCAAAGCATGCGTAGTAAGTGGCGAAAGCTAAACGTTCTACAGAAGCAAATACGCCGTCAGGCTTTAAATCTTGCAGTGCATTTTTGATGATCAATGCGTTTTCTTCATAGCTGTTACTACAATCTACAATAAGCTTTTCGTTAAAAGGAATTTCGTACTTTGCCAAAGCATCCTGATAGCCCCGCATACGCGTTTTACCAATACTTAGGTTTTTATTTACCACGAGGTAGCAAATGCGCTTGCAACCTTGCTGAATCAAATGTTCTGTAGCTTTAAAACTGCTGTCGTAATCATTTGTAATCACTCTGGGTGCTTCTATGTCGTCATAGATACGGTCGAAAAACACTAAAGGTAATCGCTTTGCGCCTAAATTATTTAAATAGGCATGATCATCGGCCTCTCCTGAAGCAGACATAATGATACCATCAGCACGGCCGTTATGCAAATGCCTAATGAAATCTACTTCTTTTTGATAGTCATCATCCGTTACGTAAATTAAAATATGGTACTGGTGCTGACGAGCAATACGCTCAATACCGTGAATGGCCTGCGAAAAGTAGTTATTAGCCAACTCAGGCACAATGATAGCAATAGTACGGCTCTTTTGTTCCCTTAAGTTGCTAGCGTAGTGATTGGGCTCATAGTTAAGTTCACGAGCCTTTGCCAATATCTTTTCTTTGGTATCTGGTTTAATATCACTATTATCCCGAAAAGCCCTAGATACCGTTGATTTAGAGAGGTTAAGTGCTTCGGCTAATTTTTTGATATTAATGCGCTCCATTAAATTTAGCGGTTAAGAAAATGATATTGCTAGTTTGTTTGAGTTCGGTTACGACCGGTGTAAAAGTTATGAGCAAATATAAGTGATAAATTTTCACATAAAAAAACCAAGGCTACAATAGCGACCTTGGTTTAATTCAAAAAACTGTACAAAACTATCCCCTCATCACGCCAATTTTCTTTCCATCAAAATCTGGGAATAAGATCTTATCATTATTGATGCCCAAATGCACATCAGCAACCTCACTAAATACACTTCTAAAATCGGTGGTTACGGCTAAATCTCGTCCGTCCTCCAAATTTTCTTTCGAAAGTGGGTTTACTACACCATGCACTAATCCGCCGTTTACGCTATTGCCTAAAATGAAATTACATGAACCTCGGCCATGATCTGTACCACCAGTTCCATTTTGAGCCACCGTACGGCCAAATTCTGTCATTGTCATTACCGTCAGATCATCTTGGTAACGAGCTAAATCATTCCAGAAAGCCATCATGCAAGTACTTAAATCTTCCACATTTCTAGCAAAAACACCGGTATCTTTACCTTGGTTAAAATGTGTATCCCAACCTCCAGATTCAGCAAAGGCAACTTCTAATCCCACATCCATTTTAATCAATTGTGCGATTTGTTTCAAAGAATTTCCAAGTGCAGTTCCCGGATAAACAACGTTATTTTCAGGTTTGTAGGCTTTTACATCGGTTTTTTGCAGCATCTTAATCGCCTCAAAACTTTCTTTACCTGTATTTTTCAATAAACCAGAGGAAGTTTGATCATACAAATCCTCAAAACTTTGCGAAGCCATTTTAGCACCATTGACGTTACCACGCATTTGGATATTAAAATCAGCGAGGTTCTTGATAGCTACAGCTGGATTTTCGCCATAAAATGAACGAGGTAAAGATGAGGTTAAGCTTACGCCTTGGAATGGAGTTGCACCATCGTGGCCCAATAATCCAACGGCCCTGTTCAGCCATCCGCTGGTTGTGCCCTTTTTAAATGGCGTACCTGATTCCATGAAATCTTGTGCATCAAAGTGTGAACGGGTATTATTTGGCGAACCGATGCCGTGAACTATCCCCAATCTCTTCTCCCGAAACATTGGCTCAAAAGCACCCAGAGACGGATGCAGACCAAATCTTCCGTCTAAATCAATAAGCGGTTTTTGGTTAGGCGCACCTTTAGCCGCGGTCATAAACAACGAAGGGCGAGCTGCCTTTAAAAAGTTATCAGTGAATGGTGTTACGGCCATTAAACCATCCATCGCACCGCGTTGGAAAATACAAACTAATATCTTCTTTCTTTTAAATAGCCCCGGTGCAACAGTGCCCGCTACGGCATCAGCTAAAAATCCAGGAATACCACCTAAGCCGATGCCAAATAATGCTAAACCGCCAGCTTTTAAAAATCCTCTTCTAGAAACCATAACTTTAAAATTTATTTACGTTGAAACTCTGGCGAACCAATAATTACCCCTACAACTTGCGCCAACATGGTATTGGTTCCAGCTTTTTGTTTAATTACCGGATCTTGGTTAATTTTTCGTCCATCACCTAATGTCGCTTTCCCATTCCTACCGGCTTTCATATCCATATCCATAGTTGTATCGGCAGGTTTTGGTGCCGCAGCATTATTTTTCTCAGCAGCAGTTGCTACCTTATGCTGCAGATTTGGATCGTTCAGCATTGGTTTTAATCGAGCTACCGTTTCAGTAAGTTCACGCTCAGGCATGATAATTTTACTGTAAGTTACCAAAGCGGCTTCGGCACTTTCTGGTTCTTTATTGTTGTTCAACGCTGCCAAATTTAAGCTTACACCCGGGATGCGCTGTGTAGCCAAAGCCAAGCCAAAATTCATACGGTTAAGCAGCGAGCCAGTGTTGATCCAGTATTGACCATTATCAGGGAAACCTGTAGGCGCTTGATAATAGTACATTTGTTGCCCCATTTTATTGATCCAAGTATAGAGCTCATAAGGTCTATCTATTTTAGCATCCAAACCACGAACCGCACTCATCGCTAACTCAAACGGTGATTTAGTTTTTTCTCTTAAGGCATCTTTAGACCAAAATTCCGGTGAGTTTACCATGGTAATCAGCACGCTTTTAATATCTCCATTGGTAGCACTGAAAGTTTTCGCCATTTTATCAACTAGCGATGTTGGAGGCGTATCGTTAACAAAACGTACCGCTAATTTTTTAGAGATGAACTTCGCAGTAGATGAGTGATGAGCTAACATTTTTAACAGCTCAACACCTTCATCATAACCACCACCAGCAGGAAATTTATGTCCTAAAACCACTTTCTCGCCATTATCGTGTCTGTTCATATTGAACATAAAATCTCCATCAAAAACAAAACCTTTCTGCTGCAAATTACTTTCACCAAAGCGGTCAATCATTTTCTTAACTGCGCCTCCGTAACCAATTTTACCCATTGGCGCTATCGTCCAACCAGTAAGCACCCTAGCGGCCTGCGTTACATCGCTTTGCGTATAGCCACCGTCAACACCCATGGTATGCAGTTCCATTACTTCCCTAGCGTAGTTTTCATTTAAACCACCTTGTCCTTTTTTCTGCTGCGCTTGTTGTTTAACTTTTTCCATGCGCTCCTTCGCTCTTTTCTTTTGAGCCGGTGTGGCGTTTGCGCCCATCATCATGTCCATGCTTTGGTCTTGCGCAGCTACGTTATTTCCGGAACTGGTAAAGTTATCTAAGTAGAGTAGCATTGCTGGCGATTTCGCTGTTTTCACCAACAGGTTTTGAAAATCTCCGAATACATTTGGACGAATGATGTCTCTTTCGTAAGCGGGAACGTAGGCGGCACATTGTGGTTTATTTAGTGCCACGTTGAAGTGGTTAAACCAAAAATCGGTCATGATTTCTCTTAACTGATTCTCAGAATAAGCTGCTCTTAAAATTTTCTGACTAAAAAATTGACGGAAAAGTTCTTGTTGAGGACGATATCCTTTGGCTTTCATATAAGCTTCCAATCCCTCACGTTCATTTTTTCTATCGCCTTTAGCTAAGGAATCTTTGTTGATATAACCCTCATCTATCGCAAATCGTCTGATACTGGGGGCACGCGGAAAAGTATCTTCCACTTCTGTATTAGTCATGTTAATCGCATCAAATTTGGTTAACATTTCCCCTAAGGTTTTATCATTTTCGTCGCCTTTTAACTGCTCAGATAACCATTTTTCAAGTCCCATTTTGGCAACTTCCTGCACTTGCCCGGGTTTTGCTCCGTAGGTAAAGCGACTTAACAGATGTGCGGCCGCCTGTTCGGTAGTTAATCCCGCCTTTTTGTACGGCATTGCAATCTTATTAGCGGAGCCTGCAAAACGAACGAATGAAGACAATAAAATTGCAGCACAAAATAAGATGATACTCCAATAAAAATTACGAACACTACTTTTCATATCTTTTGGTTTAGTTCTGTTAGTATGACCTTTAGAAAATGCAAAAGGATTAATCGAACAAATAAAAAATATGCGAAAAAGCTCTAAAATGCATCTCTAATTAAAATAAACAACGTTTTAAACACTTGGTTTAGTGAATCAATTTACCAAATAAGTTTAAGAGAAATTAATTGTAACCTAAAATTAGATAAGATGCTATAACATTAGTGGGCAAAATAATATAATTGCTATAGCCCAACTTTAAACTGAATACACTGATAAAAATTAAGGCGAATAAATACTCGCCTTTTGCCATCATCAACATTTGTTTAATGATTAGCTATAATTTAAAAGTTTTGAGAAACCTAAGATTTAAGTGCTGACCAATCTACTTTCTTTAAATTTCTGACTGGCGGACCGGTGATCACTTTTCCATCAATATCATATCTTCCGCCGTGACAAGGACAATCCCAACTTTGCTCCAACTTGTTAAATTTCACTATGCATCCTGCATGCGTACAAACCGCACTAATGGCTTTAATATGTCCATTTGCTGATTTACTAACCGCCACTTTTCCAGAAGTACTGTCTACAACCACACCTTCGTTTGGGGCCAATGCATCAACAGTATTAAGCTGCTCGGCAGTAAACCTATCTGCAACAAAATGCCAAGCCACATTTGCATTTTCCGTTACAAACTCCTTAAAACCAGCTATAGGTTTAATTCTAGAGGGACTGAGTAAATCTTCATAATCATTAGGTTGGCCAGTAATCAAATCGCTGATCATTTTGGCACTTATTGTTCCCCAAATCATTCCGTTTCCATTGAAACCGGTTGCCACCCAAGTATTTTCATCAGCCATTGGCATTTTTCCAATGTACGGCAGCCCATCAACAGGAATATAATATTGTGAAGACCATTCGAAACTAAACTGATCTACTTCAACATATTGACCGACATAATCTCTTAAATTCTGTAAAGCTTCAGCCGGACTTCCCTGTCCAGTTTTATGATCTTCGCCGCCAACTAACAAGATCTTTTTTCCGTCAATTAAATGCGTTCGCCAATAATGATAAGGCTCCTGCATATCATACCAGAGACTATCAGGATATTTGTCCGTTTTTAGCTCAGCTCCTACTACATAACTGCGGTAAGGTGCGCAGGAAAAATTGAATAAATTAATGCCAGGCGGAATATGTGTTGCGTATACTAAATGTTCGGCGAAGATTTCCAAATCACCTAACTGCACCAAGTGGCATTCATTTTCCATTTTGCTAGATTTAAACGCCGTATATTCCAATACATCGCCACCTTTTTGCAAAAACTCTTTTAATAAGCCACTGATATATTTTATCGGATGAAATTGTGCTTGTCCATCAAACATTAAAGCACTTAAAAAAGCCATCGGCAGCGGCGCATCTTTGCCTACCTGTGTTACGCTTACGTTGGCCCGTTTTGAGGCTTCATAAATCTCATTAAGCTGTTTTTGCTGCTTTTCATCTTCGGCATACAGGTAAGCCTTTTTTTCTTCGAAATCGGCATCAATTTTTAAGTCGCTGATATGATTTTTGATGATTAAAATGGCTTCCTTTGTAGCTTTTGCCACTAAGCTAGCTGCGTCTTCGCTAAAATCACGTTCGATTTCTGGATAGGTTGCATCCAAAAAAGTGTTGATGTGCGCACTGGTGCCACCTGTAGTTCCTGCACCTACATTACTGGTGTCAATTAGTAAGCAATCCAATCCTTGGTTTTGGAGCATCAATGCAGTAGTTACACCGGTAATGCCAGCTCCAACGATTAAAACATTATATTTCTTGGGTAATTCAGCCTCTTTTTCCTCTACAAATGGTACTGCCTTTTCCCATGGTGATTTGCTTTTACCATCTCTTGTGTTCATATTCATATCATTTAGTTTCAATTAAACCTTTAACTAGTGCTTTCCATTGCGGGTAAGAAAAACCCATCATTGCTGCCCAACCCACAAACATGTTGCGTAAGTTATCCAACGTTCTTGTGGTGTATGTGTTAGCCTGTTCGTTTCTGCCATGCTCCTCGGCATAAATATGCTTCCCAATGCGTTTAATTTGAAAAGTTGAAGTAGCTTGTTCCGTTAAAAAATGTGCTGTTTCGTTATTAGTTCCCGAAAGGGGATTGCTTGCTGGCCTCGCCCTTAAACTGATCATATCCATCCCGGCTTCGCTTTCTTCTGCTATTTCTTCAATTTTGACCCAATCGTAACCCTTTCCCAGGGTAGTACCCGGCCCAGGGATATCAATACGCAGATAATCCCCTACCTCGGCATCTCTTTCCACAATATTCCCGAAGCCATTGGTAAGCTTAAAGGTTGATAAGGCAGTACCTGCCAGTTCAGCCCAATGATTTACATCAAGCAATCGTTTTCTTGCTATAAAGAAGAAATCCACGGCTTCTGCTTCGGTGGCAAATGTTCTTTCTTCTTTTACGTCTAAATATTCGCCCAACCTTTGTTTGGGGATATATTGTTTTCCAAAATCATCTGCTGTATTCATGAATTGTATTTATTGCTAATGTTAAATCGTATAGCAACCGAAAAAGTTCGACCGTAAAACAAAACAGGTAGTTTACATCGGGGGACGAGTAATTAAGTCGATGAAAGGGTAAACAATACCCGTTTTTAAAAACCCAACAACCTAGTGCCTCGCTGGCCTGTTTCCATTACAGTAAATTTTAATCAGATGAGACTTTTAATCGCATGTATTTGCTTAGTTGGAGCATTGAGTTCCTGCCAACGCAACCAAGACACTTGTAGTCAAAATGATTTGACGCAGATAGCTAAAACACCAAAAGACAAAGCTTTAACCACTGGCACCCGCAATGCATTTGCTATAGAAGCTGCCATGGGTACCATGATGGAAATAGAAAGCAGTGCACACATGATTAAGCACACTGAAAATAGAGACATTCAGAACTTGGCTACCATTATGCTGAAAGATCATTTAATGGCCGAAAGAGAATTAAAAAACATTGCAAAACAAGCCAAGCTTTATGTGCCACAAGAGTTATCGAAGGAAAAACTTGCAACGCTTAATCATTTAGATGGACTGGATGAATTTGAGCGAAACCTTTTTTATGCGCAGCTAATGGTGAAGGAGCATGAAACCGCAGTTAAACTTTTCTCGCAGGGACGAGCCGATAGCAATACCAAACTAGCAGAATTTGCTGCGAACAAATTACCGCATTTGGAACATCATTTAGCCGAAGCAAGGTTGGCGTTGGACATTATGCGAAAAATAAGTGGTGATAAAGGCGAGTATCCTTTAAAAATTAGTCAATCCAGAAATCACGAACATACAGATTAACTTAAGAAACGATGAACAACTTTTTACCTGATTTAACGCAGCTTGCCCAAAAAAGAGCATTAATTACTGGCGGAACCAGTGGCATAGGTTTAGCAACCGCCCAACTTTTAGCCAAACACGGATTAAGGCTGTACATTATTGGCAGAGATGAAGATAAGCTAGAACATGCCCTAGAGCAGATTAAAGGAGAAAACGAAGATTTGGAAGTTTACGGAATGAGTGTAGACGTAACGCAATCGGCAGCCCTCGATAAGCTGTTTGACAGTATTCACAAAAATTGGGGCGGATTAGATATTTTGATCAACAATGCAGCCTTAGGATTCGGAAGCATTTTAGAAGGTAACTTTCAAGATTGGGATTATCTGGTAAAAACAAATATTACGGCCTACTTAGCTTGCTGTAATTACGCTGCAAAATTAATGCAGCAACAAAATGATGGGCATATCATTAATATTGGTTCAATGAGTGCAGAAGCTAGGCAAGAAGGAAGTTCAGTTTATGTAGCTAGTAAATCAGCACTTCAAGGATTTTCTGAAGCATTTAGAAAAGAAATTAATGACGATGGCATTTGCGTTACGCTGATAGAGCCTGGCGCAGTGGATACACCAATGCAAGAAAGCTCACAGGAGGAAAAAGACGAAAAAATACAAAAATTAGAGATGTTGTTAAGTGAGGATGTGGCCAGAAGTGTGCTGTACGTACTAAGCCAGCCTAAAAGATGTGCCATAGTTGATTTAAAGATTAGACCTTTGAAACAGTTGATTTAATGGAACCCTATACCGCATTAACGCTACAAACGGCCACAGACTTAGCAAAGCTAAATCCCATTGAAAGTATAAAAAACCACAACATTGTTCTGGATATTTATGCTAACGATAACTCATTATGGTTAATAAAAACTTGGAAAAACGGGATAAAAACAGGCTTTAGAGCAGTTTATGATGAAGGCAATGCTTTAGCTTTAGCAAAGCTCGATCACAAGGACGACAAAACAACGGTAACTCTTAAAACAGCAGCTGGCACCTACATCACTAGCATTAAAATCATTGAAGACTCCCTATTTCGGTACAGCACAACATTTACCCCAACAGCAGATTTGCTATTTGCTTATTCTCCAAAGGATATACTCAACTTCACCAACGATTGGAAACTTTTATCCACGGGTAAAGTACATACGCAACAGGTGGGCAATAGATCTGGAATTTTATACTTTTCGCTAAATAAACCCAACACTGGCGGCATCTTTTATTTTCAGAACCTTACTTCATTAAATGCGTATTTTGAGCAAACTAAAACTTCCGGAGCAAGTTTAATTGGTGCCGAATGGCCAGAAATTGGATTTTCTATCCCGATTTCCCCCGACCAACCGCTGAAAAAAAACCAAACTTACGTGCTAAGTGATGCATTTGTTTTGACCGAGGATCAAGTACCTAAAAATCAACTTTCCATCTGCAAAAATTACCTTGTAAACTTAGCTGCAATTTACCAGCATCTACCTAAACCCGAAACCATTAGTCATGACTGGCTTACGATTGGTGAAAATGGCATCAAGGATATGGAATTGCATCCAGGTTGTTGGAGTTATCAGGGTGGCCATCATTATTTAACCGCTTATTTAAGTGATTATGCAACCCCACCAGAAATTATGGTACAGTTAGCTGTGCTGCTGCCGGTAATGGAGTATCTTGATTGGAAGGGCGAGGCATCGCATCCAATTGTGGACAGACTGAAAGATGGATTGGAAGCGTTTTACAAGCCTGAGTTAGGGACCATCGTACGCTGGTTGCCTGACGCAGAGTCTAACTTGGACTATTCCGAGGAACAGAAGAAACCTAATGTAATGGATGCTTGGTACCTGCATCACCCGTTGATGAATTTAGCCAGATTAACCGCAAGAGGCGGTGAAAAAATTGCCTCGAAGTTACTGATGGACTCCATCGAGTATGCCATGAAAGTAGCCAGGACTTTTAATTACCAGTGGCCAGTTTTTTATGAGATGGACACGTTGAATATCCTCAAAGCGGAAACCGCAGAGGGTGCAGGCGGCGAAAAAGATGTACCTGGAACTTATGCGGATTTGATGTTAAAACTCTGGGAAATTACTGGAGAAAGGAAATACTTCACCGAAGCAAAACGTAGCGTAGAAAGATTAGAAGACGAAGGCTTCGATGTTTTCTACCAAGCTAACAACACCACTTTTTCTGCGATAGCATTACTTAAACTTTACAAGCTTACCAAAAAAGAAAAATACCTAGACTTGAGCTACATGTGCTTGGCAAGCATTTTCAACAACGTACAACTTTGGGACAGTAACTACGGCTATGGAAAAAATTTCCCTTCATTCTTTGCTATTTTTCCGCTAAAGGATGCGCCTTACACCGCAGCGTACGAAGAGCAGGAAGTTTATGCTGCGCTGTATAATTATTATCAGGAAGCCAAAGATATTGAGTTATTACCCGCGGTGAGAATGCTGATTGCCGAATTTATGAAGTATGCCATCAATAGAGTTCCCTACTATTTTGCGACGATGTTGCCTAAAGAAATGTTGTCTACAGAAGTTAAAACTGGAGAAATTGATCCGAACTTGTGGATTGCGCTTGAAGATTTAAGAGATGGCTGGGAACAAGCCGGACAAGTAGGACAAGAAGTGTACGGTGCGGGAATATCCTTTGGGATTATTCCAAGGCAATACTACAAAGTAAAAAGCGAAGACTTCATGGTTTTTATAGATTACCCCTTAGAGCGTTTTACAAAAAGAAATAACAAAATTTATGTAGCAATCGGAGGAGATGGAAATGGTGAATGTAAGCTCCAAATTATTGATTCGACAAAGAACGCCTACATTTTCGAACTATATTTAAAAGAAGGTAGAGAACAGCTACTGTTAACACCTGACAGCAAGCAAAAAGAGATCATTAGCTATAAACTGAAGGCCAAATCGGAAGCTATTTTAACTTGGAAGAAAAAGTAACAGTAGGACTTTGATGATCCTACTGTTACCTAATTTACTTATAGCACAGAGCTATCGCCAGAACGTCGACCATCTAAATCTTCTTCTTCTGCATTGCTACGCTCATCATCGCTTAAACCTTCTTCTCTAGTCCAACCCGTACGATTAGTTTCTCCTTCTTCATCAATTTGTGGCTGCGAATCCATTTGCGAATCATCTTGCATTCTTGATTGCGCATCTTCACTTATTCCATTTTCATTGCTTTGCTCCCAGTTTTGCCCACTACCTTGAAGCTCCTGGTTTTGCCAGTCGTGTTGGTTTTGTTGGCCTTGCTGAGATTGCTGCCCACCTTGGTTTTCGTAATCGGGATTACCACCTGCTGAAGTCGGCATTTGATCATTACCTTGTTGTTGGCCTTGGTTTTCTCTTTGTTGAAACGTGCCCTGCTCGTTTCTTTCTTGTTCATTTTGATTTTGATAGTCCATGATATTTAGTTTTAAGTTTTTAAAAAGAATACTGTGGTTACAGCTTTAAATACATAACAAACTAAAAGCAAAAAAATCTCCGAGATTCGACCGAAAAAGTATTTAGAGCATCTTTTTAGGTACATATACTTATTTCGCTGAATGTAGTACCCAATCGGCCTTTATGGCAAAGCAATAGCACGCTAGCGCTGTTTTATTAAAACGTACAAATCATATGGATATAAAACTCATCATAGGTATAGGTGCCGGGGCACTTACGGCAATATCGGCAATGCCACAAATATTTAAAGCGCTTAAAACAAAAAAGGTAGCACATGTTTCGCCATTTATGTTTATCATTTTAGCCTTGGGCAATAGCGCTTGGATATGGTATGGTATCTTACTTAAAGATTTGCCAATCATCATAACCAACTCCTTCTCGTTAGTTATGGATATTACTATGCTGATTTTAAAACTACTTTACCACGAAAAAGAAGAAGCAGAAGATAATTAATCGATCTTTAGCATAGCTGCAAGCATCATTTTTAACAGGCATTGACGTTTCGATTTTACAGATTTTATCTTCTGATCTTACTTTCATTTTCTCTTCACCATACTAACATGAATAGCGTCGCATTATTTTATCATTGACTTACAAAATCTTGATTTCCGCTTCGTTAAGCCGTTTGATCAAACCTATCATCAGCTCACTTTTAAACATTGGCTCTGCATAAATATTTTCAACCCAAGCCAACAATTTAATTTCGATGGCACCGGCAGCAATGGTATTCACCAGCATTTCGGGAGGTAAGTGATCCATGCGATGTTGCGTTTTTGCAATTTGTTCTTCTATCAACTGCTTTAACTGATCCAAGTTGGTTTCAACAGGCACCTTAAAAAGCAATTCCGTTTTAACATAGTCATGGCTTAATGTCCAATTCACCAACCTTCCTGATAACAGATCACCATTGGGAATAATTACTTCTGAGCCTTGTTGGGTAAGTAGTTTGCTGGACCGAATACCGATATCCTTCACCCGTCCTTTTTTATCGGCAAGTTCCACAAAATCGCCAATGCGAAATGGGCGTTCAAAAATTAAAATCACCCCTGAAACAAAGTTGTTAACGATATTTTGCATACCTAAGCCAATTCCCACGCCCAACGCTCCTAATACAACAGTAACTCTATCCATAGGTAAGCCTGAAGCAGTTAATGCCAAAAGCAGTGCAACAATTATTATCACCAACCTGATTAGTGCTACTTTTGAACTTTTTTGCTCTACTTGTCCCTCGTAGCTCAAAGTACCCTCGCCGAAAACAATAGGCACACTCTTTTGTATTTTATTTGCGATGTAGATGATGAAGATGAAGAACAAAATATTCCCGAAGGAGAAGTGAACGGCTCCAAATGCTCGGGGTTTACTTAGCGCATTTTGCAAGCTGTTAAAAAGTACATCCATTAAGTTGAGGTGATTTAAGAACACGACGCTCCAAACCACAATAGCTAACCACCATAAGATTTTTTTAACAGACTCCCGAGTTTTGCCGTGGTTAATTCTTGAAAATATTCCTTTGCTGCAAGCGCTGATTCTAATTTGGAGCTCAAGCGCATCTAATAATATTTGGATAAAAGTTGCCAACGCTAGTAGCTGTATCCAACCAACAACGCCCGCCAATGCTAAAACTTTCGACAAACTTAACCTGCCAAATACATTCAACAGGATGGCTAATCCATTAAGGAAAATTCCTACTGCAAATACTGCCTTAACATACTTTTTGGGAAACTGCTGCAATCGTAATTTTGAAAAAAACCGTAACCCCAGGTAAATAAAAAATAGATGTAGGCCAATAAGCAACAAACGAAATGCAATGCCTTGATTACTGACGGTAGCTACACTGATTAGAATGAAATATGCCACGATGAATTGTATCCAAACTCGCCATTGCGTTGCTGAAAGTCCAGAAAGATGTTTGGTAATTGCCAAAAGGAGTACCATTTGGATAATTTCGATGTAAATTGATGGCGCATCATTCTCCAAAAGCGGCAAAAAATTTAAAGCAACTATTAAAGTGGCTAAAAAAGGGAAAGGATGCAGATCGGTAAACTTCAGTTCTCCTATTTTTCGTTTCACCGCTGGCCTGTTTGCAAGCCTAGCATTACGATGCACCCAAACGAAAAAGACAAGCGCCATCAACCATAATAATATCCGTTTATCCCAAGTTGAAGAAAAGAAATATTGGATAATTTGCTTTTGGCCGAGGTAAGAATTTTCTATCTGTTCCCAAATACTAGACTTTTCATTTGCCAACCAGGTTGATTCCCATAAAACAGGCACCTCCCTACCCAACGCAACTTTACCCTGCTGCTGCATTCGGTCGGCAACTGCTGTTTTTAGGTCGTTAATTAAAATATCTATTGCCGAAACTTGCGCCAATAATTTTCCAGAACGTTCCAAATTGGCGCCAGTAATTTCTCCCGTATTTTGCAACCTCAGTTTTATCACCTGAAGTTGATTCCGGTAAAGTGCTTTATCTATATCCTGAGATTGATCGGCTACCAACACTGTATCGTTGCTGAGCGCCAATACTTTCTCCATCATTTTTTGAAGGTTGTCGTTGCTCTTCATCAATGCATTCTTCACCTTTTCCAGCTTGTTTCCTGCATCTTTCAAAATCAGCTCATAACTTTGTAATGCCTTCGTATCAATGTCCCGGGCTTTTAAACCTTGTTTAAGCGCAGCCACATCCGTATTAATTTTTGCAACAGCCGCCGCAATCACTTCGAAATTATAGCCTTGCTTGTTGCTTGAGTTCACTTCGGTAACAGTAGATTGTGCCTGCTTAATCTTAAACAGTAAAGTATCAGGTATTTTTGACGTAGAATCCGCTACTTGAGCATAACTAAACAAGCTCGAAATGGTAAGTAAAAGTAGTAAGGGAAGTTTTGCTAAAGGATATTTCATTTTATACTAACTAAAAAAACCACCCCTTGGAAGAGGTGGCTTACACACAAACACATAAAATTTATAAATTATTCGCTAGACCATTCGTCTTTCCAAGCGGTAGTTCCAGCGGATGGCACGTTAATTTTCGCAGTATCTTTTCGTCTTTTCACGGGACCTTTTAACGCTTCGGCTTTTTGCAGATCTTGTTCCCAATCGGCATTCTTACGCTGCGCCAATTTATCCTTTAACTGATCAATTGTATCACCAAGCCACTGTCCGCAGGCTTTTCTGGTTTTAGGCATCGCAAAAATTAATGCTACACCTGCGAGTGCAGCAAGGCCAGCTATTGCGGCTACCTTACCACCCGACTTATTAGGCATTAAATAATTCGTCATCATATTTTTTCAATTAATGTTGATGTTAACTTGTTGCTTTGGCCATGTCTCTTAGCGCCTTGATCGTGTCATGCGCTTTATCAATAGACCTAGATTGTGCCGCTAAAGTATCCATAGCTTCTCCAATCAAACCACCTTCGGTAAGTGTGGTGTGGTAAGCTTTTTTAATGGCATCTTCACCGCGTTCAGCTTCAGACAAAATGCTTGCTCTATCAGTGCCACCGAAAAGTGCCTTAACATCAATCCAAACTCTGTGCAAAGTACCGGCCACCGTATTTCCTGTATCTGGATCGCCATCTCTAACCGCTACCAAGGCGGTCAATTCCTGACTAAACCTTCTACTTTGAGCAGCATATTCCTGAAAGATCTCCTTTAAGTCAATGTTTTCATCGTTGATATCTGCTAGTACTTTCTCAAATCCTGATGCCCTGTCGTTATTAAGCTCAATGAGCTCGTTCAGTAAACTATTTGTTGTTGCCATTGCTATATGATTTAATGTTTCTGATGATTTTATAAATTGGTAAAAGAACGAGGCTTTGGTTCCCATCAATCCTTGGCCCCATCCTTTTCCATCAATCACAACATCGAAAAAAAGTGTTGGTTTTACACAGCATTTAAATCACGTATTTTGCAAGTAAAATACCCGTTGGCATGCCAAGTTTTAGCAGATATACTTGACAGCTCGGTTATTGTGGGAATTTGATCGATCGGAGGCAATTATGCCACTTAAAACGTGAAGAATTGAATCAACTGAATTGAACCATACGTTAATTAACTTCGGTTTTTGCTATATTCGTTAAATAATGCAGCAATCCGCCGATAAATCTTTAATTTCCGAAGAAAACCAACTCCTGTTAGCAATCGCTGATGGTGATGAGCGAGCATTTGAGCTGATCTACTACAGGTTTTCTAAGAAAATTTACTATTTCGCTTTCAATATTTTAAAAGATGAAATGGCTGCGGAAGAAGTGGTGCAAGAAGTGATGTTGAAAATTTGGAATACCCGAACCACACTTGCTGCAATTAATCATTTTGAATCTTACCTCAGGGTGTTATCGAGAAATATTGCGCTTAACGCATTACGCCGCCAAGCAATTGAAAATAGGGCCAATGAAAAGCTAAAATCTTATTGGAAAGCGGAGAGCAATGATACTGAAGAACGCATAATGCTGCAGGAAACGAAGAAATTACTGGCTCAAGCGATCGCAGAGCTCCCACCACAGCAGCGAGAAGTGTACAAGCTTTGTCATCAGCAGGGGCTAAAATACGAAGAGGCTGCCAAACAACTTAACCTTGCGCCATCAACGGTTGCCACTCATATGAAATTAGCGCTTCGATTTTTACGAAATTATTTGAAGCAACACGGTCATTTAATGGTGATCTGCATCATTTTTAAATTATTTTAACTTTTTTTCATTTCCCGTTACCTCGGTGGTAGGGTTAAGTGTGTCTATAGTTAAAAGAGCGTTAAACTCGCCATCTAAAAACGCCTGAAATATATGACTAAAGAAAGAATTGCGCATTTACTGAAAGCCTATCAAAATGGTACCGCTACGGAACTTGAAAGGGAAGAGTTTACCAATTTATTAAACGAACATGGCAGTGCGGATTTTTTTGAAAGTTTACTCGATGATCAGTGGATGAGCATTAATGAGGATGATTTAAAGCTTGTTGAATTCGCAGGACAAACTGCATTGTTAGATCGCATTAAAAATCAAATTCATTCTGTCTCAAAACCTAAAAAAATCAGTCTTTTGCGCATTGTGGCTGCCGCAGCCATCGTTTTATGCATCTTAAGTATCGGCATTTACCTTACAAAATATTTTAATGAACCAGAGGAAATTTATTTTGCCAATGACGTAGCTCCTGGTAAAAACGGTGCAACGCTTACCCTAGGAAATGGCAAAAAAATAGCGATAAATGATGCCTTAAGTGGCGATATCGCTAATGAAGCAGGCGTAAAAATTTTCAAAAATGAAAAAGGACAGCTCATTTATCAGGTAATTGAGACCCAAAATAGTGCTTTAACTTTCAACACGCTTACCACAACACGTGGCGAACAAACAGAAGTACTCTTACCAGATGGGACATTGGTTTTTCTTAATTCGCAATCTTCGCTGAATTTCCCAACCAATTTTAAAGGTGCTAAAGAAAGGAAAGTAACACTAACTGGCGAAGGTTATTTTGAAGTGACCAAGAACAAACTACAACCATTTATTGTAGCCAGCAACCAACAGCTGGTAAAAGTACTGGGCACAACATTCAATATTAACGCCTACACTGATGAACCTCACACCGCAACCACTTTATTGGAAGGAAGTGTGAACATCACCAATACCAATAACCAACGAAGCGCAACATTATCTCCGGGCCAGCAGGCTACGCTTTCAACTGACCAATTGGAAATTAAAACAGTAGAAACCGATGACGTGGTAGCTTGGAAAAATGGATATTTCATGTTCAACAACGAAACCTTATCAACTATTTTAAATCGGGTTTCGAAATGGTACGATGTTGACGTGATCTATAAAGATGATGCGATGAAGAATAAAACATTTTTTGGCTCAATCAGTCGCTACAAAAACATTTCGGAACTCTTAAAAATCATACAAAAAACCGACGTCGCTACTTTCGAAATCAAGGGGCGTCAGGTGATCGTGAGTTCAAAAAATTAATTATAAAAATCAACAACCACTAACCTAAACAAACAAATGAAAAAAGACCTAAAAGATATTCCCTGAGGAAACTAACAACACCATCAAACTATAAAAAAAAGGGACTCCGAGTGCAATCGGAGCCCTTTATCTGTAGAATTATCTGATAAGAATTATTTATTGGCCTTTGTACGAAATTTAGCAATGGTACAAGGGCCACAACAGACACGTCAAACTTAGCAAATATCGCTTAGTTAAGCAATTACATATGCGTAATTGTGCCAAAGGCTCACGTGATCTGAACAACCAATGGACAAACTATGCATAAACAAACTACATTTTTTCCTCTAACGCCCAAGGGCAAGCTCTCGAAAATACTATTGATGATGAAACTAACCACTTTCATATTAATGATTTCGCTATTACAGGTTAATGCCGCAAGCTTTGCCCAAAAACTTAACCTAGTGCAATCTCCCGTAACTATTGAGAAAGTTTTGAGAGAAATTAAAAAGCAAACCAACTATAATGTGTTGGTAGAAAGTACGCACTTCAACACTTCTGCGAAGATTAATGCCAACTTTGTAGATACGCCTTTAGAAAAAGTAATGGAAACATTACTAAGCGGTAGCGAAACAACCTTCGTAATAGAAAATAAAAGTATTGTAATTAAGCACAAGCCTAAATCGATTTTTGAACGAATAGTAGAAAACATTTTGGCGATTGATGTAACTGGAAAGGTGGTTGACTCGTTTACCAATAAACCTTTAGCGGGTGCATCTGTATTTGTAAAAAATACCTCTAAAGGAGTTACTACTGGAGAAGACGGATCTTTTACTTTATCAAATGTAGATGAAAACGCCACTATTGTAGTTAGGTATACCGGCTACAAAACTTTCGAAATAAAAGCTGCTAAAAACTTAGGCACTATTTCGTTAAGTGTTGACATAGGTGAATTGAAAGAAATTGGTGTTACAGTAAACACAGGTTACCAAAAAATAAAGCCTGAACAAAGCACAGGTTCTATTGCGCAAATTAGCACTAAAGAATACGAATCGAGAGTAAGCAGCAACTTTTTAGATGGTTTAGTTAACCGATTGCCTGGTTTAATGATTAACAATACGGTGAATTTTACCAGCACTTCTCCAGATGGCACCCAATCTTCAAGACCACTGTTTAATATTCGCGGTATCTCTACCATGTCGGCCAATCAAAGTCCGTTAATAGTGGTAGATGGCTACCCGACAGAATTGACCCTGGAAATGATTGACCCGAACGAGATTAAATCGGTAACCATTTTAAAGGATGCGGCAGCGGCAACAGTTTATGGTGTAAGAGCTTCAAACGGAGTAATTATTATCGAAAGAAAACAGGCAGAACCAGGAGCGGCGCAGTTTAATTTTAGAACTACCTTAAGTTTAACGCCAGAAGAAAATTACAGTCGCTACAGATGGGATCCACAAGCATCAGCCATTAATGCAAACTATTTACGTGAAAGACAATCCCTTATTGTTACTCCAAATAGCTGGGGACAATTATTTGCACCTAATACTACCACAGGAGGCAACGTACGCCGTTCTATTCCTTTTTATATCTTGGCTCAGCAAGCGGCAGGTATCATTTCATCGGCACAAGCAGAAAGTTCTTTTGCGGCACTGGCCAATTATGATAACCTCGAAGACTATAGTAGACTGTTTTTAAGGACGGCCGCTACACAAACACATACCTTAAATGTTTCTGGAGGTACGCCAGACGCACTTTACTATATCACTGCGAATTATACCGGCAATAGGAATAATCAGATATTAAACAACAACAATCGCTTATTACTTACCGGCAGAACTACACTTAAATTAGCCAAAAGATTAAAGCTTGAGTTAACTACAGAATATCAGGAACAACGTTCTAATAGAGCTCCAGTGCCTGATATCTCATTAATTGCGCCTTTTGAACGTTTTGAGGATGTCAACGGAAATCCAGCGGCGATTATTTCGCAGAGTTTCGCTCCCGTTTATAACAATGTACTCCTATCGCAAGGCCTACTAGATCAAAACTATTATCCTTTGGTAGACGCCAACTTGATTAGCGACAAAACACGCACCATGAACTATAAAACAATTGCCAATTTCAATTATACCCTTGGAAAAGGCTTTAATTTATTGTTTGGTGGGGTGTATGAAAATTCGAGCTCGGAATCTAGACATTTGGCTCGCCAAGGTTCATCGGAAGTAAATGCTTGGGTAAACAACTATACCGTTACTCCTACGGCAGCCCAGCCTACACTAGCCTTTAAAAGAAATATTCCTGATGGGGATTTCCTTCGTCAGCGTAATTCTAACTCAACAAGCTATACGGCACGTACCCAATTGAATTACGATAAGCGAATTGGCAACCACTCTGTCAACGGCATTATCGGTGCAGAAATGAGAAATGTATTAAACAAAGGCAATTTGGCTTCTTACTTTGCCTATAATGACCAAAGTTTATTGCAACAACCTATTGATTTGGCCTCTATTTTTAGTGGATCATCTGCCGTACGTGGTACTTTGGTAACGTCGAATACCTTAGGCTCATTCAGTAACTTTTTTAACCAAACCTATAGCGACGATCGCTTTCTATCGGCATTCTCCAATATCGTTTACTCCTTTAAAGACACCTACTCTTTATCTGGAAGTATCCGTATAGACCAGTCGAACCTGTTTGGTACCGATCCAAAGTACAAGTACAAGCCATTATGGTCTTTAGGTGCGGCATGGAATATTCATAAAGAAGATTTCATGAAAAACATCAATTGGTTACATAATTTAAAGCTTCGTAGTGCTTACGGCTTCAACGGAAATGTAGCTAAATTATCCTTGCCACAAGTGATTGCACAGTCGCAGTTAAACCAGTCTAATACACCAACGCTAAACTCACTTATTTTATCATCTAATGCCAATAGCAGTTTACGTTGGGAACAAACAGAAAACTTTAACCTTGGTTTAGATTTTAATATCTTCAAAAATATCTCTGGTAGTGTAGATTATTACACGAAAAAGACCACTGACATTATGGGAAATTCTACCGTTGATCCAACGTTGGGAGCCTCAGACCCTTTATCTGGCGCTAGTAGAGCTTTGATCAATTATGCCACCATTAGAAACAATGGTATAGAGTTTAGCCTTAAAGCAGATTGGATATCGAACAGAAATTTCAACTGGAATACGGGATTAGTTTTGGCCAAAAACGGCAGTAAAGTATTAGATGTTTATCGTACGGGGCAGTACAATCCGCAAGTTTTAGATGTATTGGGTTACGTTAGTGGCTATCCTGTAGGAGCTATGTTTTCGTACAACACCGTAGGGCTTAACAACGAAGGGCATCCAATCATTGTAGATCAAAATGGAAACCAGTTTGTGGTGAACACCAGTTCATCTACCAATCCGCTGGTAATTGCCATGTCTAATAAAGACTCTGGCTTGGTTCAATACTCAGGAACCGCTATTCCAAGCATTAACGCAGGTTTGAGTAACCGGATTGATGTAGGCAATTTCTACTTCTTTGCCATGATTAATTACTATGGGGGATTTAAGGTAAGAGTACCTAGACCTACGCCAGCCGAAAATAGGCCATTAGTTGGCTCTAACAATTTTTGGAGAGCGCCTGGTGATGAGCTGAACACCGACATCCCAAATTTAGTTGACCTGAACAGCTTTGCGCCGGGCATTGCCTACAGATATAATGACAATTACGTAGTTCATGGCGACTACCTAACACTTGGTGATGTAACTGTATCTTACCGATTTAACAACCTGAACTTTATTAAAAAAGCAGGCTTTAAAAACTTCGAACTTAAAGCCCAAGCTTCAAATCTTTACACCGTAGGTTTTAACAGATACAACTTTAGCATGGGCGCTGGAAACTATGCCAAATCATATGTAACGCCTACTTACACACTAGGTTTATTCACTAACTTTTAATCTTTAAACCGATGAGAAAATTTAAATATATAGCTGCACAACTTCTACTTTGCTGTTTGGTTTTTAGCGGTTGCGATAAATATCTAGACGTTGAGCCTAAAGGCAAGCAATTACTAAAAACAACCGACGATTTTGACCTCTGGTTAAACAATACTGTACTTACCTCAGACTTCAATGGTGATAATATATTAAACTACATGACGGACAACATCGATATCGTATCGATTAATAATCCGCCCACAACTTTTGCCGAATTTGTATATACCTGGGCTCCGCAGTTTACAAATGACGTAAGCTCGCCAACTTATTTATGGGGAGAACATTACAGAAGAATTAGTTTATTTAATACTGTTTTATTAGGTATTGATGCCGCTGAAGGTGGTACTGAGTCGCAGAAAAAAACCTTAAAAGCAGAAGCTTTACTAGGCAGAGCAAATGCTTACTTCTATTTGGTTAATGAATATGGAAAGCCATACGACGCCACTACAGCCGCAACCGATTTGGCTGTTCCTTTTGTAACTTCTGATGATGTTAGCAAAAAATCTCCAGCGAGAAGCACGGTGGCAGAAATCTATAAGCACATCATTGATGATATCAACGCTGCAATTCCAAATCTGCCAGAAAACAACAGCAATGCAAGATTTAGAGGTTCTAAAGGAGCCGCCTACAGCGTACTAGCTCGTGTTTATCTGTATAGACGCGAATATGCGGAAGCGTTGCGCTACGCTGAGCTAGCCTTGAATAATACTAGGGCTGTAATGATAGACTATACCAATTCGGCTACCTTTCCTACCACTACCAATGTGGTGTCGCACGCAGACGCTATTTATGGCCGTTCTTCTGTAGCCGCAGGTATGCCGTTAACTATCGAGTTGAAAAACACGTTTGCTACAAATGATGCCAGACGCACCGTTTTGTATTACAATTGGGCAAGTACGGCAAGAGGAGGAACTTTGTTTTACGCCGCAGCCGTTACGCCAGCTTTTCAGTTGACCAACTCTGGCACCACTGTGCAAGAAATGCATTTAATTGCGGCAGAAGCTGCAGCCAGAGCCAATAATATAGGTAATGCACTGAGCCATTTAAACGAAGTTCGTAGAAATAGGCTTACCGGCACACCTCTAGCTAGCAGAGATTTCAACGCTGCCGATCAAAATTTGGTATTGACTGAAATACTAGCAGAGCGAAGACGCGAATTGCCTTTCCATGGTTTACGCTGGTTTGATATGCGCAGGTTGGACATGGAAAACAGAATGCCAGAAGTGGTTAGAACTAATGCGCAAAACAATGTAGTTGCCAGGTTAGAACCACATAGCACCAGATACACCTTACAAGTGCCTGTACAAGTATTAGCCTTTAACCCAGACATGGCACAAAATCCATAACAAAAACATTAAGAGATGAAGACATATCAATTAAATATATTGGCAATATGCTCGGTAGTATTATTGCTTATGGCATGCAAAAAAGACAACGCTGGTCGTGAAACTTTAGCAGAAGGTCGTGTATCTTTTGATTTACCAGCTACGACTGATGTAGTAACCAGATCATTAGACATTAAAAACGTTTCGCTGCTGAGCATGGAAATGAAAGCCGCTTTGCAAGGAAGCGCCTCTGCCGATGTACATTACGTAACTTTTGCAACCGATACCACTAAAATTTTAGATTATAGACTAAAATACGGAAGCACTGCACTGTTGCTCCCAACAAACACTTATTTGTACTACAAGCCAACAGTAGCCATTCCAGCAGGAAGCAACGTTTCGGAAGCAGCAGTGCTTAACTTAGGCTTTCAAACTGCTTTGAGACCCCGAAGTACTTATGTACTGCCTTTAACTATTGCAGCCGTAGACGGAAAAATTCAAGATCCAGTAACGAGGAAAATTATCTATTACGTATTTAATACCGGAGATGCGCTTTATATAGACCACACTGGCTACACCCCTACCGCTACAGCCTCTTCTACATCGGGAACTAATGTTGCAAGTAGAGCGATAGACGCCAATACAGGTGGAACTTATTGGGCAAGTGCCACTACCGTTACCTTACCGCAATGGGTAAGTGTAGATTATGGACGTGAATTTAGCTTTTCGGGATTAGACTACTTTTTCCCAACTGCGGTAACGCCAGCTATGGGTGGTTACACTACTTCCGCTAAAGTAGAAACCAGCTCAAATGGTACCACTTGGACAGACAGAGGTACTTACGCCATTGATGTTAACAATGCAGCAAAAAAACATACCATCAACTTCCCTGCCTTGGTAACCGGAAGATACGTACGCTTTACCGTATTGGCTTCCACACCGTACATCTCTGGAACAGCTACATTTAGTATCGCTTTTGTAGGTGGCATTTTACTGAGAAATTAATAGCTGATTACAACTTATATAAAAGAAACACACAAATGAAAAAATTAATATTTACAGTGCTGTTGCTGCCGTTTTTCGCAGCAGCACAGCAATCATACACCCTTACCGGTAAATTAACAGAACTAAAAACGCCTGCTAAAGCCTACATTGCCTTTATAAAAAATGGCAGTTGGAAAGAGACAGATTCGACAGCAATTAAAAATGGAAGCTTTACGTTTAAAGGCAGCTTAGATGAACCTCAAAACGTCATTGTAGCGGTTAGACCAGTAGATGTTAAACAAGCTTCAGCAAGCCGTGATTACATTGGTTTTATTCTCGAAAATTCTAATGTTACTTTGACTGGAAAAGATGCTATTGCCAATGCTACAGTGACCGGTTCAAAAGCAGAGGATGAAAACAAAGAACGAGAAGCAACAGTTAGGCCACTGACTAATAAAATTATCGCTCTGCAGAACAAATACGGCAAAAAAAATAAGGATGGCGAATATGAGTTTGCTTTGGAGCAGCGCAAAAAAGCTGGCGATTCCATTTCTACGCTAGTAGCAGAGATCAAAAAGATCAATACAACTTTTGCCGAAACTCACCTAAACTCTTACGCTGGTTTATTGGCCTATAATTACTACGTGCTGGATAGCAAATTTGTAGCAAGTGAGGTTGAACCCATGTTCCATCGCTTCTCGGCGCAGTTGAAAAACTCTCCATTGGGTAAACGTACCATGGAGAAAATTGAAATAGGTAAACGCCGACAAGAAGGTGCAAAAGCGACGGATTTCACGCAAAACGATCAAAATGGCAAACCTTTCAAACTTTCTTCGCTACGCGGTAAATACGTGTTAGTTGATTTTTGGGCGAGTTGGTGTGTGCCTTGCAGGGCAGAAAACCCTAATGTAGTTAAGGCTTACAACGCACTTAAGGGTGATAAATTTGAGATTGTAAGTGTTTCTCTTGATGCTGGAAAAGAGCAATGGCTTGCCGCTATTGAAACGGATGGCATGCCTTGGATTCATGTGAGTGATTTGAAATATTGGAAAAACGAAGTGGCTTTGATGTATGGCATCAACTCAGTACCGCAGAACATCTTGGTAGATCCAAACGGGGTTATTGTAGCCAAAAATTTAAGGGGAGAAAACCTTACTGAACTATTGAAAAAATACATCAAATAGTAGCTCATTTTAGAAAATTAAAAACACACATGAAAAAAATAATTTTAGCCACATTATTAGCGTCGACTTTTACAGCCAATGCTCAAGATAAGTTTGAAATAACAGGCAGCCTTCCAAAATTAGCAAATGATAAAGCGGTTGTGCTAAGCTTTAAAAACCCTAAAGGTAAAGAGCAAAAAGATACCGCCAATATCATCAATGGGAAATTTAGCTTTAAGGGCGAAACTGCCTTTGGTAACCGAGCCTATCTTTCAATTGTACCACTTAAAAAAGATACCGCCAAGCTACGCCAGCAAGCAGATTACAAAGAGTTTTACCTGGAAATTGGCAAATATAAAGTGCTGGGCACAGACAGCTTGAAAAATGCGAAAATTACAGGTACACAAGCTCAAACAGATTTTTTGGAATATACCGCACTAACACAAGAAAAGCTAGCGCAGTTTAAAGCCATTAGCGAAAGGTTTGCAAAGGTTTATTATGCAAAGGTGAAGGATACGGTTAAAATAAAAGAGATACAAGCCGAAGCCAGACCACTACATGCCAAAATTGAATCCATTTTAGATTCGTTTATTTTTAGCCATCCAAATTCTTATGTAACTGCCGATTTAATTCACGAAAATAAAATGACGGTAATTGATGTAGAAAAGTTTGATCCGTATTATAAGATATTGACCCCAAAGGTGCTTGCTAGCTTTACTGGTAAAAAAATAACTGAGAAATATAATAAAGCTAAACAAATAGCCATCGGTAAAACAGTTGATTTCACATTGCCTGACACCAAAGGCAACGAATTCAAGTTATCATCCTTAAAGGGCAAATATGTATTGGTAGATTTTTGGGCTAGCTGGTGTGTGCCTTGCAGAGCAGAAAATCCGCATCTTTTAAAGGCATATAATGAACTAAAAAACAAGAACTTCGAAATTGTAGGTGTTTCATTAGATGACAAAAAAGAACCTTGGCTAAAAGCAGTAGAAGCAGACAAATTGCCTTGGACGCAGGTTAGCGATGTGAAAGGTTTCCAAACCGAAGTGGCTGTCCGCTTTGGCATTACGGCGATTCCCCAAAATTTCTTATTAGATCCTAGTGGAAAAATCATCGCTAAAGATTTACGCGGTGAAGATGTAAACCAAAAAATTGCTTCGTACATCAAATAATTGACGTAGAAGTAGTAGAATTTTAAATTTTAGGTTAGTGATGATAAGACGGCGGGCCGGATGGTTCGCCGCTTTCATTTTGCGATATCTATAATAAATGCGCTATAACTAAAAATCCCCTGTAAGTTTCAATTTACAGGGGGTTTTAGATTTTTTGTCGGGGTGGCAGGATTCGAACCTACGACCTCCACATCCCAAATGTGGCGCGATACCGGGCTACGCTACACCCCGATGGTGGTATCACCTTTTTACTCGCCGCAGCTCTAGAGCTAAACGAGGTTGCAAAGATAAGTAATTTTAAATGCCTTGCAAATCGATTTTAAAATAAATTTCCGCTAAATGATTATTACCCGATTTCACTTTTTGTTTCTGCCCGTATTCCTTGCATATTGCTACTCTACCTTTCCTTCGAAGCCTTTGCAGCTATCCAAAACAACAGCTCGTTAACAAACACCGAAGCCTTTTTATCCATTGCTTCTGGATCAGTTGGCCTACCATCATCGTTGAAGGTTTTTTCTACCGTAGGCACTGGAAACATAGTTGGCACCGTTAAAGCGCCAATTTTCCATAAGCTGAATTGTAATGATGTGATGACTTGCGAGCCACCAA
Source organism: Pedobacter sp. (assembly GCF_965249885.1). GTDB lineage: Bacteria > Bacteroidota > Bacteroidia > Sphingobacteriales > Sphingobacteriaceae > Pedobacter. The sequence continues at coordinate 2,756,152 of NZ_OZ252254.1, read as the reverse complement.
ATGCACCTGCAGAAACTGTGGCAATGGCAATGGGTTTGCGTTTCCACTCGCTGTAAAGCAAATCAATTACATTTTTTAAGCTGGCCGGATAGCCACCGTTATATTCCGGTGTTACAATGATAATCCCATCTGCATTGGTAATAGCGGCTGCCAGTTGGAGCATATCCTCTGTCGGATTTTCTATCAAACGCAAACGCTCTTCGAAAATTGGAAAGTTGTAGGCATCTAGATCAATAATTTCTACTTCGGCAAGCTGCTTTTCAGTTAAGTAATGTTGAAAGTAAAGCGCTACACTGTGACTTTTGCGTCCTTTTCTTACGCTTGCGGAGATAACTGCTATTTTTGGCATATCGATAAAATTTACTGTGCAGCTAAACTAACGAATAATAATTAATGTTGTTTGCGACGAGGTATGGAAAGCAAACAAACTTCCGCAGAAAAATCGTTTCATTTTTAGCAGTTAACGGTGTTGAAATGCGATAAGCCCAATGTTAGTTTTATTGGAGGAATTTGGTTTTTTAGCCCCGATTGAAACGAAAAGCCCGCATTCCGATGTAAAAATCGGAAGCGGACTTGTAGTGAAAAGCGGGACAAAAGTTTCAGAAGAGGCAGGGACACTGCGCTTCTAATCACACTACTCCCATTTAAATGTTTTTACTGCCACGGCATAGATGCCAACACCCCAAACCAACATAATCAGGATTTGCTGCTTTACATCCCATAAACCTGCGCCTTCGAAAGCCACCTTACGCATGGCATCATTCAAATAAGTTAAAGGCAAAGCCCTGCTAATAGGCTGCAACCAACTTGGAAAGGCATTAATAGAGAAAAACGTGCCTGAAAGCAGAAACTGAGGCAAGGTAATGATATTGGAAATTGGTGGAATGGTACTTTCGCTTTTGGCCAAGCCAGAAACCACAAACCCAAAACCCATGAATACCACTACACCTATGAGCGCTAAAACCAGCATGTTAATTACGGTAACAGCCCCATTGATTAACGTAAAATTAAAGGCAAAATGACCAATAATGATAATAAACAGTGCACCCAACAAAGCAAAACCTATACGGGCAATAGCTTCGCCAAGCACAATACTCGAACGCCTTACAGGTGTAGCAAAAAAACGTTTGATCACCAAATTTTGTCGCAGGGCGAAGAAAATAAACGCCGTACCAAAAACGCCGGTACTAAGCAACGAAAAACCGAGCTGGCCTGGCAAAATAAAATCGATGGTGCGGTACTCCCTGCCTGTAACGGTTGTAGCACGAACTTCGGTTACGGTTGGTTTTTGGTTTACGGTGTTGAGCTTCCCTACCACATCGTTCAACACTGATTTTAATACATTGCCGTTAGTTAGCGATGCCGAGGTATACTTCACATTGGTGTAATAGGCGGGCAATCCGTTTGGATTTTTTTCGATGCTAATTACTGCATCATAAGCTCCTTTTTCTAAGCTTTTGTCGATATTTTGTTGGGTATCGTTCTTGGTTAAACGCACCACTCCAGTTTTTTCAAGCGCTGCAATGATAGGATTTTGCAAATCAGAACCTGGCAGCACAGCGACATCGAGCTTAACTCCGCCTCCGCCAATAAATCCGAAAACAACGATAAAGATTAATGGAAAAGCTAGGGTAAAGATTACCGCGGAAGGGCTCCGGGTAATTGACCTGAAACTTGCCTTTGCTAGCGCCAAAGTGGCTTTGGTATGATTGTAAGTTTTTGACATTGTCTTTTGTTTGGCTTGACTTTATACTTTTAACTTTCTACTCTTAACTTGATTACTCTCTCCACTCCTTACCTGTCAGGTTGATGAACACATCTTCCAAATTGGCTGCTTTCACCTCTTTTTTACGCTCAAATCCACTTGCAATCAAATTATCTATCAACTGATCTGGTGTGTCTAAAGCGATGATTTTTCCAGCTTCTACAAAAGCGACCCTATCACATAGCTGTTCGGCTTCGTCCATATAGTGCGTGGTGATGACAACCGTAGTACCATTATTTCTGATTTCAGTGATTAAGTCCCACAAATTACGGCGAGCTTGAGGATCAAGGCCTGTTGTAGGTTCATCCAAAAAAATAATTTTTGGCGAATTAATTAACGTAGTTGCAATAGAAAAGCGTTGTTTTTGTCCGCCGGACAACTCTTTATACTTCGCTTTTGCCTTGTCCTGCAAATTTACTTTAGCCAGCATTTCAATTGGTGATACATCTACGCCGTACAAGCCAGAAAATAGCTTCAACAACTCCAGCAAATTGAGGTTGGGGTAATAACCTGCGGCCTGCAACTGCACCCCAATAATTTGCTTGATGGCATTTGCATCTGTTTCTACGTTTAAACCATTTACCAAAACCTGTCCGCTAGTTTTTTCACGTAGGGTTTCAATAATTTCTAGAGTGGTGGTTTTTCCGGCGCCATTCGGACCAAGCAGTCCAAATATTTCATTTTCGTAAACCTCAAACGATAAGCCTTGAACGGCCTTAAAATCGCCATAGTGTTTAACTAAATTTTGTACGCTAATGATTGCTTTTCTATCTGTCATTTGATATAAATGTAAGAAGCTTTAAAAGAATTGTAAACGCTTTTAGGATAAATGGAATAATTATGAAGATGAAATGATGAATGTGATGGTTGTTTGGTTGGTTGGTTGTTTAGTTGTTGGTTAACTGTTTAATCGGTTAACTGGTTAATTGTTGAATTGACTACAGGCCACCAATTAACTACCAACCCCTAATCACTGATACCTGAACACTGATTTCTGACCCCTAATCCCTAGCCACTAATACCTAAACCCTAAACCCTAAACCCTAATCCCTAACTACTAATACCTAACCACTAATACCTAACCCATGCAAACCAAAAAGGATGCCTGCTAACACAAACATCCTCCGTTTTATTTCTTAAAGCCAATTTTTGACTTTTGAATTTTTAATTTTTACTTAAACTACCAAACTAAATCACCTTTAATCATGCTGATAAAATCATCAAAAAGATAACGTGAATCATGTGGGCCAGGTGAACTTTCCGGGTGATACTGAACTGAAAACGCTTTTTTGCCTTTCACACGGATACCTTCGATAGAATCATCATTTAAGTTAACGTGAGTAATTTCAACCTTATCCGAAGCCTTTACTTCTTCTGGTATCACACCAAAACCATGGTTTTGCGAAGTTACCTCGCAGTGGTTTTTAATGATGTTTTTTACAGGGTGGTTCAATCCGCGGTGACCATTGAACATTTTCATAGTTCCAATTCCATTAGCTTCTGCTAATAATTGGTGGCCTAAGCAAATACCAAACAATGGCTTATCAGCTTCCAATACTGCTTTTACAGTTTCAATAGCGTAAGGCATAGCCGATGGATCACCAGGGCCGTTAGAGATAAAGTAACCATCAGCACCCCAAGCATTCATTTCCTCAAAGGTAGTTTTAGCTGGGAACACTTTGATATAAAGTTCTCTGTCGTCAAAATTACGAAGGATGTTCTTTTTAATTCCTAAGTCTAATGCTGCTACTTTAATTGGCGCTTCTGGATTACCGTAGTAATATGGCTCTTTAGTAGAAACCACAGAAGATAATTCCAAACCATCCATTGGTGGCACTTCTTCCAATTTCTTCCTCAATTGCTGCAAATCTGTAATTTCAGATGAAATGATGGCATTCATTGCACCTTTGTTACGGATATGGCGTACTAAAGCACGAGTATCGATATCGCAAATACCAACAATGTTCTCATTTTGAAAATTATCTTGGATCGATTCGGTAGCTTCTTTCCTTGAATAATTTACATTGTAATTTTTGCAGACCAATCCGGCAATTTTAATTCCACCTGATTCTATTTCGTCTCGGTGCATACCGTAATTGCCAATATGCGCATTGGTAGTCACCATAATTTGGCCGAAATAAGAAGGATCGGTAAATACCTCCTGATAACCAGTCATACCTGTGTTGAAACAAATTTCACCAGTAGTAGTTCCTATTTTTCCAGCAGCCTTGCCGTAAAAAACGGTGCCATCGGCCAATAACAAAATAGCTGGTAACTTAGTGTAGTTAGTCATTTAAATTACAATAAAAATTGGGGATGAAAAATGATAAAAAACAATGGGAGCTTTTAACGGGAAAACCGCTTTTGAAGGATGTTAAAACCGTATGATTGAACTCTCTCATTTCGGAGTACAAAGATAGGTGTTTAAAACCGTTAATTTTAAGATTTTTTTAAAAAAATAGATTGTTGGTTGTTTGTTCATTGGTTCATTGGTTCATTGGTCATTAGTTCACTGGCCATTGATTATTAGTAATTGGTTATTGTTCATTGGTCATTGGTTCATTGGTCATTAGTTCACTGGTCATTGTTTATTGGTCATTAGTTCATTGGTCGTCACCTAACTCCTAGTTCCTAACAACTGATCCCTGACACCTGTTAACTGACCACTAATACCTAATCCCTAACCACTAATACCTAGTCCCTAACCCCTATCCCCTATCCACTGCCCACTTTTAAAAAATAAACCCTAATTTTGTACACACCAAAACAGAAAGCATGTCGGTCAACAAAGAAATTAAGCGCATTACCACCAATACCCTGCAAGAAATGAAGCAGCGCAACGAGAAAATTGCGATGCTAACAGCCTATGATTATTCTATGGCTACCATTTTGGATGATGCAGGTCTTGATGTTTTATTAGTGGGCGATTCGGCCTCCAATGTAATGGCTGGACACGAAACCACATTGCCCATCACTTTGGATCAAATGATTTACCATGCCCAATCGGTCGTACGCGGAGCTAATCGTGCCTTTGTCGTAGTCGATTTACCTTTCGGATCGTACCAAGGAAATTCCAAAGAAGCTTTAAATTCTGCCATCCGCATTATGAAAGAAAGCGGCGCCCATGGCGTTAAGCTGGAAGGTGGCGTTGAAATTGTTGAGTCTATACAGCGGATTATCACTGCAGGCATTCCGGTAATGGGACATTTGGGCTTAACTCCGCAATCCATTTACAAATTTGGAACTTACACCGTTAGAGCAAAGGACGAAGCAGAAGCTAATAAACTTAAAACTGATGTTTTGGCATTGCAAGAAGCAGGATGTTTCGCCGTAGTATTAGAAAAAATCCCTGCCAAGCTTGCTAAGGAAGTAACAGAAAGTCTACAAATTCCAACCATTGGTATTGGTGCCGGCCCTAATTGCGATGGACAAGTGCTCGTGGTTAACGACATGATTGGCCTCACCAAAGGCTTTAAACCACGTTTTCTGCGCCAATATTTAGATTTGTATGAAGGAATTAAAGGTGCAGCACAATCTTATATTGCAGATGTAAAGGCCAACGATTTCCCTAACGAAAAAGAACAATATTAATGGAACAAGGATAAAAAAACATAGCGCAAAGATTTTTTGGAAAGCAATTTCAATGCTAATCGGATAAATCAGTCCCGCTTTTTGTTTCTCCCGATGAAAAATCGGGATCCACTACAATCGGGTTTAGCTTACAAAAACCAATACATCAAAACAAGCACCAAGCACGTTTCACTATTTTAACGATTTAACAATTAACATGGCCATTACCGAAGCAGACGTACTTTACGAAGACAACCACCTTATTGCTATCAATAAGAGAGCGGGTGATGTAGTACAAGTTGACGAAACTGGAGACATGCCTTTGGATGAAATGGTGAGGGAGTTTTTGGCAAAAAAATACAATAAATCCGGTGCTGCATTTTTAGGTGTGCCCCACCGTCTTGATCGCCCAGTAAGCGGACTCATACTGTTTGCTAAAACCAGCAAAGCGTTAGACCGAATGAACGCCATTTTCAAAAACAGGGAAATCAAAAAGACCTATTTTGCTGTGGTTAGGAAAAAACCAGTAAAACCACAGGGAAAGCTCATCAATTGGCTCATCAAAGACCCTAAGAAAAACGTAGTAAAATCTTACGATTACGAAGCAAAAGGAAGCCAGTATTGCGAACTCGACTATCAGTTAATCGCTGAATTAGATGGCTACTACTTGCTTAGAGTAAATCCACTAACTGGTCGCTCCCACCAAATCAGGGTGCAGCTTTCAACCATGGGCTGCCCTATTGTTGGCGACAATAAATACGGTTATCCCCGTGGCAGTAAAAAAGGAAGCATTTGTTTACATGCCCGTCAGTTAGAGTTCGTACATCCCGTTAAAAAAGAGCCAATAAAGATATTTGCCAAACTTCCTAAAGATGGCTTCTGGGAAAAATTCGAGCAGTACTAGCGTACGAGTTGCTATTTACAAGCCACTTTTTGAAACACTACCGACTTACCAAAGCTCAATTTCGAAAGATCTTTGAATTGAACTTTGCCATTCATGTCAGCAACATCTCCTGTACCTTCTAAAAGTTGGTCGCCTTTTTTCAAAAATGCTACCTAACGTACGGATTGTTGACCTTCAGAATTAAAGGTGTAAGAAGCCACTAAAGTATCGCCATACATTTCTCCTTCTATCATTCCTTTATTTCTATCTTTTTCGAACCACTTATATTCAAGCTCTCCGGTCGAAACTTTACCTGTAGTAAGCAAGGTTAACATGGCTGTGTCTTTACCCTTAACATAGGTATAGCAATTTTGGCTTGTTGTAGCGCCATTCACGCTACTATCCGAAGATTGCTTTTCACCAGTTACCCTCGTTTTTTGCCTGCAGGCCATTAACGATAGGAACAGCACTACGATACAAAGTGTTCTCATATAAATTTAATTTAGCTGATTCGTAGAACAGTTAAATAGAAAAAAAGTTTTTGATTAATTCTTTCCCTCCACCCGCAGTACTGAACCTGATGCAATATCTTTACGATGATCCATTTCAAAAATTTGCTGCCCGACGTTTAAAACGTCATTTAAGCCACCTTCATTTTTCAGATTAACAAATCGCTGAACATCTTTAAAATCAGCTTCATTGCTACTCCTGATCTGTTTTTGCATATCGGTATCTACCACACCAGGTGCAATTGCCAAAGCTTTTACGCCATTTTCAATTTCTTGCTGCTCCAATGCTATGGTTTGGGTTAACATATTAATGGCAGCTTTACTACTACAATATACTGACCAACCAAAATAAGGCTTCAATGCAGCACCAGAGGTGATATTAATAATAGTTTTGGATGCAGACCAACTTTTAGTAAGATTAATAAACGCACTTGAACAAATAAATGGCGCTATCGTATTTAAGTTAAAAGTATTACTAATATCTACCGCATCAATATCTTTCAAACTTCCAATCTGACCTAAAGTCCCAGCGTTATTAATTAACGTAATTTTTTGTGGTTCATTTTCACCAATTAAGGAAAAAATATGCTCAAATACATTTTCTATTTGATCCACTTTAGTTAAGTCAAATGTTATTTGTACCACACCTCGCTTGCTTAAATCGGGGTTAATAGTTCGTGCAACGGCGTATACCGAAAATCCATTATCTACATAAGTATTAATTACACCTTCACCTATTCCCTTACTTCCTCCGGTGATGATCAGAATATCTTTCATGAATGCTATTTTTTTCAAATATAGCATATCAATGCACCTACAGTTCAGAATTTCGTTGAAGAAATATCACTTCTTCATTAGCGTCAATCAAATAACAATACTCGTAACAGCATATATAGACCATGCCTAAATTCGACAAGTGATAATGGGTATGGTAATCAAAATCGAAACCCCTTTTTACCAATGTATCAGTTTTTATATGCTTGAGGCCATCTGAAAATTCTTTCAATATTTTTCTATTTCTATTAAGAATTTGATTGATTTTCCTGACAGATTCACCATCTTCACTCTTCAGTTTATTATTATAATTATTTCTGCACTGATCATCACAGAACTTTTTATCCGCTCGGCCTTTTAACTCGGCCTGACAATCTAAACAAAATCGACTCATAGGTTTTTTCCAACCTATACTACAATAAATGTACTAGCTTTTAAAGAAAGTAGCCTATGAGATGGTTTTTTAAAAACTAAACGGTTATAAATGGTTAACATACGTTTAATGCCTTTTAAAATTCGACTTTTGTCTAAACAAACCAAAATAATATAGTGCTAATAATTTTTAATCCTGCTAGTAAGCAGTGAATTTAATTGAAGAAGCCATTTAGATATTATCACTTACCTATGAACGAGCAACCACACTACATTGGTTGCTTTTTTTATTTGTGTTAGCGGATATTTCACTTTAAATCTGTCATTTCAACTAACATTACATACCTAATTAACTGAGCTTCGACAAAAAAGATTATTTAAGTTTCATAAAATATTTTAACTTTGAAAAAGCCCTACTAATTGTATTTTTTACACTAAGGCTATTTTTAATTCAAAACAAATATAAAATGAGTTTAATTATTGATGTCCATGCAAGACAAATCCTCGATTCGAGAGGAAATCCCACAATTGAAGTAGAAGTAATGACTGAAAACGGTTTTATGGGCCGTGCAGCTGTTCCATCTGGTGCTAGTACAGGTCAGTACGAAGCTGTTGAATTACGTGACGGCGACAAGAAAACCTATTTAGGAAAAGGTGTTTTAAAGGCTGTTGAAAACGTAAATACTAAAATTGCGCAAGCCTTGCAAGGTGTTGATGTTTTTGAACAAAATTTAATCGATAAATTGATGATTGACCTAGATGGTACCGAAAACAAAGGTAACCTAGGTGCAAATGCGATTTTAGGTGTTTCTTTAGCTGTTGCTAAAGCTGCAGCAAAAGAAAGCAGACAACCATTATACCGTTACATTGGTGGCGTAAATGCAAATACATTGCCTATTCCAATGATGAACATCATCAACGGTGGTTCTCACTCTGATGCTCCTATCGCATTCCAAGAGTTTATGATCATGCCAGTTGGAGCACCTTCCTTCTCTGAAGCATTGCGTTGGGGAACAGAAGTTTTTCATAACTTAAAAGCCATTTTACACGATAGAGGCTTATCAACTGCTGTGGGCGACGAAGGTGGTTTCGCACCAACTTTTGATGGTACTGAAGATGCCATTGAAACTGTATTGAAAGCTATCGAAAAAGCAGGCTACAAACCAGGCTCAGAAATTTGCTTGGCATTAGACTGTGCTTCTTCTGAGTTTTACAAAGACGGAAAATACGATTATACCAAATTTGAAGGTGCAACAGGCGTAGTTCGTTCTAGCGAAGAACAAGCTCAGTACTTGGCAGATTTAACAGTTAAATATCCAATCATATCTATCGAGGATGGAATGGACGAAAATGACTGGGACGGCTGGAAAAGCTTAACCGACAAAGTTGGAGATCGCGTTCAGTTGGTAGGTGACGATTTATTTGTAACTAACGTAAAACGTTTACAGCAAGGCATCGATACCAATACTGCAAACTCTATTTTAGTGAAAGTAAACCAAATTGGATCGTTAACCGAAACAATTAATGCGGTAAGTTTAGCACAAACTAATGGTTACACATCGGTAATGAGCCACCGTTCAGGTGAAACTGAAGACGTAACCATTGCCGACTTAGCTGTTGCGTTAAACTGTGGTCAAATTAAAACTGGTTCAGCTTCCCGTTCTGATAGGATCGCAAAATACAACCAATTGCTACGTATTGAAGAAGAATTAGGCGAGGCCGCAAAATTCATTGGTAAAAACTTCAAATTTGCTAAGAAGTAATCATATGGCGACGTATGCCCTTCTAAGACCTTAGAAGGATAATGTATCGACATGATTAAAATGTTAACAAGTTAAAAAATACATTTGCAGAACATCCGAAGATTTAAAAACTTCGGATGTTTTTTATTTTAAACTCATTTGTTTAGCAACATTTGCGACCCATGGTTGCTGACTTTGATTTTTAATTTTTACTTTTGAGTTAATGAAGCGATTATTAGATCTTTTCCGAAACAAATATTTTATTGCCGTTGCCGCATTTAGCGTTTGGATGATGTTTTTCGACAAAAATGACATCATTGCTCAATATGAATATAGCGTTCAAGTAAAAAAATTGCAGCAGGAAAAAGACTTCTATGAAAAAGAAACGGCTTCAGTAAAGAAAGATCTTAAAGAGCTTGATAGCAACATGATCAGTGCGGAGAAATTTGCACGCGAAAAATACTTCATGAAGAAAGAAAATGAAGAGGTATTTGTTATTGTTAAAGACGCTCCGAAAGATTGATTAGGCAATGTTTACAGGAAACGATAATTTATTGTAGACTAGATTCCTAATCGGCTCAAATTAAAATACTGCTCCGTGAAGAATTTAGCCATCACTTTATTTATTATCATCGCTTTTACGGCCTTAAATGCTAAAGGACAGGAACTTCCCAACTTAAAAGATGTCAAGTTAAGTAAACGCATTGATTTTAAAAATGCGGAGAGTGTAGTAGCTAAAGTGGTTGAATATCTCTTCCACACGCCCATAGACAGCAAAAATAAGGCAAGGAATGAAGCGGGTAAATTTTTGGTAGACTGGATGAATGGGACACCTGATCATGTTTTCTATTTAGAGGAGAAAGAAACCTCTTACTTTAACACCAACTCGGATTTGCTACTAATGTATATGGCCGCATTAACAAAATTTTCCTTGATGCAGCCTACGGAAAAAGGAAAGCGCCAACAAGCTTTAGGAGCAATGAATTTAGTACTGCCTTACCTTTATCAACATAGCGACAAAAAAAGCTGGAACAAAGAACTTTGGCAGCTGTACGATGCTTCAATAAACGGCAAGTTGAATGAGCTGCTTTACCAGTAGTTGTCAGTACCCAAACCTAGGTAATGTGAGTTTGTAGCGCACTACAATAATTCGCAACGTTACTATAAAGGTAATCACTACCACTTTGGCGATATCAGCCTTAAGTTCCATAGCTAAAAGTCCAAAGTACAGCGCACCACCAGCAATACAAGCAGTGGCGTAAATCTCTTTTCTAAATATCAACGGAATGGTATTTAACAGCGTATCTCTAATAATGCCTCCAAAACAGCCAGTGATAGTTCCTAACGCAACACAAATACCAGGCTCCAAACCAAACACAATTCCCTTTTGTACACCAACTAAAGTAAAAAGACCCAACCCAAGGGAATCAAAAAGAAACAACGTAACCTTGAATTTCTTAATTTGATGTTTGAAAAACAGCGTAAGTATCGAAGTAACGAGAATCAACAAACAATAATTGACATCACGCATCCAAGCTACTGGAGTATCGCCTAATAGCAAATCCCTAACGGTACCACCTCCAATAGAAGTTACGAATGCGATAATCAATACGCCAAAAGGATCCAATCGCTTTTGTACAGCAGCAAAAGTTCCCGAAATGGCAAAGGAAATAGTTCCTAGCACCTCAATAATTTCAGTGGTATTAAAATTCATTAGGCTTCGCCATTACGTTTTCTAAAAAACCATTCGATACTTAACAATGTCATAATTAAAGCAAAAATCCATTTGAAATTAATGATTTCCTCAAATCTCCTGTCTTCGTAGCTAATTGTTTTGACTTGTCCGCTTTTTTCCAAGTCCTCAGCAATATTTAGCAATTGTGCAGGCAAGTACATTTTACCTTTGGTTTGTTGCGCCATTGTATTTAAAAGCTGATGATTTGCAGTAGTTTGTTGGTACTCGGTAATAATAGCATTGACGTAAAATGCGCCATTAGCCGTATATTTTTTGTCGCCCAAGCTGGTTGATGCCACATAAGTATAATTCCCTTGCGGTAAAGTTCCTGCATCCAACTGGTAAGCATTGCCGAATTTAGAAAAAGTGAAATTATAGGTTTTCCCCTGCTCGTTTTTAACCCGCACTTTAACTTCAGGCGTGTTCACAGGTTCGTAAGCATCGTTGTATAACGTCGCATTAAGCACTACGTTTTCGTTCTCTTCGAAGGTGTTTTTACTGGCATAAACTTTAAACTTTCTTTTATCATCCTTAACGGATAAGTATTGCACCGTTTTCGAAATTAACTCCGCTACCAGAGGATAGGCATTTTCATTTTTCGCTTCCTCTAATTTCCATTTCCAAATACCCTCACCTAATAAAAATCCAATTTTCGTCCCGCCATCTTCGGTAAAAAACAACAACGGACTTTCGGTATTTACTTTACCTATACGCTGGTTAAGCACTGCCGTGTAATTCCCTTTGACCATTAAATTAGCAAAAGGCATTAGCAAAGGATCGTAGGTTTCCAGCTGCTTTAAAGCATCAGCATTTAGCACGTAGGCTGTGAAATTGTTTTCGTAATGAGGAAAAACTTCCTGCAAGCTACCATTTGGTCTAGCAAAATTTAATTGAGTTTGTATTTGATTAAAGCTCTGAACATCGGTTTGAGCACCTACCACAAACCATGTTGCTATTTTCTGTTGCTTTGCTTTGTTGATTAGCGAAGCTGCTGAATAATTTCCTGCAGGGAGTTGATAAAGGACCACCAAGCTATATTTGGAAAGCTCAACCTTCTCCAGTTCATCGGCTATTGCCGTGTTTACTTCGTAATGTTTGTTGAGTTCAATTGTTTGTTTAAAGGTAGCCAAATCGGGGTGTGGACCAGCGGCTGCAAGTAACACTTTTTGCCTGCCATCAATTACCTCTACAAAAATGGTTTGACTATTATTTTTGGTGGTGATTTCATTTTTAACCTCTGAAACGCTCACCGTATAACGATGAATTCCTACCTTATTGGCTTTCAGCTTTACCTGAACATCTTTCACAAAACTATTGTTATTGATTTCGATGGATTGCTCAGTTAATTGCTTCCCGCTTTCAGCAACTGATAGTCTGATTTGCTCGCCCTTACTTTCAAAGGCTTGCACCTGTATATCCAAAGTGAAATCATTATCCAGGTACACGATGTTGTTGTAATTCACATTGGCTACCAAAACATCTCTTTTCGGAATGGTGTCACCAAGTGCAATGGTGTAAACTGGTGCCTTAATTTTATTGAGTTCATATAACGGATTTCCGCCTCGGTTAAAAATGCCATCTGTTGCCATAATTATGGCACCCACATTTCTATTCAACAGCTCGTCGTTTAATTGATTCACCAATGCCGCTCCATTGGTCAGTTGATCTGTACCAGAAAACGCCAATCCTTCTTTAATGCTATCTCCAAAGCTGTAAGTCTTAACCTCGTATTTTTCGCTCAGCTGCTCAGCAAGTTGCTTTAAATCCCGCTGGTATTTTTTAGCATCAAAGCCTGCTGGAGTGATGTTTTTAACAGAAATAGAATTATCGTTAGCAATGATGATGATAGGCTTTTCGGGTGTATGCGTCACCCTTCGAACCAAAGGTGCTAACAACAAAAAAGCCAAAATAGCAACAGCCAATGCTCTAAATACAGCGAGTGCATTTCGCACCGCTTTTACCAAATTTTTGTTGGTGCCATATAGCAACCAAGCATAGCCGATGCCTAATGCTAGGCAAGCAATAAAAATCAGCAAAGTTGGAAACGAAATAAAGTTAGTCATACGCTAATTGTAAAGATGCTACATTTAAGTTGAAAGTGAAAAGTAAAAATTGAAAAGAGCAATGTGCATAGCCATATGTAAGGTTTTGGAAACAAATTGTAAATTGCGGATAAAACAATCTTTATGAAATTTCTAGTCGCCTCGTTAATGATTTTTATGAGTATTTCTACCAAAGCACAACAGCCATTTAAACTCCAACAACTACAGTTTGAACGTGTTAAATTGGCCTATGATTTAAAGTGGGCAAGCTTACAGAAAGAGTTGCAGCAGGCTGGTTTTAAGGAAAACTTTGAGCTGTTGATTACGGCCTATAAAGCTGAGGGGAAGCTAGAGATATGGATAAAGAATAAGGACAAACAAAGGTTCAGTTTATTTAAAACCTACGATTTTTGTGCTCACTCTGGTAAACTTGGACCTAAAGTGATAGAGGGAGATTTACAAACGCCAGAAGGTTTCTACAAGATCAATGTTTTTAACCCCATGAGCAGCTACCATTTGTCTTTAGGGGTTGATTACCCAAATGAAGTTGATAAAGTTAGAACAGGAAAGGATCGTAAAACTGGTGGAGACATCTATATACACGGAGATTGCGTGACTGTTGGCTGTATTCCGCTAACTGATGATAAGATTAGAGAGGTTTACATTTTAGCCGTGGAAGCTAAAAATAGCGGTCAGTTAGAGATTCCTGTGTATATTTTTCCGTTTAGGATGACTAAAGCTAATTTTGAAAGTTATGCTAAACAGTATCCGCAACAAATTCCTTTTTGGAACGCTTTACAGCCTGGGTTTGATTATTTTGATAAGAATAAGAAAATAGCGAAGGTGATGCAGACTGGCGGGAAGTATGTTTTAAGTGAATTTTAATTGAGGTTATACATTTCATCTAAGTTAGTTTTTACTTTTTGACCGCAAAAAGTAAAAAAAACTCTCGGTTGCTTATTTTTCTTTCAAAGAGAGTGCGTTGGCTTATTGGTGCTACCCGAAAAATAAGAGACCGAAATATAGCTAAACGGAGGGATATAAGCGCTATCGCCAACAAAAATATAGATTGCACTTCTCAAACTTTTATAAGTCAGCGCTCTTCCAGATTTGCAATCTGGAAGCCTTATCCAAGGATTTGTAATCCTTTGAACATTACAACGTGGATTATAAATCCACTAATAGAACTTCGCGATTACAAATCACGAAGAGCAAAGTTGTGAGGATTGCTTTTCCGAACTATCGGAACAGGCGTTACCTCACAATAACGACCGATTTTATCCCTCTTCTCCCAGATTTACAATTGCGAACAGCAAAATTTTCCTATGCGTTTCGTCATGCTGTCCCGAATGTTCGGGATCAGCATCAGCTTTTCAGTAGATGGGGTTGAGGTTTTGTAACAGAGCCGCTGTTAAATAAGCCCGATTGAAATGGATGCCGATTTTTTATCGGCAGAAGTGAAAAGCGGGGCTACAGAAGCTCAGTACTATTGGCTTTCACTTTCAAAAAACAAAAAAGGTGCAAAGTCTAAACCTCGCACCTTTTCCCTAATTACTTAAAATTCTCTTACAGCATACCGCCACAAACTGAAAGCGTTTGTCCGGTAACGTAAGCACTCATATCCGAAGCTAAGAAAACGCAAACATTTGCAATGTCCTCAGTCTCTCCAGCACGTTTCAACGGAATATCTTTTTCCCAACCGGCCACTACAGCAGGATCCAACACATCAGTCATTTCAGTTTTGATAAAGCCTGGAGCAACCACATTAGCACGGATATTACGTGAGCCTAGCTCTTTAGCAACTGACTTGGTGAACCCGATAATTCCTGCTTTTGAAGCTGCGTAATTTGCTTGTCCGGCATTACCTTGTACGCCAACCACCGAGCTCATGTTAATGAAAACACCTTTCCGAGCTTTCATCATCACTTTTGACGCCGCTTTGGTTACGTTAAATATTGATTTAAGGTTCACGTTAATCACGTCGTCCCAGTTTTCTTCGCTCATACGCATTAACAAGCCATCTTTGGTGATACCTGCATTGTTCACTACAATATCCAAGGCGCCAAAATCGGCAACAATATCATTGATCAATTGCTCTGCCTCATCAAATTTCGAAGCATCAGAACGATAGCCTTTTACTTTAGTACCAAACGCCTGTAGTTCTTGCTCAAGTGCTTGGCCTTTTTCTACCGATGACAAGTAAGTGAACGCTACGTTAGCACCTTGTTTTGCAAATTCTTCGGCAATTTTTCTACCTATTCCTTTTGACGCACCTGTTATCAGTGCTGTTTTTCCTTCTAATAATTTCATTTAGAAATGTTGTAAAGTTGAAATATTTTAATTCTTACTTTGTCAGTCTGAGCCTGTCGAAGACTAAGTACCGCATTTAAATTCACTATCCTTCGACAAGCTCAGGATGACACCTATCTAGGGATCACTTCAAATCATGATGTCAGTCTGAGCTTGTCGAAGACCTTTAGCACAAAGTTATTTATTTCTTCTTAAGGTTGGATAATCTTTTTATTTCGTCCCAATTTTCTGCGAACAACGCTTGTTTTTTCTTACGGCTCCACCCTTTAATTTGCTTTTCAAATTCAATTGCCTGCTCTATCAAAGTAAAGCGTTGATAATATTTTAGGACTACAGGACGTCGAGTAAAAGTATAAGCTTTTACATTATAGCCGCTGTTATGCTGCTCAATCCTAGTTTCCAAATCGTTGGTTACACCTACGTAATAGCTATTATCAGCACATTCTAGTATGTAAACGAAGTAATTATGGTTACTTGACATGCACTTTAACTTATCTTCAGCTAGATTCAATGTCAGTCTGAACTTGTCGAAGACTACTTCTTTTATCTCTTATTTATCCTTCGACGGGCTCAGGATGACAAAGTAGGTGGTATTTGAACACTCAAACTGTCAACTGCCTACTAAACCGCTGGCTCCTGCTGACTTAAACAATGAAAACTACCCAATCCCCAGATGATATCGACTGAATCTATACCTACTACTGGCCTATCAGGAAATGCCTTTTGGATAATTTCCAGAGCAACCTTATCGTTCACATCCCTAAACGTAGGAACAATTACCGCAGCATTAGCAATGTAAAAGTTAGCATAAGAAGCAGGCAACCTTGTATCTTCATAAATTACTGGCGATGGCATTGGCAACTCAATAATGTTGAGCTTTCTACCATCCAACAGCGTCATGTGCTTTAAACGCTCTAAATTTTCTTTTAAGAGGATGTGGTTTTCATCCAAGGGATTACTCTCTACAACGGTTAACACCGTATCTTCGTTCACAAAGCGAGTGATATCATCAATATGTCCATCGGTATCATCACCAACAATACCATCCCCTACCCACAAAATTTGCTCAGCACCATAAAACTCCTTCAAATAGGTTTCTATCTGCTCTTTGTTTAAATGCGGATTTCTGTTCTCATTAAGTAGACAAGCTTCGCTGGTTAAAATAGTGCCCGCACCATTAAATTCCACGGAACCACCTTCCATCACAATATCAGGAGTAAATAATGGCAGATTAAAATGCTTAGCTATTTTTGTTGGCACCACATCATCTAAATCGTAGGGAGGATACTTATCACCCCAAGCGTTATAGCCCCAATCTACCACTGCTTTTTCTTCTCCTTTCACCACAAATGCTGGTCCGTGGTCGCGGCACCAAGCGTCGTTAGTTTCATTGAAGTAAAATTCAATTTGGCTCAAATCGGCACCAACCTTTTCCAATTCAGCAATGGCAAAAGCTTTCATTGCTTCATCTTTAACGTTGATGCGAACTTTCTCACCAGTAGCCACTATTTTGATGAACTCGCAGTAAGGTTGGTAAATACTTTCTATTTTACCCGGCCACGAGGCCTCCTTATGTGGCCAGCTTAGCCAAGTGGCTTCGTGTTTAACCCATTCTGCTGGGAAAGAGTAGCCTTGTTTTTTTGGTGAATTATTAAACTCTGGTTGCTCAGAAGGTTTTATTACTTTGATTGACATTGTATTTAAATAGATCCTTCGACAGGCTCAGGATGACAATTTTGAATGGAACTGATTATCTCTTTCGGACTTGCGGACTTACTGACTAAAACCTAATCCCCATCAATATACCTTTTGGTAATTGGCTGGTAAGAATCAATTCTTCTATCTCTCAAGAATGGCCAGTGTTTGCGGATATAATCGCTCTGCTTCAAATCAATATCTACCACCTCAGTTTCCTCTTCGTCGTGCGAAGCTAGATACAACAACTTGCCTTGGGCATTGGTAGCAAAACTTCCACCCCAAAATTTCATTCGGCCTTCCTGCTCAAAACCCACACGATTCACACTAATTACCGGTAAACCATTGGCTACCGAGTGCGAACGTTGGATGGTTTGCCAAGCATTGTACTGATCTTTGTTGGTTTCCTCATCTTGCGTGGTGTCCCAACCAATTGCAGTTGGATAAAACATAATTTCAGCACCCATTAAAGCCGTAATACGCGATGCCTCAGGGTACCACTGATCCCAGCAAATTAAAATTCCGATTTTAGCAAATTTGGTTTGGAAAACCTTGTAGCCCAAATCGCCGGGAGTAAAATAAAATTTCTCGTAGTAAGCAGGATCATCTGGGATATGCATCTTACGATACTTGCCCAAGTAGCTTCCATCAGCATCCAAAACGGCCGTTGTGTTATGGTACAAGCCTTCAGCACGTTTTTCAAATAGCGATGCTACAATTACCACACCCAGTTCCTTCGCTACTAGCTGCAAAGCATCTGTTGACGGCCCAGGAATAGCCTCTGCCAAGTCGAAATTATCGTAATCTTCAACGTCACAAAAATATAAAGACGTAAAAAGCTCTTGCAAACATACAATCTGAGCACCTTTTGCGGCAGCCTCACGTACTTTAACAATTGCTTTTTCTAAATTTTCCTGTTTATTAGCGGTACAACTCATCTGCACCAAACCTACTTTTACTTTGCTCATATTTTTAGATTTGAGTATGGAGATATGAGAATTGAGACATACGCTCATTCTTTCACCCTAAACCTTTTACCTTAAACCATTTTCGAGCCGCAAAGTTAGGCAAAAAGGCCGATATTTTTAAGAAAAGCAAAGCCTGTGCATAGCAATCCCGAAAGCCGGGCTTTACGCTACAATCTTTTTGTTATCGTTACTTCCTATTACACTTGTCATCCCGAGCCTGTCGAAGGATTATCACGGCAAGAACGCTTCGACAGGCTCAGCGTGACGCTCCAAAAAGTATTTCCGCTGCAATCCCGTTTATTACCGGTCGGCACTGCATAAAAGCAAAACAACAATGCAATTAGCAAAAGGCAAAACCACTACACTTCAGCACCAGTTTTAGCAAACTTGTTACGGTATTCAATTGGAGTAAGTCCAGTAATTTTTTTAAAGATATCCCTAAATGCTTTCGTATCGGTATAGCCAACTTCAAACATAATTTCCGAAACGTTTTTCCGTGATGCTTCGAAATGAAGTTTTGCCGCCTCTATGCGTACCCGCTGAATGTATTCGATAGGTGTGTTATTAGTGGCCTGCTTAAATCTGCGCTCAAAAGTTCTTCTACCGGTATTAATTAAAGCAGCTAAGGTTTCAATCGTAATTCTATCCTCGTAGTGCTTTTCAATGTAATCTTGTACCTTTTGAATATCCTTATCGGCGTGGTTGCGCTGTCCCCTAAATATGGCAAACTGCGATTGGCTATCTCTTCCAATATCCAAGGCAAAATATTTGGCAATCATTACGGCTATTTCCCTATCAGCAAATTTCTCAATCAGGTACAAAATCAAGTTCCACAAACTGCTGGCGCCGCCGCTACTGTAAATATTGTCGTGCTCAGTAATAATTGCACCATCCTCTACTTCCACGTTAGGGTATCTTTCCCTAAACTCGGTAATGTGCGCCCAATGTGTTGAACATTTCCGCCCATCTAACAAGCCAGTTTCGGCAAGTAAAAAAGCACCTATACACAAGCTGGCCAAACTAGCACCCTTTTGATGTAATTGCTTAAAGTGCGGAATTGCAGCTGCATTAGCAATAATTCCATTGGTGGTGCTACCAAATGTTGGAGGAATGAAAAGTAAATCCGTTTCGGTTACGTCTTTTAAAAGTCTGTCCGTTTTAACAGTGTATTCGCCATTGTTAGCCGGCACATATTCATTTAAGCCAACATATTCCACATCGAAAATGGCCTGCCTGCCAAAAGCAGTTAAAAACTCATTGGCAGTATTAAAACTTCTAAACGGTGGCGTAATAGCCTCAATAACGCCATATTCAGGCACAAAAACCGAAATCTTCATTTTATTTGATTTTTATAAAGCTATAAAGAAACTTGTTAAACCCAAGCAAATAAGTTCATTTAACCGATGGAATTTTCGGTGGAATGTCTCAAAATTTCGCCCAAATTCACCTGTCACAATCAGCCCTTAATTTGTCGCTTTTACAACCGACACTTCATTTGCTACGACCGTAACTTTGGTTTATCAAAACAATCAGAAACTAGAAATAAATCGTATGTCACAACAAAAAATTACTGTAGAAGCTGCCGCAAAAGCACCAGTTACAAAAGTTTGGGAAGTTTGGAACGACCCAAAGCATATCACTCAATGGAATTCCGCCGATCCAAGTTGGCATACGCCCAGCAGCGAAAACAACCTTACTGTAGGAGGAAAATTTAAGCATCGCATGGAAGCAAAAGACGGCAGCTTTGGTTTCGATTTTGAGGGAACCTATGATGTAGTTGAGCCGCTAAAAGAAATTACTTACACCATGGGCGATGGTAGACAAGCGACCACAATATTTGAAGAAAAAGATGGAAAGACACATATCACTACCACTTTTGATGCAGAAAGCATAAACGATATCGAAATGCAACGCAACGGTTGGCAAGCCATTCTAAACAATTTCGTCAATTATGTTGAAACTCATTAAAAGCATTGAAGATGAAAAAGAACAAAATTATTTTTTGGATCGCTACGGTTATCCTGATTATTTGGGAAGGCATCATGCCATTAGCAACTTTAATTTTTTCGCCGCATTACGCCACGGCGGGTACCAGGCCACTAGGCTATCCTGATTATTTCGCCTATGCCTTAATTATTTGCAAGGTTTTAGGAGTAACTGCCATAGCTTATACAAAAACACCCGCTAAATTGAAAGAATGGGCCTATGCTGGTTTAACGTTCAACTTGATATTCGCTTTTATAAGCCATGCTTGCGTAGATAAAAATGTGGGTTTTATGTTACTTCCATTAATTATTCTTGGGATTCTGGCAGCATCCTACATTTACCAACCAAAGCTAAACAGCAATACATATTAAACAGGTTAATCATAACAATTA
Source organism: Pedobacter sp. (assembly GCF_965249885.1). Classification (GTDB taxonomy): domain Bacteria; phylum Bacteroidota; class Bacteroidia; order Sphingobacteriales; family Sphingobacteriaceae; genus Pedobacter. The sequence continues at coordinate 2,735,409 of NZ_OZ252254.1, read as the reverse complement.
AAACAATGGCAACTAATTCGATTGAGTTACACAGGGTAATTAAAGCAAGTCCAGAAAAAATATTTAAGGCGTTTGCAGACCCAATAGCAAATGCAGTTTGGCTACCGCCTTATGGTTTTTTATGCACTGTACAACAAATGGATTTTAAAGTTGGCGGAAAGTTCAAAATGACCTTTATCAACTTTAGCACCGGCAATGGGCATTCCTTCGGAGGAGAATACCTAGAGATCAAAACAAATGAACTGATTAGATATAGCGACAGATTTGACGACCCCAATTTACCGGGTGAAATTACAACGACGGTATGGCTAAGGAAAGTGATGTGCGGTACTGAACTCAAAGTGAAGCAAGAAGGCATTCCTGAAGCAATACCTGCGGAGATGTGCTATTTAGGCTGGCAAGAATCTCTTGAGAAACTAATGAAGTTAGTGGAACCTGAAATTCCTGACGCATAATTACATGATAGCAAACTATCCCCCTAAAGTAGTGAGTGCCATTTTCGTTACCTTTTCTGGTAATTGTGAACAAGCGCTCAAATTTTACCAAACCTGCTTTGGGGGATTACTACAATTTGACAGATTAGATCACCAACTCCCGGGATTCAGCAGAAAACCTGTCGTAAGCGGCCACTTAAATGCTGAGAAAATTGCCATTTGTGGTTCTGATTTGGTACATGATGAAGGCTTAAAAATAGGCAACCACATGGCAGTTTACTTACGCTGCAGCAACATTGACGAACGAAATCAATTGGTTAAAAAATTGGAGCTTGGAAAAACCAATCGTTTTACGCCGCCCATTGAAGAACCAAGGCTGATTGAAATTACTGATGCATTTGGTTTACGATGGGTGTTGGGATTGGGTTGACTATGTGTTCGACTACTCCACTTACTTCATCAAATCGGCTGATCTTAAAAATAATTACTACTTTTAGTTAATAAGCGAATCGTCGCGGCATCTCGTCGCTTTAAACATCGGCAAATAATAAAAATGAAAAAATCCATTGTATTAACATCCTTGCTTTTTTTAAGCGTTGTCACGCTTGCCCAGAACTTTAAAATTAATGGTACTGTTGAAGGCCTAGAAAATGGAACTTGGTTATATCTGAAGCTCAGCTCGCCACAACTTGCAATAGATTCTACTCAAGTAACTAATGGAAAATTTGTGTTGAAAGGAACGTTGCCACAGCCCGCAACGCAAGTGCTATTGCATACAAAGCAATTTGCGAACTACGTTTTCTTTTGGCTTGAGAATAAAAACATTAAAATGTCGCTTAAGGACGGGGAATTCAAGAAAGGTATCATCAAAGGTTCGACTACTCAGACTGAAAATGAAGAAATTCAGAAGATTATCAAACCCATTAACCTTATTGAAGATAGCTTGAGAACTGCACTAAGTAAAAGTAAAGATGTTGCAGTAAAAGATGAGATCAGAAAAAACCTTAAAAACATTAAATCCGAGGAATATAATACTTATTTAAAATATGCAAAAGGCCATCCCAACTCATTAGTCATCGCCAGCATTGTTGACGTGTATGCCACTACTTGGGGTAAGGAGAAGACGAGCGAAATTTATCAACTATTTGCACCTGCTCTACAAAAAACAGACTATGGAGCTAACATTAACAATTTTTTAAAGCTAAGTCAAGAAATCAAAATAGGCAGTAAGTATATAGACTTCGAACAAACGAATACTGCAGGTAAAAAAGTTAAACTTTCAGACATTAAAGGCAAATACATTTTACTTGAGTTTTGGGGCTCATGGTGTGGCCCTTGCCGAGAGGAAAACCCGAACTTGGTAAAAATCTACAACGCCTACAAGGCCAAAGGTTTCGAAATTTTAGGCGTAGCCGCAGACGACAATAAAGTACAATGGCTAAAAGCAATTAAAGATGACGGCTTACCTTGGGAAAACATAACAGACTTAAAAGGCAGTAAAAATGAAGCCGGATTGATGTACAACATTAATTCATTTCCTTCCAATTTTTTGATCGACGAAAATGGCATCATCATAGCTAAAGATTTAAGAGGAAAAAAACTCTCGGAAAAGTTAGCTGAGCTGCTACTTTAATAACTACACTATCTTTACCGATCTTACTACAACCGTAGTCATTTGCTGCAAAGGTTAACTGATTTGCTATAAGACTGTGCTTTGCAACTTTCAATGATGAACGTTTCAATGGCTATCCGTGATATCATTCATAATCAACTCGGCATGCACTCTTGAATTTTCGATGAACCATTTGTGGGTGTCCATGCCGCCGCAAACCACCCCCGCTAAATATAAGCCTGCAATGTTGGTTTCCATGGTTTCAGGGTTGTAGCTGGGCGTTTGCTTTTCATCTAAAATAACGCCTAATTGTTCCAAAAACTTGAAATTGGGTTGATAGCCCGTCATGGCCGCTACGAAATCATTCGCTATTTCTATATCCCCATTTGGGGTTGAAATAATTACTGAATTTGGCTTAATCTCTTTCAAGCAGCTATTAAAGTAAGCTTTGATAGCACCTTCTTTAATGCGATTTTCAATATCTGGACGTACCCAATATTTCACGTTTGGACCCATTTCGTCGCCACGTATGACCATGGTTACTTGCGCTCCTTTACGGTAGGTTTCCAACGCAACATCAACCGATGAGTTATTTGCACCGACCACTAAAACCTTACTAAACGCGTAGTAATGCGGATCTTTGTAGTAGTGAATTACTTTTGGCAAATCTTCGCCGGGTATGTGCATCAAATTTGGGATATCATAGAAACCAGTAGCCACAATTACCTTTTCAGCGTTATAAGTGGCTTTGGAAGTAGCTACTTGAAAAGATGATGCATTTTTTTTGCAGCTAACTACTTCTTCAAACAAATGTACATTGAGCTGAAATTTCTCCGTTACGCGGCGGTAATATTCTAAAGCTTCGTTACGGTTAGGTTTAGGGTTGATACTCACAAAGGGGACATTACCAATTTCCAAACGCTCAGAAGTGGAGAAAAAAGTCATGAAAACCGGATAATTGTAAAGGCTATTCACCAAGGTTCCTTTATCAATAATAACATAACTTTTGCCAGCTTTTTGAGCCGCTATGCCACAAGCCAGACCTATCGGACCAGCACCGATAATTAAAACATCGAACTGTTGTTTTTCTGTTGCCATGTTTTGGTTGCTTCAAAAATTAAACCCGATTGAAGTGGATCCCGATTTTTCATCGGGAGAAACGTAAAGCGGGACTGCCACTACCGAAGAGACACTGACATTCGTTTCCAAATCATTTTGACGGCTATTTACTTAAGCTTTCGCCAACTTGCTAGGGCAAACGAAATCTGTACGTTTTAAGCCTGTATTTTTGATTGCCCCATAACCTCCTGCCACATCAATTACCTGATCAATACCACGAGCTTTTAAAATAGATGCCGCAATCATAGAACGGTAACCGCCAGCGCAATGCAAGTAATAAGTTTGATTGGCATCCAGTTCCTGTGTCCATTCGTTGATATAATCCAAAGGCCTAGGGAGCGTAAACTCCAAGTGTTCAGCTTCATACTCGCCCGGTTTGCGCACATCCAAAGCAGCAATATTTGGATTTTGCTGATAGTTATTTTCAAATTCGGCAGCACTAATGGAAGTAATTTGATCCACCTGTTTACCTGCGGCCTGCCATGCATTGATGCCACCTTCTAAAAACCCGATGGTGTGGTCATAACCTACCCTCGCTAAACGAGTGATGGTTTCCTCAGCTTTACCTTCGTCCGTAACTAATAAAATATTTTGCTTTAAATCAGGGATTAATGCTCCTACCCAAGGTGCAAATTGACCATTTAATCCTATGTTGATGGCGTTAGGAATAAAAGCTTGCGCAAAAACTTGTGGATCGCGGGTATCTAAAATCAATGCGTCAGCTTCATTCGCTAAATCTTCAAAAGCTTGAGGTGCCAAAGGTTGTAAGCCTTTTTCAAAAACTTCGTCGATACTTTCGTAACCACCTTTGTTCATGGCCGCATTTTTAGCGAAATATTGAGGCGGCGGTAAAATACCATCGGTAACTTCTTTAATGAATTGCTCCTTTGTTTCAGCTTTTAGGGCGTAGTTAACCTGCTTTTGGTGACCCAAGGTATCGAAGGTTTCTTTGCTCATGTTTTTACCACAAGCAGAACCAGCACCGTGACCAGGATAAACGATGACCTCATCAGCCAAAGGCTTAATCTTTTCGTTCAACGAATCGTAAAGCAAGCCGGCTAAATCATTCATGGTAAGCGTACCTTTTTGTGCCAAATCTGGTCGGCCAACGTCGCCGATAAACAAGGTATCACCAGTAAAAACGCAATAATCTTTACCGTTAGCATCGGTTAGTAAATAACAAGTTGATTCTAAAGTGTGTCCTGGAGTGTGAAGCGTGGTGATCGTTAAATCACCTATTTTAAACTGCTCGCCATCGACAGCGATATGCGCTTGGAATGCTGTTGTTGCAGTGGGTCCATACACAATTTTTGCGCCTGTTTTTTCAGCTAAATCAACATGTCCCGAAACAAAATCGGCATGAAAATGAGTTTCGAAAATGTACTTGATTTTTGCACCATTTTTATCTGCTTTAACGAGATACGGACCTACTTCGCGTAGCGGGTCAATGATTGCTGCTTCGCCATTACTTTCAATGTAGTAGGCTGCCTCGGCCAAACATCCTGTATATATTTGCTCTATTTTCATCTTATTACTGGATAAGTTGGAGATTGCCCTCCGAGAAACAAAGTTAGCATTAAAGACCCGTTTCAGGAATGACGACGGTCATAATTGCAGAAGTTTTACTTTCTGGCATCCGAAAAAGCTTAGACGGAAATGGTGAAGTTTGAAACCTTGGACAGTGCGTAAAAAAAGAAAAACGAACAAAGACTAGTTTGTCAGCTCCCCTGCTATTGGCGTTTCCATTTGCCTTCTAATTTCTTCAGTAGTTAAATTAGCCCCCATCAGGTACATAAATTTGGTTACTGCAGTTTCGAAAGTCATATCATAACCGCTAATTACGCCCATTTTTTTAAGTTCGCTACTGGTTTCGTACATCCCCAATTGCACCGATCCTCTTTTGCATTGAGAGATATCAACAATGTGTTTGCCATTTTCAATAGCTTCTGCGAGGGCATCAGTAAACCATTTAACGGTAGTAGCATTACCTGAACCAAAAGTTTCCAATACAATGGCTTTTACTTTTGAGCGGGTAACGGCGTAAACCACTTCCTCGGTCATGCCGGGATAGATTTTTAACACCCCGATATTAGCGTCAAATTCAGTTTGGATGTAAAAAGCTTCGGTAGGGACAGGTAATATTTCTTTGTGGAAGAACGTGAGCTGCACCCCTGCTTCGGCCAAAATTGGATAATTTGGTGAACGGAAGGCTTCAAATTTTTCGGTATTGTATTTTAGGGAACGATTGCCCCGGAACAGTTGATTATCAAAATAGATACACACTTCGGGCACCACCGCCTTGCCTTTACTTTTGGTAGCAGCAATTTCAAGTGCAGTAATTAGATTCTCCTTGGCGTCAGTCCTGATTTCGCCAATTGGCAGCTGCGAACCTGTGAGTATAACCGGCTTAGCCAAATTTTTAAGCATGAAACTTAATGCAGAAGCAGTAAACGACATGGTATCGGAACCATGCAGGATGACAAAGCCATCAAACTCTTCATAATTGCTTTCAATTAGTTCTGCCAGCACTTTCCATTGCTCAGGATGCATATTGGAAGAATCTATAATTGGATTGAATGAATGCACCGAAAGTTGATAATCTAGGCGTGCAAGTTCGGGCACATTATCTTTTATCTGTTCAAAATCAAAAGGAATCAAGAAACCAGTCTTAGCATCGTTAACCATGCCAATGGTGCCTCCGGTATAGATAATAAGTATCTTGGTCATTAAAAAGTACAGCTGTAGGTTCTAACTGCAAATTAAGCAACATTTAATCAGCTTTTTTAAAATATTACAAGTTTTATCAAACAGTTAACCAATTGCTTGATAGATTAATAAAAGCATAAACGAATGTTGTTATGAGTTGAATTAACGTAATTTAAAAGTTTATAATCATTTGCATCTCATACCTTAAGGATTGAAACTGTTAAAATGCTTCTTAACTCCATATTAAATTTAACCGCTAAGAAAAATAAGAGATCCGCTAAGCACGCCAAGATCCAATTCAAGAAATAAACGCCCAGAAAAACTTTGCGAAACCCTGCGAAAAACTCAAAAAACTTTGCGGCAAAATTTAACCGCTAAGAAAAATAAGAAATCCGCTAAGCACGCTAAGATCCAATTCAAGAAATAAACGCTCAGAAAAATTTTGCGAAACTCTACGAAAAACTCAAAAAACTTTGCGGCAAAATTAACCGCTAAGAAAAATAAGAGATCCGCTAAGCACACCAAGATCCAATTCAAGAAATAAACGTCCAGAAAAACTTTGCGAAACCCTGCGAAAAGCTTAAAAAACTTTGCGGCGAAATTAACCGCTAAGAAAAATAAGAGATCCGCTAAGCACGCCAAGATCCAATTCAAGAAATAAACGCTCAGAAAAACTTTTCAAAACTCTGCGAAAAACTCAAAAAACTTTGCGGCAAAATTAACCGCTAAGAAAAATAAGAGATCCGCTAAGCACGCCAAGATCCAATTCAAGAAATAAACGCCCAGAAAAACTTTGCGAAACTCTGCGAAAAACTCAAAAAACTTTGCGGCAAAATTAACCGCTAAGAAAAATAAGAGATCCGCTAAGCACGCCAAGACCCAATTCAAGAAATAAATGCCCAGAAAAACTTTGCGAAACTCTGCGAAAAACTCCGAAAACTTGCGACAAAATTAACCGCTAAGAAAAATGAGAGATCCGCTAAGCACGCCAAGATCCAATTCAAGAATAAACGCCCAGAAAAACTTTGCGAAACTCTGCGAAAAACTCAAAAAACTTTGCGGTAAATTTTAACCGCTAAGAAAAATAAAAGATACGCCTAGTACGCCAAGATCCATTTCAAGAAATAAACGTCCAGAAAAACTTTTCAAAACTCTGCGAAAAGCTCAAAAAACTTTGCGGTAAATTTTAACCGCTAAGAAAAATAAGAGATCCGCTAAGCACGCCAAGATCCAGTTCAAGAAATAAACGCCCGGAAAAACTTTGCGAAACTCTGCGAAAAACTCAAAAAACTTTGCGGTAAATTTTAAATGCTAAGAAGAATTTATTGGAAAATTTTCAAAGCCTATTTACAACTCTCTTTAAACCATCTTTTAACAAAATCGAATTAAAGTTCATCAAAAGTCCCAGTTTAAACTTCCCAAGCCTAAGATAAGTGAGCGTTTGTGCTAAATGCAAATCAGTTAATCTTTCAACGCATTTAAGTTCTAAAACTAATTTATTCTCAACTAGGAGATCTATTCTATAACCACAATCCAATTTTGTTCCTTCAAATTCTAAAGGCATTGACTTTTCCTTCTCAACGTAAAAACCCTCGTTTCGAATTTTATAAAATAGACACTCTTTATATGCACTTTCCAATAACCCTGGCCCCAGAGCAGAATGGACATCGATAGCCATTCCAATCACCACACTCGACAATTCATTTTCACCCATATTATTTCATAGTTAGATAAATAAACTTAAGCATTTAACTAACTCTGTCAAATATTTGGTGAGATCATCTCTAAGAAAAGTAAAGATTTGCGAGTGCAAATAGAGATATAACCTAGCTATCTAAAAGTCAAATAACTACTGAGAACTTTAAAGTCGCCGATAGCACCTACTAAACCCCAAATACTTTCTTCGAATTCTCGGTAGTTACGTTAGCCACATCTTCAACATCCAACACGTAAATATCTGCCACCTTTTGAGCAACGTGCACCAAGTAGCTACTTTCGTTAGGCTTACCTCTAAATGGCACTGGCGCTAAATAAGGCGAATCAGTTTCTAAAACAATATGCTCCAAAGGAATTTCTGAAAGCACCAAATCCAAACCTGCTTTTTTATAGGTCACCACACCGCCAATACCCAAATAAAAGCCCAAATCGATTGCTTTTTTAGCCTGCTCCAAATTCCCCGTAAAACAATGAAAGATGCCTCTCATGCGATCGTGCTTCATTTCTTCTAGTACCTCAAAAACTTCACCAAAGGCTTCGCGACAATGGATTACAAAGGGCAAATCCAACTGTTTAGCCCATTCTATTTGTTGCCTAAATGCGTCTTGCTGAATAGCCAACGTAGTCTTATCCCAATATAAATCAATGCCTATCTCGCCTATGGCATAAATTTCCCTATCGGAAATGCTGGCATAAATTTGGTGTAGCACTTCCTGATAATCCTCCTTAACATCACAAGGATGTAAGCCCGCCATGGCAAAGCAATTCTCTGGATAGGCACTTACCATTTCATCAATCATTGCAATAGACGCTACATCAACATTGGGCAAAAAAAGGCGCTTAACACCAGCATCAAAACAACGTTGCATTTGTTCAGCTCTTTTTTGTAAATCTTTCTCGTAATATTGATGCGTGTGGGTATCGGTAAGTAACATGCTGCAAAGGTAAGCGTTCCAAAGTTAATTGCCTATTGTAACAACTTTTGAGCAAAAAAAAGCCATCCGCTAGGCGAATGGCTTTCATATTTTTTAAAACTATTGATTAATGGTTGTGACCATCATTTGCAGAGTGACCAGCAGTTGGAGCAACTGGAGTTGCCGGAGCCACAGCACCCGCTTTTGGTTTAATCACATCTAAAACCTCTATTTCGAAAACAAGTGGACTGTATGGAGCAATTGGACCACCACCTTGCTCGCCGTAACCTAATTTCGAAGGAATAATTGCAGTGATTTTACCGCCTTTACCAACTAATTTAAGTGCTTCGGTGAAACCAGGAACAGTCATACCAACTGGCATTTTAGCAGGCTCATATTTACGACCAGGCTGGTTCATTTTAGCTTCTTTAGCAGCAGACTCAACGTTTGTATCGAAAATCTTGTATTTTTTATCTTCGCCTTTTTTAGTGAACCTTCCGATGTAGTTAACCGATACAGTATCACCTTCTACCGGTTTAGCGCCACTACCTGGATTGGTAATTACATACTGTAAACCACTAGGAGAAGTCTGAACTTTCAAGTTGTTATCTTCAATATAAGCCTTGATTTTAGCAGGCTCAGAAGATTTCTTTTTATCCATATCAGCTTTATAATCAGCTTGGAAGAAATCTGAAGCACGTTTTTGGAAAGTTGAATCAGCCTCTTTAGGACCTTTTTTGAAAACTTTCTCCACTTTAACAATTAGAGAAACAAATTTGTCGTTTTTAAACAAATCTGGTTTAGGCTGTTTTGAATGAAACGCCATTGAATCCAAATTGATTTTGAACGTTACGCTATCACCTTCGCCAACCAAAGTAAGCGCATCCATCAAATCACCAGGAAATTGCTTTTTACCCACAGGCATTACTTGAGCTTGCTCGTAGTCGTAGGTACTACCTAATAATGAATCCTTTTCGGTTTTTTGGGTAATGTTCAATTTTACAACATCGCCTTCCTTAATTTTGTCTTTGCCTCCTGATTTATGGATCTTGTACAATAAACCACCTGGACCCTTTTTCTCTGTGTTACAAGCAGCTAGACCTAATGCAGCTGCAAACAGAATTACTAAACTTTTTTTCATCTATTTGTTAATTGTCTTTTTAAATTTTGATGAAGCTTCTTTCGCTTCATTGTAAAACGCAATTTAAAACTTTGTTTTAAAAGCCCGCTAAGTTAATGAGCTTTCTGTTTATTTTATTATTTTGTTAATTAAAATTTTAACTATTGTAATAGCTGCGTTTTGTATTCTGGCAACACTGCCTTGAAATCAGCTAAAGTTTCCTCCAAACTTTTATCAGAGGCGCCACCAGCTGCATTTCTGTGTCCTCCGCCCTGAAAATATTTCTTACAGATTTCGTTCGCTGGAAAATCTCCTGTAGAGCGCAAAGACAACTTAACCCTATCTGTTCGTTCAATAATAAAGGCTGCAAGCTTGATTCCGTTGATGGAAAGTGCGTAATTTACGATTCCTTCGGTATCACCTGTCACAATTTGATAACGTTCTAATTCTTCTTTAGTGGCACTGATGATAGCGGTATTATAGTCGCGAAGTATCTCTAATTTATTGGACAGACAGTAACCCAAAAACTTCAACCTGTTTTCTGAAACATTATCATATACCAATTGATGTATGCGCCAATGCTCTGCGCCAAGGTCAATCAAATCTGCAGCAATACGATAAACAGCAGAAGTTGCAGATGGGAAACGGAAAGACCCTGAATCGGTCATGATTCCAGTATATAAACAGGTAGCCACATCTTTATTAACCTTTTCCGGCTCTTCCATTACGTTTACAATAAAATCATAAACTAATTGGGCAGCCGCACAAGCATTAATGTCCCAATGGCGATAGTCATCAAAATCCTCCGGCTCCAAATGATGGTCAATCATCAATTTGATAGCAGATGTCTTTCTGATATGCTCGCCCAACTCATTAATGCGACTCAATGTGTTGAAATCTAGGCAAAAAATCAGCGCTGCTTCGTTTACCAAATTAATCGATTGCTCTTGCTGTTCAGTATACACAATTACATCTGAATTGTTAGGCAACCAGTGCAAAAACTCAGGATAGTCTGTTGGTGTGATTAAACTAACATGATGCCCTTTCTGAACAAGATAAGCATATAAGCCTAACGACGAACCCATTGCATCACCATCAGGCTTATGGTGTGTAGTAATTACAATTTGCTGAGGCGTAGAAAGTAACTTTTTTAATTCTGGTATAGATATCATAATATTATTAAGTGGCGAAGTTAACGATTTATTGTTTAACTGTTGATTGGCTTAATTGTTTAGGGGATTAGGGATTAGGGATTAGGGATTAGGGATTAGGGATTAGGGAAAATTGCTATTTGACTTAATTGTTTTTATTGTTGAAATGTTATAAAGTTGAAATGTTGCAAAGTGATCACCAACTTATTTGTGCAATCTCTAGGGACTTCGGACTTTCAAATTAAAACCGTACTTTTGCAAAAATTTTATAAGAATGAGCACAAATAGAACTTTTACTATGATCAAGCCTGATGCCGTTGCTAACGGTCATATTGGCGCTATCATAAACGATATCACTAACGCTGGTTTCAAAATCATCGCATTAAAATACACTAAATTGAGCGCTGAGAAAGCAGGCGAGTTTTACGCTGTACATAAAGAGCGTCCTTTTTACAATGACTTAGTAAGTTTCATGTCATCGGGACCAATTGTAGCCGCAATTTTAGAAAAAGATAACGCTATTGAAGAATTCAGAAAGCTAATTGGCGCTACAAACCCTGCTGAAGCTGCAGAAGGCACCATCCGTCAGAAATATGCAAAATCAATTGATGCTAATGCCATCCACGGTTCAGATTCTGACGAAAATGCTCAAATTGAAGGAGACTTTTTCTTCACTGCTGACGAGCGTTTTTAATTAAACGGCGCATACGCTAAGAAGATTTACAACATTTGAATAAGCACTCATTTCGGGTGCTTATTTTTTTATCGTATATTTCCCCTTTAATTTAACTAATGAAAAAAATATTTTTTATCGCTTTAGCCACTTCCGTGGCTTTTACCACAAACGCACAAACTAAAGCTAAAACCACCGCTGCAACAAAAAAGGCAACTCCAGTAAAAAAAAGCACTACCCCAGCTAAGCCTCAGGTATTTAAAAACAAGCTCGATTCCGCAAGTTACGCCTTCGGATTAGCCATGGCAAGCAATTTAAAGTCGGGTGGTTTACAAACCTTAAATTACGAATTGTTAAACAAAGGGATGAAAGATGCTTTCACTACAGGTTCAACGCCATTAATGAGCGAACAGGCCTCACAGCAAGCCATCAACAGCTTATTTGAGAGCTTAGCAGGCGTCCGCGAAGCTAACGAAAAAAAGAAATTTGGTCCGGCAATTGCCGAAGGTGAAGCTTTTTTAGCTAGCAATAAAACTAAGGCTGGAGTTAAAACCACGGCAAGTGGCCTGCAGTATGAAGTGCTTACTGAAGGTACAGGTGCGCAACCAAAAGCAACTGATCAAGTAACCGTACATTATAAAGGTATGTTGCTGAACGGCAAAGAGTTTGATAGCTCGTACCAACGCGGAGAGCCAACCTCCTTTGGCTTAAACCAAGTTATACCAGGTTGGACAGAAGGCGTAGCGCTAATGAAAGAAGGTGCAAAGTATAGATTTTATATCCCCTACAAACTAGCGTACGGTTCAAGAGGTGCAGGACAAGATATCCCACCTTACAGCACTTTGATTTTTGAAGTAGAACTAATTAAGGTTGGCGAAAAAGCACAATAGTATATAGTTATACTCTATAAAACACCAAGTGAAGACTTACGAAGTTCAAAAACTTTGTAAGCCTTTTTTATGCGGTATCGTGCTAATTAACAGTTACCTAAAAAGAGATTAGCACAAATTAATGCGGCCAACTATTTCTTTTTTCCAAACCTTTTTTACTTCTCGACTGTTAGGTCATCAAAAATCACAAACACATGAAAAAATTGATGCCCCTAGCACTAGTTACGTTACTAGTTACCACACTTAGCAGTTGCGAATTAATTGGTGGAATTTTTAAAGCTGGTATGTGGACCGGCGTTATTTTAGTAGTAGTTGTAGTTGCGTTAATAATTTGGATTGCGGCAAAGCTATTTGGAGGAAATAGGAACTAATTACAGAAACACAATATCCGTAATTACCTGCGACCCTGTTTTTTCGTTCAGCTTGTCTACAATGGCACTTTTAACAATGAGGAGTTCGTTCTTCACAACCGAAGATTCGATTCTGACGAATAACTTCCTTTGGTGAACATAAATTTGTTTGGTACGGTTGGCAACGGCCGTACCCATAATTTCTGGCCATATCGCTACAATTCCTGTTTCATCAAACTTGCCACGCAGTTTATAATGATTTAGCAGTTTTTCAATGGCCTGCTTTAAAGTAATGTCGTTTGGCTTACGCATCTAATACACTCCCTTCGCTAACATCAAACAAATCCACGTCTACATTTATCTCATCAAAAACAGCTTTCACTCGTTTCTTATCTGTATCTGTAATAAATATCTGACCAAAATCGTGATGAGAAACCATTTCCATTAGCTTGTGTATGCGGTGCTGATCCAATTTATCAAAAATATCGTCAAGTAATAATAGTGGCTTAAAATTTTTGAACTTTTGCAGATAACTGTACTGTGCCAATTTCAATGCAATCAAGAATGATTTCTGTTGCCCCTGAGATCCAAATTTCTTTAACGGCAATCCTGCTATTTCAAATTGCAACTCATCTTTATGTATACCTACGGTAGTTCGCTCCAATATCCTGTCTTTTTCTATCGACTGTGTCAAAAGCGTTTCAAAGCTTTGATCGCTCAGTTGTGATTGGTAAGTGAGTGAAACCTGTTCAGCCTCATTGGTTAAAAATCTGTAATGCTGATCAAACAATGGAATAAAATCCAATAAGAACTCTTTTCTTTTTTGAAAGATGATATTGCCCGAGGCAACCAATTGCTCATCTAAAATCTGCAGCAAAGTCACATCAAGTGTTTTGGTAGCAGCCACTTGTTTCAATAAAGAATTCCGATTGAGCAAGTGTTTGTTATAAACAATCAGTTCATCTAAATACCTACTATCCGTTTGTGATATTACATTATCTATAAATCTTCTTCTCTCCTCACTGCCATCCATGATAATGTTAATATCGTATGGAGAAATCATCACCACCGGAAACAGGCCAACGTGATCAGCGAGTTTATCGTATTCTTTTTTGTTCCTCTTAAAAGATTTTTTCTGGTTACGTTTTAGCCCACAGGAAATCTTTTCGTTTTTTTCATCTTTATCAAAATCACCCTGTACTAAAAAAAGATCCTCACCTGTTTTTATTTGTTGGCTATCTATTGGATTGAAATAACTTTTGCACAAACACAAATAGTGGATGGCGTCTAACAAATTGGTTTTACCCGCCCCATTATTTCCAACAAAAGCATTCACCGTATTTGAAAACTTCAAATCGGCTGCATTATAGTTTTTAAAATTTAAAAGGGTTAGATTTTTAAGCCACATATCAGATTTAACAAAGTTACCCATTTTCTACTAGCTCGCATAGCCAAGTTTCACAAACTATTTTACAGCTACTTAAACAAATGATTTAAAAAGAGTTGATACTTTAAATGAAAAATGTATTTTTGCAATCCTTTAATTTTAAACTAAAAATGTCTTCAACAGAAAAAGAAACTGCACAAGCAGTTAAAAAAGGTTCATTTATACAAGAAAACACAAAAAGCTTAGCTTTTATTGCTGCTGCAATTATAGTTTTAGCAGGTATATTTATTTGGTATCAAGGTGTTTATTTGAAAAATAGAGCAGAAGATGCATCAAAAGAAATGTTCAAAGCTGAACAATTCGTAGGTATTGACTCGTTGGCCGATAAAGCAATCAAAGGTGAAGGCGGCTATGCAGGCTTGGAAAAAATTGCTGAAGAGTATGAAAACACCAAATCTGCAAACTTAGCTAACCTTTATTTAGGCGGTCTTTATCTTCGTAAAGGAGAATACAAAAAAGCAGTTGATGCCTTGAGCAAATACAGTGCAACTGGTAGTGCTGTTATTGATCCATTAGCTTTAGGTTTATTGGGAGATGCATATAGCGAGTTAAAAGACTACAAACAAGCTGCTACCTACTATAAAAAAGCAGTGGATAAGTCTACCAACAACTTCACTTCTCCATTATTTCTTAAAAAATTAGGCTTGGTTAACGAGAATTTAAAAGATTTCAAAGGTGCTGAAGAAGCTTATAGCAAAATCAAAGCTGAGTTTCCTAACAGCCAAGAAGCACAAATGATTGATGCTTATATCGCTAGAGCTGCTGCCAAAGCTAAATAATATTACTCTTTTGAGAGATCCTGAAGCCTCGACAGTTAGTCGGGGCTTTTTTTTGCCCTACCGCCACTGCAATGTTTCGCCGCCCACAAGTAAAACCTTATATTTGCACTATGGCAACACACCTTAAAAACCTATCAGATTTTTCGCACACAACCATCCCTTCGGGCAAAGGCTTTAAAATTGCTATTGTTGTAGCCGAGTGGAATGCAAAAATAACCGGAGCGCTTTATCAAGGCGCTTTCAACACTCTTATTAAACATGAGGTTAATGAAGATGACATCCTTTCTTTAACTGTACCTGGCACGTTTGAACTAGCTGGAGCAGCCGATATTTTATTGAACAAGAGAAAAGATGTTGATGCCGTTATTTGTATTGGCTGCGTAATACAGGGCGACACCAAACATTTTGATTTTATTTGCGAGGCCGCTGCACAAGGCATCACCAACGTTGGAATAAAATATAGCAAACCAGTAATTTTTGGTGTACTTACTACAAATGATGAGCAGCAAGCCATTGACCGTGCAGGTGGTAAGCATGGTAACAAAGGTGACGAAGCTGCAATTACTGCATTAAAAATGGTGGAGTACGCCTTAAATCTTTAGGTAAAAAAAATGCTTTATACGGATTTTTCAAATTTTACGTTTAACTTGTAACTTTTTCCTACTTTAGTAGTTCAAAATCAACAAAATGAAGAAAATTGCTATTCTATTGTTATTCGCATTCTGCGCAATTGCAGTATTAGAATCTTGCTCAAACCGTCTATGCCCTGCCTATAGCTCTTACCCTGAAGCTAAAGGAAGAAGGAGATAAGATGCATAATTGGACAGATTTAAATCAAACTTCACAAATTGACAGCCTTAAAAATGCTGAAGGCTATAGCATTATATTTAAACATAGCACCCGTTGTTCTATCAGTTTAATGGCCAAGCGTAGTTTTGAAAGAGATTGGGATGTGATTCCTGGTCAAGTAAGCTTTTATTTCTTAGACCTTATTAATCACAGAGACGTTTCTGCTTATATTGCTGAAACTTTCAAGGTATATCATGAATCGCCACAGCTATTATTAATCAAGGATGGTGAATGTATTTTGGACTCTTCACATAGTGATATCTCCGCGGATGAAGTAGCGGAGGTGATGAACTCTTAATTCTTTTTTCAAAAAATATAACGTATAAAAAACGGCTTGTACCAAATGGAACAAGCCGTTTTTTCGTTACTATTAAATCTAATTAAGTTAGTTGCACAAAGCACCTTCATTGAGCTTTAACGCTGCCGATGTACGCTGACGAACCTCTTGACAAAGTTCATCATCTTCTGCTAGTTTTTGCCCAAAACTTGGGATCATCTCCCTGATTTTACTCTGCCATTCCGCAGTCTGCATTTGCTTTTTAAAGCAGCGGTTTAGCAAATCAATCATAATGGAAACTGCAGTAGAAGCACCTGGTGAAGCTCCTAGCAAGGCAGCAATCGAACCATCTCCTGCATTCACCACCTCTGTTCCAAATTCCAAAATACCTCCGCCGCTAGGCTTCTTTTTAATTACCTGCACACGCTGGCCGGCAATTTCCAACTCCCAATCCTTAAACTCAGCATTAGGCATATATTCTTTCAGTGCCTCAAATCTGTCTTCTGGCGACTGACGTACTTGTTCTATCAGGTACTTAGTCAAATCGATACTCTTCAATCCAGCAGATATCATCGGGCGGATATTGCTGAATTTGATGGATGCTGCTAAATCGAAATAAGAGCCGTTCTTTAAAAACTTGGTTGAGAAACCTGCATAAGGACCAAAAAGCAGTGCTTGTTTACCGTTAATGACACGAGTGTCCAAATGTGGCACCGACATTGGTGGGGCACCAACTGCCGCTTTTCCGTAAACCTTTGCATGGTGGCGTGCAATTACTTCTTCGTTAGTACATTTTAACCACTGTCCGCTTACCGGAAAACCGCCAAAACCTTTACCTTCTTTAATATCCGCTTTCTCTAACAATAACAGCGAACCACCTCCGGCACCAATAAACACAAATTTCGCTAAGCGCTTTCTTCTTTTTCCGCTATCTAAATTTTTAACCTTAACTTCCCACGTTCCATTATCTTGCTTATCTAAATCTCGTATTTCGTGGTGAAAGTGTAAGGTAACATTGTCTTGCTTTGCCAAGTAGTTAAACATCTCTCGAGTTAAGGAACCGAAATTCACATCAGTCCCTAAATCAACTTTCGTTGCTGCAATCGGCTCGTTATCGTCACGACCTTCCATTACCAAGGGAATCCACTCTTTAATTTCCGATGGATTTTCGCTGTATTGCATTTCGGCGAAAAGATTACAGGTTTTGAGATTGTTGTAACGGCTTTTGAGATATTCTACATTTTTTTTGCCCCAAACAAAGCTCAAATGAGGAATGTTCCTGATAAAAGCGCAGGGATCAGTCACAATTCCTTTCTCTAATAGATAGGTCCAAAATTGCTTAGATACCTCAAAAGATTCAGCGATAGATACCGCCTTCTTAATATCAACACTTCCATTAGGCTTTTGTGGCGTATAGTTTAGTTCGCAGAATGCAGAATGGCCTGTACCTGCATTATTCCAAGCATCGGAACTTTCTGCAGCGGCTACATCCAAACGTTCATAAATTTCTATACTTAATTGAGGATTTAGTTCTTTGAGCAACACGCCAAGCGTGGCGCTCATAATTCCAGCACCTATTAAAATAACATCTGCGTCGGTTTCCACAACCGTCTTTTTCTTTTTGCTCATCTTAAAACCAAATATAAACGCCTTTGATTTGTATCGCGGGCTGTAAAAATCAATAGAGGAACGTTAGCTCCTGTTTAATGTCTGGATGCAAACTATATGAAACCGGGCATGTCTTAGCTGAACGTTCTATGATCGCCCTTTGTTTTTCAGAATAGTTAAATTCTGGAAACTTCAGCTTCACATGAATTTCACTTACACGCCTAGGATCTTGCGCCATCACCTTGGTAATTTCCGCTGTGGCACCATCAATACTAAAATCGTGGCTTTTGGCAGCAATACCTACAATAGTTAGCATACAATTCCCCAACGAAGTTGCAAGTAAGTCCGTCGGCGAAAAAGCTTCGCCTTTACCCTGGTTGTCGATAGGTGCGTCGGTAATGATCTTATCACCGGATGCCAAATGAACTGAGACCGTTCTTAACTCACCTTGATAAGTTACTTTTGACGTTGCCATTTTCTTAATTTTCGCAAATTTAATGCTTAAAATCAAAATTTTACGCAAACAACCTTAAGTTTTATTGACGTTTTTACAATACCACTATAAATCCGTTCAAAATTTCAAGAACATTAAAAAAGCGAACGCTTTATTTGGAAGAAATAAAATGTATTAGAACAAAATTTTCAGGCTAAAATGGCGGGTTAATAGAAATGGTACTATTTGACCTATATACCGATGGGGAAACACCAGTATATTTCTTAAAAAACTTACCAAAAAATGATTGATCACTAAACTTAAGTTCGTCGGCCACTTGCGACACGTTCATTACATGTGAAGACAATAAAACTTTTGCCTCGTTAATCAACATCTCATCTATAATTTCGCCAGCAGTTTTACCGGTCACCTGCTTCACTACTTGCGAAAGATGCCTTGAGGTAACAAAAAGCTCTTTAGCATAATGTTGCACACGCTTTTCACGCTTGAAATGCTCGCTGAGCAAGTTTAAAAAGTTGGTAGTTAACTCTTCTTTTCGATTAAGCTTTACCGACAAAAACACCCTACGTTTACTATAAATTAATAAAACCTCGTGTAGTACAGATATAAAACTGTGCCGTACAATATCTTTAAAATGCGGCGTAACCTCAGGCAAATTGATTTTTCTCTTTAACGAAAGCAGCGTAAATTCCAGTTCTTTAAACTCTTCTTCTTGTAAAGAAAATTTATGAACCAAATCCGACGAGAACAAATGAACAATTTCGGCGCCATTTAAAAAAACGCCCTGCTCCTTCAAATAATCTTTCTTGAACCCAAGTGTAATGAAATCTATATCGGCAGACATTTCGAGCAGTTCACAAATACTTCCCGGAGTAACTAAAAACACATCTTTTGCTTTAAGGGTATTTTTAGCGAAGTTGCTTTGGAACAGTAACGTGCCATTTTTTACCAAAATTACGGCAAAAGAATTTGATCTAAACGGTTCATTAAACCTCATCATAGGCTTAATTTCAATGCTAGTAAACACGTTCATCTTACCGCCGTTTACCAAATCCTTTTCAGCACAATCACCGCCTACCAAGTTTTCCATTCTAATAAATTAAAAGATGCTACAAAGATGATTAAAGGTGAGGCAAATACGCAAATGCAAAATTTATTTTTTTTGAAGGCTTAAAATAATCTTTATGAAGTTAAATATTTCAGCTTTAAAAAAAGTAGTTATTAAATGCCATATCCATAAAAAATAGCATAAAGTAACAACTATTAAAAACGCTTACAAAACAACCAATTAAACAAATGATTAAAAAAACGTATTTTTGCACCGAAAACGTGATTTAAAAAAGCAAAACATCATTTAACACTGTTAGCTATGTCGTTTTGTTTGCTAAATGTCAGAATAATAAAAATAATACTTTTTGACCAATAACCCTTACTTTTAAACCATGTTTAAGTACAGAAAGTTGTGTTAAATTTGCGAGATTTATTAATTCCCATTTATTAAATCGTTAAATTTATATTATGTTATGAAGTAACATATACAACGATGCACAAGTCTAACTTCAATTTGAAGTTATTCTTTTAGCCTAAAAAGAATTATTAATCAACTACAAATGAACTAATTGCGTAACACTTATGCGTAAAAAATTACAAGATAGAGTAGCTTCGTTTCAAGATGCTAAAAGAATTAAAGAGCAAGGGCTTTACCCATATTTTCGCTCTATTTCTTCTGCTCAGGATACGGAAGTTATTATAGATGGCAAGGAAGTTTTAATGTTTGGATCCAACTCATATCTTGGGTTAACCAACCACCCAAAGATTAAGGAAGCCGCTCAAAAAGCCATTGAAAAATATGGAACTGGTTGTGCAGGATCTCGTTTTTTAAATGGGACTTTAGACATCCACCTCGAGTTAGAAAGCCGCTTAGCTGCCTATGTAGGTAAGGAAGCAGCTGTTTTATTTAGCACTGGTTTTCAGGTTAATTTAGGCGTAATTTCTTGTTTACTTGACCGAAATGACTACCTAGTGTTAGATGAATATGATCACGCATCGATTATCGATGGAAGCCGTTTATCATTTTCACGTTCCATAAAATATGCTCACAATGACATGAACGATCTGCGTGCTAAACTCAGTCGTTTACCTGAAGACGCAGCTAAATTGATCGTTTCAGACGGTATTTTTAGTATGGAAGGTGATTTGGTTAATCTACCAGAAATGGTAAAAATCGCCGACGAATTTGGCGCAAACATCATGATGGATGATGCACATAGCTTAGGGGTGATTGGATTTAACGGAGCCGGCACTGCTTCTCACTTTAACCTCACCAAAGAGGTTGATTTGATTATGAGCACCTTCAGCAAATCATTGGCCTCTTTGGGCGGCTTTATAGCTGCAGATGAGGACACTATTGAATTTATCAAACATCGGGCTCGTTCGTTAATGTTTAGTGCAAGTATGACACCGGCATCTGTAGCAAGTGTCTTGGCTGCTTTAGACATTATTGAATCTGAACCGGAACGTATCGACAAATTATGGGCGAACACTAATTATGCGAAGAAATTGCTATTAGACGCTGGTTTTGACATCGGACATCCAGAAAGTCCAATTTTGCCAATCTACATCAGAGATAATGCAAAAACGTTCATGATTACAAACATCCTACAACAAAACGGAATATTTGTAAACCCAGTGGTTTCTCCTGCAGTCCCATCAGATGCTTCGCTAATCAGGTTCTCTTTAATGGCTACCCACACTTTTGAACAAATTGAAATTGCAGTGGACAAATTAAAGTCAGCTTTTAAACAAGCAAGTGTAAACTTAGTTAGCGCTTCGGCATAAGATGGCACAAATTATACCTGTTACCAGCAAAAAGTTGTTAGCCAAGTTCATCGATTTTCCGCATGAGCTTTATAAAAATGATCCATTTTATGTGCCTGAACTGCACATTGCTCAACGTGATATGCTTACCCCAGGCAAGCACCCATTTTATGAGCATGCCAAACTTCAAGCATTTTTAGCTTACGAAGGCGAAAAAATAGTGGGACGGGTGGCCGCGATTATTAACGGCAATCACAATGCTACCAAAAATGTAAGTGAAGGCTTCTTTGGTTTTTTTGATAGCGTAAATGATAAAAACGTGAGCAGGCAATTGCTTGATGCTGCACAAAATTGGTTAAAAGAAAACGGACAAACCAAAATTATGGGCCCTGTTAATTTTTCAACCAATGATATCTGTGGCTTGCTAGTAAAAGGTTTTGATGGCCCTCCTGTTGCCATGATGCCTTACAATGCTCCCTATTACTTGGATTTACTTGAAGACTTCGGTTTTACAAAAAAGGTTGACCTAAGAGCTTATAAATATACTGCAGGCAATTATAATGACCGATCTGTGAGCTTGCTGGAAGGATTGGAAAACAGGTTACAACGCAGCAACATAGTTATCAGAAAAATCAACCTTAAAAAATTTAAGGAAGAAGCTGCCGCACTGAGAGAAGTTTACAACAAAGCTTGGGATAAAAACCTCGGTTTTGTACCCATGACCGACAAAGAGTTTGACTATACTGCTAATGATTTAAAATTAGTATTAGACACTGACTTTTGTTACATCGCTGAGCAGGAAGGTAAAATTGTTGGATTCGCTTTAGCAATTCCAGACATCAACCAAATCTTAATCAAAATTAAAAGAGGCAGACTTTTTCCTACTGGCCTTTTAAAATTATTGTTAGGAAAAAAGAAAATCAATGGTATCCGAATTTTGTTGTTAGGAGTAATTGACGGCTACAGAAAACTAGGAATTGAGGCCTGCTTATACGGAAGAATCATTAAAGCTTTCAAAGCAAGAAACTTTCAATATGCCGAAGCAAGCTGGACATTAGAAGATAATGATATGGTTAACCGACCGATTGAAAATATTGGCGGACAACTTTACAGAGAATATAGAATTTTAGAAAAAGACATATAAAGTTGGGATGTATTTGGAACTCACAACTAAGTTAATTAATTAAAAGGTGCTTTGTCCCTTCCTATTTTATTAGGTGTATTGGGCGGGCTAATGAAAATGAGCAAAAAAGTATTGATTACTGGCGCTAGCGGATTTGTAGGCTATCACTTAATTGCAAAAGCGATTGAAAATGGCTTGGAAGTATACGCAGCAGTTCGACCAAATAGCATTATTTCGCAGCTTAAAAACCTTCCTGTTAATTATGTCAATTTAAACTTTAGTTCCGTAAATGACCTCAAAGCTGAGTTAGAGGACAAACAATATGCCTACATTATACATGCAGCCGGTACAACAAAAGCAAAAACATTACAAGAGTACAATAAGGTAAATGCCGAGTATAGTAGAAATTTAGCGCTAGCGGCGTCATTGATCAACTACAAGCTAGAAAAATTTATTTTCGTAAGCAGTTTGGCAGCTATTGGCCCAATAACTGACTTTAACGCGAGTATTTACGATGACACAATTGCACAACCCGTAACGTTTTACGGAATGAGCAAAAAATTAGCTGAAGAGTATCTCAATAATATTGAAAATCTGCCGCTAATTACGGTAAGACCAACCGCTGTATATGGTCCACGAGAGAAAGATATTTTTATCCTTTTCAAAACTATTAATCAAGGCTTAGAACCTTATATAGGTTCGTTTAACCAACACCTAAGCTTCATTTATGTAAAAGACTTGGCTGAAATCATCATCCGCTTTTTGACTTCGAATATTGAACACAAAACGTATAATATATCGGATGGCTTAAGCTATAATCGATACGCTTTGGCCGAAGGGTTAAAAAAAGCTTTAAACAAAAAGACGCTTAAAATACATATCCCTTTGTTAATAATTAAGGGCTTAGCAAGCGTTATGGATGCTATTTATGCTAATAGTGCTAAAACTCCAACTCTTAATAAAGAAAAGATCAAAGAGTTAACTGCGCCGAACTGGACCTGTAGCATCGAGAATCTAAAAAAGGACTTACAATTTGTACCTCAATATAATTTGGAAAAAGGTTTAAACGAAACGGTTAAATGGTATAAAGAAAATAACTGGTTGAAATAGGTTGGAGGTGATAAGTTAGCAGATTGCTAAACCAATACCCAGAACTTATTATGTAGAATTTTCAACGTAAAATCTACTTATAAATAAAACTTAATAGGATTAACACATATAATAAACAATAATTAACAGATGAAAAAACAAGTAGAAGGAGCCAATGGAAAACTAGGTATTATGATGCCGGGCCTAGGCGCTGTAGCTACTACCATGATTGCTGGTGTGGTTGCTACTAGAAGAGGTCTATCTAAACCTATTGGTTCTTTAACACAAATGGGTACTATTCGTGTAGGCAAAAGAACAGAAAATAACGAGCCTTTGATTAAGGATTTTGTTCCATTAGCAAAACTGGAAGACTTGGCATTTGGTGGTTGGGATGTGTACGAAGATAACGTTTACGATGCTGCAATGAAGGCTAAGGTGATTGATGGCCATCTTCTATATGATATCAAAGATGAGTTAGAAGCAATTAAACCTTATAAAGCTGCCTTCGATAAAAACTACGTTAAAAACCTTGATGGCACTTATGTTAAAGAAGCTGCTACAAAATGGGATTTGGCACAACAGGTTATCGAAGATATCAAAGACTTTAAAGCTAAAAACAATTGCGAGCGTATCGTATTGGTATGGTGCGGTTCAACTGAAATTTACTTAGAGCCTAGTGAAGTTCACCAAACATTAGCTGCGTTTGAACAAGGCTTAAAAGATAACGATCCGAACATTGCTCCAAGTATGATTTATGCTTACGCAGCTTTGAAATTAGGGTATGCTTATGCTAACGGTGCTCCAAACTTAACAGTTGACATTCCTGCAATGTTAGAGTTAGCTAAACAAACTCAAACGCCTGTTGCCGGTAAAGATTTTAAAACTGGTCAAACATTAATGAAAACTGTTTTGGCTCCAGGTTTAATGGCCCGTTCATTGGGTGTACGTGGTTGGTTTTCAGATAATATCCTTGGTAACCGTGATGGTTTAGTATTGGATGATCCTGATAACTTCAAAACTAAAGAAGTTTCTAAGCTTGGCGTATTGGAAGATATCTTCAAACCAGAAATCAACCAAGATTTATACGGCGATATGTACCACAAAATCCGTATCAACTACTATCCTCCTCACGGTGATAACAAAGAGAGCTGGGATAACATTGATATCTTCGGATGGATGGGTTACAAAATGCAGATCAAGATTAACTTCTTATGCCGCGATTCGATCTTAGCTGCTCCTATCGTTTTAGACTTAGCATTGTTCTCGGATTTAGCTAAACGAGCTGGCATGAGTGGCATCCAAGAATGGTTATCGTTCTACTTAAAATCTCCTCAAACTAAAGAAGGTTTACGTCCGGAGAACGATATCTTCAAACAATTGGAAAAATTGCACAACACATTGCGTTACATCATGGGCGAAGAGTTAATTACTCACTTAGGCCTTGATTATTACGAAGAAGACTAATATCTATCAAATATCAGCAGTGGATAGGCATCTCTCCTATCCACTGCTTTCTACCTAAATAACATAGTGGTTTCCGGCGTTTGTCTGCCTAATGTAAATTGCGATAAAACATGTTAAAACGGCATTAGGAAACTTTAGTTTTAAAAAAAGTTTCCATAGTTTTGCAGCATAATATTTAGTTAAACAAATTGCTTTTTAAACCATAAAATTGGAAACGTGATCTTTTACAAAATCATATCAACAAGTTTGGGAATTGGCTATATAGGCAAAGGTGCCGGCACGTACGCGTCGGTATTCACCTGCTTTTTGTGGTACATTTTGCTAGCTAACGGATATGAAATGAAATTTGCACCGCTGGCAGTTACCCTATTTCTTACGGTTATAGGAATTATCAGCGCAAATAAAGTAGAAATACTTTGGGGCAAAGACCATAACCGAGTGGTTATAGATGAGGTTGCAGGGATGTGCATCAGTCTTTTGTTCATTCCACTGTCTGTTAAGTACATAATTGCCGGATTAATCTTATTTAGATTTTTCGACATAGTAAAACCGTTAGGTGTACGCCAATTAGAAAAATGGCCAGGCGGATGGGGTGTAATGGCAGACGATGTTTTGGCAGGGATTTATGCCAATGTGATACTGCAAGCGGTGGTGTTCTTTAATATTTTTTAAGGAAGATGTTAACCTTTTTGAAAGCACAAGCATCGTCACTAACGGCAACGTTAGTAGATTATGTAACTACTTGGTTTTGTGTGAGTATGTTAGGGTTTTGGTATGTTGCAGGGAGTGTAACAGGAACAGTTGTTGGTGGCTGTGTAAACTTCTATATGGGGCGTAATTGGGTCTTTAACTCGAAAGATAAAGACATTAAACTCCAAATTTTGAAGTACATTTTAGTATGGTGCGGTAATCTTTTGATCGTAACTACGGGAGTTTACATACTCACTCATTTTTTTGGCATAAACTATATGCTATCGAAGATTCTGGTTTCTGGACTAATAGGAACGGTTTACAATTACGTGATGCAGAAGCAATTCATTTTCACACAGTAAAATGAGAAATACATATAAAAAATTGATTTTAGCACTAACTTTTGTTAGTGCAACGGTAATGGGCATATCATCGGCATTTGCTCAAAAAACAGTAATTACAGGTACTGTTAGAGATGCCGTTACGAAAGAAACACTTCCATACGTTTCTATTTTTTTTAACGAAACACGCACAGGTACGCAAACCGACTTAGATGGCAATTTCAAGATTAGCACAAACGAAGATTATAACAAGTTAAAGTTTAATTACGTTGGCTACGAAGTGCTTTATAAAACCATTATGGTTGGCCAAACTCAAAAGCTAGATATTCTTTTAAAGTCTAACGCCCAATCGTTAAATGAAGTAACTATTATTGCCGGCAAACGAAGATATTCCAACAAAAACAATCCTGCAGTTGAGTTAATTAGGCAAGTAATTGAAAATAAAGATAAAAACCAACCAAAAGCCTACGAAACTGTACAATACAAAGAGTACGAAAAAATGCTCTTCTCTATGAGTAATATCTCCGAGAAATTTAAAAATAAACGCATCTTCAAAAATTATCAATTCCTTTTCCAAGAGCAAGACTCAACTCAATTGGGTGGGAAAAACTTATTGCCAATTTATATCCAGGAAAAGCTTGCCGACCAATACTTAAGTTTTGATCCAACTAAAAGCAAAACTGTTGTTTTAGCCGAAAAACAGGTGCAATTTGACAACAGATACATTGATAACCAGGGAATGAAATCGTATTTCGATAGGATGTATCAAAACATCAATATCTACGATAATAACATCTCTGTGATGAGTAACGACTTTTTAAGTCCGATAGCCAATTCGGCTCCAACGTTTTACAAATACTTTATAACCGATACACTTAAAAATCAAAATCCAAAAGTAATTGAGCTTTCATTTACGCCACGCACTAAAGGCGATATGTTATTCGAAGGCAAACTTTATATTACCATGGATGGAAATTATGCTGTTCAGCGTGCCACTTTTGGCGTTAATAAGAACATCAACCTTAACTTTGTTAGGGGAATGGAAATTGAGTTGGGCTTTGAAAAAAACACCGATAACCGTTATTACCTGAGCAAAAGTAATCTCGTGGCAGATTTCGGTATTAACAAAAATAAAGGAATGGGCTTCACAGGCGAAAGAACTGTAAGCTATGACAACTATAAAACCAATGTGGCCATTCCAGATACCGTTTTCTCTGGCAAAAAAATTGAAGTGCTAGCTGATGCCACTAAAAAAACAGATGCTTTTTGGTCGCAAAACCGTTTAGACTCTATTCCTCCACAGCAGCTAAAAATATACAGCAACATTGATACCTTACAAAAATTACCTTCGTTCCGTAGAACAGTTAAACTGGTAACCTTTGTTTTTGCAGGCTATTGGGATTTCGGTCCGTACGAGGTTGGCCCTACCAATACATTCTACAGCTTCAACAATGTGGAAGGCTTCCGTTTACGTTTGGGAGGCCGTACCACTCCTGCGTTAAGCAAGCGTTATTATTTCGAGAACTACGCTGCTTACGGATTTAAAGATGAAAAATGGAAGTTCTTCCTATCTGGCACATACTCTATCAACAACAAGTCTATTTACCAGTTTCCACAGCATTATGTGAGGGCAAGTTTTCAGAGAGACACTAAAATACCTGGACAAGAGCTTCAATTCGTACAAGAAGATAACTTTTTGCTATCGTTTAAACGCGGTGTAAATGACATGTTGTTGTACAACGATTTTTATAGGTTGGATTATGTTAGAGAGTTTGAAAATAGATTCTCGTACAATTTAGGTTTCAAAAAATGGTCGCAGATACCTGCTGGTGGCTTGAACTATGTTGATGCAAGCAATGCTTCAATGATCAACCAAATCACCACATCAGAATTTAGCGTTGGCTTGAGATATGCTAAAAACGAGAAGTTTTATCAGGGGAAAATATACCGTACGCCTATCATCGATAGATATCCGATTTACAACTTGAAATACACTATGGGTGTAAAAGGATTATTGGGCGGCGAATATAACTACCATAATTTCATGGGAAGCGTTGATAAACGTTTTTATCTATCGCAGCTGGGTTTTAGCGATGTACGATTAGAAGGCGGTTACATTATTGGTAAACTACCTTTCCCTTTGTTGGCAGTGCATAGGGCCAACCAAACTTACGCTTACCAACTTAACTCTTACAACTTAATGAACTTCCTAGAATTTGTGAGTGATAGGTATGCTGCTGTAAATATTGATCATAATTTCAACGGATTCTTTCTAAATAAGATACCTTTGCTAAATAAATTGAAGTTACGTGAAATTGTTTCATTTAAGGCGATTTATGGTGGGTTAAGAGACGAGAACAATCCAGAAAAAACAAACAACGGCATTTATAAGCTTCCGAGCTACGACAATGGAATGCAACGTACTTACTCGCTAAACAATGGGCCTTACATGGAGGGTAGTGTTGGATTAGGTAATATTTTCAAACTATTAAGGGTAGATTTGGTTAAGAGATTTAACTATCTCGATCATCCAGAAGTATCTGAGTGGGGAATTAGAGCCAGAGTAAAACTAGATTTTTAAACAATGAAATTGAGAGACAGCCTGCAACTGGGCATTTATAAAGTCATTAATCCTTTTGTAAAGGGCTTGATTAAGCTTGGGCTTACGCCTAATATGGTAACCACCATCGGACTAATGTTGAACATTGGGGTTGCAATTATTTTTATCATTGGCGCTGAGAAATCAAACCGAGGCGAATTGGAATATGTGGGCTGGGCTGGTGCCTTAGTACTTTTTGCTGGGCTTTTCGATATGCTTGATGGACAGGTAGCACGCTTGGGCAACATGAGCTCAAAATTTGGTGCGCTTTACGATTCGGTTTTAGACAGATACAGCGAAATGGTAATGTTTTTAGGTATTTGCTACTACTTGGTATCTCACCATTATTTCTTAAGTTCATTATTTGCATTTATTGCGTTAATTGGTTCAATGATGGTAAGTTACACCCGTGCTCGTGCCGAAGGATTAGGTGTTGAATGTAAGGGCGGTTTAATGCAAAGACCTGAGCGTGTGGTTACAATTGGTGTTTTTGCTATTGCTTGCGGTATTGCCTACAACTTTTTAGGTGGCGATTATAAAGTGTTTGTACCGGGCATCAAGTTTCACATCTTTGAGACGATGACCATATTTACTTTACCTATTGCGATAATGGCCGTTATGACCAATATCACTGCAGTAAACAGGCTAAGAGACGCTAAAAGAGCTTTAGACGCAGTAGAATTTCCGAAAGCAAACAACAAGGCAGCATTAGTAGCAGGCTTAATTTTATTTGCTGGCTTAGGAATTACAAGTGCTCCAAAAGCGATGGCGCAGAATGATGATCCTTCGCCGTTAACTTTCCCAATACCAAAAAACATTGCTAATCAGCTTTTTTATGTACAGCGTGATCCCAACATCAATACCATTATTTGCCAGCTAAATATGGATGAAAGTGGCAACTTGGTTAAAGAACAGCCAGTTAACGTTTTTTGGATGCGTTATGCAGATAAAGAAGGCAAAAAAGATCTAAATTACATCCAACGTAAATTTGCTTATGGCATCCAAACTAAGGATATCGGTAATGGCAATTATGAATTACGTTTCGTGTCGTACAAAAAATTTCCTTTGCTCCTTACCAAATCATCAGCTGATAAAAAATATCACGTTTACGTAACAGCAAATAATAAAAAAATACAATTGGAGCGTATCTTCTTACGCATTGAAGGTGGCAGCTTTTGGGTACCGAACGTGAAATACGTAGAACTTAAAGGCTACGACGCTAGCAATCCAAACAAACCAATAACTGAAAGAATAAAAGTTTAATAACATGGCAAAGAATTTCATATCAAATTCTAAGGAGTCAACAAGAATGTTTAAAAGCGACTTGCTTGAGCCGCTTTCGAAAGTGAAATACTATGTTCCGCTAATAATTTATGTGCCTTTGATACTTTTCTTGGCATGGAAAGCATTATTTGATGTTCAAACTCCAGTGCTTGATTTTATAGGCTGGCTTTTGTTTGGGCTTTTCATCTGGACAATTACCGAGTATGTGCTTCACCGTTGGATATTTCACTTTTATCCAAGCAGCACCTTGGGCAAGCGTATCCATTTTATTTTTCACGGTGTACACCACGATTATCCTAACGACGCCAATCGTTTGGTGATGCCACCATCAGCCAGCATTCCATTGGCATTAGCTTTTTACCTACTATTTAACTGGCTACTACCAGAAAACAAGATATACTCTTTTTTCATCGGTTTTATTGGCGGTTACTTATTTTACGACATGGTGCATTATGCTCTTCATCATGCTAATTTCAAAAGCGGATTTTGGAAAAAGCTGAAGCACCACCACATGTTACATCATTACCAAGATGCTTCTAAAGGTTTTGGCGTAAGCTGGATGTTTTGGGATGGTGTATTCAGGTCGGGATTTGAGAAGAAAACTGAGATAAAATAATCGTTCTCTTATGGCGAGACCGAGTATAAATAAAAACAAATGACATCTGAAATTCCGTCGCAAGAAAAAAAAATAAACCTTAAAAAAGATTTGCCCTTAACTTTGGGCATTTCTGTTTTATACTTGGTCCTTTCCTATTTCTTGGTAGGATTTAAAACAGACCAATTAGTACTTATTGGTATTTTTAATACACTTTATTACCTATCTACAACTACTAGGAAATTCATCATCGGCTTTTCTATTTTCATCGTTTACTGGATCATCTTCGATTACATGAAGGCTTTTCCAAACTACAATTACAACGCGGTACATATCGCGGATTTGTATCAGTTCGAAAAAAGCTTATTTGGGATTAGCCATGAAGGTAAATTATTAACACCTAATGAATATTGGCTACTGCATACTCATTCGTTTTTAGATGTGATGACCGGCGTGTTTTATTTGATGTGGGTTCCAGTGCCCTTAGCTTTTGCCGCATACTTATTTTTTAACGAGAAAAGAAACTTCCTTAATTTTCTACTCACTTTCGTTTGGGTTAATCTATTAGGATTTGTAGTGTATTATCTTTATCCAGCTGCCCCGCCTTGGTATGTGCAACAACATGGATTTGAATTTATAGCAAATACCCCTGGTAACACTGCTGGCTTAGTACGCTTTGATAACTTTTTCGGCATTGAACTTTTTAAATCCATTTACAGCAAAGGTTCTAACGTGTTTGCAGCAATGCCTTCACTACACTCAGCTTATCCGATAATTGTAGTTTATTACGGAGCTAAAGGAAAGTTCCGCAAAGCGAATATCTTTTTTGTAACGGTAATGCTAGGCATTTGGTTCGCAGCAGTTTACACTAGCCACCATTACCTGTCAGATGTACTTGCAGGCATCACTACAGCAATTGTTGGTATATTTTCTTTCAACTGGCTTAAAGAACGAAAACCATTGGCTAACTTTATACAATCGATGTTAAAATTGATTTCGTAATGGAGATTAGCAAGCTTACAAGTGTTACCGACGGTGAATCAGAACAGATATGCGAATTAGCGCTACAGCTAGGATACATTAACAACTTAAATTCCTTAAAACAAAGACTTGCTAACATTATTGCTTTAAACGATCATGCCATTTTTGTAGCTAAGGCCGATGGCGAGATTGTTGGCTGGCTCCATTGTTTAGTTTGTTTAAGGGTAGAAAGTCCAATTTTTGTAGAGATTACAGGTTTAGTTGTACACGAAAACAGTAGAGGAAAACAGCTTGGCCGACATTTGATTGAGGCAAGTAAAAAATGGAGCATCAGTAAGCAAATTGACCAAATCAAACTACGCTGCAACGTAATCCGCAAAGAGAGCCACCAATTCTATCTCTCGCTTGGTTTCTCTTTAAGTAAGGAGCAAAAAGTTTTCGAAATATTGATTTAAGGATATTCCACGACAATATAATATTATTTCGAGCCTGAAATTTTTCTTTAGCGCAGCTATTCCTAACTTTATCATATCAACCAAAGGATATGAACACCAAAGTAGACCAATTTTTAAGCAGAGCCGAGCAATGGAAGGAAGAATTTGAAACCTTGAGGAATATTGTGCTAGAGTGTGGATTAAATGAAGATTTCAAGTGGGGACAACCTTGCTACACCCTAAATAAAGCCAATATTGTTATCATACATGGATTTAAAGAGTATTGTGCTTTACTATTTTTCAAAGGTGCATTGCTCAATAATTCGCATGGGTTGCTCATTCAACAAACCGACAACGTGCAATCGGCAAGGCAAATGAGATTTACCCAAGTAAAGGAAATAACAAAGTTAAAGCAAGAAATTAAGTCGTGTATATTTGAAGCCATTGAAGTAGAAAAAGCGGGGCTAAAGGTTGAATTGAAAAAAACGGAAGACTTTGAAGTAGCAGATGAATTTAAAGAAAAGCTAGCAGCACTACCTGAGCTAAAAACTGCATTTGAGGCGCTTACGCCAGGTAGGCAACGAGCT
Organism: Pedobacter sp.; assembly: GCF_965249885.1. Taxonomy (GTDB): domain Bacteria; phylum Bacteroidota; class Bacteroidia; order Sphingobacteriales; family Sphingobacteriaceae; genus Pedobacter. The sequence continues at coordinate 2,703,306 of NZ_OZ252254.1, read as the reverse complement.
TATTTATTTTACTTTTCCGACGCAAAACAAGCTAAAACAAGAGCAGCGAGAGTTGACAAATGTATTCCGCAAATTTTAAATGGCAAAGGTTTGAACGACTAACAAGATGAGCAAAAAACTTACTCCACAGCAAAGCCAAGAGCTATTAAGCATCTTAAAAATCCGTTTCGAAAGTAATATGAAACGGCATCCCAACATAGAATGGCTCAAGGTAGAAGCAAAGTTAGAAGCTGCCTCAGAAAAGTTGTGGTCGCTAAACGAAATGGACATTACCGATGGCGAACCTGATGTGGTGAAATATGATGAAACTACAGACACCTATACTTTTATGGATTGTGCGGCTGAAAGCCCCAAAGGCCGCAGGAGTTTATGTTACGATCACACCGCGTTGGAGGCTAGAAAAGAACATAAACCCAATGACAGTGCAGTAAATATGGCGCTTGAAATGGGGATTGAACTTTTAGATGAAGCTCAATATCGTCAACTACAACAACTTGGAGAATTTGACTTGAAAACTTCAAGCTGGATAAAAACTCCGGAAAATATCCGTAAGCTTGATGGTGCGCTATTTTGCGACCGAAGATATAATACTGTCTTTGTTTATCACAATGGAGCACAATCTTACTATGCAGCAAGAGGCTTTAGAGGACTATTAACGCTTTAGCGCATGTATTCCAAATTAGAGTAAATTAAAATATTTGTCTATATTTAAGCATGTTTTAAACAAACAAACCATAAACGCCCAATTATGCATAATGCCATCAAACGCTCAAAAACGCATGTATTTATTTGCATGTTGCTATTTTGTTCGTGTTTTGTTGCAAGTGCTCAAACTTCTAAGATAGATGACTTATTAAGTCAGCTGAAGCCGACAGATCCTGACACCACAAAAATTAAAGTACTTCGAAAATTATCAGCGGCTTATACCTCCGTTGATCCTATTAAAAAGTACTACTACGCTAATGAATACCTTCATCTTGCACAAAAAAACAATATTGACTCCACTATAGCCAATGCTTATTTGGATATAGGCATTTCGCATGCGGTAAGGAGTAATTTAGATAGCGGACTTTACTATTTCCGGCTGGGCCACGAAAAAGCGAAAGCCATCAACTACCTCAATGGCATGGCCAGAGGGTATGTGAATATGGGTTTTATACTAGATAGGCAAGATAAAAAACGGGAATCTGTAAAAAATTACGAGGAGTCGCTAAAAATATATCGACAGCTCAATCATAAGCGAGGCATTAACCAATGCATCATGAACTTGGGCTCTATCTACTTCGATTTAAAGGAATATAAAACTGCCGACCTTTACTTTAAACAAGTTTTAGAAAATGTACGCGAAACTCCCAATGATCAAGTTGGATTAGCCAATGCGCTTTTTTCTCTGGGAAATTCCAATAGAAAAATTGGTGATCCACGCGTTGCATTGGACTATTTCAAACAAAGCTTAGCTATTAGAGAAAAATTGGGCGATGTAAACGGAATCGCTTTAAGTAATTGGGGAATAGGCTTAGTGTTAAATAATTCGGGGAAATATACGGATGCCTTAAAGCATTTCGAGGTTGCACTTAAAAATAATAGGCAAACAAAAAATGTTTATCAAGAAGCTATTGTTTTAATGTCGATTTCCGAAACTTATCTCAACTTAAAAGACTATAAAAAGGCAGAACAATACGCTAAAACGGCTATGGTGAAGTCAAAGGAATCTGATTCAAAAGGCTTAGTAGCTCAATCATTGGAATATCTGATAAAGGTTGAAACTGCGCAAAAGAAATTTGCCGATGCGCTCGAACATCAGTCTGATTATTTAGCAATTACTGATAGCTTAAAGGAAACGGAGACCAAACGTGAAGTGATTTTAGACGACTTAGCACGAGTAAATACCGACAATAAAAAATTAGAAAAGCATAACGAGAAGATTAGTGCAAAAATTATTGACTACTCCTATGCTATTGCTATTATTTCGGTTTTACTGTTTATACTCATTATACTTTTAGTACTTTACTACAAGAAAAATGCGGGTTATAAAACTGCAAACGAACTGCTAAAGCAGCAGAAATTTCAAACTGCAGAAATTAACGAAGAACTAAGTGCACTTAATGAAGAGTTAAAAACTCAAATGGAAATAGTTTCAGCACAGAACATTGAATTGGAAAAGCTGAACAAAATAAAAAACAAGTTCTTTTCGATTGTATCCCATGACTTACGAAGTCCAATACATTCGCTTAAAGCACTATTTGGCATGTACAGAAGCGGCATATTAAGTGAAGAAGAGTTGAGCGATATTTTGCAACGTTTGGAGGAAACGGTTTATACCACGGCTTCATTTTTAGATAATTTACTGGAATGGTCTAAAAGCCAACTTGAAGGAATTGTTATAAATCCTTCGGAAGTAGATTTGAATGACGTAATTGATCACAACATTAAATTGATGGATTCGCAAATTAGAGCTAAAAATCTGTCGGTGCAAAATAATACTTCGAATGACGATAAAGTATTCGCCGATTTAAACATGGTGCATGTGGTGGTTAGAAATCTTCTTTCTAATGCTGTAAAATTTTGCGACGCTAACTGCCAAATCACGTTTAGCTCCCAAAAACTAAACGGACAAATTAGGTGTGCCATATCAGATACGGGAAGAGGAATTAGCGAAAGTGATTTAGAAAATCTTTTCAACTTAACTCACCATTCACAAACTGGAACTTCCGGAGAAAAAGGACATCATATTGGCCTTATTTTATGTAGAGATATGATTTTGCAGAACAAAGGCACCTTGGAAGTAGAAAGTAAACTTGGCGAAGGGACTACCTTTTACATTACCTTACCCACTGAAGCGGAATAAAACATTACAACTTTCCAACATTTCAACCTTATAACATTTAGGCAATATTGCGTAACTTTGTATTATGATTGAACTTCCAGTTGTTGCGCCAACTACCGAAAAAGCTCGTAAACCAGATTGGTTGAGGGTTAAGTTACCCATTGGTAAAGAGTATGCCCAGGTGAGAAGCCTTGTTGATGAGCACAAATTACACACGATTTGCGAAAGCGGAAATTGTCCAAACATGGGTGAATGTTGGGGTGCTGGTACTGCAACGTTCATGATTTTAGGGAATATCTGCACCCGTTCTTGTTCCTTTTGCGCTGTAGCAACTGGCAGGCCACTAGCTGTAGATACCGATGAACCTAATCGCGTAGCGAATTCAGTGAAGTTAATGGGTGTTAAGCATTGTGTTATCACTTCAGTTGACCGCGATGACTTGAAGGATGGAGGCTCGATCATTTGGGCTGAAACGCTACAAGCAATAAGAAGAGAAAGTCCAATTACCACCTTAGAAACGCTAATTCCAGATTTTAAAGGACAGTGGGATAATTTGTATCGCGTATTGGAGGAAAGACCGGAAGTAGTTTCGCACAATATGGAAACTGTTCGCCGCTTAACTCGTCAGGTACGTATTCAAGCTAAATACGATCGTAGCTTGGAGTGTTTAAAACGCATCTCTGATTTTGGTTTACGTACTAAAACAGGTATTATGCTTGGCTTAGGTGAAACCGAAGAAGATGTTTTTGAAGCAATGGACGATCTAGTGGCTAATGGCGTTCATATCCTTACTTTGGGCCAATATTTACAGCCCACCAAAGCCCACCATCCAGTTGTGGACTGGATTCATCCGGATCAGTTTGCCAAATACAAAGAAATTGGCTTAGCTAAAGGATTAAAGTATGTAGAAAGCGGGCCTTTGGTACGTTCTTCTTATCACGCAGAAAAACATTTGTTTGATATCGAAGGGATTGCTTAATAGCTTCTCCTATTTTCTTGATCACAGCTCATGTCTAAGTTGGCAAGTGCTGGTTCTACATCAATGTTGAAGTTTTGATTTACGCCAAGATTAGGCACAACCAACAATATTCCAAAGCAGCATAAAAAAACACCCCTAGTAATTAAACTAGCGGTGTTCGTTATTGTTAATTAAGGATGGTTCCCGAGATTATCTCTTCACTATTTTAATTACTTGCTTGTTTCCATCGGCAACTAAGCTTACCATATACAAACCTTTCGGCAGTGCCGCTAAATTAACTTTGGTACTGCTTTCTCCTTTCGTTGCTGTTTGCGTCAATTGTTTTCTGCCCTGCATATCCACAATCACAACGTCTGCATTAGCAGTCAGCAATTGATGATTTACAGTAATCCAGCCATCTGTAGGATTTGGATAAGCAGCAAAAGTGGCGTTAATATCACCAACATTAACCACTTTCAGATCGCCTAAAGTAAACTTACCATCTACATCATACTGCTTAAGTTGGTAGTAATTATCACCAGCTAAAGGCGTACGGTCAGTAAAGCTGTACTGATGCTCGCCATCAATATTTTTTGCAGCTTGAGTATTGATTACCGCAAAATTACCCTGACTACCTTTTCTAAGCAGCTCAAACTTAAGTGTGTTTACTTCGTTGGTGGTTTTCCAGCTCAAGTTTACCTGCGGACTTGTTGCAGTACCAACTTTCTTAACATCAAAAGCAATCAAATTCAACGGCAATACACCATCATTAACTACTACAAACGGACTAAATTGGTTAACGCCATTTATAGTTGCAACATAAGGATTAGTGCCCGTTACTGTTGCGCCGTAACCTATGTATGCACCATTATGGTAATTGGCTACGCTCACCGGACCTGTAGCTGAAAAGCCTGCGTTATGGTTGGCGGCAGTCCACTGAAATTGTAAGTTAGCATTAGCTCCGCTACCCAATGGCGTAATGTTCCACTGTAGATTAACGGATTTAGTAGCATTGGAAGGTAATGGATTATCGAAACCTGATTTCAAACTAAAAGAGAAATCACCCGAGGTACCTGTGTTAGCTATAGTAACTGGCGAGTAACCTAAGTTTGTTCCCAAAGGCACTGATATCGAAGTTGAACCAATATTTTTAACAACTAAACTTCCAGTACCACTTGTAACAACATAACCTGTAGCAGCATTATCTCTTGTGATGCTGCTTACAGTTAACGAGTTATTACCTAGTGTTAACACTCCATTTTCTACCGTTAAATTGCTTGAAGCTATTGGCGATTGTAATGTATAATTTCCAACTACATCAACTGTTAGGTCGGTTAGCAAATTACCCGCATCGTTGTACTTATAGTTACCTGTAGCACCCTTTAGGTTTAATTTCACTGATGCCGAGTTTGATTCAAATGTGCCACTGTTTACTACAAAGTCACCGTTTACATTAAAAATTGCATTAACTGTACTGTTTTCTCTTACCAATACACGGCCGCCGTTTTGCTCATAGCTACCCAAACCAATAGTTCCACTGCTATTTAATAAAGCCAAGTAAGTTGTTCCAGTACTATTTACTGTAAACTTGCCTCTAACATTTGAAACTAAATTACCTTGAAAAGCATAGTATCTAGATTGATTTGCGTTATCCCAAGTGACGTTATAATAACTAATTGTATTTTTAAGAATGCCTGTTTGAGATGTAGTTATTCCAGAAATTAAGAAAGTAGAGCCATCTTCAAACGTGATCGTACTTGGCATAGTATTGGAGTTTGCGGCATGTTCATAAACACCGCCATCTTTAACAGTAACAAAATTATAGTTAACCGATGAACTATTTTTCAATCGACCTTTAATAAATACGTTACTTCCTGTTTGGTCCACTTTTAAGGTTCCGTTGTTAGTCACCAACCCATTGATAATTAAATCGTATTTACCGTCATTATTAACTGTTCCATTATTTTCAAATTCGCCATCAATTTGATAAAGTTGGTCGCGGTGAAGGTTCAACGTTTTGCCACTCTCCACAATTAATTTACCACCACCTCTAACTACAATCGAATTCACATAACCATAAGATCCGCTTTGCGCTGTGGTTAAATCGGTTGCATTTGGAGCAATAACTGTATGGTTGGATTGAATAAAAGAAGTTTGTCCTGTACCAAAATGCGGTATCGTAGGTGCTGCTGCCCAAGTACCAGCCGTATTCTTTTCCCAGATACTAGGATCTAACCAAGATCCGCTGCTTACCGTTCTATAATCGCCATCCTTCGCAGCTAACGCGGCATCGCCCTTAACATCTAAATTTTTAAGTGTTACATACCTTCCTGTGCTTGAACTACCCGTCCTGAAATAAAGTCTAAACTTCAATTCCTGTGTAGGTGAAACCGTAATGCCTGTTGAGCCATTCAAAGCAAAAGCGTATCGCTTCGCTCCTGTATTTTGGTTGTCCAACAACCAAGTACCATTGGCAAAAGTTGGATACGAGCCAGTTACAGTTAAAGGATTGCCATTAACCATTCCCGAAGTTAGTAATGTACTCGTGGCAAAATTATCAGTTGAATATTCGATAGCGAAATGACCAGTTGTGCTGAACACCGCCAAATTGAACAATACCGAGTCTACTCTAAGTTCATAAGTAGTAGATGGTTTAACTGTTAATTCAATGTGTTTGGTCTTATCAGTCATGTTCTTCAAACCATTATCTACTTGCCAGCCTCCACCATCAGCTACTGGAGCAAACTGAATGCCCGATGCAGTAGAGTAAGCTGCATTTGCACCAGTGGTTTGATTAGATAATAGGTAGGTCTTTAAATCCAAAGAAGCGGACGTAACCCCATCTTTTAAGTAAGTTGCGCTTGCGTTTTGAGCGAAAGTTAAGCTAGCTAAAGTTTTACTATTTACTAATGGCGTACTTAATGTTTCGCCACTTGCAGTGATGGTTTTGTTGTGAGCGCCTGTTCCTGATACAAAAGTAATATCACCTGATGATAGTCCGGCAACAGCTGCGTTTAACCTCACTAAAACCGATTTTGAGGAAAGAATTCCGTTAGTAATTGGTAGTACGAGAGGACTGGCATTTGTTTTCCAAGTAACACCGTTATCAGCACTAACTTCAAATTTTGCCGGCGGCGTAATGGTGACGTCGGTTTGTAAATACTCGCCGCTTAAAATTAACACCTGTGTTGCCGATGGCTTATCTATACCTTGTTTAAAAGCTTGCAATGTTCCGCTTAAGTTCAAAACTGGAATAGCTGCAATAGTTGCGCTTTCTGAACGTGCCGTTCCGCTGGCCGATGTTGCTTCCACATAATATTCATAAGTTGACATTGATGGAGGCACGGTTTCTTTACCTGTTGTTGGCGCATAAGCCAAATTCACATCATTGCCCGAAATCGTTTGCTCATTCACCAAAGTTGGAGTTCCTCCATCTGCTACGCGATATAAACGATAGGTTACGTTACTTTCAGGCCAGTTTAAATTCCATTTGAAAGTAAGCTCATTACCAGTTTTTGTATACTTGAAATTAGAGATGGCCAACCTGTTAGCTGGCACAGCGTTTCCATCTAAAAATACCGCATAAGGATCCCAAACATTGTTATTTCTATCCTTGAAAACGATATTATTATCTAGATATTCCGCAGCCTCAACTGATGATAACTGCTTCGACCAACTTACACGAGAGCTCACATCCAATGGACTTCCATTCATATCCATTGAGCCATATTCAGCATAAATTACCTTGCTCACATCCGTACCCGCATCCCAAATAGCCCAACCTTCTGGCTTCACCACGTTACTCATTTTCGTGTTGATGAATACCGTTGCCGCTGTAGACTTAGGATCTGCGGTAGCTGCATCGTTTTGCCAAGGTCTACCCAACACATACTTAGTTACTCCCCTGTTAGCAATAATTTGGCAATTTCTAAATAAAAACCCTTTTGTTTCACGAGTGTTAGATGCCGTAATATAACTGCTTGCTTGGTTGTCTACCCTATCCCTTGGGTAAATTACACATTCATCGAAAACAGTTTTAGCGTTACCAAAAATAAAATCTACCACACCCTCAATGTAACACTTATAAAGCGACTGAGGATATTTAGAGTTGTAAGACAAAAACGTATCCTGACCACCTAAAAACCTACAATTTTTGAAAGATGCTCTATCGCCACTTACGTTGATAGCCAATGCTTGTGGAGCATCGCCAGTACTGTTTTCAAAGGTTACGTTAGCCGCACTAAAATCGTCAGAATTGATAATTACCGATGCTGAATTTGCAGTCCCATAAGTACCGCCGCCCGGCATTGTTTTACCATTTGCATTGTTATAGGTAATGATTGTTTTTGCTACATCCTCCCCAATAAATTGGATAAAAGGTTTTGCAATGGTTAAATTCTCGTAATAAACACCTTTCTTAATAAAAATCCGATAAGGTGATGTGGCATTTGAAGGAGCGCTATTTAGTGCAGCTTGAATGGTAGTGTGGGTACCTCCGCCGCTCGGGTCAACTGTTGCACTGTACTGTGCTTCGGCTTTAAACCCTAGCATAAATAACATTATGCTACAAACGATTTTAAACAGATGAGTTTTCATTTTCTTGGTTTACATTTTGCTTTCTAATGGGAAAATATGGAAGCGATTGCACTTCCATATTTTGTGGGTGGATTATTTTTTGATGATTTTTATTTGCTGATGTTGGCCGTCTACTTCTACTTTGAGCAAGTAAAATCCGCTGGCTAATGATGATAAATCCAAAGTAGTACTCAACTGCCCTTTAACTATGGCCGTTTTGCTTTTCTGCTGACCCTGCGTATCCAAAACCGTGATAGCGCCTTTTACTTGTGCCGCACTGTGTTTGATGGTAATAATGCCAGTAGTAGGATTTGGATAAGCATTCAGTTGTTCGGACACATCTAAAATGCTTACAGATCTTACCTCACTTAAAGTAGTTTTTCCATCCTTATCATATTGTTTAAGTTGATAATAGTTGTTGCCCGATAAAGGATTGCGATCAGTAAAGCTATAATTGTGCTCGCCTTCAATGTTTTTGGTAGCTTGTGAATTGATCACTACAAAATCACCGTTATCGCCTTTTCTGCGCAACTCAATTTTTTCGGTATTTACTTCTTTAGCTGTTTTCCAAGTTAGGTTAACCTGCGGATTGGTAGCAGTACCAGCTTTTTTGGCATCGAAAGCAACAAAATCCAAAGGCAACGTTTGTGGGAACCAGTCGATTTTATCTGCGCCAGCATAAATAGGCACAATTACACGTACTACAGAAGCTGGAAGCGGTGTATAACTATAATAACTTGACGGGTTGAAAACGTTAGCTGCATTCAGTTCATCAAACTTAACCGAACGACCACCCGGGTTGAGCATTGCCGGATTAATTTGTCCTGTGATTACAGGCAAGCCAGAATCATCGTATTCATTACCTACCTGTTTCAAACCAAATGATGGCTTATTACCAGTTTTGGAAGTGAACATATCATCAGTGTTATTACCAAAAACTGCTCTAAAATCGGCTAAAGTCCTGTCGGCGTACATGCCCCAACGGGTGTTCAGGTAAAAGTTATTTTCTGCAAAAACGTTAGCGCCATTAGCTGCCGCAATACCATAGAGTTTAACGCCGTCGCTCAAGCAATTCAATACGTGTACTTCACCAAATCTTACCCTTGGATTTCTGGAGTTAGTATTTAAGAAATGATTGGCGTAGTGCGTCACTTTCAAGCGGCCAACATCAGTACCGGCATTATTATCCGAATGACCGATTAAGCCTGTTTTCCAGCTGTTACGATAAATAGTCCATGAAATAGTGACGTAGCTTGCACCATCTTTAATGTCGATACCGCCATCAGGATGCTCCGAATCAGATGGCATAGTAGTTGGATGTCCAACCGTACAATGGTCAACCCAAATATGGTGAGTTTCCGTATTACCAATATTGATACCATCATCATAGTAATCTTGGAAAGTGATATTTCTGATGATAATGTTACTGCTTCTTTTTACGTTGATGCCAAACTTGAAGACAACGTTTTTACGGCCGATAATTGTGAGGTTAGACTGCTCTTGAATATCCAACATATGGTTGCCCCAAACAGCTATTGCCGGACTTAAAGCTACATCTTGGTAAACTCCTTCCTCCAGTACTATCGTTAATGGACTAGCGTCCATGTATTTATACCTGATACGATTATATAGCGTTTGTGCCAACTTGTTAAACTCAGCTGGACCATTAATGTAAATGGTTTTGTTGGTGAAGCCCGGTACAACGGCATCACCACCAGTAGTAGGTCCATTGAAACCATCGCCATTAGCTGATGCGAAACCTACCGGCTGTCTAAAATTGATATTTAGATTATCCGTAAATGTAGCGGTAATGGTCTTATTCCCGTCAACGGTAATGGTTTGCGTAGCATTATTGCCGGTTAAAGCGCCAGACCAGCCTTGGAACACCGAACCTAAAACTGTATTAGCCGTTACTGTTACCACTGTTCCATCTGGATATTCGCCACCTGCCGGATTTAAAGTAATGCTACCAATACCCGTTACACTAGTTGTGATGCGATAAGTATTGATCACCCTGAAATTAGCGGTTACCGTTTTATTACTGTTCATGGTTAGGGTTTGCGGGTTGGTGGTCCCACTTAAATCACCCGACCAATTGTCTAATTTCAATGCAGGTTTTTCTTCGGCCAAAAGCGTAACCTGCTCACCAGCAAAGTATCTGTTATTTGCCCTTGCAGGAGTTATTGCTACCGTTCCGCTATTGGTTGTAGCCACTGATAAGGTGTAAGAGCTACACTGTGTACCCGATAAATCTAATCTATCCAAATTTGGACCGTCGGTTGTTTCCCACGCTAATTTGATGGTATTTACACCAGCACTAAGATTTACAGAAGCCAGAACCTCGGTCCAATCTGTAAATGTTGCAGTTCTTGGGAAATCTACCGTTTGTACAAATACGTCATTCACATACAATGCCGCAGAGCGATTTTCATCCTTAGCAAAAGAATACCTAAACTTTGCAGTTTGTACGCCAGCTTGTTGGTTACAAACAGTGAACGTAATTTGATTGTCGCCTGTGGCTAAAAAATCGATAAAGCCAGTACCCGTAAATCCTGTATGCTGTGTATCTACTTTACCTGTAAAATTTGCGTGCTCTGCTTCATAAGTATTAAAAGTCAGGTTTGGATCAACCGTAACCACAGTTACCGTCCAATTTTTTGTAGTGCTATTTTGAGCGGTAACGGTATAAAGTACTGGCGAGGTAAAATCTTGGGCAGCACCTACACCCGGACTTACACTTGCCAAATTTGAAAGGCTAAATATTACTGGCGTAAGCGATGAAAGACTTACACCAATAGGCATAGTCACTAAAATTTGTCCTGTAGCACTATTAATTGAAGCATTGCCAATTTGATCATTGGAAAGCTTAAAGGCAGTAATTTCTTTTTCAGAAGATAGAATGAATGATGTAGTAACTGTCCAATTTTTAGTGGTGGTACCGTCTTGTGCTGTTACCACATAATTTACTGGACTGGTAAAGTTTTGTACCGAATTAGCTAAAGGACTTACTGTTGCGCCATTAGAGATTGTAAATGTAGTTGGAGCAACGTTGGTGATATTTGTTCCAGTAGCCACATTGATGTTAATTGTTCCAGCAGCGTAATTAATTGTTTCATTACCTACTTGTCCAGGCAATTTAAACGCAGTTACATCTACATCAGAACTTACCGTTGCTACCGCAGATGAGATGGTAAGTACATCAATATCGTTATCGTTTGCTGTAGCGTTTACGATCCTAACACGTCTGATATCCGTAGCTGCAATAGTTGCATTTTGAGTGAAATTAACGCTATACAAACCTGCAGCACACCCAGCAGCAGTGGAGTTGGTTGTCCCTATTTGCACCCAGTCACTTTCTGTGATTGTAGAAAGATCTGTTTTTGTAGTCGCAAAAAAGGTCATCGTTCTAATTGAAGCCCTACTGTTGTTAAATGTAAGCGATGAAACGCCATTACTTAAAATTGGAGTGATAGCGTAAGAACTCTCGCCGCCAATGAACCTAAAACCGTAGGTACCGTCGCACTTGCTTGTAGATCGATAAGCACCTTTCATTACCCAAGTGCCTGAGCTAAGTGTTGCTGAAGTTTCGGTAGTGGGTTTTGTTGTAGGCAAGCCCGTTTCGAACCCCTCCGTAAAGTAATTAGTTTGTGCTTTAGCAAAAACACTTAAAATGAGCAGGCATGCAAATGTTAACGTCTGTATCGTTCGTTTCATGGTGTCGAATTTTTGGGCAAAAGATTTCCATGCCAGCATTTTAGCTAGCATCGAAATCTGGAGAAATGATTAATTTATTTTTTGATGAATTTTTGAGACTGCGGTTTTCCTTCACCTTCGTAAACCAGCACATAGGTTCCAGAAGGTAAAGCAGAAACGTTGATAGTAGTGGAAGAAGAGCCTACAGAGGTATTTGCTTTAACTAGGCTTTTACCATCTAAACCAACTACTTTAAACACACTTGGCTGCTTTACATATTCGTGACTAACGACTAGTTCTTTACTTACAGGGTTAGGGAAGATATTTAAAGCAATGTTTTCTATTTTCACATCTGTTGGTTCGCTATTACTGTATTTTCCATCTTTGTCTCGCTGCTTTAATCTGTAATAGGAAGTTCCTGATAGTGGCCGCAAATCAGTAAAACTGTAACTGTGTGTACCAGGAGTGTTTTTACTCAAAACAGTGCCTACGGCTGAAAATTCTGTATTATCGCTTCTTCTTTCTACAATAAAGTCTTGAGTATTTACTTCATTGGCAGTTTTCCAAGCCAAATTTACAGTTTTGCCCAACGCATCTGGTTTAGCAGAAAAGGAAAGAAGGTCAAGAGGTAATGTGCTATCTGAAGTAACCCCAGAAAAACTAGAAAGTCTTAAGAATAAATATCTTGAAGAACCGGTTGTCCCGGTTAAATAAGGATAAAAACGCAAGTAAACTTTTTGACCATTATCTACATTAATTTTTAAATTGCTGTAGGTAATTGCTCTTTTATCTTGAGTTTGACCTGTAGTATTTGAAGCAACTAGTGGGATTGCTGTTGTTGCATCTGTTGCTGCGTACGTAGCAGCCGTACCTGCAGCGTCGTAATAGGTAGCCAAAGCGGGCATATCAAGAAAATTATTGCCATCTAAGGAGTATTTCACAACCATTCTAACGTTGCCGGTGCCGCCTCCTACTGCCACCACACTAATATCCGTTAACCTTAAAAATTTATTATTAGTTGGTTCTATAATATATTGAGCATAATGAGCTGTGTTTACCACATCATTATCAGAAAAATTAGGAACTGTCGCAGTCGCTCTAAATCTGCCCCAAGAATCATCAGCAGCTAATCCTGTTACAGAAGCGGCATTAGTACTGTTACTATAAGCATATAACTCTAAAGTACCCAGATTTCCAAAACTACCACTAGATGTTTCCAAAGCTGTACCTGCAACGTTTCCAGTAACTGTTTTTACGATACCATAGCTACCGGAACCAGTGCCTTTTGATTCCCACTTCACAGAAAACGGAGTTATTTGAGCTTTTGTTCCTACAGAAAAGAGCATACTGATGCATGCGAAAAAAAGTACACGTTTTTTCATATCAATTTGGTTATAAATTTGGTTAATAGATACTGAGAAGTGCTCTTAATCTTGCATGCAAAAGACTATGAAACACTACTTTATTTAAAATCTAATACAGATTTAAGCATTTGTTTTTTCTTGTAAAAGAGAAAACTGTGCAATCGTTCTCGGAAAAAGAAGGGCAAAAAATCAACAAAATTTGCCTGCAATTCAATTAGCGCCGTTTTTTTTATTAACTAAACGTATAAACAGGAGAGCAAAAAAAATTCAGTCAGGATAATATTTACACAACAACCACGTTGCGTAATAATTTTTTAAGTGTTTGCGGAATTTCTTTAGATAAATCGGATGCACCGACTACGGCTCGATTTCTAGCTAAATCGTCACCAGTTTTACCATGCAGAAACACAGCCAAAATAGCGGCCTCTGCAGTGCTATACCCTTGTGCCAAAAATGAGGTAATCATTCCCGTAAGCACATCCCCCATACCTCCCTGAGCCATAGCTGGATTTCCTGTGCTATTGATAAAAATATCGCCACTTGGCACACATATAAACGTATATTGATTTTTCAATACAATAACCAACTGTAGTTTTTGAGATTGCAAGCTTGCAGTTGCTACCCTATCCCACCAATTATTATGACTACCGAACAACCGATCAAACTCCTTCATATGTGGGGTTATGATGCTTTGAGGTGGTAATACCTGCAACAACTCCTTTTGATTGGCAATTATGTTAATTCCATCTGCATCAATTACCAGCTTTACATTCTTACCGGATAACTGTTCTAAAATCTCCACTTGTGCTTTTCCTGTTCCCAAACCTGGCCCAATAGCTACTGCCTGAAATTTATGCAGATCAATATCTTTGATAGCTTCCCTATCTAAAAACATCGCCTCTGGCAAAGCAACATTTAGCGCCGTTAAACCGCTTTGTGGAATACAAGCTGTTACCAGGCCAGCCCCAGCATGTAAGCAGGCGTTTGTACATAATAATGCCGCACCCATTGTTTCGGTATTTCCAGCAACAACCAAGGCATGACCATAACTACCTTTGTGCGAAAAAGCTGAGCGAGGTTTTAACATTTTACCTACTGCTGTTTCGGTAGTCAGTTTCCACGGAGTAACCACGCTTTGCAAGTAAGGTTCATCCAATCCTATGGGAACAACTTCAAACTTTTTCAAAGCAGGTAAACTTTCAGGAAAGAAGAAATTAATTTTAGGACGTTCAAAAGTGATGCAATAATCAGCACTAACGCCATTATAAACTGGTTCCAAAGCACCCTCGCTTTTAAACCCAGTTGGCACATCCACAGCTACCACATAAGCTCCTGACTGATTGATCAATTGAGCTAGTTTTTCATATTCGCCGCTTAGCGCCCGGTTTAACCCAGCACCTAAAACAGCATCAATTACCAGATCATTTGCCGACAATACCAGGTTACGGGCATCTTCTGGACTTATCAATCCTTCCAGACGCTTTAAGTTTATTTGATAATCTGCCGATGAGTTTTCAGAAAATTGTGTGAGAAATACATTTAAATTATGATAACCACGGGCTTTCAATAGCCTAGCAATCGCCAAACCATCGCCGCCGTTATTTCCCTGTCCGCAAATTACCACAACACGACGCGGCGTATCAGCAAACTTTTCAGTAAAGGCATTTACAAATGAAACCGCCGCCCGCTCCATCAAATCTATAGATGTTATGGCCTGATGCGGAATAGTGTAATAATCAGCTTCTTTCATTTGTATGGCAGTAATCAAATTCTCCATAAATTGAGTGATTTGGCTTAAAACAATTGTAAAGTTACAGTTTCTTGTACGCCCGAACGTTTTTCGGAGGTGTTAGTCTGCTTACGGCGGTGTTTGGTAATCCACTCCGTGTAGTTTTTGGCAGCTAAAGGTTGCGCTAACAATCCACTTCCAATATGCATCAAAGTAATGCTGTTTTCTATTTGTTGCCGTAATTTTTGCAGTTGATGCTGTATGTGCTGTTGCAGTTTGTTGGTTGGTTTAACACGAATCAATTTTAGCAAAGGATGGAGCAATTTGACAGAAAGTTCATTGGCAAAATAAGCATTTGCGGCTGTTATCCGATTTTGCAAGTTCTCTTGTGCTTCAAATCCATCTTGCAGGTACAAGTTATTGATCTGCTGCCTGAATTTCTCCAATAGCACATCTAGTTTTTTAATGGCGCTGGTTATTTCCTGCATTTGCGTTTTTAAGAATGGATTATTCACCTTATAGATTTCAGGATCTTGCTGAATTAAATCAACGCCACTCATCATTGAATTAAAGTTAAAGTGTGCCAAAACCAACTTTAAGATGTATTTTTC
Organism: Pedobacter sp.; assembly: GCF_965249885.1. Classification (GTDB taxonomy): domain Bacteria; phylum Bacteroidota; class Bacteroidia; order Sphingobacteriales; family Sphingobacteriaceae; genus Pedobacter. The sequence continues at coordinate 2,687,549 of NZ_OZ252254.1, read as the reverse complement.
CTGTGCCTGCTTCATTAACAAATTTAAATCGCTGGCCATTGCCGGTCGAAGAAAATTGATGACCTCGTTGTTCGATCGTAAACTGTCTTTGTTAATTTTAGATTTTAGGATCAAACCCGATAGCGTTCGTACCCTACTTAAAGCCACGTAAACCTGTCCGCTAATGAAAGATTTACCGGCATCAATAATAGCATGATCAAACGTTAAACCCTGACTTTTATGTATGGTTACTGCCCAAGCTAGTTTAATTGGATATTGTAAAAATTCCCCAACTTGGTTTTGCGAAACTTGTTCATCCTCATCAATTTGATATTCAAAAGATTGCCAAGCGCTTTTGGTAAGCAACAAATCTTCTTCGCCGGGAAAAGCAACGCAAATTTCTCCGTTATCAATCGATTTTATCTTACCGATTTTTCCATTATAGAATTTACGTTCGTCACCAGTATCATTTTTGATGAACATGATTTGTGCGCCTACCTTTAACACAAGCTGCTGCTCCGCCTGTAGTCCTAAATCCTTAAACTCACCGTTAATTTCCGCGTCAAAAGTATGGCTTTCGCCTTGTAGCGCCTCTAACTTTTGTTGGTTAATGGCATTGGCTTCCGCATTGTGTGAAGTAATGATAATTGGATTGATGTCCGCATCATCTTGGAAATCAGGGTCAAATCGTTCATTGAGCAAAGCTAAAGTTTCGTCATCAATCTGATTATTCCTAATGTCGTTTAAAATTTTAATGAAGGTTTCCTCGGTTTGCCTATAAACTTTGGTTAGCTCAATTTGTACTACTGGATTTCGCCGTAGCACCAAAGCATCAAAGAAATAAGGCGAGGCATACGCTTTGCTCAATACCGACCAATCTTCTCTTTTAGTAACTGGCGGAAGCTGAAATAAATCGCCAATGAGCAGCAATTGCAAACCACCAAAGGGACTGCTGTTTTTTCGAACGGAACGCAATAAAGCGTCAATCATATCCATTGTATCACAACGCACCATCGAAACTTCATCAATTACCAGCAATTCCAACTCTCTAAATAGCTTCAGTTTTTCGTTGGTGTAACTTAAATCGTTTACCGTAGATTGAATGGAAGAAAACCCATCCTGAAGATGCTGCAAAGCTACATCACCCGGGAAGAAAGACCCCGGAGGCAGCTGAAAAAATGAGTTGATGGTAGTGCCTTTTGCATTCATCGCTGCCACTCCAGTGGGCGCAACAACAACCATTTTTTTGGCACTTTGCTGTTTTATACGTTTTAGTAACGTTGTTTTTCCGGTACCAGCCTTTCCTGTAAGAAAAACCGATTCATTGGTGTATTCAATGAACTCAAAAATTTGATCAGCAATCGGGTTGGCATCGGAAGTGGAACTCATAGCGCAAATTTAGCTAAATAATTTAGCAGAAGAAACCAAGCGCTTAATTAAAAAGTCGATGGGCAGGTAGATTTTGTCATATTATAAAAAATAACGGAATCAAACTTTTACCAGAAGTTTGCTATTAGATCCCTCCGAAGTCGGGATGACAAGGCGGGTTAGCAGTTAGGCATATCGTTATCCAGGGCGCAGCGAAATAGCTATACCTTATAAGATACACTTACCTTACATTTCCTTTTTCAAAAACTTGCCTGTCAAGCTAATCGGATTTTCAATCAAACCCTCTGGTGTACCTTCGAAAATGATTCTACCGCCGCCAGCGCCGCCTTCTTCACCTAAATCAATTACCCAATCGGCCACTTTTACTACATCCAAGTTGTGCTCAATCACCAAAACCGTGTTGCCTTTATCTACCAACTCATTCAGTACACCCAACAATACGTTGATATCCTCAAAGTGCAAACCTGTAGTCGGCTCATCCAAAATATAGAACGTTTTTCCAGTGTCTTTTTTAGAAAGCTCGGTAGCCAATTTCACACGCTGCGCCTCGCCACCAGACAAAGTAGTGGAAGCCTGCCCTAAACGGATATAGCCCAAACCAACGTCATTCAGCGTTTTAATTTTACGATAGATGACCGGCATATGCTCAAAGAAATGACAGGCATCCTCAATACTCATATCCAACACATCACTGATAGATTTGCCTTTATAGCGTACCTCTAAAGTTTCACGGTTATACCTTCTACCGCCGCATTCTTCGCAAGGCACCTGCACATCTGGCAAAAAGTTCATTTCAATTACTTTCATGCCCGCACCTTGACAAGTTTCACATCTGCCGCCTTTTACGTTAAACGAAAAACGACCAGGTTTATAGCCTCTAATTTTAGCTTCGGGCAAAGCCACAAACAAGTTCCTGATATCGGAAAAAACACCTGTATAAGTTGACGGATTCGAACGTGGTGTACGTCCAATTGGCGCTTGATCAATTTCGATCACTTTGTCAATTTCCTTCAAGCCATCAATTTTTTCATAAGGCAATGGTTTTTTCTTTGCTCTAAAAAAGTGATGGTTCAAAATCGGATAAAGCGTTTCAGTAATTAAGCTAGATTTACCACTACCCGAAACACCAGTTACCGCAATAAATTTACCCAAAGGAAAATCTACCGAAACCTCTTTTAAGTTATGTCCAGTAGCTTTAATGATGGAAAGTTTTTTACCGTTACCTTCTCTACGTTTTTCGGGCACCAAAATTGCTTTTTTACCATTCAAATAAGCCGCGGTTAAGGTGTTAGATTTTAGGATTTGCTTTGGTGTACCCTCCGCAACCACCGTACCGCCATGCACACCTGCCGCCGGACCAATATCCAGTACATAATCAGCCTCCAAAATCATATCCTTATCGTGCTCCACAACCAAAACGGTGTTTCCTAAATCACGCAAGTTTTTTAGGGCAGTAATTAAACGCTCGTTATCACGCTGGTGCAAACCAATACTTGGCTCATCCAAAATGTACATTACATTCATCAGCTGCGATCCAATTTGAGTCGCCAAGCGAATGCGCTGCGCTTCTCCCCCTGATAAGGTTCTAGAAGTACGATCAAGCGTAAGGTAGTTTAAACCTACATCTAACAAGAAACCAATACGAGCTCTAATTTCCTTCAAAATTTCCTTGGCAATGGTATTCTGACGATCGCTTAATCTGCTTTCCACTCCGTCAAACCATTGGTTTAAACTGGAGATGTCCATTTCGGCTAGCTCAAAAATATTCTTGCCATCAACCTTGAAATGCAAACTTTCCTTTTTCAAACGAGCGCCATGGCAAGTAGGGCAAGTTTCCAAACGACGGAAAGCTTCCATATCATCGGCAGCACCCTCTCCCCTTTTCTCCTGCTGCTCTTCCAGAAGTTTAATCAGTCCGTCAAACGTTACTTGGTAATTTTGTACGTTCCATTTATTATAGGCCACTTCTACCGAAATCAAATCTGGAGTACCATTTAAAATCAAATCAATATGCTCTTCACTCAGTTTCTCTAAAGGTGTAGATAACGAAAAATTGTACTTCTTCGCCACTGCTTTCAGCACTTGAAAAACCCAAATATCCCTGTACTCACCAAGCGGAGCCAAACCACCGTTAATAATGCTCAATTTTAGGTTAGGCATTACTGATTTTTTATCCACCACAAACACATAACCCAAACCATCGCAAGTTTCGCAAGCGCCATAGGGCGAGTTAAACGAAAAACTATTAGGTTGCGGTTCATCATAGGAAATTCCTGTAGTGGGACACATCAAAAACTTGCTAAAATGCGCTACGTTATTGTCCTTATCGCTAATTTTAATGATACCTTTTCCCAAACGCATGGCAGTTTGGATGCTATCGCGAAGTCGCTTATCATCTTTTGGATCAACCATTAAGCGGTCAACCACAATTTCGATATCGTGAATTTTATAACGATCTACCTGCATTTTGGCCACAATATCCTTAATCTCTCCATCCACACGCACTTTCACGTAGCCTTGTTTGCGTATTTGCTCAAATAGTTCGCGGTAATGTCCTTTACGGCCTTTCACCACTGGAGCCAAAATATTTACTGCGGATTTTTCAAATTTTTTATAGATATTTTGGAGGATCTGGTCTTCGCTCATGCGCTCCATTTTTTCGCCAGTATTGTACGAAAAAGCATCAGCCACACGTGCGTACAACAAACGCATGAAATCGTAAATTTCAGTAATGGTACCCACCGTTGAACGTGGGTTTTTGCTGGTGGTTTTTTGCTCAATGGCAATCACCGGACTCAAGCCCGAAACTTTGTCCACATCCGGGCGCTCCATACCGCCCATAAATTGGCGTGAATAAGCGCTAAATGTTTCCATGTAACGGCGCTGACCTTCGGCGTAAATGGTATCAAAAGCTAAGCTGGATTTCCCGCTACCACTTAACCCAGTAACCACCACCATTTTATTGCGTGGAAAACTCACGTCAATATTTTTTAGATTGTGCACCCTCGCACCGTAAACCTCAACCTCTTTTTGCTCGCCTAAATCAACCTGGTTTTTAGCCATATATGTATTCGCTCCGTTTTTTAAAGTATTTCTTTGTTAAAACACACAAAACCATCGCTTGTTCCTGCTACTTACCGATGAAGGGTTTCAGACCAAACCTTTGTGCCTATGTGTTAAAAAAAATAGCTTGCAAAATTAGCGAAATAAAAGCACAAAAGCTACGGCTACAAATACTTAAAAGCTTTAAATACCATCATCTTATCAGCCTTTTACATTTGACAAACATTTGTGTTGAATTAGATTTTTTGGAGCGCAATTACAGTGCTATTTACAGCGTTCGTCCCGCTTTCTGTTTCTCCCGATGAAAAATCGGGATTCACGCCAATCGGGGCTATAAATGGAAACACCTTGCTATTCACACCGGCCATGTACCACTACCTTTGTAAAATAAACCTTGGCGAAGTGGTTATGCGAAATGGAGCGCAGCACAATGCAGCATTTGAACGAAGCAAAGGACTGCACTTTCCGCAAAACCTGTTGGCTTTGCTTTTCAAAAAACAAATCTTCCTCTATAATGCAATGCCGTACTTAACATCGCACCGCCTGCCTCTACTAAATTTGTAGCGCACAAAAAAATAAGCTAGCTTTGAACTTGGATTGTTGGCCCTGCCAACTTTAAATAAACAAATTATGATTATTGAACCTAGAATGCGTGGTTTTATCTGTTTAACGGCTCACCCTGATGGTGCCGCTCAAAACGTGAAAAACCAAATTGAATATGTAAAATCTAAAGGTGCCATTGAAGGGCCTAAGAGAGTTTTGGTGATTGGTGCTTCAACTGGCTTTGGTTTGGCTTCGCGTATTACCGCAGCGTATGGCAATGGTGCTTCAACCATTGGCGTTTATTTTGAAAAAGAACCTAAGGAAGGAAAAACAGCTTCACCAGGTTGGTATAATACTGCTGCTTTTGAAAAACAAGCACAAGCTGATGGTTTATATGCCAAAAGCATTAACGGTGATGCTTTCTCTAATGAAGTAAAACAACAAACTATCGATTTAATTAAAGCCGACTTAGGTCAAATTGATTTGGTAATTTACAGTTTAGCATCTCCAGTAAGAACTAACCCGAAAACTGGCGTTACACACCGCTCTACCTTGAAACCAATTGGAGGTACTTTCTCTGATAAAACCGTTGATTTCCATACGGGCATTGTTTCTACTGTAAGTATAGAACCTGCTAACGAAGAGGAAATTGAAAATACCGTTGCTGTAATGGGTGGCGAAGACTGGGAAATGTGGATTGATGACATGAAAGCTGCTGGCGTGTTAGCCGAAGGCGCAGTAACCGTAGCTTACTCTTATATTGGCCCTGCGGTAACGGAGGCGGTTTACAGAAAAGGAACTATCGGTCGTGCTAAAGATCACTTAGAAGCTACTGCTTTTACCATTACTGATAAACTGGCCGACTTGAATGGCAAGGCTTACGTTTCTGTAAACAAGGCTTTGGTAACTCAGGCAAGTTCGGCTATTCCGGTTATTCCTTTATATATTTCTTTCTTGTATAAAACCATGAAGGAAAAAGGTTTACATGAAGGCTGTATTGAGCAAATCCAGCGTTTATTTGCGGAAAGATTATACACTAACAGCGATGTTCCCGTGGATGAAAAAGGACGTATTAGAATTGACGATTGGGAAATGCGTGACGATGTGCAGGCAGAAGTTGCTGAACTTTGGAAAACCGCTGATACTGAAACATTGCCACAAACTGGCGACTTAGCTGGTTATAAAAAAGATTTCTTGAACCTTTTCGGTTTTGACGTGGAAGGTGTTGATTACACCGCTGATGCAAATGAAATGGTAGAGATACCTGGTTTGCAGAAAGCAGAAGCATAGTATTTTTGCGCTTTGTCATTCTGAGCATAGCGAAGAATCTATTTAACCAGATTCCTCCTAACGTCGGAATGACAAAGCGCTTATTTCGTTATCGTCATGAAGCATAGAGAATAACCGACGTTTATTCTTCAATTGTTAGCCCCTCAAGGCACAAGTCTTCAAATCCATTAGCTAATTATCATCACATTAGCTAATCACCTATCCGCCACTTTATAAATCGGGTCATCCATATTCACTTCAATTACACCCGCTGCATTTCTAAGCAACAGTCTACTATCAGCACTGAGGTGCTTTAAGGTAACCAGTTTATCTAACTTCTTATAACGCTCTGTGATTTTGTGCACCGCATCAATGGCACTCATGTCGGCAATGCGGCTTTCTTTGAAGTTAATCACAATTTCCGCTGGATCATCCTGTACATCAAACTTTTCCAGGAAGGTGGTAGTTGAGCCAAAAAACAATGGCCCATAAATCTCGTAATGCTTTACGCCGTTCGCGTCAACAAACTTTTTTGCCCTAATACGGCGGGCACTTTCCCAAGCAAATACCAAAGCCGACAGAATTACACCAATAAGAACCGCTAAGGCTAAATTGTGCATAAAAACCGTCACTGCAGCAACAACCACCCCAATAAAAATATCGGCCTTTGGCATTTTATTAATGATACGAAAACTGCTCCACTCGAACGTGGTTACGGCAACCATCATCATTACACCTGTTAGTGCAGCCATTGGCAATTTTCCAATTACAGGAGCACCTACTAAAATAATCAACAAAATAGTTAGCGCACCAATAATTGCCGAAAGTCTTGCTCTTGCTCCCGCAGAAAGATTCACTAAGGTTTGGGCAATCATAGGGCAGCCACCCATCCCAAAAAAGAAGCCATTCAAAATATTGGCTGTTCCCTGCGCTACACTTTCTCGGTTGCCATCACCTTTATTGCCTACAATTTCATCCACTAAGTTTAGGGTCAACAAACCTTCTGTTAATCCCACCATAGCCATAATTAACCCGAAAGGAAATACAATTTTTAAAGTCTCGAAAGTAAAAGGCACTTCTGGAATATGAAACGGAGGAAAGCCTCCAGCTACAGAAGCAATATCACTTACTGTTTTGGTTTGTATCCCAAAAATTAAAACCACCGCAAATACCACCATAATAGCTACTAACGAAGCAGGTACTGCCTTAGTAATTTTAGGCCAAAGCCACACTACAAATATGGTTAATGCAGTTAATCCACCCATGGTATATAATGCCGAGCCACTTAGCCAATCGTTGCTACCTTGCACTTTAAATTGGTTGAGTTGCGATAGAAAAATGACTATTGCCAAGCCGTTAACAAACCCATACATTACTGATTGCGGCACCAGCCTGATGAACTTACCGAGCTTAAACAACCCAACCGCAATTTGGATAACTCCAGCTACCACCACCGCAGCAAATACATACTCCAGGCCATGTAGTTTCATCAGCGCAATTAGCGTAATTACGGTTGCACCAGCTCCGCCCGACACCAAGCCTGGCCTTCCGCCTAAAATAGCAGTAACTAAACCCATAATGAAAGCAGCGTACAATCCCATTAAAGGGGGGAAGCCTGCTAAAATTGCGAAGGACAGCGACTCGGGAATCATCGTCATGGCAACGGTTAAACCGGCTAGGATTTCGTTTTTATAATTGATGGGCTGCTTTAAATCAAAAAGGGGCATGTGAAATTAGTTATATCCGCAAAGGTACGTTATCTATACTTATGGTGCTAGCAATGTTGTTTTTACCCTCTCTACCCTTTGGGCATCTCTCCCAAGGGGAGAGAATAGCGAAATGCCTAAGCAATTTTACAATCTCTCTCCCCCTGGGAGAGATGGCGCAGCCATAGAGGGTTTATCCACAAAACAAAATCTGTGCATCTGTGGCTAAAGAGATAACCCATATTGGTGGCTTCCAATACTTCTAAATGATATGAATTACAATTACGAAAGGGGATTAAACTAACAAGGCTAAACAATTTATAAATAATATAATTCCAAACCCTCTCTGCCCTTCGGGCATCTCTCCCAAAGGGAGAGAGTAGCCCAGTGCCTTTGCAACTTTTACAATCTCTCTCCCCATGGGAGAGATGGTGCAGCCAGAGAGGGTTTATCCACAAAACAAAATCTGTGCATCTGTGGCTAAAAACAAAGTAGTACAGCGAAATGCCTATGCAACTTTATAATTTTCCTCCCCCCTGAAGAGATGGCGCAGCCGGCGAGGGTCTATCCACAAAACAAAATCTATGCATCTGTGGCTAAAAAGAACAACAATTCCTTATCTTTAAACCATGTCAAATATCCAGCTCATTATCGAAGAAAGACCAAGTGACATTGGAAATTTCTTAGTAGGCCGCCTACTTCCTTTCAGGGAAAAAAGATTGGTAGGCCCTTTTTGTTTCATTGACCACATGGGGCCAGTAACGCTTAATGAAAACGAAAATTTCGACATCCCTCCTCACCCGCATATAGGCTTATCTACACTTACATTTTTATTTGAAGGTGCAGTAATGCATCGCGACGGACTGGGTACAGAAGTAGAAATTAAACCCGGACAAGTAAATTGGATGACAGCCGGAAAAGGAATTGCCCACTCCGAACGTACGCCAGACTACTTAAGAGGAACCGTAAAAAACATGCATGGACTACAGATTTGGGTGGCACTGCCTAAACATCTGGAGCAAATGGAGCCAGAGTTTTTCCATGCCGATGGCAAAGATATCCCAGCTTGGGAACAAGACGATGTCAATTTCAAACTGATTGCCGGCGGCGCCTTTGGGAGAAAATCTCCAATACCCGTTTACAGCCCATTGTATTTCATCGAAATAAAAAATAAAGGACAAAAAACATTAACCATAGGCGAGGATTTATTTGGAGAAAGTGGCTTGTATATTTTAGAGGGAGGCATTGAAAATGATGGCAATACCTTTGGTCCAAAAAATTTCTTAGTGGCCAAAGACAGTAAACTTTGCGAATTTACCATGTTACCTAACAGTACGGTTTATATTTTTGGAGGCGAAGCTTTCCCCGAAGAACGTTTCATTTATTGGAACTTCGTAGCAAGCAGTCGCGAACTGATTGAAGAAGCAAAGCAAAAATGGCTGAACCAAGAATTTCCCCAAGTACCTGGCGAAACTGACTTCGTACCTTTACCGCCACAAAGTAAGAACGTAAAGTAGTACGTTTATGAGCGCTAAAGAAATTATAATAGCTAGCTTAATTCATCTGATAATTCCACTAATTGGATTGGCTTTTTATTTTAAAATTAATTTTCGAATGAAAGATGATAAAATTGAAAATGCTCCCATTATTTCTTTATTCTTCATCTTCGCAACTTACGGTTGCCTTTTATTAATTTTACTCACTAGCGTTTTTTGGCATTGGTCAGCAATGGCTTCGCTCGGCATGTTTTATTTGATACTTGGTGCGCCAATAATAATGGGTTTAATCGCTTTCCGCTACCAGAAGAAAAAAAGCACTTCTAAATACCACAATTGGACATTTATTTCTAGCGCATGCTATTTTATAATTGCTCCAATTACGTTTCTTCTCGTTTGCCTAAAAGAGCTTTCATTCTAAGCACAACTAATCATCTAAAAACAGAGTACTAGTTACTAGGCACGACAAAGTTTCTTCGTGTCTTTGTGCCTTTGTGGTTAATCACCCCCAAGTGATCGTGGTATCATTTTCCGTTGGGTGCCCAGTGCAAACCAACACCCTACCTCTGGCAATTTCATAATCGGTAAGCACTTCATTATAATCCATCCTTACGTTTCCCGAAATGCAAGTGGCCGCACAGGTGCTACATACACCGCCGCTACAGCTGTATGGAATTTTGATTTTATTTTCTAGCGCCACATCTAAAATTCGCTTAGGCCAAGGAACTTCCAAATGATGGGTTTCGCCCTGAAATATTAAGTTAACGCTATAGGTGTTTTTGTCAACCACTTTTTCAGTCGCATCATCCTCATCAATTTCATCCTCAGGCAACACAAAAGTTTCTCTTTTAACCTGATGGGGCAAATAACCTGCTCCCAATATGGAGATGCGGCAAACGTCCATATAATCCACCGGCCCGCAAGTATAAAATAGCGCATCTTCTTTAGCAAAAGACAAATGTTGGCGGATAAGCTCATGAACCAAGAAACCGTTCAATCTGGCACGCATCAAATTTTTTGAGTTACTAAAAAGGTTGATGAGTTCAAACCTATCGGGATAAATATGTTGCCATTCCCGCAGCTCCTGCAAAAAAAGTGTTTCTTCTGCCGAACGACTGCTATAAATGAGTACTATTTTTGAATGTTCTTCTCCTACCAGCGCTGTTTTTAAAATCGAAAAAAGTGGCGTAATTCCTACTCCTGCCGCAAACAAAAAAACAGTTCTTTGCTGATGTTTAGCTATATCGTAAAAGAAATTACCATTAGGCTCAGTTACTTCAACGATATCTCCAACCTTTAAGCTATGGTGTAAAAACCTAGAAATCTCACCATTTTCTACCAGCTTCACCGCTATGGAAAGTGGCTCATCAACTAAAGGCGAGCTATAGGCCGAGTAAGACCTTCTCAGCTCCTTTCCCTCCCGTTGAAACACCAGGGTTAAAAATTGGCCTGCTTTAAAAACTAGCTTATTTTCACTCAAAGGTTCTAAAACAACTGTAATCACTTCATTAACTTCCTGCTGAACCCGAGTAACCTTTAATTGCTGCATAGGTTCAAAAGTAGAAAGTCAAAAGTGAAAAGTCAAAAGTACAGCGCAGAAAATTGGAGATCAAATGCAGAACAACTCAACCTTACTTAGCTACGGGGCAAATGCTGAATAGAAAAGGCTGCCTCCATTAAGGAGACAGCCTTTAAATTGCTTATAAAAAAGCTATACCAATTTATATTTTATTCTACTGTAGTTCCGTTTTCCTCTACAGGTTTGTAAGCCAATAAGGCTTTTTGATTTTTGTAGCCATTACGCTTCGGATTTTCCAAAATCTCTTTCACTGAAATCAATTTGTAAACGTACAAACTTGTTTCTCTGTTCAATTTCATTTTAAAATAGTTATCCTGCCCTTGGCGATTGATCTGCTTCCGCATATGGCTATCACCAACATTATAGGCCGCTGCTACTAAAGTCCAGCTTTCAAAAGTATCGTAAAGATCCTTAAGATATTTTGCCGCTGCCACTGTAGACTTCTTAAGATTGTAGCGTTCGTCTACTTTCTTGTTTACTTTCAAGCCATACATCCGTGCGGTGCTTGGCATAAACTGCCAAAAACCTGCCGCTCCCTTAGGCGATACACCTGCTCTCAAACCTGATTCCACTAACGGAATATATTTGAAATCATTAGGTATACCATAGCTCGCCAAAATAGGCTCTACAATTGGAAACCATTCTGCTGCTTTTTTATGCAAACGATTTGTCTGCAAACTTCCATAAGAAAATGAAGCCAAAGTCTTCTTCATTTTTGTGTCTATCCGCTTATCGCCAATCGGCAATGATTCATCGGCAAACTCAAGTTGAGCTATTGTAAAAACCGGCTCTTCGGTGGTATCTGTACTATTGGTATAGTTATCTTTCTTAAGATTTTCTACTTTGGTTGGTAGCTTATAAGCAAACACTTTGGCCATCACCAGTAATCCAAAAATTACTGCCAATGGAATGAGGTGTTTCTTTAACATCTTCCTCCTTTTTTAGTTAACACTTAATACTTGGAGCGCAAAGATACAAATTATATATTTAATTATCAAGCACTTACAAAAATAAGAACGAAAAACGGCGTTTAAAGCATAAACAAGCAAGTTTTTAAAGCACTGATTTTTTGATAAATTCCGTATATTTCCAAATTGTTTATCCCAGTAAATTTGGTAACTTTGCAGCCGCATTATTTTATGCGGTTAAAAGCGTATCAATGACAAATAGTAACAAAGGGAAAAGTCGGGATGACAAGTCCAACACAGGTAAGCGTAGCGGAGAACAACGTGGTGGAGAACGTAGCGGAAGGAGAAGCTACTCAGAAGGCGACAAGCCAAAACGTTTTAATGAAGGAAACGGCGACCGCCGCTTCGATAACGACAAAAAAGATTTCAAATCAAACACTGGCAGACCTGCCAGAAATAATTTCAACGACAATCAGGGTTTCAAAAAGTCTTTCGACAAGAAAGATGATCGTCCTTGGGAAAAAAGAGAACGTACAGATCGCGGAGAACGTTCAGAAAGTAGAGAACGTACGGAGCGTAGTGGAAGATCAGAAAGAAGTAATTTTGACCGTAGAGATGGCGGAGAACGTACAGAGCGTGGCGGAAGGTCAGAAAGAAATAACTTTGACCGTAGAGAAAGCGGAGAGCGTACAGAGCGTGGAGAGCGCAATTTCAAAAAAGAAGATTCATTCGGAAATAAAAGAGGCTATACTAAAAGAGATGGCGCTGCTAAAGATGGTAACAGCAAATTTTCTGACAAAAAAGATAGCAGGTACGGCGATAACAGGCCGTTCAGAAAAAGAGAGGACGGCTTTAAGAGTAAGGATAAAGGCGAAAGAGTTACTCCTAACCTAAGATCAAGAAAAAATGCAAAGGAAGAAAATGATGACTTGATCCGCCTTAACCGTTACATCTCCAATGCCGGCGTATGCTCACGACGTAAGGCTGATGAACTGATCGAAGCTGGCGTAGTTAGTGTAAATGGCGTAGTTGTTACCGAAATGGGCCACAAAGTTGACCCTTACAAGGATGAGGTAAGATACAACGGCGAGCTTTTAAAAAGGGAAAGAAAAGTGTATGTTCTTTTAAACAAACCAAAAGACTACATTACCACTACCGATGACCCTCAAGAGCGCAAAACTGTGATGCACTTGGTAGAAAAAGCCAGCAAAGAAAGAATTTACCCTGTTGGTCGTTTAGATAGAAATACTACCGGATTGTTATTGATGACTAATGACGGTGAGCTTGCAGATCAACTGTCTCATCCACGCAATGGCATTACCAAAATTTATCAGGTTGAATTAAATAAAAACCTTATACAGGGTGACTTTAACAAAATACAATTTGGGTTAGAGCTCGAAGATGGTTTCATCAAACCCGACAATATCTCATACGTGGTTGGCGGGAGCAAAAACGAAATAGGCATTCAAATACATAGTGGCAAAAACAGAATTGTTCGACGTATTTTCGAACATTTAGGCTATGATGTTGTAAAACTTGATCGTGTAGTTTATGGAAATCTGACTAAGAAAGATTTACCTCGCGGCCGATGGAGATATTTGGACGAACACGAGTTGATTCAGATTAAGCATCTCATTAAATAAAATTCAAATGCGCAGCAATTACAGCTTGCGCATTTTTTATTTACCTTTATTGATCATTAAAACGGCTAATATGTTTAAGAGATTTTTTTTGTTTGCACTTTTGAGCGCTATCACGGTATTGGTTTATGCGCAAAAGCAAAAGCTAGTTGTTGGCACCTATACCAATAAAACTGGTAGCGAAGGTATTTACGTTTACGAATTTGACAGTAAAACGGCAGAGGCAAAGCAAATCAATGTAATCAAAAACGTATCCAACCCCAGCTACATTACGTTAAGCAAAGCCAGGGATTTTTTATATGCTGTTTACGAAGATGGCATCAATAGCGCCGCTAGTGCTTTCAAATTTGATCCTGCTACGGGGCAAGCAACATCATTAAATAAAGAAAGTACAAAAGGAGCCAATCCTTGCTTTATTTTAACCGACGGCAAAAACGTAATTACTGCGAACTACACAGGCGGCTCCATCAGTGTTTTTGGCATCAAGCCTGATGGTGCTTTAACTTCGCTCAAACAAAACATACAGCATACTGGAAGCGGCCCAGATAAGCGCCAGGCTAGCGCACATGTGCATCAAGTTCAGTTCACACCCGACAAAAAATACTTAGTAGCAACAGATTTAGGAGAAGATCGAATATACGTTTACAGTTACGATGCCACCGCTGAACAACCGCTTAAATTTAAAACTAGTATAAAAACAAATTCCGGTTCTGGCCCACGTCATTTAACCTTTAGCCCAAATGGAAAATTTGCTTACATGGCACATGAGTTCAACGGTAAAATAAGCGTCTTCAGTTATAGCAACGGCGTGTTCGCTTTACTTCAGGAAGTTGAAACCGTAGCAAAAGACTTCAATGGAAAAATTGACGCCGCCGATATCCATACCTCTGCAGACGGAAAGTTTTTATACGAAAGTAACCGCGGCGATGCCAATACCATTAATGTTTTTAGCATACAAAAAGATGGTAAGCTAACGTTTGTTGAAAGCGTGAGTACACTAGGCAAAGGACCAAGAAATTTCAATATTGATCCAAGTGGAAAATATTTGCTAGTAGGACATCAATACACCAATGATATTGTAATTTTCCATAGGAATACGGCAACCGGAAAACTTACCGACAGCGGAAAACGCATACAAGTAGGCTCGCCTGTTTGCTTAGTTTTTTCAAACTAGCTACCTGAACTTTTAGCAATTACTTCCTCATAATAAGCAATGTAACGGGGAAGTATTTTCTTTAAATCAAAGTCCTTAGCTCTGGTTAAGGCATTCTCTTTGAAATAATCTAAGGTCTTTTGATCGCTTAAAATAGTGATGGCTTTATTTGCCATATCATCAATATCACCCACATTACACATGTAACCGCAGAAATCGTCAACGTTAAGTTCAGGCAAGCCTCCGGCATTTGAAGAAATCACCGGCACCTTACAGGCCATTGCCTCCAAAGCTGCTAAGCCAAAACTCTCATTTTCCGAAGGGATAATAAATAGGTCAGACACCGATAGGATTTCCTCTACCGCATCCTGCTTACCTAAAAATCTAACGCTATCGCAAATATTCAATTCTCTGCACAAAGCTTCATTGGCAGAACGTTCAGGGCCATCCCCAACCATTAACAGTTTTGACGGAAGTCTACGCTGTACTTTTTCAAACATCCTAATCACGTCTTCCGTACGCTTCACCTTACGGAAATTAGAGGTGTGGATTAAGATACGTTCGTTATTTGGCGCAATGGCTTTCTTAAAATGATCTTTTGGCTGTAAACTAAATCTGTTGAAATCAATGAAATTAGGAATTACGTTAATTTCCTTAGTGATTTCGAAGTGCCCGTAAGTATCTTCCTTTAAATCCTCAGATACAGTAGTAATACCGTCACTTTGGTTAATAGAAAACGTAACTACGGGTTTGTAGGTGGCATCCTTACCTACTAAGGTAATATCTGTTCCGTGCAACGTAGTCACAAACGGAATATTGATGCCATACGTAGCTAGAATTTGTTTTGCCATAAATGCAGCAGAGGCATGAGGTATGGCATAATGCACGTGCAAAATATCCAACTGTTCAAAACGTACTACGTCCACAAGCTTGCTGGCCAAAGCAGATTCGTACGGTGCATAATCAAATAAGGGATAATCTCTTACCGAAACTTCATGATAAAAGAGGTTGGCGGAGAAAAAATCAAGACGAGCAGGCTGACTATATGTGATAAAATGTACCTGATGTCCTTCGTTAGCCAAAGCTTTGCCTAACTCGGTAGCTACTACTCCACTACCTCCAAAGGTAGGGTAACAAACTATTCCTATTTTCATTGATGTTGGTTGTGATGTAAATCTAAAGTAGAATTTACAAAGGCAAATGTAAAATATTACAGCTTGAAAGATTGTTATCTGTGGGTAATAAAATAGATAGACTAGGCTTTCATTTCATTTTGCAAAACCAAGTACATTTCATTTGGCCTTTGCGTGCCGATGTAGTACTCTAAACCGTCCCTATCGGTAAGCACAATGGCATCCCTACCTGATGAAAAAAAACGCACCGTACCATTCTTATGCAAATTGTAAACGGGGTTGTTAAAGAAAAATCTGCTGTAGGTAGTCTTTTTAATTTGCGTAATTTGATTTAAATCAATTACTACTTTTTTTGTAGTCCACAAGCCATCAATTATTACCTTTTTATTTTCGATAACCGTTTTATACTGAACCAGAAAAAGCAACACAATAGAAACCGCAATGATTCCAAAGCCTACCACCAAAAACAAATCAACGGTATTATCGCGATCTCGCTCATAAACATAAACAGCGAAGCAAAACGCAGCCATAATTAGCCTAATGGAGATACGAATATAATCTCTGCCGATGTATTGTTTTTCGATATAGGTGTATCTGCCGTCCATTTACAAATTTGATAATTCGAATATAGCAACTTTTTTTGTTGTTGCACTTAATTTATATCTTTCATCTTGCCTCATTCCAACTACCCAAACAATTTCGCCATTACCGTTAATCAATAATGGAGTCCTATCTTTTATGGGTAAAGGCACCTTTTCATCAACAAAAAAATCACTTAGTTTTTTGAAAGATTTCATGCCCAATGGCTTAAACTTGTCCCCATTTTGCCAATATCTAAATACTAACGGAAAAATTAACAAGTTGGCGTCAACATACGCAAAATTCTTTTCGGACTTAAAGTTCAAACGGTCCGTAAAGCTCAGCGAAATCAAATGTTCAGTACCAACTTCCAAGTGGCCTTCTCCGTGCAAATAAAGCAAAGGTTTCGCCGTTTCAACTGGCGATAAAATAAGCTCCAACCTGTCAACCGTTAAACGATGGCTTACGCTATAAAATGAAGTTCCGCTTGGCTTTTCTAGAGATGATAGAATTTCATCCACCACTGCTTCCGTAAAATGGAAAGGTTTTAGAAGCTCGTAAAAAAGCAACTTTTGTGGCGACAAACGTTTCACATCTTCAATACTAATGTGCAGTAACCCGTTCTCATCTCTACTTACATGGCTAGCAACCTGCTTCACAGCTTGCTGCAGCAACAGTTCTAATTCCTTAAACCTGGCGATATTTTTCTCGAACGTATGCTCCAAGTTGGGGTTGATATCCCGCAAATGCGGAACTACTTGCAAACGTATTTTATTACGAGCATACTTGCTAACTTCATTGGAACTATCCTCCACAAAGGGTAGCTGATTTTCATCTACCAGTTGATCAATTTGCACACGCGATAAAAAAAGCAATGGCCTGATCAAACGATCTCTTTTAGGTAAAATACCATGCATGCCACTTATACCAGTGCCACGTACCAAGTTCAGTAAAACAGTTTCTATCGCATCACTTTGATGGTGAGCCACGGCAATATAATTGTAACCGTTGGCCTTTCTCGTTTCTTCGAACCACTGATATCTTAGCTGACGAGCTGCCATTTGTATAGAAATTTTGTGTTCCTTCGCAAAACTCTCTGTATCAAAATGTACTACGTGAAAAGGAACTTCCAGCTCTTGAGCCAATAGCTTCACAAAGGCTTCATCACGGTGGGCTTCATCTGCCCTCAAATTAAAATTGCAGTGCGCTATACTAAAATTAAAACCTGCGAGTTTAAATAGCTGTGCCATCAAAACAGAGTCCTTCCCTCCGCTAACGCCCAACAATACATGATCGCTAACGCTAAAAAGATGCTGCTGGGTAATATAATCGGTAAACTGCTTTAGTGGTAACATTATTCAAAAGTAAGAAGTAAATTGGTTATTTGGTTATTTGGTTCATTAGTTCATTAGTTCATTTAGCAGCCGCATCCGTTTATTGATGATTGTTGCTTGGTTATTGGATATTGGTTATTAGTTATTTGGTTCATTGCTTGGGTAAACTGATAAAGCCAATTATAAACTGAATCTAAAATTGTAAATTTGTACTGTGCAAAAGTTACGCCTTTTATTCATATTGTTAATCTGCCCGTTTGTGTTACTTGCTCAAACCCGTACGCAAATTAAGTTGGAATCTGCTGAGAAAGCCGATATCGACGCAAAAAAATCAATATCCTATTTAAGAAAACCCGTTTTTAGCCACGAAGGCGCAATTTTGCGCTGTGATAGTGCAGTACTTTATGTGGACAGGAATTATTTTGAAGCTTTCAGAAATGTACACATCAATCAAGGCGACACGCTTAATATCTATTCTGACCTGTTAAATTACGACGGCAACGCCAAAAAGGCGCATTTGGAGAAAAACGTAAAGTTATTAGATAGGGAAAATACGCTAACTACCGATATCCTTGATTACGATATGGTGGCCAAAATTGGAAAGTACACTACAGGTGGTAAGTTGGTAAATAAAGATGCAACCATTACCAGCCAAGAAGGTTTCTATTTTTCGAACACCCGTGATGCTTATTTTAAGGTAAATGTACGCGTTGTTACCGCCGAAAAAACCACCATCAGTTCTGAAGAAACTTTACGATATAACACTGCAACCAATTGGACGTATTTCTACGGACCAACAAACATCAAAAATAAAGATGATAAGTTATATACGGAAGATGGCAGTTACAATACTAAGAGTGAAAATGCCATGTTTGGCAAGAAAAACTTATACACTAACGGTAGTCGCTCCTTAAAAGGCGATAGTTTATATTATTACGGAAAAACGGGTTACGGCAAGGCGGTTAAAAATATCGTTTTTAAAGACACCAAAGATCAAACTACCTTATGGGGACAGTTAGGTGAATATTACCGTAACGAAGAACGAATTGTAGTGACTCAAAAAGCCTATGTTGGTATCGGTACAAAAGATTCTATCACCGTAAACAATAAAAAATTACCTGATACGCTTTGGCTAGGTGCTGACACGCTAGAAAGCCAGCGCTCTTTAGTGAAAGATTTGAAATTACTCACCCGACCAGCAGTTAAAAAGGATAACGAAATTGGTGCAGAGGACGAAAAAGAAAAGGCGGAGAAAGAAAAAGAGAAAGCAGAAGCTAGAAAACTCCTTGCTCAATCAGCAGTTGAACCGAAAGACGATAAAAAAGCCAATGGTGCAGAGCGCAAACTCAACAAGAAAGTACAAAAGCAACTTGAGGAAGAATCCAAGAAAACCAATAAAGAGAACTCGCCGCCTCCTCCTCCAGATAGTTTGGCACTAAGTAAAATTAAACTGAGGCAGGATAGCTTGACGGCCGACAGTTTAATGAAGCTGAAGAAAATTGCTGAGCCTGTTAAAACCGAATCCGTAAAAAACGTGGCACCGCAAAAGTTAACTACTGGGGATAAAGCTAAATCTGCTACCTCAGCAAGCAACACGCCGTCAACAAAAAAAGCAGGCAACTTAGTTACATCAAAACTAACTACAGACAGTAGCACACTTACACCAGCGGATACCGTTAAGGCTAGGGTTATCAAAGCGTTTCACAATGTTAGGGTATATAAATCTAACATGCAGGCCAAAGCCGATTCTTTATACTATACTTCTGCTGATTCCACACTACGCTGGTACAATAATCCAATATTATGGTCTGATGGCACACAACAAACGGGTGACACCATCAACGTTTTCTTCAAAAACAGCAAAATCCACAATTTTCAGGTAATCAATAATGGTTTTATTGTAAATTTAGACGGCGACTCAACCAAATTCAATCAAGTTAAAGGTAAAATCATCACCGGATTTTTTGCAAACGGTGAACTGAGAAACATGTACGTGGATGGCAACTCGGAAAGCATTTACTACAGTAAAAACAACAAAGGCGAATACGATAATGTGAACCAAACCGTAAGCAGTAGACTAAGATTCAAATTCTTGGATAAAGAGCTTACCCACATTGTAACGGTAAGGGAAGTAGAAGGTGCGGTTGACCCTATAGATAAGCTCGGCAAAGAGCCACTTCTAACGGGCTTTATCTGGAAGCCTGAGTTACGCCCAGTAAGCAAGGCCGACATTATTAAAGGAGTAGCCGTAAAACCGAAGGCAACGGTACCGGCAAAAGGCAGCACAACAAAAAAAGGAAAAGTAGTCGCTACCAAAAGTAAAGTAGAAAGTAAGCCCCAAACTAAGGAAACCCCAAAACCAGAAAAAGCTCCAATGCCGCTTCCTGAATTTCCTAAGCTCACACCAAAACCTAGCGACAGTACGAAGCTAGATAGCTTGATCAAAAAGAATTAAAACAACAAAAGCTCCTGATTTGGAGCTTTTGTTGTAAAAAAGGTTATTGATTTACGATTAAAAATCGATGACTTACATTTTTTTCAAACCAATCTCTCTCAAACGCTCGTCTAAATACTCACCTGCCGTCATATCGCTGTACAGTTTTGGATGCGCTTCATCAATACAAGAAGTTAAACTTGTTAAATCCATATTGCTGCGTGGGTGCAAGAAAAACGGCACCGAAAAACGAGAAGTTTTCATCAGTTCACGAGGAGGATTAACCACCCTATGCGTTGTTGAGCGCAGCTTGTTATTAGTTAAACGCTGTAACATATCTCCTACATTTACCACAATATCAGTATGGTGTGCTTTAATTGGCAACCACTCATTGCTACGCGTTAGCACTTCTAAACCATCAGCACTAGCGCCAATTAATAAAGTAATCAAATTGATATCCTCATGCGCTCCTGCACGTACCGCATCAGGCGAAATCGAATCCGGATCTTCAATAGGAAAATAATGTATCCCCCTCAATATCGAGTTACCATTATGGACATGTTGATCAAAATAATCAATTGGCAAACCCAAATAAGTCGCAATTGCCCTTAATAAATGCTTGCCATTCTCTTCCAGTTTCCTGTAAATTTCCCTAGTTACGGTATTAAACTCCGGAATTTCCTCTACTACCTCATTTGCTGGATACTCATTTTTAATAGGATCTCCATCCTCCACCGTTTGGCCAATTTGCCAAAACTCTTTTAAATCAGCAGTTTTAGCGCCTTTAGCTGTCTCTTTGCCCGCACTGGTGTAGCCACGTTGTCCCGCCAATTCAGGCTTTTCGTATTTACGCTTAGTTTCAACCGGCAACGCAAATAGCTCCTTAATATTTTTGTATAATTGATCAATTAATTCCTGACTAACGCCATGGTTGGTAATCGTTACGAAACCCGAATCATTGAAGGCTTTCCCTAATTCATCCGAAAATTTCTTGCGTTGTTCTTCCGTTCCGTTTACATAGGTGCTTAAATCTAAACACGGGATATAAGGTGTTGACATATGATTTGTTTTAATGTTCAAGTTAAATTTAGAAAAGTTATGTTAACAAACCTTATTTTCCATCAAAAAATCAATACAAAAAACTCAAATACAACAATTTAAGTTATTAACAACAAGCCGTTTTAGCACAAATACGTGTATAAAATCATAATAATTTGGAGCGCAATTTCTAGTTATTATCGGTTCCGCAAGTCCCGCTTTCTGTTTCTCCCGATGAAAAATCGGGATCCACTACAATCGCGGCTAAATAACAAAAGACAGTAAGGCGGTAATTTAAGGGGGCTACTATCACTTAAGTGCAATTGCTATTATCATTGTCGGGCTTAAAACGAAACTGCACTAATTGACATAGGTTACAAAAGTTTCAATATTAAGCTGCTTGTCATTTTTATACCGCTAAAGAACTTTTGCGTTACGTTTTGCGTATATTTATTAAACTTTGTTAAAGGCATGTTTTAGTAAATATTTTCAAGTCGGAGATGTTTTTTTGAAAATGCCAACCACAAATAAGAATTTAAAAAACACATAAAATGAAAAGGATAATTATGACATCTTTAGTTCTCTTCTCCATAATTGGTGCCGATGCGCAAAAACCAAAACTAGAAAAAGCAACATTTGGAATGGGTTGCTTTTGGTGCTCCGAAGCAGTTTTTCAACGTTTAAATGGTGTAAGTAACGTACGTTCGGGCTACGAAGGCGGTAATGTGCCAAATCCAACCTACGAAGAGGTTTGCACAGGAACTACCAACCACGCCGAAGTAATTGAACTGCAATACGATCCATCTAAAATTAGCTACGATGAACTTTTGGAAGTATTTTGGAAATTACACGACCCAACTACCTTGAACCGCCAAGGTGCCGATGTTGGCACACAATATAGATCTGTAATTTTTTATCATAATGAGCAGCAAAAGGCAACGGCAGAGAAATACAAAGCCTTATTAAATAAAGAAAATGCCTTCGGTAAACCTGTAGTAACGACCTTAGAAAAAGCGCAACCATTTTACGTTGCTGAAAACTACCATCAGGATTACTATATCAAAAACGGACAAGCACCTTATTGCAGAGCGGTAATTTTACCAAAAATGGACAAGTTGGAAAAGCTGTTCAAAGCAAAAATCAAATAACATTCTTAAGATTTCACCTAAACAAAAAGCTCATGTTAGTTCAACATGAGCTTTTTGTTTAAAAGTTGGCTTACGCAATTTAGAATCCAATCTTAAGACCAACATTCATCCCTAAGCCTCCAATATTAATGTACGATCGCAAGTCATCACCTCTTTGATTTGGATCATAATTGGTATTGCCTGGCGTATTCGAGTTCTGATCAATCCTTTTATGATAATCGGTATAGCGCTGTGCAGTTGGTAAGTCATTGATGGTAATTGGCACCCTTGTACCCAACAAAGTAGTTCCCGTCCCTTCGAATTTACGCACCTCTTTCTCTTTACTACTTACCGAAACATTGCGATATTCTATTTCACTAAAGAAACTAATTTTATTTCCGATAGGAACGCTAAAACCTGCAGCACCTAAAAACCCGATGGTAGGTCTTGGTTCTATTCTTTCTTCCCTAGTTAATTCTACCGCCCTTAGCGCTGGATTTATTTGACTGGCCACAGCACCCGTTTGATCGTTAATGTCTGTACTAATTTCTAAAAATCCATAAACTGGCAATACTGCTCCCATTTTTAAGTAAGGTCTAAAATTTTTGGAAGTAGGCACGTGAAATACCAAGGTTGGTGTTAAGTCGAGTGCTTTCACTTGACCTCTTGAATGTATAGACAGTAATTGACTTCCATTGAACTGGTTATATCCAGTTTGGCGGGCCATGGTTTGCTTTTCACTTTCAAAATAGTTCACGCCCATCTCAAATGCTACTACCGAATTAAATCTAAATCCTCCTGTCAATCCTGCCCTCCAGCCTTGCCCAAAAGAGCCCGTAATTGCTTCTTCTGATATTAAGGTTTGCGCACCGGTTAACGGGTTGATATTAAAAACCCTGTCTCTAGGCTCTAGCTCGCCGACGTTAGGAAACTCCACCGGAGTAACTTTGATAAAATAACTTCCTGTAGGTTTTAAATAAAAGCCCCTACCGTCTTGCGCCAATACATTTACTGACGCAGCAACCATAACCACGGCTGATAATAATAACTTCTTCATCGCTCAAAAAAATTTAACGTTCAACACTAAATGCATTCAACTATGCATGCATAATAAAAACCGTGTCAAAGCAAAAATTGTTTCTGCTATTATTTAAGTTTTTGTTGAAATTTTGAGCATTTATTGGTTATTGTACTAAAACTCAAACCTAAAGTTAGTTTAAATGACCTGCAGATACTTCTATCATAATCAGGTAAAAAACCAAAAATACTCTTTTAGCTAACAGTGTTAACTTTTACTTTTGCTAACAGTGTTAACCAATAAAATGGAAATTAAAAAAAGTAGGCAAAAACAAAAGGAACTCACCAAAAATGCGATCCTAGAAGCTACCGAACAAATTGTGCTTTTGGAAGGATGGCAAGCGGTTTCTATTAGAAAAATTGCTGAAGCCATTGGCTATAGTTTACCAGTAGTTTATAATCATTTTGATAGTAAGGATGCCATACAGGAAGAATTTGTAAAACATGGTTTTAATTTGTTAGCAAATGCAATGCAGCAAACCAAAGAAAAATATAGCGAAGCCGAGATGCGGTTGACGCAAATGGCTTTGGCTTACTTTGAGTTTGCTTTTAAAAATGCAGCCTACTATAAAATGATGTTTGGCTTAGGTATACCTAGCTGTCAAAAAGTACAGGAAATTGCAGAAATTGGCAACTTTAGCAGCATCGTTATCGAGAGCATTAGCAACCTAATGGCTGAAATTGACGAGCAGCGCAAGTTCCTGAAATTCCACACGTTTTGGTCTATTTTACACGGACTTACCTCCATTAGTATGGTTAACATCACCGCAGCCCCAAATGAAATGCAGCAGCAAATTCTCTTGGATGCAATACAAGGATTTATAAAAAACATCAATCGTTAAAAATCATGAGCTTAATTGAAGCATTAAACTGGCGTTACGCCACAAAAAAAATGAACGGACAAGCCGTTCCACAAGAAAAAGTAGATCAAATTTTAGAGGCAGCACGTTTAGCGCCGTCTTCATCAGGATTACAACCTTTTAAAGTAGTGGTAATTACTGACCCAGAATTGAAACAGCAATTATTACCGCACAGCTTCAACCAATCGCAAATTGTAGATGCTTCGCATGTACTTGTTTTTGCAGCTTGGGACAACTACACCGAAGAGCGCATTGACGAAGTATTTAACCGCACCAATGCAGAGCGTGGTGTACCTGCTGATGCTAACGCAGATTACGTTGCTCGCTTAAAAAGCATGTACTTAACCCGCGATGCGCATATCAACTTTGAGCACGCCGCTCGTCAAGCTTACATTTCCTTTGGTTTGGCTATCGCCGAAGCTGCACTATTAAAAGTTGATGCAACACCGATGGAGGGCTTCGACAGTGCAAAATACGATGAAATTTTGAAGCTGAATGAACAAGGCCTAAAAAGCGTTACTATATTGCCACTTGGCTATCGCGATGAAGCAAACGACTGGTTAGTAAACTTGAAAAAAGTACGCCAACCTGAAGATAGCTTCTTTATCAAGAAATAATTTCATTGCCGTCGGCTTGGGCTGACGGCAATAAATCCTAAGCTGCATACGCCAGTTCTAGTGATGATCCTCCGCAGCCAGGAAAATCTCTCACACATCAAGGGTTTAGCCAAACTATAACCAGCCCTTACAAAATTCATATTGTAAAATTTTGTTAAACTTTGGCTACATATTCCCGCCGTTGAGCAATAAACCATATATTTAGCATTTCACCCGTCGTTGCGAAAGGAAGTAGCTCAAATTCGAGAAGCTTCACTGCAATAATGAATTTGTATAACAATGAAATTGACGAAACTAATACTACTGCTTTTTTGCTTTGCTATTACATCGGCCTACGCCCAACAAGACAGTCTCACTTTAAACAACATTATCAATAAAACAAAGCGCCTTTCTGATGAGCAACCGCTGGAGAAAGTGTATCTACATACCGACAAACCTTATTATGCAGTAGCAGATACCATTTGGTTGAAAGCCTATATCACCAGCCAAAACAATATGCCATCGCCGCTAAGTAAAATTGTATATGTTGAAATGTACAATGAGGTTGATTCTCTTATACAAACACTAAAATTGCCAGTAAAAAATAGTGTGGCATATGGTAATATTCCACTTCCAATGAACACCTATAAACAGGGCAACTATTATGTTAGAGCTTACACTTTATGGATGCTCAACTTTGATTCAGATTACTTTTTCTCTAAAAATATTTTAATTGGGGAGGCTATCGACAAGCAGCTCATTACCAACATCAATTTGGCTAACATAGCGGCAGATAAAAGCATTAAAACAACTGCTCGTATCCAATTTAAAGACATCAATAAAAAACCGCTAGCTAATAAAACTGTGAATTGGCGAGTATTTCACAATTATGATGTTTTCGCCCGAGGCAAGGGTACTACCGATGCCAATGGTTACCTTACAGTTACCGTTACTAGTAAGCCGGGAGATCCAATTAAGAAAGGAACATTAGTGGCCGATGTAAGTATGGGCGATAAAGAGTTGGCCAGTGCCAGTTTCAATATCAGACAAAATGATAATGGAATAGATTTCCAATTGTTTCCTGAAGGAGGTGAGTTTATCGTAGGAGTTCCTAATCAGCTGGGCTTCAAAGTAATTAAAGCGAATGGCTTGGGAACCGACGTAAAAGGAACTATCATTGATGATCAAAACGCTGAAGTTGGAAATTTTACTTCCTCATTTGCAGGCATAGGTAGCTTTTTTATCACTCCTGAAGCGAATAAAACTTACAGAGTGAAATTCACAAAGGACGGGGTTACCAGAACTGTGGATTTGCCCAAAGCAAAAGAAGGAATTATTTTACAAGTTACCAATCCATCTGCTGCTGACGCGATAAACTTACGAGTACTTGCTAGTACAGCGTTTTTGGAGGCAAATAAAGACAAAGCTTTTTACTTAGTTGGGCAAAATACTAATACCGTTGCTTATGCCGCTAAATTAAACTTAAAAAATCAAGTGATTAATGCTAAAATACCAAAACAAAATTTCCCATCTGGCATTGCTCAACTGACTTTATTTAACGAAAATAGCGAACCACTTAGCGAACGATTGGTTTTTGTGTTACACAACGACGCAATGAACTTAGCGCTAAAGGCAGATCTTCCTGCATACAAACCTCGCCAGAAAGTGAAACTCACTTTGGATGCCAAGAGTAAAGGCCAGCCGATAGTGGGTGATTTTTCGGTAAGCGTTACGGATGAAACCAAGGTTCCAGTTGATGAAAACAATGAGGTTACTATTTTAAGTTCGCTTTTGCTGACTTCCGATTTAAAAGGTTACGTAGAGAAACCTAATTATTATTTCAATAAAACTGATGAAAAGAAACTTGGCGATCTAGATCGATTGATGTTAACGCAAGGTTATAGACGATTTTCGTATAAAGAGATTTTGGCCGGCCGCTATCCTAAAATATTCCTATTGCCCGAACAAGGAATTACTATTTCGGGTACGTTAAGAGACTTAACCGGCATGCCGATAAGAAAAGGCGTAATGCGAATGATGGTTACTGGTAAGCCAATTGCCAAAGAAATTACAACCAGCAACGTTGGTGTGTTCAACTTTACCGATTTGAATTTTCCTGATTCATCACAAGTTGTGGTAACTGCCCGTTCCAATCCCAATTATACTAACTTGATGATTATGTTGGATGGGATTCCTAGCGCTGCTAAAGGCAATAACTTAAACGCCCCCGATGAAGTGGAAAACATTGATACTTTAATGTCTTCCTACTTAAGCAATAGCCAGAAACAATACCGCTTTATGCGCACTTTAAAAACGGTAGAAATTAGAGGTGCCGGCATTAAAAAACCTAGCCATTCTGATTATCCTGCACTAACGGGTTTAAGCCAAATTCCTGATAGATTTATAGATGGCGCACAATTGGAAGGTTGTAATTTGCTATTGGAATGTTTGAAAATACAAGCCCCAAGCTTCACCTTTGATTTTAACGAACAGAAATTTTATATCACTAGAGATTATAATCAAGGCGCTAGGACACCAGCCGCGATTTTCTTAAATGGTATGTTTGTAGA
The DNA here is from genome assembly GCF_965249885.1 of Pedobacter sp. Taxonomy (GTDB): domain Bacteria; phylum Bacteroidota; class Bacteroidia; order Sphingobacteriales; family Sphingobacteriaceae; genus Pedobacter. The sequence continues at coordinate 2,660,076 of NZ_OZ252254.1, read as the reverse complement.
TGCAAATGCACTGAACACGGTTAATGCCAATGACGTCGAATCTATCGAATTATTCTTAAACGATCCGCTTGGCACGGTTGATAGAATGTATAGCACTCGAGGTGTGATTGTTATCAATTCAAAAAAAATCCCCAAGGGCGAAAAAATGTCTAAGCAAGCTTTTCTTGATATGCTTCCTAAGAAATATGAAGTCAAATATTCTCCTATGGGTTATAGTAAAGAACGAACTTTCTACTCCCCAAAATATTTACCAAATGCGCCGATTACCAGCAATGACTTAAGGACAACCATCTATTGGAATCCGAAATTAATTACCGATGAAAAAGGCAACATCAGTTTTGAATTTAACAATGCAGACGGAAAAGGAACTTACAAGGCTGTAGTGGAGGGAATAGATAAAAATGGAAACATTGGAAGAACGGTACTGAGATATACCGTAAAATAATTGACTAGTATATTATTAGCAAAAACCAACTGACGTTTATCAGTTGGTTTTTTTTTGACCTATCAATTCAAAGCAGTTTTCACGTGGGCACTTAGCATATCAAAATATTCACGCCCAACAACCTTGTTTCGCTCCAACAGCATTTCCAATTCTAACTTTCCAGGGTGATATCTCACGTAAAAAACAGCTCCGTTAGTCAACTTTACTTCCTTCCCAACGGTTAAGTCGTTAGTTAAAAGCAAGCTATCCTTTCCTTTAAAAATTTCTTTTAGCATATCTTCCACCTTTGCTTGTTTATTTTTAGGATATACTGCCGAAAGTTCTAAACGCTCATTGGTTTTCTTAACCTTCAATGAAGTTTCTTGCTCGTTGCAAGCCGTTACTATAAAAGCCGTTGCAAGCAATAAAAATATCTTTTTCATGTTTCTATAAGTTGTAAATAGTTAGGAATCAGGCATCAGTTTTAAGTACTTTGACCAATCCGAAGTATGTTATCCTCCAGTTCTGCCTTTAATATCGTCCAAAGCAGTTTTTCTATTCCTCGCTGATTTCACTTGCTGGTTTCCGAACGCATAGTTCAAGCTAAAGGAAGCTTTTCTGCTCAGGTAGTAATTTTTGATATTCATGTTTACATTTTGATACTGCATTCGTCCCTCCCAATGGTTGGTAGCAAATACATCATCCACCGCCAATCGCAGTTTCAATTTATTCTGCATCATCGTTTTTTGAATACCAAAGTTTAAAGCATACTGCGCTACAGTAGTTTCCTCAACACCTCTGATCCTCGGCGAGTCAAACCAAAAACTTACCTCCGCTCTCAACGTTTTAGAGAAAGCAATAGCTTGTGAGGTATTGAAATTGAATGACACTTTGGCTCGTTGATAAGCCGCACCCACTAGCGTACCATCTTGGTAATCCTGGTACATTGCCGAAAAATTACTTTGCATACTCCACTGCTTAGTAACTTTAAGTGGTATGTATATGTTAGCGCTGTATAAATCCGCCCTTCCAAAGTTTTGGCGCTGTACTTCAATTTGCTTTGTTGCATCATTTTGACGGCTTACCTGTGTAATCATACCTTTTACGTTAGCATAATTAGCAGATAATGAGAACTCCTTAAAACTATAACCTAGTTCGTAGTTATCAGTAAATTGAGCATTTAAGTAAGGGTTCCCGCTATCAATGGTATAAGGATCCAGATACTGCACAAATGGATTTAACTGCTGGTAATTTGGCCGATCTATCCTTCTGCTGTATGAATAATTTATGCTATGGTTTTTACTTATTTCTTGCTTCACAAAAATGGAAGGGAACAAAGAGATGTAATTTCTATCAACCTCGCTGTTGGCCGTCACAGAGGTACCTGTGCTATGAGTGTGTTCAGCTCTTAACCCCAGTTGAACTTGCCACTTTTTCCAACTTTGCGAAAGGTTAGCGTAGCCTGCATTGATATTTTCCTTGTAAACAAAAAGGTTTGATCTACCAAAAACATCCGACCATTGCCCATTATTGAGCTGCTCAGAAACAAAATCATTATTGGTTTTTACAATACTGCTTTTTAACCCAGTTTCAAATTTTAGTGTTTTTGAAAAAGGCCAAGTAAAATCTGTTTTTGCAGCTAGCACATTTATTTTAGCATCTATAATATTGCGCAAGTTTGAAGCATTGGTTTGTTGTAATGCGGCATTCAAGTAAAGCGCATCAAAACTATCATTTCTGTCTAACCCATAACCTGCATAATCTAAATCAAATGTTATTGAAGCTTCGGCTTTATCTAAATCGTGTTTGATATTAAAGTTTGAAGTGATATTGTTGAACTTGCCATTATTACCGTTGTTTTGGTTGATATAACTAAGCTGCTGTGTACTTTGCTGATACTCGTTAATATTCGCACTGCTAAATCCTTTTTGCTCGTTATCAATGGTACCTAATTCTACCATTACACCAAGTACAGTTTTTTTAGAGGCATAATAATCAGCACCAATTTTCCCTGAATAACCCGAGCCTTTTTGACTGCGGTTAAAAGCTTGATTGAACTTTGTGACTGTATTATTTATATCTGCAGTCCTGTCTAACAAGGTCTGATTGTAACCAGTGCGAATATTATAGGAAGTATTTCCGAAAATATTCCATTGTGCCACTCTATGGTTCAAATTCAAGTTGGCACTATGACGATACAAATCTGAAGGACCGTTCTTTACTCCTCCTAAACCAGTATTTAAGGCTACGCTTCCATTGGTACCGTAGTTTTTATTTCGCTTCAGTTTAATATTGATGATACCAGCATTACCCGCGGCATCGTATTTAGACGATGGATTGGTAATCAATTCTATTGTCGCCACTTGGTCACTAGTCATATTGCTCAACACCGTATTGATATCTGTACCTGAGAGGAAATTAGTTTTACCATCAATCATCACAGTAATGCCAGCCTTATTATTTAGCTTAATTTGTTCAGTTTGCCTATCGATAGTCACTCCCGGAGCTTTCTCTAATAACTCCAACACACTATTTCCTGTAGCGGTAATGTTGTTCTCCACGTTAAGCACTGTTTTATCTGCTTTTCGTTCTACAAAAGGCTTTTGCGCTACCACACTTACTTCTTTCAACTGTTTGCTTACGCTTTGCATTTTAATCGCCTGCATTTGTAAGTCATTTCCATTAAAAACAAATTTGGCAGAGGCATAATTTTGATAACCCACCATTTTAACCTGCAACTGGTAAGTACCAGCGTCAACCGCAGAAAATTGGTAAATTCCATCCAAATTAGCGGCGGTTTGCTTGGTAATAGTGCTGTCTGCTACGTTCACCAATTTTACCAAGCAGTAGGGCAAAGCGTCGTTGTTTTCGGCAATCAACTTGCCGCTAATTGTGCCTTTTTTCTGGGCAAAGGAATTCCCCCACGCCAAAAGGCATGTCATTATCAAGAGTAATTTTTTCATCGCTGTTTTTTTTAAGAAAGTGCTAGGACAATGGTCAAAATCCTCCCCTAGCACCGTCATTGTTTATGGTTTTTTTCTAAGACTTAGAATTAGAATATTAGGTTACACAGACTTAACTATTCAGCTCCTTTGTTGCAATATTATTTATTAGTAATCTTTAAACGTCGTTTTTAAGCAGTGGCTCAACTTCTACTTTCATTAATTATTAGGCAATAGAATTCCCGTCTCCAATACCGGAGTTATTTTTTAATCTAAAAAATGAACTAATTACCTACTCGGGCTATTGCTGCTCGTTTTCCTTTGGATGATCTAGATCGTATTTACATTTCAAACCATCTTCAGTCATGACCCATTCGCGGTAGCCATTATTTTCGGCATTATCAGTGCTGCAACCGTAAACATATTGATAGAAGCTCCAGTACCTATCATTATTTTCATTGATTTTAACTTTTGTACCTATCGGAAGCTTTAATCTTAAATGAACATGCTGATCACGCCAAGGTGCGTTCTGTTTGAATTGAATCGCTGGGTTAAAAATCAAAGCTGAGTCTCGCTGTAAAAATTTATAGTTCACGTTTTGTACATTTTTCAAGGCTATCTCAAAGTTTCGACCCTGAGCTTTGTAGGTGGCAGAAATGGAAGCCTTGCCGTCAGTGCTTTTCTCAATTTCGAAACTTACCGTTCGAGGATTTCTAAAAGGGCCATTGTCAAAATTCTCCACTACGGTGCGCTTGCCCATATCCATATCCTCCAAATGGTACCTGATGCTATCCTGTTTGTTAAATACCATGCTCTTATCCACATCAATTACATAAGTTTGGTATGGTTTTAAATCTGTATGCTGCACTAATTCAGCCTCTTCTTTAAATTCACCAAAAATTTTAGCGGTGTAATAACCTGTAGTGCCCGCACCAACAAGCCAAACTATTAATAGCCCAAACCAAACGTATTTACTAATCTCAATTCTGTTATTTACCACTTTAAGTGCAAACAACACTAGCGCCAATACTGGAACAAAAAAGGTAAGGAAAGCATGGAAAATCAGGCCGTCTCTAAACGGTGTGTTAATTACATTCAATGGAAAACTTTGGTAGGTATTTTCATCCCAAAACCCCAGCAGCATTCCTAGGAAAACAATTAGGGTAATCATCATTCCAAAACCAAAAACAATGAAACAAATAGCCACCGTTTTTCCAAAAAACCTAAAAACACCTCTAATTAAACGTCCAAACATCTTAATTAGCTCTACCAAAAAATTCCCTGATTTTTTAACTACGGGTCCAAATTGGTCATTTGCCGATTTCATGTTTGCCTTAAACGCAGCTAATTCCTCATCGAAGCTTTTCTTGTAACCATATAAATTAGTCGCTTCACCTTTCATCTGCATTCTTTCCGATCTGCTGGACGCTCTAGGAACGGCAATCCATAAAATCAAATAAACCAGAATACCAGTACCACCTAAAAAGGTAAGTAAGAAAAATGCTAGTCTTATCCATCTAGCTTCCACATTTAAATAGTGTCCCAATCCGGCACAAACACCAGCTACTACGCCATCATGTGTATCTCTATAAAGTCTTTTAACTCCAATATAATTGATATCGGCACCCTCGTTCAACGTTTCCTCCTCTTCGTCCATGAAATCTTTTACACTACCCATTTGGGCAATCACACCTTGTACGTCGGCTACGTCAATTACCTGTTTTTGGCCTTTCTGTAAAATCTCCGCGAACATTTCGGCAATGCGGTTTTCAATATCCTTAACAATTTCAAAATCATCAGCATTTTTAGCGAAATGTTGCTTAATCTCGTTAAGGTAACTCATTAGTATTTCATAAGCTTCTTCCTCAATGTGGATAATGGAATTGCCTATATTGATGATAATCGTCTTATTCATATCTGTATGCTTTAGCAGTAGCAAGCCACTGCGTTGGTTTATTTTTCTTCAGTTGTTGGGTTAGCTCCTTGTTGTGATGTGGTAATGGCGTAAACTAGCTCTTGCCATGTGGTGTCCAGTTGGGTCAAAATTTGCCTGCCTTCTGGTGTTAACACATAATATTTACGTGGCGGACCAGAGGTGGACTCCACCCAATTGTAGCTCAACAATCCATTATTTTTCAACCGAGTAAGTAAAGGATACAAGGTACCCTCTACCACCAGTAGTTTTGCCCTCTTCAATTCGGCAATTATATCAGACGCATAAATCTCTCCTCGGGAGATGATTAAAAGCACACAATATTCGAGTATGCCCTTGCGCATTTGGGTTTGCGTATTCTCTGCTATCATAATACAAAGATATATGTTAAATAATGTACTATGCAATACATAGTACTATAAAAACATGGAAATATTTTTCAAATAACTGTAAATCAGTGTATTAATTTTACTTATTTTTTTGTTTAATTATTTGAGAAAGATTTTTTAACATATTTGAAAAGCGAATACATCACTATTTGGGCAAGATAGCCCCGCTGTTCGTTGCAATCTTTTTGTTTAATCATCCTGTCATTCCAAGGTACGAGGAATCTATTCTGAACAGCTTAAATTACGGATTCGGTGCCAGCAATAATAAAACAAAAAGTATTTCCACTTCCATCGGGTTTGTTGTACAAAAGCCTGCACCTACCACTTGCATACTAAAATCCCGAAACCTTGCGTTCCCTGCGTAACCCGTCGAATCTTGGCGGTTAAAATAAACTAAAGCAAAGGAAAAATAAGAAGCCGCTAAATACGCTAAATTTCCAACTTTGCGTTCTCTGCGTGACCCTGCGAAATCTTTGCGGTTAAAAACAAACTAACGCAAAGGAAAATAAGAAACCGCCAAGTGCGCTAAGCTTTCAACTTTGCGTTCTCTGCATGACGCTTCGAAATCTTTGCGGTTAAAAACAAACTTAATTTAACGCAAAGTAAAAATAAGAAACCGCTAAGTGCGCTAAGGCAATTCAACTCCAAAAATCCAAACAACTAACCAACCAAAAACCCAACAACTATGAAAAACCCTACTTATTTGGTAGATTAGCAATTCCAAACAAGATAATGGCATTACAGTACAAAAAAATAGTTATTAAGATAGGTTCTAATGTAATTACACAAGCTAATGGTTTACCTGATAACGAGCGCATTGCTCACTTGGTAGATCAATTAGCAGCTATCAAAAAACAGGGAATTGAAGTTATACTGGTTTCATCTGGAGCGGTAGCATCCGGACGCAGTTTAATTAAAATTAGCGAAAAACAAGACGCCGTAGCTACAAGACAACTACTTGCTGCCATTGGCCAAGTAAAACTCATTAACACCTATGCTGCCTATTTCGATAGGCATGAGATCCAATGTGCCCAAGTATTGGTGACCAAGGAAGACTTTAGGGATCGAGTGCATTACCTTAACATGAAAAACTGCATTCATATTTTACTGCAAAACCAGGTAATTCCGGTAGTGAATGAAAACGATGTGGTTTCTGTAACTGAGCTAATGTTTACCGACAATGATGAGCTAGCTGGCCTTATTGCCTCTATGATGAACGCTGATGCGCTTTTTATTCTTTCCAACGTAAACGGCATTTATGATGGTGATCCAAAGCTGGAAACCTCAAAAGTAATTGAAAAAGTAACGAGCGAATTTACAGACTTGAGCAACTTTATAAGTACTGGAAAATCGCAATTTGGCAGAGGTGGCATGATTACCAAAACTACCATCGCACAAAAAACTGCCAAGCTAGGCATTAACGTACACATCACTAACGGCAAAACTGCTAATGTATTAACCGATTTACTGGAAAATAAAATAGTTCATACCCACTTTCCTGCAGATAAAATCAAATCTGGTCAAAAGAAGTGGATTGCGCATGCAGAAACTGCTGCTACCGGAGCTGTGCAGCTAAACAATGGCGCTAAACAAGTGCTTACGTCTGGCAAAGCTACCAGCTTGTTGCCCGTTGGCGTCATTGCCATTAAAGCAGACTTTTTAAAAGGCGACATCATTAAAATTTTGGATGAAGACGAAAAGTTAATTGGACTGGGAATCGCAAAATATAGTTCCGACAAAGCCAGAGAGCGGATTGGCCAAAAAAACCAAAAGCCACTAGTGCATTACGACTATTTTTATGCGATTTAGTTGGCAGTAAGGTAAATATCTAAAGCCTAACCCCTAACACATAACACCTAGACACTAAAATGACCCACTTCGAAAATGCCAAACAAGCCACTAGAAACATCATTTCTTTAAACAAAGAGACGATTAACTTAGTACTTACTGATTTAACAGCTTCATTAATAGTAAATAGTGATTTTATCCTTACTGAAAATCAAAAAGATTTGGATAGGATGGCCAAGACAGATCCTAAATATGATCGTTTACAACTAACGAAAGAACGTATTGCGGCAATTGCCGATGACGTACAAAATGTAGTTAAGTTGGCCAATCCGCTAGGAAACGTAATTAACGACCGAACTTTACCAAACAATCTCAATATTAAAAAAGTTCGCGTACCCTTAGGAGTGGTTGGCGTAATTTACGAAGCTAGGCCAAACGTTACTGTCGACGTTTTTTCACTATGTTTCAAGACTGGGAATGTTGCCATATTAAAAGGCGGCAGTGATGCAGAATTTTCCAACTTAGCGATTACAAAAGTTATCCATGACGTATTGGAAAAACATCAGCTAAATAAAGATATATTGACTTTATTGCCAGCCGATAGAAGTGCAACTGAAGAACTATTAAATGCCGTTGGTTATGTAGACGTACTTATTCCAAGAGGCAGCCAGTCGCTGATCAATTATGTTCGAAAAAACAGTAAAATTCCAGTTATTGAAACAGGTGCTGGCATTGTACATACTTTTTTTGATGCTTCGGCCAATTTAGAAAAAGGTCAACAAATTATAGTTAATGCTAAAACGCGTAGAGTAAGTGTTTGTAACGCATTAGATTGTGTTTTGATACATGAAAAACGCACTTCAGACATTTCAACATTATTATCGCCTTTGGCCGAAAAAGATGTTGAGCTTTATGCTGATGAGGTTAGTTATGCCAGATTAAAAGAAAGCTATCCAAATCAACTATTAAAAAATGCGACAGCCGAGCATTTTGGAACAGAATTCTTATCATTGAAACTTGCGGTAAAAGTTGTGAAAGATATCATGGAAGCTTTGGATCACATTGCCAATTATAGTTCAAAACATAGTGAAGCCATTATTTCCGAAGATGCAGAAAATATAGCATTATTTCTCAATCAAGTAGATGCCGCAGCTGTTTACGCTAATGCATCTACAGCATTCACCGATGGTGCACAGTTTGGCTTGGGTGCAGAAATTGGTATTAGCACACAAAAACTTCACGCCCGTGGACCAATGGCGCTTGAAGAGCTAACAAGTTATAAATGGCTAGTTACGGGAAACGGACAAACCAGAAGCTAACTGTATGAATATTAACTCAATAAACTGGTTCATGTTTCAAAAAATAGACAACAATATTCTGCTATTTTGAGAGAAATTACCCGTTAATATACGGGTATCAATAAATAAAATACTTAAAAACGCTAATTATCAACATATCCACAATAATTGGCTTCGTCTTTGTTTATAGTTGAGTATAAAAGGAGGACGAGTTATGATTGCAAACCTACATCAAGCAGCTACCAACGTAATTTATGGAGTGAGAGAGCAAAAAGCTACTCAACCTTCTACTTATAGGCAACGTGTTGTAGCCGACCGCATCGTAATTTTAGTTCTACTACTGTTTGCTATAGTTGTTGGAATATTCACGGCATAAATTATAGCAGCAGTGCATCAATGCGTTGCGCCTGTACCATATTTAAAGATTTCGACCAGCTGAACACCGTAAAGTGCCCATCTTGTGAGGCCACTAGTGCTAAGGCATCTCTTTGATCAAATATAAATTGAGCTGCTGATAAATGCCTTGTACCGCCAATTTTTGCTGGATGTACCACTAAAGCCTCCGCATTATTAATGGGTTCAGTGTAGGAAATTTGCTGAATATGTTCGCTACTATTTGATCTGCCGGTTTTGGCGCCAAATGCTAAAAGCTCATATTCATCAGTGATAATAGTTGCGCCGTCAACCGCTGTTAACCCAGCTAAGTGATCAATTTCCCTTTTCAAAGCGGTTTGCCAAAAAATTTCACTCGAATCATCTCGATCCCTACGTACCAAATCTGCCAAGCCTTTAAATGCTGGTGTTAAAGCATAACTGATAGGATGAATTACAGATTGCTTCCAGTCATCTTTACCTTGAGGTACCACAAGCACGGCCCCACCTCTGCCATGGGCACGCATAGAAACCGCTAATTGGATGAGAATATTTGCAGCATCGCTCCAATAACTTTCTGCTGTTAAGTCAAGCAGTGACAGTAAAATACTGGGACACTCCCCAGTTTTAGGCGCATTTTCGTTGACAATTTTGATCTGATCACCTTTCAAAACAGCTACATTGGTAAATTTGCCAAAGCCAGCCATCCTGCGGTGCTTAACCACTAACAACGCCGGTTCTGATACATCTACTACGAAACAGTAATTAGGAATATTTAAGGTGGTGCCCCAAACGTACAAATCATAACCATCGTGCCATACCCCAATGTGGATACCGCCACGCTCAACACCCGGTGCCAACTTGGTCAATACGTTGGGGTTCAAAGGTAAATTCTGTTTAAACAGTAGTGGTTTAGTTGCTTGTTCGGGGGGCAAAAAAGCAATGGAGATTTTAGGCGAATGCCCTTCTTCCTTACGCAAACTGCTCCAAAAAGCAGCATCCAAAATGGCTTCTATTACACGGGCGGGCGGCTGTGGCGCCAAGTCTATTTCGCCTTTGGCACTCGCTTCGGCCAAATGTTCGGCAAAGTGAGTTTCGATGGTAGGTGCAACAATTTGCGCCGCTTGGTAAGTAGCCCTATTGATCATGTTACTAAGTTATCTATTTGGTTTTGCAAAATACGACTTTCGATGAATGAATGACTATTGAAAGACAGTTTTGGTTGTTTGGTTGTTTGGATAGGAAAGTCAAAAAAACTAAAGGTTTAAACACTCCCTAAATATATTCGTACCTTGTATGTCCATTTTTTTTTGACTTTTGACTTTTGACTTTTGACTTTTGACTTTTGACTTTTGACTTTTGACTTTTGACTTTTGACTTTTGACTTTTGACTTTTGACTTTTGACTTTTGACTTTTGACTTTTGACTTTTGACTTTTGACTTTCTTATCCTACATCAATAATCAACCGAAAAAACGCTTGTAAATTTGTATCAACAAAGGAGAAAAAAATTATGGCACAGACCGTATTACACACAGCTAACACCCGCGGAGCCGCAGATCATGGCTGGTTAAAAAGCTTTCACTCTTTCAGCTTTGCTGGATATTATAATCCAGATCGCATACATTTTGGCGCATTAAGGGTTTTAAACGACGATTTTGTAACTGGTGGAATGGGCTTCGGCGAACATCCGCACGACAACATGGAAATTATCTCCATCCCATTGGAAGGAGAACTACAACATAAAGATAGCCTGGGGAATACTGCCACCATTAAATCGGGAGAGATACAGGTGATGAGCGCAGGTACAGGAGTTTACCATTCCGAGTACAACCCTGATGCAGCTCAACCTGCCAAATTTCTACAAATTTGGGTGTTCCCAAATAAAAGAAATGTGGAACCACGTTACGATCAGATTACAATTGACGCTAGCACAAGAAATGAATTTGTACAGGTATTATCTCCTAATGCAGATGATGCTGGTGTATGGATTTACCAAGATGCTTGGTTCAACATGGCAAGATTTGATGTTAACACCACCAAAACTTATCAACTGCACAAAGAAGGTAACGGTGTGTACATCTTTGTACTAAAAGGTACCTTAAACATTGATGGCAAGGATGTAAATACTAGAGATGGTTTCGGTATTTGGGACACAGATAAGTTTGAAGTTACAGCAACATCAGATGCAGAATTTTTAGTGATGGAAGTTCCAATGAAATTCTAATCAAAAGTTTAATTCAGCTACAGTGCACGGATCAAAGCGGATTTTCCTCACGAAATGTGCATTGTAGTTTAAACAGAAAAGCGAATGGTCAATATTCTTATAGTTTGTACAAACCAGCCTATCGCCGAAACCATAAAACGTTTAATCGAAAAGGTGGAAAATTGGAGCGCCGATGTAGCTTTGACTCTAAATGATGCCATAGCAACCTGCAACAACGTTACATACGATGTGATTTTGATTGGTGCTGGCATTACAGATGCAGAAGAGCAAGTGCTATGTTTGGACTTAAATAAATCCGCACCAAAAACTCGAGTTGTAAAGCACTATGGCGGAGGTAGCGGGTTACTATACGCAGAAATTCATCAGGCCTTAGCCTAAAAAAAAAAGCGTCCCAATAGTAAACTGGGACTCTTTTTTATGATTAATTTAATAAGTGATTTAACTAGTAAGTAGCAGCTAATTTCAGTGCATTGTAAGCATTAACTACACCGCCAGTTACACATAAATCTTTTAAAGAATCTGCTTTCTCTACTGATTTCATGATAATTTCTTTAACCTGTGTAGCTTTCAACTTAGGATAGTAAGAACGAATTAAGGCAGCTAAACCTGCAACCACTGGTGAAGCCATACTTGTTCCATTCTCATCTTTGTAAGTTTGGTTAGGGAAAGTAGAATAAATACCGAAACCTGGAGCAAAAACATCAACGCTAGTTTTACCATAATTTGAGAAAGACGCTTTCAATCTTTTATCATTGTAAGGCGTTGATGCACCAACGGTTAACCAAGCAGATGCTAAAGATCCATCTTCATACTTATTAGTAGGGAAGTTATTTTCTGAATCTAAGTTCTTATTGTCGTTACCTGCCGCGTGAACTAATAAAACATCCTTACTTATTGCATATTTAACTGCATCATCTACCACTTTTTTATCCCATGAATAAGCTTTACCGAAGCTCATGTTCAATACTTTTGCACCATTATCAACAGCATAACGGATCGCATTGGCCACGTCTTTATCACGCTCATCCCCATCTGGCACATTGCGCACCGCCATCAACAAAACGTTATCAGCAACGCCATTAATTCCTATCGTATTTTTTCTGTCGGCACCAATGATACCCGCCACGTGTGTACCATGCGAAGGATCTGGTCCCTTAGAATCGTTGTTTCCATAAAAACGTTCATTGCTGTTATTTGGATCGTCACCAACTACCGACCTAGGATCATAGCTCAAGTTGTAGTTATAATTTACTTGTCCGTAAAAATAATCGTAACCACCTTTAATCTGAGCTTCATAAAAATCTTTAAAATCGGAATTAGCCAAACCTCTAATCAAAGTGTTTTTAATACTTGATTCAACCTGTCCTTCAGGTGTATAATTTTTGATGTCTTCTAAAGTCGGATTTTCCTTTCCGATTTTCTTTACTAGGCCATCAACTGCATTTTTAAAATTCTCGAATCTTTGTAAACCTGTTTTTGCTTTTTCTAGTGCATCTTCAAATTCCTTTTTATTGGCTAAATAAGCCTCAAAATCTTTCTTATCTGCTGCTTTAACGTTGGCTTCAGTAACATTTGCAAAACGGGCGGCATCTCTACGAACTAAACGGGTTATTTCTACCGTTTCATGATTAACATTTCCTTCTTTACCCCCTAAAAAGCTCCAGCCGTTAACATCGTCGATGTAACCGTTTTTATCATCATCTTTCCCATTGCCCGCTTTTTCTTTTTTGTTCACCCACATCACAGATTTCAAATCTTCGTGGACACCATCAACGCCGCTATCTAAAATACCAACGATAACAGTATTTGATTTTTTACCTTTTAAAAGCTCGTTATATGCCTTTTCAGTACTAATACCGAATACACTATCCGCTTTCAAATCTAAATTAAACCAATTTTTCTTTTGCGACTGGGCAGATGCAAACATAGGACCAGCTGCCAATAATGCTAGGGCAACTAGACTTCTAATTTGATTTTTATTCATTTGTGCTAATTATAAATTAAGTTGTTAAGAAACGGCAATTTACACTGTTTTATTATGATTAGCAATTTTAAAACGCAACACAATTGCATTCTCTTAATTTTAACCAACCCTTGTCGATTTTACAAGTACAGCCTGATCACATATGACGCTATTTTGATGGAGTTCAATGAGTTGAAAAAACGTACTGAATTTCAAATCTACTTAGATGAACTTATTGCCAGCCGCCACCTAAGGCCCTGTATAATTCAACACTTGCGCTTAACTGCGCTGTTTTCAAACTTGCCAAATTTAGCTCGCCCTGCAGTAGATTAGATTGTGCACTGATCACTTCTAAGTAACTTGCCATCCCACTTTTAAACAATAAATCGGCATTTTTAACCGCTTGCTTTAAAGTTTGCACCCTAGTTTGCGCAATAGAAAACTCTGCTTTTAAGTTCTCCAATTTAGTTTGTTCGTTGGCAACCTCTACTACGGCTTTTATTACCGACTGCCTGAACTGCAGCACTAATTTTTCTCGTTCTACCTTTGCTAGCTCAAATTGAGTCTTAAGCTCTTTACGGTTGAAAATTGGCTGTACAATACCAGCTCCAACTACGCCAAACAACGATGCCGGAACGTTAAACCAATTACTGGCTTTAAACGAGTTAACTCCACCACTAGCAGAAATGATTAAGGAAGGATAAATTGCCGCATTAGCAACCCCCACCTTAGCATTGGCAGCCCTTAAACCTAGTTCAACACTCTTTACATCGGGACGCATAGCAAGCATTACTGAGGGCAGGCCTGCGGCAAGTTGAGTGGGTACTTCAAGTTGGGCTAATGTTGTTTTGCGTTCTATGGCGTTTGGGAATCGTCCTGTCAACTCGCTCAAGGCATTTTCTTGGATTTGAATAGCCTGTGTGATTTGTGGAATTAACTGATTTGCGCTTAGCCACTGTGCCTTGGTTTGAGCTACTGCAAGCGACGTTACTTGACCAGCTTCAAATTGCTGCGTAACCATTTTTAAAGTGCTATCGGTAAGCTTCAGGTTTCTATTAGCAATATCCAACTGCGCATCCAGCAACAATAACTGATAAAAACTATTGGCAACCATGGCAACTACTCTGGTTTGCACAGCCTTTTTAACTTCTGTTGTTTGTAAATAAGTTGCAAATGCCGCTTCCTTCTGTTTGCTAATTTTACCCCAAATATCTGCCTCCCAACTTAACGCTAGATTGGCATTGTAATCTTCAATATGAGTAGTATTTAGAAACTGCGAGGCACTAATTCCATTTAAACTGTTATCTGAAGGACGACTGGAACTTGCAGCCACTTGCAGACTAAGTTGTGGCAAACTCCCCATTTTTGCTCTGGTTAACAACAAATTTGCTGCCTCAATATTTTTGATAGCGATTTGTAAGTCTAGATTCTTCTGTATAGCGCTGTCTAACAACTGCTGTACAAATTGATGCGCAAAAAACTCTTTTACCGAAATTGAACCAACGCTTGCCGTGTCGGTAACATTTAATCCTCGATATTGTGACGGTGTGTCCTTAATAAGGTTAATTACACTTCTAGGGATGTTACAGCTATAAATTCCTAAAAGTAACACGCCAAAAATGATATGTATAATATTTCTCATTATGTTTTTGATTAAAATGAGGCTACCACAATAACTTTGGCAGCCTCAAAAACTTGAATTACTAATGTTTGTGTTCCAAAACTTCAGTTTGAGTGCCTTTAGCAACGGATAAAGGCACGCCAGTAACCTTTTCCTGCAAATATTGAAAGATGACAAACAATACAGGGATGATGAACAATCCGATTACCACACCAGAAACCATTCCACCAGCCGCACCGATACTAATGCTATGGTTCCCCTGCGCAGATGGACCAGTAGCAAACATCATTGGTATCAAACCAACTACAAACGCTAGTGAAGTCATGATGATTGGGCGCAACCTCAACTTTGCGGCCTCCAATGCAGCAGCTAATAATGGCTTTCCTGCTCGCCTTCGCTGTGCTGCAAATTCGATGATTAAAATCGCATTTTTTGCAAGTAAACCGATAAGCATAACCAACGCCACCTGCACATAAATGTTATTAGCTATACCTGTAAAGCCGATGGCTGCAAATACACCGAACATTCCCACTGGAATAGAAAGTATTACGCCAAGTGGAAGTAAATAACTTTCGTATTGCGCCGCTAACAAGAAATAGATAAATACCAAGCAAAGTATAAAGATCACTGTAGACTGGCCTCCAGAAGATATTTCTTCTCTTGTTTGCCCCGAAAATTCGTAGCTATATCCTGCCGGTAATTCTTTAGCAGCTACTTCTTCAATCGCCTTAATGGCATCTCCAGAACTGAAGCCTGGCTTGGGAATTGCATTGACTGCGATAGAGTTAAATAAGTTATACCTAGATACCGTCTCAGAGCCATAAATGCGCCGCAAATTAACCAAAGTATTGATTGGTACCATTTCACCAAGTTTGTTCTTCACAAAAACCCGATCTATGGCACTTGGATCTGCCCGGTCGGCAATGTCAGCTTGAACCACTACCCTGTAGTATTTTCCGAAACGGTTAAAATCTGAAGCTTGCGCACTACCGAAATAGGCCTGCATAGTTTGCAGAATATCTTTGACATTCACGCCCAATTGGTCAGCTTTTTCGTGGTTAATATCAAGTTCCAACTGAGGATAATCCGCTTTGAAACTGGTGAAGGCCACCGCAATAGCAGGTTGTTTCATCAGCTCCCCAATGAAGTGCTGAGATATGCCGCTGAACTTGTCCAGCTTACCACCAGTTTTATCCTGAAGCACTAAATCCAATGCTTCCACGTTGCTAAATCCAGGAACTGTTGGAAAACTAAAAACAAAGAAACTACCTCCAGTGATGCTCCCCAAAGCACCTTGCACCTGACCCATAATTTCCTCGATACGCTTTACTTTTCCTCTTTCGTCAATGGGCTTAAGCAACACAAATACAACTGCCGCCGACGGGCTGGTAGAGTTGGTCAATAAGTTGAATCCAGAAATTGCAGTAACAAACCTTGATGATTCTAATTTCCTCAACGTATTTTCTGCTTCAGTCATTACTTTTTGAGTACCATCAAGTGAAGTTCCTGAAGGTGTTGATACAGAGATAGCAATGAAACCTTGATCCTCAGTAGGAATAAAGCCAGATGGCGTAGTTTTTACCATCCAAATGGTAACCAACGTAATTATAGCCAAACCTCCTAAACTCAGCCATCGATTTTTGATCAAAAACCTTAAGCTGTTTACATAGCGATTAGTCATCGCATTAAAGCTGCTGTTGAAACCACTAAAAAACTTTTCTTTGAAGCCTCTTTGGCCTTGCGCTGTTTCACCTAGCGAAGTTGCGTGGTGATCCTTTAAAAATAGCGCCGCCAATGCCGGACTTAACGTTAGCGCATTAACTGCCGATATCACAATTGCGATGGCCATAGTAAAGGCAAACTGACGGTAAAACAAACCCGTTGAGCCCTCCATAAAACCAACAGGTAAAAATACCGCAGCCATTACCAATGTAATTGAAATAATAGCACCAGTAATTTCGCTCATGGCCTCATGCGTGGCTACTTTTGGAGGCAGGTGCTTATGTTCCATCTTGGCGTGTACCGCTTCAACTACTACAATCGCATCATCCACCACAATACCGATAGCTAAAATTAATGCAAATAAGGTTAGCAGATTAATGGAAAAACCAAATAATTGCATGAAGAAAAACGTTCCTACGATGGCAACAGGTACGGCAATGGCAGGTATAAGTGTAGACCTAAAATCTTGTAAAAAGATAAACACTACGATAAATACCAAAATAAAAGCTTCAATCAGCGTATGAATTACTTGGTCAATGGATTGATCTAATGCAACTTTAGTGCTGTAGAAAATATTGTGCTTAATCTCCTTGGGAAAGTCTTTGGAAGCCTTTTCCATCAACTTGTTAATTGCAATTTGGATTTCATTGGAATTAGACCCTGCCAACTGAATTACACCAATCACTATCCCTTTTTGTCCATTTAAACGCGTTAAGCTATTATAAGAATAGGCACCTAGTTCTACTCTGGCGACATCTTTTAAACGTAGTATAGAGCCATCGTTATTTGATCTAATGGCTATATTTTCGTAATCTTCAGGTTTGGTGAGCTTACCTTTATATTTGATTACATATTCAAAAACTTCCTTACTTCGCTCTCCAAATTTACCTGGGGCAGCTTCTAAGCTTTTATCTTGAATAGCCGCCATTACTTCATTAGGAGTAACTCTGTACGTGGCCATCTGAGTTGGATTTAACCAAACACGCATCGAATAGTCCTTAACTCCGCCAAAAATACTTGCCGCTCCAACGCCCGGTATCCTCTTAATTTCAGGAATAATGTTTATTTGGGCGTAATTAGCAACAAAAGTTTGATCATATTTAGCTTCATTTTCGGTGTACATACCGATAGCCATGATGAAGCTATTTTGCTGTTTAGCAGTTACTATACCTTGCTGTACTACTTCTGCTGGAAGCTGACTGGTAGCCTGTGCCACTCTATTTTGCACATTCACCGCCGCTTGATCTGCATTGGTACCTAATTTAAAAAACACGGTGATGGCTAACGAACCATCGTTACTAGCAGTGGAAGTCATGTAGGTCATGTTTTCCACTCCGTTTATCGATTCCTCAATGGAAGGTGCTACTGAACGCAACACCGTTTCCGCATTTGCTCCTGGATATACGGCAGTTACTAAAACTGATGGCGGCGCAATATCCGGAAATTGCTGAAGCGGTAATTTAGTTAAGCCTAGCACGCCAAGTATCACCAATAATATGGAGATAACGGTGGCTAATACAGGCCGTTGTATAAATATTTTAAACATTTTGATTGTGTTATTTTTTCGAAATTAATTGTGCTACTTTCTCCGATTTTCTATCAGGCTGTATCAATTGTCCATCTTGAAGCCTATCCAAACCGCTCAATACAATTTGATCTCCAGATTTCAATCCGTCTTTAATCAGATAATTGGTGTCAGATTTACCGTCAACGGCAACGGCAACTTTGTTTACTTTGTTGTCCTTGTCTACTACGTATACGAAAAGCTTGTCTTGCATTTCTACAGTGGCTGATTGAGGAATCAACAATGTATTGTAATGCGGTAAGCCCAATCTAACTTTACCTGTATTTCCAGATCGTAACAAACCTTTAGCATTAGCAAAAATCGCCCTCAGTGTAATGGCTCCTGTGTTTTTATCAAACTGTCCGTTAACCATGTCAACCTTACCTTTAATTGGATAAACGCTTTGATCGGCCAGTACTAAGTTCACGGCTGGCAGGTGACGAAGCCTATCAGAAACTGACTTACCTTCATAGTTTTCGTTAAATTTGATGAAATCCGTTTCAGCTAGCGAAAAATAAGCGTACACTTCATGAACGTCAGAAAGTTGGGTGAGGGCCTCAGGATCATTAGGGTTTACTAAACTTCCCTGTTTTTTAGGCAAACGCCCAATATAACCGCTGCTTGGCGCTTTAATTTGTGTATAGCCTAAGTTAATTTGGGCAGTATTTACATTAGCTTTTGCTTGCTCTACGTTGGCTAACGCAATTTGGTGTGCAGTTTTAGCAGTTTTTAACTGAAAGTCGGAAACCACCTTTGATTGTACTAATGGCGTAAGTTTATCTACTTCAAGTTGCGCATTTAACACTGCCGCTTTAGCCGCCTGTAGTGCAGCAGTAGCATTGTTTAACTGTGCTCTAAATGGTAGCTCAGAAATTTGAAATAAAAGTTGACCCTTGCTTACAAGTTGACCTTCGCTAACATATATTCTGTCGATAGTTCCGGCAATTTGCGGTCTTATTTCGATATCAGTAATGCCTTGTATGGCTGCCGGATAGTCTACAAAAGTTTCCTGACTAGTAGCATTAACGGTAGAAACAGGCAATGATGGTGGCGGAGCTAACGCCATTGGTTCCGATTTACCTACGCAACTTGACAAAAACAAAACCACAGTTAAAATTAACAAAATTATCCATTCGTTAAATAATTTAACACCGTTAAATACTGGTGCTGGTTGGTATATATATTTCATATTATTGGGATTTTTTAATGAATTTTACGTTAATAAATTAATTTAACACTGTTAAATAAAAGAGCAAAAAAAAGGTTTAGTCGTTGATGGTTTTTATAATAGCTTTGATCGCACTTCTTAGAATTTGCTGATTGATGTCATCATTAGCGCCTTTTTGCACCAAATTAATGGATACCAAGCCATGAATCAGCGACCAAAAAGTGTAATACTTTAAGCAAGATGCATCTTCAGAAATAGGTTCTTTCAGTAACTTCTCTATAGCATCATAAAACAGATCTGTAGTATACTCTGCTTCAGGCATTGTTTTATACATCTCACAACAATTCACCTGCACACCATACATCAACTGATAGTACTCCGTCTCTTCAAAAGCGAAATCCCAGTAAGCTAGCCACATTGCCTCCAACTGTTCTTCTGCGTTTGTTTTGGCATCTCTAGCTGCTTTAACTTTTAGTCCAAGATTAATATATCCTTGCCTAGTTAACTCTAACAATATACCTTCTTTGTTCGGAAAATATTCGTAGATAATTGGAGCCGTATACTCTATTACATCAGCAATTTTACGCATGCTCAGCGCTGTCCAGCCTTCTTGTTTCACAATCTGTAAAGCAGCGGCTAAAATACCTTTTCGGGTATCTTCTTTTTGTCGCTGAATTCTTTCCTTACTCCCCATTGTGATTAGGCATTAAACAATTTAACACTGTTAAGCAAAGATATAAATGCTTTAAACATTGCTTATCATTTATTTGTCAGAAATTTTATAATAAAAAAAAGCCTTCTATTTGATAGAAGGCTCATATCTAAATAATTGAATATTTTTAAGCTACTCGTTTTTCGCCAATTAACCTTTTAATACGTGATTCGATGTAATCCAAATCGAAAGGTTTGTTGATATAATCGTCGGGGCTAGATGCTTCACTTAAAGCTTCGTTTTGTACATTAGCCGACATCAATATTACCGGAATATGCTTTGTGAAAGTGTCGTTTTTCAAATCTTTACAAATGTCAAGTCCATTACCGTCAGGCAGCATAACATCTAAAATAAACAAATCTGGAATGGAATCTTTTAATTTGCTTTTCAACTCTTTAAAAGTTGATGATACTTGGATTTCGTAACCTTCATCTTTTAAGAGGAACTCAATAATGAAAGCGATATCTTTATCGTCTTCTAAAACGTGGATGCGTTTTTTCATGTGCTTAATTTAAATAGTCTAATTTTGGCAATACTAAAATTTGCGTTGTTAGGTAAAAAACAACAGTGTTTTAAAAAAGTTTTGATAATTTTTAAATTTTTAAAAAAGCTAATTAAGGTCGCTACGCAACGATATAACTAGAGGCTTTTTTACAACTATTCTAGCTTAAGTTTACTAAAAAAATAGGCACAACAAAATAGCAATACCGTAATTGCAATCCATAAAATATTATAACCAAATCTGTCGGCAATGTAGAATCCACTAGCTGGGCCAATCACCTGAGCTACAGACCAACTGAGTGTATAACCGGCAGCATAAAGTCCTCGATTGTATTCATTGCTTCGTTTAACTACAAAAGTGTTAAAAAACGGGAGAGAGAGCATCTCACCAAAAGTAAAGAACAAAATACTTGATACCGCAACGATAACAGGAACTGATTTTGGCAACATCAATACACCAAATGAAAGAGAAACAATAATTACTCCTAAAACGATGTAGTAAATTGGCGATCGTTTATTTTCTATTTTACTAATCATCACCATCTCGAACAGCGCAATCACGATTCCGTTGATACCTAAAATCAGTCCGATCAACGCCTCGTCCAGATGCCAAACTTTTTTATAAAATACCGGCACCACCCTAAACATCATAAAAAAACAGATCGTAAACATTACCGATAAAACTAGGAACTTCAGGTAAGGAACATCGTTCCAAGGCTTACGTACGCTTAAATTTTCTTGCGCTGTTTTTACTTTAGCTATAATTTGTTTGGCAGGCAATAGAAAAAATATCGATGATGCCACCAAAATGCTCACTCCTCCCTCCACTACAAAAAGTAATTTATAGTTGTAAGAAGCGATGATACCAGCCATACTCACACCAAAGGCCCAACCGATGTTAGTTGCTAAACGATTAAGGGAATATGAGCGTGTTTCTGTTCCGGGAGCGGCATAAGATGCTATTGCAGCATAATTCGCTGGCCTAAAAGCTTCCGAAAAAAAGCTGATCACTGGTGATAAAATGCAGATCCAAGTAAAGTCTTGAACTACTGCAAAAAGTAAAAAAAACAATCCGCTAATTGCAGCAGCCAAAATTTGCACTGGTCTGAAGCCAAACAGATCCGTTAGTTGACCACCCACTGCAGCACCTGCAATAGCGCCTACGCCAAAAAGAGAGGTAACAATTCCAGCGTCAGCTTCCGCTCGGTGAAGCGATTGCGTGACATAAAGCCCCATAAAAGGCGCAGCCATAAAACCACAACGGTTAATTAAAATTACTACACTTAAAACCCAAGTTTGCCGGCTTAAACCAGAAAATGAAGTTTTATAAGCGTTGAGTACACGGTGTAACATTGAAATAGTTTGATGCGCAAAATTACAGAAATAAACTGCAGCCATACGGACGATTAATCATTTTTAGTTCAATTGCTAATTGGTTATTGTAGCAAAGCCGATATTATTGGTGCATCTGTGGCTAACAATGCTTAAATTTGATGTCCTTTCAAAACAGAGTAAATATGCCAACTGAAATTAAGTGCCCTAATTGTAGTCATTCTTTTCCGATGGAAGAAGTAATGGTGGAAGAATATAAAAAGGATTTGCGGGAGAAAATGCAGTCGTTTACTAAACAAAAAGAAGACGAGTTCCGCAAAAAAATGGAAGCCATCGAAGCTGCAAAAAAGCAACAGGAAGAGAGTTTTGAAAGTTTGAGGAAACAGCAGGAACTAGCCTTTGAACAGCGATTGACAAAGGAGAAAGAAGCGCTGCAAGCGAGTGTGAGCGAAAATTTACGCAAATCTATTAGTGCCGACTTTGAAAACAGGCTTAAAATTTTAGATGAAGCGAACAAAGAGAACGAAGAAAAGTTGAAAACGGCTCGCCAAAAGGAATTGGAATACATGCAAATGACCAACGAATTGAAGCGTAAGCAGGAAGAGCTCGATCTGGAAATACAAAAAAAGCTGACCGAAGAACGCGAAAAAATGGCGCTCGAAATCAGAAATATTGAGAACCAACGTTTGCAACAGGCTGAATTGGATTTTAAAATGAAGCTTGCTGAAAAAGATAAACAGCTGGAAGATCAGAAGAAATTGGCTGAGGAGATGAAGCGTAAAGCAGAGCAAGGTTCAATGCAACTGCAGGGAGAAGTACAAGAGTTGGCTTTAGAGGAACTTTTGCGTAGTTCTTTCCCGTTTGATCTGGTACAAGAAGTTGGCAAAGGTGTACGCGGCGCTGACTGCATTCAAACTGTTAGAAATAATTTCGGACAGGAATGCGGCCATATCATTTACGAAAGTAAACGAACCGTAGCTTTTGCAAGCGATTGGATTGAGAAGTTAAAAACTGATATGCGAAGCCAAGGTGCTGAAATTGCAGTATTAGTAACGCAAAATATGCCCAAAGATATGAGTTGCTTCGGCTTAAAAGATGGCGTGTGGATTTGTACGTTTGGTGAAGTGCAAGCGCTAGCAGCAGTACTGCGAGACGGCATTCTTCGTTTATTCAATGCTGCAAAATCTCAGGAAAATAAAGGAGATAAAATGCACATGCTATACGATTACCTAATTAGTAACGAATTTGCAGAGCAGTGGAAAGCCATAAGAGAAGGATTTATGAGCATGAAATTATCGATACAACGGGAGCGAGATGCAATGGAAAAACTTTGGAAAGCAAGGGAAAAACAGCTTGATAAGGTGCTCTTGAATGCCGCTCACATCCGTGGATCTATTGAGGGCATATCTGGCAACGATAATATTCAGCTAAGCTTAACAGACGATGATGATGACTTGTTCCTAGAATAAATTTAACATTGCATATTAAACGATTTTCGATGCTATGCGTTTATGGAAACAATGGACGCCTATCATCAATAGAGGTAAAACGTCTTTAAAATTAACTGAAGTTCTAACTAAAAAAGCGATTATGAATGTAAAACTTAAACATTTGGCTTGGACATTTCTGGCAATCCCACTAGCTTTTAGCTGTACACCATCTGGCAACAACAGTGAAAAAGCAAATACAAAAACAGTGAAAGATACCGTTAAGCAGTGCTACACGGCTACATTTGAAGGCGATACCGCCTTAATGGACCTAAAAATTATCGATAGCGTAGAGGTGGAAGGAAAATTGTTGATTAACTACGCTAACAAACCACATAACGATGGCATTGTTAGAGGCAAATTTAGTGGCGATACACTTATTGTTGATTATAGTTTTAAGACGGGAACCAATACAACACAGTTTTCCAACCCTTTAGCCTTTATTAAAAAGGGTGATAGTTTAAAAATGGGTGTTGGTGTAATTGAAACCTCTTTGGGACGATCTTACTTCGCTAAAGATAAACCTATCAATTTTGAGAGGGGGAAGTTTAACTTCCAACCAACCGATTGTAAATAAAAAAAGGGTTCCAAATTGGAACCCTTTTTTGTTCATAGGAATTTCGTTTTCACGTAGATTAGTATAAGGTAAATTCTACCCTTCTGTTTTGCTGACGACCAGCTGCAGTTTTGTTAGTTGCAATTGGTTGATCAGGGCCGTAACCAGTAGCTTCAATTCTAGAAGCGTTAGCACCTTGAGATACTAAATAAGCTTTTACTGACTCTGCTCTTTCTTTAGATAAACGCATGTTTAACTCTCTAGATCCTGTGATATCAGTGTGACCAGCTAATTTTAAGCTAAAGTTTTTCTCTACCAATAAAGCAGCAACTCTATTTAAGGTTGGGTATGATTTAGAACGGATGGTAGCTTTACCCAAATCAAACTCTAAGTTATCAATTGCGTCTTTTACTACTTTACGGTCTGCTTCAGTTACAATTACTCTTTCAGTTACTTGAGGAGCAGGAACTTTTAATGGACAACCAGAACCATCTACCACTGTACCAGCTGGCGTGTTAGGGCATTTATCCAATTTGTCAGCTACACCATCGCCATCGCTGTCTTTCAATAGATCAGCCATTTCGCTACGCAATTTAGCATTTTCAGCTTTTTGTGCATCTAAGTCTGATTTTAATGAATTTGCTGTGTTTTTAGCAGCCAAAGCTTCTTCATAAGTGGCCGCAACCGGGCTATAGAATGCTAACTGTTTTCCTTTACCCAACGCAAACTCTAAACCAGCATAAGCATAGTTATATTTATCGTTGTTGCCTCTAGCAGCGTAACCATCAAATTGATCGCCATCAACAAAGTTGATTGTCCAACCCAAATCGAAGTTTACACCTTCAGATAAACGGAATTTAGCTCCAACTCCTACTGGGATAATCAATTTATCAACTGCAGAGCGAGTTGTAGATGCTCCCGAACCGGCAGCAACTGTGGTAGTTTCGTAGTTTACCAAACCACCCCCTGCTAATGCATAAAGTTGCGCATTGTTGTGTTGGTTAAACATGCTCCAGTTTACCATATTTAACTGAGCACTTAAAGTTGCCGAATAGCGTACATCAGTTTCGAACGATGCGATAGGGCTTGGGTTAGTAGTACCATCATTGAATGGTTCGGCATTATCACCTTTAACTGTACCTCTTACCCCATCTAAACGCAAAGCGAATGCTGGACTAATTTGCTTTTTGATATAAAGGCCATAGCCTAAACTTGATTTCCAATTTGAGAAGTCGTTTTGGCCACCTAGCGGAGATACACCGGTTAACACACCGCCGTTTAATCCGATTGACCAAGTTTTAAAAGATGGTTTTTGCCCCATGCTATCCTGAGCTAAGGCCGCGTTGCCGATAAACAATCCAGCCATTGCAACTGGAAAAAGTTTTAAGAGATTTAGTTTCATAATATTGATTTATAAGCTTTACTATTTTGCCTATAATTGGTCAATAGATATACCAAAAAGGAGTATAATTCAAAATAAAAACATGTAAATCACTATAAAACAAGCTCTTAATAAAACGAAATAAAATTTGGCATAATATTGATAAAGTGTTCAGTTTGCTATACACTTTAAAAAATTAAGCCTAAATAAAACGGCAAAAGTTAGATTATATTTTTGTGCCTAACTTGAGTAACGGAGCTTTTACTTAATGGTAATTTTCCGAAATGTGCTGTAATAAATAAATTTTTATAACGTGATGCAGGGTCGTTATTTATAGATATTGCACTGGATTTAGAAGAATAAAGACCCGCTATTGCAAGCTTGTTTTTATGAACCGCTCAGTTTTAAGATGCGCAAAAGTAAAGCGGTGTATTATTTCAGGCTAATTGCAATGCCGATGTGGCGTATTTTCGCTCGTTAGAAAGCGTAATCTAATGCCCTAAAAGAAAAGACGAGATTGCACCTCAAGCACAACCTCATCTTTATGAAAATCTATGTTATTGGTTACCAACCCCCGGCGGTATCATCGCCTCTGGGATCAGCACCTGTTTGGAAGGTTCCTTTTTTAGTTAGCAAGATGGCATCCACTCTACCAATACTTCCTCTCCTATCAAACTTATACCCTTTGGCTACCAACTTCTGCTCCGTATCAGCGTTAAGTGCATCGGCCTCCAAATTGGTAATATCTGGTAACCATTGGTGATGGAATTTCTTTGCATTCACCGCTGTCTGCATATCCATTCCAAAATCAACTACGTTAACAATAGTTTGAAAAACAGAAGTAATAATCGTTGAACCGCCTGGCGTACCCACTACCATAGCAAGTTTTCCATCTTTTTCCAATATGGTAGGCGTCATTGAGCTCAGCATCCGTTTTTTTGGAGCTATAGCATTCGCTTCATAGCCAATTAATCCAAAATAGTTAGGTGTTCCAGGCTTAACTGAAAAATCATCCATCTCATTATTTAAAAAGAAGCCCGCCCCTTTAACTACCACGTAATTGCCGTAAGAAGTATTGATAGTTGTGGTGAGTGAAACCGCATTTCCATCTTTATCAACAATTGAAAAATGGGTGGTTTCTTCACTTTCTTTTTTGGCGAATTCCCCAGCTTGGATATCGGTACTTAGGGTTGCTTTATTCCAGTTTAAGTTCGACATTCTTGCATTATTGTAGGCTGGCTCTAACAACTCCTTTTGCGGCACTTTCCAAAAATCAGGATCGCCCAAATGTTTTGCTCTATCCGCATAAACTCTTCGCTCTGCTTCAATCATCACTTGCACGGTCGAATCAGCATTGTGGCCCCATTTAGCTAGAGGATAAGGCGCTACACACTGCAGCAATTGCACCAATGCTATACCACCGCTTGAGGTTGGCGGCATGGTAATTACTTTGTAACCGCGATATTCGCCGGTAATTGGTGTGCGCCAAGCTGCTTTATAATTCTTTAAATCTTCTTTAGAAATCAAACCTCCGCCGCGTTTCATCTCTTCGGCAATAAAATCAGCCACTTGTCCTTCGTAAAAACCAGCCCTTCCTTTATCCCGGATCAATTTCATGGTGTTGGCAAGTTCCTCTTGAACCAATAAATCTCCTTCCTTCCATTCT
Source organism: Pedobacter sp. (assembly GCF_965249885.1). GTDB lineage: Bacteria > Bacteroidota > Bacteroidia > Sphingobacteriales > Sphingobacteriaceae > Pedobacter. The sequence continues at coordinate 2,633,031 of NZ_OZ252254.1, read as the reverse complement.
TCACTTTTAACAAAGGCGGTACCTAGCGGATTAAACTGTTGAAACTTCTGCTTCAACCTGTTTAATTCCCTTGCCTGCATCTTTGTGATGTTGAAACCGTTCTTAGCAAGACGATAGGCGGGCTCAACCAAGTCTGCCCATTTTAATTTACCGTATTTTTTATGCAGTTCTACCATACCAGCTACGCTGCCCGGTACTCCGGCCGCTAAATGTCCTTCTTTGCTTTTTTCAGAAATTGCATTTCCGTTAGCATCCAAAAACATATCTCTATTAGCCAATGCAGGTGCTTTCTCCCTGAAATCCATAGAATTGATTTCGCCTTTAGCTGAACGATAAATTAAGAAACCGCCGCCGCCGATATTACCAGCATTTGGGTAAACCACTGCTAACGCAAATTGGACCGCAACAGTAGCGTCGACTGCATTTCCTCCTTTTTTCAAAATAGCTACTCCTACCTCGGTAGCAGATGGGTGAGCGGAAACCACAGCGCCATTTTTAAATTCGAGCGCACTTTTGGTCTGTTTATCTCCTTTGCTTAAAAATTCAAACGCTTTAACACTATCTACTACTTGGGCTTTGGTTGAATAACTTGTTGCAACAAATAATATTAACCCAACTATTTTTAAATGGGCTAAGGCTTTACTTATTTTCTGGATGATAATTTTCTGCATCTTTATATATCTTGTCTATAATTTCGTTGTTTTTTTCGAGTATTATTTTTCGTTTTAAACTTAATTTCGGGGTAAGCTCTCCTCCATCAATGCTCCATTCTTTAGGCAAAAGTGCAAATTGTTTCACCTGCTCCCATTTCCCGAACTCCTTATTCGCTTCGTCAATTATTTTTTGGAATTTGGATTTAACTTCTTCATTGTTAACTATGGTTTCGTTAGTACCAAACTCAATTCCTTTAACTTTACACCAACTTTTTAATGCTTCAAAATTTGGCACTATTAAGGCAGAAGGGAATTTTCTATTCTCACCTACTACCATAATTTGCTCTACTAGTGGAGCTTCTTTAATTTTATTTTCAACGATTTGAGGCGCCACATATTTACCACCAGCAGTTTTAAACATTTCCTTCTTGCGGTCGGTAATTTTCAGGTAACCATCGTTAAGTTCTCCAATATCACCTGTGTGGAACCATCCTTCGCTATCTATAGCTTCATTTGTTAATTCGGGCTTATTGTAATATCCCTTCATTAAATTATGGCCTTTTACCAATATTTCTCCATCTGCTGCTATTTTAACCTCTACCCCTTCTATTGCCTTGCCAACACTGCCGAATTTAATAGCGTCGAAATGATTTACCGTAATCACTGGTGACGTTTCTGTTAGGCCATAGCCCTCAAAAACTGGCAAACCTGCTGCCCAAAAAACACGAGCCAAACGCTGGTTTAAGGCCGCACCACCAGAAATGATCACTTGAATATTTCCTCCAAGCGCCTCCTGCCATTTTTTAAACACTAACTTTCTAGCAACTGCTAACTTTAGGTTATACCACCAACTATTATTCGTATCGTATTTTTCAGCTAAAGCCAGCGACCAAAAAAAGATAGCTTTTTTGATTCCAGTTAAGGACTTACCTTTCTCTACTATCTTATCATAGACTTTTTCTAACAGTCGAGGGACCGTGGAAAATCCGCTTGGTTTTACGAATTGGATATCAGCAACGATAGTGTCCATACTTTCTGCATAATAAATGGCAATGTTAAGGTAAGCATATAAATAAGAAATCATTCGCTCGAAGATATGTGACAAAGGCAAAAAGCTCAATGCATGCGTCACATTATTTGGCAAAAGCACCGCGGATTTCTTAAAATTTTGAACCAGGTTATCGTGTGTGAGCATTACCCCTTTCGGTGTTCCGGTGGTACCAGACGTATAAATTATGGTTAAAATATCACTAGGATCAACTGCCTGACGGTAGGTTTCTAAATCGACTGCGTTTAATGAGGTCCCAATTTTTGTAAGTTCTTCCCAATGCTTAGCTCCACTAACTTCGTCAAATGTATAAATCTCTACCTGATGCGTTAATTCAGCACACACACTTTTCATCTTTAGGTAAAGTTGTTCATCGGCTACGAAAACTACACTTATTTCGGCATCTCCAATGATAAACTTCACATCATGCTCAGCCAAGGTAGGGTAAAGTGGGATTTGATAAGCGCCCAACTGCATGATAGCGTAATCGCAAATGTTCCACTCAGGCCGGTTTGCCGACATTATAGCTACTCTGGACCCTTTTGCAATACCAATGGAAGTTAACCCTCGGCTTAAATTATCGGTAATTTCACAAAACTTTTGTGTACTAAATTTACGCCACTCGCCTTGTATTTTACCACTAACAAACTCTTCTTTCGGAAATTTTTCCAAGTTATATTTTAGAAGATCAAAAACTCGTGTTACTGAAACTGACATACTTAGATATTATATTGGCTAAACAAATTAAACAGCACTTCTCCTCTGTTAAACATCCTAATTTAAGCTTTTTACACGAGGTTTATACTATGCAAGCATAATTTTTTATGGTTTGCAATTGCTGAAACCAAAACAATTAAAAAACTGCTTTGTTAAGTTTTGACATGAATAGGCATAGAAGTTGTAATGCCGACAATAATTACACAAAAACAATTTAATTTTATGAAAAAACTACTTTTTACAATTATCGCCAGCGCAGCTTTTTTAACAATTAACTTGTCGAACGCAAATGCGCAGTACAAAAACGCCCTAGGTTTAGGTGTTGATTTTGGCAACGGAGCTACTTTAGTAGGACCGTCTTTCAAGCATTTTTTCAACAGTCAAGGTGCAGGACAATTAGAGCTATTATTTGGTGGAAACAGCACACGTTTGCAAGCTTTTTATCAATACCACGGCAATATTACTGGAGCTGATGGATTAAAATGGTACGTTGGTGGTGGTCCGGGTTTAAACTTTTTTAGCGCAGGCCCTTATGATAGGACCGACTTTTTGCTTATTCCGCAAGCTGGTTTAGATTTTAAAATCCCTGGCGCTCCTATTCAAATGAACTTCGACTGGAGACCGACTGCATTCATTGGCGACAACTCAGATTTTGAAGCAGGAAGATTTGGTTTCGGTTTCAGATTCACTTTCTAAGAAACAATACTACCTAAAATAAAAAAGTCCCGGCGAATTGCCAGGACTTTTTTTATGGATTCAATTCTATTTTACACCAATCCATCTTCGTCTAACTGCTAGTTGTTGTGGTGTGGCATCCTCTTTATAAACAGCTTTAATGCGTACGTTAGGACTTTCTTTTAACGTCAGAGCAATTTTTCTTTCCAAACCATCTCTTCTAATTGTCACTTCTACAACATCACCTACTTGTTTTTTTGCAATAGAAGGCAGAGTTTCTAAAGTTAAACCTGGATTTGGCAATCTAATGTTCCTCATCTCATCAACAATAGTAGACCCGTCAATCGCCAAGATATCGTCATTTACATTTATGCCCTGTACCCAAGCTGGCGAATTTCTCGCAACGCCGCTTACAGTAACCATCCTATCAACTTTTAAAGCGGCACCAGTATAGGGCTTGTTTGGCGAAGCAATTTCTTTTGACGACTCGATTCCTGCATAAGCGAAGTATTTTTCGAAATCAACATCATCTGTTCCATCGATATATTTTGCCCAGAATTTGGTAAAGTTAATTCCACTGATTTTTTCAACCATCGCTTTAAACTCAGCATCAGTATAGCCACGTTTTTGTTGTTTCCCCTGCTCATACATCGCCTTCATTACGTCGTCCAAGCTTTTTGCGCCTTTTGTAGCATTGGCAATTTCCAAATCCATTAATAAGCCAATAATTTCGCCTTTGCTGTAATACGAAATTGCACTGTTTTTGGAATTTTCATTTGGACGATATCCGATGATCCAGGCATCAAAACTTGATGAGGAAGCCGATTGAACTTTTGACCCAGGTGTATTAATTACGGTTCCCAGGCCACCAATGATATCGTTTAAGAAAGTAGTTTGATTAGTGATACCAGCTCTAATTAAAAGCTTGTTTTCATAATATGAAGTGAACCCTTCAGCGGTCCATAAATTAGTGGTGTAATTTTCGTTATCGTAATCAAACGGGCCTAAAGCAATTGGTCGCAAACGCTTCACATTCCATAAGTGGAAATATTCATGAGCTACTAATGAAAGGAATCCTTTATAGCCTCTTTCAGTACCGTAAGCATTTCGGCTAGCACCTAAAACGGTAGAATTAAGATGTTCTAAACCGCCGCCACCTTGCTCATAGTTATGTACGATAAATGTGTAATGTTTATTTGGATTTTCACCAAAAATGGCCGTTGCCTGCTCAATTACTTTTGCCATATCTACTTTTAGGCGTTCCTTATCATAATTACCGCCACCATACATGGCAACTTCGTGCTTCACACCAGCAGCGATAAAATCAAATACATCTTGGTTGCCAACTTCTATCGGGCTATCAAACAGAATGTCAAAATCAGGAGCATAGTAAGTAAATTTTTGACCAGCTACTGGTTCCAAGCCAGTGCTCACTTTATCCCATTTACCAAAAGGGATAATTTTAACTGTACTCGGACTTTTGATCATCCCCGCAGGATACATGAAAATTCCCGCGGAAGATAAGAAGGCATGAGATTCATCTATAAAAGCAGTACGAACAGAAATTTCAAAAGCGTAAACTCGATAATTTACCTTTATTGCCGCCGCCTTGGCATTATAAACTCGCCAAGTATTTTTAGTAACCTTTTGCACTTTAGCAGGCTTGCCATTTGCTGTAGCAGAAAAACCCTCCACATTTTTACCAAACTCTCTCACCAAGTACGAACCTGGTGTCCATACAGGCATTTTCAAATCAACATAATCCTTTGCCGCAATGCCTGACATATTCATTTCTATCTCTGCATAATGCGCCTGTGGTTCTTTAAAAGAAACCTCAAAACCAATTTTAACTTGCGATTTTGCTGCCATTGTTAACGTTAGCAATAATGCTACTCCTAGTATTTTTTTCATTGACTTATCGTTTATACCACCAAGGCCTTAAGTTCACAAAGCTTGCTATAATTTTAGCGTTGATAACTCCTTTATATCGCTATTCTCACTTTGTGTCTTCGTGGTAAAATGTTTAGGCCTCGGCACAAAAATAAAATTTAAAACTACTTTCTTCAATGTTTATATGCATACCGCTGTAACATAGTTAGTACATCTTTATATATGGAAAAACAAATAGATATTTTTGTTTGTATACACTTGGTTATTTTCATAGTGTAGCATAAATTTTAAATATTGCAACCAATTATTAATGAAAAAAAGATACATATTCTACCTTATTTTGGCTTTGGGCCTTGCCTATTTGGTATATCATAGAATTTCTGAAAACAAGAAAATTGAAGGACCCGGCGGCGGAAAGGGCGCCAAAGGTAAAGGTGGCGCACCACTAAATGTGGATGGAATAGTAGTTGGAACTACAGATTTTGCCAGTAACCTGGAAATAACCGGCAGTGTAGAAGCTAACGAAGCAGTTACCTTAAGAAGCGAGGTTGCAGGCTTGGTGACTGGTATTTACTTTAAAGAAGGTAGCAATGTAAGTAAAGGTGCCACTTTAGTAAAAATCAACGATAGAGACATACAAGCGCAGCTCAAAGAAGCTTTAACTAAGCAAAATCTATCGGCAACCAACGAAAACAGAGCTAAGCAATTGCTGGATAAAGGCGCCATAAGCCAGGAAGAATACGATACTTCCTTAGCTGAACTTCAGACTTTAAAATCGCAGGCACAATTGATACGAGCGCAATTGGCGAAAACTACCATTGTAGCTCCTTTTAGTGGTAAGGTTGGTTTACGCAACATTTCAGTTGGAGAATATCTCACGCCAAACACCACTATCGCAAATTTATTGAGTACCAACCCAATAAAGATCACCTTTTCTGTTCCGGAAAAGTATGTATCACAAATTAAAACTAACAGCACTATTTCGTTCAATATTGACGGCAGTAATAAAAACTTTAGCGGAAAAGTATTTGCTATAGAGCCGGGAATCAATGAACAAACCCGCACATTGCAAATCAAAGCATTGTCTGAAAACGCTGACGGAACATTGGTACCGGGCTCATTTGCTAAAGTAAAACTGCCGCTGGCAACTATTAAAGATGCCATATTAATTCCTACTGAGGCAGTAATTCCGGTGTTAGAAGGCAAGGTTGTTTACATCACTAAAGGCGGGAAAGCACAACAAGTTCCTGTAGAAACTGGTACACGCACTGCCGAACAAATTCTGGTATTATCTGGATTGAAAGTAGGTGATACGGTATTAACTACAGGTGCAATGGCATTAAAACCAGAAGCTGAAGTAAAAGTAAAAATAGCTAAAAAGAAATAATGAGCATTTCGACCACCAGTATTAAACGGCCAGTTTTGGCTATCGTGATGAACCTCATTATTATACTTTTTGGGGTTATCGGCTATAATTTTTTAGGTATTAGAGAGTATCCATCCATTGATCCAACCATTATTTCCGTTCGTACATCTTATCCCGGTGCTAATTCGGATATCATTGAATCACAGATCACAGAGCCTTTAGAAAAGTCTATCAACTCCATTGATGGAATAAGAAATATCACCTCATCCAGTAACCAAGGCACTAGCAACATCACGGTAGAATTTAATCTTGGCAAAAACATTGATGAGGCGGCTAATGATGTTCGTGACAAGGTATCGCAAGCTGCGAGAAATTTACCAAAAGATATAGATGGCTTGCCCACCGTAAGTAAAGCTGATGCCAATTCGGATGCAATTATTTCTATGACCATCCAGAGTGACAGGCGTGGTGTGACGGATTTAAGCGACTTTGCTGAAAATGTAATCGCAGATAGGATCCAAACTATCCCCGGTGTAAGTAGCATGCAAATACAGGGGCAGCGAAAATATGCGATGAGGGTGCGGATTGACCCGAACAAACTAGCCTCCTACGGCCTTACCTCGCAAGATATTGTAACCGCTTTAGATAGAGAAAACGTAGAACTGCCTTCGGGCAAGCTAACTGGAGCTGCTACAGAGCTTACAGTAAAAACGCTTGGAAAACTCACTAATGCAGAGCAGTTCAACAACCTAATTATTAAATCTGACAGCAACAGCGTTGTTAAACTACAAGATGTTGCCATTGCCGAAATAGGTTCTGAAAACGAGGAAACGGTACTGAGGGAATCAGGCAAACCAATGGTTGCCATCGGCATTATTCCGCAGCCTGGTGCTAATTATTTAGACATTAGTAATGAATTTTATAAACGTTTTGATAAACTGCAGGCCGACATGCCTAGCGACATTAAGCTCAAGGTTTCGCTGGACAGCACTCAGTTCATCAAAAGGTCGGTAACTGAAGTAGCTGAAACTATCCTCATTTCGCTGGTATTAGTAATCCTCATCATCTATCTATTCTTTAGAGATTGGGGAATTGCATTTAGGCCGTTAATTGATATTCCTGTATCGTTAGTAGCTACTTTTTTCATCATGTATATTTTTGGGTTTTCCATCAATGTATTGACTTTACTAGCTATTGTTTTAGCCACAGGTTTAGTGGTGGATGATGGTATAGTTGTAACAGAAAACATCTTTAAAAAAGTGGAAGAAGGCCTGTCTCCAATTGAAGCAGCTATTAAAGGTTCCAATGAGATTTTCTTTGCAGTAATTTCTATTTCCATCACCTTGGCGGCAGTATTTTTACCGGTAATATTCCTTCAAGGATTTGTGGGCCGTTTATTTAGGGAATTTGGTGTGACTATAGGTGCAGCGGTGCTTATTTCGGCATTTGTTTCTCTTACCTTAACGCCAATGCTTAACGCCTATTTGATGAAAAAAGGCGGACACAAACCTTCAAAATTTTACAGACTTACCGAACCCTATTTCGTTAAGTTAAACGATGGCTACCAAAGCAACTTAGAGAAATTCCTAAAACGCAGGTGGCTTGCCGCTCCGATAATTTTGGTTTGCGCTGGATTAATTTACTTATTTTGGAACATCCTTCCGAAAGAAACGGCGCCATATGATGACAGAAGTGCGATTAACATGAGCGTATCCACACCAGAAGGAACATCTTTTGCCTATACTGATAGGTTCATGATGAAAATTAACCAAATGGTGCTGGATTCTGTTCCTGAAAAAAATGTGAACATCACCATCACTTCACCTGGTTTTGGCGGCGCAGGTTCAACCAACTCGGGTTTCGTTCGAATGGGTTTGGTTAGTCCAAGTGAAAGGGAAAGAAGCCAGAAGGAAATTGCGGACCAACTCACCAAAATCACAAGAAAATATACTGAGGGCAAGGTAACAGTAACGCAGCAGCCTACCATTTCGGTTGGCCGAAGAGGCGGTGGCTTGCCGATCAGTTACATCATTCAAGCCCAAAATTTCGAGAAACTTCGTGAAAAAGTACCGCAATTTATGGAGGAGGTATCGCAAGATCCAACTTTTACAACATCTGATGTGAACTTGAAATTCAATAAGCCTGAAATTAACCTGACTATTGATAGGGAAAAAGCCAAAAATTTAGGAGTTTCCATTGTTGATATTGCACAAACACTACAGCTGGGTTTAAGCGGACAGCGATTTTCTTATTTCTTCATGAACGGCAAACAGTACCAAGTAATTGGTCAATTTGACGTGAGTAACAGGAAAGATCCACTTGATTTGAGTTCTGTGTACGTGAGAAATGATAAAAATCAATTGATACAGCTAGATAATTTAGTGACTACAAAGGAACAAAGCAGCCCACCACAACTGTATCGCAATAATCGTTTTATTTCGGCAACGGTATCTGCAGGACTAGCTCCTGGCAAAAGTATTGGCGACGGGATTGATGCGATGGACAGAATTGCCGCCAAAGTACTCGATGAAACATTCACCACTGATTTAAGCGGCGAATCACGAGACTTTAGGGAAAGCTCGTCGAACACTTTATTCGCCTTTGGCTTAGCATTATTGCTGGTATACCTGATTTTATCCGCACAATTCGAAAGTTTCAAAGATCCAATTATTATCATTTTAACAGTGCCAATGGCGGTTGCCGGAGCATTTTTATCGCTATGGCTGTGTGGACAAAGCTGGAACATTTTCAGTCAAATTGGAACTATTATGCTAATTGGCTTGGTAACCAAAAATGGTATTTTAATTGTTGAATTTGCCAACCAGCTCAAAGAACAAGGAAAAACTGTACAGGAAGCAATTAGAGAAGCTGCCGTTTCGAGGCTACGCCCAATTTTGATGACAAGCTTGGCAATTGCTATTGGTGCACTGCCAATTGCGATGGCTTTAGGTGCCGCGGCGAAAAGCAGGATGAGTATGGGTACTGTTATTATTGGCGGAACGATGTTTTCACTTATCCTTACGCTATTTGTAATTCCTGCCATTTACTCGCTTTGGTCAAAAGAGCACAAGGAAAATACAGACCTAAAACAATCGTTGGCAGCTGCAATGGCTGATGAGGAACAATCAAAAAACAAAAGCTAACGTCGACAATGAAAAAGTATATTTTTAAGACGCTCAACACCATATTCACTTGCCTCCTATTTACCTCAACAGTTTTTGGGCAAGAAAAATTAACTTTAGAAGAAGCCATTAGCTTAGCCCTAAAAAATAACTATGATATTAGATTAGTTAAAAATGATGTTGCTATTGCTAAAAACAATGCCAACTGGGGCAATGCGGGAATGCTTCCACTAGTTACTGGTGATTTTAGTACCGGGGGGAGCAGGCAAAACACGGTACAAACGCAAGCAAGTGGCACAGAGCGTAGAATAGATGGAGCGAGAAATAGCAACATGGCCTACGGCGTTGGGTTAAACTGGACAATTTTTGACGGCTTCAGCATGTTTGCGAATTATGACCGTTTGAAAGCGCTACAACAGCAAGGCGAGAAAAATGCAACTGCTCAAATTTTCAATACTATAACTGATGTATTAAATGCCTACTATAATGTGGCCAAACAGCAACAGTTGGTGGTAGCGGCAGATAGCACCATAGATATTTCTGCGTTTCGTTTACGCATTGCCGATAATAAATTGAAATTGGGTAGAGGTTCTAAATTAGATGTTTTAGCGGCACAAGTAGATTACAATACAGATACTTCTGCTTATCTACAGCAAAAAAATCTACTTAACAACTACATGGTTACGCTGAATCAGTTGCTAGCGAGAGATGTTAATACAAAGTTCACTGTTGAGAATTACTTCGAAATAGATGCTGGTTTAAACTATACCACTTTGGCGTCACAGCTGGAGCAGCTCAACCCCGACTTGCAAAGTGCCATATTAAATAAAAAAATTGCGGAATTGAATTTGAAACAAGTTCAAGGTAATCGATATCCACAAATTAGTATCAACAGCGGCTATGATTTTAGCAAAAGTGAATCTCCTACTGGATTTAATACGCAATTTAGAGCCCGCGGTTTTAGTTACGGTTTAACAGCAAGCATTAATATTTTTAACGGTTTTCTGCAACGTCAGAATGAAAGAAATGCTAAAATAAATATCAACTCAGCCGAACTTCTAATTAATCAAACCAAGCAAAATTTAAGTGCCCAACTTACGAGTGCGTATCAGGACTATAGCACATTTTTAGAATTAGCTAAATTAGAGCAAGGAAATGTCAATATTGCTAATCAAAATCTGGATATTACATTGGAAAAATACAGATTAGGCAATATTACTCCGTTAGAACTACGAGAAGCGCAAAAAAATGCAATTGAAGCGAATAATAGATACCTAGAAATAAAATATCAGGGAAAATTGGCGGAAATTTACTTAAAGCAGGTTAGCGGTACGTTAAATTTGTAATAATTTTTTATTTTAGTGCATGATTTTAGTTGCCGATAGCGGATCGTCCAAAACAGATTGGATGGCGTACAGTCCCGAACAAACATTATCGTTCAATACCCAAGGTATCAACCCTTATTTTGCAAATGCACAGGATATCGTTAGAATCTTATCAAAAAACAAAGAGATTGCTGCGATTGCCAATGAGATAAAGGAAGTTTACTTTTTTGGAGCGGGCTGTTTAAACCCTGATAAGCACGAAATTGTATCCAACGGACTATCATCTTTCTTCAAGAATGCTTTTATTAGTGTTGATCACGATTTGCTAGGCTCAGCCTATGCCACTTGCGGAGATAAAAAGGGTTTGGCCTGCATCTTAGGGACGGGATCTAATATTGCCTATTATGACGGCGAACATGTGTTTGATGGCAAGCACGGATTAGGTTATATTTTAGGCGATGAAGGTTCAGGGACTTACTTCGGTAAAAAAATGCTGATATCCTATCTACACAAAACCATGCCTGCTGATTTGAGAGATCACTTCTCTTCGGATTTTGAAGTCACAAAGGACATTGTAATAGAAAACATTTACCAAAAGCCATTCCCCAATTCGTATTTAGCTACTTTTAGCCGCTTTATGATTAAAAACAGGCAGCATCCTTTTATTCAGAAAACATTACATGAAGGATTTCAGGAGTTTATAGATAGCAATGTAAAAGATTACAAGAACTATAAAACGCTGGAGTGCAATTTTGTAGGTTCAATTAGCTATTACTATCAGGATGAACTAAGAGCCGTTTTCGCAGAAAATAACCTAAAAATTGGAAAAACCCTTCAGAAGCCTATCGAAGGAATTTTTGAATATATTCTCAAAAGAGAGGGAATTTTAGAAAAAGTAGATTAGGTTATTTGTCAGAATCTTCCTCAACCAAGTTATTACGTTTGTCGTAGGCCTTTTTCAAACCATAGGCTACACCTGCAGCAATTAATATACTTGCACCGCCATCAATTGGCACATCATCGGGATTAAAGTCCTCACATCCAGGTTGTGGATTGAAAGGATCACAAGGACCATCTGCAGCTTTTGCGTGTATACTACATAGCAAAGCCGCCAAAACACAAATAAAAGTTGCCCTATAAATTATCTCAGCTACGTTACGCCTCACCGGTAAATGTTAATTGTAAAATACTTTTAATATAAGAGATAGTTAATCTCATGCAATAATAGGTGTTTTTTAGCTCAAAAAAGAATTTTTTAAAATAAAATTTCTTTTTACACCTCTAAAAATCAGAATATTACCACATACACAACACCACTTAATATGCTGCTTTATAATTGATTTCAATTTTCATTTCGCTTACCTTTCCCTGCTCCACTTTTACCGTATTTATAAATCCATTTCCATCAAAATTATTAGCAAAAAACTCTCCGGTTGGCTCCACAGTAAAAACCGAATAAACTCCATCAGGCAATTCAGAAGAAAATATTCCTTTATTGTTTGATTTTACTTTCTTAACTAAAACTGCATTTATTTTTTTGAAAAGAGGCGCTTGCCCTTCCACACTACTAAAATTTACAGCCTTGTAAATCAACAACTGTCGCTGCACTGCTTTGCCTTTACCCAAATTAGGTTCATCTGGCGAAGGCATTAAGTTTCCCTCCAGCCATCTAACGGTTCCATAAACACCTTGATTAATAGCGGGTTGGCTATTTTTTTGCGCAGCACAGCTTAGGGCCAGTGTTACAGCAATAAAAAATACTAGCTTTTGTATAGAAATCATCCTAATTATCTTTAAAATTGCTTTAAGTTAAGTATTTATCTGAATTTATGTACAACTCAAGGCTTTCGATTTTCCTCATCTCCATATTTGGTTTTGCAATCCACATTAATTCCTTTGCACAAGCTGATAAACAAAACCAAACAAACGCTATTTTTTTGAAGCAAAATGCGCTACAGTTGTTTAGCACAGAAAAAAAGAGATTATCAAAGGCCATTTCTTTAGCCGCAGAAAAAGGTTGGGAAGTTTTTGGAACCACCAAAGACGGTAGAGTTTTTACCCTGTATGGCGTAGATGACTTCGGGCTCCCACTTTATAAATATACTGAAAACAACAAAATATCAGCCGCAACCATTAATACCAATAAACTTTATACAGGTGGGGCCTTGGGACTAAACTTAAGCGGTAGCACTTTACCTAATGATAAAGTGGCGATATGGGATGGAGGGGCTGTTTTGACTACGCATGTTGAATTTCAAAACAACCGAATCGAGATCAAAGATGGTACCACCGTAACGTCCACTCACTCTACCCATGTTGCTGGAACCATTATGGCTGAAGGCAAATACGAGAATGCTAGAGGTATGGCTTTTGGATTGCCTAAACTTCTATCATTTGACTTTAATAACGATAACTCCGAAATGTCGACCTATGCCACCAACTTGCTGTTGTCGAACCACTCTTACGGCACCATTGCGGGTTGGTATGAAAATACCAGCATCAATCCGAGCAGATGGGAATTTAGAGGACAATTTGGTGCTAACGAAGATTATAAATTTGGCTATTATGACAGTGATGCCAAGGAATGGGACAGGATATGTTACAACGCCCCATTTTATTTGCCAGTGAAATCGGGAGGCAATTATCGAAATAGTAACGGCCCTGCAATTGGCGACACCTATTATAGATATAACACAAGTGGAACGCTGATTAACGCTGGTCCGAGACCTGCAGGGATATCAAGTAACGACGGTTATGATATTTTGGGAACTTACGCCGTAGCAAAAAACATCATGACCGTTACAGCAGTTAATCCACTGCCATACGGGACGGTTACTCCGGATGATATTTCCATATCCTCTTTTAGTGCTTGGGGGCCTACTGATGATGGAAGGATAAAGCCCGACATAGCAGCGGACGGTGTTAGCGTAACTTCAACCAGCAACGCAGGACCTTCATCGTACACCACACTTTCTGGCACTTCCATGGCTGCTCCATCCGTTACTGGATCATTAGCCCTGCTCCAAGAACTGTACTTTCAAAAAAATAACAGCTTTATGAGAGCTGCAACATTGAAAGCATTGGCTTTGGGAACGGCAAGTGAAGCGGGTGCAAATCCAGGACCAGATTATATCTACGGTTGGGGATTAATGAACACCGAAAGTGCTGCGAAAGCTATTTTGAACAAAGGTACAAAGAGCTTAATTAGTGAAAAAGCACTTACGCAAGGTGGCAGTGAAACTTTTACCGTTATCGCTTCAGGCGACGGCCCTTTAGTAGCCACTATTTGCTGGACGGATCCTGAAATTGACATCATTCCAATTGAAAATGCCTTGAATAATAGAACGCTAAGACTTGTAAACGATCTGGACATGAGGTGTAGCGATGGCAATACCAGCTATCTACCTTGGATATTGGATCCTAACAACCCATCTGCTGCGGCAACAAAAGGCGATAATTTTAGAGATAACGTAGAACAAATTTATATTGCTGATGCTGTACCTGGAAAAGCATATAGTTTTACGGTAACACATAAAGGTACGCTACAACGCGGATCTCAGGCCTTTTCCATTGTAGCAACAGGCGTTGGAGGAAAAGCATATTGTGCATCGGCTCCTAGCTCGTCTGCTGATTCAAAAATTACCGGTTTCAGTTTGGCTAACATTAATTATACTGCCACCACCGGCTGCACCACTAACAGCGATTTTACGGGGCAAACCATATCGCTGGAGCTAGCTAAAACCTATCCTCTAAGTTTATCTTTAGGAACATGCGGTGCTAACTTTAATAAAGCGGCAAAAGTTTACATCGATTGGAATGCAGACGGTGATTTTGAAGATGCTAATGAGCTTGTTTCTACCACAAACGTGGTTAACGGTGTAGGAACATTCAATTCAAACATCATCGTACCAAATAATTTAAACATCAATACCTACACCTTATTAAGAGTAGTGCTTACTGAAACTAATGATGTAAGTACAATTAGCCCCTGTGGCAATTACACAAAAGGTGAAACATTAACGTATAGAGTAAAATTCATTAATTCAAGTACAGATGCTGGCATCTCCAATATTTCGCAGCCTATAAATAATTGTGCTAATGCACAGCAAATGGTTAAGGTAACGATACGCAATTATGGTTCACAAACAATTACCAACGTGCCTGTTACAGTTAGCGTTTTTGACGGCGTTAATTTAATAGGCAATTTAAGCGGAACATACACAGGAGCCATTAAGCCCTCAGAAGAAACTGAATTTCTATTACCTGGCAGCTTCGTAGCACTCGCCGGAAAAACCTACAACATCAAAGCCAAAACTACGTTAGCTCAGGATTTGATTAGCACTAATGATGAGCTGAGCGTAAACCAGCAGACAGCATTAGCTCCAGCAGTTGGAAGCACCAATGCGTACTATTGTAACAACACTAGTCGATATCAACTTTCTGCCGCTGGTAATGGCATTGTATACTGGTATAAAAACGATACAGATTTGATCCCGTTTGAATACGGAAATAATATCAGTACGAAAATAGCCCCAACTAATGGGAAATACTACGCTAGCTTAAATGAATACAGCGGATCAGTAGGTCCAAAAGACAAAAACGAAACTAGACTAGGACCAGGAACCTATTTGCAAACTACCGGCGCAGTGAACGTGAATGTGCTTGCACCTACTATAATGGAAAGTGCCAAACTATATATTGGCCATAGCGGCACTATCACATTTTCGGTACAAAATAGTGTTGGAGTAGAGGTATCAAGCACTACATTAGAAGTAACCGCAACCAGAACTACACCAGTGGCTGGCACCGCGGCAAACGATTTAAATGATCAAGGGCGAGTTTACACGCTAAATTTAAAATTTCCAGAGGCAGGCAATTATAGCATTTACATCACCTATAAAAATGATGCAACTATTTTCAGGAACAACGGGGTAACTAGTCCTATTTATCCATTGAGTTCAGCATTAAACATATTTAACATCACCAGCAATAATGCTTCTACACCGGGTTCCTTTTACTATTATTTTTATGATATCAAGGTTAAAGCCTTAGGTTGTGCATCAGCTACACGTACTGAAGTTCCATTTGTTGGTGCTGGAATTACACAAAACGGCAACGAACTAATAGCTGCTTTTGATGATAACAATCAGTGGTTTTTAAATGGCAAGATGATAGTAGGTGCAACTTCAAAAAGCTACAAACCAATAACCGCCGGACGATATACGGTGCAAACAAATATTAATTCTGGATGCACAGCGATGTCAGATGAATTCCTTTATCTTCCTCAGGATAAAGGAGACACGGAATTAAAGTTACAAGTATTTCCTTTACCAGCTTCCAATAGTTTAACCGTGGCTTTCGAAATTCCTAATACTGAAAACATACAACTTGCTTTGTTTAATATAATAGGCCAAAAAATTTACGAGAAAAACAAAAGCAGCCAAAAGGGAATTGTTATCGAGAATTTAGATGTATCGAGATTATCTAGCGGCACCTATATTTTGAAAATAAGAGTTGGCGAATCAGTGTATACCAAAAAAATTATGGTACTATAGCTCGTTAAGCTGGACATAGATTCATCAGTTAGCTCACATGATGATATCTCATCATGTGAGCTATTGGTTTACCATGGTGGCCTAATCAATCTTTGACTATTATTGGCAGCCAAAAGTCATGTTAGTTTTACGCGAACATAGAAGGTGAATTTAATCATCAATAAATCCAACTAGGACATCTAAGATATTGTCATCACAAAAAATGATGCACTTTAAACTAAGAATTTTAATTCCTGTAGTAGGATTGCTGAGTTGCTGAAAATACAGTCAAGCTCACTTTAAGCTTATGCTTTTCGTAAAAAATAAAATGAAGAGACAATAAAAAAAGGGCCTTTTCAAAAGTGCCAATCCCCTATCTTGAACTTATTCCAAGATTGATAGATTATGCGTTACCGCTAATCAGAGAAGATTCCGCAGTTGCGGTTAACTTTTGAAAAAGCCCTTGTTTAAGGCTAAATTATTGCTTAGCTATCTTTACTTGACCTACGCGTTTTGAACCGTTTTCATAAAGCTCTATTACGTAAGTACCTTTGGCATAGCTCGACAGATTAAGTTCATAACCATTCAGCATTTGATCTTTTGAAACCGCTTGAGTTAGTAGCACCTCCCCGTTTACATTAACTAGCTTTAAGGTTTGGCTTGATGCAGCTAAAGATCCATTAAATCGGATTCTAACATTAGAGATTACTGGATTAGGATAAGCACTTAGTATTTCTACATTTTCGCTTAAGTTCCCAGAATAATGTACCGACTTCGGCTCAGTTTCAGTGATTTTATTATCATTATCTATCTGAACAAGCTTGTAGTAATTATTTCCAATCAAAGGATTTCTATCGATAAAGGAATAATTACCAGCTAAGCCTTTTGATGGTTCTACAAAAATTTGCTCATAATTTTTGTTATCTCCTGATCTTTTTAATTCAAATCTATTATTATTAGTTTCAGATAACGTGGTCCATTTTACTAATACGCCTTGCGACACCTTATTAGCAGTGAACGTTGCATAAGTTACTGGAAGCGTGGTTGGAGCTTCAAAAGACACACTAAACCTGTTTGTACCATAACTTGCTGCCTGCGTTTTGTCGATTGTAAATGAATGTACATAACCAGATGATACCGCAGCTGATGTACCCAAGAAATTATCATTAAGTTTCACTAGATATCCTGAAGGCACATCTTGGTAATCAACAGACAATTGATAATTACCATTTTTATTTCCTTCGCTTACATTAAGTTTGACACTTGTGCCGTTAGCTACTGCAGGCATGTAATTGATTGCCAAACTTCTGTTATCACTCGAAAGACTTGATAGGAACAATTTCTGCTCAGCAGCATCCGATAGATAGGTTGCATCTTCTGTAACATTATAAGCAGCTGATTTACCCGTTTGGAAAACTACCGCAGTCTCTTCTTTATAAGGTAAGCCATTGCCTGTTAAGGATAAACGCACCAAAGTGAATGGCGTAGATTGAACCACAGGTTCAGTATTATTAGCCATAACAACTCTTTCAATTGCGATAGGATTTTCCGTAGCAGGTGTCGACATTAATAACGGCGATGCCTGGGTACTAATTTTGGCACTCTCAGCAAAAGTGATGCTACCAGAGCCGTTAGCTTGCACAAAAAAGCCTTGTCCTGCCGGAATGATATTACTTGCGACATTGGCTGGCACACCCACTGCGCCATCATAGGTGGCATAGCTTCTTGATGCAGGGTTCCAAATTCTAATGATGTTATTTGTAAGGCCAGATTTGGTAATTCCAGCAGAATTCCAGTCTATGCTTGAAGCATACGGATTACCTACTAAATTTCCTCCGTTAGTAAGGGTTACCGCTACATTTTGCTGATTTAATACGCCGACGAAATCAATCACTGTATTTTCTGGATCAACATATGGAGAAGTAGTCTTTCCAGTATAGTTTGACCTATCGCCTCTGTAATAGATATAGGCTCCCTTTCCAATATTAACCGAAGTATTAATGTTAGGTATGGCAGTAAAGCCAGAAGTACCGTAGGTCCAAGCGCTGGCTGCATTACCAGAGCTACTATCAAAACCGTTAGTGCTACCACCCGCACCTGTTACAATCACATCATCAATAAATTGATTAAAGCTATAGGTTCTGTTAGAAGGGTTTCCATTATCAAAAACTGGTGATGAGAACATGCGATAGGTTCTATAAGGATCCTGAGTACCGCCTGTAACAAAACGTTGAACATTCACATTTCCAGTAATTGCCGCTCCGGAAGGAATGGCTGCTACCCTACCAGATCCAGATGCGCTAGATAATATCGTTAAATTACCATTGGCATTTAAGGTAGTACTTGAACCGATGTTCAGTACGCCATTTGTAGCTATGGAGAAGCTTCCACTAGCCAGCGTTTTTGTTCCGCCATTACTAAATGTAACATCTCTAAATTGAATTGCAGAGCCAGCGTTAGATAAGCTTTGAGTACTGCCATTATAACTAATATTTACAGTACCAGCACCTAAGCTAAAATTACCTCCGTTAACGGCGAAATTCCCAGCTACACTTAAATTTTGTGTGCCACTAGTTTTATTTACGGTTACCGTACCTGCAGTTTGTGTGTAATTTCCTGTGATGGTGACACTACCTCCCGTTGAGGCTAGATTTAACGTACCATTACCAGTTGATGTTACCGTGAAATTTCTTGCGGTAAAATTATTTACTAAAGACGGTGTACTTGCCGCTGTTTGACCAGGACTGTTCCAAACAAAATCTGAAAATGTTTGATTGCTACCCAATACATCTCCTGCAAAACTGGTGTAACCAATTACTTCACAAATAGCGCCTGTATTCCAAGTAGCGGTAGGGATAGTACCCGAAGTTGTGGTAAAATTATGCTGATATTTTCCACCGTTATCCACTTGTAAAACGCCGCTTACAGTAATTGGCCTACCATTATTGCTTAGTATGCCTTTAACAACAACCGCAGGGCCGCTAGCAATGGTTAGCGTACCGCCAGTAAGCGTTAATTGAGCACCACTTTCAATTAAAACGTCATCAACTGTTTGATTGCCCGTAATGCTAATGGTATTTCCTGTTCTTACCGTCACTGTAGCTGCTGTATTTGAAGGCGCTAAAGTTGCCGCCTGCCAGCCGGAGACTCCATTTGTAGATGTTTCCCAACTTGTAGAAATATTCCAATTACCAGTTGTTACAGCACTTCTAAAATAATCTGTAGCATTACTTGGGTTAAGTATCGGTATTCCAGCTGTGGTATAAGGTGTTTTAGTTCCGTCAGTTACGTCTGAAGCTGTTAAGGTGTTGGTGTTGCTTATCGTATTTAATCTTACGGAAAAATTAGTTCTAACGCCGCTTACTAAAGCTGCATCAGCAGGTAGCGTGCGACTTGGGTCAGTAGTAGTAATTCCAACAACGTCAGTTACTGAAGTTACCGTATTAAAGGCAGCATCCGTTGCCCTAACCGTAATATTAAACGCTACTCCAGCACCTTGATTTGAAGGAGTTCCAGTTTTACCGTTTGGATGTCCCGCAACATAAGTTTCGCCCGGCAAAATAATCAACAACCTACTAAAAGTATTGATATTTACTGCAAAAAGCGAACTGGCACTTGATGTTTTAGTATTATCAGTTTGATCGGCTACGGTTAATCTTTTATTTGCAGTTGCGGAACCGATACGATATGTTACTGGAGTTGTCAAGGTTCCGGATGACAAAGCAGTTGCCGCAGGAAGTTGCGCATAAATATCATTTGTAGCGGTAAAGCTTACTAAATCAGTAACTGTATTTACCACATTCCATGCCGCATCAACGGCATTAATGGTTACATTAAATGGTGCACCGGCAAGCTGTGGGCTTGGCGTACCTGTTTTACCTGTTGCTGTTCCTGGCGCAGCAGTTTCACCTGGCAACAACAACTGCAACTTCACGAATGTGCCGGGAACTACGCTTACAGCAGCACTATTAGCAAAACCTCCAGCAGTAACATTTGTTGCAGTAATGGTAGTTGATCCAACAGACCTCAATGTGATGCTGAAGTTAGTTTTCGTTCCAGCAACCAAAGCAGCATTTACTGGCAGCGTCGCATTTACATCGTTAGAAGTAATTTGTACTGTATTCGTATTTGTAGTAATTCTATTCCAGTTGGCATCTACAGCGTTTACTGTAAAGTTAAATGCCGTTCCTGCACTTCTGGCTGTTGGCGCACCTGTTTTACCAGAAGCTGTCCCAGGAGCAGCGGTTTCTCCTGGAAGTAGCACCTGCAACTTTGCATATGCTCCAGGGCTTACCAAAAAGTTAGGACTAGTATTGGCAGTTTTAGTAGGATCAGTGATATCCGAAGCGGTAATATTCCTATTTCCACCAGTAACCAGCGTAACATTGGTAAGCGTAACTTCACCAGATGCATCCATCACAAAATCAGCAGGCATGGTTGCGTTCACATCACTTGAGGTTAGTCGAATAACGTGAGAAGATCCAGTTATCAAGTTCCAAGCAGCATCAACCGCCCTAACTCTTACTGTAAATGGTGTACCGGCGATTTGGCCTGTAGGTGTACCTGTTTTGCCAGAAGCAGTGCCAGGTGCAGCAGTTTCGCCCGGAAGCAAGACTTGCAATTTGGTAAATACCCCTCCGATAACGGTGATAGTTGATGAACCAGCACTTACTCCGCCCGGGTTGGTAGTATTGGTAGCTGTGATATTTCTAGAACCTGGAGTTACTAAGGTAACGTTAAAGGTTCTGGTTCCATTTGCGGCAAGCGTATTGTTTGCTGGTAAAGTTGCTCCTGGATCTGTAGAAGTGATATTAATAATATCGGCATTTCCAGTTACCCGGTTAAAGTAGGCATCAACAGCATAAACAGAAGCCACTACTACAGCGCCAGCATTTACCCCCGTTGGCGTGCCCGTTTTACCGGTAGCTGTTCCGGGAGCTAAAGTTTCGCCTGGAAGAGTTAATAAAAGTTTACTAAACGTTCCCGCAGCTACTACAATTGCCGGACCGGTATTGGCTGTTTTTGTACCATCGGTAATATTAGTAGCGGTAATGGTTCTATTCCCTGCAGTAACTAGTGTAACCGCCGAGGCACCAGAAAAACTAGCTACACCATTCACCATGAAAAGATTAGCTGGCATTGCTGCATTGGCATCCGAAGTAGTTAAACGAACCTCGTCGGTAATGGTAGTAACCACATTCCACGCAGCATCTACAGCATTAACAGTTACATTAAATGGCGTACCAGCCACTTGTCCCGTTGGAGTTCCTGTTTTACCACTAGTGGTTCCAGGAGCTGCAGTTTCGCCAGGTAATAGTAATTGCAACCTTACAAAAGGTCCGGCAACAACATTTACGGTTTTACTATTTGCAGGTGTGCCAAGTGTGCTATTTATCGCATTTAAAGTAATGCTTCCAAGGGTCCGTAGCGTTACATTCACACTTCTAGTTCCGGCTACTAGTGCCCCGTTTGCAGGCAAAGTTGCATTACTATCATCTGAAGTGATTTGAACTGTATTGGTATTAGAGGTAATTCTATTAAAATAAGCATCAACAGCATTGATTACAACGGCAAATTGAGTACCCGAATTTCGATCAGTTGCCGTTCCCGTTTTTCCACTCATTGTGCCGGGAGCTGCAGTTTCACCTGGTAACAATACTTGCAACTGCGAATAAGCACCAGCAGCCAAAGCAAAAGTTGGACTGACGTTAGCTGTTTTTGTCCCATCGGTGATATTGGTAGCGGTAATAGTTCTATTGCCTGCGGTAACCAACGTAACAGCAGAAGCCCCTGAAAAACTAGCAACGCCATTTACCATTGAAATATTAGCTGGCATTGTAGCATTAGCATCAGTAGTGGTTAACTGGATTTGGTCGGTAATTGTATTGATTACGTTCCAAGCTGCATCTACCGCGTTAACTGTCACATTAAATGATGAACCAGCAACCAGTCCCGTTGGTGTACCAGTTTTACCTGTAGTTGTACCGGGAGCAGCGGTTTCGCCCGGAAGAAGCAATTGAAGTTTCACAAAAGGCCCAACCACAACGTTTACGCTTCTACTATTGGCAGGTGTGCCAAGCGTAACGTTCACAGCATTTAGATTGATACTGCCCAAACTCCTCAACGTAACGTTAAAGCTTCTCGTACCCGCAGACAATGTATTGTTTGCTGGTATAGTAGCATTTACGTCATCAGAAGTAATCTGGATAGTATTTGTATTAGATGTAATTCTATTAAAATTGGCATCTACGGCATTAACCGTAATTGCGAATTGTGTACCTGAAGTTCTATCGGTGGTTGTTCCTGTTTTCCCAGTAATTGTACCTGGGGCGGCAGTTTCGCCAGGCAATAATATTTGCAACTGGGAATAGGCACCAGCAGCCAAAGCAAAAGTTGGACTAGTACTGGCTGTTTTTGTTCCATCGGTAATGTTGGTTGCAGTAATTGTTCTATTACCTGCAGTAACCAAAGTAACGGCTGAACCGCCAGAAAAGTTAGCTACGCCGTTCACCATGAAAAGGTTGGCTGGCAGTGTGGCATTGGCATCAGTAGTTGTTAAGCGTATTTCATCTGTAACGGTATTAACTACATTCCATCCAGCATCCACAGCATTAACTGTTACATTGATAGGTGTGCCAGCTACAAGTCCTGTTGGGACACCAGATTTACCGGTTGCTGTCCCTGGAGCAGCAGTTTCGCCAGGCAAAAGCAGCTGAAGCCTAGCAAAAGGACCAGTAACAACACTTACGCTACTGCTTGCATTGGCCGGCGAACCAAGCGTTACATTGGTAGCGCTTACCGTAGCACTTCCTAACGTACGAAGAGTAACGTTAAAATTTCTAGTTCCTGATGCTAAAGTATTGTTCGCAGGCAATACTGCATTTACATCACTAGAGGTAATCTGCACGGTATTATTATTGGTGGTAATTCTGTTAAAATATGCATCAACAGCGTTTACAGTAACCGCGAATTGCGTACCCGAGTTTCTATTGGTTGGCGTACCAGTTTTACCTGAAATAGTTCCTGGAGCGGCAGTTTCACCCGGAAATAAAACCTGTAGTTGTGAGTAGGTACCCGCAACTTCTGATAAGTTTGCTACTACAGTATTGTTCACAAAGCCAGAGATAGTGCCATTATTAGGACCTGCCGCCGTACTGCGCCTCAAGGTGGCAGCTGTTGCTTCGTTTAACGTGGTGGTTGATTGTACTGAAATTCCTGAGATGGTAATGATGTTATCTTTCGCAGTAGTACCAGTTACAGAATATGTTACGGTTATCAACCCGCTCTGCACTAGAATAGATGCAGCAGTAATATTAGTACCACTAAAATTGACCGTACCTACACCGGGCTCAATTTGCCAATGTGCTTGTGAGGGCACCAAATAGATCTTTTGGTCGGTACCAGCTTGAAAAGCTGCATTATTTTGTTCAGCAATGATAATATCGCCGATTGCGGTATAGCCAGCAGCGGTACCCCCAACCGCTTTGTCTGTTGAAATCCCTACCCCACCTGTTGGCTGTGTAATTGTTACTTGGGCAAAAGCACTCGTAACACTTGCCAATAAAAAAAATAATAATAAAAGGGTTTTTACCTTAGTAAAAATTTGCATATAATCCTGTTTAGCTCTCTTTCTTTAAATGATTTCTTCAAAACCTATAGTTCTGGAAATCAAATAATTTGGCTAAAATCGAAAAATTACGCAATTAAAACAATACCTAGAAATGGTTATAAACAGATTTTTTTTACAAAACCGCATTTAAACGCAAAAAGAGTACTTTTTATTTCATGAACTAAAAATTTTCTGAAATAATGTTAAACAACAGAATCAATTTCTCGAACTAGCCTTAGGAGCTTAAACGCCATTAACAACTCTTTTTATTTTCTAATGAGTTTTTTTGCCCCTAATTTTTTACTTGTAACAGTGTCTACCAAAGTGACAAAATAAACGCCGGGAGGAACCATCGAAAGCTCACCTTTCGCACCGTTGATGATTTCATCTTTACCTGCTTTGACACTGTACACTTCTTTACCGCTTGCATCAGTTATGTTAATTAGGTAGTTGTTAGAAGTTAAACTTCCGTTATATTTTAAAGTAAATGTAGATTGTACTAGCGTTGGATATACGACAACTTCGTTGCCTGTGGTTTTGTCTAAATCAAATTTAATAGCAACACGCTCTTTGTAAGTATTGGCCTTACCGTCAAGGTCAACCTGTACTAATTTATAATAGTTATTCCCAGCCACAGGCGATTTGTCTAAGAAATTATAATTACCAGAGGTATTAGGCATCACTTTACCAATGCTAACATATTGCTGTGTATCATCAGCTCTTAAAATTTCAAAGTGATCATTATTGATTTCTGAAGAGGTTTTCCAGCTTAACAGCGCACCTTCACTTTTTTTAACACCAGAAAAATTAGAGATTACTACAGGCAAAGTAGTAACTGGAGTTAAAAGAACTTCGAACCTGCCGTTTCCAAAGCTGGCCGATTTAGACCTATCAACCGTAAAATTATATTCGAAACCTTCTACGATATCGGTGATATTATTCAAATAGTTATCTTTCAGTTTTGCTTCATAGCCAATTGGCATATCCTCTAAGTTAAAAGAGAAAGTATAGCTGCCATTATTGGACGCATCTACTCCTAACTTAAATGATGATATTTCTGAAATGTGCGGCATATAATTTATAGCCATTTTTTTACCTTCAGCAGAAAGGCTAGATAAAAACACCGCTTCCCCACCAGATCTCTCAACATCAAAACCAGCAACAGTTGCAAGCTCTCCCCTTCTTAAAATTATCAGTGTCTCATCACCATTCTCCGTATTGTCTCTGGATAATTGCACCCTCATTTTTGTAGCTGGCTCAACATAAACTGGATTGTCCCCACCTTCCATAGTAACAACGCCCAAATTGCTCGGCTCCACGGCCATCAGCTTGTTAAATGTCGCCGATGATTGATTTACCGCACTAACTTTCGAAGCTTCCGTGAAAGTGACCGAACCCGAAGAGGAATTTGTCAACTGAACAAAAAATGCCTGACCAGAACCGATGTATCTACTTCCATCATTTATACCATATTCACCATTAAATACTGAATATTGTCTATTTTTTGGATTCCAAATCTTGATTACACTACCAACATTTGCTGTTTTTGTAACCGCTAGCCAGTCGATAGTAGCAGCATATGGGTTGCCCAACAAATTGGTGCCAGTTAATGGAACGGTAACGCTTTGCTGCGTCAAGGTTCCTTGAAACGTCATCACTAAGGACTCTGCATCTACGTATGGCGCAGTAAACTTTCCAGTAGCATTAGTTCTGTCTCCTCTATAATAAATGAATGCGCCCCTGCCCACGTTCAAAGAAGTATTAATATTAGGAATTGGCGTAAAAGCACCAATGTAAGTCCATGCACTGGTCTCGTTAGTTGAATTTACATCAAAGCCGTTAGCAGCACCGCCAACACCGGTTATCAACATATCATCAATAAACTGAGTAAAGCTATATTTGCGGCCGCCATCAACATTTGCATTGGTAAAGCTGCTTGTATTATCATATACAGGAGAAGAAAGCAACCTATTGGTTCTCCACATATTTTTATTTCCACCTTGGATATATTTTTCAACGGTAACTGAGCCTCTAATTGAAGCGTTGGAAGGAATTGCCGCAATGGAAGCTGAACCATTTGCATTTGACTTTAAAGTAAGTAAACCATTGCTTTGTAGAGTGGTATTGGCACCCATTGTAAGAAATTTCTCAACTGCAACGGCGAATTTCCCCGGACCTGTAAGCGTTTTAGTGGCACCGCCAGTGAAAGTAACATTACCGAAAACGACTCCATTTCCACTATCAGAGCCTTCGTCTTTTATAGTTTGATCGTTAGCACTGTTAAACTGCAGCAAAACACCTTCATCAGTTAAATTGATTTTTCCACCACTAGAAGTCCAATTGCCAACTAAAACCAAATTGCCAGTCCCCTTAATGGAAGAAGCTCTCGAATTAACGAAGCCTCCGTTTACCGTAAGCGTAACACCTGAATTTATGGTAATTGCAGGTGCATTGCCATTAGCACCGCCAATAGTAAGATTACCTACCGCAGCGCTAGCTGAAATGGTTGGCATTTGAGTAAAACTTTTGTTTACACCGATACGTACAAAATCGTTACCAGTGGGAGCAGTAGATGGCGTAGTATTATCTGCGAGGCTCCAATTGGATGCAGTTGACCATGAGTTTGTACCGCCTATCCAATCGTAAATTTTGCCAGAGGCCGATGGTGTGGCGGCTGAATTGCTCACCGTTCCAGAAGTATTAGTGTAATTATCCGAATTGCTTGCCCCTTGAAGAAGCGAAACTCCCGTTACTGCAAAGCTATTGTTAAAATTTGGATTAGCTAGAACGTTAGCGCTTAGAAACAAATAACCAGCGGTTAACGTTGAGCCGTCAGCTGCACCCAAAGACCAGAAGCGAGCGAAAGGACTACTTGCGCTGCCATAATACTGTATAGCCGAGTCAAAAACGTTGCCTGAAGCCAGCGTTACCAAGAAGGTATCATCAGCATTTCCAAATACACCATCTATAGATTTATTGATTTTAACGGTGTTCCTATCGATAATGGACGTAATATTCCCTGTTAAATCTACTTTAAATTGATAGATATCGAAATACCCTCTGGTTTGAAACTGAAGGCCATAAATTATCGCATTTTGTTGGTTGGCATAAAGCGGATTACTGATTCCATTAGCTGCAGCATTTGCTCCATAAACCTGAAGCTTCATGCTATACATTTTAATTTCATCGAATTTAAAGCGTCCAGCAGTAGTTGAGTTGATGTGTAGCCCAGAATTAGCGTAGGTATTTAACGTGCCGTGGTAAGCATCGCCTCTGTCTGTAGTAGCTTCTTTAACCGTGGCGGTATATTCATCAACAAATAAGTGCCATACAAACTGCCCCTGCCTTTTTATCCGTTGTACCCTGATGGCGTAGGTTTTATTCTCCCATCCAGTACCCAACGAAGACATATTGAAATTTATCAATTGGTTATATCTATTGCCCCAAGGATCATTATCATATCTCCACCTTAACGCTAAATTAGATCCATCTTGTGTTAAGTAGTAACCCGTATTTGGATTGGAAAAACTGCCTGTAGACAAAAACCAATATTTCCAACTATTTTGCCCGGTAGTGATTACGTCCGATTTGTCAGCCGTATTAGTGCTATTTTTGTAGATAAAAGTCCACTCCCAACCAAAATTCTCATTATCTAAATTGGTATTGTTGCCAATGAAAGAAAATTGATAAGCAGATGGTACATTATTACCCGAGCTTTGCAAACAGTAACCGCTGGCAGTAGCTAAATTATTTGTAGAATTAGAAGATATAGAAAGGCCGGCACTACCACCAATGGAAGTAATTCCACTGCCAAGCTGACCACCATCAAAATTGTTGTAATAATAATCAGTTGCAGTATAAACCTGAGCGTTAACACTGAAGTTAAAAAGCAAAACAAAAAAGGTAGATGCAGCTAAAAAAAATGGGAACTGTCTTTTCATCGCTAAACAAAAAGGCAATTCCCAAGCCATAAACGATAATATGGCCTATATGGTTATACAACTACTATTTTTAAAACTTCAGCCGAATACCCCAGTAAAAACAACTGGAATTAATTCTACAAATTGAGCAATTAAATACACACATTCAATCCAAATATTTGTGTTTGAACAGCCTAAACGTTGTTTATTCCCAATTTACCGTTTAATTATTTTTTGGATGGATATGATTTTTCCATCTTTTGCATCCACTATATTTAAAAAATAAATTCCATTTGGTAAACCTAAAACATCTAGGTAGATTCCTTCACTAAGCAACTTGTCAAGGGCAGTCGTATGCTTTACATATTTGCCAGAAACATCTAATAAATTAATCAAAAATTCGCCGCTTAAATTAGGGGCTTTAACATAAAGTCGATCGCTTACCGGGTTTGGATAAGCGCTCACCATTGACGTATTTCCTACACCAAAATCGACTACCGCAAACTCGGTTTGGTGCACCCGTCCATCCGCATCCAACAAAACTAATTTGTAGTAATTTTTTCCCGCCATTGGCGCTACATCTAGAAAGGATTGTCGGTGGCTAGCATTGCCTTCAAACAACTGGATTTCATCTTCCGCTGAATTTATTCTATA
The DNA here is from genome assembly GCF_965249885.1 of Pedobacter sp. Taxonomy (GTDB): domain Bacteria; phylum Bacteroidota; class Bacteroidia; order Sphingobacteriales; family Sphingobacteriaceae; genus Pedobacter. Next base: position 2,604,518 of record NZ_OZ252254.1, on the reverse strand, counting down.
TAGTTTTACTTTCGAAGTTGGCTGAAATGTCTCCAAAGACCAATTAAGCCAAATACCTGTTGCTTTTGCAGTGCCATTAAAGCCGTTAATTAGCAAAGGCAGTACCGTGGGGGGTTCTATCACGATACTAAATCTGCCGGCACCATGAGTAGCTGGAATATTTTTATCTACATTAAAGTGATAGATTTGCCCGGCACTAATCATTGTGACAGTCTGCAAATAACTATCTTTCAATTTGATTTGATGGGATGCACTATATTCACTCACATTAAAATCGAAAAGATAATTCCCCGCATTAGCAACTGCAACATGTAAGGGAATTTCGGTAGACGACGCAGGGAGTGGCATAAAATTAATAGCTACTTTACGAGTGCCTATTAAAGATGATAAGTTAACCACCTCCCCATCCAGATGAAGCGCATCCTCAGCGGTAAAAGCAGCATTGGCACCATCTTTAAAAACTAAAACGGTCTCATCTTCACCAAACGATGCCAAAGGTTTAAACTTTATTCGGAGCAACTGGTTGGTCGATTGAACCGCTGCGCCATCTGACAAGACCAATTCTTCTGTTTTAACATTTGATGACATAATGAGTGCCGGCTGGCTGGCTAACAGCGCTTTGATGCTTTCTTTAAATTTAATTGATCCGGCAGCGGAGGTTTGTACAAAAAACGATTGTCCTGATTGTATGTGCCTGCTGCCACCTAGCAAGCCCACACCGTTGGCATAGGTGGCGTAACTTCTAGTTGCCGGATTCCATATCCAAATGGCATTATTAACATTAACGCGATCTGCACCCCAATTGCTAGAATCCCAATCGATAGCAGACGCATAAGGATTACCAACTAAATGGGCGCCAACAGGTAGTGTTACGCTGATATCCCCTTGGTTTAGTATTCCATCAAAACTCACCACTGTATTTTCCGGATTAACATAGGGAACATTTGTTTTTTGCGCAAAATTTTCCCTGTTTCCCCTAAAATAAACGTACATACCCTTTCCTGCATTTACCGCGGTGTTAATATTTGGAATTGGCACAAAACCAGAACTGTATGTCCACGCACTAGCCTCTCCGCTTGTAGTTACATCAAATCCCGCAGCACTTCCACCAGCGCCAGATATAATAATATCATCAATAAGCTGAGCAAACTTAGCGCTTCGGTTGCCTTCGGTGTTTACGTTAATAAATGTACTTGTGTTATCATAAACAGGAGACGACAGCATCCGACTAGTACGGTAGGGGTTAATACTGCCACCTTTTAAGAAACGCTCCACTCTCACCTGACCTTGAATAGAGGCGCCCGATGCTACCGGAGCAACACTAGCCGTAGACGTTTCGACAGAAGCTAAAGTTAAAAATCCGTTCGAATTAAATGCGCCAGCACTTGCGGTGAGCAAGCCAGTAATGCGCAAACTTCCATTTAAAGTCACGCCTGCTGAATTGCTAAACTCCATATCTTTGACGGTATTTGAAGCAAAAACATTTGCCGGAACAGTTTGCGGTACTGATCCATTAAATGTGACCTTACCGGCGGTAGAATTAATGGCATTAACGCTATTTAATGCGCCTGAAATCCGCAGGTTTCCACCATTATTTACTGTTAAGCTGCGTCCTGATTGCACCGTTAGATTAGCTGTGTTGACAGCTGAAGCGATTACCGGGTTATACGTTGGCCCAGTAGCTGGGATGGTCACATTTACCACATTGGTTGGAATCGCCAACCCGCACCAATTGGCCTGGTTATTCCAGTCGGTATCTTTTCGGCCTGCCCAAAGTCCCATATCTGTTTGCAAGGGACTAACCCTTACAGCGGCAGTTATTGTGCTACAACCACCCGGAACCGTTAAGGTTAGCGTATAAACGCCAATTGTGTTCGCATTAAGTTCGATTCCAGAGGGATTTTGCTGCACTGAGGTAAACCCATTCGGACCAGACCAAGAATAACTTGCACCAGCTACCAATGGAGCATTTAAATTGAAGGTATAACCGGCACAAATTGGCGCAGTTGTAGTTGCTACAAAAGTAGGTTGATAAAGATTGGCAACTTCTGCAGCAGATAAACCACGGTTATAAATCACCACGTCATCAATAGCTCCATTAAAGTAGGCTTGGGTACGTGCACCAGACGGCCAGTCAGTCCAGGAATTATCCATTCTATCGTAGCCTATACGCCAATAACCAGTATACGATTGTGCTGTTGTCACATTGGCATTACTGGCTAATAACGTACCGTCCACATATAAAAACATACCTGAAGCAGAAAGTATGCCCACTACATGATGCCAATTCCCATCGTTAAAAGAAGTGGTAGAATTTATTGTTCTAACCGCACTGGGATACACTCCAAAATATAATCGGCCATTAGGAACCATGTAAATATGGCGGTCATGTGCCGAGCTGCTGCCGGTTTGCGCATCGCCGAAGCTGATCAGCTTACCGCCTTCGGTTGTGGTAGTTTTAAACCAACAAGACACAGTAAATGCGGCTGGAGAACTGTATGAATTACTTGTGGACATGTAATTGGTGGTTCCATTTAAGCTGTAAGCCCTGTTGGCGTTCCCAAACCTATCATTAACAAATGTTGCAGTACCGCCATTAAATTGCCCATTGTTAACCGCAAGTTCATCGTTTGCATTACTATTAAACCTGTAGTTAACCAAAATTCCTGTAGGATAAGTTTGCGGACAAATCGCAGTAATAGCATTTCCTTCCAGTGCAGTACTCAAGGCTTCCCTAAGTGCAAAAACTTTATAGTAGTACCTTGTATTCGGCGATAAGCCGGTGTCGGTAAAACTAGTTGCGTTCCCTCCTAAAACATTGCCTATCTGCTGAAATCCGGCTGATGCCGAGAGCGAACGGTAAATGACGTAACCAATATTATCGGCAGCAATATCTGCCCAGTTCAATGTTAACTGCGCCGGGCCTGCGGCACTAAATGACAATGTTGTAGGTGGCGCTACTATGCTAGCAAAATTAAAGCTATCATCCGTAGTTGGTTTAACTAGGTTAACCGTATTTTCTACATCATACCTCACTGTTGAAGCGCTGTTAGGTGATGCCATTGTAATGGACGCAAATTGGTTGGTACCGCCAGATATTCCTATAGAGGCTCCCGCACCATTGGGCGGCGCATTATCGTTAATACGGGCATAACTAAATAAGATAACGCCATTTTTCTCATGGAGCTTTGCCTGAAACGACAGCCTTGATGTAGCGGAAGCTGTCCACTCCATATCTCGCCATTGTACAGTCAACAGCCTATCGCCTTCTGGCCCTGACAAGTTGTAACTAATATCTCCAGCCAGTAAAACAGTAAGTATTCCTGGTTGTATCCTTAAATCATCCCAAAATGGAGCAATCACCGGTCTATTAGCTGCAAGGCTATTAGTTGGCAGCGCATTACTTATGCCCTGCCCTAGGGTAAGCCAACCATTGGTACTAATAGCAAAAGTAGTGTACTTAGTACCCATATACCAAAAATCAAATCCTATAGGAATACCCGCCCCACCGCTTCCGTTGTAGTAGCCTTCGTTAGTGTTACCGGTTAGCGTTGGAAAAGTTGCAGAGGTCAAGCCTCCATAGGTTATCGTTGGCTTGGTAACAGTGTAGCGACTGATATCTTGCGCAACTACATTAAACATCAAAAAAAATAAACATAAGGACACAGCCCAGCGGAAGGGTAATAAAGAAGTTGCCATAACATGTAATTAAATTGTACGGCATCTACACTTAATGAAAGCGCAACAGAACAAGGAGCATTAAAATCACGCAAAAAGCCTAGGACATGTTAAACAAAGTCACTAAATGCAAATGCATTAAACCTACAGCACCTGTGTTTACAAGAATAAACTAGAGTTGAGAGCCCAAGCGTTAATTATTAAGCGGACGGCATTTTTAATTCATTTTTCTAAACTCAAATGCTTAACACAATTTAAAAATATTATACACTATGATAAAATGAAACACTGAAAAATAGGCCAAAACGAGTATAAAGACTGAAGATTTCAGTACTTATACGTCAGAAAATATTTACACCAAGTATAAAGCCGAGCCAACCGTTGTATTTGCCAATAACTTTGGCGTTAGAAGGAACAATATTACTACTATAACCTTTGGCGCTAACATGTCCGAATGGAGCATCGGTGATATAATAGTTGAGGCTTGGGCCGCCGTAAATACTAAAGCTGCCAGCCAATTTTAGCTGTACATTTAACTGAAATTTATTAAGCAAATTGGCATAATCCCAACGGCCTAAGTGCAAGTACTGCGATGTTAACTCGGTTGAAAACGATATTGTTTTACCGGGGAAGAAATCATGCCCAAAACCCAGTCCAACGGTTTCAATGTTTTTATCTTTCACTAAGTTTTTACCTAACAGTAGTATGGTGTAAAGTTTGGCATTACCGCCTTTAAAGGCGATATTGGCATTAATTAAGTCATTAGTAGATATACTGATTTTATGATAGCCATTCCTTATCAAATTAATTAAACCCAAACTAAACCCGGAAGAAGTATCAGCGAGATTGACTAGCCCCAACTGAAAACCTTTATTGTGTTTTGCGTAATTGACCACACCAGAAAGTTGTACTCCCTTCAAATCAGCAAAGGTAATGTTGCTGACCCCAGATAATTGAAATCCATGCACTGTTGATTTAGCTATATTAGCTGCACCGGCAATTTGGATTCCGTGTATTTCGTTATTTACAAAGTTTCCAACCCCGGAAATCTGCATTCCCTCGGTTAAGCCGTTCACATAATTAATTGTTGATATCTGGATACCATTAGCCTTGCCCACTACTTGGTTATAAAGTCCAGACACCTGTAAACCATTAGCATTTTGTGCAACCATATTCACTACGCCTGCTACTTGCGCACCTTCTGTGTTTCCACCTATTGCATTAAGTACACCAGCCATTTGTAAATACCGTACATTTGCCTTATTTAGATTAAAAACCCCTGCTATTTCCGCTCCATTAACACCCGCGGTATATCCACCTATTAAATTCAACGAAAACTTATTCACTACGTTTCCGCTCATGCTGCCCCGTGAGCTCAAGCCCGGGGTAAAAGAAGCCTGAACAGGCATACTTGCCAGGAAATTAGGAATGTTTATGTTTTGAATACGCTGCTTTGATGAGGTAAGCCACCTACTGATTTTTATATTATCTAACAGGTTGGCTACAAAAGTCCCTTTCTCCTTATCTGGATCATCGTAAGCTTGTGGCTTTACATCAATACTAGATAAAAAAATGATGGAAGTATCGCGATAGGTTTCTTTACTAGCTGTTAAAATAATAGCCGTGTGGTTGCCTTTGAATTTCAAACTAAAAAAACCTTCTTCATCGGTTAATGCCGATTGAAGCAGTCGTTTCTCGTAAACACTAGCATTTTTGAGGTACTTACCCGTCTTTGTATCCACCACCCTTCCGGTAATACTATATAAATTCTCAGCAGTTACAATACTTTCTGCGTCAATAGTGCAATGGTTCACTGCGTATCTTAAAATGATATATTCTTCATTCTCCTTATAATCAACCGTACCATTAAATAATTCATCAAGCAAATCCCTAATTGGCTTATTACGTACATTAACGTTCACCAAACTATCTTGACCAAACAAGGCTCCATTGTAGGTAAAATAAAAGTTTCCAGCTTTTGCAACTTGCTTTAAAACATCGCTAACTTTTTGAGATCTTAGATTTAAAGTAACTCGCTTAGCCAAATTACTTTGATTATAATTTATGGAAGTTTGTCCCGAAGCAAAAAAACCTGTAAGAAGCAGCAATAAAATTAGTTTATTTTTCATCTCTACTTTTTAGACAACCAAATTTTACCTTGGTTACGCTGCATTTTTAAATCTAAAGTTTCACAAATGCGATGTAGGTTTTGATCGAGCGCATATTTTAAAGGCAAGGTGGTAAAAATCTTCTCGTTTTTAATGTCATCACTTAAAATGATTTCTTCATTATAAGCTTCTCCTAAAATTGAAACCAACTTATCTAGTGGCGTATTATTAGCTTCAAAAACACCGGTGCGGTAATAATTATATAGTTCATCTTGAGTGCGTACTTTTTTAAACTCGCCCTCCTTTGCTATTAGCAATACACTTTCTCCTTTAGTAAGCTTCAATTGCTGACCCTTTTTGCTTACGCTCACTATACCTGTTTCAACAATTACCTCCACGCCATCATGGAATTTCTTAACATTGAAAGAGGTACCAACTACCCTAACTTCCACATCATCAATTTTAATGGTAAATGGATGCGAGCGATCATGAGCAACACTAAAAAAAACCTCGCCGTTTTTGATTTCCAACTTACGGTTAGTTTTAAAGTTTCCGGCATAGCTGATATTAGTGTTTTTGTTCAATGTAAGTTCACTGCCATCTGGCAATTGATGCTGCAACACCAACTGCTTACTACTTAACATTGTAACACCAAACCAGTGTTGATAGCTTAGCCAAGCGCCTATGCACAGCATAAACACAGCTGCTATACGTAACCAATAGCTACTAATTGGCATTTTCTTGACTGCAGCTTTATTTCCATTTATACGTTGCTTAAATTTTTGCCAAGCTAGTTCTTCATCCACGTCTGATTGTTGAGCCAAAGCTGCACTCTCGTTCCAAATGCGCTCAAATTGCTGATAATATTTTTCATTTTCACTATTAACGGCTATCCACGACTGTACTGCTTCCTTTTCTTCATTAGAAGTTTCTTTAAGCAAAAACTTGATCAATAATTCGTCTTTCATATCGTCTGCTTAATTTAAAAAGTCGTTGTGACTCATTAGCCCCAACATTAACAACACTAAAAAATCAGCTAATTTTACCCGAAGTATTTTAAGCGCTTTACCCATTTGGTTTTCTACCGTTTTTACGGAAATCCTCAACCGGTCAGCAATTTCTCTATATTTCAACTCTTCAAAACGGCTCATCTGAAATATCAATCTACACTGCTGAGGTAATAGCTGCATAGCTAGCTGTAATTCTTTTTGCAGCTCGGAGAACTCCACTTTTCCAGATGCCGCCTCTTGCAGTGCATTCATGCTATGTAAAGTAAAATCTTGGTATTTTGCCTTTACTTGTTCATGCTTTAACAAATTCAAACTATCATGATACACACATTTATACAGGTATGCTTTAATTGATGTGTGTGCTTCTAATAGGCTCCGTTTTTCCCAAAGCTTCAAAAACAATGACTGCACAACCTCTTCGGCGATATCGACATCTCTTACCAATAAATTGGCATAAGCGTGCAAAGCTTTATAATGTGTTTTAAAAAGCTGTTCAAAAGCAAGATCATTATATGTTTGTGAGGTATTATTCACGTTAAGGTGGGTCAAATATATTGGTTTGTTTTTAGCTGCACAATTGGTCATTTAACTTGGAATAAAGTAAGCGGAAATTAGAGTATTAGGAATGTAGTTATGAATCAGTTATTAAATGAATGCGTTTTAAAATTTGTGCGCCATCCTCGGTATAGATCGTAAACAAATCAATATATCTAGCTTTTGCAGGTCCCGATTTTCCGCCTACCATTTTCACAAAAACACGTTTTAATAATAGTTTTTTGCCTCCGTCTTTAATATAAAGTTGATACTGTTTACTATCAGCACCTTTTTGAAGATACATGGCTAACTGATGATATTCGGTCAAACGTACCTCGAAAACGCCATTACCCAAACTTTTGCTTACTATACCATAATTTATTTTTCCGCTAATGGCTGATACTGCAACTGCCGCTCCCGTTTCGTTGTGCTTAATTACACTTGCTTTTATGGGGCGTTTTTCATTGATATTCCCATCTTCATTTAAGTTGAGCTGATAAAAAACTGTGATAGGATCTGCCGTCCTATGCAAGAAGAACAACGGGTGCTGTATATGAGATTGATGGGACTGCGCAAATAGGAGCTGAACTACCATTAGCGCCATTAATATCAAAGCCAAGGTTTTTAGCACTAACAAAAGGTTAATTTTTGGTTTAAGTAAATTTTTACAAAGTAACTTTCCAAGGCTGAAAAAGCTTCGTAAGGACTGAATTTGATCCGAGGTCATAATTCTTAAATATTTAACGATGTGCTATTTCCCAAAACTATATCACAGCTTACGACACTTTAGAATTTAATGACTTTGCCAGAACCGCTTATTTCTTGTTGTAAGCTAGGGTTACCACGATAGTACACTTTGCCGCTGCCGCTAATTGTTGCCTTTAGTTGTTGCTGCACTTGAAGTTTAGCATTACCGCTACCCGAAATGGTTAAATCAGCTTCCAAAGCACTCAACGGTTCTAAGTTTACATTGCCCGAACCTGAAATAGTGATGTGCGCCTGAACTACCGCCATTGAACTTAATGCTTCAACTTTACCCGACCCACTTAATCTCACCGCCAAATTTTGTAAAACCGGGAATGTATTAATAATATTTACATCGCCGCTACCACTCAGCTCAATTTTTTGAATAGCAGGCAAAGTGACTTCTACTTCAATATCATCCCTGCTAATGTTGATATTTTCGAATCCTAAATACAGGGTAGTGCCAACTACTCTGGTTTCGAAATACGGAATCAAATTGCTTGAACCCTTTACTAGCACCTTAAATTCGTCGCCGTAAAAAACTTTTACAGGTGTTGAGCCGCTTGACCGAATACCGTTAAAGGCACCGAGATCACGATGCTCGGTAATGATGTTGCCATTAGCTGTAATGCGATCTTTTTTACAGGCGGATAGGCCAACAACCAAAAGTAATCCAATGAAAAGAAATTGTTTCATTATATAGTGTGTTTATAATTTACTAAAAAACGATTTGAAGACCACCGTGATAACCAATGTGCAACGACTGCCTATAATCAGACGAGCGATTTTGCCAAGTGTGCAATACCAAACCGTCATTTGCCGGGTGTAACGCTAAACCTTCGGCGGTATTAGTACTTACGAAGTTGATGGAAGGCCCGCCAAAAAATTCAAGCCAAGGAGCAATTTTTACTGCAGGCAATAACCTTAGTGTACTTTTACAATACTCGCCATCCTTAAAGTCTTCTAGGGCAGCTTGAGTTAATTCTACATTTAACCTAAAATGTTTTGATTGATAGAAATGTGCGCCAAAACCCGCCTCAAAGGCGTACACTTCATCGACGTTTTTCCAATTATAACCTACTCCAACAATCCCGTAAAGGTATTTTCCACCCGATCTAAAAGTGAACATGGTAGTTTGAGTTTCGTCAATGGTTGTGGCTATGCTTTTCTCCCCATTTTTGATTATGTTAATGATTCCAATTGGGCAATCACTACTTTCAGCAACATTAATAAAACCTGCAATTTGAGCTCCTTTTACTTTTTTAGCGACATTAATGAACCCTGCGAATTGACTACCTTTTACGTCTTTGGCTATATTGATAAACCCTGCAAATTGCGAAGCCGAAATATTTTGTGCGATATTAGAAAAACCTGCGAGCTGTGTTCCGTTGATATTACGAACGATATTAGCAAATCCAGCGACTTGTAAGCCCTCCATATCAAACGAAGTAGTATTTAAAAATCCAGCCAACTGCGCTCCTGTCACATTACCCTTGGATAAATTAGCGAAGCCTGAAAACTGTAATCCATTCGCCGATTGAGACGTATTCAAAAAACCAGCAAATAAACCGCCACTAACCTGTTTACCCACATGATTAGCAAAGCCAGCAAATAGAGCACCTCTTGTTTCGTTTCGCACTATATTCGAAAACCCAGCAAAGGCGCTGCCGCGTTCAACAGAAGAAACACCAGCGATCAAGTGGATAGATAAATCGTTAGTATCTAAAGCGGCGCTAGTGCCGTTAGTGCTCAGCGGATAAATTAATCCGACATGAGTTTTGAATGTTCTTGAATCCTGAGCAATTGCATTAAGGGAAACGAAAGTAAGCAGCGTAAATGCAGCTTGCTTAATGCCTGTCAATAATGTTTTGTTGTGTTGTAAATTTCTCATTTGCGTTGTCTTTAAAAATGAGACAACAAGAAATTACTCCACCCCTATGCTAAAACAAAATATTTAAATAAAAAGCATTTAAAGCTATAACTCGCCTCCCATGTACGGATCGGTCGTACTATCTTTTTCGGTTTCCACGTGGCCTGCATACATCCTTTGGTAGCCTTTCGAACCAGCTACGGTAAGCAAGAAGTTATACCAATGGTGATGCTTTTGCAAATTTAACAGTACAGCTTTTTCAGTAAAACGCTCAATTTTGATTGTTTTCGTGTTGGCTTTATATACTTCATCCTGAATTAGCACTTCTAAAGGCTTACTTCCAGTATTTTTCAACAACAACTTTATGTTACCAGAATTAACTTTCGAATTTCCGTGCTCTTCAAAAATGCATTTCACCGCTAATTTGGGATCGGCGGCACTACCACTAAACCTACGGTAAAATCCATTAGGTCCATGCACTTGCAATTCATAATGCGCCCGTTCGAAAGCACTGATATTCCAACTGTATTTAAGGCTGTCGTTAGTTTTTACAGCCATATTCCAGTTGGCACCCAGCTCGCCATGGTACGCATTTAATGCGGTTACTTTAAAAGGAGTACCAACACTTTTATCGGTAACAGCAAATTCCAACGTCACGTTTTTTTTGTCTTGTGCCACAACAGCATCAACCAATAAATGATAAGGTAACGCACACGCAGGTTTAGTTCCCAATTCTTGTTTGGGCATTAAGACCGATGACTGCAGTTGAAAAGCATGTTGCTGATTAACCTTAATGATCTCGTTCTCTTTCAACGGATGTGGCCGTTCCTGCTTTGGATTGTCGCGAACTTGCTGGATCTTTCTAATTACCTTATCTCTTTCTAGCAATGACGGACCGTCGATTTTCTCCCCGTTATAAGGCCTAAATGCCGATGTAAGATCACCGCAAACGGCTCTTCTCCAACTACTGATTTGTTCACTTTTTAACGCCTTTCCAGTTTTATGATGTATGAACTTTTCCAAAAACATCAATGTGCTGGTATGATCAAAAATTTGAGAATTGACATAACCACCTCGGCTCCAAGGTGAAGCCACAATCATGGGAACGCGATAGCCCAAGCCAATTGGACTTTCTTCATCACTTTCGTAATCTGAAGAGATGTTGATCCCAGCGGAAACCTTACCCTGCGCCGTAGTATTTGGTTTTGGAGGAACAAAAGGCGGAATATGGTCAAAATAGCCATCATTCTCATCATAGTTCACAATGAAAATGGTTTTCTTCCAAACTTCAGGATTTTGAGTTAGGATATTTAAGGCCTCTGAAACGTACCAAGTCCCATACAGTGGCGAACTTGTATGATCCGAAAAACGCTGTGGTGCCACCAACCATGAAACTGTCGGCAGCTTTCCTTCATTCACATCTTTACGGAACTGATAAAATATATCACCCTTCGGCACATCTACCAAATCAACTGTTCCATCATGTGGCGAAACAACGGGCAATTTGGTTAAATCTAAATAGTCAGGAGCATTAACATTGGTAGTAAAAGCCCTATCGATTAATTCCTTCTCTTTGTCACTCAGCTTATGATATCTTTCCAGAACCTCTTCCGCACTTAAACTTGGATTAGCAGTTTTATCACCGTTTTTTCTAAAATATGCTGATAGTTTCACTTGGTGCCTTTTGACGTATTCCAGTGCGTTATCACCGTAATTACCCAGCCAATCATCTATTTCTGTTGGAAGTTTAGCTGTCCAGATCTCATTCTGATAAACTCTCCAATCTACTCCGTTATCTTGCAAAAGTTCAGGAAATGTAGACCAATCAACAAATGTATTGGTATGCGACTCGGCTTGATTGTTATTCACCACCGGTCTGAGCGATTTATCTTTCGGATTGGGCCTAACATTACCCGTCCAAAAAAACAGTCTATTTGGGGTAGTTCCTGTTAAAGAAGAACAAAAATAATGGTCACAAACAGTAAATGAATCAGCTAGGGCATAATAAAAAGGCAAATCCTCTCTCTGGTAATAACCTAAAGACATGGCAGATTTGACTGGCACCCATTTGTCATATTTACCATTATTCCTGGCTGCAATTTGATCAGGCCAGGAATGAGCTAAACCACCTTGCCAAGTTATCTTTGTTTTATTTAAATCGAGATGAAATGGGGTGTAAGCATTTCCTTTAGCATCACGCTGCAACCAAACTTTATCTTTATTAGGTAACGAATGAGGATACGGATCATTAAAACCCCTCACGCCACGTAACGTTCCGAACATATGATCAAAAGATCGGTTTTCCTGCATTAAAAACACGATATGCTCAGCGTCGTAAAAGGTTGTCCCTAGGTTTGGGTTAATTGCCAATGCTCTTTGTATGGCCTCTGGAAGTAGATTTGATAACATCGCCGCTCCAGATAATAAACTCGCTTGCTTGAGGAAATTTCTTCTGCTGTTCACGGATTAAAATGGTTAATGATAAAAAACAGATAAGTTTTAGGGCTACTGCTTACATAGAATCTAAAAACAGCAAATCTCCCAACTACGTTCCCACATGTTTTCTGGCTCTAATTGTTCTATCCCTTCTTTCTCTTCTAAATTTCCGTTATGATTAACGCTATCGGCTACGCCACACCAAGGCTCTAAGCAAACAAAATCGGCATCAATCGCAGCCCATATCCCAAAATACGGAAAGCCTTCAAAATGGAAATTAAGGCCGTTATAATTTTTAGTATTTAGTAACCGAATTTGATTGCTCTTAAGATTTTTGAATACCAGCGCATCTCCATAAAAAAGCTCGTGTTGTAGCGGCAAAATCTTATCTTTCAACTCAACGGTAGTCGTTTCATCGGCAATTAAATTTGATACGATGTGATGATAAGTTAATTCATCATCGTTGTTAAACTGCAAATAATAGTCGGTGTAAATGCCTTGGTTATTTAATGGAGCAGCAAACGCTGGATGCCCACCAATGGAAAACAGCATTGTTTTGGCATCCAAATTCATCACCTGATAAGTGCATTTTAAACTGGCGCCGTGTAAGTGATAGCTGATGTTTAGCTCAAACTTGAAAGGATATTTTGCGAGTGTTTCTTCAGTATGACTCAGCTTGAAGGTGACTGTATTTGTACCTGTAATTTCATGTGAAAATTCCATATCTCTGGCAAAGCCATGTCTTAGCAAGTGATAGGTTTTATCTTGATAGTTGTAGCTATCATTTTTTAAAGCGCCAACAATAGGAAAAAGTACTGGGCTAAATTTGGCCCAAAAATTAGCATCGCCACTCCACATGTAGTTCACCTCACTGTCAATACCAACCACACGCTGCAACTCGGCACCTTTAGTAGAAAACTCAACTGCTAAATGTTCATTTTTTATAGCAACTATCATGAAATAAAAATAGAATTTTTAAAAATAGCATTTATTATTTTTAACAAACGCTAACATTTACATTCGAGTTACTGAAAATATGTTGCCGAATTTACTCAGCGGCCATTATTATTTATCGAGATAGAAGCCGGGATCGATAATTTGCGGCATCTGCTCGCCTTTTAATGCCGCAACTACATTTTCAGCGGCCATTATAGCCATTTTCTCTCTTGTCTCTTCTGTAGCAGAACCAATATGTGGCAACACACAAACATTTTCCATTTGCAACAAAGGATTGTCTTTTTTCATAGGCTCCGGATTAGTAACATCTAAACCAGCACCCCAAATCGTCTGATCTTGTAAGGCTTTGATTAAGTCATTCTCATTGTGGATAGCACCGCGAGCAGCATTAATAAAAATGGCATTAGGTCTCATTTTTTCAAAAGCACTTCTATTGAAAATCCCTTTGGTTTCATCACTCAAATTAGCATGCACACTTAACACATCACTTTGCTCCAATAATTCATCAAAGGACACATATTGGGCTTTTAGCTGTTTTTCAGCTTTAGCATTTTTATTCCTATTATGATAAATGATGTTCATTCCGTAAGCGTACTTTGCCTTTTTAGCCATTTCAAATCCAATTCTTCCCAAACCAAAAACACCTAACGTTTTGCCGTAAATTTCTTGCCCAAGGTTTTTCAACGGGTCGAAGAAAGTCCACTCGCCACGCTCAATAGTTTTGTGCATGTAAAATGTTTTTCTAGCAACCGATAACATTAATAAAAAAGCGATATCTGCCGTAGCTTCGTTTAGCACGTCAGGCGTGTTGCTTATTGGAACGTCAAATTTAGTAGCTGCTGCAATATCTACCTTATCATATCCTACACTCATTAAAGCAACGGCTTTAATTTGTGGGCAAGACTTAAAAAAGTTAGCATCGAGTTGATTTGGACCGACGCTCAACAAGCCACAATGACCCTCACACATTTCAATGAGCTGTTGCTGGGTAAGGTCCTTTGACTCTGCATAAACAGTAACCTCATAGCCTGCTTCTTTAATCAAATTAACTGCATTATCGCTAATACGACGAGTAATTAAAACTTTCTTCATAATTTTTAAGGCGCTTATAAAAGTAACGTTTTCTGCTTGGCATTGTTTATTTTTTGCCACATTGCAATTAAACTTTACTTGGCAAACACTATCTATCAATTTATGAAACAACACCTTGCCCTAAAATTTGCCACCTCATTGCTTTTGTGGTTCGCCGTTACAACCGCAGGATTTGCTCAAGAAACCTTAAAAACCCTAGAGTGGACAATTGATGGCCAAACCCGAAAAGCGCTTGTTTACATTCCAGTAAATGCGAACAGTAAAGCAATGCCATTGGTATTTGCGTTTCATGGCCATGGTGGCACCAGCCTAAATATGTATAAAACCCACCGTTTTGACCAGCTTTGGCCTGAAGCCATTCTCGTTTTTCCGCAAGGTTTAAATACGCCAGGCATGCTTACCGATCCAGAAGGCAAAAAAAGCGGCTGGGTGATGAATGATCAAACTAATAACAACAGAGATTTGCAGTTTTTTGATGCGATGTTGGCGACTTTAAAGAAAACTTATAAAATAGACGCTAACCGCATTTATGCCACCGGACATTCTAATGGAGGCGGTTTTACTTATTTACTTTGGGCTACCCGTGCCAATGAATTTGCTGCGTTTGCACCAACAGCAACTGCCGCGGGTAAACTAATAAGTGCACTTACGCCAAAGCCGGCCTTGCATTTAATGGGCGAAAATGATCCTTTGGTTAAACCGTTCATGCAAAAACTGACCTACAATGCTGTGCTTAAAATTAACGGTTGTGCTACGGAAGGCGTGAAATTAGACAGCAATATCACCAAATACGAAGGTAAAAATGGTAATGATGTATTACTTTTCATTCACTCAGGTGGACACGGCTACCCACAATCTGCAAATCCTGCTATTGTCAATTTTTTTCAAAACCATGTAAAAAAATAGCCATCACAAACCAAATACATATCTTAGGGTTTGTAAACTATGGCGAAAAAAATTCTACTTGCGGGCGCCACCGGTTTGGTTGGCGAACAGCTCATTGCCCAATTGCTCAACAAGGGTTACCAGATTAACCTGTTGGTTCGAAACACAGCAAAAAAACAGGTAAAGAATGTGCAACTTTACAACTGGGATGTTTACCAACAAACAATTGATGAAAAAGCTTTTGAAGGCATAGATACCATAATCAATCTAACCGGGGAAGGCATAGCAGATCAACCTTGGACAGCGCAACGAAAACAGCAAATTATTGACAGTAGGGTAAAATCTGCTGAATTGATATTCAACGCTATCAAGTCCACTAACGCTGCTGTAAAACATTACATATCGGCATCAGCAGTTGGTTACTATGGAGATCGTGCAGATGAGATTTTAGATGAAGATAGCTTGCCGGGAACTGGCTTTTTAGCAGACTGCTGTGTAGCTTGGGAAAAAGCGGCCGACCAAGGTATTGCCCTAGGCATTAGAGTGGTTAAAATCCGAATTGGCATAGTGTTAAGCTCAAAAGGCGGCGCCTTGCCTACCATGGCTAAACCAATTAACATGTTAGTTGGTGCCGCTTTAGGCTCAGGAAAGCAATGGCTTCCTTGGATTCATATTGATGATTTAGTGAATATGTTCGTTAAAGCGGTGGAAGATCATCAAATGTTTGATGCTTACAACGGTTCAGCGCCGTCTCCGGCCACTAACAAAACTTTCACTCAGGTATTAGGCAAAGTATTGCACAAACCAATTTGGCCAATTAATGTTCCAAAATTTGTACTTAAAGCCATACTTGGCGAAATGAGTATACTACCGCTACTTAGCAGCAACACTTCCGCTCAAAAAATATTAAATACTGGATTTCAATTTAGATATTTGGACTTGAAAGAAACCTTAGAAACAATATATGAGCACAAAAAATAGTGAAACTCCTATTAACATTTGTTGGCTGAGAAGAGATTTAAGACTAGCCGACAACGCTGCACTTTATCACGCTTTAAAAGCTGAAAAACCTGTGCTGTTGCTCTTCATTTTTGACAAGGAAATTCTTGATAAGCTGACCAATAAAAAAGATGCCAGGGTTGATTTTATTTACCAGCAGCTGAATGAAATCAATGAGCAGCTCACCAAGCTGGGTTCATCTATTTTAATTAAACATGATAACCCCGAAAATGCTTGGAAAGAAATATTAAAAGAATACCAAGTAAGTAAGGTGTTTACTAACCATGATTATGAGCCTTACGCAAAACAGCGTGATGAGGATATAGCCAAGCTGCTAAAAAAAGAAAATGCATCTTTTTACACTTTTAAGGACCAGGTGATTTTTGAAAAAGATGAAGTGCAGAAAGCGGATGGCACACCTTACACTGTTTTTACGCCATATTACAGGCAATGGTCACAAAAGCTGAACGATTTTTACCTCAAATCATATCCCACAGAAAAGTATTTTAAAAACTTATACCAAACCAAGTCTATTCAATTTCCTTCACTTGCTAGCATAGGTTTTCAAGCGAGCGATGTCAAATTTCCATCGTCAAATTTTAAATCACACCTTAAAGGTTACGAAAATGATAGAGACTTCCCTGCGAAAAATGCTACTACTCGTATTGGTATTCACTTGCGTTTTGGAACGGTAAGCATCAGACAAGTAGTGACTGAGGCTTTGGCGCAGAAAGCAGACAAGTGGGTTTCAGAACTGGCCTGGCGAGAGTTTTATATGATGATTCTTTGGCATTTTCCTCACACCGTAACTAAAGCTTTTAAACCCGACTATGACCGGATCCAATGGAAAAACAACGAAAAAGAATTTGAACGTTGGTGCAAGGGAGAAACCGGCTATCCTCTGGTGGATGCGGGCATGCGCCAACTGAATGAAACTGGATTTATGCACAATCGGGTGCGGATGGTAGTAGCAAGCTTTTTATGTAAGCACCTGCTTATTGACTGGCGTTTGGGCGAAGCTTATTTTGCAGAGAAACTCTTGGATTACGAGCAGGCCAGTAACATTGGTGGTTGGCAATGGGCCTGTGGTAGCGGAAATGACGCCGCTCCATATTTCCGTGTCTTCAATCCAGAACTACAGCTCAAAAAATTTGATCCGAAGATGGAATACGTTTTTAAATGGGCGCCAGAATATAAAAAGGCAATTGCTCCAATGCCCATTGTAGAACATGATTTTGCTAGAAAGCGAGCATTAGATACCTACAAAAAAGCACTTCAATAAAAAAGTCCCGATTTCTCGGGACTTCTATTAGTCTTTAGTAACGCTAGTTATTTCGATATCGAAGTCGAGAGGATTAGATCCATAAGCGAGGTGTGATGGCAATAATATCCTGATTTTACCTCCCGCAGACACCCTGCCAGATAAAATCCCCCACCCTTTAATTAATTCTTCAAGTCTGAATGTAATGGCGTCTCTTTGTTCGAATACAGTGCCGTCTAAAAATCTACCAGTGTAGTTACAAACAAATGTTGTCTTAGGCCCTACTAAATCGGTTCCTGTTCCCGGAGTGATAACATTATATCTTATACCTGTAGTAAGATCATTAGTAAATGTCAGGTTATTTTTACTTATAAATTCTGGAATTTCGTAAGCATCCACCTCGTGCCTCTTCGCATAGGTATAAAGCGCTAGCTCAACAACTATGGTTTCATTAGATCCGATGCCGAAGGTTGATAAACCATTCTTTCCAAACGCCATTCTCGAAGGCAATAACAAAACTGCCTTACCACCTCTTTTTAGTTTTGAGAACACTTCTCTGACAGGCTTGAACACAAAGGCCCTTCCACCTATATCAAATCGGTCAATATAACCTAAAAGTGTTCCTGGTATCATCAAATTACTTGTTTGACTATAAACTGTTCCATTAGTTGATTTGAATGCATACGAATAATAGACAGAATCAGAACTCTTCAAATCGGCACCAGTTCCTGGATTGGCAATACTATAACTATAGCCGTCTATATCAGTAAAAGACAGTGAGCTATTTGCTTTTTTATAGGCAGCAATATTCTGGTTATCTACCTGTTCTATAGTTTCATATTCTTTTTCACAAGAACTTAGAAAAACGATTGCACTAAATAGTGCGGCTAAGTATATGGTTATTTTACGCATTTATATTTTATTGTGCTTGAAGCAAATCGATAGTAAAATCTAAAACTGAATTTTTTGGAATAGATGGACTTGGTGAATTATTGCCATAGCCTAATCCGGAAGGAATAATAAGTCTAATACGCCCTCCAACTTTTATTAAAGGAACGCCGATGGTCCAACCTTGAATTACACCTGTTAATGGAAAAGTTACGGTGGAAGTAGACTTATCGAATTGTGTTCCGTCAAGCAGCTTCCCTGTATAACTAACGCCAACCGTAGAAGCGGCAGTAACACTAGCTCCTGTTCCGGCGGTGATAATCTGATAGTATAAACCCGAAGAGTGTCTAATAGCTGGAATATTATTCTTAGTTACAAACTCTACAATGGCTGCATCATCTAATTTTGCCTGTTCTGCCTCATCGAATTTATCCTTACTACACGAACCAAGCACAACAACAACCGCTGTAAGCACCAGTAAAAGCCTAGTTTTTAACTTCATTCAGCAAAAATAAACTTTTAAAGCCGTTGCTACAATTTTTAACCAAATTTAACAGTTAGCATTAGGGGTTAGGAGTTAGGAGTTAGGAGTTAGGAGTTAGGGGTTAGGGGTTAGGGGTTAGGGGTTAGGGGTTAGGGTGAGATTTATTGAAAACAAAAAGGTTTAAGGCAAAGAAATAATCTTTCAGACCTTAAACCTTAATACTAACTCCTAATACCTAGTCACTAATACCTAAAGCCTGAACACTCACAATTCAAACCTTAGTACTAACTCCTAATACCTAAAGTCTGAACATTCACAATTCAAACCTTAGTACTAACTCCTAATACCTAGCCACTAATACCTAGAATATATACTTGTTTGCTTCAATAATCTGCGCTGCTACATTCTGACGAGCTTGTTTTACATTAAACGGCTCCATTTTCGTAAACCTACGTAAACCTACCAACATCATGCGAAGTTCATCTCCCTCACCAAAAGCCCAAAGTGCTTCTTTACCTGCTTTTGCCACGCCATCTACTGCTTCTACAAAATAAATGCGTGTCAAATCCAACTGCCCTTGGCAAGCTTCCTCTCCTCTCATACTTACCAATTTTTCAGTACGCAGCAAAGCTGATTCAGCAACATAAACATAACTTGCCATATCGGCAATATTCATCAGAATCTCTTGCTCTTTGCTTAAGCTCATCATCAATTTTTGTACAGCAGCTCCAGCTACCATCAAAGTTGCTTTTTTCAAGTTCTGTAATATTTTCTTTTCTGCTGCAAAAAGGGTATCGTCTTCCTCTCCAAAATCAGGGATAGCCATTAATTCATTTGCGACTGCTGTTGCGGGCCCCATTAAATCCAACTCACCTTTCATGGCACGTTTCAACATCATATCTACCGTTAGCAAGCGGTTAATTTCATTTGTTCCTTCGAAAATACGGTTGATACGAGCATCGCGATAAGCTCTGTCCATTGGCGCATCTGCACTGAAGCCCATACCTCCATAAATTTGTACGCCTTCGTCAACTACATAGTCTAAGGCTTCTGAACCCCACACCTTTAAAATTGCACACTCCACGGCAAACTGCTCTACAGATTTCAACTTTGCTTTTGCTGGTTCCATTCCATCGGCAACCATTGCATCGTAGGTATCATCAATATTTTGTCCAGCACGATAGTTAGCCGCATCAACTGCATAAACTTTTGATGCCATTTCAGCTATTTTGTAGCGTATAGCACCATATTTTGAAATGGATCTGCCAAACTGTTGACGTTCATTTGCATAATTTACGGCTGTGTTAATGGTTGCTTTAGAAGCCCCAATTGCAGCCGCAGAAAGCTTGATACGACCAATATTCAGGATATTAACTGCAATTTTAAATCCATTCTGACGATCGCTAAGCATGTTTTCAACCGGAACCATGCAGTCGTTGAAGAATATTTGGCGTGTTGACGAGCCCTTGATTCCCATTTTATGTTCTTCTGGGTTCATGGTAATGCCACCAAAATCACGTTCTACAATAAATGCAGTTAGGTTTTCGTCATCGTCAATTTTTGCAAAAACGATAAAGATATCTGCAAATCCACCATTGGTGATCCACATTTTTTGCCCGTTAATAATATAGTGCTTACCATCCTCGCTCAACTTAGCTTTGGTTTTTCCAGAGTTGGCATCAGAGCCTGAATTTGGTTCAGTTAAACAATATGCTGCCTTCCATTCTCCTGTACCTAACTTTGGAATATATTTCGCTTTTTGTTC
This sequence comes from Pedobacter sp., assembly GCF_965249885.1. GTDB lineage: Bacteria > Bacteroidota > Bacteroidia > Sphingobacteriales > Sphingobacteriaceae > Pedobacter. Next base: position 2,583,807 of record NZ_OZ252254.1, on the reverse strand, counting down.
TTCGTTACCGTAGTATAAAATTGGCAAGGTTCCAATACCAGTATGTGCTGATAAAGCCACGGCAAATGAATGCCCCGCTCCTACTACATCGGCCACTAACATTGATGTGTTGAAGTTTTTGCCGAAGCCTCCGTACTCCTCAGGCACGGAAACACCCAAAATCCCTAATTCTCCAGCTTTAGTCAAAAGGTTAGGCATCAGCTCCGGGTCTTCGTGGCTATCCAGTTTTTCGAGATTCGGATAAACTTCAGCTGCTAAAAAATCGCGACAGGTTTGCGCAATCATTTGCTGCTCTTCATCAAATTCTTCCGGAATAAATACATCGTGATAGGAGGTTTCTTTAATTAAGAATTCTCCGCCTTTGATTGTTTTGCTCATAATTTAGTATCAAGTAGTGAGTATCAAGTATCAAGATGTAGCTTGCTTAACTTGATATCCTCAAATTAATTAATTCGTTAATTTTCGCCCTAAGGCATATATCATCTTTTGAATTTCTGTTGTTTGTTCCAGTAGACTTTTCGCAAGTTCATCACTTATCAAACCTAACCTATTTGAAATAATTAATTGGGTTTCAAGTTCGAAAGCAGAACCTTGACTAATATTTAAAAAATGTTTGAACTGTAAATCTGTATTTCTACCCGCTCCCTCGGCAATATTTGATGATATTGAAATTGTACATCTTTTTATCTGGGACACTAGACCAAATTTTTCATCATTCGGTAATAGAGACATCGCTCTATAAACCTCAACGGCTAAATCCATAGCTTTTTGCCAAACTTTTAAATCTTTGAAGTTGTGCATAAGTTTTAATTATCAAGTAATGAGTATCTGGTATCGAGACTTGACTTGCAATTACTCTAATCACATGTGTTTAATTTAAAATGCGTAACTGCGTTTTGCTATTTCTTGATACTTGATACTCATATCTCGGTACTAGTAAACTTCAAAAATCCCTGCGGCACCTTGACCAGTACCTACGCACATTGTTACCATGCCATATTTGCTATTCCTGCGCTTAGCTTCATTAAAAAGCTGCACTGATAGTTTAGCACCTGTACAACCTAGTGGATGGCCTAAAGCAATTGCACCACCGTTCACATTAATCTTGCTCTGATCCAAACCTAAAGTTCTGATGATAGCTAAAGATTGAGAAGCAAAAGCCTCATTCAACTCGATTAGGTCGATTTGATTTTGCTCCATTCCTGCCATCTTCAAAGCTTTTGGAATCGCCTCAATTGGGCCAATTCCCATAATACGTGGAGGAACGCCAGCAACGCCGTAGCTCACCAAACGAGCGATAGGCTCCACTCCTAACTCTTTCATTTTCTTCTCCGAAACCACTAAAACAAAAGCAGCGCCATCAGAAGTTTGGGAAGAGTTCCCTGCAGTAATGCAACCGGTTGCTGCAAAAACAGGTTTTAACTTTGCCAAACGCTCCAGAGTGGTATCAGCTCTTGGTCCCTCATCGGTATCTACTACATATGATTTTGTTTTCTTCTTCAACTGCTCATCCAAATAAGTCTCATTCACCGTGATTGGTGCTACACCAGCTTTCAAATGACCATTTTTAATAGCCTCAATAGCTTTCATGTGCGACTGAAAGGCAAATTCATCTTGGTCTTCTCTGCTTACTTGATATTCCTTTGCCACCGCTTCTGCTGTTAAGCCCATGCCCCAGTACCAATCTGGATTGTTCTTTGCCACGTCCGGATTGGGCACTAATTTCCATCCTCCAAAAGGCATTCCCGACATTACCTCCACTCCACCCGCAATAATACAATCGGCCATGCCGGCTTTAATTTTAGCTACCGCTGTGGCAATGGCTTCCAAACCTGATGCACAGTACCTATTTACCGTAACCCCAGGCACCTTATCGGTATCCAAGCCCATTAAGCTAATCATACGACCAACATTTAGGCCTTGTTCTGCTTCTGGAGTAGCATTTCCAACAATGACATCGTCTATCTGCTCCTTATCCAAATTAGGAATAGACGCCACCAATTGCTTAATTACATCGGCGGCTAAATCATCAGCTCTTGTAAAACGAAATACACCACGAGGCGCTTTTCCTACAGCGGTGCGCAATCCTGCTATTATGTATGCTTCATTCATTTTTTTAGTATTGAGTAGCGAGTATCAAGTATCAAGCACCTGTACAAGCTTATTAATATTCTTACCGGCGAGCATCAAGTATTAAACTACCTGCACCAGCCTTCTATCAGTTCTTTCAATTCATATTGGAGACAATCCGTATCAATTCTTGATACTCGATACTCATATCTCGATACTCCTATTTAATTCCTCAACGGCTTCCCTTTCGTCACTATACTTTGTATCCGCTCTAAAGTTTTTCTTTCTCCGCATAGCGATAAAAAGGCCTCACGTTCCAAATCCAACAGATACTGTTCCGTAACTTCCGTTGGCGCCGACAAATCGCCGCCGCACATTACCCAACCCAATTTCTCTGAGATTTTTTTATCATGTTCCGAAATATAGTTTCCGGCGTACATGCTATTTGCACCTGCGTAAACAATACCCAAACCTTGCTTGCCCAATACCCTGATATTTTTGCGCTGCACTGGTTTAGTGTAACCAGCTTCAGCCAATTCAATAGCTTTGGCTTTAGCATCAGCAATTAAACGACTACGGTTCATGCTAATCGAGTATTTATCTTTTTGCAGATAACCCAATTCAAACGCCTCCACTGCCGACGTAGAAACTTTTGCCATACCGATAGTTAAAAATCTATCTTTCAGCGTATTTTGAACAATCTGATCATCCTTGTATTCATCAGCAGCTCTTAATGCAAACTCCTTGGTACCACCACCGCCTGGAATAACACCAACACCAAACTCCACTAAGCCCATGTAAGTTTCAGCACTAAGCTGTACGTGATCGGCATGCAAACTAAACTCGCAACCGCCGCCCAGTGTTAAATTATGTGGAGCAACTACTACTGGTATAGATGAATAACGGATACGCATAGAAGTATTTTGGAACATCTTCACAGCCATATTCAACTCGTCCCACTCCTGCTCCACGGCCATCATAAAAATCATGCCCACGTTAGCTCCAGCAGAAAAATTAGCGCCATCATTACCAATCACCACGCCACGGTAATCTTTCTCCGCCATATCAATCGCTTTGTTAATTGCCGTTAGCGTATCACCACCAATGGTATTCATCTTCGAGTGGAATTCCACATTCAAAATACCATCACCTAAATCAATAATTGATGCACCAGCATTTTTGTACAGCACTTTTCCGCTAGCTTTTAAATTTTCTAGGACAATAAAATCGGCTGTGCCCGGAATTTCCTTATAGCTTTTTGATGGAATATCGTAATACTTCTTAATGCCGTCTTCAACTTTATAAAACGAAGTATGTCCTGCCGATAGCATTTCAGTTACCCAAGCTGCCGGTTCATTGCCATACTTTTTCATTCCCTCAATGGCATCGGCTACGCCAACAGCATCCCATACTTCAAAAGGACCAAGTTCCCAGCCAAAACCGGCACGCATGGCATCGTCTATCTTGTAAAGCTCATCGGCAATTTCAGGAATACGATCAGATACGTACTCAAACAAACCAAAGAAAGAAGTGCGGAACAATTCGCCAGCTTTATCTTTACCTGTAGCAAAAACTTTCATTCTGTCGGCTACCTTTTCAATGCTCTTCGTCATTTCAAGCGTTGCCGATTTTACTTTCTGCTGTGGTTGATATTCTAACGTTTTCAGGTCAAGCGCCAAAATTTCGCTCTTGCCTTCTGCATTTTTAATTTTTTTATAGAAACCTTGCTTAGTTTTATCGCCTAACCAGTTGTTCTCGGCCATTTTTTCAACGTAAGCAGGCAGTTTGAACAAATCATGCGCTTTATCATCAGGCACATTATCGTACAAGCCTTTCGCTACTTTAATCATGGTATCTAAACCCACCACATCCGATGTACGGAAAGTAGCCGATTTTGGCCTACCCAATGCTGGCCCAGTAAACTTATCCACCTCTTCAACGGTCAAATCCAGTTTCTCAACCGAATGCAGCAACGCCATGATGGAATAAACTCCAACCCTATTGGCAATAAAAGCCGGCGTATCTTTACACAACACGGTAGTTTTTCCCAAAAACTTATCACCATAGTGCATTAAAAAATCAACTACGTCTGGCTTAGTGTGTGGCGTAGGGATAATTTCCAACAACCTTAAATAGCGTGGCGGATTAAAAAAGTGCGTTCCGCAAAAATTCGCTTTAAAATCTTCGCTGCGTCCTTCTGCCATTAAATGGATGGGAATACCCGAAGTATTAGAGGTAATTAAAGTACCCGGTTTACGGAACTGTTCTACCTGCTCAAACACCTTTTTCTTGATATCCAAATTCTCTACTACTACTTCAATTACCCAATCACAGGTGGCAATTTTTGGCATATCATCCTCAAAATTACCGGTGCTAATTTTTTGCACTACCGTTTTTGAATATATAGGCGAAGGATTGCTTTTCACCGCAGCTTGCAGTGCATCATTTACAATTTTATTTTTGTCATAAGGCTTTTGCTCGGCTCCTTCAGGTGCTTTTGCTGCAATATCTAACAACAGTACTTCAACCCCAATATTGGCAAAATGGCAGGCAATACGTGAACCCATAATTCCCGAACCTAAAACCGCTACTTTCTTAATGCTTCTGTTCATACTATTTTTTTGATGGCGCATAAGCCAAGGTTAATTGGTTAATTTTTTCTAAAGTGGCAATCAGCTGTTCTTTTTCCCTCACACTTAATTTAGTGTTAAGGTATTCGTTAAACGAAATCACAACATCTCTGGCTTGCTTTCTTTTTTCTACCCCAAATGGCGTTAAAAACACCTTTACCGAACGCTTGTCGCCCTCCGAGGTTTCTCTATAAATCAACCCCGTTTCCTCCATATTGTTTAGCATCCGCGACAAACTGGTAGCCTTCACACCCAACAGTGCGGCCAAGGCAGAAACCGCCGTGCCATCAGCCTCGATATTGATCAACACATAGCCAATAGCTTGTGTAATACCAAAGCCCGACGCAATTTGATTGTAAGTGTTGGAAACATTTTGCCAAACCACTTTCAAAAAATAATCTACCGTTTCTTTTTGTTTCATTAATTACTATGCTTGCATAACAAATTTATACAATTGATTTTTAGTATGCAAGCAGAATATTAATTTTTATTCGAGATTTTTTATCGGCTACTATTTCTTTTGTTGTTTGCTAAATCAGCGCTCTAGTTTTTTTGAAAAGCAATGGTGGTGGTGCTATTAGCCGAAAGTCCGGCTGTACGTTACAAGTCCGCACTCGTTGCGCTCGCTTGCGGGCTTTTCACTACCATCCGGTTTAGTTGGCAGTTGAGGTAATTCTTTTGATTTTTTCCCCCTCTCTGCCCTAAAGGGCATCTCTCCCAAAGGGAGAGAACTTATAAAGTCGCTTAGGCATCATGCTACTCTCTCCCCCGGGAGAGATCCCGATTTATCGGGAGAGAGGGGAATCAACTAACTAAACGAAAATATCGGAAATCGTTAAAAAAGCTTATCATTCCAACCATCGATCTGGAAGAAGGCTACACTACTCGCTACTCTCTCCCTCAGGGAGAGATCCCGATTTATCGGGAGAGAGGGCAAAGCTTAACCCAAAACCAATAGCTCGTTATTTCACGTCTCCCGCAAACTTCCAATTAGCACTATAGTTTTCAGTAAGTGCATGGTTCAGCAACAATGCCCTAACCATTTCTACAGGCATGCAATTTTCTTTTAATATACGGTCGTGGAAATTAATGTTGGACATTTTGCCGCTCTGTACCAATTCTTTATGCAAGGCTCTAAATTGCAATCCACCTAACATATAAGCAATTTGATACAACGGTCCATAACTGCCGGTAAATGACCTACGCACTTCAGCTTCGGCGTTGGCACGTTCAAAACCTACCCGTTGCACCAAAAAGTCGATACACTGTTTAGGAGTCCACTCGCCCAAATGATACTTGGTAGAGAAAATAATCCTAGCACAGCGGTGCATGCGCCAAAATAACATGCCAATTTTATCTTCGGGGGTTTTAGCAAAATTATTATCCCACAGCAACATTTCCCAATATAGGGACCAGCCCTCCGACCAAAATGGCGTAGCAAAAGTCTTGCGATAAGGCTTGTATCTGTTTTGCATAAAAAATTGAAGGTTATGCCCTGGAATTAGCTCATGAAAAACCACCGCTCTGGAGAAGTGACGATTATTTCCTCTTAGCGTCATCATCTTTTCTTCATCACTCATATCTTCCGTTGGGTAAGCAATCAATACTGATTCGCCTCCCAAAAAGAAAGGTGCAAAACGCTGCTCTTGTGGTGTCAACATCCGCATGCGCCAACCTTCTTTAGCCAGCGCAGGAACTGTAATTAATTTCTGTCGCTCAACAAAGTCAATCGCTTCGTTAGCCAGCTCATAAACCAACTCAGGCTGTTTCCCTAGCGGCGGGTAGGCATTTTTCACTTTCTCCAAGGCCGCTTTCCAATCGTTACCAAAACCCATTTCTCGAGTAGCCTTCGCCATTTCTGCATCACACCAAGCAAATTCCTTTTGCGCAATTGCTGCAATCTGCTCAGGCGTATAAGCAATCATTTCATCTTTCAAACTATTTACAAAAGCTGCTTTTCCAATTGGCCTGCCCACAATACCACTTCCGTCATCGACTGGCGGTGCTTGTTTTAGTAACCTTTCCAAACTCGCTTTATAAACTTTAATAGCATCAAGCACCTTAGCGTAAACGGACTTGGTAGCCTTAGTAAACTGCGGATCGTAACCATCATAAAACTTAAAGGCATCGGTAAATGCCATCGCATACTGATCCACTGTTTCTTTAGCCCAATTTGCTTGAACGAAGGTCAGCGCTAACTTTCCGTTGTCTATCGTTTTAGATGCAGTATTAATTTCATTAATTAGTTTTTCAAAATTGTTTGCCGTAATTGCTCCATCTTGTTGATTACCGATTCTTCTTTTTTGTTCAAAATCAACGATTACAGCCGTGAAAGGAAGCAAGTATTTATTTGCATCAAATTCCTTCCTTGAAATTTCTAAGTTTCGTTGATCAGCACTGATATCTCTTTTCAAAAGCAGGTAATCTACACGCTCATTTGTACTAAGTCTTGAAAAAGTAACCGCTTTAAGTTGCGCCAGCCAATCGGTATAAAATCGCTGCATTCTCAAAAAATATTCCTCTCCAACCTTAATGATGTACTTCCGAGCAAACATACTTTTATCTGCCTGATACCTATTTATATATGGCTGTAGCGAGCTGGCTTCGCTGCTTACGGTAGCAACTTGCGCTTTTACAATTGAACCTAAGCAGCAAACAAACAACAGGAAAAAGATCTTTTTCATAACAAATATTTAGCGTCACAATATAGCAATTTACATCCTTGGAAATCAGTAAAAGTAGCTTTACAAAACAGCTTTACAAGCATCCAAAACATGCACCTATTCGCTCTTAGCTCAACGGTTTCAATCTTCTCATTTAATTTTATTTACTTTGCAGTTCATGAAAAAACTCGCTTTACTTATTTTGGGAATGTGTTTAGCAAACGCCGGTTTTGCGCAAATCAAATTCATCAAAAGAATTTTTTCTAACGAAAAAGATACCACACGCAGGGCGAGTTTTATGCCTATTCCTGTTTTTGGCTATGCGCAAGAAACTGGATTTGAATTTGGATTAGGAAGCATTTACTCCTTTTATGTAGACAAACACGATGTCGCCAACCGAAGTTCTAATTTCTTCGGAGCGGCTTCTTATTCTACCACGGGAACCTACAATGTTACGCTTCGCGGTGATGCTTGGACTAAAAAAAACGGCCTTCATTTTATTGGAGAAGTTAGGTTTAAGGACATGCCTTTTAACTTTTATGGGATTGGCAATGGTACTGTTGAAGCGGATAAAGACAGATTAGTACAGCAAATGACAAAGGTGCTTTTTGATGCAGAAAAAGCTGTTGCAAAGAATACCTATACCGGTTTATCCTTAGGTTTTGAGAACCATCATTTTGCTGACAAAGAAACTGGCGGCATCTACAGTACCAACTCATCAATTTACGATAAGGACGGCGGCAGCGTATTGTTTTTGGGCATATCGCAAAGCTATGACACCCGTAATTCTAACAATTATCCTACAAAAGGCTTTTTCGGTAGAATAAGTTACCAATATGCCCCTGATTTTTTTAGTGGCGACAACTTTACTGGCAGTCAAATTAAGCTTAACCTACGTAATTTTTGGAGCCTCAGCAAAAAGGTTGTACTAGGCGTTCAGGGCATTTATTACACTGTACAAAGTAATGGCAATACCTCATTTTACATGCTGCCGCAATTGGGCAACGACGAAATTATGAGGGGTTATTATGGTGGGCGCTACCGCGATGAGAATCTGTTTGCAGCCCAGGCCGAAATACGCTACCGATTTATGGAACGTTTGGGCTTAGTAGTGTTTGGCGGCGGCGGAAAGGTTTTCGCTAACAGCAGCGCTAATTTGAAAAACTTAAAGCCCAATTATGGCATTGGTGGCCGATATTTTTTCGACCCAGAAAAAGGGCTGAGCATACGTTTGGATTACGGAGTAGGAGAAAAACGACCGAATGAAGAGCGTCAAAGTGGTTTTTACATCAGTTTTGCAGAGGCTTTCTAGTTAGTATTGCTGATATCGCCTTACAACTTATAATGTTTTCAAATAGTCGATTGATGTTGTAGCTGGGCATAAAACAGCTATCTTTAATATGTGATTAGAAAATTCCTTTTCTTAGCTGTTTTACTAACTTGCCCGTACGCACTGTTGGCTCAAACAACTTCAGCGCTCCCCGCCGACAGTAACAAAGTTGAGCATAAAAGCGACGTATACCGCTTTAAACCAAAAAAGCTAATTGTACCTGCCGTTTTATTGGGCTATGGAACCTTAAGTTTAACCTACGAACCTTTAAAGGAACTCAACAGTTCAACACGATACGAAATTAACGAGCACCAGCCTGAAAATTTCACCTTAGATAATTTTACACAGTACGTACCGGCCGCCGCAGTTTATGGCTTAAATGCTTTTGGAATTAAAGGCAGGCACAACTTTGCCGATAGGACTATTATTTATGCCACTTCTACCCTGCTAGCTGCTGCTGTGGTTGTACCGTTAAAAAGGAGCATTCATGAGGTAAGACCAGACAATTCTAACAACCAATCTTTTCCCTCTGGACACACCACTACCGCGTTTGCTTCGGCTCAATTTATGTTTAGGGAATATCAGGAAGAGAATTTTTGGCTCAGCTTATCAGGTTACCCGTTTGCCATTTTTACCGGAGTTTATCGCACACTTAATGACAGGCATTGGGTTGGTGATGTGGTTGCCGGTGCAGGTTTTGGCATCTTGTCTACCGAAGCGGCATATTGGCTATTTCCGCACATCAAAAAATTGCTAACTCGCCAAAATATCAATAATTTGCAGCTATATCCCAGCTACCAAAGTAAAATTTATGGTTTAAACCTCATCAAAACTTTTTAAGCTATGGCACAACAATTCGAAAAGCATTTTGTTAACCGCGTAGGTTGGCTAAGGGCATCTGTTTTAGGAGCAAACGATGGCATTTTATCAACAACGAGTATTGCTATTGGGATAGCGGCGGCTACTACAGATAGAAATACGATTTTGCTAGCCGCGTTGGCTGGTTTGGTTTCCGGTGCATTGTCAATGGCTGCGGGCGAATACGTATCAGTGAGTTCGCAGGCAGATACCGAAAACCACGACTTAGAACGAGAAAAAAAAGAGCTTGCAACTATGCCCGAGGAAGAATTGATAGAGTTGGCGAAAATTTATGAGACAAGAGGACTTACACCCGCACTTGCTTTAGAGGTGGCGCAACAACTGACTGCACACAATGCACTGGAAGCACACGCTAGGGATGAATTAGGCATCAATGAGATTACCGCTGCTAAACCGTTCCAAGCTTCGATGGCGTCCTTTGCCTCTTTTGCTGCTGGCGCATTGCTACCTTTCTTGGTGGCTTTATTGGCACCTGTGAAACAAATGATTTATTTTCAATATGGATTTGCGATTATTTTTTTAACTATACTTGGAGCTATTGCTGCCAGAGCTGGAGGAGCAAAAATCTCTGTAGCTATTGCCAGAATTTGCTTCTGGGGAACCATAGCTATGGCTACTACGGCCGCTGTGGGTCACTTATTTGGGGTCAATGTCAGCTAAATTAAACAATGAAGAAACTAGTCTTACTTTTCTTGCTTCCCTTGCAATTATTTGCTCAACAGCCCAGTTCAAAGGAAATTGGCGACTGGGTAAAACAGGCGCAACGGATTGAAATTATTAGAGACAAATGGGGCATAGCTCATGTGTATGGACAAACCGATGCAGATGCCGTTTTTGGCATGTTATACGCCCAGTGTGAAGATGATTTTAAAAGAATTGAACTGAATTATATTGAAAAACTCGGTCGCCTATCGGAAATTGATGGTGAAAAAAGCTTGTACAACGACCTGCAAATTCGGTTATTGATTGATAGCGTACAGGCAATTAACGACTATAAAAATGCAGATCCGCAGTTCAAAAAAATATTAGATGCCTATGCAGATGGTATCAACTTCTATCTGTATAAAAATCCGAAAGTGAAGCCGCAGTTGCTTACTAAATTTAAACCTTGGTATCCATTTTTGTGGACCGACGGAAGTATTGGCGCTATCAGCACTGCTGATTTAACATTGGCCGAACTTAAAAGCTTCTATACCAATGAACATTTGCCGACAGGCTATATCCCGCCGCTGAAAGACCAGTTTAGTGGCTCGAATGGATTTGCTTTTGCTCCAAAAATGAGTAAAAGCGGCAACGCGATGCTATACATCAATCCGCATACTACTTTTTATTTCCGACCTGAAATACACATGCAAAGTAATGAAGGACTGAACACTTACGGCGCTGTTACCTGGGGACAGTTCTTTATTTATCAAGGTTTTAATGAATTTTGTGGATGGATGCATACTTCCAACAATGTAGATGTTGCCGATGCCTATGCGGAAAAAATCACCCGATTTAAAGACACCTACTATTACACCTACGATAAGAAACTATATCCCATTGGAAAAAGAAAAATAGAGATTAAGTATTTGCAGAACGGCACTTTAAAGACTAAGGTTTTTGATACCTTTTATACGCATAACGGCCCTGTGATGGCTAACAGAGATGGCAAATGGATTAGTTTAAAGCATCAAAACCAAAATCCGAAAAGTTTACTTCAAAGTTGGATACGAACTAAATCTAAAAGCTTTGAAGAGTACCAAAGGGCAATGGATTTGATGGCTAACGCTTCAAATAATACTGTTTATGCTGATGCAAAAGGAAATATCGCCTACTGGCATGGTAACTTCATCCCAAAAAGAGATACTGCATATAACTGGAGCTTACCTGTAGATGCAACTACCTCGGCTACGGCTTGGCAAGGCTTACACCCCGTAAGCGAGAGTGTCCATATCTACAATCCTTCCAATGGTTGGCTACAAAACTGCAATTCTACTCCGTTCACCGCAGCCGGATCAAGTAGCCCTAAAAAAAGTAGCTATCCAGCGTACATGGCTCCCGATGGTGAAAATTTTAGAGGCGTTGCTGCATTAAGATTACTCAACAGGCCAAACAAATACGACTTAGATGATGTGATTACCTTAGGCTACGATACTTATTTGCCCGCATTTGAGGTTTTAGTTCCTACTTTGATTAAAGCTTATGATCAACTTCCAACAGATAACGTACTTAAAACTGAATTGAAAGCGCCAATTGCTGAATTAAAACAGTGGAACTACAATTCTGCGGCTAACTCCATTGCCACTACTTTAGCAATGGAGTGGGCTCCACGTTTAAGCAGAGCAATACAAACTGTTTATATTGATCAGGGACAAAAAGACCAGGTGACCCAAACTATTGAATTTGCTAAAACTGCTAAGGCTGAAACGCTACTACAACCATTAAAAACAACCATTGATGATTTAACCAAACGCTTCGGCAAATGGCAAATGCCTTGGGGAGATATCAATAGGTTTCAACGCTTAACGGGTGCAGTCAACGAAAAATATGACGACGCTTTACCAAGCTTTCCTGTTCCTTATGGATCTGCACTTTGGGGGCAGTTGCCATCTTTTAGGAGCAACCAGTTTGGCACCAACAAGCGATATGGTTACAGCGGTAACAGCTTTGTCTGTGTAGTAGAATTTGGGGCAAAAATCAGAGCCAAATCAATTTTAGCTGGCGGAAATAGTGGCGACCCAAATTCTAAACATTTTAACGACCAAGCTGAAATGTACAGCAAAGGACAATTTAAAGATGTGCTATTTTATAAAGAAGATGTACTCAATAATGTGGAGCGAAAATACAGACCTGGAGAGCTGTAGCTACTTCAAATAATTTTTGGTTTTGTAAGTGTTGTTTGCCAAATCTACCTCAATCACTTCAGCGTCGATTTTGAATTTATCTGCTTCCTTCAAAGTGCCGTAGTAAACAGTTACTAAATTATTAGTGTGGTCAAGAAATATTACTCTTCCTTGTATGTCATATTTTTCTAGCTTAATCTTAGCCTTACCACTAAGTAGCACGTTATTAAGTATTTTGTTGACTTTCACGGAATCGAGAGCTGAGTACGGAATTTTTGTAGTTGCAATGTCCTTACTAAATTCCAAATGGCCTTCATGACCAGGACCGCATATCGCACTTTCCAATTTTCTATCTTTTGCCACTGCGTATTCGTAACCACTAAACGTGTTTTGGGAAGTATTATACATCAGCAGCCTATATTTTTTTGTATTGCCATCTGGCAGATATACAGCTGCATCCGTTGCATTAATTCCTCCCTCTTTAAACAACCTGATGGACTTTGCTTCCATTTTCACACCGTTAACCATAATTACTGCATCCTCCAAATCAGTAATGCCTCTTTTAGGGAACAATTTCTTTTTTGCAAAGGAAACGATGCGCACTTTCGAAGCCAATTGATCAATCTTAGGTTCAAAATCTTTACCATTTTCTTTTTGAAAACCTTCACTTGAATAAAAGCGACTGTATAAGTTCTTATTAATCAACTCATGATTTTTTGGAACACTGTACATCGCAATAAGTTTGCTGCTTAAATAGGTATGATTTGAAATCAGTTTTTCTCCAATAAATTTTACCTCAGCTTCATCACCAATTTTAAAATTAACCGCTTTAGTTTTTAGCTCAGTGACATTGAAAATAAGCGTGTAAGTACCATCGTTTAAATAAATCTTGTTTACATAGCCGCTACTATTTTTTTCTATTTTACTGATTTTACTAGTTGCATACCTTGCCTTGTTACCTTCATACAAAAACGCATGTTTTTCCACTTTGGGTCTCATAACTAATGAATCACCTTTTGCATTATACGCTTGCGACATGGTGTACGTCGGCGTTTCAAAAATCAGGCTCTTATCATCCTTAAACTTAATCGTATTTCTTTTGCCATTGATAACGATGGTTAACTTATCTCCCGTATTGATCTTGATAAAAGGAAACTTTTCAATAATGAAAGTTTGTCCGTTAGCTTTAAAATGAATAAGCTCTGCAAACTTTGATTTCACAGTGATGCTATCAACCACGCCTTCCAATTTTTGACCGATAACAGGATCATTATTATCTTTTGACACTGCAGGTATTTCAACTACATTAACCGTGAAGCCCCAAACCAACACCAAAACTACTGGAAGTACCAGCAAGTAAATTACTTTCTTCATATTATTTGATTTTAAATTGAATAGCATTTTAATACGATCTTTAATTGGGCTTTTAACGAAATTATGAACTAATGCAGATTGAGCCTTATTTTCTACCGCCAAGTGAAGTAATAGAGATGCATAAGAATGTGTGCCAAACGTACTCGAAGTTAACTCGTCTGCTTCGTACTCGTGTACCTGTTCCATTGCCCGTTCCCATAAGTATACCACTGGATTAAACCACAATACTGATTTAGCAAGCACCATCAATAATTTATCTAAAGAATGTAACCTGTTAGCATGCACACTTTCATGCGTTAGTAATACCTCTAGTTCTGCTGGCGTCAAATTGCTTTGGGCAACAAAAACATAATTAAAGAAAGAGCAATTGGTGAAGCCATTATCTTTAGCAACTAACCTTAAGCCATTTGCCAGTTTAATGCCGTGCTTAGTATAGCGAATCAGTTCAGTTAAACGCCATAGCGCCAAACCCAAGGTAAAAATTGCGATGGCAACGTAAATGTAAGGCAGCGCAGCTAACCAATTAAAGCTACTTTCTGCGGGAAATAACTGAACATTTGAATCTACGGGTGCGGCTGCAACCTCTTGGGCAGCGGGCAAAATAAATTCATCTTGCTGAAAAGCGGGCTGTTCCACAATTACAGTTCTCTCAACCGTGAAGTTAAGTGTTGGAATAAGAAAACTCAAGAGTAGCGTGAGCAGCAAATACATCCTGTTAAACCTAAAAAAGGTAAGCCTCCGCAGAAACAAAATATAGAAAGCAAAGAAAAGCACCAAACCTGCGCTTACCTTAAGCAAGTACATTAACACATCCATTTTAAGTATTTTTGTTGATTAGCGCTTTGAGTTCTTCTATATCCGCTTCGCTAAGTTTTTCTTGTTTAACCATAAAAGACAGCAAGCTTTTTGGCGAATTATCGAAGTAACCAGCAAACAATTTTGAAAAGCTAGTTTTAGCATAGTCCTCTTTGCTAATCGCGGGAAAATACTCATAGGTTTTTCCGTAAGCCCTATAGCTCACATAACCTTTTTTTTCCAGCAATCTTACGATAGATGAAATTGTATTGTACGGAGGTTTGGGCTCATCATCCAGCGCATCAATGATATCTTTCACAAATGCACGCTCCAACTTCCATAAAATCTGCATGATACGTTCTTCTGCTTTAGTTAATTCTTCCATAACACTAAAGTTATAACGTATTTTTCAGCTTATCAACTTATTTTTCAGTTATAAAACTTAAAATACAGTTTTAAAATACAAATCATTGATTTTCAATAATATAAAATTTAACCTAACAACCCTGCGATGGCGCTGATGGTAAGCGCTACAATGCAAGTATTAAAAATAAAGGAAATAATGGAATGACCCAGGGTAAGCCTTCGCATTGCTTTTGAAGTGATATTGATATCGGAAACTTGGAAAGTCATGCCTATTACCAGCGAGTGGTACGCAAAATCGATGAAGTTGGGTTCTTCATCATTAGGGAACTGCAAGCCTTTTGCTAGTTGTCCATTTTGGTTATCGTAATACAAATGAGCGTAGCGAGAAGTGTAAATGGTATGTAGTAAAAACCAACTTAGAAACATCCCTCCCATGCTTAGCGAAGCATCAATCCAACTACTATTTGTTTCGGCACCTTTAGCTTTAGCCAAGAGGATGAAAACGGCAAGCAAACCACCAAAAGCCGATAGTAAAACAATTAAAAACATAATGGGCCTACCACCATCTTCAATTGCTGCATGCTGTTTGGTTTGATGCACAGAAGCACCAGCAAAAGTGAACCAACTAATGCCCATTTGCACCAAGCAAAATACAATCCATGCAAACATTAATTGACTAATGAAGCCTTGCAGAAAACTTTGAGCAATAAAAAAGCAACAGATGGCAACCAAAACGCTAATGCTTAGATGCTGTAGGGCTTTTAGTTGCTGAAATTTGCTCAAATCTTTCGATGCCATCAGTATTTTAATTTGAAATGCTCTTTGGCCTGGCCTTTTTTGAAATACACCAAACCTATCCAAAATAAGTCTACAGTTACCGTAACTTTCGGATGATTTTTAATTTGCTCCCAAGCTTTTTTCATTCCTTCGCTCCAGTAAATATCATCAAAAATTAGCAAAGTGTTTTCGGTTATTTTTGGCAAACACCATTCAAAATAATTTAATGTAGCTTCTTTGGTATGGTTGCCATCAATATAAACAAAATCCAATTGTTGGCGCTCGTCAATTGCTTTTGGCAGCATATCGTTAAAGTTGCCTACTTGCAGTTCAATATTATCGAGGCCTAGTTCGTTAAAGTTTTGGTAAGCTACTTCAGCAGTTTGCGGACAGCCTTCAATGGTCAAAATATTGGCCTGCGGCGCCGCCTTTGATAAATAGGCAGTTGTAATGCCCAAGCAAGTACCCAACTCTATTAAATCGTTAGCCTTATGATTTGCTGCTAGGCGATAGATTAACTGTGCCAAACGTGGCGATTTTAATGCGTTTTTAGCAATTTGCGCCACCTTTTTAGTTCTGTTTTTATTGAGATGTGAACCTGCTCCCAAATCAGTTACGGTGATTTGCCTTTGGTCAGCCAAAAGTTTTTTTCGCTGCGCTTCTATGGCTTTGTAGCTATTTTTTTCAGAAAAGTCGTAAATTACCTCATCGGCCAGTTTATAGACAAACGGCGAGTGGGTTCCATGACGTGTTTTTGCGGTAAATTGATGTTTGAGGTAATCGGCGAAAAATTGTAGAACCATGTTGTAAAAGTAGAAAGTTTAAAGTACAAAGTGAAACGCAATGAAATTAGTTGGTTTAGGAAGAAACCTTAATTGCGTTAATTTGTTTTTTGCATTTACTTTGTTAAATAAACCCGATTGAAGTGTAAATACTTTTGTTATGCAGCTCCTTAAATAAGTTGTCATGCTGAGCTTGTCGAAGCATTTGTTGCGATGAAACAGGTTTTGACGATTTTTAGGATGAAACGAGCTTAACAAAAAGATTGAAACGGAAAGCGGGGCTGCTGAAAGCGATGAAATAGCGGATTTGATTTTCAAAAAAATATAGAACACAATAACTGTAAGAAAGGTGTAGCGCATGAATAATGTGGCAGAAATAGATGCTTTAGTGAAACTTTTGGATGATCCTGATGAGGAGATTTTTTTGCATGTGCAGGAAAAACTCTTGGAGTATGGAAATGATGCCATCGGTTCTTTAGAGTCGGCTTGGGAAAAATCGTTGGATACGATGCTGCATGAACGGATTGAAAATATCATCCATCGAATTCAATTTACCAACGTAAAACAAGATTTGAATTTATGGTACCAAAGCGGTGCTTTTGACTTGCTGCAGGGAGCGCTTATTGTCAATCGTTATCAATACCCAGATTTGGATGAGCAGGCCATTATTAATCAAATTGAGGATATTAAACGGGATATATGGGTTGGCTTGCAGTATGAAATGAGCTCGATAGAAAAAATTAAGCTGATTAACCACGTGTTTTACAACCAATACGGTTTTAGCGGCAACACGAAAAACCATCACGATCCACAAAATTCGTATTTAAACCAGGTGATGGACAGTAAAAAGGGCAACCAAATTTCCTTGGCCATCATTTACTCCACCATCGCTCAAAAATTGGATATTCCTGTATACGGCGTTAATTTGCCACAGCATTTTATTTTGGGCTATATTGACGAGAGTAATCCCGACCGCGAGCAAGCGGTACTTTTCTATATCAATGCGTTTAACAAAGGAGCTATTTTTGGAAAACACGATGTTGATCAGTTTTTAAGGCAGCTGAATTTGGAACCTCAACCTGGCTTTTACTCGCCCTGCAGCAATGCGGAAATCGTAAGGCGCATTATCAGAAACCTGGTGTCGGCCTATGAAAATTTAGGCGCTGCCGAAAAAGTAGAGGAGCTAAAAGAACTGCAGGAAATATTAACAGACTAAACTTAATGGAGCATAACGCTTTTACAACTAAAAGTGCCATTTGCTATGGCGAGGTTTTGTGGGATAATTTACCTACTGGGCGCTTGGCAGGCGGGGCACCTATGAATGTTGCCTATCATTTACGTAAACTTGGGATTGATGCTTCGCTCATTAGCAGCGTTGGAGCCGATGCAGCGGGAAAGGAATTGCTGTCATTCGTTTCATCAATAGGCATCCCCACGGCTAACATACAAACCGACGCGAAACACGCAACTAGCGAAGTAATAGCCGAGGAAAAAGCAAACAACGAAATGGTTTACACCATCAGCTATCCTGTAGCTTGGGATTTCATAACACCAGATAAAAATATAAAGCCGGCAACTGATGATGCTTTTATATTCGGGAGCTTATCGGCTAGGAATGAGGTAAGCAAAAATACCTTACTAGAATTATTGGAGGAGTCGAATTTTAACGTTTTCGACGTTAACTTAAGGGAGCCACATTACAAACAAGCTACCATTGAGCAGTTACTTGATAAAGCCAATTTGCTGAAGTTGAACGAAAATGAAATTGTGATTTTAGGGCAATGGTTCACAACTCATGTCGCTGAAAAAGATATCGTACTCTCGTTAATTGAACAATTTGATATTGCCGAAATTTTGATTACCAAAGGCGCTGAAGGAGGAACTTACTACGACCATACGCAAATGCTCAACTATGCTGCTGAAAAGGTAAAAGTTGTAGATACGGTTGGCAGTGGAGATAGTTTCTTGGCCGCTTTTTTAAGTAGGAAATTAATGGGCAAGGAATTGGAAAGTTCGCTTCATTTTGCCTCAAAATTGGCTGGCTTTGTCACTTCGCAAAAAGGCGCCTGCCCTCCATACGATATTGATGAGGTGTGGGCTAAATCGTAATTCTAAAATCTAAACTCGCAAATTAACATGAGAGCTGTAATACAACGTGTAACAGAGGCTAGCTGCAAAGTTGAAGGGGAAATTACTGGCCAAATTACTAATGGCTTTTTGGTATTATTAGGTATTGAAGATGCCGACAACCAAGAAGATTTGGAATGGCTGGCACAAAAAATTGCTAATATGCGTGTTTTTGGGGATGAAAATGGCTTGATGAATAAATCACTCGCTGATATTGACGGCAATATTTTGCTCATCAGCCAGTTTACCTTATTTGCAGCAACCAAAAAAGGTAACCGACCAGGTTTTACTAGAGCAGCCCGACCAGAAAAGGCTATTCCGCTTTACGAGGAAATGAAAAAGCAACTGAGCAACCTGATAGGCAAAGAAGTGCAATGCGGCATTTTTGGAGCAGATATGAAAATTAGCTTGCTAAATGACGGACCGGTAACTATTTTAATGGATACCAAGAATAAGGAGTAAACTATTTTAAACCGCTTTGCATAAATAATCGAGCAGAAATTGTATAACACCACGTAAGACACCCAAGAACATCTTAGTTGTGATGTGCATGCTACTCAAGTGGACTAAGGTGTCTCAGGTGGTTAATTTTGAACCGATATTGTATAAATAATTGAGCAGGAATTGTATAACACCACTTAAGACACCGAAGAACATCTTAGTTGTGATGTGCATGCTACTCAAGTGGACTAAGGTGTCTCAGGTAGTTAATTTTGAACTGATATTACATAACTAATTGAGCAGGAATTGTATAACACCACTTAAGACACCGAAGAACATCTTAGTTATGATGTGCATGCTACTCAAGTGGACTAAGGTGTCTCAGGTGGTTAATTTTGAACCGATATTGTATAAATAATTGAGCAGGAATATTTATCCACCGCCTAAGATACTTATGAACACCAAAGAACCAACCGATGAAGCTTCATCTATCAATTATCTCATTATCCTATCATCTCATCAGCCAATTATTCAAAACTAATCACCCGATCATTAAAAATTCACTCATTCAAAAATGACTATTACCGAAGCGCAACAAATTATAGATCGTTGGATCAACACCACTGGAATTCGTTATTTCAACGAGCTCACCAACACTGCTATTTTAATGGAGGAAGTTGGCGAAGTAGCCCGCATTATGGCCCGTCAATACGGCGAACAATCTTTTAAGAAAAGTGACGAAGAAATAAATTTAGCAGATGAAATGGCCGATGTACTTTTTGTATTGATGTGTTTAGCCAATCAAACAGGCATTAACTTAGAAGAGGCTTTGGCGAAGAATTTGGAAAAAAAATCTATCCGCGATGCGGAAAGGCATAAGAATAACGAGAAGTTGAAGTAAGATAAAGTCGGCGGATATAACAATTAAAGATTGTTCAACAATTTGAGATATGAGAAAAGGAATTCAAACGGAAAAACAGTATAGCGCCACTTGTCAAAGAATTAAGGAATTGCTGAAAGTTGTGAATAATGAGACCTCGGAGGACGATCAAGACTTTATTGAGTTAGATTTATTATCGGATTTGGTTTATGAATACGAACAAATCCATCATGAAATTAAGCAGCCGACACTTGCCGAAGTAATTAACCTAAGAATGTTTGAAATGGGTTTAACGCAAGAAAAACTATCAAAGCTTTTGAATATAAGCCCTTCCAGAGTTAGCGAATATTTGTCCGGCAAAAGTGAGCCAACATTAAAGAAAGCCAGAGAGATAAGCAAAAAGCTAAATATTGACGCTAATATTGTGTTAGGAGTTTAATTTAAAGTTCCGCCTTTATTTTCGCAGCCACCTCTGCTAGCTCTTCCTGGCTCAGTTTTAGCTTTGGATTAGCGAAGTTCATATCATTCATGGTGTTGATAGGAATTAAATGTACATGAGCATGCGGCACTTCTAATCCAATTACAGCTACTCCCACTCTATCGCAAGGAAATGCTTTTTTAATCCCTTCGGCAACCTTTTTGGCAAACAACATTAAGCCTTGGTACAAATCATCATCCAAATCAAAAATGTAATCCACTTCTTTTTTAGGAATTACCAAAACATGCCCATAAACTAGCGGACTAATATCCAAAAAAGCTAAATAATCTGCTGTTTCAGCAACTTTGTGCGCAGGAATGTCACCTGTTACTATTTTTGAGAAAATGCTTGCCATAAAATGATTTTTAATTTTAAGTAATACGTTATACGTAGACCATGCAAACGTAAAACGTATTACTTATTACGTACAACGTAATTATCTAGAGATTTCCAGAATTTCGAACTCAATTTTGCCTGCAGGCACTTGAATTTCAGTTTTATCTCCAACAGATTTACCCAACAGACCTTGAGCAATGGGTGATTTTACAGAAATTTTTCCTGATTTTAAATCAGCTTCACTTTCTGCTACTAACTGATAAGTCATGGTAGCACCGTTTTTAACATTTTTTATTTTAACAATCGAAAGCGCCAACACTTTCGACAAGTCTAATTTCGATTCATCTAACAGTCTAGAATTAGCCAAAACTGTTTCCAATTTTGCAATTTTCGCCTCATGCAAACCTTGAGCTTCCTTAGCTGCATCATACTCTGCATTTTCCGATAAATCGCCCTTATCCCTGGCCTCAGCTATCGCTTTTGCAATTGCCGCCCTACCTTCAGTCTTTAACTGATGTAATTCTTCTTTAAGTTTATCTAACCCTTCTTTAGTGTAATAGGTAATTTCTGCCATAGCGCTATTTCTTTTCTTTAATCCTATAAAAAACAAACAAGACTACACGGGTTGTTAAACCTACATAGTCTTGCGCTGTTAAAAACGAAGATATAAGCCTTAAATCAAAAAAGCAAATAAAGCGTTTAAATTTTAGTTCAACTTAGGAGAGATTGACAAAAATCAAAATCATATTTTTTTGGAAAGCAAGCTCAGTGATTATGGCTTCTACAATTAACAAATGGATTTATTCGTAGTACAGCTCTTTAAGAACTTTGCGTAATCCTACTTTTAACGCAAAGTTTTTTGAAGTATTCGCAAAGCACGCCAAGAATTCACGCTTTCTATACATGAAAATTAAGAAAGCCCAATTAGTGAAATTTAGCTACTTGTGGATTAAAAATCCGCCGATAGGGCTTCGCAATTTCAAATTGCTAAGAGCATAGATTGTAATCATTTTAGCTTCAATACTATATATATTCGGACAACTAAGATACCCACAGAACATACTTCATTTTTCAGCTCTAACCTATTTCTATATATTAATTTTAAAAAGCAAAGTCAAACATTTTTAGAGTTAATCACTCAAAAAACGAGTATACAACTTACGTATATTTGAGTGCCCTAAGTAATTCGTTATCGAATCCGTAGATAATCTTGTTGAAGAAATTATTGTGGCCAGCGCAGCCGAAAACTGCAATTTGAAAGAGTAGGCAAATAATTAAAAACTTATGAAATTTATTTTCACAATCTTTATTGCATTAATGACATCTTCTGTTTTCGCTCAAGCAAATTGTCAAAACATATCACAGGAAAATGAAAAACTCAAAAAACTACTTTCACTTTACAATGGTCATAAAGTCGAGGTTGAACATGACATCGAGTTTTCATTTTTTAAAGTTGTTGGAAACATTAAAGATCAATCTATTTGGGTAGAATTTTTAGTAAAAAATATTGATCCAATCCATAAGCAAATTATTTTTGACGACATTGATTTTATCGACGAACAAAGTACATCTCATGGCGGCAGCGCTATAAAGTTTGGAAATAATTATGCTTCTTCTTATAACACAGCTTTTTCTCAAGTTCCAATTAAGGTGACCGCAAAAATTACACAGGTAGCTCCTTCCACACTCAGCTATATAAAAACAATTACGATTAAATTTAGAGATTATAACGATGCTTTTAAATACTACAATGTTGCAATTACTGGTGATAAAATAGACTGGAAATAGCTATTCTGTTACAGACTTCGATTCGGA
Source organism: Pedobacter sp. (assembly GCF_965249885.1). Classification (GTDB taxonomy): domain Bacteria; phylum Bacteroidota; class Bacteroidia; order Sphingobacteriales; family Sphingobacteriaceae; genus Pedobacter. Next base: position 2,561,239 of record NZ_OZ252254.1, on the reverse strand, counting down.
AAACCTATGAAGGATTTTAAATTTTCAAGCACTTACACCTTTCCGACTGCAGATTGAAAAGTAAGAGCCGGGAAAAGCTGACCGTTAAATTTCTTACTGAAAGCAAAACACGTACTGCGCTCCTCTCCCCACTCAGGGGAGAGATGCAAAAAGCAGAGAGTATCTAATTATCCACCAATAGCAGTACAAGTAACTTTATGCTTTACTGGAAAGTTCAACGAGCTTGCAATAAAGCACATCCTATTTGCTTCTTCATGTAAAGAATTTGCCCATGAGATATCTTCCGGTCTGGAAATCACCACTTCAGGGCGTAACAAAATCTCTGTAAATTTTCCACTGCCATCAGGATTTTCAGTCATGGTACCTTTGGCCCTGTCTTTATATTCAATTACTACAATACCATTTTTAGAACACAAATGCAAATACCATAACATATGGCATGAAGATACCGAAGATAACATCAAATCTTCAGGGTTGTACATGGATTTATCGCCTAAGAAAATAGAATCTGAAGAACCGTGTATCGGGCTTTTACCATCAATCTCCACCACAAAATCTCTATCGTACGAACGGTAATCCATTGTACCTGAACCTTTATTGCCAATCCAAGATAAATTGGTTTCGTAAATATGCTGCTTTGCCATAATAGATTTGCGTATTGAGATATGAGATTTGAGACATCGTCCTCATTTCATATCAGGCCTTAAAATGTTTTGTTTATAGCAGCAATTTAAAAATTATTCGTTGATTTTAGCCAGTTTTTCCGCTAAAACCTCAGAAATTTTACGGTATGAATCGAAAGTCCAGCCGGCAATGTGTGGCGTTAAAATTACTTTCTCATTGGTTTTCAGTGTTTCATACCAACCTTGTTCAGCCAAAGTTGGAAATTTTTCTTTCTCTAGCACATCTAATCCAGCACCTAAAATTTTGCCGTTGCTAAGGTTGTTCAGCACCGCTTGCGTATTTACAATTTCACCGCGAGCAGTATTAATGAAGAAAATGGGCTTTTTAAAATGGAAGAAATATTCATCATCAACCATTTGCTTCGTTTCATTGGTTAATGGAATATGTAAACTTAATACATCACTGTATTTTACAATTTCCTCCATGCTTACTTCACGAGCAAACTCATCGCTAAAGCCTGTTTTGTATTTATCGTAGGCAATTACGTTAACCCCAAAACCAGCAAGCTTACGGGCAAAACTTTGCCCCATAAAGCCGTAGCCGATAATACCTACGGTTTTGCCTTTCAATTCGTAACCGCGATTACCTTCCCTATCCCAAACGCCATTTCTAATTTCTAGATCGGCTTTGCGAAAGTTATTCATTAATGAAAGCAACAAACCCACTGCATGCTCACCAACAGCATCCATATTACCTTCGTTAGCGGCTAAAAGTGCAATACCTTTTTGCTTAGCAATGTCGATATCGATGTTATCCAAGCCAGCTCCGGCCCTAGCCACAAACTGCAGTTTCGGTGCTACATCAAAAAGCTCTTGATCTATCCTAAACTTGGTGCGTACCGCAATGCCCTCATAGTTCTTTACCACATCCAAAGTTTCTGCTCTGGTAATCTCTAGTCTATCATCAACCTGATAACCTAAAGCTTCTGCTTTCTCTTTAAAAATGGGATGTAAATCGTCTACTATTAATATCTTCTTGCTCATTAATTAAGATTTTTATTGATATAATCTAGGGTTTGCTCAATCCAATCGCTTTTGTTCGGATCTAATTTCACATCTGGCTCAACACCCAGGTTTTCAAAGGGCAAATCTATTTTATCAAAAGTATCTGTTGGATAAAAGCGAAATTTGCAATTGGGCAAGGTCAGCGTGTTTCCGTAATTGCTCCCAAAGGCTAACGTACCAATTGTAGTTTCGCCCAGCGTTAGTACATTTTTCCTACCCTTTAACCTTACCAGAAACTTCTCCGCATTACTGGCGGTTCTTAAGTTTTGTATGATAAAAACTTTGCCTTTGTAGCTTTTAATGAGGTCTATAAATTGTTGAGAAACCCTGAAACCACCACCAGAATTATTCCTTACATCAACAATCAAGTTTGGTGCATTCAAAGAATCTTTTATTTGCTGGAAGAATTTACTCGCTGTTGCAATATTGGCATTATCAGAATAAAAACTACTTAGCCTTAAATAAGCTACGTGATGCGATATCTTTTTAAATTCGAAATTGTTCTTGCCTATTTTCAGATTTCCAAAAGTAGGCCTTGTTGTCTTATAAAGGTTAATGGTGCTGAAATTGCCATCTATATGCTTTATATTTCTGGAAAGTACAAAACCTCTATTGCCGTTTAACAATGAAATAAAATCTAACGACTGATGTGGAGTTTCAATGATAAATCCAATAACCGTCTTGGTTTTCAAATTCAAAACCGAATACTCATTGTCAGTATTTTTAACAACTGCAAATTCATGGCTATCAACATCATAAATACCTTCTAAGCTTTCCAGAGGTTTTTGGCTTAGCACTTGCTTTAAAGAATCGGTATTTATTTTTAAAATGATTGGCCTAGGTTTTAGGTTGGTATCAGCCACCTTATAAAAACCCAAATGATTGTCTTTTATTGGCGCAATAAGCTGATATAGTTTTTTATAAACAATTAGCTCGTTGGTATCTGCAAGATTATTTTTTAATCCTTGGTAGATTTCAACGTAGCTTTTATCATTTTTTAGCTGATTTCTATAGGATGGCGTTTGCTTAATCGCTTGATATAGGTATTCTAAATCTTCAATATTTTTAGATTGTTGTGCCGTAGCGCTAAAACCAGTGATTAGCAGCAGTAAATAAATCAATTTCTTCATTACTAAAAGACGTATATCAAACCGTTATAGTTGCATCACCGTGTAGCTACAAAATTGGTTAATTCCACAAAATCTTGTACGCTTAAGGTTTCTGCTCGTTTCTCATAAAATGGATGTTCGCCCAGCCTATCTTTAGGTACAACAGCAGAAAGCGCATTTCTTAACGTTTTCCTGCGTTGGTTAAACCCGGCTTTTACCACTCTCCAAAACAGCTTTTCATCGCAATCAAGCGTTTCAACAGCGTTTCTAGTTAATCTAATGACTCCCGAATTCACCTTTGGTGGCGGATTAAAAGTACCTGGCTTAACCGTGAACAAATATTCTATATCGTAATAAGCTTGAATAAACACACTTAAAATGCCATACTCTTTCGTTCCAGGCTTAGATGCACAACGTTCCGCCACTTCTTTTTGGAACATGCCTACCATTTCTACCACATTTTGACGGTTCTCCAAAATCTTAAATAAAATTTGAGATGAAATGTTGTAAGGAAAATTACCGATTACAGCGAACTTACCCGGAAAAATATCAGCAAAATTGAGCTTCAAAAAATCGCCATTTATTAAACGATCTCCCAATTGGGGATATTTTTCCTGTAAAAAATGAAAAGATTCGGTATCGATATCAATTAGAAAAGTTTGTAAATCTTCGCGTTTTAGCAAGATATCAGACAAAATTCCCATTCCGGGACCAACCTCCAACACTTGGTTGTATTTATCCGTGTGAATTAGGCCATCTACTATTCGTTGTGCAATGTTCTTATCCGTTAGAAAATGTTGCCCTAAATGCTTTTTCGCTTTTACTAAACTCATGTAACAAAGGTACGTTTTTATGAATTACGATTTTAGATTTACGAATTACGATTGCCTAGATAAAAGCTCAATTTGTTTATCAATAAACACTTTGTGTTCTTTGCGTCTTTGCGGTTCAACTTAATAATCGCTATTTTGCGCTAAATTTAAACATCAACATGAGTAACAAATTGAAGATAGGCATAAGTATTGGCGACACAAACGGCATTGGTTTAGAAGTAATTTTAAAGACACTTGCCGAGAGCAAGATTTTAGATTATTGTACACCAATTGTTTACGGCCACACTAAAGTTGCCTCTTTTCACCGCAAAGCTTTACACTTGAGTGATTTCATGTTTAATGTAGTTCAGAATGCAGAAGCAGCCGTAGCCCATAAGGTTAATATGATTAACTGCTGGGAAGAAGACGTGAAGATTGAATTAGGCACAGCTAACGAAACTGGCGGCAAATACGCTTTACTTTCGTTGCAAAAAGCTACCGACGATTTAGTTCGCGGAGCAATTGATGCTTTGGTTACAGCACCTATCAACAAAAATAACATCCAATCGGCGGATTTCAATTTCCCTGGACATACCGAATACCTACAAGAACGAAGCGGCAGTAATGATGTACTGATGTTTTTAGTGAGCGATAGCTTGAGGGTAGGCGTAGTTACAGGCCATATTCCGGTAACAGAGGTAGCGCAAAGCATTACCAAAGAAAAAATAGTGAAGAAACTTCAGCTTATTAACGAGAGCTTGAAGAAAGATTTTTGGATTGAGAAACCGAAAATAGCCGTACTGGGTTTAAATCCACACGCTAGCGACAATGGCTTGCTGGGCAACGAGGAAGCAGAAATTATTTCACCAGCTATTCAAGAGGCTTTTGATAAGGGTATTATTAGTTTTGGCCCGTACCCTGCTGATGGCTTTTTTGGAAACGGTACCTACAAACAATTTGATGCCGTTTTAGCGATGTACCACGATCAGGGTTTGATTCCATTTAAAACCATTGCCTTCGAAACAGGTGTAAATTATACCGCTGGACTGAAATTCGTTCGTACCTCTCCAGATCACGGTACTGGTTATGGCATTGCGGGCAAAGGTCAGGCAGATCCTACTTCATTTATGGAAGCTTTATTTGCGGCGATACATATCGTTAAAAACAGGAGAGAACAAGAAAGCTTATTGCGTAATCAGCTAAGAAGCGGGGGCAAAATCATTGAAACCGCAGGTGATATTAAAGATGATGCGAATTAAGATGTTGTAAAATGGCAGTTCGATTGTTTTTGTTATTTATTTCATTGGTAGCACTAACTGAACATGTTCTTTCGCAAGAAAAAGTCGTTAGACCTAAAAAAGGCATAATTACATTCTTTTCAGAAACCTCAGATTTAAGTCTTTCATATCAGCATATTTTTAGAGATAGTATAATTGTAAGTTCCCAAAAGATACAAGGAATCTGGGCGCATGACTTAATTAACACAAATAAATCAACTTACACATCCGTAGATGATAGCACCACGTTAGTATTGGAAAGCAATCCAATAAAATATGAGTATTCATTCGAAAACAATCCAAAGGTTGTAGAGTATCGAAATGAATATAAAATAATCAGCGGATACAAGTGTTTTAAAGTTGTTTACGAACAACTTCTAGACAGCACCACCATAAGAGATAAAAATATCACACCTCCTGAAATCGGATATACTATAAAAAAAGAGTTCTGGGTTACCGATAAAATTAAAACAATGTTTAATCCTGTGTGCAGAGAAAAAGTGATACTGGAAAAATATTACCCTTTAGAAATTCACTACAGTGACACTTTATATCCAAACATCACGCTTAGTTATAAACTGAAATCAATTAGCATTTCAGAATAGAATCGCAACTTTTAGTGAAATTTATTCCCATCTTACTTTGTTTATTATCACAATTCATTAACCAAAAAATTCACGCTTCGTAGACTGGCAATACATTAACCTCAAAAAATAATCTAATTTAAAATGAGTAAAATCTCTCCCATCATCCAACCCGAAGAGCTACTTCGTTCAAAGCAAAGTAATGAAAACTTCATTTTAATTGATGCAGATGGTGGTGGAAAAGAACGTTACCTGGCTAAACACCTTGATGGCGCACATTACTTGGATCTAGAGCAAGACTTATCTGCCGTGGCAAAAGATCCAGCAAACGGCGGCAGGCATCCCCTACCAGCACCTAGCGTATTTGCAAAAACGATAAGTAAACTGGGCATCAACGCCGACAGCAAGGTTATTATTTACGATGACAAGAATGGCGCCAACGCCGCTGCCAGGTTATGGTGGATGCTAAGAGCTATCGGTTATGAAAAGGTGCAAGTGCTGAACAAAGGTTTTAAAGGAGCTGAAGAAATTGGCTTTCCAACTAACGCAGAAATTCCAACTCCAATTCCAGTAGCAATAGATCCGTTGGTTAACGAATGGAAATGGCCGACTAAAGATATTTCAGCTGTAAAAGATGCAAGCGGCACATCACATCAAACCATTGTGGATGTAAGAGCCAAAGAAAGATTTGACGGCATTGTGGAGCCACTGGATCTTATTGCTGGTCACATTCCGAATGCCATTAACATTCCCCTTACCGAGAACCTTGATGAAACTGGAGGATTTAAAGATCCAAATGTGTTAAGGGAGAAATATGAAAGTGCCTTTGAAAACTTCAATAGTGAAAATATCATCATACACTGCGGTTCGGGTGTAACTGCCTGTCACACACTTTTGGCTTTTGATTATGCAGGCTTGCCGATGCCTAATTTGTATGTAGGATCTTGGAGCGAGTGGTCGAGAAGTGACAATGAAATGGTTTTAAAACAGTAACGACTGGCCCACCAATGAAATGCTGGCTATGTTAGTTAAACCTTATTGTAGCGAGCATCCCGATTTAAACATCTGCCTTTATGGTTTTGCGGCATGCTTACCTGCGGCACAGGTTCATCGGGATAAAGCGGAAAGAAGGGCTGGTTAAGCCAAGAGTGATGCTTTTGTTTTTCAAATCATTTAAAAGTTCAGTATCTTAATGTGAATTCGGGTTAAGTACTTTTACAATTCTTGAAAATGTATTAAATGTATTTTTTTAGCTCGCCGCCGCTGGGCTCTTACTTTTTGACCGCAAAAAGTAACAAAAACTCTCGGTTGCTTATTTTTCTTTCAAAGAAAGTGCTTTGGCTTATTAGTACATCCCGAAAAATAAAAGACCGAAAATTAGCTGAACGAAGATTTGAAGCGCTATCGCTAGCAAATAACATAATTACGTCGTCTCAAATTAACCGTTTGGCAGTACTACCGAACAATGATGCAAATGGGCAGCAGCACAATGTTTACACCGAAACAGTACGGCAGCAAAAAAGCACTTTCCATTTTTCGAAAAATATTTCACAATCAAAAAATATTTCATACCTTTGCAGGCTAAAATTTAGTTACAATTGAAGGTATAAAAGCGTTATGAGAGCGTTGAAACAATTTTCTATCCCCTTTACAGGCTTAAAATTGGGAAAGCACTCTTTCGATTTTGAAATCGATAAAAGCTTTTTTGATGAATTTGAACATTCATTAGTAAAAGATGGAACGCTTAAAGCTGAAGTTGAACTGGATAAACAAGAAACAATGTTAATTTTAACGTTCCATGTTAGCGGAACAATTAAATTAAACTGCGACAAATGTTTATCTGACTTTGACCAACCAATTGAATTGAACGAAAGACAAATTGTGAAGTTTGCAGAAGAGGCAGAAGGTGAGGAAGAGGATTTAGAGATTATAATTTTGCCTAGAAAGGAAACCGCTATTGATGTTTCTGAATTGATTTACGAATTCATTACCGTAGCAGTACCTTTCATTAACAAATGTGAACAAGCCGGGCAAAACTGTGACGAGCAAATGCTTGCCACTTTAGACAAGCTAGCGGCAGGCAATACTAACGAAGCACAAGAAGAACAAAGTAGCGACCCACGCTGGGAAGCGTTAAAAAAATTAAAATAGTAATTAAACAACTGAGAAATGGCACATCCAAAGCGCAAAACTTCTAAACAAAGAAGAGACAAAAGAAGAACTCACTACAAAGCTGTAGCTCCTTCATTGACTACTTGCCAAACTACTGGTGCAGTACACGTACCTCACCAAGCTTATAACGTTGATGGTAACCTTTACTACAACGGTAAACTAGTTATAGAAAACACTTCTATAGGTTAATTTTCTGAAAAATTTTTGTGTTTTCCGTTGGTTTAAGGTTAACTTAGCCTGATGGAATTAAAAGCTAATAAAGGCTTTATCACAAAAGATTTTTTACTATGAAAATAGGTCTCGATATTATGGGTGGAGACTATGCTCCCAAAGCAATTGTTTTGGGAGCAATAGCAGCCCATCAATCCCTTGCTCCCAATGAACATTTAGTTCTTATTGGTGATACGGAGCAGATTAAACCGCTATTATCCGAACAAGGTTTCAACCCAGATCACTTCGAGTTTGTTCATACCGAAGAGGTGATTGGCATGGGTGAACACGCCACCAAGGCAATTCTTCAAAAACCCAATTCAAGTATTTCTGTAGGCTTTCAACTTTTAAAGGAAGGCAAAATTGATTCATTCGCAAGTGCAGGAAACTCTGGCGCAATGTTGGTTGGCGCTGTTTTCAGTGTTAAGCCTATTGCTGGAATCTCTAGGCCATGCCTATGTACCATTGTGCCTAAACTTAAAGGCGGTGCCGGACTTTTATTAGATGTTGGCGCTAACGCGGATTGCAAGCCTGACAACCTTTTGGAGTTTGGTGTATTGGGTAGTTTGTACGCTGAGCATATCATGCAAATTGATAGCCCTAAAGTGGCTTTAATGAATATTGGCGAAGAAGACGAAAAAGGAAATATGCTCACCTTGGCAAGCCACCGCTTGATGAAAGAAAAAGCGTCTTTCAACTTTGTAGGCAACGTAGAAGGTAGAGATTTGTTCAATGATAAAGCAGATGTAATTGTTTGCGATGGTTTTACTGGAAATATCATGCTTAAGTTAGCGGAATCTTTCTATGTGCTGACCATCAAAAAAGGATTGAAAGACGAATTTTTTGACCGTTTCAATTATGAAAACTATGGTGGCAGCCCAGTGTTGGGTGTAAACGCACCGGTGTTAATTGGCCACGGGATATCAAGCCCTGAAGCTGTGAAGAATATGATCTTCCAATCAAGGGATATGATAAATACTGGATTGGTAGGCAAGATACAGGCCGCCTTCCGTTAATTTAATACACGAAAAATGAATAAAATTCACGCTGCTATTACCGCAGTTAATGGGTACGTTCCAGATTATGTGTTGACTAACAAGGAACTAGAAACAATCGTTGATACTAATGACGAATGGATTACCACCAGAACCGGTATTAAAGAGCGAAGAATATTAAAAGGCGAAGGCTTGGGCACTTCGGATATGGCTGTGCCCGCCGTTAATGGCCTTTTAGAAAAAAGAGGAATTGATGCAAAAGAAATTGATCTCATTATCTTTTGTACTACTACCCCAGATTTCACTTTCCCTGCTACAGCAAATGTACTTGCGGACAAAATAGGCGCCGTGAATGCATGGGGTTACGATCTCCAAGCTGCCTGCTCTGGATTTGTTTTTGGTTTAACTACAGGAGCGCAGTTCATTGAATCAGGTAAGCATAAAAAAGTATTGGTAGTTGGTGGCGATAAAATGTCGTCAATTATCAACTATGAAGACCGTGCAACTTGTATCATTTTTGGAGATGGTTGCGGTTGTGCTTTATTGGAGCCTAACGAAGAAGGTTTCGGCTTACAGGATTCTATATTGAGAAGTGATGGCTCTGGCGGAAAATATTTGGGCATGAGAGCTGGTGGTTCAGTTAAACCTGCTAGCCATGAAACTATAGATGCAAAAGAGCATTTTGCGTATCAAGAGGGTCAAACGGTATTCAAATTTGCCGTAACCAACATGGCTGATGTAGCAGCTGAAATTATGGAAAGAAACCAGTTATCATCTGATGATGTAGCATGGTTAGTACCTCACCAAGCCAACAAACGTATTATCGATGCAACTGCATCAAGGATGGGGGTTGATAGTGATAAAGTAATGGTAAATATTGAGCGCTACGGCAACACGACCAACGGCACCATTCCACTTTGCTTATGGGAGTGGGAAAAACAACTAAAAAAAGGCGATAATATTATTATTGCAGCATTTGGAGGTGGATTTACCTGGGGCTCAGTTTATTTAAAGTGGGCTTATAACAGCTAGTTTTTTCGTTAGTTGACTGGTTGGTTGTATAGTTTACATGTGTAAAAAACGCAGTTCAAAAACTAAAAAACCAAACACCTAAAAAACTAAAAAACAAAATGTAACTTTGCTAATTCAAACAAGACATAACAATTATTTAACATAACAAAAAGAGAATGGATATTAAACAAATTCAGGAACTTATAAAATTTGTTTCTCGGTCGGGAGTTAACGAAGTTTCTTTAGAACAAGAAAACTTCAAAATTACCATCAAAACTAACCAAAATCCAGTTTATGTAAATGCAGCGGTACCAGCGGCAGCGCCAGTTATGGCAGCTCCAGCGGCTCCAGTTGCAGCACCAAGCCCTGCGGCGGCACCTGCAGCAGCGGCAGCAACTCCTGCTACAGAAGACACATCTAAATACATCACGATAAAATCTCCAATGATTGGTACCTTCTATCGTTCTGCTAGTCCAGAAAAACCTTCGTTTGTTAACGTTGGTGACGAAATTGGCACTGGCAAAGTGGTTTGTATCATCGAAGCAATGAAGTTATTCAACGAAATCGAAAGTGAAGTTTCGGGCCGTATCGTTAAAATTTTGGTTGACAACGCGTCGCCAGTAGAGTACGACCAACCTTTATTTTTAGTTGAACCTATTTAATTAGCAAATTAATCAATTAGCTAATTAGCTAATTAAGGAGAAATTATGTTTAAAAAAATATTAATTGCCAACAGGGGCGAAATCGCTTTGCGTATTATCCGTACCTGTAAGGAAATGGGTATTAAAACGGTGGCCGTTTATTCTACAGCTGATAGAGAGAGCTTACATGTTCGCTTTGCTGATGAAGCGGTTTGTATCGGACCTCCACCAAGCAAAGATTCTTACCTAAGCATCCCGAATATCATTTCGGCTGCTGAATTAACCAATGCGGATGCGATCCATCCTGGCTACGGTTTCTTATCAGAGAACGCAAAATTTTCATCAGTTTGCCGTGACTACGGAATTAAATTCATTGGTGCAACCCCTGAACAAATCAACGCCATGGGCGATAAATCTTCAGCGAAAGACACCATGAAACAAGCTGGCGTACCTACAATTCCAGGTTCAGATGGTTTGTTGGAAAGTTTCAGCCAAGGCATCAAATTGGCCAACGAAATGGGCTATCCGGTGATTATTAAAGCTACTGCCGGTGGTGGTGGCCGTGGTATGCGTGTAATTTGGAAAGATGAGGAATTCGAGAATGCTTGGGATAGTGCTCGTCAAGAGTCGGGTGCCGCTTTTGGTAACGATGGCCTTTATCTAGAAAAATACATCGAAGATCCTCGTCACATTGAAATCCAGATTATTGGCGACCAATATGGCAAAGCATGTCACTTGTCAGAAAGAGATTGCTCTATCCAACGTCGTCACCAAAAATTAGTTGAAGAGGCTCCGTCTCCTTTCATGACTGATGAATTACGTCAGAAAATGGGTGAAGCTGCTATCAAAGGCGCTTTAGCAGTAAATTACGAAGGTGCTGGAACTATTGAGTTTCTAGTAGATAAACACCGTAATTTCTACTTCATGGAAATGAATACTCGTATCCAAGTAGAGCATCCCGTTACTGAAGAAGTAATTAACTTCGACTTAATTAAGGAACAAATTAAAGTTGCTGCCGGAATTCCAATTTCTGGTAAAAACTATATGCCTGATATGCATGCGATTGAATGTCGTATCAATGCGGAAGATCCTTTTAACAACTTCCGTCCTTCACCAGGCAAAATCACTAATTTCCACTCACCAGGCGGTCATGGTGTGCGTGTAGACACTCACGTTTACGCAGGTTACCAAATCCCTCCTAATTACGATTCGATGATTGCAAAGTTGATTTGCGTAGCACAAACTCGTGAAGAAGCTATTTGTACCATGGAACGTGCCTTAAGTGAGTTCGTAATTGAAGGTATTAAAACTACCATTCCTTTCCACTTGAAATTAATGAAAGACCCTAACTTTAGAGCTGGTAATTTCACCACTAAGTTTATGGAAACTTTCGATTTCGCGGAATAAAAATATCGAAATTTAAAAGATGCCTCGACAGTTTGTTGGGGCATTTTTGTTTGGATACCACCTTAGACATCTAAGAAAACCTAAGCCTTTAAAAAGTCGTTCTAAAGTGCACTCAGGTGTCTTAGGTGGTTAAAATTCTAGAAGCCATCAAACTTTTCATTTTTGTTTGGATACCACCTTAGACATCTAAGAAAACCTAAGCCTTTAAAAAGTCGTTCTAAAGTGCACTCAGGTGTCTTAGGTGGTTAAAATTCTAGAAGCCATCAAACTTTTCATTTTTTTTATAAACCACCTTAGACATCTAATAAAACCTAAACCTTTAAAAAGTTATTCTTAGGTGCGCTCAGGTGACTTAGGTGGTTAAAATTCTAGAAGCCATCAAACTTTTCATTTTTTTATAAACCACCTTAGACATCTAAGGAAACCTAAGTTTTTAAAAAGTTATTCTTAGGTGCACTCAGGTGTCTTAGGTGGTTAAAATTCTAGAAGCCATCAAACTTTTCATTTTTTTTATAAACCACCTTAGACATCTAAGGAAACCTAAGTTTTTAAAAAGTTACTCTTAGATGCACTCAGGTGTCTTAGGCGTTAAATCCTAGAAGCCATCAAACTTTTCATTTTTTTATAAACCACCTTAGGCACCTTAGAAAACCTAAGCCTTAAAAAAGTTACTCTTAGATGCACTCAGGTGTCTTAGGTGTTAAATCCTAGAAGCCATCAAACTTTTCACTTTCAGTTTTCAACTTTCAACACTACCTTTACGCGAAATATGCAGGGATTAGTAATTAAATCGACCGGGAGCTGGTATCAAGTATTTGCCGAGGATGGCAATACCTACTCCTGCCGAATTAAGGGTAAATTTAGGATTAAGGGTATACAAACGACCAATCCTATTGCCGTGGGCGACAATGTTGATTTTGAACTGGAACCAAATGCCGACACAGGAGTAATCAACCATCTGCACGATCGTAAAAATTACATCATCCGTAAGTCCATTAACCTTAGTAAGCAGTCGCAAATTATTGCAGCCAATTTAGATCAGGCTTTTCTCATCGTTACCTTGGCTTCTCCGCGTACTTCCTTGGGTTTTATCGACAGGTTTTTAGTAGTTGCCGAAGCCTACGACATTCCCACTTCACTTATTTTTAACAAACTGGATTTGTATAGTGATGAAGGTTTGGAAATACTGGCTGATTATAAAGCGATATACGACAATATAGGCTACCCATGCTACGAGGTCTCAGCGCTGGAAGGCACCAATATTAGTCAAATTGAAGCATTGCTTAAAGATAAAACCACTTTATTCTCTGGACATTCCGGCGTAGGCAAATCTAGCTTGATTAATGCCATTTTACCTGATTTTGATTTAAAAACTGGCGAAGTAAGCGAATGGAGCGACAAAGGCCAGCACACTACCACTTTTGCCGAAATGCATCAATTGCCTTTTGGTGGTTACTTAGTTGATACGCCCGGCATCAGAGAGTTGGGAATTGTAGACATCGAAAAAGAAGAGCTGAGCCATTTTTTTGTGGAGATGAGAGATAGGCTTAACCAATGTAGATTTAACAACTGCAGGCACATTAACGAGCCCGGCTGTGCCGTTATTAAGGCTGTGGAAGAAGGTGAAATTGAAGCTACCCGCTATGACAGCTATCAGAGTATTTACTTTGGCAATGATACGAGAGCGTAGAATAGGGATTAGGTGTTAGGAGTTAGGTATTAGTTTGACAGTGGTCAGGAGTCAGTGCTCAGTAAATAGTTAAACAATTAACCAAATCTACAGTTAACCAAAAAACCAACCAACTAAACAACCAACCATCTACACAGTCAGTTTAATCTCAAATAAATTCAGTGTAATACCTTCGTAATGCTTAGGCAAGCCGCTATCAGGTTCTACCACCTTTTGACCAACGTGTATGAAGCCACAACTGGTGTAATAATGCAATAGCCTTTCGTTATCAGCCCAAGTATCCATACGGATATAATCTATTGGCGCAGCTTTGGCGTACTCCTTAGCCCAGTTAATAATTACTTTCACAAAACTTTGTCCGCGGAAATCCGGATGAGTCACGATACGATGGATATAAACTGCATCAACACTATCGCTATCTGCCCATATTTGAGGGTCACTGTAGGTAATAGCAAAAATTGCGGCCACTTGCCCATCTACCAATATTTTATACTGTCGGTATTCTTTGATTTCCTTCTTCACTAAATCTTTACTGAAGCCCTGCCATTGTTGCGGCGAAACCTTTCTCTGATGTGCTACGGCTAAATCGTAAAATTTGAAAATTGTATTGATATCATTTGGTTCGCTGTTGACCACCAAGATGCTTTTCTCCATGGCGCTAAGTTAATAAAGATTTTTTGGAGCGATGCTGTAGTACTCCGATTTAGGGATAGTCCTTCTTTCCGCTATATTTCAAACTCGCTACACTTGTTTGAAGATACCGCTGCAATAAGGGCTATTTAACCTTTTGCTGTGCTAACAAATCCGCAGTTAACGCACTGCTGCTTTTAATGTTCCAGACTGCAGACCCAGATTTCGTAAGTTTTTACGCTGTTCTAAATAGATTCCTCCTAGCGTCGGAATGACAAAAAGGCTAGACGGAACCGCGGACTTTTAGGTAAAACTCCCGATTGTAGACTGCATTAAGCTTTAAAAAGCCTCTCATGCTATTCCAGATTTGCAATCTGGAATCCATATCCGAAGATTTGCAATCCGGTTAAAAACGCTATCGCATATCACCACTTTTCCTACAAACGAACTAATTTAAAAACCGTTAATAGTGCTTCGAGATTGCAAATCTCGAAGAGCAACAATAGTACGACACCGTTCAAAAATAGATTCCTCCTAGCGTCGGAATGACAAAACGTTCCAGACTTCGTAAGTTTCAAAAACTTTCGAAGTCTGACATTTGGTAACTGGCTTTTGTAAATTAAACCTGATGGCAGCGAAAATCCTTTTTGTCTTATTGCACTCCTTCTGAACGATAGTGAAGGAGCTGAAGTTCAGGAAATTCAGAAATCGATTCCCACCAGCATTGGAGTGGCAAAGGCCAAGACAAAAAGATTACAGCGTACAGCAGGACTACAGCATCCTAAATGCAGGAACTTTCATTTCCAAAATCGTCTAAGAATCTCTCCGCAATTAAAGGAATGCTGAACGCGACCAAAAAATACTAAGCGCTTGCCAGACTATTTTTGCCTGAAATAAATTTGTATGGGTACGCCAGAAAAATCAAAGTTTTCACGCAGTTTATTTTCTAAGAAACGCTTGTAAGGCTCCTTAATGTACTGCGGTAAATTACAAAAGAACGCAAACATTGGCGCCACGCCGTTAATTTGCGTAATGTATTTGATTTTAATGTACTTACCTTTTGTTGCCGGCGGCGGATAAGCCTCAATGATTGGCAACATCACATCATTTAATTTTGATGTAGGTACTTTTTTAGCTCTATTTTGGTGCACTTCCAACGCAGTTTCAATTGCCTTGAAAATACGTTGTTTGTTCAGTACTGAAATAAATAACACTGGAACATCGGTAAAAGGCTGTAGCTTTTGCTTGATTTGTTCCTCAAAAGCTTTCATGGTCTTGTCATTCTTATCAATCAAATCCCATTTATTCACCAATACCACAATTCCTTTTTTATTTTTTTCGGCCAAGTGGAAGATATTGATGTCCTGAGCTTCCAATCCTTCTTGAGCATCCAACATCAGCATTACTACGTCGGCTTCTTCAAGCGCTTTAATGGTACGCATTACCGAATAAAATTCGATGTTCTCTTTTACCTTAGTTTTTTTACGCAAACCGGCGGTATCAATAAACATAAACTCGTGCCCGTACTGGTTGTAGTGGATGTGAATTGAATCACGGGTAGTACCAGCAATTGGTGTTACGATATTTCTATCCTTGCCCATCAAGGCATTAATTAAAGATGACTTGCCCACGTTTGGCCTTCCAATCACCGTAATCTTAGGCAGGGTACTTTCTTCTTCCTCGATGTCCTCAAAGTTAGTAACTACCTCATCCAATAAATCGCCAGTTCCAGAACCCGTCATAGATGAAATGGTATAAATTTCACCTAAGCCAAAGCTGTAAAACACTGCCGATTCTAACTCTAAATTGGTGTTATCAACCTTGTTAACTACCACATAAACTGGCTTTTTACTTTTGCGCAATAAGCTGGCAATTTCATCATCCAAATCTGTAATTCCGGTAGTAACATCAACCATGAAAATAATTACCGTAGCTTCTTCAATGGCAATTACCACCTGCTCGCGAATTGCTGTTTCAAACAAATCTTCGGAGTTGGCTACGTAGCCGCCTGTATCAATTACTGTAAATTCCTTGTTGGTCCACTCGGCTTTGCCATAGTGCCTATCGCGGGTAACGCCACTAAAATCGTCAACTATGGCCTTTCGGCTTTCGGTTAAGCGGTTAAAAAGGGTTGATTTGCCTACGTTTGGTCGGCCTACTATAGCAATAATATTACTCATTATATTTTACGATTATTAGAATTACGAATTTAGATTTACGGACTATTCCGATAAACCAAATCGTTATTGGTTACAAACACGGGGTTTGAACTTGCAAAGGTACAGTTAATTTTTGAGTTATAGGTAAGGCAAGTATTTAAGCTACAACATACAGCGCTTACACTGGCACATTAACGCTAGCGTTCGTATCCGAAGCTGCGAAGATAATTATCCTTACTACGCCAGTTGGCAATTACTTTAACATGGGTTTCGAGGAACACTTTACCATCGATAAACTTTTCGATGTCTTTACGTGCTTCCATGCCTATTTTCTTGATGCCGGCGCCACCTTTGCCAATGATGATATTTTTTTGCGATTCGCGTTCAACAATAATTTCGGCACTGATGTGAGAGATGTTATCCTCTTCCTTAAAGGCTGTAATAATTACTTCGGTGCTATACGGAATTTCCTTTTGATAGTTATTGAAGATCTTTTCGCGGATAATTTCTGAAGCGAAGAAACGAAGGTTACGATCAGTCAGATCTTCTTTATCGTAGTACGCTGGGTGCTCGGGTATATAATCTAGCACTAAAGGCAGCAAGCCTTCCAAATTGTAGCCATGCAACGCAGATATGGCAAATATTTGAACTGGATTAAGCTTTTCTTGCCAGTATTTAGTTTTTTCCGTCACCTGTTCTTGCGTAGCATTATCCACTTTATTGATGAGTACCACCAAGGGTATGTTGGTGTTGGTTATTTTTTCCAGCACATCTTCTTCGTCGTGACGCTCGTTGATATCGGTAACGAATAGAATCAAATCAGCATCCTGTAAAGCACCACCAACGGCAGTCATCATTGAATCCTGTAAGTTATACTTTGGCTTGATGATTCCAGGCGTATCAGAAAACACGATCTGAAAATCTTCTTCATTTACAATGCCTAATATGCGATGGCGAGTAGTTTGCGCTTTTGGTGTAATGATGGATAGCTTCTCTCCTACCAATGCGTTCATTAAGGTAGATTTTCCTACGTTTGGCTTTCCAATGATACTAACGAAACCTGCTTTGTGTGCCATAATTTTGGTATTGATTCTAAATAATTTGCAATAATACGGAAAAATGAGGGCATTTACGTTTGAACCATTTTTATGGCGGTAGTGCAATCATTTAAAACAATAAGTTTTGGTAATTAATTACTCTAGAAAAGAATAATTGAATAAAATTGATTTTATTTTTCAAAGCATGAATTTACTGGCTGGCGAAACAAATTTAAGCTAAATAACTATCCAACAATGGATTAATTATCAATGAAATTATGAACCAATGAGCTGATATGGGAAGTATCGAAAACATTTTAGAAAATTTTGAAAAAATATTTGCGGCAAATGAAAATGAATTATATCTTTGCATTCCAATTCGGAAGCAAGCTGTGTAGGATTAGGCAGCAAAAATTGAATTGTTTATAGTGCGGGGTGGAGCAGTTGGTAGCTCGTCGGGCTCATAACCCGAAGGTCGCACGTTCGAGTCGTGTCCCCGCTACCAAGTAAATTGACGATAGCAGATTTACGAATTTAGATTTGAAAATAGTCGTAATTCTAAAATCTCAAGTCTGAAATTGAAAATGGCCCGTTCGTCTAGGGGTTAGGACGCCAGATTTTCATTCTGGAAACAGGGGTTCGATTCCCCTACGGGCTACGATAAGGGAAAGAGGTTCAAAATGAACGTCTTTCCCTTTTTTATTTCCGTATAACTTTCTATTAATCAGTAGTATTGCGTCCACTACTGGGTTAGGTTCAGGAGTTCGATATGCCTCGCCATCAAAATGCAGTTTTTCAGGGTACAGAGCACAAATAATCTGACGTTTGGTCGCATTATCAGCATTTTCATATAATTGATCTAGCTGACAAAGATTTTTAATCACCTTATCTACAAGCTTATCAACGCCCATTTTTACTAATGGCTTTTCAGCAATAACCGCCATTTTAGCCTCTAAACGTCTTATGCTTTCCTCACAATCGGCTTTTATCGCCTTAAAATCGGATGGTTCAATATCACCGTTCAATAAAAATTCCCTTGCCTTGCTAACCTTGTTATTCTGTTTCTCTATTTCTTCCAACACAGATCTTTTGTCCACTTGCTCATGTTGAGTTCGATTTTTGTAAACTTTGGTTATTACCATTTTGAATAGTTCGCTTGCATCTGGATTGATACTCACTTCTTTTATTTGATTAAGAAAAAGTTCATTTGCTTCCAAGGCATTGTAACGAGTGTCGCATCCAGGTTGACAATGATAGTAATAGTAGTGCTTATACTTCCCTTTGGATTTGCTGCCTGTTAACATTCTATGACAGTTAGGACAATGGATCAGTCCCCTAAGTGGTAGATGATCTAATGAAATAACCTTTGCAGCCTTCTTCCTTTTTCGTCCATTCAATACATCCTGAACCTCATAAAAAAGTGCTTCTGAAATTAAGGGTTCATGTTGCCCGTTTGACAAGGTAATATCTTCATCCTTATGTTGAGGGACTACGATTTTGCCGCAATAAACTGGATTTCTGACCAAGCGCCAGAAATTCATACGTGGACACTTTAAACCTTTTTGATTTGCCATCTTGCGAATTTGATCAGCGGCGTAGTTGTCTTTTGCGATTTCGTTAAATACCCATTTCATTAGTGTAGCCTGCGGTTCGCGTGGGGCAATGTATTTTTTGCCGTCTTCCGTTATACAATTTTTATAACCAAGCGGTGCGGTAGACATCCAGCGTCCTTCCTTCTTTGCCCTACGCATTCCGTTAAAAGTATTCAAAGCCCTGCGGTCGTTTTCTACTTCGGGAGCAGCCAGATAAAAGGCAAGCATCATTTTATTTTCAGGAACAGACAAATCTAAAGGCTGTTCAACCGCCTGTGGCTCAACACCAAACTTTCTTAATATGGCAATCATTCCGTAGGCATCCCCAGTGTTCCTGCTAAAACGATCCCATTTGGTAAACAGGATCAAACTGCGTTTGCCTTTAGACCTTTTAATATCTGCTAATAACTTAATCCATTGCGGACGGTTAAAGGTTTTTGCGGAATGGTCTTCAAAGATCACCTTATTGATGGCAATGCAATTGATGTCGCAATACTTTCTTAGACGCTCCTCCTGATCTCGCTGCGAATAGCCCTTATCCGCCTGTTCATCTGTACTTACCCGGATATACAAATCTGCTGTTCTCATTTTTTGTTATTTTCGTTATCAACTATCTGATTAACAGACAATTTAACTAAAAAATATAGCAACTCCAAGACTTTTTTCGCTTCTTCTCTGTCGATTTTGATGCTGTTTTTAGCAAGTATTTCGATAGCAGTTTCAGGCTTGATCATTTCGAGGTTATAATGTTCTATCTCCATAGGCGGGCTAATAATTAGGTTAAAAGCCAAAATTCATTAGACTCCATAAGAAACATTCCCAAGAAGGTTAGATAATGGGAGTTAATCAATGATATTCTCTATCTTTAGTTATTTTAAATTACTAATAATGAAATTGTCAGAATACGCTATTCAAAATCTTAGAAAAATTATAACTGGTGATGAGGGATTGACCCCAAACATGTCAGGTTCAAATTTAGTCGCACTTTTCAATTCTTTTGGAGTAAGAGACACCTACAAAGGTGGGCTACCTGATGGTCTAAGTCGCACTAATTATACTGAAAGTAGACTTTTACAAATTAACGGCACTGCTGGCTTGGCAGCATTATTAGAAAAAATTGTAACTCCAGCACATTTCAATGGTTCAGATATGAAAGTTGAGAAGGCAGTTGAATTTATTAACAATATAATTAATGAAGAGAAATTCGCATTGGAATATGCAGGAGGCAGCTATAAAGTTATGGGCAATGTTACGCGTGCAAAAGAAGCTGTTGCAAACAAAGTACATTTTGAAGATATACAAAATCAAATTCTAGCAGAAATACACGAGGCTAAATTTACGATTTGGGTTGCTGTTGCATGGTTCACCGACCCTATCTTGTTTAATAAGTTGATAGAAAAAAGTAGGCAAGGCATAAATGTGCAGGTACTGATTATAAATGATGACATTAATGCTCGAACACGATTTAGATTTGAGGAGCATTTTGAAACTAAACGCATCAAGCCAACAGGGTACTTTGGAAATATCACTCATCATAAGTTTTGTGTGATTGATATAGAAAGAGTCATAAATGGTTCTTATAACTGGACGGTCAAAGCACAATATAATGATGAAAATATAACTATTCTTAAGGACAGAGATATTGCCAAGGAGTTCTCAGCCAAATTTATAACCATTAAAAACGAAAACTAACTATGAGTGTAAAGGTCAAAGTGCATTTTGAGAATCATAGCCAAATCATACATGAGATATTGACTGAAGCGAAAACTGAAGTTTGTATTGCAGTTGCTTGGATTAATTTCAAAGTCTATTTAGGCTTGTTCGAAAAATTAATATCCAGCAATATAAAACTTCGCATAATATGTAGTGATTGTAATGCTAACCGGTCACATCAAATACAAATTGATTGGTTGATAGGGAAAGGAGCTAAAATTAAGCTCCTAAAAATGCCTAATGGAAGGAATCACATGCATCACAAGTTCGCAGTTGTTGACGATGATACTTTGATTAATGGCTCTTTCAATTGGTCACCGAATGCTACGAAGAGTTTTGAAAATTTAACCGTTATCAAAAATTGTCCAAATGAAGCAAGGAAGTTTAAAGAAGAGTTTGAAAGACTTCTAAAAGTAAAAACCGCTTCAATAAAAGCACTCCAAAAAGTAAATAAATGCAAACAGAAAGGTTGCGGAGGTGAGCTGTTTAACATTTTAGTATTTAGTGAGAAATACTCAAAATATTATGAATTAACAGGTGACCTTGTTCGAGTATGTAATTCTTGTGAAGAATATAGCAGAGTAAAAGAAGATATAGTTAACAATCAACTCCCTATCTTACTGCAGTCCTACAATGGCGCAGCAGATGAGTACGAAGAGGATGTTTTGTATGGATTAATTGCTGATCAACTTAGTGGATACATGAATAAAAAAGAGACAGTTCATGCGATTGGTCGTGTAGCCACTGGACTAGATGGCTTCGATAATGATTACATTCAAACCAACATACTTTGGAAAAATGTATTCGTTGGAACAAGATTACCAGACTGTTTTGAAGACAAGAGTTTTGATGTATTTTACGATAACTCTTACACTCTTTAATTATCCTTTTGCCTATCATCCTCCGAACCACCATAATCAATATCCCTATCCTCTTCATCCCATTTATCATGCAACTTATCCAGTGCATCTCGCATTTTTTCTGGCAGATCACTATTGCCGCTAATTAATTTTAAAGTATCAAAATCAATCCCGTTCGGTAGATTGGTTTCGAGTCCACCTTTCAATTTCTCAAACAATTCCTGCTCAGTATAGAGTTTGCCCGTTTCGGGATTTGGTGGCATGCCAATTTGTTTGACCATTTGCACCACCTCAATAAAATCAGCATTGCTTCCCGTAAAGGTCAGTTTTGGTTTCGGGACATCATCACCAGATATCATTGAAGCTTCAAACTCATTATCCAAATGATCCTTTAACATTTCCATCGCACGTATCTTGGCAAAAACATAATCAAAGCCTGTAGAAAATGATCTGTCACCATAGAAATAGATCGGATCAATATCTATAGCCATATCCCTTTTGGTGAAACGATCTTCAACATTTCGCACGAAATATTTAGTGTCCAGCACATCCGCATCTTCCTTGTAGTATTCATATAGATGTTCGTTCCGATCAAAGAAGTCATCTATTTGATCGGTTTCGCTGACCAGATAGTCCTTATCTTCTGCCGTATGGTGAGTTGGACGAAACACCTCAGTATTATAGACTTCGCACATAAAGATCATCCTGCCCATTACTATTGGTTTTACATACTTGAAAAAGTATATCTCTTCAGATCTTTTTTTGAATGGATGCTCAAGAATATAGGCCTTGAGCTCGTCAAGGTAGACCTCAATAATCTGAATAGAAAGCTGCGCCCACTGATCTGATTTGGGATAATCCAATCTGATGTTCAACAGCTCTTCATCCATTCGGTTGATCAGTGTCTGGGAATATGTTTTCAGTTCTTCCATTGAATATTAAGGTATAACTAAAATAGCCAAAATATTCCATAACTGCTACCCTTGGTGGCGGTCTTATTTTTAAATTTTTCTTCCTCATTTTTTTACTTTTTTTTTGAGCTGGTCACTACCTCGTAGATGACAATAAGCCCTATGAACCAAATTAATTCTTTCATTATGTGGGCAAGGATTTGAGCCATCTAAAACGGTCCAGGTATTTTCCTACTTCTTTTTCTTACGTTTAATAAGCTTTTTAAGCTCATTCAGTATTGTTAATACGGCAACTATCTCTGTTAAATATTCCATTATTTCTATTCTGATATTTTCTTACTGTTATTCTGCTATGCCTGAAAAGTCAGATGGTTGCAGCAATCTTTATATCCATAAATAGTTTTGAGTTTTGCAGAATGCCGATTTTATAGGAAAATATTTTTCCCTGTTGGGAATAACTTGGGAACAGCACAAAATTCCAATCTCAATCTTTGGAAAAACAAAAATTGCCATGAGACAAGAGATACAAAAAAATCGGGAAACATCCGAGCAGCAGTCAGCTTATAAACTGAAACTGTCAAGAAGAAGAACCATCCCCGAACGTAAGAAAGTACGGAGGATTTTACGGGGAATGGTACCAATGGAAGAGTATCAACGTCAACTCAAAGAAGAACAAAACCTGTTCTGATAAATACTCCGACCCAACGATGAAATATTCAGTAAAAACACAATTCCCCGAAAGAATTTTGGCTACCGTTCTGTCTGCGTTTGAACGGAGCAAAGATGTATTTCCGTCTACGGAAACCTCTTTGCCCGCTCCCGCAGGTAATGAAGGGGCTGCGGAACTTGCCCCTTCGGGAAAACACTAAAGACCGATGTAATGCCAAGGAAAAAATCTGCCGACCCAGACAAAATACTGAGCCGTGTGCTAAGGATCAGACTGACCGACAAAGCATTCCAGCGATTGGAAAAGATCAGCAAAAGCAGCGACTGCCACACCGTTGGAGAAGCAGCCAGAAAAATCCTGAGCAAAGAAAAGATCACCCTGTTCTACAAAGATATCTCCCTCAATTCAACCATGGAAGAACTGGCATTGATACGTAAGGAACTAAGGGCAATTGGCATCAACATCAACCAGATCACCAAAGCATACCACAGTGACAAAAGAGATCATTCCCAAGCGATTCAAATCAGTAGTTTAATCCCCATCTATCAAAAAGTGGAAGCAAAAACCGTCACATTATTGATCCTCATTAACCAGTTAGCAGAAAAATGGTTGCCAAGATCATAACCGGAAAAAGTTTGAAGGGCGCACTGAAATACAACGAAAACAAAGTGCAGGAGGGAAAGGCCGAGCTGATCCTTGCCAGTGGATTTGCTGGCGACATAGAGCGCATGAATTTTAACCAGAAACTCAGGCGTTTTGAAAACCTCTTGATACTGAAGCCCAGTGTCAAGACCAATACCCTGCACATCTCCCTAAACTTTGATTCCGCCGAAAAGATAACAGATGAAACCCTACAAAAAATAGCAGTTAGCTATATGGATAAGATCGGCTTTGGCGACCAGCCATTTATCGCCTATCGGCACCATGACGCAGGCCATGACCACATCCATTTGGTCACCACCAATATCCAGTCGGACAGCGAACGTATAGATCTGCATAACATTGGCGCAAACCAATCCGAAAAAGCAAGAAAGGAAATCGAGGAAGAATTTAATCTCATCAGAGCCCAGGGCAAGACTTATAAACCCGAACCAGGCATAAAAGAGATCGACATTGAAAAAGTCATCTATGGAAAGCTGCCCACCAAAAGGGCGATCAGTAATACCGTAAACGCAGTGACCCGTTCCTACAAGTTTACCTCACTTGCAGAGCTGAATGCAGTTCTCAAACAGTTTAATGTGGTCGCTGACCGTGGAGCAGAAAACAGTCAGATGTTCCAAAAGAATGGATTGATCTATAGCCTACTGGACAAAAATGGCGATAAAGTTGGCGTACCCATCAAATCGAGTTCGCTGTATACCCAGCCAACCTTGCCCTGGCTGCAAAAGCAATTCCCTAAACATGAACAGAGCCGTATAAAGTTCAAGCCACAGTTAAAGCAGTCAATCGACAAAGTACTGCACTCAAAACCAGCAGATCAGACCGCGTTCACCACCGCACTAAAAGCACAGGGCATCGCAGCCGTCTTCAGGATCGGTGTGAATGGGCAGGTTTTCGGTATCACCTACATCGATCATAAAAACAAGACCGTATTCAATGGCAGTGACCTGGGAAAGGCCTATAGTGCAAAAGCTATACTGGCCAAATTTGGTCAATCAAAAAGTTTACAAACGTCAACCAAAAAACAGCAAAGGTCAACCGTGCAGATTGAACCTATGCAATCGGCACACACTGCCACCTTACTTGCAAACTTGCTAAAGGAACAATACGACCAGCCCGCCCAACCCAAAAAGAAAAGAAAAAAACTCAGGATCTAATCCCACAAAACTATGCAGACAGGAGAAAACATACAGGCATTGCGCAAGATCGTAGACTTTACCAGGTTACTAAGTCTGGTGATACTGGCCATCCATTTTTACATTTTTTGCTATCCCGCATTCAAGGGCTGGCAATTGACCGCAGAACTCACCGATAACCTACTGCAAAAGATCAGTCCGCTGGCGGTATTCAGAACAGAACTGTTCTCCAAAGCTGCCGCACTGATGCTTTTAATAATTTCCCTGATTGCCGCCAAAGGCAAAAAGAACGAAAAGATCAGGGGTAAGACCATCATCACCTACCTGACAACCGGAATACTTCTATACTGCATCAGCCACTTCTTTTTAAGGCTACAGACCACACCTGAAACAATTGCCCTGCTCTATATCGGAGCCACAAGTGTTGGATACCTGTTGATCTTGGCCGGAGGTAATCTGGTGTCCCGTTTATTACAGGTCAACCTAAGTGGTGACACCTTCAACAAAGACAATGAGACCTTTCCACAGGAAGAACGCTTGTTGGAAAACCAGTACAGCATCAACTTGCCTACCAGGTACTGGCTTAAGGGAAAGCAAAGGAATGGTTGGCTCAACATCATCAATCCTTTCAGAAGTACGTTGCTTTCTGGTTCTGCTGGTGCTGGCAAGACCTATTTTTACATCCGTCATGTGATTGACCAACATCTTAAAAAAGGCTTTTCCATGCTGCTCTATGATTTCAAGTACAGCGACCTGACCACACTGGCCTATAACAAACTGCTACGGTATGCGAAGAACTATAAGGTAAGGCCTTCATTTTTCGTGATCAGTTTCGATGAGATCATGCACCGATGTAATCCGCTGGAACCGCAGGGAATGACCGACATTACCGATGCCACCGAATCGGCAAGGACGATCATGCTGGGACTGAACCGGGAATGGCTGAAAAAACAGGGTGATTTTTTTGTGGAATCGGCTATTAGTTTTGTCACAGCACTGATCTGGTTCCTAAAGAAATATGAAAATGGCAAATACTGTACCCTCCCTCATGTTATTGAACTGATGATGGTCGATTACAAAAGGCTGTTCGCCGTACTGGTACAGGAACAGGAAATCGAAGCGTTACTGAACCCTTTTATTTCCACTTGGGAAAAAGAGGAATGGGGACAGCTGGAGGGGCAGATTGGCAGTGCCAAGATCAGCATGGCAAGATTGGTTTCCCCAAAGCTCTATTATGTGCTGAGCGGAAATGATTTTACGCTGGACATTAACAATCCAGATGAGCCTAAGATTGTGTGTTTGGGAAACAATCCGCAGAAATTGCAGACCTATGGTGCGGTACTATCGCTATATGTTAGCAGGATCCTAAAGCTGGTGAATCAAAAGCATAAACTCAAATGTAGTCTAATCTTTGATGAGTACCCTACGCTGGTGGCCGATCTGGTGCCTACCATTACCACCGCCAGAAGCAACTTGGTCAGCTGCACGATTGGTATCCAGTCTGTAGAACAGTTGAAAAAGGAATATGGCGCAGAACAGGCCAATATAATTGCGGGCATTTCAGGAAACATCATCAGTGGACAGGTCAGTGGTGACGGTGCAGAAAAATTATCGAAGACCTTCGGCAAGATCGTCCAGAACAGGCAGAGTTTGAGCATCAACAGCAGTGATACCTCTTTGAGCAAATCCACCCAGATGGATTCTGCGATTCCCGCCAGTAAGATCGCCTCGCTTTCATCAGGTCAGTTTGTGGGCATGGTGGCCGATAACCCCGACCAGAAGATTGAACTGAAAATGTTTCATGCGGAGATCATCAACGACCACGAAGCGATCAAAAAAGAGGAAGAAAGCTACATTCCCCTGCTGAATATCAGAAAGGTGACCCAGGAGGACATAGAAGAAAACTACAGGAAGATTAAAACTGAGATACTGGATTTTATCAATGGCGAAATGGAAAAGATCGCCCCGGTCAAAACGGACGGTAAGGCTAATGCTGAAACATCAGCGAACGGAACGGCAAGCACAGATACTGCCACCAAAAAACAGAAGATTTCCAATTCTATGAAAAAATCAAGAAAGCCGGAAAAGAGGAGCCTGTCTTTGTGAGAAGCACAATTAGTTTTATTTTACTAATCTAAAGAATTTTTATCCAAAATATTTTAGTCTGTACAATAAATATAGCTATCTGGCGTATTTGTAGATGAGAGCGTTAATTTAGATAAGCGGGAATAGTCCATAAAAACTATTTCCGCTTTCTTTTTTGCTGAAAATTTTAGTAGTGGGGAATTAATAGCAAAATATTTTCTAATATTGACCCTGATTTTTAGTAAATTAGAAGGGATATCGAGGGCAATGTCAGACTTTAGCAAACATAACGATCAGGAATTGGCGTCCCTTTTAAGGGAAGGAGATCAAGGTACGTTCGCTTTTATCTACAACAAGTTTAAGGCCTCGCTTTACCTTCATGCACTTCGTACGATCAAAGATGCAGACCAGGCGACAGATATCGTTCAGGAGGTTTTTGCTAACCTATGGGAAAAGCGGTCAGAATTTGCTCCGATCTCATCTATTGATAATTATCTTTATGGAGCGGTGCGGAACAGGGTGTTCAATGCCATCGCCCACCAGAACATCACAAATCGTTACGCCAAATCTATCCAGACCTTTTTTGAAAAAGGCGAGTTTTTTACCGACAACCTGATCAGGGAAAAGGAACTGAACCAGATCATCGAGAAAGAAATCGAAGCACTGCCGAAGAAAATGCGTGAAGTATTTCTGCTCAGTCGTAATACCGATCTTTCCCATAAGGAAATCGGTAAGGTATTGGGCATTTCCGACACCACGGTCAAAAAACAGGTCGGCAATGCCGTTCGCATTTTGAGGCTGAAGATTAACCTGTCCATCTTGCTTTTTTATTTTTTTTAAAATTTTTCTACTCCATTTCACACCTTCGCCTGTCTGACGTTTTAAAGGGGATTAATTTCCTTAATCACGTATGGAACCATCATGGTAACATGATAGCTCCATCACCCTTGAAAAAAAATTTATACAGATGAAAAACCTAGATGTAAAATCACTGATCGAACGTTATAATAACGGAACACTTTCCGATGAGGAAAGGGCGATGCTGGAAAGTTGGTATATCAGCGAAGTCAGGTCGATTAAGGACTATCAGGGACTGGAAGAAAATCTAGTAAAACTTGATCAGAACTTTATGCACATTATTGGTGGAGAAGAAAAGAAAGGTTCTAAGCTTTGGCCGAGGGTTGCGGTGGCCGCGTCCTTTTTTGCCGTTCTTGGATTAAGCCTATATTTTTATAGTTCAAAGTCTCCTGATAAAGTTGAAATTACAAATGTTGAGTTGGCAGACATTAACCCTGCTGGCAATAAAGCTTACTTGACGCTTGGCAATGGAAAACGCATTGCACTTACAGATGCGAGCAACGGCACTATTGCAGAGCAAACTAATGTGCAGATCACCAAAACGGCTGATGGACAATTGGTCTATACAATAGCGGAAAATAAATCAGGTTTTTCATCCACGTTAGAATACAATACGATAGAGACACCAAATGGCGGTAGATATGAGATTGTACTTCCAGATGGAACGCATGTTTGGATGAACGCTGCATCATCGCTAAAATATCCAGCTTCTTTTGCATCGCTTAAAGAAAGAAGAGTAGAACTTTTGGGAGAAGCCTATTTTCAGGTTGCAAAAGATAGACTACATCCATTTATTGTTAAGACCACTCATCAGGAAGTTAAAGTATTGGGTACGCACTTTAACATCAATAGTTATGCTGATGAGCCAGAAACAAAAACAACCCTGCTTGAAGGTTCTGTAAATGTTACTAATTTAAATGGTAGAAATTCAAAAATATTGACCCCTGGCCAACAGTCAATAGTTAAAGGTGGTGATATAAAAATTGGTGATGCCGATATTGATCAGGCGATGAGCTGGAAAAAGGGCGATTTCGTTTTTGTTGGCGAAGACCTTAAAGCCGTAATGCGTCAAGTTGCCAGGTGGTATGATGTAGAGATCGAATATCAAGGAACTATAAGTTCTTCTGGTGTGGTAAGTACGATTTCCCGAACCAAAAAATTGTCACAGCTATTAAAAGCGCTAGAGAAAAATCAGGGGATTCACTTTAAAGTTGAGGGAAGGAGGGTTTTGGTTATGCCTTAGAAAGTTTTTGAGGTTGGCCAGAACAAGAACGGAGGCGTTGGAAGCGCCCCCGATCAGAAGTCTAGCTAATCGGATAAATAATGCTACTAACACAATTTCAACAAAAAACTAAACAAACAAATGTATAAATTTTACTATACAAATGGGTATGGTGTAACCAGCTATATCCGAAAGTCCATAACTAGTTTGTGGCAGATTGCATGGAACCCCAATATCAGAAAATGGCTTATGAGGATAAATCTTACATGCTTGATGTTATTGATTGCATTTATGCAGGTTTCTCTGGCCGCAAATGCTCAAAAAATCTCTTTGTCAAAAAAGAATGCACCGCTTACAGAATTATTTAAAGATTTAAGGAAACAAAGTGGGTATGATTTCGTGATCAACAAACATCAAATCAAGATTGCAAAGCCTGTTACCATTAATGTTAATAGTGATGATTTGATTAACGTGCTGAATAAGTGTTTTGAAGATCAGCCTTTTACGTATTCTATGGAGGATAAGATGATCGTAGTGTTGGATAAAAAGCCAGAACAGACAAAAGTTAATTTATCTGAAATAGAAGTTAAAGGGCGTTTAGTGGATGAAAACGGGAAGCCTATGGCAGGTGCTTCTATTATAATTAAGGGAACAGGACGAAAAGTTGTAACGGATACCAATGGCGAATTTGCTTTTAGCAAAGTAGATGAGAAAGCTGTTCTTGTCATTTCATACATCGGGTATGAAATTAAGGAAATAATGGTATCTGCAGATTTAGAAAATATCAAGATGACGGTGAGTACGGGTAAGTTGGATGAGGTATCAGTAGTTTCTACGGGATATCAAAAATTGCCAAAAGAACGGGCTACAGGAAGTTTTGTTGTGATCGACAGCTCTCTGTTTAACAGGAAAGTTTCGACAAATATACTGGATCGTTTAGATGGAGTGACTAGTGGGCTTATATTTAATGGATTGGCATACAACACGCCGATCAATACACCAACAGGAGCAGGAAAGAATCTGGGGATCAATATTCGCGGGGAGAATACTATTAATGCAGCCACCGACCCACTGATCGTAATTGATAATTTTCCTTATGAAGGAAATCTTTCTGCTATCAATCCTAATGATATAGAAAGTGTTACTGTCCTAAAGGATGCGGCGGCGGCAAGTATCTGGGGAGCTAAAGCAGGTAACGGAGTTATTGTTATTAGTACTAAAAAAAGTAAATACAACACTCCTGTAAAGATCAACTTTTCAACCAATTTGAATGTGGTCTCCAAACCAGATCTTTTTAACAATGACCGCTACGTATCATCACAAGATTATATTGATATTGAAAAGCGATTGTTTGATAATAAATATTTCGACCAGTATCTTTCCAACACGGTAACCTTCCCTGCTGTCTCGCCCGTTGTTGAACTCTTATACAAACACAGGGAAAATATGATTTCGGATCAAGAGCTTGAAAAACAACTTACCCTATATCGTGACCAGGACATCCGAAGTGATTATGAAAAGTATATATATCAAACGCAGGTCAACAGGCAATATCACCTTTCCATTAATGGAGGAAATGATAAACATTCATTCTTTCTGTCCGCAGGTCAGGATAATAACCGGGGAAACTTTATCGGTAAAAAAGACAGTCGCAGTACCTTAACATTTGGGCATATCACCCGCCTTATAAAAGGCCTTACACTTAGCTCCAATCTGTTGTACAGCAAAAGCACCATAAAAAATGAATATAATGAAAACCTTTACGGTCAATTAGTGAGTCTCAGCGGGAATTATACCGGATTATTCCCTTATGCTCAGCTGGCTGATGATCAAGGAAACCCCTTATCGATAACAAGAGGAACAACAGATGCTTATAAGGGATCACTTGAATCTAAGGGGTTTAAAGACTGGAACTACAAACCTTATCAAGAATTTTTGCTGGCGAATGAAACAAGAGGTATTTCCGATCTTACCTTACGGTTTGGCCTCGAATACAAAATTTCTGATCCTTTGAAGTTTAATATTCTTTATCAGCACCAAAACCAAATTATTAACGGTCGAAACTATCAGTCTCCTGAAAGTTATTATGTCCGGAATATGGTCAATACTTTTGCTCAATATAATCCGCAAACAATGTCAACAAAGTTTATTTTCCCCGAAGGTGCTGTATTAAATATGAACACCTACAATTGGAATGTAAATAATCTCAGAGGACAGTTCAATTATGACCGAAAATTTGGTATCCACACTGTTACGGGCATATTGGGGGCGGAAGTAAGGGAAATCAATGTTGAAGGATGGAGCCGTACGTCTTATGGATATAATGATCAGTTTGGAACAAGTATTCCAAACCTGAACTACTCGGATGCCTTCCCGACCAATCCCGGCGGCGCCTCGTATATTCCTGCACCGACCGGGGATGTCTATGGAAATCTCGACAGATTCATTTCCTACTATACTAATATCGCCTATTGCTATTCGGATAAATACACTATAAGTTTCAGTGCCAGAAAGGATGGATCTAACCTGTTCGGAGCCAATGTAAATAACCGATTTACACCACTCTGGTCAACTGGAATCAGCTGGAATATAGCTAATGAAGGATTTTATAATATGACCCTGTTTCCACTCTTAAAAGTACGGGGAACTTTCGGATATAATGGAAATATAGGCAATACCCCTGCTCAGTTGACCGCACGATATCTGCCCATTTATCCGGAATCACCTTTTTTGCCCGCCACCATAATTTCCGCACCAAATCCTGAACTAAAATGGGAAAAAATAAAGAATATTAATGTGGGACTGGATTTTGCAACATCTGGCAATGTTATTTCAGGAACTTTGGAATGGTATAGAAAAGAGGGGATCGATCTTTTACAGCCTACCCCTATTGCCTCTCAAACAGGCTTCACAACTTTTATTGGAAATTATGCCAACAATAGGACAAATGGTATAGATTTAACTCTGAACAGTATTAATACCAAAGGAAAATTGATATGGAAAACAACCTTACTATATAGCCATTTGAAAGACAAACTTAGTTCCTACGATGTAAAACCGACATCATCATCCATATTATTAGACAGGTCTTTGGTGGTAGGAAAGTCTATGTATGGACTGTTTTCTTATGACTGGAAAGGTCTAGATCCTGCAACTGGTGATCCATTAGGTAATTTAAAAGGGGTTGTAAGTAAGGACTATGCAGCTATTATTAATAATTATCAACCTGATAGTTTGATTTATCACGGTTCTTTCCGCCCGAGTTCTTTCGGAGCCTTACGCAATGAATTTACCTACAAAAATTTTAGTCTCTCCGCTAATATCACATTTAAGTTTGGGCATTATTTTAGGAGAACATCAACCTCTTTAAATTATACATCAATACTTCTGGGACGTCAAAACAGAGATTACGAAAAACGTTGGCAGAAACCGGGTGATGAATTAATTACGAGTGTCCCCTCAGTGATCTATCCCGATAACAGCCAGCGTGCACAATTCTATCAATATTCTTCGGCATTGGTAGAAAGTGCCTCACACATTCGCCTTCAGGATGTCCGGTTTTCTTATCTGGCAACAAACAGTTTTATAAAAAGAATGAAGCTGCAAAATGTCCAGCTTTACGCTTATGCCTCCAACCTTGGCATCATATGGAGAAAGAATAAATACAATATAGATCCGGATGCATACAGCTCATTAACCAACACAATATTTTCGGCTCCATTCAGCTTGGCTTTTGGATTAAACCTCACTCTATAAAAATTTACCATGAAAAAAATACTTTATATCGTTATAGCGACTTTTATGTTACTTACCATATCTTCCTGTGAAAAGCAGAACGAATGGTTGGATGCAAAACGTCAGAAGGAAATGGTAATCCCTGAAACCTTAAAAGATTTTCAGGCAATCCTTGATCATTTTTATACCATTCATACAGTATTCCCCATTTATGGACAATTGGGTACCGATGACTTTACATTAGCCGATGCTGATTATTCTCGGAGTACAGAGGATATCAGAAACGGTTACATATGGAATAAAACAATATGGAGCAGCGATAATACAAGTTGTTGGGATGCTCCCTTTGCGGTTATTTCAAAATCAAATGTTGTTCTGGACGGCTTAAATAAAGTTTCCAAATCCTCAGGTACTGAAGTTTTGTATAATGATGTTCAAGGGCAGGCATATTTTTACAGGTCTTTATTCTATTACCATTTGGCACAGTTATTCTGTAAAGCATACACAAGTAATTCTGACAGTGATCTTGGGCTACCGATACGGCTAACTTCTGATGTCAATGTAATCGAACAAAGAAGTTCTCTTACTGCTACGTATGCACAGATGATAACTGACGCAGAAAAAGCCGTTGCACTCCTTCCACAAATTTCGGTCAATAACCGTAGACCTTCAAAAGTTGCCTCATTAGGGTTACTTGCGAAGATATATTTAGTAATGGGAGACTATGATAAAGCCGGGGCTTATGCCAATGAAGCCCTGAAAATCAATAGCCAACTTCTTGATTACAATTCTACGTATGCCAATTTAACAAGAACATACAGATTCCCGGCAAATCCCTATGATCACCCTGAAATCAATTTTTATGCCCGTGGCGGCGGATATGCCGTTGTTATGCCATCTTCAAGTACTTTGGGAAACATTTCTGATGAATTGTACAACTCGTACTCAAATCATGACTTGCGCAGGTCTCTTTTTTACTTCACCAATGCGGCCGGCCTACATAAATACAGAGGAAGCTATACAGGGACAAACAGTAATTTCTGCGGTATTGCCACCAATGAGTTGTATCTGATTCGTGCAGAAAGCTATGCCCGTATGAAAAGAACAGACCTTGCCTTAAAGGATCTCAATACATTGCTCAGTTATCGCTATGAAACTGCCTATTTTACCCCGATAACCATATCCGACCCGATTGATCTACTAAAAACTATCCTGAAGGAGAGGAGAAAAGAACTTGTAGGCGTAAGTAATATACGGTGGGAAGATCTTAAACGACTGAATACGGAAACTGCGTTTGAGAAAACCTTGATTCGAACGGTTAATGGACAGACCTACAGGTTAGAGCCCAATAGCCCTAAATATGTATTGCCTATTCCGAATAATGAGATACAGCTAAGTCATATTACCCAAAATGAAAGATAACATGAAGACTATATTTATTGCGCTCTCATTGATCTTTTTGACAAGTGTGGCTTTTTCCCAAAATGCTCAGCACTCATTTGATATGAAGGTTCATCTCAAAGAAGCCATTAAGGAAGATACGCTCATATTGCGGTTAGTTGATGAGTGGACACTCAAAAAAAGTTCTGAAATTCGCTCAGGCATGGATAATAGTGGTATATTTAATTTTCATATCAACACTAACCGTTCCCAGGGATATTGGGATATTAAGTTGTTACGGTATAATCCTGTAACCCGTCTCAGGGAAGAGAGAACAGTTACTTCACTCTTTACTTGGGAAGAAAATGACGATATTCTGCTACATCTTTCCAATACTCCCAAGATGGTAGGGATTAACAGTACATACGTTTTTGAGGGAAATGGTTCTGCAAAATATCAGCTTCGGGCAGATTTATTTGCCAATGAATCTTTACGCGCTCCTTATTTAAAGGAATTTAAATCATGTTCCTTTACTCCTGATATGAACTATATCTCGGAGATCAACACTTTTGTACAGCTGCGCTTCGCTATACTGGAAAAGAAAAAAAATGAGCTTTCAGAAAAGGCATATTCAATTTTGAAAAAAGACATAGAATATAGTAGCCCTGAAGCATTTAGCGAAACGGCTGATTATTACATGCAGAGTATAAAAGGTAATGAGGTTTCCATCGATTTATGTAAGAAAAATTATTTTAGTTCGACTAAGGCTATCTTTCCGGTTACTCAGGATTATGGTTTTTTACACTCAATGTTAGCTATTAAGAAGGCACAAAAAAAGATATTTACCGATATAAAAATGACCTATTACCCCGAATCAAATGTGTTAAGCAGGTATTATGACTATATCAAAGCAAATACTTCGGGTGAAGCACGGGAACGATTATTGATAGACTACTTTAATAATTACAAAAAATCAGAACTCATAGACAGTTTATTACATGATGCGGGATCTTTTTTTCAAACGAGTGAGGGAATTTCGGAACTAAACA
The DNA here is from genome assembly GCF_965249885.1 of Pedobacter sp. Lineage (GTDB taxonomy): Bacteria > Bacteroidota > Bacteroidia > Sphingobacteriales > Sphingobacteriaceae > Pedobacter. The sequence goes on along the minus strand of NZ_OZ252254.1, from coordinate 2,525,949 downwards.
AGCTTAAAAGCCCTTATCCACAAAGTGTAGGAATGGGATATTCCTTCATTGACAGTGAAGGAAAAAAAATGAATCTTGATGATCTAAAAGGAAAAGTTATCCTGATCGATGTCTATAATCCAGGCTGTGCTCCATGTATACTGCTTTATGAAAACGTAATCTCGAAAATTAAAGCAAAATTTGCCCAGAACCCTAATTTTGTAATTGTTTCTTTGTCTGTCGAACGGAAAAATGATATCTGGCAGAAAACACTGAAAACAGGTTTATACACATCATTCTCTTCCAATACTATAAATGTATTTACTGGAGAGATTGGCAAAAATCATCCATTTATCCTGCAAAATAATATTGTTAGTAATCCATCGGTTATTTTAATCGATGCGTCAGGCAAAACATTATACATAAACAATGAAATATTGTTTGATTATAAGAAACTGTCAATATTTTTACAAACATTAATATAAATAAAGGGAGTAATATTGCTCCCTCTATTTTACCGCTAAATTAGTGAGAAAAATTTGGTTGCCTGCTGTAAATACTTGTTTTTTAGTATAGGTAACATCTGCAACTGAGATTCGGTTCATCGCAGATAAGGGTTCTGTAGTAGTAATTTGACAGAGTTAGTAGCTGCCTTCGCCGCAATGATTATCTTCTTTAGTATGGATGCACATTTTTTAACTAAGTTGACTTCTGCAACACTTAATTCTGAAACATAAAAATGGATCAAGTCGGAAAGTACTATGATTATATCATTTAATAGTGCCAGTACGCTGGAAACAACTTGGGTTTTAACTTTTAGTATTGAATACCGGATTTAATTTTTTAGTAATAGTTAATGATGAACATAGGCTAGATGGATGTCTGGCCATGTTCTTTTTTAAAACGTTAGTATCGAAATTATTTTAAATATTATCCCTTAATTCCCCATACAGGGTATAAAACATAACGAACTTGCTTAAAAAAACAGATAGGCATGAAAAATATTGATTTTGAAAAAGCAAGTTTTAAGGACTTTGAGAACATCGAGGGGATGGATCCCTATGGATGGGCAAAACTTTGGGGTGAGTATGTTGTTGACCGTAGCAAGAATGGACAGTTCAACTATCGACAGGAAAACCTTTCAGGCTGTGGTCCGGAGATCGAGCTCAATCTGCCGAGCAATCCACATCGCAATTTTGTAAGTCTGGTTTCCAACGATTATCTGGGTTTTACCCAGCACCCCAAGGTTAAGGCAGTTGCGATTGCAGCTATCGAGAAATATGGCTCTGGTGCAGGGGCATCTCCAGCAATCGGGGGACATTATCTTTTTCATCAGGAGATTGAAAATAAGATTGCCAAATTCTTTAAAAGGGAAAGTGCGATTGTATTCAGTACTGGTTACACTGCCAACAGTTCATCTTTACAGGCGTTATTGAAAAAAGAAGACTTGGCCATATTAGATATGGCTGTTCACGCCAGTGTCTATGAGGGTTGTTTGAATACGAATGTGAAGATGTTCTTGCACAATAACTTAGATGCCCTGGAGCGTATACTTCAAACTTCAAAAGATAGGTATCGAACGAAGATGGTCATCATTGATGGGGTGTATTCGCAAGATGGAGATTTGGCTCCACTGGATTCGATTATTCAATTAACTAAAAAATATGGCGCTTATTTAATGGTAGATGATGCTCACGGGACTGGGGTAATCGGTGATACTGGAAGGGGCGTAATTGAGCTCCACAACTTATACAAAGAAGTGGATATTATTACTGGTACATTTAGTAAGACTTTCGCCCATGTAGGCGGCTATTTGGTGGCAAGTCCAGAATTGGTTGGTTTCTTGAAGTTCCAAGCAAGACAACACATTTTTTCGGCGACCCTTTCCCCTGCATCTGCCTGTATTTCGAGGGCAATTGATCTGGTTGATGAAGAACCGATATGGATGCATAAGCTCTGGGACAATATTGATTACCTGAAAACTGGGCTTCAATCCTTGGGATTGGATACAGGTATCACACAGTCGGCAATCATACCTGTAAAGATTGGCGACATCAATCTGAATGCAAAGATATGCGGAATGCTATTGGAAGCGGGTATCTATGCCAATCAGATCAATTACCCCGCAGTTTCGAGGAAAGATGCCAGGGTAAGAATGAGTGTAATGGCAACCCATACGCATACCCAACTCGACAAAGTGTTGAATGCCTGGGAATGGGTGATCAAGAAAACACATCTGGAAATATAGAAATATTAGGTTTTGACAAAAAGGCGCTTAAATAAGGTTAGGGATGCTGATGCAACAAAGAAGAAATTTTTGGATGCTATCGGCATGATTTTGACCGAACAGGGTTTTAGTGCAATAAGGACAAACAATATTGCTAGGCTGCTTGGCAAGGACAAAAATCTCATCCGTTACCATTTTGGAAGTTTGAACGGACTCTTGAAAAGTTATATACAAGAGAAGGATTATTGGAAGCCTTTCTTCGAGCGTTTCCGTTTTTCAGATCAGCCTGATGCAAAGGAAATTGAGATGCTCTTTGTTGGATTGATGAAAGAGAATTTTAAGGTCTTTGCTGAAAATGAAGAAATGCAGAAAATTATCCATTGGCAGATTTCCGAAGCCAGTCCATTAATTAGAAGCATTTCAGATGAACGCGAAGCGGAGGGCGAAAAACTCTTAAAAATGGCAACCCCCTACTTTAGGGAAACTGGTGTAAATTTTAAGGCAATCATTGCACTGCTCCTAGGTGGAAGTTATTTCATGATATTGCAGCATAAAGCGATACAGGGTGTGATCTGTGGAATTGACCTGAACAGTGAAAAAGACCGTGCAGAGGTACTGGTGGCAATAGAAAAGATAGTGGAATGGTCATGGCAGTATGCCCAGGCGAACCATAATGATAAATTACAATCTACGAATAAGATGAACTACGAATTTGAACAGCTGGAAAAGCTATCGGAAATCCTAGTTAAAGATCAAGGGGACACAACGTCATTTGATAAATTGCAGAATGAGCTACAGCGTTTGGAACGGGTGTTGCTGAAACAATTGCTAGAACTGTCCAACGAAACACAGATCAGTAACTTCCTTCAGATCAATCTGTACCGTATGGGTGAAATATGTGACAACCATTTTGATCCGAATAGAGAGGATAATATCGTGGCGCAGGCGATACTTGATTTGATGGATCACCTGACTTCGCAGGTCGAGCCGTTGTTGCCGGACACCTTAAGTCTTCCCAAGCTTTTTTGCAGGCAACAGTCCCAGATCTATAACGAGAAATGGGCTTTTCTTAAGAATTGGCTACAGAAAAAAGGAATAGATGATCAGCTGCTCATGATAATGGGAATACCATTCGACCAGTTCACTTCTGATGGAAAGATGCGCTGGCACAACTACAAGTACCTCAAAAAGTATGAAAAGGTATTCAACGAAACAGGTGAAGATCTTCCAAAAGATAATTACGAGCTGATGCATCTGCTGGTAGGTCTGGGCTTTAACCATGTAAGGTTTGAGAACTATTGTACCAGGATGTTTTCGGCCAAGGTGGATGGACTCGGCGGAGCGGAAGCCAAATCGTTGTTGAAAATAGAACGTACAAAGGTTTTTCAGGTTAACCTATATACAAAAATGGTATTTGACCAGGACAGAAAACCAGTGGACGAAGCATTGGCCAAATGGATCGATGCCACCATTAAGGGTCTTACCGAAAGGCCACAGGAAATTTCAAATAACCCAATGAAGCTTAAAACAAGATTGACTGCTATTCAATTGGCATTATTTGAGAAGACGCTTTATGCCCATGGATTTTACGATGAACCTACACTTGAAGTTTTTTCGGAAAAGATTGCCTGTAATTTTTCTACTAAGGGGCAGGAAATTTTATCGGCACCAAGTGTAAAATCAAAAATGTATACCAAGGATATTTCTGCCATCAAACCACTGGAGCCTATGGTTGCTGCGGTTCTGGAAGACCTTCGGAGTTTTTTGGAATAATAATATTTTAGTTTAGTAATAGTTGGGGCCGGGCAGATTTATCTGTTCGGCCTTTTTTATGGATCGATCAGATGTCCCATCTGGTTGGTCTCTAAAAAATCTACGTATTCATAGACGAGCTGCTGGGTGAAGCCCGGCAAGCTTAACAATTTATTCGTCCGATGCTGCAATAGGTCTGAAAAAGTATGGAAGCCAAGTATTTCGGTTACGGTTTTGAACTCGGTACTTAATGGACTAAGCGTAATTTGCTGATCAAGGATATCAGCATTTTTTGGGTGCTTCATAAGATTGGTTTAGGCCTGCCATCCCGAAATGCAGAGTTCTATAAAACGATATAGCGCGGGATACGTGCTACATCCGCTCTAGAGGTACCGCGAAGCACCCGACAAACAAGATAAGCCGCACCCGCGCTACAGCGCAGGCGAGCAGCCTATTTACCCTTGTTTGTCTATTAAATTCGCGGTTTTCTAGAACAAGTCAAATAGCTATCGCTATATAATATTTTAACTGCGGCAAATATAAGCATAAGCTTTATAAATCAGGGTATATGTTTCATACATCTACTTTTTCCCTAGGTGGTAAATAGTGTTCTTTGGATCAAGCCTGCCGAGTGAAAGTTATTGCCGGTCAACTGGCTAAGGCAGGTTTTATTTAAACTTTAGTTTTATGTTCCGTAAATTTTATGATGCTTTGTATTTGCAGTTGTGCAGCTCGTTATCTTCTATTGTCGCCGAGCAAACTGATCCGGTAAAAGTCCTTTCTGCTGCAATGTTGGAAATTGGCAAAGTGCTGTTGTCACTTCGTGGTAAAGTGCTTTCCATCCCATTTCCTTCTATAGAAGTCGAGATACTGTTCTTCAAAACGATCAAGCCTAAGTTTTATGCTTCGAAAATATACCACTTTGAACTATACGGATTGGATATGAACAGACCAGTTGATACAAATGAAACGATTGCAGCGTACTATAAGGAAAGGCTTTCGGAACTGCAACTCTTCTTCAAACTGAATGCTTCAATGTACGATTACTTCCGCACTGGCCGGATCGAGATGGATCACCTATATTTCATCCGTGGCGCGGAAATTCCACCTGTACTGATACCAGAAATGCCCGAGATCGACCCTGTATATGCTACCGCTATGGATTACCTTTTTGCCAAGTTTATTGCTTATGAATTTTTGCAACAGGAGATTTTAAATCGCATCGGTTTACTGGATGGTGCTAAAGTAGTCACTGAGCTGCCTTTGGCTGATCTGGGCATCAAGTGGACGGGGAAGATTGTGAACCTGGGCGAGCTGATCTATGGGCTGTATTACACTGGGCAGCTCAACAATGGCAATGCGACTTTATCAGAAATCGTAACTGTGTTTGAACGGATGTTCAGCGTAAAGATCAGGGATGTGCACCATACCTTCGGGGAAATCCGTGAACGAAAGGTAAGCAGTCCCTCTAAATTTATTGATTCTATGGCTTTGGCGATACAGCAGCGTGTAGATGAGGATCTTAAATATAAACCGGGCAAAATCTGATTTTTCGGTTTATGGAAATGGATCGTTCCCCATAAACTCCCCTGTTGGGAAAGGAAAATTTGACATCGGACAACCTTTGTTCCGTCGCTGGCAATGGTGCGGGCGGTTTAAAACAAAGGCTTATGTTATCAAATTTTAGTTGGCTACAGTATGGGACTTTCACGCTGGTTTCCATGCTCGTTCATTATTCGGTCATCCTGCTGCTGTATTACAGGCAGGAAATTAGGTCATATTTTGGTTCGGTTTCTGGCAAGGGTGGTTCAGGTGGCGGCACAGATCCTGTTGCAGAGAGTATCAAAGAAAGTGACCTGATGGGAAAAGTTGCTCTGGAAGATGGGATGAGCAGCGTGGCCATGGACGAACTTGACTTTGGCGGTAACGACCAGCTGTTACAGGGTGAGCTGGCCGACTGTATGGAAGAGCTGAACTATACCCTGTCGGTGGCAAAGGAGAAGAAATGGGATACCGCGAAGTTGAAAAAGTCATTCGTTGAGATTGCTGAATGCTATGTGGAAGTCTTTGGTTCGAAGTTGCGTCCCCAGATACTGGAATACATCAGCACGGAATGCAGAGATCAACTGGACTGGAAGATCAGTGTGCAGGAACTGGAGACCTTGCTTTCGGGCAGTACCGGGACTGGTCTCTCTGGAAAGATCCTAGCGGTTGGTGTTGCACTATTGGCTTTTTTGGCGCAGGTTGCCTATTCACAAGATGGAAATCAGGGTATTGCCGAGGCGACCAATAAGGTGGCTGGTTATTTTGATACCGGAACAGACCTGATGTATGCCATCGGTGCGATCATGGGATTGGTCGGTGCTGTGAAAGTCTATTCCAAATGGAATGCGGGGGAACCGGATACGGCCAAGGTGGCTACCGCCTGGTTTGGTAGCTGTATTTTTCTGGTCGTGGTGGCGACGGTGCTCAAATCATTCTTCGGGATATGAGCAGTGTCTATCAGATCAATAAGGGCGTGGGACGTGCGATCGAATTCCGTGGTCTAAAGGCGCAGTACATTGGTTTTCTGGCCGGTGGACTGGTGGCATTACTGCTGCTGTTTGCGCTGCTGTATATCTGCGGGGTAAATCTGTACCTGTGCATTGTACTGATCGGCGGACTGGGTGTGGCACTTTTTGTAACGGTAAACCGCATGAGCCGTATCTACGGTGCCCATGGCCTGTTGAAGAAAAATGCGAAACGTAATATTCCAGCATGCCTATGCTCCCGTAGTCGCAGATTGTTCACCCAATTAAATTCTTCTCTATGTCAAAACCGATAGATTTTTCAAGGATCTTTCCGATCTACAAGGTGGAACATGGCTGTATCGTTTCCATGCAGGGGGATCTGACGGTGGTGTTCAAGGTAGACCATGCGGACATTTTTACGCTGGGTTCGGCTGAATATGAAGCTGCGCATCACACCTGGGTGAAAGCGATCAGGACTTTGCCGATAGATACGGTGCTGCATAAACAGGATACTTTCGTAAAGACCAGTCACAAGGCCAATATTGATGCTTCGCAAACTTTCTTAACGTTGGCCGGAGAAAAAGCGTTTGAAGGACGTGGATATCTGGAGCATACCTGTTACCTGATGATCACCAAAAAACCTGCCGACAGAAGGACGGCAACAAGCGGCTACTCGGGACTGATGAGAAAGAGCATTGTACCCAGGCAAACTGTTTCGCCTGCGCTTTTTGCGGACTTTATGGAAAAGGTCGGTGCGTTTGAGCGCATCCTTGCAGATAGCGGGCTGGTCGCATTGCGCCAGCTGACCGATGATGAACTTGCTGGGACTTTGGGCAAAGTGGGTATTATCGAATCCTATTGCTCGCTGATTCCTGCGGGAGGAAGACCGCTATTAAGGGATATACATTTAAGGGACGGAATCAGGATCGGTGAGAACCATTGCCAGCTTTTTTCTTTGGCCGATGTGGAAGACCTCCCGTCGCTATGCGGCAGCCGGATCAATTACGATAGGTATAGTACCGACAAATCCAAATTTAGTTTGGGATTTGCGGCAAACCTGGGACTGCTACTTGACTGTAACCACCAATATAACCAGTATATCTTTATCGGTGATCCGCAGAAAACGATCAAGGAACTGGAAGCAAGGAAACTTCGTTTGCATTCCCTGTCTGCCTACTCCCGCGAGAATGCGGTTTCTCGTGATGCGGTGAATGATTTTCTCAATGAGGCGGTGGCATCGGGGCGCTTGCCTGTAAAAGCGCATTTCAATGTGATGGCATGGACAAGCGATCCGTCGGAACTACAGGAGATCCGCAACAGGGTAAGCTCTGCGATGGCTTCGATGGATACGGTGGCCAAACAGGAAACCGATGGCGCAGCTCAGATCTGGTGGGCGGGCATACCGGGAAATGCGGCAGACTTTCCTTCCAACGATACCTTTGATACCTTCGTGGAGCAGGCCAGCTGCTTTCTGAATATGGAAAGCAATGCCAAGTCCGATGGTAAGGGTATCCGTTTCGGTGACCGGAACTTTGGCAGGCCAGTGTATGTAGACCTGTTTGATCGGCCGATGAAAAGCGGTCTTGTAACCAACCGCAACCTTTTCATCTGCGGGGGCAGTGGTGCCGGAAAATCGCTGGCGATGAACCACATGCTCCGTACCCTTTACGATCAGGGAACACATTGCGTGACCATTGACATCGGTGGCAGTTACAAGGGACTGTGTGATCTGGTGGGTGGCTATTACTTTAACTATACCGAAGAAAACCCGATCAGGTTCAACCCGTTTTACATTGCTGCTGGGGATGTGCTGGACATAGAAAAAAAGGAAAGCCTGAAGACCTTGCTTTTGGCGCTATGGAAACGGGATGGGGAGACTTTCAGTCGCTCGGAATATGTGGCGATCTCTGGTGCCATCACTTTGTACTATGAACACCTTGATGCACATCCCGAGGTATTTCCAGGCTTCAACTCCTTTTATGATTTCCTGATGCTGGAGTATATGCAGGTGATGGAAAATGGTAAGGTGAAGGAAAAGGACTTTGATCTGGGCAACCTGCTGTATGTGCTTAACCCCTATTATAAGGGCGGTGAATTCGACTATCTGCTGAACGCTACGGAAAATTTGGATCTGCTGAATGAGCGCTTTATTGTCTTTGAACTGGACAATATCCGCTCGCATGAGGTACTGTTCCCGGTGGTAACGATCATCATAATGGAAATGTTCATTTCTAAGATGCGCAAGCTCAAGGGACAGCGAAAGATCCTTGCGATCGATGAGGCCTGGATCGCCATTGCCAAAACTGGGATGAGCCATTTTATCAAGTACCTGTACAAGACGGTAAGGAAGTTCAACGGGATTGCCGCACTGATTACCCAGGAGGTGGATGACCTGATCTCTTCGCCGATCATCAAGGAGACGGTGATCAACCTGTCGGACACCAAGATCCTTTTGGATATGCGCAAGTTCATGAACAAGTTCGAGGGCTTGCAGCAGACTCTGGGACTGTCGGATAAGGCCAAGACCTTGCTATTATCGGTGAATAGGGCCAATGCAAAGGGCGAAAACTATCGGGAGGTCTTTATCGATCAAGGCGGGCAGAAACTCAGTGTCTACCGCAACCAGCTCGCGGTAGAAGAATATTTGGCCTATACGACAGAGGAGAGCGAAAAGCTTAGGGTCATGGCCTATGCTGAAAAGTACGGCAGCATGGAAAAGGGAATATCCGTACTGGCTGATGAGCTTCGCCGAAAGAAGGCTCAGTAACCATTTAATTATTTTTTATGAGAACAATAAAAGCATTGCTGTGCGGCTGCTTCGCCGTTCTGCTGTTTTTTGCATCCTGCAATTACGGCAATAGTCCCGACATCGAGGGCAGCTATACCAGCTACCAGTCTGGTGAATACAGTATCTCCAAAGATACACTGGTGATTGTGCGATATGGTGGCAAGGGGGATTACCAGGTGGTCCGCAGGTCTGGTTTCCAAAGGGTCAGGGATGGAAAGCTGATGCCCATGGAACATCGGGTACAGGATTTTATCGGGCGATTTGATCCGGAGACGGGTACGCTGACCATTGCCAGCGATGGGAAGAAGATCAGTTTTTTGCCCGAGGGCCGAAGCCTATTGCTGATGCAGCGTGAATATCACAAGATGGTTGGACAATGATTGGAGGACAGCTGATGAAAGAACTATTGAATAAAGCAAAAGTATATTATGTGGTGATGCCTTTGAGTCTGGTGGTGTTATTGGTGTCATTGCCCACAAAAGAGACTACTGCGCAGATCGCCATTGTCGAGGTGATCAAGGCGGGTGTAAAAAAGGTGATCAAAGCGGTTGATCTGAAAGTGCAGCGCTTGCAGAACCAGACGATCTGGTTGCAGAATGCGCAAAAGGTGCTGGAAAATACACTATCGAAACTGAAGCTGACAGAGATCGCCGACTGGACTGAACGCCAGAAGGAACTGTATGGGAAATATTTTGACGAACTGGCGAGGATTAAATCGGCCATTACCTATTACCAGCGGATCAGGGACATTACTGCCCGGCAGGCTGATCTGGTGGAAGAATACAGGCAGGCCAAAAACCTGTTTGCAAGGGACAGACATTTTAGCCCTGATGAGCTTGGTTTCATGGAGGATGTATTTCGGGGCATACTGGATTCCAGCCTGAAAAATATAGATCAGTTGTTGCTGGTGGTCAATTCCTTCAAGGTGCAGATGGACGATGCCAAACGCCTGGAGATCATCGAAGGGGTAGCAGTTAAGATCGACCAGAACTATTTTGACCTTAGGCAATACAATGACAGGCAGATCAAGTTGAGCCTTTCCCGTGCCAAGGAGGCCGGCGATCTAAATATGGTTAAAAAACTTTATGGGATCGAGTAGGCAGATTTTTGGATGGATAATGCTGGTGGCATTATCATCCTGGGCTTTTTCAGCTTCGGCGCAGACCTGGGGCGAGTTTTTCAGCCAAAAGAAAACGCAGAAAAAATACCTCTTGCAGCAGATTGCGGCATTGCAGGTGTATATCGGCTATGCCAAAAAGGGCTATGATATCGTGGGCAGTGGCATCCATGCGGTAAAGGACATCTCTAATGGCGAGTTCAGTCTGCACCGGAATTTCTTCGCCTCGCTCGCCTCGGTTAATCCGAACATTAAAAACAGTGCGGCGGTAGCGGAGATCATCAACGGCGGCTTGGGCATCATTTCCGTGCTGAAAGGCTGGAGGGCATCGGAGCTGAATGCCGATGATTGGGTATATGTTGCGCTGGTCAAAGCGGATCTTTTGGCCGAATGTGCGGCCGATCTGGAAGACCTGCTCTTGGTCATTACCGCTGGCAAACTGGAAATGAAGGATGATGAGCGGCTGGCTAGGCTGGAAACCTTGCGGCTGTCCATGCAGGACAAATATGATTTCGCGCTATACTTTACCGGGGAATTGAGGCTGCTCGACCGTAACCGTGTGAGGGAGCAGCAGTCCATAGATCAGATCAGGAGGTGGTATGGGATCGAGTAGGTTGAGGTTTATGATGATGGTGGTGACGCTCTTGTTTTTTGGCATGGGGACTGTCAGGGCACAATCTACCGAAGTGCAGCAATTGCTGTTGAACGTGGAAAAGCTCTCGCAGTTCAAGAATATACTAAAGGATATGAAAGCTGGGTATCAGATCATCAGTTCGGGCTATAATGCTGTTCGTGATATCTCAAAGGGTAATTTCTCCCTGCACGAGACTTTTTTGGATGGGCTGATGGCCGTTAGTCCTGAGGTCAGAAAGTACCACAAGGTCGTGGATATTGTGAAGATGCAGGGAACGATCCTGTCTGAGTACAGATCAGCATTCAGCAGATTCAAGTCTGGCGGGCAGTTTACGGTTGCGGAGGTAAATTATATGACTTCGGTTTACGGACAACTGAACAAACAGAGCCTGCAAAATTTGGATGCGCTGTTAATGGTCATTACAGCTGGAGAGCTTATGATGTCCGATGACCAGAGGCTAGCTGCCATCGATAGGATCTGTTTGGATATGCAGGAAAAACTTTCCTTTCTGCGGCATTTCAACTCGCAGGGCATCGGTATTCTGCGGCAGCGAAATCTGGAGCAAAGGGACGTATCGTCCATGCAGGAATTGTTCAATTCTAAACCTTAATTTTTTATGATGAACAGATTTTTTAAGGCCGCATTATTTGCGGTAATGGCCATGCTTTTAATTTTTTCGCCCATATTTTCCTTTGCCCAGGGGCTGGCGGGCGAGATGAAGAGCATGCATTTGGTTCTAGATCAGGTATATCGGGAAATGATCCCGCTCTGCTCGAAGCTGATCGGTGTCGGTCGCGGACTGGCGGGCTTTGCGGCACTGGCGTATATTGCCGCCCGTGTCTGGAAGAATATCGCCCAGGCGGAAGCGGTTGATTTCTATCCATTGCTACGGCCCTTTGCGCTCGGGCTTGCGATCCTGCTGTTTCCAGCGGTGATCGGACTGATGAACGGTGTCTTGCAGCCCACGGTTTCGGCCACTTCGGCGATGGTACAGAACTCTGACCGTGCCATAGCGGTGCTGCTGAAGCAGAAGGAAAATGCGATCAAAAAGACCGATCAGTACCAGATGTATGTGGGTGCAGACGGCGGTGGCGATTATGACAAGTACTATAAATACATGCATCCCGAAGACCCCAGCCGACAGGAAGAGGGAATGCTCGACAGGCTTGCGGGCGGGATCGATTTTGCCATGGCAAAGGCTTCCTATAATTTCCGCAATTCCATTAAGCAGTGGATGTCGGAGGTCTTGCAGGTGGTCTATGCGGCAGCTTCTTTATGTATCAATACGATCCGAACTTTCTACCTGGTCATACTTGCCATACTCGGGCCACTGGTATTTGCCTTTGCGGTATTCGATGGCTTTGAGCATACCCTGACCGTATGGATCGCCCGCTATGTGAATATCTTTCTGTGGCTGCCCATCGCCAATATCTTTGGCAGTATCATCGGAAAGGTGCAGGAAAATATGCTGCGTTATGATATTTCGCAGGTCAATCAGCAGGGCGACACCTTTTTTAGTTCCACAGATACCGCTTACCTCTGTTTTTTGATCATTGGCATTATCGGCTACTTCTCTGTACCTACCGTTGCCAATTACATTGTACATGCCGGTGGCGGCAATTCCATTTTATCCAAGGTCAATTCATTGGTGGTCGGTGGTGCCAGCAGCTCGACCAAGATGGTTTCCGGAGGTGCGGGCATGGCAGCCGATGCCATGGGCAATGCAAACCGCAGTGCAAAGGGCGGCAGTGCTTCCGAGGGCAACGACTATTTCAAGAACAAATTAAAAAGCAACGATTAATCCCCTAGCCTATGTTTAAACAGCTCAAAAATATAGATACCGCATTCAGGCACATCAAGCTGTTCAGCTACCTGCTGATCATCGCCAATACCTTTACCATATGTTTCGGTCTTTTTAAATGGTGCCAGTTATCTGCTGCAAAAGATGAAAAGATCTACATTCTGTACAATGGCAAGGTCTTGCAGGCATTGGCCTCCGAGCGCAAGACTAGTCTGCCTGTACAATTGCGCGACCACATCAAAACCTTTCACCAGTACTTTTTTGACCTGACCCCAGACGATAAGGCGATTAAGGCTTCGGTTGGCAAGTCGCTGTTTCTCGCTGATCTATCGGCCAAAAAGCAATATGATAATCTGGTGGAAAGTGGTTATTACAACAACCTGATCTCTGCGAGTATCTCCCAGGAAATAGCAGTGGACAGTACGGTGCTGAACATTGATGTTTATCCGTATGCCTTTACCACTTATGCCACCGAGCGGTTGGTTCGTTCCAGTAGTACCGCGATCCGTAAGCTGGTGACCAGGGGACAGGTGCGGGACTTGAAGACCCAGACCGATGATAATCCGCACGGGTTTTTGATCCAGGGCTGGGAGATACTCGAAAACAGGGATGCACCAAAAGCTAATGGCAATGGGACTGCTGGGGAGTAGGAAGCGGATTATTGCTCCAGGCGGCAGTACGCTGTCTGGGAATTTGGCGGGTCGTGTGCTGAGGCAGCAATCAAAGATTGCCGCATGGCTCAACCAGCGTACCAGCTCCTACTCCACTTTTCGGTGGCTGGTGATACTGATCCTGTTTTGCCTTTTTGGTGGTGGCACCTGCATTTATCTAATTATTTCATCCATTTAATAAATAAAAATAATAAGCTTATGAGTACAACACAATCTCCCGCTTTTTTAAAGCGACGAAAATTCCTTATCGTACTGCCATTATTGGTACTGCCCTTTATGACGATGGCCTTTTGGGCTTTGGGCGGTGGTTCCGGGACACAGGTAGCCGAGGTGTCGGCTGTTAAAGGCTTAAATCTGGCTTTGCCCGATGCCGAATTCAGGAATGAAAAGACCATGGATAAGATGGGGCTTTATGGTCAGGCACAGAAAGATTCTGCCGACTTGATTAAACAGAATTTGATTACTGGTGAAAATGCTGGGTTTACGGGTAACCGTAGTGGTTTTGGTGCTGATCCGAGTGAACTTGCCATCCAGGCCAAGCTTGCGCAGATCAACGCCCAGGTAAACGCCAATCCTGTTAGCCCGGCCTATGGTTCTGGTACAGTTGTTACCCGTCCTCCCGCTGAACCGGCCATGAGCGCTGATGTTGCAAAACTAGAAGCATTGATGAAAAATATGCAGGCCTCATCCAGTGGTGAAGATCCCGAAATGCGCCAGCTCAATTCGATGATGGATAAGATCATGGCGATCCAAAATCCCGATCTGGTCAGACGACAAAACATCAATCCCCTTTCAGCAAATCTAGATACACTTTTTAAGGCCATTCCCGCAGAAATTGCTGGAACCGTAAAGGCCGTGGAAGGTTCGGTGATCGAACTTCGCCTGCTGGATACAATTATATTGAACGGCCAGTGCATCCCTAAGGGACATTCGGTATTTGGTACCGCAAACTTTTCTAACCAGCGTATCGCCCTTGAGATCAAAAACATCCGTTTGGGCAACCAGATCATTCCGGTCAGCCTGACCGTATTCGATAAGCGTGATGGTATGGTAGGCTTGAATGCTCCGGAGGCACTATTTACAAATGCATTAAATGGTGGCGCGGATGATGCCATCCGTAGCATGCAGCTATTTAGCATGGACCAGAGTATCGGAACCCAGGTGGCAGGTGCCGGTCTGGATGCTGCAAAGGGGCTTTTTTCTAAAAAGGTGAAAAGGGTGAAGCAGAAATTGTCCGCTGGCTATCCCGTACTGCTGCGCGATAACTCCAAGAAAAAGTGAGGTTCAAAAGGGAAGACCTGGTTTCCACGGCGGAATTTTTGGTGGAAGTAAAGATAGATGGTTACGAATTTGTCAGTTATCCCCGTGATAGGGATATGTACACGGGAAACGAGATCTATGCTTTTGTCCAGCGGAGGAGTGCCGATGAGCATGCCAAGGTGAATGGCGACTGGTATGTTGAACCCTTGGCGCCATTCCTTAAGACCATGATCCAGACCCTTAACGAAAACAAAACTGCCCAGATCGTGGAAACGGGACATTATTATCATTTAAACAATCAAAAGAATATGAACGAAAACAATTTAGCATTCCTGAAGAACAAGCTCGAAAAGATGGATTTCCCTGTTTCAGTACTTGATAAACTTGAAAAGGAAATCAATGTGAAGGACCAGAAGTCTGACGTAAATATCGCCCATGAAATGACCCGCGGCAATGATGTTGTAAAATATGACCTGCAATTCCGAAAGTCGGATACTTCGGACATGTATTTTTTCAATAATTATAAAGCTACGCTTGATACCGGGAACGCAGCGACCGATAAAAGCCAGGATTTCAGGATCAGGAACGGAAACAACATCGGCGCGGATGAGGCCTTTAACCTGGTTGCTGGCAGGGCGGTGCAGAAATCTATGGTCAACGGTGATGGCGATAACTATCTGGCTTGGCTGAAAATCGATTTTTCCCAGAAGGACAACTATGGCAATAACAAGGTGGAGCAGTTCCATGACCGTTATGGCTATAACTTGGAGAAGGCATTGGACAGGTTCCCGATTGCTGAACTGGCCAAGCCTGAGGAAAAAGCTGATCTAGTGGCTTCCTTAAAAGCTGGGAACTCTACCGCTGTTACGATGGTGAAAGATGGTAAGGAAGCGGTGTTGTTTATAGAAGCCAACCCTCGCCTGCGTACCATCAACATTAAAGACGAAAAAGGTGCATCGGTTCGTCGTGACCAGTTGGAAATAAAAGATACCAGTAAAAGCAAGGCTGTTGCGGAAAATCAGGGGCAGGAAAAAGGCCAGAACAGCAGAAAAAGGCAGGGCTTGTCGGTATAGGTTATTTCTATATATTTGACGCCTTAAACTGGAATTAAATAATTAATCATTCATAAAAAACAATTAAAGATCATGGAAAAATTCGCTAAAGTGAAAGAACTGGTATCTGGTATCGGGACTGATGTAGAAAAATTTTATAACCAGAATAACAGTGCAGCTGGTACACGTGTACGTAAGGCCATGCAGGATTTGAAAGTACTTGCCCAAGAAATCCGCACTGAGGTAACAGAAAAAAAGAACGCAGATAAATAGTTAACTTTAAAAGGTCTATTGAGCCCTTTATCCGAATAGATAAGGGGCTTTTTGATCTTAACCTAAATTCACAAGGATGAACAGTACGCTAAATTTTTTAACAGATGTGAGAGATAGGCTTAATCATGTGCCCTATGAGCACATTTATTCTGCAATTGCCGACATGCGGGATAAATTCATACCAACTGCCATTATACACAAAGGAGCATATATTGATCGTGTTCGCATTCATAAAAAATTGACGGATATTTTCTACAAGGAAGAGGATGTAAGTTATATACACGACAAGGAAATTATTGAACATTATGTAGGTTTTGGTAGGGCTAATAAAGAAAAGCAAGCCATATTCTATGGGGCAGTCGAATCTCCTGAAATCAAACAGCCCCGAATAGTTGCATATTTTGAAACATCCCCAATACTGAAAGAACTTGAAAAATATAACAATATTACCGAGTTATTTACAGTAAGCCGATGGCGGGTAATTGAAGATATTGAAGTAATGGAGATGATATTTAGTGATGAGGCACTCAAAGTAAGCAAGTATGCAAGAATGTCATTGGAAAATCAATTACAAAATTTTCAGCATTTACCGTTAGCTAAAGAATATGAAGAACAGGGAAGGTTTTTCTCCAATGAGTTTGCACGTAGTGATGTGCGCCCAGGAGAAGATTATAAATACAAGATTACCTCAGCCTACGCAAATTATATCTGGGCAAATACAAACCTGAAAGGTATAACTTACCCTAGTGTTCAGTCGGCTTACCTCGGGCAAAATGTAGCGTTGTTGCCAGAAATTGTGGACAGTTCCTTGAAGCTGGAATCACCGGTAGGTATATTCAAGTTCGAAAGGATCAACGGAATTAATCAGCCAGTAGATAGTACCCACCTCGCTATTGATCTTGGAGAAAACAACGCGGCATTCGTATGGCAGGAATACAATCCTGAAGAATTTAAGTAGATAGCAGACTACCAATCTTTACACCTTAGCTATCTATCCAATCGTCATGATCGACCGTTGTTTTTAATGGTAGGTGATGCCTTAACGTCCTGAATATTTTCCTTAGTTTGTCCGTGGGTTTTGCATTTAAAAAAGACGGCGCGCTTTTATCGATCCAAAACGCATTGTCGGAGAACTCCTTTTTATGGGTGTCGAATTTTTTGAGCCAAAAACTTTCAAAAAATGGGACAATCATAAATTTATAAAACCCTGCAAAATTCTTCGCATGAAATTTCTCTAGCCTTGCAATTATCGCCAACTGAACTTCAGCCGCTTCAGCTGCGTTTGACTTAATGGAATAAAGAATATAGCCAACCATCATTACCTGATCTAAACTTCCGCCCTTATAGCTGCTGATCAGATCCTGGAATTGAGCCCTTGATATGTCACTAAGGAGTACCCGCTCAAAAAGTGTTCTGAAAAAATTAAAGGTTTCGGTATCCGTGACGCGTATCGCTGGATTGTCAAAAATTTCTGAAATAATTTGTTCATAACCATCGGGCGAAATAATGCCATTTATAATATCCTGCGCAACTTGAATAAAAATTGGGATCATCACCTCTTCAAAAAATGAAAAATCATTCTTTGTATAATCAACCAATCCGGGCGGCCTATTCGGCAGAGCACCATTTCCCTTCACCGGCTCATTTTCCCTTGCAATATACGCGTCTTTGATTTGATAATATAGATCAATAGCTTTTGAATAGTCCCTATCCTGTACGATATAGAACAAATTCCGGTATAGCAGTGATGCATATTCAGCAGAGTTAAGGGCAAGTGCAATTTCAATTGACTTTAATGCCCATTTCTTGGAGGCTTGGTAATCTCCGTAAAATTCATTAGTCGTTTGATAGATGATACAATTGATGTACCGGCGCTCTTCAAAATAAAACCCTCCTTTTAAAACTTTCTCGTCATTGAAGAAAAAAGAGCCCCTTGTCGGTGGAACATAATAGTCATCATTGGATGTTCTCTCAGGCGGAACACCTTCCGTGATTACCTTTGAGATATAGTTTATATTGTGCCCGTTTCTAATGATCGTTACTTTAAAACCGTCACTATTGTCATACTCATTCAACAGCATGTCGAATGATTTTTCCAGTGACTTCATAGCTTCGTAAGGTTTTCCAATCAGAAAATAGGACAAACCTACTTCACCATATAACTTCATTTGCTCAAGCGGGGTGTAATATTCTTTATTGAGCACCAGCCGCAGGCCTTCCACGATATAATGATGCGCTAGTTCTTCGCTTTTGCTACTGACAAGTTCTGAATAAGCGATAAGGAACCCCGGTTTTTCTGTAAACATCTCTGGAATGGGTTCGTCAGCTACCTTAGAAAGCTCGATAAGTGCGTTTTCTTTTTGCCCGGCATATTTATATTGCCTTCCCAATTCGTCATAGACTAAAAAATTATAGATAGGTTCATCGTCAACAAAAGAACCATATTCCTGAATGATATTTAATACTTTACTGATGTCTTTTGAGGTACAGAATATCAACTGTATCAGGTTTCGGATAGCGTATGCAGCAATCAGGTATAATTTATAATCGATTGCGCGGGTCAGAATTAATAGTAGGGTATCTTCCACTTCTGGCCATTTTTCCAATGGAACAGGTGCCA
Source organism: Pedobacter sp. (assembly GCF_965249885.1). GTDB lineage: Bacteria > Bacteroidota > Bacteroidia > Sphingobacteriales > Sphingobacteriaceae > Pedobacter. Next base: position 2,507,265 of record NZ_OZ252254.1, on the reverse strand, counting down.
GGAGATTCCTGTGCAAAGCAATTCCCGCCAGCATATAACCTTCATTCTGATCAATATTCATCGATGCGGGGTCAATGCCGCTTTTACCGAATGAGGTAAACCAGGCCTCGTATTCTTGCTTTGTCTTCAGATTGTAGAACGTTAGCCAGATAACGTCCCTTAATTTTGTGATCTCAGAGATTCCAGTTTCTTCGGCCTCATCCATGATCGGCGAAAGTTGTGTAATCGCATTGATGTAGCTATCCATCGAGCCAACAGGATTCTTGTCAAGGTTTAGCCTGAAATTCATGAGGCTGATAATTCCTTTTCCAGCATCACCAATATCTTGGTGTTTGGCAATTTCATTCAGGTCGTTGATCAGAAAGTCCGTTTCACGGTTTTCCATCAAAGACAGGTTGATCTGCATGAACCTGATGTATAGTTTGGCAAATGGATGCATTGACTCAGGCAACGCGTCATAATACCAGAATAAAGCAAAGCCCCAATTGAAATAGAGTTTTGGGTTGTCCAGTGATGAATTCAGGATTTTAATCAAGAGAAAAGCCGCCTGATTATAAGACTTAGCGCGATCAAAGTACCGCAACGCCTTAAATGCGGTTGCGGGACTTAAGGGACTTTGACTGATAATATCATCACCCAAAGCTTTGTTAATTGCCTCTGATAATGTCTGGCTAAGATTTTCACCAAGCCTTTTTACAAGGGCAGAAAGCTGAAAATTACCATCTTGTAAAGGCTTTAGCCATAAGCCGGATAAGCGGATAATCTTTTGGTTCAGGTTCTCTATTGCCGGTTCGACATTGCCGACTACATGGATTTCGCGTTCCTTAAAATTCCCTATTATGATCTTAGATCTGAAAAGCAGTTGTCGGGACTGCTCGTCTTCCGTAGAAACCAACAGCTTTTCATAGGTTTCTTTGTCTAACTGCTTACCATATTCATTTTTAAATAACCTGTCAAGGGTGGCAACATCTATTTTCCAACTCTGTTCCCGGAGGTAGCGGCATACAGCGTTAATGATTAACGGATGTCCATCAGTGAGTTCAACAATGACCCCTGAAAGTTCATCTATGTCCTCCGTGGCACCATACGCTAAAAGCACTTCCTTGCACTCATCGTCATCGAACATCGGTATGGTGTATTCGAGCAGCTCCTGGTCAACTGTTTCTTGGATCGTTTTACCCGGCGAATAGTTGCTGGTGACAATTATTTTTATCCCTTTGGGAACACCTTTTAGTATAAATGTACTCAGCGCACTTTGGATACGTGCTTGCCCTGTAAGATCGGGCAGGTCATTCAATACGATTATTGCGCCTTCGGGCAAATGTTGATGGATCAGGTCGGTTGCCTTTGTTGCATCGGTCGGTACTACAGCACCAAATGCACTGCACAACGTGGTGAGTAAATATTGAAAAGATGGAGCCGCATCAAAATCGCTAAGATCCAACCAAAAACGATTTGAAAATGTTGAAGCTGTTAAATAGCTCAGGTGAGTTTTTCCGATACCAACATCGCCCTGCATCCATAGACAGCATTTTGATAGTAGGTAGTCCTGACATATTTTCACAACCTTATCACGTTTAGAAAATGTTTTTAATTCGGGAAAAGTTATACCAGTTGAAAGATCGATTTCCTCAATTGGCTTATCAAACTGCCCGGCAGGTAAAAAATCTCGCGCCATTTTTTCTACCGTTTCTTTGATATAGGCATCAACACTGGTTTTAAGGGCTGCCTCCTGAAAAGAATCGTAGCTGAGTGCAGGGAGATGATTTTTGACGAACCATTCGTTCAGTACAGAGATTTTTGTCCCGAAAAAAGCATCGATCTTATCAATGTCCGTTAAAATGCCCAATAAATAGGGAATGTTTTCTCTAACGATAAACAGACCGCTACCTGATGCACCAGCCATATTTTGCGCAGAAGGCGTATAAAAGCTGTCCAGCTTATTTGACGAATTTAGCAGAAATCTTTGGGTATGGCTTTTGATTTCCTCAACAAACTCGGCCTCAAATGGCCGATCTGTTTTATTTTTAGTTAGCTGAGGGAAACCTCTAAAGTGGACGGGGTATTTATTGTCATTCTTTTCTACCAACTTGTAGTCCAGTGCATTGCCGATCATTCCAGATATGGCAGCTTTTTTGATAACGATTACCGCAATGTCGTCCTCGTTATCCGTCTGGATCACCTCATCGCGGTCAAGGCACTGATATTCGGAAAATATTCCCGTGGACTGATTGAAGATTTTGTCAATAGTTATATCAGTTGCCTTAAAAGTTTTGTCAAACTTTTTGCCACAAAGACAATGCTTAGCCGTGAACACATAAACAAATGCAGGATTATTTTCAGGAAAATACAGGACGCCGGAACCGACTTCACCATTACAGTTAATTCTGACGGCAATCTGCTTTAATATGTTCTCAGTGGCTATGTTCAAGGTCGGGTTGCATTATAGGTTAATTGAAGATAATTATCTCCGTCTTCTGGATATTTTAATTCAAAGTTATGATTTATGGCTGCATTTTCATCAACATCAAAAAGGCCTCGTAGAACGGTGTTGTCTACCACAAACGATAAATTTATCGGGGTTGCAGGTTTTCTTGATTCATGAGTTATTATTCTGGTTAGAACTTCCTTGTCAGGGTGAAAATGGCTTATACCGTTTGCGCTGAATATATAATTTGTACATTCGATAATGCTTAACAGTTCATCATTAGTATTGACCTTGCTTCCATGATGTGCCACCTTTACAAAATCTACTTTTAATCTATTTTCGGAAGAATAACCTAACGATTTTAGGGAGCTAATGATGTCGGAAGGGTGCGAATCGGCCAGAAACAATCCTGATAAGCACTTATATTTTAAAATAAAAGCAATGGAACTTCCATTGGGCACATCATCGTCCTCTGCGAAAATGTTAAGTTTAAGTTCATCAATGGTCTTTCCGTGATCTGATTCTTTTTTTCGGGAAACCTTTGTAGTCCCCTCCTCCAACAACCATTCATCATTAGCTAAAGCTCTTTTTTCCGGCAAAGGGCTTAATACTTGGAAGAGGACTTCGTGCAACTGCCTTTCCATGATTGTCGTATCAATAAAACTTTCTTCAACGATTCCAAGGGTGGCAAGATGTTCCCTCAATTTGATCCCCTGGCTTACAGATATTGCTGATGATTGATTAGGCGCTTCAAAGTTGGTGTGATTGAACCAAAATGAACGGACAATGGCTGCTTTGTCCTTTAAAGTGGAATCGTTTATAAAGGCAAGAATAGCACCGATATGATCACCGTCGATATGTGTGATGATCCAAAGATCTACCACTTCCCCCAATTCGATTATTTTGTCAATTACTTTCTTAAAAGCCCCATAGTAACTTTTTACATAGCCACCGTCTATTAGGATATTGTGATAATTGTTCTCTGCTCCTTTATATCTGATCCAGATGCCGTCACCGCCATTTACGTCAAAAAAGGTTACTGTGAAATCTTTATCTGTTATCATATTTTTATCTATTAATTGGAACTTTGCCTATCGAGGCAAGTGTTTAAGACTCGGTTTTTTTGCAGTCAGGTATTTGATTTTTACGTGCTTTACCAGTAATTGCCCGCAGATATTCTCACTAGGCAATTACTGGTATTTTAAATCTTTATGCCAATAATCAAGCAATTCCGTGTTTTAGCCTGTAGTCTGGATCACTCATGTGGCCACTATAAAAAGTAGGTAGCACTTTAGGTTCACCATAGCCAATATTCCCAGCAATACGTGGCAGCGTTATAGCCACCGACGCATGTCTACTCGGCTTTTTTGCCTGTTTAGGGTAATCATACGTCACAGTCATCAGTACATCGGTATCCATTGTTTTGATATCGACCTTAATAAGCCAATCCAGTTCCCGTTGATCAAATCCACCGTCTATCCCAATCATTCTCATCATTTTCTCATTGTAAAATACCCTGTCTTCGGCATAGGATATGGCCATCTCTTTGATATCTGACCAAACTTTTTGAGGCAACCTTTCATTGGTGGCAATTGTCTTAGAAATTGTCGAGGCAAGAACACCACTGGAAGGAAGTCCAGAAGGTAGATTTTCCAACGTTTTAAGACGCTGCTCTAACAAGAGCGGTTGAGGTGTTAAGATGACAATTTCAGCATCATGTAGATTCTCAACTGGACATTTTTTGTCAGCAAGCAGTGCCGCACGCGAAGCATAACCAAAATAAGCCGCCACGAGTTCATGTGCGTGGGAGGATTTTAATTGGATGTCGTAATTGTTTAGGATAAAGGTGCGCAGAGAATCAGCGCAAGCTTTCGTAATTTCAAAGTTCATTGCAATTATTTTTGAAGCCGGACTTTTTGATCGTCGTGAGTGTTTAAGGACAACCATGCCAGCGTTTAACAAAAAAATTGCTGTTTGACTTGTCTATTATTGATTTCATCTTGCGTTTTAGCCACTCACAACTAGGGCGCTTGATTCCTTACTCGAAAGTAAAAATAATAATTTAAAAAACAAGCGTGATATTTAAGATTTTGCTAACGAATTAAGGCTAGGTTCAACGTTTGGTAGATAAGCACTCTATAAAATGCTTAAAATATGGCAATGGCAGAGGTGAGCTATAAATTTTATGAAATAGAGAAAGACATAACTAGAATCAGTTTGTTTTTAGATGAAAATTTGCTCTTTTATATCCTTTCGTAAAACTATAATAATTTTATAGAAGGATATGTTGGTTCCAAGATTGTTAATTAATGAAATTGTTCATCTTTGGAAATATTTATCATATTTTAGTGATTGATTAAATTAACGTCCAAACTCTCAACTAATGGATTCTCAAAAATATCTAAGCTCAATGAAACTGGAATGCTTTAAAGCAGGAAAAGGTGACTCATTTTTATTAAGTTGGGGCGAAAATCTTGAAAATTCTATGCTAATTGATGGTGGCATAGAAGGTACATATCGTTTTATCAAACAAAAAATTACAGAAGGAGTAAGATTCAAGTCAATTATTGTTACCCATGTAGACTATGATCATATTGGCGGGATTTATAAACTTCTTCAAGATGAAGATGTTGTTCTTGATGATAATCTAATTTTCTACCTAAATACCCCATCTTTATTAAATGCTCCAGAAGTAAGCAATTTGGTTGGAATTAGTCATGGAGTAAAATTTGAGCAACTTTTAGCAAAGAGAAATTTCATTGCAACAAGCTTAATAAAAGAGAATAATACAGACGCTATTCTATCCAGTTTTGGGCTAGAAATTCAACTATTATCCCCAAAAAAAGAAGTAGTGATTAAGCTGCTTGAAAAATGGACAGCGGATGAAATTTATAAAAAATACCAGTTAGAAAATAGTAGTTTAAATGGCATGGTTAAAGCTGAAACTGCGGATTTAAGGCTAATGAAGGAAATTTTAGAAAATCCTCCAAAACCACATCACTGGGAAGAGGATTTGCTCAACTCTTCCTCGATTGCCTTTATTGCCAGGTTTCAGGGTTCGAGCATCTTGTTTTTGTCGGATTCAAATCCCACATTAATTTCTGATGAGTTACAATCTCTAGGCTTTACAAAAGAAAATAAACTTGTAGTAGATTTAGTTAAAGTTAGCCATCATGGATCAAAACATAATACTACACAAAATTTATTGGAAAGAATAAGTTGTAACCGCTATTTTATTTCGACAGATAGTTCAGCGCCATATAATCATCCTAACCGTGAAACATTAATTTTAATTAATGAATATGGCAGACAGAGTTCAAAGATTCCGATTATAATTTACACTAACTATCCACTTGATCTATCCAATTTAGTTACTGTCGAAGAACAGAAGGCACAATTGTTCATCTTTGAGTATGTAACGGAATTATTATTTCCACTTCATGATGACTAACGAGATTAACAAGACCACAGGATTGATACATAACGAGGGTAATTTTGTTGGCTCCGCCATGCTATTTCCTTTTAACGGTAAACTCTTTGCGATAACCGCTGGGCACAATTTATACGGCAAGAAGTTTACTGATGTTCCAAACCTAGATAATTTGACGGTTAGTGATCATACCAAGATTACACATCCAATAAGATGCATTTTGGGAGATAGTGCCTTTGCAAAAAGTCATGATATAGTTTTACTCGAGTTAGATTGTAAAACTGAAATTAGCAATTTCTTGCCAATCAGGTTCTGTACCATTCCAAGAAATCCAAAGCATTCATTGATGTTCAGAGGGAAGTATAAAAATACTGAAGATCCAGTAACACATAGAGCGATTACTTACACATCAACTACTACCCAATCCGAGCATAAATTTCTTTGCCAGATTGAAAAGAGCCTACTAATGAATCACAATTATTCCTCTGGAAGTGATTGGCTAGGCGGTTGGTCTGGATCTGCACTATTTATTGATAATCATAAAGAGCTTATCTGTGCAGGTGTAATGATAGAAATTCCAAATAAGGGAAATGACGGTCAATTGCTTTTTGTAAATACTTTACCATTGAAAGATCTCGGCTTTGAATCGGATATTATCAATGCTGAAAATTTGGATTTTGACAAGGCTTTAAATGCTGCTTCACTGGCAGCAATAATCGATAGCTTTGATGAAAAAACCATTAGAGAATGGGAGGAAAATAACAAGAATAGCGAGCAATTAAAGTTTCTAAATAGGAAGCTTAATGAAATCTATCCACCAGATAATATTGTCAAAAATAAAAATAAGATTATAAAACAGCTATTGGCTGGGAAGGCGTATTTGACAACTGAGCTATCCAAAAATGAACAAATATTTAAGCAATATAACAGTGCTTATAAAGTTTATAATTTAGACTCAAAAGAATTTTATGTAAATACAAAAGCCGAAGCATTGACTCAACTTTCTGGAATAAAATCCAGTTATGAAGAGTATCTTATTGGCAATCTCGGCGATGACCTGCCAACAGCGGATATTAAGTTGTTGGCGATATATGGAGTTAGCGAATGGATTGCAGATTGTAGCCTAGATTTTTTAAAATATGAATAATAAGGTAAAAATTCAAGGCAATAAAGTAAAGATGCTCGAGGATTTTTGGAACAATGATCAAATGGTTGTTTTAATACTGCTGTTGATAATCAAGCATTCAACGAACGGTACGACTCTCTCTGTACCCCTTAAAAAAATTGCTTTTGTACTTGATGCGTTGAAAAAGAACACACCAATTTCCAAATTGTCAACACTTTTGGCCTCACCATGGGAAATAACGGATGATCTAAGAAAAAAATTGATCCTTGCCTATGAAAAGGATTATGTAGAAATAAAGGAAGTGAAAACTCTTGTTAGTTTTTCTTTATCTGAATTGGGTAATAAAATCGTATCTGAATTATTTGAGTTAAATATGGTGCCTGAACTAAATGACCAAATCAAAAATTTAAGCGAGGGTGTAAAATTAAGTGAATTAAAGTCTCAAGATCTAATCTGGTAAAAATGATCAATATAAGCTCGATTAAAGCATTTGTAAAAACCATTGAACAAGAAGATTTTGGCTTCTATTTCGAATTTGAACCAGGATTGAATATTCTTTCAGGGGAAAATTCAAGCGGAAAATCAACAATTCTTTCATGCATCTACTACTGCTTGGGAATGGAACAACTAGCAAGCTTTGGAAATTCTGATGGATTGAAAGAGTGTCTAAAAACAAGTTTTAAGTATGACAAAGCAAATCATACTGTGTTTTCCTCGTATACGGAGCTCAAACTTAATAATACGAAAGGTGATTTTGCAAGTATTAAACGTATAATAAAATCAGAATATAATGAGGATACTAACCTAATCAGTGTAACAGTGAATGATGGTGAACCCGAAGACAAGTTTGTACATCAAGATGGCGATACTGATCACGAAGATGGGTTCTATACTTGGTTATCAAATTTTTCTGGTATCTCAATCCCAATTTTTGAGGATATTGACGGTTCTAAAACCAAGATTTTATATTTACAACAGATATTTGCAAGTTCGTTTGTTGAACAGACAAAAGGTTGGTCAGATTTTTTTGCGCAAATTCCAATATTCAATACCAAGAAGGCAAAGCAGAAAATCGTCGAATACACCTTGGGCTTAAGCGGTCTTGTTGAAGAGTTTGAATTAGACAAACTTAAAAATGATGAAAAGGAATTTAAGTTAGTTTGGACAAATACGATCGAAACATTCCAATCACTTATTTCATACTATAACCTTCGGACTCCAAACATAGGGGAAACCTTCACGGTTGAATTGACACCAACCAAAATTGATAAATTGGAGTTGCAAACTAAGACTGAAACTGGAAATTTTATTGGCCTTTCAGAAATTATTAAGAAGCTTGGTTTTGCTATTGAAAAAATTAGCAAAAAAAATGAAGTCATCAAGATACCCCAAATTTCTGCAAGTGAATTAACGAAAAGACATGCGGAAACGAGTGAAAAATTACAATATTTGAACAAGGAATATCAACAGATTCAGAATGAAAAAGTTAACGAAATAATCAAACGTAAGAAGTATCAGCAGACTGTTGCACAACTAAAAAAAGAAATAGAGGCTTTAGAGGGCATTAATAAAATAAATCAGTTAAAATCATTTAATGTTGGGGCTGTTGAAAATTGTCCGGTTTGTAATTCATCTTTGCTGAGCCATCCAGACATCCAACTTCAAAACGTTGAAAAGGTCGGTAGTGTTAAATCATTATCATTCTTTAAATCAGAAAAAAGCCTCTATGATTCCTACTTAGCAAACTCTGAAGACCTAATCAATAGATTTGATAAAACCATCGCATATTACGAAGAACGGATTGATGAAATAAAAGAAGTGCTTGACTTATTAGACAAGCAACTTATTGATGACTCGAGAATTCCATCACGGGTTGATATTCAAGAAGAAATGAGGCTGCGTTTTGAGTTAGAAAAGATGAATAAAATTCAAAATTACTTTAGCAGATTTAAAACAGACCTTAAACAAATTGCACAAAAGATGGCATTACTTCGTGCCAGAAAAAGTCAACTAAATGCCAATAAGGCACTCGATGAAGATAAAATTGGAATTTTTAAGAGGGTGTTTATTAAATTTTTAAACGCTTTCGGATATTCGAATGAAATAGTTTCAAGAATATATATATCGTTAGAGGAATCTAACAAATTATTTCCTGTTGTTGCAATGACTGACATGCCTGCTCAACCAATCCGACTAGTTTCTTCTGCAAGTGATTTTATCAGAGCACAATGGGCTTTTTATATGACCTTGTTAATAAAAGCAGAACATCATTTAGGAATTCTAGTATTGGATGAACCAGGTCAACACGCTATGAAATCAGCGGATTTAATTGCTTTATTAAAAGAGGCAAGTATTGTCAGCGATAGACAGTTGATAGTTGCTATTTCAAAGGAAAATAAGATCTTAGTTGAAAGTGGTGACGAAGATAAAGAAGCTATTACAGAAGTGCCTTTATTAAAGCTTTTAAATGATTCAGGGCTTGTAGAGGATAAAGACTACAAATTAAATATGATAAACGACAATAGTAGAATTGACAAATGTATTCAACCTTTAAAAGATTTAGATGATCTTGAAGATAGTCAGTAGATTTCGGCAAAAGTGACCACCCAATATCAGCTTAAGATTATTGATTGCATCCCACAAATAAAATCATACTGGCATTCCCTAACAAATGTAAGTTTACAGAAAGAACAAGCAGCCTCAATGCGCTTTTGCTTCGCAAAAAACATTATTATCACCTGTTTGGCGAGAAATTAGACGCAACGAATCAAGTTCACCCCAACAAGAATGAACTTGCCCCTTTTTACATAAATAAAAGTCCTGGTGCACAAACAAAAGCTTGAGGCGAAATCAACGAATGAAGTCAGATTTGTCCGTAATCCGGATCAGCTGTTGGAGCAAAATACGAAGTTGAAAAACTTGCACTCCGTTTAGGCAAAAAATATAAGCTCAAACTGATTTTTGAATAATCTTCATGCTGATGAACCTGGGCATTTCAGCTTGTCTCTTTCCACAGCAGCCTAACCCTTTTGTTTTTTAGTAGACTAACGTCCAGAATTTCGATGTCAAGATGCAGTGTGTTCAGGGAAACTTCATCCGGTCTTTCAAGATATTTCCAGGTACCGTCATTTAAAAACGGGATGGGTTCATCAAAGGCCATAAATGTGGGGCTAAATTTTTCGGTTAGATAATCCTTTAGTCCTCGATATTCTTTAGGAACGAAAAATTTAAAGTGATGCCTCGTTCTGACAGTATAACTTATACCGTTTTCCAGAGGAAGTAGATTCTCGTTCAGCTGAATATCTTCACGATCAAGTTCCAGGTAATGATTTCCCTGTTCCTTCGGGATTTCGTCATTTTGCCATCTGGTCATAAATATGTTGAAAGCATCCTCGGGAAAAGGTATATTCAAGTGATCTGTCGAACCTGGTTTCATCACTACATAACGATGCTGAATTTTGACTTCAACCGTTATACTTTTTTAATTACCGGAATTTGTATTTCGGTCTGCCAATCAACCTTTGATGCATCATGGGCGGTATAGAGATCTATTTTTAATCTTTTAGCATATTCTTTTGCTGTCCGGGTAAAGCCTGCACTACAGATTAATATGCCTTTTGATGCTCTAAGGTCTCTGATCACTGAATCAAATTCTCCGACAATTTTAATGTCAGCAGGCTTCTTATAATTTTTCGCCTGTACGATCATCAATATATCATGCCCTGCAATGTTGCTCCTGATAGAAATATCTATCTGACGCTCCTTTTGCGTTTCAAGACCTAGAATTTTATCATTCATCTTAACCTCGGCAACGGGATCCAGTTCTTTGTAGATTTGGTAGATCAGTTCTTCGTAGCTTTGCCAATCTTTTTTTTCTTTCAAGCGAGTCATTTAAGTTTAGCTAATATAACCATAGTACCAATTAAATCGACACAAGTGATAGGACAAAACATCGAGTAGTAAGTTACTTGAAACCTTTTTGCGTGATCTTATGGTGGATCTCCTCCTTGATAAGCGGTTCAATCCATTCGTGCATTTCTTCCACTGTTTTAAATTCTGGAAATGGCTTGTGTGGTATGGGGTCGTTCATCAGCGTCCCTGATGCCAATGCTTCGCAGCTCCTCCGTGGGTGCCACCAGAGGTCAGAGTTCTTGAAATTATCGATGATATTGTAATGGTGGCTATAGATAAAATCGCTCCAATTCTCTTCTACGGCTTCTTCGGGAGCGATATCTATGATTTCCAGTTCAGAGAATACCCTGGAACGGTTTGACACGAGTGCATCAAGCATTACTTTCCTTGCGTCGGCATCTGTCACTGGCGCACTATATCCGAATATGGTGATATAATAGGCGCACTGGAAGGCATATTTCAATGCAGTCCATTCCCTGCGAATGGATGCATTTGCAGAGTAGTTTTTCTGTCCAACGGGATAGAGCAATGGCATTTTGCTAAATGGACGGTGGCAGCGATGGCAAATCTTGTTGTAGTAGTTCCCGGAAATATTGCATTTCCTGCAGATGCCTACACCAACGTTTCCATGCAGGAACAACAGTTGCGGAACGTGAGCGTTGAACTTACGGTGCCTTAGGTAACTTTGCAGCAATAGCGGATCCCAGTTGAAAGTAGCAATGATATCCTTTTCGCGTAATGATAGTATTAGGTAGTCATAAAGGTTGGGCTCATCGGAAACTTTAAGATCAAGAAAATAACCATGTACCGCTTCATCGACTGTTTTGCGCAGTTTGATGTCTTCAGCGTTCTGATACAGGCTGCTGTACAAAAGTTCAAAGTCGTCCAATAGGTCGCCATATTTCGGACTCAGCATTTCAGTAAGCCCAAGATCTTTTGCAAGGGTTTTCATTACAGGTAATTTTCGCCCGTTTTTATCGCCCTTTAAAAATGCGGCGCAGCTGGCGCCCGCTCCCAAGATTACAAGGTGTGGATTGCGGCTTACGCCATTTCTAAAATCTGGTATAGCTTCTTTTTTTGTTTTCATAACCCTATTCTCCAAATATATATTATTTGAAAAAAAATTGCATCCTCTGCGCAACGAAGACACCGCGTTATCTAGACTCGGGGTTGTCATTGGATTTTTTTCTTTTGCAGATCGACCATCCGAAAATAAATAGCGTAAAAATCACCATTACGCAAATGATGGCCATCTTAACCCCTTCATGTTTGATCTGTGGAAGGCAGTTGATGAACATTAGGGCCGCGCTTGTCCAGGCGGCAATGATTTTTTCTGTTTTCATTTTTCAATTACTGTCTTGATTATATTGGTCAATGATCGGTATTGGCGTTTGACCATGAAAGGACAGGATAATCTGTTCTACTAGATTATTTTGATTTTGATAAAAATTAGTAGATATTGACCAAATGGTCAAACACTTTAAAAGCCTTGCGGACATCGAACGTCATTTTGATTACGGTTGGGATTGCAGGGAATACATAGAATCGCTACGCTGGAAGGATGGACTATTCTCCCCATATACAGGTTCCAAGAACGTAAAGCAGATCGGTCGTTACGATACCTATGTCTGTTTGGATACGGGACGTTCGTTTTCGGCACTGACGGGAACCATCTTTGCCAATAGCAAAGTCAAGCTTTTGCACTGGTTCCAGGTGATATGGCTGAATTGGCTTCATCCCGATCTTAGCAGCGCAGAGATATCACGACAGGTGGGCATTAACCAGAAGACAGTCTGGAGTATGCTGAAAAAGATCAACGCCGCCCAGAACCCAGTTTAACAGAAAAAAATGAAAGTACTAAAGGTTAAAGCGCAAGGTCTGTTACAGGCTGGAGATACCCCTATTCTCATCTACAAATTAGAAGATGGCACTTTGACGGTTGCCCAACCTGCGATTATCAGATATCTGACCGGTGGGGCAACAACGGCAAACCGGCACCAGTTAAAGTTGTCCAAACTTGGCCATTATCTTTCTAAAAAGATGCTGGATCGGACAGAGTTAGCCATCGAAACTGGTGTAAAGTTGATCAGGTTATTTACAGCTGAGGAGTGGCTAGAACTGTGTTCAGGGATACTGAAAGCTGAGGCAGATGGTAAGCTGGGGAAAAAATGGACTTCTGCCCCTGGGAAGGTGCAGGTACTTTTACTTTTGTTCGCCAAGCATGGTATATCAAAAACAATGGAAAAGGCCATCAAGGTAAAGCCGGTCACACCAGATTCCTCTTTTGAACAACACATAATCAGGTTGCTCGACTATAGATGTTAGCTTTTATTTGCTCAATTTGAAATCCGATTCTCTTAGCCATGCCTTCTCAGGAAAATCCTTCGCGTGGTAACGGTCTTTATGATCTGCAAGCGGTAATAGTGCAGCCGGCAAGCGTGTACTCAAGACTATGCAGGATCTAAATAGGCAGCAAAAAGAAAAAGGGGCAAGAAAAATGGAAAGTAAGGCATTCCTCCGAATGTTCAGGTCATACCTTTTAAACCGGACTGCTAGCATTGAGCTGCCATGGTAATGTCTCGCCGAACCCAAACCATCCCCGCATGATCCTATTCTTATATTTCCCCTTATAATCCAATATAAACAAAAGGGAAAGCTCTAGGTACCATAGACCTAGCTCTAGAGCTTCAAATCTTTAGAGGTATCCAATATCCCTTAAATCTCTCCTCTTTTTTTCCTGACCGTGTACCAAAGCATTTCTGATCAAGGTAAAAACCTCGGGTCCATCCTCGGTATCTGGCAGGTTCTTCAGGTTTTTTAATTCAATAGGGATTTCTCTTGGAATCGATAGCTGTGATAGCAGCAATCTTATTTTATTTGAAGCAGAGAGAGAGCTTGCATCGCTACCAATGATAAGTTTCTTCTGCTCAATTAAAAACCAGTTATAAACGAGTTCCAGACCAGTCTGTGCAAATATAATGGAGCCTTCAGTTGACCCATTGTTTGCATTTCCATTTAGATACCAATGTATTGAATAAAGGAGAAAATCCTTTTTATCTGCATCTTTCCACATATTGGAGAATTGTATCCAAATCTCATTAAGTCCACTGAGTTCAGCAACATTCGCCCACCGTGTAACTTCCTTGAATGGTTCGCAAGAATAATTTGTAAAATCCTGCCAAATAACTTCGCCCTCATGGGTTCCCTTTAAAAAATATAGCGACGTTTCCCTACTATTTACGAAACTTATAAAGTTGTGGAAGGAAAGGAGTAATTCATCAATGTCGCTCAATGAAAATGCCCCTTTGTTGCTAGTTATTTCGCCTCCACAGGTTAGTAGGTATCCTCCAGATTTTTTGAGGTCTTTACTCAAACTATCAAATTTGTCCGATTTGTCAATGGTGACTTTAAAGGAACCGTGTTCAAAAACCTGCCGTCCGTTAAAACAATAGACAGATTCAGTATTTGTCCTTTTGATTTTTTCACCGTCGGCGAGTAGAAGGTTGGGAATAGAAAAATGTATGCTAGTGACTTTAATTCCAGGATCACCCAACACCGCCCTGCTACAGAACCCGCTGAGAATGTACATATCAATAATATTAGTAACCCATGCCTTTCCGAATAGTAAATCTTCTATAAAGATCTGGCATGGATTTGACATGTTGATCGAAACAACTGGATGGGACTCCTCGATTATTTGGTCAGTATGAAACTTAGCTCCTTTTTCTGGGAACCAGGTAAAGGTAATAGAGCCATGTACGGTTATTTTTATTTCATCTTGTACTAAGGAAAAAACCCCTTCATATATCGGTACGCCCTGATTTGCATTGTCCATTTTAATGCTTGCAGAAATGTATTCAGGAAGCTGAGCTATTTCTTTTTGAAAGTCGTATTCATTATCGGTCATTTTCGAGCGCTTTGTATTGGTTCCAATATACAAAATTGATTTTTTATACCATTGCCAGACATCTTATTTATTGAGTTTGAAATCAGATTCTCTTAGCCAGGCTTTCTCAGGAAAATCCTTCATGTGGTAACGGTCTTTTACGATCTGCCAGCCACGGTCAAAGCAGACAAACCATAGGCCTGTTTCGTTTTGGTGGATGCTGGTGAAGAAATCCGGGTCGAAATCTTTATCCATTTTATCAACGGAAATATACTCGTAGCGGTTCGGAGCTATCGGCGAACCGTATGCGCGTTTTAGGATGTCGTAGTTCCTTTAATGATTTTGAATATGGCTTTCTGATTTTCGTGCGGATCGATTTTGATCGGACGGGGCCTGTTCTTATTAAAGTTGTTCCTACAGCTATCATTACAGAATTTTTGGTCTGATCGCCCCAATAGTGGTTTTTCGCATTGTTTGCACAAGCGCTGTTGTGCTGCTTCCTGTGTCATAGATTTATATGATAGTGATCAGGTGATAACGTAATTATCCCGTAAAAAGTTTTCTGGATCGGGTAATTAAAATTACGGATCGGATATTTTGATCAGAGGATCGCTTAACCTAAAAATGGGATCAGGTAACTCAAAATAATACCGAATAATTATTGCCATCGGTTTCAACTTTGGTCTGTACTTAACCATAGATCGATATGAAAGAGAGCAACATTTTGGCATCGGAAAACTTCTCCTGCGGGAACAAACATTACTTCCTGGATTTCAGGATAGCAAAAAATAACAGCAATTATATTTCCATTACACGCAGTGATTCCCAACCAGACGGCAGCTATGCCAAGCAGACTGTTAGGGTATTTGAAGAGGATTTTCATATCCTTTTGGGCTGCATGTCATCGCTTTTCAGGACGGTCGCCTATCAGGATGAGCAGGGCGTAACGATGAAGGATATGCACCGTAGGAATAGGGAAAAGGCGGTCAACGGTATCAAGAGCTGGGAGCCTGAACTGCGGCCACGTGAGAAAATGCTGGAGCATGGACGGGAGGCGATGGATAATGCGGAGCTACTGGCAATGCTTATCGGATCGGGTACGCCCAATGAGACTGCGGTCGGTCTGGCGGGCAGGATGCTGGACAACGTGGGCGGTGATCTGGTGAAACTTTCCGAGCTTTCGCTTAAAGAACTTTGCGGTTTTGCGGGTATGGGTGTAGCCAAGTCTTCGTCTATTCTAGCAGCGATGGAACTTGCCAGGCGCATGTATCCGATGCTGAATGTTTCCCCTATAAGAAAAATGAGGGTCTCCAGTGGCGTGGTCATGCGTCCAGCTATGGGCTGATTTTTTTGGAAAGGTGCTGTTGTGGTTCTTGGTTTCCTGAAGTCCCGCTTTGCAATCGGGTTTATTTTACTACGGTCTGTTTTTTCATTGCTGCTGCCTGCCAGACCGATCCAAGTGAGGGGTATGGTGAGCCGGAAATTAGGATACGCTTTTTAAAAAAAGGGCAAAAAAGGAAAGCGAAGCAATATGTTTGCCTGCACCTGCGCGGGCATAATGGCTGCCGCCACCCTTCGGGACTTATACCGCTCCGGTATGGTCAACCATGCTTCTGTTGCTTTCTTTTTTGTCCTTTTTTCTTTGGAAAAAAGCTTTGTTGAGGACGGGACAGGGAGGGAAAAGTTAACAGATTTTTCAACCTTTTAATGGTGTGGTGCAGCCTTCCAATGCATTATTTGTTATGAAACACAACTTTCATCAGCGCAAAGAGAACCGTATCGAGCATGCGGAAAAAATGGCTTCAAGGAATGAAGCGGAATCGGAAAGACTTTATTTAAGAAGTAGGGAAATGGCGAGCGTGATCCCGATGGGACAGCCTATTCTGATCGGTCACCATTCGGAAAAGAGCGACAGAAATTATAGGGCGAAGATCGATAGCACGATGCGCAAATCGATCGAGGCGGACAAAAAAGCGGACTATTATGCGGATAAGGCGGAAAGTATCAAAAATAACGATGCGATATTTTCGGACGATCCCGATGCGCTCCAAAAGCTGGAACAGAAACTTGCCGGGATGAAAGCCAATCAGGAGTTTATGAAGTCGGCAAACAAGTTGATCAAAAAGAATGACCGTGAAGGCTTTTTAAAACTGGATATGGCAACGCCCGAAATGTGGGAAAAACTGATCGTCCGAAGCTGGTGCGGTCAGGGTTTTGCCTCTTTCAGTCTGACCAACAACAATGCGAACATGAAAAGGATCGAGCAGCGTATTGTGGTACTCAAACGCCGTGAGGCGAGTATTGCAGTTGACAGGGTGATCAATGGTGTGCGCATTTTCGAGAACAGGGAAGCCAACCGTTTACAGGTGCTGTTCGATGGCAAACCATCGGCTGAAGTGATAGGGAAGCTAAAACAG
The DNA here is from genome assembly GCF_965249885.1 of Pedobacter sp. Taxonomy (GTDB): domain Bacteria; phylum Bacteroidota; class Bacteroidia; order Sphingobacteriales; family Sphingobacteriaceae; genus Pedobacter. The sequence goes on along the minus strand of NZ_OZ252254.1, from coordinate 2,490,066 downwards.
AGCGGTTTCCGCTGGTGCCGTTCGGAATCAGCTTGGCAAAGGCACATCTCAAATACCGCTTACCATTTGGCTAAAAATATAGCCGAAAGCCTTAAAGAAAATACAGAAGATTAGAGAATAACAGAGCGCTGCCCATCTGGGTGGCGCTTATAAAACAGCATAAAAGATGACACAGGAAATAAAAGTAAATCTCACCCTAACGCTAGAGGGCGATACAGAGCATTCAACTAAGGACATCAGAAATTTCATTGCTGATATGATGATAAATGCCACCAGTACAAGATCTTTTTCATTGCAGAAATATGCGGTTAACAGGATCGAGGAAGAGAATGCGATCTATGCCCCCGATCCAAGGAACGCCGATGGCGTTTGGGACTTCGTAGAAAAATACTACCCTAATTATCATTCGTGCGATGAGATCATGCGCAACGATGACCTTTGCAAGATCGTCAACCAGGAACTCAGTGGCGATGCTGCGGGAATGTTCAAAAGCGAGTTTAAGAGTGATCACGATCAAGCGGTAGCCGCATTTGATCAGTCGAGTAAATATGTCTACGAACGCTCGATCATTGGGTACCTGCGCAGTCAAACGGATAGGATCTCCATTGTCTGGAGCTTGGAAGATATACAGGAGAGGGCGAAACAGGGCGGATATATCCTAAAGGAAGGCGAAGCGCTCAAGGTTTTGGAACTGCTGAGGGAAAGGCACGATTGCAATATTGGGATCAATTGGGATGTGATCGATGACTATATCATTATGACCGTACCAAAATCCCAGAATGATGACGGTTTTGATTGGGAGCAGGTGGCTTTTGATGGCAATAGCTATAACTGCCGATTGGTGCCAGATCTGAACGATCGGGATTTTCAACTTCTGGTCGCGCCCGTGGCGTTGAGCGTTGCAATGCGACTTGATAGGAACGGCAACGGCGCACCCGAAGCGACACTTTTAGATGAACGGATCTGCTTTTATGCAACACCGCTGGAACTGCTTTTAAGCGACAGAGAACTGTTCGACCTCATCTATAACTGATCCATCAACCTAATTCTGCACTGGGGAGCAATCCCCAAAAATACTCCCACAATGGAAAATCAAGAAAATAACAATATAATATTATCGCCCATCGATCCGCTTGGCGTTCGGCTGTTCATCAATGCGCACGATGATGAAATCCAGTCTTTTAATATTGCCTGCTCCTTTTGCGCCCAGCATGGGTATAGCGGTTGGCGGGAAAATACCCACGGGCTCTACCTGCTCAGGGGGAAGAGCAGAAAGGACGTTTGCCTGATGATGGCACTGCTTGAAGTCCCTGAATTTCCAAAGGAACTGGGCAGGATACTGGAGCGGGTACAATACTATAACGAGCATGGCGAGCAGCTTTTCAGTGCCGAGAAAGCTCGGGGAGAACTATATCCCGATTTTATGCTCAGGAACGTTGCCGCCGACTGTGGGCAGATCTGCGATACCGCGGACGGCTGGTTTATCAGTGGTCGCGGGCAGAGCCATGTCTGGGTTTCCGATCAGGTAGGAAAACGAGTGTTAATGATCCATTTCTAAAACTGGGGGCGTTAGCCCCCTTGCTAAAACTAAAGCTCATGTTAACAGAATTGATAACAAGTCCCCAAGCGCTGATTGCCTACGGGTTGATCTTAAAGATATGGATCGGTAGCCGCCGTTTCAGGCGGAGGAATTTTGCGGGGCGGCAGGTATTTTCCAGTTATGCCGCTTCTCTGATCGTCCCGTTTTTGGAAAGGATTTTTGGGTTATTGGGAATAATCCTGATCATTTGGGGTGCATTAGCGATGCTATCGGGCAACTGACCGTGATGTGTTCGTGACCAGGATAAAAAGACCCAAAAACGAAGATGCCATTCTATTAATCAGGCACAAAGTTAGGCTTTGGATATCGGGGCGCAAGAATTGTTCGGCATAAACGCTCCTATAGCCTTTCCCCGCTTGCCCATTTATTCCGCTGCATTTCTTGCTTGCTCATCCAAAGCCTGTGAAGCGCACAATTAATCAAATTTTCAATTTAAAAATCAAGATGATGAAAGCGCAGATCCAAAGTTCCCTGTTTATGGTTTCGGAAATAAAGGTAAGTTATCAGCCCAAGTTCAGGGCTAGCGAAAGACCAAAGGTGATCCGGTCAAAAGATGCCTACAATATATTGTACAACAACTGGGATCATTCCCGCATCGAACTTAGTGAGCAGTTCTATATCCTGCTACTGAACCGAGCCAACAACGTGATCGGAATAAGCGAGATCTCAAGCGGTGGATTTTCCGCTACCGTAGTAGATCCAAAACTGATATTTGTTATCGCCCTTAAAAGTGCAGCTGCGGGAATAATCCTAGCCCACAACCACCCAAGTTCAAATCTTCAGCCCAGCAATCAAGATCTGATCGTCACAAAGAAACTGGTTGAAGCTGGAAAACTGCTGGATCTCCAGATCTTGGATCACCTCATCATAAGTAAATACAGTTACTTCTCCTTTGGAGATGAAGGGCTGATATAGCCCGATAAAATAGCCAGCAGTGTTGAGCGAATTGTATAGGCATTCAAAATAATCATAAGTTTTTCATCTGTTATTCCACTACATACCGATCAAACAACTAATCCATCGAATACGAGCGTTAGCGCTTTACTAGCTCGTTCAGAAATATCCGAGGGCAGGGAACGCTGAATTTCCACAGGAAAGCGAGACATATACTCTGCATCGTTCATTTTTTCCATCGCACTAATATACATTACAATAGCCATTTCTGCTAATCCGTCATCTTTAATTTCATTCGAAACAACAGCCAACCTGGTCATTTGGGAAAGGTGCCCCAAAAGCATCTTTTGTCTTTTATTAACCATTTCCGACCAGATATCCGGAACTTCGTCTTTAAGGTTCTTCCAAAATATGGTTGATGCGCCATTCAGTTTTCTACCAATGAAATCCAGATAAGCCTCTATTTTATCCATAAGTACTGAATGCTTACACGATAATATTTCATGCGCCCCCTTTTCAAAATCCTCTATAAACGTGTTCATGCATTCACTGAACAATACTTTTTTACTGTCAAAATGATTGTAAAGTGTTTTTTTGGTTACTCCAGACCGCATAGCGATCTCGTCGATCAGAACGTTAGAATAACCTTTTTGTAAAAAGAGGGCAAGACCTTCTTTGATAATTTCGGCTTTCTTTTTTGATTTCGCAGTTCGTTTTTCAATCATTGAATATTTCGCTTAAACTTGCCGGCTCTTTTCTCGGCACTTCATTGAGTTTGTGGCGAAGGGTTGATGAGACCTGATAAGCCTGTTTACGTGTGCGCTGCAATTCGCCGATGGGCTCATTCTCCTCATAGCATCTGAAAGGGGTAAAAGATAAGTGCTCCATGATGTTAAAATTCTCCGGACCGGATGCATCCTGCAGGGGAATGTGCAAACGGGCAACAGTGCGGTAAGGCGAAAGTTTTTCCGGCCACTCCTTTGTCAGATCGTTGATCGGCATTTCCTTCAAGTCGTTACATAGTTGTACCTGGAGGTCGAAGGCAAAATCATGTTCTTTAATCTCTGCTATCAGCGCTGGCCCAAAAACCTGATCGGCAGTGTTGATATCTATATCACGCCGTTTTATTTTACCAATATATTCATGAACGGGCTTAACCCGCAGTTTCGCCACATATTCACCATGGCGAACGGCCCCCATTGAATAGAACGTATGAAGCAGCGTATTTTCCGCTTTAATCTTTTGAAAGGAAGCGAATGCCCGGAACTCCTTCCAGGATTGACGATTGGGCAAAAAGGTTCCAATGCCTGTCAGCCAGTGCCACATAAACTTTAGTCTTCCCAGTGCACCTTTTGCGAAATAGTCATTCACTTTCAGGAACAGTTTGTCTATGTAACGATAATGGTCAGCCGAGTTGCAGAAGAAAACCGGCCAGTTGATCATGTTATAATCAAAGTTGCTACACTCAGCCTCATTTTCTAAAGTGCAGTTTCCACCGGCTTTAAGTACCTTAATAGCGATACCCATAGCTTTGCCGCTGTTTTTATCAGAAGTAACTCTTGCTGAGCCATTCGAGAACCTGACGACCGCCTCGAACTTACCAGGCCGGGCATAAAATCCCTGTGCCAATTCTGGGGGCAAATTATTAAATATCTCGAAGCTTGCTTTAAAAGCACCATAACCTTTTGCATGCGCATCACGGGTCGCGTATGGGGTATTATTTTTTTCAGCTGAATGTCTGATGTACTGCTCAATATCGGCAGTAATCGCTTTTTCTTCCTGTTCGAAGCCTGGCCGGATATTTTCCAGCTCAGGCTTATATTTGATATAAGGTTTTGTCATCTTCAGGTCATTTAAAGTTCGCTAATCCATTTGAGCGCCCTAAGTCCAGGCAGAAAGCAATACTCTCCACCCTGCATAATATTAAACGTTTCTACCGCATTGTAACGGTGTCGACCTGATCCCGGCACCGTGTAAGTACCTTTTCCCTGGTTAAGGCCGATGATCGGATCTTTCTCATCACCGTGGTTAATGAAATTGCCCTCATTAACCCATTGGGACTGCAAGAACTCTATCGTATCCATTGCCTTGGCGCTGATCGCAATGAAATACAGCCCACGTTCTTTGCCATCATCCACAGTGATACCTTTTTCAGGTTCGCCGCCATAAGACACACTTTTGCGGATGATCCTGTGCAAGTTAACGTCCGAAATAACGGACTGCTTGGTATCCCTTGGATTCATCCTCCTCATATGACAGGAAAGTGGCACAGTATGCCCACGTTGGTCATCTTTGTAAGAAAAGTCGTTGTTACGTTCAGGATCTCCGCCGAGCTTTTCATCATCCTTATCAGGAGCAAGCGTCAACGGAGCGCCGCTACGCCATCGGCCGAACATTTTAGCGGCAAGGTATTCCTGCTCTTCTTCGGTATTGGCATTTTTTTGAAGAAAACGGTTGAACTCATGCACCTTGCTATGGTACTTACGAAGCACCAGGAAAGATCCGTTCTTTCCCAAAATATCCGGTTTGGGAAAGTAGGCCACAGAGCCTGCTTCTCCCGGATAGCCCAGTATAAATTCTCCGGCTTTAATGGGTCTGCCGAAACCAGGGACCTCATCCACACCGCTGCCCTCGATTTCCGGATTACTGATACCATCCCGGTAACCAAATACATTTTTGACCTCTTCAGTTGCTGAGAAATCTGCTTTGAACAGGACATCTACTCCGGATATCTTTTTCAATTCCTCTTCTGCTTCCTTGAGCTTCGCTTTCCATTTTTCCTGGGTATCGGCAATAATATTGACAGCGATATGGATCTGTCCAGTGCCGAATGGCTTTTGCCAGTATTTGGGCGCGTTCTCACCCACATCGTGGAGTTTTTCGGCCCTTGCTGCCATACCTTCACGAAAATTTTCAGGAAAACTACTTAAGGATTCATTAGGTACCTTTAAAGCTTTCAACCCTTCGAAGGTAATCGCAATCGTGGCCGTAGCTTCATCTGCCTGATGCCAGTTCTTTGCAGAGGTGACAAGTGGGATCAGTTTCTTGATCATCTTCTTACCGGCATCTGCATCACGGATGTGCAGGAGTACATTGGTACCAAAGTAGGGAACCGGCCTATTGCGTAAAATGAGCGCCTGTATATCATCCAATTCCAAGGTTACTTTCGATGGATTGAATATTCTTTGAAATATATTACTCATTAGGATTAGAATAACGTTACTTGGTGAATGTGTTTAACTTTTTTCCGAATCTTGTGCATCGTCCAACGCTTGATACAGTCCTTTAACAATCTTTTCATTGCGCAAAATATCATTTACCGTCAGATTCGGATAAGCTACGAACCAGGCATCAGCAGTATGTTGATGATCCAAAATGAATTGTTTAACAGAAGGATCCTTGATGCCCGGCCAGCCTTCAACGCTTTCAAAGATCAGATCCATCAACTCCGGGATCTTGGTAGCGAAATCTTCGATGTATACGTCCCAGTCACCATCGAACGCCGTACAGAAGAGCAGTTTAGTATCGTTTTCTAAAAATACGAAACGCATGTCATGCAGTGTTCCAACAAGAATAGCTCCGCCAAAATCACCATCGATCAATTCAATGATTTTCCGGAGCCTATCTGCCCCTCCAGATTTAAGCGGTGCGATAACCGTCAATTCAGATACTTTTCCGAGTTGAAGGCCTTTCTTACCGGCAGTAGAAATTTTCAGGCCACTTTTATGTGATCCATACTTTTTTTGAGCCATAAGCAATTCCACTTTTAGCTTTAGGTCTTCAGCAACATTTTTTAAGATTGACATAATTTAAAAATTTAGTTTAACATAATTACACTTTTTATCATTAAAAAGTTTACTTTTTAATGATAAAAAGAATTTTGGTATTTTGACCTCACGATGTACATCAATATATAAGATTAAAGTTTATAGAGAAATTTGCAAAATCAGAAACTTAGTTCTAGTTTAGTTGTCTAAACAACTATGGGAGCTAAACTTACTTTCTTAGAGCAATACAACCTGCTGAACGGCCGCTTGTTAATGGACGCTTTCAGGCTGCTCAATAAAAATTTTAAGGCTGCTCAGATTGATATTACAAGAGAACAATGGACAGTTCTGGCCATCTTGTGGCAAAGGGATGGAATTGCCCAGCAAGTAATCGTAAATGAAACAGGAAGGGATAAACCTAGTACAACCCGCTTATTGAATCATTTGGAAAAATTAGAATACATCAAACGCCAAGCGGATGTTAGTGATAAGAGGACCAATCTCATCTACCTTACCACAAAGGGTAAAAAGGCAAAGAATAAAATAATGTCTGTTGTTGAAACGACTTTCGCGTTGCTCACTGACAATCTTTCTGAACAACAAGTCCAAACCGTAAGAGATGTTGTTAAAATAATTTATAGTAATATAGAAAATAGATAAAATGAGAAGATTTATACTCGCATCCTACTTGTTTTTTTGTATAGGTTCCGGAGGTCTTTACGCACAGGTCAATGTTTCACGAGCTTTAGATTCAGCAATTACTGTAGCAATAGAAAATAGTGGTACTATTAAAAACCAAATATTGCAGCAAGAAAAAGCGGGCAATGAGCGGAAAGCGGTTTGGAACAAGTACCTGCCTACCGTGTCAGCTAATGCGACCTATTTATATATGGATAATGATCTGAAATTAGACATTCCAACAGTAACACTACCCCTTACCGGCGCAAACCTTTTTGAGGGCTCCACAACATTGAGAAACAACGCCAACCTGTTTATAGCGGGGCTTACAGCCAAGCAGGTGCTGTTTAGCGGTGGCCAGATTATGAACGGCGCCAAGGCCATAACTGCGAAGAATGAAGGTAATGCTCTGATGGACGGATTAAAGAAGGACGAAATCATTAAGGATGTCATCAGCAGTTTCGATAATCTAAGGCTTTTGGTCCAGGCTGAAATGCTCATCAGGGAGAGCGAAATACGGCTTCAAAAAGAAAGGCAACGTGTGGAAAAGGCTATACAGCAGGGTCTGGCTGTGCCATATGACAGAGATAAAATAAAATTGGCTAATCTTAATCTCGATTCTAAGCGAGCCGAGATTCAAGGTAAAAGAGAATTGCTGTATCTTAAGATTACCAATCTAACAGGATTTGATAATAATCAAATAGATGCGGTTACTTATGAATTGGAGCCTATCGAAGTGAATGTAAATTTAGACGTACAAGAGAGAAATGAACTCAAAGCTATGAATGCTTATTCAAGGGCGCTTGATTTTAATCTCAAAAAAGAGAAAGGAAGCCTTTTTCCCACGGTGGGTGCTTTTGCAAGCTATAGTTATTCAAGCTTGTTCAATGCCGGCACGAGGTTCAATTTGCCCATTACAGGTAACAGAGCGGAACTATCTCTCAATCAGGCTACCCTTTCTCCCAACTGGGTGGTAGGTGGTATGGTAAAGTGGGAATTGTTCAGCGGTTTCGAACGCAAACATAAAATAGAAGCCGTCAAGATCGATCAGCAAATACTGGCCAACAAGAAAGAAGATGCGGAACGAATGATGAACCTGCAATTAAAAAATAACCTGGTAACTTATAAAGTACAGATGAACCAATTACGAATTGCCGAGCAACAAGAGAAAATTGCAAATGATAATCTGACTACAGCAGAGAAACAGTACAAGTTGGGCCTGATAAACGTTACGGAAAGAATTGGTGCTGAAACCGACATCTATGAAATGTCGCTTAATAAAATTCAGAAACTGATCAATCAGAGGCAGGCAGCATTAGATGCATACGCTGCTTCCAAACCTTTATATAATTTTATTCAAGTCAAGTAAACGATTTAAAAGATGAGTAATTATAAATCTATATTGGTGGGGGTACTTTTTATCACCGCATGTACCAATAACGAAAAATCGGGAAGTTTTATTCAGGGAAAGACTGAAAAAGAGCAAATAGCCGTGGTCGGAAAAATTGCGGGCAGAATCCAAACCATTAAGGTTAGCCAGGGAGATTTTGTCCACCGTGGTGATACCCTGGCGATATTGGACATTCCCGAAGTTGAAGCTAAACGAGCGCAGGCTGCCGGAGCAGTTACCTCCGCTAGCGCACAATACCAGATGGCACAGCGTGGTGCTACCGCAAATCAATTGAAACAGCTGAATGCAAAGAAAAAAGCTTTGGAAGAACAGTATGGATTTGCCCGTAAATCTCTTGGAAGAATGGAGGCAATGGTAAGAGATTCATTAATAGCACAACAGCAATATGATGAGGTGTTTGCTAAATATCAAGGTGCCCAGGCACAATTGATCGCAGTGGACGCAGAGATTGCCGATGTCCAGCACGGGGTGCGCAAAGAACAGCAAACGATGGCCTTGGGACAGCAGGACAGGGCCGAAGGTGCTTTACAGGAAGTCAGGGTCGCCGAGAAAGAACGTTATATTATCGCGCCTCAGGATATGACTATTGAAACAATAACACTTAAAGTGGGGGAACTGGCCCTACCGGGATACACCCTTTTTAATGGTACCTTGGACAACAGCACCTATTTTCGTTTTACCGTTCCGGAATCGCAATTAAAGAACTATAATAAAGGAGCTAATATAGAAGTTACGGTTCCTTACAAGGGCGATCTGAAAATTGCCGGCTTCATAAAAAATATCAAACAGATTGGTGCATACGCCAATATAGCTACCGCCTATCCAGACTATGATATCCAGGATCCTCTTTATGAAATCACTATTTATCCGAAAGAGCCAATTAGTGCGAAGGAAATCCTGAATAAAACAACTGTAACCATTAAAAAGTAAGAGCGTGAAGACATTTTTAAAGTTACTCAAGAGAGAATTCAAATTGTTCTGGGGAAATAGTGTTTTAAGGATTCTTTTTATCGGAGCGCCATTGATGTACGGCATCCTTTTAGGCTATGTTTATGGAAAGGGCAAGGTCACCAATCTTCCTATCATCGTGGTAGATGAAGACCATAGCACAATGAGCCAGCGTGCTATCGAAATGATAGATGACAATGAGGTGGTGCATATCATTGCAGTGAAAACGGACCAGATAGGACTCACCGAACTAAGCATTAATGAGCAAGCTGCATGCATTGTTCTTATTCCGAAAAATTTCGAAAATGACATATTAACCAAGCGGTATCCGGAGGTTACTACTATAGTCAATACGGCGAATGTATTGACTGCTAACTATGCTTCTACGGCCCTGCAAGTGGTTCTTGGAACCTTGAAAGTTGGTACACAACTAGAAGGGTTACGTAAACAGGGTATTCCTGAGAGCATGTTAATGAGCCAGTACGAGCCGTTTAAAACCACGTTCATCAAGAAGAACAACAGGGCGACCAACTACATGTATTTTTTATGGCCGGGCATCCTGGCAACTGTTCTGCAACAGGTACTGCTTTTAGGGCTGGCATTATCGTTTGCCGCTGAGTTTGAAAACAATACCTTCAGGGATCTGGTAGCGCAGACACGCAATACGTTTTCCCTGATTATGGTCAAGGTGATCCCGTATCTATTGATGAGTTTTGGTATTTGGTTGATCTATTGGCTCTTTACGCTTTGGTTCAGAGTTCCGTTTACTGAAAACCTCGGGGCATTAACCTTAGTTGCAGGCATCTTTGTCTTATCTGTTTGTTTTATAGGTGTTTTAGTAAGTATCTTGCTACCTAACCAGCTAAAAGCGACAGAAGTGTTGATGGTGATTGCTACGCCAAGCTTTATACTGTCTGGATTTACCTGGCCACTCAGCCAAATGCCGAAAGTGATTCAATACATTGCTGACATCATCCCGTTAACACATTTCCTTCCGGTATTTAGGATTCTGATCATTGAAAACGGCCCTGTACATTTAACGTATCACTATATCATTAATATGCTGATTATAGCTTCAATTTCTTTTATATTGGCATTCATTTTATTGCGGATAAAAGTGAATAAAATTAAGATGATCAATGAAACTGATAAATCCCACAACGTCCAAGATAGTTAAATTGTACTTTTTCCAATCCCCTTTTTTATATTTTCAGCGGCTAATACTCGAATAAGGGCAGCTCAAAATCAAGCTATACTTTGTATTCTTCTCAATCCAAGATCGATGTTGTGCCAGTGCAAGTTTCACTTTCTATGAGAAAAAATCCATTATTGCGTTAGACCATATCATATCCAGGATAAGTACCAATCCAAGTTCCGAATCCTTTTTCAATATTGGTCCATGCCTCCGAACGCGGTTGTGTTTTTTATGAAAGATGTCAGAGGATAAATTGTTTCCAATCTAAGAGATAGACAGTCTTGTCACCGGAAAGAGCTTCTCAAAATCAGTGGACAATATTTATTCGACATGTTCATTTGTGATGGATACACAGATATTCACATCACAATTGCCTAGCGCTATGACAAGGGGTATGTTTCCAAAGCTCTCGCTGATTTACTTTGGGGTAATGGCATTAAAATGGTAGCCAAATCAAAAAAGAAGATGAAAAATGTAAATCTAAGCCAGGATGAAAAATCATGCTTAGAAAAACAGCTATTATCGAGTGTATCAACGATGAATTTAAAAATATCTGCAAACTTCAGCATACCCGTCACCGGTCTGTAGCCAACTTCCTGCTAAATATCCTCGGCACTTTGGCCGCTTATTCATTCTTCCCTAAAAAGCCATCACTCAATATCGCTTTTGAAAATAATGACAATCAATTACTTTTAGCTGCTTAACCCGAACTAACGTTAATTATAAACCTCTTCCCTTTTTAATGCATTTAATTCTTTTTTCCGAGATTATTGTATCTTTATTTTCGTGATCAAACTCATCCCGCCTCAGGCTTTATGTCCGGATTGTCATAAACTATAGGCTCAATTGTATCTAAAACTGACAACAAGGTATCAAAGAATTTCCCGGACACTACTTAAGGAAACAACACAACACATTTGTCTCCTTTTTTTATGCCCATAAATATCTACAGAACAAACAGTTAAACACAGCTTTGTTTTAGTTCGATTTTCTGCAATAAAAAACTATTGTAATTATGTTCGTTTGATTAAAACAATAAAACAAAACCGTAATTACACTTTTTATGGTAAAGAAAGGCCACGCAATTATGAAGCCAACGGGGGCAAAAAATTTGATTATAATGATTTTAGATTGGCAGAGCTATTTTCCTAAGTGTAAGAAGAATATTCCTTGGATCGATCGGCAAATGAAAAATGCTAAAAATAAAATTGTGATTTGTGTGGAAAAGTTAAATTGGCATAGAAGAACAAGATTACACAGCGTTTAAGCAAAAAATAAAAATGGCACCAGAACCCATGAAGTTATAAAAAAAATAGAAATGAGCCTAAAGTGCTGGCTATTTTTTATCTTGATATTGAGTTGGTTAAAAAACACATTCCCAAAAAAAGATGAAGAGATTTAAGGAATGTGTTTTTAATTTCTATATTTGCTTCGTGGTTACAATATCGGGTCGCCGATAGATGCCAAAAGCATTAAATGCCTATTAAAAGAGTTCGATAAATGTAACTCTTGGGCTACCCTAGGGGAAAGCTTCTTTAAACAGAAGTTTTCCCCTTTTTTTATGCTTTGTAATTCCTTGTTAACCAGTAAGATAAAGTCGAGTGGCTCGTTGAAGTAAGCGGTTCGATGTCTGGTTCCGTCAAAACATAGATTTTCAGGATACATCGAACCAATCACCCTCCGTTGCTCGGAAACGTCGTTTTCCCTATAATGTCCACAGATGTCAGCATACTTCTCGATTACGATGTCCAAAAGATTTTCTATAGTCCTTAAACTTTCCGTTTTAGTCGGCATGTCATCCAGTTCCGCTTCCAATTGCTTGAGTTTTTGATTGCATTCAGCTTTGATGGCCTTGAAATCGTCGCTATCAATCTCGTCGTTCATCAGCTTTTTTCTCGCACTAGACAACATCGATTCCTGCAGTTCAATTTGGATGCTTATGGATTTTCGGTCATCCAGTTCGGCGTGTTTTGAACTTGCGTACAAATCGAGGACAACCATTTTAAATAGTTCACCTGCCCTCGGGTCAAGATTGTAGTCCATTAAATGATCTTCAAAATACCGATTGACCTTTTCCGCCTTAAACCTGCTGCCACATTTGCTATTGGAGCAATGATAATAATAGTACCTTTCATTTCTTCCCTTTGATGCACTTCCAGTAAGCATTCTGTGGCATTTTGGACACGATAAAAATCCCCTCAATGGAAACTGGTCGGAAGAAACGGCTTTTGTGGAAACAGGTCTCTTATTGCCGTTGAGTACATCTTGGACTTCATAGAACAGTTTTTCACTAATCAATGGTCGTGCTGTGCCTTTACGAACAACATTTCTTCTTCATCGTTTGGTGGAACGACCACAATTCCGCAATAAACGGGATTGCGCACGATTTTCCAAAAATTGTTCCTTTCACATTTTAAGCCCTTTAGGTTTGCCTGTTTTCTTACCTGCTCGATTGCGAGTATTCCCCTTGCGAGTTCCTCAAATGCCCATACCATAATATCCGCATCAGGGTATTTTGGCGAAATATATTTCTTTCCGTCTGGCCGCACTAGGTTTTGGTAGCCCTTTGGTGCCGCCCCCATCCAGCGCCCCTCTTTTCTCGCCCGTCTCATACCGCTTGATGTATTGAGTGCCCTTCTGCCGTTTTCCGCTTCGGGAATGGAAAGATAAACTGCTAGCATTACCGTACTTTCGGGGATGCTAAAATCAATTGGCTGGTCGATTGCCATTGCCTGAACATTGATGCCCCTTAACACACCTATCATCTGATAGGCATATTCGATATTCCTGCTGAACCTGTCCCATTTGATAAACAGGATGTTTATCGGCGTTTTGTTCTTTCTCTTCTTTACCGTTTCGAGCAGTTTTGTCCACTCTGGACGCTTGAAGTTCTTGGCAGAATAGTCCTCCCTAAAAATGCCCTTTACCTCGATATTGTTCTGCTCACAATGCCTTAGCAGTCTGTCTTCCTGTTCGGGCAAGGAATAGCCCTTTCTTTTCTGTTCGTCCGTACTCACACGGACATATAAATATGCCGCTGTCATCATCTTTATTTTTCCTCAAAGTATCTTTTCAGTGTTGATTTGGCCAAGATGTACAGGAAGTCAAGAATTACCTTTGCTTGCTGTTCGTCTACCTTGATGCCGTTTTTTTCAAGCAGTTTGATTGCCTGTTGTGGCGTTACGTTCCTTTTCTCCAATAACCGTGATTTCATAAATTGCTCCTTTTGGGAGCAATAATGAGACATCGCTCTTACTGATGTTGAACCACGCTGGTATAGACCAACGGTCAATTTCTAATTGACGTTAATCGACCAATGTCAGAAGTGCTTATTTAATCAATAATTTTAGGGTGTACCCTATACATGCAAATGTTTTCTTGATGCAATTTGCATTTAGTCAAATGCTTGATAGATAGTTAATTTAGCTATAAAATTAAATAAAATCAAGCGCGTTAACGATTTTATTTTTCTATATTTTACTGGTCATTAGGTAGATGAAATCTATTTGATTTCAACAAAAGACTACGCTTTATTGGCATCTTTGAAGGCAGATTTGTACGAATCAAATAGAATAAGATCACTTCGTCCCAAGTTACTGTAGAACAGATATTCTGGGACTATATTTGTGAATATTTGCTGATCTTTCCCTGATGTTGTTTTTATTATTTCGTCAAGCTCGTTGTAAACATCCCTCCTGTGATAGAATGACAATAGCTTTGTGTTTGTTTCGGCATGTAGGTTATTGATCTGTGACTGGTCCAAGTTTTGGCCTTTGGATTTGGAAAGAATATTAAAGGTTTCGGAAATTGAGGAAGTCCTGATAATGTGAGAAACAAAGGCGAGCCAGTTTTTATGGATGGGCTTGCTCGCGGCCATCTTTAAGTTATTTAACAGCCTGATGTATAGAATGGCTCCCGTATTAACATTTATTGGCAAATAGGTCGTTGTTACCGATAATGAGAGACAGCCAAAAAAAGCATTGGCAATCGTGTTTATCGTTCCGTATGTCGGAGCAGTATTACATGCGGAAAGGAAAATCAAAGGAGCATGAATTCGATGCCTTGCTATATCCTGTGGTGTCAACCTTTCATTGCCAACTATCAGGTATGAGTTCTTTGTGGCCATATCAACTGACCCGTGGCAATCGAAAATAAGTAGGTCTGGCTTGATCTCATCTACCGCCTTAACGACATCGCTGACGCTCAGGCACACCCTTGTTTGAAATCCTAAATCCTTCGAAAGATTATTTACGACAGGTTGCCAAAATTTGAAAGCGGTTTCTTCGCTTCCGAATATTACCAACGTTTTCTCGAGGATGTTTTCAGGGACCGAATATTGAAACCGTTCATTTTGGGCGAAGATTGCCATTAGCCCATTTAAAGCCGTTTCTGGAAGTCTGCACACATCATGGGTAAAGGAAAGGGGTACACCGGCTACGTCCAGCCATTCTATCGGCAGGTCTGTAATTGCCACAATTTGCCTGTTCTGCTCGATTAGCTTTTCCTTTAATCGGTCTGATATCGTACGAACTGTCAAGGCGTGGCCCAATTTTCTAATCGTTTTATTTATGTTTCTCCTGTTTCTGGGATGGCTAATAATCCCTGTTGCTTCAGTGCGAAAAAAAGATAGATTTCTGTACATTGAACTTCCTTGGTAAGGCAGTCGGACAATCGGAGAGAAATTAAACGAGGAATGTAAAAAGGCAACCGAATCAAGGTAGCTGGATTTCCACTTTGCAAAAGTGCCGAGCAATGGAATCAGTTTCTCATCTGGCATCTTATTTAGGGTGATGTAGTTCTGTGTTTGCTCAAGGCTTAGGACTTTTTTGAATTTATTTACCATTTCGGCCTCTGGTGTTGTAGCATCTCCTGTATTGATCAGGTCTTTTACGTCGGGATTCTGGAAAGGCGCCACAAGTACCAATGGTGAAAAAAATGAGTCAATTTCGTGAACCTGCTTAATTAGCTTTTCGTCATAGCATAACCAGGCGAAGTAGTCAACTTTTTTCATCTGTTCCATGATGACATCCAATCTGGTAAAAGAATCTTTATCCCTTTCAGCTGCCTCAAATTCCGAACGCACAATTCTATCGCTTTCCTCCTGCGAATAAGTTTGTTCCATATCCTCATTCTGGAAATTACCCACGATGGAATTTGTGATGCAATAGTTTGATTGGGCGGGCAAGAATTTAGGGTATTCAAAAAAATCTTTCCCCTGTAGAGAAACATAGGGAGCTATATCCTTCTTGGGGAAGCCCATTGCGGAAAGTATGGCATCGTGATTTCTGAACAGAAGGTCGGTGAATTCTCCCGGAGTATTTACAATATTCCCATTCGGCCATTCAAAAGTGCCCTCGATGTTGAAAAAGTGATAATATCTGAAATCCGAGTGGTTGTTTTTTAAAATCTTCAAAACTTTTGGCAGTTCTGACAACTTGCAATCGACAAATAAGAGCGATACTATTGTCTTTGGCAAATCTTTTAAATAGCTTTCAACGTTCTTAGGGTATATTGTTCCAAACCGATATGGATTATCAACCCCTGTACGTCGGCATAGTTCATAATAGGTTAATGCTTCGCCGACCTGAATGAGGTCTTTTGGGAGATGGCGTATAAAATTGATTATCCCTTGTTCGATTTCCCCTGGAGGGAGAAAAGGTACAAAATATTTGCTTTCGTCTGTCAACAAGAGATATTGTATTTCTGTCAGTTGACTATTTCTTGGTCTGATCATGAGGTCGTTTTAGTCCAAGATATAAATTATCATGTTAAATATCGCTAGGATGGTAGGGGTGTATATATCTTCCGTGATGATTTTTTTCGCGAATGACTTTTTGCCATTGGACACTTTTAATACTGGTAAATTCTATAATTTGCGGTATAAAACTCAAATGTATTTTTATGTACGACTACAACGCGCTTACAAACAATCTGGTGTCCAATGGAACAATTCCCCAAGCTGACATCTACGACTATTCAAACGATGAATTGGCTATAATTTTTGAACGCTATTTTCAATATTGTCAGAAAGCACTTAGTGAAAACAGCCAAGATTATGGAATACAGCCATCTACACTCTATTTCCGAAATGATTTTTCGGTAAATGCTGCCGCTGGAAAAATACAGGACCATTACATTGTCCGTGTTCACATGGGCCTTATTGTAACTTTGTACAATAAGTTTTATGCCGAAAATGATCTCTTTGACCAAGATGAATCAAAAGAAATTTATAAAGTTCTGGCTTCATCATTTGACGTGCCGATCGGTTATGTAATGTTTCAACTGGCTACCTATTTGACATTTTACCATGAACAGGCTCACCTAATACAACGGTCTCCATTGCTAACCTCATTTTTAACGGAATACAATGCGGCTCCAAACCCATCCAATTATTCTAGTCTAAAGCATTCTCTTGAGTTTGACGCAGATTTGCACGCATCGCATTGTTTGATTTTCGTTCTAAAGGCATTCTGGCAAAAACTGCCCAGCCAATATCATACAATTGAATACGCTAGTGAACTGCTAGCTCTTGCACTGGGAAGTGCATTTACGTATATGATGTATCTTGAAGAAGGATATTCAAATATCTACTACAAACAAGGAACCCACCCGCATCCAATAATAAGGATTACATACATGCTTGATGCTATGATGAGAATTGCAGAAATAAATTTTGACGGTATTAAATTGGACACAAACAAAATTCTCAGCCAAGGATTTAAGATCGCTTCGGCCTATTGTGAGATTGGTTTGCAACGTGATATGGTCGAAGCCTATGCCAGCATGCTCTCTTCAGAATATCCAAAAATCGAAAATTTTATCAACACCGTCTTAATACCTGAATCGGATTCCATTCCTTATCTAGTGAAAAATCGATAAAACTCATGAATAACATAGTAAGAGAATATCTCATACAAGCCGCAAGAGCTAAAGAAAAGTTTGTCTTTTATAGTGACGTAGTAAAAGACTGTGAATTGGATTTTGATTTAAGTAATGAATATGGGCAACATCAACTAAGTGTTGTACTGGGAGAAGTTTCTGAGTTTGAAAACAAACACAAAAGGCCACTCTTAAGTGCAATGGCGATTTATAAGGACGAAAAAAAAAATGATCATGGAGACGGTTTCTATAAGCTGGCGCAAAGTCTGGGAAAGGGTAAGATAAAGCAATTACGAGATGAGCTTTATGCGTTTGAAGAAGCTAACGCATGTCGAGAATTTTGGCAAAATGACAAAAACTATCAATTGTATTTCAAAATTGCCGAAACCACAGCCCCTGCAAATGAACCAGAATTCTTCACTTTGGAAGAAATCGATTTTTTTAAAAAGTGGCAGTATAAATCTTATGATCCAAAGCAAAGTGAGCATGTGAATGCAAAGAACAAACTCATGAATACAGTTTGGAACAAAAGCATTTATTTGGGCAAACAGATAGTAGATCGACTTTCTGGCTTTCATTCTGAGGGTAAAAAAATTTGGCACCAAAGAGGATGGACTAAAACTGACGGAATAAATGTCCAAGCGGCAATCTTTAAACCATACACTTGGATTAAGATTTATCGTAATACTGATAAGGGCAAGGATATTTTTTTTACGTTCGGCATTGATGTATATCCTGAGACAAACGCATTCGTTTACAAGATTGACCTCCAAAGGACACGCCATTCCAATTTGGATGATAAACAAATTCGGCTAGCGGATACACTTATACCTCACTCTGCAAAATGGAACACGATACCCTTTGATGAACTTTTGGACAGAGACTGGAAATCGCTCATTGATATGTGTGTTGAATTTATTCGAGAAAACCTAGAAAAATATGACGCCATTACCGATGCTCTTTGGGGTGCAGATATCCCTTCGGAATTATTCAAAAATAAACTGATTTTCCGTGACAAACCGCAATGTGGCAAAACTGAGCTTCCTATACCAAAAAATACTTTTGAACCAATTGAAATCGATTTTATAAAGAAAGCAAAAGAACAGAAGGATTTAGGAGATGCGGGCGAGGAATTAGTAAAAGAATATGAGATTGCCGAGCTTCACTCGAAGGGAAGATATGATCTCGCTAAACTGGTGGAAATTGTGAAAGATGGAATGGGCTATGATGTTATCTCTTTTGATGAATTTGGTGCTGAAAAATACATTGAAGTAAAAACAACGACAGGGAACGAATATTCACCTTTTTATCTTAGTAATAATGAAGTCGAATTTGCAAGATCTCGAATAGGTCTATATCAAATTTACAGGATATACAAGTATGATGCTGAAAGCAATTTCGGTGAGTTCTTTAAGATATCAGGCGAATTGGAGGATCAATTATTATTTAAGCCTGTGAGCTACCAAGTTTTTTTGAAGAAGGAATAATCAGTTCTCCTTCTTCAAAGGCTTTATTTACGAAACTACATATCGAATCTCAAATCAAGCTTTGGTATTTGATAGAGCTTTGACTTTTCAATGGGATTACTGTAGCCCAAAGCCCTGATTTCATTTACCGCATTGCTGTAGGCATCAGCATTTTCATCATCCATACGTGGGTCAGCCAGTATTTCCTCGAACAAATCGTTAATGTCAATAGGATATTCGTGAGCCTTTTTTGAGGTATCATACCATTCATGATGTCCAGCGAATATCAAACGCAATTCATTTTCATGACTAAACTCTGTCCGTTTTATTAATAAAGTTTGGATATTCCCCTTTCCAGAGTTATCTAAAAGAATTGATTTTAAAGTGGATGGGTCTTCAAAAAAAGCTTTGATGTCATTCTCGGGCTCGTAAATAATTCTTCCCAGATAAAATGAAATGATGGCCCATTTAAATTTTGGATCGTAAAAACTATCCCAAAGTTTCCTAATTGTCGTTTTTACCCTAAAACCATCTTTTCCAGGAGAATATATGCGCCACAAGGCATCAGTTTCATTCACAGAAAATGTCCAGCATTGCCCATAGTAATTTTCCCGTATGGTATCAAAACTAACTGTACGACCATCCTTCATACGAGCATCTGATTTAAGTATAAAATTCTCAAACGGATCATCCCACATAGCAGGTTTTACCAACGAATTTTGTTTTTTGGTTAGCGCTTCAATTAGCCATCTTTTGGAATATACCCGGTATATCGGTAGATCCAGATCCGCTTCGCTAATCCTTATTAAATTTCCAGACTTAAAATGTAAGTTTTCTTGCTCTTTGTCTATTGACATCTTATTTTGATTTGATGTTTACTAATATATATAATCTTGTCAATAATATTTTCCATTTATAGATCCAGCTTTCACTTGTTAATATTTGATTATTAGTTAATATGTTGAAAAATTGAATTATAGCTCGAATAATTTTTAGAGAATTCTGTGTTAACTTGCAGAATTAAAATGTGTTTAACCATCTATAAACTTTCTCATTGGCAATACCATTATCAGAATTCGTCAAATTTTACCCACTAAGGGCAAGTAGTTTGGCATGGCTCTTTGGCGCAGGGAGTTCGGTGTCTGCGGGAGTTCCCTCGGCCTACGATCTAACCTGGGATTTCAAAAGAAGAATATATTGTGCCGAACAATCATATCCTTTGCAACTATTTAGTAATCTAACAGACATAGGCATTAGAGAACAAATCCAGAACTATTTTGACACACAGGGAAATTGTCCTGCTTTTGATAGTTCTGAAGAATACTCTTACTATTTTGAACGGGCATTTTCATCGCCCAGAGATCGTAGTGACTATATTGCTAAACAGACTTCCGGTATGCAGCTTACGTACGGACACAAGGTCATGGGCGTATTGATGAAGAATAGCCACCTCAATTTAATATTCACGACAAATTTTGATAAAGCATTTGAGAATATTGCAAGTTCCAATTTTCAAAAACTGGAAAGCTGGTATGCAGCGGACTTAGACAGTGGAGATAACGGGATAAAGTTTTTCCAAACAGGAAAACGCCCACTAATCGTTAAACTACACGGAGACTATTTTTCAGACAAGATCAAAAATACCACAGAGGAACTCCAAAATCAAGACAAGAGATTGAGAGATATTTTATCCATTTCGCTAGATACCAACGGACTTTGCGTAATGGGATATAGTGGTCGTGATAAATCGATAATGGATGTCCTACATGAATCTGTAAAAAAAACCAGTTCGTTCTCAAATGGTCTTTTTTGGTTTATAAGGTCGGGAAGCCAACCACTACCAGAAGTTCAATCTCTGATAGATGAGGCGAAAATGAATGGAAAACAAGCTGAAATCATTGAAATAGAAACTTTTGATACCGCTTGGGCAGATATAATAAAAGGCTTTGACAATATTTCAAATGACGATTTTGATAGCCTTAACAAACATTACCATAGAATAAATAATCAACCACTACCAGATGTAGGCAAGAAATACCCCTTGCTCAGATTAAACGCAATACCTATTTTGGAGTATCCCGCGACAGCAAGATTATACAAGTGTAATGCTGGTAACACTAAGGATGTTAAAGAAAATATCACAAAAAGCGGCTCCAAAATATTAGCAATCAGAAAACAAACTGGCATTGTCGGTTTTGGACCAGATGACGATTTCAAAAACACATTTAAAGATTATGGAGAATATGATACTGGACTTTTCCAAGTGACCGAAAAAGACCTGATGTATGATGACTCTGCAATGAAGGGATTAATCACGACATGTCTGCAGAAGGCTCTTGTAGATGGAAAACCCCTCAGGTCATCAAAGCGTAGGGATCGCCATTTCATATTTCCCGATCCAAAAAAGCTTTCCGACCCCATCTTTAATCCTCTCAAATCGGTATTAACAACTATTTCTGGCATTGTACCAAGGTCAAAATTAACATGGGTTGTAGCACTTGAAATAAATATACAATATGTATTGTCGAAACCTTTATTGGTACTCACTCCAACGGTGATAGCATCCAAGGCATCCGAACGGTCCGAAAGTAAACTGGTTGCCCCATTTGTAAAAGAATTCACAGCAAGATGGTATAACCAAAAATATGACTCTCTCTTAAACAGTTGGCTGGACGTCTTTTTTGGATCAAATAAGGAAATAACGATTACTGCATATCAAAGACCAATTACAGGTATAAATGCTAGATTCACACTTTCACGAAGCACTGCGTTCACTAGAATAAACTAAAATGGAATTCCCAGCATATCAAGTTATACCAGAACCTAAACTTAGCTTTGAAGCTTTGTCAAATACGCAAGACATTCATCCCCTACGAGGCTTGAAATCTTTCAATCCATATTCAAGCAGATTAAATCCAATCAGAAAAATAAGAGTTGCTGCCATATATCCAGAAGGCTCTTATAATATACTTGAAAACCTTGTTCGCGAACTCCATTCCGTACAGGCACCAAAGGAAAGAGCGGCCTATTTGGAAGAATTCACCGGAGTAGAGGCTATATTTAAAACGAAAGTTGAACTGGTCCAAGAAAACCTTTCAATATCTTTAAGGACAGAGAATGTTTTTAAGGAGGGTGTCGAGCCATATATCACATTAAGCGAAGCAATTAGTGCAGCAATAAGAGAAATGGCTAAGCGGATTTTGGACTATGATGTCCTAATGATCTATTTGCCTGAATACTGGTCGGCAGGATTTGATGATTCAAAAACTGGATTTGACTTACATGATTTTATCAAAGCAACGACGGCAATGCAAAATGTAGCAAGTCAGGTTTTAAGAGAAAGTAGTGCAATAAAATACAAGTGTAGATGCAGCGTAATGTGGCGACTATCTATCGCATTGTATGTAAAGGCCGGCGGTATTCCTTGGAAATTATCGTCAATCGACCAAAACTCAGCTTTTATTGGCCTTAGTTATGCAACAAGGCTTAATCCAAACACCAATCAATTTGATTTTACAACATGTTGTAGTCAGGTTTTTGATGCTGATGGAACTGGATTGGAATTTGTAGCCTATGATGCCACTGAAATCGAAACAAGAGTAGGTGAAAATCCTTTCTTATCTAGGGCAGAAATGAGAAAGCTAATGTCAAGGAGCCTAGAGCTTTACCAACGAAAGCATGCGGGTAGAAGGCCAGAAAGATTAATTGTCCACAAGACGACTCATTTTACTAAAAGTGAGATCGATGGAGCTTTCGACGCTATTCCTGGTAATATTAATTTAGAGCTCTTGCAAATAGTTCAGGATACCAATTGGAGGGGAATTCACTACGTTGATAGATCAGGAGTTAAACGGGCCGACAATTTTCCGCTGAATAGAGGCACATACTTTCAGATAGGACCTCAAGAGGTACTGCTATGGACTCAAGGAAACGTTGTACTCAACAGCAAGAACTTTTTCAAGGAGGGCAAAAACATCCCATCACCAATATTGATTAGGCGGTTCGCTGGTGACGGAGGATGGGATAGAAATTGTCAGGCGATACTAGGGCTTACAAAAATGAACTGGAACCATGATGCATTGTATGATCGTTTACCTGTCACATTAGGGTATGCACAATCCTTAGCTACCACCATAAAAAGGATGAACAAGCTGATCAATAAACCATATGAGTTTAGATATTTTATGTAATGGTCTATAATTGTAAAAAATGTGGAAGTGGTAGATTAAAGATAGATCAAACATATCCCTATCATGATATTTACGAATGTCAAGGTTGTAATCATTCCACGCATACACGTATTGAAGATTGTTGTCGTAAACCGTTCCCTATTACGGCCATTATCAGGTATGACCATGATAGGTATGCTTTATATCACCAATGTCTAACTTGTGGCGGTGCCGAAAAAACTAAACCTCTAAAATCGAAAGATTATAGCGAGCGAATAAGAGGTGATTTTAATCAAGATCGATTTGAAGAATGGAAAGCTGAAAAGAGAGAAGAAAGTAATATGATTTATGAAAGTCTCAGGCATGCTAATTACAAAAATACTAACGCTTATAAATACCATGCCTATCTTCAGTCTGATGAGTGGAAAGCAAAAAGAACATTGGTACTAACCCGAGATAATAATCTGTGTCAACTTTGCAAAACTGAACCAGCCTTAGACATACACCATTTAAGATATGATAATCTTTATAACGAACCGCAATGCACACTTTGCCTTGTAATTGGCTATATTATTTTTTTCAATTTCTTCCTGCTCGACCTTTTTATTCTCTAGAAGTTCTGTTAATACCTCTTTTTCCTTTACCGAATCATAAAAGCACACTTCTTTCTTTTCTATATTGAACCGTAACTGGCCTATACTTATAAATTCAGAAACCCATTTTTCCTTAATGATGTCATGCTTTATTGAGAATCTCTTATAATAGCATCTCAGGACAAGCCTGTTTTCAATTCTTGATTTCTCCTGAGCATCGATATCGAACACGTATACATTAAATGAATTGTTGTAATAGACATCCTTTTGCGTAAATTGCTGCAAATGGCTCTCTATCGAAAAGTTTGGAAATATCCAAACTAAATAAACACCTCTATCTCTGTAGAATAACGTTCTGGCGACAATGACGGAAAGAAACGTGGTAGATAATTGGAGTTCAAACGCAATTTTTTTATTTCCTAGCTCAGCCATCACATCGGGCTTCTTCCATTCCTTTGATACAGCAATATCTTTGTAGACTTTTTCCGTCTGAACGGAAATGATATTGTCTTCCATTTCCAGATAATGAGCGATTTTATTTTTTAGCTGCTCGTGTAGGTCACTTTCTTTCTCTCCATTATACTTAATGCACCTGATTTGCTCTTCGGTGAGGTGATGTTTCGTCTTAATGATACAATCATCGCTTCTAAAAGTGTGGGTAAGGTAATAATCTTTCCTGTTGAGATGACCCCTAATTCCTATGGGCTGTTTGCAATATATGCACACATATGTAGCCTTGTCTTGTTGAACTTGTGCTTGGATTCTTGAGCGCAATTGAAATATCTCAGCCTCTCTTTCTAATGAGTTGCGAAATATTTCATTTACGTCCAGTATTTCACCTGTTTCTAGATTAAGTACGGTTTCAATAGTTCTCGTGATTTCCTTATCCATCTAGTTTAATTGCAAAACTGTAAATTACGAAATTTCGCTAAAACAAATTTATGATAATGACGAAGGTATCACTTTCCTAGTTAAAGCTGTCTACGAATTGCTGAGACTTCATTGATCAATCTCACAGCATCGTAAAAATAGCTTTGATCGCCTATGCTAGATTTCTTGATAAGTCGTCGGATGCGACGGTCCTTCAATTCGTTGACGACGGCTGTTGAACCTAATTGCTTTCTGTTTTTTATCAGATAGTAAAGGTTAAATACGATATCAGGAGCTGACAAAGCAATTTTGATACCAGACAGGATGTTGCCAGCTACAGGGATAAACCCTGCTCCATCCAACAGGAAAGAAGTACCATTTGTAGCTACTGTTTTCATACTGTTTTTTCTGTTCCCCCTGAGCACTTGATCTCTTGCAACTTCATCAAAAGCTTTGCTAAGCTGTTCTAGAATAGCAATCGGTTTCTCCATTGATGTAAATGACAAATCTTTCTCAGGTAGGCTTATAAGCTCCAAGGTGTTTTTGATAAGCTGGTCATAACCAAGAACAAATTCTGAAGTCAACAGTCGCTGCTTTATTTGGTGAATATCTGAGTAATGGAGATGGTCGAGCGTTTCGGTACTCACAGGCTTCATTTCCAGCAGGCAGAAAAGCCGCTCAAAAACAAGTTTAAGAAATACCTCCCTCTCAGTCAACATAATATTCTTCCCCGACAGCTTCTGAACGGAATAGTCAAGATACGATGTCACCGGAAGACTACATTCAAGATCTATTGAGTGCGCACCAATCCGATGGTATAGCAAATTGATATAGTTTTTGAATATTGCTTTGTTAAATGGAGACCATTTACTTACTGCTTTTTGGAGAATATAGCGATTTACTCGCTCCGAATCATTTATAGCCAATATCAATAGCTGGATACTTTGTTGATCAATGTTCTTGAAACTGGAGTTTAGGATGCTATTCGGGTTATTTAATGCGATTAGAAGGTTTGTTTTAAAACGATCCATAGTTTCAGTACTTTCCCAGCGTATTGTAGCGGGAATATATTGGTTAAAAAAGCTAATCATTTCCCGTTTTTTTTCGGAATCTATTTTAGTTTTACTTCCGACTTCGTAGTTTGTAAGAAACTCCATAGGATCCGTTACATTGCTTCTTTGAGCAGGTATTACAAGGGATTTCTCAAGAATGAAAGGATTTTTGGAAAGAAAGTCGAACATTTGCGGCGTATAAAGATGAGAGACGGGGCAAACGATATTGCTTTTCGACAATAACAATAATTTGAAAGTGCGTTCAATCTCAGATATATATACTTCTTTATTACGTTTTGAATTTAACAGCAAGTAATCAAAACCAGTGAAATATGCTTTTGAGCCTTGAACATCCGAAATCTGATATACTTTTGGCATGTTGAGAGAAATTAATAGTTGTCTTAATTGTGAATGTGAGCAAGCAAAATTTCCATTAAACTAATGGTTGCTTTTTACCTTACAAAAGGTATGGTCAATCCAATACAAGTTACTAAATTTCTATGGCCTTTCTATTATCAAAAACTTGAAAATGTGTTAGCCATTAAGATATATATGCTTTTTTGCTGTAATACTCTCAAAATCTTGCTAAAACTTATTTAATATATATAAAATCATTGTCGAAATTTCTTAGATTAGACTTAAATAATTAATCATGAAAAAAATTTTCGCTCTTTTAATTGTATTTTGGCCATACATTTGCTGGTCTCAGGTAACCCCGCCTTCTAATGTTTATTTTTCCATAAATGAAGTCAGTGGAAATGGAGATCCCAATACTACAGTGAAAATCGACAGAAATGTTGGGGGTTTGATGGGATTCCCAATCATTAGCATTGCAGTAAACATAAACGGATATTTTAAATATACATTTGAGAGTCCCTTGGCAATCAAGCCCGGATCACCTGCAGTACAACCAAAGATTTCAATTTGGGCAGAGAGTACCACTGGTATAGAATCTGTAAAAGTTGAATATACTGCGCTTGAATCTAGCGAAGCACTGCAGAAAATAATAAACGGGAACTTATTGCTTCCTTCAAATAAGGCTAAAACAGTTATCGTAAATCCTGACATAGATGGTGGGCAGCAACCCAGTACCACATTCAGATATAAAGTAAAAATGTTAAATACGAATTTCACAATCCCTTTGGCGAGATTTAATTTTGTAGGTGATCAATCAGGCTCAAAAAAGGGAGAAATACTATTGTTTAATTCAATTGGTGCAGGAATAGGGGTTAGTTGGGGTGAGATTGAGAAAACTTCGGATGCTAATGGATCTACAATCAACACAGATTTCACAAATACATTTGGGCTGCATCTTGGATTATTATTTTCTTCTGGCAAAGATGGCTCAGAACAAAAAAATATTTTTGCTCCGACATTTGCCGTTAGCGTACTAGACTTCCAATTTGGTTTAGGGTACGAACTTGGTACTACAGCTGCTTTTCAGAAAAAAGCATTTGTAACATTAGCGTATGCTATACCCTTATCAAAATTGATAAAAGGTAAGTACTACATCTTCACTGCTTCTAAAGGTTATAATTCTACGAATCCTCTATCTGGAAAAAGCCCATCTGAATCAAATAGAACCTCAAAAAATATATTCATCAATTAAATGCCTTATTTTATTTATAAGGTAACTAAAAAAGTGGGTGAGGTTATATGCTACTGGCTAAAAGGTTTATTCCAGAGTTAGACCGACAAAGCTAGACAACCTAGGTGTAGGTATTAAATTGTTTTTTAGATAAAAATTATCTACAAGAAAATCAAACATTTAACATATTGAGCGATATCCATCTCTTTACTTTTAGTACAATTACTTATATTTGCACCGTTGGATGACGCCACAAGCGAAAGTTATCGAATTATTTACCTGCTAAACGTCTCAGGTCTTTAATAAATTGGTTCGATATTTTTCCCTTTTGGGCTACGAAAACATCAATCACTAAACAAGGTTGATGTTTTTTTATGCAGAGAGCTATACTTTTCTCTACATTTTGAAATTTTGGTCCATTCGTCTAGGGGTGAGGACGCCAGATTTTCATTCTGGAAACAGGGGTTCGATTCCCCTATGGACTACCAAAATTTAACCAATAACTCTCTGGAATTATTGGTTTTTTCTTTTTATACCGCTACATCTTCTCACTACCCTAACCTAATTTTTATTTTTTTTAAATTTTATAAAACCTTTTTTGGTAAGGCTTGTTACCAATACATAAATCATTAAATAGTTTGTTTGGTTAAGCCCACGGATGGATGTCAGTGGGCTAATTTCTTTTTTGTAGGGTACCAATCACATTTAAACATTTATCCCATTGCTCAAACAATTAACCAATCCAAAGCGTTATAAGCCAGATTTATTTGAAATTTTACACCATTGGCAACAGCATCAAACCACAAGTCTCGCTCTACTTTAAAACTATCCAAGCTGTTATTAGTCTTCGGATTATCACTGTTGCTCGTCACTCAGGGCTACTTCGGCTATCGATTACATCAACTCTCGGAAAGGCAAGAGCAACTTAAGCACGATTATTCGGAGATGAACAACATTATGCTTGGCCTTTTCTCCGTAGATGAGTGGCAGGATCAAATAGCGCTGATCATCAAAAAACAAGTGAAGCGCCTTGACCTTAATCCGCAACAGAAAAAAGAACTACAGAAAGAGATTGAAGCTGTAATTGTAGCACTTATCGATAAGGCTGAGGCCATGGTTACTCAGCCTAAGAAAAAATCGCTACGGGGAAAACTGGTGAAATTTGCCGTGAAAAATTTTGTTAACGTAGACACCATCAAAAAGAAAGTGCCTGGAATTGCAAGAACTATTTTAAAAAAAGTGGACAATCCCAGCACTAAACGCAAGCTAGGCGCAATGGCACTGGAAAAACTTGACGAAGTAGATGAAATAGCTTCCATAGATAGCACACTTACGGCAAATGCGCAAAAAGTAAACACCATTTTTAAACACTACGCTGTAAAAACTCCTGAACAATTTAATGATAAAGTGGATGCTGAGTTATCTCAAATAAAAAAAGAAACTTACACTTATTGTATCGCAATGCTGGCCGGCATCGTGGTTTTCCTCCTGTCGTGGTGGTTTTGTAGAGGTAAAAGACATTTGTATGCGCCGTTATTTATATTATCCCTAGCGTTCGCTTTTATTTTACTAGCAGTTGGCTTAACAGCATCTATGATTGAAGTTGATGCCCGATTAAGCGCTATTAAGTTTGTATTGCTGGGCCAAGATATCGTATTTAAAGATCAAGTATTGTTCTTCCAAAGCAAAAGTATTTTGGATGTAGTGATGATTTTAATTAGTGGCACTGCCATAGATTCGATACTCGTGGGCATACTCATCCTCATCTTCAGTATTTTATTCCCGGTGATGAAACTTAGTTCGACAGGGATTCATTTATTAGGCAGAAAAAAATTAGCAGAAAACAAAGTAATCAAATACTTTGCTTTCCAATCGGGCAAGTGGAGCATGGCCGATGTGATTGTGATTGCCATACTCATGGCCTACATTGGCTTGAATGGTTTATTAGAAACACAACTTGCTAATCTAGATATTCCGGTGGATTCGCTCACGCTTATTTCAACTCACAATACTGCTTTACAACCCGGCTACATCATATTTATTGCCTTTGTCCTTTTTGGACTGATCCTTTCAACCATCCTGAAATTCATCAGTCCACACGACTCACACGAATAAAAAATTAAAACATCATCCTTAAAGCTTAAATCAAAATTGACAAATATGCAGCCCCATCAAAAACAAAAAAAGCACCTTATCCTACAAATTGTTCTAATTGTGGGCCTAACTGCTTTGCTAGCATTGGAAAGTTATTTTGGTTACCAGCTATATGAGCAATCTAAGCAGCAGGAACAAATAAAAGAAGATTACGCCATGATGAACAATATTACGTTCGGTGTATTTTCTTTGGATTTGTGGAGAGATAAAATATCGATTATCGTCACCCAAAAAATCAAGGGCTATAAAGTAAGCAAACAACAAAAAGCAGAAATGCGTGAAGAAGTGGAACAACAGCTTCACGCTATGATTGACGAGGTGGTAAACGAATTTGAAAAACCGCAAAAAGGTTTGGGCAATAAACTGAAAAAGTTTGCCTTCAAGCAGTTTGTAGATCCAAAAGAGCTTCATCAGCAAGTACCTTCTTTTGCCGCAACTATTATGCAGCGTATCAATAGCCCACGTACTATCAAAAAACTGAAAGGCATTGCCACAACGGAATTTAAGGAGCTTGCAGATCAAACTTATGACAGCACGATTAATGCTAAAATAAAAATGACCAGCCATCAGTTTAAGAAGTATTATGTAAGCAGTACGTCAGCATTCAACAAAAACCTCGAAACCAGACTAGAAAATATCCGTAAGGTTACTTATAACTATGCTTACGCAATGCTGGGATGTGTTGCGGCGGCGTTATGCCTATGGCTTCCACTACGTAAAAAAGTATATCTTCATACGCCACTCTTCATCATGTCGCTGCTATTTGCTTTGGCACTTTTAATCGTAGGCGTAACGGTTTCTATTATTGAGGTAGATGCCCGACTCAGTTCATTGGAATTTGTTTTAATGGGCGAAAAAGTTGCATTCCAAAATCAAGTATTATTTTTCCAAAGTAAAAGTATTTTGGGCATAGCCGAAGTTTTAATGCAACAACCTAAACCAGATGCAGTAACCGTTGGTATCCTAATCATCCTATTCGTTATCATACTTCCTATTTTAAGGATAGCCGCCGGAGGGATTCACTTACTTTGTAAACCACCAATTGCTGAGAACAAAGTGACCCGTTATTTAGCGTTTGAGTCGGGAAAATGGGACATGGCCGATGTAATGGTAGTAGGTATTTTGATGACTTACATTGGTTTAAATGGTATTTTGAAAAGTCAACTTACCGATTTAAATATCAAGAGCGAAATGCTCAACACTACCACCATCAACTATACGGCACTGCAACCTGGGTATATCATATTTGTGGGATATGTGGCTTTTGCTATAATACTCTCTATACTGCTAAAAAGAATTTATTGTTATAGACATCCAGAGGAGTTTAAACCGGAGGATTTATCTGCCAAAGCAACAGAAAATGCGTAACTTGCCGATATAAGCCTTTGTCTAAAGGCAGCCAATGATGTTGGCATAGTTATATTGCCGATTTGCCATGAACTTGGCATTCTAAAAAAATGGAACATGAAACATCAACACGAGCAGATACAAGCAGATACAGATTGTTGCAGCACATCGCACCGTAATCCTACCAATGTAAAGCATAACGAGCACCATCATAGCCACGACGACGACGACGGGCACAATCACGATCACGATGCCTCCAATAAGAGTAAGTTTCAACTATTTCTACCTGCAATAGTTTCTTTCTCGCTTTTGGTTGTGGGGCTTTTTTTGGATCACCTCATCCAGCCAAATTGGTTTCAAGGATGGATTCGTTTAGCATTGTATCTTGCGGCCTATCTTCCAGTAGGAATTCCTGTACTTAAAGATGCTTTGTATAGTATCAGCAAGGGAGATGTTTTTTCGGAGTTTTTTTTGATGGGCATTGCTACACTCGGCGCTTTCGCCATTAAAGAATATCCCGAAGGTGTTGCCGTAATGCTATTTTATGCCGTGGGCGAAATTTTCCAAACCTTGGCGGTAACTAAAGCAAAAGGGAACATCAAAGCTTTGCTTGATCAACGACCAGATGAAGTAACTGTATTGGTAAATGACGTACCGCAGTTGGCAAAAGCGAAAACGGTAGCCGTTGGCAGCATCATTCAGTTAAAACCCGGCGAAAAACTAGCTTTAGATGGCGAATTAATTTCGGAAAGCGCAGCTTTTAACACCGCTGCCTTAACCGGCGAAAGTAAACCAGACACCAAGAAAAAAGGGAACTTGGTTTTGGCAGGAATGATTAACCTCAACACGCCTAGTCAACTAAAAGTAACTGCCGCTTATGAAGATAGTAAGCTGAGCAAAATTTTGGAACTGGTACAAAATGCGACTACACAAAAATCTACCACAGAACTTTTTATTAGAAGGTTTGCCAAAGTGTACACGCCAATTGTGGTTTTTTTGGCGCTCGGCATATGTTTGCTTCCCTATTTTTTTGTAGCCAACTATGTTTTTGTAGATTGGCTTTATAAGGCGTTGATTTTCTTAGTGATTTCCTGTCCGTGTGCTTTGGTAATTTCCATCCCCTTGGGTTATTTTGGCGGAATTGGGGCGGCAAGCAGAAATGGCATCCTATTCAAAGGCGGCAATTTCATCGATATTTTAGCCAATATCAAACAAGTGGTAATGGATAAAACTGGCACCCTAACCGCTGGTGTGTTCAAAGTGCAACAGGCTACCATTTTAGATGGGTTTGACAGAAACGAATTATTGAAATGGGTGAACGCCCTAGAAAGCAATAGCACCCATCTAGTAGCTACCGCAATTAGGAATTTTGTTGGCGAGGTTGACCATACCGTAAGTTTACATGAGGTGGAAGAAATAGCTGGACACGGGCTAAAGGCCAGCATCAATGGCAAACTGTTTTTGGTTGGGAATTTTAGGTTGATGGATAAATTTAACATCAGTTATAGCAAAGCGCTGAGCGACGTAATTTATACCGTTATCGCCATTGCTTATGATGGGAAATTTGCTGGTTATTTAACCATTGCCGATAATATTAAACCTGATGCGCCCAGAGCTGTAAAGTTACTTCATCAGATGGGAATCAATATTACAATGCTTAGCGGCGATAAAACTAGCGTGGTAAACGATGTAGCAAAGCAGTTAGGCATCAAGCAAGCTTTTGGCGATTTATTGCCTGAAGATAAAGTAGAGAAGGTCAAGGAATTGCAAAATCATAGAGGCGTTGCGTTTGTTGGTGATGGGGTAAATGATGCACCAGTAGTAGCTTTAAGCGATGTGGGTATTGCAATGGGTGGCCTAGGCAGCGATGCCACAGTGGAAGCCGCTGATGTGGTTATTCAAGATGACATGCCAATTAGAATTCCAATAGCTATTCAGATTAGCAAGCAAACCAAAAGAATTGTATGGCAGAACATCATTTTGGCCTTTGGTGTGAAAGCCGTTGTGCTTGTTTTAGGTGCCGGTGGTTTAGCAACCATGTGGGAAGCTGTTTTTGCAGATGTTGGCGTAGCGCTAGCAGCTATTTTAAATGCCGTTAGGATACAGCGAATGGAATTTTAGCCTAGAGAAACAGCAATCCACCCTTATTTTAAAGCAAAAAATCCCGTCAGTTGCCTAACGGGATTGCCATCTCTTTTAAGATGTTTATTTTGTTTTCAAAGTGCCATCTTCGTTTTTATTCACCACTGGGCGTTTTGGGGCATTAGCCAATTCCCAAGCAGTAAAATAAACCAACTGCGCACGTTTAGCCAACATTGGGAAGTCAATTTTGCTTACCTCATCTCCTGGCTGGTGATAATCCTTGTGTACTCCATTGAAATAGAAGATTACTGGAATACCATGTTTTGCGAAATTGTAGTGGTCAGAACGATAGTAAAAACGGTTAGGATCAGTACGATTGTTGTACTTCTCATCTAAAACGATATTCACATAATCAGCATTTGCTTTTTTACCAATTTTATCCAAATCATCACTTAGCATATTTGATCCAATGATGTAAACGAAATTGTTA
Source organism: Pedobacter sp. (assembly GCF_965249885.1). Classification (GTDB taxonomy): domain Bacteria; phylum Bacteroidota; class Bacteroidia; order Sphingobacteriales; family Sphingobacteriaceae; genus Pedobacter. The sequence goes on along the minus strand of NZ_OZ252254.1, from coordinate 2,456,883 downwards.
TCTCCAGGACGGCTATCATCGCCGCGACCAATCATATCAATATTTAAGTTAGTGATGGTATTTGCCAAAGGAAATACCGGATGTTCCGAATACCACTCAGAGCCCCAAAGACCTTTCTCCTCACCACAAACTGTCATGAATAAAATACTACGTTTTGGTCCTTTACCTGCTTTTTTAGCTTTTGAAAAAGCTTCCGCCAACATTAAAACACCAGTAGTTCCTGAACCATCATCATCAGCTCCGTTGTTAACTTTGTCTGTTGCGTTGGCATCTTCAACTAAACCAATGTGATCATAGTGACCAGTTATTACCAAAACTTCATCTTTCAATTTAGGATCGGAACCTTCTAAAAATCCTAAAACATTATCTGCTTTAATATCCTCTTGCACTAACTTACCTGAGAAAGACACTGGAACATTAAGTACCGTAGTAGCAGGTTTTAAAGTTTCGGCGATTTTCTTCTTCACATCCGCCAAGTTAGTATTCGCTGTAGCTAATAGCTGGTTTGCTACTGCCGTACCGATGGTTATAACTGGTAAAGTATTTGTATTTTCATTCGCATCGGTGCGTTTCAAATCAGCACTGCCAGCGGTTAAAAATGCCTTAGTGGCATCGTTTAGGTTGTCAACTCTTTCGTTAATTACCAAAACGCCCGCTGCCTTATTGTCTACCAAATATTTAATTTTAGCTTGTTGGCTACCTACACTGCTTTGTGCCCTACGAGGAGCGCCTGGCTCTGGAGCTTTAGCTGTTGGGTCACCAGTAGCAAAAATCAATACTACTTTACCGGCAACATCAATACCTGCATACTCGTTAAAGTTATCTTTACTTAAACCATAACCTGCGAAAATTACCGAAGATGCTTTAACATCGAATCCTGTTGCTGGCGTAGTTTGCGCCAATACATAGTAGTCTTTAAGGTTCTCTTTAGTTTGCGAACCCACCACTAAAGATAAATCCACCAATTTTTTTGAAGAGATTCCCACCGGTTGTAGGTAAGGATCTTTGCTGCCTTTAACCGGACCAACTAATCCGAAGCTTTTGAACTGTTTTTTGATATAATCTGCTGCCATCCAAGCACCTTTTTTTCCAGTCTCACGACCTTCATACTCATCGGATGCCAGAACAGAAAGATGTTGGTACGCCCTGTCTTTGTTGACAGTTGTACTAAATTTGATGGCATTTTTGTCTTGCGCCATCGCACCAAAACATAGCGCTAAAGCTAGTGAGGTGATTGCAAACTTTTTATTCATTTTTATTAGTTAAGGTTTGTTGGATGATGTCTTTAACAGGAGATTTTATTAACCCTATTGGCATGTCGGCCGCCTTCGAATGGTGTCGCTAGGAAAGTTTCAACCATTTCCTTTGCTAAATCAGCCGATACAAAACGAGCCGGAATGCAAATAACGTTCGCATTATTATGCTGCCTAGAAAGCTTGGCAATTTCGGTTAACCAGCTCACCGCAGCTCTTATGCCTTGATGTTTGTTAGCTGTAATTGCCACACCTTGCGCACTGCCGCAAACCAATACTCCAAAATCAGCTTCACCTTTTTCCACTGAATTAGCTACGGGGTGAGCAAAGTCTGGGTAATCAACCGAATCAAGTGAATGTGTACCAAAATCTACGACTTCGTAGTTAGATAAAAAATCCTTTAAGATTTCCTTGTATTCAAAGCCGGCGTGATCAGCACCTATAGCTATTTTAAGTTGATTTGCTGTTGACATGATTCAAAATTATATAGAATTATAGAGATTATTGCGTAAATATTTTGTTGTTTTAGCAATTCAATCTGTGATTACTTTTTACCATAAAACGCCAATTCCGCTTTTTTCTTCTTCTTTTCGATATTAGCAGAAATCAAAATACTTAATTCATATAACAAGAATAGCGGGAAAGCCACAATAAGCATGGTATACGGATCGGCGGTTGGTGTTACCACAGCTGCAATTACTAAAATTAAAACTGCTGCATACCTACGTGTAGAGCGCATGAATTTTGGTGTCATGATACCCAATTTCGATAAGATGTAGATAATTACAGGCAACTGGAAAATGATGCCCGAACCTAAAGTTAACGTCAGTACGGTAGATAGGTAAGATGAGATAGTAAATGTATTTTCGATGCTGGCATCAACCGTGTAATTGATTAGAAAGTTAATAGACAACGGACAAATAACATAGTAACCGAACAATAAACCTAAAGCAAATAATGCTGATGCAAATGCTACAAAACCACTTGCCGATTTACGTTCGTTTTCCAACAAAGCAGGCTTAATGAAAAGCCAAAGTTCAAAAAGCAGATAAGGTACGCCCAAAATTACACCAGCCATTACGCAGGAATTCATTTGTAAGGTGAACTGCCCCGACATTTCGGTATTAATGATTTTAGCTTTGATACTGGTAATACAAAACTCATTCCCGATAGACGGAAACGCTTCTACCAGTTTACACATCATACGATAGGTCCAAAAATCAGCATTTTTGGGTGCCATAATTACATCATGCCAAATGAAATCGGTGAAGTAAAAAGCTACGCAGACTAAAACAACAATTACTGCTAAAGCTCTTAATAAATGTTTCCGTAATACATCTAAGTGGTCAAAGAAGGACATTTCAGCCTCTAAGCTTTTGCCTTTATTTTTTATTGAATCGATTAAATCTTTTGCCTTATTGTCGCTCATTTTTTTGATTTAAAAACAAAAATACCATTCTATTTGATTAGAATGGTATTTACTATTAATTTCTGATAAAAGATTTACCTACTCCACAAAAAAGCTTTTGCTCAGTGAGCCAATTTTCACTTTAAATTCCCCTGGTTCGATCACCGAACGGCCTTCCAAATTGGTAAAAGCATAATCGGCTTTGCTCAATTTAAAAGTTACCGTTTGCTTTTCGCCTGGCTTTAAATTGATCTTTTCGAAACCACGCAATCTTCTTGAATCTGGCGTCAGTGAAGCGTACAAATCGCTCAAATAAAGCTCCACCACTTCTTTGCCTTCCCTATTTCCTGTGTTGGTGATCTCCACTGATACTGTAATTTCTTGAGTGGCTTTAATTTTTTCAGCGCTAAGTTTAAGGTTATCGTATTTGAAACTAGTGTAGCTTAAACCAAATCCAAATTCATACTGAGGGTTGTACTCCGCATCGTAATTATAAACCCCTTCCATTACCGTTCTATTTTCAGATGGCTTATGGTTATAGCCTACCAACGAGTTAGGGAATTTAGGATAATTGTAAGGCAATTTCCCAGAAGGATTCACATCGCCAAATAAGATATCAGCGAGTGCATCGCCGCCAAAATTACCTGGCAAATACGTTTGCAGTATCCCCGCCATTTTAGGTTCAAATTTACTGATGAGTCTTGGACGACCTTCGTTAAGCACTAAAATAATAGGTTTCCCAGTAGCTGCAAGTTTTAAAGCTAGTTGGGTCTGTAAATCGGACATGTACAAATCGCTCAAATTGCCCGGACTTTCAGTGTAAGAGTTTTCTCCCAAGCAAAGTATAATTGCATCAGCATTTTGAGCAGCTTTTACCGCTTCTTCAGTTCCTTTATCAAACTCTTCGTAGTATTTACCATCCATTTTGTAGCTAACACCATCCACGAAAGTGATATTCTCTTTCCCAGCTTTATTACTCAAGGCCTCTAAAATGGTATTATATTTCGAAGCAAACTCTTCCACTTTTTCGCCTTGCCATGAATAAGTCCAACCGCCATTTAAAGTACGCATTGAATTAGCGTTTGGTCCAGTTACCAATAGTTTAACACCTTTTTTGAATGGCAGAATGTTATCGTTATTTTTCAACAAAGTGATTGACTCCGCTGCACTTTGATAAGCGGCCTGCTCAAATTCCTTGCTACCAAATTTTGGATACTGCTTGCTATCGTAAATCGGTTTTTCAAATAAACCTAGCTGATACTTCAATTTAAGAATGTGCGTCACAGCATCATCAATTCTAGTTTGCTTTACTTTCCCCTCTTTTACCAAAGCAATCAGGTTGTCGCAAAATCTTTCGTAATCATAGGCAATCATCGACATATCAATTCCGGCGTTGATGGCTAACATGATCGCTTCTTTGTGGTCTTTCGCCACACGATCTCTTGTGTAAAGGTTCTCGATATCTCCCCAGTCGGTTACGATTAGTCCTTTGAAACCTAACTCATTCCTTAGTAGTTTGGTAAGCAAATTGTAGTTCGCATGAACTGGCACCCCATTGATAATCCCCGAATTGATCATGATGCTATGTGCGCCAGCTTCAATTGCTGCTTTGAACGGTGGCAAATGCATATCTCTCAACACGTGATCAGGAATGTAGGCTGGTGTACGATCTTTTCCAGAAGAGGCAACTTGGTAACCCAAAAAGTGTTTCAAACAAGACGCCACTTTGTAGGGATCAGCAATGTTGTTGCCCTCCATCCCGTTTACCATTTGCAGGCCAAGCTCTTTGATCAAGTAAGGATCTTCACCAAAAGTTTCCCACTGACGAGGGAAGCGAGGATCAGGAGCCACATCCAATACCGGAGAAAAATTCCAAGGAATACCACTTGCACGAGTTTCGTAGGCAGTGATTTCGGCGCCTTTGTAAACCAAACTACGGTTACGTGTTGCCGCCTGTCCAATTTGCTGTGGGAACATGGTTGCTCCAGCAGTATAAGTTGTACCGTGTACCGCGTCAATTCCGTAAAGCACCGGAATGTTAAGACGACCTTTACCAGTTTCCTGTATTTTGTTGATGAGTTGATGCCAAACCTCAACGGTACGTGCCCTGTTGTTGGCGGTATTTAAGATGGAACCAACTTTGTATTTTACCAAAGCATGTTCCAACTGCTGTTGATTTAAGCTTACGGGCTCGTAGCTACTGAATCGATCTTTTCCATTAGTGACTACGTCAAGCGTAATTTGTGCCATTTGACCTACTTTTTCTTCCAAAGTCATTTTGGCTAGTAAAGCTTTCACCTTTTGGTCAATAGCAGGATCCGTTTTTTGTTGCGCTACCGAAAAAAGCGATAGCGTTAACATTGGTAGGGTTAAAAGAATTTTTCTCATTTTCCTATTCAGTTAATTCAATTAAGGTTTTAGTGTGTGCAGTTTTTGACTAGGCCTTATGTAGGCAAATAAACGAACGGCACCAAGGCCGTCCGTTTTCATTTTAAAGACGGTATGAAGATCTCAAAAAATGCTTTGTATAATTTTATTGGAATACCCGTACGTAATCCACAATGTATTTTTGAGGAAAAACCGTACTTGCATTAGGACTTCCCGGCCAGTTGCCTCCAACAGCGAGGTTAATTAATAAGAAAAATGGCTTCCTAAATTCATCGGTGGCGGCGGAACTAGAATCGAAGCTGTAATATTCTTGGTTGTCGATATACCACTTAAGCGAAGTTTCAGTCCAAACCAACGAAAACACGTGGAATTTGTCATAAAAATCGCCACTTGGCAAAGTATATGATTTCCCGATGTACTTGTGGCCACCGTCTTCATAGTGCACTGTACCATGCACCGTATTATCTTTTCCTGCGCCTCCGCCAACCATCTCCATGATATCAATTTCGCCACATAAAGGCCAGTTAACTGTTGTGATGTTAGCTCCCAAAGCCCAAAAAGCTGGCCAAATACCTTGTCCTTTAGGCAGCTTCGCTCTAAAATCAACACGACCATAAAGGAACGTTTTTTTGTCTTGAGTTTTGATCCGTGATGAGGTGTACTCACGGCCACTGAAGTTCTCTTTTCTAGCAGTAATGGTTAGATAGCCCCCACTTACTTTGGTATTTTCTTCTCTGTAAAACTGAAGTTCGTTATTGCCCCAACCATTAGCGCCGTTACCTTGCTCAAAGGTCCAATATCTGGTATCCAGTGCAGTTCCATTGAATTCATCTTGCCAAACTAAAGTCATTCCAGGATAAGTTTCAGGAGAAATGTAGCCCGTATTATCTATAGTATCGTTTTTATCAACGGTGATTTGCTTGCTCATCGTTATCGACTTGTCACTTGATGAATAGGCCGTCACTTTAACCGTATAAGTACCACCTTCTGCGTAAACAGTTGATGCTTTACCGTCGCTAGAGCGGATGCTTTCGTTACTGCCCTGCCCAAAGGTGAAGAAGTATCGATCGGCGTTATCTGCGGTAGCAACAAAATCAACCCTGCCAGAGCCATCAGTGCTCACGTTTGCGGTAAGTTGTAGATTGCTAGGTTCTACAGCACTAGCCTGTTTTTTACAGCTTAAATTAACTACAATTAGTGTCAGGGCTACTAAATAATTTTTGATCAAGAAGCTACTTTTCATATTGCTGAATTGAATTTAACGATTGTACTATTTTACAAAGAATGGAATGTTTGCCGTAGCAACTTTATTTTTTACATCCTGAACATATATAAATAAACGATAAGCTCCACTTTTAGCCGGAGAAACGATTTTAATTTTTCCCTCTGCCAAATCAGTATGTTGCAGCTTAAGCGTTTCAGGTTTATCTTCATGATCACCACCCTCACCTACTTTTGTAGCCTCTGGTAATAGTTCCCAACGGTATTTTAACGCTGTTCCATTAGGGCTCATCGCCGTCACTTCTGCTTCGTAATTGGTGTTAGGTTTTAAGTAAACGCTTTGTTGTGCCTGCTTCTTATCCAACACAAACCCATAAATATGAGGTGCTTTATGTTTTGGAAAAGCACCTGTCCACAGGTATTGCATGGCGTCAATCACTTCACTTTCTTCGCCTTTGGCAGTAAACAGACCATACCAAGTTGGTGTACGCTCTTGCTTTTGTCCCCACAAAAACACGTATGAGCCTAAACAACTCGCTTTATCACGTTCGATACCATAGTGGTATCTATTTTTATAAACCGCAGCTTTCTCGCTACTCGTTTCTTCTACGGGCGCATTCCAATCGGTTTGCAAGCCTTCCCAATGACCGGTTGGTCCCCATTCTGTAACTAAATATGCTCCATTCCATCCCGTTGCTTTTACTTTCTCCGGCAATGCGGCTAATTCGCCGTAGGTATTAATAGCAAGCAAATCAATAGCCGTTGTTTTTGCCTTGATATGCTCAATTTCTTTTTTGTTGATCCCTGCAAGCACAGTGGTTGCTAAATGGTTAGGATCTAATTCGTGAATCATTTGGGCGATATCATTTACCGCATCCCAAACTTTTGGATTTTTATAAGATAGGTTAAGCTCATTGCCAATGCCCCAACATAGCAACGCAGGATGATCTTTATACTTCAACACTTCCGCTTTTACCCGCTCAAATTGCTTTTTAACCGCTACTGAGTCATCGTAATTGAAGCCGTGTCTTTCAGGGGTAACGGGTAAACCCATCATTACCGTTAAGCCATTTTTTTGTGCAGAATCTAAGACATCTTTTGCACCATTAGTACTCCAGGTACGTACAGAGTTGCCTCCATATTGTGCCACTTTGTAATAGTAGGAAGTACCTCCAGCCCCTTTCACATAGTATGGTTTGCCACCGCGAAGCAGCTCATAGCCAGTTGCTGTTTTTTTAAGTTCTACTTTTATTGCTTGAGTGGGTTCTATTTTATGGCTTGAGGCTTTTATATTTCCACCAAAACCTAAACATAAAAATAAAACACTGTAGATTATTCGTTGCATGCGATCTGTATATGAGCTTAAAAGATCCTCTTCCTCCAAAAAATGGAAGAAGAGGATGAATGATTTGAAATTATGGGTTAGGCGTTAATTTTCTATTTCTCTCCATCTCAATTTGAGGGATTGGAAATAGGTTATAGCTTTCTTTGTATACTCTGTTTTCAAGCAGGGCACGTCTGTTATAAGTTAACGTTCCGTTAGCATTTTTGATGATGTTCATTCTATAGATTGGACCATTGAAGTAAGTCATACCCAACTTCCAACGACGAACATCATAAACGCGGTGCTCCTCAAAACAAAGCTCTACCCTACGTTCGTTACGGATTTTATCTCTTAATGTTGCTTGAGTAAATGTACGAGGTAAAACCGGTTGTCCCGCTCTTAACCTAACAGCATCTAAAGCATCATAAACCGTTCCATCAGGGCCGCTGAATTCATTTCTAGCTTCGGCATAATTTAACAGCACTTCAGCATAACGCATGTAAATCCAGTCGTTATCACCGCCTTGATAAACAGCATCACTTGTTAAATACTTGTCGTCGATAAATTTACGCAAGCCGTAACCGGTTTTGGTTCTATCCCCATTGGTACGCTCAGCTGCATTTCCATCAGGGAAAACCGATAAATCAGCACTTTGGAAAGTTTCAACGGTAAAGCCTTTGAACTGTGATCCGTTGAAAAGCATCGATCTGTCCAACCTGCTGTCTCTGTTAGCGTAAGGATTTTGCTCATCATAACCAGAACCTGGTTGATCAGGCAACAACCCGTTTTTCATTTCATAACTATCCACTAAGTTTTGTGTAGCGTGGAAAGCACCCCAAGCGCCCCAAGGATTTGGACGAATACTCATGTGCAGCATCCAAGCAGTTTGGTGCGTACGACCCGGACGAGCGAATTTCTTAGCGAAAATTACTTCTTTATTTCCATTTTTGGTCATAAACAACTGGTAGTAATCTGGATACAAAGTGTAAGTTGCCGGTGCTAGTGCCATTACTTGTTGCGCAGCTTTTGCAGCATCATCCCAACGACTTAAAGTGTTATTAGGATTGTTCAACGGACTTGCATAAAACAATAACGTACGAGCTTTCAATGCCAATGCGGCACCTTTAGTTGCTCTGCCTAAATCAGCAGCATCTGGATAGCTAGGAGCTAAAACCGCAGCTGCTTCATCACATTCCTTTACAATAAAGGCTACACATTCTGCATAAGTATTTCTAGGCACTTCTAAATCATCATTAACGCCTTGCTCCACCGTAATTAGAGGCACACCACCAAAAGCTTTTATCAATTCGGCATAAGCAAATGCTCTTAAAAACTTCGTTTCAGCTTTTAAACGAGCTTTAAGTGCGGTATTTGTAGTTGGAACCCCATCAATACGAGCAATTAAGGTGTTCGCTTTTCTTATTAAAGCGTAATTAGCAGCCCACATTTGGGTACCTTCAGAAAATTGAGAGTTCAAATCACCTGCCTGCACTTTATTCATTGGCAAATCATTATGGCCTTCAATGTCATCAGTCATCATATCCAATAACGAAAAACCAGATGCCCAACCTTCAGTCCAGCCAAAGTCACGACGCTCAAAACCACTCAACAGCGATCCATAAATATCGTTTACAAACTGATTGGTGAGCGTGATATCCTGAAAAACTGCTACGTCAGATACGAAATCTATCGGCTTAATATCTAGTAGATCTTTTTTACAAGAGAAAGTTGCTGTCGCAAGCATTAGTGCGCCAATCAACCATTTATGTTTTTTATTAATCATTTCTTTTCTATTTAATTGATTAAATCAAATCCTGTTAAAACTGAATGTTTACACCAAAAGTGTAGGTTTTTTGTTGTGGATAATACCTACCGATACCATTGGTGTTTTCAGGGTCGAGGTTAAGTAAATCAGTAATGGTAAATAAGTTTTGGCCTTGAGCGTAAATTCTCAAGTTTTTAGCTCCGATTTTTTCCAACACTTTATTCTTTAAAGTATAAGCAAACTCAACGTTTTTCAAACGGATATAGCTTGAATTTTGTAACCAGAAGCTGCTCACTAGATAGTTATTACCATTGGTATTTAAGGTTAAGCGTGGTAGCGGAGCATCCGGACGAGCAGGAGTCCAACGATCTAACCACTCTGCATTTACTCGGCCACCGTTATGGAAAGCCCATGCTGCATTTTGAGTTAACAATTGCTGCGATTGTGCTGCACCCTGTAACAAGAAATTCAACTCAAACCCTTTGAAGTTAACACCACCATTGATACCATATAGAATTTGTGGCAATGTACCGTTACCTAAATAAGTGATATCAAAATCATCGATCACGCCATCTGGAGTACCATTTGGACCACTGATATCTTGATATTTGATATCGCCGGGGCCAGTAGAATTTAGGAATGCAGTTGGCTTAGGTGAAGCTGCATAATCTGCGGCATCTCTGAAAATTCCAACAGCCTTGTAACCATAGTACCCCCCATTTGGACGACCAGTAATACGCTTCCCTTCTGGGATATTCGAAGCTTCTGCTGCTTCAATAATTTTATTTTTTGCGTAAGTGAAGTTACCGCCAATAAAGTAAGACCAGTTAGTTGATAACTGCTTGTTGTGGTTTAATACCAATTCCAAACCTTTGTTTTCTACAATACCGATGTTTTCGCTAGGTAGCGCTGCACCAAAGCTTAATGGTACCGACAGTGATCTGGTAGCTAAAATATCTTTACGGCGTTCCTTGAATAAAGTGAAATCAACACTTAACTGATTTTTGAACAATTTAGCTTCAACACCCGCATCCATTTTAATGGAAGTTTCCCAAGTTAAGTTTTCGTTAGCAATAGCACCTGGTGTTAAACCTGTATTTGGCACCCCTCCAAATGGGTAAGCATTTGGCACCAAGTTGTAGCGATTGTAGTAACCAAAACGGCTAGGAATACGATCACTACCTAAAGTACCATACGATGCTTTAAGTTTTAAGAAATCTACAAACTTTACGTTTTGCATGAAGCTTTCTCTAGTGATTAACCAACCGGCAGAAAATGCTGGAAAGTAACCTACTCTTTCTTTTGGAGCAAAGTTTTCTGACTCATCTCGTCTTAAACTTGCTTGGAATAGATATTTGCCGTCGAAATCGTAGTTTAAACGGAAGGCCGCACTTCTTAGCGCAGTTTTACTTTCACCATCACTTAAAACTTCATTTAAAGCTGGACCAAAATTCAAGATTTGTAATGCCGAACTTTCGTAGGAGTTTCTGGCACCGTAAATACCAGTACCTTGATTTTCTTTTTGTAATACTAACGCTAATGCAGAAATACCATGTTTACCAAAGCGTCTGTCGTAGTTGATGTGACCTTGCAACTCTAAACCCTGACCTTCGCCATAACCTTTAGATAAAGATGATTTAGATTGTGCGCTAACAGTGTAAGTACCATCAGCATTACGGATGTACAATGGCACCCATTGATTCCAGATTTTGTTATAGTTAAAGTTCCTGTCGAAAGCCAAAACACCTTTAATAGATAAACCCTCAACTCCCGGAATTTGCTGTACTACTTGAAAATTACTTAAGAAGAAATTAGAAGAATTTCTGTTGTAACCACTTTCTTCGCTAATTAAGGCTAGCGGGTTTGGATAAACACCTGGAGCGGCTAATAAACCATTTGAAAACCTTGCCGGGAAAATCGGCGGGTTACGCATGGTGTGCTCAAAAATGTTATCGATACTTGCTGGTGGAGATTGTTTGTTTTCCATCCTGGCAGATAAATCAATAGAAACCTTTGTAGTTGGCGTAGCTTGGATATCAACATTACTTCTCACATTATACCTGCGATAGTTCAACGAGCTATACAAACCATCTTCATCCAAATAGCCAAATGAGGTGAAGTATTTCGTTTTTTCTGTACCTCCAGATAAAGAAAGGTTATGTTGCATTCTTGGTGCAGTGCCACCTAATACTAAATCCATCCAATTGGTATTTGGATTTACATCAGGATCATTTCCGTTTCTAAACGACTCTAGCCTGTCCAAAGAAAACTCAGGTGTAGCGTTAGGGTTATCATTTAGTTTTGCTTCATTATATAAAACGGCATACTCATAAGAACCTAAAGCATCTGGCAATCTAGTTACTTGAGAAAAACCATAGTTAAATGAATAGTTGGCGCTCAACTGGCCAGCTTTACCTCTTTTTGTTGTTACTAAAACAACACCATTTGCACCTTTTACCCCGAAAATTGCAGCAGAAGAAGCATCTTTCAAGATACTCACACTTTCAATTTCGTTAGGATCCATTTGTCCAAAATCGCGGCCTGAACGAACGATTCCATCAATTACAAACAGAGGTTCCATGGTACCGCCACCAAAGGTAGAGTTACCGCGGATGAAGATTTGAGTTCCATCAGCACCCGGTTCGCCTGATGGCTGTTTAGTAATCACACCAGGTGTACGACCAGCTAAAGCGTTACTTAAATCGCCAACTGGTGTTTGCACCAACTGCTTACTGTTAACGGTAGCTACCGAACCAGTTACGTTGCTTCTTTTTTGGCTACCGAAACCTACAATTACCACATCGTTTAGCGAGTTCGCAGCTTCATCAAGCGTTACGTTAAGGGTTTCTGATTTAGTGATTAAAAATTCTTGAGTGGTCATCCCAATAAAAGAGAAAACCAAAGTAGTTCCCGCTTTAGGTACCGTGATAGCATACTTACCATCAGCAGTGGTAGAAACTCCGTTTGTAGTACCCTTAATTATTATGGATACCCCAGGAATTTCTTTTCCCAGTTTATCTTTTACCGTACCTGATACACTAATATTTTGTGCGAAAGCTTCAGGCAAGGCCAAAGAAAAAACCAGCAATACGATCAATAGTCGAAATCTTTTCATATTTATATTTGGCTTTAATTAATAAAAATGCGGCTACTTTTTAACGAATCTCATTTGGTGTACAACCTCATTTGATTTGCCTGAACGTAAAATCATTTCGTTGGCCGAAATAGAAATGATACGATAATTATTTGACGATACATCAGTTACGCCGATAAATCTATCTGGTGGATTGCCTGGAATAGTAATGGTAGCAATACCAGCACCTTGCACTGTAGTACTGAAAGTAAAAGCTACATCGTAAGATCTATCAGTGCCGCAGTTGTAGTTAGGCGCTACGTTACCGCCGTTAAAGGTTTGTCCATTTGCTTTGTAACTTAACTTGAAAGCATTGTTAGCAAAAGAGAAAGTGTAATCATCATCTATCTGACATCCAGCCAATGCACCACCACCGAAATATTCAGCAGGATTGTTTTCTGTACCTACGGTAATTGGCGCAGCGGAATTTGGATCTAATTTCCATGCGTGTGCCGTAAGTAATTGGTAAGTAGCATTGTTGAGCGTCGGCGTAAAATCGTCCTGATCAACAACAATTGGCTGCGTTGCAATATCGTAACCGCCTTCGCCATAAGCATACAACTTAACATTGTAAGTACCTTTTGAAATAAAATAAGCTTCTGTGGAAGCACCTGCTGATTTCGCACCATCGTTCAAACCGAAATCCCATTGGTAGCGGTAAGCGTTTTGAGAAGTGCTCTCTAACAAGTAAGTGTTTACTTTTCCCTGCACTTTGGTTACCTTGAAAGATGCCTTGGCAGGAGTTCCTAGTTTGCCGGCGTAGTCTTCGTCTTTACAGCCCCAGCTGAAAAAACAGAACAGTGCAACCAGCGTCAGACATTGATGTCTTACAAATGACTTCTTATTCATACAATTTAATTTTGGTTAATTGATACCCGAGTTTACTTCCGTTCGTATTATTGCTGACAAACGGTGCATTTTCCGGATATTCGTTTCACAAATATTGGATTAAAATAAAGTCACGGCCAAAAAAAGCACCTGCACAAAACCACAACAAACATTAAAAAAATTAAAGCATATTCTACACAAAATATTGAAAAACAACAGCATAACACCTCACTTAAGGGGTACTACAAAAATCGCTATCAAATAATTACTCAATTATTTTTGCGTGAAGTTTATTAAAAGATAAAATCTGTATAAATTAGTTGTATAAATAGCTCAAGAGTTGGTCAAGCTACGCCGATTATCTGCCGTGTATTTACTATACAGCCCCACGAAATCTAACAAATATTAAACCGATGAAATCATTTTTTGCAGTTATACTTGTTTTGTTACTGGCTGATGCGAAAGCACAGAACCCGATAGGTATTCCGCAAATTAATGTTTACACCAGCTTAGATTATAAAGGGGGTTCGCAAAATTGGGATATAGACCAAGACAAAAATGGGCTAATTTATTTTGCCAATAATGAAGGGCTTTTAGTGTTCGATGGCCGCAATTGGAAGTTGTATGCCCTGCCACACAAAACGGTAGTTAGGTCTATAAAGATTGCGAAGGACGGCAAAATTTACGTAGGTGCTCAAGATGAATTAGGTTACTTTTTTCCAGACAGCAAGGGCAAACTCATCTATCATTCCATTAGAAATTACTTGCCCAAAAGCGAGCGTAATCTATCGGATGTTTGGGACATTTCAGCCATAGGCGATGACATTTTTTTCCGCTCCACTGGTAAAATATTGCGCTGGTATAATGGCAAATTCACTATACATAAACCTAAATGGCTTTGGGAATTTATGGGTGATTGTGATGGAAAAATCTATGCTCAGGACATTGGAAGAGGCCTAATGGCTTTTGAGCAAAACCAATGGAAGTCAATAGCTTCTCCACAGCAACTACAAAACGACTTTGTTACTTCGGTAATTAAGTACAACGCCGATACCACCCTAATTACCACGTTGAGAAATGGTGCTTTGTTGTACAGTAAAGGGCAACTATCGAAATTCAACATCGAAAATGAACAGCAGCTAAAGCAAAGCAAAATGTATAAAGCAGTTGCCATCAACAACAATTGGCTGGCTGTGGCAACATCGTCAAATGGCTGCTACATTTTAGATAAAAATGGAAAACAAATCCAACATTTTTCTTCACAAGAAGGACTTTATAAAGACAACATCCGTAGCATTTTCATGGATAAAAATGGCAACTTTTGGCTTGGATTGGACGATGGAATCAACTTCATTGCTTTTAATAATGCTATTAAATATATCTATCCTGATAAAGAGAAGCAGACGAGCAGTTATGCTGCTTTGATACACCAAAACAAATTGTACGTAGGTAGTTCAAATGGGGTTTATGCTACACAGTTGCAACCAAATATCGCTGATTTAAGCTATACGAAAAACCGCTTTACCGAAGTTTCAAACACAAGCGGGCAGGTTTGGGATCTTTCCATCCAGAACAACAAAGTATTGGTAGCTCACGAAGATGGAGCCATGGTGGTAGACGGGACAAGCGCAAAAAGAATATATAATGCTTTAGGTACCTGGCTATTTATTAAGCCTTTAGCTAAAGATCCAACTATAATTGCTGGTACTTATTTTGGGCTACATCAAATAAATGAGCAAAACGGATTTTTTAGCGATGGAGGAGTTATTGATGGTATTAATGAATCGTTGAGATTTTTGGTGCCCTACAAAAATATGATTTGGGCATCTCACCCATATCGAGGCATTTTCCGCTTAAAACTATCTGCAGATAGACGAAAAATAGAAGAGACGAAGTTTTACACTGAAAAAAATGGACTGCCCTCTATACTTGGTAATGCTGTGGCAAAAATTAGGGGAAAAGTGGTTGTAGCTACAAAAACTGGAATTTTTGAGTACGATGAAAAAAATGATCGCTTTGTGCCATCGCCATTTTTAAAGCCCATCTTAAAAAACAATGTTTATCATTACTTAAAAGAAGATGCAAAAGGTAACATTTGGTTCATCAGCCATAAAAAGGTTGGTTTAGTTGATTTTCATGGAAAACCCAATGGAAATAACTATAATATTGTACATCTTCCCGAACTGAACTCTTTAGTGGTTGCCGGCTTTGAGCACATCAATCCTTACGACAATCAAAACGTATTTATAGGCGCAAAAAAAGGTCTTATCCATATCAATTACAGCGAGTATAGCAAAAATATTAAACCTGTTAATGTTCACTTGTCATTAGTTAAAACAATTAGTGAAAAGCCAAGCGTTATTTTCGGTGGCTATTTTTTAACCGATGGGAAAATATCAGCTAAACAAAATGAAGAAGAGGAAATTAAATTAGCTAAGAAAAATAATTCTCTACACTTTGAGTTCTCTTCGACACTTTATGAGCAACAAAACAACATTGAGTTCAGTTACCAACTGGAAGGTATTGATAAAGACTGGTCTCCATGGACCGCTAAAAATGAAAAAGACTACACCAATTTACCTTACGGAAACTACGTATTTAAAGTAAAAGCTCGTAATAACCTAGGTAGCGAATCGAGCGTAGCAACCTATGCGTTTTATATAAAACCAGCATGGTACGAAACCATTTGGGTGTATTTACTTTATTTAGTAGCCTTGGTTGCACTTATACGAGCTTTGATAGAGCGACAAAAGAAAATCCACAGGAAAGAGCAAGACAACCTTAAGCATTTACACCAGCTGGAAATTGACAGCAACGAGAAACAAATTGTTGAATTACAGAATGAAAAGCTCGAAACAGAGGTAAATTTCAAGAACAAAGAGCTAGCAGCCATGGGTATGAACTTGCTGCAAAAAAACAAGTTGATTTCGAAAATTAAGGATGAAATTGTAAACATTGGCAAAACTGCACCTAGTGACGGCGACTATAACAGTTATATCCGTAAGGTAACGAGGTTGCTCAATGAAGCCGAAAACGGTGATGCTGATTGGGAACAATTTGCCATGCACTTTGATCATGTGCACTCTAATTTCCTCACCAAGCTCAAACAACGTTTTCCTAACTTGGGTGCTAACGATCTTAAGTTATGTGCTTATTTAAAGATGAACCTATCATCCAAAGAAATTGCACAATTAATGGGCATCAGTGCCAGAGCTATTGAAGTAAGCCGGTATAGGTTAAGAAAGAAAATACAAGTGCCTACGGAGCAAAGCTTATTCGACTATTTAATTGAAGCTACTTCTTAGTTAATCTGCACCCAAAGGCAGCGTAAACCAGAAAGTTGCACCTTCTCCTAGGTTACTTTCCACACCAATTTGTCCGCCGTGAGCTCTGATAATCTCTGCACAAATGAACAAGCCTAATCCCAAACCACTGTAGTTGTGTCCAGAGTGATCTGCCCGCCAATACCTTTCAAAAAGATGTGGTTGCTGTTCCAAAGGAATGCCAGGGCCTGTATCTTTCACGCTAATCTTAGCGAAATCACCTTCAATTTCAGCTGAAAGATAAATTTCCCTGCCGCTTGACGCATATTTCACTGCATTATTAACAAAATTGGTGATAACCTGATCTACTCGGTTTTTATCTGCTAAAAGTTGAATATCTTCACCAGTAACTATCAAGTCATGTTTCCCGTCCATTTTCACGTTCGAACAACAATTCTCTAATAATTCGCGTAGCGATATCACACTCTTATCCAAACTCATTTGGCCTTGGGTAAGCCTGTTGATGTTCAGGAGATTGTCGATCATAGCGGTGAAACGCTCCATATTTTGCAGCGAAGTTTCAATTAACTTTTCTGCCATTGGACTAGCCAATTTTTCCTTAATGCGTCCAAGCATTTGCAGCGAAGCCCTTAAGGTAGTTACAGGGGTTTTCAATTCGTGACTGGCAATGCTCAAGAAATCATCTTTACGTTGATCAAATGCTTTTTGCTCGGTGATATTTGCAGTAAGTCCAATTAACTTGCTCGGCGTGCCATCCTCCTTGTAGCGCACATTTCCCGATGTTTCAATCCAGTGCCTTGAACCATCTGGCCATAATATTTGAAATTCAACTTGGTAAGGCTTCCCACTTTGAATAGAATTTTGCATCTGAGTATCTAGCAATTTCCTATCAGCAGGCGGTACCAAACGCAAAAATTCGTCTAAACTTAATTCCTCTGCGTTTTCAAGCGCTAAATCTTTACGGCAATTGGCATTACATCTTACTGTATCTGTGGCCAAATCCAATTCATAAGCGCCCAGCTTACTTACTTCCAAAGCAAAATTAAGTTGTTCAAAGGCTTCTTCAATTTGTTGATTAGCCTTCACTTGATCGGTTACTTCGTTGGCAACAACCAATATAGAATGCGTTTTTCCATCTTGGCCAACCAAAGGCTTGTAGGTAAAATTAAAATACAGTTCTAGCAATTCATCACCATGTTTAAGTACGGCTTTTACCCCTTTACCTAAATGACTTTGCCCCGAAGTAAACACATCATCAAGTAGTGCCAAAAATGGCTGTCCCTTCAACTCTGGAAGTGCTTCAGCTAAAGGCTTGCCAATAACTTCCGACGTTTTTCCCCACAGCCTTAAAATCTCTGGATTTGCCGTGTCAATGATCAAATCTCTACCAGCTAACAAAGCAATTGGTGCTGGTGAATCCTCAAACATGGCAAAAACCTTTTTTAAAGATTGGTTAAGCTCTACGTTTTTATTGGTGAGCAAAGTATTTGCCTCGGTGAGCAACTCTGTTAAAGCCTTAACCTCTTCGTTAGAGGCCTGCAATTCTTCGTTGGTTACCGCAAACTCCTCATTAAGTGCATTTAGCTCTTCGTTGGTAGCCTGATATTCTTCATTGGAAACTTCTAGCGCCTCTACCAGTTCCTGTAACTTTTGTTTGCCTTGTTCAAGCTCTTTCCTGATGTTAACAATGTCGGTAATTTCTACTACCGTTGCCATTACGGCTTCTATTTCTCCGTTTGCATTAAACAAAGGTTCATAAGCAAAGTTGACATAGATTTTTCTAGTAACACCATATATATCACTGATATCAACACCGATTTCAGAAATTTTAATAGGTTCCCCATCGTTAAGTACTTTAGTAAGCATATCGGGAAAAGGTTGACCTATTAATTCTGGAAAAACGTCGAGCAAGCGCATGCCCTCAACCTGCGCTCTGTTTCTTCCCCATATCCTTAACATGTGATTGTTAGGCATTTCAATAATGAAATCTTTGCCCCGCAGCAAAGTTAAGCCAACTGGAGACGACATGATCAGCTGCTTCATGCGATAATCACTTGCAGACAACAATCTATTGGCTTCTTCATACCGCTCATTTGCAATCACTTCTCTGTCGCGGTTCTCCTTAATTTCCTGTTGATGCGCTATTCTCTCGCTAACATCAGTGGCCGTATTTAAAATCCACTGAGTTTGTCCATGTTCATCAAGTATTGCTCTATAAGCGTAGTCGAAATATCGTGTAACTATTCCACCACTTGACGCAAGGTTGGCAGGCGCACTTTGAGCCTCGTAGGTTTTACCAGTTTTCCAAACTTGCTTTAATAAATGTTCAAATGGTTGACCTTCCAATTCAGGTATGGCTTTGGCAATGGGCTGCCCTATCACCTCGGGACCTTTGCCCCAAAAATTCAGCATTGCATCATTAGCAAAGCGGATAATAATATCATCTCCCTGATAAATTGCTGCTGCTTCATTAACATGCATTAGCACATTTAACAGCTCATTAGGCTCTGGCGCACTGATTCGTTTTTCGGTCATCTAAAAGACTTTGACTATCCAAATATACACAAAGAGGCTCTAGATAATTATTTTAATAAGATTTTAAGCTGAAATTCGGCCCAATTTATTTACAAAGTCGAAGATATCGAAGGGTTTAGCAATGAAATCATCTGCAGAACAAAGTGTGCTAATATCTGATAATGCTCTATTGGCAGACATCATCATGATGGGAACTCGACCTATTGCGGGATTTCTTCTAACAATGTTGCATAGTTCAACGCCATTGCCATCTGGCAACATAATATCTAGCACTAAAATATCTATATTTGGGTTGGGTTCGCCAATAGCGTCCAAAAAACTTTGGGCGTTTTCAAATAATCTAACTGAATAGCCCTCTTCGTGCAAAAGCAAACTAATAATTTCTCCAATCCCCAAGTCGTCTTCAACGACCCAAACTGTTTTTTTCATCAAAAATAAGCAATGAATAAGTAATACAAATTACCTCATTTTTTGTTTTTCGCAATATGCCATTATTTTTAAAATCTTAAAAATTTATGTACAAAAAAGGTAGTTTTATTGATATACGTAAAGGATGAAATTATGGCTTTTTAAAACGCCAACTGCCGTCATTTTTTTAATGGCAGAGTATTACTTTTGCAAAATGAATAGAAAAATCGGTCTACTACTGTTCGCTATACTCATTGGATTTATAGCATTAGCTCAACAACAATCTGATGTATTACAAAAGCAACCAAATTTTTTAAGGGCTCGATTAAAACATAATGATCCGCTATTTATCGAAGATGTAAAGGTGCTGAAGCAATTTGTTGAATTTGACAGCATAGATGTCGAAATTTTAAAGCCTCAATTGTTATATACCATCATTAGCGAAACTAAACCAGACACCCTTATTACGTATCATACGCTGATTGCCGCAATCAACTCCTTTAAGCAAGGCATAGGTTACGTAGAATTTAGGAAAGGAATTATACTTTATCGAGAAATGGCAAGTTTAAAAGTAAATCCCAAAAACTGGGAAAAAGACCAATTACTTTTTAGAAAATTGGGTTTCACTGAAGCAGATTTAGAAGATTTTCTTTTATTTATAGCTAAACCTGAAAATGCTAACCTAAATTATAAGCAAGCATATTTAGCCTACATGAAAGAAATTGACAGCCTATAACAAAAAAAGCTATTCATTCCGTAATAAATTGTTTGTAAATCTTCAAATTCTCATCACCGAATCAATAATTATATCAACATTAGGCCGTTAAATTTTAAAGCCCTACCCTATTTGCATATATTTGAAAACTTATGAGCGTTGCCGACGATTTTTTAGTTAAAGCCGATGAAAAGGCTTTTGATATTTCACATCGCAATACCATCAATTACAACATTGGGAAGTATAATGTTGCGGTGAATCGTGGGCTAGCGAAATTTGAAAATTTAGAGGCTTCAAAACGCAAAGCCCATGTGCTTAAATGGCGGGTAATGGAAAATTTGGACAAGCTTTTACCCGAGTTTGAATCTAATTTCCAAAAGCGAGGAGGCAAAGTAATTTGGGCCAATGATGCTGCTGAAGCACAAAAAGAAATCCTACAAATCATACAACGAGTTGGTGGCAAGAGCGTCATCAAATCTAAATCGATGACCACAGAGGAAATTCATTTGAACGAGTTTTTGGATGAACACGGTGTGCAGTCTCTTGAAAGTGATTTAGGAGAATACATTGTACAGTTGCTGGGGCAGGCACCTTATCACATCGTAACTCCTGCCATGCACCTCAGCAAGGAAGATATTGCTAAACTTTTCAACGAAAAATTTGGCACTCCAACTGACGCCACCCCTGAACAGCTTACGCAAAAGGCTAGAGAATTACTAAGAGACAAATACTTAACTGCGGATATTGGGATAACTGGTGGTAATTTTTTAATCGCCGACACTGGTAGCATTGCGTTAACCGAAAACGAAGGAAACGCTAGGTTAACAACTACATTTCCAAAAATACACATTGCCGTTGTAGGCATAGAAAAAATCATTCCTTCCATCGCTGATTTAGATTTATTTTGGCCTTTACTAGCTAGTCACGGCACAGGGCAAAACTTGACGGTTTACAATACGATTTTAAGCGGCCCACGCCAAGCGAATGAAACTGACGGACCGGAGGAAATGTATGTAATCCTGTTGGATAACGGACGTACTAACCTACTTGCTCAAAAAGATCAACGCCAAGCTCTATATTGCATCCGTTGTGGTGCGTGTTTAAATGCCTGTCCCGTTTACAAAAATATTGGAGGGCATACTTATAGCACTACTTATAGTGGGCCAATTGGTTCCATCATAACGCCACATTTTAAAGGCATGAAAGAGTTTAAGCACTTAAGTTACGCTTCTAGCCTATGCGGGAAATGCTCGGAAGTTTGCCCAGTTAAAATTGACATCCATAAGATGCTGCTGCTCAACCGCAGAGACGCTGTAACGGCTAATGAAAACACAGCGACCGAAAATTTAGGATGGAAGCTGTGGAAAAAAGGAATGAAAAAACGTTCATTTATGGATTTTTTTGGTGGTAAAGTGAAAAACTTCGTCCTCAAAACTTTCTTCAAAAAAGGTTGGGGAAAATATCGTAACATGCCCGAAATTGCTTCCAAATCATTTGCTAAACGCTGGGAAGAGCACCAGAACAAAAAAGACTTGGATTAGATTCGGATACCGTTTTACGACGCCACTTCCCGCTCCGATGGTCCAGAGGAGCAGGCTCTACTGACATCAGGTTAAACGCTTTCCATCATTCAAAATCAGGCGCTTTAAAGTCTTGAATAAATTCAATGATACGACTTGGAAAGTTTCACACGTCTATTCGAAATTTCATAACTACAAATTAGTTAAGCTTAAAAAAGCAGCGGTTTTCTTTGACCCTTTCGCGGTTAATTATAAATTCGTAAACTAATAAATATCAGGTATAAAATATTAACTTACCAAATGCAGTTTAACCGCCAACAAAAATCCGATTCAGAGCTATTAGCTATTTACAAGCGTTTACTTTTTCCAAGATTGGTAGAAGAGAAAATGTTGATCCTGCTAAGGCAAGGTCGGATTGGGAAGTGGTTTTCGGGAATTGGACAGGAAGCAATTGCAGTTGGCAGTACCCTAGCCATGCAAAGCGACGAGTACATTTTACCAATGCACAGAAACTTAGGTGTTTTTACCACAAGGGATATCCCGTTAAAGAAATTGATGGCGCAATGGCAAGGAAAAATTACTGGATTTACAAAAGGACGTGATCGTTCGTTTCACTTTGGAACGCAGGACTATAAAATTATCGGAATGATATCACACCTTGGTCCGCAAATGGCTCTTGCTGATGGTATTGCGCTAGCAGATTTGATTGCAGAAAAACAAAAAGCGACACTGGTTTTTACAGGTGAAGGAGCAACCAGCGAAGGGGATTTTCACGAAGCCATTAACGTTGCAGCGGTTTGGAATCTACCTGTCATCTTTTTAATTGAAAACAATGGTTATGGCCTTTCGACACCTACGAATGAACAATATAGATGCAAAAATTTAATTGACAGAGCCATTGGCTATGGCATCGAAGGAGTGCAACTGGATGGCAATAACGTACTGGAAGTTTACGATAAATTAAGCGCCCTAACTAAAGATATTCGCCGTAATCCACGGCCAGTTTTAGTTGAGTGCTTAACGTTTAGAATGCGTGGCCACGAGGAAGCGTCTGGAACTAAATATGTGCCGCCACATTTGTTCGAAGAATGGGCCGCAAAAGATCCATTAAAAAATTTCGAAAGTTTCTTATTACAAGAAGGGATTTTAAGCGAAAGCATTATTGGAGAACTAAAGAATACCTACAAAAAACAAATAGATCAAGAGGTAGAACTGGCTTTTAACGAACCAGAGCCAGCGGCAAATAGTGCCGTTGAACTTAACGATATGTTTTTTCCCTATCACGCTAAGCCGATTGAACCTTCTGAGCAAACTTCGGAAAAGCGCTACATAGATGCCATTAGTGATGGTTTGAAAGAGGGTATGCTGCGCCATCATAACTTGGTATTAATGGGACAAGATATTGCAGAATATGGAGGTGCCTTTAAAATTACGGATGGCTTTGTGGCTAAATTCGGGAAAGCACGTGTACGCAATACACCCATCTGCGAATCTGCTATTGTGGGGGCTGGCTTAGGCCTTTCAATTAATGGTTATAAAGCTGTAGTTGAAATGCAATTCGCGGATTTTGTAAGCGTTGGCTTCAATCAAATCGTTAATAATTTAGCTAAAACCCACTACCGTTGGGGTGAAAAAGCAGATGTAGTGGTTCGCATGCCAACAGGTGCGGGCACAGGTGCAGGCCCTTTCCACTCTCAAAGCAACGAAGCTTGGTTTACTAAAACTCCTGGCCTAAAAATCGTTTATCCAGCTTTCCCTTTTGATGCCAAAGGTTTGCTTTTGGCCGCAATTGATGACCCCAATCCGGTAATTTACTTTGAGCACAAATACCTTTACCGCAGTTTAAGCGGCCAGGTACCAGCAGGTTATTACACTATCGAAATAGGAAAGGCTAATGTTTTAAAACGTGGAAAACACCTCAGCATTATCACTTATGGTTTAGGCGTTCACTGGGCCTTAGAATACCTTAGCCAACGTCCAGAAATTGATGCTACTGTGGTTGACCTGGTAAGCTTGCAACCTTGGGATAAGGAAGCAGTAATGGATGCGGTAAAATATACTGGAAGGGTTCTTATTTTACATGAAGATACGTTAACCAACGGTTTCGGTGCCGAAATAGCTGCTTGGATCGGAGAACACTGTTTCAATTATCTGGATGCTCCTGTAATGCGTTGTGCTAGCTTAGATACTGCAATTCCGATGAGCAAAATTTTAGAGGATGACTTCCTTGCAAAAACTCGGTTATCCGAGGCCATCAATCATTTAATCCAATACTAATTAACTTAAAGTTTCAAGTACTTAGGCGAGCTTGAACTCGCCTATAGTGCCTGCAAGTTTCCTGTAAACTTAGAAACACATACAGTGAAAATTCATTATTTTGTATCGTTGATTTTAGGAATAGCCGATAGCTTTAAATTCCAGTTTATACAGCCAACAAAATATTTACCGTATGTACACGTTAAATATCTACACTAAGTAATGAAATTAAAAAATTAGCTGATGCTACTGGTAATAACAAGAGAGAGCGTTAAACCAGATGATGGGGCTAATTCGAGCGTTTCATTTTTAGATGACGGACGTTTTAATGTGTTGCCATAAAAATATTCATTTAACACATACAAGTGAAAAATGTGACGTTTTTGCACATTTTATCACTTACGGAAGTCGTATCTTTAGTTGATTTTACTTATTAGGTAACGCTTTTATGAATGTTGGTAAAATTTTAAAGTACTTGCGCAAGCAAAAGGGAGTAACTCAGTTCCAAATTTCCAATTTTTTGAATATGGACCGCACTGCCTATTCCAAATTAGAAAGAAATCAAACCATGTTGAAAATAGATACAGCTAAGCTAATTGCGGTTTACTATGGGTTTGAGCTACACTATCTTATCTTGTGCATAGAGTATGAACACTACCTGCACAACCCAACCACTATCAGATTGATTAAGGCGCAAAAATCGAAAGAAGAAAATTTCGGAAAGCAAGTGGCCTATTCGGCATAAACTTCTGCTAAAGGGTTAAATAAGTAAATTTTACCATTATCTAAGCACGTACATCGGTAACGCTTTCTAACTCTCTCCGCCTTCTGAAAACGACGACCGTCCTTTAACATAAAGATAGCCGATGTCGGCAACTGCTCCACATGAATAGTGGCCTCTTTTAAATCGTATTTTTTTAATGCCCTGGCCAAACGCAAATCGGTACAGCTTGATGCGGCAGGATTATTTAAATAAGTAGCTATGCTTTCACTTACGTCAGCAGGAAATACGTTCAAATCAAAAAAAGGCCTCATCATCCTTTTAAAATTCGCTTTCCACTCCGTACCGTGAGGTTTAACTTTATTTTTATGCTCATTCCACGTGAGCAAATGGGCAAACTCATGTACCGTAGTTACCAAAAAAGCGTAAGGATTTAAATCGTTATTAACCGAAATCTTGTGCCCGTCTCCTTTAAATGGATGCCGATAATCTCCCAGCTTTGTAGTTCTGTTCTTTGATATCTTAAATTCACACTGGAAATAATCTATCCATTTTGCAATTACCGGCGCAGCTGGGGCTGGCATGTATTGGGCTAAAACGGAAGCTTTATCAGTTGAAGACATAGCTAAAATTAAGCATTAAGATTTACAATTTGACCACTGGGCCTAACAGGACTATCTATTTTACTTCAAAAGTTGATAGGCAATTAGCGCTGCAACATAAGCCATTGTGGTCATATACACCAACTGAATAACTGGCCATTTCCACGATTTTGTTTCCCTGTAAACAATTGCAACCGTACTCATACATTGCATTGCAAATGCATAAAATAGCATCAACGACATTGCGGTAGCAAAAGTGAAGACAGGCAAGCCAGTTTGCGGATCTTTTGAAGCAGCAATCTTATCTCTTAATCGTAATTCGCCCTGCTCTCCATCGGCACTTTCTACGCTATAAATTGTAGCCATGGTACCAACAAAAGCTTCACGGGCAGCAAAAGAGGTAATTAGTGCGATGCCTATTTTCCAATCGTAACCTAAGGGTTTAATTGCTGGTTCTATAGATTTTCCTAAAATACCAGCGTAAGAATTTTCAAGTTTCTCCGCAGATTTATCCCGCTCTAAGGAAGCCAGCTGTACGCTATCTGTCGACTTCGCTTCAATTTCGGCATACTTCGTTTCTATTGCTTCAAATCGGTCGCTCGGACCATAAGTTGACATTACCCAAAGCACGATAGATATGGCAATAATTACCTTACCTGCCTCGAACACGAAAGTCTTAGACTTTTCGTACATGGTAAGCAATACGTTTTTCCAACGCGGCATGCGGTAAACCGGCAGTTCCATGATGAAGTAAGAACGCTCCTTAGCCTTAATGATAAACTTAAATACCAAGGCTACTAAAATAGCCGCTAAAATACTAATAAGGTACATCGCCATTAAAGCAAGTCCTTGCATATTGAAAATACCCCAAACGTTTTGGTTGGGCACTACCAAGGAAATCAAAAGCGCATACACTGGCAAGCGGGCTGAACAACTTACCAATGGCGTAACCATAATGGTGATGATGCGATCCTTCCAATTTTCAATGTTACGAGCACTCATGATAGAGGGCACCGCACACGCAATACCTCCAATAAGTGGCACCACAGATTTACCACTTAATCCAAAGCGGCGCATGATTTTATCCATTAGGAAAGTTACTCTGGCCATATAACCTGTATCTTCCAAAATGGATATTAGTGCGAAAAGAATGGCAATTTGAGGGATAAATATCACGATGCCACCCAAGCCAGCAACTACTCCGTCCAATAGCAAATCTGTTAGCACACCTGCGGGCAAATATTCGTGTCCCCAAGTGGTAAGCCATGCGAAACCGCCTTCAATTAAATCCATTGGCACTGATGACCAAGAGAAAATGGCGTTAAAAATAAAGAACAGAATAAAAAAGAAGATGATGAAGCCCCAAACTTTATGTGTTAAAATAGAATCTATTTTATCCGTTAGGGCAAATTTCTTTTCCGCTCCCAAATCAACCACTACCTCATTCAAAATTTTACTTAAATGGCGATATCTGGCTACTGTTTCTTCGCCTTGAAGTTTTACACTATCAAAGTCATTAGTAACTTCAATAGTTTCTATGTCCTCTTGCTGCTGTTTAGATAAAAAAGTAAGTGTTTCATGCTGGTGCAATACCTGCAAAGCATAATAATCACTCACATCACCTAGCTTTTCTTTAATGGCATCAACTGCAGCGGGAGCATAATTCCTAGCATTGATGGTTGTATTTTGAGTGGCAATTAGCGTAGTATGTGCCATTGCCTTCTTCAAGGTATCAATTCCTGAAAGCTTTCTGGCTGATATGGTAACTACCTGAACGCCTAAACGCTCTGCCAGCTTATTAACATTTACGCTAATCCCTTCCTTCTTTGCTAAATCGGCCATATTGAGCACCAAAAGCATTGGAATGCCCAAATCAGCTACCTGAGAGAACAGCAATAAATTACGACGTAGATTTGTAGCATCTGCTACTAGAATAATAATATCTGGGTGGCTGGGATTGGTTTTATCAGCAAGCACCTGAAAAACGATACTCTCATCTTTACTTTTTGGGTAAAGACTGTAGGTGCCTGGCAAGTCTATAATTTCGGCACTTACCCCTGAAGATAGCTTGCAAAAACCAGTTTTCTTATCAACGGTAATTCCCGGGAAGTTACCAACTTTTTGATTTAGCCCCGTTAAAAGGTTAAATAATGTAGATTTTCCAGTATTCGGATTCCCGACTAAAGCAACTTTTAAATTTGCCAAAATAACTATTCAATTATGATTACCGCAGCTTCTGCCTTCCGTAAGCAAAGCTGATATCCCGCCACACGTATAGCGATAGGATCGCCAAATGGGGCATATCTTTCTACCTCTACTACTTCGCCTGGCAAGCAGCCCATTTCCATCAATTTTACCGCCATTTGTGCATCAGTAAAAGAAACGATGGTTCCTTTTTGCCCCGGGTTTAACTGCGAAAGTTTTAAATCATCTACTAATTGAGCATTCATATATATCGCCCTTAAATTTGGCGCAAGTTAAGGCTTATTTAAATCAAATCCAAATAAGAAGTAGCTACAATTGTTGAAAAATGATAAAATTCAAAAAAGCGATAAGACGAGAAAAGGGCTGATTTTTCAGTGATACCTATTTTCCATTATTCAGAAAAATAGGCTACTTCAAATCAGCCCTTTTTATATCAAATACCTAGTGCTACATGCCTCCAGGTCGGCCCATTCTGAACCCGCCTTGTTGGCCTTGTCTTCCCTGTGTTTGCATACCTGCAATGGTACTTAACGAGTAGGTGAATGAGAACATAAAGTAACGCCTAAGTACATTAAAGTTTTGATCCGTAATTGCATTAGCATTTGCTGTACGGGTTATACCGATGCTTTCATTAAATAAATCGTACACCGAAAGTTTGAATGTTCCTTTATTTTTAAAGAATTGGCGACTGATATAACCGTTCACTTGAGTGAATGAAGTGTTATAGTCAGCTCCTCTTCCAGTAAATCTCGTATGCGTTACATCCGTTTGCAAGCGGATATTCCCTGGAAATAGATAACTAATATCTATGTTAGGTGCTAAAGTATAAAAATTAGTAGTTTGTCCTATAGTGTAAGTAGCATGATCCCATCGTCCAGAAACGCCAGCAATTAAATCCAATTTATCCATGTTGGACACTAATTTATAGCCGTTTCTAACGCCAATATTTTTACTTACATTTTCGATCCCATCTGACGTGATGTTGGTTCCCTTGCTAGTAGACAAGCCTCCGTCTATTTGTAAATTTAGTTTATTGCCTTTGATGATAGGTAAGCCTAAGCTACCGAAAACATTTGCATTGTAATTGCCGTCTACATTTACAACCTTATTTTCAATTTTACCTATATTTTCACCTGAAGTAATTTCTCGTTGTTGATTACCAAAATCATTAAAAGTTTGGGTAATTACCGCTCCTACAAATAATGTGCGATAGCTAGCAAAATCAAAGTTGTTATAAAATACCCTTAAGTTATTCGAAAACGACGGTTTTAAATCTGGATTACCAAGCGGTACGCTTATGTTATTTGTATTGTCAATAATCGGCTGAATCTGATCAATACTTGGCTGATTGGTACGTCCGTTATAATCTAACCTTAAGCGTTTAGTGTTGCTGAAATTATATCTGAACTGCGCTGTAGGCGTAATGTTAATGAAGTTCTGTTTAAATAAGGCATCAGTAGACAGGTTGTAATTTTTACGATTAGTTAACTGACCAGCTACACCAACATTCCAGTTGTATTTCTTTTCGTTTTTATTCAAACTGAATCCTAAAGCATTGGTCCACGTAGTATTTTCAAAATTATTGCTGAAACGTGTGTTAATCACATCATATTGCTGCGTTAAAACATTAAAATCATACACTCTCCTATCTCTATTATCGTAGATATAGCCATTTTGTAAATTGAACTCCATACTCAACGTTTTCGATAACGGCTCGGTATATACTAAACGGGCAGTATTGTTAAACGAGCTTACGTTATTGTCGTTAAGCTGATTTAAATTTTGGCTTTTAATAACCGCCCCACCTGGAGCTGTTAGCGTTTCTGGATTTTTATTATATGTGTCTGCATCGCTATCATTAATATTTGTAGCAACATTTAACGAAAGCGTACGACCACGACGAAGAAACTTCCTTCTTAATAATAAGTTGTTATTAACTGAAGGTGACGTTGAGCTGCTGATCAAACTTTGAGAACCTACTGCATTACCAGCCAAACCATTTCTAATATAGTTACTCATGCTGTTGCCACTATTATCTGTATAGCTGATGTTTGGCTGAATCCTGATCGATGTAGCGGAATCTAATTTGGTATCAACCATAAAATTTAAACGGTGATTTAAGCGGTCGGTAGTACTTTCCAAATCACTGCTACTATTAACTGTGTTATTGCTAATGAAGTTCTGTGTAACGCTATTATTTGTATTGAACAATGACGTTTTATTGAAGAAGTAACTAGCATTAAACTGTGTGCCATCATCATAAGTATCGGCGAAGTTTACACCAGCTGCATTTGTAGTAGTAATTCCAGCTTGAGGCTGTCCATTATTTCCACCGCCAAACATCATTCCACGGCCACCGCCACCGCCGCCAATACCGCCACCAAAGTTTTGCTTGTTAATGTTATTAAACTGTCCAATTAATGATAACTGCTGCGCCTTGTCAAATCGGTTAACGTTGATATTTACATCGTAACGATCATCAGTACCATAACCTACTGTATTATTACCAATGTAGCCTTTGTTTTTAACGCCATTTTTGGTAACGATATTTAATATTTTTTCGCGGTTACCGTCATCAACGCCTGAGAACTTTGATTGCTCAGACATATCGTCGATGATTTGAATTTTATCTACCATATCCGCTGGTAAATTTCTGGTTGCTAATAAAGGATCGTTACCCATAAAATCCTTGCCATCAACTTTCACTCGTTTGATGGTTTCGCCTTGTGTAGTTACCGTACCATCTTTGGAAACTTCAACGCCCGGAACCTTTTTTAACAGGTCTTCCACTACTGAGTTTTCCTTCACCTTTAATGTTGACGCGTTGATCTCAAGTGTATCTTTCTTAACAACCACAGGTGGTGTTTCGCCTTTAATTTCAACACCTTTAAGCGTAACACCTGTATCTTCCATTAAAAGTTCACCAAAATTGATACTTGGCTTCGCAGCAGTAAGTTCAAAATCTTTATTAATGGTTTTCAAGCCAAGAAATACAACGTATAAGCGATATTTTCCAGCTGCGATATTGGGTATTGAAAAATTGCCGCTGGCGCTAGTGGAAGTTGATCCCACAACTGCAGAGTCAGCCGTTAATCTCTTGATAGCAATGGATGCATAATCAACAGGCTGTTTATCTTTTTGATTAAGTACTTTACCGCTTACAGTGCCCTGCGCCTGCGCAAAAGCGAAGTTGGCCAACCACAGTAAACCAACAAAAATCAATTTTTGTAAATGTTTATTCATTTGTGTTTTTATGTTTTTTGAATTACCTATCAGACTTTTTATAGGCACAAAGGTTTGTTAAGAAATGTTAAAAGTCCAGTAACATTTTAAATACAACTAACTTTATCGTTACAATCAAAATAAATGGGAAAAAAACGAGTGTAAATCTAGCTTCTATTTAACTCATTTATAGCGAGAATGGGGTATTTTTGGACATTTACAGCTAGGTTTAAAGATGCTGCAAGATGACAGGAAAATACTTAGTAAAAAAAATACTACCAATTTAAACCTTAGCTTCTTCATAGTTAGAAAGATGTAACAGCACATAACTAAATACCCCCATAAAGCATCCAATCATATCACAAAAAAAATCCCACCATTCTGCAGATCTATAGGTGAATATTTTCCATTGCACCAATTCTATGCCGCCACCAATCACCGCTGAAATTAAGATGATCTTAAAGATGGTTAATGACCTGAAATGATAGCTGTGTTGGTATTTTATTTTTCCGTAAAATAGTAGGATAGTGAGAACGTAGAAGAAACCTAGATGCGCCAGCTTATCAAAACCTGTGAAGAAAAAATCACTTTTACTTCCAGCGTCAGATAAATCGAGATTACAAAGCACCAAAATAACAATGGTCCACAAGATAGCCCAACGCTGATATTTTAGTGCTTTAATCAATGACATCTTATGCGCCTACAAGAGCTTTGTACTCGTCGGAGCTTAATAAACCTTCTACCTCAGCGGCATCAGTTAATGATACTTTTACCATCCAACCTTCTCCGTAAGGGTCGCTGTTTACTAACTCAGGATTATCGTTCAAAGCTGCATTGAATTCAGTTACGGTACCTGTTACTGGCATAAATAAATCCGAAACAGTTTTAACGGCCTCCACTGTACCAAAAACCTCTTCTTTACTCACTTCTGAGCCAACTGTGTTGATATCAATATAAACGATATCACCTAACTCACGCTGAGCGAAATCGGTAATACCAATAGTAGCTTCATTTCCTGATACTGATACCCATTCGTGGTCTTTAGTGTACTTTAATTCTGATGGAAAGTTCATTTTTATATGATTAAGTTTTGTTATGTCGTTTAAAATTAATAGCGCAAAGTTAATAATTTTTGTGGTGGCTAAAAATGTTTAAACAGCAACAAGGCAATCTTTTAAATACAGCGCTTTAAAAGTTTCAGCAGTATTACTAACAACCTTAATTTAAAGTTGCTCTTAAACTGAATCCGAAGTTACTAAACGAGGTATTAAACGACTGTGAGGTGTACGGCTTCGTAATATTTGAATCGTAAAATAACCTCACGTTGAATCGTTGGTTCAAGATATAATCAACACTAGGGCGCAGGGTAATATTTTTTGCTCCTGATGATACTTCTGCCTCTGTAATATCAGCTCGGTAAATCACCGTTTTATTATCTCTTACCGATACATCCAATTTAAAATCCATGTTGTTATCTAACTTCAGTTGTTTAAATAACCCAAATGGGAATCTAAATTTAGTGGTGCGATAACCTAATCCAAACACGATATTATTTTCAGATAGGTGAGCCAACTGACTGTTAGCCAAACTTAAACCTAACAACCTGGTTTTGTTTACCTCAAAGTTAAGCGTCATGTTGTTTTTCAAACGGGTATCTATACCTACTAATGGCGCAAACTGCTCTGATATACTCACTTGTGCAAACTGGTAAAAAGGTAAAAAGTTACCATATACATCTCGACTGCTTACAGCGCCGTTGGTTTCCGCATATTTCAACAAACTATTAAAACCATTTACACTGTAGGTAGAACGATAGCCATGTCTCAAACTCATTTCTGAAAAACGGTCAGCAATGAAAGCATATTTAGTTAAACCAGAATAAGTAATACGCCAGTTAGGTAGTGGAATTTTAGGTAAGCTGTTTAAACTTACCGAACTGGCATCTTTGCCTGTGTATGCCGATAAAAACGACAATACTACCACATCTTGCGAACTCTTATCATAACCTTGCGCAAAACCATTAATTACACTTGTGGAATTTGGATTTAATGCGCCTAAACGACGAGAAATTACCGAACGGTTAGCCATGAAATCGTTAAATACGCTTGATAAGGTAGTGCCACTTTTATCTTTGAAAGCTGTACCAAGCGAAATAATTGAAACACTATAATCACCTGTAGTATTTGGACTTAAATTGGTAAATCCGCCACTAGGCGAATCGTATTTAAAATTACTAGAATAATTTAAGGTACGGTTTTTAGCGGCCGTTAATGTCACTTTCAAATCCCTTAAAGGTTCGATGGTACTGGTCAGCTGAAAATCTTCACGCAAAGTATTTACGTATAACTGTACTTGGTTAGGATCGGTGGTTATCCAACCATTATTTACGGCCATTAACCGAATATCTCTTTGGCTGCCAAACACAAAGCCTAAACCAGGCGCACCCGTTACATCATCTATCCCGAAAAATTTGGTTTTAGGTAAATAGCCCGGTAAAAAAGTGCCTCGGGTTTGGGTGAATGCCACGTTTACGTTTTTAACACTCGTTAAAAGCCCTACCATAAAGTTAGAGAACTTAAATACGGTATCTCTATTGTTAAGCTTCCTTCTAATCGCTCCAAACTTATTATAAAACGAAATGAAGTTTAGGGTAGGATTTACCTGTACTGTTCTAGAGTTTTGGATGGTATTACCTAAGTTAATAGATGGATCGTTAAGCGTTGATAAAGACTCAGTTTGCCAAGTGAATGTAGTGCCATAAGTGGTAGCTAAACTCACCCATTCTAAACCAGGTATTTTAGCAATTGGCCAATTGTATCGAACATTTAAACTATGATTATAATCGGTATTTCTACCCAAGCTTTTCAAATTACTCCATAAGGTATCACGCTTTAAACCTTCTATTTTACCATCGGGTTCATCAATTATCGAGTAATTTGTCGCATCGAAATCTAAACTTAGCGATTTCGTTAAATCCCATGCAATACCGTATACCCTAGTTACTAAAAAGTTCTTGTTAAAAGTGGTATTAATTGGTATGCTGTTATTAGGATCATTATTTCGCAACGTATTTTCTGCATAAAAGCGGTCAAAGTCAATCCTAAAATTGATAGAATTTGGAAGTAGCGAAAAGTTAAAATCCTTTAAAAGTTTTAAGGTATTTGATTTGATGAGTTTGCTAAATGGCGTGTAACTTTTGGAATTATAAGCGTAGTTATAGGCCAAAGAAGCCTTATAAGTATTTTGAATTGTCGCTTCGTTAATGAAATCACGGTGTGATAGCTTACTTTGAGCATACGAAATATTGAAATTTTCAATATCCCATAGTCTCACTTTGGCATCTTGACTTACCCTATTTTTTCTGACGTTGGTAAAAGCGAGACTACTACGGGTGGTATAATCTTGCGCAAAATTTAATATCGAATCTCTTTGAGCTTTATTGGAAACGTCTAACGCTTTAGAAAGTTCAATATCAGGTGTGCGAGGATCAAATTGAGGCGTAGCCACCTGTTTCGAGTAACCTAAGAACATTGGAATTACAACGCCGCTTTGCTTCGGCAAAAATTTACCTAACTCTACGTTCGAAGATATATCAAATGCAGTATTTTCCGATCTACTGCGTTCATTCACTTTACTATCTATTGATCCAAAGCCAACTGTAGACTTTGCTCCAGAGACATTTACATCGGCGAAATCAGCCAGTTTAAGGCTCACTCTCGCTGTAGCCGCCCAACCTCCACGCTGATCAAATTCAGTTAAACGCAGTTCGTTGAACCAAACCTGAGCATATTTGGCTAAACCATCATCGTTGGGAGATGCATCGGGCCCGGTACGTAGCGGATTTTTAATCCCAAGCATATAAACACGTACCTTGCTCATATCAGGCTGGCCTTTTACTATAATGGTATTTTTGCCGTCGGTATACCTAAATGGCCTATCAACAGGCCAAGGTCCGGCACCAAAACGAGCATTATTACGAGCTACTTTAGCTTTTTGTAGCAGCTCTAATTCAATTATCATTTTATTTTCGTCTGGCCAAATGGCATACGGATCCGAACTATTTGGTCTGGTTACTTTCAATGGCAGATTATATTCGTAATAGTTGTCGTCATTATCTGCGCCTATTCTTAGGAAAGCGCTCAGTTCGTTATCCTCTAAACTGTAACTTTCATCCCCCTCTAAGTGGATGTACATTTCGAGCTTTTTGTATGATCTAAAATCGTTATATGACGTCTTGAATGCAGCTCTACCATAACCATCTCGTAAATCTTTTACAATTAAGGATAGCGACTGTTCATTTTGACGGGTATCACCTCTGTAATTACTAAAGTCTCTCTCACGCTCAATGCCTGGAGGAACAACATATGGGATGGGTGATCTTCTTCCGTTCTCTTCAATGTTAACGGTACCTAATTCCAATATCGAATTGTCAGGCGACGGTGTTAACCCGAGCGCCGGATCTGCAATTACTTTGCCTATTTCGTTTTTTGCATTGTATTGTCTCCACTCCCCTCGTACAAATTGAATTTTAGCGAACCTAAGTACCGTAGTATCAGCAAAATCCGTCATAAACATACGTACGAAACGGATGGACTTGAAATCTTGAATGCCACCTACCGCACTTTCATATTGAGCTATTGGTACGCGAATTTGATACCAAGTAGCATTTTGCGTTTGTCCGTTGGCCAATTTCACAGACGATATTACTTTATCAGTTACAAACCCCTTGCCAACCTGCTGTAAGTCTGCAGGACGGATAGGAATTTTATACTGAAAATATTGGTCGGATTGGGTCATGTTGTTATCTCTGTTCACATCTTCGCCATCTGGCAAGAAAGTAGAAGCAGAGTTTTCCAAGCCTAATTCCTGTTGCGACTGCTGTGAGGTTTTTGAGTTACCCTCCAAGCCATTGAAATTCATGTAACGTTTTAATATACCGGCATTTTCCTGATCCAAAACACCTCCGCGGAAGTAGGCATAATCATCAGAGGCAGGGTCATTGTAAAAGGCTACGGCTACATCTGGATTTAGTTGTGCCCGTATTAAATCAATGTTGGACTTAAAAAAGGGATAATTTCTTTCTTCATCACTTGATAAACCATCTAAACCGACATCTTGTACTCTTCTGGCATTGGGATCATTGTCGAATACCTGAACTACTGGTTGCAGTCTGGCCACCCTTCCCCAAGTTCTCTCCTCATATTTTGTGGGATCTCCATTACCGGGAAGTGCATTCTCAAGTGATTTCCTTCCGTCTTTTAAAATATCTTCGGAAATATTCCCAATGTTGAAATACAAATCGCCGCCTTGCGAACCGGGCTTGTACATAAACGGATCCATTACCCAAAGTTCAATATACTCTATATTTTGCGCCTCAAAATCGTTCACATCCACCCTACGCATAATCCCTCCCCATCTGGAACGTGGGTTTTGCAGTGTCCCGTTTGGATTAAATCCAGTGGTAGTAAAGTTGTAGGGACCACGCAACATTGGATAGTAAGCTAAATCCAAAGTTTGCAATGTAATGGCTTGTCCAGTACTAATCTGTTTGAAAGGGAAAACTTCTGTTTCTAACACTTCCCTCACATAATGATTAGAAAGTTCGTTTTTATCGCTTCGTAAATTAGCAGGCACCTGCCCAGCTCCACCCCTACCGTAAAAAATTGGATCGATATTGTAGAAAGCAAGTTTAGCTCGATTATATCCGTAACGTAAATCTTCATTAAGCTGATATTCGGGGAATAATTGCGGTGTTCCGGAAATTTGCCAAGCTACGGCGGCCTTTAAATCAATCACAGAACGAGCAGCCTCAAAATCGTCCAAGAAACTTGTTCCACCTTTGCTTCCGCCCATGTTCAAAGCTTTTGGAGAACCCGGCACTAATTGTGCAAACTCACCATAAAAGCTCACATTTGATTTTTCCTTCGTGGAAATCAAAGGTAATTTATCTACCATTTTAGTTAAAAACCTCGATGGTGACGTATAGTTCACGTCCATGCCCCAAATTGAGTTGGAAATAGGCTCTTCGCCAAAATTAACTTTAGGAGTAATTGGACGCTCAGTGAGGTTCATGAAAGTACCTCCGATATTCAGTTTGTTATTTACACGATAATCACCTCTAACCCCAAACAAAGAGCGTTGTTGTAAACCAAATAGCTCGTTATTTTCCGTAGAGATGCGGATAGATTGCCCAGTACTTAGCAAAGCCGTATTTAAAATTTTCACACGACCACTCATGTAATCTACCGTATAATCATTTCCTTCCACCAAAGGCATACTTCCCATAAAAACTTTAACAGAACCTTCGGGTACGTTGATGGAATTTAAGCTGAACTCCGATGAAATTTCGGATTGGTATTGGCCTTTGATCAAGTATCTATCCTTACCAGGAAATAGTTGTTGTGCATCTACTTTGGTAGCGCTGTACAACGTCGGAAACGTATACTTATCGATAAGCGTCTGCTCGCTAGTTTGGTCAAACTGCGCTGCTAAATCTTTACCGAATGGTTCTATTACTGGAAAAATAATTCGACCGTTTTGCGGGTCGATAGTGATGTATCCACTATTTGAGTTGGTTAATGAGGTGGCGGAAGCTCCATTACCGAAATTAGGATTATTGGTGGTTCCTACATTATTTTGTGCAGCTGCAAAAGGATTATTCTGAGCTTCAAAATCAAAAACGCCATCTGGCTTACGTTCCTTCTGCGGATTTAAGCGATCTAAACCAACTGCCTGCAACCAGATTTTATTTTTAGTCTTGCTTCCTTCCGTAATTACTGCACGTTCCACGCCCGAAGTTTCATCGAGCCTAAATAAGTTTAACCTAAAGTTTTGACTGCTGATTTGGTAACCACCGATGTTATAGATGTTTTTCATCATCAAGTTCCAAATGGGCAGTTCAGGTTTGGTGGTTTCGTTTTTTAGAAGCTTGGCAAATAGCACATTTGGATTTGCCTGATCGAAGGGAACATCAGTTGCAAATTCACCCACTTGATACTCTACTCCTCGGTACGTATAACGGTAGGCCACCGCCAATAATTCATCTGTGTTAAGCTGAACATTTAAGGAGATGTAGCCCAGTTGCGGATGAATAGTAAACTCTCGGTCAGTTAACTTTCGACCGTATGTAATTTTACCGAAATTATCAGTTGAGCCAGAACTTTGAAAATATTGTAACAGCTCAGGACTATTTGATTGACGGGCTGCTGCTGGGATTTTGCTCAACAAATCGTTAGACTGTGTTGGAAATGTATTATTGTTAAATCCAGAAGGCAAGCTATCTGTACGGGTACGCAAAAAATTATTATTGTAAGGATCATATTCACCCAAATCCATGAAACCAATTACATCCCTTGAATCGGTTGTATTTCCTGTCTTATTCGTTACCCAAACTTCTATCTTTGTTATGTTGATTTCGCTGAGCACAGTTGGTGGCACACGCAATGCTCTATTATATTGATCTCTAAAATACTGCGCTAAAAAATAATGCTTGTTCGCTTCGTAATCACTTCCGCTAACACGAAAATCGCTTTGCTGCGCACCATTGCTAACCTCAATTTGTTTAGATTGCGATTTTTGTTGCGTAAATACCGTGGTTAATCCTAACTTACCAAACTGTAATTGTGTTTTGATACCAAATAACGCTTGCGTTCCGGTAATTAAAGAAGTATTTAACGGCAAACTCACATTACCGGCTTCAATGCGTTTAATGATATCATCAGGGCCGCCCGTATAATCTAACTTAATTTGGTTTTCAAAATCAAACTGAGCCTCGGTGTTGTAGTTCATTTTGATCTTCATTTTTGTACCAATGTTACCCACCACATCCATTTGGATCCGTTGGGTAAAATCAAAATTACTTTGTACCCTTTGACGCTCATTAAATAGCGGATTTTCATTTCGGTTTACCCTACCCAAAAAAGTAAGTTCCGCTTCGCCACTAGGTTGGATATCAATGGTAGTACCGCCAAAAATCTTCTCAAATACCCTACTATTGATTTTAACTTCCGGAATTATGCCAGTTTTACGAATATCATCTATTTCCTGATTTGAAAATAAACGCCAATTTTCCCGTTTAATTTCACTGTTCACCAACCGTAAATACTGTTCAACAGTTAAATACTGCGGCGGGGTGTATAGTTTATCGCCAATGCGTTCGGTAATGATGTAACGGTTGTTAACCGCATCATATTCTACTTCTTTCTTTACGTTTTCGGGCAGCTTAAAAAATGGATTAGCATAAGTGCGTAATCCCATCCACTGCTTTTCTCGTAAATTAAAACTATTTTTAGCTGTATCGGTTTTAAAACGGCCAGTTACTTGCGCAAACAAAGTTTGGCCTATGCACAGGCCTACCAATAAAACAAAATAGGTAAGTTTGTTTTTCAAGTTGGTTTATTTATAAATTCTTCAATGCTTGTTTGATCATCTGCTCCACTGTAAGCTCACCCTCAGCCTTTTTCAGCACATTATCAAGTGCTTTTTCAGCTGCTTGTTTGCTAAAGCCAAGCATAATCAATGCTGATAACGCTTCATCTTTAATTGTATTGTGGATAGGCACGGAAATTAATGACTCAATGCCTTCTTTCTTCAATTTATCTTGAAGTTCGAGCACAATGCGCTGCGCAGATTTGGCACCTATTCCTTTAATTTTTTGGATCAAGGCTACATCGGCGCTTACAATAGCTTGTTGTATTTCGTTTGGTGTTATAGAGGAGAGCATCATACGGCAAGTAGTTGGTCCAATACCCGATACAGATATCAAATGTAGGAACAATCTACGTTCCCCCTCATCGGCAAAGCCATAAAGTGTATGGGCATCTTCTTTTACATGCAGCCAAGTGTAAATCTTGCAGCGCTCGTTGTCGCCTAAAGCTGCATAAGTATTTAGAGAAATATTGATGTGATAGCCCACACCACCTGTTTCAACAACAATGTAGGTTGGCCCTTTAAAAGTAAGTTTCCCGTCAATATACTCGTACATAACGCTAAATTAATAAAACACTAAAGTAATATAAAGAATTAGCTTTTTAATTGCCCATGCTAAAAAACTTTGCTCAAATTTTAATTGGACTATAAATATATGCCGATAGGAGAACTTGCTGCTGCAAAGCCAATAAAAGTTGCGTTCAAAACAAAAGGCAGGATAATCATCCTGCCTTCTAAAATTATCTTAAAAGCTTATTTACTCTTTTTAAACAAGCCTTTCTTCTTACTTCCTGCCGCTTCTTCTTTCGCTTGTACATCAACCACTGCAATAGTTACCATGTTTACAATTTCTCTTACTGAGCTGCCCAATTGTACAATGTGTACCGGCTTTTTCAAGCCTAACAAAATTGGACCAACAGCCTCAGCACCTCCCAGTTCCTGTAAAAGTTTGTAAGCAATATT
The DNA here is from genome assembly GCF_965249885.1 of Pedobacter sp. GTDB lineage: Bacteria > Bacteroidota > Bacteroidia > Sphingobacteriales > Sphingobacteriaceae > Pedobacter. The sequence continues at coordinate 2,416,705 of NZ_OZ252254.1, read as the reverse complement.
GCCTGATTCCAAGTTAGGGAAAACCAGTGTATTAGCCGGCGCTTCTGCCAAACTGCTGAATGGGAAATTATCCTTTAGCATGGCGTTATTGATAGCGAAGTTACCTTGCATTTCACCATCTACAATGATGTCTGGATATTTCTCATGCAATATTTTAACTGCCTTGCGTGTTTTTTCTGGAATGATGCCTTCGTTAGAACCAAAGTTGGAATACGATAAAAGCGCAATACGAGGCGTGATGTTAAATTTCCTCACCGATTTCTCCAATAGCAAAGTTAAATCCACTAATTCCTCTGCTGTTGGATCAACATTAACAGTAGTATCGCCAAAAAATACTGGTCCTTTTTCGGTCATCATCATGTACATACCTGCTACACGACCCACACCTTCTTCTGTACCAATAATTTGCAACGCTGGTTTAATGGTTGTTGCGTAGTTTTTAGTCAAACCAGATACCATTGCATCAGCTTCGCCAAACTCTACCATTGAAGAACCAAAATAGTTACGATCACGCATTAATTTTACTGCCTCAGTTAAAGTTACGCCACGTCTCTGTCTTTTTTCATACAAAGATTGAGCATATTTTTTTGTTCTTTCTGGCTCTAATGCTGGATCTATGATTTGCACGCCGTCTAATTCTAGTGCATTCTCTTCGATAATTGTCTCGATACGCTCTTTGTTACCTAATAAGATAGGAATAGCGATATTATCATCTCTAACGATTTGAGCTGCCTTTAAAATTTTATAATTATCAGCCTCTGCGAAAACTACACGCTTAGGATCAGATTTCGCTTTGTTAGTGATGGCACGCATAATGGCGTCATCAGTACCTAAACGCTTTCTCAATTCTTCAGCATAAGCATCCCAATTTGTAATTACTTTACGGGCAACACCACTTTCAATAGCAGCTTTTGCCACAGCCATTGATACATTGGTCATCAACCTAAAATCCATTGGTTTAGGAATGATGTAATCCTTGCCAAATTTCAAGTTTTTTGCATTGTAGGCCATGTTTACCGCTTCCGGAACTGGCTTCTTAGCCAATTCGGCAATTGCTTTAACGGCAGCAATTTTCATTTCTTCGTTGATTGCCGTTGCTCTAACGTCCAAAGCACCTCTAAAAATATAAGGGAAACCTAAAACGTTATTTACTTGGTTAGGATAATCAGAACGGCCAGTAGCCATAATGATATCCTTACGAGAATTAATCGCTAAATCGTACGCAATCTCCGGATTTGGGTTGGCCATTGCCATTACAATGGGGTTTTTCGCCATTGATTTCAGCATATCTACTGATACGCAATCAGCGGAAGAAAGTCCGATAAACACGTCCGAATCTTTCATAGCCTCTTCCAAGGTATTTAAATTACGGGTGGTTGCAAACTCAGCTTTGATAGGATCTAATTTTTCCCTATCAGCACGAATTACACCATTTCTATCGCACATTACAATGTTCTCTTTCTTTGCGCCAATAGCAACATAAAGTCTTGAACATGAGATAGCAGCAGCGCCAGCGCCATTTACTACGATTCTAATTTTATCTAGTTTCTTTTTCTGCAGTTCACAAGCGTTAATTAAAGCCGCAGCAGAAATGATTGCCGTTCCATGCTGATCATCATGCATTACCGGAATGTTCATTTCCTCTTTCAACCTACGCTCAATTTCAAAACACTCAGGTGCTTTAATATCTTCTAAGTTAACGCCACCAAAAGTTGGTTCTAGGGCTTTAACAATCTTTACAAATTCGTCTACGTTTTTAGTGTCCAATTCCAAATCGAACACATCGATGTCGGCAAAAATTTTAAATAATAAACCTTTACCTTCCATTACTGGTTTACCTGCTTCGGCACCAATATCGCCAAGGCCTAACACGGCGGTACCGTTGCTAATTACCGCAACTAAATTACCTTTGGCTGTGTATTTATATACGTCGTCTTTATTTTCTGCAATTTTTAAACAAGGCTCTGCAACGCCGGGCGAATAGGCCAATGTCAAATCGCGTTGAGAGGAGTACGGTTTGGTTGGGATTACTTCAATTTTACCTGGTCTACCCTGCGAGTGATAGTCCAAGGCATCTTGCTTTCTGTTAATCTTGCTCATTTTTATAATTTTTTGTAGCCGCCAAAGTTACAATCTTTTTTCAGGATACGATTTGTTTTTTGTCAATCCTATGTTGAGATTGAGCGTGTTGCCTATGCAATAAATAGTCTGCCGGACCAAGTTTAAGGACCGATAAAGATTTATAAAGTTATACGAATTAAATTTGAAAACGGGTGCGTGAACACGCTAAGTATACTATTGATTAGCTACTACGGTCTATTTGCTTTGTAGAAAGTGTCCACTACCAGCTTACCGCTAACGTATTTTTCTAAAGCAATGAATTCTGTTTTCTTTAGTTTTTTCAAGTTCCACCTTTGTCTTACATAAGCTGAATGATAAGATAAAGGAATTCCGTCGGCATATTGCAGCGTAATTGGCTTCATCTTATGCGTTTTTGATGTAATTGGATTGATCAGTAAAATGCTATCTGCACTGAAGTGTCTGCTTTTGTACTGATAATCTATTTCATTTGGAAACGAGATGACCACTAGTGAATCTGCAGCAGTTGGATTTTTAGATTTAAAATTGAAGTACACGGGTGAGCCCGGAACCAAGCATCCGCATAGCAAAATTGCCATTAGTAAAAAGAACAATACCTTCATCCTATTATCGATTATATTTTAGAAAGTTACATCACCTTCAACACCATTCCTTCAGTAATTTTTGCAGATTTTAAACCGTTAGCTTGTTTCAAACTTGCCACAGTAATGCCATCAAACTTTTCGGCGATGCTTGAAAGTGTATCACCCTGTTTAACTTTATAGTTCACAAAAACGGGCTTGGCCTTTGGTAATATTTTTTGCGGAACCGTATCTGGATAAATTTTAAGCTTTTGCCCTGGAATAATAGTAGCAGCTACTAATTTATTCCACACTTTCAAATCCTGCACTTCTACTTTGTATTGATTGGCAATTGCTGTAAGATTTTGCCCTGGCAACACTTTGTGTATAATCAACTTTGGCTGTGGTAATTCTTTTTTAGGCAATACTTTCTTTCGTAAATCCCGCACATCATCTGTTGACGCCAAAATTATTTCTCTATCTATATCAATGTCGTTATTTAAGATTTCAAATAACTGCGAATAATATTGATAATCAGTTCGTGGAATTACTAGACGCTTTGGCGAAACACTAGTTCCATTGATAATTTTCTTTTTATAACTAGGGTTTAAAGCACATAAAGTTTCTTCCTTGTGATTTATTGCCGTAGCTACATCAGCTAGCGATACAAAGTTACGTACTAAAACTGTATCCGTTTTGAAAGCAAAAGGCGCAGCCTTAGGAGCTATTTGATGAGCATTTGCATATTTCATCACATAAACTGCTGCAATAAACGCAGGCACATAATTGCTAGTTTCTCTCGGTAGAAATCTTCTGATGTCCCAAAAATTGCGTGAACCAGCTTTGTCAATAGCCCTCTGCACATTGCCCTTGCCACAATTATAAGCAGCAATGGCTAGTAGCCAGTCGCCAAGTTCTTCGTAAGCATCTCTAAAATAAGCTGCTGCGGCATAACTAGCCTGAATAGGATCTTTACGTTCATCTACGAAATTATCCATGTTTAGTCCATAAGCTTTAGCGGTACCAAACATGAACTGCCACAAACCCGTTGCGCCAACTCTCGAAACCGCATGTGGATTTAATGATGACTCAACGATAGACAAATACTTGATTTCCGTTGGGATATTGTAACTTTTTAGGGCTTTTTCAAATATGGGGAAGTAGTAGTTGGAGAGCCCTAGCATATCACCGTACATTGCTTTTCGTTTAGTGTAGATATCGATATAGCTCTGTACGTATTCGTTATAATCTAACGGAACGGTTTGTTTGATGGAATCTAAACGTAGTTTATACAACAAACTTTGTCCTAAAAGTAAGGGTTGCTCGATTTGAGGAACAGCTATAGTATCACTTAAAGGAGCATTAGTTAGTCTTTTAAGGATAGTATCATTCTGAATTTTTACGGGAATTTGAGCCGAAGCACTTAAGGCAATAACAAAAGTTAAAATGGTAAGTATCAATTTCCTCATAGGCTATTTTTTGACCACATAGCAACATTTGGTTTGGAATTACCGAGAACACATCCAAAACAGTTTTCAAATGTGAATTTAGCAACCCTATGTGCGTTTGCGTTTATATTCAAGCTTTTTCCAAAAAACTGTGCGACAAAGATAATAATGTTTCTTCATCAAAGTGTTTGGCCATCAATTGGATACTTAACGGTAAACCTTGCTGATTATTGCCCAATGGCAATGCTACCGCCGGAATGCCCGCCAGCGAGGCTAAAACAGTATAAATATCTGCCATATACATCACCAATGGATCCTGTACATTTTCGCCAATTTTAAATGCAGGTGTTGGCGCCACAGGACTTATCAAAACATCACAATCCTGTAATAGCGCAACTACTTTCTCTCTAATTAACCGACGCACTTTTTGTGCTTTCTGATAGTAAGCATCGTAATAACCCGCACTTAACACAAATGTGCCCAGCATAATGCGGCGTTTTACTTCCTCTCCAAATCCTTCAGCCCTTGAGCTTTTATACAGTTGGTTCAAGCTTTGAGCCTGCGTATTACGATATCCATAATGTACACCATCATAACGCGACAAATTAGATGAAGCTTCGGCAGTAGTTAAGATATAGTAAGTTGGGACTAGATAATCCAACAAGTCGAAAGAAACTTCAACTACATCATGTCCGTCTGCTTTGATTTTTTCAATTGCTTTAAGAATTTCGTTTTTGGTCTCCTGATCTAGTGCCTCGCTTTCGACAGTTTCCCTTAACACCGCTATTTTCTTTTTACCTGACGATGTAGTGAGCGATGTTGTATAACTAGGAACCGGAATCGAAGCCACTGTGCTATCATTTTCGTCAGCTCCTGCTAAAACTTCCAGCAATAAGGCAGCATCAGAAACTGAAGAAGTTAAAGTACCAACTTGGTCAAAAGAAGATGCGTAAGCAATAACGCCGTAGCGAGAAATACGGCCATAAGTTGGCTTAAACCCAATATTTCCACAAAATGCTGCGGGCTGGCGTACTGATCCGCCGGTGTCAGTCCCTAGCGCTGCCAAGCACATATCGGCCTGTACGGCTACTGCCGAACCGCCAGATGAACCTCCAGCAACACGTTCTTCATCGGCCGCATTTTTTACAGTTCCAAAATAGGAAGTTTCATTAGATCCTCCCATGGCAAACTCATCGCAGTTTAAGCGGCCAATGATAATGGCATCTTCGGCTAGCAGTCGCTTTACCACGGTTGAAGAGTAAGGAGCAACAAAACTTTCCAACATTTTAGAGGATGCGGTTACGATGTGATCTTGATAACAGATATTATCTTTGATACCAATGACCATTCCCGCAAGCTTACCTGCTTGTCCCCGATCTAGCTTAGCCTGTACAACTTCAGCTTGTTTACGGGCAGAACTAAAAAACACCTCATTGAAAGCATTGAGGTGTTGATGCTTATCTATCTGATCTAAATAGTAAGCCAGTAATTCGTTTAAAGTGAGTTGCTTTTGCGCAAGTTTTCCCTGTATCTCAGTTAACGAGGTATATTTTTTCAAAATTTAGACTTAAAATGTTGCAAAAGACTATTGCGGTCTGTTTGGAGTATCGTTAGTTGAATCAACTCCGTCTTTTCCTTCTTTGAATTCTTTAACACCTTTACCCAATCCTCTCATTAACTCTGGAATTTTCTTACCTCCAAAAAGTAATAAAAGAGCTATAATGATAAGGATGATCTCTGGAGTGCCTAGCGCAGCTAGCATTGTGGTTTGTAACATGGCTTTGTTTTATATGGTCAATTTCTTACTGGGAACTCTTAGGTTCCTTATTTTCTTCTCTACTATCTACGGAGTAAGTGTTAACTTGGTTTTCCTCAGCAGTAGTATTATTGTCTTCGTGGATAGAATGTGACTGATCTAGTGTTGGTTCGCGGTAAGTGTGGTTTTGATCAGCTTTTTTGTCTTCTTCATCCGTATCAAAAGAGTTGATGTTGCGATGTATTTCTCGTTTTACACCTTCCGAGGCATCTTTAAACTCACGGATTCCCTTACCTAAACCTCTTGCTAATTCGGGTAATTTTTTACCTCCAAATAACAAAAGTATGGCGATCATGATGATGATCATCTCGCCTCCCCCCATATTCAAAAACTCTAATAACGGCGTATAATACATTTTAAAACGATTTTATACAAATATAGCTTTTATTTAAGCAAAAACACAGCTTATCGGGCTAGCCAACTTTCTGGATTTTGAGGTACTCCTCCCCTAGAAACTTGAAATTCAAGTTCCGGTACGCCATCGCTTTCTCCAGCAACTCCAATGGTTTGCTTAGTGCTTACATTTTCTCCTTGAGAAACCGAAACGCTTTTTAAATTGGTGTAGATAGTGAAATATTCACCATGTCTGATAATTACCACCCATCTTCCCATGATATTAGTTACTCTAGTTACTTTACCGTTAAAAACCGATCTAACCGAAGCTCCCTCGGAAGTTTGAAAGGTCACGCCGTCATTTTTACCGGATGCTTGATCTACTTTATACGCACCGAACCTTGCGGTAATATAACCAGTTGAAACCGGCGACGGCAGGCTTCCACGATTTGCCTCAAAGGCATCCGAGAGTTTTGCCGCCTCTGGAGTTGACCTTAAAGCCTCGCTATTTGTCTTAGGTTTTGATGCAGCTACCGTTGGAGCTGGCCTATTTTCAGCTTTAGCCTTAGCAGCAGCAATCCTTTCACGCTCTCTTTCCTCCTCTTCAACTTTTTTCTTAGCCGCAGCTATTTCTCTCGCAATAACTGCTCTAATTTCTCTATCAATTGCCGCCTGTTGTTGCTTTTTCTTCTGGATATCTTGTTTGAACTGCTTTTCTTGCTTACTTAGTTTACTAAGCACCGCAGTTTGTTCATTTTTATTTTTATCCAGCTTGGTTTTTTCGTTTACTTCTTCCTTAAGTAAGCTGCCTTTGCTTTTTAAGTTTTTATCGAGAACCACAATTTGGTTGCTTAACTGCTGCTCGGTACCCTGTATATAGGCCGCCTGTTTTTTTCTGTACTGGCCAAACTGCTGAAGATATTTGATACGCTTGTAAGCCTGGTTAAAATCGCTCGCAGCGAAAATGAACATCATTTTATCGTAAGCATTACGGTTACGTTGCGCAAAGCGGATCATGCCAGCATATTCCTTTTTTAAATCGGCTAGCCTACCTTTCAGATTTTGTACTTTGTTTGTATTCTCATGAATTTGCTGATCCAAATTCTTCATTTCTGAATTGATGGTCGCAATTTTTTCCTGCCTCAAGCTAATCTGCGCTCTTATAGCGTTGATTTGACTAAGTGTTAATTTCTTTCCGCTTGTAGTTTTATTAAGATTTCTTTCTGCAAGTTCGATTTCTCGTTGCAAAGCTTCTTTTTTACGCTTTAATTCTTTGCTTGTTTGTGCAAAAGTAGCGGTGCAAAAAAGAATAGCAACAACTAAAAGTAAGGCTGTTTTTAACTTCATTAGCCAAAAGTATAAAAAATTAACGGATTACTTCAAACCCCTTAGGGATAGTAAACGGGAATTCAACACCCACATTTACATCAGTTTTAACAAACTCAACGGCAATGTTTATTTTTTTATTGCTAACCGATGAGTTTATTTTCAAATCCAAGGGGAACAGTCCGTTATTAATTGGCGTATATTTATCGTAATTCACTTTTAATGCCTGTGCCTCTGCTGCATCATTAAGGTTAAGTTCTGACGGCTTCAATAACGTGTTGAACAATACGCTGTAGGCTAAATTTTGTTCGGTACCATTAAGCATCCATACGCCGTTTTCCATCTTTAAAGATGATTTTTCGACCATGAACTCTTTAATGGTATTTCCTGTTAAAATAGATTGTAACCAACCGAAATTAACTTGTTTATTGGTGTAGTCATAAATGTAAGAAAATGGCTTTTTTAACACCGATCGTTGTTGCCTGTTCATTAAAAACAAGCTATCAGGTGTAATGATTCCACGAGCTACTTCAAATGCGCCTCCCAATGCCGTGATATTGAACCAAATTGTCTCGTCCTTTTTCATGCGGACATTTAGCGTTACACCGTTTTCCTGTCCGTCTACATTTAACTGTGCCTTGCCTTTTAATGATAGCGTGTTAAAGGCTAAATCCTTACTTTTTAAACTGGCTAAATTTTCCGACTTCTTATCGGCAACCGGTGCGTTTTCAGCAACCGAAGGTGCCTTTACAATTTCCTTTTTAGGTCTGCAACTGAACAAACTCATCACCGCTACAGCCAATACGATGCTATTTAATATATTTCTTTTCATTGATCTTTCTGTTTAATTTCTCCGATTGATTACCCGACATTTTAGCTTTTTGCCATTGTTCTACTGCTTTTTCTTTTTCTCCTTTCAGAAAAAGGATATCACCATAATGTTCTAGATAAACAGGATTGTTGGCTTCGTTGTTTTGAAGTGCTTTTTGGATGTACGTTAAAGCCTCATCGAGTTTATTTACCTTAGATAGCACGATAGCATAAGTATCTAATATTGATGAGTTTTGCGGCAAAGCCAATGCTGATTTAGCTGCCAATTTCTCTGCTTTTGCTAAATCTTGATTGCGTAGTGCCAAATAGTAAGCATAATTACTCATAGTTTGGTAATTATTTGGCGCTAGGGAAACCGCTTTATCAAAGCTGGCATCGGCTTCTTTCAGCTTACCTTGGTCAATCAGCACTTCTGCCTGTAGTGCTAAAATCATAGCTTTTAAATTCGTATCTTCTGGATCTAGCTGCAAAGCATTTGTTAATTCATAGCTAGCTTCAGCATTTTGATTATTTCGGTGTAAGGCGAAAGCCCTGTAATAATACAGGATTGCCTGATTGGGATAGACGGTGAGCGCCTCTTCACCTGTTTTGATTGCCTCGTCGTAGTTTCCCATTAAAGTTTGCACACCAAGCAATTTTTCCCAAGCAATATACAATTGTTCGGTTATTTTAATGGCTGCCATGTATTGTTCTTTAGCACCTTTTAAATCTCCCTGTTGGTATAAAATATCGCCATAGAGGATTAATACTTTCGAATCCGTTTTATAATCGTTCAATAAAATCGCCCCTAACTCCTTAGCTTGCTTTGCAACATCTGGCTTACCAAACCGTGTTAGCATCTGGCTTAAAATGTTCAATTTGCTGGGCAAAGGCATTTCAGTATTATCAAATGCTATTTTAAGCGCACTAAATGCCTCATCTGGCTTCTTCAATGCATTGTACACATCGGCCAAGGCTAAATTCACCTCATAATTATCTGCATCAATTGCCTTCGCCTTTAATAAAATGTTTAGCGCTTCTTCGTTTTGATTTTTTTCGAGCAGCACACCACTCAACTCTAAGTAGTTTTTAACATCGTTTGGACTATCGGTAATGGCTTTTTGTAATTCGTTGCCGTTGGTATCGCTGGTTTTAAACCTCTTTTTTGCCGCAGCGGAAGCTTTAGAAACTCCAAACTTTTGCTCCAAAAAATCATAGGCTTTCTTAGATTCATCAACTTTACCAGAAATAAAAAGGGCATTTGCACGATCGAAATAAAAACTTTCCGTGTCAGGATCCAGCGCTATGAGCTTGTCAAAAGTTTGCACCAGTGCATCCATATTGCCATTTCGCTTATAAATTTCGCTCAGCAATTTGAGATACCAAATGTTTTGCGGCTTGCCTACTAATGCTTTTTTTATGGACACCTCCGCATCCAATATTTTGTTTTGCCTTAATTGTAAGTTGGCCAGTTCGAAATGTGCGGCATCATTACTGGGATCGATAAGGAGAATTTTGGAAAAACTACTACTGGCGTTAGTGTAATTTTCGTTCATTTTTTCTTTCAAACCCGCAAAAAAAAGCTCCTTAATTGCATTGCTATCTTTTACCGCAACGGGCGATTGCTGTGCTTTACTTGCAGCGCACACCATCAATAGCATCGAAATAAAAAATAGCTTATTCGCTTTTTTCCACCACGAGGACATGAAGAACATAAAACAATTTTCGATTTTCATTTCTTAGCTAAGCTTAATAATAGCTACAAACTTACATTTTCATCTTTCAAGCCAGCTTATTTACCCGTATGACCATAACCACCCTCGCCTCTATCTGTTGCACTAAGCTCATTTGCTTGCTTCCAAGCTACAGTTTCGTGTTTGGCAACTACCATTTGGGCAATACGTTCGCCATCATTAACCACAAAATCAGTATCCGACAAATTAACCAACAATACTTTTAACTCACCCCTATAATCGGCATCAATAGTACCTGGCGAGTTTAATACCGTAACGCCATGTTTGTAAGCCAATCCGCTTCGCGGTCTAATTTGCGCTTCATAGCCAACCGGAAGCTCCATAAACAAACCCGTTGGAATTAGAAAACGCTGTAATGGTTTAATTATGATTTGTTCTGGAATAAAAGCCCTTAAATCCATGCCAGCTGCATGAGCCGTTTCGTAGGCTGGTAAAGCGTGATGGGATTTGTTAATGATTTTGATTTCCATTTTATCGCTTGAATGAGTGAATGAATTAATGATTGAATGACTGAATGACTAAATGAGTAAATTAGTGAATAAATTAACGTTTCAAAACTTTTCTTAATTCGTTTTTTTCAAAGTAAAATACAATTGCTATAAAACCTAATAACAGGGCATTGCCGATATATATATTTCTATTAAACAGGAAAAATGAACAAAACGCAATAACAGTTGAACCGATGAGGTAGGTACAAATCTTCTTTAAATTATAAGGAATTGGATAGTACTTTTGCCCTAAAACATAGGATAATACCATCATTACGGAGTAAGCGATCATACTTACCCAGGCCGAACCCATATAACTGTATTTCGGTATTAAAACAATGTTTAAGACAATGGTTATTATTGCCCCAGTTACCGAAATATATAAACCAAAACGAGTTTGATCTGACAGTCGATACCAAATGGAAAGATTCATGTAAATGCCCAAACAAACGTAACCCAACAGCAAATACGGAACTGCCGGCAAACCAACCCAATACTCTGCAACATGTGCCTTATCTCTACTGATAAAATGCTTTAAAATTTCGATGTTGGCTACTAATGCCACAAATAGAACTGCTAATGCAACCACAAAATACTTAAGAATATTAGCGTAGGTAGTTTTAGCATTTTCTTGCTTGGCATGACTGAAAAAGAAAGGCTCGGCACCTAATCTGAATGCCGTATTGAAGATGCTCATAAAAATAGCGATTTTACAAACCGCACCATAAATACCTACTTGTGTTTCTGTAGCATATTTGTCCAGCAGGATTTTATCCAGGTTCTCGTTAACGATAAACGACAAGTTTGCAACAAGGATAGGCCAGCTGTAGGAAAGCATTTTCATGAACATGTCCTTATCAAACTTCAATTGCAGTTTCAAAAACTCTGGAATGAGCAAGATAAACGTTAATACACTTGCCACTAAATTTGCAATAAATACGTAGCCCACCCATTTTTCTCTGAACCACCCTGAAAAGAAATCTGCCGCAGGCAAATCTTGTTTAATTATTATTGGAATGCCATAAATAAAGAAAAGGCACAAAGCTACATAGGTGAAGATATTTAAAAACTTGATGATGCTGTATTTAAATGGCTTTCCATCTGCACGGAGTTTGGCAAAGGGAATAACACAGATGGCGTCAGAAAAAAGCAACCATATAAAATATTGCACATATCGTCGTTGATCGTTAAAATTCGACGTATCGTTATTGACCAGCCAGCGTGTAATTGGATCGGTGAATACCAAGCCAGTAATTAAAAATAACGTCGAAATAAAAGCGATGACCAAAAAGGAGTTATTATACACCTGCTGCTTTCTGTCTTCAAACTTATTTAGATACCTGAAATAGGTGGTTTCCATGCCAAATGCCAAAACTGCATTGATAATGGATGCCCAACTATACATCTTAGTAAAAACACCATAAACCGCAGCGGCATAAGTACGTGTGAATATTGGTGTTAAAATGAAATTAAGCATTCTAGTTAAGATGGTACTGATACCATACACCATAGTTTGCCCTAAAAATTTCTTTGCTACAGACAAGTTAAATCTCTAATTATTTTGATTTTAGATTTACGATTTCCTAAAATCAATGTTGCTACTTTACACTTTTGAGACTGTAGCTGGCTAAATCGTAATTCGTCAATCTACAGTTTAAATTATATTACCAAAGTAAGTTCTTTTTGATAACGACAAAGTTAGTGTAATTCTGAATTTCTCCTTCTTCCACCAGCACTTGTTCTACATTTGCTTTCTCTGGTCCTTTTTGGCACCACTCTACAAACATATCCAAAGTGATTGGATCTGCCTCTGCTTCGATCAAAACAGAACCATCTTTTTCGTTTTTCACCTTTCCCTTCACGCCCATTTGATCAGCCACAGCTTTTGTGCTTGCTCTAAAAAATACACCCTGTACCTTTCCTATTACTTTAATGTTGATGTGCTTCATTTGATATAGTCCGAAAGTCAACTGACCGAGGTCGAAGATAATTTTGCTTGTGATTAAGCGGTAAAGATAAGACGGAACCGTTTAACAATGCAATAATTTAACAATGTGATTTTGGAAACAATGGTGACGGATTCTTTTAAAACACCTTAGAACATCTTAGATTGAAAATATAGCTATACCCAAGTAATCACATCTTAAGAAATCAGGCATTCTAAGGTGGTAAAACTTAAAACGCCAACGCACTCAACCTTTCCTTCTCCGCTAAAAATGCTGTCCATATTTCTTGAAGGATAATTGCAGCAGGTTTTATTTCACTAAGCATAGCCGATACCTGACCTATTTCTAGCTCCCCTTCTTCCATATTTCCCTCAAACATTCCCAATTTCGCTCGAGCTCTACCCAACAAAGCGGCTAATTCTTCGGTTGATGCGCCGTTTGCTTCGGCTTGTGCAACGGCATCAGCGAATTCATTTTTAAGCAAACGCACTGGCACCAATTTTTTCATCCGTAATTTGGTGTCGCCTTCTGTTGCTGCAATGATCTTCTCCTTGAAATTCTGATGTGCTGATGATTCCTCAGCAACGGCAAATGCAGAACCTATTTGTACCGCATCGGCACCTAAAGCAAAGGCAGCTAGCATGGCTTTACCAGTTGCGATACCGCCAGCAGCAATTACTGGAATGGTTAACGCCTGCTTAATCATCGGAACTAAACACAGGGTAGTGGTTTCCTCCCTACCGTTATGTCCGCCAGCTTCAAAGCCTTCTGCAACTACGGCATCTACACCGGCCTGCTGTGCTTTTAAAGCGAATTTAGTATTGGCAATTACATGCACCACTGTCATTCCGTTTTGCTTTAACAAACTAGTCCACGTTGCTGGATTACCCGCTGAAGTGAATACAATTTTAACATTTTCCTCTACTAGGATTTCCATCACTTGCTCCACATTGGGGTACAGTAATGGTACATTTACCGCAAATGGATTGGACGTAGCCTGCTTGCACTTCCGGATATGTTCACGTAGCACATCAGGATACATAGAGCCAGCGCCAATAATACCTAATCCGCCAGCGTTGGACACTGCCGCCGCTAAACGCCAACCGCTACACCAAACCATACCTGCTTGGATGATGGGGTATTGAATGTGAAATAAAGAAGTGATTCGGTTTTGCATTAAATCAATCGTTTTACGTTTTTTGACTTGATGATATGACCAGCCCCAAGCTCAACCAAGTTAATTCCTGGTGCTTTTCCAGGTTCGAAACTTCCATATTGCTGATCTATCCCTAAAAAACAAGCTCCGTTAATGGTTGCCCATTTTAGTAGCTCGTTAAAAGGAACTCGCTTTTGTTGCTGCAAAGTTTGCATTTCGGCCAATATCGATAACTGATGATTACTTGCCAAGCTATCTGTTCCTAAAGTAACTTTAATTTGTGGATCCAGAAATAACATCACCTCTGGTAAGTTATTTTCGATATATAGATTGGCATTGGGACATAAACACCAGTACAGCTCTTTGTGATGTGCACTGGCGAAATCAATATCGGCTTTGCTAGTAAAAGTATTATGTACCAAAAGCGTTCTATTTTTAGGCAATTGTGGCAAATGGTAATGAATGGCGTTACTCCCGGTTCCGTGTGCATCGGTTTTAGGAACGCCCATTCGTTGATACATAGCTTCAAAATCACCTGTTCCACGCTCAAAAAACTCGTTCTCTGCCAAAGTTTCCTGATTGTGTATGCTTAAAATATCAATAGGCCTAGTCTCTTTTTCAATGTATTTAAACAGCTCTTCAAACACCGAATACGGCGCATGTGGTACAATTGAAGCTTTTAATGGCCAATAACTATCCCGTATGCGAATCGCATCATCCATAATGGGGTGAGAAGGTTTGTTAAAGCCAAATACTTCCACAAAAGTGTGATAATATAAAGAGGAGTGCTGCTTAACTTCCTTTGAGATCAATTGATTTGAAATATCGCCAACAGCAACGATACCATTTTCATACATGGATTTATCCGCCGCTTTCATGGCTTCAATCACAATTTCATCTCTAGCTGTACGCTGAGCAACTATTTCTCTTACAAATGCGGGTAAACCAGTTTGTTCTGGAATTTTTCCGAATAAATGAGAAAGTTCCAAATGGCAATGCGTATTGATGAATCCTGGTACCAGTACGCCTTCAAAACGCTCAACATCGTTAATTTGCTGCTCCGCCGCTTCGCTTTCTGTATATAGTGCTAGGACTTCTCCGTTAGGCGAAACCTGCAATACTCCGTTAGCTATAGGTGCCGAAGTAACTGGAAAAATCCAATCTGCTGATAAATATCTGTGCATATTACAAATTAAGCTTAATGCCATCGAATATTAAAATATAATACTTTTTTGATGCCATTAGCTACAAGTTGTGGAGAAATGCAACACCTAGCAAGCTACTACAAAAATCACAAAAAACTGAAATACAACAACTTAAATTTTGGCACAGGCACTGGCATCATTATGTACTATTAGCTAAGTATAATTCACAAAAATTAAAAACTTAAAAATAGATATTATGAAAAAGTTATTTGTAGCAGCTATCGTAGCATTCGCAGGATTTACAGCAGTTGAAGCACAAGCTTCGGTAAATAAAGTTGAAGTTGTAAGCGTTCAAGACAGTGTGATTAGAACCCCAATTAAAGTAGAAGAATTACCAGAAGCAGTTAGAACTGTGCTTCAAACCGACCCATATAAAGACTGGACACCAACTGCGGCATTTACTGTGAAAGATGGTGACAAATCCTACTTCCAAGTAGATGTTAAAAAAGAAGAGCAAATGGCTTCATTAAAATTTGATGCTGAAGGTAAACCAGTAGAATTAGCTGGCACTTCTGTAGATATGGCTCAAGCTTCACTTAACGAAACCGTTTCGGTACAAGATAGTGTAGTTAGAACTCCAATCGAAGTATCAGCACTACCAGAAGCAATCAAAACAGTACTGTCAACAGATCCGTACAAAGCATGGACACCAACAGCAGCGTTCAGTGTGAAAGATGGCGATAAAAGCTACTTTCAAGTAGACGTTAAAAAAGAAGAAGAAATGGCTTCTTTAAAATTTGACGCTGAAGGTAAACCAGTAGAGTAGTAAAAATTCTATTCATTTAAAACTAAATACGCGAAAGCCAGTTATTAAACTGGCTTTTGTTATTTTTGTATATGGCATCAATTTTAATTATTGAAGACGACAGTACCTTTGCGCAAATTATTGAAGGTTTTTTAACCAAGCATCATTTTGAAGTTACTATTGTTGGTAATGTTGCTAAAGCACTAAAATTAATTGCCCAGCAGGATTTTCAGTTATTGCTTATAGATTACCGACTTCCTGATGGAACTGGCATAGATGTGCTTAACCACCGAAGGGAAACTTCCATAACGGCACCTGCCATCATTATGACCTCATTTAACGATGTGCGTACCGCGGTAAAATCCATTCAATTAGGCGCAAGTGACTACATTACAAAGCCAATTAATCCGGATGAGTTATTGATGGTGGTAAATACTGCACTGCAAAAAAAGAACACTCCAAAAAATACCAGCATCGACAATCGTTTTATTCGGGGAAATAGTCCCGCAGCGCAGCGATTATATCAACACATAGATTTGGTGGCCGCTACTGACATGTCGGTTATTATACAAGGGGAAAGTGGCACAGGAAAAGAATTTGCTGCTAGAACACTGCACCAACAAAGCAAACGAAAAAATCAGCCATTTATAGCCATTGATTGCGGTGCGCTATCTAAAGATTTAGCTGCCAGCGAACTTTTTGGGCACACCAAAGGTGCATTTACCGGAGCGCTGACCGACAAAAAAGGATCATTTGAAGCAGCTAACGGAGGAACCATTTTTTTAGATGAAATTGGTAATCTCAGCTACGAAGTTCAGGTTAAATTGTTGAGGGCTTTGCAGGAAAGAGTAATTCAACCTGTGGGCAGTAATAAACAAATTGCCGTTGATGTGCGAATTATTACGGCAACCAATGATGATTTAGCAAACAGCATGAAGACTGGTGAGTTTAGAGAAGATCTTTACCATAGACTTAACGAGTTTAAAATTCAGCTGCCGCCGTTAAGAGAAAGAGGTGAGGATTTAGAGCTGTTTATCGATTTATTCATTAAATTATCTAACGAAGAACTACATAGGGAAGTGAAAGAAGTTGACCGAGAAACACGCCAATTACTGCTCAAGTACGATTGGCCGGGCAACCTTAGGGAACTTAGAAATGTAATTAAACGAATGGTATTACTTACAGCTGGACAAGTGGCAACTGCCGATAGCTTGCCTGATGAAATGAAGACTGCCGTGACCGCTCCAAGTACATTAGCCAATCCTACCGATATCAAAGCAGTTAACGAAACTAATGAGAAAGCATTGATTACCGAAGCTTTGTTTAAATCGAAATACAACAAATCAAAAGCGGCGAAATTGCTTAATATCGACCGAAAAACTTTATATAGCAAAATGGAACGCTACGGCATTGATTAACTTAATTCCATCCGCAAAGCGATAAATAAAAATCAGCCGGTGAATTTTATTTCAACACTATTATATCACACCGAAGTGTTTTAATGCGTTCCAAATCCCATCGCTGTCAACATCATCAGTAATGTAATTGGCAATGGTCTTAACCTCTGGATTGGCATTTCCCATAGCAACCCCAATTTGAACATGCTTCAGCATTTCGATATCATTACCGCCGTCGCCAAAAGCCATGGTTTCAGTCAAGTTGATTCCAAAATGTTCACAGAAAATATCAATACCAACTTTTTTGCTTTGTCCTTTTGGATTTACATCTGCAAACAAAGGTGTCCATCTTGACGCTACCGAATTAGGCATCACGGCAGCCATGAATGCCTCTTCCTCTTCAGGACCCATAAAAATATTGGTTTGTAAAACTGAAGCAGTATCTACTTTTTCAGCATCAACTGGAGGCGGCACGGGCAAGTTCAGGTGTGCATACATGCCCGCAATTTCAGGCGTAACATCATGTATGGTAATCTCACTTTCCGACATGAAAGAGAAACTCAACGCATTTTGCTTGGCATAATTCAAAATTCCTTCAATATCCTTTGCATCAATACATTGTTTAAACAAAATTTCGCCGTCTTTAGCCACACAATAGCCCCCATTGAAGGTAATAAAACCATCAAAGTTCAAATACTTCACATGATCTATACTATTGATAGATCTTCCAGTAGATAAAATCACTTTAATGCCCTTGGCTTGTAAATCAGCAATGGCTTGCGCTGTAGAGGTAGAAACCTGATGAGTTTTGAAACTTAATAAAGTGCCATCTATATCAAAAAAAACAGCTTTTACGGATGTATGTTTCATAGCACAAAGTTAAGGCTATTAGCTGGTAAGTACTAAAAAGGAATTGACAAATGAGATAGCAATGTGAAATGTCTTGAATTGCTAAGTCAGGCTATCTATATACAAATCAACTTTGTGGATCAACTCGTTTAATTCCTCCAGCTTGACTGAAATGTCAACCTCGATTGCTGTATCTATCAAATCAGCGTTAGCGACATTTTGCTCCAAAACCCGGAATTTCATACCTAGATCCTTCGCTCCAATTTGCGATACCCTTCCAGCCAAACGATGTACCAATAAGCGAACCTCAGACTGATTGGCATCTTTTAAACTTTGTTGCAATAATTGTTCATCTTCCTTGCAATCAGCCTTAAAACTTTGCAGTATTTTTTTCATCAATTGCTGATCTCCCATGGTCATTTGCTGCAAGGGTTTTTCATCAAAAGTCAATGGCTCTTGAACTGTATTAGACAGGGCAAACAAGCTCAGCAGGTCTTCCGCCTTAAACGGCTTAATAATTACTCCTTCAAAACCTTCATCCAGCACAGCCTGTTGCTCATCGGGCAAAACTTGTGCGGTAATTGCATAATACTTGATATGATCCGGCAATTTTTGCTTTAACTGTCGATGTAATTCCAAACCAGTGATTCCTTCCAAACGCATGTCCACGAAAACGTAAGTCAAAGCGTCATCTATAGGCTGCTTCAACACTTCGGCAGCAGTACTAAATACCCTAAAAGGAATTCCATTTACACCAAATATCAGCTCGCACAACTGTAAAATCAACTTATCATCATCAATTACCCAAACCGCTTTAGTTCTATCCAATTGTTGTTTTACATTTAAGGTGTCTTTACTGATTGACACTTTGGCTTTTTTGTAAGGAAGATAAACCATAAACGTGCTGCCACTACCTAATTTACTTTTTACGTTGATTCTTCCGCTTTGCGCATCAACTAACGTTTTAACGATGGCCAAACCTAAGCCGGTACCATTTTGGTTCATCGCTTGTTGAGCAATGTCGCTAGCTTGTTCAAATTCCTTAAAAACTCTTTCTTGGTCGTCTTCAGAAAGTCCTAAACCTGTATCTTCCACAGCGAAATAGCAATGTACGGCATCATCTTTTTGCTTGCAATCCGCCAATAGTTTCACGTAACCATCATTGGTAAATTTAATAGCGTTGCCTATCAAATTATACAGTACTTGCTTCAACCTGAAAGCATCGCCGTTTACCCACTGTTGCTCTTCCAAATTAAAATCGCTCAACAATTGAATATGCTTTTTTTCGGCTAACGGCATCATCGCATCGATCACTTCGTTTAACAGGGTACGCAAGTTGAAATTATCCTGTTTAAAGGTAAATTCTCCAGAAGTAATACGGTTGTAATCGAGCACTTCATTAACAATTTGCAGTAAATGTACCGATGATCGGTGTATGGCATCTACGTGCTGCCGATCAGGCTGTTGCTGTTTAGAAATAAACTCCGCGTAGCCCAAAATTGCCTGCAAGGGTGTCCTTATTTCGTGGCTCATGTTCGAAAGAAAACGTTGTTTAGCCCTAGCGTGATATTCTGCCTCCTCTTTCGCTTTCTCCAATGCCAATCGGTAACGGTTATTTTTACTGATATCGATTAAAATGAGCGAGCCCAAAATCAAGGTTATTACAAAAAATACGATAATGATGATTTTGATTTGCTCCACCCCCTCACTGACCATCACTTTTGCCTGCTCCCCATCTTGATCAACTTGTAACAAAGCCTCATTTTCCACTTCTCGCAATACGTTCAGCATTTGTTTTGTTAAAGCATTGCTCGAACTTGCCAGCTCAGCCTCCCTTTTCAAAAAACGATTACTTTTTTGCTTCTGCTCTAGTTCTATCGTGTTTAACGCTGCTTCAACATTGCGCATCACGCTATCTTCCACAACCGGATTAAGGGTATCCTTTTTAACTTTATATTCTTCGTTAATGATTTTATAAACTTCCGCTTTCTTTTTACCAAACAACCTGCTTAAAAATCCTCTCGAACGTTGTTCTTCTTCCGGCGCTACTGTTGTGGTAGAGGTAGAAGTTTGAGTGGTAAACACGGCACTGTCCGCTTCCCTACTTCTTTGTGCCAGCAAATCATTAAGTTTTTTCACCTCGTCGGAAAACGACTGGGTATTCACCAAATTTTCCTTTACTTCTAGGTACGCTAAGAACTGTCGATCTCTGTCGGCCAATAGTTGTTTCAATCGTCTTAAACGTTTCAACTGATTCTCATCATTATTGTAAAGTCCGCTAAGGGTATCAATTGTTCTCGCTAGTTTTTGAGTAGCAGCAAAAAAGGTAACGTTATTTTTTGGCTCCCTTTGCACTTGATCTAAAGAAGCAATCTGGCTAGAGAGTTTATTTACCAATCTCAGTTTTGCATTGGGAGTAGATATCTTTTCCACCGTGCCTAATATCTCACCAAATACAAATCTACTTACACCCCAAGCCATTAATAGGGCAAACCCCGCGAACAGAAATCCGATCACAACCTTACCTTTGGTAGCGGTAAAAAAGCGTTTTTGAGGTTTGGCTAATGTATTTTTTGACATGACAATGCTGTGCTACAACAAAACACGCACCGAAACGATTTAGTTTGCGTATTTTTTTTGTAGCATTATCGTTCCTTTTATATTTGTTTTATGAATAGAATTGATCGGCTTTTTGGCATTTTAGTGCTCTTACAATCTAAAAAGTATGTCAGCGCTGATCACATTGCAGACAGATTTGAAATTAGCGTAAGAACAGTTTACAGGGATATCAAGGCGCTAGCAGAACAAGGTATACCGCTCAGTTTCGAAGCAAACAAAGGTTATTTTATTGTACAAGGCTATTTTTTACCTCCTGTTTCGTTTAATACGGATGAGGCAAGCGCACTGCTCATGATGGAGCGTTTTATTGAAGGTTTTGCAGATAAATCTATCCGACAACATTATCATACCGCCTTAGATAAAGTTAAAAACGTGCTAAAAAGCAGTCAAAAAGATACTTTGGAAAAGCTGAATGAAAACATCAGGTTGCAACTCCCCAAACGACTGCAAAGCGATGCCGAATATTTATCTGTTTTACAAAATGCTATCGCTGAAAAAGCAGTTATTTCAATTAAATACAAAAATTATAAGGAAGAAATAAGCGAAAGACAACTGGAACCTATTGGGCTGATATTTTACGCATTTTCATGGCACCTAATTGGTTATTGTCACCTACGCGGAGCTTATCGAGATTTTAAGGTGAATAATATATTGCACTTGCAGTGCTTGTCATCACCGTTCACTATTGCCACCCACATCAGCATTAATGAATATATGAAACAACTTCCTGTTGATTATTAAGCTTTAATAATTTTTTGAAACACCTAAGCCACCTAAGCACACTTAAGAAACAGAGGGAAAATCTAAAAACTTACATGTCCTTACGCGTTATAATCATTTTCTGAAAAACCTAAGCACACTAATAGGCAGAGGGAAAATCTAAAAACTTACATATTCTTATATGCCTTATATGGTTAAAAAAATAAAAAAATCATCACCAAAAAACGCACTGCCATAGGGTTGTCATTAGTCCATCCCAACTTTGTTGTATAAACAAATAAAATTATGGACATCATCAAATTACTTCAACACGAATTAACCCAAGAGGCAGTGACAACTCGCAAATTTTTAGCCTTAGTTCCTTTTGACAAACCCGATTACGCACCACATGAAAAAAGCATGAAAATGATGGACTTGGCCACACACATTGCAGATTTAATGAATTGGCCAAAACTGGGCGTCACCACAGATGAATTGGATTTCGCTACTGCTCCATATAACCCCGTTAAGGTTGAAAATAACGACGAGCTTATTGCTGTACTAGACAAAGGCTTGAGCGAAAGCTTAGCAAGTTTATCAGAAGTAGAAGAAGCGTTTCTAGAACAGCCGTGGATTTTGCGCACAGGCGACCACATCCATGCTGAAATGACCAAATACGGTATCATTAGAGTGGCACTAAGTCAAACCATCCATCACAGGGCGCAGCTAGGAGTTTATCTTCGCTTATTAAACATCCCAATTCCAGGATCTTACGGACCAAGCGCCGACGAACAAAAGTTTTAGTCGACAGCCCGCTGCGAAGTAATTTGTTACTTATCTATCCACTTCGTAAGCGGGTTTAATTTAGAATTGGTTAATTTGCAACAATTACCAATTCTCTTTATGGATTTTTCTACACGTTTAAATAAATATATCAGTGAAAGCGGCCTATGCTCAAGGCGAGCTGCCGACAAATACATTGAACTAGGTCAGGTATTTATCAACGGCAAGCGTGCTAAAGTGGGCGACAAAGTAGCTCCAGGCGATGTAGTAAGTGTAAACGGACAGAAAATAGAAGCACGTGAGGGCAATAGCACTGTAATTTTGGCTTACAACAAGCCTATAGGTGTTACCAGCACCACCGAGAGTGGCGTAAAAGACAACATTGTAGACCATGTAAATTACAGCGAACGTGTTTTTCCCATCGGTAGGCTAGATAAAGATTCGCAAGGCCTTATCTTCTTAACCAACAATGGCGATTTGGTGAATAAAATTTTACGAGCCGGAAATAACCATGAGAAAGAATATCTAGTGACTGTAGATAAGCCTGTTACTGACGAATTCATTACAGATATGGGAAAAGGCGTCCCCATTTTAGGTGTAATGACTAAGAAATGTAAAGTTAAAAAAGAAGGCAGTCATGTTTTTAGAATCACCTTGATACAAGGTTTGAACAGACAAATACGCCGCATGTGCGAACATTTTGGCTTTGAGGTAACTAAACTGGAAAGAGTGCGTATCATGCACATCAAGTTAAAAGGCCTTGCCGTAGGCGATTGGCGTGAACTAGAAGACGAGGAGCTCAGCAAACTTTATGAACTGCTTTCAAGCTCAAGCTCTGAAGTAGAATCTTCAAAAACATCCGCCATTAAAGCGGCGAAGGAATTTAGCAAACAAAGGGCGTTTAGTGCAAAAACAAATGCGGATAGAAGGAACAAAAACCATTCTAAAACAGCCGCAAAGCCAAGTTCTAAAAACAACAAAGGGAGTCATAAAGCTGCTCATAAAAATCATAAGCCTAAAGGCAGGGTGAGATAATCAAAACAACTAATTAGAGTACGATTATTGCGTTTTTGTTCAAAAAATCTACTTTTTTCGTTATATTAGCGAGATAAGTAACCGAACAAATCTATGGACGCACTACACAATCTCGAACCCTTACTAAGGGTATTTTGGTATTTGGCCCTACCCGTAAGCCTCATCTTTTTAATTCAAACTGTAATGACCTTTATTGGCAGCGATACTGGCGATGGAGTTCACGCTGATTTTGATGGTGATTTAGACGGAGTTGAGGCACCATTTCAATTATTCACTTTCAGAAACCTAATCAATTTTCTGCTAGGCTTTAGTTGGACGGGCATTTCTTTTTATGGCCTAATTGACAATCGACCAATTTTGGTCATATTATCTGTAGTGGTGGGAGTTTTGTTCATCCTCATCTTCTTTGCAGTAATCAAACAACTACAAAAGTTAGCCGAAGACAATTCATTTAAAATCCAGTCAGTACTGCATAAAACCGGTTCTGTTTACCTCCGCATTCCCGAAAACAGAAGTGGTACTGGAAAAATTCAAGTGAGTGTGAACGGTACTTTCCGCGAAATTGATGCCATCACCAATAATGAGCAAATAGCTAGCGGCTCAACCATAAAAATCATCAAAATTGAAAGTAACAACTTAGTATTAGTAGAAAAATTATAACATGGAAAACCTCTTACAATCGCCTATTACCGTAATTTTAATTGCAGTTATCGTCATTTTTGTGACCATATCTGCTTTGATAGCTCGTTATAAACGCTGTCCATCTGATAAAATTTTAGTAATCTACGGGAAAACTGGTGGCACATCTGCCAAATGTATACACGGCGGCGGTGCTTTTATTTGGCCAGTAATTCAAGATTTTGCTTATCTGGATTTAAAGCCAATCTCTATCGAAGCCAATTTAGTTAACGCATTAAGTAAGCAAAATATTAGGGTTGATGTACCTTGTAGATTTACGATTGCAGTTTCAACCGAACCAGAGAGCATGAATAATGCGGCAGAGCGTTTGCTAGGCTTAAATCCTTCCGATATCCAAGAGCTGTCAAAAGATATTTTGTTTGGTCAGTTGCGTTTGGTGATTGCCACTATGACTATCGAGGAAATCAACTCTGATCGCGATAAATTTTTAGATAACATTTCTAAAAACGTAGATACCGAGTTAAAGAAAATCGGTTTGAAACTGATCAACGTAAACGTAACCGATATCAAGGATGAATCCGGCTATATCGAAGCGCTAGGTAAAGAGGCAGCAGCAAAAGCTATTAACGAAGCCATCATCAGCGTTGCTGAACAAACTAAAATTGGTGAAACTGGTAAGGCCATCGCCGATAGGGAAAAAGATGTGCAGATTGCAGAAACGCAACGTGAGCGTGATGTGAAAATCGCCATTACCCAAAAAGATAGGGAAATTAGCATTGCATCGGCTTTTAAAGATGAAGCTATTGGTAAAGCGGAAGCAGAAAGAGATACCCGTATTAAAACCTCGGAAGCAAATGCAATTGCTGTAAAAGGAGAAAATGAAGCAAAAATCGAGATCGCAAGCTCTGATGCTTTACGTCGCGAGAAAGAAGCAGAAGCTTTAAAAATTGCTGTTGCTGCAGAAAAAGTTCAACAAGCAAAAGCTTTAGAGGCGTCTTATTTAGCCGAGCAGAAAGCAGAGGAAGCTCGTTCTGAAAGAGAAAGAGCAACACAAATCGCAAACATTGTTGTACCTGCAGAAATCGCTAAACAAAGAGCCATTATACAGGCTCAAGCTGATGCGGAAACCATTAGAGAGAACGCAAAAGGTGAAGCCGATGCGATTTATGCCAAAATGGAAGCGGAAGCAAAAGGTTTATTTGAAATTTTGACTAAACAAGCCGAAGGCTATCGTGAAGTTGTTGCCGCTGCTGGTGGCGACCCTACCAAGGCTTTCCAGCTATTGTTAATTGAGAAATTACCTGAGTTGGTTAAAACACAAGTAGAAGCGGTTAAAAACATCAAAATTGATAAAATTACCGTTTGGGATTCGGGTGCTGCTAACGGCGAAAATGGCAACGGATCTACTGCTAATTTTGTATCGGGAATGATGAAAACTGTGCCACCTTTAAATGATCTTTTTAATATGGCGGGTTTAAACTTACCTACTTATTTAAAAGGCGAAGATAAACCTGACGCTCCAACCATAGAAGCTAACGATCAAAACGTGAAAGCTTAAATCGAATTTCATAGTTAAAGTTTCATAGTAGAGGCTTCGGAATTAGGTTTTCGAAGCCTCAATCTTTTTAAGTAACTTTGTAGATTCAATTTTGTTATTCAATATCAAATCTTGAAAATGGAAACACTAGTAATGCACCCTGCCAACAAAGAACAACTAGCCGCCCTTAAAGCGATAGCTAAGGCTTTGAAAATTCCTTTTGAGAAAAAAGAAGATGAAAAATATGATCCTGCCTTCTTAAAGATGATTAAGGATGCTGAGAAAAGAGGGGAATTTAAAGAAGTAGACCCAAATAATGTATGGGAAAGTTTAGGGTTAAAATAGAGAAGTTAGCAGATGAGCATTTCCGAAAACACTTCAAATCGGGCGATACAGCTTCAATTAAGAAAATAAATCAAATAGTTGCCGAACTTTCGGAGCATTCGTACACAGGTACTGGCAAACCAGAACTTCTACGTAACGATCTTTCCGGATATTGGTCAAGAAGAATAAACAAGAAGGATAGATCAATTTATAGAGTTGAGGAGGATATTGTATTTGTCTATATCATCTCTGCAATGGGTCATTATAACGATAAATAATAATGCAAAGTACTAAAAAGATAGACATCCGTTCATTAAGCCTCGAACAGTTGGCCCAACATTTTGCAGCTATGGGCGAACCTGCATTTAGGGCTAAGCAAGTCTATCAGTGGCTTTGGGAAAAATCTGCCCGTAATTTTGACGAGATGAGCAATCTGTCAAAAGACCTTCGTAAAAAATTGACTGAAGGCTATACGATCAATACGGTGGAAATTAGCAATGCGCAATTTAGCAACGACCATACCATTAAAAATGCATTCCGATTGCATGATGGAAACATTGTAGAGGGTGTACTAATTCCAACGGAAGAGCGAATGACTGCTTGTGTAAGTTCGCAAGTGGGCTGCAGTTTAACGTGTAAGTTTTGCGCCACTGGCTACATGGATCGTGTGCGTAATTTAAACGCTGATGAAATTTACGACCAAGTAGTGTTGATTGACCAACAGGCGAAGAAGAATTACAACATTCCGCTAACCAATATCGTGTACATGGGTATGGGCGAGCCGTTGCTTAATTATGCCAACGTACTAAAATCTATTGAACGCATTACGGCTCCAGATGGCTTAAATATGTCGTATAAACGTATCACTGTTTCTACCGCTGGTATAGCGAAGATGATCAAAAAGCTGGGCGATGATGGTGTAAAATTCAACTTAGCACTGTCGCTACATGCAGCTAACGACCAAAAACGTCACGAAATTATGCCAATTACAGAGCATAATTCTTTAAAAGCATTGGCCGAAGCGCTAAAATATTATTTCCAAAAAACGAAAAATCCTGTCACTTACGAGTACATCGTTTTCAATAATTTTAATGACGAAATACAGGATGCCATGGAATTAGCCAAATTCTGTAAGCACGTTCCTTGTAAGGTAAACCTTATTGAGTATAACCCGATCCAATTTGCGGATTTTATTAATGCCGAAGGTGATAAAATTGATGCTTTTGCCAGTTACCTAAAAAAGCAAGGCATTACCACTAATATCCGTCGTAGCCGTGGTAAGGATATCGATGCGGCTTGCGGACAACTAGCGGTGAAAGAAAAGAACTAGTTTATATTCATAGGAATATAAACTATTAGAAACTGCTATTTCTTACTCAAATAATCCGCATAAGCAAGCTTCAAGCCTTCTTCCAGTTCAATCCGATGCTTCCAACCTAAATTATGTAGTTTGGAAACGTCCATCAACTTTCGTGGGGTTCCGTCTGGCTTAGAGGTATCAAATACCAATTGACCTTCAAATCCAACGGTTTTTTTAACGGCTAAAGCTATGTCTTTAATGGTAAGATCTTCGCCCGTACCGATATTGATCAAATTAGGTTCACTATAATTTTCCATCAGATAGTAGCAAGCATCGGCCAAGTCATCGGCATACAAAAACTCACGCATGGGCGATCCAGTCCCCCAAATTACTACCTCCTTGCTACCATTACTTTTTGCTTCATCAAACTTTCTAATTAACGAAGGCAATACATGCGAATTTTCAGGGTGATAATTATCATTTAATCCATACAAATTAGTTGGCATCACCGAAATGAAATTGCATCCGTATTGATCTCTATACGCATCGCACATCTTAATGCCAGCGATTTTGGCAATAGCATAGGGCTCATTAGTTGGTTCCAATAAACCCGTCAATAAATATTCTTCCTTTAAAGGTTGTGGAGCCATTTTAGGATAAATACAGCTTGAGCCTAAAAACATCAATTTTTTAACGCCATTAAGGTATGATTGATGGATCACATTGTTTTGGATAGCTAAATTTTCATACAAAAAATCGGCTCTATAAGTATTGTTAGCTACAATACCGCCCACTTTCGCAGCCGCTAAAAAAACATAATCAGGTTTTTCTGAAGCAAAAAAATCTGCAACCGCTTGTTGATTTCTTAAATCTAGTTCACTAGAAGTTTTGGTAATGATATTTGAGTAACCCTCTTTTTGAAGTTTACGATAAATAGCAGACCCCACCATTCCTCGATGGCCTGCCACAAAAATTTTAGAACTCTTTTCCAACTTTACCTGTTTAAAAGCTTTTTCCTTTACGGATGATTGAATAAGGCTAAGAAGCCATAATTTTAGTAGGTCTACTTACTGCCATTTTTTTTACCGCAGAAATAATTGCCGAAGTATCATAACCGCATAAAGCCCATAGCTCTGGCTGTTCGCCATGTTCTACTACCTCGTCTGGAATACCAAGCCTAATAACATTTGCTTTGTAATTATGGTCGGCCATAAATTCTAGCACCGCACTGCCCATTCCGCCTTGCAAACATCCATCTTCTACTGTAACTACGTTGCTAAAACGTGCAAATACCTCATGCAATAATGCTTCGTCTAGGGGTTTTACAAAACGTAAGTCATAATGCGCTGGAGTAATTCCATCGCTAGTTAGCTCTTTGCAAGCTTCAACGGCAAAGTTCCCTACATGACCTATCGTTAAAATAGCTACATCTTCACCATCGCAAACCTTACGCCCTTTACCTACTTCCAATGTCTTTAATGGTCGCTTCCAATCTGGCAGCACCCCATTTCCACGGGGATATCGAATAGTAAATGGTCCCATATTCTCTTGCTGGGCGGTATACATCATGTTACGAAGTTCCTCTTCATTCATTGGCGATGCCACCACCATGTTTGGAATACAACGCATAAAAGCGAGATCATAAGCTCCGTGGTGTGTGGCGCCATCTGCCCCTGCTAAGCCTGCCCTATCTAAGCAAAAAACTACGTTTAAGTTTTGTATCGCTACGTCATGTATTACCTGATCGTAGGCTCTTTGCATAAAGCTGGAATAAATATTACAAAAAGGAACTAGTCCTTGTGTAGCTAAACCTGCGGAAAATGTAACCGCATGCTGTTCTGCAATCCCTACATCAAACGCTCTCTCAGGCATGGCTTTCATCATGATATTCAATGAGCACCCAGAAGGCATGGCAGGCGTAATTCCTACTATTTTCTTGTTCGCTTCGGCCAGCTCCACCATCGTATGTCCAAATACATCCTGATATTTAGGAGGTTGTGGTTTGTCAATTACTGGTTTTTTAATCTCTCCGGTAATTTTATCGAAAAGACCTGGCGCATGCCACTTAGTTTGATCTTTTTCTGCCAAGGCAAATCCCTTTCCTTTAACTGTTACGCAGTGTAATAGTTTAGGACCAGGAATATCTTTTAAGTCTTTTATAATAGCGGCTAAACGTTTAACATCGTGTCCGTCAACCGGGCCAAAATACCTGAAATTTAAAGCTTCAAACAAATTACTTTGCTTCAAAAGTGTGCCTTTAATGCTCTTTTGAATTTTCTTTACATATTTCTGTGCGTTAGGGCCAAGTTCCGACAGCTTGGTCAACACATTAAACACATCATCCCTAAAACGATTGTATGATTTTGAAGTGGTGATGCTTGTTAAGTATTCCTTTAAAGCACCAACGTTAGGATCGATAGACATGCAATTGTCATTCAAGATCACTAAAACGTTAGATTTTTCGATACCTGCATGATTTAAGCCCTCAAAAGCTAATCCTGCAGTCATGGCTCCGTCACCTATAACAGCTACATGTTGCCGATCTTTTTCGCCTTTGTAGTGGGAAGCTACTGCCATTCCCAGGGCAGCCGAAATAGAAGTGGAAGAGTGACCAACGCCAAAAGTATCATATTCGCTTTCACTAATTTTAGGGAAACCGCTAATGCCATTGATAATCCTGTTCGTATGAAACTGGCCTCTTCTGCCGGTCAAAATTTTGTGCCCGTAAGCTTGGTGTCCTACGTCCCAAATCAATTTATCGTAAGGGGTATTTAGTGCATAATGTAAAGCTACAGTAAGCTCAACCACACCAAGACTAGCACCGAAATGGCCGCCGTTAACACTCACAACATCAATAATATATTGACGTAACTCCTGACAAATTTGCTCCAGCTCCTGCTCACTGTACTTCTTTAAATCAGCTGGGTAATTTATCGTAGATAATAATGGCCCTGTTTTTACTTCCATGTAATGTTATAAAAGCACAAATTACGGCATTTTGTTTAATAATTTTAGTAATAATTATTTCAAATTAACTGCCTTATTTTTTCAATGTTAATGAGAATGACTTAGTTATGCACAACTATTCATTGTAATACCTAATTATTTGAGTATTTTTACCGAAAATACATAATTCCAATAATGAACAGAGATACTTTAGTTTTCGATTTAA
Organism: Pedobacter sp.; assembly: GCF_965249885.1. Lineage (GTDB taxonomy): Bacteria > Bacteroidota > Bacteroidia > Sphingobacteriales > Sphingobacteriaceae > Pedobacter. The sequence goes on along the minus strand of NZ_OZ252254.1, from coordinate 2,386,664 downwards.
TTGACAAAGAACTAGACAGACAAGAGCACGGACTGGAGCTTATTGCTTCAGAAAATTTTGTAAGCAAACAGGTAATGGAGGCGGCAGGTTCAGTGCTGACTAACAAATATGCCGAAGGCTTGCCAGGAAAACGTTACTATGGGGGTTGCCAAGTAGTAGATGAGATTGAGAACATCGCTATTGAAAGAGCAAAAAAACTTTTTGGTGCCGCTTGGGTGAACGTACAACCTCACTCTGGTGCACAGGCTAACGCAGCGGTAATGTTGGCTGTTATCCAACCTGGAGATAAAATTTTAGGCTTCGATTTGTCGCATGGTGGGCACTTAACCCACGGTTCTCCGGTAAATTTCTCTGGAAAATTGTATCAACCTTTGTTTTATGGCGTAAAAAAAGAAGATGGGTTAATTGATTACGCTAAATTGGAAGAAGTAGCATTAGCAGAAAAACCAAAATTGATCATTTGCGGGGCATCTGCTTACTCTAGAGAATGGGATTATGCTTTTATTCGTAAGGTAGCTGATCAAATTGGCGCTCTTGTTTTGGCAGATATTTCACATCCAGCTGGCTTTATTGCTAAAGGATTGTTGAACAACCCACTGCCACACTGCCACATAGTTACTACAACTACCCACAAAACGTTGAGAGGTCCACGTGGAGGTATGATTATGATGGGACAGGATTTTGAAAATCCATTTGGTTTAAAAACACCAAAAGGCGAAACAAGAATGATGTCGAACCTTCTAGATATGGCCGTTTTCCCTGGAACCCAAGGTGGCCCTTTAGAGCATATTATTGCTGCTAAAGCAATTGCTTTTGGCGAAGCTTTAACTGATGAATATGGAGATTACATTAAGCAAGTTGGTGCAAATGCGCAAGCAATGGCAAAGGCATTTGTAGCCAAAGGTTATGGCATTATCTCTGGTGGTACAGATAATCACCTGATGTTAATTGATCTTAGGAATAAAAACATCACTGGAAAATTAGCGGAAGAAGCCTTAGGCAAAGCCGATATAACCGTGAATAAAAACATGGTTCCTTTTGACGACAAATCGCCGTTTGTAACTTCTGGGTTCAGAGTTGGAACCGCTGCTATCACTTCAAGAGGTTTTAAAGAAAGTGAAATGGCAGAAATTGTTGATTTAATTGATGAAGTGGTGACGAATCCGGAGAACGATACTGTGCTAAACAATGTAAAAGAAAAAGTTCAATCGCTGGTAAGTCGTTTCCCTCTTTATAAATAGTTATATTAGGTAAAATAAATTACCTTTTAATTACTTTATCATGTTAAATACACCTTCTCTAAGTGCAGAAGCCGAGGAGCAGCGCATTCAGGCGCTCTACTCTTATGATGTACTCGGAGAAGGTTTAAATAATGAGCTGGACAATCTGGTTAAGCTCGCCGCTCAAATTGCGTCTACTAAAAAATCTTACATTTCATTTGTAGACCAAGACTACATCGTCTTCAAAGCTTCTCACGGCTTAATTACCAAGCAACGGATCTTCGCTAGATTGGGTAGCATTTGCCAGTATGCGATGTACAGTAGCGAACTTTATCAGGTGGCTAACATCCGATTAAGCAAGGATTTTGAAGGCAGCCCACTATTGCAAGCTCAAGACAATATCATTTTCTATGCTAGCGTGGCTTTAGTTGATACTGATGGATTTCCGCTCGGTTGTTTATGTGTGGTGGACGATGAGGAAAAACTCTTGAACCCGGCACAGGCCGAAGCACTTCAAACGCTTTCCCAACAGATCATCACCCATCTTTCGCTTAGACGAAAAAACCTTCAATTGGAAGCTCAAACAAAACGCTCTGAAGAGTTCATTAACGTTTTTGATGCATCCCCAGAAATCCACTGTATTTTAAATCGCAACGGCGACATTCTTTTTACGAATCAGGCTGCATATAATATGCTTGGCTACGAGATCACCGAAGTACTGGGCAAAAGCATGTGGAGCTTCTGTTATAGAGAAGATGTTCCTCGAATCATTAAATACATTGAAGATGGCCTTAAGAATGGACAAAAATTATTTTCTCTGGATTTTAGGGTCATAGACAAAAATAAAAATATAAAGTGGCTGAGCTGGAGCATGGCCTCCAAAGGCGATAGATGGTTTAGCCACGGCAGAGATATCACCGAAAAGAAGCGGATAGACACTGAACTACTCCATCTGTCATTGGTGGCTAGCAAGGTAAACAACGGCGTAGTAATTAGCGACGAGCATAACCGCGTAAGTTGGGCTAATGATGCATTTACATCCATAACAGGCTTCACACTAGAAGACATACAAGGGAAGCCTTTAGGAGATTTAATTAGAGGTCCTGAAACAGATTGGTCGGTTATAGAAAATGCCAGAAAATTAATTAAGGATAAAAAATCTTTTACAGTAGATATACTAGCTTATAGAAAAGATAGAAGTAAAATATGGCTATCCATTTATAGCACCATCGTTTTAAGCCCTCAAGGCGGTGTTGAAACCGAAATTGAGATTATTATTGACATCACCGACAAAAAAAATGCAGAGCAGGAACTGGAAGTACTTTCGACGGTAGCTAGCAAAACAAATACAGGTGTTTCCATTTGTAATCAGAATGGGGAAATAACTTGGGTTAATGAGGCACTGGAAAAGCTGATAGGCTATTCTGCAAAGGAACTTTATGGGAAGAAGTTGGGAGACGTACTATCCACCGCTGAAACCGATAGAAAGGTAGTATTAGATGCTAGGAATGCCTCCGAACGAAAAAAGTCTTTCTCTATAGAGGTTTTAGCACAAAAAAAGAACAACAATAAAATTTGGCTTTCTGTTGCTAACACGCCAATACTTAACGATAAAGGAATAGTAGAGCGCTACATTGAATTAATTGCAGATATCACTGAAAGAAAACAGGTAGAAAAGGACATTTTGTTAGCTAAAGAACAAGCATTGCAGCTTAGCGAGGCAAAGGAAATGTTTTTATCGGTAATGAGTCATGAAATAAGGACTCCTCTTAACGCTATCATCGGGATGACTCATCTTTTGCTAGAAAACAATCCTAAACCGTCGCAAATTGATGATTTAAATATACTTAAATTTTCGGGAGAGAATCTGTTAAACATCATTAATGATGTACTGGACTTTACTAAAATAGAAACTGGAAATCTCCACTTGGAATTTTCACCAGTTAACCTTCAAGTTTTATGTAATGATATCATTAGCTCTTTATATGTAAGCGCTAACAAACAGTTTAATCAATTACAATTCAACTTCGATAAAAACATACCCGAACTAATACTAGCAGATAAAACCCGACTATATCAGATTTTGATGAACTTGTTGGGTAATGCGATAAAGTTCACTGATCATGGCTTGGTAGAACTCACAGTTGGTGTTGTGAATGAAACTGCTAATCAAATCAGCGTTAAATTTGAAGTTAAGGATAATGGTATAGGCATTCCTTCGGATAAAAAGGAATATATTTTCGAGACTTTTACCCAGGCCAAATCAGATATTTCTAGAAAATATGGTGGTACTGGCCTGGGCCTAGCCATCACCAAGCGATTGTTAAACCTGCATCAATCAGAAATAATGGTGGAAAGTTCGGAAGGTAAAGGAACTACATTTTCTTTTACCATCAACTTTGAAAAAACTTTCGGAATACAGGAAACCGAGAAAGCCAAAAAAATACTTTTTGAAGGTAAGCGAGTATTGGTGGTTGACGACAATGAAATTAACATCTTGATCGCTAAGCGAATTTTAACTACCTGGGGCCTGCAAATTGATTTTGTATCGGACGGATATAAAGCGATCGAAGCTATCACTACCAAAAAATACGATTTAGTACTAATGGATATACAAATGCCCGGTATTAATGGTTTTGAAACCACTACAATTATTAGAGGGATGGACGATGAATATTACAAAAACTTACCCATCGTAGCACTTACGGCCTCTACCCTTGATAATGAAAAGAGCAAATTTAAAGAAAGTGGCATGAATGATCATGTACTTAAACCGTTTAATCCAAGCGAGATTAAAAAAGTGATCTCCAACTTTCTGGGGTAAAAGTAAAGGGCCGATATTCCGAGTGGAATGATCGACCCTTACCATCTAAATTAACGCTCTCGATATAATAAACGAGAAGCGTATCTAAAAAGTTTTCAGAAATATCAAAAAAATTATCTTTTTTCGTAACACCCTAATTCAGAGGGGAATATTCTTGCTACAGCCCTAATATCTTCCGTTAAATATCTGGTGAAATAGGGATGGCTTGTTAGATTGAGTCCTTTGTTAATCACTGGGCTGCCATCGTTTAACCTGTAGTTACCTTGACGTGGATTTTGAAACAGCGGATCGGTGTTAACGATGTTACCATTTCCACTGAAACTCGCTTGAGCTGTTTTAATCAGGTTATTTTTGATGTCTGTTGTAGTAACTGCATTAGTCTTCTTCTCTATCAAAAGTTCATCTTCCAAACTACCCCAAACGATGCTGTTGGTAAGCGTTACATTTAAGGCATTGTATTGCGTATTGCTTATAAAATCGGACAGAAAAACAGCCGAGGTACGCCTTGCAAAATTGAAGTTGAAAGCAGCAAAAGTGTTTTGGGCAAAATCGTACTTTCCTCCGCCAACGCCATAAATTAAGTATTGTCCGCAATTGTAAAATAAGTTATTGTAGGCTGCTAGATGCGTATGATATCCCAAAAAACCGACTACTTGCATATTTTTAACTATGGTGTTGGCAAGCACTAATTTTGGATTATTATTAGTAGATAATGAGTCGGCGGTGATTCCGGCAATGCCATTTTTAATAGTAGCATGGTTAATTACCGAATTTTTACTAGTGCTATAAAGATGTATACCATTCCATTGACCCGGCTCCTCCTCGTAAATACGTTCGGTTCTATCACTGGCGAATAAAATAGTGTCCGTTTTAGTGCCATTGGCTACAAGCGTTCCCTTAACATTTAGTGTGGATCCGCTGTGAAAAAGGATTTTACTACCAGCAGCTATGGTAAGCGTAGCATTTTCCGCAACCGTTAGGGAGTTATAAACGATATAAGGTAATTTACTATTCCAAGTGGTATTGTTAGTGATGATCGTATTGCGTAAGAAGATGGCGTTTTGTCCATAACATAAAAGTGGCATTTTTTCCCTCTTGCCATTGAAAAACATCAAAATGGAATCTTGTACTACGAAGGGCTGATTTTCTGCAGATGGATTAACATTTACCTTAACCAAAACGTTGATAGAATCTTTACCATTGATTTTGATATTTTTACCATCAACCATTTGCCGGCCATTTACATTAATGCTGAAAGGAGAATTTGCTCCACCGCCTACCTTAATCTCGTCAATATTGATAGCTTTATCATTATAATTGAAGATTTTAAACCTCCTTATAGTGGATCCAGTTGAAGTAAAAACGGTATCAAAAAGCACGCTGTCAGTAGAAAAGCTCAGCTTTGCATTTGGATCAAAAGTAATCTCTTCGTCCTTATTGCAAGCCGCAAAGAACAAGATAATTGAAGTTAATATGACAAGTAAATTTAAACTCTTCATTGTTCAGCGAAGGCTAATGCAGCAATACTTAATTTTCTAATCCCTTGAGCTAACAAAACATTTCCACACGCTTCAAGCGTAGCCCCGGTTGTGATTACATCATCAACCAGCAAAATGTGCTTGCCTGCTAACTCACTTATTTCAGTAACACCAAATACTTCTTGCATGTTTTCATATCTGTGATATCTGGCTTTTTTTGTTTGACTTTCGGTAGCTTTATTTCTATACAAACTTCTGACATCCATTGGCAAATCAAGCTCTTGGGCCAAACCTTTTGCAATATACTCACTTTGGTTGTATCCTCTTAATTTAAGTTTCTTTTGATGCAAAGGAACGGGGATAATCAGATCGATATCTTCATATACTTTATTGGTTTTCAATTTCGTTCCCATTAGTTGCCCCAGCTTAACTCCTACTTCCGTCTGGTTTTTATATTTTAGGCTGTGCATCAGCGTTTGAACTTTAGTACCTTTTTTAAAATACAGCATGGCCGTAGCAGCATATAAAGGCAAGCGTCCCCAAAATTGCTTAGCTACGGGGTTATCTTCGTAGAGATGAAAATCGGTTAGGGGTAAATCGAATAAGCAATGCGAACAGATGTATTGCTCTCCATGATAAAGTAGTTTTCCGCAACCATTGCATAAGGCTGGAAAAAGTAAATTAACTAAATCTTCGGTATAACGTTTTAAGGCAAACATTATACAAGATAAGCAAATTAATTTTTGTAGCGACAAGTCATAGCAAACCTATCAGCTCATCTACTTTTTATAAGCAACGTATGGGTTGTAAAAAGCCCGTTGGCCCTTAAAAATCGTAGTACAGATTTCTGAAACTAGTTCTTAAACCAAATGTCAACATTGCAGTATTGTTTTGAGCTAAGCTATTTTTTTCTTGCCTCAATAAGCCGCCCAACTCTAGTCTTAAATTGTATTTTGGATTAAGAAGGTAAGCAACTTTGCCTTGAAAGATTAACAAATCGGTAGAAATGCCCTGTCCTATGTGGCTACCGTACTCTACACTTTTAGAATTGTAGCTTTTGAAGATATCTTTACCAAAATTAGCTCCAGTAGGATCTAAACCATAATTGGCATACAGTGCTTGTCCTTGAAAATCGAAGCGTTTAAAACTATAATTTAGCAAACCAAGCATTTCTCTAAAATTGGCTCCAAAAGGGTGTGCTAAAGGCTGATTGAAAGCAGCGTAATTAGAAACGCGATCGAAATGTGCATACGTATAAGGACGAGCTGTATTAAACTCGGCCAAATAATTAAGATCTTTCACTTTAAATAAGTTTGAACCTCTTAGGCCAAGCTGCACTGCCCATTTATTTGCCCAATATCCGTTCCCAGCGAAAAATTCCTTTGCAGTAAACTCATCGAACATGAATTGTCCATAAAGCGCAGTACGCTCAAGCAACTCATACTTTACATTAAGGCCAAGTCGCATTTTATCGGGCGAAAAGAATTGCGAACTCTCCACTGGCCTAAGGAAAATAAATGGATGAACATAATTAAAATCAAAACCTCTTTTGCCCTCAGGTTCTGCATCTGCCCATGTTACCGCTTGAAAAAAACCGATAGAAAGCCTATTACTTACATTCCAGTCGAGATAATGCGCCGCCATCCACTTAGCCCTATCGCCCAAGCGCCTATCTATTGTAAGTTTAGGTGCGCCAGGATCCAGCATATAAGCATAAATGGTTTGATATTGGATACTGCCAAGCGTGGCTTTTAACCTAAAAAATGAATAATTAGAAGCTACATCAGACAACAACATGGACCGGTAACCGTCACCTATAAAATTTTTATCGTAGCCTAAAGCTAAATTCAGGTACTTATTGGGTGAGTATGATAACAATGCAGTTGCATAAGACCAATCCTTCGTATCTTTTTCAAGCTTGCCAAAACTTTGCCCAGGCACCACTTGGTTATTTACGATAAAATCATCCACGTATTTTGCAAACCGCCCTTGGTTTTCAAATCCATTTAAGTAAAATGAAAATTTGCTACCAATATTTCCTCCTACTTGAAAACCTCTGGTATTCAACCATGTACTGCGATCTCCTTTAAAATCTCTACCGAACTGTAAATCAGTTAAAAAGTCGACGTACACCTGGTAGTCGTCCGATTTAAATTGCAATAGATGTTCTTGAAATAACTTCCTGTGTACCCAACTACGTTTGTTCAACGTATCCGTGCCAAAGTTCATTAAGGAATCGTAAGCCGACTTCAGTTTATCGTCGTCTGCGTAAAATCCCCTAATTGAAGAGTGAAATTTTGATTTAGTATCATAAACAGACCCGTTCAGCTTCTGATATAACTGATAGTCATGCAAAATGTATTGATTTGCAGTGGACTGCGTTTGCTGGCTATTTGCCTTAAAAACAAAAAAGGCCACGAATATGGCCATAAAAATGTATAATTTCCTCATGTAAAATTAATCATTAATCACACCATCCAGCTCTTCAAACACCGAATTTTTGCTCTTAAATTCTACTACTAACTTCTTCATCGTTAAAACCACCTTCCTATCATCATTTAGATTGGCGTGGCCTATAAGCGTATAAATTTGTGCCTCAATTTCAGAAAAAACATATTCTCTAACCCTACCTATCATAATTTTTTCATGGTGGGTAGGCATTGTATTTTCATTATCATTAAGCAATTCCTCAAAAAGCTTTTCTCCAGGTCGCAAGCCTGAATACTGGATTTTAATATCTTGATTAGGAACTAAACCGGCTAGACGGATCATTTTCTTTGCCAACTCGACAATTTTTACTGATTTACCCATATCAAATACGTAAATCTCCCCTCCTTTGCCCATACAGCCCGCTTCCAATACCAACCTACATGCTTCAGGTATGGTCATAAAGTATCGCGTGATTTCTGGATGTGTTACAGTAACAGGACCACCTTTTTCTATTTGCTGTTTAAACCTCGGAATAACGGAACCGTTAGAACCCAACACATTACCAAATCGTGTTGTAATGAATTTGGTGATAGGTTTTACCTCCAAATCATTGATGTAGCTCAAACCGTTGCTAAAAATAAAATCGCTTTTTGCCAAAGAGTTATTAAGTGACTGCACATAGATCTCGGCAATGCGTTTAGAAGCTCCCATTACATTGGTAGGATTCACCGCCTTATCTGTGGATACCATAACAAACTTTTGCACACCATACTTCACAGACAAATCAGCGATCATTTTAGTCCCGAAAACGTTGTTTTTAATTGCTTCAGAAGGATTATCTTCCATCAACGGCACATGCTTATATGCTGCCGCATGATAAACGTAATGAGGCTTATACATCTCGAAAAGGTGAATCATCCGCTTTTCATCTGTCACATCGCCTATAAAAGCGTGGAAATTATTATTCTTGTGTGTCTCTTCTAGTTCTAGGTAAATATCGTGAAGTGCAGTTTCAGCTTGATCGCAAAGAATGATTAGGCCTACATCGAAATTAAGCAACTGTCTTACAATTTCACTACCGATAGAGCCTGCAGCACCGGTAATTAGTATCCGCTTGTCTTTCAATTGTTTCTGAAGCCCTTTAACATCTATCTCAATAGGCTTTCTGTTTAGCAAATCTTCGATATTAATGTTCTGAATTTGCGCTTTATTAAGCTTTCCTCCTTCCCATGCGTCCGCCGGGGGAATGTTCAATACAGCCACATCATTCTCCAAACAAACATCAACTATTTTATTCTTTTTTTCGGTCGGAATGGTGTAAGATGCAAAAATTACTTCGTCAACTTCATGTTCCTGTATTAGTTCTTCGAGCCGTTGTGCACTAAGAATTTTGATCCCATCAATGGCTTTGCCAACTTTCCTTTCGTCATCATCAACAAAAGCGATGATAGTTTTATTCACCTTACCATCATGATCGAAAGTACGCTTAGTGGCCAAACCTGCCTCTCCAGCACCGTAAACGATTACCTTACGCTTATCTAAATTTAAATTTTTGATATACATGAAGAAGTACTTAATCAGTACTCGATAAGTAATCAGGAGGAGGAATGAAGTAAGTAAATTTACAATTAATACCGATGTGGATATATACGGATGATAGCCTAATGCAGTAATAATGAAATTGATAAAAGAAAAAACTCCATTACTAATAATTACGACAAATAAAATTCTAAAAGTATCCTGGGCACTAGTGTACCGTATAATGCCAGCGTACGTTTTAATGTTAAAAAACACCACAACATTAATAACGGTAGTAATCAATATATTTCTACTAAACTCAACGAAATCTACGTTGGCAAGCACTAAATTAAGCTTTACGGCGTAGGCAATAGTTAAAGATAACAAGCAAATTCCCAGATCTATCAGAAAGATAATCCAGCGGGGTACGATATTGATTTTACCAAACAAAGCGGATAATTTTTTCTAAGGTACAACAATAATTAATTACCATCAACATAACTAACTTGCATTTGGCGTTAAAAGTTTTTTAAATCCTTCTAATTTAAACCGAATAAATAAGTAAAACGCTATGCACAAAGCTAATAAGCAACATGCGCTCAAAATATCAGTAACCGCAATTCTCAATAATAATATATTGATTAGCAATTGTGCCGATATATAAATACAAGATACCAAAATATGAGCGTATCCTAACTGATTAGAAAGATATTGATAAAAATGGCTACGGTGTGCTTCGAAAATATTTTCTCGTCTTATCTTTCTGAAAAGAACTGTAAAAGCGGTGTCGGTGCCATAAACTAGTAATAAGAGGATATACGAAAGATTTTGAGTAGTCAGTATTAACTCTCCAATGAAGAATACAATAATAAACGCGATGCTTACGCTACCTACATCACCAGCAAAACACTTTGCTTTTGTCCGGAAGTTAAAAAAGTTAAACACTAATAAAGCCAGGCCGACAACTAAAAGAAGTTCGCTAGAAGTAAAGCGAGTTACCTTTTCGTTAATGTAATACAACGTAATAATGGTTAATAAGCTATATCCGCCGGTAATGCCATTTATGCCATCCATAAAATTATAAGCGTTGATCGTAGCTATCACAAAAATCAAGGCGGCGAGTATCCAATACCAACTGATGCTGAACAAATCCCATTGAAAGAACAGCAATAATACTGATGTTAAATGTATGCCTAATCTAATTTTGTTATTCAGCGTTAAAATGTCGTCCAAGAAACTGATGGTAGAGATAGCCATTAAGCCAATAACGAAATAAACGTTTTCAAAACCATGTAGTATGGCATAGGCTAAAACTGACAAAGGAAAAATGACACCACCACCACGTATAGTAACCCTTGTGTGCGAACTCCGATGATTTGGTTTATCGATGATATTGAAACGATCTGCTATTTTGAAATAAACCAGCTCCAATACGATAAACAAAATAAAGTAAGAAATCAGTGAAGTATAAGACATGTATTTATAAAGTTTAAACCTGAGCAGCCGAATTAAAAGATTTAGCTGTATTAGTTAAGCCGTCAATAGCTGATAAAGGCAGCGGTACTTTCATTGCATCAACAACCTTTTTGTTGCTTACCTGATAACTTTCGGTAAGTTTTTGCAATCTTTCAGAATTAAGCGGAAGACGAAATAAATCGCCCAACTTGGCCATCGTCCTTACAATCTTTACTGGAATTTTCAAAAGTTTAGCTTTTTTGCTTGAGGCATTTGCCAACAATTCAACAACTTTATTAGTGGATAGCGACTCGTCATCCGCCACATGGAATACGCCTGACGCTATCGGATTATTAATCAACTGCTTTATTACAAAACAGAGATTTTCTACGCTGAGAAATGAACGCTTATTTTCGAAAGCCGCTAATGGATATGGAATTCCTTTTTGAACTACATTATAAAGCAAGTTTAAATTACCCTTATTTCCAGGCCCATGAATCATGCAAGGCCTCAATATGTAATAGCTTTTATCTTCGGGTAGTTTTTGAGCTTGAATATATTCTTCTGCCATCAACTTGGATTTCCCGTAGGCTGTTTGAGGATTGGGGACAGCATCTTCAGTTAATATGCCAACAACGCTATCAGCTACGGCCTTCACAGAACTGATGAATATGAATTTCTTCGCATCAGACTCTAAAAATGCATCATAGAGTTTTTTGGTGAGCTCGTAATTGACCTGATAGTATTCGTCTGTACAAGATGTTTTTTTAAGATCATGGGCTTTGCCTGCCAAATGAACAATGACGTAAGCACCGTTTAAATGCTCTGGCGTAACTCGTTGCAATTGCTTACGATTGATAGCAGCAATATCTGTAGCTTTTAAATACGCTAATAAATTTTGGCCTACAAAACCAGAGGAGCCGGTGACTTTTATACTCATTTGAATTGCGCTAAAGTCTCATCGTTAAAGCGTTTTCTTTCTTTATCGAAAAACCAACCCCATTTATTGAAATAGGTTATCATTGATTGTACAAAGATTTTAAATAGCTTAAAACTCTTATTAGCACCGCCTTCATATCCATGGGTCACCTTAGCTTCTGGAAAATAGACGGTTTTGTATTTTTGATGCATTCTTCTTGATAAATCAAAATCCTCAAAGTACATAAAAAAATTCTCGTCGTACATCCCAACCTCCTTTATTGCTTCAAGGCGTAATACGGTAAAGCAACCGGATAAAATTGGAACGTTATAGATTTGATTTTTAGGTACTGATCTTAATTCATATTTATCGATAAATTGACCGCCGAATGGATCAATTTTTTTAAGTTTTCTCCTAAAGATCCAAAAGGGATGGGGCAACAGTTTTGGCAAATTTTGAGTTGAGCCATCAGTATTTAAAATCTTCGGCATCATCATCCCCACCTCCGGATTAGCCTCCATAAAGTTAATCATTGGGGTAAAAACATCTTCGCTAATCTCAATATCTGGATTAATAATGAAATGATACTTCGCTCCAAGCTCTATTGCTTTTTTTATTGCGATGTTGTGTGCGGCACCGAAGCCTGGGTTGGACGGGTTGTGGATATAAACTACCCTTTCTTTTTCTGAAAAATATCTCAACACATCTGATACAGAGTTATCAATCAAATATAAAACAAACTCTCTATCCAAATTTAAGAAGCTACTGCTTGTTTTTGAAACAAGCTCATCATCATTATTAAATAGAACAATAGAAGCACTAAGATTTCTGTTTAACACTTTATTAAGGCTTTTAATAAATTAATTCTAAAAGAAATTTTTTGAAATACGCTGAATTTACTTTTCCCTATTGCAGATGCAGATGCATTTCCCTGATGTTTACGATGCAAAATTAATGCCTCGTTTACAAATGAAACTTTGAATTTCATTTCTGCGGTTAAGCCGAGATAAGAATCATGCATAGGGAGATAAGAAGGGAAGGGAAGACATTCTTCTAAGAGTTTTTTCGTAAAAGCCATACAACAACCCATATAGCTGTTTTTTATTATATTTTTCAAAATGCCTGGTCTTGATCCATTAAATTGAAAATATGACGGATGCACCAACTCTAGATTCTCATCTACAATCTTGCAATCAGATATAACTAAGTCTGCTCCTTTCTTCATTTCATTTATAAGCGTATATACTTTATGATCTTCCCATATATCATCTTGATCCGACAGGAAAATATAGTTTCCAGTAGCCTGCCTTAATGCATTCTCAAAATTAAATATTGGATTTGCAAATCTTTTTCCAGACGAAATAACAATCCGACTATCATTTAATGACTTAATCATTTCTAATGTATGATCCGTTGAACAATCATCGGATATAATCACTTCATCATCTTTGGATAATTGACTAAGAATAGATTTTAATTGTGGAAGAATATATTTCTCTCCATTATAAGTTGCCATACATACAGAAACCTTATATTCTAACTCTCTCATGTTTTATTAAGGAATACATTACTATTATTACAAGAATTCCGGTGGAACTAATTAATAAGGGATTAGTTCCAGCAATAAACAAATAACTTAGATATGCAACTAATGTGTATTTGTTTTTAGATGTTATCTTTTTATTCAACATCAGGATGATTAACGGATAGACTATCAAAAATAATAGTAATGAGAAAATAGGAATGCCAAATAATCTAATTAAATCAAAATAGGTTAACTCAGATTGACTTAAGTATTGTCCTGCTCCAGAAGAATAGAAAGAGCTACCCAATCCTTGTCCCCAAATAAGATATTGTGGCTTCTCTTCAAATAGTGTAACATATGAACTAAAATGTCCCGCTTTAACTTCAGCAGATTCTTCGCCCGTTGATACTGAGATTTGTAACAATAAGAACACTCCAAAAAATACAGATATTGCTAAAACAGATGACATGAAAATTCTCATCGTTTGAGATTTGATTCTATCATACATATGATATCCTAAAACAATTATAGCAGCAACTACGTTGGCCCTAGTTCCAGAAACAAAAAGGGTAAATGCAAATATCGCCGCTAGAATAAAAAAAAAGATACTTTTTTTGGACGCTAAAAATTTATCCCAATAATAAGAAAGAGGAAAGACGAGTAAAGGGGAAGTCTTATAGTACAACATCATAAACGTCTGTCCAAAATAACTTCTTAGTGAGAACATGGCAACTTTTTTTTCTACTGATAAATAATCGTATATTATAAAATATACTGATTGATCATACAATAATATTAGGTATGTAGGAATAATTATAAGAGGGATCAAAATTGTGACTTTAATCAATATTAAGTCCAATTTAATTTGCTGATCAAATACAATATAAAGTAGGATAATTAAAAAAAAAGATTTTAAAAACCCTGCCGCGATTTCCATGTCAACAAATGTCCCTTGTATTAAACTTACGGAAATACCCCACATGGGAATGGAGATAAAAGTGAAGATTATGAGAACGACATCTCTATTTAAGGATATTGTTTGTGTAAATTTAGTCGATAAAAAAACCAAAAGAATGACCAGAAACAAAGGCGTTTTCAAATGAAAAATTAGATCTGTAGGGTCTACTACTAAAACTAATACCAAAATCGTGATTAGGCCAATTAGAACTTCCCTAAGTTTCATCCTTCTTTTTTACAAATAAAATCGAAAAGAATATTGTATCTCTATATTTTATTGAGAGTTTAAACGCCCTAAGAAATAGCCAAAAAAACTGACAAATTTTACTATACAAACCTTTAGAACATCTATATCCTCCTAACACATAATGTTTAAATCTGAATTTTGCAGAATTTAAATCTGATTTTGTTGCATCCGAAAGTTCATGCTGACAAATAACATCTACTATATAAAACTCATCAATTTTTGTTTTTAACCTATTAACGAAATCAAAATCACTAAAGTATAATTTAATGTTCTCATCGTACCCCCCAATAGCTAAAAAAACGTCCTTTTCTACCAAAATACCACTATTCAAAAGGTTTTTACCACGTAATTTAAAAATTCCTGATCTTACATCATCCCAAATAAATCCTCTATCAAATAAATATTTACATGGTGAATATGGAACACCATTAGAAAGCAATATCGGCGAAAATAGCTTTTGAGCACTAAACTTTCTTGTAGCATCCATATACGTTTTTAATGCATTATTTGGGAATATAGTATCTTGATCGGTCAACAAAAGATATTTTTTATTGAGTAAAGAGGCAAGATTTGCGCCTGCATTGTAAGCTTTACTTACGCCGCCATTTGATATATCAGAAACATAGTGAATATGACTACCTTGTATGTTGATTTGCGGCTGGGGGCTATTATCATACACTAAAACTGCAACTTTGTTTTTCTCTATTTCATCCCTCAACGTTATAAAAGTTTTGGATTTCAGCATCTCTATCTTATATAGAACTAAAACGATTAGCAACTGCTCGTAGATATCATCTTTCATTTAGTAACAATTTAAAAATTAAGCACCTTTTTAATCGTTTCTATATATTGGCTTGCAAATTCTTTCGTCCTTAAATTAAGGTTCTCCCGTAAGCTATCTAAACTTTTCTGCTGAAAATCGGATTTTTTTTCTATTACTCTTACCAAAATATCTGTCAATTCAATTACATTGTCTGGATTAAAATAGATGCCAAACTCAGGTTTTTGTTCTAAATGAACATCAATATTTGATAACGCAATATGTTTACCTATTGTCTTAGCCTCTTCAACTGTTGAGCTCCAGCCTTCAAAATAAGAAGGATTAATAATCAAATCACTCATAACCAATAGATTAGACACATCCTCGTAAGGGATTAGCCCCAAAAACAAAATATTATTATTTAAATGATTTTTTGAAACGAAATTTATTAATTCTTGTATATGATCCCGCTTACTTCTGTAGTCACTCATCAGACCGGAAGTAACTAAAAGGGGGTCATAACCTTTTTGCTTAAGTGACAATACTGCTTCAAAAACTAATTTATGATTTTTATGTGCCCAAAATTGATTAGGTAGATAGAAGAAAGGACGATTTATCTCATATTTTTTAACTAACCTGTCTCTCTCTTCTGTATTCAAAACTATTTTAAGCTCCTTTGAAGGCTGACAAACAAAATGCAAAACCTTTACTTTTTTTGAAAATTTTGCATATCTAGATTCAAAATCTTTTAATGCGCCAAAACTACTCAAAAATATTGCATCTCCTTTTTCGATAATTCTTTGCATCACACGATTCACAGCATTAATTTCCTTTTGAGAATACAACTCAGGAAAATGAAAATGTTGAAAATCCATTATCCAATTAATAGTTTTTACTTTTTTAGACACAAAACTTGAGTGGCTAACTATGTCTATTTTATATTTCTGCATTAACTGATCCAAAAGGATATTAGCCCCGATTAACTTTTCAGAAACTTTGTCTAAATACCATAATGATGATTTTCTTTGTAGAGCTTTCGTCTTTATAATTTTCACAAAAGGAGAAAAGAGGTCTACATATTCTTGTGCTAGATTTGATGGAACAAATAATAAGATTTCCACCTCTTCACTGAAATGACCATTCACTGCATAGAATAAATTTCTAAAATAGTTTATTCCTCCTTTGTAACTAGTTGGATAATTTAGCAGAAATCCTATTCTAATCATTTATATAACTGTTTAAAATATCTAACATACATCTTAATACCTTCACTTAATGAAATTCTTGGCTTCCAGTCATAGTTTTTCGCCTTGCTCATATCCGACCAGAAATAAATAGGGTCTCCTTCTCTAACGCTTCCATCAAATTTTATTTGTACTGAAGATCCATATTCCTTTTTAACCATTTCAAGAATTTCAGCAATTTCTACTCTGATTGCAGTACCTCCATTTATAATATCAAAATTATCTACCTTTACTGCCATTTTATAGATAAGGGAAGCTGCATCTGTAACGTAAATCCAATCCCTTGTTTCTTTTCCAGTACCAAAGAAAATAACTTCTTTTTCTTTCGCAGAAAAAAAAATTTTCTTGCATGCGTCATACAATAACTGCTTTTGTAAACCCTCCCCGTAGATAGAAAAGAACCTAATGACTCCTACCTTCAATCCATAGTTAATTGTGTAAGATTTACATAATTCTTCTGCTATCTTTTTATGAAACCCATATGGTGAAATGGGATCAGCAATTACATCTTCTTTAATGGGCATATCTGGCAAATTTCCCTGAACGGATACACTGGAAGGGTATATAAGCTTACAACCCGGACATCTTAACCGGATATATTCTAAGATTGCTAATGTGCTTTGCACGCTTTTTTGGAAGTCTTCAAATGGATTAATTTTAGAGAATCCAACAGACCCGCTTCCTCCACAATGAACAATTACGTCAAAAATGTGGTTGCTGTTAATTAATGCTTCGAAGGTAATTGTTGATTCTATCCATTCATCGATTCCCCATTTAATAAACTCTTCTTGATACCATCTACCATGGCCTATCCCAATTACGTGACATCCTTGTAATTTAAATTCTCTAGCTGCATAACGTCCTAAAAACCCATACGCACCTGTTATCAAAACTTTCATTAATTATTAATTTAATTTCGTAGATATAAAAATCCTCTTTCTTTTCGACTTAGTACTATTGCAGGTCATACGACACACTATATATGTCCATATTTTGATGACGCGGAGTATAAATTAATTGGCGGTTTTTTTTGCAATTCATTAAGATAACTAAGGTAAATATCTTCGTCATCATATATAGAAGGCTGGAAATTAGCACCTTCTTCCCACGTGTCTTTTTGAAAATTGAAAGTTTTAATAATTTTGGCGGGATTTCCGACCACCATACTGAAAGGCGGAATATCTTTAGTTATTAATGTCTTTGCTCCAATTACACAGCCATGACCAATTGTAACGTTTCCTAATATACAAACATCATGTCCAAGCCAGCAATTTACACCAATCTTAATCGCCTTTTCGAAACTATTACCTGTTAAAGCGTAGGGCAACAGGGGCGTGTTAAAAATATGATCACTACATATAAATGAGCATTTGTTTCCAAAAATGCAATAGTCCCCTATTACGATTGATCTCCCAACTGAAAAAAAATTATCCCGGCCAATGTAAGTATAATATCCCAAGACTAACTGAATATTATTATTTTTGCGGTTGTTGACGGTTAGCAGAGTATTATCTCCTATAACGCAACCGTCATGAATTAGTATGTTATCCAACCCAAAAATTTGTACGTTTGATGATAGGTAAGCTTTTGAAGAAATATTCTTATGTAAAAAATATTTTAGCTTATTTCTCAACCTAAGAAACAACATTTTTAATTTTCTCATCTTCATTTTATGTGTCTTTCCTTATCCAAAGAGGAGATTTTTCATCCCAGTTAAATAATGCGTCGGAGGCTTCATGACACATTTCTTCACTATGGATACTTTCTGCAACTTTATTAGGGAATATGTACCTAAATATCTTTTCATCATTAAGTGACATAACTACGTTAGTCGCAAACAGATATCGTAAGCTAATTACACTTGAAGAAAAAATAGGGTAGATGATCGCTCTTTGAAAAAGTTTTTCCCAAAGCTCAATCGGTAAAAATTTAAACCTTTCGTCATCGACTAATAAAACAATAAAGTTTTTGCTTAATCTCTCTTTCAAAGACTGCATAATAATATTTGAACCTCGGGGATGATTCTTGAGAATAATTGTTTGCCCAGGTTTTGCCGTTTCAAAGATTACTTCCTCATATAAATCTACCTCATTTTTTATCGTACTGAAACCAGAATTATATAAATTACTTAGGAGGTACACATTTGGTTTCGCTTCGCTTGTGTAAAGCAAACTCTCACAAAAGATTTGTAAATCAGTAAATTGATTAGCTAAACGGGAAAATACACTTCTTACGAATTTCATTTCTGGGATAACTATATTTTTACCTTTCAAATATCTTCTATCCCAAATCAATGGAATACTAAGAATAGTCAGGTCAAAATTAAAACGTGAAGGAAATTGTAAATAAATAAGTTGCTTAATTATTGTTTTAGCAATCATCAATGGATTATTAAAGAAAACTGCCATTGTAATCTTCAATTCATCTTGATTACCTATCAATCCAAAGGAATCTCCATACTCAATCTTAACGGAAGATGGATAGGAATTGATAATTAATTGAGTTCCAAAACTTCCGAAGTCTCTCGCTATATATATATTATCAAAATTCGCTTCATCTAATTTTGTGACAAGTTTAGAAATGCATTTGGCATATATATTGGAAGAGATCTTTTTCATTTCTTCCGTACTTATAAAAACAATTTTATGCCACTCTTGTATTGATGCCATACTTAGAATTGAATTTTTAAACAAATCCTCATCTTCTGGCACACTCGTGTCGTAAACCAGCAATACGGCCTCGCTTTTTTCTTTCAGTATTTTTTCTTCATGCCAAAGAAACGCAATGTAAGCGGTTATAAATTGAGCAGTTCCTTGAACGGCAATAAGTGATTTCATGAGTTTTTACGCGGTTTTGTAAAAAAAGCTAGCAGAAAATTAAACTCACTTATTTTTAGACGATAAATCAAAAAAAGAAAAACAAAGCTTATAGCAGATATAATTAGTTTAAGGCATAATGTAAGGAAAGAAGTTGCCTTATGTCCAAAAATCAGTGTGATAACAATTGCAACAATAATAAATAGAAAAAAAGAAAGGAAATCTGATTTTATCACTGAACTTTTAAATTTCATTTTGGATAATACAATCACGTTCATCGAAATATAAGCTATAGAAGAAGCTAAGGCGGCTGCGGATGTTCCATACTGCGGAATAAATAAAAGATTAAATCCTATGCTTATGAAACCTCCAATTACAGTAGATAAACCACTTAGCTTAGTATTTTTTTCAGATATCACAATTGAAATTAAAATAGCATTTTGAGCGGTAGCGATTACGCCAATCACAATTAAGGGAATGAGTATATATCCTTGAATAAAATTTCCTTTAGTCATAACCTGAAGTACATCTTTAGCAAAAATAACCAGCATCAATGCTAGGAAGTACACTACGAACATATAAACTTTATGAATGTTCTCTACGAACTCATTAAAATCTGGGGAATCATATCTCCTGTAAATCTCTGGCTCAAAAGATCGATATCCACTTTGGATGACGATTGTTAAGCTATATGCTAAAGTGTAAGCCACTGAATAAATTCCAATATCTGATAAAGAAACGTATCTCTCAAGAATTATACGATCAGACATATTCATTAACAAATAACCTATAGCACCTGGAATTAAAGGTAAAGAAAAGACTAAACTCTTACGAATAGCTGTGAAATCTATGTTGATTATCGAGTTTTTAAAAATAATATATAGATAAATAAGAACAAAAAATGCATTAACAAAAAGTCTTCCATAAAAATTACCTAATATGCCCAAATCTAGATGTATGATGAAAGCATAAGTGAATGCAAATATTAATATTGCTCTTAAAATACTAATTATTACATATGCTAACGCATTCTCATGAACACGATATACCACCAATGGAACAATAGAAAGTGCTTCGCAGAAATTATTAAGTAGTAAAAGAGAGAAAAAAGGATAAAAAGGAATTTGTAAATGAGTGTACTTGATTATTGTTGGACCAAATAAATACCCTAATATCAGTATGATTACATTAATTGCGAGTATCGTGAAAAAAACACTCCCAATTAGCCTTTTCTGTTCAGCTTCAGTTTTGCATTCAAAAAATTCCCTCAACAAATATGTATTTAATGCCAACGCAGAAAATACAAATAAAAAAAACATCACCGAATTCGTATAACTAATAATTCCATAATCTGCTTCCGATAAATAGGATGTAAATATTGGCAATAAAAGAAAGCTAACCAGTTTAGGGAAAATTTCACCTATAGAATAAATAATGGTGTTTTTTAAAAGGATACTTTTTGACATATTAACTCTGTGAGAGCGTAGATTAAATCAATTAAGTTCAACTAATGAAGGTAAGGAGTGTAAGCAGAATTTTCAATGCTATCGCAATCTTGAAACTACTAGATTCTAAAGATGACTAAAAGCGCTAATGAAACATATTATCCAATTCGACCAAACTTGAATAGAATTCGCTCCACAATTATTCTTACAAAATCAAATTAATGGGATTTGGTGTTTAAGCACCCACTTTCCATCAACTTTAGACCAAAGATGATCTGATCTCCAACTGTCAACTACTTCCCAAAAATATTCTTCGGTAATGTCGCAATACTCTAAAAATGTTTTGAAATATTTTGCTGGGAATTCACCATCAAATTTATTAACCAGTGCCACACCTTCTTCTCTAGTAATATGTCCATCTCTAATTTCGTGTGCAGTATCAGAAGTACATCTACCTAATCCAAATTTAACATAAGCTAAATAATAATGAAATCCATCTATTTGATCATCTAAAGATGCATATTTGGAGTAAGTTCCCTCACTTCTTACCGGATTGGCTTTAAAGCCTGTATTTTCAACGCAATAGTAGTAGTTTTCTTGCGGAACCCATTTCTTATAATAGCCATAAAAATGTATTTCTGCGCCCATTGCATCCAAAGATTCATTGGATGGCGCCATATAAGGAACGAGATCCTTTTCGCTAACGCCATATTTTGTCAAGTCTTCTGGTCCTAAGCCTGAAAAGTAATGCTTCTTATGATCGCTTTTGTAATCTCTTTTAGGATTAAATGCATTTTTCATGTCTCCACCATATTCTACTTCCCCATTTTCTCCATACATAATTAATGGGACTTGATGTTGCACCGCTACTTGAAGCGGAAAATTAGTTTGTCCATAAATAAATGGTTGAAATGGATCGCCCAATATCTCAAATGATAGTTTAGTCAATTTTTTGTGCGTTTGTCCAGCAGGTGTACCCAATACATTTGCTAAATTGCCTTCCCTTATCATGTTATGCAAATTCTGAAAGCCGATATCGGTGTATAGATGCGGTGCCCATGTTACGGTAAGAGGATTCATTCCGTATTTATGTTTAAGCTCGTGCGCTATGTAAGCTGCGTCCTTGCCTCCACTGCATGGTACAATTACATCATATTTACCATCATTTCTTCTAAATTTATCTAAAAGTGTTACCAGTTCGTGCTCTCTCTCCGTCCAATTAATTTTATTTTGCTTAAATTCTGCAAAGTTACAGGCCGAACAAACACCATTTTCATCGAAGCTGATGCGTGGTCTTTGATTTGAAATTGTACATTTTACGCAATACTTTACTTCTGTAGGAAGATTGTAACGCTGTTGGGTATTTTTATGTTCCATATTAATTAAATGCTTAAAAAGTTTTTATAAATAGTCAATCCGGCTTCACCACTTTTTTCCGGGTGAAACTGAAATCCAAAAATGTTATTTTTTTGTACAGAAGAACAGTACTTAAAATCCTGATAATATGTATAAGTGAGTACACTTAATAACTCTGCCGGTTCTGCATAATAGGAATGTACAAAGTACATAAAGTCTGTCTCAGCAACTTCTGATAATGGAGTTTTCTCCCATTCGACGTTACTTTTAAATAGTTTATTCCATCCAATATGGGGTATCTTAAGTTTATTTTGATTGTATTCTTGAGGAAATCTTTTCACGGCTCCCGGGATTATTCCCAAGCCTGCGTGTTCACCAAATTCTTGGCTTTGTTCAAATAAAAGCTGCATACCTAAGCAAACTCCCATGAGTGGTTTTCCTGTATTAGCAAATTCTACTATAGTATTTGTCAAATTCATTTCATTCAGATGGTCCATTGCCACTTTAAAGGCACCAACACCCGGTAAAATAACTGAATCTGAATTAATAATCTCTTCGCGATCTGATGTAATAACAGGGGTACTTCCTACATGCGCACATGCTTGTGCTATGCTATATAAATTGCCTAATCCGTAGTCAATAATAACTGTTTTCTTTTTCATCTTATTCTATCTACAATATATGTCTTTCAAATGAAGGTATTCCTTTAAATCCTTTAAATTAAATGTCGAAAAATTCCCAAATAGTCGTCCACTTTTAAGAAAATCAAAATTTCCTTCTACTTGGTCATTTGTATTTGCTTCTAAATATTTTATGGTATCGTAATGCAAAACAGATGCGATTGCTACGGCATCAACTATTCCATCATCAAGCAATGACTCTACGTCACTTTTTTGACCTGCGCCACCATGAGCAATTACCGGAATAGATACTACTGAAGCAATAGAGCTTATCAAATCAACATTAAAACCTTTTCCGGTTCCTTCATTATCCACAGAAGTTACAACTAATTCTCCACAGCCTAGGTCTTCTACCCTCTTAGCCCATTCTACCACCTCAACTCCAGTATGTTCACGCCCGTTGTCTGTAAAAGCATAATATTTTCCGTCGATATTTTTAATTGCCTCAATAGCTATTACAATAGTTGAAGAACCAAATTCTTCCGATGCCTTCTTAATAAAAGAGGGGTCGTTAATAGCCGCTGTATTAATAGAAACTTTATCTGCTCCTGCTCGAAGCATATTAGTAATGTCACTAAGTGTTCTAATCCCTCCTCCAACAGTAATTGGAATAAAAATACTTTTAGCTGTTTCTGAAACTATTTCTTGAAGACTATTTCTGCCGTAAAGTGATGCAACGACATCCATAAACATTAATTCATCAGCACCTTGTTCATAATAATATTTTGCAAAGTCTGCGGGCTTTCCTAAAACCCTTAATCCTTCTAAATGTATACCTTTTACCAAATTAGGCCCTTTAATATCTAATCTTGGTATTATTCTTACTGTTTTCATATAATTATATAACCTTGTCTAATTATAGTTTCACAAATTGCCCAATCTAATGGTGTATCAATATCAACTGAATAAACATCGGTCATGCAATACTTAACAATTTTATTAAAGCTGTGTATCGATTTTTGTTTTAATGAATCAATATTAATTAAATAAACAGAGCCATTATAGTAAAATACTTTTGGAGCTTGTTGCCTTGTCTGATAATAACCATCTTTTGATTTTTTAAGGAAACCTTCATCAGTTTCTTCAAATAAAGTGAAATAAGGGCTTTGATGAGATTCTGCTACAGATACCACCATATCAATATTAGGATTGTACATTCCTAATATATCTCGTAATTGCTCTTCTTTTCTGAAAGGAGAAGTTGGCTGTAATAAAATTAGGTTATCATAGCTTAACCCTTGCTGTTTGTAATAATCTAGCGCATGCATTAGCACCTCATTCATTCCCGCGTTATCGTCCGACAAATTCTCAGGCCTCTTAAAATGCACTTTCAAGCCGTAACTTTCCACAACTGAAATTATCTCATCATCGTCAGTTGATACGCATATATCAGTATCATTTAATATTTTCCTCGCTACATCAATAGAATAACATATTAAAGGTTTACCATTTAAAGGCTTTATATTTTTGCCTGGCACTCCTTTTGACCCTCCTCGAGCTGGGATTACACAAAGTGTTTTCATCTATGACTTACAGTTTTATATGTTTAATATCCTCTTGCGCTTTTTTAAAATCTTCATGCTTTCCGATATCTAACCAATAGCCATTGATTGGATAAGTAATAAGCTTTAAATTCATTTCTAACACCCTGTCCATCAAATCAGTAATATCGAAAAATGTATCTTTCGGAATCATGTTCAGTAACCGAGTTTTTATAATGTATATCCCGGCATTTGAATAGTAAGTGTATCTGGGCTTTTCTTTTAATGACTTGACATTTGTTCCATCATCTACTTCCAGCACCGCATAGGGGACATCTACATGATAACTTGTTGCTGCTACTGCCATATCTGCGTCAGATTCTTGATAGCTTTTAAAGAAGTCTGCAAAATCAATATTAGTTAGCAAATCGCTGTTCATTACGATAATATCATCATGATTAAAACTCTCTACAAGTAAAATAGAACCGATAGTGCCTAAAGGTTCTGTCTCTCGAACATACTCTATTTGAATCCCTTTAGATTGCCCATTACCAAAATACGACTCAATTTGCTCTCCTAGATAATTGATACTTAATGAAATTTTTTTAATACCATAATTAACCAATCTGTCTATATTGTATTCAACAATAGGCTTTTCTCCAACTTTCAAAAGTGGTTTAGGCGTATTCTCTGTTAACGGTCTTAATCTTTTCCCTTCGCCTCCCGCCATAAGTACAGCATCCGCAGGTATCAGTGTCTTTTGTAAACTAAATACCAATATATCAACTATTACATTTAAGCTGTTTACGATAGGGAGTACTTTAAAATCATTATTTCTATATTCTTCTATCTTTTTTAAATCAACGGCATTCTCTTTTAAACAGGCCGGTGTGGGTTGTACAAAGTCTAATAAATGATTAGAAAAATCAAGACCTTTAATAAAACCCCTTCGTAAATCGCCGTCGGTTAGTGATCCTAGCAGCTTTTTATCTCCATCAGTAACAAATAGGATTGAATCTGGTGCAATTTCATCTAACCTAATTAATGCTTCTCTAACAGATTGGGTATGATCAATGGTATGTCTTGTTACTATTTCTTTCATAATTTATCGTAAAAAGCTTTAGCTTCAAATCTTTGGTTTAGTTTTTCTTTTAATAAGCAATAGATCTTTTCAGCTGTATTTCCACTACCATAAGGGTTTGTTAAAGATACATTCTCTTTTTTATACTGCTTAACTTGATCAAATGCCTGAATTATTGCCGACGAGCTAGATTCGCAATTGACTACACTTGATGCTTGTACCCTACCTTTTTGTCGGTCGCCAATATTAATAGTTTGAATACCTAATGATGGTGCTTCAATTATGCCACTAGAGCTATTGCCAACAATAGCGTCACAACATTTTAGAAGAGAAAGAAATTTAACCGAACCTAACGAAGCAAACGCGATAGCATGATCGGGGTTATTTTTCACGTATTCATCTATCATAAAGTTTATAATTCTTCCATCCGAATCGGCATTAGCTTTAGTAAAAATAAACAGGCTGTCTTTTTGCTGCTTTATAGCCGTCAAAAGTTCTTCAAATTGCTCTTTGGAGCTTTTTTCAGCCAGTGTTTCAGGATGAAATGTAATCTGATAATTATATTTTTTAAAAGTTACTCCCAGATCCCTTTCTAAGTCCTGCTTGCTTAAAACCTGTTGATTAATAATGTTATCTAATCCTATTGCGCCAACATTAAAAACTCTATCGGGATCTTCACCCATTTGTATTACTCTATTTCTATATTCTTCTGTCGAAGTAAAATGCAGCTGGCTTAATTTGGTAATGGCATGTCTGATGGCATCATCATATGCCCCTTCAGTTTTTTCTCCTCCATGTAGATGAATAATGGGAATTTTAAATATACTTGCCGCAGCTGCAACCGCTAACATCTCATATCTGTCACCTAGTATAATAATAGCATTTGGTTTTAACAGCGTGAAAGCATCGGCATAGCCTATCATGCCTAGCCCCATTGACTTTACTATGCCTGGATCAGTATCTGCCGACAATAGCATTTCAATTTTACTATCTATCGTAAAACCATCATCTTCAATATGTTTGTATGTCAATCCAAACTCTGGGGAAAGGTGTGCTCCTGTAGCCAAGATTTGAAGCGTAAAGTCTCTTTCAATTTTTATTTTACTCATTAAAGGTTTCAACAAACCATACTCTGCACGAGTTGCTGTTACAACGCAAATTCTTTTCATTTAAGCTTAATTACGTCGTCTGCCAAAAAATCAAATGAAGACTTTTTACCAATAATTTCATCCCAAAGCATTGGCGATATGCCATCTCCTGGCCTTTTAATTGTAAGATTGTCTTCTGTGAACAGCTCTCCTTTTTTAATGTTTCTACTGGCCACTATACTTTTTCGTGCTATAGCGATATTTTTTATCTCAGATTTACTTGGCTCTTTTATACCAGAACCTGACATCGCAGCTTCTATGTTTCTTATGGCTTTAACCATGGCGGACAACTCTTCAGGTTCTAACGATGCAGCGTGGTCAGGGCCTTGCATTGATTTATCAAGGGTAAAATGTTTCTCTACAATGGTCGCTCCTAAGGCAACTGATGCAATAGGCACCTCAATCCCAAGTGTGTGATCCGAATAGCCGATTTTGGTACCAAAAGCACGCCCAATAGCTAGCATCGCATTTAAGTTCACATCATCCATTGGTGTAGGATATTCGGTATTGCAATGTAAAATGGTTATCTTGTCTTTATCAATTCCATTTTCCGTAAATATGGCTAAAGCGGCTTGTATTTCGGCCATGGTGGCCATACCAGTTGACAAGATAATCTCGTCAAACAACTTAGCTGCTTTCCGCAGGTAAGGTAAGTTTGTAATTTCGCCTGAAGGTACCTTCATCAATTTTAGACCGAGATGCTTTAAGTATTCAAGTGAGCCGAGATCGAATGCTGTAGAAAAAAATTTGATTTTTTTAGTTTCACAATACTTTATAAGTGCTTCATGATCATCAGATGAAAGTTCTAGTTTTTTCAGCATTTGTAGCTGCGTGTCGTTAGCATCTCTTGTATTTTGAACTTGATAATCTGCCTTCTTCGCGGTTTTAGAAACTAGCGCCTCAGCATTGAATGTTTGAAATTTGATGTAATCCACTCCCGCATCAACAGCAGCATCGATTAGTTTCAACGCATTTTCAAATGAACCATTATGATTTACGCCCGCTTCAGCAATTATAATAGTATGTTTTTTCATCCCTTATTTATTAAGCTTTCCAGTAAAAATACCTGCAGTAGTAATATTCCTTATCACAGTTACACCAGCGCCTACCACCACGTTATCCTTAATGGTTATATGATTGGCCACGGCTGCATTACTTCCTATAAAAACGTCATTACCAATATTACAATTTCCATTTAATACCGCAGCTGTAGAAATATGACAGTGGTGGCCAACTATTGTGTCATGCTCTATAAGGGCTTTTGTATTAACTATACAGTTATTCCCTATGGTTGACTCAGAATTTACGATAGCGTGATGCATTATAATCGTACCAGCTCCAATTTTAGCATGTTTTGAAACGTGAGCATTTGGCGATATAACGGTAGCTATCGACAAACTATTGTCTAACAAATTTTTATATATCTTCTTCCTAGTTAAATTACTTTTGATTTGACCAACCGTTATCAAAAAATGGCTTGCTTTAAACTTAAGTAAATCATCGTCTGTACCTATTACTTCATATCCTAGTACATGACTGCCAATCAGTTCTCGTTGATCTAAGATTCCAATAATATTGAATTCATTGGTATGTTCAATTACATCTATACAAGACTTGCAATGCCCGCCTCCGCCAATTAAAACAAGATCCTTCTTCATTGTGTTAAGGGCGGTAACTACTTGGAATATTAATCACTCTATCAGCCAACCAAACACTATTTTTTAGCCCATCGTGTTGGCAGTTTTGAAACATTGGAAGCTTGTTCATTAGCCGCCAAATGGGACGCGACATTACTCCGTTAGCATTGGCGTATGTTAAAAACTCTTCTCTTTCTTCCTTATCTTTCGCCACAATTGCATTTAGCCAGTAGTTAGATGTTGTATGTTCGTTTTCACTGATAAATTGTATGTTATGTGTTGCACAAAAATGCTGATATGCTAAACTTAACTCTCTTTTATTTGAGACGAACATATTTAGCTGCTCCAACTGAGCGCAGGCTAAAGCTGCATTCAAATTAGGCATACGGTAGTTGTAGCCAATAGCATCATGAACAAACTCCCACTTGTGCGGCACTTTTGCCTGTGTGCTTAAGTGTTTCCCTCGTTTCGCCAACTCTTCGCAGTCAGTTACCAACGCCCCGCCACCACCACAGGTTACCGTTTTATTCCCGTTGAAGCTAAATGTGCCTATTTTTCCAAATGTTCCAGTATGCTTGCCCTTATAATAGCTGCCTAAAGACTCGGCAGCGTCTTCAATCAGGAATATATTCCATTCTCTACAAATTGCTAACAATTCGTCCATTTGACAAGGTAGACCGAAAGTATGCATGGGTACGCAAGCAGCAATTTTTTTTCCTGTAGTTTTATTGTAGGTAAACCCATCGGGCTTCATTTCTGCCTGTACTTCCAAAAACTTTTGTAACGCCGTTGGAGACATACCAAGTGTATCTCTATCTACATCAATAAATACTGGATTAGCCCCTATATAGCTTATTGCATTGGCAGTGGCTATAAACGTCAAACTTTGAGAAAGCACTTCATCACCAATCTCAACACCACCAAGTATTAATGCTAAATGTAGAGCATTTGTTCCATTTACGGTAGCAATAGCAAACTTCGCCCCCGTAATACTAGCCATCATTTCCTCAAAACGGTTTACATACTGGCCAATCGATGAAACAAAAGTAGATTCTATTGCATCAGCAACATACTTCTGTTCATTGCCTAAAAAAAAAGGCGCATGTAAGGGTATAAAATCCTGATTAGGAAATTGTTGTTTAATGAATGAGATTAACTCCACATACTTATTGTCCATAATCAAACTACATTTTAGCGTCTAGATACTTACCTGTTTCTTTATGTCCAAAGCTAGGAATCATTTCACGGAATAAATCTACAATTTCTTCTTTTTCCCATTTTCTAGCGTTTTTCATCAGCTCTACACTCTTTTCAAAGTATAGTAGTTTGTCTAGGTCAAAAATAGCCTCATTTTTGATAATCCCTAAATTGGTAAACTTAGCTAAATCTAACGTTTCGCTAGAAGTAAAAAACTCTTCAAAGTCCTTTTCCCCAGTGGTATCACTTTTGGCAAACAGACATGGCCACTTTCCAATTTTAATCATCTCCTCAACTTTTGATCTAGCTTCTTCTTCAGTACTACACAAGTATGAGTCATAGCCAGCTTGCTTCAAATACTTTACAGCGATTTCAGCAAAAGTAATTAGGTGTAATTCCTCACTTAGCTTCGGAAAAAAAATGTCTCTGTTTTCTCCAAAGATGCATGACATTAAACAAAGTTCCCCAGATTCCTTTGGAATGACAAAATAACGCTTGATATCATTTGGAGCGACAATTGGCTGACGCTTTTGCATACGTTGATTAAACCCATGCAATAATGATCCATCTGAAAAAGCGACATTGGCAAACCTAGCAGTAGAAATATTTATTTGCTGCGATTTTCGCATTAAAAACATCTCCATGATTCGTTTTGACGCCCCCATCATATTTACAGGATTTGCTGCTTTATCTGTAGACACACAAAAATATTTTTTTACTCCTTTAACTATAGATTGATTAATGGTTTTTTCTGTATTAAAGATGTTTACATCAATCATACGCATCAAAGTATAAGGGTCTTTCTCAGACCTTACATGCTTAAGTGCTGATAAATTTAACACGTAGTCATACTGTCCATCTGCTTCAATAAAAGCATCATATTCTAAAGATCCGATATCGAGAGCAAAAGTTTGAAAATCACCAGCAATGTACCCAAATGAACTCCTAATATCTCGAACTAATTCAACTAAATTGTTTTCGGAGATATCAACCACATGCAGCTTTCGGGGATTTCGTTTAAAAATTTCTTTAACCGTCGCTTGTCCTATTGAACCTGCACCACCTAAAACTAAAAATCTTGAGCTATTAACAGCTGATGACAATAGCGTTTCGTTCTCCGTTATATCCTGGGCAAATAACTCGCTTGATCTACCAATCAGTTCTAGTGTATCCATTAACTATTCATAATATTTTTGTACAACCGTCTAATTATAAGTGTTAGTAACGTCAACAACCCTGCCACTACCCCACCGACCAAAATCCCCTTAGCTTTTCCGAACCTTTCTTTATTAAGAGGATAAGTTGGTCCATCCACAATTTGAAGCAGTGGTGTTTCTTTCATTAAAGACATTTTAGACATCTCTAAGTTTTGAATTAACGAACTTAAAATAGCCTTATTAGTCTCTGCTGATGCTTGTGCTTTTTGAATCGGAGCTACACGCATTACCTGCCTAGTTGGATTCATATTCGGTGTTGCATCGGAAACTGCGGCAGCATTATAAATCGCACCATTCATCACAGCACGTACCGAGTCCGTTTTACGCTGAAGAATCGCTACGTTAGTCAATGATTTTCCAGTTTTAGTTTGTACATAAAAATCGTTGACGTTTTTTACCAGTTCTTCATTAAATCTCTTAGCAAACATTTCATCTGTAGATTTAACATCTACTTGGATTTTACTTAGTTTTTTATCTGGTCTATCAACAGAAAGATAAAATTTATTGATTGAGTTGACTATGCTGCCTATCACGCTATCACGCAAACGATCTCTTTTAACTAATTCATAATCACCTACATTAAATCTTAAGCTTTTTAACTTTGTATTTTTACTCCAGCCCTCTCTTAAATTATTTATCTCTATATATTTTTCTATCAAAGGCTGCTTACTCGTACTATCAACTGGATTAAATAACGTTTTCTCAATCATTTTTCTAGACTTGTAAAAATCTAGGATATTATCCCCTTGAAACATGTCATTGCCCCCGCTCCCCAAATCAATTCCCATCATTGAGGCAACCCCTGCGTAAGCTCCTAAGCCACCACCTTTATCACCACTTTCCAACACAAATGTTGTCGTAGCGATATAAATAGGCTTTTTCATAAATGAGTAGCCAATTCCAAGTAAAGCTCCAAGAACACCTGCCGCAATAATAATCCACTTCTTACTCCAAAAATAGCACCACCATTCTCTAATCTTTAATATCAATTCTTTTAATGAGATTTCATCATTTGTATCTTTTTTTTCTAGCTCGTTTGTCATTTACTTCAACTAAATAATTTGCGACATAGTTTTGTTTTAAATTTCCGAAACTTTATCTCGTTTTTGATAAATCTTTTCTATAACTTCTACCACTTGAATACCTTCATTCAATGATACATCTTGCTCTTCCGAGCCATTGATTGTTTTTATCACGTTATCAATTACAAGATGGTGGTTCGAAGCGGAACCACTGTAGCTACCGTAATCGTTAAAAAATTCTTCTTTGTTCAGCTTAGGGTTCTCGGTTCCATCAACATGACAATATTCTATGGAGTTCATATATTGTCCTCCTATTTTCACTGTACCTTTTTCAGCAATAACTGTGATACTGCTTTCAAAGTTACTTTGATATACCGACGTTGAGTAGCTAATTGAGCCTGCCCCTTCAGTAGCGAGATCAAATGTAATTATGCCCGAATCTTCAAATTCAGTGATGTGATCATGATTAAAATTGAAAAACTTGGCTTCTATGTTTCTGATATCACCAAATACCCAAAGCAACACATCTATAAAGTGCGAAAATTGGGTAAATAAAGGTCCACCATCCCACTCCAATGTTCCTCTCCAGCCATCCTTTTTGTAATACCGATCATCTCTATTCCAAAAGCAGTTTAGCTGAACCATATAAATCTGCCCTAACTGTTGGTTTGAAATCAACTCTTTTAGCCACTTTATTGCAGATGAGTATCTATTTTGTACCACTGGAAAAACAAGCTTTTTATTTTTTTCAGCTGCGTTCGAAATCATTCTCGCATCTGCTAAATGTATGGCTATCGGCTTTTCTATCACCACATGCATTCCGCTATCCAAACATTCAACAGCCTGACTAGCATGCAATCCATTCGGGGTACAGATATTTACCACATCTGCTGCTATACCTGAGGATATAAAATCAACTAGACTGTTGAAATGTGGAACAGCAAAATTGCCTATTTGCAAGGTTTCGATATTTAAAGAATCTATCGTGGCTACCAATTGCGCATCTGGATGCTTAACAATTAAATCGGCATGTCTTTTACCAATATGTCCACATCCTAAAACTGCAAATTTTACCGTTGCCGACATTACTTCAAGCTTATCAAATTGTTGTCTATAACTTGATACTGTTGCCCACTCTCGGCGCAAGTTGCTATGTTCTCTTTTTTAAAATCGAGCACGCACCCAGCCTTACTTACCCAACCCTTTTGATGGGCAGGATTACCAACCATTAAAGCATATGCCTTCACATTTTTTGTAATCACCGAACCAGCGCCAATCATTGCATAACTTCCAATGGATACACCACAAACAATGGTAGTATTAGCACCAATTGTAGCACCCAGTTTAATTTGTGTTTTTAAAAACTGATCCTTACGTTCTATAAAGCTTCTAGGAGTCTTCACGTTAGTAAACACAACTGATGGCCCAATGAAAACATCATCTTCTATTTCAACACCAGTATAAATAGATACATTGTTTTGAACCTTAACACCGTTTCCTAAAACAACATTATTAGCGACCATTACATTTTGCCCTAAAATACAATTTTTCCCTATCAGTGAGCCGCTCATCACGTGAGAAAAGTGCCAAATTTTTGTACCCTCGCCAATTTTTGCACCTTCGTCAATAACAGCTGTTTCATGAGCGAAGTAATTATCCATTTTGGAGAAACCTTTTAATTTGCTCAATAATGTAATCCTGATGTTCGAAAGTAAGTGATGGAGACACCGGCAAAGCCAAAACTTTATTGCAGAGTTGCTCAGCCACTGGAAAATCACCCGCTTTATAACCAAATGATCCAAAAGCTTCCTGCAAATGGTTAGGTTGTGAATAATAAATCATGGTAGATATCCCTTGATCCATTAGATATTTTTTTAAGTCGTCTCTTTGCTGAAAATCAGATAGCTGAATACAGTATTGATTATAACTGTGCTTAATTCCAGCAGTTTCTTCAGGTAGCAAAATCGTAAGATCACACAGCCCATTAGCGTAACGTTTGGCTAATGTTCTTCTATGTTCTATGTCTTGGTCTAGGGTATTAAGTTGGCATAGTAAAACTGCTGCCTGCAATGTATCCAGCCTCGAATTGACGCCTATATATTTGTGCACATATTTTTGTTGTTGTCCATGATTAGCCAACATTTTAACTTTATGAGCCAGTTTTTCATTGTTGGTGAAAACAGCGCCACCATCACCAAAACAAGCTAAATTTTTAGTTGGAAAAAACGAAGTACAGGCAATGGTACCAAAAGTGCCCAGCTTTTTTTCTCCGTATTCACTACCTAATGACTGAGCTACATCTTCAATTACTGGAATTTGGTGTTGATTTGCAACTCTTATAATATCGTCCATTGACGCTGCACCACCGAAAAGATGTACTACGATGATTGCTTTGGTTTTGGATGTGATTTTTTCTTCAATGCTTTTCGCACAGATGTTGAAGTGATGTGAATCTACATCGGCAAATACAGGTACAAGACCCAAAAAAGCGATTGCCTCCGCAGCAGCAATAAAATTAAAGGCGGGAACAATCACCTCATCATTCCTTTTTAAGTCCATACCCATAAGGGCTAAACAAAGTGCATCAGTTCCATTGGCACAAGGTACAACATGGTCTACGTTTAGGTAATTTGCTAAGCTGTCAGCAAAAAGGCCAACTTCGGGCCCATTGATATATGAACCACTTTCCAAAACCTTTTTAACCGCTTCGTCAATCTGCAACCTATTTGAGATATAATTCGCAGAAGCATCAAAAAATGGAACTTTTATCTTACAATCGGGCATCGATAACATTTCTATCTAAAAATGCTTTAGTATCAAAAACAACGGACGTATTCCCTTTCTTAAGCCGCTGAATATCCAGTTCAGAAAATGATGAATGTGATACGGCTAGTATTATAGCGTCAAATGTTTCATCAATTGATTCTAGTAAGTCGATATTATATTGTTTAGATACTTCTTGCTTACTGGCATAGGGATCGTAGACACCTACATCAATCCCAAACTGCTTTAACTCAGCGTGAATGTCGATCACTCGAGAGTTCCTGATATCCGGGCAATCCTCCTTAAAGGTGATACCAAGTATAAGTGCTTTGGCGCCTTTTACGGCATTTCCTTTATTAATGAGCAACTTGACAACTTTGTTGGCTACAAACATACCCATGTTGTCATTTACTTTCCTACCAGATAAAATAACTTCTGGATGGTAGCCGAGCATTTGTGCTTTATGTGCTAAATAATATGGATCGACTCCGATACAATGCCCCCCAACAAGGCCAGGTTTAAACTTTAAAAAATTCCACTTGGTAGCTGCAGCATCAATTACGTCATTTGTATCGATCCCTATTCTGTCGAAAATAAGCGCTAATTCATTAACAAACGAAATATTAATGTCCCTCTGAGCATTCTCTATTGCTTTTGAAGCCTCTGCAACCTTTATGGATGGCGCTTTATGGGTTCCCGCATTAATTACGCTAGCATACAGCTCATCAACAAAGCATGCCACTTCTGGTGTAGAACCTGATGTTACTTTTTTAATGTTGGTTAGGGTATTTACTTTGTCTCCTGGATTAACCCTTTCAGGAGAGTAACCGCAGAAGAAATCATTATTGTAAACTAAGCCTGAATGTTTTTCAAGCACTGGCACACAATCTTCTTCTGTGCACCCTGGATAGACTGTGGATTCATAAACCACGATATCCCCTTTTTTAAGATATTTACCTACTGTTTTACTGGCTTCGAATAAAAATCCCAAATTAGGTTTTTTAAATTCATCTACCGGTGTTGGCACAGTGACAATAAAAACATTACAAGAGCTCAAAGATGCAGCTTGATGAGTGATTTCCAAGCCTGAGCTACTATTGCTGTCTGAAAACGATTCGGCCAACTCTTGAGCTGTTATTTCGCTAGTGGAATCGAAACCATTTTTCAACTCAGAAATTCGAACAGCATTAGAATCGAATCCTACGACAGCATATTTTTTAGCGAAAGTAACCGCTAGTGGTAGGCCAACATAACCCAGCCCAATAATGCCAATTTTTATATTGATAGATTTTTGCAAACTATCTTAACAAACTAACAACAATTGCAGCTAATGAAGCTATACCTGTTCCAATACCTATCCAAGCTTGCGGGGTGATTTTTTCTCTTTCAGCTTTGACCGGAACTAGTATTTCTGCTCCAGGTTTAACTTTCGGATAGTTATTGAAAAATAAAAACTTTTTAGCGGCTTCTGCAGAGCCATTGGCATACTTGATGTAAGCCCTGTTTTTCCATGCGGTACTTGTAAATCCGCCGGCTCCATTGATGTATTGCTTGAAGCTTTTACCTGGAATGTACAAAATACTATTAGGATTCAATACCTCTCCGGTAACTTTAACTGTCTGCAATTGCTTAGGCACCCTTACAATATCTCCTTCTTCTAAGATCAAATCTTGACGAGATAATGGCTTTTCTAAAATTCTATCTAAATTGATTCCCACTAAATCAGATTGAACCAATTTTTCGTCTACTTTTTTAACGTTTTCAGTCTCTTTACCGCTCTTTTCCTGCACACGCTCCAAGTTCAGAAACTTTTTTTGCTCCTCTTCTTGGTTATTAATAGCATTCTTGTCGTTTGGATTAACTTTTTCGGCACCTGGTCTTTTTAACGAAGCACCCTCGGCATAAGCAAACGGCGTTAGTCCGCCAGCTCGTTTGATCAAATCAGAAATTCGATAATCTTTGCTAGTGATGGTATACGGTCCCGGATATAGTACTTCTCCCTCTATTTTAACTTGTTTCTGAATCGAATATCCTTCTGAATTTCTAACGGTAATGATGTCAAAAGGTTTAATTTCAAATTTATCACCTACTACCTTTAAATTCTCGTCGACATTTAAAATGAATAAATCCGCTGTTTTTGAGGAGATGGAATTGGGATCAGTGTTTTTTATTCTTCTGGAAACTTCAATTCTATTTGGTGTAGCTCCTTCTCTTAATCCGCCAGCCATCTGAATAATGTCTTCCAACTTTAGATTAGTAGCATACTCAAAAGTTCCTGGCGCCCTAACCTCTCCTTGGATAGTAACTGTATATTCTTCACGTAGATCAAATATTGAACTGATGGTCACCTTGTCTTCACGCAAAAGAGGAATATCTGTTTCTTCACCAGATAGAATTTTTGCTACATCGAATGAGATAAAATACTGGGTTTTATCTGGATTTAATCGATTGATGTAACCTCTATTCAAAAATGCATCTTCAGTAATTCCGTCAGCTTTTTTGATTAAACCGCGTAAAGTTAAGCCCTTATCTAGAGCGTACATCCCTGGTCTGAAAACTGCGCCAATAATTTCTACTCTATTTTCAAAACGCTCCAAGATGGCCTCAACAACGAACTTATCTCCATTTTTGGGCTGATAAGTACCATACTGTGAAGAAGGGATATCCCTCATTCTACGTTCCTTACTGGTGTTTTGAAAAGTTTTTATTTTGGCAGTATAAGCTTCCGCTGTAAATCCTTTGGCAAAGTTGATTACATCTTGCAGTGTTTCGTTTGGTTTAACCTCAAAAATTGCAGCATCTTTAACCTCTCCAGAAATTTCAACTCGGGCATTATATGCAGGAATATTTATCACATCCTGATCTTGCAAGCGCACATTTCCTGTCTGTATTCCGCGTAATAGGAAATCGTAAACATCAATAGTTGCAATTACTTTGTTATTTCTGATTACCTGTATATTCCTAAAAGTACCATTTTGAGATGGCCCACCTGAAACGTATAGCGCTCGATACACATTGGCTAACGATGGGAGTGTATAGCTACCAGCTCTTACAACTTGTCCTGTCACCGTTACTTGTATGCTTCTAATGTTTCCTAAGTTAATAGCAACAGACGTACGTCCGGTACGTAAAGCGGGATACGTTTTAGACATTGCTGTTCTAATTTTAGCACTTGCTTGTTCAATGGTTAAACCGCCAACTGAAATTCTACCAACATATTCTAAGTTAATAATACCCTCTGGACTAACTTGCAAATTATAGGTGCGCTCATTGTCACCAGTTAAGTCGATAACCAACCTGTCATCTGGCCCGATGATATAGCTTTTTGGCGTCGCTATCCTTAAGTTAGGCTCAAAAGTGATGGGACCTCCTTTAAACAAATCTGCACCAAATATTTTACTTTGAACCGCTACTTCATCTTCCTTTTTATCGTTAGAAACCGACCCACCATCAGTAGTTTCACTATATTCTCGTCCCGTTCCGGCCGTGGGCTTATCCGAAGTTTGCACGCCAGCACCTTGCTTTTTTAACTTCTCTACCCTAGCTCTAAACTTAGTGATTTCATCCTGTCTTACTCCCCTCGAAATTGCTACCTGCTCTATTTGCGCTTCAGAGGTGTAGCCCATCGATTCTGCCTGCTTAACGAGCTGCAAGATCTGAGCATCGGAAAGTTCATCGACTTTTACATTGGTTCCTACTTGAGCGAAAGTTAAGGTCGCAACTAAGACCAGTACTAAAGTTAAAAATATTTTTTTCATGTGCCGTGGCTGGATATTACTTATCAAACGCTGATTATTCGAAATAATTCAATGTTTCGTAATTCCCTTGTTTTAGATATTCATCTTTCTTCATTAATTTCAAATCGGCCTTCATCATATCCTCAACTAAGGCAGGCAGATCATATTTCGGCTCCCAACCTAATTTAGTTTTAGCCTTTGTAGGGTCACCCAATAATAGATCAACTTCTGTTGGCCGAAAATACTTTGGATCAACCTTCACTACAGTTTCGCCGAGTTTCAACGCATCTAAGCTCAAACCTAATTGGGCTGCTTTATTATTATCGATATCGATAATCACTCCTTTTTCCTGATCATCTTTTCCAGAAAACTCCACAGTAATGCCAAGTTCTGCAAAAGCCATACGCACAAAATCCCTTACCGTTGTAGTTATACCTGTCGCAATTACATAATCCTCAGGTTTTTCTTGCTGAAGGATTAACCACATTGCCTCGATATAATCTTTGGCATGCCCCCAATCACGTTGTGCAGAAAGGTTCCCTAAGTATAAACAGCTCTGTAACCCAAGGCCAATTTTTGATGCAGCTCTTGTAATTTTACGAGTTACAAAGGTTTCTCCCCTCAAAGGGCTCTCGTGATTAAACAAAATACCATTACAAGCGAACATATTATAAGCTTCACGATAATTTTTAGTAATCCAGAAACCGTAAATTTTTGCAACGCCATAGGGCGAACGAGGGTAAAATGGAGAATCTTCGTCGTAAAATCCAGCTGCATTCTTATTCTCGGGCAAACCGCCATACAGCTCTGACGTGGAAGCCTGATAAATTCTTGTTTTCTTTTCTAATCCCAAGATACGGACTGCTTCAAGAATTCTCAAAGTTCCTATTCCGTCAACATTAGCCACGTATTCAGGCGAATCGAATGAAACTTTAACATGTGACATTGCACCTAAGTTATAAATTTCATCAGGTTGTGTTTCCTGTATTATACGAATAAGATTAGTTGAATCTGTTAAATCGCCATAATGCAATTTGAACCTTACATCGTTCTCATGTTGATCTTGGTACAAGTGGTCAATCCTGTCCGTATTGAACAAAGATGTTCTTCTTTTAATCCCATGAACGAAGTAACCTTTCTTCAACAAAAACTCTGTTAAATAGGCACCATCCTGGCCGGTCACTCCCGTAATCAGTGCAACTTTCATTTATATTTTTTGTAAGATTTTATGCGTGCAAACATACACAATTAATTCATTTGTAATAAAAAAGTTGAACAAACAACTACATTCTCAAAAGTAGTATTTTTTCTTTAAAACCTATAAACTAAGGCTTTACAAATGAATATGTCGGTCGCTAATAATTTTAACAACCTAGACTACCGCCAGTGAGCAATAATCAGGCCTTTTTAAATAAAAAATCGCCTTTTTGGGAAAAAAATAGTTAAGCCAGCTTTTGCAAAACTTGTTGCCAGTTGTCAACACGTTCGTAATCAGTAATTAATAAATTATGTGGAGAGGTAAAAAGTAGCGCCCTACCGTCGAAATTTTGAAAATTTTTAATTCGATCATCAATCATGATGTCAACGTCGACTATTTTTTCGCCACAAAATATAATCTGCTTCCAACTAATGAATGGAAAATGCTCCGCTAGCCATTCTAGTTTATCTTCCAATGAATTTTTAAACTCCATAGCAGCAGAAACAATATAAACTTCGTATTTCTGCTGCAAAGCTTTAACTGCATCAACGGCGCCGTCTATTACGGGCAGATCTCTAAAGAAACCTTTTTCATTAATGTAGTTGAACCATTGATCGCTTACTTCTGCAGGGACATTTTGAAAAATCTCAGTACCAGGCGCAATTACCAAATCGAGCGGCACTTGGTGGTCTCGATTATATAAGTGTATAAATTTATGAATTGGATCGGCTAACACCTCATCCATGTCTATCGCTATTCTCATTAATGTAATTATAATGATTTTACATCAAAAAATCGCGATAAATTTCTTCATGCTACTTTATGGTTTAATAGCGCTAAACAAGAATTGCATTAGTTTTTTTGCAGCAACGTTAATTAATAAACCTGATTGAAGTGGAAATACTTTTTGTTGGCTTAATCAGCAGTGCACTCGAGAAATGTCGACGGCGATTGTGGAGCAAGCAAGTCGCAATTATGAATAACGAAACCAACAAAAAGATTGCAACGAAAAGCAGGACATCAATCGCCATAAAATGATAACGTTGATTTTCAAAGATTTATAAGCATTCAATTTTACAATCTTTTTGCTAATTACCAACATATTGCTTACTTTTGCAGCCCCGCAACACGAAGTTCCGGGAACTATGTTGAATACATAAACAAAAAAAAGAATGGCAACTAAAATCAGATTGCAAAGATTCGGTAAAAAAGGAAAACCTTTTTACCACGTGGTAGTAGCGGATTCGCGTGCTCCAAGAGATGGAAAATTCATCGAGCGTTTAGGTTCTTACAACCCTAATACCAACCCGGCAACTATTGAGTTAAACTTCGATAGCGCTGTGAAGTGGGTATTAAGTGGTGCTGAACCAACTGACACTGCTCGTGCTATCCTATCTTACAAAGGTGTACTTTACAAAAAACACTTAGAAGGCGGTATCAGAAAAGGTGCTTTAACTCAAGAACAAGCAGATGCAAAATTTTCAACTTGGTTAGATGCTAAAGCTGGTAAAATTGCTGGTAAAACTGAAGGTTTAGCTAGCAACAAAGCTGAAGCACGTAAAGCAGCCTTAGCAGCAGAAGCTAAGAAAAATGAAGACAGAGCAGCAGCAATTGCAGCTAAAAACGCTCCAGTAGCGGAAGAAGTTGTAGAAGAGGCTACTGAAGAGGCTCCAGCGGTAGAAGCTGAAGCAGCTACTGAAGCTCCAGCTGAGGAAACTCAAGCTGAAGACAAAGCTGAATAGTTTTACTTCACTTCAAAAGAAATAGCGTTTTGATTAAAATCGGAACGCTATTTTTATACCCAGTCACCTGTCATTCCCAAGTACGAGGAATCTGTTTCTATCTTATATTCAAACTTACAGATTCTTCACCAACATTTAGGGCGACATAAAAATAAATACATGACCAAAGAAGAATCATTTTACATCGGCTATATCACCAAGACAAAAGGTTTGAAAGGTGAAGTTCAACTTTTTTTTGAATTCGAGGAATATGAAGATCTTGATCTTGATGTACTATTTTTGGAGCTAAATGGCAAGATGGTGCCGTTTTTTGTGTCAAGTTACAAACTGTACGAAAACAAAACTGGGCTATTTT
The DNA here is from genome assembly GCF_965249885.1 of Pedobacter sp. GTDB lineage: Bacteria > Bacteroidota > Bacteroidia > Sphingobacteriales > Sphingobacteriaceae > Pedobacter. The sequence goes on along the minus strand of NZ_OZ252254.1, from coordinate 2,345,212 downwards.
ATTTCGATGATGTAGACCATGTGGACAAAGCTCAACCACTGGTAAAGAAAAAAGCTTATCTACCACTAAGCAAAAAGCCTGAACGTGAAGACGATGAGTTTTATTACACTGATTTAAAAGGCTTTATTGCCGTTGATGAAACGCTTGGTGAGTTGGGGGAGATTATTGAAGTAAATGAATACCCACAACAGTTTGTAGCTACAGTAAGCTATCAAAATAAAGAGATCCTTTTTCCATTAAATGAAGATTTCATTGTGGAAATTGATGATGAGGATCAGATCATCACTTTAGACTTGCCAGAGGGATTGCTGGACATCTATCTTAATCCTTAATTCAGCAAACAAAATACTAGTCTAACGGTTTAACTAGCATGAAATACTTTTGTTGGTTTTGGCTTGGCATAATTGGCATCATAACTATTGGTTGTAACCAAACCAACAAGCAAAGTCAACCTGTAGTTAAAGATACTTTGGCCGTTGATACAAAAATTGACACCACTGCAGCGGAAAAAGAAATATTAACTACCATAGGCACTGAGATTTTAATTGCCTTGAAAGCAAAAGATTACAGGGCATTTGCAGTTTATTTTCATCCCAAAAAAGGAGTAATCTTTTCACCTTATGGATTTATAAACAAATCGAATATCAACCAATTAAGCAAAGCTAACTTCCTAAAAATTATTGAAGAACACGGTTCAGTTAATTGGGGAGAATATGATGGCTCTGGCGATCCGATCAAACTCACAGCTCAGAAGTATTTAGAAAAATTTGTTTATAACGCTGATTATCTGCATGCGCAGCAAACATCTTTTAACCAAATAATAGGCAAGGGAAATGCCAAGAGCAACCTACTGGAAGTTTTCCCAAACTCTCCTTTTTTAGAGTATTATTTCAAAGGCTTTGATGAAAAATATGACGGAATGGACTGGACCAGCCTGCGCTTAGTGTTTGAAAAGTACCAAAATGGTTACTTCTTAATTGCCGTTATCCACGATCAGTGGACTATATAATAAAAAAATAGAGGAGACTGATGCGTGCCTCCTCCTTAAAATTATTTTTTAACTATTTTGAGCGGAATTTCTTCAGCAATTTTTATGGTATAAAATCCTTTTGGCAATTTCCTAACATCAACTACAGCATCAGCTGATTGAAGTTGCCCTCGCATGACTTTCTGTCCAATACTGTTATAAATTACGTATGCCACGCTTTTTGAGGCAAAAGGCAACTGGACTTTAAGTTCTTCTGCAACAGGATTTGGATATATGCTCACACTTGTGCTGGCTAAAGCAAAAGCTACGTTTCTTTCTTTGCTATAATCGAAATCACCGTTAGTATCCACTTGTTGCAATTTATAATAGTTACTACCTACTATCGGCTTTAGGTGTTTATAGCTGTAGCTGTTGTTAACTTTACCTTTCGCACTAACCCTATCTACACTAGTCCAGTCTACACCGTTTGTACTATGCATAATATTAAAATGACTGGTATTAATTTCGTTAGCGGTCTCCCAGCGTAGTTCAACAGCATTATTGGCTTTAGTAGCACTAAATGATATGAAATCCAAAGGTAATACGTTGCTTGGATTGATAGATGACACCGCAAAGGCTCCTTGGCCAGTAACCGATGTTTTATTTGCACGGACACGATAATAGTAAGTTGTGTTGGCTGTTAAGCCTGTGATTTCCTTGCTTAACAAGTTGCCTACATCTAATCCATCGAATCCGCTAACCTTATTATTGAAAAGATTATCGGTTGCTACATCAATTATGTAGCTATTTGTAGTACCAACATTTGAGCTTTGCCAATTGGCGGTGAAAGATGTTGACGAAACATTTGTTGGAGCCTGCAATTGCGGCATTGCCATCGCATAACTTTCAACCCAATTAGGTGTTGCCATTGGCGCCACGGCATCATTTTCCCAAACTCCTATGTTACCATTTAAAAGATTAGATGTGGCATCGGGAAGAATGCCAGTTGCAGCAGTATTAAACTTATAGTAAGCTAACAAGCCTGTGCTTGTAGGCAATACAGTGTTGCCCATGTTTGTTTTAATTTCGGTAGCAGAGCGCTCTACGTTCCATACCCTTACTTCGTCCACTGCGCCAACAAACCCGTCGCTATCCCACGACCAGCCAATTCCAATTTTAAAAGGGGTTCCGGTAGTGCTAGTGTTAACTGTTGAGGTTGATGTGCCTATCGAGTTGCCGTTAACATAAATGGTGACATTACCAGCTGGATTAAATACAGCGGCAATATGATACCAATGTCCACGTTCAAATTTATAAATTAGCCAACTACTTCCGGTACCGTGCACGCCAATACTTCCATAGTCTTTACCAATAGTAATTCCCCAACGGGTTCCCCACCATTGTATCATCGAAAAAATATAAGGATCATCAGTTGGGTTGTTAAAATCTGGCCTAATCCAACCTTCCACTGTACCCGTGGAAAAATCAAATGGCCCGGGCTGACCATTTGCATGTGGGTTATCAATCAGTGCTTGAACGCTCCCCTTACCGGCCACCGCTCCGGTGAAGTAGTAAGCTTGTCCAGGCTCCTGTGCTCCCGCACTATAGCGCACTAGAAATAGGAATGTAAAAAGAATTAATTTGAGTGTAGAGGTGTTATTCATACTTACGCTTATTAAGTTAATATTTGGTTGATTTTCGATTTTAATTAATACCAAAATTTAGCATAGGTAGAGATAGAGCCTGTCGTTTTAGGAGTTGACCACTTCGACAGGCTCCAAAGAAAATAAAGGCGTTAATTCTATTTTAAATTTGAGTTGCTATAATTCAGTTACTGTTAGCACTGCTTTTGTATTTCCTTGCGAGAGATCCACTACAAATCGATAGCTTTTGCCGTCAGTAAAAGTTTTACCGGCTTTTAAACCTAAGTTCCCTGGATCTCGACCGCTAGTTCCGCCACTACCTACAAATACAATATCGCTTGTAGTTGATAGGGTTGTATTGGTAAACTCGCCACCCCAACCTTTTTGGTGGAAAAACTTAAAATTAATGGCATCCTTTTTAATGGTTTTACCTCCCTCTACGGTAATTTGATATCTCTTATTTCCGATTGGGGCTAAACAAAGTGCCTTATCTGTATTCCAACCTACTTCGTTTGCTGCTAAACTTGGCTTACCAATATCAGTACCTATAATCCAAAGGGCACCTGTGCCGTCTGTTTTAAGCGATGCTAAATTGTTGCCGTCCATTGCTTCTACCACGAAATACTTGTTGCTAAAGTTTGCGGTAATCCGGTATTTTCCGCTAGCAGCATTAAAGAAAAACTTGCTTCCACTTTTAGTGAAGAAATCTGGATCTATCCACCATTGGGCTAGGTCCTGAATACCATCAAAGGTAACCTCGCCATCTTTAGCTACAGTAATATCTGCTCTGTAATTATTGTCATCAACACGATTTAACACTGTTCCGTTAATGGCATACGCAATGATAAATGGTGATGCTTGATAGTTCAATGTGTTGAAGGAGATGGTGTAGGTGCCCGACGAGGAATTTGAAAATGGAATTGATGAGGTAGAACCCAATTCCACTGTGTTATTTTGCCAACCAAATTGCATTACATTGCCCTGCGTACCAAACTTTGGAGCTTCGATATAACCTTTAACTTGGTAAGGCAAATTTGCTGTTAGTGCATATTGGTTCCTGCCTACCTTGTTCATTCTGTACGTTTGCGTTTCTGTTACTAACGAAATATATTCGTAATCTGGACGGGCAAGATTAATATCAATTGATTGCTCAGTGGTTTTTTTACTTACGTTTTGTAGTATAAATTTAAGCGTTGCCTTACCATCAGGAACATCTTTGTAAAACGGTACAAATATTTTACCCGAATACTCTCCATTCTGCTTAGTTCTAAGGCTTACTTCCGAAACTTTGGTATCGGTATAATAAAGTTGTGCTTTTAAGTTTGACAGTGCAATGCTTGCATCAGCTGCCTGCACTGTAAAAACCAAACTATCGCCAAAATTGGCTGCCGTTGGGGCATTTTTTAAGCTGATAGTTGGATTGCCCTCAAAGTAGGCATATTCTTTTTCCTCCTTTTTGCATGCTGCAAATAGGAGAAAAACTATCGATAGGCTATAAATAACTTTCTTCATAACTGTTTTTTTATTTGGTCCAACGATATGATACTACAGCTTTGGCTGGAACATTATAGCTGTAATGGTTTTTTCCGTCGCTGATAGTGATATTTCTAGCTTCGCCAGCATCATTTAACAGAACGATAGCAAAAGAGTTATCAGGATTTTGAAACGCTAAATACTGCAAGCCATCAGCTGTATAGCCACTTGCATCAATACGTTTAGCACCAGGTTTTACCACGGCCGACATATGAGCTACCGCATAGAAATGCGAATTGCGTGTAATAGCGCTGTAATTTGATTTCTGAATGTCGACACTTCCATAGCAAGTTTGGCAGCCGCCAGGTCTATTTGGTCCTTTATCGCTATCCAACATCAAATTCCAAACAATAACCGCTTTACTCCAGTTGCGCACTGTGCCTAATGCAATTTCAGACACATCTGCCGTTAACCTATTTGCAAGGTTTCTACCATCATTCCACTCACCAATTGAGGTTTCAGTAAAGATAATTTCCTTATCAGGCCTGCTAGCTCTGATACTAAGTAATTCATCTTTATTTCCTCCATAGTTATGCCAAGCCGATCCTGTGATAAAAGCAGCTGCGGTAGCATCGTTATAAATGTTGATAGGATATTTAGCCTGATCTGTTAAGTTGTCGTAACTATAATTATGATCAAACACATAAATTTTTGTACCTAATCCAGCTTGCTGTAGCTGCGGTCCAAGCGCTTGTTTGATAAATGCCAACTGATCTTGCCAAGGCATATATAAAGATGCCGAATTGCCTTTGTTTAAAGGTTCGTTTTGCGGAGTGATCGCTCCTACAATAACCCCTTCTGCCTTAAAAGCTTGTAGCCATTTTACAAAATACCATGCATAGTCATTATAGTAAGCAGGATTTAATTGCCCGCCAGTCCATGAATTGTACGCCTGTAAATTGGTAAGGTTATTTACTTTCATCCAACGCGGAGGTGTCCATGGCGAGCCTAGTATCTTTAGCTTTGGATTAATTGCTAAAATTTCTTTTAGCACTGGTATAATATATTGCTTCTCTTCGCTCTGAAGACTAAAATTTTCCCTACCTGGGGTATCCCAACAGGTGTATTCTTTTAACGAAAAGTCTGAGCAGCCTATAGCTATCCTCACATAACTCATTCCTGCGCCGCTAGTTTCCGAAAAGGTTTCCGTTAAAAACTTAGTCCTGTTCTCTTGGGTCATTTTTAACAAGTTGTAGCAACTAGATCCTGTAATTGCTACGCCAAAACCATCCATAGTTTGGTACTGTGTTGCTGGATTTACAGTAATGGTATTGGGTGACATGTTGAACTTAGTGCTGAAATCAACATAAGTTTTCTGAAAATCATAAGAGCGGTTGTTTGTAGTTATGTACAGCGCTACGTCGCCACTTTTCTTTACGTCTTCTTCTGTCGAAGGTGTATAGCTATCTTGTCGACAACTAGTTAAAGCAAGGCACGATAGCAAAAAAGTGTATATCATATTTGTTCTATTTACTTTCATTATCTTTTTCGTTTAATAACCTGGATTCTGGATTAGATTAGGATTTTGGTCAATAGCAGATTGCGGAATAGGTAGCCTGTAGGAAGTGGATGTAAAAGGGTAAACTCTTGATTTTCTACCGACATCATTTCCATAAACAGCGTTCATTACCTGTTCAACTTTATTTAAACGCACTAAATCAAACCAACGTTGTCCTTCAAAAGCTAACTCTAAACGTCGTTCCTTGAGTACAGCTTCTTCCATGGCTGTTTGGTTGCTGCGTACATTAAATGGCAAGGCAGCCAGTCCCGCTCTATTTCTAACCTTATCAATAATTTGAGCAGCAGCTTCTAAATTTTTGTTAGGGCCCATTACTAAAGCTTCCGCCTTAAGTAGCAAAATATCTGCATATCTAATTTTAATGATACTATTAAAAGCAGAACGAAATTTATACATGAAAGGGTAGTTGGTTGAAGGATAGTAATTGCTCCAAGTAGTGGTGTAATAAACGATGGACTCGCTATAACGCTTAGTGTCCCCTTCATTTTGGAAAGCCTTAATTAAATCTCTGGAAGGCGTAACCCATTTTGCCCATGTAAAGTTGTTGTTGTAGTTAGACAAGTCTCTGCCGAACATCCAAGTGGCCCAATTACCAGCACCTGGCGAAAATTGCGCTTCCAATATAGATTCCTTAGTGTTACGCAGGGCGATATCGGTATTGCTAGCGTTCATTTTAAATAAATCCGCATAATCAGTTACCAAATCAAATCCGTCAGCTGCTAAAGCGTCGGCATATTGGGCCACCTTAGTATAGTCGCGGATTGGTTTCTCGGCATAAATTTTTGCTAATAAAGCTTTTGCCACCGATTTTGAAAAAACAGTTTTATTGCTCGCTACATTATCAGGCGCATTTTGCAGAGCGAAAAGACAATCTGCTTCTATCTGTCTGTAAGCATCAATTTCAGGGGCTTGCTTAGGAAAATACTGACTGTAAACTTTCTCTACATTTTCAGCGGTGATATCTGGAGCGACGGTATTGATTACTGGAATTGAACCATAGATACGCACCATATCAAAGGTAACTAACGCCCTAAACAGCCTACCCTGCGCCTTAAAATTGTTGATCTCCGATGAATTTAGAGAGTTATCGGCTACGCTATCCACATAAACGATTAACCGGTTGGCACGGCCAATATCTTCTAGGTATCTTCTCCAATCTCTATTTACTACCGAATTTGATCCTTCGATTGAGTTAGTTTCGAATGGCACCACCTCAGCACCAGTGGTACCCGCATAGGCGTTATCAGCGTGTGACTCGGCAATAAGTAGCAAATCCAAATACCAGTGTTCCTGTCTGTCTCGCATTTGCTGGTATAAAAAGGTAAGGTAGTTTTGTACGGTGGCTTTGTCTTTAAATACCACTTCCTTTCCATCGGCGGTACGGCCTTCGGTTACATCAGAATAAGTATCTACCGGATTAGTTACCAGCGAACAGGATGCCACTGTTAACCCAAGCAATGTTGTTAATCCAAATAATATTTTTTGGTTTTTCATCTTTCTAATTATTAAAATTCAAGATTTAATCCTACTACAAATGAACGGCTGTGTGGGTAAGTACCCCAATCTATCCCTTGTACTGCGCCGCTATTACCCCATTGGTTTACCTCCGGATCCATACCGGTATATTTGGTTAGGGTAAATAAATTACTAACCGATAGGTAAGGCTGCAACTTGCCAATACCTATTTTCTTTAATTTATTACTTAGGAAATTATAGCTTAACGATACATTCTTTAATCTTAAATAACTGCCATCCTCAATAAAGTAAGTAGAGTTTTTAATGATGAAGTTTGCTTTTGGCACATCGGTAATTTGACCTGGAACTTGCCATCTGTTTAAAACCTTTGTAGTTTGATTTTTACCATCGTACATACCTTCGGTTTCTATGCGGCTAGCATTGAAAATATCATTACCATAAGTACCTTGGATGAATACACTTAAGCTAAAATTTTTGTAGTTAAAGCTGTTGGTCATCCCGTAGGTAAACTTCGGGTTCGGATCGCCGATATAGGTTTTATCGGATGCTGATGTTTTGCCGTCGCCGTTCAAATCTCTGTAAATCAACTCACCTGTCTCTGGATTTACACCGTCACTAATATAGCCGTAGAAACCACCTAATGGTCTTCCTGGTTCGTTGCGCACTACATCTTCACCCACCACTTCACTGGTAGTGGCAGTAGTATAAATTTTTTGAGTAGCTAATTTGTCCAATCGATTTCTATTGAAAGAGATATTGAATTCTGTATTCCATGTAAGATTGTTACCGGTTAGGTTCTTAGAAGCAATAGCTACTTCAAACCCTTTATTGGTCATCTCTCCTTCATTTCTGGCCATACTAGTAATTGAATTAGCACCTTCAGGAAGTGTAATGTACATTAACATGTTGGTTGTTTTTTTATGATAATAATCAACCGTTAACGATAGCCTATTATTAAACATCGAAGCGTCTAAACCAATATTAGCCTGCGATGTTGTTTCCCAGGTTAAATCTTTGGTACGCAAGTTAGCTGGTGTAATAGAAGGCACGGCCTGTTCTTTTCCTGTTTCGAACCAAGGCTGGCGTATAATGTTGTAGCGTTGCAGGTAGGCATAATCACCGATACCAGATTGGTTACCTGTTTGTCCCCAACCGCCACGAATCTTCAAATCGTCTACATGTCTTTTCAAGCCATCAAAGAAAGGCTCAGAAGAGATACGCCAAGCTGCTGAAACCGAAGGGAAATATCCCCAACGCACATCAGGGTGTAATTTTGAAGAACCATCCGCCCTTAAATTGGCAGTTAGCAAATACTTACTGTCAAAATTATACATCGCCCTAGCGAAATAGGACATGATTACCCAATCAGAACCACCGCTTCCAGTACCATTCCAAGAAATTTTGTTGGCAGCATTTAGCGTTTGTATTTGATCGTTGCGATAGTTAGATCCGTTGATATAACTATTGGTATACTTGGAATCTGTCCAAGAGCTACCAGCCATACCTTCGATACTGTGTTTATTGATTTTCGTGTTATAGGTAAGTACGTTGTCCCAAGTTAATACGGTATTCATATTCCGATTATCGGATCCTTCGCCTCGCTGGTTACGTCCCCATGAAGTGGATATGGGATCTAAAAAGGTGGTGCTAATTGCATTTCTGCGATCTAACGTGAACATCGATTTGAAGTTCAAACTAGGTAAAAACGTTACTAAAGCACTTCCTGATGCCAATAACCTATTTTCTCGCCCTACATTATTTTTGCTACGAGCCATATTTTCCAATGGATTGGTGATATTACTGATACCATAAAAGTTATTGTAATACTGATTTTCATTGAAAGGGTCCCATATTGGTGCATAAGTTGGCGTATTTACCGTAGAAAGTACCACACCACCCCGATTAGCACCTGTTCCTGTTATAATCCCGTTGCTTGCATAATCTGCATAGTTGAGGTTGGCGTTTAATTTAAGCCACTTACGTATTTGGTTATCTACGTTTGCTCTAAAATTATAGCGCTTGAAAAAGGCTGCGTCTAATGTTCCTTTTTCTTTCATGTAACCTCCGGAAATAAAGTATTTCAATTTCTCGGTGCCATCAGTTATAGATAGCTGATAGCTTTCTATTCTTCCAGTTCTAAAGGCCTCGTTAAACCAATCCGTTTGGTCTTTCAATCCCACTGGCAAACTGATCATGCCTATCTCGTTTTGTAGGTCGCGGTACTGCGCTGTGTTCAACACTTTGAAGGCATTATCTACTACATTGTGTGTAATTTGTGTGTTAAGGCTGATTTTAGCCTGACCAGTGTTACCTGCTTTGGTGGTAATTAATACTACGCCATTAGCTGCTCTTGAGCCGTAAATTGCTGCCGAAGAAGCGTCTTTTAAAATCTGTAAGCTAGCAATGTCATTAGGCGATAGAAATCTGATATTATCCACAGGCACCCCATCTACTACATACAAAGGGTCATTACTTCCGTTGTAAGACGTTGTTCCACGCACCCTGATGGCCATTTCGGCTCCTGGTGCTCCGTTAGGTTGCACTACAGCAACACCCGCTGCCCTGCCTTGGATGGCTTGGGCTACATTAACAATAGGGCGCTTGTCTAAATCTTCCGTTGATACTGTAGAAATAGCTGTGGTTACATCCTTACGTTTAACCGACCCGTAACCGATTACAACCACACTGTTTAATTGACTAACAACAGGCTCCAATGTTACTTCCATTTGATCTGTTGCCGCAACTTCTTTGGTGTTGTAGCCTATTAGCTTTACCAACAAAGTCGCATTTTTTGCCGCTGCGATGGTAAATTCACCTTGAGCATTGGTAGAAGTTCCTCCTGTACTCCCCTTCACACTAACAAAAACACCAACAAGAGTTTCTTTTGTTTGTGCATCAACAACACGACCGCGAATCTGTGCTGTTTGTTGCGCAGATAAGGTAGTAGAAATTGTGATACAAAGGAATAAAACCAGGTAATGTAAAAGTACTTTACGTTTCATTTCGAAAACTGATTTTTTGATTTGGTTTATAAATGGTTCATTAGCAAAACACCCAAATAAGGCGGGTGGCTATTGCTTTGTACAAACATCGAAAAAGCAGCTTACAAATAAGCTCAAATCAGACAACGATGTAATAAAAAGTACTTGAATTAAAATCTCAAAATACTGAAAATGAGATATTTAAATACAAAAGAAACGTAAAAAAAGTACTAGAAAATTGACTTTACAACTACTAATTTTCAGTAAAACATCTAATTTAAAAAGTCATTTTGGGGATTCGGAAGAAATTAAAAAGGCTACCTTTCTAATACTGCGATTTGTTTAACCATATCTTCAAAATCAGCACGAGATACCGCAGCTTTGTTACGCACTTTTGTTCTATAGTTATACACAGTACGAAGCGAATAGCGTAAAAAGCTAGCAATTTTAATGCTGTCGTCTATACCCAATCGTATCAAGGCAAATATGCGCAGTTCTGTATTTAGCAGCTCTCCTTTTTTAGGCAGTATTTTTTCCTCATCCTTAAGGAGAGCATTAAACTCCTCTACAAAGGAAGGATATAAATTCAAAAATATCTGATCAAAATTATAGTACAATTCTTCGACCTCCTTTTCAACCATCTGAGTTGATTTCAATTGTTCAATCAAAGACTTGGTTTGATTGGTAGTTGCCTTTTTCAAGAGGTGTTTTCTAATACTGTCCATCTTTTCAATGTACGATGAACACATGTCAAAAAACTGTGCAATGTATTCTTCCTTAATGTGATTGGCCTCAGAAAGTTGCGTATTAGTTTCGCTTACCTGCGTATTGAGTTCTTGTAGCTGTATGTTTGTTCTAGACAACTCACTTTTGATTCTATTCAGCCTTTTCACCTGACGGTAGATTACAATAATGCCAACAATCAATACTAATGATAAAATACTGATCAATATGAGGTTGAACATCAATTTTTTATTTTGACTGTCGATCTTCTTCTGATAAGCGGCGTTAATAATTGGATAAAAGCTAGTTCCTTCTATAATGCGATACCTGGTATTACATGCAATGGCATCCTTTATCGCTTTTTCTATCAATTTAAAAGCCCTATCGAAGTCGCCAGATTCATAGTAAGTTAGCGCCAAGTCTTGTAAAGAAGCGTTATCCCGAGTGGCACTTTCAATATCATTACATGCCGACAAGGTGTAATAATAACGTTGCTGCTCCGTATCACTTTCATGTTTCGCCACTAGGCCCAGCAGATAGGCCACGGTAGCTAGCTGATCTTTCGAAGTTTCTGGATCGTTCAGCAACTGTGAAAGTTGATCTTTAGCTTCCTTGCGTTTGCCGGCAAACAACACCTTAGTTGCATAAGTAATACGATACTTTGTTGACTGTGGGTTTAAAACTGCCAATAGAGAATCTCGATAAAGCTCACTTTTGTTATAATACGCAGTGTAGTTATTACTTTGCCCGTAATGACTGTAAAAGCCAGAATAGGTATCGTAATATTTTGCTAGTAAGCCCTTAGGTAATGACTGTCTGTTGATTTGCGAAAGTAAGTTTTCCGCTTCTACGTACCTTCCTACGGTAGAATAAATCCACACTACATCCAAATCGATGGTGATTTTAACCGAATCCGGTAAATTTACCGCTAAACGCTTACAATTTAGCGCATAGCGCAGTGCAGAATCAGTTTGAAATTTCCTATAAGCTCCGCACAATTGATAGCTTTTATCAAATTGATCGCTCGCAAAACGTAAGCTATTTTTTAGTTTCTCTATATCATCTTGCTTCTTTTTTACAAACAGATCTTGGTTTTGCAATACATCGTCCAGTCGACGTTCTAAATCGCCAAATGTTTTCTTAGCTTGGCTATATCCACTACTGCTTACAAAGCAAAGCAACAAAATTGCGCACACGATTCTCATACAGGTTTGGAAAAATAAAGAATCACTAAGATGCAAAAAATTTTCAAAGCATAGCACGGTTTATAAGTGCAAGTAGGCATGGATTCTAAATTCATTTGCCTTAGCAAACCCAATTTTACCAAGTTTAGTGCTACTATTTTTTAAGCAATAACTATTTAGCCAAACGTATCACCACCTTGCAGTAAAAAAAGCCGACAAACAACTTATACTACTGAAAATCAAAGGTCTACTATTCGAACACGACATTTAACAAAGCGTATCACTCAGGCCAAAACATGCTGCAAACCAGCTACTTATTAAGTAAAGCCGCTAGCAACGCAGTAGCTATCAAACTAACTTTACCCTACCACTTATAAATTTTAATTATTTAAAGTATGAACAAACTTTTACTTTGCATGGCTTTTTTATTGCTTTGTGTTAAAGCTAAAACACAAACATTAACAGCCTCTTATTACTTAGACTTTGGACTTGATGGAAGCGCTAACAATGGTAGGCTCACTACCAGTCCAGATGCCAATAACAATCATTGGAACAACATTACCGAAAATGGGGTTAATGCAGCAGCGGTGGTGCTAAAAAATAGCACTGGTGTTTCCTCCACAATTAATCTAACCATTACCACTGCATTTTTAAAAAATGGGATAGCGCAGGGCGGATTAACAGCGCCCTCGGCAAGCTTGTTAGGAGATTTTGCGATACCTACGGCCACCGAAGATTTCTTTTATGTTGAAAATACAGGAAAGGGGGTGCTACGTTTGAGCGGCTTAAACACAGCTAAAGTTTATGTTTTCAAAATATTTGGTACACGCAATAGTACCGATGTTAGAATTTCGCAGTATAAAATTACGGGAAACAATACCAGCATAAAAACCCTGCAAACAAGCGGAACTGGCATTGGCGCAAATAACTATAACGGGAACAATAATAATATCGCAGTTTCCGACAACATCGTTCCCACTTCTAACGGAACCATAGATATTGAGTTGAACAAAACCGCAGGTAATTTTGGCTATATCGGCATTATTAAAATTGAAGAATACACGCCTGCCCCTACTGCACCTACAGAAACAGATGAAAATTGGACGAAACTTTACATAGACCTTGGCCCTAATGATGTCACAAATGGAAATGCGACCATAAACCCCGACGCAAATGGAAATAAATGGAACAATTTAACGAATGGAACAGCCGGATCGGGCACACTTCAGCTAACCGATTTTTCGGGTAAAAATACGGGAGTTCTTGTCGATGTAACTAAATCATTCTTTACCAATGGCATCAACCATGGCGGTTTATTGAGCTCTTCTTCCGCTTTGTTAGGTGAATTTGCTGTCAACACAGCTACACAGGATTACTTCTTCGTGGACAATAATAGCGGTATACTCAAATTTAGCGGACTACGTAAAGACAAAAAATATATATTTCACTTTTTCGGAAGTAGGGCAACCACCGAAACCCGCATTGCGGAGTACAGCCTTAGCGGCGCAAACACCAACGTAAAAACTTTACTAACCTCTGGCACTGGAATTGGCAACGGAGGATATAATGGAAACAACAGCACTATTGTATCATCAGATACCGTTTTCGCAGACATCAACGGCAGCATTGCGCTGGAAGTAAAAAGAAATACCGGAAGCTACGGCCATTTGAACATCGTCAAAATAGAAGCGTTCGATAACCCTGGAACAAAATATGCGATAGATAACCAAGGCTTTGAGTTAGGCGATTTCCGTTATTGGACGATAAATAGCACGGCTTTGCCCGCTGCAATTGAAGTAAATTCTGTAACGGTGCATAGCGGCACTTATGCAGCAAAGTTAACTGGCAGCGCCGCTACACTTCACCAACAGATACGCTTTCCAGGAAGTAACGCCTACTACAAAGCGAGTGGTTATTTTTATGCTTCCAACACCCTACAAAGTGGACAAGCAGCATCCTTAACCTTATCTTATTTTGACGAGAATAACCAACTCTTATCCAACTCACAATCGGAAGCTTTCAATAGTACATCAACTTTAAATAATTGGAAAAAACTATCCACTATTTTAGAAGTACCTGCTGGAACAAAGTATATCAAAGCAACCGTCAACTGGACAAATCCCAATAACTTACCTGGCGTTATTTACTTTGACGACTTGCTGCTAGAGCCCTATGTCCCAGTAAATCCGTTAAAAATAGTTTACTTCGGCTCTTCTGTGCCTTATGGACAAGGCGCAACGAATAAGAAAGGTTACACCTCAATGTATACAGATGTGTTGACCAACAGGACAGCTAATGGCGGAACGCAGTGGCAAACTGCAAACATTAGCGTGCCCGGAGATAACACTGTAAAGGTGTTAAATCGTTACGATAGCGACTTAATACCTCAAAAAGCAAAATACGTGGTATTTGCCTTAGCGTTGGGTAATGAAGGTATTCACGAAAACGGCCTAAGTGCATTCAACCAATTTGAAACTAACATCAAAAATTTAATTACGAAAGCACGCGAAGATGGATTAATCCCAGTCATCACCAATAGTTATACCCGTAATGATTATAACGCTACAGATTACGATTTTGTTAAAAAGATGAACCTTCTTATACACCAATGGGAGATTCCTAGCGTAAACTTGTTAGGTGCAGTAGACGATTTAACTGGGAAATGGACAGATGGTTATTGGGATGATACACTTCATCCAAACGATGCTGGCCATACCGAGCTAGCTTATACCATGGTGCCTTCATTATTCGATGCATTGGATGCGCAAAAACCAATACCACAAAAGGTAATTGGCTCGGCTGTAACTTTTGTAAAAACGCCTCAGCATATCAAAAACATTAGTTTCGCCCCAGAAGGCGGAATACATCCATTTACCGTTGCTTTTAGCTTTAAAGCAAATGGCACAGGCACTATTGCCCAATTAACAGATGCATCAAATGCTATTGGCACCATATCCATCAACAACGGCGTTCTTAATTACAATTCGGCAAAAGGTGGAAATATTATAGGAAATACAAACATAAACGATGGACAGTGGTATAAAGTGATACTTACTCATTATTACGCAAAGGGAGTTACTTTTTTATATTGCGATAGTGTTGCACAAGGGCAATTACAGGAGAAATTGACCACCAATAATATTAAAATTGGAGGGGCAGATATTCCTTCAAAAGTGGAGTATAAGAATTTGCTTTTCTACCGATCAGCAATGAACGAGGAGGAAATAAAATACATCGCCAGAGATATTTTATTAAAATCAAGCTTAGAAATTTACGCTCCACTAGATGGCAAAAACGTATCACTTGCGGATTCATTGGCCAATTTAGCGCAAAGCACAAATTTCCTAAGCGCAAACACCACCAATTTGACTACTTTACCTTTATCATTTTTGTCTTTCAATGTAAGTTTAACTGGCTTGCAGAAAAAGCAGGCCATTTTAAAATGGACAACTGAACAAGAGGTGAATGTAAATGTGTTTATGTTAGAAAGATCGGACAATGGCAAAAATTTTACTGTAATAGGTGAAGTACCCGCCAAAAATACAGCAGGCACTAACAATTACACTTTTACAGATAACAACCCTCTGCCCGGCACGGCATACTACAGGATTAAAGAGACAGATAAAAACGGAACTTTTAATTATTCAAAGATCATCACCATGAAAAATATTGACGGTGTGTTTCTGTTTCCAAATCCCGCTAGCAATTATTTGGAATTAGATGTACCAATTTATTTACGAGGGGGAAAGATAAATATCTTCGACGCTAGCGGTAAAATGATATATACTAAAGTTGCAGATATCTCTCAACGAATAAACCTGTCTCATTTCAGTAATGGAACCTATTTCGTAAAAATAGCAAGTGGCAATAACGTGCAAACGCTAAAGTTTGCCAAGCAATAGGCCAATTACAATATCAACGTGCTTACTTAGTTGATAAGCACTAAAATAAATTTACTTCACTGAGCAACCTTGGGCATTGATCAACGCTCAAGGTTGCTTTTTTTTAAGCTTGTCGTCAACGAGAATTAATTTGCTCCAACCTTCATTTCCAACGCTAATTAGATCTTTCTCCCTATGATTCATTAATGTTTTGATTTTTGCACCAAATTGCCAACAGGTATTCTGCCTAATTTGCAATATTTCCGAAAGCCGATGCGACGAAATTTTCCCCTTAGTGGAATAAACCAGAAAAACCATATAAAATGCCTTATCAATTGGGATGCGTGTGTTTTCGAATATAGTACCAATCATAACCGATTCGCTGTAGCTACAGCTTAAACACCGTCTACTAAATGGTGCCGCTCCCTTCACCCAATCCTTTTCCCCACATTTTTTGCACTCGTATCCTTTATTCCACTTCAGCTCCGCTAAAAACTTGAAACAACTCTCCTTATCGGGATATATTTTGTTAAATTCCGAAAACTCTACTTCTGCCGACATTACCCTGTCTCTTGTGATCCGCTCTACTACTTGTTTTAGTTCAGCGTTGTCCACTTCAAGCAAGTTGTTGATTCTAGAAATTTCGTCCGACTGCTGCAAAAGCAATTCGTTCATTTCCCTTAGCTGGCTATTTTGCTGAGTGATAATAGTTGACTGTTCTACTATTTCGCGACTACGCTCTAAAACCTTCAATTCAAGCTTTTTGTTAAGGTTGTCTTTTAACTGTTCATTAATACGTAGTTGCTTTATAATTTTCAGTTGTGCATCTTCTTTCTTCCTTTTCAAAAGGCGCAAGCTATCTCCTATGGAAAGTGAGAGAAAAAACATCTCTACGATAAAACAAAAGCTCAAACTGTAATAGCTTACTATGCCCCAGTGATTTAGCTTGACTAATCCTAGCATCACCATAAATTTGAGCAAAAACCCCATAAACACCACCGCATAGCCAATTACAAAATATCTGGCAGGCCGATATCCTTTAACATAAATGTATAAGCCAGTTGAAAAAGCTAAAATTAAAGGGATGGCTTCGATAAATTTATAC
The DNA here is from genome assembly GCF_965249885.1 of Pedobacter sp. Lineage (GTDB taxonomy): Bacteria > Bacteroidota > Bacteroidia > Sphingobacteriales > Sphingobacteriaceae > Pedobacter. The sequence continues at coordinate 2,328,200 of NZ_OZ252254.1, read as the reverse complement.
CTCAAAAAAGATGGCCAAAAGAGATAAAAGCAAACAAATGCAATCAATCTTAACAAGATGATGATATTGATTATTAAGTTCAGTTTTGGCGCTTTAACTTTTACATGCAATAGCTTTTGGGTAAATAGCAGTGCAAACACACTTATGCAACAAAGCGCCAAAGCGTAGGCATTTTGGTTAAATTCAGGGCTATTTGGCCAAAGATATTGGTAAGCAATACCGTCTACGCACATTTCATACCAGCCAATACTTAAGATGTATAGCACATAATAAAAATACTGCAATCGGCGCAAATAGATGAACATCACTAGATTGTAGAAACTGAAAATCAGTATCATACCATAAAATATCCCAAATGTGAAATATTCGGTAAGTGCATATTCAAAAAACCAGTTTACCGATCGCAACACAATAATCACATTGGCATTTTGCGTAGAGTGTATGCGGAAATAAAAAAAACCTGTCGCATCAGGCTCGCCGTTTAATAAAATCTCAAAGTTTTTATGCTTTAATTCACGAGATCCAAAATTGTACTTATCTCCCAACTGCACCACGCGATAACCCTTACCTTCCGGAATGTAAGCAGTGATATCATCAATAGTTTGATCAAAAAATTCAAGTAAAAATTTATTATCCGATAATTTTGCTGCGTGTGCTATTTTTATCCTGAACCAGCCTACAGCGTTTGCCTTTACCAGCGGTGTACTGACCGCAGACACTTTGAATTTTTTGCTAAAGTTTGAAGATGATACTTGTTCGAAAGTTAAATTGCCGGCAGGGTCAACTAACGATTCTATCTCAGCATGGGAAAATATATGCTGTTTAAAAGATGGGCTGATGCTGACTATGTCCTGACTATACAATAAGCCAGGACAAGCCATACAACATAGTAAAATAAAAATATGCTTCAAGTTCGGTCGCAAAAAGCTAACTACGAACTTGCTAAAAGCAATAACATATTGGCAGCCATACCAATTAACCATTGGTCTGATGTTAAGCGATATTCGTTTCCCTATCCAATGATGAATGTACTGATAGAATGCGCTTTGCTCGTAGTTTTTGCCGCATTTCCTTTTAACCAAAGTTGATACGGCAAATCATTATCAGAAGTATTCATCACTATAATTACTAGTTTTCCATCAGGATTGATAAAACCTGTAGTTTGTAACACATCTCTAGACGAAGAAGTAATAATCCTTTTGGCTCCGGGCTGAATAAATTTGGAGAAATGCCCTAAATAGTAGTAAGCGTTGGTGTAAATAAGCTTATTCGATTTTGTATCTGCATGTATTGGTGCAAAGCATAAGTTAGCCACGTGATTTGGCCCTCCTGTTTCGTCCAACAAAATGTTCCAGTCAGTCCACGCAGCTGTTCCAGCATTAAAATCGTTGATCATTGAATGGCCATAACGTTCTCCCAACGACCAGTTATTGATACTATCTAAGTCGAATTTCTCTTTGCAGCCTTCCGTAAAAATCAATTGCTTGTCAGGAAAGGCATCTTTTACATTTTTTAAGTTATAAAATTGCATGTCGCTTTTAGTCCATGTTTCATACCAATGAAAACCGATACCCCACACATATTTGGCAGCCTCCTTATCGCTCAAAATCGTACTCGCTCGTTGATAAATTAAATCACGGTTGTGGTCCCAAGCAATTAATTTCTTATTTGCCATACCCGCTTTTTGTAAGGTTGGACCTAGGTATTGTTTGATGAAATCACGTTCTTCTTCAGCCGTGTAAACACAAGACTCCCATTTTTGCACTGCCATTGGTTCATTTTGCACTGTTAATCCCCAAACTGGCAGGCCTCTCTTTTCTAATTCATTAATGTACTTAACGTAGTAATTTGCCCAAACTTGACGATATTTTGGCAGCAACTTACCTCCTTTTAACATGCTATTATTGTCTTTCATCCAAGCTGGCGGCGACCAAGGACTAACGTAAAGTGGTAACTTTCCACCCGCCATTGCTGTGGCTGCCTTGATTAAAGGAATTCTATATCTTTCGTCTGGAGCAATGTTAAACGTTTTAAGTGCTTCGTCGTTGTCCTTAACGTAAGTATATGATGATGAAGAAAAATCGCAGCTATTGATATGCGTTCTGGCCAAATTGTAGCCAATACCTTCTGTCTTGCTGTAGTAGGCTTTCAAAAACTCTTGCTGTAATGCTTTCGGCAATTTTGCGTAAGTCTCTGCCGCAGCATCAGTAATAGCACCTCCAATTCCCACTATGGTTTGGAATGATTTATCAGCATCAATAAAAACAGTTGGCTCGGTTTCCATGGGCTGCTTGTTAACTGCAAACGTCAAGGTTCCGTCTTCGGCAATACGTAAGTTGGTATTTTTTTGTGTCGTAAAAATTTGCACTTTTTTCGAAATAGACTGAGCAAAAGAAATCTGGGCCGCCATCGAAAAAGCAATCACTAAGGAAAAACGCATTCTCATATTATCTTTGGTTTAATACGCAAACAAACGAAACACAATCTAAAAAAAACACCCCCACAAATTTTAAGTACTGATTTGGTCAAATTTAACGGGCATATCTTAAGCAAAAAAGTTGTCATTTAACACCACATTTAGCACTTCAAACAGCTCTTAAACGCATATTATTTATATTCAGGCAAGGATGATTTAGATTGAATTGACACCTTGAAAAAAGTAAACTTTTAATCAACTTTTCCAATCGGAATTTGGCAGATTTATGCGATTTCACTTCAACTTTTTGGTGGGTGATACTTTAATTTGATAGTGTTACTATAGTTAAAGCTGATACATTTTAAATGTGTAGCCGCTTTACAACATCATGGTTATTGAAACAATTGCTACCTTTGCACCATGCGTTTTGACATTATCACTGTACTTCCAGATTTACTGGCTAGCCCATTTGCTCACTCTATTTTACAAAGAGCACAGAAAAAAGGAATAGCTGAAATTGTAGTACATAATTTGAGAGATTATGCCACCAATAAGCAAAAAAGCGTTGACGATTACCCTTACGGCGGAGGAGGCGGAATGGTGATGAGCATTGAGCCTTTTGCTGCATGTATTGAAGCACTGCAAGCGCAACGAAGCTATGATGAAATTATTTTCATGAGTCCAGATGGAAATACGCTGAACCAAACCATTGCCAACGAGCTATCAACCAAAGGCAACATCATGATTTTGTGTGGCCATTATAAAGGTATCGATCAGCGCATCAGAGACCTCTATGTAACCAGGGAAATTTCCATTGGAGATTATGTATTATCGGGAGGTGAACTACCGGCGGCAGTTTTAGTGGATGCCATAACTCGTTTAATCCCCGGTGTACTTAACGATGAGACTTCTGCCTTATCTGATAGTTTTCAGGGCGAATTACTTGATGCACCTATTTACACTAGACCAGCAGATTGGCGTGGACACAAAGTACCTGATGTTCTGTTAAGCGGGCATGAAGCCAAAATTGCAGAATGGAGATACGAGGAGGCATTAAAACGTACAGAACAACGACGACCAGATTTATTGAAATAGGCCGTTAGCCAGATGATTTGATAATGAGTTAATTCGCCAAGAAATAAATCATCAAATATTTTTAAATTTCGTTTTTATTTTAAAAATAAATTCCCTAATATTGCAGTCCGATTTTAAACAATACAAAAATCGGCTTAATAGCTTAAAATCATGGATTTAGTAAAATTTGTAGAAGAACAGGTAAGCACTAAAAAAGAATTTCCTTCTTTCAAATCAGGAGATACAGTAAGTGTTCATTATAAAATTCGCGAGGGTAACAAAGAACGTGTTCAAATTTACCAAGGTGTTGTTATTCAACGTAACAGCGCTGGCGCTAACGAAACTTTTACTGTTCGTAAAATTAGTAACGGTGTTGGTGTAGAGCGTATCTTCCCTTTCAGTTCTCCAAATATTGAGAAAGTAGAAGTTAACAGCTATGGTAAAGTACGTAGAGCTAAATTGTTCTATTTACGTAGCTTAACTGGTAAAGCAGCTCGTATCAAATCATTAAGAAAGTAATTTCTTTTTAATGCAAAAAATATAACCTCGACTAACGTCGGGGTTTTTTTGTTTTTTATCTTTGCGCAACCAAATATAATCTGATAATGAAACAGCTAGGTCGTCTCTAAGATGTCGCTAGTAACTCGTTATTTATAAAAATGAACACCAAATGAAAGAACTTTTAAAAAAGTACGAAGAGAAACAACCAGAAATTGTTTTTGAGTGGAAAGACAAAGAGTCAGAAGCAGAGGGATGGGTTGTAATCAACTCCCTACGTGGCGGGGCTGCCGGAGGCGGAACCAGAATGCGCAAGGGGTTGGACAAACACGAAGTTGAATCTCTTGCAAAAACAATGGAGGTTAAATTTACCGTTTCGGGCCCTCCTATTGGCGGCGCTAAGTCAGGAATCAACTTTGATCCTGCTGACCCACGCAAAAAGGAAGTTTTAGAGCGTTGGTACAAAGCGGTAATGCCATTACTAAAAAGCTACTACGGTACCGGAGGCGATTTAAATATCGACGAGATTCACGAAGTAATTCCAATTACCGAAGGCTATGGATTATGGCATCCGCAGGAAGGCGTAATTAATGGTCACTACCAAGCAAGAGAAAACGAACGCATTCACCAAATAGGCCAATTGCGTTACGGCGTTTCAAAAGTATTGGAAGATTTAACCTACACTCCCGACATCAAAAGGAAATATAAAGTAGCAGACATGATTACTGGCTATGGTGTTTCCGAATCTATCAAACACTTCTACGAAATTTGGGGCGGCGAAATCAAAGGCAAAAGAGCGATTATTCAAGGTTGGGGCAATGTAGCGGCTGCAGCTGGATATTACCTAGCTCAGCAAGGTGTTAAAGTAGTAGGCATCATTGACCGTGTTGGCGGTTTAATTAAGCCCGAAGGCTTTACAGAAAGCGAAGTAGCAGCACTGTTTAACAATAGAGTCAACAATACTTTAGTGGCTGATGGGCTGTTATCTTTTGAAGAAGCGAATGAACGCATTTGGAGCATGGGTGCTGAAATTTTTGTGCCGGCGGCTGCTTCTAGATTGGTAAAACAAGATGAAGTAGACCAGATGATTGCTGCCGGAATGGAAGTAATAGCCTGCGGAGCTAACGTACCTTTTGCTGATAAAGAAATCTTCTTCGGAAGCATTATGGAACATGCGGATAATCATTTGGCTGTAATCCCTGATTTTATTGCTAATTGCGGTATGGCTAGGGTATTTGCTTACTTAATGCAACGTAACGTTGAAATGAGCGACGATGCCATCTTCACTGATGCGTCAAACATCATCAAAGAGGCACTTAAAGCGGTGCACCATACCTCTACTAAGAAAACAAATCTCTCAAGCACCGCCTTTGAAATTGCATTAAAACAGTTGGTATAATATTATGGAAGTTAACTTTTTCGATCAAATTTTTTGGGGCAACTCGCTTAAACAATATGCCTTCTTTATTGGAATTATTCTTATTGGGCTAATTTTCAAAAGAATCGTATCCAGAATTTTTAGCCAGTTAATTTTCAGACTATTCAAGAAATTTGCCGATCAGGTTAACTCCGATACTTTCATAGCACTATTATTAAAACCTATCGAGTTTTTCCTGTCGTTAGCAACAATCTACATTGCGATCAATCAATTAAAGCATCCACTAAACGTCACCTTTTTCCATTATAAAAAAACAATCGACAAAGTCAAAGTTGATGAAGTTTTTACCATAGGAGAATTTATCGACAAAGTATTCTTATTCCTAATTTTACTTTCAGTTTTCTGGATTGCCTTGCGGATAGTTGATTTCATCACCCACGTATTGTTGGTGCGTGCTGCAAAAACAAAAAACAAGGCTGACGATCAATTGGTGCCGTTCATTAAAGAGCTGCTTAAATTCCTAATTGCTTTTATTGGGTTCTTCGTATTGCTAGGCTACGTTTTTGAAGTAAACGCAGTGAGTTTAATTACCGGTTTAGGTATAGGAGGTATTGCTATTGCCATGGCAGCTAAAGAGAGTTTGGAAAACCTGCTAGGCTCCTTTCTCATCTTCTTAGATAAGCCCTTCACCGTTGGAGATGTAGTGAAAGTTGATGGAATTGAAGGAACCATTGAGCGTGTGGGCTTTAGAAGCACGGTGTTACGCAGTGCGGATAAGACTACTTACATTATCCCTAACCGCTCGATGATTGATGGTGTGCTAGAGAATTTGACGCTGAGAAATGCTCGCCGAGTAAAATTCGATATTGGGCTAACGTATGAGACCAGCAATGAAGTGATCAGAAAAATTATAGCAGATATTACTGCTTACTTAACTGAAAATCCAACAACAACTGACGCAGTAGTAGCATTTGATTCCTTTGGCGACTCAGCGCTGAACATACAGGTGGTATATTTAGTTCCCATGAAAAAGGAATTTGATCTGGCCAAAGTGAAAGAAGAAGTCAATTTCAACATTATTGATATTGTAAAACGAAATGGATCTGAATTCGCCTATCCAACACAGCGTAGCATCGGCGACAGCACTCCTGCAAAAGAATAAGAACAGTATCCAAGAAAAATAAACGCAAAAGCCCGATTAAATGTTAGTCGGGCTTTTTTGGCTTCGGAATTGCGAGGTACGAAACAATCTTAAAGCGTAGAAAGATTGCTTCGTGCCTCGCAATGACGCTCTAGTAGACGTAAGTAATCTTTTTGTCGGCTCCCTGTCATCCCATGTTTCGAGGGATCTGATTAGGATTAAGGCAATCAACAGATCATAGCGACGCTAAGGATGGAAAGTAAGCAAAAAGTATTACTGCTTCAATGCCGCTTATTTAATGCCGCTAAGTGTTAGCCAAAACCAACGGCTTCCCCGCATGATATAAAAAAAGCTTTGCAAGATGACCTGCAAAGCTTTATAAATTGTTTAAATTTCTTTTAAACTTTTTACTTGTCAGTCTGAGCTTGTCGAAGACTACTTGCTAAAGAATGTTTCGACAAGCTCAACATGACACCTGTATGTTAATCAACAGAAAGTTAAACAGTTTCTTATACTTTTCACTTTTAACTTTACTAAGCTAGCTCACCTAACACAGTGATGCCACCTTTAACTACTTGATTAAGTTCTAAATTCACCTTAGTGCCAATTGGCAGAAAAATATCTACTCTCGAGCCAAATTTGATAAAGCCAAACTGCTCGTTTTGAATTACTACATCGCCTTCCTTTACGTACCAAACAATACGACGAGCTAACGCTCCAGCAATTTGGCGGAATAACACTGGCGTTCCATTTTTATGTTCAACTACAACAGTGGTACGTTCATTTTCAGTACTCGATTTCGGATTCCAAGCTGCCAAGTATTTACCTGGGTGATATTTGAAAAACTTAACTACACCAGAAATTGGGTTTCTGTTGATGTGCACATTTACTGGCGACATGAATATGGAAACTTGCAAACGCTTATCTTTAAAGTACTCTCCCTCTTCGGTTTCCTCAATCACCACCACTTTACCATCAGCCGGACAAATAATCAAGTTATCACCATTGGTGAAGCTACGTTTAGGATTTCTGAAGAATTGTAAAACGGTTACAAATAATGCGAACGACAAGATATACACGAACCATCTTAACACAAATAAATCAGCAAAGCGATATTCTACTACCGCGTTGATGATGAATATAAAAAGAACGGTTAAGGCAATGGAGGTATATCCTTCTTTATGTATGGTCATTAGTTTTAAGTATTACTATTTTTAGATTTATATTTCTGCAAAACTCGTAAAAAATTATCACTTTTTGGTAAGTCTTTTTAGCTACAAGCACCGCATTTTGTTATTTAAACCTGATTGCACGGAAAGCCCGCAATGCCGGGGCAAAGCTTTGGAGCGGACTTGGAGTAAAAGCAGGGCTGCATTAGCAAAAGAACTGCTGCAACTGCTTTTCGAAAAAATAAAATTCGCTTTAACAAATTAAACGGCCCGATAGATATGGTTTAAATTTCTGCCAAGCCCGTCGTAGTCTAATCCGTATCCTACCACAAACTCGTTAGGGATCTCAAATCCTACATAAGTTAACTCTGGAATTTGCACTTTTAATGCGTCGGGTTTAAATAAAAGGGTACAAATGTTAACTGAAGCAGGTTCTTGTTTATAAATTTCAGACAAAATATACTGCATAGTCAGTCCAGTATCGATAATGTCTTCAACAATGATAACATCTCTGTTCTTGATATTTGCAGGCATGCCCAATGCATCCTTAACTGATCCTGTGCTACTGGTACCGTGATAAGAGGCCACTTTAATGAATTCGGTTTCACAGGGCAAGTTGATTTCTTTCATCAAATCGGCCATGAAAAGAAAACTTCCATTAAGCACGGCAATAAAGAGCGGATTTTTATTTTCGTAATCTACATTAAGTTGTATAGCCATTAAACGAATGCGCTTTGCGATGGCGTCTTCATCCAATAACAGCTCAAATTCTTTATCGTGAACTTGTACGTTAGTTTCCATTGTTCTCCTCTTCTTTTTTCCTTCTACGCTCCTCACGGCGTTCTTGTCTTATTTGTTTACGGGTTTTTACCGTATCGGTAGCCGTTTGAACTTTGGTAGTATCTTTTTTTGCGTTACCGCCAAATAGGCGATCAAACAAGCTCTTTGATTTGTCCTGCATTCCCTCCGGCGTCATCATATCATCCTCCCCAATTTCAACTGCATTAGTGTCAATGGTGGTGGAGTCAGGCAGCAAATATTTCCTTAAACCCTCACGTAGGCGCACATCATAAAAGCCGTAACCCGTGCTATCTGGTGTAGCTAATCCCCTGCGGGCCATAATATTTCCAATGTATCTGAAATAAGGCAAAAGGTAAGATTTCAAACTACCATTGCTCATAAACTTATAGAGTGCCGCTTTTGGTTTAGGTACAATATTAGCCAAGAAAATGCCTTCACCCAACGTCAGATCTGCTGGGCTTTTACCAAAATAATGTCTGGACGCTTCGCCAATTCCGTAAACATTATTTCCCATTTCAATGATGTTAAAGTAAACTTCGAGCATACGTGGTTTGCTCACCAAATGGTTATTTTCAATGAGCCAAACAATTAATATTTCTTCGGCTTTACGCACCAAAGTTTTTTTACGGCTTAAAAACACATTTTTAACCAATTGCATGGAAATGGTACTGCCGCCGCGTTTAAATTTCTTTTCCTTAAAGTTTACAGCAATTGACTTACGGATAGACTCCTCCACAAAGCCATTGTGCCTGAAAAAAGATGGGTCCTCGGCTGTAAGTAGCGCATTTTTGAAATTTGGAGAAATATTTTCGAGTCGCGTAAAATTAGGGTTTGACGGACCGATAACAATATCCCTCATGGGTTTGCCATATTCATATGGAGTATATATAAAATCTGAATTGATTTTGGTCAAATCCGTTTTACCAAATTGCAGCACCTTAAAGTTTGTTGGCGTTAAGGTAGAACTAAATTTCACACTATCAGGCAATGCGGTGTCAAGATAAAAATCAAGATTATACTTCAGCTTGCCCTGCACTTTTATCCCATCCAAGGATTCAAAAAGCCCAACCGGAAATGAATTGAATATGGCCTGCGCATCTTGCTCAGGGGCGTTCAATTTCATCTCGTAAATTTTATTAGGCGATAAGGTATATTTTAAGTAAGGATGGATGGAAGCGTCACGCAAGAAAACAGTAGAAGTACTATCCAGACAAACAAAGTTTTCACCTATCAGCATGTCGGCATCAATACGGGCATCAGGCACTACGATATCTTCAGCAGAAATACGCGGCTGGTTAATTAAAAGATTTTTGATAGCCCAAGATCCCGAGATTTTGTAATCGCCTCCACTAAATTTAGCGTCTTTCATTTGGGTTTTAACCGTATCAAAGTTAATTTTAGTATGCAGCTTATTTTCGAGGTAAGGTAATTCCACCTTCTTTCCATCGGCAAAAAGCATTACATCTAGTTGCTTATCGCTAGGATCTAATTCTCCATTCAAGTGCCAAACCGCAGCGGTATCATTTACCTTAATGGTTGATTTTAATTCGCCTCCATCAATAGTTGCAGTGGTGGTTAAAAACTTCACCGATGCTGTATCGTTATCATTTAACTGCATCAAGAAGTTCTTAATTTGCATATCATCAGGTATTTTGTAAAACACCTGGTTAAGTAAGTTGCTAGCCAACTCACTCAAATCAACTTTACTCTTGGTGGTTGTACTGTCCTTCTTCTTTCTCTTAAGGATAAAATCAATGTTAGTTAAAGTATCACGCATCACCACATTCAACTTGCCATCGTTAAGTGTCACTTCGGATAATTTTACATCGCCAAATAACAAAGGAAAAATTTTAACCCCAACAGTAATATCTTTAATGGTAGTAAGCGTATCTCTATCTTTTGGCACTACAGAGATGTTATTCATGTGTACGCTGCTCAGTCCGTCGAATCCATAATTGGCTATTTTCACGTCTAAACCGTAGTCCTTTTGCGCTTTTGCGATAGCTTTGGCAACCATCTTATTTAGCAATGCTTCACGCTTTGTGTATGCTACGGCACCCCCAGCAATTGATAAAATAGCTAGCACGCCCAAAATCCAAGCGCCAATTTTTAAGTATTTCTTTGGTATTTTAATCTTCGGTAGCTGCATAAACCATTTCTAAATTACTGATACAACGCTCCTAAACGCTAGTTAACAAACGCAAAAAGCATTTGTTTATTCCGTGTTAAAATTACAACAAAAAGCCATATACAAAATTATTTATAGCTAATGTTTTACTAATTTTGGCGCTATGATGATTACTGAAGAAAAAGTTTTAGCTGCCCTTAGTAATGTTGAAGATCCTGATTTAAAAAAGGATTTGGTGACATTGAAAATGATCAAGGACGTTAAAATTCAAGATAAAAAAGTTTATTTCACACTTGAATTAACTACGCCGGCCTGTCCGTTAAAGGATATGTTAAAAAATGCTTGTACCAATGCGGTAAAACATTTTGTTGATGCGACGGCAGAAGTAGAAATCAACGTAACATCAAGAGTGACCAAACCTATGGACACAAGTCAGCTGAAGGCAATTAAGAATATCATTTTAGTGTCTTCGGGTAAAGGTGGCGTAGGAAAATCTACCGTAGCAAGCAACTTAGCCGTAACCTTAGCTGCTGATGGCGCAAAAGTAGGCTTAATTGACGCCGACATTTACGGCCCTTCGGTTCCCATTATGTTTGATTTGGTTGGCGCTAAACCAAGTGCTAAAGAAACTGCTGAAGGCAAAACACTCATTCTGCCTATTGAAAAATATGGCATTAAGTTGCTTTCCTTGGGATTTTTCTCAGAGCCTGATCAACCAGTGCCGTGGCGTGGCCCTATGGCTTCAAATGCTATCAAACAGTTATTTAATGATGCGGATTGGGGCGAACTCGACTACCTTTTAGTGGATTTACCTCCAGGTACGGGTGATATTCACATCACGATTAGCCAGAGTTTTCCTATTGCCGGAGCTGTAATTGTTACCACACCGCAGCAGGTAGCTTTAGCCGATACCAGAAAAGGATTAGCCATGTTTAACATGCAGGGAATTAACATTCCAGTTTTGGGTGTAGTTGAAAATATGGCGTACTTTACTCCCGAAGAATTGCCAGCCAACAAGTACTACATATTTGGCAAAGATGGTGGTAAAGAATTAGCGCAACGCTTTGAAGTTCCATTTTTAGGTGAGATTCCGTTGGTACAAGGAATTACCGAAGCGGGAGACAAAGGCGCACCGATTTCCTTACAAAGTGATCACCCACAAGCAATTGCATTTAAGGAAATTGCAGGTAAAATTGCTCAGCAAATCTCCATACACAACGTACAAACAATGGCGAATTGCTAAATTTTTACTACTTTTATATTTTAAAATTAAAGATATGGATTTAACAGCACGAGTTGATGCAGCTTTGGAAACTATCAGGCCTTATCTGATAGCTGATGGAGGAAACGTAGCTATTGAAGAAATTACTCCAGAAAACATTGTTAAAGTGAAATTATTGGGCAATTGCGGCTCTTGTAAAATGAGTTTTATGACCATGAAAGCAGGAATTGAGCAAGCGATCATTAAGGCGGTACCTGAAATTAAAGGTGTTGAAGCTGTTGATTTAGCTACCCAAGCGTAACACTTTTAACACATTTTAACCAAATAGAAACTCTGCGCCTCCAACATTTGTTTTATTATTGTATTACAGATGAGATATAGTTTAATTATCATATTGTTTTTTATTGTGAACGCTGTTTTTGCTCAGGACAAAACACAGGCAAATAAGCTCGTTCAGTTTTCGGGAATCGTTACTGATGCCGACAGCAATATGGTTGTGCCCTATGTTACCATTACTAACATCAGTAATAAAGGGCAAAAGTACGCTGCTAATTACCAAGGATTTTTCTCATTTGTAGTTAATCCAGGAGATACGGTGATGTTTTCAGCTGTAGGTTTTACAAGCAAAACTCTGGTACTGCCTAAAACAATAGCAGATAACAAATACACGGCAATGGTACAAATCAAGTCGGAAATTATGTACTTGAAGACTGTGCGTGTTAACCCTTGGGCAACAGTGGAAGAGTTTAACAAAGATTTCCTGTCGCTCAAAATAGCAGATGACGATATGGCCATTGCTAAAAAAAACCTATCTAGACAAAGCATTAATGGTATGAAGTTGACCCTACCTAGAGACGGCCAAGAGGTTGCCAACTCTAATTATAGGTATAACTTTGACAGGATGATGAATGTAAATATGCGCCAAACCAACCCATTGTTAAATCCATTTGCCTGGGGTAGGTTAATGCAAGAAATCTTTAACGGCGATAAGGCCAGAAACGCAGAACAATAAATTATGAACAAGCAACGCTCCATCTCTCTAGCTTTACTTTTTATTATTTCTATTTTAAGCTTCTACTCTTGCAAGAAAGAAGATACCGTTGAAAAAAAATTATTCGGCACTTGGGAATTACAAAAGATAACTTTTTTAGAATCTAATGTTTCTTATCCATTAGATTCGTTTAGGAATGCTTTTAACGTATCCCTAAAACTGAATGAAGATTTCTCTTTCAGTGAAACAGAAAATATTGGCAGAATTATTCTTGGGCCGCTAAACAGCCCCGTTATCGAGGATTTTGCAACTCCCCGAAATGCGAAGGCAAGATACCTTATAGATAATAGCAATACCGCTTTTAGCACAGCTCACAACCCTTCTAAGTTTGCCATCTCAAACGATTCTTTATCCTTCTATTTTAAGTATAGCGATTTGAATTCAGTTACGGAAAGAAAAATAAACCGTAAATTCATACTAAAAAGCGATCAAGAACTTGATATTGAGCGCTACGACATACTGGTTTATAACAAACTCGATTCTTTTTCTGCATACTACAGAATGAAATTTACTTATCGTAAGAAATAGCTACAACGCGTTTTAAGATTTCCAAAAAAATATTTTTCCTTTTTGTGCAACAAAACTTAACCTTTGCCGACTATCATATAGTTAGCAGAAAAGTCTGCGCTTTTAACTTAAAAAATTAGCGAGCTTTTCAGAAATTAGTAGAATAAGTTTAAACCTTGCATCTGAGTATTACCATAAACGAACAAGAACTGGTACAGCAATGTATAGCCGGCAATGAAAAAGGCTACACAACGCTGTATAATAAATATGCAAAACGTATTTATCACGCCGTTTATCGGGTTGTGGGCAATAGCGTTGAAGCTGAAGACATTGTGCAGGAGGCATTTTGTATCGCATTTGAGCGCATAGATGGATTAAAAAACCAAGGAAACTTTGAAGGTTGGGTTAAACGCATTGCAATTAATCAGGCTATATCGGCTTTACGTAAAAGAAGAATGGTTTTTACCGACGATGGCCAACTAGATGTAGTTGCTGATGAAGAAGTAGATATAGATGAAGAATTTATCTTCCAATGCCAAGTGGATGACGTAAAAAAAGCAATAGCGGATTTGCCAGACGGTTATCGAACTATTGTGTCGTTACACTTATTTGAAGATATGGGGCAAGAAGAAATTGGTAAAATGCTCGGAATTAACCATGCTACCGTACGTAGCCAATATCACCGGGCAAAGAAAAAGATTTTTATAGCATTAAAAGATAAAGCATATTATGGAACGTGATTTTTTTAAGCAATTTGTTCAAGAGCACAAAGATGCTTTCGAGAGCGAAGCTTTGCCACCAAACATGCTAGGCAATATTTTAGAAAAGCTAAAAGAGCGAGAAAAACAGGCTGAGCATGAAGCGTCTAAAGTTAAAAAACTAAGAATAAATTATACCTGGTTAGCTATTGCTTGTACTTTGCTAATTGTTGGAGGCAGCTATCTATTTGTATCTCAAGAAACTGCTGAATTTAAAAAGCAGGACAAATTGATTGCCCTTGCCCCTACAACAACAGCAAAAACACCTGAAAACAGCGAAAACACTGAAATACAAGTTATTTCAACAACTAAAACGTCGCAAGTTTTTGAGAAACAATTAGCTAAAAATCAAGCAACAACGATTGATGCTAACCAAGCAATATTCAAGGGCTTAGGCGACAGTACTTCGGTAGCGGCAAGGCTTGATGCAATCCTTAAAGCTGGATCTCTAACAGCACTGAAGCAACCCTTGAAAGCGCAATTATGTAAAACCTTTAACGAGGATAACAATGATAATGTAAGGCTTGCCGCTTTAGAAGTATTAGCAAAAATAGCCGACGATAAATACGTACATGAACAATTAATGGCCGGCTTGAGCAAGCAAAAAGATCCGGTAGTACAATTGGAATTGATTAAAATAATGGGCAACAACAGCAGCCCTGAAGCTACCGATAAGCTGATTGCAATGGCCAACAATCCGCTTACGTTAGACGCTGTTAAAGAGCAGGTATATTATGCTTTGCTAACCAATCAATAATTAAAAAAGAGAACAAACAATTAAAAGAATCATCTAATATTAATCAAGGTGATTTCATTAGCACTAAAAAACACAGACAAATGAAAAAAATAACTGTTATAGCTTTTGGACTACTTCTATTGGTAGGCCATGCTTTTGCCCAAAAAGAGTTTAAACTTGCTAAAAGCACTGGGAAACTAACTATTAACAATATCTCCAACTTAACCGTTGAGGGCTATGATGGCAAAGAAATTATATTTAACGCTACTGGGAAGTCTGAAAAAATTGATGATCCTAGAGCAGCTGGCTTAAGTGCACTCAGCAATTCTGGATTTGACAACACTGGCATAGGAATTAGCATTACCGAACGTGAAAACGCAGTTATAGTTGCACCTATTAAAAATGGAGTAGCACTTAAAGTAAAGCTGCCACAAGGAATGGCATTATCAATAAAAACTTCGGGCCTAGCAAACCAAGACTCAGTAATTATGCTGAGTAACATTAAAAGCGAATTAGATGCATCAACACAGTACGAAAGTTTTAAATTGGTGAATGTCACAGGGCCGATAAGTCTAAAAACGCTTTATGGAAACATTGAGGGAAAATTAACGAATACTTTCAAAGGCCCTATTTCACTTGTTTCTGTATACGGATTTGTAGATGTTAGCGTTCCTGAAAATGCTAAAGCAGATTTATCAATTAGCACTCAGTATGAGACTTTATATGCTTCAAAAGATTTAAAGTTAGTTTTGGAAGAAGCGCCAGCAATAAAAGATATTTACAACCTAAATAGCGTGGTAGCGCTGGCAGAGCAGCCTTTAGGACAGAATTTGGAAGTCCTTACTGTGGACGGCGTAAAAGTTTCTTCCACACCCATTAAAGTGAAAGGATCTGGAACGGTAATTACCACTGTCGAGTCTTCTAGTAAAAGTACAAGTTCATCAAGCGCTCTAACCACTGAAAAGGCAGCACCAGCTACCAAACCCGTTACATCAAGAGCGTTTACTTATACAACGAATTCGCCTGCAGTTTTAACTTATGGCCGCGGCTTTGGAAGTACCGTAAATGGAAAATTGAACGGAGGCGGAGAAAAGGTAATTCTTAAATCAACTTACGGCAAAATTTATTTACGTAAATAAGAACTAAACTTATAGCTGAAAAGCTAGCTTGATATCAAGCTAGCTTTTTTTGTATCACAATATGCGACAATTTGCGGTTTTATTTATATTTTTATATTAAAACCTAACCAAAACCGCAAATGAAAAGACTTTTACTATTTTTTGCTCTATCATTATTGCAAATTTCCGCATTCTCGCAAAACCCCAAACGGGAGTTGCGTGCTGCTTGGATTTCGACTGTGTATGGCATAGATTGGCCAAATTCGGCAGATGCGCCTGCAACGCAGCGCACCAAACTTACCACCATGTTAGACCAGTTAAAGGCGTCGGGCATTAACACGGTGTATTTTCAAGTTCGTACCACGGGCGACGCCCTTTACAGTAGTACCTTAGTGCCGTGGTCACATTGGCTAACGGGGAATTATGGACAAAATCCAGGTTGGGACCCACTTGCTTTTGCAGTTACCGAAGCGCATAACAGAGGTATTGAAATTCATGCCTGGCTAAATCCCTACAGAGCGGCTATAGCCACCAACTTTGCAACCACTTATGCCAGTACACACATGGCTCGTGTGCATCCCGAATGGCTTATTACAAGCGGAACAACCAGATACTTTAATCCCGGCATTGCTGAAGTAAGAAGCCACATTGTATCAGTGGTGGAAGAAATAGTAAATAATTATGATATCGACGGCATACACTTCGACGACTATTTTTATCTTTCTGGCTTAACTAATACGGATGATGACGCCCAATTCACTGCAGATCCCAGAGGTTTCACTAACAGATCAAATTGGAGAAGAGATAACGTTACGCTAATGGTACAAGGCGTAAGTACTAAAATAAGAAGTTTAAAACCTTGGGTAAAATTTGGCATCTCTCCCTCTGGAATATATCGCAATTTTACTGTACCTGGTTCATCGCCATCCGTTAGTACAACTGGCTCAGAGCATTATAGCGTTCAATATGCAGATACGCAAAAATGGATGAATGATGGCACCATCGACTATCTTATCCCGCAGGTGTATTGGGCTTTTAGTCAAACTACGGCTAATGCAAAATTTAACTATGTTACCGATTATTGGAACCGACAGAATTTCACTAGACATGTATATATCGGCTTGGCTACTTATAGGGTAGATCCCGCAGATGGATCCGCTTGGTCATCAACTATTGCAGGTGAAGAAATCAAAAATCAGATCGCTTACTTGAGAAACAGCACGCCGAATTTAAAAGGTGCTTCTCATTTTACAACGCATGATTTGCTATCAACCAAAACTGGTGTTAAGGAGGCAATGGATCTGGTAAAAGTTCAATACAGCACGCCAGCTTTAGTACCCGCAATGGATTACATGGACAATATAGCTCCTGATCAGCCTACAAACTTAATATCAGGTTTAGTATCAGGGAAAACGCAGCTAAATTGGACAGCCCCAAGCGCAACAACTGATGAATTACAAAAAGTAGTAAGATATGCTATCTACAGATCGACAAACCAAACCATCGACTTTAACAACGCTTCAAATTTAATAGCGATAATAAGCAGCAATAATACTACTTACACAGATAACAGCGTAACTCCTGGAACGGGCACTTCCTATTATTATGCGGTAACAGCGCTAGACAGGATCAGCAATGAAAGTGCGTCAAGCAATGTAGTACCTGATGCGGTAACGCTTCCAGTAAAACTCACTAATTTTGTGGCCAAAAAAGACAATAACAGAATAAAAATTGAGTGGTCCACCGCAAATGAAATCAACAGCGATTATTTTTTAATAGAAAAAGCTGGAGCTGATGGGATATTCAGTTATTTAGATAAACAAAATTCCAATCCAGAAAACACTAACACTGCTAAAAGGTACATTAGCTTTGACACCAATCCGTTAAATGGAACAAATTATTATCGCTTAACTCAATTTGATAAAAACGGCGAAAAATCTAACCCCGAATTCACTTCCGTTAATTTTAACGAGCTAATTGTTGTAAATGCAAGGGCTTTTCCAAATCCTACACAAAAAGACATCAATTTTAGTATAGAAAATTTTGAAGGAAAATCTATCAAAACGAAGCTGATCAATCTGTATGGTCAAATAGTTCATGAAGAAGATTTTGACACACAAAGCGGTCGCAACCAATACACGCTTGGCATTAAAAACGACTTACCTAAAGGTCAATATATTTTAACCTTGTCACATGACAGCTTCAAGAAAAACATTAAGCTCATTGTTTTATAGGCATTAAACTTACAAAGTTTCGTAAGTCTCTTATCAACTATTCAAAAAAAAAGCTCCGATTAACTCGGAGCTTTTTTTATCTTCTTTTATGTTGCCTAGGAAACTTCATCTTATAGTCGGGGTGAACTTCTCCCTTGGTAATTTTATCTAATTTGCCCTTAATCAGCTGTTTGCGAAGCATATTGATTTTTTCAGTGAATAGCTTTCCTTCGATGTGATCGTATTCATGTTGGATCACACGTGCGGCAAAGCCACTTACTTGATCTTCATGTTGCTCCCAATTTTCATCGTAGTAACTGATTAGTACATTTGGTTTTCGGAAAACTTCCTCACGGATTTCAGGAATACTTAAACATCCTTCGGTGAAGCCCCAAGGCTCTCCGGTCTCCTCTAAAATTTGTGCGTTGATAAACACTTTTTTATAACGAGGTTCGTCATCGTTTTCACCAGTATCAACAACAAATAATCGTATTGGCAAGCCTACTTGCGGTGCAGCCAAACCAACCCCACTTGCATTGTACATGGTTTCCCACATATTTGCAATTAGCTCTTTTAAATCAGGATAATCCTTATCAATTGAGGTACAAACTTTCTTTAAAACTGGATCGCCGTAAGCAACTATCGGTAATTTCATCGGGTATTTCTATCTATTCTATTGATGATACATGAACGTTTTGAGTTTCTCTATGAAAAAGCAATACATCATGATTAACGGCACAAAGGTACAAAAAGCACGTTTAAATCTCCCCAAAGAGACTGCTTTTTATAACAAGCGGCGGAATAGCCAAATAATTAACTAGCCCTCGGTAGGATTAAATAGTAAACTAGTCCACTGGCCATCAAAAACATCGTTAATAATTGCATTCATATCGGCCACGCTAACTTGACGTATTTTTCGAAACACCGTCTCCAAGCTGTCTATCTGATTGTAATCAAGCAAACTTTTCGCCATAGCGATGATCAAGCCTATCCTATTTTCTTCGCCTAGCGCAATTTGACCTATGAACTTATTTTGTGCTTTATGTAACTGAACAGCGGTTAACGGCTTTTGCTTGAGTTTATTCATTTCCTTTTGGATCAAGCGCATTGCTTTATCGGCTTTTTCACTATCTGTACCGAAGTAAATGGCGAAAATCCCTGTGTCGGAAAGTGGACTATACGCAGATTCGATAGTGTAGGCGATGCCGTACTTTTCTCGCAACTGCAGGTTAAGAATTGAACTCATTCCGTTACCGCCAAACAAATTGTTCAACAGCAGTAATCCGGTTTTATACGGATGATGTAGCGAATAAGTTTGCGTGCCCAGCATGCAATGGCTTTGCGCTATCTGCTTATCAACCACATGATGCGTTGAAGGGTTAACTTGGGGTGCCAGCCTTGTAGTAGCACTACTGTTTTCCTGCACATCAGCAAAATATTTCTCTGCTATTTTAGTTAGTTTATTTAACGAGTAATTCCCTAATACTGCCACTATAATTTGATCAGTACGGTAATTGGTTTTAATGAAAGATTTGATATCCTTCCTAGATAAATTAGTTACCGTTTCTGGTGTTCCTAAAATATTTCTACCGAAAGAATGTCCCTTGAACAAAATATCTTCAAAATCATCATTAATAGCTTCTTCGGGCTGATCTTGATAAGAGGCGATCTCATCCAACACCACGCCCTTTTCCTTTTCCATTTCGTCCTCTGGGAAGGTTGAATGGAAAACGATATCATTAAAAAGCTCTAAAGTTCTATCCAAATAAGGATGCAGAAATGAAGCATGTATGCAAGTGTATTCTTTAGTGGTGTAGGCGTTCAAATCTGCCCCAACGCTCTCTAACCTATTAAGGATTTGAGTAGTGTTTCGCTTCTCAGTACGCTTGAAAATTAGATGTTCGATGAAATGCGCCAAACCCATTTGCGCATCTTCTTCATCGCGGGAACCTGCATTAATTAAAATACAAGCATGTGAAATTGCCGACGCAGTGGGCACATGTAAAATCCGGATGCCGTTTTTAAGTGTATGTACGTTGTACTCCATTAATCGGCAAAGATAGGGATTGTTTTGTAGTTAAAACGTTGAATTAATGTAAGGTTGTACAGTTTTATTAAACACAAAGACACGAAGAAACCAAGTTAGTTTCAAGTTCTCTCGAGGCGATTTAGAACATTTTCTTAGCGTTGCTTTGCGAATACTTTGAAAACTTTGCGTTAAAATTAACCGCAAAGAAAAGGAAAGGTTCGCAAAGGTATCCATCAAATTGTCCTTGTAATTTGCAATATATATGTGCGATCGCATGATTTTATAGCACAGTTTTGAGTTAATTAAACCCGATTGGAGCGAGCACGTAAGGGCAAACCTATGTGTTTGTCCTGGAGTAAAGCGGAAAGCGGGACTAGCGAAACCGAAGAATTACGGCATTTGCTTTTCAAATCATTCTAAAACTTTACCCCCTTTATACAGCGTAAACCAAAACCACCTGCCACTTTGACCTAAATTTTATTTTGGAACACCACTTGATAAACAAGGGCATAAGCAAAATTAATTTTAAGATATGACAACAGAAAAAGGAAGTATTTCCATACACACAGAAAACATTTTCCCAATCATCAAGAAATTCCTGTATTCGGACAATGAGATCTTTTTAAGGGAACTAGTTTCTAATGCGGTTGATGCGGTGCAAAAGATTAAACGCTTAGGCGCTCTGGGACAATTTAACGGTGAAGTTGGCGAACCTTTAGTAGAGGTAAAGCTTGATGAAAAAGCTAAAACTATTACCATTAGCGACAATGGTTTGGGTATGACTGCCGAAGAAATTAAAAAATACATTAATCAGGTAGCTTTTTCGGGTGCGAGTGAGTTTGTAGAGAAATTTAAGGATGCGAAAGATGCCAACGAGATTATTGGCAAGTTCGGCTTAGGTTTTTACTCGGCTTTTATGGTGGCTGATTTGGTTGAAATCAACACCTTGTCGTATCAAGATGGCGCCGAACCAGCAAAATGGACTTGCGACGGTAGCACTACTTTTGAAATTTCTGAAGGATCAAGGACCACTCGCGGTACCGATATCATTTTACATATAAATGCTGAAAGCGAAGAGTTTTTAAGCGAATATAAACTACAGGAAATTTTAGACAAATATGCTAAGTTTTTGCCTGTACCAATTAAGTTTGGCACTAAAACAAATAGTGTTGAAGATGGCGTTGACGAAGAGGGAAAAACTAAATATAAATCAGAAGAGGTTGACAACATTGTAAATACTACCAACCCTATTTGGACTAAAGCACCTGCAGATTTGTCAGATGCTGATTACTTGGATTTTTACAAGCAATTGTATCCTTTTTCGGAAGAACCGCTGTTTTGGATTCACCTGAACGTGGATTATCCTTTTAATTTAACGGGAGTATTGTATTTCCCTAAGTTGAAGGAAGATTTTGATATGCAGCGCAATAAAATCAAGTTATTCTCTCGCCAAGTATTTATTACTGATGAGGTAAAAGATATTGTGCCTGAGTTCTTGATGTTGTTGCATGGTGTAATTGATAGTCCGGATATTCCTTTGAACGTTTCTAGAAGTTTCTTACAGGCTGATGGGAATGTGAAAAAAATCAACAACTATATCACCAAAAAAGTCGCTGACAAGTTAAGCGAATTGTTTAAAGCAGACCGCAAAGCTTTTGAGGAAAAATGGAGTGATATTGGTTTGTTTGTGAAGTATGGTATGATTAGCGAAGAGAAATTTTATGACAAAGGAAAAGAATTCGCTCTGCTAACCAACACTAAAAAAGAGCATTTTACTTTGGAAGAATATAAAGAAAAGGTAAGTGCACTGCAAACAGATAAAAACGGAAATGTGGTTTATTTATACACTACAGATCCTGATAAACAAGATGGCTTTATCCAAGCAGCGAACAAAAAAGATTATGATGTGCTGGTAATGAATTCGCCAATTGATGGCCATTTCGTAAGCAGCTTAGAGCAGAAATTAGAAAAAACGTTGATGAAACGTGTTGATGCTTCGGTAGCCAATCAGCTGATAGAAAAAGACGAGCAATTGGCGTCGGTGTTGAGCGAGGAGCAATCTGCAACAGTAAAAGGCATTTTTGAGAAGGCGATTACCAAGCCGGGCTATACCGTTGAAGTGGTTGGATTAAACCCTGATGATGCTCCTGTTACCATTACTATGGACGAGTTTATGCGCAGAATGAAAGACATGGCAAAAATGGGCGGCGGAATGAGTTTTTACGGAAATATGCCGGATAGCTACAAAGTGGCTATTAACGGAAACCACAAATTGGTTAGTAAAATTTTAGCTGCTGGTGAAGAAGAGCAGAACAAATTTGCTAAACAGGCTGTTGATTTGGCATTATTATCTCAAGGCATGCTAACTGGCGCAGAGTTAACTGCTTTTGTTAGCCGCAGTGTTGAGTTGATATAGAAAACTCTATTTGGCTCAGCTCCTTTTTGGAGATAAGGGCTTCAATATATCGTCATTGCGAGGCACGAAGCAATCTTACAACTTTAGCTATTCGCTTTAGGAGTGCTTCATGACTAGCAATGACGATTTTTTATTTATAAAAACATGAGAAGAAAAATTCCATTCGTACCAATTTTAATATTTGCATTGTTGTTTTTGACGATGAATGGCTATGCATTAAATGCACTTGGCGTTTTAATTCCAGCTACTGCATTATCATGGTTATGGGTGCTTCCAGCAGGACTTCTACTTACATTTTCATGGAGCATGTTAAGGTTAAGCGTAGATGGACAAACAACTTTATTTAAAATTAGCGCACACACCTTGCTCGTGTACTTTGTTACGCTACTCGTTTTTATTGCAACTAACGTATTGTCAGAAGTCTATCGACTGATTAGAGGAATTATCAACTACGTTTCGAAAGGAAATTTTATCTATCCAGAAAGACCAATCACAGCTGTTTATTTAGGAATTCTATTATCTTCGATTATCATCATAGTTTTTATCTATGGAATTTTCAAAGGAAAATATGCTTATCGTGTAATTAAGCATACACTATATTTCGACGGCTTGCCCGAGGCTTTTGACGGCTTCAAATTGACACAAATTTCGGATGTGCATGCTGGTAGTTTAAACAATCCAAAAGCAGTACAAAAGGGCATTGACATGATCAATAGTCAGGGAGCAGATTTGTTTGTTTTTACCGGGGATTTAGTGAACAACAAAGCTGAAGAAGTAAAACCGTATATTGGTCACTTCAGCCAAATTAAGGCCCCTTACGGGCAATTCTCTGTGTTGGGCAACCATGATTATGGTGATTATGTCAAATGGGAAAATGATGCGGTTAAAAGAGAGAATCTACAACAACTAAAAAAATACCATGCGGAAATTGGCTTCAGGTTATTGTTGGATGAACATGTGACTATCGAAAAAAATGGGCAGCAAATTCAGCTTGCTGGGGTAGAAAATTGGGGCTTGGGGTTTGGAGAACGTGGCGACTTGCAAAAAGCATTGCAAGGGACTTCCACAAACGATTTCAAAATACTACTGTCCCACGATCCTAGCCACTGGGAAGCTCAAGTAAAAAAACATCCTTCAAAAGTACACCTAACTTTAGCAGGTCATACGCATGGCATGCAGTTTGGCATTGAAGCGTTAGGAATAAAATGGAGCCCAGTTCAGTTTAGGTACAAGCATTGGGCTGGCGTTAAGGAAGAAAACGGAAGATACTTAAATGTAAACAGGGGTTTTGGTTTTATTGGGTTTTCCGGAAGAGTGGGAATATGGCCAGAAATTACGGTGATAGAACTGAAAAGAAGCAAAGATATTTAAATCAGCAGCCTACAAGCTTTTGTTGCGACACCAAAACTATATTAAGAATCAAAAAATATTCCATGCTCTGTAGCGTTTATTACTTACGCTTCGTATAGCTAAGTGAGTTAATGGCAATTGCCGTATTATTTAACCTATTATAATTATCATGAAATTTTTAATCAAGCGTAAAACCATCTTAACAGCAATAACCCTCTCTCTAGTTTGTTTAGGCCTGGCATCGTGTTCCAAAATGGATAACGACTATCAGCCTATCGAAGTATCTGGATTAAACATTATTCAAGCTTCGCCCACGCTTGAGCTTTTGGATGTATATGTTGATAACCAAAGAGCCAACAGCAATGAATTTGAATTTGGCAGCAAAATTGGCTATTTAAGTGCTTATTCCGGTAGCCGTGCTTTCAATGTAACTAAACGAAACACACTAACTTCATTAAAAAACCTACAATATACTTTAAAACCAAAACTTGGCTACTCTTTATTTTTGGTAAACACTTTTGCGAACATTGATTTTCTAATGTTAGAAGATAATTTGGAAAAACCTGCCGCAGGAAAAGCGAAGGTACGCTTTGTTAACTTAAGCCCCGACGGTGGAGCATTAAGCTTAAACTTAAATGGAGCCGCAACTGATATCGTTACCAACAAAGCTTTTAAAGAGTATAGCGATTTTATAGTGATTGATGCGGCAGAAAGTGTTAACTTCAACGTTAAAAATGCTACTAATAATAACGTAGAAACTACACTTAGCAACGTTAAAGTAGAGGATGGAAAAATATACACCATCTACGCAAAAGGGTTGAAAGCCAATAATGATGACACCCGATTCTCAGCAAAACTGTTTGTACATTAACAGCTAGCTCAGCTAAAAAATATTTCATCGCCATTGCGATTTTTGAGGAAGCTCAACTGTCTAAGCAACAGGTTTCTTCAATCGCAATGGCGATTTTTTTTGCAAAATTATGTCTATCTTGATTAGAAAATGAATTCAGCAATAAAATGTACAAATACTTTACACTTCTACTTTTTACTTTGAATATTTACAACTGCTTTGCTAAAACAGATACTACGTCAATAAGCTTACACCTGCAAAAAATTACTAAAACCGCAGCGTACAGAAACTACCAAAACCTAACGCAACTAAATGCCGTTGCCTCGTATATCAAATCATATTTTTCAAAATATAGCGATAGCGTGGCTTATCAGGAGTACGAAGTAGATGGGAAGATATACAAAAACGTAATTTGCTCCTTTGGAACCGAAAACACCCAACGCATTATTGTTGGAGCACACTACGATGTTTGCGGAAATCAAGAAGGAGCCGATGACAATGCTAGTGGAGTTGTTGGTTTATTGGAATTAGCTTATCAGCTAAAGGGACAAAAATTGAATAAAAGATTAGATTTAGTTGCTTACACTTTAGAAGAACCTCCATATTTCAGAACAGAGTTTATGGGAAGTGCCGTACACGCAAAGCACCTCTCAGACAACAATATTGATGTTTTTGGGATGCTATCGATAGAAATGACAGGTTACTTTAAGGATGAGAAGAACACTCAAAATTACCCTCTAGGAATTTTATCATTGCGTTACGGGAACAGAGGCAACTACATTACGCTGGTAAATCAATTCAACAAAGGAAAGTTTGCCAAGCAGTTTAGTAGGTGCTTCAAGGATAGCAAAACCATAATTACTAAAAGTTTTACGGGACCTAAAACATTACCTGGGATAGATTTTTCGGATCATTTAAACTACTGGAACCATGGCTATAGCGCACTGATGATCACTGATACTTCTTTTTATAGAAACAAGAACTACCACCAGAAAACTGACACCATGGAAACTTTAGATATTGGGCGAATGGCCAAAGTTATTGATGGCATTTATTTAGCTTTGTTAAAGTTGGCAGCAAAAACTAATTAGTTGAAAGTAGATGGACCAACAGATTTATACCAATTTAGTCATGGCAAATAAAAACCTCAAAAAATACATCTCCAATGGAGTTTTCATTTTAGTGATAGCGGTCTTGTTATTTGTGCCATCGGCAAAAGCATTGCTCATTCAAGGCCTAATGGAAGTTGGCCTTTTCAATCCTAGCATTGAAAAGGAAAAACCATTAAACAACCCTACCCTTCAATTGAGCTTCAAAGACCAAGCAGGAAAAACAATTACCCTGAACGAACTTAAAGGAAAAGTAGTTTTCATCAACTTTTGGGCCACTTGGTGTCCGCCATGCTTAGCCGAAATGCCGTCTATCAATAAGTTATACGAAAAATACAAAAGCAATAGCGATGTAGTTTTTCTGTTGATTGATGCAGACAGTAATTTCGAAAAATCATTAGCCTATATGAAAGCTAGAAGTTACGCCTTACCTGTGTACCAGATGAATAGCAGCGTGCCCGAGCAGCTTTTTGCTGGATCACTTCCAACTACAATTGTATTTGATAAGCAAGGCCGACTTTCATTTAAACATGAAGGAGCAGCAAATTATAACAGTAAAAAATTCGTAGAATTTATAGGCCAATTAAGGGATAGCACTAACTAATTTGAATATTGTTTATTGGTTATTTAAAAACCCCATATACGTTTTTCTGTCGATCATTTCCGCCCCTAAACTAAGCAGATGTTCATTTGGCAACTGGCAATCTATTAGTTTAAAATTTGTTTCTTGGCAAAGGAAAATCAAGGCAACTTTGGATGCATTGCTCACCGAACTAAACATGCTCTCTCCACAGAAAACTTCTCCAACTGCAACGCCATACAAACCACCCACGAGCTCGTTCTCTTTCCAAACCTCAAAACTATGCGCCCAACCTAATTGGTGTAAATTAATGTAAGCCTGTTGCATTTCGCCGGTAATCCAAGTACCCGCTTGATCTCTACGGGGTAAGTTTGCACATTTAGCGATCACCTGAGCAAAAGCTTTATCTACAGTAACCTTAAACCCTCCATTTTTGAGCACTTGTTTCATACTTTTACTCACTTTGATGCGCTCCGGATAAATTACACAGCGCTCATGTGGCGAGTACCAACAAATAGGATCATCATCGCTAAACCAAGGGAAAATACCATGATGATACGCCAAGATCAAACGTTCTGGACTTAGATCTCCACCAATAGCTAACAAACCATCATCGTCGGCTAAATCAGGATTAGGAAAAACGATTTCATCTTCAGGTAAACTAAAAACCATATTCAAAAATACGGAACAGATCTTTAGACTACTTCAAATTACTGCGTTTTAAAACGTAAAATTTAAGAATAGTATCATCGCGATAAGTCACCGCATAAGCAGTTAACAGTTCATAACCAAATTCGGTCATCTTGTTTATAAAGTCAAGTGCAGAATTGAACTCCATGTTCTTCCCATTTTCGTCCTTTACAAGAGACGCTTGTCTATCATTGACTACTTTTTGGCCGTACTCTAGTTGCACTAGTACTTTACTTCCAAATTCTTGTTTAAAGGCACGAAGCTCCAAAAATGGTTCTTTTAACTCAGATAACTTAACTCCATTGATGGTTTGCGCACTAACTCGAGGGCACGCAAAAAATGCGATAATCGCAATAGTAAAAAGGATTGTTTTCATTAATTAAAGTTTTATTTGTGTGTAAAAAACTCTAACATTAACAATGCCAATTATTAAAAGTTAACCAATTAAGTTGTTAAAGCTGGTTAAATATCATCAACAGCGTTTCATTTTGGTACAGATATAGCTTGCCACCCGACACTTTTCCTGCCGTTACCTTCTCCAAATCTGCATAATATTTATTCTCTGCATCCGCCACAGCATCGCAATACATTTTAGTGCCAAAAATCTTGCTGAAGCGTATGGCATTTCCATTAATCACGGCGTTGCCCCCGTAGGTATTACAAAAAGATTTTCCTCCAATTTTACTTGCACCGGTAATATTCAATGTGGCCTTTGCCTTATTAGGCAAGGTTTTGCCGGGCCACTCGCTTAGTTCCCATTTGGTATCTTGTTGCTTAATTAACCGTAAATCCTTTGTACAAGCTTGCATTGCAATCGTCGCAAACAGTATTATTATCAAATTTTTCATGTTTGTTTAGTTTAAATTTCAATGTTAGTTGATCAATCCAATCTGTTTCGAATGAGCAATTGCGTCTTCACTATGCACAAAAAAGCAAGTGCTAATGTTCATCTGCTCTAATTTATTCAATATTTTTTTAGTTTCTAAATATTTAGATTTTCTGACCTCTCTAATGTAAACAGCTTGTACATTCTTTCCGTATTTCTGGCAAATTTTCAAATAAATCTCTGGATCTTTTTGTGAGTTATCTCCTAAAAAAACAAACTTCTGATTCGGGAATGCGTCAATAATCCTCATAATTCTTAGCAATTTCCCTTCATGTCCAGTTTTGCCAGTTTTCAACAAATCTTTCCAGGTTTTTAATTGATTAAGTAAAAAAGATCCTTCGGGAAATCCATTAAAACTAAAGGTTTCTAGCAAGTAATCGTATAAATTCCACTCGCTACTAGAAACATAGAAAAAAGGATTGGGCTGCTGCTCGCTGGTATGCGCCAAAGCAAGCTGTTCGTAATGATATCTTGTTGATTGAAAAGTTTTTCTGGTACGAGGATTACGCAACAACAGTTCTCTCAAACGCTTAGCTATGGTTTTAGAGTGCGACACCATTACCGTATCATCTATGTCCGATACAAAAGCATATTGCGTAATATGTGGCACGTACAACTCTCCATTGCTACGGGCCATTTCATTTCCAGTTTCGTCCAAAGCCAACACCTCTACTTGATGCCAACCCGCCGCTACGTTATCATTTGCTTCCCACTCTAACTTAAAAAATCCATCGGCGGCTGTTTTCGATTTCACCCGCTGCCCGTAAAAGTTTAGCTCAACAGTAACGTATGGATAAGGCTTAAGTACAAACAGTTTAATTACGTGCTTTAAATTAGTCCAAAAACTTTTACTAAACCGCTGCTCGGTTTTAGCCTTGTACCTAAACACATGGCCATAAATAACCAAATTATGTGTATGACCATAGCCGCGATAAACTTTTATTTGAGCTGTAATTTTCGACATATTTATTTAAAACAGACTTAAGGTATTGTTGTTTTATATGATATTAATAATATGACCTATAAAAACAGCAAACTCCGCCTTTTATTCATTGTGAATCAGGGCTCTGGAAATAAGGACAACAGCCTTAGCGAACAGATTATCAACCACTTTAGTCAAAGCGAAATTGGCATCGAAATTTTTGAACTGCCTCGCAGCTGCAAAACTGACGACGTGAAGAAAGCGATTGAAAAATCTAATGCAGATCGTGTAATAGCAGTTGGCGGAGATGGCACCTTAAAATTAGTAGCAGAGTGCCTACTTGATAGTGACACACCAATAGGAATTATTCCGGCGGGGTCGGCTAACGGAATGGCGAAAGAACTGGGCATACCAGTTGATATTGAAGAAGCATTGGATATTGCCGCCAGTGGCATTACAAAAAAAATTCACGCAACTTTGGTTAACGGCCAACTTTGTGTGCACCTATCCGACATCGGGTTTAACGCTTATTTAGTTAAAAAATTTGATGAATTGCCTAGTCGAGGAATGTGGACTTATGCCAAATCAGCATGGCATGCCTTTTGGAACCACAAAAAAATGATGGTTCAATTTAAGGTGGATAACAGACAGATCAAAACTGAAGCGGCAATGGTAGTGATTGCAAATGCTACTAAATATGGCACTGGCTTCCAGATTAATCCAAATGGTAGGTTGGACGACGATGTTTTCGAAATTATACTCATTAAGGAATATGCCGTAATGGAAATCCTAAAAATTTGGCTTAGCAAAGCGCCATGGAACCCCAAAAAGATTGAAAGTTTCCAGGTTACAGACGTAACCATTAGCACCAAGCAAAAGGCGCATTTTCAAGTAGATGGCGAATACTTAGGAAAAATCAATAAAATAGAAGCAAAGATATTGCCTAGCTGTTTAACGGTCGTGGTTCCTGAATCAAATAGTGCGCCCTAATGGTAAGGTACAACCGCATAAACTCACCAACGTAACAAACCTTCAGCAAAATAGGAAACCACTTATCATCGTAATTTCCAAGCGCTTCTGGCAATAAGGTAATAAAGCCTAAGCTAAGTACCCAAAGATATAGCCTAAATGGGAACTGGATATAGTAACTAATAAAACCGTATTTCTTCGCCAACGACAAGCCTAAAGCGCCTATAATTACCAGCCCAAAAACTGGAAACATCAAAATGGCTTGTATTTTTTCAGACCGCACCGTAAACTTATCGAAGTTATTGCTAATATCCCACAACTGCATAGTCATGAAAATGATGGTTAGCACGTCTAAAAAGGCAAAAACACGGAGAAGAATACGCATATTTTATTTACAATATTTGGCAAGCAGTTTGTCCGCTTTTGTTGAGCCCATATATTTTACAAACTTAAAATCTTCGCATGCACTTTGCAAATCGCCCTGACTAATCTTTCGCTCACCCACTCTAATTCTTCTATTCAGGTAATCATCATCAATTCCGAGTTCGTTTTTTAATGTAATGACTTTATCTTCTGTAATGAAATTTTCAATCCCCTTTTCTATATTCCTATAAAAATTGGCAATCTTACTTATCGAAGCCATCTCATCCGCATAATTCTTAATTGCCAAGCCCATACTCGCTGGGTTCATCACTTCACAACCATAATCCTTCAAAGTAAATTTCATTGGCGAGCGAACAAGAAAAGTGGTATCATAATTAGTCGGCACAATCCATTTGCCGCTAGTCAGTTTAATTAAACGCAAAGCTTCGGCATCTAAATCTGCTCCAACTCCCCTAGCAACGGTAGCGTACGTCACTTTGCCTTCTTTATTGATTTTGAAAGCCACTTCGATTGTTCCCTGAATACAGTTATCCAGTGCATACAAAGGATAAATGGTATTTGCTGAAACGAAATTTTCCAACCCATTTTTTATTGTTGGCCGCTGCTGCGCTTGCAACTGCAAACCGCACATTATTAACAAAATAAAAATCCACCTGCTCATGATTAAATTTAATAAATAATCACTGAAAACCGAAGCTTGTACCGTCAATATTACCTTACAAGTATTTTTTCGAAAAGCAGTTCCGGTAATTCTTTTGCTAGTGAGGCCCCGTTTTACGCTTTACTTCGTGTTCGCTTCAACCGGGTTTATTTAACAAAAAACATTGCTGCTATTTGCGATAATAAAGCAAGATTGACAATGCTGAACACCACCTACCCTTTAAAAACGTAGCTGTAGTTGTAAATGAAATGAGATAGGGCACCGAGATTCACGAATACGTGCCAAAGCTCGTGGCTATGCAAATATTTATGCAGAGGTTTATCTTTAGCATAGTAATACGTACCTCCAATATAAAAAACGCCTCCCAGTAAAAGCCAAGCTAAACCCGCCAAAGGTACTTGCTCCACCATTTTCGCCATAAATGGAATAATTAGACATCCCATAGCGATATACAATCCAGTAGAAAGATTTCCTTTCTTAAGTCTATTGAAAATTTTAAGTAGACATCCTAATATCGCAATAAGCCACACCAAGCCAAATAGCAACCAACGCACCCAACCATCAAAAATGAGCAGCGCAGTTGGCGTAAATGACCCAGCAATCATCAAATAAATGCAACAATGATCAAATTTTTGCCAAAACCTAATGCCGTATTCGGTTTTAGGAACGCTATGATAGATGGCACTAACGCTAAATAATACAAAAATGCCTAGGCCATAAACTATTGCGGCTGTTTTTTCAAATGATGTAAAAGATCTTTGAAGCAGAAAATACGTTGCCGGTAAGGACAATAATGCAGGTAAAACATGCGTAGCAAAATTTCCAGGTTCACGGATATACTTATTCATTTCTTATTTAAAAAGCACAACTGATACTTTTACCTTATTCAAAATGTTTAAAAAGTGTTTTAGTCTTCCGTTTCTGCGCTATCGCTATCTTTCCGCTCCTTAGCTATTTTGTCAAAAATTTGGTCCATACGCTCCACATATTCGTTGGTATCATCAACGAAAAAAGTCAACGTCGGCACTACCCTAGCCTGATGTCGAATACGCGAACCCAATTTATATCTAATTTCGCCAGCGTGCGAATTAACTGTAGCTACCGATAAACCAGTGTTATTTGTATTAAAAAAACTAAGGTACACCTTTGCCACCGCCAAATCAGGCGATACACGAACCTTAGTAATTGTTACCAATGTATTTGGCAAGTAAGCAGCGCCCTCACGCTGAAAAATTGCTGCCAATTCTTCCTGTAATAATCCTGCAAACTTCTTTTGTCTGTTACTTTCCATATCTTAAAAATTACCAAATTTCAATATTCAATGACCAATTGCACTCTAATCACAATATTCAATCATCAAGTGCTATCAACCTTACTTCAAAAAGCTATTAAAGCTATCAAGCATTAAATTCAAAACGTAAAAGTAGTTATATTTAGTTAATGACCAATAATTCAAACTTCGACTTAGAACAGAGGACTTTTATTTTTGCAAAAGCTGTTAGAAGCTACTGTAAAAAGGTTTCCCCGAATATCGCAAATATTCAAGACATCAAACAAGTCACGCGGTCTTCTGGTTCTGTTGCTGCAAATTATATCGAAGCTAACGAAAGCTTAAGCAAGGCAGATTTTGTATTCAGAATAAAAATTTGCCGAAAAGAAGCAAAAGAAACTAAACTTTGGCTAAATCTTATTGACATTCAGGACAAGCCTGAGCTAAACGAAACAAAAAACAAACTAATTGACGAAGCTCAACAACTTACATTAATATTCAATTCAATAGTCAAAAAATCAAGCTAAATAATAATACGTTCATGTCTGGCCCCATTGATTATTAGTACAGACTAACTATTGAATATTGGCTCTTGATTATTAGTAATTGGTTATTGATTATTGGTTATTGATTATTGGTCATTGATTATTGGTCATTGTTTTATTAATATCAATAAAGCAGCTTGTCATAAGGATATCGTGTAGTATGAATTTCCTTCACTTTATCGTATAACAAGTTTCTAAACTCTTCTAAGTTTTCCTTTTGTGTAGCCGAAATAAAAATTGCCGGAGCATTATTGTGCGCCATCCAAGTCTTTTGAAAATCTGCTAATGTGAGCGGCTCCTGCTGTTCTTCAACATCCACTAAGTTATCCTGCTCTGGAGCTACGTAAGCATCTATTTTATTAAAAACCATGATGGTTTCTTTATCTCTAGCACCCAAATCCTTTAAGGTTTCATTTACGGTATGTATCTGATCTTCAAAATTAGGATGCGAAATGTCTACTACATGCACCAATATATCAGCTTCACGCACCTCATCTAATGTTGATTTAAAACACTCTACCAAATGGTGAGGCAATTTGCGAATAAAACCCACAGTATCCGAAAGTAAGAACGGTAAATTTTCAATCACCACTTTCCTCACCGTAGTATCCAGCGTGGCAAACAACTTGTTCTCTGCAAAAACCTCCGATTTAGAAAGCATGTTCATGATGGTTGATTTACCCACATTGGTATACCCTACCAAAGCTACACGAATGAGTTGACCACGATTTTTTCGCTGTGTTTCGTTCTGTCTATCGATTAATTTCAAGCGTTCCTTAAGCAAGGTAATTTTTTCCAAAATCATCCTTCTATCACTTTCAATCTGGCTTTCACCAGGTCCACGCATACCAATACCACCTTTCTGACGCTCCAAGTGGGTCCACATACGGGTTAAGCGAGGCAGCAAATATTGTAATTGCGCTAACTCTACCTGCGTTTTGGCTTGTGCCGTTTGCGCTCTACCTGCAAAAATATCAAGTATCAGGTTACTTCTGTCTAAAATTTTAACTTTTAGCTCCTTTTCGATATTACGCAATTGCGATGGCGAAAGTTCATCATCGAACACCACCAAATCAATTTCTTCTGCTTTGATATACGTCTGTATTTCCTCTAACTTTCCTGTACCCACAAACGTAGCACGATCTGGCTTCTGCATGCGTTGCGTGAAAGTTTTTTCCACTACACCGCCCGCTGTATTTACCAAAAATGCTAACTCGTCCAAATACTCCTTGGTTTGCTCAGCTTTTTCGCCTGGCAAAGCCACCCCTACTAAAACCGCCCTCTCTTGTTTGGGCGCTGTATCATAAAATTTCTGTTTTCCCATTAATTACTACAAAGATACAAACCGATTTACGAAATACGGTTTTTAGATTTATGATTTGATTGATAAATATATAACACGGCAAAATGGAGTATGTTTTATTGATGTTTTGCCACAGATGCACAGATTTTTATTATGAATTGGGGAATGTGCATCTGTGGCTGATTAACATTGGCAAAGACAAATTATAGAGCTACTTGCCGGGGAAATACGACGTTGCCAATAACCACCAAACTTTCGACAATAAACCTTATTGCAGCGGAAATACTTTTTGTTTGTGTCATCCTGAGCTTGTCGAAGGATTTTATGTTAGTCAGCAGATATTTCGACAAGCTCAGGATGACAACTATGAATAGCAGTGCCAACAAAAAGATTGCAGCGAAAAAAAGGGCTGAAGTTGTGAAGATATTGAAGCTTTGTTTTCCAAATCAATTTAATTAGGCTATTTTTAGCCTCCTTAAAAATTTGGTTATGCACAATCATCTGCAACATATTGCTACTACACTAAACATCAATAGCAAACAAGTTAATGCCACACTAACACTATTAGAGGAAGGTGCAACAGTGCCTTTTATTTCGAGGTATAGAAAAGAAATTACTGGCAGTTTAGACGAGGTGCAAATTACGGCAATTAGAGATTTGGCGCAGCAGTTAAAAGAACTGGACAAGCGTAAGGAAGCTGTTTTAAAATCGATATTGGAGCAGGGCAAGCTGACTCCAGAACTAGAAAAGAAAATTCAACTAGCGGAAACACTTACGATTTTAGAAGATATTTACCTTCCGTACAAACAGAAACGTAAAACGAGGGCATCGGTAGCTAGAGAAAAAGGATTGGAACCTTTGGCTTTACGAATTTTGGCACAAAGCATAATTGATGTGGAGGATGAAGCCGCTGCGTATATTGACAATGAGAAGGGTGTAAAAGATATACAGGATGCCTTAGCTGGCGCCAGAGATATTGTTGCTGAAATTATCAACGAAGATGCCGAAGCAAGGGCTAAAATGCGCCGATATTTTGAGCAAAAAGCTACTTACAAGAGTGTAGTTGCAAAAGGTAAAGAAACGGAAGCGATCAAATATAAAGACTATTTTGAATGGGAAGAAAGCGCTAAAAATGCGCCTTCGCACCGTATTTTGGCCATGTTACGTGGCGAAGAAGAAGGTTTGTTAAAATTAGATGTGCTGCCGCCGGATGAGGAGGCCATTCAATT
Organism: Pedobacter sp.; assembly: GCF_965249885.1. Lineage (GTDB taxonomy): Bacteria > Bacteroidota > Bacteroidia > Sphingobacteriales > Sphingobacteriaceae > Pedobacter. The sequence goes on along the minus strand of NZ_OZ252254.1, from coordinate 2,292,797 downwards.
ATTGGAAAAGCAGTTTGTTACCGGCAACAATAGTGCAAGCAAGCAGGTGGAACTGGCCATTTACGATAGTTATAAGCGTTTGCTACGTCCATCAATGGAAACCGAATTGCGAGCTACCATTAAACAAAAAGCGGACGAAGAGGCGATTAGGGTATTTGCCGCTAACGCCCGCCAGTTATTAATGGCCGCACCTTTGGGACAAAAAAATGTAATGGCCGTTGACCCAGGTTTTAGGACAGGCTGCAAAACGGTTTGCTTGGATAGACAGGGCAATTTGCTGGAAAATACTACCATTTACCCACACACAGGACAAGGCAATGTGAAGGATGCCGAATGGAAAATTACCCAGCTTTGCGAAAAACACGATATTGAAGCCATTGCTATTGGCAACGGAACAGCCGGCAGAGAAACTGAAACCTTTATTAGAGGGTTAAAACTTGCTGATGTAACTATTGTGATGGTGAACGAAAGCGGTGCTTCAATTTATTCGGCATCACCTTTGGCACGGGAAGAATTTCCAGACCATGATGTTACGGTGCGTGGGGCAGTTTCTATTGGTAGGAGATTAATGGATCCATTGGCAGAACTTGTAAAAATTGATCCGAAATCCATTGGGGTTGGTCAGTACCAACATGATGTTGATCAGAGCAAACTACAACAAAGCTTAGATGATACGGTGATGAGTTGCGTAAATGCTGTTGGCGTTGAACTAAATACGGCTTCTAAGCAATTATTGGCTTATGTATCTGGCTTGGGCGATAGCTTAGCGCAAAACATTGTAAACTACCGCAGCAAAAATGGTGCATTTAAAAACAGGGAAAGTTTAAAGAAAGTGCCACGCTTAGGCGATAAGGCTTTTGAACAGGCAGCTGGTTTTTTGAGGATACGCAATGCCGAACAACCTTTGGACAGCAGCGGCGTACACCCTGAACGCTATCAATTGGTGAATAAAATGGCTAAAGATTTGGGTGTTTCAGTAGCTGAACTTATTAAAAATACGGAACTACAAAAGCGAATTAACCTACAGAACTACGTAAGTGCAGAAGTGGGTTTGCCTACCTTGCAGGATATTTTAAAAGAATTGGCAAAACCTGGCCGCGACCCTCGTGAGCAATTCGAAGCTTTTAGTTTTGCCGACGGAGTAAATAGTATCGAAGACCTTAAAAAAGGCATGAAATTGAAGGGGATTGTAACCAATATCACAAATTTTGGCGCCTTTGTGGATATTGGTGTGCATCAGGATGGTTTAGTACATACCAGTCAGCTGGCCAACCGTTTTGTAGCCAATCCAAATGAGGTGGTGAAGGTGAGCCAAGTGGTTCAAGTTACCGTTACCGATGTTGATGTGGAACGTAAGCGCATTTCTTTATCGATGAAGGAAGATAGTCCGAAAGAGGGGAAGCCGGGAAATCAGAAAGGCAATTGGAATAAGACTGAAGGGCAGAAACGCAATGAGCAACCTCGGAAATCGTTCAATCAGCAGCAACCCAAAAAACAAAAGGAAGCGGATGGTGATTTACAGGAAAAGTTGGCGAAGCTGAAAGGGATGTTTAAGTAAGGTGAGCTAAGTTGGCGTCTTTGCGAGACCACTTTTCCTGCTTCGATAGTTTGGAAAGCAATCCTACAACTTATTGCCGGGAACAATTTAAACGCTTTAAGATTGCTTCGTACCTGGCAATGACGGCCATTTTTCAATCAATGCAACAATTATAAACTAATTATCTTCTATAATCCACGTTTAGTAGTGAACCCGCTGTAGTCTACGAGGCTAACCTTTTATTTATTCTTTCCTATCAACTTTCTATATCTTCTCGACCAATTTTGAGCGGTACGTTTGCCCAAAATCCAATTGGCTAACTTTCCTAAAGTTGTGTAGTTATGATCAATCCACGAGCCGGCAAAATGATGTATGCAGTAGGTATTTGGCGTAATGTTCATCTTCAACGTTTTCCAGCTTTTAGGATAGAAATATTCGCTAGGGTAAATGGTGCAGTAGCCCGCTATTTTTTGAAAAGTGTTATTGGGAAGCACCTCTTTTTCTTCGCCTAAATGTGCTGTCATCAACTCGGTAATTGGATTGATGTCTAAACTTCCATCAGCTTTGTAAAAACTTTTGTCATCGTAAAAGGCTAATAAATTACTAATCCACTCGCCGTTTTTTACACTGCCAATTACACCTGCCGAAACTAATTGATCTTCAAATGCAGTAAACGCAATGTCGTTCAAAAACTCATCAGGCATGGTTTTAATAAACTCTACATCGGTGTCTAAATAAAGTCCACCCATTTTTTTAAGCACGTACAACCTACAAACATCGGCTACAAAAGCATACTTCTTTTCTTTGTAGGCATCTAAAGCATACTGATAACTACTAATATCAAAATTATCTTCGTTCCACAACATGAGCTCATAATCAGGAAGGTATTTTTTCCAAGAAGCAACGCACCGTTGAACCAGCTCGGGCATCTCGCCCCTACCAAACCAGCAGTAGTGAATAATTTTAGGTATCATGAGCTTTAATTAATGTCTTTTATAGATGATGTTCTTAAAATGATTTCTTGTTACGATACTTCTGCGACAAAGCATTCGCAATTCTTTTACCTAGCAAAAAATTGGCCAACCTGCCTAATACACTTTGCTTTTTATGCAACCAAGAGCCAGCAAAATGATGTATACAGTAAGTGTTTGGTGTTTGTTTAATTTTTAATGTCTTCCAACTTTTTGGACAGAAATAATCGCTTGGAAAAATGGTGCAATAACCCTCCAACTCCTGAAAGGTGTTATTGATTTGTACATTCTTCCGGTTTTTCATGAACTCCGTGATGATTTCTGTATTCGGGTTTACGTCATGACTTCCGTCCTTCAAATAAAAACTTCGGTTATCATAGTATGGTAGTAAATCGTTGATCCATTTGCCATCTTTTTCGCTTCCCATAATTGCAGATGAAAGCAAAAGGTTATCTTCAAAACCTGTAAAAGCATTTTGTTGTAGCACTTTTTCATCTAAAGGTTTCAAAAATTCCACATCGGTATCCAAATAAATACCGCCCATATTTTTAAGTGCGTACAATCTACAAACATCTGCCACAAAAGCATATTTTTTTTCTTTGTAAGCTTCCGAAGCAAAGCGATACATGTTGACATCAAAATTATTTTCATTCCAAACCATGATTTCATAATCTGGAAGATACTTTCTCCAAGACTCTAAACATTTAAGTGCCAACTCGGGCATCTCTCCGTTTCCAAACCAACAATAATGTAAAATCTTAGGGATCATATTTTAATTTTTTGTCTTACTTTTTGAATGATATTGCTTCTGGTGCTGCTGTCGAAATTCATGAAGAATGTAACTATCAGTAATAAAGTTCCTATTAGCATACAGTTGAGTAAGAATAGCAACCAGTTAGTGACTTCAAACAAATGCAACTGTTTCCATCCATAACACAGGGCAATCAGTAACGAAAAGCCCGCCAATCCCCTCACAATTTTTTTAAAGAAATACCATCTATTTTCCTGCAAGCAATAAGCAGCATATAACGGCGTAAAAGTGAGATGACTAAACACGCCACTTACTAAAGCCCCAACCGGAATAGAGTACACACCAAGCGAACTGTATTTGCAAAATATGATGACTAGCACGAAGTTGAATATGGAAATAAAAATGCCCCAAAATGAAGCAACCCTAAGCTTGTTAGTGATCACAAATACATGGTATACCGTTTCAACTGTGCCATGCACAATAAATGGCACCAAGGTAATTACCGATAAAAGATGTAGCGCATGTGCATCTTGCGTTGGTAGCCAAAGCTTAAAAAAAACTTCGCCATATACAAAAAAAACGGATAGAGGAACCAGTACCACGAGAAAGATTGCCTTGAATGACAAATCCAAGGTTTTTTTTAACTTACCCATGTCGTTGTTAGCGTAGGCCTTTAACATTTCGGGCAAAAATATAGGTACAATAATCCCTAAAAGGATGTAAATGGCATTGGGGATAAACTTTGTTAAAGAGAGAAAGCCCATGCCAGAAGCACCAAAAAAGTGGTTAGCAATTAGCAAATCTAGCTGTGTATTCACCACGTTTGCCATGGCCATTACGGAGTTCCAAATTCCTGAGCCAACAATAACGTAAAGCGCACTTTTGGAGAAAAAAGACCAATCAATTTGCACTTCGGGCAGTAATTTTTTTGTGAGCCGATAATTGGCAATGAACATGTAAAATGCCGTAGCTGCAGTGGTTACACCCAAAAAGTATATCCTTGGCGTAAAGAAATAGAAAAGCAAAATGATAGCGCCTAACTTTAATACATTGGATATGATATTAATGAAAGCTAACCTATCAAAGCGATTGAGCGCAAAAGCGGTTACCTGAAAAACAGCCGAAGAAACATTGATCACCAAACTAATGAAAATGAAGATAAACAACAATCTCACATCGTGGATTAAGTTAACAGGGATATCTAAAATTTTGTCGATAAATGCACAAAAAATACCGCTTACCACTAAAAACCCCAATGAAATGAGGATATTACCAAAAAGTACTGAGTTGAAATAAGTGTTAACTTCTTTGATATCCTTTTTTTCCAAGCTGATAGTGATGTACCTGCTCGACATGGAGTTGAGCGCCGTAGTAACGATTCCCGCATACATCACAAAGTTGTTGGAAAGCGGAAAGAATCCATAAGCTTCTTTACCCAGGTGCTCAACAATGTAAGGGGTTAAAAAAAATGAGATTCCAACTCCAGATATTGCACTAAAGAAGTTAGAAACCAAATTAACTACAAAACGTCTCTTATCCATAAAATTGAACACTAAAGTAAATGTTTTATTCGATTTATGTTTAAAACTTAATCCGATTCTTACATTTTATACCTAATTTGGTGATAAGATATTAGGATCAAAATACGACAAATTGAACCCACTAGTTACCATTATTACGCCTTGCTACAACTCCGCTGATTTTGTACCATTTACCATTAATTCGGTACTTGAACAAAGCTACACCAACTGGGAGTTAATTGTTATTGATGATAAATCCAGCGACGATACCTGCGCAGTAATTGACGCATATACCCAACAGCACAATAATATCAAACTGATTAAACTTGAAAAAAATGGTGGTGTTGCCAATGCCAGAAACGTTGGTTTAGCCGAAGCTAAGGGCAAATACATTGCATTTTTAGATAGCGACGATATTTGGCTGAAAGATAAGTTGGCCAAACAGGTTGCTTACATGGAGCAACGAAACCTGCCTATGACCTTTTGCGCCTACCACAGAATTGATGAAGCTGGTGCCGTTATTTCCGGAAAAATAGAGGTTCCAAATAGCGTAAACTATAAAAAACTTTTATCTCACAATGTGATTATATTTTCCACTTCACTTACCTTAAAAAGTGCTATAGGAAATACTAGGTTTAAGAAAGCAGGTCATGAAGATTGGATTTTTTGGCTCGATATTTTTAAAAAACCATTTAACGGATATGGCGTTAACGAAGTGTTGGTTGAATATCGGATCAGGAAAGGCTCCGTATCGTCCAATAAATTAAAAGTAATTGGCTTTACCTGGAAGATATTGAGAGAAAGTGAAAAACTAGGCTTTTTTGAATCGGCATATCATTTTGCTAAATATGCATTTGCTACAGTTTGGAAGCGATTAAAGTAAGTTTTTCAACTGGTTTATAAATTATTTATTACTTTTGATAGTATCATTTGATAGTATCAAAAAATGAACCCGCCATACGAAATCACTTCGAAGATATTGAAACTAGTAGCCAGTATTTCCCAGAAAGCTGGAGAGGTAAATGCTAAATACTTAGTTCAGCAAAATCCTAAGCTTCGAAAACAGAATCAAATTAAAACCATCCACTCCTCTTTAAGTATTGAAGGTAATACTTTATCAGAGCAGCAGGTTACCGCTATTATTGAAAACAAAAGAGTTGCGGGACCTGAAAAAGACATTAAAGAAGTGCTAAATGCACTCGAAGTGTATAAGTCGTTAAATAATTTCAATTACACCTCCGAAAAGGATTTTCTCAAAGCTCATCAACTATTGATGAATGGGCTAGTTGTTAAAGCAGGCATTTACCGAAAAGAAGGTGTTGGGATAGTTAAAGGAGCTAAATTGGAACATATAGCTCCTCCCTACGAGAACGTACCTTTTCTAATGAAAGACTTATTCGTTTATTTGAAAGATAAAACTGGGCTTACCCTGATAAAAAGTTGCGTTTTTCACTATGAGATGGAATTTATACACCCCTTTACGGATGGCAACGGACGTATGGGAAGATTATGGCAGACAGCCATCTTAATGAGTGAATACCCCTTGTTCGAATTTCTACCTTTTGAAACGCTGATTTCCAAAAATCAACACCAATACTACAATGCGCTTTCTACTTCGGATAAAGAGGGGAAATCAACCACATTTATTGAGTTTATGCTCGGTATCATCGACCTTTCACTAAACGATCTCCTTGAAACTTCATTCCGAAAACTTACTGAAACACAAAGAATCGAGTTTTTTATAGAAAAGCATACAGGTTCTTTTACTAGAAAACAGTATATGCAAAATTATCAGGATATTTCTACCGCTACTGCTAGCAGGGATTTAAAAAACGGAGTGGAAAAAGGTTTGATTGAAAAAGTTGGCGATAAAAAAAATACTGTCTATAAAAAACGCTAGTTCAGCTTTCTAAAGCTAAATTACCTTATTTCATACCCCAAATCCTTACTATTTTTATTGTGGGTATAGTTCCACCACAAGCCTTTCAATGTCCATTTTGCCAACTTACTTTCTCCTGCTAACAAATATTTTACCACCGCTTTGGGGCAGGCAACCAATGTAAAATACAAACTGAAAAATAAGGTGTTTAACCAGCCTGTGTTTTTACGAATAAACAACATCCGGTTACGGGTATTGAAATAAATTTTAAGAGGACTTGCCTTGCCTACGCTAATAGATTCCTTGTGATAAACATGGGTTTTTCCGGTGAACCAAATTTCTTTGCCTATTCTTTTGAACTTCTCGCACCAATCTAATTCTTCGTAGTACAGGAAATAAGTTTCGTCCATTAAACCTGCGTTTTGCAAATCGGCTTTCCTGCAAATTACCGCCGCACCATGGCAAAAGCCAGTTTCATAGCTTTTACCATCAAACTGGCCAACGTTTTTTTCGAACTGGCTAATATAGGCGTTTCTGGCTACCAAATAATTCATTGGCGTAAAACCTGCATACTGCACCAAATCAGGTTGGTCGAAATAAAGCAACAAAGGAGATAGCAAACCGATTTGAGCATTAGCCTCCAGCTCTGCAATGAGTGTTTGTATGCAACCTGCTGGTATCTCCGTATCGTTGTTTAACAAAAAAATATATTCGCCCTTAGCTTTTTGGATGCCCAAATTATTGCCGCCAGCAAATCCTAAATTTTCTTTGGATTGAATGTATTTGATATTTTCAAAATGGGGCTGAAAGATTAACTCCATGTTTTTATTGGCACCATTATCAACAATGACTACTTCAACCTCATTAGGGGAATAGGACTTTGCGATTGACTTCAATAAATCAATGGTGACAGCTGCTTGGTGAAAATTAACGGTGATAATTGAAGTTAATGCCATTTTGTGTTAAATAAGCTACAGATGTTATTGCATTTATAGCTGGTTAAGTTTGCTTTACGCTCTTGATCGCTTTGTAAATCTCTTCTACATTTTTCTCCCAAGTATGCGTTTTGGCAAAATCAATGCGCTTTTGCTCCAACCCTGGGTTATTCTCTGTGAGCGCTTTTTCAGCAAGTTTTACGTAATTCTCCTTAGTCTCGGCAATGTAAACGTAGTCTTCAAACACACTCATAGCTTCAGTTTTAGTGGCTAAAGTTGGTCTTCCCATAGCTAAATACTCATCAATTTTACGCGGATAATTACCAATAGTAAGCGGATTTAACGCTTGCGGGTTCAAACAAATATCAAATCCTTTAATGTATGATGGCAAACTCTCCGGTTTTTGTGGGCCTAAAAAATGTACGTTTGGCATTTGATGAAGCTTACTTGCCTTAAAATCATCATCTTCGGGACCAACCAGCACCACGCTCCATTCTGGTTTTTGTTCGGCCAAATGAACCAATATTTGCTCATCTAAACGGATAGAAAGCAAAGCACCAACATAACCCAAAATTGGCTTCGGAATTACTGTTAAAGTTTCAGGCACTTTTACACTTTCATCATTCTTAAAAAGCGTAAAATCGCATCCTTGCCCTACATAAAACGAATTTGGATTGTATTGCTTGCAGTAATTGGCCAAGTAAACAGAGTTGGCCACACATAAGTCGCTTTTTTTGATTAACTCAGGCTCCAAATGTTTACCATGTTTCCCCCAATAAGGCGTTGCCAACAAGTTATCTCTCGAATAATAAATACTTAACGCTGGGTTCAGCAGTTCCTTTAAATGATAGCTTCTGAACATATCGCTATCATTAAATAGCATAAAATCCTTAAAATTTAATTGCTTTAATGCTTTTAGTATGGATTTAGCAAAACGCTTGTTATTGATTTTATTGAAGATGCGAAAAATAGAAGTTGGTTTGATCCAGTTGATAGATTCGTTGATTACATCGGGATAATATACCCAGAAATTAGGTGCAATTTGCTCCAATCCATTTTCTTCGCCTTTAATTACACGCACTCGCTTTTGTACGCCTTCGGTTGCCGCTTGCTGAAATTTAGTACGACGATCAAGCGGTGCATTAATGTACAACACACGGTTATGTTTGCTGAATTCAATGGCGATATCCTTGCAATTACTTCCAATTGGAGTATCCCAAGGTTGTTGACCAACTACAATAATGTCTCTATTTTCAATAATCGCCATATTTATGATTTATCTTGAACTCGCTTATATGCACTCACTCCCCTTACAAAACCAAGGATCCCAAAAATTACAGCAGGAAAGATCAGCAATTCTAAAGGCATAATTATCTATTTTCTTTATTCATTGGCTTAGCGCTATGAGGCGTAGCCATAAACGACTTTTTAGCTTTTCCTATACTTGCCAAGGCAATCATCATCCCAAACATTGCCCTAGGAATTTGCAATAAAGCAACGTATAATCTCTTATCAGCGTAAAAACGCTTTGGTATGGAAATAATTAAAGTAATGCACAAACTGGCAAATAAACTAATCCAAAAGACATTTGACGGTCCAAACGGATTAAAAAACGATTGTACTGCCAATACAAAAAGTAAAGCCAACAGCAACATTCTAGGCACTAAAAAAGTTTGTAAGGTTTTGTTAAAGAACTCGATATTGCCTTTAAATAACTGAACAAACCCCTCAAAAGCATATTTTTTGAGGAACTCAACCTGTGAAGCAATCCATCTGGTACGCTGCTTGGTAAAAACCTTTGCATTCTCTATCTTTTCATCGTATACATAAACATCGTTGAGATAAGCAATATGAACATTGTCCTTTGCAATCATAAAATCAAGCTGCTTATCTTCACCAACCGTTTCTCCAATATTGTTCAGCAAACTGAGGAAATAATTAAACTCAAAGGCCATCCCCGATCCAATTAACGCCGGCGACAAGCCCAGAATAGCATGGCTTTTTCTAAATAGATGATTGTTTACTTCTTCATTACAGGCGTCTAAAAACGCAAAACTACTATCCATATTTTTGGCTACCCGATGTGCTTGCACTACTTTATTTCCACCGTCAAAAGCGGCATTGAGATAAGTGAGACAATTATCGCTCATGATGTTATCTACATCCATTACCAACGCCATTTCAAAACCTTCATTTTTTAATTGGTTCATTGCAAATTGCATGGCTTTACCTTTGGTGCTTTTCTCAAAAAACACCTCAATTACTTTTGCACCCAAGCTCCGTAAAGTGTCCAACGTTTCGGGCAGCAAACCATCAGCGATCACCACCACCTCAAAAGTACCTTGATAGGCATGCGCAAGAGCAGATTTTACGCTATCAATAATCACCACATTTTCTTGGTAGGTAGGAAAAAGCACCGCTATTTTTCTAAAATGTTGCGTTTCCTTTTTTGATTTCGACATCGGCAGCAAGCCTACAACACCAAAAAAAGCCAGATAAGCACAATTGAGCAGCAGGTATATGCCCAACACCCAAAACAATAAATCAATTATGCTATAAAGTATATCCATCTGCTTCAATTTCTTTTTTAGGAGTATCTAACCAAGGTGCAATAAATACGAAAGACCATGACATAAACATGATTACTGAAGAAGGAATGGCGTTCATTACCTCGTTTCCGTAGCTACATATGAAACAGCCAACCGTCCCCGAGGTTAAAGCAATCATTTTTGTCTTCAGCTTTGGGTCTTGCAACTGCCACACAATACCGCTACATTTTCCAATGATATAACAATTAATTCCAAACCAAATGAACAAGCCAACTACGCCATACATCACCCAAACTTTAACCCAATAACTGTCAGGTTGTATGTTGGCAATGGGTTTATCGGCATTGTAAGTAGTACCGTTCATGCCGCTCATACCTAATCCCGCACCAAAAGGCTCATCACGTAGTAAATAGGCTAGTTTTTTTTGGTTCATCATCCTTACATTAAACGATGCATCTTTGGGATCAAGCGCACTACGCAATCGCATGACTTGAAAGCTATCATTACCAATAGTGGTATATTTTAAAATTCCTAAACCGCTTAAGGCAAAAGCACTTCCTATAATGAGTACCTTGAAATTCTTGCTTAAAAATAAGGCAAAAGCAATACCCGAAACCAATGCAAATAATGCGCCCCTGGTGCCAGAAATAGCCATTCCGTACAACATCACCAAAGCTATTGCGCCAAAAGCAAGTCTCTTGATTAATGAAAAAGGGCCCATGGCTAACACCAGTGCCATTACCGCCATAATAGCTTGCGAAGCGCCAAACTGGCCTGCATCCGAATAAATGGAGAAAACCCTAAGCGTGCCACCCAAAATATGTGTTACACTGTTTCCCGCATCAAGCCATTGCTGCTCGCCATTAGTTAAACCAATATAAAACTGCTTTACGCCGTACAAAGTGGCGAAGCAAGAAAAAAAGAAGATGAAAATAAAGAATCTATTTAAATCAGCTTTTTGATTGAAAAGTAGAAATACAATTGGTGCAATAAGCAACCAACTTAGGGCAGTAAACCGAAGCTCATTGAACCATCCTGTAAAACTTCCACCATAAGGATTTAGCACTTGAAGCACACTTATGCCAAACCATATAGCTGATAATAATACGTGCTCGTTCTTTAGCGCCTTCCAATTAAAACGATTGAGGTTAACCAAAATGCTGGCCCATGTAAGTAGCAAAATGGCATCCATAGCCAAACCTACCGGGATATTGAGAAAAGTTTTAACAACAAAGCCTAAGACGAAACAATAGCCAAAGTACACTACAAAGGCTACCCGGGGATTGTTAAAAGTAGCATATAAAAACGCTCCTGCTGCTGCCAAAGCCAAAACAGCAATTGGCCCCAAAAATCCGTATCGCACTACCGAGCCGGCAACACATAGAGAAAGGCTCATTGCTATTAAAAAAAATAGCCAAGCCTTTTTATTGTCGGCAATATGTACGTACAAATTTTTAAGCATAACGCTTATTTTCTTTTAACGCCGTTGATTAACCAGCCGATAAATTTTTCATCGCTGTTTAAGTGTCTGATTGCTTCTCTGTCTCTCTCACTTAATGAATTTCCAGCCATGAAAGTTGCTAAATACTTCTCCGTAAAAAGTATCCATTCACGTAAATCCGATTCACCGTTTACCGCATCTAGGTAAACAATAATGTAATCAAATTCATTTTTTAGGCCTCTAAAGATTTGAGCAATACTCAGATCATCCTTATTTTCTAATAACGATAGGCCTTCTAAATCTTTATTTAAGAAAGTAATGAGGTTATTTTTTTCTAAAGTGAAAGTCTTTAGTACAGTTTTTAAAGTTTGGTGGGTCGGGATATTCCATTTCTGGATCTCATTTGCCATTTCTGCATCTCCAATAAGTAGAATCTGCTTGTCTAATCTGGCAAAAGCATAGGCTAAACTTACCGCTGAAAATATGGTGAAATTTTCGGGATGAAGTCTAGTTAAACCCAACACCTTGTGATCTTTTTGGGCCAGGGACTGATTAATTTCGAATCTGGCTTCCCGTAACAAATTTTTATAAGTTGAAAACTGCTTATCATTTGCTGCGTTTTTCCAAATCTCGTCAATGTCACGGTTCTCCTTTCTAATGAAATTTAACTCGCCAATAACACGACCTTTAGTAGCAATTTCAAGCTGTTTTCTGTTGTTGATGGAATGATCCAGCACATGAATTACGAACAGCAAACCGAAACAGATAGCTATGCTGGCAATGCCGCTCAAAGCCATGTAAATCACTTTTCTTGAAGGCTCTGCAACGGTTGGTACGCCCTCTTGCTCTAATTGCAAGCGCAAACCAATGTTTTTATCTAAGTTAGTTTGATTGTAGCGGTTCAGTAGGTCTAAGTATTCTTTGGTAGCTACATCAGCATCACGCTCGTATTTTTGAACACCTGCATCAAACGGCACCATTGTCGAAAATTTAGCATTTAGTTTTGCCAACTCCCTATCGATATCTTGGATACTTGCCCTGGTTTTTTCTAAATCGATGCCTATCTCAATGCGGCGTTGTACCAAAGTTTGCTTCGCAATTACCGGATCAGCAACATACTGGTCATTAGATTTAGTTAATTGAATATCAAGTAACTGCTGTAAAGAATCAACTTTCTTCTTATCCACAGCTTTAAAACCACCGTCAATATAATCGTTGTTAGCCGCTTGCACCTTATTGCGTAACACGATTACAGTTTGGTTATCTCGTGAAACACCAGCGCCTAAATACTTATCTAAACCTCTATTATCCAGATTATTATTTACATTATTTAACGCCGACTGCAACGACTGCAAATCAATTAATGCTTGTGATTTCTTATTCTCGTAATCAATAATTTGCTGATATACAATTTGAGATTGCTTATCCAAATTCAGCACACGATTTTTGATTTTATACTCTTTCAGCTCTTGATTTTTTTGGTTCATCACCGCTTCTTTTTTCTGCAAAAGCGAATCAAGCACTAATATGGATTTGTTTTTATTACTAATCAGATCTTCACTGTAGTTGTTTACGAAATCGCTAGACAAGGTATTTACCACGAAAACTGATAGAAAAGTATTCTCAGAAGTGTACTCTACTGTTACAAAATCACTATTATCTTCGTGGGTAATGGATAGTTTTCTGCTGATAGCTTCAGCATCATATCCCATCGACTTTACCAAGTTATAAAGCTTAATATCGTAGTTATCGAAAGGCGTAAGTACTTGTTTTTTAATTAATCTTTCTTCAAAAAGCCTAATTGCCTCCTGCCTTTGCGCCGCCGTTAATGCATTGATATCATCGCTTTGCGGTTTAAAAGGTTTTTGAGGATTTCTCAAATCGTGTAATATCAAGCGGTAAGATAAAATGCTCATATTTTTGGGCATTACCATGATATCCATGATATTAGTGAATTGCTGATTGATCTTGATCAGCACATCGGGACCTGAGTAGGAAGGTACTTCTGGCGCTACCTGCCTCGATGGATCCAGTAAACCCGTAGACAGTTTAGCTTGAGATTTATATTGTTTTGGTAGATTTTTAACAAAAAGGTAGGTTACTAAAAGCGTAATAATAGGAATGGCTATAATTAACCACCTATATTTAGAAATGAGCCTTAAGAAATCCTTTAAATTCATAGCCGCTTATTTCACGTCCTCCAATTTTTGGCCAATTAGCGCCTCCAAATTATCTTTTGCCCTCAACATATTCAATTCCGACTGTAATTTTTCGGAACTTGAAATAGAAGTTAAGGATTTAGCTTTACTGTAAACATCTAATGAAACCTCGCCTTTTTCAAATTTATACCTCAGTGCATCGCTAGCTGTTTTGTTATCAATGTACGCCTGATTCTTCACCTTAAGATCATTTAACCATTGTAAATACTCAAAATATCTTTGTCGCACTTCAGAAGTTAACAGGATATCGTATTCTTTGGTTTGATAGGCGGCAGAATTATATTCCTCCCTTGCTTGTTTAACCAGAGATGGTGTGCGGGCAAACAATCCTAAGTTAAGGTACACTCCAAATTGGAAACCATTAATGGAATATGGATTGGTGGCATCAATGATAGAAGCATTATCTGGTCTGTAAAAATATGACACATTTAAAGACTCCAAATAGCCTGCCTTAGCCACACCAACCTTAGCCTTTGCACTTAGCTCACTAGCTTTATACATTTTCCTTTTCGGATAATATTCCTTAGCTAAATCAATATATTTTTGCAGCAGTGGTGTATTAATTTGGCTCGTGATATCATTCTGAGCCTTTATCTGCACACTAACTGCCATTACAAGCAATATAATAAAAAACCTTTTTACTGACATAATTTAGGTTTTATACCTTCTCTTTTTGGAAAAGCACAGGTACGGTCATTAATATTATCTTCAAGTCTAACCATACTGAGAACTTTTTGTTGTAAAAGTTATCTAGTTTTTTGCGTTCACGATCAGACATGTCGCTTTTTCCTCTTTTAATAATTTGCCATAAGCCAGTAATTCCGGCGGGTCCTAAAAACCGCATCGACCATTCATTTGTGGTTAGTAGCTCTGCTTCATATAAAGGTAGTGGCCGGTTACCAACAATGGACATATCACCTTTTACCACATTAAACAATTGTGGTAGCTCATCGATACTAGAATTCCTTAAAAAATTACCTAGTTTGGTTACACGTGGATCATTTTTCATTTTAAAGAAAGCTGAATCACCATATTGGTTTGCAGACGTTGCAATCAAATTCTCTACTTCTTTGTCCGCATTTACACGCATCGACCTGAACTTATAAAAGTCGAAAATTTTATAGCCGGTACCCACACGCTTACTAGTGTAAAATACAGGCCCTTTCGAATCAAGTTTAATGAGGATAGCGATAATGATAAAGAAAGGACTTAAAAGCACCAATGCCAGTATAGAAATTGTCAAGTCCAAAAGGCGTTTCATTACTGGAATTTTATATTGCTGAAGGGGCGCTTCCGGCAAATCTTTAAGCTGTTCGTTAAGAATTTTGTAGGCAGATAAGTATTGCAACCTCAACTTCACATCGGCAAAAGGAATTGTTGGCGAATAACAATCTGCTACACGAGCGGCAAAAGCTTGCGCTGTAACAGCTGGATCGTTTTCAGTGAGCAGAAATACCACTACTAAATTTCTACTTAGCCAGTTTTTCTTCAGTGTTTCTACCAATCCCATGGCATCGGCTACTTCGGCTGGATTTACTTCAAGCAATATATTTACGTCTAGTTCGTAAACAGAGAGCTTTCCTACCATCTCGGCTAGTTGAGCAAAGCTATCGGCTTTTCTAACGGTACCTCCGTCAGAAAAAGTTGCGTTAATATCGTTGTCGTATCGCTCAGCACAGTAAATGATATTAACCCTAGATTGAGGCATGCCAAAGGAACTATTTGCTTGCATTGATTGAGTCTAGTTTTAATAGATGCTGTATACTTTCTTTCAATTTATTAGGGTTGAACGGCTTCGGCATCAAAAGGTTAAAGTGGTATGGAAGCTTTTCAACTAAATCCTCCAAGGAATAGGCTGCAGATAATAAAATAATTGGGATATCTCTATAGTATCCGCTGGTTTTCAAACTTCTCACGAAATCTAAGCCATCTACATACGGCATCTCCAAGTCCGATATAATTAGGTCAGGCATGTGGCCTTCGTCCATCCAACTGATAGCTTCCAAACCATTGTTATGGATTACCAATTCATAATCTTTTTTAAGGATAAACTCCAAAAGTTTCAGCACGGTAATCTCATCATCCACCAGTAAAATCAACTTTTTATTTGAACCTGCTTTCATACTTGAAGATGGCATCGTATTCACAAATTTTTAGAACGAACTAAGCTATCAATAAAAACTTAAATTCTACTCCTTTTTGTGATATTTTCCGAAGATGCCCTTAAATTAACTCAATTTGTCTTTTGATACTCTCTTCTAATGAAATAAGCGTTTCAGTACGTTGTATACCTTTTACTGCTTGAATTTCCTCGTTTAACACGTGGCGTAAATGGTCTGTGTCCCTACAAGTGATTTTTGCGAACATACTATAAGCACCGGTGGTATAGTGCAACTCTACCACTTCTTTAATCCTGCTCAATTGCTCTACAGCATCTTTGTACAACGAGCCCTTCTCTAAATAAATCCCTAAAAATGCTGTAATATCGTAGCCAGCTTTCCTAGGATCAATGATAAGATGCGATCCTCTGATGATTCCCATATCGGCCAATTTCTTCATACGCACATGGACAGTACCGCCCGAAACGATAAGCTCTTTTGCAATTTCAGTATAAGGCTTAGTGGCATCCTGCATTAGCTGAGTAAGAATTTGAATATCTAGGTTATCAATTTCTAAATTTTGAGTTTCCTTTTTGAGCATAAATTATATTTTTGTTAATGATTTATAAAAATAAATGAAAATATAATAAAAATAAAATTAATTCATTAAAAAATTTGCAACATATTTATTAAACGTCCTATATTTGTTTCAAGCAAATGCCAGTAGGCGGCTTATAGTTTTCAATAAATAGCTCATAGTTAATTGCATATTGAAAACTGAAAAATTGAAATACTAAAATGTAGGGTGGTGAAATTGGCAGACACACCTCCTTGTCTCGGTGGTAGAGGATAATGGGAAAGCCGGAAACGGAACAACCACTCTATGAAGGTTCGACTCCTTCCCCTACAGCAGTAAACAGTTCGCGGTAATCAGTTTGCAGTTTTTACAACTGCTAATTGGAAGCTGAAAACTGTAAAACTAACAACAATGTTGGGTGGTGAAATTGGCAGACACACCTCCTTGTCTCGGTGGTGGGGATTATGGGATAAACGCAGTTTATGGGTTGACCACAAATTAATTTTGAACTGTAGCTAACTACCCCTTGAAGGTTCGACTCCTTCCCCAACAGCCATTTTTATAAATAATAAGTTAGTTAAGGAAGCGGTTCTGGATTGGATCGCTTTTTTTTATTTCTATTATTCTTTCAAAGATCAAACTTTGCGTTTACACTGGATCGTCATTGCGAGGAGGAACGACGAAGCAATCTTACAACGTCAAAAAAAATACGATAGCTTTAAGATTGCTTCGTACCTCGCAATGACGTGGTGCCAATGAAATGCAGCATCAAAGATACAAATTAATAATTTAGATATTCTTTTCAGGAATTATCTAAAAATATTTCAATACTTTTTATGTATTAGAATCAATTTAATAAAAATTGATCTTATTCGTATTTGCTAACCTGCATTAAATCGAGTTTTTTGAGACGTAGCGGGAACGCCAACTTTGGAAACGAGCGTATCATAGGAATATGTTAAAGACAACGCTGATTGTTGGCGCCCTCCCTAATGCTCAATAAAAAAGTCCTCCCAGTTAGCATAAACCAACAAGGAGGACTTTAATCAATGGATATTTATTACTTTATTCCGTACTTATCACTGAATTTTTTGTCCAACTGCTTGTGCAAATTATCCAAATTGATATCTCTTCCTTGAATAAAAGCCTTTTCGATTTTGTTGGTTCTCATGTCCAACGCATCTCCAGTTGAAATAAATAACGTAGCATCTTTACCAACCTCTAAGCTTCCGGCAGTTTTATCAATACCTAAAATTTTAGCGGTATTTAAGGTAATGGTTTGCAATGCCTTTTCCTTATCCAAACCCCAAGTGGCTACTGTACCGGCCATAAAAGGCAAGTTGCGTTGCTGCCAAAAGTTTTCGATACTAATAGCAACGGTAACCCCAGCATTGTACAAAATTGCTGCGTTTTTGTAAGGCATATTCACATCGTCATCAATGTTAGTTGGCAACGAGTGTGGCTGATTTACAATCACCGCTACATTATTCTGTTTCAGAAAATCGGTGATCAGATAGGCCTCACTACCGCCAATAATTACTGGCGCTATGTTAAATTTCTTAGCAAAATTAACCGCAGCTACGATATCTTTTTGTGTATTAGCAGAGATGTACAATTTTTGTTCGCCTTTAAACAACTTAGCCATTGCAGCCATACGTGTGTTGGTTTCGGCAGGTTTAGGTCCTTCATTATAGGCTTTCGCTTCTTCAAAAAACGATGTTAATTCTGCAATTGCAGCTTGCGTACGTTCAGCAAATGACTCTGCAGAAAAACCTGGGCGACCACCAAAACCTCTGAAACGAGGAGTAGCAGGCCAGTTTACATGCATTCCATCGTCCGTTTTAACAGCTGCATCTTCCCAATTCCAAGCATCTAACTGCACCACTGAAGAGCTTCCAGAAATTGAACCACCGCTAGGTCTAATTTGCGCCATCAACACACCGTTACTGCGTAGCGTTGCTGGTATTTTAGAATCCGTATTATAGGCTACTAAAGAGCGGATATGCGGATTTAAGTTACCAATTTCCTGAAAATCCAAAGTAGCTTTAACCGACTCGAACTCCACTAAGCCCACCGTATTTACTGGAGCTATAAAACCCGGATACACATGTTTGCCACTTATGCTAATCAACTCGGCGTCATTTGTAGCAAACTTCACTGTTGTAGCATCGCCAACACCCGTGATTTTTCCTTTTTCAAATACCACATAACCGTTGTTAATTACAGTGCCGTTACCCGTGTGAACCACGCCACCCAACAAAATCACTTTTTTAGTTTGGGATTTGGCAGGTGAAATATTAGCTTGCGCAAAAGCGGACACACTTGCCGCTAAGGCAACAAATAAGGTTAAAATTTTCTTATTCATGGTGATGTCCTCCTTCTGCATTAATTGCTTCGAAACCGTTTGAATAATCACTTGCAGTTTCGCAGTTGTATAACGTTGAGGTAGTGCCCATTGGACGTTGGGTTCTGCCTCCTTTGTTTTTGCTATCAATCATTTTTTGTACTAGCCTTGCCCTTTCAGCCTGTTGCTGTTTCAATTTTTGAGCATCTTTCTCGATGTCCCAATACAACACGCCATCTACAAAAGTTTTTTCCGCTTTAGCGTAAATAGAAAGTGGATTATCAGACCAAATTACCACGTCGGCATCCTTGCCTACTTTTAAACTTCCCACCTTATCATCAATGTGCAACATCTTAGCTGGGTTTAACGATACAAATTTGAACGCTTCCTCTTCTGGAACACCTCCGTACAATACCGCTTTACCCGCCTCTTGGTTTAAGCGACGAGCCATCTCCGCATCATCAGAGTTGAATGCAGTGGTAATGCCCACGTTGTGCATGATTTTTCCATTGTAAGGAATTGCTTCGGCCACCTCAAATTTATAAGCCCACCAATCAGAGAAAGTTGAGGCAGCAATACCGTGAGCTTTCATTTTATCAGCCACTTTATAACCTTCCAAAATGTGTGTGAAAGTATTGATTTTAAAACCTAAACTATCAGCCACATGCATCAACATGTTAATTTCTGACTGTACATAAGAGTGACAAGTGATGAAACGTTTGTTATTTAAAATCTCCACCAAAGCATCCAATTCTAAATCTCTACGCACATTATTTCCTTTAACTTTTAGTGCAGCTTCGTAATCTTTAGCACGGGTAAAAGCATCCACAAATGTTTGCTCAACGCCCATACGGGTTACAGGAAAACGTTGCCCGCTACCGAAATTACTTTGTTTTACGTTTTCACCTAGGGCGAATTTGATAAAACCATCTGCACCAGCAAATTTTAATTCCTCTGGCAATTTGCCCCAACGCAATTTGATTAACTGCGACTGGCCACCGATTGGATTTGCCGAACCATGCAGGATTTGAGAAGTGGTAACGCCACCAGCCAACTGACGGTAAATATTAACATCTTCCGAATTGATGATATCACCAATGCGAACCTCTGAAGAAACTGACTGAGCACCTTCGTTGATACCACCTGAGCCAGCAATATGCGAATGTTCATCAATGATACCTGGTGTGATATGTTTGCCAGTAGCATCAATCACTTTTGCAGCACCTGCCGCTAAGTTTTTGCCTACTGCTTTGATTTTTCCATTCTCCAAAAGCACATCTGCATTTTGCAAAATACCGTCTTTCTCGTTAGTCCATACGGTTGCATTTTTCAATAACACGCTTTCTGCTTTTGGTAAGGCTTCGTTTCCAAACGACTGGAAAGGATAAATTAGTGGGCCGTTAGCTAGAGTAGGTTTTGGCTCTTCTTTTTTAGGCATTTCTTTTCCAGCTTCTTTAAAAGTGGCTGTCCACTTGCCCTCGCTTCCATCACTTAAAGCAGCCTCACCTTTCATAGCAATTGGTGATTCCGAAGAGATATAGCCAGTTAAGCGGACATCGCCTTTTGGATTTTTCTTCAAGTTGAAGCTCAAGGTTACCCAATCGCCGTTTCTGCCTAAGGTAGCTGTAGTTTTAACACTGTCAGCGCCTGTACGCTCAATCGACGCAGCAGTTGGGCCGGTTATTTTTAAAGTTAAAGCACCAACACCATCAACGTTCAAATTATAAACGCCTTTTAAGTCGCTTACATCCATTTTGTTTACGATGTAGCGTTTGCCTTGCACCCAATTTTCGTGGATGATATTGTTGCTTTTGAATAAATTATCAGAAGTGATCAAGAAATTGGCCAATTTACCTTTTTCAATAGATCCCACTTTATCACCGATGCCTAACATTTTCGCAGGCACCTCGGTAACCGCAAGTAAAGCTTGTTTTTCCGTTAAACCGTTTTCTATCGCAGTGCGGATATTTGCCCAAAATTCGCGGCTATTATCCAACCCAAATGCAGTTAATGCGAAATTGATCCCTGCTTTTTCCAACACACCAGGATTGCTTGCAGCCATTTCCCAAGCTTTCATTTGTGCCAAGGTTACGTTTCTCGCTTCTGCGGGATCTTCCACATCGTAAGCTTTTGGATAAGCGATAGGCACAATTAAGCTTGCACCAGTTGCCTTAACAGCATCAATGCGCTGATACTCATCGCCACCAGCTTTAATGATGTATTGCTTGCCAAACTCCTTCGCTATTTTATCAGCACGTAGGATATTTGCCCATCCATCAGCTTCAAAAATCTGAGGTAAACCTTGTTGCTTGTTAAATTCATCTAGGGAGATATTGTACTCCTCTTTTTGGTTTTTATACCAAGTGGCATCCAAATAAGTTTGACGTAACAAAGCGATAGATCCCATTAACGAAGTTGGGTAGTCATTAGTTGAACTGCCTTTGCTGAATGAATAGTTGGCAGCTGTTTGATCTTTCAATATCACTTTGTGCTCAAACTCATCATTTAGTGTTACCGCAGCCGAGGTACCACGAGCGATACCATCTCTATTGATCACATTTACACTACCGAAACCTGCCTTACGAAGTTCGTCAGCCTTTTTGTTGTCGATAGAAAAGATGGTTCTCACTTCAGTTTCTGGCCTGATGGCAGCATTCCAGTTGTAAGCACCTTTTTTCTGCGTAGTGAAAATGGATTGACGCTGACCGCCGAAGCCGCCACGACCCGAAGATGCACTGGCATCAACTGGAACGCCATAGCTAGTAAACGCATCAATTAATGAGGGATAGATGTACTTTCCTTTAAGGTCGATTACTACATATCCTTTAGGGATGGTAGTGCCGGCGCCCACAGATTGGATCACCTGGTTTTTAATTAGCAAAGTACCATTGCTAATGGTTTGGTTAGCATTTACTACAATGGTTGCATTAGTAAAGGCATATTGCCCACTTCGCACGTCAAACGAACCATTCACAGGAAAGGTTTGTTGCGCAAATGCAATCACAGTAGAAAATACCAACGCAAGCGCTAGTAAAATTTTCTTCATGTTAGTTAATGTTTAGAATTATGGCTTAAAGCTATTTATAATTCTAATGTATTTAAATAACTAACACATTTTTTACTTAAATTTCAATATACTTTTTTCGAAATAAAACTTTTCCTGCTACAACTTTGCTATCTATTTAATAAAAACCAACTGTTCCGCCTGATGTCGAAACAAAATAGGCCTGACGGGGCGTGAATTTAATGTCAGTGAATTTATATAAGTGTACGTTGTGAGGAAACGATAAAATTGCATACAACTTCAATTTTATCTAAGTTTGGAAAAAATAAAAAACAAAACATGGAATCATTATACCCAATATTGAAAAGTGCGCACTCAGGCTGGCGTTACATCGTTTTAATTCTTTTAGTAGTTGCAATTCTACAAGCATTAAGTGGCTGGTTTGGCAAAAAGGCTTATACTGAAGGTAACCGAAAACTAAACGTATTTACTTTAATTAGTGCACACATCCAATTCCTAATGGGCATTGGACTATATGTTTTAAGTCCGCTAACCAAAGGTCCAACTAGCGAAGCTTTATATCGTTACTGGAAAATGGAGCATATTGCTATCATGATTGCTGCTGTTGTTTTGATTACCATTGGAAATACAAGATCAAAAAAAGTGGCAGATGCCGTGGCTAAACATAAGTCAGTTGCCATTTTCTTCGGCATTGCGCTAATTTTAATTATCGCTTCTATCGCTATGATGGTAAAAAATGATCCATCTAGATCGTTTTTTGGAGTTTCATAGTTGATATTTGCCACCGATAAACAGCTATTTCTTTTATTGATATCATAAAATTATCTGTGTATCGGCGACTAAAACAATAAAATTTTTCAAAATATTTTGATTATTTAACATTTTGTATAAATTTGCTTTACAATGATTAACAAAATAAACACTTGGCACTGGCGTACTAACTCGAAAGAAAGTTTCGTCAATGACTTGTGCAAAATATAGTTTATCAACCTAAACCTAAACTTAAACCACATTCAAAACCCGACGGAACCACACGTCGGGTTTTTTTATTTGGATTTTTCTGTGAAGCGAGCAACAGGGAAGTCAAAAAAATGATTAAAGTATAAAACAGATTGCTTCGTCAACTTCTCGCAACGACGAAAAAACACAGAAATGAATAACTTCAAGATAAGTACCTACAGCAAAAAAAGGCTAGCCGATACTACTACACCCGTAAGCATTTATTTGCGATTAAGAGATGTGTTTACTAACACCATTCTTTTAGAAAGTTCTGATTACCATAGCCGCGAAAATGCCACAAGTTATGTTTGCGCTGAGCCAGTAGCGGGAATCATTTTAAAAAATGGAGAACTGAGCATTAGCTATCCCGACGGCAAAACCGAAATCACAACCGACTTCAACCTTTCTGAAGAAATTACTGCTTTTAAAAATAAGTTCCAGCCTATTTCTAACTTGGAATCAAAGCATATTTCAAGCGGTTTATTTGGTTACTTCACTTGGAACACCGTTCAGTATTTTGAAGATATTAAGTTTTCATCAGCTACGCCAGAGGAAGACAAAATTCCTGAAATGCAGTATCACATTTACAGGCATATCATTGCCATAGACCACTTCAAAAACGAAATCACTTTGTTCAAAAATGCTTTTAATGATGATGAAAGCGAAGATTTGAGCAAAATGGAATACATCATCCAAAATAAAAACTTTCCAGAATATGGTTTCAGTACGGATGGTGAAGAAAACTCCAATTTAACCGACCAAGGCTTTATGGACATGGTGGAGAAATTGAAGAAGCACATTTATAGAGGTGATGTTTTTCAAATTGTTCCATCTAGAGCCTTTAGTCAAGGTTTTTTAGGAGATGAATTTAACGTTTACCGCTGCCTTCGTTCTATTAACCCATCGCCTTATTTATTTTATTTCGATTATGGTAGTTTCAAACTTTTTGGCTCATCGCCAGAAGCGCAAATTACCATCAAAAATGAAACTGCCAATATTTTCCCAATTGCTGGTACGTTTAAAAGAAGTGGCAATGATGAAGAAGACGCAAAAATTGCAAAGGCATTAGAAAACGATCCGAAGGAAAGCGCCGAACATGTAATGCTGGTTGATTTGGCCAGAAACGATTTGAGCAGACATTGCAAGCAAGTGGAAGTAAAATCATTCAAAGAGGTGCAGTACTATTCTCATTTGATCCACTTGGTTTCTAAAGTGAGCGGCCAATTACAACAACAAGGAAGCGCTTTCAAAGTGGTAGCAGATACTTACCCAGCGGGAACCTTGAGCGGCGCACCGAAATACCGAGCCATGCAACTGATTGACGAAAATGAGAACTTGGGCCGTAACTTTTATGCCGGTGCTATTGGTTACATGGGCTTTAACGATGATTTCAATCATGCCATTATGATTAGAACCTTCATGAGCAAAAACAACAAATTGCATTATAGAGCTGGTGCCGGCATTGTGGCTGATTCAGTAGCTGCAACAGAGCTTAACGAAGTAAATAACAAAATTGCCGCTTTGCGTAGAGCAATTGAAATGGCAACTGAAATTTAGATTTTTGATTTACGAATTACGATTTAGAAATGAGCGATAATAAAAATGTAGTGCTAGTGATAGACAACTACGATAGTTTTACCTATAATTTAGTGCACTTAATTAACGAGATAGGTTACGATACCGAAGTTTGGAGAAACGATAAGTTTGAACTGGCAGATGTTGATCAATACGATAAAATTCTGCTTTCTCCAGGGCCAGGTATTCCTGAAGAAGCTGGATTACTATTAGACGTGATTAAAACTTATGCCCCAACCAAAAGTATTATGGGTGTTTGCTTAGGTCAGCAGGCCATTGCCGAAGCATTTGGCGGTAGTTTATTGAATCTGGGACGACCAATGCATGGGATCAGCACGCCAGTAAACAAAACCGTTGAAGACGAACTGTTATTTGAAAACATATCGGCTCCATTTGAAGTGGGTAGGTATCACAGTTGGGTAGTTGATCCAGCAAATTTACCCGACAGCCTAATTGTAACGGCTGTAGATGAAGATGGGCAGATCATGTCGCTTAGACACAAAGAACTTGACGTTTGTGGCGTACAATTTCACCCTGAAAGTGTATTAACTCCCGAGGGAAAACAGATGATGAAAAATTGGCTGGAAGGGAAGTCAAAATTAATAAGTTAAGCGTATAAAGTTAAATTTAGAAAATCCTACCATAACCCTAACGTCATTGCGAGGAACGAAGCAATCTTAAAGCGAAAGTTTGAATCAACAGATTGCTTCGTTCCTCGCAATGACGACCAAGATAAATACATGAGCCAAAATATTTTAGACAAAATCGTTTTACGTAAAAAAGAAGAAGTAGCCTTAGCTAAACAACAGCTAAGCGTTAAGGAGCTAGAAAGCAACCCCACGTTTGCTAGAACCCCATACCGTTTTAAGGATTTCCTTTTAGCTGACGACCGGACTGGAATTATTGCAGAGTTTAAAAAGCAATCGCCCTCCAAAGGCATAATTAATGGCAATGCCGATGTAAAAAGCATTACACAAGCGTATAATGCTGCTGGAGCTTCTGCACTGTCAGTTTTAACGGATACCGATTTTTTCGGTGGCAAAAAAGAGGATCTGTTACAAGCCCGCAGCGTAAATGAAATTCCTATTTTGAGGAAAGACTTTATGATTGACGAGTACCAAATTTTGGAAGCAAAGGCATGGGGAGCTGATATCATTTTGCTAATTGCGGCCATATTAACCCCACAGCAAATTGCTGATTATGGGAAACTAGCACAGAGCTTAGGTTTAAATGTGCTATTGGAGGTTCATGATTTAGCCGAGCTAGAAAGAAGTATTTGTCCGCATTTGGATGCCATTGGTGTAAACAATCGCAACTTAGGTAATTTTACCGTTAACATTCAGACTTCTTTTGATTTAGTGGATAAAATTCCTACTGACTTTTTAAAGATTTCCGAAAGTGCCATTAGCAACCCGCAAACCATTAAGGATTTAAAACAGGTTGGCTTTCAAGGGTTTTTGATTGGTGAAAATTTCATGAAAACGGAGAACCCTGGACTGGCGATTGAAAGTTTTGTGAATGAGTTGTAGCGATGAAAACAGAAACATCATTGTCACTTTAGTGTAGCTAAAGCTTTGCAAGAAAGAAATCTTTGGACTTATCAAACACGTTCAAAGATTTCTCAATTTTATTTTGTTCACTCGAAATGACCGCAAGGTATTCTAAACAATTAAAACAACTACTAACTGTAAGTTTGCTTCTCCGATCTACCGGCGCAAACAGTGCCTAGCAAGAACGGAAGAATAACTGTCCCTGACCCCTAATCAAACTTAATACACTCTTTCAATTCTTTTTTAGTGTAGGCCAAATTGTATTGCTTTAACACTTCATCAGGTACGCCGTTCCATTGGTTAGGCGTATTGCCTTTGTAGCCTAAATCTTCAACGCCAATTTCTGAAGTGTAAAAACCAGAAGCCACCAAATTTCTCAATCTATTAAAAAAAGAAACACCCTGACTGAGTTCCTTTGGTGACTTATTTGGATAAGCAATTAAATCTACCAGTTCAATTTGCTGCTTTTCGGCACATTCCCTAAACGGCTTACCGAAACGCTTCAAGCATTGCATATCAACCCAACGCAAACCGCCTCGCATAGGAACCTGGTGTTGTGGCATATCACGCACAATAAAGTCGATAAAATCTGGCACTTTAGCATCTGATGCACTACCACTTACCTCATCTTTTGGAATAATGATATCCGCTAGGATGGTGATCGTAGCCATTTCTTCCTTTGTGAAAAAATTCCCTTGGGCAATCAGTTGCTTTTCCCTTGCCAATTCCTCTTTAGCCCTATCGTAATTAAATACTGGATCTTCCTGTTCTTTTTGCACCGGTACCTGAGCTTTGCTGCTGCCAACTAAAGCAGTTCCCGAAATTGCGCCTACGCCCAGTAATTTTAAGGTTTCTCTCCTGTTCATTGCCTACAAGTTTTGTTTTTTCATTTCCGACATGATGTACTCACTAGCCCTCATCGAAAGAGCTAAGATAGTCCACGTAATATTTTTATCTGCTTGTGAAGTAAATGCGGCACCATCCACCACAAATAAATTCTTACAATCGTGTGCTTGGTTGTATTTGTTCAGCACCGAAGTTTTAGGATCACTTCCCATTCTAGCAGTACCTGCTTCATGGATAATTTTACCCGGCGACTCCAGACCGTAGTTATTGGCTTTGCTATAATCACCTCCCCAAGTTACAATTGCTCCCATGTTGTGCATCATTTCATCGAAGGTTTCCTTCATGTGCTTTGCTTGCAATATCTCATGCTCACTCCATTTCACATTAAATTTTAGCACCGGAATACCGTACTTATCCACTACATTAGGGTCTATTTCGCACCTGTTATCATACAAAGGAATCGCTTCGCCTCTTCCAGCCATGCCCACGCTTGCGCCATAAAAATAACGGTAATCTTCTTTTAAAGATTTACCATAACCGCCAGCCTCTTTTTGCGTGCCTCTAACCGCAAACTTACCATTTAAGCTTTCGATACCACCGCCAAAACCGTAAGCGGGTTGACTCATACCACCCCAATACTCAATGTGATAACCACGAGGGAAATCTAATTTTTTATTATCTAGCCACCAAGGCGAATAAATGTGCATCCCGCCTACTCCATCTTCGTTGTAACGTTTCCTATCAAACAGTTGCGGTAACACCCCGCCCATTGAGGCACCGGTTGAATCGTGTAAATAACGGCCAACCACATCGCTGCTATTTGCCAAACCATTTGGATGACGCTTTGATTTTGAATTAAGCAACAAACGTGATGATTCGCAAGCACTTGCAGCCAAAATTACCGTACGCCCGGTCACCTGATATTCCATCATGTCATCTTTGTTGATGTAAGAAACACCGGTAGCCAAACCTTCCTCATTGGTAAGCACTTCCCTAGCCATCGCATTTGGAATAATATCGATATTTCCTGTAGCCAAAGCTGGATAAATCAACACATTGGTTGAAGAAAAATCGGCCTTTGCCATGCTACAGTTCCTGTTACACTGTCCACAGAAAAAGCACACGCCTCTATCATCGTTTATTTTCTTGGTAAGGATAGATAACCTTGAAGGGATTACTTTAACTCCCGAAATGGCAGCTCCTTTTTTAATGAACAGCTCATGCAATCGAGGTTTGGGTGGTGGTAAAAAGAACCCGTCCGGATGATCTTCCAGCCCTTCGTTAGTACCAAAAATACCAATCAATTTGTCAACTCGATCGTAAAAGGGCTTGATATCCTCGTAGCCAATCGGCCAATTCTCTCCAAGACCATCTATATCTTTTCTTTTAAAATCCTTAGGGCCAAAACGCAATGAAATACGCCCCCAGTGGTTAGTTCGGCCTCCAAGCATCCTCGCTCGCCACCAGTCCCATTCGGTACCGGGGGCCTTGGTGTAGGGTTCGCCCTCTACGTCCCAACCGTAATAACAGGCATCAAAATCTCCAAAAGGACGAAATTTTGTGCTAGCTCCTCTACGTGGAGACTCCCAAGGGTTTTTTAACTGAGTGATATTTTGTTGGGGATCGTACATGGCTCCGGCTTCCAGTATACACACTTTTAATCCAGCTTTGGCCAAAGTATAGGCCGCCATTCCACCGCCAGCACCCGAACCTACTATTACGGCATCGTAATGTTTAGTTTGTTTTTTGATTTGCATTTAGGCTTATAAATAAGTTAGATAAGCTCAAGTTATAAGATTTTAGTGGCTTAAACAAATTTAAACAGGTACAATTAATGCAAAATGATGCGAGTGTATGGTAATAAAATGCTCACAAATCGGGATATTTATTCTCGAAGTCTTAACTTCACTTTTAAATCACAAATGATGAAGAATTTTCTATTAATTGCAATGCTGTTATCCGCTACAGCAGTAAATGCGCAACAAGAAATTAACTATGAAGTAAGTTTCCCTAATGTAGTACATCATGAAGCGGAAATAAGCATGGTTATCCCAAACGTACCGGCTAACGCCCCTCTGAAAATAAGATTCTCCAGATCATCTCCTGGACGTTATGCCACCCACGAATTTGGCAAGAACATATACAACTTTAAAGCTTTTGATGCCAATGGTAAAGCGATTGCATTAAAACAGCCCGCTGGAGATGTGTATGAAATCGCACAACCTAAAGGCAAAATTAAAATTACCTACACCATATTTGGCAACTGGATTGACGGCACCTATGCTGGATTTGACGAAGCTCATGCACATCTCAACATCCCGGCAGTTTTTGCATTTCCAGTGGGATTAGATGCCCGACCACGAACGGTAAAGCTGAGCTTCAACAACCAAAAAGATTGGAAGGTAGCGACACAATTGAAACCGCTGGGAAATGGCATTTACTATGCCAAAAACTTGCAATATTTTATGGATAGCCCCATTGAAATAGCAGCAATTAAGTCGGCAAGTTGGGAGGTGAAAAGTGCTGATGGAAAAGTGCAAACCGTTCATTTGATGGCGCATAGCGACGATGATGAAATGACTGTTTTTAACTACGCCAATATGCTGAAGAAGGTAGTGGCAGAGCAGCAAGCAATTTGGGGTGAGCTCCCTACTTTTGACTACGGACATTACTATTTCTTGCATTGCGTACACCCAAGCTACGCCGGCGATGGAATGGAGCATCGCAACTCTACTGTAATTGTACAACGTACTCCTAAAATAGCTGGCAACGAAAGCAACCTGTTAGGGACTTTTTCGCATGAGTTCTTTCACTCTTGGAATGTAGAACGTTTACGTCCAAAAACCTTGGAGCCATTTAATTTTACGCAGTCCAATATCAGTGACGAATTGTGGTTGGCTGAAGGTTTCACGCAGTATTATGGCAACTTAGTTTTAAAACGGGCGGGATTTCGCACTTTAGAAAATATTAGCAGAACTTTTAACGGTTTAGTCAATGCAGTAAGCAACTCTCCGGGCGCTAAAAATTTCTCACCTGTTCAAGCTAGCAGATATGCCGTTTTTGCAGATGCAGGAGTAGCGGTAGACGAAACGAATCAGCAAAACATCTTTACTTCATATTATACTTATGGCGCAGCGGTAGCACTAGCTTTGGATTTGCGTTTACGAAGTGACTATAATTTAACTTTAGATGATTACATGCGTGCTTTGTGGAAAGCTCATGGTAAAACGGAGATTCCTTACACCATCCCTGACTTACAAAAAGTATTAGCTACACTAACTAAAAATCCAACTTTTGCAGCTGACTTCTTCAAAAACTACGTGTATTCTACCAAAAAAGAAGACTATACAGCATTACTGTTAAAAGCAGGATTAGTATTACGTAAAGAAGCTGCTGGCAAAGCATATAGCGGCATTCGATTGCGAGACAGGGACGGAAAAGCTGTTTCCAGCGCTACGATGATTGGAACACCAGCTTACAATGCAGGTATTGATAGTGAAGACGTGATCTTGAAAGCTGATGGAACCACCATTGCTTCGGCTAAAGATTTCGAAGCTGTGACGGCAAAGCATCAACCAGGTGAAACAATTGAGCTTGTGATTAGTCGAAAGGGAGTAGAAAAGACAACTAAACTCACTTTTATTGAAAACCCTCAACTGGAACTGATTCCAGTAGAAAACACTGGCGGTACACTTACAGCCGACATGAAAGCGTTCAGAGATAAATGGTTAGAAAGCGCTATAAAGTATTAAGGAATAAGTGGACAGGAATCAGTTTAAATCTGCAAAAAAATATAAACTAAATACTAAAATCTAATTACTAGATCCTAATATTATAAAAATGAAAAAAACAATATTCGCAATGGGATTAGCAGTTGCTTCGCTAACGGCAAATGCACAAAACATTGACAAGATCATTACAAAAGATTATGTAGATCATTTGATTAAAACGCTAAGCGCCGACGATATGCAAGGGCGTAGGACATTTACTCCGGGCATTGATAAAGCGGCATCATTCATCGAAAAGGAGTTTGCCGAAATTGGCTTAAAACCATTAGATGGCCAAACGGGCTATCGCCAGACTTTTTACAAGTACCAACTTAAACCAGCCTCTACCAAAGTAACTATTGATGGCCAAGCCATTGCTAGTGAAAACATCATTGTTTATGGTAATAAATCGGAGAAGTTATCTTTCGATCAAAGCAATAGCGATGGCTGGATTAAACTTGATGAGAATAAGGATTTTATCAGTCAGTTTAGAGCATTAGCTCGCAGTGGGAAAAAGCAATTAGTATTGGTTGATGTAAAATTCGTTGATGCATTTAAACGTGTGAAAGGAATGTTGGGAAGTGAAACCGTACTAGACGAGCAGGATATCAAAAGCCCAAAAAATTCAGCAATGGTTTTTGTGCTGGATAAAGAAACCGTAAGTAATGGCTTTACAGTAGAACTGAATAACACAGTAACCAAAATGCCTTTATTTAACGTTGCAGGTGTAATTCCGGGTAAATCAAAAGCAAAAGAACTGGTGGTTTTTTCCGGACACTACGATCACCTTGGTCTGGTAAAGCCAGTTGAAGGCGACAGCATCATGAACGGTGCCGATGATGATGCTTCGGGAACTTCGGCCGTGATTGCGCTAGCCAAATACTACAAAAAATTAAATAAAAACGAACGCACCTTGATTTTCGTAGCTTTCACTGGTGAAGAAATGGGCATGTTTGGGTCTAAATACTTCTCAGAAAAATTAAATCCCGATGAAGTTGTAGCCATGTTCAACATCGAAATGATCGGAAAGGACAGCAAATTTGGTAAAAATACCGCTTTCATTACCGGCTATGATAAATCTGATTTAGGAAAAATTTTACAGAAAAACTTAGCCGGAACAGAGTTTACCTTCCACCCCGACCCATATAAGGAACAGAACTTATTCTACAGAAGCGATAACGCAACTTTAGCGGCATTAGGCGTTCCGGCCCACACTATCAGTACCGATCAAATTGATAGCGACAAATTTTACCATACCGTTAAAGATGAATACAGTTCATTAGACGTAGAAAACATCTTATCAACCATTAAAGCCATTGCTAAAAGTGCGGTGAGTATTGTTAGCGGCGCTGATACTCCTAGCCGAATCCCTAAATTGAAGTAATCATTAACGTAAATAGAAAAAGGCGTTTTCCTCCATTTGGAAAACGCCTTTTTTATTGCTGATCAATTAATTTGCGTAACTCTTGATTAAGATCTTTCATATTCATTTTGAATTCCTTCTCAAATACTTCATTAAGGGAAGTGTAAGCCATCAATCTTTTTAAACCCTTCATGCCATCTCTTTTAAAAATTGCGTTACAAATGATCCCTTGTATTGCACTCCCTGGATTGGTATAATTATCCATGTAATAGAAATCATCAAGCTTAGAAAGATCGATCTCAGGGTGCGCTTTTAAGTAACTATTTAGCCTAGCGGCATGCCAAGAAAGTGGCTTACCCAATGTGCCTCCATAAAAAACTGCCAAACCCTCGTTAAGTGGAGATTTTGGATGTAACGGATTAAGATAAATATGTACTACTTCATGAAAGTAATCTTCCCCCTTTCCAGCACAACACACTATGTTATCATCCTGATTGGAAATGCCCATAGGTTTATCTGCGTTACCCATTCCAATGGTGAAATCGAAGCCCCTAATTAACTGGATTTCGTCATAAGTATCAGCAAAGAAGTAGGTAATCTTTTTCGGAGTCAGCTGCCATTTTTGTTCCAAATCTCTAATTTGCGTCAACAAGCTTTGTGCCTTCTTCTCATCAAATTTATGATACTTAGGAAAATGATAGGTAATTGGTCCAAATGTTCTCACACTCCAACTATTTTTATAAATAGCTATTGGCTGAATGAAATACATCTTATTATTAGGCTCAACTTTAATAAACTGATTAGTGATGTACATGATGGAATTACTCTTTGTACTATCAGTCCATGAACCCAACATCTTGATATTGAATATGCCATCCTTAAGTGGTTTTAAATAATGGATGGTTTTCCTTTCCGCCATTAAATACGTTGGATAATCTCCACCTATCCCGTATACCGAAGGATCTGGATTTTTATACTTTTTACAGTCGTCTTCTCCCCAATATTCCTTATAGTCCGGAAGTTGCTTTTTACTTTTAAAAGCTGATATATAATTACTATAAAAAGCAATCACTTTTTTGTTAATTAAGGATGTGGTATCAACCCCCGGATTAATGTCAAGCTGGGCCTTTGCCGACAAAGAAAAGATCAGCAACGAAACAAGATTAAGCGTAATTTTTTTCATTCCCGTCATAATTAAATTTCTTTCTCCATCACATAATCATCCATATAAAAGCCATTGCCGATATCTAATACGGTACTGTACTTAATGTAAAACCCGGCTTTCTCGTAAAAATCCTTTGCCTTGTTAGCTTTATTCACATTCAGCTGTAAAAATTTTCCGTTTTCGGCTTTTACTTTATCAAAAACTTCGTTAATTAAGATTTTGCCAACTCCTTTACCATGCATTTTAGGCAAAACATAAAGCTTATGTAGCTTAAAAATTCGCTGCTCCAAGTCGATTATTGAAAACCCTGCAAAACCTACATCCTCATGCGCATCCGATGCAATAAAAAAAGTATGTCCTTCACGTAATTGCGCAAGTAACTCGCCTTGGTTGTACATTTTTTCCAACATGAACTCAATCTGCCCCTGCGAAATGATATCGCTGTAAGCTGCTGGCCATATCTGTTCAGCCAAGTTTCTTATGATCGATAAATCCTCTTCTTTCGCTCTCCTTAAGTAAATCATTTTTTTAGTGGTAAGTAATTAATAACCAGTTAAGTTAAAAGTAGAAAGGAAAAGTAAAACGTTTATGAAAGCCATGGATACAGTTTAAAAGTGTTTATTCTTTCTCTGCACAATTGCTGTCTAAATACTAAAATCTAACTACTAAATACTATCTATAGTAACTCTCCAACAAACAAATAAGGCGCTTGAAAGCGGAATGCAACTAACCCATCTTCTACCACTACGAATTCTCCGCTTTCCGTCTGCATCAAATTATCAGCTTCAAAATAAGCAATAATGTCTATTAAGAATACTGTGCCCGCAGGTTTCCATACGCTAAAGCCACTCTTAACTGGATAATGCTTACTGCGTTCTGTGAAAAGTACCAGATTAATATCCGGTAGGTAACATGTTAAGTCATCGAAACTATTTATTTCGCTAATTACGTTTACTGCTGGATATTTTTCTTTCACCAAAAACTCCATTGCGTCTTCAATACCTTTTCTTTGCTGAGGGATAATCCTAATATTTTCTTGCAACGGCGTTCCAGCTTCTAAGTTACCCACAATAACATCTACTTTGATACCTAACGAAACTACCTTTTCGTACTCCCCAGCGGCCACAATTACAGTTGGACTCCATTCCAGCAACTGCCCCAGGAATTCTTCATTAAAATCTCCCAGTTGATGTATATATAAAGCGGGCTCTTGTTTTTCTTTTACAATATGATGTGACGACATGGTTTCGAAGTTAAAAGTAAAAAGGTAAAAGTAAAAAGTTTCAGCTGGCAGTTTATAATCTTCAGTAAGAATTTCAACATTTAATCAAAACATTTCAACTTTGCAACATAAATACTATCTTAGGTTAATGAGCAAGAGCAAATTAGATATCTCGAAAGAAGGCGGTCCACACTTAAGGCTGCTAAGTTTAGTAGGCAACTGGGATGGCCGTACGCGTACTTGGTTTGAAAAAGATGTATTAGCCGATGAATCACCAACAAGCAGTAAAATTATTGCCCTGCTTAACAAGCGGTTTATTCGTTACGAATATCGAGGCATCATCAACGGAAAAACCCATGAAGGCCTAATGGTTTGGGGCTTCGACTTAGCCAACAATAAATGTGTTTGCAGCTGGATAGACAGCTTTCACATGGGTACTGGTATTATGTTTTCAGAAGGTGTAGAAACTCGCAATGGCTTTTCGGTTACTGGCCAATACAGCAGCGCTGAAATGCCTGAACCTTGGGGTTGGCGCACTGAATTAGAAATACTTAACTCTGATCAGTTCATCTTACGTGCTTACAATATTTCACCTAATGGGGAGGAAGCTAAAGCGGTAGAGACGATCAATTTAAGGATAGATTTGTAGCCAGTTAGCAGTTCTCAGTTTTCAGTTAACGATTACGAGTAAACTAATTTAAACACCTTAGACACCTTAGTTCATTAAGACGATTAAAAAAATAAATTAACCACTTAAACACCATCAACTTCCGTAAGGGGATTACATGTTAAAACTAAGATGTTCTTAGGTGTCTTAGGCGGTAGAATACATATTCTTGCTCAATCATTTATACAACATCGATTCAAAATTAAACCCCTTAGACATCTTCATTAAGAAGAATAAAATTTAAATTAACCACTTAAACCACCACCAGCTCCCTAAGAGGATCATATGTCAAAACTAAGATGTCCTTAGGTGCCTTAGGTGGTAGAAAACAGCAACTATTTATTTATTACTTTTTATCAGAGGCAGCTTTTTGTCCCATTTGCATGGCCATCATCTGCTTCATGGTATTGTTCATGCCATCGGTACTGCCATCAAGGAAAATCACATTGCCTTCGCTGTATTCTGCAAACTGCTTAATGGCTTCAGTCCACATGGTGAATAAAATTACCGAAGTATCTAGGTTTGCCTGTTGCATTTCATGAGCGGCGTTGGTCATACCTTTAGCTACTTCCTCCCTAAACAATGCAATACCTTGTCCGCGGAGTTGTGCTGCTTCACGTTCAGCGGTAGCAGCAATTTTAATCGCATTACCATCAGCTTCTGCTGCTTTAGTTTTAGTAATCAATAACGCCTGACCTTCATTTTCTGCTGCTGCCTTTAAATTGTGCGATGCCACTACCCTACTCATAGAGCGCATAATTTCGTCATCAAAGGTAATGTCGTTCAACTGCAAATCTTGTAAATGGTAGCCCCAGCTCTCCAACACCTGATCGATCTGATGCTTTACATGCTCCACAATTTCGTTACGCTGCGCCAATACATTTGCTTGTTTTTGCGTAGCCACATAAGCACGAATGGAACCTTCGATGGTACGGATTAAAGCCTGCATCAAATTATTCGTATCCACGAACTTAAACGCTACATTTTTAATGGTTTCTTCTTCGTGGTTTAATACGGAGTAAAGCAGCATGGCCTTGAAATAAACATTGGCCTGATCTTGTGTTACCGCTTGGAAAGAAAGTTCAACAGAACGATTTTGAATAGATATTCTAGAATGAATTACTTCGATTAATGGAATTTTAAAATTTAAACCAGGACGTAACAACCGCTGATATTTACCGAAAATAGTAACTACCGCAATTGTACCTTGTTTAACAGTTACGAAAGAACTGAACAGAACGATGAGCGCAAATACAAAAACGCCATAACCGAAATAAGCCATATGATTTGATTTTGATGAATCAATATTACTAAAAATAAGCAGTAACTAATAATAAACAGCCATTTATTGCATCACTTATAAGAATGCCTCTTAAACAAAAAAACGGCAGCAATGTTATTAGTTAACTTTATTGAAATTGGTATGAACGTAAAACGAACTTTTGGCACCATTTTAACCATTTTAGGTATTATGGGCTTAGTATATTGTGGCTGGGGATTTGTAAATCACAGCGTAGGTAACCGCGAACTCATTGTTGTAGGAGTAATTGGCCTCATTTTCTTCTTATCAGGGATTGGCTTGGTAAAAAACACCAAGGACGAATCTTAGTTTAATGGCCGCAAGTGAAGTGGCTGCTAAACTATAGTCAGACTAATCATTTACTGAAATCCGCTTGTTTTCAAATTTTAAGTTGTGACCTTTAAAATCGATATCGGTTAACGATTTAATTTTCTCAAAAGCAGCGTTGGATTGATCTAAGGTTAAACGATTGATTTTATCCTGTTTTACCGAAACGACATCGGCATAAAGAAAATCTCCCTTGGAATTTAATTTGATTTGCAACAGCGGCGCAATACCATTCGGTCCTTTCAGGCTGAACATGCCGTAAGTACAAAAATTACCTAAACTGTAAGCGATGAATTTGTTCTTGTACACTTCCACAGCTCTGGTAACATGAGGCCCATGTCCTAGCACCACATCTGCGCCAGCATCAATTACTGCGTGGGCAAAAGCGTAAACATTACCCCTATTTTCTTTATAAAATACTTCTGTCTGGCGAGTAACATGTTCAAATTTGGCACCCTCTCCACCACCATGAAAAGATACAATTACAATATCCGCTTGTGCTTTTAAGGAAGCTACAAGTGCTTTCGCTTCGTCAATTTTTCTGATGTCAACGGTATTTTCATTCGGTGCAAAAGCTGCAAAGGCGTATTTAACACTATCCACTGTAAAAAACGCAGCAGGCTTTTGTACCTGTCCAGCATAATTGATTTCTAGTGAATCTAGAATCTTCGCCGTATTTTTTCTGCCCCTGTTATCGAAATCTCCAACATGATTGTTAGCTACACTTAGCACATTGAAGCCAGCTTTTTTAAAGATTCTGGCATATCGGTCGGGCATCCGGAAAGCATAACAGTTATTGGGGTTGATGCCATTGCATTTAGAAGAACTTCCCGAGTTTAGGAAACAACCTTCCAAATTCCCGAACACCACGTTTCCTTTCAAAAAAGTATCAACTTCTTTAAAACTGTTAACGGCATCGTCAGGTGGTAAATTTAATTTGCTAGGGAAAGCAGAACCCAACATGATATCGCCAACGGCAACAATGCTAATGGTATCTGCAATTTTTCTTTCTAACTGTATTTTCTTAGCGGTATCCGCCGTTTCCACTTGTTGGCTTTGTCGGCCTTGACAGCTAGAAACCGAATAAATTGCAATTACAATGGTAAAAAAACCAAAAATTCTTTTCATCATAGCCAAAAAAAATCCTCCCCAAAATGGGAAGGACAATCTAATATCGTAAAACTAAAATTGTAATTCAGCTTATTCTACAACGCTACCTTCACCAGGTTCTATAATTCTTCCACCTTTGTAAAAATACCTGCTGTAATAAGGGTCATTCAGATTGCTAATTACCACACCTCTCGAGCTTGATGCATGTGCAAATCTGTTTTCACCCAAATAAACTCCTACGTGAGAAATGCTTCTGCTCTTAATCTTGAAGAAAACTAAATCACCTTCTTTCAATTCATCTTTAGAAAGTGGATTTACCATGCTAAAAATATCACGAGAGTTACGTAAAATGCTAGTATTAAAAACTTTGTCGTAAATAGCTTTGGTAAACGCAGAACAATCGATACCTTTTTTAGTGTTACCACCAAAACGGTAAGGGGTACCAATCCACTCGTAAATGAACTTATATAATTTAAGGTTTGAGGTAGCGTCAACAGCCACACCCATTACTTGCGAAAAATATTGTGAAGCTAAGTTATCTGGATCTTCTACTTTTGCTGCTTCTTTGGTTTTGCTTTGAGCAAACGTTGCCGAAAAAGAGGCGAGAACGATTAACGTAGAAAACAAAAACTTTTTAATCATGTTATACTATTAAGTTTGGGTAAACAACACTTACACTTAACGTACACCACACGGGCTTATTGTTAGCGGCTCAAAATTAGGAACATCCTTTCTTTTATCCAAATATAAAAATGTTAAAACTTCAAGTTATTAACATTTCATAGGTGAATCCGTATTAAATCTAGCTTAAATAAACTAGCTAAATTTTATTTTCAGGCGCCATTTACTGTTCTTTTACACCATTAGCAAACAATGATGGTCCCAAACAATTAATTTTTTAGAAACTGTTTCGAAATTTCTGTTGACTAACATACAGGTGTCATGTTAAGCTTGTCGAAACATTCTTTAACAAGTAGTCTTCGGCAAGCTCAGACTGACAAGTAAAAAGTTTACTGAAATTTAAACAGTTCCTTAAAGTATTTAACCTTTTAAGTGATGTAAAATTAAAAATTAGGCTAAAGTGCATCTCAGCCAAATAAAATTTCTGTTTTTAAAGGGCTTTTACTTTTCCAAAATTACCGCTAAACAAATTTGTAAAATTTACCATTTTGCAATTCGGTTTAAAAAGCAGTGCAACAGCATATTTATCAATCAGTTTATGATGTTTTTACGGCAGAGCATATACAAAAATCCAAGAAAATAAATTAGATTTGCTCTCGCAATTAAAAAAATTATCATCAAAACATGAGTGCAGTAGAAATAAATAAAGACACCTATTTGAAGTGGTTTGAATCGATGTTGCTGATGCGCAAGTTCGAAGAAAAAACTGGACAACTTTATGGTCAGCAAAAAATCAGAGGTTTTTGCCATTTATACATTGGTCAGGAAGCCGTAGTTGCAGGAGCAATCTCTGCAATGCAAAAAGGCGACTCAATGATTACTTCATATAGAGATCACGCTCATGGTTTAGCTTTAGGAATGAGTGCCAACAGCATTATGGCCGAAATGTACGGTAAAGCTACAGGCTGTTCTAAAGGTAAAGGTGGATCAATGCACATTTTCAGTAAAGAGCATCATTTTTATGGTGGCCACGGTATTGTAGGCGGTCAAATGCCTTTAGGTGCGGGTATTGCTTTCGCTGAAAAATATAAAGGAACAAACAATGTAAACATTTGCTACATGGGCGATGGTGCGGTGCGTCAAGGTGCATTGAACGAATCATTCAACATGGCGATGTTATGGAAACTTCCAGTAATTTTCGTGTGTGAGAATAATGGTTATGCGATGGGTACTTCGGTACAACGTACTACCAATATGATGGACATCTACAAAATCGGTTTAGGTTTTGATATGCCATGTGCACCAGTTGATGGTATGGATCCAGTAGCGGTACACAACGCTATGGACGAGGCGATCCAACGTGCTCGTGCTGGCGAAGGACCAACTTTCTTAGAAATGAGAACTTACCGTTACAGAGGTCACTCGAT
This sequence comes from Pedobacter sp., assembly GCF_965249885.1. GTDB lineage: Bacteria > Bacteroidota > Bacteroidia > Sphingobacteriales > Sphingobacteriaceae > Pedobacter. Next base: position 2,253,011 of record NZ_OZ252254.1, on the reverse strand, counting down.
GTCAGATCCTGCAAAATATCGTACCAAGGAAGAGTTGGAAGAGTACAAAGCAAAAGATCCAATTGAGCAAGTAAAAGAGGTAATCCTTAAAGAAAAATATGCTGATGAAGCTTGGATTACTGAAATCGAAGAGAAAGTAAAAAGCATCGTTGACGAATCGGTAAAATTTGCTGAAGAATCTCCTTGGCCTCAACCAGAAGAATTGTTCACCGATATTTATGTAGAGCAAAACTACCCTTTCCAACAAATTTAATTTTAAAGACAAGCAATCAAATAAAGATAGATCAATGGCTGAAGTAATTAAAATGCCTAAAATGAGCGACACCATGACCGAAGGGGTTTTGGCTAAGTGGCACAAAAAAGTAGGTGATAAAATAAAAAGCGGTGATGTTTTAGCTGAAGTTGAAACTGACAAAGCTACTATGGACATGGAGTCTTACTGGGATGGCACTTTACTATACGTTGGTGTAGAAGAAGGCCAAGCTGTTCCTGTTGATGCTTTAATGGCAATAGTTGGAAAAGAAGGCGAAGACTATAAAGCTTTGCTTGAAGCTGAATCTGGAGCCCAAAAATCAGAAAGCCCTAAAGAGGAAGCTCCTAAGGCAGAAGATAAAAAAGAAGAAGCTCCTGCACAAGGCGGCGGCTTAAGCGAAGAAGAATTAGCAGCAAAAGGAATTACGGTAATTCGTATGCCTTTGCTAAGCGATACCATGACTGAAGGCGTAATTGCTGAATGGCATAAAAAAGTTGGTGATAAAGTAAAAGATGATGACGTACTTGCTGACGTAGAAACCGATAAGGCTACAATGGAAGTAATGGGTTATGCTACTGGAACTTTATTACACATTGGTGTACAAAAAGGCGAAGCGGCCAAAGTAAACGGCATTATTGCGATAGTGGGTCCAGAAGGCACTGACGTAAGTGGCATCTTAGCTGGCGGTTCGGCTCCTGCGGCTCCTAAGGCGGAAAGTAAAGAGACAGAAAGTGCTAAGTCAGAGAAGTCCGAAAGTCCGAAAGAAGAGGCTGCTCCTGCTGCAGTTGCCAATTCAAACGGTGGTCGTATCATTGCATCGCCTTTGGCTAAAAAAATTGCAAAAGAAAAAGGTATTGATTTAGCTCAAGTTGCTGGTAGCGCTGAGGGAGGTCGTATCATTAAAAAAGACGTAGAGAACTTTACCCCTGCTGCGAAGTCAGAAAGCGCTAAGGCCGAAAGTCCGAAAGAAACTGCTGCTTCAGCTCCAGTGATCCCAACTTATGTTGGCGAAGAAAAATATACAGAGAAACCAGTTTCGCAAATGCGTAAAGTAATTGCAAAACGTTTGGGCGAAAGTTTGTTTACAGCGCCACATTTCTACTTAACCATTAGTATTGATATGGACAATGCTATGGCGGCTCGTACACAAATCAACACGGTGGCTCCGGTAAAAGTTTCTTTCAATGATATCGTGATTAAAGCAGTTGCTGTAGCCTTGAAAAAACACCCAGCGGTTAACTCATCATGGGGTGGCGATAAAATCCGTTTCAACGAGCATACCAACATTGGTGTAGCTATGGCGGTTGAAGATGGTTTATTGGTTCCTGTAGTGCGTTTTGCTGATGGCAAATCTTTATCTCACATTTCTGCTGAGGTTAAAGAGTACGGTGCTAAAGCAAAAGCTAAGAAATTACAACCGTCAGATTGGGAAGGTTCAACATTTACCGTATCTAACTTAGGTATGTTCGGTATTGATGAGTTTACTTCGATCATCAACTCTCCAGACGGAGCTATTTTATCTGTAGGTGCTATCCAAGCAGTTCCTGTGGTTAAAAATGGCGCTGTAGTTCCTGGAAACGTAATGAAGTTAACTTTAGGTTGCGATCACCGTGTAGTAGATGGCGCAACTGGTGCAGCTTTCTTACAAACCTTAAAACAGTTGTTAGAAGCTCCAGTAACGTTATTGGCATAAACTCAAGGCGTGTCATCCTGAGCTTGTCGAAGGATAAAACATATAAAGGCTTCCAATTTGGGAGCCTTTTTTGTTTGGAAAAGGTACTTAGTTCTACTATTTTCTTTAGTCCCGCTTTCGCTCATAGTCCTCGTCTTCGTTGCACTACGCCTGTGGGCTAATCCGCTCAATCGGGTTTAGAAGGCAAAATCTGTAACGTTGTCGTCATTGCGAGGCACGAAGCAATCTTACAAAATCAGTAAACCGACCGCATTAGGATTGCTTCGTGCCTCGCAATGACGTACAAAACGTATCAACTTTCAACCTAATTAATTACTTTTGCGGCTATGTCAGTAACCAAGCCAAGTTTACCAAAAGGTACAAGAGATTTTTCGCCAGTAGAAATGGTGAAACGCAACTACATTTACGATACCATTAAAACTGTTTTCAAAAAATATGGCTATGCAGAAATACAAACGCCTAGTATGGAAAATCTGCAAACCTTAACTGGTAAATATGGTGATGAAGGCGACAAACTGATCTTTAAAATCCTTAATTCCGGAGATTATCTAGCTAAGGTTGACGAGCAGCTACTAGCAGCTAAAAATTCTAACGCTACTATTTCGAAAATCTCTGAAAAAGCATTACGTTACGATTTAACCGTACCTTTTGCTCGTTACGTGGTAATGCACCAAAACGACATTGCGTTTCCGTTTAAACGTTTCCAGGTGCAGCCGGTTTGGCGTGCAGATAGGCCACAAAAAGGCCGCTACCGCGAATTTTATCAATGCGATGCGGATGTTGTAGGTTCTACTTCCTTATTGAATGAAGCTGAATTTATACTCATCTACCACGAAGCATTAAGCAAACTTGGCCTGAAAGATTTCAGCATAAAAATCAATAACCGCAAAATTTTAAGTGGCATTGCCGAAATTATTGGTAAGCCTGAGCTGATTGTGGATATGACCGTAGCCATCGACAAATTAGATAAAATTGGTTTGGACGGCGTAAGCAAAGAATTGCTGGAACGAGGATTTACCGAAGCAGATATTGAGAAACTGAAGCCAGTGATTTTGTTGGAAGGATCTAATGTTGAAAAGCTGGAAAGCTTGAAAAATGTTCTGCAAACATCAGAAATCGGTTTAAAAGGTATTGAAGAGATTGAAAAAGTGTTCGAATATGTAAATCATCTCACATCTCACATCTCACATCTCACATCTCATATAGAACTTGACATCACCTTGGCCCGTGGTTTAAACTACTACACTGGTTGCATCTTCGAGGTTAAAACTAACGAAGTAGCAATGGGCAGCATTGGCGGCGGCGGCCGTTACGATGATTTAACTGGAATGTTTGGCCTGAAAGATTTAACTGGCGTAGGTATTTCATTTGGTGCTGATCGTATTTACGATGTGTTAGAAGAATTAAACTTATTTCCTGATTCAGCCCAACAAGGCACCAAAGTACTCATCAGCAATTTTGACGAAAATGCCGAGTTATATGCACTGCCTTTATTACAACAGTTAAGGGATAGCCAAATTGCAGCTGAACTATATCCAACTTCGGCGAAGCTAAAAAAGCAAATGAGCTATGCTGATGCAAAAAACATTCCTTACGTAGTGCTGATTGGGGATGAAGAAATGCAAAGTGGCCTACTTACCTTAAAAGATATGGCAAGTGGAGCACAAGAGAAGTTAACTACTGGACAAATTATAGAAAAACTGAAGTAGGCGTCCTTTCGGTCACTTACACCGTAATGGAAAGTTGAAACTTCTTGAAGTAAAATCTTTATAAATTGTCATTGCGACAGTAACCCGAACTTATACATAGGCAGCAAAGAAACTATTTAGAACACCTCAACTAAATCCCTTCACAAAGCAAGCACAAACTTCCCTAAATCCGTTCTCTCCCTATTGGGGAGAGATGCCGAAGGCAGAGAGGGGCCTTAACAATTCCGTCAACTCGGCCTGCGTGGCAACTGTCTTATCTTTTGCATACCAACCATGCAGTTTTTCCGCAAGCTCTGGCATCACTACGCCTTCGTTTTTCCACTCGGCCATTAAGTTTTGTAAAACCGCCGGACGTGGACCCCACTTTGGCATCACCAAGTTGCCAGCCTCGTCCAAAATTAACAGTACCGGAATAGCCCTGCCGCCGTTGGTTAAATGCGCATCAATTAAAGGTAAGTTTTTATCCCTCAAAGTCAATTTCAACTCAATTTTATCTGGCGCAGCCAAAGCCATTTTATTGATTACCGGCACTATTTGGGCTGCGTCTCCGCACCAACCCTCGGTAATTACCAAGAACTTATATTTACCTTTAATGCCCTCCAAAGTAGCCAATAAATCTGCACTAAGTGCCGTCGTTTTATCTACCCTATTCATCCGCTGCACATTCATTTTACTGTAGTGCAACATTGCTTCTGAATGATCTGGACCTGTTGTTTCGCCTTTGGCCAAAAGCTCATCTACCAAATTTCTGTAGCTAGGGTAGTCTAGCGCTTCTTTATCAAAAATATTACTGTAATCAAGCATAAAAACGCTGTAATAAAATGGTTACGCCTATTCTTTTAAATCTTTAATTAACGAGATTTGCCCCCTCATTAAAATTACATTAAAACTCAACCGAATTTAAATGGATAGGATTAAGCGCAAAGTTCTTTTATTAGCTGCTGTTATTTGTATTACAACTGTAAAAATTTATGCCCAAACTGGAGGCACTGGTAAAATCAGTGGCAAAATTGTAGACGCTCAAACTAACGAAACAATTCCTTATGCGTCGGCGGTACTTACCGACAGAAAAACCAAAGCTACCGTAAAAATTGTACAAACCGATTTAGATGGCAATTTTACCATTTCCAATATTGCTAATGGCGTATATACTTTTAAAGCAAGTTACATTGGCTACCAAACCATGGTACGAGATTCTGTTGCAATTACAGGCGCCTTAAAAAGCATCAACTTCGGTATTATTAAAATGAAAACTGGCAAGGGCAACATTCTAAACGAAGTTACCGTTACCGCCCAAAAACCAACTATGCAATTGGGCATCGATAAAAAAATATTCTCGGTAGACCAAAGCGTGGTGAGTGAAGGTGGCTCAGCTACAGATGTGCTTCAAAATGTGCCTTCAGTACAAACTGATATGAACGGAGGTGTGTCGTTGAGAGGTTCAGCAGCTAGGGTACTTATCGACGGTAAGCAATCGTTAATTGGCGGTGGTGATGTAGCTCAGATTTTGGCTTCAATTCCAGCTAGTTCTATCGAAACCATTGAGGTAATTACCAATCCATCTTCAAAATACGATGCTGAAGGCCAAACTGGTATCATCAACATCGTACTAAAGAAAAACAAAAAACTGGGCTTAAACGGAAATGTAGCCATTACCGGTGGAAATAGGGACAATTACAATGCTTCTACCAACCTAGCGTTTCAAAACAAGAATGTAAACCTATATGCCAATTATAGTTATCGTTATGGTAACCGGCCTGGATTTGGTTTCAACAATACGTATTACAGAAACGAAATAAGAGGCATAGGATACGTTACTCAGGACAATAATTCCAACGAGCTGGAGAAAGGCCACAACGTTAAACTTGGGATGGATTACAACCTCACTGACAAAAGTACGGTGAGTGTTTCCGGAGGCTTTAACTCAAGAAACAGTGTTGAGGATGAATTTATCGGTATTAACGAATTTAGTGCGAGCAACGCACCTGTTAACCTTTCTAATCGAGTTAATAGCAGAGACCGCAGCGGCAACAACTACGATTTAAGTGTGGACTTCTTACAAAAATTCAAGAAAAAAGGCGAAGAACTTTCATTCAATGCCAGTTTCGCTACTGGAAATAACGATACGTACCAAACTTTTGACACCGACCGTTACTTTACCTCAGGAGCGCCTGTTACTTCTCCTTTTATACAGCAGATTACTAGCAGACCAAGCGATAATAAAAATTACAATATTCAGTTAGATTACATTTTGCCTTTAACGGAAAAATCTCGCCTAGAGGCTGGATATCGTACGCAATACCGTATTTCTAATAGCAGAACACTTGCAGATTCAGTGGTAAATAACATGTATATCTTTAGTCGCACCTTAAGTAATGATTTTAACAGCGATGACTACGTACACGCACTTTACTTAAACTATCAAAACCAAATTAAAAACTTTGGCTATCAGATTGGTTTAAGGGGTGAAGATGCCGCGTTAAGTACCGAAATGGGCGCTTATCTTCCAGGAGGAAATATTGCTTATACACCTGGCCGAGTAGCTTATACCCGTTTGTACCCAAGTGTGTTCCTAACTCAAAAACTTAAGAATGAGCAGCAGCTTCAACTGAGCTACAGCCGTCGTGTAAATCGTCCTCGTGGATGGGATACCAATCCATTTTTAGATGTATCAGATCCAATTAACTACCGCCAAGGTAATGTGAATTTAATGCCTGAAGATGTGCATGCGTTTGAATTGAGCTACAGCAGATTTTTCAAAAACTTCTCTTTAGTTTCTACCGCTTACTACCGTCAAACCAACGATGTGATTCAACGAATTAGATATGAACTTGAAGGTGGCATTAACTTAACCATTCCTCAAAACTTAACCAGTGCTAAAAACAGTGGTCTCGAATTGATTGGAAAGTTAGACTTATCTAAAAAGTGGAACATGACTACCAATTTCAATTTATACCAACGTAAAATTGAAGGGGTGGCCGAGTTTGGCACTTCAGACGTAGATGGCGTAGCTTACAATGCAAACATGACGCATAACATCACACTTCCTTACGCAATTACTTTACAGCTAAGGGCTGATTATCGTTCGAATGAAGTTACAGCACAAGGCACTTTCAAAGCCATGTACGGTTTCGATGCGGGTGCAAAAATGGATGTACTGAATAAAAAAGCTAGCTTAAGTTTCAACATCAGAAACTTATTTAATACTCGTAAGTTCCAAATGGAGTTCCAAAACACAGGTTCAAGCATTGATTTTAGCAGAGCTAGAGCCGGAAATATGGCTTCGTTAACTTTCTCTTACCGTTTTGGAAAATCCGATTTTACCCAAAAGAAAAAGAAACAGCAGGAAGCACCGAGATCTGACGAAGAAACTTTCTAAACAGATTGAAACATTTAAAAAGAAAATAAAAAAAGTCCCAAAGAAATTTAAACCTTTGGGACTTTTTAGTATCTTAAACTTAAAAACTTAGTAACATTCCATTTACGATATAGTTTAAATTGATTTCTAATCAGTTTCTAATTATATTGCATATTATATTTTACTGATATAGAACACCATAGACTTTGAAGAATTTTCTTGCCCTTGCCTTTTCTACCTTACTTTTAATTTCTTTTCAATCTAAATCGCAAACTACAGATAAAGGGATAGTCAGGGGAAAGGTTATTGAAGAGGTTGGAGCTTTGCCGATCCCATTTGCTGTGGTAGCTTTATTTGAAAGTGGTGCAGAGCAGCCATTAATTACGCTGCAAACAGATGAAAATGGCTTTTTTAAGTTTAGCAACGTCAAATTCGGCACGTATAAAGTAAAAGTAAGTTATGTTGGTTTTGGAGCACTATTTGTTAACGAAGTTGTGCTTAGCAAAGCTGATGCAGACAAAAACCTAGGTTCACTGAAACTCGCAGCTGAGCAAAACAACTTAAACGAAGTAGTAATTACCTCAGAAAAACCAGTGATTGAAGTTGGTGCCGATGTAATTACCTATAATGTAAGCTCAAGTATATTGGCTGAAGGAAGCACCGCAACGGATTTACTGAAAAACGTACCCATGGTTGAGGTAGATATTGATGGCAATACCACCATTTCTGGCAAACGCAGCACCCGGGTTTTTATTGATGGAAAGCCGTCTGACTACATGACCTCCAACATCGCTGATCTATTAAATGTACTGCCATCTGATGCCATTGAGAAAATTGAGGTGATGACAAACCCGCCAGCAAAATATTCAGCGGACGGCGAAGGGATCATTAACATTGTGATGAAAAAAGGTTTCAAAGTTGGCTTTAACGGAAATGTTGGACTAGCTGCAGGAACGCAGGGGAACAACAATGCCAATGCAAATGCATCGTATCGAGGCGAAAAATACAGTATTACCGGCGGCGGCGCATACAGAACTGGATTGGGCAGAAATAGCAGTGAAAGTTACAGAACCAATTTTTTCCCAGACACCACTTTTTACTACAATCAATTTAACAACTCGAGAAGTGAAAGTAATGGCGGCAATTTTAGAGTGGCTTTGGATTGGGATATCAATAAAAAACAAAACCTTCGCTTAAATACCAGTTATAATGTAAATGGAAGTAATAGCTTATCAGGAAACGATTTTTATTACATTAATGAAGAAGAAATCACTAAAAGGTTGCGAAACCAAGTGAACACTGGTGATAATAGCAGCAATAATTTTGTTTTTAATGCCGATTATAGCCTCAATACCGATACCGCCGGAGGGAAATTAACTGCTGGATTTACTGTAAATGCTAACAATAGCAGTGGGATGCGTAATTTCGAACGTAGCTATGCATTTCCTACGAACCTTAGTCCTAGTTTGCAGCAAAATGATAACGAAACTGGGAATCGTGGAGTCAACTTTAACTTAGATTACGATAAGCCTGTATTTAAAAAAAGGGATCGTTTGGAATTTGGAATTGCCTACAATTATCGTAAAAATGACAACGATTTGTTGGTGCAGAACTTTAATTACAAAACACAACAGTACATCAACAATGCCGAGCTAAGCAATCAGTTTTTCTACAACGAAAACATCTTAGCGGGTTATCTTTCCTACAATTATCGTAAAAATGGATGGTCAGCAAAGGCCTCCATGAGAAGCGAGTACACCAATGTCAACTTTGACCTCTCTACTGGCGAAGTATACAATGTCAGTCCTTATTTAAGCTTTTTTCCATCTGCTTCTATCAACCGTTTTTTTAAAAAACGATATAATATCGGCGCCACTTACAGCGTCCGTATTAATCGCCCAAGAGAAAACACTTTAAACCCTCAGGTAAACAATGCGGATACGTTGAATATTTCTTACGGTAACCCCGATTTGTCGCCGTCTTATACCCACCAATTTGATTTAAGTTTTGGTGCATTCGGTAATCAATGGTCTTTTACACCAAGGATCTCCTACTCTACCGCTAGCGGTGTAATTGAAAGGTATCGTTTCGTAAACCCTAACGGAATTTCAGAAAGTACTTTTAGCAATGTGGGCACCAATTATTCATTGGCGTTAATGTTAATTGGTAATTATCGACCAACTAAAAAAATATCCGCAAATGGTAATTTCAGTTTAATTCAAAGCAATTATACTTCTACTTTAAATAGCGCACTAAATCGTGGAGGGATCAGCATTAGAGCCAGAGGCGGTTTTTCAATGCAGCTGCCCTATAAAACTGCATTCGAAGCTAATTTGAATTACAATAACAATGTGAGCGCCATTGGGCGAAATAGTGCATCTATTAACACCAGTTTTGGTGCAAGGAAATCATTTTTCAAGAATACGCTTACTGCTCGTATCAGTGCTAATGATCCTTTCAGAGGCCGTAGAAATACTACTTATAACGAAGGCCTAAATTTTACTTCGAACACGTACGGTGTAGCTAATACCAACAATTTTGTTTTTAACCTCAACTATCGATTTACTAAAGTAAAAACCAACAAGGTGAATGTTCCTCCTCCGCCAACTACATCGAAAAGCAAGGAATAAATCATAATGATTATGTTTGTGCCTTTGTTATTGTGAAGTTTTAAAAAGATGAACGAAGAAAACCCTTGGCAAACGCTAAGTAGCGAAGAGAAATATAGCAACAATTGGATTTCTGTAACGGAACATCAGGTAGTTAACCCAAGTGGCGGCAGGGGAATTTATGGAGAGGTGCATTTCAAAAATATTGCCATCGGGGTATTACCGCTAGATGAACAGGGTTACACTTTACTAGTTGGCCAGTATCGCTATCCTTTAAAAGCATATAGTTGGGAAATCCCAGAAGGCGGTTGTCCAGAAGGTACTGATCCTGAATTAAGTGCCAAAAGAGAACTACTGGAGGAAACGGGATTAATAACAGGGCAATTAATAGAACTACAGCGCATGCATTTGTCCAATTCCGTTAGCGACGAACTGGCTATCATCTACCTAGCAAAAGACCTTACTCAAGGGCAAGCAGCACCGGAAGAAACAGAAGATTTACAATTGCTCAAACTGCCATTTGAAAAGGCCTATCAAATGGTGTTAAACGGTGAAATCACCGATAGTATGAGTGTTGCCGCGATCCTAAAAGCATATATTTTGCAAACCGAAGGCCTACTGTAACGTTGGCAGATTTATAAATCTTCCTACCTTTGCATAAAAAATTACTGAAAAAGCAATTGATGAAGAAGCTACTAGGCTACATTTTAACGCCAATCTTTTTTTTAACGTTCGGTTTATTTTTGGGTATTTTCCATCCCATCCAGTGGGTATGTTACAAGTTTTTTGGATACAAAGCACACAAATCGTCGGTGGATATCCTCAATTTTTTCCTTACCTACTCACAGCTAACCTTGCTTAATTCGGTAAGTTTTAAAAATAACCAACAGTTACCAACGGATAGGCCCATTATTTTCGTGGCTAACCATCAAAGCATGTACGATATCCCGAGCTTAATTTGGTTTTTACGCAAGCATCACCCTAAGTTTATTTCTAAAATTGAATTGACTAAAGGCATTCCATCTATTTCATTCAATTTAAAATACGGTGGCGGCGCTAACATCGATAGAAAGGACAGCAAACAATCCATCGGCGAGATTATTAAATTGGGCCGTAGGATGAATGAAAAGAATTGGAGCACCGTAATTTTTGCAGAAGGTACGAGAGCTAAAGATGGCCAGATGAAACCTTTTCAAGTTGGCGGAATTGCCACCTTGCTTAAAATAGTACCAAAGGCAGTAATTGTTCCAGTGGCTATTGAAAATTCTTGGAAGATTGTTCGTTTTGGGAGCTATCCGCTAGGCACGCTACTTCCATTGAAATGGACCGTATTAGCGCCAATTGAACGTGAAGACAAACCTGCCGAAGAATTGGTATTACAAGCCGAAAACGCAATTAAACAACATATCGGGCAGTAGCTATTCTTAATATCTTTGAAAACTGGAGCTATAAAATTAAAAAACTCATTTTACATAAATAATCTGAAGACTTCGTAAGTTTTTAAGCAAAAAATTTCGATATAAATAAGTTTTACGTAGTTTTAATGAAAAGCCCTAACAATTAACTTGACTACTGACCGAGCATTATATAAAATTTATATACCAAATGAAAAAGCCATAAAGTTCGATCGAACTTGGCTAGCAATAATTGTTGGAATTTGTGCTTTCTTATTACAGCTACTGCCGATTGAATTCGGCGCAACAACTTCAAAGATATTTATCATTTGCATTTTTGTATTTTATATAACCCAACTTGCAACGCGTTGGACTTATAAACCATTATACGGCGAATTAAAAGGTGAACTTGAATTTAATCTAGATGGTATCATCGTTGATGGGTATAAGTTCAATTTAGACGACATCGCGAACATCGAAGTGAACATTTTAGAGTATTACGGGAAATATGTTGGCGGTGGAAGATATAGCTTAAGTAGAATATTTTCACAAGGAGTTAAAAACCAATTAAGCTTCAGTACCGTAACAAATGAGTTTTATTACTTTAATTTCAGGCTTGAGAACAAAAACGATTATAAGAAAATGGAGCCTTTTTTAGATAAATACTTCAACGAAAAGAAGATGAGCTTTCGCTCAAAATACAATGCCGAACGAACGGAAATATTTAGTTAGTTTGTAAATCTACATATAACAACAAGTCTAGTTTAAACCTTATGCAAAGTGTGTAAACACAAAAATTCGAAGTCATTTTTATTTAGACTTTGTGCAGTGGATGGCTGCCACACTATTAATTAGGCTCAACCTAAATCTGCAAAACCTTAAACGTTCCTACTGTCTATCAGCTTGAAAAACGCATCTCTGTAAGTATCGCCAACCGGAATCGTTTTACCTCCGATGGAAATCCTACTGCGTTCAATGCTTTCTATTTTATCCACCGCAATAATGTAAGACTTATGCACCCTGATAAATTCACCTTTGGGTAAGGTTTCCTCCATCTTCTTCATGTTCTGCAGTGTAATTACACGCTCTGTTTTAGTGAAGATCGAGATATAATCTTTTAAGCCTTCGATGTAAAGAATGTCATCCAACTCAATTTTCTGAATCTTGTGCTCGGTTTTCACGAAAATGAAATCCTGAATTGGTGCAGCAGCAGTACTTGCAGGTGCAACCGGTTCAGGAATTGGTGCAACTGCCGCAGCTTCTTGCTTCTGATGCTGATTGCGTACCTTCTCCACTGCTTTATAGAATCTATCGAATGCAATTGGTTTTAATAGATAATCTGAAACATTCAAATCATAGCTTTCCAATGCATATTGCGAATAAGCCGTGGTTAAAATGTAGCTTGCCTTATTGCCAGCAATCTTTAAAAATTGTATTCCAGTAAGCTCTGGCATTTGAATATCTAAAAACACCAAATCAATATTTCCTTCTTGTACCAACTGCATAGCCTCAATGGCGCTTTCGGTACGTTTTACTAGGTCCAAAAATGGCACTTTAGCTACGTAATCAGCAATAATATCAAGCGCTAGCGGCTCATCATCAACGGCAATACATTTCAAAATCATAAATCAAGCATTAGTTCTGTGGTGTAATGAGTGGGTGTGTTTACAATATTCAGTTTATATCGCTCCGGATATAACAGTTGTAACCTACGTTCCACGTTATTTAGTCCAACTCCGCCTATGGCATCTTTATTGGTTGTATTTTTCTTATTAGTTACGCTAAAATGCAAAATTTTCTGGTTTGCAATAATATTGATTTTGATAGGATCAGACGGATCATTAGCCACGCCGTGCTTAAAGGCATTTTCTACAAACGAAATTAAGATTAGCGGAACAATTTGCTGTCCATCAATTACGCCGTTAATGCTAATTTCTACCGAAGCCCCGTCCTTAAATCTTAGTTTTTGCAGCTCCACATAGCTTTCTACGTACTCCACTTCCTTGTTCAAACTTACCCAACTATCATTACTTTCATAAATCATGTAGCGCATAATTTCCGAAAGCTTCAAAATAGCATCCGCTGTTTTATCTGATTTTTGATAAGCCAAAGAATAAATGTTGTTTAAAGAATTGAATAGGAAGTGTGGATTCAACTGCGATTTCAAAAACTGCAATTCCATATCCTTTTTTTCACTTTCTAAATTACGTTGTATGCGTTCGTTAGAAAACCAATCGACTGCAAATTTGATTACACTACTGGACACCAAGAAAAAGCCAGCAATAAACACTACCGAAATGATATAACTTGCTAAAGGAATATGCTGGATTTTATCATCAGCTTTGTACTGAAGCACATACTCTGGATAAAACTTAGCTACTGCAACCTTTATCGCTACGCTTACGGCAATTAGTAAAATAAAGCAAACAATAAACCAAAGGTATTGCTTCCTTTTTTTAATAAGTTCTGGAATTAGGAAAATGTAATTGATGTAAAAAACAGCGACATTAACCGCCCCAAAAACAGCGTAGTCTATTACAATCTCTTGAACGGCAAATTTCTTTTTCGAGAAAATCATTATTGCGGCAACCAGCGTTCCAATAATTCCCCAAAAAATACAGTTTAATATTAATGATGCTCTGCTATTATTCTTCATGTAATTTGTAGAAACTTTATCACCTAAACTACCTATAAGCGCAACGTCAACCAAGCACATTCGACCAACAGGCATTTTTTTTCTACGAATAGGCGATTTATTCGACAAACTGGCATTTTCACCGTTTATCTAGGATATTTTGCAATTGGTCTAAAACATTTTCACAGCATTTTAAGAATTATTCTATTTGTTCAAGCAAAGCGAATAAGTTATTTCAACCCAAACGATTTGCATTAAACTTAAAACCTTAAAATGATGAAAAAGTTAACAAACGTATCGCCTTTCCTACTTTTATTAGTACCTGTATTTGTGGTAATGTTAATTGCTTTTACAACAAACGGAAACATTGCTGGCAATGAAGATAATTTAGCTAAAGCTAACACTTCAGCAAATTCATCAACTATAGCAAAAGCCGCTAACGTAATTTTAAAATAAGGATGAACCAATTTGCCATACAAACTGTTGGGCTTAACCACCACTTTGGTTCGCAAGCCGTAGTTAAAGACTTATCTTTACAAGTACCAAAAGGCAGTATTTATGGCTTTTTAGGACCAAACGGAGCTGGAAAAACCACTACCATAAAAATTCTGCTGAATTTGTTGCAGTCGCCAACTGACACTGTTTTTGTGTTTGGCAAAGAATTGAATCACAATCGCATTGCTTGCTTGGCAAAAATGGGATCATTGGTGGAGCAGCCAGCAATTTATGTACACTTAACAGGCTTAGAAAATTTACGCAATCGCTGCATTTTATTAGGAATCAACAAAAGTAAAGCCGATGAAATGCTGGCTTTGGTTGGCTTAACTGAGGCGGCACATAAAAAAGCAGGCAAATATTCGCTGGGGATGAAACAGCGCTTAGGAATTGCCTTAGCATTAATCGGCGACCCCGAATTGCTACTGCTTGATGAGCCAACCAATGGACTAGATCCCAATGGGATTATAGAAATCCGAAACCTGATGATTAAGCTAGTTACCGAATATGGGAAAACCATCTTAGTATCCAGCCATTTACTTGCAGAAATTGAGCGAACCGCTACACATGTAGGCATCATCAACAAAGGGCAGTTACTTTTTCAAGGCACCATCAATGAACTTCAAGATTTAAGCAAGCCAAGTGTTAAAATAGAAGTTGACGACCACGCCTCAGCAATCAACTTATTAAAGACAAACGGACTGGAGATCATCAATGAAGAGGATGGAATTATCCATGTATCATACACCAGCAAAGCTGAAATGGGTAAACTAAATACTTTATTGATTCAAAATGGCTTGACCGTTTACAGTATCGGCACCGAGAAAAAGGACTTAGAACACTTATTCCTCGACATTACATCGAAGAATTAAATGATAAGCGCCAATTTCCAATGACCAGCGGAATGATAACCAATAATCAAGCGCCAATTTTCAAACAACCAAACAACTAACCAACCAAACACAACCATATGCGGTCTTTATACATATCTTTTGTTTCAGAATTTTACAAGTCACGCAAAACATTAGCTTTTTGGAGCGCTATCTTGCTACCATTGTCAATTTGTTTAATTATTGCGCTAGGTTTTATATTTAAGTACGACAACTTGGTGAAGTACCCTCCGCAAATGCTTTGGTTTTATTTTATTTATCCTATTGCGGGTATAATGGGTTCGCTTTTATTACCAATACTGGTGATATATAACACTTACGCCATTACCAATATGGAATATAAAGGAGATACTTGGAAAAGCCTATTTTCATTACCTCTACCCAAATTATCAATATATTCAAGCAAGTTCATCTACATTATATTTCTTACCTTTTTAACCATGCTCTTGTTTTCGGTGTTCATTATTACCGCAGGTTACAGTATCGAGTTATTTAGACCTCAACTTCATTTTAGTGGATTTAATCCTACGGAAATTATTTTCAGATCTTTTACTAAAATGTTTCTTTCATCTATTGGAATTATATCCTTGCAGTTTTTGATGAACCTGCTTTGGAATGACTTTTTAAAGCCTTTTGGATTAGGATTTTTATTAACCATTTTCGCATCTATCGCCGCAAATATGAACTGGAAATATGCGATCTACATTCCTCAAGCATTTCCGAGCCTAACGGTAATGAATATCATGAATTCGAAAAAAGGAATTGAATTTGCCATTTTTGACCAAGCCATTGCGCATAGTTTAATATGTGGCCTGGTGGTTTTTGTGGCTGGTTACTTCATTTTATTGAAGCGAAATATCAAATAGAAAATTTTAGTTTAGTTTTAGTTAATTTAGGAAAGGCGGCTGGTTACCGCCTTTTCGTTTTTTATCTGATAGGTTTGGGAATTACCACCAAACTTTCGTGCCCATTTTCATCTACGGATTGTACCCCAAAAAAATAATTATCCTTCGAATAGTTTAAGGTAGCCTGATTTTCCTTCACGAAAAATTTACGTTCCCAAAACGGACTAGTGGTTTCTCTCATCAGCACATAGTAGCCATAAGGAACTTTTCCTTTTGGAGCATCCCATTTCAATTGCGTTTTATTGGTAAGCCCCGAAGTTACCACGCCAACATTTTCTGGCTCTTGTGTTGACAGCGCTAAATTGGCCATTACCGACATATTCATCCGAGTTACTTTCTGCAGATAAGTATAATCCACGTACTCTGGTAAATCACCAAATTTAAAGCCGTTCTCTGTTCTGATATCTTGATGCTGTCTGTTGAAATCTTCGTTCATTTCCGTAATTCGAACAGCAGTAAATCCCTGCAGTGAAAAAGAAGTATGATCCCCGCCTCGTAAAAAACGATCTCTTCTATAAATCAGCTTCACGTCTAACTGATCTACGTATCGCTCTGCGACTTCTTTGATATACCTGGCCGCTTGGCGAGCATTACCATCGTTTTCGGTCCCAGCAGATTGTCGTGCCGCAGCCTGCGCTGGGGTTTCTAAAGCAGACACACCTTCGCTAAATACACGCACACTCCTGTTGTCTTTGAGGTCAGTTTCCATTCCATAAGAATTACCAACAATATCGTTATTCAACAACAAATGAACATTCCAGCCTTCTGCCTTAGCTCTTTTAGCCAAATTAGCAGCTCCGTATAGGCCTTGCTCCTCGCCTACAAAAGCAACAAAAACCAAAGTACAGCTAAATTGATGCTTGCTCATTACACGAGCCATCTCCATCACCGCAGCCACACCAGAGGCATCATCGTTCGCTCCCGGAGCAAAATCTTTGACGTTCATCACGTCGGTTACCCTAGAATCGTAATGCCCTGATACCATCAGCATTCTTTTGTCACTAGGATCAGTGCCTGGCAAAACAGCCATTACATTTTTTAACACCACAGGTTCTTTGATACGGCGACCATCCGCCGGTTGCGTAAAAGTGTCGAAAGAAACTTGCAATCTGCCGCCACTTTCAGCAGCATATTTTTCGAACTCGCTTTTGATCCAATTTCTTGCTGCACCAATACCTTTAGTTTTACTCAGTGTATCACTTAAGGTATGTCTGGTATGGAAAGAAACCATTTTTCTAATTAAGGTTTCCAAATTACTTGCCGACACTTCGTTAAGCATGCCTCCAATTTTCGGATCTCTCACGTCTGTTTTTTGCGCAAAGCTCACTTGCGAAGTGATAACGAATAAGCCTCCGAGTAATAATTTTCTAAAAAATTTCGTCATAGTTACCAGTTGTAAAATTCTGAATAGAAAGTTACAACTATTTAGCATTAGCTGTAAATTCACACCATATTGTTACTTAACCTAAACTAATTATTTTATGATAAAGAAATTTACCATTGGCGCATTGGCCGTTGCATTTTCTTTCAATGCAATTAACGTTAATGCGCAAGAGCCTGTTAACACAGAGGCCATTCAAAAAATCAGAAAAGAAGGCTTGGACAACTCGAAAGTAATGGACATTGCTTTCCAAATTACTGACGTGATTGGCCCACGCCTAGCCAATTCGCCCGGCATTAAAAAAGGTAGAGATTGGGCAGTGAAGTATTTCAATGAGTTAGGCCTTAAAAACGTTAAACAAGAAAGCTGGGGTGATTTTGGCAAAGGCTGGTCGGTAGAAAGATACTACGCAGCAACTACGGCACCTTTTTACCGTCCAATTATTGGCTATCCTAAAGCTTGGACGCCTGGCACTAACGGCCCAATCAAATCAGAAGTGATATTAATAAAAGCCGATACCGTTACTGATTTAGAAAAATACAAAGGCAAATTAGCTGGTAAAATTGTGGTAATTGAATCGGTAATGGTGCAACCGCTAAAAAACTCTTACACACCTGACGTAACGCGTCACACTGATGAGAAGTTAGCTGAAATGGCTGCTGCTGAGCCTGCTGCTCCAGGTCAAGGCCGTGGCAACAGAGGTGGCAATAACAACCAAATGGCAATGATGATGCGTATGCGTCAAAACCGTGCTGCTATTAATGAAATGCTCCTTCAAGAAAATGTAGGCTTAATTTTAACTTACGCCCGTGGTAGCTACGGCACTTTTTTTACCAGCAATGGAGCATCATACGCAGTTGATGCTAAACCAGTAGCTCCTGAGTTAGAGGTTTCTGCAGAAGATTTCTTGCACATTTTACGTTTGCTACGTGCTGGCCAGAAAGTAGAAGTTGAAGCTGACGTTAAAACCACTTTTTATCCTCAGGATGCAAAAGGCTATAACGTAGTAGCTGAAATTCCGGGTACTGATAAAAAATTGAAAGATGAAATTGTGATGATTGGTGGCCACTTTGATTCATGGCACTCTGGAACTGGCGCAACTGATAATGCAGCCGGCTCTATCGTAATGATTGAGGTAATGCGTATTTTGAAAGCCATCGACTTTAAACCGAAAAGAACCATCAGAATTGCACTTTGGGATGCTGAAGAACAAGGTCTATATGGCTCTAGAGGTTACGTGAAGCAACACTTTGCCGACCCAACCAAAATGGAGTTATTGCCAGAGCATGGAAAATTAAGTGCTTACTATAACTTAGATAATGGTACCGGAGCTGTACGTGGAATTTACCTACAGGGCAATGCTTCCGCTAGAGATATTTTCCAAGCGTGGTTAAATCCGTTTGCTGATTTAGGTGCTAAAACAGTTACCATTAATAACACTGGCGGTACAGATCATCAAGCTTACGATGCTGTTGGCTTACCTGGATTCCAATTTATCCAAGATCCAATGGACTACAACACACGTACACACCACACCAACCAAGATACTTACGATAGATTGGTAGAAGATGATTTGAAGAAATCAGCAACAATCATTGCTTCTTTCGTTTACCATACTTCTGAGCGTGCTGAAAAAATTCCACGTAAAGAATTACCAAAACCAGTAGCTCCTAGAAATTAACATGCAACAACGATGCCGCCCTCAAGGTGGCATCGTTGTTTTTAGGGATTTATATGCTAATTGGAAGCTTTAGAAAGCCCTGTTTCAAATTCAAAAACCAATTCCTCTGTCAATTTAGCTCCATTCCAAAGTGTCAAATAACTTTTAATGTAGTTCATATCGAAATTTGAATTTATCAGATGCTTCTTTTCTCCATCCCCTCCATTAATACCGTCGGCCCCATTTAAGCCATTTTCACCGCGTGGTCCTGCGTAGCACCTTCCATCACACCAACTACAGCCACTTCTACCGGGATTTCCGCCTTCGCCACCTTCACCGCCCGAAGCACCAAAACCTTTGTAACCACCTTTTCCTCCGTTTGAGATAAAAGAGAAAAAATAATCATTGGGAGTGTTAAAACCATGAAATCTAAATTCAAATTTACCGCCATTTCCTCCATTACCACCGTTACCGCCGTCGCCTCCCTTTCCGCCTCGCCCACCTTTATGTCCATTTCCACAGCCACTTCTACAATCAATCGTGCCAGACGAGCAATTACGCCCTCTATCTCCTTGTGCTCCTTTTCCACCCACCTTTCCATTGCCGCCTTTTCCTCCAGCTTGGCCAGTTAAATCTATAGACATAGGACCGCCAATAGTTTTAACCTTATCAGTAACAAACATTACACATGTTGCCGCATCCAATCCGGCACCGCCGGCATGTCCATTTTCACCATTGGTGTTTCCGTCATTTCCAGAAACCGCCACTTGGTTGTCTCCCGAAAATGAAATTATTTGAGATTTTTCATGCTCATACTCGTTGCAAACAATTGTTGTATTTGAAGAATTGAGCACAATTTTAGAATTAATGAGATTTAGCTTATGAAAAGCAAAAAACACCTTTTGATCATCTAAAGGCAAGGTTAAGGTTGCGTTTTTCAATGTTAAGCTTCCCCGCAGCTGTAACTTCGTGTAAAGTTGATTTACATTTGAAAAATCACTCGGATCTAAAAGAGCCGCAAAAGGTGCATGAGCATCAAGCACCGACTGGATGCTTAAATTGCCTGTTAGTTCAATACTTACCATATCCATTTAATTAGAGTTAAAGATTTACGATATTAAATTTAAGCTCATAAAAAGCTTATTTCTAAGCAAATACGCGTTCCTTAAAAGCCCAAACCACCAATTGATATGCATTTCTAAATCCCATTCTCTTCACCATATTCCTCCGATGTGTTTCAACTGTTAACTTGCTAATAAACAGTATGCCTGCTATTTCTTTGCTACTATAGCCTAGCGAGATTAACTTTAATATTTCAATTTCTCTTGCGCTAATTGTACCATGAGGAAAATCATTGTTAATTTGAATTGTCATTGCTCTTTTTTTATCCAAAATTATTTAGAGCCAAGTATTTTAAGTGAGCTGATAATACCCTAACTTACAGGGTGTTTTTACGGTACTGAAGTAGTTTAAAAAGCACGAGATTTGGAAAAAAATAGATATAAACAATCATGATTATCAAACTAAACAACGAAGAAAAAAAAATTACGGGTAAACCTTTCAAAAAAGCTGAAGTTAAGGAAATGGTTAAAGCATACAGGCGAACCATTGTTGACCCTAAAAAAGAATTTAAATTTGCGCATTTCACAGTGAAGGAAGTGCTGCAATTATGCATAGAGAACAATGTTTTGCCAGAAAGCGTATTAAAACTACTAAAAACACCAAGTGTTGGCTCAGAATATGGTGTTAAAATATATATGGGCAAACATGTGTCTGAAAATACCTGCCCAACCAATCGAGTTCCCGACTATTTAGGCCTTAATACTGCTATTTTATGTAATACCGAAGTGATCAAATTTAAACACTATTTGGATATGCTTGATGACGATAAATCAATCTCAATTCCCTTAGTGCCAGATCCAGGAGATGCAATAGACCAAGCAACGATATGCCCTCCAGACTGTCCTGAAGAAACTTACCCCGACCCGAAAGATGGATATGACCTAGGTGCATAATTTGTATGGATTTATTAAAGATACCTTTTTCTATCATTATAGAATGGATGTGCTTTTTTGCATCCATTCTATTTATTCCTAAAAAAGTACAGCCAAGCTATTGGAAGGCATTTATCGTGTATTTAGGCATTTTAGCCATATTCGAAACTTGTGCCCATTTAGTTGTTAAAACATTTCCAACCTTTAAAAGCAACCATGTCCTTTACAATGGGTTTTTACCTATCTATTGCTTTTTCCATTTTTGGATATTTTCAAAAGTTATCAATCTAAAGAGAATTAGAATCATTTGCTTAACACTAGCTGCTCTGTTATCTATTGGATATATGATCGAGTGGTATCATCAAGGCTTCGGCTCATATTTTTATAGAACAAATACTGCCTTTAGCGGGCTGGTAGTTTTACTTTGTATCACCTATTATTTTAGCCTTTTTAAGCAGGAGGAATATCATGATATTTTAAAAGATGCTGCGTTTTGGTTCGTTACAGGCTGCCTTATATTTTACGCAACTAATACTACTGTAAATGCCTTTTTTGCCGAAATCATTCGTGTAAAGATAAAGGGACAATTATCCATTCGTTATGCAATAATGAATATCTTAAATATCCTGATGTACAGCTGTTGGATGAAATCATTTTTATGCTTAAGGAACAAACGAATTTATACACGAGCATCATTCTAATATCGCTCATTTTCTTTATCATAGTTATAGGAATTATAGTACTGGTAATTACCTATTACCGAAAAAAAAGAACACATCTGGAAGAAAAGAAACTGCTTAACCAAAAGTTTGAATCAGAGCTATTGAAAACGCAAATAGAGGTTCAAGAACAAACCATGCAACTTATTGCCAGCAATTTACACGATAACATCGGACAACTGCTAAGTCTGACCAATTTGACCTTAGGCTCTGTTAATGTTAGGGAAGAGGAAAAGGCAGAGAAAAAGATCGACACCTCAATTGAGCTGGTAAATAAATCTATCAGTGAATTAAGGGCCCTTGCCAAGTTACTTCATGGTGAGCAGTTATTAGAATTAGGCATTGCCGCAGCTATTGAACAGGAAGTAAGTTGGCTAAGCAAAGCTGAAATTTACCAGGTTCAGTTTGAAAACGAGATGAAAGGAACGAGCCTGTTATCTCCACAAAAAGATCTCGTGATTTTAAGACTTTTCCAAGAGATTGTAAACAACATAGTTAAACATGCGCTGGCTACAAAAATTGAGATTAAACTGCATCAACAGGAAGATTGGATTTTTTTAAGTGTAGACGAAAATGGAATTGGTTTCGATTATGATGAAGCGAGAAAGAAAAATAATGGTTTAGGATTATATTCCATCGAGAAAAGAGTTAAAATGATCGGAGGTTCTTTCGATCTTCAATCTTCAATAAATAAAGGCACAAAAATTATTATCCAAATACCGTACCCATAAAATGAACGCAGAAAAAATAAAAATAGCTTTGGTTGATGACCACACCCTATTCAGATCAGGTTTGGCAAATCTGCTAACTGAATTTGACGAAGTAGATATTGTTTTTGAAGCAACCAATGGGACAGATCTGCAAGCAAAAATTAAATCCCAGCCAAATGTGCAAGTGATATTAATGGATATTAACATGCCAGTTATGGACGGTTTTAGCACCACCAAGTGGATCAAAGACAACTATCCGAAGAGCTATATTTTGGCATTAAGTATGTTTGAGGATGAAAAATCAATTATCAATATGATTAAAGCTGGTGCAAATGGCTACCTGCTTAAACAATCAAAACCTCTTGAAGTAATTACCGCCATCAAGCACATTGTAGAAAAAGGCTTCTACGTAAACGAACTAGTGACCGGTCGCTTATTGGTTTCGGTAAAAAATGATCATCCCGCTTTTACACTCACTGAAAGAGAACTCACATTTTTGCAACATTGCAGCACCGAACTTACCTACAAAGAAATTGCTGCTTTGATGAACGTTAGTCCACGCACAGTAGATAACTATCGCGAATCGCTCTTTTTAAAACTAAACCTAAAATCAAGAACAGGCCTGGTAGTGTACGGCATTAAAAACGATTTGATCAAAATCTAAGTTGGTTCATTGGTTCATTGGTTCATTGGTTCATTGGTTCATTGGTTCATTGGTTCATTAAGCTGAATCTGTGACGATTTGATGGTTTAATTACGCTCCAAAAACTCTCCTTTTTCCGTAATCTCCTGGATAAAATTTGCCAAAAAATTTTGATAACTAAAATATTAGTTATACATTAGATTAAGATATCTAATTAGTTAGGTGCTTTGCAAGGCCCTCACTTAAAAATTTACAATAATGGAAATTAAAGATTTAACAAGAGCAGAGGAACAAATTATGCAGGTAATGTGGCAGCTAGAGAGCGCTTTCGTAAAAGAAGTAATCGACCAGCTACCTGAGCCGAAACCGGCTTACAATACCGTATCAACCATTGTGCGCATTTTAGAAGTAAAAGGCTTTGTAGGTCATGAGGCTTTCGGTAAGGCGCACAAATATCATCCGCTGATTTCAAAAGAAGAGTACAAGAGACATGCTACCGAAAAACTTTTGGGCAACTATTTTGAAAACTCTGTTGAAAGTATGTTTTCATTTTTCGTAAAAGAAGAAAAGCTTGACTTAAGCGACGTGGATGAAATCCTCAAAATGATTAACAAATTCAAAAACAAACCGAAATGAGCTGGTCACACTATTTACTGCAAGTTAACATCTATTTGGTAGTTTTTTATGTCTTTTATAGACTATTGCTTGCAAACGAAACCTATTTTGTATTAAATAGGGTTTACCTGATTTGTGCTGGTATTTTCTCACTGGGCATACCATTTATCCAATTAGATTGGTTTAGCGAACGGGAAATTAGCCAACAGATTTATGTCAGTGTTGATCAAATTAACCAATTTATAGGCAATGCTTCTGTTGTAACCGAAGAGAAAAACTTCAATTGGGGCAACGCCATTGTATTGGTTTACTTGCTAGGTGTACTTCTTTTCTCGATGCGTTTTATTGCACAGTTAATTGGGGTAACAAAAATGCTTAAGGATTTTACTAGCGGATTGGCATTTTCGTTTTGGAACAAAAAAGTAGTTGCTGAAAATCTACCAGAAGCGGCTACAGTGCATCATCATGAGGATATACACATCAAGCAATTTCACACCGCCGACGTCATTTTCTTCGAAATTTTAGGAATTGTTACATGGTTTAATCCCATCATCTATTTTTACAAAGCAACCGTAAAAGCTATACATGAATATTTAGCAGATGAAGCTGCTGCCAAGTTTCAAGGCGACAAAGAAGCTTACTCTATGCTTTTACTCAATCAGGCTTTTGGCATTAACGTTAACACGCTCACCAATGGGTTCTTTAAAAAATCGATGATCAAAAAAAGAATTTTTATGCTTTACAAAGAAAGATCAAAAAAGACGGCCATTATAAAGTATGGCATATTCGTACCATTGTTCGCATCAGCTTTGCTATTGTCATCGGCAACTATTAGTAAAAACGAACAAATTTTGGCAGCCGCAAGTGAAATCCCACTGAACGAAGTGAAGACTGTTGTTTCGGAAACACTGGAACTCCCAAAAGAAAAGCCCACGGAAGTGCGCTTAGCCACTAAAGTCATCGCTAAAACAGCGAAAAATGATAACTACGAAGCATTTTATAAATTTTTAGGCAACAATATCAAGTATCCAAAAGAAGCAATTAACAACAATGTGCAAGGCAATTTAGTGGTAAGCTTTAGTGTTAAAAATAAGAAAATTGAGGCTGTTGTAGTGGAGCCGAAAATTGGCTATGGAGCGGATGAAGAAACGGCAGCAACAGTAGCCAAGTATAGCGGCGATGTATTTACCGATGGTAAGTATAGCATGCGTGTAGAATACAGATTGAATGGTGCATATACCGAAATATTTAACCAAAATGCAGTGCCGAAACAAGGCTACAATACACTTAATCCCATCACTATTATGGGCTATGCAATAGGCAACCCGGAAGATAGGATCTATAGCTTCGTCTCTCTAAAAAACCCTCCTAACTATCCCGGCGGAATTGTAGAATTTTACAAATTTTTAGGAGCCAATATCAAGTATCCAAAAGAAGCAGCTGAAAACAATATCCAAGGCAATGTGTTTGTATCGTTTGTTGTAGAAAAAGACGGCTCTGTAACCGATATTAAAATTGATAGGAAATTAGGCTACGGGACAGATGAAGAAGCTGTTAGGGTACTTAAACTTAGCAGGAGATGGAACCCTGGTCTTCTTGATGAAAAACCAGTGAGAACGAAATATAGTATTCCCATTAAGTTTGCGCTAAATAACGGTCAAAAAACTATGCCTAAGGCAATGGGCGAAAAAGTAGACGTAGCAACCTTTTTCAATAGAGCAACATTTCCTACTGATAATGCACCGCTCATTGTGTTAGACGGCAAACTGTTCGACGGACAGATTAAAGACATAAAGCAAGATGACATTGAAGCCATAACGATATTGAAAGACCAATCGGCCGTTGCTTTATACGGCATTTCCGCAAAGAATGGAGCTATTTTGATCACAACCAAAAATGGTCCTAAAGCAGTAACAGTAAAACCAAAAGATAACAATTAACGTGAGTTAATATTTAAGCCCTTCATTGTGAGTTACAAACCGTTCCATAGCTATACTAACTTACGCTTAAGATTGCTTATCCGAATTATCGGGGCAGGCTGTACCTCGTAATGACGATATCTGCTAATCTAAAGCAATTCATATATTGTTAGGTGGCTCAAATACCCAAACTCAATAATAACATATACTGAATTTCAAAAGCCCACAGGCCAATAACAAACAAAAAGCCCTGCCAAAAAAAAAATCGGCAGGGCTTTTAAATATCTCCTATGTCTCGGACAACTAAAGTTAAGTAATTAATTTCAATTTTCCGAATTTACTATGCTCGCATACAATCAATTACGACTGGAACATTTTGCCTTTTACCTTACGTTCGTTCTCTGTTAAGAAAATTTTACGTAAACGCATACTTGCAGGAGTTACCTCAATATATTCGTCAGCTTGGATGTATTCCATTGCCTCCTCTAAAGAAAACTTAATTGCCGGTGCAATACGAACGTTATCATCAGAACCTGAAGCACGCATGTTGGTTAAGGCTTTACCTTTAACGGCGTTGATCACTAAATCGTTATCACGAATGTGCTCACCCAAAATCTGACCTTCGTAAACATCCACACCTGGATCAACGAAGAAACGACCACGATCCTGTAATTTATCGATAGAGTAAGCAGTAGTTTGACCTTTATCCATAGAAATCAATACCCCATTCATACGACCAGGAATAGTTCCTTTCCAAGGCTCGTAAGCTTTGAAACGGTGTGCCATAATCGCCTCGCCAGCGGTAGCAGTTAAAACGTTGTTACGCAAACCAATAATACCACGAGAAGGAATTTCGAACTCCAAGTGCTGTAAATCGCCTTTTGGCTCCATAATCAACAACTCACCTTTACGTTGAGTTACCAATTCAATTACTTTACCAGAAACCTCAGCAGGTACATCTACAATTAAAGTTTCAACTGGCTCATGTTTTTTACCGTCGATTTCTTTTACAATTACCTGCGGTTGTCCTACTTGTAACTCGTAACCTTCGCGGCGCATCGTTTCAATTAAAACCGACAAGTGAAGGATACCTCTACCGTACACCAACCAAGCATCAGGAGATTCCGTTTCCACCACTTTAAGGGCCAAGTTTTTCTCCATCTCTTTCAACAAACGATCTTTGATACGTTGCGAGGTTACCAATTTACCTTCTTTACCAAAAAATGGCGAGTTGTTGATCGTGAACAACATGTTCATCGTTGGCTCGTCAATTTTGATTACTGGTAATTGTTCCGGCGCTTCGAAATCAGCAATAGTATCACCAATATCAAAACCGTCAATACCTACAACGGCACAAATATCTCCCGATTTAACCTCGGTAGTTTTTACCTTACCTAAACCTTCGAAAGTATATAATTCCTTAACTCTTGATTTTACCAATTTGCCATCACGCTTAATTAAGGTAACTGGCTGGTTTTCTTTGATGGAACCTCTGTGTACACGGCCAATAGCAATACGACCTACGAAAGAAGAATAATCTAACGAAGTGATCTGCATTTGCAAAGTACCATCGTTTACTGGCGCTGCAGGAATGTGCTCTACAATAGCGTCCAATAATGGGAAAAAGTTATCTGTTGGCTGCTTGTAATCGGTGCTCATCCAACCATTTTTAGATGAACCATAAATTACAGGGAAATCCAACTGCTCTTCCGTAGCTTCCAAGTTGAAGAACAACTCAAAAATTTGCTCGTAAACTTCTTCCGGGCGGCAGTTTTCTTTATCAACCTTGTTTACCACTACAATTGGTTTCAAACCTAAAGCCAAAGCTTTTTGCGTTACGAAACGAGTTTGTGGCATAGCGCCTTCAAAAGCATCGCAAAGCAAAAGCACGCCATCAGCCATTTTCAATACACGCTCAACCTCACCACCAAAATCGGCGTGACCAGGAGTATCGATAATGTTAATTTTAACGTCTTTATATTTTACAGAAACGTTTTTAGAAACGATAGTGATACCGCGTTCGCGTTCCAAATCGTTATTGTCCAAAATCAAATCTCCGGTTTCTTCGTTATCACGAAAAATAGAACAGGCATGTAAAATTTTGTCAACCGTGGTGGTTTTACCGTGGTCAACGTGTGCTATAATAGCTATGTTTCTAATCTTTTGCATTGTATGCGCTTGTATTTAAGGGCGCAAAGGTAGCAAAAAAAGCTGAAAGCCGAAAGCAAAAAGCACATTAAAAGCTGTTAAGTTTTTGTAAATCAATTGCATCGCATATCGGCAATGAAAGTCCCGCTTTTTGGCTTTAGTCCGCTACCTCGCTACGCTTTGGTATGCGGGCTACCGCCTGCAATCGGGTTTAGTTCACAAAATTCTTACTAAATTAGGGCAACAAACAGCTACCTTGCCATGTACCAAGCCAAACTAATTATCCATAGGGGCAAAAATCGTATTGCCGTTTATTTTGAAAACAAACCCGAATTTATTGAACGCTTTAAAAAACTGAAAGGCGCCACATGGAGCGCAACACTTAAGGTATGGCATTTGCCAGACACCCCAACTTATAGAAAGCAGTTTAAAATTGCGCCAGCTGCAACACAAAAAGATAATACCGAAACATTACTTAAGTTTAAGCAGTGGCTAATGAGCAGACGCTATAAAACACTATCCAAACTTATTTAAATGCCTTGAGCGTTTTCTTTCAATTTTTTAAAGACAAATTGCCTAGCCAAATTAACAATGAAGATATTATTGTTTTCAACCAAAAATATATCTTAACTAAGCAGCTATCATCATCTTACCAAAACCAAATGGTAAATGCTATTAAATTATATTTTGGCATCATTTTAACCAAAAAGATAAATATAGCGAAAATACATAGACCAAAACGCGAGAAAACCTTGCCCAATGTTTTAAGTAAAGAAGAGATAAAAGCCATATTAAATAGTCATATTAATCTAAAACATAGAGCTATGCTCAGCCTAATTTATGCCTGTGGCTTACGTAGAAGCGAGTTACTAAGTTTAAAACCGTCGGCCATAGATAGCAAAAGAGGTGTATTGCTAATTAAACTGGCCAAAGGCAAGAAAGACAGAATAGCACCGCTGTCTGAAAAATTATTGGTTTTACTTCGGGAGTATTATAAACTTTACACTCCTAAAACCTGGCTTTTTGAAGGGCAAGAACCCAATACCCCTTATTCTGAAAAAAGTTTACAAAGCGTACTAAAGCAAGCACTAATAAAAGCTCGCATTAATAAACCGGTGACTTTACATTGGCTAAGACACAGTTACGCCACACATTTGTTAGAAAGCGGAACCGATTTACGCTACATACAAGAGTTGTTGGGACACCGTAGCAGCAAAACTACAGAGATTTATACGCACGTAAGTACAAAGAGCTTACAAAATATAAAAAGCCCTTTTGACGATCTGTAATTTTGATTACATTTAACTGAATAAACACAGACAAATACAGTCTGTTTTGGTTGGCTTTGTCTGACAAAATCAGATGTATATGTTAGTTGGCAACCATATTATGACACCCTGCTACAATGAAAATTACGACAATATTAATATTAGCTGTTCTTCTTTCAAGTCTGAATCTTAATGGACAAAACCGAATTATTTTCGGTAGAGTGATTTCTGAGTATTTAGAACCACTTCCAGGGTTAGATATTGAAAACTCTGATAATGTAATTCTTGGAAAAACAGACATGGATGGATTTTTTAAAATTAGCATCCCTCAAGAAACTGATAGTTTGTTGTTTCGCTATGTAGGTATGGAATGGACTGACATTAGATTAAAGAAAGATTGTGATACAGTTGAAGTTGTAATGATGTATGATGGAACATATGATTTTATGACTTCTAAGAAAATCGATAGACTTCGTAAGAAACGATTTGATAAATTACTAACTGTCCATTCTGAAGCTGTAAGAAATGGACTTTTTAAAAATAACAATATCTGTTACGACAGAGATTTTAAAGCAGACAAGCCAGATTTAGACAGAATTAGCAGAGAATTAAAGGAATTCGGAAAAATAAATAAAAATGACTTTAAAGATTTAAATATTGGAGACATTGTAAAAATACCATTTGGATTAGATACATCGAAAAAAAGAATAAGTACTAATTATTCACCTTGTAGGAATTGTACAGATGAAGATTATGATTACGTAATTAAAGGAAAAATTATAAATAAACACAGAAGAAAGCTAATTCTAGAAATTAAAATTACAGAAATGCAGCCTTATGATTCTTTGGAATATAGAGGAAAGATTTTAAATGTCGGCAGTGATTTTAAATATGAGATGAAATACTTCGAAGTGATAATTGATAAATAAATACGGTTGCCAACACATGGTATAGTGCATGCGGGTTTCAGAGGTTCTCGAGCGTTTGTGGCTCGTAAAAAAAGCTGGTGTAAACTGATAGGAAATCGCTTCGTAATCCCGCACGACACCATACCATAAAACGTTGTGCGTCACCTTACAAAAACTATGCAGACAGAAGAACAATGTAAACCAAACCAACGATTTCTCTTTGCCGATGAATATTTTTCGGACAAAGCAATTGCAATTTGGCAAACTGAATGTATAAAACGTTGTAAAGACAAGCCGAAGGGACAAGCTTATGAAAAGTATATTAACTGGATACGAAAGGAGAATGAAATAGCTGTATTTACATTATACGCCTATGCAGACTTTGACATTCCTAAAAATTTTGATATTATATTTCATTTAGAGAATCCAAAAGATTTTATAAAAATTGACTATGAACTAACTCAAAGTATTCACGAAGCTTGGTTTCCATTAGACACAATTGACGATGGACATAAGCATCTTTGTGTGTTTTCGTTTGACAAAGCCATACCTGAAATACTTAAAACTTTGCATAAAGGGGACGACAAATTTTCAACTTCACCTAAAGCACAAAAGAAATTAGGTTTTTGTAATTCGAAAGACTTTGACGAAATAAAAACGAGCCTTGAAAAAAAACTTGAATTGAGGAAATTATATGGAGAAGAATGGTGGAAATATGACAATGAAGAATAAAAAGGCGAACGCACAACATCGGTTTGGCAATATGGCGGCTGAAGTGCTTCTATGAAACATTTGTACAAGTTTCAACATTCGTTCTTCTATTGAACTTTTGTGATAAAAATCCGCCACATCGCCAAGCCGAAAACCGTTATATGCTATGCTAAAAACGACCGTACATACATTCAACAACCTTGACAAATGGTTGTCCGACAACTTCTATTTTGAGGACGGACACGTTTTGGCAATCAAGGAAAATCCTCTTGAAATTATTGTTGGTTATAACGTTAAAGCAAACTATAAGGCAAATTCAGAAAGACACATTTTGCCCTTCAAAATCACTCCATCTAAAATTTACGAATGGACTTTTGACAAAGATGTGGTAAATGTTGGTGACGACAATTACATCGAATGTATTGAAGCAAGTGAAGTTGAAAATGGTGTTTGCATAGAATTCTCAACTCCTGCGACTTTTCGACTAGTAGCTGACAATCTCGAAATTGAAGAACAAGAATTAGTAAAAACGACTTTTAAGCCTTGGGCAAGCGAGACAGAAATGTATTTGACAACTGAACTTACAGAAATTCCAAGACCTGAATTTTGGAAAGAAAAATTAAGCAAATACGGACACTACATTTTGTTTCGTTTTTACGCAGGTGACGAAAGACAACCAGAACAAGTTCCATATCCAGACTACCAAGGCTACTACATACAACTTGCGGACAGAATTAGCTCGACACAAGAAGGAATTTTTCTAAAACATTTGAAAATGGAGAACGGAAAATTGAGTTTGAGTTTTGAAAATAAGGACGAAGAATTGAAAAATGTTTGGGACGACTTAACGATGGTTCTAGCAGACTTACCAAATGCTAAAATCAATAGCGGAAATTGTGAATTTACAGGAACAAATTGGAAACAGTATTTAACCGATAAAGTATTACCGACAACTGAATGAAAAGAAGCACAGCATATAACAAGGGTTCCTATGTAAAGCAGTTTTCCTAGAACCAAGTTAATCATTCCTTTTAAATATTCCAATAAATTGACATTTGGGGACTAAATTAATGCTCCTCAAACACCTCGATAATCATTAAGCTCAGGCTCCTATGTGTGGCTGCTTCTACGCGGAAACACCACCTGCACCCGTATGGTTGTATTGATTTTAAATACAGCTACCTGCTTTGCGGTGTGAAAGCATCAAGCTTCACAACCCATGTTTTGTAGTCTGGATTTTGTTTTTTGATGAGCTTTTAACAATTATGTTTTCTATATATATATCCTTTTTATGCCATAGCCTGTGGTTTTTGGTGATTGATCTGATAAGGTTTCCCTGTTTTGATAACCGACAGGATACGGTTCAATAATTTTCTGGCAATCTTAACTACAATACTTTTTGGGTTCTTGCCAATATGTGTACGGTAATAGGACTGCATCTGTGGATCTAGCCGCAGGGCAACCCAAGCAGCTTCTATAATATAACTACGTAGCAAACCTCGGCAACGTGGGGTTACCCCAAACACATTCTCTGTACCTCCGCTATTGCGCATCATCGGTACCAGTCCAATGTAGCTCGCAAAACTTGCCTCGTTGCCAAACCGCCTAATATCGCCCAGTTCGGCAATTAAGGCACTGGCCAAATAACCGCCAATACCCGGAATACTTTTAAGCAGATAATAATCCTGTTTATGGTGTTTACGGCAATGTGAACGTAGCTGGTTGGCCAGTTCCAGATATTCGCCATAGATAAACTCGTAAACACGCAACTTACTGTTTAGGCATTGCTGGCCTGTAGCAGAACGCCATTCGATGTGCTTAAGCCATTCGATAAACGACTTGGTCCAATTGGGATTGTCATGGGCCTCGGGAATTTTTATGCCCTGATAAAGCAGCAAGCTCTTGATGTGTGTTTTAGCCGACCGAAGCTGGCGGGTAATGGCAGCCCGATGCCTTAAAAGACTTTTTAGTTCGTCTTCCCAATCAGTTGGAATATGAATAGCCTTCAGTTCGCCCAACGATAGTTGCCTGCTCAGGTTACGGCAATCAAGTTTATCGGTCTTCTGGTAATATTGCTTGTTGCTGGTGGGCACATCTGCTGGGTTTACAACCGTTACATCCCAGCCCATCTGCATAAAATAACGTGCCGCACTAAAACCACAACAACCAGCCTCGTAGGTGAGCGCTATATCGTAACCGGGAAAGTTCCGCTCAACGTAATCATAAACCACTGAAGGGTCTGCCGGAACGGTGAAACTTTTGTGGTCGCTAATATCACTTCGGATATGAACCGACCAGCTTTTCTTGTGAATGTCGATACCAATGTATAACTTCGGTAAAGCAGTAATTTCTGTTGCCATATTTCAATTGTTTTGGTAGCTAATTAACGTTAGACTACATCTTTTTTGGATGGAACAGGATTGCTGCTTTTACATGGGTGCTTTGCGTCAGGCGGGCTGAAGTGCAAAATTCAACGGCAGTTTTTCAATTGAACTTTAGTAATAACATCAACTTTTGTGCTTCGATTTCCCGCCCGAACGGAAAGCCCGAAGACGTTATAGCCAATTATAAGATGATGAGTATATCAACAAATGAACGGAATTAAAAAACATAGAGGACTTAAGCGTTACTACAAAAATCTTGCTTCTAAAATTGATGATTGGTCTGGGTTAAATTTTACTGACCCAAAATTTGCTTGGTTTGACCTCTGGCACACACATTTCGACTGGCGAGGTTATGGAAATGAAAGTTTCAAAAAACGCAAGCCTCATTTAGACAAATTGTTCAGACATTTTGAATTGTTAGAACAAAAAGTAAAATGCTTGGAAACCGACTTTCAAATTTGGGCTACAATACTTGACAGTGAAAGTGCTAACGACGCATTATTTTTACATACGCCAAATCCAAATCATGACAATTTTCCTTGGATAATTAAACAGCTTAAAAAGGAAAGTACGTTGACCAATTCGAATTTGGATAAATATTTGAACGAATTACAAGGTTATGAAAAGCTTTACGGGCAGGCCGACGAGCCTTTCTGTGTACTCTATAAAAAGAATGTAGGTTTAATCAACTGGCTATAACAACAGGTTTAAGTTAAGCCTCGGGCGAAGTAAAAACTCCATAATTTGGAGTAATTTATTTAGATTAGTGAGATAGGTTCTGTTTTGCAAATAATAAGGCTCAACTTAAACCTGCAAACCGTTAGCTGGCATTTTACCGACAAACCTAAAAAAAAAGTATGAACTTTGACCCGACATATAATTATGGCGACACTGACCTAACAAATGACGAGAATTTAGTCCGCTGGAAATTTAGCGAACTAATAAAGAACCTAATAACCCTATCAAGTTCAGCAGAGCGGCAAGCAGAAATCATAGGAATTGGTGCGACTTGTGATGAAATGGCAATAGACTTTGACACTTACTTTACACTTGAATATCAAAATTATTTAGACAGTGGGCTCTTGACAGTTTCACAAGTTGAAAAACTTCAAGAACTGGACAATTATTTTGAAGATAGAAGTGGCGACAAATCGCCTGACTTTTGGGACGACTTCCTTTTGGAAAAAAATCCAGAATGGCAAAATGTTCGTCAAATGGCAAAGTATATACTGGAAGCATTAAATATGATTGATCTGACTATTGAATTTGATAGAACGGAAAAATATGAAACAACAAGATTGACAATACAAACAACAAAAACGAGACTGGTAAAACAAAACGCCAGCTAACAAGGGTTCCTATGTAAAGCAGTTTTCCTAGAACCAAGTTAATCATTCCTTTTAAATATTCCAATAAATTGACATTTGGGGACTAAATTAATGCTCCTCAAACACCTCGATAATCATTAAGCTCAGGCTCCTATGTGTGGCTGCTTCTACGCGGAAACACCACCTGCACCCGTATGGTTGTATTGATTTTAAATACAGCTACCTGCTTTGCGGTGTGAAAGCATCAAGCTTCACAACCCATGTTTTGTAGTCTGGATTTTGTTTTTTGATGAGCTTTTAACAATTATGTTTTCTATATATATATCCTTTTTATGCCATAGCCTGTGGTTTTTGGTGATTGATCTGATAAGGTTTCCCTGTTTTGATAACCGACAGGATACGGTTCAATAATTTTCTGGCAATCTTAACTACAATACTTTTTGGGTTCTTGCCAATATGTGTACGGTAATAGGACTGCATCTGTGGATCTAGCCGCAGGGCAACCCAAGCAGCTTCTATAATATAACTACGTAGCAAACCTCGGCAACGTGGGGTTACCCCAAACACATTCTCTGTACCTCCGCTATTGCGCATCATCGGTACCAGTCCAATGTAGCTCGCAAAACTTGCCTCGTTGCCAAACCGCCTAATATCGCCCAGTTCGGCAATTAAGGCACTGGCCAAATAACCGCCAATACCCGGAATACTTTTAAGCAGATAATAATCCTGTTTATGGTGTTTACGGCAATGTGAACGTAGCTGGTTGGCCAGTTCCAGATATTCGCCATAGATAAACTCGTAAACACGCAACTTACTGTTTAGGCATTGCTGGCCTGTAGCAGAACGCCATTCGATGTGCTTAAGCCATTCGATAAACGACTTGGTCCAATTGGGATTGTCATGGGCCTCGGGAATTTTTATGCCCTGATAAAGCAGCAAGCTCTTGATGTGTGTTTTAGCCGACCGAAGCTGGCGGGTAATGGCAGCCCGATGCCTTAAAAGACTTTTTAGTTCGTCTTCCCAATCAGTTGGAATATGAATAGCCTTCAGTTCGCCCAACGATAGTTGCCTGCTCAGGTTACGGCAATCAAGTTTATCGGTCTTCTGGTAATATTGCTTGTTGCTGGTGGGCACATCTGCTGGGTTTACAACCGTTACATCCCAGCCCATCTGCATAAAATAACGTGCCGCACTAAAACCACAACAACCAGCCTCGTAGGTGAGCGCTATATCGTAACCGGGAAAGTTCCGCTCAACGTAATCATAAACCACTGAAGGGTCTGCCGGAACGGTGAAACTTTTGTGGTCGCTAATATCACTTCGGATATGAACCGACCAGCTTTTCTTGTGAATGTCGATACCAATGTATAACTTCGGTAAAGCAGTAATTTCTGTTGCCATATTTCAATTGTTTTGGTAGCTAATTAACGTTAGACTACATCTTTTTTGGATGGAACAGGATTGCTGCTTTTACATGGGTGCTTTGCGTCAGGCGGGCTGAAGTGCAAAATTCAACAGGAGTTTTTCAATTGAACATCAGTAATAATATCGGCTTTTGTGCTTCGAAATCCCGCCCGAACGCAAAGCCCGAAACGTTGGTGGCAAGCTTAAACAACACGTAGTAATGAAAATAACGCAAGACAAAAATTTCCATAAGTTATTTGAAACTGACATTTATCTTGTTGGACATATTTTTGAAACTACTTACCTTATTGACAAGACAAATGAATACTCAATAATCTTAGGAGACTCCTACGGAGACCCATCTTGCGCATTAATCGACAAAGACAACAAATGGTGTTTGGTTGGTGGCTCGACTTTAATTCTGTGGACACCAGACAATACAGTAGAAATTAAAGATGATAACTTATATTGGGCTTCTAAACTTAGGCAGACAGACACAAATAAAGCTCATATTCTTATTGACCGTTGGGCTAATAATTCATCAATTTGGGAAATAGATATCAATTCTACTGAAAGAAAAAAATTATCGGATTTTGACAATTACAAAAACAAAGAGTTCACAGAAAATATCGATTGGTAGTAAAATAAAATGAATGAAAGTAAAATCATATTTTGACGAATTTTAGGCAGGAAATAAAACAACAATGACAAACAGAACAAAAAAGCCCGCTACCAACAAGGGTTCCTATGTAAAGCAGTTTTCCTAGAACCAAGTTAATCATTCCTTTTAAATATTCCAATAAATTGACATTTGGGGACTAAATTAATGCTCCTCAAACACCTCGATAATCATTAAGCTCAGGCTCCTATGTGTGGCTGCTTCTACGCGGAAACACCACCTGCACCCGTATGGTTGTATTGATTTTAAATACAGCTACCTGCTTTGCGGTGTGAAAGCATCAAGCTTCACAACCCATGTTTTGTAGTCTGGATTTTGTTTTTTGATGAGCTTTTAACAATTATGTTTTCTATATATATATCCTTTTTATGCCATAGCCTGTGGTTTTTGGTGATTGATCTGATAAGGTTTCCCTGTTTTGATAACCGACAGGATACGGTTCAATAATTTTCTGGCAATCTTAACTACAATACTTTTTGGGTTCTTGCCAATATGTGTACGGTAATAGGACTGCATCTGTGGATCTAGCCGCAGGGCAACCCAAGCAGCTTCTATAATATAACTACGTAGCAAACCTCGGCAACGTGGGGTTACCCCAAACACATTCTCTGTACCTCCGCTATTGCGCATCATCGGTACCAGTCCAATGTAGCTCGCAAAACTTGCCTCGTTGCCAAACCGCCTAATATCGCCCAGTTCGGCAATTAAGGCACTGGCCAAATAACCGCCAATACCCGGAATACTTTTAAGCAGATAATAATCCTGTTTATGGTGTTTACGGCAATGTGAACGTAGCTGGTTGGCCAGTTCCAGATATTCGCCATAGATAAACTCGTAAACACGCAACTTACTGTTTAGGCATTGCTGGCCTGTAGCAGAACGCCATTCGATGTGCTTAAGCCATTCGATAAACGACTTGGTCCAATTGGGATTGTCATGGGCCTCGGGAATTTTTATGCCCTGATAAAGCAGCAAGCTCTTGATGTGTGTTTTAGCCGACCGAAGCTGGCGGGTAATGGCAGCCCGATGCCTTAAAAGACTTTTTAGTTCGTCTTCCCAATCAGTTGGAATATGAATAGCCTTCAGTTCGCCCAACGATAGTTGCCTGCTCAGGTTACGGCAATCAAGTTTATCGGTCTTCTGGTAATATTGCTTGTTGCTGGTGGGCACATCTGCTGGGTTTACAACCGTTACATCCCAGCCCATCTGCATAAAATAACGTGCCGCACTAAAACCACAACAACCAGCCTCGTAGGTGAGCGCTATATCGTAACCGGGAAAGTTCCGCTCAACGTAATCATAAACCACTGAAGGGTCTGCCGGAACGGTGAAACTTTTGTGGTCGCTAATATCACTTCGGATATGAACCGACCAGCTTTTCTTGTGAATGTCGATACCAATGTATAACTTCGGTAAAGCAGTAATTTCTGTTGCCATATTTCAATTGTTTTGGTAGCTAATTAACGTTAGACTACATCTTTTTTGGATGGAACAGGATTGCTGCTTTTACATGGGTGCTTTGAAATAGTGCGGCGAAACTGCAAAGTTCACCAGTTGTTCTTCGGTTCAACTTTTGTACAAAATTGAGGTTTTGCGCTTCGATTGCCCCACAATCGCAAAGCCCCGAAACGTTATGTGCAACCCTGAACGACCGAAAGTGCTAACAAGAAACAGACAGTTTTAATGATTGATAAACAGACAACTTTAGATAAATTAAATGCCTTTAAAAAGCTGGACAAGTTCTCGACTTCAGCTTGGGAAGAACGGGGACTAAATCCTTCTGACAGCGAAATGTGCAACAGACTTCAAAGTTTGTTCAACGACTGTGCAGACAATTTAATAGAAGCAACAAATTCGGACTTTAAGCTAAGACAACTTAAAAGCATTTTAAAAAGCTGGCTAGACAGCGTTAATAGTTCGGACTATGACACCGAAGAACGAGAATTTATTTGCGACTATTTCGACCAACTTTCTAAAATTATTTCGGTTGACTTCAAGGACAATTTGAATAGTTGGCTTTATGGAAAAGTGCTTAACACCTTATTTAAGGTGACTTCTTTTTTTAAAGGACAAGACAAAATTATTGAAACCTTATCACAGGACTGCACTTTGTGCGGTTCAAAACTTGAGACGTTCATCACACGAAAAGAAGAAGGTATTCCCGACTATAATTGGACAATAATTCAGTGTAATAACTGCAATGAATTCAATTTACTTTCAACTGGACCTAATATTAAAGAACTACGTTTTGGAAATTACAAATCAATTGAACAACTATCAAAGACAGAATATACAGAAGAACAAGCCAACGCAAGACTTGAACAAATAAAATTCTTTAGAAAAAAATGACATTAAATCGGACGACATAAAAAAGAAGGGCAGCACATAACACGGGTTTTGCGTCAGGCGGGCTGATGTGCAAACTTGAAGCTTTGTGCTCCGAAACCCGCCCGAACGCAAAGCCCGAAACCGTTATGGGCAAGGCTAAGAGACCGCATCAGTAAAGACAATGAGACAAGAAATTGACAAGCTTTTTAAGGAAATAGATGAAAGACCACTTTTCTATATTGAAAGTGGAAGCCGACTTTGGGGCATAGCAAGTCCTGACAGCGACTTTGATGTTCGTGGCTTTCATCTTCAATCAAAACGACAATATTTCGACTTCAAAAAACACCGCGACATCATCGAAGTAATGGACGGTGACTTTGATTTTGTTTCCTACGATATCGACAAAATGTTTGGACTTTTAGTAAAAAGTAACCCGACTGTTTTTGAGTGGGTTAGAGCGAACATTGTTTACTTCAACGAACTTCCCGACTGGACAACTTTTCAGCAGGACGTAATTAAAAACTTTGACTTTAGGGCTTTGTTTCATCATTACATTTCTCTTGCAAAAGGAAACATAAACTTAATGGAGACAGGTAAAAAGTTTACTTACAAGACAGCGTTCTACTGCATTCGTGGACTTTTATCGGCTGACCTTGCAACTCGACAAATTATACCCGAGCTTTTAATTGACGACCTTTTCAAACAGTTCGACAACGACAACGATGTTTTGAAAATCGC
Source organism: Pedobacter sp. (assembly GCF_965249885.1). GTDB lineage: Bacteria > Bacteroidota > Bacteroidia > Sphingobacteriales > Sphingobacteriaceae > Pedobacter. The sequence continues at coordinate 2,213,533 of NZ_OZ252254.1, read as the reverse complement.
AAAGGATAGTTTAGAAAGAAAAAAGCAGCAGACCGAAAAAGAAGAAGTATTAGAAAACGAAAAGCAAAAAATATTGACTGCAATCAAAGAGTTTACAGGACAACTTGAAAGCAAAGCACCTGGCAGCAGTAACAACCGACAAAAATTAGAAAGCGTTTTGACAGATTACAGTTTTAACTTAAAGACCAAATTTTACGGACAATGAGAAGAAGCCCAGCACATAACAGCACCTACAAGAAATTGGCGGTTCAGTGGTCAATTGAAGCTTTGTACTTCGTATCAAGTTTTGTGCTGGCAGACAGTTTTGAGCTTCGAAATCGCCAACTTCTTGTAGCTGCAAAACGTTATGCGGCATTTTAAGACGTCCACATAAAAAAACAGAATATGTTGACCATTGAAAAAATTAAAAAGGACTTTTCATACATAAAAGCTTGGACGGGTAATTCGGAAACATATCACGACTCTCCAATTTTTGAAGGTTACGGGAATTTGTGTGACTTGTATTTTAAATCAAAAGACAAGCAAATAAAACAAGAACAAGTTGACAAATACAATGAATTCAAGGAGAACTTTAAAAGTCACCTATCTGACATTGAACAGTATATTTTAAGTTCATTGAAAAATTCAGAAGTGAACATAGAAAACACAATCAGACAAACAAAACTAACTCTGGACATAATTGAAATTCCTTTTGACAATTTTAAATATGACTTGGTATTGGTATGTGGTAAAACTTATAAAAAGTTCTTTTTTCTGACAAGAAATATAGATATAAGGGTTGAATTCAAGAACGGACGAATAAAATCAATTCAAAGAAAAAAAGATACGACTGAAGACAATGAATAACGAAAGAAAAACGCCCTATAACAGCCGTTTTGCAAAAGCGGGGGGTTCGTGCTTCTATGACAGTGAAGTGCTAAATTCAAGTTTTGTGCATCTAATGAAGTTTAGTGCTGAAAATCCCCGCCTTCGCAAAGCGGCAAAACGTTAGCTGCAACTTTATGAGAACAGTGCGAACATTAACAATATTGCTTTTATTTTGGCTGACTGCAAACCCAACAGTTGCACAGAATCTTCCTATCGTGCGACAAGACCACCCTATTTATCAGCTTGAATCACGACTAATGAAAGGGGACAAATCCGCATTATTTGACATTGCACCATATTTTGATAGTAAGCAAAAAGTAATAGAATTTTTAGGGTATCACCGACTTGAAACTTTTGAATCAGAAATTGCAAAAAGAGTTGTTTCAGAAAATTCTTTATTCACAAATGAAGAATTTAGCATTACCGATTCCTCGACGACAAAACAGTTCACCGACTTTCTTAATCTAAACAAAGACAAAATTATTTTCTCAAAATTGGCTACATCGTTTTTGATTACACCGCTTGACAAACGAACAGTATCCTTTGAAATTAGGGCAGTATCAGAAACAAGAAAACAAGAACTTCAAGACAGTGCTAAAGCACTGCTAAACCTTGTTTGGGTTAAAGAAAACAAGATTGATTCTTTAATTGAGCGGAGAAATCCTATTTTACTATTAACAATTGCTTCCGAACTTTTTAAAATAAGAAGTAGATTTAATCGCTACTATTTTTGCGAAGAAGAATTTATCAACCTACTTCAATATTTAACAGGGACTGAAATAGGAGTTAAAAATGAAAAAGGAATAATCTCTTGGCATATTGATAAAGACTATTACCCAGAATCCAAATTAAATCTGCTTATTTATTTTTCTAAGTATTATTCTAAATATTCTTGGAATGAAAAGAAATCTATTTTCGTAAATCCAAATCAAGAAATCAAACCCGTTGGAAAAGAAGAGCAACTTTTCCAATTACTTAATAGCAAAAATGATTCAATTGCAATTGATGCGTTTACTCAACTTACTGTTTGTAATCCTTCAATTGTTACTCAACTTGCTAACGAATATCAAAGTGCAGGTATTGATAAAAGCTATGTAATTCCAACTTTCCCTTACAAATTCTTAAAACAACTTGTATTGCTGACAGCTTATTGTAAAGAAAATAATATTAATTTCGTTGGGACGAAAGAGCTACAGAAAAATATTTCGTTATTAAAATCAGATTTGTCGTTTTCAGCACGAAGAAAATTAGAAGATACACTTATTAAAACACTTGCTCTTGGCGACATAACTGCGTTTGAATATTGGGCATTGATTTATGAACAATCTTGGGGATTGACTTATTCAGCAGGAAGAATTTTAGATATTTTCTACTCAAACCATTTTTCTAAAATATTGAAAAATGACAAACAATTAAATTTGTATCTGAAAAAATCTTCGCTATTTGACAACCTTGGTATTATTGGCGTGTGCAACAACTATCTGAAAAAGTTCACATACTTGAAAGAAAACGGAGTAGTAAGATTAAATTCGCTGCAATCCACCGATGCAGAAATTAATACCCAAATTGAAAAAGCAAAAACAATTTGCTATCAACCCGTAAAAATTCCTAATGACACTATGAAAGTTAATAATGCAAATAAAGACTTTGTAGTTAATAACATTAGACAAAATATTATTGCAATTAAAAAAATAAAAGACGAAGAAAAAATGGAAGATTCGCTAACTGAATTACTCTCGAAAATAAATTACAAACAGATTGGCGAAGCAATGAAAGAAATTGAAGATATAATGTTTAAAGAATCTGAATGGAAAAAATACTCTTTCCTTGAAAGAGATTTCGGTTTTTTCATTTATGACGACTTTAACACAATTACAACACGGAAAGAATTTCTTGCTGACTATGAAAAATTTTCAGAATTTAACTTCTACAAGAATATGCTTACCAAAGCAGGGACAAATTATTTCAATGATGAAAAGACTTTAGATTATGACAAAATATTTGATGCACTCAAATATAATGTAGTAGTTGCATTTGTTGGTGGAGGTGGGGGGAGATACGATAATGAAGTTTATGCAATAATCAAATTATTAGAGTTGACACACAAAACGACATTAGGTTATCCTGAAAAACTATGTAACTCAAATGGTATTTATGGTTGCGACTCACAAGATAGAGCAAATTATTGGATACAGTATTTGATAGAAAATAAATTACTAAAACTGACACACAATGAGCCGATATCTTTTCATTACGAATAAAAAAGCAGCCGCTAAAAAGGTCATTGCCAAAAGCGGGGCTGAACGGCTTCGATTGGACATTTGTGCAAGGTTCAACATTCGTTCATCGGCTGAACTTTTGTGCTAAAAATACCCGCCTTCTGCAATACCCAAACCGTTGGCAGCAATTATGATGACAGAACGTAAACTAAAAATCATATTCGGACTTTTATCAATTGGACTTTTGACAACACTACTATTCAAGTTGACAAATGCCCCAGGAGGAATGGTTTTGTCCGGACTTTTTTTAGGCGTGATGATGATTGTAGGAATTATTATTGGTTGCTCAATAGTTTCTGGAATTTTAAGACTGATTTTTAAACAGACATCTTTCTTGACAATATTATTCATTACGACAACCATTTCATTTTTAGTCTTCCATTACCAATTGTACTCACCGACCTTGATAGTTGTAGTTCCCGATGGCTATAGAGGTGAAATCAATTTGGTGTTATCAAACGTGGACGACAATATTTTGGCAGTTGACAGTAATGGAATTGGATATTTGAACGAATGGACGTTTGACAAGACATATTCAAGACCAATAGTTAAACAAGCTGACGGTAAGAATTTAGACGAATATTTAATTGGATTTAATCCTTCGACATTTTTTGGAAAAGGAAAATCTTGTTGCGTTGGAAAGCGTGAAATTCAAAGCTTATCATTTAAAATTGGAACTAAACCACATCTTGAAGATGAATACTTTGAAAGCAAATCTTTAACTGAGCTTGCAGACAAAAAGAAAACCATTTTCACAGAACTGGACAAACACACAGTAATTCAAACAGAAGCGACAATTATTGACACGAAAGAAAAATAACTGCTGGTAACATAGGCTTGTCGCTATGGCGGTTTTAGGAATGAGTTGAACGACAGAATTTTACATTAACTTTTAGAACAGGTTTTGGCGGAGTTAAATCGCCACAGCAACAAGCCCTATCCGTTATGTGGCATTTTAAAAGACAGACACCAATGAAAAAAGAACTATCAATATTGACTTTCGTTTTGACAATCTCTTTAACCAGTTGCGGACAGAAAAAAACCGAAAATACAAGTCAAGAGAAGCAAACGTTCATTAAATCCCTTAACTTATTACGTCAGGACTTTTTGGACAATCCTGAAAATTGGGAAAACAAAACTTTGCCTGACTTTTTGAAAGCATTAAGTGCATACACAGAAGCCGTTCAAGGTCATTAAGACAATATGAAACTAAATGTAAACGCTGACAAAACCAGACTGGCAGACTTTTGCAGACATTTTAAAGGTGCTAAAATCTATGAGTAGACAACTGACAAAACTTAATTTTAAACTTTGGTTAGAATTTGAAGAAGTTGATCCGAATAACTGGGATATTGAAAACGAGTTTTGCAATATTCACGTTGACTTAGAAGACGGACGGCATTATGGAATTAATGTTTGGACTTATAAGTTTTTACAAACCGCAATTGACGATGACAAGAAAACAGGACAAAATTTAAGCGGACTTTATCAAAAACCGCCTGACTTATTTGTGAAGGAATTGACAAGAGAATGTATTCAAGAAACAATTGAAGACTTACTTAAAATTGGCGATTTAGAAAGGGTTTTGAACCCAAGCATTTATGACAAACGAAAAGAGAAATAGAAAACTGGCAGTAACAGCCGTTTTGCAAAAGCGGGGGTTTTGTGCTTCTATGACAGTGAAGTACGAGATTCAAGCTTTGTGCATCTAATGAAGTTTAGTGCTGAAAATCCTCACCTTCGAAAAGCGGCAAAACGTTACAAGCAACTATAATGATACGACACTGTATAACAATCATACTGACTTTTTTGACGCTGACTTTTATTTACGGTCAGACAAAGAGGACTTCGTGTGACTGCCCCAAAACGGAATTTGCAGGTACAAAAGCTGACACGACTTTTCAACTTTCAAACGGCAAGACAATTGTTTTGTGTGGTTACAAAAATCCAGACAGTAAACCGACAACTTTTTCTGAGTTCATTCTTTCAGTTTGCGGACAAGACACAATCATTGACTTTTGGGGTGCCGTGCTGACCTGCCGACTAAAAGTTAAGAAAGACACATTGCTTGTTGACGAACTTCAAAACTTGCCGACAGGAAAGAGTTTTAAATTTCAAGAAACTGTTTGGACAACAGAGAAGATATATTTCAGCGGACAAAAAACCATTAGAAAACTTGTAATAAACCGACAAATCAGAAAATACAATCAAAACGAAATCCAATCCGTCTTGAAAACCTACGAGACTGCAAAGCTCGGACTTGATGACAGTAAAATGGAAATTGCAAACAAGTTATTCATCGCGACAATTTCGGGCGACAAAAAAGCAAGACTATATTTCAAAGAATTTAAAAATAAGTTCGGGACGCTTGACGGAGCATTTGCAGAAGAATACAGCGACTTGACAGCAATGTTAGAACTATGGGACAAGAAAGAATAGCTGCTTGCAACACGGGTTTTGCGTCAGGCTGGGTGACTTGCAAACTTGGAGCTTTGTGCCTCTATTCAAGTTTAGTGCTGGTTGATCCCGCATGTGCGGCACTCCGAAATCCGCCACTGCGCCAAGCGCCAAAAAACGTTATGGGCAAGGCTAAAAGACGTACCACGTGAAAGCAAAAATATTCTCACATAGGCAACTTATCGGCACGACAGTTTTGCAAGTCGGTGACGAAAGTATGGGCGGAATATTCGGAGAGTTTACCCCTACAGAAATATACTTTGACAAAATACAGAAATATGTTTGGGAATTTTGGCAGACTAGTAAGCCAGACTATCAAAAGTGGTATTCTTTACGACTAAATGTCCAATTAGAAAATGGAGTTTTTCTCTTTCCTCAAGGTGGATATACAATTGACGACATTAAAGAACTACCTAACGAACCTAAACGTATTGACATAGTAGGATTGGAAAATAAAATTCTTCAAGACTTTTTACAAACTAACCCTCCAAGACCTTTTGTTGAAGAACCTTGGAACGAATTACAGATAGAACAGAAAATTGCATTTGAAGACGAACTAAAAAAGGAATTAGGTATAAATGTGAAATCATTCCTTGACATTATCAGAAAGCCAGAGAAACACATACTGTTTGACAGTGAATTTTCTGCATTTTGCCACGACCAAAGAAATGACGATGTTTTGTTTGAAATTAGGAAACCTAAATTTGAAAAGCAATTTGCATTAGTTCATTTAACCTGGACAAGTAAAAAAGAAAAAGAAGGTTATCCTAACACGACTTTTTATTCAGACTTTGACGAATTTAAATACTCAAAAATGTATGCCGACAAAGCTAAGTGGGAAGATTAAAATGACAACTTAAACAAGAAGCCCGCCCCATAACATCTGTTTGGCATCATTATAACAAAATGAACTACAAGGAATTCAAGGAAATAATAAAGTTTCAAATTAATAATTTGACAGACCAAAAATGTATTGCGTTTGGTTTATTGATTTGTAATCGACTTTTGCCTGAATATCAAAACTTCTACGACCAAAATAAATGGGGCAACCCCGACAAACTGAAAGAAGCAATTGAGTTTTGTGAATCCTCAAAGTCAAATATTATTACAGACAATAAAATCTTAGCTGTTCTAATCGAACAAGTTGAATCTGTTATTCCTGACACTGAAAATTTTGGTGACTATTCAGGAAGTTGTGCTTTATATTCAAGTGCGTCTGTTTTAGAATTATTAGAATACTTTGTAGATAAAGACAAAAGTCATATAATAAATATTAGCGAATATATGACCGACACAACTGACATCAAAATACGAGAAAGAAATTTTGAAATTGCAAATGAAGAAGTCGGAGAACATGATGATATGATAAACGAATGGAAACTACAAATAGAACTGACAAAATAACGTCGCCTAACAACAGGTTTAAAAAATTGCGGGGCGAAGTGCTTTATGTGCCTTTATACTTTTTTACTAAATTTAGTGCTGTGGATAATTTATGCAAAAAATAAGGCTCAATTTGAACCTGCAAAACGTTACCTGCCATTTTAATGCCCGAAACTGCAAACATAAAACGACAATTTTTTAACTCACTAAAACGTGGGACAGGCGAAGCCTATTTATTAGTGAAAGACAATCCGAATATTGACTTTTCGAATCACGTTATAAAAGGGGCTTTGAATAATTACGCTTATGACGGACAATGTGAAGGAAATCGGGCACAATATATCTTTGACATTATTTCCATATCAAAACAGAAAGACAAAATTCGTAAAGCTATTTTAAAAGGTTTAGCGACAGAACAAAACGAAACTTGGAATTTGACACATTTGTTTGCACTCGCAAAACTTTATGCTCAACAAAATGACACGGAAGTAAAACAAGCAATTTACGATAGATTTTTAAACAATCCAATTGAAGGTTCTGATTGGGTTGGTGCTTATGAAATATTAGAACTTGACGGACTAAACGGCCTGTTTTATGTTGCCGAAAAATTTGGAAAATACATAGAACAAAATCCTGACGATTGGCAGGACGATTGGATAATTAAACGTTTTCAGGAAGAAAACAAAAGCATAAAAGTTTACGAAGAACTTAAAAAGAAAGCCAAGACAAACAAGTTCATTCGCATTTATCTTGACAATATAAAACGAACAAAAGCTAGTCAAGAAAAACACAAAACAAAACCAACAAAATACAAAGACATTATTGACGAAGTCTTGAACATTAAACCGTTTATCTCTTTCAGACGAAAAAGAAACTTAACAGACGAAGAAATAAATCAGGTTGCCAAACAACTCACTAACGAAACGAATAAATCAAATATTGAAAAACTGTTAGATATTTTTGATTATCACAAATTTCCTTACGACAGCCAAATAATTTTAGACTTGGCAAAGCAAAAGTGGACAAGCAAAAACAGAATTGTTGAATATGCAATCAACGCATTAAAACATTTAAAAAGCAAAGACATTAGAACTTTTGCTATGGACAAAATAAAGGACACAAAAAATCCGAATAACTATTTAGAAATTTTGGTTTCTAATTACAAAAGTGGCGATTTCAAACTATTAAGCCAAATTGCAAATCAGACAAAAAGTGAACATAAAATTGAGCAGTTGGCAGGGATTTATTCAGACATTTTCAAAGCCATTAAAACAAAAGAGTGTAAAGAGCCACTTGAAGTCTTATACAACAAAATGAATTGTGCAATTCACCGAAACGGAATTGTTGAAATTCTAATCGAGAACAAGGTAATAAGTGACAAAATTAGACAAGAAATAAAGTTTGACTGTGACTTAGAAACAAGAAAACTAGCAGTATGAATATAAAAATGGCAGGTAACATCGGCTTGGCAATATGGCGGCTGAAGCGCTTCCTTGAAACATTTGCGCAGGGTTCAACAGCAGTAATTCTACTGAACTTTTGTGCTAAAAATCAGCCACATCGCCAAGCAAAAAAACGTTAGCGGCAAGCTTAAACGAAACTACATAAATCTCAAATATGATTTCAAATATAATTACTGAACAAAAAGTAAAAGAAGCTGAAAATTTGCTTTTAAACGCAATGAATAAAAGCGATATTGAAATGCTAGATGAATTGCTTTACGATGATTTGCTTTTTGTTCTCCCAAATGGAGAAGTGATAACAAAGCAAATGGATTTAGAAACTCATAAATCTGGAAAATTAATTTTGGAAGAAATAAATTCCTCAATTGACAATATAAATTTTATCCAAGAAAATGTTGTGGTCACTTTGAACTCAAAAATCAAAGGAAAAATGTTAGACCAAAATTTTGAAGGCAATTTTAGATATATTCGTGTCTGGAAAATCTTTGATGATAAATTGAAAGTTATTGCCGGAAGTTGTTTGGCTATATGAAAGCTAGCCGGTAACGCTAGCTAAGTTCCCGGTTAATTGTTCGTTTTATTTTACTATTTTCGTTTTGTGCAGGGTTCAACAGCAGTAATTCTATTGAACTTTTGTGCTAAAGAGCCCGCCCTGCTGTAGGCAGAAACCGTTATTGGCTATGTAAAGACACTGCAAATAATAATCGAAATTCTAAAAAATTTAAGAATGTACAGCATCGACCTATCATTTGTAATTGTTTTAACAATTGGCTTTCTAATCTACAATCCCATAATGACATTAATTTTCGTCAAACGAAGGTATAATGGCAACATCAAATTTGGGAATGTATCTAGTGACAAAACCGAATTATTGATATTTCTTATGGCATTTATAGGACAACTTATATTTACTGTTTTCAAGGATCCGAGCATATGGTGGCTGATATATTTTGTCACCATAACGACCCTTGTATTAGTAGACAAATTTGAAAAAAGACATTCTTCGAAAAAACACAACCACTAACAAGGGCTTAAGTTACCCCCGTACGATGCAAAACTTTGTTCTTCAGTAATTAATCTTTAAGTTAGCACTCAGGCTCTCACATCTCTCCTATTTCGAGCGAAACTTAAAGCCACGAACCCTTATGTGCCATTTTACCAGCTGACAGTATAATGACAACAATAATGACAAAAAGAAATAAATAATATGAGAAATTACTTTCAATTTTATTATTAACATTATCGGTGACGAATTTGCTTGGACAAAATAATTCACCAACAAACAAATCATTCCCGACAAATATTCAAGAAGGTAGTGAAAAAGAACTTAATAAATTTGACGGCAAAGTAGTGGCGTTTGACGGGACAATTGAGAAGATTGAAAACAGTAGAAACAACACTCCATTTTACAAACTAAAAATTGCGGGCGACAATTATTTGTGGACAGTTTTAATGTTTAAAAATGAAGCAAATAAAATTGGTGACAAAGTTAGGGTTGTTGGGTATTTAAGAACAAACGAACCAAATGAAGACGAGAAAAAATATTTAGACGGAAAATATATGGTAATTGCTTTTGGACTAATTGACTTTAATAATTCAAACTTTTTATTTTTTGGTGGCGCAGGACAACAAAAACAAGAATGGATAGACGGAAAAATACCAAGTGCGAAATAAAAACAGCAGCTAACACGGGGTTTACGTCAGGCGGGGTGACGTGCACACTTGGAGCTTTGTGCTTCTATTCAAGGTTCAGCGCTGGTTGATCCCGCATATGCGGAACCCCGAAACCCATCCGAACGCAATGCCCGAAAAGGTTACCAGTAATGCTATGACAGACTACGAACTACAAAATATCGACCCCGACGACATAAGCGATTTACTCGTTAAAGTTGAAAAGTCATTTGACATTAAGTTTGGCGACACCGAACTAAAGCACATTTCGACTTTTGGTGAACTGTGTGATCATATTGCAAATAAAATCCAACTTGACAATTCAGACGACTGTACCAGTCAACAAGCATTTTATAAGTTACGTGACGCAATTTCATTTACACTTCAAATCGACAATAAAACAATTTCTACAAACTTTTCGCTTGTAGACATTTTGCCAAGAGAAAGCAGACGTTCACGGACACGAAAGCTGGAAGAGCAATTAGGTTTTAAACTTAATATTTTGCGACCACCACATTGGGTTACAGGGACACTTGTAGTTATATTACTTGCTTCTCTTGTTGGACTCTTCCTTAATTGGCAAATCGGGCTTTTAGGACTTGCATTTTCAATCGCAGGCCTTTCGTTAGCAAGTAAAATCGGAAACGAGCTTGACTTACAAACAGTTGGGCAAGTTGCAGAAAAAATGGCAAGAGAAAATTACTTAAAGTCAAGACGAAACCCAAAGACATTTAATAAGAACGAAATTGAAAAAGTTCTGTCTGACTGGTTTAGTTATGACCTTGACCTAGACAAAAGTAAGTTAACAAGAGAAGCTAAATTTGTGTGACCACACAAAGAAGCACTACTGGTAACAAGGGTTCCTATGTAAAGCAGTTTTCCTAGAACCAAGTTAATCATTCCTTTTAAATATTCCAATAAATTGACATTTGGGGACTAAATTAATGCTCCTCAAACACCTCGATAATCATTAAGCTCAGGCTCCTATGTGTGGCTGCTTCTACGCGGAAACACCACCTGCACCCGTATGGTTGTATTGATTTTAAATACAGCTACCTGCTTTGCGGTGTGAAAGCATCAAGCTTCACAACCCATGTTTTGTAGTCTGGATTTTGTTTTTTGATGAGCTTTTAACAATTATGTTTTCTATATATATATCCTTTTTATGCCATAGCCTGTGGTTTTTGGTGATTGATCTGATAAGGTTTCCCTGTTTTGATAACCGACAGGATACGGTTCAATAATTTTCTGGCAATCTTAACTACAATACTTTTTGGGTTCTTGCCAATATGTGTACGGTAATAGGACTGCATCTGTGGATCTAGCCGCAGGGCAACCCAAGCAGCTTCTATAATATAACTACGTAGCAAACCTCGGCAACGTGGGGTTACCCCAAACACATTCTCTGTACCTCCGCTATTGCGCATCATCGGTACCAGTCCAATGTAGCTCGCAAAACTTGCCTCGTTGCCAAACCGCCTAATATCGCCCAGTTCGGCAATTAAGGCACTGGCCAAATAACCGCCAATACCCGGAATACTTTTAAGCAGATAATAATCCTGTTTATGGTGTTTACGGCAATGTGAACGTAGCTGGTTGGCCAGTTCCAGATATTCGCCATAGATAAACTCGTAAACACGCAACTTACTGTTTAGGCATTGCTGGCCTGTAGCAGAACGCCATTCGATGTGCTTAAGCCATTCGATAAACGACTTGGTCCAATTGGGATTGTCATGGGCCTCGGGAATTTTTATGCCCTGATAAAGCAGCAAGCTCTTGATGTGTGTTTTAGCCGACCGAAGCTGGCGGGTAATGGCAGCCCGATGCCTTAAAAGACTTTTTAGTTCGTCTTCCCAATCAGTTGGAATATGAATAGCCTTCAGTTCGCCCAACGATAGTTGCCTGCTCAGGTTACGGCAATCAAGTTTATCGGTCTTCTGGTAATATTGCTTGTTGCTGGTGGGCACATCTGCTGGGTTTACAACCGTTACATCCCAGCCCATCTGCATAAAATAACGTGCCGCACTAAAACCACAACAACCAGCCTCGTAGGTGAGCGCTATATCGTAACCGGGAAAGTTCCGCTCAACGTAATCATAAACCACTGAAGGGTCTGCCGGAACGGTGAAACTTTTGTGGTCGCTAATATCACTTCGGATATGAACCGACCAGCTTTTCTTGTGAATGTCGATACCAATGTATAACTTCGGTAAAGCAGTAATTTCTGTTGCCATATTTCAATTGTTTTGGTAGCTAATTAACGTTAGACTACATCTTTTTTGGATGGAACAGGATTGCTGCTTTTACATGGGTGCTTTGCAATCGTAGGGAAACTGCAAAGTTCAACGGTTGTGCTTCTATTCAAGTTCAGTGCAGGTTGATCCCGCATGTGCGGAACTCTGAAATCCACCACAACGCAAAGCCGCAAACCCTTAGATATTTTAAGAAAAATTGCGTAAAAAAGACAGAATGATTTGGAGTAAAGTTAAAAAGAACGTTGAAAGTAAGTTTTCAAAAAAGCTGAATAAAAAAATTCAACTTTATATAACTTCATATGGAACAGCATATGATGTTTCTGACCTATTCAACAGAGGTTGGATAACAGTAAACGGAAAAGAAGTCGTAAACTTCTCAACGCCTGATTCGTTTTACTTAAATGGAAGCGATTTTCATTTTGCAACGCCAGCTATATATGGTAGCTCCGAAGAAATAAAGTATACCGAGAGAAATAAAAATACTTTATCAGAAAAGGGAGAGTTTTCGAAGTATGACTTAACACATTGTTGTTATGCTTACCTTGACTTAAATATTGATGAAGCAATAAACCATAAAAGTCCAATCATAAATATGTTAGCTGTTTTAGATAAAAGACTTGGCAAAAGAAGATTGTTGAAACTAAATGAAATGGAACTACATCCTTTAGTTAGATATTTTTTGAATATAAGATTAGAATCTGAAGTAACGCAAAAACAATAGTGGAAAAACAAAAAAAATCTGCTAACAAGGGTTTTGCTTCAGGCGGGCTGAAGTGCAAAATTCAACAGTAGCCTTCAATTAAACATTAGTAATAAATTAGCTTCTGTACTTCGAAACCCGCCCGTACGCAAAGCCGCAAACCGTTGTAGGACATTTTAAAAGACGATCCCATGCAGACAAGAAAACATACAGCTTGGAAGAATAACCGAAAGTTCGGTGACGTTTGGGGTGGACGAAATTTTCCAAAGCTTGCTGACAAAATATTTAACAGAAAACATAATTTAACTGCACCAAAAAGTGACGAGGCAACGCCAATTTATATCGTTGACAATCCTTCCAGAGACTTCTACTTTCCTGTGACAGCTGACGAAATAAAAGCAACTCTTGACAAACTACCCAAAAACCACACCGCCCATTTGACACATATTTGGTTGCAGAAAATCAAAAAGACGGATTACGTAAATGGTGACACCTTTCAAGGTTCTTTTATTTGCGGTAGCAAAGTTTATTTAATTGTTCTACATCCATTTCCGACTGACAATAAAATGAGACTCGGAAAAAACAAACCATTACAAAAGACACTTAACTTTTACAAAAGTTATACGACAGATTTAAAGGAAGACAAAAATGGCTGGTATTTACAATGGACAGAAGAAACGATTAGAAAATATTTTTTAGAAAGTTTATTACTTCACGAAATTGGACACTCACTAAACAGTTTTTACAAAAGGTATTGGAGCAAAACTACAACAACTAAAATTGAAAATTACGCAGACAATTACGTTTCGGTATGGGCAGACAAATTAAGAGAAATATATAAACCAGATGAGAATAACGCCATATAACAGCAAATTTACAATAGCCGGGGGGGGGGCGCAAAGTCACAAAACGTCGGCCTTCATTTTAAACGAATACCAGAGAAAAGGACTAAATTGTTATGAAATATATTAAACTAACTTTTATTGCATTTGGACTTTTACTTTTGGGTTGTAACCAAACGGACAGTAATAAACAGTCAACTACAAAAAATGAAAAACCTATTGACACTGCTTACAATTCAACACTTCAAGACGAGAAAGCAACTAGTGACGAACTTAAAGAATACGAAATTGACATCATAAAAGCTGTAATTACTTTATTCAAAGAGAAAGATATTAACAGAATTTCAAACAAAATCAGTTACCCATTATACAGGCAATATCCAATACCACCTGTTAAAGACAAAGAAGAATTTAAAAAGAGATTTAGCGAAATCTTTGACCAAATCCTAATTGATAAAATTGCAAATTCCAAAATCAGTCAATGGTCTGAAGTGGGTTGGAGAGGAATAATGCTTGACAACGGTGATTTGTGGATGGCGAATTCTGACGGAATAATAACAACCGTAAATTACCAAAGTGACTTTGAAAAAAAATATAGAACTAATTTGATAACTAAGGACAGGTACAACTTACACGTTTCATTAAAAACTTTTCAAAGCCCTGTCTATAAAATAAAGACAAATAAATATCTAATTCGAATTGACGAGCTATCTAACAACAAATACAGGTATGCTTCTTGGAAAGTTGACGAAAAAGAAAATTCAAGGCCCGACATGGTTTTAAATAATGGCCAATGGGAACACCTGGGAAGCGGTGGGAATCACGTTATTACTTTTGTAAATGGGATTTACACTTATAAAGTTTACCGAAATATTGTGGGAGAAGACAATTCACCAAACATAACACTTGAAATTGAAAAAAATGGAGAAATAATTTTAACAGCAGACGGGACGCTAATAATTGAATAGACACCACGAACCGCCAACGGCCGTTTGGCGCAAGTGCGATTTTTTTGTGGCAAATCCACATTCACGTTTCACAAGAAATATTATCTTAGTTGAACATCATCAGTTCTGAAGTTCGCAACTGACGCAAAGCCCTGCACCGTTAAGCGATAGCCAGACCTACAATTATGAAGAATTTCATTACAACTAAAATTGCCTCTACACTTATTGCAAATGGATATCCATTAACCAACCTAATTGTTTCAGAAAGCTTAAATATTGATGGTGGAGAAATTTGGGATAAAGAGGTAGCCTTTTTGAATTGTGATATTGAAAACCTCACCTGTATAATGGTTTATTTCAACAGACCAGTAACCTTTAAAAATTGTCATTTTAACAATGCTTCATTTAATTTCTCTTACTTCCAAAAAGGCTTGACTATTGAAGATTGCATTTTTGACAAATATCTTGACTTTGAAGCTGGCGGGCACAATGAAATTGGCACTCCAATTATTATAAAGAATAATGAATTTAGAGAATTTGTAAATTTTTTCGACTACTGGTTTACAGGCGAAGTGGAAATTACCAACAACAAATTTTTCAAAGGGACTAACATTGCTAGTAAAAATCAATATATAAGTTTCGACATACCTCCAGTTTTTAAAGAAAATATTGGGCTACTAAATCTTGAAAGTGAATGTCGAGAAGAAGAACGATAAATTCTACTACTTATAACAACAGGTTTAGGTTAAGCCTTTGACGAAGCGCTAATACGAAACTTTGAAGTTATTTATTTAGATTAGTAAGATAGGTTCTGTTGTACAGATAATTAGGCTCAACTTAAACCTGCAAAACGTTAGGCGCAAGCAAATCAAACAGCTATGAGACACAGTCTAATTTTTCTGACAATAATTGGACTACTATATTCATGTAATCAGTCTGACAAGAAAACAGTTGTCCATGATAAGGCAGCTCAAGCACAACATAATGATACGGCAGTAACTAGTGCTGAACGGAAAATTATAATTAAAGAACTAAAACGACTTCAAGTAATTTTTACTGCTATTGACAAGGAAAAAGTTGCTGACATTTTCGGTTTTCCAATCTCTGAAGAAAACTTAGGTATATACATCGACAACAGTAGTTTTAATGAAAACCTGAAGAAAAACAGTAACAAGATAACAAGAAGCATGTTTATTAGTTCTTATTATGATATTTCAGAGAGTTTACAAATTGATCAAATAAGCCACAGATGAAGCAAATGAAAATTACGAAGGAACGTATTTTGTTTATGACCTAGCAGACAATAAAGTGATAACATTTATCCAAGAAAATGAATTCCTAAACTATTTGACAGCTCATAACTTGGAAACTGGATTAGAATTTAAAGATTTCAGCTATTATTATAAAAAACACTGGAATGGCTGGAGATTTTGGTTTTTAGCATAACATTAGTCGTACGTATAGCAACAGGGGTCAAGTTAAGCCTTGGACGAAGTGCAAAGGATGATCTTGCACCAATAACAAAGCTCAAATTTAAACCAGCCCAACTTTCATACGCCAATTCTAAAATGACATCTTCTTTAAATTTATAAAACTTCTTAATGAGAACTTCGGACTCCTTGCTTCGATCGTTTTCTTATTTGGTCTCCTATCCTTCATAAATAGTTCACGTGACGAAAGCAGAAATTAAGCGGACCAAAAATTGCCAAAAATGCGACTTTTTCGCCCATTTTTCAGTTATTGACCTACAAGCATTAACTTACAGTAGATAACGTTTTATTTCTCACTCTAAAAATTAAAATTATGAAAAAGAAATCTTTAATTTTTTGCCTCGCTGTATTGTTAACTGGCGCAATTTCCTTTACTGCTAATGCAGTTACCGAAGAAGGTAGCGAATTTAGTTTCACCACATCATGTGGCACACACACCGCCGTATTTTACGGCACTCCGTCACAGCAATGGTCGCAAGCAGTAGCTTATGCCGAGTCCTTCAGCGGCTGCGGCGGCGAAGTACCATTTATTATTAGATTAGCTCCAGCTGAAAATCCACCATCGTAACCTTAACAAAATTACATTTAAAGGCTGTTTTCGGACAGCCTTTTTCATTAGCAGCGTTTTACTTAGGCATTAACTATATTGGTGCTTTGTTTTCGACGCTATATTTAACAACAGAATTCAGAGAAAGCTACTATGCTCAAACACAAAACTTATTAGGAAATGTAGCAATAAGTGCAACAGAGATTGCATTGTTTGACCGTTTACTGAAACAAGATATAAACGACTTAAAAGAGGAGTGTATTTTTAGCAGTGGTTATGTATTGCATACGCTCGAAGCGAGCATCTGGTATATGCTGACAACTGACAATTATAAGGATGCTGTTTTGAAAGCGGTAAATTTAGGCGAAGACAAGGACACTACGGGCGCACTCGCTGGACTTCTTTACGGACTTGATAGTATTCCAACAAATTGGTTAACACAAATAGCAAGATATAAAGACATTGAAGAACTTTCGGAACGGTTAGCCGAGCATCTTGCTAGTAAGCTACAAAGAACCCTTAAACATTAGCAACAATAATCTCTGGCAAAAAGCTATTTTTAAACCAACAATACACTCCCCTACTAATAATGACAGTCGAAAATAGAAATGCTTTATTGACAACATTGTTTTACAGCATATCAGTGTCAGCAATTGTGCTAATGAATAATTCTGCACAGTTCAAATCTGGACCTTGTACACCAGGCTTAGATTTATTATCATTCTTTCTTTTAGGACCAATTAGTACAGTGCTTTTAATTAAGAATGGACTCTATGCTTTTTGCTATAAAAAACAAACCAAACTATCATTCCTCATCCACTTAGTTTCATTAATCATTTGGCTGCTAGTATTATTTTTAAACTAAATCCAACAGGCCTGCTAAATCCTTATTCCAAATGTTATCAATGCTCCAAAGAACGAAATTTGCAGTAGCAACACTCACCATCATTTTTTTATTGGGCTGCAACGCAACAAACCAAAGCGCAGAAGATTGGAAATCCATCACTATTGGTTATTATGTATTTGATTTTCCCAGCGATTTTGAATTGGTTACTGAAAAAGGTATTGACTCCTATGTCGGTAAAATAAAAAATGACAGCATGCAGTTTGATTTCGACTTCGGGATGTATTCTAATAGCCTAGAAAAGTCGCCCGAAGAATATCTGCAAAACGGAAGTTGGCGTGAGGATCTTAGTTTAAGATTTATGGAAGACGGCATTACGTACAACCAAAACACACTGCCAAAGGTAAAAGTTTTACTGATCCGCCCTGCTACTTTAAAAGATAGTTTGCTAGGAAAAGGCTGCGATTATGTTGCAAAATGCCAACATGGGGCTACGCAGTTTAACCATCCTATTTATTTGCCAAATGAAATTAAGCAGCTAAATTTCCTGATTGACACGGTGGATCATCACTACAAAAAAGTAGTGTGGACAAAAGCGCCAATGAAAGGTACCGCCTCAATTTATTTAAAGAAGTTGAACTGCGATAATTTAAACACACAAAGTTTAGCCCTATCAATGTACAGCAGCTCCTTAACTGCCAAGCAACAAGAAATGGCTTTAAAAATTTTTAAATCTGTACGTGTGAAAAATAAATAATAGCCCTAATTTAGGATATGAGATCTATCCTAGTTTTAATTTTATTGGGCTTAACAGTTTGCGGAAGATTACAAAAACCAATTGAACAATCGCAACCAAATACTGGCAAAATACAAGAATCAAAAACAAGTCTAAAAACCGACAGCGTTTACTCTTTTAAATTAAGAATTGACACATTGCATGAAATCACTATTAAAAGGGAATATGTGAACCATTCAAATTACCATCAAACCTTCTATCTGAATAATGAAAAAATATATACAGACACAACCAACTATCTTGTCGACAGTAGCAAATACAGCAAGGTAATTGCCGAAAATGGCAATGTTCTACTTTTTATGGAGTGTGATGGGCGACCAAACTTAGATTATATATCCGCTTATGCCATTGATATCAAAAACAAAAAAATGACTTATCTGTCTTCAAGCGTTTTCAATGATGAACCGGGAGGCAAAACCAAACCCTTTACTGACATTGATGGAGATGGATTTTTGGAATACGGCGGTTTCGACTTATCGGAAAAGCACCCACACCCGGATTCTATGTACTACCATCCTTCTAAATTTTACGAAATCAAAAAAGGTAGGCTGCTTTTCGACAGCCTACTCACTAAAAAAGAAGATATAAAGGAAAATGGAATTTACCTCGCTCAACCACTTGATAAAAATGGCTATTGCTGTCAGGTAATAAAAAGGCCGAGGTATAAACGCTAGTCAATTAGCAGTTGCATGCTAAGTCTGTTTTAACGAGTTTTACCCGCCATAATTGTAAAAAGAAACGATAAGGCATAAAAATTAAAATGAGTTCTATTAATTTCCCTTTCATCAATAGCCTTAGCCGGAACAAAGCAGCTTCAATTTTTATAGCTTTAATTATCATTAGCAGTTGCAACAATTCAAATAAATTAAACCCGGCGATTGCAGCCGAAAAGCATTACTTCTCTGCCATAGCAAATAATGACGTTAAATTATCTACTGCTAAAAAAGGTGAATGGCGGTTTGAACATAAAGAGGCTATTCAAACCTTTGAAAGCTACCGTATGCAATCGATTAAAAATATAGATACAAATCGCAATACCATTTACTTAAAACCCATTGGCAAATTTACCTTTCCGCAGGAACAGGCGCTTGAACTTACTAGGCTATATTTGAGCATCTTTTTTCAAACAAAAACAGTGCTATTAGAAGTAGATACAGATAGTGATATTCCCAATAGCGCCAAACGATTAAGAGATAACCATTTTCAATTATTGGCGCCATACCTGCTAGACTCCGTTTTAATGCAGCAAGTACCTAAAAATGCACATGCCCTTATGGCATTTACCGCTAAAGATTTGTACCCATCAAACAATTGGAATTACATTTTCGGGTTGGCATCTTATCAGAACAGAGTTGGTGTAAGCTCAATTTATCGGCTACAAAGTGCGGATTTAAATAGAAGTGAAAGTTCAACATTCCTACGCAGACTATTGAGCGTTTCAAGTCATGAAATTGGCCACATGTTTAGCATCAGCCATTGCGCTGTATCTGCCTGTGTAATGAATGGCGGCAACAGTTTAAAGGAATTAGACCTGCAGCCCAACAGA
This sequence comes from Pedobacter sp., assembly GCF_965249885.1. Classification (GTDB taxonomy): domain Bacteria; phylum Bacteroidota; class Bacteroidia; order Sphingobacteriales; family Sphingobacteriaceae; genus Pedobacter. The sequence continues at coordinate 2,193,446 of NZ_OZ252254.1, read as the reverse complement.
CTTTGTGCTGAATGCCAAAAGAAACTATTTTGGCGTTTACGTTACAACAATAAAAAAAGACTGGAAGAACTTTGTCGCTTTCTTTCAGAAAATCACTTAAAGCACGACTATGAGTTATTAGCTAGTGATTTAAAAGCCCTCAAGTAAATTGCGCCTAAAATATCCACCAAAAAAATCATTAAAAAGAAACGGGGACTCGGCATACCACCTTGTCCCCGCCATCTAAATTAACGCTCTCAGATATATAAACTCATTTGAATTACCTTTATTGCATGAGCAGAAAAATATTTTCATTTTTTAAAAAGTGCACCAAAGCAAAAGCCCCGAACTAAGTCCGAGGCTTTGCTATATAACAATCAAAAATGAAAAACTATGGCATTAACACAGTGTCAATTACGTGGATTACGCCATTAGATTGGTTTACGTCAGCGATAGTGATTTTAGCATCATTACCTTTTGCATCTCTTACGTATAAATCTTTACCTTTTGACCAAAAAGTAAGGTTTTCGCCTTGTACGGTTTTCATTGTTGCTTTACCGTTTCCTTTTTTAACTGCAGCCCAAACCGCTTTAGAGCTATAGTTTCCTGCCAATACGTGGTAAGTTAAAATTTTGGTTAACATCGCTTTGTTTTCTGGTTTAACCAAAGTTTCTACTGTGCCTTTTGGCAATTTGTCAAACGCAGCATTAGTTGGTGCAAAAACAGTGAAAGGTCCTTTTGATGATAATGTTTCTACCAAACCTGCTGCTTTTACCGCTGCAACTAAAGTAGTGTGATCTTTTGAGTTAACTGCGTTTTCAACAATGTTTTTTGAAGGGTACATTGGAGCTCCGCCAACCATTACTGTTTTTTCTTTTGACATTTGAGCCGAAGCATCATTTCCTACAAACATTACTGCTAATGACAATGCGCCTAAGGCTACAATTTTTGATAACTTTTTCATACTATTAATTTTTTTGATGGATTAAATTGTTTTTCTCACATTTACGGAAACCGATAGTTGCTTGGTTTTTTATTTTTAATTTTTTTTGAAAGGATTAGTCTGATCTGCCTCAAAATCAAGGCTAATAGAATTCATGCAGTATCTTTTTCCAGTTGGCTTAGGACCATCATCAAATACGTGACCTAGGTGTGAACCACATCTTCCGCACAATACTTCGGTACGTACCATATTATAGGATAAGTCTTCCTTATATACTACACTACCTTTTGCTCCGGGTTCAAAAAAGGAAGGCCATCCGCAGCTGCTTTCAAATTTCGAATCCGAACGGAACAACCTGTTACCACAAACTGCACAATAGTAAGTGCCTCGTTGATTAAACGTATTATATTTTCCAGTAAACGCTTTTTCCGTAGCACCCTCTCTTGCCACAGCGTATAAATCGGGTGATAAAATTTTTTTCCATTCTGCGTTGCCCACTTTAATTTTATTGGTAGCCGTACGAGAATAATATGGATTTTTGGCCTTCTGCTGCGCAAAAACGGCAAATGCTGTGCTAACCAACAGTAGCACTAAGCATTGTTTTATGATTGTCTTCATTGCTTTAATTTTATTTTTATTTACGAACACCAATCAAAAACAGATTTTATTTGTTTCAACTATCATACAATTTTATATTTTTGTCACAAGCAATTTTATTTTTGAACACTCAGGTAAAGCTTTCTGAACAAGAAATTGTTTCGTTACTGCTTCAGCAGGACGAACGAGGATTTAATTATCTCTACGATAATTATTCGGCAGCGATATATGGGGTTGTTACCAGGGTGGTAGCTTCAAAAGACTATGCCGATGAAGTGATACAGGATGTTTTTGTAAAAATTTGGAAAAACATTGCTCAGTTCGACGCAGAGAAAGGCCGTTTATACACTTGGATGATCAACTTGGCACGCAATACGGCCATAGATTATGTACGATCCAAAGGGTTTCAGAACGAACAAAAAAACCAAAGTATTCCAGATTTCGTAAATGACAGTAATCAGTACTCAACTACGGCAAATGTTGACCACATTGGTTTGAAAGATGTTTTGGCTCAAATTAAGCAAGATTGGCGAGAACTGATTGATTTAGCCTATTTTAAAGGTTATACACAACAAGAAATTGCCGAAAGGCTTGATATTCCAATTGGAACTATCAAAACAAGAACTAGAAACGCCCTCATTGAATTAAAAAGATTGTTAAAAGACCACAGGTAACATTGGATATTAAAGAGTACATAGCATCAGGCATTATCGAAGCCTACGTAATGGGACTAGCCTCTGAGGAAGAAGTTCGCATTTTGGAATGCGTACAAAAAAATAATCCAGAGGTTAGGCAAGCTATTTTGGAGGCTCAAAGTACTCTGGAAGACTTTGCCTCTCAACAAGCTATTGCCCCACCTGCCGAATTAAAATCGACCATTTGGGCCAAAATTTCTGAGGAAGGGGCTGAAAAACCACAATCTGTAACCGTGCCTCAACAAATACAGGAGGAAGAAGAAGTTGCCAGCATTCCGCTGTACCCACCACAAAATACCGTAAGCCCAAATAAAACGTTCAATTGGTTTGCGGTAGCGGCAAGTATTTTATTAGTGGCCAGTGTAGCATTTAATTTTTATTTAAGCAATAATCAAAAGGCTACACAGGAGCAGTTAGCTTCTTTAATTACTGAGCAAAAAAACAACACCATCGCTTATCAGAACTTAAAAAGTAGATGGGATATGGCTAATGATCCTACCGTAAAAACAGTGCCCTTGTTAGGTGTTGAAAAACATCCTGACATGAAGGCAATGGTATACATGGAGGAAAAATCAAAACAAGTGTATTTAACTTTGGAAAATATGCCTGTTGCACCAGAAAACCAACAATACCAGTTATGGGCCATTGTAGATGGCAAACCGGTAAGCTTAGGTGTATATGACCAACAAGCCAAAGAGGAAATGCAAAAAATGGCCGTAATCAATGCAGCCCAAGCTTTCGCTATCACACTTGAAAAACGTGGCGGCAGCCCTACCCCTACCATGGAAAACATGTATGTGATGGGTAAGATCTAATCGATCCAAATCTTCGTTTATTGGCAGTTTCCCAAGCGAGGGTTATCTAAAGAAGCACATTTAAAAAGGTATTTGCTTTGCGGATAAGCCGCCGATGGATTATCATTAACTACTAACGAAGGTAACGCAACGCCTTTATAGCTTGGCATGGTAATTTGCGCTGCCGAGCCATTACCTAAGCAAACATCTTTTGCCGCAGCATTTCCGTTAAAACTGTAGTCAATCATGGCATCCAACAATCGGTAAACGGCATAATAGTCATAAGCATCTATCCCAGTTCTCGTACTCGGCAAAACATGATCCGCCACGTAGTTGTAGCCATTAATGGATGCTGATTTCACCAACACAAAATCCTTTTCCGCGTTGGCAATATTGCAGTTTTTAAAAATATCGATAGCCATGCGATGATCGTTGGTATCGTCATCATCGTACACTTGCGTAAGCAGTTTCGTGTTGGCAGGGAAACCCTTCAGCTGCGTATCGTTTAACCAATAGCTGTACCATTGTGCCATGGCAAATATAAACCTTCCATTTTGGCCCCAGCCCTCTTCACTAAATGCTTTTGAAGCCAAGCCAAAAGATGCGCCACCACCAAAGGAATGTCCCACAAAACCAACTTTTTTGGTATCGATAAGCTGCGGATAATCTGTTACTGCTTTTTTGAAACTTTGCCACAGTGTATTATACCTCGAATCAATATCAACCCCCGTTGTTGGATAAGGCGCAAAAACAACTACATAACCTTTTTTAGCGATGAACTGATAGAGGCCTAAGTTATAGTTCACATCCTCGCCGCCATAAGGATGCGAGTAAAATAGCACAGGCCTTGGCCCTGAAACTTCCTTTGGATAAAAAATAGTGACTTGCTTGCCCGTATAAGTTGGGCTAGCGAAACTTACGGTAGCTACGGTGTAAGTGCCTTCCGCACCATATCCGCTTTGTGGCCTAGAAATTGGCCCCAGTAAATCGTCATCTGTTTCTACCGGAGCTGTATCGGTACTGTGTTTAGAACAAGATAAAAATGCAGCTAAAGAAAGTAGCGCTAAAAGGTAAATTCTTCTCATAGAAAAAGTCGTTTAATACTTACTTGGAGAAGAAAAAACCCATTAGGTTTAATCCAAATAAACATTTATCCGTTAGTCCTACTTGAGCTAGTGAAATATAAATTAGAAAGATGTCCTCTTCGCAAATGCCCATTCCAAAAACTTAGGAAAAGCCCTGCCCCAAGTTGGCACATCGTGTTTACCACCAACCATCTCGTAGTAAAAAATATCATCTGGGCGCTGGTAGCCCTTTTTAACTAGCTCTTTAATTACATCAATGGTGTCATCTATGGAGTCGATGATAAAGTTTTGATTTCTATCTGCTTTCTCATCTTCAGTTCCCGTCATTAACCAAAATTTCAGGTTTGGCTTTCCTTTGGAATCAGCTATCATTTGATGCAAAATTCGGTCACTATCGGTGTAGCCTTCACTCAAATCTTTTCTACGCCACCAAAAAGAACCCGAAAAAACGCCTACCACATCGAAGATATCACTATGGTTCCAGGCCACATCAAAAGCAGTTAAACCACCTAATGAAAATCCGGCGAAGGCCTTTTTACCATTGATGGGCTTACCTATTTCTTTCTGTAAAAAAGGCAGTAGCTCGTTAAGTACAAAGTCCGTATATAAATGAGATTTACTTCCTCTCTTTTTAAAATCAAGCTGATTTGCTACGCCATACTCCTGCAAACGATCTTCTCCGGCCTTAATTCCAACGGCAACCACAGGTTCTATCAGCCATTTGGCATAAAGAGATTTCAAGCTTTCTTCTAGTTGCATTTGCGCTAAGTCCTGTCCATCGTTAACTAAAAGTAGATGCAGCACCTCATTACCAAGTAGGTTTTCAGGCATATACACTTCTATGTCAACAGTACGTTGCAGCGATTTAGATTTGAGTTGGTAGGCAGTTTTAATAACGACAAGTTTAAATTTACAGAAAGACGAAGCTCCTGCGCTTCAATCTCAATTAAAGTGCAAAGTTACCAATAACTCAAAAAACAGGCAACCCGATTATTGAATTTGTGTTTTTAAATATTTGTAAGATATTTTTTGTGCGTTGAAAATGATTTACTTATCTTGATAAAACAAATCCATTGCCCATGAGAGAAGAACTACAAAAATGGTACAGCCCTAGTCTCAATAAAGACATGGAGACTTTGGTTTTTGGTCATGCCGGACATCCAGTTATTTTGTTTCCAACCAGTATGGGCCGCTATTATGAAAATAAGGATTTCAAGCTGATTGATGCCGTAGCGAACTTTATTAACGAAGGGAAAATCAAAGTTTACTGCCCCGATAGTGTTGACGCTTTGAGTTGGTATAATAAAAACATTCATCCAGCAGACAGGGTAAAAAATCACATTTGGTACGACAAATATCTGTTGGAAGAGCTGCTTCCGCTAGCGAAAAATGAAACTGGACGTTCCAAAGTAATTACCGCTGGATGCAGTTTTGGTGGTTACCATGCGGCTAATTTTGGCTTCAGACATCCTTGGGCGGTAAGCCATATTTTCAGCATGAGCGGCGCTTTTGACATTACAGGACAGCTAGATGGTTTTTACAACAATGATGTTTATTTCAATAATCCAGTTGATTATTTGCCAAATAACATCAACCCAGAACTTTGGGAGTTAAAAATTGTTCTAGGAGCTAGCGACCGTGATATTTGCCGACAAGACAATGAAAGATTATCTGGAATTTTGCACCAAAAAGGCATTGACCATTGGTTAGATATCCGACAGAACGCAGACCACGATTGGCCGATATGGCGAGACATGTTCCCAGAATATATTTACCAACTATAACGCGGTCAAGTATTAGGATTCAGCTGCCTGTCAGCATTAAAAAACATTACAACTTTAAACGTTACAACAATAATTAAAAACATAATATACCAATGAAGAAAATAGGAATCTTATTTGGCCAAGAGCGTTCATTCCCTCAAGCTTTTGTAGATCGAGTAAATCAAAAAGCAGTTGCCGGAATTACAGCCGAATTTGTAAAAATTGATAAAGTTTTTCAAGCTGAACAACCTGAATATGCCGTAATCATAGATCGAATTTCTCAAGATGTTCCGTTTTACAGAGCCTATTTAAAAAATGCGGCCATGGGCGGCACTGCAGTAATTAACAATCCGTTTTGGTGGAGTGCCGATGAAAAGTTTTTTAACAACGCCTTGGCGGAAAACATTGGTGTTCCCGTACCTAAAACAGCACTGATTCCTTCGAGGGAGCACCCAGACGACACCAACGAACAATCATTTTCCAACTTGGTAATGCCTTTTGATTGGGATGCAATTTTCGAATATACCGGTTTCCCTGCCTACATGAAACCTTTTGATGGTGGCGGCTGGAAAGAAGTCTATAAACTGCGTAGTAAGGAAGAGTTTTTCGAAAAACACAGCGAAACAAAGCAAACTGTAATGATGCTTCAGGAAGAAATTATTTTCGAAGAGTATTTTAGATGTTATTGTATCGGTGGAAAACATGTGCGCATCATGCAGTACGAACCACGCAACCCGCATCATTTGCGCTATGTAGTTGATGGTCCAAAACCGAGCGAAAAGCTACTAAAAACCATCGAAGAATATACCTTGAAACTAAACCAGTATTTAGGTTATGATTTCAATACAGTAGAATTCGCTGTGCGCAATGGTGTACCAATAGCCATCGACTTTTGCAACCCAGCTCCAGATGCGGCACTTGAAAGTGTAGGCGCTGAAAATTTTGAATGGGTGGTGGAAACCGCAGCAAATTATGCCATTGAAAAAGCCTTGGAACAAGAATTTGGCAAAAACAACCTCACTTGGGGCAATTATGTAAAAAGTAGTGCTGCAGGAACTCCTTTAACAGGCAAAGCACCTAAAGCCGCAGCGAAAGCTAAACCAGCGGCCAAACCAAAGGCGACAGCAAAAACAGCAACTAAAAAATCAACCAAATAAAACCAATTTGACTATCTATGAATGAGTTTACCTTAGGGATAGAAGAAGAATACATGATTGTTGATCCCGTAACAAGGGAACTAACGTCACACGACCAAAAAATTGTAGAGGCTGCTCAAAAAATCCATAAAGACCAGGTGAAGGCAGAAATGCATCAAGCGGTAGTGGAAGTAGGAACCGGGATATGCAGGAACACTACCGAAGCGAGGCAGGAAATTTCGCAACTGCGTTACACTGTGGCTCAACTTGCTGGCGAGCAGGGACTACGTATTGGTGCGGCCGGGACCCATCCGTTTTCCCATTGGGAGAAACAGCTCATTACAGAGCACCCGAGGTACAACGAAATTGTGAACGAGCTGCAGGAAGCGGCCAGATCCAATCTTATTTTTGGACTGCACGTTCACGTGGGTTTTCAATCTAGGGAATTAGCCGTACATATTGCCAACCAAGTGCGCTATTTTTTGCCGCATGTGTTTGCCTTATCTACCAATTCCCCTTTTTGGGAAGGAAGAAATACTGGTTACAAGTCTTTCCGCACCAAAGTGTTCGATAAATTTCCACGCACCGGAATTCCTGATATTTTCAATAGCATTGAGGATTACGATAATTATGTTAAGCTTCTCATCAAAACCAACTGTATTGACAATGCCAAAAAGATATGGTGGGATATCAGGGTACATCCATTTTTTGAAACTATTGAGTTTAGGGTATGTGATTGCCCCATGCTAATTGACGAAACAATGGCTTTCACGGCCTTATTTCAAGCTTTATGCGCTAAACTTTACAAATTGCGTTTACAGAATTTAAACTTCATTTCCTACAGCAGGGCACTCATTAATGAAAATAAGTGGAGGGCGGCACGTTACGGAATTGACGGAAATTTGATAGACTTTGGTAAAGAAATGGAAGTAAATTGCCGAAATTTGGTGCTCGAATTATTAGACTTTGTTGATGATGTAGTAGATGAGTTAGGCAGCCGCGAGGACATTAACTATGTACACCAAATTTTAGCGAATGGCACCGGCGCCGATCGGCAATTGGCTGTTTATGAGCAAACCAAAAGCTACGAATCGGTAGTGGATTACATCACAACGCAAACCTTAATTGGTGCAAAATAAAAATGAGCGATTTAAATAGCATAAAGATAGCCGTTATAGACATGAATAATGGGTTCCCTAACCAGGGAATGAGGGGCATACACGAAATTTTACATCGATACAAAACCCATCACCAACTTGATTTAGTAGTAGATGTGTTTGACATCAGACAAAAAAATGAAGTTCCAGATTTAAGCTACAACATCTACATCTCTAGTGGTGGGCCCGGCAATCCTTACGATGGCGAAGGGCAGCAATGGGAATCGGATTTTTTCGATTTACTGGATAGGATAGATGATTTCAATTTGATCCATAACGAAAAGAAACACGTCTTCTTAATTTGCCATTCTTTCCAGCTGGCCTGTAGGAAATATGCTTTAGGGGAAGTAATCCAGCGCAAATCAAATGCATTTGGCATTTTCCCAATTACGATGACCGCTGATGGATCAAAAGAAAAAGTTTTCAACGGATTACCTAATCCATTTTTTTCAGTAGATAGTAGAGATTGGCAAGTGGTTCAACCGAACCAAGTGGTATTTGACAAAATGGGCGCAAAATTATTGGCAATAGAAAAGGAAAGACCTCATGTAGACCTAGAACGCTGCATGATGGCCATCCGTTTCTCGCCTTACATGATTGGCACGCAATTCCATCCCGAAGCAGATCCGGTTGGTATGAAAATGTATTTGGAATTACAGGAAAAAATGGACCTGATCATTAAAAATCATGGTAAGGAAAAATATGATGACATGATTGGCAGTTTAGAAAACCCTGATAGAATAATGCTTACCCAAAGTGTTATTTTACCTAATTTTTTAGATGAAGCCATCAATACCCTACAAGCAGTTTAGGCAGCACAACCGTCATTGCGAGGTACAGCGTGCTCCGATAATTCGGAGAAGCGATCTCATCAAAACTGAAATGCTTTAAGATTGCTTCGTACCTCGCAATGACGAAACCAACAACGCAATTACCATGACAACGAGCCACAGAAAAACATTCAACGGTAACTTTAGCGAAGGAAAATATCAAAATTTCTTAAGCCAGTTGGATGAAGATTACCCCAAAATCACTTTCCGGGTAGCCGAATCGCCATTGTTTATTCCTGACGATTTAAAGCAGAAATTGATAAGGGCTGGAGATGAAATCATCCGCACAATTAAGCAGCCGAACTTCAAAAATCTTACGCAAAAATCAATTCCAGGCAACTGGGAAGTTCCCAATGAAAATGACCACCCACATTTTTTAACCTTTGATTTTGGACTGTGCAAAAATGCTGACGGAGAAATTGCACCTATGTTGATTGAGTTGCAAGGTTTTCCTTCATTGTATGGTTTTCAAGCACATTTGGCCAATACTTACAAAAAAGCTTACCAGCTTGATTCCAATCTAACGCCCTACTTCAACGGATTAAATGACCAGCGTTATTGCGACTTGCTCAAAAAAGTAATTGTTGGGCCTCATGATCCAAAAGAAGTGGTATTGATGGACGTAGATGCCCCAAATCAAAAAACTGCAATCGATTTTTTTGTTACAGCAAGTAAAATTGGCATCAAAATACTTTCTATTGAAGATATCACGCAAGAAGGGAAAAAACTTTACTATAGCGATGGAGGCGAAAAGACGCAGATTAAACGCATCTACAATCGTTTAATTTTTGATGAAGTAGCCAATGATCCTAGCGTTTTCAACAAGGGTTTTGATCCTCGGGAAGACTTAGAAGTAGAATGGATAACACATCCTAATTGGTTTTATCGCATCAGTAAGTACACTATGCCTTTTTTGCATGGCGAATTTGTTCCCGAAACCAAGTTTTTAAATGAAGTAGCGGACATTCCAACAGATTTAGAGAACTACGTGCTTAAACCTCTATTTTCATTTGCCGGTATGGGTGTAATCATTGATGTTCAACCTGAAGATCTTGCTAAGATAACTGATCCAGAAAATTGGGTATTACAGCGAAAGGTAAGCTATGAACCAGTGGTGCAATCACCAAGTGGAGGCGTAAAAGCAGAAATACGCTTAATGTACTTGTGGCCTGATGGCGAGGAGCCGCAGCTTTGTATCAATTTGGCACGTTTAAGTCGCGGAAAGATGATTGGTGTACGCTACAATGCAGATTTTGACTGGGTTGGCGGTACTGTTGGTTTAATGAATGATACTCCATAAGTCGTTTCTAAATGAAGCTGCTTTTTACACTCTTCCAACAATTTGACATCCAGCAATTACACAATTAAGCTATATTTGTAAACATGGATATTCAGTTCATATTGATGATAGCGATTTTTATACTGGCCTTAGCCTATATCGGCAGGTTGGTGTATCGTAGCATTAGTCCAAAAAGTAATTCTTGTGGCACTGGCTGCGGTAAATGTGCAGCAAACTTTGATCAAATCCCTGATTTAAAAAAATAGTTGCTATGGTTGAGAAATTTGCCGCCTATTTAAAAAGCCGAATGCCAATTACAGCGCAGCAAGCTGAAGAAGCTGTAAGTTGTTTAAAAACCAAGCAAGTTAAAAAAGGGCAGTTTTTACTTAGTGCCGGCGATTTAAAAAGTGAAGCCTATTTCGTGAACAGCGGTTTACTACGCTATTATTCCGTAGATGAAAAAGGCAAAGAGCACATTATCCAATTTGCACCAGAAGATTGGATGGTATCTGACAGGGACACCACTGTTTTCAATGAGCCTTCCATCTTTTTTATTGATGCCATTGAAGATACCGAAGTTGTGGTTGTAAAGGGCGACTTTTTCCCTGCCATGAAAAACATAATTCCCGAGATTTTAGAACTGAATATTTTGATGCTGCATAATTCCATTCGGTTTATGCAAAAGCGAATCAACATGTTATTAAGCGCCACTGCTGAAGAACGCTACCTTGATTTCATTAAATTGTATCCTAGTTTAACGTTACGTGTACCACAGTGGATGATTGCTTCTTACTTAGGAATTACACCAGAGTCATTAAGCAGGGTGCGTAAAGATTTGGCTAAAAGGCACTTCAAATAAATGGATTAACTGCTTGAACTGGCTATTTGACTAACTGATTGGGCAATGAGCTAGTGAACTAGTGAGCCAATGAACCAAATTAATTACTTAACATACATCAATGCTTCGCTAAACAGCTTGCCTTAACTTTGTGTTATTAAATAGAAATCATACAAAATAAAAATATTATGGCAACAACTAAATGGGCGTTAGACCCAACCCACAGCGAATTACAGTTTAAAGTAAAACACTTAATGATTACTACCGTAACTGGAAGCATTAAATCTTTCAGTGCAGAACTTGAATCGGAAGGTGAAGACTTTACCAATGCGTCAATTTCTTTTTCAGGCGACATCAGCTCAATTGACACTGGCAATGGAGATAGAGATGGTCACTTGAAAAGCGGTGATTTCTTTGATGCGGAAAAATATCCTGCTATCAGCTTTAAATCAACTAGTGTTGAGAAAGATGGCAGCGACTATATTGTTAAAGGCGATTTGACCATTAAAGATGTGACTAAACCTGTAAAATTAAATGCTGAATTTGGCGGTATCGCAACGGATCCTTGGGGAAATACCAAAGCTGGGTTTACTTTAAGTGGAAAAGTTAACCGTACTGAATTTGGCTTAACCTGGAATGCAGCCTTAGAAACTGGCGGTGTAATGGTAAGCGAAGAAGTTAAAATTTTAGGCGAATTACAGTTTGTGAAACAAGCTTAATCTGATAAAAAAATGCCGAGAAATTTCTCGGCATTTTTTTTATCTCTTACTCTTATTAGTTTTTCTGGATCAAGCAAACGGCATAAGCTACTACACCCTCTTCCCTACCAATAAAACCCATTTGTTCATTTGTGGTAGCTTTAATGGAAATATCTTCTACACTAATGCCAATGGCTTCTGCAATGTTCTCTTGCATTTGAGGAATATGTGGATTGATTTTCGGTGCTTCTAAACAGAGCATCGCATCAATATTACCTACCTCGTAGTTTTTCTCTTTGAGAAGTTTCACAGTTTCTTTTAATAGCACTAGGCTGCTAATTCCCTTCCACTGCGGATCTGTATTTTTAAAATGGAAACCAATGTCTCTTAAATTAGCCGCACCAAGGAGGGCGTCGCAAATGGCATGGAGTAAAACGTCAGCATCAGAATGGCCAAAAGCGCCTTTATGATGCTCCAAATTTACGCCTCCAACCACAAATGGATGATGATCTTTTAATTGGTGAACATCAAAACCAAAACCTACTTTAATACGCATCATTACTTTACTACCTTATCAATGGTCCAGGCTAATGAAAATCTTAATGTATTAGCTAGAGGGCTATTTTGAGGATTGGCTACTAAATAAGAGAAATCAAGGTTAAATACGTTGTACTTTAATCCACCTCCCAAAGTGAGGTACCTTCTGTCTCCTTTTGCAGGGTTTTCGTAAAAATATCCAGCCCTTACTGCAAATTGCTGGTTGTAGGTATACTCCACACCTGTAGATATGCCGATTTCCTTCAGTTCTTCTTTGAAACCGCCAGGTGCATCAGCAAATGAGCCAAAAATACCAGCCGGTACAGAACGATTAGGATCCTTTCCTGCAATAATTTCACCATTGGTATCTCTAACAGGCTCTGTTGGAACCATTAACTTATTGAAGTCAAGCGCAAAAGTGAACTGGTTATAATCATCAATGATAAAAGTTGATGCGCCACCCAATTTCATATTTGCAGGCAAAAATCCTTTATTTTGCGTTTCCGCGAAACTCATTTTAGTACCAATATTCGATAAGTTTAATCCCGCGGAAAGAATCGCATCTTTTCCGAATAACACGGTTGGTTTTTTGAAAAAAGCGGAAACATCCACAGCAACTGCAGTGCCCGCCTTCTGCTGGCTACCGCTTCCCAAACCTGGAGTTAAATTCGAACGAATAAATCTAGCTGAAGTGCCAAGCGAGAAATTTTCACCAAATTTGCGAGAATATGTAGCATCAAATGCCAACTCATTTGGGTTAAAATTTCCTTGTGTAATTGCATTTTCATCGGTAAAAGCAATGTCTCCTAAAGAAAAATATCTTAACGAAGCACCAATCACTGTACGTTCGTCTACTTGATAGAAACCACTTAAATAAGCAAGGTTAATATCTGGCACCAAGTTCTTTAGCCACGGACTGTAAGACAAACTAACGCCGTAAGGTCTTTCCAAAAAGGCAAGCTTAGCCGGATTTATACTCATTGCATTTCCGTCAGGCATAACCGCTACACCGGCTTCGCCCATGGCACCAGCTCTGGCATCAGGTGTAATCAATAAAAAAGGTACATAGGGATAAATACCATTTGTTTGCGAGGTACTACTACCGGAAGTCTGCTGAGCTAAAACTTTATTTCCTGCGAAAAACAAAAAAAGCATCAAGGCCCAGCTCAGGGATTTCAATTTCATCATAAACCGTTTAATCAGCGCAATTTAACATAGTGTTTGTTAATTTCAAAAAGTATCTCACAGGTTGTTTGAATTTCTGCATGCTAAACGTTCAATGTCATAGATTATTATGCTTTATCACTTTTTAATTTAAAGCGAGGCTATATGGTTCTTAAGGACACTAATTGACTAGCGCACACATCAAAAATTTCTATTAAAGAGCCTCAACTTGGGCAATTTTTTCCGTGGTTTTATTTTTTTTAATAACTACTAACAATATAACTTTTCTTTAATCGTTAAGCATGCTTAAAGAACAAACAATAATTATTTCCAAACTACACAATAAAAGGCTTTTATATTTTTTTTATCCAAAGAAAGAAGATTTTTGAAATCACAATCTTTTTTTGTGTATTTTTATCCACTAAAGTGCAATTTGCAATATATGAATAGAATTTACTTATACGTTGTCGTATCATTATTTGGCGTTGGGGCGTTAAGCTCATGCGGTGGTGGCGGCTCTAAAGGCGGTGCCTATTCCGAAAAAACGGGCTATGCTTATAACCAACGTGAAAATGGTGGTTTCGAAGTAAAAAAGAACTTTAAAAGAGGACCAGGACCTGGTTTAATAGAAATAGAAGGTGGTGAGTTTATTATGGGCGGCAGTGCAGTGGATGTTCCGGGACAGGATATGTCTGCCTATAACTACAAACGCCAAATAACAGTTAGTTCATTCTATATGGACGAAACTGAGGTTTCTAACACTGATTGGCTGGAATACCTTCACTGGATTAAAACAACATTTAGAGGCAAACCACAATTAACTGAGTACTACTACGAAGCTCTTCCAGACACTTTGGTTTGGAGAAAGCCGCTTTCGTATAATGAACCATACGTTAACAACTACTTAAGACATCCAGCTTACGGAGACTACCCCGTAGTAGGTGTTAGCTGGTTACAAGCTTCGGATTATTGCGTTTGGCGTACCGATAGAGTGAATGAATTTATTCTAAGACAAAAAGGTATTATGACGCCTTTTAGAGAGCTGAACAAACCTGCCGGAAAAGGTGCTAATGCTAACGCTAACGCAGGAGCAAAGTCAGATATGATTTACAATACGGATGCCTATCTTAATGGTCAGATTAAGGACACAGGAAAAAATGCTCCTCTCGACCTTAGCGCAACAACTAATCCTAACGGTAAAGGAAAAGCATTAAGAAATGTTAGGTTAGAAGATGGTGAAATTTTCCAACCCTACCGTTTGCCAACAGAAGCTGAGTGGGAATATGCAGCCCTTGGGTTAATAGGTAATACACAATATGCGAACATTAACGAAAAGAAAATTTACCCATGGAACGGCTTAGGTATCGCTTCGCCTAAAAAATCAACTCGAGGAATGATACTAGCTAACTTTAAACGTGGAAAAGGGGATTACATGGGTGTTGGCGGTTCACTTAACGATAAAGGAAGTATTACTCAATCTGTTCGTAGTTTTACACCTAATGATTTTGGCCTTTACAATATGGCTGGAAACGTGAATGAGTGGGTACAGGATGTGTACAGATTGAACACTTTTGAGGCAACTGAAGGACTTAATCCGTTTAGAGGAAATGAATATTCAGATAAAGAAAGGGATCCTCAATCAAGTGTGATTAAGTTAGACGGCAAAGGCCGACCTGTAATGAAACCTGCTGCTTCGGGAGTAAAGCAATCATGGGCTCAACTGCAATCTAAATATGTAGATTCCACTTACAAAGCTGACCAACGAGGTTTTAAGGATGAAGAGAAGAATTTATCCAACGGAGAAGTTATTACTTTATACAACAACAAATCAAGAGTGTACAAAGGTGGCTCTTGGAATGACCAAGCAATGTGGCTTAATCCTGCAGCAAGAAGATTTTTACAAGAGGATGAGTCTACTGCCGATATTGGCTTCCGTTGCGCAATGACGATGTTAGGAGCTCCAGAGGTTAAATCTGCTGGCAAGCCGCAATTTAGAAACAAACCTGCTAAACCATTTAAGGTTAAATAAGGAGTTGCTGTTTCAGTAACATTAAACATAAACGAGAAAGGCTTCCAAATTGGAAGCCTTTCTCGTTTATCATCTATTGAAAATTTAGCTGAAATGAATTAGTACAGCATTCTTTTCGATTTTATCTCCTTTTGATATTTCCACTTTTTTTATTGTTGCATCGGTTGGAGATTTAATGATATTCTCCATTTTCATCGCTTCTAAAACTAACAAACTATCGCCCTTTTTCACCTCTTGCCCCTCACCTACTAAAACGTTTAATACCAACCCGGGCATTGGCGCTTTAAGCTGTGCTATTTTATTGGAATTAAGGTTTTCCATCCCCAATTGTTTCAGCAAAAGATCAAGTTGTGTGGAAACATTAACATGATAAACATTACCATTGACCTTAATTTTAGCCAGCTTCTCCAAGCGGTCGAATTCTACAACTTCTACGTTATAGGACCGTCCATCGTAGATGATATGCTGAGTGCTATCATTTAGCTTTAGCACATCTAATTCCATCGGCTTGTCATTTATGCTCAGTGCCCCATTGACCATCTCAATGTTATACTCCAAATTATTGTTAACGGTTACTTTATTCATGTTAATTAGTTAAAGCATATTGAATTAAATTAGCGCCCATTTTTAGCGCATTAGCTCTACTTTCTTGCGTATCCGAAGGGTACGTGCCATAATCTTCCCACCCATTGCCTAAATCGCACTCATAAGTATAATAGCAAACTACCCGGCCCTGATAAATCAATGCAAAACCTTGAGGCCGTTTATTATCATGCTCATGAATTTTCGGCAAACCGTTAGGAAACTTGAATTTTTGATTGTAGATCGGGTGATTAGCCGGCAACTCAACAAAATTAAGCTCAGGAAAAACTTTCTTCATTTGCGTCCTGATAAACTTATCTAAGCCATAATTATCATCAATGTGAAGAAAACCACCGCCAACTAAATATTTTCTCAAGTTAGCAACTTCTTGCGCATTAAACGATACATTGCCGTGGCCAGTCATATACACAAACGGATAGTTGAAAATTTCTGCACTTCCAACATCAACAATTGCCTCGTCGGCAACAAAGTTAGTAGCGATATATTTATTGCAAAATGCGATAAGATTTGGCAACGCGGTCCTGTTGGCATACCAATCGCCACCCCCTGCATATTTGAGCTTACCTAATTTGTACGTTGGTGGCGCCGTGAACGATGTTAATAGCAAGAACGCCAAAGCCACGGCACACCTAACTATCCTGTGGTTAAGAGAAACGCAATTGATGGTTTTGGTAACTGATAACCGTACACTAGCAAATGACCACTTCATTATTGTCTATTGATAAAATTCACCTCGAAGCATGCAGCTAACCCAGCAGTTTCTGTACGAAGGCGTGTATCACCTAAAGTTACTGGTTTATATCCGCTTTGCAAAGCAAGTTCTATCTCTTCGGGACTAAAATCGCCTTCTGGACCAATTAAAATCAAGTATTTTTGATGCGGAACAATGACATCAACAATGGCCTGCTTTTGTGTATCTAGGCAATGTGCTATCATTTTAACTTCGTCAGATGTCTGTTTAAAGAAGTTTTTAAATGAAATGGCTGCATTAATTTTTGGATGGTAAGCTGTTAATGATTGTTTTACTGCAGAAGTGACTACTTTTTCTAAACGTTCTTCCTTCACCACTTTTCTTTCAGAACGGTCGCAGATCAAAGGGGTAACTTCGTCAATACCTATTTCGGTAGCTTTTTCTAAGAACCATTCCAACCTATCCATATTTTTAGTTGGCGCAATGGCGATATGAAGATGGTGATTGCGCTTGCCGAATTCCGATTGCTTGCTAATTACCTGCAGCTTAACTGCCCGTTTTGATATTTCAAGGATTTTTGCTTCATAAAGCCCGCCGATACCATCAATTAAATGTACGATATCGCCAACTTTTAAACGCAACACCTTATTACAATGATTACTTTCTTCCTCGTTTAAGGTGTAGGTATCTGAGGCAATATCAGGCGTGTAGAACAAATGCATCCTTAATGTTAAAAGTCAAAATTAAAAAGTAAAACGGCAATTAACCAATTTAAACGATTCGACAGTTAACCCTTTTAATGGATATCCAACATATCGCTTTTATTGATCACAATCTCCAACTTCACCGTTTCAATATTCTGTTCGGTTTTTTTAAGGATAGTAAACAAGTAACCATAACACTCTTCCCTATCGCCTACTTCAGGTATTTTACCAAAAGCGTGAGATACCAAACCACCTACCGTGTCAAAATCTTCATCTTCGGGCAAGTCGTGTGGCAAATGCTCATTTACATCGTAAACCGTAGCGTAAGCGTTTACCACAAATTCGGTATCGCTAATTTTCTCTACAATTGGTTTCTCCTCATCATACTCATCTTGTATCTCCCCAACAATTTCCTCTACGATATCTTCAAGCGTTACCATACCTGCCGTACCACCAAACTCATCAAGTACAATGGCAATCTGAATACGCTTTTGTTGAAGCTCACTTAGTAAGTCGTTAATTTTCTTTGTTTCTGGAACGAAATAAGGCTTTCTGATGATATCTGCTAACGACCAATCTTGATTGCTTGCCAGCAAAGGCAACACATCCTTTGCGTGGATAATCCCTACAATCTTATCAATGATTTCATCGTAAACCGGCATACGGGAATAACCTTCAGAAATGATCTTCTCTACCACTACTTCCTTAGAAGCATCAAGCTCAATACCGGAAATTTTGGTACGCGGCACCATGATATTTTTAACTACACGCTCATTGAAATCGAAAACATTCTTGATCAACTCGTGCTCGTTATCTTCTAGCGCTCCACTTTCTTTGCCCTGCTCCAATAAGTACTGTAACTCCTCATTACTGTGCAATGACTCATGACCGCCAGAAGTACTGATTCCAAAAGGCTTCAAAATAATGGTGGCCAATCCGTTCAATACCCAAATAGCAGGTTTTAATACGATATAGAAACCTTGTAGCGGCGCTGATACAAACAAAGTTGTCGCAACTGGCCGTTGTATAGCTAAAGATTTGGGAGCAAGCTCGCCGAAAACGATGTGCATAATGGTAATTACCGAAAATGCTACGATTGTTGCAGCAGTGTGCAATACCGCATCGCTAACGGTAATGTCTAAACTGTTGAACATGTTTAGAAATATAGTGTGCATTACACCTTCACCAACCCAACCTAAGCCAAGTGATGCCAATGTAATGCCCAACTGTGTAGCCGCCAAATATCCATCGAGGTTGTGAATAATATTTCGGGCCATTTTGCCCAATCTGCTTCCAGATTTTGCCTTGATTTCAATTTGCGACGCCCTTACTTTAACAATTGCAAACTCGGCTGCAACGAAAAAGCCGTTCAACAACACCAAAAATAATGCAAACAAAAGGCGCCACCCAATTGAACCACTATCGGTTTCGGTTGGAGTAACCACAGCCAAAACAGAAGTTGGTAAATTTGCACTAAACAATGCCACTAAGGGCGTACCGACGGAGTAAATCATTAAGAATTATCTAAATGTGTTATTATAGAGCTCAATGCTCTCATTGATTACCTTATGTGCATATCTAACGCCTAAAAGGTGCTCAATGGTAACTTGTTTATTTTCTAAGGCCTTATAATCCTGAAAGAATTTTACAATCTCTTTCATGGTATGCGGAGGTAGCTCGCCCAAATCATTGATATGGTTAACCGACGGGTCATTTTTTGCTACCGCAATAATTTTATCATCTTGCTCTCCATTGTCAATCATGTGCATTACACCTATAACTTTAGCTTCAATAATAGTCATAGGATACACATCTACTGAACACAATACTAAGATATCCAATGGATCTTTATCATCACAATAAGTTTGTGGAATAAAGCCATAGTTTGCTGGATACATTACTGAAGAGAACAATACTCTATCTAACTTGATTAAGCTAGAATCTTTATCTATTTCGTATTTCGCTTTTGATCCCTTTGGGATTTCTATTATTGCATTTACTATTTCTGGCAAATTATCACCAGGAGATACGCTGTGCCACGGATGGGTTTCGTCTTTAATCATCTTTTTCTTTAAACTCTGTTTCTTCTAAATTATTGGTATTTTTTGATATTCTATTTCTTACAAAGGTGATTACTAGAGGAATAGTGGTAATGGCGATAAATCCAAAAATGATATAACCTAAATATTCCTCAATCTGCTTTGCAAAACTTTTACCTAAAAAATAACCCAGCAAAGTTAAGGAACAAATCCATAAAAGTGCACCCGAAACATTATAGAGTACAAATTTCTTAAAATCCATCCTGATAATGCCGGCAACAATAGGTGCGAAAGTTCTAACTATTGGCACAAACCTTCCCATAATTAAAGCAAATGCGCCTTGTTTACGATAATAATCTTCTGCCGTTTTTAGGAATTTCTTTTTAAAGAAGAAGGTATCTTCTTTGGTGTGCAATACCGGTCCTGTTTTTCTACCGAACCAATATCCTGTAAAATTTCCGGATATAGCTGCAATGATGAGCGTAAATACTAGTACGTAAATGTTAACGTCCAATTTACCAGTTGCCACAAACATCCCTGCTAAAAACAGCAGATAATCTCCTGGCAAGAAAAAACCAAAAAACAAGCCTGTCTCAGCAAAAATGACGAAAACAACCAAATAGAAACCACCTTCCCTAAGGAGTTTTTCAGGATCTATAAGATGCTGCAGATGGTTCCAAAATTGCTCCATAGTTACAATTATTCGTAAAACTACAAATAATATTCTATATCGCTATGCTATATTAAGTTTAAAATAAGCGAAGGATAAACACCTAAAATCAAAATAACTACGGTTGAAATTACCAGTACAACTTTATATTGTACAGGAGTTTCCAATTCAATCTCCTTACCTTCTTTAAAGTAAACTGCTATGATTACCCTAAAGTAGTAGTAGAAACCAATCAGGGCATTTAAAATAGCAATTATTACAAGAATGATTTGGTAGTTCTCCAAAACATTTAGGAACATTACATACTTACCGATAAAGCCCGCAGTTAACGGAATACCGGCTAAGGATAACATGGCAACAGTCAAAGTTAATGCTGCCAATGGATTGCGCTTAGCTAGGCCGTTGAAACTCTCTATATCATCGCTACCTGTTTTTTGCTTTACATTGATTAATACCGCAAATGCCACAATACTTGCGAATGTGTAAGCAGCTGCATAAACCAAAACATTACTAGCCGAATTTGAAGTTAAAACTACAAGTGAGAACAGTAGGTAGCCTGCATGTGAAATACTCGAATAGGCAAGCATCCTTTTAAAATTCTTTTGGTAAAGTGCTGTAATATTACCTACACATAAAGTGATGATAACAATCACTAACAAAGCTGGCATCCAGAAATCGTGTAATGGTTCAAAAGCGCCAGCGAACAGCCTTAAAAACGCTGCAAAACCTGCGGTTTTCACTACCGTTGACATGAATGCAGTAATCAGTGAAGGTGAACCTTCATACACATCTGGTGTCCAGAAATGGAAAGGTGCTGCACCAACTTTAAAGCACAAACCAACCATCATTAAAATTATCCCCGGGTAAAAAAGAGGTGACACGTTGGTCATGTTGTTCACCAAGTTTGTTTGTATTGCATCAATATCAAACGAACCCGTTGCCCCATAAACTAAGGCTATACCGAACAATAAAAATCCGGTAGAAAAAGCACCCATTAAAAAATACTTCAATGATGCTTCATTGGAAGCAAAATTCAATTTTCTAATCCCTGCCAGGATATACAAACATACCGACATGATTTCAACACCAATAAAGAGCATTGAAAGGTTTTTATAAGAAACCATGATGATAATGCCACAAAGTGCGAAGAGAATTAATGTAAAATATTCTGCAATGTTAGAACTGTTATCTGCAAAATAGCGCTGCGTAAGTAGGAAAATCAACAATGTGCCAATGATTGAAATACCTCCAAAAGCTAATGCAAAGTTGTCTATCTGCATCATCGAAAAATATACCGTTGGTTGATCCCAAGCACTAACTGTAAAACCTAAAGCTACCAACAGACCAAGCAAGGTGATAGGCAATAAAGCTTTTTTCGCTTTAAACAAACCAGTATAAAGAACTACTAAAGCCGTTACGGCAATGGTGATAATGATATTCATGCTTAGTTAATCCCTGTTAATTTATGATTAATCTGTTCCAATAAGTGTTGTACCGAGGCATCTGACAATTGCAATAATGGCTTAGGATATACGCCGATAATAATGATAAGTGCACAGATGGTATAAAGCACCACCTTCTCAGTTCCTGCAATATCTTTAAAGCTGGCAGTTAAAGCGTTCGTTTCGCCCAGCATAATTTTTTGATAGCTCCTCAACATGTATACCGCACCGAAAATAATGGTTAAACCAGCCACAGCTCCCAACCAAGCGCTGTAGTTGTAAACGCTCATCAACAATAAAAATTCACCAATAAAGCCATTCGTACCTGGCAAAGCTACCGTTCCCAAAAGAATGATTAAGAAAGTAATCGCTAATTGCGGTGCCACTTTCGCTAAACCGCCCAACTCATCAACTTTATTAGTTTCTAAGCGAGATTTAATGATATCCAACACGAAGAACAATCCAACCACGTTAATACCGTGACTTAACATCTGAATCATACTTCCTTGTAAACCTTGTTGGCTAATGGTAAAAATACCCGCTGCAATTAACCCAACGTGGCTGATTGACGAATAGGCTACCAAGCGCTTAGCGTCTTTTTGCCTGAAGGCGATGATAGCCGCATATACGATACCGATAACCGCTAAAGCCATTACTACTCCAGTCCAATCTTGAACGCCATGAGGTACAACTGGCAATAACCATCTAATTACACCGTAAATACCCATTTTTAGCATAATCCCTGATAGCAACATAGTACCAGGTGTTGGCGCTGTTGTATAGGTATCTGGCTGCCAAGTGTGAAATGGAAAAATTGGCATCTTAATCGCAAATGCAATAAAGAAAGCCCAGAAAATCCACCCTTGTTGAGTAGCATCCAATTGCAATTTGTAGAACTCAGCTATTTCAAAATTATTAGCCGGATTTTGAAGGTACAAATAGATAATTCCCAAAAGCATGAATAAAGAACCTGCAATGGTATACACGAAAAACTTCATGTTAACTTTGATGCGATCTTTACCGCCCCAAGTAGCACAAATGAAATAAATCGGGATTAAAGCAGCTTCCCAGCCAATGTAGAACAAGAAGGCATCCATCGCAGTGAACACCAAAAGTAAGCCACTTTGCATGAATAAAATCAATGCGTAGAAAGCATTGGCATTTTTATATTCGTTTTTAAAGCTAGCTAAAATGATCAACGGTGTTAACACGTTTGTTAATAACACCGTAACCAAGCTAATCCCATCCAAACCAACGTGGAAATTAATGCCTAGCTGTTGTATCCAAGTGAAATTGGTTTCAAATTGTGTGCTTGCATCTGGAATAAATTTAAACAACAAACCAAGGGCTACCGCCAATGAGAAGATTGAAAAAATTAAAGCAGCTACCTTTGCTGTGTTTTGCTTAGCAAATAAAGCTGTGACTATTGCACCAGCTAAAGGTAGGAATATGAGTATTAAAAGTTCCATTTATTAAGATCTGAACTGATTTTAAGCGATAGACAAATAAGTGTAAAGCATTAAAGCTACCACACCAACAACCATCATAATGATGTAATAACCAACATTTCCCGACTGTAACAAACGCAAGCTTTTGCTTCCTTCGTTGGCCGTCCAACCTAAACCATTTACTAATCCATCAATCACTTTGTTATCAATGATTTTATAGAAGAAGTTAGAAAATGCGTCTAAAGGTTTTCTAATGATAGTATCATAAATCTCATCCAAATAAAACTTGTGATAAGATAATTTTTCTAAAGCAGTTCGAGGAGCTTCGTCTGCTACCGGTACTTCAGCCTTTTTAACATACTTGCTATAAGCTAAAAGGATGGCAACAACTGCCGCTAACATTGAAACTCCCATTAAAGTAAACTCTGTGTTATGGCTTAGCTCTAAATGATTTTGTGTCACTTTTGCACCAGTTAACCAATGCGCTAACCACTCATTTCCACCAAATACATGAGGAATATTCAAAAAACCTCCAAGGGCTGCTAAAATAGCCAAAACTACTAATGGAAGTGTCATCGCCTTTGGTGACTCGTGGATGTGCTCTTCTGCATGATGCGAACCTCTGAATTTACCGTAAAAAGTTAAAAACATCATACGGAACATATAAAAAGCGGTTAAAAATGCTGTTAGCACTCCAACACCCCACAGCACTGGACTGTATTGATATGTATGGGCTAAAATTTCATCCTTCGAAAAGAAACCAGAAAATGGCGGTATACCTGCAATTGCAATTGTTCCTACCATCATCGTAGCGAAAGTAGTTTTCAATTTAGATTTCAATCCACCCATGTGGCGCATGTCCTGCTCATGATGCAATGAGTGAATTACTGCTCCAGCGCCTAAGAATAACAAAGCTTTGAAAAAAGCGTGAGTTAATACGTGGAAGAATGAACCTGTGTAAGCGCCTACTCCCAAACCTAAGAACATGTAACCAAGCTGAGATACCGTAGAGTAAGCTAGCACTTTCTTGATATCAGTTTGAGTTAATGCAATTAACGCCGCAATTAACGCTGTTGCTGCTCCAATAATGGCAATGATATTTTGTGCAATTGGTGCTAAATCAAACACAACGCTTGAACGGGCAATCATGTAAATACCGGCGGTTACCATGGTGGCTGCGTGAATTAACGCTGAAACTGGTGTTGGTCCAGCCATCGCATCTGGCAACCAAGTAAATAGAGGCAACTGTGCTGATTTACCACAAGCTCCGATAAACAATAATATCGCAATAACAGTGATGGTATCGTTTCCAGGCAACATGTTTACTGCTTGAGGGAATACTTTAGCAAACTCTAAACTTCCAAAAACTTGGAACATTAAAAATACCCCTAAAAGGAAACCTAAATCACCAATACGGTTCATTACAAACGCTTTTTTAGCGGCACTTGCATAACTGCTGTTGGTAAACCAAAAACCGATTAAAAGGTATGAACATAAACCTACGCCTTCCCATCCGATAAACATTACGATGTAGTTTGATCCTAAGACCAAAATCAACATAAAGAAGATAAATAGGTTTAAGTAAGCGAAGAACTTCCCAAAACCAGCATCCTCATGCATATATGCACTTGAGTAAACGTGAATCAAAAATCCGATGCCAGTGATGATTAACAACATCATTGCACTCAAAGGATCATACAGAAAGGATAATGGAATATGTAAGTTTCCTACACTAATCCAATCGAATAAGTTAACGGTAAATTGTTTTTCGGCGCTTGAACTAAGCTCCATGAAAAAACATACGCTAAGAATAAATGAAGCTAAAACCACCCCACTGCCAATTACGCCAACTACTCCTTTGCTCAATGTATTGCGACCTAAGCCGTTTATCACAAAGCCTAAAAGCGGAAGAACTGGAATTAACCAAAGTAAACTTGTAATCATTTTATTTTATTAGAATTACCACTTAAGGCGATTTAATACATTAATATCTATTGATTGTGTGTTGCGATATACCATAACGATGATACTTAAACCAACGGCAACTTCAGCAGCGGCCAAGGCCATGATAAAGAACACGAATACTTGTCCAGATGGATCATTGTGATGTACCGAAAATGCTGCTAAAAGCAAGTTGACCGCGTTTAGCATCAACTCAACCGACATGAAAATTACGATAGCATTTCTTCGTGTTAGTACACCAACAACGCCAATGGTAAAGATAATGGCACAAAACCAAATGTAATGGTTTAATGGTACCGACTGCATATTTTCAAATAAACTACCCATTTGCTTTTTCCTCCTTTTTGGTTAATAGTACCGCACCCACCATTGCACTTAACAGCAATAGTGAAGAAAGCTCAAAAGGTAACATGAACGGCCCAAAGAGCTCCTTACCAAGGTTTTCTACCAATCCTAAACTTGGATTTTTTAATACTAGCGGACTGGTAATTGCCACCGATTTCAAAGAACCAATTAAAGTAACTACCAAACATCCACCGGCTACTATGCCTATAATTTTAAGCAAAGCCGATTTATTGGGCTCATTTTCTTTATTGAGGTTTAATAACATGAGCACAAATAGGAAAAGTACCATAATGGCTCCCATGTAAACAATAAAATTAACTACTGCTAAAAATTGTGCGTTTAGCAATACATAATGAACCGTAAACGTAAAGAACGTTAAGATTAAGTATAGCACACTATGGATTGGATTTTTTGCAAAAACCACCATCAGCGCAAATATTACGCTTAGTGTTGCTACGAAATAGAATACTGATGTACCCATTAATTTTTATTTAGTTGTTTCAATTTTACCGTCATTGCGAGGCACGAAGCAATCTTATTTGTTTTACTCTATCATTGTTAGGATTGCTTCGTTCCTCGCAATGACGGAAAGGCTTATTTCTCTAGTGGAGCTTCTACCAATTTATCTTTACCGTAAATGAAATCTTTACGCAGGTAATCTGCAGGCACAATTGGTCCATCTAAGTAAATGGCCTCCTTAGGACAAGCCTCTTCACATAACCCGCAGAAAATACAGCGCAACATGTTAATTTCATAAACCGATGCATATTTCTCCTCACGATAAAGGTGTTTCTCATCGTTTTTACGCTCAGCGGCAATCATGGTAATTGCTTCTGCTGGGCATGATAACGCACAAAGACCACAAGCGGTACAGCGTTCTCTACCCTGCTCGTCTCTTTTTAGGGAGTGCATACCTCTCCAGTTGATGGAAAACTCACGTTCCTGCTCTGGATATTTAACGGTAGCTGGCTTCTTTAAAAAGTGGCTGATAGTAGTTTTTAAACCACTTGCAATTGCTGGCAAATACATGCGCTCTGCCAAGCTCAAGGGTTTTGGTACTAATACTTTTTTCTTATTGCTTAATGATTCCATGTCGCTCTAAAAATTATTTACTATAGCAATAACAATTCCTGTAATTACAATATTTGCGATGGCAAGAGGAATTAAACCTTTCCAGCCTAAGCCCATCAACTGATCATAACGGAAACGAGGGATAGTCCAACGTACCCACATGAAAAAGAAGATAAATGCAAATATTTTCATGAAGAAGATAAAAGACCCAAATAATGGTGCCCAAGTTGGACCCCAATGCGCCGCAATGTAATCCATACCTGGATAGTTATAGCCTCCAAAGTATAGTGCTGCCATTACCGTTGAAGAAACAAACATGTTGATGTACTCAGCAAATAGGTAAAATCCTAATTTCATTGAAGAGTACTCCATGTGATATCCACCATTTAACTCGGCCTCACATTCAGGTAAATCAAAAGGTGCACGGTTAGTTTCAGCAAAGGCACAAACCATAAAAATAAGGAAGCCTAATGGTTGCTTAAAGAAGTTCCATGTGAACCATCCGTCAGCCCAAAAACCATGTTGCTGAGATACAATCTCTTTTAAGCTAAGTGTATTGGTTACCAAAAGCAAAGCAATGATGGAAAGTCCCATTGCAATTTCGTAACTGATATTTTGCGATGCAGCACGGATAGCACTTAACAAAGAATATTTGTTGTTTGATGCCCAGCCACCAATCATTACGCCATAAACACCTAATGAAATTACGCCAAAAATGTATAGTAAACCCACATTGATATCCGTTACCTGCAAGGCTACAGTTTTACCGGCAATTTGAACATCTTGTCCCCAAGGAATAACCGCTGTACCTATACAAGCACAAAGCATGGCTAAACCAGGACCTACCATAAACAGCCATTTATTAGCGTTCGCAGGTACAATTTCTTCTTTCATGAACATCTTTACCCCATCGGCCAATGGCTGTAAAATACCAAAGGGACCAGCTCTATCAGGGCCAAGCCTATCTTGCAAAAATGCAGCTACTTTACGCTCAGCATAAGTAGAGTACATTGCAATGAGTAAGCTAATGGCAAATAATGCTGTAATTAGGATAAACTTCTCTATAACAAAATCGATTTCCATTAGATTTTAGTAGTTTTTTCTAGTTCACGTTTATTTGCTTCTTGTAACGACAAGTTTTCTTTAATTACCGGAAGCGGTTTAAATGTTTCGTAATGGTTTGAAGCAATTACTGAAGTATCAGGAATGTGCGTTGGATGCTCTAAAGTCCAATCAGCAGTTTTCTTTTTATCAAAACGACATTCGTTGCAGATAAATTCTTCCACCTCACCAAACTGATCTTTTCTGGCGGTTACACGCAACACATCTTCGCCTTTGTACCAAAGTGTTACCTTACCATTACATTTTTCGTGTGTACAATTTCTGTGTGCATCAATTGGCTTAGTAAACCAAACACGGTTTTTGAAACGGAAAGTTCTGTCAGTTAAGGCACCAACCGGGCAAACATCAATTACGTTTCCTGAAAAATCATTATCTACCGCTGTTTGGATATAGGTAGAGATTTCTGAGTGATCTCCGCGGTTTAAGATGCCATGAACACGTTTATTGGTAATTTGATCGGCAGTAAACACACAACGGTAGCACAAAATGCAACGGTTCATGTGTAATTGAATTTTATCGCCGATGTCAATTCTATCGAAGGTACGGCGTTCAAACTCGTATCTGGTTTTTTGCAAGCCATGCTCATACCCAAGGTTTTGCAAATCGCACTCACCAGCCTGATCGCAAACAGGGCAATCTAACGGGTGGTTAATTAACAAAATCTCTACTACGCCAGCACGTGCTTCTAAAACTTCAGGCGATGTAATATTTTGCACTTCCATACCGTCCATCACTGTTGTACGGCAAGATGCTACCAATTTAGGCATCGGTCGAGGATCTTTTTCAGAACCTTTGCTCACCTTCACAATACAGGTTCGGCATTTACCGCCACTGCCTTTTAATTTGGAATAATAGCACATAGCAGGAGGTACGATGTCGCCCCCAATCTGGCGGGCAGCATTTAAAATGGTAGTACCATTTTCTACCTCTACTGTTATTCCATCAATGGTTACTTTAACTAAATCACTCATTCTTTAAGTCAAAAGTGAAAATTAAAAATTAAAAACCTAAGTGGTTTCTAACTATTCTTTATTTAAATTAATGATTATTGAGGCTACAATTTTTGAAATTTCGTCAACCTTTACCAATAACCCTTTTATTATCTCTCTATCTATTTCAATGACTTCCGTATCTCTAATCAAGCAAAGCCAATATTTTGTCTCATTTGCGGATTTTAATGCAATTGCATAAAAATTCCTAAAATCTTTTTTTGAACTTCCTGCCTTAGCCTCTACCAAGTTAGCCCCTACAGAAGTCGCACTTCTTAATAGTTGGTCAGCAATGGAAAAGTATAGTCTGTCAAATTTTGCGTTGGATATCAGGTTAATGATCGCTTTCGAAAAATGATAAGCTCTCTTTTTGATATCGTATGTCTTTTCATCAGACATTTTTACTTTTTAATTTTGACTTTTAACTTCTTCCGGAGCTTTCTCAATCGGATTAGCATAATTTGCTAAACCATAATTAGTACTTTGGCTTTTCATTGGCTCTTTTACATGCCATTCAAATTCATCTCTAAAATGCCTAATAGCACTTGCCACCGGCCACGAAGCTGCATCGCCAAGCGGACAAATGGTATTACCCTCAATTTTACGCTGTACATCCCACAATAAATCGATATCTTCCATCGTTCCATGGCCAAACTCAATTTTATGAAGGATTTTTTCTAACCAACCTGTACCTTCTCTACATGGAGAGCACTGACCACAACTTTCGTGATGGTAGAAACGTGAAAAATTCCAAGTGTTGCGAACAATACATTGATCTTCATCAAAAGCGATAAAACCACCTGAACCTAACATGGTTCCTGTAGCAAAACCACCTTCCGATAATGACTCGTAACTCATTAAGCGAGGTTCGCCATTGGCATATTTCAAGGTTAAATTAGCTGGCAAAATTGGTACTGATGAACCTCCGGCAACAGTCGCTTTTAGTCGTTTACCATTGGCAATGCCACCGCAATATTCATCAGAATAAATGAACTCTTCCACCGGTAAACCCAACTCTATTTCGTAAACGCCAGGCTTAACCAAATTACCCGAAGCTGATATCAATTTAGTTCCTGTACTTCTACCAATACCAATTTTAGCATATTCATCACCACCATCATTTACAATTGGTACAACGGCAGCTATGGACTCCACATTGTTTACTACCGTTGGGCAGCCATACAAACCAGCAATTGCGGGAAATGGTGGTTTAATACGTGGATTTCCTCTTTTGCCTTCTAAAGATTCCAGCAATGCAGTTTCTTCTCCGCAGATATAAGCACCGCCACCCGGCTGTACATAAAGTTCTAAATCATAACCTGTGCCGAGGATATTTTTACCTAAAAATCCAGCAGCTTTAGCTTCAGCTATAGCACGCTCCAGAATTCTAATTTGAGGCATCATCTCCCCTCTTACATAAATATAAGAAGTATTGGCGCCCAAGGCAAAACTCGATACAATCATCCCCTCAATTAACGCATGAGGAATATGTGTCATTAAATACCTGTCCTTAAAAGTCCCTGGTTCAGATTCGTCTGCGTTGCAAACCAAATAACGTGGCACACCCTCTGGCTTTGCCAAAAAGCTCCATTTCATTCCGGTAGGGAAACCTGCTCCACCACGACCTCTTAGTCCAGATTTTTTCACCTCCTCCACAATTTCATCTGGAGTTAAGGTTTTTAATGCTTTCTCAACAGCACGGTAACCGCCTTTTTGACGATAAACCTCTAGCGTGTTGATGCCGGGCACATTGATATGTTCTAATAATAGTTTACGTCCCATTTTGTTAGATATGAGATGTGAGATGTGAGATGTAAGACTAGGTGTCCAATCTCAAACTCAAATCTATTGTCGCAAATCTTTATTTTTTAAATCGTCTATTAATTGATCTACCGATTGCTCGGTTAAATTTTCGTAAAACGTATACTCCGGACCAATTTGTAAAACCGGACCAAAACCACAGGCGGCCAAACACTCTACACCTCTCCAACTGAAAAGTCCATCAGCAGTTACTTCGCCTTCTTTTACGCCTAATTTTTGCTCAATATGGTTCATGATTTTTTCGGCTCCTACCAAACAACATGGTCCGGTACGGCAAACCTCCAAAACGTATTTCCCTTTAGGTTCTAAAAAGTACATCGTATAAAAACTTGCTACTTCATAAACCTCAATTGGCTGAATGTTAAGATATTCCGCAACTTTATCCATGGCGGGCACGCTAGTCCAACCGTATTCTGCCTGTACCAAATGTAACAAAGGCAAAAGAGCAGATTTTTGTCTTCCTTCAGGATAGCGTTTTACAACTTCATCAAACTTAGCTAGCAAAGCTGATGAAAATTCTACAGGTTGTGTTTCTTCTACTTTAAGCATCTAATTCTCCTGCAATAATGTTCATACTACTCATGTTGATAATGGCATCAGATAACAACATACCCTCGCTCATTTTAGCATACATTTGGTAGTTAATAAAACTAGGTCTTCTAAAATGCAGACGATAAGGGCTTCGGCCGCCATCGTTAATTAAATAAAAACCTAATTCACCATTTCCTCCTTCAACTGCGTGATATACTTCCGCTTTCGGCGCATCAATTTCTCCCATCACAATTTTAAAGTGATAGATCAACGCTTCCATGTTATTATAAACTTGTTCTTTTCCAGGAAGATAAAAATCAGGCACATCGGCATGGAATACACCTTTAGGCTCCGATTTTATTTTTTCCATAGCCTGTTCAATAATGCGCAAGCTTTGCCACATTTCCTCGTTACGCACTAAATACCTATCAAAGATATCGCCGCTGGTACCCACCGGAATTTCGAAATCAAAATCCTGATAAGAAGAATATGGCTCGCTGATACGTACATCGTAGTCAATTCCTGTTGCACGCAACAATGGACCTGTCCAACTGTAGCTTAGTGCATTTTCTGCTGTTACCTCTGCTACACCTTTGGTACGATCGATGAAGATTCTATTGCGGTTTAGCAAGCCTTCAAACTCACGCATCGCCACTGGAAACTCCTTCAAAAACTTATTGATCTTCGCAAAAGCGACATCGTTAAAATCTCTTTCTAAGCCACCAATACGACCAATATTAGTAGTTAAACGAGCTCCGCAAATTTCTTCGAAAATCTCGTAAATATGTTCTCTATATTGGAAAAGATAAAGGAAAGTGGTAGTTGCTCCAGTATCTTGCGCAATAATGGTATTACAGATGATATGATCTGCAATACGCGAAAGTTCCATGATAATTACCCTTAAATAATCTACCCTTTTAGGCGTTTGAATATTCAAAAGCTTCTCTACAGTCATGTGCCAACCCATATTATTAATTGGCGATGAACAATAGTTTAAACGATCTGTTAAAGGGGTAATTTGATAAAACGGACGATGTTCCGCAATTTTTTCAAAAGCCCTGTGAATGTAGCCAATAGTGGAAACACCACTAACGATACGCTCGCCATCCATTTGCAAAACGTTTTGGAAAACACCATGTGTTGCTGGGTGTGTAGGCCCTAGGTTTAGGGTTACCAATTCACTTTGCGGATCGTTATCTGTATATACTGGTTGATTGTAACTCATAACTATCTACCAAAAAATTCGTCTTTTTTATCTACCCTGTTTGGATCTTCCAACGGGTATTGTTTCAGCATAGGGTGCACGCCCAAGTCATCCATGTTTAATATTCTCCTTAAATCTGGATGTCCTTCGAACTTCACACCAAAGAAATCATAAGTCTCTCTCTCCATCCAATTTGCACCGTTCCATAATACGGTAGCACTAGCAATTCTAGGATCTTTTTCGTTTAAGAATACTTTAACACGAACCCTAATACCGCTCACCATGCTATGCAAATGATAAACAACAGCAATATGTTCCTTTTCAGGATAGTGAACCGCAGTAATATCAGTTAAAAAGTTAAAGTTGATACGACCGTTTTCTTTAAGGAAAGAAAGCACGTCAATTACTTTATCTTTAGTAGTGGAGAAGGTTAACAAGCCATAAGGCTCTGAAACATCAAAAAGCTGCTCTCCAAATTTCTCTCCAAGGAGATCAATCAATTCTGTATTTGTTGCTTTAGCCATTATTGTATTCCGTAACTCGCTAACAATTCTTTGTACTCAGGAGAATGTCTTCTTCTGCCCGATTCATTTTTCACTAAATCCTGTATGCGCTGGAAGCCATCTAAGATAGCTTCTGGTCTTGGTGGACAGCCCGGAACGTAAACATCCACCGGGATGATCTCATCAATACCCTGCAATACCGAATAAGTATCAAAAATGCCTCCGCTTGATGCGCATGCACCAACTGCCATAACCCAACGAGGTTCTGCCATTTGAAGGTACACTTGCTTTAACACCGGCCCCATTTTCTTGGCAATGGTACCCATTACCATTAAAACATCAGCCTGGCGTGGCGAGAAGCTTAACCTTTCTGAACCGAAACGGCCAAAATCATAATGCGAACCCATGGTAGCCATAAATTCGATACCACAGCAAGAAGTTGCAAATGGTAGCGGCCACAATGAATGTGAACGGGCTAAACCAATTGCTTTGTCTAAAGAAGTGGCAAAAAAACCATTTCCTTCAATGCCTGGAGGCGCCTCAACTATTTTGATTTCACTCATGCTAATAAACAAAAATGCTTGTCCAAATATAATTAGGACAAGCAGCAAATTTACAATATTTAGTAGGAATTGGAGGTTAACAGCATCATTTAGAAACAATCTAAATAATTAGCTTTTAACTTTCTAATGCCAATCTAATGCTCTCTTTTTTAAGATATAGATAAAGCCTAATAATAGTGTTCCCATAAACACAAACATCTCTATTAATCCATTCCACCCTAGCTCTTTAAAGTTAACCGCCCAAGGGTACATGAAAATTACTTCCACATCAAACAATACAAATAAAATGGCTACTAAAAAATACTTAATAGAAAATGGCTGACGGGCATTACCAATTACTTTAATTCCTGATTCGAAGGTGGTAAGTTTATCGTTGGTTTTCCTTTTAGGGCCTAAAAAGTGGGTAGCTACAAGTGTTACCACAACAAAACCTAAAGCTACAATTACCTGAAATATAATAGGAATAAAATCTTGCGCTGTACTTTGTGCTTGCATAACAATGATGATTTTTGGCAAAATTAAAATAAAAAGGCAGGATTACAAATCCTGCCTTATCTATAAGCTTATAAATATTATTTCTTAATTGGAGTTTTTTTAGCTGCTGCGCCACCGCCTGCTAAAAACTTCAAGTTATCTGTTGCCAAGGCATTTGCTGGATCAAGAGCTAAAGTTTTGTTAAAATATTCCTTAGCCTTTTCTTTATCCGTAGCTGCCCAAATAGCACCTAGATAGTTGTAAGCTTCAACCAACTGCGTTTTAGAAGCTGCTTCTTTACCTTTTGATGTAATAAGTTCAATGTACTTCTCGTAGTAAGGCACTGCTAACTTACCAGTGTTTTCCGCATCATCAAGATTTTTGTTAACACGAGCTCTGTAAAGGTATGCCACTTCATAATCGGGAGCTAACTTGGTTAACTTAGAAAATGCAGTATCAGCTTTAACCAGCATATCTTTTGAAGTTGTATTACCTCCTTGATTGGCATAAGCCCAAGCAAAGTAATTAGACGCACCTAAATAGTAATAAGCCATTGCTATGTTAGGGTTTTTAGAATTTGCTTTAACTACTTTTTCGTATACTTCTGAAGCTTTAACAAAGTTCTTAGCAGTATAATATTTATTACCAATAGTAGCTAACTCTTCAACTTTAGTTGAATCCAACTCAACAGCCTTAGCAATATTAATATAAGCCAAGCTGTCTTGACCTAAGCTTTGTTGTGCTCTACCTAAATAAAGATAATCTGAACCGATGATACGAGAAGCATCTTGAGTTCTACCGAAAAGCTCATTCATGTATTTTAATCCTTGCTCGTAGTTTTTGTTTTCGATTGAAGAATAACCTCTCATCCTTGTTACTACGAACGTTTTAGGATTTTTTGGATCCGGCGCATTCAAAGTAGCTACCTCTTTTTCTAAAGTTTCAAAATCGCTAGCATACACTAAGAACTGGGCGTAACGTAAACGAGAATCAAAAGACTTATCAGTTAAGTCTAGATACTTTCTCATATTTTGTAATGCTTCAGCTTTTTTAGCTGGACCATTTTTTGGATCTGCAAAAGACCACTGCATCTGAGCTTCTGCTAACTCTCTGTAAGCAGGTCCGTAATTAGGATCTGTTTCGATCACTTTTTTGATTTCAGTTTCAGCTTCAGCAAAAGCAAATGCATCTTTATACATTTTACCGATTTGCACGTGAGCTCTAGATAGATTTGGATTGATATCTAACGCTCTTAAATACATCGGATAAGCTTCAGTGT
This sequence comes from Pedobacter sp., assembly GCF_965249885.1. GTDB lineage: Bacteria > Bacteroidota > Bacteroidia > Sphingobacteriales > Sphingobacteriaceae > Pedobacter. The sequence continues at coordinate 2,158,461 of NZ_OZ252254.1, read as the reverse complement.
TCTTTCTTTGATAAGCATAAAAATCAGCTAAAGCCAAGAAAGTCTCAGGATCTTTATCTTTTGAATCTAACTCGTCAGCTTTTTGTAAGTTAGGCAACGCCTGAGCATAATCAACATTTTTCTGATCAATGTAAGCTCTACCAATCGCTAAGTAAGTCTGATAATCTTTAGCTTTCAAGCCAATAGCCTTATCAAAGTTAGTTTTAGCGTTAGCAGCATTGCCTTGCAATAAATCCGTTTGGCCTAAACCAACAAAATTCAAAGCATTTTTAGCATCTGCGGTAGTACCATTGGTAAACGCCACTCTTGCTGAGTCAATATCATCTGTTAATAAATAAACTTTCCCTAGGTTAAAGTAGTTGTCACCTTCTTTAGGTTGATTTGCCACTAAAGTTTTTAACATAGATGTTGCTTTTTGGTATTGTTCAGCATCTATTGCTTTTTTAGCATCGGCTAAACTTTGAGCAAATGAGGCAGTGCTACCCATCAATAATAAGCCCGTGGCCAAGGCTATGTTCTTCTTAATCATTTTCATTGTCTGCATTTGTTAATTTAAGAAATACTGCGACTGCATATTTACAGCTTTCTCTATTTCCCTAAGTTGATAAATTCTATTTTTTGTCGTTAGTTTTAAAGTTAAATTCTCTTTCGGCTATTTTGTGGGGTCCTAGACCCGACTTCAATACTATTAATTGTCCGCGTTGACTTAGTAACCAGTTTGCAAAACCCGTGCCTAAACCATTTGTTCCTTCAGCGTTTATTACGTAAACATTTCTTAAAAATGGATATTTTCCATTAATCAAATTACCCTGTGTAGGCTGATAAAACGCATCTCCGCCCTTTTTATTGGGTAAATTTTTAACCGCTAAAGTTTTAACCTGCCCTAAATAAGCTGAAGCGCCTTTAACATTTTTTAACAACCAGCTTACTCCAATTACTCCGATGTAGCCTTTATTGTCAGCTACATACTTAATTACGTCGTCGGTTGTTTTTAGTGTATAAACGCCTTGCTTCGGCAATTCTTTAATGCCTGCTGAATCTATAAAATACCTGATCGTACTCGAATAGGCGTTATCAAACACTAATTTTTTACCGGAAGTTGAGGTACCACGCATCACATTGTAGGCTTCTTCTACAGTTATCGTAGAATCAGGCACGTCTTTATTTACTATTAACGCTAAGCCATCAATTGCAAACCTGTCTGTATAAATTGGGCTATTCTTTCGCTTGTAAAAAGATTCCTCGGCAGGTTTTAACATTCTCGACAAGATAAGCATTTTTATTTTGCCTTCCCTAAATTTTGGCAAAATCTCATTTTCGTTGCCAACAACTACCTTTACGGTAGCATCTGGATAGTCGGATTTGAACACTTCGATTTGATCATCAAGAATACGAGCATAGGTTTCATCAACTAATATTGTTGTATTACCCGAAGTACGCGTTTCACTAACCTTATCTTTATCTGTTTTCCTTCTACATGAAAAACAGGTAAAAGCAAAAACCAGAACGAGTGCCAAGCTCCATACTTTTCTCATTATAATCTATTATCTCTTGTTATTCTAAAAAATCTAATCGCTGCGTAAACAATTAATACCACGCTAAAAGCAATACGGTATTTTTGAGGAAACTTCTCTGAGTCTAAGTTCATTTGATCACCAAAAAAAGCCACAGCTATTGCCAAGGCAAAAAAGATGATGATCATTGCAACCCCTAAAATAAACAGAAATCGCTTTTGAGGCGATTTCTGTTCTGAATTATCTGAATTAAACATGCTTAACTATTGTTGCAAGCTAAATTTAATTGGAATGTTATACTTAACACGCACCGGTTTACCATTTTGCATACCCGGATTCCAACGTCTACTTAACTTTAATACACGTACTGCTTCTTCATCTGTACCGTAACCCAATTTTCTATCAATTTTGATATCGGTTAACGATCCATCTTTTTCTACGGTGAAGGATACGAATACGTTTCCTTGTATATTGTTTTCAGCAGCCATTGGTGGATATTTAATGTTATCTCCAAGGAATTTGTAGAATTTTTCGATACCACCTGGATAAGCTGGAGGGTTCTCCATACTTACAAAGTTGTATACATTATTATCTTCTACTACTACCGCTTGTTTAGGACCTTCACCTGCTGTAGTAATCTGTACTGGTTCAGCAGTTGGGTCACCTTCAATTGTTTTCTGACCTGGGTCAGCTTTTTTCAAATCCTCAACGGTTGGTGGTTGCTCATCACGCACCAAATTGTCAGGTTTAACAATTGGCGGAGGGAACTTCACCTGATCCTGCTTTGGTGGTGGCGGCTCCACTGGTGGAGGAGTTTGCACCTCAGGATTAATTGGTGGAGGTGGTTGCATAACTACCTCGGTTACTTTCTCTGGCGGCGGTTCAGGAACCAATCCTTTAATTAAAGCATAAAGCCTTGGAGCCAGAAAAAGGAATACGAAAATTGCCGAAGCAATAAACAACGATTTAGTTGTATTAGAAGCGTTAGTTTGACGAAGCTCGTAAGCACCGTAAGCCTTGTTCTTCTTTGCAAATACAACGTCAATCCATTCCTTATTAAATAAATCTATTTTAGACATTGCTCAATTTTTTATTTAGTTATCAACTCACTATAAAATCCCTTTGGATTTCATAAAATCTCTTTCGCTATCCAAAAGATGCTTAGGATCATCATCAACGGCAGGTGCGCTGATATTGGTTTTAGTGATATTGATTTCATCCATGATGTCTACAAAGTTTTTGTAAGTAGCACCATCGGTTGGTTTAACAATCACTACAATATCTCTACCTGTTGATTCTTTAACTTCCTTTTTGTTCTTTAACAATGAAGCTCTAATGTTATTAAAACCTTCAATTGTTGGAGCCGATTTACCAGCCTCTCCCATATACCAAGCAATCCTATCATTTTTGCCCAATAAAATGGTCATCGTCTGCGACTCTCTAAGTTCAAGCCTGTTTTCATCCTTTGCATCCTTATCAGGCTTTGCAATATCCATAGCCTGTGGCTTTGATAACGACGTGGTTAACATAAAGAAGGTAATCAAAAGGAAAGCTAAATCCACCATCGCAGTTAAATCTACTTTGGTTGATTGCTTCTTACTCCTTACCTTGCCTTTGCCCCCGTCGTTACTGGAGGTATCTAATTCTGCCATTGCTTAAATCTTATTGTGCACCGCCTTCAGACGATGTGATTAAACTAAACTTGTTAATTTTCTGTCTTTGAAGCAAATCAACTACCTTTCTAACTACCGGATATTCTTCGTCTGCGTTTCCTTTGATACTTAAACGCATGTCGATACCGTGTAATTCAGAAGTTGCATAACGAGCCTCTTTAATCCAATTAAATAACTCGTTGTTGTTAGTTGTATCCAAAGGAATACCTGATTGGATACCTGATTTGTTTCTTTGCTCTCCATTCATGGCTAAGAACTGTTTTAAGTTTCCAAACGGCACACCAAATGAAGATACAACTGCAAATTTTTGCGCTTCTTCTTCGGTGAATGTTTGACCATAAATGTTGCCCATTCTAGCAAGTGTTGCTTTTTTTACGTCTTGACCAACGATTTCTAAGAACACTTTGCCTCTACCAATGCTCACAATAGAGATATCTTTATCTGGCACTTTAAATTGTACCGAAGAAGACGGAGTTGTAATCTCCAATGGATCTGGCTGGCGGGCAGTAGCTGTTAAAATAAAGAACGTAAGCAACAGGAACGACACATCGCACATGGCAGTCATGTCAATCGAGGTACTTGTTCTTTTAACCTTTGCTTTCCCCATAATCTAAAAATTATTAATACTTTAACTAATGATGCTATTTGTTCCGGTTTTCCATAAAGCCGGCAAAAGAAAAATTAAATAATTCTTATTTATGCGTGCTAGCATAAGTTTGGATGATGCTGAAACCAGCTTCATCAATAGCATAAGTTAATTTATCGATTTTAGAAGTAAGGATGTTATACATGATGATCGCGAAAGTTGAGGTAGAGATACCCGTTGCTGTGTTGATCAAAGCTTCAGAGATACCAGTTGCTAATGCCGCTTGATCTGGAGCACCTGAGTTAGCTAAACCACCAAACGCCTTGATCATACCTGTTACTGTACCTAATAGACCTGTTAATGTACCTACAGATACTAATGTAGCAATTACAGTTAAGTTTTGCTCTAACATTGGCATTTCTAAAGCAGTAGCTTCTTCGATATCTTTTTGGATAGCAACAATTGATTGCTCAACATCTAAGTTAGTATCAACTTCTACTTCGCTGTATTTTTTCAAACCTGATTTGATTACGTTAGCAACCGAACCTTCTTGTTTATCACACTCAGCCATTGCAGCTTGGATGTTACCAGTGCTTAAGAAAGATTGAATTTTTTTAACGAATCCTTCTAAATTACCTTTACCAGTAGCTTTACCAATAACGATTAAACGCTCAATTGAGAATACGAATACCATTAAAAGCATACCAATTAGGATAGGCACGATGAAACCTCCTTTGAAGGCCATACCACCGTAGTTACCTGGGTGAGGAAGGAATGAGTGAGTATCGTCATTGTAGAAAGCTAAAGATAGTGAGCTGTTTGCTTTAGCTACGTCTTCTGGAATGTTAAAGTTAGATGGTTTACCTAATACGAAGATAAAAAGGGTTACACCAATAATAATACAGATTGGAATAACTAGGGTAGCAAATAAGTTAGACGCTGAAGCGCTGCTCTCTTTTTTAGCTGGTGTAGGTTTTGGTGCGTTTGCCATTTTTTTAATTTTTAGTTTTAGTACTTGTTTTTTAAATTTCTAATTAAATAAATAAGTTAATACACTCAACGCAGCCTAGGCCGAATTGTTGCGGAAGCAAATTTATAATTTTGATTTAAATTACAAATTAAATATTCGCTACACAATTAATTCGTTACTTAAGCTACATGAAGCGTGCATAACTAAAAAAGATTGCCCTTTGAGACAATCTTTACGCAATTAAAACTAAAAATTTAATTAAATGCAAATTTTTGAAAGAAAAAAAAGTGTTACACCACCATTTCTTTAAGCTGTGGCATGCCTTTTTTCATCTCTTCATCGGCAAATTCTTTAAAGTCCTCAAAGTTGTCTAGAAATGCTTTTGCCAACTCGTTTGCTTTTGTATCATAGGCCGTTGCATCACTCCAAGTGTTTCTTGGATTTAGTACTTCTGTTGGCACATTAGCGCAAGAAGCGGGCATTGCTAAACCAAAAACGGGATGGTTTACAAAAGTTGCATTTTCCAAATCACCGTTAAGTGCGGCAGTAATCATAGCTCTAGTGTAGGAAAGTTTCATTCTACTTCCCACGCCATAAGGGCCTCCGCTCCAACCAGTATTTACCAGCCAAACATTAACTTGATTTTTTTTCATTTTTTCGCCCAGTAATTTTGCATACGCTGTAGGATGCAAAGGCAAAAACGCTTTTCCAAAGCATGCAGAAAAAGTAAGTTGTGGTTCGGTAACGCCAGTTTCAGTACCGGCTACTTTTGCAGTGTAGCCTGATATAAAGTGAAACATGGCCTGTCCAGGTGTTAGTTTTGAAATTGGCGGCAATACTCCGAAAGCATCAGCAGTTAGGAAAAAGATATTTTTTGGCACTGGTGCTACCGATGGTTCCATTGCATTGCTAATGAAGTGCAAAGGGTAAGCCACTCGAGTATTTTCCGTTTTATCGATGTTAGAAAAATCCACATGACGCGAATTAGGAAAGTAGTTGATATTTTCTAATAGCGCACCAAATTTAATGGCGTTAAAAATTTGCGGTTCTTTTTCAGCTGTTAAATCAACACACTTGGCGTAACATCCCCCTTCGAAGTTGAATATGGTGCCTTCGCCCCAGCCATGTTCATCATCTCCAACCAAGGCTCTATTAGGATCGGCAGAGAGTGTGGTTTTACCTGTTCCTGAAAGACCGAAAAACACCGCAGAATCTCCATCTTTACCAACATTGGCCGAGCAATGCATTGAAAGGGTGTTTTTTTGATGTGGCAATACGAAGTTAAGCACCGAAAATATGCCTTTTTTTATTTCTCCAGTATAAGCTGTACCGCCAATAAGTATAATTTTCTTAGTAAAGTTTAATATGGAGAAGTTCTCTTGTCTGGTGCCGTCGGTGGCTGGATTGGCCAAGAATGAAGGAATGGCGATAATGGTCCATTCTGGCTGAGTTGGCATTTCCTCATCCTCATTATACCTTAAAAATAAATTGTTGGCAAAAATATTCTGAAAAGCATGCTCGGTAATTACCCTGATGCTAGTTGCGTAGTTTTTATTGGCACAAGCGTAGGCATCCCTTACGTAAACCTGCTTGCCTTCTACAAACGCTACCATTTTCTGGTAAAGCGCATCAAAATAATGCTCACTAATTTTGATGTTCACATCTCCCCACCAAACAGTTTCGCGGGTTAGGTCATCATCAACAATAAATCTGTCCTTTGGTGAGCGGCCCTTGAATTTCCCTGTGTCAACAGCTAAGGCTCCAGAATCGGCTAATGTCCCCTCGCCATTCTTGATTGCTTCTTCGACTAATTCGGGCACACTGAGCTGGTATTTGAAATCCAACGCAGAAAGCCCCAGGTAGTCTAACTGAGGTTTTTGGTTTCTATACTTGGTCATATTTTTGGTTTAAATATGCCGCAAAGCTAAGGAGTTATTTATCCAAAAAACACCAAATTGTGATAAAAATTTTACTTATTGTGTCAATTACACTATTTAATATTTATCTGACATACAGATATTTAAACACAAAATTAACCGCCAGACTTTTTGATTTTATATCCTTCCTTTTGAAGATATAAAAAGACTTTTTCCTTAAAATCGCCCTGCAAGATTATCTCACCGTCTTTTGCATTTCCACCAACACCACATTTCGTTTTTAGCGTTTTAGTTAATTGCTGCAAATCTTCATCAGTACCAACAAAACCAGTAACCAAGGTAACCGTTTTACCTCCCCTATTTTTTCTATCGAGCATTACTCTCAAATCTTGCTGTGCATTTGGTAAAGTATCCTCAGCTGCGCTATTGGTATCTTCGTACACAAAGTCAGGATCAGTTGAAAACATGATACCGCTAAAATCATTAAATGTCTTTTTCTTTTTCATGCTATCTACAATGGTTATTAGTTCACTAGTTGATTGGTGTATTAGTCACCCATCTTGTATCAGTTTGAATTTCTAAGGCTGCGTTAAAACATTTAACGAAGCAGGCACTATTTTTATTTCCAGCATTTCGCCTAACTGAAGCGGCTCGCCATCTAAATGTACCGCATCCGGGGCATTGCGCTCAATACGAATGTGTTTTCCTCTGATAATTTTTACCAAGCTTGACTGGTGTGTTTTTGCGGTGATCATTTGGAAAGCCAACAAAGGTAACTTTAGTAAGGATATAGGATGAATGATACAAACATCCAAATAGCCATCAGTTAGTGAAGATTTAGGCGATATATATACATTGTTGCCGTATTGAGATGAGTTAGCGATACTGATCGCAAATGCTGGCTTATCGTGCTTCACGCCATCTATCTCAATCCGATAAGGCTGTGCTTTGTAGGTGGTGATTTCTTTAAATCCTAATTCCACATAGCTTTTTAAGCCTCGTTTTTTGTTGCCGGCAAAAACCGAACTCAAATGGGCATCAAAACCCATTCCTGCCATATTAAAGAACTTTTTACCGTTTAGCTCGGCAGTATCAATAGTTTGGGACTGTGCTGCATTAATTAAAGCAATGGCCTTTTTGGGATCAAGAGGGATTTTTAAGAACCTGGCCAAACCGTTGCCTGAGCCAAATGGTACAATACCCAGTACTTTATCACTATGCACCAATTTACTTGCTACCTCATTGATAGTCCCATCGCCCCCTACAGCCACAATGATGTCGTAATTTTTCTTTTCTGCCTCTTCGGCAAGCTCAGCGGCATGCCCCACATATTCAGTAAAGGTGTAAATAGGTGCAAATTTTTCCTTGTCAAGATATTTATCTATCAAAGCCGGCAAAGTAGATTTCTTTTTACCGCCCGAAATAGGATTAATGACAAATAGGATATTGGACTTGCTCACCGACATAAATAATTAGCGCACAAAATAATTGATAATTTTTGAGTATTAAAATTTATTGTAGTAGTTTTGCGGCGTTAGAGTGGACTGATTTGCTCATCCCTAGTTTTGGATGGATTGCAACCACGTAAAAAAAAGTGCTAATTTATTTCTACACTTCTATTTACCAGCCTATTTGGGTAGCCAGCCATTTTAACTTTTATTGTTTTTTTATTTAATAAAATTTTAAGATGTCTTATTTATTTACATCAGAATCAGTATCTGAAGGTCACCCAGATAAAATTGCTGACCAAATTTCTGACGCTCTAATTGATAACTTTTTAGCTTTTGATGCAGATTCGAAAGTGGCTTGCGAAACCTTAGTTACTACTGGTCAGGTAATTTTAGCAGGCGAAGTGAAGTCAAAAACATATTTGGATGTACAACAAATTGCTAGAGATGTGATCGAAAAAATCGGTTACACCAAAAGCGAGTATATGTTCGAAGCAAAATCATGTGGTGTGCTTTCTGCTATTCACGAGCAATCTGCGGATATTAACCAAGGTGTTGATAGAACCACTAAAGAAGAGCAAGGTGCCGGCGATCAAGGAATGATGTTTGGTTATGCTACCAACGAAACTGAAGATTTTATGCCTTTGGCTTTAAACTTGTCGCACAAATTATTACAAGAGCTTGCTGTTTTGAGACGTGAAAACAAGGAAATCACTTATTTACGTCCAGATGCTAAATCGCAAGTTACGTTGGAGTACGATGACAACAACAAACCAGTAAGAATTGATGCTATTGTAATTTCTACTCAGCATGATGACTTTGCTGATGAACCTGCAATGTTGGCAAAAATCAAAGAAGATATCATCAACATCTTGATTCCTAGAATTATTGAAAGCAATCCGCAATACGCACATTTATTCAATGATCAAATTCAATATCATATTAACCCAACAGGTAAGTTTGTAATTGGCGGGCCTCACGGTGATACTGGCTTAACTGGAAGAAAAATTATTGTAGATACTTACGGTGGCAAAGGTGCTCATGGTGGTGGTGCTTTCTCAGGTAAAGATCCAAGTAAAGTAGATAGAAGTGCGGCTTATGCTACACGTCACATTGCTAAAAACTTAGTTGCAGCTGGCGTAGCCGATGAAATTTTGGTACAGGTTTCTTATGCTATTGGCGTAGCTAAACCAATGGGAATTTACATTAACACTTACGGCACAAGCAAAGTAGGTAAAACCGATGGCGAGATTGCCAAAATTGTAGAGGATATTTTTGACATGCGCCCTTACTTTATTGAGCAGCGCTTGAAATTAAGAAACCCGATTTATAGTGAAACTGCTGCCTACGGACACATGGGCCGCAAATCGGAAACAGTTACTAAGACTTTTAAATCGCCAAATGGCGAACAAAAAACCTTAAATGTAGAGTTATTTACTTGGGAAAAACTGGATTATGTTGACCAAGTTAAAACCGCATTTGGTTTATAAGATCAAAAATCACCTGGCACAACACTACGGATATGGCCAGGTGATTTCTTTTTAAAGCTATATTCCTTTAGCTTTCATAAAACTTTTTTCCTCATCGAGTATATACTTATCGTCAATAGCGTAGGATTTAATTTTATTGATTTGCATTTCATCTAAAATGTCTACAAAGTTTTTATAAACCGAAGTGCTTGTGGGCTTAATGATGACATACAGGTCTTTGAATTTTGAATTTTGATGATCTTTAGCGACTAAAGCGCTTTGCTCCAAAATCGCCTTCCGTATTTGCGAGAAATTTGCCACCTTCATTAGACTATTACTGGCTTCGCCCATATAAAAAGCCAGTTGGTTATCTTTTCCTAATAAAATGGTCATTGTTTTTGATGCTGGATAGGGTGTTCTGACTTGCGTATTAGCTGTTGGATCAGGCTTTGCGATATCCATTGCATTCATCTTACCTAACGAAGTGGTGAGCATAAAAAACGTAATGAGTAGAAAAGCTAGATCAACCATTGCAGTTAAATCCACACCCATTACAGGTTTGCGAGTACTTCCTTTTACGGCCTTGCCGTTTTGAGGAACATTAAGAGTAGCCATTAGTTCATTTTTTAAAGATGATGGCTACACTCAATTTATTCCATAAAGATTTTACTTAATGGCAGTAATTACCCCACATCCTATACGAGGTCCGGAATTTCCTGTAGGTTGTGTTTCGTAATCATCAATGCCTCCGTGTACTATAATTCCCCTGCCGATGATATTGCTAGGTTCATCTGCTGCAACGCTCCATCTATTACTGCTTATTGATATTTTAGCCTGCCCTTTGCTATCAAGGGATATGTTACCGATATCACCCGAGTGAAAACTTTCAGAATCCCATTTGCCATGCTGTTCGTTGGTAGGGTTCCAGTGCCCATGAGTATTTTCCCCCATGTTACCGCAATCGCCGTGCTCGTGAAAATGAACTGCTACGCTGCTATCCGCTTTTTCAGGAAGATTAATTTCCATATCCATCTTGACTTTCCCATCAGACATTTGAAAAAACTCAACTTTGCCTATTTCGGCATTATTTGACGTGGCATTTAATGTAGCCGCCGCTACTTTTTTATCCTCTGTTTTACAACTAACAATTGAAACACTTATTAAGAGTAGGGCGTAAGAAAGGTACTTTTTCATCATTTAAATTATTTAATTAGAGTTCTATTGATTGACTTTGAACGTATATAAGTGGTTAATTTACAACAAGTCGATTTCGATTTGGTTTGTAAAGACGGTTCATTTTAGGTAGTTAGTGCAAAACCATTCGCTTAAATGGTTGTTTTTAACTTATAAATTTAACGATTATGGAACAGCCAGTTGAAATGAATACCCTTAGCCAAATCTTAGAGAAACTAAGAAAAAAAGGCATAGATCACGAGTTAAAGATGACCGATCACGGTAAAATGCAATCAAAAGATTTGAACAGAATTTACAGTACCGATGACCTAACTATAGTAAAAACCTATAGGTTTGAGGGAATGTCGGATCCGGCGGATAACTCTGTACTTTATTTAGTAGAAGATAATGATAAGAACATTGGATATATTTTGGATGCCTACGGTGCATATTCGGATAACGATGGAGCAGCATTTGCAGACTTCCTTAAAAAAATCAATACTGCCGATAGAGATGAGCAAGAACTGTTCAAGTGAGATAATCAATAGAAATCTCCCAAAAAACTAATTAATAGCCCATTAACCCCAAATTAATGGGCTTTTTTATTTCTTAAGTCAAATTTTAGGCAAGATTAACTATCTTTAAGGCAACACCCATTTTTGTTAAACCTAACGAAATAAATGAAAAAGCCTGTTACCATTAAAGAGATTGCAAAAAAACTTAATCTATCTTTCTCTACCGTATCAAGAGCTTTACATCAACACCGTAGTATTAGTGCTGCTACACAACAAAGAGTGAGGGAAACGGCTGCAGAGTTAGGTTATGAGCCTAACCAGACGGCCATATTTTTTCAGCAAGGTAAGACTTTTACGATTGGTGTGATATTGCCTGAATTGGAAGAATCCTTTTTTGCAGAGGCGATAAGTGCCATTGAAGATATCGCTTACGATAGTAATTACACTTTGATGGTTGCTCAATCTCACGATGATGAAAATCGGGAAAAACTGTTGGTAGAAAAAATGAGAAGCCATCGAATTGACGGGCTATTAGTTTCTGTGGCTAAAAACACCAAGAATTTCGATCACTTTGAGCTATTAAAAAATTATGGAATTCCAGTAGTTTATTTCGATAGAGTACCTCCGCTAAAAAACATTAATTATGTGGCGAGTAATATAGAAGCTGGGAGTATGGAAGCTGTAAATTATTTACTCAAGCGAGGTCATCGAAATATTGGTTTAGTCAACGGCCCTCAATCTTTAGTTTCTAGCGGGCAAAGAAAGGAAGGCTATATTAAAGCGATGCAAAAAAACAGGCTAAAGTTTGATCCAACTTTTGTTGTGAACTGCGATTTAAGTGAATCAGGAACAATTGAAGCATTACAAACACTAGTAAAACATAAACGTAAGCCAACAGCAATTGTAGGCTTTAATGATTATGTAACCGCTTTTGCTATTAAGGAAGCGCTAAAGCTGGGCATCAAAGTAAATGACGATATTGAGTTTGTGAGCTTTTCAAATGCACCAATTACCAAATACATGCAATATCCACCTCTAGCATCAGTGGAGCAGTTCCCGGCAATACAAGGACAAAGGGCAATTAATACCTTGTTGGATTTAATCAAGAACAAAGATGATGCTGAGCAAGGATTTTATAAAATTGTAATAGAGCCAGAATTAAGGGAGCACCAGTAAGCTATTAATAATCAGCTGGTAAAACTTAGCGACTTTAGCAGCCGCTATCATCCAAAGCAAACGTATTTTTCCGCTCCTTCCACTTACCTGCCGTAAAATCCGGAAATTGTTGCGGTTTATTTCCTTCTTTTAAGGATTTTGTGGAAAGCGGCGTAATTACACTCATCGTTACTGAATCATAAACATCAATTGGTGTTTGCTTTTTATCTCGCACCGCAATTACAAAGGCATTGAAAACAAACCAATCCATGCCGCCATGACCTGCGCCAAGTGCATTGCTTTCATATTTCTTCCATAGTGGATGGTCATATTTTTTGAACCAGTCCTCCGCTTTGTCCCAACTATGCGGTTTAGACACTCCCTCGATATGAACCGATTTATTGACATCCATCCACAAACCATTAGTGCCCTGTACCCTGAAGCCCAATGAATAAGGACGCGGCAAGTGAGTATCGTGTGTTAACATTACAGTTTCGCCATTAGCACAATTGATCAAGGTGGTGGTAACATCGCCGTTTTTATAATTGATCTTTGCATTTGGATGACCAGGAGATTTTGACTCTACATAACTGGCTAAACCTCTGGCTTTTGAGCTAAACGATACCAAATTCGTAAATCGGTTGCCTCTGTTAATGTTAATGCACTGCATAATTGGTCCAACACCATGCGTAGGATACAAATCACCATCAACATCGATATTGAACTGGGTGCGCCATTGCGCTTCACTTAAGGCATTTGGACCAAACTCTACACCACCACCATAATATTGTTTGCCATTATTAAATAGCACTTCTCTTAAGTCGTGCTGATAGCCACCTTCCAAATGCACCAACTCTCCAAAAACATTTTGCCTTACCATGTTAAGTGCAGCAAGCACATCCCTACGGTAGCAAACATTTTCCAGTGTCATGTAAGGCATACCGGTTTTTTCTGACGCACGTACAATATCCCAATGTTCTTTTACCGTTAAGCCTGCAATTACTTCGCAGCCAACGTATTTTCCAGCATTCATAGCATAAATCGACTGCTCGCAGTGAAATTGCCACGGTGTGGAGATGATTACGCCATCAATATCTTTACGATCTAGCAGTGCTTTATAAGCATCTAAAGAGCCAGTGTATTCTTTTGCTGCAGCTTTGCCTGATTTTGCAATGGCAGCTCTACAGATTTTTAAGGAGCTTTCCTGCGTGTCGCAAATAGCTACAATTTCCACATCATCCCTTAGTAAACCCGCATTAATGTGATTCATCCCCCTAGCGCCCACACCAATGTAACCTAAACGAACTTTTTGTGTATCTTTTGCAAATAATGCTCCAGAAGGTAAAATACTGAAGCTTGCTGACGCAAGTGCACCGGTTTTAATAAAGTCTCTTCTTTCCATACATTTGGTTTTGTTTGGTGGTATAATTTTCGGTTAAATTATAAAAAATGACAAAGGAAACAGCACGGTGCATTGCATATTTGCTACGCAAACGTTTGATATCATTCTTTAAGCTATCTTAAATTAGTATGGAAAAAACTTTCAGTCACGTTTATCAAATTGGGCATTTCAACATCAAAGTTAACTTTAACAAATTTGTTGTAAGTATTGATTTTACACCATTTGAGCACGGCGAAGATTTAAAGTATTTGTATCGTTCAAGCAGTAGCTTGATCGCTATGATTAAGGTGCGTTACCACGAACTTTTCGGCCAAAATCTCCTTATATCCAACGATTCGTTTGTTGCAGAAATTTGGGGACATTTAATTGCTTACCGTATATCCATTAGGGTTAAAAGGCGTATTAAATTTAAACCCATACAAAAGCTCACCAAATTTGTCGCATTCAGAAGCGGCGTGGTTGATTGTGGAGAAAGCGCAGTGGATAGCAACAGATGGCTTTGGGATTTGTTAGGCAGGCTCTTCTTTAAGCATTATCGCTAACATAGTGATCTTTACTGTGAATAACAATTAGTTGACGCAATTACGCTATTTAGTTGAGGGTAAAAGGTACTTCATTAAAAATTCCGCCGCTGCGTTTTTCACTGTTAAAAGATTAGAAAATACCATCCAGTGATGTGTTTCATCTGGAACTACCAAATATTCCACTTTGACGTTTTGCTCCTTCAATCGGTTAACCAAATCTAGACTTTGTGTAAAAGCCACATTTTGATCATCGTCGCCATGGATAATCAAAACTGGTGATTTCCAAGTATCCACGTATTTCGAAGGTGAAGAGTTCCATGCCAATTGTGCTGCTAAGGAAGCATCTGGAGGAAGAGGCTCATCTGTTTTCCTTACTTCACGATTATGTACGCCATGAATATCTACCCCAACTTTAAAGATATCCGAATTTTTTGCCAATGCAAACGCTGTTAAATAACCGCCATAAGAGCCGCCAAATACGCCAATTCTATCTACATCTATATCTTTTTGCTGAGCGAGCCATTTCCCTGCGGCTAAAATATCCTTATATTCAAAAGCTCCCAAAACGCCTACACTATCAGGATTTTGAAACTGATAGCCATAGCCGGTGCCCATTCTGTAGTTTACGGCCAATACCGCAATACCTTTACTTGCTAAAAATTGGTTTACAGCATAATCGTAGAAATAATAATCCATAAAATGCCAACCTAAAAACATTTGTCGGCGTGGGCCACCGTGAACATAAACCACTGCAGGCATTTTGCCTTTCACATTTTTTGGCTTAAACAGTTGCGCATAAAGCTGGAAGTTATCTGCTGATTTTAACACTGCTTGTTGTGGATTTGCAAGCTTAGAATAATCAAAGCCTTTAAAAAACTCTGCAGCAATGTTAACGGTAATGGACTGTTTCGCTACATCTAGAACTGCTGGAGCTGGAGGTTGCGTTGAAGTGCTGTGAATGTATGCAATCTGTTTATTAGCATTGATAAAAATTGGATTCGAACCAATGTGATCACCTTTTGTAAGCATTTTGAATTGAGTACCATCAGTATTAACAATGCCAATATGCTTTCTGTCGATGTCCTTTATGTCATTTCCAAAGTTGGCCGCAAAAGTGATTTGTTTACCATCTTCGCTAAAATTAACTTGATCTACAGTAAAATTGCCTTTGGTTAGTTGTAAGAAATTTTTACCATTCGGCTGTACTGAGTAAAGATGTGGCCATCCATCCTGATAACTCAAGAAAACAAGACTATTAGCGGTTGGCCAGCTCAAATTTGCACCACCTTGCCATGCTGGATATGAACCTTCTAAAGTTTTAGGCGCTCGCCAAATTTCAGTTACATTTTTACCTTCTGCATCGGCTACCATTACAGTCCAGGGCTTATGTTTCCTTGCCGTTACCGAGTCCACTTTACCGCCGGTTGCCGGTTGTCTGATAAAGGCAATGTTATTTCCATCGGGCGACCACTGCGGAAAATCATCACGCTCGAAAGATGGCGCAATCCAATTAATTCGGTCTGCTGATTCATCAAAGATCCCAATAAAACTATGTGTACCCCGTCTAGAAGCAAAAGCTATCTTTTTCCCGTTAGGCGACCATTGCATTGCTCTCGGATTGCCTTTTACATAAAACAACTGTTTCGCTGCCGCATTTCCGTCGATAGGTACTGACCAGATCTGATCTCTATTGACAAAAGCGACGGTATTAGATTTTGGATTAATTACAGGATAATCGCCTTCACTTAAAAGCTTCACTTCACCTGACGATAAATTAATGCTATATAATGCGATTTTTGTTACGCCAGTGCCAGAGTTTGGATTAATTGGCCTAACTGTTCCATTTCCACCATGATCGCCACCGCGAACGAAAACTGCCCATTTTCCGTCCTTACTGATATTCAAATTGGACAATTCCTGACCATCGTCGGCACTAAAATTAGTTAACTGTAGCGTATTAGCGTATGGGCGAGCACTTTTGTACACATTACGTATTCCCGACTTGTTCACCACAAAAAAAACATCTCCGTTAGTTGGATTTGCCGCTAAGTTAGAGATGTAAGGTGTTTTAAGTATATCAGACAAGCTATACGACTGTGCAAAACAAGTTGCAACGATACAGAAATAAGCTAAAAGGATACCTGAAAGACGTTTTAACATACTGCAAGGATTACGATTGGGAATAATGATGAAGTTAGCAATAAACTTCTATTATTACACTATCAAGATAAGTTATGAACCTTTAAACAAAGTAAATTTGGACTTTTAAACAAAGTGATTCTCGTTTTTTATATTCACTTTTGCTATTGGTAATTTCAATAATTATTGGTGAAAAAAATCTTCAAAATTCTTAAATACATCATGTTCGTTTTATTAGGCATCATCATTCTGCTTGCTATTTCTACCTATTTCTATATGCGTTTGCCTAAATTTGGAAAAGCGCCCAGCGTCAAGCGTTTAGAACGCATGATGCAATCTCCAAACTATAAAGATGGCAAATTTCAGAATATCAGTTACACACCAAATTTAACAGAAGGATATTCGATGGTGGGTATCCTGGTTGACATGTTCTTTAAAAAGCATCCACGACGCAAGCCTATCGACCCCATACCTTCGGTTAAAACAGACCTGTTAAATTTACCGAAAGAGGCTGATGTGCTGGTTTGGTTTGGGCATTCATCATATTTCATGCAAATCAATGGAAAACGATTCTTAATTGATCCTGTGTTCAGCGGAAATGCATCGCCTTTGCCCGGCACTACCAAATCGTTTAAAGGCAGTGATGTTTACGGCGTGAACGATTTTCCGAATATCGATTACTTAATCATTAGTCACGACCACTACGACCATTTGGATTACGAAACCATTGTAGCCCTGCGCAGCAAAGTTGGAAAAGTGATTTGCGGCCTAGGGGTTGGAGAACATTTTGAGCACTGGGGATATCAAGCTGAGCAGCTTATTGAAAAAGATTGGAATGAAAGTGTACAGCTGTCCGATAACTTCACAATCAATACCGTACCGGGAAGGCATTTTTCTGGCCGTGGATTCTCCAGAAATAACACCTTGTGGACATCCTATGTATTGGAAACTCCTGTAGGCAAAATATTTATTGGTGGAGATAGCGGTTATGACACGCACTTCAAAACCATTGGGCAGCGCTTTGGCCCCATTGATTTAGCCATTATGGAAAACGGACAGTACAATGTAGCTTGGCAAGCCATACATACCTTACCTCATGAAACTTTACAAGCGGCAAAGGATTTAGGCGCTAAAAGGTTATTTCCAGTACACTCTTCAAAATTTATGCTGGCTTTACACGAGTGGGATGAACCTTTAAAAGAATTGACTAAACTTAACAATGATACGATACCATTGGTGACACCGATGATTGGCGAAATAGTTGATTTAAAGAACCAGCACCAAACGTTTAAGCAATGGTGGAACACAGTAAAGTAAATACGTCACAACGAACTATTGAGCTAACTTCCTGCTATATCGGACCGGAAATATCTCCAGAACAATTTATACCGGAGCATATTTTTATGTATTTGGCCAAAGGCGAAGTAGCCGGTTACGATGGCGACTCGAAGTACACCATGAAATCAGGCGAATACTGCTTGATCAGAAAAAATTATCTGGCAAGATATACAAAACAGGAGCTTAATGGTGAATTTGAAAAAGTTGTTGTGGTATTTGACGAAGCCTTCTTGAAAGCTTTTCAGCAAAAGTACCAAATCAATAAAGGCAATACCTTAGCTAAAGGTGCCTTTGTTGAACTGGCAAAAACGCAATTGATTACTAATTTTGTGTATTCTTTAATGCCGTATTATAACGTTGGCCATCAAATTGACGAAGCCTTCGATTTATTGAAAAGGGAAGAGCTATTGTTAATTTTGCTACAAACAAACCCGCAGTTGGACGATATTTTGTTTGATTTTGGTATTCCACAAAAAATAAACCTGGAAGCTTTCATGAACAGAAACTACAAGTTCAATGTGGGCTTGGAGCGTTTTGCCTACTTAACAGGAAGGAGCCTTTCTTCGTTCAAAAGAGATTTCCTTAAAATTTTCGCTGACACACCTAGCAGGTGGATTGTTAAAAAGCGACTAAAGGAGGCGCATTTTCTTATCCAAAAGAAACAGCTTAAACCTAGCGAAATTTATCTGGATTTAGGATTTGAAGATCTTTCTCACTTCTCCTTCGCCTTTAAAAAGTTATTTGGCTATGCGCCGAGTAAGTTGATCGGCTAAGCTTGCCAATTGCGCAAGACTATAGCATTCTATTAAAACTTACGCCATTATACACTTCACTTTAAATAGGATATTGAGCGGAAAAAAGGCTGCAAAAGCAAAAACCCACTCAGATTATCTCTAAGTGGGTTTCTTGCGGTCCGGACGGGGTCCGAACTTTAGCTCTGTGCGGTCTGGACGGGACTGGAACTTCCGCTCTTTAAACCGCCTAGAAGCCACTATTTTCGCGCTACTTTCATTTTGCCATTTCATCACCAAAAAAAGTGGTAAACGAATTGGTAAACATAATATTTAAATCCTTTTGGATCAGTTTCAATGAACAATTTATATTACAAATATAATAAATTATCCCACATAGCCCATTAAAATCCTTAAAACCTAAGTGGTGGGGAGTGAACAAAACCAATACAAAGCGAAAGCTACATAACACAGCGCTTAAGTGGCTTCAATTATTAAATCCTAGGATAAATCTAGTTCTTGGCCAATACCGTCTCGCTGTAATTTACCTTGCCATCCTTATCGATCTGTGCCAAACGCACATATACCTGCGCTTTTGCCCCATCCAGTTTTTCCAGGCCCTCTCCGTTCACTTCCTGCTTGGCGCAGGCAGCGACTATGCATACTGCGAAGATCATTAGTCCCACTTTCATCCAACGTTTTCGAACGGCTGGCAATAGCAACAGCCCAAAGATGCCAAAACCTGCCAGAGCAGTTCCAGCAATTGGAATAGCTAAGCTGTAGTCTAGTGCCGTAGCGGAGTTACCATCGGTAGCCTTGGATTTCACCGTTGCCAGTGCTGTCCACGACCGGCCATCATTGGAAGTCTCCACCACAAAACGGTCGCAATTGGATTCGCTCAATGTTCTCCAGTCCAACTTTAAGCTTCCTGCATTAAATTTTGCAGAGAAGCTATGCAGTGTCACGGGCAGTACCGTGGTAAAATGTCCCGTAGGTACTGTAACCGCCGTTCCATTTCCGGATGGCACCCTAGTCCAGTTGGCCACATTCATCACCGCCGAACGGATCGCCGCCGCATTGGCATATGGCTTTCCAGCTCCATTGAAGTTAGCTGACTCATAGTTGATGTAACTACTTCCAGTATAGTGCGCTCCTATGAAAAAGGCGCTCTCTCCAGCTACAAGGCCGGGTGGGATATTTGAGTTTGTAGTACTGAGCGTTGATGAAGGATGGCCAACCATATTCAGGTTGTCCCAATCGGCACTGCTGGTGATCAGTACAAAACTCCCCGACTGCACAGTGTTCCAGTGCAGACCAGCGATCATTACAGCGCCAACGCCATCAGGTTCGCCTCCCCCCTTTTGGAAAATGAAGAACTGGTCTCCAGTATTGCCCATAGAAAGCCTTGGTGAAACCGCCGCAGGCGTACCTATACTGGACCCATCAACTGTAGCGGCGTAAAAACCTGGAGTAAGTGTCAGCACCACCTCTTTACCGGCCTCAACAACTGCTGTAGTAGTCAAGGACATAGATCCCTCGGTATTGGCGTTGGCCGCAAACCATCCTCCCTTATAGCCCCTATCGGTAAAATAGAGTACCGTTCCCACTGTTATCCTCTTCAGTGCAACAAATGAAATCCTATCAAACCGTGGCCCGGTAGTAGTAATTCCAGGCTGGGCGTCATAGCCAGTAAAGAGCAGATCACCAGCAGCAAGATCGGTCTGGGCTTTCGTTTTTCCAGCGCCAAATAAAAGGGTTAGGGCAATTAGCAGGCCCATAGATTTTGAGCAGTTAATTTTAAGCATATTTTATCGTTTTAGTTTGCAAATTTATATCTATCCGCCCCACAACTCCATTTGGTGCAAACCTACTGATTTAATTGCGGATCCGCCAACTGCAATTGTAATTGCCCAACACTGATCCGTTTCTTCAGCTTATTGCTTTTTTAGATAGAGCGAGATGGTTATCTACCGACTTGATGGCAAGTTGCAACAGGTAATCTTTTTTATATCAAAAACTTAGAGTGGCAACATTATTGCTTGTTTTTGATAAATTTTGTAACTTTGTCTCAATGGCACTAGCAGTCAACATATCGAATATCTTCCCTCCGTATCTTTTTTGGGATATGGATGCGTCCAAATTGGATGTCAAATCGGACAAGGATATTATTATCCCGCGTGCCCTTTTTGCCACCACGGCAGATAGTTTCGAGAATGACATTAAGACGCTAGAAAGTCTCTACACAAGAGCACAAATTTTGATAGAGTTAAAGGCTACTAAAGAACGGATTAGCAATCAAGTATGTAATTTGGTTGCCAAAAGATACCACGTAAAGCAATTTTCGAGGTTCTAATGTCGGCAGTTTCCGCAGAATTATTACAGACTATAAAAGAGTTGCAGAGTTTGCCATCATTGACTCATGCAATATTGGGCGGTGGAACAAATCTCGCCATCAGATTTTCCCATAGACAATCTATAGATATAGACTTTTTCTTCTCTGGAATTATTGGAAAAGCAGGTTTTCTCGAAATTGAGAAACAAGTGAAGGATTATTATAAAGATCGGATTTTTGGTCTATCCTATCCATGTGATGAAAGTGATCAGTTCACGTTTATGCGCTTTTTTGTACGTATTAATGGTGGAAATGCCATTAAAGTAGAGCTAATGCAGAATGCCAATTTTGTGGATGTTATAGAGGAACTTGAAGGAGTGCGCATGGCAAGTATTTGTGACATAGGGCTGTTAAAGCTGATGGCGGTAGCTAACCGAGCCAGCCAAAAGGATGTATATGATCTGGATTATATAACAGAACTCGTCCCGTTGGCTGAATTGATGGATTTACTTAAAAGTAAGCGGGAAAAGTTTTGCAGCGACCAGCACAAAACAATTTTTGACCTCGATGGCGAAATTAGTCCAATAGAAAATCCATTACTTCTCTTAAAATTTGAAGAAACAGCACTCGTTAGCCAATCTCGACCCGGCCATGCTGAGCACCGGGTAGTACCTATGAAAACGCAAAAAAACTGGCAGGTAGCACGAAGTAGCTATAGAAGCAAAATAAGAAAATATTTTGGACAAAAAGGAATTGATTTTCCTTCTATAGCACCACTTAATTAAGACATTGATAGTTCTACAATCATTTGCAAAGCAACTATCAAACTAAGCAATAGAAAAAACATAGCCTACTGGCTAAGTGATAGTCCAGGAGTGTTCATCACAAAGATTTTCCAGCTCGCTATCTACAACTCTTCGACATAGGCAGATTTTGAAAAATTCCTTTGCATGCTCTCAGCGCAATAAAAAAGCTATTTGCAAGTCACATTCCATAAACGCCTTTATGATTTGGGGGAACTGCAAAAGTGCAGGACCGAATCCTTGACTGGGGATATACTAAAAGTGGCACCTAATTTCGCTTAACAGGCATCATTTGAGAGATTTAAAAGGGTTTAAACGTAGAAATCATTACTCTGGGTTAAATGGCCCACCGACATGCTTTAGAACTTCTTAAATTTGTCTCACATCGAAAAATTGCCGCCCGCTCTGATATAGTAGATTATCATTAGTGATTTTTGCGTATAAACGGAGGCGATGTAGCCATTTGCACAGCAAAGAGCTTTGGAAAGAATAGCTACTTGAAATTCTCTGAAGACAAGATTACGAATATCGTATTATCAGCGGCATGGGCTTGCAAAAGCTGAGCAATAGGTTTGGTGGCCGGTTTGAAACGAAAAAGCAGTGCTTACTTTTGAGGAAATCTACACTCTTGCGCCCATCGATGCGCTAAGCGCATTCGGCATATACATCCCTGTCAGAACGCTTTCCAGTGATATTGACAGCGGGAAGGGCACGAGATATCCCAGTCTCTTGTTTCCTATATTTTCCGAATGTTATTGTGGCCTGATCCAGAACTAGCAGGCCATGGTAGATTGGATAACCAGTCGTAATAATTATATATTATTGGTCTGGTGAAACTTTTTATGGATATATTTGTTTATCAATTAGTTTCCCTCTTCCTGTTCTGGACCCCCTATTGTTATTTTGTTTTCAACAAAGCTATGTTGGTTTTTGATTAAATTCTTTACATTTGTTGCTAAGAATTTTAGCAAAATGTCAATCCTTTCAGATAATCTGCGGTATTTAAGATATATCAACAAGCTGTCGCAAAGGGAGTTTAGCGAAAAAATCATAGTCAGTAGAGGAAGGTATTCGACCTACGAGCAAGAGGTGGCTGAACCGCCTATTGACGTCCTTAAAAGAATCGCTTCCTACTATCACATCAGCATTGACCTGCTGGTAACTGCAGACCTCCAGAAAGTTCCGGAGGAAGAGATCAAACTGGTGGAAAGTATTATTTGCAAATTCCGTTGATAGGATGTTCTAGCAACTGACAAATCTCATTTTTGCGAACAAGAATCATTTAACTATATTTATTGTTGGCTCTACCAAAGGGCACGATTAAACGCTTTAATTAAAACCAATCACGATGCCTAATTTCGAAGAGGCTTTTCTTGAAATCAGAAGATATCTATCCCTATGGGCAACTGAAGTTAAACTAGCAAACGCTTCAGGATATTTTAATATTAATAAGATATCGGAAAGTACCGCAATGTCACTACTCAATCTTGTATTTGAGCTTGAACTTAGGGATCTTAACCGAGAAAAAAGCAACTATCCGGGGGTTGATCTAGGGGACGACAAAGTTGGGAAATTGGCTTTCCAGGTGACTTCTCAAACGGATAATTCAAAATTGCTCGGAAGCCTTAATACTTTTGTGACGCAAAACTACGGGAAACGTTATCCCAATGGGATAAGATTTTTCATCATAGGTAATAGGATAAAAAAAAGCAAGAATACCGCCCCTTTTTCTAAATACCTCGACATATTTGATCACAACCAACATATCTACTATCTGGATGATCTCATAGAGATTATCGAAGATATATACCACAATGATGAAAAGCGTTTCAACAAGATTAAAGCTCTTCTGGAAAGAGAATTTGGTATATCATCCCCATTGGTTGCTAAACCAGTCATCGACTTCAACTCGGCTTCGGAAAGATACACATTCTACAAAAGACTTATTGTTGGCAAGTATCGTGACACGGCAAATAATTTTGTTCAATTTGATTGTAAATTGAACGGTACGAAAATTACTTCCAACGAACTGAGCCAGATTGTCAGGAAAGATGATGGTTTATTAATCATTGGTCCTTCGGGTTGTGGTAAATCAATGCTATCAAGAATGCTAGCCATTAATTTTCTCGATGATGGGGTAGCCTTAATTTTTGAAAGTAAATATTATGATTCAGACCTTGGTACCCTGCTCGAAAAATCAATTACGCCATTTGGATTCAATTCCATCACTGATCTTTTCGGAATAGCAAGGGAACTTGATCTACAAGTTCTTATGATATTTGACGGAATTAATGAATGTGATATTCAAAAAAGACCGAAGTTATTACTTGAGATAGAGAAAATCAAACTTGATCATAAGGTAAAAATATTGCTTAGCGATCAGCAATATGATCCATTATTCGGCTCACTCAACCTTCCGCGGATTGACATCAATTTCCCGTCATTTGAGACCAAAAGAGCCATTACCGGAAAATACAGCGGAAAAATGGTCGGGGATAAATTCGACCTCATCTTGGAAACCATTTCAACATCAATGGAAGCTAAAATGTTGGGAGAGATTACGGCTGAGAACATCGACCGGATGAGCAGGTTTACACTTTTCGAGGTTTTCATAAGGCAAAAACTCGGCGCAGTACAAGCAGATGGATTTGAATTCATGTCGCATATCGCAAGCATTCTATCGGAGGAAATTTCTTTTAGTATACCAGAGCGCAAAGTTGAAGAAATTCTGCGTTCGAATGCCCTACCCTATTCCATTTATGAGAACTGTATCGAGGCTAAGATTTTGGAAAGAACAATGGGCAAGACCAGTTTTTACCACGAGATGTTCTATGATTTCTTTGTAGTCGAAAGTATTATCCGATTTTCTCCTACCTCTAAATCAATACTTACACACCTAAACGCACCCAAAAACTATGATAAGAAATCTTTGATTATTGGAGCAATTACCGATATATCGATCTTGAACGAAGTATTGGCACAAATTATCGACGTAAATCTTCTTAATGCACTTTACGAAGGGGAAGCTGGAGAGTTCGTGAAGAATTGGGCAATGAGAAAAGTGGTCGATACCATTGAAATGGCAGGGAAGGAAATTGAAGGACTAAGATATGAACTCACTAACAATGAGATTGATGCAGTTAGTTTTGTAGAGGAAACACTCACAAAATGGACAGATCAAGAATATGCTTTCATAAAATTAATACCATATAGATTATCAGAGGGAGAATATATACTTGAATTCTCCGAAGTGATAGAAAAAATGGATAAAAAAATGCTGGAACAAATAAAAGAACTTAAGGAAGCATGCCGGAGCCAGCAAATTAGTGCATCATCTGCAGTGTTTGTAGCGACCTATCAAAGCCACTCCCAAAAGAAATCTGCGATCTCTTCCATAATGGAAAAATTGCATTCCGGATTCCTCCGTTTTGATGACGGTCCAACCTTTCCAAAAGAGGCGTTAGATTCGTTGTCTGACAGCGCCCCCATCAATGTGGGAAAATTCTTCTTCATAGTTGTATTACTTAGATATCGTGACGAGTTGCAACAATTTTATCCTTATGTATTAGATCTAATCAAAAACAAATGGAGAAGCACTCCACACCCCCTATTATTTGCTGTTCTTGACTCAATCTATTTTTTTCCAAGAAATGAGGCAGAACGACAAGCGCTCATAGATGGTCTAGATGAAATACAGGGTCAAACCACTAATGCTTGGCTATCCACATCAATATTTGATGCGCTTTCTGCAATGGGTGCTTTGGAAGAAGATACTGAACGACATATCTCAGTTGCCGAACATGAAATAGATCAAGTCATCTCTGAAGATGAATCAGATGAAAATTGCAAAGAAATTTTCAGCCTTTATTGTCGTCAATTTGATCATCCTTACAGTAATGCCTACCATACAGCGATTTTAAATCTAACTAAAAAAAAGAAAGATAAATTCTTTCGTATGGCTTTAAAGGGTCTTTATTTTCCATTCTTCGGAGCAACGCTTTTATCCGATGCTTTCAAAATGCTCGAAGACAAAATGTGTCCGCTCATTGTTAGACTGACAGAGGTACCCATTACAGATAGGACAATACCACAAGATGCATTTCAACTTTTTCTTATGTCGCATATCATATTGGGCAAATTCAACTACCCTTTGGTTAGTCGGTTTAAAGAAGCTGCAGACCTAAGCGAACGATCCCTTTACGCTGCGGCCGAATTATGTTACTGGCACAATAGAACTGACCTTGAGCCAAAGCAGCTCAAAGCTTCCGCGAACAAGGCTGTCGAATTCCTTTTTGAAAAGTCCAATTGCTATACGATCGATACTTTACGCCAGTACAGATATAATATCGCCCAGATAACCATTAGGAAATTATTTGAACGGAAGTCTGTAGTGTTGTTTGAAGAGTCATATAAGGATCTTGTCGTTAAAAGGAGTATTGAAGCAATAGAGAACTTAGGGGGGCAAAAGCCGATAAAATCCATTAGTTTCAACGACGATCCGAATATTCATGCGATCGACCTTTTGCAGCAATATGGAGACGCATCGGTAATAGAACCACTGAAGAATTTGTCTGGGCATCCCAAGTATGGCAAAGATGCAGTAAAGGCCATAAAGAAGCTCAGCACATCAAACCAATAAAAATGAAACACGCTTTAATTGGCTACTCCTATCAGCAGCACGTCACATCGCTTTTTCTGTCTTTAATGGATTCGAAGAGGAAAATTGACTCGTTGGAGATTGAAATTAATACCAACCACAAATTTGATGATGTAAGCCTTAATTTGGGAAACGAACAAGTGTTTTTCCAGATCAAGGATTTTGAAGAGATTTCGATAGACGATCTCGAAGTGTCGCATCAGAGTATAAACATCAAAGGGAAGCCGCACCGATTGGCACCAGGCAAAAATGCCATCTTCTTCAAGCAGATAAATTTGGAAACCGATAGCGAAATTTTAGGTTTTCGTTCCAAGTTGTTCAATGGCATTCATATCGTTTCGATGAATAGGTCGGAAATCGATCAGGCCATAGAGGATTTGTACGAAACCGATCCATGGCGAAAGAACATCATTTCGCAGTTCCTGAACAAAAAGTTAGATAAACGGGAGTTTGTCATCCAACGAAAGGATCTGCCCCTTGTCAGCCACTACAGTACCCAATTATCAGAACCAACGGTTATAGTCTCAAGATCTATCCTAAGGGATGAAAAGGTATTGCTTATCGAAGGAAAGCCCGGTGTAGGAAAAAGCCATTTGGTAAACCTTTTGACCAAGACTACTGCAAATTTTATACTCTACCGATTCTGGATTTCCAACCAGGACCCCCACAAACAAGATCGGCTCATTTTTGAGAATTTCATTGTCGACCTATCAAAACGATTATTTACCGATTTTGTCAACCGTAGTGAAGATGATATAATTTCCGAAATATCAAATAGGAATGCGACGTTTATCCTAGATGGACTAGACCATGTTGAGAACTACAACAACACTGATCTTGAACGGTTTGTCAGATTCATTGATAGGATAAAAGAAAGGACAAGGGCTATCATATTGAGCAGGCCGCTCAGGCAGCGACCAAATTGGAAGAGACAACTTTTGGAAAATTGGAATTTGGAGCAGACCAAACAGGTCCTAGAAGAATTGTACCATATTGAATATGAAATAGCGGATAGCATATATAAGATCACGTTGGGATATCCAATACTGGTAAAGTACATTTCGGAGCACTACAAAAAATATGGGACGATTCCCGATACCAAGAGGTTCGAAGACATAAACAGTTACTACGACCAGATCGTGTCGCAAGAAAAAGGGAAACAGGCCTTGGCGCTCTTCCTATGTACCAGTTCATTTCTAATGCACTCAGAGGTTTCATTATTACTGGGAAAGGAAACGTCCCCCCTGATCACGGAGTTTATCAGTGAGAGGCCGTATCTTTTTGATCTAAGGCTGAACAGGATCACCTTGTTCCACGACAGCTTTCATACCTATCTCAGGAATTCAGCAATTGACTACAGTACGATGGCGGAACGGATTTCTGAGCAAGTCTACCAGTCGATAATGGCCGGTGAAAAACGGTTCCAATCGAGACTTTTGAACTTCGAATTTTCTATCGACCAGTGCAGGTCGATTGTCCAAAAATTTGCATCATTAGATTACTTCAAAATACAAATAGGCAATGTAACTGACTATGAGGCATTCAGGGATCTGTACACAAATATACGTCAGTTGCTTTGTAAGCTGGAACCGAAGGACCTTAGTATCGAACAGTACTATGATCTAGGCCTAATTTTAAGTCTTACCGTGCGAGACCATGGCTCGTCGATCAATGGATTTTACTATATCTATGCCCGGGCTCTTTTAATGAACGGAGTTAACGAAGAACACATCACCAGTAGCAGATACCTCTTTGGAATGCTCTACTACCTAAATACAGGTGATGGAACTCACATGGAAAATCTTAAAAGCAACAGCTACTTTGAAACTTCCGAGTTCTTCCGCGAACTAAAAAACGATATATCAAAGGAGAACGATTATTTTAGTCACTATCACCGACCTCTTTCTCCAAAGACAATAATAGACGCCCTATCCAACACAGAACTTGCGAGCAATAGAGACAACCTTGTTTATATATTGGCAGACCTATACGTAAACCGTCAGGATGATCAACAGTGCGTTTCACTCCTGGAAACCATCGAGAACTATATGGAGGGAAAAGAAGACAGGGCAGTTGAAGAACTAACGGAAATCACTGCAACAACCGCATTCAAACATCACCGCGCCACCCACGTTTTGAGTGATGCGAAGCGAAGGCTACTCGCTATCGGAAAGTGTAGCGAAACAAATGATTTCATAAACTTATCATTAGGAGATCTAATAAAAAACGGTAGGTCAAAAGGCGATTACGAACTGTGGACCGAGGTTGTTGATTATCTACGATTGTCAATCTATCAAAATCGTAAGATAGACATCGAATCGATATCGGGTTTTTGGACTAAGTATGATAAACGTCACGATTACACTTTCTTAAAATCGCCAGGAGCTTTGATTCCATTTGAAGAGCTGGGCTATCTTGACTGGAAAGATAGCGTCAGCTTCCTGATCGAGATACAGGGAATCTCCGAAAAGGGTTATAGGTGGTTAGTTGGATCTTACATTGAACAAAAGGGTGTCGAATTTCTCGAACCGCTTTTGAATGAATTCGATCATACTCAGCTTCGCACGTCCTGGCTATTGCTTCCGCCAGAATTCCTGAACGTACTACCTATGGAAGTTTTTGACGCTGAGCTTGACGAACAGATGTATTATCACAGAAGTAGCAGGACAATTGAGGTACACGATATCATCAATGCCCTAAAGTCCGAGAAGGCTTGGCTAGTCAAAAGGGAGTTGAAACTGGCGGGATTCAAAATCAAGATCGACACCGAACACCCAGAAATAGAATTTGTCAGAAGTACAGGCATAAACATTCAAATTCATGAACGTGAGCAATATGACGATGACATACTGAACGTAGAACAAAGTAATGAGCCGTTAAAAACAATCATAGATGTAGCCAAAGAGACCGACGACTACTATTGGGCCTTACCCAAACCGGAAAAGTTTCATTGCTTCGACCAGGCCGACATCCGCAAAAACATCAATCAGATCTTCTTCCATGGCCTAACTGCGAAGACAAAAAATTCCGAAGCATTTCATAGTGCATTCTTCCTTTCTGGAAACATGGTAAAAATCCTTCACGACGCCAAAGTCAAAGTTGATTATGGCCGGCTATTCAAGAGTTTTTGTGCTTTTATTGACCTTTCGCATTTTCAGCTCCAGTAGTTTTTTGACAAAAGAATGGATGTCAGAAGCCATCCATTCTTTTGTTGTTATTATCCAATTAAGGATTTAACCTCAATGCTCCTGATTCGTAACCGCTTCCGAATGAAAGGCGAATACCACCACCGAAACTTATCATCGTGATCGGTATAGCTTGGGGCGGCTGTTGTCCGCTTCGCAGATCCTCAACGGTAAACCTGCCTTTCTTTCCAAGGGTGGTCTGGTAGTCACCAAAGGCAAAAATTTCGAATCCGGATGTAATCTCATAGGAGGCCTTCGCCCCCATCAGCGCAGTCCAGGCATTGGTACGCTCTGTCTTGGCAGCCGATTGATCAAATACAAATGTAACCGGGTTAGTCGGCCCGCCACCGAACGGACCTCCGCCGGTCTGATTCTGTATAACAACGGTCTGTTTTCGGGTATAAGTTGGAAATTGCTCGAATATCATCCCTGCCTTTGCGTAGAGTTCCAACCCCAAACGTCCTTCTCCAAGACGATATACTGGTCCTAATGCCACAGTATAATACTTAAAACGTAGCGGAGAATGGTAAGTATTTGAAAGTGTTGAGGTGCTTGTAGCGTCCTGTTCTGTTACAGGATCAGGTGTCTGGTGCGGGTTTCTGGCAAACCTTGCATCTATACCTATACCTAGTCCACTGCCCGGAAAAAAATAGCTGCCCGACAGACCCATTACATAACCGTTTCTTGCCCTAGAAAGACTATCTCGATACGCTGAGGTGGGATTGCTTACTCCACCAAAGAAGCCAAACTTAATAAGACTGCCCTGCGACCACACATTGTCTGCAAACGATAATGCCACTATAAACAATGTGATGGATCTGATCAAAAAAGATGTTTTCATAATCTAAAAATTTAAAGTGGAACCATAATTTATCATTGACATATCAGCCGGAGCAGAAAATTGTTACCCTAATTGATCCGAAAACGATCTATGTACTATGGCAATCGGCAGAAAAAGGCCGCAAGCTTAGGTATGTCGCCAGACCTAAGCTTGCACCGATTAAAACGCAAAAACGCCATTCCGCCCATAGGGTGGAATGGCGTTTTTGCCGCCCGATAGTGTTCAATCACCTACATAGTCTATCAGTGCTGTTACCAGTTCATAGCGTTTGACTACAAAATCCCCTTTCCTTTCGGCGCAAAGGGCATCATGGTATAGGTTTGTAAGCCATCCCTGGGGAAGGCCTATTTCTTTTTCAAGGGTGCAAAATCCGTTAAAGCCGAGTTCTACGCCCGCCTTATCGACTGCTTTTTTTACCAGTTCGATAAGGTCAATTGCATTATACATTGCCATTCTATTTGTTTTTATTTAATTGTATACAGCTATTTTGGCGGAAGCTTTGCAAGAGGTCTTTTTGCCGAGCGGTCATAATTGACCTGATATCCATTCGATTGCAGAATTCCCTCCAAAAGGTTACGGGCATTTGTGGCATCCCAATCGTCCGTTTTGGTCATGTCCAAGTAATGAAGCCCTTCAAAATCCCTTACCATCCGTGCTATAATGCTCAATGCACGATATGCTGTTTTATCTGCCAGATTGCTCATATTGCTTTCCCTTTAATTCCAACAGCTTGTTGTACAGGTCGAGCCAGTACAACTTCCGCTGTTCGTCCAACACCTTTGGCGGATCGTGCCGAAACTCTTTCATCAGTTCGGTCTGTTCGAGCGCACCATCCAAATCCGTTACCTCGATCTCGAAGCCGTTCAGATCCCTTAAAATCGTTTTCATCCTAGTACCTTGTTATTAAAAGTGGTCCGTGCGATCGCACGGACCGAATTTTTAGTCTTTTTTGATGGCGTCCTGCAAACCCTTAATCCGTTCTTCCAACCGATTGTGGCGTTTTTGATACTCGGCTTTATGAACTTTCTCGATTTCAGCGAGTTCATCGGGCACGTGCTGGCGTGCAAATTTCTGTAGCAGGTCAAGCCCCGCACCTGTCTGTTGGGTAAGGTGCTGAACGATAAAGTCACGGCGTATGAGTGTCTTTTGTTCCTCGGTCAGTTTACCGCTAAGTTTGAGCCTGTCCTTTTCTTCCAAATAAAATTTCTGCTTCAATCCAAAGTCGGCAAAGTGATCCTTTTTGAGTGCAGACAGCATCAAAAAATATAGTGCCTGTTCCTCCAGATCGCTGAACTTATCCCTATAGACAGCTTTGTGAACCAAGCTTTTGGTATCGGCTACAATCTTCTCCTGCTCGATTTCCTTAAAGCGTTTGTCCTTGTATCTCAGCTTTTCTATTTCCTTCTCGGGGTCGTTGGATTTGGTTTCAGGGCTGCCCTGCACATAGCCCAAAGTGATCTCTCTTTTGCTCACCTGCACACATTCGACGATCTTTCCCTGTTCGATCAGTTCGGCAAGCTTCGCCATTTCCTGTTGATAGTTTTCCTCCGACCGCTGAAACTCTTCCATTGACTCTGCGAACGATTCTGCATCCCCGTCCTGCTCTGCAATCGGCAGTACTGGTGGCTTCGGATATTTGCGAAAATCATCCTTTGATACTACTGTATAACCCGCCTCGACCAGCATTTCGTTAACACTATCATTGGAGTTGTAGCCAAAACATAATAGCCGTTTTGGATCATCATCCGCCAACTGCTTTGCCCTTTCGAACAGGAAAGCCGTGTTTTTTTCCTCCAAACAGGTTCTTTGACCACAATTGCCCTGCTCGGCAGGTTCGCCAAAAAGTGAGAACAGACTGCTGTTAAATGGACATTTGGCACAATCCGTCTTATCAAAACCATACTCTTTTAGGGCGGTTGTGTACTTGTTAAAGATTGCCTTTGATAACTGTTTTACTCCGTACGTACGCCAAGAGCCGAAAGTATTTTCATTTTCGAAATGTTGCGTAAAAATTTCCTGTTGGGTTTCGGGCGCAAACTTGCATAGTTCCAGAGCTACACCGACATTGATCACCTCTGAGGAAAGAAGCGCTTTAAATTCTTCCAAAAGGTCATTGAGCGCCAATCGGCTACGGATGTATTTTTCGGACTTGCTGAACTTCGCACAGAGGGCGGCAACATCATATTGTCTCGTTTCTGCGAGATTTTTAAAGGCTGCCGCTCCTCCATCGGCGGAACATCGCTCCGCTGCAGGTTCTCGACTATGGCAATATCTACCATTTCATCATCTGAAAGCACCCTTACCTCGGCAGGAATTGTTTTCTTTCCCGCCAGTCGGGATGCTCTGATACGGCGCTCGCCAACTGCCGTTTGGTACTTTGTTCCTACCTTGCGTAGCACGACTGCCTGTATAACTCCCGTTTCGGAAATACTTAGCGAAAGCTCCCTCAGTTCTTCCTCGGAAAATGAGGTACGGGGGTTAAATGGGTTGGGTGAAATCTGCGACAGCTGGATATCTACAATCTTTCTGTCATTTACTGCTGTACTCATCATACTAATTTTAAAAATGAATAATAGTGGTGGTCTTTATAAGTTTACCGTTGATCGGGTCGATTTGGTAACCGTTGTTCTGGATAATCTTCATCAGTGCATTGGCCGAAGCGCACAGGTAGGCATCATCCATACTGGACATGTGGAGATTGGCAAAACCTTCGATCTGCTTAAGGAGCTTGCCGATTTGGCGCAATGCTTTCGGCTCGGTTTCCATCGCCCTCAAACTGAGCGCTTGGTCTTCTTCCTCATGCCATTGTCGCATTAAGCGATCCCAATGTATTTTATCACGCCGTTCAAGCTCGGTCGCATCTGCCCCCACATATCCCAATTGTGCAGTCGTTCGATTTTTCTTGTGCCATGCAATCTCCCTAAGAAGGGATTTTGTTCCGCTTCGTGCCGTTCCCAAACCCCTGCCGATCAAATTGATTCGAAAATGTTCATGCAACAATTCTTCGAGTAATTCCGCATAGATTTTGCTCCTTACGCCTGTAATTGGGCTTTTTACTGCCGAAACGTACAGGTTATAAATCCGCTGACTGTAGCGGTATTTATCATTTAAATCTGATACTTTCATATTTGTCCCTTATCTGCCAAAAAACTCATGATAGTGAGCCTAGCCCTTATATTAGTCTGTCGGATATATTCCATTGCACCTCTTTTCCGTGTATAGGAATGGCTTCCCACTTTCCACGAAGTTTTTGTGCGATGGATGAGCGACGGGGTATTGTAAGCGTTGTAGGTCGTTCCAAGAATTTCTACCTCCTTTTTGAAATTTGGGGCGACGCTTACGAAAATTGCTCCACTTTCCTTATCGGGATACCAACTGGACAGAAGGATCTTACCCTGCTCGTCCTGGATGTTAAACCACATAAAATCCCTGTCGTTTAGAATAATGAGGAAGAGGTTGTCGAGAACGAAATTTTCGTCCAACAACACTTTTTCCTCATACTTCCGATATTTGATCGTTACAATTTTCATCCTAACCATTTCTAGGGTTCATACTTGTAGAGTGCCTGTACGAAATGGTAAAAACGGCTGTTCTTTCGCTCCTTTTCTGCGTATTTTTGGATGCAGTCTACCGTGAACAGGGCATTGGGATAATCGAAAAGCTGGTCAGCAAAACGTCTCGGCTTCAATAGTTTATTGCCCTCGCCCAAAACCCTTCGGTTCGTATCTTCGGCGACCTTACACCAAAAGTCAACCGTAATCATTTCATTGTCCCAATCTTGTTTGATTTTATCCCTGTCCTCCATCAGTACTTTGTGCAGGGATTTGATGACCCGTAATATTTCGGGCAGTTCTTCGGGAAACAATTGGGCCAATAGATACCCCCGTTCCGGATTAGTCATATTTCTAATTGTTTTCATCACATATTTATTTAAAGTAGCGACCGCCAAGGCGGTCGCTTTTGGTTCAACCTATGTGTGTTTTGTACCACACTAGAAACTGTTTAGCGCTATAAATACCATTGTTGTTCAAATGCCTTTGCCAAGCCCCCTCAGACCTGCACCAACGGAAGCTGAATCTTTTCTTTAGCTGTTGCCTTACCTCTTCGGATGGTATGCCGTCAAAAATCAACTGTATCCGATTTGCCTCAACGTTCTGCACTATTTTTACCCCTTGCACTTCGACCGTCTCTGTTTCCCTGTTTTCGAATTTTGCGAGTTGTGCCCTGCGGATTTTCAGCCGTCTGATATTTGCATTGTTGTTTGTGAGCCTATATAAGGGATACCCCACCCCGTGGAAGTGGTCGGGCGTGTTCAGCATCTGCCAAATTGCTTCGGTTGCGCCCTCTAGTTTCAAAAAGCCCTCTTTATCGTTCTTTCTGATACACTTGTTAGCCGACTTCATAAATGCCTGTAATTTTTCCAGTTGTGAAATCTTCGCATCGATCTTGTCCAATGCTTCGGGGTCGTCGGAAGAAATGGCGGTGTTGCTTTCGATGGTCTTGGCCTTTTCCCTGTAGTGGTCTGCTTTCTTACTGGCATCAATCGACCTTTGAAAGGTATTGCCGATTTTTGCCCTGTAATTTCTGTCACGCTTTTCCGAATGGTGGCCTACCAAAATTGGTTGCCCCATGGGAATAACAGAAGCCATTTCGCTTGCCGTTTGGCTCAAAGCGTTCGCTTTCGCTTCATTTTTTCTTGCCTGTTCCTCTGCGTGGTCGATTCTGTTCTGTTTACGCTCTTCAAAATTGTGTTTCATAACCTTTTATTTTTCTGATTACTTTTTACTTCCTTCGGGGCGATTTTGAGAATGGCACTTTCGGGGCAACGTTCGGTAGCAGTTACCTGCTTTATAACCCCTTCGATTCCCGACATCGAAACCACCGTTAACCGCACCTTCCCGCCTTCGTGCGCGACCGTTACCGTGAAGGTTTCCAGCCCTGAAAACCCCGTTTTTCCAATCCCAAAAGCCGATTTTTTTTGGTAATGAGAGGAGGAGCCGTTTCGTACTACCTTTTTCCCGTTTTCAATGCGATATGTTTTCGTGACTGACATTTTTTTTTTTCGTCTAAAGAGCCGGAGTATGCCGTGTTTCGTTTCGTGAGCCCGCTTTACGCCGCGATACCGACTGCCACAAGGTTTTGGTGACAAATACTACCCCCTTGCGGGGTGGAGATTTTTCACCAAACTCGCTATGACCTTGGGGCTGTCGGGAAGCGGAAGTCCCTTTGCTCACAGAAATGAAACACGCTGCATTCCGGGGCTTGGACGGCAAAGAAGGGAAGCAACGAAAGCAGCATTGAAAACGAGGAAGGAAATCACCTTTAATCCATTATTGCCTAAATCATCCCAACTTTTTAATTCGTATATCCATCACCAAAATTTTAGCAACCCCAGCATCCAGCACCTAGAGAAAGGGCAAAAAAAAATGGCGGGAAAATCCCGCCACTACATCACATGTAACCACAAAAACTTAACTGCCCACCGAACCATCCAGTAGCTCGTGCAACTTTTGCTGCAACAGTTTTTTATCGGGCAGCTGTGTTCTGTATTCTGCCACCATCGTTGGGGAAAGGCTTCTGCTCATCGCATATTCTACCACTTCCTGGTCACGGTTCTTGCAAAGCAAAATCCCGATGGAGGGATTTTCGTTTTCACGCTTTACATCACGGTCGAGTGCCTCCAAATAAAAATTAAGCTGCCCCAGATGCTCCGGCCTGAACTTTTCCGCTTTGAGTTCAAGTGCAACCAGACATTGCAAACCACGGTGGTAGAACAGCAGATCGATAAAAAAATCTGACATACCGACCTGAACGCGGTACTGCTCACCAACAAAAAGAAAGTCCTTTCCCAGTTCTACAATGAAGTCTTTCATTTTCCTGATCAAATTCTTTTGAAGGTCGCTTTCATTGTACTGTTCCGGGAGGTTCAAGAATTCAAAGATGTAGCTGTCCCTAAAGGCACCTGCAATATTATTTTCCATTTCTCGCGGCAGTGCTGCGAGTTTTGCACCACCGAGCATTGTACGTTCAAAAAGCGAACTGCTGATCTGCCTTTCCAGTTGTCTTGAACTGTACCGTTCCCGAATGGACATCTTGATATAAAACTCACGTTCTTCCATCACAGTTGTAGCCCCCATAATGATCATATTGTGTGACCAACTGATTTCTCGCAGCAGTGCTGCGAGTTTTGGCTGGCCGATATAAGTTTCGTAAAACTGTTTCATGCGCCAAAGGTTCGAATGCGAAAAACCTTTAAGTTCCGGTTCTTTCTTTTTGATATGAGCTGCCAGTTCCGTTACAATTCCCTTTCCCCATTCAGCGGTTTCGACCTTTGCTGCAATGTATTTCCCTATCTTCCAATACAGGTCTATCAATTCGGCATTTACTACCCTAAATGCCCTTTCCCGTGATTCCCTGATCAGTTTGATCACTTCATTAAATCTGTTCTCCATTACAAACTCCTTTCTCCATTATTGTTTTTTAATTACCAAATCCTTTAATGCCGGATCGTTCATCAGACGTTCCATTTCCGAGTAGATAATATCCTCAATATCCTGCTTGATCTGCATATAGTTTCGCTGTACCATGGCAGGAGTTACATTCCTTACTTCGGGTATCGGCACATAGCTTTCCTCTTCGGCCTTGATGGCCTGGTGATCATTTATAATTTCGCAATGGAATGTTTTCAGTTCGATCTTTTCCGTTGGATTGTCGGACACCATTCCCACGAATTCGCCACTGCTCAATCCCGAAATCTTGGATGCTGGAATGGCACTATCCAACTGTTTTGATCTGCTGATCGAGGTGTCACCGCAATTGATGGAATAACTTACCCGGTCCTGCATGATCTTCCCAAAGCGTTCGGATAACGAACGGGCAGTATCGCCAACTACCTGCCCCGATATAATATTCCCGGTAATGTTCACGATTACGTCGGCCTGTTCCCGCCCGTAATCCTTGCGCAGCTGGCTAAAGTCCTGTACGCCCAGACAGGTAGAAACCAAGTTACTACGGGCAGTAGCAATGAGCGAGTCGATACCGTTGAGGTACAGGGTCGGGAACTCATCGAATATCAGCGAAGATTTCAGTTTTCCTTTCTGGTTCACCAGTTTTACCAAGCGGTTAACGTACAGGGAGATCACGGCTCCGTAGGTCTGTATCTTCTGCGGGTTGTTCCCCATGCAGATGATCTTGGGGTCGTCTGGATTATTCAGGTCCAGCGTAAAATCGTTTCCGGAAAGCACATAGTACAATTGCGGAGAAGCCAACCTTGCCATAGCGATCTTGGCCGATGCAATCTGCCCCTCCAATTGCTCCATTACGTCATTGAGGTAGGCATTTACAAAGGGGTTGATCAATACCTCGATTTCCTTTTCCGAGCGCAGCAGCGTAAACAGACTATCGTAGTCTACCTGCATGAGTTCGATAACGTGCGGCAGGGTGCAAAACTGTCCATCATTGTACTTACGGAGATACCAGATAATGGCGGTTACAAAGTTGATTGGGGACTCGACAAAGAAATCTCCAGTCTTGGAAATCCACTGTTTATTAAGCCCCAATAAAATGGTCCTGGCGCTTTCCGCCGCGTCGGTAATATCGACCATTGCCGCAGGATCAAGCGCATTGCCACGGTGCGAGCGGTTCAGGTCGTCAAAGTTGATGTAGAAAAACTTCGGTACTTTTTTAAATACCCCCTTGCTTTTCAGCCAGTTATTGTAGGCAATCCGGGTAAGATCATCGAACTTGAAGTCGTACACGAACATTGTATGACCCTTGGCTATGTGCTGGGTAATAAAGTGCCTGATTACGAAATAACTTTTTCCGGCTCCAGGTGTGCCAATTACCAAAGACCCGCGATGCGGATTGATCACATTGATCCAACTTTCACGGTATTTGTTCTTCAATCTGTACCTTGCCGGAAGGTTCACCGAAAATTCGTTTTCGATGTACCGTTCCTCCTGGGGAAAAGTCTCCTGCTGGTCGTTGAAAATATCTTCGTTCAGTTTGTCGCGGATGATTCGGGAAAGCAGGGTTCCTCCTGAGAGTATCAGCAAAAATCCCAGCGAGGTTACGCCCATATAAAGCG
This sequence comes from Pedobacter sp., assembly GCF_965249885.1. GTDB lineage: Bacteria > Bacteroidota > Bacteroidia > Sphingobacteriales > Sphingobacteriaceae > Pedobacter. The sequence goes on along the minus strand of NZ_OZ252254.1, from coordinate 2,120,043 downwards.
CAGCCACGTATACCATCTGCATTGATACCACAAGGCATAGGTAGCTGGCAAAATAAACCACCAATCCGCAGATAATGTAGGCAAATGCAGTTCTGTAGCCGAGCTTTTCATCTTTCTTTCCACGTCCGCCAATGAGTGAAATGATAAGGAAGCCAAGGGCAATGAGCTTGGAGCGAATGAAGCTGCCGAAAAGCCCTGTGCGCTCAATGTTGCCCATCAGGTGATCGGTCAGCTGAACGGTAAGCCCCCAAGTTTTAAAAGCACCGTAGCAGTAATAATAAAAGTGCAATGCCAGAATACTGATTGCAATAAGCCTGGTCAGATCCAATATCTTACCAAGGGCCTGTTGGTTCTCTGTTGATGACATATCATTTGATTTAAGGGTTATGCTAATGTTGATTTGTTTTCTTCTGTTTTAAGCGTTACCGCTAGCGGTAGATATTCCTTCTTTTCTTACGCTTTTTCTTTTTCTGCTGGCGCAGTTCGTACGGGATATATTCAGGGGTGTACTCTATGCGTATCAGGCAATCAAGCAGGTCGGTAAAGAACGATGGCGCGGTACTTGCCGATGTCCAGTTAAAGGCGCTGGAAGTGGTATCGACATTAGCCGCCTTTGCATCTATTTTATGGGAAACTTCCCGTAATTGTTCGATATTCACGCCACCAGCTTCAAGTCGCGATTCCATGCATCGTTCCTGGACCATCTTCGCACTATAGGGCTTGCCCAGTTCGCTACCATTCAGCACACATTTTCCCGCGTGGTCTACATAGGTCAGTCCATAAACCAATCCCTGTTCGCTGCGGCGCATGACGAGACTGATCTGATTAGTGGCAAGTGCTTTTTGAAGTTCTTCCAACGAGGTCACTGGAGATTTAAAGGCCATATCGACAGCCATCCTCACGCGACTTTTACTTGCTATACTCTTCTCCCTGTTTCCATCAAAGTATTCCCGCAGGTTTGAAAGCGTAGGTTTGTTATAAAAACTGCTGGCCTTAATAGGTACGCCAATCGGTTTTTGTTCTGCATCCAGCAAGCGATAAAGCAGTCCGCCACGTTGATAAACACGGGAATCTTCCCCGCCACGATCTGCCCGAATGTTGTATAATCCAAGTACTGCATTGAGTTCGGCAAGGCTGGCATATTTGTACTTTGGCAGAATATTGACCAATACATTCTGTATGGCTTTTTTGGTCTCCAACTTTCCGTATTCCACGACCTTGGCAGATATCGGTTCCTGTCTGTACTGTTGGGCAGTATCCTGGTCCTGTGCACGTACCAAACCAAATTCCTCTTCGATGGCTTTACGTGCCGGTTCGGACTTGCGCTTGCCGATCAGATAGGTGTTGATGTGCGAGCTGTCACGCCGTACCGTAGTGGTTACGATATGAATGTGGGGATGTGCCGCATCGTAATGTTGGTACACCAGATAGGGCTGTTCCCCGAAGCCGATTCCCTGCATATATCGGTCAGCAATCTCGGTCAATTTCTCCTTTGTCAGCCCCGTTTCCGAGGGCGAAAAGTTGAGCGAAATGTGCATTGCCTTTAGCCCGGCACGGTGGTTCAATTCGGCCTGCCTCTGCATGCCCTCCAGTTTCAAACTAAAGCCCATCCGCTCGGGATCGAAGGGATAATTCCCAGCAGCAATGCATACTGCTACGCCCTTTCCAACCTTGATCTCGTTGTAGCTGATCATGCGGTTCAGCGAAGTTCCCTGACTTATTTTCGCAACCATAGTTCAACGGTTTTTTGGATCTGCAATTTGATTTCTTCCAGCTTGTTCAGCATGGTACGCTTTTCTACTTCGTGGGTGGTAAGCCAGCGCATGAACTGGGGAGTTTCCCGAAGTACGTGCAGCTTTTTTACGGACTGGTTAAAGTTCACGCCAATACGGTTCAGTTCTTGGCGCAACAGTGCCAGTTCAGCGATCAGATCATCTACCGATCTGTTCCGGTAGGTGGTTACTACTGGCTTTCCAAAAATCAGACTGCGCAGGTAGTCGCTCAGTTTTCTAAAGGTGGTCTGCTTCCACTTTTTTTCGATTCCCTGATACTCATTTGAGGTCAGGCGAAGGCCGACAATTCGGGTTCTTCGTGGTTCTTTTTGTTCTTCCATCACTATTCCTCCTCTCTAAAAAAAACTCCAAAGTCATCAATAGCTGCCCAGGTAAAAAGCAGTCTTCATCATGACCAATTATCTTCCCAAATCTCCCCCCGCCGAGTTCCGAGGCTAAAGGGGGGGCAAGATCGATTTGTTTAACAAATCAACATCTTGCCGTTCGCGGCGAAAGCAGGTGAACGCAATAATTCAATCCTGTGGAGTAGAAAAATGGTTCTGTGAAATCCATTTGCTGTCTGCTGTTGCCGCAAACGTTGAATAAAGTTACAGAGGTAGTACTGCATTTACACATCAACTAAAGATTCTTAAGTCTTCAAAATGAATAGGTTGATGTATTTTTGTAACGATAAATGATTGTTTAATTTAAACCAAAAGTGATGGCAGAGACAAATGTGTTCGCTCAGGTACTGGAAATGGTCCTGAGTACACCCGGGATGACGGATGTGGTTAGGATTGACTTTAAGATCTCCAGAAAAAATGTGTTGCTATTGAGTAACATTATCGACCGGGGACTTAATTCGAACGGCAATGAAAAGGATGGCGGACTGCTTGCCAACATCGCCAAGGAAACCTTGGACGAACTCCAGGCAATAGGCAGCGAGTGTCTTGAAAAAGCAGGACTTGTTGAGCTGAGTAACAAGCTCAAATCTTTGGCGAAATCGTAATTTTTTTCAACCCCCGATCCGAAAGATCGGGGTTTTATTTTTTAGTTGATTCTAAGTATAGAGACTGGACTTGATGGAGTAAGGATGATATTGTTATATTTGAGTTGAGTACCAATTTAACGCAATCAATGGATCACACTACTACTGAACACCAAGCACAACAGCCAACGACTAACAATCCCGCACCGAGTGCTGCCGGGTCTCCATTAAATTCACTATCTCCAATTGACGATGCGGACAAGGATGGCAGCTACAGCAAAATGCTACTTTGGGCTTTGAACAACCGTGAGGAAAAAGACATTAAAAACATTGCTCTAACAGGCCCGTATGGTTCTGGAAAAAGTAGCGTACTGAAGACTTTCGAGAAGAAATACGCTAGCGATGAACTGGTATTCCTGAACATTTCACTGGCTACTTTTAAAGAGGAAAAAGGCGAAGCCGCTAGCAAGCTTAAAAAAATAGGTAGTGGTAACACCGTTGGTCCGCATGGGCAAGAGGATAACGACCAAAATGGCCATACGACCGCGGCAGAAAAACAGGCACTTTTACGCTTAGTAGAGCTTAGTATTCTACAGCAGATTTTTTACCACGAAAAAGATGAGGATATTCCAGATACAAGGTTTAAAAAAACAAGAAGCTTTTCTGAAGAAAGTGCAAAGTGGCTAACGTTAAGTATCTTTCTTTTTCTTACTTCTTTGGTTTACCTACTCTACTCTAAAGCGATTTGGAGTTCGTTTAACATTGAATTGCCCGAGTCTGGAAATTCCATGCTCAACATTATGGCTTGGGGCATTGTTCTTTGGATGGGTTTTTCATTTATCAAACAATCCATTCGCCCCCTGAGAAGCATCCAGTTAAAAAAGTTCAATTTTCACGATGCCGAATTTGCGATGGACGATAACATCAGCAAGTCGATTTTAAATGAGCACTTGGACGAACTGCTATATTTTTTTGAAGTAACCAAATATACCGTGGTGGTGTTCGAAGACTTGGATCGCTTTGAGCAGACAGAAATCTTTACCAAGCTAAGGGAACTCAACCATTTGATCAACTACTCGAAGAAAATGAACAACCGCAAAGTAGCGTTTGTATATGCTGTTCGCGATGACATGTTCCGTGATAAGGATCGGACCAAATTTTTCGACTTTATCATACCCATTATCCCTGTAGTGAACTCTACCAACTCGAACGAAATCTTAAGGGATATCGTTAAGACAAATGCTTACCACATAAAAGAGGATCTGCTCGACAACATATCGCTTTATGTGGATGATATGCGGCTGCTGTTCAACATTATGAACGAGTACTACCTTTATCAAAACAAACTGGATAAAAATCTGGACCAAAACAAATTACTTGGCATCTTAATCTACAAAAATATTTATCCAAATGATTTTGTAGACCTAAGTAACAATAAAGGCTTGCTCTACAACGCAATCCACAAAAAAGATGGGTTTATCGCAGACCGCACTGACGAATTAAATAATGAAATAGAAGCCATAAAAAACGAGATCAAAAGGCTTGAAGGTGTTAGCATCACCAACGCCACGGAACTTAGAAAGTTGTACGTACTTGGTTTTTTACAACAATACCCGGATGCGAACGCTTTTAAGCTGAATAATATTGACTACCGGATTGAGCAGTTAAGCGAAGAAGGAATATTTAACGTGCTGATTGGGAATACTAATAGAAAATATGGCCATAAGGATTATTATAATAATAATGCTTTTTCGGACGCTTCTATAGCGTTTTCTAAAATAGAAGCCAAAGTGGACCCAACAGCGACCTATGCAGAAAGATTAGCCCACATAGAGGACCTTAAACAAGGAAAAATTGATGAATTAAAAATCAAGATCAATAACATTCAAAATCAAATACAGTCGGTTAAGCACACCCCAATTAATACCTTACTTAAAAACGATCTGGTCGAGATCAAAATGGATGACGATGCACAGCAGCAATTGGTCAGCGTACTATTGCGTGGCGATTATATCAATGAGAGCTATCAAGACTATATTTCTATTTTCTATCCTGGTAGCTTAACCAAAACAGACCGCGATTTCATACTTAATGTTAAGGCACACAAAAGGGTCGACTTTGATTTTCAGCTGAACGAGATTGACCAGGTGATCAAAAAGATACCAGATTTTGAATTTGAAAGTAATTATATATTGAACTATAGCTTGGTAGATCATGTGCTTACCAAAGCAAGACATGCACAAACTAGAACCAAAATCATGACCCTGCTTTCTGACGAAAGTGAAATTGCTCTATCTTTTATGGATGGCTATAAATCATATACCAAACATGGCGGACTATTTATCAAGACCTTGGCAAAAGAGTGGTCAAACATCTGGGATTTCCTCAGAGGCAAATCACTTTTCAAAGATGATTACTTTAAACTGATTATCGAAAATGCAGAGTTGGAAGACCTTAAGAGAATTGCAAATAAATCTCCACTGGTCGAGGACATTCGAGAGCACGACAGCTTTTTAAGTATCAGCAAAAACGAGGAAAAACTGAAAAAAATAATTGAAACTTTTAAGATTAAATTTACCAGCTTAGCTCTAGAAGATGTCCCAAAAACGCTTGTAGATTTTGTGTTTGAAAATAATTACTATCAAATTAACGAAAGCAACATACAAACCTGGCTAAAAGCTAAGGGCAATTTTGTGGAAGAGGAGTTCTACCAACAAAATTATTCCTCTTTCAATAGGCAGGGTAAAACTTTACGGCCACTAATAGATTATGTTGACACGAATTTAAGCCACTACCTCAGCACCGTATGGCTTAACCTTGGGAGCGCTCAAAGCGAAGATCCAGAATACCTGTCATTTATCATCAACTCTTCAAACTTAGCGGCAGAGCTTAAGCGCGAAATTTTACTGAAAAACACAACAAAACTAGCTGATATCATGGAGTTTGATGAGCTTGACATTAAGCAGTTGGTATTGGACATGGGGGCTATTGAAGTTAAGTGGCACAACTTGATGAACTATTTTGCCGCAGCCGAAGATGTATTCGATGAGCATCTGGTAAATTTTATCAATCACGAGGACAATGCAAAAGCGTTGTCGGAAGAGCGTTTGGAATATGATAAAGAAGATGAGGAACAGCGCGTTTTGGCAGACAAATTCGCAAAGGCCTTAGTCCTATGTGACGATATTGATGATAGTTTTTACGCTGGCCTTATCAATCGCATGCCATGGTGGTATGGGAACTTAGATTTCACTGCACTGAGCGAAGATAAAGTAAAAATGCTCATTTCAATTTTGACTGTTACAAAAGCAAACTATAATCGCATGCGTGAAAATTTTAAAAATCTTTTGATCAATCTTTTAGAAAGAGATCCTAAAAAAGTACACGATAACCCCGATGATTTTGAAATGGATGAAGAAGACATCGCAAAGATTTTAGTTTCACCAAAATTTTCCATCAAGCAGAAAAGTACTATTGTTCACCGCTTAAATGAAGAAACAATTATTGCAAATAGGAACCTAATCAATCGGATCGGCGTATTGGCAGCTATCAGCGATGAAATGGAAACCAGCAAACCTATGGTTACCGCCGCATTAAAATCTGAAATGCCGACACCAGATAAAGTTATCCTATACAATAAGAAAAAGAGCCTTTACAATAAAGCAGAATTCTTTGAGCTGATCGAATTTTTTGGAAAACCCTTTAATGAAATTAAGCCAAATCATAAACAGCTAGTAATTCAGGATATTCCGGAAAATTGGAAGTTTGCAAGCAATATCCATAAGCTTGGCTTTACTTATGCACCAACCACCGAAGACAAAGGTATTCGTATCCGTAACTTAAAAAAAGAAAAAGCATAGATTTAAACTGTACCAGCTAAGAAAAGTAAAATTTTATTTCTTCCGCAGTTAGTAAGCCAGAGTTAATTAGGGCGTTGCTTATATTGTACGGGAACCTAAATAATGAGCCTAACTAAGCACTTTTTCCAAATCGTTCTTCAAAAGCTCGATTCTTGTATCCAGTCCATTCCTTACAATTGCTTTTTTTAAAATATCCATTTTTCTTAGAACAATTGATTTCAAATAGGCGGCACGATTTTCTTCAGACATCGAAAGAAAGTTTTCATCGTTTAGAACGATGGGAATACCAATCGATTTTTCCTTTTTCCTATAGGATTCTATTTCCTGTAATTCCTTCAATAAGTCGGGGATTGGATTTACATAGAACTGGAACAGGATTATCTTCAAATCATTACCATAATCTGGGTATTCCAGTTTCTTAATTTTTTCGATAAATCCCCCCGAAGCCCATAGGAAGCTCCTAATATTCCTGCCGATTTGAAAAGCTGTATTTTTTTCTTGCTCCGTCCACTTCGAGTCGGCAGTACTGGAAAGAAAACCGCCAAAAATATTTTTTTCCTCCATCTTAATTCACATTTAACTTAATGGCCTTTCAATATCAGATTTAGACCATAGCCCCACTGATAAGTATAAAGTCTGTTCGGACTTGATAGTCTGCAAATACGTATCACATCGGTGTTTTACATACCTGTTTTGAGCACTAATTTAGAAGTAATATCTTTTGTAGAAACTCCGGTCCTAAAAATAAAACTAAGTCTAAATTTGCGAGATTGCCTTGTACATTTGTTATCTGTACTATTTTAACATTTTGTAATACTTTTCTTACCTGTACTCGCAAAGGTCAACCGTTGTAGTTAAATTTGATCACATTACGCTTTCTTCTTTTGGCTTCTATTTCCTAATTGAAAAAGCGCCGCTTTCCACTTAAATAGACAACATGAAAAAACCTTTACCACAACTAAAGCGCGTAGCTGCAGTATCGTTATTGGTACTTGCCGGACTTGGCGCAAAAGCACAAACCTTCTGGACGGACGATTTTGAGAATACTGGTTCACCCAGCGGAAGCTCCATCAGGACGCCGAGTATTTCCTATACCAACGGCTCCTCCTACTTCAACAGGATCAACAAGAACAGTCCCGGAATTAGCTTTTACAACCTTGCGGCCTATACCAACGTTACCGGAGATTATTACTGGGCGGGACAGGACCAGGACGACGCCAACACTAAACAGCCGGAACAAAGTATCACCTGGACCGAGATCGATATTGCCGGAAGGACCAATATCCAGTTCAAGGGCAAATTTGCCTTTAACAATGATTCCGATGCCTGGGAAAACCAACAGTATCCGGGCAGCACTTTTTCCCATACCGACTACATTATCTTGGAATATGCGATTGATAACAGTACCACCTTTACGCCACTGATCCATTTTAAACCTGAAGATATTACCGCAGGCACGGGCAAAAGACTTTCAAGGGATGTGGATTTCAACGGCATTGGTGACGGAGCTGCATTTAGACCATCAAAGGCATTTGCCTACTTCACCCAATCCATCAGCGTATCGGGCACTAAGTTAAAGTTGAGATTGCGCGTTTATTCCAACGGCACACCAGAAGAATGGGCGATAGATGATTTTTCCCTCACCCAGCTCAATCCGCTTCCGGTGAAACTCAGCGATTTTAGCGCCTCCAAACTGAATAACGGGGTCAAACTAAAGTGGCAGACTACAAGCGAGACTAACAGTAGTCATTTCCAGATCTTACGATCGGCAAATGGGAAAGACTTCAGCGAACTGGGGCAAGTCGCATCAGCAGCCAACGCCAACCTTGGGGCAATCTACGGTTTCAACGACCCACTTCCACTGGCCGGCACCAACTACTATCGATTGGTTCAGGTTGATTTGAACGGAACAAAAATAGAAGTAGGACAAACCGCCGTTGATTTCGGACTTTCGGATAAGGTCGTGGTGACATACCCAAACCCGGTAAAGGACAAGCTTTCCGTCGTGTTTCCACAACAAGCCAAAACGCTTACGCTGGCGACTATTGATGGAAAGATCTGCTATCAACTTGACCTCAAAGCGGGAACGTTGCAATTGTCCATACCAACAGAAAGCCTAAGCAGAGGCACGTACGTTCTTCGTACAGTGATGGCAGACGGCTCGGTGTCCAGCAAGACCATCATCAAACCATAACATTTCTTCTTGGTAAGAAACAAAAAAGGCTGGCAACCTGATGTTGCCAGCCTATATGCATCAAAGCAAGATTGAAAATGGGCAGACTTGAAAGTTGGGCGTTGGGACTACCACCACAGAAAGAAGATTATCTCGCTAAACTTATCCCAAATGAAATGGCATGGTTTTGTTTAAATAAAGGTTCTTCTTTACCATTTCCGTAGGTCACATTAAGCCCAAGATTGGGCGTTAAATAAAAGTCAAGCTTACTGGTGAAATAAGTGTACTTCTTTTGCGGATTTACAGTGCGATTGTCCGAGTATACATAATTGAATTTAAACGAGTTTGTCCAGTTTATACGATTAAAGTCTTTGCCTTTCTTAGTCTTGACATTCCAGGCAATCATCTTCAAATAAACAGGAATAGTTAATCTACCATAATCGTCGGTACTTGCAACGCCAACCTGGTGCCTAACACCATTTGAGTTTGAAATTCCGGTGAGTAAGTTTAGCGTCAAGCCGGTATTAACCATTTGGTACTTAATGTACGTGCTGGTGGTGAAATAATACAATCTGTCCTTAAAGGTTTTATCTGCGATGAGTTCCGGCGCACCTTCCATAAACCATGAAAATTTAAGTCCCTTAAAATCATAGGCCAAACCCACAGGCAAACCCACGGCAATGTTATTCGGTGAGCTTGCTACTCCCGAACCAATATTTACATCCATCGTCGGCTTTAAATAATAACGCCAGCGCTTGGTCGAATTTATCAGCTCGTTGATGAAATAGTAACCACCAGCTTTTTCAGTTTGTCCCGGAATCCTATTCAAATCAAAAGACAAATTCAAAGTTGTACTATCCTTTGCTACAAATGTGGTACCATAGCCAATGGAGAATAGCTTTTCCTGGGCAAGGCCCGTAAGGGAAAAAATGGTAAACGCGAATAAAAAATAGATCTTTTTCATAGTTGCGCGTAATAGGATGAAACATTGGAAATCAAATCCGAAACCGTTTTTACCGACGAGAACAAAGCATTTGTCATCGCTGTCATGTCAATCTTACTAAACTTTCGCTTGATTTCACCAGCCAGCGCATCGGCCATGAAAGGAGAAAAAAACTTATCCAGCTTATCCGTCAGCTGAATTTCTTCAAACGTGTATCTAGTGTTCAGGGCAATCATCTCCCGCACACCTTTTTCATACTTGTTCATAATAAATAGTTGTTAAGCGTTAATACTTAACTAATATACAATGAATTAGTTAGTAAATAAAAGGTGTTTTTACTGTATAAAAAGGGGGTGTTTTTACTGACAATAGCACTATACGCTTTCTCTAAATAATTCTTGAACTCGACCAATCGGTCGTAAAGTGGTCTATCGATATGGTCTAGGTGCAAATCTTTCCACGCAGTGGGCCGAAGTGGCTCTCCAGGAAAATCCTAATATCGTTTACCAAATGGGAGGGATTAATTTGAAATGGTGGGTTGGCAATCGTGCCGATCTAAAATAACTTTCCAATTCCTTAACACTGATCTGTTTATTGTCTGACATCTTTAAAATCCTTTTTCCAAAGTTGAAGATATCTGGAACCTGTTGCAGGAAAATGTTAATCTACTTCCCGAAATAGTATAATTAAAGCGTTTTGCGTTTCTTGTAGGTCCGAAGCTAAATTTATTAACCAGTTTAATACTATGCCACTATGGAAGCACACCGCTATGTGATCTTAGTTGTACAAACTATTATTGCACTACTTGCCACAATTTACATTAATCTGCATGGGCGTTTTAACGAATTTCACAAAGCACTGGTAAGCCCATTATTTTACATTTCATTTTTGTTGAGCTTTATCATTGCCCTGCTGATGTTGTTTTACATCGATATGCTCAGTACTAATCTTTCGAAAAGGTATCCCTTTGCCAAAAACAAGCTATTTCACCTCATCTGGCACTTGATATTAGGTGTCACGGCTCCCACTATAGCAAACCTGATATTGATGATGGGATTCTATACCTTAAGTGGAAGGAATTTGTTAGATACCTATTATATCAATGATGACCTTCCTATCGTATTTTTCTATCTCTTGTTCATCAATGGGTTCTATTTTGTTTGGAATATATTGAAGCCCTTTATAAAAGGCCATCAAACTCCGGATACCACAGAGCCACAAACGGAAACTCAATCTGGAACTGATCAGCAATATCTTCTAGTTTATAATTATCAGGGCACGACCTTTAAGCTACATATTCCCAGCGAGGTACTTTACATCTATACGGAAGCACGAAATACAAAAGTTTTCACGGTAAAAGGCAACGAATATTTCTGCGCCAAAACATTAGCTGGTTTGCTTAAAGATCATTCTGCTGTCGGACTTTGCCAGGTAAACCCATCGGCTATCATCAACCTGCTGGCATTGAAAGGCCATACCCCCGGTAACAGGTCTAAAACCCTAATGCCAGTATTTAAAGCTGAACATGATCTCGTAATGTCTACCCGAAATCTGGACACTCTGCGAATTACCCGGAAATATATTCCTGATTTAAAAAGCAGGTTCAACAGTCACGGCAATTATCCTCCAGGTCAAAATTCATAAATAGCAAGCAGAAAAAACTTGTAGTGTAAAGTCCTGTGGCGTGTGACGCAAACATAAGGACGGCTCAAGCACTAATTTTGGCGGATGGCGCAAAATCTCAATTTACGACTTGTTTTACTGGAAAATAGCGTTTTACCTTTACCACATCCGGCAACGGAGAAAATACAAACGGTAAACTATTCGCACCATGAAAGCACGCACTATCACACTCGAAATTATCATTGGTCTTTTGGTACTGCTATGGGTATACGCCGCACTAAGTAAATGGGCAGATTACCATGCCTTTTATCGACAGCTTGCCTGGAACAAGGTAGTTGGCGGTTACGAAGATTTTCTCTTTTACTTTCTGCCAGGAATTGAACTTATTGCAGCACTTACACTCATTTTTAAACCAAGCCGGATTTATGGCCTTTGGCTATCAGCTGGATTAATGCTGGCATTTACAGGATATGTTTTTTATGTGGTTTATGTGGACCAAAGTAAAGCTACCTGTACTTGTGGAGGTGTAATCTCGGCAATGAGTTGGAAACAGCATTTCGTATTTAATCTTTTTTATCTGGCAATAAGTTGTGTTGGAATTTATCTGCACAGAACAATACTACAACCACCCAATAATACAAAGCATAAACTGGGCGTAGCCGAAAACCCAAACCAAGAGTAGGCATAATTTAACAACTTTCACTATGAAAAAGTTAACATCAACACTGGGCGTATTCGCCCTAGCAATTGGAGCAGCAGCAGCAATGGCAATGGCACCAGCTCCGAAAAAAGCGGAGGTAAAAACTGCAAGTGATCCGCACTGGTTTCAAATTGGGAGCGGAGGATATCTTGGGCAAGACTCTGAAGCGAACAAGCAAATTGAATGCGGAACACCGGAAACGATGGACTGCACAGTTGGATACGAGGAATACGATTTCCAAAACAATGTTCCTCTCAGTGATCCGATTCCTTTAAGAGGAAATAAGCAATTGTAGTTAAGAAGGCAACCTTTACAGGTTGCCTTTTTCAATATCTTCTAATACGATTACTTTTCTCTTCCTAATAACCTTCTCAATTTTTAGATCGAAAGTTGCCAGTTCTTGATTCATGATGTCAAGATTCGATAGATTCCAATTTAGTTCAAAATTAATTTTTTTGCTCCGATCAACTTCGAGCAGTATCGGATTTTCGCTGGTTCCATTAATGTTTAATTCTAGAAACATTGGAATAGCATCATTGGCAATGATTTTTTTTGCTTTGTAAAGACTGACCATATAGCCTTTTTTTTGATCTATACGGTAAGTTTTTGTGTACCTATCCCCATGGCCATTTGGGCTTATTGCATAGCAAACAATATCCACCAACTCTTCGCGGCTTTTAATATTAAAAAACTTATCAAGATCTGCAACCATAAATTTGCTGAAACCTTTCGTAGTCGAACCTGGATACATTAAATCATAACAAAATTGGAATACAGTATCAGCAACGGTTTCTACTTCTCCTTTTACAGGACAGCTATCTTTCCGTACAAATCTTGTCGGCATATGTCTCATTTCCCAGGAATTATTTGAATATGCAAAATCATATAAACCAAAAAGTGAATTGTTATTGTTAAATACTCGCACTATTTTGTTTACTGAATCGACTTTAGACATTGCCATAGCAGAAAACTCTTTACGATACTTACTAAAATATGAGTAGAATAAAATTTTATGCTTGTTCTGTTCGTACCTCACCAAGATATCAGGATTTACTGCTCGCCGAATGTCTGTATTTAATTCATCCATCTTGGTGTCAAGAGATAATCGCTCGTCATTAATTAGCTTTCGTATGTTTTGAGCATTTGTTGAATTTCCATCTGTAATGGCAACAACTTTTCTATGTTTATCTATCCAGACTTGTTGTGGATACTTAATTGCAGGAAAATATTTTTTTAATAACGTGTCCGCTACTACTTGAACGAAGCTTATTTCTTTAGCGATTATGTTAGTTCTCCAAAATTCTTTGACATCATTAATTTTCTCAAAAGTCACTGGTAAAATTTGCAATTCTTTTGAAAATATTTTTTGAAGACTGTCTAATTTAGGCATGGCACTCACGCAGGGCGCACAACCAATGTACCACTGATCAATTATTATGGCTTTGCCCCGAAAATCGCTTAACTTACCGCTTCCATCTTTATGGTTCAGCATTTTTTCTAAAACAAGATCTGGAACAGTGTCTCCAATTTTTAACGGCTTTACTTGCGCTTTTGAATAGAAAAAAAAGATGGCAAGCGCAATTGTAATTATATGTTTTAATTTCATAATATTTAGTTATATCCTGGATTCTGTAATAAATTGGGGGCTGCTTGAATATCACTTTCAGGGATTGGAAACAATTTGCCTGTCGATTTCCACTCCGGCTTTAAAGGAGTTAATATTTGATCAAGTTTGCCTGTTCTGCGTAGGTCAAAAAAGCGTAAACCCCATTCCGCAAAAAGCTCTAATCGTCTTTCTGCAATGATAGCTTCAACCAAACTTTGTCCAGACAAACCGCTTAAACTCGCTAAACCTGCCCTATTTCTTATTCTATTTAAATCATCTATGGCTGTTGCATCATTTATGTAAGCCTTAGCTTCAGCTCTATTCAAATAGATTTCTGCTAGTCGGATCATCATCTGACATTCTGTTTTCGTAGAATTAGTTTGAACTTTATATTTGTAAGGATAAAAATATGTTACTCCAGAAACGGTCTTGCCGGCAATCCATGAAGTTTTTCTCTTGTCAACAAGTGTAAATGCATTTAACAAGGTAGGCTGCAACTGATGGGTTGGCCGTAAAGTTGCAACTGCAAACGGAATAAAGGTCAGTCCTTCAAATGTGTTAGTGCTTGAGCTACCGGTAGTAGTTTGCCAAATTGCTTCGGTGCTGGTAATCAAAAAAGCTCTATTTAAGTCTGTTTCTAGGCTATATACGGAACTTTGATTTATCACTTCGTTACTATTTTCCAAAGCATCATTCCAACGACCTAAATAAGTGTTGATCCTAGAAAGAAAAGCAGAAACTACAATGCTGTTGACACGGTATCGTCCAGTAGAAGGATAAGTTGTCTTTAAGAGATTTTTAGCTTGGGATAGATCAGCAAAAATCTGCGTTTGAACCTCGGAAATTGATGTTCTTCCCATTTTTATCACAGCATCATAATCCTTGGACGTTAGTACCAAAGGAACGTCGCCGAATAGGCTTATTAAATTCCAGTAGCAGTATGCACGAACAAACAAAGCCTCTCCCAGCAATTGATTAACAACCTGAGCAGCAAGTTGTGAATTTTGCAGACCGTCAATAATTGAATTACTTTGATTAATTACTTGATATGCTTTATTCCAAAAGTTAAAATTTACATAAGAGTTTTCCTTACTAAGTTTACTATTTGCAAACTCCTGAATTGTCGTCGTTGTTGTATTTGCAGGCAAAAGTTCATCAGCGTAAAGACCTAGATATATTGTATTACCTCCCGAAGAAAAATGCCCATTTGAATTAGATAAAGATATATACAAGCCATTTACTGCCGCTGTAGCAGTTTCAGCAGTTAGAAATATAGTCGAACTTGCAACCTTATTGGAAGGTGGTCCAACTGTTAGGAAATCTTTGCAGCTTGAGGAAGCGGTAAAGATAATAACATAAATTGCGATTATTTTAGTTTTCATTTTAATAGCTTATTTGAAGTCCAATATTATAGGTCTTAAGAGGGGATGCAATTGAAGGGTTTTGTGTTTCTGGATCATACCCTTTAAAGTGATTGAAGGTCAGCAGGTTTTGGCCCTGAAGATATATGCGTAGATATTTAGCTCCAATTTTTTGACAAACCTTATTATCTAAAGCATAACTAATTGATAAATTCCTCAATCGAATGAAAGATTGATCGCTATAAGCGAAACTGCTGTTAGCCGTGTTACTTGCTTGCGTTCCTGCGTTTGCCGATGATATTTTAGGTAAATCAGTCATATCGCCAGAGGTTTTCCATCGCTCATTCAAAAATTCTGGAATGTTACGCATAGTACCCGCAGGGATTGACACACCATAGAAATAGTAGATTGGGTCTCTACCTAACTGTTTTTTAAAATCGAAAAACAATTGTACCTCAAACCCGTCGCAAGTGAAGGTGTTTTGCCACCCACCATAAAATTTAGGATCAAGATTGCCATTTATTTGGTAATCCAAAACGTTTAAAGAATTGTCGTTGTTAGCATCTAAGAATTGTAATAAACCTGTCTGCGTATTAACGCCAAGTGCTTTGTAATTATAGATGCTATTTAGGGATTGTCCAACAACGAACGCACTGTTGTAAGCCGAAGTTTGGATTCCAGGGAATGACCGCAAGACATTCTTAGGAAATGTTAAGTTTAAGTTGCTGCTCCAATGGAATTTTCCTTTTGTTATTGATCCTGATAAAGTAAGTTCCCAACCTTTATTTTCAACCTCTGCTGGAAAATTTGCAAGTACTGATGTAAAGCCGGTTATTGCAGGAATTTTGTAGCTTACCAATTGGTTTCCACTTCTATTTTGAAAATAGCCAACTGATAAGAGAACTTTATCTTTCAGCAAACCTAGATCTATCGCCGCTTCTAATTTTCTATTCCTTTCCCAAGCGTAATCGGCATTATAAAGGTTTGAAGGTACTAAGCCAGTGGAACCAGCATAGTTATTAGAGGGTGCGTTCCATGTTTCGACAAATTGGTAATCGCCAATTTGATCGTTTCCAGTTACACCATAACTTCCTCTGATTTTCCCAAAACTTAAAAAAGGAATGTCATTAAACCATTTTTCGGAGGAGAAGATCCAAGCAGCACCAATTGCACCAAAGTTGGCAAACTGTTTTCCTGGTCCAAAACGGCTGCTACCATCACGTCTACCAGTGAAATTGATCAAATACTTGTCTTTTAAATTGTAATTAATTCTTCCGAAGACTGCATTGTATCTATACAAGGACGAGGCACTTGTTGCATCAATAACGGCTGCCGCATCAAAGTTCTCCAGTAGGGCTTCGCTACTGTATCCGGTCCCAGAGACAGATAAACGGTCGTTACCTCTTGAAAGAAAGGTCATTCCAACCAAAGCGCTTAATTTGCCTTTCCAAATCTGCCCCGTATAATCCAATTGTGGTTCGATATTCCAATTTGTGAACTGGTTTTTTGCAAAATCGGCAGAGTGACCTGGGGTTGTACTGGTAGGACTTTTGGCATCAGCAGGAGAAAGTGATTTTTCATTGGTAAACTGCTGGTTATATCCCATTAATACCTTCGCTGAAAATCCATTCCAAATTTTATAGGAAGCGTTCAAGCTTGCTGCAAGGTTGTTTGTGCGTATGGTGTAGGTTTCGCGTAAATATGCGTAAGGGTTTTGGAATGTTACACCGTTATAAGTCCATTGCAATTTTCCATTGGTATCAAAGAAATCTGGTGTATTCGGTGATAGAAAGGTGTTAAATGTCAAATCAGACGATGGAGCACGGTTTTCAACCGTAGTGAAGTTTCCAGAAAAGCTTACGTTAAAACGCTTATCATCGGAAGTATGGTTAATATTAGCCAACATGCTCCCACGTTGGTTAGGTAAGCTGCCCGGGAAAACGGAAGTTTCCCTGTAATATGTTCCGCTTAGTAGAAATTGAGTTGAACTACTTCCTCCAGATAAAGACAGATTTGCGTTAGATGTGTGACCCGTTCCCCCCAAAAATTCTCTTTGGTAATCGGTGTAACGGTTTTGGTCAAAGACTAAAAGGTCGGGGGCGTTACTTATCGTAGGATTCGTTGCAGCATTGGCAAAAGCTTCTTTGCGCATTGCGATATACTCTTCGGTATTTAGTAGAGGCAAAAGTTTTCCAACCTGTGCAATACCCTGGTTGAAGGTGGCACTAATTTGTGTTTTGCCAGCCTTACCTTTTTTTGTAGTAATTAGTACTACTCCATTTGCGCCACGACTACCGTAAATAGCTGTCGCGTCGGCATCCTTTAGAACTTCAATGCTTTCAATGTCTGTCGGATTGATGGTGTTGAATGGGCTAACTCCTGAACCTTGATTGAAATTATTGATTGCTGAGTTCAGCATTTGCACATTTTCGTTTGCTGCGGCAAATGGAATTCCGTCAATCAAAATTAGTGGCTGTGATCCCTGGGCAATGGAGTTGCGTCCACGTATCTGAACGCTAAAGGAAGAACCCGGTACGCCAGATTGTTGCGTAACCACCAAACCCGGCACGCGGCCAATCATTGCCGCCAATGGATTGGATACGGGTTGGTTGGCAATATCCTTTGCAGATATGGTTCCTACGGAACCGGTGTTTAACCTACGGGTGGTTGTACCATAGGCAATCACCTGTACCTGATCCAGTTGTCCGGACATTTCCACAAGGGTAACGTTAATTACAGGGCTACGCTGCACTTCTTGTTCTACAGTAGTGTAGCCTAAAAATGAAAAAACCAACACTTGTGTTGTATTGGCGTTAATGGTGAAGTTTCCTTTGCTGTCGGTTGCAGTTTGTCGGCTGGTGCCTTTAACTGTTACCGTAACGCCCGGCAAAGGATCGCCCCGTTCATTCGTGACCTTTCCAGTAATGTTTTGCTGTACTTCAGAGTTTGGTTTTATCCCCGGCTTTTCGGTAACTACAATGGTTTTCTCCACTATCTCGTAGGAGAGGGGCTGGTCTTTAAAAATTTGCTCCAGTGCCTCTTTTAATTGAGTACCGTTAAGTTTTAGGGTTACCGTGTTGCCTTTGGCTATGCTGTTGTTTTTGTAAAAAAATTGGAAGCCTGTTTGCTTGCTTACTGTTTGCAGCACCGTTTTTAAAGGCGTATTTTTTGCATTAAGGTTAATGTTTTGCGCAAGCACATTATTAGCGGTAACCTGCAAACAGGCAAGAACAATGGCCAATATGGTTAAGTGGATGCGCATAAGAGTTCGTTTGAATGCCAGTGATAATGGCAATGGTGAAGCTTTAGCCTTGGACGAGCCATGCCGCAAGCTTTGAAAAAAATTCATAACTTCGTTCGGGTTTAGTTGAAAAATCTGTGTAGTAACGGTTTAGATAGCTTACCCTTATGGCTGGCCACGTCTGCAAACGGTGCCAGCCTTTTTTTATGGGCTTATTAACTACCTAAAAATTAAAAAATACGTGTTTTACTTCATCAAGTGTGAATCTCCTTTCGTCTCATTTGGTTTATTGGTATGTTAGTTAGTCAAATTACGGTTCAATAATCAGTTTGCGGCTGTTGCGCGCTGCCACTAGTTTGGTTTTTACCCCGGTAAGTTGCAGTATGCGCAACATGGCTGATAGGTTTGATGTTCTGGCAACACTTCCCGTAAACAACTCCTGTGTTGGCTTTCCGTTGTACTGTATGTCCACATCGTACCATCTGGATACTTCTGCAAGTACGGTCTGCAATGGTGCATCACGGAAGAAGAGCATGCCGTTTTTCCAGGCCAAGGCACTTTCCATGTCGGCACTTGAAACTTCCAATCCGCCATTGAACAACACGCTTTGTTGTCCTGGGCTGATGGTTTGAGATTGCTTCGTTCCCCGCAATGAAGATACACGTACGGAGCCTTCTTCAAGAGTGGTTATCGTTCTATCGGCTTGATAAGTGTTCACGTTGAAATGCGTTCCCAAAACCTTGATCTGTTGATCGGCGGTTTCAACTATAAATGGATGTTTTGCATCTTTTGTTACCTCAAAATAAGCTTCGCCGGTTAGCACTACCCTACGTTCGGCACCTGTAAAGCGTGTAGGATATTCAATTTTGGTCGCAGCGTTTAACCGAACTTTGGTGCCATCGGGCAGCTGTAATTGATACTCACCGCCACGAGGTATGCTAACAACGTTGTTTTGTACCTCATCACTGCCCGGAGCTTGGTCCTGGTAAATCAATTCGCCATTGCTGGTTTTGCTGATCACGGTACCTGCTACTTTGGCAAGTTGCCCGGTGTTGGCATTGTCCAGTACAATGGTTCTGCCATCGGCTAATGTTAATGTTGCCCGTTTTCCTCCGGGTGCAACATCGCTAATCACCTGCGCATGCTCATTTGTGGTGCTGATCATGTCTCTACTGTTGTACTTGTATACAAAGTATAACGATCCGGCTAAGGCGGCGGCGGCGGCAATCCACGGATACCAAAGTTTAAGTATGCTTCGGCGTTGTTTGCTGTTAATTTGTTTGTTGATACGTTCGAGCAAATTTTCGGTTGGCTCATGCAATTGATCCAAATTACTTGGCACTGGTGCATCAAGGTACTTTTCGGTAAGTTTGGAGAGCAAAGTTCGGTCAGCTTTTTCCAGTTCCAGAAAAAGTTCATCCAATTCAGCTTTTGTAATTTTGCCGGACTGGTGTTTGCCGAATAGTTCTTCAATTCTTTCCATGTCAAATACCCTGTTTTTTGATAAGACAATCCCCAAAGGGAAACTGACTATCGGGATTTTAAAAAAAAGTGCCAGCGGCCTGAACCGCTGGCGGAGCGTTATTTACTAATCTCTGTACTCGTACTCAAAAGTAAGCGAACCTGTTGCCTCGTAGGCGCCAGCTGCGTTGGTACCGACAATAATGTTGTTGTTCAGCTTTAGCCATTTTGTAGACTGATCTCTGTGTGGGGGAACAATCAAGGCAATTTGCAGCATATTCCTAAAGCAAATGCCGCAGTTGTAACCGTAGTTACTGGCTGCCGAGCTGCTAGTTCCGCTTAGGAAGGTGGCTTGATCTGTAGAAAGGTTAAAATTGTCGGAAACCCAGGTTTTAAAGCTAGATTCTACTGCCGAAGCTTCGGCAAGGCGGTTGGTTGTGGTCATCGCATAGATTTCCGCAATCTTGGCGGCAACGCCGTCAGGTGTCAAGTTTTGTTTCATAATGATTTAATGATAAAAATGTCTACACGGCGGGCCCATCCGTTTGGTGATAAGACAAGCGTGAAAACAAAACTGACTATCGGTTAATCAAAAATAAATTAAGGGTATGTTGCAACACTCTGGGAGCGGGTTACAATTGTTGAAGGACAATGAGCAAAGCCAACGGAGCCAGTACTTTTCCTGATCTTTCGAAATGTGCCTTAACGGCACTTACAGCTTTTGTAAGGTGGTTGTGTACCGTATTGGAACTTACGTTCATGAGTTCGGCGGCTTCCTGATAACTGCGTCCCTCAATTTTACAAAGGATGAAGGCTTTCCGGCGCTGTTCGGGCAAAAGCGCTATGGCTTGGTCCAATAGTGTTTGCGTTTCGTTCAATTGAAGCAATTGCTGGGTACTATCGCTTATTTCTGAACTCACGGCTTGAACCTGTTCATATAATCGGCTTCGGGTTTTTAGGCTTTTGAAAAAGTTGATAGCCATGTGTTGAGCCATTCGGTACAAATAAGCTTCGAACGATTGGTGTATAATTATCTGCTCACGCTTTTCCCATACCTTGACAAACAGATCCTGGATGAGTTCTTCGGTTTCCTCAGTGTTTTTGACCATGCGTAACAAGCGCCAATAAAGTGGTTTTGCATGCAAGCGGTAAAGTGTATTGAATGCCGCACGATCTCCTCTTCTCAAAAGCTCAAGTAGTTCTTGTTCGTTGCTATGGGAATCGGTTAGTGGCATTAGGTCAGTTGGTTAACTCAAAGTTAACGATTAACTTTTTTAAAATGAAATAAGCTTAAAAGTCCCGATAGTGTTATATGCAAAAAGAGGCCCATACGGACCTCTTTTCGTTTACTGTGCTTATGGCAAAAGCTTGTTCAGTAACTTATGGTGATAAAAGTAATGTAAAAAACAATACTGCACGCATTTGTAACTAAATTTCTCAAATAAGAGAAGATAGGTAACATTGCAAACTTCGGAGAGCGAACAATTTGTTATCTGCTGAAGCTGAACCCCAAATAGACCGCTGCTACAAAACCTATATAACCGTCATGGCTTTTTGATGTGTGGCCGTAATCTCCGCTTATTGTCTCGGTTTTGCTGGTATACGACGACGACAGATAGCCTACACCGATATGAGAACCCAGATAGAACACTTTTGATAACCTGAATTTTACGCCGTATCCCACATTCAGTGCCAGGTTGTCGAATGCTTCGGACCTCCTTGTGGGCTGTGGGATAGTATAAGGAGTTCCGGAATAGATAAAGCTGTCGTAGGCATTGTACTCGTGAAAGTAGCCCAGGTTGAACAGTACATAGGAACTGAACCAGTGTTCGTCACCTGCCAGATAGCAACGGTAATTAAATTCAAGCCCCAAGTTTTTTTGATCGGCGTTGAATGAGCGACCTACCCGGAACTGCGGTCCCAGATCAAATTGGTGCTTACTGTATTTCAGCGTGAAAAGTACTGCGGTAGGGAATCCGTACCTGGTCAGTGATTGGTTTATCGAGATACCATAACCGATCTTCTCTTTATACCTTACGCTGTCGCTTTTGTTTTGGGCAGAACTCAGCGCTGCATCGTTTTGGGAGCAACCAAGTAATGGCAGTAGAGCGCAGATGATGGTTGCAATTCTATTTCTCATATTTTAAAGTTTGATTGGGTTCAACTAAATCTACGGTAAACCAAATGAAAGGTTTTCTTTTGTTCCTCCCAGAGGTGAATCCACTCGCCGTAATATAAAAAATGGCATTTTATGCGGCGGAATACCTGTCTATGGTTATCTCCCGGACTGACATACAGCACAACATAATCGCCTTTCTTAACTACACAGCTTGGAAATATGTAGAAAAGGTAGTCGCCTTGGTAAAGATAGTGTCCTCTCAGATTTCCATTTTTGGTTACTTCGAAGCAAATGCGCTGTTTAGCTAAAGTGCCAATGTCCAGCATATCGGTTAATTGCAGCAACACTGGTTTAGGATTTCAATTGTTTTCTTCTTTCCATCAGCCCAACTAAAATCTCTCCGGCGAGCACATTGATTTTTTCAGTGTCAGCGATGTCTATATCTAGTATCCGCTCTATCTGATCCTCGTACCAGTCCCTGTTGTGCGTGTATTGCAGTTCGGTATTGATACCAACAAGCGGAAAAACGGTCCTGTACAAATTTGGCTCGAACATCGACATATCAATGCCCGCGTTGATGTAGCTTTGCAGTAATTTCCTGCATTTAAGTTCTGCTACAATAGCAGATATTATGGCCTCAAAAAATGGTTCGACTACATTTTGTTTCATCGTGGATAGTACATTGTTAGATCAACCACCCGTATAAGTTTGTCGGGTGGTGTACGATCTCATTTGTTACTTGGCTGTTAAAACATCCAATTTTAATACTTCTGCGATAACCTCGCTGGTTACATCCGTACCGCCGGCGAAAAGTGCTGATTCCTGGTCTATGATGTACTGTAATCCCTTTTTGCTGGCTATGGTCTGCACGGCATCCTTGACGAGCTTGTAGGTGCTTTCGTTCAGTGCCGCATTCATTTTTTGCAGGTTTCCATCCAGTTCCTGCTGGCGGTCCTGTAAGTTCTGTTGCATTTTTTGGATTCGGCTTTCTTCATATTGGTTCACGGTTGCGGACTTATCTGCCTTACTGCCCATATAATCGTTATAAGCTTTTTGCAACTGTTTGTCCAGTTCGATCAATTCGGCTTCGCTCTGCTTAGTGATTTCCTGGATTTCCTTCAGGGCTTTCTTTCGTGAGGGAATGGTATCAACTACTGTTCTGGTGTTGACATGACCAATTTTTGTTTGGGCTAAAGCTGTGTTCCCCCCAACGCAAAGCAGGAGGAATAAAAATATAGTTAACTGTTTTTTCATTTTGAATTGTTTTTTAATTATTGTTTTTCCAACGATCTGCTTGCGACATTGAAACCATCTATTTGTATGGAGTAAGTATATTTTCCAGGGGATAAAGCGGGCAATTCCACCTGACCGTGTCCTCGTTCGTTTAATATCCACTTTTCAACTAGTTTTCCGTACGTATCGTAAAGGTTCAGTCCTGCTTTTCGTATGTTTGGGTGGACATAGAAACGGATGATGGCATGATCTTTAAATGGGTTGGGAGTATTCTGATACAGAAGAACTGCACTTGTATCGACAGCGATATTAACTTCTTTAGAATTACGTACTACATCAATTGCCGTCAGTTCCTGTTTTTCATAAATGATGTAATCTGTACCATTTTTAGTGGCTACCACCCTTTGAGCATTTTCGACATCGAACGAACTTCGTTCAATATTTTGAGCAAAAGTGTTTGACGCAAGGAAAATGGTTATTCCATAAAATATTGTCTTCATAGGATTGAATTTAAATGTGATGTTTTAAATATGGTACCGGATCTAAAGTCCGATACCATACTGTCTTACGCAAGTTGTCAGGTGTAAAAATTATTGTTTCATCATTTTTTTGGTTGCTACTACCTGTCCGTCTGCTACGAGCGTATAGGTGTAAACACCTGTACTCAAATCGGAACCGAATACGGTAATGCTTCCCAGTCCTCTTTCGACCACTTCAACCGAGTTCATAAAGCGACCATTTCCATCATAGAAATGGATCTGTGCTTTTTTCACTGTCTCAGGGATGGAGAAGTTGATTACAGTTTGCTCAGCAAAAGGGTTCGGAACGTTCTGGTCGAGCACGATCGCATTGCGGTTGCTCAACGTTACGTTCAGGTTCTTGCGAACCTCTTCCTGCGCTGCTGGTGTGTTCGCCTGGATCGCACTATGGCTCAACTGGCACAAATAAGGCAGGATACCAGATAAACAGTTCTCCAATTGGGTCAAACGGTTGTTCAGATCGTCAATGGTTGTTTGTTGTGCGTTGATCGTGGAATCCTGTTCGGCGTTCTCCGTAACCAAAACATCAATAATCGAATCTTTGCTTTCAACTTCACTGTTCAATTCTTCGATTGCCTCCGCCAAAATAGGAACTACCTTTTCGTACTTCACATGCAACAAGCTATCGTCAGCCTCGAAAGTTAATCGTGGGTCGATGGTCTGGATTTCCTGTGCAATAAATCCTACCTGGTTTAAGCTGTCCAAACCAAGTTCATGGTGAACAGTGTGGTCCCAATCATAGGAAACACCACGCATAGCCAGCACTTTGTCGAGCGAACCAGTCAAATTCTGTACGTTGGTTTTGATAGATTCGTCGGAAAGGGAAATCGCATCTACCTTTTTGTTCAGTTCAATGATCGCAGCAGTGTTGATAGAAATGAATCCGTTATAGTTCAGTGCCTTGTAAGTTACTGCCGAGTCGATCGGATTTCCAAGGGAATCAATAGATGATGGATGATAGCTCTCGTAGACCAAGCTAGGGAAAACATTGGCAACATCCTGTGCAATGTATCCGTACTGCAAATGGTTGTCAAAATTCATCTGTGGGTAGTGGGTAGTATCCATCGTGTAACTTACTGGCTTCAACAATTGGATCAATTTAAGGGTGCTGTTCAACCTGTTGACATTGCTCTTGAACATTGAATCAGAAGTCTGTACATAAGACGCCGTTGTTTGGATAAGTCCATCAAAATAGCCTGCACGAGCAAAACCTCCACCGGTAGCGGAACCGTAGACACCGTACGCTATACCGACCGATGAATTATTGTCGGCATGACCCACTACACCATACGACGCAAAAGGGTCATTTGCTCTAAAGTAGCCACCATAGCTGCTTGATGCGCTAGCATAGCTGCCCCTCCAGGCATATCCTTTAGCACCGAAGTTCAGCGCTGCGTTGCGACCTTCGAACGATCCACCTGTATTGCTTATTCTTTGGATGAACTGGTTTCCCTGGGCGATGCCAAATGCACCGATATATTCCGTTCCCTGAACTGTTCCTATGTCACGGTTATCGGCGTGCGAAGCAATCGTTGAAATGGAAAGCGTCGTGATTTCTTTCTGATAGACGTTAAATTTAGCAGGAAGCGGTGTACTGCAATTATACCCAACTGCAACCTTATTTACGGTTGTATTGGTAGTAGGGGTCAAATTGCTGAAATAAAAATTCTGTGCGTTGAGGTTAATTCGCGTTGGAGCAAACAAAGCTCCCGCTGTAGCTGGCGCACCACAAATAGCTCCGATACTTGGCAATGGTTGCCAGGTTCCGTCCCCAGCAAGGTACTGTTGGGTACTTCCAGAGAATCCAAGCTTAGATAGGGTAAGGTCGTTCACATTTGCTGCGTTGATCTGTCCAAGCATCAGGAATTGACCTCCAGTAGTTGAAACGTTACGGAAACGGGCGTTGCCGTTTACGTCAAGCCTTTGCGTAGGCTGGTTTGGATAACTCAGTCCAATGGCAACATTTCCTGCACCGGAAAAGATCATATTGTTCCCACCTAACTGAACTTGTCGGTTCGTGGTGAAAGGAGTACTGGTACCTGGAGTTCCGATATACTCGTCTCCCAATCGGATAATGCTTCCCGGGTTTCTGGATGTACCGTTATCGGCAAAGAAGATAGCCCCACCTGCTGGACCTTGTGGACCCACTGGACCTTGCGGACCTTGTGGGCCAGTTAAGCCAATCGGCCCCTGTGGACCTGCCGGACCTGTTGCTCCTGTTGGACCTGTCGGACCAGTGGGACCTGTTGCACCGATTGGCCCCTGAATACCTGCGCAGTCGCCAGGGCTTGGACCGCCGCTACCATCAAGATCTTCGGTCGCAATGTCGAAAATTCCATCCTCATTAAGATCCCAACAATCAAGCCCGTCAGATGTCCTGTTAACATAGATCACGTCACCATTACTATTGACCGCAAGTACACCGAGTCCTGGATTATTCGTAACCGGAGAGGTCGTATTCAAGTTCGTAAAGCGAAGTCCCGAACTACCGCCCGCGACATTGGTTGCACCCCAGGAGTTTACTTCCACAGTTGCTGTTGGTGTTTGGCTATTTGCAGCAGGTCCATACAGGTTCGCATTTGGATCGCCACCGATCCCGGTATACACACCGTCAGTTGCAGTAGGCGTCATTCTCATTGCCTCCAGACCGTCCGCTGTTCCTGCTTCGCCCGAGGCTCCATCGTTTGTGGTAAAAATATACCGCATATCAGAGTATCCCACGCTACCCCAGGCCAAAGTTCCAATATTCGTTCCATCGAAAACTCCCAGGTACGTGTGTGCTTCGGGTGCAGAGGCGTAAGTTCCCATATCCATCCAGGAGCGCCAGCTGTTAGGCCCATTGAATCCCAGGTGGAGCAAACTTCTTGGTTGGGTCAGGGAGGTTGAACCGAGATAGCTAATGGCAACACGGGTAACGTTTGGAGAGCTGATACTTGACGCATAAGCAAAACCTTCGGTATTGATCAATGCTCCACGGCTGGTGATACGCATCCGTTCTCCAGTTGCAGTTGAACCGCCACTACCGGACCATGCGGTCTGGATGATGAAAGGTGTATGTTCCTGCCATTGCAGGTATCCGTGCTGGCGACTACCCGTAGGTGCTACAAAGTTCTGCAGTCCTATCTTCAAACCGTCTGTTCCTGTCTGCCCGGTACCAGGGAGGCCACCGCCTCCAATATTCGAAATTTGCACAAAAGTGGCCAGACCACTTTCAGCATTGATATGCATACGGTTCTGTGGTTTGTTTACGTCCGTAAACAATGGACCCACACCGATATATCCTGCCGGGAAACTAAGTTCATTCATTGGCCCGGACGCCGTCATACGCATCATTTCATAGCCATTCTGTGAATTCCCAAGTAGTGGCTGAACAGCACCGGGAAGCGTATTCTGCGTTGTTCCGAACAGGAAACGAAGGTTATCAGGTCCATCCGTACCTCCGGCATCGTCGCTCCAGTAAACCACAGCATCGCTACGGTTGGTACCTTCGGGCTTCATCCCAACGTACATCGCATCTGAATTTTCGCGGGATAGCACCCCGGTTTTCATCCATCCACGAAACTGGCCACCATTAAAAATTGTGTTGTTCGGCCCTTCCAGGTGGAGCATCGTCAATGGTGATTCAGTAGCGAAATAGTTATTGAAGCCAATTCCCAAATGGCCTCTGACATCAACCATATAGTTCGTACCGAGGTAGTTGAGCAGTTCATCCCCATTGAGGCGCATTCGGGTTGTGTTGTTTGTCCTAAAAAACAATGGATTTACTCCATTTGTTGCATTCCAGCCCAAAAATTTGGCAGCTGTATAGTTGTTGCCGGTTACACCAGCATCTGAACTTTGTGAATGTAGTATTGGAGACATCAAAAGTGCTCCAAGTGTAATTAGAAATATTTTTTTTATCATAATAAGATGTTTCTTTCATCTTATTAATTGTACAAAACCCGTTTTTACTTCGACCTTACCAACAATTTTGTAAAAATATACGCCATCATTACAATTACTTCCGTTAATATCCCTTCCATCCCAACTAATGATATTCGACTTGGACACGCCATTAAAAATAGTTGACCCCCATCGATTTAAGATGTAAAATTCAGTATCTGAAGGGGATTTAACTTCCCAGGTGTCGTTTATACCGTCATTATTGGGCGTTAATACATTTGGTATAATACCAAAAGACATTTCATAGACACTGATGTCATCTATATAATAATAGCCGAAATCGGCTTGTAGGGGATTAAAAAGTTCAATTTGGGAACTATTGTCATCAAAGAATAAGCCAATCGTAAGATACTTTTCCCCACCTTGGGCGATGTAACTTATCTTTACTTCAACCCAATCAGTCGTGTCGCATAGTGCAGAGTTGGTAGGAAAAACTTGTATAGGCAAGAAAGGAATCGGAGTTCCATAAGGCCCACCAATCGCCGTATTTGAAAAGGCAATTCCAAGATTTTTTATACAGTATCTGGAACTTTCAGCTAAACTGAAGAATCCGCTAAAAATGTATTCCTTTTGAGCCGTTAATTCAGAGAGCAACTGAGTTTGGATGTACTCTCTTTGATTCTCGTTGATATTCTCAAAGCCGCTAACGATACCACAATATCCATTCCCAGAATGAGCATTTTGATACCCTACAGTATTCATAGGGACGGAAACAGCAGACAAACCGCAACTATTAAAGTAGTCACTTGAACCACCCGTCGCTGGTATCCAATCTGAAACGGTGAAATCAGCAAGCCCCGAAGGACAGCTTTGGAACTCTTCGAAACTTCCATTCGGCACTAAATTCTCCTGCGCAGTAACAAACTGAAGGTAAAAAAGTAATATAATATGTAAAAAAGGTTTTATCAATCAATAAGTTTGTTATAAAAGTAATCGTTTGTTTCTATCCGAAATCGCTTCGGACAGGGAAACTCGACACATTCCGTAGACGAGCCTCCGTTAAAAAGGTTGGATTATTTTCCCATAGATTGTGAATTATTAGTGGAACAAAATAGTGATCGTTCAATGTCCATTCGGGTAATGGACTTCCGGAACTGTATGCATTCCACACACAGGCGTAGCATTCAGCTACGTGTTTCCGCCAATGAATAGATTTCTGTTTGGTCTTTAGTTTTTAGAGCGTTAATATGAGTTCAAATTTAGCTACGCAGTACATAAGCTATTTATGTTCTACGAATAAAGCGTGACAAGAATGTCAAGGATTTTGTAGTACTCTTCCAGGCTGACTGGAAGGAAAGCAAAGCGCGTTGTAAGCTGCTTCAGTAAATAAGATTTAGGCCGTTTGATGGCTTAATTCGAGATTAAAAATTTCTTATTTCCGTTAAAAGTATAAATTCTACTTATATATGGGTACATATATAAGGTTATTTTTAAAACCCTTTTTATATTATTTTGTTCAATGGCATCAAATGAAGACAAATTATTATTTGAATTACTGGGCAAACGTATTAAGGAATTGAGAACAAAGGCGGGTTATTCTAGCCAGGAAACTTTTGCCTATGATGCCGAAATTCCGAGATCGCTATATGGTCGATATGAAAAAGGCTCAAACATAACCGTTTCAAGCTTATATCGTATCTTGAAAGCTCATAAACTGTCTTTTGATGATTTTTTCTCCGAAGGATTTGACGAATTAAAGCAGGAATAAATTTCTTCTTTATATTCTGATTATCAAATTGGCATCGGCTCTTGGTGTCCACCCAAAAGATCTGCTTCTTTTTTGATCTTACTTCCATAAATAATATTTTACGCTTTAGATTAGTGTACCGGGAAACCCAAATGACAATTGATCGTTACTATTGTCACGCTTGAAGGGTTCCCCAGGTTAACCACTATTCACTGATGATAGCACAATCTGCTATCACTGACCGTTTGGATCAATGCAAACTTATGGGGCATAAATAGAATTTTATCATTTTACCGCCGTAGTTTGAACGTAATTTTAAGTGGAGCCCTCTACGGCGAACGTACGGCTATCGGTAAACATTGGCTAACAGAATGTTTTAGCGACATTAGCACCGACATTTAAAAAGGAGAAAATTTTTGTTTGAAATGTAATTTGGCTCTAGGGAGTACCATTAAAATTCTAATGATTTTACCGCCGTACGTTGGACGTATTTTTAACTAGAGCCGACTACGGCGACCCTACTATTCTAGATAAACAGCGGCTTGCAGGATGGTATGGCTTCGATTAATTTAATCTGCTAGTTCAAAGGGAGCAAATTTTTGTTTGAAATGTAGTGCACTGACGGTATTTGTCTTTCTATAGATTTCGGAAGCGTGTTTGGAAATGGTTTTCTGTGCTACGTATAGTATTTCTGCAATCTCTGAAAATGTTTTATCGCGAAGGATCAATGATGCCACTTCAAGTTGTCTCCTTGATAGTTCATACGAAAATATGTCTCGCGAATCTGTAAAAAAACCTATCCTTGTCAGTGCTTCATTTTCTTTTCTTTGCTCTAAGAATAGGCGATAGACGTATGCTCCAACTGTCAGCAGGAAAAGTACGTTGACTAATGAAATGTTAAGGCCGTGGTATCCAGTGATAACGGTAATTAAAGGATTGGCCGACATCAGCAATATGGCCGCATAACTGGAATAGATCATAACCTTTTTTTCTTTTGCTATCTTCACACCGTGGCGTTTTCTTAATTGTACTTCAAGTGAAATGCAGAAAGCAAGGGTTAAAATTATAGGCAGTGCGAGAAAAAGACCTTCTGCGATCCTGTAGTTTCCATCAAAGATATAGGTAACAAAAATAGCAGAGAGATAAGCTCCAATAATTATCGGTAACATAAATTTTCCACTAGCTTTCTTTTCTTCTTTTTTATTGAATTTGAAAGACAGGTAAAGTGTATAATAAAGTGCTAAAGCAATTCCACAGCCATTTGCCAGCACTAGTTGTAAACGAATGTCTATTGCCCCTGGTTCGAAAATGGTATAAAAGCTTACTGCATTGAATAGTAAAAATCCAGCTATCAGCAAGAGAAATCGCCAATCTGACCGTTTGTAGGTCTTTAGCATAAGATCAAAGAGGTGCCAAGATAATATTGCGCCTTGTAAGAATATGAATGTCAAGAGTGTATATCGCAAGGTAAAGTCGAGCATCGCAAACAGCGTTATAGATTTCGGCGGTAAAGTAAATTCATAAATTCGAAATACGCTACCGTATTTACCACATAAATTGCAAATACGATTACCGTATTTACCACATTAATTTCGAAACAGCGATAAAAAACCGCACAAGGGATTGTGCGGTTTTGTATTTTCAACTCACCAGTTTTAGGGTAATTTATAGATCATCGTGAACGTCAGTTCACCAGTTGCCGTCGGGTCTCCAACAAGTCCCGTCGTTAGTTTAGCCGTACTTTTCGATTCTACATATTTTGCATATGCGGGACTTGGCGAATCAGGATACACAAGGGTAATATTCAATTGGTACAGAAAGCAAAACCAGCATTGGTCACCGAAATATTGAGCCACCTGACCGTTCAACCCGTTCAGGTATACTTTTTGGTCGTTGGTCAATGTAAAATTATCGGTTACAAATTTTTTAAAATCAGTTTTCACGGCTGTTGCCTGTGCCGCTAGCCGAGCAGGTGGTAGTGCATAAAGATCAGCGATTAGTTGGCTCACGCCATTAGGTGTAAAAGCATAACTCATTAATAAAAAGTTTTAAATTGGACAATAGTAACAGTCTAAATATATAATCAAATTCTATATATTTTCGCTGTGGTAAAATAAATTACAATGAAATCTGCAAAATCTCGCTTTGGTATTGCTTTCCGCATAATCATATCAGCCCTTATAACCTTTTATTTAGGGATTCACGGAGATAAGCCAGATTTAATAGCTCGTGTAGTCACACAACCAAACTTTTATCTGTCTTTAGTGGCAAGTTTTCCGGTCACATTTGCAATTGTCTACTGGATTCATTGGATCTCGCTCGTTCTTGATGAAAATTATGACTGGCGTTTTAAGCTTTTTAAAAGGAGTCTTTTACAAGCATTGCTGGGATTAATCGTTCCAGTGTTGTTTGACCTTCTTTTTGTCACTGCCTATACACTATTCAACCCCGAACATTTTGATAGTAATGAATTCTTCAATATTGATTTGCCAATGATTGCGATTTTAATTGCATTCCTAAACGTGATTTATGCGGTACGGTCGTTATTGGCGGATCCAAGGGGAACAGCAGAACAGCAACCAATGAATTTAGATCAATCGCCTACTATTCTCGTTCATTACCGTAAAGTCACAAAGCGATTGGATGTCAAACAGGATATTTTGTACTTCTACTTGTCAAAACCGAAAGTTATGGTAGTTACCAATGAACGCGAATACTCTTTGGGCAAGGGAACAATTAACGAAATGGAGCAGCTTTACTGCTCTTTCGGGTTCTGCCGGATCAGCAGCCGAACGCTGGTGAATATGTCAATAGTAAAAGATCTCGTGCCAGCCACCACCCGTTACAATTCCAAACTCGAATTTTTTGACCCTTCGGTGATACCCGATCCGGATAGTGACGATCTCCTGGTTAAAGGTGAATATCGTGAAAAGGTAGACGCCCAACTGGCTAAACGCAATACCAATCAAAGTATTCCATTTCCAGCATAAACCTGCCTGCAAATCTGGTTACTTTTTTGCAAATCCGGTCACTATTTTGGATGTGTGTACTGGGATTAGCTTTTATTCTACCAATTTGTCTATTTGGTAAAGATACATTTGCTGAAAACAGCTATACATCTTCAAATGACACATAAGCTTCTTGCAATCGCCATTGCGTTTTCCTTCGGCATTGCCACTTACATTATGATACGACAGATTGGTTCTACAAATGCTAGATCCAATAGTGACATTGTTAACGATATTGAACACTCCACTGTCAACAAATCACTTAGCGCTGACAGTTCAAAACGAAAGAAATATAACTTTCGCTGAGGAAGAAGCCACGTGGTTTTTGAAATTGAAACGTATGACAAACGTATAATATTTGTCGCATCTTAAGTAAATCGACCTAAATCAAATTCATGGGTAACAAATTTTATCAATCATTGATATAACATTGGGAGCAGATTATAAGGTGGAATAGAATGTTTTTAAATATTGTATTCCACAAAACCTGTTTTCACTAAACCGAACAGCTATTTGGGGAAACCCAGATGGCTATTTTTTTGGTTTTTTTTTGATTTTGTGGGATTTCTATAAACAACCCCGCAAAAAGATTAAAGTCTTAACAATGGTTTAATAAAAAGTAAATTTTATGTTTGGCACTAATGATAACGACTATTCATCCAGCTATTCGCTGGAACTACAGGACAAACTACTATTGGCCGTTGTATCGATAAGAACAAAAACGGCGAAAATAATTCGGCAGGATTTATTCAGCACCTTACTTGCTAGCGCAAGAAAGGAAATAGGCGAAAAAGTACTTGATCTGGAAAAGCAAGCTACTGGATATCCCCACTCGCGCCCAGTTATTGACCTTGTGCTGCGCAAGCTCCAGGAATTTGCAACTGGCGAAGAGGAAGAACTTACTCCCGATGTAATGAAGATCACCTATCACCTGGAACTGGTTTCCAGATTGGAGCGTTTCAACTGGGAGAACCATCAGTTAGGCTTATTTCCTCCCCTGGACGAACTGCTGGTCTACCTGAATTTCAATAGCAAGTCCTACACTACCTTGTTGCAACAATGGCTAAAGAAAAGGGTACTACGGGCGGAGAGCCTTAACTTAAAGCTCCACGAACTGAACCTGATCTATACCAATTTTTTGCAGCTGCACCGCAAGCCAGATGTCCAGTTCAACGACGAAGATCCGGACGTTACAACAATAATGGTGCAATGGTTTGAACACGAAAGGCAGTTCATAGAAAATGAGATCAAAATTTTTCAGCTGGAGCACGAGCATAGCGTTCCTGGTACGGGGAAAATCAAATGGAAGCTATCCAGCGACCAACTTGCGATCTTCGTTCGGGCCTGTTTTGACTGTGGTATTATAGAAGCCAAATCAATGAGTGCGGTCTATCAATTCATCATTCCCCACATCAGTACAAAGCATCGTGACGACCTCTCCCCGTCAGCTGTCCGCACCAGTGCCTATAATCCAGAACAGGTAGATAAGGATGGCCTAAAAAGCAAATTGCAAAGTATGATGAAATGGATAGATGGCTATTAAAATAAATGGGCTGCTACAACAGCAGCCCTTCATCGGCGAATGAGTAATACCCATCTGCCGCAATTATTAAATGATCCAGTATTTCAATCTGCATCAATTTGCCAGCTTCAGCTACATTCTTCGTATATCTTCGATCTGCTTCGCTAGGAGTTATATTTCCAGTTGGATGATTATGCGCCAGGACAATTCTATTAGCCCCCATCACAAGGGCTGTACTGAAGATTATACGCGTATCCATGTTTACGTGATCAATCCCGCCAGTTGCCAACTCCACTATCGCCAATACCCTCAGCTGGTTGTTAAGAAGCAAAGCCTTACTCTGTTCCTGATATTCTAATTTACCAGGATTCCAGTATTTCATAAAAATCCCATATGAGTCTGCGGAACCTGAAATTTTAGGCAGTAATTTTCTGTCAACCTTAGTTTTATAAACTACTTCAACTTCCGATACCTGCCAGTCTCCCAAATTTTTCAATGATTTCATAATGCCATTATTTAATTGTTAATAATGGCACCCTGATCCGGGCAGGCGCAAGCAAGCGCAAGAAGCAACGCAATAAAAGCGCAAGCGATTATGGCGGAATTTCTTGCGGCGCTCCGCGGCGCCTTGCCCGAACTTTGCCTTTTATTGACAATAAAAACCACATTTTAATTGGCTGATCATCAATCACTAACAACTACCTACAACTCGGAACAGCTAAATTGTGATTTATCCGCTTTTGTTAACCCCCGTACTTTGTCTCAGCAATTCGTTGCAGACTAGATGTTTAACTAAATCAGAAAGATATGTTGAGTAACATTAGCTGGATGCAATTTTTTACAGGTATGGGATCACTGCTAGTTATCTATTACCTCTATGTAGCGGTGCGCTACTATCCCGACAAATTGAAAGGCTTGTTTGCCGGAAGAAAAAGGACTGAAATAAACCCTTCGTTCTTGCAGCACGACGGAAGTGAACCCACAGACGACACACAAAGCTCCGAAGAGGAATACGATGAGTTTAAGGAGATCGAAAACCTGGTAAGCACCTTACAGGATGTTATCCGAGAAGGTTCCGAAAATATAAATGAAGTTGGCGACTTCAAGAAAGAGATCGCAGTTGTGCTCCGAAGAGCCTACGATCTTAAGGAGTCGCCCTACCGACCATCTATCAATGAACTGATCAAATCAGAATGCTCAAAGTACCGAACATTTACGCTAAGTGAAAAGGAAGTAGATGCATTGTGGGACGAAACAGTGTAAATGTTCATAGCGGAATGGAATTCCCCGACCAAACCAGTGTGATGGAAATGTGATGTGGGGTTTTGAGCCGGCGAACCATTCCGCTTTTTAAGAGATAGCACCAGTAATTCAATTTAAAATTTTACTCCAAAAATATAAGGGATTTGGCGATTCCATCTTCGGAATTCGCCCCCTAGACCACCAATCAATGAACTGATAAAATGCAATGTGCAAATCAGCATTGCCGAAGATCAGTGTAAATGTTCAAAGCGGAGCGCTTCCCCAACCAGACCAGTGTAATGGAAGATGTGATGTGGGGTTTAGTGTCGGCTGAAGCACTCCGCTTTTTTAATTAATCACCAAAAATCAATTAGGTATGAAAACGTGCAGAGGAAACAGTGGGGACCATCTAAAAAAAATGATTGCGCTAACAGCTTTGTTAGCAATGCTCACACAAAATTTACTGGCCCAGGATGGGCTTGCCGGGATTAACCAGGCAAATCAGGAAGTAAGAAGCTATTTCAGTGCGGGAACCAATTTGATGTACGCCGTTGGCGCATTGCTTGGACTGATCGGGGCTATCAAGGTGTACCAGAAATGGAATGCGGGAGATCCCGATACTGGAAAGGTAGCTGCAGCCTGGTTCGGAAGCTGTGTGTTTCTGGTCGTAGTAACTACGGTAATTCAGGCATTCTTTGGTGTGTAACCGTAAACTGACGCTCAATGGAAACAACATTGAAAGAAAGATTGTGGGAGTATATCGCACTTCACAATCCGGAGCTAAAGTTTGAATTACAGGAAGAATACCGTGTAAGTGCATATCTGGAAGAGAAGATCGCCGAAGTGATGCCCGAAGCGAACTACCTGTCGTCAAACGGGATGGACGTGGTGACGGTAGCCGAAATATGTATGGAAAGGCTGACCGAAGAATTAAAGCCTTCCAAATTTCTGTATGTGAAAAGGATCCTAGAGGACGAGTTTCCAATAGCGTATGATGCCTTACAGCAGAGTTACCTGCTTAATTACGAAGTGCTCAATATTCTGGAAAGTTGTAGAGAAATATTTGAAAGGTTCGGATTTAATGAAAATACCGGAATTCAAAGAACGCTCCGCTACGCCATTATGAATGAGATCAACCACTATCTAAGTTAAGCTTGGGGATAAGGGTATTGCGCAGGTGCACGAAAGTACACCTATTAAATAAAATAATACGATGGAAAAGGCCACTTATCAAATAAATAAAGGGATCAATAAAAGTATTGAATTCAAAGGTCTGAAGGCACAGTATATCTGGTATGTAGGCGCTGGTATGGTAGGTGTGCTCATACTGTTTGCCCTGCTTTATTTCATTGGCATCCCGTCCCTGATCTGCGTTCTAATTGCGGCTGTTCTGGGAGGTGGAGTTGTTGCCAAAGTTTACGCAATGAGCAACAAATATGGTGAACATGGGCTGATGAAGGCTCTCGCAAGGAAGAAGGTTCCAAGTGTGATCAAGATACGGAACAGGAATATTTTTTTAACCACAAACCATAGAAAAAATGGCAATGCATGAATATGAAAG
This sequence comes from Pedobacter sp., assembly GCF_965249885.1. Taxonomy (GTDB): domain Bacteria; phylum Bacteroidota; class Bacteroidia; order Sphingobacteriales; family Sphingobacteriaceae; genus Pedobacter. Next base: position 2,083,462 of record NZ_OZ252254.1, on the reverse strand, counting down.
AGAAATGCGCAGCAAACTCTTGTCAAAAAGTGAGTTGAATCAAAACGAGCGTGCGCTGCTGGATAGGCTGAACGGAAAACAGCCAACGTTGGACATCTGCGGACAGATTTATTTCGTGAACTGGCATCTACGGACTTTGGAACGAAAGGATGATTTTTCAACCCTTGGTATTTCTTTCGATGACCTTGAGCCTTATTATGATGACGATTTTACCCGTTGTGATATTCCCTATAATAAGAAGACACATCAATTAGTTGAGGATTTTGATCCAGATTTAACTGAGCTTCCAGCGGATACAATAATCGTTTCATTTCCAACACCTAATGAGATGGATGTTGTTGGAAGCGTGCGTGCGGGAGAGGGCTATTTGGAAGATCGCCTAGAGGAAACTCCGCAAAGATCACACTTTGAGGCCAAGGAACTTACCGGAAAAAAAAGTTGGCTAGTCAACAACATCAACTCTAATCGGAAGGAACGAGGGCTACCACCTTTAAGAAGGAGTGGACGTTCACGAGGCAAAGGAATTTAAAAAAGACATAAAACAGCTCACCTCCCAGATTTAAGTACCATGTAAAATAATAACATAGACCTAAGTCCAAACAACAAAATGAGAGAATAGATCAATCTAACCGGGCATACGCCCCCTAAAGGAAATGTGAAGATGGAAAAAGTGTTGAAGGAAGTGTTTCCAATAATGGATGTGGAACACAATTGCATATTGAGCAATAAAGGTGACGTAACGGTAGCTTTCCGTGCGGAACTACCGGAAATATTCACCTTGTCGAACGAGGAATACGAGACGTTCCACCACACCTGGGTAAAGGCTATAAAGGTGTTGCCCAAACACAGTGTGATGTGTAAACAGGACTGGTTTGTTCAAACCAAGTACAATGCAGATTTTAAAAAGGAAGACACCAGTTTCCTTAGCCGCAGCAGTGAGCGGTTTTTTAACGAGCGCCCTTTCCTCGACCATAGCTGCTACATCATGCTGACCAAAATGCCCAATGGCAGAAAACCTGCTACCTCATTATTCTCCAATCTGACCAGAAGGAACATTGTTCCCGAGGAAACGATCAGTAAGACATTGTTACAGGAATTCCTCGATTGTGTTGGTCAGTTCAAGCGCGTCCTTGAAGACAGTGGGTTTATCAAGCTTTTTAGACTAGAAGCCGAACAATTGATGAGCCAGCCCACACAGGTGGGGCTTATTGAAAAATATCTCTGTCTAAACGAGCGAAAAAACGACCTGGTTTACGGCGACATCTGTTTTGGTGAAGGATTGCAAGTCGGGGATAAACATTGCCTGTTGTATACATTGGGAGCTGCCGAAGACCTACCGGGGCAATGTGCGAGTAAGATCACCTACGATAAATATTCTACTGACCGTACCAAATTTTCTGTAGGTTTTGCAAGTCCTTTGGGGCAACTGCTTTCCTGCAATCACCTCTACAGTCAGTACGTATTCGTGGACGACGCCCATAAGACGCTCAAACAACTGGAAAGCAAAAGGCTACGATTGCAATCACTTTCGGCTTACAGTCGTGAAAACACCATTTCACGCGATGCCACAAATGATTTCCTTAACGAAGCGATCAGTCAGCAGCGCCTTCCTGTAAAGGCACACTATAATGTGCTGGCCTGGACGGAAGAAAAGCAGGAACTGAAGGAACTCCGCAATATGGTTTCCTCGGCCCTGGCCCAAATGGATGCTTCAGCGAAATTGGAAACTGTTGGCGCACCACAGATATTTTGGGCGGGAATTCCTGGAAATGCTGCCGATTTTCCGATGAACGACACTTTCGATTCGTTTGCCGAACAGGCAACGTGCTTTCTGAACCTGGAAACAGGCTACCGAACTTCAATCAGTCCAGTGGGTATCCGTTTGGGAGATAGGCTTACAGGAAAACCGGTCCACGTTGACATTTCCGATGAACCGATGGAAAAAGGCATTTGTACAAATCGCAATAAATTTCTAATTGGCCCCTCAGGTTCCGGGAAATCTTTCCTGACAAACCACATCGTCCGGAGCTACTATGAACAGGGAACGCACATCGTACTGGTGGACGTTGGACACTCCTATAAAGGATTGTGTGATATGTTGCAGGGCTATTATTTTACGTACAGTGAAGAGAACCCGATCCGTTTCAATCCGTTCTTTATTGGCGAAGGTGATACTTTGGATACCGAGAAAAAGGAAAGTATCAAAACACTTTTGCTTGCCCTTTGGAAAAAGGATGATGAGGAATTTAAGCGTTCGGAATACGTAGCGCTTTCAAATGCCATCAGCGGTTATTTCGATGAACTGGAAAAGAACAGCAGCCTGTTTCCCTGCTTTGATACCTTCTATGAGTTTTTGAAGGAAAAATATGTACCAATCCTGGAAGCGGAAAAGGTAAAAGACCGAGATTTTGATGTCAATAATTTTCTTTATGTCCTACGGCCGTATTACAAAGGTGGCGAATTCGATTACCTGCTCAATGCAACGGAAAATCTGAACCTGTTACAAGAGCGGTTCATTGTGTTCGAGCTTGACAACATTAAAGACCATAAGATCCTGTTTCCAGTGGTTACCATCATTATAATGGAGGTTTTCATTAGCAAGATGCGAAAGCTGAAGGGCCAACGAAAAATGATCTTGATTGAAGAGGCCTGGAAGGCATTGATGACCGAAGGCTTTGCCGAGTACATCAAATATCTTTTCAAAACTGTCCGCAAATTTTTTGGCGAAGCCATTGTGGTAACCCAGGAAATCGAGGACATTATCAGCTCGCCAGTAGTCAAACAAGCGATAGTCAACAACTCGGATTGTAAAATCTTGCTGGACCAGAGCAAGTACCAGAACAAATTTGACCAGATACAGGAGCTATTGGGACTGACCGAAAAGGAAAAAGCACTGGTACTGTCAGTTAACAAAGCAAATGATCCTTCCAAAAAATACAAAGAGGTATTCATATCCTTGGGTGGTGTGCTTTCCAAAGTTTACAGAACTGAAGTATCTGTGGAGGAATACCTGGCCTATACCACAGAGCAGACCGAAAAAGTAAAACTCAGCCAGTACACCGAGAAATTCGGTGGAGATATCCGCAAAGGCATTATGGCGATGGCCGATGCGATCAGGAATAAATAGTAATCCACAAAATCAAATACAATGAAGCAGCTAAGAAAAATAGCGATGGCACTCGCCTTTGTGGCAGTGATCATCTTGCCGACGCAACAAGCCCACGCTGGGATCATCGGATTGATCAAAGCGGTATTGACCAAGGCTATAAAAGCAGCGGATCTTCAAGTTCAGCGGAAACAGAACAGGGTGCTTGATCTACAGAACGCACAAAAGAAGCTGGAGAACAGTATGGCTAAACAGAAGCTGAACGAAATTTCCGATTGGGCGCAAAAACAAAAGCAGCAGTACCAACAGTATTTCGACGAACTGAAAAAGGTAAAGGATGCCATTCGTGATTACCAACGTGTAAAGGACATTATTGCGATGCAATTGCGGATCACAAATGAGTATGGCAAAGTTTGGGAGTTGATCAAAAAAGACAAACATTTCACCGCAAAGGAATTGCAATATATGGAGCAGGTCTATTCCGGAATGTTGCAACAGACGCTTCAAAATGTTAAACACCTCCGCAATATTACCACTTCCTACTCCACACAAATGAGTGATGGAAAACGCCTCGAGCTTACCAATGCCATTGGCGAAGAGGTACAGCGCAACTATGACGATCTGCGCCGCTTTAATGCCAGCAACATACAATTGAGCTTGTCAAGGGCTAAGAGCCGACAGGATTCAGACCAGATCAGGGCACTTTACGGAATTGGACAAAATCGATAGCTATGAAAACGATCATCTTAACAGCCATTGCCTTACTGATAACCGGTATTTCAATGGCACAAAAGGGCAAGGAACTTAAAATCCAACTGGAACAGTTGGCAAAGTACCAGATACAATCGAACGCAGTAAAAGAGAAAAACCGGATTGACGAGCAGGGACTGAACAACATCAGCAGGTATAAAAATGGAACCTCAGTGCTCTACAGCGAGTATTTCAAATCCCTTTTTACAGTAAATGGAACTGTCAAACACAGTGACAAGGCCGTGTATATACGCGACGTGATCAATGAGATCAAAAGGTTTTTCCCTTTCTCAATTAGCAAAGCGTCCAGTAGCGGATTATATGAGCGTGGAGAGGTAGCATATTTCCAGAAGGTCTACGATAATGTGCTGCAAGACTGTAATGACATTATTAGAAACCTGAACGCGGTTACACAAAACAACCAGCTCGAAATGACCGATGACCAGCGCCTAGAGCGGATTGACCTCCTGCACGACCGGATGGTCAGTGCCTATATGTTCTCACGCAAATTCTGTGATCACATCGAAAACGTCAAACGTGCCCGGGAAAAGGAAAAACAGGATGTCCAAAAGATGGAACAGCTCTACGGGATTAGTAACCATAAAAAAGATAAGCAATGAAAAATATCGCATTCACGGTAGTGGTCTGGTCGATGCTATCGATTAGCCAAAGCAACTGTGCACTGGCACAGACGCAGGAAGCCAAACAGCTTGCCCTTAACATCGCAAAGTTGAAACAGATGAAAAGCATACTCACCCAATTTAAAGATGCTTATCAGATACTGAACAACGGTTATAATGAGATCAGGGATATTTCCAAAGGCGACTACAATCAACATAAGGAATATCTCGATGGACTGCTGAACGTAAGCCCTACCGTTCGCAATTACAGCCGCGTACCGGCGATCATTAAGTATCAATATCAACTGGTATCGGAAAACCGTAACGCCTACGCCCGTTTTTCTTCCAGTAAGATATTCCGTCCGGAAGAGCTGGCCTATATGAGCAAGGTGTACAACCAGCTGCTTAACCAGAGCCTGAACAATCTAAAGGAACTGACGACCATCCTTACCAACGGCAAGACCAGGATGTCAGATGATGAACGCTTGCAGGCTATCGACAGGATCTATCTGGATATGGAAGAGAAACTGAATTTCCTACGATCCTTCAACAATTCTACGGGCGCACTGGCACTACAGCGCCAGAAGGCAAGCAATGATGCAAAAACAGTGGAAACCCTTTATGGAATTAAATTTTAAGCATATGAAAAAGCTATTGAAAATTACTGTGGTCCTTGTGCTGGCGACCATCCCTGTCTTGGCCTTTGGGCAATCGTCGGACAGTGGGGTAAGAAGCTTCCATACCGTATTGGAACAGATCTATGAGGATATGATGCCACTTTGCAGCGACCTGATCGGTGTGTCACGGGCCATTGCGGGATTTGCGGCAACCTGGTATATCGCCTATAGGGTGTGGAGACACATCGCAAATGCGGAACCCATCGACTTCTTTCCCTTGTTCCGGCCCTTTGTACTGGGATTTTGTATCATGATATTTCCGTCGGTGCTGGCAATGATCAACGCGGTAATGAAGCCAACAGTGACCGGAACTGCTGCAATGGTAGACAATTCGAACAGCGCAGTGGCAGTGCTGCTAAAAAAGCGTGACGAAGCCTTTCAAAGGAGTGATGCCTGGCAAATGTATGTAGGTGTTAACGGTATGGGCGATCAGGACAAATGGTACCGCTATACCCACGACGGAGCGGACCCTGCAGAACAGAGCGTATTGGAAAGTTTGGGAAATGGATTTTTGTTCAATGGACAGAAAATAATGTTCGCCTTCAAATATTACATCAGGCAATTATTCAGTGAAATACTCCAGATCATTTTTGAAGGTGCGGCGCTTTGTATAAATACCTTAAGGACCTTTCAACTGATCGTCCTTTCGATACTCGGACCACTGATCTTCGGACTTGCTGTTTTTGACGGTTTTCAGCACACATTGACCGCTTGGCTGGCACGGTACATCAATATTTTCCTTTGGCTTCCGGTGGCGAATATTTTTGGGGCGATCATCGGAAAGATCCAACAGGAAATGATCAAGTTGGATATCCACCAGATGAATACTACCGGCGACACTTCATTCTTTAATGAAACGGACACCGCCTATATGATCTTTATGATTATTGGCATCATCGGATATTTTACCGTACCAAGCGTGGCCAGCTATATCGTTCAGGCAGGTGGCGGTGGTGCGCTGCAGACCAAGGCAACCGGAGCGTTCAACACAGTTTCGACCAGTCCAATCAAATTGATCAAAAACAATATGTAGTATGTTTAAGAAAGCAAAAAATATCGACCAGGCATTTAGGCAGGTGCGGAACTTCTGCTGCCTGATGCTGATCTGCTGCCTGATTATTACGTGCATAGCCATATTCAAAAGCTACAGCACTGTTTCTTCAATGCAGCAAAAGGTGTATATCCTGGCCAATGGAAAAGTTTTGGATGCGTACGCGTCAGATCGGAAGGACAACGTTCCCGTGGAGGCTCGCGACCATATCCGCACCTTCCATCAGTTTTTCTTTACGCTTGATCCGGACGACAATGCCATACAGCAGACCATTACAAAGGCGCTGTATCTGGCCGATGGATCTGCCAAAAGGCTGTATGACGACCTACGTGAAACGGGGTATTATTCCAATCTCATTTCGGGAAATATCAATCAGACCATTTCCATTGACAGCGTGCAGGTAAGTACAAGCGATTATCCGTTCAGGTTCCGTTGCTATGCAACACAGGAAATCATCAGGCCAACGACCATTACCACGCGTAGCCTGATTACCGAAGGTGCTCTGCGTAACGTATCGCGAAGTGACAACAACCCGCACGGGTTTTTGATCGAGCGCTGGAGCACGATCGAAAACCGGGATATCAAGACAGAGAATAGAAGATAAAAAGATGAAGTATGGAAAAGCAAAGTAATAAATCAGCTGGGCAAAAGGAAAAACTTGCGGTTAAGGTTTTCCGCAAAGTGGGCTCATTAATGGGCAAGGCGCAATCGGTCTGGGCTGAATGGATGAACCAAAGAACAGCAGGCCTGTCCAGAAGAACCCTATATATCTCATTGATCCTTTTTGTGGCGATCAGTATTGCCTACAATTCGACGGTACTGGTGGGTGGAAATTCTGCGTCGATGGGCTTTGGAAGCATTGAGGTTCCCAGTAAGGCCCCGCAGCCGCAAATAATTGATAAGGCCTTTCAAGCGGAAATCAAAAGGGTGAAACGCTTCACCAAATTTATGGATAGCCTACAAGGTTCCCCCTCGGGGAAGAAAACCTATGACAGTATTATGAAAGCTCGTCCAGGACTGCTGGATAGTGCAAAAGCAATGGAAAATTGGATCAATAACTTTTAAAGAGCGGATATGAAAACAGACGCAAAACTGGCACGGGAAAGAAAGTTCTATACCGTGCTTCCGATTATCGCCCTGCCTTTTCTCACGTTGTTGTTCTGGCTGCTTGGTGGCGGAAGCGGAGTCAATGGACAGGAAATTTCGGAAAAGGGAATCAAATCGCTGAATACGGAACTGCCTGTCGCAGGAACTGAGAATGGCCCGAAGGATAAATTGGCCTACTACGAGCTTGCCGAAAAGGATAGCGCCAAATTGTTGGAACAGATGCGGAACGATACGAATTATCGTCCGGGAGCAAATGGTTACTATGGTTCTTCCGGAATGCCCATAAACAATTATGGCGATCCGACTACACAGCAGATCTATCAGAATTTAAGCAACCTGGAAAGACAGATGCAGACTGGTTACGCCCAAGCTCCCCCAAGATGGCAGGATTATAACTATGAAAGTCCGAAATCCTACAGTGGCAGATCATCAAGCTCAACAGGTTATGGGAATATAGGTATGGACCAACCTGAGCACGATCCGGAGCTCGACCAGTTGAATGCGATGTTGGACAAAGTGATGGAAATCCAAAATCCCGAGCTTGCCAACGAAAGATTGAAAGAAACGACGGAGAAAAGACGCGGACAGGTGTATGCCGTCACTACCCCAAAAAAAAGTCAGGAAATCACCTTGTTGGACGGAGATAACAAGGAACAGGTTGGTAACGGATTTTATGCCCTGGCCGAAAAAAATCCTGCTAATGCACCTCAGAACGCTATTCGAGCAGTGGTTCACGAAGATCAGATTATCGTAAATGGTTCTACCATAAAAATGAGACTGGTCGATGAAATAGCGGTCAATGGCGTAAATATCCCAAAAGACAACTTCATTTTTGGTACTGCCCAACTGAGTGGCGAACGCCTCGTGATCAAGATCGAAAGCATCCGTTTTGGCAGATCGCTATTCCCGGTTGATCTGGCCGTGTTCGACCTGGATGGTTTGGATGGAGTTTATATACCTGGGTCGATCACACGCGATGCCGTAAAGCAATCGGCAGACCGACCGCTACAATCCATCAGCCTGAGTTCGCTTGACCAGTCCTGGGGCGTACAGGCGGCTGGTGCCGGTGTTGAAATGGTCAAGGGAATGTTCTCCAAAAAAGCCAGGCTGGTAAGGGTAAAAGTTAAGGCAGGATACCAAATCCTTTTAAGGGACGAAAAGCAAAAGCAAAGTTCCGGCAGATAAGTAATCGTTAAATCAGAATAGTATGAAAAAGTTAAGTGCAGTAACGAAGGGATTGTTCCTGTTCCTGGTGTCATTTGGCTCCGTTGCGCAGGAAAATATCCAAAGAAAGCTTTTGGAACAGTCTTCCTATAAGCTGGAAATAAGCAACACCAAGACCAGCAATATCATATTTCCATATGCAATTGTCAGTGTTGACCGTGGGAGTGCCGAAATTCTTGCCCAGAAAGCGACCGGGGTAGAAAATATTCTACAGGTTAAGGCTGCAAAGACGGGGTTTACGCCTTCCAATCTGAGTGTAGTAACAGCGGACGGGAAACTGACCACATTTGTTGTGAGCTACGTTGAAAATCCCTCTTCGATCAACCTTTCTATTGATGGCAACGCTAAGTCCAGGGAAGACAATATTTTTCTCCCGAAGGAGAACATTAACGAGGCGGAGGTTCGAAAATATGCGGAATATGTTTTCCAGAACAAGGAATATACGGCCAGTTATGGGAAAAACAACAATGGCATAGGCCTTAACCTGAAAGGGCTGTTCATAAAGGATGGTATCCTTTATTTCCAGTTCAAGGTTAGCAATTGGTCAAATATTTCCTATGATATCGACCAGTTCCGCTTCTTCATCCGCGATCAGCGCCGGACAAACCGTACCGCATCCCAGGAAATCGAGGTGTTGCCAATATACGTAAACAAGGAACCGAACCGTGTGGTTGGCAGATCCTATGACATTTACGTATTTGCATTGCCAAAATTCACCATACCGGACCAAAAGTATTTTGCCGTGCAGATGATGGAAAAAGATGGTGGGAGACATTTAGACCTAAAGATCGGCAATAGCAAGATTTTAAGGGCACGTCCGCTGCGATAAACACAAGGACATGTTGGTACGAGAGCAGGATTTTTCAGAATTCCAAATATTTCTGGAAAATCAAAGATGGAATAATGGCTATGAATATGTAGCCTATTTAGACGACGGCTTTGTGGAAGACAGGTATGAAATTGCTTGCTTCGCTACCCATCAAGAAGCATTAGCATACTGCCAAGACGAATCTACAGATTTAGATCGGTACGAAGTATTGAGCATTCGTTCAGCCTACCGGGTTATGTCAGAAGGGCCAAAAATCTGTCGGAATGGCGCTATTGACGTAAAAGCCATGGTAGATGCCCATTACGAAAAATTGCAAAATGAATTAATAACAGAAAAAAAGAAAGGAGTAAAAATGGAAACACAGGTTTTTAATGAGGACAATTATAGTTTTCTCAACAGCCAGCTCGAAAATATGGGCTTCACAGATTATCCCCAGAATGAGCTTATCAAGAAAATGAAATCAAACCGCACGGAATTTTCTATCAGCCAAAGCTTTGATTTCAGTACGCACCTGGGGCCCAACACGGGCAAGGCAAGCGCCACACTGCAATTCAGTAAATCCGAAGAAACAGGAATGTACTTTTTTAATCGTTACGATATGGCAGTGGTGAGAAGTAACGAACAGGATTTGACCACGCAGACTTTTTATACGAACAACCGAATCACGGTAAAGGAGGCATATAACCTTATGAACGGGCGATCGGTATTCAAAAAAATAAAAAATAAGGATGGTGAAGAAAGAGAAGTGTGGTTGCAGCTGGATTTCAGAAACACCGATAAAAACGGGAACTTCCTGTTAGCCAGATACGGTAAGGAATATTTTGATCTTTCTAGCCAGTTGGACAAGTATGCTTTTAAAGGACTGGAATATGCACAGAGCAAAGCTGAATTCTCCAATAAGCTGAAAAAGGGAAACCGCCAAAAAGCGACATTGGTTTTCCCCAATGGCAAGGAAAAAAACTGCTTTGTCCAGGCAAATCCGTCCGCACGTAGTTTGGTTTTCTTTGATGAAAATCAAACACGTTTGAGACCGGAAAAAATTCCAATGGCACCGCAAAGACCGGAAACGGTTGCCGAAGAGAGTCAGCAAGGTCAAACTATGCAGCAAGCTCCTGGAGTTACCCCGGAAACTCCGGCACATGTCGGCCCGAAAATCGCTGAAGCAGCTACCGTGCAACAACCGGAAAGTGGACAGTTAGACAAGGGGGGCCAGTCAGAAGATCTGCAAAAGACCGAAGGTTTGGTTGATGGTATGGATAAACACGACAAACCATCATTTGAAAGGCCAGAAGAAGGAAAATCTGAATCCGCAGGACAGGCCGAAGAAAAAAAAGAAGACATTAATATCTTCACTAAACGACTTTCGGAAGAAGCTGAGAAGTCCGGTCAGCAAAAACAGAAAGCGGAAAAGACCGAAGATCAGGAGGCGGGCACCAAAAAGCAGCGCCCAGGTCGTCGAAGATCAATGTCCGCATAATGTACATTAATTAATATCGGATGCGATTTAAACCGCATCCGATTTCTACTAACTGCCATTATTAATTGAAAAAACCATTGAGTTATGGAAAACAGGCTTGAGGCAGAATTATTGCGTTTGCAGGAAGCTGACGAACGTTTTAAAAAGACATTTTCTTTTGATATGTCATCTAATAAGGCTTTGTCCATAGAGAGATTGCGCGATTATGACAGGCTTATCGCCAAGTACGGCAATACACGTGATCCCAGGGAACGTTTGACGATCAGGGTACTGAAATTTGAACGGAGACGGATGGAGAAACAGGTATATCCGAATAGGCTGTTCAGATGGTTTCGAAAGATATTTATCATTCCGGTAAGGAGGTACAATCTTGAACGACAAGAGCGAAAGCTGGAGCAAGCAAATAAACTTTCGGTTTCCGAGCAACTAAATAGGATCGGCCTCGGGGAACATTATCGCAGAGTGGAAAGGGAAATGAAAAATGGCGAAGTTCAGTTTACTGTTCCGGTTTCCCGTCACGTAAAAGAAAATGAGTGGATCAACCACAATCTCTCATATGAGCGAAATTCTTTTGGAGAATACAATCTGGTTTCTAATAGAGTACAGATCGTAGACGAAACAGAACCGAAGAAAGCAAGGCAACAGATCTTTAAGCCAGGGGACGGAACCTTTGTTGACGAACAGGAAAGTTATAACCTGCTAAATGGCCGGGCAATCCAGAGAGATGGTAAATGGCTGAAACTTGATCTTAACGATAGGGACACGGAAGGAAACTACCGTGTAAAGGAGATCACTAGCTCATTTGATGTGGATCGGTGTCTAAAAGATCTGGGAGCGAAGGAATGGAACAGTACCGTGCAACGGGAAAAGCTTGCAGCAGACATAAGAAAGGGCAACCGTTCGCAGGTTACTATTGGCCGGAAGCAATATTTTGTTGAGGCCAATCCGCAGTTCAAAAAAATAGATATCTACGATCCGAATCTGCAAAAGATATCGGTCGCCGAAGTCCATGGCAAAAAAACCGTAAAGGAGAGCCTGGCACAGAACGGCAGCAAAGTTAAAGTTGCTAAATCTAGCGCAATGCGGATGGCATAAAATTAATAGTTATGGAAAGTTTAAAGCTTTTAACGAAATTTTTTGAAGCCGTAAAGAATGACGGAAGGATAAGTATCACCCATATCGGGCTATACGCGTCACTGGTTGAATACTGGCAGTCAAATGGTTGTCAGCACCCGATGAAGGTTTTCTGTCATCAGGTAATCGACATTGCAAAGATATCGCACGTAACTTATCGGAAATGCATCAATGAACTCAACGACTATGGCTATTTAAGGTATGTGCGTTCTTGCAAAAGAACTAAGGCAAGTGAGATTTATCTCAACAATAGTGTTTAATATTCAAAATTTTTTAGTGATGGGAAAAGAGTGGGAAGACAGATTAGCAGACAACGAGATTAAGAGTTTTTTCATCCTAATGATGAACGACCTAAAAAAAGAGATCCTAACCGAGATCAAGCAAGTTGTAACGCAGGGACAAATTCCAAATATCCAGAAATGGATAAAATCAGTTGAGGTGAAAAAACTGCTTAACGTATCGCACGGCAAACTGCAGACCATGCGAAATTCAAAAACCATATCCTTTACCAGGATTGGGGGAACGATTTACTACAATATGGAAGAGATCGAAAAAATGATGCAAGGTGGAGGTAACAGGAGATGAAAGATCAAACATTTAGCCCCGGAATAGGTTCTATGGTCCCTCCCGAAAGGAAACATGTTGAGATTTATTTCATTGCTCAAGGCGCTACAGAAGAGGATGCCGCAGAATTCTATGATCTATATAAAAAAAAAAATGGCGAAGCAACAAGGGTTTGCCTATTTCAAACTGGAAACAACATGCCTGGAGAAACATATGGTATGGAAAATAAAAAAGGCTTCGGACTCGAAGCCTTTTTTTACAGGGACAATGTCCAATATCACTCACCAGCGTTTTATCCCGTCATTATAATAAACTAAAGGCTGCCACTTGGCAGCCTCTTCATGATGCCCAATTTGTAACAGCGTGCTGCCCGTCGATATCCTTCATCTGATTATGGACAGAACTCATGCTCTTCATTAGTCGCTCCTTCCCTACCTGGCAATACTGTTTGGTTGTTTTCATAGATTGGTGTCCCATCATCAACGAGACGTCCTCCAATGGCAGAAAAAAATGATTTAGCATAATGTGCGCAAAGGTGTGCCTTGCCAAATGAGTTGTCAAAGGCCTGGAAAAGCCAGCAATTGTACCAACAGGCTTGAGGTAGTCATTGTATTTTTGGTTGCTAATTATCGGAAGTAGCTTTCCAGTTTTCAAAACAAGCGGGTGATCATGGTAACGATTTACAATCTCTTCGACTATCGGCAGCATCGGCACCAATTCAGTGCTCATGGTTTTCTGCCTGTCACGGACCAGACACTTGCCCCGACCGCCATGGTCGACGATATTTGCCGCTGTCAGATCGGCAAGCTCGGCGTATGCAAATCCCGTAAAGCATTGGAAAATGAACATATCCTTTATGATGTTCAGCTTATCGTTTTCGAAAATCTTAGCATGAAGCTTTATTACATCGGAATATTCCAATGGGGTTACCTTTTTAGATTTGGGATTGTACTGGAAGTTCTGTACCCTATTCTTGTCGAGCCACTCTTTCTCAACAGCATAATCCAAAAATGCTTTTAGATGGATTACCCTCCTTTCAGTAGTAATTGGACTCAAAGGCTCTTCTTTGTGCAACGTAAGATATGCAACCAACTCTCTGGCAAAATCCTGCTTAATATCTGACAGAAGAATATCTTTTCCACCAGAGTAATAACTGATGAAATCTAGGATATGTTTTTTGGAAGTCTTCCAAGTTGTGTGCGTTGACGACTTCATCAGTTTGGCATTAACCTGTAACTGAAGTTCTTCCATCTTAGCATCTACCACTTCCACAAGGGTATGCTTAGTTTCCTTCTGCTTTTTTTCCTCCAATGCACTCCAATTGGCCGACTTGCCATTGAAGATATTCTTGACCATTTGTGGCTGAACATACTGATATTCCCGGCATAGATTTTCAAAGATCCTTTCCAAGTCCTTCTGCACCTCTAAAATCCTAAAATTAATATCCTCTGCTTCCCTGCTCCCTTCGGTATTCCTTTTGGTTTCTGTATCCCAAAACTCTGGTGCCATTTTCTTACCGATTGACAGATCGACGTCCTCTCCATCGATTGTTATCTTGACGTAAAGGGGAGCTACACCTTTTTTGTCCAATTTTGCCTTGAACAGCCAAAACATTACGGACATTTTCTGATTGCTTTTCATCTTTCACTTCTTAAGGTTAAACATGCGCCTAAAGCGGCGTGAAGTCCTTAAAACCGACCTTTTACGGAAAAACCGTTTACCTAATTTACGGCACCTACATGGTAAATGAAATGGTAAACATAATCCCTAAACTGCAATGAATTATTTTGTACAGTTTATTTGAAAATGTTTGATGAAAAATGCGTGGAAACAAAAAAAGCGCACTGTATAGTGCGCTTTTAAAGGCTTTTAACTTGACCTTGCGGTCCGGACGGGACTCGAACCCGCGACCTCCGCCGTGACAGGGCGGCATTCTAACCAGCTGAACTACCGAACCGTTTTCCTTACTTTCAGACGTCCGTCTTTCCGTTTGGGTCTGCAAATATAGCTTGTTTTATTTGTTTTGCAATAAAAATTTTAAATTATTTATAACAAGCTGTTTTTCAGTGATAAAATTTTAAATCCAAAAAATTAAATCGTTCTTACTCCTTATACTTTTAAAGAAAAGAGCCTAGTTAACTGCTCCCTCTTTCATTTTTTCTGCATTTTCAGCAAACTGCAGCTTATCAATCAGCTCTTGAATTTCACCATCCATAATAGCTGGCAAGTTGTAAAGCGTTAAACCAATACGGTGATCCGTTACACGTCCCTGCGGATAGTTGTAGGTTCTAATCTTCGCTGATCTATCTCCCGTTGAAACCATCGTTTTACGTTTAGCCGCAATGTCACCATGTTTTTTCTGTACTTCTAAATCATATAACTTAGAGCGCAACATCTCCATAGCCAGCTCGCGGTTGGCCAACTGCGAACGTTCCACCTGACAAACTACCACAATACCCGATGGCCTGTGCGTTAATTGCACCTTCGTTTCTACCTTATTTACGTTCTGTCCACCAGCACCACCTGAACGAGAGGTCTGCAAATCCACATCAGCAGGGTTAATATATACATCCACCTCCTCGGCCTCTGGCAACACCGCTACCGAAGCCGCCGAAGTATGCACACGTCCCTGCGTTTCTGTATCAGGCACACGCTGTACACGGTGTACACCACTTTCGTACTTCAAGGTCCCGTAAACATCATCTCCGCTTACCTTTAATACCACCTCTTTATAACCTCCAGCAGTACCTTCAGTTACATCCATTACCTCTACTTTCCAACCTCTGGTATCAAAATAACGCGTATACATACGGTACAAATCGCCCGCAAAAAGCGCAGCCTCATCACCGCCGGTACCACCTCTAATCTCAAACACCGCATTTTTAGCATCTTCTGGGTCTTTCGGAATCAGCATCAATCTAATGCGCTCTTCCATTTCCTCCTGTTGCACCAACAAAATGTCCTGCTCCTCCTTCGCCATTTCACGCATCTCAGGATCTTTCTCGTTGCTTAAAATATCTTTATTGGCCTCAATGTTGCTCATTACGTTTTTGTACACCTTGTACTCCTCCACAATCTTCGTAAGGTCTTTATACTCCTTGTTAAGAGCGGCAAAACGCTTCATGTCCTGTATCACATCAGGATTACTCAATTGCTCTTCTACATCTTCCCAGCGCAACTTAATGGCTTCTAATTTATCTAACATATTTTTATAAGAAAATCACTATCAATATTCCAATTAAAGCAAGCCCCGCTTTCCGCTCCTCCCGATAAAATCGGGGATCCGCTTCAATCGGGTTTATTACACTAAAAACAGTGCAAAAACGACACGCTTTAATTATCGGACAGCAAAAATACGGCTTTTTCGCTTAACACCGCAATTAATTTATTGCCCACCGCAACCTGCTTAATTGGTAATGTTATGGGCATTTTTTGCTTGCTACTCTCCAAATTACCTGGCTGATATTTGAACAGCTCAGTACCCTTGAAGTAAACAATGGTATTGCTGGTAATGTTGAAATCTGAAAGACTATCAATTGGCAAATCCTTAACGAAAGCACCAAACCTGTCAAATTGCAGTATGCCACCACTTTTGCGCTGCAAGAATACGTATTGGTCAGATGCGGCAATCTTCTTCGCGTCTACCACTTCATCAAATAGTTGAAATAAATTTGCCGATCTGATATCTTCTGTAAAATTACTACTAAGTTTAATCAGCACATTAGCCGTTCTTTCGAAAATCCAAAGGCTATTGTTATTTCCGGATGCTACTGCCGACACCAATAAGTTGCCATTTTTTGCAAAGGAGTAGTTGGTAATTTCATTCAAATTATTGTTGAGCACCACTACCTGCTGAAAGTCGGCGTAAAACAAAACTACTCTTAAAGGATCGGAGACATCTACACTTTGCAACCTTCCGAACCTGTTATTGCTATAGCGCCATTTCAATCTGCCGTTCATGTCGTACTTCAACAGCTCATCCCTTGCGGATAAAAGATAAACGTTATCCAGGTTATCAACATAAACCGACCTGGCAACGGTATCAATTTGAGCTACTTGTTTGAATTGTGCGTTGGCCGTACTGTTTTGGAACAGCACCACAATTAAACAATTACACAGCACAACAATTAACCTTCTCATCTTTCAAAATACGCTAGCTTCAATTTTTCGCCATCAAACACACCGTACGAATTATAGTTTAACCACTCGCCAATGTTAATATACGTGCTGCTTTCGCTTAGTTTAATGGTTAAGGGTAAATGCCGATGCCCAAACACAAAATAATCAAAATGCTGCTTGCTCAATTGCTCTTTTGCATAAACTGCCAGCCATTCCTTATCTTCTCCAACAAATACCTCTTCGGTTTTACTGGCAGCCCTACTATGCGCCGACCAACCGTTGGCAATACCCATTCCAATACGCGGAGGCACCATGCCAAACAACCACTGGCATATTGGGTTCCTGAAAATCTTCCTTAAAAACTTGTACTTCTTATCTCCAGGACCTAAACCATCACCGTGGTGCAAAAAGAACTTCTTGCCATTTCGTTCAATCAGTAATTCATCGCTAACAATCTCCATCCCTATTTCCTGAGTAAAATAATCTTTCACCCACATATCATGATTGCCTTTGAAGAAATAGATTTTTATGCCGCTATCCGCCATTTCGGCTAGCTTACCCTGTAAACGTACAAAACCCTTAGGCACAACATATTTGTACTCGAACCAAAAATCAAACACATCGCCCATTAAAAATAGTTCGCCACAGGTAGGCTGTATAAAGTTCAACCACCTTACAATACGGTCTTCACGCTTTCTGCTCTCTGCATGGTTTGGAGAACCCAAGTGAAAATCCGATGCGAAATATATGTTCTTAGTCATGTAGGTTTCAAATTTACAATTTTAGATTTTAGATTATGGCATGTAATGAATTTGTAGGCTTGCATAAAAGTCGATTTAGATTTTTGCAGCTTTAAATTAAAGTCAGTAAACCAGCTCAAAACCAATAGATTTCAGTTTATTTTAAGCGCAGGCGTTAAACATTAGCAGATGAAAAAGGCTAAATCTATAGGATTTATAGAAATTATTGCATTCTATCTAGAATTCATCTAAATAGCTGCATGTTTTTATAACTTAATTTTGTACTTTTGCACAAAATTTTTAAATATGATCTCTACTGATATAGCTATTATTGGCGCCGGACCGGTTGGTTTATTTGCAATTTTTGAAGCGGGTTTGTTAAAGATGCGTTGTCATTTAATTGATTATTTACCACAGGTGGGCGGTCAGCTATCAGAAATATATCCTAAAAAACCTATTTACGATATCCCCGGATTTCCTTCGGTTTTAGCGCAAGAGCTTATTGACAACTTAATGGAGCAGGCAAAACCTTTTCACCCTGGTTTTACTTTGGGAGAAAGAATTGAAGGTTTGGAAAAAAGAGGCGAAGCTGATTTTGTACTAACCACCAACATGGGAACCGTAATTGAGGCTAAGGTAGTAGTAATTGCTGGCGGATTAGGTTGTTTTGAGCCACGTAAACCTGCAGTTGCTGGATTAGAGAAATTTGAAAATGGCCGTGGTGTAAATTATATGATCTTGGATCCGGAGAAATACCGTGGCCAGAAAATGGTAATTGCCGGCGGTGGTGACTCGGCGTTGGACTGGACTATTTTCCTTGCTGAAGTATGTAGCGAATTAACTTTGGTACACCGTAGCGAAAGCTTTAGAGGTGCTCCAGACTCGGTAGCGAAAGTGATGGAACTTGCAGAAAAGGGCAAAATCAACCTAGTGTTAAATAGCAATCTTAATGCGGTACATGGTGAAGGCAAATTGGAAAGTGTGGAAATTATCCATAACAAAACCATGGAGACAACTAGTGTTGAAGCTGACCACTTGATTCCTTTATTTGGCCTTAGTCCTAAATTAGGCCCAATTGAGCAATGGGGACTCAACATTAGTAAAAGTGCAATTGAAGTGAATGTTGATGACTACTCGACCAACGTACCCGGGGTTTACGCCATTGGCGATATCAATACTTACACCAACAAACTGAAATTGATCTTATGTGGCTTCCACGAAGCCGCTTTGATGAGCCACAGCGCTTATCAGTATATGAACCCTGGTGTAAAATATACCATGAAATACACTACGGTTAACGGTGTAAGTGAATTTTAAGCATTAAAAACAGCAATCGAAAATGAGCGATATCAATATTACCGTAGAAGATAGAGAAGGCAATGTAGCTGAGCTGGTTGCCCCAACAGACATGGGTCTCAGCTTAATGGAATTTCTTAAAGCTAGCGAGTACGATGTTTTAGCAACTTGCGGCGGCATGGCTTTATGTGCTACATGTTGCGTTGATGTACTTGAAGGCGAGGATAAGCTCAACGAAATGAGTGACGATGAATACGCTATGCTTGATACACTTCCTGATTTACTACCAAACTCTAGATTGGCATGCCAACTACAGTTAAGCCCTGCAATGGAAGGCTTAAAGGTAAGGTTACATGCAATGGACTACTAGTCCTCCTCTTTGCTCCTGCATCTCGTTACAAAACAGCTAGTTAATGTGAGTACTGCTCTCACCTAGCTCAACTGACCCTGAAATGAATTCAGGTTGACGGGGTTATGGGTGTTTCGCTCTGAACACACCGTACTGAAAAGAAAAATTATGCAGTATTTAGTCACCTTTCAATAGAAGAACAACTAAGATATTGACAAACAACCTTACAATAAGTTCATTAACAAGCAGATAACCGCTTTACGTTGAAGAATTAACGTATAGATAGTTCCCTTTAAACATTTTCACTAACATTAATCACTGCTTCTCTCCCTCAAAGGGAGAGATGTCCGTAGGAAAGAGAGAGGGTACCTCGCAAGATTTAAATCTACGAGTCTACATTTAAAAATAAGATTGAATCTAGTTTGAAGACTCGTTTGCTTTCAGTATAGGGCTGCCAATGGTTTTGTAATTGCCATCACCTTTTAAAATAGCCAGCATTTGATTTTGGTTTTGAAATAGAGATTTAGCTTTTGCAATTTCCTTATCATACTGAAATGCCTGCTCAATCCGACCTTTTTCTTGATAATAACGACTAATAATTTGGGTTTCCAGTGCCCGTTTGATCTCTAGCTTATGTGCCGCTAAATCATTTTTCTTTGCATTGGCTATCTTTGTCTTCAACGCTTCCAAATCGGCTTTAATCACCGATTTATCATCTCTATCCACTTCTTTCTTTAGCTCATTAATTAAGCGCTCACTTCTTGAAGTATAGCTATAATCTTTATTACCCAATGAAGCAATGAATTGACCGTACTGTGCATCAGACACCTGAAAATCCTTGGCTGAAGCTACAGTATGATTTTGTTTCTTAAAACTATTTGCATAGTCAAAAAATAAATTTTTATTAAGTAATGATATAGTTACTGGGCTGTATTTGTCTGCATCTACCACTATATCTGGATAAACTCCGGCACCGTCATATACAGTACGTCCTGCTTTTGTGCCGAAGGCTTTCATGGTGCTATCTGCAAATTTCTGTACTGAGCCATCTTGTTTTCGATGGGCATAATCTAATGCCTGGATACATCGCCCAGATGGCGTATAATATTTAGCCACTGTAACCTTTACCAAGCTGTTGTAAGGCAAATTAAAGGTTTGCTGCACCAATCCCTTTCCATAGCTGCGTTGCCCTATTACAATGCCCCTATCGAGGTCTTGGAAAGCGCCTGCCACAATTTCTGAAGCAGATGCCGATGAACCATTGATTAATACCACAACAGGCAAAGTTGGTGCGATGGCATTGGCCATGGTTCTGTAGCTAATACTTTTTTCGGGGTTGCGACCTTTTTGGGTAACCACCAGTACGTTTTTATCTACAAATAAATTGATAATTTTTACTGCTTCCTGTAAAATTCCACCGCCATTGTTTCTTAAATCTAAAATAAGTCCTTTTGGTTTTTGCTTAGTAATGCTTTCCAGTGCATCTTTAACTTCTTGCCCTGAATTCTCCAAAAACTTATCTAAACGGATATAGCCAATTTGCTCGTCGAGCATCCCGTAATAAGGTACATTTTTCTGCTTTATTTCTTCTCTTACAATCGTTTTTTCAATCGTTTTTCCTTCCCTTACCAAGGTTAGCGTAACCGGCGTACCTTTTGGACCACGCAGCAGCTGGCTAATCTGGCTTCTTTCTTTTCCTGTAGTCTCTACGCCATTGATTTTTGATATCTGATCACCAGGTTGTATATCGGCTTTATAAGATGGATATCCCTCACTTACTTCATTCACGAACAATTTACCGTCAATAGTTAGCGTACCTGCGCCAATACCGCCGTATTGTGTACTTACGTATTTTAGTTTATATTCTTCAATTTCCGATTCAGGTACGTATTCCGTATAAGGATCCAAACTTTCTAACATGGCATCAATACCTTGTTTCATCAATTGCGATGGGTTGGTTTCATCTACATAATTGATATTGATTTCCTTATATAAAGAAGCAAACACGTCCAGGTTTTTGGAGACCTGAAAAAGATCTTCTTTAAACGCCAAGGCAAATGTGGTAACAATTAAGATGGCACCAAAAAGTGCAATTTTTACTCTCTTCATGAAATCCGTTTTAGGTGAAACTCAATTGATGGCACATCATTATTGAATTTACATTAACTAAGCATAACAACGTAGTTGTGCTTTAAATTGAGAAGTAAATTTAACAAACCATTATGATTTTTCAAATCATATGGAGTGTGTTTAAAAGATGGGAGGTGTGTTAGGGACGTTACAATCTATTTCCGTCAGGATCTGCCAATGCTTTACGAATGGTAAATTCGATATAAGCCGCATCGCGATTTACCAGCTTAGCTAAGGTGTGCACCAATTGATCTTCTTGCCCAGGAGTGAAAGGAATTTCTACTGCAGCTAGTTCACGATATTTCCTTAAAAACTTTGTTTTAACTTTTTGCCAGTTCTCGGTAGTAAGCGTAAAATTTGCCATTGGTGAATAATTTTATTGAGCAAAGATAATTAATTTGACCGGCAGTAAAATAAAAAAGCCCCAATTAATTGGGGCTTTTTTATTTTAAGCGTTATCGATTTTCGGTGAAATCGAGGAATAACGCGGGATAACTTGTTGTTCCCACCAGATCACCCCTAACTGTAAAGGTGTAAACCCTGTTTTTTAGCAGTGTTGTAGCGGTGGTTCTAGTAACCGATTTACCAGTAGCTAAATCCGTACATTTTAATGTGTTATAAACGCCAGAAGGTACTCTAACAAATTCAGAAGCCGATTTATAAGCAACACCATTTATCGGAGTTGTAGTATCGATTACATCAACACCATCAACCTTATAGGTTCTAGTTATTTGTAAAGATAAAGTGCTCGTATTTGGAGCTGGATTTACCAACCTGATGTAAGCAGCTGCTGTATCAGGTTCTGGAAGTTTATCTTCAACTATAAATCCGTCAGCTTTCTTAGTAACAGGATCAAAATAGCCATTCACGTAAAAGCTATAGTTTCTTCCAGATACCACATTTGCTGACACTTTCGCAATTTCCAAATCAGGGCCAAAGCCATAAACCGTACTTACTACAGCGGTTGAAGGAGATTTAGCAGTTAACACTACCTGACCAGCAGGAGCTAATGCGTAACCCCTAGCCGGACTAAGATTTCCCATAGTAAGGGCATTAGGGCTTTCAGTTCCTGTAGTAGATACCACAGTAGCAAACCTTACATCATTTGCGTAAGCATTGAAAGTTACGGTAGTAGTGGTTGGTGCCGGTGTAGCGCTCCTAACATAGGTAAAATTATAAACTTTAAATTGAGCACCACTATATGGTGTTGTGATATCTTCTACCGCATTTTTTTTACACCCTAAAAAAAGTATGCTGAGTAGAAATAAAAATGATATCGATTTATTTAAATTTCTCATGTTTGAATCCAATTAATTTTTTTCAAAAATCCACATTATATCAGTATGGTAGCTGTCTTTATCACCTCCGATTTTCTTAAGAGTTTCTAGATTCCATACCCACTCAGAGTTGTATCTAGGTCTAATTCTGTAAACCGGTTTTCCTTGGTTAGCAGTAGCCAAACGACTTTGGTCAGGAATTTGAAATCCTCTGAACACCTGATCTGTTGTGCTGCCTGGTTCCAAATCCGTGTAGTGATATCTGCGTAGGTCAGTCCATGCCTCATTAAACGCCCATCCCCATTGTGCAATATATTTCTGTAGCATAATATCGCCCAGTTTCAAATTGTTTGCATCTGTAGGTATCGCTGCCGATGAAAGGAAAGCAGTTTTCTCTGTGGCAGTAATGGCCGTAATTGCAGAGTTAGCTGCCTCAGCATTTGCAGTATTTACAAAGTCTATATGTGCAGAGATTCCATTTTTATACGCAGCTAATGCAGTTGGTTTATCTCCTTTTCTAAAAGCTGCCTCAGCTTTAATAAACTGTAACTGTGCGTAGGTCATCCAAGGAACGCTAGACTTAGCATTGAATACATAGTTACCTGGTAAATCTATTCCAGAAACGTTATTGGTTCCCCAAATTGTTTTCGGTGCAGTGTTTCCTGTAGTAGGAACAGCAAAAGTAGCCTCTCCACCATAAAAACCACCGTCGGTAGCAGGAAAAATAAGTCTTCTTAAACGTGGATCAACAACACCATTAAACTGAGTACCATTAAGCGTTTTTAAGAAGAAATTTGTTTGGCGTACCGATGTAAAGTTACCTCTATCTGGACTTAAATAATTTTTAGAAGCATTAGCTAGTCCTGTATACTTAAACTTAGCATCATCAGCATTACTAGCGAATGATTTGTTTACAGCATCGATGATAGCATCTGGATTATAGGTGGTTTTATTCGAAAAGTGATTTAAAGCCATAGCTTTTAATCCATAAGCAAATTTTAACCATTTTTCTCTGTTTCCATTGTAAATGATATCATTAGCACCGATATATGCAGCGTCAACTTTGCCGTCGGTTCTCTGCAAGTTAGTAATTGCTAAATCTAATTGCTTAATTATCTCGCCGTAAACATACTCTTGGCTATCATAATCAAAGGTTTTTCTACTGGTATCAAATGCTTGGCTTACTATGATTTGACCTTGCAATACCGTTAAATTTAACCATCCCCAAGCTTTAAAAACATGACCTATACCTAGCAAATCCCATCTTTGTTCACTTTCAGAGATTCTCATCATATCATTTAAATTGTAGCCCATTAAAAAGTAAACTACTCTCCAATGTTCTGCTGCTGGGTCAGAAGCCGAATAAAGGTATCCGTGTCTATCCCAAGTGTCCAATGCAGTAACTTCGCTCCAAAATTGAGCATATTTACCTACATAGCGACCATCAATTGGTGCCGCAAAGCACCCATGTAAAAGCAGCAATCCTGTTCCATCCAAAAAAGATGTAGTCTAACGTTAATTAGCTACCAAAACAATTGAAATATGGCAACAGAAATTACTGCTTTACCGAAGTTATACATTGGTATCGACATTCACAAGAAAAGCTGGTCGGTTCATATCCGAAGTGATATTAGCGACCACAAAAGTTTCACCGTTCCGGCAGACCCTTCAGTGGTTTATGATTACGTTGAGCGGAACTTTCCCGGTTACGATATAGCGCTCACCTACGAGGCTGGTTGTTGTGGTTTTAGTGCGGCACGTTATTTTATGCAGATGGGCTGGGATGTAACGGTTGTAAACCCAGCAGATGTGCCCACCAGCAACAAGCAATATTACCAGAAGACCGATAAACTTGATTGCCGTAACCTGAGCAGGCAACTATCGTTGGGCGAACTGAAGGCTATTCATATTCCAACTGATTGGGAAGACGAACTAAAAAGTCTTTTAAGGCATCGGGCTGCCATTACCCGCCAGCTTCGGTCGGCTAAAACACACATCAAGAGCTTGCTGCTTTATCAGGGCATAAAAATTCCCGAGGCCCATGACAATCCCAATTGGACCAAGTCGTTTATCGAATGGCTTAAGCACATCGAATGGCGTTCTGCTACAGGCCAGCAATGCCTAAACAGTAAGTTGCGTGTTTACGAGTTTATCTATGGCGAATATCTGGAACTGGCCAACCAGCTACGTTCACATTGCCGTAAACACCATAAACAGGATTATTATCTGCTTAAAAGTATTCCGGGTATTGGCGGTTATTTGGCCAGTGCCTTAATTGCCGAACTGGGCGATATTAGGCGGTTTGGCAACGAGGCAAGTTTTGCGAGCTACATTGGACTGGTACCGATGATGCGCAATAGCGGAGGTACAGAGAATGTGTTTGGGGTAACCCCACGTTGCCGAGGTTTGCTACGTAGTTATATTATAGAAGCTGCTTGGGTTGCCCTGCGGCTAGATCCACAGATGCAGTCCTATTACCGTACACATATTGGCAAGAACCCAAAAAGTATTGTAGTTAAGATTGCCAGAAAATTATTGAACCGTATCCTGTCGGTTATCAAAACAGGGAAACCTTATCAGATCAATCACCAAAAACCACAGGCTATGGCATAAAAAGGATATATATATAGAAAACATAATTGTTAAAAGCTCATCAAAAAACAAAATCCAGACTACAAAACATGGGTTGTGAAGCTTGATGCTTTCACACCGCAAAGCAGGTAGCTGTATTTAAAATCAATACAACCATACGGGTGCAGGTGGTGTTTCCGCGTAGAAGCAGCCACACATAGGAGCCTGAGCTTAATGATTATCGAGGTGTTTGAGGAGCATTAATTTAGTCCCCAAATGTCAATTTATTGGAATATTTAAAAGGAATGATTAACTTGGTTCTAGGAAAACTGCTTTACATAGGAAGCCATGTTAGTCATCATTGGTCCTAAGTATAGATTAGGAGCAACAATATCTGGTGCATTAGGGCTTCTATTTACATCTAGCCATTTTTTACAACCTGTAGAGGTAATAACCAAAGCTATTAACAAAGTTTTTATTACAATACTTTTCATAATCAATTTATTATAGACCAATTCTAACTCCAAAATTTATACCTGTTGAGATTGGGAAGTTACCGAAATCAATACCCATACCGCCCGCACCAACTGTTGCAGCGTTATTTCCATTAGCAATTGGGTCAGCTCCTGAATAATTGGTGATCAAGAACACATCAGTAGCAGTTACAAACGCTGATGCCGATTTAAAGAATTTTTGTCTCGCCATAACCTTACTTGGAATTACATAAGATAAAGTAATATCTCTCATTCTAATCCAGTTTATGTTTCTTTCGATAAATAACTCTTCACTAATTCCTGAATAATAGGTGCTATCAAAGAATGGATTTACTACGATATTGTTTACTGTTGGGTTAGCTGTATTCTCCAATCCATCACGTAACACACCTTTAATTACTCTAGGTGTTTCCCTATCTAATGTTCTTAAAGCCAAACCTCTTTGCGTTAAGTAATGCTCTGTAGCATTTAACACATCTCCACCTTTTCTAATATCTATCAAGAAAGAAAGTCTGAAGCTTTTGTAACTGAATTCGTTAGTTAATCCTAAAGTCCATTTTGGCCAAGTATCTGTACCGTTAACAATATAATCTGCCGAACGATAAGGCAAACCAGTACCAGGATTGATTAGGATTTCACCAGCGTTATTTCTAAGATAGAATGTACCAGAGAACGCCGTTAGAGGCAAGCCCGGTCTAGCTGTTTTTCTAATCCCACCATACAACCAAGTGTCCGAGTTATAAGACTCTGGCAAATCCCTAGGTAATGAAATCACTTTCGATCTTGATACGTCAAAGTTTGCAATTACGTTCCAAGTGAAATCTTTTTTCATTATTGGTTTAAAGGTCAACAATGTTTCGTAACCATGGTTTTGAGTTACACCACCATTCATATCAGCTAACACGAAACCAGTTCCATAACTCGCTCTGATATCACGTACAATTTGCTCAGACGTTTTCTTCTTATAATACGTGAACTCTACATTAATTCGGCTGTCTAAAAATGATAGCTCGGTTCCGATTTCATATGAAGTAGCCATTTCAGGTTTCAAATTAAAGTTAGGACCAGTAAATCCGTAACGATATCCACCAACGGTATTGTTTTCATATAAAAGTGCCGGGTAAATTTTGTAAGGTCTAGAGTCTCTACCTACTTGAGATATTGCAGCTCTAATCTTTCCATAATTTAATACGCTTTTTATAGCACTTAATGCTTTTATATCCGTAAAATTGATACTAGTTGAAACCGATGGATAGAAGAACGAGTTGTTCTCTACTGGCAACGTTGACGACCAGTCATTTCTTCCTGTTACTGTCAAATAAGCTATTTTATTATAGTTAAATCTAGCTTGACCATAAACTGAAGCTACCCTTCTTTGTACTTGAGTTGTTAATACCCTTCTAGTGGTAGCATCGGTGTTGTTTATTGAAGCAAAATCTGGCTCTAGGAATTTCTCGCCATATCCAGCAAGTGCATTACTTTCTTCAGATTTAGCTTCAGCACCTCCCAATAGATCAAGTCTAAATTTCGGAAACAGATCTTTCTGATATTGAACAAAACTGTTAACGTTTAGGTTTTTAGTGTTTCTGGTGATCTGATCAAACGCACCACCCCTTAACGCAGCTCTTGCCGATTGTGGATGTTGGAATGTAGCACTCTCAAAACTTCCGATATCAAAACCAACCCTAGTAGTAAAGCTTAAACCTGCTGTTGGTTTTATTACAAAACTAGATGCAGCGAAAACCCTATTATTGATATCTCTTAAGTTATTTTTATTGATACTGAAGTAAGGGTTATCAATTTCATCTTGTGGAGCTAAGTTTGAAAAAAACTGTCTTCTTAATCCACCAGCGGTAAGGTAATCTTTTGCATCATCAGTGGCAGGCCAAATCAAAAGACCGATTAATGGGCCACCAGCTCCTTTAAATACTTTATCATTTGAAGAGTAGCTATATGTTAACGACAAATCGATGTTAAACCAGTTGTTAACTTTTGCATTTGTTGCACCGCTTAGTGTAAACCTGTCGTATCCTGTATTAGGTACTACACCATTTTGGTTCGAATAAGTTGATGAAATTCTATAAGTAGCTTTATCACTTCCCCCCTCGAACGAAAGATTATGTTTTTGCGTTAGCGCTGTTTCGAAGAAATTCGAAATATTATCGTAGAACTGAGTTCCCGGTTGATATTTAGGCCCGAAATATGAAGCACTGGTGAAAGCGGATTGTCCACTTAAACCTAAACCATACTCTCTTTGAACCTCAGGCATTTTTGTAACCTGATCAATTCTAAATGCATTACTATAGTTTATACGACCTTCTCCAGCTTTTCCTCTTCTTGTGGTAATTAGGATCGCTCCATTTGCTGCGTCAATACCATAAAGTGCAGCGGCTTCTGGCCCTTTCAAAATAGTGATGTCCTCGATGTCCTCCGCACTAAAATCTGAAGATCTGTTGGAAAAATCAACCCCCCTGTTTTCAAACGAAGTAGAGGATGTTGTACTAGACGCCAATTCGCCGGTAGCAAACGTACTGTTATCAGATGGGATACCATCAATAACAATTAAGGGCTGGTTATTACTGTTAATTGAGCTAATACCCCTCAATGTAATGGTACTTGATGCACCAGGCACACCCGATGTGCTATTCACTTGCAAGCCGGCAACCCTACCTTGTAATCCATTGATAAAGTTTTCCCTTTGAGTTTGCGCCACTTCTGTACCTTTAACAGATTGACTGGATGTTCCTAAGGCCTTTTTAGATTCCTTTATACCCAAAGCTCCCGTAACCTCAACTTCTGCTAGTTGGTTGGCATCATTTTTCAGCACAACATCGATTACGTTATCAGTTCCAACCTTCACCTCCTGACTAACTGTTCCAATAAAGCTAAAGACAATTGTTTGTCCTACATTAACTTTTATGGAATAAACTCCATCACTAGAAGCCGTTGAGCCTCCAGTGGCACCCTTGATCCGTACTGTAGCACCTGGAAGCGGTAATCTTGCCTCATCAAGTATCTTGCCCGTAATAGTCTTCTGCTGTGCCATTACCTGCAATGCCAAGAGAAAGGATCCCAAGAACAGCATGAGTAATTTTTTTTTCATAAACTCTCGTTTGGTTAATTAGTAATTAATTTTTGTTCGTTGATTTTCATTGATTTAGAAAAACGCATATTAACGCATTAAGCTTAAATCTCACGTAAATATCACAAATGTTTTCCAGTTAAAAAAGAAATTTTAACAAATATTTAACAAAAAGAATTAAATTACCGTACAAACCCCGCAAAAATCCGCATAACATTCGCACTCCTTTCAAGAATTTAACCTGTTTTAATTATTTTTTACTACCTTAAACCCTGTTAAATACCACTAAAAAATGTTAAAAAAAGAACGGCATAATATCATTATGCGTCAAATTAATCTCCACAACCGCGTTTTAAGTTCGGATTTAGTAGAGTTATTAAACGTATCAGAAGACACTATAAGAAGAGATTTACAAGAATTAGCTGACGAAAATCTTTTAAACAAAGTACACGGAGGCGCTCTTTCGAAATCCTATCAATCTACTTTTGATGATAGTAAAGTGTATGCTAAGGATGCGAAAATTGCCATTGCCAAAAAAGCCTCTTCTCTGATCAAAGACGGTATGGTTGTGTTAACCGGCGGAGGAACAACCGTTATAGAACTTGCTAAACAGCTTCCGCAACACATCCATGCAACGTTTATTACCATAAGCCCATTAGTTGCGGTTGAACTGGCCAAATACGAAAAAATCGAAGTAATTTTAATAGGTGGTCTGTTTGCTAAAAACTCTCAAATTAGTTACGGCGGCCATGTAATTAGTCAATTAGCAGATATAAGAGCTGATTTATGCCTCATGGGAACTAGTGCTTTGGATCCGTCAGATGGTGTTACAGATACAGATTGGGAAATTAACCAGCTGAAAAAAGCAATGATTGCTTCTTCTAAAAAAACGGCTGTTTTATGTATTTCTGAAAAGTTGGGAATAACCCTTAGATTAAAAGTTGCGGGACTTGAAAACATCGGCTACTTAGTGACCGAGTTAGATCCAAGCAGTGAAATTTTAGCAGCTTACCAAACCAAAGGTTTACAAATTATATAGTAAGTCTTAAAGAAAAAAGGAGCTTCTCTAATTGAAAAGCTCCTTTCTCTTTTTTAAAACGCTGGGTTCGCAGGTGTATTAGGATTGTTATCTCTTTCTTGATTCGGATAAGGCATGAATTTTCGCTTCATTTCAGCATCTGGCCTGCCAAACCTTCTCATGTCTTCCAATTTTAATCCCGACATAAAAAGTTCAATGCATCTGTGTTTGTAGATCAAATCTAGTAGCTGGGTTTGCGTATAAGGCCCCACTAAAGCTGGTAAATTTGCATTAACCCCGTAAATATCATTGTTTTTTGTTACCACTTTATTCAGTTCAGTTAGTGCATTCCCTAGATCCGGAACAGCCTGACGTGCATAAGCTTCAGCTTTAATCAACATCATCTCTCCAGGTAAATAAACTGGAATTTGGGTGAAGGTTGCATCTCCAAAACCCTTTATGCGCACCGTTGTATTCACCGTGGTATAAAAACCTATTCTACCATCTCCTGCATCAGGGACATTAGCTCCGGTTTGACCTAAACTCAAATTTTTTGGTTGTATAACGTTGTTGGTAGAAGTTGAGATTTCAAAAATCGGGTTAAGATTAAGTGCATCGTAGGTAAAAACAGATTTTTTAGTTAAATCCACCGCATTTGCAGCAGTTAACGCTAATGCATAATTACCCGTAAATAAAGCATATCTAGCTTTCAAGGCATTTAACGTGTTAACGATATCAATACCCGAAGGAACATTACCTAAGAAAGAACTGCTAATAGCATTTGCAGCAACTACATTTAAAGCATTATCTATAGTGGAAATTGCCTTGCTATAACCTTGCGCCCTAGTAATAAATTGAACATTTTTTCCTGTTCCATCGGGCACCCTTTCCCAATATTCGGCTAAATTGCCGAGAGCCAATGCCTTGAAAATGCTGGCATGAGCAATTAAACCTGCTGCGTAATTTTTATCTGGCAACGTTGCTGCGTTATTAATTACATTATCCGCATCGTAAATTATCTTGTTTGCGCTAGTCCAAACATTGCCTACTATGGTGTTATCGCCATCAACTTGAACGCCACCAGCAGCTAATCTTTCTTCGTTGGTGTTACCTGTGTTAACAGAAATAACTTCATTTGTAGTTAGTCCATTTAACGTAATGCCAGCATAAAGCAAACCTGGTCTTGTTGTTGAATAATTTTTTTGTAATCCAACGGTAACGCCGGTTAATCCTTTAGCCGAGCTTAATACTTCGTTTGCCGTAGCTGCGTTAGGATTTAAATATTCCTTGTTGCATCCCAAAGTAAACATAGTTGCAGTTAAAAGAAATGCGCAACCTATATATCGTGATTGTAAATGTTTCATAAAAATGATCTTAAATTAAAACTTTGCCTGTAAACCTATAGAGAATGTGCGAGGGATTGGAACTGATCCAAAATCAATATTTCTTAACAAGGTTGATTGGCCTCCCGAGTTAAGCTCTGGATCGTATCCCTTATAATTATCCCAAGAGATCAAATTTCTTCCACTTAAGTTAACTGCTAAGTTTTTGATGAATTTAACTTGCCCAACATTGTAGCTCAAAGAAATTTCTCTCAACTTTACAAAAGAGCCGTCGTCTATACGCCATTCTTCTACGTTATACGCTCCCGCAACATAACCTCTTGGCAATTTACCCATTTGTTCCGCTTCAGCAACCTTTCCATTACCAACACCTTGACGAGTTCTCCAATCTGCATTCCAAACATCTCCTCCTTGTACAGCATCCAACTGTATGCGTAAGCTTAATTTTTTATACGAAAAATCGTTTACAAATGATCCTGTGTAGTCAGGATTTGGATCTCCAATAACTTTTCGTTGGATATTATTTGCAGCCTGGCCTTCGGTTAGTGGAATACCCGACGCATTTGTGGCAATAGTACCATCTGAATTACGCTGGAAGTAAGTTCCATAAAATACACCGATAGGATAACCATCAATAATTGATACCGGAGCGCCTGGGTTTGTAGCAAAAGTTTGCCTAGCGCCAGAGCCAGTAATTTTATTTCTGTTTCGGTTGTAGATTAAAGTTGAAGTCCATGTGAAATCTTTTGTTTTAAGCGGTACTCCCGTCAGCATCACTTCCACCCCTTTATTTTTTAATTTGCCATCTATATTGTCCAGCAAACTAGAGAAGCCATTTGTAGGGGCAATTAATACTTGCAACAATAAATCTGTTACATTTTTATTGTAGTAATTGAATGTTAATCCTAACCTGTTATTGAAAAATGACATATCTGTACCTACTTCAAACTCTGTTTGGCGTTCAGGTACCACGTCTGTATTCGCCAAAACAGAAAGCGAGCCTAGCGTAGTTTTACTGTTTAGAGAATTTGGAGTGTACACATTGAAACGGTCATACGCTCCAATACCTGTTAAGTTTCCAGATTGCCCATACGCGGCTCTTATTTTAAAGGCATTCCACCATGACGAAACACCTAAGTTTTTCCAATATTCGGCTGATGATAATACATAACTGATATTAGCCTTCGGATAAATTTGCGTTCTGTTATTCTCACCAAACACAGTTGACTGGTCAACCCTAATTGCACCTGTTACAAACAAATGATCTTTGTACTTAAAGTTCTGTTGTAAATAAGCACCACTAATAGAAAACTCTGATCTGCTATCGGAACCCTGTAACATGGTACTAGCTCCATTCACTACCTGTACAAAAGGGGCTAAACCACGTCCATTTGTTAAACTGTATAAGTCTTTTTGATACTGATATGATCCTCCCAACTGCGTAGTTGAGCTTAATACGCTTGAAATTTTAGTGTCGTAGGTAAAGTTAAGCTCATTATTGAATAAGGTTGTAGTTGCATTTGCAGCGCTAGCATATCCGTTTAAAGAAGGATCTAGCGTTGGACCACCACCCCAAAATCCGGTACTCACGTTGTACGCAAATGGTGGAATAAATGTGGTACCATTCTGTATCGAATTGTCCACACCCATCGTATAATCAATAGTTAAATTCTTAATTGGGTTAAGTTTCAACCCTGCATTTGCGATGATACGATTCGTAAATTGGCGCTGCTTAATATCTTCAATAACTGATACTGGATTAACACGGCCTCGCTCGCCAACAGCCTTAAGATTACCCAGCGCATCTCTAGCGAAGATATCGTGAAAGTTGCCTATGATCGTTACAGAATTCATAGGAGAGAAAAAAGAATTTCCATCAGGCTTTTCATTGGCATTACTATGAATATAGTTAAATCCTACGTTCATCTTTGCCCATTTGTTAATTGTCTGATCAACATTAGCCCTAAAGTTAATTCTGGTAAAATCAGTGTTCTTAATGATTCCTTGATTAGAAAAATAACCCGCAGAAGTATAAAACTTCGTGTTATCATTACCTCCAGACACAGATACTGAATTGTCCGTACCTACTCCTGTTCTAAAAATATAATCCTGATAATTATACCTAGTTACCGGTGTAGTTGTAGTTAATGCCGGTGAAAGTACATCTTGAGTTTGCGCTGTTGGTCCATCGGTTGGCCCGCCAAATTTAGTAGGAGATTGATTGACTTCTACCTGCTTACGTAATTCGCTAATTACTAAACTCGAATTAAAACTCACTTGAGGCACGCCACTTTGACCACGTTTGGTAAAAATTTGGATTACTCCGGCGTTAGCTCTAGAACCGTAGATGGCTGCCGCGGCCGCCCCATTCAATACCTCTATGCGCTCTATATCGTTAGGACTAATATCTACCATTCTATTCTGTCCTATACTTCCAACGAAATTACCACCATCGTAATTTGAAGATGTATTGGTAACTCTCTTGGTTGAGTTGTTAACAATTACACCATCAATGATGTATAATGGCTCTGAAGAAGAATTGACAGAGCTAACCCCTCTTAGCCTTACTGAAATACCACCAGCTGGATCGCCAGAGTTTTGACTAATTTGGGCACCTGGTGTCTTGCCTTGTAGTGATGCTAATGCATTTCCGCTAGGAGCTCTATTTAAATCATCTCCCTTAACACTACTTACATAACTACCTAATTGCTTACGCGTAGTACCTTGCGAAGTACCCGTTACAATTACTTCATCAAGTCCCATGGCATCCTGTGTTAATGAGAAATCAGCAACAATATTGGTACTTGAGCCCAAAGTAATTTGCTTGACAATAGTTTTATAACCTATAAATGTGGTTGATAGCTGATAATTTCCCGGCGCAAGACTTACCGTTAACGAGTATGTGCCGTCCACATTGGCAGCTACAGCAAAACTAGTCCCTTGGATTCTTACCCCCGCTCCTGGGATAGGTGCTTTGCTTCCCTCTTCCGTAATTTTCCCGGTAATGGTGTATCGGCTATTTTGAGCATTTGCCGTAATGAATAACAGCAAAAAAAGTGGTGCCACAAGGAAAATCCTTAGTGCTGCACACCATAAAGTGTTGAATTTCTTCATACCTGATTAAATAAATGGTTAGTTATCTGGCAGTAAGCCAGCTTTCGCAACATTAATGTTACTTGAGATAAATATCCATATTTATTTCAAATTGGCAAGGAGAAAAATTATAAACAAATTAACATCTACAAAGGCAAACTAATCTTTCCCATACAAACAGAAGGCACTCCGGCCCTATCGCCAAAATTAACCGGCTCACCGCCAATGGTTTCATTCGCTAGTAAGGCAAATAAAACCGCTTCTTTTGCATCCGGATTAATTGAAAGTTCGGATGTACTTTTAAACGAAATTTGCGGCAATGCTGCTTTCAAAAATTTTAGCAATAATGGATTGTGCATGCCTCCACCACTTAAATAAACCACTGGGTTTGACATCTCACCAAGCACTCTTTTAATAGCATTGATTATTCCTTCGGCGGAAAAACGACACAACGTTGCCATTACATCTTCTCTTGATAAACTTTCTGTCTTAGTCGAAAATTGTGCCTCTTGAAGATACTTCATGCTGAAAAGCTCAGGCCCAGTAGTTTTTGGAAATGCAGCGGCGAAAAAACTATCTTCTAGTAGCTTGTTTAACAGTACTTCGTTAACTTCACCACTCTGTGCAATGGCTGCATCTTTATCATAATATAAGCCCTCAAAATATCGCTGTACATATTGATCCATCAAGGTATTGCCTGGTCCCACATCGGTAGAGAAAACTTTTGAAGCATTTAAGCTCCCCGGCAGGTAGGTATAATTGGCAATACCACCTATATTGAGCATAATTCTATCTTCTCCCCTTTCAGAGAAAATCAGATAATCACCATATACTGCCAAAGGTGCACCTTCACCGCCAGCGGCAATATGCTTCTGCCGGAAATCACTCAAAGTGATAATTCCAGTGTGAACAGCAATATGATCGCCATCGCCAATTTGTAAAGTTGCATTAGGAAATTCATCTCTACAGTGCAGTGACTTAGGGGCGTGATAAATCGTTTGCCCGTGACTGGCAATAAAATCAATATCGTTGTTGGTATAGCCCCATTCGGCAATTGCTTCATTTATAAGCTTAGCATGGGTTATTGCCACCTGCTCGTTCATTAAGCAAACCATTTCTAAATCCACTTCTCTTTTGGAGAAAATCGATTTTACCTGCTTTCTAAAAGTATCCGTGTAATCTGCGGTTTTAAATCGCAGCAGTTTAATCTGCGCCTTATCGCCGTATCCTTTAAAAGCACATAATGCAATATCAAGTCCATCCATGGATGTCCCCGACATTAAGCCAATGATCAATTTTTCTTCCTTAATGGATTTCTGGTAAAGGTTTGCGATTTGGTTCATCTCTTAAAAATTATAACTCCGCCAAATAAACTAAAATTATATTTAAGTTGACGAGTGAAGCTTAGTTTATCACTTAACGCTCTACACCGGGAATACATATTAAAAAAGTTTTTTAATTTTTTTAAAAAGTGCAAACGCTTTAAATGGGGTTTAAAGGCACATTTCACCTAAACTTGTCATTTTACCGTAGTTAGCGCTATTTTTTTTTATAGTTAACTGTTCTATATTTACTGCTCCGTTCAATAAAAACCAAGATTAATGGCAAGATTAAATCTCTTAGAAGAAACGAGGTTCGAAAAGCTTCCTGTAAGTATTTTTAAAAATCCGAAAGAAGCATCATTAAGTGTTGCAAACCGTATTGCGTCACTTATCAAAGACAAACAACAAAAAGGTGAAAATGCAGTATTAGGTTTAGCCACAGGTGCTACACCAGTTGCGGTTTACGCCGAATTGGTAAGGCTGCACAAAGAAGAAGGCTTAAGTTTTAAAAATGTAATTACCTTCAATTTGGATGAGTATTATCCAATGCAACCTAATTCCGTACAAAGTTACGTGACCTTTATGAATGAAAATCTTTTCAATCATATCGATATCGACAAAAACAACGTACACATTCCTGACGGCACCTTAAAACTTGAAGAAATTCCAGCTTTCTGTTTAGATTATGAAAAGAAAATAGAAAGACTTGGCGGACTGGATATTCAAATTTTAGGTATTGGTCGTACTGGTCACATCGGTTTCAACGAGCCCGGATCTGCACCAAACTCAGGCACACGATTAGTAACTTTAGATGACTTGACACGCCGCGATGCTGCCCGTGACTTCGGTGGTAAATCTAACGTACCAACCAAAGCCATCACCATGGGTATTGGTACTATCTTCAAAGCCAAAGAAATTATCTTAATGGCTTGGAACAGGAAGAAAGCATCAATTATCAAGAAAGCGGTGGAAGGAGAAATTTCAAGCGAAGTTCCGGCAACTTATTTGCAACTATCTGATAATGTAGAGTTTATTTTAGATGAAGACGCGGCTGTTGATCTAACGAGATTTAACACTCCTTGGTTAGCTAGAGATTGCGATTGGACGCCAGAATTGACCAGAAAAGCAGTAATTTGGTTAGCTAGGCATTTAAAGAAACCTATCCTTAAATTAACGGAAGACGACTATAACAACAACGGTATGGCTCAGTTAGCAACGGAGCAAGGCCCAGTTTATGATATCAACATTGACATCTTCAACAAATTACAGCATACCATTACTGGTTGGCCAGGTGGAAAACCTAATGCCGACGATAGCCAGCGTCCAGAGCGAGCGAATCCTGCTAAAAAAAGAGCTATCGTATTCTCACCACATCCTGATGATGATGTGATTTCCATGGGCGG
Organism: Pedobacter sp.; assembly: GCF_965249885.1. GTDB lineage: Bacteria > Bacteroidota > Bacteroidia > Sphingobacteriales > Sphingobacteriaceae > Pedobacter. The sequence continues at coordinate 2,046,686 of NZ_OZ252254.1, read as the reverse complement.
AACCTTTATCCGTTTAGCTGATCAAGGTCACGAAGTTCACGTAGCATATCAAACATCGGGAAATACCGCAGTATGGGATGATGATGTATTACGTTTCGTTGAGTTTAACATAGATTTCTCTGAAAAAATGGGAATTGATCAAACTCAAATGAGAAAAACTTACGATGATATGCGTGAGTTTATGGCCAATAAACGTCCTAATCAAATTGATACAGAAGAAATTAAACTGGTAAAAGGTTTAATCAGAAAAGGTGAAGCTATCGCAGGCGCTCGTTTTTCGGGACTTCCTGATGAAAACATCCATTTTATGGCCTTACCTTTTTATGAAACTGGTAAAGTAAAGAAAAATCCAGTTTCTGATGTAGATGTGGAACTAACCATGGAATTACTGCAAAAAGTAAAGCCGCAACAAGTTTTTGCCGCTGGCGATTTTGAAGATCCACATGGCACACACATTGTATGTTTCAATATCATTGTTGAGGCGTTAAGACGCTTAAGAGCTACCGAAGATTGGGTAAATGATTGTTGGTTGTGGATGTACCGTGGTGCTTGGCATGAGTTTGAACCGCATGAAATTGAAATGGCTGTACCTTTAAGCCCTAACGAAGTAGAGCGCAAAAAATTAGCCATTTTCAAACACCAATCTCAAAAAGATATTCCGGTTTTCCCTGGGGATGATCCCCGTGAATTTTGGCAAAGAGCGGAAGACAGAAACCGCGAAACAGCAAAAATTTACGATGATTTGGGATTAGCCGATTACGAAGCAATGGAAGCTTTTGTGAGATACCATTATTAATATCGGACCATTATCATTGCCTTAGTAAAGCGAACATAATTTCACTGCATTACCACTCCGAAATAAATTCGGGATGACGAATTAGGTGAGTAACAACAAATATCTTCTATCTTTAGGCTAACAAACTAAATGATAGAAGATATTTTTATTTAAAACAGTATGGAAACTAAACCACAACGCCTCTTATCACTCGATTTTTTTAGAGGATTAACTGTCGCTGCCATGATTTTGGTAAACAACCCCGGTAGTTGGGCGCATATCTATCCTCCCTTGGAACATGCCGAATGGCATGGCTGCACACCTACAGATTTAGTATTTCCATTTTTTCTTTTCATCGTTGGCGTGTCTATTGCTTATGCTATGGGCAGTAAACGAGAAGACCACACTACGCATTCAAAAACCATCTTTAAAGCACTAAAGCGATCTGTCACCTTGTTTTTATTAGGTTTTATCTTGGCATTTTTCCCGCGTAACTTTAGCGATTTCAATTTCTTGGAAGCCTTAAGTACCGTTCGTATTCCTGGCGTTTTACAACGCATTGCGGTTGTCTTCTTCATTTCGTCGGTATTATTTTTAAAGCTGAGCGATAAGAGGATTTTCCAAACTATGGTGGTATTACTTTTTGGTTATTGGGCATTAATGAATTTTGTGCCCGTACCCGATTTTGGCCCGGCAAATTTGGAAAAAGAAACCAACTTAGGTGCATGGCTTGACCGAACTATTTTGACGGAAGCCCACTTGTGGAAATCCGCTAAAACTTGGGATCCTGAGGGGATTTTAAGTACCCTGCCCGCTATCTGTACATGTCTATTTGGTGTTTTAGTAGGTGTTTATTTAAAGAAGAAAAATATCGAACCAGCAACCAAAATTGCTTGGTTATTTTCAGTAGGTACTTTGGCGGTAATTGGTGGTTTATTATGGGGATTGCAATTTCCCATCAATAAAGCTTTATGGACCAGCTCATATGTGCTCTACACTGGCGGCTTGGCCACTATTATTTTATCGCTTAGTTATTGGCTAATCGATGTAAATCAGTACAATCGTTTTACTAAGCCTTTTGTAGTATATGGCGTAAATGCCATTACCGTTTTCTTTTTATCGGGCTTAATGCCTAGGTTAATCAACATGTTTAAGGTTGATTTTGAAGGTGAAAAAGTTGGCGCATTGAGCTATACCTATAAAGCGTGGTTCGCTCCAGCATTTTCAAACCCTTTAAATAGTTCATTAGCTTACGCCATTGCATTTGTAATGTGTTGGTACGTAATTTTATGGGCAATGTATAAAAAGAATATTATTATTAAGGTTTAAGATTGATAGGCGCAACGGGCAAAGCCCCAAAGACACGATGCTTAAATTCGCTTCTAAAGCCAACTATCTGATTGTAACTTTTGGTGATTGATTTCATCTAACATATAATTAACATTTACCCGCTTAACTAAATTTATAAAATGAAGAAAAATCTGCATTTAGTTGCCGTTGGTGTGCTTTCTTTGGCATTAGTACATCCAGCAATTGCCCAAAAAAAACCAGCAACAAAAGCCACAGTTGTAAAAGCGGCTACCAAACCGGTTGCCAGTGCTGTTTTACCGGTTGACCCTGATGTAAAAATCGGAAAACTTCCAAATGGCTTAGTGTATTACATCCGCAAAAATGCCGAGCCAAAGAACAGAGCCGAATTGTATTTAGGTAATAAAATTGGCTCTTTAATGGAAAACGAAGATCAATTAGGCTTGGCGCACTTTACCGAGCATATGGCCTTTAACGGAACCACTGATTTTCCTAAAAACGAAATCATCAATTACCTGCAAAAAGCAGGGGTACGTTTTGGTGCCGACTTAAACGCCTATACCGGATTCAACCAAACCGTTTATCAATTACCAATTCCAACTGATAGCGCAGCCGTTTTTAAAACTGGCTTCAAAATTTTAGCCAATTGGGCCGGAAAAGTATCCATGGATGGTAAGGAGATTGATAATGAACGTGGCGTAATTATAGAAGAAGACCGTCAGCGTGGTAAAAATGCGCAGCAAAGAATGAGCAAACAATTGTTGCCTTTCTTATTAGGTGATTCGAGATACGCAAAACGCATTCCTATTGGTGACGTAGATTTACTTCAGAAATTTACCCACGATAAAATCCGAAACTTCTACAAAGATTGGTACCGTCCTAACTTGCAAACTGTAATAGCAGTGGGTGATTTTGACGTGAACGAAGTAGAAAAATTGATTATCGAGAATTTCTCTGGTTTAAAAAATCCAGCCAACGAAAAAGCTCGCACTTATTATAATATCCCTGACAATGCGCAACCTTTAGTTAAAATAGCGACTGATGCCGAGCAGCCTTACAATGTTGCTCAAGTAATTTATAAACAAAAGCAGGGACCTTTAAAAACAGAAGCTGATTATAAATTGCAACTAATGCAAAATATGGTTAACAGCATGTTGGGCTCTCGCATTAATGAAATTATGCAAAAGGGAAATGCACCATTCTTATTTGCTCAAAGTGCTTACGGTCCTTACCAAGGCGGCATGATTTGGGATTTAAATGCATTACAAACCGTTGCAGTTGCTAAAACCGGTGCCGAATTGGAAAAAGCCTTAACTGCTGCTTTAGCGGAAAATGAGCGTATGGCAAAATTTGGCTTTACGGCAGGTGAGTTTGAAACGGTGAAGAAGAAAATAGAAGCCAGCAACGAAAAGCAGTTCAAGGAAAAAGACAAAACTAAATCGAGTGCTTATGTACAACAGTATTTGAACAACTTCTTAATCGGATCTGCCATTCCTTCGGAGGAATTTACTTACGCACTTACCAAAAAGTTGCTTCAAACTGTTACCCTAGCTGACGTAAATGCTGCAGCCAAGGCGATGGTTACAAAGAACAACCAGATCATTGTTGTACAGGCCCCTGAAAAAGAAAAAGCTAACCTACCTAGCGAGGCTGCCCTAATTGCTACATTAAAAAATGCTGGCAATGGCGTTACACCTTACGTAGATAATGCGGTAAACAAACCGCTTATCGCTCAAATGCCAAAAGCAGGAACTATTGTAAATCAAACTAAAAATGAGAAAGTTGGTGTAACAATGCTTACTTTGAGTAACGGCGTTAAAGTAGTATTGAAACCTACCGATTTTAAAAACGACCAAGTAATCTTCACCTCGTTTGGTAAAGGCGGGTCGTCATTAGCTAGTAATGATGATTTTGTTTCTGCAGATAATGCTAATTTAATCGCCCAAAGTGGCGTAGGTGATTTTAACCCTACCCAACTCAGCAAATATCTGGCTGGAAAATCAGTTGGCGCAGGTGCGTACATCGCTGATTTGTACCAAGGTTTTTCTGGATCATCATCTCCGAAAGATTTGGAAACTGCTTTTCAATTGATTTACGCTTATGCAACCAACCCACGCAAGGATGCGGACATCTTTAACAAAAATGTAAGCGATATGAAGGTAATTACGGCTAATAAAAGCAGTAACCCTAGCAGTGTTTACGCGGACACCGTACAAGCAGTAATGGCTAATTACAACAAACGTGGCATGCCTACTACGTTGGCTGATCTTGATAAAATTAGCTTAGATAAGGCTTTTGCCTTTTACAAAGATCGATTTGCTGATAATGGCGGACAAACTTTTGTTTTCGTTGGTAATTTTGACGTGGAGAAAATCAAACCATTGATCACCACTTATCTGGCTAGCCTACCATCTTTAAACAAGAATGAGAATTTTGTAGATAACGGTATAAATCCGCCAAAAGGCAAAGTAAGTAAAACCGTTAAAAAAGGTTTAGAAGACAAAGCTACTGTTCAATTAATTTTTCACGACGACTACACTTTTAATGCAGATAACAACGTAATGCTTGATGCATTGAAAGCTTCATTGGATATCAAAATTACTGAGCGCTTACGCGAAAAAGAAAGTGGCGTTTATAGTCCTAGAGTTTCATTAAGTTTAGAAAAATATCCTACGGCACATTATTACTTTACCATCTCATTCAATTGCGCTAAAGCAAATGTAGAGAAACTGGTTAATGCGGCGCTAGAAGAAGTAAGTGCCTTTAGACAAAACGGTGTAACTACTGAAGACTTGCAGAAGTTTAAATCTGAGGAATTAAGGCAAGAGGAATTGAGTTTACGTGACAATGGCTATTGGTTAAATTACTTGTCAAATCGTTTAAAATATGGCGATAATATTGAGCAGGTACTAGATAACAGCAAACGTATTAACGGCGTAACCGTTGAAGCTACCAAAGCGGCTGCCCTAAAATATTTAAGTGGCGATAATTATATCCGCTTAGTATTGGAACCTGAAAAGTAGGTTGCTGCAACAATAAACTTCAAGAAGGGGCTGTTTCGAAAGAGATAGCCCCTTTTTTGTATCGCAAGATTCTTGCAGATCTATCAACTCTGGGTGATTTTTCGGATTAAGATAATTTCAATTACTTAGCCTCTACACCAATAGGCCCACTGGGGTCACTCTCGTTTTTGAGTCTGTCCAATGCGGTAACCAAATAGCTGTAACGCTTACCTTTTTCTACGGTCGTATCTAGAAAAAACGTATAGTCTTCAAAACTAATTTTGACGATATTGCGTGCATCCAGCGTATTTATCTTCTCCCCCTCATTAAATCTGTACACTACATATCCCGATGCCGTTTCACCATCCTTAGCTCTCAAAGGTTTAATCCATTTTAATTGTACCCCATCCGCAGTTGCATCGGCTGTTAAATGTTGAGGTTCGTTAGGAGCCACATCATCAAGCCAAGGCATTTGAGGAGGTAATGCAGGATATTTATAGAAATCATTTCTTAAAGAATCAGCAAATCCCCTGGCTACCGTAGATAGTGATTTAGAACTAAAATACACGCTTCCTTGCACTCTGTTATTTGCCCTAATGGCCCTAATCTGATTAGGTAGCTCATTGGGTTTTGCCCAGGCAGCTTCTCTTTTTGTGGTTCCATTGTGCACTAGATAAGCCGCCTGCCCAATATACAGATGCCTGCCAAAAGTATTGTTGCCCCACCAATCCAGTAAAACTTTGAATGGCGCCGCCGCTCTCGAAAACGAAAAATAAATCTGAGGATTGATGTAATCTACCCAACCTTCCTTTATCCATTTCCTTGAATCTGCATATAGTTCTCCATAATTGGATAATCCATTGGTTTTTGAACCTAAAGTATCTTCCCTAAAATTACGCCAAATAGCAAACGGACTTACCCCAAACTTCACATATTTTTTATAGTGATGTACGCTGTCGTTAACCATTTTAACTAGCAGGTCTACATTGTTTCTTCTCCAATCGTCTATTTTCGTAAATCCATTAGGGTATTTGGCAAAAGTAGCGCTATCGTTAATTACTTGCCCAGCAATACGATACGGGTAAAAATAATCATCGAAATGCACCCCATCAATATCGTAGCCTTTCACTACATCCAATATTACTTGAGTGATATATTCTCTATTTTCAGGCAACCCTGGATCAAAAAGTTTTTGTCCACCGTAGGTATAAAATAACTCTGGCTGTTTGTTAGTGATATGCTCTGGGTTAGTAACCGATCTAGCTGACATCGTAGCTCGATAAGGGTTAAACCAAGCATGTAATTCCATGCCCCTACTGTGGGCTTCTTTAATGGCAAAAGCTAATGGATCATAACCTTCGGCTGGTGCCAAGCCCTGCTTACCCATTAACCAGTGGCTCCACAACTCTCGTGATTTAGCGTAAACTGCATCTGCCGTAGGTCTAATTTGTAACAAAATTGCGTTTAAACCCTGTTTCTTATGTTGTTCCAAAATACCAATTAGCTCTTGCTTCTGCTGGTCAACACTTAGCCCAGGTCTGGACGGCCAGTCGATATTAGTAACCGTCGCTATCCATACTCCTCTAAACTCACGCTTCGGCGCAATTTTTATTTCGCTTTGAGCGTTAACTGATATTACAACTATTAAAAGTAGGAATGATATTAAAAAAAGTTGCTTAAGCGAGATTTTGGGCATGTACAAACAATTTGGTGATAAGCTATAAAGGTTAACGTACGTTTTCGTCTTTGCATACAAAAGTGACATTATTTTTATACATTTTTAGATTTTTTGCTAAGTTAGCATTTACATTAACGCTGCAACTTTACTTTTTGGAGATTAAAACACAAGATGCAAACACAAGAAAACGCCGTGGATAACAAGGTAGATCGGAATAAAGTTTACTTCTTAATCATTGTTATTGCAGCATTGCTGGGCATAAATGGTTATTTATATTTTAAAGATCAGCAGCAAAGCAACAGGTTTGTAACCATTAGTACGGAAAAAGACCGCTTAAAACTTGAGGTTGAGAAAATTGAGGTAGAATTAGACAGGGTTAACCTGCTTAATGTGACGCTGAACGATCGCCTAATTGAAGAGCAGAAACTTGCAAGAAATAAAATTGCTGAACTCAAGCTAGCGTTAAAAAAAGGCGAGCTTACGCAGAAAGAGTTGGACGAAGCTCACAAACAGATCAATACGCTTCGTGACTTTGTTAAAAGCTATAACAATCAAATTGCCATTTTAGAGCAAGAAAACTCCTATTTGAAAACAGAAAGAGACAGCTTAAAATCTAGCTTGAGCAACTATAACGAGCAGGCAGAAAATCTACGTCGCGAAAATCGAAATCTTAACAAGAAAATTAAAGCTGGTTCTTCTCTAAAGGCATCCAATATTAGCATTGTTGCTTATAAGGTGAAAGATAATGGCAAAACTTCGGTGGTTACCAAAGCAAATTCTACTAACAAATTAACTATTGATTTTGCGATAGCTCCCAATGAACTTGCTGAGAAAACCTACCATAAAATCTATTTGAGGGTAATTGATCCAGCAGGGAACTTAATTGCCAACGAGAATAACATGTTTGAAGCTGATGGCCAACAAATGCAATACAGTGACGCTATAGAGATTTCCTACAATAACGATGAAACTAGGTACAAAATCGATTGGATTAATCCTAAAACTTTCATAAAAGGTGTTTATGCCATCTTTTTGTATGCAGATGGTTTTCAAATGGGCAGGGCCGAAATTGAATTAAAGTAAAACTGTTTTTTGCTGATCAGCTGCTAACTGCACTTCTGGAGCACTGCGTAATTTGAACGTGGCAGCTAATATTTTTAACCACACCAAAAAATACGGTACGCTAATCATCTTAATAGCAAACGGATGTAGCGTTGTGTAATCTGGAAATACCATTAAAGGAAAATCAAAGGACACCAATATCACTGCCGCCAATAAAATTGTCCGCCAAACACCTTTATCGCTCAATAAATACCAAATGCCAACACCTGCAATGGCTACAATGTAGGTGCAATCTTCCGACCCTGAACTAAACAACACCGGAAAAATCAACACAGAAGCCAAAATTAACAGCTGAAATCGCTCATCTTTATACTTTGAAAAGTTGAGGTAGCTCAGTGCAAACATCAAACAGCCTACAATCAAAAATGGCGTATTGGACATTGGTCTACTGACCATATTCCGCACAAAGCCCATGATAGAAATATCATTAGTTAACGAGCCGATGTTAGTCGCATTTTTGGCTGCCAAAGATATTGACCACTCTTTATAAGATTGTACAATGTAAGTGGGCGATGAAACTAGCATCGGTAAAAAGAACAAAATCAAAAACCACATGATTAGATAGGTGATGAATGACTTTTTATCTTTGATAAAGAAGAAAAAAGCTAAACCCACAATACCGTAGAGCTTAATCATCGTACCCAACGCAATTAGAAAAGCGGACCAAAAGCCGTTGTGTTTATCCCTCAGCGTATATGTTAAAATAATAAATGCTGCCGTAGCCGGATTAAACTGTTGGCTCAACATAGAAGATGCCAAGCATGGTAGCGCAATAAAATAAATGAGGTTCTTATTAGGAAGTTTAATGGACTTTATAGACCAAAAAAGCATCAAACAGTTGAAGATATTCCATAACATGAAACCTAACCACCTAGGTAACATCGCAAATGGCGCAATAAACAATCCAAATATTGGTCCGTAGTGATTGGCATCATCGTGAACGGTGGGATAGGCATTATACAATGACTTCTCTCCAATTAAATTGAAAAATGTATTTTCAAAAATTAGATAGTTGTTGAGCCTATGCCTCAATATAGATTGGATAAAGCAATAAATGGAAATAGAAAGCCATAGGCCTAATGCCCATTGAGCATACTTTTTACTTCCCGTTTTCACAACAGTTTGGTTAGCTAGCATTTGTGTGTTAAAATTAGCAGCACAAAACTATAACATTTCTGTTACATTCAAAGCAAACTGTGTCATTAAAAAATAAATTATCCAAGGCAGACTAGAATTTCAACTTAATACGGTTATCTTAATAGATTTTGAATGGCTTGATTAACTTGTTCGAAGCCAAACTGACTTAAAGTATGGTTCATTCCCGCAGCTATTTCATCATTCATCAAATTGCCTATGCTGCCTTCGTGACTGTGTTTTACTTCGTACATTGGTTTAAAAGTACCCGTTTCAATTTGCTGACCAACTAATTTATAGGCATCTCTAAAAGGCATACCATTTAACGCTAGTTCGTTAACTACCTCCACGCTAAATAGGTAATCGTACTTTTTATCTTTCAAAATATCGTCTTTAATGCTGATGTGCTGGAGCATAAATGTGGCGATTTCCAAACATTCATTCAACGAGATAAATGCAGGGAACAAATTCTCTTTCAGCAACTGTAAATCGCGATGATATCCCGAAGGCAAATTGGTGGTCATCATGGCAATTTCATTAGGCAAAGCCTGAATTTTATTACAACGAGAACGGATCAGCTCGAAAACATCTGGGTTTTTCTTGTGTGGCATGATACTGCTACCGGTGGTCAACTCGGATGGGAAACTGATAAAACCAAAGTTTTGATTAATGAACAAACAAACATCCATTGCCATTTTGGCCAACGTTGCCGCCACTGACGACATGGCCTGTGCTAAAATTCGCTCAGTTTTGCCACGACCCATTTGGGCATAAACTACGTTGTGATTTAAGCTTTCAAAACCTAAAAGCTGGGTAGTTAAAGTTCTATTTAAAGGAAATGAAGAACCATAGCCCGCAGCAGAACCTAGAGGATTTTTGTTAGTGATTTTCCAAGCGGCAAGCATTAACTCCATATCATCAGCCAAACTTTCAGCGTAAGCACCAAACCACAAACCGAAAGATGATGGCATGGCAATCTGTAAGTGCGTATAGCCCGGCAGCAACTTATCTTTATGTGTTTCACTTAAGTTGATCAACTGGTTAAACAACGCTTCGGTATTACCCACCATTTCCTCAATGCAACTACGGAAATACAGTTTTAAATCCACCAAAACCTGATCGTTGCGTGAGCGCCCGCTATGAATCTTCTTTCCAGCTTCTCCTATGCGTTGGGTTAACAACCACTCTACCTGGGAGTGTACATCTTCTACGGTATCTTCGATTACGAAACTACCTGCTTCTATCTCCTTGTAAATCTCCTTCAAAGCAGCTTGCACTTCCGTAAGCTCATCAGCAGTAAGCAAATTGATGGTTTGTAGCATTTCCGTGTGTGCTAAAGATCCCAACACATCAAATTTCGCCATTTGCAAATCCAATTCCCTGTCTTTCCCTACAGTGAAATTTTCTACAAATTGGTTTACATCAATATTCTTTTGCCAAATTTTCATCGCTTACGTCCTGTTTTACACGCATTTTCATTCCAGCCTAGCAGAGTTCTATTTATTAGATTTATCGCTATGCTTAGAATGACAAAGCCGCTGTTTTAAATTCCTGCAAAAATACAATAATTACCTCAAGAATAAGGAGCACAATAGAGATATTAAAATTGAAACATTGTTGCATTTACAAATAGCGATTTTCCAATTATTACTCTACATTTGTGTAACCACTAATTACAAATTATGAAGAAAATAACTTTAGCGCTATTCTTACTTGGCGGATTGGCCACTCAAGCCATTGCACAAGTTAAACCTGCCTTAACTTGGAAAGACGTTTCTAAATGGAACTATAACCGAGGCAGCGCACTTTCTGCTGATGGCCAATGGACCGCTTGGGCTACCGGACCAACAGAGGGAGATTTGAAACTCATCATCAAAAAAACTTTTGACACTTTAAGCAGAAGCTATGCTATTGGTGCCACTCCAACCATGGCTACCTTCTCCAAAAACTCGAAATATGCTGCTTTTAAAGTGTCCGCAAAAGATGCTGAAGTAAAGGCCGCAAAAAAAACGATGAAGCCGCTTTACGATAAGTTAACTATTGTAAATTTAGCAGATGATAAACAAACAAGTTTTGAAAGGGTAAGATCCTTTGCTTTCGCTGGCGAGGCTTCCGACTGGATTGCTATTCAATTTGCTGCTTTGGAGAGTGCACCAAAAGATAAAGATGCGGCCAAAGGGACTGACATGCTCCTTTATCATTTAGCGAGTAAAAAGAGCTTCAACTTAGGTAATGTTAGCGAATACGCATTTAACAAAGCGGGTGATAAACTGGCTTACACTGTAGATGCGAACGGGCAAAATGGTAACGGCGTTTTTTTGAGAGACATGAAGACCGGAACCACTACGGCATTGGATAATGACAAAGCAACTTACAAAAGCATTAACTGGAATGACGAGGGAACTGCTTTTGCATTGTTAAAATCTAACAAAAATGAAAAATATAAGGATGATGTTTGGAGCGTTATCGGCATCAATAAAATTAATGGCGACTTAACCGCAAAAGTAATTTATAACGGCGTTGATGATACTAATTTCCCTAAAGGAATGGGTATTAACACTAACGCAACGCCTTATTGGTCGGAAGACCAAAGCACTTTATTTTTTGGCATCAATACCTTGCTTGCCAAGGAAGATAAAAAAGCTGATACTGCCGCTAAAGCAAAACCTGATGTAAAATTAGATAGTACTGCAAAAGCTAAAACAAAACCAGCGCCAGTAGCAGAAGCTAAAAAAGACGATATTGAAAAGCCAGACATGATCATTTGGAACTGGCAAGATAGGCGCTTGCAATCTGCACAACAAACTCAAGAAATGAGAGATAAAAACTTTAGTTATGTAAGTTCTTATCGCGTTGCGGACAAAAAATTCACTCAATTAGCGGATAGCATAATGCGTTCTGTAATGGTTGCGCCAAAACAACTTTACGCCATTGGTTACGACAACAGCAAGTATGAACTGATGGGCAATTTGGATGGACAAAGTTATACCGACATCTATCTAATTGATCTTAAATCTGGAAGTAAGAAACTATTGTTCGAAAAAATGTATGCTACTAATGGTGGCCGTTTAAACGTGGCTCCAAATGGCAAAATAGCGAGTTATTATGTAGATGGCGTGTTTTATAGCATTAATTTTGAGAATGGCCAGAAAGCAAATTTAACCGGAAAAATTAACGCTTCATTTGTTGATCAGTTGGATGATCACAACGTGAATAAACCTGCTACCTCAAATTACGGCTGGTCGGCTGATTCGAAATATGCGTTGGTCATGGACAACTACGATCTTTGGAAAATTTCTGCCGATGGCAAATCGGTTACCGCATTAAGCGATAATTGGAAAAGCAAAAAAATGCAGGTATACGGTAGAAATAGAATTTACACGGAGGAAAAAGGGACTGATTTAAGCAAAGATCAATACTTCACTGTTTTCAATACCAAAACCAAAGACATGGGACTTGGCTTGCTTCCGGCAGGAAAATCGAAAATACAGGTTTTATTTACCGATGCCAACGCTTACAACCAGCTTACTAAAGCTGAAAATGCCAAGGTTTTTGCTTTCAGTAAGAGCAACTATGCCCAATCACCAATTATTTACAGCAGCGCATCGGCTGATTTAAGCAATGCAAAAGCGGTAAACACCAACACCCCTGACCAAGCTAAATATGCGTGGACTACCGGCGTTAAGCTGATTGATTACGTTAGCGCACATGGAGATACTTTACAAGCAGCCTTATATCTGCCAGCAAACTACGAAAAAGGGAAATCTTACCCAACCATTACTTATATCTACGAACGTTTAACAGACGGCTTAAATAACTACAGCATGCCAAGTTTCCCGGGCGGAGGTTTTAATGCTGCAATGTACCTAAGCAACGGATACGCAGTACTTATGCCAGATATCAAATACAAATTGAACGATCCTGGCATGTCGGCAGTAGCCTGCGTAGTGCCTGCAGTTAAAGCTGCTATTGCTACTGGCATTGTTGACGAGAAAAATGTGGCTATTCATGGGCACTCGTGGGGAGGTTACCAAACTTCGTTCTTGATTACGCAAACTAACATTTTTAAAGCTGCTGCTGCTGGTGCGCCGTTAACCAACATGATTAGCATGTACAGCTTAATCTACTGGAACAGCGGCGGTACCAACCAAGCCATTTTTGAAGCTAGCCAAGGCCGTTTAACGCCAGGTTACTGGGATAACTGGGATGCTTTTGCCCGCAACTCTCCTATTTATCACATCAAAAAGGTGCAAACGCCTTTATTATTACTTCATAACGATAAAGATGGTGCTGTTGATTTCACTCAAGGTATCGAGTACTATAATGGTTTAAGAAGATTGAACAAACCTGTGGTAATGATTACCTACAAAGGTGAAAATCACGGTATCGCTAAATTGCCAAATCGTAAAGATTATGCAGTACGTATGATGGAGTATTTCGATTACATGTTGAAAGGCAAACCAGCTCCTGAGTGGTGGAGCAAAGGAGTTAACCGTTTAGATATGGAGAAACACCTAGAAACTAGGGCTTTTGAAGAAACTGAAAACTAACGAAAGGGCGGTGAAGTTTCACCGCTTTTTTTATTTGGTATGGAAATAGCTTCTACAGGTCATCTAAGCTTTATGAACAGATTTCTGATATCCCTAATTGCCATAGTTGGCTGCATATCTTGTAGAAAGCCATTTAACGTACAGCACTTCCATGAAACGGTATTTATTGATTCTGTATCGCTAGACACTACGCTAAAACCTAGGAAAAAGGATACTCAAATAAGATACTATCCGGTTTATTATACTGGTCCGTTACAAGACACTATTCACTTGGGAGAAAAGCTTCCTAGCCATGGAGAAAATAAAAATTTTCAAGATTTTGTATTAAGGAGTCTTGACGAAGTAACGCTCACTGTAGATACTTCTATCAAACTAAATAACCTTACGATTTTCGAAAGCTATCGTACAGGCGATGATACTTTTGCTAAACGAGTGGACTCCATTATAAAAGAGCCAGCTTATGCCATTATTCTGCAAAATCGAAGCGACTCTACTTTATTTTTGGGACATTTCAACTATTTGAGAAGTATAGTAATGCAATATCAAGATAAATCAGGAAAATGGAAGGACGTTGAAAAAGCTGCATTTGCTTATGATACATGCCTTACTTTCGCTAAAAATATAGTTGTTGGGCCTAAGCAGATTCTTGTTGCAAAACTAATCGAATATGAGGGCAACTTCGCTCCTTTGTGCCGACTGAAACTAATGAATTTTGATCAAACTTGCTATTCCAATACTTTTCATTTTAAGCTCGACAAGTCTATTATTAATCAAAACTAATTTTAATTCTCTCTTTTATTACTGGCCACTCGCTTTTTAAAATGCTGTAAAAAACCGTATTGCGAATGAAGCCGTCAGCTATTTTCATGTGCTGCCTCAACGTTCCCTCCTCTGTTGCGCCTAACTTTAATATCGCTCTGCGAGATCGTACATTACGTTCATCGGCTTTGAGCTCAATTCGATTTAAACCTAAAGTTTCAAAACCATATTTTAGGATTTCGTATTTCATTGCTTTGTTCAAACCAGTGCCTTGAAATTCCTTTCCGATCCAAGTCCAGCCAATTTGTCCGCGTTCATCTTTCCAGCTAATCTCGGCTAAGCGAGTACAACCTGCCACTTTTCCAGATTCAGCATCTATAATTATCCAAACTGCACAAATTCCAGCAGCGCCATCAGCCAATGCAGACTGGATATACTGATGTAGATTTTCTCGGATGCTTAAATCTTTAAGGCCATAAATCCAAAGTGCCTTTTCCTGAGCAATCGGCCAAAGCAAATCTTCATCGCTTTGCTGCAAAGGACGTAAGATTACTTTTTGGTTTTGAAGGGTTGGGGATAAATTGTCCATTTGGAGTTGTCGTGGTGTTGGGTTTAATTTCTTTTAAAGTAGTTTCTTGTATTAAATGTAGTCTTTCCCGCTAACTTAATCATATTTACGAAAATGGTAAAATGGCGGCAATTAACCGCCATTTCTACTTATATGCTTGCAATAAATGGTGCTTTCCGAATGTATGCTTCACTTTGCAATTGCTCAACAATAAAGTTAGCCAAATCCGCAGCACTAACTTGATCACCAGGGCAATTACCAAGATCTACCTTAATTCCTTTGGTTATCTCAGTTTGTTCAATTAAAGGCAGTCTTACTAAAGTCCAATCTACACTACATTGCGCCAAAACTTCATATTCCAATTGCTTATCGTTAGTGGTTGGAGCGTAGTTAACACGCATCCAATCGCTAGCTTGTTGAACCTTTTCGCTTTTATAATCATTTGGCACGTCAACACTCAAACCTGTTGTTACGATATATCTTGTTATTTGCAGTTTGTTCATGGCATGTAAGACATTCTTAGTAGCTGTACTAAAAATTGGTGATTCGCCTTTGGGCTGTCCGAGAGTACTCAGTACCGCCGTGCAACCTTGTAGTAAACGTTCTATATCTTCAGGATTTCTGGCGTCACCTTTTATTTTGTCAATAGCTGGATGATGAAGCTCTAATCGATCAGGATTTCGCAATAGCATTTTTATACTAAAACCTTCCTTTAATAATTTTTTAGTTAGATATTTTCCTGATTTTCCTGTGCCGCCAATTAAGGCAATATGATGATGATTAGTCATGATCTCTTATAAATATTTAGATAATAAAATGAACCTTCGAACATCTATATGTTCGATAAATAAGCGTTGTAGCTTGCTTGGTTATATTTATTAAGAGATTTTAATACTCGAATTTAGACAACAAAATTTGAATTCAAATGATTTTGTTGTCTAAATTTTTGATATGTTGATGAAGATGCTAACATGTGCATTACTCTTCAAACATGATTTTAATGATGTCGGTAATTCATTGGTGCAGCATACACAACCCGATTGGCTATCGTAACTCAAAAAAATCTAACGCTTTAGATTGCTTCGTCGTTCCTCCTCGCAATGACGCTTAGGCATAAAGAGGTAAGATTACTTTTCGGTTTTGAAGGGTTGGGGACAGGTTTTGGTTTGTCACTTTAGTTATTTGTACCGTTAATTAGTGCGTCATACCACATTCGATGGGTATCGTAACGGAAAAAAAATATAACGCCTTAAGATTGCTTCGTCGTTCCTCCTCGCAATGACGCTTAGGTGTTAAGTCAAATTGTAATTCGTCAATCTAAAATCTACAATCCCACCACTGGCTTTAACATGGCGATATAGCCTTCAATGCCCTGTCTTATTTCATCGACGTATAAAAATTCATCTGCCATGTGCGAGCGACCAGAAAAGCCTGGACCGCATTTTAAAGATGGAATTGACAATAAAGCCTGATCCGACGTAGTTGGTGAGCCATAAGTGTTTTTCCCTAAGGCTATACCCGATACCACAATTGGATGGTTTTTATCTATGGATGATGGTTTCAATCGTACAGATCGAGGTTTCACTTCGCAACTGACATGCTGCTTAATAATTTCTACCACTTCTTCATTCGTGTAAGCATCAGTTACGCGAACATCAACCGTGAAAGTACAATTGGCAGGTACTACATTGTGCTGCGAACCAGCGTTAATGATAGTCACCGTCATTTTAACCGGACCAAAAACCTCCGATACTTTTGGAAATTGATAAGTACGGAACCATTCGATATCAGGCAGTGCTTTGTAAATGGCATTTTCGCCCTCTTCCCTTGCTGCGTGACCCGCTTTTCCATGTGCGGTGCAATCAATTACCAGCAATCCTTTTTCAGCAATGGCCAAATGCATTTCAGTAGGCTCGCCAACAATGGCAAATTCCAACTCTCCCAAATCTGGGATTACCAATTCCAAGCCGTTATTTCCAGAGATTTCTTCTTCGGCTGTTGCCGCCAAACAGAAGTTATATTTCA
This sequence comes from Pedobacter sp., assembly GCF_965249885.1. GTDB lineage: Bacteria > Bacteroidota > Bacteroidia > Sphingobacteriales > Sphingobacteriaceae > Pedobacter. The sequence continues at coordinate 2,029,765 of NZ_OZ252254.1, read as the reverse complement.
AACCTTCCTGCTCGTAGAAGTATAGAAAAGTAGCAATTAGCGACACCAAACAACCACCAGCATCATTACTGCCCAAACCAAACAATTTACCATCTTCAATAGCAGCATCATAAGGGTCTCGGGTATAGCCCGAATTTGGTTTTACCGTATCGTGATGCGAATTGAGCAAAATTGTAGGTTTAGCAGCGTCGAAATGCTTGTTATAAGCCCACACATTATTAAGTTTTCTGTGTGTCTGGATTCCATGCTCACCTAAAAACTGTGCAATTAAGTTGGCGGTTCTATCTTCTTCCTTACTAAAAGACTGAATGCGGATTAAATCCCGCAACAATTCCGTACTTTCTTTAATTAGTTTTTCAATCATTCTATTTACGATATTAGAATTACGATTTACGATTTTGTTCGTTCCTGCGAATAGTAACTATTGATGCCACTATTATCGATAACAATTCATTTCCCTCATCCCAGTTACTTCGAATAAATTCTCTCTCATTAGGATTGAATCGTTCCAACAACTCCAGAAAGAACTTCGTTTCATCTACTCCTCTTCGACTATCTTTAATTTATTTATGAAATCTGCAGTTGATTTTGCTCTACATGCAGCCCTATAGTTTGCTCCAACTGAACTAGAACATCTTACTAATTGATTTGAATAATTTTTATTTATAACGTTATATGGCAAATTTGAAATTAGCTTAGCGATTGAAATAGAATATGCTTTTGTTCGCTGTTTTAACGTCTCACTATTCATAATCGTAAATCTAAAATCGCCCGTCGTACATCCTTTTATTCATTATAAAGTCCACCAGCTTTTTTAGCCGACAGCTTAATTCCTTTAATTAGTGACGAACTGAAACCATTATGTTCCATTTCATTTAACCCAGCAATGGTACAACCTTTCGGCGAAGTTACCTTATCTATTTCAGTTTCGGGGTGTGTTGCATTGAGCAGAAGCAAATCAGCAGCTCCTTTTGCGGTTTGCACTGCCATTTTCAAAGCATCGTGGGCATGGAAACCAATCTCTACACCACCTTGAGAAGCTGCTCTAATGCTGCGCAAAAAGAACGCGATGCCACAAGCACACAAAGCCGTAGCTGAAGTCATCAAATCTTCCTGAATGGTTACCACAGCACCAACGGTTTCAAAAAGAGTCACCACTTCATTCAAATTCTCTTCCGAAGCATTATCTGTAGCTACGCAAGTCATGCTCTGCCCTATTGAAATTGCTGTATTTGGCATTGCTCTAATCACCTGCACATTATCGCCCAACTCCTTGCGTACATCGGCACAGCTAACGCCCGAAATCACAGATACAAATAACTGCTTTTCTGGATTTACGGCCGGAGCCAACTGTGTTAACACTTTTTTTAATTGTTGCGGAAGTACTGCCAAAACAATGATGTCAGCACCTTCAATCGCGGTGAGGTTATTGTCGCTTACGTTAAAGCCAGCAGCAATTTCTTCGGTCATCAGTTTAACATTCCTACGCGTTAAAGTGATGTTTTCGGCTTTGCAATAAGTTTTGTTCACTAGTCCTTTCGCTAGTGAAAGTCCGATGTTTCCGCTACCGATAATGGTTATTTTTTTATTCATTTGATTACACCGATTTTATAATTACACGGATTAATATTTATAATGTCATACTGAGCGAAGGCGAAGTATTTGAAAAGCAGTGGCAGTAGTTCTTTTTATCGTTCGTCCCGCTATTCGCTACAATCTTTTTTAACTTCTTGTCATGCTGAGCTTGTCGAAGCACATTTCATCGCTCACAATGCTTCGACAAGCTCAGCATGACAGATAACGAAAGCTTTTGCTAAAAAAAGTATTTTCGCTACTATCAGGTTTAGAACTAACAGCCTTTGCTATTTACCTCCAAACTCAACTTAATCCCGTCATTGCGAGGCACGAAGCAATCCTACAACGATGGGTAAGCTATCCAATCATTCGCCTTAAGATTGCTTCGTGCCTCGCAATGACGAACTAGTCTACCTACTTCAACAGCTTAGTGCCAAAACTCCCTTTTTCGATCTCAGTCAACTCATCGGCTTTGCCAATATAAACCGAGACCACGCCTTTATTGATGGCTTCAAAAGCATTGTGCAATTTGGGAATCATTCCTCCAGCCACGGTTCCATCAGCTTTTAAATGTTCAAAATCAGTTGAACGGATTTCTCTTACCACCGTTGTTTCATCGTTTACATCTTTCAGCACACCTTTTTTCTCAAAGCAATATACCAAATGTGTTTCATAAACGCTCGACATGGCCACCGCCACCGCTGATGCAATAGTATCCGCATTGGTGTTCAACAATTGCGTTTCTCCATCGTGGGTAATGGCACAAAATACAGGTACAAATCCGGCTTGCAGCAGGTTTGTTAACGATGATACAGAAACCGAACTTTCATCCAAATCGCCCACAAAACCATAGTCAATTTCCGTTCCCTCTAACTCTCCCTCTTTTGGAGCCACTTTTATAATTGGTCGCTTTTTGGCTTTAATGATATTTCCGTCCGCACCTGTTAGGCCTATTGCATTAGCTCCCCTAGCTTGCAACTGCGCCACAATATTTTTATTGATTAGCCCGGCGTACACCATAGTTACCACACGCAAAGTGGCAATATCGGTAATCCTACGCCCATCTATCATCTTGGCTTCAATACCTAAAGAAGCACTGGTTTCGGTCGCAATCTTACCTCCACCATGAATAAGGATTTTAGGCCCTTCTAAGCGAGTGAAATCCTCCAAAAAATGATGTAGGTTTTCGGAATTATCAATAACGTTTCCGCCAATTTTAACGATGGTTAGTTTTTGCATAAATTTTTGTTAGGTTGTTGAAAGGTTGGAACGTTTTAAAGTTATAATGTTGCCAAATTCTATTCTGACCAAACTGCCAATTCATAGCCGTCAGGGTCGGTAAATTGGAAACGTCTACCGCCAGGAAAGCTAAATATATCTTTCACAATTTTTCCGCCAGCAGCCAATACTTTTTCCAAAGTAGCTTCAAGGTCTGATGAATAAAGTATTACCAAAACAGTTCCGCTAACTGGTTTACCTGTCGTAAATCCGCCATCAACGTACTCGCCTTCAAATGATGTATAGTCTTGCCCATAGTCGGTAAACTTCCAACCAAAACATTTGGTGTAAAAATCCTTTGCTCGGTTGATATCTGCCGATAGGAATTCGATGTATTGTATCTGTTCGTGTTTTAGTTTTTGCATAATATCATATTTCGTCATTGCGAGGAACTGCTTGCTCCGATAATTCGGAGAAGCAATCTTAAATCGTTCACTAGTTTATCGCTTATTAGTTCAAGTCGTCAAACAAGTCTAGTCATGAAGGATTTAGACTTGTTATGATATTTATTTTTTGTTGTCTATTACCTCCCTTAATTCTTTTTTCTTCATTAATGGCTTCTTCAATGCTTGGAAAGAACTTGAAGTAGACAAGTTTGTAGCATTTGTATTTTGATGTAAAACTATTTTGGTAGAAGTTATCTTTATGTTGCCAAACTCTGTGTCTTAAATCAGAAGTAATACCAGTATAATAAACGCTATTGAATTCGTTTGTCATAATATAAACATAACCACCTTTTCCAATCATACATTTTTGTATTTTCAGTGCCAAGTGCTACTACGAGTGGCGAAGAAATCAATCCCAATGTGGCAGCAAAGTTAATCCACCCACTGTTGTAAGATTGCTTCGTTCCTCGCAATGACGAAAAGAGTTTACAACTCCTCCAGCATTGCTTTCAACACTGCTTGTGCCGACCATAATCTGTTGCCCGCTTCGTGAATAACCAAGGAATTTGGCCCATCCAATATTTCAGAAGCTAATTCCAAATCACGGCGAACAGGCAAACAATGCATCACTTTTGCGTTACTGGTTAGCTTCAATTTTTCGTTGTTCATCATCCATCCATCGGGAAAATCTAACAATTGACCATAATCTTTATAGCTGCTCCAATTTTTTACGTAAACGTAATCCGCATCAGTTATTGCCTCATCTAAATTATAGGAGATCTTAGCACCAGGTGTGAAGCTTTCTTCCAATTCAAAACCTTCTGGTTGAGCAATCGTAAAATCCACCATTCCTTCTGCTTGAGCTCTGCACATCCACTCTGCAAAAGAATTTGGCACTGCCTGTGGCAAAGGCTTAATGTGTGGAGCCCAAGCCAGTACCACTTTAGGCTTGGCTTTTGCTTCCACTCGGTAAGGTTCCCAAGTTTCGTGAATGGTGATCAAATCTGCTAAACTTTGTAAAGGATGTCGAGTTGCACTTTCTAAGCTAACTACCGGTACACCACAAAATTTCACAAATTTATTGAAGAACTCCTCGTTATAATCTTCCTCTCTATTTTGTAGTTTCGGAAATGAACGTAAGCCCAAAATATCACAATATTCGCCCATAACTGCCGCCGCTTCACGTATGTGCTCAACCGTAGTGCCGTTCATAATTACGCCGTCTTGTGTTTCTAAAGCCCAGCCTTCCTTATCCATGTTCATCACCATTACATTCATCCCTAAATTAAGAGCTGCTTTTTGGGTGCTTAAACGGGTGCGCAAGCTAGGGTTCATAAATACAAGTCCTAGCGTTTTATTTTTACCTAAATCGCTATGCGCATACGGATTTGCCTTGAGTGCTAAAGCACTTGCTACTAATTGTTTGATGTCGGTTACATCATTTACGGAAGAGAATAATTTCATCTTAAGCAAAAAGTTAAAAGCGGAAAGCAAAAAGCCTTTCCTAGTTTACTGTCTAATTTTATTCAAGAGGCCAATCAACATTGCTTTAACCTCATCAATTTATCAATGTCGTCATTGCGAGGCACGAAGCAATCTTACAACTTTAGTAAGGCATGCTGCTTTAAGATTGCTTCGTGCCTCGCAATGACGGGTCGGTTTGTTTTACTTTACTAATTTACCGAATGCCTCCAAAAACTCATCAGCGTGTTCCTTTGTTAAATTCAAGGCTGGCAATAAGCGAATTACATTGGGTTTAGCTTCTCCGGTAAAGATGAAATGTTTAAACAACAAATCCTTTTTAACGTGAGCTAATTCTTCAGGTAACTCAATACCAATCATTAAACCTCTACCACGCACCTCTTTCACTTGCTCAAACTTCTGTAATTGCTCAATTAAGTAAGTCCCCACTTCTTCGGCATTTTTCATCAAGTTATCTTTCTCGATTACTTCTAGCACTGCTAATGCCGCTGCACAGGCTAAATGGTTGCCACCAAAAGTGGTGCCCAATTGCCCGTGCCATGGTTTAAATTTTGGAGCAATGGAAATTCCGGCAATTGGAAACCCGTTGCCCATTCCTTTTGCCATGGTGTAAATATCTGCTTCAACACCTGCCCAATCATGCGAATAGAACAAGCCGGTTCTGCCGTAGCCACATTGTACGCTATCAGCAATATAAACCGCATTATACTCATCGCAAATCGAACGGATTTTTTGCAAGAAACTTTTTGAGGCTTCCTTAATTCCGCCAACACCTTGGATGCCTTCGATGATTACCGCAGCGATTTCATTTCCATGTTTCGCAAATTCTTCAGCCAATGCTTGCTCATTGTTGAAAGGCAAGAATATGATGTTCTCGGTTTCGTTCACTGGTGCAACGATCTTCGGATTATCAGTAGCGGCAACAGCTAGAGATGTACGGCCGTGGAAAGCTCCTTTAAAAGCAATCACTTTCTTTCTTCCATTGTAAAACGATGCCAGTTTTAGTGCATTTTCGTTGGCTTCGGCTCCCGAGTTACATAAAAATAACTGGTAATCGGTTTTTCCTGAAACCTGTCCTAATTTCTCCGCCAACTGTGTTTGCAAAGGAATTTTTATAGAGTTAGAATAAAATCCAACTTTATTCAACTGCTCAGTTAAACGTTGCACATAATGTGGGTTGGTATGGCCAATGCTAATTACCGCATGACCGCCATACAGGTCTAAATATTTTTGTCCGTTAGCATCCCAAACATTGCTTCCAGATGCTTTTGTGATTTCTATATTGTTTAATGGGTATACGTCGTATAAGTTCATTTTTATATCGTTTGTGTAGAGCCGCATTACAATGCGGCTTTTTTTAAATAACATATTTAATGAGCCCCACAAGTGCGACTCTCTTGTTTTTTTACATAAGCCACATCATTATGTGGCTCTACGGGCTAGGTTCAAATCATCATTTGCCCATTTTTCAGGATTGTTAATAATATATTGCCGGACGGCTCGTAATTCCCTATCATCCCGTATAATCCGGTCATGAAATCTGGTTTGCCAATCAAACTCTATTTGGTTATTATTTGCATACCGTTTTACAGATGCTTTAAAGGCCCTAATAACTGCTCCTAAATTTTGTGATTGACTTCCGAACTTATTTTCAGTCCAATCAGACTTCTCTGGGCGGTTAAAAAATAAAATTCCATGTAAATGATTAGGCATGACTACAAATTCATCTAATTCTACAAATGGATAGTGCTTTGGAATTTCTTGCCAAAAATCATTTGCAATTTGACCAATTTGCGTTAACCGTAGAGACGGATAATGGCGCATATTATTCTGGTTTGGAGACGGATAATTATCCGTCTCTACGGGGGAAATATTACCAAAATAATGAATGCGGTCTTTGGTACAAATGGTCACAAAATACAGTCCATGCGAACTGTAATCAAAACCTTGTAAACGATTTGACGGAATTCTATATTTATTTTGGAATTTATCGTCCACTGTAATTTTTAAAAATTCGCTGCCTTTAAGCGCAAACCGGTTGTTTGTTCCAAGCCAAACATTAAGTTCATATTCTGAACTGCCTGGCCGCTGGCGCCCTTTAAAAGGTTATCAATAATGCTGATGATAAATAATTTATTGCCGTGTTTCTCTAAGTGAATTAGGCATTTGTTGGTATTTACTACCTGCTTTAAATCAATATTTTTCCGACTTACATGAGTGAAAGGGTGATTGGCATAATAGCTTTCGTAAAGTTCGTATGCTTGTTCCTCCGTTAAATCACTTTCCGTATACATGGCCGCTAAAATTCCTCTGGTAAAATCGCCACGTTGTGGGATGAAGTTCAGCGCCTCTTTCACTTCACCTTGTAGTTGAACTAAGCTTTCTCCAATTTCATTGAGGTGCTGATGTTCAAAAGCTTTGTAAACCGAAAGATTATTGTTTCTCCAGCTGAAATGTGAAGTTTTGCTCAAACTTTGCCCTGCTCCTGTTGAGCCCGTAGTAGCGTTGATATGTACCTCGCTTTGCAACAAACCTCTTGAAGCCAATGGCAACAAACCCAACTGAATACAAGTAGCAAAACAACCCGGATTAGCAATATTTTGTGTCGAAGCAATTTTGTCTTTATTCAACTCCGGAAGTCCGTAAATGAACTCTCTTTCCAAATTTTGAATTTTGAATTTTGAATTTTGAATTAATCTGAAGTCCTGTGATAAATCGATGATTTTAATTCGCTCATCGATTGGATTTGCTTCCAAAAACTTCTTCGCATCGCCATGCCCCACGCAAAGAAAAAGCACATCAATATCTGGAGAGATCTGGTCTGTAAATCTCAAATCAGTATCGCCAAGTAAATCGGTATGTACGTCTGAAATTAGATTGCCAGCGTTACTGCTGCTATTTACAAAAGCAATTTCTACTTGTGGATGATTCACCAAAATACGCAGCATTTCGCCGCCTGTGTAACCTGCTCCTCCAATAATTCCTGCCTTTATTTTCATTAGTTTAGCTTTAATTTTCGTCATTGCGAGGAACGAAGCAATCCTAAAGCGATAAATACTTACTAAAGTTGTAAGATTGCTTCGTTCCTCGCAATGACGCTGTTCTTTTTTAACCTTCTACTTCTCCGAATTCACTTTATGCCAAATCATCACTTGGTTACCGAAAATTTTAGAGAATCCTTTTACATCTTCACCGCTCCAAGCGTTGTTCATTTCGCCGTAGCTTCCAAATTTATTGCTCATTAAATCGTTAGCACTTTCGATGCCTACAATATGGAAACGATAAGGCAACAACTCAACAAACACTTTTCCATTTACAGTACTCTGCGTAGAAGTTAAGAAAGCTTCCATATCTCTCATAATTGGATCGTGGAATTGACCTTCGTGCAACCAGTTACCGTAAAATGAGGATAAGTTTTCTTTCCAGCTTAACTGCCATTTGGTTAAAGTATGTTTTTCTAATGCGTGGTGTGCTTTAATGATCACCATCGGTCCTGCTGCCTCGAAGCCTACACGACCCTTAATGCCAATAATCGTATCACCAACGTGAATATCCCTACCAACACCAAAAGGCGCTGCAATAGCTTGTAATTTCTGAATTGCCCTCACCGGTGCTAACTTCTCGCCATCAACTGCTACCAACTCCCCTTTTTCGAAGGTTAGCTCTACTTGCTTCGCTTCGGTTTCCGTTACTTGCGTTGGCCAAGCACTTTCAGGTAGGGTTTTGTTTGATGTCAATGTTTCTGCACCGCCTACTGATGTTCCCCATAAACCTTTATTGATCGAGTACTTAGCCTTTTCAGCAGTATATTCTACGCCATGCTTAGCTAAATATTCAATTTCCGCTTCGCGGGATAATTTCAAATCTCTAATTGGTGTAATGATCTCCACATTTGGAATCAAGATATTAAAGATCATATCGAAACGTACTTGATCATTACCCGCACCGGTACTACCGTGAGCTACATAATCCGCACCAATTTTCTTTACATAATTAGCTATGGCGGTGGCTTGGCATACACGCTCTGCACTTACCGATAATGGATAAGTAGCATTTTTCAATACATTACCAAAAATCAAATACTTGATGCTATCGTTGTAATAGTTTTCGGTTTCATCAACCGCAGCATGCGACGTTACACCTAAAGCATAAGCCCGTGCTTCAATTTCCTTTAGCTCCTCTTCAGAAAATCCGCCAGTATTTACCACTACTGAATGGACTTCTAAATCTCTGTCCTTAGTTAAATGAATGCAACAGAATGAGGTATCTAAACCTCCGCTAAATGCTAAAACAACTTTTTTCTTCATCTTGTATTTATTTTAATGGTACTCTCGTCATTGCGAGGTACGAAGCAATCTTACAACGTGTAATACTTTCGCTTTAGGGTTGCTTCGTACCTCGCAATGACGACACTCTATTTCAATTTTATTTATTTATCAACGCCAAAAATATCAATAGTGATTTTAGGTCGCCGCCTTTATTTTTCTCGATTAAACGCTGCTTAATGCGCATAAAACGTTCATAAAGCTTCGGTTTTTTCTGCAGCTCTTCAGCAAATTCTTTCGCAGCTTCGTGTTTTTTCTCTTTCGGATCGTACAACATCGCCGTACACATACAGTTTTTGCGTTCCTTCATTTTTAAAATTTCGAAGTTAACGCAGCTTTGACAACCTTTCCAAAACTCTTCGTCTTGTGTAAGCTCCGAGTAAGTAACCGGCTCGTAACCTAAATCAGAGTTGATTTTCATCACAGCCAATCCAGTGGTCAAACCGAAAATTTTTGCTTTAGGATAGAGCTTTCTTGACAAAGCAAAAACTGCTTCCTTGATTGATTTCGCTAAACCTGCTTTGCGATATTTAGGACTCACAATTAAGCCCGAGTTGGCTACAAATTGCCCGTGGCTCCAAGTTTCGATGTAGCAAAATCCCGCCCAAGTGCCATCTTTGTGAAAAGCAATAACGGCCTTTCCCTCCTGCATCTTGCCAGCAACATATTCTGGTGTCCGTTTAGCGATACCTGTCCCTCTAGCCTTTGCTGATTCAGCCATTTCTTCAACTATTTCTTCAGCAAAAACACGATGTTCAGGAAGTGCGACTTGCACTATAAAATCGTTAATGTTCATTAATTCTTTAACGAAAAAATAAGGTATTCTTGTTAATTGGGTTTTTATTGAGGATCAATTCCTCACGGGTTTAAGTTCCCTAGGGGTAAGACTTAAATCCTCGGCGTAAAGATTTGCCGACTAGTGGTAATGTAAGATATGGGTCGCAAACGCTCAATAAAATAACCATTAGTTGCCATGTTTTTGGCATCTATTACAGTTAGCTTATGGATATTTTGTTTGCTCATTTTAATCAAAAATCAATCCTCCCGAACCGATTGTGGCGCAAAGGTTTAAATAAAAATTGAGTTGTGCAATACAATTCGTATTTTTTTACATTTTGTTTAAGATTATTTAACGCCCTCATCGTATGATGTTAACAAACATGTAGCGTTTAGGTTTAGTTTTTCGTAACTATGTTATAGCTATAGAACGATGAGTTTCATTTTAACAAAGTTTAACATCAATATCAGAGCGATAAAACCAATATTTGTATATTTGAATTCCATTACTAATTGCTGTCAGTAACGATGGCCTACATTTTTTAGACATGAATACACTTTTTACCAAGTTTTCTTTAAAAACATTATACACCTCGTTGGCCATTTTAGTAGTTGCTTTGCTCGCTGCTTGCGGTAAAAACGATACAGAAACTCCTAATATTGGCTCTTTCAGCGTTTACAACACCTCACCTAGTTTTACTACTTACGATGTGTACATTAACGGAACTAAATTAAATCCCAGTGCCTTGCCTTACGCAGGCGGTGTAAAATATACTCAGCTTATACAAGGCTCCTACGAAGCGAAGTTTACCATTGCAAACGAAACTGCAAACGTATACACCAAAAGCAATATTGCAGTTGGAAATAATATATTCTCTACCCTTTACTTAACTGGAACTACTGGAAATTTTGATGGCTTGTTGCTTACTGATGATTTTTCCAATGCATCTACCGAAAAAGCGTACGTTCGTTTCATTAACCTTTCGCCAGATGCGCCGGCTTTAGATTTGGCGATAAAAGATGCCACTACAAGTTTAACCACGAACAAAGCGTACAAGGGATACAGCAGTTTTATTGCGGTGGATCCAGGGGCTAAAGTATTGGAAATTAAACTTACCAATGGTGCAACTGTAAAAGCTAGTGTTAACGAAACACTTGCTAAAGGTATTTTCTACACTGTTATTGCTGGTGGTAAAATTACGCCTAGCAGCGATTTAGAAAGACCTTTCAATGGTCAAATCTTAAAGCACCAATAGGCTAACTTACCTATTTCATTCTGCGCAATTTACCTATTTTGGCCATGCTTATTTGCGCTTACCTAACGTGGGAGAGATACTTTTTTTCCTACCGATAGCTATTCCTTTTCACATTTAATTGACGCTACTTCAATAGCGGATCATATCTACATTTAGACCTAGCTTACATGTGCCTCATGCACCGATAAGCTAGGTCTTATTACTATGCGTCACTCATTAAGGTAATTCTTTCTCTCAATCTTTATTTAGAATAATTAAAAATAATTTGCATTTAAAAGAAAGCTATTGTTTCTTTGCATCTGTTTAGAATTAATCCAAATAATAATTAGATGAAAATAAGATTATACTTTTTAACTGCGTTTACCCTACTGAGCTACATTGCCTATGCACAACACAGCGGATCCATTAAGGGCCGAATAACCACCTCCGATGGACTACCGGCTGCTTTTATCACCGTAGTAGTAAAAGAAAATAATCAAAATACTGTAACAGACGATAACGGAAATTACTCGCTTGGGAGATTAAAGCCCGGCAATTACACCATTAAAGCAAGCGCAATCGGTGTTGTGGCTCAAGAAAAAAGTATCATTATCAGCAACAACGAAACGATAAGCGCTAATTTCATCTTAAAAGAAAACAATCAAGCTTTACAGGAGGTTACCATTGCGGGCAAAAAGAACAAATATAAAATTAGTTTACCCTCTGCTTCGTTGCGCCTTAACGAACCCTTACTAGAAGCACCGCAAAACATCCAAACTATTAGCGATCAAATCATTAAAGATCAGCAAATCATTAGCATGAGCGATGGCTTGCTACGAAATGTGAGTGGCGCTGCCAGATCCGAACATTGGGGCGACTTGTACACCAACGTTAAAATGCGTGGATCGCAAGTGCAAGCTATGCGTAATGGCTTCAACTTCGTAAACTCTTACTGGGGACCATTAACTGAGGATATGAGTTTTGTTGATCACATCGAATTTGTAAAAGGTCCGGCTGGCTTTATGCTGAGCAACGGCGACCCTAGCGGACTTTACAACGTAGTCACCAAGAAGCCAACAGGCATCAATAAAGGTGAAGTATCATTTACTTTGGGAAGCTTTGATTTATACCGCACAGCCGTGGATTTTGACCACAAAATCACTGCTGATGGTAAGCTGCTTTTCAGGTTAAACGCCGCGGCACAAACCAAAGGCTCTTTTAGGCCTTTCGAGAAAAATGACAGATACACTTTCGCTCCATCTTTAAGTTATCAGTTAACGAGAAAAACCAAAATTACTGCGGAGTACGCCCTACAAAATGCTAAAATGACTGAAGTAGGTTCTTACTACATCTTTAGTCCGAATGGCTATGCCACTTTGCCTAGAGATTTTACATTCACGCAGCCTGGACTGCCCGATACAAAAATTAACGACCACAGTGCTTTTATAAATTTACAGCACAACTTCAGCGATACTTGGAAAGCCACTGCACAAGTAGCTTACTCCAAATATTTACAAGTTGGCTACAGCTCTTGGCCTTCAGCGGTGTATACCAACAATACCATCGTCAGGAATGTAGGTATTTGGGATGCAGAAAGCACCATGAAATTGGCTCAGTTTTTTATCAACGGAAAAGCGAATACCGGCGGCATCGTACACCGAATTTTGGCAGGTTTTGATGGCGGCAAAAAAGATTATCTAGCAGACTGGGGACAATCACATGATTTAGATTTAGTATCAGCTCCATTCAATGTCTACAACCCGAATTATGGTTTCCCGGCTAATGGATACCCGAACTTCGATAGAACCAAAAGCTTAAAAGAAAGAGCCACCGCAGCTGGAGGTTTGATAGATCAAAAGTACTTAAGCGCCTACATACAAGACGAGTTGGGTTTCTTCGATAATAGGTTAAGATTAACTTTAGCTGGTAGATACACCTACGTTAACCAATCTACCTACGGCGGTAAGCCCAACATAGGCAGAAAGGTAACACCTAGATTTGGATTGAGTTACTCAGTAGACCAATCAACCTCTATTTATGCTGTTTATGATCAATCTTTTGTACCTCAAACTGGTATTTTAAGAAGTGGCAAAGAAAACACTCCGCTTACAGGAACCAACTATGAATTTGGCTTTAAAAAGGATTGGTTTGATGGCAAATGGAACACTACGGTATCGGTTTACCGTATCTTGAAGCAAAATGAATTGGCAGCAGATCCATTCAACAAGCCTGGTGAGAATTTCAGCATAGTGATTGGCGAAAAAAGAGCCCAAGGTATTGAATTTGACTTACGAGGAGAAATTACCGCAGGCTTAAAACTAATTGCCAACTACGCCTATACAGATGGAAAAATTACCGAAGCGGTAGATGGTTTTGGCGTAGTGGGACAAGTAGTTCCAGGTTTTTCAAAACACACTTCAAACGCTTGGTTAAGCTATACGCTACAAAACGGCGCACTTAAAGGCACTGGGATTAGCGCTGGCTTTAGCCACTTGGCAGGCCGTGCTATGGGAACTTTTAGCGGCACAAACGAAGAAAGAAATCTGCCAGATTACTTCAAACTGGACGGAGGCCTTTTCTGGGAAAACAAAAGCATCCGAATTAATGCCAATGTACTTAATGTGTTAGACAAATATCTCTACACAGGAGCTTACTATACCGGCTATTGGAATGCACCTAATTATGATTTAGGTGTATACTCTTGGCAAGCCGAAGCCCCAAGAAATTACAGACTAAGCATCTCCTATAAGTTTTAAGTTAAAATACCAATACTAGGAGCTGTCCCAAGGTTGAATAGGCTTTTGAACTTTGGGACGCCCCCTTTCCATTAAAAAACATGGGTGTAAAGCAACCAACAAAAAAGAAAAAGACGTTAAAATACTGGGTGGGACGACTACATTTGTGGCTGGGTCTAGCCTCTGGCATATTTGTGGTATTTTTAGGCCTCACCGGATGTATTTTAGCCTTCCAACGCGAAATAGAAGACGCTACACAAGCTTACAGGTTTACTGAAAAACAGGATAAGCCACTTTTAGCACCAACACAACTCAAAGCTATTGCCGATAAAGCTTTACCTAATAAACATGCACATAGCGTAACCTATCAACCTGGTCGCACCACACAAGTAGTTTACTACGATTTAGTTGCTGATTACTATTACATCGTTTTTGTAAACCAGTACACAGGCGAAATTTTAAAGGTGAAAAATATGGATGAAGATTTTTTCCGAATCATCATCATGGGGCATTACTATTTATGGTTACCGCCAGCTATTGGTCAGCCTATTTTAACCACCGCCACTATGCTGTTTGTATTTCTACTCATTTCGGGTTTGATATTATGGTGGCCTAAAAGCAAAGCTGCCCGCAAACAGCGTTTCACGGTTAAACTCAAATCAAAATGGCGCAGGCTTAATTACGATTTGCATAATGTGCTGGGCTTTTACGTCACTGTTATTGCATTGTTTATTGGCCTAACGGGGATGATTATGGGATTTCAATGGTTTGCCAAAACGGTGTATTGGACTAGTTCTGGCGGCAAAACCATGAATATGTTCGAAGAAACTTACTCCAACACCAGCGGAAAGACGAAGCTTAGCACTAACGCCGCAGCGGCCGATCAGCTTTGGGCCAAATTTTTGAACGAAGATCCTCACTTTAAAGGAAGCATAGATGTACACTTTCCCGAAGACGAAAAAGGCGCTATAGAAATTGCTAAAAATCCTGACCCCAGCACTTACTGGAAGGCAGATTACCGTTACTTTGATCAACATACATTACAAGAGATTGAGGTGAAACACGTGTTTGGAAAATTTGCCAATGCCTCAGTAGCGGATAAAATCATGCGGATGAATTACGACATCCATATCGGTGCCATCGGCGGATTGCCGGGAAAAATCCTTGCTTTTATTGCGAGTTTAATTGCTGCTAGTTTGCCAATTACAGGCGTTATTATATGGGTAGGTCGAAAAAAGAAAAGTCGGCGATAAATTGGGAAAGGGTAATTGCAATGAATAGCCCTCTCTCCCGATAAATCGGGATCTCTCCCTGAGGGAGAGAGTAGCAGAGTTGTTTAACCCAACATCTCCATTTTAGAAACGCCGTTATTGAAATTGTATATCCCTTCCGCTAAAAACACTACAACCCTTTCAATAGTACTATTCTCTCCCTCAGGGAGAGATCCGATTTATCGGAGAGAGGGTAATTAGTAAATAAGCATAAATACACAAACAATGCCCTCTCTGGCTACGCCATCTCTCCCTGAGGGAGAGAATAGCAGAGTTGTTTAACCCAACATCTCCATTTTAGAAACGCCGTTATTGAAATTGTATATCCCTTCCGCTAAAAACACTACAATCCTTTCAATAGTGCTATTCTCTCCCTCAGGGAGAGATCCGATTTATCGGAGAGAGGGTAATTAGTAAATAAGCATAAATACACAAACAATGCCCTCTCTGGCTACGCCATCTCTCCCAAAGGGAGAGAGTAGCATAGTTGTTTAAACCACCAACTTCCATTCTTGTTATTAAATTTGTATATCCCATCCGCTGAAAAAACTACAATCCTTTCAATAGTGCTATTCTCTCCCTCATAGGGAGAGAGATAGCATAGTTGTTTAAACCATTTTAGAAACGTGGACATCGTTAAGTTTATTCACTAATTCATTATATTGCCGTATAAAATCAACTATGTGCCGTATCTTCTTTTACTTACTCACTTTTTTATTTGTTAGCACGGAGGTTTTCTCGCAGGACCTCAACTATGCGAAGAAAACCATTAACACATTAACTTCTTCTACTTATTGGGGTCGTGGCTATACCAATAATGGAATGGCTAAAGCGGCAGACTTTATCGAAAGCGAATTTAAAAGCTTTGGCTTAATACCTCTTGACACAAAAGGATTCAAACAGTCATTTAGCTTTCCAGTAAACACTTTCCCTAAAGACATGAAGTTGGAAATAAATGGCAAAGCACTAAAGCCCGGAAGGGATTTTATTGTTCACCAAGCTAGCAAGGGAGTGAACACCACTACTAATTTAATCCCAAAGGACAGCGCCACCTATTTAAATGCGCAGGCCGGTATTGTGCTCAGCATACAACCTAAGCTCACTTGGTCGGTAGCGCAACAGCCAATGGATTATACACTTATCGAGGTTACAAACAAATCCTTGCCGGGCATTCCAAAAACAATTAAAGCCGAAATCACCAACCAGTTCATCCCCAATTTTACCGCAGCAAATGTAATTGGCATGGTTAAGGGAACGACTAAGCCAGATTCCATATTGGTTTTTACGGCACATTACGATCATTTAGGTGGCATGGGCAATAGCACCTTCTTCCCAGGAGCAAACGATAATGCCAGCGGCATAGCTTTACTACTTGACCTAGCACGGTACTACGCCAAAAACCCTTCGAAATACAGTATTGTCTTTATCGCCTTTGCGGCAGAAGAAGCCGGTTTATTAGGCTCAAAATACTTTACTGAAAACCCATTGTTTCCACTGAGCCAAATTCGGTTTTTATGGAATTTAGATTTAATGGGCAACGGTGATGCTGGCGCTACGGTTGTAAATGCCACGCTACATACAAAAGAATTCGCCTTACTGCATAAAATTAACGATGCGAACCAGTACTTGGTAAAAATCAACCCACGAGGAAAGGCCGCCAATAGCGATCATTATTACTTCACGGAAAAAGGTGTTCCAGCGTTTTTTATGTACACCCAAGGTGGTGTAAGCGCTTACCACGATATAGACGATATTGCAGCAACACTCCCCCTTACTTCTTACCAGCAAATTTTTAAGTTGCTGGTAACCTTTAATCAACAGCTAATCAACTAAAAGTTTAATTATTTATACCTTTACATTCTTAATCAACTATATTCGCTCAAAAAAACCCATCTAATGAAGAAAATGCTTTTTCTGGCTGCTTTTGCGGCTGCATCGCTCTTTGCCAATGCGCAAGATTCAAAAACCAATGAAAACAACGATTTTAAACCAAGCAAAGGAAGTTTCGCTACAGAGTTAAACTTTAATCCTTTCAAAGGAAACCTTAGTTTTAACAATGTATTAAACCAAGTTAAGGGTCGTTACTTTGTTAGCGCTAACTTAGCGTTAAGACTTGGCTTTAATGTAAACACCCTTGATTCGAATTTAAACTACGGCAATCCCTATGGTGCGCAATCAAACTTTTCCTCTGACGAGAGAAAAAGTACGAGCTTCGGTTTAAACATTGGGATTGAGAAACATTTTAAAGGAACCAAAAGGCTATCGCCTTATATTGGCGCCGATGCTTTTTGGGGCACACGAAGTGCTAAACAAACCATCTCTAACAATGGCTCTACCACCAATGTTAAAAACGGCTGGCTAGACGTAACCTACGTACAAAGCGGCTCAGGATTGGTCTATACGTATCGCATTAGCGAAGGTGCTTACAGTCGATTTGGCATTTCAGCAGTAGCAGGTTTCGACTTCTATATGGCTAAGAATTTCTTTCTAGGCTACGAATTCAATTTAGGTTACTCCAAAACAGACTTCAAATCTCCAGATGTTACTATTACCGGACAGAGCACTAGCTTTACCAACTATTACAGTAACAATTCCACAAGTAAATTTGGCACCTCACTAGTAAACGGTATTCGTATCGGCTACATTTTCTAATATTTTCATGAAAAAACTAGCGCTTCTTAGTGCATTATACCTTTTGGTAGCACTAACATTCAACTCGTGTAAAAAAGACAACTTTACACCACCCGAAGTCCAGAGCTTATCAATTAAAGCTAACTCGCTCAGCAGCATTACTTTTACGGGCAACGTCCTTAATGTAGGCAATCAAAACACCAAGGATTACGGATTTATTTACAGCACTACCAATAGTCTGCTTAGCGAAACTAGCGGCACAAAAGTTTCATTAGGAAGTAATCCAACTAAAGGGGAGTTCAGCAAAACTATCGACATTGCACCTCCTAGTGTCTACTATTCGAATGCCGTTTATGCCCGTGCTTATATTACTGATGAAAATGGAACCGTTTTTGGAACTACCTTGATCACCCAGCTTCCTCAACCCTATACGAACAACATTAACCCAAGTGCAGGGAAAGTGGGCGACATCATTAAATTTTACGGAAAATTCCATAGCCCAACTTTAAACAATGTAAGTGTTACCTTCAATGCGATTAAAGGACGTGTTGTTTCGGTAAGTGACGCTGAAATTGCTGTAGAAGTTCCATCAGGAATAGTAGCAAGCCACGGACAATATGTAACGTTAAATTTGGTAATTAGCGGAGTAACGGCATTTAACGCTCCATCCTTTACTATGCTAGCCAATATTAAAGATTTCAGTCCTAAAACCGGTACTGTAGGCTCAAATGTTTCTTTAATTGGCGATAACCTGCCTAGTAGTTACAGCGGAAACTACCCTTTAAATATTTATTTTGGTGATGCACTGGCCAATAACGGTTATTATTATGGCAGTCAGGTGACGGTTCCTTTTACAGCCAGTGCCAAATCTCAAGTGAGTGTTGTGGTTAATGGGCAAAAAGTGACCTTGCCCGGCGACTTCACCGTAATTGCTCCACAAGTTACTGCGGTTAATCCGGCTTCTGGAATATTACCTGGCCAAACCCTTTACATTTCGGGAACCAATTTCCCTACACAATCTGACGCTAGTGCAGGAAGGCCAATGGTAAAATTGGGCAATGGCGATTATCAGAATGTTTATTTACAAAGCACCAACGTTTATTATTTGAACACTTCAAGTGCACTTGCTGATGGAGACTACACCCTATCTTTGAGAATTGGCCCTCATGAGGTGCAAGCGCCAGATAAGGTAAAAATATTGCCATATACGGCTACAAGCTTTTCGCCGGCCACCGGCGGACCAGGCAAAGAAGTTAACATTAGTGGTAATTTTATACAGGGCAGTAGCTATTATGTATATTTTGGTACAGCTACCACTTATGCCACCGCCACGTCGGCAACCAATTTACGTACTTTCGTACCTTCGGGAACAAATGCTGGAACAGTAAAAATTAGCGTTGACCTACCTAACAAAAAAATTGTTTTACCAGGAAATTTTGAAGTAGTAGGCCCTACCTTCACTTCATTTTTACCTACGTCTGGAGTGGCTGGCACTCAAATCACCATTAAGGGAACCAACTTTTCTCCAGGCACCTATAATACTTCTGTGAAATTTGGTACGGTTGCCGTAACGCCTATAAGTGTAACTGAAAACACCATTGTGGTGGCCGTTCCTTCCAACGTAAATCCGGGCGCCATGAAACTGAGTGTGGTAACTGGAGGCCAAACAGTGGTACACAACGATAACTTTACCATCACCAACTAATATCACCTACAGGTTGTTTACTTAGCTTAAACGCGGGTAAACAACCTTTGGTTAGTCAAGTTCCTCCTAGTTTTTTGTAGTTCTTCACAAAAACAATCCCCTAGTTCTAGGTGTTACGCATATATCCGCATTGATTGAAATGATATGATTACTGCAATTAACCAATATAACGCCTGCTTCAATAACACAAGCTAATCTGGTGATTGGTTCACCCATCCATCAATCCTGACTCTCAAAATTAATTCGCCCTTTTAACGCTTAAATCAACCCCCAAACATCGCTACCTGTAAAATAATGCATTTACCTTAATCATCTACCTGCTTAGATTTACGCCGTTACCTTAGGGCGCTAACGTAAAAAATTAGACGCTTTCATGGAAACAACAACACAATCATTAGCAAGAAAAGAATTTAAAGGCATTGACGTTACCAAATTTGTCTTAGCACTGCTCGTAGTAGCGGGGCACACCCATCCGTTTAAGGATATCAACAACCCCACGTTCCTCTACATCTGGAAAAACACACTATTGTTGGTAGTCCCCTATTTTTTCATGGCAGCTGGCTTTTTTCTATTCCAAAAGGTAGCACACAAACCCAATAAAGCTCAAAAGCTAGCCGTTATTTGGCCATATATTAAGCGTATTGCCAAAATGTACATTTACTGGACCATCATCTTTATTCCAATCACTTTATGGGATTATGCTACCGACGGGATCGTTTTCCATAAAGACATTATTTTATTTTTTAGGGGAACCTTGTTTTTTGGCGAAAACTATTACTCTTGGCCACTGTGGTTTTTACTATCCATGACCTATTCTTTGGCCTTCATTTACCTGCTTTTACTGCTTGACTTTAAACGCAATACTATTTTCCTGATTTCTATTCTGTTTTTTGTGGTGGCCACCATATTTAATGAACTCGTGAAACAGGAAAGCAACAACAATATCCTACTCGAAATTGGCAAAACCGTAAAATACCTGTTTTTAACTGGCCGGTTATTTACCGGCATGTTTTACTTGATGATTGGAGGCTTGATTGCCAATAACAAGTTCCGATTACCTCACTTAGCAACGATTACGCTGATAGGTATTGCCATGTATTTCCAATATCATCAGGTAAAAATTGTTTCGCCCCTATTTTTCGGTTTATTTCCTATTGCGCTGTTCTTACTGACCTTTAACCTTAGCCTAAGAGGGGTAAGCAACAATGAATTTTACAGAAAAAGCAGCACCGTATTGTACTTTACGCACATGATCGTGTTTTTCATTTATTCGCTCCTATTCCAAACCTTGGGTTATTTTGGTTGGGACGCTTTTTTAGTCTCGGTAATGATCCCTATACTGCTCACCCCACTTATCAACAAGTACGAAAACCGATTTACTTTTTTAAAGGAATTGTTTGGCTAACTATAGGCATTGGGGGAGGATAAGATGCATGTCGGTTGTTTAATTTGATTTCAAAAAATTTGATTTCATAACAATTTGTTTATTTTTAGAGCATCTAAATCAAACTTTTAATGAAAAAAATCTATTTAACTCTCGCGTTCTTGTCCGCGTTCTGTTTTTTTGCCAATGCCCAGTTTAATATCGGCGCTGGCGCAACCTACACCAACTATGCCGGTGAAATTAAACAAGGAGCTCCAGGTGTACACCTTCGTGGCAACTTTTACATTCGTGAAAAATACGGACTGGGCTTAGGCTTTTCGTATAGCATGCCGATGAAAGCTACCGAAACCGAAGAAGGCTTAACTTTAGAGCGAACCAGCCAGTTTATGGGATTTAGTTTGCTGACTAGCCTGCATCTTATTGGCGGTTACGAATCGGATTTTAGCTTGTACTTCCCTTTGGGTGCCACCTATCAAGTGGGCAAAAACAAATATAAGTTAAGCGGCAGTCCATCATCGGGCATTACCAGTATTGATGTGGAGGATGGAAACTTAAATGGCTTTGTGGTGAACCTAAACATTGGCCTACAGTACCGCATTGGTAACCCTTTTGTTTTTGCTGAAGCTGGCGTGGCTTTAAAAGCAGGCGCTAACGGTTATAACACTCGTGATGGCTATACCGCTAATAATAACCCTACGCCCGGCTCAACTATATTACAGTTAGGCATCCGTATTCCTTTTGGCTCGGGAGTAGGCGGTGGAGTTTATTAATTTTTGATAGTTACTTTCCACTGTACGAGCCCACTAGTCATGAACAATTTCAAACAGCTGCTTGCATGTATTTTATTGGCAGGTATTGCTTTATTAACCTCAAGTTTTGACCAACCTCAGGTCAAGCCTGCCATGCCTCCCGGACTTTATGCCTTTTCCTATACATCAACGGTAGGTTTGTTAGGCGAAGCAACACCTATGCACTGGGAAAAGCCTAGGGCATTTGACATCTATAAGGGTGTTAGGTTCGAGGTGGTGAACGATAGTTTGATCTATAAGCATAGCTATGACATCGATGGCAAAAAAATAGAAGGAAAATCTTCAGTAGCCCGAAGAACGAGTTCAAAAATTATGGCAATGTTCAAACCCGTACCCAAAAATTATTTGGATTATGAATTGGTTGGTGTTTATAATTTTGGCCATATGCCACCAGATATGTGGCAAGTATTTTATTATTCCAAAAAACGCAAATCGTTATTGAGTGTAAGCCATTCGTTTGAACTTAACAGGATAGATCATGTGATGCTCTTTTTAGATCAACCTAAACATCCTTTTAAAGATTTCACTAAATTTTTTAGGGTTTTAGCCGGTGACGAAGCTTCCTACAATTACCCCGTTGTTAAACAAACCGTTATCATAAATGGTGGCAATAAACAATAGAACTTGTAATTAAATTTAAAGTATTTGCCCTAGCCATCGTGCTGGGGCATCTTTTTTAAGGCGAGTGCGGTTACGCGAATGAATTGAGTAGATCTGTAGCCATTGATCAGCAACATTTTTATTCTTATTAGCTATACGAAAGCCATTTGCAGCTATTTACCTTGCCAACTAAACCATGTACATTTATAAAGCAATGAGCGGTTTCAAACCTTTTTGTTAACCACTAACCTATATAAAAACATGTACTTATGGCACTAAGCAATTTAAACAACACCCACCTCTCGGCGGCCGAGGAAACCGCCGCCAAAACTGCACTAAGCCAATTAGAAACTGTATTAACCGCAGTAAGCATTAACGTAAAAGCCTCCGATAGACAAAAATACGGTCGTATCAACGAACAAAATAAGCTCTTCGTCAACAAGGTTTTTGACTTCCACAACAGCCAGCCCGACCTGCAAACATCACAAGTGGAATGGGATGAGTTTGATAGGGACTACAACAGCCGTTTATTAATGGAAAATCTGATTTTAAGGCTTGAGGCTTTAGTTACCAAGCTAAAAGGCGCTAAAATTTTGCATGATTACGATAACTACAACGCCGCTTTAATGGACTATGGCTATACCAACTACATGGCCGGCGCCGGTGGCGAACGCTATGAAAACAAACTGAAGGAACTGAAACAATTTTTTCAGCGCAAAGCTGATTCAGCTCCTAAAGGACAATAAAATTAACTGCTACCACTTATTGCTGATGGTCTGTTGGATTAACTTAATCTGGCAGACCATTATTTTTATCCTCCGGCGGGTTAAGTTAATGCAACGACGAGTTACTTTAACGCAGCCGCGAATTAATTTAATGCTCCTTACCTTTAGTGCAATGCAACGACGGGTTAATTTAATGCTCCGTTGCGCTTCGGAAGCGGAAGCGAGCGCTTAATAAGCAGAACGGAGCGCTTCGGAAGCAGAAATTTGCAGTCCAAAAGCGGAAATTTGCGCTTCTGGATGCCAACGGCGCAGTCTGGAAGCGCAACGACGGGTTAAAAGACCGCGACGGCGGCTTAAATAAGTATTCCTGATACCTACAAGGCCGTTTTATTTCTTTGATTTCGTATCAGACTTGATGCAGTTAGGTACCGTTTTGCCGTTTTTCTTCTTCGTGCCCGCTTGCTCGTAACCGCTCCAACAAGGGTCTTTTTCTTTTTTCTTTGCCATGAGATTGTGTTTAAAGGTTAACGCATGGCAGGGCGGGTTTGTTTGTTGGGGGGGTAATAGAAAAATTCGCTGGTTCGCGAAAAGACACCCCCCGGTTGTCGCTGCTGCTACGATGCGGATCAAAACCTAGATTAAGACTCCAGCATTAATGCTATATTACCGTCAACCCACATCTTCTAAAATACTCGAAAGTGCTATCATATAAGTCCTTTGGTCGTGTCTCATCTGTTCCATCAACATCGGGTACTAACACTATCATTCCTTGCCTAGCTCTTGTCAGTAGAACGCGGTATGAATTCAATAGATAGTTCTTTGCAGTATTTTGACTAATATTTTGCCATTTTGAACCTTTAAAACTCTGGTAATTCCACTTGCCGTTACTATGATATAAATTGATATCCCACGCTACACAGGTGAAATCAATTTCTAGGCCTTGTACGTCAAATTCCGTAGCTACATTTTCTAAGTAAAATGATGAACGAACATCATACTTATCATTCAGAAACCATTTTGCAGGTTCAATTTCGTTTTTAACGTCTAATCCAAGTGCACGCAATCTTTTTCCTCCTGAACTTGCTACAATACCAGTCCTTTCTGTTCCCTTAGCTTTATGCTTTAGCCAACTTCTTGCTAAATTTAAGTCTCTGGTTAAAAAAATTGGATAGTTCTCTTTGAATGAATTGTACAAATATTTAGCGTCTTCACTTTTATTTTCTAAAACATATTGTACGAATAGAGCAACTTTTTCACTTCTAAATGAACGCACAGAAACAGCTAAATGCAAATCACTGACTTTAGTTCCATTATTTTGAAGCCAGTTCAAGAGCTCTGCGTCATTCAAATACATGGCTCTCTCATCAAGAATTTTTTCTGAATAGTAAATTTCCCAATCCGAATAACTTTGCTTTAACGATTCAATCCACTCTGATGTCCCCGCTTCTCCAGTATTGATTTCCTGTCCGCCACCAATCAAACAAACAATCGTGCACCAGTCTTCATGACGATCCATCACACTAATCAAATATTCAGGCTCGGACATTTCAAAATCTTCAATACCTTTCTTGGTTTTCATAAATTTTGAAACCTGTTCTTTTTGCCAAGCCCTTTGAGCTTCATCAAAAACTACAACTTTTTCTATAGGCGCTTTATGTGTCCTTAAGTTATCATCTCTGAAGTGATGGATATTTTGAATAAATGCTTTTGATTTCCGCTCGGCGTCTGTTCGCTTAAGTCTATCACCAGTTTGTTTTGCTGTTAAAACGGAGTCTCGTGTTAAAGCTTCCCGCATAACTTCAACCAATGGCCCATTTCCCGAAAGAAAAACAGAATGTTCTGATTCATCTGCTTTTAGTCTTTCATTTGCAATATTCAAACCCGCAAGTGTTTTTCCTGCTCCTGGCACTCCAGTCAGCAAACAAATTGACTTTTGCCTTTTCGCTTTAGTGATCTCAATAATACTATTGATTGCTTCTGTCGTTCGTGAAAGATTTATTGCGCCGGAATCACTTCTAGAAATATCTTGAACATTGTGGCCTTTGTATAGTGCTTGCGCTGCTTCAATAATTGTAGGCGTGGGTTTGTATGCACTAGTCGCCCACTCTGCGGCATTAATGTTCTGAGTAGGATTATACGTCGTTAAAATATCTCTAAGAGTACTTCCAAAAGTATTTACATTGCAAAGAATACAACTATCTAATCCTATTGCTTTTGGAATGTCGTTAATTACATCTGGTCCTTTTGTCGAGATTAAAATTGGAACGATTACCTTATTGTGGCTACCTTCATGGAAATTCAGTAAGTCCAAGCAGTAATCTATCGTTTGGTGCTGGGCTTCTTTCGTATACAGAATTTCCCCTATTTTAAACTCAACTACCAAAATAAAATTTCCGACTATTAAAATGTTGTCTACCCGCTTTCCGATTCTCGGAATAGAAAATTCAAAATAAATATTTCCTTGAATATCTGTGAGACTATATTTTAAAATTTCAATTTGTTTTAACCAAGCTTTTTTTTGCTGGTCTTCAAGTTCATGCTGATGATTCTTTGCTAGTTTTCCAAAAACGGAATTTACATCGTCTATTCTAAATGCATCTATCGCATTTTGATAATAACTTCTTTTCATCGTTTACGATGTTATTTAGTTTAGTTGTACTTAACTGACTAAGCTAAAACATTCCATCGGTATCTACAAATAACTTCACCTTCTTCTTATAAGCAAACAAAAAAGCACCAACCATTAACTGATTGATGCTTTGTAAAGTAGCCCAGAGCAGAATCGAACTGCTATCTAGTGTTTAGGAAACACCTATTCTATCCGTTGAACTACCGGGCCTGCTTGTAGGCGCAAATATAATTTATGTTTCCTTAAAAACGTAAATAATGTATATTTAAGATATGAGAAAATATTTGGTGTGCGATTGCTCATTTTATCTTTGATTTTGACGGTACCACTCGTCATATTAATAATAAGGATTGTTAGCACAGCTATCATGATTGCCAATGATACCGACAGGTTTTCCAAGAGTTTAATCATAGCCCTGCTCATCGTAGCATTTATACTAGTGATATCGGCATGCGCCTTTGGTTTTTTAGGTATTAACCTGATTAGGAAATCAAAACCTACAGTAGTTCATATTTCCGCTGATGAAGATTTCCCAAGCAGATTATCGCCCATTAAAGAGGATTAACTGTTTTCAGCACTTCGCATTTGCACACTTTTTAAATCGCCCACACCTTCGGCTTCGTAAATTTGCAAGCCAAAATAGGGTGCCGCAGCAATTAAATGGTCAAAAATATCGGCCATGATGTGCTCATACTCTGCCCAAACAATGGTATTGGCAAATACATACACCTCAATAGGCAAGCCTTGCGCCGTGGGAGCCAACTGCCTTACCATAATGTTCATGTTTTTATTGGTGCCCGAGTGGCTAGAGATATAACTGTCAATGTACTTGCGAAACAAACCAGCATTGGTAAGGTTTCGACCGTTAATGAGCAGGCTTTTATCCGCATTGGTTCGGAGGTTGTGCCTCTCAATATCTTTTTGGCGGTGTTGGATGTACGAGCTGATCAATTGGATTTGCTCAAATTGCGGCAATTCCTCGTCTTTTAAGAAACGAATGCTTGATTGCTTGATGTTGATTGCCCTTTTGATCCTTCGTCCGCCAGACTGCCGCATTCCACGCCAGTTTTGGAACGAGTCAGAAATGAGCGAATACGTAGGAATGGTTGTTATGGTTTTGTCGAAGTTTTGCACCTTCACCGTGGTAAGGTTGATCTCCAAAATATCACCATCTGCACCATATTTGGGCATGGTAATCCAATCGCCAATGCGCACAATATCGTTGGTAGTTACTTGGATACTTGCCACAAAGCCCATAATAGTATCCTTAAACATTAACAACAATACAGCTGATATAGCACCCATAGCCGTAAAAAAGGCTACTGGAGATTTTCCGGTAAGGTTGGAAAACAGCACTACCGTACCAAACAGATACAATAATATCCGGATCACCTGCAAATAACTATCGATGGGCTTACCTCTAAAGCCAGGTCGTTCCTTGAGCAAATCGCCACCAGCTTTGATAATGGCCATCACTACCCAAATGACTACCAACACCAAATAGATATCACAAAGGCCTAACAGCAGTTTATGGATTTGGGGATAATCGTGAAAAACGATCGGGATGGTGATATAAAGTACAATTAGTGGCGCTATTAGCGACAAATAGTGCGGCGCTTTATGTTCTAGTAGAAATTTGAAAAATTGGATATCCGTTTTACGGATGGTTTGCAGCATGAGCAGCCTGAGGATTCGCCTTACCACATAGTAAATGATGTAAGTAACACTAACAGCCAAAACGAGTAACACCAGCGCATTAACCACTTCAGCCGTATCGGCCGACATGCCCAAATTTTTAAAGAACTGTAAACTGGCACGACTGAAATCTCGCAAGTGATTGTTTAATTCCATATGGTGGCAATATAACACTTTTGAGAGTAATTAGTGAAAGACTTGCCAACACATGCGTGAAGAACCCTCTCTGGCTACGCCATCTCTCCCAAGGGGAGAGTAAGTAAAGTCGCTAATTCTCTCCCTTTGGGAGAGATATCCAACGGGCAGAGAGGGCTATTAAAAAAACAGCCGACTGCATAAGCAATGGGCTGTTTCTATATTGCGGTGCATATTTACCTCACTACCCCACCGTTGGTACTAGCCTGCGTAGGACTCACAAAACTTAGCTTCCCTTGCGCATCCTCTGCCATTAAAATCATTCCCTGCGAAACAATCCCTTTGATTTCCCTTGGCGCCAAGTTAGCCAACAAACTTACTTGCTGTCCAATAATATCTTCCGGTTTATAGTGTTCCGCAATTCCAGAAACTACGGTACGTTGATCCAACCCGGTATCTAAAGTAAGCTTCAATAGCTTCTTCGTTTTCTCCACTTTTTCGGCGGCAATAATCGTAGCCACGCGAATATCCATAGCGCCGAACTGCTCAAAAGTTACATTTTCTTTTGCTGGAGCGATGGTTGCGTTTGCAGCTTCGTTTAATGCCTTGCTATTGTTCAATTTATCAACTTGTGCCTGCACTTCTGCATCTTCAATTTTAGCGAACAACAACACTGGCTCGTTCAATTCGTGACCACGTTTTAAGAGGTTGGTGTTTCCCGCATCTTCCCAAGTATGCCCACCATAATTCAACATTTGTTGTAATTTATCTGCGGTAAATGGTAAAAACGGTTCAATTAATATTTTAAGATTAGCGGCAATTTGTAAAGCCAAATGCAAAATGGTACGTACCCTATCTTCATCGGTTTTAATCAGTTTCCAAGGCTCCGTGTCGGCCAAATACTTGTTACCTAGCCTTGCAACATTCATCACCTCGGTTAAAGCCTCCCTAAATCGGTAATTTTCTATAGATGCGCTGATTTTAGCTGGATAAGCCTTCAGCTCTTCCATTACCGCTTTATCTACATCAGTTAGTTCCATACAAGTGGGTACTTTACCATCGAAATATTTATGGGTAAGTACGGTAACCCTATTTACAAAGTTTCCTAATATGGCTACTAGCTCGTTGTTATTTCTAGCCTGAAAATCTTTCCAAGTAAAGTCGTTATCTTTAGTTTCGGGTGCAGTTGCGGTTAACACATAACGCAGTACATCTTGCTTGTCTTTAAAATCCTCCAAGTATTCGTTTAACCATACCGCCCAGTTTTTAGAGGTCGATATTTTTTGCCCCTCCAAATTCAAAAACTCATTTGCGGGAACATTTTCAGCTAGGATAAAATCGCCATGCGCCATTAACATTGCTGGGAAAATGATACAATGAAACACAATGTTATCCTTCCCGATGAAGTGAACCAGTTTCGCTTCTTCGTTTTTCCAGTAATCCTCGTAATCAAATTTATCTACTTTATTTTGGCTGATGTAGTACTCCTCCGCTTTGGGATTCCATACGTCTAACCTAGCATAATTAGCCAATTCTTTTGTTGCCGAGATATAACCAATGGGTGCATCGAACCAAACATAAAGCACCTTGCCATCTGCTCCTTTCACAGGGACTTTAACGCCCCAATCCAAATCTCTGGTCATTGCTCTTGGCTGCAAACCGGCATTTAGCCAGCTTTGGCATTGCCCGTACACATTAGGTCGCCATTCTTTGTGGCTTTCGATATAAGCCCTTAATTTGTCTTCATACTGATCCAGCGGCAAAAACCAGTTCTTGGTTTCACGCATTACTGGAGGCTCACCAGAAAGTGTTGATTTTGGATTGATCAAATCAGTAGCATTTAACGTACTGCCGCAGCTTTCACACTGATCGCCGTAGGCATTTTCGTTACCACACTTAGGGCAAGTACCAGTGATGTACCTATCCGCCAAAAAAGTTTGTGCTTTTTCGTCGTAATATTGCTCGGTTACCTCTTCGGTAAAAACACCGTCTTTATATAATTTCTCAAAAAAATCTTCGGCAGTTTGATGGTGCGTTAAAGATGACGTACGATGGTAAATGTCAAAAGAAATCCCAAAGTCCCTGAAAGAATCGCCAATAATTTTATGGTATTTATCTACCACTTGTTGCGGAGTAATCCCCTCTTTTTTAGCCTTTAAAGTTATCGGAACACCGTTCTCATCTGATCCGCAAATAAATTTAACTTCTCTTTTGTTAGATCGCAGATAACGTACATAAGTATCAGCAGGCAAATATACGCCAGCTAAGTGGCCAATATGCACGGGACCATTGGTGTACGGCAAAGCAGCCGTTACGGTATATCTTTTAAATTTACTATTATCCAAAACTATTTATTTATTTTGGCAAAGATAAGTGTTTTCAAAATGATTAAGCAGCCACCATATTTAAAAAAGGGAGATAAAATAGCAATTGTTTGTCCGGCGAAGAAACTTCCAAAACCCATTGACAGAGGAATTGAGATTTTAGAAAGTTGGGGACTTGAAGTAGTATCTGGAGAAACCGTGACAGCCTCTTACCACCAGTTTTCGGGATCAGATGAATTAAGGGCTAAGGACATCCAACAATTTTTGGACGATCCTTCCATCAAAGCCATTATCGCTGGTCGTGGCGGTTATGGCACCATCCGAATTATTGACGAACTGGATTTCTCTGCATTTAATGCCAATCCTAAATGGCTGGTTGGCTTTAGTGACATTACTATTTTGTTATCTCACGTTTTTGCACAGTTTGAAACACAAAGCATTCACGGGCAAATGCCATATACCTTTGAGGATAGCACGCCACAAGCTTTGGAGAGCTTGAGAAAAGCACTTTTTGGCGAGAATGACACCTACAGTTACGAAAGCGAAGTAAGCGGGAGGGATGGCGCTGTTGAAGGCGTATTGGTGGGCGGCAATTTAACCTTGTTGTTGGCTGTGGAGGGTTCGGTTTCGGAAATGGATTTTGACGGTAAGATCTTGTTCATCGAGGATGTGGGAGAGCATGAATATGCCATTGATAGAATGCTAAGAACCTTGCAGCGTAAAGGTAAATTAGCTAATTTAAAAGGCTTAATCGTTGGTGCTTTCAACGAATTAGGGGAAGAAAGCATTTATTTTGGGCAAACGCCAGAAGAGGTAATTTGGGAGCAGGTAAAGCAATACGATTATCCGGTTTGCTTTGGCTTTCCATCGG
Organism: Pedobacter sp.; assembly: GCF_965249885.1. GTDB lineage: Bacteria > Bacteroidota > Bacteroidia > Sphingobacteriales > Sphingobacteriaceae > Pedobacter. Next base: position 1,999,193 of record NZ_OZ252254.1, on the reverse strand, counting down.
GCCATATCGACGATAACAGAGCGATGGTTTTGGGTAAATCCGTATTATTAACAGCAAAAAACAAACAGATTGAGCTAAAATATTTGTAATTTTATAATATAGCTATTTCTAATAGTAAAAATTTGCTAAAGCTAAGATGAGAACACTGCAAGAAATAAAAAGCACTTTAAACATCCATAAAAACAGGCTATTTCGCAAGTACCCTCTTAAATCAATGGCTATTTTTGGATCTTATTCCCGTGCAGAACAAAACACCTCTAGTGATTTAGATCTCCTTGTTGAATTTTCTGATAATATTGGTATAAGATTTATTGATTTAGCAGAAGAATTGGAGGATATTGTGGGGATGAAAGTCGAAATCGTTTCAAAGCAAGGTATTAAAGAAAAATATCTAGAATCTATTGCTCCAGATTTAATTTATGTCTAAAAGAGATACGTTACTACTATTGGACGATATGTTGCAATCTGCACAAAAAATTAAGCAATATACCGCTGGCCTCAATTATGATTCGTTTATCGCGGACAACAAAACTGTTGATGCTGTGGTTAGGAATTTTGAAATAATTGGCGAAGCAGCCAACCGTATAGATGACGATTTTAGAAGTAGCAATCCCGAAATCGAATGGAAAAGAATTAGAGGGTTTCGCAACAGAATTGTGCATGATTATTTTGGGATTGATTACGCTATTGTTTGGAATATCATCACGACGTACATAGACGACCTAATGGAATCGCTTGAAACAATGATTAAAGCAAAATAGCTTAGTATAACAAAGTAATGGTTTTGGGTAAATCCGTATTATTAACAGTTGAAAAAAAAGTAACATTTAAATACATTTAGCATATGGCAATCCTCGATAACTTAGGCAAATACAGGAATACCGGCTTATTAATTTTAAGAGTTGGCGTAGGTGCCATGATGATGTTCCACGGACTTCCTAAAATCATGGGCGGCCCAGATAACTGGGCTGGACTAGGCGGAAGTATGGGCGTAATTGGTATTAATTTCTTGCCAGCCTTTTGGGGCTTTATGGCTGCCATTGCCGAAGGTTTAGGCGGTTTCCTACTTTTATTGGGGCTATTTTTCCGCCCAGTTAATATGCTGCTTACGTTTACTATGATTATTGCCGCTCTTGTGCATATCAATAAGGGCGAAGGCATTATGGGCGCTTCTCACGCAATTGAATTGGGCATTGTATTTTTTAGTTTGATCTTTATTGGCCCAGGCAAGTATAGCGTGGATGGGAAGTAGGGTGACACTTTTAGCAAAGTGCTCGGCAAAGTGTATGAACCCTACTTCACGTCTAAAAAAAGGCCTTCAGTTATTTTGTAGATAAAGACGCCAAGATGGTAAGCTACACGTTTCTTAATTGTAATCGAGAGAAAGGATGAATTTCTACTAAATTGCAGGGAGCTAAAACATTCGCTTAAATGGCATCGTTACTCTCAAGAACGGATTTTTATCGAGTGAAAACCATAAATTAATTTTCGATACTAATCAACATAATACGATTGTTACGACAATAAATATCTACATGTATTGTTTAATTAAATTTTATTGATCCCACCAAACTCTAGCATCTTGTGTATCGCCACCAGCTAGGCGGGCGACTGCCGCGTTTACATTTGCTTTGTTGTTCCTATATTCTAGCAAAGTGTAGGTGTGCCTTCTAGGTATTTGCCCCGATGTATTAGCAGCCGCGGGTGCAGGTATTAAGATCGGGAAACCAGTTTTTCGCCATATGTTCCAGCCTTGCAATCCATCTGGATAGCTCGCTATGTAACGTTGTAAAGCAATATTTTTTGTATTAACGGCCGTTCCAACGGCATCAAGCATAACATCAGCCTGACTTAGATACGCCGACGACGGCATGCCTACACCCCACTGTTCATGAGAAAGTATAATGCCTTCCTGATACGTATCTGCTAAATTTTCAGACGTCCATCCTAAATTTGCAGCCTCAGCTCTAGCTAACGTAACTTGTGCAGCTGTTACTATATACACTGGAGACGATATGGTACGTAAATCACCCCTTAATACCCTAGCCCAAGTTAAATTTTCGTTGGTAAAAGTGATAGCATCAAAGCTAGATACGCCGTAAGGAACACCTAAATCTGAAGATGCAGTACTTCCGCTCTCTTCTGAGGCTCCACCAAATGCATTTTGTCTTAAATCATTACCTAAAGTATTAACTAAAAGATCTGTCATTGTTTTACTTTCTGCAAAATCTAAATGGCTATCATAAATGGCGAAGTACTTACTTTTAAAACCTGGGGCGGCTGTCAACTTAAAGTTTTGTTCGTTGGTTGAAATATAGCCATTTGGATCATTTAAAGCTAATTTAAATTGCGTTGCGGCATACTCAGAAGCTCCAGGATATCGCTTAGATAGTTGAAGCGACATCAACATTCTCATAGCGTTGGCTAATCTTTTCCAAGATGCAACATTGCCATTGTAGATGATATCACCCGTTATCGTAGAGTTATCAAAACTCGAAACAGCTTTTGTTAAAGCATTGATCATCCCTTTATAAATATCTTCTTGCTTATCGTAGGGAGGGGAAGTTACAGCAATGCCTTTAAGCGCTTGGCTATATGGGACATCTCCCCAACGGTCAGTAATTATCCAGAAAACATATTGTTGAACAATTATCGCAACGTTGTTTTGGTTATTGCTCTTGTTTTCTGTGATGATACTTTGTAGATCCCGCAACGCACCCATATAGTCTTCATAAAAATCTAGTTGTTGCAAAGCGTATATTGAAGCGCTTGGGCTTTGCGTTTCTGAAAAATACTGTGCATAACATCCCCCTTTAACGTCGAAAGCATACTCTCCTAACTGTGAAAGGCTATTAGCCAATAATGCCCCCACGTTTGCCTGGGTAGTAGCGTTAGGATTTCGATTGGTATCCCCAAAATCCTCAAGTTTACTGCACCCAAAACCGCCAGTTAACAATAAACTTATAAACGTGTATAAATATATCTTTTTCATATCACCTTGTATTAAATAATTGTTGTTAAAAACCCACTTTTAAGTTAAAACCGAAGCCACGTGTTCCAGGTAATTGCGCAATTTCTCCAATGGTATCTGAAATTTCCGACGGATCAAAATCTTTTGTTTTAGCATAGATTAATAATGGGTTTCTAGCTACCAAGGAGATTGTAGCACTTTGGATCCACTTATCTTTATTTAATTTCTTAACAGGAATTCGATATCCTAATGAGAGCTCACGCAATTTGATAAAGGTTAAATCATAGATATAATCATCGTAAATCATAGAGTTGTAAAGGCTTTGATAATAATCTTTCGCCTCTACATAATATTCAACTGGCAAACCTGTTGTTGCATCGACTCCTGTTACCTTAACCCCTCCACCATTAGCCACAGCATCTCTAACAGAGAATCCTTTATCATTAACGGCTGCTGTGCGAGCTGTTATACCACTATTAGACCCAAACATGCTGGATAATGAAAAGAATTTACCTCCAATTTGCCAATCAATGTTCGCATTTAGCTCAAAGTCTTTAAAAATCACGATTGAGTTCTGTACACCACCGGTATGCCGTGGGAGAACACTACCAAAGGAAACATTTGGATCATTAATAAAATGGCCATTAGCGTCTAATAACGGAATCCCATCTGCATTCCTTTTCTTTCCACTGCCATAAATTTGGCCCCACGGCTTACCTTCTTCATGAAACACACCTATACCAATTGAACCAGCCCCTGAAAATGTGCTGGTAACGTTATATTTTTTACTAATTTCCACTACCCTGTTATCTAACAAATTTCCATAAGTAGCAGAGATGTTCCACATAACGCTTGGTAGTTCTAGCGGTTGTGCTGCTATCTGCAACTCTAATCCTTTTTTGTTAATCTGCCCAATGTTTGTCAATATCGAGTTAAATCCAGATGCCGGGTTAACAGGAATGGTGGTGGGGAAGTTACGCTCAGTTGCATCCCAATAAGTAGCAGAAACTCCAAATTTATAGTTGAAGAATTTCAAATCTAATCCTATCTCTTTTCTTGTAGCAACGGCACCTCTAATGTCTGGATCTACCAACTCTTGAGGGCTAGTCATTAACAAGTTCCCGTTCCACTTCAATGGCAAAGCCTTATAGACCGAGCCTGGGTACTGATAAGTACCTATCGATTGTGGAACCTCTCCCCACGATACTCTCAACTTACCTAACGATAACCATGAGAAACTTTTCTTTGGTAATAAATCGCTAAACACGACTGAAGCTCCAATTGATTTCGATGTTACTCTATTATGGTCAATTGGTAAAGTTGAGAACAAGTCATTGCGCACAGAGCTTTCTATGAACAAATAGTTTTTGAATCCAAAAGCAGCTCTGGCAAAAAAAGCCCTATATTTGTTTAAAAACCTTTCGTAATCATTTATAGGTGTATCCTTAGAATTGTCAACTGTAAATAAATCAGGAACGATTAAACCATCTTTTGTCCGTACATTAAAATTTTTCGATTCTTGTTTAAATATATCAGTGCCTACGGTTGCGTCAACGTTAAAATCTTCTATTTTCTTAGCATAGTTTCCTAAAAACTCATAGTTTTCTCGGATTTCGTAAGCATTATTACTAGCGTAATATCCTTTGGTCCTTTCATTGAAATCAATTGTTTGTATTCCACTGTCGTATAATTTCGAACTATATTTATCTTCGCCATAGGAAGTATTTTGCTGTTTCCGATACGTTCCGGTAAGTTGAAAATCTTTACTTATCTTATAGGTTAATGCGATATTTCCGTACAAACGATCTTGTCGGGTAACTTTATCAACCAAATCGACATAAGTATAAGGGTTGTACCAATAGTTTGCAGCATAAAATCCTTTCGGATCTGCGGCATCAAAGGCGGTTGGGTCTTTATGATTCCAGCTTGCATAAATCATTGAATTATCAACTCCTGGTATCGTTAAGCCTCTAAGCTCTTTCATAATTCGCATATCCAAATCTCTATGAAACCATTGGTTAAATAAGCCAGTGTTTTGATTGTTATAGCTATCATTGATCTCACCTTTTAATATTGTCTTAATGTAATTGACATTAGCATTTAAGGTTAATTTTTTCGAAATATCATACGTTGCATTCAGGTTTAAAGTATTTTTCTTCAAGCTGGTACGTGGGGATACACCTTTAGTGTACTGATCGCCGTATGATAATGCGAAGTTATATCTATCGCCTCCGGTACGATAAGAAACGGTATTATTTAATACTATACTTGTTTGGTAATAGTCCTTAATATTATTTGGCTGGGGAGTTAACAGCGCTGTTTTATAAGAATACTTCGTTCCTCCATACCATGCATACCAAGGAATATATTCTTGACCAACCATGCGAGGGCCCCAACTGACATCATCACTATAATTGTGGTAATACTTTCCATCCAAAGCTTTCCACTCTACAGGATCTGTTGATTGCCAGCTATATTTTATCAAATCTGCACTGCTACCGCCGGCATATTCATTTTGATAGCTTGGAAGCAGGTAAACATTATCAATAGTAGCTCCTAAATTGAGGAAAACTCCAGCGCCATCGCTTTTTTTACCTTTTTTGGTAGTGATTAAAATTGCTCCATCTAAAGCCTGAGGCCCCAATAATGCGACAGCTGATGGAGCCTGTAATACCGAAACATCTTCAATATCATCTAAGTTGATGTCATCTGCATTTGGCAAAATAGTTCCGTCCACCACATATATTGGATTGTTTCCTGTACTGAATCCACTGGCGCCTCTAATTCTGAGATTAGTATTTCGACCCAATGCAGCGGCTGACTGGCTTCTAACTTGGATACCTGCCACTTTTCCCGCCAATGCGTTGTTTAAGTTTGTAGCCCTTATCACATTTAACTTTTCTCCAGATATCGATTGATTATTTGCTACGGTCGATCTAGTTGTTTGTTTTGTACCATAGGCCCCATAAATGGTCACCTCATCTAATATTTCCGAATCTAGAGCCAATGCAACGTTAACGGTAGTTCCATCAAGTTTTATTTCTTTTGTGCCAAAGCCGCTGTAAGAAATTACCAACGACTTCCCATTTGAAGGTACTTTAATGGAAAATTTGCCATTTACATCTGTTGTTGTAGTGGCTGACCCATCTTTTACTCTTACGACGGCACCAGCTATAGGCAAGTTATCTTCACTTGATGTTACTGTTCCTATTACTGTATGCTCTTGAGCAAAAGCAGTAGTTATTACAGCACAAAAAATGAGCAAAGTTTGTAGAATTTTTTTCATAGGTGTTTTGATAGTTGTTATTATTTTTTTGCGCAAGATATGTACAAGATTTTTGTTACACTAGTTTTTTGTGCACTTTTAAACAACTTATAGTTGTGTTAATGAGACGTTTACAACAAACAACTAAACAATCCATTTCTATGAACCTCTTCGTATCATTAAGTTATGACCACTCTCTGCAACAGCGTACTTCGCAGGCAATTGAATTGGGCATTGTGTTTTTTAGTTTGATCTTTATTGGCCTAGGTAAGTATAGCGTGGGTGGGAAGTAGGGTTATTACAGCACTAACATCAATCCTTTTCTATATCAAATTTGTCTAACTTATCGTCACCGTCATTTATGTTTATATTTTAAATAAAAGTGTTTGAAGATGGGTTTAGTGTAAGCTCAAAAAGCAAAACGGGGTGAATTGAATTAATTCACCCCGTTTTGCTTTCTTTTATGGTCTACACCTATGGCCTTGTATCCCAAAATGTTCTAACACCCAACGATGCTTTTTGCTTACCACCTGGTATGTTAGGGTTAGCATCAACTTCAGATTGAGGATAATAGATCGTCCTAGGAGTAAATGTTATAACTGCATTACTAGGAATACTAATCGCTGGATAGCCCGTTCTTCTCCAATCGCTCCAAGATTCCATTACCACACCATAGTTGGCGATATACTTTTGCTCAATGATTTGCTGTAATTGTTGTGCAGTTGTACCAGTTAAGATACCGTTCGCAGCCAAATAAGTTGCCTGATCTGTCGCAGACACGCCTGCATCCGTCAAAGCAGCAGTAATACCAGCAGTAAAGAAGGTCTGCGCTACACCGGTGACACCGAAACGTAATGCCGCTTCAGCTCTAATGAAATTATATTCTGCATAAGTCAACATTCTAACAGGAGCAGCACCAGTATAAACAGTTCCAGTAACTGCGCCTCTTAAATACGTATGTAATTTCGAGTATAAGGTAGAGTTATTGGCAGCGCCAACAACTGCCCCCCTATAAAATGGCGCTGCTGTAAATGGAGAAAAATAGCTAGCTCTTCTAGGATCGTTTTTGCTATCCATCAATGTAACTAAAAAATTTCCAGCCACCAAGTAACCTGCTCTAGCTGTTTCAAACTGATCAATTGGGTTTCTACCCCCAGCAATATCTGTAAATGTCATCTGAAAATTATCCGCATTACTTGTCATAAATTGAGCTCCTGAACCAATTAGCGTATTCATGTTAGAAGTCAAAAAAGTCGAATTTTTTTCAGAATAATGAAGATATAATCTCAGTTTTAAAGTATTGGCAAACTTAATCCAGTTAGTACGAGTGGTTGTAAAACTTCCTGGAAATATAGTTGAATTTGTGCCAGGAACTTGTTTTGACGTGGTCGCATTCACCTCGCTTATACCTTGATCAATTAAACTGATCAAAGCCGTATAAATCTGTTCATCATCATCATATTTTGGCGCTACGTTAGCTGTTAGCTTCATTGCTTCAGAATAAGGCAAATCCCCGTAGGCGTCAACTAACACTTGGTACATATAGGCCTTTAACAATTTAGCCACACCAGAATAATTGGGGCTTCCCTCCTCTGTAGCTATTTTAATTATACTTTCGATATCACTTAAGATTCCTGCATAAGCTGTACTGAAAAGGTTATTTGAATCCTGACCTGTAATTAGATATTTATCAAACTCTTGAGTCTGGTTTAAAGTACCATTACTTTGACCCGAGTACTGCTGCATGAGCAATGAACTATACCTATTAAGATCACTTCCCATAAAATAACCAATATTCGCAGTTACGGAAGTGAGGATGGTAGGCATTGGAGCCTGAATAATGGAATCAGGGTCCTTATTAATGTCGTAGAACTTCTCACATGAGCTCGTGGTTAAAACTAAAGCCGTGATGATAGTCATGTATGTATATTTGAACTTTTTCATTTTCTTATAAGGTTAGTCTAAGGTTAATACCGTAAGTTCTAGTATTTGGAAGCGAATTGAATTCTAAACCTTGTGCATTAGAAACACCTAACGCATTTTGCTCAGGATCAAAATGAGGGTAATTAGGAGCATGCAGAAATAAGTTTCTACCAAATACTCCAACTTCAACATTTCCGAATGGAGTTCTTGCCAGCGCTGACTTAGGTAATTTATATGATAGCGCCGCCTCTCTGATCCTAAACCAAGTTGTATCGTAAATGAACCCTTCTGCAGCTACATACTTCCCTGTATTTCCATAATAAAGCTGTGAAGATATCATAGTTGTGTTAGGCTGACCATTTGACGCATAAACTCCATCAAAAATGCGATTATTTTGTAGCACGCCAGCACCATCGTATCTCGGCAGATCAGCCGTTTCGGCAGCAACTCCATTTCTTTGAACATCGGCTATATTTCTAGAATATTGATCTCCGCCTTGTCTCTTATCTAATAAAACGCTTAAGCTGAAATTTTTGTAATTGATATTACTTTGCACTCCCGCTGTCCAGTCTGGATTTGGATTTCCAATCTTTTGTACTCCCGATGTGGCTTGAGGCAGACCTGCGGCAGTTAATAGTAATTGTCCTTGAGCGTTTCTTTGGTAAGCGTTACCATATAGCGATCCGTACTCTTCTCCAGCTACTAACCGCACATTAGGAGTAACAAAACCTCCCAAAGTTATCACTGATACGCCTGGTGCCAATTCGTCAACCATTGACTTATACTTTGTAAAGTTTACACTAATGTCCCAAGAAAAATCTTTTGCTTTAAGCGGGGTACCGCCAACTAACAGCTCAACACCTTTAGTAGACAGCTTACCCGCATTCATCACAACTGATGAAATACCAGATGTTACAGAAACGGGTACAGAAAGAATTACATTTCTAGTTTTCTTGTTGTAATACGAGCCGTCAATAGTTAAGCGATTATTAAAAAATGCTAGCTCACCACCGAATTCGATTTCTCTTGTAAACTCTGGTGTGATATTAGGTTGACCAGCCCCATTATTTAATGTAAATGCTGTTAAGCCATTATAAGGAAATATGATCCCAGTCGTGAAACCGTCTCCAGCTGAACTTTTGCTATAATATGTATCAGTAGAGTAAACCGGTGCTCCTTTTCCTACTTCACCAATATTTGCTCTTATTTTAATTAAATTAACGTAACTACTTTTGATTGATGGAAAAGCTTCCGTAACTTGAAAGCTAAGGGCTGCCGCTGGATAAAAAATAGACCTGTTTTCTTTAGTTAGTGTCGAAGCATAATCGTTACGTGCTTTGATGTTCAAGGTTAAATAATTTTTATAATCGACAACTAAGTCTCCGAAATATCCGACTAAACGCGACATAGAACTGCCTTTAGAGGGGAAAAAGGTTGTTGCGTTCTGAAGATTATCGTAGCCTGCAACAGCAAGTTGATAAGCGGTTACAGAAGAGCTATATGAGTAGTTTTGCACAATCTCATTACCTAATGTCGCTGAAACATTAAAATCGCCATATTTTTTAGATCCGGTAATTGTTGCGTAAGTGTTTAAGTTTCTGACACCGTTCTCAGCATCAAGAATACCGCCTACCAAACGGCCTGTAGATCCCGTAAAACCGCCACCTCGATTTCCTATTTCGTCGAAACTTTTACTTCTTCTATTGTAAAAATCTGAACCTATTTTAACATCTGCATGTAGCCAATCTAGGATATCATATCTTGCGTTGATGTTACCATAGAAACGATTTAAATCTTCTTTGTATTTATTATACTTTATAGTCCAATAAGGATGATCTTCTGCACCATACCATAATTGCTGACCGGTTGCATTTTCAAAAGGTATATTAGTTAAATCGTAACTCCTTGGCGTGAAATAAGCTCTAAAAAGCGGATTTGACAATTGATTGCCTTGACCAGTACGCTTTGAGTTGTTTGTAGTAAAAGTAAATGAAGTACCTACTGTTAATTTATCAGTTATTTTGGTTGAGCCATTAAAAGTAACGTTATTCCTGTTAAGCCTGTTATTTGCCAAAACATACGTCTCATTTAGATTACCATAAGACAAACGGAATGTAGATTTATCTCCACCACCGGAAAAACTTATATTATTTTGTGCATTATGAGCTGTTTTGAAAATATCAGCAACATTATCCGGATAAGCAGTTAAAACTTCTGGCTGTCCGAAAAAATTAGTAACAGTTTGACCTGTAATCTTAGGACCCCAAGATGTTGTGGCCCCAGTACCTCCACCCAAAGCTAAACCTCCAGCTGTAGAATTTATATTACCTGGATTATAAACTCCACTGTTGCCTTGTGCATATTCATTCTGATATTCTGGCAGTCTATTAACCTCTCCAACATTATAGCTGGAACTGATAGTTATATTATTTTTAGTTCCTTTTGTGCCTTTTTTAGTAGTAATTAAAATTACACCAGAAGCTGCTCGAGAACCATACAACACGGTAGCCGCTGCACCTTTTAAAACAGAAATAGACTCGATATCTTCCGCATTGACATCTGAAGCTCTATTAGATGATGAAGCGCCTGTTTGTAGATTCTGTCCTCCGCCACCATTGTCAATTGGCACACCATCGATAACATAAAGAGGTTGATTACTTCCCGTGAAAGTTGTAAATCCCCTTATAATAACACTAGATCCTGTAAAAGCTCCGCCGGCTCCGTTTACCCTCACACCAGCAACTTTAGCTCCTAAAGCATTAGTTATGTTTGAAGCCTTGGCGGTAGTTAGCTCGCTGGCCGTCACTGTACCGGTTCCATAACCAAGCGATTGTTTGCTCCTTTCAACGCCAAAGGAGGTCACTACAACTTCACTTAATGCATTTGCATTATCTAATAACGAAACATTTAGAACGTTGGACGAGCCGATAGTAATTGACTGTGTCGCAAATCCAATTGAACTAAATTCAAGTGTTGTAGCCGAGGCAGGTACTGATAAAGAGAACTTTCCATTTGCGCCTGTAGACACGCCAACATTAGTTCCCTTGACTTTTACGCTCACTCCTGGTATTGGAAGGCCGTCTTCTTTAGACGTAACCGTACCAGTAATTGTTCTATTCTGCGCCATTACCGATGTGGCAATAAATAGCAAAATGAACAAACTTTGTAGAAGTTTTTTCATAAGTTTTTAAAAAATTAGGTTAGTTAATAATTAATTATGAACGCAAGATAGACACAAGCTAACGGCTCAAACAAGTTTTCAAATGACTTTCAAACAACCTAAAGTTTTAAAAAACAGATAGTTACATTTCATAAAAATCGATTCAATAGTCGTTTTTACCGCATAGAAGCCGCTTTAATTGACAGACAGAAAAGCGAAAGATTATTCATTATTGGAATAAATACCTTTTCCGCAAAAATGTATTAAGTAGCCGCCTAAACATTTAAATTATACAGAACCAAAGTAGCGTCCACCAAAAACTGGCTAAATTAAACCTAGCAATACTCTAGCAACAAATTACGTGCTGTAACTAGTTGCCGCTGAACATCTCTTTTGAAGGCGCAACTGTTCCGTATCACCTGAAATAAAAAATGGGAAAGATAACTGACTTGGCAACTTGACACCTACACAAATGCAAACCATAAAATGCCATCTATCGAGTTGGAACTTCCGAGGTATTAACTCTTTTTGCGATTTTCCGATTGTTAAAGTGACTGTGGCGGTCAACTCTCCAATCCAATTGCTTCGACGTTGTAGGCGGTGTGCATCTGTTATTAAGCTTCATCTTTAAGCAGCTTCGAAAAGATGTAGGCACATCCTGCCCCGAAAGTTAAGAGTGCCGAAGTATTTAACTAATGAATTAGAAAATCGCTTATGTTTGGCCACTATTGCCACACTTAACGCTTCTCTTGCAATTGAATTGCTTGATCTTTATAGGTCTGAAAGTAGCTTCTACTTACTACTTGACCACATCTAGTTCTAAAATTTTAGAAAACGTAGCGCCGCTTTTTGAAACCGCTTGTATTACCACTTTATACTTTCCGACTAAATCTGGAGCAAAAAAACTGGTGGTAAAGATATTATCCGGTTTAACAACCAAGTCGGGGTTCCAATATAATGCGCTTCTGTAATTTGGAATTGGATTTAAACGACTGTCTTCACTCTCGTACCTAACCTCTTGAAATTTAACCTCGTCCTGCAGTCCTTCATAATCAACTACCATGGCATTCCGGCTCAAATAATAATCAGAAATATTGGCCTTTTTACTTCTAAAATGAAGTATGCCGTCATAGGTTTCTCCGTTATAGTGATACTTACTTTTAACTATATCTAATTTAAATATATCATCTGGATTGGTAAGCAACATTTTATCGAGGTCGAAATAAGGTATGCCATCATAAAGAACTAAAGGATTGTCTTTTAAGTACTCATCGCCGCCTACTATCTTTAAACTAAATCCCTTTTGTCTTTTTATTAGCGTTATTTCTGAAACATATTCCCTTAAAACATCTTCCAATGTATTAAACTTAGTATAGTCTGATAATACATAAGTTTTATCTGGACTCCCGTAGAACATATTAGTATCAATTTGATTTGGAACAAATAAGTACGGGGTTTGTCCATAAGCTTTTTCAACCTGATTTGCGAAAACGGAAGCCTGCAACTGATCGCCCGGTTTTGTAAAAGTGAGTGGAGCAGCTACACGCGATTTACTTTGACTATTTCCCTCGTAAAATGGGTTGTTTATCGAAATTTGGGTTGTGGAATCTTTACTATAGTCAGTCTGTATGATCAATTCATGTTTTCCAAATAATTTTCCGGGATTAAATATAAAATTACCCGAAGAATCTGTTTTAGTTTGGTAGAATGTTGCTGGGTTTTTCGTGGAACTTAAATAAAGTGTTCTACCTCTATCCAGACCTGAACTTATTTTCCCTTGTATCAAGTTACCATTGTGTTCTGGCAAAAATTTCATTGTCACCGAGTTTTCACTCCAAGTATAGGTTTTCCAATCTTGAGTCAATAAAAAATCATCCATAGTAGCTGCATCTGTTTCCGCTAGATCTATTGTTCCGTTTCCGAAACTCTTTAGGGCTAACCATGAAAGATTTGGATCATTTATTTCGTTATAAAATTGATCTATTTTGTACACCGAAATCGAACCATACAGGGGTTCATTTAGGTCTTTTTTCACAACATCAATAGAAGAAGTGGAAATCGTTAAATCAATTTTTTGACGTTGTTTATACACCGGTTTAGATACCGTTGCGTTTAAAGCTAAACCTTTACCAAATGGCTTAAAAAATATTCTCTTCGCTAAAGTTTTCCCACTGTTATCTAAAATTACCAAATTGTGTAAACCACTTTCTACGCTATTTTTCTCAAAATTAAAGTCGAGCTTCCCGTTCGCAGCGTGGAATTCAGATACATTTTCAATTTTATTTTCGTTGTGGATAACCACGAAAACTTTTCCGTCTGATTTATTCGCAGAAACTGAAATATCCCAATAACGTTCGCTTTCTGAAAGTTTTATAGCATAACCAGCTGTTTGAGCTGGGGGTAAATTCTTTACGATTATGTCCTTTGATATTCCTGCTACGAACTTGTAATTCTCATTACTTTTAGGCTGTAACTCAAATGTTCCTATGCCACTTTCCGAAGTCTTAACTACGGCTACAGTATCATTTTTTGAGTTAACTATAGCGCCTTTTATACGCAAGCCCATCCCATTATTCGTTACCCTAACTGCAATCTTACTTTTCAGATTTTCAATCAAGTGTCCACCTTCAGGGTAGAAATCAACCTTATTTTCGCTTAATGCCCACTTTAAGTTGTTAGGGTTAGTAATATCTAGCGACTGCTGAAAAAAACCACTTTCTCCAGCATTTTTCATCAAATTAGTATAGGCTCTGATGCTATACCTGCCAGTTTCCAAACTGCTTGGCAATACCAGCATCCCCTTGCCTAGTCCGTTTTCTAAAGAAACCATCACCTGCACTTTTGGCTGTTGGTGATCATCTAAGATTTCTACGTAAGCCACCTTACTAAGATTGCTTAATTGTTTTGTAAGGTTACTAAAGTTATAAATTTTAAACCAAACGGTTTCCCCTACCCAATAGGCAGATTTATTTACATGAGCGTAAATTTTGTCATTAATAATTACTTTTTCTTTTTCAAATTTATCAACCAATTTAGTTGGTAACTGCGCTTTGACCGATAATGTCAAAACAGATAAAAGTAAACTCAGACTAACGATTTTTTTCAACATTTCTTTTAGTTATGGCCAAAAAGATGGTTTCCTATTAGTTCCTCTCGTGGTACAATCGCCACATTTTCTAACTGTGCCTGTATAGCCCAGTAATGCTCCAGATTGGCTAAAAACTTCTTCAATTGCGATATAATTTCCATTTGCGAATATGCTCGCTGCTCTATTGACAGGAATCGTATCTGGCACATTACAGTCCTCAGACTGTTCAACTCGCCAATTAGGGAGCTCAGATTTAGAAATAAAAATGCGCTTTGTTTTTAACTCCCCAGCGCTTATGAATCCAATAACCGGTTCAGAAGGATTTTTGACATTTCTTATATTACCAGTTAATTGAGAAGGAAGTGCATCAAATATCGTCCCTAAGCTTTCTGTATTTCGTCTTAAGTTTTCCCAAAATTCAAATGCCTCCTTGGTAAGTACACTCTGCTTCACGAGTATACTATACTTGTCGGTAAATTTTTCGGAAGTTGAAGGAATAAAGACAAGAGGTTGTTTATTAATTACATCGCTCTCGAGTTTTACGGAAGAGCCTAAGAAGATTTCACTAGCAATTCCAGTGGCCCAACACCTGTATATATCCTCTGTATCTCTATTACGTAACCTTAAGCCATTTGCCCCCCATATTAAGGAAGAATTATACCTAGCATTAAAAATCCACGTTTCTTCAAAATCCCATTTGTAATACCTTGAACTATTGGTATTATCCCTAGTATTTAGATAAATTTGAACGCCGTTAGGTTTTGCTTCCCAATTTATCGACTCAATTGCGGGAGACAACTTCGCTTCAGTGAAATCACTTACATATTCATTCCCTTTAGACTTAATTCTAACTCTATACTTCTTACCTGAAATTAAATTAAGTACTGCGGATTCATACACGCCTAAACCCTTTTCTGCCAAAGAGTATATCTGATTAGCGTTATCTTCTATTGTTACTGAAGCGCCATTTTCTGGTATACTAGTAACATTTTGTGACAAAGAAACTGTTCGGCTGAGCTTAATCTGTGTTCTTTCACTACCCAATGTAATTAAACCCTCTACTACTAGCAGATTTTGATTGTTTTCCTTTAAATCGGGTGAGAATTTTTCCTTACAACCAATGAAAAAAATCAATATCAAAAACCAAGGATATTTGTTAACCACTCCCATATTAAAATCTAATATTATAATTGACAAAAGGTATTGCTGTTGCAAATATTGAAAGATTGTAGCCGTTAATTACACCAGAATCTTGCGTGAAAAAAGTTGAAAAAACATTTCTTCTTCCGGTAACATTGTAAACTCCAAAAGTCCAAGAGTTGTGCAGTAACTGTTTCACTTTGTGATTTCCCTCAATATTTAATGATACGTCCATCCTTAAATAATCCGGAACCCTATAAGAATTTCTATCTGAATAATAAACACGTTCACTGCCTGCATAGTAATACTTTGCAATTGGCAATGTGATAGGTCTACCAGTACTATAGGTAAAATTCAGCGAAAAATGATAGCGTTGTTTGATTTTATAATTACCTGTAAAGTTAAAGGAGTGTGGCTTATCATAGTTAGCTGGGTAATACTGGCCGCCATTTACTAAAGGCCCTTCAGTAATATCATCCATTTTAAGAAGAACTTTGGAATAAGCGTAGCTTACCCAGCCATTTAATTTGCCCGTGGTTTTCTTCACGAAAAACTCTACTCCGTAGGCCTTACCGTTAGTTTTGATTACGTCCTGCTCAATTGCCTGGTTCATAATCAACGTAGCACCGCTTTTATAATCTAGAAAATCTCTTAAACGTTTAAAATATGTTTCCACAGATGTCTCAATAGTTTTAGACGCAAACGTTCTGTAGATACCCAGTGAAACTTGAGATCCTTTTTGCGGGCTAATATTGGGATCGCTTAGTTTCCAAACATCTGTAGGCGCTACAGCGGTTGTATTGGAAAGTAAGTGTATATATTGGATTAGCGTATTATAGGATGCCTTTAGAGAAAGATCATCAGTAAAGCTATATCTACCTGCTAAACGAATTTCTGGACTTTGATAAGTTTTAATTATTCGATTATTCGAATAGCTCTCCGTGCTTAAAATATTTACATCGGTTTTCGGTTGCCCTTCTGCGTAGACATTTAATACACGTGGCCCAAGCATGTTGTAAATAGAGTATCTCAAACCTAGGTTAACTGTCAAACGCTCGTTTACCTTAAATTCATCTCCAAAATATAATGCAGTTTCTAATGCTTTCTCTTCTTGTAATGTTTCTTTTTGAACTAACGAAGTACCTCCTAACGGGTCGAACTTACCTGGCTGTATGTTATATCCAATACTCGATATACCGAAGTTAAGTATATGGTTATCATTAAAGATATATTTAAAATCTGCTTTAACGTTGGCTTGACCAACATTGAATTTCAGTGTATAAGCGTTAACAAGATTAGCATCGCTTTCTATTTTATAGGCGTAATTATCCAAGGCGGCTTTAAAACTAGCTCTTAACCTAGGATTAATCCTTTTTCGCCACTCGAAGGATAAGTTGCGATTGGTATAGTTGTAACTTGTATCAGAGTTTAACTTGAAGTTATCTCGGCTAGTGTAAGCGGTAAGATTTAAATCATTGCGGTCATCAAGTTTATGACTAATTCCAAAATTCAAATCATAAAATGAGGCACGGCTATTCTTATATTCTGCCGGCAATAAATCCAAGAGCCAATTAGAGTAAGTTCCCCTACCTGCCAAAATAAACGATGTTCTACCGCTATCAATTGGAGCCTCTACACTAAACCTGCTCGTAATCATTCCAATACCGGCAGATCCTTTTAACTTTGTCTTATCTCCTTCTCTATTTTGCACCTCTAAAACCGATGCCAACCTTCCACCAAATCTCTCTGGAATTGTACTTTTATAAAGCTGCACCTCTTTAACAACATCTGGGTTGAATGCTGAAAAAAAGCCAAAAAAATGAGAAGGATTATAAATAGTGGAGTTATCTAATAGGATCAAGTTATTATCTACAGATCCTCCCCTAACATTAAAACCTGTACTTGCTTCGCCTACCGACTGCACGCCAGGTAGCGTAAGTACCACCCGCAGGATATCTGGTTCACCAAATACTGCAGGCACCTGCTTGATACTGGCAATGGTGAGTTTATTTACGCCCATTTCCAAATTTTTTAATGCCGAACTTCGTTGGGATAAAATATTTATCTCTCTCAGCATCTCCACATTTTGCTTAATCTCCAGGTTTAGCTTTCCGTCACCGTAAATCATTACCTGTCGCTTAGCCATTTTATATTCTACAGCAGTAATTGTTAAATAATTTAAGCCTAATGGAAGTGTAATGATATATAGTCCAGCACTATCACTGGTAACGTTTATCTTATTGTCCGCGGAACTTATTTTAGCTCCAGGGATGGGATTTTTCGTAGCTTCATCCAACACGTAGCCTACAACTGCGGCGGTGCCTACTTTGGTGTTATTATTTCTTATTCCAACTTCGTACAACTTGTTAAAAACCTTTGCGCCATCAACGGTATTAGTGCTAGGTAGCTGACGATTTGCGATGTCATTTTCTTGTTTAAGATTTGAAATATCGAGCCTAATTCCTTTTGTTAAGAAAAAACTCTCATCGTAAACAAAAAAATTAATAGCAGTATTACTTAATACCTCTTTAACAACATTATTTAAGGTTGAATTTGAGATACTTTTCGAAACAAAAACCCCATCTAAATCGGATGGTTGGTAGTAAAACTTAACGCTGGACACTTTTTCTACTTGTTCAAATACCTTTACAAGTGGGGTATTATTAAAGTTAAAACTATAAGTTTTCTCACGCTCTTGTGAAAAAAGAAGAAAGGGAATTGCAATAAGAATGTATGTTAAAAATAACTTACAATTGACTTTAATTAGATGAGCGGTCATAAAATTTGCCTAGTTCAACGAGAGTTTCTACTGGATTTTTTTTGAATTTGAGTTGATTTTTTTTGATATATATCTTCATTTCATTCCTAAGAGAAGGAAATAAATTAATGAAAGATTTTTCACTATTAATTTTTATTAAATCATCATTAGCCAGCAAAACAAAGTACTCAGACTTAAGCGGAAAATCCTTTCGAGCTCCATAGGTGTCAACAATGTCTTTTACTTGCTTGTCATGCTTAATCAAAACTTTGATTTTGCCATTATAAGCTTGCTCAAAGAAGCCTGTATTTGAAACAGTCCCTTTGTTATCTTTTCTAGGTAAATTGATAAACTGGCGATCCAGCAATTTAAAATAAGAAACTCGATCATTAATGAACGTAAACTCACTAACGCTATCTGCAGCTAAACTAATCAACTTTTGTTTAACTAGATCGTACATTAACGGCACTTTTTTAAAAAGGTAACCGTCATAAACAACATCTCCTTCATCAAATTTAATCTCCTTACTAAAATACGGGCTGCTAAGTAGCTTACCTCCGTAACCTAAGTAAGATGGACCATTAAATAAACGTATTTGAGGAGATAATTTGTGATTAAAGTGATCAACTAAAATTTGCTCCGTAACAAGATCTGCACGTTGCGCATGAGTGGTCATGCTTAAGCCTAACATTATAAAAAAGAGGCTCAACTGGTTAACTAATTTTCTCATATCTGCAACTAGCATATGAAGACAATAAAAATCCCGGCAACAAAGTCGCCGGGATTTCTACTATTCTTTAGCCTTAAGTATTAAGGGTTTTGCGGTCCAATATTTGGATTTGCATTTATTTCGTCTCTAGGGATTAAGAATAAAAACCTACTGTCGCCTGCAGGAATCAACATTACGTTGTTTACTGAAGTTGCAGTGTAGTTAGGCACTACTGTACGGTCTAATGGAAGATTTAGCCTTTTTAAATCTAAGTATCTAAATCCTTCGCCCCATAGTTCAACCCTACGATTTACCATAATCTCATCAATTAATGCCTGCCCTGTGTTAGTAGATTTAACTGCAGTTAAATCTCTTCTTGACACTAAAGCGAATAATGCATTTTGAGCAGCTAAATCTTGTCCACCGCTTCTTGCGTAAGCTTCTGCCAAGATAAGGTGCATTTCAGCACTTCTCATCCAAGGAAAATCTCCCAATGATGGATCACCAACAGCTTTAACAGAGAATTTTCTGCTCATGTAAGGTACTCTTACGAATGCCGTTGTAGGAAGAGGGAAGTTAGCAGTAGTTGGCGCTGGCTCCCACATTTTCTTTCTCACATCATTTGCACCAATTAAGTTGTATAATGCTGAGTTGATTCTTTTAGGCGTACCACGTTGATAAGTTGTGTTAGCATTATATGCAATTTGAGCATAATAAGAACCAAAGGTATCACCTTGCTCAGTTGTTGGGTTACTACCCCACATGTACTCAGATAAAGCAAGGTTATTAAATCCTGTTTGGTAATCTGCTTGACTCATTAATGGATAAGCATTACCATCAACAACTTCTTTTGCATATTTAATTGCATTAGGATAATCCTGCATTGTTAAGGCAACTCTTGCTCTTAAGCCCTTAGAAACCCAAACATTGATGTGTGTTTTGTTAGGTACAGTGGTTACGTTCAAAGCAATTGCATCGTCAAGATCTTTTACGATTTGTGCATAAACTGTTTCAACGCTCACTCTAGGCATTCTAGAATCTGAAGGAGATAAAGGCATTGGAACTGCTAACTGGTTATTTGGTTTTGCAGCTGCGTTGTATCTAGTTCCGTAAAATTGAACTAGATAAGAATAAGAATATGCCCTTAGCGTTAATGCTTCAGCTTTAACTCTATTTCTTTCCGCTTGTGTACCCTCAGCCTTGTCAATGTTAGCAATAATATAATTTGCATTACCAATCATACGGAAGAAAGTACGATAGTAGTATAAATTACTTGCCGCATTATCTGTACGGGCAGCTACGTAGTTACCTTCACCAGTAGAAGTAAACCATGTAGCGTTCGCTTGATGGAGATCTTCGCCCATGTGATCAATACCTAATAGTATTCCTGCTACACCTGGCTTTCCTTGAGCATTACTTGATGTTGTTGTTGTTCTTTCGAACATATATCTATAAATACCGTTCAATGCTACACTAGCATTTGCGGTAGTAGTAAAAATTGAAACATTATCAACTTTATCTGTAGGCTTGGTTTCTAGGTAATCCTTTTTACAACCAGAAATAGTCATAAACGAACTAACAACCAAAGCGCCAAAAACTATCTTTTTCATATAAATTTAAATTAAAAATTAAAATGAAGCATTAACGCCTACGCTTAAAATTCTCGCTTGAGGGAATACGTTGGCATTAGTACCATCAAATGATTCTGTAGGATTTAGACCTTTTCTAGATGAAAACAAGTGTAAGTTTTCTGCTGTAACAAATATTTTAGCAGTTTTTAAGTCCACTTTGCTTAACATCGATTTTGGTAAGCTATATGAAAGATTGATATTACGTAATGCTAAATATGAAGCGTCTACCAACCAACGTGTTGAAGCCGCATTAATGTTATTAGTATTACCAACATCATATCTAGGGATGCTAGCACTAGTATTACTTGGAGTCCAAGCGTTTAATAAGTCTTTATGTAATGCACCACCATAAGATGCTCCACCCATTAAACCTGCATAAACACCATCATAAAATTTACCACCGATTTGATAATTTAATAAAATCGATAAACCGAAATTTTTATAAGTGAAGTTATTGTTCAATGATCCGATCATATCTGGAATTGCACTTCCCGATCTTGCGAACAATGCATTTGATTGTACTGTTACATACTCAATACCATTAACGGTTCTTTTTGCAGTAGCTGCAATTGTTGTGTTATAGTCAGGAACGTAAAGAGCAGCACCATCTGTAGGATCTACTCCTGCATATTGTCTCAACCAAAACTGATAGTAATCATAGCCTACTTCTCTTCTCTTAGTACCGCTAACAATAGTAGGTGTTTCTACTGGTAATTTGGTAACTCTATTTTTCAAGAATGTTGCATTTGTAACTACGTTCCATTTGAAATCTGCAGATCTAAATACATCTCCACTTAACATAATCTCAAAACCTTGATTATACATCGAACCAACATTTTGTTGGATAGTTGTAACAGGATCTGATAATGGTTGTGGTACGCTGAATAATAAGTCATTTACATTTTTTCTGAAAAACTCCACTTCACCTGAAAGTCTGTTTTTAAACAATGAAAAACTTACACCAGCATTTAAAGTGTTTTGAGACTCCCATTTTAGATTTGGATTAGCTGCACTAACTAGTAATGCTCCTGGCTCTGTACCGTTATTCCATCCTAATTCATAAAATGCTCTATCTAAATAATATCCGTCCAAAGCATTATTACCTACCTCACCATATGAAGCTTTCAGCCTCAAATCATCTAACCAATTAGCTCCTTTAAAGAAATCTTTATTAACTGCCCATGAAGCACCTAATGAATAAAACACACCCCATCTCACATCTTTTGCGAATCTTGAAGTACCATCTGTTCTTAACGATGCATCAAAGAAATATTTTTCCTTGAAGTTATAGGCAAATTTAGAGAAATAAGACTCTATTCTATCATTATCTGCTTGTCCGCCAGACGAGTTATTATTTACGAAATTTGGAAATTCAGTGTTTCCTTCTAGCGTCAACTGTGTACGGCTAGCACTGAAAGTTCTATAGTTATAATCGTAATTTTCGTGTCCAACAAGGGCAGAAATCGTATGATCTTTAATTTGTTTATCGTATGTTAAGATTTGATTAAATGTATAACTACGAGTTACAGCATTACTTTGGAACTTATAGCCTTTCTGAGTTTGTCCATCTCCAACAATTGGATTCCAGTAAGTGTTACCATTGCTGTTTCTGATATCAATACTTATCGAAGGCGTGAATTTGAAATCTTTCAAGAATTTAACCTCTACGTAAGATCTTGCTCCTAATTGATTTCTTCTTGAGATGTTTTCATTTAACAAAGTCTCATACAGAACATGTCTACCTGGAGAAGCTCCCTGTGGACGTGTAAGTGCTCCTGGATGAAGACCATAATCATACCACTGCTCGCCAGTTAACGGGTTGATGATCGGTTGTCCAGCTGCATCAAAAGCACGTACTGGATAAATTGGGCCCATACCTCTAGCAAAGCTAAATGCATTCACAAAGCTACTTCCGTTTCCAGTTGCTGCATCACTTGCGTTATTAACGGTTGTTAAAATTCCGGATAAATTCAATCCTGTTTTTAACCACGGTTTAACTTGCGAGTTTACATTCATTCGGGCATTAAACCTTTTGAAATCAGAACCAATGATGAAACCTTGATCGTTTAGATAGCCTAAAGAAACATAGTAATCAGATTTATCATTACGGCCAGACAAGCTCATGTTCGCATCAGTACGTACACCAGATCTTGTCATTGGTTTATACCAATCAAAATCATTGTATAGTAAACTAGCATTAGGATTTAACTTGCCATCAGTACCTACAACTTGACCGCCCGGTACATTAAATGGATTATAAACCAAGTTAGTGAACACGTCTGCAGATGCCTTAGTAGCAGCTGCCGCTTCAGCAAGCGCTGGAGAAGCCGTATACATTAAGTTGTTTTTAATTCCTTGCCATACTAATGGATAGTACTGATAAGCATCAACTCTGTCATACTCAGGGATACCTCTTTCTGAATAACCTTGAACTACGCTAGCTGAAAGCTGTGGCTGTGCTGACTTTCCTCTCTTAGTTGTGATGATTACAACACCATTTGCACCTCTAGATCCATACAATGCAGAAGATGATGCATCTTTTAAAACTGACACACTTTCAATGTCATTTTGATTGATATCACCAATACTTCCATCATACACTGATCCGTCTAAAACGTATAGTGGGCTGTTAGAAGCTGAAAAGGATCCGAATCCTCTAATCCTAACACCAGCAGAAGCTCCTGGCTGACCATTAGACGCTAGTACGTTAATACCTGGTGCCGCACCCTGAAGTGCCGCGGTTACGTTAGTAATAGGTCTATTTTCTAGATCAGCTGCAGATAAAGATGATACTGAACCAGTGATTGCTTGTTTTTTTGCAGTTCCATAGGCTACTACAACAACTTCACTAAGGCTTTTTGAATCAGCACTAAGAGATACATTAACTGTGCTTCCAGCTCCTATAGCTATATCCACAGTTGTAAAACCTATAGAGCTAAACTCTAAAGTTTTTGCAGTTGACGAAACAGATAAGGAAAATTTACCAGTAGCACTAGTAGACACACCTACGTTAGTTCCTTTTACTTTTACACTCACTCCCGGGAGAGGCATGCCATCTTCCTTAGAAGTAACTGTACCCGTGATTGTTCTATTTTGCGCAATTGCTGTTGATGCAATAAATAGCAAAATGAACAAACTTCGTAGAAGTTTTTTCATAAATTTTTTTAATTAGGTTAGTTAATAATTATTTAGCTACGAATATAGATATAACACATTCGTTACACAAACTTTTATTTAACATTTTTTAACATGCAAACTGATTTATCCGAATTTTAAAAAATAATACCACCTTTTGGTGTGCTTCCCGCGGGTTCGGAGAACAAAAAAGTCGCCCTTGAGGGGCGACCATATTTTCAATTGACGCATTGATAAACGCCAATAATAACTGTTAAGCTTACATTACAAAGTGTTATAGTAATCCAGGATTTTAGCTAAATCCTCATCTTTTTTAACGTTAAGCTTATTTTTGGAAATAAATTCTTTAACCTGAGCTTCTTTCTCGTTGAATTGAGATAATATGCTGTTGTCTTTTTTCACTTTCATTGGCATTTTTGAATCATTTACCAGGTAATAGCCAAAATTCTCTTTGAATACCTTTTTGTTAGGAGCATTGTATTCTGTAACCTCCATAATGGTTTTATTTACTTTTTTCAGCAATTTAACCTTGTTATCTGCACTGCCCAAAACTTCGTAGAAAGTTACTTTCGAGTTTCCGTCAACTGGTTCGAAACCCGCCTGAAAAGTTCTGCCATTAACAGTAAAGCTTCTTACGGCATCAGAAAACAGCATTTCATTTCCACTTTGAGGGCTTTTAAAATAAATTTCCCCAGATTCTAAATTAAATTTCAACGGTATTGACTTAACTACCCTGTTGGAAGCAAATATTACACTGCCATTCATCCAATCTTTAAACAAAAACGGTGTCCCTTCCACTTCAGCATATTTCGAATCTTTTCTTAGCGCCGTTCCTGAGACATCACTCATATACAACTCTTGCGCATTCAAGTTGTAAGCGTAGCTAATAAAAAACAACGCACCAACCACCAATTTTAAACCAAAAATTTTCATACTTATATCTTTTGTCCTATTCAAATATAACGTTTTGTTTCCAAAAAAAACCCCATTTCACAATGCGAAATGGGGTTTTTTTAGAAAAATCTTGTATATTCTTATTGAATATAACCTGGATTTTGAACAATAGTTTTATTCACATCTCGTTCAGCTTGTGGGATAGGACCAATCCTGAAGTTATTACTATAAGGAATACTTGTTAAATTGTAAGTTCCACCAACTCTAGTAATATCTCTTTTCAATCTGGTTAGGTCATATGATCTATCTCCTTCAAACGCCAACTCTTTTCTTCTTTCAGTGATAATATCCTCTATTAACTGAGTTCCAGTAGAAATATATACCAATGAAGGATCTCTTTGAGCGATTAGTGTATTTAATAGCGTAAGTGCTCTAGGCTCGGTTGCTACACCTAATCTAGCCGAAGCCTCAGCTGCGATCAAATAAACTTCAGATAGTCTAATCACTTTTTTATCGTCCCTATCTGCAGCTACAGATTTATATTTATTAACGATATAAGCAACAGCCTCTCCGCCTGCACGAGAACCAACTGTAACTAGCGCTTTTCTCACATCCGTAGCATTATATAAGTTATATAAAGTTGGATTAACTAACAAATCTCCGTAACCTGCTTGTAAGTACATATAAGCAAGCTCATCGGTACCAGCATTTAAAGTTGCATCTGCAGATACTTCGAATAAGGTTTCAACTTTATTTGTTGCTCCATTACCTGCCAAGTTATTCCAATATCCTGGAAAATTAGCTGCTGTAACCAAAGTAAAACCGCCGTTAGTGATAACATCGTTTGCAAAGTCGTAAGCCTGCTGGTTTAGTCCCTGATATAAAGAAACTTTAGCTGCTAACGCTCTAGCTGCAAACTTCGAAAACCTGTTAGAGCCAGTATACTGAGTCATCAGCGTGTAGGCTTGCTGTAGATCATTCTGAATGAATGTATAAACTTCAGCAACTGTATTTCTATCTGGCTTTAACGCTGGATCATATTTTGTAACGATAGGAACGCCTGGACCACCAGGGTTATCTGTAAAAGGTCTAGCGAATGTTCTAACTAAGTTGAAGTACATCAACGCCCTTAAAGCATAAGCCTCTCCTTTATATTGATTAACGGCAGCGTTAGAAGGCAAAGCTGAGTTGATGATATTGTTAGCCCTTAAAATAGCAGTATATGACTCAGTCCACATTGCTGTGTACTCTGCATTTGCAGCGGTAATCACATATTGGTCCCAAGCAAAAAAGCGTCCAGAGTTTTTAGTAGAAATGAATACATTGTCAGCAGATAAATCTCCGATTACCTGTATATTTCTTCCAAAAAGATTCGCACTTCTTAAACTTGCATATGTTCCCCTTAGTGCAGCTAACATATCTGATTCACTCGCTAACGCGGCCTCAGGAGTAATTTGAGTATAAGGTTCTTGATTTAAAAAATCTTTTGAACAAGAACCTAAAAGCCCTATTGCAACAATTCCGGACAGTAGAACTTTATTTAATTGTAATTTCATTTTCATTTTTCAAGAAGTTTTAATTAAAAACCAATGTTTACACCAACTGTAAACGTTTTAGGGATATAAACATCAAAATTCGATCCACCGCCGATGCCTCCAGCTTCAGGATCCCATGGAAGATCTTTGTCTTTAACCCAAGTTAACAAATTAACACCTCTAACATAAATTTTCGCACTTGCTACATTAAGACGTGAGATAAATTGCTTAGGAACTGAATATCCTAAAGTAACCTCTCTTAGTCTCATGTAATCGCCTTTATATAAGAAGCGATCAGACAAACTATTAGAGCTTAAAGCACCGCCATAAACGTATTTAGGAACATCTGTTTGCGTATTTTGAGGAGTCCATCTATTTAACTGATAAGCAGTTCTATTAAATGTTGCGTTATAACCATCTGATTGAGTATAATTAGCCCAACCATCACGTACAAGGTTACCAAAGTTATAGTACAACAATGCATCTAAACTAAAGCCTTTATAAGTAAATGTTGAACCAACGCTACCAAAATAAGTAGGCGATGCCGAACCAGCGATACCTCTCTTAGCTGAAGCATAAGTTGAAGTAGTTGCTGTTTTTGTATCATCAGTATACCAAAGTGGAGCTCCATTTGCTGGATTTACACCTGCCCATAATGGCACATAAAATGTTTGATAATCCAACCCTACACGTCTAATGAATGGACTAGCTAATTGCTCTTGGTTATTAACAAGTGCTAGGATTTCATTTTTATTGTGTGAGATATTGAAAGAAGCCTCCCATTTAAAGTCTCCAGCGATAACAGGTGTACCGCTTAAAGAAACCTCATATCCTTTATTTCTTAAAGCACCTACGTTATTTACGAAACTTGAGAAACCTGAAGTTCTTGATAAAGGCTCATTAAGTAAAAGACTGCTGGTTTTACGAGTATACCATTCCAAAGTAACATTTAATCTGCCTTTGAACATGCTGGCATCTAAACCGATATCTAAAGGTCTGTTTTCTTCCCAAGTTAATGGTAAATTACCTACAGTTACAGGCGCACTACCAGTTAAACCTTGATAGTTATATGCCGCACCGTAACCATAAAGTGGTCTCCAGTCGTAGTTACCAATATCGGCATTACCATTTTTACCATAAGATCCTCTAAGTTTTAATTGGCTTAACCAAGAAACACCTTTTAAGAAATCTTCTTGATCGATATTCCAAGATGCACCAACTGACCAAAAGTTACCATAGCGGTTATCAGCACCAAATCTTGAAGAACCATCTCTCCTGAATGATCCAGATAACACATATTTACCTTTATATGAAACATCTCCCAATGCTAACATAGACGCAAAGGTGTAATCACTGTTAGATCCTGTTGCAGTGTTATAAACTGAACCTGCAGAAGGCACAATGATATTTGTATTTAAAGGTAATGTGTAAGCAACTGTATTAGAGAAATAAGTTGATGATTTTTGAGCTTCGTAACCTGCTTTAACGTTGAAAGCTAAAGACTCATCAGAAAGAAGCTTGAACGAGTAATCTGCAAGGTTTGTCCAAACCCAGTTGAAATAACGCGTATAATATCTACCAGCTCTTCCCGAGTCGTTTCTACCATCTCCATGATAAGGGTTATTATAAGTATCCTCTTCATTTACGTTATAATCTATACCATATTTAGTGGTAAATTTTAAATTAGGTAAAATTTGATAAGATGCTGATACTGTACTTAAGCCTTTAAAGAAGTTAGAGTTTCTTTTATCATATTGAGCTACATATAACGGGTTAAATAATGAACCCGGTGCAAAGTATGACGATGAAATATTTGGATTAACTCCATCAGCTTCGTAAGGATTGAAACTTGGCAATAAAAAGTAAGCAGTTAACACTGGGTTGGCAAACAATCCGCCGTTACCAGGACCTTTTTGGTTAGAATTAGATCCTACCAAGTTAGCAGTAATAGTTAACTTATCAGTAGCCTTGTGAGTCAAGTTAACATTACCTGAATATCTGCTAAATTCTGATGCGATAACAGTTCCTTGTTGTTGGAAATATCCAGCCGACACGTTGAATTGAGTTTTCTCATTTCCACCATTTGCAGAGATATTATACTGCGCTTGCTTACCTTCTCTAGTAACTTGATCAATCCAGTTGGTATTAATTCCAGCTCCAGTATTAAAGTTAGCATCAACAAATGCACCAACGTTTGCTGGAGTAAGACCGTAAGCACTTACATAAGCAGGAGCATTCAACAACCCTTCAGCTGTCAAAGTTCTCCACTCATCGTTAGTCAAAGGTCTGTTTCTCTCATTAAGATATCCAACTTTTGCAGTTCCGTATTCAGCATCTGCTCTAAACTTAGTTGCGCCAGCCTTACCTTTTTTGGTAGTTACAACGATAACGCCGTTAGCTGCTCTTGCTCCATAAATTGAAGCCGCAGAAGCATCTTTTAAAACTGTAATTGTCTCAATGTCGTTCGGGTTGATACCTGCTAAAGCATTGGCGGTTGTAGTAGCTCTAGATAAGTCTCCGCTATTGATTGGAATACCATCAATAACGTACAAAGGCGCCGCACCTGCGGTGAATGAACCAATACCCCTAATCCTAACCTGCTGAATTGCACCTGGCTGTCCAGATCCTCCGATAGATTGCAAACCAGGAACCCTACCCTGCAAAGCTTTATCAAACGATGTTAACGGCTGGTTTTCAAGAGTTTCTCCGCTAACCTGCGCAACAGCACCTGTTTGATTTAGTTTTGTTGTTGTACCATAGCCAGTAACAACAACCTCTGTCAAGGCTTTAGAATCTGCCGACAATGCCACATTAACTGTGTTTGATGAACCGATACTAACAGACTGGGCTACGTACCCTAATGACGAAAATTCTAAAGTGGTAGCATTAGCAGCAACAGATAATGAAAATTTTCCATTTGCTCCTGTAGATGCACCTACATTGGATCCCTTCACTTTTACACTCACTCCTGGCAACGGCAGTCCATCTTCCTTAGAAGTAACCGTACCAGTAATTGTTCTATTTTGCGCCATTGCCGATGAGGCAACAAAAAGCAAAATGAACAAACTTTGTAGAAGTTTTTTCATAAACTTTTTAAAAATTTAGGTTAGTTAATAATTAATTTAGACCTAAATATATACACCTTTTAAGTGTAACGCAAATTTTGTTTAACATTTTTTAACAATTTAACATAATTTTCGGATATGTAACTAAAAAGTGATATCAAAAGATATTTTCAACAATCTGTTTCATCACAAATTGATCTTACAATGATAACGCACAACATCTTGCATGAGAAACTCAAACTAAAAAGGAATATTTTTAAGATGATATGGCAACCTAATTATGCTTTTCGTTAGTGAAATTGAGGGATTTTGAAACAACAACAATACGCTATAAAAAACGAAAGGGCCATTCGATTTCGAATGGCCCTTGTTGTAAGTAACGTTTAGAACATCATTTCTTACCAACGCGTAGTTAGCATGATAGCTGTGAAGTATGATTGAATAAAATCGACCTACAAAAACACCGCATTTACCATCATCTTTTTCCCCGCTTCCCAGAAATTTCTAAAAATAATACCTGTTGATATGTAGTATACTTGCCCCTTTCCGATTTCTTGTTGAGCATATAAAGTTCCTTCAGCAATTTTTCGCTTTACCTTTTCTCCCACCAAGCCCGCAACGTAGCTGTCGGGTTTTAAGTGGCCAACGTTATAACCATTTTCCAAAGGTTCATAAATGTTGCCATCGGTTTTTAGCGTATAATAAAACTTGCCAAGACCAAAAGTTAATGGATGTGATTGGTCCAAGTACACCTTGTAAATAGCACCAGGAATGGATGCACTAAAATCATCGTGGTCACGAGCTGCGTAAGGATTCGAATTTTTGTTGTCATTATTTTTTGGTTCTTCCTTACGTTTAATCGAAAATGGCTTCTTGCCAACAAACGATCCAATGGCATCTTCCATTAAGATAAGTTTACCGCCAGCACTTACCCAAGCAGCCAATTGTTCTGCCAGCTTATCTGAGTAATATCCATCTGGAACTATTAAAGTATTAATTTTATTAACGTCCAAATTTCCAGCCGAGCCAACATTAATAGTGGTAATCTGCATTGACAAATCTTGTTCAAAAAAGTGCCAAACCTCGCCAAGCGATTGTGACGATACTTCATTGCCTGCCAGAACGGCAACTTTAGGCTCAGCTAAAACACGATAGACGTTGGATCCAAAATCTTTACCCTTTTCTACAAAGCCAGTACTCAAGGTTTTAACATCTACGTTTAAATTTGCAAGCAACTTCTCCAACTGCCCTTGAAAATTTGGATTCTTTCTCTCATTTTCTGCACGATAAACCAATAAAGTTCCAGCTCTATACACTACACCGCCGATGGTGAATGCTTGTTCTGCCATCCTAACTTTAATGCCCTTCTGTTGCAAAGCTAATAAAGCCTTCGCGTCTTCCATTCCATCCCATGCTAAAACCCATGCATAAGGTTTTGTATTATTTGAAGTAGTTCTTTTTGGCGCTTCGATAAATGGATAAGCCCCCGTTAAACTCTCTTTTACGCCATAAGCTTTTAAGCCATAAGCATAGGGTAATGCCCAAGCGGTAATATCGTAAGTGTTAGAATCAGAAACAGCAGTTTGTGGCTCGAAAAGAATATTGGCAATGACACCGTGTTTTTGGGCTAAATTGATTACCATATCATTCCGTTCCAACTTAAAAGCTTCGTTTTTTAAGGTCTCGTAATTGTAACCGTTCAAAGTTCTCTCTACCTTATCTGCCCCGAAGGTATAGCTGATGTTGTTTTTAGTAAGCAAATCGGCTAAGCTTCTTAACCGCGATAAGCTTTGTGCCTTTACTACATAACTTTTATACGTGCTGGTAGGCTGCAGACTTTTTTCGAAATATTTCCTAAACTCGGTTAATAGTTGTTCGGTATTGGCGGAGGTAGCCTCTAAAGTTGACATAGAAGTAGCAAAATGATGGGCTATACGATCTTTTAAAGTAAGCGTATCGCCACTTGCAGTTACAACGGCCAAACCTGCCCTAATTCCGCCCTGCTCATAAGTCATTCCAATAGCGCCATTATACATTGGATAAGTATCTCCATAAGAAGGATATAATAAGTCAAATCTTTCTTTGGTAAAATATTGCCAGCCATTTTCATCGAAGTACTTGGCGTTATTTTTACCAACTATTACTTGGAATTCGCGTTGCCAAGGTGTTACTGCTTGGTGTACGGGCTCAGCCGCTGGAGCAAAGTAATAAGGTTCGTTATAACTTTGTTCATGAAAATCAACATGTACCTGCGGCAGCCACTGATGGTATTGTTTGATACGTTGTTCTGTTTCAATTTGGGTTTGCCAAGCCCAGTCGCGGTTAAGATCGAAATAATAATGGTTGTACCTCCCTCCAGGCCAAGGCTCATAATGCTCTCTAGCGCTAGGATCTGGATTGGGCACATTACCTACTACACTATTATAATAATTTACATATCTATCTCTTCCGTCCGGATTTAAACATGGATCAATGATAACCACCGTATTCTTCAACCAAGCCTTCACTTTTTCATCTTTTGACTCCACTAAAGTATAAAGTACTTTCATTGCCGTTTCGGTTGAATTGGCTTCATTACCGTGTACATTGTAACTTAACCATAAAATAGCTGGTTGGTTGTTCAATTTAATTGTCCTATCATTATTAGATAGCGCAATGTTATTTTGCCTGATTTTCTCTAATCGTTCTATATTAGCTGCATCAGAAATTACCGCAAGCAGGAGCTCACGACCTTCATACGTTTTGCCATAAGTTTGCAGCTTAACCTTTGAAGTGGATTTTGCCGCTACCTCTTTGAAATAATCAACCACTTTTTGATGTGGCGTAAAATGCGTACCTAATTCATAACCCAAAAAGTTATCTGGGGTTTGAACTTGGGCATGCAGGGCGGGATATATCAATACACACCAAAATGAAAGTAGTATTCTTTTCATATTTCGAATTGTTTACTCAATTATACTAAAAGAATATTTGATTTCATGGAAGCATTCGTAATTTTACATTATACTTTTTTGAATTTATAACATGGTTAATATTGAGCAACTTTATCAGCATTACACAAAACATCCGGTTATTTGTACAGATACCCGTTCAATAACCCAAGGTTGCCTTTTTTTTGCTTTAAAAGGTGACAAGTTTGATGCTAATGAGTTCGCAGCAAAAGCCATTGATGCAGGCGCCGCCTTTGCCATTATTGATAATCCAAAATTTAAACAAAGCGAGCAGTTCATTTTAGTAGATGATGTGTTGAGTACCTTGCAAGCACTAGCAAGGCATCATCGCCAACAGCTACACATTCCAGTAATTGGTTTAACGGGCAGTAACGGAAAAACCACCACAAAAGAGCTGATTAGAGCGGTGCTTGCTGAACATTTTGAAGTGTTTGCCACTAAAGGAAATCTAAACAACCATATCGGCGTTCCAATTTCTATTTTGAGTATTACATCTGATATTGAAATCGCAGTAATTGAAATGGGCGCAAACCATCAGAAAGAAATCGAGTTTTTATGCAGCATTTCCCGACCTACTCACGGCCTGATTAGTAACGTTGGCATGGCGCATTTGGAAGGATTTGGAGGTTTTGAGGGCGTTAAAAAAGGCAAGGCAGAACTTTACGGCTATTTAAGCCATAGCAATGGTTACGCTTTTGTTAACGCAGCAAATCAAGATTTGATGGAAATGCTTGCCAAAGCGGGCGTTAAAAATGTGGTGCGTTATAATATTGACGAAGCTGGAACGGTAAAAGGTTTGCTAAAGCACAGCGATCCTTTAATTGAATTTGATTGGAGTTACAACGGCCAAACCCACCAAGCAAAGGCCAACTTAACTGGCACTTACAATTTTGAAAACATATTGGCCGCTATTGCCATTGGGTGCTTTTTTAAACTCAGCCCGGCTCAAATTAATAAAGGATTGGCTGATTATTTCCCAACTAACAACCGCTCACAGCTCACAAAAACTGATAAAAACACGGTGATTTGTGATTTCTACAATGCCAACCCGAGCAGTATGGCGGCGGCTATAGTGAACCTGAACAGCCTAACATCAAACCATAAAGTGGCTATTTTAGGAGATATGTTTGAGCTTGGAGACGAATCGGTAACGCAACATCAAAACATTGTAGAATTGGCTGCACAAAACGCTATAGCAACATTGATTTTTGTTGGACGTCACTTTTACAACGTTAAAGAAAAATATAACGGCAACTTTTTCGAAACACCTGCGGAAGCTGCCGATTTTATCAAAACACAGCAATGGGAAAATTCGTTGATCTTGTTAAAAGGTAGTCGCGGTATGGCGTTAGAACAGTTGCTGCCGCTTTTATAGGCTGAAACATTGAACTTACTTAAATGGATTTGGCATCGCTAAAGACAACTGATTAATCACTTAACCAAATTGTCTATCCTTTGATCTATTTTGTCCCCATATTCTGCAAGGCCTGCCTCAAATCTTTCTTCACATCTTCTGGTGTTTCGGTGCTGGCTAACATCGAATTTGCAGTTTCCTTAAACTTATCAGTTTGTTTGGTTTTGATGTAGATAATCGCCTTCACAAAATCTTTCAAATAGCTCAAGTTTGCCTCTTTTGCTGGAACTGGTATGGCATTGAATTTCTCTAAATAGGTGTCCAATTTGCCCGCCTCAAACAGCGTTGGACCGAAACCCATCATGGCATTACAAACCTGCTGATAATCGACCTTAGTTGGGTTGTTCAAGATCTCATCAAAAGCAGCTAAAGCAGGCTCCATTTCCTTATTTTCCAAATGATATTGAATTTTGAAATAATTGAATACAAAGAAAGAGCGTTGAGGGATATACTTATCCAATACAGCTTTAATGGCATCAAAATCCATTTCTTGAGTTACCTGCACCTCTTCGGATAGCGCAAATTGAATCGCTAAGCTCACCAATCGCTCATCAAAATCATCTTCAGTATACTTGCCTTCTCGCAGTATTTTACTTTTGCTGGTGGAGAAATAACTTAAGTCTTTTTCTTTAGGCAAAACAAACGCATAGTTCATTACTAGATCGACCAAGTCAGAGTTACCCAAGATATCAGGTTTTGAAGCTAGGAAGTCCTTGCTGATGTAACCAAAATCTTCATCTTGCAGCTCAACAGCTTGTTTGGCAAACTGCAAAAACTGCGCATCAGTCAGCTTCTGAGCATTCTTTTTAAGTGTATAATACTGCGTTTCTGGATTTTTTGCTGCTTTGGCCAACTTCAGAAAATCATTAGCTGCCAAAAAACCTACGCCTTTATGCAGCATCACTCCCTCAGGATTGATAAACACCAGATTGGGATAGGCAGAAACATAGTAGCGATCGGCAAGCATAGCGCCCTCGCCTTTTTCCATGTCGTACTTTACATTAACAAAATTCGCATTAAAGTAATCAGCAACAGCTTGATTGGTATACGTTTCTGCATCCATTTGCTTACATGGACCGCACCAAGTGGCAAAAGCATCTAAAAAGATGATTTTGTTTTCCTTTTTGGCTTGTGCTAATACATCAGTCCAAACAGGATTTTCTAGGAATTTAATTTCAGCCGCTTTCGTTGTTAACGTTGCCAATAGCAAACACAGGGCAAATAATACCTTTTTCATATAAACAATGACTAAGTGAATGATTTTTGAATGATCAAATTATCGCTAGACCTTCTCACATTATAAACCTTTCACAATTTAATAATTTAACCACAAACACACGAAGTGCACAAAGATTTATTTATATAGCGTTTTCAAGAATAAACACATGTAAGCTTCAATTCAACAGTTAAACTATTAAAATAAATACTACTTTACTTCGATACCAATATCACTAACGCCCAAAAGCGGGTTATCTCTCATATTCTGCGCTATTTCAATGCTGTACTTGCCAGTATCCGCAAATGAATGATTCTTTAACAAAGGAAAAGAGTAAGTATATAAATCTCCAGAACCTTTTCCCGTCCACTGGCCATCAGCTTTTGCCAATTTAAACTGGTATCGCACTTTTTTATTGCTCTTCGGCTGTTTAAAAGTAGCTAGCACGTACATATTTGAGTACCGATAATCGTTACTTATGCGCAATTTAAAATTCACCTGATAGGGCCTAGAAACATCTTTAATCTCGAATTCAGCTTTAGAGGTGTTAGTATACAGCCACTTATTATTTTCAATGCTTTGGTTGGTATCAATTACGGCATTGAAATTACAAGCCGAAAAAACACACAGGAGGCATAGGGCTAGCAGAATGTTTTTACCAATTAAAGGAAAAGCGGTGCGGCTGCCATGTTTGAAAAGTTCTTCAGCTGTATTTCTAACTAATTTATTCATTAGGCTTTGGTCCTTGTTCTTTGTTTTTGCCCTGTTCCCTATTTCTATTCCTATTCTTATTTCTGTTCCTGTTGTTACGTTTTTGTTCCGTATTTGCGCCGTCTTGCTGCGTTTTTGGCGCATTATCATTTGGCTTCGTCTCTATTGGCCTTTGTTGAGGCTTTTGGTTTTGCTGAGGCCTATTGTCTTGCCGCGGTTGATTTCTAGGGCCCTGCTCTTGTTTTGGTCTATCTTGAGATTTTTGCTGCTGTGATTTATCTCTATTTTTAGCGGCTGACTGTCCATTTCTATTAGTCATGTTATCGCTACCGCTAGCTTGATTAGGCTGAGGCCTATTTCTATCTCTATCGTTCTTATTTCTGTTACGATTGTTTTTACCTCGATTTTTATCGTCTAAGCGTGTTAAACTATCTTGACCAACAACATTTTCGTAATCATGAACTTTCTCCACTACGGTGGTAGTTTTTAGCTCAATAGCTTCATCCTTAAGGTTAGTTGGTTTTTCACCACGCTTATTCATTGCCATGATCTCTTTAACACGGTCAACTTTTAACGGAATCCAGTCTTCCTGATTGGCATAACTGAACCACATCAATTTTTTGAAGATGTCCGTTTTTTGGTGACGAGCAATACCAACCTCCGTTTGCAGGGCATCAATACGATCCGGAATATCCTTTAAAGCATCCAAGTAAGTGTCTAGCTCGTAATTTAAACAGCATTTCAACTTACCACACTGTCCGGCAAGTTTTAGTGTATTTAAAGATAAGTTTTGGTAACGTGCTGCAGCGGTAGAAACCGTTTTAAAGTTAGTTAACCAAGTGGAGCAGCATAACTCACGACCGCAAGAACCAATACCGCCCAAACGGCCAGCTTCTTGGCGCATGCCTATCTGGCGCATTTCGATACGTATACGGAAGGCTTCTGCCATTTTTTTGATGAGCTCCCTAAAATCAACCCTACCTTCTGCGGTGTAAAAAAAAGTCGCCTTAGTTCTATCACCTTGATAATCCACATCACTAATTTTCATGGAAAGTTTCAAATCCAGCGCCAACGTTCTGGCTTTGTGCATGGTTTCCCATTCCAACCCTTTGGCTTGCTTCCATTTTTCCACATCAGCTTCTGTAGCTTTACGGTAAACTTTACGAGTTACCTGATCAATATGCGTTTTACGGCGTTTCAATTGTGTACGCACCAATTCGCCAGTTAGCGAAACGTGGCCAATATCATAGCCGCCCGTAGCGCCTTCAACGGCAACTAACTCGCCAATTTCCAGGTAAATATCATCGTGATTTACAAAAAACTCTTTACGTGAGCCTTTAAATTTAACTTCGATGATTTGAAAAGGTTTATAATTAGATGGCATATCTAAATTAGACAGCCAGTCGTGTACTTCCATTTTTTGGCAACCTCCAGTAAGGCAAGAGCCGTTACTTTTGCAGCCAGCAGGGGCGCAACCGCCTCCCGTTGAGCAACTTCCACATCCCATAGTTATGTATATATATATTGAGTCCCTTTCGGGAGCGTTTTAAACTTAATAATTTTTACCAGTTGTAAAGATACATCTAAAAACAGAATTTTTGGATTTGCATTACGTTCAATATGATAATGTGCTTTCTCCAGCTCATTAATTAAGGCCTCCACCATCGACATGTTAAGCACACCCGAAAGCTTTTTTGCCACTTCAAAATGTTGCGGGGGCAGTTTTACCAACATTTCTGCACCGCTTAAAATTAAACCGCACTCTCTCAAAAAATTAATTCCGTACTTGATAAAATTCTTCTGATTTTCGCGTCCCCAGCTTGCAGCGGTTTCTGTAAACGCCATCATATCAGGCACTCTATTGCCGTAGGCCATGCGCAACCACTCGGCAAAATAGCTGGCGTTATTGTTTACTTCATCGTTTAGTAAGGCGTTAGCTTCTATCAAATTGCCATCCGCTAAAAAACTATACTCTGCAGCCTGACTTTCCGATAAATTAGCCTTATCCATCAGGTATTTCTGTACCACATCATCTGGTAGTTTTGGAATTTTAACCAGTTGCGTACGCGATAGAATGGTGGATAAAATTTGTTCCTGATTTTGCGCCACTAAAATGAACAAGGTGTTAGCAGGCGGTTCCTCAATAATTTTAAGCAGTGCATTACCTTCTTTATCGAGGTACTCGGGCAGCCACATAATTAGCACCTTGGTTTGTGCTTCAAATGCTTTGTAGCTTAATTTCTTGATGATATCATGCGCCTCGGCAATATTGATGTTGGGTTGTTTGTTGCCCGCTTCCAAATTGGCACGCCAAATATCCAGATCAAAGTAGATGCTTTTTTGGATCATTCCACGCCACTCTTCCAAGTAATTTTTGGCCACATCATCCTTCCCGTTGGCAAAAAAAGGATACGAAAAGTGCAAATCAGGGTGGATAAGTCGCTCGTATTTGCGACAAGAACTACACTCGCCGCAGCTGTCATTTGCAGTTTGTTGTTCGCAGTTGATGTATTGGGCATAAGCGATGGCCAAAGGCAAAGCTCCACTACCTTGCGGCGAAAGGAACAATTGCGCATGACTCACCCTATTTTCGGCAACGGTTTGTAAAAGATGTTGCTTTACACTTTCCTGTCCAATAATCTCTTTAAACTGCATTGGTGCAAAATAAGAAATTTTTATTTAGCGGCTATGGCGATGTGATAATTCGCGGATTTGGATCAAGATCAATGCCCCGCCAACTACGCCCTTTTTATCGCTCTAATACACATAAAAGCGGGAAAAGCTTGAAGTTCTTTATAATGCTTGGGATCCAGTTTTTTGAATTCTTCGGTAGGCTTGGGTTCAACTAATTGGTCAATAAAAAATCCATTGGAGGTTAAAGGAGTAATGCACTCACTCAATGATCTTCTAAAGCTATTCACTTCGATGGCGCTGCCGAAACCTTTCCACGTACAGCTCACCGGTTCAACTTCGAAGTATTTTTTAGATTTAAAGAACTCGTATTCGTAAAAGGGGTGTTCAATGGATATCACTAGAACCCCATCAGCTCTTAGTACCCGATGAAACTCTTTCATGGTTGAAGTCCAATCTTCCACATAATGCAGCGCTAAAGCACAAAGCACTACATCGCAGGAAGCATCTTCCATCTCGGCAAATGGTGTAGCTAAATCATGTACAAAAAAATCACCTTTACCTTGATTCCTTTTTTTAGCCAGTTCCACCATTTTGGGGCTAATGTCAAACCCTACAACGTTGGCGCCTTTAGCCAATAATATTTCAGCATACTTTCCCGGACCACAAGCCGCATCCAAAATCATTTTTCCCTCCACATCTGGAAGTAATTGTAACGTATTTGGTCGGTCGTAGTACGCATTATGTGGCTTATGGTCAATCAGTTCGTTGTACTTTTCAGCCATTTGTTCATAGGCGGCAGTGATTTTTTCCTTCATTTTAATATCGTTAAAGTTGATAGGCTTGAAGATTATAGAAATAACGCTGTGTCACAGACTTGCGAAGTTTTCAAAAACTTCGCAAGTTTTGTAAGCTCATTACTGCTGGGCACACCAACTGATCAAGT
Source organism: Pedobacter sp. (assembly GCF_965249885.1). Lineage (GTDB taxonomy): Bacteria > Bacteroidota > Bacteroidia > Sphingobacteriales > Sphingobacteriaceae > Pedobacter. Next base: position 1,960,050 of record NZ_OZ252254.1, on the reverse strand, counting down.
CTGGATATATCAGATCTATTTTTTTGCCCTTATTTTTTGCGTGAAGACGTTTCAATTCCGCTGTGAACTCATTCATTTTGACAAAACCACGAGCAATCATGGTGGCGTTTACTTCTTTCTCAATCTCGTCCACCAATTTCGGATCTTTTTTCCAATTCTCTTGCGCATAAAGGATGAACACGCCGAAGGTCATGTATTCGTTAAAAACCTTTTCTCCAGTTGGATAGTATGCTGTGCCGTATACTTTTTTGTCGACCCATTTATCTCGATTTTTAAGCGCTTCTTCAACCTCTTTCTTGTTTTTCTTAGTTGGAATATCAACATAATTATGGTCGATTTCCGTAAACATCACCCTCGTATTAAATGCCTCCGATTGCTTTTGGGTTTTGCCGGGCTCATCAGAAACTGCAGGTAAAACCATCTCAATCAGTTTAAAACCATCTTGGTTATAACCTGTGGTGTAATTTAACCCATTGATGAGTTTGGAAGTATAGATGACATAGCTATCATTTTTCGTTTCGAAATTTTTTTCTAACCATTTCCATTGCTTATGTAAGTTCACCTTCTGTTCATAATCCTTGTAAAGTCGCTCGTAAAAAGGCTGGTGATCTTTGTAAAACTTCCTGAAATTGGATTTCTTGGCAAATTCTTCTATTTCTTTTTTATAGGTGGTTATCGGATTTACCTCAATTTTAGCCTTTGCCACTTCTTGTGCCGGAAAAAGATAAAATTGGTCTGGCAATAAACTATCTCCATCAAAATTATAGGTTTTAGAGTTGCCTGTAAAAAAGATATAACTTAACGGACTTGCCTTTAGCAACGAATCCATTTTGATAATGATTGGCTCCGTTTTAAACGGCTTGAAGTGCGCTAATGCTTCTTGATAGTATTGGCTACTTTGATCGAACATATCGTCGTTACCTATACCGTAATCAGTAATGGCCTGCATGATAATGAGCAATTCTTTCAGCTCGTTTACTTCGATGTGGTATTTGCCTTTGTTCGTTTTTGCAAATGCCTTGGTGAATTTTACTTTTGGTTGCTGTGCGAATGAAGACAGCGCAGCAACGGTTAAAAACAATGCTATAAAAGCAGTGCGAGCGATAGTGAATCTTCTCATTGAACTAATTGATTTCGTATGAATATTGTAAGTGATTTCGAACAGCCAGTTAAAATTTTACTAAATTAATGGCTGCTGGTGTGGTAGTCTTACGGGAGTACTTGTGGGCAAAGATAAGAAGATTAATGACTACGACGTTTTATTTCCAAAAACTGTATTGGTATTCATCTGCTATTTCAAAACCGCCTAGGTCTTCTGGCACTTTCTGTTTCCGAGATTTAAGCAAGCCTTTTTGATCAAATGTGATTAGATATGTAGGATCTTCTTCACGCTTGATATATTGTAACTTACCCTCATTATTGTAAATAAATAACTCTTTACGTTTCGAATTAATGTGACCGTAGTTATCTACGAATTTAGTGGTTATACTTTTTAACTTACCTCTTTGGTCATAATCGTAATCCGAAATCATTTTACCTGCCAAAGCTGTGTCTAAACCAAGTATTTTTTTAACACTTGTCTTTTGCCCCTTTAAATTGTAGGCAAACTTTGTAATAGAAAACAACTCTTTCGACTGTTGAGAAATCAGTACAGAGCCCTCGTAAATATTGGTAAAATGCATCGTTTGCTTCTCACCGATTTCATGATCAATATGAGTATATTCCTTTTTATTGCCGTATTGATAGTATTCAAAGAGATAGGTATTGGTATTCTTCCCTATACTGTCAGTTACTTTACAGCTTCTCAATATTCCTTTGTTATCAAACTCGAAAAACTGAATTAACGTTTTTTTGTCTTTGATGAAGAAGTTAACCGATATAGTCTTTATTTTTTTGGTACGGATATAATCTTTATCATAATCCCCCTCGAAAAATGCTTCCAAGTCCACCAATTGAGCGCAAGCTGCTAACCTAACTACCAGCAATAAACTAAAGGATAATAAGTACTTCATAAATATGGCTTAATAGAAACCTATCTTCAGGTAGTCTTCAAAAATATTCTTCCGCTTTAACAGTTTTCTTAACTTCAATTAAGCTTAAGTAAGGTTTAAAATTTATTGCTTTATTTTTAAAAACGTTAGCTTTTCCAACTGCAAAATCGAAAAATTTTTTAATATATCACCAACCATTTTTTTCTTTTAATGCTGTAATAATTTAAACAGCCAGCGTAGTTTCTAAGATTTAAGTTGCTATTTGTTGGGTTAGTCTGCATGGAAGTATTAGGAGATAAAAGCAGGAAAAGAGCTGGCCCATGCAGTATGCTGATCTGTTGACGAAGGTCAGGGATCAAAGCTCTTGCAACTATTCCAAGGAATTCGTCACGATAAAAAAAGACTTACGAACTTTCTGAAAATCCGTAAGTCGATGGTAAATTGGTATGATGTGATCGTCTCAATTTACACGATCTGCAGCGATTGGATCAAGCCTTCTTCAAACTCATAGCGGTAAGTTAATACAGCGGGACTACCAGGAAAGTTGCCCGACACTTCTGCTTTCAAAGTTCGCTCCGTTTCTGAATATTCAATAGGTTTCATTGTTGCCTGATATTCTTCGTTGGCTTTACTTATCCAATTTTCTATCTCTTTTCTTCCGTTATGCGTTTTGCCTTCGTCAAAAACGACGGCTGTTTCTGTAAAACACTGTGCGTAAGCAACACTATCGAAGTTGTTTTGTGCGCTAACTAATGCTACTACTACTGCTGGTAAGTTCATATTCTTTTTTTTTAAGTTGTTAAATTGTAGGCACCGTGCCTCCATCTATCATAAATTCTGTTCCGGTTAAATAGCTGGCTCTTGGTGAGACAAGAAAACCTACTAATTCCGCTACTTCTTCAGGTTCGGCAGGTCTTCCAAAAGGTATACCACCCAATGCATCCATTACACTTTGCTTAGCTTGGTCAACAGTACTATTTGCATTTCTTGCAATTTCACCTAACCAGGCTTTCGATGCTGTCGTATTGATCCATCCCGGTGAAACCGTGAGTACGCGTACCCCCTTTGGCGCAACTTCATTCGACAAGCTCTTACTGTAGTTTCTTAAAGCTGCTTTTGCTGCTGCGTACGGCAAAGTTGAATCATACAAAGGAAGCTTACCCTGAATTGAAGCGATGTGAATGATAATCCCACTTTTTCGCTCAATCATTTGCGGCAAGAAAGCTTTATCTAAACGAACCGGAGCAAGCAAATTAGCTTGTAAAGTTGATTCCCAATCTTGATCAGTTAATGCAGCAAAACCACCAGCTGGAGTGGATGAACCTCCTAAGTTGTTAACCAAAATATCTAGTTTTCCGTATCTCGAAATTACTTCGCTTACTACTTTTTGTGTGCCATCCGCCGTACTGAAATCAGCAGAAATGAAATGCAGGTTGGCATTCTTTTCTTCAGGTGCATTTCTTGCGGTAATGATAACCGTTGCACCGGCTTGTAGCAGGCGTTCTGCAATCGCTTTTCCCGTACCTTTAGTGCCGCCAGTTACCAAGGCAATTTTGCCAGATAACTCATTATCGAAATTAAAATTTTGTTCCATTGCTTAATTGTTTAGGACAAAGTTCTTACATATGTACGCGGCTCACAAGTACGGAGTTACGATTCGCATAGGGACAAATTTTTCCCCTATTGCACAATTTAGAACATAGCCTTATTTTTGATTGATGTACGAAAGAAAGATTTTACCGAACCTGAATTGTGGGTTGGATTTGATTGGCGAAGTGCTGTACGGCAAATGGAAAGTGCGCCTGTTGTGGTTTATTGATCAAGGGCACCAAAGGCCTAGCGAGTTGCAGCGGAAAATACCCGATGCCACTAGAAGGGTGTTAAATATTCAGTTGAATGAATTAGAAGCCCACGAGCTAATTACCAAAACTATTTATCCCGTGGTGCCACCAAAAGTAGAATATCATCTAACAGAATTTGGAAAAACGCTTATACCCGTAATTGCGGCTTTAGGCAATTGGGGCGATGAGCATGAAGAGCGTTTAAGATCGGTGATCTTAAAGCGTTTAAGTGCTAACGAACCAGTGTTACAGCAAAATCTCAAATCGTAAATCGTAAATCGTAAATCAATTCGTACTTTTGCCGCTTAAACATTTCAATAAATATGTTAAGAACAACTACTTGCGGTGCATTGACGCTACAAAATTTAGGCGAAAATGTAACCTTGTGCGGCTGGATGCAAAATTCTAGGGATTTAGGCGGAATGACATTTATCGACGTCCGCGATCGTTATGGTATTACCCAATTGGTATTTAACATGAACGATAATGCCGATTTGTGCCAGCAAGCTCGTGAACTTGGTCGTGAATTTGTGATCAAAGTGAGCGGTATAGTGGTTGAGCGTACCAATAAAAACAAAGACATCCCGACAGGAGATATCGAAATTAAAGTAACTGCCTTAGAAATTTTGAATGCAGCTAAACTCCCTCCGTTTTTAATTGCTGATGAAACCGATGGTGGTGATGACTTGCGCATGAAATACCGTTACTTGGATCTGCGCCGTAACCCTGTCCGCAATAACATGGTTTTACGTCATAAAATGGCGCAAACCGTACGTAGATATTTAGACGAATTGGATTTTATCGAAGTGGAAACTCCTGTTTTGATCAAATCTACACCAGAGGGTGCCCGCGATTTCGTGGTGCCTAGCCGCATGAACCCGGGCGAGTTTTACGCTTTGCCACAATCGCCACAAACCTTTAAGCAATTGCTGATGGTTTCTGGTTTTGATAGGTATTTCCAAATTGTGAAGTGCTTTAGAGATGAGGATTTACGTGCCGATAGACAACCAGAGTTTACACAAATCGACTGCGAAATGTCATTTGTGGAGCAAGAAGATATCTTGAATGTTTTCGAAGGTTTGATCAGACGTTTGTTTAAGGATATCAAAGGATACGATTTGCCAGAAGTGCCTCGTATGCAATACGCTGATGCCATGCGTTTGTATGGATCGGATAAACCAGATACCCGCTTCGAAATGTTGTTTGTTGAAATGAACGACATTGTGAAAGGGAAAGATTTTGCTGTTTTTGATAATGCAGAATTGGTTGTAGCTATCAATGCTAAAGGTTGTGCTCATTACACCCGTAAACAGTTGGATGAATTGACGGATTTCGTTAAGAAACCTCAAATTGGTGCTACCGGATTAATCTACATGCGTCATAACGAAGATGGTTCATTAAAATCATCAGTAGATAAATTTTACAACGAAGAAGAACTGCAAAAATGGTCGGCTGCTTTACAAACTGAGCCAGGCGATTTAGTGCTTGTTTTAGCAGGTGCAGTGAAAGAAAAAGTACAGAAGCAGATGAACGAGTTGCGCCTAGAAATGGGTTCTCGTTTAGGTTTGCGTGATAAAAATAAGTTCTCGGCACTTTGGGTGTTAGATTTTCCTTTGCTAGAGTGGGATGAAGAAAGTGAGCGCTACCATGCCATGCACCATCCGTTTACTTCGCCAAAACCAGAGGATATTCCTTTGCTAGATACCAAACCGGGTGAAGTGAGAGCAAACGCTTACGATATGGTATTGAACGGTACCGAAATTGGCGGCGGTTCTATTCGTATCCACGATAAAGAAACCCAAGCTTTAATGTTCAAGCACTTAGGCTTCAGTGACGAAGAAGCGCAAAAACAATTTGGTTTCTTGTTAGATGCTTTTGAATATGGCGCTCCTCCGCATGGTGGTTTGGCCTTTGGTTTCGACCGTCTAGTGTCGTTATTTGCTGGCCTGGATACTATTAGAGATGTGATTGCGTTTCCTAAAAATAACTCAGGCAGAGATGTGATGATTGATAGTCCTAGCACTATCGACGATAAACAGCTGAAAGAATTGAAGATTAGCACTGTTGGCTAGTTAACTGGTTGATACACCTGTGATCAGCGCACAGCGAAGAATTAAACTAAACTAAAAACCCCGAAAGTTAATGCTCTCGGGGTTTTTAGTTTCAAGTCTGAATGAGTTTTTTCTATTAAAATTTATAAGCAACCGTAGTTAAAAACTGACGTGGCGCAATAGGATTTACACTGTAATTTTCGTGTACAAAATAATTCAATTCATTGGTAAGGTTAGATATTTTAGCTAAAAGTGAAATTTTTCGCAATGTATATCCTGCAGAAAGATCGACTGTGGTGAAAGCTTTAAGCGGAATTAACCTCAAGGTAGTTGCCGCCTTGTTATCGTTCCAACCTCCATTACGACTACCGGTATAAAAAGCTGATGCTCCAAGCTTTAGGCCTTTAACTTTACCGCTTTGTACGGTATAAAAAACCGTCGCATTTGCAGTATTTTTAGTCGTGCCTACTAGCCTTACATCTTCAATCATACCTGCCAACGTAACTACTTTTGTAGCATTAGGATTGCTGCTTGTAGGTGCCGGCACAGTATAGGTAGTAACGGGTGCCGTGTTAGTATATCGCATAAAGTTATAACTATATCCTGCAATCAAATTAAGCCCTGGCAAAATATTACCTGAAAGGTCAAATTCAAATCCATCACTGGTAGTTTGGCCGTTCAATTGTTTAATATTGGTATCGCTATTGGGATTCCCGTTGACATCCAACTCAGCGGTTTGCGCAATATTATTGTTTATAATTTTGTAGTATGTTACATTGGCTGAAAGTCTGCCTTTGAAGAAATCATTTTTAATACCTGCTTCGAATTGATCTACAACAGATGGGGGTAAAGCTTGCAAGTATATATCGGTACCGGTGTTTACTATAAAATTGTTTGCATAGCTAACGTACGCAGAGGTTTGCTTAAATGGCTGATAAACCATGCCTAACTTCGGAGAAAAAGCATCATCAAACTTCGCATTGGTTTGAGTAGTTTTGCCATTTGCCAACACAGTTGTGGAAGCGCTAGCATTTTTCTGATCCGTATAACGAATACCCGCCAACACTTTAAAATTATTAGTGATCTCGAATAAGTTCTGTACAAATGCTCCATACCTGTACACCGGCGTAAGGGTGCGTGAAATGGCTATGCTTTCTGGTGTAAACCCATTTCCTTCGTAAGTGGACGGATCAAATACATTCACATCTCCATAATTAAGCGTGCTAACTAATTGTCCGGCCTGGTTACGGTAATTAAAAGCATTGCTGGTAACCCTCGACTGATCAGCATCAAGTCCCACCAATAACGTATTTTTAATGCCAAACACATCGAATTTTCCTGTTAAGTTAACTTGCTGATTGTAGGTGTACTCCTGAGTTTTAGCCCTCGATAAATTTCTTGTAGCAATCCCTTGTGTATTTGCCTGAATCCGCTCTGCGCCATAATAATCTCTACCATACGATTGATATGATCCTATTACATTCATGCTCCAATCTGTACTAAATTCGTGTTTGGCGTTTAACTGCATGGTAGCCGTATTAGTGTGGTTATAGGCCCAAGGTGTGTTTAAAAACTTCTCCCTACCAAAATCTACGATTTGACTATTTACAGAACCCACACCAAAATCTGGCGTAAAATTACTCTTCAGGTAATCTGCCTGAAACAACACTTCTGTATGTTGTCCTGCTTTGTATAAAATAGATGGATTGATGTAAAAACGATTTGAGCTTACGTTATCTCTGAAACTGCCGGCTTTTTCGGTAGTTCCAATTAACCTAAACGCAACTTTGTCATCTACTGGGCCATAAACATCCACAATGCCTTTGTACTGATCGTAACTTCCTGTACGGAAAGCGACCTCGCCACCTGTGGTAAACTTTGGTTTTTTGGTAACCATATTCACCACAGCACCGCCAGTTACACCGCCGTATAGTAACGCAGCGCTTCCTTTTAGCACCTCTACAGACTCCAAAGTACTTGCCTCTGGACTGCCGCCAATAGAAGTACGAGCACCATTTTTGAAAACGTTATTGCTACCTAAGCTATAACCACGGGCATAAAAGTTTTCGCCTACGCTTCCTCTGTTTGCACCAAGCGCAACGCCATTTACATTTTTCATAATGTCACCTAGCCTATCCGCTTGCTGGTCTTGAATTACTTGCGTAGGAATTACTTGAACCGCCTGTGGCAAATCTCTAGGCGCAATGGCAACCTTACCTAGCACTACTGGCTTTTTATTAGTGGATTTATAACCACTTACCGTTACTTCTGCTAGCTGCGAAGCGGACTCGGCGATGGTAATTGTTGCCATACGATACTCGGTTGTGGAAAGCGTTATTGGTACTTCAACCGCTTTAATTCCGATTGCGGAAACCCTTACAACGTAACTTCCAGCAGACACATTTTTTAACACAAAATTGCCTTGTTCATCAGTTTGGGTATGCTTGTTTGCCCCTTTCAAAGTAATGGTAACAAATGGCGCTGGCGTACCATCTGCCGTTTTAACAGTCCCTTGGATATTTGAGGTAGCCTGTTGCGCAATACTAGCATTGCCGAATAACAACATGGCCATAAAAAACGAAAGTATAAATCTTCTCATGTTTATTTAGATTAAATCTTAATTGCGACAAAAGTATAACAAATCATAACACTTGTCAACAACTATTTAAAATTAATCTAAATAAAATTTATAGCCGATTAGACGGTTTAGATGGTTCAAAATTTATTACCTCATAAGAACGTATATTTTTAACATCATTAACCTTTTAGATGATTTTTTGCGTTTTAAGTATCTTATTGACCATATAAGACATTTAAGAACATGTAAGTTTTAGATTGTGCCTTTGCAGCTTAGTGTGCTTAGGTGGCTTAGGTGGTTTAAGATTTGTTATCTAATAAGAACGGTGAACCCTTAACATCATTAACTTTTTAATCATTTTATGCATTTTAAATTACTTATTGACCATATAAGGCATATAAGAACATGTAAGTTTTAGATTGTGCCCTTGCAGCTTAGCGTGCTTAGGTGGCTTAGGTGGTTCAAAAATTGATTACCTCATAAGAACGTGTAAGTCTTTAACATCATTAACCTTTTAAATCATTTTAGGCGTTTAAGTATCTTATTGACCATATAAGGCATATAAGAATATGTAAGTTTTTAGATTGTGCTTTTGCAGCTTAGTGTGCTTAGGTGGCTTAGTGGTTTAAAAATTGATTACCTCATTGAACGTGTAAGTTAGTTGATGATAACGTATGCCATAAAAAAGGCCAGGTAATTCCCCAGCCAAGCCTGTATTAATTGATTTAATGTTAATTTCGGCATTTAAGCCACTACATTGCGCTAAGACAGCACCATTTCTATATGAGGAATTTCGTCCTCCAGATACACGTCGCTATCCTTTACAAAACCAAAGCTTTCATAAAACTTTTGAAGATACAACTGTGCTCCAATACGGATCGCCTGCTTTCCATGTGTTTCATGTGCTTTTTCAATGCTTTTTTCCATCAAAGTGATGCCGGCGCCAATACCCCTATACTGTGAATTAGTAAGTACACGTCCAATACTTGTTTCCTTAAAAGAAACCCCTGGTGGAACAATACGCGTATATGCCACAAGTACATCACCGTCCCAAGCCATTAAGTGATGACATTTTAAATCCTTTCCATCCACATCTTGATAATTGCAATGTTGTTCGATGATAAAGACCTCACTTCTAAGCCTCAAAATTGTGTATAACTCCAACTTTGTGAGCTCCTCGAAAGATTTATATGTCCAGTTTAATATCGGCGCTGCCATAATGTTGAATGATTGAATGAGTAAATGACTGAATTATTAAATGATTAAAGGAATAATTGCTTTAAATGAGTAGCGCAGATTTTCGCCGAATCGTCTCTGCAAAAATCTGCGCAAATCTAAATAATTATTGTACTTATTAGGCTTCCTGACTTCCAGACTTCCTAACTTCTACGCCAAATTCCTTCCTGCATTTACAATTCCATAAACGGTTCTGATGGCTAACTTCTCGTACGCTTGTTGCGTTTCTTCAGTTAAATCGCCCTGTAGTTGATCCAATGCAAAATGTTGAATTAACACCAAAGGAAGGATGATTTTTTCTCGCACCGCAATTGATTTCTTCTCTACCGGATAATTCTCCATCAAGGTTTCGTGACCAGTTAACTTTAGCAACATGCCCTTAGACAGCTCAAATTCAGCATGTAATTGTTTCCAAAATCCACCAAATTGCTTGTCGTTAGCTAAGTAAGCGGTAATTTCAAAGTCCGATTTACTCATTGACATGATACAGTTATCAACGATAGTTTTAAAATAACCTGATTGCTGATAAGTTTTTTGCACCTGCGCCCAATTTCCAGCGTTCTCTTGTGCTTTTAAAGCAGTTCCAACGCCATAAAAACCTGGAACATTTTGTTTCAACTGGCTCCAAGAGGTTACGAAACCAATGGCACGTAAATCGTCTAATTTCAGTTTAGTGCCTGCATTTCTTTTTACCGGGCGGCTGCTGATGGTGATTTTAGAAAGTAAGCTCAGCGGCGATAATTTCTCCAGATATTCTAAAAACAAAGGATCGTTACGCAAAGCGATGTAAGCATCATAGCTATCTTTCGCCATTTTGTTAAGGATGTCGAAATTTTCCTGATCCAACAGTACGTTGTGCTTTCCTTTTACCCCTGAAGAAATACCTGCATTAATTAACTGTTCAATGTTGAACGCCGCACTATCTACCGAACCATACTGTGAGCTAATAGTTTGCCCTTGTACGGTAAGCTGGATATTCTTGTTGGCAATTTCTTTACCCATTGAAGCATAAAAACGGTGTGTTTTACCACCTCCACGGGCAGGTGGACCGCCCCTACCATCAAAAAATGCCAGCTGAATATTGTGCTCTTCGGCCACTTTGGTTAACGCAACTTTTGCCGTAAAAATCGACCAGTTCGCCATTAAATAACCACCGTCTTTTGTACTATCAGAGAAGCCTAGCATGATATGCTGTTTGTTGCCCCTGCGCTCCAAATGTTTTTTGTAAAACGGATGAGTGTACAAACGTTGCATAATTTCGCCGGCACCAGTAAGATCATTTACGGTTTCAAAAAGCGGCACAAAATCAATGGTTAAATTTTCAGGCTCCCAGCCATTCCATAAAAACAGCTCCATCAGCTGCAAAATATCACTGGCTTGCTGGCAGTTGCTGATAATAAAACGGTGACAAGCTTCCTCGCCATTTTTTTGCTGAATGTCTTTAATTTCTGCGATGGTTTGTAGCGCATCTTTAATGAGTTCATCCTGCTCATCAGCGTAAATTACCTTGGCACTTCTAAAAGAAAGTGTTTTCAGCTTTTCTTCTTCTGATAAATCGGCATAACCAGCATCGTATAATGAGTTAATTGGCTTTTGATTTCGGCAATACTCATGCACTTTTCTCAATACCCTACTATCCTGTCTGATATCCAAAGACGCAAAGTAACAACGGTAAAGCTCCACCTTACGAAGTAAATCTTGCACAATATTCACAAACAGTCCATCATGATATTCGTTAAGTGTAGCAATAATGCCGTTTAACTTCTCTATGATTAGATTTGAAATATCCTTTTCTTCCAGTGATGCATTAAAAGCGTTTTCATAAAACAGCTCTTGCAAAGCGTTGATATCCTCTTCAACTCCCCTGAAAGTGATCCTGCGTTTAATGTTCCTAAAATCACGATAGTAACAACGGAAAAGGATTTGGCGCAACATTTTGGAAACTTCCAAGGTAGTTTGTGCCTTCACATTTGGATTTCCATCCCTATCGCCGCCTGGCCAAAAACCTAACTCAATTACTTTTTTAGGGTCGATATGATACTCGCTCAGTAACTGATTTAAGCCGGTTTGGATATTTGCCGCAGCAAAGTAGAACACATTTTCCAAGTACCAAGCCAAACTCAAAGCCTCATCAACTGGTGTTGGCGATTTTTTATTGAAAAATGGCGTTTTACCTAGTTGTTGTAGCAACTGGTTAATAGCGGTGATGTCGTTCGTTTTAATGGCTGCGGTTAAATCGTTGATGATTCCTAGCACCGGACCCGGATAAAACTGCGTAGGGTGAGCGGTTAACACCAAACGTAGCGAAAACTCTTCCACCAAACGATCTATTTTCTCATGTAAAGTGGCATCATCATTCGCTTTTAAGAATAACGCCCTTAGCGAGCTTTGTTCATCACTTACATTTAATTTAGTAAAAGAAGCATCCTCCACTGCATCAAACAAAACTACTTGCCGCTCAATGTATTGTATAAACCTAAAAAGTAAATCAATTACACTTTTTTCATCCTTGTCCTGAACGTACTTATCAAAAAACTTCTCAATTAATTGCTTCGGTTTTTCGTGGTTACTTATTCCATCTTCGCAGCTTTTAAAAAATAGGGGCAGTAAAGTTCCTGTATCCTTAATTTTATAAAATGGTAGCGTAAGAAATAAACTGTTGTACAATTCGAAACGAGAAACTACCTCGTTGTTAAAATAATATTCGCGTTGACTTGGTTGATTTAATTGCATGCCGAAAAATAAGTTATATTTTTTTGTTACAAAAATAAAATCGAAATTATCCACTAGTTTAGTAGATTATTTGATTTGATATTTTGATAAATAATTACTAACTTGTGCCTATGAAAGGTTAAAACAAAAATCTTTTAAAAGCATTACAAACCTTAATTTAAGTTTTGTAAAAATTGTTAATTTTTTGGGATAAACGTCCCGACTTATAGTCGGGACGTTTTATTTTTTATCCCCTATCCAGTTCTCTAAACCGTAACAATTGCGCTTTGTTTGTCTATAAAAAGCTTTGCGGTTTATTTTTCATTAACTTAGCCATAAATGCTTTTTTAATGAAGAAATCTCTTTACATCTTTATAAGTTTATCGCTTTGCGTGATAGCCCTAATGGCGTTAAAAAACAAAAATGAGCAAAGCTGGATCAGGATCAACTTGTTAGGCTACCAGCCAAACGCTATTAAAGTGGCTGTTTGGGCAAGCAAAAACAATGAGCTCCCAAGCAGTTTCGAAATTGTAGAAAAAGTTAGCGGAAAAACCGTTTACACTTCTAGCAACATCAAGAATTTTGGCGCCTATGGTCCTTTTAATACAAGCGCAAGGTTAAATTTTTCAGCATTTAAAAAGCCTGGCACTTACCTTATTAAAGCCAATGGCGTTACCTCGCCAGAAGTAATTATTGGCCAACAAGTGTATAAAGGAAGTGCGGATTTCGCTTTGCGTTATTTACAACAACAACGCTGTGGCTACAACCCTATTTTGAAAGATAGCTGCCATACCCATGATGGATTTGTGGTTTACGGAAAAGATGGAGGTATTAAAGACAGCACTCATTTTGATGCCGTTGGTGGTTGGCATGATGCCAGCGACTATTTGCAATATTCCACCACTACCGCAAATGCTGCTTATCACTTGCTAATGGCCTATCGGGATTATCCGAAAGCCTTTGCTGATGCGAAGCAAGCTAATGGTTTAAACGGTAAAAACGGTATTCCTGATGTATTGGACGAAGCTCGGTGGGGTTTGGACTGGTTATTGAAAATGCATCCGCAGCCCAATATCATGTTTAATCAGCTGGCGGATGACAGAGACCATATCAGCATGCGCTTGCCTAAAGAAGATAGTCAGTACGGCAAAGGATTTGAACGCCCTTTGTACTTTATTGACGGCAAGCCGCAGCAAAGAGGGAAGTTCATGAACGACACGAAGGGCACCAGCTCCACGGCAGCCAAATTTGCCAGTGCGTTTGCGCTATCCAGCGATATTTACAAATCCGACAAAGCGTATTCGCAAAAATTGTTAGCAAAGTCGAAATCGGCCTATCAATATGCACTTAAACTAAAAGGGGTGACGCAAACCGCCTCTGTAAAATCGCCCTATATTTATGCTGAAGATAATTGGGTGGATGATATGGAGCTGGCATTGGCCAATGCAAAGTTTGGTGACGATAAGCTCAAAGCAAAATCTGCACTTGATTCAGCTTTTTTTTATGCGCTACAGGAACCAGTAACACCTTGGCTAATTGCTGATACCGCCAAACATTACCAATGGTACCCTTTTATTAACATCGGACATTATGAACTGGCCAAAAAAAGTAGCGGCGATACAAAACGAGAACTCGTTAATTATTACAAACAAGGCATTGAGCAAGTGTGGAGCAGAGCAAAAAATAATGCTTTTTATCGTGGCGTTCCCTTTATTTGGTGCAGCAATAACTTAACGGTTGCCTTTGCCATGCAGTGCATGTGGTACAAGCAATTAAGCGGCGATGGCACTTTCTCTGAACTGGAACAGGCAAATTTCGACTGGATTTTTGGTTGCAACCCTTGGGGCACTAGCATGGTTTACGGTTTGCCTAGTTGGGGCGATACTCCTACAGATCCGCACTCCGCATTTACGCATTTGGGCAAATTTCCTATTGATGGAGGTTTGGTTGATGGCCCTGTTTATACAAGCATTTACAAAGGTTTAATAGGCATTCAGTTAACCAAACCGGATGACTACGCCGAATTCCAAAGTGATTTAGCAGTGTATCATGATGATTATGGTGACTACAGCACCAATGAACCTACCATGGACGGAACTGCCTCACTGGTGTATCTGCTAGCAGCTTATGAAAGCAGAACTAATAAAGAATTCTCGAGTTATACGAAGCAATTAGGCGCCATCACAAGGGGCGATGTGAATAGCAAGGAGATGGCCATTGTATTTACTGGAGATGAATATGCGGATGGCGGACAAAAAATACTTGCCGCTCTTGAGAAGGAAAACCTAAAAGCTTCCTTCTTTTTTACGGGCACCTTTTACCGAAATCCCGTTTTCGGTTCGTTCATTAAAGCTGCAAAAGCTAAGGGGCATTATTTGGGAGCACACTCTGATCAGCATTTGCTTTACGCCGACTGGAATAAAAGAGATTCGCTGCTGGTAAGTAAAGAGCAGTTTACAAAAGACCTAAGCGCAAATTATAAGGAGATGGAAAAATTCGGCATTGCCAAAAAAGCAGCTCCGTACTTTTTGCCACCTTATGAATGGTATAACCAAACCGTAGCCAACTGGACGGAAGATGCCGGACTAAAACTGATTAATTTTACTTCTGGAACCCGTTCCAATGCTGACTATACTTATCCTGAATTGGGCAAATCTTACCGGAGCACTACAGAAATTTACAACTCCATATTGGATTACGAAAAGCAACAATCGTTAAATGGGTTTATTTTGTTGTTGCATGTAGGCACCGATCCACGTAGGAAAGATAAATTTTACGACAAGCTCCCAGAATTGCTACAATACTTGAAACAGCAAGGCTATAAGCCAGTTAAAATAAATGAGCTTCTGAAAAATTGAGATTGACGATTTTCATATACGTACTTTATTGCGTACATTTGAACGTACATATTCAAAATTATGAAAGCAGTCACTATTACATCATTACGAAATAATATGAAGTCTTATTTCGACGAAGTAAGCTCATCTGAAGATATTTTGGTTATCCCAAGAAATAATAACGAGGATGATGCGGTTGTAGTAATTTCAATTAAAGAATACAATGCCTTAACAGAAACAGCTCATCTATTGTCTTCTGAAAACAACAGGAATAGGCTTCAAGCATCAATAGAAAGCTTGAAAAATAAAAACATGAGAGAATTCAAGCTAACCGAAAAGTAATGAATATCTTATTTACCGTTGAGGCTTGGGAAGATTTCGAGTACTGGATGGATAACGATCAAGAAGTAGAACATAAAATCAGGTCATTGATCAAAGAAATACAAAGAACACCTTTCCACGGCTCCGGAAAGCCAGAGCCATTGCGCTATAATCTGAAAGGGTTTTGGTCAAGAAGAATAACTGGAGAACACAGGATAGTCTACCAAGTTTCTGGCAAAGGAAAAGATCAACAGTGTTCAATTATTCAATGCAGATTTCACTACTAGTTGAGTTTGATTGCTTATAACAACTTCCTCTAGAAAATCTTATCAAACAAATGCCTTATTTTGTATTGAAATAACTAAATTTGCCACAAAAGTTAAAAAAATGAGCACTTCAGAAAATAAAAACAATTTTGACTGGGTTTGGTACGTAATAGGCATGGTTGCTTTTGTATTAGCATTTTCGGCTGTTACTTTGCACATCGGCTACCTATTTTTAGCGGCTATTATCGGACTAATTTTTGGCGGCGTATTTTTAAACAAAGTAGTTAAAGGCAGACAATACTAGTTGCCTAGCTTTAATTTATCCAAAATTAACTGGACAATAACCTAGCACAGTCATATTTAATGAAAAAGATATACTTATTGGTGCTGCTATTGGCTAGCATTGGAGCCGTAAAAGCCCAAAATACACCTAATGATGCTGCGATAGTTTTCCCAAAGGTAGACGCAAGTCCGCTTGATGTGGTGTACTATCCCTTAAACACTTCAAAAGCTAAGGAAGCAATTGCTCCCGTAATTCGAGTTCTATATTCTCGTCCGCAGAAAAAAGGCAGAGAAATTTTTGGTGTGTTGGAGCAATTTGATAAAGTTTGGCGCCTAGGTGCTAACGAAAATACAGAGATTGAGTTTTACAAAGCTGTTACTATTGATGGCAAAAAAGTAAAAGCCGGCAGGTACAGCATGTTCGCCATTCCAAATAAGGATAAGTGGACCATCATCATCAATAAGCAAACTGATAAATGGGGCGCTTTTACCTATGATGAAAAGAAAGATATATTGAGAGTGGATATCCCTGTGGGTAAACCAGAAAAAACCGTGGATGCTTTCTCTATGACTTTTGTAGAAACGGCTGAAGGTGCTAATTTGGTAATGGCTTGGGACAATACGCAAACCATATTACCCATCCAGTTTAAGAAATAAAGAAAATCAACAAATAAAAAAGGGAGAAATTATTCTCCCTTTTTTTGTGCCTTTTTCAATCCCTTTCGGAGATAAAAATCTAAATAAATCAATAGCAAACCTGCGTTCACAAACACGAAAACCATCATTACCGTTGGATTAATTAGTTTGTCTATGTCGGCATCTAAATCAATTTGAATTAGTTTGCCAACCGTAAACTTTGCGGTAGCGAAGGCATAAACCAAAATCCCTAGCAATGTAACGGAGAAAAATCCTCCGATGGCATAAATAATACGGGAATCAACTCGAGTTTTAAGCTGGACAGGAGCAATTTCATGCTGTACCTTGTCCATTACATTTCGTGTAAATGACATGGAAGGTTCATCAATCTCCGTTTCTGCAGCAATGATTTGATTTAGTTCCAGCAATTGCTGATAAAGATTGCTGAACGCAGCATCAGTTGATAGCTTAGCTTCGATAGCTAGTTTCTCCGCATCGGAGCAATTGCCATCAATATAGTTCCAAAGTTGTTCTTCTTGCATTGTCATATTAACTCCTTTGTTTCATCTTTTAACAAAAATTGTAATTTATCTTTCAAACGATGTCTCGCTCTATGCAGCTTCACCTTCACCGTGTTAGGATCCATGGCAAGTGCAATGCCAATCTCTTCTAAACTTTGCTCCGCTTTATAAAAAAGTGTGATAATAGCAGCGTCATCCGGCAAAAGCATCGCTATGGCTTCGTTTAAATATTTATAGTTAGATTTTCTTTCCACTAAATCAGCATCAAAAGCACTATTGGTATTCGCCAACTGCAGCACTTGTTCTTCATCATCAATAGAAGTCGAATTTAACTTCTTTTTGCGCAAATAAGTCATTGCCGTTGTATAGGTGATGGTGTACAACCATGTAGAAAACTTAGAAGTTTGCTTGAAAGTTCCCAATGCTTTGTAAGCCTTAATGAAACAATCTTGAGCAATTTCTTCGGCATCTTCCCTATTTTTTGCAAAGCGCAAGGCCAGTGTGAACACAAACCGCTGATGACGGCCCACCAACAGGGCATAATTAGCCGTATTCCCAGCTAAAATGGAGTTGATGAGTTCTAAATCTGTGGCTATTTGCTGCATTACTTACTATGACGCAAAGTATTTAATTCGGGTTACAGCAATTTACGAAATTAGTTTAAAGAGGCTTCTAAAGGTTAATTGTCTAACCGTTTAATTGTTGCAGGTTAGTCTACTAGATGAATGCTCTCCGCAATGCCTAATCATCTAAACCCGCAACCACAAATCATAAAAAACATTACGTTAATGCGAAACGGCCTTTAAGCCCACAATGGAACCTATTAAGGTAATGATGAAAAACACCCGCCAAAAGCTTACCGGATCTTTAAAAAAGAAAATGCCCATTAGTACGGTGCCCACTGCGCCAACGCCAGTCCAAACGGCGTAAGCTGTACCTATGGGCAAAGTTTGTGTTGCTTTAATAAGCAGAAGCATGCTAATAGTTAGCGATATTAAAAAGCCAGCAAACCACCAAGCGGCCTCGGCGCCAGATGTTTCTTTTACTTTTCCTAAGCAAGAAGCGAAGGCCACTTCAAATAAGCCTGCAATTATTAATATCACCCAATTCATCTTATTATTTATTTAGTATAGCAGCAAAATTAACTTTTTTAATGGCAGGGTGTAACCTATTTTTTTTTGAGGTTGTCATAGCTATCAGAACACGATTCAGAGAAATTAAAAAGAACATTTAACAAAAAATTATAAAGTTATGGGAGGCAAAGAATTAATACCAATTGTGCTATTTATAGGCTCATTCTCCTTGGTTTTTGGCATCAGATATTTGATTAATAAAGAGAAGATGGCCATGATTGAAAGAGGAATTGATCCGGGACTTAGAAAAGCAACACCAAAACCATTTATCAGTTTAAAATTTGGGCTATTACTGGTTGGACTAGGCTTAGGTTTATTGGTGGCATTATTTACAGTTAGAGGAGTTTTTGGAAGCGAAATGAAGGATGCAGAACAAGGACAAGCAGTAGCTATCTATTTCGGAAGTATTTTCATCTTCGGCGGTTTAGGCTTAATTACATCTTATGTGATAGAGAAGAAATGGCTTGACCAACAACCATAGTAATGACCTTTTATTTAGGAAACCACGACGCTAAAGCATCGTGGTTTTTTGTTTTAGTCAAAAATGCTAGGCTCACCGTTGCCAAGTATAAGCTTAATGCTTTATTTTCTGTAAGATTTGCGAAGTTTCGAAAACTTCGCAAATCTCCAAGCTATCGCTAAGCTTTACTTCCTTTCATCGCTTTGAGGAACTTGATCAGTACCGCTTCGTCATTTCTTAAGGCCTTACGTTCGTCGACTTCGCTTATGGCTATTTTATTAAGGTAACGTTTCAACTCACCTTTCTCAAACGCTTCCAACACCAATGGATAAACGTAGGAACTTTTACAAACAGCACGAGTATTTCCCAATTTGGCCGCTACGCAATCCAAGGCGGCAACCACGTGTTTCTTCGCAGAAATGTCTGGGTTTTCGTTACTACAAATGGCTAGCTGTCTTAACGCTTCCAAAGTGCCACCCCAAGTCCTAAAATCTTTTGCGGTAAAGTCATCGCCAGTAATTTCTTTAATGTATTGATTGATCATCCCAGAATCTACCGCTCTCCGTTGGTTGTTTGCGTCGTAGTATTGAAACAAATCTTGTCCGGGGATATCCCGACTTTTTTTAACTAATGCAGCCAAGCGCTTATCGGTAAGCTTCACTTCTTGGCTCACTCCTTTTTTTCCAACAAAACATAAAAATGTGCCGTTAGATTTTTGCTTCAAATGTTTGTCCTTCAACGTGCTTAATCCGTAGCTATTATAGCTTTTTTCATAAGCCGCCGTACCAATTCTGATCAAAGTTTCCTGTAAAACTTTTACGCAAAGCGCCAGCACTTTACGTTCATCGAAATTGCGTCGGCGTAAATCTTTTTCCACTTGCAGCCTGGCTTTGGGTAGTGCCTTTCCAAATTCTAGCAGTCTGAAATATTTATGGTTTGATCGTCTGTTAACCCACTCTTGATGATAACGATATTGCTTGCGACCAGCGGCATCAACCCCAATAGCTTGCAGGTAACCATTTTTCTTGGGCGATATCCAAACGTTAGTCCAAGCTGGAGGCAAAACCAGTTTCTGTATGCGCTCTAAAGCATTGGAATCGGTAACCGTATTCCCTTTATGATCTTCATATTTGAACTTGCCAGGAACTCCTTTACGGTAAATCCCGCCCTTTTCGGGACTAACAAAAACTAATTGACTATTATTAATGATATCAGCTGTGCTTACCATGATGCTATTTATGGCAAAAACAACAATTAAGCGCAAATAGTTTTGTTGCTGGCTACGCGAAATTTTAAGGAGCTAAATATTGATGTAAGGTGGTAATGCGCCGCTACCCTTGTGGTTTAGGCAAAATCGCCACCGTTAGTCGGCTCACGCAATTCATTTTACCTTTATCAGTATATAATTTGATTTCCCAAAGATGCGTTTTTGCCCCAATGTGAAGCGGCTTACATACACCTTTTACGAAACCACTGCTTACCGGCCTAATGTGATTGGCATTTACTTCTAAGCCAACGGCAATGTGCTTATCAGGATTAATACACATATAAGATGCAATGCTCCCCAATGTTTCGGCCAAAACTACCGAAGCGCCGCCATGCAAAATTCCTGCGGGCTGGTGCGTACGCTCGTCTACCGGCATGGTAGCCACCAAGTAATCTTCACCAACTTCCGTGAACTCAATACCAAGTAACGCTCCAATATGGTTTTTAGGGCGATTATTCAACTGCTCAGGCGTAAATTCTTTGAACCAAATCATATGTTAAATTTAAAGTCAAAAATAAAAAGTCAAAATGTAACCGTACAAACTTTATCAATTCGACTATAAATATCTTTCCTCAATAATTTTTTGATGATGGATGACGTGCCCCGCTAACACAAAAACAACCGCCCTTACACTAATTTCTAAATCATTTGCCACGCCTTTTCTATTCAATTCTTCTTCATTTAAAGATTTAATCAAAAATAAATTGGCTTTTCTAAGCAATCCAAATTCTTCTGCCAAGTCGGACAATTCACTTTGCGCAAAGTGTGCATGAGCTACATAGCTATCCTCATCAAAGCCTGGCAACGAAGCTTTTTCACCACGGGCAATACACATTAAGCGGTAAACCAACACCCTTTCGGTATCGATCATGTGTCCGAGTAATTCTTTAATGGTCCATTTTCCAGGTGCGTAGGCAAAATCTGCCTTTGCTTGTAAGCCTTGCATAAAGGCGGGAAATTCAGTTGCCTGTGCTGACAAAGTTGACACTACATCAGTTCCTACTAAACTGATATATTTCTCAGCCCAACGGGGATATTCTGGTGTTTGTGGTTGGTTCATAAGTGATACTGCTTTTTAAAATGATGCGGAAGGTTGTTCCCTTTCCTATTTCTGATTCTTTCACGAAAATCTGGCCTCGGTGGTAATTCTCAACGATACGCTTGGTTAGCGATAAGCCCAAGCCCCATCCTCTTTTTCTGGTAGTGTAGCCTGGTTGAAAAACCGTATCAAACTTCGATCGATGAATGCCCCTTCCAGTATCTGTTACATCAATAAATACTTCTTCTTTGGTGAGGTTTTCAATGATATTTACAGTAATGGTACCGTCGTTATCAATGGCATTTACCGCATTTTTTAATAAGTTTTCAATTACCCAATCAAATAATGGTATCGATAACATAGCCCTCACTTGGGTATCGCCTGTAATTTGGAAATTAATCTTTTCTGAAGCCCTTACTTTAAAATAATCTACAAAGTTGTTGATGACCACATAAACGACATGATCTTCCAAAAGTGGCTTAGACCCTATTTTAGAGAAACGATCGGCTATAATTTCCAGCCGTTGAATGTCGTTTTCCATTTCTGCCACTAAAGGATCTTCCTGGGCATCGAATCGGGTTTTGATGAGCTCTGTCCATGCCATTAAAGAAGATATTGGTGTGCCTAGCTGATGCGCAGTTTCCTTGGCCATTCCTACCCAAACTTGATCTTGCTCAGCCCGCCGAGCTGCACTAAATCCAACGTAAGCAGTAAGTAAAAATAAAGCAATTACACCTAACTGAATGTATGGGAAAAATCGTAGCTGTGTCAGCATGCTCGAATCTTTGTAATAAGCAATGAGTGGTTCATCATCAATCCCCTTCATTTTAGCTGGCTTGTGCTGCTCTTTCATTTTATGCAACTGCTTCACAAAGTAAAGCGAATCGTATTGCTTGGCTTTATTGTCTGGATAAAATGTTTTGGTGGTATCTAAGCCATCCCACAAATAAATGGAGCCATCGGTCTTAGTGATGATTACATCCATTTTATTGTTCTTTTTAATGGTTTCGAAAACGTCTGTCAGCTGCTCGTTATCGTACATTAACATCCGTTGCTCGGCCACTTTAACCCAAAGTAAAAACTGGGTGGCTTCCTCCCTTTCCATCTTTTTAACAAAAAAATTGGTGTACACCACCGATGCCGCCCCAATAACGATGGCAAATATCAGCAGGAAAAGTTTCCAACGTCGCTTCTTTTGATAGGGATTCATTTGAGTTGCAAAATACAATATCAGAACGGAAAAACGATAAAAGCATTGTGCTTTTTAAAAAGTGTAATCGCTTCCCCACCCATCAAAAAGACATAAAACCGAAGAAAAACATATCTTTGCGTTCTACTTAGTGCGACGAAGTTTTATATCGCACAACTGTAATTATATGTCAAAAGGAAGAATTTTAAAGGTTAAGGAATCAGCAATTGCCGTTATCACTCAAAACGAAACCGATTTTATTAGCCTTACCGATATGACTAGTAGTTTTAACGAAAGTAGTGGATTAATAGGCAAGTGGATTACCAACAAAAATACTTTGGAGTATTTGGGCGCTTGGGAAAAAATTAACAATTCAAGTTTTAATTACCCCGAATTCGGGGTAATTGGACAGGAAGCCGGAGTAAACCGTTTCATTATGTCTGTAGGACAGTGGATACAAAGAACAAAAGCAATTGGCTTAGTAGTAAAAGCAGGCCGTTATGGCGGCACATATGCACATAAAGACATTGCGTTTCACTTTGCTATGTGGCTAAGCCCCGAGTTTCAAATTTATCTTATCAACGAATTTCAACGTCTTAAAGAAGATGAAAATAATAGGTTGAAATTAGGATGGGATTTACAACGCACCTTATCGAAAGTAAATTACCATATACATACGGATGCCATAAAAGAAAACCTTATCCCTCTAGAAATTACCAGACAGCAGGCAAATATCGTATATGCTAATGAGGCCGATTTGCTAAATGTTGCCATATTTGGAATTACAGCAAAAGAATGGAAAGATACTAATCCAGATAAGAAAGGGAATATTAGAGATTATGCTACGTTAGAGCAGTTGGTGGTACTAAGTAATATGGAAAGCATAAACGCTTTACTTATTCGACAAAGTTTAACACAAAGCGAACGATTAAAACAACTCAACAAAGTTGCCATTACTCAAATGAAATCACTATTAGAGAGCAAAGCTTTAAAAAAATTGAAATAAAAAAGATTTGGCCAAGCATTATGGTATTTACCTGTCCTAAGCCAACATTACATGCTTAACATAACCATGAACAAAGAAGTTAGAGTAAGATTTGCGCCAAGCCCAACTGGAGGCTTACATTTAGGGGGTGTTAGAACCGCCCTTTTCAATTACTTATTTGCTAAAAAACATAACGGAACGTTTATTTTAAGGGTTGAAGATACCGACCAAACCCGTTTTGTGGCGGGAGCAGAAGAGTATATTGTAGATTGTTTAGCATGGTGCGGCATCGCACCTGATGAAAGCCCACAAAAACCTGGTGCTTTTGGTCCGTACAGACAAAGCGAGCGCAAACCAAGTTACCGACAGTATGCCGAGCAATTAGTTAATAGCGGCTATGCTTACTACGCCTTTGATACAGCCGAAGAGCTAACGGAAAAAAGAGCGCAAGAACCAAATTTCTTGTACGGTCAAAAAAGCCGTATGCAAATGCGCAACTCATTAACACTTACTCAAAGTGAAGTTAGTGAGTTGTTAGCACAAAATGCACCGCATGTAATTCGCATTAAAATGCCTTCAAATGAGCAAGTAACTTTTACCGATATGATTAGGGGCGAAGTGACTTTTGACACCAATTTGGTTGATGATAAAGTACTACTTAAAGCAGACGGAATGCCTACTTATCACCTAGCGGTAGTGGTTGACGATCGTGCCATGCAAATTTCGCATATTTTTAGAGGAGAAGAATGGTTACCATCAGCACCTATACATTTGTTACTTTGGGAATATTTGGGCTGGGGCGATGAGATGCCAGCTTGGGCGCACTTGCCACTAATTTTAAAGCCTGATGGCAACGGAAAGTTAAGCAAACGCGATGGCGATAGGCTGGGTTTCCCGGTTTATGCCATGAACTGGACTGATCCCAAAACTGGTGATTTGACCAAAGGATTTAAGGAACTAGGTTTCATGCCTGAAGCTTTCGTGAACCTTCTGGCTTTATTAGGTTGGAATGATGGAACCGATAAAGAAATCTTTACGCTAAACGAATTAATTGATAGCTTCAGTGTTGAACGCATCAGTAAAGCGGGAGCCAAATTCGATTTTGAAAAAGCAAAATGGTTCAACCACGAGTGGATTAAAAACTCACCTGTTGAGCAGCTACTTACAAACGTACAAACGGAACTTAGTGGAGCTGGTATAAGCATTACAGATGGTGAAAAACTGGCGACTGCTATTAGTTTGGTAAAAGATAGATGCACCTTACTGTCGGATTTTGTGAGCCAGTTGGGCTATTTCTTTGTAGCACCTCAGGATTACGATATATCAGCCATTGCCCCTAAATGGACTGCCGAAAAAACTGATTTCTTTGAAGCTTTTGCACAAACTTTAAATATTGAGACAACCGCAGCAGAACTGGAAAGTGCATTTAAAGCCCTAGCCGAAAGCAAATCCTTAAAAGCTGGTGAAGTGATGTTGCCTTTGCGTATGATGTTAGTTGGCGGCAAGTTTGGCCCAGGCGTGTTTGATATCGTTAAGTTTCTAGGAAAAGAAGAAACACAAAATAGAATTGCCTACGGTTTGTCAAAACTTAATGCCTAGTTTGGTGTTTGATTTCAAATATATCAAGCTATGCAATGGTTCGGAAAAGGTAGCGACAACGTAGAGGACGGTCGCGGAGGTGGCGGCAAACTCGCCCTTGGAGGTGGTTTGGGCGTTATTGTAGTAATATTAGGTTTGTTTTTTGGTCAAGATTTAACGGGTTTGGTAAGTCAATTGCCGGGTGCGTCAGACCAAGCTAATGTTACCACTGGAAGCTCACCAAACGATGATCCCCAGAAAAAATTTGTAAGCGGTGTGTTGGAATCAACTGAACAAGTTTGGGATGCCCAATTTGAACAGATGGGCTTACAGTACCAGCATCCACGTTTGCGCATGTTTACCGATGGTGTACAAACCGCATGTGGCGGCGCTTCATCTGCAGTTGGCCCTTTTTATTGCCCTGCCGATAGCAAAGTATACATCGACCTTTCATTTTTTGAAGAACTGAAAAACAGGTTTGGTGCTGCCGGCGATTTTGCCCAAGCCTATGTAATTGCTCACGAAGTTGGCCACCACGTACAAAACTTGTTAGGAACATCTGAAAAAGTACAGCAAGCTCGTGGCAGGTTAAGCGAAAAAGAATACAATAAGCTTTCGGTGATGTTGGAGCTGCAAGCAGATTTTTACGCTGGCTTGTGGGCGCATCATGCACAAAATCTAAAGGATTTTAGGCTTGATCCCGGAGATTTGGAAGAAGCCTTAACCGCAGCAAACGCCATTGGAGATGATAAACTGCAAAAGCAGGCTACAGGCCAGGTAGTTCCCGACTCATTCACGCATGGTACCTCTGCCCAGCGCATGCAATGGTTTAAAAAAGGATTTGACACAGGCAACATCAATCAAGGCAACACTTTCAGCTCTGAAAGCTTTTGAAAGTTTTCGAAAACCAATTGGAATACTGCGGTAAGTTTTAAATAAAATTTTTATCCAATCATTTTTATTTACATTTGAGGATGATCTTACTTGTTGACGATACTCCAGAGAACCTCATTTCTTTGAAAAACGTTCTCGAAAAACATGGTTTTGAAGTAGATACAGCTGGTTCGGGAGAAGAAGCACTCAAAAAAGTGCTTAAAAATTCGTACGTACTCATCATTTTGGATGTACAAATGCCCGAAATGGATGGTTTTGAAGTAGCGGAAGTGATTTCCGGTTACAGCAAAGCTAAAGAAACAGCAATTATTTTCTTATCGGCTGCAAATACCGAATTTAGGTTCATCGCAAAAGGATACTCTTCTGGCGGGCTCGATTATATTACCAAACCGGTAGACATTAACATTCTCCTGCTGAAAATTAAAACCTTTTACCGTATTTACGAACAAAGCCGAAAGCTAAACGAAATACAGAAAGCACTTTTAGAGGAAATTGAATTTAGAAAAGCCGCCGAAAGCAAAAAAGACGAGTTCATTAGCATTGCCAGCCACGAACTTAAAACGCCACTTACGAGTGTGAAAGGCTATATCCAATTATTGGAACGCGGCTTAGCCAAAGGCGATATCGAACTGGTAAAAAGTCACCTCTCCAAAGCGCAAATACAGCTTGAAAAATTGAACGGCCTTATTGCCGATCTTCTTGATATTTCAAAGATTGAAAGCGGCAAGCTTAAATTTAATAAACAATACTTTGACCTCGACCAGTTGTTAGATGGCATTGTGGAAGTTTTACACCAATCCAACCCAGATTTTAAAATTATAAAGGAAGGAAAAGTAAGCACTCCAATTTTCGCCGATGAAATGCGTATTGAACAAGTTGTGGTCAACTTTTTAACTAATGCAATCAAATACTCGCCAGGCACCAACGAAGCTAAGCTAACGGTAAGCTTGAAAAACAAAGAACTGTTTGTAGGGGTGAAAGATTATGGCATTGGCATGCGCCCAGAACAAGTAAAAAGAGTTTTTGAAAAATTTTATCGCGTGGAGGAAACATCTCAACGTTTTCAGGGTTTAGGAATTGGACTTTATATCTCTTCCGAAATCATCAAAAGACACGGTGGGCAAATCAATGTAAAATCGAACTATGGCGAAGGCTCTGAATTTTATTTTACCATACCTATTGAACCACTGGTTGCCGAGATAGATGCTTAATTGATGAGCGACGATATGGCAAGTCAGAAATTTATTTAATTTCATTAAAAGTCCTCCCGAAAGGGAAACGCTAAATATTAACGGATGAAACTAACTTTAAAAAGTAACCTTCGCATAGGCTTGGGTATCTCTCTACTCTTACTCATTATTAGCTCAACGGCTTCGTTCATCAGTATCAAAAACTTGATTAAAAGTGCTGATTTAGTAGTGGAAAGCAATGGCATTATTAATGACGTGGATAATATCGTATCGATGTTAAAAGATGCTGAAACAGGACAAAGAGGTTATCTTTTGACTGGTAATGAAGTATTTTTAGATCCCTACGAAAGAAGTATCAGCCGTACAGACTCCCTGTTCAACCGTGTTTTTTTAGCAACGCAGGACAATGCCTATGAGCAACAAAAACTTTCGGAGCTTAAAACGGTAATCGACAAGCGAATGCAAATTTTGGTTAGCACCATTGAGCTCAAACGAAAAAAAGGACAAGTATTGGAACAAACCTTACTGCAGGGTAAAGTTTACATGGATAGCGCACGTAAATTAATTAGGGAAATTAGGATAGAGGAGCGCCGTTCTTTAGCCGAAAAAACCAAAGAAATGACTTCGCTAGCGGGCTTTTCTCCATTCTTAATCATACTTGCTGCCCTATTATCGATTCTGAGTACTGTTTTCTTTTATAGAAAAGTGAGTGGCGAGTTCAATGAAAGGGTCTCTTTATTTAACCAGCTGCAGCAGGTGAATGAAGATACAGCAAAGCGAATAGAAACGATTAAAAGCATTGCGCATCAAATATCTACCGGCAATTACAAGGTTAGGATCCACGAAACTTCTAAAGATGGCTTGGGAATTTTGTCATCGTCATTAAACACTATGGCCGAAGCTTTACAAAGCTCTTTCAATGCCTTGGAGGATAAAGACTGGATGCAAACTGGCGTTGCAATTCTTAACGAAAAAATGGTGGGCGAGAAAGACACCGCCTCTTTAGCAAGCGATATTTTAACGGCGGTGGTTGAACACACCAAAAGTTTTGTGGGTGCATTTTACCTGCTTGAGGATGATGACCAATTACACTTAACCAGCGGATTTGCATTAAATATTAAAGAACAACAAAGAAAAATCGCTATTGGCGAAGGGCTAGTTGGACAGGCTTTCCAATCAGAAAAATTAATTCTACTTGAGAAAGTGCCAAACCACGAAGCCACCATAAGCTACGCCACCGGACAAACGAAGCCAAGCTGCGTAATGGCTTTTCCTATTGTAAGAAACGGACTGGTAATGGGAGTTATTGAACTGGCTACGGTACATTCCTATCCGCAACGTAAATTAGATTTCGTTCAAAATATCTCTACCAACATTGGTATTGCTATTAACGCAGCTCAAAACAGGAAAAAATTGCAAGATTTCTTAGAGGAAACGCAATCTCAAGCGGAAGAGTTACAAGCGCAGCACAGTGAACTAGAAGCATTAAATGCAGAATTAGAAGCTCAAACGCAAAAAATACAAGCCTCAGAAGAGGAACTAAGGGTACAACAGGAAGAGCTGCTTCAAAGCAATCAGGAACTGGAAGAAAGAAGTGCCCTTTTAGAAGAGCGCAACCAATTGATTCTCGAACGTAATTTAGAGATCAAACAAAAAGCGGAACAATTAGAGCAAAGCACCAAGTATAAGTCAGAATTTTTAGCGAACATGTCGCATGAACTGCGAACCCCTTTAAATTCTATTTTGCTGCTTTCTAAATTGATGTCGGATAGCGAAGAACTGGCTAAGGAATACACCGAGTATGCTTCTGTAATACAAAGTTCTGGACAAGGTTTATTGAGCTTAATTGATGAGATTTTAGACCTTTCAAAAATTGAAGCCGGTAAAATGGAATTGGAAATTAGCGAAGTCCGTGTAGAGGAAATCACAACAGATATCCGCTCGTTATTTATGCCAATTGCTAAAGATAAACACCTAGATTTGGTGATTGGAGTTTCAGGCGATACACCAAATGCCTTCCAAACCGATAAAATGCGTTTATCACAAATCCTGAAAAACTTGCTTTCTAATGCTTTCAAATTCACTTCTCAAGGAAAGGTAAGTTTATCTATTGGCTACCAAGAAAAAAATGGCATGTTGAGTTTTGCCGTTTCTGATACCGGCATTGGAATTCCTAAAAATAAACAATCATTGGTATTCGAAGCGTTTCAACAAGCAGATGGTTCGACTCGCCGTAAGTTTGGTGGTACTGGGCTTGGGCTTTCCATCAGTAAACAGCTCGCTAAATTGTTGGGTGGCACCATTACGCTGGAAAGCAAGGAAAACGAAGGAAGTACATTTACGTTATATATCCCACATAATTTCAATGAGCGCAGCGACGATATTTTTGCCGAACTTAAGGAGGAAGAAGAGGCTAGCGCAAGCCATGTTGCACTGAACGAAAAGGAAGAAGAACGATTTGTGGTTAATAAAATTCCTGAAGATGTAGCTGATGACAGGGATCAAATTCAGGCTGATGACAAGGTAATTCTTATAATTGAGGATGACACCTACTTTGCGAAAACGTTATTAGATTTCACCCGCAAAAGAAACTACAAAGGCTTAGTGGCTGTACGCGGAGACATCGGCATAGAAATGGCCCAAAAATATAACCCAAGGGCAATCCTATTAGATATTCAGTTGCCAATTAAAGATGGGTGGCAGGTAATGGACGAGCTGAAAGGTAATCCTGCTACCAGACATATTCCGGTGCATATCATGTCGTCTTTATCTGCCAAAAAGCAGAGCTTGCAAAAGGGAGCGGTAGATTTCATCGATAAGCCTTTTGCTTTGGAACACATGAAACAGGTGTTCGAAAAGCTGGAACATGCATTAAGCAAAAACCCTAAAAAAGTACTGATTGTTGAAGAAAACAAGCAACATGCACAGGCTTTAAGCCACTTTTTAAGTAACTCGAATTTGCAAACTACGGTAGCTTCTAATATTTCTGATAGTATTGATGCACTGCAAACCAAAGAAGTTGATTGCGTGATCTTAGATATGGGTATTCCTGATAAAAATGCTTACGAAACCTTAGAAGTGATTAAAAAGAGCGAAGGTTTGGAAAACTTGCCCATCATCATCTTTACTGGTAAGAATTTATCTAAAGGCGAAGAAAACAGAATTAAGCAATATGCAGATTCAATTGTGGTAAAAACAGCACATTCTTATCAACGTATTTTGGATGAGGCAGCGGTATTTTTACACTTGGTGGAAGAAAAGCGTGGAAACAAAAAAATTGAACCTAAAGCTGCCACACTACAAAACCTTAACGACGTACTGAAAGATAAAGTGGTGCTTATTGCAGATGACGATGTACGCAACATCTTTTCGTTAACCAAAGCCTTAGAGCCTCATAAAATGAAGGTGATTCCAGCAACAGATGGCCGCGAAGCTTTAGAAGCCATTAAAGCTAATCCTAAAATAGACGTGGTATTAATGGATATGATGATGCCTGAACTGGATGGCTACGAAACCACCAAGCAAATCAGGGCAATGGCAGCGTACAAAAACCTACCTATTTTAGCTGTTACTGCAAAAGCCATGCTTGGCGACCGTGAAAAATGTATCGCCGCAGGTGCGTCTGATTATATCTCCAAACCTGTGGATATCGATCAGCTGATTTCGTTACTTAGAGTTTGGCTTTACGACAAAATTAACTAGCTACTTTTTTATGCAAAACCAATTAAAAAAAATTTTAATCATTGATGATGACAGCAGAAACATTTTTGCGCTCAAAGCTGTTTTAACTGCTAAAAAGTATGCTTGTTTAGCTGCCAATAGTGCTGCCGAGGGTTTCAATATCATTAAAAATGAGGGAGATGTTGGCGTGGTGCTTTTAGACATGATGATGCCAGAGATGGACGGCTATCAAGCACTAGCTAAAATGAAAGAGAATGATGACTTAAAAGAGATTCCCGTAATTGCTGTAACTGCACAAGCTATGGTTGGCGATAGAGAAAGATGTCTTGATGCAGGCGCAGACGGCTATATATCAAAGCCCGTTAATGTGGAAGAACTTGTTAAACTTTTAAACCAATATTTATAGTGCCATACGCTGGAATAATAACTGACGAGCAAGTTGAAATCTTGATCAATGATGTTTTAGAACATCATGGTTATGATTTTACTGGCTACTCACGGGCTTCGTTAAAAAGACGCCTTTCCAGATTATACACCCTCGATAAGCATGTTAGTTTTGCTGAATTTAGGTACAAAACTTTAAACGATGATGTTTATTTCAAGCATTTTGTAGAAGGCGTTACGGTTAACGTAACCGAAATGTTTAGAGATCCATCTTTCTACCGGACTTTACGAAGCAAAATATTGCCTAATTTAAATACTTATCCATTCATTAGAATTTGGCTGGCAGGCTGCTCCACAGGCGAAGAAGCTTATTCCGTAGCCATTATTTTGAAAGAACTTAACTTATTACACAAATCGCTTATTTACGCTACCGATATTAACCCTACGGTATTAGAAAAAGCAAATGCGGGTATGTTCCCTTTAAGCCAAATGAAAGGCTACTCCGAAAATTATATTGCTGCAGGAGGAACAAAAGAATTTTCTTCTTATTATACTGCTAATTATAGCTTAGCTAAGTTTGACGAAGAGTTGAACCGCAAAATGATTTTTTCTACCCATAATTTAGTTTCCGACCGATCATTTAACGAGTTTCAACTAATTTTATGCCGTAATGTGCTTATTTATTTTGACCGACAGCTGCAATTTCGTGTGTTGCAATTGTTTGATCAAAGTTTAGAAAATTTAGGATATTTAGCGTTGGGCACAAAAGAAACGATTGATTTTTCACCCATTTCACCGATGTACAAACGAATGGAATCAGAGAAAATTTGGAGGAAAGTAAATACATGAAAAAGTGTGGAGCATTGGTTATTGGCGGATCTGCTGGAAGCCTAGATGTACTACTCAAAGTGCTCCCAGAAGTTGACGCCTCGATTGATTTTACAATCATTATCGTAGTACACCGTAAGCAAGGCACCGACTCGTTGCTTACAGACTTGCTAGCTTACCGAACTGACCTAAAAGTAAAAGAAGCAGACGAAAAGGAAAAAATTTTAGAGGGACATATTTACATTGCCCCATCCGATTATCATCTGCTTGTGGAAAAAGACTTTACATTTTCACTAGATTATTCGGAGAAGGTAAATTATTCCCGCCCAGCCATTGATGTCACTTTTCAAACTGCTTCCGATGCCTACGGCGATAGCCTAGTAAGCCTATTGCTTTCAGGATCAAATGCCGACGGGGCCAACGGTACGGTAACCGTGCTGAAAAATGGCGGCATTGCCTTAGTTCAAGATCCAGAAACAGCGCAGGTTAGTTACATGCCGGAGCAAGCAATTTTAAAAGCAAACGTGTCAAAAGTGTTAAAAATAGAAGAAATGGCAAATTATATCAATTCACTATCTTCAAAGACAAAAAATGGGTAAACGGATTTTCATTTTCGATGATAATAAAGATATTTTGGAGCTGTGCACCTTAATATTGGAGGGTGCTGGTTATGAAACAAAAACCTCTTCGACATCCAACGATATTATTGACCAAATTGCGGCCTTCGTTCCAGATTTAATATTGATGGACAATTGGCTGCCCGATGTTGGCGGAATTGCTGCTACGCAGGAACTTAAAAAGCACCCAGCCTATCAATCGATACCTGTGGTTTATTTTTCGGCCAATAACGATATTAAAGCCTTGGCCCAAACTGCAGGAGCCGAAAGCTATTTACCAAAGCCTTTTGATATTGATGAGCTAGAAAACAAAGTAATTGAATTGATAGGAAGATAGTTTTTATGAAGCCTTACGAAGTTTTCGAAACTTCGTAAGGCTGTTAATCTATATTATTGATGGATATCTCTTAAACTCTTTAGGACAGTTAAATGCTACGTCATAGCGGTTCAAATCAATTCTTCATACGTCCTTGTTCTGACTCCGTTCCTGTAGAACGTCTTCTGGCAGGTTTAATTTCATTTTTACCAAAGCGATAGCTGAAATTCACACGAAACAACTGTGTTTCATTTTTTTGGTACAAGCTATAACTTAAGCCCGGATAAGCACTGCTCAATCTTGTTCTGTTGGTGTCAAAAACATCAGAAACAGCCAATTTCAAACTTGCTTTTTTCTTCAGCATCGCTTTGCTAATACCAAAATCCACAAAAGTTCTTTCCTGTAAAGCTAACGTACCGTAAGTTAGTGGCGATTCGTAATTGGCATTAAGCTCGGCAGTTAGTCCATCCATAATGATGAAGTTTTGCTGTATGCGAACCTGAAATGAAGTTTGACCGGTTTTTAGCGACTGACCTTGCAAATTTGGCGTTTCAAATGCCATGTGGAACACATTAAAGTTATTGCTCATTGTCCACCACTTTTTAATTTTAACGGGCACAGTTAAATTAGCCGAAAGTACTTTTTGAGTTGCTAAGTTTTCATTGGTTTGGAATAACGCTTTACGCTCTTCGTTAGGTAAAATCACTTCCGTGATCGCATCATTGGTTACGCTGTAGCCTAAATTTAAAAAGTATTTCTGCATCAGCGTATAATTTATCTCGTAATTGTTAGTATACTGCGGTTTTAAGAAAGGATTTCCTTTGTTATAGGTATATTCATCCAAATAAAAAATAAACGGGTTTAAAGCGTCGTAACTAGGTCGATCAATCCTACGGCCGTAAGAAGCACCAACCTGATGGTTTTTAGCTAAAGCATGTTGTACGTAAACGGTTGGAAAAAAATCCCAGTAGCTGCGCTCCACCACATCGCCGGTATTAATCAAATGTCCTTTTGAGTTGGTTTGCTCCATCCTTAATCCCAGTTGTACGCTTGTTTTTTTAAACTGCTTACTCAAATTAGAATAAAGTGCATTTACGTTTTCATCATAAACAAAGTGATTGCTTCTTCTCACATCATTTTGCCAAATGTTATTTTTCCATTCCTCGGCCTGCAAATCATTATCGGTTTCTACCCAACTACTTTTTGCGCCAGCTTCAAACTTGGTAGTTTTATTAATAGGCAACACGTAATCTACTTTAACTGCTTTAATATCGATAATGCTTGGACTATTGTTGCGCAAGCGGCCAATTGGTTTTACCAGCGTTCCATTAGGAAAAGTCAACGTGTTCTCCAAATTAGATCTGTCCCTACCATTGTATCTCGAATAATCTACATCCGCGGAAATTTCCTGTCCTGTGGTATCCAAAACCGATTTATAGTTTAAGTTGTAAGCGAAATTTCTGTAGGTAGATTGGTTTAGATTGGTCGTATTTAAAGTAGAATCAATTTGTGTAAATGATTTTCCGATATTGGTTTTATTGAAAGCATTTTCTTCACCACTATTAAGATAGCCCGTAGCTAATACTCCTAAAGTGTTGTTTTTGTTAAGGAAAAAATCAACCCCCGCTTTAAAGTTGTTATTTTCGAAATCACGGTCATCCCCTCCCTTTTGTGAGAAATAAGTATTCGGACTTCCGTTAGCAATACGGTCAATATCTATTACATTGCTGCGGGCGCCTTTATTGAAATTGTAGCTTCCAAATACGTTAACCCCCTTATTGCGATAGTTTAAGTTTAAGCCTGCGTTGCCTCTTAAATTTTTACCGTAGGCTAAACCTGCGTTAAAGCTTCCATTTGTGCCGCCATTTTTTGAACGTTTAGTTTTAATATTGATAATTCCCGAATTTCCAGAAGCATCATATTTTGACGAAGGATTGGTAATCAGCTCAATGGTTTCAATTTCGGAGCTCTGCATGTTTCGCAATAGGTTAGCAACGTCCGCTTGGCTCATGTAAGTCTGTTTGCCATCTAACATGATCAAAACACCCTGTTTGCCCTGCATGGAAATTCTATCGTTTTGATCTACCGTAACCCCTGGCGCCCTTTGAAGTACTTCCAAAGCAGATGAACCCACGGCAACGCTGCTGTTCTCCACATTCATCACCATCTTATCCGCTTTGCGCTCCAACAAAGGCTTAACTGCAGTAATACTTACCGCATTTAAAGTTTTGCTATTGGCTATCAAAAGTACCTCTGGTAAGTTTACATTAAGCTCTGCTACCAAAAACGCTTTACCTTTGTGTACTTGGTAGCCCATCATGTTGATTTTGATGAAGTAGTTTCCTGCGGTAATATTTGGAAAGCTGAACTTTCCTTCGGGGGTAGTCATTGCGGTTTTCACCAAAGATGAATCAGATACTTTAAACAAGCCCACTGTTGCATAATCAACCGGCTTGCGTTGCTCATCCAGCACTACTCCGTTTATTTCAACCTGCTTCCCTTTTTTGGTGGCCGCCGTAGCCGCCGTAAGCGTAAAAAATGCGATTAAGAGTACGTATAGTTTCTTCATTTTGTGTGTGTTTTAATTTTAAAATTTAGGGCAAAAAAATCCCTGCGGCTCCAAAAGCCGATTTTGTTTAAACCGTTAAAATTTTAGCTTAGTTAATTAAGGCAGAGCCTCTGTTAATAGTTTGTATAAAGTAGACGATAAAGGGTTGCGAAAGGTTACAAGAAATTTTCATTTTTTTCCGCAAATACGAAAAAAGCGGCCTAAAAACTAATTAAGACCGCTTTTTTATATTTGGTTATGGAACTTACTTCATCCCTAATACATCAACACCTTGTTCAAAAATGATATCTACCGGAATACCTTTTTGTGCTAGCATATCTAAATCCGTTTGTAATTCAGGTTTAATAATTCCTCTTTCCTTCTGTGCTTTTTCTACCGCAGCTTTATCGCCATTTCCTTGCAAGGTTAAAATCAGTGCGCTCAGCTCATTCATCGCGGTAGCAAATTTTTCGTAGTTTACTTTGTAGGTGCCTTGTGCGGTGCGCTCAAAAGCCCCTTTTTCTTGAAAGTAATTGAAACATTGCATATTGGCTTTGCCATGTGCGCTTGCCGCACCAAAACGCACCGAACGTAAGATACCTGCCATGTAAGTGGTATAGTAGTCTTTAATATCCCCTTGCAGCTCGCCTTTTTTAAGCAAACCCGTTACCATGTACAGGCCTAAAACATCGGCTTTGCCCTCTTCTAACCACGAATATTGTTCTTGTAAAGCACTGCGAACCATTCCTTTTCCGGTAACGGTATTTTTAATGCCCAAACCGTGTGCAACCTCATGAAACATCACGTTAGCGAAAAAAGCATCAAACTTGATGTATTGTTGTTGTGATGGATCAATAAGCACATTAGCAATTGGCACCAAAATTTTGTCAAACTTAGCCTTCATAGCATTTTTTAACTGCGAACGACGTGTGCCTTTTTCCTGTTGTATCTTTTCATCGTTAGGTAGGTTTACTGCAATGGTTTTTGATCCTGCGTTGCAATCTCCAGCATAATAAACCACGTCGTAAGCGTTAAGCTCCGAATCCGTTCCAGGAACTTCTTTTTTATATTTATCGGCTACCGGCAAACCTTTCTGTAGCTCAGGCAATAAGGTTACATATTTAGCTAGGCGTTTGCTCCATTCTTTATCTTTTACCAACACATAGCTTTCAAAAGAAGCACGAGCGTTAAAAAGTTTATCCTCGTAGTTTTCAATTGGCCCAATAATGATATCCAAACCATTGGTTTTCATATCTAGCCAAGCATAATCACTAGCAGTATAGTTATCTGTAATTAAGGCATCAGCTCTTAAGTTGAGGTATTTTTTTAGGCCTTCATTATCTGTTATTAAAGCCGCTTGTTTAAGTAGGCTGCTGGCTTTTTGTAGTTCCGTTGCAAAGTAAATGTGGTAAGGAATGGCTACCAATTTTCCGTTCTCTCTACGAATAACCGAATACAATCCGTTTTTATCCTTTACGTCAGATTTTTCCAATTCCTCTTTGGTCATATCTGCAGGGTAAAAATTAACGCCTAATGGCTTAGGACCGATACCTGCAACAAAAGGTTTATCGCCGTTTAGCCTATCCCATGGCCCGTAATTGATTCTTAAGAAGTCCTTTGTTTTTTCATCTTTTATCGTCGCTAATAAACTATCACGCTGTGGATAGGCTTGCTTCCAAAAGAGCTCGTCCATAATCTGTGCAGCTTCAATCAACAACGGCAGCACCTGACGCTCATTAGGTGTAAGCAAATTTAAGTCGGTACTTAAGCGCACTTTTTCATAAATCGGCAAGCGCTGAGCAACATATTCCTGAAGAGAATCTAAATTTTTGTTAGCACTCCCCTCTTGGGTATTTTTTTGACCTCCTCCACAGGCTGCCAAAAACGTTGCAATAGTACTGCAAAAAAGAAGTCCTTTAAATAGCTTAAAATTATGTATGCGCATATTCGATTGTTTTTTCGGGTTTTTGCGTTAATTTATTAATTTAGTTGAAAATTACTCGCCAAATTTAATTACAAAGGCACAAAGTAAACAAAAGAGTTGGCGGTTTTTAACAATGTAGCGAAAGAATTTTTATATCAGCCATCAACCTACCTAATTTTTTATTACAACAATTTGAACTTTAACTGAAAACAAACTAGCAAATGAAAACACACAGACTTTCTGTTACTTTATTGGCCTCCTTAACTGTATTGATAACTGCCTGTAGCACCTACAAATACAAGGCTACCGATAAAGTATATAAAAATAATGCGAAGGCATTTTCCAAAATTATAAAGGCTACACCGCCCGAGAATCAGCAAATTGATTCGCTGTTTAATGAGCAGTATTTCGTTGGCACTACCAACATGGGTATCAGGAAACCAAACTTTGTAATTATCCACCATACGGCTCAAGACTCACTTGGACAAACGTTGAGAACCTTCACTATTCCGCGTACAGGCACAAGCTCTCACTATGTGGTAAGCAGAGACGGCAAAGTGGTGCAAATGGTGAATGATTACTTAAGGGCGCAACATGCTGGCGCTGGAAAATGGGGCACTGTTACTGATATGAACTCCTGCTCAATAGGTATTGAAATGGACAATAACGGCACAACCGATCCTTGGACTGATGCTCAAATTAGCAGTTTGTGTGCCTTGCTAAAAACACTGAAGAAAAGATATAGCATCCCCACCGCTAACTTTATTGGCCATGCCGACTTTGCTCCAGGCCGTAAAAACGATCCTAAAAATTTCCCTTGGAAAACTTTAGCTCAGCAAGGCTACGGATTATGGTACGATAATGTATTGGACAGTGTACCAGAAAACTTTGATCCAATGATAGGCTTAAAAGTAATTGGCTATAACATTGCCCGCCCTAATTATGCCATTGAAGCGTTTAAAATCCATTTTATTCAAACAGATATTACCCAGGTGTTAACCGATTTTGATAAGCAGGTAATTTACAATCTGTATAAAAAGAGTTTATAAGAAACTTAACACAAAAAGGTCGATTCATGTTATAAATCGACCTTTTTTTTATGAATGGTTGTTATTTATTTTACCACAATGTTGTAAGCTCCATTTGTTTTTAAATCGGCAGATAATACCAAGTTTTTCTCTCCAGCACCATCATCCAACGAAACGGCACAAGTATTAGGAGGTAACGATCCTTCATTATGTGCATAAAGCAAAATGTAGTTATAGCCTTTGTTATCTAAAGTAACTGGCAATCTTTTTTTGGATGCGGTAAGGGTGTAGTTAGCGATGATTTCCTTACCATTCACGTACAACGAAACGATATCGCCATCGATCTGGCCTGAATCCCAAATTAAAACATCTACCTTTTTATTGCCAACTTCTACGGTTCCTTGTACTTGTACGTTTCGACCCATAAACGAGTTAGGTATAATGGAAGATTCTTGTGTTTTCTCTTCCTTTTTGCAAGAAGCAAAAAGCAGCGCCAAAGCTAAAATGGCCATTAGTTTTTTCATGTCTTTGTTTGTTTAATATCTTTAATGAGTTATCATCACAAATTTAAGACACAGTTTAAAGTCGCTTGGCGGGACTTTTACCCTAAACTTAACCGTATTTTTACGGTGCGTATGAGAGCCATATAAAAACCATGCCCAAAAAGTTTCTACTTTTTGGGCACTAAAAAATAAAGGTATTTATGTTTATTGCTTAATGACTTTCTCTGTGAAAGTACCCTTGTCATCTTTGCTTTGTACCAGATAGGTACCTTTAGGCAGTTGTGTTAAGTTAAACTCTAGCTGTCTACCTGTAGTAGTTTTCGACTCTAAGACTCTCCCTGTTAAGTCCATCAGCTTTGCTGTTAAGCCGTTTTTAGCTTCATTTGATTTCACAAACACGCTTGCTGCTGTTGGATTTGGATAAACAGCTACTTTCTCTGCTTCTCCTAAAGTTTTAACATATTTAATCAAATCCTGATAAACAATCTTCGTTCCATTTAAATCCTCTTGAGTTAAGCGATAATAGGCTGATTGGAAAAAATTCACATCAGTAAATTGGTAGCTAGATTTCTC
Organism: Pedobacter sp.; assembly: GCF_965249885.1. GTDB lineage: Bacteria > Bacteroidota > Bacteroidia > Sphingobacteriales > Sphingobacteriaceae > Pedobacter. The sequence goes on along the minus strand of NZ_OZ252254.1, from coordinate 1,920,641 downwards.
CTGAGTGTTACCTTTGCCGTTAACTGTGGCAATTGTGCTAAAGGAAATACCATCAGTGCTTTTTTCTACCAAAAAGTGTTTGTTGTTTAATTCTACTGCCGTAGACCATGTTACAAGCACACCGCTGCTCTTGAGCGTTGCATTGAAATCAATTAATGACACCGGAAGTGTTCCACCCGGAATGAGCACTTTACCTGCGGTTACATTAGTGGCAATATCGCCATCAAAAATACGGGCTTTAACAGCATTTCTTAAAGTTAAATCCATCGTAGCAGATGGCTTGTAGTTATTAAAGGTTTGACCATCAACAGTACCATCGTAAGTTACGTCTTTACCATCAACCGTTAAACCATTCATTGGCGCATTACCAGATGTAGATCTGAAAGAAATAAAGTTTTTGTTGGCCCCGCTAATTTTGGTATCATTCAACTCGTTTAGTTGTGCGTTAGTGCCAAAAATTGAAATTGCGTTTTCGTAAGTTGCCGTTGGCGCATTATGTAGCACCTGCACTCCATTACGCAACACCATTTCAGATTTGAAAGCGCCTGAACTTTCATTCAAAAGCCCTAATAGCTCGTTATTAACCATTTTTACACCATCTAAAACCACCCTCGTATCGTAGGTTAAATTTCCGTCGTTATATGAATCAAAGCCAATGTAATTAGACTGGTAAAGCCCGCCTTGTACTACAAACCTATTTAAATCAACAGTTGATTTTTCAATTCTGTAAGCTTCAAAAGCCCAGCGCATATTAGACACGGTATCTCTAGCTGTCATGATTTTTGAGTCGCCGGGTAGCGTTAGCAACCATATTCCACGAGGGAAAATATTAGCAGTATTTAACCCATCGGCGGTCCAAGTAGCGGCGTTAGCTGCTGTAATGAAGTTATCATTTACATTAATTGGTGGTGTGTCTGAACTTACACTTCCGGTTACTACAATGCCACTTTTATAAAGGGTAATGTTATTTTTGAGGATATTTAAACTTCCAACCATACCAAAGCTTTGAAATTGGCTTTGTATACCGGTATTTGCTCTTGTAATTTTATTATTCGAAATTTCGCCAATATAATTTGAAGTTAAAATCCCTAAAGCATTTCCAGCTGACGAGGTTACGTTGATGGCACTGATATTATCCATCATATTATTGGTGATTACCAAACCTGTTTGAACCGATCCAACTGAAAACAATGAAATTGCCCTGTCTGTAAAATCTGTGAACTTGTTATTGCTCACCAGCAAATTACCAAACGCCGTATTGATTACAGTGCTAATCGCCCTCGGGATACGGTTTGCTTTTCCGTTAATATTACGAGGTGCGGCATCACTCAGCGCATCGTTTGTGCCTTCAAATTGTATCCCGTCTACGGCAACATTATTTGCGCCAAGCAAAACTAAACTTACATTAGTCACAAAATCTGTAGACGGCGTTTTAATGATGGTAGCCTGTTTTGTCCAAAGCCATGGCTCAATACCCGCATTATTTCCATAAATCCCTAGCTCTTTGGTTACGTTAAGTCTTTCCGTAAAAACTCCTGCTGCAATTCGAAGTTCATCGCCATTTTTAGTGTCGGCATCATCAATAGCGGCTTGTATGGTATTAAAACCTTCCAAGGTTCGGGTATTGATTACCGAAAACCCATTGAAATTAACTTGTGCGAGCTCACCATTATTAAATACACTCTGGACAAACACATTGTACTTCGCAGTTGGTTCGTCATAGCTGTTCCAAACTGCTACAATCTTGTCCGAAAATACCAATTGCTCTATATCATATTTATCAGCAGTTCTGGATGATATCAAAATTCCTTGCGTTGCATAAACCAAAGCTCCCGCTGCCGAAATTTTTTGGAGATAAATTGGTCCATTTCCGGCACCGAAATTCTTCTGTAAAACGAAACTAAAGTTATTACTGGCATCAACCTTAATATTACTTCCATAAAACCCATTAATAGGACCACGAATTAGCTCTATATCGCTTACATTCCAAAGCTTTGTACCGCTGCTGTTATATCGTTGTGCATATAATCCCGCTTTACCATTTCGTGTATCGCCCCAGCCCAGTACAACACCTCCGCTGCCATCTAAAACCATTGAAATTGGTGCATTCCAATAACTAGATGCACCTTCGCCAACTAAGGCCCCGGCAGTTGCATCTATTTCTAAACCCCAATTTGTGGTATTAAACTGCTTGGCTCCATTACCTGCAATGTGCTGTAAGTATAGCTTAACTTTGCTATCATCGTTTTGGTTAGTAGCTACTATGGTGTAATACAATCCGCCGTTACCATCAGCTATTACCTGTGCCCCATAATATTCAATCCCTGCAACTGGCAGTAGATCTTCAAGCAGTACATTGCCGCCATTTTTTGTACCGTTTGCATTTAGTTTCTGCCAATAAAAGCGATTTCCTTCATCATTGGCATTTATTTCATACTCTTCGCCAAACACTACGGTGTAACCGACTCCGTCTTTGAAGATAAGTCCGCTTTCATATTCACCTGCGGCATCATTTAACTTTAAATCTGCGCCCCACTGTTTTGCGCCGCTCAAATCTATTTTTTGGATATAGCTATCTGTTTTTACGCCATCATAGTTGCTGTAGGCGTAAATCAAGTTATTGCTATCCATAATTACCGCCGAAATCCAATAACCGCTGGCAGTAGTGGTTAGGGCCAAACCGTTGGTAGCCCACAATTTTGTTCCACTTGAATTTAAGCGCTGGGCATAAAGCTGATTGGGTTGGTTGGCGCCGTTAGTGGTCTTCTGGCTCCAAAAAACAACTACTCCTCCACTCCCATCGGCAATAATCTGCTTTTCTGTATAATCAGGTGCAGTCGCGATCAACGTTGGGCTACTCCAAAGAGCGACACCTGCAGCCGATAATCGCTGGGCGAAAATTTGTGTATATCCAACTGAGTTAATGGCGTCCCAGACATTTTCTTCAAAGACCACAATAACTCCCCCGGCGCCATCATCAATACTGGCGTTACTTCGTTGAGAATTCCCAGAACCTACAACCGCTGTATTTACCTTAGGATTAATGCTCCATTGCGCAAAGCCAACAGCAGTAATCAAGGTAAATAAAAAGGAAAGTAAAGTTTTTTTCATATACTACATTTTTGGTTACAATTTATCCGATAAATTCGAGTGTTTATAAACAGAGCGATTGTGTTTTTACACCCTAAAACAAAAGGTATTTTTACGGTATACCTGCCCTATTAAGTCCTATTAATCATCAAATTAATTTTTCAAAGATGATTTGATTTTGAGATGAAAAAAATACCACATTTGTTGTATTTTACAACCTGTATTGCTAATTTCAACCTAAGAAAAATGTAGCTATGAACGCTGAAAAACATGCATTGAATGTGGTGTGGGATGACTATAAGAGGGAGATGGGGCCTGCACTTAAGGAAGTAAATAAAGTTCCATATGAGCGTATTATTGCCGACTTGCTATCTGTAGGAGAATTTTATTACTATACATTGAATATTGGCGATAGCAGCATCAATAATTTCCATGAGAACATTTTACGACTACATAGAATAAAAAATTATCCCAGGCATTTGAGCGAAATTATTTCCTTAATTCACCCTGATGATATCCCTTTTGTAATTGAAGCAGAGCGTTTAGCCATTAATAAACTACGAGAAATTGGTTGGCAACACAAAATGAACCTGAAATCAAGCTATTGCTTCAGAATGAGGACCGACGATGGTACTTATCAGTTGTTCCACCATCAAGCGCTTACTATCAAAGAAGATGAAAGTGGTAAAATGGTTGAAGCGATCAATATTCACACTAATATTCAACACATTACTGCCATAAACAGTTACACAGTTTTAATCTCGGGCATTAGTCCACGCACTGATTTTTATCAGATTGGCCTTAAGCCTGAGCTGCTGTTGAAGCCTAGCTTACCGCAAAGCTTAACAAAACGAGAGCTTGAAATTTTAAAGCTTATTGCACAGGGTCATTCGAGCAATGAAATTGCTGATTTACTATTCCTATCTAGCCTGACAGTGCGCACCCACAGAAAGAATATATTAAGGAAAACGGAAGCAAAAAATGGTTCAGATTTGGTGAAAAGATGTATAGAGTGGGGATTGATTTAACTAAAAAAGCCAACTGTTAAGGTTGGCTTTAATCGTATTTTGTTTTAATTACCTATCAATGGAACCCATTACCTTTTGGGAGAAAGCATTTAAGGCCTCTCTAGGTTCGGCACCATTCTTTACGCTTTCATGTACCTCTAAGGCACCACAAATATTAGTAATCATTTCTCCTGCCACGTCAATTTCAGCCTCGCTAACCCCTCTAAATTCACAAAAAGCCTCCAACACTTCAAGCGTTGCATTGAGTTGCTCGGGACTTGAATTTTCAAAAAACTGTCTAATTACCGGAACCTTCATCACTATTTGATTTTAGTAAATAAATCAGTTAAACTTTCTGCTTTGTTGGTTTGCACCTGATCTACCAATTCGCCATTTTTAAAAGCGGCGAACGTAGGCAAGTTGTCTACCTTTGCAAATTTTCTAGATTCGGGGAATTTTTCAGCATCAACAATCAAAAACGCCACATCCTCATTTTCTGCTGCCAATTTCTTGAACTTCGGTTTCATGATTCGGCAATTGCCACACCATGAAGCTGCGTACTGCACCATCACTTTCGGGTTTTCCGAAAGGTATTGACTTAAACTATCTTCTGTTAATTCTAAAAACATATTTTTAAGATTATTAAAGTGTTGGAAGGTTGAAAAGTTGGAATGTTAAACCGCCAAAGATAGCGCTCATGCCAATCGTCACCCCTGCCAACACTAGAGAACTGCAAGCTGTGAATTGAAAACTGTTATTAGTTAGCACTTAAGTACTCAGCAACGCCAGTTCTTGTAGCGTTCATAGCTGATTTACCTTCTTCCCAGTTTGCAGGGCAAACCTCGCCATGTTTTTGTACGTGAGCATAAGCATCAATTAAGCGCAAGTACTCTTTTACATTTCTACCTAATGGCATATCGTTTACACTTTCGTGGAAAACCTTACCTGTTTCATCAATTAAGTAAGTAGCACGATAAGATACATTTGAACCTGAGAAGATTTCTTCGCCCTCTTCAGTATACTCAACTTCTTGATCTAAAATACCCAAAGTACCAGCTAGTTGTCTGTGCGTATCAGCAATCAAAGGATAAGTTACGCCTTCGATACCGCCGTTATCTTTTGCTGTATTTAACCAAGCAAAGTGAACTTCGTTTGTATCGCAAGAAGCGCCAATAACCACTGTATTTCTTTGTTTGAAATCTTCTAAAGCTGCTTGAAAAGCATGTAATTCTGTTGGGCAAACAAAAGTGAAATCTTTTGGATACCAGAATAACAATACTTTAGAGTTATTTTTCACAGCCTCTTCAAAAACGTTGATCTTTAAATCATCGCCCATTTCAGACATTGCATCTACCGTAATACTTGGAAATTTTTTACCTACGTAGCTCATAATTTTCTTAATTTTTTTGTTGCTGCAAAGGTAGTGTAATTTGTACGTTAAGGCAACCCAAAAGCTATCACAAATGCTGATAGCTACATAGACAAAATTGATAGGCTAGCAGTTGGGTGTAATTGTATTTTATCGCTATGCTAGAAAAAAGAAAAGCCCCGAATTTCTCCGGGACTTTCAATTAACCAATATTAACTATACACCTATTGCTTGATAATTTTAGCGGTTTTAATTTCCGCTCCATTTTTTGTCACTTTCAAATAATATACTCCAGCAGCAAGTGATGCTATCGTAAGATCCTGCTGCTGTGCTTTTGCTACTTCGCTTAGCACTTTTTTGCCAGTTAAATCAAATATATCATACCTCACGTTCTTGTAATCACTATCTCCTGAGCTCACGCTTACATAAGATGTTGCTGGATTTGGGAAAACCGTTAGGTTAAACGCCGAAAGCTTTACGTCTACGCTAACCTCTTTTTCGAAGGTTTCCGATTTGCCGTCTAAGTCTACCTGCTTAAGTTTATAGTAATTCATGCCAGCCTTTGCATTTTTGTCCACGTAGGTGTAACTAAGTGCCGTTGTGGAGTTGCCATTTTGTGACTTTGCAGCAACAAAATCAATTTTTTTAAAATCAGTTCCTTCGGTAGCACGGTAAATTTCAAAGCCTTTGTTATTGGTTTCGGCCGCAGTACCCCAAGTTAGGGTACTTTGACCTTTTACCAGAGACGCATCAAAAGAGGTAAGGGATACAGGAAGGGGAACGCTTGTTTTAACCGCCCCCATATAATTTTGAGAAGTTACGACATAAAATGTGGTCGTATTATCAGCATTTCTTTTAACTGCCATATCTGCATAACCACTGTTAGTAGTATAGGTGGTTTTTCCAAAATTGAAAGATGAAACACTTTGCATTGTAACGGTTGCATCGCCAACATTTCCAGTTCTCGAAAGCTGAACTAAGTTTTGATTTGCAATTGTCTTTCCACTAGTTACTGCATAGTAACCTTTTCCGTTTTCATTAACATACTCACCAACCATAGCATTAAAACTAGCATAGGTGCTGTTTATTACTTCGTGAGAAACGTAGGTGTTGGTTGTTAGGTTGATTTTAACTCTTCTGAACGTTACACCAGCATCTGTTGAACCTAACCAAAGTACATCGGCAGCTTCGGCGCTAATGCTTCCTTTTGCAACATCCCTAAAAGTCGTATTGTATTGGGCCGCATCTAAATCAACTGCACCATGATAAGCTGGCACACCGCCTGTTACATCAAACACGTAGATTTTAGACCCTGTAGAAGACCCCGAAACACTGTTACCAGCTACATACAATTTTGTATTATCACCAGTGCCAAATAAACCAAACGAATCTCCTACTCTGCTTGTAATGCTTGCGTCAGTAAAGGTATATCGCAAAGGTGTAGCTGTTTCGCTAGCCCATCTATAAATGTAAATAATACCATTAGTTTGCATGGCGGTTGCATATATTACGCCATTGTCATCTACTCGTACTTTAGAAAAGCAATATGTTTCTGCAATTGAACCTTTGTTTAAAGCGGTTAGTGAGCTTTTTGGAATTGAGCTGATATTGCCCGTATAGGTATCTGGATCTACGATATAAATCTGGTCACCTCTGTTAGCTACGTATAGCTTGTTGGTAACCTTGTTGTAAGCCAAAGAATAGGTTGCGCTAGTTGTGGTCAGCAACTCTGTTGGCGTAGTGGTAGCTTCATAATACCAAAGTTGGCTTAGTGATTGCCCCTTGGCGATGACAACTGAGATTGATAGCGAAAAAAATAGTAAAAGTTTTTTCATGCGTTTTTTGATTATGGTTTATGATTAGTTTGGTTAAAAACCGCAAAACAACGTCAAAAAGCAGAAAATGTTGCGCTAAAGCGCAGGTTCCGACCTTCCGTGTTGTTAAACGGCTAGTTTTCAAGATATAATACTACCAAATAAATAACAAAAACGCAAGAAAACGCATTAAAAAAATTAAAGCCGCACAAAATGCGGCTTTAAATCATTAAATAAGTTAGTCAGCTATTTTAGTTTGGAAACAGCATACGGTTTTTTGACGGCTTTATGAGCTGCTTCTTGAGCGGTTAGCGCATCAGCCCCACTAACCTTATCAGGCTTGTATAAGTTACCAATTACATTCTTCTTAAAAATAGCTTCGTACCAAGCACATGAAGCGGTGTATCTGCCCACATTTAAATCTAAATGATAACCATCCCTACACAGCACATCCCCAAGTTTAGTGCGAGCATTTTGAATAGCGGTACCAGAAGGCACCAACAGGTCGAAAGGCACCAATTTCATTACTCGTTTAGAGGCATCAATAATGCTGTCGTACATCCGCATTTGGTCTTTGTTATAACTTGCAAAGCCATTGTGAGTAGAGTTTTGTGCATATGCCCATGTTTGATGCCACACGTATTTAACTTTAGGATTAGTAGCTCTCGCTTTTACGTACTCAAACAAAGGGGGAAGCGGCTCCACATAAGTATCGAAAAGTCCTGATTTCGGACTTGCTTGTTGAAAACTGATATAATCCCAATTCTCGTCCGCTAGCGCTTTTGCTATACTAGTTTTTGGATAGCGATCTTTTTTCCCATCCACTCCTACTTTTCGGTATTCGTACACTTCTTTATCTTCTTGCGCATTTTTTAAGTGAAGATCTAATGGAGCGCCGCCGATGTAGAGGTTTCCAATGATTACCTTGTATCCTCCCGCTTTTGCTAAACCATACAAATAATGCTCTACTGCATCCTCAGAAAAGCTATTTCCTATAGCCAATATCCTAATTACGCTATCCTTATTTGGCCTATCAAAAGGAACAAATTTTACCCCTTCAGCTTTTAGGGCAAAGGCCCCAACCGAAAAAATGCTTAAAACTAGGCTAAGCCTTAAAAAAAATCCTCTAAAAACTCTGCTATTCATATCTATTCAATTTAGCTCTAACTTATTAATAAAATTAGGCAACGCAAATATTTTATCGTTTAGAAGTGGCTTTCTGGAAAAAAAGCACTTCAATCGGATAAAAAAGTATTATTTCTTCAATGTACTCTCGAAAAGTTTAAAAATTCGTTTGTACTCATCTGTCCAGCTACTAGGCTCTACAAATCCGTGATCCTCTACTGGATAAACGGCTAATTCCCAATTATCTTTCCCCAACTCGATAAAACGCTGTGTCAATCGTACGATATCTTGAAAGTGTACATTAACGTCAACCATACCATGCAACATTACTAAATCGCCTTTCAGCTTATCAGCATAGTAAATTGGCGAACTTAATTTATACGCGTTTGGATCATTGAAAGGCTCGTTTAAGATATTAGACGTATAACCATGATTATAATGCGCCCAGTCGGTTACCGACCTTAACGCTGCGCCAGCTTTGAATACCTCTGGCTCCTTAAACAATCCCATTAGTGTAATGAAACCGCCATACGAACCGCCATATAAACCAACATTTTTAGGATTGACACCGTATTTATCCACCAACATTTTCACGCCGTCAACTTGGTCTGTTAAATCTTTACCTCCCATATGGCGATAAATTCCTGTACGGTGATTTCTACCGTAACCCGAGCTAGCTGTGTAATCAATGTCAATTACAGTATAGCCATTATCGGCCAGCAAATTATTAAACATGTATTCACGGAAGTATTGGCTCCACCAATAATGTACGTTTTGTAGATATCCGGCACCGTGTACAAAAACAACAGCGGGCTTATTAGGATGTGGATTTTTGGGCGAATAAACCCTTGCATATACATCATCTCCGTAGCGATTTTTAAACGATACCAAATCAGGTTGGCGCCATTGATAGCTATCGAATTCGGCAGTGGTAGATTTAGTAATTTTAACTGCTTTGGCATTAGGTTGGTTTGCTTGTATATACAATTCCCAAGGCTTATCCATGTATGAATAGTTAATTGCCAACCATTTTTCATCGGGAGATAAAGTCACTTCATTTCCTCCCTTCATGGAAGTAATTTGCACTAAATTACCACCATTTACACTAAGTTTATAAAAATGAGTGATACCGGGATGCTCCTTATTGGCGCTGATGTAGAAAGTCTTCTTATCCTTTGATAACTGCACTTGTTGCACTTCCCACTTCCCTGAAGTAAGTTGCTTTTTCTCGCCAGTTTGTACGTTGTAGGTATACAAATGCGAGTAACCTGTAGCTTCACTTTGGAAATAAAACGTTTGGTTGTCAATCCACTTCACGTCGCGAGCAATACCCGGGCCGCCAATCCAGGCTTCATCCCTCTGCCTATCAATTAGGCTCAATACGCCCGAAGCAGGATCAAGCTTTAAAATCCAAAAATCTTTATTGTCTTGTGATCTTCCTGTAACCACTGCAAAAGATCCATTCTCGTTCCAATTAACTACATTTAGATTAACCTTACGATCCTCATTTCTTTTAGTGCGCTCTTCCAGTTGCTTTGGGTAATCCTTAACGTAGTCTGGCAAATCCTTAATTCCTGGAATTTGGCTTACGTTAACGGCGTATAACGAATCTTTATCAATGTTGAAAACATAGGTAATGCTGGTAGATAAATTTTCCCCAACTTTTGTTCTTCCATTAATATCTTCCGTATAACCTGAAGCGGTTATATAATTGGGTACAATAGTATTTTTGTTGCCCGTAGCTTGTTTAATTAGCCTATAACTTAGGTATTTCCCGTCTGGACTAACTGTAAGTCCAGCCATAAAATCCTCTTCTAAATAGATAGGCTTGATGATTCTTGCAGGACCGCCACCTCCTGCTTGCATGCCAAATCGCCTAGTGCCAACCATTCGGCTTCCACCTTCGGCATTTCTTTTTTTAATGATATCGAACAAGACCGTTTGATCATTTTTGAGCCAAGCGTCCTGAACAGATGTACCACTTTGAGCTCTGGGCCCAACTGGTCTTGTACTGTTGCCCGCATCTGGCTTGCCTTTTATGAAATTGGTGAGCTGCTTTAATTCTCCAGTAGACAGGTTTAGCTGAAAAACGTTATCTGCTCGTTGATACACCACGTCATTGTTATACAAGAACTTGGCATTGCTTTCTCGTTCTAAAGTATTTGTTAACCTGATTTCTTTTTTCGACTTAAAATTGGTGAGGTAGATATCTCCGCCTTTTTCCAGCAATCCCATCGATTTATCGGTATTGTAAGCGTAATTGATAGCTGCATTTTTTTCAGCCTCATCATTTTCAGCTTTGCTTACTTTGTTTAGCGCTACAGCGAGCTTATAGGGTTCAGGCTTGTCTTTACCCTCAGGATTCCAATTAAAATAAACTGTTTTGCTATCAGCTGACCATCGGTAACCTTCAGGGGAGGCTCCCATCCATTTGGGATCTCTCATTATTTTTTGAACTGTTAGCGGGGCTAGCTGCTGAGCACTTGCGGTTGCCCCACAAAGGAGCAACAGAAAAGATAACTTCTTCATTTTGTTGTTAGGTTATGCTTGCAATTTATGTAAAAAAGTAATTCACTTTGAGCAAGGCAAAACAAATGTTACAGATGAAGCGGGCTACCTCAACCGGAGCCAGAAGAAAACTATCTTAAAATTTTTCCCGTTTTATCAATGGTGACATTAAACGGAGGCATGTAATCTTGCAGCAGCACAGCCAGTTCTCGGCGAGTAATTTGCTGCTCTTTATTAAACTTAGAGCTAAAATTGTAGGAGGTGTTCCATTTCTTTTCCACTTCCTTAGGCAAAGTTTCCGGAGCTTTATTTCCTACATAACAAATAAGATCCAAAGCGGCGCCAATGGTAATGCTATCATTTTTATAGTCATCAAACCAAATTTGTGCTTTATAATAATGATCTTTCATAGGTTGTTTAATCTCTTCAGTACTTACCAACTGCTCGGAGTTAAAAAGAAGTTTTCCATTTACTATTGTTGCCTTTAACATTCCCGTTACGCCAACCATCTGGATCGCTTTCCAATTGGAATCTTTAATTCCCACATCTGTGAAAGGCATTAAGTTGGTGTTAAACGCAATCAGTTCTCCTTGTACCTTTTTCAAATCAGTTTGAGAGGTTCTTAAATCAAAAAATCCGGCGTAGGCAGCAATAGCTCCAGCAGCTTGCCCCATCAACATGCTGTTGGGATCGCTTACATAAACTAAGTTTTCCTGATTTGGAATGAAATACTGATGAAAAGAGTAGGTATGGTTGGTGGTACCATCCAATCGCTTGCCAACCGCTACATTGGTTTTGTATTGGGTGTTGTCGTAGCTAAATTTGTTCCAAGAGGTCGAGGCTGACGCATCTATCTTCAAAGCGTCATTGAGTTTCCTATCAGCAATATCCACCAATACTTCTGGCCTTACAGTTCTACCATCACTTAATTTAAATACCCAACCTTTGCCAGATCTATCGGCTTTTACCAGCTGTACATTTTTAACTACAGTGAGTGCTTTTAACGTATTTGCCCAATATTCTAGCGCCAAATTTGCCGACTGTTTATCAAAAACGGGATCGGCAATAGTGTCCGCTAAATTCATTTGTTCCTTTAGTTTTTGCAAAAATTTAGCTTGTACCCCCGAATGTAAATCCGCATCTATTGGTTCAATGTTAAACCCACCGGCCTGCAACAAAATAACTGTTTTCGCATTTGACTGTGCCGATTGAATTGCGGCGGCCGCGGCGGCATTTCCATTTCCGACAATAAAAACATCTGGCTTAAGGGTTTGTGCTACACTACTAAGAGACGATAAACAGAAGAAGTAAAACAGAAATCTTTTCATAAAGTTTATTACTACGGCATGTACAAAATTCATCGCTAATTTGCTGATAATTATCAACATTATTATTGCTGTTTAACTATCTTTAACAATTAAACTATCAGTTTGTGGCACCTATGAATAGAATTAATAACATTTTCAAAGATCAACAGCAATATCAGCTAATCCTTAGGCAAAGTAATGCTGCGCAACGCATTGAGCTATTACGGAAATTAAAAAACGCTATCCTCGAAAAAGAAGATGCCATATTTCATGCTCTTTATAAAGATTTGCGCAAAAGTAGATTTGAGGCCGCAGTTACTGAATTATACTTCACTTATGCTGAGATCGACTTTGCGATCAAAAATCTTCGCAATTGGATGTCACCAAAGCGGGTGGGTAAAACTTTTAGCAACCTATTTGCTAAAAACCGAATTTTTTATGAGCCTAAGGGCGTTTGCCTTATTATTGCCCCATGGAACTACCCGTTTCAACTGGTAATGTCGCCATTAGTTTCGGCAATAGCGGCAGGCAACTGTGTAATTGTTAAGCCGTCCGAAATCAGTTCAAATACGAGCAAAATTATTTCGTCCATTTTACTTGATACTTTTGAAGAGCAGCATATTGCTTGTTTTGAAGGCAATTCAGATGTTTCACAAAAATTATTGGCACTGCCTTTTGACCATATTTTTTTTACGGGAAGTACCGAAATTGGCAAAAGTGTAATGGCCGCGGCAGCAAAAAATCTTACTTCGGTAACTTTGGAACTTGGCGGCAAATCACCAGCGATCATTGATCAGCACGTTGATTTGGCTAAAGCAGCTCAAAAAATAGCTTGGGGCAAACTGGTAAATGCCGGTCAAACCTGTATCGCCCCTGATTATGTGCTAATTCATGAAGCACAGGCAGACGAATTTATTGGACTTTACAAGCAATTCGCCAGTGAAATGTACTTCAAAGATAAAGAAACGATTAACCAGGCAGCATACGGAAAAATTGTTAGCAGAAAGCATTTTGAAAGACTAAGCGACTTGATTACCGATGCGATAGACAAGGGAGCAAGAATTAACTGGGGCGGAAAAATGGATGACCAAGCGCAAACAATTTATCCAGCTATTTTAACAAAGGTGCCAGCAACTGCTAGGATAATGGAGGAAGAAATTTTTGGCCCCATTTTACCGATTGTTACTTACGCTAATTTAGAAGAAGCGATAGCCTTTGTTAACGGAAAGTCCAAGCCGTTGGCGCTGTACATTTTCAGTAAAAGTGATAGAAACACCAAGTCCATCATTAAACTCACTAGCGCAGGTGGCACGTGTGTAAACGATGTTTTGGTTCATATCGCCAATCCGAAATTACCTTTTGGCGGTGTAAATCATAGCGGAATGGGCAGCAGTCATGGCGTTTTTGGATTTAAGAACTTCTCCCACGAACGCAGCGTAGTAACCCAGCGAAGTCTAGATTTTAACAAATTAGTGTATCCTCCTTACGATACTAAAAATTGGGTACTCAACCTTTTAAAAAGAATAATGTAGTTAGTCAAGTTAAAATAAGTTCGGGTTAAGTATTTTACATTTCTTGAAAAATTTGAATTACACCTATTTTTTTAGCTCGCCGCCGCCGGGCTCTTACTTTTTGACCGCAAAAAGTAACAAAAACTCTCGGTTGCTTATTTTTCTTTCAAAGAAAGGGCTTTGGCTTATTAGTGCAGCCCGAAAAATAAGAGACCGAAAATTAGCTGAACGAAGATTTGAAGCGCTATCGCTAGCGAATTAAATAATTCTCCTATCCCGAACTTAAGTTAAATTTGTAATCCTTAAAACAACCATCTTTAATCGATCATAAAATGATGAAAAATTTTTTACTCTCTACAGCGTTTCTCATTACACTTTCGTTCTGTTCCTTTGCACAAAACCAAAATATCAACAATTTTAACTTCCTACTTGGAAAATGGGAAATGAAGACCAAAAATGGAAAGGTAGTTGAACGCTGGACAAAACATCGCGATAGCTTAACAGCAACATCACATAAGTTTGATGCGAAAGGAGATAGCATTTTAACGGAGGCGGTGGTGTTAAAGAAAATCGATGGCGTTTGGCATTATTGCGTTACCGGATTTGAAAAGGGAAACGAAGGCAAAACGAATTTTAAATTAGTTGCTTGGACAAGCAACATCTTCACTTTCGAAAATAAACAGCACGATTTTCCCCAAAAAATCAGTTATCAAAACAAAGGCAAAGAAGAGCTTTTAGCTTGGATTGAAGGAAATATCAATGGAAAAACCAGAAAAATTAGTTTCCCCTATGTTAAGCAGAAATAAACTGCTGGGCATTAACCAATCTTTACAGAAGTCATAGTTAAGGAGCCGCCTACCGCTTTATCGTTAAACAAATTAACCTCTTCGGTAGCCGTTTGCAAACCTAAAACATACATCAAAGGCAAATAATGTTCTGGCGTTGGGATAGCTAATTTTACCTCCGAACCCATTTGCTCATATTGAATCAAACTTCGGTGATCTTTATTCAGAATAGCCGATTTGAATTTTTCATTCGCTTCTACTGCCCAATCGTAACCACCGCCATTGATCATTTCCCAACTTAGCATCCGCAGGTTATGCACCATATTGCCACTACCTAAAATCAATACACCTTTTTTTCGCAAAGCGGATATCTCTTTAGCCAATTCGTAATGATAAGCGGGGCCCTTGGTATAATCAATACTCAGTTGTAGTACTGGAATATCAGCCTGTGGATACATGTGACGAATTACCGTCCATGCGCCATGGTCTAAGCCCCAATCGTGGTTCAACTCCACATGTGTCGATTTGATCAGTTGAACTGTTTCCTGCGCTAAGGCTGGGTTTCCGGGTGCGGGATATTGCACATCAAAAAGTGCCTGCGGAAAACCTCCAAAATCATGTATGGTTGGAGGAAAATCCATTGCAGTTATTTTAGTTCCGTTGGTAAACCAATGCGCCGAAACTACCAAAATTGCTTTAGGCACCGGAATAGCTTTAGCCACATTTGCCCAACCCGTACTAAATTCATTCAATTCAATCCCGTTCATTGGCGAGCCATGCCCCATAAATATGGTCGGCATCACATCGCTTTGCGGCAAGTTAGCTGTAAATTGATTGAATTGTTTAAGTGTATCCATTTTAGTCGAATGATAAGCTACAAATGCACAAATTGATTTAAATATTTCATCTAAAAGCTGTGCATTTGTAGCACAGCCCTACTTGGCTTGAGCAAATTGCAAGTTCAAAGTGATGTTCACGTCTTTACCTATACCTGCACCAGTTGGATCGTACTTTACGTTATAGTCTAAACGGTTAATAGTAGTAGTGGCTAAAAAGCCTGCTTTAGTGTTTCCTTGCTGATCTTTTGCCGTACCACCGTAAACTACCGCAAAAGTTACATCTTTAGTTACATCTCTGATGGTAAGTTTTCCTGTTAAGCTATATTTGTTTCCGCTTATCTTTTTGAAAGAAGTGCTTACAAATTTTAAGGTTGGAAATTTCTCGGCATTAAAGAAATCATCAGATTTCAAGTGATTATCTCTCATATCAACGCCGGTATAAATGCTAGATGCCTCCACGGTAAAATTGATTTTCGCATCAGTTAAATCTGGTTTCGAAGCTACAATTTCGCCACTAAATTTTTTAAATGATCCATCTACAAAAGAAATACCCGAATGTTTAACCGAAAAGTTAACGAAGGAATGCGCTGGGTCGGTTGTCCACTTAGTTTGTGCAAAAGTTGCCAAGCTCAAACTAGTGGCTACTAAAAATAAAAATAATCTTTTCATCGCTATTGTCTTTAAATTTGAATACAAAATTACAACAGCAGTTTTCCTTAAAGGTTGATGTATGTTAAGAAAGCACTTAGAGGCTGTCCAGCGTTTTTCGTTTCAAATCGTTTTTAAACTGCGATGGTGTTAAGCCTGTTTCTTTTTTAAACTGAGCTGATAAATGGGCTACACTACTGTAATTCAGTTGAAACGCAATTTCACTTAGCGTAAGCTCTCCATAGCTCAACAATTCTTTGGCTCGTTCTATTTTTTGTTGGATATAATAATGCTCAATCGTATTGCCTTCCTCGGCCGAAAATAAATTACTTAACGAAGTGTAATCTGTATTGAGCTGCTTGCTCAAATAAGCAGACAGATTTGTTTTCAAAGGCGCTTGATTGTAGTGCGCTAATTGTACAATGCAAGCTTTAATTTGATTTACAAGCGCTTTTTTTTTGTCTTCCAAAAGTTCGAAGCCCAAATGCTCTAGCCCTTGTTTTAATTGCAAATATGCTTGTTCATCCAAGCTTTGCTGCTGAAGCTCTACTTCGCCCAATTGCACATTAACTGCCTGTAAGTGCTGATCTACCAATAGTTTTTCTACGGCCATTTTACAGCGATCACAAACCATATTTTTAATGTATAGCTTCATAAACACTAAAATAGGGATTTATTTTCTCCTCATTATCAATTGGCAAATATTTCAACTTTAACCCGACAAACTACAGATAAGAGATGAGCTAGTTTCATTTTATCGCTTTTCTGAATAACTTAGCGCAAAACAAATTATCATGAATAAACTTTTACTTCTTTTTGCCATGTTGCTTTGCGGTTTTACCCATGCGGCAAAGCCGAAATATCAATACGTTAAAATTAGTACTACCAAAGGCGAGTGCATCATTAAACTCTACAACGAAACACCGCTGCACCGCGACAATTTTATAAAATTAGCCAAAGAGGGCTACTATAATGGTACTATTTTTCACAGAGTGATTAAGGATTTTATGATCCAAGGTGGTGATCCCGATTCTAAAAATGCTACCCCGGAGGCGATGTTAGGCAATGGCGGCCCAACATATACTGTACCAGCTGAGTTTAGGGACAGTCTATTTCACAAAAAGGGAGTTTTAGCAGCAGCAAGAGACAATAATCCTGAAAAGGCATCAAGCGGGAGCCAGTTCTATTTGGTGCAAGGCAAAGTTTTTACCGACGAACAATTGGATAACGTAGAAAAAAACAGACTAAAACATAAAATCCCGGAGGATCAACGAGCCGTTTACAAAACTTTGGGCGGAACGCCTCATTTGGATAGAAATTATACCGTTTACGGCGAAGTGGTAAAAGGAATAGCTATGATTGACAACATTGCGTCCTTGGAAACTGGAAATGCAAACCGACCAAAGGAAGATGTAAAGATGACTGTAACAGTGCTGAAAAAAAGAGAAGCAAAACGCCTTGAAAAAGAATTGAATAAAATGGCCAAAGCCGTTAAATAGCATGCATACTGCCTTTGATTTAAAACGATGGCAATGAGTAAAGTATAAAAATGAAAATTATATCATATAACGTAAATGGCATACGTGCCGCAGCAACCAAAGGCTTGTTTACTTGGCTACAAGCTACCGATGCCGATATGGTTTGCCTACAGGAAGTAAAAGCTTTAAAAGAACAAATTCCAGATATCATATCGCTGATAGAACATTTGGGTTATCATCATTACTGGTTCCCTGCTGAAAAAAAAGGATACAGTGGCGTAGCTATACTTACAAAAGTACTTCCCAACCACGTGGAGTTTGGTTGTGGAGAGCCTTGGATAGATGCTGAAGGAAGAATTTTAAGAGCAGATTTTGACGGATTTTCTTTGATGAGCGTGTACCTGCCTTCTGGCTCCAGCGGCGATGAAAGGCAAGCGAAAAAATACGAATTCATGAAGTTTTTTGAAGGCTATATTGCCGAATTGAGAGTGCATTATCCCAACTTGATCATTTCAGGGGATTACAACATTTGCCATAAAGCAATCGACATTCATAATCCAAAATCCAACGCAAATTCTTCTGGGTTTTTACCCGAAGAGCGTGAGTGGATGGAGCTTTTCATCAACAGTGGTTTTATCGATTCGTTCAGACATTTCAACCAAGATCCGCATCATTACACCTGGTGGAGCTACCGTGCAGGCGCTCGCGGCAAAAACTTGGGCTGGCGTATTGATTACCACCTCACTACACGAGAAATGGAGCATCGCCTAAAGAATGTACGCATTTTACCTGATGCCCTACATAGCGACCATTGCCCTATTTTATTGGAACTACAATAAAGTTAAATTAGTTAATTGTTGAAACTGTTTAACCGCAGCCAAGCAATTAACCGATAAGCGATTAAACCGTTAACCAAATATGCTGATAACCAATATTAAAGCCCTAGTTGGCGTTCATCCAAAGGAACAACTTTTTCTTCGCGGCAGCGAATTAAACCAACTTCCCGTGTTGGAAAATGCTTGGCTGCTGCTAAAGGACGGTTTGATTAAGGATTTTGGATTGATGAGCAATCTACGTACACCCGAGGGCAACTTAGAGGTGGTAAATGCCGAAGGGCGTTTCGTATTCCCATCATGGTGCGATAGCCACACCCATATTGTTTTTGCCGCACCCAGGGAAGAAGAATTTGCACTTAAAATTGCTGGAAAAACCTACGAAGAAATCGCAGCTGCCGGCGGTGGAATTTTAAACTCTGCGGCAAAATTGAAAAAAGCTACGGAGGAAGAACTTTTCGAAAGTGCAAGCATCAGGCTAATCGATATGATCAAGCAAGGCACTGGGGCGGTAGAAATCAAAAGTGGTTATGGACTAACCTTAGAAAGCGAGCTGAAAATGCTGAGGGTCATCAAAAGGCTTAAAGCGGCTTTTCCTATTCCCATTAAAGCTACTTTGCTTGCGGCACACGCTTATCCTTCAGTATTTAGAGACAACCATCAAGGGTACATTGATCTTATCATTAATGAATTATTGCCACAAGTAGCTGCCGAAAATTTAGCAGATTATATTGATGTTTTTTGCGAAAAAGGGTTTTTTAATCTGCAGGAAACCGCTCAAATTTTAACTGCGGCGTCGCAATACGGTTTGCCCCAAAAAATCCACGCAAATCAGTTATCCGTTTCTGGAGCTGCAGAACTTGGCGTGGCACATCAAGCGGTAACCGTTGACCATCTAGAAGAAACAGACGATAAAGTACTTACAACGTTGAGCAAAAGCAGCACCATCGCTACGCTACTCCCTTCCTGTTCCTTTTACATCAACATCCCTTTTGCCAACGCTAAAGGACTGATTGAAAACAACGCCATTGTTGCTTTAGCAAGTGATTATAATCCAGGATCGACTCCATCAGGTAATATGAATTTTGTAGTGTCGTTAGGTTGTATTAAACTTAAAATGACCCCGCAGCAAGCTATTAATGCTGCCACCTTAAACGGAGCGGCAGCCATGCAAATCAGCCATGAAGTAGGGAGTATCGCCATTGGCAAGAAAGCCAACCTTTTTATTACCCGACCAATGACTTCGTTAGCTTATTTACCTTATAGTTTTGGACAAAGTCAAATAGAAAATGTAATTTTAAATGGGGAGCTTTATCATGCCTAGTTTTCGTATTTTTTCGCAAAGCGATATTTTAAGTCTGGTTAATAAACGTACTGGTGAAACCAAAATCGGTGAAAAAGTAGCCATATATCAACCTACAGATGAAAAAATAGACAATCAATGCCTGCCACTTGGCAAAGCAATTTCCATAAATGAGCTCAAAAGGTACAGTGCAAAATTTGTGCTTTTAGGTATTCCAGAAGACATCGGGGTTAGAGCTAACCATGGCATTGGAGGAGCGCAAACTGCGTGGCGCCCTGCACTGCAATCCCTACTTAATATGCAGCAAAATGCTTTTTTTAAAGGCGAAAACATCCTTGTTTTAGGCGAATTCAACATTCCCGAAAATAGCGCTAAGGATACAGAAAACCTGCACAAAAGCGTAAACCAACTAGACGATTTAGTTTATCCAATGATCCACGCCATTGTGGCTGCCGGCAAAGTCCCTGTGGTAATTGGCGGGGGCCACAATAACTGTTACCCCATTATCAAAGGCGTTTCATTAGCGATAAATGCCAAAATAGATGTGCTCAATATTGATGCTCACGCTGATTTGCGAAATCCTGACGAAGGCAGACATAGTGGAAACGGATTCAGCACCGCCATTAAACATCACTTTTTAGATCAATACCGAATATTGGGTCTAAATCAAAACTATATTTCCCAAGCACAACTTGATTTCATTGCACAAAGCGACAACGTAAAAGCGTTTTATTTAGAAGATATATTGGCGTACCAGCAAGACCTAAGGGTAACCGCAGAAATCCTCTTAAATCGGACTAAATTAGCGCTAGGGCTAGAAATTGATTTAGACAGCATCACAGGTACGCTATCCAGTGCAAGCACACCCAGCGGTTTTACATTGAACGAAGTGCGACAACTGTTGCTACAACTACAAAGAAAGTTTAAATATTTGCATATCTGCGAAGGCGCCTATCAGTTAGCTAACGGGCAGACAGACTACAGCATTGGTAAAAAAATTTCGCTCTTAGTTAGTGACTTTATCAGAAGCCACCAGCTAACCTAAAGCTCTTCATCTTCGTAACGTTGCGCCGCTTTGGCCATAATTTCCATATCGGCCAACTGTTTTGCGGTTAAGGGCTCTTCCTGCTCCTGCATCTCAAAAATAGCAATCATAGTGTCCTCGTATTGCTTTGCGGTAGTAATTCTAAAGTCCTTTTCCATTTTTGAAAGTATTGAGATTTGAGTATCAAGTATCGAGATTATATTTCAATTTTTATAATTCCACTAGGTGTAATGCACAAATCCAAACGAATGTCATTATCGTGCACATCCGAAATCTCTTCCTGCAAAACATCAAATAAGGAAACGCCTACTTTAACGGTTTCAATCTCTGACAGAAACCTATCGTAAAATCCTTTGCCATAGCCAACCCTGTAGCCACGAAGATCAAATGCCAGTAAGGGTACCAAAACCATGTCTATTTTCCCATCAAATGGTTTGGTGGTTTGTGGCTCAGATATCTGATAAGCATTCGTTTTCAAATCATCTTTTTGGAATAAATGATGGCTCATAGAATGATCATCAAAATTGGCTTTTGGCACTACAACATGTATTTGCGGATGATTTTGCTGCAACCAATTGATCATAAGAAAGGTATCTGGCTCTCTTTTCTCAACAATAGGTAAAAAAACGTGAACCGCATTAACACCGTCAAAATTCAAAGTCTTAAACTGGGCCAGCAAAAGCTGATTGAGGGCTAAGAAATCATCCTCACTAAGCGCTTTTCGTTGCTGTAAGCTTTGTTTCCTCAGTGTTGATTTTAGCATCGCTATTAAATAATTAGAAGCTACAAAGATGGGCTGGCAAGGCTATAGAAATAGACTAGGCTCAGCGGTAGTTTCTCGAAGGTATAAAAAAAGATGGCTTCGGGAACCACTCCGAAGCCACAATCAACCTAAACCTAAAACTAAACTATGAAAATTTATTTTACTCTTTCTATGTAATCCCCTGTTTTGGTGTCAACCTTAACTTTATCGCCTTGGTTAATAAACATTGGTACACGTATTTCAACTCCAGTTTCAACAGTTGCATATTTTTGCGCATTTGTTGAAGTATTGCCTTTTACTGCAGGCTCAGTGTAGGTAATTTCCAACTCTACGTTTTGAGGCAACTGAGCCATAATTGGTTCTTCACTTTCGAAAGCAACAATTACGTTCATTCCTTCTTTCAAGAACTTTACACCTTCACCAAATAAAAACTTTGGCACATTGTATTGTTCGTAACTAGTGTTGTCCATAATTACCAAGAAAGTACCATCTTCGTACAAATATTGATAATCGTTGGTCTCTACACGGCAAATTTCTACCTCTTCGTCAACACGGAAACGATATTCAACCAATTTACCGGTTTTTACGTTACGCATTTTTGCTTGATAGAAAGCTCTTAAATTTCCTGGCGTACGGTGAATAAACTCTTCTACCTGTATCAATTCTCCGTTAAAGCGAAGAATATTTCCATTTTTAATATCAGATGCTTTTGCCATTTTCTTTGAAATTTACGCCTATAATCTCGGCCTCATTTCGTGCCGCAAAGGTATAGACTATTTTTTAATTAAACAATAGTGATTTTAAAATATTTTTTTGTCGTGCTTCTAAATGATTTAAACTCATATTTTAACACATTTATCATTATTTTTTTACGTTTTGTAATCTAGTATATTCAGCCTGTGTTCACAAAACTCATACTCATAAGGCTGATTAGATCCCACCAAAACTAATCTATTTTTGGCAAATTTCTCCACTAATTCCAAATACCATTGATTACCTTGAGCATCTAAATTAGAAGTGGGTTCGTCTAAAACCAAAATTGGCGTATCGGAACAAAATGCCAACACCAGCTTGGTGCGCTGCTTCATTCCGGAAGAGAAATACTTCAGCGGCTTGTCCTCTGCCTTGTTTAATGCCAATAAATCAAGTACGCTGGAAGCATTAAGCCCCATCTGGTATTTTTTAAATTGAAAATGGAAGTCGATGGTTTCCTGTAAGGTAAATTCTTCCACCAAATCCAAGTATGGCGCTGCTAAGCTTACGTGGTTAAATATCTGTTCTGCTGTTAGCGCTTTGTCGTGTGCATAGCTAATTTTTCCTTCCGAGGGTGTCAAGCTGCCCAACAATACACTTAGCAAAGTAGACTTTCCCGAACCATTTGGCCCCAAAATAGCATATTTATTTTCTGAAGAAAAAGTATAGTCGATCCCTTTAAAGATCCACTCCCTATTGAATCGCCTACCTAAATTCTCTAGCGTTATTTGCATGTTGAATTATCCGCCTGTGCCAAAACCTCTCATTACGCCCCTATTAGAGTTGCGTATAAAGTCAACGATTTCATCTCTGATTTCTGTGGGTTGGAATTCGGCTTCAATCATATCCAGTGCCTTGGTTACATTGTTGTTCTTCACAAAAAGTACACGGTAAATTTCCTGTATCTCGTTGATTTGATTAGAAGAAAATCCTCTACGACGTAGACCTACGGAATTGATCCCGACATAAGACAGTGGCTCACGAGCAGCTTTCACGTAAGGAGGAACATCTTTACGCACTAATGAACCGCCTGTAACGAACGCATGCGAACCTACTTTTACAAACTGGTGAATCGCTACCAAACCCGCTAAAACCACATAATCACCAATGGTAATATGACCTGCCAAAGTGGTACTGTTTGAAAAGATGCAGTTGTTGCCCACCTGGCAATCATGTGCGATGTGTGAATAAGCCTGGATTAAGCAATTGCTTCCAATTACCGTTTTCCACTTATCCTTTGTGCCGCGGTTAACGGTTACACACTCTCGGATTGTAGTGTTATCACCAATTTCAGCGGTGGTGATTTCTCCGGCAAACTTTAAATCCTGCGGCACCCCTGAGATTACCGAACCTGGAAAAATCCTACAATTTTTACCAATGCGGGCGCCATCCATGATCACCACGTTAGATCCAATCCATGTGCCTTCGCCAATTTCTACATCTTTGTGTATTACTGCAAAAGGTTCAACTACTACGTTATCGGCAATTTTTGCTTGCGGATGTATATATGCTAATGGTTGTATCATTTAATAGTGGTGGTTTCGTTATCTTTAACTTTTACAATTTGCGCCATCATTTCAGCCTCTACAACAACCTTTTCACCAACCATTCCTACACCTTTCATTTGCGCAATCCCTCTTCTAATTGGCTCCATCAAATCGCACCTAAACACAATAGTATCACCAGGCATTACCTGAGATCTAAAACGTACATTGTCGATTTTCAAAAAGTAAGTAAGGTAATTTTCAGGATCGGGAACGGTGCTAAGCACTAAAATTCCGCCAGTTTGCGCCATTGCTTCAATCTGTATCACACCTGGAAAAACGGGAGCTCCCGGGAAATGTCCTTTAAAAAACTCCTCGTTCATGGACACATTTTTTAGTCCCACTACGTGTGTTTTGGTAAGCTCTAGTACTTTGTCCACAAATAAAAATGGTTGCCTGTGGGGCAAAATTTTCATGATATCTACCACATCAAAAAGTGGCTTGGCATTGATATCGTAGGCATTAAGTTTTTTCTTGCCTTTATCTTTTTTGATAGCTGCCTTAATTTTTTTTGCGAAAGCAACATTTGCCGCGTGACCTGGCCTTGCCGCCATGATATGGCCTTTCAAGTGCATCCCAACCAAGGCTAAATCGCCAATCATATCTAGCAATTTATGGCGGGCAGGCTCATTTTGATAACGCAGCTCCATGTTATTTAAAATCCCTTGGGGAGCTACATCAATTTCTTCTCTATTAAAGATTTTAGCTAAGTGGCTCAACTCATCTTTAGTCACCTCCTTATCCACAATCACAATAGCGTTGTTTAAATCGCCGCCTTTAATGAGATTATTTTGAAGTTGATATTCTAGCTCATGCAAAAAGCAAAAAGTCCTGCAGGAGGCAATTTCCTTTTTAAACTCACTGATGGTTGAAATCCCGGCATGCTGACTTCCCAAAACCGGAGAATTATAGTCAATCATACAAGTGAAGCGATAGTCGTCCAAAGGCATTGCTACAATTTCAACACTTCTATCAGGCTCAGTGTAAGTAATATTGTGAGGAATGGTATAGTATTCTCTATCAGCATGTTGAACAGAAACACCAACTTGCTCAAGCGCTTCAATGAACTTAATTGAACTACCATCCATAATTGGCGTTTCAGGACCATTTAGCTTCACCAACACATTATCCAAATCCATTCCAACTAAAGCAGCCATAACGTGTTCAACGGTACTTACGCTGGCACCATTCTGGGTAATAGTAGTGCCTCTTGCCGTATCCGTTACATTATCGCAATCGGCGTCAACAATTGGCTCACCAGGCAAATCAATTCTCTGAAATTTAAATCCATGATTTTCTGGTGCTGGACAAAATGTTAAAGTTACATTAGCTCCTGTATGTAGTCCTACCCCTTTAACTGATATCTCGCCTTTTATAGTTCTTTGTTTAACGTTCATTATGGTGTTTGTGTTGTTGTCATTTTCTCTACAAGAGTTTTGAGCGCTGCAATTTGGGCTTCTAACTCTCTTACTCTTTTATCAACCTCTGGCAACTTTTTAAAAATCACGGTTGAGCGCATCCATTCTTTCAAAGGCTGTGCCGGGCTACCGTGCCATTGTTTATTTTCTTCGGTATCAAAATTTATTCCTGCCTGAGCGCCAATTTGAGTTTTGTTACCTAAATTTAAATGTCCTGCGATGCCCACTTGGCCTCCAATTACAGAATTGGAACCTAACTTAGTACTTCCAGAAATACCCGTTTGAGCGGCAACAACAGTATGTGCGCCAACTTCTACGTTATGCGCAATTTGTATCAAGTTATCTAATTTCACGCCTTTACGCACAAATGTAGAACCCATTGTTGCCCTATCAATTGCTGTATTAGCGCCAATTTCTACATCATCCTCAATCACAACATTGCCAATCTGAGCAATTTTATTGTAAGAGCCGTCCGCTTGTGGTGCAAATCCAAAACCATCGCTACCAATAACAGTATTAGAATGGATAATTACGCTATTGCCCAATACAGAACGTTTGTAGATTTTTACTCCAGGATATAACACGCAGTTTTTTCCCAAAGTGCTATTGGCACCTATAAAAGTTTGTGCGTTTAGCTTACAGCCGTCGCCAATTTCTACATTTTCCTCAATGCAACAAAACGGGCCAATGTACACGTTTTTACCAATTTTTGCCGATGGATGAACGTAAGAAGAACTGTGGATACCCACCTCGTTTTCAGAGGCATTGGCAAATTCATTGTATTTATCCAGCAAAACAGAAAAAGCACTGTAAGGATCCTTAACCTTTACCAATGTGCTTTTAACAGGTTGCGTTGCAACAAAATCTTGCGAAACTATCACTACAGAGGCAGCTGTAGTATATAAATAGTTTTCATATTTAGGATTTGATAAAAAACAGAGCGAGCCAGCAGCACCATCCTCTATTTTAGAAAGCGTACTTACTTTAGCGTTCTCGTCGCCTTCTACCGTTCCATTTAAAAATTCGCCTATCTGCTTGGCAGTAAATTGCATGTTACAAAGTTAAATGTTAAATTGATATGAACAAATTATCAATAATCACTAATGTTGTGAGACGAATTAACGGGTTTTTTGGCTCATTATTTTGTTAAAAATTGCTAAATCCCTCTAACGTAACAGAGTATGTGCTTCTTAACGGTTTTGTCAAGCGACTCTAGATTGGATAAATCCGACGCTTTTGCGATATCTAACAAAGTGCCATTTTTCATTAAAATATTGATGTTACTGCTCTCAGCATTGTAAGCTCGGTTGGTTATTGTGTCGGTAAAAACGAAATACGACACATCCTCTTCAGAAATATCTAGGGCAACCGAAGTTTGAAATGCCAACCGCTGCAAGCGCTGTGGATCTGGCGCTTCATTGCTGATCTCTACTTTATACAATTTTCTGGCATTTAACATCTTGCAAAGCTTCGAAAGAATTACGTCGTCACTATCCGCCCATACTTTCACTGACGCATAAATATCCTGATCATCAAGCTTTGAGAACTGCTGTAAGTGAATTTCTTCCTCAAAAAAATTTGCGGCATTTACGTCGTTTTGCAAGAAGTGTTGTAGCGCTGGCGTAGCAAACAAGGTTATTCCCGCAGCCGCTAACTCTTTGGCACGTTCTAAAATCTTCACTAAAAGCTGCTCGCCAGCTACCACAGTTTTATGCAAATACACCTGCCAGTACATCAAACGGCGGGCTATTAAAAACTTTTCTACAGAGTAGATGCCTTTTTCTTCCACCACCAACTGATCATCAACAATATTGAACATTTTGATGATGCGGTCGAAACTGATTACGCCCTCGCTAACCCCGGTATAAAAACTATCTCGGTTAAGGTAGTCCATTCTATCCAAATCAACCTGTCCTGAAATTAATTGGCAGAAAAACTTGCGGTGGTACTTGCCTCTAAAAATCTGAATAGCGGTGTTTAGCCTACCTCCAAACTCATCGTTGAGCTTGTCCATCATTAATAAGGAAATATCTTCGTGTCTAATTCCGTGGGCCAAAGTATGCTCCAAAGCATGTGAAAATGGCCCGTGGCCAATGTCGTGAAGTAAGATGGCAATGGTTGCCGCTTCCTCTTCCTCTGGACTTATTTCATGACCTTTGTTTTTAAGCACTTCTAAGGCTAAGCTCATTAAGTGCATCGCCCCTAAAGCATGATGAAACCTGGTATTTAGCGCTCCTGGATAAACAATGTGGGTCATCGCCAACTGCTTGATATACCTCAAACGTTGGAAATAACGGTGAGAGATCAAATCGAAAACGAGCTCTGACGGTATAGTGATGAACCCATAAACCGGGTCGTTAATTATTTTCTTTTTGTTCATTCTCTAATTTGTTGGCACGTTGCAAGGTTAAAATGTTGGATCGTTGCCAACTGTAAACTAAAAACTGCCAACTATGATTATTGCGGTACAAAAATTGCTAATTTTATCGACAGTAGAAAAGCTGAACGCTTTTTAATCTTTCAAATTACATAAAAAGAACATAAAATGCAGGAAACAAAGATATTATGGGCCGATGATGAAATAAACTTACTAAAACCTCATATTTTATTACTGAACGAAAAAGGCTACGCGGTTAGCACTTTTACCAACGGAAATGATGCATTAGAGGCTTTTGGTAAGGAACATTTTGATTTGGTTTTCCTCGATGAGAATATGCCGGGCCTTACAGGCTTGGAAACACTTTCTGCTATCAAAAATATACGAGACGTGCCCGTTGTGCTGATTACCAAAAGTGAAGAGGAAAATTTGATGGAAGATGCCATTGGCTCTAAAATCGATGACTACTTGATTAAGCCGGTTAATCCAAAGCAGGTATTGCTTACCATCAAAAAACTAATTGACAATAAACGTTTGGTAAGTGAGAAAACTTCTTCGGCCTATCAACAAGATTTCAGGAATATTGGAATGACGCTCAATGATAAATTGAGTTACGAGGAGTGGGTTGATGTGTATAAAAAGCTGATTTTTTGGGAACTGGAGTTAGAAAAATTGGACGATCCGCAGATGCATGAAATTTTGACCATGCAAAAAGCGGAAGCCAATATGCAGTACTCTAAATTTGTGGAAAATAACTACATCGATTGGATTAACGGAAGCGCAGATGCGCCGCTATTTTCCCACGAACTATTGAAGAAAAAGGTTTTTCCGTTGATCAACAGCAACACGCCAGTATTTTTTATTTTGATAGATAACCTGCGTTATGATCAGTGGAAAATCATCAACCCTTTAATTAGCGAACATTTCCGATTAGAAGAAGAAGATACCTATTCGAGTATTTTGCCAACAGCAACACAGTATGCTCGGAATGCAATTTTTTCGGGACTTACGCCTTTGGACATGGAAAAGCGCTTCCCCTCATTGTGGCAAAATGACGATGACGAAGGTGGCAAAAACTTGCATGAAGAAACTTTTTTAGATGATCAGATTAAACGCAGCCTACGAAAAGACTGTAAGTTTAGTTATCATAAAATATTGACTTTTGATCAGGGCAAGGATTTGCTTGACCAAGTGAACAACTTAATGCACAACGAGTTTAATGCCATTGTGTTTAACTTCGTGGATATGCTTTCGCATGCCCGTACAGATATGCAGATGATTAGGGAGCTAGCTAATGATGATGCGGCCTACAGATCATTGACTTTATCTTGGTTTGAACACTCGCCATTATTGGAGCTGATTAAAAAATTGTCGCAGCATCGCATCAAACTAATCATAACTACAGATCACGGTACGATTAGGGTTAAAACGCCGAGTAAAGTAATTGGAGATAGAAGTACCAACACCAATTTACGTTACAAACAGGGCAAAAACCTAAATTACAATCCTAAGGAAGTATTTCTGATTAAAGATCCGCATCAAGCAAAACTGCCAAAAGTGAACATTAGCTCTAATTACATTTTTGCTAAGGAAGATCAATATTTCGTTTATCAGAACAACTATAACCAGTTTGTGAACTATTACAACGAAACTTTCCAGCATGGAGGTATATCAATGGAGGAGATGATTATTCCAATTGTGACTTACACCTCAAAATAAACCCCTCTCTGCCCGTTGGGCATCTCTCCCCAAAAGGGAGAGAACTGTGAAGAGAACTTACTTTGAGCTTAAATTATATTTGAATTTTATATTAAAATGCAGATTACTATCAATAGTCCGGCTGAATTGCATCAAGTCGCCAAAGCATTAATGGAATTTGCTGGCGAGCAAAAATTCTTCATTTTCGATGGCGATATGGGTGCTGGCAAAACCACTTTCATCAAATCGCTTTGCGAAACCTTAGGTGTGGAAGATGTGGTAAGCAGCCCAACATTTTCTATCGTCAATGAATATGAAAGTGAATTTGGCCCTATCTATCACTTTGATTTTTATAGACTAAAAAGCCTCCGCGAAGCTTACGATATTGGCTACGAAGAATATTTTTACAGCGGCAACTACTGCTTAATTGAATGGCCTTCAAAAGTGGAGGAATTAATGCCAGACGAGTATATCAAAGTTCAAATAACCGTTACTGGCAATGAGCAACGGTTATTCGAGTTCATCAAATATTAACTCGTTATTTTGGTTCGCAATCATTGCCCTAATACCAAAATGCGACCTGTCATCTTTTTGCCATCTGCTATTTCTGATCAAGTTTCGTCGCCAAGAGTCGTCGCTTTTTCTTAAGTAGGTTTTAATCGCTAGCTTTGGCGTAACCATATTTTCATACTTAACAAATCCATTTTTTTGGCCATAAAATGAAGCTGGGAAAATTTTAAATCCAACCACAAAACCATACTCTGGTACGGGAAGTTGATATTGCTCTAAGTTTACAACTACCCATTCAGCATGTTTTTCCGCTTTTACCAAAATCTCTTCTGTTAACACTGGTTTTCCTGGGCTTCCATCGGCATTGGCTTCATAAACAGCTACACCAAAAACATTATTCAAATCAACATTAGTTTTTTTTTGAAATGGCTGTTTTGCGACAACAAAATACTGAACTGCAATAATTTTACTGCCTTTATCATAATCGTTTGGAAAAAACCTAGCCTCTTCATATGCATAACTTCCATAATGATTATCGCCGTGGAACAAGGTCATTCCACCACCAACTAAATGCTTGCGGTACTTTTTTGATGTTATGCTAACTTCTCTCAGGTCATAAACTGCCGGCGTTAAATATATGCTGTCGATATTTTTTAGACTACCAATATCAACGTTACGCTTTTGATAGCCTATGGAAGTAATTATTAGTTTTTTAGGCTGCGATATTTTGACCTCAGCCAAATCAAAAGCCCCTCTTTCATCTGTTATTTTAAGGACATTTTGATCCCCGTCTGAAATAGTTGCATTTACAATGGGCAGCTTGGAGGCGGCATCAAGCACAAAGATTTGCGCAAAGGAGCTGAATGGAAATAAAAAAAAGCCCAAACAGCCTATTAAATAGATTTGTTTCATAAAGTAGCGGTATTTGATAACTGCAATAATAACGATTAGAATTTTTAATTGCTGTGATTTTCAGCATATCAATTAGAAGTTATTTTTCGTATCTTCAATTTTTCAAACTACACCATAAATAATGGCTACAGGATTACGCGACGAAATGGCTGCCATTGCTAAAAGAGGGTTGATGCAAACCCAAGAAGCAATGCTAGAAACCGGAAAGAAAAGCAATAGCTTATTTATTGGCATCCCAAAAGAAACTTCATATCAAGAATGCAGGATAGCTTTAACACCGCTTTCTGTGGCACTTTTGGTAAATAATGGACATAAAGTTTTGCTAGAAAGCGGTGCTGGGAATGGTGCAAACTTTAGCGACAAAGATTATAGCGAACAAGGAGCGCAAATCATTTTCAACAAAAAAGATGTTTGGGCTGCCGATATCATCGTAAAAATAGCTCCACCCACACTAGAAGAAATTGAGTTGATGCACAAAGGCCAAACCTTAATTTCGGCCTTACAAGTTGGAACCTTAAAAGCAGAAGTGTTGAAAGCCTTGTTGGGCAAAAAAATCAATGCGCTTTGTTTTGAAAATATCCGTGATGAAGGTAATGTGCTGACCGTAGTACGTGCCATGGGCGAAATAGTAGGCGCTACGTCAATATTTATCGCTGCAGAATATCTGAGCAGTGCCTTTGGAGGGAAAGGTTTGATGTTGGGAGGATTTACTGGTGTACCACCAACAGAAATTGTGATTTTGGGCGCTGGTACAGTAGGTGAATACGCCGCAAGAACTGCATTATCTTTAGGCGCTGAAGTAAAGGTTTTCGATAGTTCGATTTTCAAGCTACGCCGTTTACAAAACAACTTAGGCAACCGCGTCTTTACCTCGGTAATGCAGCCAGTGGTTCTCAAAAAAGCCATCACTACTTGCGATGTAGTAATTGGAGCCATACGCTCTGAACACGGCCGCAGTCCTTGTTTGGTAATGGAAGATACCGTTGCTAAAATGAAACCACACTCGGTAGTGGTTGATGTGAGCATTGACCAAGGTGGATGTTTTGAAACTTCGGAAGTAACTAACCATAAAGCACCTGTTTTTGTAAAACATGATGTGATTCATTATTGCGTACCAAATATTGCTTCGAGAGTACCACGTACCGCTTCTTATGCTTTAACCAATATTTTTGCTCCAATTTTAGTAGACATTGGTGATATGGGTGGCTTGATGAATATGGTATGGAACAGGCCTGGAATTAGGGATGGATTGTACTGCTATCAAGGTCATATTACCAATAAGGATTTGGCTACGATGTACAATTTGCCCTATAAAGATTTAGAGCTTCTCGTACTTTCTAATCAGTAATATGAAAACAAATGTTTTACTGCTTTTTTTAGCTTGTCTTAGCTTTAGTTCATGTGCGCAAAAGAACGCACAAAACCCTTATGGTTTAAATGTGGTTAACGACTACAAAATTTATAAAGCCGCTGTAGCCAAAAATACAAATTTGGAACTTATAGAGATTAAAAAAGCAATTCCTTCCGTAGTGCTTGATATCAGATATGCCACCAGAAACAATTTTATGGGGCAAATAATGTACAAGCAAGCAAGAGCGTTTGCCCGGAGGCCAGTGGTAGAAAAGCTGAAGCTAATCCAAGCGGAGTTGAAGAAAAAAGGCTACGGACTTAAAATTTTTGATGCTTACCGCCCGTATGCTGTAACCGTATCGTTTTACGAAAAGGCCAGTGATAAGAATTTCGTTGCTAACCCGGCTAAAGGATCAAAGCACAACAGAGGCTGTGCCGTTGATTTAAGCATTATTGATTTAAAAACAGGCAAAGATGTGCCAATGCCAACACCTTATGATAGTTTTGAGGCTGCAGCGGCATCAAAATTTACTGATCTGCCACCCAATATTATTAAAAATCGCGATTTCTTGATCTCCACCATGGAGGCACACGGCTTCAAGGTAATCTACAACGAATGGTGGCACTTTGACTTTTTAGGTTGGCAAGATTACGACCTGATGGATATTCCCTTCGAAAAACTATAGCTCCCGTACAGGTTCTTTGTCGCCATATTTTTCTGTCTTTACATCAACTTTATTCCCTTTTATGGTCAGGGAAAACAAATAGCTATAATCATTATCTGTAAGTTTATCCAAAGGTCTTTTACCGCCAAAAGCTTCTATTATTTCTAAAACGGTATTAGAATGACCGATAATTAGAATCTTCTTGCCTTGGGCATTCATTTTTAAGGACTTGATCAGTACATCTACTTTTGAAGGATCGTACGTTTTTATGTTGATCCCAGTAATGTCGGCTAATGGAAAACCTGTGAGTTTGGTTCGTTTATAGTCAGTAGAAAAAATGGAGTCTATCCTTTGTCCTTTTAGCTCCTTTTTAAGCGCTTCTGCACGCTTTGCTCCTATTTCAGACAAATCAGGGTCTTGATCTTTAGGGTTTTTGGTATCCTTTTCAGCATGCCTCACTACCCAAACTTTTAACACTTTTTGCGCATATATAGTTTGCTGCAAACCTACAGCCAACACCAATAACACTAATACTTTTTTCATCTTTTCGTTTTTGAGTTAACATTCCTACTTGTTTGCCAATGCCTCCACTAGTTTCAATATGTCGGCATCATCATGCCAACTAGAAATTACAACGCGGTTTAATGGCGCTCCATCTTTATCAGGATACGGAAAAGACGAAATTAAAATTTTTTCTTGCATTAAGTGTTTTTCTATGCCCGCTTGCGGACTTAAAAAAACAGGAAAGTGTTCGACAGCTCTCCAATCACTCGAATTTTTGACATTTTCGACAAATGTTCCAATGTTTTGTTGGAGCTTTAAATAAGCTGATTTGTAAATTGGCGCTGCTTGCATAAAAGCATACAATCCCGCAGCAGAAGGCGGCGATGCGCCATAAAATTCATTTCCTAATTTTAGCGTATTTATGGATTTAGATGAACCTAATACGATTCCTGCATCCAATCCCAAGGCTTTAGCCATCGATGCCACTACCACCACATCTACATTTCCTTGGCTCGAAATAGCGCTTAATACGCCAGTACCGCCGTTAATCATCCCGATGCCATGAGAATCATCGATGATTAAAATAACATCTTTATCGGGGCTGATATTGCTTATGAAGTCGAAACTGTAAATCTCGGGAAATAAGTTATTCACCGAGTTACTCAGCAACAGCCAACTCGTTGCTGAATTTCCATTAATTTCTTTTACAATTTCGCTACTCCATTGCTCAAAAGTTTGTTGTTGAGCTGGCTTTTCGTCAATCCAAAGTGCTGGGTGCGTATCTGGAGCATACCTTACCTCTCTTTTTTTCGCAAATGTGGTAACGGTGAGCTGTGCGGCGAGATATCCGCTAGATGTGATCAGTGCTGCTTCGGCGCCAAACTTATGTGCCGCAAAGGCTTCTGCTTCGTTGTAAATTCCTAATTGAACATTGTTGCCCCTGCTAGTTCCATTATTTAGGCCAAAAAGTTCAATTCCCTTAAGGTACAAGTTTATAAATTCCTTATTTTGAGGGATGCCCAAGTATGCAGTTCCCCCAAAATAAAGATATTTTTGCCCATTTAAATTCAGGCTAGATGATAGCGGTTGATTTAATTTATCGAATCCGTTTTGCATTAGTATGCTCGTCCCAACTGATCATTTGCAGCTTTAATTAACGAAGTGTCGTCAACGGTATCTTGAGCAAACTCCCAAAACATTATACCATTACATCTGTCTTTAGCCATTTGGGTTTTTTGCTTCACCATTGGAATTCCATTATACCCATAATCAGTAACACCCACCCTTGCCGAGTTAACATTTGCATTGGCTTTAGATGAAGCTATGATGGAAGTATAACTGATAGCGGCACCGCTACCGTCCCTTCCATAGCACGGCATTCCTAAAATTGCTTTTTCCTTAGGCATGCCTTTGGTAGTAAGCCAAAAAGTCAAACTGGCTTCGGTCATTTTCATTGAAGCGTGATTAAGGGGCTCGGCCGAATCATAACCTACGCCGCCATCATATTGCATGATATTAAAAAAGTCCACATATGGATAAACTTCGGGCGAAATAGCATGCCTATTACTTGAAACATAAACTCCTGGAGTAATAGAAGCGCTTAAAAACTTATTATTTTTATGTAGTTCTGCACTTAACTCCTTCATTAACAAAGTGTAGCTTGCATTAGGGTTTACATCTGTAGTACTGGTTGTTCGAGGATATTCCCAATCCATATCTATGCCATCTATGTTATTATTTTTAGCAAAGTTTACTACATTTTTAATAAAATTTGCTCGAGCAGTAGTTGATTGGGCAATAGCAGCAAAGGTTTCCTGTTTTGATTCAGCCCCACCAATTGAAACGCCAAATTTAACATTAAATGCTTTGGCCTTCGCCCTAACGGTAGAAAATCTTGCAGCTTCGGGCAAGGCATTTAGCGAACCGTCTGCAGCAACATTTGGACTTAAAAAAGAGTAAAGCAGATGGGTAACCATTTTATATTTCGCATCTGTTACCTTTGCGGGATCCTGATAACTTGGCATATAAGCTACTATTTTAAAACTGTTATCGGGCTCGTAAGGTGTTACGGGTGTAACTGGAGTAGGTGTGGGTTCTGGCGTAGGTTCCGGATCACTTTTTTTGCTACATGACGCCAGAAAAGCTGCTGCTGTCAATAAATAAAGTAATGGTTTCTTCATTGTTTACTTGTTTAGTTTAAGTTACTTAGGTTCTATGAGTAGCCGATTAAAATAGTCGAATTGTTGTTTGATAGATTTAGCCCAATAAGCCTTGTTATGTGCTCCTGGCTGAGAAATATAGGTAGCCTTAAGTTTCAATTGATCACATTTCTGCTTAAGTTCATTGTTTGATTGGTAAAAAAAATCCGCGGCACCGCAATCGAATATGAAAGGTTTGTTAACCGCTGCTAGCTTATCAATGTTATTGATCACCGCGTATCTCTTCCAAAGCTCATCTTCTTTGGGCGGATTGCCCAACAAATCACCTAGGCCATATTTTCCAAAAGCATCTGTAAGCTGTACGCCTCCACTAGTACTACCAGCACTCATAAAAAGATCGGGGCGTTTAATAAAGAAATATAAAGCTCCATGTCCTCCCATGCTCAGTCCAGATATCATGATCTTTTTTTCGTCTGGCTTAAACCGTTTCAACATATCAGGAAAAAGCTCATCGAAAAAAAATGACTCGTATTGCCAATCTTTTTTAACCGGACTGTTAATGTACCAGCTTTGATATAACCCGTCGGGGCATACAATTATAAACCCGTACTCGTTGGCATATTTCTGCGCATCCATAATGGTATGCCATTGCTTATAACTGCCACCGTAGCCATGTAATAGGAAAATCATTGGTAGTGTTTCCGTTTGTGGCCTGTTTTGAGGTTTAAATACCCAAACCGTATCTGGCTTCGACAAAAACTTACTATTGTAAATCAATTGCTCTTGAGCGTTTGCCTTTAAACATAAAAATACTAACAATGCGCAAAGCGTTGATTTCATAGTTTTAGCTAATTTAAAGGTAATATTAACAATATTTTTTTAAAAACGCAATAACCCGCAAATACACTTCGTTAAAAAACAAGGTTTTACAGCAAAAATCGCTTCATGTTGCATAAAGCAGCATTAAAAGTTGTCGTGTATATAAGTGACCATGTTAACCATCTGTTTTCTCACATCTGCAGTTGACTCAACGTAGTTGTTATTCATAAATGAGTAAAGCAACAGCTTCCCTTTACCAGTAATGATATAACCACTTTGATTATGAACGCCAGAAAGCGTACCTGTTTTAGCAAATACGAAAGGGTTATCTGTTTTTGGATAAGCATTTCGTAAAGTTCCGGCCTTGCCCCCTGCCGGCATCATACTAAACAAACGTTCCTGATTATTTACTTCCTTGTATATCATTTCCAGCAATTTGATGATTGACCGCGGCGTGAATAGATTTACTCTAGAAAGACCCGAACCATCAACCCATCTTGGTTTGTCTGGCAAATCTTTCAAGTACTTTTCTTGTAATGTCGTAATGATTTTGGCACTATTCATCTCTAA
The DNA here is from genome assembly GCF_965249885.1 of Pedobacter sp. Lineage (GTDB taxonomy): Bacteria > Bacteroidota > Bacteroidia > Sphingobacteriales > Sphingobacteriaceae > Pedobacter. The sequence continues at coordinate 1,883,937 of NZ_OZ252254.1, read as the reverse complement.
TCCCAATTGGTCTCCATAAGTCAATAATAACTGCTCGGCAATAAAGTTATCTGACGGGAGCATCAACTGTTTAAAAACGTCGTCACTTTTAGAACTATAAATCCTTTTTGCTTGTTGAGGCATAGGATAACTGGTTAAACGCACTTCTTTTTTAAGCGTATCGGACAGCAGGGCCAGCGTAAGCGCAGTAGACGTTTTATATGGCACTTGCTGTTCGTAACCTGTTTCTGGTTTAATAGCAGGATAATAAAATTTATTTGTGAGAAACTCTCGTCGCACCTCAAATCTCTTTGTCTTGCTATTTGAATCTATTGCAAAGCAAGATTTAAGTGTTTTAGGCAAAATGTTTAACTCACCTCCCTTATTGTCAATTGAAACGACATTATCAAACAACGGTAGTTCCGAAATTTCTGGCTGGTAATATTCATTGTAATCATCCCAACTCCAACCACGCCCGAAAAAGTTGCCGGTAAATCTGTTATTAGCAAAAAACAGTTTCTTATTACTTTGTTTTAACAGTTCGATAGCTTTGGTGCCTTTTAAAACAGTATGTAGTAAAGATGGATCTCCGGTGCCCCAAAATATCAACGAGTCGCCGGTTTCTATATAACGTAACGATGGGATAGAATCTGGACAGGTTTTAAGTCCAGCGTAAAAAGTAAACAATTTCGTATTGGAAGCAGGCACGAAATACTTTTCGGCATCTTTTTGGAATAACATCTGTCCTTTTTCCATATCATACAAAGCAAAACCTACCTGATATTTTTTCAACGTATCATTATGTTTAAATTGCTTTGCTACTTTACGAGAAATTACCTGATTTGTTTTGCAAGACTGTAAGGCGGCAAACGAAATAGCTATTACAATTAACAGCATATTTTTAAGGCTAACTTTGTTCATAATTTAGGGAGTAAATGTTGCAGTATTTCGCAAACCTTAACTTTGAAATTTCTTGGACTTTAATGTTTGTGCCCCTAATTTATTAATTTAGTTTGATGAACGGCTTGAAAAACCAAATATTATTTAAAAATACCTGCTGTTTTTTGCTGCTTTTATTACTTATGCCAAGCTATATGCAAGCACAGCAGTTTAAGTTTAATAATGGTAGAAAGCAGCAAATTTTGTACTTTAATTTGGTTAAAAACCTAATTATTATTCCAATATACATCAACAATAAGGGGCCCTTTGATTTTATTTTAGATACTGGTGTAAACCCCATGATTATTACCGATCCAAGCCTGAAAGAAAGTTTGAAAGTGCCATACGCTAGGGCAATCAAAATTAGTGGCTATGGAGATTTTGATGGTGTAGATGCTTTTTTAGGCACCACGAGCGTAAATGTGGGAGACGCAAGCGCAGATCATATTCCAACCATTTTTTTAAAAGATGACATTTTACCGCTTTCTGGATACGTTGGCCGAAAGATTTACGGACTAATTGGCTATAATTTTTTTAATAGCTTCACGGTGAAGGTGAGTTACACTAACAAATCTTTGAAAATGATCGCTCCCGAAAAAAAAGTAAAGCTAAAAGGAGAAAAAATTCCATTTACACTAATCGATAATAAGCCATATGTTACTGTAGAAGTTGACCAAGAAGGTTTAGGAAAAACTAAATTGCAGGCTTTACTGGATTGCGGTGCAGGACACTCCATTTCGCTTGAAACCCTAAATGGAACTTTGTTCCCTAAGCCAAACTTTACGCTGAAAGCAAACTTAGGAAATGGTTTAACCGGAAGTGTAACCGGACAAATCGGTCGCATTAACGCTTTAAAGCTAGGGCCCTTCGATTTTAAAAACGTTATAGCCAACTACCCGAATTACAATATCGACTCGTTGAAAAAGGGAAGAAATGCCAATTTAGGAGCAGAAATAATGAGCCGATTTAATGCAATTTACGATTACGCCAACGGAGCTATCTACATTAAAAAAAACGAAAATTTCAACAAGCCTTTTGAACATGATATGGCTGGTATCGAAATTTATTCGGAACATGGGCCTCCATCAAGAACAGTTATAACTCGAATAGAGCCTCAATCGCCGGCGGATTTAGTAGGACTTAAGGAAGGTGACGAATTAACCCGCATTAATTTTAAAAGTGTAGACGATTATTCGTTAGATGAAATTGCGTCTATTTTAAAAGCTAAAAATGGCTATAGCGTAATTGTAGAAGTATGGAGGGATAAAACATTTCAAATCAAATTATTAAAACTTAAAAAACGCATATAGCATTCATGAAACCTTTCCTACGCCTTCTTTTTCTTTCGCTTCTTAGCATCCCTTCGTTTGCGCAACAAACAGATTCTATAACATTCATAAAAACCAGATGGAACAAAACATCTGTAGCTGCAAAAACCACACTTTATACCCATCAATTTGCTGATAGCAGTTTATTTAAAGCCAATCAATATGTCAGTTATTTGGAGGTAGAGAACGGGCGCAAAGCTCCTGCATTCTTTATTGGATATGATAAAAAAGACCTCATCATCACCTCCGAGTTTGCTAAAAAACATAGCGCAATTGCCAGCATAAACGGAACTTTCTTTGATATCAAAAACGGTGGATCTGTTGACTTTTTAAAAGTAAACGACACGTTAATTAACCAAAGTAGATTGGATAAAAACAATAAAAGAACTTTTCATCAAGAAGCTGCAGTAGTAATTAACCAACAAAAAGTGGGGATTAAAAAGTGGGATGGCACAAGCACTTGGGAAAATAACCTAAAGGATGAAAACATAATGGTCAGCGGGCCATTGCTGATTTTGGAGAATGTTGCCGAAAAGTTAGATTCAATTTCCTTTAACAAAACTAGGCATCCTCGAACTGCGCTGGGCATTAAACCCAATGGAAATGTAATTTTACTTACGGTAGATGGCCGGCAAGAAAATTCTTCTGGAATGAGCCTATTTGAACTTACAAAAGTTATGAAATGGCTGGGCTGCACTAGTGCGATCAATCTAGACGGTGGAGGTTCAACCACTTTATGGGTAAATTCCTACGGCGACAATGGCGTGGTCAATCATCCATCTGATAATAAAAAATGGGATCACGAAGGGCAAAGAAAAGTGGCCAACATCATTTATATCAAAAGCAAACCTTAAATTTGGAATTTATCAATCACATGAGTTTTAAGCAGCTAACGTTTTTACTATTTATTTCCGTTGCCATTTATGCGTGCACCAGCAATTCTAACAAAGCCGAAAAAAGCAATAATGCGGAAGAAGAGGGACTTACTTTTAGAGATGTAAACGGAGTAAGATTTTACGAAGTGAAAAGAAGGTTCAGTAATGGCTTATCCTTCAATAAAGACGGGTTTATGCTTGCTCCAACATGGATTATCGAGTATAAAGCGCCAGACACCATGTTGGCTTACAGTCCGGAAAAGCAAGGAATGGAAGCTTTTTACCTCCAGTTTGACCACGGCCGTGTGTACAACTTTGCACGTGAATTTTTTAGGGTAAAAACTATCGCTAGAGATAGCTTGGTACTACAGCGCTTACAGGTAGATGCCCGAGTAATTACCAAAGGAGAAGTTTCAGACGTGAACTGTACTTACTATACTAAAGATTATATCGAAAAAGTACTTAAAACCACCGTTGGAGAACTACAACGCCCAACCAAAGCAGATACTGCTTTCATAAAAAAACTTTCGGAAGCTACTTATCGAAATCCATCCAATCCAGATACTGCTTTTGCGGCTACTGAGATTGTACAATTGAAACCAAACAGTAAAAATGTTTCTGTAAAATTAATTGGCTATGCTGATAGCGGCGCACACCGAAAATCTTTTGCTTATATGTACCCAGAGTACAGGGTAGAAATTAATAAGTCGTACCGCGATTTTAGATATCGTTTTTCGGTTATTGTAGACGTGAAGGGCAATTTATATGTAAACAGAATACAAGGCGTTTTGAAGGAAGACATGCCGTACAGAAAAAAGCTTCTACAAGGCATAGCCGATGTATATTTGAAAAACCTGCTATACGTTAAGCCAGGCACCACGTTAGGTATACCGCACTCTAGCGAAATCACCATTAGCTTGGCAGGCAATAAGTAACACTTGTTGATTTATTGTCCAAAAAAGATAACTTTTGCTTGTATTTAGATTTTAATCTGTACCTTGCAAACTTTAATACATAATACAATGCAAGAAGGAACAGTAAAATTCTTTAATGTTACTAAAGGTTTCGGATTTATCATCCCTGCTAATGGCGATGCTGAAATCTTTGTACATTCAACAGGCCTTATCGACGAAATTCGTGAAAACGATAAAGTTCAGTACGATGTTGAAAACGGTAGAAAAGGCTTGAACGCCGTTAATGTGAAAGTAATCTAATTATTATCATATTTTACCAAAAAAGTCCCGCACAGTGTACGGGACTTTTTTATTTTCAGCTAATTGGATTTCGGCACAATTAGCTTTCAAAAAATGCCAATAAATCTTTATTGATGGTATCCGCCTCGGTAGTGGGCATGCCATGGGGGAAGCCAGGATACGAAATTAATTTACCGTTTTGCAATAAAGTTACGGCTACTTTTCCCGTAGTTTCAAACGGCACAATTTGATCATCCTCGCCGTGCAATACCAACACAGGAACGGTCACGCTTTTTAAATCTTCCGTAAAATCAGTTTCTGAAAATGCCTTGATACAATCGTAATGTGCTTTGATGGAGCCGTTCATTCCCTGTCTCCACCAATTTCTTTGTATTCCTTCTGATACTTTTGCACCTTCTCTGTTATAACCGTAAAACGGCAGCGTTAAGTCGATATAAAACTGCTGTCTGTGATGGGCAGTATTATTTCTAATGTCATCAAAAACCGACATAGGAACACCGTCAGGATTACTCTCAGTTTTTACCATAATCGGTGTAACCGCACTTACTAAAACTGCTTTAGCCACGTTATCTTTGCCATGCTTGGCCACGTATCTGATCACTTCGCCTCCTCCGGTGGAGTGCCCAACGTGGATTACATCTTTTAAATCCAAAGCGGCTACAATTTCAGCTACATCGGCGGCGTAAGTATCCATGTCATGGCCGTAAGGGGTTTGTTCCGAGCGTCCATGACCTCTCCTATCGTGAGCTATGACGCGGTAACCTTTCTCTAAAAAGAATAACATTTGGGCATCCCAATCATCGCTAGATAATGGCCAGCCATGATGAAAAAATACCGGTTGGCCTTTTCCCCAATCTTTATAATAGATTTCAGTTCCGTCTTTTAATTTAAGTGTGCTCATAATTTTAGTGTTTTAGGTGTATAAATATGTATGATTGATTTATATAACAAACGTATGGCACATTTTTGTTTGCTTTGTTGATGTAAGTTAAGAAATATAGCTGCGGAACAGGCGAAAAATCAGCCAAAAGGCAATGAAACTATCTATTTACTTAATTCTAATATTTACGGTATCTAGTTCGTTTTTAAAATTAGTCCCTGTGTCAGTCAGTACCATTTGAAGAGCGGTATCATTTATCAACTTTGAATCTTTCAAGTAATTATATTTATCCTCCGCCCAAACAACACTATCTTTATTTGACTTTCTTACTTGTATCACATCATTAGTTGTCGCTCCTAAACTAACATAATAAATATTTATTTTTTCACCGTTCTTTCTTAAGTGTTCGGCTAACAACCTTTCATCCTTTTCAAAAAGGTTACAACCATACAATATAAGCAAAGCAAAAGCTATCGTGTATCTATTCATAATATTCCTTTGTACTTTTTTTTCTTTTTTATCATATCTAATCCAAGCCTTTATCATTAACTGATCATCGGGACGGACTTTCAGCAAGTAGTGCCGCTGGTAGTGCACCTTTATGAGCTTGCCGCCAGTGGCGTATTAGGTGAGACACCTCATCTCCTTTATCGGATTGCAAATCCGTTGATAGGAATTTCGAGATGCGCTGCGCTTAACATCTCGAACAGCGGGAAAGCCGTAGATTCTATTTAAGGGCTAGTGGCTTCTAGGATTAGGAGCCCCTTTATTTGATTTTGTAATAAATCTGATTATTAAACTTGACTTTAGTTCTGGAGATAACGGTGATTATACAAGGATCTGGTATTTCTTTGGGGCTAAACTCCTTTACTTCTTTTTGTTTAGCATCTGAGCTAAATTGAAACAGACTAGAAGTTAATCCCGGATCTCCCAATGTAATCTTTCCATCGACTAATATCCTTGAAATGATAGTAAAATAAAGTTCGTCGTTAACCAAACGATATCTTCCTTTTAACGCAGTTAGGTACCTAGCATCGTCTCCTTCACTATACAAATTCAAGACGAAAGTGCCGTCAATCATGAATCTAAAGTTCTGGTTAAGTCCGCTACCAGTTGTGCCGCTACCTAACTGCCAAACACCAATCAGTTCTGTATTAGTGATGCAAGCAATATTTTTCTTCTGCTGGGCAAAAGCATTGTAAAAAAAAACAGTCAGCGAGAAGAAAATAAATATCTTTTTCATAATCCATGTATTTTAAATTTTCCAATAATCGGCGATTTAGTTTCTATCGATTTTGGCGTAACAGCCGGGCTTAATGTATAAAATTTTACTTTATCCATGGTTGACTTATAGTAAAATACGCTTCCTTTCGTTTCTGGTCCGATTGGCAAGAAGCCATTCCTTTTACCCACGTTTGCTAGTTCGCCCTTATCTACATTTTCACCAACAGATAAAGAGACAACATGGCCGTGTCCTTCGGAATTATTATAAGCTGCTAGAGAGAGTCCTCCCTTATTTGCGTTTACTAATGCCCCAGTTTTGTCGGTACTTTGAAATAATGGACTTTCAGCAAACTGACCAAACATGCTATTTGCTACACCAGTCATCAACAAGCCTGATGATTTATCTGTAGCGGAAGCAACTGCATTCATAACATTCTGTGTGGCATAATTACAATATGTAGCTTTGGTTTTTCCGTTCGCATAAAAGATAGGCTCCAACGCAGGGTTTTCTAAATTCAAATTTTGCTGTTCTTGTATTACCGTAGTCACATTAACCGTATTGGTTGCTACAAATGGAATCCCAGATTGAGAAGTATCAAAGCCAGTAAATTCATAATGAAGAGTTATTCCATCACCAACCTGTCGATATTGAGCCGTAGATTTATCATTCACATGTTTGACCAGATTGCCATCTTTGTCATAAAAATCCGAAAAAGGCGCCGCATACATTCCGTCAACATCGATGAAACGTATAGGGTTATTCAATGCATAACTATATAGACTAAACCTCCTTGATACCTCACTCAATGGGTCAACAGTATTGAAACGCCCAGTCACCGGGTCATAGAACCTCGCACCGTAGTCGTACTGCCCCAGTTCGTCCTGCAGTTCCTTGCCGTTGTAGAGGTACTTGTTCGTCCCGCCAACCGCCGCCTTCCTCAGCCCAAAGGCATAGTAGTCGTCACGCTGCAATATCCGCACAGCACCGTTGTAAATATCGAAAGTTGTGCGCACATTTCCAAGGTGGTCCGAAAGATTATATCTATAGCTGTAGCTGCCGCCGCTGTTCAGCGCAACGCCCTCGGGCATCTGGATGAAGTCGATCACCCCATTGACATACTGGATCCCGTCCACATAGTCCGTGGTTGTCGCAATACCGGCACTGGACACCTTCCGGAGCTTGCGCCCCGTGGCATCGTAGGTGTAGGACATGCTGAGTCCCGACCTGCTTGCCGCCTGCGGAAGGTTAAGGTGGTTGTAGGACAGCGTTGTGCCCGTGCGGCCATCGGTGGTGGCGTTGCCGTTGGCATCGTAGCCGTAGCTGCCCGTAAGCCCCGCTACCGACTGTAGCCTGTTGCCCACATAACTGTACGCCCTTGCCCCCGTGTTGTCCCTGTTGAGGCTGGAGATGTTGCCCATCACATCGTAGACCAGCTGCTCGGCCATGCCAGTGGCCGTAGCGTTCAGCAGCCTGTTCAGCCTGTCGTAGCTGTAGGCGAAGCTGTTGGACGTGCCGCCGTTGGTGTACGCCTGCCCCGAGATGTTGCCGTTGTACTGCGGCAGCGTGCCGTTATCGTACTTCAGCTCCATGGAGAATTCGCTACTGGTACTGTTCCGCAGCCAGCCCCGCTCGTTGTAGCTGTAGGCCGTAGACTGTATGCCGTTATGTAGCTTCTTCTGCCCCAGCTGCCCGATCTCGTTGTACACGTTATCGCTGATCGTGGTAGGGGCGGCCCCGTTGATGCTGTGGGCGGTCGTCGTTGCCCGGCCCATGTGGTCGTAGCCGTAGGTAGTGGCAATGGTGGTGGCGGACGTCCCCTTGGTATGCACCCGGGTGCTGCCATTCAGGCTGCCGTCGAAGTTGTAGGTGTTGTCGGTAACGTCGGTGCCCTCCAAGTGGTGCTGCGACCAGCTGCGCACCACCCTGCCGTAGTCGTCGTAGCACTGCACCGTCCACAGCCACTTATCGGCGCTGCCCAGCACCTTCACCCTGCTGGCCGTGGGAAGCCCATTCAGCATCTGGCTGTAGCCAACAGGCTGGTAGGGGATCCCCGGTATGGCATAGTCGTCAAAGTAATGGATGGTATGGTACTCCACGATGGAGAAGGGGACCGGCTGGCAGGCCGAGGTGTAGCCCGTGCCAGAGGGGCCATCATCGCTCCTGCTCTCCCACAGCACCGTCTGCACGTCCAACGTGGACTGCAGCTGCTCACGGGTGTTGTAGCCCCCGTAGAGACCGGTGATGATGGTACGCCCGAAGGCGTCGTACTTGCTGAAAAGCCAGCGCCCCTGGCCGGCGAGCACCGCATCGCGGCTGTACACCACCTGGTCAAGCCTGTTGTACACCATCTCCTCCCTCCCCTTGCCCGGCACCTTCTTCTCGATCAGCCGTTTCCTTGCATCGTAATGGTAGCCGTAGATGAACTGGTCGAACACCGCCTGCGACTCGTCGAAGCTACCGATGTCCTGGCCGTTCCCGTTGACCGCAGGGGGAAGCACGTAGCGCAGGTTGCCAAGGTCGTCGTAAACGTAGTACGTGCTGAGGCTCTTTGTGCTGGTCTCCCAGGTCCGCTTCAGCACCACCCTGCCATCAAAGTCCCTGTACTCTTCGGTAGTGCCGACATTCCCATCGGCGGCCTTCCAGTTCTCGTCCCCGATGGTCGTTTTATAGAGCCTGCCGGGCTGGTAGTAGCTGGAAGTGGCGCCGTTGCCGGCGCTGTTGATGCTCCACAGCTTCACCTCGTTCGCCGAATTGGTGCCGTAGGCCGTACGGACCGTATGATCGTCGGCAGCCCCGGCCGAGGGCTGCCATGCCGTGCCCGGGAAGCCCTGCTTCACCACACGGTTCAGCGGGCTGGCCTCGAACACCGTAACGCTGAAGGGGCTCACGTTCTGCACGACCCCCTGCGGCGCAGAGGCATAAAAGGACAGCTGGTCGGCTATCGCCGTGGGCCTGTAGCTCCCGCTGGAACCGCTGCCGGCAGCATAGGGAAGGTACTTCACCGGCTCCCTGCCCAGCGCATCGTAGGAAACGGGGGTAACGATGTCCGTATACGAGGGGCTGGCCCCGACCTCGACGGTCTGAAGAGGACGGCCCAGGCCATCAAAATACTGGATAGTCCGGTTCTCCTGGCACAGCGTCCGGGCATCGTTCAGGTTCTGTGCACTTACACCGGCGACCCTGAACGTGCGGGAAAGGATGTAGTTCTGGCCGGAACTGGGAACCGATACCAACGGACCGCATGTTTGGGGAACTATAAAGACACGTAGGCTGCTCCCCGACGGGGCATGGAAACCGTCAGTGAGCGTTACGCTGCCAGTTGCCGATAGCTCGGACTGGCCACTATATACAGAATAGTTCATGGCGCCCTGCGTGATGGGGCCCTGGGCCCGCGACAGCTGTCCACACAGCAGCAGCGCCAAGGTCGTGATTTGTAGATGAAATGTCTTCATGGCCTATGGTTTATAGTGGTAGTCAAATTTCTTGATGATATGCCCGTAATGGTCGCTGACCGTATCGAGCCTCCCAAAACTGTCGTAACCGTAATAGGTCGTCATACCCTTGGCATCGGTCATGCTAGTTATACCAACTAAAGGCTTATAGGTATAGCTGGTGACCTGGGTATTAGGTAATCCTATAACAAGCTTTCCGAGTTCCCTTCGAAGTTGAGCGTCGTCAGTAGGGTTATCCAAAATATTTTGGTCAACTAAAGCCTTCGCGTTTTGATAGCTGCTATTCGATATTCTGGCTACCGGAAACTTTTGCTGATAGCCCCACAAATAAACATCTCTTGGTTGGCCAACCTTACTCTCCTCTACTACTCTGCCGTCAACAGAAAGAAAAGTGTAATCTTTCGAGTACCTTGTATCCATCGTCAACGTAGTATTTGAGTTAATTGACGCTAAAAAATTTGACGATAGTGGTGTTCTTAACTTAATGCTGTTAACCGAATGTAAGTACACGGTTGAAACATTCGGTTGAAGGGCAAATCGTGAGAAAGTTGCTGCCTCAAGCTTACCATCCGTCCACGAGGACGCTTCAATTACAGGGTTCATAAACCGATCTTGCATTTCCAATATCGGCTTAAATATAGTGTCGGCCATAATCTTTGCTTCTAGGTGCGCTCGCCAGTAACTACTCGTTCCTCTATCCGTAAAATTTTCCCTCCTATATTGCACGTAGCTTCTACGTGCCAAAAGCAGGCACTTTCTTCGGTTCATCCAAGCAATCTTCCTACCCCCGGTGGTTACTCCTGGGGTCGTTATCCTATTGAAATATATATCATCGCATGTAGTGCAATTATTTTGGTATGCATCCCATCCATCGCGAATGGATTTCGCATCTGTTGGAACAAAGTCGAGAGCGTATTTATAGGTAGTTACAGCTAAACTCCCATCACTTTTTCTGGAAACTTTCTTGGTTAGTGACCTATGGTAGGGGCTATCGTAATATAACGTATCGCTTGTATTTACTTCTTTCATGCTGAGTTTATCGATAGTCGTTTCGCTACGTATAGTGCGTTTTTTCCAATAGCCTCTAAGCACATATTCAGTCATTGAGATTGGACCTCCGGAAGGTAGTGGTTGACCACCTGAACTTGGGAAACGAGTATATTTCTTAGATCCATCTGCGTATGTATATACAATTGTAACTCCTCCCGATATCGTGTTTTCAATTTGATTATTAAAAATCTGATTAGGTTCTAAATTTTTAATTATAAGCCCCGGAGTAAAAACCTTTGTACTATCGTAAGAATATTTATACGTTACACTTCTTATCAAAGCATTATCGTTATCAAAATGATATTCGCTTTGTAGCTCTCCCCTTTCCAGCGTAAACGGAATTGGGGCACCTGGATAATTCGGTATCTTCGGATCGCAATAGGAAGATGATGAAACGTTCCTATAAGCGACATCATCCGTATTGCTTTCAAATAAGCTTGTTCCGTAGTAGCGGTAAACACTACTTCCTCCATTTTCGCTCCTTTTTATGGAAACCGTATGGTATCCTACGTGATTTCCCTGCACTTTCTGCATCGGCAAGCTACTCATAGGGGAAATAATCACGTTAACTGGAGGGGCAGAAATACCAAGTACGCCAATGTTTAGACAGCCACTTGAATAAACATTCGGCGTATTATCGCTTTCACTAGGGTTGCCCATAATGCCTAAAAGCGCAAGTAAAGAATTTCTTATTGGTGACACATAGTAAGGCCGTTCGAACAAAACGCCAGATGATCTGTTAGCTTCCTCATAGCTATAGCTCTCTGTGATAGGCCGAGTTACGTTTTCGGGATTCTTTATAAGGATCTTAATCCTAAGCCCACCTACAATCGGATCGATCATGTCATAGTTTTTAAATTTACTAATGGTAAGTACAGCGCCTTTCGTAGTGACGCTGTTATCCCTGTTCATCCTGATGTTATAGATTCCAGGAGGTATTTGCACAGCCTTAGTCGTGGTCTCATTTGCTGAAGCACCGGCCGTGGCTATTACTTTTCCCTGTTGATCAACGATGTAATAACTTGCAAAACAAGAACCAACACTACTGTTCCCACAGTCTGAATTAGAAAACTTTAGTTCATAAGTCTCATTCCCGGTAAAAGTTACATTTGGCCAATTAATAGTGGAACTTCCATCATATCCAGTCCAATAACTGGTTATGTACTCAAGCTTGAAACGTGACGCCGTTACTTTCGCCCTATTAGGCTCGAATTCAAAAATTGCAGAGCCTCCCGTAGGATAATTGATTTTAGTCAGCGCTCCGTTTTGCATAGCTGGCCAAGCCGAATCTCTATCTGCACCGTTCTTATTTAACATGGTGTATTTATCTTGAGTTATAATAGGCAAGATATTCTCATTACTAACGCCGTTATAAAATCCCCAATGATCTATTGCAAAGGATAGCCGTCTAGGCAAGGAATTACTAAAATACTCGAATTTAAATGGCCGCAAAGTTGTTCCATTTTCTCCTACTTCCTCTATTGAATCCAGCTTCAATCGTTTCTTATCGGTGCCGTATGGCACCCAGCTTGCATACATTGAGGGAAGTTCGCTGCCAACGACCCCCTGATCTGTGAAATAGCTGGTATTAATTCGGTACTTCTTTAACACTTTTTGACTATCAGATATAATAATCTCCGCTAGAGCCTTTGCTTCTTTATTCGGCAACTCCAGACTAGGGTCTGGTCCTAACTCACCACTTGCCAAGTCTAGACGAGCATCCTTGGATAAGGAAAAAACTATATTGCCCTGAGAACTAACAATTTTTGACAGTCTTACACCCTTCTGATATAATCTCGATAAACGATAGGATTTTGCAGCATCAATACCTATTTCGGGTAAATGCGGTGGAAAAAAAGACCAATAGAAAGTACTGAAGGACTCATAATCATAGAACAATTTGATGGCATCGGACTGATCCGCAGATTCAACTCTGCAAAGATACCAGCTAGAGTATACCCCATCAAAATCAATGCGGCTTCCGTTGGTCGGAAATGCCATTTCCACAGGGCTGACGCCTTGTTCTATTACACCAGAAGGTAAATTTCCGAAAAAATACTTGGTACCGTCGTTTGTGGTAATGCAAAAGCCTTGGATGTTGTTCTGCTCAAGAGAACCAATGTTTCGTTTTACCGACACATAATCAATTTTCAAATCGTCATTTCCCGAAACAAGTACGGGCGTCCGATCGTCATTAAAATAGAATTGCCCAACACGTCCGTTGAAGTTGAAGAAAAACAAATCCGGTTCAGCATCTTCTTGTCCATTATATACTCCCTGATCATGGTCACGAAAAGCGTCAATAGTACTGTTGGCATAGTCGTTATATAAACCATAATTTGAAAAGTATCCATGCCTTCCACCAGCATTTACACCCTCATCAGGAATTCCTCTTACAGTTCTGGTGATAACTCCTCCTGCATTTAAAGCCCAGCCGATTCCAACCCAACTAGCCACTTCGGCCACTTTTACTCCGCCAGCATGATAGCTTAGGGAAATAGGCAGTTCGATTGAACCTTCTTTTAAAATATAAAGGGGGATGTTAACTTGAGGTATACCGGTATGATAGTTAACAGGTATATCAACAAATTTACCTAAAGCCGCTGCATTGGGTGATGCAATATTTACTTTTGGATATTCAACTTGTGCATTTAGCTCCTTATCGGAGAAAAAAAGCATGGCCGTAAAAATTCCTATTGCATAAAGATTTACTCGTTTCATAGTTTATAGTTAGATGTGGGGTTTTTACAGAAAATTTTCTAATTCTTTTCTTGCCAACAAGCTTCGGTTATTTAAAATAAACCAATGCCAAAAAAGGCGCTGCCTTAAATCAGAAGCATCTAGATAGCAAGCAAAAGAAACTTAACGATTATTTAAGCTTTGGCGTAGCCTGAAGAATGATTTTGAGAGGAGTACGCCGAAATGCTCGGCAATTGGAATAAGATGATTTTTCATAGCGTAAGTTTTTTGTTGTCTATTCTGCCAACAAACGTAGATTTTTTGAAGACAGATATAAGAACAAGTTTAATTGAAATTATATTAGCGTGCAAATTATTCTTACATCTGTTTTGAGTAAATAATCTATTTTGTACTGGCCAACGGTGATATATTTCTATTTATTTTCTCTCTTTAACGTCAAAAACAGCACCTGCCTAGCAAAAATAAAGTGTAATTTTTGAACCAAATCCTGAGCTATTTTTATCTCCTACTAGCGAATGCTCAAACCATCAATAACAAAAACCCCCTTACTCATTAAAGCAAGGGGGCTAAATAGCTGTCAATACGCTACTACTTTTTAATCTTAGCGAGTAACAATTCCGGCTCGTTGGTCGTAATGTAATCTACTTTTTGGTTCAACAGCCTGTCCATATCCTGTTCCGTATTTACCGTCCAAACGTTAATTATTAAGCCCAAATCTTTTGATTGTTGAATCCAATCAGGGTTCTTTTTGTAAACATTCTGATTGTAATCGAGTCCATAAAAACCTTCAGCCTTCAATTTTGCTGGCTCAATTTCTCCATTTAAATAAGAAACCATTGCTCCCGGCACATTATCAATTACATATTTGCTGATATAGTGGCTAAAGCTAATGTATTCAATCCAAGGAGCAGCCTTTAATTGATTCACTATCTCAAGCACCTTTTTTACCAAAGCTGTTTCCTGCTCTTGAGTTTTCTGCGGCTTAATTTCTAAGATTAACTTAGTTTTTTTCTGTTTCATTCCAGTTTTTAGATATTCTTCCAAAGTAGGAATGCTCTCGCCGTTGCTCAGTTTTTTATAATCAACCAATTCCTGATAAGTACTGGTGGCAATATCTTTCCCCAAAAAATCTGCATTATGGTTTACTACCGCTACGCCGTCTGACGTTAAATGAACATCAAACTCGCTACCGTAGCAGCCCAAGCTAATCGCTTCTTTCAAAGATGCAATAGAATTTTCCGGTAAATTTTGTGTTTTCCAAGCCCCTCGGTGTGCAATCACCAAATTTTTATTCCACGATTTAATCGCTTTTTGCGCCATTATTGTGCCTGTAATCATTAAAGCTAATATGCTTAAAAAAATTCTCTTCGTCATTGTGTTCAATTAATTTCGAATGCGAGCATCCAGATTTACAATTTCTTTTGGTTTTTATTGATTATATTTTGTTTCTAAATTAAATCATATAACACTTGTTTCAAAACAAATCGAAACTTTTTGATCTAAAAATAAACTGCTTTACAATTACACGCACATTTTTTACCTTTATTGTCGTTTAATTGGTAATGGGTAACAACTACAATTTATTGATCGATAAAATCAACGAGTTCACTCGCAAGTTTTATCTAAACAAACTATTACGGGGTAGCATTTATGCTGCAGCGCTAATATTGAGTATGTATTTGTGCCTTTTTGTTTATGTTTTTTACAGCTATCCTGGCGTATCTACCAAAACACTTTTATTCTACTCGTTTTTTACAATTTCGCTTGCAGCTGTTATTTTTTGGATTGTTAAACCTGCGCTTTCCTACTTCAATTTAAGCAAAACTATCAGCATTGAAACTGCTTCAAACTTAATTGGCAACCATTTCTTTAACGTTAAGGATAGGTTATTAAATACTTTGCAGCTAAAGCAACTTGCCGATAGCTCTCCACAAAATAGCGCTCTTATTTTAGCTGGAATTGATCAGAAAATTGCCGAGCTAAGACCCATCCCATTTAGCACTGCCGTTAATCTTGGCGAGAACAAGAAATACATCAAGTATATTGCCTTTCCGCTATTAGTAATTTTAATTATTGGAATTATTTCGCCGGCGATATTAAAAGAAGGCACAAGTAATTTTGTACGCTACAACGAAGAAGTTTTACCGAAAGCGCCCTTTCAATTTGTGATCGAAAACAGCAATTTAAACATTACGCAGGGCGATGATTTGCCTATTAAACTAAAGTTGACTGGTGATGAATTTCCGCAAGATATTTATTTGGAAGACGGAGTAAATAGCTACCGTTTGGAAAAGCAGGACATCAGCCACTTTAGCCACACATTCAAGAACATTCAAAAGGATAAAGTGATTCGATTTAACGGTGGAGGTTTCAATTCTACGAGCCATACGATACACGTAAAACCTCGACCGTCACTGCTAAATATCAGCGCAAATTTAATTTACCCTGCTTATCTAAAACGCAAGGCGGAAGCCATTGCCAACGTGGGCGATTTGCTATTACCCGAAGGAACCAAGGTTAACTGGTTGCTGAAAACAGAAAATAGCGATGCGATCACTTTCATCCTGCAGCAAAAGACTTACCAGCTCAAAGTAACCGAAGATGCTGCACAGTTTAACGCTGTTATAAAGCAAAATGGGATTTATCAAATTGTACCAAAAAATCAATTTGTAAGCCTTAGGGATTCATTGAATCACCAAATCACCGTAATTAAGGATCAGTTTCCATCTATCAACATCACCGAAACGCCAGACAGCATAAGTATCAAAAGTTTGTACTTCACTGGTGTAATTAATGATGATTATGGCTTTTCTTCCCTAAGGTTTAAATATCAGATCAAGGAAAATAAAAAGCTGGTAGCACAAGGTGCGAAATCCATTCCCATTAAACCTCAGCAAACAGAAAACAAATTTTTCTATCTGTGGAATATGGAACAGATTGGCGCAAAACCGGGCCAAACGATCGAGTATTTCTTTGAAGTAGCTGATAACGATGGCGTAAACGGCGCAAAAGTTAGTCGCTCGGAAATTAAAACTTATCAAGCTCCAACGCAGCGTGAAATCGCAAAAAAATTGGATGAGGGAAGCCAGTCGCTAAAGAAAAAAATGGAGGAAACCATGAAATTGGCCAATACCATTGAAAAAGATAGTAAAAAACTGAGCGAAAACCTACTTAACAAAAAACAGCTCGACTTTGAGGACAAAAAGCAAATTGAGCAATTGTTAGATAAGCAAAAACAGTTGGAAGATGCCGTAAAGGACATCAAAGATCAAAACAAAAAGAATAACTTCAACAAAGAAGAAAATGCAGTGCTGAATGAAGAGCTTAAAGAAAAGCAGCAAAAAATTGATGAGCTATTCAATAACGTACTGGATGAAAAAACCAAAGAGCTGTTACAAAAACTACAGCAGTTGATGGATCAAAATAATAAAGAACAGACCCGCAACGAACTGCAGAAAATGCAGATGGATAATAAATCCTTGAAAAATGAGCTGGACCGGATTCTAGAACTTTATAAGCAGCTGGAATTTGAACAAAATTTACAAAATAAAATCGATCGACTAAATGAGCTGTCCAAACAGCAGAAAGATTTATCGCAACAAAGCAAAGACAAAAATACTTCGCAGCAAGAGTTAAAGGAAAAGCAAGATCAGCTGAACAAAGATTTTCAGGATTTAAAAAAGGAATTACAGGAGTTAGATAAAAAAAATCAATCGTTAGAAAGGTCAAATGATTATAAGAATCCTGAACAGGAAACGAAGGAGATAGAAAAGACACAGCAGGAAAGTAAAGAGCAACTTAACCAAAACTCTCGACAAAAAGCGGCAGAAAAGCAGCAACAGGCAGGCCAGCAAATGCAACAATTAGCGCAACAAATGCAGCAACAACAGCAGCAAGGAGCGGAAGAAGAGACCAAAGTGAGTGCTCAGGAACTGCGTAAACTGCTTGAGAATTTGTTGAGCACGTCGTTTGAGCAAGAAAAAGTAATGTTGGCACTGCGTAAAATGAGCGCTTCTGATCCTGGCTATGTGGCACAGGCGCAAAAGCAAAACCTCATTAAGGAAAACATGAAAACTATTGCCGACAGCTTATTTTCGCTAAGTAAGCGTGTGCCGCAAATAGAAAGTGTGGTTAATACCGAAGTGGAAAAAATCAACTTCAACATTGGAAAAGCCATCGACTTTTTAGGAGATAGACGTACTGGGGAAGCGAGCCGTTCGCAACAGTTTGCCATGACATCCCTCAACAATTTAGCATTGATGCTTAATGAAGCACTGGAGCAGCTGCAAAATGCCATGAAAAATGCAAAAAGCGGGAAAGGAAAACAAAAGCAGAGCATGCAACAGCTACAACAAATGCAGGAGCAGCTGAATAAAAACATGCAGCAAGCTAAAGAAAAAATGGAACGCGAAGGAAATATGGGTACCGTGCCTAAAGGACAAATGAGTCAGGAATTTGCGAAGATGGCCCAACAACAGCAAATGTTAAGAGAAGCGCTGGAAAAAGTAAATAAAGAAGACAACAAAAATGGCAAGGGTACGCTGGG
This sequence comes from Pedobacter sp., assembly GCF_965249885.1. GTDB lineage: Bacteria > Bacteroidota > Bacteroidia > Sphingobacteriales > Sphingobacteriaceae > Pedobacter. The sequence continues at coordinate 1,865,749 of NZ_OZ252254.1, read as the reverse complement.
CAACCTCAACCAAGCCATTCAAGAAATGAAGCAATCGGAACTGGATTTAGTGAATAAACGCATTACACAAGAAACCATTAACCGACAAAAAAATCTAATGGTAAAATTATTAGATGCAGAAAAAGCGCAGCGTGAACAAGAACAGGATGAAAAGCGGGAAAGCAATGCCGCCAAACAATTTCCGCCCTCCTACCAGCAAATGCTTGACAAATTTAATAAGAGCATGCAGAGCGAAACTGAATTGATTAAAAAACTTCCGCCCAACCTTAACTATTACTACAAAAATAAAGTAGCGGAATATTTTAGGTTGCTAAATGCCGATAAAAAGTAAGTCCAATTTCTGAAGATCTCCCGGCATTCTTGGTGCCTTTGTAGTCAATCTTATTACTTTTGTGTTTCAATTTTTATATCGATGCCAAAAATTAATTTCTTCAACGAAGACACTAACTATACGCTTAAAGGTAAAACTTCCATTAAAAAATGGATCAGCGAAACCATATCAGCCGAAGGCTACAAACTATCGGAATTGAATTTCATTTTCTGTTCAGACGATTATTTACTGCGTATAAACCAAGATTTTTTGCAACATGACTACTATACCGATGTAATCACTTTTGATAACTCAGAGGAGCTTAAAACTATTTTAGGGGATATTTTTATTAGCATCGATAGAGTTAAAGATAACGCTAAGCAAAACAACGCCAAAACTATCGATGAACTTTGCCGCATCATCATTCATGGTACACTTCATCTATTAGGTTATAAAGATAAGTCCAAGAACGACAAAATCGCTATGACCGCAAAAGAGGATTTCTATTTGGCAAAAAGAAGCTGACTTTAAACAATATAGTTTTGCGACCATCGTACGTAAGCTAGAAATAGTCGGTCCAATCAAGTCATCGGTTATGCATTAAAATTATGTTTTTTGCGGTTTTATTCTTAAAATAGCTTGATTTTCAAAATATTAGTTGCGATTTAATGCGGCTTTTAATAGAAATCATTAACCTAAAACCACTATTTTAAGAATGAAGAAACTTATTACGAAACATGAAATTGCCAAAACTTATTTGGTTTTTATGCTTTTCATTGCCTTGCTGGCATCTTGTTCTAAAAAAGATGATCCAACTCCAGGTAATAATCCGCCCCCTACAACTAACGGCACTATTTCAAGTGCGAAGGAAATCACGAGTATTACCATTCTCAAGTCTGAAAATTCAAATATCAACGGTGATGGGTATATCTATAAATCGACTTCTAAAATTTATATCACGCTACCATTGGGATCTACCTTAACGGGGGTTAAAGTCAATTTTAACTTATCTGCGAAAGCTTCTATCAAAGTAGATGGAAACACCCTTTCCAACAATTCGGGAACGTTAGATTTAAGCAAAACACTACCTGTAATTGTAACTGCAGAAGATGGCACCACAGCAAATTTTACCATTTTAGCCCAAACAGGAATTAAGGATATTGATGCGATGATTTATCCGGTCATTGAAAAATATAATATCCCAGCTGCATCTTACGCCATTGGAAAGAATAGTACCGAAAACGTAGTATATAAGAATGCTTGCGGTTTTGCTAGCGTAGAAGGTAATGAACGTGCCTCGGCTGATTACGAGTTCAGGCTTGCATCAATGAGTAAGCAGCACACGGCTATCGCTATCATGTCGCTAATACAAGCTGGCAAAATAGGCCTTAACGATTTGGTTTTTGGCGCAACGGGCATACTTAAAGCTTCTTTCCCAACGGTAGGTCCCAAATCGTCGAAAGTAACCGTAAGGCATCTATTGGAGCACACTGCTGGATATTCAGGAGATCCTATGTTTAGCAGCAGTGCCGGAACCACCTTGGATCAAAAAATACAGACCATGCTCAACTCCAGCCAATCAGAACCTGGAACCACTTACTCCTATTACAACATGGGGTATGGTGTTTTAGGAAAGATTATAGAAGTGGTATCAGGAAAGGATTACATCACCTACATCAAGGAAATTTATGGTGCTGGCGGAATTACGGTAAATCTGGCTTCGTCTTCTGCCTCCTCCCGTCGAGCTAAAGAGGCCGTTTGCTATCCACAAGGAAGTTCCACAGCATATGGCAATGATATCGAAGTTTACAAGGCGGCGGGTGGTATTTCCATCAATACCGACAACCTATTTAAAGTATTGTATTCCGTTGATGGTGGTACCATAAGGCCAGATATTCTTGATTATGCCACCAGAACAATGATGTTTACTAAGTCAACAATTGCAAATTACACACTAGGTTGGCGCACCGGGCATTCACTTTTCGAAGGATTTTATCATGGAGGCAATTTAATCGGCACAGCCACTTTCTGGATTTATGGAACAGAATATAGTGCCGCAATTTTATTGAACTCGCGAAGCGAGAATAGCAACTTTGATACGGAATTGATTGTACTTACCAATAACGTAATGGCCAAAGCAAAAGAACTTCGACTCTAAAAAGAGCACTATAACTAATTGCATAAAAAGGGTGAGATTTAATATTTCACCCTTTTTATGATTTAGGAGAAAAAATAGAAGACCTGTTGGTCGAAAAATAAAAGGCGTTGGTCGAAGCGCAACTGTTGATGGTATAATACGCCGGCAAGGCATGCAACCTTTTTACTGTTCTTCAGTCTTATAGATGTAACAAGTTCAAAAACAAAAATAACACGGACATAAAAAACACACAATATGAAAACTTCTATTAAAACTTTATTCGCTGCTTTACTAACTTTAGGTTTAGGAATCAACGGACCTTCTTTCGCAAATGCTAAAGAGAATCAAAAAGTAACGGTACTTAGCCAAATCAATAATTTTAGCAAACTTAACGTTGCAGGAAATGTCGAAGTAATACTGGTTCAAAGCAGCAACCAAAGCGTTCAAGTTTATGATAATTACTATGCGAAAAACGCATTAGTACAAGAGAAAAACGGTGAACTTAGAATCAGTTCATTCAACAAAGAAACTTTAACCGTTGTAGTTTACGCAAGTCAATTAAATGAAATCAACGTTAGCGATAACTCAACAGTTAAAACTGCTGGAAAATTTAACACGTTGAGCCTAGTTGTTAATTTAAAAGATGAAGCGAAAGCTTCCCTAAACACCAACACTGTAGATTTATTCGCAAACGTAAACGGACGTTCCGCTTTAAATTTAACAGGAAATACGAACGAATATAATGCTACCATCGGCACAGTTGCAGCAATCAACATGAACAATTTCACCTCAGAAATTAGCAATATCCAATCTAAAAATGTAGGCGTTGCTAAACAACAAGAAAACAAAAATCAGCTACCAGAAAACGACATCTTAACCATATTTTAAAATTCATATTCACATATAAATTTAGTTTAGTTTTAGTTAATCAAGCGGGTGGATGCCCGCTTTTTTTATTTTCAAATGATCCGTTATTACGCAGTAAAGCTGTAAAACTTATTCATTTAAAAATAATGGCTATATTGGAAATTTATAAATTGTAGATATGAAATTCGCTTATTCACTAAAGCAAAAAACCAAAATTGCTATCCTCCTATTTATGATTATGGTTTGTATCATTCTCATCAGATTACTTGAAGACAGAAGTATCAAAAATATGGAGACAGCTTTTACATCTTTATACAATGACAGACTGGTACCGGCAACCGACTTGTTTTATATCGCCGAAAAGATCTACGCCAAACGATACCTGCTGGAAGGTTACGTATATAACGAACGAAATCACTTAAATGCTAATCAACTTCGCCTTAAACTAAATGATTACAATAATGATATTGATACATTATTGGCCAAATATGAAAAGACATTTTTAGTAGGAAATGAACGCAATCATTTAGATGAATTAAAATATAAGATAAAAATAAATAAGACCTTAGAAAAAAGTATATTATCAAATCCCACACCTACCGATAAAACTGGAATACGAATTCTATACAATAGTGAAATGGAAGCATCTTTTCTAGACATTTCGGACCGGTTATCACAGCTCACGAGAGTACAAACTACCGTAGGAGAACAACTGAAAGATGAATCTCAAAAAATTGTAAAAGGAACTAGTCTGTATTCAACTTTGCAACTATTAATTGCCATCGTTATAGGCGCACTGATTGTGTCTATTTTAGCTGCTTCAAATGTTATGAATATCCGCAACGACAATTACAATCTTAATTGAGGACCTTCGCAATGACATGTGATATTCGGCAATATTCCGCCATACATGCTTTTATTTAAACATAGTTTGGTAATTATTTTCCTCGCTTTTTAATAATGTACTGCATGTAAATGCTTAAACAGCTAATAATCCGTACTTTTGCATCAATTTTCATCTTAATTGAGTAAATCAGTTATGCATGAGAATACCATTTCGATGGACTATAACATATAATTTATCATACATCTTGAGTACATTAATTGCAGCCGAAGGGCTTGGCCATGCCTATCATGACGAATGGCTATTTAAAAATTTAACATTAGGTATTAATGCTGGACAACGAGTAGCCTTAGTTGGCGTAAATGGCGCCGGAAAAAGTACCCTAATGAAGTTATTGGCGGAACGTTTTGCTCCTTTAGAAGGTAAAATAGTAAAAAATAAATCAGTTAAGATCGGTTTTCTCAATCAGGAACCAAGTTTCCCGAGCGACTCGACCATAAGCGACTTCATATTTTCGTCTGAAAATAAGCAACAGCAACTAATAAAAGAATATGAAGAATTAATTGAGCAAGAGCATCCTGACGAAAAGAAGCTCAATAGATTATATGAAGAATTGAGCGAGCATAATGCTTGGGAATATGAACATCAAATTAAAACTATTTTGAGCCGAATGGGCATTACACAGCTTCAGCAAAAAATAGATACATTATCTGGTGGTCAACGAAAAAGACTGGCTTTAGCTAAACTACTAATTGAAGATCCAGAGATATATGTTTTAGACGAGCCTACCAACCATTTAGATATAGATACCATTGAATGGTTGGAGAAATTACTTACCACGGGAGCTAAAACATTATTGCTTGTAACTCACGACAGATATTTTTTAGATAACGTTTGCAATACTATTGTAGAGTTAGACCGAGGAAAAACGTTCACTTATAATGGCAACTATGCTTATTTCCTAGAAAAAAAGGCGGAACGTGAAGCTCAGGATGATGCGACATTTCAAAAGAATAAGAATTTACTTAAGAAAGAGTTGGAGTGGATGCGTAGGATGCCTCAGGCTAGAACTACAAAGTCACAGGCTAGAATAGATGCGTTTTATGATCTGGAAGATAAAACAAAACAAAGAGTGGACCACCAAAAGGTAACTCTTAATGTGAAGATGTCTAGACAAGGAAATAAAATCCTGGAACTAGATCATATCCACCAACAATTTCAAGATAAAATTATTATAGATGACTTCAGTTACGTTTTTAAGAAAGGTGACAGAATAGGTTTAGCTGGAAAAAATGGCACAGGAAAATCAACACTCCTAAATATCATCACTGGTAATTTATCACCATTAAAAGGTGTTGTAGATTTAGGTGAGACCACTAAGTTCGGCTATTATCGACAAGGAGGTCTTTCTTTCAATGAAAAAGAAAGAGTAATAGATATTGTAAAAGCAGATGCTGAATACATCAAAATGGCAGATGGTCAAACTATTTCCGCTTCTGCACTATTAACTTTATTTTTATTTCCTCCAAAGAAACAACATGGTCTGGTAGAAAAACTGAGTGGTGGTGAGAAAAAACGTTTGCATTTAATGAAAGTGTTGATGCAAAATCCAAATTTCTTAATTCTAGATGAACCTACTAATGATTTAGATATTGACACATTAAATGTATTGGAAGAATTTTTAGAAAATTTTCCGGGGGTGTTAATGCTTGTATCACATGATAGATATCTTTTGGATAAAATGAGTGAACAGCTTTTTATCATGGAGGGCAATGGAAACGTTAAAATTTTCAATGGCAACTATTCCGAACATAGAAATAGTTTGGAAGTGGAAAAAGAACTAGCTCTAAAAAAACAAAAACAAGAGTCCACAAACGACATACCTCCAAGTAAAAGCGCAGTAAGTAAGCTTAGCTTCAAAGAGCAACAGGAATTTAAAAATCTTGAGGAATCATTGGCAGAACATGAAGAGGAGCTAAAAATTTCCACCAATGAATTTAATAACATCGACCCATCAGATTACGTTAAAATAAAAGAATTGTCGGATAAAATTGAAAAATTAAATCAATCCATTGAAATTAAAATGGAAAGATGGATGGAACTTTCAGAAAAACAATAGATGTTTCACGTGAAACAAATAAATAACAGATAAAATAAACTCATGTTTCACGTGAAACATGAGTTAAATATAATACTAATTATGTTTAAAGAGTACGACGTTATAGTAGTGGGTGCAGGACACGCTGGTTGCGAAGCTGCTGCTGCTGCTGCTAATCTAGGTTCATCGGTATTACTAATTACCATGAATATGGAAACTATTGCACAAATGAGTTGCAACCCAGCTATGGGCGGTGTAGCTAAAGGTCAAATTGTAAGAGAAATTGACGCAATGGGTGGTTATTCTGGCATTATTGCAGATAAGACAACTATCCAATTTCGTATGCTAAATAAATCCAAAGGACCAGCGATGTGGAGTCCAAGAACTCAAAACGATAGAAAAAGATTTGCAGAAGAATGGAGACTAGCATTGGAAAGAACTCCAAATATTGATTTTTGGCAAGAAATGGTAAGTTCCCTAATTGTAAAAAATAATACAGTTATTGGTGTCAAAACTAATCTCGGTGTAGAGATAAAAGCCAAATCCGTAGTCTTAACTAACGGCACTTTTCTTAATGGGGTAATACACATTGGCGAGAAAAGAATGGGCGGTGGACGTACTGGAGAAAAATCGGCAACTGGACTAACAGAGCAACTTACTGAGTTAGGCTTTGAAGCTGGAAGAATGAAAACCGGAACTCCTCCACGAATAGATGGCAGATCACTCAATTATGACTTAATGGAAGAGCAATGGGGAGATCAAGATAGAGGTAGATTTTCGTATACCAATGTAGAACTTCCAACCGATCAACGCTGCTGTTGGATTACCTATACTAATGATAAAGTTCATGAAACTTTAAAAGAAGGTTTTGAAAAATCTCCAATGTTTACCGGAAGGATCAAAGGTTTAGGTCCACGTTATTGTCCATCGATAGAAGACAAAATCAACAGATTTGCAGAACGCGAAAGGCACCAAATTTTTGTAGAACCAGAAGGTTGGAACACCTGCGAAATATATGTTAACGGATTCTCTACCTCTTTGCCGGAAGATGTGCAATACAAAGCGTTAACTCAAATTCCCGGATTTGAAAATGCCAAAATGTTTAGGCCAGGATATGCCATCGAATACGATTACTTCCCTCCTACCCAACTCTCATTAACGTTGGAAACTAAGTTAATTAGTAATTTGTTCTTTGCTGGCCAAATTAATGGTACTACAGGTTATGAAGAAGCTGCTAGTCAAGGTTTTATCGCTGGAATCAATGCTCATCAAAAGGTAAATGATCAACATGAATTGATCATGAAACGATCTGAATCATATATAGGTGTTTTAATTGATGACTTAGTTACCAAAGGAACTGAAGAACCGTATAGAATGTTTACATCAAGAGCTGAACACAGGTTACTGTTGAGACAAGACAATGCAGATATTCGTTTAACTCCAATAGCGCATGAGTTAGGCTTGGTAAGCGATGAAAGACTTGCAATTGTAAATGAAAAAATTAAGAATTCAGATGATATAGTTGCCTTTACTAAAAAGCAAGGAATTGAAATGGTAGACGCCAATCCGCTGATGGAAGAATTAGGAACTTCTCCCCTTACCCAAAATGTTAAGCTTTTCAATGTGCTAAGTAGACCACAAGTAAATATCTCGGACTTAAGAAAAGTAAGCGATCCATTAAATGAATTACTGAACAGTTTTGATCAAGAAACTGTTGAACAAGCGGAAATAAAAATTAAATACGAAAGCTACTTCGAGAAAGAACAAGAGATTGTTGCTAAGATGCAAAAGATGGAAGACAAGTCAATTAATCCGGATTTCGATTATAATACTTTAGTATCTTTATCAAAAGAAGCAAGGGAAAAATTATTGAAAATTAAACCGCGTACTTTAGGTCAAGCATCAAGAATTTCTGGCGTTTCACCATCTGATATATCAGTTTTAATGATTCATATTGCTAAATAATTAAATATCAATAAGTTACCTTAAAAAAATATAGAGTTAAAATAAAGCGATATAAGCTAATAACTCTAATTTTTAATATTATTAATCCAAAAACAATTAAAATTGATTAAATCGCTTATAAATGACTAAAAAAGGCAAATTCAATTTTATCGCAGTTTTTTATGCGATTTTAGTAGGAATTTTGATATTACATGGCTGTGCAGCGATGAAGTCACCTGAGGGCGGCCCTCGTGACACCACACCGCCAAAAGTTTTAAAAATGATACCCGAAAATTTAAGTACCAATTTTAAAGCTAAAAAAATTGTGATTGAATTTGATGAGTATATCAAACTCAATAATGAGTACAAGGAATTTTCAATTTCTCCTGAATTAGAAAAAGTGCCAGAACTTAAAGCTAAATTAAAAAGATTGGAAATTACGCTTCCCGATTCTTTGGAAGCAAATACTACGTACACCTTAAATTTTGGAAAGTCAATTGTAGATTTGAATGAAAATAACGAGCTAAAAAATTTCAGTTACGTATTCTCTACCGGACCAACTTTGGATTCTTTAAGTATCAGCGGTAATTTAACCAACTCCCTAACCGGAGAAGCAGAAATTGAAAGTACAGTATTTATCATTCCACTATCCAGAGACAGCTTGTTTGGAAAGAAACGTCCCGCCATTTTCACATTGACTGACAGTAGTGGAAATTTCAAATTGAATAACCTTCGAAAAGATACTTATAAAATTTACGCATTAAAAGAACAAAAAGGTGGTGGAGATAAAATCTACCAACAAGCAACTGACGAAATCGCCTTCTTGAAAAATCCTTTGGTGGTAGAGAAAAATATAGATAGCATTCATTTATCTGTATTTAAAGAAAATGCATCCACGTTCAGAACTTTGGACAAAAGACTTAACCCTGATGGTAGCATTTTTATGAGCTTCAATCAACCTCTAAAAACTGGAGAATTAAATGTGATCTTCCCTCCTAGCGTTGACCAAGGAAAGCAATTCCAATTCTCGAAAAACAAAGATAGTGTTACATTATGGCTTAACGATCTGAGTTTTGACTCGGTTAAAGTTGCGGTAAAAAATAATGGAATACCATTGGATACCGTGAAATTTAGCAGGTCTAAGCGAGAAACCTATAACAGAACAGTAAGTTTCAACGACAATCTAGAAGGTGGCAGTCTAAATCCTTACAAAGATTTAAGTTTAACATTTAACTTTCCTATTAAAAATATAGATGAAAGTAAATTCATTTTGCTTGAAGATAGCATTCCTAGAAAGTTCAGTTTAGTAAAAGATAGCACAAATATCACTAGATACTTTATTAAATATAAGTGGAGAGCCAAAGAAGAATACATTTTATTGCTTAGGGAAAATGCAGTAACAGCAATTTTTGATGCTAAAAATAAAGAAATTAAAAGAACCTTTACATTAGCTGATGCAAATGATTACGGCTCACTCACATTAGCTGTTGAACCGACAGACAGTACAAAAAGATATGTTCTGGAAATTGTAAATAAAGACAAAAATGTATTAGTTTCTTTTCCAATTACGAAAAAAACACAAGTAAAATTAGCCAATTATAAACAAGGTATCTATTATGGCAGAATTGTTTATGACGAAAATAAAAATGGTGTTTGGGACACCGGAGATGTAAAACAAGGTACTCAACCAGAAGCCATTTGGTATTACCCGAAAGAGTTATCAATTAGGGCAAATTGGGATAGAAACGAAGCTATTCAAATACCCAGTGTTGCTCCACTCCCAACACCAAAACCTAAAGAAAAAGTTGAAATAAGAAAGCCTCCGCTACAAAATAATAGAGCAACAGGAGGTTTAGGAATGGGTAGAAACTAGTACTTACTTAAACCAATCCGAATACATGATATAATTATCCGGCAATTTATTTAATAAAGCCCTTTGCTCTTCCGTAATGGGCTTTATTTTTTTTGCAGGTGTACCAGCATAAATATAGCCGCCTTCGCAAATGGTATTTTCTAGCACCACTGATCCAGCTGCGATAATACAATATTCATTAATTTCCGCATGATCCATCACAATGGCGCCCATGCCAATAAGTACGTTATCCTTAACGGTACAGCCATGCACAATTGCATTGTGACCTACATTCACTCTATTCCCAATTGTTGTAGCCGCTTTTAAGTAAGTAGCGTGAATAACAGCACCATCTTGAATATTGCTTTCGTTACCAATGGTAATGCTATTCACATCTCCCCTAACCACAGCATTAAACCAAATAGAACATTTATCTCCAATTTTTACATCGCCAACTATAGTGGCATTAGGTGCTATAAAACAATCGTTTCCAAATTCGGGATTAATCCCTTTTACCGGTAATATAATAGACATGAGATTATGAGTATTGAGATGTAAAACTTATGATTTAGAACCTAAATTATAGTATCAACTAATTCATTTGCGTGCTTTGGATAATCTGTTGTGTAATGTAATCCCCTACTTTCTTTACGCTGCATGGCAGATTTTATGACCAAATATGCTACCTGAATTACGTTTCTTAATTCGCAAAGCTTAACAGAAACTTTATTTTTTTTGTAGAATTCCTCCGTCTCTTCGTATAATAAATAAAGTCTACGCATTGCCCTATCCAATCTAAAATCAGATCTAACAATCCCAACATAATCACTCATTATTTTCTGAGTTTCCCTTAAATTGTGGGTAACCAAAATGTCTTCATTAGATTGAATTACACCTAAATCATTCCATTCTGGAATATGATCTGGAATAGTGTTATGTTGATAACTCTCAATGGCCGATAGGAATATGCGATGCGCAAAAACAGTAGCTTCTAGTAACGAATTAGAAGCCAACCTATTAGCACCGTGTAATCCTGTTGATGAAACCTCACCACAAGCATATAAATTGTTGATAGATGATTTTCCATATTCGTCAACCAATATTCCACCACACATGTAGTGACAAGCAGGCGTAACTGGAATATAATCCTTGGTCATATCAATACCAATAGAAAGGCATTTGGCGTAAATGTTTGGAAAATGCTTCAAAATATCAGCTTTCTTACGCATGGTGATATCTAAATAAACAAAATCATCTCCCGATTTTTTCATTTCATTATCAATGGCACGGGCTACGATATCTCTTGGTGCCAAAGAGCCGCGTTCATCGTATTCGTACATGAACTCCTCTCCTGTTCTTCTGCGCAAAACTCCGCCAAAACCTCTAACCGCCTCCGATATTAAAAATGATGGATACTCACCTGGATGATATAGCGCCGTTGGATGAAATTGAATAAATTCCATGTTTCTAATTTTGCCCTTAGCACGATACACCATTGCCATACCGTCGCCAGTAGCTATTACAGGATTAGTGGTGTTAGCATATATGTGTCCTGCACCGCCGCTAGCCATCACGGTAACGTTGGCCAATATCTTCTCCACATTGTTATCCTCTGTGTTAAAGGCATATATCCCATAGCAGTTGATATCTTTACTACTCTTATCCACATGTTTTCCCAGGTGATGCTGGGTAATCAGTTCTAAACAGAAGTAATGTGTTAATATCTCGATGTTATCATTTTGATGGATTTGCTTCAACAAAACACTTTCTATCTCGTAGCCAGTAACATCTTTATAATGTAGTACTCTATGCTCCGAATGACCTCCTTCCTTTGCCAAATCAAACACTCCAGCTGGATTTTTATCGAAGTTGATACCATAATCTATGATCTCCTGAATTCTTTCAGGACCTTCTTTCACCACGATTTCCACAATTTCCTCATCGCATAAACCATCCCCCGCAATCAATGTATCCTTGATGTGTTTTTCAAAGGAATCTTCTTTATCAACAACTACCGCCACTCCTCCTTGCGCATACTTCGTATTTGATTCGTCTTCGTTAGATTTAGTGACTATCAACACTTTACCAAATTTAGCAGCCTTAAGTGCAAAACTAAGTCCAGCTATCCCCGATCCTATTACTAAAAAATCGACCTTTTTCATTAAATTAAGCTATATATAACAAGTATGTTGATAACCTTAACAACCGTGTGAATTGAATGTACAAATTATCCTAACAAATATATTTGAATGTTTAAAGCTAAGCTAAAAAGGCAAATTCGTAACAATCTTTTACATAATTTTTAAGCACCTTTACCTAGGTTATCAACTTTTAACAACATAATTAACAATAAACATTTAGCTATTGATAATTTAATCGTCAAAAAAATATCTCATTGATTTTCAATGAAAGAATAAAATAAAAACTCAACAAAAATGTTGGTAAGTATAGGAAAACTCACTTCACAAAATTTTTAAGCAATACTTTTTTCACACTTTCAACACACTAATAAAGAATAAGATTTTATTTAAATAATTAAATTATATTTTTTTGAGATGTTGATAGCGTTGTAGGAGCGTTCAAAGCTGTGTATCTTTACAAAAAATTAAAGCCCATTTTAAAAACGCTTCAATGTCTTTCTAAAAGCATTTGTTGCTAAAAATGATATTAATGGAAATTTTAGAAGAATTAAATAGAAAAGGTTACTTAGAGGAGAAAATAGATCCAACGTTAGATTTATTTGCGGAAATTGAGCGATTAAAGAAGGAAAAAAATGCGATTATTTTAGCGCACTACTACCAAGAACCTGACATTCAAGATATTGCAGATTATATTGGCGATAGTTTGGGCCTCTCACAAGAAGCAGCAAAAACAGACGCTGATGTGATTGTATTTGCTGGTGTGCATTTTATGGCCGAAACAGCAAAAATTTTATCGCCGCAAAAAAAAGTTTTACTGCCAGATTTAAAAGCTGGATGTTCGTTAGCCGACAGTTGTCCACCACATTTGTTTAAAAAGTTCAAGGAAAAATATCCAGATCATTTGGTGATTACTTACGTGAACTGTACTGCAGAGCTAAAAGCGCTAAGCGATATTGTTTGCACATCAACAAATGCAGTACAAATTGTGGAAAGTTTACCTAAAGATCAGAAAATCATTTTCGGGCCGGATAAAAACCTAGGTGCCTACGTCGCAAAAAAAACAGGAAGAGATTTAGTGTTGTGGAACGGGGCGTGTATGGTACACGAAATTTTTTCGAGGGAGAAAATTACCAAGCTGAAAGAACGCCATCCAAATGCAAAGTTTATTGCACATCCAGAATGTGAAGAAGCAGTATTGCAAATGGCAGATTACATTGGATCTACCACTGGTTTACTGAAATACACCATCAATAGCGAAGCAAAAGAGTTCATTGTAGCTACTGAAAGTGGCATTATCCACCAAATGGAGAAGGCTTGTCCGGATAAAACCTTTATCCCTGCGCCACCAACCAATGCTTGTGCTTGCAACGATTGTCCGTACATGAAACGAAATACACTAGAAAAGCTTTACTTATGCATTAAAAATGGAATGCCTGAGGTTACTGTACCAGCTCACATTATTGACGATGCAAGAAAACCTATCGAAAGAATGTTAGAAATTTCGGCAAAATTGGGTTTGTAAGATGATGAGGATGCTTTTTTATAGAAATTTGGTGTTGATAATTGTCGTTTTTTTAACGTCTTGTTCTTCCATAAAAGAACAGAACTTCACCATTACTGAAAAGAAGCATAGTGTTGCCGCATTGCAACAGGATGTTGATTTAACTTATCAAATTTTAAAAGATGGACATCCTGGATTGTATTGGTACATTACTAAGAAGCAATTAGATGGTAAATTCGATAGTTTAAAAAAGGCGATAAATGAACCACTTACCACTGTACAGTTTTATCAAAAATTAGCTCCAGTGGTAGCAGCCATAAGGTGCGGTCACACTGCTTTACGCATTCCTTCAACAAATCCCTTGGATAAGTTAGAAAAGGAAGCGATAAAAAATAAAATTTATCCCTTAAGGCAATTTAGTTATGCAGTTGCTGATGATAAATTGATAGTGATTAACAATAAGAGTAAAAATAAAAGCATTAAAACAGGCACTGAAATTTTAGAGATAGATGGTAAGCCTGTTAGAGATATATTCAACACAGTTTCAACTGGATTTAGTTATGATGGCTACAATGTACAGCCAAAAGATAAACGCATTGAACGATCTTTCCCACAACTTTATAAAATTTATTTCGACGAGAAGGACAGTGTATTAATCAAGTACAAAACAGATACAAATACGGTAGAAACTTTTATTTCTTTTTACGACAAAAAGAAAGATGACGTAGAGAAAAAGAAGCTAGATACTGCAAAAAAAGTTGCTAAAACGAACTTTAAAAATCCTGTAAAAAGCTTAAAATATAGAGGAAATAAGGTTAATAATGAGTACCAACTCGATTTTAAATTTCTAGATCAAGGCAAGGATGTAGCGTATATTAAAATCAAAAGTTTTTCGGTACCTACCGCAAATTTTCCGGCATTTTATAAACAGTGTTTTGATAGCATTGCGTTAGCAAAAAGTAAAAATTTAGTAATCGATATTAGAAATAATCCCGGCGGAACATTAAGCGCTAGCTTAGCACTTTTTGCCTATCTTACCGATAAGGAGTTTGTTTACTTAGCTAAGCCAATTAATAATGGAAATTTTAATGCTAACAAATACGAAACTGGCTTAAAGAAGTTGAGCTATTACCTAACCGGGTTTAATGACAATGGTAACTTATATGAGGATAAGGACGGAAATTTCTTTTCTTTTATGAAAGGTTATACCGCTCAAAAACCTAATAAAAATAACTATAAAGGCAAGGTATATGTGCTAATTAATGAGTTTAGTTTTTCAGCATCTTCATTGCTAAGTGCAAATTTAAAAGGTAGTAAACGTGCTACATTTGTAGGTACAGAAACTGGCGGAGGAGCAAACCAATGTACAGCTGGCAGGATTCCGGTGGTGACTTTAAAAAACACCAAATTAGGGCTAAGATTAGGATTAAATAGAATGGCTCCGGTTTATCAACAAGAGCTTTATGGCAGAGGTGTTTTTCCAGACATAGAAATACAATCGAGCTTACAAGATAGAATAAGCAATTACGATAGAGAATTGCAGTGGATTTTAACAGATATTAAAGGAAAAGGATAATGTTTGAAAATAAAGAGCGTACTTCATTAGAAGAATTAGGTGAATTTGGGTTAATTAAACACTTAACGGATAATTTCAAAATTAAACATGAAAGTTCCGTTAAAGGTGTTGGAGACGATGCTGCAGTGTTGGATTTTAAGGATAAGCAAACTTTAATTTCAACTGATCTATTGTTAGAGGGAGTTCATTTTGATTTATCTTATGTTCCCTTAATGCACTTAGGATATAAAGCAGTACAAGTAAATTTAAGTGATATTTATGCTATGAATGGTGTCGCTTCACAAATTACGGTATCATTGGGTGTATCATCTAAATTTCCTTTAGAAGCCATAGAAGAAATATATAAGGGCATTGAGCTAGCTTGCAATAAGTTTAATATTGATCTAATTGGTGGAGATACATCTTCGAGCAGACAAGGTTTAGTAATTAGTATCACTAGTATAGGATATGCAGATAAAGCAGATGTAACTTATCGAAATGGGGCGCAAGAGGGCGACTTATTGTGTGTATCTGGTGATTTGGGTGGCGCTTATGTTGGTTTACAAATTTTAGAAAGAGAGAAACAAATCTTCTTGGAAAATCCGCAAATACAACCAGATTTGGAAGGAAAAGATTATGTGATAGAACGTCAACTAAAACCTGAAGGTAGGAGAGATGTAGTAGATCTTTTATCGCAGATTGGGGTAAAACCAACAGCTATGATTGATGTTTCCGATGGATTAGCATCAGAAATTTTACATATCACTACGCAAAGCGATAAAGGTTGTACAATTTATGAAGAAAAACTGCCGATAGATCCAGTAACTTACGAAACAGCTAGAGAAATTGGTTTGGATCCAACGGTTTGCGCATTAAATGGAGGCGAAGATTATGAACTGCTTTTCACTATAAAACAAGCTGATTATGAGAAGATTAAGAACGATGTGGATATCAGTATAATTGGTCATATCACGGATAAGAACTCAGGAGTTAAAATGATTTCCAAATCGGATGTAGTGCATGAACTTAAAGCCCAAGGTTGGAATGCATTTAAAAAAAATTAACTCATTGGCGTAAGAGAATTGCATTAGTATAATTTCATTAAATTATTTAAAGCTTATTATATATATTGGCGTTCTTAAACACAAACGCTATTGAAGAGAATATTTGTATTTTCTTATCATGGTAGGGAAACTTATCAAACTGGTTTTAATAGGCTTTTAAGTATGGCCGAATATCTTTCCAATACCTATGAAGTACATTTTGTGTACGGAAATAGGAACAAAGTGGAAAGACCTATTAAAATTAAGGGCAACCTGATAGAAATACCTATGAGCTATGCTCCAGGCTTTTTTCATAATCTTTACAAAGGATTAATTGAAAGTGGTAGAAGGGTAGTTGCTAAATTTTTATTGGCTTGCTATTATTCTATCACAGGAAAGGAAATATTTGATCTCGGAAGAGAGTTCAACAAATACAAAAAGAAAACAAACATCAACCTCACCAAGGAGGATATCATTTTAGTTTCTTTCCCTTCACTGGCCATTCATAATTTAGGTTATGCTTTAAAACAGGAGTTTGGCTGTAAGTTGATACTCGATTACAGAGATCCAGGGGTATTTGGTTATAAGCAGATAGAAGACAATAAAATTCTCTCTTTTTTAAGGAAGAGGTTCCTCAAGCGAAATGAATTAAGAAATTTAAAAGCAGCAGACTTAATCATTACCATTTCCGAATCTATTCGGAATCTATTTCCAGAGAAATATAGGAGCCAAATCGAAGTAGTGAGAAATGGCTATGACTTTAAAAAGGTTAATTTTAATTTGATCAATCATCATCCATATACTTTTAAGTTAATTTATTTGGGCACCGTGTACAATGATCAATTAGAAGATATTACATTTTTTAAAGCGATTAGAAAACTCATTGACTTGTATTTAGTTCAGCCTCAGTATTTTCAAATTAGATTTATCGGTACCGGAGAGTCTTTAAGGCTAAAAGAAATTATAAAGCATTTTCACCTAGAGCCATACGTTTATATAAGTCAAAAAATGCCTATCGATCAAGTATATACGGAATTATACAGTGCAGCTATGTTTTTCCATTTAAAATATGGAAATAGGAGGGAGATCATCACCACTAAACAATATGAATATTTGGCCTTTCAAAAACCAATTCTTTTGCCTGTTAATGATCATGGTGATTTACAGGAAAGCATTAACAAATATCAGGCTGGCTATATATGTAAAGATGAACATGATCTCATTAGCTTTTTAAAACAAAGCTTAGATAACCATTTTAATAATCAACCGGTTAGAGTTGATAGAACTCAGGAAGAACTTTATCATTTAAGCAGACAGGGACAAGAAGAAAAGTTATTAAAACTCATTGAAAAACTATAACTCTTCGTTATCTAAAAATCTGCTATCAATTTGCTTATTTGCCTTTGTTTTTGCTCCTAGTTTTTTAATTTTCTCTACTTTGCCAATTAAATTTCCGGAGCCGTACTGTAATTTTTTAAAAGCATCATCATGCGCTTTTTGAGTTTGTTCAATGTGCTTTCCTATTTTCATCATATCATCTAAAAAGCCAACAAATTTATCATACAAAGCACCAGCTTCTTCAGCTATTTCAAAAACGTTCTTGTTTTGTCTATCAATTTTCCAAATGCTTGCAATAGTCCTTAGTGTAGCTAAAAGCGTAGTTGGACTAACTAATACGACCTTTTTGTTCCAAGCATAATTAAAAAGTTCTGTGTCTGCTTGTATGGTTACACTAAACGAAGCTTCAATAGGTACAAACAGTAAAACAAAATCGGGCGAGTTAATTGAATATAAATGCTGATAGTTTTTAGCAGACAATCCGTCGATATGGCTTTTAATTGAGAGTAGATGCTGCTTTAAGAAAATTGTTTTTTCTTCTTCTGTCTCTGCACTCACCCATCGCTCATAAGCTATCAACGAAATTTTAGCATCTATAATCAAGTTTTTTTCGTCGGGCAGGTTAATTACTACATCTGGCTGTAATCGTTCGCCCTCGGCGCTATTATGGCTTTTCTGAATGCTATATTCTCTGCCTTTAACTAATCCAGATGTTTCTAATACACGTTCTAGGATAATTTCGCCCCAGCTTCCTTGCTTTTTGTTATCACCTTTAAGCGCCTTGGTAAGGTTATTTGCATCCGTTTGTATTTGCTTACTTTGGTCCATTAGTTGAAAAATAACACCTTTTAACTGACTTCTTTCAGCGGCTTCAGTTTGGTAAACCTTTTCTACTTTCTCTTCAAAGGACTTAATGTTTTCTTTCAGCGGATTAATAATTTGATCTAAATTACTTTGATTCTGTGCAGTAAATTTTGCAGATTTTTCCTCTAATATTTTGTTGGCAATATTGGTAAATTCCAGATTAAACTTTTGTTGTAATTCTTCCAGATTTTGTTGTTGCCTCAAAGCTACTTCACGCTGTGCTTTCAAATTTTCTTCAGCTCTAGTTGCTCTATTGTTTTCGTTAATGAAGTTCGCTCTTATTTGGGTAATTTCTTGTTGTAAGCGTTGGTTTTCTTCCCTTAAAATAACAACAGCGGGCAACTCTTGCTCATTTGGCTTACTCGATTTTTTGATAACTAACATCAGTAAAAAAACCAGAATGACAATAAGTAACGCAACAATAGCAATTTCCATATCTAAAAATTTTTAAGCAATACAAAATAACGAAATAAATGATGCTAGCTATATTCATTTACAAGTAAACATTATATTTAGCACATGGATAAACTTTTGGTTTTAATACAATGTAAGGATGAAGTAGGCTTGGTGGCTAACATCACCAGAATTTTGGCAACTCACCAGCTCAATATTATCGCCATGCGGGAATTTGTTGATGAAGAAGAGCAACGGTTTTTCGCAAGAATTTCTTGTAGTGCCAGTAATACAAATATTGATCAATTAAAACTGGAACTAGAAAAAGCATTACCTGAAAATGCATTCGTAAACGTAGTTCCAAAGGCAGATAAGCGAGTTGCTGTTTTGGTGACTAAAGAATTCCATTGTCTATCGGATATTTTGATTAGAAACTATTTTAGAACGCTGGGAGCAGAAGTTAAATGTGTAATTGGTAATTACGAAAATTTGAAGGCATTATCGGAAAAGTTGGAAGTGCCATTTCATTACGTTTCCCATGAAGGTTTACCTAAAGAAAAATTCGAAGAGTTGATCATTGAAGAGTTAGGTCAATATCAGTTGGATTATATCGTATTAGCGAAGTTTATGAGAATCATTTCGCCCGCTTTTGTGGCTAAATACCAGCATAAAATCATCAATATACACCACTCCTTTTTACCAGCCTTTATCGGGGCTAGTCCATATCAGCAAGCATTTAAAAGGGGCGTTAAAATTATTGGTGCTACCGCTCATTTCGTAACAGATGATTTGGATGAGGGTCCAATCATTACGCAGCAAACTATCCATGTGAACCATACTTATGATGCTAAACAAATGGCTATTGCAGGAAGGGAAATTGAAAAATCAGTGTTAAGCAAGGCGCTGGAACTTGTTTTTGATGATAGAGTTTTTGTAGTAGGTAACAAAACAGTAGTTTTTGAGTAAAAATGAAAGCAATTATATTAAACCTGTTATTGTTAATTACTTCGTTCGTTTCAATGGGCCAGAAAAAAATAGTCCCAGGAAGTGTAGAATTTAAAGAAGATTTTGGTCTTTTTGGAAAAAAATCAAACATTAGTTTCTTAAATAGACTTAAGCTATATCCATTTAATAAAGCAGCGCAAATAAAACTGGTTTCTTTTAACTATGATGACAGAGAAATAGAGGATACAACTTATTATAATCCTGTGATGCCGAAACTGCAATATGCTATTTGTAGATTACCATTTACAGAAGTTAAATCATTAAACTATTTGCTAGTAGATAATCTAACCGACATTTTATTTAATTACGGATATATAAGAAAACCAAACATCATAGAGTTGACAAAATGTTACGAACCAAGGAATGGCATACTTTTTTTAGATGAAGAAGGAAAAGTATTTGAGTTTATAGAAGTATGTTTTGGCTGCAAAAAACTAGTGTACAGTTATCAAGAAGAGGCAAAAACCGATGATTTTGAAAGGCCTAAATTTAAAATGTTAAGAGAACTTTTCTTGAAATCAAAGATAGAATATGGAATAACGAAAACATTTGAAGGTCAAACTATGAATAATTGGACTACAAATTAAATACTCATTAACACCATTTCACCAGCATCATAACCAGTTTGGCTTCCAATAGCTATGCCCATCCCGTTGCACCTTACTGCACAAAAAATATTTGGCTCCACTTCTTCAATTATTGGGGAGAGTTGAGCGCCGAAAGCCATAATTCCACTCCATTTTTGCTCAATCTCGAAAGAAGTATTTGGTAAAATTATCTCCTTCAGTAATCGTAACAATGTGTTTTGTACCAAGGGAGTTTCACCAAACTGATGAGTTTGTTCTGTAAAGAAATCTAAATTTCTTCCACCGCCTAACAAAACCCTGTTACCCACATTTCTAAAATAATAGTAACCTTTGTCATAGTGGAAGGTGCCTCTAAATTGAAGATTATCGATATGTTTGGTAATGATTACTTGCCCTCTTCCGGGTTTTATATCTAATTTTGGCATAAGTTGACTAGCAAAAGCATTAGTACAGCACAAAAGTTTTTTAGATTTAAAAATGCCTTGTTGGGTTTCAACAAATACCGCAGATTCTTCTGTTTTAAAACTTTTTACTTCACAATTATTCAAAATTAATACGTCTAAGGAAACGGCTAGAGCAATCAACGCTTTGATCATTTTACCTGGATCAAGCTGGGCTTCCAAACGATTTTCAATAATCGTATCTATTTGATGGAAGCCAAACTGATTTAATCGATTTTCAGCCATTTTAAAAGTATCAACTTCGCCAGTGATATCCTTTAAAAGCTGATTGTAATGCCCAATTTTTGATACACATTCCTCTGAAAGTGCTAGTTGAGCAGTGGTGAAAAGTTCAAAACCACCATTATTTTCAAGCGCCAACTGTTGATCGCTAACGATAGAACGCAACTTTTGTAAACCTTTCCACCTTTTCTCCACCAGTTGATGTAGTCCGTCGGTTCCTGCTATTTTTTCTTGCTCAATTAACTCTGAAATACTCCCAAAGCAGGCAAATCCTGCATTTTTCGTACTTGCTCCAGATGGTAAAAAACCACGTTCTAGTATTGTTACGTTAAGTTTAGGGGCTATTTTTTTAATGGTGATAGCAGCATTTAATCCTACTATGCCACTTCCAACAATTAATACATCTGTGTTGTAAAAGTTTGCCTTTTCCCAATATGATAAGTTGTTGACTTCCATTAAAATAATGTAAAAAATTTATTGATGTTAAAGATGGGAACACTTTTTGATTTATAAAAGGTGGATACACAAACATTATTTAAAATGGAAACTTATTTAATATTAATTGTTCCGATACTTCTGCTTAGCATGTTTGTACAGTGGCGTTTCAGAAACAAGTTCTCAAAATATGCCGAAATGCAACTCAACTCAGGGTTTTCGGGAAAAGAGGTAGCTGAAAAAATGCTACATGACAATGGAATTTACAATGTAAAAGTTTTAAGCTCGGAAGGTCAGCTGACGGATCATTATAATCCATCAGATATGACAGTAAATTTAAGCACCGACGTATATTATGGTAGAAGCGTAGCTGCTGCTGCAGTTGCGGCTCATGAATGCGGTCACGCAATTCAACACGCCAAAAGTTATGGCTGGCTACAATTTCGATCAAGCATGGTTCCTATCGTAAGCATTTCATCAAACTTACTGCAGTGGGTGCTGTTAATTGGTGTATTACTTATCGCTTTTAATGGACCGCCTATTGTGCTAGCTATTGGTGTTGCTGGTTTAGCAGTAATCACTCTTTTTAGTATAGTTACACTACCAGTAGAGTTCGATGCTAGTAACAGAGCGTTGATTTGGCTAAAGAACAATAGAGGGGTAATGCAAACAGCTGAAGAAAATACACAAGCTAAAGATGCGTTATGGTGGGCAGCTATGACCTACGTAGTTGCGGCATTAGGTGCATTGGCTAACTTGCTATATTATGCTTCAATGTTATTTGGAAGAAGCAGAGAGTAGTAACTAATAAAAAATTTTAAAGAGGCTGTATCTGAATTGGATTCGTTTTAATTAAGAATCAATTTGATACAGCCTATTTTTTACAACGCATTAAAGTATTCAACGGTCAACTATCTTTTATAGATTCTTATTATTGTGACACCCAAATGATTTGATATAAAGGCGGTAGATCGCAATTGGTATATCTCGTCTTTCCTGCTAATTAGCTTAAATTGAAAGAGAAATTCTCAAAATATAAAAAGGAATTAGCTAAATAATCTAAAAGAATATAAATATCAGGAAAGGGGCGATCGTAAACGGCTTGAGATACGATGTTAAAGCAAAATGAAGAGGAATAGTAATACAACAACCAAAAGTTGTAGAAAATTTTCCACTATACTTTAACGCATTTTTTCGAAAACAAATCAATTGTGGTAGCGCTGCTTAAGCGAAATACTATACTTTTATAAGTAACTATTTATAGAATTAGCAAGTAAAGTTAATTTAAGCGATATGGAGTAATCAGTTCAAATTTGGGAATATCTACCAAAAATTCTCCATCGTCAACGCTTCTGCGCATCAAAAACCGGCCACTCATAGTGCCAAATATCTGATTTTAAATTACATCCAGATACATAGGTATAACTATCACCAGGAGTTAATACAGGCTGTACACCCACAACGCCTTCGCCCTCTACTTCTCTTATTGTACCATTAGAATCGAAAATAAACCATTGCCTGCGCATAAGTTGTATTTCGTACTCCGTTAAGTTTTGAATATGAATACGATAGGCAAACATAAAATGTCCATTGGCTGGATTAGAATGCTCATCTTGATAAATAGTATCAACCGAGATTTTCACGCCTTGTGTAATTGTAGTAACCATCGTTGTAAGTTTATTGGAAAACACGCACAATAATTAAGCCAATTCTGTAAGCGGTTGTACATTGATATATTTATCAGCAATTTCTTCTAACAAAGAATAAATCGTTTCTATATTTTCTTCTTGCACAAGTTGTGTACGATAAGGTTTGAAATCCGGAAGGCCTTTAAAGTAATTACTGTAGTGTCTACGCATCTCAAACACCCCAACTTTAGGCCCTTTCCACTCAATAGATTTAATGAAATGTGTTCTGCAGGCTTCCACACGTTCTTGTATTGTTGGGCCAGCTAAATGTTCGCCAGTTTCAAAAAAATGCTTTATTTCCCTAAAAATCCAAGGATAACCAATAGCAGCCCTACCAATCATCATCCCATCAACACCATATTCTAAGCGCCAGTTTGCAGCTTTTTGAGGGCTATCAATATCACCATTACCAAAAATAGGAATTTTAATTCGAGGGTTACGTTTTACCTCCCTGATCAGTGTCCAATCGGCCTCTCCTTTATACAGTTGTGCCCTAGTTCGGCCATGTATGGTTAAAGCCTGTATGCCGATATCTTGTAAACGTTCAGCAACTTCTTCTATGTTTTTTGTGCTATCATCCCAACCTAAGCGAGTCTTCACGGTAACAGGCAAGTGTGTAGCTTTTACCACAGCTTGGGTCATTTTTACCATCTTATCAATATCCTGCAGTAAAGCAGATCCCGCACCTCTACACGCTACGTTTTTAACCGGACATCCGTAGTTGATGTCCATCAAATCGGGACCGGCCATGGTAGCTATTTCCGTAGCTTCACGCATGCTTTCAATATCACTACCGAATATTTGGATGCCTATCGGTCGCTCATACTCAAAAATGTCCAACTTTTGCCTGCTTTTCGCAGCCGACCTAATCAAACCTTCCGAGGAAATGAACTCGGTATACATCATGTCTGCCCCCCCCTGTTTACATACATAACGGAAAGGAGGATCGCTCACATCTTCCATTGGAGCCAACAATAAAGGGAACTCTCCTAAATCAATATTTCCTATCTTTACAGACATTTTTCTATCTTCAAAGCCAATTAAAACTTCGCAAAGTTACGCATAAAAATAAAAATGTATCAAAATGCCAACGTTAAGCCCGAGAATAGCCCATTTTTACAAATGCTATTTCTCCTATTGTTCGCCTTTGGAGGGGTGATTTTATTTATGGTCATAGGCCTTGCCATTGTCTATTTAAAAAGCGGTTTAAAAGGAGTAAGTGCGGTAACTACAAATGACCTAAGATTTATTAGCGAGTTTAAAATTGTATTGGTAGCACAACAATTAGGTTTATTTCTAGCGCCGGCAGTTTTATTATCGGTTATAGAGCGGAAGAGCGTGAATGGCTTTTACGGTTTGCAAGCTCCTAAGCCAGGCTTACTTATATTGGTCGCTATTTTATCTATATGTTGGATGCCTGTAATGGGCTTGGCTATGGAATGGAACCAAAAAATGGTATTTCCACAATTTTTAAAAGGCTTAGAAAATTGGATGAGATTTTTGGAAGATGCTGGAGCTAAAACTACGGAAGCCATACTGAAGATGAAAAATGCCGGGGATTTAATCGTTAATTTATTTGTGATTGCAGTAACGCCTGCAATATGTGAAGAATTTATTTTTAGAGGGGCGGTGCAGCGAACCATATTCCGCATTAAAACCAATCCGCACATTGCTATTTGGATTTCTGCCATCATATTTTCGGCGATACACTTGCAATTTTTCGGCTTTATACCAAGGTTACTGTTGGGAGCAGCATTTGGCTATGTTTATTATTGGACTGGAAGCATTTGGTATGCCGTTTTTGCGCACTTTTTAAATAATGCGTATGCCGTTTGTGTAGCCTATTATTTGCAAATGCATAATCAACCTTATACAGATGTAGATGATGTGAACTTGCCTTTTTACGGCTATATAATTAGCGCAGTACTAACTCTTGCATTATTTAGGTTGGTACAACGAGTAAGCTTAGCTAAACAACAAACAGCAATAGATAACAATTAATCAACACCCATAATGTAGCTACAAACGCTACTACTAAAAACTAAATATGAAGACAAGAGCAATTACCGCTTTCTTTTTCACCATTGTAATGCTAGGTTCTATTTTACTAGGTGCCTACACATTTACCGCATTTTACTTATTATTAAGTTTGATAGCGTTATTGGAGTTTTATAAAATGGTAAAAATAGGAGGGATTCGCCCACATCGAAATATAGGAGTTGGCGTGGCAGCACTTATTTTTTTAACTACCGCTGCTTTTCACTTTTTTAGGTTTGAACTAAAATATTTGCTGTTGGTAATTCCGTTAGTTTTTGCGGTATTTATAGCAGAATTATACAAGAAAAATAAGATACCTTTTGCCAATATCTCCTACACTTTTGTAGGCTTCATTTATATTACCATTCCATTTTGTTTTTTCTATTCTTTGGGATTTCTCATTAATTTTGAGCATTACAGCTATCATTTTCCTTTAGCATTTTTATTGATGCTGTGGGCCAATGATACTGGAGCTTACTTATTTGGAATGAAATTAGGTAAGCGTAAGCTATTCGAAAGACATTCACCCAAAAAATCTTGGGAAGGTTTCTTTGGTGGAGTATTTACTAGCCTAGTAGTTGCACTTGTGATTTCGTATGCCTTTACCGATGTACAGCCAGTTGTTTGGGCAGGTATGGCAGCAATAATTTCCTGCTTCGGAACTTTGGGCGATTTAGTGGAATCTATGCTTAAACGTAGTTTAGACGTTAAAGATTCAGGCAGCTTTTTACCAGGGCACGGTGGATTTTTAGACCGGTTCGACGGACTACTTATCGCAGCACCAATTGTTTATGTTTACTTGTATTTGCTAATTTACTAGTGTTAGCATCTGATTAAGCATTTCGCTTTTTCAACTCCTCATTTACTTTTTTTAACTGCGCTGAAAAAATAATAACTAGCGGCAAAAAGCTAACAGGGGTTACTGTCAATGCACTAAAGCCTTTTTTTGCAGTTAAAATAATTCCAGAGATCAGCATAAGCAACATTGAAACAAATAGCAAAGTAGTAGCTAATTTAAGTGATTTGGCTTTTTTCTGCAGATCTTCGGTAGAGAGTTTTGTAAGGTTTTCTTCTTTCATCATAACGAAGATAGCAAAAAAATAAAGCACCGAAATCAATTCGGTGCTTCAATAATTCAAGCTTTACTGTTTGTTCAGATCTACAAACTCAATTTGCTTGTTGAGCTTTCCAATCTTGTCATCCAATTTCTCAATATCCTTTTGAAGATTTTTGATTTTTTTATCGCTTTTTTCTAATTTATTATTCGCTTTTTCAACGTCATTTAATAAACGAGCTGTTGATTTTGCGTCACTAGCTGTAGATGAAGGGTCGGAAGCAGAAAACTTAGAAGTGTTTTTATCTGCTTTTTTATTCAAATCAGCAACGTCCTTTTGTAACTTTTCATTAGTTATACGTTCTTTTTCCAATTCAATTTTTAACTTATTCCTATCTGTATTAAGTTCTAATACCTGTTGCCTCGCCTCATATTTCTGTAATTCTGGGCTTTTAGTAGCGGAACAGGCTCCTAAAATGCTAGCCAAAATAAAGCCTGCTAAGATGATTTGTCTGTTCATAATCGTTTTCTATTTAACCAAGTTTTGCAAAAACTAGACCATCGGTTAGTTCCTATATAATGCTAATGTCATATTGCCCGTATTTCGCTCCCAAATATACCGTATAAATACTTAAGCTCATAAATCGTCTCTCTACAACTTCTTGTAACAAATTTAATGAGGTCCTATAATCCAATTTATCTGTCCTATATTTGGTTTAACCATCAAACATAAAACAAGATGATAAAAAGATACTTGAGAAAAAGTACTTTGGTAATTAGCTTTTTTTTGTCAGCAAGCAGTTTTAATGCTATTGCGCAGGAAATCCCATCGCCAAAGTCACATTTTGGGTTTGACATAGGCGATAATTATCAATTAGCCAATTATTCCCAAACCGAAGCTTATTTTAAGAAACTAGCTGCAAGCTCAAAACGCGTAAAATTAGTTGATATTGGCAAAACCGAAGAGGGCAGAAGCCAATACATGCTAATTGTAACGTCGCCAGAGAACCACAAAAATCTAGAGAAGTACAAATCAATCTCGCAAAAGTTGGCTAGGGCCGAAGGTTTAACTGACCAAGAGGCTAGAGCTTTGGCACAACAAGGCAAAGCAATTGTTTGGATTGACGGGGGCCTACATGCAAACGAAACGGTTGGTGCGCATCAACTAATTCAAACGGCTTATAACTTGGTGAGCAGGAATGATGCTGAAACAACCAAGATTTTGGACGATGTGATTATATTGATGACGCATGCTAATCCGGATGGCCAAGAGTTACAAAGCGATTGGTATATGAGGGAGAAATCTCCGGAGAAGAGATCTTTAGCTGGATTGCCAAGGTTATATCAAAAATACGCAGGGCACGACAATAACCGCGATTTCTTTATGCTGAACCTTAAAGAAACTCAAAACATGGGGCGCCAGTTATTCATTGAATGGAATCCTCAAATTATGTACAACCATCACCAAGCGGGTCCTGCGGGTACCGTGGTTGCCGGCCCGCCATTCCGTGATCCACATAATTATGTTTTTGATCCAATTATCCTTACCAGCTTAGACGCTGTAGGTGCTGCAATGCATAATAGACTGAATATTGAAGATAAACCAGGTTATACCCAACGTGGAGGGTCAGTATTTTCTACTTGGTATAACGGAGGTTTGCGAACTACTACCTATTTCCACAACATGGTGGGATTGTTAACGGAAATTGTTGGAAGCCCAACGCCAATGGAAATTCCTTTGGTACCATCGCGTTTATTGCCAAATAGTGACTCACCAAATCCGGTAACGCCAAGGAAGTGGTACTTCAAAAATGCCATAGATTACTCCATCTCTTTAAACTATGCGGTTTTAAATTACGCTCAGCGTTATCACGATGAGTTGTTGTTTAATATGTTTAAAATGGGTAAAAACTCTATCGATAGAGGAACTAAAGATACTTGGTCGTTCTCGCCACAAAAAATTGAGGCAATAAATGCTGCGGCAAAAGCAAGCAAAACCGATAACGACAGGCGAGGAATGGATCCGAAATACTTCGATGAAGTAATGAAAGATCCTAAAAATCGAGATGCAAGAGGTTATATCCTTTCTGCTGATCAACCAGATTTCACAACCGCCATCCGTTTTTTAAATGCGTTGATTAGAACTGGAGTTGTGGTGCAAAAGGCAACGGCAGCTTTTACTGTTGAGGGTAAAAAGTATCCGGCGGGCTCTTACGTTGTTAAAACTGATCAAGCTTTTAGGCCACATGTGTTGGATATGTTCGAACCACAAGATCATCCTAATGATTTTAAATACGAAGGTGGACCACCGGTGGCGCCTTACGATGCTGCGGGTTGGACTTTAGCCTATTTAATGAACGTAAAGTTTGACCGTGTTTTAAATGCTTTTGACGGACCTTTCCAGAAAATGCCATTGGGAGAGCTGCTGAAAGCTACACCACAAACACTACCAAGCGCAAGCGGATATGCGTTAAGCGCACAAGCTAATGAAAGTTATTTGGCGGTAAATGAGTTGCTAAAAGCAGGTGTGGAAGTTTTGAGAAACCCTAATGATGGATCTTTTTACGTTCCGGCATCGGCCAGTGCTAAGGCGGCGTTGAATAAAGCAGAGCATAACTTCGGGATGAAAGTTGCCGCTGCTAGTAAACCGAAGTCTGCAATTAAGGTAAAACAATCTCGTATTGCGCTTTGGGATACCTACGGAGGCTCAATGCCTTCAGGATGGATTAGATTCATCATGGAGCAATACCATTATGATGTTACGGTGGTTTATCCGCCAGATATTGATGCTGGCAAATTGAAAGATAAATACGATGTACTGATTATGGTTGGCGGCTCGGTGCCTGCGTTTGGTAACGAGGGGGGAAGAGGTTTCAATCCTCCGGCAGTTGAGAATATTCCTGATGAATTTAAAGCTCGTGTAGGAAGAATGACTGCCGAAAAATCAATTCCTCAATTGAAAGCATTTTTGGAAGATGGGGGAAATATCGTAACCATTGGATCGGCAACTAACTTAGCAGCTCATTTGGGCTTGCCAGTAAAAAATGCACTTTTAACAGCAGATGGTAAGCGTTTATCTAACGAGAAATTTTATGTTCCAGGTAGTGTTTTAAGTGTTAAAACCGATGCTAAATTAGCCGCTAATTGGGGTTTAGATGAAAATACCGATGTGTATTTTGATAACAGTCCAGTTTTTAAAATTACCTCCACAGATGGAAAAGTGAAACCTTTGGCCTGGTTTGATAGCGATAAGCCACTACGTAGCGGTTGGGCTTGGGGACAAGCCTACCTTAAAGATGGCGTAGCAGCTTTCGAAGCAGATTATGGCAAAGGTAAGCTATATGCCTTCGGTCCCGAAATTACTTTTAGGGCACAAACTCATGGCACGTTTAAATGGTTATTTAACCAATTGTACAAATAAGGTCAACATTTGATTTTTTAACGGGCAGTTCAATTTGGACTGCCCGTTTTTTTTACTGAAACTAATATCAGCAGTATACAACTTAATGGAATATGTTATATTTGGTTTAGCGTTTCATAAATCTAAATTAATAACTCAAACAAATCTAACGTGAAATCTAAATTTAACTTTAAGAAGCCAACACCATGGCTGCTGGCGACATTCATTGCCTTACTTGTAATCCTTTCATGTAAAAAGGAATTTAATGCGCAAGGCCAGCCCGACGGAAAGGAAGTGGGTAAACTAATACAGTGGTATGAGTCCAACCTCAAAATATCGGATGACAATCCCTTCAGCAAGCTTGAGCCAAACTGGGATAATGTATATGTAGGTAAAAAAGAAGGTCGACTGGTTTATGAGGTGGGACTGTTGAATAAGGAGGTGCTGCTTGTAACTGGGGATAGGAAAAATTGGGGCGTCCGGAAGAAGAGTCGGAGCGTCACTCCATTAAGTTGCTGCTGTTCTTAGATAGCAATACAGGCAAAGTGTTCTATGGATCTTATATGTCCACTTCAGGCACGGGGCAGGATTTTCTAGCCCTTCATTACAAGTCTGTAGGAGACTTTAGCGGTAAGCTGAAAACTTGGTCTGGAGACTTTGTTTTTCAAGAGAAATTTATGGCGCTTTCCGGAAGACTTACACCAAAGGGAGGCCAATGGCATATAGTAATTTTGTTAATGGATTAAGAGATATAATTTTGGAATTTAATCCAAGTTATGACCCTGTTAGAGCTTTGGCACTGGCAAAAGGAGGTCTAATAATATTAAATAGTACTGAAAGTAATATAAACAAACAGGAAAGGAATACAAACGATCCTATTAATAATCCGGGATACACCGGTACTAAATGTCCTTAATCAAATGAGAAAATTATTAATAATATTACTTGTTTTTATTTTGCATAATGCAAATGCGCAACAAAATTCCTCTGCGGAGGACAAGATATGGAAACAGGTACATAACGTACTTTCAGATTTTAATTACCCCAAAGATAGTTTGTTAATATATTCTCTAAATTTCATGTTAAAAATCGAAAAAAAAGGGAATAGGTTTATATCATCTAAGGTTATAGCTAATGACAGTTTAGCATACGTACTGTTTCCAAATTACAACAAGTTAACCGGAATTGATTTTTCTTCCATTTTAGGAGCAAATACAAAATATGATGTGGTGATACCTATTTTAATATATGGGGGTTCACCCGAAAGTGTGAAACACAGAGATGAGAGCGGACAGCCGCTAATTAGCTTTAATGCTGCGGTTAATTCAGCCATAGCGTTGGTGTCAGAGAAACAATATGACAACTCCAGCTCTTATGAGCTACCGGGATTTCATAATACAGGTAAAAAGTCTAAAAGATTTAGAAGTGTAATAATCATGGAACCCTATATTGTGTATATTGCCAATATCAAGTAAATTTTTTTGGTTGCTTCACCTCTAGTTTAAAACTTGGCCTGTATATAAGCGGAAGATATAGGGTGCTCTACTTTGGTCTGGAAATTATCACCGTTTTTATTTTAACCAATTGTACAAATAAGGTAACGCTTAATATAAAAAGGTCAACTTCCTCTTTGATTTTGTTAAAGAGGAAGTTGACCTTACCACCATTATCTGGCTAATTTTTTTGACAGTTATTGTATTCTTCAATAATTCTGAACCAAACAAATTCCGACGAATTTTTATTTATTTCTTTGTTTAATTCAGCGGGACCTTCCGGCGTTACGCTTTTTTTCATCAAATCTTTTAATCCTCCTTTTTTCCCAAGACCCAGTCCTTTAAGTTGATTTAACGGATTTAGGTCAACGGCATAGCCTTCTTGTTTATCTGATATTTTTTTTGCAAGTTCTGGGCAATCAGCAACTAAAGAACTTACCTTTTTTGAAAAATTGGGAATGAATTTTATTCCAGTTACACTAAAAACTTCCTGAGTGTCCTCCGCAGTTTCAATAAAATAATCGGTTACTATTTTTGGATCATTATATACAATAAAAGAGGCAAGGCCAGGCTCGTCTTCAACTATCTTTCTCTCAAATAGCTTTAATCGGCCATTTTGGCTTGTTTTTAACAACATAAACGTTTGCTTTTTACTAAACGAAACTTCAGCTCCTTTAGTTTGTTTCGCATAAAAAATAGAGTCCCCAATACTAAAGCTGTGCACGTCTTTAATTTTATACATTTGTTCAACATCACCAAACTCTTTGAAAAAATGGACATAGTCATTTAACACCCTGTATCTTGCAACACCATTATATTTTTCGCCAGATTTTAGCATCAGAAAGCCTTTTCCTTTCAATTGAAAAGGATCGTAGTTTTCCTGTGCTTTTAATGAGGAGTTTAAAAAAAGGAGGAATAGGAGGAAATAATTAATGTTTTTCATAAGAAGATAATTAAAGGTTACAATTGTTAATATAGTCGTTAATTGCGCTCATCAATCCTTGTTCATTGGTTTGTTTTTTATAAGATCCAGCTTCTAGCTGAGCTTTTATATAGTCGCAATCGTTGAATGTTTTTGACAGAAACTTGTTAAGTGATTCAGATCCGGGGAAAAATTTATTGATCTGTGTGGAATTTTTTTTAATGAAAACTTGGTAGGCACTACTTGGAGTTTTCGTCAGCCTAATTTTGGCATGATCAAACAGTACCTTTGAAAATACATTGCTGGTTGCAATAAACTTATCTGTCGCTACTTCAATGCTATCCGTCGTCATTGCTGATATTGATTTTACTGCATTATCATCATCTGCTTTAAATCGGATGAGCGCATAATCAAAAGGTTTAGCTGGATCTGCAATAAATACTCCTGAAGTCTTTTTTCCTGACTTATAAACATACCCTGCAATACCAGAAACATTTTCAACAGCCATTTTGATTGGGGCTTCCAACGACTTTGGCTTAAAGGAGCGACTAGTTGAAATTTCGATATTTTTATTTTTTATTGATGGATTGAACGCCATCTGCTTAATTCGCTCATCGGCAGATTTAAAATTTTCTAGATTGCCTTCTTGTAACGAAATAAAATTTTCTAGTGCTAATGTGCTTTCGTATGCGTTATACACCTTTTTAACCTCATCTGATTTAACAATGTTGATCCATTTTTTTGCCGAATCAATGCTTCCATTTATAGCGTAAGCAAGTGCAAGGTTATAAGACGTTAAGAATTTAGTTCTTCTAAGCTTTTTGTCCTCAGAGGAAACGGAATAAAATTTTGTTCTCCAAAATGAAATCGCTTCTTGAACGTTATTATTGTTCCCAATAAAATCGTAAGTATAACTATAGGATAGAGGAAACGATTTAAAATAGATTTTAACTTTTTCAGACATCTCAATAAACTCGGTAAGTTCTACTTCCTTTGGATTGATATAAAAGTATGCTAAACCTTTAATGGGCTTGGCGCTAATGTCAACCTTCGATTTGACTTCTTGAGCGATGTTGTTTAGTAGTGAGGTGTAAAATGCTTTATACAGCTGCTTTAAGAGCAGGGCATCAGTAGAAGGCTCAAAATTGAAAATAAACCTGGGGTCATCTTTATCAATGGATAATAAGACCAACCCGCCAGCGGTTTTTATTTTCAGCGATAATGGGGTGGCGCCTTTAAAGTTATACACTTTCTTACCGCTATCAAAAACGGGGCTTTCCATACCGGTATGCCTAAACAGCTTTAATTCTATAATAATGGATGGGTTTAATTCTGTTAAACTGAGGGATTCTAAACATAAAACATTTTTAACCACCCAATTTTCATTAATTCCACCCCAGTAAGCAGCTGCGCCGTTTTCTAATTCGACGGTGGCGTTGTACGTACGCGGATAAACTAAGCTTGTGGGATACGCGAAAATATTGCCGTTAAGGTTATCGTACTGCAACCTTTGTCCTCTCGAATTTGTAATAAATAGAAAAACAAATCCGAGTATAAATGTGAATTTCATAAGATAGATAAATTGATTATAGTTTAAAGAGCATTCTTAGAAATGAAAAATTTCGCAACAGAAATTAAAATTTGTTCTGGAGAAGGATTGGTTTTAGTATCAAGATCTAAATTGTTTTTAGAGGTCGTTAGTCCTATAGCATAAATTTTAAGGTTGCCAAACGTATGCGTGCCCAATCTACCTATGGGAATTCTGTTTATGTTGTAAATCACTAATTTATCATCTTTTGCAGCAAAAGTTCCAAATTCAAGGCTTTTGTAAAAACTGGCGTGTCCTATGAGTACCTTATCTTGGTATATATCATAGTTTTTCCGCGAAAATCTTTTACTGAACACGACAACTTCGTCAGGTTTGTTTGAAAATACTTCAACGGACTTCTGACGGTCTCTTTCTACAATTATGCCCATTTCCTCCAGTTGCTTTCGTTCAGTTTCTAAATGTTTCACGATGTAACTTGGGATGGTATCCTTATGTTCAAGTAAGAACGCGTCTACTACTTTGTGGTTAAGTCCTTCGGATGTGATAAACTTTCTATCTATAAAATGCTTTGCGAAATAAGTGTCACTATTTATCGCCAAAATTTCATCTGAAGATATTGCGGCCTTCGCATTGTTTTTTGTAGGAAACGAAACCAATAGATAATCAAAAACCAGATCCTTTTGTTCAATGATGGAATTAACCCTTTTTTCTTGTACGGATAATAGCACCGAATCGCTTAAGGATTTAAGCAGATAAGTATTGCCATTAAGCAAGTCTTTGATTTTTTCGAAGCGACCGAAGGGGACTTCGTCGACTAGAATTTCTCCGTTTTTGACCTTAATTTTTTGAGCATATAAGGAAAAGGAAAGCACAGTTAAAACTGTGAAGCAAAATAATTTATTCATAGGTGATGTAGGTAATTGAAACTAATTTATTAAAAAAAACCGGAGCTCAAAAAAATTTATCACCTGAAGAATATAAAAAATTAAAATTTCAAAGAGCCATAGGTTTTAGGCATAAGGAAAGGATGACCGTTTCTCTAATGGACAGCAATTTTCAGATTAAATGATTAGTGGTACAAACCAGAAATCTTTAAATGGTTAATATCAGCTTAAGCTGATTATTTGACTGTAAATCAACTTAGATTTTTTATTAACGGATTACTTTTGTAGCGTAAAAGAAATACAAATGAAAATAGAAATATGGTCGGATGTGATGTGCCCGTTTTGCTACATTGGTAAACGACATTTAGAACAAGCATTAGATGCGCTTGATTTTAAACAAGAAATAGAGATTGACTGGAAAAGCTATCAGCTTAATCCGGATTATAAAAATGAAGAGGGGGAAAATCTGTACGAATATCTTTCCAGAAATAAAGGAATGAGCTTAGCGCAGGCTAAACAGTTGACGCAACAAGTGGCCGAAATGGCTGGAAACGTGGGATTAAAGTTAGACTTTGAAACGAGTATTCCCGCCAATTCTTTCAATGCTCATCGGTTGATTCATTTTGCGGCGAAAAATGGAAAGCAAGATTTAGCGGAGGAACTTTTATTTAAAGCGCATTTTGAAGAAGCAAAAAACATTGACGATTTAAGCACCTTATTGACAATTGCCGAAGCGTTGGGCTTAGATGCTGCTGAAGCAAAAAGTATGTTAGAAAGTAATGCTTTTGAAGAAGAAGTAAGATACGATATCTACGAAAGCCAACAATTGGGCGTTAGGGGCGTTCCTTTTTTCGTAATGGATAGAAAGTACGCTTTATCTGGAGCACAACCTGTGGAGGCATTTAAAGAAGCTATTACGCAAAGCTATAATGAGTGGAAGGCAGCGCAGAAAAACTCATCCTTAAAAAACTTAAACACAACTGATACTAATAGTTGTGATGAGAATGGTTGTGAAGTTTAATTTTAACGCAGTTTTACACAAATAAAAAAAGCGATAGAAATTTCTATCGCTTTTTGATGAACCGGCAACAATAGTTACTTAGTTCCGGCTCTATTTAAGTTTTTACTCAATTTCATGCTTTCGGTTTGCTTCATGAAGTCAATCATGATGTTCATACTTTCATCTTCA
Source organism: Pedobacter sp. (assembly GCF_965249885.1). Lineage (GTDB taxonomy): Bacteria > Bacteroidota > Bacteroidia > Sphingobacteriales > Sphingobacteriaceae > Pedobacter. The sequence continues at coordinate 1,829,936 of NZ_OZ252254.1, read as the reverse complement.
ATAAAATCAGAAGCTTCTTGCTTAGGTGTTTTTTCACCTTTTTTAATTGGAGGCAAACCTTTCTCAGCACGAGCTTGATTCATTCTAGCTAAAGATTTTGCTTCTAGTGCGTCACGTTCAGCTTTTAATTTCGCCTCGTTTAAGGTAACGGAAGTCTCGTTTTCTCTTTTCTTTCCTTCAGCGATATCTTCCTTCAGCATTTTGTAATCCAACGATTTTTCCATACGTTTTTGGTGTAGCTTCAATAAGTTAGCTTTTACGGTATTCAAATCGTAAACTACACTGTAAGTAGATGGATTTACCATATCGAAAGGCAAGGCAGATGGTTCAGTATCTTCACCTATTTTATCTAAAGGATAGATAGAAGGGAAGTTGATATCAGGAATTACACCTTTATGTTGCGTACTACTGCCGCTAACCCGATAAAACTTAGCCATAGTTAGGTTAATTTGACCTAATTGTGGAACACCATTTTTATCAACGATGGTTACCGTTGGCGAATTGATATCGGTTTTAACATTTACTGCTTTTTTCTCTCCTTCTTTCTTCTTGAATAAAGCCGCCAATTGTTGCAACATTGAGGAATTCATTAAAGAATTTAAGTCGATAGATGATTGAACGGTCCCTTTACCATAAGATTGTGTTCCCATTACAATTCCACGACCATAATCTTGTATAGCACCAGCAAAAATTTCAGAAGCCGAAGCACTTAAACGATCAATCATCACACCCATTGGGCCGTCCCAAGTAATGTTGCTATCCTCGTCTTTATAAACTTTAACGCTATTTCTGTAATCTTTAACCTGCACCACCGGGCCTTTACCAATAAATAATCCAGAAAGATCAATAGCTTCATTTAGCGAACCACCACCATTTGCTCTTAAATCTACTACAATCGCATCTACTTTATCCTTGTTTTTTAAAGTGTCGATCAATAAACGTACATCTCTCGTTGTGCTTTTATAATTAGGATCTCCAGCATTAGCAGCTTTAAAATCAGCATAAAAAGCAGGAATTTTAATGATACCAATTTTGTATGGTTTTCCATCGCTTTCCACAGTTTTAACTACTTTTTTAGCCGATTGCTCTTCTAAAATGATTTTCTCTCTAACCAAGGTGATAATTTGTGGTTTAGAAGAAAGTTCTTGCCCAACCGGGATAATTTTCAATCGAACCGTAGTACCTTTTGGGCCTTTAATTTTTGAAACGGCATTGTCAATTCTCCAGCCAACAATATCCTCAAATTCGCCATCAACACCTTGCGCAACTGCAATGATTTTATCACCAGCATTTAACTTTTTACTTTTAAAAGCAGGGCCACCAGGCATAATCGAAGCGATTTTAGTTACTTCATTTTCCGATTGTAATACTGCACCAATACCTTCTAATGAACGAGACATTTCTTGATTGAAAGCTTCGGCATTACGCGGATTGAAATAATTGGTATGTGGATCAACAGCTTCGGTAAAAGAGTCCATCAAAATTTGGAATACGTCTTGATTATTGAATTTTGCCGCCTGCGATTTTAAATTTGCATATCGCTTAGTTAACGTTTCTACGTTTTTAGCTTCGTCGGTACCTGCAATTTTAAGGTTCACCAATTCATACTTTACACGCTTTTTCCACAAATCGTCTAGTTCGGCGGTAGTTTTTGCCCAAGGCAATTTACTTCTATCGTAAACATAGGTATCGTTCTGATTAAAATCGAACTTGCTTTTGATTTGCGAAATAGAATAATTCACACGCTCATTATATCTTTTTAAATACACATTGAAAATGTAGAACGGTGTACTAAGATCTCCTATTCTAAAATCATCATCCAAGGAATATCTATTGGCTTCAAAATCTTTAATATCACTTTCTAAGAAGTAATATTTTGACGGATCCAATGCCTTAATGTACCTATCAAAAATGATTGATGATAAAGAATCGTTCAGTTTTGGTTTCTTATAATTGTAATTTTCAAGCAGGCCAACCACCTCTTTAGTTACCAAACTTTGCTGTTCGTCTGGTTTTATGTTGGGAATACCTTCCACAGGCTTTTGTGCCTTTGGCTCCGCTGTGCAGGCTAAAACTGCTGCGGTAAAGGTAATGGCAAATATTTTTTTCAGCATTTCTCTAACTGTTTTAAAGTCCATTCTTATCAAATCATTATCCAATATGATACCAATTTCTTAATTAAACAAAAAAGATACAGGTTTAGTCTGTATCTTTTTTGTAAAGATTATAAAAAGAACGCATAATCAGGTAATTAAATTGTTTTTAACAGCAAGCATTACCAAGCCAACAACGCTCTTTACTTTAGTCTTTTTAAAGATATTTTTTCGATGTGTTTCTACAGTTCGTTTACTGATGGCTAACTTTTTAGCAATTTCTTCATTGCTGTATTCTTCTGTAATCAATTGTATAATTTCTAGTTCCCTAGTGCTTAACACATAAACTGGGTTGAGCTTTGTTTTCATGAGTGGAGGTTATTTAGATAAAATTAAGAGACGAGAGGAGTTGGAGTATACCCATAAACAGGTATTCGTTAGAAACTACACTTTGCGTTTGGTAGTTTTTTCGGCAATAATGGCTCTGTTGCTTTTAATAGCTTGGTTGTACTTTACGATGTTAGCATTTTTCGAAAGTAGTTCCGCATTATTTAGGTCTTTTGTAGCTAACTGATAATCTTTTTTCTTAATCTTCACAGAAGCAATACCAATAACAGATTCGATGTAGGCGCTTTTATCATTCAGTTGCAGTGCCAATATACCTTGTTGCGTATAAAACCAAAGTGATTGAGGAAGTTTGTTGGCGGCTAAGTAAATTTTTCCTAATTGCTGGTAAGCTGCCATTTGTCCAGATCTGCTTCCTATTCGGGTATAATTTTTAAGTACTTGTTTCAATACTATTTTTTCAGCTTCGGCATAGTTGGAAAGCACTAAATGTGTATTGCTTAACTTAATTAAGGTAGCGCCGTACCTAGCGTATTTTTTATCCTCTTGATATTCTTTTGCAGCACGATTATAAAGCGCAACAGCATTATCATAGTCGCCGGAACGTTCATATTTTTCGGCCTCATCAAAGAAACTATCGGCTACGGTAAATGCGGGACTGCCCACAACAGAAATATTAACGGAAAGATGGTTATTGCCTGTTTCTGCACCTTGGAAATTAGGGTTTTGTGCAAAGGAATAAAATCCTGCAGTAAAAAAAACCAAAGTGAGGCACGTCCATTTCATAACACAAATATAGATTTTTTTAAATCAAAAATGTAATTAGCTGTTTTTCTTGAACTTATTATTAAGTAAAAAGTAAAAAGTAAAGTTGCTTCGTAAATGCGTTAGTAGTGGCTTTGTAACATTAAGTGTATTTTTTCATCAAAATATAAAAAACGAAAACTATGTTAGTAACCACAACAAATACAGTAGAAGGCAAAAAAGTAGTGAAATACATTGGCCTTGTAACAGGAGAAACCATTATAGGTGCAAACCTTTTTAAAGATATTTTTGCAGGAATTAGAGATATCGTAGGTGGTCGGTCGGGTTCATACGAGCAAGTACTACGCGAAGCCAAAAATACAGCTGTTAGCGAAATGCAGCAATATGCAGCCGCAATGGGTGCCAACGCCGTAATTGGTGTTGATTTAGATTACGAAACCGTAGGTAGCGGCGGCAGCATGCTCATGGTAACTGCAAGTGGCACCGCAGTTGTGCTGGAAGATTAAACACCCAACCCCCAAAGGGGCTCCACTACCGAACACAAAAAAGCCCGAGATTCTTATAAATATCTCAGGCTTTTAACTTTTTATTTTTGACTTTTAACTTATCTCTGTGGCATTTTAGGCATGTTACGCATCATTTTTGCTGCCGCAGCAGGATTCGAGAATTGTTTCATCACTTTTCTCATATCCTCAAATTGCTTCAATAATTTAGTAACATCCTCTAGTTTATTGCCAGATCCTTTAGCGATACGTAATTTGCGGCTTTGCTGAATAGCATCCGGGTTTTCACGCTCATAAGGCGTCATTGATTGGATGATAGATTCCACTCCTTTGAAGGCATCATCATCGATATCAATGTTTTTCATCATTTTACCAACGCCAGGAATCATGCCCATCAAATCTTTCATGTTACCCATTTTTTTGATTTGTTGGATTTGGCTGTAAAAATCGTTGAAGTCGAATTTATTCTTACGGATTTTCTTTTGAAGCTCGGCTGCTTGCTTTTCGTCAAACTGCTGCTGGGCACGCTCTACCAAGGAAACCACGTCGCCCATGCCCAAAATACGCGATGCCATCCTATCTGGGTAGAAAACATCTAACGCTTCCATTTTCTCTCCAGTACCAATAAACTTAATTGGTTTATCCACTACCGATTTAATAGAAAGCGCCGCACCACCACGGGTATCACCATCTAACTTGGTTAACACTACGCCGGTAAAATCAAGCCTATCGTTAAATACTTTCGCTGTATTTACCGCATCCTGACCCGTCATCGAATCCACTACAAATAAAATTTCGTGAGGTTTAGTTTGTGCCTTCACTTCCGAAATCTCGTTCATCAACGCCTCATCTATCGATAAACGCCCCGCGGTATCAACAATAATTACATTGTTGTTATTCTTTTTACCTTCGGCAATACCTTCTAAGGCAATCGCTACAGGATCTTTGCTTTCCTTATTGGCGTACACCGGTACACCCACTTGCTCGCCTAAAACCTGCAGCTGGTCAACCGCCGCCGGACGATAAACGTCGCCAGCAACCATTAGAGGTTTTTTGCCTTTGCTTTTTAAGTAAAGTGCCAATTTACCGGTGAAAGTAGTTTTACCCGCACCATTTAAACCAGCAATTAATATCACCGTCGGATTATTTTTCAAATCCAACTCGGTTGCTTCACCGCCCATTAAGGCAGCAAGCTCATCGTTCATAATTTTGGTAAGCAACTGACCCGGCGAAATGCTGGTCAATACGTTTGAGCCCAAAGCTTTTTCCTTTACCTGATCGGTAAAAGTTTTGGCGGTTTTATAATTTACGTCCGCATCCAATAAAGCCTTCCTGATTTCTTTCATGGTCTCTGCCACGTTAATTTCAGTAATGCTTCCTTGTCCCTTAAGAACTTTAAACGCCCTGTCTAACTTATCCTGTAAATTTTCAAACATTGCTTGATAGTTAAATTTTTATGAAAGGCAAAGGTATTAATAATTTACGATTTTGAATTTACGAATTACGATTGTAGTGTAACGATTTTTACAAACTACCGTAGGGTTGATGAGTTAAATTTTTAGAAAAGCACAACCTGTGTTTCATCGCTTACAGCAGTCCCGCTTTTCATTACAAGTCCGTTCCCTCTTTGCAATCGGGATCCGGGCTTTCCATTTCAATCGGGTTTAGAGCGCAAAACCCTTACTGCTGTCGTCATTGCGAGGCACGAAGCAATCTTACAACATCAGAAAACCGATTGCATTAGGATTGCTTCGTGCCTCGCAATGACGAGAACATGTATAAACGCCGCTATTGCTGCTATTCCAGATTTGCAATTCCAAAGTATTATCGCTGGAGCTGTGATCCAAATTATTTAAAAGGGACGGAAATGCTACTACACATTACAAATGTTGAACAGTAACAACTTCAATCGGGTTTAGAGCGCAAAACCCTTACAGCTGTCGTCATTGCGAGACACGAAGCAATCTTACAGCATCAGAAAACCGATTGCATTAGGATTGCTTCGTGCCTCGCAATGACGAGAACATGTATAAATGCCGCTATCGCTGCTATTCCAGACTTGCTATTCCAAAGTGTTATCGCTAAATCTGTGATCCAAATTGTTTAAAAGGAATTTAAAGCCCTATGAGTATACAAATGTTGAACAATAACAACTAGCTGGAGAAAATGTGAATGCGATTTGTAAAAGGAACGGTTTTAAGTAAGCCTAAGTTAAATAGCCCCGACAGCCGTGAAAATACTTTTTGATGCACTCCATTAAGTGTTTACGGCAACTTTCACAAAAAGATTGTAACAAATGGCGGGAGTGAAGATAATAGGAGTACGGCTACTGCGCTTCAAATAAATTACCTCGGGAAAGTAAAGCTAAAACCTAAAGCAAGTGCCTGACTTTTCTGTACTTTCAAGTCCATATCCCTATCATACAGGATTACCCCGGTTAATGACACGTTCATGAAACGGTTTACTTTTGCGGTAGCTACCATATCCAAACGATGATCGATATGACCAAAATTATCATAAGGAATGAACATGTTGTATTTGGCTTTCAGTATCGTGTTTTTAACCACCTCTTTTTCGAAGTTGCTCACAATTTGGAAAGCCAGTTCGTTTCTTACTTTTTTTCCAGGGTCAACCCCAAACCTGTTGGTATTTTCGTTGAGTACAAAAGTTTGGCGTGCGGTACCGGTACCTATACGGGTAGCGAAAACTTTGCTCGGTTTGTACTCAAAACCTAGTGATTCGGTCAAGTAGCCTGGCGACATGAACATTGAAATCAGCTTCGCTTGTTCGTTGCCTTGTGCATCTTTAGAATAAGAAAAACCTTTGTCAAATTGCGATTCAAAACTTAATGAGGCAAAGAAATACCAATTTTTAGATAATTGTACCGCAGCTTTATTATCCCAATAAATACGGTCGTTGGTTTTCTTTTGCAGCTGACCTTTGTTTTTTACCTTGCCATACTGCATAATTACTTCGGTAGTATAGCTATAGCTTTCTTTGCTGTACTCGGCCTTATAATTTAACAAGCCGCCAATAGCGATTGAATTAACACCGCCACCCTTCCAATTGTCGCTAAATGAAGCCTGATTTGCATTAATACCAATAGTAGCTTTAGTTTTCCAATAGTTAATTTTTGCCTGCACCAATGCAGGTTTCAGATCAGCCCGTTCGAAGTTGACTATGCCAATTCTAGAAGGAAGGGGATTTCGTTTTAGCTTAATCTCCAGATCCTTTAACACAAAAGGAACAGTATCTATCTCTTGAGCTGAAGAAGGAATATAAAATGCCGTAAAAACAAAAAAAGTGAGTAATAATCGCTTCATTTTCATACAAAATAACGTAAAAAAATATGAAATGTTAAGTGCGGATTTGATTTTCTCGAAAACCAAGTGTTGTATTATCTCATCTTTAGCCAAGCAAACGGTTTCCTGTTATTAAGGTAGTTAAAGTCGTTTTCATTAGCGTAGGCCTCTTTTTCAAACACAATTTGTTGATAGGCTTTTTGATGAGAATCGTATTTTACCAAATTAAACAAGTAGTTAGCTACGTAAATTAAGTAGAATGGAACGATTAATAATTCCAACTGCTGCTTGTGGTGTATTTTTTCGTGATTAACCAAAATAACATTATCCTGGTACGCCTTTTTCTTAACTAAAATAAAAGGATAAATGGCCATTGCGGCCGCAGGCAATTTGGGCACTACAATAAATAAAGCCATTACAATTGATCAATGCTTAACTTAGGGAGCGTAGGCAGCCTAAACATACTTGGGTTACGCTTGTAGGAAGCATAACTATTTTTAACAAATTGAATAAATTGATATTCTGAAGCGCTTAGTACAAATTGGTAAGTGGGACGATATTGAGCCATGAAATCTTGCAGGTTTTCGTCTTTGATATTGACTAATGCCCGAACATAATCTGGTCGGAAACGATAATCAATAACCTGTTCTTTATAATCTTTTTCGAGTATTTTTTGCAACTGTCGGGCGTTTTTGCCTTCTCTACTTAACAAATTATAAATGGCGTCAATCCCTAATCCAACACCGCCCGGACCTAAGTTGAGCAAATCTTTACTGCTACCTTTGTCTAGTTTGTATTTGTATTCATCCAGTTTGGACTTGTAAAGCTCTTGCGGCGTTTTGGCTTTGCCGTAAATGCTCACTTCCTTTAAGCGGATGCCTAAGGAGCGTAACTGGAAAACAATGGCGCTCTGCCCCCGGTAAACAACCGTATCCATTGCATGCCCACTTAATGCGGCAAATAGAGTATCGCCCTGCTTTACATTGGCCAAAAACTCACCTTTAGTGTTATTGTAAAAACCTTCGTCGATAGAAGAGTTGTAGATGTAAACTTTTGCTAAGCGTAGTTTGGTGTCTTTATCAACAACAAAGCCTGGCACTGCTTTTTGCTGTGCAAAACCTATCATTGCGTTAAAAACCAATATACTTAACAGTAAAAATCTCATTGCCAACAAAGCTACAATATAAAATATTTTGCGCTTAAGCCCTTAACATTATTTAACTACCAATAGTTTTTGCCCAATTTTAATGTTGTTGTCGCTAAGCTGGTTTAGGGCTTTAAGATCATCAACCATTATTTTGTAGAGCTGACTGATTTTATAAAGTGTATCGCCCTGTTGTACAGTATAATATTTTCCATTTTCTAAGTCCTTTGGAGGATCTTTTGGCGCTACCGGAACGGGTGTGTACAATTTTTTCTCGTTAGGGATATTGGCGTTGATTTCCTTGAAAACTTTGTCTTCCCTTGCTAGTTTTTCACGTTCACTTTCTGTTTGATCGTACTGGTGTAGTTGATATTTTTCGATGAGGTTGATGAGCAGGTCTGGGTACTTTGGATTAGTAGCGTAGCCTGCATTTTTTAGTCCAAGCGCCCAATTACGATAGTCGTTTTTGTCCAGTTCAAAAAGAGAAGCATAGCGCTTGCGTTTTAAAAATTCCGAATGGTCTTTGTAAGATTCTCGAGGATCTTTGTACACCCGAAAGCAGTCGTTTTTCTGATCATCATCCTTATAATAAGCCTTGCCTTTCCAATCTGATGTACATTTAATGCCAAAATGGTTATTAGCGTACTGTGCCAAATCGCTGCTGCCGCTACCCGATTCCAAGATGCCTTGCGCTAAGGTAATGCTGGCGGGGATGCCGTATTTGTTCATTTCCTCGATAGCGATTCCCTTGAAAGCTTCTATGTAAGAAAGTGTGGTGTAAGATATTGGATTAGGGTTGTCTTTTTTTGCCGTTTTTTCAATTTGTTTATTGTTTTTGGCATACTGCCGAGTTTTACAAGAGCTAAAAAATGCAATTGAAATTACGAAACAAAGAAGTGATTTGTATTTACTCATATTGGCACTACAGTTTTAATTTTTGCCCCGGCTTAATGGCATCAGATTTAAGGCTATTCTTACTTTTTATGGCTTTAACCGTTGTATGATTTTTTTTGGCAATGATACCTAAATTATCTCCATTTTTAACGGTATAAGTTTTACTGGTTTTCTTTTTGCCCCGGTAAACTGGTGCAGGCTCGGCAGGTTCTATGTAATCTTCTGGGCGGTTATCGTATTGGAACAGTTCGTATTTACGTATAAGTGCAATAATTTGCGACGACCAAGTTCTGCTATGGGCATATCCTCCTCTTTGTATTCCCCTAGCCCAGTTTTTAAAGTCGTATTGGTCGTATTTTTCGAAGAGTGAATTGAAATGGTCACGACTTTTTAAGAAGCTGATGAAATGTGCATAGGACGAATCAACTGTTGGAAAATCTTTGTAGGCCGAGCGAATTTCGGTATTAGAGTTTTTGCCCTTAATGCCAAAATGATTATTGAGATAACGAGCAATTTTGCTTTGGCCGGCAGCAGATTCGTGTATGGCTACTCCTAAAATTATGCTTGCCGGAATATGATGTTCGTCTGCCAGGCGTTGCGCAACATCGGCATAAGTTTCAATGTACTCCTCGGTGCTTTGCGCTACAACACAAAAATAGTTGGTTACAAGAACAAGGATGAGCAAAAGTTTTTTCATGCTATGAAATTTAATTCGGGCCCCACTGCAATTCCCAGAACGCAAAATTAATTAAGGTTGCTAATGGTTTTCACCTGAAGAAAAACCCCAGGCAGCGTGGACGTTATTTCTTCCTAATTACAAACAGACCGTCCCTTACAGGTAAAATCAATTTTTCTACCCTTTGGTCTGCATTTATTTTATCGTTAAATGAACTGATATTTTTCGTGTCTTTATCTTGAGCGTTTTTTACAATTTTACCGCTCCAAAGTACATTGTCTACAATGATTAAGCCTCCTGGGCGCACCTGATCGAAAATCAAATCATAGTAGGTGCCATTGTTCTTTTTGTCGGCATCAATAAAAACGAGATCGAAAGTTTCTTTAATGTTTTTAATGCTTTCTTGAGCATCGCCAATAATGTAGTTGATTTTTGAATTTAAGGGAGATTTGGCGAAATTTTTTCTTACCATATCTTCCAGTTCAGCATTGATATCCAAGGTATAAATGATACCGTTGGCACTTAGTCCCTCGGCCAAGCATAAGGTTGCGTAACCGGTAAAGGTGCCAATTTCTAAAATATTTTGAGGCGAAATCATTTTGCTAAGCATACTCAATACACGTCCCTGATAGTGTCCGCTTAGCATACGAGGCATCAATACCTTCAAATTCGTTTCCCTATCAATATGTTGTAAAAGTTCGTCTTCAGGTTCGCAATATTGCAAGAGAAGTTGTTGTAATTCTTCGCTAATCATTGTGCTTATAAACGGTTTTGTTCCATAAAATATTGCAGAATTATTGTGGCCGATATGGTGTCGACTCTTTCCTTGTCTCGTCTGTCGCTTTTTTTGAGCCCACTTTGCATAATGGTAGCATGTGCCATTTTAGAGGTGAACCGCTCATCCACCCAATGCTGCGGAACGCCGGGGAAGTTTTTTTTCAAAAGGGTAGAAAATCCCTTTACGTGTTGGTAGCTGTCGGAAGGTGTGCCATCCATTTGTTTAGGTTCACCTAGCACAAATGCGTCAACGGTTTCAGTTGATACATATTTTTTGATGAAATCGATAATGTCCTTAGGGTGGATGGTGTCCAATCCAGTTGCAATGATTTGCAAAGGATCAGTAACGGCAATACCAATTCTTTTGGTGCCATAATCGAAAGCCATGATACGTGCCATGTGGCAAAGATAGGGTTTTTAAAATTGGTGGGTTAGCGCCCTCTTTGCTCGTTGGGCATATTTCCCCGAGGGAGATAACGCAGTACCGTAACTTGAAACTTGCTTTTTATTGCATTGCCTTTTGTTAGTTAAACCCGATTGAAGCGGAAATACTTTTTTTATTGAAGCCGACAATTATGTGCTATGCTTCGAGATGAAATATCCTTCGGCAAATACAGCATGACAAGAAGTTTAAAAAGATTTTAGCGGAAAGCGGGATTGACAGAAATAGTAGCCGTTTAACTGCTTTTCCAAAATGAAAAAATATTTTTGTGTCAAGATGCAACGTTTTAAAAATCTCGTTGTCTTTTGATTAGAACGCTTAGAAGACGTTACAAATTTGGAAACTGTTTACATAGACAAGCATGCTGATTTAGTGGCCGAATGCCGTAAGGGAAGCCGCAAAGCACAATTTGAGATTTACAAGTTGTATGCCACTGCTATGTACAACGTGGCACTGAGGATTGTTAACGATGATGCCGAAGCAGAAGATGTATTGCAGGAGGCATTTTTGGATGCATTTAACAGGATAGCCGATTTTAGACAGGAAACAAGTTTTGGGCTGTGGTTAAAACAAATCGTAATTAATAGGTCTATCAATTATTTGCGCAAACGTAAAATGGAAACCGTTAGTGTAGACGAGGTTGATGTTGCCGATGAGCAGGAGCCAGATGTGGAAGAGGCGCATTTAAAAGTAGAAGCCATTAGAAGTGCAATGGCAGAATTGCCAGATGGTTACCGAGTGGTGCTGAGCTTATATCTTTTTGAGGGCTATGACCACGAAGAAATTGCACATATATTGAAAATTACAGAAAATACATCGCGAACGCAGTATATGAGAGCGAAAAGAAAGTTAAATAGTTTATTGGTAATGAAAGGAGTAGCAAGATGAAAAATAAATTAGAGGGGTTTGTAAAAGATCACAAAAAAGAATTTGAAGCTAAAGGCCCATCAGATTTGTTATGGGGCAAAATAGCAGCAGAATTAGATAAGAAACAACAAAAAAAAACGATTAGCATGTATCAATGGATGAGTATTGCCGCCATGTTGATTTTAACTATGGGCATTTATTTTGGCTACCAGTACAAAAAAACAAGTGCTGAAATTATGGTAGCGGATATTAATCCGAAGCTGGGTAAAACAGAAGTGAAGTTTACCAGCTTAATTGAAGAGAAACGAGATAGCTTACAGGTACTTTCGCAAACAAATCCGGAGCTGTATAAAAAGTTTATGGACGATTTATCGAAGTTGGACCAGGATTACCAAGAGCTCAAAAAACAGCTGCAAACTAGTCCGAACAAAGCATTGGTAGGCAAAGCGATGATGAAAAATTTGGAAATTCAATTTCAAATGATTAGCCAACAATTAAGTATTATCAATCAAGTCAATCAATATAAAAAAGAGGAGAACTCTATTTAATCGCCTTATTTCTTTCGACGTCGGTAATAACGGAATTGAAGCGAGTGGCTCCGCCAATTAATTAAACAAAATGAAAACAATTATATGCAGCATTTCAGCCTTGTTTGGGCTAGTTATGCAAGTAAACGCACAAGTGGGCAATTTGCCTTCGCCACCACAACCTGCTGTGCCGCAAGTACAGGCTTACAGCAATACGAGTACTACCGTAACTACACACAGTAAACAAACCACCGATGGTAAAACGGTGTATGATACCCGTAGTTATAGCACTTCTGGAACACAGCAAGATCAATATGACGATCCGCAGAAGACCAAATCGTTCTCTAAATCCTATGCTTTGGGAAGAGGAGATAAAGTGAATGTTTCGAACATCTACGGAAATATCATTGTTAAAACCTGGGAAAAGAACGAAGTAAAACTAGACGCAGATATTAGAGCATTTGCCAATACGGAAGATGAAGCGCAAAAACTCATCGACAATGTGACCATCACATCGACAAAAAATGATGATGAAGCGGTTTTCAAAACGCAAATGGAAGATCGCAATGGTAACTGGGGAAATGGGAGCAGAAATGGAAGAAGATGGCGCAGGGAAGTAAAAATTTTTATGACGCTTTACCTTCCAGCAAACGTGGCGCTTACGGCTACTCAACAGTATGGCAACCTAGAAATCCCCGATTTTTCGGGACCAACTGCGCTTAAGGTGCAATACGGTAAGCTCATTACTGGAGATTTAAAAAATGTAAACAACTTTATTTCGGCACAGTACACCAGTGTTGATTTAAAAGATGTGAATAAAGCAACCATCAAACAACAATACGGCAGTGGTTTAAGTATTGCGTCTATAGGAGATTTAAATCTTAACGCTCAATATGCTACGGTGCGTATTGGAAACATTAGGGGCAACGCTAACATTAAACAACAATATGGCAGCGGTTTAAGCATTTCATCGGTGGATAATTTAGACTTAGACGCTCAATATGCTTCTGTTAAAATTGGAACTATTAAAGGCGATGCCGGAATTAAAGTACAATATGGTAGTGGTTTAACTATTGAACAGGCGGGAAATTTAAGCTTGACGTCGCAATATGTTGCTGTTAGAGTAGGTAAATTGATGGGCAATTTTACCGCCAAATCACAGTACGGCGGACGGTTAACCGTTGATCAGGTTGCTGCTAGTAGTAAAATTGTGAATTTAGACACAGAATATATCACCGTAACCTTGGGTTTTGCTGCTAACTACGGAGGGAATTTTAATACAAACGTGAGTTATTCTAGCTTTAAAGCTGGTGAAAATATCACGGCTAGGAAAGTGGGAGATGATGATGACCGTAATTATAGTTCGACCAAAGAATACACGGGAAGTGTTGGCAGAGGCGGAGCATCAAATGTGAGGGTTAATGCCAGGTACGGCTCTGTAACTTTCAGGGTGATTTAGAAGCTGCTTGCGTTTAAAATGAAGTTTAAAAGCGCATTACTTACAAGTAATTAGAACCAAAACTTTATATTAATTCATGAATGGTGCAAGCAAAGAAATCAAACTTGTGTACCATTCATGAATTTTGTTTTTATCAAACCCAATTAATTCTTTGGAAAAGAGGCTTTTTGAGGATAGATCTCTTTAAAAGCAGTTTTAATAGTGTCGTTTTCTAATGCCTGATTGTAGAAATACACTTCGTTATTGATGCCCAAACTCCGATTGATTTGTACTTGCTGCTTTAACAGCTCCGGCGTCATCTTGATATTTCCGCCCTCCATCAAAATGATACCTGTTGCAAATAGTTGGTTCGGATTGTTCTGCTTTACGATGGTATTGGCTTCAGTTACCGTCGCTTTATAGGCATCGGCACTGTACCTGTAGCATTGTACCACTAACAAATCACAATACTTGTTTTTAATCCAATTAGGCCAATCTTGCATCAGGTTGTCCTTGCTCCACGGAAATGGGTTAGGCGCAAAACTTACCATCACATTTTTGTTCTGTGCTTTTACACTTTTATATAATTTACCGGCAAAGTCATTCAGGATATCCAATCTCCAGTTCACCCAAGCGGTATCGTTGAAATCATTTGGTGGAGCAGAGCCGGCATGTTCTTTTTTGTATTTGGCAACGGTAAACTCATCGTAGCCGGAGTTTTTAGGCATTGCAGGTAACCGATCATCTCCTTGTATCCCATCCACTTCAGGGTACAGGCTGATGCCCTCTTTTATGAGTTCCAACAAATACTGTTGCACCTCAGGATGGTAAGCGTTAAAGTAATAATCTTTTTGGTGATAATTGGCAGGCTTTCCATCGTTGCCGAGGGCTAAAAATTTTGGATTGTTAGCTAACAGCGGATGGTTTGAGGTCATTTCCTTGATATCTCCCATAAAACCATATTCGTACCAAAAAAATACCTTTATTCCTTTTTGATGAGCCAAAACAATCAAATCTTTTACAGGATCGTTTGTTGGCGAATTGTACTTGCCAATGTAAGGCTGTAGGAGCGAAGTAGAATCTAGCACTTGTTTGCCGGTATATTTTTGAAGTACCTTGCTTTTGTAAATCGTCTTCGACTCGGCATAAGACACCAAATAAATGGCGTTAAAGTTGAGTTCATCCAACAAGCCCACAAAATTTTTAATTTGCTGATAACTGTGCATTACTTTGGTATACTTAGGGGCGGGCACCCAAACTCCCCTTATGGCTTGAGGAGTTTCTGAGGCAATGCAACAGGAATGGGCAAAAATAAAAAAGGAAATTACAAAAAATCTCATGCAAATAATTGAGCTAAACCACTACTTATTATAAGTTTCAAAAAAGGTAGGGAACTTTTTAACACCTTCAAAAAACCAAAAACTTTCTCCAACAATTCCCTCGGCCCGGTTGGCATCTATCATTTGTTTAAAGAAATCATCCGTTGGATTGTAAGTGCCATTTTGTATCAATACTCCCGGATAAAATTTAGATTTATGCTGCGGTTTAACGTAGGTTAATTGTTGCTTTAGCGTTGATTTGTAAGACGCAATATCATAACGATAGTGCTGAGGGATTACCAAATCGGCGTAGCCTTTATCCAACCAGTTTGGCCAATCTTGCAGGTATTCATCTTTTGCCCAAGGGTGTACGCTTGGCGCAACTGTAACCATTACTTTAGGTTTTTTGGCTTTAACTTGTTGATAAAGCTTGCCTAAAAAAGTGGTCAATAAATCTGCTCGCCAATTTACCCATTCCGTGTTTTTATAGTCGCTCGGTGGGTTAGCTCCCGAGTGTTGCGCCTTATACAAATTCACAGTATAATCATCGTATCCGCCAGTTGAAGGTAATGCTGGCAAACGATCATCTCCTTGCACCCCATCAACATCGTATTTTTCAACTACTTCTAGCACCAACGATGAAATAAAATCCTGTACTTCTGGCATAAAGGCGTTCATCCATTCGAAGCCATTTTTGGTCAGTAAATTACCATTGCTATCTTTTGCCGCCCATTGTGGTTTAGTTTGGAGGATAAGACCGCCGTTTTGATTGTTAGAAGCAGCAAAGCCATACTCGAACCAAGCGTGTACTTTTATGCCAGCCTTATGTCCCTCTTCAATCATTTCTTGAAGCGGATCTCTGCCCTGAAATTTTGAAGCTATCTTCGCGCTTTCACCAAATAAATTGGCCATTACTGTACTTGGATAAAGCGTACGTCCTTGGTTCCAAACTACCACAAAAATATTATTGATGCCGCTTTTTTTGCAGGTGGCAACAGCTTCCTGAATGTTTGCTCTTGAATCAAGCGCTGTACTAGCCACATTGGTAATCCAAGTTCCGGCAAAATGCGGATCTGATTTTGTTTTAGTAGGAGGTAAGGAGGCTTCGTTTTTTTTACAAGCACAACTTACCAAAGTTATAATTGCCACTAGGGCGATAGTTGATTTCTTTAACATCTTTTTCTTAATATCCATTCCCGTTGATATTTACCGTTTCGCCGCCTTTCAATAATTCTGCTTCCGATGCTACAATGCTGAAATAATTAGTTGCAGGGCATCTCATATCCGTTAAGCGGCCACTATGCGCTGGAACTTTAATGGTTTTACCCTCGTAGCTTCTCAGCAGATACGTTTCCAACCACTTTGAATTTTCTACTTTAGCTTTAGTTACTTGTGCAGGTTTACCTTCGTTGCTTACCTGATCTATTGCATTTACTCGTTTAAACTCGCCCATGGATCCTGGTCGGTAACCATCTGCGTCAAACTCTTTTTCAAACTTTTTGCCTGCGCCTTCTACCGTAAACTTTAATTTTCCGTTAGCTACAATTTCAACCGACATGGTTACCTCTTCCTCTGGATACCAGTAATACGCCGGTTGTGCTGGAGCATTTTCGTAAGCAGCAGCTTGTCCGCCAGAATGCGAAGTGCGTCTTAAAAAAGGTCTGAAAGCTTTACGCTCAGTACTTACCGCACCGTTCTCTATCACTACTTCCCAAGTTAAGCCGATGTCTGTTTCTTGTCCGCCCATGCTGCCTCCCATATAAACCGACGGATTATCCAAATATTGGCCCGGTTTAGCGGGATTATTGCGTGTTGGGTCAAAAGTAATTTTTGGTAATGTTACCCTACCTCCAATGCCCAACCAAACATCTTTACTTGATACCATTTTGCGGTAATAGGCACCGTTGAAACAAGGTTTGGTTTTGTCGGGTCTAATTTCGCTTTTAAAAAAAGTGTTAATTGGGTCGGTTTCTGTTTCGCTTTTTTCGGGCGTTTTATCCTCTTTTCCACAAGCCAACAGTGCTAAAACTAGGCAAGCATTAACAAATTTAAACATGGTTAACTTTTTCATTTTAAAAATATTAGTAGAATGGGGACAAAGCGCTAACCTTGTCCCCATTAGTTTTATTGTTCCAACTTATAAAGCTGCATGCCAATGTTGGTACATGCAAAAACAGCATGTAACTTTCCATTCACTTTAGCAATATCCACGTCCATTGTAACGTTTGCATTTGCTGCGGTAGAAGGCATTAATACATTCATAATTGGATTTTGTACCGCAGTAGTTTTGTTATCGGTAATATCTGCCAAGCGGAAGTAAGCGCCTTTTCCTGATGAATACACTACAAAACCTAAGTAAATTCTGTTATCTAGTTTATAAACTTTACAATCGGAAGCCGATAGTCCAGAGGTTTTTCCTAGTTCATCCATAGTGCTGCCTAAAGCAATGATGCCGTTGAAATTTGTTCCAGTTGCGGCACCAATGAAGCCCGGCGTTCCAATTGGCATTGGCTCAATGCTGTAGTAAAAGCCAGTTGCAGCATAAGGGAAGGCATATTTGGTAGGTGTTGGATTTAACACACCAGCAGTTACCGTCCAAACGAAAACATCTGTGCTTTGCGCCCTGGCTACCGTGATGATCGCATTTCCATCTAAGCTACCTGTTACGTTAATACCAGCTGCTCTAAATGCCGTAGTACCTAAACCTAAACTCGCTGAAGAGTAAGTAATGTATGGTACCGGGGCCGCTGTTACGTTGTCCCATTTATAGATGGTTTGATCAACGGTAGTTAAACCTAAAGAAACCGCTAGTATTACTCCTTTACTGTCCGTAGCTACTTTACGTAAGCTATTAGCTATTACCACTCCGGTTTTGTTTAGTACGCCAACTTGGTTACCTGCTAAGTCGTAATAATTTGGACCTATTACGGTTGGCGCCGTCGCTTGATAATTGGCTACCACAATATTACTTCCGCTAAGAGCTATACCTGCTAAGTCGTTTGCAGGGTATCCAAAGGCAGCATAATCTTTAGAAAACACAGGTTTTAACGAAAGCTGAGGTACGCCAATGGTGAATTGTTTTTCAATACCATCAGAGCCGGTAATTTTTACTTTCTCAGATGAGGTCAATAAATTCAGGTTGGTACCTGTAAAGCTAGGATCTATCCTGTTTCCAAAACCAGCTGCAATGGTTACGGTAGCCTTTGAAAAATCGGTAATTCCTTTTACGTAAGGAATGATGGTGCTTGGTGCTACAAACACAACCGAATCAGTAGAGATGCCGTTGATAGTCATAGAGCGTACCGAAGCCGGGCCAACTTGCTCAGTAGTGATGATAAAATCGTAACTGTAAATGGTTTCGCCATCAGCCCCTCTAACTTTGAAGGTTTTTTGGGTACTGTAATCGGCAGCCTGGCCATTGGTAAAATCAACCAAAGTACCGTTTACAAAATCCATTGTTACTTTTAAATTAGTAAGGTTGGTGTTTTTTGGCACCTGTACAATCAAGGAGGTACTGCTAAAGTGTACATCAGCTTTTGGAATGTTTAACCCTTCGATGATAAATGTAGATAGCAATGGAGGAGATTGTATTTTTAGTACGGTTCCTACATCTGCGCCATCCGCTCCTTTTAAGTTAAGGTTAAGCGGTTTGCGTACATCTCTAATTTGATTGTTTTCAAAGTCGATAACTTCACCATTGGCTACTAAAACCTGCAATTTAACTTTTGACAAGTCTCTGCCTGCAGGCACCACCACACTAGCTACGTTAGCATTATAGCTTGGAGTGAAAAGCTCGTTGTTGATTTTTACGCCAACAATTTTTGCCGCTTCGTAACTTCTGTCAAGTTCGTCTTTCTTTTTACAGCTGGCAAAAATTACCACCAGTAACAGTATAAACTGGATGGTTTTAAATTTCATATTCTTCATACTTTCAATTCTAGATTTGAATAATACCATCTTATTGGCCATAGCCTGGATTTTGTCCTAGCCAAGGCGCTTTATTGAGTTCGGTTTGAGGGATAGGCCACACATAGAACCTATCTTCCCATTTACGGTTTCTATCTCTGGTACGTAATTTTGCCGCGTAAGCTTGGTAGCTGGCAACGTCGTTTAAATCACGCTCTGAGCCTGCGCCACCAAAGGAAGGAACCATATCTGGGGTTACTTGGTCGTATCCGTTAGGATAAACTTTAGTGGTGGTATTTACACCTGTTGCTAAAGGATAGCCGTAAGTTGGTTCCGCATTTTGGATCGCTCCCAATCTCCAACGACGCATATCAAAAAAGTACAACTGTTCTTTTGCCAATTCTACTTTACGCTCCCTGCGTACAATTTGACGCATTTTGTCTTGGTTTCCAGCTCTTGATGGATCGGCCACTAAAATTGAAGGCATGCCCACCCTTGCTCTAACTTGATCAATTGCATTAACTACAGTAGCATCCAATTCGCCCAATTCAATTTTAGCTTCGGCGTAAGTCAGTAAAATTTCTGCATAACGCATTAACAAAATGTTATAGGTAGGCAAGGCCGTACTTTCATCATCAAAATGATTGTATTTTCTCCAAGCAAAGCCAACACCGCTTTGTACGTATCCAAATTGTGCAACTGAGCCTGCATAGTCTAAGTTGTCTACCAACCTTGCATTTCCTTGCGCATCAAACGATTTAGTTTGTGGATTGTAGATTTCCATCAAAAACTTCAGCTTGTTACTTCCAGTGTTGCCAATAATGGTATCGCCTTGCGTATAAATGGTGTATTTTAAACGAGGGTCGCGGTTAATGAACGGCGTTTTAGGATTGTAACCAGATCCTGCTTCATCAATACGTTTTCCGTTGCTGGTTTCGTAGGTATCTACCAATTGCTGTGTAGGGAACCTGCCGCTTTGGCCAATCATACGTACTTGCTCACCTAACGACATATAGTGCGAGTTTTTATCGCCAAAATCAGAGAACATCATAAACATCATGGTTTCTCTTTTGGTATCGGCTTTAAGCTGCCCTGCTCTGGTAAACAGGTCATTGTAGTTGGTGGCTAAACCTCTGCCGCTTTCGTCCATAATCCTTTTGGCTGCGGTAGCGGCAATTCTGAAAAACTCCGTCGCTTTTTGAGGATCTTTAACGGCATCTTTACCAAAACCAAATTTGCTCCAAGATGCTGCGTATAAGGCAATACGAGCTTTTAGGCCTAAGGCAACCGATTTATCTACACGGCCCCATTCAGTAGCAATCCAAGGTAGATTGGTGGCGGCATCATCCAAATCAGCAATGATGGATGTAACAGCAGTTTGCCAAGGCGTACGCCCAACGTTTTGTAGTTGTGCTTCAGTTACCGGATCGGTAAAGTAAGGGATATCTCCAAAAAGACTGACTAACTGGATATTGTAGTGCGCTCTAAGCACCCTAACTTCTGATACGTATTGTTTTGCTTTATCGTTAAGCTCGCTATAGTAAGGCTGCGCACCGCTAATTACCGAGTTACAACGAGCCACTGAAGTGTAAAGGTTGGCCCAAGTAAGCTCTTGTGCGTAGTTGGTTCTTAGGTCAACACTGCCCACGCCAATACTTGCGTTATCGGCCCTTTCGATACCAAAAGGCGTGTACATATCCCAGAGTATTGACAATGGGATGTTGCTACTGCCACCATGGTTCATTTTTAATAATTGATAACAGCCGTTAGCTCCTTGTTTAATGGCGCCTTCGTTATTATAAAAGTTGGATGATAAGTAGTCGCTTAGCGGTTCTCTATCCAAATAATCTTTTTTACAACCAGATGCCGATACTAACGCGGCTACTCCTAAAATGGCGAAACTGGTTTTCATGATCTTATTTTTCATTTTTAATTAGGTCTAAGATTAAAAGCTAAGGTTAAGTCCGAAAGTATAGGTTTGCATGATAGGGTAGAACTCTCCACCAACTGATCCGCCATAGCTTACCTCAGGATCGTATCCATCGTAGAAATTGCTTATTGTGAATAGATTTTGTGCACTAACATATAATCTTAAACTCGATAATTTGAGTTTTTGAGCAGTAGCTTTAGGAAGCGTATAGCCTAAAACTACGTTCTTTAATCTGGTGTAGTTGGCATTTCTCACCCATTTGTCTGATTTAACGAAGTTATCGTTTGCATTAGCCTCGGGTACTAAAATAGGATAAGCCGCATTAGGATTTTCTGGAGTCCAGTAATCCAATTGGTGCCTAAATAAGTTAGCGCCGTTAGCAAATGGTTTTAAACCTACCCCGCTTAAAAAGGCAGAACGTTGTCCAATACCTTGGATGAAAGCGGTAAAATCGAAGTTTTTCCATCCGGCGGTTAAGGTAACGCCGTATTCGTAATGAGGGAAAGGATCGCCTAGATAAACGATATCTCTAGAATCGAGCAATAAAGGGTCAACACCCGGTCCGCTGTAGATTTTTTTGTATTTAACGAAGCCCGGACGAGCTGAACCACTCAATTTTGGCGAGTTGGCCACATCTTCCCAGCTTTGGAAATAACCATCTGATAAATAACCCCAAACACCTCCATTTGGATAACCCTCTACCTGCGTACGGTCTTGAGAGTTTTGTCCTCTTAGGTCGGTAATTTTATTGCGGTTATCGTTAAGAGAAACGGTTATGCCGTAATTGAATTCGTTGATTTTGTTTTTGTAGCCTAAGGCAATTTCCCAGCCTTTATTTTCCATGCTGCCTGCATTAGAAAATGCTGGTTGCATCCCTGCATAGTACGGAAGCGGGAATCTCAACAACATGTCTTCAATTCGTTTTACGTAATAATCTGCAGTTAAAGTCAATTTATCTTTAAACATCGCTACGTCAATACCTACGTCAAACTGTTTTGATGTTTCCCAGCTGATGTTGCTGTTTGATAAAGCCACCTGTGCCACCCCTGTAGCCAGTTCTTTGCCATCGCCTAAGTAATAGCCATAGCCGGTATTAACAGTAGCGGCATAAGGGTAGTTACCGATATCTTGGTTACCCAATAAGCCATAAGAAACTCTCAATTTTAATTGGTCGATGAACTTTTGGGTTTTAGCCATAAAGCTTTCTTGAGATACTACCCAACCTGCAGATACTGAAGGGAAGAAGCCCCAACGGTTATCTCTGGTAAATCTCGATGAGCCATCATACCTTCCGTTTACCTCTAGCAAATATTTTTGAGCGTAGTTGTAGTTAAGCCTTGCATAGCCCGACATCATTGCCCACTCGGTAGCGCCACCGCCTGAAGTTGCTGATGCGCCATCGCCATTGCTTAAGTAATAACGGCCTAGTTCAAAACCGTTTTTCGAACCAAAAAATGAGGTGAAGGTATTGTCTTCTGCCTGATAACCAACCAATAATTTAGCAAAATGCTTGTTAATGGTTTTTTCGTATGAGGTTTGTAAACGGTAGAAATTTCTGATCGTTTGGTTCCAGCTTTCAGTTAAATCATCCTGAGCAGGATAATTACCTAACACATTACCTTTTAATGAAACAGTATATGGTTTGATCAGGCTTCTGCCTCTACCGGTTACTGTTCGGTAAGAGTACTGGCCTAAAACTTCAAAACCAGCAATTGGTGTTAAGGTTAACGTTCCATTAACAATGGTTTCGGTACCTTTTGACTTTTGCTCACCGCTATCATAAGCTTGTGCGGTTGGATTGTCACCATTTTTTCCGTAGCCCCAATTTCCATCAAGCTCACGAGCTGCGGATAACGTTGGCAACATGTAAAGTGCTTTGTTGATAATGCTTTTTGGCGTATTAACCCCTGGCGCAAGTGTGTTCGATTCTCTCAAGCTAGTGTTTAATGAAAACTTAGCCCAGCTTAACAAATTGGCATCTGCATTAAGCAAAAGGTTGGTTCTTCTGTAGTTGTTGTTTACAATTAAACCATCCTGACCAAGGAAAGATCCCGAACCAAAGAAAGAGATTTTTTCTCCGCCGCCACTTACAGTAACATTATGGTTGTGCATAAAGGCGTTGTCTTTGATGGTCTCGGCCTTCCAATCTGTATCATAACGATTCCAGTTGTCCGGTTTCAAAGTGCGTTGTTGCTCAATTAACCTCAATTGCTGTTCTCTTTGTGTAGGCGATACCGAGACGCCTGCGTTATCCAATGAATTTAGCTCCGCTTGAAGATATTCCCAGGCAGAAACTGGATCGGGCATATTGGTTGGTCTTTGTAGGGTGGTGTAACCTGCATAAGTGGTTTTTACATCGCCTTTCTTACCTCTTTTAGTGGTAATTAAAATCACACCATTTGAGGCTCTTGAACCATAAATAGAAGCAGAGGCCGCATCTTTCAATACGGATACTGACTCCACTACGTTCATGTCCACTTGGTTGATATCCGTCTCAATTCCATCAACTAAAACCAATGGAAAGGTAGTGGAGTTGATAGATCCAATACCGCGGATACGGATGTTTGATCCATCAGCACCTGGCTGCCCAGAAGTTTGTTGAATGGTAACGCCCGCCATCTTTCCTTGCAATGCGGTTGACAAAGAAGCTACGGCACGTTGGCCTATTTCCTCGCCGCTTAATGCAGAAACAGAACCTGTTAGCGTTGCTTTTTTCTGTTTTGCGTAACCTACAACCACCATTTCATCCAACGAGGTTGAGGCTGCATCCAATACAAGATTAAGGCTAGTTTGGTTGCTGTAGCTAATAGTTTTGCTTACATACCCGATGTAAGAAAATGTAATGGTGTTTCCCTGTGATACAGGAATTTGAAACTGTCCATTCTGATCGGTAATTACAACTTGCTTAGTGTTGTTGTTGATTACGCTAACGCCCGGTAAGGGGCTAGCATTGTCAGAAACCTTTCCTTTTAAGGTGGTTTGTGCATATAAGCATGTTGAACTTACCGCAATTAGAAATAAAATTAAGGTCAAAGCTCTTTTCATACGGTACTACATTTTGGTTTGTTTTGGTTAGATAATTTTAAGTGCTTCATTTTGTTATTGATTCAGTTCTGTTTAAGGATTTGAGACAGGCCAGTCGGCTTTTTCTTTGCCGTAGTTGTAATTAGGTTTGCTCCCCATCACATAGCTCAGTTCACCACCTTCCATAATTTGTTGGTATTTGATATAGGTTTTGGTATAAGCTTTTCCGTTCAGTTTTACTGATTGGATAAATTTGTTTTCAGCGCTGTTATATTGAGCAGTTATTTTAAACTTTTTACCATTGTTAAGGTTAATTTCTACCTCATCCGCCAAAGGCGATCCAAAAACAAACAGCCCGTTAACCGGATTTACTGGATAAAAACCCAATGCCGAAAAAATGTACCAAGCAGACATTTGCCCACAATCTTCATTGCCAATTAGGCCATCAGGAGAAGCCTTGTAAAACTGATTGCAAACTTGGCGCACCTTTTCTGCGGTTTTCCACTGTTGGCCAACAAAAGGGTATAAATACGAAATGTGGTGACTTGGTTCGTTGCCGTGGGCAAATTGACCAATCATGCCGGTAATATCTATGGATGCTCCTTCGTTTAAAGCAGAGCTCACCGTAAATAAGCTATCAAGTTTTTTAGTGAAAGGTGCTTTCCCGCCAAATAAACCCACCAATCCTTCTACATCCTGAGGCACCAACCAGGTGTATTGCCAAGCATTGCCTTCTACATAATCATCCTCTAGGTGTAAGCTGTGGTAAGGGTTAAAGTTTGCACGCCACCGACCGTTAGCTAATTTTCCTCTCATGAAACCACTTTGCTTATCAAAATATTGTTGGTAGCTTTTAGCAAGCTTCGCATATTTTTCCGCTTCGGCTTTGTAGCCTAAATGTTTGGCTAATTTTGCAATGGCATCATAGTCTATGGCGTACTCTAATCCCTTTGCCACCGACCAAACTTCTTCGTCTGCAGGAATGTAGCCACGCTCCCGTATGGCTTTTAAACCATTTTGATCGTATTTGTCGAAATCCTTAACGGCATTCCACAATTTTTCTTTATCGATGTTGAAGCCTTTCAGGTAGGCATCTATTACGACTGGAATGCTGTGCACACCAACCATACAATCAGTTTCGTTGCCTGCTAGGTGCCATACTGGCATGCGTTTTTGCTGACTGTTAATTTGCAGTAAGGTATTGGCATAACTGGAAACAGCGGTATCCGTTAAGGTGTATAATGGGTGTACGGCCCTGTAGGTGTCCCATAAAGAAAATACGCTGTAAGTGTCGGCACTTGATGGATATATTTTTCCGTCGGCACCTCTGTATTTCCCATCAGCATCACTAAATAATGAAGGGGAGATTTGCGTGTGATAAAGAGCCGTGTAGAATTTCACTTTCGTAAGTGAATCTTTCGACTTGAAGTTGAAGCTCGCTAAAGACGAATTCCAGCGTGAGATAGCTTCTTCTTTGATTGCGGCAAAATCCCAGCTTTTAATTTCCGATTTCAAATTTAAGGCAGCACCATCTGTAGAGGTATAAGAAATACCCGTTTTGATCATCAATGGCTTCCCATCATTTTCGAAGGATAAAAGGCTGATCACACCTTCAGTGCTAGTAGCCGTTTTGCCGCCATCAGCAGTCTGGCCTTTCAGTAGGCTTTTGCTAACAATTGGCTTAGAAAAAACACTAACAAAATACACTTTATGGTCGCGGGCCCATTCATCGGAACTCCTAAAACCCGCAACGGTTGTGTCGTTAATAATAGTTAATGACGAGCCTGTAGTTCCTTTGCGAGCCATTAACGATTGTACACTCTCGGCCAGGTTGATCACTACGTTTGCGGCACTGTCTTTAGGGTAGCTGTATGTTTGAAAACTGCATCTTTCAGTAGCAGTTAATTCTACTTTGATGTTATACCTATTTAAGTTAACTGAATAATAACCCGGGCTAACTTTTTGATTTTTTTTATTAAAGATGCTATAGTAAAAATTTGCAGTGCGGTTTGTGTCGGCGGCATCTGGCTGTTCGAAATTTCCTGTTGGCATAAATAACACATCACCCAAATCAGCAATGCCAGTACCGCTTAAATGAGTTTGCGCAAAGCCTATAATTGTCGAGTCAGAGTCGTGATATCCAGAACACCAATCCCAACCTTTGCTAAGGTTGTTTGGCCCTACTTGAGCCATGCCATGTGGTACGGAAGCACCAACGAAAACATGACCATGGCCTCCAGAACCAATTAATGGATCTACAAAGCGCACATAATTTTCTACGCCAGAATCTGATTGGTTTTTACATCCCAAAAGACTAATCATAAGCGTAAACGACAGCAAAAAATACATGCTGCTTTTGGTGCTTCGTCGAATATTTAAGTACGAACACTTCATAGTTTTGCTTTTGGTTATGTAATACTCAATTGACCCGAGAGCACAGAGAAAGGTAAATTGGCAGGTTCTAATTTTAAGCAAGATATTATTTTTTTTTAATAAAAATCTATACTTTTTTATTTTTTTTAAAAATAGGACAAGACACACGAATTCTTTTTAATTTCTGTAATCTTAAATAACAGATACTAACGATTTCTCTAATGTGCAATATACTTGGTAAAGCGCTCTTGGAATGTGAAAGCATCCTTTCCATTTTCCGCCTTTGGCAGCCAATGAAACTTCGCCCCTACGATTTAGGTAACCATACCACTCTCCACCATTTTCTGCGTCTCTAAAGTTGTTCCAAGTATAATAGTGTAGTTTTTCAAACCAAGTGGCACACTTTTCATTTTGCGTAAGCGCATAGCCCTTAGCCATGGTAACTAGGGCCTCCACGTGTACCCACCACAATTTTTGGTCCCACTCTAATTGTTGCACAGGGTGCCCTTTAATGTCTTTAAAGTATAAGATGCCTTCGTATTGATTGTCCCACCCAAACTCAAGCGCATTAAATGCAATGTCAAGCGCTTTGTTAATCAGTGCGGTATCATTTTTTCGAACTGCCAAATCCATGATAAACCACATAGCCTCAATAATATGCCCCGGATTTACCACACGGCCTTCAAATGAATCGGAAAAGCTACCATCGTGGTGTACGTTCTCTAAAATCAATCCCGACTGTGGCTGATAAAATACAGACATCACTTCGTGTAGTACTTCATCAATTAAACCGTTGATGGTTGATTTATCTAGTAAGTGCTCTAACTCTAAAGAAAGGTTGCACAAAATCATCGGTAAAGAGAAGTTTTTTAATTCTCTAGTGCCCGGAAAACCTTTGGTGTATTTGCCTTTTGGATTGTTTCTTCTCTCCAAAATTCGGTTGAAGGTAGTTAACGCAATATCCGCATCTTCATTACTATTGTTGATTTTGCAAAGCGCACCAAATCCCATGGCGGCAAAACAGTCGGAGAAAATGTTGTAAGGCTGCACTAGCGGTTTGCCTCTTTTGGTGAACGAGAAGTACCAATCTCCATTGGCATCTCTGCCGTGTTTTCTCATAAATGAAGCACCTAACTCAGCAATATCTTTCCACTCTTGCTTGGCATCTACTTTATCAAAAAGCATGGAGTAGGTCCAAATTTGACGACCTTGCAGCCAAGCAAATTTATCGGTATCGTAAACGTTTCCTTGGGCATCCAAGCAGGTAAAGTAACCTCCAGCATCGTGGTCTAAAGAGTTTTTGCTCCAAAATGGTACAATCTCATTTAAGAGTTCATTTTTGTATATATCTATGTACTTGTTCATGTTATAAATTCTTAGCGTATTCTTGGTATCTATTGTAAAGATGGTGAGCTTGTATGTAGGCAGATTGAGGACTCATGAAATGAGAAAACTCAAACGTGATTGCTTTATCGTAGCCCGCTTTTCTTGCTGCTTCTAGCTTAAGGCGTAGTTTCTCAAACTTGATGGGCAAAAATTTGATCGGCATATCACGATCGAAACTTTCAGCGTTGGTCCAGCATTGCAAACCAAATCTATCAGCCATTTTTTTGTTGATTTCGAAAAAGTCCTGCAATTCGTGATAGTCTACATGGCCATCTTGGAAAGCCACAGCATCAATAGATCCTTTTAAGCCTGAGAAAATCTCCGACCACTCGTCTTCATGCTCTTTTAACGATACTGCATTTTCTTTAGTCAAGCTCGCTTCGGCAGCCATTACCGCTTTTTTCCCATCGATCCATGGGGAAATAAACGTTGGTAAACCATTGCTTACGCCCTTGCATTGCAAGCCAAGCGTATTAAATGCTTCGGTAGCGCCCTTGGTTCTCCTGCTGATCTCCATGCTGAGGTACCAACCGCCAAAACTTTTGTAATAGCCGTATTTAGCCCACACTTCGTCAATCACATATCGGTTAGCATCAATTTCATGCTGTAAATTTCCTGTATCCCAGTAATGGCCACTATCATACAGGCCAAAATAGAATTTCATGTCATGTTCATCAGCTAGTTGCAGATACAGCTCCACCAAATCAATCGGCGGCTCGTAACAACCAAATTTGTTTTGTAGGTAAACCGATGGGTAAGTGATGAACCTGCGGTAGCCACTTCTGATCAGGATTACCGTGTCAATTCCCATGGCTTTCATGTGTGCGAAGTCTTTGGCCCACTCTTCTCTTCCCCAGTTTTGGTGCGGAATATCATGAGAAATCTCATCAATAAAAGTTCCCGTTATTCTCATTCTTTCTTTTTATTTATGTTGATGAAGGTTATCGAACCCCGTTTTACAAATACTTTTTATCCTTTAAAAAATTAATCCAATCAATGTAAGCCGAAGCTTTGAGGTGGATACCGTCCATGGTAAATGCTGGTTTCAGCACTCCGTTTTCATCTTGAAAAAGCGGACAAATATCAACATAGGTAATACCCTCTTCCTGAGCCAGTTTTTGCAGCTTTTGATTCAAGGTTGGCACACGTAAGTTTTTACCTTTGGTGTAGGGTTCTGTTGTTAGTGCTTCGTTAATGGGCAGTGCACTCTCTAAGTAAATCTTAGTTTTTGGCGATTCCCGCTTTATCTTTTTAATGATGCGGCGATAATTGTAGATACTCACATCGTGTGGTAAGTTCCTGAACTGATCATTGATGCCGTCCATCAAATAAATGGCTTTGGGCTTGGCTTGCACCAATTCATCCATGCGGGCTAAAATCCCAAAGGAGTTATCGCCGCCTATACCTCTGTTAATGATGGGATACTTACTATCAGCTAAAATTTCTTGCCATTCGCCCCGTTCGGTAATGCTGTTGCCTAAAAAAATGATAGCGTTTTTTGGAATGGGCGTTTTAGCAAAATATTCCATGCGTTGTAGGTAATACCAATTGGCATAATTGCTATCTACTTTCACGCTTTGCGCTTGGGCTGCGCTAAAAAAAGCAGTTACTATGAAAACGAAGCTTAAGCCCCTTGCCACGCAATAACGCGTTGATTTTTTTTCCTGTGAATTCTGTTTCATGCCTACATCACCTTTTTTCGTTTCAATTCCTTGGCCCAAAGCACATAGCTGGCCTGGCGCAAGTGCAGCCCATCAATACTTAATTCTTTTTTAAGGCTTCCTTTTTCATCTGCCAAAGCTGGATGAATGTTTAGGTAGCTCACATTCATAGTTTTACAAAGAGCTTCCAGTTGCTGGTTCAGCGCATTGATTTTGGCATTTTTAACCTTGGCGTAAATGTCTGGCAACATGGCTTCGTTTACAGGAAGCAAACTTTGCATGTAAAGTTTCGTTTTTGGCGACTGCGTTTTTACGATCAGGATCATTCGCTTCAAATTGGCCAAAATCACCTCATTGGGCGTACCTCGTTTCATATCGTTAATCCCCGCTAGGATAAAAATCTTGGCAGGTTTAGAAGCCAAAACCTCATCCAAACGAGCTAAAATGCCATAAGTAACATCGCCACTAATCCCTCTGTTAATTACATGTGGATTTTGAAAGATTTCCTGCCATTTGCCGCCCTCTGTTAAACTATTGCCAACAAAGACAATCTCTCCCTTTCGGTTAGGCATCTTTCTGAAAAAATCCAGTCGCTGTGTATAATGTCCGTTTAAGTAGCTGCTATCTACAGCATTAGTTTCCTGCGCATTCAAAAGCTGCGTAGCAAGGAGTAAGTGGAGGACAAATAAAAATTTAAGCTTCTCCATTAATTTCTTCTGTTAGATTTTCGTCCTCTGCTTTTTTCAAAGGCACAATCCAAGTAGCAATGAACGCTGGAACAGTAGCAATAAGTACCCAAACGAAAAAGTCTTTGTAACCTAAATGATCACTGATGGGGCCACTAATCATACTCGCCAAAGTGTAGCCAAAATAGGTGATAGCGCTGCCGAAAGCATAATGCGCCATTTGATATTTGCCAGGCGCTATTTGCTGCATAATAAATAGGATTATGCCAATAAAGCCAAATCCGTAACCGAAATGCTCTATGGCCACTGCGCTACCGATGATAAACAAATTGCTGGTTTGCGTAAATGCTAGGTATGCGTAAGTGATAAACGGTAAGTTGAAAAAAGCGCAGAGCATTAATAAAGTACCTCTATTTAAGCCTTTGTTGGAAACGAAGTAACCGGCAGCTAAGGAACCTAAAACAAAAGCAATGGTGCCGTAAATTCCGGTGAGCATGCCTAAGGTGGCCTCGCTTAATCCTAAACCGCCAACGGCTTTGTCTGCTTTGAAAAACAGGGGCATAATTTTAATGGCTTGTCCTTCCGCAAAGCGATACAAAACGATGAACAGTATGCCGAGCCAAATGTGCTTTTTCTTAAAAAAGGAAGTAATTACATCGCTTAACGTTTGCCAAACCTGTGCGCTAGTTTGTACTTGTACTTGCGTTTGAGTTTGTGGCAAGAACTTTTTGTTGTACAGACCAAGCAAGAACATTACTGCGGCATAAATCAATAAGATAGTAGCCCAAGCTTTCGTATTTCCGTAAAGCGGAATAAGCACGCCAACCAAAAACACCATGCCTCCGTTGGAAAATAGCTTCGCAAAGTTGTAAAAAGTGCCTTGCCAACCTACGTATTGTGCTTGCTGTTTATTACTTAACGATTGTAGGTACAGACCATCTGCGGCGATATCTTGCGTAGCACCTAAAAATGCGATGAGCAAAAAAACTACAACCGAAGCAGCAAAGAAATTGCTTAGAAACAGCAATCCAGCGGCAATGGCAAATAACACACCGCAAAGTATTTGTGAACCATAAATGTAAAACTTCTTGGTTTTGTAAAGTTCCATAAATGGTCCCCAAAGCGGTTTAAAACTCCATGGTAAAATAATAATACCCGTATAAACCGTAATTTCGGTATCCGAAAAGCCCATGTTTTTATAAAGAAGCGACAGTAGTGTGCCTCCTAAAACCAAGTTGGGCAAACCCATGGCAAACCAAGTGCTTGGAATCCAAAAAATAGGGTTAAGAGATTTGTTTGTTGTTTGGCTCACAGTATGTTGATTGATTTAGGTTTTCCAGAAAAATTTGATTCGGGTAAAAAGTACGGTGATGAGTGCTACAATTCCTGTAAAAATTACGCCTCTACCGAAGCCTAACAAAGCGTTGGTGTTCAAGGTATCCAGCCAAGTAGATAAGGTGGTAATTTTGAGTAGAGGAATAAGCAACAAGTTCCCTGCAGTGTAGGCAATCATGGGGTTTTTGCCATTATTGGCTAGGAAGGTGGTCACTGATTTAAAGTAGCCCATTTTTTCAATCAAGCTAAATGCAAGTAGTATCAGAAAAGCAAGTCCTGAGCAAACGAAGTAATAGCTATAGGTTGAAAAATCTTTTTTGATACCGCCCTCGTAAGCTTCAAAAAATAGACCCAGCAGTAATAAGTAAGTGCCCGCTTTAACCATATTATTAACTATTTCATTTTGTTTAATGTCTTTAGCTAATAGCATTAAACATACACTTCCGAGCAAATTAATGATCAAATTGATTTCTAACTGCCTGCTAAATAATCCCCAAAGATTGACTACTAGCAAGGCGATGCATAAAAAGCAAATGGCCAACATGGTTTTTTTAGTTCCATCAGCTGAAACCTCATTTTTGCCTTCTTTCAAAAACCACTCTCCAGCAAATGTGCCGGGAATAATGATAAAAAGGTATTTCAGGTAGTAAAATTTATAAAACCAATCTGCGGGGGATAAATTGAAGATGAATTGATTGATGCTGCCTTCTTCTTTTGAAGCTAAAAATACTGCCATTACAAAAGGTAGGATTGCAATACGCCAAATCGTCTTATTTCTGGTCAAGTACCAAATCAGCCCGCCGAAAAATGCCATGTTTGCCAATACAATAATGATGATATCGCTTTTTGAAAGAGAAAAATCGCCGTAGGCAAAAGGATAAAATACTAAAAATGAAATGGCTAAGGCAATGCCGATTACTTTTAGTGCAATAGCAAGTTGACTGTTAACAAAGGCTTTCCAATTTCCATACATCAGAAATAAGCAAGCAAAAGCAGCAATAGAAATAGCGTATGTGCCTAGATGAGGCTCTTTGTCGATTACCCAAGCCCTAGCATGAAAAGTAAAAATAGCAAACAGTACTAAAAGGACTAACCTCGAAAATAGTTGGATAAATATTTGATGAAAAGGGAGTGTTTCTACTTTTTTGCTCAATGCCAAGGGAATCGCAGCTCCCATCGAAAATAAGAAGAATGGAAATACTAAATCAACCCAGGTAATGCCTGGCAAATTAGGGTTGAATACATGGTTTGGCGGAGGTACTTGTGCATGGAACATCCAAGCGGGCATTATTTCGCCATAGGCGATACTCCCAGAAAGTACCATTCCCAAAATGGCCAAGCCTCTAAGGGCATCTAAGCTATTTAAGCGATTACTCATTATTTACTTGCAATTGGAATACCGTTAAAATCAATACCTTGTTGGAAAGGATTCAAGAAATGATCAATCGCATAAGCAATCATTTTTCTGCTTAATTTACTTTCTGCGGTTAGGTTGTCAAAGCTTTGTTGCTTCAAAAAGTCGATAATTTGCGATGCGTTCACGTCCTTTTTGCCAATTTCTTTAATTGCTGTGGCGAGAAATGCTGCATTTACTAAATTTCCCGAAGGATTCAGTTCTGCAAAAGCGGGATAAAATGATTTTAGCCCATTTACCAAGTCCCACTCGCTCACGGGAAGTTCCGGATAAAACCAAGTTTGATTTGCCCATTTATAAGATAAACCTGTGCCTTTTAAAATTCCGGTAGCACCAATGCGTTGTATCACTTTAAACGATGCATCATTAGGTTTTACATCAATGAAAGGCATGAGGTACGCATTGCTTTCCAATAAAGCGTTTTGTACCAATCTGATATTGATTTGCGTTGGATCGGTATTGCTCAACGCTGCAGTTGCCGCCAATGCGCCGGCTGCCTGACCAACACCTAAAACCACTGGCTGTAAGCGACTAGCGCCTGCCACAATATTGGTAACGCTGATACTTTTTTCTGCTACAATTAAACCTTCAGTGTTTTTTGGTACTAAAGCTCCCAACGGAATGTTGTACGAAGGCACTTTAATTTTTACAAAGTCGATTTTCGGCGCATCGGGATTTTTCAAATGATGATGGTCGATGGTGTAGTCGCCAACAGCCACGCCAGTTCTGTACAAAGCGGTTTTTTGAGTGTAAGGCGAGGCTACATCATTAACGGTTAATGTTACTTTACCATCTAACCTACGCGACTCTCTATAATAAGCGATCATTGGCAAACCATCTGCAGTAGGAAATTCATCATCGGCTATGCCTAAATTTTTAAAGCCAAGCTTGGTTTGTAAATGGTAGATGAAACGCAAGCTATGCAGTTTTGCTTTTTTTAAGGCTTCCTTGCGTTCCGCTTCATTCATCTCCACAATGTTCAAGTAAATATCGTTACCACATTTTGGCCAGTTGATCATGTACTTACCATTTGGCAATTTGCCATAGGTAATCATTTGGTTGCAGTCAATTTTTGGTGTATTGTCATGAGATGCTGGATCTTGTACGTCGCAGCAACAGTCAAATTCTTTAGGGTCGTAGCCTTCTGGTTTCTTAATGGTTTTGTTAGCTTTCGGGCCAAAATCCTTCAAGATCACTACGTAAGTTAAATCTTGAATAATGTCGTTGGCTTTCTCCGGAGCGAAGCTTTCCCCCGTGTCATATCTACTGTCCATCCCTAAACGGTAAGGTACTTTCAGCTTAGCCATCACATCGCCTAATTCAGTGGCATCAATTAAAATTTTAGCTTCAACAGCTTGGGGTTTTCCTTTAACATTAATGGTGGCAGTCCATAATTTGCCCGCTCTGCTAACATTGTTGAGCTGGCTTTTGTACCAAACGGTTAAGTTGGGGAGCTGAGCCATTTTTTGCAATGTTTTGTTACCGAAAGAAGGCTCAAATAAAGTGTTGCTTACCCAACCGGTTTCAACTGCTTTAGGCCCGCCATAGTAATCGTACAGATGCTGTCTAAATTCGCCCCACAAGCCCGAGGGCATGTTATGATTGCCATCTATTGCAGATACCCCAGCAGAAGTAAGCATACCGCCAAGCCATTCTGTTTCTTCAATTACCAAAACCTTTACCCCCATTTTTGCGGCCTGTATAGCTGCTGTAGTGCCGCTGGCTCCGCCGCCAATAATCAGTACATCAGTTTTGTAACTGTTTTGTGCAAAGCCTTGGAAAAAGGCAAGTAATGAGCTAAGAAAAATGAAGAAAGGGAACTTGATACGCATATTTGATTATTTACTTTTTAATATTAGTGCTGTAATAACGGGTCTTTCACCGCCACTATCGGATGGTTTTACCGTTGCCGTTCCATTCACAATAAGCGAGGTAGAACCACCGCCGTCCAAGTTAATAGCACCAGCACAGCCCATATCTTTCATTACCTGCGCAACTTCTGCTAAGGTCAAACCTGTGCCGCCATTTGTATTGTTGCCTTCTACAGCTAGTAGGATTACTTTGTTGCTATTGGTGTATCCGATAGCTGATCTGGCTCTCGAAGAATTGTTGTCGATAACGATAAGCTCTTCTTCATCAGTAATGTTGATGTTGTTGTTTTTTATGAGCATTGGTGATCCTCCAATCGCCGAGTTAACGTTCCACACGGTAGCACCAGAGGGAAAAGTGGCGCTAGGCACAGCTTGTGGTGCTGAGTTTAAAAAGTTGGGCGATACCGTTGGATAGCTGTAAATAGTTCCATTGCCAGTGCCTACATGGTAAATCCACGCTACTTCCGGTGTGCCATCGGATTTTAAACCAAACGCTGCTCTAGTTGGGTAATATGATGTGTTGGTGCTGTTGTAACTTCTTGTAAGTGATTTAATATTTACTGCCGAAATTATGCCGTTGTACATGCTCAAGCTATATGAAGTGTTCGTGCCGAAAAAACCGCCGTTGATACAGGCAAATTTTCTAGAGCCTTCTTCGTTGTAGAAATCGCTTACTTTCTTATTCGTTACTGCCGTTACTGGTTTTAGCTCAATAAGTTTAGGATCAAATACTACGGCATACATTACTGTAGCTTTATTATTAATGGTTTTTTTATTAAGGAAAACTTGTATGCCGGTTGGAAAATCTTTCATCAAATGAATTGCTTTTTTCCAGTCTTGCGTCAACGGAGTTAATGCTACAGAGTCTGTGTTGGTTGTTGGAGGATTGGAGGAATCATCTACATTTTTACTGCAAGCGACTAAAAGCGCAGGAATGATAATCAACAATTTAACTAAAGGCTGTTTCATCAGTTTGGTTTGCATACCGATAAATATAGGAACTTTTTTAAAAAAATTAATAAGTAATGATATTTTTTTAACTTTTTTAAATTCAAGAAGGTTTTATAGTATAAAAGAATGGCATTTGTTAGTTTCAATCAGATATTGTTTTATTTTTGATTTTTAAAATTATTATAAACATGACGTTTTTTAACGAACTCGGAGATGAAAGTATCTCGGGTGTAGCCTATAAAAATATCACTATTAAAAAAGCGATTGTAGCTTATTTCAGTAAAAATGGCAATGCTACTATTGCCGATTTATGTGCCGAGCTAGGCTTAAGTGCGCCAAAAATAAACAATGTGCTTACCGATTTAATTGCGGAAGGATTGGTTAAGGATTTCGGAAAATTGCAGTCCAGAGGGGGCAGAAAGCCTAATATCTATGGCTTAGTAATGGAATCAGGATATTTTTTAGGGGTGGATGTAAAGCGTTCTCATATCAATATTGGACTCACCGATTTGCAGAAAAACCTGGTGCATCTGAAGTCCAACATTCCTTATAGTTTAAATAACAGCGAGGAGTCATTGGATTCGCTTTGTGAGTTAATTAATAATTTTATTAAAGAAGCTCCAATAAAGAAGGAGAAGATTTTAGGTGCAGGGCTTAACCTATCGGGTAGGATCAATTACGCTACCGGATACAGCTACAGTTTTTTCCATTTTAACGAGGAACCTTTAAGTAGGGTGATAGAAAGAAGCATCGGTTTGCGCATCTTCTTGGAAAACGATTCTAGGGCAATGGCCTTCGGAGAATTTTCGGCAGGAGTGGTTCACGAAGAAAAGAACGTTCTCTTCCTCAACATGGATTACGGCATGGGCGTTGGGATCATGATCAACAGCCAACTTTATTATGGAAAATCTGGTTTCGCCGGGGAGTTTGGGCATATTCCTTTTTTCAATAACGAGATCATCTGCAGCTGCGGCAAAAAAGGCTGTTTGGAAACGGAAGTTTCTGGATGGGCGTTGGTGAGAAAATTCAAGGAGAAATTGTCTGAAGGCTCCACTTCTATTTTGTCGGGCATGCCTATAGATGATATTAAGCTGAGCCACATTATCGATGCCGCTATAAAAGATGATGTTTTAGCAATTGAACTGGTAGCCGAAGTTGGAGAAAAGCTTGGAAAGGGGATAGCGGTTCTAATCAATATTTTTAATCCCGAAATGGTGATTTTGGGCGGAAGCTTGGCGGAAACAGGAGAATATATTCGCCTACCTATTAAGAGTTCACTAAACAAATATTCACTAAGCTTGGTGAACAACGACACTCAACTCAAAATGTCAAAATTGGGTGAACAGGCCGGTGTGGTTGGTGCCTGCCTACTTGTGCGCAACCGCTTACTTGGTCTAGCTTAGTCTGCAATCTATGTAAAGCCTTTTCAAAGGGTTGAATATTTCGCTAGTTATACATCGCTTTATGACTAGGAATTAACGACTTTGAAAAGGCTTTTTTTGTTACGGATTAACGTCTACCGGAACAAGAATTAACGGTGTTGGTAAACAAGATGCGCCTGGTGGCGAGTAAGTAAGTTTAATGGTCTGCTCTTCACCGTTTGCCTTTGGCTTAAAAACCTGGATCAATACCGCTTCTGGCGCTGCTTTGGTCACTAACTGGTCCTTTGGTAGCTGAATAATACCTTCTTTAAACTTTCCCTCGCTTACTCTCATTGCGGCCGCCATCCCACTGCACCATTGGTTATCTGCAGAGCGAGAGTTCCAAGTAATCAGTGCCAAGCCTTTTCCATCGGTGCTTTTCCATTTCAGCTCTACGTCATACATCACCCCGTAATTGCCGGCCAATTTCGCTTGTTGACCAGTAGTGCCTTCTTTCCCAATAATCCAAGGATCAGTTGAACCGTCCGCTACAATTAAAGCCGAAGTGCCATTTTTTGTATCTATTACCTCAGTATTGTTCACATGATAATTGCTAACACCGTAAATACCGCGTCCAGCGCCGCTTTTTGTTTTGGGCGGCAATATATTTGTAATTCGCTTTAATGCCTCTTTGCCGCTCGTCTTTAAGTCGGTTTGTAGCACCGTTATTTCAGCAGGTTGATCCACCAAAAACTCATAAAAACCATGTACTAGTTCATCATATTTTACAACATAGCTTTCCAGTTTATTGTCCAATGGAACAGCTTCTCCTGGCTTTACAATCACTACATCTTCTGACGGCTGAGCTGCTAAAAATGACGCTAATCCTTCTTTGCCCAGTTTAAAATAGTTTGTGCTAGGCGCCTGACTAACATATTTTAACATTTTTATGCGCATCGGAGCCTTGCCAGTATTTTTAATCATGGCGATGATTTTCCTGTCCATTTTTTGTGGTTCTTTAACACCGTTCACATTGTACAGATAAAACCTTACAGTGCCAGGTACTACATTTTCTCGCAAAGCGATGGCTTCTGGGACACGAATATACTCGGGGTCATCTGAAATGATGTATTGAGGCCCTGGCGTAGGGTACTTCTGATAAGCAATTTGCGGATATTTTTCATTTAGGAAATTATCCAATCGCACGATGGCGCCTTGCTGCGCTTTGAGCAAATCTTGACTTTGTTGTTTGGTAAGTTGCTGTGCCGAGCTACTTAAACCGAAAGATAATAAGGTGACTGCAATTAAATTTCTCTTCAGTTTCATTTTAGGCTTTCATTTGTTAAAATGTGAAGATAACAGAAATCCATTAATTAAAAAATTTTAATAAGTAAATATTGGTTTGTTAAATTTATACTTAATTAAAACCATTATCTAAAAATAAAGCCCCGATTCTCATCGAGGCTTTTCAATCAATCAATATTAAAAAGGAGAACCTTTCTAATTATTTTACAATTACAACGCCTTTGGCTTCAAAAACGATTTCCTTCTTAGGTTTTGTAATTTTTGCTATTTCTTCTTCCGATTTCTTTGCATCTCTTGCGTAGTGCTGTAAATCTTCAACCGAAGTTTCTTTCTTCTGCGCAAAGCCATCAATCACTACTTTAGTGCCAGCAGGCATATCTTTAGGCATAAAAAAGCCGTAGTCTTTGAAGTTCACGAACATGGTTTCTGTATCAGAAATTTTAACATTCATAAAGCAGCCTTTCTTTTTGCAAACAGAAACAACTTCCCCCATCAATTTCATATCTGCTTTTTCTTGTTTGCCCAATTTAGCTTTAACTTCTGTAGCTGGAACAATGTTGCCTTTTTTAACGCCTTCGCCAAATGATTGGCCTTCAACGGCATCAGTACTTTGAGCAAAGCCAATGCTGGTTAAGGCACAAAGTACTAAGCTTAGGAATAATTTTTTCATACAAATTGTATTTATAATGATCTGTGCAAAGATATTTAAATTTTCTAATTAAGTTAAACAGCAATAACTACAGTTGTTTCCCGGTATTGGTTCCTATAACGCTGCCGTTAGCGTTTTTCGTATACCGGCCATTAACAATTACATTGCAAGTTCCAACAAATTCAATAGTTCCGTTCAGGTCGAAATCGCCATTTACGATCAAATTTGTGTTTATTAGTCGTAAGCGGCCGTTGCTATTGATGCTCAGTCGGTTGCTGATCTGTAACGTGGCATTGTTAACTTCTGCTAATCCATTTACATGAAAATCTCCAGTAATTGGATAAAGTTCGCCACTAACTTTGGGCAATAACTTCAACTTGCCATTACTGTTTACCGTTAAGCTGCCTTTAAAGTTAGCGCTTCCTACTACTTCGGCAAAGGCATTAATGTTTAATTGTTGGTTGGCTAAAAGTGCGCCGTTAACCAAAAAAGCACCGTTGCTATTAATATTGGAGGTTGTGTTTAAAGTTAAGCTGCCACAAAAATCGAAAATAGCATTGGAGTTTACGTTTAAGCCGCCAAGCGTAGTAGTGCCCGAGAAGTATTCTTTTACGTTAGAGTTAAGATTTCTGTTGCCATTCACATCCGACGCTAAAGTGCTTCTATTTTCGCAAGGTACGGTTGAACTGCTGGTAGTTACTGCGGTCATCTTCAAAATTTTCAAGCCGCCAGTTCCCGTAGCCACAAAAATGAGGTTGCCGCTAGCTTTTACGTAATTGGTAGAAGCGCCTAAGCTCGCTTTTCCCAGTAACACTAAGGTATTACCATCTAATTTAGCTACGTATAAACCAGCAGCGCCATTAGCGATATATATTAAGTTGTTATTGATCGATACGTTGTTGCACACTACGTCTGCAGGATCAGCATTAGGTACATCCGTAGGAACAGCGATGTCATCTAACAAAGCACCTGTACTACTCAAATAATTTAATCCAGCTCTTCCGGCTGCATGTAAAAAATTGTCGTTTACCATTTCAATATGCGATTCAGTTTCTGGCAAGTTTGCCCCGAGTGCAATGGTTTTCGCTGTAGTTAGGTCACTAGCATTTAGCCCGATAATTTGCCCAGGCTTATCTTTTAGTACAAAAATGGTACTGCCACTAGCATTGCTGCTTAAGGCCACTGATTCAGTAAAAGGTGTATATCTTTCTTCTTTAAAATCACTTGGATTCACCACACTCAAACCGCCTTGCGCTGCCGAAACTACATAAATGCGATTGTTTTTAGCGATGATGTTTTTACCTACAAAACCTTTCAACTGTACCCTGCCTGTTGAGTTACTTAATAGTCCATTGCTCAATGCAATTCTGTCTAAAACAGCAGGAGCAGTAAGCGTAAGATCTTTATCCGCATCCGTAGCAGAAGCCAAATAAACGTAATTGTTGTTGTAAACTACTGACGATATGTCCGTGTTCGGCATAATTGCTTGCGAAACCAAAGCAGGTCTGGACTCGTTACTGACATCAAAAACATCAACGCCGCCTAAATACGTTTCTCCACGGGTATTGTAGGATACGTAAACTTTATTTCCCGCAAAGTCGATGTGCGTTGCCTGTAGTGTTTTGCCTTGGTAGGTTGGTGCAGCCACTTCGGCAATAAGCTGTAAATTATATTGGCTAAAGTCTTCTCTTGACTCAACGGCTTTATCGCCAACACTCATTAATGATACCGCGTCGTTTAGATAGCTAACTCGAGTACTTAGCGAAGAAGCATTGTTATTAAGTATAACTTCTGGTCCCTTTTTCTCTTCTGATGTTGGATCTTCTACCTCTTTAGATCTTTTACAGGCATTTATTCCCACTACAAAGAAAAGTAGTACAAGTGCGATAATTGGTTTTCTGTTCATTGTATTACATCTTTTAAGAATACACACAAATGTAGTGAAAAGATGTAAGTTATTTAGTTATAACACAATGATTTATTTATGTTTAGCTATCCAAACAAGGCAGAAAAAACCTCTTCTATTTTTGCTACGGTTACCAATTCGATTTTAAATTTATCTTTATTGAAGCCCTTTAGGTTGTAGCTTGAAATAAAGATCTTTTCAAACCCTAGTTTTTCTGCTTCAGAAATTCGCTGTTCGATTCTGTTGACTGCTCTAATCTCTCCCGAAAGGCCAACTTCTGCAGCAAAGCAAATTTTTGACGAAACTGGAATGTCTTCATGAGAGGAAATGATAGCTGCAACGATAGACAGGTCGATGGCAGGATCTTCCACTTTGATACCACCAGCGATGTTAAGAAACACGTCTTTCGCACTTAGCCTAAATCCACAGCGTTTCTCTAAAACGGCCAGCAGCATGTTCATTCGTTTGGTATCAAATCCTGTTGCCGAACGTTGTGGTGTACCGTAGGCAGAAATACTCACCAAAGCTTGTGTTTCAATAAGCATTGGCCTGGCACCTTCAATAGTGGCGCCAATAGTAATGCCGCTAAGTTCCTCGTCACGTTGCGAAAGCAGCACTTCCGATGGATTAGAAACTTCCCTAAGGCCGTTACCATGCATGGCGTAAATCCCTAGCTCGGCAGCTGCGCCAAACCTATTTTTAATGGATCTCAAGATGCGATAGATATGGTGTCTGTCGCCTTCAAACTGTAAAACGGTGTCTACCATGTGCTCCAAAATTTTAGGACCCGCAATTGCTCCATCCTTCGTAATGTGGCCAATTAAAAACACGGGCGTATCAGTCTCTTTCGCAAAGCGAAGTAGTTCAGCAGTACATTCACGCACTTGCGAAACGCTGCCCGGAGTGGAGTCGATATGAGCTGAATGTAGTGTTTGAATAGAATCTACCACTAGAATTTCAGGTTCCAACTGCTCTAGCTGCTTAAATATATTTTGGGTTGAGGTTTCTGTTAAAATAAAGCAATCTGCGCTTGGACTTTTAGTAATTCGCTCAGCTCTCATCTTGATCTGTTGTTCGCTTTCCTCCCCAGAAACATAAAGTACACGCTTTTGACGAATGTTTAGTGCCAACTGAAGCATTAAGGTTGATTTACCAATGCCGGGCTCACCACCAATCAAAGTTACCGATCCAGGTACCAGTCCGCCGCCAAGCACTCTGTCTAGTTCTGCATCTCCGGTTGGCATCCTGTCTTCGCTTACACTTTGTATCTCCGCTAATTTGCTGGGCTTGTTTACCCTTTGTGAACCGCCAGTACTTGTTTTCCATACAGCAGCGTTACCAGCAGAAGGTTTTTCAATAATTTCTTCCACAAATGTGTTCCATTGTTGACAAGAAGGGCATTTGCCCAGCCATTTTGCTGATTCGTAGCCACAGCTTTGACAGAAATATGCTGATTTGATTTTAGCCAATTGATTTACGATTTTAGGTTTACGAATTTACTTTTAATAGCTTGTAAAAAATAGACGAGTTTAAAAAAACTAGATTTATTTGATGGCTTGAAAATGGGTTTTGATTTTTTAACCACATAGGAGCATTAGGTTTTGGCCCATACTTTCTAAATCACATAAGGCATGTAAGTTTTTAAGTGGCGGTGGGTTTTTCTTCTATGACCTTCTATTCCTTATATGGTTTTTGATTTTGAACAATGTAAAGTAAAATTTCTAGCCAGTTGGCGAAGCGATTTGGCTTTCTTAGCTTTAAACAAGAAAGTCCCGATTTGCATCGAGACTTTCTAACATCCTTTTAGTTTAAAGCTTAATTTCTTCGTCTTTGGCCGATAGAAAATGAAACTCGGTTAAATGGTATGAAGATACTTCCTTAACCTTTACCCATTGCCCAAATTTAAAGAACCATCTCCACTGAAGAGAAACCAATCCTTTTTTAATAAAGGCCGCTATGTAAGGGTGCACACACAGCGTAATATTTTTTTCGTTCTGCTCACGCAGGATATAAGTCATATTGCTTTCGATGTCATCCATCAATACAATACTAGCTTTAATTTCGCCAGTTCCATCGCAGGTAGGGCATTTTTCTACCGTTACAATGTTCATTTCTGGTCTTACCCTTTGACGAGTAATTTGTACCAAACCAAATTTGCTAGGAGGTAAAATCGTGTGTTTAGCTCTATCCAGAAGCATCAGCTCCCTTAAGTGGTCAAACAGTACTTTTCTGTTAGCCGGTTTGTGCATATCGATAAAATCAATCACCACAATACCGCCCATATCTCTAAGCCTTAGTTGGCGGGCAATTTCTTTAGCAGCTTCTTTATTTACTTGAAGCGCATTTTCTTCCTGGTTTTCTTTGCTAGCGGTTCTATTTCCACTATTTACGTCTATTACGTGCAAAGCCTCGGTGTGTTCTACCACTAAGTAGGCACCACCGGCCAAGTTTACGGTTTTTCCAAAACCGTTTTTAATTTGTTTTTCGACCCCAAAGTGGTCAAAAATCGGTTCTTTGTGCTTGTAATGTTTTACAATACGCTCCATTTCAGGAGAAATTTCGTGCACATAAGAACGAATATCTTCAAATAATGCTTGGTCGTTTACATATACATTAGCGAAATCGGTATTTAAAATATCGCGGATAAGCGTTGATGTCCTATCCATTTCGCCCCAAACACGCTTAGAGGGTTCTGTTTCAGGAAGCTTTTTCATAAAGCTTTCCCATTTTGATATAGAATCCAATAAGTCTTTTTGTAATTCGGCAACACCTTTTCCCTCAGAAACTGTTCTAATGATTACTCCAAAATTTTTAGGTTTAATACTTTCGATAATCTTTTTCAAACGATTACGTTCAGTATTACTTTTAATCTTTTTAGAGATAGATATGACATTAGAGAAAGGCACCAGTACAGTATATCTTCCGGCAATCGAAAGATCTGAACTTAACCTGGGACCTTTAGTGGAAATGGGTTCTTTGGCAATTTGTACTGGTACCAATAAATTTTTGCTGACTACTTCAGAGATTTTCCCTGCTTTGTTAATATCGGCTTCTAATTTAAAGTTGTCTAGTAAAGTGCCCTGTGTGCCGTTACGTCTAATCTTTGTTAGCTTTATTAAAGATTGAACTTGCGGACCTAAATCAAAGTAATGCAAAAATGCATCTTTCTCGTAGCCAACATCTACAAAAGCAGCGTTTAGACCAGGCATTATTTTTTTAATGCGGCCTAAATAAATATCGCCTACAGCGTAGTTATTGTTAACGTGTTCTTTGTGAAGCTCAACAAGTTGCTTGTCTTCTATTAAAGCTATGGTTACCCCCGTGGGAGTAGAATCTATTATTAATTCCTTTACCAAAGCTACAGATTTTAAGGCTTTTACACCTCATTAACACATGGACCAAAAAACAAAAGAAAAATCCAAAAGGAAACATCCCGATAGTTTCGGGACATTCACTTTTGGTTTTACACTAAAAAAATCAATTATTTTTTCTTGTGTCTATTTTTTCTTAAACGTTTTTTGCGTTTGTGGGTAGCCATTTTATGTCTTTTTCTTTTTTTACCGCTTGGCATAATTTTAAGTTTTAATGTTTTTACTAATTCTGTTATTTTTTTAACTCAGCTACCTTTTTATCAATGAAGTTTGATAAAGTAGGGTTAGCTGCAAGTTTTTTGCTTTGTAAATAAGCATTTACTGCATTTTCTTTTTTACCTAAACTTTCGTAAGCCGTAGCTAGGTAAAAGTAGGCATCGGGGGTTGCTTTGATTTTGTTGATGATATCTTCAAAACGAGTAACCGCCTTATCAAACTGACCAGATTTTATCGCAAATAAACCTAGGTTCATGTTGGCTTTAAAATTCTTAGGGTCTTGTTTTACTACATCTAATAGCATTGCAATACCTTGCATTGGCGCACCAAGGCCATTTACAATGGTAATTCCCATACCCGTTTTGGCATCTAGATTGGCAG
This sequence comes from Pedobacter sp., assembly GCF_965249885.1. Taxonomy (GTDB): domain Bacteria; phylum Bacteroidota; class Bacteroidia; order Sphingobacteriales; family Sphingobacteriaceae; genus Pedobacter. The sequence continues at coordinate 1,785,118 of NZ_OZ252254.1, read as the reverse complement.
AGTCAATGGCAATGGCTTTACCAAAGGCACCGTTGGCTTTTTGTAAAACGTCTGCTTTGATCAAACTATCTTGTGTGCTATCAAATGCTTTTAAAAAACGATCTCCAGCGTTTAGCCAGTTTACCAAGGTTGGCTGACCGCTTGCAGCTTCTTCCAAGTACAAAGCACTAGGAACTGGCTGTTCCAAATCATCCCATTTTTTGGCTAACACTTTGGCTTGATTCACTTTTTCCTCGCCGCTAGCTTTTTGGTAGGCTTTCTCTAAAACGTTGAATTCGTTTGCTGCTGCGTTGCTGATTAGATTTTTTGCAGTTGCCGATACCTCCGTTATGTTCAAACCATTTGTTTGTGGTTGCTCGGCAGGCATTGCTGCTTTATCCTCTTTAGGCTTTACTAAGCCTTTAATATCTTGGCTAAATAAAAAACCCACAAGCAAAACAATGCCTGCAATAATAGCGATTTGTATTGTGCGTGGGTTTTTCATTCGATTAAAATATTAAGCCTGTACTTTAGCTTTTTTCGAGCTGTTTTTTACTTTATCAACAAATACTTTTGCTGGTTTAAAGCTAGGAACAAAGTGCTCTGGGATAATAATTGCAGTATTTTTAGAGATATTTCTAGCAGTTTTTTGAGCTCTTTTTTTAACTACAAAACTGCCAAAACCTCTTACGTATACATTCTCACCAGCAATCATGTTGTTTTTGATTACTTTGAAAAATGCCTCCACTGTTTCTTGAACGTCAACTTTCTCAATCCCTGTCTTTGTTGAAATTTCAGCAATAATATCTGCCTTAGTCATATTTCTAAATTTAATTAATTATTGTGTGTTGTTTTTTAATTACATCTAATTTGGGGATGCAAAAGTATTGCTTTTTAATGAGATAGGAAAATAAAAGATGATTTATTTATATCGCTGACCATCATAGTATTGCAACTTTTATAGTTTTAGTCGCTTTTATTGTACTTTTGTTCCAATGTCGTTTCAACTGGAAATCGTAGCTTGGTACTTGAAAAATAGGCGAGACCTACCTTGGAGAAATACCACAGATCCCTACGTAATTTGGCTTTCGGAAATTATTTTACAGCAAACACGGGTAGAACAGGGCTTGCCCTATTTCAACCGGTTTTTAGCGCATTTTCCAGATGTAAGTTCGTTTGCAAGTGCTTCTGAAGAGCAGGTTTTGAAGTTATGGCAGGGTTTGGGATATTACTCTAGAGGTCGCAATATGCTGCATACGGCAAAGCTAGTGATGTCAACGTATGGAGGAAAATTTCCAACAAGCTATAGGGAATTGATTGATTTGAAAGGTATTGGCGCTTATACCGCAGCTGCGATATCGTCTTTTTCAAGTAACGAAAAACAAGCGGTAGTTGATGGTAACGTTTATCGGGTTTTGGCCAGGTATTTTGGCATTAGCCATCCCATCAATTCTAACATTGGGCAGAAAAAGTTTGCGCAATTAGCCGCTCACCTTATTGCCGATCAAGAACCTGCGGTTTACAACCAAGCTATTATGGAGTTTGGTGCCCTGCAATGTAAACCGAAATCCCCATTGTGCCATACCTGCCCGCTACGCTTGGATTGTCATGCTTATAAACATCAGCTTGTGGATCAACTTCCAGTTAAGTTAAAAAAGGTAAAAGTTAAAAAGCGGTACTTCAATTATTTTGTTGGTATAGACCAAAACCAAATTTTAACCAAGCAACGCACTGCAGGAGATGTTTGGCAGCACCTTTATGATTTCCCACTAATTGAAACTAATAACGAGTTAACAACCTCAAGCGCTGAATTTTCTGAACAAATTAAGTCGATTTTCGGTGCCGCCGTAAAAATAAGGCCTGTAGAGGCAAAAAAACACATTCTGACACACCAAATTATATATGTTCAATTTTTTGCAATAGATAATTATATTATTAACTTTAATGATTATGCCGAAATTAAATCGGTTGATATTGAAGTTTTTAAGCAGTTGCCGCACCCAAAAATTATAGGGGATTTTATTGAAAAACATATAGACTAATCAAATATTATTTATGTCAGGTATTAACAAAGTAATCTTAGTGGGCCACTTGGGAAAGGACCCAGAAGTTAGACATTTAGAAGGAGGAGTGACCGTAGCGAGTTTTCCATTAGCTACCTCTGAAACTTTTAACAAAGATGGAAAGCGTGTAGAGCAAACCGAGTGGCACAATATTGTGTTGTGGAGAGGTTTGGCGGAAGTAGCTTCTAAGTATTTGCAGAAAGGGAAACTCGTTTACATTGAAGGGAAATTGAGAACCCGTTCTTTTGAAGATAAAGAAAAAGTAAAAAAATATGTTACCGAAGTTGTAGCGGAGAACTTTACGATGTTGGGAAGGAAAAGTGACTTTGAACCCACCAATGGTAATGGCGCAACAATAGCTAATAAGATAGAAGACGATTTTTCTAGTGCGATCGACGAAAGTGGCGATTTGCCTTTTTAAGCTGAACTTAACCATAAAAAATAAGGCCGGGATTAATTCCCGGCCTTTTTATTTAACCGCTCGTTGCTTTAAAATTGAAGTGCTTATGTCGGGCACTTTGCTAAATCTACCTGTTGGCAAACATTAAAAACAGTTTAGCGGTTCAATTGCTTGCAACGAGAATACCTTAGTCTACTCTACGGTTACGGATTTTGCCAAGTTTCTTGGCTGGTCAACGTTACATCCTCTCATTACCGCAATATGATATGATAAAAGCTGCAATGGGATAGTCGTTAATAAAGGTAAAAATGCTTCGCTAGCGTCCGGAATTTCGATACAGTAGTCGGCCATTTTCTTCACCTCTGTATCTCCTTCAGTAACTATCGCAATCACTTGCCCTTTTCTGGCTTTTACCTCCTGTATATTGCTAATTACTTTTTCGTAAGATGAATTTTTGGTAGCAATGAAAATAACCGGCATTTCTTCGTCTATCAAAGCAATTGGTCCATGTTTCATTTCTGCTGCAGGATACCCCTCGGCGTGGATGTAGGAGATTTCCTTCAACTTTAGAGCCCCTTCTAAAGCTACTGGGAAACCGCTGCCCCTACCTAAAAACAAGCAGTTTCTAGCATCCTTGAACTTAGCGGAGATTTCTTGTATAATATCGTTCGATTGCAGCGCCGTTTGTATTTTGTCTGGAATACAGTCAAGCTCTGTGAGTAATTCAGTTAATTTAGAATTACTAAGGGTGCCTTTTTGCTGCGCCATGTAAAAGGCCATTAACGTAAGCACTGTAACTTGGGCGGTAAAGGCCTTGGTAGATGCCACGCCGATTTCTGGTCCGGCATGGGTATATACTCCCGCATGGGTGATACGTGGGATAGAAGCACCAACTACGTTGCAAATGCCAAAAATAGTAGCTCCTTTTTCTTTGGCCATTTCAATAGCGGCCATCGTATCCGCGGTTTCACCTGATTGGGAAATTGCAATGACTACATCTTTTTCAGTGATGATCGGGTTGCGGTACCTAAACTCCGATGCATACTCCACTTCCACCGGGATACGAGCATACTCTTCAATTAAATATTCGCCAACCAAACCAGCGTGCCACGAAGTACCGCAAGCTACTATAATAATTCTATCTATATTTTTAAGCTTATCAGCGAACTCTTTAATTCCGCCCAGCTGCACTTTGCCCTCTTCAGGATAGATGCGGCCACGCATACAATCGCGAATTGATCTCGGCTGTTCATAAATTTCTTTAAGCATGAAGTGTTCGTAACCGCCCTTTTCAAGCATTTCGAGCTTTAACTCAAGCTCTTGTATGTAAGGCGTTTGAACAACGTTATCTAATCGCTTAATTTCAAGCGCATCGCGTTTTAAATAAGCAATTTCGTTATCATTTAAATAAATTACGTTCTTGGTATACTCTACGATAGGTGTCGCATCTGAAGCAATGAAATATTCGCCTTGACCAACGCCAATAACCATTGGACTTCCCTTTCTTGCAGCGATAAGCTGATCAGGATTCTCCTCGTCCATAATTACTATAGCATAGGCGCCTGTTACCTCGTTTAACGCTAAGCGCACTGCCTCGGTTAAATCAACACTAGCATTTTGATAAATTTCCTCTATTAAATGGATTAGAACCTCTGTGTCTGTGTCACTATTAAATGAGTGCCCACGTGCAATAAGCTCTTCCTTAAGTGTGGCATAATTTTCTATAATACCATTGTGTATAATGCTCAGATTACCTTTTTGGGAGGTGTGAGGATGCGAGTTTCTATCGGAAGGCGCTCCATGTGTTGCCCAACGGGTATGCCCCATTCCAATTGTTCCGGATAGGTTTTTATTAACTGAAAAATCCTCTAGTTCTTTAACTTTTCCTGCTTTTTTATAAATATTGAGTTGATCGCTGCTTATTAGTGCAATTCCAGCACTATCATAGCCTCTATATTCAAGCCTTTTTAATCCTTTTAATACAATTGGCCATGCCTCTCTAAAGCCTATATAGCCTACTATTCCACACATAAATTAAGATATTTTTAAATAAAAATCGCCCTAAAGTATCTCTTTGCTATGATTAAATCAAACGTTTGCGCTGAATTTACGGCAGATTGTTTTTGAGTAAATGAAAAGTTTAATTTAGCGGATGTAACCTCTTGCGGAATTGTACAAGAAAGTGCGGTAATCAATTTATCCCGCTTACTTTTTATTTCTTTTAAATTGCTGTATATCAGTTGTCTTAGTTCTTACATATAAATGATATTCGATGTTAACACTTTAAAAATATGGCTATTTGCGGGTATCTAAAAAAACTGAAAAAAAATTAGAAAAATTAGAGGCGTTGGTGGTGAGGAGTATGTATGGTAATAGAAATCAGATAGTGGAAATGGCCCGCTGACTACAAGTGAATTTTGTAAATACGATGGTCTGGAAATTGTAAATTAGTGTTGGCTTATATCACACTCTTTTAACACATTTCCCTTTTCAAAGAAAAAGCCTTGGGACATTCCCAAGGCTTTTTTATATTTTGCCGCTTTAATTGCTTATTTAATTTTAGTGTAGTAAATGTTTAGCTTCACCAAATTTGCTCCTGCGGGCGCAGGTTTTTGGAAGCTTCCAATTACTGCACGTCCAGCAGTAGTTAAGCTTGTTGTCGCCAAAAAATAATTGGCATTTGTGGCGCTAGATGGCACTACACCAAGAAAGGTTCCGTAGTCTTCAGTTTTTCCATCTAATAAATCTTGGATGTACGCAGTAATTACAAAAATATACCTCTTTTTAACGGAGTCGAAGTAGCCTCCATAAACAGCACTGTTAGCCCGAGGATCTCCTGCGTAGGTATATCCGTCGCCAACATCATTATCGGGGATGTTTCGTCTTTGTCCTGCAATATCATTCTTGTAAAGCGCCAACCGTGGAGCCGCTCTGAACGGGGCCACATCAGTTCCAGAGCTTAAATCAATCACCAATTCCGCTTTATTTACCACCACTGCGCCAACTTCTTGTCTAAGTTTCTTTAGGTAAGGGAAACTCAGTTTATTTCTTAAGCCTGCAAGAGGCTGTAAGTAAGTAATGGTTGGTTGTGTGGTTTGTGCTCCCAACTGATTTTGAACTGCAGTGCTATAGTTGTGCGTTATACTTGCTGCGGCCGCACTACCTAAAGCAGTTGATATTGGGAAATTAACAGATACGGTATCGGTTAAAGTTGTTATAGTAGCGTTTTGTCTTCTAAAATACAATACCAATCCTGAGGTAGAAGTAGTAGGCGTTTGGGCCGCTAAATTAAAAAACATTATACCGCCATTGCCTAAATTAGCTTGCGTACCTGACTTAATTTGTACGTGTAATCCTTTAAATGCACTTTGGAAATAAGAGTTGTATTTCAATGAAGTGGCATCTAGATTTAGCACTTTGGAAGTGATAGCTGTTTTATCCAACTTTAATCGCAACTGTGGTTTAACAGTCATTACTGTATCTGGCGCACCGGTAAGTACGTCAGTAACTTTAAATGGTGTTTTTGGAAAAATCTTGCCCGAATAATTCGCTAAAATGGTATTATCGAAAGCGTAGCTTCTATTGCTTAGGTACGATGTTTCTTTTGATAGGTTATTAGTTAACTGGTGCACATCAATGCTGTAGTTTACAGTACTGTCACCATAAAATTCGCTATCAAAATTTAGCACTAAAATAGCCGAATCCAGCACGGCATTATTTCCGAAGCTAAAAGATTCATTTGGAATAGTTACTCCTAAAGCTAAACTAGATTCGGTTGTCCCTAAAGTAGGATCGTTAATAAAACCAAAAGGATATCTAGAAAGTGTATTTGTTGCAGCTACATCATCTCGTACCGTTCTTGACATTACGGTAGCGGTGTCTAATAAGCCGCCCTGCACACTGCTGCTAGGGTCAACTTCTAAACCGATGGTTGAGGTGCGCTCACAAGAAGCGAAAAGAAAAAGACTTATCAACAAGGTTAATAAGTCTATTTTGAAGAATCTCATATTTATACTTAAATAAAGCCTTTTACTATGCTATAGAAACCAATTCATCATTAGCAACTTCTTCATAAAACGTATAGAAGTTGTCGTAATTTTCGGTTAAGTTAAAGGCTAAAGTTGGCTTATTAGAATCTTTAACAAATTTTAACACGGCCTCGTCCACTTTTTCATCAGCAAAAACCACCGCATCAGAGTGGGTGATAGCGCCAATGTGCAAGCTGTTGCAATCTCCGGCGGCAAACGCTTCGGTATCGGCAGCAGTCATGTGGTTCATGATTGCTTTTTTATGGAATTCCGGATTCAATTTTTCATCGAAACAATTCTCATAAATCGAGTATACCACTTTTGCATTTTTAAAAGTTGGATCGTTCTTATAAGTGGTTTTAATATAAGCAGGCACCAAAGCTGTCATCCAGCCGTGGCAATGCACTACATCAGGTGACCAACCTAATTTTTTTACCGTTTCTAAAGCTCCCTTGCAGAAAAAGATCGTTCTTTCATCGTTATCTGCATAAAACTTGTTTTCTTTATCCCTGAACACATATTTCCTGTGGAAGTAATCTTCGTTATCCAAGAAATATACTTGCATACGAGCCGCTGGTATAGATGCCACTTTAATGATCAAAGGGTTGTCGTTATCATCAATGATGATGTTCATCCCTGATAATCGGATCACCTCGTGTAGCCTATTTCTTCTTTCGTTAATGTTGCCAAACTTAGGCATCAAGATGCGGATTTCGAATCCTTTTTCCTGCATAGCCTGAGGTAATTGGCGAGTAATTTCAGAAATTTTGGTAAGTTCGAGGAAAGGCGACATCTCGTGGGTAATAATCAGTAGCTTCGTTTTTGCCATCTCCATATATTATAAATTACAGTTAATTTAAAGATTATCAAGGGGCAAAGGTACGGAAAATATTAATATTTATCAAGATAATGCATTTGGGGCTTTGTAAGTATCGAATAATTACACAATTTAGCACCCTTAAATAAATTCAGATATTGAAAGTCATAGCCACTATAGCCGAGCTACAGCAGGCGCTGATGCCATTAAAGCAAAGCGGTGCCAAAATAGCATTGGTACCTACCATGGGTGCATTACATCAAGGTCACTTATCGCTTATTGCAGAAGCTCAAAAGCAAGCTGAAATTGTGGTTTGCAGTATTTTTGTAAATCCTACCCAGTTTACTGATCCTAAAGATTTGGAAAAATACCCCAGGCCTTTGGAACACGATATTAAAATGCTAACAGGGGCTGGTTGCAATTTTGTTTTTATGCCGTCTGTTAAAGAAATGTATCCAAACTATCCTACTCCTGAAAATTGGAAGATTGATTTGGGACCGGCAGAGTTTGTATTGGAAGGCGAATTTAGGAAGGGACATTACCAAGGTGTTACTCAAATTGTTTATAAGCTTTTTGATGCAGTAAAACCAGACGTTGCTTTTTTTGGCCAAAAAGATTTTCAGCAAGTGCTGATGATTAAAAATATGGTATCGGAGCTCAATTTAGCCGTGGAAATTGTTACTTGTCCTATCATTAGGGAAGCGGATGGACTGGCAATGAGCTCCAGAAATATCCACCTTAACAAAGCCGATAGGGAACATTCCTTGGCATTAAGTAAAGCGCTTTTTTTTATTGAGAAAAATTATGCTTCACAGCCTATTGACCAATTAATTGAGCAGGCAAAGGCGATGATCAATAGCGTTAAAGGGATAGAATTAGATTATTTGACTATTGCGAACGGAGATACGCTGTTGCCAATTGAAGAGAAAGCCGGTACAGGCACCGTGGCTTTAATAGCCGCCAAAGTTGGAGAAACCAGGTTGATTGACAACGTGATTATCAACTAGTTTGTCGGTTAATTGTAGCCTTATGCCTTTTACCTTTCCACCTTCAAGCTTAATTACTAACTTTGCCCCATGATTATCGAGATCTTAAAATCGAAAATACACCGCGTAAGGGTAACTCAGGCTGAATTGAACTACGTTGGTAGCATCACAATTGACGAAGATTTGATGGATGCTGCGCATATTATAGCCAATGAGAAAGTGCAAATTGTGAACAACAATAACGGTGAGCGCTTTGAAACCTATGTGATTAGGGGCGAAAGAGGAACCGGTACCGTTTGCCTAAATGGCGCAACTGCTCGTAAAGTACAGGTTGGTGATATATTGATCATCATGTCTTACGGTTCTTTACCTATTGAAGAAGCCAAAAAATACCAGCCTATTTTGGTGTTTCCTGATGATAACAATAGGTTGTTAAAATAATACGTCTAATAGTTAGCTGCTTAAACAACGGCTTTCTCGTAAGCTGTTTCTGATTTAATGAACCCAATTGTAAATTCGGATTTAAAATCCGGCGATAGTGCTTCGAGATTGCAAATCTCGAAGAGCGGGTGTTTTCTTTGAGTGCTTCGCGTTTCTCTGTGTGCTTTGCGATTTATTTTTATCGCAGAGGGAAAAAGAGTTTTGCGGAGAGCGCAAAGATATTCTTGGTTAAATTTTCAGTTTTCTTTGCGTTCTCTGTGTGCTTTGCGGTTTGTTTTTTTTAACGCAGAGGAAAAAGGAGTTTCGTAAAGAACGCAAAGATATTCTTGGTTAAATCCTCAGTTTTCTTTGCGTTCTCTGTATGCTTTGCGGTTTGTTTTTTTTAACGCAGAGGGAAAGAGAGTTTCGTAAGAACGCAAAGATATTCTTGATTAAATTTTCAGTTTTCTTTGCGTTCTCTGTGTGCTTTTCGGTTTAATTTTTAACGCAAAGGGAAAAGGAGTTTTGTGAAGAGCGCAAAGATATTCTTGGTTAAGTCTTCAGTTTTCTTCGAGTTCTCTGTATGCTTTGCGGTTTATTTTTTTGACGCAGAGGGAAAAGGAGTTTTGTGAAGAGCGCAAAGATATTCTTGGTTAAGTCTTCAGTTTTCTTCGAGTTCTCTGTATGCTTTGCGGTTTGTTTTTTTTAACGCAGGGGGAAAGAGAGTTTCGTAAGAGCGCAAAGTTGTTCTTGGTTAAATCTTCAGTTTTCTTTGCGTTTCTTTGAGTGCTTTGCGGTTTATTTTTTTAACGCAGAGGAAAAAGAGAGTTTTGCAGAGATCGCAAAGTTATTCTTGGTTAAATCTTGAGGTTTTCTTTGCGTTCCCTGAGTGCTTTGCAGTTTATTTTTTTAGCGCAGAGGAAAAAAGAGGTTTGCAGAGATCGCAAAGGTATTCTTGGTTAAATTTTCAGTTTTCTTTGCGTTCTCTGTGTGCTTTGCGGTTTAATTTTTAACGCAGAGGAAAAAAAAGTTTTGCAAAGAACGCAGAGGTTTCCCCATGTTTTAGAGCTTTGTCAAAGTTTGTGTATCGCAGGCAATTTTGTTAACTAAACCCGATTGAAGTGAAAATACTTTTGCTGCAGATTGCTTCTCCGAATTATCGGAGCAGGCTGTATCTTGCAATGACGAAAAAAAGCAAAAGATTGTAACGGAAAGCGGGACTGAAGTAGCAGATTACCACGGCAAGTGCTTTTCAAAACATAAAATTATGCTCCAAAATTTAAAAAATGCTCTGGTTCAGTACCACGGGATGTTAATAAATCTGCTTAGTGCGCTTCTAGCCAATTTATGCCCTCGCCAATTTCAATTTCTATAGGCACTTCTGTTTTGATAGCGGTTTTCATCCTATGGGTAATAATTTCCTTTACCTGTTCTTTTTCGTTTTTTATTACGTCAAAAACCAACTCATCATGCACCTGCATTGTCATTTTTGATTGCAATTTTTGCGCTGCCATATCTTTATGGATGTTAATCATTGCAATTTTGATCATATCCGCAGCGGAACCTTGGATAGGTGCGTTGATGGCATTTCGTTCTGCGTAGCCCCTAACCGTCATGTTGGCCGAATTGATATCCCTTAAATACCTGCGGCGTCCCATAATGGTTTCCACATAACCATTTTCACGGGCGAAATTCATGGTGTCGCTCATGTAGTTTTTGATGCCGGGATATTGAATGAAGTACTGGTCTATAATTTCTGCCGCTTCCTTACGTGGAATATTCAAGCTTTGTGACAAGCCAAATGCAGATTGGCCATAAATAATTCCAAAATTAACTGCCTTTGCATTTCTACGTTGGTTAGAAGTTACCTCGTCGATGCCCACTCCGTACACTTTGGCGGCGGTTGCGGTATGAATGTCAATCCCATTCAAAAAAGCATCCAACATATTGGCTTCCTTGCTTATTTCGGCGATAATTCTCAGCTCAATTTGCGAATAATCCGCAGAAAGCAGGATGTGGTCATCGTCACGGGCGATAAACGCTTTGCGTACCTCACGGCCCCTATCAGTTTTAATAGGGATATTTTGAAGGTTAGGATTGTTGGAGCTTAGCCTACCAGTAGCCGCTACTGCTTGGTTGTAGCTGGTATGCACCCTTCCAGTGCGTGGATTAACCAATAAAGGGAGTGCATCAACGTAAGTAGATTTCAGCTTTTGCATTTGGCGGAAATCTAGAATGTCTTGTACAATATCACTTTTTGTAGCTAGGGCGGTAAGCACATCTTCACCAGTTTGATACTGTCCGGTTTTCGTTTTCTTCGCTTTTGGGTCTAACTTTAAATGATCAAAAAGTACCTCGCCCAATTGCTTCGGTGAAGCTAAGTTAAACTTCAACCCCGCTTTATCATATACCGAAAGCTCAGCCTTTAAAATATCTTCTTGTAGTTGCGCAGAGTAATTGGCTAAAGTTTCAGCATCAATTCGAACCCCTTCTTTTTCCATATCGGCTAGCACGTAAATTAATGGGTTTTCAATCTCCAAAGCTAATTTACTTGCATTTCGTTCCGTTAACATGGGCTCGAATACGTTGGCTAATTGTAGTGTTACATCGGCATCTTCAGCGGCATAATCTACTACTTTTTCTACCGGAACATCCTTCATGTTCAATTGACCTTTGCCTTTTGGTCCGATGAGCTTGGTAATGGAAATTGGGGTGTAGCCCAGATAGTTTTCAGACAGTACGTCCATGCCGTGTCTGGTATCAGGATCAATTAAATAGTGCGCTAGCATGGTATCAAATAGCTCGCCTTTTAGGTCGATGCCGTACCATTTTAACACTAATAAATCGTACTTTATATTTTGCCCGATTTTTACGATGGTTTCATTTTCAAAAACAGGTCTAAATTCTTCTAATATTGCTAAAGTTTCTTCTCTATTTTCTGGCGTTGGAATGTAATATCCTTTACCTGGCTCAATGGAGAATGATAATCCTACCAGGTCGACCAAATTGGCATCTACCCCTGTGGTTTCGGTGTCGAAAGATATTTTTGGTTGTTTTAGTAAGAGTGCTACCAGTTCTGCCCTAGCCTCTGGCGTAGCCACCAATTGATAGTCGTGTGGAGTATTTTCGATGTTCTTCGCATCAATTGGTGTGTCAAAAAGCGAAGGTTGATTTTCGGGCTCTTTGATCGACACAGCAACGGAATTACCAAATAAATCTTGCTGTCCACCTTTACCTTCATTCACACTAAAGTTATCGCCAAAAACACGCTTTCCAATGGTTCTAAACTCCAGTTCCGCAAACAAAGGTTCAAGTAATTCTTTGCTAGGTTCTTCTAGCAATAGCTGTTGCTCGTTAAACTCAATAGGTACGTTTAAAATAATTGTAGCTAATTTTTTGGAGATTAATCCTTGCTCCACATGGTTTTCGATGTTTTCTTTTTGCTTTCCCTTGAGTTCATGCGTATGGGCAAAAATGTTTTCCATGCTGCCATATTGCTTAATTAAAGCTTTAGCAGTTTTTTCGCCAATACCCGGAATGCCAGGGATGTTATCTACGGCATCGCCCCAAAGGCCCAAAATATCTATTACTTGGTCAACTCTTTCAATTTCCCATTTGGCCAAAATTTCAGGGACACCCAAAATTTCCATATCATTACCCATACGGGCAGGTTTGTAGATGAAGATATTTTCCGACACAAGTTGTGCAAAATCCTTGTCGGGAGTCATGCAGTATACTTGAAAACCAGCCTTTTCTCCTTCTTTAGCCAAAGTTCCTATAATGTCGTCAGCTTCATAACCATCTTTGGTAATCACCGGGATGTTGAACCCTTCAATTAGCCTAAAAATGTATGGGATGGCTTTTGAGAGGTCTTCTGGCATTGCCTCGCGGTGTGCCTTGTAAGCTTCAAATTCAGTATGTCGTTCCGTGGGAGCATCAGTATCAAAAACTACCGCAATATGGCTAGGCTTTTCCTTTTTTAATACCTCTAATAGCGTATTGGTGAAGCCCATTACCGCTGAGGTATTAATACCTGTTGATGTAAAACGTGGGTTTTTGCTCAAGGCGAAATGCGCTCGGTAGATTAGCGCCATCCCATCTAAAAGGAAAAGTTTTTTATTGCTCATGTGCTATGTATTGAATAGTAAGCCAGTGTTTTGAATTAACTAGCAATATCAAAAGGTAAAGTTAACAATAGGCTTTAATAATTCGTTAGTCGGGGCGGTTTACTTTCGAAAAATTAATGTACTATCGCTAATATAGAAAAGCAAATAAAATTATAAAGGGCATGAAGTAAAATGGCGTAAATGAGACCATTTTTAATGCGAATGTATCCTAAACCTAATGCACCGAAAGCTTGCGAACCAATGTAAAATACAAAGCTCGGATCAGTTATAGAAAGGTCTTTGTAGTTGCTTAAATGTACCAAGCCAAATATTAGGGCAGTGAAATAAAAAAGGTAAGGATAAGCTTTTTTCCAGATCCTTATACTAAGAAAGCGATTTTTAGTTCTGATTGATGAAATTACGTTTGCTGCTGCGAGAAGAGCAATTGTTACGACCGCAAACTTTATCCAACTATTGCTTAAGTACGATACGATGATTATTGCTATGGAAAGGCTCACAAAATAAATTGTGCCGTTTATGTCTTTAAGGTGCCATCTAAATACTAATTCCTCAGAAATTGGGGCGAATATACATACGAAAATAAACGTCCCTATAATTCCATATTCATTCAAAAAGTTAGGGCCTTCGTACACATTTACCAAGTTAAAATGCGCAAAACAGGATAGAACACTCAAGAGTAAAATCGCAAAACAAAAATTTAGTAAAAGGATAGAAAAGAAATCTTTGACAAGCTCTTTACGATTGTGCGAAAATTTTAGAGGCTGCGGTTTTTTTAAAAATGAATAAAAAAGTTGAAGTGATTTTTTCATAGATATAGATGTTAATTAATGTTATGGTAGATAACAATGATACAGATTTTCCGTTAATTTGGGCATGAAAACTTTAAAGCTATTGGTTGTTTTTTGCTTGCTTGTAGTTGTTACTAAAGCTCAAGATGCAGTACTCATTAGTGAGGGAAATTTTGTTAGGGGCGAAATTAAAGGCACTAATTACGAATCTGTTTTTATACAAATTGAAGAGCAAGGTTTAAAGGAGTACAAAGCCAAGGATATACAATCGTTTTTATGGAACGGCGATACCTACGTGAGTAAACCTTTTATTGTTGGCAAAAAAGGGGTGATCAAGTTTTTTAAGTTGATAGAAAGCGGCAAAGTAAATTTGTATAGCGTTGGGGGTACCTCTGGTGTAGATGAACCAGTAACGCAACCACGACAAAAAGTAAGGCCAGCTTTTGGTGTTGGTATGGGAACTGGCGGAATGGGCGGCGTAGGAGGTGGTATTAGCATTAACTTAGGCGGCGGTCGTGGCGGTGTTGAACGCCCAGCGGGAGCTGCACCAAAACCTAAAGAGTTTTACTTTATCGAAAAGCCTGGAACAGGCCCAATGCAAGAAATTGCTGCAGATGGTTCGCGTACGGCAGCTACTAAAGCATTATTACTGCAAAAACTCACTGGCGATGAAGGTCTTACTGAAAGTATTAAAGCTACCGAAAGCTTTGATGATAAAGTGCTCATTGCCTTGGTGAAGTCATACAACGAGTCGGTAAAATAATGGCCTTTGTTAGCGTATGTAAAGTGTTAGCAGGGATTGAAATAAACCTGGATACTTAGCGCTGAGATTTATCTTGCGGTGGCTGTAATGTATTTTTTTACTCCAGTTAACCTCTGAATTCCGCTAAACTTAAATGCTTTTCCCAGCTCCATCTCCTTATTTAAATCTTTATCCCACACATGGATCACCGTATCACCAATGTGAATCCAAGTTAATTTTACGCCATCAAGTGTAGAGTTACTGATTTTAGTGATCGTACCAGAAATGCATTTTTTGTTAATGTTTGGACTATACTGATAGGTCAAGATATGTTTCTGCTGAGCCTTGACATTGGAAACAAGGCACAGCAAAAAACAGAAAGGTATTAAATATCTTTTCATAGGTTTGATAGTTGATGTATCTTGCCTATAAAATAATATGCCAAAGCTAATTATGGCCTAGTATTGAAAATTCTATAGCGTCATCTAATTTGATAGTAGATTAAGCAGGTCAAACTGAGGTTGTATTTCCACGGCGAGGGCTTTGAGTTAGTACACTAGCTCGTTCTAAGTACTTGACTACTTTTTCAAGTCGTCCCAAAATTCAACTGCCCTGCGGTAGTGCGGAATAACAATTGAACCGCCAACCAAATTAGCGATCATGAATACTTCATTCATCTCTTCGTCGCTTACACCCTCATTGAAACATTTTTCTAAATGATATTTGATGCAGTCGTCACATCTTAGTACCATTGACGCTACCAAACCTAACATTTCTTTTGTTTTTACGTTAAGCGCTCCTTCGGCATATGATGTGGTATCTAGTGCGAAAAACCGTTTGATATTGGTATTGGCGGTTTCCATTACCCGCTCGTTCATTTTTGATCTATAGCTGTTGAATTCTTCTACTAACTTTCCCATTTTTAAAATGATTAAATGACTAAATTTTGAATGATTGAATACAATATCATTGGACTTTACAATTCCTGCAACGGATCCCAAAAAACCTGCTTAAAGTTCTTCACTTTATCGTTTACCACCACAACACCTTCTTTTTCCAAAAGTTCTTGCATTAAAGTAGGCGGTGAAAAATGGAATCTGCCCGTTAGCAATCCGCTACTGTTAACTATACGGTGAGCCGGTACCTTTGAACTAGCTTGCCCAGCATAGGCCATGGCATGACCTACCATTCGCGATGAGTTGGCAACACCCAATGCCTTTGCAATGGCGCCGTAAGAAGTTACCCTACCCTTGGGCACTAACCTAGCTACTTCATAAACTTGTTCGTAAAAATTAGTATCCATTTGCCTCCCTTTCTGTCATCTTAAATTTATCGCAGTATTTTGATCAGCTACTGAAATAAATTTGGCATGCCGACATGCCTAACTAAACGAAAACTGAATATAGTTAATGTTTTTATCCTTTTTAAGATAGATGCGTTCGTAATGCGTTTTGATGGATAATACTTCGTCTGCCAAATCAGATTGGTATAAGTGATCGGTATCTTTATGTGTTACCAAACCAAGTTCCTGTACTTTTTCCTTGGTGTAGCTGTACAGTCCATCATTATCTGTTTTTAGGTTAATTTTTCCACCTTCACGCAACAAAGGCTTGTACTTGGCTAAGAAGTTAGGGGAAGTCAATCGTTTCTTTTCTCTACTGATTTGTGGCTGCGGATCAGCGAAAGTAATCCAGATTTCGTCAACTTCATCTTCTCCAAAATAATCCATCAAGTCTTCAATCTGAATGCGCAAGAAAGCCAAATTTTCAATATTTTCATCTACGCCTGTTCTGGCGCCACGCCAAATTCGGTTTCCTTTTAGATCAATCCCAATGAAATTTTTCTCCGGAAAAAGCTTGGCTAAACCAACCGAATATTCTCCTTTTCCGCAAGCTAGTTCTAGCACTACCGGATTGTTGTTTTTAAAATGCGCTATGGCCCACTTGCCCTTTAACGCTTTAGCTTCATCAAGTTCGTAAACGTTCGGAAAAGTCTTTATTTCCGCAAATTTTCTGAGTTTATCTTTGCCCACTGATATTGTTATAATGCACAAAAGTAAGATTAAAATATTAAACCTCTTCACCTCAAAACTTGGCGATCAGTTTTTTAATTAGGAACTTGTCCAAGAAATAAAAATTGAAGGCATAGGGGTGAAACATTTCTTGCTTGTCATACTCTAAAATAGGATTAATTTACAATGTAACTCAGACTTTGATGACCTCTAATTTCTTAAAGCTCTTTTTTATTTTTCTTAGCCTTTCTTGGTCTACCACTTTTGCACAACAAACATTTAAAATATCGGGTCAAATCAAATCTGCCGATGGGCCTCTCGAAGCGGCCAGTATACAAATTGTTGAAGCAAAGCAAGCCATAGCTACAGATAGTTTGGGTAATTACTTTATAACGCTTAAAGCTGGCAACTATACTTTTATGGTAAGCGCCGTTGGAATGGCTACTCAAAAGAAGCAAATAAAGGTAGCTCGTAATCAGGTTTTAAATTTTAGTTTAGAAGATAGCGCCAACAACTTGGATGAAGTGGTTATTTCAACTTCAAACGACACTAGAAGTTTGGCAAGCCCTCAAATGGGCGCAGAACGACTGACCATGAAGTCTATCAAAAATATTCCATTGATTTTTGGTGAGCGAGATGTGTTGAAGGCTATCCAGCTATTGCCCGGTATCAAATCTGCTGGAGAAGGTGGTGCGGGGATTTACGTGAGAGGTGGTTCTGCTGATCAAAACTTGGTGTTGATGGACGATGTGCCCGTTTATAACGCGGCGCATTTATTAGGGTTCTTTTCTACATTTAATCCAGATGCTGTGGAAGATATTACCGTGTATAAAACAGGTATGCCGTCTCAATATGGCGGTCGTTTATCTTCCGTACTGGATATAAAAATGCGGCAGGGCGATATGGAGAAACTATCGGCATCGGGAGGTATTGGCCTTATTTCGTCTAAATTGACTTTGGAAGGGCCTATAAATAAAGGCAAATCGTCCTTTTTGATCTCTGGACGTAGAACCTACGTTGACGCCTTACTAAAATTATCTCCAGACAGTACCATTAATCAAAACATACTTTATTTCTATGACCTTAACGGACGAGCCGATTTTCAGCTGGGCGCAAATGATAAACTTACCGTTACAGGCTACCTTGGGGCAGATAAACTAGGATTGGCCGAAACCTTTGGTATAACATGGGGAAATGCCATTGCAAGTGCGCAATGGAAACACATTTACACGTCCAAACTTACCTCAGCTACTACTGCCTCCTTTACACGTTACCAAAATAAAATAGAAGTAAATACTGGTATCGATAATGTAAGGATTTTTTCACAACTGAGAGATTGGGCACTTAAACAAAACTTCTTTTGGCAGGCATCTGATAAACATTTGGTGAAATTTGGATTTAATAGCATCTATCATCGGGTTACGCCTGGTGAGGTAACTTCCAAGGGACAGTCGAGTTTCAATGATCTTAATTATCAGGAGCGTTTTTCTTTCGAAAATTCGTTGTTTGCCTCAAGCGATTGGCAAGCAACAGAAAAGCTTAATTTAGCTTTGGGTTTGCGCTTAACAGGGTTTAGTATTTTGGGAGGAAGCGAGTATTTGACCGTGGATCCTGACGGGAATATTCTGAGTGCAACTGCCTATAAAAGAGGGGAGCTGGTGAAAACCTACCTTAACTTGGAGCCGAGATTAGCGTTAAGCTATTTGTTGGATGCAAAAAGTTCCTTAAAGGCATCTTACGTTAGAAATGTGCAGAATATGCACATGATTTCCAACTCCACTTCTAGCAGGCCAAGCGACAAGTGGCTGCCAAGCTCTTTAATGGTTAAGCCCGAAATTTCTGATCAGGTGGCATTTGGTTACTATCGGAACTTATTTGATAATGCTTTCGAATTGAATGTGGAGAGTTATTACAAAACCATGGACAATCAAATTGATTACAGAGACGGTGCAGAAACATTTAACTCGGATAACATCGAAACTCAAATTTTGTATGGTAAGGGTAGAGCGTACGGGCTGGAATTTCTATTTAAGAAAAAGAAAGGAGATTTTACGGGTTGGCTAAGTTACACGCTATCCAAAACTGAACGACAAATCGATGGAATCAATAGTGGAAGTTGGTACAATGCTCGCCAGGATCGTACACACGAATTAGCGTTAGTGGGTTCGTACCAGCTGAGCGAGAAATGGAATTTATCTGCATCATGGATTTACTATACTGGAGATGCCATTACTTTCCCTAGTGGAAAATACAATATGGATGGTCAGGTGTTTTTTTATTACACTGATAGAAATGCCTACCGCATGCCAGCTTATCATCGCTTAGATTTAGGCGCCAATCTGCAACTCAAAAAGCGCAAAAATTACAGCTCTGAACTGTCGTTTAGTTTGTATAACGCTTATGGCAGAAAAAATGCGTATTCAATTACTTTTAGAGAGGCGGAGAATGATCCTACAAAAACGGAAGTGGTACGCACTACTCTATTTCAGTTTTTGCCTTCAATTTCTTATAATTTTAAATTTTAAAATCGCCATGAATCAGTTTAGATATATCCTATTTGTTGTTACATGTTTAATTTGTTTTTCCTCTTGTGAGGAAGTAATAGATTTAAAGTTGGATACCGCTTCCGAAAAGTTTGTAGTAGAAGCGCAGCTTACCAACCAAGCGGGTGGAGCAAAAGTATTGATCAGTAAAACTAAAGGCTATTCAAGTGCTAATGAATTTGTTGGCATATCAGGAGCTACAGTTGACATAGAGGATCAACAAGGTATTGCCACGCGACTAAACGAGGGCAACACTAAAGGGGTTTACAATCATTTAACTTTTAGGGGTATACCAAATCAACGCTATAACTTGAAAATCGTAGTTAATGGACAAACCTTTACAGCAAGTTGTTTAATGCCAGCTATTGTTCCGCTTGAAGATGTATATCCTTACGAATTAAATTTGTTTGATGGGCCTAGGTTGTTTACCCAGGTTAAATACAACGATCCGGCGGGGGTTAAAAATTTCTACAGGTTTATCGAATATAAAAACGGCGTATACACCAAATCGATTATTGCCGCTAACGACGAATTTACAGATGGAAGAACTGTGAATCAAACCATATTTCCTTTTGAATTTACTGAAGAAAGTAAACTAAAAAAAGGTGACAAAATCAGATTGGAGTTTTTAACTATTGATGAACCTGTTTATAAATATTGGTTTAGCGTGGATAATGGAGCGCAGGGAGGCCCCAACAGTGCTGCACCAGCAAATCCGGTAAGCAATATCAAGGGCGGTGCAATAGGTTATTTTAGCGCACATACCATTCAAACTAGGGAATATACCGTTCAATAAATTTCATTTCAACTAGATATTGATTATATTTATAGCCTGTGTAACTTGTTATAAATTTTGATGATATGACCTTAGTTCAGTTGGAATATATTGTAGCCGTGGATACCTATAGAAGCTTTGTTAGTGCTGCGGAAAAATGTTTTGTAACGCAACCAACATTGAGTATGCAGATACAAAAGTTGGAAGAATTTTTAGGGGTAAAAATCTTTGATCGAAGTAAACAGCCCGTTACTCCTACTGAAATTGGCACTCAAATTATCGAACAAGCAAGGCTCATACTACAAGAAAGCAGCAAATTAAAGGAAATTATCAATGATCAGATACAAGAGGTTACTGGAGAGCTGAAAATTGGCATCATCCCAACCATTGCTCCGTATTTGTTGCCGCAGGTTATTGCTTCTATGTTAAGTAAATATCCCGAGTTGAAATTGATGATTTGGGAGTATACCACCGAAGATATTATTCACCATCTGAAAACAGGCGTTATCGACTGCGGCATTTTAGCAACCCCGTTGGTTGATGCTAATATCAGCGAACATCCCTTATATTATGAAAACTTTGTGGGTTATGTAAGCAAAAACAGCAAGTTATATAAAAAGAAAACCATTGATGCTGGAGATTTCGAAGAAGAAAATATTTGGTTGTTGAACGAAGGACATTGCATGCGTTCTCAAGTGCTTAATATTTGTCGCTCCACAAAAAATAATAAACTACAAGCACTTACTTATAACACAGGAAGTGTGGAAACACTCATTAGAATGGTTGACGTAAACGATGGCACAACGCTTTTACCGGAACTCTCCTTACACGACCTGAATAATAAGCAACTTAACAAAGTGAGGTACTTTAAATCGCCAGAGCCAGTACGTGAAATAAGCCTGGTAACTCATAAAAGTTTTGTGAAAAAGAAAATGTTGAAAGCGCTGCAAGATGAAATTTTAGCATTAATTCCCAAAGGGATGAAGAGCAGAAAGAAAAAAGATATTGTTGGGATATAAGTTGCTGTAATAATCCTTACAAAAAGCAATCTTATGCTTAATATCACCCGTTTCGGGTGATGTGCATAATGGCATTAATGTTTTATTTTGTATGGGATGCTAGCTAAACTGGAGTTTATATCCGTAAGGATTGTCTTTATCGCCATTTTCCTGTCCCCCAAATTCTTATGGGGACAAAATTATAATTTCACCAATTTCAATCTTAAAGAGGGACTTCCTCAATCTCAGGTTAGTGTGATTTTTCAGGCAAAAGATCATACCTTATGGCTTGGTAGTTTTGGTGGCGTCAGCAATTTCGATGGCCGCATCTTTAAGTCTTACAGCAAAGCGGACGGCCTATTATCCAACAATGTAAGTTCAATTACCGAAGATCAGCAGCAGCGCATTTGGGTTGGAAGCGAAAACGGAATCAATGTCATTGAAAATGGCAAGGTAAGGTCGGTACTTCTTGATAGGGACATTTATAGTATTCAGCACGCATCAGACGGCACAATGTGGGTGTTATCCGACAGGCACTTGTATCAACTATTAGGCAGCAGGTTAGTGCCAACAAAACTGCCCGAAAATGCAATTGTAACCACCTTAAATAAGGATAAACAGGGACGACTTTACGCTTATGTTAGAGGTGTTGGTTTATATGAGCTTGATAAAAAACAATGGAAATTATTCAAGGTTTTTCCTGCAAATTTAGCCAATGCTTACATTATAAAAGTCGTTTTTGATGCAAAGGATCGTAATATTTTCCACGTTGCCGCTTTGCGTAAAGGTATTTTTTTATATCAACATGATAAACTAAGTACGGTATTTAAAGATAGCACTATTGAAGCTTATTACGATATCACTAAAGATAACTATGGTAACATTTGGGTGGCTACGCAAAATGGCGCATACTTGGTTAATCCTAAGGGAGAAGTCACATTATTTGACGACGAGAATGGCCTGAAGGCAACAAGAGCAAATGCCGTTTTTAATGATAAAGAGGGCAATATTTGGGTGTCAAGCTTTGGCGATGGGATATTTAGGTACGATGGCGACGCCTTTATCAAATATAGCCGGTTTAACGGTCGCGACCTATCTTATCCCATAAGTGGTTTGGCGGTTGATGAAAAAAACCACCTTTGGATTTCTACATTCAACAAAGGACTATACCATTTCAACGGAACAAACCTCATTGGCCCCGAAAAAAGGTTTGCCGACAATAATATCTATTTCATTACTAAAGACATCGACGATCACATACTAGTTTCTATACAAAATCAAGGGTTGTGGAAACGTGAAGGTAATGACTTTGTTCAGGTGCCATTTACCTCAGGCTTAAATATTAGCACTCTGGTGCCCGATCAAAAAGGAAATCTATACTTGGGGGAAATAAACGCGGTAACTTACCTAGGCGCCGATAA
This sequence comes from Pedobacter sp., assembly GCF_965249885.1. Classification (GTDB taxonomy): domain Bacteria; phylum Bacteroidota; class Bacteroidia; order Sphingobacteriales; family Sphingobacteriaceae; genus Pedobacter. Next base: position 1,763,020 of record NZ_OZ252254.1, on the reverse strand, counting down.
GATTGAAAAAATTACAGGTTTCAGGGGATGGGTATCCTGTTTATTCGCTTTAGGAAAGGATAGCGTTCTGTTAGGTACGTCTTCAGGAGCATATCTGATAAAAAACCAACAGCTAGAAGCTAAATTTAACATTCCAGCATTAACTAATGCTTATGTTTTAGGGATTTTAAAACATCGAGATAAAATACTGTTTGCTACTTTGGGAGATGGCTTAATCGTTTATGATTTAAAAAGGGATAAAGCAGTTCGGTATCATACGGCACAAGGTTTAAACTCTAACGATATCTATAGTTTAGTGTTGGATCAAAACCAAATATTATGGTTGGGTACTGGCAGAGGGATCAATAAACTGAGGCTGGATGTCAAAACTGGTAGTTATCAAGTTATCCCAAGTAAAACGCCGATAATAGAGTGCAATCAAAATGCCGCTATTCCGTTTAATGGGAACATATTGCTTGGCTCTACCACCGGAGTTATATTAGGTAAAACGGCATTCTCGGTTCAAAAAACCCAGCCTCCCTATATATCACTCCAAAAAATTGACGTTTACGATAAATCAAGAAAAAGTGGTGATACGTCCATCGGGCTTGCCACAGCAAATCCGAAACAAATTTTATTAAGACACACCCAAAGTCGTATTGCCATTAGTTTTCGAGGGATATCATTATCCAATCCGCAATCTGTGGTTTATCATTATTGCTTGGTTGGTGTAGATAGAGATTTTGGAAAAGCGGTTAAAGCACAGGAGGCAGAATATTCCGCTTTATCTCCCGGGGAATATGTTTTTAAAGTTTACGCCGAGGTCAACGGCTTAAAATCTGAAACGAAAGAACTTCGTTTTGTTATCACGCCTCCTTTTTATGTTACCATCTGGTTTAGGTTGTTAGTGGCCGTGCTTTTATTATTGCTAGGCTGGGGGTTAATTTTTTGGATGCTCAAAAGGAGAGAATTTCAGAGAAGACAGAGGCTGAAAATTAAAATGGAGGAGCAGGCCAAAATCAGAAAGCAGACTGCCGAAGATTTTCATGATGACATTGGCAACAAACTAACGCGAATTAATGTGTTATCTGAAATTTTAGATAAAAAACTAGCGCCCAACTCCGAGCAAAAAGAATTGGTTAGGTTAATTAAGGAAAATGCAGGCTTGCTTTATACAGGAACCAAGGATGTGCTATGGGCGTTGGATCCGCAAAGCGATAATTTTTATGCAATAATGCAGCGTATAAGAGATTTTGGCATTGATTTATTTCAGAACACATCGGTTAGTTTCGGTATGGATGTATTGCCTGAGAGCTTCCAGAATTGGCAAATGAGCATGGAACAAAATCGCAATTTGACCTTAATTTTTAAAGAAGTTTTAACCAATGCGCTAAAACATGCTAATGCTACTAAGGTGTTCGTTAGTTTATTTGAAGAAGAGCCAGGGGTGGTGCAAGTTGAAGTTGCAGATAATGGAGATGGTTTCAATCATCAAGCAGCAACCAATGGAAATGGGCTTAAGAACATCAAAAACCGCGTAAATCGTATTCATGCAAAATTGGCAGTTTTTACTAATCCCGGGGGCGGCACACAAATAGTAATCTCTGGAATTAAACCTTTAAGATATAAACGGAAATGAACCACAAATTGAGGATTATAATTATTGAAGATGATGATGTATTGAGATTGGGCTACCAACAATTATTGCTGGATATTGAAAATTTCTCTATTGTAAATACTTACGCTTCCTTTGATTTAGCAAAACCACAATTGAAAACAGATGCACCGCAGGTTGTGCTGTTAGACATTAACATGCCCGGCACCAGTGGTATAGCAGCGATACCGGAAATTAAAAAGATTTTACCTCATTGTCATATAATCATTCTTACGGTGTTTGATTCGCCTGAGGTAGTTTTTGAAGCGCTTAACATGGGCGCTGATGGTTACTTGACCAAAGACTCCAGTTCAGAGAAAATTGTAGAAGCAGTTAAAGATGTTTGTGGCGGTGGCGGTGTAATGAGCATCAATATCGCAAGAATTGTGATGAACTCTTTTCAAAAAAACCTCAATACACCCCTAACCAAAAGGGAAACGGAAATTTTAAAACGCATTGCGGCAGGGCAAACGAAAATACAAATTGCTACAGAGTTGTTTATTGATGAGAACACGGTAAGAAGCCACGTTAAAAATATCTATATCAAGCTAGATGTTAACTCAAAATCAGAAGCAATTAAGGCTGCTAAAAATAAGCGGTTTATTTAAGGGAGATTGGATAGTTAATTCAAAAGATCTGATCTACTTAATTTGAAGGTTAACTATCCCAGTAAATTCAGACAAAAAACCCATCTATATAAAACCATTTTCTATCGTGTAAAAGTATGCTAAAATCACCCTTTTGGGGTGATAAGACGAGCTATTTGTGTGGCTAATTTTATATCACACAAATTGAACGCAGATATGATTGATCTTATAACAAGTGATTTGCAGCTAAGCACCAATAATTTAAAACAGGCTTTGGCGCTTTTTAAACAGACTTTAAAGTTGGAGGTTGATTTAACTGATGATGGTGCTGCTATTGTGAATTTAGGAGCTGAAACCGTTTTGCACCTAAAGCAGGAAGAAAATACTGAACAAACCGATAAAGTCCATCTTGTAACGGCCGATTGTATTGCGATTTATTGCCTGCTTAAGTCGAAAGGAATTGTGTTTAAGCAATTACCAAGTTACAACGATAATGGAATGAATGCAGAATTTTTCGATAACCATGGGAAGCTGTTCCTTTTGTTAGAGCCAAGAAACTATAACAATCAGTAACATGAGGTACGTAAAAGAGCTTAGTAATAGAAACAAAATTGTTAGCGAAAACACCTGTAAATCATTTTACAAACCTGCAGATGGCGACTATTACACCATTAAATTTGTGCTTTCCGGAGTAGAAAAATGCATCGTTAACAAGCGTGAAATCAGCATATTTCCAGATAGCTTTGCCATGTTGAATGTGGGGACGGTTTATAACAGTCTTATCGATTCCATTACACCGGTAAATACCATTTCTTTATCATTCGATGCTGATTTCGTGACCGATTTCAATAACGCACATCAATTGAGCCACCATTGTCTATTAAATGGTAAAACCGATAATTCTCCATCATTTATTGAAACGCTATATCCTTTTACTGGAGATATTCAGTACACTGTGATGCATTTAAAACACCAGTTAGATAAGGGTGTAGATAATGAAATGCTAATGAACGAATACCTCTATCATTGCTTACTTAACTATTACGGTGTTTATCAAAAAGAGGTAGTGCACAAATTAAGTAAACTGAGCTTTACCAAAACGAAAACTAAAGAGGAAATCTTAAAGCGTTTAGCCATTGCTAAAGATTATATCAATAGCAATTACGACAAAAATGTACTGTTGGAAGATATCTCCGCTTGCTGCTGTCTATCGGTAAATCACCTATTGCGTACATTTAAAGAAGCATACGGAATTAGCCCTTACCAATATTTGATACAGCTGAGAATCAATAGGGCCAAGCATCTGTTAAAATCAACCAATTATCCGCTAAGTGAAATAGTTTGTTTAATCGGATTTGAAAATACCAGTTCATTCATTAGACTGTTTAAACAGATGGTGAAAATGACTCCAGCTAAATTTAGAAAGGAACAATAGGGTAAAGATCTTAAGTAAAAAAGGTGTTTTGCGCATACTTTTAGCGGTGCGGTTCGTATACCTTTGAAATAGGTAAAACGGACAAATTTTGTAGAAGGATTTAGCCGTTAGTTAATAATTAATTAAAAAAGCAAATGCCAGGATTGGATTTGCTTTTTTGTTTTTAGCACCCTCAGCATTAAAAAAGGTGGTTTTCGCACATTTTGTGGAATTCGCTTCGCATTACTTTGTGCTAAACGACGTGGCGGCTTCTGTTGCCAAGTCAAAGTCTTATTAATTAACTAACCATTAAATTATGAAACAAAAATTACTATTAGTAGTGATTGCCGTTTTGTCTTATTTTGCAGCGTATTCGCAAAATAGAACAATAACGGGTAAAGTTGTAGATGCGGCCGATGGCCTACCCTTACCGGGAGTATCTATCAAGGCAAAGGGAAGCTCCCAATTTGCACAAACCACCAATCAAGGTACTTTTACAATCTCGGTGCCTTCTGGCGTACAAAGTTTAGTTTTTAGCTTTGTAGGTTATACCGAACAAGAAGTTAGGGTTGCCGATAACATGAGTGTTAGGTTATCGTCGGCTAGTAATGATTTAAGTGAGGTTGTAGTAGTGGCATACGGTACAGTAAAGAAAGAAAACTTCACTGGTTCGGCCTCCGTAGTAAAATCGGATGTTTTGGAAAACAGACCAATTACTTCTTTCGAAAAAGCATTACAGGGTACTGCTTCGGGTGTTCAGGTAACTAGCGTGTCTGGCCAGCCTGGTGCAACTTCAACAGTGCGTATCCGCGGTGTTGGTTCTTTCACAGCTTCAAGCAGCCCGCTTTATGTGGTAGATGGTATTGCAGTAACTAGTGGCGATTTAAGCTCTGTTGCTACCACTTCTGATGTGCTATCATCATTAAACCCTAACAACATTGAATCGGTAACGGTATTAAAAGATGCTGCTGCTGCAGCGATTTATGGTTCTAGGGCAGCAAACGGTGTAGTGTTAATCACAACCAAGCAAGGTAAAGCCGGTCAAACCAGATTAAATTTGAGTACATATACCGGTTTATCTCACCAAGCTGTAGAGAAGCACGAAGTGATGAACGCCACCCAATACTACAAGACTTTTTGGGATGTATATTATGCACAACGACTTACTGCGGGATCTGCTCCAGCGCAAGCGGCAACAGAAGCTAACGCACTTACCAACAGTAAATTAGTTTTCAATCCATACAACGTAGCTAATCCTTATGGTGCAAATGGAGTGTTAAACAATGGTGCATCATTGTTGTACGATACCGACTGGCGTGACGAAGTATTGCGTAGAGGTGTTACTCAAAATATCGATTTATCAGCGAGTGGCGGTAGCGAGAAAAACAAGTTTTATATTTCTGGCGGATACTTTAAACAAAAAGGTATCGTAATCGCATCTGATTTTAATCGCTATTCAGGCAAGTTTAACTGGAGCTCTGATGTAAACAGCTTTTTGAAAATTGGTATCAATAATACTTTAGCTTATACACAGCAAAATACTCCAGCGGGAAGTACTGGATCGGCAAATCCAATTAACTTTGCTGATAAAACAGCTAACATTTATCCTTTATATCGTAGAGATGCCAACGGCAATTTGATTTACGACGCTAAAGGAAATCCCGACTATAACTACACAAATCCGGTAACTCCCGATTTTAACCCAGTAGGTTTGTCGAAATTGAACGAGTACAATACCAAAACCGCTAGGGTAATCACTAATCCTTATGCTGAGGTTAAGTTTTTAAATAATTTTACTGCAAAAACTTCGGTAGCTGCTGATTATATCAATAACCGTGAGCGACAGTTTTATAACATGGAACATGGTGATGGTGTAAGTGTAAAAGGCAGAGGTTATAGACATACTAGAGAAGATATCACGGTAACATTTGTAAACACGCTGAACTATGCTAAGAACTTCGGTCAGCACAACTTAAATGTATTAGTTGGTCAGGAAGCTTTTAGAAACAAGCAAGACTATATTTACACTCAAGCTACAGGATTTGCTTTCCCTGGCACTAACGAATTGATTTCTGCATCAACACCAAATACTTCAACTTCAAGCTTCACAGAAAAACGTTTTGCTTCTTATTTCTCTCGTTTGGAATACAACTTCGATAGCAAATATTATGTATCTGGTAGTTTAAGAAGAGATGGTTCATCGGTATTTGGAACTAATAACAAATACGGAACATTCTATTCTTTCGGTGGTGCTTGGCGTATCGGAAGAGAGAAATTCTTGTCTGATGTAAATTGGATCAACGAATTGAAATTGAGAGCGAGTTATGGTACAGCTGGTAATGATGCCATCGACAGATATGCCGCCCAAGGTTTATACAGTTTAGGAAGAAACTACGAAGGACAATCAGGAATTGTTTATACACAATTAGCCAATCCAAATCTACGTTGGGAGCAAAGTAAATCTACCGATGTGAGTTTAGAATTTAGCTTGTTTAAAGGCAGATTTGGCGGTGAGGTTTCTTACTATAAGAGAGGTTCAAATGGAATTTTATTCGGTCGCCAATTGACTCGCTTAACTGGTTTTGACGATCTTACTACGAACCTTGCTTCAATGGACAACTATGGTGTTGAGGTAATGTTAAACGGTACGCCGGTAAAAAATTCAAACTTCACTTGGGACGTTTCTTTGAACATTACTTCTAACAACAATAAAATCAATCAAATGACGCAAAACGAAGTGATTGATGGAACTAAGCGTTGGAAAGTTGGCGGCGATCGTTATCAGTGGTATTTGAGAGAATACGCAGGTGTTGATCCCGCAGATGGACGCCCAATGTGGTACAAAGATGATGCAAGCGGCAGAATCACTACTAAAGATTGGTCAACAGCTACTCGTTATGATGGTTTAGGATCATCTCTTCCTAAATTCACGGGAGGTCTTAACAATAACTTCAGGTACAAAGATTTTGATATGAGCATTTTAACTTACTTCTCTTTAGGAGGTAAAATATACGATGGTTTGTACCAAATGATTATGCACAGCGGTAGCCAAGTAGGTACCCAACTATCAACGGATATGGATAGAAGCTGGAAAAAGGAAGGAGATATTACTGACGTGCCGAGGTTCGTAATTAACAATACTGATTTGGGTAATAATGAGTCATCGAGGTTCTTGTACGATGGATCTTATCTGCGTGTTAAAAATGTTAGCTTGGGATACACGGTAAAAAATAGCTGGTTGCAATCGCTTAAACTTCAAAACGTGAGGTTGTATGTTTCGGCAGAAAACATTTTGACTTTCGCTAAGCATAAAGGAATGGATCCAGAGGTAGCCATTACTGGACTAGCAAATTTCGATGTGCCAAATATTAAAACTTACACTTTTGGCCTTAACGTTGGATTTTAATTGACAAAAGATGAAACAGATAAATAAAATAAAAAATATAGCTTTTGCACTACTGGTATTAACAGGAGCAACAGCATGTAAGAAAGAGTTTTTGGAGGTAAGTCCTACAGCGCAAATTAATGCCAAAGACGCATTCTCTTCGCCTGCAAAAATTCAGGCCGCCATGACTGGTATTTATGATTTGACTACTTTTTCTGGTTACACCAATAACATGATTTTGAGTGCCGATGTAAAAGGTAACGATGTAATGATTGTAAGTGGTGCGGCTAATTATAACCGGTTTGTAGCACAGTATCAGTTTACAGAAACGGTAAATAGTAGCGATGTTTATACTTGGTGGCAATATAGCTATAAAGTGATTTCTAACGCCAACCAGTTTGTGGAGTATATTCCTACGGCGCCAATTCCCGATGCGTTAAAAACGGAGTATTTGGCTGAGGCTAGAGCGTTAAGGGCCATCACTTATTTTTGGTTGATTCGCTGGTTTTCTCAGCCTTATAGCGTAAATCCAAATGCGTTAGGTGTGCCAATTTTAAGAAAGCCACTCGGACCAGATGATGTTTCGCCGGATAGGGGTACAGTAAAACAGGTTTATGATTTTATCATTGAGGACCTGAAGTTTGCGGAAGCGAATTTACCAGCTCGTAGTAATGTTTACAGAGTGAGTCCAGCTGCAATTCAAGGCTATTTGGCTCGTGTTTACTTAAATATGGAAAACTGGCCAGAAGCAAGTAGATACGCGAAATTGGCCAGAGCAACACGTCCTTTGAGTTCGGCAGCTGCTTTGTTAACGGGCTTCAACAACCCAACTTCCGAGTGGATTTACGCCATCAACGTTCGTACGGATGACAACCAAGGATTTTTAATGGTATCGTCTTTTTATGATCCTTACGATGTTGGTTATTCTAGTTTCAGGGTAACTGATAATTTCTTTGATTCGTTTGCAGCAAATGATGAGCGTAAAAAGCAATTTTTAGTAAAGAGCAGTCCAACTGCAGCGGCCAGTACGGGTGCCTATCGCAGAAGGGGTGAAGGCTGGTTGATCAATAAGTTCGATTTTACAACTACCAACGCTAACAATCAAGTGTTAATGCGTTCATCTGAAATGTATTTGATCGAAGCGGAGGCAGAAGCTCGTCAAGGAGTAGCTAACGAGCCAGCGGCAAAAGCAGCGTTATTGGCAATACAGCAACGTGCTGGCGTGGCAACTGTTGTATCAGCAAATACTGGTAATGCCCTTATTGAAGAAATTTTGACCGAAAGAAATAAGGAGCTATTTGGTGAGGGACATAAGTTTTTCGACTTGTTGCGCACCAAAAAAGGCGTAGATAGAACAGGGTCAACAGTACATTGGAGAATTGTGAACTTCGCATCGGGAGCAAACAGATTGGTGTCTCCACTTCCTCAAACTGAGTTGGATGCCAACCCTGTGTTAAAACCACAGCAAAATCCAGGTTACTAACACCTTCCATATTATAAGCTTTAAGAGGCTGTCTCAAGATATTTGAGATAGCCTCTTTTTTTATTTCTAATAAATCTGGTAATCAATACTATAGGTGTTTTTTGCATATCGTTTATTAAAGATTTGACCGAGATTTAGGCTAATAAACATACAAAATGATGAAACAGAAAATTCTAGCGGTGCTGATACTAGGTGTCACCATCGTAAACACACTTAAAGCGAATGACAAACCAGGCGCCAATACCTATCAAAGTGTAGTGAAAGCTTATATGCAGAGTTATCTCAGTAATGATTATAAGAAGTTTAAAAGCCTGCTCAGCGATGATGCTCTTTTCTCATTTAACAGAGATGTAAGAGTGGTTAAGCATGATGCTGCGGCCATTATTGCCGAAATGAAGAAGAATGGCGGAACTGTACAGCAAAGCTGTGAAATTAGCTCAAAAGTGTTGACTGCAACAGAGGGTTTGGTAATGGCCGAAGTGAATGTAAATTACAAAGGCTTCGACGGAAAGCACAAAAACTATTTGGTATTGGAGCGTGATAAAAATGGCGATTGGAAGATTACCAATATCTATCGGCTTTTTGTTAACGGTTCGGACGATAAGGCCGAGAAGGTTATCGTTTAAAAGCTTATTCCCTTTCGAAAGAAGTTTAACTTAATTGAACAAATGATAGCAATTAAGAATGTTCCAAGGGTGATAACGTCAACCGTTGTATCGGGAATGCTTGATCCAGTAATATTATCTAATTGATATTTCACAAACGAATTGGGCAAGTTAGTTTCGCCCAATTTGCTTTTGATTTGCCACTGCCAATCGGTAACTGGGCAATAGCCTATGCCATACCAAATACCTAAAAAAAGCCAACAAAATAGCGTAGTGCCAACAATGTATAAATGTAGCCTCCGTGTTTTTGGCCAAATCCAAAGCAAAAGGTTGGCACCAATAATGACGAGGTGTATGAAAGTGAAAGTATAATCTAAAAGCCGTAGGCTCACAGCTGTCCAGCCTTTACAGATTTTAATCCCTCAATGCCTACAATCTTTTCTTCTTCTTCTCCCTTTTTAGCTTTTTTCTTCTTTTTAGGATCGATACCTGCTAAACGCTCTTCTACCACTTTGTCATATTCAATCACTTGCTCAGGTTTTAATACCGCTTTGATGCTTTTGTTGGTTTCGTTATTTAAACGATAAAGCTTAGTTACTTCTTCATCATTATAACCTGTAGCCTGTTGTTTTTTCATCAGGGTTACCTGCTCTTTAGCTAAATTATAAGCATAGTTATAAATTACGCTTTTTTGGGTTGAGCTTAATTTTAATCTGGTTTCAAGCTCATCTACATTTTTTTTAGCCAATTCTTCTGGAGTAGGCATTTTGTTCGCTTGTGCTAAAGCTACCGTTGCCATTATTGTAAGTAGGAAAAGAGCAGATAAAAACTTTTTCATTATAAATCACTTTAAAAACCGCAATTTAATAAAATTTAAGGCAAGTGAAAAATATAGTGTCTTTTAGAACGTGTGGCCAATTAAGTTTTGCGATAACAGGAAATTAATGACACAAAAAAATCCCGCTCTTTAAATGAACGGGATTATATCGAAACGCCATTTTACTGACGCGTGAGTATTTCTTATTTGTTAACGTACATCACTTCTTTAACCGCTTTAACAACTTTTTCAGCGTTTGGTAAGCTGGCAGCAATTAAAGTAGGTGCATATGGAAGTGGAACATCAGCACAAGTAACGCGAATTACAGGAGCGTCTAAATGGTCAAATGCGTTTTTCTGTACGTTAAATGCAATTTCTGAAGAGATAGACGCTAAAGGCCAAGCCTCCTCAACTACAACTAAACGGTTTGTTTTCTTAACAGAGTTGATGATTGTAGCATAATCAATTGGACGTACTGTACGTAGATCGATTACCTCAGCGTTGATGCCTTCTTTTGTAAGCTCCTCAATAGCTGGGTTAACCACACGAGTTAACATTTTACCAAAAGTAACGATGGTTACATCAGTACCTTCTTTTACTACGTGAGCTTTTCCAAGTTCTAAGTAATATTCTTCAGCGGGAACATCTCCTTTATCGCCATACATTACTTCCGATTCCATGAAAATTACTGGATCTGGATCTAAGATAGCTTGTTTAAGTAAACCTTTTGCATCATAAGGCGTCGCTGGAACTACCACTTTCAAACCTGGGCAGTTGGCATACCAGTTTTCAAAGTTTTGTGAGTGCTGAGCTGCTAATTGACCAGCGTTACCGGTTGGGCCACGGAAAACAATTGGAACTGAAAATTGACCGCCACTCATTGATAGCATTTTAGCAGCTGAGTTGATGATTTGGTCAATAGCCACCAACGAGAAGTTGAACGTCATGAACTCGATGATTGGTTTTAAACCGTTCATTGCTGCTCCAATTCCGATACCTGCAAAACCAAGCTCGGCAATTGGCGTATCGATAATGCGTTTGTCGCCAAACTCATCTAACATACCCTGACTAACCTTATAGGCTCCGTTATATTGCGCAACCTCTTCGCCCATCATGAAAATGTTCTCATCTTTGCGCATTTCTTCGCTCAATGCTTCGCGTAATGCTTCTCTGAATTGGATTTCTCTCATTGTTTTGTTGAAAATTAACGTCGCAAATATAATTATTAGTTTATTGCTTTGCAAAGGTTCAAAAAGCTCGTAATTGTAATATTATATTTCGCTTTTTAGCAGTAGAAAATGTTTTAAATGAGTGCTTTTGCCAAATGAAAATCTGAAATATGCTTAGCTGCGTTTCGAGATGTCTTCCCCAAAATGGATAATGTTGCCATTATTGTCTAAAATAGAAAATTGGCGCATGCCCCAAGGTTTGCTTTCTAGTTTTCCATTTGGATGAATCAGATTTTTCGCCTGATATTCGGAATAGAGTAAGTCAACCTCAGTGACATTTACATAGCAGCCCGTATTTTTAGGAACATCTTCGTCGCTGGTTGGCCACAAGTGAATTTGAATAGCATCTCTGCTGAAAATAAGGTAGCCGTCCCAATTATTGTGGAATGTGAAACCCATTTCTTGGGTATAAAATTGTATGGTCTCCTCAGCATTTAGCGAAGCGAGGATGGGTACTGCAGTTTGTAACATATTATAAATTTTCTAAGTCTTCTAGGTCCTTGGCTCGTCAAGCAGACCTTTGTTAATATTGTTATTTCTTGAAGAAGCGGAAAAAGCAGTTTTTGTCTAGTTGCGGAAGATCTTGCTCTGGGTAATTGAAAACTATGCTATTCAAGTAATTTGTAATTTTTAAGCGTTCTTGCCATATAAGCGCTTTATAAAATTCAGCATGAGATTTTGCCGCCTGTTCTACTGTTTGAGGTTTAAAAGCTGTGCTGTCTAAACGATACACACAATATAACGCTTTATTGTATACGATTTTTAATGTAATATTCAGAGTCTAAGTCCTCTCCCTGAAAGCTCATCTCTTTTTGTACAAGCCGGTCAAACAGATAGTTGTTTCTCAGTAGAATTTTTCTAGAGTTTTCATTTCTAGGGTCAATTTTCGCTTCTATGGTTTGCAGGTTGATCTGTGCAAAGCCGAACTTCTCTACTTCCAAAATAGCTTCGGGTACGTACCCTTTTCCCCAATAGCTAGGATGTAACATATAGCCTATTTCGGCCTTGTTTTGTTCAGGGTAGAAATTTACAAAGCCCATAATTCCAAATATCTCTGATGGATCAATTGCGTTCGTAATTGCCCAGTTGATAGATTTGCCTTCGTTAATGCCATCCGTAAGCATTTTTACCACTACAAGCGCATCGTCCAAAGTTTTAGCTCTTGGTCTTGGAATATACTGCATGGCTTCTTCATTACCCCTAATTCGCGTTACTGATTTAGCATCAGTTGGCATTACTTGCCGTAGAAGCAAACGTTCAGTTTTTAATTCTGGGAATGGATGGAAGTTTAAATTCAGCATGATGCAATTTAGGATTTTAGTTCAGTTTTTATGCTCTCCGACAGTTTGAAATCCATATCTTGTTGTAAACTCATTCCATTCATTTTCAAAAGATTTCTTGGCATGATGCTGCTCTTGATTTTTAATGTAGGCAATGACCTTTGGCACAATTGATTCGCTTACGGAAATGGCAAAATAGTCATCCTGCCACATGAAATGCTGCTTTGTAAGTTGGTTTTTGTTGATCCAAAAGGCGGATTCTCCTTTAATAAGCTGTGCAATTTTGGCAATGGTTTGGTCTCTTCCTAACACAATTAGGCAATGCATATGGTCTGTGTAGCCATTAATTGATTGAAGGTAAATAGATTTTTCTTTGCAGTTTTGGATAATGTGTTTCTGGATTTTGTATCTAATATCTTTAGATAGCAAAGGAATCCTGTGCTTGGTCGCAAATACGAGATGCACCCAAATTCTGGTGTATGACATAGTTTTTCATTTGGTGTAACCAAGATAGCAAAATGTTATTAATCATCAGCGATTTAACCGCAAAAATTTGGCTAAAGCCTTTTTTAATTCATCATTCCCCCCGTCAACTGAAGCCGACGGCAATGAAAATCTAATCATTCAATTTATTGCTATGTGCTCAGTGTGGAGAGAATATCCAGAAGAATATTATTTATTGCTGTTGGCTTCAGCTAATGGATCTAAATCAAATCTATCAATTCATTTGGCGCTGGCTTTGTTCAAAGAAATATCTCAAAAATAGATTTATTCATTGCTGTGTTGGCTTCAGCTAATGGATCTAAATCAAATCTACCAATTCATTTGGCGCTGGCTTTGCTCAAAGAAATATCTCAAAAAATAGATCTATTCATTGCTGTTGGCTTCAGCTAATGGATCTAAATCAAATCTACCAATTCATTTGGCGCTGGCTTTGCTCAAAGAAAATCTCGAAGAATAGATCTATTCATTGCTGTTGGCTTCAGCCAGTGGATCTAAATCAAATCTACCAATTCATTTGGCGCTGGCTTTGCTCAAAGAAATACCTCGAAGAATAGATCTATTCATTGCTGTTGGCTCAATTGCTAACAAAAATTGAATCATCCAATTTATTGCTATGTGCTAAGCAATATCTAAAAAAATGGATCTATTCATTGCTGTTGGCTTCAGCCAACAGACACAAATATTATGCTAGGCATTAAATAAAGTTTTGTAAATAGAATAGGTATAATTATCTGGTTGCTGACTAGCTCTAAAAGGTACATTGAGATCAAAAAGCTCAGCTACCTTGGCCTGCAGCTCCGATAAAAACAAAGGCTTCACTTCCGCCAAGTACGCTTCCGATAGTGTAGATTTTCTGGAGCGAAAATATACGTTCCCATCGCTCATCGTTTTTACCACAAATAGGTTGGGTTCCACGCCAGTTCTTCCGGATTGCCTTTCGTAAGCGTAAGTATAAATCAAGGTCTGTATCAACGCTTTGTTGATGTTTTTTCCATCGGTATTAAAAAGCTTGTCGATGTCAGAAAAAGTTAGCTTGTCGCTGCCCGTTTTATAGTCCACAATACGAACCACCCCATTGCGTTCATCTACACGGTCAATAAATCCAAAAAGCTTCACCTGTTCTTTTTTTCCATTCAATTCAAACTCCAGTTCTGTGCTAATTTTCTCTTCCAAACTTAAGATAGTAAATGGCGCATCAGCTTCATCTCTGTTTAAAATGATATCTGTATAGGCTTCAACAATAGACAAAATAACCTTTTGCATTCCCGAGTATTCCAGTGTACTCTCTTCTTTATTAGTCATTACGAAGTTAAATGCCTTGCTGATAAGGTCTTTAATTCCTTTTCGTTTCAACTTGATGATTTCAGTCGTAACTTCCTTGTTGATCTCGGTTTTGTAGAAGTACTCCATCGTTTTGTGCAATATCGACCCAATTTGATTGGCTTCAATTACTGCGGTTACCTCTTCCGGCTCCTTAATTTCAGCGATATATCGGAAAAAGAAATCAATTGGATTTGAAATATACATGGTAAGTGCCGAAGGGGATAAAACCCGCTCGCCACTTAAGTACCGTTGCAATGCCTTTTGTACGTCTGGGTAGGTTTTGTCAACAAGAAATTCTTCTTTAGCTTCAGTGGCAATTGACAAATCTAAATTTTTATAGTTGAATTCAAATGGGCTTTCGTATTCCAATTGTCTTAATATTCTGCTAACTTCACCTGAGTTGCTTTCGTCGGTTAGGCTGTTATAGACAAAATTGATATTATAAGCTCGTTGTAATAGACGATATACCATGTACGATGAAATGGCATCAAGGTTTTCCAACACTGGCAGCCCATAAGCTCTTCGAATATTATCTGGGATAAAACTATTTCCAATGGAGGTTTTTGGGATGATACCCTCATTAAATCCTAAAAATATCACGTTGTCGAAATTCAAATTTCGGCTCTCCAATAAACCCATTAGCTGAACTCCTTTTAGGGGATCGCCGCTTAACGGAACCGACACGCCCTGCAAAGATTTCTGTATGAGCTGTACTACAAAGTGAAACTCTTCTTTTGCTAAAAATCCCTTCAAGGTATCATTAAGCCTGGTGAGCTCTTCAATGGTTTTCACGAATAAATCAGCATCAATTTTTTTGAGTGATTTTTGGGTAGAAAGGCGTGAAAGCAAGTACCTCATCACTTTTAGGAGTTCGTTCACCAGGCCGTCGGGTTCATTTACTTTATCATAAAACAACTCGAAAATACCACCTTGTTTTCTTAATCGAGCTAAATCAATGCTGATCACATTGTCTTTAAGTAGCGCTTCCTGAATGTTGGTTTTTAGTTTAGTGGTAAGTCCGGTTAGCGGATGTGTCACGAAAGCTTCTAAAGTTTGGTAACTAACCGCATCATTATCTCTAAGCTCAAGCTGCGTAGTAAGCCATAAATCGGCCAAACCGAAAACCGTTGAGCTAGCTAGGGCAAAACCCATTGTAACATTTACCTCAATATCTTCCGTAATGGTTTGCAACGCTGGCATTAGCAAACTTTCATCCGCTAGGATTACGGCGGTGGTTCCTATCTCCTCGGTATTATCGTCTTTTGTAATAATTTGATTTAAGATTTTCGCTTGGGCACATTGTCCTTGCACTTTGTAAACATTTACCGCATGCTTTTCAGAAATAAAGCTATTATGGTGATGTTCAAACACATTTTTTAGTCCAAGTTGATTTAGATTCTTACGTAAAAACAATCCAGCTTCTTGTAATTCATCTTTTAAATAATAATCGTCGGTGTCAAAGTAAAAAAGCGCTTTATCCGCCTCTTGCAGTTGTGTAAAAACCTTCGCTTCAGCACGAGTTAATGCATTGAAGCCTACAAATACAATCTTTCCTTTGTCAAAGTTTTTGATGAAATCTAGATTGGCTAAATCTGTATTTGCCAAGTGGCGATATACCTGCCCGTTGGTAATATAGTTTTTTGAGCGCAGCTCTTCATGAAATTGATGGTAGAGTTGCGGCATCCTACGCCACATTTTAATGAATAGTTCTTGCTGTTTCTTATGCTTTCCTTGGCTGTACGACTGCCAAAACTGCGCTAAAAAATCATATTGTTCTTTAGAAAGATAATCGAACTCCAAGTTGATTTGCGCTATGTCTTCCATTTCTTTGTAAAGCTGGTCGGCATTAACCAAATCATTGTCAATCTGCGCAAAATCGCTGAGAATTATCTTCGCCAATGGGAAAAACTGACTGCTTTTCATTGCAGGTAAACCTTCCTTAGCCAACAGCTCGTTGTATATTTTTAGCAGCGTAAAAAACTGCAAATAAAAATCGGCAACCCTTTCTTTTAAGCTGCCCGAAAAAAACTCTTGTATGGTATATATCGCTGGACTAAAAAAAGGCTTTTTTATAATGTCCGCCAAGTATTTTCTTAAGTAGGTAGCAGGGCGGTTATTGTTAAAAACGATAGCGCAATGCTGTAAATCGTCGCCAAATTTGGCAATTAAATCTTGGGCAACTTCTTTTAAAAACGGGGTCATAACTTATCTCTCCTGTCATTCTGAGCATAGCGAAGAATCTATCTTTCCTTTATCATCCGAATAACGAAAATGTATATTAAATTTCTTTCAATTCTTGCGTTACTGCATAAAACAAATAACATTCTACTTTAGAAAAGCCCATTTGTGTTAACAAGCTTTTATAGTTCAAAATTTGCTCAATGTGTTGGTCTGTTTGTTCAAGCGTAAACTTATAATCAATAATCGCCACACCATTACGATGCATCACAATTCTATCCGGTCGGTGCAATTTGCCGCTGGCATCTACAATGTTTTTTTCTATAATGTTATCGGTAGATTCCGCTAGCAAAGCTTTCAACTCCGGATGATTGAGCACCTCCATCACACTCTGCTTTATTTCATCAAGTTCACTTTCGGCAATGCTCCCATTGGTCAGCATTTCAAACAAACAATCATCCACTTCAGCTTGAGTAGTGGCATTAGCTAAAACTTCATGCTTAATAGATCCCAAGCGCCCCGATTGCTCAATGTTAAGCGCATGTTGCAGGTGGCGTTCTTGTGGAGCCACATACAATGCCGATAATCGATTGGTAGTAGGGTAGGCGTCCAATTCAAATCGGTTGTTTTCCAATGGTTTAGTTGCTTCTATCACATCGTCAACAAGCTCATATCTATTGCTGGCACTAAAGCCATCTTCATCTGCAGGATTTAATGCCGTAACTACTTGAGCCAACGCATCTCCTACGGAAGTGATTACGGCGGCGTCTTTCTTTTCCATTACCGAGAGGTAAAGGTAATCCTTAGCCCTAGTGGTAGCAACATACAACATGTTAAGCGCATCCAAATTGCTATCCAAAACTTCCTTATAGTAAGCCTTAGCAATAGTGGAATTGCTCAGTTCTTCTGCAAATTTTAATGGGATGCCGCCCAGTTCTTTGTACACGGTATCAGCTGCAGAAACCCAAAAAATGGAGTTGGCTTTTGTTTTTAATTCCCAGTTACAAAAAGGAACAAACACTGCCCTAAACGCCAATCCTTTTGATTTGTGAATGGTAATTACCTGCACTGCATCAGCTTCATCGGGCGATGGAAGTGATTTTTTTACACCATCTTCATCCCACCACGAAAGGAAATTAACGATACCTTTTTCGCCTAAACGTGTTGCATTAGCAATTAAATCTCTAAATGCTAGCAGGTAAGGAATGTGTTGCTTTTTATCGGCAATGCCATAGGCATCAATTAGATTTTCCACCAATTCAACCAAAGGCAGCTGCATCCAGTTTTGCCAATTTTCGCAGAGCGATTTTGGCAATAAATCAGAGAGGCTGCTCAATGATTTTCCTGTTAAGCCTATATAGGCGCTTGGTTTAGTCTCCTTTTGATGTAAACGATGAAATAGCGCAATACAATTAGCTTTGTAGAGCGCAGTTTGAGTATCAATACCTACTAAAACTTTTAAGCTATTGATGATCAGTTGCACTGCACTATTGTTTGCTACCATTAGTGCTTCACCAGATAAAACCGGAATGTTTTGCTCCATTAACCTGGTAACGCATAGCATTGCTTCGAAATTTGATCGAACCAAAATGGCGATATCTTTTGCTTGATAGGAATTTTCAGTTTTTAGCAGTTTAATTTCGTTGATTACATCTTGCAATGCAATTTCTTTATAAACCGTTTCGGTGAATCTTTCAATATCTTCTGGCGCATCTGCTTTGCCGAAACGTTTTACTTTGATGGTCCCGCCTTGTTTGGTAAAGGGCGATGATTTTTGTTCAGCATTGCCATAAACTGAGGTAACAATGTCGCTGAAGCCGTTTTCGTCCCACCACTCTAATAATTCGTCCGATTTCTCAGTAACATTAACGTTGAGTTGATTTTGCACCAGCAGTGGCAATGATCGATAGAGGTAGTTGTTAAATTTTATAATGTTTTCAGTACTTCGATAGTTTTCTGCCAAGTTATCGTTGAGCACGTGATGTGCACCTATTTCTTTTTCGGCCTGTTGGTGCAGGATATTCCAATCGCCATTGCGCCACCGATAAATGGATTGTTTGGTGTCGCCCACAATTAAGTTATCGATATGCTTTTGACTTGGCGAAGCCATTGCATTGGATAAGATGGAACGAAAGCTTTTCCATTGGTTTACCGAGGTGTCTTGAAATTCATCAAACAAAAAGTTTCGATATTTATTTCCTACTTTTTCCCAAATGAAAGATGGATTTTCGCCGGCATCATCTGTAATTCCCGTGATCAATTTTTGTGCATCGCTGATGAGCAGATTGTCGTTTTCATTACGGTAATCGCTTAGTAGCACCGCAACTTCCTGCATCAGGCGCAAATAGTACAGGTTTTTATTAAAAGCTACAGACAGACTGTAGTTGGCCAGATTTTCTGAATGAAAGGATTTGATCCCTTTCAGTTTCGTATTTAATTCATCGTAAAACGAAGGTAGTTCAACGCCTTTTTGGAACCATTCGTTAGGCTCGTCAATAAATTTGAAAATTGCATCTAGTTTGGAGAAATCACCTTTTGAAAGATGCTGTAATTTAAGCAGTCCATTTCTGGATTTTCCTTTGAGCTGATCAGCCGTAATGTGGTGGTTCTCGAAACTTTGCCATGCTGCGGCGCCTAGTTCCTTCAATCTATCCTGAAAATGGTTGATTTGAGCTTTGGTAATACCGATGTAGTTTTTGAAGAGTTCATCTAAACTTTCTAGGCCCAAAGCATTTATCGCCGTTTCAAAAATCTCGTAGCTATCTTTGAAAACTTCGTTAATTAAGTTACTAAGTTCAGTTTTATAGTTCCAGCTTTTGTTCTCCCCAATGCGTTCTAAAGCCAAATCTATAATCCACTGTAGCAGTTGCTGGTTGTCATTTAAGCTATCGTCCAGTTTTTGTACCAGTTCATCCTTCACCTTGTCGTAGTTCATTTCCAAGGTATAATCGGCGTTTAGGCCCAGTTCAAAAGCAAAGCCACGAATCACTTTTTGTACAAACCCGTCGATAGTGCTTACGGCAAACCTGCTATAGTCGTGCAGAATTTTCCGGTAAACCTTATCGGCTTTTAGCTTTAGTTCTTCTGCATTCAAATCGGGGTGTGCAGCAAGTACAATTTTACGGTAGTCTTCAATTTTTTTGGAAGAGTCGCCAGTAGCAAAACCTTTTAAAACCTCAAGTATTCGGGTTTTCATTTCCTCCGTGGCTTTGTTGGTAAATGTTACCGCCAATATCTCTCGATACTTGTTTTCGCCACTAAAAAGCAAACTTAAATAATGCGCAGCCAAACTAAAGGTTTTACCTGAGCCCGCCGATGCTTGTAATATTTTAAGAGGTTTTACCGCCATTTTAAGTTGTTATGTTGAAGACACCGTCTTTTCTCCGTTCAGATGAAGAGCGTATTGGCTGTGCAATTCTCCTTTCTTAAAAAGGTAGTCGAACACCGGGGCGTTTATAAGCACACTCCATAGTTTTCGATAGTAAATGCCCTAATCCAATCGACACAAAATCCATATTTTTACGCACATCTACAACTCTTATTCAATAAACTTTTAATCCTAGAGAAGTTAGGGATGTTTCTCTTAGCTCATCTTAAACTTCATCGAATCGTGGCGCAATCTCTGAGAAAGTTGATTGCAAAATGTGGAATAACAAGCGAATAAATACTATTGGAAAGCCTTCGGCTGATCTTCCTTTTGCCACTCGGCCCAGGAGTTGGGCGTTTCATATAAGCGTACGGCCTGTAAAGTGGAGCCAATTTCGTCAATTATGTGCTGCAGCGTAAACCTGATCTGCATTAATAAATTTTCGCAGGTTGGCTGAAATGAAACAAAGTGCACTTTTTCGGAAATGGCATAACAGCCAGCTCGTAACGAGGCTGGAACGGCTTCGTTGAGTACCAAGGCATGATCATATTTGTTGATGATATGTTCAGTTACAATTTTATGGAGAAGCCCAAAGTCAATTAACATACCACATTTGGAGTTTTGCGGATCTTGATTTGCGTAGCCTCCAACTGTTACCTGCAGGCGGTAAGTGTGCCCATGGATGTTCTTACAAGGTCCGTCGTAATTAAAAAGCGCATGGGCCATGTCAAATTTAAACTCTTTGGTAACTCTGATAAACTGATTTTGCATTGGACTAAGTTAGATTGTGCCAAAGCAGTTGAAAATGATTTCTGTCAGTTTTAAAAGTTATTTAGCGCAAAACTATTTATCCTTATTTTGATCTTTCTTTTTTGATTTAGCAATTGCCTTTTTGCTGATGCGCTCCGGACGTTTTTCTATATCTACTTTGTAACCCAATAAATCTCTTATTACAACTGAGGCACACACACCACCAAAAGCAGCTGGCAAATAGGAAATGGTTCCATAAGCCGACCTTTTAAAGTTTGATCCATCTGTCATAATTAACGATTCTTTCATCACTTCTTCGATAGAAAACACGGCTTTAATGGTGCTTGCATTACCCAATTTTTTCAAGCGTTTGCGAACATACTGTGCAAAAACGCATTGGTAAGTATCAGTTAAATAAGTGGTGCGTAATTTAGTTGGGTCTAGCTTGCCACCCGCTCCCATTGAGCTTACGATAGGCAGGTTAAACTGTAAGGCAGTAGATAACAAAGTAACTTTTGGGGTTATACTGTCGATACAATCCATCACATAGTCAAACTTAGTAGCTAGGATTTCCCTGCATTTTTGTGGTGTTAAAAAATCTTCTACTACATGCAGCTTTAATTCCGGATTAATGGCTAGCAAACGCTCCTGCATAATTTGGGCTTTGCTAACGCCATGGTTGGTAGCTAAAGCGGGAAGCTGTCGGTTTCTATTGCTGGGATCAACAACATCTCCGTCTACGATAGTCATTTCTCCAACGCCGCTACGACAAATAAATTCGGCGGCAAAAGAGCCAACACCACCTAATCCCACAACCAAAACATGCTTTTGCTGCAACAAATCAATCCCGTCGTTTCCTACCAATAGCGCAGAACGCGATAACCAAGCTAAATCAGACATCTTTAAAAGTAAAAGTTAATACTAAAGTGGATTTCAACGGTCTAAACCACGAACAAGCCGTTATAAACCAATGTTTTTCCAGTTGGCAAAAATAACATCTTTCAATTCATCTACTGTTATTTTCTTCAATTCGGCTACTTTGGCATAAATGACTTCAATATCAGTCTGCGCATCATCCGTTTCTAGAAAAAAAGGTGCGTCCAGTTGCGTTAAAGTGTTCACCAACCCTTCGGATGTTAAAACCGCTGCACCAAATGACAAGTAAAAACCTTGATTTATCAGTTGCAATGCAAGTTCTTTCTTTTTAGCGAAACCGTGAATAATAAGCGGAACACTGGGATTAATCGTCTTTTTTAATGCGATTAGTTCATCAAAAGCTCTAACGCAATGGATAATCACAGGCTTTTTTAGGTCCTCGGCCAAATGTAGTTGTGCTTCTAGTAACTGGATTTGGTTTGTAATAGGTTCCCCCCGTAGTTTATCCAAACCGCACTCTCCAATCAATTTCACATTGTCTTGCTTAGCAAGCACTTTAAGGTAATTCATGCTTTTTGCAAGTTCAGTAAGTTTACCGTACCAAGGGTGAATCCCAATAGAAATAGGCTTTGTTTTGGGCATGGCTAAAAAAGTACTTTCACTCAAAGAAAGGCTTTGTATAGCAACAACTCCTGGCTCTTGTTTGGTTTGGTGGGTATGAATATTTAAAAACAAACTCATTCATGCAAAGATAATAAAAGCAGCAGTTTAAAAATTTACTCTACAAAAACAGTAGACATTGGTTTTGTGGCTATATTTGCCTCATTAATTTTGATGACTTATAAAGATGAATAAGAAACTGTTGATTTTTTTACTATCGATAAGCTTCGGTTTAGCAAGTAGCCAGGCACAAGAAAAAGCCGTTACGAGTAAAAACACGGAGGAAGCGCAGCCCGTGAAAATTTATAACCCATCGGCAAATGCTCAAGCTGATATTGATGCAGCTGTGGCAAAGGCAAAAAAGGAAAGTAAGCATGTGTTTGTGCAGGTTGGAGGAAATTGGTGTATTTGGTGCTTACGATTTCATCAGTTAGTTAATGATACGCCTGAATTGAAGCAGTATTTAGGGGACAATTTCGAGACTGTTTTGGTGAACTACAGTCCGGAAAACAAAAATGAAGCGGTATTGAAAAAGCTAAAAAATCCAGGTCGGTTTGGCTTTCCTGTTTTCGTAATTTTAGATGGTAACGGCGAAGTTATCCATATCCAAAACTCGGCTTACTTAGAGCAAGGTAAAGGGCATAGCGCCAAACTAATTACGGATTTCCTTAAAAATTGGACCTATACTGCGGTCAATCCAATTGCAAGTAAATAAGTGTTATTTAGATGGCGCCACTTGCGTTGATTGTTGCGTAAGGTAAATATATTGGAACATGCAGTAGGTAGCAATAGCGCCGAAACTATGCCATAAAAAATGTGTTCCAATGCTTAGCCAAGCCCACCTATCCACAACTCTAAAAGTTAGTGCCAATACAAATGCCAACAACGCAAAGCCAACCCATTTGGCTGCTTGCCATTTGGTATATATAAGGTAGCTAAGTAAGGGGAGTAAAACAATTAAAGCCAGCAGCGCATAGTTAACGTTGATAAACAGATGTTCATTGTTTCCCGTAAAGTAGCTTCTCAAGCTCAACTGCAACGCAAAATATCCCAAAATTATAACCAAAGCGTAATACCACTTCGTGCGCTTCACTAAAAAATATATCCCCGCCGAAACACAAAGAAGCATAATTGGCAGCCAATCCATCATAATGAAAATAGGCCATTGCCTAAACGAGTGATAAATTGTTCCGCCAATGCCTCCAACGTAAAGTAACGCCAAGCAATAAGTTAAAAAAACATGTTGCTTAAAATTCCCTTTGATTTTTACGGTCCAAAAAATGGCAATCAGTAAAAATAATACCGCAGTAACGGCATTAAAAGGTTCAGGAAATAGGTGCTCCATGTTGGTTTCTGTATAGTGCATTCCACCGTCTGGAGGCATTAAATTAGTAGGCATAGGATTTTTATTCGTAAAACATGGAATTAGTTTTTTTGTTTTCACGTAAGTTAGCTATAAAATTAAAAACAGAGAAAGCAGTAATGAGTCATAAACTATACATGGTTTTGTTGGGCTGTAAACCCAAGGGGCGCCATACAGAGCAACATGATATTTTCTTCGGTATTGCCAAAGAATTAAAAGAACTGATCCCAGCGATTAAAGCATTTTGGCCCGAAGCAAAAGGTAAAATCCACCTAGATGCTTACAGAAATGTGACCGTTGTAGATGGACATAAAGTTGAGGTGCTGGAAGCTACAGAGGAGTTAACGTCAGTTTCACCGAAACGCTTATTTTTCATGAATCTCGGCGGGTACCAAAAAAATGTTTTCGATGAGTTGCATCACAAAATGGTTATTGTAGCAGAAAACAAAGCTGAAGCCACTAAAAAAGCTAAGGAAAGCCAATTCTACAAGCAATTCTTCAGTGCGCATATTGATGATAAATATGGAGTTGACGTGGATGATGTATTTGATATTGAAGAGGCATTGCCAAAAGAAATGAAATCGAAATACCGATTGAATTTTACGCCTGAAGCCGATTTGGTTAGCGATGAAATCGTGTTGGGCTATTTTCCAATCGCGAAGCTTTAATTTAAAGTTTTACAGTTAGTCGGCTCAGCGTCATGTTTATTTTACAGCGCTCACAAAGCGTAATGATATCAGTTAATTTGTATTAAAAATAGTCAAGTGATGTCGTTATTATATACTCCCATTAACATAAAGAACTTAAGTTTAAAGAACAGGATTGTAGTTTCCCCAATGTGCCAATATTCATCCATAGATGGTTTTGCCAATAATTGGCATTTGGTCCATTTAGGTAGCAGGGCCGTGGGCGGGGCTGGCCTAATCATTACCGAAGCAGCCGCAGTTTCTCCAGAAGGAAGAATTTCTATCGCTGACTTGGGCATTTGGAAAGACGAACATATGCCTAAGTTGAAAGAAATTGTAGATTTCGTACATCAAAACAGCGCCTTGATAGGAGTCCAATTGGCGCATGCTGGTCGTAAAGCTAGCTTCGATATTCCCTGGGAAAGCCCATCGCAGTTAACAGAAGAAAACGGCGGTTGGCAACCGGTGGCACCTTCGGCTATACCATTTAATCCAAAAGATAAAATTCCTTTAGCTTTAAATGCCGCTGGTATAGCGAAAGTGATTGCTGACTTTACGGGGGCCGCAAAGAGAGCTTTGTCAGTTGGTTTTGATGTGATAGAGATTCACGCTGCACATGGCTATCTCATTCACCAGTTTTTATCTCCGTTAAGTAATCAGCGTGATGACGAATACGGAGGGTCTTTTGAAAATAGAGTCCGAATCTTAGTGGAAATCATTAAAGCTGTGAAGCAAGTGTGGCCCGCGGATAAGGCCTTGTTTGTGCGTATTTCTGGTACGGATTGGGTGCAAGGTGGTTGGGACAAGGAGTCGTCTATCCAACTAGCAGAGTTACTGAAAAACCTTGGTGTTGATCTGATTGATACTTCAACTGGAGGTTTGGCCAGAGAGCAACAAATTCCTGTAGCCCCTAATTACCAAGTGGAATTTGCTGCGGAAATAAAAAAGCAGGCTCATATCTTAACCGGCGCTGTGGGACTAATAACTGATGCCCAACAAGCCGAAGACATCCTGCAGCGTGGAGAAGCAGATCTGATTTTCATGGCAAGAGAGTTGCTGAGAAACCCTTATTTCCCGCTTTTGGCAGCGGCCGAACTAGATGCTGAAACGCCTTGGCCATCGGCATATTTACGAGCAAAACCTTAATACTCGGCAAAGGAGTAAGTTAATTTGGGCGCTTTTTTTGTATAGAACTAAGTTTTTCTATCTTTATGTGGCCAAATGTTGTACATCTATGCTAAATAAGGGTTGCATATTAATACTCTTTTGTATCCTTCTCTCCGCAAGAGTTGTCTTTTCGCAGACGCAAAAGATTACCAGTTTCTTTTTTGAAACGGACTTGAGCGTGTTGGACGAAAGACAGAAGGAAGCATTTAGACAGTTTGCAAGTGAATTAGACACCAAAGATATTACCTCTATTTCCATATTCGGCTATTGCGATGACCGAGGCAGAAAGGGTTATAATGACACCCTATCTGTCAAGCGTGCCAACTATATCAAAATGCTTTTGGAAGAACTGTCGATCAATACCGATAAGGTGAAATTATTGACCGGTAATGGCAAAGTAAATTTGGCCAATCCACAAAATGTGATAGAGCAACGTGCTTATAACAGAAGAGTGGATTTGGTAATTGGTTACACATTAAAGACGTTCAATAATGGCGACAATATCTTGTCGGATACATTAAAAGTTGGCGACAAAATAGTACTCGAAAATATCCTTTTTGAAAATAGCCGATCTGTACTGCTTCAGGAATCAATACCCGTACTCGAACGAATCACCAAAATTATCAAAGAGAAAAAGCAATATAACATTGCTATTTTAGGACACATTTGTTGCAACCCTCCTGGGCGAGATGTGAAAGATTTTGAAACTGGAGAGTATAACTTATCTCAAGCAAGAGCAAAAATCATTTACGATTATCTCATTTATAAAGGTGTTGAAGCTAAAAGATTGAGCTATAAAGGGATGATGGCAAACTTCCCTTTGGGAAAAGGCGAAAAAGCAGATAGACGTGTAGAGCTTCAAATTACGGGGATTAACAAGTAGGAGGCATTTGTAGTACGCAACTCGTAGATGCTGTTGTAATCTTTCTGTTAAATTTGTTGGCTTCCAAAACCTTTCAATACACTTCCAGTTATTTCTTCAATGCAAGAGTTTGCTAATTGGCATTTTTAATTTTTACTTTTGATTTTTAAAATTTTACAACATGTTCGACAAATTAATGGCGGCGCAAGGCAAAGCCGAAGAAATTAAGAAAAGATTAGATAGTGTTTCCGTTTTTGGCGAAGTGGAGGGCGGTGCAATAAAGGTAACAGCTACAGCTAACAAAGCCATTACAAGTATCACCATTTCAGATGATTTTTATGAGCAGGCTGATAAAGAAGAGCTCGAAGAATTATTGCAAGCGGCGGTAAATAAGGCATTGGCGCAAGCTGACCAAGTAAGCGCAACAGAAATGCAATCAGCAGCTAAGGATATGCTTGGCGGCTTTGGCGGATTATTTGGTGGCTAAGTAACGTATTAAGTGATAGACTAATAAAATCTAGAAAATGAAATATACTTATTTTGGACAATCATGTTTCTTGCTAGAAACAGCAACCGTAAAACTGCTATTCGATCCTTTTATTAAAGGAAATCCATTAGCAAAGGATATTGACGTTGACAAAATTGAAGCTGATTATATTTTGGTAAGTCACGGCCACGGCGACCACGTTGCTGATTTGGTAGATATTGCAAAAAGAACTGGCGCTAAGGTAATTTGTATGCCCGAAATTGCTGCCTGGTTGCAAAAACAAGGCGTTACTAATATCCACGACATGAACATTGGAAAATTCAAATTCGACTTTGGTTCAGTGAGGATGGTAACAGCAACACATTCAAGCAGCTTGCCAGATGGCTCTTACGGTGGTAATCCAGCGGGTTTTGTTTTGGAGCTCGATGGTAAACAGATTTATTTTGCCGGCGATACGGGCTTAACACTTGATATGAAGCTTTTAGCTGAGCTTTATCAGTTGGAATATGCCATTATGCCTATCGGTGGAAATTATACGATGGATGCTGAGGATGCTACAATTGCTGCCGATTACGTAAACTGCCATAAAGTTATCGGCGTGCACTATGATTCTTTTCCTGTAATTGCTATTGATAAATATACCGCTACGGAAATTTTTAAAAGAGCACAAAAACAATTGCTGCTGCCTGAAATAGGAGAAACAATTGAACTTGTATAGCACTAACGAAATTAGGCTGTCTCGAAAATGTAGTTTTTAAGACAGCCTAATATTTTATCGTTTAAGTGAAAACTTTATTGGAATGTTGTATTTAACGTTCACCTCTTCACCAAACATTTTGCCAGGAATCCAATTCCTCGACATCGAAAGCACCCTTACTGCCTCGTCTCCCAATTCTCCATTTGGTGCCGAAATTATTTCAACATCTTCAACGCTGCCATCTTTTTTTACTGTAAAACGTAACGTAACAGTGCCCTCTATCCTATTGCTATAGGATGAACGAGGATATTGTATTTTAGTGCCTAGAAAGCGATAAAATTCATTTATACCTCCTTCATAGCTTGGTGGCGCAAATAGGTCTTCGTACTTGGCAGGTTCGCCATTTTTATGGAAGTAATTGGATTTTTCTTTTTTACCATAAACATCGTAGTTTTCCTCTCCGGCTAATTTTCCATCAAGATAAAACAGTTTCCATAAACCAATTTTGCGGCCATTTTCGTAGCTCCCTTGCTGCTTAATTTGTTGGCTATCCCAATATTCCGAAAAATGGCCGTCTAATTTTCCGTAGAAGAAATTTTCAGACTTTTTAAGGGAACCATCTTTAATGTAGGTAAGCCATTCTCCGTTTTTATAGCCTTTATCATACATTCCCTTTTCGCTGATTTTACCAGCGGTATAGCGGATGTATTCCCCTTTTCGTACCAATAGCTTTGAATCTTCAAAACTGATCAGTTCTTGTGCCACATTCTTCTTGTCGTAAAAAGTGACTTGGTAAAATTCGCCCGTTTTTTTAACTACGGGAATCCATCTAGATCGAACAGGATCTTTAGTATACATTGGGCTGCTATAAACTAGCGTAGTGTCTTGTTTTGCGTTTTGGCAAAATGCGATTTTCGTGCCGGCTAATAATAAAATAAAAGCAAATTTTTTCATGATTTAAATAGCGCTAATTTGAAGTGTTTAGTTTGAATAATACTTGTGTAATAATTAGAGTTAAAAGTATCGGATTTTCCATAAAGTAAAGAAACTTATTGTTTTCTAACTAACGGGCTCAATTCATTTTGATACAAATTTGTTATGTTTGCATAGTATTGTTTTAAAAATATTATCTTTGGTGTAACCAAAAATAACCCTGAATTATGCATTTCGAATTAAGCGAAGAACAGCAAATGATTAGGCAAGCAGCCAGAGATTTTGCCCAAACCGAATTAAAACCAGGTGTAATAGAACGAGATGAACACCAAAAATTCCCTGCCGAACAAGTAAAAAAACTTGGCGAACTAGGCTTCCTTGGAATGATGGTGGATCCAAAATATAATGGAGGTGGAATGGATACTGTTTCCTACGTGTTGGTAATGGAGGAGCTTTCTAAAGTGGATGCCTCTGCCTCTGTTGTGGTTTCAGTAAATAACTCATTGGTTTGCTATGGTTTAGAAGCCTACGGTTCAGAAGAACAAAAAGAAAAATATTTGAAGCCACTGGCAGCTGGCGAAAAAATTGGGGCATTCTGTCTATCAGAACCTGAAGCTGGCTCAGATGCTACTTCGCAACAAACTACCGCTGAAGATAAAGGTGATTATTACCTGCTGAATGGTACTAAAAACTGGATTACCAATGGCGGTACAGCCAGTACCTACTTAGTAATTGCACAAACGCATAAAGAACTTAAGCATAAGGGTATTAATGTATTTATTGTAGAAAAAGGTACGCCAGGATTTACAATTGGCCCAAAAGAAAACAAGCTTGGAATTAGGGGCTCAGATACGCATTCATTAATGTTTAATGATGTTAAAGTGCCTAAAGAAAATCGTATTGGAGATGATGGGTTTGGATTTAAGTTTGCGATGAAAACTTTAGAGGGCGGACGTATCGGGATCGCTGCACAAGCGTTGGGCATAGCATCGGGAGCATATGAGTTAGCGCTTGCCTATGCGAAGGAGCGGAAAGCTTTCGGCAAACCCATTGCAGATCATCAAGCTATTGCGTTTAAATTAGCTGATATGGCTACACAAATTGAAGCTGCCAGATTATTGGTACATAAGGCGGCTTGGTTAAAAGATCAAGGTTTGCCATACACTTTGGAAGGATCTATGGCGAAGCTCTTTGCAAGTAAAGTAGCCATGGATGTTACTGTGGAGGCTGTTCAAATACATGGTGGCTATGGCTTTGTTAAAGAATACCACGTAGAACGATTAATGCGTGATGCCAAAATTACCCAGATTTACGAAGGGACTTCAGAGATACAGAAACTGGTAATTAGTAGAAGTATTTTGGGATAAATATTAAATCACCTTAGTCGCCAAGAGTTAACATAATTGAACTCAGGTGCCTAAGGTGTTTTAAAAAAAATGTTCCTGCAAAAAGCTTTTGGGGCGAATTTTTAGCATCTTATCCCTTTGTACAGTTAACCTAATTCAAGTCAGGTGCCCAAGGTGTTTCAAAAAAATTGCCACCACGAAAGTCTATCTTACATCCCAAAAGCTCATCACGACTTCTCTACCCCAAAAGCAGCATCCAAAATTACTTTGATAACGGTTACCACAATAGCTAATACCGCCGCTGATAAAAATCCAGAGGTGTTAAATCCGCTCATCCAGCTATCTACCAGTAAGATCATTAGCACAGAGATAATGAACGAAACCAATCCTAGTGTTAAAAAATTGAGCGGAAAAGTAAAAATCCTCAATATCAGCCCAATTGTTGAGTTAACTACAGCAATTAAGATTGCGGCCAGCAAGGCGCTGCCATAACCGTCGACACTTACACCTGGAACTAAGAAAGCGCCTAGCATCACGGCTAAGCCCATCAACAAAACTTCTAAAATTATTTTAATCATTGTAACTTAGTTAAATGTTTAACAAAATAACATTTTTACTTTGTTGTTGTTTACTTTTCAGCGCTTGTTTTTCGAAAAGTGATTCGGCCATCAATATTAATTTTTCATCTGATAGCAGCAAAATAGTAATTAGCGGCGTTGAGGAAGCTAATCTATATCAACTTAAAAACAAATTAGATAACGACAGCTTAAGCCATAAGTTAGTTAGTGTAACGGCGCTTGCCGAGGATGCGTCCGGCACAGATGAACTTGTGCAAGGTAAGTTAACAGTAGAAAAAAACCTTGTTTACTTTTCGCCAGAGCAGACCTTCAAGAAAGGTTATTCTTATGCTGTGAGTACAGTTTTAAATGCTAGCTTTGCTACTAAGGCAGATATCTTGAAATCTGATGTAGGGCATAGCGTTAAACCTCAGGAAAAAATATTGGAGAGATAGGCGGCTGCTTGTTAATAGCCAAGCAAGTAATCTCAAATAGAAAGAAGACGGAAAGCAGCCAATTTTATAGTTAAAAGGTGTACGAAATATCCCCTAACTTTCAAAATTAATATTAATTTTGAAAGGCTCTTTACATGCTCTCTGTCCTCTCGTTCGTTTTAGCATTCCTATTTTTTAAGAGTTGTAAAAAAAAATTATGAAGAAGATCCTCCAAAGGTTTATTGTGAGCCATTTGCTCATAGTTGCCAGTAATTACGCAAGAAGTTAATTTTAGTTGCCATGCCATTGGAGCCAATTGTTAGTTTAGATACGTTTTGGGCATATATTTTAAGCATAGCCCTTTATTTAAACAAAATATAATGAAATGTAAAAAATACATCTAAGGTAAATTCTCGTAAGAATTATTTGATGATGGTCATGATCGACTAACAATTTAAAGAGGTAAAGAAGTGATTTTTGAAATGGAAATAACTGTACTGCTTTATAAAAGAGCATTAGTGAATTAACTGCAGCTAAATAATAGAAAATACAAACAATGTTAGAAAATTAAAATATGATAAAGTTTAAAACCGTAATTTTAACCTCTTTAGCTTTAAGTGTGGGAGGGGTATCGCTAGCGCAAACAAATACCTTTCCTAATATAGGGAAAGTCGGCATTGGAACTGCTAGTCCTACAGAACAAGTTTCAATTTTTGGCACTATTAATTCATTGCCAGGTGTAATCTCGTTAGAGTCGTCTAGAAATGATGCCGTTAATGTTGAGGTTGGCGCAATTAAGGTCAAGAATGATAATGTAGAAGTGGCGAGGATAGGAGTGCTAAGATCTGGGGGAACTCACAGTGGGATGATAAATTTTAATGTGAAAGAGTACAATTCTACTTTGGTTGAGGCAATGCGGATATCTGACAATGGGAATGTGGGCATTGGTACCACTACGCCGGGCTACTTATTACATCTGAGAAGACAACAGCCAACGATGAATTTTGAAAAGGCTGGAGTTTTAAATTGGGTAGTCGGAAATGTTTCTGGCAATGATTTCTATATCCGAGCAGATAATGCTGCATCTTCACCTTTTATGATAGAATCCGGGACTGGCAACGTAGGAGTTGGTACATCAAGCCCTAAGGAAAAGCTGGAGGTGCTAGGTCAGGTAAATAGTTACAATGTTGGGATTGGGCAACGAGACATAGGTACGAGCACAAAGAATTTTGCAAATTTTAGTTCCAATAGTCATGGCTCGGTGTTAATTTCTTCTAATTTATATGTAAGCGGCAACGATGACTTAAAGACTGCCAAAGAGCACCCTTCGCTCTCTGGTGCTGCAATATTAATTCCCGGAAATGGACGTGTTAACCAAGGAGGGATTTATTTTTTTACAAGCACTCCTGCGCCGGTAATAGTAGATCAAGGCTTTACCGCGAATCCGGCTATGGCTCTAACGGCTTCAGGGGATTTGGGTATTGGTACATCAAGCCCTAAGGAAAAACTCTCTGTAAACGGTAAAATAAGAGCCAAAGAAGTTAAGGTAGAAGTCGCTAATTGGCCAGATTATGTATTTGAAGATAGTTACAGACCGAAAACACCATCTGAAATAGAAAGCTTCGTTAAGTTAAATAAACACCTTCCCGACGTTCCATCGGCCAAGCAGGTAGAGGCCAATGGAATTGAACTTGGGGAAATGAATAAGGTATTATTAAAAAAAATAGAAGAGCTTACTTTATTACTAATTGAGCAGAATAAAAGAATTGAAAAGTTAGAGAAAAATAAGTAAAATGAAAAAAATCTTACTAAACATATCGCTTATTACTGCATATGTAATTTGCCACGGTCAACAAAGCGAAATTAATTTTGTTCATCAGGATGTCAATTTTTCTGCAGCCCAAGAACTAGCTTGAACCCAATGTCCATAAAAATGTGGGATAATTACTACAATGGCGGGCCAACTGCCATTGGTACTGTGCTAGAGTTTTACGGTCTAGCTGGACACTCAACGGGGCAGTTGTATTTTGGAGGCTGTGATAACTCTAGGATGCGATATCGAGATGCTTCATATGCAGAAAATATCTGGTCGAGTTGGCCTAGATTCGAAGAATGATTTGGAGTCTAGTGAGCGCTTAATGCTAACCGGTAATGGGAACCACTTCATCAGCCAAGGAAACCTCGGATTGGGCACGATTACGCCAGCTTATTTATTACATCTCAAGCAATCACAGCCAACAATAAATTTTGAAAAAGCTGGTGTTTTGAATTGTACCATTGGCAGCCTTTCAGGTAACGATTTTCACATTAGGGCTGATAATGGTACTCAAAATCCATTCGTTATTGCATCTGGTACTAGCAACGTGGGCATCGGCACCACAACCCTTGCCGAAAAACTGACGATCAATGGTAAAATAAGAACAAAAGAAGTTAAGATAGAAGTCGCAAATTGGCCAGATTATGTATTTGAGGATGAATACAAGCCTAAAACGATATTTGAAATAGAAGATTTATCAAGGCAAACAAACATCTTCCAGGGGTTCCGTCAGCCAAAGATGAAGAAGCGAATGGAGTGGAATTAGGCGAGATAAATAAGATTTTATTGAAAAAAATTGAGCAGCTTACTTTATATATCATAGACTTAAAAAAAAGAAAACCAAAAGATTAAAAAGAAACTAAAATTAAAATAAAATGAGATTTCGCTTACTTTCAGCATTAAGCTTGCTATTTATAAATGTACAAATCTTTGCGCAAACATCTACTCTATTTAATGTCGGCGGAGATATCGAAAAATTTTATCCAGTAGTATTTTTAGATGCCGATTGGGTTATCGATAAGCCTACAGAAATCATTATAGGTAGATCAGATGTGCACCGAAATTCTAGTTGGCGTGGTGCATTAATAGCTAAATTTGTTTATCACACGACTAATTGGGGACATGGAGCCTCTTTTATTGATGCAGATATAAAAAGTAGTGTACAACCTTTTGTAGGAGGGTGGGTAGATGCTACCGGCGAAAATGGGGAGAGTAAAATAATTATATGGCTGAGAGGAGGGAATACAACCTACAGGCTAAATTCTCCATCAACAGTAAGCTACCAAGTAAATGATGGAATTCAGTTCCCTCTACCTTATAACGAAACAAACGGTACTCCAAGAATGTCTAAGACAACAATTGATGATTATGTACAAGCTAATTTGACCATTATTTCCAGCGCTATGTCGATGCGATCGAATTTGTATGTTATTGGCAATGTTGGAATTGGTACCACAACCCCTGCTGAAAAACTCTCTGTAAACGGTAAAATAAGAGCCAAAGAAGTTAAGGTAGAAGTCGCTAATTGGCCAGATTATGTATTTGAAGATAGTTACAGACCGAAAACACTATCTGAAATAGAAAGCTTCATTAAGTTAAATAAACACCTTCCCGACGTTCCATCGGCCAAGCAGGTAGAGGCCAATGGAATTGAACTTGGGGAAATGAATAAGGTATTATTAAAAAAAATAGAAGAGCTTACTTTATTACTAATTGAGCAGAATAGGAAAAATGAGCAACAGGATAAACTAATTGAGCAGCTATTAAAAAAAAGTAATTAAACCTAGGTGTTTTTAACCTCGCTAAACTAATTCCGTAAATTAGCATGGTCTCTTTAAATAAACCTTAAACGTGTACAGTTCAATCGCTCATGTGATTGAACTTTTGTTATTCCTTTCTAAGCGCTTGTTTTTCGGGAAACGATTCCAGCTTTGATGTTGATTTTTAGACAGATAGTAGTAAAGTTGTAATCGTTTGCATAGATGAAGACAACCTATACCAATTGAGGAAGAATCTGGATAAGTTAGTCTCTCGTCTAAGTTTGTAATTTTGATGGAAATTGCGGCAAATGCTTCTGCGGCTGATCAACTACTGGCTGGAAAACTTGTCGTACACGGGATCTAGTCTTTTGTGAACCACAACAACATTTAATCAAAGGACGAAATTATTGGGTAAGCAATGTTTTAAATGCTAGCTTTGCTACTAAGGCAGATATCTTGAAATCTGATGTAGGGCATAGCGTTAAACCTCAGGAAAAAATATTGGAGAGATAGGCGGCTGCATAATAATTTAACCAAACGATGAATCAAGAATCTACGGCTAGTTTTTCTGGCTATCAAAAGCTTGTGATCTTTCTGCTAGCAATAACGCAGTTTACAGTAATTTTAGATTTTATGGTGATGTCGCCATTGGGCGATATGTTGATGAAATCTTTAAGTTTAACACCAACCGATTTTGGTATTACTGTATCAGCTTACGCCTTTAGCGCAGGTACTTCTGGCTTGCTAACAGCTGGCTTTGCCGATAAATTTGACAGGAAAAAGCTGCTGCTTTTCTTCTATATTGGTTTTATTTTGGGCACAGCCTGTTGCGGCTTGGCTCACACCTATAGCCAGTTGGTAGCAGCACGTATTGTAACTGGTCTATTTGGCGGGGTAATCAGCTCTATCTCTATGGCCATTATCACTGATTTATTTAGCTTGCAACAGCGTGGTAGAGTGATGGGATTTACACAAATGGGCTTTGGCGCTAGCCAAGTTTTGGGCGTTCCTATAGGTCTTTATTTAGCCAACATTTGGGGCTGGGAAGCTCCCTTTTGGTTGGTGGTGGCTATTGCTTTGGTTATTGCAGCTTTAATTATGACCAAGTTAAAACCTATCAATCAGCACCTACTCATACAAAGAGAAAAAACCGCAGTAGCCCATCTG
Source organism: Pedobacter sp. (assembly GCF_965249885.1). GTDB lineage: Bacteria > Bacteroidota > Bacteroidia > Sphingobacteriales > Sphingobacteriaceae > Pedobacter. Next base: position 1,727,654 of record NZ_OZ252254.1, on the reverse strand, counting down.
TGGCATACAGTCAAGTTGAAAAAACACCGCATAGGTTTCACTTCTACGGCACTTTTATCTATCGGTGGCTTCATGATGATGCCTTTCGGAAGTGCATTTGCCATAAACAATCTGGGTATTACAGAAAGTCAGTTGCCGCTGCTATTTATGATTTCAGGATTAAGTTCTCTAGTGATATTGCCTTTGATTGGTAAATTGAGCGACAAGATAAGTAAGTTTAAAATATTTGCCGTGGCCTCGGTTTGGATGATGTTGATGTGTGTGATTTATACTAATCTTTCGATAACGCCATTTCTACTGGTGGTCTTACTTAATATTTTAATGATGATGGGAATTATGAGTAGAATGATTCCTTCTCAAGCATTAACTAGTGCAATCCCTGAACCGCAAGATCGAGGAGCTTTTATGAGTATCAACTCTTCTTTACAACAAATAGCGGGAGGAGTTGCGGCTGCGGTATCTGGATTGATTGTATCTCAGTCTGGTAAAGGGCAGCCCTTACAACATTACGATCTTGTTGCTTATGTAATCGTAATCATTACTATGGTGAGTATTTTTTTAATGTGGCGGGTGAGTAAACTCGTGTTGGCGAAAGAGAAAACAGCTTTGAGCCAAGCCTGAGCAGTATAACGTCAAAGAAAAATTTATAATTAATTCATATTTAAAACCATCTAAATTATTATCAAATGAAAAAGCTATTTTTAGCATTACTAGTAGCAGCTACAATACATGTAAATGCTCAGGAAAAGGTTGCTAACAAAGCCACAACTAGTTCTCAAAAATTCCGTTTTGCATTAAATGGAGGCTTTAGTAGGCTGCTTGCAAAAACCTCGACCAGTCTGTCGCCGCAAAATAAGGCATACGTTGACCAACTGAAATCAGGAGTTAACTTTGGGGTTGATGCTGGTTATTTCGTTGCAAAAGATTGGGGGCTCGGGTTAAAATTTAACCAATTCCGCAGTTCACACACTGGATTGTTGTACGATGCAAATAATTTTGCTGTCAGTGCGTCTACAGATTTGGTAAATACCTTTTTTGGGCCGAGCTTTTCTACTAAGTATGACAGTCAGAATAACAAACATATGCTCATGCTAAGTGCAGCAATTGGCTACATGCATTATTGGAGCCATAACGGTTTCATCAAAACTACCGGCGGAACAGTAGGTTCGGCTTTGGATTTCGGATATGATTACCGCGTCACTAAAAATTTTGCGTTGGGAGCGCAGTTATCATTTGTGGGTGGCGCATTAAGCAAGCTTACTCAAACCAATGGAAGCATGTCTGTTACTTCCGAGTTAGAAGACAACAAAAAGGAAAGTATGGCTCGCTTAGATATTTCAATTGGCGCACGTTTCAATTTCTAAAACACTAATGCTCAGCTTGATTTTTTAAATTAAAATAATTTTGTATCTTTGCAGAGCAAAACAAGAAGAGAGGGGACGAGTGTCCCCTCTTTTTATTTAGCAAAATTTTATACCATGCAAGTAGAAAAGCGAGTTAGCGACTTAGTGAACGAGAAAATTGCAGATAGACCCGATCTGTTTTTGGTTGATGTAAAAATGCTGCCTAACAATAAGTTGATCATTCATGTAGATGGAGATCAGGGGATTAGCATACAGGATTGTGTAGCTATCAGTAGGCATGTGGGCTTTCATCTAGAAGAAGAGAATGCAATTGATACCGCATACAACTTAGAGGTTTCTTCTCCAGGTGTTGGAGAGCCACTTAAGCTGAATAGACAATACGTTAAAAATGTAGGCAGGGAATTGGCGGTAAAGTTGCAAAGTGGTGATAAAAAAGAGGGCAAGCTGATAGAGGTAACTGAAGATGCTATCATCATTGAAGAGCAAGTAAAAGAAAAAGGAAAAAAAGTGCAACTGGTTAACAATCAAATTGCATTAAACGATATTATAGAAACAAAGGTTTTAATTTCATTTAAATAGAATGAACAATATTAATTTAATCGATTCTTTTCAGGAGTTTAAAGACTTCAAGAACATCGACCGCCCTACGGTAATTAGTGTGTTGGAAGAGGTGTTTCGCAGTATGTTGCGTAAAAAATACGGAACAGATGAAAACTGCGACGTAATTGTGAATCCAGATAACGGAGATTTGGAGATCTGGAGAACCAGAAAGGTAATAGAAGATGGTTTCTCGGAAGATGATGATTTGGAAATCGAATTAGCTGAAGTGCATCAATATGACCCAGAGTTAGAGGTTGGTGATGATTACATCGAGCAAATTACCTTGGAAAGCTTTGGCCGTAGAGCAATTTTAGCTGCTCGCCAAACATTGGTTTCTAAAGTTTTAGAGTTAGAGAAAGACGAAATCTTCAAAAAATATAAAGATAGAGTAGGTGAAATTGTAACTGGAGAGGTTTACCAAGTTTGGAAAAAGGAAACTTTGGTGTTAGATGATGAAGGTAATGAGCTGTTGATGCCTAAAACTGAGCAAATTCCTGCGGATTATTTCAAAAAAGGAGATGCAGTTAAAGCGGTAATCTCTAAAGTAGACATGGTAAATGCTACACCTAAAATTATCATTTCAAGGGTAGCTCCAGAATTTTTGCAGCGCTTATTTGAACTAGAAGTTCCTGAAATTTTCGATGGCTTAATCACCATCAAGAAAATTGTACGTGAACCTGGTGAGCGTGCTAAAGTGGCTGTAGAATCTTATGATGACAGAATTGACCCAGTAGGAGCATGTGTAGGTATGAAAGGTTCTCGTATCCACGGCATCGTAAGAGAGTTGAAAAATGAAAATATAGATGTAATCAACTTTACTAACAATATTTCGTTATATATACAACGTGCTTTAAGTCCGGCAAAAATCACTTCTATTAAATTAGATGATGAAACTAAACATGCTTCGGTATACTTAAAACCTGATCAAGTATCATTAGCTATTGGTCGTGGTGGGCACAATATTAAGTTGGCTGGTAAATTAACTGGCTACGAAATTGATGTTTATCGTGAAGCTGATGAAGAAGATGAGGATGTGGATTTAGAAGAATTCTCAGACGAAATCGATAGCTGGATTATTGATGAATTGAAAGCTATTGGTTTGGATACAGCTAAAAGTGTACTGGCTTTATCAATAGATGAATTGGTTAAACGCACCGATTTAGAAGAAGAAACCATTAAAGAGGTAGTCGCTATTCTGCAATCAGAATTCGAATAAGCATCGGATACTTGAATTAATAAGAATAAACGTTACTTTTGTATAATTAGAAAAAAACAGGATAATCAATGTCAGACGACAAAACCATAATGTTATTAAAAGCAGCAAAGGAGCTTAACATAGGAATTGCTACCGCGGTAGAGTTTCTTGGTAAGAAAGGCTATGCTGTGGATAATAAGCCTAATACAAAACTTTCTGGTGAGATGTATAATGTCTTGCTGAGAGAGTTTCAGGGAGATAAAATAGTTAAAGAGGAGGCTAACCAAATAGTTATTGGCAAAATTCGTCGTGATGAACCTGAAGTTACTATAGAAAAAGCCCCTGAACCTGCAAAGAAAAATCAGGACTTTGAAAATGAAGGTGTTTTAATCAAAAACCTTCACCAGTTTACTCCTCCTGCGGAGAAACCCGCTGTTGAAAAACCAGCGGCAGAGGTTCCAAAACCAGTTGAGGCTAAGCCAGAAGCAGAAGCAGAAGCTAAACCTGCGCAAAATGCAGAAGAGTCTTCGCTGCCTGGTGTTAAAGTGGTTGGTAAAATCGACCTTAATGATTTAAACCCTAAAAATAAGGCACCTAAAAAAGAGGAAGCTCCAGCACCTACTGTTGTTGAGAAACCAGCTGCTGAAAAGCCGGTAGAAGCACCGAAGCCTGTTGAGCAACCGGTCGTTAAGGCTCCTGAGCCTGTTAAAGCTCCGGAAATTGTCAAGGAAGAAAAACCAGCTGCGCCAGCTCCAGTTCAGCCAAAGCAAGAACCTGCCAAGCCTCAGGAACCTGCTCAAGACGAGGTAATCAAAGCTCGTTCGGTAAGGTTGTCTGGTCCAAATATCATTGGGAAAATTGAGTTGCCTACTACACCTGATAGGAGAAACCAACCCGTAGCTTCATCTAGCGATAGCGAAGCTGCTAAACGTAAGCGTAAACGTAAGAAAACTCCGGGAGCGCCTGGTTCAGGTCCTAATCAAGGTCAAGGTGGCCAACAAGGCAATAACCAACAAGGTGGTGGTCAACGACCTCCGTTCCAAGGTGGCCAAGGAAATCGTCCTGGTGGACAAGGCGGCTACCAAGGCAATAGAAACAACAATCGCCCAGGTTATCAAGGCAATAGAAATAATGCTGCTGGAAATACTCCTAAAGAAGAGCCATCAGAGAAAGAAATACAAGATCAAATTAAGGCAACACTAGCCCGTTTAAGTGGTGCTGGTAAGTCTGGTAAATTTGCTCAACGTGCTAAATTACGCCGTCAAAAACGTGATGATGTTGCGCTTTCAGCTGAAGAAGCAGCTTTAGAAGAAGAATTGCAATCAAAGGTGTTGAAGGTAACAGAGTTTGTTACTGCTAACGAATTAGCGAACATGATTGATGTACCAGTGACCAAAATTATTGGAACTTGTATGAGTTTGGGCATGTTCGTGTCAATCAATCAACGTTTAGATGCTGAAACATTAACCATCGTTGCCGATGAATTTGGTTACGAAGTACAATTCGTTAAACCAGATGAAGAAGAAGATATCAATATTGAAGAGGAAGATGCAGAAGAAGATTTAGTTCCACGTGTACCAGTAGTTACGATTATGGGTCACGTAGATCATGGTAAAACTTCTTTGCTGGATTATATTCGTAAGGCAAACGTGGTGGCTGGTGAGGCCGGTGGTATTACACAGCACATTGGTGCATATAAAGTAACCACTAGCGCAGGAAAAGACATTACCTTCCTAGATACCCCAGGTCACGAGGCCTTTACGGCAATGCGTGCCCGTGGTGCCAAGGTAGCTGATATTGCAATCATTGTTGTGGCTGCGGATGATGCAGTGATGCCGCAAACTAAAGAAGCGATCAACCATGCTCAAGCAGCAGGCGTACCTCTTGTGTTTGCATTCACTAAAATTGATAAACCAGGAGCAAACTCTGATAGAATTCGTGAGCAATTATCTGTGATGAATATCTTGGTTGAAGATTGGGGCGGTAAATACCAGTCGCAAGAAATATCAGGTAAGAGCGGTTTAAACGTAGACTTGCTTTTGGATAAGGTATTGTTAGAAGCGGAGTTGTTAGAACTTAAGGCTAACCCTAAAAAACGTGCTACAGGTACCGTTATTGAAGCTACGCTGGATAAAGGTCGTGGTATTGTTACTACGGTTTTAGTACAAGGCGGTACGTTAAAAGTTGGAGATCCAATTTTGGCTGGAAGTTACAGCGGAAGGGTGAAAGCCTTATTTAACGAACGTGGTGCTAAAGTGAACGAAGCAGGCCCGTCTGTACCGGTTCAGGTACTGGGTATGTCTGGCGCACCAACAGCAGGCGATAGATTTAACGCACTTGAAAGCGAAACCGAAGCTAGAGAAATTGCAAATAAACGTTTGCAGTTGATGCGTGAGCAAGGATTGCGTACACAAAAACATATTACCCTAGCGGAGATTGGTCGTCGTTTAGCGATTGGTAACTTCAAGGAACTGAACTTGATCATCAAAGGTGACGTGGATGGTTCTATCGAGGCATTAGCGGATTCATTACTGAAATTATCTACTCCTGAAATTCAAATTAACGTAATTAGCAAAGCAGTAGGTCAAATTTCTGAAAGCGATGTATTGTTAGCTTCGGCTTCTGATGCAATCATTGTAGGTTTCCAAGTTCGTCCATCAACGGGTGCTCGTAAATTGGCGGAGCAAGAGCAAATTGATATTCGCTTGTACTCTATCATTTACGATGCAATCAACGAAATTAAAACGGCGATGGAAGGCATGTTGGCTCCAGAATTTGAAGAGAAAATTGTGGCTAACGTTGAAATTAGAGAGACATTCAAAATCTCTAAAGTGGGAACTATCGCAGGATGTATGGTGTTGGATGGTAAAATCTCTAGAAATAGCAAAATCCGTATCGTACGTGATGGTGTGGTAATTTACACTGGCGAATTAGCTTCGTTGAAACGTTTCAAAGATGATGTTAAAGAGGTTTCTAAAGGCTACGAATGTGGTTTGAATATCCAAAACTTTAATAACATTGAAGTAGGTGATATCGTTGAAGCTTATGAACAAGTAGAGATCAAACGTAAATTGTAATATCAATTATACAGTTAAATATTGTTAAAGGCGTTTCGAAGTCAAATCGGAACGCTTTTTTTGTGGCAATATAAGATATATGGAAGAAGTTGCTTTAACTAAGGAGAAGAAGAATTTCGATTTTGTAGACACCATCAGGTGTATTGCGATGATCGGCATAGTTTTCGAACATGCCGTTTACAACGGAAGTGATATTTTTCAATTATACTCAATAAAACACATTATTTATATCGGGCTTTTACAGCTTTCCAAATTTGGTACTATTGCCTTTTTTGTATTAGCTGGGTTTTTATTGGGAAGCAAATTCTTCTCCTATTCATCATGGGAATACTTTAAAAGGAGATTGTCGACAGTATTTGTGCCTTGGTTAATTTGGTCGATTATTTTCATTCTCGCCTTATTAATGCAGAAATATATTGTGCTTAAAGATAAATTTGTTTTAGGCGATCTACTGTGGGAAAACATAAAATTGACTTACCTATACACCAATTATTGGTTTATTATCAATTTTATGTTTTGTATCGGTTTATTGCTGATTTTTAAACGATATCTATACCAATGGTGGCTGGGGCTGCTGCTATTTTTGGCATCCCTAGTTTATAGTGTTAACGTCTACTTCGAATGGTTTATACCCTCACATACCATAGCAATTTTCGGCTTTGTATTCTTTTTATGGTTGGGTGCAATGCTAAATAAAAAGTGGGATTTAGTAGAGGCGAAAATCAAAAAAACGCCGTATATAGTATTGATCGTACTATTTTTAGCTTCGTTTATTCTATCAGTGCTAGATACGGTAAATCTGATTGAGCACGATAGTGTCGATCCGTACAATACGTTAAGGATCAGCAATGTCATTTACTCTTTGGCAACAATCTTTCTGTTTTTCAAGATTAAAAATTTTAAATTCATTAAATACCTGAAACCGAGGGAAACAACTTTTGGTGTTTATCTTATCCATTATATCATTCTCGTTATTCTGCTTCCGGAGTTGTTAAGACCATTAAAACTGCCAGCGATACAAGAAATGACCATAGTAGGTTTAATTTTCTACGTTTTATGTAGATTCGTGCTAGTATATGGAATCACTATGTTTTTAATTTGGAGCATCAACAAATCTAGGTATAGATGGATTATAGGGAGGTAGAATTAAATATGTTAAAATACGATAAAGACATACCGATCCTTTTTATAGTTTTCAATAGGCCAACTACTACCAAGCTTGTATTTGAGGCAATCAGAAAAGCAGCCCCTAAACGCTTGTATGTGGCTGCCGACGGTGCTAGAAACGAACAGGAATTGGAGCGTGTGCTGCAAGTACGAGCCATCATTGAGCAGATAGACTGGCCGTGTGAAGTGAGAACTAAATTCAGTGCTACCAACCTAGGTTGTAAAATGTCTGTTAGCAGTGGCATCACCTGGTTTTTTGATAACGAGCCTATGGGTATTGTGTTGGAAGATGATTGCCTACCTTCGAAAAGTTTTTTCGGCTTTTGCAGTTTAATGTTAGAGAAATACAAAGACGATGATCGAATAAGCCATATCGGCGGTGCAAACTTTCAGGATGGAATAAAACGAGGAGACTCAAGCTATTATTTTTCGAGATTAACACACGTTTGGGGTTGGGCTGGTTGGCGACGAGTTTGGAGAAAGTATGATGCTGAATTAGCAAACTTTGATTATTCAGAAGCTGCTGGTTTACTTAAAAATGATCCCTCATTTGCCGATTTCTCTAATGTTTGGTTAGAAAATTTGCAGAAGGTTAAAAATCAACAAATAGATACCTGGGATTATCAGTATGCTTTCTTAAATATTAAACAAAACAGCCTCAGCATCATTCCTAATCTGAATTTGGTTAAAAACATTGGTTTTGGCGAAGGAGCTACGAACACCACCGGAAGTCACGCACTTGATGTTGGGCAAACTTTCGAGCTTACGGACATTGTGCATCCATCTGAAATAGTCGCTAGTGTGGAGGCAGATCTATACACACAACGTAAGGAATTTTCGTATCTTCCGAAAAAAAAATCCATACTTTCTAGGGCATGGAAAACCATAAAAAACGCTTTAAAAAATGAAAAGTAAAATTACCGGAGGGGCTACAGAAAAGATTTTTTCGGCAACTATTCTCAATAAGCACCAAGTTGATTACTATAAGTGCTTGGAAACTGGTTTTATCCAAACAGAGGAACCTTATTGGCTTGAAGAAGCCTATTCTTCGGCGATTACTAAATTGGATGTTGGCCTAGTTTACCGCAATGAAGATTTACGAGGTCATGTAGTTCCAATGTTGAGTAAATACTTTAACGCAGAGGGCTTGTTTTTGGATTATGCTGGCGGTTATGGTTTATTTACTAGAATGATGCGTGATAAAGGATTCAATTTTTATCATACAGATGCCTACTGTAAAAATATTTTTGCGGAATATTTTGACCTCGATGATCTTCCTAAAGGTCAAAAGTTTGAGCTACTTACTGCCTTCGAAGTTTTTGAGCACTTGCCAAATCCGCTTGAAGAGATTGAAAAGATGAGCAGCTTAGCCGATAATATACTTTTTAGCACAGTGCTGGTTCCACAGTCGCCGCTTAACTCCGTAAATGATTGGTGGTATTTTATCCCTGAAACGGGTCAGCATGTAGCTATGTTTACGGTGCAGGCGCTGGAATATTTGGCTAACAAATTGGGCTATCGTTTTTATACTAATGGAGATAATCTTCATTTATTCACCAAATCGGCATTGGCATCAAATCCTTTCCAAAAAAATAAAGAGCCGTTTTTAGTACGTAAGGCAAGAAAAATCCTTAAAAAATTTAATGCGAAAAATGTTCCAGAAAAGGAGACGCTTTTGATGAAGGATTGGGAATATATTAAAACCAAACTGTCTTAATCGGCCTTGTATCAGTACTAAAAGCTATGATAAAGGCTTAGGGTTTTATTTACGCATTCCTGTATAGGGAATTTCAATAAGCGCTGCTTAGCTGCCAAACTCATTTTTTCGTTATTTGTTTGGTTGTTAAGAATGCTGTCAAGAGATGTTATAAGTGACTCAAGGTTGTTATCTTCAAAATAAGATGCAGCATCTCCGGCTATTTCCTTAAAGCAGGCATTGTCATTCAATAATACCTGACAATTATTTTTAAAAGCTTCCAGTATTGGAAATCCAAATCCCTCATAACTGGACGGGTAGACGAAGCATTTGGAGTTTTTGTACAGCGTATTAAGTTGCGGATCTGTTGGGTTGAGGTGAATCACCTTATCACTTATTTTTTTTCGGTGTAAATATTCTGAATCTCCGTATGATAAACTTCCGCCACCGGCTAAAACCAAAAATAAATCTGGATATGTTTTTGATAAACTGGAAAATGCATCTACCAACAGATAAAAGTTCTTGTACGACCATCGACCACCTACGTATAGGATATATTCCTTTGGCAGCCCGCTTACCTCATCATACTGAGGAGTGTCCAGTTCAATACCATGGTGTATGACCTCTATTTTCGCTTCCGGAATACTTGTGAATTTTAAAATGTCAGCTTTCGTATTTTCCGATATTGCTATTAGTTTATCCGCCTTTTCCATCACCAAACGTTTATGATATGGCGTAGGATCATCTGCAGGGAACAAATGCGGCAAAGCTTCATAGGTCATATCATGTACCGTAGCTACCGTGGGCTTTTTAATTAAGGGTAAATAATAAGGATCAAAATAGGTTGGATGCAGAATGTCGAAATTACTTTTCTGAATTACTTTTTTGGAATAAGATCTATTTCTCTTTGCGATCTTTTTTTGGGTATTGAACAAGAATTTTAACTTTCCAATGGGCGATGAGATATCTTCTGGTGCTAAATAGATGTTTTCACTGTAAAGCGTGGAAAGTAGATAGCTATCATTTTCTTGATTTTTGATGCCGTCTATCAAATATTTAAAATAGCGAGATATTCCTCCAGCTTTTTGTGTAGTAAATATTTGATGGTCAAAACATATTTTCATGATCTATCTTGATTTTAGTGGCCACAACAGTTTTAACAGCCCTTTAATTAAAGTCCAGCTTAACTTATCGTTGTTTTTCAAAAACAGTAATTTCTTTAAATATTTGTCATTGTAATCGTTAAGTAGCTGATAATCGCTTTGAAAGTTACTGAAAAATTTATTGATAGTGTGAGCACGTTCCTTGTTCATGGCCGGATGGTTCGCTGTGTTGGAAGACAGGCCAGACCCATCGTAATTGCAAACGACTAAATTAAGATGCTGGTAGCTGGCATCATGGCGGTATATGGCCAGGATAAAAAACTCCCAGTCAGAAACGATTTTATAGGTTTCGTTGTACAAGCCAACTTTATCAAACAATTTATTGCTGATGAAGCTCGCCTGATGAGAGATGTTAAAGTTATAGAAATAGCTGAAGTTAAGTTGGTGAGGGAAATTCACCTCTTTTTTAACGCCATTTGGTTCTTCGTAAATAATATCTCCGTAGTAGATGTCGTAGTCAAACTGCATTAATTTATGCGCCTCACTAAGTGTAGTAGCGTGATGTAATCGGTCTCCGGCATTTAAAAATAGCAAATATTCGCCTGTAGCTTTTTTTATCCCCTTATTCATGGCGTGATAAATTCCATTATCGGGTTCGCTTACCCAATAGGATATTTTATCATCAAATTTTTGCAGCAGCTCAGTACTCCCATCAGTACTTCCACCGTCAATTACAATAAACTCTACGTCGATAAAGGTTTGCTCAATAACGCTAATGATCGTTTTTTCGAGCCCAATTTTATCATTGAAATTTACTGTAATGATTGAAAATTTATTCATATTACTTAGCTTGGGAACAGGATGTTTTTCAAGTTTTCGGTTACTGAGGCTGGAGAATATTTGTCAATTACCGCTAAGGAATTTTCATGTAGCTGCAACCATAAACTTTGATTACTGTAAAGTTCAATAATTTTTTTTGCAAATGTGGAAGCGTCATTCGCCACCATACAATCTATGCCATCAGTTAAGTGCATGCCTTCCACTCCTATTTCTGTAGATACAATGGGCAAACCAAATTCCAAACTTTGTCCAATTTTTCCTTTCATACCGGCTCCAAAACGTAAAGGAGCAACAAAAATGCGGGAGGTTAAAAAATAATCAGCTACTTCTTCTAAATACCCAGGCACTATTACTTTTTCCGAAGCTAGGCTTAATACATCAGCATTAGGGTTGCTTCCAAGCAGAAATAATTTTATCTCAGGATAGCTTTGCCAAACCATAGGCATAATTTCTTTTACCATCCAAACGGCGGCATCTATGTTCGGTTGGTGAAGGTAACTTCCAATAAATAACAACCCATTTCGCTCGCTAAAGGCCGGGCTGTTTAAATGCGCTGCAGTTGGATGTACATTTGGAACGGTATAAACTTCTTCAATGCCAAGTTGCTGAAGTATTTCCTTTTCAACATCGGTAACCGTAACGGTGTAGTCCGCTGAATTGGCAATGCTAAGCTCACGGCGTTTAAGCTTTTCAATATTTTCGTCAATTACTAGCGCAACATCACTATTTAATTTTTTTGCTCTTTCTTCTCTAATAAAGTGTAAATCAACCGTATCGTAAACCCATTTTATCGCACTGTTTTGCTGCTTGATATAGGCGCCGTAAATTTCATTCATATCGGGGCGAGATATCCAGGCAAAATCAATATCGGCAAGGTGTTTACGCAGTTGTGTGAATTGTTTCTCCCGATGGTAACGGCCCTCGAAAACTCTCACGCCTGCGTTGATTAAATTGTTTACATATTTCGATGAACTTACTGCTTCATGCGCCAAAAAATAAACTTCAAGATGCAATGATTTGAATAATTTCATAAGTTCAAACAATCGTCTCGAACCGGAATCTTTATCCGGCGTTGGATAAACCGCATCAATTATTAATATTGATTTTTTTCTGACTTCTTGCTTAACGTCATTTGTGTCACCCGTTTTGGTGCATTCAATTTTCGATAACTCATCCCGGAAAGTCAAAAACTCCATCAAAGGATGGTAAACTATCTTTTTCTTGAGGTTTGCCGACAAAGTTGAGCTAAGTATTGCTAATGAAGCTTCCCATTGATACCAAATTGAAGCGATATCCTCGATCTGGAAAAAATCACTAGTATTTAACAGCAAATTTTCTACCGCTGCATCTACTTCTGTTACGTAATTTAAATCAAAATCGTTTGGATTTGAAAATAAGCCATTATAGTGAAGCGTTTTATTTTTACACTCAGCACCTGCAGACTTAACTAAACCATTGCTTGCGAAAATAAGTTTAGAAGTCACCAAATAACCACGTTCTGCATGTATCAAACCATGAGCTAAACAATCCGATGTAGGCAAATGATCGGCATTCATTAAAAATAAATGTTCTGCAGCAATTAGGGAAGCTAGTATTTCTTTATTGGCATTGTTAGGGAGTATTTGCTTCGTATTTTCTGCTAATCTTTCTTCGATTTCTGTAATGATGATGACTTCAAATGGAGTGGATTTGATGTGTTGTGCTATGGTAGAAAGGCAATTAATTAGCTGCAACTTTGAAGAACCCACACCATTTATGATAATCGAAATTAATGGTGCTGCTTCATTCTTAGTCTCTATTTGTTGGATTAATGGCTGAAATGACGGTTTTATTTCGGTCCAAGAAAGCGATATCTTTGAGTTTTCATCAGCTCCGCCTAAAAATTGATAAGCTAAAAGAAGCGCCCACTTTTTAAAAAGAACGGCTACTAACTTTGCCGACCACTTTTTATTGTTCCTGAAATAAAGTGTTGCCGCTAAGTAGCTCTGCGTTCTAATTTCTGCCCCTAGCTTAACTCTTAGTCTTCGTATTTTTTTCATTTTCTACCACCTCTTAATAAGTCTCTAAATTTTATAAACAATCCCCTAGCGTAGTAAAATGTAAGTGCATCAAGAGGTAAAATAGCATTTAAAATCCGATTTCGATCTATTAAAAAAGCTTGGTCATCCTGATTTCCAGATGAGCCCCTGTCATTAAATTTGGATACAATGACATCAACATATCTGAATTGAAAGTTAGATTTGAAATAGAGTTGGATGTTGAGATAATAGTCAGCCCAAAGCTTATACTTTGTGTCGTAATTGAAAATGGTAAAAACTTGTTTAGGATAAAAAACGGTTTGATGGTTGAAATTATGTTTGGCAAGTTTATATCTATTCATTTCGCCAAATCTCACTTTTTTACGGTGGATGTAAAAGGCGTTTCCATAAACGATTTGATTGTCCTTGATATCGTTTTTGTCAAAGATATCTGTTAACACATTATTGTTGTTAAAAACATCATCGGAACCTAAGAAAAACAGCCAATCTCCACTGCAATGCGCTATCGCCTTATTCATTGCATCATAAATTCCGTTATCTTTTTCTGTTATGAGTTTTATTTGATTCCCATAACTCTTTAGGATTTCAGTAGTGCCATCAGTAGATAAGTTATCGATTACTACTAGCTCTTTCGCTAAGTACGTTTGATTCAAAACGCTCTCGACTACATTTTTAATCGTATTAACCGCATTAAAAACGGGAATGATGATACTAATTTTAGCAGCTGAACATGCCATTATTTTTTTAAGAGTTTTTTTAGAAAAGATTTTTTTTTGGTGTAAGCCCATTTGAAATGCTCAAATCTTTCCACTCCTGCATCGATCATCTCCTTTTGATAAATCTTGTAAATAGGCCTCACATCGGGATTGGTTTCAAAAGTGTATCTGTAATGTCTCGAAATCGCATCTTCCCTGAAGTTGTAGGAACTAAAATGGTAAAAAACCAACTCGTTCTCGTTATTCACTTTAAAGCCTGCGTTATCTTCGCTTAATGTCCTTTCGTGTAAGTTCCAGGGGCCCATGTTGCAACCCTTATTCGCTAAAACTTTCGTTTCTTGCTGATGAAATAAAGGAATGTAGTTCATCCAAAGCTGATCAACAAAAAAACCATATTTTGGGTTGTTGAAGCCCATTTTTAAACAGCGATCTTCCCACCAGTCTAATGTAGCATCAGCGGCGGTGGATTTTTTAAGTCCCAAATAACCAAGGTTGTAAAGTCCATGTCTTAAAAAGAGGTTCTCGTTAGGAGAGCCCGGACCCCAGGAGATTGGACTAAAAACGTGTGGAGTGAGCAATATCGAGGCATCTGTAAAATTTGAATCAAGGCTTTCTAAGGAAGAAAAAAGTCTAATATCTGGATCCAGATAGTGAATGATTTGAGCATTAAACTTAGCGAATAAATACTTAAAGCAACTCGCTTTAATAGCGGTATTTAGCTCTACCACGTCAAATTTTTTAATAAGATCGTCACAGTCTATTGGCAACTGCTTCCAATTAATAAAATTGATTTCCGTGATGGAATGATAGTCTATTTCCGCATTTTCTTCATCTGCTAAAAAAAGATAAAACTGATAATCAGGAGCAAAATTTTTAATTGATTTTGCAAGTACCCTAGCCTGTGCAAGATAATTGTTTGTGCAAACGGTAAACGCTATTTTTACTAAATTCATCACCTAATCATTAAAAGTTTGCATCTCAATTAAGCGATAGTAAAGGCCCTTTTTAGCCAATAGTTCGGTGTGCGAACCTTTCTCCACAATTTCTCCCTTGTCAATAACTGCAATTTCGTCTGCATGTTGTATGGTGCTTAGTCTGTGTGCAATAACAATAGAAGTACGGTTTTGCATCAAGTTGTTCAAGGCTTCTTGCACCAATTTTTCGGATTCTGTATCCAATGCAGAAGTAGCCTCATCCAGCAACATGATAGGCGGGTTTGCCAACACTGCCCTTGCAATACACACTCTTTGGCGTTGGCCTCCAGATAATTTGTTGCCACGATCACCTACATTAGTTTGATAGCCGTTTTCCGTGTTAACAATAAATTCATGGGCATTGGCAATTTTTGCTGCGTTAATAACTTCCTCTTCAGTTGCATCAGGTTTGCCAAAGGCGATATTGTTAAAAATGGTATCATTAAATAAAAACGATTCCTGATTAACGATACCCATTTGAGCTCTAATACTTTCCACGGTTAAATCTTTATAATTATGACCGTCAATCGTCAAACTACCTTCTTTAGGATCGTGAAAACGAGGTATCAAGTCCATTAAGGTACTTTTCCCGCCTCCCGATGGGCCTACCAGCGCAACCGTTTTGCCTTTATTTATCTTTAAGTTGATGTTTTTCAAGATCTGTTTATCGCCGTAAGCAAAACTTACATTTTCCAAAACCAACGACTCGTTAAAATTATCAAGTGTTTTTGCATCAGCTTTATTGGTCAGCTCAGCTTTCGTATCAATCAATTCCAATACCCTTTCTCCAGCCGCAATACCAGAGTGGATACCACTAAATGAATCTGTAAGTGCCTTAGCTGGGCGCATTACTTGTGAGAAAATAGCGATGTAGGCAATGAAATCTGCTGGGGCTAACGCATTTTCTTCATTATGTAGAATTAATGTACCGCCGTACCAAACAATAACTGCCACCATCAACACGCCAAGAAATTCTGAAACCGGCGAGCCAAGTTGTTGCCTCCGGACCATTTTTCTATTAAGGTTGGAGTAAAAGATATTTTCTTGGTTGAATTTTTCTTTGACCCTCTCTGAAGAATTGAAGGCCTTAATAATTTTGATGCCACTTAATGCTTCGTCCAAAAAGCCAATCATTTTGGCAAAAGATTCATGGGCTTCTTTAGCTTGTTGCTTTAATCTTTTTACAATTTTGCTGATGATAAATCCAGAAATTGGAATGACCAAAAGGGAGAAAAGGGTTAGCTTGGCAGAAATGGTAAGCAGCATAACGATGTAAACAATAAGCGTTACCGGTTCTTTAAATATCACTTGAAGGGTGTTAGTAACGGTAAACTGTACCACCTGTACATCCGATGCTACTTTTGATATGATGTCTCCCTTTCTTTCATTGTTGAAAAAGCCAACATGTAAATTCATCACGTTGTTAAATACCGAACGTCTAAAATTTAATAGCGTGTGTACTCTTAAATCTTCCATTATGCGCTGCGCAAAATATTTGAAAATATTTGAAAGTAGCACCGAAATAACGATTACAAGACATACATAGGCAAGTGTTTTTTCTGCTCCAACTGTGTTAATAGATTCGTTTACAAAGCTTCTGAACTTACCCAATATATCGAATGTAGAAAGCTCTTTGACCTGCTGGGTATCAGTGCCTTCAGGTTTGGTGGTTTTTAAAAGCGTTTCGAATAAGGGCGACAAAAGTGCCAAGTTAAGCGTCCCAAATATAATTGTAAGCATTGCTGCTATGGCATAGGGAATTGCAAATTTTTCAATTGGCTTTGCGAAAGATAGTAGTCTAAAATATATTTTCATTCAAAATGTACAAAGGCAACAAAGTTACGTAATTTAAATAATCTTGTATCATCTGCAGCTCTTAACTGCCTGTATTTGTTATAAGTGATAAAATGTGTTTTCTTTGTTACTATGATTGAGCCCGAAGTGGATATCGAACAATGGATTGAAAAAATTGCAAATGGCGACATACGTACTTTAGCCAGAGCATTAACTTTGGTCGAAAATGACATATCTCCGTCACATCAGCTGCTCAAAAAAATCAACATTAATAGTGCTACGCCAATTATAGGAATTACAGGTCCTCCAGGTGCAGGCAAAAGTACTTTGGTAAATGCACTAACCGACGAACTTTTTAAACGTCATCTTAAGGTGGCCATATTAGCGGTTGATCCTACTTCACCGTTTAATTACGGTTCTCTTCTCGGCGACCGCATCCGAATGTCGAAGCACTTTAACAACCCAAATGTTTACATCCGCTCTGTAGCCACAAGAGGTTCGCTCGGCGGCATCTCTGGCAAAACAATAGAAATGCTTGATGTACTTAAGGCGGCTGATTTCGATCTCATTATAGTAGAAACGGTTGGTGTTGGCCAATCTGAGGTGGAAATTGCAGGTTTAGCAGATAAAACCATATTGGTATTGGTACCCGAAGCCGGAGATGAAATTCAGCATATCAAATCAGGATTAATGGAAATAGCGCAGGCGTTTGTAGTCAATAAAGCAGATCGCGATGGGGCAGATGGCTTTGCCAATAAGCTACAAAAAATGTTGCGAGACCAGCATCACAAAACACCTATCTTTAAAACTATTGCCGATAAGAATGTTGGTATTGAAGATTTGTGCGATTGGATTTTAAAGAGAGAAAAATTTGCAAATGATAAAAAGATCCACTTAATAGCTCAAAAAGCTTACAAGTTACTTGAAGTTAAAAGAATGAAAGGTATTGACAAGGTTAAGTTGATGTCATTAGTTGCTGAACATGAAAGTAAGGGAAACTTCAACATTTATTCATTTATTGACGAAGTTGAAGGCCATTTGTAATAACCTGTACCTTTTTTAGTACTAGACAGATTTTTTAAACAAGACCACTAAAAAAATAAAGGGCTACTATTTTTAATATTTTGCTTTAAATTCACTGTGTATCAATATAAAAGTGCGGTTTTTTATTGTTTTTGTTAGTAAGTTGCATGTTTGGAACAGAGTTTGTGTATCGTTTTGAGATTATAAAAATTTGTTTAATTTTGTCTTACAAAAAATTATACAATAAAATATTTTGTTTAACCTTTAAAAAGAAAATTATGAATTATTCTACTTTAAAAAAGGGCGTTGCAGCTTCTTTAGTAGCATTAGTAGGAGTTACGTCTCTTGCTAGCGCACAAGATGCTCCAGCAACTAGCTCGTCTGCCAAGGTATTTGGTGGTAGAGCGCAGTACAGAACCTGGTCTATAGGTGTTAATGCAGGTGTTTTAGCTCCTGTTGTTGTAACTGGCGGTGCAAATGATTACTCTAACTGGGATGTTAACTTAGGTTACGGTATCTCTTTGCGTAAACAATTAGGTCATGCTTTCGGATTAGAAGCTAACGTTTTCCGCGGAAAAGTTTCTGGTAACAATGAGAAAGTTGGTGCTCCAAACAACATGTTCGAAACTGAGCTTCAATATGCTGCTGACATCAGAGGTGTTGTTAACGTAGCAACTGTTGATTTCTTACGTCGCGAAAATTCAGTTAACTTCTTCGTAACAGCTGGTTACGGTTTAGCTGCTTATAACCCAATTGTTACTGCTTCAAACGGTACAGTAACTAACTGGAAAACTATCAAAGAAGCTAGAGGTATCAACGATTCTTACGTAAAACAAGCTTATATCCCTGTAGGTGCTGGTATCAAATTTAAAGTTTCTGATCGTGTATCTTTCAACTTAGCTTACACAATGAACTTTGTTGATGGTGATAACTTTGACGGAACTTATGCTAAGTTACCTTCTAACGATAAGTTTTCTTACACTTCAGCTGGTTTAGAATTCTCATTAGGTTCTAAATCTAAACCGAACTTGGATTGGGTTAACCCATTAGCAATGATGTATGATGAATTGAAAGATCCTTCATTACGTCAAGAAGTTGAAGCTTTGAAAAACCGTGTTGCTAACGTAGAAAAATCTGTTGAAGATTTGAAAAAAGATAGCGATGGTGATGGTGTTGCTGATATGTTTGACAAAGAGCCTAATTCAGCTCCAGGTGCTGTAGTTGATGGTTCAGGTCGTACAATCAAATTCCCTGAGCAAACTACAACTGCTGCTCCTTCAAGCGTAACTGGTTTCGAAACTATCCAGTTTGAATTCAACAGTTCAGTATTGAAAACAGAATCATACCCTACTTTAGATAAATTATCTTCTATCTTGCGTGAAAACGGTGGTAAAGTGACTGTAGCTGGTCACGCTTCAAGCGAAGGTACTGCTGCATACAATATGAAGTTATCTAAAGACAGAGCTAACTCAGTAAAAACTTACTTAGTAAATTCAGGTGTTAACGCTAGCAGCGTAGCTGTTAAAGGTTACGGTGAAACTAGACCAATCGCTTCTAACGATACAGAAGAAGGTCGTATTCAAAACCGTCGCGTTGAAACTTCTAGAAACTAATTTTTTCTAGTTAAGATATAAAAGAGTCCCGATTTTTATCGGGACTCTTTTTTTATGCCTAATTTTACACCTCGAACTATAAATTTATAAGTGTTATCATATATAACTAATCATGAAGAAAATCATCATTTCAACAAATGCTCCCGCTCCAATAGGGCCTTATAGCCAAGCAGTAATTGCCAATGGCTTTTTATTCGCTTCAGGTCAAATTGCAATTAATCCAGAAAATAACGAGCTTAACAATGCAACGTTAGACGAAGAAACCCATCAGGTAATGCGTAATATAAAAGCGCTATTATTGGAAGCAGAATATGGTTTCGAGCATATTATTAAAACCACGATTTTTTTATCGGATATGTCATTATTTGCAGCAGTAAATGAAATTTATGGCTCTTACTTTGAAAGTGATTTCCCTGCTAGAGAAACCGTAGCTGTTAAAGGTTTGCCTAAGGGTGTTAATGTAGAGATTTCTGTAACTGCATATAAAGGCTAGTCGTTGGTGTCAAGTGATAAAACAAAGTACCTAGCCTCAGGTGTATTTGCTGCCGTAATCTGGGGGTTTTTTGCCATCCCTTTGCGCAATCTTCAAGGCTATCCATCTGAGCAGATTTTATATTACCGGATTTTTACATCGTTGCTGGTAATCTGGCTGGCTATCTTTTTATTTAGAAGAAAGGAATTGCTGGCAGATATCAGTTATTTTAAGCAAATTGATGGATTAAAACGTAGGCAGCTGATATATCAGATTGTTGGAGCTACCGTTTTACTGGTGCTCAATTGGTACACTTTTATTTATGCTATCAATAATGTAAGTATCAAGTCGGGTGCGTTTGCTTACATGGTTTGCCCATTAATTACTGCTTTTGGCGGGTTCATCATTTTAAAGGAACACCTGTACAAAATACAAATTGCGGCGCTTGTACTGGCTACTGTAAGTATACTTATGCTTGCAACCGGCTCGTTGCTAGAAGTTACTTGGTCGGTGGTAATTGCAGCATTGTATGCCTTTTACTTAATTATACAAAGAAAAATGCAGGGACTAGATAAGCTAAACGTCCTAGCGGTGCAAATTACCATTGCTGTATTGCTAATGCTGCCCTTCTTCGTTTATCAGCATACTGGCTTGCCTTTAGAAAGCACTTTCTGGTTAAATATTGTGCTTATTGCAGTACTCTTTACCGTTTTTCCTCTATTTTTAAGTCTTTTTGCCTTGGTTGGTATACCCTCTTCAACTTTAGGGATTATCATTTATATTAATCCAATTATTGCTTTTGCTGTAGCAATTATTTATTTTAAAGAAAAGATTGACCCGCACCAGTTAACGGCGTATGCCTTGCTGTTGTTTGCTGTTTTTCTATTTAATTGGAACCTTATTAAGGGTATGCTCACGTTTAAAAGAATTTAAAAGCTTTGTACGCATCTAACTTAGAAACTCCTTTGGCCTATTTAAAGGGTGTTGGCCCTAAGCGTGCTGAGTTGCTGCAAAAGGAACTAGGTTGCTTTACCTGTGAACAGCTTTTACATTATTATCCATTTCGATACATCGATAGAACCCGGTTTTACAAAATCGCTGAGCTTAATCCTGATATGCCGTTGGTGCAAATAGTAGGTAAGGTGATGAGTAGGGAAATTGTTGGTGAAAAGCAAAAAAGACGAATTGTAGTTAGGTTTCAGGATGATACCGGCATCATGGAGCTAGTGTGGTTTCAGGGTTTAAAATGGGTGGAGGATAATATCTTCACTGGAAATTATTATATCGCCTTTGGCAAGCCAACCTTTTTTAACAATGGTTTTAGCATATCGCATCCTGATTTAGAAACTTACCCAAGAAAAAACGCTGGAATTACAGGAAACATTACACTGCAGCCCATCTATCATTCTACAGAAAAATTAAAGAAGAATTTTTTAGATAGCAAAGGGATCCAAAAGTTGGTTCAACAGATTGTAGAACAATTTGCAAGAGAAGTTAGGGAAACCTTGCCGCAATATGTATTGGATAAGTATAAATTGATAAGCAAGAAAGATGCACTAATCCATATCCATTTTCCTGCTGATGCAAAGTCGCTGCAACAAGCAGAACGCCGACTTAAGTTTGAAGAGCTGTTTTTCATTCAGCTACAACTGTTACATAATAAGCATTTAAGAAGTTTAAAGTTCAAAGGAGCATTGTTTAGCAATGTAGGCGATCGCGTTAATAGGTTTTATAATGAAATCATCCCTTTCGATTTAACCAATGCGCAAAAGCGGGTAGTTAAGGAAATTAGGATTGATACGCAGCGTGGAGCTCAGATGAACCGTTTAGTGCAAGGCGATGTTGGTAGTGGCAAAACCGTGGTAGCATTAATGAGTATGCTGCTTGCTAATGATAATGGTTGTCAGGCCTGTATGATGGCGCCTACGGAAATTCTAGCACGTCAACACTATGAATCATTGGTTGGGATGTTAAAGGGCGAGTTGGTGAATGTGGCTATTCTTACTGGAAGTACCACTAAGAAACAACGCACAGTTTTACACCAGCAGTTGGAAAGTGGGGAGATTGATATTTTGGTTGGTACCCACGCATTAATTGAAGATAAAGTGCAATTCAAGAACTTAGGTTTGGTAGTGATTGATGAGCAACATCGCTTTGGTGTGGAGCAGAGAGCAAAGCTGTGGCGCAAAAATGTAGTTCCGCCACATGTTTTGGTGATGACAGCTACACCTATTCCGCGTACGTTGGCGATGACTTTGTATGGAGATTTAGATGTTTCCGTTATTGATGAACTACCAGCAGGAAGAAAACCGATACAGACGCTCCATTTCGTTGAAAGTAGACGTATGCGCATGTTCGGGATGATGAAGGAAGAGATTGCGAAAGGTCGTCAGGTCTATATCGTTTATCCATTAATTAAAGAAAGCGAGAAATTGGATTTGCTGCATTTGGAAGCCGGCATTGAACAGTTGAGCTATCAATTCCCAAGGCCGCAATATCAAATCAGTATTGTTCATGGGAAACTTAGTAATGCAGATAAGCAGTTTGAGATGCAGCAATTCATCGACGGCAAAACACAAATTATGGTAGCCACTACGGTGATTGAGGTGGGTGTTAATGTGCCTAATGCTTCGGTGATGGTGATCGAAAACGCAGAGCGATTTGGTTTATCCCAATTGCATCAATTACGTGGGCGAGTTGGCCGTGGCGCTGAGCAATCGTTTTGTATCTTAATGTCGAAGGACAAGCTCAATCCTACGTCTAAAAAGAGAATTGATACGATGGTTCGCACCAATAACGGTTTTGAAATTTCGGAAATTGATTTGGAGTTGCGTGGCCCTGGAGACATTACTGGCACTATGCAAAGTGGTACTGTAGAACTTAAAGTTGCAGATTTAGCAAAAGATCAAGTGATTTTACAAGAAGCACGAAATACTGTAATTGAACTTCTCGATAAAGATCCAAATGTTCAACTTCCTGAAAATATTTTGCTAAGAAATTACCTTGCTAAAAAGCATACGGGAATTAGTTTCGATAAGATTTCCTAGTGCTCATTTGTAGACTTACGAAAGTTTTCAAAACTTCGTAAGTCTCAATAATTTTGTGGGAATTAACAAATCTTTTTAATCCTCCAAACCATTCAAGTACATCTTCTCTTTTTAATAAGGAGCTCTGATGTAATTGCACATATGCCGAATAGGACGAAAATTTATACTCTTCTAATTTATCCGTTAGTTTTGAAACGACTGGATTTTGATGAATGTAAGTTATAATTCTTGTGAAGTACGCATCAGACTCTATTTCGGAGATTTTATAGCGCCCTTGAAACAAACTTCCAACCCTATCGTATTTTTTGTTGATAGCTTTTGCAGAGGAAATAAAGAATTTCTTAATCCCATTTTCGAAAGCTGATAAATCATTAATTCGTATAAAGAAATGAAAATGATTTGGCATTAAACAATATGCAAATACATCAATATTAGGTATTAAATATTTTTTAAACTTGCTTAAAAAGAATAGATAATTCTCGTCGTCAAGAAAGATTTTTTGCTTATTGTTTCCTCGATTATGGATGTGATAATATTTTCCTTCTTCTTTTTTCATAGGTGATATGAATTTAAGAAAATATTCAGACTTACGAAGTTTTTAAAACTTCGTAAGTCTAAGTGGCTTAACCAAACAAATCTAACTGATTATCCGGTTTTTTTGCCTTTCCAAATACCGTCCTACCTCCGTATTTCCACGAATCTGCTCTTTCCTTTTCAATCAATTCATTAAAGTTTCCATTTGGAATAAAATCTTTTTCTGCCCTTGCAGCAATTTGATGAAGAGATTTGATAGCCTGTGCTTTATCGGTATTACCAATTTTTGATTTTTGAATGGCATCATTCAAGGTGTTGATGGTTTCATCGTATACATTTACCGGAACCGGAAATGGATGTCCATCTTTGCCTCCATTTGCGAAGGAAAAGCGGGCTGGATCCTTAAACCGCGAAGGAGCACCATAAATTACTTCGCTAACCAAAGCTAATGACTGTAACGTACGGGGTCCTAGGCCTTCTAACAACAGCAATTCATCAAAATTGGAAATATTATTGTTTTGGGCTAACCATAATACCGATCCGAGTCTCTTTAAGTCAACGTCTTTTGCTCGTACATCATGGTGTTTTGGCATCACCAATTTGCTAATCTCCGCCAACATTTTTTGCGGAGGTTCAGCCATTATCTCCAGCATCGAAGCTTTAATCGGCTGCGCTTTTTTATCCGTTAAATTTAGGATTTTACCTTGGTTTTGGCCATAAATGAACGTGTGTGGTGCGTCAGTAAATGATTGTACATTTGACGAATGCCAATGGTATCTACGAGCAGTTGAGCTAATATCACTCATGCCTTGCTGTACTACTGTCCACTCACCTTCAGTGCTTACAATAAAATTATGTTGGTATAATTGAAAACCGTCCTGTATAGCTGTATTATCAACCTTTGCAGATAGCTTACTGCTTCGCACTAAATTGTCGGCATCTAGGCCATGTTGCAGTGCAAACTTATTCAGTTCGGCTGGTGTTTCTCTTGAAAATTTACCTTTACCACCGCAAACATATAAACCAAAGCTAGCTGCATTAGGATTGATCGCTTTTTTCAAAGCAGCCATTACAGAAGTGGTAATGCCAGAGGAATGCCAATCCATGCCCATTACTGCACCGAGGCTTTGAAACCAAAAAGGACTGCTCATTCTGCTTAAGAAGTCTTTTTTGCCTTTGTTGGCTAAGATTTGCTCAGTGATGGCCAAACCCAATTTTGCCATCCGCTCGGCAAGCCAAGGCGGAACGGCGCCGTAATGTAAAGGTAAATCAGCTAGACCTGTTCTTTTCATTTGCTAACAAATTTAGCAAAATTTAAGGAATTAATGCATTAAGATTTTGAAAGTTTCAGCAGAGAGTAATGATTTTGCAAAGAAACCTGACTGATTTGCAAAGGATTTTGTTTATAGCCCCTACAGCAGTGATATCCTTTTTATAGCATCATTTCGAACTCAGGGAGAAATCTCCAAGTTAATCGCGTCTATATAACAGATTTCTCTCTAAGTTCGAAATGACGGCAACAGCACACAAAAAGATTAAACGGATTCCGAGTATCGGAACAGGTCGGGTGGGAAAATAGTAACATAGAAGTACATTGTTTTGCGCTTCTAATTAACACAATTAACTATTTAAAATTAATCCTCGTCGCTGCCCGGAGCAGAACCACTACCTGTGTAAGCACCTTTGCGGATAATAGGCATCTTTAAATGCTTGTACAAATCGTCTAAATGGAGTAAGCTGCCATTGGTTAGGTTACCTAAGAAAATTACCACAATATCTTTGTCCAAATCTCTCACATAAATGTGTCGGAAACCATGCCACCAGCCTGTATGATAAACCACCTTATCCATTCCTTTGCCATCAAACATGCGCCAGCCATAGCCGTAATTGAAGTGACCATTAACAGGTTTGTTCCTGCCTTTATAAGCTGAATCTAAAGATGAGTTTTTGAGCAGCCTCTCGTTACGAAGGTATTTGTCATACAGCACTAAATCATGTATTGTGCTATAGATTCCTTTATCGCCAACTGGCCCATCTAAAAAGTTTTGTACCACAGAGTAGCGGAAACTATTGCGATCATGTCCTACTACGTCTACCGGAATTTTTTCATACTCCGCTTTCGAATATACGTGTGTATGTTTCATCCCTGCAGGTTTAAAAACGTGCTCCATCATGTATTGCGAATAACGCATGCCGCTCACTTTTTCGACAATAGCACCTAACACCATATAGTTAGAATTGTTGTAGTGAAACACTCTGTCAGGTTGTGTGTATGGATTAGGTTTTTTCTCGGCAATCACATCCATTACTTCTTGGTTGGTAATGCCTTTTTTCATGTTGCGTTTTTCCTTGCGCCAAATGTCGTCAATGAAATATACGTAATTCATCATTCCGCTACGATGTGGTAATAGTAGTCTTACCGTAATGCCATCGTAAGGGAAATTTGGAAAGAATTTTTTAACGTTATCGTCGAGGCTAAGCTTGCCCGCTTCCACCAATTGCATAATGGCAGTACCAGTAAAAGTTTTAGTGATAGACGCTAGTTCAAACTCTGAATTGATTTTTAAGCTATCGCGATGCAGATAGTCGGCCCAACCTTTAGCGCCCTGGTAAATAATTTTGCCTTTTTTGGCCACTAAAACATTGCCATTGAAATTAAATTTCTTATGCAGGTTATTTACAAAATCGGCAATCCATTTATCTTCTTTGTTTTTATCGTAAAGTAATAAAATACTGTCGGCCTTATCATCTTCGGGTTTTCTTAGCTTTTTATTTTCTGCAACTTTTTTCTCTTTTTCTTCTTTGCTTGTGCAAGCTGTTAGGGTACAAAAGGAGAGGGCTATAGCTGTAACTAGTATATTAAATTTCATTGATGTGTAGCAAGTGTTAAAAGCTGGAAAATTAAGCATTCTTAAAAACTTAACGATAAAAGAGTTTTAAACATTGTTGTTCTGAACCATTAATTGGATTTAGATAATTGTGCTAATGATTTTATGGCGCTATCTATATTGTAATTCATTTATTCGGGTTGATAAGTATCTAGGTCATCAGATTGGGAAAAGGTTATCTGTGCCATCGATAAACTAAAAAGCCCCAACTTTTGGTTGGGGCTTTGTGCCTTTGCAGGCTATTTTTCTTCTCCGAAGAATCGAATTATTTAACCCAGTGTATAGGCTTAAACTTTTGCTTTTTTGTAACGCTCTGCAACTGCATCCCAATTAACTACATTCCAAATTGCAGCTAAATAATCAGGACGTTTGTTTTGATATTTTAAGTAGTAAGCGTGCTCCCAAACATCGATACCAAAAATAGGCGTGCCTTTTTGCTCAGCAATATCCATTAATGGATTATCTTGGTTTGGTGTAGATGAAACAAACAATTTGCCATCAGCACCTACCGAAAGCCAAGCCCAACCTGAACCGAAACGAGTTGCACCTGCCTCTTGAATTTTAGTTTTGAAATCAGCAAAAGAACCGAAAGCTTCGTTAATTGCTTTTGCTAAATCTCCGGTTGGCTCGCCACCTTTGTTAGGTCCTAAAACAGTCCAAAATAAAGTGTGGTTAAAGTGCCCACCGCCATTGTTGCGTACAGCTGCAGGAAACTTCGAAATGTTTTTGATGATATCCTCGATGCTGCTATTAGCTTCAGGTTTGCCTTCTAAAGCTTTGTTTAAATTGGTAACATAAGCTTGGTGATGTTTGCCATGGTGAATTTCCATGGTTGCTTTATCGATATGTGGTTCTAATGCGTCGGTTGCGTATGCTAACGCTGGTAATTCAAAAGCCATAATAATATGTATTTTAAGGTTATTTAAATGTTATCTCTACAAATATAATAGAGATACGTTAAGTTTTATTCAATTGTTTGTCAACTTTGTTTTCGCTTATTGATAAAAAATGTGGACATCAAACTACGGCATTCTTCGGCCAAAACTCCTCCTTTTAACAACGTTTTAGGGTGTAAAAGGTTTTGATTGATCTTGGTAAAACCTCGTTTTTCTTCTTTGGCACCATACACCACCCTGCTAATTTGAGTCCAGTAACTTGCGCCTGCGCACATTACACAAGGCTCAATAGTTACGTAAAGCGTACAATCTTTCAAATACTTACCACCTAGCGTTTGTGCCGCTGCAGTAAAAGCTTGCATTTCAGCGTGTGCTGTAACATCGTTCAACTGTTCGGTAAGGTTGTAGCCCCTACCAATGATTTTTCCCTTACAAACTACCACTGCCCCGATAGGAATTTCCTGTGCATCATAAGCTTTTTTAGCTTCGTTTAAAGCCAAACGCATAAAATGCTCATCTTCTTGTTGCGGGTTAGTACTTGCTTCGAAATTATAGAAAGACATTTGATTTACGATTTTAGATTTACGAATTACGATTGAGGTTGATCATCGGGCTTGTGGACTTTAAACTTTCTGACATTTGATTTACGATTTTAGATTTACGAATTACGATTGAGGTTGATCATCGGGCTTGTGGACTTTAAACTTTCTGACATTTGATTTACGATTTTAGATTTACGAATTACGATTGAGGTTAATCATGGGATTTGCGGGCTTTAAACTTTCTGACTAAATCAACTTACTGCCGTTTGGCACTTTGCGTTCTACAGTGCTTAATACAATATCGCCATTTTCGTCGGCAAAGCCTGTTACCAGAAATTCGCTCATGAACTTGCCAATCTGTTTTTTAGGAAAGTTTACCACGCCAACAATCTGTCTCCCAATTAAATCTTCAATGGTATAATGTTTGGTGATTTGAGCACTGCTCATCTTTATTCCAAAATCTCCAAAATCCACCTTCACTTTATAAGCTGGTTTTCTAGCTTCTGGATATTCAAAAGCTTCAATGATTGTT
Organism: Pedobacter sp.; assembly: GCF_965249885.1. Taxonomy (GTDB): domain Bacteria; phylum Bacteroidota; class Bacteroidia; order Sphingobacteriales; family Sphingobacteriaceae; genus Pedobacter. Next base: position 1,699,542 of record NZ_OZ252254.1, on the reverse strand, counting down.
CCAACTCTAAGTTCCACCTTTTCAAAATCGTTCCATGTGATCTCTTCCATTCCGTAAAAATAATATTAAACCACCAAGACACGAAGCGCACAAGGTTTATTTAAAGAAGTATTTATAAATTATCTTTTTTAATGCTCTTTGTATCGATAAACTAGTTTCCGTAACTAACTACTGATTCCTAACAACTGACCACTTTTACATATCTTTGCAAAATGGTAGAAATCAAGCTAAAAAAAGGTAAAGAAAAAGCGGTTTATCAGCGTCATCCTTGGATATTTTCTGGTGCATTGGATAAGGTAAAAGGAAAACCTGCAAATGGAGAGGTGGTACGTGTGATAGATGCAAACGGAGAATTTTTAGCTTATGGATATTACAACGATCAGTCGAGAGTGGCGGTTAGGTTGATAGAATGGAGTGAGGAAGCTACAATTGATGCAGATTGGTACGAAAGTAAAATTAAAACTGCGATTGCTGGTCGTGCTAATTTATTGAGTGAAAACACTACCGCTTGTAGGTTAATTTTTAGTGAAGCCGATTTTTTGCCTGGCTTAATTGTAGATAAGTATGCTGATTTCCTTTCGGTGCAAATTTTAAGCTCCGGAATTGAAAAAGCGAAGGAAGTAATCATTTCGGCTCTTGTAAAGTTGCTGCAGCCCAAAGGTATTTTTGATAGAAGCGATGCTACTGCTCGTACACATGAAGGCATCACGGCCGAGAATGGCTTGCTTTGGGGAGAAAATCCAGAGGAGTTTATCGAGGTGAAAGAGAACGGCATTAAGTACCATATCAACATTGCTGAGGGCCAAAAATCTGGATTCTACTGCGACCAACGTGATAACCGGAAAATCTTGGCTTCTTACACTAAGAATAAAAAAGTGCTCGACTGCTTTAGCTATAGTGGCGGATTTAGCTTAAATGCTTTGGCTGAGGGCGCATCCCAAGTAACATCAGTAGATAGCTCTGCTTTAGCTATTGAAACCCTAAAACAGAACATTGCATTGAATCAATTTGATGCGAGCAAACATACTGCCATCCAAAGTGATGTAAATAAACAACTACGTCAATTTAACGATGAGCAGCATAAATTTGATGTGGTGGTGTTAGATCCACCAAAATATGCGCCTTCTCGCTCTGCGTTGGATAGAGCTGCCCGTGCCTACAAAGACTTGAACCGTCGTGGTTTGATGCTGTTAGAAAGCGGAGGCTTATTAGCTACTTTTTCTTGCTCAGGTGCGGTCGATATCGAAACCTTTAAGCAAATTATCGCTTGGGCGGCTTTGGATGCTGGCAAGGAAGTGCAAATCATCAAACAGTTTTGCCAGCCGGAAGATCATCCCGTAAGGCTTTCTTTTCCAGAAGGTGAATATTTAAAAGGCTTGTTGGTGCGTGTAGTATAAGCAAAACAATTTCTGTAAATTGGTGTTGAACAAACCAACAAACAGAAACACCGATGCTTCTTATCAATAATATTCGGCTGAGTAGAATAGTACGTAATACTTGGCAGGTAGATTTAATTATGATTGCTTCCTGTATGGGAGCTTATTTCATTCGCGAGTACCTAATTGCACACCATTTCTCTATCCCAACCATTATTCCAACGGTTTTAGGAACTGCAATTGCTTTTTTTATAGGTTTTAACAATAACCAAGCTTACGATAGATGGTGGGAAGCAAGAAAAGTTTGGGGAGGCTTGGTTAACGATTCTCGGTCTTTTGCAAGGAGTTTGCTAAGTTATGTGCCGCAAAGCGAAGCAAATGATGTAATTGTGAAACGGATGATCCGCAGGCATATCGCATTTTTGTATGTACTTAAGGGCGCTTTAAGGGGCGTTGCTGATACCAATTATCCTAAGTATTTGGACGATGCGGAATGGAAATATATAGATAAACAAAGCAATAAGCACAATGCAATTTTGCACAAACAATCGGATGATTTAGAACTGCTCTCAAAAACTAATCAGGTTGATGGTTTTAGGTTCATCCAAATTAATGAAATGTTGGTGCGTTTTAGCGATGAGATGGGTATGAGCGAACGAATTAAAAACACGGTATTCCCAACTACCTACAGCTACCTCACTAAGGTTTTCATTTGGCTTTTTGTGGTAAGTTTTACCTTGGTAATTAGTCAGGAAATGGGTGTATGGTCAATTTTTATGGGCTGGATGATCGGCTTCGTGTTTGTATCGACCCAAATTAACGGAATGAATTTGGTTGATCCGTTTGAAAACAACGTAGCTGGCATTCCGCTAAATCAAATTACCAGAACCATCGAAATTAATTTGTTGCAGATGATGGGAGAAGAAGAAATACCGGCACCCGTTACACCAATTAACGATGAGTACGTATTGTAGTTATTAGGTTTGTAATGCGCTATTTACACTATATTTTTGAGCCTTATTAATATCTTTAGGAAAAATTCCCTTTATGAAATTTGGAACCTCAATACAGCAGTCAATAAAGTTTTTATTCGGTTTTGCGCTAATGGCATGCGCTGCGGTACTATTTAGCAGCAGCTCTTCGGAAAAGCCCAATTTAGATGACAGTAAGTTTAAAACAGAAACCATTGTTACGGGCTTAAACATGCCTTGGTCTATGGCTTTTTTGCCTGATGGTAGGGCTTTAGTTACTGAAAGAACTGGAAAATTGCGCATCGTTAAAGGAGGACAGCTAGATCCAAAAGAAATTGCTGGTATTCCTAAGGTTTATTTCCGCGGACAAGGCGGTTTGCTTGATGTGGTGTTGCATCCTAATTATAAGGAAAACGGATGGATCTACATCAGTTATTCATCACCTAAAAAAGAAGGGGAAGCTGGAGAAGATGGTGGCGCAAATACCGCTTTAATGCGTGCCAAATTGAATGGATATGAATTGACAAATATTGAGCATTTATACAAAGCTAGCCCTAATGTAAAGGGCGGTGTACACTTCGGTGGAAAAATATTATTCGATAAAAAAGGGTATGTGTTTTTGACTTTGGGCGAAAGAGGTCAAAAAGAAAATGCCCAAAATTTGGGCAAAGCGCAAGGTAAAATGGTGCGATTGCATGAAGATGGCAAAATTCCTACGGATAACCCTTTTGTGAAAACTAAAGATGCTTTGCCGGAGATTTGGAGCTATGGTCATCGTAACCCGCAGGGCTTGGTGATGCATCCAAAAAATGGCACCATTTGGGAACATGAGCATGGCCCGCAAGGAGGCGACGAGCTAAATATTGTTGAAAAAGGTAAAAATTATGGTTGGCCGTTAATTACTTATGGCATCGATTACGATAATTCAATTATATCGGATAAAACCGAAGCACCAGGAATGGAACAGCCTGTAATTTACTGGAAACCATCAATTGCGCCTTGCGGAATGACTTTTGTTACCAGTACGAAGTTTAAAGATTGGAATGGCGATTTGTTGGTGGGTTCTCTTAAATTCCAAAATATTGAGCATTTGGTAGTTAAGGATAACAAGGTAGTGAAGAAGGAAGTTGTTTTCGAAAAAATAGGAAGGGTAAGAGATTTAAAAGAAGGCCCGGATGGCAATATCTATGTTGTGATAGAAAGCAATGGTTCGATTGTTAAAATCAGCCCTAAATCGTAAAGGTTTATAAGCAGGCATTTCAACGTGCTGTTAAATATTCGGAATGATGAAAATAGTATTAAGCTTAGGTTGTGCCTCATTATATGCACTTGTGTTTTTTTCTGCTCCGCAGGATGAACTAGGCAAGAGCGTACAAAGGGGGAAGGCGCTTTATGAGGAAAGTTGCATTACCTGCCACTTAGCCAATGGCGAAGGACTGAAAGGAACATTTCCTCCCTTAGCAAAAGCAGATTTTTTAATAAAGTATCCTGAAAAAGCAATACATGCTATAAAGTTTGGGATGCGAGGTGCAGTAAAGGTAAACGGTGTTGATTATAACAATGCAATGCCGCCATCTGGCTTTGCTGATGATGAAATTGCGGATGTAATGAATTATATCAGAAATTCTTTCGGCAATAAAAATTTAACCTTAGTTACCGAAAAGCAGGTAGCTGAAATTAAAGAGAAGTAAGCCAATGCCAGAAATACTGCTGCTGTGTTTTTTGATGATCCCTCAATTAGTAGCAGGAATTTATGCCCGAAGCATTGGAAAAAGCTTTTGGTTCTGGTTTTTTATCTCTTTCCTCATACCAATTATTTCCTTGATCATTCTTTTGTTGATAGACAAGAAAAGCGCCAAAGGCGATGAACAAAAATCAACGTATGAATTGGCGGATCATGTGAAAGCCAAACGAAAGCTAGATGATAATTCTTGAATCTTTTAAGACTTACGAAGTTTTTAAACTTCGTAAGTCTGTAGCAGTACATTATTGATTTTGAATGGTACCTCTTAAGTTAAACTCTTTTGGAGGTTCTGCTCCTTGTAAGTGCTTTACAAAGTAATCCCATCTGCGGCGCATCATGTACGGATTGTTAGCTCCAAAGCCGTGGCTGCTATGAGGAAATAGTACTAAATCATAATCTTTGTTGGCTTTGTTTAACGCATCAATTACTAAATAAACATTGTAGGGCGGCACGTTATTGTCCATCATGCCGTGTGCTAACATTAATTTTCCTTTAAGGTTTTTAGCGTGGGTTTGGTTGGCTTGTGCGGCATAGTCCGAGTTTTCTGCCAAACCATTGTATCGCTCTCCCCAATCATCCTCGTAGTTTCTATTGTCATGATTACCTGCCTGCGACACACCTACTTTGAAAAAATCAGGATATTTGAACAAAGCAGCAGCAGTAGCAAAACCGCCTCCCGAATGTCCCCAAATCCCTACTTTATCAATATCGATTGGATATTTCTCTGCCAGCTGTTTAATTCCGGTAATTTGATCAGGCAAGGTGTTTTCGCCCATGTTTCCGTAGTTCATATCGTGGTAACTTTTTGAACGCATTGGGTTGCTAGTTCCTTCGATTAACACCACGATGAAGCCAAGTTCAGCAAGCGCTTGATGATCGCCTCTGGTAGCCGCAAACGACCAGCTACCGACACTTCCGCCCTGCGGCCCTGGATAAATATAGTCTACAACAGGATATTTTTTGCCCGCTTCCATTTGAGTTGGTGTAAATACCAATCCGTAAATATCAGTTTTGCCATCAGCAGCAACTAGTTTCACCACATCAGGCGCTTTCCAACCTTTGGCAGTCAGTTTACTTACATCAACCCTGCCAAGCTCGTCAATTAGCTTCCCTTTAATATCACGTAAAACCGTAACTGTAGGTACATTAGGTTGCGAGTAAGCATCTACAACATAATTAAAATCGGGCGAGAAGCTTACTTGATGGTTGCCCTCCTCTGGTGTAAGCAAGGTGAGGCCTTTTCCGTCAAAATTAATTTGGTACAGGTAAGAAAAATACGGGTTTCCCTTTTCCTTGCCATAACCTGTGAAATACAGCTTTCTATTTTTCTCATCAACTTTAATTAGTCTGCCTACTAACCAATTTCCTTTGGTGATCTGATTTTTAAGCTTGCCAGTTTTGGCATCGTATAGGTACAAATGACCCCAGTTATCTCGTTCCGAGTACCACAAAATTTCGTTGGTTTTTGGAAGATATCTCCAGTTGATGGAATTTACGCCTGATTCGAAATGTGTCTTCACCGTTTCAGTAAAGATTTCTCTAACGGCTCCTGTGGTTGCATTGGCCAGTTGTAATTTAGAAATTTTATGATCACGAGAAGTGGATAAAAAAGCAAACTCGGTTCCATCCGGATTCCAATCAATATCAGCTAGCTGGCCACCGTCAACAATATCATCACTTAACGAACTGCGGTGGTCGTCCAAAGGAATTTGCAAGCTTACCACCTTTGCATTTTCCACGTCAATTACCACTCTGCGTAATTTGGCCACCTCTTTATCACCTGGCAAAGGGTATTTCCAGGCTTTTAATGTTGGCGCACCTACATTGGTAGTTACAAGGTACATATCGTTAAGGTGACGCTGATCTTGCTGATAAGTAGCTACTTTTTTTGAATCTGGCGACCAACGAACAATTGCTCTATCACTGGTTTTCCAGCCTGCATTGTCGGTAGCATAGCCGTAATCTTTCACGCCATCAAAGGTAAGCTGCGTTTCTTTTTTCGAAGCCAAATCCTTTAACCATAAGTTCCAATCTTTAATGTAAACAGCTTTCTTGCCATCGGGCGATACCGATTCTGCAAAACCGCCCATCCTGTTCATTGCACCACCACGGCCTGCAGATCCCCTGCCTGCTGCAGATTTGCTCTCCGTTAGCGTGTTGGTACTCACATTGAAATTCCAAAGTTGACCATCGGCCATAAATTGGAACGATTGCTCATCATCAGCAAAATTGACGGTTTGGAAAGGTAAGGCATAAGGCTCGTATTTTTTCCCAGTTGCTTGGTTAAGTGCATCAGCTAGCTTTTGATGGTCAAACGCTGCTACTTTACTTTTTTTAGCTGGATCAACCAATAAAAATTCTTTGCCGTTTTTAGTGTTAGCTAAGTATCTGAAGCGCTCACCCGAAGTCCAGTTGGGGTATACCGCCGTGCCGCCTACTAAAGGTTCAATGTTATAGCTTAAAAATTGCTCTGCCCTTTCATAGTCCTTAGCAGTAAGTATTTTGTTTTGAGCTTTCAAAGTAAATACTGTTAAAATAGTACTGATGGTTAATAGTTGTTTTTTCATTTTCGGAACGAAATAATGAACTAAATTAAAATCACGAAGTGATTTACAGTACAAAGTATTAATAATGATACAGAATTTAAATTAAAACTGATTTGTTTTGCGTTTGGCTTGAGTTGCCAAAAAAAACTTTTACCAAAGTCGATTATTTTATAAGGTATTTTGCAACAAAGGTTGCGGAGAGGGAGGGATTCGAACCCTCGATACCCTTGCGAGTATACAAACTTTCCAGGCTTGCTCATTCGACCACTCTGACACCTCTCCGATATCTGGGCAAAATTAAAATTTTAAACCCAACAGAAAAGCCTCAACCGCAAAGCTGAGGCTTTCCAAATCATATTTTTACTCTATTACAGTAACTTTTACCGTATTAGTTCTGCTTCTTTTAACTAATGGTACTGATGCTGTGTTGATCACTACATCACCTTTTTTCACTAATTTTTTCTTTTTCAATAAATCATTAACTTCTTCAATGGTTTTGTCAGTACTCTCAAATTTATCGTAAAAGAAACCTCTAACACCCCAAACCAAGCTTAACGTATTCAACAAACTTTCGTTGCTGGTAAAAGTAAATATTGGGGCAAAAGGACGGTGACTAGCGACTTCAAAGGCTGTGTATCCACTTGAAGTCATTGTAACAATACCTACTGCGTCTGTTTGCTTAGCTAAAAAGCAAGCCGAGTCGCATACCGCATCACCTAAGAAACCATCAGATTTGGGCTTCAAAAATTTTTCTGAGTGGAACGGATAGTTATTTTCTTCAATATTATTGATGATTTTCTGCATGGTTTCAATCACGATCAAAGGAAACTCGCCTACTGATGTTTCTCCGCTCAACATTACCGCATCAGCACCATCAAGTACAGAATTGGCAACGTCGTTAACTTCCGCTCGTGTAGGTCGCGGCGTAGTGATCATGCTTTCCAACATCTGTGTAGCAATAATTACCGGTTTAGAAGCTGCTCTGCATTTGTTAACAATCATCTTTTGCAACAAAGGCACTTCTTCCATTGGCATTTCCACACCTAAATCTCCACGAGCAACCATTACCGCATCAGTTACTGCAATAATTTCATCAATGTTGGCAATTGCTTCTGGCTTTTCGATTTTGGCTACTACCCTAGCAGTTTTGCCTTTTTCTTTGATAATGTCCTTTAACTCTACAATGTCAGCTGCGTTACGTACAAACGAAAGACCAATCCACTCAACATCGCTTTCTAATACAAAATCAAGGTTTTTTCGATCTTCCACGGTTAATGAAGGAATGGAAACCTTTGTGTTTGGCAAGTTAACGCCTTTTCTAGAAGTAAGGATACCACCATGCACTACTTCGCAAACTACCTCGTCTTTATAATTAGTTTCCAGCACACGCATTTGCAGCTTGCCATCATCTAAAAGGATAATTTCACCAGCTTTTACATCTTGAGGGAAATTTTCGTAAGTAATGTAAATACGTTCTTCATTACCTATACATTCTTGAGTAGTGATAATGGTTCTGTTGCCGTTTACAAGGTTAATTCCACCATCTTTAACCATGCCAATCCTAATTTTAGGCCCTTGCAAATCGGCTAAAATACCAACATTGTATTTATGTTTTTTATTGATATCTCTAATGGTGTCGATTACGGCTTGGTGATCAGCTTGCGAGCCGTGAGAAAAGTTCAATCTGCAAACATCTAAACCTGCATTAAACATACTGTATAAAACATCTGGTTTAGCTGATGCTGGGCCCAAAGTGGCCACAATTTTGGTTCTTGAATGAAAAGGTTTCATTAATTATTTTGTTATTGCCGCTCGAAACAAGTGCCATCTAGCCAGCTTGATCCAGCGCTGTTATACTATTTCAGTTTGATTTGATAATTCAAATATAGTGTATTTACTACACTAACAATATAAAAATTACATTACCAAGTTTTCCTTTGATTTTAATTTCTTTACATCTATTTGTGCAGCTACCTGAATATCAGGTATTTTGTTCAAGTTGCTGATGATAAAATTGAGGTCTTCTTTGTCGATAAATTGGTGTATAATCATAAAAAAATCAACCTTGTTCATCTCCGGAACTAAAAAGCCTTCGCTATTCCTGTTACTCACCAAAAAATATTCTCGCTCACCTTCCTCCACAAAAAAATAATATTTAGAAAAAGAAACCGGAGGCTCGTCGGTATTAAAATAAACTTCGTGATCGTCAATTTTACAAAACTCAAAATTAAGATTGGTGTTTATCTTATGGCACAAAACATAGTCTTTAAGCGATGCTGTAATGGCTATTAGGACGAAATCTAGATCAAGCGACAGTTTTAAATAAGTTTTGTTCAAAATGCATTTTTTTGTTAGAATTACGAAATTATAAAACTAATTTTACTTTGGGTTTTAAACCTTTAAAATTGATAGAGAAATAAAAACATTTGAAAAGTGTGAGAATTTATTTTTCTTTGCACAGAATTATTTAACCATTAAATTATAAAATTATGTCTGATATTGCTTCAAGAGTAAAGGCTATTATCGTAGAAAAACTAGGTGTTGACGAAAGCGAAGTTACGCCAGAGGCTTCATTCACAAACGACTTAGGTGCTGATTCATTAGACACTGTAGAGCTAATCATGGAATTTGAAAAAGAATTTAATGTAGCTATTCCTGATGATCAAGCTGAAACTATCGGTACTGTAGGTCAAGCAATTGCTTATTTAGAAAAAAACGTTAAGTAGAAATACTTTTTCTGTACAATACTTATAAATGGGATTAAAAAGAGTAGTAGTTACTGGGTTGGGTGCGCTCACTCCAATTGGAAATAGTGTTCCCGAATTTTGGGAGGCTTTAACAAATGGTGTGAGCGGCGCTGCGCCTATCAAAAGTTTCAATACTGAAAAATTCAAAACGAAGTTTGCTTGCGAAGTGAAAAACTTTAATCCGGAAGATTATCTGGATAAAAAGGAAGCTCGCAAGTTGGATCCGTTTGTGCAGTACGCACTTGTTGCCACTGAAGAGGCGGTTAAAGATGGAGGATACGATTTCTCTACACTTGACACCAACCGAATTGGCGTAATTTGGGGCGCTGGAATTGGAGGTTTAAAAACTTTCTTAGACGAGGTTACCAACTTCGCCAAAGGAGATGGTACGCCTAGGTATAACCCATTCTTTATCCCTAAAATGATTATTGATATTGCTCCAGGGCATATCTCAATGAAGTATGGATTGCGTGGGCCAAACTTCGCAACCGTTTCTGCTTGTGCTTCTTCAACCAATGCGATGATTGATGCATTCAATTACATTCGCTTGGGCATGGCTGATATCATTATTAGCGGTGGTTCGGAAGCAATTATCAACGAAGCGGGTATGGGTGGTTTTAACGCAATGCATGCTTTATCTACTCGTAATGATGATCCGGCAACTGCCTCTCGTCCTTTCGATAAAGATCGTGATGGTTTTGTAGCCGGAGAAGGTGCTGGTACTATTATTTTGGAAGAGTTGGAGCACGCGAAAGCTCGTGGTGCTAAAATTTATGCTGAAATTGTAGGTGGCGGTATGAGCGCAGATGCGCACCATATCACTGCTCCACATCCAGAAGGTTTAGGTGCAAAAATGGTAATGACCAAAGCATTGGCTGATGCTGGCTTGGAAACTAACCAAATTGATTATATCAACGTACACGGTACTTCTACGCCACTAGGCGATGTGCAAGAGGCCAAAGCAATTGTTGATTTATTTGGTGAAGATGCTTACAAGCTGAACATTAGCTCTACAAAATCCATGACAGGCCACTTATTGGGTGCTGCTGGAGCTGTAGAAGCATTGGCAACTATTTTGGCAATCAATACTAATACGGTGCCTCCAACCATCAATCACTTTACAGATGATCCTGAATTTGATCCTAAGTTGAATTTTACTTTCAATAAGGCGCAAAAACGTGAGGTTAGAGCTGCTATTAGTAACACTTTTGGCTTTGGTGGTCATAATGCTTCGGTTGTTTTCAAAAAATACGAAGATTAACCAAAAAAAATTATGGCATAAGGGCAATTGTATGGTATATTTATGCAAATGCTTTTGTTGTAATTAAATTTTGTGTTGCTAGTTGATGTCTTTGTTCAGCATTTATAAACTTTATTTTTCGCCTAACAAGCAGTTTGTTAAAAAACTGAAGAATGTGCTTGGTTTTGTGCCAGGTAACCTTGCGCTGTACAAAATGGCATTCAGGCATCGGTCTGTTGCTAAGTTGTTGAAAAATGGTAGTCGTAGTAGCAATGAAAGATTAGAGTTTTTAGGTGATGCGATATTAGGTGCTGTAGTTGCCGAGCTGCTATTTAAAAGTTATCCCTACAAAGAGGAAGGCTTTTTAACTGAGATGCGCTCCAAAATTGTAAATAGGGCAAATTTAAATCAGTTGGCACGTAAAATGGGTTTTGATGAGCTCATTATCTTTGATCAAAAGACGGTCAATTTCCAATCTAAACATCATTCTATGTATGGTGATGCCTTTGAGGCATTAATTGGCGCCATTTATTTGGACAAAGGCTATAACTTCACCAAAAATCTTATCCTGAAACGTATTATTAAACCATACGTTGATATCCATCATTTAGAAATTACCGAAACCAATTTCAAGAGCCGCCTAATTGAGTGGTGCCAACGTCAAGGTAAAGATATTTCATTCGACGTAATTGAAAATGGCGAAGGTGAAAGCGCTAAGTTATTTACAGTTAAGGTAGTTATTGATAGCGAAAGCTACGGCGTTGGAAGAGATTATAACAAAAAGAATGCTGAGAAATTAGCAGCTGAAAAAGCCTGCGAAGCATTGTCTATTTAATGTGATAATGAGTTGATATGATGATGAGCTAATTATCTAATCAACCAAAAAACAGGAATCTACACAACTAATTACTTTTAGCTTTTCCAGCGGTATCACTATACTTTTTGTAGGAATCGTTGATCCACTTGATGCCATCATATACATTCCAATTTTTTGCTTGATCATAAGTTGGCCTGTAATTCACTAAAAAATCTTCTAGTTCTTTTCCGCTTAAACCAGTTTGTTGATTGATTAACGTTTTGTTGTAATATTGATCAACGTGGCTATCTTGCATTTCGTTTTGATACATGGTGTTGAATCTGCGAGCCTGTTTTGGAGTACGGCCAAATAGTTCATAAAATGCCGTAAGCGGAGAAAAAATGAATGAAAGTAACGGCGGTTTACCTCCATAAAAAGATCCCTTGTTTCGAAAGTCTTTCTTTACTTCGTTAAGCGCTTGTTTTTTTGTTTGTCCGGTAACTACTACTTCGTTTAGCATGGTGCCTTTGTTAAGATATAGCACCAAGTCTTTTGTGTCTCTAATTACAACCTGTAAGTCGCTGAAGTTGCGTTTTGTCACCGATAGCGTATCGCCGATAGTAGCTTTAATGGTGAAAAGTCCAATATCGTTACTGCCTGCCGAAAAGCCTGTTCGTTTATTTTTCACTTCGGCTAAGGCAATGCGCAGGGTAGTTCCTTTTTCAAAAAGCACACCGGTAACCGTAAAATTCTGCTGTGCATATAGTGTACTGGCACTAAGCAACAAAAAAGCAAAACAGAATAGGTATTTGAGCTTGTAAAACATAGCAATGCTAGTATTTATTTGTAAACTTAACAAATGTTTCGATTTTTGGTGAGTTAAAAAAGGTTAAACCATGCGAAAGGTGTTGTCCAGCTTGTATCTTTTATACGCCTCAATCATATTTATTGCGTTGATGTTAATGGCTTTGCCTTTCGTATTGCTGTTCTCGGCAACATTACCTTTAGCTACTGGAAAGCGCACAATTTTAGTTGTGTTGCGAATTTGGGCCGGCTTGTTTAGCATTTTCAGCGGTTTTTGGGTAACTACCCGAAATCGTTCCAAGGTTGACACTTCAAAATCACATATTTATGTTGGAAACCACGGCTCTTATTTAGATGCGGTGGCAGTTTGTATAAGCTTACCGCAGTATTTTAGCGCTTTGGGAAAAGTAGAAATTACTAAGGTTCCGATATTTGGATTAATCTATAGACGTATTGTAGTGTTAATTGATAGGAGCAGTAAGGAAAGTAGGGAGGAATCCGTGGCTGCTTTAAAGACGGATATTGCCAATGGGCAGTCGGTCCTGATTTTTGCTGAAGGAACGATGAACCAAACTGAAAAGCCACTTGCCGATTTCTATGATGGAGCATTTCGCATAGCGATTGAAACACAAACGCCTATCATACCTTTCGTGATGATTAACAATAGAACGCTGCTGCCTAGGAAAACCCCACTTTTGGCTAGGCCGGGTTTAATCACTACCATTTTATTGCCCGAAGTTTCGGTAAGTGGTTTAAGTATGGAGGATGTGCCTGCGTTGAAAAAGAAGGTTTATGATTTGATGGAGGAAGCGATAAAGAGTTGCCGATAACTTTGTCAATCTTACCGGCATCATGTTGATTAAGATTGACAAAGTTTGTGCAATGAGGTAAACGTCAGATTAGCAGTGAAAATTGCTGAACAGCTTTTTCACTAATCAACGCGATGTTTGGATTTTTTATAATCAAGAGGGTTATGTTTGAGTTTAAATATGTAGTTAACTTGAGTTTGGGTTAAGGACTTTTACAACTCTAGAAAAATTTATATTAAACGTGTTCTTTTAGCTCGCCGCCGCTGGGCTCTTACATTTTTCATACTTTGTTTATTTTTTTGGTATTCAAGCTTTCGCTACGCTCAGGTTTGGCCGCAAAAAGTAACAAAAACTCTCGGTTGCTTATTTATTCAGCCTCATTTTTTGTTTTCAATTGTTTTCATGCTTGCTTCGCAGGTTTCTTTCAAAGAAAGAGCTTTGGCTTATTGGTGCAACCCGAATACCGAAAAGCGCTCTTTAACACCATTAAAACAAAATAAAACTTGTTAAAAAATAAGAGACCGAAAATTAGCTGAACGAAGATTTGAAGCGCTATCGCTAGCAAATAGCATAATTCTTTTATTCCGAACTCACGTTAGTTAAGAAATATTTAAAAGCTGATGCTGACCTGTAGCGTAGCGAAAAGCTGCGAAGTAAAACAAATTAAGCATGACGAACCGTCCATATATCGTCACCCTGAATTTATTTCAGGGTCAGTTAGCAGGACTAAGGCCCCGAACTAAGTTTGTTAAACCTGATGGCAATGGCAGCCCCGAGGAACGAGGGCTATAATGGACAGCAGGGCTATCGCAACCGAAGAATTACTGACATATGTTTTCAATTAATTAGGCTATATTCAAAACCTTACGGCTTACACGTTCTAGCTCAAATCCTTTTTACTATCTTTGCACATGATAAAATCAATGACCGGCTTTGGCTTGGCATCCACCGATCACGAAAGTGTGAAGTTTTCTGTCGAGATCAAGTCGCTAAACTCGAAGTTTTTAGAGTTGGGTTTGAAAATCCCTAAAGCTTTTTCGGATAAAGAACTTTACCTGCGCAACTTGTGCAATAAGGAAATTGAACGAGGCAAGGTGAGTATCGCGATTACTGTTGAACGCAGTGAAGAGACACAGAAAGGGGCTTCTATCAATGAAATTCTTTTAAAGAAATACTATAATCAGCTGATTGAGGTTAATAAAAGCTTAGGGGCTAACATTGATAACCTTTTGCCTACGGTATTGAATTTGCCAGAAGTAATTACTTATACCGAAGAGGAAGCTAGTGAAAGCGAGTGGAAGGTTTTAGAAAGTACGTTTGCAAAAGCCTTGAAAAATTTCAATCAGTTTAGGATTGATGAGGGTGCAATCTTAAAAGCTGATTTAGAGCTACGCATAAAAAATATTATGGCCTTTTTTGATGATGTCGCTAAGCTGGCACCACTTAGAATTCCGAATATCAAGAACAGATTGACGCAATTTTTGGAAGATACAGTGGGAAAAGTGAACTATGACCAAAATAGATTTGAGCAAGAGCTAATTTATTACATTGATAAATTGGACATCACCGAAGAGCAAACCCGCTTAAAAAGTCACTGTGATTATTTTGTTGAAACTTTGAAAGATAAGGACGCCAACGGTAAAAAACTTGGATTTATTTCACAGGAAATAGGCAGAGAAATTAATACGATGGGTTCCAAAGCTAATGATGCGCAAATACAGCAGTTGGTGGTGGGAATGAAAGAAGAGTTAGAAAAAATTAAAGAACAGTTACTTAATGTGTTGTAAAATTGGAGGGTTGAAATGTTGCAACGTTTCAACTTTTCAGCGTTATAACCTTTCAACAATATGAAACAAGGCAAACTCATTATATTTTCGGCTCCATCTGGAGCTGGTAAAACTACCATTGTAAAGCACCTTTTAAGTAAGTTTGATAACTTAAGTTTTTCAATTTCGGCCACCACACGAGATTTGAGGGGAACCGAGGTTGATGGCAAAGATTATTACTTTATTTCTACCGAGGAGTTTTTACATAAGGTTTCCAAGCACCAGTTTGTGGAGTTTGAAGAGGTGTATAGCGGTACATTTTACGGTACTTTACGCTCAGAGATACAACGTATTTGGGATGAAGGCAAGCATGTAATTTTTGATATTGATGTAGAGGGAGGACTGCGCTTAAAACGTAAGTTTGAAAAAGATGCATTGGCGATTTTTGTGCAGCCACCATCGTTAGAGGTTTTAAAAACCCGTTTGGCAGGTAGAGGTACAGATAGCGAAGAAAAATTACAAGAGCGTTATGCAAAGGCAGAAAAGGAATTAGGCTACGCCGATAAATTTGATGTGATACTTGAAAATTTTGATTTAGATACTGCTTGTGCCGAAGCCGAGCAGCTAGTAGGGGAATTTTTAAGAAGTTAACAGTTCTCAATTTACAGTTTTCAGTTGCCTAAAGAACGCCTGTAGAAAGTTTCATATCTATCTAAATAGAAACATATGAGCGATTTTAATGATTTATTGGTTTACAAAAAATCATTTGAGCTATCCATGCTGGTTTTTGAAATAACGAAGTCATTTCCTAGAGAAGAAATGTATTCACTCACGGACCAAATCAGAAGGTCTTCCCGCTCTACGAATATCTGTATTGTAGAAGCTTATAGAAAACGCAGATATCCCGCACACTTTATCAGCAAGTTATCTGATAGTGATATGGAAAACAGTGAAACAAAAGGATGGCTGAAGTTTGCACTAGATTGTAGGTATTTAAATGAAGAAAATTATTTAAAATTGGTTAGTTTAAGCGATGAAATTGGAAAACTGCTTAACCACATGATGAATAGTCCAGAAAAATACGGAGCAAAGTAATTTTATGCAGCATAAACTGAAAACTGAAAACCGAAAACTGCAAACAGGTCTCTTTTTCGGTTCATTTAACCCTATTCACATTGGTCATTTAATTATTGCTAATTATATGGCTAGCTATACCGATTTAAAGGAGGTTTGGTTTGTGGTATCACCGCATAATCCGTTGAAGCAAAAAAGTGGATTGGCAGACATGTATGATCGTTTGGAAATGGTGCGTTTAGCTACCGAAAATGCACCGCACCTACAAGTAAGCGACATTGAGTTTAAACTTCCTCAGCCGTCATACACCATTGATACATTGACTTATTTGAAGGAGAAACATCCTAATAAGAAATTTGCGTTGATAATGGGTGCTGATAACTTGGCTTCCTTTAAGAAGTGGAAAAATTACGAAGTTTTGCTGGAGCAACATCAATTATTTGTGTACCCAAGACCGGGAGTTGATTTGACAGAATGGGCGAACCACCCGTCGGTAGTAATCACACAAACACCTCAAATGGAAATTTCCTCTACTTTTATCCGCAATGCGATAAAGGAACAAAAAAGCATCCAGTTTTTAGTGCCGGATGCTGTTATAGATTTTATGGATAAGAAAAGCCTTTATCGTTGATTTACGATTTTAGATTGACGAATTACGATTGTGTTAGTTGCCTAAATCTAAAATCGTAATTCGTCAATCGTAAATCCCCTTATCCTTTCCAGCTATCTTTTAAAGAAACTACTCTATTAAATACCGGTTGATCTGCAGTTGAATCTTTATCTAAGCAGAAATAGCCTTTTCTGATAAATTGGTAGCCAGTGCCTAAAGTAGCTTGAGCCAATGCAGGTTCAATATAAACGTTTTGCAATACCTCTTTGCTGTTAGGGTTCAGGTAATCTTTAAAGTCGCCTTCCTCTGCATCTGGTGATACTACGCTAAATAAACGATCGTACAAACGAACCTCGGCAGTTTTTGCATGTTTAGTACTCACCCAATGGATGGTGCCTTTCACATTAATTCCGCTGGTATCATTACCGCTTTTCGATTCAGGGATATAAGTACAGTGAATTTCCGTAACATTACCATTTTCGTCCTTCACAAAAGTGTCGCATTTAACAATGTAAGCAAACTTTAAACGTACCATTGCTCCTGGCGCCAAGCGGAACCATTTTTTTGCAGGCTCTTCCATGAAATCCTCACGTTCAATCCAAAGTTCATTGCTGAAAGGAATTTCTCTGGTTCCACCTTTATCCTCTGCTTCAGGGTTGTTTTCTCCAATTAGGATCTCGCCATCACCCTCGTAATTCGTGATAACAAGTTTAATAGGATCTAAAACCGCCATTGCCCGAGTCGCTTTCTTATTCAAATCTTCACGGATACAAAACTCCAGCAAACTAAGCTCTATTAAGTTCTCACGTTTTGCGATGCCAATGCGCTCACAAAACTCACGAATGCTCTCTGGGGTATAACCTCTTCTGCGCAAACCACTAATTGTTGGCATTCGAGGGTCGTCCCAGCCAGAAACAAGTCCTTCATTTACCAATTGCAACAACTTACGCTTACTCATTACCGTGTAGGTAAGGTTTAAACGAGCGAACTCATACTGTTTAGAAGGGAAAATGCCCAGTTGAGCAATAAACCAGTCGTATAATTCGCGATGCGAAACATATTCCAACGTACAAATAGAGTGCGTAATATGTTCAATACTATCACTTTGTCCGTGGGCAAAATCATACATCGGATAAATGCACCAAGCATCACCAGTGCGGTGGTGGTGTGCATGTTTGATACGGTAAATGATTGGGTCACGCATCAACATGTTTGGACTGGCCATATCAATTTTAGCTCTTAAAATGCAAGCTCCATCTGCAAACTCACCAGCTTTCATTTTAGCAAAAAGCTCCAGGTTTTCGGCAATACTTCTGTCTCTGTACTCGCTTGCTACACCTGGTTCGGTAGGCGTGCCTTTTTGAGCTGCAATTTCATCAGCTGTGCTATGGTCTACATAAGCAAGGCCTTTTTCTATTAACTGGACAGCATAGCCGTGTAAAGTATCGAAATAATCGGAAGCATACAGTTCGTTTTTCCACTGGAAGCCTAACCATTGAATATCTTCTTGCTGACTGTTAACATACTCTGTTTTTTCAGTTACCGGATTCGTATCATCGAACCTCAAATTGGTATAGCCGCCATATTTTTGGGTTAACCCAAAGTTTAAGCAGATCGCTTTAGCATGTCCAATATGCAAATAACCATTAGGTTCCGGTGGAAAACGTGTTACTAATGTTTCATACTTTCCACTTTTTAAATCATTCTCTATAATTTCTTCTATAAAGTTTAATGATTTTTCCTCGCTCATATATTAATTCAAAAGTTAAAATTCAAAAATAAAACATTGGCAAAACGCAAAAAGAAGACTTGTTCTTAAGATGTTATGATGATAATGTTCGACTTTCAAAGTTAACCAAATTTAGGGTAATTTAAAGTGCAATAGACGATACAGGACAGAATAAAGCAGGAAGGACAAACATATTTGCTGCAAACTTAAAGCAACGCCAAAAAACTAAACATCCAACGAACCAAACAACTATTTTACTACTTTTACAGTTATCAAGGTTTCCAAATATGAACAAAGTAATGAAAAGGCCTATCAGGGTGCTTGTAGCCAAAGTAGGTTTAGATGGTCATGACAGAGGGGCGAAAGTGATTGCCACATCACTTCGGGATGCTGGAATGGAAGTGATTTACACTGGGCTAAGGCAAACGCCAGAGATGGTAGTGAATACGGCCTTACAGGAAGATGTAGATGCTATCGGTATCTCTATTTTATCAGGTGCTCACATGACTGTTTTTCCAAAGGTAATGGAGCTTATGAAGCAAAAGGAGCTTACCGATGTTTTGGTTACCGGTGGCGGAATTATTCCAGAAGCAGACATCAAAAAACTGCAAGAAATTGGCGTAGGAGAGCTTTTTCCACCCGGTACAGCCATGAAAGACATTGTCAGCTATATCGAAGAATGGGTGGCTGAAAACAGAAACTTTTAAATACTAGCATCATAATAAACTTATTGTCATGAATTATCAGCAAATCATAGCCGAAATCAGGGAAAACGTATTATATATTACCATCAATCGTCCGCAAAAGTTGAATGCACTCAACAAAGAAGTGCTTGCCGAACTTGCTCACGTGATTGCAAATGCACAAACAAATAACGATGTTAAGGTCATTTTGCTTACAGGAGCAGGTGAAAAGGCATTTGTAGCTGGCGCAGATATCTCTGAATTTCAAAATTATACGTTGTCAGAAGGTCGGCAACTTGCATACGATGGCCACGCGAACGTTTTCAATGCTATTGAACAATCAGTTAAACCTATAATTGCGGCAATTAATGGTTTCGCTTTAGGTGGCGGTTTGGAACTAGCCATGGCCTGTCACATTAGGATTGCGAGTGAAAATGCCAAGTTAGGTCTACCAGAAGTTACTTTGGGGTTAATTCCTGGCTACGGCGGCACACAACGCTTGGCGCAGTTGGTAGGTAAAGGTATCGCATTTGAAATGATTTTTACCGCTGATATGATTACCGCTCAAAAAGCAGAGCAAATAGGACTGGTTAATTATGTTGTAGCACAGGATTCGCTTATAGCAAAAGCTGAAGAAATCATTGCTAAAATTAAACAACGAGCTCCCTTGGCATTGGCGAGTGCAGTTAGAGCAATAAATGCTGGTTTTGATAACGAGGTTAATGGCTACGAAATAGAGATAGATGAGTTTGGTAAGTGTTTCGATACCAGTGATTTTAAAGAGGGCAGTAGCGCATTTTTAGAAAAAAGAAAAGCTAATTTTGAAGGCAAGTAGTCCTTAAAATCATTCTCATACTAAAACTAAGCGGCTTTTTCGCCGGATCCATTGAAAACGTGGAAAAATTTTCCCAATTTCTTTTTTTTCTTTGTATTTTAGCTTTTTAGATATCTGCCAACTATATTAACTACACTCTATGAAAAAAATTCTAATTGTTGATGATGAGATAAATATCGGTCTACTACTTTCGAAATTTCTAACCAGAAATTCATTCGATGTTACTAGCGCTACTTCTGGTAACTCGGCGATGGACTACCTAAGTAAAGAGCATTATGATTTAGTACTCTGCGACTATCGTTTAGAAGATACCGATGGTAAGGAAATGCTTGTTAAAATTAAGGAAAGCTATCCAAAAACTGGAGTAATCATCATCACGGGGTATTCGGACATCAAATTAGCGGTGGAATTGATCAAGCTTGGTGCTTATGATTACATCACTAAGCCGCTTTATCCAGATGAAATTTTGAATACCATCAACAAAGCGATTGAAACCCAAATTGCCTTAAATAAGGCTGTTCCTGAGGTTGAAAATCCAATGGTTCAAGATAAAGCAAAAGTTAGCAAAAGCACATATGGGCTGGCCGACGAATTTGTAATAGGTCAAAGTAGTGCCTCCAAAGAGTTGATGAAACAAATTTTATTGGTAGCACCTACATCTTATAGCGTAATTTTACTGGGCGATAGCGGTACCGGCAAAGAATCGGTTGCTAAAGCGATTCATTTAAATAGTCCTCGTAAAGATAAACCATTTGTAGCAATGGACTGTGGTTCTTTAACCAAAGAATTAGCTGGTAGCGAGTTTTTTGGTCACGAAAAAGGGTCTTTCACAGGAGCACTTTATACTAAAATTGGACACTTTGAAATGGCCAACGGTGGTACCTTATTTTTAGATGAGGTGGGTAACCTTTCTTATGATATTCAAGCCGCTTTGCTTAGAACAGTACAGGAAAGAAAAATTAAGCGTATTGGAAGCACCAAGGAAATAGATTTAGATGTAAGGATTATCGTGGCTACTAACGAGAACCTGCAGGATGCTATCATGAAAGGTAAGTTTAGGGAAGACTTGTACCATCGTTTCAACGAGTTCTCGATCAATTTGCCTCCGGTAAGCCAACGCGGAAGGGATATTCTTTCTTTTGCGGAAACCTTTTTGCAGCTGGCTAATCAGGAACTAAACAAAAATATTAAAGGGTTTTCTTCAGAAGTAGTAGACTGCTTTTTAACCTATAACTGGCCAGGTAACGTGAGAGAGCTGAAAAATGTGGTTAGACGTGCTACCCTGTTAACGGAAACCGAGGAAATCCAAATTAAGGCACTCCCTTTAGAGATTTCTAATTATGCTAAACTGCCAGCTTTTCATCAATCAGCTATAATGTCAAGTACGGCAGATACAGATAGCAAAAAACCAAGAGATTTGAAAAACGCGGCTCTTGAAGCCGAATATGAAGCGATACTTAAAGTGTTAAGAGAAGTTAACTTTAATAAAACAAAGGCCGCAAAAATTTTAAACATCGACAGAAAAACACTTTACAATAAAATGAAAGCAATAGATCTAGACAATAGATAAGTGTTTAATGTATTTAAAAAGTCAGGCTCGTCTCGGTTTAAAAACCGCTATAACATATCTAAAAGGATATTGTGGATAGTGATGCTGCTATGCATTGCTCCACTGCTATCCGTCCTTTTGAGTTTGATTTTTGGAGACAATTCTGAAAAAATCCTCCTTCTTAATGTAAAACCTAACTTCTATACCGGTATTTGGACCACATTTGGTATTGCCGCAGCATTGTTTACAGGCTTGCTCGCTGCAATTGATTATACCATTCGAAAAGAATTGACCATCACCTTATTTGGAATAACGCTTTTCATATCGGCCCTGCTAGATAGTTATTATCTACTCATTCTCAATGAAAACGTGAGCATAGCACAATTATCTGGGCCATTATATTTCATTTGGTGGATTAACAGAACATTTTACTCGCTCACTTTGCTTATAGGAACGTTTTTCTACCTTAAAATAAAGCATCGAAATCTTCGTACGCCAGAACAAAAGCGTAAAATTATTTGGTGGACTGGGGTCATCTGTGTGTTAGCAGGATTAGGGTGTGTATTTCTTATTGCAAACACAAACACCATTCTGCAGCACAAGCTAGTATTTGATCAAATGGTGCAAGTTGACCTTTTTTCATTTTTACCTTTGGTTTTTTTGTTTGTATGGGCAGCTTTTTATCTGCCTAGATTTATGCTTCGTTTTCATAGCGTATTCTCTAAGCTGCTATCTTTAAGTATTGCGCCACTTTTTTTGGCGCAACTTTTTATGGCGCTAAGTACAAATGCATTCGATACGTATTTTAATGCCGCCCATTATCTTCGTTTTATCAGTTACTTGGTTCCATTGGCTGGTATAATTTTAAATTATATCGCAACAGTTAGGAATGAACAAAAAATTATTACCAAACTGGATGTTGAGGTGAAAGAGAAGCAGGCGCTTACCGCCAGTTTACTCGAAAGAGAAGCTTTATTGGCAAATGCCGAAAAAATATCTAAGTTGGGCAGCTGGGAACTTAATATTAAAACCAATGCCTACAAATGGTCTGATGAACTTTACCGTATTTATGGCTTTGCCGAGAGTAATTTCCAGCCAACATACGCTATCGCAGATAAGGTAGTGGCACCAGATTACAGGCAAAAGCTGAACAAAGAACTTGCAAGTGCCGTTAAAAATCGATCAACCTTTGCAATTGAGCATCAAATTGTACAGCCCAATGGTTTAAAGCGTTATGTGCTTAATCAGGGCTACTTTGCGCATAAGGATAATAAATTGGTAGGTACTGTTCAAGATATTACAGAGCTAAAAGAAGCGATAATAAAATTAAGAAATAACGAAACGCTTTTGCGAGAAGGTGAAGCGGTATCTCACAACGGAAGCTGGGAATGGCACAGTAACAATGAATACATGCTATGGTCCGATGAGATGTTTAACATTCATGGTTATTTGCCACACTCAACAGTGGTTACTCCAAACACTTACTTCGGGTTTGTACATCCCGAGGATAGGAAATCACTTCGGGATATTTGTTTGCGAGCCAATAATGAAGAGTCGTCCTTTAATGCAAATTACCGTATTGCTAGGCCAAACGGCGAAATTAGATACGTATCTACCACAGCTAGACGCAGGCGTGACGAAGAGGGAAAAGGTTATGCTTATTTAGGGAATACCCAAGATGTTACGCAGTTAAAGGAAACGCAAAGGATGTTGGAAGAGAAGATCAATGAATTGAATATTTCCAACAAAGATTTAGAACAGTTTGCCTATGTAGCTTCACATGACTTGCAGGAGCCGCTAAGAAAAATCAGAGCTTTTGGCGATAGGTTAAAAAGCCGTTTTGAAGAACAGATAGCCGACGAAGGAAAGGATTATATCGATAGGATGCAAAACGCTGCCGAACGCATGCAAATACTGATAGACGATTTGCTTGCTTTTTCCAAGGTTAGCAGAGAAACGAAAGAATTTCAGAGCGTTGAATTAAGTGAGGTACTCAACAAAGTTATCCGCGATTTAGATTATACCATTGAAAACGCCAATGCTCAGCTAATTGTAACCGTTAGCGAAACAGTTGACGGTATTGCTTCCCAGCTGGCGCAAGTGTTCCAAAACATTATCAGCAATTCCTTAAAGTTTGTAAAGCCCAACGTACAGCCCATTATCCATGTCTCTTCGCAAACAATGCTTGGATCGGCAATACCGACATCCGGACTTACGCCAACTGTTCCATACTGCGTAATTAAAATAACGGATAACGGTATCGGATTCGATGAAAGTTACGCAGGAAAAATATTCGATCTATTTCAGCGTCTTCATACTCGTACTGAGTATAAAGGGACGGGAATTGGGTTGGCCATCTGCAAAAAAATAATTGATAATCATTCTGGACAAATATTTGCCAAAAGTAAGGAAGGAGAAGGCGCCTCGTTTTTCATCGTTTTACCACTTAAAACACGCCCATAGTTATGAGTGCCACATTATACCCAATAATTTTAGTAGCTGAAGATGATCCGGATGATGCATTAATGCTTAAAGATGCCTTTTTAGAAATCAACCAGAAAGACATCACCTTTTTGACTAATGGCAAGCTACTGATTGAGCATATCGAAAAGCTATTGACTAATAATCAGTTCCCGAGTTTGATCGTGGTTGATTTGAATATGCCCGTACTCGACGGCAGAGGAGTGATAGTAGCATTGAAAAAAAGTGAAAAGACGAGAAAAATCCCCTTGGTAGTGCTTTCAACTTCCAAAAATAAAGATGATATTGACTCAGCAATTGCATTAGGGGCAAATGAAGTTTTTACAAAGCCGGCTTCATTTAAAGATTTAGTAAGTATTACAAACAACATTACAACTAAGTGGCTTACCACTTAACCAATATAAAAGTATGAACAAGGTAAAGGTTTTATTGATAGACGATGACGAGGACGATTATATCATCACTCGGGATATTTTTAGCCGTATTGCTGTTGCCGATAGATATGAATTGACATGGGCAGATACCTTTGAAAAGGGTATTAACGCAGTTTTAAAACATCAGTATGATATTTACTTAGTAGATTATAGATTAGGCAAACATACTGGCGTTGACTTAGTTAATGAAGCAGTTTTATCGGGTGTTAAAGAACCTATCATTATATTAACTGGAAAAGGGGATTATAAAATAGATGAAGAGGCCATGAATGTTGGCGCTGCAGACTACTTAATTAAAGATAGGATTGACCCAGATACACTTGATAGGAGTTTACGTTACGCCCTTAAGCAAAGCGAAACTTTAAAAGCTTTGAAAGAAAGTGAAAATAAGTTTAAAATCATTTTCGATAAAGCCAAAGATCCGATTCTCATTTCTGACTATACCGGTAAAATACACGATATTAATAAGGCTGGATTGGAGTTTTTCGGCTACCATATCAAAGAAATGATGTCGCTTAATGATAGATCGTTATTTTTTACACAAGAAGATAGGGAAAACTTTATACAGGAGCTCGAAACTAAAGGAGCTGTTAGCGATTTCGAATGCCAAATGGTATCCAGTAAAGGCGAAGTTTATTTTTGCAGCCTGTCGTCTTTTTTACAGATAGATCCAAATAATATGGTAGAAATTTATCATACCATAATTCATAATCTAACGCATCGTAAGCATCAGGAAACGAAATTTATACACGAAAGTAAGTTTTCTATTTCTGAACATATCGCCAAAGGATTCGCAGAGGAAATTAGAAACCCACTTTCCACCATTAACCTCGTACTTTACGATCTGAGTACAGATGAGGCCTTGGCTTACAACGAATCGTTGCAGCAAAACTTAGAAGTGATTAAAGGCAATGTGGATGAAATTAATCAGCTTACCAAGAATTTTATTGCCAGTACTGAAAATAAGCCAATTTCTGCACAAAAGGTCAATATCAATCAGTTAATTGAAGAAGCACTTACAGAGATTAGTGATTTGGTTTTAGGACATAGAATCAATTTGGAAAAACATCTGCTACCTTCTGATGTCTATCTATCGTTGGATACCAAGCAAATTAAAAAGGCCATTGTCAACTTGTTGAAAAATGCTGTTGAAGGAATGCAGACATATCCTAAAGTACTAAGCGTAAGTTCCATTAATGATAGTGGCTATTATTCTATTTTCATTGAAGATAATGGCGTTGGTATTAATCCAGAGCTGAGTCATCAAATTTTTGAGCCTTTTTTTACAACAAAGAAAGATGCAGAAGGGCTTGGACTTACAGATGCCGAGCGTACTATTTTAGCACATCAAGGAACGCTTACTTTTAAGCCGCAACAAGTAGGCAGTCTTTTTGTGATTAGTTTGCCTATTAATTAGCGTCTAAGGTAAAGTGGAACAATCTTTGACCTCATTTTGCGCAAAGGTCATTTAACTTTATATTAGATCGTAAGGCTCTAAAAAGCAAAAAAGTAAAAACAATTGCTTTTGTAGGCAGTTTAATTATTAGAGGCCAGAATAAAATTCATTTTTTAACATAAAACTATAAAGCAATGAGTGATAATTCAAAAGTAGTAGTTGCCTTGTTGGCAGGCTTAGCTGCAGGTGCAGCATTGGGTATTTTATTTGCACCGGATAAAGGTAGCGATACAAGGGATAAACTAGGTCAATCATTAAAAGACTTTGGTGATTCAATTAAAGACAGAGCTGCTGATGAAATCAACAACTTAAGCAGCTTGAAGGACAAAGTGGTTAACTCTATTAAGGGCAAACTGCGTGATGTGGAACAAGAATATTCAGATGAAGTAGAACACGTATAATCCAAGCTATACCTGAACGATAATGGAAGATAAAAAAGAAAAAAATATTGAAGAGCTAGTTGCCGATGCGAAGAGTTATATAGATTCAAGGATAGATTATATTCACCTAAAATCAGTAGAAAAAGGGTCAAAACTCGCTGCGGATTTAGTTACTAATACGGTAGTGGTGGTGTGCTTTTTACTTGCATTTTTACTTGGTACGGCAACCTTGGCCTTGTACTTATCAGAAGTATTAGGAAGTATGGTGGCGGGCTTTGGTTGTGTTGCCGTTATTTACTTATTTGTCGCCATTATCGTTCTTTTAACCAAGGATAACTTCATCGAGAAAATATTAGTGAACATATTTATTAGGAAATACTTTAATAAAATAGCAGATAAAGACGATGAGGAATAAGGATATAAAATCTTTGGATGAATTGAAGCTGGAACTGAAGCAGCTTAAAAGTGAGTATTTACTAAAAGAGACATTGCTTAAAGAAGACGTAAGATCCTATGTTAAGCAATTTTCACCAATGAAATTAATTACCGACTTTTTTAGTCCTAAAAGTTTACTCAAACTGGATGAAAAAACTAATTTAAGTGGAAGCATTATGTCGCTGATACTGCCAATGTTTCTTAATAAAACAGTTTTCAGGGGTTCTGGCTTTTTAACCAAAAGTGTTGCAGCGCTTGTTTCTGGTAAGCTAGGTAAATCACTTGATGCAGAAAGTATCACTGGTATAGTAGGTAAAATCAAGTCTTTGTTCGGTTCTAAAAAGAAAAAAGATGTAGATTTTGCAGACTATGGGATTCCTCCCGATAGTGAAACTTATTAGTCTATCTTAGCTATTTCTATAAATCAAAAATACGGTTGGCTTTTTATGAAGGTCAACCTTTTCTTTTTTCCAGTCACCTACGCTTAATGTTTTAATGTATTCATCCTCGGCATTGATATTACATGCGATACACAACAATGTGCTTGGCTGGCAATTTTTAAGTACTTCTTCTAATAGCTGATTATTTCTAAAAGGCGTTTCCATAAACAGCTGCGTTTGCTTAAAACGTTGCGATAATTGCTCTAAATCTTTAATTCGTTTGCTTCTATCAGCTTTATCTATCGGAAGGTAGCCGCTAAAGGCGTAGCTTTGGCCACTAAATCCAGAAGCCATTAGCGCTTGCAGCATGGCATTTGGTCCAACCAATGGCACTACTTTAATTTGTTGCCTGTGAGCTTCCGCAACAATGTCAGCCCCTGGATCGGCTACGCCGGGGCATCCAGCTTCGCTCATTAAACCAACGTTAATTCCTTTATTTAATTCTTGGAAAAAGGGTTTCAAAGAGTTTCCTCGCTTGTGTTTGCCATAGTCGTGAATTAGCAATTCGCTCTGCGGTATTTTTAATCCTGCCTCCTTTAAAAATTTTCTTGCAGTTTTTTCGTTCTCTACTATATAGGTGTTGATACTGTTAATGGTATCTACTAAAAAAGGAGTAAATGATTTGCTAGCTGCGTTATCAGCTAATGGTACGGGAACTAAATATAAAATGCCTTTCTGCATACAAAATTAAAATTTATAAAAACAAAGGTGCGCAAAGATTGTTCTGTTAAGTTGCTTATGTATCAAATTTAGTTCTACTTAGCGCTAAGGTTGACATATTTTCAATACATAAACCCTTCTTTCTCTGCTGAAACATACGTCAAATATAGTTAAACAGCAAGTTTCTCTTCCATTTGGTAAGCTTTAACGCAATTTAACATTAATTGGTTCTCAAATTGATATACGCTTAACGTTAGGTTAAATAATAAAATTTTAAAACACACAAACATGAAAAGGCTAATGAGATTTCCGGCAATGGTATTCGGGCTTTTTTTGCTGCTAGCAGGAACCACCCAAAGCGCAAAAGCACAATACGACGATGTTTCTTTGCAAACATTTTATGATGAGCTGTCGCCGTACGGCACATGGATTAACGACCCTGAATATGGTTACGTTTGGCGTCCGGATGTAGACCAAGGTGAGTTCAGACCTTATTACACCAATGGACGTTGGGTAATGACCGAGTATGGAAATACTTGGGTTTCTAACTACGATTGGGGTTGGGCTCCGTTTCACTATGGCAGATGGATTTACAATCGTTACAACAGATGGGTTTGGATTCCTGATACTACTTGGGGACCAGCATGGGTAAGCTGGAGAAGTGGCGGTGGTTATTACGGATGGGCACCTTTGGCACCAAGCATCAGTATCAACATCAATTTCGGTCCACGTTACGTAGTGCCTGATTTTTGCTGGAACTTTATCCCAGAGCGACACATTTATTATACCAGCTATCCTAGATATTACAGCGGTAGAAATAGGGTTTATATCCAAAATACCGTGATCATCAATAACACTTATGTGCGTAATAACCGAACTTATTACACCGGCCCAAGAGTTGATGACGTAAGGAGAGCTACCAATAGAAACGTAACAGTTTATAACGTTTCGAGAGTAAACAGTAGAGCTGGCGGAAACAGAATCGAAAATAACACGGTAAACATTTATTCTCCTCGTCCAACTAGAGGCGTTGACAATGCTAAAGCGGCACCGAGAGAAGCGGTAACTGGTGATATCAATAGAGGTAGAATTGATAGAGGATCTGCTGGCGATTACAGGGGCCGCGACAATGGAAGTTATAACAGCAATAATGGAAGAGGCGAACGTTATAGCAATAGAAATGTAGATGATAGCAATATCTCTCGTGGTCGCGATAACAATAATGTGCCTAATAGAGAAAGCAGAGCAGCTGATGACAATCGAAACACCGACAGAGGAACCGTTTTTGGAAGATCTAGAGATGCAAATGGTACATTCGATAGAGGTAATAACACTCAAAATAGAGAAAGTAACGACAACAGAGTTGTAGATAGAGGAAGTGTTTTTGGAAGATCTAGGGAAAACAATAATCCGACAGAGCAAAGAGCTACACCTCCTGCAACACAGGAACGCAGCAGACCAACATTTCCTTCTCGTTCGCAAGAAAATAGCAGCCAACCAAGTACGCCACCTCAACGAGTTGAGCGTATGGAGCGCCAGCAGCCGCAACAACAACAACCACAACGAATGGAAAGAGCGGAGCGTAGTGTTCCGCAATCTTCTGGATCAAGTGGAAGAGGCAGTGAAGGCAGCAGTAGACCTGGCCGTGGCGAGAGCAGCGGCAGACCCGGAAGGGGTTAAACAAAGTGAGAGGGTGGTCAATTGGCCACCCTTTCTTATTTAAAGTAATTCGGTGATTTATAGAAGTTTCAATAAAATTTTTGTCCTTAAAAAGCAAAAGCACTCTGTTTTTGTTATATCTTCGAATTTAGATTTTAACAATTATTTATGGAATTTTTAAGTAGTCCAGAAGCCTGGATATCACTGCTAACTTTAACAGTTTTAGAAATTGTATTAGGGATCGACAACATCGTCTTTATCTCCATCTTAGCAGGTAAACTGCCTCAAAATCAACAGAAAAAAGCAAGGCAATTAGGCTTGGCTTTAGCAATGATTACACGCGTGCTATTGCTAATGTCTTTAAGTTGGATCATGCGCCTAACAGCTCCGTTATTCAATATTGGCGACTGGGTTGGCATTACTAATCCAGAGTGGTTAGAAAAATTGGCCATATCGGGTAGAGATTTGATCTTGCTGGTTGGAGGTTTGTTTCTTATTTATAAAAGTACTCACGAAATTCACAATAAATTGGAAGGTGAACATGAAGAAGAAGGAAAGGCTAAAACTCATTCCTTCGCAGGCACCATCGTTCAAATTTTAATTTTGGATATTGTTTTTTCTCTTGATTCGGTAATTACAGCGGTAGGTATGGCAGATCATATCGAAATTATGATTGCCGCAGTAGTCATTGCCGTTTTAATTATGATGGTTTCTGCTGGTGCAATTAGCAATTTCGTTAACAAGCACCCAACGGTTAAAATGCTAGCACTTTCGTTCTTGCTCCTTATCGGAGTGTCTCTGTTAGCGGAAGGATTAGATCAACATATTCCTAAAGGTTACGTGTATTTTGCTATGGCGTTTTCAGTTTTGGTGGAGATGTTGAATTTAAAGATGAAAAAGAATGCATCAAAGCCAGTAGAGCTACGTAATACGCCAAAAAAAGACAGCGAATAAAAAATATTAGACAATGTTTGGAAAAGGGCTTTCGGAAACGAAGGCCTTTTTTTGCTAGTCTTAAAGTTTAATCAAAGGCTTTTGTTTTCCATCTTTTCACTGCATACTTTTTAATACCTTTGCTCCTCAAATAAAAATTATGGTATCTTTCTTCGAATCTAATTTAGCGGAACTTTCTGTGCATCATGTAGGTAATAAGTCCAATGAAGAGTATTATTCGCTTTCTGAAAGCTCTATGCATGTACAGGATGAAATGTTGAACCAGTTACTGAAGCAATATTTTCTTTCGCCCTTTCAAAAAGTGAATGAAGTTTTTCGTTTTACACATCCGGGAAACGATTTGAATTCGAATGAAATTTATCGTGTAGTAACTGAAATTTTTGCTGACGGATCCACGTTTCACGAAAACAGTAAAAACATCGCTACTTACTTATTTGAGGTAGCAGATCATCCAAAAATTAAAGGGGGGGAGTTATATGTATGTTACTTTGAAAACTTACAAATAGAAGGCGATTTGCATGACGCAGTAGGTATTTTTAGGTCTGAAAGTAAAGAGAGTTATATCAGAGTTTTCCCAGAGCAAAGCGGATTTAACATCAGTTACGAGCAACAAGGGATCAATATCAATAAATTGGATAAGGGCTGCCTTATTTTTAAAACGGATAGGGAAGAAGGTTATAAGGTGGTGGTAGTGGATAACACCAGTCGCACCTCGGATGCTGCCTATTGGAAAGATCAGTTTTTAATGTTAAAAGTGCGTAACGATAATTTCAACCAAACACAAAACGTAATGGATGTGTACAAGAGTTTCGTTACAGAGAAATTGGATCAGGAATTTGAAGTAGAAAAAACGGATAAGATCGACTTGCTTAACAGATCGATGAAATACTTTAAAGAGAAGGAAACTTTTGACATGGATGAGTTTGCTAATGAGGTGATTGCGAATGAAGAAGGCGTAGCACTTTTTAAAAGTTACAAGCAATCTTACGAAGAGGAATTTGATACACCAATTGCGGATACTTTTGATATCTCTACTGCTGCGGTGAAAAAACAGGCGAAGGATTTTAAAAGTATTTTAAAGCTCGATAAAAACTTTCACGTTTATATTCATGGCAATAAAGAATTGATTGAAAAGGACTACGATGCTGAGCGTGGAATGAATTGTTATAAGCTTTATTTTAAGGAAGAGCTTTAAAATTTAGCGATATTAGCGCATGGCAATTCCTAATAAAATCATTAGCAGAAAGGACGAAATCACCAAAGACTTTTTTGCGCTCTTGCAAAGACACATGGATGATATTTTAGCTGGCCACACTGATAAAATGTACCACATCAAAGATTTTGCAGCCGAGCTTTTCATCCATCCTGGGCATTTTAGTAACACCATTAAATTAACTACAGGTTTCTCGCCGTGCCACTTTCTTGAGCAACGCACTTTAGACGAAGCTAAGAAAATGTTGCTGCTTGGTGATATGCCCATCAACGAAATTAGTTATAAACTCACCTTCAACGATCCTACTAATTTCACTAAGTTTTTTAAATCCTTTGAAGGTCTAACCCCAAAGCAATTTAGGAAACAGCATTCTGCAAATACTTAAACTGTCACCATTTTCTTAACTACTTTGTTGCCGAAATTTGTATCAAATATTTAACAAATGAGTCGACAAAAAATAGCCCTAGTAACTGGCGGTAGCCGCGGTTTAGGAAAAAATATGGCTTTGGCATTGGCCAAAAAAGGAAACGATGTAATTATAACATACAACAGTGGCAAACTGGAAGCTGAACAAGTAATTGTAGAAATAGAAAAGACAGGCCAAAAAGCCGCCGCTTTACAACTAAATGTAGGCGAGGTAAAAACTTTCGACAGCTTTGCAGCTGACTTAACTGAAGTGTTAGAAGCGAAATGGAATCAGTCCAACTTTGATTTTTTGGTGAATAACGCTGGCATTGGTATTAACACACCTTTTGAAAGCACCACCGAAGATCAGTTTGATTTGCTGACCAACATACATTTCAAAGGAGTGTATTTTCTGGTTCAGAAACTATTGCCATTCATTGCTAGTCAAGGAAGAATTATTAATGTTTCAACGGGCCTAACCCGCTTCGCCT
Source organism: Pedobacter sp. (assembly GCF_965249885.1). GTDB lineage: Bacteria > Bacteroidota > Bacteroidia > Sphingobacteriales > Sphingobacteriaceae > Pedobacter. The sequence continues at coordinate 1,667,255 of NZ_OZ252254.1, read as the reverse complement.
TACCTGGCTATAGTGCCTACGCAGCAATGAAAGGTGCTATTGAAGTGCTTACCAAATATTTAGCAAAAGAACTAGGTGCTAGGGGTATTACAGTGAATGCTGTTGCACCAGGAGCTATTGAAACTGATTTTGGTGGTGGCGTGGTTAGAGATAACGAACAAGTTAACACGTTTGTGGCTTCTAACACCGCCTTGGGCCGAGTTGGATTACCAGATGATATCGGAGGTGTTATTGCATTTTTGTGCTCCGAAGAGGCTCATTGGGTGAATGCACAAAGAATTGAGGTGTCGGGCGGGATGTTTATTTAATTCATCGTACTTGATAAAAATAAAGAAGTACAAAATGCTTTAATGCGTTTTGTACTTCTTCTTGATATTTAATGATTAAGATTGAATGAGCCAATTACTACTGACCTCTTTTACGCTCATTATCTTTGTTTGAGGTTTGATCAGACCGTTGGCCGCCGGCGTTGGTAATCCCAACTTTCTTTTTATCCTGTTTCACGTCGTTGTGCGCTCTGTCTGCAATAGTACTGTGGTTTGTACCTGCATTATTTTTTGGCGAATTGTTATTTTTCATTGCTTTTGGTTTTAGGTGAATACTTAGTTATATTATTAACTAACCTCTTTAAATCAAGCTTTGTTTTAAAAAAGCAAAAAGCCCATGCGCTAATAACGCATAGGCTTTCGATCTATGTAGAAATCGCTCTGCGATTAGAATTTTAATCCCAATCCAACTTGGAAAACTTGGTTTTTAAATTCTGGAGTAACACGGTCGCCGTTTTCGTTAGTTTTTTGGAAATCAAGTGCATATCTTCCAAAAATTCCAACTTTGTTGCTCAAGTCAAAACGTGCACCAATTACACCTGCTACAATGCTCTTTTTAAATCTATCAGATTCGTCTTCTACAATTTGTTGTTGTGCTGTTCCAAAGCCATTTTCGAACTTGTTATTAGTTGATAAAAGGAATGAAACCTGAGGACCAGCTACTACGTTAAGTCCCTCAGCTAATTTAATGCTTGCTAAAATTGGCAAATCAATAAAGTGCGTAGTTTGGGTAAAAGTACCAAATACTGATTCCGATTTGTAACCTTTGGTAGAGTATAAAAGCTCCGGAGTGAATGCTAGGTTCTCTAATAATTTAATATCTAAAGTTACACCGGCATTGTAACCAACTAGATAATCGGTTTTAAAATCGTTATTGCCATCATCTTTGATAATGTTTGAGAAGTTAACACCGCCTTTAACACCAAATTTAATTAATTTGTCGGTAGATTGTGCGTTTGCTGTAAGACCTGTAACAAACAGACCAAGTACAAGGATTGCTATTTTTTTCATCTTAATTTAGTTTTTAATGGCTAAACATTTTAGTAGCCGTCTATTCATATTAGAAAAGGCTGCAAATATTTTTTAGTTAAGAAGCCTTTTACGTTGATGCATTTATAAATAAACGTGCCAAATGGATATGGCATAGCAATTAGATGTATCTGTTAAATCAGGTTTTTATGGCTTAAACAGCAGATTTTGAAGTGATTAAATTTTATTGGCAGACTAGATAAAAGTTAGTGCCTATTACTTAAAAGTGTATCAAATTTAATACATTGATGTTTAAAAAATGCGATTCAGGTAGTGTTAGCGCTATAATGTGCTAAAAATGCACAACAAAATATTGGTAAGGACAAATTGTTTCCGCATCTTTAAGGGTTTTTCCGCAAGAAACTGCAAAGGGAGAATATTCAAACTTTAAACATACAATGAACAAAAGATTTATTTACGCCATAGCCGTAATTTCTTTATTTGCTTGTGCAAACGCCAAAGCGCAACAGCCATCTTACATTGAACTATTGAAGCAACAACCAAAATGGGTTGATTCTGTGTTCAATAAGTTAAGTACTAAACATAAAATTGCCCAACTGCTATTTGTTAGAGCGCATACTAATTTAAGTAAAGCTTATCAGGATTCGGTAGGTAAAGTTATTAGACGCCAAAAACTGGGGGGCGTAGTGTTTTTTCAAGGTGGACCAGTGCGTCAGGCTTTGTTAACGAAGGATTACCAGAAGAAATCAAAAGTGCCTTTGTTGATTACGTCTGATGGGGAATGGGGATTAGGTATGCGTTTAGACAGCACGATTTCCTATCCATATCAAATGGCTTTGGGAGCGGTGCAAAATAGAGAATTGTTGTACAAAATGGGCTTGGAAGTAGCTAAAGATTTCAAGCGAATTGGTATGCACATGAACTTGGCTCCAGATGTAGATGTAAACAACAATGCTAAAAATCCGGTGATCAATTTCCGCTCATTTGGCGAGAATAAATACAATGTGGCTGAAAAAAGTGCTGCTTATTTATTAGGAATGCAAGATGGTGGTTTGCTAACAAGCATAAAGCACTTTCCAGGTCATGGTGATACCGACGTAGATTCACATTATGATTTGCCTCAGTTGAAGTTCACGAAGGAGCGTTTAGACACCTTGGAACTGTATCCATTTAAAGAATTGATCAAAAAAGGCGCAGCGGGAGTAATGATTGCGCATATGAATATCCCAGCGTTGGATCCAACACCAAATATGCCGTCTACGTTATCTAATCCAATAGTTACCGGTTTGTTGAAAAATGAATTGGGCTTTAAAGGATTGATTATTTCTGACGCGATGGACATGAAAGGCGTAACCAAGTATTTTAAAGATGGTGAAGCTGAGGTAATGGGACTTATTGCTGGTATGGATGTTTTAGAGCTGGCGCATGATAGCAAACAAGCCATTAAAAAGATAAAAGAAGCAATTAAAGATCAACGTATTAGCATGGAGCGGATAGACGAAAGCGTTAAGAAGGTGCTAACCGCAAAATATTGGGCTGGTTTAAATGTTAAGCCTCAAATTGATGAGAACAATATTTCGGAAGACATTAATCGCCCGGAAAGCAGGGCTTTAGTACAACAGCTTGCCGAAGCTAGCATGACCTTGCTTAAAAGCAGAGATGGAATAGCGAGTTTAACACCTAACAAGCGTATGGTAATCATTAACGTTGGTACCACACAGGCTACAACTTTTCAAAATGAAATTGTAGGTACTTACAAAAACTCAATTTCTTTTAACGTAGATAAAAATGCTAACGCAGCTGCTATCGAAGCAGTAGTGAAACAAATTCAAGATGGTGACCAAATTGTGATGGCTATTGTAGATACCAGAACGCGTCCGGGTAATAATATTCCTTTGGGTAAAGATGTGAAGGACATGATTACTACTTTATCAGCAAGAAATGCAATGGTAGCCTTTTTTGCTAACCCTTACAACTTGGCTAATTTGCCAGGTATTGAAATGGCAAGATCAATAGTAGTGGGCTACCAGAAAGAAGATTTTATGCAAAAAGCAGCAGCCGCAATTTTTACTAAAAAGCTAATGCCTACAGGTAAACTGCCTGTTACGGTAAACAGAATGTTTAAATATGGCGATGGCTTATAGTTGATAATAAGAGCAAAAAACAGCGTCCACTTCATGAGGACGCTGTTTTTTTATAGGACAAATTATTTTCTTTACTCTTGCGAAAATCTTAAGATAATTTCTGTTAAATGCCAGGGAATTAAACTATCGCTTTAAGATTGCTTCTCGGAATTAGCGGAGCGAGCAGTACCTCGCAGTGACGATTTCAGCTTCAATAGACTACGTTGATTAAGCTTCTAGTTCGGCTATCAACTCCTTGCAACGCTGCTCCACCTGTTTGCTTACTGGATCAAATAAAGCATTGTCATAATAAGGGTCAGTCACCTCTCCTTCGGGTAAAAAGAGCCTAACTTTCTGCCTTTGTTGTGGCGTTGTCGCTAAACGTAGTACATCTTTCAAGTTATTACTATCCATCACTAAAATGTGATCATACTCATCGAAAAAGCTGGTACTGAAATGTCTGGCTCGCTGAGTGGAAATATCGTAACCTAGTCTTTTCGCTGCTGCAACGCTCCTGTGATCTGGCGGATTGCCTACATGCCAATTTCCAGTTCCTGCGCTATGTACAGTCCAGCCGAGTTTTTTCTCATCAGCTAAATGCTGCAATATGCCATGCGCTAAAGGCGACCGACAAATGTTACCTAAGCAAACCATCAGGATTTTCACGACGTAATGATTAAATGAGTGAGTTTGAATGATTAAATCAAGCTTTGGTTCATCGAACTTCCGACATCAGACTATTTATAAATCTCGTTCAATATTTTAGCTAACCTTACGCCGCCCTTAAGCAGTTGTTGATTCAATGTGCCAATCCAATCGAAATTGTAATTATAGCTCAACTTATCATCTGATTTTATTCCAGTGGCGTAAATGTTGTTGCAGATTTGGTATGATTCGAAAATGCAATCTTTCAAACTAGCTTTGTTCCACTCTGCTAACTGCTGCGGTGTTGTAAAATTGATTGCTTTAGTATATTCCGTAAAACTTAATTGTTGGAAATCAATCAATTTTTCATCCCAAATTTGATGTAGGTTTGAGCGCTGTCCAAACCAAGTAACAGTAATTCTATTGCCTCCTAAATCTTCTTTTCTTGCCGTATGCATCGGTTGGTGCATATCACCAATTAAATGTATCAGCAAGCGCATAGCGAACAATTTTTTGTCGGCTGGCGTTTTAGGGTTTTTTAGCAATGCAATCATCTCGTTGGTTTTGTTGTAGATATTTGCTTCTTTAAAACCATCCAAATAGTTGCCCATTCCAGCTTTATCCAAACCTTCGGGTAAATTGACATAATGCCAAGAGTTGAGGTACTTATAAGTAGTGTCCGATTTGATAAAATCAGCCCAGTTAGCACTCATTGCCAAACTTTCGTTGCCTAATATTTGCTTAATGGCTTTGCGGGCATTAGGCGTGAGGTAGCTGTCTGCAATTTCGCCCACGATACGATGTCCTAAAACACCCCATGCATTAGCAGCGATAGGCGCATAAATTAGTGCTATTGCTACAATTAATTTTTTTAAATTTTTCATCTGTTTATATTCTAAAATACTTAAATCGCTTTAGGTACGCATGTAATTTTTTGCTTCAAGTTAAGTATTACCTCTGTTTGGTCGCTCAAGTTTTCAAGCTGTAATTGTGTAGCATTCCAAGCTTTTACTTTAAAATTGGTAATGTAGCGCCCACTTCTATAACATCCCGAAACTTTTTGCTTGTAATTGGACTTAGTGAAATCTCCCACCAACACTAAAGTATCATTGCGAACTTGATAAGTTCCTTTAGCGTATTCTTTCCAAAGGCCGCCGTTATAGCATTCCTCTTCGTAGTAGTTTACTTTGGAATGTGTTACAAAATCAACATAAAACGAATCGCAAGTGAATTTAAATAGGTGTTGCGTATAAGCTTGTAACTCTTGTTGATGCGCAACACTATCTTGATTCCAAACACCCTGTAAAAAAGCTTCGCCTTTGCCCTGTACATCTGGCAAACGGGAGCAGGATAGGGTAAGAAATAAGTTGAAAGTGAAAAGTAAAAAGTAAAGGCCTCTTCTATTTTTCATTGCTTAAACATTAAACTTTTGACTTTCAACCATAAAACTATTTCAAACTACCAACCATATCCTCAGGCTTAACCCAAGCAGTAAATTGCTCGTCAGTTAATAAGCCAAGTTCAATAGCAGCTTCTCTTAATGTTTTATTTTCTTTATGTGCTTTTTTAGCAATTTTAGCAGCATTTTCGTAACCGATATGCGGATTTAATGCAGTAACCAACATCAACGAATTTTCCATGTGTTGTTTAATTACCGGGCGGTTAGGCTCAATACCAGCGGCACATTTATCGTTAAATGAAACGCAAGCATCGCCAATTAAACGGCCACTTTGCAACACGTTTGCAGCAATTACTGGTTTAAATACGTTTAGTTCAAAATGTCCGTTGCTGGCGCCAACGCTTACGGCAACATCGTTACCCATTACTTGAGCACACACCATGGTCATAGCCTCTGGTTGCGTAGGGTTAACCTTGCCCGGCATAATTGATGAGCCTGGCTCGTTATCAGGAATAATGATCTCTCCAATACCGCAACGAGGGCCTGAGCTCAACATACGGATATCATTAGCAATTTTCATCAATGATACAGCCACTCTCTTGTAAGCACCAGAAAGTTCAACCATGGCATCATGAGCTGCTAAAGCTTCAAATTTGTTAGGCGCAGTTACAAAAGGCAGACCAGTTAAATCGGCGATTTTTTGAGCTACCAATACATCATATCCAGCGGGTGTATTTAAGCCAGTGCCAACAGCAGTACCGCCTAAAGCTAGCTCCTTGATCATTTCCAAAGCATTGTTAATGGCTCTTAAGCCATTGTCCAATTGCTGTACATAGCCAGAAAATTCTTGCTTTAAAGTTAACGGCGTAGCATCCATGAAGTGTGTACGACCAGTTTTAACGATATCACCCCAACCTTCAGCTTTTGTTGCCAAAGTATTTCTTAATGTCTTAATACCCGGAATGGTTACCTCCACCGCTTGCTTATAAGCCGCAATGTGCATTGCAGTTGGGTAGGTATCGTTACTTGATTGCGATTTGTTTACATCATCGTTAGGGTGTAACGATTTTTTTTCGTCCATTAAATCACCACCGCCAATTACGTGGCCACGGTTAGCAATCACTTCGTTTCCGTTCATGTTGCTTTGTGTGCCCGATCCAGTTTGCCAAATTACCAATGGAAACTGATCATCCAATTTTCCGGCAATTACCTCATCGCAAGCTTTGGCAATTAAATCTGTTTTTTCTTTAGAAAGTACGCCTAATTCGTTGTTAGCCAATGCTGCTGCTTTTTTTAAGTAGCCAAATGCGTGGATAATTTCCTTAGGCATTGATGCCTCTGGTCCAATTTTAAAATTGTTTCTAGAGCGTTCTGTTTGTGCTCCCCAATATTTGTCGGCAGGTACTTGAACCTCGCCCATGGTATCATGTTCTATTCTAAAACTCATGGTATTTGAAAAAATTATTTGCCTCAAATTTAACCTTTTTAGCCCTTAAAGGAAATTTATTTAGAAACGTTACATATACATTAGAAAAGCATTTGAAGTAGTTCTTGGCAAATGCATTCCCGCTTTTGGCTGCAATCTTTTTGTTTTAGGAATCGCCGAACTTACGAAGTTTCGAAAACTTCGTAAGTTTAATTCAGGCAATGCCGCAAAAAGTATTTCCGCGGCAATCGGGTTTAATTAACAACAACCCGTGCTATGCACAAGCTTTGGCAAACCCATAACAAACAGGCCAGTGATTTGTCAAAGCTTAGTACAGGCTTACAATGGGGGTGTTGAAAAGCCTTTGCGTTCTTTGCGAAACCTTTTTTTACTCTGCGTTAAAAAAAATAACGGCAAAGATATCTAAGTTGAAATCCCTAAATAATGATTATAAATCCTTTGATATCGCTTCGAGATTACAAATCTCGAAGAGCGGGATTGCAAATCTCGAAGAGCGATTGTAAAAACTACATCAATCGCCTTGCGTTTAATTTCAACAAACAGTAATTTATGGTAAATTGCTAGGATAAATTAAGGGTATGCAACTTAAAGACGTAAAAATTTCCCGTAAAAAACCAATATTTCCAGTAAGTGAAAACTTGCATAAATACCTGCGCACCTACCAACGTGATGCCCGTTTGCCTATCCAATACGAAGATTTAAAAGCATTTACCGAAAGCTTCCCAATTATGGACAAGGATGGGAAAGATACGTTGTGGGAAAGTCCAATTTACGCCCAAGGCCAAATTGAGGAGCTGCACAACGGTCTAAAAATCATCTACGCTAAATTGAAAGCCTCTGGAAACCTGCGCATTGTAGAGCATAAGTATATCGACAGGATTGACTATTGTACTTTTGGTAATACGCATCCATTTCGTATTCGCATTGTAAATAGGCTCAACGATGTGTACGATTATTTTTATGTCAAGAAAGCAGATGCTTCGAGAATTTATGGTTTGGAGCTAGAAGAAATTTTATCGCCTAATCAAGTCAATTACTTGGTTGACGGAAACACTATGATTGAAGAGCATATTGTGGGTTTGCCAGGAGATGTTTTCAATAGCGGAAAGCTGTATCAGGACGATTTTAATCCAACACGTATCGCAAAAGAATTTGTGAAGTTTAATGAACGTTGCTTAGTTACTTTGCTTGGCGACATGCGATCGTACAATTTTGTAGTGCAAATTACGCCAGACTTTGACGATATCCAGTTCCGTATCAGAGCCATTGATTTTGATCAGCAGTTTTACGAAGGCAATATCAGAGTATACATGCCCCAGTTTTTTAAGGAGAACTATCCGCTTGTGAAATTGTGTATGGAACATCTTACCGAAAAAACCGTACAACAATACAAACAAGAGGAACTGTCTTCGTTAGTGCACCGGGTGCGCAGCGAGCGACATCGGTTGACGGACTTGAGGGACGTTTCCTGCAAAGAAGAACTCACTACAAAAGAAAACATCCAGAAGTTGAAAGAAAGTATGGCAAAATATTATCGGGATGATGCTTACAGGCGATGCAGAAACATGACTGATATCATTGAGCTAAATTTAAAGAACATCATTAGGCAGGTGAAATTATAGCTGCCACCGCTAATAGTGGGCAAAAAATCGAAGAGCTTAGCTGAACATCTAAAGATGCTTAACTAAGCTCTGTTTTGTAATAGCAAATTTGCTTAAGCGTGTTGCTCTTCGTGAACGCCTTCAGCAAATTCTTCCACCATTTTGTCGTTAAAAGCTGGAATATCTTCAGGGCTACGACTGGTTACTAAACCTTGGTCTACCACCACCTCTTCATCTACCCACTGTGCGCCAGCATTCATCAAATCTTTCTTAATGGAGGCGTAAGAAGTCATTTTCCTTCCTTCAACTACTTCGGCATTAATTAACGTTTGTGGGCCATGGCAAATTGCCGCCACAGGTTTGCCTTTTTTGAAGAAATCCCTCACAAAAGCTACGGCGTTTTCATTAGCACGCAAAGCGTCGGGATTAATCACACCGCCTGGTAACAGTAAACCATCAAAGTCGTTCACGTTTACCTCTTCAACGATGTTGTCCACTTCAATTTCTTTGCTCCACTGATGATCTTTCATAGCTTTAATGCTACCTTTTTTTGAAGAGATGATACGTACATTAGCACCCTCTTCTTTTAACCTATTTAGTGGTTCAAATAATTCTGATTCTTCGAAGCCATTCTCAGATAGAATAGCGATGTTTTTATTGCTTAACTTTCCCATTTTTCTTTATGTATTTAATAAAACAATCTTTATAAATACAAAAACTTTAAAGGGTTTGTTTTGGGAAATTGAGCACGCTTTCGCTATTATTAATCGTTAGTTCTCTTATGTCTCAAAAAATAAAAGACCAAGTTACACGCAATAACGACATGGTTGATAAGATTTGCAACAAGCCCGTAATAGTTATTAAAAATTTGAAATCGTTCTTTTAGGCTTTCGCTATGTTTTTTCTTGCTTATGCCGCCAACTAAGTACTTGGCAACGTATAAATGGGTATTAACAATGCTAGAGGCTTTTTTAGCAATTTTGATGATCCAGTCGATATCAGCACTGTATTTATAAGTTAAGTTGTAGGGCTCAGTTAAACTGCGTCTAATGTAAATGGCTTGGTGACTAATGCTCATTCCATATTTAAAACTGCGCCAAGTAAAAGTCTCCGGTGCCTGATGCCTTCTCCTTCCCAAACTTTTCCAATTTTCATCGTACATTTCCGTTTCGCCGTAATAAATGTCGGCATTAGGAGCAGTAGCAAAAACCCTTTCCACGGTAGCGGGATCATAAATTTCATCTCCAGAATTCATGAATAATACGTAATCGCCGGTAGCTAATGCCAAACCTTTATTCATTGCGTCGTATATGCCACTATCTTTTTCAGAAACTAATTTTGCTAAACGATCCTCGTGTTTTTTAATGATTGCCAAAGTGCCATCCGTAGAAGCGCCATCAATTACAATGTATTCGATGTTGCCATACGTTTGGTTTAAAACCGATAGCATGGTACGCTCAATGTCCTTTGCGTTGTTGTAAACGATGGTGATGACGGAAAGTTTAGGAAACATAGTGCAATTTTAAGAATAATGATGCTGAATTTAGTCTGGCAATTAAACGTTATTTTAAATCTAACTTTACATCAGAATTCAACCTGCCAATAGGATAACGCATAAAAGTAGGCTCATAATAATCAGAATTTTTGTAGATAAATTCTAGCTGCGCATAAGCGTTATTATTCAAATCCGGATTTTTCACTTTTTCTAACGCTAGTTTTTCTTTTAAAGATGGATTAGTTTGAAGGAATTTGGCGGCCGTATCTTCGAAAACATAAGATGAAAAATGCTCTTTCTGTCCCAAAACCGAGTCGAAAAAATTCCAATTGAAAAAGGAATCCGGTGCTTGCGGCTCCAAGGTTTCTATCAAGTATCTGTTGCTTGGCTGGTTGGCGAATACTACGAAATCTCCGGCATAAAAATTAAGGGTTTGAATTTGTGGCACTACCTTCACCGCCGAGTGCAAATAATGTCCCTCAAATGGCTTTTGCGCCGTTTTCATATCGGCAATGTAATACATCTCCAATGAGAGCTCGGTATCATTTTTGAGCTGCCGCACTTTCACATTGTTCAGTTTCAAAAGCTCAATCACCTTTGTCCAGGCTTTTGGGATAATGTATGCGACGGGCTTTTCTACGGTTAAAGCTGGTTCGAAATTATTCCACTGCTTAATACTTTTAGTATAAGGTTCGTTTCTATCATAATATAATCTGTTTAAACCACTAACCTCACTTGGTTTATACTTTGCTGCATAACCCTTAAATTCAATTTCATCGAACTTATTTTTGTTCAGCTTCCAATCTAGCACAAAGCTTTTTTGCCTACTTACCTGTTCTTTCGCTTTAGCTACGGCTTCACCTATCATTTTGGCATCTTTGTTCACCAAATCAACGTAAGTTTGCAATAAATTGTAGGTTGCAGCCACACGTTTATCAAAAGGTTTCAGCATGTGCGTTTCGGGCATAAAACCGATAGTGTTGTGCAACGCTGCATATCCAGTGCTATACCGTGGGCCTTCCATAAATCCAGTAATACCCTCATCAGGCGTTTCACCAATCGAATTTACATAAGGAATTAGCTCAAAACCTTTGCCTTTCATGGCGCTATAAAGATAAGGCAGCATCTTTTCGGTGAGATAGTCTGCAAGGGTAGCATTTAATTTGTCCTTTTGCGTAGGGATTAAAGTCATGGTATATTGGTAATCCGCACCGTTGCTGGTATGTGTATCTACAAAAATTTCGGGTTGCCAAATGTTAAATATCTGCTGAAAAGTAGCTGAATTTTTGGAATCAGTTTTGATGAAATCGCGGTTCAAATCGTAATTTTTGCTATTGCCTCTAAAGCCGTAAGCAATGGGTCCGTTTTGGTTGGCCCTTGAAGTGCCAGTGCGGTTAAAACTACCATCGATATTATAAACTGGAATAATGCAGATGGTGACATTGTTAGGCAGGCTTCCATTTTTTAGCAGATCTCTAGCTAACATCATGCTGGCATCAATGCCTTCGGGTTCACCAGGATGAATGCCATTGTTTATTAGCAAAACCCTCTTATTGTTTAACTTACTTTGTTTGGCCTCAAACCATCCATTTTTATTTAGCACGAGTAAATGGAGTGGTTTGCCAAAATCAGTACTGCCATAACGCAATAATTTGGCCTGTTTAGGGAATGATTTAGCTAAAGCAGTATAGTAGCTAATCGCTTCATCATAAGTGGTAGTTTCCGTTTTTCCACTTTTTTCGAAAGGAGTTAACTGTCCAAAAGCACTTAATGTACTAAATGCAAAAAGCAAACTTAAATTTATCCGCATCATTTGATGATTTGAGGATAAAAATAGCTTTTTGTTTTACAAGAAGTACATTATCTCAAAAGGAAAACAAATTATCTGATTGATTTAGATGTTAGGCCTTTAGGACCAAAGGTATATTTAAAACCTACGGAGAGGAAATTGTAAATATCTGGAGCACTGCCTAGATTTCTACGAGGGCCTTTGGTGTCATCATAACCGTCTAACCCTTCTCCAAATGTTATGTTAGCTTGGTAATTGAAGTTAAGAATGTATCGGATATCTCCCCATCCATCAGGGAAATAAAAATCAATACCAACATTAATAGGAATGGCGAAATTAGGTTTGTCATCGGCTAAAGCGAAGGCATAACCTGTTTTAGACTGTATTTTTATGTTAGTCACATTGTTCTGGATCATCCCAAAACCCGTACCCAAATAAAAACCTTTAGTATAGTTTAAAAAATCGCTATAATAAAAATCTGTAAACTCACCGGCTCTCACCTTTACATTTGCATTAAACGCAAGGTAAGAATTAGAAAAAGCTCTTTCGTAATCGTCAGGTCCAGCTTTTAAGGTTCCCTTTTGCACCTCTAAACCAGCAGTAATAAAAGGAGTGAAATGATAATCTAGATTCCCAACATATCCTACAGATATTGATGGTTTGGTGATATCGGCAAAAGGTATGGTGCCACCTGCACCACCACCTAAACTCAACCTATAAAAATTTGATTGGCCAAACGCAGTAGCCGTTAAAAAGATCAATAATATAGCTAAGTATCGTTTTTTCAAGTTGTTATAAATTAAGTGCTTGCTCTACAAAAGTATAATCTTTAATCAAAAAAATAAACAATATCTTTGAATTTATGCAAGATATGAAAATAAACGCTGATTCTACAACCAGAAGGTTTATAGAGTATGTTAAAATAGATACGCAATCTGATGCTTCTTCGACTACTATTCCTTCAACAGCTAAACAAAAAAACTTAGGCAAGCTACTGGTTAGTGAGTTATTGGATTTAGGTTTAGCAGATGCGCATTTAGACGAATATGGCTACGTTTATGCCACCATTCCTTCAACAACAAACAAAAAAGTTCCGGTAATTTGTTTTTGTTCCCACATGGATACATCGCCTGATAGCAGCGGCGAAAACGTAAAGCCTATTATCCATCAAAATTATCAAGGGCAAGATTTGATTTTGCCGGATGATCCGTCGGTGGTTTTAAGGATGGATGAGCACAGAGATTTAAAAAATCAAATCGGGAATGATATCATTACTGCTAGTGGCACTACACTTTTAGGTGCCGATAATAAAGCTGGTGTAGCCGAAATTATGGAGGCTGCAACTTACTTGGTACAAAACCCGCAAATTAAACATGGTGTAATTAAAATTTTGTTTACCCCTGATGAGGAAATTGGGCGTGGGGTAGATAAAGTTGATCTTAATAAGTTAGGCGCCGATTTTGCCTATACTATTGATGGTGAAACATTAGGATCTATCGAAGATGAAACTTTCTCTGCCGACGGAGCCAAGTTGGTTATTAATGGCGTAAGTGCCCATCCTGGTTTTGCCAAAGGAAAAATGGAAAGTGCGATTAAAATTTTAGCGGAAATTATCGACGCCCTGCCAAAGGATTTAACTCCTGAAACAACATCGAAGAAGGAAGGCTTTATTCATCCTGTTGGTATGAGTGGTAACGTTGAGCATGCAGAAGCGAGCTTTATTTTGCGTGATTTTGATAATACGTTATTGAAAGCCCATGGCGATACATTAGAGCAAACCGTAAAAAGTGTGATGGATCGCTATCCAAAATCTAGCTACACATTGACCATTAAGGAGCAGTACCGTAATATGAAAGCGGTGCTTGATCAGTACCCAGAAATTATGGAGAATGGCATTGAGGCCCTAAAAAGAGCTGGCCTTAACCCTGTAACACGTAGCATACGCGGTGGTACAGATGGCTCCCGTTTGTCATTTATGGGTTTACCTTGTCCGAATATTTTTACTGGCGGTCATGCTTTTCATGGTAAGCAAGAATGGGTGGCCGTACAGGATATGGTAAAAGCAGTTGAAACTATTGTACATTTAGTACAGGTATGGGAAGAAAGGAATTAGTTAACGGATAACGATTTTAGGTTTACGATTTGCTCACTTTGACTATGCGTTAATGCTTTTCAATCGTAATTCGTAACACTAAAATCTTAACTTACAGCGTAAGTTGTGCCAAGTATTGATCGTTTTCGTCTACATAAACAATGTTGCAATTCCAGCCATACTGCTTACATAGGCGCTTCAACGTAGTTGGATCAATATAAAGCCAATTAAACCAGCTGCCCTTTTGCTTCTTATATTCGTAGCAGTAGCTAATCTCCCCAAAATAATGATCGGTAGGCATCGGCATATCTTCGTATAGGTAGGAAATGTCTGAGCTATCAAATAATAGTTGTCCGTTTGGATTAAGTAAGTTTTTGGCCCTTTGTAGAAAGTCTTCAAATCCTTGTAGTGTCCCAGTTAATCCAATTCCGTTCATCATAAAAAGTAGCGTGTCATATTTTTCGCCTACCTGAAAGAAGTCCTTTAGGAGTGGATTTTTAACGCCACGCTCTTTCATTATCCGAACTGCAATTGGAGAGATGTCAATAGCGGTTACGTTAAATTTACTATCCAAAATTATAGCGTGACTACCTACTCCTGCCCCAACATCTAATATTTTTCCTTGGCACAGTTGTATCGCTTTAAGTTCTATTTCAGGCATTTCTTCCTTATTCCTGAAAAAAACGTCTACCGGCATCTCCTCTGGTTCATCGTATGAGTTATGAAGCCATAAAACTTCGGCTTTGCCAGCAGTGTAAAAATCAAAAAGGGCATTTCCGTAAATATCCATTTTCAAAGATACGGAAACGCCCTTTATAAAATTTGTGCAAAAAGCTTATGCTTTAATTTGCTGTGCTTTGTCTTTCACCATGTCAGCTACATCAGCTAGCTTGTCTTTTGATTTGTCGAATAAATCGCAAAACCAATCACCAATTTTGCTTTTCATATGGCTGTCTTTATCCGATGAGATTACTAATGCTACTACGGCGCCTAAAGCTATCCCCGCTAAAACACCACCTAATATCTTTGTTTGCTTTGTCATAATTAAAATTCTTTATTTATTAAAAAACGGAGGCAGGGCAGTATTGTTTTTGGGATTTGATAAAAAGTAAAGATATTCAGTTTGGTACGGAGACTTTATTGGTGAAATTCAATATTGAAGTTTTAAGAAGAGGCGTCGGCTATATAAGGATTGGAAAGATGAAAAGGTCTAATTGCTAAAGTTATGTTAATTGAAAAGCCTCTAAGTGGATTCTCAAAAACAGAAATAAAAAAAATTTGCATTATTATATAAATTCATTTAAACTTGTTCTTACATCTGTCTCCAAAAAATCTACTGTTGTTGGCGGATCAAACTATTAAAAACCTATTCTATGAAAAATCATCTTATTCCAGCCATTAAATTATTTGGCGAGTTTCTCTCAAAATCAGCTTTTTTTCTAGGCTTCGCCGACTACAGCGTCAAGTATTGATTTTTTTTCTCACTGTATAGTAACTTTTATTTAAGGCAAAGCTTTTTCGGCATTCGCATATTTAAATATTGAAGTTTTCCAGCAGAGAAGATTAAAAATTTTCTGTAAAAACCCCACATCTAACTATAAACTATGAAACGAGTAAATCTTTATGCAATAGGAATTTTTACGGCTATGCTTTTTTTCTCCGATAAGGAGCTAAATGCACAGGCTGAATATCCAAAAGTAAATATTGCATCACCTAACGCAGCGTCTTTGGGTAAATTTGTTGATATCCCTGTTAACTATCATATCAGTATACCTCTAGTTAACATCCCCCTTTATGTTTTTAAAGAAGATTCTATTGAGCTCCCCATTTCTTTAAGCTATTACGCTGGCGGTATAAAGGTAGCTAAGATGGCCAGTTGGGTTGGAACATGCAGTGGGCTATTAATTGCAAAGTTGGTAGAAGTTATTGTATCTGATTGCACATCTAATTAAACTAAGAAAAGAGATGAGAAAAAAGATATTAATAACCACAACTATTTTAATTTCAATCGTAAGCTCTGTAAATGCCCAGCAGTCGTCGAAAGTAGTAGACGTTCCTGCGCCACCGCAAACAACAGCGTTATTTAAAGCTGTAGCGGCGCCAGTTTCGTACTATACAGGACAGCCTGATGTGACCATTCCAATTTATACAATCTTGCAAGATGGCGTTACGATTCCTATTAGCATTTCATTCAACACAAGCGGCATTTTTGTAAATGAAGAGGCAACTGCAATAGGTTTAGGAATAAGGCTAAACTGGGGAGGATCGATAATTAGAAGTGCAAACGGGAGACCAGACGAGAGAGGACTTTTTTTAGAGCAGTATAAAATAAACGAATTAACGGAGGATCTGCCTAAAAACTACAACTTATATGGGCCTGCGCCTGCTGTTTTGACATACCCCTATTGGACTTATCCAAACAGTTTGGACCTATATAAGAAACGTGGAGAAATTTACCATAATGTAAACACTTTTAATAATCCATATAAGGAAGGCAGTGGGATTCTTGTTACTGATTTAAGGCCCGATGATTTTCATTACAATATACTTGGTAATAGCGGGCTTTTTAAATTTAACCAATCGTCAGCTAAATTCATAACGTTTCCATTGGACGATATAAAAATTGAAAAATCAATTTCAGGAGGCATTCTTCAACGATTTGCCATAACCACTAACGATGGGGTTAAGGTCATTTTAGGTGACGATGCAAAAGAATATACTAAAGAATTATTTACGCCTTTTGATCAAAGCTGGTTTGTCAAGAAAATAGTAACCACAAAAAGCAGCGAAATCAATTTTGAATATCTACCTAATACTTATGAAAAGCAACATGATTATACACGTGAATATCGAGTTCCTTATCCTAGCGGAGGATATTCTGAAGAAGGCGGTGGTGGATCCTACTTTGTTACTGAACAATTATTGCAAACAGTGCGTTTTAAGCAAGGCTATCTAATGTTTGTTTATGTTAGGGACCGATCAGATTTAAACCTCACCTCTTCTAATTATCCAAATGCGGGCCTGCCCGCTCCTAGGCTCAGCGAAATTGTTTTATATAACGAAAATAATGTAAAGCTGAAAAGTTTTAAATTTCATCAAAGTTATTTTACCTCAGGTTCTAGTGATAAAGATGGTAACAGACTTAAACTCGATTCCATATCGATTAATGACTCGGGATCCAATGTTGTCGAAAGATATAGGTTTGAGTATTATACCGCCGCACAAATCCCAAATAAAAAAAGTCTCGGAAGAGACCACTGGGGGTACTATAATGGCGCTGACTATAATCAATCTTTAATTCCGTCATCTCTAATTCCCTTGGAAAGTAATGGCTTTAAACCGCTAAGTTACTCCAGTTACAATACTAGAGAGATTAATTCTTCAACGAATAAAATTTTTACTATAAAAAAAATAAAATTTCCCTCTGGAGGGGAAAGAGAATTTGTTTTTGAAGATAACAAAGTTAGTTGGCATGAATTGTTCTCAAAAATGAAAGATATTTCCAATGATGGATTCAATGTATTTGCCCAAGAAACTACGATTAGGGGCCAAACATTAGTAGACTGTTTTCCAGCTCCAAATCAAGTTAATAATAATGGCACACAAAAAACTGTTTATTCAAATGAATTTAATGTGAAAGACTTCAATGACTTGATGACTGGAGAGCCCGGCCTTTTTATAGAAACAACTTTTATTAATCCCAAAGTAACAGTTTCGCAACTCAACTTGTGGGCATACAGAATAGATTTTGGATTGCAAAAGAAAGAAGGAGAGGGATTTTCTGATTTTTATAATCTAGCAAGTTCTGACCGGAATAGCTATTCGGGAAATGTGTTAAGAGCGAAGCTTCCTTATTTGTCCGATGGAACATATAGGCTATATGTAAGAATGACCACACCGCCCGCTTATATTATGAATACTTGGTACGATCAGTATGGCAACACTGTTAGTTATGGACATAACACAACCGTGAAGTTGAGCTATAGAACAAAAAACTTCAGTGATATTAGAGTCGGTGGCCTTAGAATTAGAGAGATTATTGACAGGGATAAAAAGAACGAGTATAAAACTTTATATGAGTACACGGCAGACGGTAACTATCCTTCAGGTCATACTTTAAATATTCCAGAATATAAGGAATATATTATTGGTACTCAAGCCGGAGGGACAAAGCCGTATTATGGATATAGAATTTCTTCGAATCCGGTATTTTCCGTTACTAAAACCCAAGGCAATGTAGTTGGCTACAGCAACGTATCTAAGTATATCATAAGTGAAGGGACGAAGATAAAAGAGGAGTTTGGATACAGTTTTAAAAAAAGCAATAGAGATGGTTATTTAAAAGAATATTACAGCGAAATGGAGCCGAGGACCTGGCAAAGTGGAAAGCTCTTGTATTCTAAGAAGTATAAAAATGATCAGCTTTTGGAAGAAGAAATTTTTGATTATCACGGAATGGATAATGAAACAGATAAAGGTTATACCGAAGAAATAAATACAAGCCTTATAGCTAGAGGTTACGATAGAATTGGGTTTGACGATAGTAAATATAGTATTGAGCCAGATCGGAGGTTTGATAATCCGATTGTAATGAATAATGTTAATCTACTAACCCCCTTATACGGTTTCGATAACTTTTCGGCGGTTTATGCAGAGAGAGTTGGAACTAACCTAAATTATAATGCTTGGGTCTCTCCTATGGCTAAGATTCCTTACTTCAAGTCGTATACTGGTTTTGATAAAATTAGGTCAAAAACAACTAGAAATTACGATGGAGGTATACCGATCATCCAACAAGAAAATTATTTTTATGAAAGTGTACCAACATCATTGGCACTTAGTAAAACCGAGACAATTACTTCTAATGATGAAGTACTAACTACAAAATTTTTATATCCTTCAGATCTAATCTCGGAGCCTTTTATGTCTCAACTCGTGTTAGATAATAGGATAAGTACACCAATTATCACACAAAAGTTCAAGAACAACAACAAAACATATGAAGAAAAGACGATATATACAAAGGACGAGTCTTCTGGTAATATTTTGTTGCCGAAATACTTTTACCAAGCTAATTTTCCTAATAACAACGTTGCTATACCCCTTATTGGAAATCTAGAAAAGACATTATCTTACGATAAGTACAATGCGTTCGGAAATATTTTGCAATATCATTTCGAAAGCGGCATGTATGTTACATTTTTATATAGCTATAATAATCAGTATCCTATAGCGGAGATTAAAAATGCGGATTTTGAAACAGTTTGTTCGGTTCTTGGTGGGCGGGCGGCAGTCGATGATTTTTCTGCTAGTAATCCAACCGATCAACAAATTAGAGCTTGGACTAAGTTGCTAAGAGATAGCGAATTATTGAGGAATTCCCAAGTTATGACCTACACCTATAAGCCCTTGGTAGGCATGACGAGCATGACCGATGCCAAGGGGATGACGACCTATTATGAGTACGACGGTTTCCAGCGGCTGCGGTTGGTCAGGGACCACAGGCAGAACATCGTAAAGACGTACTGCTACGGCTATGCCGGGCAGCCGATAAGCTGCGAGGAGGCGGCGAAGACCTACAGGAGCGCATCCAGGAGCCAGGCGTTCACCAGGAACAACTGTCCGTCCGGACAGGCCGGCTCGACGGTGACGTATACCGTGCCGGAGGGCGCCTATTCGGCCACCAGCCAGGCGTCCGCCGATGCGCTGGCCGCGGCGGACATTGCCGCCAACGGGCAGAACTATGCCAATGCCCAGGGGCAGTGCCTTGCCACGTTCAGCCTCGGCTATTCCGTTCCCAGCGGCAGGTCTTTCCTTCTGGAACTGAGGAACGTGTCCACCGGCCAGTACTATTCCTACTCCATATCTAACAACGGCTCTTATGCGATAACCGGCCTGCCGCAGGGCACCTATTCGGTATCGGTCAACGAATCCAACTACCAGGGGCGCTACATGTTCTACCTTGGCGGCAAGTCTATGGCGGGCACCCGTGTAGGCTTCCCGGAGATGGCTTTCACCTCCTACCAATATCTGTACGTTACGCCGTACTGACCAATATCAATACAACATTAAGTCGTACCAAAAAACATCCCCAATGAAAACATACCACCTATCCATACCAACCTTGGCCCTTCTGCTAATCGGGCAGCTGACGTACGCCCAAACCCCCTCTGCCACGCAGAACTACGTGATGGAGACGTTGGTAAAGGTACCTGGGAAGACTACTGTCGCTTCCCTGAGCGGCCTTACTGTGGGCCAGGCCAACCGGACGATCCAATATTTTGACGGCCTTGGCCGGCCGCTGCAGACGGTGACCTGGCAGGGCAGCCCCACCGGAAAAGATCTGGTACAGGTTTTCGAATACGATGCCCTTGGGCGTGAGGCGAAGAAGTACCTTCCCTATGCCGAGCAGACGGCTGGCGACGGGGGCTATAAGCCCACCGGCATCACCACGCAGGGGCAGTACTACCAACCCTCCGGCGGGTGGGACGCGAACGTGGTGAAGACCCCCAGCCCCTACAGCATCACGGTTTTCGAGCCGAGCCCACTGAACCGAGTGGTGAAGCAGGGCTTCCCGGGCACGGCATGGCAGCCCTCGGCCGGGGCTGCCGACGACCATACGGTCCGTACGGCCTACGGCACCAATTCGGCAAACGAGGTGAAGCTGTGGAGCATCAACGGCGCCGGCAACGGCGCCACTTCCAGCTATTACCAGCCCGGCAGGCTCTATAAAACGACCATCGGGGACGAGAACTGGAAGGCCGCCGATGGGAATGCCGGCACTACCGAAGAGTACAGGGATTTTGATGGCAGGGTGGTGCTGAGGCGGACCTGGGAGACCAGCACAAAAAGCCTGAGTACGTACTATGTGTACGACGACCTGGGCAACCTCCGCTATGTGCTTCCCCCTGCGGTGAACGGGAACGGGCAGGACATCGGCAGCTTCGACGAGACGCAGGCGGTGTTCGACCAGTCCATCTACGGCTACCGCTATGATGGCAGGCGCAGACTGGTGGAGAAGAAGATACCGGGCAGGGGCTGGGAGTACATGGTCTACAACAGGCTTGACCAGCTGGTGCTCAGCCAGGACGCCAACCAAAGGGCGGGCAACCAGTGGTCGTTCACCAAGTACGACGCCCTTGGGCGTACGGTAACGACCGGCATGTTCGCCACGGCCGTTCCCAGACAGCGGACGTATATGCAGGCCGAAGTGGATGCCGAGAGCGACGGTACCGCTCCCGACCATCCCCTGTGGGAGGGCAGGCCCGCCAATGGGGACTATACCGATGTTTCCTACCCGAGGCATTCCGAATATGCCTACACCAGGCTTACGGTGAGCTACTACGACCGGTACGACTTCCCCGGCTCGGCAACGCCACAGTACCAGTATGTGGGAAAGAGCGATATGACAAGGGGACTTGCCACCGGCAGCCTGACCAATGTGCTTGGCACCGGTGACAGCCTGCTGGGCATCATCTACTATGACAACTATGGGAGGGTGAAGAAAACCTTCGTGCAGCACTACAAGGGCGGTGCGGTCAGCGCCAACAGCTACGACGAGGTGGACAACGTGTGGGATTTCGACGGCACGCTGGCCTCTACCGAACGGATCCACCACGTGGACGGATCGGCCGCCACCACCATCTCCACCGTACAGAACTACGACCACATGGGGCGTCCGAGGATCACCGCCCACAGCATCAACGGTGCGGCACCTACGGTGGTCAGCGAGAGCTTGTACAACGAGATCGGGCAGCTGAGGCAGAAGAAACTACATAACGGCATACAGTCTACGGCCTACAGCTACAACGAGCGGGGCTGGCTGCGGAACAGCACCAGTAGCGAATTCTCCATGGAACTGAAGTACGATAACGGCACGCTTCCGCAGTACAACAGCAACATCTCGGGGCAGGCGTACACCAACGGTACGTCCAACAGCTTCGCCTATGGCTACGACAGGCTGAACAGGCTGCTGAACGCTACGGCCACTGGCATGGCCGAGCAGCTGGTCTACGATGTGATGGGCAATATTACCAGCCTCAATAGGGACAACACCGGGGCAAGGGCATACAGTTATGTGGGCAACAGGCTGCAGTCGGTAGCGGGGCTTACGGGCAGCTACGGCTACGATGCCAACGGCAACGCCACCACCGATGGCCGCACGGGCACAACGCTGTCCTACAACCACCTTAACCTTCCGCAGGCGGCAAACAGGTCGGGGCTAAGCATGTCCTACACCTACGATGCCACGGGACGGAAGCTCCGGAAGGTGTCCACTACCAACGCTACTGAAACGACGGACTATGTGGACGGGATCCAGTATGTCAATGGCGTGATCGACTTCATCCAGATGCCCGAGGGCGTTGCGCTGAACAGCGGCGGCAGCTACAGCTATAGATATAATCTTTCGGACCACCTTGGAAATGTGCGGACAACTTTCGATATTTACAACGGTGCTGTGCGGATATTGCAGCGAGACGACTACTATGCCTTTGGGCTGAGGAAGGCGGCGGTTGGGGGAACGAACAAATACCTCTACAACGGCAAGGAGCTGCAGGACGAACTGGGGCAGTACGATTACGGGGCGAGGTTCTATGATCCGATAATCGGAAGGTGGAATGCGGTGGATCCACTGGCTGAATTAATGCGAAGGCATTCACCGTACAACTATGCCTTCAACAACCCTATACGATTTACGGATCCTGATGGGATGGCGCCTGAAGATAGAAGCCACACGCGTACGTTTGAGGAAAGTGCAGATGCAGATGCGCAAAAAATGATGGATGGACAGCACTTTTTCGACT
The DNA here is from genome assembly GCF_965249885.1 of Pedobacter sp. Taxonomy (GTDB): domain Bacteria; phylum Bacteroidota; class Bacteroidia; order Sphingobacteriales; family Sphingobacteriaceae; genus Pedobacter. Next base: position 1,644,544 of record NZ_OZ252254.1, on the reverse strand, counting down.
CTCAGATTGCTGTACAGGATCCGGATAAAAAGAAAAAGAAAAATAATGCTTTTATTCTAGCTGGGGCGGTCACAGAAAGTGAAGTAGTTGAAACAACTGTTTCAACAGCATTAAGAGCAGGAGCGTCTAGATTAATTTATGGTCTACTAGGTGTGCTGTTTCTATCAGGAGACAATGAGTCTGCAGCGGTAAGGCAGCAGAAATTTAGCCAACAAATAGTCGATTATCTTAATGAGGGAGATACGGAAGCTTTTTTGGCAGCGGTGGCAAATTGGAACACACAACCAAAAAACCAGCAAAACAAAATTGTATTCAGATATATGGCCGAAGCAGAGTATGGTAATATATACACTACAGGCGATGGGAAAAGTTATTTATTGCCATTCGATAGAAATGGTACATTTTCTAATAAATACATTACCCCCGATGTGTATTTATCTAGTAGAGGAGCTCAATCTAAATTGGCTCTCCCTAATGCGCCGCAGTTGGCAGTTTTTACCTTTGAGTCATTTATACTTCAAACAAAATCCCCTTCCGGACCAGGTGTTTATTCAACTGCTCGTCCTAAATATGGTCAGCCTGGAGGGGGTAGAGAGGCCATAATTTCCCAACCCTTTCCTGTAATTGGGGGGTTCAAATTAAAAAAATAATAGATGCTTAATTATAACATATACAGCCATATTAGTAATAATGAATTTCTAGAAATAGAAAAGCAATTGATTCCAATACAAGAGATAATGATCAATAAGCTAAGTCTATATGGTTGGAAACTAACTAATTCTATTAAAGAAAGTGATGCTTTGATTATTGATTTTATTCTTGATGACGGGTCATTTATAGGAAATATGGGACTTGTCTATATTGATAAACCCGATGAAGCTGTATTTTCTTTCTATGTTACCAAGAGCTACGATGAATTAGAGAATAGATATTTTGTAAAACATTTTATCTCAGAGAATGAAAGCCTAATTTTCTTTGAACAGAATATTTGCTTCGTATTAGATGAGGCAATAAAACTATATGAGCTATGGGATAAGAATTACATTCATGAAAATAATGTAAATTTCTAATAGATTACCGTCTTACAGTTGGCAGATGCGCTCTCTGGGCGCTCTCTGGGTTAAGTGTTCGCTATTTCGGCGGCCACTTAAATCCAAAGTTAAATCGAAGACTCCGTCTGGAAATAGAGTCCTAATGCAATCATTTACCACCTTGGAAATGTGCGCACAACTTTCCATATTTACAACAGTGCTGTGCGGATATTGCAGCGTGACGAAACTATGCCTTTGGACTGAGGAAAGTGGTGATTGGCGGGACGAACAATCCCGCACGTGCGGGATACAACGGCAAGGAACTGCAGGACGAACTGGGACAGTATGACTACGGCGCAAGGTTCTATGACCCGGTAATAGGGAGGTGGAATGTCGTGGATCCGTTGGCGGAAAAGATGAGAAGGCATTCCCCTTATAATTATGCTTTCAACAATCCTATAAGGTTTGTAGATCCAGATGGAATGGCGCCAATTGAAAGAGATAAAGATGGAAATATAATTGCAACACCCAATGATAAAGTGGATAAGAATAAGAATATGGAAACAAGAGATTTGGGTGGCGGAAATTCTTTGACTTTAAGCTATAACTATGTAAATATTTATGCTGATGATGGTACTGCGATAGAAGTTCAACAAGTCGTTGGTGCCGTTTATACTACAAAAGAAGGCTCAGTAGCAGTTAATATTTTAGCTAATCCGAGTCTTGCTAGTAACTGTCATGGTCTTGCTCTTGCCGATGGTAAATTTATTATTGATAATGATGCAGCCGCTAAAATTTTAGAACATGATTACACAGTAACGGATAAGGTTCAGAATGGCACAGTTGCTACTATTTCAGAAGGAGATCCAATTAAACAATCTGGTTCGCTGTGGCACTCAGCAAAAAATGAGAAAGACGGTTTTGTGCAAAAAAATGATATAGCAAAAGCGAGTTCAGGTAATACTTTAGAAGATGTTCGAAACTATAGTCCTACAGCGGCAGGCTCGTCATCATTATCTACGACTTTGTTTAATAAAAAAGGCCCCGACAAAATAATTAATACAAATGCAGGTACAGTTAAAGGGGGAGTAAGAATGTTGCCCAAAAAATGATTTTATGAAAAACTTGTTGTTATTTTTATTTCTTTTAGCACCTCTTGCTAAAAAAGGAGCATAAGTACATCATTAAACAGCACTCGCTTTCGTGTGGTTTGATAGATGGGAAGCCGTTATCTGGTTACAAAATCGCTTTATTGCCAATCTCTAAGGATAAAAAGAATGTGGGACTTTTGCTATGTCAATACCAATACGATAAAACATTCTCAGAATATTCAAATGACGAGAAAATTGAAATATTGGAAGAATTATTGTCTTTCGAAGGAGATACAAGTATTTGTGCCAAGGAAGTATGTAACTATGGCTCTAAATTTTATAAGCGTCCTCTAACTAAATTCTACACTACACAAATAGATGCGCTTTATCTTTTTACAGTTTTAACAGTTGCATCCTATTCACCCAATTATTGCCCATTTCCCGTTCTTTATGATAATCAAACGGGTGAAGAAATAAATAATGATCAAAAGAAAATCAGTAAAATATTTGAGATTTACAGAAAGTGGCTAAAAGAAAATAAAAGTAAAGGATTTGTCAATTACAATGTTCCACTGCGAGATAAAAGGTTTGAATGGTTTTCTACGCAGAAGAATTTTAATTACTACAAAGATGAATTTAAAATTGCGAAACTTGACCGTGCAGCGAGAGTTGTAGGCATATGTAAAGATTAGAAATCTGTGGTATGTAGTACGACTACGGCGCAAGGTTCTACGACCCGATTATTGGTAGGTGGAATGTGGTGGGCCCGTTGGCGGAGAAGATGCGGAGGTATAGTCCTTATAACTATGCGTTTAACAACCCGATCAGGTTTATCGACCCCGATGGAATGGCACCTTAGGTACCAGACGCGAATGGTAACCTTGTTGCTGAAGAAGGCGAGAATGCACTAACTTTGGCTCAATATTTGAATGTTTCGAAGAGTGAAGCCCAAAATATGATAGAAAATCAAGGATTAGTTGGGGAACTTTCGCAAGTTGAAAAGGGACAAGTACTTACTCTTGATAACGTGTTTACTCAATCGATTAAAAATTCTACGAGTGATTATACTTTGGATGCGGCTATTTCTGGTACATCAAAAACCGGTAGTACACCAGAGGACAACTATAACTGTTGGGGGGCTGCAATTTCTGGAAGTCAGGGACAGGATATTAAGGTCGGAGTTGGAATTCCAACGGCAAATGAATTTGATAATGATTTGTCTGCAGGTTATAATCCCGTGGATAAATCATCGTCTACTTTTGGTAATACGGTGCTACGTTTTGCAGATGATAAAAATGTTGCACAGCATGGTGCGGTAGATTATGGTCGTAGCCGTGATGGTACCCAATATGTATATACCAAGAATGGCTGGCAACAAAAACCAGAGGTTATGAAATTATCAGATTTACAAAATAAAATTCCAAGTTATGGTACAGTTAAGGGTATTAATCCTGCTAATAGCGGCTACTATAAGCCTAAGCAATAAGGATTGTAGTTATCATCATCAGAACAATGAACAAATAGTGTTTTATAGTATTACTGACACTGTTACGTTTGAAAAAAATGAATATTTGATGAAGATGAACTCTGTTGGTTTTGATGTTTCAATGTCATCAGAAATCAAATTGAAAAAAATAAATAATATGGAAAGTCCCCGGGTTAGTCTTAGTATTGGAGGAGCAAAATTTATAGCTGTTGGTATGGATATGTTTAGCTCATCTCTTCCAAAAAACGCAGAATACTTTTTTCCTCTAAATAAAGAAAAGATAGTTTGGATTAAAGGGAATGTATTGCAGTTCAAAAAAGTAACTCATTGATCAACAAATAAAATTATAAGCCCCATCTGGCTTAAGCTTGTTCTAGCCCCTTTATGGCTTAAGCAATTTGTCTAGCGCAAGCATTATTGCAACGGTGCTTGTGCTAAAGAATAGAACTACGAGCCCAAAGATGTGAGAATTGCGGCCCTCTGGTTTAAGTGTTCGCTATTTCGGCGGCCACTTAGATCCAAAATTAAACTGAAGACTCCGTCTGGAAATATCTGCCTGAGGAATTTTACTATGTAGAGGATGTGCCCTGATTTGAAGGATATTCCAATGACTTACAGAGAACGAGTTAAGGATTGATGCCAATTCTTGAGGAGCAGGAAGATAATGCAGAAGCCCGCCGATGTAAAAGTTGCTCGCCACAGCCCAAGCGTCCGCTCTCGAAATTCCTATCAACGAATTTGCAATCCGATAAAGGAGATGAGGTGTTTCATCTACGATGTGACGAGCGCTGTTTCGTTTAAGTTTTCCGTAGGACGACTTCAATCCAAAATGAAAACCGAAGACGTTGTCTATTCATCGTAGTATTCGAGAAAATCGATGGCAAAGCTCAGCGACACTCCAACGCAGGAATTGGCAATCGGTATTTATAGTTAATTTACCTACTCTACTCTAGGAGTCATAAATTAAATGTGTCATTAGCGGCGTTATCATAAGCAAAAACTTTCCAAGAAATACCGATCTCTTGATATTTTTCTGTCAGCTTGAGAATATCAAAAAAACCGCTTCGTTTGTTGCCAATTTTTCCTAACTTAGTTATGTGTTCAAAGTTCGCTTTAGCACTGCACAAACAAACAAACATGAAAAAGCTCTTCAATAAAAAACTCAAAGCCTATACACTTACCGAAATTTTAGTGGTACTGGTAATCATAGGCATATTGGTATTGTTGGCATTACCTAATTTAATGCCGCTCATTACTAAAGCAAAAACGACAGAAGCCAAACTACAATTAGAACATTTGGCTAAATTGCAACAAAGTTATTTTTTTGAGCATTCTCGCTATGCCACTACTTTGGACGAAATTGGATTTATACAAGAAAAATTGAGTAGCGACGGAAAAGATGGTAAGGCCAATTATAAAATCGAAATTGTTTCTGCCAATAATAGTGCATTTACTGCGAAGGCAACTGCCGTGGCTGATTTTAACGGAAATGGGACTTTCAATGTATGGCAAATTGATCAGGATAAAAACCTAAAAGAAGTAATACCGGATTAATGTGGTGGTTAAAACTACCTATAATTTTGCTGCTGTTGATGATGGTTTGGCAAGATTGGAAATTTAGGGCGATTTCCGTTTCGCTATTTTTGATAGTTGGTGCTGGGCTAGTCTTACTTAAGTGTCAAATCCAAAATTTAGCTATCTTTTGGCAAGATCTTCAGCTTAACTTAGGTTTTTTACTTTTACAGTTCTTTTTGCTGTTTGGATACTTTGCTTTGAAAGAGCGAAGGTTTGTGAATTTATTTGCCGGTTACTTTGGAGAAGGCGATCTATTTTTTCTGATTTTGCTTGCCGGTTATCTGTCCTTCGCTAATTTCCTTGCTTTTTATCTCGGTAGCTTGATACTCGTAGTTTTGCTTGGATTTTACATGCGTAAGCAAAATCCAAAAATTCCGCTTGCCGGTATGCAGGCACTATTGTTAGCGTTGGCTATGGTTGTCGATCATTTGTTTATTTCTGTGGATCTAACTGAAAATTCTTGGCTGCTATCCTTTTATAAGCTATAGAAATTTTTTTATCTTGTCTTACTAAACCAAACCATGGCTATTCCTACAGAAACGCTTCATCTCATCCATCAAGACATAGCAGTACAATATCGTATCGTGCCTAAACAATTGGTCGGTAATGTATTGTCGGTATATGCCGATGAGGAACAGATAGGTAATGGCCTGTCGGACGAACTGCAAGTGGTATTAAATTATGATATTGCTTTAGAACCTTTGTCCAAAGTAGAGATTAACCGTTTGCTGGCCGTCTACTATTTGAAAAATGAAAATGAAAATCATTCGGAACAGCTGAGTGCAATTTCTGCAAATGATGACTTTTTGACGGTATTGATCAATGAAGCTAAGAAACTCAAAAGTAGTGATATCCACATTGAAACATTTGAACAAAAGGCAAGAGTAAGGGTAAGGATAGACGGAATGATGATTGAACGCTATCAAGTTGGAAAAGAAGATTACCCAGCGTTAGTGAACAAAATTAAGATTATGGCCAATCTGGATATTGCGGAGAAGCGACTGCCACAAGATGGTCGTATTCATTATAAACATAATAATGACGCCGCTTTTGATATAAGGGTTTCGGTATTGCCAACGCTGCATGGTGAAAAAGTAGTACTACGTTTATTGAGCAGCAGTAGTACAAATATCGATCTCAACACTTTAGGACTTTCGGCTGATGGTATGAACCATTACATGCAGGGTGTACAGCGGCCAAATGGTATTATTTTGATCAGTGGACCAACAGGATCGGGAAAGACCACCACCTTGTACGCTACTTTGAAGCTGTTAAATAAAAGTACCCGTAATATCCTTACCATTGAAGATCCTATCGAATACACTTTAGAAGGAATCAATCAGGTACAGTTGCGTGAAAACATAGGTCTGGGATTTGCCTCAGCACTACGTACCTTTTTAAGGCAAGATCCAGATGTGATTATGGTTGGTGAGATTCGTGATTCAGAAACTGCGAATATGGCAATTAGAGCAGCACTTACGGGACATTTGGTGCTATCTACTATCCACACTAACTCCGCTTGGGGTACCGTATCGAGACTTATTGACATGGGAATTCCTAGTTTTCTAGTTGCTAATACACTCAATACTACTGTGGCGCAAAGATTGGTTCGCTTGTTATGCCCGGCTTGTAAGCAACAGGTTGGTTTCCAAGGAGAAGGATATCCAAAGCAATTTACACCTCCAGTTAAATTACAGCATCAGTTTGTAGCTAAAGGCTGTAGTCAGTGCTATTTCACTGGTTATAAGGGCCGAAAAGCGGTATATGAAGTTATTCCTATAGATGCTGAATTGGCTTTTGAAATCAAACAGGAGAATATGTATATTGACGAACATTTGAAAAACCGAAATATAAAAACCTTGGGACAGAATGCTTTTGAACTTTTTGCCAACGGCGAAACCTCCCTAGAAGAAATATTTCCATTACTATTGCATATCTAAATTAAAATGAAGCTTTTCCGTCTGCTCCTATTCACCTTCTCTGCATTTTTGCTAAGCTTTAGTGCTGTAACTGATGTATTTGCCCAAGATCAGGGCCGTGCAGATAGATTGCAGCAAATAGAAAATCGATTAAAAACTTTAGCGGTTACCGTTCCAGGCTTGCAACAAAAAGTTCAACTTTCCATGTCTGGAGTAAGTGCTCAAGAGTTTTTAAAAGCACTAGCCCAAACTAACAACCTTAACGTTAATATTGACCCTCAGCTTAATTTTAAAGTCTATTACAATTTTACCAACGAAACTGCCATAAATATTCTTTTGTTTCTAGCCAAAGAATACGACTTGGACATCAATTTGATAGGTTCTATCATGACGATTTCCAAAGCTGTTGCGCCAAAACAGATCATACAGCCGAAAAGTCTAAGAGTAACTTACAATGCTAGTACAGATCAGCTAGGCTTTGAGCTCAATAACGATTCACTTTCGGCAGTTGCAAAAAAAATCAGTCAAGTTTCTCAAAAAAATGTAATTGTACCTACTGCATTATTAAGTAAAACGGTTTCAGCATTTATAGCAGCTGCACCCTTTGAAACCGCGTTAGATAAACTGGCTTATGCAAATGGCCTAAAACTTACAAAAACCAGTGATAATGTATTTATTTTTCAGGCGCTGGGCGAAGGCGAAGAGCTCTACATCAGTAGCGAAAATAATACTGCAGTAAAACGTAACCTGCGACCTAGTGGAGGCGGCACCGGCGGTACTTCCAATGGCTTTAACCTAACAAGTAAAAACGGACCTAACGGATTAAAACTCTTAAGTGTTGATGCGGCAAATACACCCATCATCGACCTGATAAGAAATGCAACCGCAGAAGCAGGTGTAAATTATTTTCTTTATTCGGATATAAAAGGAAGCGTAACAACTCGATTAAATAATATCACATACGATAACTTTCTGAGCTCCCTTTTGCAGGGTACAGAGTATACGTTCAAGCGGGAAGGTGGTGTATACTTGATTGGTGACAGAAGGTTGGAAGGTCTTCGCTCACATCGTATTGTACAGCTACAGCATCGGTCCTTAGATACTATTCAAATGATGATCCCCAGCGAGTGGAAGAAAGGAGTGGAGATTAAGGAATTTAGGGAACAAAATACCATTTTGCTGTCGGGCTCGGCTCCGCAGATCAACGAAATTGAGAATTATATCAAACAGATTGATCGCGTGGTGCCAATGGTACTGATAGAAGTAACCCTCGTAGATGTTAGGAAGGGAAAAACCGTAAAGACTGGAATTTCGGCTGGCGTATCGGACAGCGTAAAAACTGGTGGAACCATTCTTCCAGGAATTGATTATACCTTCGGTGCCAATTCCATCAACGATTTTCTTTCCCGTTTAGGCAATAACAATTCAATTAACTTGGGTAGGGTAACTCCAAATTTTTATGTGAAGTTGAGTGCGTTGGAAAACAATTCTAATGTAGAAATCCGTTCAGTGCCCAAATTGTCAACGTTGAATGGCCACACGGCTAATTTGAGCATTGGTAGCTCACGTTATTACAGTCAGCGTACACAAAACGTAATTCCATCATTGAATGCGCAAACTGTAGTGACCGAACAGTTTACTGAAGTTAATGCGAATTTGGAAATAGATATTCGCCCAGTGGTTTCTGGCGATGATCAGGTAACATTGAATATCAAAGTTAATATCTCAGATTTTATAGGCAATCCACCATTAAATGCGCCGCCGCCCAAATCTACCAGCAAATTTACCTCCTTAATACGTGCTAAAAACGAAGATATGATTGTACTGGGCGGCTTAGAGCGAACTGAGAAATCGGAAACAGGTTCTGGAGTGCCTTTATTATCACGCATACCAATTATCAAATGGCTTTTTAGCAGTAGAGAAAAGAGCAATAATAAAGTAGTCACTTTGGTTTTTATTAAACCTACTATACTTTACTGATGTTTGATTTGAGATTGTCGACGGTGCTTGGGGTGGAGCTGCACTACGCAGGCGATGGAGAGTATAGTTTGCGATACCTAAAACTGAAACGCATCAGTAACGAACTGGAAGTTGTTGGAAAAAAAATTGCTAGAGGCCCGCTTGTTACAGTACTGGGTCACCTTCCCAAAAGCTTGCCTGTAGCACTCGTTTTATCCGGAAAAGGAGTAATTCACAAAACACTTCCGTTAACTCAAGAACGTACAGCAGCTGCGTTGCATTTTCGGGAAGCCTTTCCAGCAATAGATCCAAAAGATTTCTACGTGCAGCAATTTGAGCAATATCAAGCTGTTTGTTTAAGCATTTCAAGAAAGAATACTGTAGATGAATTGTTAGCTAAACTGATTAAAGTCGGCTTGTCCATATATAGTATAAGTTTTGGCGCTATACCCACCGTGTTGATTTGGCCGCTTCTTAATAGCTACGGCGATGAGCTATTGTTTGATGGTCACAAATTTTTGCTTGAGCAAAAGCAATTTAGATCTTACCAAATTGAAAAAGATGCAAAATCTCCATATCCTATTAAAGTAGCTAGTGAGGTAGTTGAGGAAGAGTTTTTAGTATGTTACGCCTCCGCTTTTCAATTGTTATTGCATGAAAGGCTTGAAATGATTGTGGCGCAGGTTCCATATGTAGAAGAAACCTTCGTAGAGTTTATTGACCAATCGGCATGGAAGAAACGGAGCTTTTACTTTTTGGCCATTTTATTTGCCGCACTAATGATCAGTTTCTTAACATTTAATCATTTCAATACAGCAAATGAGCGTTTGTTTAAAGAAGTTGGTGCTCAAACCTCAAGTAAGGAACAGAAAGAATTGCTACAGCAAGACATTATTAAGCAGGAACAGTTGCTAAAGCTTTTGAACTGGAACGGTGGATATAATTATGGTTATTTGGTTAATGAGCTAGGAAGTAGCATGCCAAGAGCGCTTGCGTTAACAGGAATGGTAATCGGTTATGGGCAGGTTGATGAAGCAAAACCACAAGAAATACCCTATGTTAAGGTGAGTGGGACCACGGATAACCTTACTGCTGTAAACAATTGGGTGTTCTTGCTGAAGGATAAAAAATGGGTGAAAGGGGCTAAATTACTTAGTTTTCAGGAACATGAAGCTGATCGGTATAAGTTTGAAATTTTAATAAGCTATTAATGATACGGTTTAAATTGAATGCTAAAAATAGGAAATGGTTATTGCCTGCTGTGGCATTAATTATTCTTTACATTTCGTATCAGTTTTCGTTCTCCCTAGCTTTTTCTGCTTGGTGGTTAAATCGCACACTCAGCCATGAAACTGAGCGTCATCAAGACGACGCAGTCTATCCCCATTTAAACCAAAAACACTTATTTTATCAAAAGACACTGGCGGATTATAAAGTGAGGACCGGCACAATGGATACAGAAACCTGGCAGGTGCTTTCGGGAATGGCTGTAGCAAACAACTTGCGAATTACTTATGTCCCAAATAAGCTAACTGCCGATACCAGTTCAAGTCAGAAAGTTTTAAGCCAGCAATATCAGTTTAAAGGAAGCTACTTTAGCGTGGTGAAGCTTTTGGATACACTTACAAAAACTCAACGTGTTGGTAAAATTTCTGGCGTTTCCATCGGCTTGCCTAAACAAACTTCTGAAGATAAAAATGATCGTCTTTTAGAGATGACCTTGACTTTAAAAGCGATAGAAAAATAGATATCCTTGAGGGGTAGTATACTGTTTGTCCCACGCTATCTTTTTTACGTTTCACGAAGAATTTTGATTTTTTAGGCAAGAATTCCTATTAAAACACTCATTTTTAAAAATCGCTTTACCTCTAAAATTGCCAAGTTCACCCCTTGAAATGGGGGTGTTCGCACCACAGAAACCGGCGTTGGCAGAAAAAATAAATTTAGCTATTCATAATAATTAGATTTGAAATAAACCATTTAATTCATGATTAAGATATTGTTAGCTGCCCTTGCAACTTTTGTATTTGGATTCGCCTCTGCACAAAATTATAATGTAGAGGCTAACAAAGTGATACCTCCATCACCGACTGCGGCAGGTTTGGGTAAATTTGGGGAGTTCGGCACTTCAGGATTGGCAACCGGGACGATAAATGTTAATGTGCCGATCTATACTGTAAATCATCATGACATTAATCTTCCAATAAGTCTATCTTATAATGGGGGAGGAGTTAAGCCTTCCGATATTCCAGGTTGGGTGGGCTTGGCATGGAACCTTAATGCTGGAGGCGTAATTACCAGAATTGTCAATAGTATACCTGATGATTGCGTTGCACCTAAGTTAGGTTATTATTATGGTAGAAGTTCTTTGTCTTCAATAACTAGTTTTCCTACTACTAATATGATTGCTGAAAGCATTGATGGTTACAGGGATTTTAAGCCGGATAAATTCATATTCAATTTCAACGGAGAATCCGGTAAGTTTTTTTTTGATTTAGAAGGAAATCCTGTAATGGAAGGACAAAAGAAATATAAAATCGATTTCGATATTTCCTACCAATCAAATCATGGCGTTACGCAATTTTTCGACGTTTTTTATATAACAACGGACGATGGAACTAAGTATGAATTTTCTGCTAAAGAATGGACTTACTATGGAGTAAATGGTGATTTGAATGCCCAAAACTATTATGTAAGCTCTTGGTATCTTACTAAAATTACATCGCCGCTTGATAATCAAATCACTTTTACCTACGACATGCCGGGAAATAAGCTCAGATATAGAGAGTCAAGTTTTGAAAAAGTAGTTAGAGGCGGAATTTCAGTGGGAAGCATGGCCTTTCAATTGGAGCAAACAGAAGAAGTTTTGAGCACAACGAAATATGAGACCATCTACCTAAAAGGAATTGAATTTGGGAAAGGAAAGGTAGAGTTTAAAACTTCATTACGTAATGATTTGCGGTATCAGCCTATATATGGTACTGATGTAGCTACCGAAAATAAGTTAGACAGCATCGTTATCAGTTACGATAATAAAGTTTTTAAAAAGTTTGCTCTAGGATACATCGAACCCGCTCTTGGAAGGTTGAAATTAGCATCTGTTGTTGAGTTTGATTCGCAAAATGAACCTTTAGCTCCGCATACTTTTGAATACAATCCGATTGAGCTGCCAGCTTTTGGACTATCCTCGCAAAATAGTTTCAATTCAAATAGCATTGATCATTGGGGATTTTATAACGGAAAATTTAATGGTGTTTCTAGACTGCCAATAACAAAGCTCAATTCAGAAGTCTTTGTAGGAACGGCTATACGCTCTGTAAATCCTATTACTGCACAGGCGGAAATATTAACTAGGGTGACCTATCCTACTGGTGGATACAGCAAGTTTACCTACGAATCTAATGACTATAGTAGTATAAGTGGCTCGCCAGTAAGCGGTACTGACTATGATTGGAGTGAGGTGTTACAGTTTATTTATAACGGCAACACATTTACCGCAGAAGGAGGCGAAGACCCTCATCTTATTCAATTTGTCTTTCCAGAGGAGTCCGTAATTCAAGTATGGGGAGATGCAGAGTCCACCGGACCTAATAACATCTGGAAAAATTCAATAACCAATTCGCCAACATTACGAAAATTGCCTGCGGGAGTTTATACGCTGGCGCAAATTTTCGGAACGGATCAATTACTTGAATGGCAAAATAGTGATATCAACCTCGCTCATGGTTTTTTAAAATATCGATATTCAAAGCCTGTAGCAAAAAAACTGGGAGGTGGACTCAGGATTTCTAAAATTGAAAATTTTGATGGGCTGGATAAGCTCACTGAGAAAAGATTCGAATATAAGGATTTGCAAAACTCATCAAAATCCACCGGAGTTTTATCTAAAGAGCCAGTGTATTTGAGATGGCTATCTGATTTTTGGAATGATGCTATAGCTTTTTGGTTCCAGTCAGAGAACTTGGAGGCGACGCCAGATGGCCCGCCAATATTATATGCGAACGTGAGGGAAATTTTTTCTGATGATAGCTATGTGGATCACTATTATACTACCTATAATGATTATCCTGATGCCGAGGCTTTAACTACGCTACCAACCACAAATGGGATTAATGACTATAACAGCTATGCTTTTCTAAGAGGGATTGAATATGAGACAAGAACCTTTGCAAAAGATAATAATCTAGTAAAAAAAATAGAGACGCAATTCCAAGAGTATAGCGGTCTAAATAAAAATACGGTTAGTTTTGACGTTAGAATAGCAGCAAGTTTTAATGTTGGTACCCAAACACCCTTCCAACAGCTGTTGATTGTGGGTAAGAATATATTGCCTTCCAGGTTTTATGTCAAATCGAAAGAAAAAATAACCGAATATCATCAGGGAGTGGCTGCTGTCGTTTCAGAGAAAGATTTTTCCTATAGCACAAATCATTTACAACTTTCAACTATTTTAGAACATAAATCCGACGGAAACTTAACAAAAACTTACTTTAAATATCCCGGTGATTACATCATCACTTCCCCTAATTCATCTTTTGCTGGCCTACTTTATTTACAAAATCGAAACGTAGTAAATAAAGTTGTTGAGCAATACAACGAAATATTGACACCAGCAAATGTATCTAAGGGATTTGCTAATGGAATTTATAACCAGTTCAATTCAAGCGGTCTAATTTCTTCTGTGTTTTCTTTTAAAAACGAATTTCCTTTGATGGGATTTGTGCCTTCTTACTTAAGTGGAAATAATTTAATTCACGATGTCGGAGCATATGTTGAGCGCCTGAAGATTGAAAAGTATGGAAGCAAGGGAAATATTATTGAACAAAGGAAGGTAGGGGGTGTAGTTAGTTCCTATAAATGGGGATATGATGAAAGGTATCCTATTATGGAAGCGGTAAATGCGAATGAAGACGAAGTTTATATTCAAGATTTCGAGGAGTATACGGGTGCAACATCCGGCGTGGCACAATCTGGGGAAAAATTTTTCAGCGGAAACTTTGTTGTTAACTGGACCGCTCCGAATAGTAAATCTTACAAAATTGATTATTGGTTTTTGGATAATGGCTTATGGAAAATAAAAAGTGAAGCTTTTAACTCGCCAAGTCATACATTGTCTGGTGGAGTAGCCTATGATAATATCAAGGTATATCCATCCGATGCTAATGTCTCAATATATACTTATAAGCCATTGATTGGGTTAGAAAGTGCTTCAGATGCTTCTGGAAAAACCTGGTCTAATAATTATGATACGTTTGGTCGACTTGCTGCACTTAAGGATAATTCTGGACATATCATAAAGAGTTATGATTATAGGTTTCGCAATACCTTGCCGACCCCTATTTATTATAATTCCGAAAAGAAAATAAAGATATTTAGAAATAATTGCGTACCGGATGCACTTGCTGGTTATGTTTGGTATATCGTTCCTGCAAAAAAATACTCTGCCGCAAGTCAAATTGCTGCAGATGCGCTGGCCAATGCTGACCTTACTGCTAATGCTCAAGGCTATGCAAATCAGGCGGCTGGTTGTGTAGTGCTTTTTCCAATTACAATAGGTACAGAAGCAATTGATGGTACTGGTTACATTAGTAATGTGAAGGTATATAAGCAAGGGTCGTTAATGTTGAGTTATGATCCCTCTGTAGAAGAGAAATCGGTAGTTCCTGGAACATATACTTTTGAGGTTAAGGTTGTTGGAAGTCTTTACTCAGAATCATATGGTACTGGATACGGTGCGGTAAGAATGTCTGGAGATGGAGTTGACAGTCAGTGTCAAGCTAATGCTAATAATGGTATTGAGACTGCATACACTTTTACGGTAACACTCGAAGCGGGAACTTATATAAACTTTAACATTATTGCTGGTAATTGTCAATAATGGTACACTTCTTTCGACGCAGAAATATTAACAGGTTTTTTAAAGTTAATTTATGAACAAGATCTTATCTATACTAATGCTTTCCGTTCTTTCGAGCATGCATGTATACGCCCAAACGCCTTCATCGACGCAGAACTACGTGATGGAGACGTTGGTAAAGGTACCTGGGAAGACTACTGTCGCTTCCCTGAGCGGCCTTACTGTGGGCCAGGCCAACCGGACGATCCAATATTTTGACGGCCTTGGCCGGCCGCTGCAGACGGTGACCTGGCAGGGCAGCCCCACCGGAAAAGATCTGGTACAGGTTTTCGAATACGATGCCCTTGGGCGTGAGGCGAAGAAGTACCTTCCCTATGCCGAGCAGACGGCTGGCGACGGGGGCTATAAGCCCACCGGCATCACCACGCAGGGGCAGTACTACCAACCCTCCGGCGGGTGGGACGCGAACGTGGTGAAGACCCCCAGCCCCTACAGCATCACGGTTTTCGAGCCGAGCCCACTGAACCGAGTGGTGAAGCAGGGCTTCCCGGGCACGGCATGGCAGCCCTCGGCCGGGGCTGCCGACGACCATACGGTCCGTACGGCCTACGGCACCAATTCGGCAAACGAGGTGAAGCTGTGGAGCATCAACGGCGCCGGCAACGGCGCCACTTCCAGCTATTACCAGCCCGGCAGGCTCTATAAAACGACCATCGGGGACGAGAACTGGAAGGCCGCCGATGGGAATGCCGGCACTACCGAAGAGTACAGGGATTTTGATGGCAGGGTGGTGCTGAGGCGGACCTGGGAGACCAGCACAAAAAGCCTGAGTACGTACTATGTGTACGACGACCTGGGCAACCTCCGCTATGTGCTTCCCCCTGCGGTGAACGGGAACGGGCAGGACATCGGCAGCTTCGACGAGACGCAGGCGGTGTTCGACCAGTCCATCTACGGCTACCGCTATGATGGCAGGCGCAGACTGGTGGAGAAGAAGATACCGGGCAGGGGCTGGGAGTACATGGTCTACAACAGGCTTGACCAGCTGGTGCTCAGCCAGGACGCCAACCAAAGGGCGGGCAACCAGTGGTCGTTCACCAAGTACGACG
Source organism: Pedobacter sp. (assembly GCF_965249885.1). GTDB lineage: Bacteria > Bacteroidota > Bacteroidia > Sphingobacteriales > Sphingobacteriaceae > Pedobacter. The sequence goes on along the minus strand of NZ_OZ252254.1, from coordinate 1,628,517 downwards.
CCCTTGGGCGTACGGTAACGACCGGCATGTTCGCCACGGCCGTTCCCAGACAGCGGACGTATATGCAGGCCGAAGTGGATGCCGAGAGCGACGGTACCGCTCCCGACCATCCCCTGTGGGAGGGCAGGCCCGCCAATGGGGACTATACCGATGTTTCCTACCCGAGGCATTCCGAATATGCCTACACCAGGCTTACGGTGAGCTACTACGACCGGTACGACTTCCCCGGCTCGGCAACGCCACAGTACCAGTATGTGGGAAAGAGCGATATGACAAGGGGACTTGCCACCGGCAGCCTGACCAATGTGCTTGGCACCGGTGACAGCCTGCTGGGCATCATCTACTATGACAACTATGGGAGGGTGAAGAAAACCTTCGTGCAGCACTACAAGGGCGGTGCGGTCAGCGCCAACAGCTACGACGAGGTGGACAACGTGTGGGATTTCGACGGCACGCTGGCCTCTACCGAACGGATCCACCACGTGGACGGATCGGCCGCCACCACCATCTCCACCGTACAGAACTACGACCACATGGGGCGTCCGAGGATCACCGCCCACAGCATCAACGGTGCGGCACCTACGGTGGTCAGCGAGAGCTTGTACAACGAGATCGGGCAGCTGAGGCAGAAGAAACTACATAACGGCATACAGTCTACGGCCTACAGCTACAACGAGCGGGGCTGGCTGCGGAACAGCACCAGTAGCGAATTCTCCATGGAACTGAAGTACGATAACGGCACGCTTCCGCAGTACAACAGCAACATCTCGGGGCAGGCGTACACCAACGGTACGTCCAACAGCTTCGCCTATGGCTACGACAGGCTGAACAGGCTGCTGAACGCTACGGCCACTGGCATGGCCGAGCAGCTGGTCTACGATGTGATGGGCAACATCGCCAGCCTCAACCGCGACAATACCGGGGCAAGGGCATACAGTTATGTGGGCAACAGGCTGCAGTCGGTAGCGGGGCTTACGGGCAGCTACGGCTACGATGCCAACGGCAACGCCACCACCGATGGCCGCACGGGCACAACGCTGTCCTACAACCACCTTGACCTTCCGCAGGCGGCAAGCAGGTCGGGACTCAGCATGTCCTACACCTACGATGCCACGGGGCGGAAGCTCCGGAAGGTGTCCAGTACCAATGCTACTGAAACGACGGACTATGTGGACGGGATCCAGTATGTCAATGGCGTGGTCGACTTCATCCAGATGCCCGAGGGCGTTGCGCTGAACAGCGGCGGCAGCTACAGCTACAGATATAATCTATCGGACCACCTTGGAAATGTGCGGACAACTTTCGATATTTACAACGGTGCTGTGCGGATATTGCAGCGTGACGACTACTACGCCTTTGGGCTGAGGAAGTCCGGGCTGAATGGAGATGGTGCGGTATCCCTGAACAACAAGTACCTTTATAACGGCAAGGAGCTGCAGGACGAACTGGAACAGTACGATTACGGGGCTAGGTTCTATGATCCTATTATCGGAAGGTGGAATGTTCTTGATATGCTTGCTGAACTAGCTCCAAATCTAACTCCATTCCGGTATTGTTTCAATAATCCGATTAACTATACTGATCCATTTGGATTATGGGAGAAAACGGCAAACGGCTACATTACGAATAAGAAAGAGGATATAGAGCGATTTTTAAATATGATGCAATTTGAGAATTCTGCATTAAAAAACAACCCTAGTATGTCCCAGATGTCAAGCTTTATAGATGGGGAGATGAAAGGGGGATTAGGAATTTTAAGTAATGGTGGAAAATTGTTAGATGGATTTAGTATAACACAGCAAAGAGATTTCTATGGTGGCAAGCATTGGGTAACAGATCAAAAATCCTATAATAATTTCTGGCACAGCGTACAAGGAGATTTGACGCCAGACGCATTAGATATCAGGACATTGGGTAAAAACATACTCGGAACAACTTATGCAGGTGGAGATAATCCTAAAAAATATAATGGAAAAGATGATTATTCTTATCTCCCTCCGAATCCTGTAGAACTTTCAGCATTTAAACACGATTTAGCTTATGATAGGATGCAAATTAAAGGTTCTGGTGGCTTGTTTAATGACAAACGGGCTATACCCGCAGATTGGACTTTTGTTGGAGAAAACCTGTTACATTCCATAAATCCAAATCTAGATGCGTTAAATAGGTTTCGTGCTGTAGTAGTTGGGGTTGGATTAGGGCTGGGGGCCTTACCAAAAACTATAGAATATTATATGCCAGTGATGGTTTCAGCGCCAAAAAAATAATGAAGAAATTTGTTTTTATAATCTTTATCTGCTTTGCTAGCTCTTGTTCACTGCCAAGTGCAGGTACATTGGGCGGATGGGGTATATTTGTTTTTCCAGTAGGAGAGGAAAATATGGAGAACTATTTAAGGTTGTTCTATCAGAAGCATCCGCAGTTTCAGGTTCCCAACGAGAAGAAATATATTGAAGATTATTGGAAAAAAGGAGGGTATGGCTTTCTTAAAGGAATGTTCTTCTACTTTGATGCCAGACCTGCAAGGGTGCATTATGTAACCTATATAGATGCTGGGTTTGGTGTTGAAAATCCCGGGTATGCAAGGATATCTTTAAGGGCGGTGTACAAGGAAGAAGAAGACAAGTGGTATATCAAAGATGAACTCAGTAAGGAAGAACAGGATAATATCAAAACCGTGTTTGAAAACGAGATTATTCTTAGGTTGGAACAGATCTCGAAAACAAAGTCTTACATTCAAGAATAACCCGCTGTTCGAGATGTTAAGCGCAGCGCATCTCGAACTTCCTATCAACGGATTTGCAATCCGATATAGGGTATGAAGTTTATCACCTATGATATGATGGGCAATATTGTAAGTCTCCATCTTTGGTTCAATCCCTCCGTAGGGCAACTTATCCAAAACGAAAAGCAAATACTTTGCTCAGAATATTTGCAGAGATGAAAGACTTAAATCGAGAACTATAATCGGAAACTCTGTCTAGAAATATACCTCGCAAAGTGCTATTGCACGGAAGGGGATTGAAATTTGGCTATAGGTTTTTCGATAATATATTTGGTATGTAGATCTTAATTTTCACAGAGATTTAAGCGCATAGTGCGCTTTTAACAACCCGGCATACTCCTTAGTAAAGCTTTTTTAATCGAAGCAAAAGTTAGCTTGGAGAAAATCGAAAATATCTCATTATGGAATGCGGTGATATACAGCAGTAGTTTGTCCCATATTTTTCACAAAATATTTTATCTTTTTGGATTAAATCTTAACTTAGGAAAAAGTTAAAAATCTTTATTATGCGCCATCTCATTTCCATAATTGGCAGATGTGTCTGCTTTTTTACCTCGTTAAATTTAAGTGTCGGAAACAAACATCATGCTACCAATTTTCAATCTACACTATGATAAATTGTTATGTAATTACAAAGGAGGATAAACTTAATTCGGTTTTCTCGCATCTACTTCAACATCCATTAACCAAACTGGTAGGTTGGTATGATGGAATTCCCACCAGATATTCCGATTTATTGGATCTCTCAGTTCACATCGTTTTTATAGACTGCGACATGATAGGGAAGTTTAAGAAGCTCATTGAGCGATCAAGGTCAAAAGTGTCGTTTGTTTATCTCTCTAATAATACTGAGTTTGCTTTTCAAGCATTTGAAGATGAGGTTTTGGATTATGTAACCTATCCAGTAGAATTCAAAAGGTTTGAACGGGTAGTAAACAAGTTTGTACGATTTTGCTTGATGCTGCCATCTGCCGATAAATCAAAGACAGTCTCGAGTTCGTTCGATTCTTTTTTTGTAAAACCAGATCCAAAAGCAAAAGTGGAGGTGTTAGTGAATGCATGTAGTGTACTTTTTGTGGAAGCTTTTCATAATGACATAGTGATTCAAATGGAAGATGGTAAAAGATATCTATGTGCTTATACAATTAAAGAAATGGAGGAAAGTCTGTCTAATTGTTTTATAAGAGTACACCGTTCGTTTTTAGTGAATTACAAGAAGATATCAGCATTTGATGGTACCAATATCATTATCGATGCAAATCAGCAATATATCGTCCCATTGGGAGGGGTATACAAAAAAAGCTTCCTAGATAGAAGAAGAGATATGCTTATTAAGAAGACAAGTAAGACTTTTGAGAGTTATTCCATATCAAAAGCCATCAATTACTTTTTGATTTTGATGGCAATCCATGCTGATTTCACAACCGATATCATTAATATATGATGATGAGAAAAACATTTTTTTTTGCAGTTTGCGGTTTTTTAACAGTATTAATCTCGTGTAAAGAGTTCATTGAGCCATCGCTAGAAAATAAGACGCTTAATGCTATAGCACCCGCTGACGGAGTGGAAACCAATTCTTATCAATTAACCTTTTGGTGGGAGCTGGATTCAGATGCCCTGCGCTATCGGTTACAAGTGGCTTATCCATCTTTTGCTTCGGCTCAAAAAATGATTTTAGATACCTTGGTCAAGTCCGACAAGTTTGTTTATACGCTTGATCCTGGAAATTACCAGTGGCGTATTCGTGCCGAGAACGGCAGTAGCAGAACAGCATATGTTACTAAAAGCTTTACTGTACACCCCTCATCACTTAGCGATCAAACGTTGCAAGTAACTTCACCAGTAGGACAAATTTTTACCAATAATTCCGTTATTCCAGTTCAATGGCTGAAGCTTTACGGCGCAACAGGCTACAGGTTGCAAATCGATAAAAACAATTTTTTGAATGAAAATAATTTAACTTTGAATGCAGTCACCGACAATCTTAGCTATCAATATATGCTGCCTCAGGAAGGAAGTTACCAGCTTCGTGTGAGGGCGGAGAATACTAATGAAAGCTCCAAATGGTCTACCGTTAGAAATATTGTTTATGATGCAACGCCTCCAGTTCAAGTGATTTTGAACACGCCAGCTAACGGGCAAACAGTTAGCAAACCTATTAGTTTGAGTTGGAGTGCAGTTAATGATGCAGTGCAGTACGAGTTGGGACTTTATAAAAGTGATATGGTTACTCCATATAACAGTTCTTTTCCACAGGTAGTAAGCAACAATAGCTCTTTATTGACGGTCGGCGAAAGTGGGGAAGCTTTATCTTGGCGGGTTAGAGCGGTTGACAGGGCAGGCAACAAAGGTTCGTGGAGTAATTTCTTTACATTTAACATACAATAAATTGAAAGGAAAGGCATTTACCTATGTATTAATTGTTTGTGTGGCCGCAGTATGGGGGCTTATTATTTATCGTGTCTACGCAGCCGCTAGTGAGGATGATGAGCCATCATTAATTACATCGAGTTCTAAGCCGCAGTATTTTAAGATAATAGACCACCAAGACGATCAAGTAAGCCTTGATCTTAATTATCGTGATCCGTTTAAGGTAGTTGCAGGCTATGAAAGTGACTATGAAAAAAAAGATGCTCAACCTGTCAGTGCTGTAAATAGAGCAAAATTAATACCTATAAAATCGCCTGTGGTTTGGCCAACGATATCATATGGTGGCTATATCAATAATCCAGATACTAAACAAAAAACAGCGCTCCTTACAGTGAATGGAAACTCTGTACTTTTAAAGGAAGGACAGAGTGCTTATGGACTGAAACTATTGAAGAATTCTGTTGATTCATTGAAAATACAGTTTCAGGGCGAAACAAAAATTATAAAGATTAAATAGATGAAAAACAATATTTTTTATTTGACTTTGATCATCTTGACTACCGGTTTCAATGCTAGTTCGCAGTCGTACTTAAAGATGGCTAACTCCGAAGCCTATCAGCATCATCTTTCTTTTCCTGATTATCAGGTTTCTTTTTTCACTTTATCCCCTGAAGTAAAGTTGGATAAGGCTAAAGTAGGGCGCCCATACTATTGGTTAGCCGGCAGCCAAATTAATATCACTAATGGCGGATATAGTGGGAAAGTATTAAACGGTATGTACACTAGCTTTTATTTAAATAAACAGTTGAAGGAACAAGGGAACTTTAATAACGGACTAAAGCATGGAGAATGGAAACAATGGAGAGACGATGGTAGTTTAATTTCTAGAATTAACTTTAACGCCGGATTGGAACACGGTGATTTTTACAGATACGATGAGCACGGTACGCTAATTGAGAAAGGAAAATATTCACATGGTAAGCTTAGCGGTAAATTACGAAAAGTGATTAACGGAGATAGTGTTGTTGTATTAACGTATCGTAAAGGTGTGGAGTTTAAGAGAAACGGAGTTTCATGGTGGAAGTTCTGGAAAAAGCATAAATAGTATCGGATGCTAAGAGCTGGGGCACTTTATTTTGCTATAGTTATCGCTTTTTTTATTGCGGTTGTTTCTGCTTCACTGATTATGCTGGCAGCTCATTATCGCAATAGTTATCTAAAAGTGGTACGCTATCAGCGCTTAATTGATAATTTAGAGTCTGGTATGGTTTACGTCTTAAAGGAAAATCAAAAGAATGGCATTGAAAAATTAGATTTATATGGTTTTGGTACGGACAGTATCTCAATCAATAGGGATTTTTGGGGGATTTATGAGTTGGTCGAGATGCGGGCTTTCATAGAACGTGACACCATTGAAAGCAAGTTTCTTTTGGGAAAACTTCCTGATTCTATTACGTTGTATTTAAGTGACGAAGACAGGCCACTGTCAATAAGCGGTGGCACTAGGATAACTGGCAATATAATGATGCCTAAATCCGGGCTCCGTCAGGCTTATGCCGAAGGAAAGCCTTATACTGGAGATCGGCTAGTTTATGAAGGAAAAATTAAAGATAGTAAACGTGAGCTATCAGGTTTGGATGAAGAGGTGCTTTCGAGCTTACGATATAACCTAGAACATATCGAAGCTAGGAAAGTTGATTTAGTGCAAAATATGCAGCTCCCATTTGGAGGAGCACCACGTCAACTTTATTTAGGAAAAGATGCTAGGCTAGATAACGTATCGTTAAGTGGAAAAATCGTTTTGACTAGTGATTCATTGATTACCATAGGTGCCAATGCGAAGCTAAGCAATGTACAAGTTTATGCGCCTAAGATTAAAGTGGAGAAAGGTTTTAAAGGGCGATGCCAACTATTTGCAAGCGATAGTTTATTGGTGTCAGAAAAAGTGGCATTTGACTATCCTTCAGTAATAGGATTGATCAGAACATCCAATTCAGTTAATCAACCTCAATTGTTGCTTGGGAAAGGATCTAGTTTCGCTGGAGCCATATTTAGCTTTGAAAAAGAGCGCACTTCTATGCAAACTATGGTAAGTTTAGAGCAAGATGTGAAAGTTAAAGGGGAAGTTTTCTGTGCAGGTCTATTGAAACTTGAAAAAGGAATAGTCGTTAATGGAAAAGTGTCCTGTAATCGTTTTATTATGCAAACTGCCCAAACATTATACGAGAATTTCTTAATTGATGTAGCCTTTAATGGCAAGGCTAGAAGTAAGTATTATTTGACTTCACCATTATTTGGGAAAGAAAAAGAAAACAAGGTGCTGCAATGGTTGGATTGATCAAAAGAAAATTAGAAGCTTCTACCTTAATAGAAGTGTTGATTGCCATGGTTATTATTGTAATAGTGTTTACTATAGCTATGCATGTTTTTGCTAATGTAATGAACACCGGTGTGTCTTCTGCTAAGATCAAGGCGGAAAATCAGATACGTTTAATTGCAGCTGACGTGAAAAATAAAGGGCAGATTGATGAGGAAGTTTTAATTTTAGATAGCATCGGTTATGAGCTAAGGGTGATGCCGGCAGTGGCGGCTGGTCTGTCACAGCTGGAAATATCCGCTATACAGGAAGGACGTAAAATCACCATGTATCGTTGTTGGTTTGTAGATAAATTAAATGAAGAAAATTAGGGCATATACCATACTGGAGGTAACTGTTGCCATGTTACTTTCGGCAATATGTATTAGTATCTGCTACACAGCATACGGTATTATAGCAACATATTATACGAAATTTCAAGAAAAAAATGAAAGTGCAGATGCTGTGTTATCTATGAAGCAGGTACTGTGCAAGGATATAGCGAAGGCGACCGTTTTGCTCCAACTGAGAGATGGTATATTATGCCAATCGGATAGTACGAGGGTCTCTTATTTATTTGAAGATGATTATATTTTACGACAAGTAGATCCTGGGAGAATCGACACTTTGAAAGTGGCGGTTAGCGATCTCTATATGGTATTTGAAGGAGTTGAAGCATCGGAGGCCGACACGGTAGATTTGGTTAAGTTTAAAGTAGAACTTTCCAATCAAGCCAAAATTCCAATGGTTTTTTCGAAACATTATAGCTCACAAAATCTATTTCATTGATATGCCTACCGTAGATATCTCTAACTTTCGGTCGCCTAACAAAAAGTCCAAACAGCATAACGCTACAAGTGGGAGTAATTTACGTGAATTACTAAGCAGGGATATATCGTTTGGTGATGGGCAGTTGCCGGATAAGAAAAAGGAAGCATTCTACAATGAACTTGGCACATTGTTAAAATCGGGCATTGCACTTAAAGCAGCGTTGGAACTGTCTTCAAGTTCTTACACTAGTGATAAAGATAGATTGCTTTTTAATGCGATACAGGCTGAAGTGCTTGCAGGAAATTCGCTTTCACAAGCGCTAAGAGAGAGAGGCAAATTTAGTAGTTACGAATATTATAGTGTGCGCATAGGCGAGGAAACGGGAAGATTGGCGGAAGTATTATTAGAACTAGCAAAGTATTACAAAAACAAAATAACTCAGCGGAGAAAGATTATAGGAGCCATTACCTATCCTCTACTGGTATTAACCACTTCGTTTGCAGCAATCTTTTTCATGATTAAGTTTGTAGTGCCTATGTTTGCCGATGTTTTTAAGCGCTTTGGTGGTAAACTGCCTTATATTACATCGCTGATCGTAAGCTTTTCAGATTGGTTTGACAAAAATATCTATCTTTTGCTTTCTCTGCCGATTTTGCTGATCACATTATACCTATGGGCCAGAAAAGCAGATTGGTTCAAAAGATGGTCTACTGTTTTCATACTTAAAATCCCAGTTGTAGGAGAAATCGTTAAGAAAATTTATTTGGCTCGTTTTGCCAATACGATGCGCCTGCTAACAGGAACTAACACTCCTTTGCTTAATGCTATTGAAATGGTAAGGCAGATGATTTCTTTTTATCCAATTGAACAGTCACTGATTTTGGCGGAGAAAGATATCCTACTAGGAAGTGCACTTTCTGCCACGCTAGCTAAGAGTGAATTTTATCCGCCTAAGTTCATTCAAATGATTAAGATTGCTGAAGAGGTCAATAAATTGGAATATTTTTTTGAACAGTTAGCCAGTCAATACACTGAAGAGGTGGAGTACAAGACTAATGCCATCAGCGGCCTGTTGGAACCTTTGATCATTATTTTTCTTGGCTTAGCAGTTGGTGTTATATTAATTGCTATGTACTTACCAATGTTCCAAATGAGTAACAGTTTTTAGAGTTTTTTTCTCTGGAGTTGAGTTTTAAGAAGAATTTGGTTTTTTCTATCCTAAATTACATTGATTTTAGTGTTTTTCTGAAAACACTTTACCCTCCGAAATTACAAGTTTGCACCGCAATTTAAGTCGCTCACAGCTCGAAAACGAGCGTTGGCAAAAAAAATTGTAATGTAGAAAAAATCACTTTAGCTTCAGTTAATGAGAGTGTTATCGATAGGTATAACAATGCTCATAAATTATATCTTAATATTTATAGGAGTAAACTATGCTTAGATTTTTTTCATTTTTTGTCATTTCTATAAAGGGGATGGCTAGAGATATCTCTTTCAAAAGGTCAATATTGATGGTATGGTGCATATTATCTTATTCCATTGCATATGCACAATTGAATGTTCAAAAAATAACAGAGAAAGATCAAGTCAGTATTCAAACACCAAATATGAGCAGTCTCGGTCTATTTGGTGAAGTTCCAGTATCTTATTTTACAGGTATTCCAAATATTGAAGTGCCTTTATATACCTTTTTGGAAGGTAAAATCGCTGTACCTATAAAATTAAGCTATCACGCAAGTGGGTTTCGGCCCGACGTCCACCCCGGGTGGGTTGGCGCAAATTGGTCAATTTCAATGGGAGGAGCAATTACTAGAACTGTTAAGGGCCTTCCTGATGACCTTAATACGTTAGAAAGGGCGCAGCAAACCAGTATTTACCTCACAGACGACGTTGATGAACGAGTTTCTAATGCAAGTAACTTTGGATTTTATTTTAATGTTCCATATTTAAATCCATCGTTATGGAATAATGAAGAGTATGTTAAGGAAATCGCAGGCTTAAATTCAGATATAGAACCTGATGAATTCTCATTCGTTTTTCCAAATGGTTCCGGCAAATTTTATTTAGATATGGATGGGACGTGGAAAGTGAAAAGTGATCGTGCGATAAAGGTTATTTTTAGTGGTAGCTTTTTGCCAGTACCCTTTCAGCCAGTCCCAGGTAGTATATTGCAAAATTTGGGTTATTCAAAAACCTTTGCTGGTTTTACCATTGTTGACACAGATGGAACAAAATATGTATACGGAGGAAGTAGCAATTTTATTGAATATAGTATTGATTTCGTTAATCAGGATAAAGATTTTTGGCAGGCGGATGCATGGTACTTAAAGGAAATCGTAGAGCCATCAGGTAAGAAAGTATCATTTGAATATGAGAGAGGGGCATTCATCAACCAGCTATCGCAAAGTTTTAGTCAGAATTTTGGAACTGGAGGGAGTGGCAGTGGTTTTTGGGTTCCCCCTTGCGGGTTATCTAGTGGCTCTTTCAGAGAAGATTATATAGGTAGGCTAAATTCACCGATCTATCTTAAAAGAATTGTAGGCTTAACAGGTACAATTAACTTTAATAGATCCCCGAGTGGTGAGCTCGATTTTGGGAAAGACTATTATTTGAGCGCTAGTGGTGCAACCATTGCAAGAAGCATTTATGAAATCATTGCTCAGCATTTCAGGTATGATCGAAATATAGGAGGTGCTGGGGGCATTGATAAGCCAAGTTACTTTTACAAAAGAATATTTCCAATTTTATACTATGACGAACAGACATCTTCCGTCCCTGTGAATATCCCTACGTCGGTATCTCAAACGGATGTACACAGCGATGCGTGGGTAAGATGGCTAGCACGAAGATTAGAATGGTATAAGCTAGATAATATCGAAATCAAAAACAATAGCGGCGCAATTGTGAAATCATTTCAGTTTGCGTATGAAGCAGGGGTGAATAAGAGGTTAACTTTGAAATCCGTAAAGGAAGGAAGTAGTTTGGGAGAGTACAATACGCCTTATGTTTTTGAATACAATGCTATGGATGAGGTACCCTATTTTTCTGGCAAAGTAGATCACTGGGGTTTTTACAATGGCATGCTCGCTAATATTACAGATAGGGAGAACAATCCTTCAATCTATTATAACTCTAGAGCTTCCAATTTCAACTATGCACAACAAGGCATGCTGAATAAGATCACATATCCTTTAGGAGGCTTTACAAAATTTGAATATGAAGCTAATAGTGCTAGTCAACAATTGTCAAAAGGAAGGGACGCATTAGAAAGCTATTCGGGTAATGTTGGGGGCATCAGAATTAGGAAAATTACCACTTATGATGCAGCTAATCCAACTAATAACATGGTGAAGGAGTATTTTTATGTCAATGCCTATAAAAATTCAAAAGCTTTCAACTCCCTAACTTCAAGCGGTGTACTTGGCGGTCAATTTCAGTATTTATTTAAAAATTTCAAGGTTAGGTCTGCCACTTCTACAGCTTATTACGAGAAAAACCTGTTCAATTCGTTGTCTCATCTCCCCGGATCAACTAATAGTTTGGGCTCTCATATAGGGTATAGTGAAGTGGTAGAAAAGCTTAATAATAGTAGTTATACCATACACTATTTTACCAATTTTGATAATGGGCATATGGATGAACATTATACTTCTATTAATATGATGGTAAGTCCATATAATGTTTACACTTCATTAGACGAAGAGCGAGGGAAAGCGTATAAAGTGGAACATTATACAGCGACAGATTTGCTAGTAGAGAAAACAGAAACAGAATATCAGGCAATTAATAAATCTATTCAGTTTACAAGGGCCATCAAATCAAAGTCATTTAGGATATGCCCTGGTTCTAATGATATTTATATCGAAGGTGATGCTTATAAAAATTATACTTATGCCTATTTGCCGGTTAAGGTAACGAATACGAAGTATGACATTTTTGGTCTCAACCCGGTAGCTTCGGTTAGAGAGATCACTTACGATAATTTTAAGCAATTAAAAACAGAGAAATTGCAGCGAAGTGATCAACAAACAAGTGGTTTGACTAATTTTTATCCATATGATTTTGCTACTGCTAATACATATGATGAGATGGTACAACATAATATAATTTCTCCCATTATTAAACAGGAAATTTACTTGGAAAATGTGTTGAAAGAAACCTTAAGTACTGAGTATGCCAAAAACCTTAGCAGTAACACGGCACTCATCCTTCCTAAGTTTGTAAAAACCCAAGTGGAAGGTAATGCGTCAGAGGTGAGGCTTGAATATTTTAAATATGATGATAGAGGAAATGTGTTAAGCTTTTCTAAGAATGGCGGTGTAAAGACTAATTATATTTGGAGCTACGGTAAAAATTATCCAGTAGCTGTAATAGAAGGAGTTGATTACGCCACAATAGAAAATATATTTGCTATTCCGTTGGATGAATATAGCAATTACATCCTACATCCAGATATTCCCGGTATTGAGGATTATCACACTTTTCTTGATGTTCTTAGAAACGATTTGATGAGTTATAACTGTATGGTTACTACTTATAGTTATGAGCCTTTAGTAGGAATAATTAGTAAAAAAGATGCAAAAGGAATGTTGTCGACTTATGAGTATGATAACTTCCAGAGATTAAATCATATAAAAGATCAACAGAGCAATATTATTAAGAGCTATAATTATTACACCCGCCCAAAAATTTATCATAGTATTTCAATATCCCAGAAGTTTTATAAAAATAATTGTGGGTCAGGATTTTATGGTTCCGAAGAAGTATACACAGTTCCATTGGGTAAATATACTTCAATCATATCACAGTCAGATGCAGATCTTCAGGCTTACGCCGATATAAGCCAAAATGGACAGGCTTATGCGAATCAAGAGGGCGAGTGCACGTTAGAAGGTACTTATGTATCTCTATGTAGTAGTGGTTTAAGACAAGTGACAAATGGTAATTATAGAGAAGTGTATCTAACTTATTTTGTTAAGGTCACTAAAGATCCATTAGGCCACTTTGTAAAACAATCTCCAGTAAACGTTCAGTATCGTTACCACAATGGATCTGTCATTACATTGAGTGTACTAGGTGGACAGGAATTAGGGGAATATCTGATAGAGAGAGAATATATAGGACCAATCCCGTCCTCACCGCCCAATGAACCGCCATACGCCGGTGAGCTAATTAATTATATGCTTGAACTATTATATAGCCCGAACTATAGTATTACACAACTTGCCAGTTGCGACGCCGAAGCAATTGATGAAGGGGAAGTAGGAGATAATTCACTTCAAAATGGCCAAAGTAATAATATGGTGCATTTCGAAAACTTGACTTCTTTATGTGGATATACTGCAGATATGGACAAGGATATAGTACCTCTATATTATTATAATGATCCGCAGGCCTTGGTGAAGTGTTTTTCTGATAGCACGATGCAATATCCAATAGCAGATGGTTATTATACTTTTTTTAAAACGGTTAACAATGGCCCTAATAAATGGTATAGGATTCAACAGGGAGTAATCATAGAAGAAGGCGTTTGTCAATAAATATGATAGCAATGAAAAACTATTTAAATAAATTTAATTTGGCAATGGTGCTGCTGCTTTGTGGCCACCTAACATACAGCCAAACCCCCTCAAACAATCAGAATTACATAGTGGAAACTGCGGTAAAGGTTCCGGGGAAGACGACTGCAGCCTCTTTGAACGGCCTTCCGGTGGAACAGGCCAACCGTACCATCCAGTATTTTGACGGATTGGGCCGCCAACTTCAGACGGTGAGCTGGCAGGGCAGCGCTGGGAAGAAGGATATTGTGCAGGTGTTCGAATACGATGCTTTGGGGCGGGAAGTTAAGAAGTATCTTCCATATGCCGAGCAATCGGCAAGTGATGGGAGCTACAAGCCCTCCGGCATTACCACGCAGGGGCAGTATTATCAAGTTGGCAGCAGCTGGGAGGCCAATGTGGTGAAGACTCCCAGTCCGTTCAGCCTCACGATTTTAGAGCCCAGCCCGCTCAACCGCATATTGAAGCAGGGCTTTCCTGGAGCTACGTGGCAACCCGCTCCAAATAGTGCCGACGATCATACGGTGCGTACGGCCTACGGAACCAATGCGGTGAATGAGGTGAAGCTGTGGACGGTCAATTCTGCCGGTAACGGTGCCACTGCCATCTACTACCAGCCCGGCAGGCTGTATAAGACGACCACCAAGGACGAGAACTGGAAAATTACCGACGGCAATGTAGGTACAGTCGACGAGTATAAAGACTTTGAAGGCAGGGTGGTGCTGAAGCGGACTTGGGAGACGGCAACGAAGAGCCTTAGTACATATTACGTGTACGACGACCTTGGCAACCTTCGCTACGTATTGCCGCCTGCGGTGAACGAAAACGGGCAGGACATCGCTAGCTTCGATGAAACGCAGGCTGTTTTTGACCAGTTCATCTATGGTTACCATTACGACGGAAGGAAAAGGCTGATCGAGAAAAAGCTTCCCGGAAAGGGCTGGGAATACCTGGTGTACAATAAATTGGATCAGCTGGTGCTGACCCAAGATGCCGTACAGCGGGCGAAGACCCCCCAGCAGTGGCTTGTAACAAAGTACGATATTTTTGGTAGGGTGGCAGTTACTGGTCTATACGAGAAGCCTGGCACCACAGCAGGGGTTTCAGATCGCGTACCGGTACAGACATCTGTGTCAGCGCAGTCACAACAGTGGGAGGAGCGTATATCCACAGGAATTGGCTATACTACTGATCGTTGCTATCCTGGGGTGGCGCTAAGTCATAACCTTACCATCAGCTATTACGACAACTACGTTTTTCCAAATAATACATTCACGTTTGTGCCTTTCGGTACGACTGCCCTGGCCAGTACAATGACAAGAGGATTGCCCACGGCCACCAGGACACTGGTACTAGACCATGAAATGTCTACCATGCTGCTTTCGGTAAACTACTACGATAATGAGGGAAGGGTGGTGCAGTCACACGTACAGCATCATCTTGGTGGTAGCGACCGCACTGATATCGAATATAATTTTGATGGAAGTGTGAAAAATTCTAAGCGTACGCACGTTAAGGGCAATGTTACAACTACTATTGCCACTGCCTATACTTATGACCATGTAGGTAGACTATTGCAGACCAGCAAGGCCATCAATAACGCCTCGCCGACAACTATCAGTGAGAACGTCTACAACGAGATAGGACAGGTAAAGCAGAAGAAACTGGCTGGCGGAATGCAGTCTACTGCCTACACTTACAACGAGCGAGGTTGGCTAAGAAATGGTGCGAGCGGACAGTTCAGCATCGAGCTGAAATATGATGATGGCACGTCGCCGCAGTACAATGGGAACATATCTACACAATTATACACCAATGGGACCAGTAATACCTTTAGCTATAACTATGATCGGTTAAACCGATTAATCAGTGGCCTATCGCCATCGATGAGCGAAACGCTTACCTACGATGTGATGGGAAATATACAGACTTTGCAGCGTGATACTGAAGGGCTAATGACCTATCAGTATACGGGAAATAGGCTTGACCGAATAGTGAGAGGCACCGGAAGCAGTTCTGGCAGTGAGGAAAATGACGACCAAGAAGAAGGTACACCCTTTGCAATCTCCTATCAGTATAATGCCAATGGCAGTTGCACGCTAGATGCCAAGACATGGGCATCGATCAATTATAACTATCTCAACCTTCCCACGAAGGTCGGCATGCCGATGAGGGAGGGTTATTTCCGATATGTTTATGATGCTGCGGGAAGGAAGTTGAGGAAGGCGGACGTCGTTCTTGTTCCCGGTGACGAGGAAGCGGCAGAAGATGAGAACGGCGTGATTACTGGTGGCGGTCCGGGTATAGAACAGCTTAATGGTAATACTATAGATTATATAGATGGTATCCAGTACAACAATGGTGTCATCGACTTCATCCAGACCGAAGTGGGCAGGGCGCAGAACAATGGTGGTGTATATACCTATATCTACAATCTCTCGGACCACCTTGGAAATGTGCGTACAACTTTCGATATTTACAACAATGACATACGAATATTGCAGCGTGACGACTACTATGCCTTTGGACTGAGGAAGGCCGCAATAGGCGGAACGAATAAATACCTCTACAACGGCAAGGAGCTGCAGGACGAACTTGGACAGTACGATTACGGCGCAAGGTTCTTTGATCCGGTGATTGGGAGGTGGAACGTGGTGGATCCGTTGGCGGAACTTGATAGGTCAAGATCACCATATAACTATGCAAGGAATAACCCGATACGTTTTATTGATCCCGACGGGATGTTCTGGGGAGATTTTTTAGATGAGAAAGGAAATAAAATAGGTACAGATGGAATTGACGATAAACGATTATATCTTGTGTCCGATAAAAAAGAACAAGAGCAAATAGCAAGTACTAATAATAAAGGAGGAAAAACTCAGGTTTCTTCGGTTAAGTCAGCTCATCGTGTTTTGAGTGTGGAATCGATAAGAGGTGATCCTAGAGAAAATGAAAGGAGTGGTAAACCTGGAGGCGCAAGCTTTAATGGTGTTTTTAATGAGAGCTTTAATACTGATGTGCAAAAATCAATAATTGATAATGGAACAAAAAATGTTGATAGTTATTATGACGTTGCTAAAGAATCAAATAGAGGCTCATTAGATTATAAAAGCAAATTTAAAGCGGGGGAGCTAATAAATATGAATGGAATTTATATGAACAACCACGAAGCATTAAATTATTTATGGGGTGCCAGTATGAGTACAATTAATTCATCAGGCAAGGTCGAAATAAGTGTTAGCGATGCGCTTTTAGGTGCTGAATTATACAACGTATATGATTATATATTTAAAGACAGTAAAACTTTTTCTAATCAACCCAGTCATAGAGAGGCAATAGCGAGAGGTTATTTTGATTATTCGTTGGGCATTTTCCCTTCAAATTATAGTAGAGATAATAGAGTAAGAAAGGCTATAAGATAATAAACACTATTTTGGATATAATGAATTTTTGTTATCTAATATTTATATTATTATTCATAAGCTCGTGCCAAAGCTTTGATAAGGATTTGTCTTTAAATAAAATTGATATTGACAAATCTCAAGAACTCGATACTTTAGAAAAATATCCCGAAAGGGGTTTGTATATAGTTCAGATTATTCATAAAGGACATTTAGGAAACTTTTCAATTCATTACTGTATTATTAAAAATAATAAGGGGAAAATAACGGCTTATGAAATTGGTAATAAAGGGAGTATAAGAATATCTAAAGACTTTGTCGCATTAGTTTCTTCTTACGGTAAGGCAGATTGGGGGTGGTTTTATGTAGAAAATGGTAAGTTATCGAATAAACTGCCTGGTATTTCAAAGATTTTAGATAGACTAGAATCTCAAAGAATAAAAAAGGATTTTGTTAAAGAAACTAATGGCTATATAACTTTTTATCTAAAAGGCAATATTGTTAAAGCCTTTAACTATGGAAGTTTTGTTACAAAACATGTTGAATTTGACTTTGATAGTTTGGATTATGGCCTATATAAATTAAATAGAGATACACTTAAAATTATTTCAAGAAATGGAGATGATATTTTAAAGCAAAAAAACGGAATTTTTTTTATACCCCCACCGGGATATGGGATTCTTTTTAAGTACAGCAAAAAACAAATTTTGAATGCCGTTGATTCTATCTCAAATTTACAAATTCAACCAAAAACTATAAGAATAGAAGTTGATGATTAGAAAAAAGCCCAGCGATGTAAAAATACCTGCTGTTCAATATGTTAAGAGCAGCGCATCTCGAACTTGGTATGGCTATTGTAATAAGATATAAGATGTTTTGCCAAAGGCTATAGGTTAAGTTAGCCACCATTGACTATGTGGACGGGATCCAATATGCCAACTGTATAGACACGCACCGGGTGGAGTAGCGCTGATCCATAACGCAGCTATAATTACAGTTACAATCTCGCACTCCACTTTTAGTGTAGTGCAACTTCTGATTTCTACAGAGCTGCTTCGCTGGATTGCTGCGTAACTATATTACGCCCTCGATTGCTGAAGGCGGCGTAGTTGGTACCAACAATCATCCCGAACTGGAGTAAAACATAACAAAGAGCTGTAGGCAAACTTAAGGCTTACTATATGCAACAAGATTCTATGAGATTACAGTAGAATGTGGCTTGACACACTAGTGTAGAAAGACTCGAATATTCACCTGTCTTCAATATTATTACTTTAATTAACGAAAATGGGATAAAGCGAATTTGTATTCGCACAGTAAAACTACCAGTTCGCACCGCAATAATAGCAGTTGGCAGAAAAACATTGTAAATATTCTAAATAATTAAGAAGTTGCACAAAATATTTCTTTATGAAAAAAAAATACATCTCTGCCCTAATTTGTTTTCTATTATTATATTGCCATGGGCAGCTGTATGCCCAAAGTTTGGACAAGTTGAACATTACAAATGTGGTTCCACCTTCACCAGAAGTAAGCGCTTTGGGTAAATATTTGGAATTTCCAATGAATTATTCCTCAGGAGTTCCAGTAATTAGTATTCCTCTCTACACTGCTAATTCGGGGACACTTTCTCTTCCTTTATCAATTTCTTACAATTCTTCTGGAATTAAGGTGGAGGAAGTCGCTTCTTGGGTTGGAATTGGTTGGAGCTTGTCAACGGGGCCTAGCCTCTACCGTGTTGTACATGGCCTACCCGATGATTATAGTACGTTAAATGGTTATTTGTATACATCTATAAAAGCCAATATCATTTTCGGTTATCCCGAAACCAGCCCGGAGAAGATTAATGCCTATTATAAGATAAATCAAAATGAACTGGATGTGGAACCCGACTTCTATTATTTTTCAGCAATGGGCTATTCTGGTAAATTTTATTATGACCAGCAGCAGCAGGCTTTTGTGCAGCTTCCGAAAAGTCAAGTAAAATTGGCCTTCAATACCGACACTGATGGAAAGATCGTACAGTGGATAGTTACATTGCCTAATGGGGTTAAATGTTTCTTTGGGCAGACGGAAAATCGCCAGCGTAGCGCTCATGACATATTCAATAGTTCAACTGTATTAAATTTTACGCCTAATGCCAATATATCATCTGGTGAGGCTACTCCTGAACATATTACCATGTGGCAGCCTACAGAAATTAAGCATCCAGATGGTAGTTTATTAGAGTTTTTCTATAATTCTGTGATTTCTAGCGACTTTGGGAGAGGGGGAGAGATGCAAGACTATGTGGGTGACAGCGGCTGTGAATATGCAACTAATCAACTCAACTATTCCACATACGTAAATGTGAGCAGCAAGAGCATTATACAAAAGATCTCAACAGTGAATGCAGACATTGAGTTTGTGACATTACCTACGCTTAGAGAAGATGTCATAGGGGGAAGTCCTGCCTTAGACAAAATTCGGATAAAGAATAAGATGGGACAGCTATATAAAACGTATAAATTTAATACGGCCTATTGGACAAGTCCGACAGAACCTAATCTTATAACTATTCCGCAGGTACTTGGCGGTAATCCTCATACAGTTTCTTATAAAAGGCTATATTTAGCTAGTCTAGAAGAGAGGGATGCGTCAGAAAACAATCCAAAAACGCATACCTTCACTTACAATAGTTTAGATCTGCCAAGTAGGTTGTCTGCGTCTCAGGACTATTGGGGGTTCTATAATAATGCCCCAAATGGCTACCTTCTTAGTCCAAAGATAAAGGCAAGCATAGTAAACGGTGGTTCTTCAGGATATTTGCCGGGAGCTGATAGAAGGGTGGATTCGCTCTATGCCCAAGCTCGCACGCTCACGAGAATCAAATATCCTACTGGGGGTGCAACAGATTTTTCTTACGAAAGTAATAAAGTCTCGGAATCAAGTATAGCTACCGGAGATTTAGATTATTTTCAGTTTTCTGGGCTTAATCAGCAGTATATTGCTTTGCTTAAGACACCGTCGAATCTTGTTCCAGGAAGTTTCAACACCTATTCCCGAACTTTTACAGTTGGGCCAAACCCAACCTATGTAAACTTTGAATATACTGGTTGTAGTGGAAATGTGTCGAGTTTCGATTGTCCATTAATGACTGTGGTTGAAGGAATATCAAACCCTAGCTTTTCGCTCATGCTGAATCAAGCAAACCTATCTTATAACTTGCCAGAGGGAACTTATAAAATTACTACAACAATCAATTTTTCCTTTGAAAATCCAGATCCTGATTTCTCTGTAATCTTAACTTGGGATGAGCAGATCCCTAATCTTAATAATCAAGTTATTGTTGGAGCACTGAGGGTTAAAAAAATTATCGATACTGATAGTTTTGGTGGGCAAATATTGCGCTCATTTTCTTATAGTCAATTTTCGAATATTAATCATTCTAGCGGATACATTCTAAACTTACCTATGCATGTTTTTAAGATTGCTTGTGGATCATCTGGCATAATATCAACCGTTAGTTTACCAAATGTTACTAGAAGAGTGTCTCAAAGTGCCGCACCTTTAAACGGTGGTGATGGTCAGATGGTCAGATATACAAACATTGTTGAGTATCTAGATGATAGCAAACATTATAAGACGGAATATACTTACTCACATGACCTTTATGATTTTATCAGTTATACGGTGAGTTCTTACCCATTTGCTCCGATAATTTATCGCGATTGGCGATCTGGGTTGATGCAAAAGAAGCAAGTTTATGAGTATATAACGAGTGGATATAGGCCTATATCCTCAAAACAGGTTTTTTATAAAGATTATGATGGTCAATCAATTTCTTTAATTGGACTAAAACATGGATCTACACCTTATCCGGGAAGCTTTAATTTAAAGGAATATGGAACTTATACAGAGTGGTATTTGAAAAGTAAGGAGATAGACACCTTATATTCTTATGATAGTGGAGGCGTGAAGAAAGTAATACAAAGCAAAGATTATGGTTACGATAAGAATGCCTTTTATCTGTTAACGGATACCTGGACATATGGAAGTGATGGACAGACATCACATCAGCGCATCAGTTACCCAAGTCATTATGATGTAAGCACAGGATTTAATACTGCAACATTACTTGCAAAGAATATTGTCGATTTACCGATACGAAAAGAAAGTCATGTTAATAATAAAATTGTTGATGGAGAAATAATAAAATATAATGATATGGGCCAGCCTATTTCATTGTATAGTTACGAAGGCATAAATATAGATACAGTTGCAATTAACTCTTTAGTTGTCCTTCCAAATTATTATAAATTTAACGCTGATATTGGTTATGACGGTACCATTAAAAGCAATATGGCAGAAGTAAGGAAGCGGGGCGGTGTTACAGTGTGTTTTCTGTGGAGCTACAAAGGTCAACACCCTATAGTAGAAATCAAAAATGCGGATTATACGACAGTTGTTTCAATATTAGGCCATTCTTTAATAGACGAGCTTGCCAATAAAAATCCCACAGATATCGAGATTAAAAATACAGTAGACCTGCTTAAGGCAAGTAATTTATTGCGATACTCCCAGGTCACCAGCTATACCTATAAGCCTTTAGTTGGTATGACTAGCATGACCGATGCCAAGGGTATGACGACCTATTACGGTTACGACAGCTTTGGGAGGCTCGATACGGTCAGCGACCATTACGGGCATATCATCAAGAAATTTGACTACCACTATAAACCATAGGCCATGAAGACATTTCATCTACAAATCACGACCTTGGCGCTGCTGCTGTGTGGACAGCTGTCGCGGGCCCAGGGCCCCATCACGCAGGGCGCCATGAACTATTCTGTATATAGTGGCCAGTCCGAGCTATCGGCAACTGGCAGCGTAACGCTCACTGACGGTTTCCACGCCCCGTCGGGGAGCAGCCTACGTGTCTTTATAGTTCCCCAAACATGCGGTCCATTGGCATCGGTTCCCAGTGCTGGCCAGAACTACATCCTTTCCCGCACGTTCAGGGTCGCCGGTGTAAGTGCACAGAACCTGAACGATGCCCGGACGCTGTGCCAGGAGAACCGGACCATCCAATATTTTGATGGCCTGGGCCGTCCTCTTCAGACCGTCGAGGTCGGGGCCAGCCCCTCGTATACGGACATCGTTACCCCCGTTTCCTACGATGCGCTGGGCAGGGAGCCGGTGAAGTACCTTCCCTATGCTGCCGGCAGCGGTTCCAGCGGGAGCTACAGGCCCACGGCGATAGCCGACCAGCTGTCCTTTTATGCCTCTGCGCCGCAGGGGGTCGTGCAGAACGTGAGCCCCTTCAGCGTTACGGTGTTCGAGGCCAGCCCCCTGAACCGTGTGGTGAAGCAGGGCTTCCCGGGCACGGCATGGCAGCCCTCGGCCGGGGCTGCCGACGACCATACGGTCCGTACGGCCTACGGCACCAATTCGGCGAACGAGGTGAAGCTGTGGAGCATCAACAGCGCCGGCAACGGGGCCACTTCCAGCTACTACCAGCCCGGCAGGCTCTATAAAACGACCATCGGGGACGAGAACTGGAAGGCCGCCGATGGGAATGCCGGCACTACCGAAGAGTACAGGGACTTTGATGGCAGGGTAGTGCTGAAGCGGACCTGGGAGACCAGCACAAAAAGCCTGAGTACGTACTATGTGTACGACGACCTTGGCAACCTCCGCTACGTGCTTCCCCCTGCGGTCAACGAGAACGGCCAGGACATCGGTAGCTTCGAGGAGACGCAGGCGGTTTTCGACCAGTTCATCTACGGCTACCATTACGATGCAAGGAAACGGCTGATCGAGAAGAAGGTGCCCGGCAGGGGGAGGGAGGAGATGGTGTACAACGGGCTTGACCAGGTGGTGTACAGCCGCGATGCGGTGCTCGCCGGCCAGGGGCGCTGGCTTTTCAGCAAGTACGACGCCTTCGGGCGCACCATCATCACCGGGCTCTACGGGGGCTACAACACCCGTGAGCAGCTGCAGTCCACGTTGGACGTGCAGACGGTGCTGTGGGAGAGCAGGAGCGATGATGGCCCCTCTGGCACGGGCTACACCTCGGCCTGCCAGCCGGTCCCCTTCTCCATCGTGGAGTACCATACCATCCATTACTTTGACGACTATGCCATACCGGGGATCCCCTACCAGCCTGTTGGCTACAGCCAGATGCTGAATGGGCTTCCCACGGCCAGCAGGGTGAAGGTGCTGGGCAGCGCCGATAAGTGGCTGTGGACGGTGCAGTGCTACGACGACTACGGCAGGGTGGTGCGCAGCTGGTCGCAGCACCACTTGGAGGGCACCGACGTTACCGACAACACCTACAACTTCGACGGCAGCCTGAATGGCAGCACCAGGGTGCATACCAAGGGGACGTCCGCCACCACCATTGCCACTACCTACGGCTACGACCACATGGGCCGGGCAACGACGACCGCCCACAGCATCAACGGGGCCGCCCCTACCACGATCAGCGAGAACTTGTACAACGAGATCGGGCAGCTGGGGCAGAAGAGGCTGGCCGGCGGGATGCAGCAGACCAGCTACGGCTACAACGAGCGGGGCTGGCTGCGGAACAGCACCAGTAGCGAATTCTCCATGGAGCTGAAGTACGATAACGGCACGCTGCCGCAGTACAACGGCAACATCTCGGGGCAGGCGTACACCAACGGCACGTCCAACAGCTTCGCCTACAGCTACGACAGGCTGAACAGGCTGCTGAACGCTACGGCCACTGGCATGGCCGAGCAGCTGGTCTACGATGTGATGGGCAATATTGCCAGCCTCAACAGGGACAACACGGGGACAAGGGCATACAGTTATGTGGGCAACAGGCTACAGTCGGTAGCGGGGCTTACGGGCAGCTACGGCTACGATGCCAACGGCAACGCCACCACCGATGGCCGCACGGGCACAGCGCTGTCCTACAACCACCTTAACCTTCCGCAGGCGGCAAGCAGGTCGGGACTCAGCATGTCCTACACCTACGATGCCACGGGGCGGAAGCTCCGGAAGGTGTCCACTACCAACGCTACTGAAACCACGGACTATGTGGACGGGATCCAGTATGTCAATGGGGTGATCGACTTCATCCAGATGCCCGAGGGCGTTGCGCTGAACAGCAGCGGCAGCTACAGCTACAGATACAACCTATCGGACCACCTTGGAAATGTGCGGACAACTTTCGATATTTACAACGGCGCTGTGCGGATATTGCAGCGTGACGACTACTACGCCTTCGGGCTGAGGAAGGCGGCGGTTGGTGGGACGAACAAATACCTTTATAACGGCAAGGAGCTGCAGGACGAACTTGGACAGTATGATTACGGCGCAAGGTTCTACGATCCGGTAATAGGCAGGTGGAATGTGGTGGATCCGTTGGCTGAGATGATGAGGAGGCATTCTCCATACAACTATGCGTTCAACAATCCAATAAGGTTCATAGACCCAGATGGGATGGGTCCAGAATCGGTTCATCTTGATAAGTACGGAACGGTACTTAAAAATGTTGATGATGGAGATAATGGAGTGTATGTTCATGAAAAGGCTAAAACCGAAGCAGATGTAGATAAGAAATATAGTTCCAAAAATACTGGTGCTGGTGGGGAAAAAATTGGTGAGTTAGGAGGCAAGATTAATATGGATAAGGTTTATTCAAATTTATTAGATAAAAATGTTGCAATCGCTGATGATATCTGGAACCCAAATACATTTCGGAAGCTAGTAAAAAATCGTGGGGATTGGGATTATAAGAATGATAAAAAACATATAATTGGCCTTGGTAATGATGGCAAAACAACATTTTCCTTTGAGGGAAGGACTATGGAATCTCAGGATTTCGGGAATCATCATTATGGTGTTGTGGGCAGGGCATATGGCTTCCCTAAAGAAACTTTGCTGATTCGGGCTGGTAAGGCACAAATGGATGCCGGAACGTCTTTGCCTCAGTGGCAGAATTACAGGACGACTACCACTAGTACACCCTATGGAACTAATAGCTCCACGTTTATGTTGCCACCTTATGGTGATGACCCTAGAGATCAAATGTGGATTAAATCAGGCTTTAATTATTATGACAAGAAATATTAACAGAATTATAAAGGTCGCTGTTCTTGCGGTTGTTATATCCTTTATTGCTTACCTAGCCTATATGTTTTTTGCTTTTGACTTGTTTGAGACCGACAACGATAAATTGAAAGTAATTGATGTTAGTGGAAGGCCGTATAAAATTGTCCTATATCGCATTAATGGAAACGCCACAGTTCAGAGTGGGATTCAAGTCAGAAAATTAGATGGCGAAAACGAATCTACTTTAAAGCACTATGACAGATATGATTCTTTGATATCTTACTCAGTATTCAAAGGCAGTTTGGAGCTTGTGCTTAAAAATACTAATTTCCAAAAGCAAAAGCCAGATACCTTATATCTTAAGCTACCTTAGTAGTAAGGATAAAGTCAAGGCCCAATGGAATGTTCCATCGGGCCTTGCTGTTTATTGCCTACTTCCATCTGTTCCTTTAGATTAGCAGATAGTATTTTAGGAACCCAGCTGTTCGAGATGTTAGCTTTTCCCCTGGGCTGGAACTGGTTTGGATTTCGCTAGTGCCGGAGCTATTATGGCAGCCGATGGTAAAATGGCATCGTTAGTGAGCCAGGGTTATACTTCTGGAACCCCGGGCATAATGGGGGCAACAGCCCAATCTGCGAAATCATTAGCTGGATTTGGAGGTGTTTTAGGGAATACTGCGACAGCTATATCTGTTGGCGTTCTTTATGTTGAGGGTAAGCAAGTGTATAACGGACAAATGGATGGAGGAAGGTTCGGCTACCATGTTGCCTCATTCGGTGCCGCTGCCGGAATTGGTTTTTCTTTTGGAGGTCCCGCAGGACCCGCTGTTCGAGATGTTAAGCGCAGCGCATCTCGAACTTCCTATCAACGGATTTGCAATCCGGTATAAAGACATACCTCCTCGGTGTAGTTAAGTGTTCCTTATTTCAGCTGTCACTTAAATCCAAGAAAACAGCCGAAGACTCCGTCTGGAAATATAGCCCTGATGCGATATTTTACTTCCTTGGAAAGGTGTGTGCAGTTTTTCTATATTTACAAATCACTATGAAACTAAGATGTTAAAATCAATAATCTTTTCATTTACGCTAGCCATGTTGTTGAGCTGCAATCAAAACAAAAACTATACCAGTACAAATCACACCACATCGATGTCAAACAAAGGTGGCTCTGCCCTTCAACAGGAGGATTTTACTGAGTTTTTTAAGAAGTTTGATTCAGATTCGGTTTTTCAGCGGACAAGAATAAAATTCCCTCTCCAAATAGTTAATATGGATGAAACTGGTGAAAAACAAAAAGAAAACTATATTTCAGCGAAGGAGATTAGCCACATTGGGATTGGTAAGCTAAAAGAACCCAATATGGCATTAAAGAAAAAACAGGTGGCTATGGATAAATTTGAAATACAATTTACAACAGATGACACTGGTTACGAAGTGAACTATTTTTTTGAAAGAAGATTGGGTAAATGGTTTTTAATTTCAGTTAGGGATTTATCAGACTAGTTTTAATCACTTTAGAAAAACGCATTAACTACTTGTTTCATCAGTTTAGTGCAGTGGCAATTAGCTATCGTTCAAAAAAATCCCCAAGCCTTTTAACGGACTTGGGGATGGTAAAAATTTATAAGATGTTGAGAATTAAACTTCTTCTTCGCTAACAAATTTTGCATTGAAATAATCTCTATTCATGCGGGCGATATTTTCCAAAGAAATGCCTTTTGGACACTCAGCTTCGCATGCGCCAGTATTGGTACAGTTACCAAAGCCTTCTTCATCCATTTGTGCAACCATGCTTTGTACCCTGCGGTAACGCTCTGGCTGGCCTTGAGGTAATAATGCCAACTGAGATACTTTTGCCGAAACAAAAAGCATAGCCGAAGCATTTTTACAAGTAGCCACACAAGCACCACAACCAATACAAGCTGCCGCTTCAAAAGCTGCATCAGCTTGTGCCTTTGGAATAGGAAGCGCATTTGCATCTTGTGCATTACCTGTATTTACAGATACGAAACCACCAGAAGCAATGATACGGTCGAAAGCAGAACGGTCTACCGCTAAATCTTTAATTACTGGAAATGCTTTTGCTCTCCAAGGTTCAACTACAATGGTATCACCGTCCTTAAATGAACGCATGTGTAGTTGACAAGTAGTTACTAAGTCTTTTGGTCCGTGCGGCTGTCCATTGATGAACATTGAGCACATCCCGCAGATACCCTCTCTACAGTCGTGATCAAACACTACTGGCTCTTCACCTTTAGTAATTAGTTGTTCGTTTAAAACGTCAAACATCTCTAAGAAAGACATGTCTGGAGAAATTTCGGAAAGCTTGTAATCAACTAATTTACCAGCTGAATTTTTGTTTTTTTGACGCCAAACTTTTAGCGTTAAATTCATATTTCCTGTACTCATTTTGTTGAGATTTAAGTATTGAGTAACAAGTATCGAGTATCAGATTTTTATTCAAGTCCTGATACTTGATACTCATCTCTTGCTACTATTTATAATTCCTTTGTGCTACTTTAATATTTTCGTAGTTCAATTCTTCTTTGTGTAACTCGAACTGACTCTCGCCTTTGTATTCCCAAGCGGCTACGTATGAGAAGTTAACGTCATCACGTTTAGCTTCACCTTCTTCTGTTTGGTGCTCTTCCCTGAAGTGACCGCCGCAGCTTTCTTCTCTGTTAAGGGCATCAATACACATTAGCTCACCCAATTCAATAAAGTCGGCAACACGGTGCGCTTTTTCTAATTCTGGGTTGAACTCATCCGCAGAACCTGGTACTTTAACGTCAGACCAAAATTCTCTACGCAAAGCCTGAATATCGCTAATTGCTTTTTCCAAACCTTGTCTGTTACGAGCCATACCACAATATTCCCACATAATGTGGCCTAATCTTTTGTGGAAGTGATCTACAGATTTAGTACCGTTAATGCTTAAGAACTTATCTATCGTTGCTTTAACGTTGTTCTCAGCCTCCACAAATGCAGGGTGGTCAGTAGGAATTGCTTTAGTAGCAATTTCTTTTGATAAGTAAGCACCGATAGTGTAAGGCAATACGAAATAACCATCAGCCAAACCTTGCATCAATGCCGATGCACCTAAACGGTTGGCGCCGTGGTCAGAGAAGTTAGCTTCACCTGTACAATACAAGCCTGGTATGGTAGTCATTAAATTGTAATCAACCCAAACACCGCCCATGGTATAGTGTACCGCTGGATAAATACGCATTGGTGTTTCGTAAGGATTTTCACCAGTAATTTGCGCATACATGTCGAACAAGTTACCGTATTTTTCTTTCACCACCTCACGTCCCAAGCGCATGCAGGTTTCCTTGTCAGGATTATGGTTTCCTTGTTTGCTAGCTTCGATACGTCCGTAACGCTCTGTGTTAGCGGCAAAATCCAAATACACAGCCAGTTTAGAAGCACCTACACCGTAACCTGCATCACAACGTTCCTTAGCCGCACGTGAAGCCACGTCACGAGGAACTAAGTTACCGAAAGCAGGGTAGCGACGCTCTAAATAGTAATCTCTTTCCTCTTCTGGAATATCCTGAGGTTTACGAGGATCGTCTTTTTGTTTTGGAACCCAAATACGACCGTCATTACGTAACGACTCCGACATTAAGGTTAATTTCGATTGGTGATCACCCGATACTGGGATACAAGTAGGGTGAATTTGTGTATAGCAAGGGTTAGCGAAGAAAGCACCTTTTTTGTGCACTTTCCAAGCTGCGGTAACGTTGCTACCCATTGCATTGGTAGATAAATAGAATACGTTTCCGTAACCACCAGTACCTAAAACTACAGCGTGACCGAAGTGGCGTTCTAATTCGCCAGTAATTAAGTTACGAGCAATGATACCACGAGCTTTGCCGTCAATTACAACTACATCAAGCATTTCGTGGCGGGTGTACATTTGTACTTTACCCATACCCACTTGGCGCTCTAACGCACTGTATGCACCTAATAACAGCTGTTGTCCAGTTTGTCCGGCAGCGTAAAAAGTACGTTGTACCTGTGTACCACCGAAAGAACGGTTATCTAACAAACCGCCATATTCACGAGCCAAAGGCACACCTTGAGCCACACATTGGTCAATGATGTTTACACTTACTTCCGCTAAGCGGTGTACGTTCGCTTCACGTGCCCTGTAGTCGCCACCTTTAATGGTATCGTAAAATAAACGATAAACGCTATCACCATCATTTTGATAATTTTTTGCTGCGTTGATACCACCTTGCGCTGCAATAGAGTGCGCTCTACGAGGTGAGTCTTGAAAGCAAAAACATTTTACTTTGTAGCCCATTTCAGCTAAAGTAGCAGCTGCAGATGCACCCGCTAAGCCTGAACCTACTACAATTACTTCTAAACTTCTTTTGTTTGCTGGGTTAACCAACGGGATAGAAGATTTATATTTTGTCCACTTTTGGGTTAATTCTCCCTCAGGGATATTTGAATTTAGTTTCGACATTTACTTAATCTTTTTAGTTAAACGTTTCTGTTTAGCTGATCCATCCAAAATGAACTGCAATTGGCATTAATGCAAATACTAACGGAACAATAATAGAGAACCAAACGCCAATTGTTCTTACCACTGGTGTCCACTTTTTATGGTTCCATCCCATAGATTGGAAAGCAGATTGAAAACCGTGCAGTAAGTGGTAACCTAAAGAGATTACTCCTAAAATGTAAACTGCAACCACAATTGGGCTTTGGAATATCATTACGATATTTTGGAAAGTATTGTGCTCTTGGTGCGTGTATACAGCAACCTTGGTTGGCCACCAAAAATGGTAAAGGTGCATTACCAAGAACATTAAAATTAATGTGCCCAATAAGCCCATACTACGTGAGTACCATTTGCTGTTAGCCTCGGGCTTGTTGTAAGCATATTTTTGAGGTCTGGCAGCATTGTTTTGTTGCGTTAAAATTAACGACTGTACAATGTGCAGAATGATGCCCAAAAATAGGCCAATTTCCAAAATGCGAACGATAATGTTATGCCCCATGAAATCGGCAGCTACATTAAATGTTTCGCCTCCATCATTTAAAAAAATCAGCGCATTTATAGATACGTGTATAATAAGGAAAGAGATCAGAAATAAACCCGTTAACCCCATTACAAACTTTTTACCTATAGATGATGTAAAAGCTTTACTTAAACTACTCATTAGATTTGGTTATTTAATTAATTCTAGTGTGCAAAAGTATTTAAAATATGATTTAAAATAGTAACCACAACAACAAAAACACGATAAAGCACTTATTTAGAAACGTTCTAAAAAAAATGAGCTTTTGGCAACGTTTGCGCTTGTACTTTAAGTAGTTAATTTAAAAATGAGCGGCATTATTTTCATCGGTAAGAGTAGCCCTGCTGTACGCTGCTATCTTTTTGCTCTGGGCTGCCTGTCATCCCGAGGAACAGCCTGCCCCGAAACTTCGGAGAGGAATCTATTTCTGCATGGCTAGACCAACAGATCCTTCTCCCGAAACTTCGGGATCAGGATGAGAGATAAACAAAAAGTATATCCGCTGCCATCAGGTTTAGTTGACACAAAAACGTGCAACGAAACTTAGCGTTCTTTGCGGTTCTCTTGTTCTTCTTTGCGTTAAAATTAAC
Source organism: Pedobacter sp. (assembly GCF_965249885.1). Lineage (GTDB taxonomy): Bacteria > Bacteroidota > Bacteroidia > Sphingobacteriales > Sphingobacteriaceae > Pedobacter. Next base: position 1,597,589 of record NZ_OZ252254.1, on the reverse strand, counting down.
CGCAAACTTTTTTTAAGTTTTTGACAAAGTGCCGCAAAGGAATAGGTCGCCTTTCATTCCAATTTGCTTTTCGCTTCAATTAGAAGTACTTTTATACTATTATTAAAAATATCAATTGGATTTTAAAGAATTTGGATTTAATGCGGAGCTTTTAGAAGGCCTGCTAGCAATGGGTTTCAAGAACGCTACTCCTATACAACAACAAGCTATTCCTATCATTACTGCGAATAAAGACTTGATAGCTTGTGCACAAACGGGTACGGGCAAAACAGGAGCCTTTTTGCTGCCCATTATGAATATGCTTACGCAAAAGCACGAGCGTCATAACAATGTGCTGGTGCTTACACCAACAAGAGAACTTGCTCAACAAATCGATCTACAGGTAGAAGCACTTTCATATTTCACCAACATCAGCTCGCTAACAGTATACGGCGGCGGAGATGGGGTAGCCTATGAGCAACAAAAGCGCTCCATGCGTGAAGGGGTTGATATTATCATTGCAACGCCTGGAAGGCTGATCTCTCACCTTGCTTCAGGTCTTTTAAAAATGGATAAACTGGAGCATTTGGTGTTGGATGAAGCGGATAGGATGCTGGACATGGGTTTTTATGAAGACATCATGAAAATTGTAGGTTACCTGCCGAAGGAGCGCCAAACAGTGATGTTCTCCGCCACCATGCCTCCAAAAATAAGGAAGTTAGCAGGCAGTCTACTAAAAGAACCTGAGCAAATTAATATCTCTATTTCTAAGCCAGCGGAAGGTATTAATCAGCAAATTTATTTGATTCACGACGAACAAAAGGTACCATTGTTAACTGAATTGTTAAAATCGGCTACTTACAATCGCATCATTGTTTTTGCCGGACGTAAAGAAAAAGTGAAGGAATTGGGTAAGGTGTTCCGAAAAATTGGATTAAAAGCAGAAGCCTTTCATAGTGATTTGGAGCAGAAGGAACGTGAAGCCATTATGCTCGACTTTAAAAATGATAAGTTGAATGTGTTGATTGGTACGGATGTGTTGAGTAGGGGTATCGACGTAACAGGGATTGATTTAGTAATTAACTACGATGCACCACAGGATCCTGAAGATTATATTCACCGCATTGGTCGTACGGCAAGGGCGGCTACCACAGGCACCGCAATTACTTTGGTAAACCCTAAAGACAAAAGGCGTTTGGCTAATATCGAAAAACTAATTGAACGACAAATAGATAGGATGCCTTTGCCTGAGCATTTTGGTGAAGCGCCAAAAGACGAGCCTACTGGAGAAAAGAAACCTTATAAAAAGAAGAAGTTTTTTAAGAAGAAACCTAAGGCGGTTTAGCCACAGATGCACAGATAATTTCATTGAAAATGACTATTTTAACAAAATAATCATTTACCAATGAATTTTATTTCTAAGCAAGAGACTTTTGAAATTATAGGTCTATATATGGAAGTGCATAATAACCTAGGAGCTGTATTTTTAGAGATAGTCTATAAAGATGCGCTTGAGTATGAATTTCAGGCTAGAATATCTTCTATCAGCGAAAAGAGTACTTTGTAAATTATAAAGGTTGTTTTGCCGCATAAGTTCTTTGCGGATTTTGTAGTTTTTAATACTATTATTTTGGAAGTTAATGCACTAGCTGTATTGCAAATGAACATGTGGCGCAAGCCATCAATTATTTGAAAGTTTCTAAAAATCGAGTTGCACTTGTTGTTAACTTTGGAGAAGTTCGCTTGAATTACAAAAGATTAATATTGTAAATCGACGCAGACATACAGATAGGGATTCTTGATATCTTAAAATTAAGATCTGTGCATCTGTGGCAAATCAAAAAAGTATGCAAAACCTTCCACCATTAGCCGAAAGATTACGTCCGCAAAACTTAGATGAATATGTAGGACAAAAGCATTTAGTGGGCGAAGGGGCTGTATTGCGAAAAGCGATTGAAAGTGGCCGTATACCATCCATGATTTTCTGGGGCCCGCCGGGTGTAGGTAAAACTACCTTGGCTACCATCATTTCCCAAAACTTAGATAGGCCTTTTTTTGCACTTAGTGCCATCAATTCGGGGGTTAAGGATGTACGTGAGGTCATCGATAAAGCTGCGGCAATGAAAGGGAGCTTCATGGGAATGCCCATCTTGTTCATTGATGAGATTCATCGCTTTAGCAAATCGCAGCAAGATAGCTTATTGGGTGCCGTGGAACGTGGCTTAGTCACTTTAATTGGCGCTACTACAGAAAATCCAAGCTTCGAAGTGATATCCGCATTGCTTTCTCGTTGCCAGGTTTACATCCTTCAAAATTTAACAGAAGAAGAATTGGTTGGCTTACTTCACACCGCCATTCAAAAAGATGAAATCTTATCGACAAAAAAAATCGACATTAAAGAACATGAAGCTTTAATTAGATTAAGTGGTGGCGATGCTAGGAAGCTACTCAACGTTTTAGAAATTGCCATTAACGGCGTTGGCGGAAATGAAATAGTGCTCACTAATGAAAATGTGTTAGCTCATGCACAACAAAATTTAGCACTTTACGATAAGGCTGGTGAACAGCATTACGATATCATTTCAGCATTCATTAAATCTATACGCGGTAGCGACCCCAATGGAGCAGTATATTGGTTGGCTAGGATGATTGAAGGCGGAGAAGATCCGTTGTTTATCGCCCGCCGTTTAGTCATATTAGCTTCCGAAGATATTGGCAACGCCAACCCTAATGCACTGTTGCTAGCCAATAATTGTTTTCAAGCTGTTAACGTTATCGGCTTTCCAGAAAGTAGGATTATTCTATCACAATGCGTAACTTACATGGCATCATCGGTAAAAAGCAATGCCGCTTACGAAGCCATTAATCAGGCGCAGGCATTAGTGAAACAAACCGGCGATTTGCCTGTGCCGCTGCACTTACGCAATGCGCCAACTAAGCTCATGAAAAATATTGGCTATGGCGCCGATTACAAGTATTCACATGCTTACGAAGGTAATTTTGAAGCACAAGAGTATTTGCCAGAAAAATTGAGCGGAACAAAATTATACGATCCCGGAAGAAACCCGGCAGAGGATAAGCTCCGCGAAAAATTAAAACAGAATTGGAAAAATAAATATAACTACTGATATATGCTGAGCACTTTTTTATCGCATCAATGGAAAGCTTTTTGGCGTAGCCGAAATAAGGCAGGGAGCATTGCCGCACAAATAGTTTTGGGTTTTTTTATGCTTTATTTCTTGGTGGTAGCTATAGGCGTAGGTTTTTGGATGACAAGCATCATTGAGAAGATTATGCCGGGCATTAGTCCCACTATAGTTTTTAACGGCTTGATTTTATATTACTTCTTGCTTGATTTGGCTATAAGGATACAAATGCAAGATCTGCCAACGTTGAGTATTGTTCCCTATCTTCATTTAAATATTTCTAGAAGAACGATCGTGAACTTTTTGAATTTACGGTCGCTATTTTCATTCTTTAATGTACTGCCGCTATTTATCTTTTTGCCATTCATTTTTATCAATATTAGTGCTGCGGGAGGGGTTGTTGATGTGGTGGTATACTTGCTATCCATACTAGGACTTATCGTTTTTAATAACTTTTTAGTGCTTTACATTAAACGAAGGGCTATCAATAATGTATTAATTTTTGCAATTGGTATTTTGGTGGTATTGGGCCTAGCCGCTTCAGATTATTACGGATTGATCTCCATTAGAGCGTTTTCCAACTTGGTGTTTCAAAACGTTGTAAGATATCCGTTTTTAGCGTTGATATTTCCATTGGCAGCATTTGCGATATTCTATATAAACGCCAAATTTTTGACTGCAAATTTGTATACCGAGGAATTGAGTTCAAAGGATGATAAAAAGGTAAGTACAGATTATCCATTCTTAAACAGCTTCGGTAGAGTGGGAGAATTAGCAGCTCTTGAGCTAAAGCTAATTTTACGACATAAGCGTTCCAGAAGTTCGGTAATTATGGGATTTCTGTTTCTATGCTACGGCTTTTTCTTTTACCGCCTGCCATTAATTGAAAATAATGAATTTGGAAAAATGTTGTTTGCCGCAGTTTTTATGACTGGAATTAACATCTCCGTTTATGGTCAATTCATGTTTGCTTGGCAAAGTGCCCATTTTGATGGTTTATTGGTAAATAAAATTGATCATCGGGATTTTATTAAAGCAAAATTTCTACTGTTCACTATTGGCAGTACATTAATTACTGCTCTTTCAGCATTTTACGGATTTATGAGCTATAAGTTATTGTTGTTGCATTTAGCTACTTACATCTATAATATTGGCGTGAGTACCATTGTGGTATTGTACTTTGCTAATTTTAACTACAAACGATTAGATATTACCAAAAGTGCAAGTTTTAATTGGCAAGGCGTTGGAGCTTCACAATGGTTACTTAGTTTGCCGCTCCTACTAATACCGTTAATTATCTACATACCTTTTGGCGTACTAAACCAACCTTACTGGGGTTTGGCAGCACTATCGCTTTTAGGGTTGCTAGGCTTGTTATTACGCAATTATTTTATCAAGATAATTGTGAACAAATTTGAAAAACAACGATATAAAATAGCCGAGGGCTTTAGAGAATAAAATTATGATTGAAGTAAAGAACTTAGTTAAAAGTTACGCTGGTCGTACGGTTGTAAATATTGAACAACTAAACATTAAAACTGGGGAAACAATAGGTCTGGTAGGTAATAATGGCGCTGGGAAAACAACTTTCTTCCGCATGTTATTGGATTTAATTCGCCCAGACGGCGGTGTTATCCTTTCCAAAGATATGGACGTTTCAAAATCCGCTTCTTGGAAAGATTATACAGCATCCTATTTGGATGAAGGCTTTTTGATTGATTACCTCACTCCCGAAGAGTACTTCGTATTTATAGGCAGCTTGCATGGGCTAAGTGCCGCCCATGTTGCAGATTATTTGAGGCAATATGAGGAATTTTTTAATGGCGAAATCTTAAATCGTGGCAAATATATCCGCGATTTTTCTAAAGGAAATCAAAATAAGGTTGGTATCGCGGCAGCGCTAATGCAGAAACCGGAACTTTTAATTTTAGATGAACCTTTCGCTAACTTAGACCCCACTACGCAAATTAGGCTAAAAAGTTTGTTGAAAAACTTAAGTCAAACGCAAAAACTAACGACGTTTATTTCTAGTCACGATTTAAATCATGTTACTGATGTTTGCAACAGAATTGTGTTGTTGGAAAAAGGTAGCGTAATCAAAGATTTTTACACCGATGAAAACTCTCTAAAGGAGCTAGAAGCTTATTTTTCAGAGTAAAGTGTATGCTATTTTGGTCAATATTATAGCCTGTTTTGCAGAAAACACAAACCAATTAGCTGCTATAACGTTTACTAGATTAAAGGGTAGTCATATTATCTATGGGTTTTTTTAGCGAATTGTAAAATTGGCATTACCTTTGACTACACAAAAAACAACATTTAATAAACGAAATAAAAAAAGATGATGACTACAAAATTTAAGACAGCAACTGTCGCTATAGCTTTATCGGTAGGTGCAATGATTTTTCAAAGCTGCGATAGCTTAAACAATACTCAAAAAGGTGCTGGTATTGGAGCTGCTGCAGGAGGTGTAATTGGTGCTTTAATTGGTAAAAAAGCAGGTAATACTGCGGTTGGAGCCGTAATTGGAGCAGCGGTTGGCGGTACTGCCGGTGGTTTCATTGGTAAAAGAATGGATAAACAGGCAGCTGAAATTAAACAAGCAATTCCAGGTGCTGAAGTAATTCGTGAAGGTGAAGGTATCATCGTGAGATTCGATAGTGGAATTTTGTTTGATTTTAACAAAACTGACCTTAAGGATGCAGCAAAAGTGAACATTCAGTCGTTAGCTTCTTCATTAAATCAATATCCAGGAACAGATGTTAAAGTAATTGGTCATACAGATAACGTAGGAACAGCTTCAGTTAACCAAAGCATTTCAGAAAAAAGAGCTGCTGCAGTAAAAACATACGCTGTTTCGCAAGGTGTTCCGGCATCTCGTTTAGTAACAGAAGGTAAAGGTTTCAACGAGCCAATTGCTGACAACTCAACAGAAGCAGGACGTGCTGCAAACCGCAGAGTAGAAATTGTAATTGTTGCTAATGAGCAATTGAAAAAAGAAGCTCAAGAAAAAGCAGGATAATTTAAATCAATTGATATAAGAAACCCCGAAGTAATTCGGGGTTTTTTTATTCGTAAATGTCTGCAAAGTACTCGATAGCTAATCCTTTAAGCAACATTTCCTGCTCCATCGAGGCGTAGGATGGTATTGGCTTAATTAATTTCCAATGCGGCCAGCCGTCTTGGTCTAAGCCTTCTAGTTCATAAAATCCCATTTCACTTAACAAACGACAAGTAGCAATGTGCATTAGCTCTTCTTTTTGTCGCTTACTAAATTTGCCAGGACCTTTTCCCAATTCCTGAACACCAATTAAAAACAAAATTACCTTAAGGTCAGGTATTTCCGAATCAAAATCCTGAGCTATCTTTTCTTGCAGCGCTTTCCATTTGATATTGATTTCGGATGCCTTCATGCTGCAAATATAGTGTTAATGAATTTTACATTATTAAAAAAGCGCTGCTTTAGTTTGTCCTAAATTTGATAAGATATTCTTCTTGTTTTAAAGGGTATCCATTTTTTGATTTAAAGCTTTTGTTGGTAATCACAAATTCATACTCCTGATTAGCTTTCAACTCTACGTTTAACACTAATGTGCTGTCGTCGTTTTCATGCCCCTTAATGCCAGTAATAGGAAAGTATATTTTTCCCCTTTCTGAGAAACTAATAGAATACTTCTTTGGGATCATAGGTTCCGAAAAATTTATTCTCAGGTCCTTTATTGTAGCATCCACATTGTTAGCTCCGTTACTAAATGGAGATAAACTCACTACTGTGGGGAGCAAATTTTGATAGGTAGTGATAATTGCTTGTTTGTCTATTTTTTCGGGAAAAAAATGCGACTTCTCTAAAAAATGCTCTACCGAGCTTTCATTGGCGAAATCCAATTCGATGATATCCCTAATGGCTTGGGTTTTGTCATTCGCTTGATGATAGTATGCTTTACAGATTTCATAGCCAATATAATAGCCTAAATCTGCATCTTCTGGTCTTTGCCTACCATTGTAAAGCCAGTTTTCGAAATTGTTGGAAAACATTTCTCTTTTGAAAAGCGCCTTTATGCTTGTAGCATTGGCCTTGCCATAGCTTAAATATTTAGTATTAAGTGGTTTTTGCATTGCTAATTCAGCTACGAAATCGCAAGCGCCTTCTCTAATTACCTGGCTTAACAAGCTGGAGCCATTTTGATTTTGTTGGGTGTGGATATATTCGTGGATATTGAGATAAACAATGTTGTCTAGTGATTGCTCTTTAAATACGTTCTTAAACCAGTCGTTGTCAAATTCCGAGACATCAGTTGTTGCATTTCCAGTTGCAATTTCGGCACCTACGAGTATCATATTATTTTTTACCGTCCCGCCTGAACGCAATGCGCCAATCGTGAAGTAGATTTCTGCGGGTTTCAAATCGGGGTAAATTGCTTTCAACTTTTTAATCCCTTCTTCCAATTCGGTGGTTTTATGTTTTACGGTAAGGGTATTGGGTCTTATCGAATTCCAGAATTTAGGAAGTTTATCAATAAGCGCTATCCAAAGGGTATCGTTATATTGCCTGGCAGCCATAAAAGCTTTCAGCCCCTTGCTACCTTTATTAATGTATTCCGAATTGATGATCTTGATCTTATTTGATAAATCACTTGTTTTTTGAATGGCATCATAAGCTGTCCAAAAATTGTCAATATCTGTAGTGTGTATCAAGCTAGGTTTTTGAGCAACTAGGCTTTTGCAAAACACGATTAAAACTAGCGTAATTAAGATGTGTCTGTTCATATCGTTATATGACAACATCAAAAGTTACGATGTTTCATGTTCGGCGAAATAAATTTATCTCGTTTCTAAATCGTTTCAATTTGATATGGATGTTAAATTTCTAGCTTTGTAACATGAGGTCGAAAATAAATGTTGGCTTAATGGCCTACGGAATGTCTGGTAAGGTATTTCACGCACCCTTTATCGCTGCTAATGATGGCTTTAATTTTGTAGCCGTTACAGAGAGGAGTAAAAAACAAGCGGAAAAAGATTATCCAGGCGTGATTAGCTACGATAGTATTGACCAACTGATTTCCGATGAAAACATTGATCTCATTATCATCAACACCCCAAATTACACACATTACGAGTATGCGAAAAAGTGTTTGTTGGCGGGTAAACATATTTTGGTTGAAAAACCATTTACGGCAACAACAGTGCAGGCTGCAGAGCTTTTTGAATTAGCTAGGCAGGTTGGAAAAAAGGCTTTAGTTTATCAAAATAGAAGGTTTGATAGCGGATTCAAAATCACCAAACAAATTATCGAAAGCGGGCAATTAGGTAAACTAACGGAGGTTTACTTCAGATTCGATAGATATAGAAATGAAATTGGCCCTAAGCTTTTTAAAGAGGACAGCACTTTTGAAGCCAGCGGTTTACAATATGATTTGGGTCCACATCTGATTGATCAGGCGGTGGCTTTATTTGGTAAGCCTGAAAGATTTTATAAAGTTTTGGCCAGCAACAGACAAGAAAGTCAAGTAGACGATTACTTTTTCATTCATTTAGCGTATCCTAATCAATTGAATGTGTATTTAACCGCAACGTTGCTAGCAGCAGATATTCCTCCGGCCTTTGTAGTGAATGGATCAATGGGTTCGTTTTCAAAAAATCACGGCGACGTGCAGGAAGCTCAACTTTTAAATGGAATGAAGCCAACAGATAAAGGCTATGGCGTGGAAGGGCAAAGTGATGCAGGAAAGTTGACTTTGGTAACTGGTGCTAATGAAAGAAAGGTGGAGGTATTAACATCGCCGAAAGGCAACTATGGAGAGCTGTTCGAGGCTGTGTATCAAACTATCACAAATGATGTGCCTTATCCAATTACTGAAGCGGATATCATTGCACAATTGGCAATTTTAGAATCTAAATAAAAATACTTTTTCAATAAAAAGTTTGGTTTGCTGTATTAATCGAAATTCGGCAGTTAGTCAATCCAGTCGGTATAAATTATTTATACTTTTGGACGACCAAATACAATTCAAATGTCCGTTTATCAAATAGGAGAAGGAACGCTAACTATTGCTGTTTTAAAACAAATAATTGAAGCAAATCAGCATATTCAACTTTCCAAAGAAGCTACTGAACGAATCCTAAAATGCAGGCGATACCTCGATGAAAAATTAAATAAAACAGAAGAACCGATTTACGGCATCAATACTGGTTTTGGTTATTTGCAGCATGTTAAGGTAGCGGCAAATCAGCTTACGCAATTACAGCATAACTTGCTATTGTCGCATGCTTGTGGCACTGGCGAGGAAGTGCCTAAACCTATCGTGAAATTGATGTTGCTGTTAAAAATTCAGTCGCTGAGTTATGGGCATTCAGCTGTTGCGCTAAGTACGGTACAGCGTTTAATCGATTTTTTTAACCACGATATTTTGCCAGTAGTTTACACGCAGGGATCTTTAGGTGCATCAGGTGATTTGGCTCCCTTGGCGCATTTGGCTTTGCCGTTGATAGGTGAAGGCGAGGTTTGGTACAAGGAAGAAAAAGTTCCGAGTGAAAAGCTAAACCAGCGAATGAATTGGCAGTCACTAACTTTGCAGAGCAAGGAAGGCTTAGCGCTAATTAATGGTACGCAATTCATGAGTGCTTATGGAGTGCATTGCCTGTTGCAGGCTGAAAATCTGTTGGCTTGGGCCGATGCCATTGCTGCTACAGCGATTGATGCTTTTGATTGCCGTATTGATCCATTCTTGAATTTGAGCCACGTGATTCGCCCGCATGAAGGTCAGTTAACGACAGCTAATAATATCAAAAATTGGTTAGAGGGGAGCGAATTGATAGCACAGCAAGGCAAGCAAACGCAGGATCCCTATTCGTTTAGATGCGTACCTCAGGTACATGGCGCAAGTAAGGATAGTGTAGCGTATATCCAATCTGTTTTTGAAACGGAAATCAATTCTGTTACTGATAACCCAAATGTATTTCCTGATGAAGATTTGATTATCTCCGCAGGAAATTTCCATGGTCAGCCGCTGGCTTTAACACTTGATTTTTTGTGTATGGCATTGGCCGAAATTGGATCTATCTCTGAACGTAGAACTTTCCAACTGATTTCGGGCACTAGAGGATTACCGCCGTTTTTGGTAAAAGAAGCAGGATTAAATTCGGGATTGATGATTACGCAATACACAGCAGCATCAATTGCCAGCGAAAATAAGCAGTTGTGTACGCCTGCATCTGTAGATAGTATAGTAAGTAGCAACGGACAGGAAGATCACGTAAGCATGGGCGCAAATGCGGCAACCAAATGCTTGCGAGTGGTTGGAAATGTGGAGCGTATTTTAGCAATAGAATTGATTACTGCTATGCAAGCCTTGGAGTTGCGGAGGCCATTGAAATCGTCGCTGAAAATTGAGCAGTTATTAGTTGATTTTCGAACTGTGGTTAAGTTTAATGAGGCAGACAGGTTGTTGGCTGGAGATATTTCCCGAAGCGTACAGTTCATTAGAACCAACCAGCCTTAGCTATTAATCGAAAAAGACCTTTGCGATTTGCTTCACTTTGCGGTTATCAATTCTGAATTAAGTTCAGAATGAAGTGCTTGGTTTGGTATTGCTTTTCGAGATCTTGCCTGCATGATAGGTTAATTCAAGCCTTAGCTAGTTGCAATCCTATATTGTAAATTATAGGCTTAAGCTGTAGGCTCTGTAATAGCGTTAAATATTTTTTATATTTGGTTTACCTATGACAGCCAAACAACTTTTTACCTCTGTAGCTGATGACATGGTGGTGAACAAAATCTACGAGATAAGAAATCAAAAAGTAATGCTAGATCGCGATTTAGCGGAGCTTTATAATGTTGAAACAAAAAGATTAAATGAGCAAGTTAGAAGAAATATAGATAGGTTTCCCGATGATTTTATGTTTCAATTAACTGAAAGTGAATGGGAATCTTTGAGGTCGCAATTTGCGACCTCAAAGGCTGGAAGAGGAGGAAGAACTTATTTGCCTTATGTTTTCACCGAACATGGTGTATTGATGTTATCGAGCGTTTTAAACAGTCCACAAGCGATACAAGTTAATATTCAAATTGTACGGATTTTCACTAGATTAAGAAATTTGCTTAGCGAACACTCAGAACTCAAATTGGAAATTGCTGATATTAAAAAGCACCTACAAAACCACGACAAAAACATTGAGCTGGTTTTTAGTTATCTAGATAAGCTCATTGATAAGGAAAACCAGCCGAGAAAACGTATTGGTTTTAAACCCGACGATTTGTAGTAGTAGTAGTGCTCCAACCAGCAACAATCGCAAACTCGTTTAAATTATACTTTGCAACATTGATATCCTGTATTACAAAGTTATAGCCTTCAGCTGTGAGCTCGGCTAAATTTACACTTTGCGATCTTCTTTACTTTGCGGTTTATAGATTTCTCGCTCTTCGAGATTTGCAATCTCGAAGCACTATCATAGGATTTTTAATCCTAACCGTGATTAGATTAAAAGGATTGCAAATCCTTGTATACGAATTCCAGATTACAAATCTGGAATAGCTTCATTAGCTTTGACAAACCTCTAGCAAGTTGGCTAGAGGTTTGTCAAAGCTTGCCATTGGCACAGGTTTTATTAATTAAACCTGATTGCAGTGGAAATACTTTTGCTTGAGATTACCTAGTATCTTGCAGTAACAATCACGGCAAAAGATTGCAACGAAAAGCAGGGCTTTCGGATCCGACACGCTGCTACAATTGCTTTTCAAAATATCAATCTTAGCAGGTACAGCCTATAACCGATAACTAAATCCAAAATTTTTCTACGCCAACTATTTGGTAATTAAACAAATCTCCCTATCTTTGCAGTCCCTAAAAAACTGGGGAATTATATATTTTTTAACAAATTAAATAAAAGCAAGTGAATACGTTAAGTTACAAAACTGTCTCTGCGAATGCTAAAACCGTTAACAAACAATGGGTTGTAGTTGATGCTGAAGGAGAGATTTTGGGGCGCTTGTCTTCTAAAATTGCAATGATTATTAGAGGAAAAAACAAGCCTGAGTACACCCCACACGTAGACTGCGGTGATAACGTAATTGTTATCAATGCAGACAAAGTTAAGTTGACAGGCAGCAAAATGGTTGATAAAACCTATGTGCGCTATACTGGTTATCCAGGTGGTCAGCGTTTCATTTCTCCAAAAGAGTTGTTGGCAAAACACCCTGAGCGTGTGGTAGAGAAAGCAGTGCGTGGTATGTTACCTAAAACCAAATTAGGCAAGAAGTTATACACTAACTTATTTGTTTATGCTGGTGCTGAGCATCCTCATACGGCACAATCGCCAAAAACCATTAAACTTTAATTAAAAGTAAAAGAGAAAAGAAATGTCAACAACAAATACTTCTGGTAGAAGAAAAACTGCAGTTGCTCGTATCTATTTAAAAGATGGCAACGGTGCTGTTACCGTAAACGGTAAAGATTATAAAGTATATTTCCCAACCCTACCTTTACAATACATTGTTAACCAAGCTTTCGAAGTTGCGGAAGTTGCTGGTAGATATGATGTACAAGTAAACGTAGCTGGTGGTGGTGTTAAAGGACAAGCTGAGGCTGTTCGTTTAGCAATTGCTAAAGCTATTGTTGAATTAGATGCTGAGAAAAAATCTGCGCTACGTGCTAAAGGTTTAATGACCCGTGACATGCGTATGGTTGAGCGTAAGAAACCAGGACGTGCGAAAGCTCGTAAGAGATTCCAATTCAGTAAACGTTAATCTTAAGGAGACAATACAATGGCAAGAACAACATATCAAGACTTATTGGATGCAGGTGTACACTTTGGTCACCTTACCCGCAAATGGAATCCAAAAATGGCTCCTTACATTTTCATGGAGCGCAATGGTATCCACATTATAGATTTAAACAAAACTTTAGCTAAAACTGAAGAAGCTGCTTCGGCGATTAAACAAATCGTAAAATCTGGTCGTAAGATCTTATTTGTAGCTACTAAAAAACAAGCTAAAGAAATTGTAGCAGAGCAAGCTAAAAAAGTAAACATGCCTTTCGTAACTGAGCGTTGGTTAGGTGGTATGTTAACTAACTTCGCTACTGTACGTAAGTCAATCAAGAAGATGTCTAACATCGACAAGATGACTAAAGATGGTACTTACGCTATTCTTTCTAAAAAAGAGCGTTTGATGATCCAACGTGAGCGTATCAAATTAGAGAACCTTTTAGGTGGTATTGCTGATTTGAACCGTTTACCTGCGGCTATCTTCTTAATCGACGTGAAGAAAGAGCACATTGCTGTTGCTGAAGCTTTGAAATTAAACATTCCTACTTTCGCAATGGTGGATACTAACTCTGATCCTTCAAACATCGATTTCCCTATTCCAGCAAATGATGATGCTACTAAATCAATCTCTTTGATTACTGACATCATTGTTAAAGCTATCGAAGAAGGTTTAGATGAGCGTAAACGTGAGAAAGATGAAGAAGCAGAGAAAGAAGCTGTAGCTGCTAAAGCTGCTGCTGATGCTCCTGAAGCTCCGGCAAAAAAAGCGTCTAAAAAAGAAGCTGCTGAAGTAGAGGCTTCATCTGAAGATAATACAGAAGCTTAATTTAAGTGTAAGTTGTGGGTTTTAAGTTATATGTTTTACAACGTATAACCTATAACTTACAACTTATCACATTTTATAGAAAATCAAAACATTAAATAAAGATGTCTACAGTACAAATTTCTGCGGCAGATGTAAACAAATTACGTCAACAAACAGGTGCCGGTATGATGGATTGCAAAAAAGCATTAGTAGAAGCCAATGGCGATTTCGAAGCTGCTGTTGATTTATTGCGTAAAAAAGGCCAAAAAGTATCAGCTGCTCGTTCGGGCAATGCTACTTCTGAAGGTTTAGTATTAATCAACGTTTCGGCTGATGGTACCAATGGTAAATTAGTAGCTTTAGCTTGCGAAACTGAACCTGTTTCTAAAGTTGAAGATTTCCGTAACCTAGCTCAAACTATTTTAGCTACAGCTGTTGCTAATAATCCTGCTACTGCTGAAGAATTGTTAGCTATTACTTTGGAAGATGGACGTACAGTTGCTGAAACTATCACTGAGCTAACTGGTAAAATTGGCGAGAAAATCGTTATCCAAGAGTATGCAAACATCTCTGGTGAGCAAGTAGTTTCTTACATCCACTCAAACGGTAAAATGGGTGTATTAGTTGTATTTGAAGGTGCTAACGGTACAGATATTACTGAAGCTGGTAAAGATGTTGCAATGCAAATTGCTGCAATGAGCCCAATTGCTGTTGATAAAGATGGCGTTGATGCTGCTACAGTTGAGCGTGAAATCGAAATCGCTAAAGACGTAATCCGTCAAGAAGGTAAACCAGAAGAAATGGTTGAGAAAATCGCTGCTGGTAAATTGAACAAATTCTACAAAGACAGTACTTTATTAAACCAAGAGTTTGTTAAAGACGGTTCTATGGACGTTCGTAAATTCTTGGACAATACTGTAAAAGGATTAACCGTTACTTCTTTCAAACGTGTACAATTAGGTGCTTAATTTTTAAGCCCAAATGAAATATGAAATCCCGATTTTACATCGGGATTTTTTGTTTTATAACATTTTGGTAAACTTGTAAATGCAATTGCTACAAAACCAAAACGTTTTCCTGCCCCAAGGTTTACAAACTTCACAAGATATTACCGTTGAAAATGGCTTGATTAAAGCTGTAGAAAAAAGTCAAAGTGCGCTCAAATCAGCTCATTATTTGCTTCCCGGATTTGTTGATCTGCAAATTTATGGTGCAGCTGGAAAGCTTTTCTCTGCCGAACCATCTCTCGATAATATTAGAATTATAGAAGATCAGCTTTTGCAGGAGGGTACCACGAGTTTCCTAATCTGTTTAGCTACCAATACTCCGGAGGTCTTCAATCAATGCATTGATGTAATTAAAGCTTACAGGAGCAGTGCCAGAAATTGTTTGGGCTTACATTTGGAAGGGCCATTCATCAACCCCGAGAAAAGGGGAGCACATGTAAAGGAATATATCCGCAAGGCCAGCTTAGATGAAATTAAGGCCCTCCTCAACTTTGGTGATAGTACCATTAAAATGATGACGCTTGCGCCAGAGCTGCAGGATGATGAAGTAATCCAGTATTTGCTAGATCATGATGTTGTAGTTTCACTGGGACATAGCAGCGCTACTTTTGATCAAGCTACTCAGGCCTACAATAAGGGCATACAAACCACCACACATTTGTTCAACGCGATGTCACCTTTGCAGCATCGTGCACCGGGCATTCCAACTGCTGTAATGAATCATCCGACTGCCATGGCAAGTATCATTACCGATGGACTCCATGTGGATTTTGAAGTAGTGAAGATGGCTGCCAAGTTGATGAAAGAGCGTTTGTTTATCATCACGGATGCCGTTACCGAATGCAATGAAGGTCCGTACCAGCACCATGCGGTTGACGGAAAGTTTGTAATGCCTGATGGCACCTTATCGGGTTCAGCGATGACCATGTTGCAATCTATCAAAAACTGTGTGCAGCATTGCGATGTTTCATTTGCTGATGCTGTAAATATGGCTAGTTATTATCCCGCAAAGCTCATCGGTAAGGAAAGCATCATAGGAAGTTTGAAAGTTGGAAAAGAAGCAAACATGGTAATGTTAAGTGAACAACTGGAGGTGCTAAATGTGTTTTACAAGGGCGAGGAAATTAAAAGTGAATAAAGCAGCAGCAAATTAAAAAAACTTAATAATTTTGCCTTTTATGAAGTATAAACGTATCCTCCTCAAGTTGAGTGGCGAATCGCTTATGGGCGAAAAGCAGTATGGTATTGATAATGAAAGAGTTAAGCAGTACGCTGAAGATATCAAAGCAGTACACGACCAGGGCTTAGAAATAGCAATTGTAATAGGAGGAGGAAACATTTTCAGAGGCTTAAGTGCTGAAAAATCTGGAATGGACAGGGCGCAGGCTGACTATATGGGTATGTTAGCCACCGTGATTAATAGCATGGCCTTGCAAGATGCACTAGAGAAAGTAGGATTAAAAACACGTTTGCTTTCGGCAATTAAAATGGAGCAGATTTGCGAACCGTTTGTACGCCGTAGAGCTGTGCGTCACTTAGAAAAGGGACGTGTCGTGATTTTTGGTGCAGGTACAGGAAACCCATATTTTACCACTGATTCAGCCGCTGCCTTAAGAGCTATTGAGATTAATGCGGATGTTGTGCTTAAGGGAACACGTGTAGATGGTATTTACACAGCTGATCCGGAGAAAGATGCTACAGCAACGAAATATAATCATATCACATTTAAGGAAGTTTACGATAAAGGCTTAAATGTAATGGATATGACTGCTTTTACGCTTTGCGAAGAAAACCAGTTGCCTATTATTGTGTTTGATATGAACAAACATGGTAACTTCATGAAAATTGCCAAAGGCGAAGAAATAGGTACTTTGGTACAGGGTTGATGAAATTCTTAATTTTTCTGTTGCTGACTACACCAGCGCTTGCACAAACAATATTTAGTATTAAAGATGAAAACAAAGCTCCTATTTCGGGAGCTTCTGTTTTCTTAATGGGTGATGAAAATAAACTGATCGCAATCTCAGATTCTATTGGCACCCTTCAAATAAAGTTGATCGAGAAAAGCAGTTACCTTATCCATTTGATAGGCTATGAGGACAAAATTTGTTCTAATATAGAATTGGCTTCAAACCAAACGGTTGTATTAAAAAGCAATATTTATCAGCTAAATGAAATTGTTGTTCCTCCGGTTAAGCTAAAGCGGGTAAAACTAATCAACAAGCCTGAAAACTGGAGCTTTGGAGAAAGCAACAATGTTAAAACTACGTTTGAAAGGGTTACTCCTGTATTGATAGAAAACGAAGGATATCTGAGAAGATTTACACTTTTTACAAACCAAAACATCAAAGGAGAGGTCAGGATATTTAGATTTATAATCCATGAAAATGACAATGGGATACCGGGGAAATCAGTAATCAACAAAAATGTAATTGGAGCTATTAAGGACGGAAAAATGATTTTCGATCTAGATAGTCTTGGATTATTTTTAAATAGTGGAAGTTATTACATAGGGTATGAGACTCAAAACAATGGAAACTTTAGTAATCATGCAAAAAAATTGGAAACAAAAAAGGGAACATATTTGGAATACCCTATGATATTTATAAAGGGTAAATCTACTTCCGATCCTAAAGCGTTTTACAGAAGTAATCTAAAAAACTGGGTGGAAATGACATGGAGCGATGAGAAAGCCGGGAAAAAAGGCTTTAACGATTTTGCTTACGAGTTAGAAATGGATGTTAATCGCTAGCTAAATAGCTTCATTTTTTATATTTTTGTATCAAATCACAAAGAACGATGAATGACCTCATAAAGAAACAGTTGAACGATGCGCAGGCTAACATGGAAAAAGCGCTGTCGCATTGCGAGTCTGAACTGACAAAGATTAGAGCTGGAAAGGCATCTGCTGGTATGTTGGATGGAATTATGGTGGAATATTACGGCAACCCAACGCCTTTAGCGCAAGTGGGTGCAATTAATACTCCCGATGCTCGTACAATCATAATTCAGCCTTGGGAAAAAAATATGCTAATCCCAATTGAGAGAGCGATTATGGAAGCAAATATTGGTATCAATCCTCAAAACGATGGCTCAATTATTCGCTTAGTTGTTCCACCTTTAACTGAAGAGCGCAGGAAAGAACTGGTTAAAAAAGTGAAAGAGGAAGCTGAAAAAGGTAAAATTGCCATTAGAAATATCCGTAAGGATGCTAATGAAAAGATAAAGAAGCTGAAAGCTGAAAGTGTATCAGATGACGAAATCAAAGTAGGTGAGGGCGAAGTGCAAAAAGTTACTGATGCTTACATTGTTAAGGTTGATAAGCACGCCGAACTGAAGGAAAAAGACATCATGACGGTATAATACGAATCACAATATCGTTGAAATGTAATATAAAAGGGAACGTAACTCAGCTACGTTCCCTTTTCCTATTTTTGTACCCCAATCATACAAAACGAAAATGAACTTATTACTGGAGTATCTTAAAGCCCATAAATGGGTGGTAGTGCTTGCGCTATTTCTTGCAGCCGTTAATATAGGTTTCTCTTTAATGGATCCTTATTTTACTGGTCGCATTGTAGATCGTTTCATCGAAAGAAAAGACGAACTTGATCGCTCATCCTACGTTTGGGGCGTACTAGGCTTGGTAGGCTTGGCGGTTGGTGCAGCAATGATATCTCGTATCGCTAAAAACTTTCAGGATTATTTCACCAATATCATCGTTCAAAAGGTTGGGGCTAAAATGTATGCCGACGGATTACAACACTCCTTAGAACTCCCATATCAGGTGTTTGAGGATCAACGCAGTGGCGAAACTTTGGGCATCCTACAAAAGGTGAGGATAGATTGCGAGAAATTCGTTACCTCATTCATCAGTGTCATCTTCGTGAGTTTGGTTGGAATGGTATTCGTTATTGTGTATTCCCTATCGGTAAGTTATAAGGTTACTTTGATTTATTTGGCCTCCATTCCGGTAATTGCTTTTATCAGCTGGTTTTTAAGTAAGAAAATCAAGGTAATTCAGCGTTCTATCGTAGCAGAAACTACGGCGCTTGCGGGATCAACAACAGAATCTTTAAGAAATATTGAATTAGTTAAAAGTTTAGGTTTGGCTAATCAGGAAATTGAACGCTTAAATAAAACCACATATAAAATTTTAGGCCTGGAACTCAAAAAAGTAAAATTTGTACGTAGCATGAGTTTTGTACAAGGTACCACTGTTAACTTGGTTCGCAGTACGATGGTAGTGGTATTACTTATTCTAATCTTTGAAAACACCATTTCACCTGGTCAATATTTTTCATTCCTGTTCTACTCCTTCTTCCTGTTTGGACCGCTTCAGGAGCTTGGTAATGTGATTTTAGCATGGCGTGAAGCCGAGGTGTCATTAGGGAGGTTTAAAACGATTTTAAGCACTCCTATCGATAAAAAACCAGAACACCCTGTTGCCCTGAAGAAGATTGAGCAGTTGACATTCAACGAAATTAGCTTCAAACACCTTACAGGCAAAAGTAATGCGCTAAACAATATCAGTTTTAGCGTTAACAAAGGTGAAACTATTGCATTTGTTGGCCCATCTGGCTCCGGAAAAACTACCTTGGTAAAGCTTTTGGTTGGCCTTTATCAGCCAGTTGAAGGTAAAGTGCTTTATAATCAGGTTTCTGGTAAGGAAATTAATTTAGATGAGCTAAGGGAAAAAATTGGTTTTGTAACGCAGGATACACAACTTTTTTCCGGTACTATTAGAGAGAACTTACAATTTGTGAAGCCTAATGCTACTGATGAGGAGTGCTTAAAAGTACTTCGCCAAGCAGCTTGCCATACGCTATTAGCTAGAGCCGATAAAGGTTTAGACAGTGTGATTGGTGAGGGTGGCGTTAAGGTATCTGGTGGAGAAAAGCAGCGTCTTTCTATTGCCAGGGCATTACTGCGCAATCCAGATATTTTAGTGTTTGATGAAGCTACTTCGTCACTGGATTCCATTACGGAAGAAGAAATTACAGCTACAATTAAGGATGTATCTAAGCTAAGCGAGCAGATTACCATATTAATTGCCCATCGCTTGTCAACTATTCGCCATGCGGACAAAATTTATGTGCTTGAGAAAGGCCAGATTGTAGAACAGGGCAAGCACGAAGATTTGGTAGATGAAAAAGGTTTGTACTACGCAATGTGGAGGCAGCAAGTTGGAGAGAGGTAGTTAAAATTGCTATTCCGAAGTGCTATTACTAGTACTTCGGAATGACAATAGCCAGTCTTATTTCACTATCCTTAGCAAATACTCACCGTAACCACTTTTAACCAATGGCTTAGCAATTTCCTTAAGTTGATCAGCGGTGATGTAGCCCATGCGATAAGCGATTTCTTCAATGCAGCCAATTTTAAGGCCTTGTCTTTCTTCAATAATTTGAACAAACTGGCCTGCCTGCATTAGTGAGGCGAAGGTTCCAGTATCTAGCCAAGCAGTTCCTCTACTTAATACACCAACTTTTAGCTTTCCACGGGTTAAATACTCTTTATTCACGTCCGTGATTTCATACTCGCCACGGGGAGAAGGTTTGATGTTCTTTGCAATCTCAACCACGTCATTATCGTAAAAGTAAAGTCCTGGCACCGCATAATCTGATTTCGGCTGCGTAGGTTTCTCTTCAATAGAGATCACATTTTTATTGCCGTCAAATTCAACCACGCCATATCTTTCTGGGTCTGATACTTGGTATGCGAATACTACTCCACCTTCAGGATCAGCGCTTTGTTGAAGCAACTTCGCCATTCCATCGCCGTAGAAAATATTATCGCCCAACACTAGGGCTACTTTATCTTTTCCAATAAACTCTTCGCCAATTACAAAAGCTTGCGCTAATCCGTTAGGTTCTGGTTGCACTGCGTAACTAAATTTGCAGCCCAAGTTTTGGCCGTCTCCTAATAACTTTTGGAAATTTGGCAAATCGTGAGGCGTAGAAATTATTAAAATTTCATTGATACCTGCCAACATTAAAGTCGACAAAGGATAATAAATCATCGGCTTATCGTAAACTGGCATCATTTGTTTGCTGCAAGCCAATGTTAGAGGGTGCAACCTAGTGCCGCTTCCGCCAGCAAGTATAATTCCTTTCATAATTCAATAACTAGTTGCTGGTTGATGAGCTTTTCTGTAACTCGCTTATACAAGCGGCCAAGCTATCAGTCCAATAAGGTACATTTATGTTGTAGGTGGTTTTTATTTTGGTTTTATCCATTACCGAAAAGTGGGGCCTTTTAGCTTTAGTAGGATAGGCACTTGTGGGTATTGGATGTACATCGACTATCGTGTTGCTGAGTTTGAAAATCGCTTTTGCAAAATCAAACCACGACGTTACTCCCTCATTACTGAAATGGTAAATGCCGTACACTTTCTTCTCGCTTTTGATAATATCAAAAATGGCATTAGCTAGATCGATGGCGTAGGTAGGCGTTCCAACCTGATCAGCAATGATATTTAACTCGTCACGTTCGGTGCCCAACTTCAACATTGTTTTTACAAAATTATTGGCAAATTCCGAATACAGCCAACTTGTACGGATGATGATGTGTTTTTCCAATATTTCGGCAATAGCCAGTTCTCCAGCTAGTTTTGTAGCTCCGTAAACACTAATAGGTTCAGCTACATCATCTTCTTGCAGTAACTTAACTTCGTTTCCTTCAAACACAAAATCCGTAGAAATATGAATTAAAGTAGCCTGATATTGGTTACACAATTGCGCTAAATTTTTTGCTCCACTTTCGTTTACGGCCTTGGCAATTTCGATTTCGTCTTCGGCCTTGTCTACCGCTGTATATGCAGCGCAATTAATTACGTAGTTTGGTTTTTCTTTCTCAAAAAGAAGAGCTAAATCGGTGGTGTTTAAAATATTCGCAGTTTTTTCATCTGGGAAAATTACATTTTCAATGCTTCTTAAAGTAACAACCTTTTTGATACATTGACCAAGTTGTCCGCCAGCTCCTATCACTAACACATTATGCATTTTTATCTGTGCTGATATTGGTTTTCGTAATAAGATTGATAATTACCTGAAGTAACATTGCTCAGCCATTCTTCATTTTCTAAATACCAGTCCACTGTTTTTTCCAGCCCCTCTTCGAACTGTAAGCTTGGTACCCAGCCTAACTTTTCCTGCAACTTGGTTGAATCAATGGCATAACGTAAATCGTGGCCGGCCCTATCGGTTACAAAAGTTATTAGCTTAGCCGACGTTCCTTCTTCACGACCTAATTTCTTGTCCATGATTTTGCAAAGCAGATGAATCAGATCGATGTTTTTCCATTCATTATGGCCTCCTATATTGTAGGTCTCGCCGGTTTTAGCCTGATGAAAGATGACGTCAATCGCTCTAGCATGATCTTCTACCCATAGCCAATCTCTAACGTTTTCACCTTTTCCGTATACAGGAACCGGTTTATTGTTTTTAATGTTATTGATTGCCAAGGGAATTAATTTTTCTGGAAAGTGGTGCGAGCCATAATTATTCGAGCAGTTGGAAATAACGCAGTCTAATCCGTAGGTATCATGATAAGCCCTAACAAAATGATCAGAACTTGCTTTTGAAGCTGAGTAAGGACTGTGAGGATCGTAAGCTGTAGTTTCGGTAAACATTCCTGTTTCACCTAGCGCTCCGTATACCTCGTCCGTACTGATATGGTAAAAACGTTTTTTGTCGTAATCTCCTTTCCAATATTCCCTTGCAGCGTTAAGTAAATTCACTGTTCCAATCACATTCGTCATTACAAAGGCAGATGGATCAGCAATTGATCTATCCACGTGGCTTTCAGCAGCTAAGTGAATCACGGCATCGAAATTTTCCGTACTGAATAACTCGTTGATTTCGGCTGAATCGGTAATATCGATTTTTACAAACGTATAGTTTGGACTGTATTCAATGTCCTTCAAATTCGCCAAATTACCTGCATAAGTGAGTTTATCCAAATTAACGATTTGATATTCTGGATATTTAGTTACAAATCTGCGTACAACATGGGAGCCAATAAAGCCTGCTCCACCTGTAATCAATATTTTTCTCATTTATTTTTACTATGCTATTTAAGGAATTTGCCAGTCTTTTACAAAAGTATAAGAATATGTTAATTTTAAAAAAAAAGGTTTTATTCAATAGCTTAATAGCAGCACAATGCTAGCTAAAGTTTGATGCAACAGACCGCTCAAGCTCCTCGTACCAATCCTTTCCGTATTTTCTGATTAGCGGATCTTTCAAAAACTGATAAACGGGAACCTTTAATTCTCTGCCGAACGTACAAGCATCTTTGCAAATGTGCCACCTGTCATAGTGCAGCACTTCAAACTCAGGGTATTTAGTAATTCTGATAGGATATAAGTGGCAAGAAATTGGTTTTTTCCAATCCACTATTCCTTGTTCGTACGCTTTTTCAATAGCACATTTTGTAATCCCATTCTCGAAAGTTACGTAGGCACATTCTTTATTGCCATCCACGCAAGGTGTGGTTAAATCACCATCGATATCCAATACGGAAGTTCCATATTGTTCAATGGCTTCAATGCCTTTCGGTGCTAATAGGTGTTTTATCTTTGGATAAATTTCCTCTAAAACCTTTTTTTCATTTTGTTCAAGAGGTGCGCCAGCATCTCCTTCTATACAACAAATTCCTTTACACTTACTTAAATTGCAAACAAAATCCTCTGTAATGAGGTCTTCGTGTACAAGGGCGCTTTGTACTTCTATCATTCCACTAGTTTATTAATTGCAAAAATAACAATTAATGTGTCAATAATAGCGATATTAATTCCCTATTGGATACTTTAATCCGTCAGCTGATTTAATTTCAAGTGTTACCGATCCTACCAAAATTTCAACTTGAGCCTTAACTGGTACACGATTATTATCATCAGTAATCCATAGATAAAGCTTACTATCTTTTTTAAAGATACGCCCAGGTTTAATAGAAGGGCTAAATTTTAGGCATCTAATTTCTCCAAGTTTAGATTTAATTACTTCTTTTCCAATATATTGGATTTCAAGTGATGAAATTTCATCTCCCAGAAAGTAATTTAACTTAAAGGTGTCATTTATCTTGAGTTTAGAAATATCTAGGCTACGGGCAAAATAGTATGCGGAAACTAAGTCGAAAGTTTGTGTTGTAGGTGTAGCAAAAGTACCGGTGTTGGCCACAACTTTTTTGCTATCCTGATAAAATCGGGCTTTGTCTTGTCTTTTATAACTGGCTTCCCTAATATTCTCTTGATAGAAATAAGGCGTGAGCTCTGTTTTGTCGATATACGAATCGTAGTGATCTCTAATTTTATAGAAGATGTCGAATGTGCCGGAAGTACGAGCATCCACCTCTAATCTGAAAGTCGGTCTGCCATCAAACTTTAAATCCGAGGATAGTACTTTTATCGTTGCTTCAGCGGCAGTGATGAAACCATATTTGAGTTTATAGCTCAATACTTCGCCTTCTTTAAAAGCGACATCCTTTTTTGTTGGAAGTTCTTGTGCCCAACCAAATTGGAAGCCTAAAGTTATTACAAATAGCAATGCAAATCTTTTCATAAGTGGACTGGAACAAAAAGCAATCCAAAATTTGCATTGATGCTGTTCTTCAAATGTTAATGTTTGTTAAAACGAAATCAAAATCTGTTAACAGGCGTTTTTGGTAACCTGTGATACTAATCCTTACGCTTAAAAATTGGTACAGTAGAACAAGGCTCACCGTACATTATACTTTTCACTACTGGCGTAAGCAGTGCTGTAACATCAACATAGGCAGACACTGGAATTAATGGATTAGCACAACCTTTTACTACCACTCGTTCACCTGCAAAATCATTAACGTTGATTTTCGCTAATGCCTTAGAGAAAAGAATCGTATCCAGGGTGTTTAAGTCTCCAAAAACAATTTCCTTAGCATATGGCTTCATTTTGTTGGCCAATAACATGTATGCCCAGGTTGGTACAATCGCATCGGCTGTGCAAGTAATAGCCACATTTTTATCTTGATATTGTGTCCAGTCGTGATCCTTAACAAATGCTCTAAAATCTTGTTCTTTTAATATTAAGCCGTGAAATAAGTTATCCTTGATATCGTAAAGCACACGCTCACTTTTGTCTAAATAATCTTCCAAATTGAAAGTAATCAAACCACTTGAGGCAACTTTATTGACGATGTTTTCTTGAATATCCATGGACTAAAATTAAAGTTTGATGCAAATATACAGCAAAGATCAAAATTATTGTCCGTAGCGGAAGGTATTATTAGTTCATGAAATGTAATGTTTTACGAGTTTTTCCCATGCCTGACGGAACATGAAGAAGTGGAGAAGTAAGTTTTCGGTTTCAATTAAACTCCGCTTTCCTTAAACTCATTGTCATCGCTCAGTTCCTTGCTTTCCCATTCTAAAAGTGCGTTATTTGGTACTTTTTTTATTGGTATCATTGCAGATTGGCTTTGGATGTTATACCCAACGTTTGATGCTCTATTGTAGCAAGATATTAAGGACCATCGGGCTTGATCGGAATCATTAGAAGCGGATGTATGCAATAAGTTGGAATGGAATACAAGCACATCACCGGGTTTAAGCGCTACATAAACCAAATCAAAATGCTTTAATGCCAGATTTACGTAATGAAGATCCGCACCTCGTTGTTCTCCTACAAAAAGATGTTCAAATCTTCCCATTTTGTGAGATCCTTTGAGTACTTGTAAACAACCATTTTCTTTTGTAGCCTCGGTAATCGCTGTCATCACAGAAATCAGTTGATTGGGAAATAGGAATTGATCCTTGTACCAATAGCCGTAATCTTGATGCCATTCCCAGGCCCCACCCACCCTAGGTTCCTTTTGCATCAGTTTTGTATGAAAATGGCAAACTTCTGCATCGCCTTCCAGCAATGAATCAACCATATCGATCATCCGCTCGCTTCTGGCATGATATCCATAGACGTCGTCTCCCGGTGTGTACCATAGAGATAATTTTGTTTTTTTACCTTGCTTGTCGTCCAAATCAAAAGCATGATTTAGCATTACATTATCCTGAATAGCTGTGGTATATAATTTATCCACTTCGCTTTTCGATAAAAACTCCCTGCAAATAACATAACCATCTCTGTGGTAATCTTGTATTTGTTGTTCGGTTAATTGAAATGATTTCATTTTAAATGTTAATCCTGTAAATGTTAGTTGAACCCCTATCTTAATCAGTCGATTTGCGTAGCGCAGATCGAATTTTGATCCGATTGTGCCCATTACAAATATTGTGTTAGTAATTTATCTTTTTTGCTATTTTCATATCAGAAACCGATACTTTCATATCATTTTTTAAGAATTATTTTTAATATTTGATATAGTAATACTACTCCTATGAACCCAAATATAGAACACCTGCCTAAAGACACTTCAGAATCATTCGTGATCAAATATTTT
Source organism: Pedobacter sp. (assembly GCF_965249885.1). Lineage (GTDB taxonomy): Bacteria > Bacteroidota > Bacteroidia > Sphingobacteriales > Sphingobacteriaceae > Pedobacter. The sequence goes on along the minus strand of NZ_OZ252254.1, from coordinate 1,571,457 downwards.
AACTACCCGTATTTTCCAACGCCTTGGCACTATCATCCTGAATTTGAGCTTGTGTTAGTTACAGAAAGCACTGGTAAAAGATATATAGGAGATAATATCAGTGATTTTCGGGAAATGGATTTAGCGATTATAGGCCCAAACTTACCACACACTTACAAAAATGATGAACTATATCATCAAAAAGATTCCGGAAAAAGGGCCAAGTCCATTGTGATTCATTTTTCTAAAAACTCGCTGGGTAACGATTTTTTATCTTTACCTGAGGCCCAAAAAATTAATTATTTATTAAACAACTGCAATGGCGGCTTTGATATTAAAGGCAAAACGAATAAAGAAGTGCGTGAAATAATGGTAGAAATGCTGGATCAAAAAGGGATCGTGAGGTGGCAATCACTGCTGACCATTTTGGCTATAATTTCCGAATCAGATGATTTGACGCAAATATCTAATGCTAATTTAGTGGGGGTTAACGACAAAGAGTCTGAGCGGTTATCAAAGATCATTGACTTTATATACTCAAATTATATGGACGATGTTAAAATAGCGGACATTGCAAGGGTAACAAATATGACGGAAACCTCTTTATCTCGTTTCTTCATCCAAAGGACTAGAAAATCTTTGTCGGCCTTTTTAATGGAAATTAGACTTTATAGTGCGTGTACGATGCTGCAAAAAAATAATTTAAATATCTCCGAAATAGGCTATCAGAACGGGTTTAATAATTTATCAAACTTTAATAGGCAATTCAAAAAACATTACCTATGCTCTCCTAAAGAATATAGAAGACAGTTTTTAGAAAAGTCAAAATTGAATATTATTTAATCAATTCGAAAGAAGCTTTCAAATTTGCGGTGGAAGAATTTCCAACGAAAATGTCAAATACGCCCTCCTCGAAAATAAAATCTAAATCATCATTGTAGAAGCTGAGTTGCTCTGGAGTTAACTCAAATTCTACCTGGGTTTTTTGGCCTTTCTGCAAAAATATCTTTTTAAAGCCTTTTAACTCTTTCACTGGACGAACTACAGAGCCCACTAAATCTCGGATGTAAAGTTGAATAACTTCCTCGCCATCGTAATTACCAGTGTTTGCCACATCAACGGTTATTTTCAGCGTGTCTCCGGAAGTTTTCAATGTATTGCTTGAAAGTTTCAAGTTCTTAATTTCAAAATTAGTATAACTTAATCCATAACCAAATGGATATTTTGGACTGTTTTTTAAGTCGGTATACGCCGAAACGTAGTCTAATTCGTCTTCACGAGTAAAGGGCCTTCCGGTGTTGTAATAATTGTAATAAATTGGAATTTGCCCTTCAGCCCTAGGGAATGTCATTGGTAGTTTAGCTGCTGGATTATAACTTCCAAAAACTACATCGGCAATAGCGTTTCCTGCTTCTGTTCCTAACCACCACGTATAAGCGATGGATTCAATATTGTCTGCTGCCCAATTAAATATCAGCGGTCTTCCAGCACTAATTAGCAATACAATAGGTTTTCCAATTTTATGGATTTCTTTAAGCAAATCTTCTTGGACACCTGGTAATCGAATAGAACTTCTGCTTTTCGCTTCGCCACTCATGTTAGCGGCTTCACCCAGCGTCATAATTACTACGTCTGCATTTTTAGCAATTTGGATGGCTTCCTCAAATTGAGATTTATCCGAGTCGTTCACATTGCAGCCTTTTGCATATACCAATTTTGAGTCTGGGGATAATTGATTTTTTAATCCATCATAAATCGGCACAATTAACTTGTTATCATCTGGCCAAGAAGTTGACCAAAATCCCAGATTATCTGAGATTGCCTTCCCAAAGGGCCCGATTAACGCAATATTTTTTGTGCTTTTAGAGAGCGGTAACAGTTGCTTTTCATTTTTTAGCAGAACAATACTCTTAGCAGCGATTTCTCTTGCATGTTTACGGTGTAATGGATTATTCGATTGAGCATCTTGCCGTTTTTGATCGGAAAATTTGAAAGGATTGTCGAAGAGCCCAAGCTCATATTTTTTTGTCAAGATACGTCGTACGGCTTCGTCAATTAGTGCAACGTCCACTTTTCCATCAGTTACCAACTGAGCCAAATGGTTTTTGTAGCTGCGGCTTTCCATATCCATATCAGAACCAGCAACGATCGCTTTTAAAGCAGCTTCGTAATGATCTTTTGCATAGCCATGCTGAATCATTTCTCCAATACTTCCCCAATCGCTCACAACAAATCCTTTGTAATTCCATTGTTTTTTTAAGATTTCCCTTTGAAGAAACTTGCTTCCTGTGGCTGGTATGCCATTCAAATCATTAAAAGCATTCATAAAAGTTGCCACGCCTTCATCAGCGGCGGCTTTAAATGGAGGTAAATATGTTTCGTAAAGTTGTCTAACACTAATATCTACGGAATTGTAATCGCGGCCACCTATTGCCGCTCCGTACGCTGCGAAATGTTTAGCGCAGGCCATTAGTGCATCGGTACTGCCTAAGCCTTTTCCTTGAAAACCTTTAACGCGAGCTTTTGCCACCAGCGAGCCCAAATAGGGATCTTCCCCGGCACCTTCCATTACTCTGCCCCACCTAGGATCACGCCCAATATCAACCATAGGTGCAAATGTCCAATGGATGCCATAAGCTGCGGCCTCTACAGCTGCATAGCGAGCAGATTTTTCAATGGCCTGCATATCCCAGCTAGCGGCTTCAGCTAGAGGAATTGGATAGTTGATCCTGTAGCCGTGAATAACATCTTGACCAAATAATAAAGGTATTTTCAGCCGGCTTTCCATCGCCATTTTTTGCAATTCGGTAGTTTGTTTAACTGTAGTTACATTAAGCATTGCGCCTACTTGTCCTCGTCTAATCTGCCCTTGCTTATCGCCATCTTTTGTAACAGGGCCTGTATTTGCCCATTCTCCTGAGTACTGGTTAAGTTGCCCAATTTTTTTTTCCAATGTCATTTTCGACATTAAATCTGTCACGAATTTATCTGCATTTTGCGCAAATACATTGTTGGCAATTGAAATTAATAGTAAGCCAAAAGCAAGCTTCATTATTTTATGATTAAAGTTCGTTTTCAAAGCAAGTAGTTAAAGGTTGATCAGGATTTCGGAATTTACATTTTCGATATCAAATACTTGTTGCGGTTTCATTGCTTCCCTTGCCTTTATCGTATTAAAAAAGTTAGTATCAAAGTAAACATCTTGTAAGTTAGTAGTTGGATCAATTAACTTAATCGTTTCTGTTTTTGTTACCGCCGTATTGTCGTTTACCTTTGGATAAACCTTATTTTCGAATCCATGTAAAATCACTTTTATCTTTTTAAAATTAGAGGCATAGTTTCCTTCAACTTTAGTGAATTTAAGCGTTTTATTTTTAGGATTAAACTGGATCGTTCTTCTGTAAAAATTATTTTTTTGATAATTTAAAGTAGCTCCATCGTCTTCATAATAAATAAAATCATTGTTATTTTCTCCATTGTAAACGTGTAGCAACAACACATCTGTGGGTTTTTCTTTAGCTGATTGGGTAATGGATTGAAGCGGGACTATTGCAGATTCCTTTACGTATAATGGCAAATTATAAAGAGGAAAATCCTGTAAAAGTTCTTGGCTTCCGTCTATTTTTTCATCTGTAAAGATATTATACCATTTTCCTTTCGGGAAATATACTTTTTTTGATTTTTCTTTGCTGGTAAGTGGTGAAATTAAAAAAGCATCTCCAAAAATGAACTGATATTGGTACTTTAAATCGTATATATTGTTATCAAATGGATAGTCCAAGCACAAACTTCTTGCAATAGGGATACCCGTTTTGGAAGTTTCGTAGAATTTGGAATACAGATAGGGCATCATTTGATATCTGAATTCGATATAGGTTTTTGAAATGGCCTCGGCCTCTTCGCCATAAGCCCATGGTTCGTTTGACATTTGATACTGACCGCGATGGTTTCGCAAATAAGGAGAGAAAACTCCCACTTCTACCCATCTGGTGTACATCTCCTTAGTTGCTTCACCAATATAACCGCCCAAATCTGGCCCAACAAATGGAATACCAGAGAGGCCCATTTGATTGTTTAGCAAAACGCCAAGCAATATATGCTCATCTTTGGCCTGGTTATCTCCGCTCCAAACGGTAGCGAAACGCTGGATACCCGCAAATGCGGAGCGAGTCATTACAAAACGCCTTTTGTTTCCTCCATACTTCTGAAAAGACTCAAATGAAGAGCGGGCCATTAAAAAGCCGTACAGGTTATGAGATTCGAGCGGAGTTGATTTTCTGCCGTCGTAGTCGAATACTACATTGTCTGGCATCGATTGTCCGCCAATAGCTGGCTCGTTCATGTCGTTCCAGTAGCCGTTAATTCCTACATCTTGATAAATTTTCATCTGATCTGCCCACCATTGCCTAGCCTTCGGATTCGTAAAATCGGGATAGTAGTTCATATTTGGCCATATATCCGCTTTGTAAAGTTCATTATCTGTGTAACGCAGGAAAATATCGTTTCTCAGTCCATCATTGTAGGCCGAGTATGTAGCGTCTATCTTTATACCAGGATTTACGGAAGCGGTTAACTCAATTCCCATATCTGATAATCTGCTAGCCATGCCTTTCATATCAGGGAAACGTTTAGTGTTGATGCGAAATGGCTCATAGTCCACTAAATAATCGGCGTCTAGAACAATGCAATCCAACGGAATTTTTTTATTTCGGAAGGTATTAGCGATAAACATTACCTGGCTTTCAGGATAGTAACTATTTCTGGATTGATGGTATCCTATGCTCCATTTTGGCGGCAAAGGCATTTTGCCAGTTAAAGAAATATAGTGCTCAATTACTTTTGCCACGCTTTGGTCGTACATAAAAAAGTAATCCATGTCGCCACCGTCAAAAGTTACCGACGAAAAGCGGGTATTAGATGCGCCAAAATTGAAGGTTCCTTTGAATGAATTATCATAATACATCCCATATACCTGATCCTTAAAAATTCCGATATAAAATGGAATGCTGATATACATCGGAATTTTATCGTTATCGTACTTATAATTATCTACATTCCAAGTGGTAACTACCGACGCATATCTGTCTAGGTTTCCTAGTGATTCGCCCATTCCAACAAAACGCTCACCTTGCTGAAGCCTTTTATATACAGTGGTTTTGTCGCCAATAAAGGTTGTTCCCATTCCTTTGCCGGGCATATCTTCATTAATGATTTCGCCTTTATCATTTTTAAAAACTATTCTGAAATCAGGAGCCTTATCAATTTCTACTTTGATGTTAGCTGTAGATAATTTAATCTTCCCTTCTTCATCAGCTACTTTAAAGGCATTAAAACTTGGCTTTTCATTTGAAACTAATGCAAATGAATAATCATTTATTTCTTGATTTTTAGTTATCTGAACGCGAATGATATTCGCTGAATAAGCAGAAACCTCAAAAGAAAAGTTTACTGTTTTCCCGGCAATTCCGTTTTTAGTTTTCGAGTAAGATACAATGCGACCTGAATTTTGTAGCTGTGCTAAAGCATTAATTGTGTAGCATAGTAAAGCGATGCATAGTGTAATTTTAAAACGGATCATAGCATATGATTAAGTTAAAATTCAGCTTAACTTCTTTATTGTATAAAAGGGCTCGAAAAACCCAGTTTCTTTAACCCCCTTTGTACTTCGGGAATTTTCATGAAAATGTTCCACATTAATCCAGTTCTATAATTTTCCAACATCACCACAATTGGCCCCTGATCAATTGCCAAATAAGTGTTGGACGACCAGTCTTTTGTTTGATTAAATCCGTCATGAAATCCATAAGGTCCCCAAATTTTATACCCTAAATTTTCATAGAAATGACGCAAAGCCTGCATACTCTCTTTTGGTGTATAAGGCATTGAAGATATCGCAGCTGTTGGTTGGATAACGCCAAAATCATTTGATGGACTATGTGCAACATATCCAATGTTACTGTCTCCAGCTGTTAAGCCCCAACAATTCTCTCCGTAGCCTTTGTATTTTTTTGGATTTTCAATACAATAAGCTCTATTAATTAAGGTGTGATTTTTTGTCTGTTGAGCATAGTCTATGCCGTTATCGTCTGTTAATTTATTGGGATTAATGCCCATGTAGGTATACTGTTCAAAAAATAATGGGCCACCTTTATCCTCTCCATAATTACCTAAAGGCAGCTTAATTCCGTAATATTCTTTATCACAAATAAAACCTGGAGCTTTTGACCAGGTTCCCTCATAAACCGCTTTATCTATAGCATAATAATTTGACGATGCAGCCATGATGTAAGTGATTAATGCCTCGTTATATCCCCAAATTGGAAAGTTTTTATCAAATCCGTGTGTATCACTCCAGTGCCAATAAAGTTTGTTTTGTCCGTTAGTGTACCATTTCCAATTCGAGGTATCCCACATTTGATTGATTCTTTTTGAAAGGTATTTTTCTTTAACTACATCTCTGTTGAAATACGCCCTTGCACATAAAAAACCCATCATCAAATAGGAGTGTTCAACAATATCGCCACCATTATCTACGTTATCGAACGCAATCGGCAGGCCGGTATCTCCATGTATAAAATGAGGATATATTCCATGAAAACTTTTTGATTTGCTCAAAAAATCGGCGATCTTAATGAGCCTATCCAGAGCGGCTTCACGACTAATCCATTTTCTTTCTACCGCAACTATCATTGACATAATTCCGAAACCAGTACCGCCTACAGCACAGGCTTCAGGGCCGAAAGTGCCCTTACTTAAATTTGGTTCTCCCCAAGCTTCGTTGATGTAATCCCAATAAAAGTCGGCTTTAACCGTATTGCTGCGTTCACGAGCCATGCCACTATTTGGATGGCCATAATGCCAAAAAAACCGGAACGTTTGTTTTTGGACTATCTCCATCAGTTGGTCGTCAGACAATCCCTTTTTAACTCCTACAACCGGAATATTTTCAGCACATGTAATTTCATTTTTAGCGGGCTTGTATTGTGCGTAAACAGCTGCGTTAGCCAATGTAATTAAGCCCAAAAGGGCGAAAATTTTTATTTTTCCCATTTAATTCTGCTTATGTCAACTTTATCTGAATTTGTTCCTATCATAATTTCAAAGTCGCCACTTTCCCAATCGAACTTCAAATCAGCGTTATAGAATTTCAGCATTTCTGGCGTTATTGTGAATGTAACTTCTTTGCTCTCCCCGGCGCTAAGCGCCACTTTACTAAAGCCTTTTAATTCTTTAACCGGTCTTGTAATACTTCCAACTACATCACGGATATACAATTGGACAATTTCTTCACCGTCATATTTTCCAACATTTTTTACAGTGATTGTTGCAATAAGAGGTTTATTGCCTTTCAATGAGCTAGCACTTAGTTTCAAATTGGAATATTCGAAACGGGTAAAACTTAGGCCAAACCCAAATGGAAACAGCGGTTCGTTTCTTTGATCTAAGTAATTAGAGCGATATTTTTCAAAGTTGCCCTCTTTGTTCTTAATTGGCCTCCCTGTGTTTTTGTGGTTGTAGGTTATCGGGATTTGGCCTATGTTTCTTGGAAAAGTTGCTGTAAGTTTCCCCGACGGATTTACTTTTCCGAACACTACATCGGCAATTGCGTTTCCCGCTTCTGTACCAGCAAACCAAACATTTAGTAAAGCGTCAGTGTGATCAACAAGGTTAGATAAATCTAACGGTCTGCCGGTAAAAAGAATTACCACCACGGGCCTGCCAAGTGCACTCACCGCTTTTAACAGATTGATTTGATTTTGAGGGATGGTAATGTCGGTTTTGCTAGCGCTCTCCCCCGACATTTCTGATGCTTCACCAAGCGCCAATACGATAACATCTGCCTTTTTTGCGGTTGCTACAGCTTCGTCTAATAACTGCTGTGTTGTTTCCTTTGATATTGAGGAGGCATTAGCATCAACTAGGTAGCTGTTTTTAGCAAGCGCTAAATTTTCAGTGATGTTTGCACCCTTAGCGTAAAGAACTTTACTACTTTGGTTTTTGAATCCTTCTAAAACTGTAACGGCATACTCCGGTTCTCCAGCAACGCTCCAAGTGCCCAGCATATTCTCTTTATTATCAGCTAATGGGCCAATTAATGCAATTGTTTTATCGGATTTAATTGGAAGTGTTTCATTTTGATTTTTCATTAAAACAAAAGATTTCGCTGCGATTTTCCTTGCTTCTTCTCTGTTCTTTTGCGTAAAAATCTCTGTTTTTTGGCGCTTCTCGTCCAAGTATCGATATGGATCATTGAACAAGCCCAGTTTATACTTCGCTTCCAAAATTCTCCTACAAGCAATATTTATATCATTTACATTAACTTTTCCTTCTTTTACAGATTTCTTGAGAGTCAGTAAGTAATCTTCTCCTACCATATCCATATCTGTTCCAGCTTTGATAGCTAGCGCAGCAACTTCTTGCCTGTTGCCTAAGCCGTGGTCGATCATCTCATGGATTGCTGTAAAATCGGTGACAACAAAGCCATTGAATCCCCATTGGTTTCTCAACAATTCGGTCATCAACCACTTATTTGCCGACGATGGAACACCATCCACTTCATTAAAGGAAGTCATAACGGTGGCTGCACCTGCTTCGATTGCTGCTTTGTACGGGCCGAAATACTCGTTGAACATTCGTAGTTTGCTCATGTCAACGGTGTTGTAATCTCTGCCGGCATCAGGTGCGCCGTAAAGTGCGAAGTGTTTTACGCAGGATAGGATGGTGCTTTTAGCGGACAGGTCATCGCCTTGGTATCCTTTTACCATCGCTTTGGCAATTTCACCGGCAAGATACGGGTCTTCTCCATTTCCCTCGGCAACCCTACCCCAACGAGGATCACGTGAAATATCTAACATAGGAGAAAAAGTCCAGTTAATTCCATCTGCAGATGCTTCGCTTGCGGCAATCTGTGCACTTCTTTTGATCAGTTGCATATCCCAAGTAGCGGATAGCGCTAAGGGGATCGGAAAGGTTGTTTTATAGCCATGAATTACATCCAATCCGAAAATTAATGGAATTTTCATCCTGCTCTTATTTACCGCTATTTCTTGGGTTTTTCTAATTCTATCAAACCCTGTCATGTTTAAAACAGCACCCAGTTTACCGTCTCTGATACTTTTTTCTGCATCGGAATTAACGGCTTCTCCAGTCTTTATGTCGCCGGGGGGACTGGTTAAATTCAACTGGCCAATTTTTTCCTCCAAAGTCATTCTTGACATGAGGTTGTCAATAAAAGCCGACATTTTTCGGTTTCCCGATTGCGAATAAGCAGGTTGAAAAGTTACTGCAATTAAGAGAAGTGATATGAAAATTGATGGTCGATTTGTTTTTAACATTTCCTGTTTTACAACACGTTTATCTTCGGTTACTATACAAACATATCGTTATCAAGCAATTCATTCATGTACTTTCATATCACATATCAATACTTTGATGCCAAAAACAGCTTCGTTAAAATTGGGTGTTTGTTATTTTGTGTATTATCAGCGGCACATTGTAAGCATTTAAAATAAAAAAACCGTTCCGAAATCATCGGAACGGTTGATAAAGTTATATCCTTAAGATGTAGGAGCTTAATAGAATTTCACCCTGTTATCTTTTATATCTGCTTTAGTTTGCAATACTTGGAAAGCATTTCCAATAGCACGTTGGCTACTAGTCATCATCATCGCTTCTTTTTGTTTGAATGTATTTGCAAGCGGCGCCGGATTAGTGAAACCCTGTACTACAAATGCGTAAACGCCTCTTTCTCCATCAATTGCTTTTGAAAGTTTGCCTACTTGTGATCCAAATACAGTACCTATCACTTTATTTTCTTGTGATAAACCTGGGATAATTGGATTCGCAAATACCATGTTTTCTACCGGAGTAGCAGTTTTGCCTAACTTTTGAGCAACAACATCGATGTTTGAAGTACCACTTAAAGCTTTGTCAAATTTCTCAGTTAACATTTTTGCTTTTTTAGCGTTCATTACCTGAGGCTCGATTTGCTTTTTAACATCTGCCAACGAAAGCTGTCCTTTAGGCTTGATGCTTGTAACTTGAGCTACCACATAAGAATTATCCATGTTATAAACCTGAGGTAACACATCTCCTTTATCAGCATCATAAGCATCTCTTATTAACTGACGAGGATTGTCTAATCCCGGAGCATAACCTTGTGTAGCTGTTATTCTTTCAGCAATACCTACATTATAGCCTTGTTTCTGGGCTAATGAATTGAAGTTATCACTTTTTACTTCGTTTAAAAATGCAGTTGCTTTTTTGTAAGCAGCATCTCTAGTTTTTTGGCTAGGAGCTAAGTTTTTCTCGATGTAAGCTAGTTTAACAACTTTCGATGAACCTACTTGCTTTTCGATTTTGATCACATGAATGCCAAATTGAGATTTTACCACTTTAATGTCGCCAGCTTTACCATTGAAAGCTGCGTTTTCAAATTCAGGTACCATAGCACCACGAGCAAAAGTACCTAAATCACCACCTTGATCTTTAGAACCATCAACGCTATATTTTTTAGCCAATTCAGCAAAGTTGCCTCCGCCTTGAGCTAATTTTTTCAAAGAATCAGCCAGTTTAAAAGCCTTGTCTTCACCACCTACTTGAGCAGGATTGATTAAGATATGCGCAGCTTTAACTGAATCAGGCGAGAAACGGCTATCCACTACTTTAGCTAACTTATAAGAGTTGCCCGAAAATTTAGGTCCGTAGAAACTTCCAACAGGATAGTTGAAAATTACTGAATCAACCGCAGGGTCAAGCTTTCCTTTTGATAGATAGGTGAAAGGCACCTTTACATCCGAGTTGTTAGCCGCAAATAATGAATCATTAGGCGTGGTTTTAAAGTCAACCGCTAATTTCTCCACTTGATTTCTAACAATTGCGCTATCAGCAGCGGTAGGTTGGATGCTGAATGATACGTATTGGAAATCTCTTGTTTCCTGAGGATTGTCAAAACGTTTTTTGTTAGCGTCATAATATTCTTGATAATCAGCATCAGTTAATTTTACGTTAGCATCAAGAATAGAACTGTAATCCAAGTTTACGTATTTAAAATTAACTAGCTTGTTGCGATTCATGTACTCATCATTTGCTTCTAATGAAGTAACATACATTGAGTTGCCGATTAGCCTAGTGTATTTTTGCTGCAATGCTTGTTTTTCGATTTCAGTTTCTAATAACAACCACTGTTTTGCTAATTCTGGATTTTTCTCTCTTGATTTTAGCGAAGTCATGATTGCAGTTTTATCCACTTGGCCCGTTTGAGGATTGCCGAAATACTGCGTAATTAGTGGACTAGGTTTGCTGCCTTGTACCAAATCAAAAAGCTCATCAGAAGAGATGTTTAAGCCAACGCGGTCATATTCTTTTCCCATTACTACGTTTGCCACTTCTGATTGCCATACTTGATCTACAGCCATCGACTGCATTTGGGCGTTCATTACACCGCCATATTGCTGTTTAAACTGAGCCGAAGTCTGCTCAACTTTAGTGTTAAATTCATCGTATTTGATGTCTTCGCCGTCAACACTGCCAACTACAGTTCTTGATGCTGCACCAAATATAGCAGTACCTTGTTGTAGTAACGGTTCTAAAACAAATAACGCCAATACTACTGCGATACCTCCAACCAAAAAATAACCCATTTTGGTACGCATGAAAGTCATTAAACCCATATTATTCTATTAAATCTTTATTTTTAACTTAATTTTAAGAGGGCGCAAGATACAAATTTGCATGAAATTAGAAAACATTAAATTTTAATTGTTTTTTCAGTTGAAAACGAGATAGATACAGGCTAGAAAATAACTAGTTTTTATGGAAGTTTTCCATTCTCAATGTTGCCTACACCCGATGGCATAGTGATGCTATAAGTGCTGAAATCTTGCGGTGCCGAAAAGCTTGTGCCATTAAGGATGTTGCCGTCTTTTGTAGTTACCGTGCCCTGCGGCGAAAAGTACATCTTTTTGTTTTCGTCCCAGGTAAGCTCGTTGGTGGTGAAGGTCATATTGTCGGACACTACTACCACGTTTTTCCGGAATATTGTTACTTTTTCGGTTTCTTTATTGATTGCATAATCGGAAGTTATACTGCCTTTGGAACGCATAAATTCATCGTAGAAATAGATTTTAACACCTTTGGGCATTTCGCTGTACACGGCACCTGCCGATGGTGTAACCTTGTCTAGAATTGGTGCATAACCTTTAGCTTTTACCTTTGCCGAGTCGCTGTAAACTACTTCTACATCATAGGTTCTGTCTTTGCTTAACGTTACCTTATTGGCATCAATAGCCGTAACATTTTTCAGGTCATCTCCTCCGCAAGAAAAAAAAGCGGTAAAAACGATCATTAAAAAGTAAAGCGTTTGACCTTGTGTTTTCAAGATGCAATTTATTTTTGTTTTGCCAATAAGCTTGCGGCTTTCTAGCAGGAGAAATTAATCAAATCTAAATCGTTGAAACCATTTATCGTTAAGCAAGAAACTCAAATGAAAGTTTACATAACGCTCTTGGATTAAACCATTGTTTACATTACCTCGTCTGCCAATTTCCGCAGCAACATTCATTTTGTAGAACGACGATCGTCCGTAGGCTGATTGTAGTGGAAGACCAAGGCCGAAAGTAACAGCAGTCTGTTTAATGTCTTGGTTATTCATCTGAATGTAGGTTTTATCGTAGGTAAAGCCCAATCGATAGTCTACCCTTTTAAAATAGCCATTGATCGCTGATAAGTCGGGAGTAAACTGACCGCCAACAGAAAATCCGTAAGTATCTTGTAAATTCTGATTTACATTGTTTATGGCTAACTGCGACCATTTGCCCATCCTATAATCGGCTCCTATTAACCATTTGTTTTCTTTTTGAACCGAAAAGCCAAAATTATGTACTAAAGGAAGTTTTACTTTTGTTTTTGCATTCTCCACTACAGCCAAGGTATCAAAGGCCGAATTTGCATTGCCCTGTGAGTCTTTACTGTAAATCATAGTATACTGACTAAGTTCGGAATTCAATTTGCTTGAGGAAGAACCTGAATAGCCTACTACTAAAGAGGTTTTACTGCCTAGGCGGAAATCGTATTGTGCACCATAGCTGTAATTAAAACCGTAGATGCTATTTTTAGTCTGCTGACGTGAATTGAAAGTTCCAGGATCATCAATGAATTCTGTTGAACTGCTTTGGATCAGATTGCCAAATAAATACTCCACGTTGGCACCAATTCTGAAATGGTCGCCAAACTGTACGCCATATCCTAAATACGCTTTTGATAGTCCGCCTTCACCGTTGTAAATATAGTCTGCAGATTTCGTATTATCTGTTGAATTGCCAATGTTTACGGTATTTTTAAAATCATATCCTAAATTAGAATATGGCAAAATACCTATACTAATTGCTGATTTTGTAGTCACCGGAAATGCCATAGCTACGTGGCTTAATGAAGAATTGAAGTTTTTTTCACTAAGGTTGCTCGTTCTTAACGTAGTGAAGCTTCCAGACATGCCAATATCCAACGTCGTTAAGCTTATGCCAGCATAGGATGCCGGATTTTGCATGTTGATGTTGTTAATATAGCTTGATCTAAAAACGCCGGTAGAAATACCCCCCATGGCACGTTGCTGTGGCAAAATAGAGTTTCGTAAGTTGCCTAAGCCAAACTTAGAATATGGAGATTGTACTGTCGTTTGCGCATTTGCTCCAGCAAAGATCACCAAAAGGCAAGCAACATACACGTATTTCAATTTGTTATTCATTTTATAATGTAAAAACTTCATTCAATCCTTTTAAAACCAAATAGGGTTCATGGGTAATTTGACCGGCAAATATGCTATTTTTTAATTGCTTGTTCAAAAAAAGCGAATCACCTCCGGTAATTACTATTTGTAAATCTTTATTTTTCTTGCTCTCTAGGTCGATAAAACCTAGGATTTCGTTAACGGCTCCTTGCAGAACTCCTCTCTTTATAGCATTTTGCGTGTTGTTACCTTCTTGTATTTCTTCCTGCTCTCCGTCCCAACTAATTAAGGGCAGGCGGCCAGTATAATAGTTCAAAGCCTTAAAACGCATATTTAATCCTAAGCTTATACTTCCGCCGAAATATTCACTGTTTGCATTAAGTACATCATAGGTGATACATGTACCTGCATCAATCATCAAACTGTTTTTGCCGTTGTATAAGCAATGCGCAGCAATAACTTTTGCCCATCTATCTAACCCAAGTGTACTAGGACTTAAATAGTGATTCTTTATACCTCCAATTATTTCAGTACTAAAACGGACATAATCGGTGTTTTCTTTCAGCACTTCCTCCAGCTGTTCAGCAGTTTGATTTACGCTTGAAATAGTAGAGTTTGTTATTTTAAACTTAGAAATGAATTCCAAGATTATTTCTTTCCCCAAGTGTTCATTTCGCTCGAAATGAATGAGTTCTTTTTTTGCGAATACAGCTAACTTGCTATATGTGTTACCAATATCTATAACTAGGTTAGGCATTAGTGCTAAGCGGCAAAATAATTATCTCGAACAAAATTAACCATCAACTCTATTTCCACTTCACAAAGCTAACCATCTTTGTCAAGTTTCGAGGAATCAATTTGTTAAAAAAGGTTAAAGAGGGATGCGAACTCTTGTTCTCCATATGAGAGATAATTGCCAACGATTATCGAAGTAACTCGTTAAACAAGTAAAAAATACTGAATGCAAATGATCAGAATGGCAAAAAGGGTTTCGTAAAACCATCTTTTTTTTGCCACTTGGAAATAATAAGCTAACAGCACTGCGCCTGAAGGCACGCCCAGCAGGAAATGAGCAACGGTTACACCTCGTTTAGTATAAAAGCTGAGCATGCATACTAAAAACATGAAAAATAGCATCTGAAATGCCTTCCGAGTGCTAATAAAGCTCCTAAAAAAATTATCTCTTAATTGGATCGCAGCTAAAACCATCGTTATGGACAATGGTATAAGCACCAAGTAATCATTAATGTTGATTTGTAGGTTGCTAGGGAATTTGTTTGTTAAGGGATGCCAAATATCAAAAAAGCGGTCTAAATGATCATTCCAGTAATAGTAAACAGCAACAAATAAAAAGATAGCTAAGAAGCCAAATACACCTGCAATCCATTCTCTCCAATTGAATGCCCTATACATTAAAAGACTTAGCCAAAGCATTAACAAGAGTAAAATGAAGGGAAAATAAATGAGCGTCCCAACCGCAATCAACATACCGGCATCAAACATAATGCTCATGGCTGATGACGTTTTTGATAGTTTTAGGAACTTGTCAATAATTATGATAATGAGGAAGTTACAAATTAAAGGTGAGCTCAAAACTAAAAATTGCATGAACAGACTTGTGCCAGTGATGTACAGTAATGCGGGCATGTAGCTGGGCTTTGGAAGTAGTGCATGATTGTTGACGATGCGGTTAAATATAAGGGATTGAACAAATACCACCACTGCAGCAAAAAATACATTTGACATTGGAGAGAGCGCATTGGGCGAAATGGATATGAAGATCTTGGTATAAGATTCTAAAATATCTAGGTCTAATTGAGAAGGCAGGTTGATGAAAATGGCGATGCGCATAAAAATAGTGTATGCCGCCAGCAGAAGGAGATTTATAGGTTGTAAACTTCTGAATTGATTAATCATGCCATCTTATTGCGTTAAAAACCCAGTAGTCAAAATTCGGAGTGATTTACTAACTGATTGCTTAACTTTTGCAGCAAAGTAAAGAAATTTATCTGGCAAATGTGTTCACGGTATGTGCAATAATCTCGGCTGTTTCGTCGGGGAAGTTGAAAACATGTTCCTGCGGATGATTCACAAATTCTTTTAACTTGGGAATCCAGTTTTTATCGCTACCCCAAATTACTGGTAGCCCAAATTGCTTCAGGGCAAATGCGTTGCATTGCTGTTCGTATTGAAAACGCATAGGCGCAACCAACAGCTTTTTGCCTAAGTGTAGTGCTTCGGCCGGTCCCTCAAAGCCGCCTCCGGTAAATAAGCCCTCACAACTTGCCATGCTTTGATTAAACTTTTCGTTGTTAATTGGTTCCACAAAAACATTGGCGTCTTGGTAAGCTGTTTTGGTATGTTTAGAGAAAACTTCCCAGCGCACCTGCGGAATTTCCTTCAGCACATTTACCAAGTCTTTATCATCTATTGCAGGGAGGTAAACCGTATAGTGTCCTAAATTGCTTTTGTTGAGTTGTCTAATTTCACTGCGAATGACAGGAGTGTAAATAAAATCATCGTACCTGTCGAAATGAAACCCAATGTGATGTGTAGTTGGGGCATACCTGCTCAAAATCAACTTTCCCCAGTCTATGGTTTTGGGACGAGGTACGTTCTTCGATTTGAAGGAAGCTTGGTGACTTAGCGACACACTTTCGATTCCCTGCATGCGGCAAGCCCAAGCAGAAATAGGTTCGAAATCGTTAAGTATTAAATTATAGTCACGTAATGGGATGGAATCCATGTCTTTTTTAAACTGGAAAAGATTCATGTTTTTCCAAGTTTTGTAATGATCTACTCCACCTTTTTTACCGAAAATGAAACTAAAGCCATGGAAATTATACTTTATTTCTTGCGCCAGTTTTACGTCTACCTGCGTTCCAGAAATCAGCAAATCCACCTCTCCATGTTGTTGTAAAAGAGGAACTATTTCTCTGGCTCTGCTTACATGTCCATTGCCAGTTCCCTGTATCGCATAAAGTATTTTCATTCGCTCCTAATATCACTATTTTTCGGCAGTATTTATAGTTTTTATTGAGTTCCGCTTATTCAAAACGGAATTGCTGTATCAGTCGATACCGAGTTTAATTTTTTGCAATAAGATATTTACGTCCAATTTTCCGTGAAGATCCTCCCCATCAGAAAGCTCTCCTTGTTCAACTTCATCTCTTATGAAATTTTTAGCCTCGTACTTAAAAATTTCCCATTCTCCATTATTGTATTCCAAGGCTGTTAGGTTTTCAACCCAATCTCCGCTATTCAGGTAAATTACTTTTCCGTCGTCGGTCAACACTTCCCTCTTTTCTGGGTGATGAATATGTCCACAAACAACGTAATGATACCCATTGGTTACGGCTAATTCTGCAGCTGTAGTTTCAAAACTATTGATAAACTTTACTGCATCTTTAAATTTGGCTTTTATCTTTTTAGAGAAGCTCATTTTTTCTCTGCCCAGTATTTTCAGGCACCAATTTGTAAAGCTGTTGATCAGGATCAAGCTGTCATATCCAATAGCACCCAACTTAGCTAGCCATTTAGAGTGCTGCATCGTGACATCAAAAATATCTCCATGAAAAAACCAAGCCTTTTTCCCATCTAGCTCCAATACCAATTTTCATTGCAAATGAAAGGAGCCCAAGTTCATGTCGGTAAATTTGCGCAACAGTTCATCGTGATTTCCTGTAAGATAATAAACGTTAACTCCCTCCACCACAAATTTCATCAGCTTTCGGAGAATTTTCATGTGTGTTTCGGGCCAGTAGCGCTTGCTGAATTGCCAAATGTCAATAATGTCTCCGTTTAATATCAGCGTTTTAGGCTTGATGCTCTTGAGATATTTCAGCAACTCTTTGGCGTGGCAACCATAAGTCCCCAAATGCACATCAGAAATTACCGCAATTTCTAATTCCCTTTTCTCCATAAATCTCTAGCAAATTAATCTTCGTCCTCGCCAACTGTTAACTCGTAAGGACTAAAGAAAAAAGCTAAAAAAGCAAGTACACATACAACAACAAACAATTCTAACATCTTGAAAGATTTTTGATATGGCTAAATTAATCCACTTCAATTAACTGATTGTTAAGCTACTATTATGTTTTTGAGGATTTTACGTGGGTTTTAAAGTTGGAAAAGCCGACATGCTAAATGTAAATTGTTAATGCTATTTTAAAAATTACTGAAATACTTTGAAGCCAACACCTAATTTAGCTGAATTGCCCAATTGTAAATTTTATTAGCCAATTAACATGAATCATTCTTCTGCATTACCTTTAACTACCAAAAAACATTTTGAAGTTTTAGATGGCTTAAGAGGCGTTGCAGCTCTTGCAGTAGTGGTTTTTCATTTTATGGAGATGTTTATTCCCAATCCTGAAAACGCAATAGCGCATGCTTACTTGGCAGTGGATTTTTTCTTTTGCCTTTCCGGATTTGTTATTGCGTATGCTTACGATGATCGGATGCAGCAAATGAGTATCGGCCAATTTTTCAAAGCTCGATTAATTAGATTGCATCCTTTAGTAGTTTTAGGTACCATATTGGGTCTGTTAGCTTTTGTATTTGATCCGTTTGGGAACCAATGGCAAGCCTATGGAACTGGGCAATTGTTATTACTTTTTTTAACGTCCATTTTGTTGATTCCTTATCCAATTATTGGAGAAAGAGCCTTTAATAACTTTGGTTTAAATGCTCCGGCTTGGACGCTATTTTGGGAGTACATCGCCAATATTTTATATGCACTAGTTTTACACCGCCTTAAAAGAAGGGTTATTCTAATTTTAGCTATTGTAGCAGCACTTACGTTAGTGTATGTAGCTAAGTCGGCAGGTAATATTAGTGGCGGTTGGTCGAAAGACAATTTTTGGCACGGTGGGGCTAGGGTAGCTTGTTCATTTCTATTAGGAATGTGTGTGTTTCGCTATCAATTATTTATCAAAAATCGATTTGGCTTTTTGCCATCAGCGTTGTTGCTGGCATTAGCCTTTTTTGTTCCTTTTAATGAGCACTATAACTGGCTTACTGAACCTATGCTGGTAGTGTTTTATTTTCCGTTGATTATTGCATTGGGTGCTGGCACAACTAACAGTACAAAGAGTAATTTAGTGTGTAAATTTTCAGGGGAGATTTCTTATCCACTTTATATCACGCACTATTTCGTGCTGTGGTCATTCCTTAATTATTATCAGGAAGCGCATCCAAGTAATCAAACACTTGCATGGGTAATACCAATGTTGATTTTAGGCCAAATTACCATTGCTTACTTAGCATTAAAACTTTACGATCTGCCATTGAGAAAATGGTTAAATAAAAATCTTCATTAATTTTCAAAAATATTTGAAAGTTTAGAAATTAATACTACATTTGGCTATGAAATTAGCTGAAGGTAAACAGAAATTCATTGAATCATGGGGAAGGTTGGGATCCGAATGGGGGGTTAACAGAACAATGGCACAAGTACATGCGCTTTTGCTTATTGCCCCTGAGCCGTTAACCACCGAGGAAGTGATGGAGCAACTGAATATTTCCAGAGGTAATGCTAACATGACCCTACGTGATTTGATTAACTGGGGGCTTGTTGAAAAGCAGCACAAACCCGGCGAACGTAAGGAATATTTTTTTGCTGAAAAGGATATTTGGACAGTAGCCAGACAGGTGGCTAAAGAACGTAAAAAAAGAGAGCTGGATCCCATGTTAAAAGTCTTGAATGAGTTATCGGCGGTAGAGGGAGATCAAAACGATAAGGAGTTTGCCGCTTTCAACAAATCAATAACTGATATCCACAAGCTGGCACGTAATTCCGATAAGATGATGGAAACAATGCTCAAAGCTGATGAGAGTTGGTTTTGGGGATCGATACTTAAAATTTTTAAATAAGCTATAGCAAATTAAAGCCGAAAAGGCTTTAATTTTTAACTAAAAGTTTCATTTTTTATTGAAAATTCAAAAAATTAAATCATGAAAACATTAGCCAATCATGTAATCCTATACGATGCCAACTGCCCTATGTGTCATCTTTACACAGGTGCTTTCGTTAAAACAAAAATGTTAGATAAACATGGTCGGGTGCCTTACCAACAGTTACCAGAACAATTATGCCCTTATGTTGATATGAAGCGGGCAATAAATGAAATCGCATTAGTAAACGTTAACACCGGAAAGGTTACCTACGGTGTGCAAAGTCTGCTAAAAGTGATTGGAAATGCAGTTCCATTTTTAAATCCGTTGTTCAGTTTTAAGCCATTTGTTTGGATCATGAGTAAAGCTTATGCATTAGTTTCTTATAATAGAAAAGTAATTGTGCCGGCCAAAGCAGCTCCAAATGAACTAATGCCAAGTTTTAAACTGCATTACAGGTTGCTGTATTTGATAATCAGCTGGTTGGTTGTAGCCTATGTTTTAACTGACTACGCCAAATTAATTAGTCCAGTTGTTCCTTTGGGTGGTAGCTACAGAGAGTACTTTATTTGTGGTGGGCAAATTCTTTTCCAAGGATTGGTTTGCCTGTGCTACAAACCCACCAAAGCTTGGGACTATTTAGGAAATATGATGACCATCTCACTAGCCGGAAGCCTATTGTTACTGCCCATCATTTGGATTGGCGCTATCTTCAACTTTAGTAACAATACCTACATCATTTTATTTTTAGCAACTGCTGGTTTAATGTTTTTGGAACATTTGAGGCGCTGTAGTTTATTAAGTTTAGGTTTGCTTTTAAGTGCTAGTTGGATGGTTTATCGTATGGCGGTTTTAGGTTTCATTGTGTATTAAAATTAGCTGATATGAAAAAGTTTGGAAAAATAGTTTTAACTGGAGGAAGCGGATATTTAGGAAAGGTATTGGCAAAGCACTACAGCGATTTGGCTACCGAGGTAGTCATTTTGAGCAGGCATCAAATTGCTTGCAGCGCAAACATCAGATGTGAAATTTGGGATGCCAAAACAAAAGGTAGTTGGGTTGATAGTTTAGTTGATGCTGATATGCTGATTAATTTGTGCGGTAAAAACGTTAATTGCAGATACAATGAGCAAAACAAGGCTGAAATCATCGCATCTAGGGTTACACCCACTCACTTATTAAATGCGGTGGTTAGTGAAATGCCACAGCCTCCTAAAGTTTGGATTAACGTCACCTCTGCAACTATTTATCGCCATGCGGAAGATTACCCACAAACTGAAGCCAACGGTGAGATAGGCTATGGCTTTTCTATAGAAGTTTGTAAGCAGTGGGAAGCAAGTTTTTTCGATGTTGCAACTCCTAAAACCCGCAAAGTGGCTTTGCGTATGGGCATTGTTTTTGGCAGGGCAGATGGGGCTTTCCCTCGATTATTAAACTTGGTGAAATTTGGCCTTGGTGGCAAGCAAGGTGATGGGAAACAAATGGTAAGTTGGGTGCATGAACAAGATGCTGCACTTTGTACGCAATGGATTTTGGAAAATGATATAATGAAAGGTGTGATCAATTGCACTGCGCCAAATATAGTCAGCAACGAAAGCTTGATGCAAAACATTAGAAACGCTTACGGCATTAGTTTTGGCTTACCCTGTCCCACTTGGATGTTAAGTTTGGGCGCATGGCTAATTGGTACCGAAACAGAGTTGATTTTAAAAAGTAGATGGGTTAAACCGCAGGTGTTGCTAGATAGTGGCTTCAAATTTCAATATCCTGAATTGCCTGCTGCCGTACGAGATCTGTTAAGTTTAAGGGTTTGATTGCTATTTAACCTCCTCGTAATCTACAAAATCGCCAAGGTTGTCCGTATTGCCTTTTTTCTTTTCCTTTTCGGGCATGTAGTCAATGGATATGCTACCTTCTGGACGGTTAGGGCGCTGCTGGTATTGCTGCTGTGCCTGCTGTTGCATATTTCCGAAAGCATTTCTAATTACCGCTGGAAAAATTAAACGCACCAATAACCTTATTACCCATAAAATGATAATTGCTGTGAAAAGAAAAGTTATAATAAATTTCATCTTTTTAAATCTCAGTTGTTACAAATATAGACTTAAGCCAATAGTTTTTGTTTCATCTTGCGGTTTTCATTGCAATTTCATTACAAATCAGCGGAGATGTTGTAAACTAGTTTTCCTCTACAATCTCACACACTCGTCCAATTTGTCCATCTTCTAATCGAACTTTGATACCTCTGGAATGGAACGCTGAAGAGGTCAACAAATTTTTAACTACGCCATAAGT
Source organism: Pedobacter sp. (assembly GCF_965249885.1). GTDB lineage: Bacteria > Bacteroidota > Bacteroidia > Sphingobacteriales > Sphingobacteriaceae > Pedobacter. Next base: position 1,549,562 of record NZ_OZ252254.1, on the reverse strand, counting down.
AACGTTACCTGTCCGCTGATCTTTCTTAAGGATAATCCCAACTTCTAAACCAGGATAAATATCTTTTCTGTTTTGTCCCTGCATGTCTATTCCAATTTTCAAAATTGGGTCGAATTTAGAAATAATTATTGCTTGGGGGCTAATTTTGTATGCAATTAAGCCGTAAAGCCCATCGCATACAAAATTAAAACGCTTTTTATAGCAAAATCTTACTACTTACTTCTTTGTCGATGGTAATGTAACCCGGATATTTAACTAAGCCATTTCCAACTTTTATTGAAGGACGAATTTTTAAGGTTACCAAACCTTTTTGTTCTTTACCATTAGTAGCGCCGCCAATAAAAGCTCCAATATCATCAATCATTTTATTATCAGTTAAGAATTGATAAATATTGGCATTAATTTGAACCGGAACTTTAACGGCTTGTCCGGCACCAATGTTTACGCTTTGATTTACCGCACCGTTAAAAACTTCCTTTTTGTTAATTAGAACGATATAATCGAAGTTATTAATTGCCGCTAAAGCATTGGTTGGGTTGGTGATCTCTAAATTAAGTTGAGCTCTAAGCGGAATATCTTTTCTAAGCAGGCCTAAAGCAATACCCGGTATGCTCATGGCCTGCGTTGTTTTGCCTTCGATGATTTTTTTAACGTCAGAACCAGCGATGGTTACTCTATCTACATCCGAAATGCGGTAATCACAGTTTTCTAAAGCCTTTATTTGCTGCGCTTGTTTATTAATGCCACATGATCCCAAACCAAGGATAACGAAGCAGGCTAAAAGTAATTTTTTCATTAAAATAAGTTTTGTGTGTTGTTAAATAAGCCACAAATGCTTCTTGCTTTCCCCTCTTCCGTTAATCTACATCGCCTGAAAGTAGTTTAACATCTGTGGCTTGTAAAAATATAGTATCACTTACGCAAACAGCGTTCCATTTCTAAATCCTTTTACAAAAATTACCTAATTTAGCCATACAACCAAAATATATGAGCATCAAAAAAAATCTACTTTCCCTATTGTTCATCAGCTTATTAACACTTGCAAAAGCACAGCAAAACAGTTTCGAACGCCCGTTTAGCGCTGCTGATATAGCTCAAGGTATTGCGGGCTTATCGGTAAAAGGTAGCGTACTTTATATTGCTGCACATCCAGATGACGAGAATACCAGACTGCTAGCCTACTTAGCAAAGGAGGCCAAAGTGCGCACTGCATATTTATCTTTAACCAGAGGTGATGGCGGACAGAACTTAATTGGTAATGAGCAGGCTGAGCTTTTGGGACAAATTAGAACACAAGAACTTTTAGCTGCCAGAAAAGTAGACGGCGCTGAACAGTTTTTCAGTCGGGCAAATGATTTTGGTTTTTCTAAAACTTCAGATGAAACGTTTAAAATATGGGGTAAGGAGCAAATACTGGCAGATGCAGTTTGGATCATCAGAAAGTTTAGGCCAGACGTGATCATTACCCGCTTCCCAGAAGATAGTAGGGCTGGTCACGGTCATCATGCAGCATCGGCAATTATTGCTAGGGAAGCCTTTGTTGCTGCCGCCGACCCTAATCGGTTTCCGGAACAACTAAAAATGGGCGTTAAGGCTTGGCAGGCAAAACGAATTTTGTGGAACACCTATAATTTCGGAGGAAATAATACCACCGCTGCTAATCAGTTAAAAATTGACGTAGGCCTGTTTAACCCACTTTTGGGTCAAAGTTACGGTGAAATAGCGGCGATAAGCCGTACTAATCACAAGAGTCAGGGTTTTGGATCAACCTTGCAGCGTGGAGAAGCTATAGAATACTTTAGTCATACTGCAGGTGAGCCAGCAACAAACTCTTTATTTGATGGTTTGAACATTAAAGTTACTAATCAAGCCATACTTGATTTAATCGCTAAGATCCAATCGGGATTTGACGTAAATAAACCAGCTACCATTGTTCAAGATTTGCTTCGGTTAAAGAAATTGGCTGTAAACGAACCTGGTTTCAAACATCGGTTACTTGATGAATTGATTTTGGCCTGTACTGGTTTTTGGGCTGAAGCGGTTACTACACAACAAAGCTATGCCGTTGGCGATGAGGTGCCTTTTACCATCAATGCTATCTACAGAAATGGCGAAATTGCTCCGAAAATCAACTACTTAGCGGCAGCGCAAACGGTAGCGATGCAAAACAATAAAACGGCGACCATCAACTATCGTCTGCTTGCTGATTCGAACGCAATTGCACAACCTTACTATCTGCAAAAAGACCATCCAATAGGTTACTATAGTGTTAATAAACAGCAAGATGTTGGCTATCCAGAAAACCCGAATGCTTTGGAAGCGAAATTGGATGTAGACATTGGCGGAGAGCTGATTAGTTTGCGTCTTCCGTTAAGGTACAAATTTACAGATCCAATTAAAGGCGAGCAGTACCAGCCTTTGGTAATTGCGCCTAAAGTAACGGCTACTTTGAGCGATCAGGCCTATCTATTCCTTAACAATCAGCCAAAAAACATTGAGGTAAGTTTAAAAAGTTTTACGCAAAACGTAAGTGGTGAACTTATACCGGTTTTACCTGCCGGATGGAAAAGTAATCCTGACAAAATAGCTTTCAATTTTGCTCAAAAAGGTGAAAATAAGATAGTGACATTTAATGTTGTACCTTCCGCAAAATCAACTAACGCAACTGCCTTGAATTTGCAGGTTAAAATTAATGGACAGATGAGCAACAGAGGATATAAAGCCATCCGTTACGATCATATTCCAAACATCAATTTATTTCCAATGGCAGCCGCCAAGTTAACATTAGTCGATTTAAAAGTGGTTGGGAAACGTATTGGCTACATTGATGGCGCTGGAGATTTGGTAGCGCAAGCTTTACAGCAAGTGGGTTACGAAGTAGTACAATTAACTCCAAGCCAAATTATGTTAACTGATTTAGCATCTTATGACGCTATTGTTACTGGGGTGAGGTTTTTTAACGTGAGCGACGAGGCGAAGGAAGTATATAGCAAATTGATGGATTACGTGAAAAACGGCGGTGTTTTGTTGGAGCAGTATAACGTAAATAACGGATTAAAATCTACAAATTTTGGACCGTATCCATTTAAATTGGTGAACAAGAGAGTTACAGAAGAAGATGCGAAGGTTACGTTTACCAACGCAAATCATGCTGTGTTGAACTATCCAAATAAGATAAACCAAAAGGATTTTGAAGGATGGGTGCAGGAACGTGGATTGTATTTTGCAGATGAAATAGATGCGAAATATGAAACCGTTTTGAGTATGAGTGATACAGGCGAAGCGCCAAATGCCGGCTCGTTATTAGTTGCGAATTATGGAAAGGGTAGGTTTGTTTACACATCACTATCGTTTTTTAGGCAATTACCAGCTGGCGTACCTGGAGCGTTTAGGTTGTTCGCAAATTTATTGGCTAAGCCACAGTAGTTCGATGGAGGCGTAATTTATGACAAGGTTTTCAATAATAGGCAATATAAATTAAGATAATTACCAATATGGATGAACTCCCACCATTCGTTAAAAGCTGGAAACAGTTCTACTACCTTCTATTATTTTGGTTGGTAATCCTCATTGCTTTGTTTTACGCTTTTACTAAATATTTCGAATGAGCAGTTTAGATTGGGCGGTGTTGGCAATTACACTATTAGGCATTGTTGGCTACGGGGTGTACAAAAGTCGCGGTACTAAAAGCATGGATGCCTATTTACTGGGGAACCAAAGCATGCCTTGGTACACGGTTTGCCTTTCGGTAATGGCTACGCAGGCAAGTGCAATTACCTTTCTTTCGGCTCCGGGCTTGGCTTATTCGTCGGGTATGAGCTTTGTACAGTTTTATTTTGGTTTGCCCTTGGCGATGATTGTCTTGTGTATCACTTTTGTGCCGATTTTCCATCGTTTAAAAGTATATACTGCTTATGAATATTTGGAACAACGATTTGATTTCAAGACCAGGGCATTGACTGCATTCTTGTTTTTGGTTCAGCGAGGCCTGTCTACAGGAATCACCATTTATGCGCCGGCAATTATACTTTCTACCATCTTAAATATCAATGTTACCTACACTACCTTATTTATGGGTGGACTGGTGATATTTTATACCGTTTTTGGAGGAACAAAGGCTGTTTCTTATACGCAATTGCTGCAAATGAGCATTATTTTTTGTGGCTTGTTTGCTGCCGGGGTGATGGTGGTACATTTACTGCCTGAAAGTGTAGGCTTTGGCAAAGCGGTAAGCATTGCAGGTAAAATGGGACGTACCAATGCCATAGATTTCAATTTCAGCTGGACTAACCCATACAATGTTTGGAGCGGAGTAATTGGCGGATTTTTCTTGCAGCTATCTTATTTCGGTACTGATCAAAGTCAGGTGGGAAGGTATTTAACGGGCTCGTCGGTAGCGCAAAGCCGATTGGGTCTGTTGATGAACGGTTTAGTGAAAATACCAATGCAGTTTTTGATATTGTTAATTGGTATTCTGGTGTTTACGTTTTACCAGTACAATAAAGCTCCGCTATTTTTTAATAGTTACGAACTGCAGAAACTCGAAAAAAGCGAATACAAAGCTGAGCTGGCTCAAATTCAATTGAAGTACGACCAGCTGTTTGAGAAAAAGAAAATAGAGATTGAAAAACTGGATCAAGCACTAGCTAGTAATAACGATCAGTTAGTTGACAGGCAACGTGTGCTTGTGAAGCAATACGATGAGGACGGCAAAGGAATTAGAGAGGAGTTGACAACCTTGATAAAGAAAAACGATGAGAATGCCTCGGTTAATGATAACAATTACGTTTTCTTAAGCTTCGTTACTGAATATTTACCCAAAGGATTAATAGGATTGCTCATTGCGATTATCTTTTTGGCATCAATGGGTTCCACAGCGAGTGCCTTAAACTCGCTTGCCTCAACTACCGTGGTAGATATCTATAAAAGATTGATCAACAAGCAAGGTCAAGACCATGCTTATGTAAATGCGTCGAGGTGGGCTACCATTGGCTGGGGTTTAGTTTGTGTGATAATGGCCTTGTTTACCAGTAAAATAGGCAACCTCATTGAGTTCGTAAATATTTTAGGTTCTTTTATTTATGGGACTATTTTGGGAGTGTTCCTTGTAGCATTTTATCTGAAACGAGTGCAAAGTAAGGCGGTTTTTTATGCGGCTATTTTGGCCGAAGCGATTGTTTGTTTTTTAGGTTTCAAAGAGTTGGTGGCTTATCTGTGGCTAAACGTCGTGGGCTGTTTGGCTGTTGTTATTTTCGCATTGATTTTTCAGATGTTGACGGGTGAGAAATTAGTGCCTGTCAAGCAAGATGTTGCCAAAGTGGAGGATTAGGATTTAGATTAGAAAGTTCGTAAGTTTTCGCTCAGCGTACTTTGCGTGTACTTTAAAACTTTGCGTTAGATTTTTATGGGGTTGGTGTGTTATTTTTTAACGCAAAGTACGCAGCGTCTTCGCAAAGAAAAGAGAAGTTTTAAAGCGGAGGATTAGAATGTAGATTAAAACTTCGTAAGAGTTTGCTCTCAGCGTACTTTGCGATTACTTCAAAACTTTGCGTTAGATTTCTAATGGTTATTTGAAGTTTGGCGTGTTATTTTTTAACGCAGAGTACGCAGCGTCTTCGCAAAGAAAAGGGAAGGTAAAAAAAATGGAGAAACCCAGTTAAAGATTTCTCCACTTCTTTTAATCAGTTGAAATGACAACGAACGATTTATTTTTTCGTTTCTTCCAACAATTGAGTGTTCAAACGAATATACTCTTCGTTTTTAATTTTTGTAGCAATTTCAACACCTTCTTTTGCACTTTTAGCGGCACCGACTTTATCGCCCATTTTCAACTGCATACGGCCTTTCCAAAGTTTTACCCAAGGCGCATCAACCATTTCTTTCTCTGCCTCGTTCATCCAAGCTAACGCTGTTTTTAAATCTTTACCATTGTTAAAATAATAAAGTGCCGACTGGAAGTAAGGTTTTTTGTCTCCTTTCATTGCTTCTGCAATATTTGCCATAACCCTATCATCAAATGACGTAGTTAAGTTTACGGTCACCAACGTGTTTTCCCAAGCCAATTGTAGTTGTGCCGAAGTATCATAAACGCTTGCAAACTGGATAGTAAACGTTTCTACTTTGTCTTTTAACACTGATGGTTTTACTTTCACACGTAGCACATCATTTGCTTCGCTGTAAGTATACGCACCCCACTCTTTGGTTCCTTTGTTAAAAATGATGGTCCACTCTGTTTTACCGGGAATAGTAAATAAAGCATACTCGCCAGCTGCAAGGTCTTTGCCTTCTACTTTAACTGCCTCTGTAAATTTAACTACTGTAGCCGAATTTGCTCCTGTACGCCAAACCTTATCGTAAGGTTCAAGTGCACCAAAAATTTTACGCCCCTTTACATTTGGACGAGAATAAACCACGCTAATTTTGCCTAAGCCAAAATCTTGTGTTAAAGTTTGTGTGGTACTTGGTTGAGGAAGCTTTAAGCCTTGCGCTTGACTATTTTGTCCCAAGACAACCAATACAAATAGTACGAAAATGAGTTTGATTGATTTCATTTTTTTAAATGGTTTGATAAATTAATTTTTGAAGCAGTTTTGTGCTTGCAATGGCATAAAATTAAGTAATAATTATTTCGAGTTTATCATGCTTTTGTTATTTAGCGATCACTTGAGCTTGGTTTAGCAATTAAAGCATTGTGTTTTGGTGTGTAAATCCTATTTTGCGGCGATGGAAATTGAAAAAGTAAGTATTTTAGGCTGTGGATGGTTTGGTTTACCGTTTGCTAAACATCTGGTAGCCAAAGGTTATCAGGTTAAAGGCTCTACTACAAGCGAGCAAAAGCTAAGCGAATTAAAACATGATGGTATTGCTTCTTTTTTAATTGACCTGAACCAAAGTGGCGATTTGCCAGCCGATTTTTTCGACACTGATGTTTTGTTGGTGAATGTGCCGCCGAGGGCTAAATCAGCCGATGCGGTAAATTATGTGACCAAACTAAAACCAATTGCGGAGGCAGCGAAAGGAAAGATCAAGCACTTGGTTTTTATCAGCTCCACGGGCGTTTTTGAGGACGGCAATTTTACCGTAGATGAAACAGATTATCCGCAACCTGCTACAGAAGCCGGTAAAGTACTCTTGGAAGCAGAAAATTTATGGAAAGCCTATCCGCAGTTTTCAGTAACCATTATTCGTTTTGCTGGTTTGCTTGGTCCCGGAAGGAACTTGGCAAAGTTTTTTGCTGGCAAAACCGATATTCCTAATGGTAAAGCACCAGTAAACCTCATTACGCTGGATGATTGCATCGGCGTTTGTACGCACTTGCTGGAAACACAGAAGTTCGGTGAAATTTACCATGCTGTAGTGCCACATCATCCAAGTAGATTGGAATTTTACACCAATTTATGCGAAGTATCTGGTATGCAGCCGCCCCATTTTAAAGATGAGCTGCTGGAATGGAAACAAATTAATGCGGTTGCCCTGCCCGAAAAACTGGGCTACGTTTTTAAAGTTCAAAATTGGTTTGAATGGATGAAGCAACCAACGCTGTAACACGCTTAGCGAGGGTAACTACAATTCCTTAATCCAGTTGGAAAGATCCTCGATGGTACGTTGCTCAACGCTTGCAGGTGTTTGGTACTGCAGCATATTACCTTTCTCTTGCTGCTGACTAAACAAGTGGTTAAAATCTGGGTAGAATTTAAAGCTCACATTGGCGTTGCCGCTTAAAGCTTCTTTCCATAAATTGAAATCCGATTCTGGCACTTGGAAGTCATATCCTCCCTGCATGATGAAAATACGTTGTTTTAATTTCTTCGCAGTTTCTACTTGATTGTAATTGTTCAAATCTACCCAGTAGCTCGCAGGCAAGCCTAACAATAGCGAGTCGGGTTTCATATTATTTCCCAATTTATTGATTTTCGTTTTTTCTATCTCAGCAATAGCATTTTTTAAGTTTTGTTGCATGGCTGCGGTGGTGTCTTTACTTTGGGCTACCATGTATTTGTTTTGCTCAATGATGATGTCAGTAAGGCTTTTAGCTGGTGCTGCGGCTAAAATGATTCCTTTTAAATCTGGAGCTAACGTAGCAATACGCGGAGCCAACATACCGCCTAAGCTGTGCCCTAACACATAAATCTGTTTCTTGTCAACACCTTCAACAGTTTTGGCTAATTCGATGGCCTGTAGGGCATCGTCTAAAACTTCTTCTTTAACGGTATAAGGACCACTAAATTCGCCCGCATATAGTAGTGTACGTTTCACATATCTAACAGTAGCAATGCCATTTGCTGCTAACCCAGCAGCAATATCTTTGAAAGGCTTGTTTGGGCCAATGGTTTCGTCCATATCATTGGGTCCTGAGCCATGCACCAATACCACTATCGGAAAGCTGTTGCCATCCTTAGGCACCGTAACAACAGCCGCCAGCTGATGATTGCCAGACTTAACATACGTAGGAGTTTCTTTGAAAAGTGTTACATCAGCGTAACCTGGTGAGCGATAAGTCGCTAATTTAGGAGGTAAATGCATGCCCACCAACTTTTCAGCTTTATCAAATAGCAGTACAAAATCTTGAGCGCCATATTGAAACTCGCCACTTACTGTCACTGCATAAAACTCACCTTGATTTTTGCTGCCTGTGGCATCTAAAGCTTTCGCTTTTCCCAACTTTGATTCAATGTTGGTCCAAAACTGCTTTAAATTTTCAGCAGTAACTTTCGTTTTGCCTTCTTCAGAAAAATAGCTATGTGCTTCTTCAAATTTGCCAGCTACAAACAAATCGAAAAAATTATTGGCTTTGCCAAATAAGCTAAAAACATTTTGAGAAAAACTATGGAATGCAATTAGCATTAACAGCAACAGAAAAGCGCACTTCTTCATCAGTACAAATAGAATTAATTGGATACAAGAAAGTCAAATGTACTATTTTTTGAAAAAAATCAACGTTGTTTTTAGTTAAAAGAAGTTAAGTACAGTTGTAAGATGTTTTCGGCACATACACTCCTATACAAATGCAAATCGATTTCCAATAAAAAACCCCAGCATTACGTTGGGGTTCCTAGTTATATTTTTTCGCCTTTTTCTAGCTTTTCTTTTCTGTGCTCTTGCGATAGATAATGCAATAAGGTGTTTAACACAACAGCGTTCCAATCGTTATGCAAACTTACGTTGGTGTTCTTTTTCTTATCGTACATGTCCTGAACATGCAACACGCCTTTATCCAAGAAATATTTGATTTGGCTCCAAGGCACAATAGTTGTTTTTGTTTTGCCGAAAAACCATGTTTTGTACGACATTTCGAAGCCTTGATAATTGAACTTAGCAGCACCCACCTCCAATTGTTTTTGCTCGTTTAATTGCTCAATAAAATCATTTACCAAGTGTTTTTTTACATATTGCCATAAGCCCGACATGATATAGTAGTAAGTGTGGTCTTCCTCAAGCAACTCTTCCACTTTGCTGCTCTCAAACTGAACGCTTACGGTTTTTCCATCCTTGCTTTTTACATCAATGGTATATTTCTTTTTAATTGGTTTATTAACTGGGCCAATTAATGATACACCATATTTTACCGCGGCAACATCGTTGCAAGCAATTCGGGTTTGATTCACCTCGATAGCATCGGCTGTAATTTTTACTTTTTGTTTTGATGAAGGAATGACGATATCTACGTCGAAATTATGATGTTGCATGGGTTCGAATATACAGATATTTTAGAAATCAATGGGAGGATTTATTAAAAATTAGCTTAGCTTTTGATCAATTTAAGTTGCTTAAAACTAATGGTTAAACAACAACGGCGTTGTTAAGTTTAACTTTATTTTGTTAACTGAAAAGCGAAAGGGTTGGTGTAGATAATTGATTTGACAAGGCGTATTTAAAGATCATTAATCAGTTTGTTTTGATCTTTTGACCAACGTGGATTTTTAGCCTCGCCAATAATTTGTCGGCCGTAAATACCCGTATGGCCTGATAGAAAATAAGCTACAATACAAGCCACGGCTACATAAACCCCGCATTGACTGCCAAATAGTTCCAAGGCCATTAGCGTACATGCTAACGGTGTATTTGTAGCGCCCGCAAAAACGGCTACAAAGCCCATTCCAGCTAGTAATGCAACGGGTAATGGTAATACGACTGCTAAAGCGCTACCCAAAGTTGCGCCGATGAAAAATAAAGGTGTTACTTCGCCACCTTTAAAGCCCGCTGCTAAAGTAATTACAGTTAATGCTATTTTAATGGCAAAAGCATAAACTGGCATTTGTTGTTCAAACGAGGTTACAATAGTTGGAATACCTAAGCCAATGTATTGCGTTGTACCCATCGAATAAATGATCAGTGCTAAAACAGCTCCCCCTACTAATGGTCTAAACGGAGGATATTTAATTCGAGCCTTAAAAAACTGACCCGAAAATTTTAGTGTTTTGCTAAAGGTTGCGGCACAAATCCCGAAAACGATTCCAGCAATTACGGCGTAGCCTAAGTTTAGTAATGTGGTTGGTGGCACCGAAGGAATATGGTAAACAGTATGTTCTGCATGCCACAAATGCGTAACCTGATTGGCTAAAATTGCAGCGGCAAAAGCAGGGAAAATAGAATTATACCTCAATTTACCTACGAAAAAGAATTCCATCGCAAATATTGCTCCTGCTAATGGAGTTCCAAATACCGCTCCGAAGCCAGCTGCCACAGCCGCAATGATGAGCGTTTTTCTGTCTTCATCTGATAAGCGTAGTGGCTTGGTAAGTTGATCGGCGATGCCTCCAGCCATTTGTAGGGCGGTACCCTCCCGGCCAGCAGAACCTCCGAAAAGATGTGTAGCTATTGTTCCCAAATAAATGAAAACCGTCATTTTAAGTGGAATTTTTTGTGCAGGCTGATGAATGGTATCGATTAATAAGTTGTTTCCCCCTTCGATATCTTTACCATAATAATGATAAAGTAAGCCAATGAGCAAACCAGCTATTGGCAATAAGGCAATGAGCCACAAGTTTTGCTCACGGATTTGCGTTGCCCATTGTAAAGAGAAAAGGAAAAAGGCCGAAGCGCTACCTATTAAAATACCTAGTAAAGCAGTAATTGAAATCCACTTTGCCAAATAGGGAATAGCAGGAAATTGATTAAAAAACTTGCTAAAGCGATTGTTGCTTGCTTGCACTGGTTGTGTTTTTGTTGAAGACATACTGATCCTGATTAAATGTTAAAGCATTTATAACCAGGCGCCATCAGCTTTTTAGGGCGGTTCAAATAGGAAGACACCATTTCCTTATTACAAAGTAAACAAAAATTAAGCACAGATACACAGCTAATTTGTTTTCTTCTCGTCTTAGCCGCATTAATCCTCAAATTTCTACTGGCTCCTCTTTTCTAAATAAAAAAGAGAGCGACTTTTAGCATATTATCTGCGTATCTGTGGCTGGAACTATAGACCCAACCTGTATTTTCTTAACGTGTCCTGTGCAATATCATAGCCTGCATCAGCATGTCTTATTACGCCCATTGCTGGGTCATTGTGCAGTACTCGTTTTAATCTTTTGGCTGCATCATCTGTGCCATCTGCTACTATGACCATGCCTGCGTGTATCGAATAACCTATGCCCACGCCACCACCATGGTGCAAAGAAACCCAACTCGCACCGCCAGCGGTGTTAATCAAAGCGTTTAAAATTGGCCAATCGGCTACTGCGTCTGAGCCATCCAACATGGCCTCGGTTTCCCTATTTGGTGAAGCTACTGAGCCAGTATCCAAGTGGTCACGGCCGATTACAATTGGTGCTTTCACTTTGCCATCAGCTACTAATTTATTGAAAGCTAACCCAGCCTTTTCCCTTTCGCCTTGTCCCAACCAGCAGATGCGGGCAGGTAGGCCTTGGAAGGCAATGCGCTCTTGTGCCATGTTGATCCATCTTTTCAGGCTTTCATTTTCTGGAAAAAGTTCCAAAATCAGTTTGTCCGTTTCGTAGATGTCCTGTGGGTCGCCACTTAATGCTGCCCAGCGGAATGGACCTTTTCCTTCGCAAAACAACGGACGAATATAGGCCGGAACAAAGCCCGGGAAATCAAAGGCATTTTTGATGCCTACCTCCAATGCCCTGCCACGTAAATTGTTGCCATAGTCAAAAGTAATGGCGCCTCGTTTTTGCAACTCAAGCATTTGCTGCACATGCTTAGCCATGGTCGCATAGCTTCTTTTGGTATATTCTTCTGGAGCTTTGGTGCGTAAATCGGCAGCTTCTTCTACTGATAAACCTTCGGGAAAGTAACCAATTAACGGATCGTGTGCAGACGTTTGGTCAGTTAAGGTATCAGGCGTAATGTGTCTATCAATCAGTCTTTGCAGTAAATCCACTGCATTACAAACCACGCCGATGGAGATTGCCTTTTGTTCTTCTTTATATAACAGGGCTTTATCGATGGCTTCATCTATATCATAAGCAATTTCATCAATGTATCTTGTTTCCAAACGCTTTTTGATGCGCCATTCTTCCACGTCAGCAGCTAAGCATACCCCTTCGTTCATGGTAATAGCCAAAGGTTGTGCGCCGCCCATGCCGCCTAAGCCAGCGGTTACATTTAATTTACCTTTCAAACTCCCATCAAAATGCTTTTTTGCCAAAGCTGCATAAGTTTCGTAGGTGCCTTGCACTATGCCCTGCGAGCCAATGTAAATCCACGAACCTGCCGTCATTTGTCCATACATCATCAAACCTTTGTCTTCTAGTTCGTCAAAATGTTGTTGAGTTGCCCATTTTGGTACCAACTGCGAATTAGAAATCAAGACTCTCGGGGCATCTTTATGTGTCGGCAGCACACCTACAGGTTTTCCAGATTGGATGAGAAGTGTTTCATCTTCCTCTAAATTTTTTAAAGCTTTAATGATGAGTTCTAGGGCTTCTTTGTTTCTAGCTGCTTTTCCTCTGCCGCCGTAAACAATCAAGTCTTCAGGTCTTTCGGCAACTGCCGGATCAAGATTGTTCAATAACATACGTAAGGCGGCTTCCTGCACCCATCCTTTACAATTTAAAGTGCTACCCCTAGGAGTTTGGCTTTCTTTCAGGTTCATATATTTGGTGGTTATATTTGTTTTACTATCTAAGATGGCTTTTTGCATAGCACATTTGTATGTATAAAGACTCTCAGATGGCGTTGTTTGGTCATAGAAATCTAAAATCGTGGATTTAAATTTCAAATACCTTCATTGTTACAATTTCAAAAGTAGCGAATAATTATTATTTGATTAATTTTGTCGGACAATGCGATCTAGAAAGCGTAATTTCTTGAGACAATTTTTTGCTTTTGGCATATTGGCAGTTTTTACCCTGGCCATTACGCCTTGGGGCGCATTGCATCATCACGAAGAGGAAGCCGCTATTAACGAAAAACACTGTACGCATACTGTACACGTTAAAACATCTGCAGAGAACTGTTTAGTTTGTAAGGCGCATTTCGAAAAAAATTATACTAATGATTTTGATACCTTCCTGATTTACCTGAAGACTAATCCGATAAAGCTAATATTTAAATTGGCTGGAAAACCCTTCACCAGTATCATATCACGTTGTTTACGTGGCCCACCAAGCTTTTCATAAATCAATTTTATTTCTTGTTAATTTTTTGGCTGCCCTAAGCTGGGTCATGCTATAGATTAATTATTTATTTACTTCTCGGCTTAAGTAAGCTGGGCTATACTTTGTTTATGAAACGATCACACTTTCTAATATTATTAAGTTTATTTTTATCCATCCAAGCCTTTGCAAATACACTTGCAACCATTAAAGGAAAGGTTTTAGATGCTACAACACAAACGCCTTTAGCTGGCGCAACCCTGCATATTTCTGATTTAAAACTTTCGGTTTCTACTAATGCTAATGGCGAGTTTACCTTCAACAATCTTCCTGCAAAAGGAAAATTTTTATTAGAGGTACGTTATTTAGGTTACAAAACGTCATCTAAATTGATTGATTTATCATCTCAACAAGAGATTGTTTTTTCATTAGAACCATCGGCAATTGAAAGCGCCGAAGTGGTAATTACCGGAACTCCATTTAGTGCTAACAATAAAACTAACAGTTTGGCTGTGGTTTCTGTGAGTAGAGATAAATTGGCGCAATCTGCCGCTACGAATTTGGTAGATGCAATTGCAAAAGTGCCGGGTGTAGCCCAGGTAACTACTGGCGGCGCAATTTCGAAACCAACTATCCGCGGTTTAGGTTACAATAGAGTATTGACGATGGTTGATGGTGCCAGAGAAGAAGGACAGCAATGGGGTGATGAGCACGGCGTACAGGTTGACCAGTTTTCAGCGGCTCGAATCGAGGTGTTGAAAGGTCCGGCAAGTTTGCTTTACGGTTCAGACGCGTTGGGCGGTGTAATTAATATCATTGACGATCTGGTTCCTGCTGAAGGAACTTACAATGGGAGTTTTACCACCAATTACAACACCAATGGTGGCTTAACAGCGTCTTCTTTAATGATGCAAGGGAATACTAACGGTTTTGTTTACCGCGGCCGTGTTTCGTATAAAAATTCCTATGGTTTCGGTTACAAAGGTCATGTAGTACCAAATGCTGGCTTTAACGAAATCAATACTAGCGCCATGTTGGGTTTAAACAAAACTTGGGGTTATACACATTTGAGTTTATCTCGCTTTGCAACAAATATTGGATTAGTTGAAGAAGGGCCTGATGATAATGGCAACTACTTGGATGAAGATGGAAACGTAATTAGCAACAAAGAGGCAAAAAGCAGAAGCTTGAACCTTCCTTTCCAAAATATCAACCACTATCGTGCAGCTTTAAATAGCAACATTTTAATTGGCGGCGGGCAATTGAAATCTACGCTTGCTTTTCAGCGTAACATCAGAAAAGAATTTGAAGAGAGTAAGGATGAGCCAGGATTAAATTTAGGCTTAAACTCCTACACTTACGATGTGAAATATTCTTTTGCTAACGATGGTAAATGGGAGCCAACTATTGGCTTGCAGGGAATGTACCAAACCAACGTAAATAGTGGTGAAGAATTTTTGGTGCCTGATTATAACAGCAATAACATTGGTGCTTTTGCTTACTTAAAACGTAATTTCGAAAATGGTGCAATCAATGCTGGTGTGCGTTACGACTATAAAAAGATAGATGGTAAGGATTTGTTTGAAGATCACGGCGACCACCAAGACCAAATCTTTAGTGCATTTAACAACAGTTTTTCAAATTTAACGGGCTCATTAGGTTTCGCTTTTGATATTGCTAAAAATTTAAACTTAAAAGGAAATATTGGTTCGGGTTTTAGAGCGCCAAATATTGCCGAGCTAGGGGCTAATGGTAAACATGAAGGTACCTTCAGATACGAAATTGGCAACAGTGCCCTGAAACAAGAAACTAGCTTGCAGTTTGATCTAGGCTTAACTTATCAAGCAGAGAACATCACTTTAGGCTTAAATGCTTACAGTAATAAAATTTACAATTATATTTATTTGAGCAATCTAAACAGCGAAACTATTTCAGCTACCGACCATGATGGCAATAGCGAAACATTGCCAGTTTATCGCTATTTACAAACTGATGCAAATTTAGTTGGTGGCGAGGCTTCGGTAGATTTTCACCTGATTAAAGCCTTGCACTTTGAAAATACTTTTGCGTATGTAAAAGGAACAAACAATGCTACCAATTCGCCTTTGCCATTTATTCCGGCAGCTAGTTTAAATAATGAAATTAGGTTTGAGCCTAGCATTAAAGGTTTAAACGATAGTTTTATCAAAGTTGGGTTAACTAACGTATTTAAACAAGATAGGATTGATCAGTTTGAAACAGAAACTGATGGCTACACTTTGTTGGATGCCGGAGTTGGCACCTCGTTTAAAACTAAAAGAGGAAAATTAAATGTTTGGATTACCGGGCAAAACTTAACAAATAAGCTTTATTACAATCACTTAAGTCGTTACAAGTTAGCGGGTATTTTCAATCCAGGCCGCAATGTAAGCTTTGGAATTAGCTTGCCGTTGTAGGAAACTCTATCCAAAGTACTGATGAAAGACTTACGAAGGTTTCAAACCTTCGTAAGTCTTTTTTATTTGTTAACTATTTTACTCGAGTGAGTTTGATAGACATTGTTTTTACTTCCTTACCATCTTTGGTATCGAACATGTCCATTAGCTGAATATTATCATCTGCAAAGGTCAATGTTTCCCTAACCTTCATCACCTTGCCGGTCACAACGTCTGTAGCGCTACCCATTGAGGTAAGCATTTTAGTTGATTCTTTAAAAGTGCCTTCTAAGTACATTACCCCGGTACCCATGTTGTCCATCCAAGTACTTACATAAACTTTTTTTGCATTGTCATAACCTGTAGTGCCCACGCCTTCGAAAGGCATGCCATCAATTTGACCTTTATAGGTTGACTGCTGATAACGCCCACCTAAAATCATTTTGGTTTCTGCTTTGATGCCCGTGTTAGTAGATACGATTTCACCGCTAGGCGAATAAAACGTAATTTCAGCATTCCAGTTTCCTACCGATTGCGCCAGCATTTGATGCTCATTGCCGGGTTTCATATACGTTTCCCAAGCTTTAGCCGCAGTTGCCGAATCAATAGGTTTGGTTTGTGTAGTATCAACCATGTTGGTCATAGTATCAACTTTCATACTGTCTGTAGCTGCAGCTTTATCTTTTGTATCGTTGCTGCAGGCACTGGCTAGCAGCAATAATACACCTGCTGCCATCACTGAATTTCTCATTGCTTAAAAATTAGTTTAGATCTGGGTTAATTATTATGATTAACAAGATAGCCAAAACTTTAGTTTTAGTAAAAAAGAAATGAGGAGCTCAATTAAAAAGTGGCGGTTAACTATTTCTGAGTTCGTCTATTTTTTGCTGTGTTTTAATACTGATTCTAGTGTCCTGTATTTGATCAGCAACTGCAATTTCGGCATCTCGATCCTTATCTGATAAGTGAACCTGTACTTTCTCTGCATTTTCTATCGCATGGTCATAAGAACCTCTGGCACTCATCAGTTTCACAAAAACTGGCAAACACTCAAAAAAGATGAACAATAATCCGATAAAGGTAATCGCCAGTGAAGTGTTAAAATCCTTCGAGCCATCGGGATTGAAGCTTAATTGGCCAAGCGCCCAGTTTCTATCCGCAAAACCTGCAATGTTTGCTAAGCTATCCAGCTGTTTTGAGGTATATAATTTTTCGCTCATTAAACCGTCGAACTGTTTTCTGCCATCAACAAATTTTTCCATTTTTCTGATATCGGCATTCAGTGTATCTAAGTTTTGCTGACGTTGTTTGAGTTCGCTTTCCTTACGTTTAGCATAAGGTCCGTAGCCCATTACGCCCGAAGTTTCGGTGGTTTTATTTCCGAAAATCTCGTAATTTAATTTTTGTCTATCGCTTTTAATCCCAGAAGCTAAAGAATCTCTTTGCGCTTTAAGATCGTTTAGTTTGCCAATTTCTATGGTGTATTTTTTGTCGAAGGCTTTGTTTAGCGTGTCAATTTTGGAGCGTTGTCCATTGAGGTAGCTTACTTTCAGCTTCTCCTTGATCTCCTTGTCAAATATTTTCAGTTCTAGTGGCCTAGATATGACCATGCCAATCATGATGGCAAGTAAAATACGAGGAGTGGCTTGTAGCAATTGTTTGTTGGTGCTTGCGTTTTTATCCAAACTCCCTACAATATAGCGGTCCATGTTGAAGATAGCCAAACCCCAAATCAAGCCGAAAAATAAAGAAAACAGCCAAGCAAAATCTCCCCCTTTAAAAACAAAATACATGGCGTAACCGCCTGATAGAGCAGCAAACAAACCAGTAAAAAATATTGTGGCGCCAATGCCCATGTATTTGTTATGATCAGTTGGATGTTTTTCGAGCGTAGCTAGGTGAGCGCCGGCACAAAACCAAAGAAAGCGGGAAATGCGGTTCATGATAACCAAATTAAATAATCTATCATTAAACGACTGGCGAAGTTAAATGTTACAGTAGCCGGAAAATAAAATCTGTATAGGTTTCTACATCACATCAAAAAGTAAAAATAGCTTCGCAGGATTGCACTTAAGTTTATTAATGCCGTAATTCGTATCTTTGGTAATATCAAACTTAATACAATGAAAGAAGTTACAGTACAAGAATTAAAGCAAAAAATAGATAATAAAGAGCCATTTCAATTGATCGATGTTAGAGAAACATTCGAATACGAAACCTCTAACTTAGATGGATTGAATATCCCTCTAGGTGGCATTTTAATTGAGGCTGATCAAATTGACAGAGACAAACCAGTTATTGTGCAATGCAGAAGTGGCAAGCGCAGTGCTGCCGCAATTATGCAGTTAGAGCAGGTGCACGGTTTTGATAATTTATATAACTTAAAAGGTGGTATTTTAGCTTGGCAAGAAGCTTTTGACCCGAACATGCCAGTTTACTAATTTGAATGATTGAATTTTGGATGATAAAAGGATTACGTACCTAATGGTATTCGTTAATTCAAAATTCAATCAAGCCATTAAAATATGAAGAAGAAAATTTTGCTTAATGCATTTTACAACCTTGCGTTGATTATGTGCATTTTGGGTGCAATTTGGGCATATGAAAATAATAGTCCGTTAGTTTCCATTTTTCTAGTTGCCGCCCTTGCCGCTTTTCTTTATTTTAAAATAAAGCTTATTAAAGCACTTAAGCAAGAGTTTAAATCAGGCCCTCGAAAATGAGAGCGCCTACAATCTGCTTCCGCTTTCGGTAGCTTTTGATTATAGGCAATTTTAGAAGAAAACTTTTTTAATTTTTTTTAATCCACCCTGCCATTATCTGTTGGCTAGGGTGGCTTGTAATTTGGCTGAAGGCTTAAGGTAGAAAAGCCTTTTACAACCTGACCTCACTCAATTTTTCTAATCAATTAAGGTTGTTTTTCATGGGAATAATGTAGGATGGTGAAACTAAAATAATTACTCTTTGACGTTATGTAAAGAACTTTCACCCTAAATTTAATATAGGGTAAATTTGGTTAATACAGAGGTTACTCTTCTATTCTCTTAAATGAAAAGTAAAGAATAATATTCTTAAATTTTTGATTTTGAGTGTTTTGTAGAAATGCTTCCTAGAAGCGAGCCATTAAGCGATACTCAAATTTGCTTTGGCATTTATTCTTTCTTTGTTTAAAATATCGGCGCTAGCACGCCAGTTCCAAATCAGTATCGGAGACGTCATTACGCATGTAAGCTACTGCAAATCGTAAGCCTTCATCGCTGCCTTTCTCAAAAATTTCCGAAGCTAACGTAACGATGTCTCTCAGCGGAACTTTAAAGATGATACTCAATTTATGTAACTTCATAATATCAATACTTACACGCCCGTTTTCAATATTGGCCAGCGTGGCCACCGTTACGTTAAGTTTTTTGGCTACAAACTCCTGCTTGTAATTAAGGTGCTCTCTGAAAGCTTTGATAACTTTCCCGACTGCTTTTTTCATAGATTTTAGTTTTTAGGTGTAAAGCTAATATACCATGAACTTTAAATGATTTGCAAATTTTACCCTAAATTTTTTATAGGGCAGTTTTTTTTGAGCACATGTTTAAAAGCTATATTTTGGCCAAGCAGAAAATAATGGCAGCCGTGCAGCAATAAAATGCTTTTTTAAGAGTTATAACTCACACAGAAAATTGGGAACCCAAAAATCTGCTATCAACCTACGAAAAATTACATCCTATGAATAAAACCTTAGCCGCACTTTGTGTGCTACTTCTATGCATTGGCTTTAAGAGTTTCAGCCAAAATCAACCAACGCCAAACCGAATCCGTTTGGGTTATTTAGTAACAAGTAACATCAATTTTTTTAGCACTGAGAATTCAACTACAGATTTTAAAACAGATATTGGTTGGGGTTTAGGCGTTGTTTCTGTTTTAAATTTAAATCAATCGCTAACGCTAAGTTTAGCGCCAACGTTAAATTTTGAAAGTCACACGTTAGTTGATAAGGCTACTAATGCTACCTTGCAATTAAAAGATCAAAATTTGACCATTCCATTAAAACTCGATATCAAGCTTTTTAAAAATTTCTCTTTAATTAATGGTATTGAATATTTGATGGTGCAAAGCAAACAAAAGGAAGAAATTAAATTGATTAGGGATAATTTTTTAGTATCGGTAGGTGTTGCTTACGCTCTTAAGTTTAAATATTTTACGGCCGTTCCTGAAGTTTCTTACCGCATAGGTTTGAATAATGCAATAGAAGAAAGTGCATTGAACAGTTACGAAGTAAGAAGACGTGCTGTGAGCATCGGTGTTAAAATAATGTAGAATATTTTTTTAATGTCCGTAATTTCTAATAAGCCGATTTTTTAAGCGTTTTGTCATTCCGACGTTAGGAGGAATCTATACTTTGGCAATTGCTGGAATAGGTTCTTGAAATTCTTAAGAATGACAAAATGCAAATTATGCCTAATAACGGACAATCAAAGTATTTTTTTACCTAGAACTAACTATCTCGCTATACGTATAAAAATGATATAGCGAGTCATCATCACTACCTACCTTATGATTAATATTTCAGAAAATGCAATAGCTCACCTGCATCAAACACGTGTGAGAAGTCAACTCATTTATATCGTAGTTTTGCTTGCTGTTTCTGCAACATTTGTTTCTCTGCCATTTATATACACTTCTGTAAGTGTTAAAGGACAAGGAATTTTGCAGAGCGGTATAGAAAAAGTCGAATTGTTATCTCCTGCTAATGGCCGATTGATTTCGGTGAATTTGAGAGACAACCAAAAGGTGAAAAAAGGAGAAAAGCTGCTCATACTTGACGCTGGCCTACCTGCACAACAAAACCAGTTGCTAAACGAGCATACAACAGATTTAAATGCAAAGCTATCTGATGCTAAAAATCTTTTAAAAAATGCACAAATTCATCAATTAAGAACCGCTTCTTATCGAGCTAGCTGGCAAGAATATCAAACTCAGTTGGCAAAGGCTAAAATCGAAACAGAGCAAGCGTATAGAGTTTATCAGCGTTACCAGATACTCTATAATAAGCAAGCGGTTACACTTGCAGAATATGAGCAATATAAGTTCAACTATGAACAGGCTTTGAGTGGTCAAGAAATTATCCGTAAAAGATATAAAAGCCAATGGAACAATGAAGCTAATCAGTGGAATAATGAGCTTCGTGATCTTAAGAATCAGCAAGTTCAATTGAGGGAGCAGGAAAAGCAGTACACTTTAAAGGCTACTATTGATGGGTCTATCCAAAACCTCACCGGACTGCAAGTTGGGGCTTTTATTTATGCGAATCAAAAAATAGGGGAAATAAGTCCGGACAGCGCTTTAGTTGCCTTTTGCTATGTTAAACCAAGCGATATTGGCTTAATTAAAAAATTGCAGGCAGTTCGCTTCCAAATTGATGCTTTTAACTATAACCAGTGGGGAATGGTAATGGGTAAGGTAATTGATATTTCTGATGATGTTATTGTGCAAAATCAAACTCCGTTCTTCAAAGTAAAATGTGTACTCGATAAAGATTATTTGCAGTTAAAGAATGGTTATAAAGGGTACATCAAGAAAGGGATGACTTTTAATGCCAATTTTTTAGTAGCTGAGCGCAGCCTATATCAACTATTATATGATAAAGCAGATAATTGGCTAAATCCCAAAAAATAAAAATACATCTAAATCTTATGTCTAAATTAATCAAACAGAGAGATATCACTGATTGCGGTGCCGCTTGCTTGGCATCTATTTCTGCACATTACAAGTTAAAACTGCCGGTAGCAAAAGTTAGGCAGTATGCCAGTACAGACACTAAAGGTACCAACGTACTCGGCTTGGTTGAAGCCGCTACTAAACTAGGCTTTGAAGCTAAAGGTGTAAAGGGAACCTTGGATAGTTTGAAGAAAATTCCGCTTCCGGCAATTGCTCATGTCATCGTTAAACAATATTTGCACCATTATCTGGTAATTTATAAGGTAACCGATAAGCATATAGAAATTATGGACCCCGCTACCGGGAAACTAGAACGTAAAATTTTAGCTGAATTTACAAAAGAGTGGACCGGAGTTTTAGTGTTGCTATTGCCTGCCGAAACATTTAAAGCTGGTAACGAAAAGGTGGCAAACTCCACCCGATTTTGGCAACTGATAGCGTCTCATCAAAGCATTGTTTTTCAAGCGCTTTTTGGTTCTATAGTGTATACAGTACTGGGCTTATCAACATCTATTTTTGTACAAAAAATCACCGATCATGTTTTGGTAGATGGCAATAGAAATTTGCTTAACCTCATGAGTATCATTATGGTAGGTATTTTACTTCTACAGTTGTTCATTGGTACTACAAAAACCATTTTTACCATGCGTACTGGGCAACAAATTGATGTTCGATTGATTTTAGGTTATTACAAACACTTGCTCAAATTACCACAGCAATTTTTCGATACCATGCGTGTTGGTGAAATTATTTCCAGGGTTAACGATGCTGTGAAAATCAGGGCGTTTATTAATGACGTTGCTACAAGTCTAGTAGTAAATGTATTCATCGTCATTTTTTCCTTCGCTTTAATGTTTACCTACTACTGGAAACTAGCACTAATTATGCTGGCGGTAATACCAATGTATTTGCTGGTTTATTTGATCACCAATAAGCTCAATAAAAAGATACAGAGGAGACTAATGGAAAATGCAGCTGATTTGGAAAGCCAATTAGTTGAAAGTTTGAATGCTGTTGGAACTATTAAGCGCTTTGGTATAGAGGATTTTACAAATAACCAAACCGAAACACGCTTCATCACTTTGTTGCGCACCGTCTACAAATCAGGGAAAAATGGCGTTTTTTCAGGCACATCGGTTGAACTGATTTCGCAGCTGCTTACCATTGTTTTGCTTTGGATAGGCGCTGGTTATGTACTTGATAACGAAATTACTCCCGGCGAACTTTTTTCATTTTACACTTTGATTGGTTATTTCACGGGTCCTGCGGCAAGTTTGATTGGCTCAAACAAAGTGATACAAGACGCCATTATTGCAGCAGACAGGTTGTTTGAAATTATGGATTTGGAGGTGGAAGATGACACCGCAAATGTGCAACTTACGGCTGACCTTGTTGGTGATATCAAGTTTGAAAATGTGGCGTTTAGGTATGGCAGTAGGGCCACGGTATTTGAGGATTTAAATCTCACCATTAATGCGGGTACATTTACCGCTATTGTGGGAGAAAGCGGTTCAGGTAAAAGTACGCTGATGTCGTTGCTGCAAAACATTTATCCCATCCAACAGGGCAATATCATGATTGGCAATTATGCACTTAAATACTTTAACAACGCCTCTTTGAGAAAGTTGCTAGCGGTGGTGCCTCAGCAAATTGATCTTTTTGCAGGAAACGTAATAGATAACATTGCTGTTGGCGATGATGAGCCAAATATGCAACGTATTATTGAGCTGTGTACGCAGTTAGGTATCCTTTCTTTTGTGGAAAGCCTTCCGCAAGGTTTTAATACTTATTTGGGCGAGAATGGAACTACTCTTTCCGGTGGGCAGCGCCAACGCATTGCCATTGCCAGGGCGTTGTATCGTAATCCTGAAATATTGATTTTGGATGAAGCCACCTCTTCGTTAGATAGTGCTTCAGAACAATACGTGCAACGCACCATAGATTTATTGGTGCAGCAGCAAAAGACCATCATTGTAATTGCACACCGCTTAAGTACGGTTAAAAATGCCAATAAAATTATTGTGTTGGATAAAGGAAAAGTCGTAGAGGAAGGAACGCATGATGTATTGATCATGCAAAATGCACATTACAGCAATTTATGGAAACAGCAGTTTGGTAATTTGTCATCATAAGTTTATGATTTTGCTATCCTGAGCTTATTGTTTTGTCATCCTGAGCTTGTCGAAGGAGCTATAAAAGTTCACCAACAGAATACCTAAAAACCTAAATAACTACTCATGAAACTATTCGAATACATTGAACGGATTAACCTTTTGCATAAACTAATTAACAATCGTAAAACAGGTAACCCGGAGAAATTTGCAAAAAGACTTGGCATTTCTACCGTGAGACTTTATCAACTGATTGAAGAACTGAAAATTATGCAGGCACCTATTTGCTACTCTAAAAAAGACAAAACCTATTATTACTGCCGCAAATTTGAAATTTCAGCTAAACTGACTTTCACCCCGCTTGATGATGATGAATTAATTAACTTAAACGCGGGATTTTCAATTCAATCATTTGCCAATAATAATTTTTTTAAACTATAATTTTTCTATAACAAGCACATGTAATTTTAGGTTGTTGCAACAAAAAAGGTGCTTGCCGAAAAACCTTAAACAGAGTAGGCGTAAAATTAAAAACCTAAAAAATGAAAAACTTAAATTTGGAAAATCTTGGCGTTCAGGAGATGGATGCTAGAGAGTTGGAAGATGTCGATGGTGGCGTATTTCCTGTCTGGCTAATTGGTGTGGGAATATACCTATTTGATCAACGTGAAAAAGTAAAGCAAGGGTTGAAAGATGCTTTACACGATCTTACACATATCTAATAATTAAAATAAGTACTACTAAAATTCAGTGTGATGAAAAAAATAGATGAAATAAAATCAGTTAAATTATTATCTAACGAAGAGTTATTGAAATTTAACGGAGGCGGGCCTGGTGATGCAGCTTATGCCGTTGGTTATGGAGCAGTTATCGGTGAAGTAATGTTATTCGGGGGGCTTATTCCTGCAGGTTATTTAACCTACAAATTCTTAAAAAGAGCGTTGAAATAATTCTTTTTTTTTAAATTAGTAAAATGAAAAACAAAGTCACCAAAAACACATTTATCTGTTTTGCAATAGTTGTTGTCTACATAATCTTTTATAGACAGAGTTTTATAAATGGATTAAATGATGCTTGTAAAGATTTGTTCTCGGGATTTTAATTAGAAATCTCGCATAGCTATCGTTTTTGACTCGGGAGATTGTCGAATTTTTAGTAATCTCTCGAGTTTATTTATCGAGCTTGGTTTGAATATTCCCGGGACAACTATATTTCTTAGATATTCATCTGGTAAAAGTTTGCTGATTTAAAGTGCTTCGATTTCTATATTGCTTTCAATATCCCACTCTGATTTAAGTGCTCCAGAGAGTGTCACTTAAATCCATTTTGAAAACCACTGTGTCCTGACTGAGATATCTTGATGCAAAAAGTTTTACAGATGCGAATAGAAAAGAGTGCATTGAGCAGCGGTGAAATAAAAAGATGTGCTGTGAGCATCGGTGTTAAAATAATGTAGACGTAGGTCGATTATTTCTGTAGCCATATTCATAATAATAATTCTATGAAATTAAAACTGCTATTCACACTGATATGCTTCTTTTACGTACAAATTTCCCTTGCGCAAACGGTAATTATTAAAGGCACTGTAGCTGATAGTCAAAATCGCAAAGCGTTAATAGGAGTTACTATTAAAGTAGGCAGCCAAGCCACAAAAACAGACAGAAATGGCTATTTTGAAATTAATACGCCACTGAAAACGGTAACGGAGTTAGGAATTAACTTTAGCCATATTGGTTTCTTGAGCGTAAATTTAATCTATCAACCTCAACACGTTTATCAAGTTTACATGACTGAAAACAGCGCCGAATTAAGAGAGGTTCTTATTGCGCCAGGAGACGATATCATCAAAAAAGCCATTAAAAAGATCCCAGAAAATTATCCGGATAAGCCTACGATGATTAAAGGTATTTTGCGTATACAGAAATTAAGAAATAATTCGCAATATTTCCGATCAGATGCTGTGATAAAGGCCTACGTTCCACCATATACCAGTAACGAAAAAACAAAAGTCACTGTTTTGGCAAATCAATTGGATACAATTTATGATAAAACGCTTAAGTATATCCGAAACATTGATAGCTACAATGTGGTAGAGTTCGCAGATGTTGCGCATCGTAAAGAGCTTCTTTTTAAGCTGCTTAAAAGGAAAAAATTCGATTACCGATTAACCGGGAAGCAGATATACAATGGTCACAATGTGTTCATAATCAATAGCGTTTTGTTAGACACGGCAAAAAAATATAATAGACTAGAAGTTACCTTATATATTGATACTGCAACTTATGCCTTTGTTGCAAGTAGGCTCGCTTACTATGATATCCCGAGATTAGGGCCGTTTATTCCGCGTAAAGAAGCTATTTATCAGGCAGACTATGAGAAAATCGGACAGAAGTGGTATTTGACTGAAGCACATTATAAAGGCATAGCCGTTTATAGAGATGAAGAGCCCCAAACTACTTCTGACTTTATAAGAACCGAATTGGATACATTAAATGTGAAAGAATTAGCTTACAAAGATGTAGTGCAAAAGATGGACGACGTTTTAGTAATAGACAAACCAGCTAACCAATCGGATCAGAAAATAAGTGATAGTCTATTTAAGAAGTTTGAAGAAATCGGAAAAATAAAACCTATACCATTAGAAAAACTAGATACCATCAAAAGCAATAACATTAATGCCTCTATTAATTATAGGAAGTCTTTTGGTCGTAAAGTTTATGATTATATTAGGTCTGATAATATTAGGGCAAGTTTTGGCTTCTACAAGTTGCCCTTTGAATTAATTAGTACAGCTTATATCGTGCCCGAGAGTATCACTTACGGAAGAGGTTCTTCTTATAGCTTTAGATTGTATAAGGGCTTGTTTTTAAAATATGAGTACACGAGTAATTTCTATAACAGAAAAAAAATTAAGTTATCTACCACCGCTATTGATTTAGTTTATGATCTCATTACGCATACAAATCATAGAGAATTGATTTTCAATCCATTTGTAGGTTATCAATTGATTGACGTGAAGTTTGAAGGAAAAATAAAAAATTACAACACTATTAATTTTGGTTTGCGTACTTCCTATGAATTAAGTCACAAGGTTGCGCCGTTTGCTATAATCAACTTAAATACATCTTTAAAGGATTATACAATTAATACGCTTACAATCAGCCCAACTGGATATAGCGCTGGAATAGGAATAATAATTAAGATGTAATTAATTTAAATTAAATACCATGAAAAACAAATATCTAAAATTCGCTTTAATTGCACTGGCGGCAATCATGTTAATTTCACTGCTCTTCAATATTGATGATTTTATAAGAGGCTTTATTGATGGCTTTAAAGATGGCGTTGACGGAAAGTAGTTTCGACTGCTTAGTTATAAATTTCTGCAAACTTAGAAGCCCAAAATCTTATTAGATTCCACATAAAGGAAATAAAACTGAAGTATGAACAAATTTGAAAGAAAGGCATATTTGGCTTATCGGCTTCCGTTTATTTTAATTGGTATTTACGCAATCTTTAGAGTTGGTGGTCTGATTTTAGGATGCTTACTACGTTTATTGAATTAGTAATGGGTTGGTTTTCTGCATTGTAATGTCTTTTGAGGGTAATGGGCAACATAAACAGCATTACATTTTCTACCTATGAAAGATAAAAAAGGCAATTGGGTAACAACGTTAATCATGATCATCCCATATTTAATAATTATAGGGATAGCTCAGACAATAGCGTTTTATTTACTAGGCATTGATATTACTGGAGGTATCCCTAAAACCACCACCTTTCAACATTTCGTACTCTTGCTTTTTACAACAGCTGGAAGTTTTTTATCGATATGGTGTTTTACAAAATACATAGAAAATCAAAAGTTCAATAAAATTGGGTTGAACGTTGGCAGATTCTTCACTAAAGATATACTTCTAGGTCTTTTTACAACTTTGGTCCTATTTTTTACGAGCTTTTCAACCCTTTCATTGTTTGGGCAAACCAGCTGGCATATCAATAAAGAAATTGAGATTGATCAATTATTGTTGAGCATGGCCACTTTTGTATTAGTTGCAACTACGGAAGAACTTTTTACGAGAGGTTACTTGTTAGGAAATCTATTGATTTCTTTAAACAAGTGGGGCGCATTGGCAATATCGTCAATTATTTTTGCAGCATTTCACCTAGCCAATCCAAATATGAGTTGGTTGTCTTTCGTCAACTTATTTCTGGCTGGCATATTGCTTGGATTGCCTTATCTTTTTACTAAAAATCTGTGGTTCTCCATTGCCTTTCATTTTGGTTGGAATTTTTTTCAAGGCACTGTTTTCGGTTTTAACGTAAGCGGAAGAGATGGATTTAGTTTAATTTTACAAAGTCGTGTGCAAAACAATGCTTTTAATGGTGGCGAATTTGGATTTGAAGGATCGATTTGGTGTGTGATAGCTCAGCTAATTTGCATTTATATCATTTATCTAATTTTTAAAAATAGAAGAGTGGTTGAAGGTGATTCTCCGATAAATCAAGGTCAATCTTTAATTTAAATTCAGATATTGGTTAAATGCTATCAATCAAACAAACCCGCCTGCATGCCCGTTAAACCCAAGCCCGGCAAATCATTCAACACATATTTTCCGTCCACAAATTTTGGTTGATCAAAAGGATTATTGACCGTTAAGAAGGGTCCATCCAAATCAGCCCAATCGCAAAGAGGAGCCAAATGTGCACCAGCCAAAGTGGCAATTGATGTTTCGCTCATACAACCAATCAGCACTTTCATGCCCAACTGCCTAGCTTTTAAAATCGTTTGATGACCTTCATACATGCCGGTGCTTTTCATCAACTTGATGTTAATCCCGTGGTAAGCACCTTTCAAGCTATCCAAATCTTTCAAGCGCTGCATGGCCTCATCGGCCAACAAAGGAATTGGACTTCGTTCAGTAAGCCAAGCATTTCCTTCCAAATCATGTTTGTCCATCGGCTGCTCAATTAATACTACACCTTGGCTATGCAACCAGTAAATGAGGTCTATAGCTTTAATCCTGTCATTCCATCCTTGGTTGGCATCTACATACAAAGGCACATTAGTAACGCTACGGATAGTTTCAATGATTTCCTGATCGTTATCTCTGCCCAATTTTACTTTCACCACTTTAAAATCAGCAGCATCCTCCAGTTTTTTACGTAAAACTTCAGGCGTATCAATGCCAACGGTAAAAGAAGTTACCGGCATTTTTGCGGGATCAGCACCAAAAATTTCGTAGCAAGGTTTATTGAGTAGTTTTCCATTTAAATCATGCAACGCAATATCAATAGCTGCTTTAACTGCCGGATTGCCCTCCGCTAAGCTGTCCAAATAGCTGTTAATTGCTGCAAAATCAAACGGAAATCGAAATTTGTTCCAGTCTACCTTCTTTAAAAAGGCATGAGCTGTTTCGTAGCTTTCTCCCATGTAGGGCACCATACTCGCTTCGCCATAGCCCGTTTGTCCTTCAAAATCAATTTTTAAAAGCAAAAGCGGTGTGCTTGTACGGGTAAATTTTGCAATCGAAAATGCATGTTTTAATTCTAATTGAAACTCCTTGCAACTAATTTTCATTATAAATCGTCTATTCCTTTAAAAGCATACATAGCCTATATTATATTTGTCAAATTTTAAATTCGGAGGTGGCCATGAAAACTATTTCAAGATTACGGTATTTTCTTTATTTATCCATATTATTTGTTGGATGTACCACTGGAAAAAATGCATTGCAAAAAGGTAATTACGATGCTGCAGTTGAGAAAGCAGTAGATCGCTTGCGCAGCTCGCCTCAAAACAAAGAAGCGATGCAGGTATTGCCTGCCGCTTTTGATTTGGCAATTAAAACGCATCTACGCAAGGTTGATGAAGCTAAACTTTCTGCCGATGCGCTGAAATGGGAGAATATTTTATATCACTACCAAAGAATCAACCAGCTGAGTGACGATATCAACGCCTGCCCAAGTTGTTTGAATTTGGTTCCTAATCCGCCAAAATATGTAAAAGCTTACGAGGATGCCGTATACCAAGCTGCAGAAGCACGCTACTTGTTGGGTGAAAGAGCCTTGAGAGAGGGAACTAGAGAAAGTGCTAAAGTAGCCTATAACCATTTTTTGAAAGCACAGAATTTATATCCGGGTATGAAGGGGCTGAACGAAAAAATAGATGATGCTTATTGGGCTGCGGTGTTAAAAGTAGTGGTGCAACCTGCTCGTATTAATAGCAATACGTATAAACTGAGCAACGATTATTTTCAGCAACAAATTAGCAACTACTTAGCTACCTACCGTGGCAACACTTTCGTACGCTTTTACACTGAAGATGAAGCTTACAAGCAAAAATTACGTGCCGATCAACTTGTTGAACTTCATTTTGACGATTTTGTGGTAGGCCAAACTTACGTTAAAGAGCGTGTAGAGAAGTTGAAAAGAGACAGCGTAGTGATTGGTGAGGATAGAAGAGGAAAAATTTATGGTACTGTTACTGCAACTTATAGTGTTTTCGAGAAACAGGTGAGCTCATCAGGTCTACTCAACTTTGCAGTAATTGACTTGAAAACCAACAAAGTGTTGCGTAACCAAAAGTTGGCTGGTACTTATGTTTGGGTAGATAATTGGGCATCCTACAAAGGTGACGACCGTGCTTTGGACAAGCAACAATATGCGCTTACGAGAAAGCGTGAAACAATGCCTCCGCCTCCTGGAAACTTATTTGTTGAATTCACCAAGCCTATTTATGCGCAATTGGTAGATCAAATTAGTGGTTTTTACAGTAGGTATTAGCGATAATTTTATTTTGAAAAGCAGGACTAATGGTACTATCATCGTTAGTCCTGCTGTACGCTATTATCTTTTTGTTTTTCTGTGTTATCCGCGGGCTAGCCTGTCTCGAATTTTGGGGAGGAATCCATTTCTAAACTGCGCTACTTAAAGATGAAACAAAAAGTATAACCGCTTCCATCAGGTTTATTGTACAACGGCGCTGCTAATGATAAGAGTTGCCCTCTCTGCCCTTTGGGCATCTCTCCCAAAGGGAGAGAAAAGCGGGAGGCAAAGTAGTGCTTTAACGAAAACTTTGGAAAACCAACTTCGTGCACTTTGCGTGGCTTTTATTTCTTTGCGGTTAATTTTTTTGTCGCAAAGGTTTGGAGTATTCGCGAAGAACGCAAAAAAGTATAACCGCCTCCATTATGTTTGTTGTACAACGGCGCTGCTAATGATGAGATTACCCTCTCTGCCCTTTGGGCATCTCTCCCAAAGGGAGAGAAAAGCGAGTGGCAAAGGTAGTGCTTTAGCGAAAACTTTGGGTAACCAACTTTGCGCACTTTGCGTGACGCTTATTTTACTTTGCGGTTAATTTCTTTTTGTGGCAAAGGTTTGGAGTATTCGCGAAGAACGCAAAAAAGTATAACCGCTTCCATCAGGTTTGTTGTACGACGGCGCTGCTAATGATGAGAGTTGCCCTCTCTGCCCTTTGGGCATCTCTCCCAAAGGGAGAGAAAAGCGAGTGGCAAAGGTAGTGCTTTAGCGAAAACTTTGGGTAACCAACTTTGCGCCTTTTGCGTGTCACTTATTTTTCTTTGCGGTTAATTTCTTTTTGTGGCAAAGGTTTTGGAGTATTTGCAAAGAACGCAAAGGCTTTCTACAACAAACTCGTTGCGTTAATTATGACAATTAAATAATTCTAATTATCTGTAATATTGCAGCAAATGAATCATAGTCTTTATAATCCCTTCAAAACCTTTGATTTTAGGAACGAAAAATGCTTTTTAAGTGGCGACAATGCGCAGCCCTTAGCTATCCGTGTACTTCCAAATTGGCTCATCGAGATGGCTGGCTTAACTGGGCAGGAGCAAATCAAGCTGTTGGACGAAAGCATTAGAACTTACGAAAGTTTGGCTGTTCCAGTAAGCTCGGAAGTTTATGCCAGCGCCATCGTGCCGTTGGAACAAACAATAGAAGCTGCTTTTGAAAAAGGCTATGAAGGTGTTTCGGCTTTGCCAGAGTTGGCATTATTTCAGTGGATTGGTAAGTTAATGTACAGCTTTTTGTATATCGAAATGCAAGGCGCCATCCGCTTAAAACAACTTAGCGGTGATGGCATGAACATGTCACAAGGCTTGATGCATAAATTTGGAAATCTTCATTTAATGTTGCAGAGCATCTATCGTGAGGTAGAGTTTGAAAATTTCCAACCATGGTCTATCAAAGTAGTGCCGTTGGAAAATGCGGAAACTGGATTCAGCTTCAGAGATGAAATTAACACTTTAATTTTCTCGCTTAAATTTAAAGATTTTGGCATTGTAGCTTGCCTACAAGATAATGGCGCAAATAAAAGATATCATCAGCCACTGCTTAATGCAATAGAGGGCAAAGTACTAAGCGACCAACAATTTGAGGAATTAGCTGCTCGTTTTTTCTATTCGGCTTACTTATTTAATCGCTTACCAGAATACAACGTAATTGAAGCTAACGGCGTAGCCTATATTGATCCTATGCCATTAAGAGGCATACAAAACAAGCCTATTTTTGACGAGTGGCAGCATAAAACCTACGGGCAGGTATTGGAAAATTTTTGGAAGCCTTACGGGTTAACCTTATTCGAAATCATTAAAAACCCGCAGGCGCCAATGAGCTTTTTTGAAGAGTCTTTATTGCCAGATGCTTGATAATTGCCCAATAAAATGAGGGACAATGCCTGGGACTAAAATTACCGTTAAAATTAATCCCGATAATGCACCGAAAAAGTGGGCGTCGTGATTAATACCATCTCTTGCATTTTTGGACATGTACATGCAGTAAGCTAAATAAAGTACACCAAACAAAATTGCTGGCATCGGAATAAACATTACGCCTATTAAACTTACTGGAGCAAAAAGGATGTAGCTAAAAAGTACTGCACTAATAGCTCCCGAAGCGCCTAAACTGCCATAGCCTAAATCATGCTTATGGCGCATAGCTGTAGGGATATCACTTACCACCAACGAAACGAAGTATAAAACGGCAAACTGCCAATGCCCGACGGCGGCCTCTAATTGGAATGCAAAAAAATAAAAGGTGAACATGTTAAAAAACAGGTGCATCCAATCTGCGTGGATTAAACCGCTAGTGATAAACGTATAAAGCTTTTTGCCTCTAGCAACGCTGTAAGGATGCAACATGAATTTGCCGTACAACTGGTTGTCATTAAAAGCGTAGATGCTAGTGATAATGGTGAAAACAAAAATTATTGAGGCTACAGGAGCGGTGTTCCAATATTCTAAAATCGTCATTTAAGGTTAAATCTTTTAAAGTAGTAATTAAATTATTTTGGCATATCGTCCAACAATTTCAAATACACGGCTAAATGTTGTTCGGCCACAACCGTTGGCGAAAAGTGGGTTAAAATGCTACGGCGTGCTTCTTTCTGCACCTCTTCTTTTTGTTCATGCAGAAAAAGCCATTCAATACCATCGGCAAGGTCGCTGGCATCTTCATACTTGGCAAGGTAACCGTTTTGCAAATGTTTCACCATATCGGGTATGCCACCGGTGGTGAATGCTATTACCGGCGTCGCACAAGCTAAGCTTTCCATCACCGTATTAGGAAGGTTATCTTCTAATGATGGCGTAATAAAAGCATCAGCTGCTGCATAACATTTAGCTAAATGCTCATCTTTATTAATGGTTCCTAAAAAAGTGGTTTTAAATGGAAATTTCGGCACATTTTCTTCATCCTTATTGCCGAAAATTACCAGCTCAATTTGATCTTTAGGAATTTCTGGTCTGCGGGAAAGCTCAAACAAAGCATCAACTAAAAACTGTGTCCCTTTATGTTTGTCGTTTTTTGAAGGCATAAAACCGCTCATGATCACGAACTTTTCGGGCGCTATTTTCAGTATTTTTTTGGCCTCACTTTTTACATAAGGTTTAAACACATCTACTTCAATCGTGTTAGGGATCACGCTTATCTTTCTCAAACCCAACAAACTGCTTTCCTTAACAGATTGTGCCATCCAATGGCTTGGCGCCACCACGTGAAAATTCACTTGCGAATAGGCTTTTTGCTTGCGCTTCCAAGTTTGGTGAGAGATGTCTTTTGGACCGCTCATTTTCAGCAAAGGGCAGTTGCCACATTGCCGATGGAAATTTTCGCAGCTGTAACGTACGTGGCAACCTCCCGTAAAAGCGTTGCTATCATGGAAAGTCCAAACAATAGGCTTCTCTAAATCTGCTAATTCGGCTAAAAATTTAGGGTTTAAAAAACCGTGGTTTACCCAATGGATATGAATTACATCAGCTTCCTTAACCAACTTATTTTTAACCACACTTTTACCAAACCACTGCAAGGAAAACGGCGTTTTTACAGCTTTAGCAAAGGCTTTTGACAAATAGCGCTCGGCCATAATGTTAAACACGGCTTTGGCCTTTGCGAAAGGACTTTTGCTGAGGTTGATAATGTTGGGGTTATTACCAAATTGATAGTAAACCAATACTTTCGAATCCACGCCAATTGCGTTCAAGGCATCGCTTAAACGTAAGCAGGCTCGTCCAGCACCGCCATTACCATCGTATGTGTTAAGGTGTACAATTTTCAAAGCAATCAAAAATACATTTTATTGTTTAGGTTTGTAAAAACGTAACAGAATTTAACTAACTATTTAAAAATAAAATCATCTTATTTAGTTGTGCTTTTCTAATTTAAGCCTAACTATTTAATTGATTAATCTGTATTAAAAATGAAGATAAAAGTTTTTTTTGGTCGCTTGGCCATGGGCTTTTTGTTGCTGCCATCTTTGGCGAAGGCTCAAAATCAAACCTATTTTGCAAGTTATCCAGCCTTATCTCCAGATGCCCAAACCATTGTGTTCAGTTATGATGGGGATATATGGAAAGTGCCGACCAAAGGCGGTTTAGCCTCAAGAATTACGGCGATGCAGGGAGAAGAAATCAATCCTAAAATTTCTCCTGATGGCAAGTGGCTAGCTTTTTCTTCAAATCAATACGGTAATTTTGATGTGTATTTAATGCCAATGGCTGGTGGCGAAATTAAGCAGCTCACTTTCAATGAAGCAACCGATGAAGTGGATAATTGGAGTTGGGATTCAAAAACAATTTACTTTACTTCGGGGCGATATAACAACTACTCTAGCTATAAAGTGGGCATTAACGGTGGTACAGCAGTGCGTTTGTTTGATAATTACTTCAACACTACACACAACATCGCCGAAGCTCCAGACGGTAGCTTGTTTTTTAACGATACGTGGGAGAGTAGAAACTTTGCCAACAGAAAGCATTATAAAGGTGCTTTTAATCCAGATATTCAATCGTACAATCCAAAAACTAAATCTTATAAACGCTATACAGCATATTTAGGTAAAGATTTTTGGACAAGCATCGACCAAAAGGGGAATATCTACTTTGTTTCAGATGAGCTAAATAACGAATATAACCTCTACACTTTTATTAACGGGAAGAAAACCGTATTGACCAAGTTTGATACTTCCATTAAGCGTCCTTTTGTTTCGGCCAACGGCAGCGCCATCGTTTTTGAAAAGGATTATCAGCTGTTTGTTTATGATGTTGCTTCGAAAAAGGCAGAGAAAGTAAATATCAGCTCCTTTAGAAATCAGGTGTTAACCAAAGAACAAGAGTATGAAGTAAAGGCCAATATTTCGAATTTTGATGTATCGCCTGATGGCAAGAAAATAGCATTTGTTTCCAGAGGCGATTTATTTGTGAGCGATTCGGAAGGGAAATTCATTCGCCAAATTAGCACCAATGCGGGCGGTGTTTTCGAACGTGTAATGGAGTTAAAGTGGCTATCGGATAATAAAACCATTCTTTTCAATCAAACTGTGGATGGCTATCAGAATTGGTTTACGGTAGTTGGCGATGGTAAATCGGTAGCTAAACAAATCACTAAAGACAAGGCGAACAACCACGATATTTCTTTTAATAAAACCAAAACACAGGCAGTTTATTTAAGCGGCCGTAACCAATTGCGCTTAATGGACTTGAAAACATTGCAAAGCAAAACTGTAGTTACCGATGAGTTTTGGGCAATTCAAAATTCGGCACCAAGCTTTTCTCCAAACGATCAATATGTGCTTTTTACGGCCTATCGTAATTTTGAACAGGACATTTTTGTTCACGACATTAAGGCAAATAAAACGATAAATTTAACCAATACGGGTGTTACGGAAGCAAGTCCAGTTTGGTCGCCTGATGGCAAGTACATTTATTTTACTAGCAACAGAACTAAGCCTTCTTACCCTTTTGGCATGCAGGATGCCCACGTATATCGCGTGGCTTTGGATTTGTACGATGCGCCTTACAAAGCTGATAAATTTGATGAATTGTTTAAGGAAACCACACCTGCAACACCAGTTACCACACCTGCAAAAGACGTTAAACAAGCCGATACAGCAAAAAAGAAAACGGTTACGCCACCTAGCCCTAAACTAATTACTATCAATACAGATAGGATTTTGGATAGAGTAGAAACTGTTAGTCCGCTTTACGGCACGCAGTATTTAATTGATGTTTATGCCAAAGGCGATAAAACTTATGTGATTTACGCCTCTAGCCATGAAGGGATGCCAATGAGTACGTACAGAACGATCATCGAGCCCTTTGAAGCTAACAAAACTGAAAAAATAGCACCCGGTTCGTTGAGTACGGTTGAATCGGCAGGCAAGTATTTTGCCTTGGTGCGTGGAGCAATCAATAAATATAATATAGAAGCCAATAAGTTGGATGCCATTGAGCACAGCTATAAGTTTAGCCGAAACCTAAATGCCGAGTTTAGCCAAATGTTTTATGAAACTTGGGTAGGTTTGGATGAGAATTTTTATGATGATGATTTTCATGGCGTAGATTGGAACAAAATGAAAAGCCGATATGCTACTTATTTACCTTACGTTAACAACAGGTCTGATTTGAGGATTTTGCTGAACGACATGCTGGGCGAACTTAATTCATCGCACATGGGTTTTAATAGTTTTGGTGCCGAGGAACGTAAAAACATGAACTATGTGACTAACGAAACAGGTTTGATATTCAACAATGAGCAACCTTATAAAGTAGAAAGTATCGTTGCCCGTAGTAGCGCATCTTTGCTTGGCGGTAAAGTGGCCATAGGCGATGTTTTGACTCATGTAAATGGCGTTAAGGTAGATCAAACAGTAGATAGGGATTATTATTTCAGCAAGCCATCGCTTGATAAAGAAATGAGTTTGACGTTTTCTCGTAATGGTAAATCATTCGATGTAAATATCCACCCTCAAAGTGCTGCTACGCTTAAAATGAACTTGTATGATGAGTGGATAGCCAACAACAGAAAAAATGTAGAGAATTGGGGCAAAAATCGAATTGCTTATTCTTACATGAAAAATATGAGTACTGGCGAATTGCAAAGCTTTTTGCTGGATATGGTCGAGCAAGAGAACAACAAAGATGGTATCATTCTAGATTTACGTTACAATACCGGCGGTAATGTGCATGATGAGGTGCTGAAGTTTTTATCGCAGCGCCCTTATTTGAAATGGAAATATCGTGGTGGTATGCTCACTACGCAAAGTAATTTTGCGCCTGCAGTAAAACCTATTGTGTTATTGATCAACGAACAGTCTTTAAGTGATGCAGAGATGACTGCAGCCGGATTTAAGCAACTGAAACTCGGAAAAATCATTGGTACGGAAACCTATCGTTGGATTATCTTCACTTCAGCAAAGGGCCTGGTTGATGGTTCTTCTTATCGCTTGCCATCTTGGGGTTGCTATACAATGGATGGCAAAAACTTAGAAAAAGAAGGCGTGGCACCAGATATCTTTGTGAAAAACACATTTGAAGATAGATTGGCTGGTAAAGATCCTCAGTTGGAGCGTGCCGTGGCCGAAATCATGAAAGAACTGAAATAACTAATTGAGCAATAAAATAAACTTACGAAGTTTTAGAACGGCAAAGCCCTCAACTTTGCCGTTGAAACAATAAATAGTTAAGGTTAAACTTCGTAAGTTTACCCCTGCAAAATGGACAACTTATTAACCGACAGAAATTTTTGGGTAAACTATTGGGAAAGCAAAACTGGGCTTTCGGTAGCTATCCCAGCCAACTATTTGTTTCACCAACAGCTAAGTAACATCGTTAAAAGCAATAGTGTAAAAAGCGCAATTGAACTGGGAGGATTTCCTGGTTACTATGCGGTTTTTTTAAGGAAGTACTTGAAGTTGGATGTGACTTTACTTGATTATTTTGTTCACCAGCCCATTACGCATCAGCTTTTAAAAACCAATAACTTACAAAGTGATGATATCCATATCATTGAAACTGATTTGTTCAATTACACGCCAGAGAAACAGTATGATTTAGTACTAAGCTGCGGACTAATTGAGCATTTTAACGATACTGCTGATATCATTAACAGGCATATCGCTTTTTTAAAACCTGGTGGAACTTTATTTATTACACTGCCAAATTTTAAGGCGTTAAATGGCTGGTTTCAAAAAAACTTTGATCGGGAAAATTACGATAAGCATAATATCAATTGCATGGATCCTGCGTTATTAAAAACCATTGTCGAAAATGCAGGGTTACAGGTAAAACAAGCAGGCTACTTCGGGAAATTTAGCTTGTGGTTAGAAAACGAAAAAGAGAAATCTGCCAGCGTAAAACTGTTCAAGAAAACTACTTGGCTGGCAGGCAAAGTGCTTACAAAAATATTCCCTTTCGAGTCAAAGCAGCTATCGCCTTACATTATTATTGAAGCGAAAAAGATTAGCTGAAGCGTTGTTTAAGGTAACGTTTAACCCTATCCCAGAAGCTCCCTTTCCTATTGGCTAAAAATGCTTTAATGGCCTGATAAGCTTCTTTATTTTCGGTTATTTCTGTTGGAAATTGTGTAATTGGTTTGGGATTAATGATGACGTTGTAGATATCGTTAATACCTGAATGTACGCCTGTGCCATCGTGGCCAATATTGTTCACTAAGGACTGCGATGGGTTTAAGGTTAAGCCGCCACGTAAAAAGATGGAGGCATACCAACGAATAGCCCAAGAGTTGTTTTTGCCCTTCTTAAAATCTTGCATTTGCTTCCAGAAGTTCATGGTTCCTTCAATAGCAAATTCGTTTATTTTCTGTCTATCAAATTGAGCAATTAACTTGTCGATATTAGGTTCGAAATGTTGCCAAGCGCTTTGCCAAGTAGCCCATCCCCAGCTTGTTGCAGCTCTGTAGAAAAAGCTTTCAGGCAGATTGGGTTCTTTTAAATGATACATGTAAGCACCGATATGCATTACTTTTTCCTCATTTCGGTAGCGATTTAGTGCTTCGTTAAAGTAGGTTAGGGTATGCGGTGATGAAACCAAGTCATCCTCAAATACAATTACCTGCCCATAGTTGTTGTTGAGTTGCGTTACCCCTTCAATTACTGAATTGGCCAAGCCTTTATTGGTTTTGCTTTCAATAACTTTCACCGATTTGAAACCATCTACCGTTTTAATGAAGTTACGCACCTCATTTACCTGCTCTTCGTCTGAGTTGTTCTTTGGTCCATCGGAGAAAATGTAAAGGCGACTATCTGGAGCTAGAAGATTTTGCTGTAAGAACTTAATCGTACGCTCTGTGTGCTTCGGACGGTTGTAAACAAATAAGGCAATAGGAGCTAAGGCTTGCATTGGGCAAAAATACGTTAATAAACGAGATGGAGGGAAATTTTATGATGATTAAAACTATATAATTTCATTTAAGGAAACTAGTATTTTCCACTTTTTTAGATGGGGCATGTTAATAGTTAAACCATATAAGGCATATAATTTCATTTAAGGAAACTAGTATTTTCCACTTTTTTAGATGGGGCATGTTAATAGTTAAACCATATAAGGCATATAATTTCATTTAAGGAAACTAGTATTTTCCACTTTTTTAGATGGGGCATGTTAATAGTTAAACCATATAAGGCATATAAGTTCATTTAAGGAAACTAGTATTTTCCACTTTTTTAGATGAGGCGTGTTAATAGTTAAACCATATAAGGTATATAAGTTCATTTAAGGAACCAGTATTTTCCACTTTTTTAGATGAGGTGTGTTAATAGTTAAACCATATAAAGCATATAATTTCATTTAAGGAAACCAGCATTTTCCACTTTTTTAGATGGGACATGTTAGAAGTTAACCATGTAAGGCATATACGCCCATCGAAGGAAGAAACTTATATGCTCTTATATGCCTTATATGGTGAAAAAATCAAAATAACTCTTCGAAGTATTCATTAACGTATGTCTTTTGCCCTTCTGAATAAATATGTGTGCAATTGAAGTTAAGCATCAAACCCATGGGCTTGCGAAGCAATTTCATATAAGTAAGTAATTGCGCTTTGTGAATGGGAAGTACCGTCTCTACGGCTTTTAGCTCAACCACCAGCATATCTTCGACGATGAAATCACAACGCAGCGCAACATC
Organism: Pedobacter sp.; assembly: GCF_965249885.1. GTDB lineage: Bacteria > Bacteroidota > Bacteroidia > Sphingobacteriales > Sphingobacteriaceae > Pedobacter. The sequence goes on along the minus strand of NZ_OZ252254.1, from coordinate 1,509,324 downwards.
GATTTCTGCGCCTTTGAAGTAAATGGGCAAATTCACCTCGCTTTTGAAGTTGATTTCTCGCAATGAAAGCTCATGTGCCAAACAACGTTGATAAATGTTTTCTAATAATCCTGGGCCTAAAGCCTTGTGCACTTCAATAGCTGCACCATTTACTTGGTAAACCAAGTCTTTTAGGTATTCTCTTTGTGTCATCATAGGAGGGATGTTTCTCCTAAAATACGAAACTCAACGTATTGATTTATGTAGTGCTAAAAAATCTTCACATCTTCATTAGATTTTTTTACCAAGACGGTATAAGCATTAGCCAATTCCTCCTGCTTCTTTCTGCCAAGTAGTGAGGCAATTATTGCTTTCAATCGGTATTCTAGCTTTACTTTAAAGGTTTTAATTGCGCTTCTTTTTATCTTCCTGTTGACGTAATTGTTGAATAAAGTAACTTCAGGTGTAATTACCGAACACTTATCTGCTACAATCTCAAATCCTTCACTTTTCAACAAAAAACGAAGTGAGGTTGGGGTGTACATATTAATGTGTCCGTAAGCTAAAAAGTGATTAATGCGCTCATCTACACCAAATTTATAGTCTCTAGGTACTTCAACTACAATGTTTTTCGCTACGCGTTTAAGCTCTCTAATTAGTAACCTTTCATGCTCCACGTGTTCTAATACATGAGCTAGGATAATCAAGTCGAAACTATCATCGGGATAAGGAATACTGTAGCCATCAAAAACTTGTACATCTTTTACGCTTTTTAACTTTCTCTCTTTGATTTTTTCAACACCGGAAGTCGCAATTTCCAAAGCATAGATTTCTGGTGCAAAGGCATACTGATCTAAAAAATGCAGTATACTGCCATCGCCAGCACCTACTTCAAGTACTTTTTGAGGTTTGATACTGTTGCAAACGGTGATGATGTTTTGTGCTTTATACTTTGCACCTAACATGCGCCAAGCTACATCATTGTCAGTGTAGAAATTTTGATAAGCCTTTTGGAAATCGGTGTTTAACATACTGTAAATATAACAACTATCTCAAAATTGTAACACTCCCAGTATACCTTGTTTTTGCCTTGTTTGCTAGGTCTAAAATGTAATAATAGCTTCCTAAAGGTAAGGGTTTACCATTCATAATTCCGTCCCATGGTGATATGAAATTATCGTTTTTAAACACCTGCTGACCATATCTATTGAAAATTTGCACTTTAGTACCTATGTAGTCTGATATGTTTCTAATTAGCCATTGATCATTTTTCCCGTCGCCATTTGGGGAAAATACGTTAGGGATAAAAATTTCTTTTAATACTACCACTTTGATTGTAGCCTCTGCAATGCAATTGCCGGCACCGACAACTGTAAGTTTGTAAATGGTTGTTGATTCTGGATTAGCTTTGGGATTTTTTACGTTTGGATTGTCTAGTCCAGTTGACGGAAACCATTTATAGCTTATAACATCACTATTCACCTGCGGATTAAGCGTTTTAGCGCCATCGTTTTCGATAAATACGATTTCATCTATCGTAACTTGAGGTATAGGATTAACCGTTATTGGTTTCGAAAGTGTAATTATACAACCTTTAACGTCTGTAATTGTAACATTATAGGTTCCGCTAGTAGTAAAGGTATTTGTGGCTTGGTTTGGCGTAAGTCCACCGTCCCAATTATAGTTAACACCACCAGTTGCAGTAAGCGTTACGCTATTACATCCAACATTATTTCCAGTAATATTAGTTTGCCCAGCGCCTATCATCACGGTTTTTGACATTGTAGCACTACAACCTTCCGCATTGGTTACTGTTACGATGTAAGTGCCACTAGTTGTAAATGTATTTGTAGCTTGGTTGGGGGTAAGTCCACCGTCCCACTGGTAGCTTACTCCTCCGGTAGCGGTTAAAATACTATTCGGACTACAGGCGGGGCTGTTATCAATTATGGTTATGATAGGCCCACTTTTTACGGTAACTACCTGATCAATCCTGTAGCTGCATCCTAAGGCATCAGTAACTACTACGTAATAATTTCCGCTACTTGTGAAGGTGTTAATTGCATTATTAGGAGTTTCTCCTCCACTCCACTGATAGGAAACACCTCCGGTGGCAACCAGAGTCACTTTACTGCATCCATTTTTTTCGCCAGAAACATTAGCCAAAGTAGACAAGAATTTAACTTCTTTAGATACAGATGTTTTGCATCCACTAGCGTCGGTAACAGTTACAATATATGTGCCTGGTTGTTTAAAGGTATTGGTTGCGGCATTTGGCGTTTCTCCCGCATTCCATTGATAGGAAACACCGCCTGAAGCAGTTAGCACAACTGCATCACAAGTTTTTACCTCATTTATTGCTATTTGGAAAGGCGGCGGTCTTAATCCCCAAGTAATATTGGTATAAAATTCTGGAGTTGTCGAATTGATCGTTACGCAATCGAAATCTCCAGGAAACATGATGATTGCGTAACCCTCTATGCCGGTCAATGAATAGCTATCATGGTATTCCATGCCGCCGCCATCAAATAATACAACGTAGGGCTTTGAAAAAGAGAGTTTGGATCGGATTCCACTACTGGCTCCAAGGGATGCTAACAATAATACTGGGTTGGTGACCTTTTTGGAGAAACACATTTCGGTAGTGCCACCAGCACCAGCTGCCCAAGTAGTTTGAGGTACCGTAGTATTTGGAATAGTAGCTGGGTAACTGGCAAATTTAGCATGATTATAAATCTGCGGTGTAGACGCAAAATTAAAATTTGAGGTCATTCTAACGTTCACAAGTCCTTCAGCGCCATTGTTGATTGATCCAGTAGCGCTCAAGCCTGAAAAGTTACTCCAAGTCGCCCAATTTATATTGTTGCATGCGTCTCTAACGGAATTATTAAAGTCGTTTGCGGCGGATAGGCTACAAGTAAGTAAAACAATTAAAACGGAATAAAGAGAGCGCTTAAACATACTTTAGTTATATTTCTAAACAATTAGCAGATTTATAGAAAACCGAAGTTGCTTTGTTGTAAAACAGCCCTGGAGAGATGCCAGAGAAAGATAATTCTTTAAATCCCTGCTGCTTTAAAAACTTTCTCCCCTCCTGATAATGCGCTCGTTCTGAGTCATCTAAAACAATTACACCATTTTCACTTAAAGCTGAAACCCCATGCTTGCAGCAGTTCACACGATCGCGTCCATCTACAATAATAATATCAAACTTTTGACCTAATAGTTTAGCTTTTTGACTGTACTCACCGTTTGTGTCAAGCTTAGTGAAGATCATTTCGGCATTAGGTGCTTTTTGATTAACAATTTTATTATACCAAGCTTGGTCATGCTCTACAGAAATTACGCTTTTAACTCTGTTAGCGTAAAATAGCGTCGAATTGCCAGAACCGTATTCGAAAATAGTCAAATCTTTATGTAGTCGTTCTTTAATAAAATCGATAAATGAATACGTTACCCAAGGTATTGGTTGATTATTCGCATCAACAGCTTGGTGGTGGTCAAAGGCTGTAAACCATCCAATAGATGATAGATAGCCTTTATGTCCATAAGATAAAAGAGCCGCTAGGCGTTTTGGTTTAGCTAGCAAGTTAGCTAGCGCTTTTATTTTGCTCAACGTTTAACAAGTCTTTGAAATAGTGTAACCAAAAATAATGATTTTAACATCATCACACCTTGCTTACTAGTTTTAGGAATAACTATTATTAAAAAAGTAGCAGAAAAATAAGCAACTAAAGTAGCTATAGCAGCACCCATGATCCCATATTTAGGGATTAGAAAGATATTTAAGCCGATGTTAACTATTGCTCCAAAAGAAGTGCGGGCTAATGAAATTTTGGTGTAGCCTTCTGCAATTAAATATTGGCCGCTAGCCGAGCCTAAAAATACAAAAATGCCAGCCCAAACATGTACCGAAAGCACATGAGCGCCACTCCAAAATTCACTCGTATAAATAATTTTATAGGCCAATGGCGATATAAATGTAGTAACAATGGCGATGCTCAGGCTAAGCCAAACCATTAAGTCGTACATGTTTTGTAGCCGCTTTTGATAACGCACTGGATCATCTCTCTTGGCATTCATAATGGCCGGAAAGACGGAAGTAACGATAGCTACCGGAATAAAATACCAGCTTTCGCTCAATTGTACCACGGTAGAGTAAATGCCCAATTCTCCCGAACCTAAATAATTATCTACCATCAGCTGGTCGATCTTCATGTACAATGAAACCAAAATTGCCGAAAAGGCCAACGGCCAAGAGTTGGCAAGCAGGTGTTTCGCTACGGATTTTTGATAATTCCAGCTAGACAAGCTGCCAGCCTTTTTGAAATAAAAATAAAGATAGCCAACCGATAAAATTACTGTATCAAAGAAAATGGCCCAAATGAACCAGCCTAGTGGGGCGTGGTTGATGATCAGTAAAAGCTTAGTTACGGCAGATAAGATGTTACCAAATACTTGAGTAAAAGTCACATACTTAGCTTGAACCGTCGCTTGGAAATAACTATCAGTAATATAAAAAGCTTGTGTAATACCACTTAAACCAACTATTAGAACGTAGCTTAAAGGTGTTTGCGTTGGTGTGAAGAAGTGCTGATTTACCCAATAGCCTACGTAAATTAAAGGCAACGCCATTAATCCACCTATCAACTTTAGCCTTAAAGCTGTTCCTAAAAGTTCATTTCGTTTTTCCGGATGTTTTAAAAGTTCCCTCGTAGTAAAACCATCTAACCCAAGTGCTGCTGCGGCTATGAAAAACGCAACAAAAGCTTGCGGATAGTTGAGTAAGCCATTTTGGTCTTTACCTAAATAGTTGGCAATGGCAAAGCCAACCAAAACCTTGATCAACAAACTGCCCACACGTGCCAAAATCAGCCAGCCGGTATTTTTAAAATACTTTTGCAGGGCATCTTGGTCAAAACCTTTAATATGGGGCAGTTTCATCGGCTCAAAGATGCGAAATTAGTGCTGTTGCGAAAAACTATTTTCAATGCGTTGCAGTTGCTGGTAGTGGTGTTTCAAGTGAATTTCTATAAACCGTAGCCATTGCTTGGCATTAAGATAGCCCAGCACAGGATGTTTTACTTTCATTTTGGGGTCAGCATCTTTAATTTTCGACTGCACGTTTGCCAGTTGAAGTTCGAAATCTGTAATAAGTTGCTGGGCAGCAGTAATGCTGATTTTCTTTACCCTCGCAGCTATCTTTGGTGGCGCTTTGTACTTTTTTCTAGGAGGAAACATCCCGAAAAACAGCACCAATTTCACTAAAAAAGCGGTGGGCTTTAGCTTGCCTTCGTTTTTTATACAGCTGTTAATGGCTAATACCGATAGCAAACTGGCATCAAAAATATGCGAATAAACTTCGCTGTAACTCCAGCCGCCAATAGGTGGTTCCAATTCGAATTGATCAGCACCAAAAGCACCTAGCTTTTTGCGGTAGGCTTCAGCTATGCTTAAAACAGATTGATATACTTTGTCGCTATTCATTAGCACATTTAACGTTTCTACAGTTAAAATCTTTTATTCTGAAACTAAAAGTGGTTCATCAACTCCTCCAAGTGGTGGATTTGTTGCTCAACGTCACTAGGTTTTTGGGCTTTAAACGGGTTGAAATAAATTGCTTTTATGCCAAAGTTCTGAGCACCATACACGTCGGCTTCAATGCTGTCTCCAATCATCACACTCTCGTATTTTTGTGCTTGTGCTAAATTAAGTGCATATTCAAAGATAGCCTTGTCGGGTTTGTTAACGCCCACATCTTCAGAAATCACTACATTTTTGAAATAAGGATTAAGGTTAGATACGCTCATTTTCGTGGTTACCGCTTCCTTAAATCCGTTTGAAATAATGTGCAAATGATACTTCTCTTTAAGATAAGTGAGCACTTTCTCCGCCCCTTCGAAAAGGTTTGTTTTAGTAGGACCTAATCTTACGTACTCTTCTTCAAAATCAAGCGGTATCAGGTCTGGTTTTACTCCAAGGTCAATGAAGGTCTTTCTAAATCTTTCCTGTCGCAAAGCCTCCTTGGAGATTTTGCCGAGGTGATATTGCGCCCACAGCTCGTGGTTATTGATGGTATAAGTAGCAATAAAGTTCTCCGCCGATGTTAAACCAATGTCTTCGAGTTTGTAGGTGTCGAATAACTCTAAAAGTGTCTCACGGGCATTACGGTCAAAATCCCAAATGGTATGGTCTAGGTCAAAGAAGATATGCTTAATCATGTTTTTTTAAGTAAGAGCAAAGTTAAGGATAATGATTAAAATAAGTATGTTCTATCATTTAAGTCAACGCTTAATGTTTTAGTTTCACCGTTGTTAGAAGAGTAGTGTAATGTGAGGATGTTATGATCTAAAATAATTTCGTTAAATTGCTGCTCAGGTACTGCCGCAGTTATTTTTTCTCGAAAAGGTACCTTCAAACGTTTCTTTTGATCAAGGTAGTTTATAATCAAATATTCTTGATTAGCCGAAAAATATACGATGAAATTAAATTCGTATTTTGATTCGTTATTGAATTTTTCGATACAAATTAGTTGATTAAATCGATCTAATATTTTGCCATTATATTTATCAATCAGTGTGTAAATACAAGGGCCATTGGCAGGGCATCCACTTCTAAACAATAAGCCAGATTTGAATTCTTTTATTAAATGATATCCAAGTCTAAAGGCATAGCCGTAGAGCTCTACAGGAACGGTATCTATTACGAATTTTTCTTTGTATTTATTATCAAGTGTTAGCCAAATCTTTTCGCAATTGTATCGCCAGTAAATGGTAGATTGGTTGGAGAAATGTGTGGTGTCACAAGAAACAGTCGCCTCATTCATTAACGAATCTTTGTCACAGAAACAATTAGTGCGTTCATTAATCGGAATTTGAACTTTCTTTTTTTCTACTGAAGTGTCGGTTTGCAACACCATAGTAATTTTACTATTTGCATCTTTTGTGTAATTACATGACGAGAAATAAATAGCGCAAGCAATTAAACAATTAAAGGCTTTTAATTTCATCACCAAATTATTGTTTTACACCGTAAGCCAAATCGCCAGCGTCACCTAGCCCAGGTACAATGTAACTTTTACTGGTCATTTCGTCATCAATGGCGCCTAGCCACAAATCTGCTTTTGGTAAATTGGCTCTTACGTGTTTTATACCTTCGGCACTTGCAATGGCAGCAACAATATGTAACTTATCTATTTTATAAGCACTTATTAACTGCTTGGCACAAAGTACGACACTTAACCCAGTGGCCAGCATTGGGTCAACCAAAATAACTGTTTTACCTTCTAAATCTGGTGCCGAAATATGTTCCATCTGTATAACAAAATCACCAGTTTTTTTGGTTTTACGGTAGGCAGTGATAAATGCAGATTCTGCTTGATCAAATACACTGAGCATACCTTGATGCATAGGTAAACCCGCCCTTAGGATGGTAGCCAGTACAGGCTGTTGTACTAATACTGCACTGTTGGCTATGCCAAGTGGCGTTTGTGTTTCAACCTCCTTGTATTTTAATGTTTTGCTGATTTCGAAAGCAAAAAAAGCACCCAGCCGCTCCATGTTTTTTCTGAAACGCATGGCATCTTTCTGAATTTGCTCGTCCCTCATTTCGGCAATAAAAGTGCGGGCAATGGAATTGTTTTTGCTTAGGTCGTATATCATATCTTAAACTTACGATTTTTAAGTTAAATTATGAGATAAATGCAGAGAGTGCTAAAATGTTCCGGTTGCTAACTAATTACTGTAGAGCCACGGCCAACATCTGCTCGTAAACCTGTTTCCATCCCTTCCAATGGCCAGTTTCAGAAAGACTTTCGTTGTGCCATAAGCTGTAAAAACTGCCGTCAACCATCTTTACGCTATTCACTAATTCCTCAATAAGTAAGATTGCCTGTTTTGGGGATAACTTGAGGTATTTGAGTAGTGTTACATCCATTACAGCAAAAGGGTAAACTTTAAGATGTGATTGCTTTTCCAATTGTAAATCGTACCAAAAAAATGGCGTACAGGTGCCAGCTCTAAAGCCCACTTCCGAAGCATAGCCCATTGTATAATCGTGGTTGATGCCAACTTTAATGAGTTGTAAATAAGTTTTGGGCAAATGAAGTTTCAGGTAATGCTGCCGCGATAAGTCGATGGTTTTATTTAGCAAACTATCCAGCACCAATTTTTCTTCCTTCAACTTTAACACATTGCTATTGGAAGCGTATGATGGATGTATCCCAACCTTGCCCTCCTTGGCAGTTGCCACAATCAAATCTTGCAGAAGCTCATCATTGGGATGGATATTCACGTCATGATTTTTATCTCCCTGATGGGATAACAGGAAAAAGAAAATGGGCTTTAAGTGATACCTTTGATGGATTTGCTGTAGGAATTGATAAGTGTCAAAAGGATCTTTGCGTTTGCCTAAGCCGGTGGTAATGATATTTTTAAGCCGCTCTGTATCGCCTTTGGCCAACGCTTTTAAAAGCCTGGCCGTGTTTTTTACTATGCCGCTCGATTTAAAATGATAAGCCCGATCAATATCTATGGTAGGTATAAATTCAAATTTGCGTGTGCCAAAATGCAAGTTTTCTAGTTTGCTGGCCAGTAAGTTTTTAAGGATGATGGCCCATTGGTCAACTACGGGAGTTCTAAGCAGTCCAAGTTCAAATTGTAAACTGGCTTTGGGCGGGAAGCGTAAATGCTCGTCAGGCGTGTAAGGCAAATACTCTTCGTATCTGCTTACAAAATAAAACGAAGCGGCAAAAACATCAAAAGGTAATGCGCTATCTTCTACTGCAAATGGTACTTTTTCACCACCAAAGGCTGAGATTTTAATGTTTGGTTTTTCAATGTTGTTTTTGGAAAGGAAGCCCGATGTTTTGAAAAAAAGCTCTTTTCCGATTGCTTGCGCTGCATAGCTAAATTTGGGCCCTTTATATGCTTCAAATTGACTGGTAACACTCGTAAGTTCTATATCGCATCGCAATATTTCCCTAAACATAAAGTTAAAGATGTACTTGATGCGTGGCGTAACCTGTGGGGTGTAAATGAGCAGTTGCATTATACTAAGATAGCTAATCTTTAAAAATTAATGATCATTTGCTTTTCTGGGAAGTTAACTTTTGTGCTTTTCCTTGCGCCATTCTTTTCTACATGGAGGATGTTCATTTGGTCGTCAAATAAATCATACAAAATGCCATTGCTTACCGCTAACTTTTTAAATGCGGCTATATTTTCTATCTCTAGGTAGATATTGGTTGCTTCGTGATCATTTTCAAACCCTATATAGTTTGGTTCAAATGATTTTCCATCAACTGCAAATTTCAAATTGGTGTTCACATAACTTTTTACCAGGGCATTCATTTCTTTAGCCTGATTTTTTGCGCTTAGGTCGATTTTTTTCTTGAAACGCTGGTTCAAAATGGTTTCAAAATCGTCAGTAAATATGCGGCAGGTAATTTCCAGCGACTTGCTTTTCGTGTTGTAAGCAATTTCAGTTGTACTTACATGAAAGGGATGTTTATATCCGCTAGCTTTGCCCAAAAATATTATTGGTACACTTACAAAAAGTAACAATTTTGACAATAACGCATTCATTTCCTAAACAACTTCTTAAAAATTAAACGAAACAATTTAACTTAGCTAACATTACGACGCTAAACTAAGTTTTATTATGCCCTTTTCCGATTTTTTGTTTTATTTTAAACTAGGCTGGTCACATATAGTTAGTTTAGATGCGCTAGATCACCAACTTTTCATTTTAGCATTGGTGGCAGTTTACACCACGCGGCATTTAAAGCAAATTTTGATTTTAGTTACTGCATTTACCATTGGGCACTCGGTTACTTTAGCGCTTAGTGTTTTTGATGTAATTCGGTTTAGTAGCAAATGGGTAGAGTTTCTAATTCCATGTACTATTTTTCTCACCGCCTTATTCAACCTCTTCCGTAAGGAAAAAATACAAAAAAAACTAGCTTTAAATTACTACTTGGCACTTATATTCGGTTTAATTCATGGGATGGGCTTTGCCAACTCGGTGCGGATGATGCTAGCCAAAGACCAAAATATTGGCTGGGGCCTGTTTGGTTTTAACGTGGGACTGGAGGTTGGTCAAGTGGTTTTCGTGGTTTTAATATTGGCAGTATCATGGTCAATGCTTAACTTGTTCAAAACCAAAAGAAGAGATTGGATTATATTTGTTTCATCGGCAGTTTTTGCTTTAGCTTTGCAAATGGCCATACAAAGAATACCTTTTTAGAAGAAAGATGATGAAGAAATTTTCTTATTTATCGCTTTGCGCAGTGTTACTGATGCAAACAGCAGTAGCTCAAAACATTCAAAATAATCCGGGTAGCAACCACGGAAATAAGTTTGAGCAATTGGGAACCATTTTGCCAACGCCTAATGAGCAGCGCACAGCAAGTGGAGCGCCTGGCGTGAAATACTGGCAACAACGTGCTGATTACGACATCAAATGCGAATTGGATGAAACTACACAAACTTTAAAAGGTAGCGAAACAGTTACTTATACCAACAATTCGCCCGACCCGTTAACTTACATTTGGTTGCAACTAGATGAAAATCAGCATAGCAGTATTAATAACGCTAACTACCAAAGTGCAAGTAAAATGCCGGAGCGTACAACCGATAAGCAAATTAGCGGCTTTGAGTTAAGCAATGCTGATAATGGTTACGGTTTCCGCATTTTGAAATTGACAGATGCGCTGGGTAAAAACTTGAAATATACCATCAACAAAACGATGATGAGGATAGAGGTTCCAATCCTAAAATCGGGACAAAAATTTGTGTTTAAGTTAGATTGGAGCTATAAAATTGCCGATAGGATTGCAATGGGCGGCCGCGGTGGTTATGAATATTTCCCAACTGATGGCAACTACTTATTTACGATGGCGCAATGGTACCCTCGTTTGTGCGTGTACAGTGATTTTCAAGGTTGGCAAAACCATCAATTTACTGGCCGCGGAGAGTTTGCATTAACCTTTGGTGATTTTAAAGTGCAAATGACAGTTCCTGCGGATCACGTGGTTGGTTCAACAGGAGAGTGCCAAAACTATGCACAGGTACTATCAGCGGGACAACTGGCTAAATTCAACAAAGCGAAAGTGGCTACATCGCCAGTAGAAATTGTAACGTTAGCTGAGGCAAAAGCTGCGGAAGCAAAAAAATCTACCGCGAAAAAAACTTGGATTTTCTATGCTAAAGATGTGAGAGACTTTGCTTGGACTTCATCGCGTAAATACATTTGGGATGCCATGAATCAAAATGTAGATGGCAAAAATGTGCTTTGCATGAGTTTCTACGGTAAAGAAGCCTACAATTTATACAGTAAGTTTTCGACAAAGGCAGTAGCGCATACCATCAAAACTTATTCTGATTTCACTATCCCTTATCCATACCCAGTGGCGCAAAGTATTGAAGCGGCAAATGGTATGGAATATCCAATGATTTGCTTTAACTACGGGCGTACAAACGAAGATGGAACTTATAGCGAAACTGTGAAAAATGGCATGTTAGGTGTGATTATTCACGAAGTTGGACATAACTTCTTCCCAATGATCATCAATAGTGATGAGCGCCAGTGGAGTTGGATGGACGAAGGTTTGAACACTTTTGTAGAGTACCTTACCGAAGAGCTTTGGGATAACAAATTTCCTAGCAAACGAGGACCAGCTTATACCATTGTGCCTTACATGAAGTTGCCAAAAGATCAATTGGAGCCTATCATGTCTAACTCCGAAAATATTGTTCAGTTTGGACCTAATGCTTATTCAAAACCAGCGACAGGCTTAAATATTTTACGCGAAACCATTATGGGTCGTGAGTTGTTCGATTACGCCTTTAAAGAATACGCAAAGCGATGGGCTTTCAAACATCCTACGCCAGCCGACTTTTTTAGAACCATGGAAGATGCAAGTGGCGAAGATTTAGATTGGTTTTGGAGAGGTTGGTTTTACAGCACTGATGCTTGCGATATCTCGTTAGATGAAGTACGTTACGCTAAAGCGGATTTTCCGAAGCCTGCAAAAACCATGAAGCAGCCAGCAAAAGTGGAGAAGCCGTTGCTAACCTATGATGATATCAGTAAAATTCGCAATAGAGAAGATAAACGCATTAAATTCTATACTGATCAGGATTTAGAAGCGAGGGATTTTTATTGGAAGTATGCCCGCGGCTTGGTACAGGTTGATAGCACCAAGGCTAAAACTGTTGAAGTGACTTTGCCGTTAGATGAGTTTACAGCTGATGAAAAAGCGAAGTACGCCAATAAGCATTTCTACGAGTTAAACTTCAGCAACAAGGGCGGCTTGGTAATGCCAATTATCGTAGAGTTTACTTTTAAAGATGGCACTAAAACTTTGGATAGAATTCCGGCACAAATTTGGCGCTTAAATGAAGTGAAAACTTCAAAGTTTTATGCACTTGATAAAGAAGTGGCCAGCATCAAGGTTGATCCTTTTAGAGAAACTGCTGACATTGACGAAAGCAATAATACTTGGGGTGCAACTGATGCTTCGCCTTCTAAATTCCAATTGTTTAAGTCAAAACAAGCGGCTGGCAGAGGGCAATCAGAAGGCATTAATCCAATGCAGTTTGAAGTAAAGAAAAGCAAGTAAGAATACGCTAATACAAAGATGAAAGTCTCAACATTGTTGGGACTTTCATCTTTTATAGTCCTTTCAAAGGCGAACGCTTATGGGTGATTAAGTGCAATTGGATTTTCAATATAAAATCTGAAACAAAAGAATTCAAAAACCTGTAGACCACAATTTAGGTTAATACCTAAACCGTATCTTTGTAATAATGAAGTTCAAACTCATATCAGAATATAAACCTACTGGTGATCAGCCCGGAGCGATAGATCAATTAGTGCAAGGCGTTAACGCTGGCGAGCATTATCAAACGCTGTTGGGCGTAACCGGATCGGGTAAAACTTTTACGGTGGCTAATGTAATTGAGCAAACCCAAAAACCTACGCTTATTTTAAGTCACAATAAAACTTTGGCGGCGCAGCTATATGGTGAAATGAAGCAATTTTTTCCCGAAAATGCGGTAAATTATTTCGTTTCCTATTACGATTACTACCAGCCCGAGGCGTATATGCCTACTACCAATACCTATATCGAAAAGGATTTGCAAATTAACGAGGAGATTGAGAAATTACGTTTACGCTCTACCTCTTCCTTAATTTCAGGACGTAGAGATGTGATTATCGTGTCATCTATTTCTTGTATTTACGGTATGGGAAACCCTGATGATTTTTCCAAATCAGTGTATCGTTTTGGGGTTGGAACCAGAGTGAGTAGAAATGCATTTTTACATCATTTGGTGGAAATTTTATATGCCAGAACTATCAACGATTTTAAGCGAGGAACTTTCCGTGTAAAAGGTGATACTGTAGATATTTATCCTGCCTACATGGATTATGCTTATCGCATTTCTTTCTTTGGAGACGACATAGAAGAATTATCAGCTATTGATCCGGTTACTGGAAAAACTATTGAAAAGTTAGAAGATATTGCCATCTACCCAGCCAATCTTTTCGTAACACCTAAAGACCGGTTTAACCAATCTATTTGGGGTATACAGGAAGAGTTAGAAGTTCGTAAAAACCAATTGCTTGGTGATGGTTTACTGTTAGAAGCGAAGCGTTTGGAAGAAAGGGTGAATTTCGATATTGAAATGATGAAGGAATTGGGTTACTGCTCAGGAATTGAGAATTACTCTCGTTTTTTCGATGGCCGTACTCCAGGTATGCGCCCCTTCTGTTTACTTGATTACTTTCCTGATGATTACCTGATGGTGATTGATGAAAGTCACGTAACTGTGCCGCAAATTAGAGCCATGTACGGTGGTGATAGATCGCGTAAATTATCATTAGTGGAATATGGCTTCCGTTTGCCTTCAGCGTTGGACAACCGTCCACTTAACTTTGAAGAATTTGAACGTTTAGCGCCGCAAACAATTTACGTAAGTGCAACTCCGGCCGACTACGAATTGCAAAAATCGGGAGGTGTAGTAATTGAGCAGGTAATTAGGCCAACAGGCTTATTGGATCCTTTGATTGACGTTAGACCGGCAATTAACCAAGTAGATGATTTATTGGATGAGGTGGATAAAACCATCAAACAAGGCGATAGGGTATTGGTAACTACCTTAACCAAACGCATGGCAGAAGAGCTTACCAAATACATGGATAGGCTTAACATCAAGTGTCGTTACATCCATTCGGAAGTAAAAACGTTGGAACGTGTGGAAATATTACGTGGCTTACGTTTAGGCGAATTTGATGTTCTAGTTGGGATTAACTTGCTGCGTGAGGGATTGGATTTACCAGAGGTGAGTTTAGTAGCTATTTTGGACGCCGATAAAGAAGGCTTTTTACGTTCTGATAGGGCACTGATCCAAACCATCGGTCGTGCTGCCCGTAACGACAGAGGACGCGTAATCATGTACGCTGATGACATTACCGAATCTATGGAACGTACGATTAGCGAAACCAACCGCCGTAGGGAAAAACAAATTGCTTACAATCTAGAACATGGTATTATTCCAAAAACGGTCGGAAAATCTAAGGAAGAAATTTTAGAGCAAACATCTGTTTTAGAGGTTTCGGAAAAACAAAAAGCCAGAGCAAAAGCTTATGTAGAGGTTGATGAAGTTAGCGTAGCCGCCGATCCCGTGGTGCAATACATGACCAAACCAGAAATGCAAAAAGCGATCGATAAATCGCGTAAAGATATGCAAAAAGCGGCCAAAGAAATGGACTTTTTGTTGGCAGCACGCCTTCGCGATGAAATGTTCGCTTTAGAAAAAGTATTTGAAGAAAGGTTCGGAAAGGCCTAATTATCAGCAGTTAATCTAAAACGGAATATCTACCTGTCATTCACTTTTAGTGTATTTTCTTAATTTGGTGCAACATTGGACGTTGGGCTGCGTCTTTTGGTTAAAACCACTCAAATGAAGAAAATTTTACCGCTGTTACTTTTCGTTTTTAGTTTTCAAATTGCTAACGCTCAAAAGGGAACAATCACTGGTGTGTTGTTAGATAGTGCCAACAAAAAAACGACCCTCAACTTTGCTACAATTTCTGTTTTTAAGGGGGCTGATACCGTATTGCATACCTACAAGCTGTCTGATGATAAAGGGGTTTTCAAGCTCACTAATCTGGCTGCAAATACAAAATATCGCTTAGTAATTAATGCTTGGATGTACAATGTGGTTCGTAAGGAAGTTTTCATTGATCCTGCGCAGCCTAATGTAAATTTGGGCAACATTTACCTCTCTGAGAAAACAAATAATTTGAACGAAGTGGTGATTCAATCCGAGCGACCACCGATTATTGTACGAAAAGATACCATCGAATTTAATGCCGAATCTTTTAAAACTTTGCCAAGTGCTGTGGTTGAAGATTTATTGAGAAAACTACCAGGTGTAACTATTGATGGTGATGGAGGGATCTTGGTAAATGGAAAATCCGTAAGTAAAATTTTGGTTGATGGGAAGGAGTTTTTTGGTGGCGACCAGCAAATTGCTACTAAAAATCTACCGGCAAATATCATTGATAAAGTACAGCTCACCGACGATCCTGAGGCTAAGCGTAGAGATCCGGATATTGTTGCTGGGAACATTCCTCAAATTATCAATCTAAAACTTAAAAAGGCCATTAAAAGCGGTGCATTTGGAAAGTTGTATGCTGGTGCTGGTCCAAAGGAATTGTTTGAAGCTGGCGGTATCATGAACTTTTTCAGAGATACCACACAAGTGAGTGTTTTAGCCTACGGTAACAATGCAAATAAGCCAGGGTTTAGCATTTCTGACGTGATGCGCATTGGTGGTTTTCAGCGTTCTGGGGTTAACTCTACGTCTATTAATTCTGATGGTGCCTTCAGTTTAAATGGAATTTCTTTTGGCGGCTCAATGAATGGTGGCGTACAAAAGTCGGCGGGCGGTGGCGCTAACTTTAATACCATCACCAAAAAAGGTGTTAAAATTAATGGCAAGTACTTTTTAGGTTACAGTGATAACTTTACTGATCAACAGACAGACGTGGATCAAACCTTGGCAAGTAGGAGGGTGTTTACCAATTCCATTTCTCAACAAACTAGTCGAAATTATAGTCACAATTTTGGGGGGCGCATAGAAGCAAAACTAGATAGCTTAACCAAGCTTACCATAGAGCCCAATATTTCCATTGGAATTTTGAATACCAATGGCCTGCTCAAAACATCAACCTTTAATAATCAATTACTGCTAGAAAGTAATGGCGACAATAATTCCAAGGTTAAAGGCAATACCGCCGATATCAACTTGAGTACAAGTATTTGGAAAGATTTCAAGAAAACAGGCCGCTCCTTAAATTTAACATTCAATTTTTCTAAAAGACAAAACTTAACTGATAGTTACAATATTAATGAAAGCAATTTTTTCATTCCAACAAAGCCAAGCGAGTATTTGGATCAATGGCGAGATAATAATGTTTCAAATTTGAATCTCAACGTTAACGGAAATTATAGCGAGCCAATTAGTAAAGTACTAACACTTAGTATTGCTAGCAGTGCCAACTTTTTAGATAATGAAAATGCCTTGGCAACCTTTATCAAAAATCCTAATAACCAAGCATATGATATTCCTGTTCCGCTACTTAGCGAAACGGTAAATCAAAGTGGTTTCAAAACCAACAACCGACTAAGTTTGAGATGGAAAATCACCAAAGACTTAAATGTGCAGCCAGGTTTTGTTTTTAATACTATTGATTTAAAAAATGAATTTACGAACAACCAAGGGTTTGATCAGCATTTCCAATTTTTTGCACCTCAACTAACCATCAGATATAAAAGCTTCAACTTTAGCTATTCTCCATCTTTTAGGGAGGCCGATGTAAGATATCTACAGCCGGTAGCCAACAATACCAATCCGTTTTTCATCCAGAATGGAAACCCAAATTTAAGACCTTCGAAAACGCATCAGGTGAATATGAACCTATATAAGTATGATACACAAAAAACTTTAAGCTATAACCTATACTTGGGAGGTAGCGTACAAAATGATGGAATAATCATGTCCAGAACGGTAACAGATGGTGGGGTACAAACTACTACGCCTGTTAACCAAAATGGCATTTGGCAGTTCCATAGCAACGGTAACATTTCAAAGGATTTTAAAGGAACTAAGAAGCAGTTCACTTTAAGCACAGGCTATTGGGGAAATTACAATCAAAGTTATGTGATTGTAAACAGCGTGAAAAGTAAGAGTGTACTTATTAATGGAGGTCCTCGGTTAGGAGGTCGCATTAACTTAAACGACAAGTTTGAATTAGGCGAAACTTACAGCTTTGGTTTTAACAGCAGTAATTACGAAAGTGATTTCTTTAGAGACTTAAATTACTACAACCACAACAGCGATACAGAAATGATTATTCGCTTCCCAAAAAAAGTAGTTTGGGAAACCAATTACAAACTACAGTATAACACCCAAACACTCAACGGGCAAAGTAATACGCTTAATTATTGGAATGCTGCAGTTACATTTCTATTCCTTAAAAATGATAGACTACAACTGAAATGCAGCTTTAACGATATTTTAAATACCAATAACCGCCGCTACGTTTACATTACCGAAAATACTGCAAGGGATTTGAGGATAAACAATATTGGTAGGCACGGACTCTTTACTTTCACCTATAACATTCAAAACTTTGGAGGTAAGATTGGTGGTAAAGATACCATGTTTAGATTTTAGGATGGTTAATAGTTAATTAGATGAAAAAGGCCGTGGATGCGGCCTTTTCTTTTTTTAAAAAGAATTCAACAGCGTTAAACGCGTTTAAATTGCTTATAACAATTCAGATTCTAACGTGATATCTGTATCAAGTAATTTGGAAATAGGACAGTTGGCTTTTGCATCAGCTACCAACTCGTCAAACTTTTCTTGAGATAAACCTTCAGCCTTAACTTTCACCACCAAGTGGATATTGTCAATAGCACCTTTTTCGGGGTTTAAGTTAACCGTAGCTTTGGTTTCAATGCTTTCTGGGGTAATACCTTCGCCAGAAATGTTGAAGCTTAATTTCATGCTAAAACAGCCAGCATGTGCCGCAGCTACTAGTTCTTCTGGGTTGGTGCCAACACCTTCTTCAAATCTGCTTTTGAAAGAATACTGTGTATCTTGTAAGGTAGTGCTTTGCGTGGTTAAAGTACCTTTTCCATCTTTGCCTGTGCCATTCCACAAGGCGGTTGCATGTCTTTTCATATTTTAAATTATTTAGAATGATATGTTTTGTGAGTAATAAAACTATACAAATTTACTGAGCGTTTTTTCAACTAATGTTTTTATAAGGTTAATTGTTTTAAATTTAACTTTAATCTTTTAAAACTCAAATTATGACGGCTAACGAAAAATTGATACACCAATTCTATTCAGCATTTCAACAAAAAGATTATGAAACGATGCAAAATAGTTACAGCGAAAGTGCTGTATTCAACGATGCTGTGTTTGTCAATCTTAATGCCATGGAAGTTCGAGCGATGTGGCAAATGCTGATTTCAAGAGGAGGGGATATGAAGTTGAACTTTGGCAATATTAAGGAAAATGGTGATAACGTTAATGCTTATTGGGAAGCGCACTACACCTTTACTGCCACTGGCAAAAAGGTAGTCAATAAAATAAATGCTGAGTTTGAAATTAAAGATGGTAAAATAGTAAAGCACACCGATAGGTTCGACTTTTATAAATGGGCAAAACAAGCTTTCGGCTTTGGGGGCTTTATATTAGGCTGGACTAACGCTTTCAAAGGGAAGGTACGTCAAACTGCTAAAAAGAAATTAGATGATTATTTGCAGAAACTTAATCGACAGTAACTGTCAATCCTTCCTGCTGTAATATCTTGCGGTACACTTCCATTTCGGTAAATGAGCCCTCTAAAATGGCGCACTTACCCTTATTGTGCACTTCCCAAGCAATTTTTTCAGCTTGGTTTTCGCTGTAGTCCAAATAACGCATCATACACCAAATCACATGGTCAAAAGTATTTACATCATCGTTCCATAAAATTAAACGATGCACCGTTTTAAGTGAAGTTAATATTTCCTCAAGTGTGAAGGTTTCTTCTTTGGTTTCTGTTGACATAACGCAAAAATACAAATTAGTCCCGACAAAATTTTCGGCAACCATTTTAGATTTACGATTTGGATAGAAAACATTTGATTAAGATGTTGTTTTATATTTTTTGAAAAGCAAAACCTATGGTTCTTCGGTTGCGCCAGTCCCGCTTTTCGTTAAAATCTTTTTGTTAGGCACTGCAGTTAAATAGTTGTCATGCTGAGCTTGTCGAAGCATCTATTAGGCAAAATGCTTCGACAAGCTCAGCATAACAGGAACAAAAAGTATTTCCGCTACAATCGGGTTTGTAGAACCAAGACCCGTACTAATTGCAAACTTTGACAAACCTCAAGCAAGAAGGATAGACTTTGCGTTCTTTGCGAAACCCTTCCTTGTCTTTGCGTGAATAATAACCGCAAAGATTTTAAAGCTTTCGCGAAGTGGCGCAAAGGGAAAACCGATGTTGCAATCCTTCGTTTGTGCCGGTCAATAGTAATTCGTCAATCTAAAATCGTAAATTAACCTATCTTTGTTTATCAAACCACCCAAAATATGTACAGGTCAAAAATAGCTGGTATTGGTCACTACGTACCTAAAAATGTGTATACAAATAACGATTTGTCCAAGTTCATGGAAACTAGCGATGAGTGGATCCAAGAGCGTACTGGAATTAAGGAACGTCGTTTCGCAGATCGGTACGAAGAAACTACCACTACAATGGGCATCGAAGCCGCTAAAGTAGCAATGGAACGTGCTGGCATAACTACAAGCGACATCGATTTTATCATCTTCGCCACACTAAGTCCTGATTATTATTTTCCGGGATGCGGTGTATTGCTCCAGCGAGAAATGGGGATGAAAGAAGTAGGTGCTTTAGATATTCGTAACCAATGCTCAGGTTTTGTATATGCTTTATCTGTGGCTGATCAGTTCATAAAAACGGGGATGTATCAAAATATTTTGGTGGTAGGCAGCGAGAAACATTCGTTTGCAATGGATTTTGAAACACGCAGTCGCAATGTATCTGTAATTTTTGGCGATGGTGCTGGAGCGGCAGTTTTACAACGAGCAAACAAGGATGGACAAGGTATTTTAAGCACACATTTGCATAGTGATGGTGCCGATGCCGAAATTTTAGCAATGCACTATCCTGGAGCGCATGCCAACAAATGGTTGAAAGATAAACCAGCGTTTCCGGATCAGGAATTGGGCGGACTTTTTATCACTACAGAGCAACTTGAAAGCGGGGCTGCGTTACCTTACATGGATGGCCCAGCGGTTTTCAAAAAAGCAGTAGTTAAGTTTCCAGAAGTAATTAACGAGGCACTTAGCGCCAATAATTATACTGCAAAGGACATTGATTTGTTAGTGCCTCATCAGGCTAATTTGCGCATTAGCCAGTATGTACAGCAGTTGTTAGGTTTAAGCGACGATAAGGTGTTCAACAACATTCAAAAGTACGGCAATACTACCGCTGCTTCCGTTCCTATTGCACTAAGTGAAGCTTGGGAGGCTGGGAAAATTAAGGAAGGTGACTTAGTTTGTCTTGCCGCATTTGGCTCTGGTTTTACTTGGGCAAGTGCGCTAATAAAATGGTAATTTGATTGACGATTTTAGATTTACGAATTACGGTTTGTTGAAGTAAAGTTGCTCTGTCATTTTCCTAGCTCGCTTATCTTATGCAATTCATAAGAAATTATATCTTCTGACATCGGACATCCGATATTAGATTGCTTATCTTTATGCGATTCATAAGAACTTATATCTTCCGACTTCGGACATCCGACTTCAGGGACTAAAATCTAACTACTAACAACTAAAAATGTTCAAAATAGGCGATTACGTTCGTTTCATCGACGAAAAAAGAGAAGGTTATATTACCAGAATTATTGATAGTGCCTCAGTTGGTGTTACCGATGAGGACGGCTTTGAAATTCCGGTAGCGGTAGGTAATTTGACGTATGTGCATGGGCATCATAGCAATGCGGATACCGCAAATAACGCAATGCCTGCTACAAAAGTAGACGAGCAATTTGTTGAAGATGGAGTTTATTTAGCCGTTGCAGAAGACAATAAAGGATCGGTGGTTGCTCATTTCACTTTGGTGAATCGTACGTCGTTTCAATTGCTGCTAACCTTGAAAACTGAAAAAGGAGGCATCTTCAAAGGAGACTTTGCCGGTGTCATCCAACCCAAAAGTAGTGTGCAAGTTTATACCGCCAACCTTGGCGATTTAGATAACTGGCCTAGTTTCACCTTTCAATCTTTATTTTTCAGTACTGGCAATGTTGCACCTAAAAAACCTCTTGAATTGCACAAGCGATTTAAATCAAAAGATTTTAGTGGTGCAAAAAATCAAATTAACGAAATCAATAAATATGGCTGGCTAATCAGATTAGATGAAGCGCCTTTGGTAATTGACGCACAAAAATTGAAAGAAAGTTTTTTCAGTGTAAAACAAGAAAAGCCAAAAGTACTTAAGCCAGCATCAGAAGTTGATTTACATATTGAAAAGCTACGTGATGACCATCATTTTTTATCGCAGAGCGAAATTTTAGAAATACAATTGAAGAAGTTCCAAGAAGTACTAGATGCCGCTATTGTACATCAAATGCAGTCCATCGTTTTCATTCATGGCGTGGGTAATGGCACCTTGCGTAATGCAATCCATAAGGTAGTCAGCAAGCATCCGCAAGTACGTACATTTATGGATGCAAGAAAAGAGAAGTTTGGGTATGGAGCTACGGAGGTGATTTTTAAAGTGTAGAAAAGTGCAGTAATAAAACTGCATTAACTCCCCTTAGCGCCTCTAGTCATTTGCTCCAACATATCCCACATTTCAGATGGAATTGCCTCCAAGCCGTTCATTTGGCCAGCGCCTTGTAGCCATTCTCCGCCATCAATGGTAATTACTTCGCCGTTGATATAGTTAGAGAAATCGCTAACTAAAAAAGCCGCTAAATTGGCTAGCTCTTGATGATCTCCCACACGTTTTAGAGGTACACGGTTTTTAAAATCGAACTTCTCCGCTAAATCTCCCGGAAGCAACCTGTCCCAAGCACCTTTAGTAGGGAATGGTCCTGGTGCAATAGCATTGGTGCGAATCCCGTATTTGCCCCACTCTACTGCTAAAGATCTGGTTAGCGCCAATACACCGCCTTTCGCACATGCAGAAGGTACAACATAAGCAGAACCAGTAAAAGCATAAGTAGTGACAATATTTAACACACTAGCCGCTTGTTTTTGCTTGATCCAATATTTGCCAAATGCTAAAGTGCAATTTACAGTACCTTTAAGTACAATATCAATAATGCTAGAAAATGCGTTAGCTGAAAGACGCTCGGTAGGAGAAATGAAGTTGCCCGCGGCATTGTTTACCAATACATCAACACTGCCGAATTTTGCTATAGTTTCAGTCAATACGTTTTCAACTTGAGCGGCATCTCTAACATCGCACTGTACAGCTAAAACCTTACCTCCAGTTGCCACTTCCATTTCTGTAGCTGTTTTTTGCAGCACATCTAACTTACGGCTAGTAATTACTAGGTTGGCACCTAACTTTAGAAAATAAGTGCCCATCGCTTTGCCAAGTCCGGTTCCACCACCAGTAACTACAATAGTTTTGCCTTTTAAGGCATCATCTTTTAACATGGGTTGGTTATACATTTGCTAGTATTTAGATATTAGTATTTAGAAAAGCCGCTTTTTAATTTTAACTTTTCGCCTTTAGCCCGTCTATCAATGATTTTAAAATAGCCCTTGTAGCTGGCGACCACCACTGTTGCAACATCACTTCTAAGTCTTCACTTTGATCAGCGCTTGTAGCGGCGATGAGATTCTTGCGTAGGTTCAACTTGCTTTGTTGCCAAGTGTTAGCCTCGAAAGCCATGTACTTGCGAACTTTCCTTTCGGCAGCAGTTAAAATACTTTCTGGTTTCACCACTTCGTCAACTAAACCAACGGTTAAAGCTTCGTCTGGGGAAAATAATTTACCTTCTAGCAAGTTTCTGTAAGCATTAGCCTTACCCAGCCAAAAGGAATACATCGAGAAAATACTATTAGGAACGATGATGCCCACAGGAACTTCATTTAAACCTATAATGTATTTTCCTTCAGCCATCACACGGGCATCGCAAGCTAAGGCAATTACGCAGCCCCCAGCAGGGCTGTGACCATTAATTGCTGCTACCAGAGGCTTTTTAAAAGCGGTAATTTTTGCGGTAAAGTCAAGAAATAAATGCCAAAAACGCTTTGCTTCGTCTTCGTTATAATGATAAAGTTCAATTAAGTCCAAACCTGCAGAGAAAAAGTTATCTCTTCCGGTAATAATCACACCGCCAATATTATCATCTTCCGCTATATTGTGAAGCATGTCACTTAATTCGGTAACCATTTCTCGGTTTAGCGAGTTGGATTTACCTCTGTTTAACGTGATAATGGCAAGTCTGTCTTTTACGGATGTGGAAATTGTATTCATACCTCTTAGCTCTATCATTTAGTTTTATAAAGCTAAGAGGTTTGAGTTTATTATGCAAGCATAAAATTGAGGGCCTCCTATTTTACTTCGTAAGTGACTACTTTTCTGGCAAAATTTCCATCCGCATCAATGCCGTTTATTATAATTTTATAAAATCCTGGGGTGTTAAGATTGGCGTAAGTAATGGTTGCTTTCCCGCTGATATCAGTAATGATATTTGGATTCCAAAATATAGTGCTATAAGTAGGGTTAGATGTATTTGTGCTCTGGTGGAAATCTGGAGTTTTTGAAAAGCCCCTTGGGGATACTACTACTGGCTTGCCTATGGAACTGATGTTTTGCCCTGCATTTCGTCCTCTTTTGGTGGTAATAATGATTAAGCCTCCTGGAGCACCGTATACGGCAGAATACTCCGCAGATTTAAGTACCTCTAAACTTTCTACATCATCTATAGTTAAGTTTTCCACTCCTCCAGCGTTAGGCACGCCGTCAACCATAATAACTACGGGGTCGGGACTAGATAATAAGCCTTCTTCATCTACGTTGGCTGCATTCCTTCTGAGATAATATTTAAAATCAGTAGGATCTCCAATACGTTGCAGAGATGGCACGTTGGTATCTATAAATTGCTCAAGAGAAACAGATCTCTCCATATCTTTTGAATTAAAAACATGGTCTGCCATACCTGGTCCATTCATATTCGACGACAAGGGCGACGCCTTGCTGGTTTTGCCCACAATTTCAACTTGTTTTAATGTAGTGGCTTTTTTATCTGGGTTGGGCGTTGCTACTTTATTTATGTTGGTATTCGTACCTTGTGTTGTCAAATTATTTTGATACTCGAGGTTATGAAAATTCGTCGAGTCGGCATCTATCGATACCTGAAATGCCCCATTTGCTTTTATGGCAAATCTAGTGCCCTCAAAAAAATTAACTGGCGAGAAAGTAAAGCGACCATCATTGTCACTAATCGCATCCATTGTAGTAAACGGTCCAGTAATGGAGTAAAGAGATACTTTAACACCTTTGCTAGGTTTTTTATCTCGTAATACTTTCCCATTTATTTCGAGATTTTTCTCGGGCGTGTATTTCTGTGTGACAGCTTTGGTTTCAAACGGAGGTTGCTCAAAATGTTGACTTAACACAATGTCATCGTAATCTTTCCAGTTCCCTTGGTCGCTCTGCGGATCAAAAGCTTTGTTGCTATAATTAACCGCTACCGAAAAGCTTCCTCTAATTGGCGCAGCATTCTGGCTTGCAGACAACGTAAAAGTGGTTTGGTCTTTAGCGTTGTAGGTTTCCTTAATATCCGGAATACTTACTGTTATCTTGTTTAATGAAGAATTGATCGCAATTGGCCTTTCGGATAAAACTTCGTTTTTGCTGGAGACTAGCGAAATACGTAAAGTGCCCGATACAAGATCATTCAGAGGAATATTGATGATGCTCGTTGGCTTATCGGCTGGAATATTTGTGCTCAACAAAACTTCATTTTCCTTTTTTACATTTAAGGTTATAATACCCTGTTTAAGTAAGTCCTGCGTTAAGTACACCCTCATAGATACTCTATTGGTATCAATATCTCTTACACTAACCAACGCTCCAGAAGTTTGAACTGTTGGCAATTGCTGCTTTATGGTCTCCCCGTTTTCAAGCGTTATACTGGCGAAATATTTTTCGTCTTTTTTTGGAGTGATGAAAACATGGGTTAAACTGTTCTTTCCTACATTAAATGATGCTAATTCATCTCCCGATTGGTTGATAACTAAACCTTTTTCAGTTTTTAATTGTGCCTCTATTTTTAGGACTACCTTTGTTGGAATGCCGTCTATTAATCTACCTCCTTCTGGGAAAAAGTTAATTGCAGATTTGTTTGCTAGGGCCGTTTGACCTAAAGTTTGCCCCTGTATTTGAAGTGTCTTGTTATAAAAAGATGATGGTATATTTCTCATCCACTTGGTATAAGCCCTAATGCTATATTTTTTTTCTTGGCTTAAACCAGTTGTTTTTAACATCCCCCAAGACACGCCGCTTTGCAATGGAAGTGTTAATTGTTGTACCGGATTTCCATTATCTTCTATAAGTTCTACATACAAAATACCACTAATTGCTGTTGGTTTGTTATCCTTAGCAATAGTTACATAGGCCTTAAACCAAATATCATCGCCTATCGCATAATATGGCTTGTCTAGATGCAGATCAACCTTTTCTTGGCTGTCTGCATTTAAAATTTCACTTGATGTTTGGTTCGATTGGTTTTTATCCTGCGCATCAGCAGTTTCTATTAACACCGCTAAAAGTAAAAGCGGAAGAAAGCGTTTGTAATCCATCTACTTATTATTTTACCTCGTACGTTAACACTTTTCTTGCTAAATTTCCCTGCACGTCAATACCTTCAATTACCACACGATAAATTCCCGGTACATCGGTGTTGAAGTAAGTAAGTTTTGCTTTGCCATTAGGATCGCTAACCATTTGTGGTTCCCAAAATACGGTTGTTCTTAAGTCGGGTCTGCTATCTGGTTTAACATCGTATTTTGGAGAATAAAATTCTCTCACTACCGAATAACCTTTTGGAACGTAGCTAATTAATCCTGGTGTGTAACTATTTACTGATCTCATTCCATCGCCACGTTTGGTGTTGATAACAATTACACCGGAACCTCCTTGCATGCCGTAAATAGCGGTTGTGCCTATGCTTTTCAAAACTTCAACAGTTTCAATATCCTGTACTACGATATCATCTAAATTGAAGGAGTCACCATCCATCAGCATTCCATCTAATGATATTCGCATAGGACTCTGCCCGCCTCTGGCATAAGCTTGCCCATCGCGTATTTGTACTCCAGCAATACGACCTTGTAAGTATTGTGATAATGAGAATGCGGTTTCTAAATCTTTAGCCGTAATTACCGCATCCGCATTTCCTGCGCCGCCAATGTTTGATGAGTTATAGGTCGGTTTTTTCTTCTCAACAATATTTACAGCGTCTAGCAAAATGGTTCGGTTTAACAAACCACGTTTGGTCTGGTCATCAAAGTATTTGCCGCTGGCATCCAAATATCCAGCTAGAGCTTGATTAATGTTTACTTCGATATCGCCAGTGTTCGGATTTTTATTTACCGTTTGGCCCGGAACAATATCCATTTCGATTTCTACATATTTCTTGTCTTTTTCAGTTCGGGCTTGCACTACAAATTTGGTACCATCCAAAAATTCAATCTTATCGAAATTGAAATGACCTTTTTCATCGGTTAACGTGTCAGTCATAAAAAATCCGCCAGAGAAAGAAACTAGGCTCACTTTGCCTTTTACCACTGGTTTGCCACCTTTAATTACTGTTCCGCTGATCTGCAGCTTTTTTTCTGCTGGAAATTTTTCTGTCGATTCTCCAGACACCACTTGTTTCCAATCTACTTTGCGCCATCCTTGGGTAAGTAGTAAATTGTCCAGTTCAAACCTGGTGTTTCTATCGTTATTAAGGAAATAGTGATTGGGTTTTTCAACGTAACCAGCCAAGTCGGAAGTTAGCAGTAACTTGGTAAGGATATTAGTTTCGTTCTCAGGATCGGGTTTAACGGCCGCGGTATTGGTCACTGCCACGGAAAAACTGCCCTGTACGGGTTTTCCATCGTTGGTAGCGGCTAATGATAAATCAACCTTACTTCTTTTTGCGTAATTTTCCTTAAGATTTTCGGGCTTTACATCTATTTTATCGTGTGTGTTGTTTACGAAAACAATTCGTTCATTTAACGGTATAAAGGAAGAAGAAAGAAGAGATAGCTGGATGATTCCGGAGGGAAGGCTGTCTTTAGGAACCGATAACGATGTTACCTGTTTTGCTGAAGAAACTGGAGTTGAAAAATAAACCACACCGTTGTGCTGGGCTAAAAGAACGTAATCCTCCTTGTTCAATAATTCTTCTGAAATATAGATTTTTAGCGACAGTTTATTACTATCTAAATTGCCTACTGACAATACTGTGCCACTTTTCTCGGCAACGGGTAAGCTCATCGTTTTGCTTGCGCCATTGCTGAACGTAAGCGTAGCCTTATAAGTTTCTCCTACAGCCGGATTGATGAAAAAAGATCCGATTCCCAATTTATTTGTTTCGAACTTTGATACTTCGATCCCTTCGCTATTTACAATAACCCCGCTGGTGAATTCGCCCAGTCCACTGCTGTTTATAGCCTTAACACCCAGTTTATTAGGTAGTCCGGCAACTAGCTTTCCGCTTTCCGGTAAAAACTGTACATCAATTTCGGTGTTCGTGGTTTTGAGTGGTATTTCTTTGGTAATTATTTGCTTATTAGGAAGGGTGATATTTGCAATAATATGTCCGCTTTTCAACGCATCAGGTTGTTTGTTTATCGCAGTAACAATAATTTCGCCACGAGTATTGGTGGTGCCTTTTCCTCTTTCTATAGTTTTGCTGCCCAATTTTACCTCGTAATTTACCGGTGCGTTGGCATAAGGTAGGTCTTGCTTATCTGTAAACTGTATTGTTGTGGTTACTTTTTGCTGGTTGTTTTCTGTTGATAAGACATTGTTAGATTTCGTAAATACCTTATTGGCCCAAGAATTACCGATTTTGACCGTTTTGTCAAAAAAGAAGTCCGAGCCCGCATTACGCATCCACTGGGTATACGCTCTGATGCGATAATTTCCCTCTGTTAACGAGTCGGTTAGCTTGAAATCTCCCCAGGCAATGCCACTTCTCATCGGAAGTTTGAGCTGTTTGGTTAATGAGTCTTTTTCGTTGATCAGTTCCACATAAAGCAAGCCGCTAATTGTAGAGGGCAATCCTGTTTTGGCATTAATGGTGTAGGCCTTGAACCAAATATCATCGCCTACTGCGTAATAAGGTTTATCTAAATGCAGGTACACCTTCTCTTGGGCGTTTTTCCCAGATACCTCATCAAGTTTTTTAACCAAGCCAGTTAGGTTCGCATTTTGCGCCCAAGTTAAAGAGGAGCTCAATATGCCTAATAGCACCAAGCCCAGTTTGAAAAATTTAGTTTTCATTCAGTTGTTTCATGTTAAGTCGCTACGAAACTTACTGGACTTTGGAGTGCGTGAATCCGTTGGTTTCATTATCAATAAAATTTAAGTCACTTGCCTAAAGGCATTCTTCGGTTTGTTTTGTTTGAGGTTTATAAAACTTAATTTACGAATTGACTTTGTTAAATTACTAAATATAGACTATCATTTTAGTTACAAGGTTCAAAAGTTTTTAAAAATTATTTTTCCACATCATACTTTCTACTGGACGGGTAGTTTTGTGGTTGTATTTAGCGCTGCTTTTGGCATTGTACATATTGTCAATTTGTCCTTCAACTACAAAATAAATCAGTTGTCCGATAGGCATTCCAGCGTAAATCCGCACTGGCTGAACGCATGAAATTTCCAGCGTCCAAGTGTTGCAGAAACCCACATCGCCTTTGCCTGCTGTAGCATGTATGTCAATCCCCAATCGGCCGGTACTGCTTTTCCCTTCCAAAAAAGGCACGTGGTTGTGAGTTTCTGTATACTCTACGGTAACACCTAAGTACAAAGTGCCAGGCTGCAATACAAACCCGTCCTTTGGGATTTCAAAATGCTCAATCTTGTTGTGACTTTTGGCGTCCAAAACGCGATCCTTGTAAGTGGCTAAATATTTGCCCAAGTGTACGTCATAAGAGTTGGTACCTAAACACTCCGGTTTAAATGGTTCTATGATGATGGTACCTTTATCAATCTCTTCGAGTATGCGTTTGTCTGATAGTATCATTTTATAGTTTTTTTCGACTAAATTAGGGTAAAATTAGGAAAGGGCAAAGGGTAGAATGCCGGCATTTTTAACGCTTTAATTATAGTGGTAAACATTTGCTTACGTTTAAATCTATTGCGTCCGTATAATGCTAAAATTTGCTTACTTTTGTACTGATTTTCTAAATAGAGGATGCCCATAGTTTTTGATTTAAAAATTGATGAACATACCGAGCTTTCGGTGTGGAAAATAGAGGAAAGCCACGACCAACTCCTGTCTGGCTTGCAACTCAAACAACACGAGATTGATGTCATTGAATCTTTTAAGAGTGATAAGAGAGCTCTGCAGTGGTTGAGTACTCGTTTGTTGCTACGAACTATGCTAGATACCAAAGAGTATATAGATTGCCAAATGGATGACCATGGGAAACCCTATCTGGTGAATTACGATTATCACATTTCCTTAAGCCATTCTTATGATTACGCAGCCGTGATGATCAGTAGAGATAGCACGAAAAAGGTAGGCTTAGATATGGAGATGATCAAGCATAAAATCAAGCTGGTTAGGCATAAGTTCCTATCAGACGTGGAGCTTGCCCAAAAACAGATTGGCAATAATATTGACGGTTTGTACGTATGCTGGTGCGCTAAAGAGGCCATCTATAAATGGCATGGTAAAAAGGAGTTGGAATTTAAAAGAGATATTCATATCAAACCATTTAAACTGCGTGAGGAAGGAGATTTACATACTTTAGTAGAACTACCTGAAGGCACTAGAGAACTAGAAGTGAATTACTTTAAAACGGTAGATGGGTATATGCTAGCTTACGTAATTGGGTAGGAAATGAATGAATTTTGAATGAGTAAATTAGAGAATGACCAAACGTACATCTGCTATAGGTCTAACTACTAATGTCTAACTACTAAATACTCAACAAAAAAATGAACAAAAAAGTAAAATATATTGATTGGGGCTTGACTGATTACCAGGAGGCGTGGGATAGACAGGAGGCTGTTTTTAACGAAACGGTAGCTTTGAAAACGAAGAATAGAACTGAAAATACAGCTGTTGAAACGCCCAATTATCTTATTTTCAACGAGCATCCACATGTGTATACTTTAGGTAAGAGCGGCAAGCCCGAAAACTTGTTGCTAGATGAGCAAGGTTTAAGCGATAAGCAGGCTACTTATTATAAAATTAACCGAGGTGGGGATATTACTTATCACGGACCTGGTCAAATTGTAGGGTATCCCATCTTGGATCTTGATAATTTCTTTACGGATATTCACTTGTACTTGCGTACATTGGAAGAAGCCGTCATTTTAACCTTGGCTGATTACGGCATTGCAGCTGGTCGATATGAAGGATACACCGGTGTTTGGCTTGACGCAGATAATGAAAAAGCGAGGAAAATATGTGCCATGGGCGTTCGCTGTAGCCGTTGGGTAACCATGCATGGATTTGCCTTTAACGTGAATGCAGATTTGGCTTACTTTAAAAACATTGTGCCCTGTGGCATTGATGATAAAGACGTTACCTCTATGCAGCGGGAGTTAGGTCGAGAACTGGATATGGAAGAAGTAAAGACAAAATTGAAAGGGCATATTGCTAAGCTTTTTGAAATGGAGTTGGTTTAGAGCGTATCACATTAAGTTGAGGAGTTTTGGCATTCTAAGCATAGCGAAGAAACTTTTTGAAACCTTGCTAATTAGAGGGCCTGAAGCTCAACATAAAAAAGCTTTATAACGTGAGTTCGGTATAACAAGCATAGGTTAGGATTGAAACCAGCCCAAGCACTATTTCCTCGTTTAGCCTAAAATCATCTTGGCTGATGCCGATGACAACATTTTGCCCAAGCAAAAACTTTAATAGTATCAGGCGCAGTCGTCGCTTTTTAACTATGATCTTTAATTTTTTTGAATGTATAAACGAGCTACGCTAATGCTTCGGTTTTGCATACTTTTTTCAGCTACAGGAAAAAATTTTTTCCGCCAAGCGACAGAACCTTAAAAAACCAACATTTCATCCGTTAACCACTGAATATAATACTTAAATTCATTTTTTATTCAGAACTCACGTCAATTAGCTGCTAAACATAATGAGTTTACGCTGCTCTGTTTCGGATAAGTATCTTACCCGCTTCGTAATAGCTCTCCTTCGATGTATACAATCAACCTAATACAGTATGCGTAGGTTTCGATACGCCTCTCAGATACCTTTTTAAGGTCGAAGCAATATATAAGAATGGTGGGCCAAACGTGAGCGACTCGTATCTGTTTCCAACGGAAAAATTCTATAAAAATGAACCAATAAAGTAAATACGGAAGTGGATGACAAGGACTTTACACAATCTGTTGCTGAGATATTGAATAATTTGTATATTAGGAATCAATACATTAGCAAAATAGATGCCAATTTTTTGAGGGGTAATGGCGAGCAGATGACCGTCAAGGTCAGACATTATGTCATCACAATGGGATTGATTTATCATATCGATACTTGAATATTTATAATCTTTCTGCTATAATGACCCAAGGTAGCGGTACACTTAACGCAACGTCTTTGGGCTTTGTATAGGCACCGTTTACTTACAATAACTTTTGTTAAGTGCATGTTTTGTTTTGCCTTTTGCACAGTAAAACTGAACTTTACTGTTGGCGGTTTTGGTAATTGGCAACGCAAAATCACACTTAACTACTGTATTTGTGCCGATGTGATGGATGATCTATACTTGTTTGCGGCGCCTTATTTATTGTTTTTTGGATTGATCAATTAAGGCACGGGTTGGGCAAGGCTCTTTTCTCCGGTATCAAGTAGAACTCAAGGTAATAGCAACTTATAATAATTTTGCGTAGATTTTCTACCATGTAGAGCTTACAGGACGGTTAATTATGGACTTTCGCACACTGGGCGATAAATTTTCTTAGCCTTATAAATAAACAGGCACACTAGAAAAGAATTTTTAGGCTTGTTTTTTTTTGAAAAAAATGCGGTCCCTATAGCTAGGTTGTCAGACTATCTAATAAAACCATCTAAATCTCAATTCATGAAATCTAAATTATTCCTCACGCTTCTGACATCCCTATGTCTATCAGTGAGCTATGCACAAAGTGTGGTCATCAACAAAATCTACAATTCTGGGGTAACTTCCCCTGCTGGTCAAGGTGATGTTATCGAATTACTGGTCATCCAAGACTATTTGGACATGCGTAATATGATAGTCAAAGACTTCTATGGAGGGAATGCCACAGCTACTACGTTGGCTGACGGTGCTGCGATTAAATTCAAAAATACCCCTTTTTGGAGCTCC
The DNA here is from genome assembly GCF_965249885.1 of Pedobacter sp. Lineage (GTDB taxonomy): Bacteria > Bacteroidota > Bacteroidia > Sphingobacteriales > Sphingobacteriaceae > Pedobacter. The sequence continues at coordinate 1,476,703 of NZ_OZ252254.1, read as the reverse complement.
ATGAGAGCTGGAACGTTGATTGTATTAAGAAGATGGCCTGTTGGTTATACCGCATATGTACAGGACGAGGACCCATCGGACAAGGTGTTGGATCTTAGAATTGGAGATACAGATTATTTAAGCTATGAAAGTATGAATGACTCCTTTAATATTACTAACTATGATATGGTAATGATCAAAACAGGTACAATTACTGGTATAGAAAACGCCATACATACTTTTGCCTTTGGGATAAATAGCAGTAATGTGACCTATAATGCCGTTACCGGTCCAAAAATGTATACCTATAGAATCAGCCCCACTGGTAATAATGAATTTCTTTATACTAAAAATAATACCATCTCACTTGCGGACTATAATGCATTAGAAGGGATTAATAGCTCTTCTGAGACCCAAATTTCCTTAACTTGGGGTGCGGGTTCTGGCGCTAATAACATTGCTTTTATCAATAGTCTTCGCAACTTAGATCATTTATACGTTCATAAAAATGGTAACGAGGAAATCGGGGGCATCAAGACTTTCACGGGTAACGTTTCTATCGGTACCAGCGATTCAAAGGGCTACAAACTGGCCGTTGCAGGGAATATGATTGCCGAAGAGATTAAGGTGAAACTACAGGGCAACTGGCCCGACTATGTGTTTGCGAAGGGCTATCAGCTACCTAGCTTGGCTGAGGTAGAGCAATTCATTAAGACGAATAAGCACCTGCCGGGCGTACCTTCAGAAAAAGAGGTAAAGGCTACGGGCGATATCTCTCTGGGCGAGATGAATAGGATCCTGTTGAAGAAAGTCGAAGAGCTTACGCTCTACCTAATCCAACAGCAAAAAACCATCGATAGTTTATTGAAGGATAAAAAATAGGCGGCACTTATGTTGAGATCTATTTTGATGGCTGTGCTCATGCTGGGAGCATTAGTACAGGTACGTGCACAAGAACTGGGCTCGAATGTAGTTCAAAATCCTACTATCGGTGATGCAGTAAGTTCTTTTTTCAATACACCCAAGGCGCTTTCCAAAGGACAGGTATCCAAAAGTTACCCTTTGTTTACCAAGAACATGAATGCCTTTACCTATAATCTTTCCTTTGATTATGACGGTGGCAATGGTTTAAAAATCTACAATCCAGGAAGTATCATAGGCAAGGGCTGGAAAATGGATGTGGGTGGCATGATTGTGCGAGAAAAAAGGGGTAGAGCAGATGAAGACCATTTTAATTACGGTGGCTATAGAGATCCAGAGACTGGTAATTTGATCAATAATCATGATTACACGGGCTCATTGTTCTTGAAGTCGACACAAGAATTTCAGTTGCCTGATAATCAAGTTTATCTATTTGATATAAACGGAAATGACACACTCTCTAATATATACTTTAATTATATTGACAATGCAAAAGACGTCTTCAGTTTCAATTATATGGGAAGATCCGGGAAATTCGTATTGTTTAATCAAGATGGTGTCATTAAGGCTCAGACTTTCCCAACTTTAAATATTAAAATTAATGTTTATTTTGATTATGAACTGAATAAAGACACGCTGGCATTTTCTGGAAAGCAAACACCTACCATTGGGGCTTTTACAATCACGGATGAATATGCAAACACCTATTTTTTTGAAAAGGCAGATATTACCTACGAAAGTTTGAGTGATGGGCAGACTGTAAAAGACAATCCTGAAATAGATGCTTGGCAGTTGAAAATGATCATTCCGCAGTATCCGGTAGTAGGTGAAGAGCGTAAATTTAGAAATGCCATTGTTTTCGATTATTATAAAATTAATCTAAAGGAAGTTATACCTTCTCTTGGGACTGGAATGAAATACCCTGTGATTACAAAATTACCTCAACGTTATAATTATTTTGTAGAGTATTACGGTGAACGAGATTTTTCTGCCAGTACAATCATATCCACTCCTAAATCTATCACATTTCCGGATAGTACTTTCATCAAGTTTAATTATGAGTATGAGTTTACCTCAGGTAAAAACCAAGGTCAGCAAATTGGATTGTTAAAGGATGTGGAGATCTTTAAAAATCACAACATTTTAACCAAAAGGTACGATTTTAAGTATTATTCTCCTAAGTTGAACAATGGTAATCTTAAATATGAGTCGCTAGTTTATAATCAGAATAGCTACATCAGTCCTCGTCAATTTTATAAATGGTACCTAAAGTCCTTTGATGATAACGGAAAACAAGTAAATGGTTTTGAATATTATCATGATAATATTGCTAACGAAGAAATAATGATTGCTGATCCCAATAAGGTAATGAAATCAGCAGACCATTTTGGCTATCCAAATGGTGATATGAACAACTTCCCGACGACGCTTTCCAACTTACCGTTAGATAATAGATTACCCAACTCAACTTTTACACATATGGGTATGTTAAAAAAGGTTAATTATAGAAATGGTGGCTATGAACATTTTATTTATGAACCGAATCAACGAGATAGTTTGGGGTCAACGATGACCATAGGGGGGATAAGAATAAAAAGGCATAGTATTATAGATCCTACTAATTCAATGAACAATAAAGTAATTGAATATAGTTATAAGAATACGAGCGACACTACGAAGTCTTCAGGTTTTTTTGGAAACACTCCTAAATTAGTGAAATACTTTCATAATTACCAATCTGCTTATCCGGCACCCATCAATACCGACTATTATATTGTAAATGGTCTAGGTCATAACTCAATTAGTGCTAATTTGATTGGATATAATGCGGTTAAGGAAAAACAATTCCAATTCAATGGAAGTGGTTATGAATTGTACAAAAGCATACAGTACACTTACACTGGAGTAGACGACATACATAATGATTTTAAGCCTACGCATTATGATTATCCGGTTGATATTTATATGGATATGCCTCTTTGGGTTGTAGGCCATGTGAAAAATATAATAGAATATAATAAATATAATAAGATTATAAGGGAGCAGATCAAAGAATATGAAATTTCACAATTTCTAGATTCCAGATCATTAAAAGTGGATGTTTATGGACTAAGCCATGCTTGGATCCCTTATGAAGGCGTGTATAATATTTCTAAAAAATATATTGTACAAAACTTCTATACCGCAAAAGGATATGTGAATTTAATTAGTAATACGATAAGAGAATACGATTTAAATAGTCCAGTAACGAAATATACTTCTAAAAGCGAACTTTACGAATATAATGTTTATAATCAGTTATATGCTAAAATTATTTGCGAGAATGATTGCATGGGTATGGGAAGTTACAAAAGTACATATTACTATTACTACTTAGACGATTATAATCTACCGACCTTAATAGAAAAACATAAGTATTTTAAAGAAGGGACGAATAATAATTATACTAGGAGACTTTTAGAGGCTAAGGCGTATGAATATGTTAAAAGTCCTTTGGTGCTCTCACATACCGACTATAATTATTTATCCGAAGATGCTACCTTGCCGCTTAGTCGTTTCCGCTTATCTAAAATTTATAATTCCAAGCTAACCGGACCTATGATGGAGAGTATTCCTGCTTATAACAAAACACTTAATGTGCAACCGGGCAGAGGCTTGGAGCTGGTAGGAGAAAAAAATATCAATAGCTATGGTAATTTGTCGACGGAGGTTGACGAGTTTGGGGTGAAGACACATTACCTCTATGATAAATATCAACAGCTTATCGCAACTTTTAATAATGGTGAATATGATCAGTTCAAGTATTTTTCATTTGAGGAGAATGAACGGAATACTGATTTTGATGAAACTGGTTACGATGGGAATGATATGTTCAATAATACACATCTCAATCTTCAGGGTAGCAATGTCATTACCAATTCAGATGCTATTAGTGGAAAAAATGTTGTCGGCAATGACTTTCGTATTTATATGCCAGTAGGTAGATATCATATCAAAGTTTGGGCTAAGGGAAATGGAAGTTTAATTGTATATAACGGAAACTCCGCAAATTTGGATCCTAGCTGGCAAGAAGGTGAAATCCCCTCTAACTTAAGTGCAGATTGGAAATTGTATGATTTTGAGGTAGAAATAACCTCGACATTTAATAGTATTATGTTCCTGCTTTCTAATGCACGAGTTGACAACCTAATGATCTTTCCTGAAAATGGCAGCATTACGGCCACAGCCTATCTTTACAATACCTCATCATTATCGGACTATTTCCTACGTACCTACAATACGGCCCCCAATGGTATGATCAGCATCAACGATTTTGATCAGGAGGGAAGGCCTATCGGTACACGCGACTATAAGAAAAATATCAGGGAAAGCAAAGTGTACGTAGGGCCCCAATAATAGCATTAATTAACCTCAACAAATAGTCATGAAAATTTTCTTCAGTTCACTGTTGCTGTTATGCGTCATCTCGCTGGCGGTGCGGGGCCAACAATATACCAATGGGCAGCCGCTTACAGGACAAAATATAGCGGATGCCTATTATCACGAGCAGGAAATAGTGCTCAAACCCAATTTTAGCGCCATAGCGGGCTTTTCGGCGTTGATCAAGCCCTTGCCCAATAATTATATGCTAGAGCTTAGCCGCCCCTCTGTCATCAGCCAGCGGGTTAGGAGACCAAACATTACGAATCTAGCCACTGTAAACGCCTCCTCATCGCCCACTGTAACTAGGACCTACGATTTCCAGGATGCCTTTGGGCGTACGATGCAGACCGTGGTAAAAGATTATCACACCTTGGGTAGCGATCTGGTACATCCCTATACCTTTGAGATGAGTGCCAGTAAGCAAAAAAGTTACCTTCCCTATACCGCCGCCTATAACGGCGATAGCTACAGGGTTGATGCCATAAGGGGCGATGGGGGCTATGATAACAGTGGACAACGGCAATACTATCTTAACCCTCCTGAGGGCGTGGCCACTGCGGGCAGTAACGGCAAAGCATTTGCCGAAATAAGGACAGAAGATTTCGGGGGCAGACCCTTGGAACAGGCCGCTGCTGGCGTGCACCATTTATTGGGCAGTGGCCATACGGTCACCAATACCTATACCTTTAACAGTGGCGAACTGCGAAAATGGGAAATGGCCACAACGGGCTTATCTACACCCGGCTATTATGATCCCAACATCAACGGTATCCGCAAGACAGTGACCACAGATGGCGATGGCCAGGTTAGTATGGTCTATAATGATTTGGAGGGCAGGTTATTGGCCAGTGTAAAGATGCTCAACGGCAATGCACTCACTACTTATTATGTCTATGATGTCTTTGATCGTTTGGCATATGTGGTCCCACCGTTGCCTGTCGAACTGGGCACGCCCAGCGCCATTGCCGATACAGACGAAGTATTTAAGAACTTTGTATATGCCTACAAGTATGACAAGCATGGAAGGGTAATCGAAAAGCATGTGCCGGCACAGGGATGGAGCAGTGTGGTGTATAACAAGCGTAACCAGATGGTGCTGACACAGAGCGCTGTACAACAAGTACAGCAAAAATGGTCCTTTGTGAAGTATGATGGGGCTGGTAGGCCTGCATATAGCGGTATTTACAGTACTACGGCTGATCGGGAAACGCTGCAGACCTTGGCTAATACGTATAGCGGAGCCTTATATGAGAGTGCCACGCCTGCTATGGGAATGGGCTATAGCAACACTAGCTTTCCCATTATAAATAGTACAACAGGTTCAGAAACCTATGCCTATAACTATTATGACAGTTATGGGGTACTCGCCAATGTCAATATCAATCAGCAGACCAACAGCAGTATATTTAAGCTGCCGACGGCAGACACGCTATTGAAAGCACCTGCTGGGTTAGTTACAGTAAGCCTCAAAAAGGTGGTGGGCACGACAGATTACCTGATGAGTGTAATGTATTATGATCAGGAAAGCAGGTTGGTGCAGTTGACCGCACAAAATTATTATGCCAATAAAAAACACATTAACAACTATGATCTGGCAAACACTGTGTTCAATTTTGAAGGTACAGTACATCAAACTACGAGCATACAATCTGTAGATGCGGCTACACCGCTATTGACCAAGTTAGAGACTTTTAACCAATATGATCATCAGGATAGGCTATTGGAGGTTTCGCAACGTATTAATAACGGTAGTACTATGGTTATAGAACGTTACAGCTACAATGCATTGGGCCAATTGGCTAGGAAGAAGGTGCATTCTACAGACGGCGAACATTTTTTGCAAAATTTCAACTATCGATATGATATCGGAGGCCAGTTAATCATGCTGAATAATCCTAAAAATCTTATCGATGAGGACGATGCGAGCAAGACTGACGTGTTTGCCTTTAAACTGTACCGAGAAGACGTAGGCACTACAGGGTCCACACCAAGATATAATGGTAACATTGCCGCGGTGAGCTGGCAGACCAAAGTGCCCTCGCTGCTTACTGGCACCATTACGCAGGACGAAAAGACCTTTGCCTACACTTACGACCAATTGGGGAGGTTGATCGATGCTCAATACAAGACCGCTACGATAAGTAATTCCTTTAGGGAACAATTGAATTATGATGTATTGGGGAATATCACCTCGTTGATCCGAAAGGACAAGCAGGGAGGCATACTTAACCAGTTAAACTATAATTACGGAAGTACCATCCGCAAGCAGCAACTGGCCGATGTATCCGATGTAGGAAGCGAAGCCTACACCAGCAGCTATACCTACGATGCCACGGGCAGGTTAAAAAGTGATACTTATACACAAGCTACCAATATCGCTTATAACGACTTGGATAGGATAAGTGCGGTTAGCCTTTCTGGCTCGCACCAGATTTCCTATCTTTACGATGCGGCTGGCAATAAGCTGTATAGAGAGGCCAGTGGTACAAGTGGGGTTGACAAACAATATTATGTAAACGGCAGCGAATACGATACCAATGGCAACTTATTGTTTATTCGAACGTTCTTTGGCAGGTTGGTGCCCAATGGCAGTGGAAGTTTTACGTATGAATATTTTATTAGAGACCACTTAGGTAATATAAGGAGCATTTATGCCGATAGGAATGGTAATCTTCAGGTAGATGCAAATGAAATTAGCGATGTAACAGACTATTATCCTTTTGGCAAGCCGTTAAACTATGGCTTTAGCTATGCGGCCACTCCATTGAACAGCTATGGCTTTGGGGAAAAGGAACAGCAGCCTTGGACAGCGTATCTGGACTTTGCCAATAGACAGTATGACGCCAACATTGGTAGATGGTTGAGTGTTGATCCATTGGCGGAACTGTTCTTCAATTGGGGGGGGTATAATTATGTTCTGGGTGATCCGATCAATATGGTCGACAATGACGGAAGGTACGCCGTTTCAGTACACTATAGTATAACATACAAAACACTTTTATCCCTAGGTTATTCTAAAAAAGAAGCAGATCTATTTGCTCATTATTCTAGCACATATGCTGATCACCCTCCTGCTAAGGCAATTTTTTTTGATTCCACACTTCATCCGCTAGAGACCAACGACCATAATTATAGAAAAGGGATTGACTATAGTAAAACTGCAGAATCTCAATTGGAGAAAAATAGCCGTTGGCATTCTATGATGAGCGATGCCGAAGCTGAGGCTGGGATGACGGAGAGACAAGCGTTATTTAGAGGGTTGAAGTTCGGCTGGGACAATGTTTTTGCTTCTAAGGGAAGTAATTTGGAAAAATATGGGCAAGGGATACATGCCTTACAAGATGCAGTTGCACATAGAGGAGCTAGAACAAATCATCATCTTGGAGTAAATACCGTCTCTGTTGCAATGTTTTACAACGATTTATATGGATCGACCAAGGATGCAGAAGCTTTAACAAGATCAGCAGCCGTAGTTGCTGGACTGATGGCAGGTAGAAACGTGAAGTTCGAAAAAGACGAAATTATGAACTTCCAAGGGATGTCGGGAGACCAGCTAGAAAGTGCGATAAAGTTATTGTTAAACAAAGGTTATACTGGAACAATTTATTTTGAACAACAATGAGAAGTTATGTTAAAACTTTACTGTTTTTTATGTTTTTTGTAGTTGCGTTTATTATGTTGATAGCTCATGCATCAGGACATCATATACCACTTAGAACAAATTTAACATATGGAGGGATTTTATTTGTTTTAACTCTTATTTACCTTTATGTAGAATTCTCACGGCGAAATTCGGATTAATTATTAAATATAAACTATTTTCTGCCTAACCGTTCTTTGTTAGGCTTGTGCCCAATGGCAGGGGGCTTTACGTATGAGTATTTGATCAAAGAGGTATCTATTCCGATAGGAATGGCAACCAAGAGGTAGATGCAGATGAGACCAGCGATGTAACGGATTACTATCCTTTTGGAAGGTCGCTAACTATAGGGGCTAATTATGCCACTATGCGTTTGAACTCTACAATGGAAATGAAGGTTTAAATGAATTACTTGGACTTTTTGGTATGTGAGATAACGGTGAAAAGGATAAAAGAATTATTAAAAGAGAGTGTTGGATAGCCGGCGATTTGGAAAGTTTGATACTTATCTGAGGTTCTGGTAGAGCTGCGTTCAATTATTTTTCAGAATGGGAATTGTTGGAGAGGTGCCGGATATACTGCCTTGACTATTAGTGATGTCTTTTTAGTAAAGACTGCGGTAATCGCAGTTGTAAGAGAACAATCAACATGCACTTAAACAGGTTGTTAAAGATCCTGATTTACGGCTATGGAGGCTTTTTTAGCAAATACTAGTAAAAAAAAGATACCAGCTTTAATGAGAGGAAAGGAAAGAGGGCGATCGAGCATTTAGCTCTGGTAGAAATTTTGAAGAGAAAGTAAATATTACATTAAATGAGTTAAAACATTAAATCGTATGTGTAAGAACAAGCAAAAATGGGTAAGCTTACGTACAGTAGAGTTAATTCAAGAAAAAAAATACATGAATGTATTTCATATTGCAAATTAATTACGAGATTCAGATAGTCTTATTAGCAAAAATCATTTATACTAATTTTAAATGCCAATCCTACGTAAATTGATCATGTAAACTGAAAATATGGTCATGAAGAATTGCCAACTTTGTCAAATAAATAGGTAATTGCTCTTTGAATATTTAGCTTTTAACCCACAGTTGGCAATATCCCAACTGTAGGTTGTTAATGATTAATCTTTGCTTATTTTATTTCCCAATTTGGTGCAAGTCTTGTGTTTGGGTTTGATGGTTATATGACTTGGGTAATGTATTAGATTTGCCGATGGCATGTAAAAGCTGTTCTTAATAATAAAAAAAACAATTTTTATAACATTATATGACAAAATTGAAAGGGCATATTGCTAAGCTCTTTGAAATGGAGTTGGTTTAGCATCAAATTATTTTAAGATTTTTCCATTTTAACGTTTTTCAGTTTGAGAAAGTTTCCTTGATCATTTTGATTTTAAATAGTAATCCATAATTTTAAGTAATAAACTAAACCAACTAAATTATGGATTATTCTTCTCAGTATTCTTCAGAAAGTGTAGGCATTTTGGCCGCCGGAGTTTTCGGCACTATCATTTTCATTTCTCTTATTTTCACTTTGCCTATTGTTGTAGGTATGTGGAAAACCTTCCAGAAAGCTGGCAAACCAGGGTGGGCGTGTTTGATTCCCATTTATAACACTTACGTTATGATCGAAATTGTTGGAAAGCCAAGCATCTGGTTGCTATGGTGTCTGCTTCCTTGCATAAACTTTATTTTTTACATATGGTTAACTAACCTAATCAGTAAAAGCTTTGGTAAAGATGAGGGTTTCACTGTTGGTCTATTGTTATTAGGATTTATATTCTGGCCTATTTTGGGTTTCGGAAGCGCAAAATATTTAGGCCCTTCGGCTGCTGAAGCGCAGCAGGGGCGTTTTGGCGGTGGCTTTAACAATCCGAACGATCCTTTTAATCAACCTCCGGCAAATCAATTTTAATTATTGCACGTGCTAAATATTTATAAAATATCCGCTTTGCTATTTACAGGCAGGGCGGATATTTTTTTGCTGCCCTGCCCGTTTAAGTACGCATTTGGTATAGATTGCCCTGGCTGCGGTTTTCAGCGATCTGTTGTTGCATTGTTGGAAGGTGGCTTTTATAAGAGCTTGCAGTTATATCCGCCCACAATTCCTTTTTTATTGAGCGTATTGTTAGGAGCTGGTGCTTGGGTGTTAAAGTTGGATACCAATGCAAAATGGTTAAAAGCAATGTACTTTTTCACTGGTTTTGTAATGTTAGGGAATTATCTTTACAAAATCGTTTTTCATCAGTTACACTAAAATATGGCACAACAAATTTCCTATCTAGCACTTGGCGATTCTTACACCATTGGAGAAGCCGTTGAGCAATCGGCATCGTTCCCTTACCAGTTGGCGGCGCTACTTAGAGAAAAAGGGTTTGAAATTGAGGAACCAAAAGTAATTGCCAAAACCGGGTGGACTACGGATGAACTAAAACAGGCAATAAAACAGGAGCGAATTACCGAAACATATGGTTTAGTTACACTGCTCATCGGCGTAAATAATCAGTACCGTGGCTACTCACCGGAAGCATACAAGCAAGAATTTAATGAATTGTTGAAAATGGCTGTAGGATTTGCGGGAGGTACAAAACAAAACGTATACGTAGTCTCCATACCAGATTGGGGCGTCACGGAGTTTGCCAAACAAAGCGGCAGGAATTTGCAAACCATAAGTGAGGAAATCGATGTTTTCAACGAAATCAATAAACAAGTTACCACTGCAAATGAAGTTACTTATGTTGATATCACAATAGCGTCCAGAGCGGCCGTAAATGACAACTCACTTATCGCCAACGACGGCTTGCATCCATCTGGTAAAATGTATCAGCATTGGGCGAAGGAACTTGTAGTTGCAATTACACGGCCCTCGAGGTAATTTGGATGTAATCCGAAGAAACTGTCTTTAAAAACTGCATTTCGTTCATCCCCTCTGGAATAGAAATACCCAAAAATTCCGAAACTTTAGCAGCCATGGAATAAATTAGTTCGGTGTTGTAGGTGCGGTAATAGGTTCTAATCACTTCGTGTACCAGCTCAATATCCCTATCGGCTAGCAAATGTACGCTAGAGAATTGTGGTACATAATCTTCGTTGGTTGGGTGAAAAGCAATATGCTCAATTTTTGTTGCTGGCTGCGTTTTGATCACTGTGGTGCCTGCTACAACATCTCCAATACGTTGTTTTTTCTCGGAAACCGCTACGCACAAAAAGCCTAATAAGTTGGCGGACAAAGTAAAGTCAATTATTCTGAAAATCCATCTAATAAAATATTGGCCTGTACTGGCTTGAGAACCATCAATGCTAACAACTTTAATCTTCATTAATTTTTTGCCTACACTTTGGCCGTTGAAAAGCACCTCACATACAAGGTCATAAAAAGCATAGCAAGCTAAATAAATGATAATGGCAACAATGATCGCTTTTTCACCGAGACCACTAAATGAACCAGCAATGCCGCCAAAAACAACGACAAGATATAATGCTACGAAAATAGCAAGATCAATAAGGTATGCAGCAACTCTTTCGCCTAACCCTGCTACAGGATAATCAATAGCTACGTGTTGGCTCGTATTAATTTGTACGGTCTCCATACTCAAATATAAAAATTATGCTTTCAGTATGGTGGTTTAACACAATAATTTTAAACTTCTATTTTGTTTAGCGAAGCAATTACGTTTGTGCAGACATTTTACTAAAATCCTGATGCCCTGACGGGGCGCTAGATTTTTAAGTTGTAATGCTTTTTTTGCAGGTTGATTTTTTTATTTTATTTTAACGGCAAATATGCAAACTGTCTGATGAAAGAAGCGCTCTTCGTTAAACAAAATTCAGAAAAATGGAAAAGCTACGAGGGTTTAAAAACAGACAATCCCGATGAGCTTGCACAGCGTTTCGTTGATATCACCAACGACTTAGCCTATGCTAAAACTTTCTATCCAAAGTCTAAAACAACTGCTTATTTGAATGGCTTAGCGGCTACCCTGCATCAATCCATCTATAAAAATAAAAAAGAAGAAGCTGGTCGCATTGCTAGGTATTGGAAGTATGAACTGCCTATGTTGTTCTATAAGTACCGCAGACAAATTCTTTATTCATTTATCTTTTTTGTCTTAGCGATGTGCATCGGCATCCTTTCTGCAAAGTACGACGAAAGATTTGTGCGATTGATACTAGGCAATCAGTATGTGAACATGACCAACGACAACATTGCTAAGGGTGACCCTTTTGGCGTATATAAGCAAGAAAATGAAGTTTTAATGTTCATTTATATTGCCGCAAATAATACTTGGGTTTCTTTTGTGATGTACGTTAGCGGCGTGTTTTTTTCCATAGGGCCGGTTTATCATTTGCTGCGAAACGGCATTATGTTAGGTGCGTTTGAGTACTATTTTTTCAGCAAAGGCCTAGGCTTACAATCTGTTTTGGTAATTTGGATACACGGCACTTTAGAAATTTTGTCGATCGTAGTAGCCGGTGGGGCTGGCCTAGTATTGGGGCATGGTTTGCTATTTCCTAAAACATACACCCGCTTACAAGCTTTTAAAAGAAGTGCCAAAGATGCCACAAAAATTGCGATTGGCATTATCCCAATTATTTTACTGGCAGCTTTTTTTGAGTCTTTTATAACACGTCACACCGAAATGCCAATTTGGCTTAGCATATTTATTTTGGCAGCTTCACTAATTTTTATGGTATGGTATATTGTAATTTATCCGTACTTGCTCCATAAAAGAACCACAGAAAATTTAAGTTAACGCATTGCTATATGAATGAGAAAATTGAATTTAGGCAAATCAGAGAGTTTGATGGCATGATATCTGGAACGTTATTGTTTATCAAGCAAAACTTCAAGCCGTTACTTAAATCTGTAATGTACTTATGCGGTTTTTTTATGTTGGCTGGCATCATCTCTACCGTATTTACTGATGTCCAAATCAATGGTTTGTCTCAAAATTTTGAAGACGGCGATTACAACGAAAACGTATCATCATGGAGTACCCTTCATATGATGAGATTGATCCTAAGAGGTGTTTTTATGGTGTTAAATTACACTGCCCTTTACACCTGCGTACTTAGTTTCGTAGCGCTTTATGTGGAAAAGGGTAATGTAGCACCTACCGTGGATGAAGTTTGGAGTTACTTTAAGTATTATTTCTTCAGGATGATGTGGGGTGGGATAGCCATATCTGTTTTATGGGTAATATGTTTCGTATGCTGCTTTATCCCAGGGATATACGTTACCCCTGCCTTGTTTGTTTTTTACGGCGTGGTTGTGTTGGAGAATCAGGATTTCTCTACTGCATTTAGTAGGGCGTTTGCCTTGGTTAAAAATAATTGGTGGATTACTTTCGCTACGATTTTTGTAATGCTTATAATCACTACATTATTTACTAGTATAACACTTATTCCTTCGTATATCATCATTTTGGGCAGCTACTTCTCACAGGGAGGGGAAGCTATGCAGCAGGGGTTTCAAATATTTATAGCTGTATCTCAACACTTGAGTCAAATATTTTTGATTATCCCTTTGGTAACTACCGCCTTCATTTACTATAATTTGGTAGAGCGAAAAGAAAGTTTTGGTTTAATGAACCGCATTTCTGAATTCGGGAAAGGCTCAAATCAAGTAGCGCAAGCTGATGAAGAATATTAGTAAGCGTTTTTCAGTACTTCTGGTGTTAGGAGCTTTTTTGCTGCTTAATTCAACTTTGTTGGCACAAAAACCCAAGTTAAACGTATTCAAAAAAGTAGCTAAGGATACCATTGCCTTGCGTTTAGATAGCAGTAAAACTAAAGTAAGGCAGTTTGATGGTAAGGCAATTGAGCGATATAAGGAACAAAAGGAGTTTCAGTATGGCGAACCTGATGCACAGCAACTAAATTGGTGGGAACGATTTTGGAAAAACTTTTGGGATTGGATTGATCGGTTTTTTGGGAGTGATGAAATGCCGAAAAAATCGAAAGCTTGGCCTGCTGTGATTAAGTACACGGTAATTGCCATTGTAGTGTTAGCAGTTATCTTCATCATTTTTAAGCTAGTTGGGGTAGATTGGAAAATTTTCTCGAGAAAGTCAAAAGAAGTAGATGTGCCCTACGATGAAAGCTTGGAAAACATACATGAAATTAGTTTCGAAGATGAGCTTTTGGTTGCTAAACAAAACCAAAACTACAGATTGGCGGTGCGCTTGCTCTACCTACGCACATTAAAATTGCTTAGCGATAAGAGCTTGATTGAATGGGAGGTAAATAAAACTAATGCAATTTATGTGAGAGAGTTTAAGCAAAATGGAGGAAATGATGTTTTTGCAAGTTTAACTTACCAATTTGAATATGTTTGGTATGGCGACTTTAGAATCGATAAGTCCGTTTTTGAGATGATTCAAGCTTCTTTTGAACAATTTAAAGATCAGATCAAATGAGCGGACTAAGAAAATATCTAATTTTTGGAGCCATTTTGTTGGGCTTGTATTTTGTTGCACAATACACAAAACCAAAACCAATTAATTGGGATAAAACTTTATTGCCGGAAGATAAAATTCCTTTTGGAACTTATGTTCTTCGTCAACAAATTGCTGATGTTTTCCCGAAATCTGAACAGATTGTGGCTAGGGGTGATGTTTTATCTACCTTAAATACTGTTCCTGAAACATCATCAACTTATATCATCATTGCTCCAAGCGTACGCCTGAGCGCTGCAGAGCTTAAAGCGATGAAAAAGTACATTCAGGCTGGCAATAATGTGCTAATTGCTGCTTTTGAAATGACAGATGCCGTTGAAGATTCACTTAAGGTTAGTTTGGCGGGGTCATTTAGGTTCAGTAAGAAGAAATACCCAATCAATTTTACTTCGCCTTATTTAAAAAGAGAGCTAGATTACTATTTTGAAAAGGGAATTTCTGCCAATTATTTTACAAGTATTGATACTGCAAAAGCAGTTGTGTTAGGTAGGAAATATGAGGAGGTCCCTAACTTGGTTCAATATCGATTTGGCAAAGGTAGTTTATTGTTGTGTGCCAATCCTCAACTTTTTACCAATTACAGTTTGCTCAACGAAAATGGCGCTGACTATGCAGCAAAAGTACTGTCGTATTTGCCGCAATCCAAAGCGCTAATTTGGGATGAACATTTCTCCCGTCCAGTGGTGAATAGTGAGTCGCATTTTAGAGTGCTTTTCAGTTATGAGCAGTTGCGGTGGGCTTATTATTTAGCGTTAGTAGGGCTCATCATCTTTGTATTGTACGAGATGAAACGCCGGCAGCGAATTATCCCAATTATCGATCCTTTAAAAAATACTTCAGTGGAATTTGCCAAAGTAGTTGGAAGGGTCTACTATCAGCAACGAAATCACAATGACATCATCGATAAAAAGATCAATTATTTTTTAGCCTACCTAAGAAATAAGTACAGGTTGAAAACTACCACTTTAGATGAGGAATTTACAACAAGCTTAATTAAAATCACAAATATAGATGAAGCATTGATCCGGCAAATCGTTGCATTTATAAATACTTTCCAAAAGCAGGATAAAAAAACTAAAACTAACGACAATTACTTAATACAATTTAATAAACTAATAGAACAATTTTATAAGCTGGATAGGTAGTAAGATTTCTCGTCATTGCGAGGCACGAAGCAATCTCCAGCGTATGATATAAAACAAAAACATGGAACAAGAACAAGAAATGTTTAACCAGCGC
Source organism: Pedobacter sp. (assembly GCF_965249885.1). Classification (GTDB taxonomy): domain Bacteria; phylum Bacteroidota; class Bacteroidia; order Sphingobacteriales; family Sphingobacteriaceae; genus Pedobacter. The sequence goes on along the minus strand of NZ_OZ252254.1, from coordinate 1,461,039 downwards.
ACTGATTTAAGTGAACTAAGCCAAGCCGTTGAGCAAATTAGGACGCAGTTGGGAAAAATTATAGTGGGTCAAACGGCAACTATCGATTTACTGATAGCAGGTTTATTAGCTAACGGACATCTTTTATTGGAAGGTGTACCGGGTGTTGCTAAAACCCTGAGCGCAAAATTGGTGGCCAGAAGTATTTCGGCGACATTTTCGAGGATCCAGTTTACACCCGATTTGATGCCTTCAGATGTGTTAGGTACTGCTGTTTTCAGTCCAAAAACTGCGGAGTTTCAATTTAGGCAAGGGCCAATTTTTGGCAACATCATTTTGGTAGATGAGATTAACCGTGCACCAGCTAAAACACAATCTGCCTTATTTGAAGCCATGGAGGAACGCCAGGTAACTGTAGATGGCAACACCTACAAAATGGAAGAACCTTTTATGGTTTTGGCTACACAAAATCCAATTGAACAGGAGGGAACTTATCGCTTACCAGAAGCACAGCTGGATCGTTTCTTGTTTAAAATTGAAATTCAATATCCATCCCTTGAAGAAGAAATTGAAATTTTAACACAGCAGCACCAAACTGATACATTACACCAGCTTGAAGATATCAAGCCTGTACTTAATGTAGCGCAAATTAGTGCATTAAGAGCTACAATTAAGGCACTACATGTGGAGGCTAAGTTGTTGGCCTATGCCGCACAAATTGTTAATGAAACGAGACAGAATAAAGCTTTGTATTTGGGGGCGTCGCCAAGGGCATCTTTGGCAATTATTAACAGTGCAAAGGCTATTGCTGCTATGTCGGGCAGGGATTTTGTAACACCAGATGATATTGTAAAGGTAGCTACACCAGTATTGGCCCATAGGGTAATGCTTAGTCCTGAAAAAGAGATGGAAGGGCTTACCACGGGAGATATCATTGCTCAAATAATTAAAAAGATCGAGGTGCCTAGGTAAGCTCTTTCGTCATTGCTAGGCACTAAGCAATCTTACAAAGTTATAGCCGCTTTAGGATTACTGCGTGCCTCGTAACGACGGCAAAATGAAAACAATGAAAAAACTATTTAAACAGTTCTACACCAATCTGTTTTTAGAGAACAGGCTTTTTATAGCGTTGGGCATTTGCTCAGCGTCGTTTCTTTTTGCCTTCTTTTTGCCCATCTTGGGCGATGTGCCTTATATCGCCTTTGGTGTTGTAGTAACTTTGCTGCTTATCGATATTTACCTGTTGCACGCCGCTAAAAAGACTGTTTTTTTGAGGAGAGATGTGCCTGAAAGATTAAGTAATGGAGATGATAACGAACTTAAGATCTACCTTGAAAATTTTTACCCGTTTCCAATATCAATAGGTATTATTGATGAAATTCCATTTCAATTTCAAAAAAGAGATTTGTGGTTCAATACCAGCTTAAAACCTAAAGAGCAAAAAATTATCAGTTACCTTTTGCGGCCAACTAAACGAGGCGAATATGAATTCGGTTTAACCCGACTGTTTGTTAAATCTCCACTAGGCTTGGTGAGCAGACGGTTTAATGTAGAAGGAACTGGAATGGTTCCAGTTTATCCATCTTTTCTAAAGCTACGAGAATATGAGTTAATGGCCATCTCCAACCGATTGGTTGATGTAGGTATTAAAAAAGTGAGAAGGGTTGGCAATAGCATGGAATTTGACCAAGTAAAAAACTATGTTGCTGGTGATGATATTAGAACCATCAATTGGAAGGCAACCGCACGCAAAGCGGATTTTATGGTTAACTCCTACATTGAAGAGCGGTCGCAACATATTTATTGCGTAATCGATAAATCGAGAGCGATGAAAATGCCTTTTGAAGAGATGAGTTTGTTGGATTATGCCATTAATGCCAGTTTGATTTTATCAAGTGTAGCGTTATTAAGGCAAGATAAAGCGGGATTAATCACTATCGCTGAAAAAACAAAAAATGTAGTGCTTGCTGATCGAAGGCCGATGCAGCTGAATAAAATCATGGAGGTGCTCTACAAAGAGAAAACCCGTTATCTGGAAACAGATATGGAAGCACTTTTTGTGAGTTTACGCTCCGTATTGAAGCAACGAAGTTTAGTGGTGTTTTTCACTAATTTCGAGAGTATGTCTGCTTTGGAAAGGCAGCTTCCCTACCTTAAGCGTATCGCCAAATATCACCTGCTTTTAGTGGTGTTTTTTGAAAATACAACATTACGTAGTTTAAGCGATGATGATGCAAAGGATGTGGAAGGCATTTACATTAAAACCATCGCCGAGAAATTTGCTTACGAAAAACGTTTAATGGTTAAGGAGTTGACTAAACATGGGATTTTGAGTTTGCTTACTGCTCCGCAAAACCTTACTGTTAACGTGGTAAATAGATATTTAGCAATTAAAGCAAAGCAGCAGATATAAACATTCCTAATTGATAGGTAGCTTAAAATGTCGAGAATGCTAAGAGTTACAAGAGAGTGGTTCTTGTCCGATGTTTTTTTAATCGCCTTGTTATGTCGAGGTTACGAGACATCTATTGTTGAACAAAATAGCTCCTTCGCCTCGCTAAATGCGCCGAATAATAAGCACACACTACCATTCCTAACCGCTATTCTCTCCCTTTGGGAGAGATGCCCAACGGGCAGAGAGGGCAATATGCCTAACCACCTCTAAAAACCGATAAGAAATTAAATCAGCTCCAACATTTCCACTGCTTCATCAATATTAGTGATGTTATCAAACGAAATACGCAAGCTATCCTTTACTTCTTTCAAATTACATAAACGAGGATGCAATTGAGCAAAAGCCAGTACCCTGTTAAACGTTTCCGAATCAAAAAACTTCGATTGCTTATCGCTTACAAAGTAGCCTCTCAAGATATTTTTCTTGTAACTAACTTTCTCGAAACCTAGTTTTTTGGCTATCCACTGTAAACGTACTACCTTAAGCATAGCCAAAACCTGTTTAGGTACGGGGCCAAACCTATCTTTCATGCGTTGCTCGAAAGCTTGAATTTGCAGCTCGGTTTCCAGCTTAGAAATTTCTGTATAAAGGTTGTATCGCTCGGTGATATTGGTAACGTAGCTATCAGGAATGTGCATTTCAACATCAGTATCCACCTGCGTAAAACTCACGTAAGGCCGCTCAGGTTGATCTTTAAATAAATCTTTAAATTCATCGTCCTTCAATTCCTGTATAGCCTCGTCCAAAATTTTGTTATACATTTCGAAGCCAATTTCTGCTATAAAACCACTTTGCTCGCCTCCTAGCAAGTTACCGCTACCACGTATATCTAAATCTCGCATAGCGATATTAAATCCGCTTCCCAGATCAGAAAATTCTTCGATGGCACTCAAGCGTTTACGAGCCTCATCAGTTAGGGTAGAGAGCGGCAAGCTTAATAAATAGCAGAAGGCTTTTTTATTCGAACGTCCAACACGACCACGCATTTGGTGCAAATCGCTCAAGCCAAACATATGTGCGTGATTAATGATAATGGTATTGGCATTAGGTACATCCAAGCCGGTTTCGATGATGGTTGTAGCAACCAAAACATCAGTTTCGCCATTAATAAAATCCAGCATGACATCCTCCAAGGCATCACCTTCTAGCTGTCCATGAGCAATGCCGACGCGTGCTTTAGGCACCAACGTTTGTATCAAGCCTGCCAATTGCTTCAAATCCTGCACCCTATTGTGTACAAAGAAAACCTGTCCGCCTCGGTCTAGTTCAAATTGTATTGCTTCTTTCAGCAATTTATCATTAAACACATGTAGTTCGGTAGTTACGGGTTGCCTATTAGGCGGTGGCGTATTGATGATTGATAAATCTCTAGCGCCCATCAAAGAGAAATGCAGTGTACGCGGAATTGGCGTGGCAGTTAGAGTCAACGTATCTACACTCACTCGTAAAGCACGCAATTTTTCCTTTGCCGCTACACCAAATTTTTGTTCCTCATCAATCACCATCAACCCCAAATCCTTAAACTTCACATCTTTACTTAACAGCCGGTGGGTACCAATAATGATGTCAATTTTTCCCTGTGCCAGCTTTTCTAGGCTTTCCTTAATTTGCCTGCTAGTTTTAAAACGGTTGATGTAGTCTACAGTACAAGGAAAATCCTTTAAACGAGAAGAAAAAGTTTTGAAATGCTGCAACGCCAAAATAGTAGTTGGTACCAATACTGCCACTTGTTTGCCATTGGCTACGGCTTTAAAAGCGACACGTAAGGCCACCTCAGTTTTACCAAATCCAACATCGCCACAAACCAAACGATCCATTGGATGGGGTGCTTCCATGTCACGTTTTACATCTGTTGTTGCCTTCATTTGATCCGGTGTGTCTTCGTAAATAAACGAAGCTTCCAATTCGGTATCCAAATAACTGTCTGGTGCATACGCGGTGCCTACTTGTGCCTTACGCATGGCATAAAGCTTAATCAAGTCCCGGGCTATGTCCTTTACTTTTTTTTTAGTGTTTTTTTTTAGTTTGTCCCAAGCTTCCGTTCCAAGCTTGTTCATTTTTGGCGGCGTGCCATCTTTGCCACTATATTTCGCAATGCGATTTAGCGAATTGATGTTTACGTACAGCAAATCATTATCGGCATAAATTAGCCTAATCATTTCCTGCATTTTGCCATTGGTTTCCACTTTTTCCAGACCAGCATATTTACCGATGCCGTGGTCAATGTGGGTTACAAAGTCGCCGGGTTTCAAATCCCTAAGCTCCTTTAAAGTGATGGCTTGGCTTCGCTGATAACCTTTTTTGAGTTGATATTTGTAGAAACGATCGAAAATTTGATGGTCTGTATAAAACGCTACTTTCTGCGTAAAATCCACGAAACCCTCACGTAATGGAATGTGGATAGGGATGAACTTTACCGTTTTATCAATATCATCTAAAATAGCATATAAACGTTCAATTTGTTTGGTAGAGTTACTGAATATAAAGTTGTTGACACCTTGTTTCTCATTCTCCTTGAAATTATGGATCAACAAATTGAAATCTTTATTAAATGATGGCTGGGGTTTCGTATCGAACTCGAAAACATGATCTGTTTGGTAGAAAAACTGTTTTCCAAATTCCACCATTGTAAAATCGTGAAATAAGTCGGATAACATTTTCTCATCAGTAAATGCGAATTTCGGATCAAGCCAATTTGGGTTTTGCTGCTTTTCAGCTGCTGATAATGCCTTCCAAAGCTCCGTGGCTTTTTTGTATCCGCTTTTTACCACATCAAGTGCAAACGCCACATCTTTAAACCACAGTTGCGTATCGTTTTCAATATAATCTAGCAAGCTGATGTTGTTCTCAGTTAAAAATTTAGCTTGAACATTAGGAACGATGGTAAGATGCTTAACGTCATCTACCGAAAGTTGGCTTTCAATTTCAAAAGTACGTATGCTTTCTACAGTATCACCAAAAAACTCAATGCGGTAGGGCAAATCGTGTGAAAAAGAGAAGATATCTACAATACCGCCCCTAATGGAAAATTGGCCAGGTTCGTAAACAAAATCCGAGCGTTCAAAATCATATTCGAATAAGAATTCGTTGATAAAATCGATACCCAAGCTAGCGCCAACAGTAATTTCCAAGGTATTTTTCTCCAACACGCTGCGGTCAATTACTTTTTCCGCTAAAGCTTCAGGGTAGGTAACCACTATCTTCCCGTATTCCGACTGATGGTTAAGCTCATTGAGCACTTCTGCTCTAGCCAGCACATTTGAAGTATCAATTTGTGTAAACTCGAAAGGTTTACGAAATGAAGAAGGAAACAATAGAATTTCCTTACCTAGTATGCTTTCCAAATCGGAAGAGAAATAGGCTGCCTCTTCACGGTTAGGCAATACAAAAAGCTGGGGTTTGTGCTGTAAAAAATAGGTGGTAAGCGCAATAACGGCATCGGATGAACCCACCAATCCCTTGATTTGAGTTTTGCTTTTGCTAATATTTAGCGATTTTGCAATGGCCAAAACTCGTTGGTCGGTCTTAAATCTATTAATTAAATCTCTAACGTTCACTATTCAAAGATACAGTTATTAGTTGGAAGTCTGATGTGCGAAAGATTTTTCAATTGAAAGCACCTTTCTATCGGATAGATTGCTATGATAATTCGTTCTAACACTATCAAACGCCTTTAGCATTACTTGTGAAACGTTAAACCTAATGCAAATTCTTCAGTAAGTACTTTTTTTTCGTGTTAGTGTTTTTACCTATTTCTGTAAGTAGTAGTACTTGATTTTAAGGTGTTTAGCCAACGATTTTTTCGGCCAAATGTTACCTGCTTAACTAGAACGACTCCTTATGCAGCGCTTAAATATATTTCTTGATGTAATACAGGCATTGGCACCGTAATGCCCAAATCATCTGCAAAGTTAGCGCTATCACTTTTCCTATGAACCCAATTAACATTTTCAAACCTAAAATTTTACTACTATGCAACATTTAAAACTAGAACAGCTTTTTAAAGGCTCAAACAGCAAACTCTTTGTTGTTACCTTGTTATGTTTCGCTTTTTTATTTTCCACTAGGCTCAACGCACAAAGCTATACGTCCAACTTTACCGATCCTACTGGCAATTTTTCAGCTACCTCACCTTCGGGAGCAAGTTGTGTAGCGCCAACATTAAATGATGCTGCTAACGTAGCAGACGCAGATCTGAACAACTATTTGTTGATATCTGGTTTAATCAATGCGCCGCTTACTTGTACTGATGCATTATATACCATTCGTGCTAAACTTAATTTCCCAAATGGCACCACTTTCGCTCCTGTTGGCTACGCAGCTGGTTTCAGGGTACAGTTTTCCTCAGTGCTTTCCTTATCGCTATTGCAAAGTAACATCACCTTGCGTACCTATTTAGCGGGTGTCCCTCGCGAAACAGTTAATGGGGCAACTATCCTTAATTTATCTTTATTGTCTGGCGGTGACATTGTGCCCTTGTATTTTAATGCTACCCAAACCTTCGATGAGGTGGAGTTAATTATTAATAGTGCGGTGTTGCCACTTAACGTTGGTGTTGATTACCGTGTGTATAGTGCCTTTGGATCTATTGATGTTTTACCAGTTAGCTTCGGCAATGTGAATGCGAAAATACAATCAGGCAACCTTAGTGTAGACTGGAACACGCAAAGTGAAGATAATAATGACAAGTTTATTGTACAGGCATCAAGCAATGGCAAAACTTGGACAGATTTAGGCACAGTGGTTAGTAAGGCTCCAAATGGTAAATCAAGTGTTGATTTGAAATATAACTTTACAATGCCTTGGACAGGCACTTTAATGGCTGGCTTTGGGTTATTGGGACTATTATTAGTGCCGACATTCAAGAATCGTTGGTTAAAAGGATTAATGGTGCTAGTTGCTGTATTAATGATTGCCTCATGTGCTAAAGAAAGAGATGGTTTTGGTGATTTACAAAACGATACTAGCGGGAATAACCCAGTATACGTTCGTGTAGCGCAGATTGATAAAGACGGGAAAGCAAGCTACAGTCAGGCGGTAGTAGCTAAGCGCTAATTTGATAACAAAAAAAGGTAGCCACAATAATGAGGCTACCTTTTTCTAAATTGTGAGTATGAATCTATCTAGACACCTTTAAGAAAGATTTTTTTTGTCCAGCTTGCTCTACAAAATAAACGCCATCTTTAAATAAACTTACATCGATGCTGTTTGTCCCAGCTTTCAAATTCTTAGAGAAAACAGACTTGCCTTCTATGTTATAGATGGTTACCAATTCATTCTTCTCCGAGTTGATAAATACTACCTCCTTAGCCGGAGATGGATATACGTTAATACTGCCTAATGATTCTCTTTTCAAACTTACCAGGATGTCGCCATGGGTAAAAGTGCCATCGTTATCACTTATTTTTAGTCTATAAATATTATCACCATTTAATGTCGAACGATCTGTAAAGCTATAGTTGTTACTTCCTGAAGTACCTTTAGCTGTTACTTTACCTACAGTTTGGTAATCTTTGCCATCGGTGCTTCTTTCTATCAAAAAGTTGTCGGCATTTATTTCGCTTTGCGTTTGCCAGCTTAAAACATTGTTTACGTTTAGTTTTTTACCAGTGAAGCTTACGAGTGTTAACGGTAATACAACAGTAGAAAAAGTTGTAGTGGACCCCGAGACTGTGACATTGAAAGGACCATTAACCGTTGTGGATGAAAACGAATAAGAAGAGTTGGCATTAGTCTTATTGTAGATAATGGTTTCGATATTTGACGTGAGCTTTGCACCGGTAAATACCTTAAAGGTAGATTTAGGATTAAGATAAATTTGTCCGTATTGTGATTCATCTCTAAATTCTCCGCCAGATAAAATTTCAATAGCAACGGGGTTAATTAGTACAGGTTCAGTACCTTGTAAGATAAGCTTTCCAGTAACCCTGATTGTACCTGCATTATTCCAATTGTTAAACATATTTCCATTTATACCTACGTTGTGTGTAACAGTGATTCCCGCTGGAATAATAGCGATATCGGTGGCTTGTGGGACACTTCCGCCCCACGTAGCGGCAGTTGACCAATTACCGTCGGTTATAGCAGTTAAAGTTGCTGCAAACATTTTCGTGCTGCAAGAAAGAAGTAAAAGAAGTAAAATTTTTTTCATAAAATTTATTAACGATATAAAATTGCCGTAAAGCTAGCTATTTAAAACTTATATGTTTGATGTTAAATTATCTACATCAGGATTTTCCGTAGTCTGCAATTGTAACAGGCATTATCTCGGTAGAAAATTTGAATAAAGAAATAAACTAATCATGGCAAACTTCCTTTTGGTCGGTTTTTATTTCCCGTTGGTCGAAAACGCCTTTAAAACTAGTAACAATAGCCTTATCATTGCCTCTAATTAACAAATACAGAGAAACAATGATGAGCAGAGCAGGAAAATATGTAGAAGTTGTTTTTTGGGTTTTAGCGCTAACGTTATTGGCCACCGCTGATCCTCACGAACATCATTTTACACTATGTCCACTAGCAAATTTAGGTTTCGATTGGTGTCCGGGATGTGGTTTGGGAAGATCAATAACGGCCATCTTTCACGCTGATTTTAATGCAAGTTTTAGGCAACATTGGTTTGGCATTCCAGCTTTATTGATTATCCTCTACCGCATTTTTCAGTTATGTAAACAATTGATTATTAAACAAAAAGACTATTTTAATTATAAGGAGGTTTAGCCATGTTCGATCAAAACTTTATGTCATTACCAGGTATCAGTCCTGAAGAATATTCATACTTACAGTCAGCAACACAAGGTTTAAATGAACAACAGTTGCGTACATTTTTAATGATCTACTCTAGCAAGAGAAAAAATCCGTCGGATATATTATTACTTTGCTTAATAGGGTTTTTAGGCTTCGCAGGAATACACCGTTTTGTTGTAGGGCAAATTGGAATGGGCATACTTTATTTCTTAACCGGTGGTTTGTGTATGATTGGTACCATCGTTGATTTGATAAACCACAAGCAACTTGCATTTGAGTACAACCAAAAAATGGTTTTCGAAAGCATGCAAATGGTAAGAATGAGCAATTTCTAAAAAAAAATCACACACAAATGTCAATCCCTACGGGCTAAAACCTGTAGGGATTTTTTATAGCCCTCTAAATCTCCCCTGAAGGGAGACTTTCATCGCTGGTTATCTCCCTTTGGGGAGAGATGTCCAAAGGACAGAGAGGAGCTGTTTAGCTAATTTTCATTACTTTTACTCCATGAAGCTGTCCGAAATCACCAATTTCCTAGAATCCATAGCACCATTGAATTATCAGGAAGATTATGATAATGCGGGTTTGATTGTTGGAAACCCCAGCCAGGAGATTAATGCTGCTTTGGTATCGTTAGATTGTACCGAGCAAATAGTAGATGAGGCAATAGAAAAAGGGTGTAATCTGATTATTTCGCATCATCCTATTGTTTTTAAGGGGTTGAAAAAGCTTAACGGAAAAAACTATGTGGAGCGAGTGGTTTTAAAAGCAATCAAAAATGACATTGCTTTATATGCTATACATACTAATTTAGATAGTGTGCAAAATGGCGTTAATGCAAAAATCTGCGAACAATTGGGTGTAATAAATCCTAAAATTTTGGTGCCTAAATCGGGCATTCTAAAAAAGTTGGTCACCTTTTGCGAACATAAGGATGCTGCCCAATTGCGTGAAGCTTTGTTTAGCGCCGGTGCGGGAAATATCAGTAACTATAGCGATTGTAGCTTTAATGCTGAAGGTATTGGTACTTTTAAAGGCAATGAGTTGAGCAATCCTACCTTGGGGCAGCAAAATGTTAGAGAATATGCAAATGAAACCAGAATAGAAGTTATTTTTAAAACGCAGGATGAGCGTAAATTGCTTACCGCTTTGTTTCAGAACCATCCTTATGAAGAAGTAGCCTATGATATTTATGCGTTAGAAAATCAGCTTCAAAATGTTGGCTCCGGCATGGTGGGAGATTTAAGTAATGCTTTAACTGGAATTGACTTTCTGCAAATGGTGAAACAGCAAATGAAAGCCAGGGCAATTAGGCATACAGCAATCATCGATAGGGAAATTAAAAAAGTGGCTGTTTGTGGTGGTTCAGGGAGTTTCTTGCTCAAAAATGCAATAGCTGCTGGCGCAGATGCCTTTGTTACAGCAGATTTTAAATACCATGAATTTTTTGATGCCGAAGGAAAAATAATGATTGTTGATATCGGACATTTTGAAAGTGAACAATTTACATCTAATTTGTTGATAGATAATATTCAAGAAAAATTTCCTAACTTTGCAATCCGTTTAACGGAGCATAACACAAACCCCATAAATTATTTCATTTAATGGAACAAACAGTAGAGCAGAAGCTAAAGGCTTTATACGAATTACAAAACATACATACCAAAATTGATAAAATACGCCAAATTAGAGGTGAATTGCCAATTGAGGTTGCCGATTTAGAGGATGAGGTAGCTGGTTTGGAAACCCGTATACAAAAGATTAAAGCGGAGTTGGATGATACGGAAGATGCAATTGTAACCCGTAAAAATATGATCAAAGAGGCTCAAACTTTGATTAAAAAATATGATACTCAATTAAAAGAGGTTAAAAACAACCGGGAGTATGATGCTTTAACTAAAGAGATTGAAATCCAAAATTTAGATATTCAGGTAAGTGAGAAAAAAATCAGAGAATTTGGTTTCGACATCAATAACAAAACCGAAATTTTTGAAAAAGCTCAGGCAAATTTGGATTTGAGAAAAGGTGATTTGGAAGCTAAGCGTTCTGAGCTTGAAACCATCACTTCGGAAACTGAAAAAGAAGAGCAAGACTTACTAAAGAAAGCAGAAAAAGCTCAAGAAAATATCGAAGATCGTTTATTGTTTGCTTACAATAGATTGAGAAAAAATGCAGTAAATGGCTTAGCTGTAGTAACTATCGAAAGAGATTCTTGCTCTGGATGTTTCAACAAAATTCCGCCTCAACGCCAGTTAGATATCCGCCAGCGTAAAAAAGTAATTGTTTGCGAACACTGCGGCCGTATTTTGGTAGACGAGGCTTTAACCCATGAATTGGCAGAAGCTTAATCAGTACACAACCAACCAAATATAAAATTGAAGTCCCGATTTACGTCGGGATTTTTTTTTACTGAAAAAAAGCCTTTCCTTAAAAAAGGTTTTTGAAAACAAGCAATTATTAAATGCGTTATATAGCTTTGTTTACATCAAATTACTAACTCAGTTTTATGCCCTTTAAGCCAATAATTCGTTTATGTTTACTGCTCTTCATCTTTATATCAAATCCTTTTTTTGCTTCAGCTAATTTCGATTTTAACGCTAACTGCTTAAAAGCCTATCAAAATATTTTCGAACTAAAGCTTAACACAGCCCGGCAAATGGTTGCAGCTGAGAAGAAGATTCACCCTCGGAATTCCATCGTACCACTGTTAGAAAATTACATTGATTACTTTTATTTGATTACTACTGAAAGTAAAGCAGAGTTTGAACGACTGGAAAGCAGCAAGTCTAGCCGTTTAGATCAAATTAGTAGTGACGATAAAGCATCACCTTACTATTTATATGCACAGGCAGAAATTAACTTACAGTGGGCTTTGATTAGAAGTAGGTACGGAGCCTATTTTGCTGCAGCTAGAGAAATTAATAAGGCTAACGGATTATTGAAAGATAATCAAAAGAAATTCCCAGGGTTTCATTTAAATCTTAAAGGCCTAGGGTTAATTAATGTAGTATTTGGAGCATTGCCAGATGGTTTCATGAAATCTACCTTATCCACTTTTGGGGTAAAAGGTGATGTGCAAACTGGTTTAAATCAGTTGGATAAATTAGCTGAAAATCTTCCTAAATCATCTTATGAACCGTTTTACGATGAGGTAGTATTTTACTATGCCTACATCTTAACCGATGTTGCAAAGAGTGCACAAGCTTACAGCAAAACAATGAAGTACACAGCAAGAATAGCGGATAGCAGTTTGCTAAAAACTTATCTTCAAGCTTACGTTTGTGCTAGGAATGGTAAAAATGATCAAGCAATAGAAATACTAGAAAGCAGACCGAAAGGCGTTGTTTACCAATCATTTGCCTATCTTGATTATCTGCTAGGCGTGGCCAGGTTAAATAAACTAGACTTTGGTGCTTCTGCTAGTTTCAATCAATTTCTACAACAGAATAAGGGTGTCAATTACGTAAAAGACACCTATTTGCATCAAGCATGGATTTCTCTTTTAAAAAACGATACCGGAAGCTACCAGAGTTTGATTGGTAAAGTAAAAAATAGCGGCGCAACTTATGCGGAGAAAGATAAGCAAGCGTTAAATGAAGCCAACTCTCCAATGCCAAAAATGGAGTTATTAAAAGCACGTTTACTTTATGATGGCGGTTATCTCACCAAAGCGTTGGCTGTGTTGGGAGATATGAAACAGGATGAGCTTAAGTCTGCAAAAGATAAAACGGAGTTTGCTTATAGAATGGGTCGCATTAATGATGATTTAGGAAAGGATGATGCTGCGCTGTCGCATTACCAAGCAGCAATCAATAACGGCAAGGACTTGAAATATTATTATGCTGCTAAAGCTGCTGTTCTGGCAGGCCTCGTTTGTGAGAAACGAAAAGACTTTGGTAAAGCTAGAAATTATTTTAATACAGCAATTAGTATGAAAGACCATGAATATGAGTCTAGCATAGAAAATGAAGCAAAGCAGGGCTTGAAAAGAATTGGCGGTTAAGCCCTCTCTCCCTTCCGGCAGCTAGCTTAAAGGGAGAGAAGGCAATATTTAAAATCATGCAAGTCTTCCACTAGAGGAAGATTTATCGACTAAAACTTATAAACTATTGCATTGATGTGCATGCCTGCACCAACGGATGCGAAAACAGCATAGTCGCCGTTATTAATTTCGTAGCCATCGATTTTGTTCTTTAAAACCAAGTCTATCAACGTAGGAACGGTAGCAACTGAGCTATTGCCTAGCCAAGAAATTGTCATAGGCACTAATTTTTCTGGTACGGTGTCTTCTCCGTAAAGCTTAAATAGTCGCTTCATAATGGCGTGATCCATTTTACCGTTAGCTTGGTGGATGAATACCATTTTTATACGCTTAACGTCAATACCAGATTTATCTATAGCTTGCTTGACTAGTTGAGGTACGGTAATTACTGCAAATTCATATAATTTGCGGCCTTTCATTTTGATATAGGCATTGCCGCTACTGTCATAAGGATTGTTACTGTGGCCCATGGTTAACATCTCGGCATGACTTGCGTAGGTTTGGGTTTTGTGCGATAAGATGCCTACAGGTTCTTGACTTTCTCTGGCTTCTAAGATCGTAGCTCCAGCACCATCTGCGAAAATCATACTATCCCTGTCATGCGGGTCAACAATTCTGGATAAAGTTTCTGAACCAATCACTAAAACTTTTTTAGCGTCACCAGATCTAATTAAGTAATCAGCCTGTATCATCCCCTGCACCCATCCAGGGCAACCAAATATTAAATCAAAAGCAACACAGTCAGGATTATTTATACCTAGTAATAATTTAACCTTCGCAGCTAAAGCAGGCAACATATCAACCCGATTGCTCCCAACTTTTACGTCCCCAAAATTATGGCAGAATAAAATATAGTCTAAACTTTCTTTATCAATTCCGGCATCTTCAATTGCCTTTTGCGCAGCAATTAGCCCTATATCGTGGTTAAGTTGACTGTCGTCGATGTATCTTCTCTCGTTAATTTCAGTGATGTCGGCGAATTTTTGAATAATTTCTTCGTTCTCTTTATCAATCTTAACACCACCATCAAAGAAGCTGTGCTCAATAAAATGTTTACCAGCAATTACATTGGTAGGAATACAACTGCCCGTTCCAGTAATCACCGAATAGATTTTGTTCATTGTCATAAATTTACACTTTATACCAGTTCGGTATTTAGTATAAATCTATGATTTTTTATGTTTTAAACAAAATCGTTAACTAAAAAATGAAAGGTAGTTTCATCTAAAATATGTTTTAGCAATTCGATATTAGAGAGCAACATATTCGGCATTTCTTAAGATGTGAGGGCCAATGTGCTTACTCAGTGATTGAGGTGTCACAATTTCAACTCTGCGTTCAAGTAATTCTTCCAAGTAAAAAGATAAGGCAATGAAGTTATCGTAGTTCTTCTTTTCGGGTACAAACTCAACCAAAAAATCAACATCACTTTTATCTGTCGGCTTATCGGAAACAAAAGATCCGAAAATACTTAGTTTAGCAATGCCGAAAGATTTAAGTTTATTACTGTTGTTTTTAAGGCGTGTTATTAATGTTTTTTTATTTTCTATCGCTGCCATATAACAAATATAAGTATTTGATTTCGGATAAATCCTAACCATATTTATCGTTCGGGAGCTATGTAAGGCTGATAATTATTGGTCTTTTAACTAAAATCATCAACCAAAAAAACAAAAAGCTCTTTTGGGCCGTGTGCTCCCAATACCAATGTTTTTTCAATGTCGGCGGTACGGCTGGGTCCAGTTATAGTGCTAACCATAGATGGGATTTGGTTGCCATATTTGTTTTTCAGCAGCTGGAAAGCATCTTTTAAATCTAGAACTAGCTGGCCTGTGCGGGCAATTACTATGTGTTGGTGCGGAAATATGCTTAACCTTCTGCCTGCAGCATTATTGTTGCTCACCATTACAGATCCGTTTCTTGCAATTAGCGCCTCGCACATGGTAATACCAACTTCAGCTTGCTCGAAGTCTTTATCTGTTTGATAGAAGGGAAATTCGTAAGTGCTTAACAGTGCTTGGAGTTCGGGTTCCCAACAATAAATTTTACGCCACTTGAACCTGTCAGCAAGTTCTAGGATGTTCTCGATGAAATCCACACCGTTTTCGCAGAAGATGAAATTCCCAGCCACAGCAGTCAATTGCTCTGCAAATAAAATCTCTAATTCCTCCTCATTGCGTTGGTATAAAGGGCTTTCTTCCAAATTTGGATAAGGATTATCTCGCTTTTCAAGCAATGCTTTCCTTATTTTTTTCAGCATCAGCTCTTTCGGTGTGATGTTTTCTTTCATTGTTGCAAAGGTAATTTAGTATCCGTTCAAAAAAAAATCCTCCGAAGAGGATTAATTTTATTATTGTTCAATGTCCTTATTTTCAGGCTTGGGATTTTCAACTCCAGCCACCGCCGTATCGGTGATTGCTTCCTTATATGCATCTGCGGCTAGAAGTTCTGTACTTTCTTTATCAAAAGGTCTTTTGCCAAAAATCTCTTCCAAATCTTCCTTAAACAACACCTCCGATGTCAGTAATTTATCTGCTAATTTCATCAAGTTTTCTTTGTTGTCAGATAAAATTTGCAGTGCTCTTTGGTACTGTTCCTCAATAATCTTACTCGCTTCTTCGTCAATAATTCTAGCGGTAGCTTCGGAATATGGCTTGGTAAATGTTTCCTGACCTCTCGAATCATAATAAGAAATATTACCTAGCTTATCGTTTAAGCCGTACATAGATACCATTGCGTAAGCCTGTTTGGTAACTTTTTCTAAATCACTAAGTGCGCCCGTGCTGATTTTGTTGAACATGATTTTTTCAGCTGCTCTACCACCCATGGTGGCGCACATTTCGTCTAAGATCTGTTCTGTAGTGGTAATACTACGTTCTTCGGGCAAATACCAAGCCGCACCTAAGGATTGACCACGAGGTACAATGGTTACTTTGATTAGTGGGTGTGCGTGTGGCAACAACCAAGAAACAGTTGCGTGTCCGGCTTCGTGGAAAGCAATGGCGCTTTTTTCTTCTTTAGTTATGATTTTGTTTTTCTTCTCTAAACCACCAATTATTCGATCAACAGCGTCCAAGAAATCTTGTTTGGTTACTGATTCGTGGCCTTTTCTGGCAGCAATTAATGCAGCTTCGTTACAAAGGTTAGCAATATCAGCACCAGAGAAACCTGGCGTTTGTTTAGCCAAGAAGTTGATATCGATGTCTTTCTCTAATTTAATAGGCTTCAAGTGCACATTAAAAATGGCCTTACGCTCATTGATGTCAGGCATGTCTACATAAATCTGCCTATCGAAACGCCCCGGACGTAATAAAGCGTTATCCAAAACATCAGCTCTGTTGGTGGCTGCAAGGATAATAATTCCAGAGTCGGTACCAAAACCGTCCATTTCCACTAGTAACTGGTTCAAAGTGTTTTCGCGTTCGTCATTACCGCCCATCACACTACCTTTACCACGGGCACGTCCAATAGCATCAATTTCATCAATAAAAATGATACATGGCGCTTTATCTTTAGCCTGTTTGAACAAATCGCGTACACGTGATGCACCAACGCCTACAAACATCTCCACAAAATCAGATCCTGATAGAGAGAAGAAAGGAACTTGGGCTTCTCCGGCAACTGCTTTAGCCAACAAAGTTTTTCCTGTACCCGGCGAACCTACTAAAAGTGCCCCTTTAGGAATTTTACCTCCCAAATTGGTATATTTTTTTGGGTTTTTAAGGAAGTCAACAATTTCCATTACTTCGGTTTTAGCTTCTTCCAAGCCTGCAACATCATTAAAAGTAATGTTTACCTGACTTTCTTTGTCAAATAGTGTAGCTTTTGATTTTCCGATGTTAAAGATTTGGCCTCCACCGCCGCCGCCACCACCGCTCATCCTGCGCATCATAAAGATCCACAGACCAGCAAATAATAATAACGGTAATATAAAATTAATGAAGATACCTCCCCATGGATTAGATTTAGAAGTCGTCTCAACCGGAACTTGATTTTCCGCTGGAACGTTAGCCTGAGATTTTTCGAGTTTTTTGGCTAATAAATCTGCCGAAGCTTCATTGAAGTATACCATTGGGCCAGTATCTTTTCCGAAGCTGCTTTTGGTTCTGAATTTATCGTATTTTGGGTCTTTCTTTTTGTTTTCTTTGATGTACACTTCAACGCGTTGCACATCATCCAATTTGTAGGTTACCAGCTTCTGTACATCACCAGGAACGAGCATTTCCTGCTCAAAAGTTTTGTAAGATACTTGTTTTGCGTTATCAGTAGTGAATAAAAAATTAACCGCAAACAAGCCGATAATGATAGCTGCATACACCCAAAAAATGTTAAATTTCGGCGTTTTTTGAGGACGTTTAGGCAAGTTAGGCAATCGCTTACCTGGTTTGTTTGATTTATCGTTAGAGTTGTTTTCCTGTTTCATGTTAATAAAATGTTTTTAAGGTTATGCACTTTTAAAAGAGGTGGTTTCTGCATCTCCCCATAAATCTTCTATTCCGTAGAAGTCACGTTTCTCTGTTCTAAATATATGAACAACAATATCTAAATAGTCTAATATAATCCATTCAGCATTATCAAATCCTTCTTTTCTCCACGGATTAGTCTTGGTAAGTTTGTAAATCTCATCTTCTACGCTATCGGCAATTGCTTTTACTTGTGTAGAAGAATCTGCGTTGCAGATTACAAAGTAGTCGGAAACTGAACTGCTCAGCTCCCTTAGGTCCAATCTCACTATATCGTTTCCTTTTTTTTCTTGAATGCCTTGTACGGCTATTTCAGATAGGTATGTAGAAAGGTTTTCATTTTTCTTTTTTACCATTAAAAAAATTAATTTTGGTCTTCAATTAAGTATAAAAATCAACACTTGCAAAATAACACTTTTTCAACATTATTTGTTGGTCAAAATCTTATCAAATTATCAGCGGTTGATTCAACTAATAATTATCTAAAAAACTTATTGTCAAATTCCGAGCCATTGCCCGAAGGTACTGTAATAATGGCAGACCACCAATACGCTGGTCGAGGTCAGCAAGGTAACGTTTGGAAAGCTGAAGCAGGAAAAAGTTTAACGTTTAGTTTGTTGTTAAGGCCAAGCTTTTTGCCAGTACACCAGCAGTTTGATTTGAATATGTTGGTTTCTATTGCGTTAAACAATGCTTTGCTTAAATATCTACCAAATCATTTAAGTGTAAAATGGCCTAACGATATTTATATTGGAGACAGAAAAATAGGTGGTATTTTAATTGAGAACGTGATTGCTGGCAGTTCAATTAAACAAAGCATAATTGGCATAGGTATTAACGTAAACCAAATAAGTTTTGATGATGAGTTGCAGGATCGCACGGCATCCATATCGCAAATTTTACAACAAGATGTAAATTTAATGGTGCTTTTAACGGAAATTTGTACTCAAATTGAACAGTTGTACTTAAAATTGAAATCTGGGAGAAGTACGCAATTAAAAGAGTTGTACGTTAGTAAGTTGTACAGATTAAATAAATTGAGCACTTATAGCGCTAATGGACAGATTTTTGAAGGGATGATTGAAGGGGTAAGTGATGCGGGACTACTTAAGATTAGGGTTGGAGATGGCACAACGAGGGAGTTTGGATTTAAGGAAGTAGCTTTTATTTAATTTTAGCGAGAAATTTTGACTAACTATATTATAAACACATGAAAAAAATCACATTAATTTTTGCGATGGTAGTAATGGCTACCGTTAGCGCTTTCGCACAATTAGAAAACCCAGTAACTTGGCAATATGCTGCAAAGAAAACTGGAAAAAATGAGGCTACTTTGTATATCAAGGCAAACATTGATGGCAACTGGCATATTTATTCACAAAATATAAAGCCGGGTGGTCCAAATAAAACGCAGTTTGCATTTACGCCATCTAAGGATTTTTCGCTAGTTGGTAAAACGTTGGAACCTAAGCCAATTACCAAATACGAAAAAGTATTTAAAATGGACGTAAGCTATTTCGAAAACGAAGTTGTATTTACCCAAAAAATAAAGCTTAACAAAGCTGCTACTACAGTTAAAGGTAAGGTAGAATTCATGGTGTGTAATGATACCTCTTGCTTGCCACCTAGCGAAGTGAGCTTTAGCATTCCGGTTAAGTAAAAATAGTTGAAGAAAGAAGGGGTGTTTAGCATTCCTTCTTTTTTACATTTAATAACTCACTTTTTCTACAAGTAGTAGATTTTACCAATGTCGCAATATGGTAAATGTTTACTAAAGTAATTCCTTTAAGCTTTTAGTGAGAACAACAACCAAACTTTAGCTAAGCTTCTATGACATAAGTGTGATACGCTGATAATTAGAAAATTATGGCTAATTTCACACCCTCAACACAACACACAAATGAAGAAATTTAACTTATTGATGGTGCTATTACTAGCGCTATTCATGCTATTCAACGTTGGCGAAAGTTACAGCCAACAATCTACTCAAGACACTAGCGCTACATCAACTGATATGGGCGATATCGAGTTTACTACGATAGGCTCAAAAGAGGATAGTTTGGCCAATAGCCAAGTAACTGGGGCAACTGACACCACAGACGCAACAAAAATTGATACTTCGGCAAATAAAGCGGTTACGGCCGTTAAATCAGCTGATGCTAAACCGAATTCGCTTTGGGTAACTTTTGGTTTGGGTTTGTTGGCTGGTTTGGCAGCATTCTTTTTACCTTGTATTTTCCCGATGGTACCTTTAACGGTAGGATTTTTTACCAAACGAGCTGAAAGCAGAGCTAAAGGGATCAGAAGCGCCATAATTTACGGTTTGTCAATTATTTTGATTTACGTGGGCTTAGGCGTAATTATTACATTAATTTGGGGAGCTAGCGCATTGAACCAAATTTCAACGGATGGATTTTTTAACATTTTCATCTTCATTATCCTATTGATTTTTGGAATATCTTTTTTAGGGGCATTCGAAATTATGCTCCCAAGTTCGGTAGTGAATAAGTTGGATGCTAAATCAGACTCAAAAGGTTTGGGAGGTATTTTCTTTATGGCAGCTACTTTAGCGGTAGTTTCATTTTCTTGTACTGGACCGCTTATCGGAACTTCCTTAGTGGCTATCAACACCGACTTGCTTACGCCAATAGTGGTAATGTTCGGTTTCTCTTTATCTTTGGCCTTGATTTTCACCACTTTCGCAATCTTTCCTAGCTTAATGACAGGTTTGCCTAAGTCAGGAGGATGGCTAAACGCAGTGAAAGTGGTATTGGGATTTTTAGAATTGGGATTATCATTAAAGTTTTTATCTACGGCAGATTTAGCTTACCACTGGGGCATTTTAGATAGAGAGATTTTCCTTGCCATTTGGATTGTACTGGCAATTTTATTGGGCGTGTACTTGCTGGGTAAAATCAAGTTTTCGCATGATAGTGATTTGCCTTATGTGTCGGTACCTCGTTTGTTTTTAGCAACTGCTTCTTTTGTTTTTGCGGTTTACTTAATTCCAGGGCTTTGGGGTGCTCCGTTAAAAGCAGTTAGTTCATTGGTTCCGCCTTTATCTACCCAAGATTTTGTAATTGGTGAAGGCAGTGCGGTAAGTTCATCGGCTGATCATTCTGGCAAGAAGAAAAAGTATGCTGATTTTCTGCATATCCCACATGGCATTGATGGCTACTTTGACTATGAAGAAGCATTAGCTTATGCTAAAGAAGTTAAAAAGCCGTTATTTCTAGATTTTACCGGTCACGGATGCGTTAATTGTAGGGAGATGGAAGCCAAAGTTTGGTCGGATAAAAATGTATTAAAGCGATTAAAAGAAGATTATATCGTTGTTTCTTTATATACGGATGATAAAACGGCTTTACCTGAAGCAGAACAATTTTATTCAAAAGTCTTGAAAACTCAAGTGAACACAGTTGGAAAAAAATTCCAACATTTGCAGGCGGAGAGATTTGGAACTGTTGCTCAACCTTATTATGTTTTATTAGATACGAAAGGCGAAGTATTAGTTTCTCCTCCAATAGGTGTAGAATATAATATTGATGCTTACTTAGGTTATCTTGACAAAGGATTATCAGAGTTCGCTAACAGAAAATAATGAGTAAAATACAAAATATAGGAGTACTTACTTCGGGTGGCGACGCTCCCGGGATGAATGCTGCAATTAGAGCAGTAGTTAGGGGTAGTTTGTACTATCAACTGAAAGTAACGGGAATTTTAAGAGGCTACGATGGATTAATAAATGCTGATTTTATTCCAATGGAAGGTAAATCGGTTGCCAACATTATCCAACGTGGAGGCACCATTTTGAAAACGGCTCGTTGCGATGAATTCAGAACAAAAGAAGGAAGGGCTAAAGCTTACAAAAATTTAGTAGACCATCAAATTGATGCTTTAGTTGTAATTGGAGGCGATGGGACTTTCACAGGCGCAAATATCTTTTCACAAGAATATGATTTCCCGATCATCGGTTTGCCCGGCACAATAGATAACGATTTAGAAGGTACCGATTTAACGATAGGTTACGATACTGCCATTAATACAGTAGTAAATGCAGTGGATAAGATCAGAGATACTGCAGAATCACATGATCGTCTGTTTATCGTTGAGGTAATGGGTCGCGACTCGGGGTTGATTGCGTTGAGAAGTGGTATTGGCGTAGGTGCTGAGGCTATTTTAATTCCAGAAGCTAAGATGACTACCGAAGATTTAGTGAATCGTGTAGAGCATGGTCGTAAAGATAAGGCATCAAAAATTATTGTGGTAGCCGAAGGCGATGAAGCAGGAGGTGCCTATAATGTTGGAGAAATTTTAAAGAAAAACTTCCCTCATCACGATATTCGCGTATCCGTACTGGGGCACATTCAACGTGGCGGGAAACCAAGTTGTATGGATAGAGTTTTGGCCAGTCGGTTGGGTGTTGCCGCTATAGAAGGTTTGCTGGAAGGTAAATCCAAAATGATGGTAGGACAAATTAATAAAGAGATTGTTTTTACTCCTTTTGAAAAGGCAATCAAGCACATTGATGCGGCCCAGATTTCACCGGCATGGTTGCGTTTAGCGGAAATTTTATCTTTATAAAAAGTATTTATATTTAGTAGGATAAAGCTGGCATGTTGATGCCGGCTTTTTTTTATTGTTCGAAAAAGCATATATTGAGCATGAAAAACATCTCTATCTATGCTTGTTAAAACCTATGGGAGTGCCGTTTATGGCGTTGATGCCATTACTATTACGATTGAGGTAAACGTTGGCGCTGGCAATAAATATTATATGGTTGGCCTGCCCGATAATGCCGTAAAAGAAAGTCTGTTTAGGGTTGAAAGCGCCATCCGTCTAGCCGGCTATCACATGCCACGGCAAAAAATCCTCGTTAACTTGGCACCAGCCGATATCAGGAAAGAAGGATCTGCCTACGATTTACCTATCGCTATTGGTATTTTAGCGGCCTCCGGGCAAATTGATGGTGCTAAATTAGAAGAATACATTATCATGGGCGAACTGTCTCTCGATGGCGGTTTACAGAGTATTAAGGGTGCCTTGCCTATTGCCATACAAGCTCGCAAAGAAGGTTTTCAAGGATTAGTTATTCCAAAAGTTAACGCCAATGAGGCAGCAATAGTAAATGATTTGGCTGTTTATGGCATGGATACTTTGTCTGAAGTAATTGAGTTTTTTACTGGCAAATCGCAGCCGCAACCCATTAAAGTGGATACCAGAGCCGAGTTTTATAAGCAAATTAACAGCTACGAACAGGATTTTTCGGACGTAAAGGGACAGGAAAATATCAAAAGAGCTTTGGAAATTGCAGCCGCAGGAGGCCATAACGTGATTTTGATTGGTCCGCCGGGAGCTGGTAAAACCATGCTGGCCAAGCGCTTGCCAACCATACTGCCACCATTGAATTTGCAGGAAGCATTAGAAAGCACAAAAATCTATTCGGTAGCAGGTAGGCTCAACACGGCTACTGCTTTGATGACCGAGCGGCCTTATCGTGATCCTCACCATACCATTTCCGATGTGGCATTGGTAGGCGGCGGAATGCACCCTCAGCCAGGAGAAATTTCTTTAGCGCATAATGGCGTTTTGTTTCTCGATGAATTGCCCGAATTTAAGCGGACCGTGCTAGAAGTAATGAGGCAACCTTTGGAAGATAGAAAAGTGAGCATTTCGCGAGCTAAATTTTCTGTGGAATATCCAGCCAGTTTTATGTTGGTAGCTTCTATGAATCCATGTCCTTGCGGCTTTTACAATCATCCTGAAAAAGAATGTCTATGCGGACCTGGCGTAGTGCAAAAGTACTTAAGCAAAATTTCAGGGCCGCTTTTGGATAGGATCGACTTGCATGTAGAAGTTACACCGGTTAATTTCTCAGAGCTTTCTTCTTCACGGCCTGCCGAAAAGAGCAGCTTGATAAGAGAACGAGTAATTAAAGCAAGAGGTCTGCAGGATGTACGTTTTGCAGATGTAGAAGGGATGCATAGCAACGCACAAATGAGCGCAAATATGGTGAGAAGAATATGCGAAGTAGATGAAGTTGGTAGGGGTTTAATTAAGCAAGCGATGGAGAAATTGGGCTTATCAGCAAGGGCTTACGATAGGATATTAAAAGTTTCCCGCACCATCGCTGATTTGGCAGGTAGCGAAAAAATTGAAATAGAACATTTAGCCGAAGCAATACATTATAGAAGCTTGGACAGGGAAAGCTGGGCGGGTTAATGATTATTTCCTTGCCGATGGAATCAATCTAACGGCAAGGAAAATCAGTCTTTTAAAAACTTATCGATGATAATCCCAAGATCCTCTACTTCATCATTATCTTCGATCACAGGTTCGTTGGTTTTATAGTCAATTCGGACCCATTTTTTACCGTTAAGTTTAGTGATGAGCAGGTATTCTTCTTCCATTTTGAAAACGGTAAAACAGTTGTCTTCTTCTACAACTACTTCGTAAATCGAACCTCGAAGTTTAAACTGAAAACTATCTTCCACTAAAATTCCTCCTCCTCTTCCTCTTCGTCTTCAGGATTTTCTTTGTGCCACTCGATTAATTTACCTAGCGCATTTACTTCCTCATCCGGCTCAAAAACAGGAGTGCCAGTTTCGTTATCAAACTTGATCCATTGTTCTCCGTCATCTTTTTGAATTTGAAGATATTCCTTTCCCTCTTTATAAATGGTATAAGTTTCATTCCCCTCGGGAAAAATGGCATAATTGGTATTGTTGTATTCTAAATCAAAAGGCTGCATTTTGTAAAGTAAAAAGTAAAAAAGTAAAATTAACTTAGGAGCTCCCGGATATCATCCTTGCTTAAAGATTTAAAGAAACTTTCTTCCGTAGTGATTAACGAACTTGCTAACGATTTCTTTCTTCGCTGTAAGGCTAGGATCTTTTCCTCAACTGTATCTTTGGAGATAAATTTATAGATGAACACTTTTTTGTCCTGGCCAATACGATGTGTACGGTCAATAGCTTGCTGCTCAATCGCTGGGTTCCACCACGGGTCGAGGATAAATACGTAGTCGGCCTGCGTTAAATTTAAACCCACACCACCCGCTTTTATCGAAATCAAGAATACCCTCACCTGCTCATTTTGCTGGAATTCGGCTACAATTTCGCCCCTGTTTCTGGTGGCGCCGTCTAAATAAGCATAGCTGATATTCTCTCTTTCCATATACTGCTTGAAAATCTCCAAATGCTTTACAAACTGAGAAAAAATCAGCACTTTGTGTCCGCCCTTCAGCACATTATCCAACGTATGAATTACATTTTCAAATTTGCCCGAATCCGAGTGATACTCATCGTCAATCATTACAGGATGATTAGCGAGCTGGCGTAGAGCGGTTAAGCCCTGCAAAATTTGGATCTGCTTTTTAGCGTAAGTTCCGTTGTCCATACTGCTCAGCAAATCGTTACGGTAGGCCGATTTAGTTTTTTCGTAGTATGCCGCTTGGTCTTCGCTCATGTCGCAGTAAAAAATATGCTCTGTTTTAGGGGGCAATTCAGCAGCAACTTGCTCTTTCGTACGTCGTAAAACAAAAGGTTTTATGATAGCCTGCAACTTTCTAGCTTTATCTTCATCCTTCTTCTTTTCAATAGCCTGGACATATTCTTCATTAAAAAAAGATTGTGTGCCAAGCAAGCCCGGGTTGAGGAAAGTGAGCTGTGTCCATAAATCACTTACAGAGTTTTCAATTGGCGTACCGCTCAGCACCAAACGATGTCTAGATTTCAACTGTCGTACTGCTTTGAAAGATTTCGAAGAAGGATTTTTGATGTTTTGACTCTCATCTAAAATGATGTAATTGAAGTAAAAGCCTTGCAGTAAATCGGCATCTACACGAGTTACTCCATAAGTAGTTATTACAACATCATATTTGCTAAAGCGAGAAATTTCCTTGTTCCTGTTGGTGCCAGTATGTGAAAGTATTTTTAACGATGGCGTGAATTTTTTAGCTTCGTTAAGCCAGTTGTAAATTAAAGAAGTTGGCATTATAATTAAAGAGGTGCTATGCTTTTCTTGTTGTGCATCCTCCTCTTTCATTTTTTGCAGCATGGCCAACGTTTGAATGGTTTTACCCAAACCCATATCATCGGCTAGGCAACCTCCAAAATTATATTCGCGTAAGAAGCTAAACCAATTGTAGCCAGCCTTTTGGTAATGCCTTAAATCGCCTTTAAAATTAACCGGCATCGAAAAATCTTCTATTTGCTCAAAGTCGTTTAATTTTTGCAGTTTTCTGTCCAACGCAATGTTGGCGATACTATCCTCGGCTAAATCATTAATTAAACCTACGTGAAACTTTTTAAGCTTTAAGTTTTTGCCTGCATCAGCTAAGCTAAAAAGGCTGCTGTATTGTGTAAACCATTTTTCAGGAATAATGGCAATCTCTCCATCCGGTAAAACAAATTCTCTTTTTTTATGGAGGATATGCTGTTTTAACGATATAAATGGTATAGGATGCACTCCAAAATAAACGATGGCATTGATGTCAAACCAATCATTGTCTTCCTTAATTTCGAAATCAATTTTGTTGCTGCCCAATACAAAACGTTTGGCGCTGTTAGCTTGCTCAATATCGAAATCTTGCTCTTTTAACAGTTCAATATGTTCGTTTACCCAGCTGATGATCGCATAGGCAGGATCTTGATTTTCATTTACGACGGGCAGCTCTAAATGATGAAATAATGCACTCACTTTTTTAAGTCCAAGTGAGGTTAAAGTGCTAAATTTTTGCTGCTCCCATTCGAGGTTTCGTTTTACTCTGGTAAAGGTGTAATTGTCGCCATCTTTATGCAAACGCACCGTTACTTTATGATCGTTTCCCATGGCAAAAGTGTACTGCCCATATTTGAAATAAAGCTGTATTTGCGATATGCCGTTTTCTACGTAAATTACCTTTATCGTTGCTTTAGGCTCGTGTTTTTCGGTTTTAATTTCAAAGCCCTCAGCGTAAACGTGATATTTTTCGATTAATGGCGCTACAAATTTTTCAAAATAAGTGGCTTCGGTAGCTTTGGGGATGGTAATGTAACGTTTGTTGAGGAAAGGAGTGAGCTTTTTACCTTCAAAATCCTGTTCGAAAAAATATAGTACGTCATTTAAAAAAAGCCATGCTGGTTGGTTGCAAATCACCTGCGCTTCTTTAAACATGAAGTCTATCCTTAAGCCTTGGTATTTGATGGTAGGGAAGTACCTAGTTTCTACCTCGTTTCTTCTAAAGTGAAACAAAATGGTAGCAGGTTCGGTAGCCAATTCTATTTTCCTTTCGGCAGGCCAACCATCTTTATCCATCAGATACAAACCTCCCTTAGTTTTTAAAATTTCGAGCACTTCTGCCAAACGCTTTTCAATTTTTGGCCTTACGCTATCGTAAAATTTCTGGTCGTAAAATTTGCTGAAAAACTCAAATGGCCTAATTACCTTTTTGTAGTATTTCTTGATAATGACATCTTGCTCGGTTTCATCTAAAATTTTAATCAGTTTAAAATCTAAATCGCTCAGATGTTTAGCAAACTCTTTTGCCGTGTGGGTAAATAAGCGCTGGTAAGTAAGCGAAAAATCGCCTTGTGGATTTAGCTGAACAATGTGCGGTTCAATTAGATAGCCCAAATAATCATGTTTGCATAATGAATATACAATTTGACACGGGGCTGAACTATTTACTCGCAACATCGATGGTTAATGAAAATTATTAAAAGGTAAGCTGATTAAAATTTTTAAACTTACAGTAAATAGTTGTTTTTTCAAAGAGAAAGCTAAAAACGTTATTTGATTTTTGTAGCGCTTAAATTATCTGAAAAGCAGTTTTAGTGCTGCTGTTCGTTGTTTTCCCGCAACACGCTTTATACCGAACTGGCGTCGGGATGTCCGCTGCTATCGGCTGACAATGTCTGTGAAAGGCTTTGCGTTCTTTGCGTAACTCTTACTTTCTTTGCATTAAAAAAACCGCAAAATTTTGAAAGTTTTCGCAACGAACGCGAAGATGATTTGGCGACATGAGTATTTGTAGCGTAGTTTCAATGGTTTGGTTTTTTTAAATCCTTTCAGATAGCTACCAGTAGAAGTGGAAATACTTTTTGTGTGAGATTGCTTCGTAATAGA
Organism: Pedobacter sp.; assembly: GCF_965249885.1. Classification (GTDB taxonomy): domain Bacteria; phylum Bacteroidota; class Bacteroidia; order Sphingobacteriales; family Sphingobacteriaceae; genus Pedobacter. Next base: position 1,433,246 of record NZ_OZ252254.1, on the reverse strand, counting down.
TTTCTCTCTGCGTTCGAAATGACAGAACAGCGTATAAAAAGATTGTAACGAAAAGGGAGGTGCATTTGCCAATAAACACTAACATTCTTTCCCTAAAACTAAACATCTACACGAAATTCCTTAAAAAAATCGATGCCCGTTGGTCGAAAAATTACAGGCGTTGGTCTAAGCTTAACTACCTGTGGTATAAAACACTAAATGGGCATGCAACCTTTTGTGATTCTGCAAGTCTTATTACCGAAAGCTTTCCAAAATGGACAGCGATAAACAGAAATTTTAACAAATAAAAATATTAAGGTTATGAAAACTTCTATTAAAAATTTATTCTCAGTAGTATTAGGTGTAATCACTATTTCTACTTCGGCTTTTGCAACAGATGGCATCACTAACAATGTAAAAACTACTGCAAGTGTAAAAGCAGTAACCATCCTAAACGAGGTTAAAAACATCAACAAAATTGTAGCTACAGGTAATGTAGAGATTTACTTGGTGCAGGCGCCAACGGAAAGCGTAAAAGTTTACGACAGCTACTATTCAAAAAATGCTTTGGTGCAGCAAAAAGATGGCGTGTTGCGTATCAGTTCCTTCGAGAAAGAGCCATTGGCAGTAACGGTTTATGTACGCAATATTTCGGCTATTGAAGCAAGCGATAATGCAGTGGTGAAAACTTACGGAAAAGTGAATTTCTTGAGCCTAGATGTGCTATTGAAAGATAAAGCTTCGGCAGAAATTGATGCAAAAACGGTAAACCTTTATACTTCGGTAAAAGATGAGGCAAGCTTAAAGTTGAGCGGTAGCACTGAGCAACACTATGCATTAATGGGCACATCAGCAAAAATGAGTACTGGAAACTTTATTGCTGCAAGTGCTGATGTAAAATCAATTGCACCAGCCTACAGGGCACAGGCTAAAGTGGTAGCTAAAACTTTAGAAGCAATTGCGAGTAACGATGAACATTTGTTAGCTAAATAAAAATCCGCTCCCGCAAAGGGATTCCATATAAATGTAAAAGGCAGTTTCTGAATGAGGAACTGCCTTTTTGGTTATGTAATAAAAAGCTAAATTGCTTCAAAATCTGTCTTATGCAAAACTTAAACTTATACCAAAACTTATTTGGAGTATTTGCCGCTATAGGCCCGCTATCTGCTGAACTGAAAAATGCTATCATTGAAAATAGTAGCATCGCAACTTATTCTAAAGGTCGGATATTGTTGTCTGAAGGTGAAAAAAGCGACACCATTTATTTTATCATAAGCGGTGCAGTAAGAATTTACTATCTAAATAGCAATGGTGAAGAAACCAACACATGGTTCTTGTTTGAAAACGAACTGCTAATTTCTGTCTATAGCTTTTTTACTTCGAATCCTAGTTTCGAGTACATGCAAGCAATGGAGGACTGTACGCTGATAGTGGTAAAAAAAGAAAGACTAGATTGGCTCTATAAAAACTTTTTGGAATTTAATATTATTGGACGCAGATTGACGGAACTTTACTACGTACGTAATGAGGCGCAAACAAATGCGCTACGCATGCTTTCAGCGAAGGAACGTTATCAACAACTTATTGTGGCGCAGCCAAAAATATTGCAGAGAGTTTCGTTGACTCACATTGCTTCTTATTTGGGAATTAGCAGAGAGACTTTAAGCCGTATTACAAAAATTAGCACATTTTTCATTTTGTGACATTTGTCAAAAGTTAGCTTTTAGCAGCATGATATCTTTGAAGTACAAAAATCAGATATCATGAAAAAACATTTATTGAAGATTAGCGTGGTAGCGCTATTGCTGGTCGGCAACTGGGGCTGTAGAAAGGACGGGCCTATTTTAGTTACAGATGAGTTAAAGGAACTAAAGAGCTTTTATAACCAAAACAAGCCGGATGCAAGTAGTATTTTCAGGAATACTAGCCCAAACTGGTCGGAGGTCAGTACATTGGGAACGGATGGATTTACGGTTTATGAGGTACATTTAGATAATCCCGATAGGGTTGGATTAATGTCCAATATTTCCAAAACTAAGGAGCCCACTGAATTTGAAAATACACATGGGCTTAAAATGCTGTTCTTTGTGGAGGGGAATGGAAAAGTTGCCAAGGGCTGCTATATGGCTGTCGAGGCAAGTACAACAGCCGAACTAGCAGAAGTGCATTACAAGAATGCTGGAGGACTTAACGGCAACGTAATCTACTATAAGCTGGATGGCACCATGAGCAATGGCATAGCCTATGTCGGAGGAAGAGCCAGGCATCGCATTTCATACCTGCCAGATAGCGAAATGTTTGCAATAAAGAACGGCGATGGCAGTAGGATGGCACATGGCTGTACCATGCGCTACATTGAAACTGGATATTACTACTGTGTATTTACACCCTACAGTGAAAATTGCGGTTGGCAGAGCACTGGTTACTCTGGATTTCCTGTGTGCGATAATAGTGGTGGATATGTAGATAACGATGTTGAACAGGGGTTTGAGGGTGGCAGTGGTGATAATGTAAATAGTAGCTCTAATATTATTCCTTTAAACCCATACCTGCCAGGCTACGATAAATCACCTATAGATCCAAAAAAATACGCAAATTGTTTCAAAAATATTCAAAACGCTGGAGCGACCTATAAAGTTGTTGTACAAGTACAAGAACCAACACCTGGAATACGTTTAAATTATGGTGTCAACGGTGTCGGTCATACTGCTATAACATTGATAAAAAAAGGCAGCAATGGTGTAACAGTTTCACAAACCATCGGGTTTTATCCTTCAGGGAATAAGTTCAGCAGCCCATCAAAAATGGTGGATAATGCTAAAAAATCTGATGAAAATAACAATATAGAATTTACCGTTAGTATGGAATTTGACTTAGCGGGAAATGTACAAGCGTTCAACAAGATATTGGATGGTATTTCGAATCCTCCAGCTGAGTATGAACTTTAGGTATGAATTGCACAGCATTTGTAGTAGGAGTTTGCAACTTAGGAGGAATACTCTTCCTAATGCATTAAACGGCGTGGCTACCTTTTATGATCCATTAAATTTAGTTCAGGCTATGACACCTAGTGAGTTAGGAGCTAGTATGCGAGAGGCTAAAGCAAATGGCGATAGCAGAGTTAAATCAAATCCGGCGCCGACTCAAAATCACGGGCCTTATAATTAATTACGATACCATCATCAGTGAAATTATGATAACAAAACAAATCTCGAAATTGGTTTATATTCTGAACATCGTGATGTTCATCTTCATATTATGGCTTAGTTATAAGCATTATTTAAACAGTCCAGGAAAAGGTATCGATGATTTTCTTTTGGCACTTTCTATCTGTGTTTTGAGTTCGTCATTTGTAGTTAAATCCTTGAACCACAACAACAGCAGACAAATGTTGAACTGGCTAATTGGAGGGTTAATATTTACTTCATTGAGTGGCGCTTTTATATTTTATGAGTTAGATATTTATGTTGCGGCTATTAGCATGACGCAGTCATTATTTATGGTATTTATTATTTTAATTAGATGCAACGTGAAGAAAATAAAAATCTGCAGCACAGTGTATTTAGTTTCAAGTCTCATTATTGCGGTACTACCCTTATGTGCTATTGGTCTCATAGTTTTTGGGACGCTAAAACGTATTTTTCTTGGGGTTTAATCAGATTGTGATGTTGTCAACCTCATTCGTTTTCAATAGGTTGCCTATAGCATTTTAAGTAAGCATCGTAAAAGAATAACATTTTCAATATGAAGAAACTAATTAGTATTTATTTGCTTTTAATTATAGCAACATCCTGTCTTGCTCAGAAAGAGAAATTTACAGTAGACGAAGAAAGATATTATCAAACAGTTGTCTCTTTATTTCAGCAGTTTAAAAACAAACAATATGATACTACTCAAAGAGCTGCTGTATTTAAGCAGTATGTTTATTTTGATAATATATTAGCTGATACTTCAAAAAACACAATTCTACAGAGGATAAAATTTTTTGATGAAGTTTTTCCGCGAATGCTACATTACGTTGATTCTGTAGGCATGGAGAATTTGGATGCCGCACCAACCAGATTATTCAAAGCGGATAAAAATTTCTTTAAACCATTTGAGTCCGAGGAATTAAAGGACCTTCTTCCTTTTACGTTAACCTACTATGATAAAAATACGCCTGAAAAGCCAATTGGAGTATTGTTGTTTGAACCTAAAACTCACAAACTGTTAGCTTGGATTTTGTTAAACCAAGGAGGATATTATTACTTTCTTACATTTAACATGGTTTAATGACAATTTCTTTAAATTGAAACTTAAATACGAAAGTAGAGAGCTGTTCAGTAATAAATTTTACGAACATTATAAGTAATAATATAGGCCCAAAGAAACTCGATATTCTGCTCATTAACTATGAAAAATAAAATACTCTTTTATTTGGTATTCCTACTCCATATTATTACGCCGATACTTTTAATTCAGTTGTATCTATTTAAGGCTTACTGGTTTCCAATATTGCTAATACTGTCAATAATTATATCAATATTTTATTTATGCATCTTTATACGTGGGTTGAATAAAAAAATAAAAAGTTATATCCTATCATTTCCAGTTTATATCATCTCTTTTTTTTGTTTTTTTAAGGTTGTTCAATTTCAAGACGAGAGGAATTTTACAACTGCGAATAAGCTGATTGCCCTGATTGAAGATCATAAAAAGAGTAACTTAAATTATCCTAATGCGTTGTCTGAGCTTGAGGGTAAATACATAAACTGTACTCCTAAAATTTGGAGAGGATTAATGGCGTCAGATTACCTTTATTACTATGATAAAGTCAACCACTCATTTTCACTTACAATAAAATTAGGGAATGCAGGTAAAACTTGGCAGAGTTCTATCGGGAGTTGGGACTATTTTGGAGAATAACTTTTGAGAAATTAAGAATGAAAGAAAAAGTAACGGAAGAAACAGGATGTCTTACGGAGTTTTAATTATTCTTTTGGTTATAGTAAATAATCTCCATCCCTTCAGTTGTGTTTTTGACTATGTTTCTGATGAGAAGCAGTTCGACTACGAATCCATATTGCTTCTTATTTGGGAATTAGCAGAGAGACTTTAAGCCGTATTAGAAAAAAGTGGCTGCATTTTTCATTTTGTGACATTTGTCAAAAGTTAGCTTTTAGCAGCATGATATCTTTGAAGTACAAAAATCAGATATCATGAAAAAACATTTATTAAAAATTAGTGTCATAGCGCCTAAAACTTCTGATAGAATTTTGTATCGCACATTTTGGAAAAATCCTTTTGCTTTTTGGCGCTGGCATACCTATTTCAATGGAGATGAAAGGTACAAGCTGCCGTATAAGTGGTGATCGGATTTTGATAAAACATTCATAGGAAAAATGGCTAAAAAACTTATTTGCATAGTTGGAATACTTGCGATTATTATAGTTTCAATTCCAATTTTGTATCTCTTCAAAACAAAGTGGAAAGAAAATGCTGTAGAAGTAAAAGCACCAAAAGGGTATGCTAATGATGCTAGCCATCTCAACTTAACTAAGATTGATACCATCATTCAAGTCCCAAATGATAAAGGGCAGATTGAGCTTCAACTAAGAGAGATCTTAAAATATGCAAGTCAGAAAAGGTTGAAGATATCCATTGCTGGAGCGCAACATAGCATGGGTGGGCATACGATTTACCCTGGCGGAGTTGTATTGAACATGCTTCCATATAAGCAAATGAAACTCGATCCCACAACTAATATGCTAACGATAGGTGCAGGTGCTCTATGGGAAGATGCGATAAATTATTTAGATGGATATGGGAAATCTATTGCAGTAATGCAATCGTTCAGCTCTTTCTCCATTGGAGGATCTATTAGTGTAAATGGTCATGGATGGCAAAAAGATTCGCCTCCAATATCCTCCAGTGTAATTTCATTTACGCTAATGAAAGCTGATGGAGAGATTGTGAATTGCAGTAGGCAAGAAAATGAGGAGCTCTTTCATTTAGTAATTGGCGGCTATGGCTTATTCGGAATTATTCTAGAAGTTAAACTAAAAGTTGTGGACAATGTGGCGCTTAAATATAAACAGGTCCGTATAAATCCAGATGATTATATAAAGTATTATAATAAGTATATTTTGGGAAACGATAAAGTAAACCTTGTTTTCGGTCGTTTGCGTGTATCTGATAAACATTTTCTTGAGGAAGCTACCTTAAATTTTTTTGAAGAAAGTGAAAGCGACATACCAACGCTTGCGGAGCCAAAAGGCGTAGAGATCAAACGTCTAATTTTTAGGGGAAGTGTTGGTAACGAGTATGGTAAAAAGCTACGATGGGATTTGGAAACTACAGCTAGTAAAGTAATAAAAAATCTAACGTTTTCTCGAAACGAGCTTTTAATTGAAAGAGCTTCGTTAATAGAAAATAAAGATAGTTTGTCTACAGATTTGCTTCAAGAATATTTTATTCCCGAACAAAACTTTAATGATTACATCAAGGCTATTAAGCCGATATTAAAAAGCAGTCAAATAGATCTTTTGAATATCACAATCAGGTCGGTAAAAAGAGATAGTGATGCTTACTTAAATTATGCTAAACAAAATGTTTTTGGTTTTGTGATGTTGTTCAATCAAAAGAAAACGAAGATGCAGGAAGAAGATATGATAACCTTAACGAATAATCTTGTAGATGTTGCAATAAAAAATGGTGGAACGTTTTATCTGCCTTATAGGTTACACATTAACCGTGATAAGATGAGAATAGCTTATCCTCAAGCGGAAATTTTCTTTCAGCTGAAACGCAAGTATGACCCAGACGAGCTATTTAACAATAAGTTTTACCAGCATTACAAGTAAAAGATATAGCCTTACGAAGTTTTTGATACTCCGTAAGGCGTCTTGTTTTTAAGTTTCTTTTAGGGCATTTAGGGTTACAAATCAAACTTAATGCCCTGTGCTAATGGCAAAGTATCAGCGTAGTTAATAGTGTTGGTTTGTCGGCGCATGTAGGCTTTCCAAGCGTCGGAGCCACTTTCTCTACCACCACCGGTTTCTTTTTCTCCGCCAAAAGCACCACCAATTTCAGCGCCTGAAGTACCAATGTTCACATTAGCAATGCCGCAATCAGAACCTTGTGCCGATAGGAATTGTTCCGCCTCACGCAAGTTCAAAGTCATAATAGCAGAAGATAAACCTTGCGGAACTGCATTCTGCAAAGCAATGGCCTCTTCCAAATCGTTATATTTAATGAGGTACAAAATTGGAGCAAAAGTTTCGTGCTGTACAATTTCGTAATGGTTTTCTACCTCGGCAATGCAAGGTTTTACGTAGCAGCCTGAGCTGTAAGCGTCACCTTCCAATACACCGCCTTCTACCACAAATTTGCCGCCTTCAGCTTTGCATTTTTCAATGGAGGTTAAGTAAGCGTTTACTGCATCTTTATCAATTAGTGGACCTACGTGGTTATTTTGATCCAATGGGTTGCCAATGCGCAACTGTCCATAAGCTTTTACCAATTTTGCCTTGAAAGTTTCGTATACACTTTCGTGGATAATCAAACGTCTAGTGGTAGTGCAACGTTGTCCGGCAGTACCTACAGCACCAAACACGGCACCAATTAGCGACATGTCCAAATCAGCATCTTTTGAAATGATGATGGCGTTATTGCCACCTAATTCTAAAATGGTCTTGCCTAAGCGGTTAGCTACTGCCATGGCCACGGCTTTGCCCATCCTGGTTGAACCTGTTGCCGAAACCAAGGGAACACGAGTGTCGTTGCTTAGCAGCTCTCCAATTTCTCTATCGCCGATGATTAGACAAGAGACGCCTTCAGGGATATCGTTTGCAGCAAAAACTTCTTCTGCAATGCGCTGACAGGCGATGGCTGTAATAGGTGTTTTTTCAGATGGTTTCCACACGCACACATTACCACAAACCCAAGCTAAGGCAGCATTCCAACTCCACACGGCAACAGGGAAATTAAATGCTGATATAATACCTACAATTCCTAGCGGGTGCCACTGCTCGTACATGCGGTGGTTTGGGCGTTCGCTGTGCATGGTTAAACCGTATAACTGTCTTGACAAGCCTACGGCGAAATCACAGATATCAATCATTTCCTGCACTTCACCCAAACCTTCTTGCAAGCTTTTGCCCATTTCGTAAGAAACCAAAGTTCCCAAAGCTGTTTTTTGTTTTCTTAAGGCGTCACCAAACTGACGAACAATTTCGCCACGTTTAGGTGCTGGGACTTTGTTCCAATACTTATACGCTTCTTGTGCAGTAGAAATTACATGATCGTACTCTTTCATGGAAGCCGCAAATACGGACGCAATTTTTTCGCCATCAACAGGCGACATGCTATGGATATGGGCGCCATCGGCCGCATGGCTCCACTTGCTACCTGTACTATATGAAGGGTTAAAACCGGCAATGCCAAGTTGTGCTAAAATCGAACTGATATCTGGTTTCATGATTTCTATATTTAAATAAGGATATCTACAAATGAACAAAAAATAAGACAAAATCAGTTATTAAAATGTCTAAAGCTTCTTTGAGATGTATTGATGAACTTGGACTAATTTAGTCTTGTAGCCACAACAACATATCAACTATTTGTTTGATTTCTTGTGAAGAAAAAATAGGTTTAAAATAATTTACATAACCTATAAGCTCGTTAACAGTTAGAATTTTAACATGCTGAAAATCTTCTTTCGGCTTTGCGTTAGTCAAAACAACTAAATTTTTGATTGGTATTTTTTTATTTCCCCAATGGTGATTATTTAATCTTATGTGGTAACTACTCCTTTCATTATTTAAAATGTTGAATATCGCGAAGTTCATTCTCCGAATTTGATCTACAGGGGATCGTAAATTTAAACTTTCTAGGGATTTTTCGCTCCAGTTTTTTGTCTCAATAAGAAATAAACCTGAAGGCCCAACAAGTATATGGTCAATTTGTACAGACTTTATATAATCATTTTCTTGCCTGTTATAAATTGCTGGGGAAAATGAGGCAACAAAATCATTGATTAAATAATAATCGTCAGATAGCTTTTCTAGCGCTTTAACTACTTTATGTTCTCCAATTGCACCGTAAATAGAATTGTTCAAACTATCAATTACTGATTTTTTTCTTTCTAGTTCTAGTAAAATATTTCCGGCGCTCTTTTTTACCGCTTTGTCGAAGTTTGAACCTAAAAAATTTAGTCTGTTACTCTTTTGTTTTTGTTGTTTAGAGAGTTCGCTCACAGAAATATCAACCTCAATCTCTAAACTGTTTTCCTTGCCTTTAATTTTTCTATTGATATTCCAATTAGTGAACCGAGTCTCGACTCTATTAAAGAAATTTGAAGCTATTTTATCCGTATGAGATTTGACTTTTTCCTTTAGAAAGTGAATTTCGGTTAATATTTGTTGCTTCGACTCCTCTCGCTTTATTTCAATAACTTTGGCTAAATTCGAGAGTTCAGCCATAAGCTGACTTTTTTCTTCCTCAATTAATTTTTCATGAACATTTATTAGTTGATTGATTGTTGATTGATAAGAGTTTCGGAAATTTATAATTTCTTTTATCGAACTAAAATCATAAATTTTATTTTGTTCTAAACTTAATTTTATGGTTTTTAAGCAGCCAATTGAATTGTAGATTCTACACATCTTTTGTTCGATATTAGAAATGGAGTTGTTGATTTGACGTCAAGATCAAATCTCAATTACATTTATCTTTTCTTCTGGTATCTATCAAATAAACAATTTTCCATTCATCGTTTACTTTTACTAACTGGAATGAGTTTACGCCACAATGGCTAAATTTATCGACGATATAAAATTGATAATCCGTCCAAACACTTGCCAGGTTATCATCAACTAAAATTCTAGAAAATACAATGCGCTCATCGTAAACTTCCGGATGTGGCTTAGCAATACTTGCAATGAAAGCATTTAAATCGGTTGAACGAACAACGACATTGCCTTCCTTTGTTTTGCCAATAGTTTGCAAAATTGCACCCTGATTAAAAGCACTTTTCACCATGCTGCTATCAGCATTTCGCATGCCGGTAAATAAATTATTAATGGTCTTTTTAATCGCTTCTTCCTCAGCCAAGTTTTGTGCAAATAGCTTTACACTTAAACAACTTAGTAACAAAATGAAAATAGTTAGGTGTTTCATGACTTTGGTGTTACCTTTTTAAAACTAAATATATCGAAATTTGTCATATTAAAGAACCTGCCTGAGGAGAGGCATTCGGTATCCGCACCTTACACAGCCTAAATCATTTATTTATAAACATTTGAGCAGCATATTGTGTGTATGTTGAAAATTATTTTATCGTGTTGATTGATAATTAGTGTAAACTTATGATGAGATAATACATTAGGGCTGTTCTTTTAAATATTCAAAACCATGGAAGAAGAATTTGAATTTGATTTTAATGAAGATGCGCAAAACTCGGTTGAACGCTACGAAGAAATGATTCGTAACGAAGACCAATATTTTTTTGATGCGCAAGCTTTTGAATATATCATAGATAACTACATAGAGAAGAACGACCCCGTAAAGGCATTGGAAGTAATTGACTTTGCATTGAGCCAACATCCGTATGCTGCGGTTTTTTTAATCAAACAAGCACAATTGCTGTTGTTTACCAATCAGGTGGGCAAAGCATTTAATGCACTTGAAAAAGCCGAAATGTTGGAGCCTTCAGAAGCAGATATTTATGTACTGCGAGGAAATATCTACCAAAACATGGATAGGCACTCAGAAGCCCTGGAGAACTATGAAAAGGCATTAACCTTAGCCGAAGTAACAGACGAAATTTTAATCCAAATTGCCTACGTTTACCAAAACATGCAGGATTATGAAAGTGCGGTAATCTATATCAAGCGCAGCTTAGAACAAAATATGGAAAACAAAGATGCGCTTTATGAGTTGGCATTTTGTTACGATATTTTGGATAAGCAGGAAGAAAGCATCCGTTTTTACCAAGAGTATATTGATAGCGATCCTTACTCTTACTCTGCTTGGTACAATTTGGCCAATTCTTACCATAAGTTGGAACTTTATGAAAAAGCGATTGATGCCTACGATTATGCCATTTTAATTAAAGAAAACTTTGCTTCGGCGTACTTTAATAAAGGTAATGCCTTGGTGCAGTTGGATAAATATGAAGAAGCTATAGAGGTTTATAAGCAAACTTTTGAGTATGAGCCGCCAACAGCCGATACCTACTGTGCTATAGGTGAATGCTACGAGAAATTGGAGCAAATGGGCGAGGCTAGGTCATACTACAAAAAGTCGGTAAAAATGGATCCGCAAATGGCCGATGCTTGGTTTGGGATTGGTGTAACGTTAAACTTTGAGGAGCGTTACTTCGAGTCCTTGCATTTTTATAAAAAAGCATTGGATTTGGACGAAGAAAATCCAGATTTCTGGTTTGCGATGGCTGATGCCTATTACAAATTAGGACAGGTAGAAGAGTCGATCGAAGCTTATTATAAGGTAGTGGAATATAATCCTATTGACGTAGAAGCTTGGTTGGATTTTTCGACCGTACTTTACGAACAAGGCAAACTATTGGAGGCTTCTGAGGCGATGTTGGATGCCATCAAAAACAATCCAGATGCGGCAGAATTGTACTACAGAATGGTAGCTTATATGTTTGCTTTAGGTAAAACACAGGAGGGGATCGATTATTTAGAAACTGCACTTCAGATTGATTCTTCTAAACATTATATCCTTTTCGAATATCTCCCTCAATTGTCTAATAATAGCACAATTGTAGCAATCATTAGCAAGTATATCAATTAACATAAACAAAACGTAGCGCTATACCAAAAAAAAGGGATAGTTTTTTAACTTTGCAGCCAGTAAATACATAGGGGTATTTATGCTGCAGTATTGAATCAGCCTGTGGCAAAACCTTGGTAATAGCATAACAATTAAATGAATTATAGTTTAAACAACATTCCTGAACGTACAGCAAAACCACGCCAAAAAGGGTTAACCATGGTAATGGATAAGGGTTTAAGTTTAAGGCAGGTTGAAGATTTTATAGAAGTAGCCGGTGTACATACCGATATCGTAAAATTGGGTTGGGCAACGTCGTTTGTTACCCCAAACCTGACGGAAAAATTAGCGTTATACCGTAGTGCTGGTATCCCTGTTTATTTTGGAGGTACTTTATTTGAAGCTTTCGCAATTAGGAACCAATTTGATGATTACCAAAGAGTACTCGAAAAATATGGGATGGAATATGCTGAAGTTTCTGATGGTTCAATGGACATTGATCACGAAGAAAAATGCAACTACATTGCAAAATTAGCTAAACAGGTTACTGTAATTTCAGAGGTTGGGTCAAAAGATGCAACTAAAATCTTTGCACCTTATAAATGGATCCAGTTGATGAAAGCAGAGATAGAGGCGGGTTCTTGGAAAGTAATTGCTGAAGCCAGAGAAGGTGGTAATGTTGGAATTTATCGTGGTACAGGTGAAGTTAGGGAAGGTTTAGTAGATGAGATTTTAACTCAAATACCTGACGAGCGTATCATTTGGGAAGCGCCCCAAAAAGAACAACAGGTGTGGTTCATTAAGTTAATTGGTACCAATGTTAATTTAGGAAATATTGCCCCTGCCGAAGTTATTCCCCTGGAGACTATACGATTAGGTTTGCGAGGTGATACCTTTGATTATTTCTTGAATAAATAAACACAATATTCATTTTTCATTCCTGCATTTAGGAGGAATCAATTGCTCAGCGGGTAAAAGATCTGCTGCGTTTCAAAAAGAGAGAGCGACTATATTGTCGATAATGATTTTATGAGAACTTTTGGACTAATAGGATTTCCACTTTCTGCTTCTTTTTCTAAGCAGTTTTTTGCAGATAAATTTGCTGCCGAAGGCATTTCAAATTGCAAATATGAACTTCATCCTATTCCGCAAGCTAAGGAAATACTTGATTTAATTGAAGCCGATCCAAAGTTATGTGGCTTAAATGTAACTATACCTCATAAGGTGAGCGTAATGCCATACCTCACCGAAATGGATGATGCTGCTGAAAAAATTGGAGCAGTAAATTGCATCTCCATTGATCAGTCGGGTGCACAACCTGAGTTGAAAGGTTACAATACTGATGTGTATGGTTTTGAAGAGTCCTTGAAACCCTTATTGAAATCTCATCACCGAAAAGCTTTAATATTTGGCGATGGAGGAGCAGCGCAAGCGGTGAAGTATGTGTTTAACCAGCTAGGAATTCCGTTTATATCTGTAGTGAGAAATGCACAACCTAATGCGGTGCTATATTCTAGCGTAACCAAAGACGTGCTTGAAGAGTATACAATCCTGGTGAATACTACTCCTTTGGGAATGTTCCCTAATTTAGAATCGTTTCCTCCAATTCCCTATCAGCATTTATCTGATCAACATTTAGCTTACGATTTGGTTTACAATCCTGAGGAAACTCAGTTTTTAGCAAAAGCAAAAGCACAGGGAGCGGCTATAAAAAACGGTTTAGAAATGCTACATTTACAAGCAGAGCGCTCTTGGGAAATTTGGAACAAGCAGATTTGATAATGAGCAAATGCGATGATTTGACAATGTAATTGGAAGTAAGGGCAACAATCTCGAATTATCAAATCATCATTACATATAATTATGGCATCACTTCGTTTTTTCTGTTTGGTTTTATCTATAGCGCTATTGTCAGCCTGCAGTGGCGAAAAGGTATCAACTCCAAAGCCTAAAGGATATTTCCGTATTAATTTTCCGAAAAAAGAATACCAGATTTTTAATGATGGTTGTGCGTATAGCTTTAGCTATCCAACTTACGCCAAGCTCAGTACAGACACCGATAAAAATGCTCAACCCTGTTGGAAAAATTTAGAATTTCCACAGTTTAATGGCGTATTGCATATCACCTATTATGACGTTTTTTCGCCGAAGACGTATAACGAAATGACGGAGAACGCCCGTACATTGGCCATGAAACATACCATTAAAGCTGATGCGATAGATCAACGTTTAATTAATTTCCCTGATAAAAAAGTTTACGGCATTTACTACAGCATAGAAGGTAATACCGCATCGTCAGTGCAATTTTTTTTAACGGATAGTGTAAACCACTATTTGCGGGGCGCCCTCTATTTTAATGAGCGGCCGCAATATGATTCAATCCAGCCAGTGGTTAAATTTATAAAGAAAGATATCGATCAATTGATTGAGACGTTTCAGTGGAAGAGGTAATTTTTGTTAAAATGTTATAAAGTTGTAAAGTTGTAAAGTTGTAAAGTTGCAACGTTAAACCCTTCCAAATTTAAAAAGGCAGCAAAATGATTAATCTAAAACAGTTTACCTTTAATCCTTACCAAGAAAATACCTACGTTTTGTTCGATGATACGAAAGAATGTGCCATTATTGATCCGGGAATGTATGAAGGTTTTGAGCAAAATGAATTAGTAGATTTTATTAGGAATCAGGGTTTAAAACCAGTGCTGTTGCTTAATACGCATTGCCATATTGATCATGTATTGGGAAATAAATTTGTTTACGATCAATGGGGGTTAAAACCTCAATTTCACGCTGGCGAATTGCCTTTACTTCACCGTGTGGTGAGCTATGCACCACAAATGGGATTTAGATACGAAGTTTCTCCCGAGCCAGAAGTGTTTTTGGGTGAAACCGGCAAGGTTAGCTTTGGCAATAGCGAGCTTGAATTAATGTTCGCTCCGGGTCATTCTCCGGCGCATCTGTGTTTTTATGCTAAGAACGAAAATTTTCTCATAGGTGGCGATGTGCTTTTTTTCCGAAGCATAGGCCGTACAGATTTGCCGGGCGGCAACCATCAACAATTGATAGAAAGCATAAAGAACAACTTGTTTGTGTTGCCAGATGACTGCGAAGTTTTCCCGGGGCATGGTCCAAGCACAACTATTGGGTACGAAAAGGTAAACAATCCTTTTTTAGTGGGATAGTTTATTAAATCGTCGTTTCCGATATCAATTGGCTGAAAAAATTATCGGTCGCTGCCAATTCCGTCGGAGTACCATGTACATTAGTTACACCATTTTCAATCACATAAATACGATCAGCCAATTTCGCAACAGATGCTTTGTGTGTAACCATTAATACCGAAAGACCTTTAATTTGTTCTTTCTTTATGAGATTAAGTATAAAGTTTTCCATGTTTCTATCCATGGCGCTAGTGGCTTCATCTAAGAGCAAAACTTGTGGGTTTTTATAAAGTGCTCGGCATATCGCTATAACCTTCTTTTGCCCACCAGATAAGGTCACCCCTTCTTCTCCGATAATTGTGGTGTAACCTCGAGCGAATTGCATTATGAATGACTCTATACCTAAATCCCGACAAAAGCGTACAACTTTGTTCATCTCTTCTAAAGGATTTAGACCCAGTGCAATATTTTCTATTACAGTGCCGTTAAATAATTTTATTTCTTGTGGGACTACTGCAATGATATTTCGCCATGACGGTGTGTAAAGCTGGTTTAAATCTATTCCGTTAATGGTAATTTTTCCTTGTTCAATTTCATAGAATTTTTCTAAAATAGTCAAAGTCGTACTTTTGCCACATCCGCTTTCGCCAAGCAGCGCAACTATTTCGCCTTTTCTTAGATTAATGCTTACATCTTTTAATATTGGTTTTCGTCCAGCAAACCTGAAAGAGATGTTTTTTGCCTCTAGTTGATTAAACTCTATATGTGCAATTTTTTCTTCAACAAATTCTGGCTGTATAGAGCTGAAATCATACATTCTGTCGAAAGCCACCTTAGCTTCTTGTAACTGCAAGTTAATTTGAGATAATCTTGCCACTGCCGGAATTAAAGATCCTGAGAGCGAAATAACTGCCATCATCTCACCAATTTTGAGTTGCTTATTCAGCACCATAAAAGAAGCAGTGCCTATCAGCACTATGTTTAAGATGATACCAAGTATATCATTTGCCATTGTAAAACGATTACCCGTTTTACCCATAGCCAATGTTTTTTCTTGAAGACTACCATATACGGTTTTTATCTTTTGTGTAAATGTAGTTTCGAGTAGGTGTTGTTTAATAACCGAAATACCATTAAAAGTGTCTATGTAATTACTTTGGTTAATGCCGCCATAAGCCATTACTTCTTGTTGATGTTTTTTAATCGGCTTGCTATAACTCAGTATTAGCAAAACAATTGCAGGAATAAAGCAAAAAGTAATAATCGCAATTGTTTTAGAGTAGGTAATCAAAAAAAATGAAGTAGAAAGTAAGACAATAATATCTATAAAAAATGAGCCGGTAACAAAGCCAATGTTACGCTGAATGCGTGAAGTATCCTGCATTCGCGTAATCATATCTCCCGTTTTTCGGGTGTCAAAAAAAGATTTTGGCAGATAAACCAAAGCATTAAAAAAATTGCCAACTATACGATTGTTAAAATCTTTGCTTTGTAGCAAAAGAAAATGTGTTCTAACATAGCTCATTCCTGTGCGTATTAATAAAACGAAAAATAAAACAATTAGGGAAGTAATTAGTTTAGTTATGTTTCCAGAAGGTATAATTTGGTCTATGAGTTTTTGCGAAAATATGGCAATTGCCAGCCCGAGTATGGTTGAAATAATGCCCAATAGCATCGTCAGACCTAAAATATTTACGTCTGGTTTGATTAATGTTTTAAACCATTGCCATTTTGCTTTATTTGCTTGAGTAGAAAGGATAAAACTTTGATTGGGGCTTAAAGTCAATAAGGCTTTACTTTGCCAAATTTTTTCTAATTCTTTTTCGCTGAGCGTTATGATGCCTTTTGCGGGGTCGCCAATAGTGAACGTTCCTTCTAGGCTACCTAAAGAGGGCGGATTGTAGGAGAAGCAAACAATATAATGTTGTAGGTTGCCTTCGTTTATAACATGTAATATGCAATGCTTCTCAACTAATTTGAGCTGAAGCAGGCCTATTTCGTAGGCATCTGTGTCGAAGCCAATTTTTTGTGCACATTGGTATAAGCCTAGCAAAGTTGTGCCTACAGTGTTAGTACCACTAAGTTCACGGAGTTTTTCAAGATTGCTATTACCTCCATGAAAATTTACCAAGCTAAGTAGACAAGCTACACCGCAATCAGTCTGGTCTTGCTGTAAAACCAAAGCCCTTTTGTATTTTTTTAATATTGACTTATTTGGCATTGATAAATGAGTAGATGTTTTTTGCCGTAGTGCCACCATTGAATTTTTTGACTAGGCGCTTATTTCTTGAATATAAATAAATTGTAGGTATGTTCGCTGGTCCGAAATAATGGGAGAATTGATATTTGCTATCATTTAAAATTTCGTAGTTGATGCCTTTGTTGGCGAGGTATTGATGATAAGCGTTGAGTTGTTGAATGGTTGACGGCGATACGAGCAGAACGTAACAATTGGCAAACCATTGTTTTTGCTTAATTATATCATCCATTTCATCTGTGCAATAATGGCAATCTGTCGAAAAGTAAAGTACTAAATAATATTCTTTTTCTGGTAATTGTCTTTGGGTATATAGCTGGCCATTTAAAGTTTGAAAAGTAAAATTGGGTAATTGCGCTGCATTAGGTTGAGCTTTTATTTTAATAATGATAAAATAAAGTAGTATCGCTGATACACAAATTACAAAGAAACAAAATAGATAGAATTTTTTACTCATGACGGTTGGTTAATTAAATTGATAAACGTCACAATAACAAACCAAGAGAAAAGCCCTAAAAAATAAGTGATAGCCAAAGTACGTCCTAATTTAGAGATTTGATTTTCGGTTAGCTTTTTTGCTATAAATGCTATGGTTAGTATATAAATTACCTCCCAAAGGTTGATGATCTGCATAGGATAAATAAGGTAACTAGGCAAATCTATTGGATGGTATAATTGGTAAAGCGATAGCGAACTAAAATTATGAAGGTAGTACGGTTGGTAGTGTTGTTTGTTATAAATTAGCCAAATCAACTCTGCTAAATATTGCAGCAAGTATATCGTTGTTCCAGCTAGGATAGCCTTAAAAAGAATGCTTTTTCTTAGGCTGATGTTGTTGACTTTTAACGTGGAAAAAAGTAATAGGAATGTAATTGCCGAACTCCAAAAAACCAGAGTGGGAACAATAAATATTTTGTAAGAGAAATGGTATACATTGAAGACGTATAACGAGGCTAGGTAGGAAATGCAAAAAAAGCTTAATGTTAGAAAACCCAAACAGTAAAGGGAAAAACTACGATGCTGAAATATTTTATTCATCGTATGTTAAAATTTTAGCTTGAAATTGGTATTCGGTTTTGCTGTTTAAAAACCATCTTTTACTTCTTGTCGACATAGTTATGCTATAATTATCTTTATTATAAGCCTTCGGAAAAGTGGTTTCAGCGAAATTAGGAATTTGACTGACGTATGAGCCAAACGACTTTACCAATTTGCCGCTATAATATTCTTTATCTAATATTTCAACAACAATAAAAAATCCTTCTTCGGGTAGCTTAATGCCTAAGTGAGATAAATCAATATTAAACCATCGCTTTTTTTTAACATTTTGCAAAATCATCGGTTCCATTAGTTCTAGCCTTGGAAAGGTTTCCCCCAATTCCTTTTTATATAGCCTCAGTCTGAATGGCATTTCTATACCGTTTGAACGGTCAAACATCTTAATATTAACCGCATTGATAAATCCTGTTTGTTTATCCTTATTATTGATGTAAAGTCCAAAACTACTATCGTAATATACACCATTACTGGTAATGCTAAAGGCTTGTGTCCCAACGGTTATTTCCTTTAATTTATTTTTTGACTTTGAAATTTTAACCTCTTTAAGGCCATAACTTACTGGTGTAAGTTCAATTATATGGAGTAAGTTTTTTTTGTTTTGAACAAATAAATTCAATGTTTTAAATCCCATACAGCTAATGAAAATACTATCTCCCTCATTAATACTTTCTAATGGGATGTTTGCAACACCTTGACTATTGATAGGATAGTCAATTTTTCTATTGATTGATATGTTGGCAGTCTCTAATACAACTAAGCTATTGGCATCAACTATTCTCGGTTGCCAAAGAGGATTACCTTTTGTTTGTGCTTGGCAGATAAAACCTAGTGCACAAAGAAATAGAATTAGGAACGAATTGTTTCTCATCTCATAATCATAAATGTTAATCAAACCAATTAAACGTTAGTTTCAACTGGTTTGATTAAATAGAGTTTATTGTTACCAACCTGAAGGACAAGTTCCAAATGCATCTGGTCTATCACCAACTTTTACCCCCAATACATAATATCCACAAGAGTACCAACAAAATTCTTGATAATTACCCCCGCCTACTTCTCCAACTTCATTAATTGAGTAATCGACAACTTTACTGTAATCACAATAAGTTCCCCACCAAGGAAATCCTCCCTCAATTTTTTCCATTTGTTCTAAGTTTAATTTTTTCATGCTTAAAAGGTTTTTAGTTAAACAAAAATTATTTGGCGAAACTTCAAAAAAAAAAACTATAATTCCAAAAATGTGACTTTTTAGCTCACAACTGAAATGTTTAATCGGTTAAATTCATGTTTTATTTCTGTTGTATCTATAGTTTTAACCTTAAACACCCTCCACCTTTTTTCCCTATCTTTACCAAGTGAACACTGCGTTTTATATAGCCCGTAGGTATCTCTTTGCGAAAAAGTCTACCAATGCCATTAATATCATTTCTGCAATTTCAATGTTGGGAGTAATGGTAGGAAGTGCAGCATTGATTATTATTCTATCCGTATTTAATGGTTTTGAGGAAGTGGTGCTAAAGATGTTCAACAGTTTTACTCCGCAAATTGTAATTTCGCCTGCCGAGGGGAAGACTTTCAATCCAAATACTCAATATTTTGGACAGCTAAAAAAAGATCATTCTATTTATTCGTTTAGCGAAGTGCTTGCTCAAAATGTGTTGGTTCGCTATGATGAGAAACAAACACCTGCATTACTCAAAGGTGTAAGTGACGATTTTTTGAAAAACAACAGCTTGGATAGCGTTACCATGGATGGTGTTTTTGTGCTGCACAATAAGATAGGGCAGCCGCAGGCAGTCGTGGGCTCTGCATTGCAAGCTTTTTTGGGCGTTAACCCTGCTGATCCATTTGAGCAGTTACAAATTTTTTCGCCCAAAAAGGGCGCCACGGGTAACACTGTAAATCCCTTAGATGAGTTTACCGCGTTGAGTATATCTCCAGCCGGAGTTTTTCAAGTGCAACAAGATTTCGACGGACAGTTAATAGTGCCGCTTAGCTTTGCAAGAGAATTGTTGGGAGAGCCAGTTAATGTATCAGCTATTGAGATAAATGTAAAGCCAAACATCGATGCTGAAAAATTGAAATTAGACATAGCCGAGCAATTGGGTGCGAAATATGTAGTGAAAAACAGAATCGAACAGAACCAAGCACTATACAATTTGCTAGGATCAGAAAAATGGATGGTTTATATTATTCTCACTTTCATCCTAATAATAGCAATTTTTAATATCATTGGATCGTTAACTATGTTAGTGATAGATAAGCAAAAAGATATTTCGGTACTGATAAGTTTAGGGGCGGGTAAAAGGTTGATTAAAAGAATTTTTTTAGCTGAGGGTATGATGATTACAATCACAGGTTGTATATTTGGCATATTGATAGGATTTGTTTTTTGCCAATTGCAGAAAACTTATGGCATGATAAAAATGGGGGGAGAGGCAGATTTTGCCATTTCTAATGCTTATCCTGTAGCGTTAAATTGGAAGGATTTTGTTTTAGTTTTTATTACAGTTAGCTTTTTTTCGTTTATTGCCGCAGGTTTGGCATCAAATTTAAGCGTGAAGAAAACAGATCATATCAATCAAGATCTTTAAGCATATGTGTACTAGTAAAAAGTTCGTTTTTATATTGTTTGCGTTAGGTTTGTTGTGGGCATGTAGTGGTAACGAAAAATCTCAGGAACAACAAGGTAAAACATTAGTCTTTAAAGGGCTTTATAGTTATGGTCCAGAGGTGAAATCGTTTACCGATTGCGACGAAGGACGTGAATACTGGGTGGCAGATAGTGCAAAAAATCTGGAGCTAGAGTACACTGAGCAAGGTTTCGAAAAGCCTTATACTCCCGTTTATATCGAAGTTGAAGCACATTTAGTTAAATCTGACACTACCACAATTACCGGCGGTTACGACTCGACGATGGTGGTTACCAAAGTGCTTAAATTAACTAAAACCATACCTGAAGGCCCTTGCAACCAGTAATGGTTTTTACTCGCTGACAGAAGAAGAATTCACATATAAGCCTTTCGACAGCTGTGGAATTACCTGTTTTTCGGCGGCAACCTTAAAAAGCGTATTTATTGCTTTTTTCCCTTCAATTCCTAAATCTACAGAGTATTTGTTGACATACAACTCAATATGTTTATACATCACATCTTCCTCCATGGCTTGGGCATGTTGACGTATAAAGGAAAGGGAGGATTTTGGATCCGCGAAAGCAAACTCAACAGACTTTCTAATCAAGCTATTTACTTTTTGTTGAATTTCGATAGGTAGATTTCTATTTACTACAATGCCGCCCAATGGAATAGCACAACCGGAAAATTCTTCCCAATACGTACCTAAATCCGTCACTTTGTGCAAACCTTTTGCCTGATAAGTAAATCTGTTTTCGTGGATAATCAGTCCCAGATCAATTTCATCGTTTACTAAAGCGTCTTCAATAGCTGAAAACACCATTTCAACTTTGTTGGTCAGCTGCGGATATGCTATCCCTAATAAAAAATTCGCTGTGGTATATTTGCCAGGAATTGCAACCCTGAGTTGAGCGGCTCTTTCTCCGTTTTGCAACTCTTTCAGTATATTTTCAGCATTTTCTTTTTTGCAAATTAGTAGCGGTCCAACACCAAAGCCTAAAGCGCTGCCAGCATCTAATAGAGCATATTTTTCTGCCACGTAGGCCAAGGCATGGAAGCTCAATTTAGTGATATCCAGCTCGCCATTTAATGCTTTTTGATTAAGTGTTTCTACATCATCAAAATAAACTTTAAAACTTAAACCTTCGGTATCTATCTTATGATGAATTAAAGCATCGAAAATAAAGGTATCGTTTGGACAGGGAGAAAAGCCGAGTGTAAGTTGCATGTGGTAAAATTACTTGTTCGTTGTAAACTTGCCAATCTTTTTATCGTGTTATGCATTTAACATGACAATTAAATCATGCCTATATTTTTGCTAAGTATTCGATCAGCCAATCGTTCAGGTTTTTAATTGCCAAGCCAATATTCCAGTTAGCCCTATTTCTAGGTTCAACATAATTGGAAATGCTACGCACCTGCAAAACCGGAATGCCCATACGCTGACAAGCGAAAAATACCGCGGCTCCTTCCATGCTTTCAGTTTGCGGTTGGTATAACTCTTCGATTTTGGCAATGCTTGATGCATTCCCGTGTACCTTATTCACGGTTATTCCCTTCACCTTTTTCAAATGAGGTATGTTATTTTGCAAAGAATGAAATGTATTTTCCCCAAACCCTAGCTGAGGCAGACTAATAAAATCTTGATGATCTTCGGCGCCCAATTCTGAAAATGTATCTTCGGTTACGTTCACCAATTCACCTAATGAAATCAATCGGTCGAAGCTTCCAGCAATACCAACGTTAAGTACTACATCATATTTTTTGCTTAGATGCCGCCCTAGCGCAAATGCAGTAGCTACCATTCCTACACCAGTAATTAAGATATCAAACTTTTCGGATTCCATAAAATGATCTCCAGTACAAGAAAATTGGTCAATAGTTAATTCAACTTCATTTTTGGTGGCTGCTACTACTAATGTTTTCATTATGCTAATTAACGAATATTTTGTGTTGACTGGAGTTTGCAAGAAATTCAGCGCTCCGAAAAATAAAAAAAGGATATCCGTTAAACGAATATCCCTTAAATATATATGTTGTGCAATTAGTTTCCGTTGAACGAGAAAGTAAAGGCTCCTTCGTCGCTTACGCCAGCAATGGTGGTTCTTCCATCTCTCGATGTTGGCAATGCTTTTTCGATATCTGCTGCGCTATTTACCTCTTTACCATTAATTTTTGTAATGATTAGGCCTTTTTTAACGCCCCAATAATCGAACATTTGACCAGGAACTACATTAGTTACCACTACGCCATTTTTAACGCCGTATTTAGCTTTTTGTGCTGCAGTAGCCGGTGCAAAGCTTGCGCCCAACTTACTAATGCTAGCGCCTGTAGACTTACTGCTTTCTGTTTTTGCAGCTAAGGCTACTGAGCTTTCACCTTTCAAAGTCACATTGATGTTCTTAGTAGAGCCATCTGCTTTAAGTACGGTTAGAGCTACTTTATCACCAGGACTCATACGACCAATACGCTCTTGCAAATCCGGAGAATCATAGATAGAGATACCTTCTACCTTCTTGATGATATCACCTTCTTTGATGCCTGCAGCTGCCGCAGCACCACCTGGCAATACATCTCTAACGTATAAACCAGTATTCTCTTTGATTTTCAATTCTTCAGCTACATCGGCATCTAAGGCGGTAAAAGTTACCCCAATAAAACCACGTTTAACTGAACCAAATTTTTTGAAATCTTCCAATACCTTTTTAGCCAAATTAATTGGGATAGCAAAGCCATAACCTTCATTTCTGCCGCTTTGAGATGCAATGGCCGCGTTGATGCCAACTAGTTCTCCATTAGCGTTAACCAAGGCACCACCGCTATTCCCCGGATTGATAGCCGCATCGGTTTGAATGAAGGATTCAATTGAGTTGTTTGTTCTTGACGGCTGTTTGCCAGTTCTTCTAAATTCATCGTATTCTTCTTCGGTCATCATCCCGTTATCACGGTTTAAAATACCAATATTACGAGCTTTAGCGCTTACAATACCTGCAGTTACGGTAGTTTGTAAATCCAGCGGGAAGCCAACTGCTAATACCCACTCGCCTACTTGAACGTTATCGGAATTACCCATTTTTACATAAGGTAAATTATCTACGTCTACTTTAATTAGAGCTAAATCAGTATTTGGATCTTTACCAATTACTTTAGCGGTAGCCTTACGGCGGTTAGATAAAATTACTTCGATTTTATCGGCATTATCTACCACGTGGTTATTGGTTACAATATAACCATCAGGCGTTAAAATTACCCCCGAGCCCGATGCTGCTTGTGGTTGGCGAGGGCCACGTTGCATACCACCACCAAAACCAAAAAATTGCTCAAACATATCTGGCATGCCGCTGTCTCTGCTTGATTTACCTTGGTAAGTAGTTTTAATATGCACTACCGCAGGCGAAACAGCAGCGGCAGCCTGTACAAAATCAGGCGCACCAGCTGATGAAATCCCTGATACGTTACTAGCAAACATGGTCTTTTGTCTGTCGGCCAATGTAAAGCTATCATTTGGGCGCTCTATTAATTTATAGGCGCCAATTGCAGCTGCACCACCTATAAAAGAGGCAGCCAAAGCAATTAATCCTATTTTTTTAATTTCCATTGTATGTTAATTTTTAAAATGAAATCTTTTTTAAAGTTGTTTAGTCAAATTTAATACCATATGAACGATATTTGTATCATAATAAGGTCTGATTACATGTTAAAAAATGTTAAAGTAATTAGCTCAAATTTTTATTCATTTTTTGCATATAAAAATATCACCATCTAACTCTAATCGTATAATGAACATCAAATTTTATAAATATCAGGGTGCCGGAAATGATTTTATATTGATAGATCACCGTGAAACTCCCTTAAAAAACATTGATAATAACGTTGTAGCTCAACTTTGCGATCGGAGATTTGGCATTGGAGCTGATGGTTTGATGTTTTTATTGGATAGCAAAGATTATGATTTTGAGATGGTTTACCACAACTCTGACGGAAATGTAGGCAGCATGTGCGGCAATGGAGGAAGATGCATCGTTGCTTTTGCAAAGTATCTAGGAATTTTTGACACGGAGACTAATTTTTTGGCAGTTGATGGTCCTCATTATGCCAAAATTTCAGCGGAAGGAAATTGGGTTGAACTACAAATGATTGATGTAGAGGCTATCCATACCGATGGTGACGCTTTTGTTTTGAATACTGGCTCACCACATTATGTACAAGAGGTAAGCGGCTTGGAAAGCTTAGATGTTTACGAGGCGGGCTATCAAATTAGAAACAACGAGACTTATAAAACCGAAGGTATTAACGTCAACTTTGTAGAGCGTAAACCTTCACATTTGTTTGTAAGAACTTTTGAGCGTGGCGTGGAAGATGAAACCTATGCTTGCGGAACAGGAGTAACAGCCGTAGCGATGGCTATGGCAAAAAAGCAGAACCAAATAGGGCAGGTCGTAACACCAGTAACCGTACTTGGAGGTAATTTGGAAATCAATTTTAGTTACGATGGACAAAAGTTTACCGAGGTGTTTTTATGCGGCCCGGCAGAGAAAGTTTTTGAAGGCGAAATCAATTTATAGTACAAGGTAATTTTACAACAATGGAAGAAATCTTGTTTGATTTTATATCAAAATACATTTCAATTAATGAAGATGAAAAGAATGCTATACTATCGTTAAATCTATTTCACTCCGTTAAGAAAGGGACGATTTTGTTAAAAGAGGGGCAGAGGTCAAGGGATAACTACTTTGTATTAAAAGGATGTATCAGAACCTACTACATCATAGATGGGGAAGAGAAAACAACTGCTTTTTACACTGAACTGGACGCCTTAACACCTCACTGCGTTACCAATAATACCCCGTCCGATTATTTTATCAGCTGTGTGGAAGATAGTATTATTTTAATTTCAGACGCGGATGTTGGAATGGAAATCAACAGCAAATTTCCGAAGTTTGATACCATGTGTAGGATTTTATCCGAAGAGCTATTGGCGAAAGAACGAGTAGACTTTGATGAATTTAAAACTTCTTCACCAGAACAGAGGTATCTCAACCTTATCAAGAATAGGCCTGATCTTATTCAAAGGGTTCCACAGCATCAATTGGCAAGCTATTTAGGCATCAAGCCGCAATCTCTGAGTAGAATACGGGCAAGGATTTTTGAAAAAAAGAACTGACGCTCATTTCTAAACTTAAGTTAACGAGTTATCATATCTCGCCAATCTACTTTTGCATTATCATTAAATCCAAAAAGATATGCAGAAAAATTTACTATGGCTTGCATTTACCGTTCTGATAGCGAGCGCCTCCCCAATTAAAGCACAAAATAGCGTACCAGACAGCACCTCTAAAAAGTGGTTCATCGGAAGCACCCTTTTACTCCTTGGTAATTTCGATAAAACAAACAATCCAGCGTATATTCAATTAAATGCCGGATACAGGATTACTCCTAAAGATGTTGTTCATGTTAGGTTCAAAAGATCGGTTTACGCATGGCCATTAGGTATTCCTTTCGGCCCATCATTTGATGCGCCAGGGCTCAATTATCCTGGAAGTGCCCGTATCATTGCGCCTCAAATAGGTTATCAAAGGTTTTGGTGGAAAGGAATATATACTTCACTTTATGCTTTAAATGCCTTTGAGAAATACATGGACGAGGATAAAAAGAAAATTGGAAACGGGTTCACGTTATATTTAGATTTCTATTTAGGCTACCAATTCAAATTTCTCAAAAACCGATTCTTTTTTGAGCCAGCTATTGGATGCAGTTATTGGCCGCTGCGAACCAATGTACCAGCATCTTTTAAATCAGTAGAGAAAAAATGGCCTAATTATTTTATTCAACCAGGGCTTGATTTTGGGTTTAACTTCTAAAATCCTTTAAAAGAACCTGGGAACCCACCTAATCACTTTAAATTATAGTATAACAATAGGCTAAAAAAATGCAAAAGAGAATTTTATTCCTTGGCTTCATTGTGCTGCTTATAGCAAGTACTTTTCAACTTAAAGCACAATACACCAAAACAGACAGCACATATAAACGCTGGTTCATTGGCAGCACATTATTTCTATTGGGCAATTTGTCTACCACTAATCCCCCTAATTTTGTGCAGCTCAATATAGGTTATCGTATTACAGCAAAAGATGTTATTTCCCTTGAACCAAAAACGTGGAAATATGCTTGGCCAAATGGCATCAATCCTATTTTTAACAAATCGTACGGAAAGGCAGAAGAGAAATTTCCAGGCTATGTGCGTGAGTATGGCATTTCATTAGTTTACCAGCGTTTTTTTTGGCAAGGCATTTATGCTGAACTCAATGTAATGCCTACTTTGCAAGTATTTAAAAACGAACAGGGAAGACAAATTGACAATGGATTTCAGATTTTCAATACCTACCGTTTGGGTTACCATATCAAACTTTTAAAAGATAAATTTTTCATTCAGCCTTCCGTAGCAATTACGCATCGTGCCTATCATACCCAATTGCCTAACGGATTTAAGGAGCTAGACGATAAATGGTCAAAATTTGTATTTGGAGAGCCAGGATTTCATTTCGGATTCAACTTTTAGCCCGAAAATAACCAACGCTGTATTTTATCATATGCCCAAATTAAGATGGACTTGTTAAAATACCAGTTGAACAAGTAGGAATGCTTAAGCCGTGTGCCCCCGTATCATTACCTAAAAAACAATTCAACCCCATTATTTAAATTAAAAATCGATGAAAAAGTTATTATTTACACTTATTGTGCCATTTGCAATTTTAGTTTCTTGCAAGAAGAAAGATCCTGATCAAAACACCTTGTCCCGTAAAATTAGATATGAAATAACCGGGAATTTTACTGGAAAATTTGACGTGATTTATAGCGACAATATTAACGGAGCGACAAGGATTGCCAATGTTGCGTTACCTTGGTCAAAGGAAGTAACCTATGAAAGCAAGGTGTTAAGTGTTGGCATAGGTGCGCAAGCTTCTACCACAGGAGCACCGGCACAAACGGCTACAATCAAAATTTACCGAGATGAAACAGTAGTGAAAACAACCAGTGCCACATCTGGTTCGCTAGGCGAAATGGTACTGCCTACAATCTCCTATATTTTCTAAAGTTCGCAAAGATCCTACATCTACCTATTGCGCTATTCCAGTGCACATTTCAAACTCCTCCAATGTTTGATAAATTACCGAGGGGAAAAAAACACGGTACCATAGAATTTTGTAGGTCGAAATAATTTAAACGCATAAGATTGGTGGTGAGCTATAAATATTGTCTTGATAAAATAATCTCACTTCCATAATCGCATGCAGTACAATCGATAAAATAATACGCTTACTAAATTAAGCTCTTCATTGTAAGTAAAATACAAAACGGATTGCGAATGTCTTCCGATATGGTTCGTGTAACATTTACACGACAAAAATTAATCAAACGATTAAATGAGATTTCCCTGACTTTGCAAATCAAACTCAAAACTAATTTTGGCGTTTAACAATTTTGTTAAACAAAAAAGTCAACATGTTGAGCAAGGAAGAACTGATTAAACAAACCGCCAAGGAGCTTTTTTTTAGTAAAGGCTACCTACATGCTACTACGCAAGAAATTGCCGATGCAGCTGGCGTTAACCGTTCCTTGATCAATTATTATTTCCGCTCCCGCGATTTACTTTTTCAAACCGTTTACAGGGAAGCGGTTGATGGTTTGAAATTACAATTGGATAAGGTGCTTTACGATAAGATACCTTTTAAAGAAAAGCTAAATCTGTTTATTGATGTTTACATGAAAGAACTCATGAAATATCCGTACAGAGAATCGTTTTTGATCACCGAAATATGCAGCAAAAATTTTGCGTTGAAGGAGAAGAAAAAAAGTGCTGCTTTAGCGCATTTTCTACAAGAAATAGCGCAAGAAATGGAAAAAGGAACCATTAAAAAAGGTGATCCAATTCAGTTTATGTTCAACCTCTTCTCATTGATGGCATTTCCGGTGATCATGACACCGCTTTATCAAAAGCTATTAGATATCTCCAAAGAAAAATACAACAAACTTATTGCTGACCGGAAGCAAATTATTTTAGAAAGTATATTCCATTAAACAACCTCAATTACAATACATATATGAAACAATCCTCAATTTATTTATCGCTGATGGGCACAGCCCTATTTTTGGCAGCTTGCAGTTCGGGAAATAAAGATCCGAAGGCGGGTGCACCCACTGGTCCACAGAATTATCCGGTAGTGCAAATTGACGCCATGAATACTACACTGGAAAGCGATTATCCTGCTACGCTAGAAGGACAACAAAATGTAGACATCAGACCAAAAATTGATGGTTTTATTGAGAAAATTTATGTAGATGAAGGTGCAACCGTAAAGCAAGGACAGCCTTTATTTAAAATTAATGCTCCACAATATGAGCAAGCAGTACGTACTGCACAAGCGGCTATTAGCAGTGCCGAAGCAGAAGTAAATGCAGCGCAACTGCAATACAATAAAACTAAGCCACTGGTTGAAAAAGATATCATCAGTAAATTCGACTTAGATAATGCTGCCCTAACCCTTACTGCAAAGAAGGCAAATTTGGCTCAAGCTAAAGCTGCTTTGGTTAATGCAAAGGTAAACTTGGGCTACACTGTGGTGAGCAGTCCTACCAATGGTGTAATTGGCACCATCCCTTACAAAGTGGGAGCTTTGGTAAGCAGCACAAGTCAAGAGCCATTAACAACAGTTTCGAGCATTAGCAAAGTTTATGCTTATTTCTCTTTGAATGAAAAGCAGCTGCTACAAATTGCAAGAAATACTAAAGGGCGTACGCTAGAAGACAAAATCAAGCAAATTCCAAGTGTAACTTTGGTGTTGGCTGATGGTAGCATTTACACAGAAAAAGGAAAGATAGAAACTGTTAGCGGGCAAATCAACACCGCTACTGGTTCATCTAGTTTAAGAGCTACGTTTCCTAATCCTAACGGTTTGCTGCGCTCTGGCTCCAGCGCCTCTATTCGCATCCCACAATATGTGGAAAATGCTTTGTTGGTACCGCAAAAATCGACTACCGATATCCAGGGTAAAAAATTTGTTTACCTAGTGACCGATACCGGTGGCGTTAAATCAACCAACGTGGAAATTATGGAGCTTACCAAAGGCAATTACTATGTGGTTACTAAAGGCTTAAAACCTGGAAATAAAATTGTATTGGAAGGTTTTGCTTCATTAAAAGATGGCGATAAAATTAAGCAACAAGTAAAATCGGCAGACTCTGTATTTGCGGAGGCGAAAAATAAATAAGTTACATTTTTTGTAAAGTAGAAAGGTTGCGAATTTAACAACGTTTCAACTTTCAAACATTCCAACAAAGTCTCATGTTTAAAAAATTTATCGAAAGGCCAGTACTTTCTACCGTAATCTCCATCATCATTTTGATTTTGGGTGTATTGGGTATCATTACTTTGCCTGTTTCACAATATCCAGAAATTGCGCCGCCAACGGTGCAGGTTTCAGCGTCTTACCAAGGTGCCAATGCCGATGTAGTAATGAGTAGTGTGGTAGTACCGCTGGAGGAACAAATTAACGGTGTGGAAGACATGACCTACATGACTTCATCTGCAGGAAACGATGGTTCGGCTACCATTACCGTAAACTTTAAATTGGGCACTAACCCCGATCTAGCTGCCGTAAACGTACAAAACCGTGTGGCTAGGGCTACCAGTTTACTTCCTGCTGAGGTAACTAGAGCTGGTGTGATTACCGCAAAAAGACAATCCAGTAACGTATTGATTTTTGCCCTTAACAGTGAAGATCCAGCTTATGATCAGAAATTTTTGCAGAACTATGCAGAAATCAACATCATTCCTCAAATTAAAAGGGTGACCGGCGTAGGTGATGTAAACGCATTTGGACAGTCAATTTACACCATGCGTTTATGGCTTAAGCCTGATGTGATGGCGGCTTATCGACTAATCCCAAGTGATATTAGTGCTGCGCTTGCGGATCAAAATATTGAAGCCGCTCCCGGACAACTAGGGGAGCAAGGACAGCAATCTTTCCAATACACGTTAAAATATACCGGCCGCTTAAAAGATGAGACCCAATTTGGCGACATCATCATCAGAACTGCAGAAAATGGGCAAGTCCTAAAGCTGAAGGATGTTGCAAGAATTGAATTGGGTGCGCAAAGTTATGCTTCGTCAGTTAAATTAAATGGTAAATCCGCACTAGGTTTTGCCGTGAACCAAACGGCCGGCTCTAATGCAAAAGAGGTAATTGACGGTGCACTAAAGGCCTTGCAAACAGCTGAAGGCAATTTTCCTACTGGTATTAAATATGAAGTGTTAACCAATGTAAACGACTTCTTAGACGCTTCCATTGAGAAAGTACTGCACACTTTAGTGGAAGCTTTTATCTTAGTGTTTATCGTAGTATTTATTTTCTTACAGGATTTTAAATCTACTTTAATTCCGGCTATTTCTGTGCCGGTAGCTATTGTTGGTACGTTCTTTTTCTTGAGTCTGTTTGGATTTACCATTAACCTACTTACTTTATTTGCCTTGGTACTAGCCATTGGTATTGTTGTGGATGATGCCATTGTAGTAGTGGAAGCAGTGCACTCCAAATTGGACAAAGGCTATAAATCGGCACGTAAAGCTACTTTGGACGCCATGGATGAGATTACTGGCGCCATCATCTCCATCACTTTGGTTATGGCAGCGGTATTTGTTCCTGTAAGTTTCATTGCAGGTTCGTCAGGGGTATTCTTTAAACAGTTTGGTTTAACACTGGCCATATCCATCATTTTATCAGCCGTTAACGCCTTAACATTAAGTCCGGCGCTTTGTGCTTTATTGCTTAAACCACATAAAGATGATCACGAGGAGAAAAAAGGGTTCATGAAACGCTTTTATGCGGCATTCAACGCTTCTTTTGAAACCATGACACGCCGTTACAAAGGAGCCGTTTACTTCTTCTCCAAGAAAAAATGGTTGGCCGGATTGGGCTTGTTAGCGTTCGTTGCAGCATTTGTATGGGCATTTAACACTACTCCAAAAGGTTTTGTTCCTAACGAAGATTTAGGTGCAATCATGTCGGATATTTCGTTGCCACCAGGAACATCACAAGAAAGAACCGATCAAGTAGTGAGTAAAATAGATAGTATTGTAAGAACAGTACCTGAAGTGAGATTAACACTGAAAGTGGTGGGCAGAGCAATGATCAGCGGTTCGGGAAGTTCGTACGGAATGGTAATTAGCCGTTTAAAACCTTGGGACGAGCGTAAACGCGATGTGAAAACCATTATTGGAGAACTATTCGCCAAAACGGCCAACATGAAAGAAGCGAAAATCATCTTCTTTGCACCTCCAACCATCCAAGGTTTTGGTACAGGCGGTGGTTTCGAGTTCCAGTTGCAAGACAGAACAGGTGGTACCATCCAAAATTTTGCTCAGGTATCTAATCAGTTTTTAGCAGCCTTAAATCAACGTCCTGAAATTCAGTACGCAGCTACCTCTTTCAACCCTAATTTTCCTCAATATTTAATTACAGCCAATGTTGCCAAAATTAAACAGGCAGGTTTAAATGTGAATGATGTAATGAGCGTAATGCAAGGTTATTATGGTGGTGTTTACGCTTCAAACTTCAATAAATTTGGTAAGCAATATCGTGTAGTTTACCAAGCCGACCCTCAATACAGAGCTAATCTGGAAAGCTTGAACAACGTTTATGTACGTACGCCGAGCGGTGTGATGGCACCGATTACAGGTTTTATTTCTACCGAGCGAGTTTACGGTCCACAGGCAATTTCGAGGTTTAATCTTTATACCTCTATCGCTATTACTGGTAATCCTAAACCTGGCTATAGCTCCGGCGATGCCTTGAAAGCCGTACAAGAAGAAGCAGCTAAAATTTTACCGCAAGGTTATGGCTATGAGTTCTCAGGCTTGTCTAGAGAGGAGCAATCCAGCGGAAACCAAACCGTTTTCATTTTCTTGCTGTGTTTGATTTTCGTTTATTTCTTGCTTTGTGCGCAGTACGAAAGTTATGTACTGCCTTTAGCGGTAATTTTATCCTTGCCGGTAGGTTTGGCAGGTGTATTTATTTTCGATAAAATTTTCGGAATTGATAACAACATCTACACCCAAATTACCTTGATTATGCTGATAGGCTTGTTAGCTAAAAATGCCATTTTAATTGTTGAGTTTGCCGCAGAGCGGAGAAGAAATGGAATGACCATTTTGCAAGCCGCTTTGGAAGGTGCTACCGCTAGGTTACGTCCAATTTTGATGACATCCTTCGCATTCATATTGGGTATTTTACCATTGATGTTGTCATTTGGTGTGGGTGCTGCTGGTAACAATTCAATTGGTACAGGCGCTGTAGGAGGAATGCTTTTTGGTACTGTTTTCGGGATTTTCATTATCCCCGTACTATTTATTGTGTTCCAAACTTTACAGGAAAAAGTGAGCAGCAAATCGCCTTTTGATGATAGCGTTATGGAAAAGCAAACGCATCTAAATTTTGAGCAAACCGGAAATCCAGAGGATTAATTTAACCATCGACATGAAAAGAAATCATAAAATATCGATACTATTTGCAAGCATTTTGATGCTGAGTTTAGGTGCTTGCGTAACACAACAATATAAACGCCCGGCAGAATTAAAATCCGATGCTTTATATCGTGATGTGCAAAGTGCCGACAGTACCAATATTGCCAATTTGCCAACTAGTACTTTATTTACCGACCCTCAATTACAGGTTTTAATTAAAGAGGGGATTGAAAATAATTTAGATTTGAAAAGTGCTATTGAACGCATGAATAGTGCCGCTGCAAATTTAAGATTAAGTAAAGATGCATTTTTGCCTAGTTTAAACTTGGATCTTTCGGCTACCGATAATAAGCAATCAAGAGCTGCCCTAAACTTACCTTCCAACATTGCTATACCATTGGAGACCCAACTTTACAGAGCGCAATTGAGCACTGCTTGGGAACTGGATATTTGGGGTAAGTTAGGAAGTGCCAAACGTTCGGCTTTAGCGTCTTACCTACAAACAGAGGCGGCAAAACGAGCGGTGCAGACACAATTGGTAAGTTCCATTGCAAACAATTATTACACACTACTTGCGCTAGATTTGCAACTGAAAATTACGGAGCAAACCTTAGCAAGCAGGATTAAAAATGTAGAAGCCATCAGAGCATTGAAGGAAGCTGGAATTGTAAATGGTGCTGCGGTTGTGCAAAGTGAAGCTAACAGATATGCGGCTGAAGTGAGCATTCCTGATTTGAAACGTAGCATCAGAGAAACTGAAAACGCACTTAATGTTTTGCTTGGAAAATCGGCTGGACCTATCGCAAGAACCAGCTTTGAAGCACAGCAAGATTACAAGGATTTACAAGTTGGTCTTTCTTCTTTATTGCTGAAAAACCGTCCGGATGTGCAACAGGCAGAATTTGCGTTTAGAACTGCATTTGAGAACACTAACGTGGCTAAAACTTATTTTTATCCGCAGCTTACCTTAACTGCAAACGGGGGTTTGTCTTCGCTTACACTAGAAAACTTCTTCAATAACTCGATATTTTACAGTATTGTTGGCGGCTTAACTCAGCCTATCTTTAACAAAGGGCAAAACAGGGCCAGGTTAGCAACCGCAAAAGCTGCGCAGCAGGAATCTTTCTATAGTTTCCAAAAAACAATGTTAACTGCAGGATCGGAAGTATCAAATGCGCTTTATGCTTACCAAACTGCTGTTGAAAAAGAAAATTCTAGAGCTAATCAAATCGCATCCTTAGAAAAAGCCGTTGACTATACCAAGGAGTTGCTGAAATACAGCTCTGCAACTAATTATACCGATGTATTGACTTCTGAACAAAGTTTATTGACAGCACAACTAAATGCGGTGAATGATAAATTACAGAAACTTCAGGCTGTTGTGAACCTGTACCGTGCATTAGGCGGAGGCTGGAGGGAATAGCGCAAATATTATAATTTTGATAAAGGCTCCGGAGAAATTCGGAGCTTTTTATTTAGGTACCTTCATTGCGATTATAAGCGCTACGTCGTTGCGAGCTTTGCGAAGCAATCTTAATGCAATTGTATGCTATCTAAGTTGTAAGATTGCTTCGTCGTCCCTCCTCGCAATGACGGAACGTTGTTTACAGCGCTGCGCACTCTACCCCTTTGAGAGCGTGGGTCGCATCTATCCCCCTTCCGCTAAATAGGCCGCAATCGCAATTTTGATTTCACCAAAGTCATAAGCTTTACCCACATGGTCGCGTATTTCATTAAGCTTTAAACTTTTCAGTTCCCTTATGGCGTGCAACAAAACCTCTAGTTTATGTTTGGCAATCACCTTATCCGCGCTAATTTGATTTTGGGAGATGTAATGCGCCAAATGCCCTTCAATTGTTCCTTTTGTCATTTTGCGTTCAAAGGCAATTCCACTAGGCGTTTTGCCCTCATTAAATAAAGCTAAAGTAACCTCTTTCGTATCTATCTTTGGCTTTTTCTCCTTTTCTGCTTTTTTTCTGAACCTATTTATTGGTGTACTTTCCTCCCTTTCCAAATGTTCCTTATCTGGCAAGTTACGGGCTTTTTTCATTTGTTCTTCACGCTTAGCCAAGCCAAACAATGCATTTAAGCTTTCTTTGCTCAACTCCTGATTTGACACTTTTGCACTTAGCATTTCTTTAGCTCGCACCACTTTTTTGAACTGTTCGTAGTACATCGCCTCTAGGTCTAGCAGTTCATTTAAATACTCTTTAGTTTGTTTTTGCTGTTTTACCAGCTCAATGTGCTCAAAAATAAGTTCGCTTTGCGAGGTTAAAATCGGCAGAAAATAGTTTGCGCCAGCCTCCACCCGTTCAATTAATTTGCTAAAATCATGGGTTTCGTTCGGTACAAAAAGCTGGTCAAGTTGCCTCAAAAATTTATCAGCATGTACTTTGGCCCCTATCAAATTTTGTTGAAGCTGAGTTGCCCAAAGTAAATGCGTTTGTTTTACCGATCGCTTTTCATCCTTGCTGTAACTAAATACATGCTCATAGACAAAATTGTCCAGCAAGCTAAAATCAAATGCCTGTATTAACGACTGTTTTAAAAATAAATCGGCTTCTTTTACCACCTGCGTTAACAAACTTTCCTGTTGTTCTTTGGTACGTGAATAGTAGGCCACATTCTGATCGGCTTTCATGCCCCGACTGTTCAAATGAGAAGTAAGAATCAAACCGTCTAAAGACCTTAAACGAGAAAGTGCAACGTAAATTTGTCCCGGTGCAAAGGCATCACCAATGTCAACTATAGCTTTATCAAACGTTAACCCTTGGCTTTTGTGCACCGTAATTGCCCAAGCCAATTTTAATGGATATTGGGTAAACGTCCCGATTTCTTCCTCCTCAATCTCATTGGTGTTTTTATTGGTCGTGTATCTGATGTTCTTCCAAATATAGCGCTCCACGTTAATGGGATAGGTGTTCCCTTCGGGCAATACCTCAATGCTATCGCTTTTTAAAGCAGTAACTACAGCCAGTTTGCCATTAAAAAAACGCTGTTCGCCCGTCTGGTCATTTTTAATGAACATCACTTGGGCACCAACTTTTAGTTCCAAAGTTTTCTCCAACGGAAACGCACTCTCTGGAAACTCCTTTTCAATGGTTGACGTATAGCGGTAGGCTCTTCCCTCTAACTCCGCCAAGGCATGTTTGTTCATTGCATCGGCTTTGCTGTTATGTGTTGTTAGGGTAATGTAGTTTTCGTTGATATCTGGCTTAAAATTTTCTCGGTAATGACTTTTAAGCAAAGCGATATCTTTTTCGGTAGGCGTATTATTGCGTAGGTTATTCAGTAGGTCTACAAAAGTTTGGTCAGATTGACGGTAAATTTTATCTAACTCAATATAAATTGGCGGATGACTTTGCAGGCATAAGGCATCAAAGAAAAATGGACTCTGATAAAATTTAGCCAACAGCTCTTGTTCCTGATTTTTAACCACTGGAGGCAGCTGGTACAAATCGCCGATAAACAGCAGCTGAACACCTCCAAAATTTTGGTTGTTTTTGCGCACATACCTAAGCACAAAATCAATGGCATCCAACAAATCAGCACGCAACATACTTACCTCATCGATAATCAGAAGCTCCAAATCGAGTAAAATACGACGCTTAACGGCATTCATGCTTAAATGGCGCACAATACTTTTAGGGGTATTGTATGGCACACCTGATGGCAAATCCTGGTTAGGCACAATACGCGGAACAAAAGCACCAAACGGCAATTGAAATAACGAGTGTATGGTTACACCAGCCGCATTAATAGCAGCAATACCGGTAGGGGCAACAATCACACTGCGCTTGTGCGTACGCGAAATAATTCCACGCAAAAAGGTAGTTTTTCCCGTTCCGGCCTTTCCTGTTAAAAAGATGTGCCGCGATGTTTGATTGATAAATCTCGCTGCAAGTTCGGCAGGCTGAAGCTGTTCGTTTTCTTCCAAGGCTTTTGTTTAAATGGCTCTATGTTGTTTAAAGTACAAATTTAGTGTTAATCAGCAGCTTTTTTGTTAAAAAATCCTGCAACTAAAAGGAGTGAAATAATGGATATAGTACAAAAATCGAATACTTAAATAATGTTAAAATTGTTAAAACACACGTCAACTAACAATTTAGTTTATATATTAGCGATTCATCAAACTAAACAAATGAAGAAAACGTTTCTCTCTCTCATCATCTTATTGCTATTTACTGTGATAGCAAAAGCGCAAAGCAACTCAGTAAAAGGCTTCATTATCGATCTCTCCTCAAACGCAAAATTGCACAACGCTACGGTAAGTGTACTTAATGCAAAAGATTCTACGCTCTACAAATTTACTAGGGCCGCTCAAAATGGTAGCTTTAATTTTGAAAACATTAAAAAAGGAGATTTCATCCTTTTAGTTACTTATCCCGAGTATGCTGATTTTGTCAATAAATTTTCTATCGACTCCGTTAATAACGCTATAGATTTTAACGCCATTGATATGAAGACTAAGGCAAAACTGCTGAACGAAGTGATTATCAAAGGGCAAGCCGCTGCCATAAAGATCAAAGGTGATACCACAGAATTTAATGCCGCAGCGTATAAAATACAACCCAACGACCGGGTGGAAGATTTGCTTAAAAAGTTTCCGGGCGTAACAGTGGATGCACAGGGAAAAATTACTGCACAAGGTAAAACGGTAGAAAAAGTGTTGGTAGATGGCGAAGAGTTTTTTGGAGATGATCCTACTTTAGTCACCAAAAACTTAAGGGCCGATATGGTTGACAAGGTACAGCTGTTTGAGAAATCAAGTGACCAAGCTGCTTTCACTGGCGTGGATGATGGGCAAAAAAAGCAAACCTTAAATATTGTATTGAAGGAAGATAAAAAGCATGGCTACTTCGGTAAAGTAGATGTTGGTTATGGTACCGACGATTTTTATCAGGTGCAGGCCATGATCAATAAGTTCAAAAATAAGGAGAAAATTGCAGCTTACTTTACCTCAAGCAATACTGGGAAAACTGGCTTAGGATGGGAAGATGCCGGAAAATATGGCTCATCAAGTAATGTAGAGATGAACGATGATGGCATGATTTTCATTGGTGGCGGCGATGATTTAGATGAAGGAGGACGTTACTGGGGCGAAGGAATACCACGTGCCAACAACGGCGGTGTACATTACGAAAATAAGTGGAATGATGGTAAGCAAGGCATCAATGCCAACTACAAAGCTGGCGGCTTAA
Organism: Pedobacter sp.; assembly: GCF_965249885.1. Classification (GTDB taxonomy): domain Bacteria; phylum Bacteroidota; class Bacteroidia; order Sphingobacteriales; family Sphingobacteriaceae; genus Pedobacter. The sequence goes on along the minus strand of NZ_OZ252254.1, from coordinate 1,394,664 downwards.
ATGTGAAAATCAACAAAAACACCATTAACCAACGGAATTTGCCTAATGCTATCTTTAATACCAATAGCGATGAAGATACCAATAACGATACATTCAGGCAAAAAATTGATGCGACGTATAATGTCAAGATAGACACTACCTCTACTTTAAAAGTTGCGGTAGATGCGACGTTGAAAAACACAGAAAGTAGTGTAATCAATAATTCGATTGGAAGGAGAGGCGATAATACGCTGCTTAATACAGGCAATCGTAACACCACTAATGAAGGCGAGCAGCAATTATTTAACTTAAGTGCACTTTACACCAAAAAACTTAAAAAGCTTGGTCGAAATTATACAGTTAATTTGAGCCAAAATTACAGTAAGTTAAATAGCGAAGGATATCTAAAATCGCTCAATAAATTTTTCGACGAAGATGAAAATGAGAAGTTATCGGAACGTCAAAATATAGATCAGTTAAAAGATAACAACATTACAACTAATAAACTAGCAACAAATATTACCTATAATGAGCCTATCTCCAAGTTTTTTAGTTTATTGGCAAATTACGGGCTTACCTACACTACCAACAGCGCAGATCGTGTGACCTACGATGCAAGTTCACCCGGAGTGTACAATAGATTCAACGACGAATTTAGCAACAACTTTGAAGCTGATCAACTTATCAATCAATTGGGTGCAATTTTTAGTTATAAAAAGGGGAAAAAAGTAGTCACGTTTGGTACCAAAACCAGCTTCATTAATTTTGATCAAACTGAAGTTTACAGTAATAACAACTTCAAAAGAAGCTTCATCAATTGGCTACCTCAGGCGTCTTATCAATATAAATTTTCAGCTCAAAAATCATTTAATATCAATTATAATGGTTCAAATACACAACCTAGTGTTACACAATTACAGCCTGTTAGAACCAATGACGATCCACTGAACATCGTTGAAGGTAATGAAAATTTAAAGCCAGCATACAATAACCGCATTTCGGCAAGGTACAATAGTTACAAGGTCATCAGTAGCCAAAATTTCTATATTAGTGGAAATTTGAATTTTACCAACAACCAGATAGTAAGTAACAATACTACGGATGCCAGTGGTAAAACCATCTACAAATCTGTTAACTTGGAGAACCACACACCTTTTAACTATTATGTTTACAGTGGTTATTCTCGCAAACTTTCTTTTCTGGCAGATATCAATGCTGGTATTGATTTAAGTTCAAACGGATCTAGAGTTTACAACTATGTAAATGGCGAGTTAAATATCACTAATAGTGTTACCTATAGGCCATCTATCAATATGAACAAGTACAATGATAAAGGACAACTTTATCTCTCATTCGGCCCTACATATACCTCCCAGCAAGCTTCTTTACAACAGCAGAACAATAACAAAGGCTGGGGATATAACGGTTACTTAGACTTCAGCATAAAACTGCCGAAAAAGATCTCCATAACATCAAGTTCCGAATACACCTATCAACCAAGCACAGCAACGTTTGACAATAAGTTGGAACGTTTGGTTATAAACGCATCGTTAAGCAAAGCTTTTTTTAAGGAAGAGAAGTTAAAGCTAATGTTAAGTGCTAACGATATCCTTAAGCAAAATGTTGGATTTAGAAGGTCTGTTTCAACCAACTCTATCATCCAAACCACATATAACAATATCAGTCGATACTTTTTATTCTCATTAATTTGGGATTTTAACAAAATGGGCGGCGCCGCAAAAACAAATTAATTCTCCAACCAATGAACGCATTAAAATACATTATCATTACAAGTTTAATTCTCTTAAGCTTTAAATCGAGAGCACAGAACGTACGTTTTGTTACGCAAGGAACCGTAGAGTTCGAGAAACGAGTAAATGCCTATGCTTTAATTAAACAACAAATTAAATTTTGGGGCGACGATTCCTTTTCCGCGTCAGCTTTTGAAAGCTATCAAAAAAACAATCCGCAGTTTAAAGTTGCTAAGAGTAAATTAGTGTTTTCCAATCAGGTTACGGCTTTTTTACCTGAAGAAGATGCCATTGCGCCTTCAAATAATTGGTTTTCCAACATGGTTGAATTTAAACAGTCTAACCACATTCAAACCAACTTAGCGGCAGGTACAAGCAAAACATCAAAGAAAGTTTATGATGAAACTTATTTGGTGACTGACAGCATCAGAAAAATCAACTGGAAAATAACTGACGAGTTCAGAAATATAGCCGGTTATAATTGTCGTCGTGCCAATGCCCTGATAATGGATTCCATTTATGTAGTTGCATTTTACGCAGAAGAAATTGCTGTAAGTGGTGGGCCTGAATCTTTTAGTGGTTTGCCAGGTATGATTTTAGGCTTAGCCTTACCACATGATCACGTTACTTGGTTCGCTACTGCTGTAACAGATGTTCCAGTAACAGAAGATAAGTTGAAAATTCCAACTAAAGGGAAGCCAGTAGACAACAAGCAGCTCTATGATATTTTGAAAAAGGCTTTGAAAAATTGGGGAAAATCTGCCAATCAAACCTTTAAGTGGGCAATGCTTTAAAGTATTGTAATCACATAAAACGGTTAACTGTAAAATTGCGGTTAACCGTTTTTTATTTACTGCACTTTAAAAGATTAAATTTTTTCAATTATAGAAGAAAAGGCGCTAACAAGTCAATAAAACGATTTTGAGAGGCCCCTTAAACTTATCAATTTACCACTAACTTGTAGCCTTTGCCATGTACATTAATAATCTCCACCTTGGGGTCTTCCTTTAGGTATTTGCGTAATTTGCTCAGGAAAACATCCATACTACGCCCATTAAAGTAGTTGTCGTCATGCCAAATACTAATTAGCGCTTCTTCTCTTGTCAATACACTATTTTTCTTTAAACAAAGTAATCTTAACAGTTCCGCTTCTTTAGTAGAAAGCTTTTGTTGGCTTCCATTAAAATGAATTAGCTGCGTAGTATAATCGAAGGTATAACTTCCAATTTCAAACTGTTTTGGTTCTTCTTCTTGCGAAACTTGGGCTGATGAAACTCTTTTCAATAGTGCGTTTATGCGTAGCAAAAGCTCTTCAATCCTAAATGGTTTGGTAATGTAATCGTCGCCGCCTAAGTCGTAAGCTGCGGATTTATCTTCCATCATGGATTTAGCCGTTGCGAAAATAATAGGAACATGTTGGTCTATTTTTCTAATTTCAGCACCCAAAGTGAAACCATCTTTTTTAGGCATCATCACGTCCAATATGCACATGTCAAACTGTTGTTTGGCAAAAGCGGCAAGCCCTTCTTCGCCATCAGCGCAAAGCACAACATCAAAACTACCTTTTATCTGCAGGTAATCTTGCAATAATAATCCTAAATTCGGGTCATCTTCAACCAACAGTATTTTTTTCATTGATATTATTTTTAATGGTCATAAAGCAAATGAGTTGAATGTTCTCTATCAATTGCTTAATTTAAATGGCAGATAAATAGTGAACGTTGTTCCCTTATCTTTTTCGCTGTAAACTTTAATATTGCCGTTCATTTGTTCAACAATATCGCTTACATAGCTCAATCCTAAACCAAAACCTTTTACGTCATGTAAGTTTCCAGTAGGCACTCGGTAAAACTGATCAAATATTCTTTTTGCCTGTTCTTTTGTCATTCCAATACCTTCATCACTTACCTCAATAACAATACCGTTAGCTTGATTTTTGGTTTTGATATTGATCACTGGCGCCTCAGGACTGTATTTGTTTGCATTGTCAACCAAATTATAAATCATATTCGACAAATGGAGCTCATCACCAATTACTAAATCATTGGTAGCATCAAGCTGCAGATTAACCTGAGCTTGTTTCTTTTGCAATTGCAGGCTCATGCTATCCACAACCACTGCAATTAAATCATTCATGTTAACTGGGTTTCGTTCTAATTTAAGTTCTTTTTTATCCAGTTTGGCAACATTAAGTACTCGCTCTATGTGGTTGCCCAAGCGTACATTCTCGTCATAGATGATGCCTGCTAATCGGTTAATTCGAGCCTTGTCGGGAGTTAAATCAGGGTCTTTTAAGGCCTCGCTAGCTATCATAATGGTGGCAACTGGAGTTTTAAATTCATGTGTCATGTTGTTGATGAAATCTGTTTTCATTTCAGACAACTTCTTCTGTCTAATAATGGCATAGATCGTATATGCAAAAATCGAAACCAACACCAATAGCAGTCCAATAGAAGAGGCCAAGGTGGCGAACATGTTGTTAAAGATCAGAGCGTTTTTATTAGGGAAACTTACGTAAAGCATCCCTGGATCTTTAATTAATAAATCGTTGCTAAAAATAACTGTACTGAAAGTGTTTTTAGGCAACATTTGACCGCCAGCTAAAGAAACATTTCTATAAATCACTTTGCCGGTGTGTTGCGAAGGCGTTACCCAATAGTTATAATCTAAATCGATGTTTCGGCTAAGAAGTTCCTTTTTGATAAGTGTATCCACTATTTCCTGGCTAGGCATTCTTTCTATAAGCGGGATATCTTTTGATGCTATTTCCTTTGCAACATCCTGCAAAAGCCTCACATCACTTCTATTGTTAATTAAGCTTACAGTATCTGCATAAAGCCGTTCCAGTTCCATTTTATAACTGTGCTCAGCTTTGGCTTCTTCCATTTTGAATTTGACCTTAAGCTCAGGCTCTATCGTTGGTAAAATGATAAATTGAGGTCTGAAATCCGTTGGATTATAAGCTAAATAAATAATCGAATCGGGAAGTTTATCTAACCTGATAATTGGACGTTTGCGATTAAAATTTGCTGAAACTTTGCGGCCTACGATGATGCCATCTCGTGTTCTAAATTCATCTACCTTGTAGGTTAGTGTACTTTTGTTAGGATTTGGATTAGAAAGTATAGCGTAGTCTTCTTCGCTAATAATCTCAGGCTCCAGATAGTTGGCATGGATAATACTATCCTGCTCATTTAGGTACTTGATGACTTGTTGTTGCTGTTTAAGTGTTCGGCGAACTTTGTTTTCCTTATATCTTTCCTTAAATGCAACTATGCTGTCTGTTTTGCTCCGAATGTTACCTACTTCAAGCTCTTTTAGCTCAATATCTCTTTTGTTGAAGCGGTTGATTACGTTTTTCTTTTGAATTTTGTTGACTACCGCCGTAAGTGCTTGATTAACATTTTGTTCAAAAAGCTGCAATTTTAAATTGTACGATTCCCTGATGTAATACATTTGCATTACAAAAACGCCAAGTAAAGCTAGCGTCATTAAGGCTGTAATTATCCAAAGGCTCTTCTTCTTCATGCCAACATACCAAAGTTAAGTAACGCCAATACAAAACCGACTACGCTTTAACAATTTTTAACACTACAGTTACGTAAAAAAGCCGCTCAGTATATATTACTGAACGGCTTAATATGATGTTTATTCTCTTAAAAAGCGATTTAAAATGGCAAATCGTCGTCTTCGCCAGCTGCAGTATTTACGTCCACTGGAGCCGCATATTGAGGAGCAGCAGCAGGAGCGGCGGCAGTATTTGTCAATGCAGTGATGCGCCAAACTACCAAACTATTAAAATATGAAGTAACTCCATCTTTGTTGGTCCATGGACGGCCACGTAAATTGAACGATACCTCTATGTCATCTCCTTGCTTAAGTGTATCAAACAAAGCGGTTTTATCCTGTAAAGCTTCAAATCTAATATACTCTGGATAAGTAGGATTTTCTGCGTATTCAACAATTAAATCACGTTTTTTGAACGTCTCGCTCACTTGCTGTATGGCACCAATTTCGTGCACCTTCCCTTTAATTTCCATATCTGTACTAATATATTTCTCTTCCTCCCAAATCTCTATATTTTTATTGATAACTTCGCAAATCATATGACACAAGTTTTCCACACTAAGAGTAAGGTAATCATTACCTGTAATAAAAGGCTATCATCTTACCTAGCTAATGAAGTTGAAGAGTTAGGTTATGATATTGTTCGTGTTTTTCCGACAGGGGTTGAACTCAATATTACACTTAACGAATGTATTAAGCTCAACCTCAATCTGCGTTGTGCCAGTCAAATCTTGTATAGCTTAAAAAGTTTCAGCGCCAATAATCCCGATGAGCTCTACGAAGCGCTACGTGCCATGGCATGGGAAGATTTGATAGATTTTTCAGGGTATTTCTCTGTAACTTCCAATGTAGATAACGATTTTATCACAACACCGCTCTTTGCAAATTTAAAGGTTAAAGATGCTATTGTTGATAGAATTAAAGAGAAAAAAGGCATGCGTCCCAATAGCGGCTCTGACGCCAATAAAACTGTAGTTCATTTGTATTGGAAAGGTGCTGATGCGAATATATTTTTAGATACTAGTGGCGAAACTTTAAGCAAGCACAGCTACAGGAAAATCCCTGGGAAAGCGCCAATGTTGGAAGCTTTAGCGGCAAGTGTAATTATGGCAACAAAATGGGACAAAAAATCCCCCTTTATAAATCCGATGTGTGGATCTGGCACCTTAGCTATAGAGGCAGCTTTAATCGCTACTAACCGTAGGCCAGGCTTATTTCGGATGAACTATGGCTTTATGCACATAATAGGCTATGAAGAGGAAGTTTTTTTTGCAGAGCGAAGGATTTTAAAAGATCAAGTAATTAAGGAAGTTGATCTTAAAATTGTAGCGACAGATCTTTCCGAAGACGCAGTTGAAATTAGCCAAAAAAATGCTAAAACAGCAGGTGTTGACCAGTTAATACAATTTAGTGTCTGTGATTTTGCCGATACTCCTGTTCCGGAAAACACGAACGGAGTTGTTGTTTTTAACCCCGAATATGGTGAAAGGCTGGGAACGCACCATAAGTTGGAAATTACCTATAAGCGCATGGGCGATTTTATGAAAAGCCAATGTAAAGGATACTATGGATACATCTTTACAGGAAATCCTGATTTAGCGAAGAAAATAGGGCTGAAAGCTGATAAAAAGATTGAATTTTACAATGGAAAATTAGACTGTAGAATGTTAGAATATGAACTTTATGATGGGAGTCGTCGCCCCGAAAGTGAGAGACCCAAAAAGCACTTGTAAAGCCCTTAAAACTTTATTCCCGCGTTTGCTAATTAACCTAGTTGTGGATTGGCAAAGTTTTTGTAAAATCCTTCCAACATTTAACTACCTACACTATGAAGGAAACTTACAAAAAGGAGATGCAACGCATTGCGCTTCGCATTAGAAAAGTGAGAGAATACAAGAATTATTCTCAGGAGTATTTAGCCAAAAAAATCGGGATCTCACAAAATGCTTATAGCAAAATTGAATTAGGCTACAGCAAAATTACGTTGGACCGACTTTTTCACATTGCTAAATTACTTGATGTGGATACTAATGAACTCCTCACAACTAGACGAAACGCAATTTAAACGGAGTTATCTCTAGCGACCTAAGATATGCTTGCACAAAATGTGAGCATATTTTTTTTGTCCAATCTTTTGCCATACGCGATTTTCTAAAGCAATTATAACCTACCTTTGCGGCATGGAAAATGTCATTGCTCAAACCATTTCCTTTGTGAAGGAAACATTGGCCACTGCCGAAGCTGGTCATGATTGGTTTCATATCGAAAGGGTTTACAAAACAGCGCAAAACATTAATCGAGTTGAAAAAGCAGATGATTTAATTGTAGCGTTGGCCGCATTACTACACGATATTGCAGATAGTAAATTTAATAACGGGGACGAGGAGATTGGCCCACAAAAAGCTGGGGATTTTTTGGAAAAAATTGGGGTAGACCCAAATGTGATTAATGAAGTAAAGTTAATTATCAAAAATTTATCATTTAAAGCAAGCTTGGGTGATGTATCCTATTCCTCGCCAGAGTTAAATGTAGTGCAAGATGCGGACAGGCTTGATGCAATAGGAGCTATCGGTATAGCAAGAGCGTTTACTTACGGAGGTTTTAAAAACAGGGTGTTGTACAACCCAGACGTAAAACCTAATCTTCATATGAGCAAAGAAGAATACAAAAATACAACTGCACCCACCATTAATCACTTTTACGAAAAACTCTTGTTGCTTAAAAGTTTAATGAAAACAGATACTGGCCGAGCTTTAGCCGAAAAACGTCATGACTTTATGCTGGCTTACCTTGACCAGTTTTATGCCGAATGGGAAGGTGAAAAATAATACTAAAATTAATAGCTATTTTTACTATATTTGTTAGTAATAATAGTTTTGTATGTCTGATAGATTAATTGAAAAGTTAAATATACTAGCCGATGCAGCCAAATATGACGTGTCTTGTTCGTCGAGTGGCAGCGATAGAAAAAATACGAACAAAGGGTTAGGTAATGGTCACCACTCGGGAATTTGTCATACCTACACTGAAGATGGCCGTTGTGTATCACTACTGAAAATCTTACTTACCAACCACTGCATTTTCGATTGTGCTTATTGCGTTTCCAGACGTAGTAACGATATAGAAAGGGCGGCGTTTACAGTGGATGAAGTGGTAGAACTGACGATGAATTTTTACCGTCGAAACTATATAGAAGGTTTGTTCTTGAGCTCCGGAATTTTTAAAAATGCCGATTTTACTATGGAGAGGCTGTTGCGGGTAGTGAAAAAGCTCCGACTGGAAGAAAATTATAATGGTTACATTCATTTAAAGACAATTCCTGGTGCAAGCGATGAGCTAATTACCGAGGCTGGCCTTTATGCCGATAGGATGAGCATCAATTTGGAAATGCCCACAGAAACCGGACTTAAGCTACTGGCTCCAGAAAAAAGCCATGACGATGTAGTGAAACCATTGGGCTTTGTAAAAAATCAAATCATCCAATTTAGGGAAGAAAAGAAGCTGATTAAGAGCGTTCCAAAATTTGTTCCAGCCGGGCAAAGTACGCAAATGGTAATTGGAGCCACGCCAGAAACTGATAAGGATATCATGTACACTGCGGCAAAGTTCTACAAAAACTTTTCTTTAAAGAGAGTTTATTACTCTGGCTACATTCCGATAAGCAACGATAGTAGAATGCCAGTTTTAGGTACACAGCCGCCTTTACTTAGAGAAAATAGATTGTATCAAACCGATTGGCTAATGCGATTTTATGGATTTGACGTAAGGGAATTATTGAATGAAGAAAACCCGCATTTGGATACTGATGTTGATCCTAAATTAAGTTGGGCGTTACGAAACTTGCATCATTTCCCTATTGATATTAATACTGCCGATTATCAAATGATTTTGCGGGTTCCGGGCATAGGAGTGGGGTCGGCGCAAAAAATTGTACAAGCTCGTAAGTTTGGAAAGCTTTACATTCATCAACTTAAAAAAATCGGCATTGCCTATAATCGAGCTAAGCATTTCATCACTTGTGCTGATAGCCCTTTTCAATTAAAAGATTTTCAAGGACATCAAATTAAGGGTTTTATTTTAGCTGAAAGTCAAAGTAAATATTTGAAAACCGCTAACAATCAAATGCTATTATTTTAAGTCGTTGCAACGCAATTTGAAGATGGTAGGTGTCATCACCAAAAATTCAATTTCAAAAAAGTTCAAACTAAGATGATTTACATTTATGATGGAAGTTTAGAAGGCTTGCTTACCGCTGTTTTCGAATGGTTTGAGCGAAAGCCAGGAGCGATTAGGCTGATAGCTGAAGATCGATATCAGCCAGATGCTTTTACCAGCTGTTTTACAGTTTTAACGGAAAGAGCCAAGGCAGATAGGGTTTGGAAGGGGTTGGCCCAACGTTTAGACAGAGACTGGATGCGCAAAGCCTATTGCACTTTTCTTTCTGAAATACCAGAAATGCAGCAAGAGCTTTTCCTATTCATTTGCTACATTTTCCAGCATCAGGCAGGTGCCGAAAAAAATTACGGCAATAGCCACGTTTTAAATATTGCGCAAACCGCAAGAAAGGTGGAGCGAGAAAAACACAGAATGGAAGCGTTCATCAGGTTTCAAAAAACTGCTGATGGCATTTTCTATTGCGGCATTGATCCAGATTTTAATGTCATTCCATTAATAGTCAATCATTTTAAAAACAGATATGCAGATCAAAAATGGGTTATCTATGATTTAAAGCGACATTACGGCATTTTTTATGATTTGGATACAGTAGAGGAAATTGAAATGAACGTGGATATTCAGCAATTGAAACACGCTAAACAAACCTTGATGGATCAAAAAGAAGAGCTCTACGCTGATTTGTGGAAAAACTATTTCAAAAGCACCAACATCGTAGCAAGAAAAAACACTAAGCTGCATACACAACATGTGCCTAAACGCTATTGGAAATACCTCACTGAAAAATTATAGCCAGCCATGATGCCATAAAGCGTAGCAATAAGTAAAGAACTCGGCTATCTTAAATTTAATGGTTTTCTTCAGCCAACAAAATTCGGCAAACAGTTAACAATTTCTTAACTTAATAGCTTTAGTTTTGCATTATGAAGTTTAGTGTACTAGTTCTTATAACTGCCTTAGCTGTAGGCTTGTCTATCGGTTTGGTTAATTATCATTTCCAACAAAGCTGGTATTATCTGCTAATTTCATTTGGCGTATCATTTGGCACCAGTTTTTTGGTGTTCTATTATCTTTTAGAGAAATACATTTACAGTAAAATTAAACTCATTTACAAGCTTATCCATAATTTAAAATTAGGTAAAGATTTAAAAGAAGCGCTTGGCGAATATGTAAGTGCTGATCCTATTAACGACGTGCAGCAGGAAGTTGAAGAATGGGCTGGTGCGAAGAAAAAAGAAATTGAGCTGCTCAAAAAGCAAGAACAATTTAGAAGAGAATTTCTTTCCAATGTATCTCATGAATTTAAAACGCCACTTTTTGCAATTCAGGGTTATATCGAAACCTTGCAGGACTGCCTTACCGACGATCCTGAGATGGCGCTTAAGTTCTTGAAAAAGGCCGAAAATAATATCGAGAGACTAAGCTATTTAATTAAGGATTTGGATTCTATTTCCAAACTAGAAACCGGAGAAATACCCATTAACTACACCAAGTTTGATGTTGTTCCTTTAGTGAAAGAGGTATTCGAAATTTTAGAAGACAGGGCCATAAGTACCGGAACTAGACTGATCTTTAAGGACAAATATACCACGCCTACCATTGTACATGCAGATCGTGAAAAAGTGAGGCAAGTAATGATTAATTTAATTCAGAACTCCATAAAATACGGACGTGAGAATGGCTCAACCTCTGTTAAAATATTTGAATTGCACGATCAATATCTGATAGAAGTTACGGATGACGGTATGGGTATTGAAGAAAAACACTTACCTCGCCTATTCGAACGATTTTATCGCATAGACACCCACCGATCAAGAAAAGAAGGTGGTACTGGTTTGGGGCTAGCTATTGTAAAACACATTTTGGAAGCGCACCAGCAAACAATTTCGGTAAGGAGTACCCCAAATATTGGAACTACCTTTGCCTTTACGCTGCAGAAAAGTGTAGAGCCATTGTTACCGTACGGTAAAAAATAAGCACATGCCAATCGTCAATTATTTCAGTTAAAGGCTGATTTTGCAGATTTTCAATTGTTTACAGACTGAGCAACATTTAAAATAGTAGTCAAAGTTAACATTAACTTAACATTGCGGTTTTACTTTTGCATCATATTAAATAAGATATGAATAACATTTTTAGCTTCTTTACACCTAAGGATAAAAAATTTCAGCCATTATTTGAACAAGCTGGAAGTAACGTTAGGAAAATTGCAGAAGCCCTTTTAACGGTAGTAACTGTTAGCGACATTGAAAAAAGAAAAGAAGCCATTAAAGAGGTGGAGCGTCTTGAACACGTTGGCGACGATATTACCCATACCATCTTTATAGAGCTAAGCAAAAACTTTATTACTCCGTTTGACCGCGAAGATATCCATGCTTTAGCAAGTGCTATTGATGATATTGCCGATTATATCCACGCTTCGGCCGGAAACATTGAACTTTATAACGTACAAAACATTGGCGAGCCGATGGTAAAATTAGCTGAATTGCTAGTGGAAATGTGTACTGACTTAGAAAAAGCAATCAAAGAATTAAGAAGCTTTAAAAATATTAGAGTAATTGCTGATGCTTGCGTAAGAATCAACAGTGCTGAAAACCAAGCTGACTACACTTGTAACTTAGCTATTGCACGTTTGTTTGAATTTGAAACTAACGCTATTGAACTAATTAGACAGAAAGAAGTGCTACAAACTTTGGAAATCGCAACAGATAAATGTGAAGATGCAGCCAACGTACTTGAATCTATCTTAGTTAAAAACGCATAATCAATTATGACTATACTATTAACTATTATTGTTTTAGCCCTCATCTTTGATTACATCAACGGTTTTCATGATGCGGCTAATGCAATTGCAACCATTGTAGCTACTAAGGTGCTTACACCTTTTCAAGCGGTAGTATGGGCTGCATTTTTCAACTTCCTGGCGTATTGGGTTTTTGGTTTTGGCGTTGCCGATACCGTAGCTAAAACTGCCAATACCATGGAAATCAACTTGACGGTTATTTTAGCTGGTGTTATTGCAGCAATTATTTGGAACCTACTCACTTGGTGGTTTGGTATACCTTCTAGTTCTTCACACACACTTATTGGTGGTTTTGCTGGTGCAGCAATTGCACACGCTGGCCTAGATGTGGTGAATTGGTACAAAGAAGGTAAGGCGGGAGAACTTCCAACAGGAGTTTTGGTGATTATTGGATTTATTGTGCTTGCGCCACTAATTGGTGCTGTAGTTTCGTACTGTATATCGGTTTGGCTACTGCATTCGGCTAAAAAAAGCATAGGCCCTAAGCTTTTTACGCTTACGCTGATGATTGCTACGGTGGTTTTTGTTTACTATCAGATGGTGCCATATGATAAAATTCATAAACCTAGGTTTGAATCACATTTTTGGAGCGTTGCATTTGAATCTCATAATATTAAATGGTTTTTGGTTGCGTTCATCGTGCTTACCATCAGTTCTTTCTGCTTAATTTTTAGTTTCCTAAGCCATCACCAGTCAACTAAATGGCTTAAAAAAATGCAGCTTTTATCATCTGCAGCATTCAGTTTAGGTCACGGTGGAAATGATTCCCAAAAAGTAATGGGGATTATTGCCGCTGCGGTAGTGGTTTACATTCATCAAAGCGGTTCTACACTTGCGGATATGCCCGAATGGTTAAGGGTGGTTTTACCTTCTAAGGATGCATTAGGAGAAGACATTCCTGGACACATGCCTTCTTGGATTCCATTGGCATGTTATAGCGCTATAGCAGTGGGTACATTAAGCGGTGGCTGGAAAATTGTTAAAACAATGGGTTCTAAAATCACTAAAGTTACACCATTTGAGGGCGTAACTGCTGAAACTGCAGGTGCATTAACCTTATATTTTACAGAACATTTAAAAGTTCCTGTAAGTACTACTCATACTATTACTGGTTCAATTATCGGATCGGGATTAACCAAAGGTACATCAGCTGTTAAATGGGGGGTTACCGTAAAGCTAGTTTGGGCTTGGGTATTAACAATTCCTGTTTCTGCAGCACTTGCCGCTATCATTTACTACATCCTTAAGGTATTCATTTAAACTCAGTTTTTTAAAATAACGAACGGTAGCTAGTATAAAATTAGCTGCCGTTTTTGTTTTATATATTAAGTAATGCTTAAAATTAATTTAATTGTCCGTTATTAGTAATAATCTGCATTTTGTAATTCTTGAAAAGATTAAGAGTCTATTCCCATAGTTGCCGAGTATAGATTCCTTATAACCTCGGAATGATAAAACGCTTAAAACAGTGTGTTGTATTGTAAGAATTACCGTTAGTTTGTCATTTCGAACGCAGTGAAATCTATAACGCTCCATTTAAATGACAGATTCCTCCTAACGTCGGAATGACAGGCGGGACATGACTACCCAAAAAGCGGCTTCGACTAACAAGCTTATGGTTTTGTCATATCGAACGCAGTGAGAAGTCCATAACACGCCATTAAATGACAGATTCCTCCTAACGTCGGAATGACAAAACGCTTAAAAAATAGGCTTATTAGAAATCACGGACATTCAAAAAATTAATTGTCATTTAACAAAAACTCATCAATTGCTGCAATTGCATTTTTTAAACGTTCTTCTCCAAGTCCTGACACCACACTGTATGTAGCACCAAGCTGTTTAAGTTCTTTATGCCAAACCTCCATGAAGTGCTCCCTCTGATTTGGAAAATCTCTCAACGGATCATCTTCCCAGGGCAAATCAATGTCAAGCAATACATAAAAGTCATAAGGATGTTTCGGAAGGGCATCCAGCACTATCTGCGGGGTTTCACCAAAAAATGCGTCACTCCAAATTTTTACCGTTAAAAAAGTGGTATCGCAAATTACGAAGTCAGTTTCGGCCATCACCAAAACAGATTGTTCCAACGCCAGCTGACCGTGAAACATATTTACTTCATCCTGCATGGTGCAGGGGGCTGTCAGCGCCTCGCAGTAATATCTAGAATATTCAGGTACCCAAGGCACTTGGTAATACTTGGCTAAATCTATTGCCATAGTAGATTTGCCAGTACTTTCAGGCCCAACTATAGCTATTTTTTTGATCTGCTTATGAAGATGTTTGTTCACGATATGTTTTTTTCCAATCTAGATATCCAACTATTGCAATGATTACTAAAATCGCATATAAAACAGCATAAAGGTTAAGCTGTTTGTAAATTAACAATGGCACATAACAAATATCAACGAATATCCACAATATCCAGTTTTCTAAAATCTTGCGTGTTAACATGATTTGAGCTACGAAACTAACGGCGGTACAAAACCCATCTTCGTAAGGCACGTTAGTAGGCGTATAACGATCAAGAAAATAACCCAACACTACGGTTAATAACAATATAGCTGCAATTGCGATAGCCCAATGTTTTGCGGCTATAGTGACAATTGGTTTTTCACTTTCTTTTTTCCTTTTTATCCAAAACCACCAACCATAAAATGCAGTAAATAAGAAGTAAAACTGGAGGATAAAATCGCCAAATAGCTGGCTTTGGAAAAAAAGCAATGCGCTAATAACGATGCTTAAAATAGAAACAGCCCAATTCCAAATATTCTCCTTGGCTGCTAAATAAATACATGCGATAGTGCTAAAAAAACCAGCCCACTCTAACCAAGAAGTTTGATTAAGCTGCTTTAGAAGCAATTGCCAAAAGGAAGTGTCGGCTAATAACATTTGCCAAATATAGAGGGTATTTTATTTATTGCAACAAGACCTTTAATTTTTGAAATGTTGTTGGCAAATTACGGGAAGCCCATAAAAAAAGAATTCCGGTAGGACACTCCATCCTACCGGAAAATAAACCAAACAAACTATTTATGAAGAATACCCTCTTGCGAGGATGCTTTTGATCAATTTTTAAATTTTAATTGCTGCTGTCATCAATCTGTTTCAACAACAATTATAAAACTGTATTTGTTTTCCTTTATTGCAACATGTCTGCCAATTATTTCGATTTTTAGTTTTCATGACGCTCTAATGACCTTTAAACTTACAAGTTTTAATTTGGAGCTTATTATGCACGCATAATTTTATTTAAAACTTTAAAATCAAATAGGTAATTGTACATAATACACACCAGCGCCAGCAAAGTATAGTCTATTAAAACAGACAGTGAATAATAAAGTATACACTTGTTAACTGATTTACAATCAAAAAGTTACACTATTATTTAGCTGCAACTCTCCAAATTATGCCACTTACATCATCTGCTATAAGTAGCGAGCCGTCATTTGCAACTGCTACGCCAACAGGTCTGCCGTAAACTTCACTTTTATCGGCATTAGCTATAAAACCGGTTAAAAAATCTTGCATCGGGCCAGTGGGTTTACCATCTTTAAACGGAACAAAGCCAACTTTGTAACCAGCCAACACCGAACGATTCCATGATCCATGCTGCCCTATGAAAGCACCATCTTGGTATTTGGCCGGAAACTTTGAGCCAGTATAAAAAGCCAGGCCTAATGATGCAGTATGAGAACCCACGGCCACATCGGGTTTAATGGTTTTTTTCACTGCTTCTGGGTTGGCATTTTTTAGCCTCGGATCTTCATGCTGTCCGAAATAAGCATAAGGCCAACCATAAAAACCTCCAGGCTTTACACTAGTGATGTAATCAGGAACTAAATCATCTCCCAAGCCATCACGCTCATTAACAGCCGTCCAAAGCATATTGGTAGATGGCGCCCAATCCATCCCAACAGGATTTCTCAAGCCGCTTGCATAGATTTTTTCGCCAGTGCCATCTGGATTTACTTCCAATATTGCCGCCCTGCGCACTTCATGTTCCATCCCGTTTTCACCAACGTTGCTGCCAGAGCCTACAGAAATGTAGATTTTGTCTTTGGCCTTACTTACTAAGAGGTTTCTAGTCCAGTGGTTGTTGTAGCCTCCCGCAGGTAAGGTCACAATTTTTTTCCCTACGGTAGTAATTTTTGTGTCTCCTGATTTGTAAGGAAACATCCAAAGGCCATCGGTATTTGCAACATAAAAGTTATTGCCAATAAATGCCATTCCATAAGGCTGATTTAGGCCAGTTAAAAAAGTTTCGATAAGCTCTGGCTTGCCGTCTTGATTAGCGTCTCGGAATAGCATAATTGTATTTACGCTTTTTCCACCCACTTCCGATTTAGATTTGCCTGAAATAGCATTGGCAATTTTTTCTTTAGTGCTTCTCTCTGAATTAGACAGTGCTACCAAAATATCTCCGTTAGGGGCAATTACAATATTTCTCGGGCTCTTCATTCCGTCGGCAAATCTGGTAACAACAAAACCTTCGGGAGCCATCGGCATTTTTCCTGCGGGCCAATCTATTACCTTGCTGAAATTAGTTTTAGAAGCAGTAGTATCTGGTGCGGGTAAGGTCATGGTATCTACCTCAGTTGTCACGTTATGAACGGTATCTGCAGAATTATCTGATTTGTTGGCACTGTTACAAGCTTCAAAAACAAAAGCTGATAATGCAATGAGTGATAAGTATTTTATTTTCATTTCTATTGAATTTGATTAGACAATACTGAATTAACACCGTAATAAACAAGTTGTTTTCGTCTCGCATTTGCGCCATCACTATGCGGAATATTACGTTGTTTTTGCAAATCAATATATTTTAAAATAATCGTCCAAAAATTGAGCAGCAAATTGTATCTTTGCATCCCGACAGAGATGTTGGGATTTTCATTTTATAGCAAGAGGAATTCTCCCAGCTATCGGTCAGTTAGACTATCACTTTAGACTTTTTAAAAACCCCACATGCCTAAAGACACTTCCATCAATTCAGTATTGATTATCGGATCTGGCCCCATTATTATCGGACAAGCCTGCGAATTTGATTACTCTGGTTCCCAAGCCGCACTTTCTTTGAAAGAGGAAGGAGTTAAAGTTTCGATTATTAACTCTAACCCGGCTACCATCATGACCGACAAGGTAATTGGTGACCATGTTTATTTAAAACCTCTAACACTCGAATCGATTGACGAGATTTTAACTGAACACAGAAACAATCCTAACCTGCCTACTATTGATGCTGTACTTCCAACTATGGGCGGACAAACAGCATTGAATCTTTGTGTAGATGCAGACGAAAGAGGTTTATGGAAAAAACACGACGTTAGAATTATTGGTGTTGATGTAGCAGCAATTGACAAAACGGAGAACAGGGAGTCTTTCCGCCAGTTAATGGTTGACATCGGTGTAGGTGTAGCTACTTCTAAAATTGCAAATTCGTTTTTAGAAGGTAAAGAAGCAGCACAAGAAATTGGCTTCCCGCTAGTTATTCGTCCATCGTACACCCTTGGTGGATACGGCGGTGGTTTTGTGCACAAAAAAGAAGATTTTGACGCTGCCCTTAAACGTGGATTAGAAGCTTCGCCAACCCATGAGGTATTGGTAGAGCAGGCCGTTTTAGGATGGAAAGAATATGAGTTAGAGTTACTAAGAGATAGTAACGACAACGTGATCATCATTTGTTCTATTGAGAACTTTGACCCAATGGGTATCCACACGGGAGATTCCATTACGGTTGCTCCTGCAATGACTTTATCAGATCGTTGCTACCAAGAGATGCGTAACCAAGCGATCAAGATGATGCGTGCCATTGGTAATTTTGCAGGTGGCTGTAACGTACAGTTCTCGGTAAATCCAGAAAATGATGAGATTATCGCGATCGAGATTAATCCTCGTGTATCGCGTTCATCAGCCTTGGCAAGTAAAGCAACAGGTTATCCAATTGCTAAAATTGCTGCTAAATTGGCCATTGGTTACAACTTAGATGAAATTGAAAATCAAATTACAAAAACTACTTCGGCTTACTTTGAGCCAACTTTAGACTATGTAATTGTAAAAATTCCTCGCTTTAACTTTGATAAGTTTAAAGGTGCCAACACGGAACTTGGCTTACAGATGAAGGCTGTAGGTGAAGTAATGGGTATCGGTCGTAGCTTTATCGAGGCGTTGCAAAAAGCTTGTCAAAGTTTAGAGATTGGACGTGCTGGTATTGGTGCAGATGGTCGTCAAAAACGCGACATCGAGGAAATTATGCATGGCTTACAGCATCCAAGCTGGAACCGTGTGTTCTTGATTAAAGATGCCATGAGCATGGGTGTGCCTTTGGAGTCGATCCGTAAAGTAACCAGAATTGACAAGTGGTTCTTAAATCAAATACAAGAGTTAGTATCGTTAGAAACAGAGTTGAAACGTTACTCTCTAAATAATATTCCAAGAGATTTCTTCTTCAACTTGAAGCAAAAAGGTTTCTCCGATGTACAAATTGCTTTCATTTTAGGCAACGTTACGGAAGATGAGGTTTACAACCGCCGTAAAGAGCTTAACATTAGAAGAGTTTACAAAATGGTAGATACTTGCGCTGCAGAATTTGCGGCACAAACGCCTTACTTCTACTCTACTTTTGAAGAAACTCCTCAACAAATTTCTTTGGTAAGCGGAGAAGTCCTGTCTGAAGGCGATGAATTAGGCACTAACGAATCCATCGTGTCCGATAAAAAGAAAGTAATTGTTTTAGGCTCTGGCCCTAACCGTATTGGTCAAGGTATCGAGTTCGATTACTCTTGCGTTCATGGTTTACTTGCCGCAAAAGAAAATGGTTTCGAAGCTATCATGATAAACTGTAACCCAGAAACGGTAAGTACAGACTTTAATATGGCCAACAAGCTTTATTTTGAGCCTGTTTTCTGGGAGCATGTACGTGAAATCATCGATTTGGAAAACCCTTACGGTGTAATTGTTCAGCTAGGTGGTCAAACTGCCTTGAAAATGGCCGAAAAGCTTCACGAAAATAACATCCGAATTATCGGTACTTCGTACGAAGACATGGATATTGCCGAAGATCGTGGTAGTTTCTCAGACTTGCTGAAAGAATTAGATATTCCTTATCCAAAATATGGTGTTGCTGAAAATGCTGAAGAAGCCATTAAAGTAGCTAACGAAGTAGGTTATCCGGTATTGGTTCGCCCTAGTTATGTATTGGGTGGCCAGGGAATGAGCATCGTAATTAATGACGAGGACCTAGAAAATGCTGTAGTTAAACTGTTGGGTGATCTTCCGGGCAACCGTGTATTGATTGACCACTTCTTAGATAGGGCAGAGGAAACAGAATCTGACTCGATTTGCGATGGTGAAGATGTACATATTGTTGGTTTAATGGAGCACATTGAGCCTGCTGGTATCCACTCTGGAGATTCTAGCGCAGTATTACCTCCATTCAGTTTATCTGACAAGGTAATTGCCGATATGGAAAACTACTCTAAGAAAATTGCCAAAGCTTTAAATGTAATTGGTCTATTGAACATCCAGTTTGCAGTTAAAGATGATAAAGTATATGTAATTGAAGCTAACCCACGTGCTTCGCGTACGGTGCCTTTCATCGCCAAAGCTTATGACGTGCCTTACATCAATATTGCGGCTAGAGTAATGCTAGGTGTAAATAAATTGAAAGATTTTAACATCGAGCGTAAGCTTAAGGGATTTGCAATTAAAGAACCTGTTTTCTCTCACAATAAATTCCCTGAGATCACTAAAGAATTAGGCCCAGAAATGAAATCTACAGGTGAAGCGATCCGTTTCATCAAAGATTTGGAAGACCCTTACTTCTTGAAATTGGTAAAAGATAAATCAATGTATTTGTCGAAATAATTAGCTTGTCAGTCTGAGCCCGTCGAAGACAAAAAACAAAGAATATAAAGCCTGGTCCCTTAGCGTAACGTTAAGGGACTTTTTTATTATGTTGTCATTTGCAAGCTAAGAATTTGATTTTTTGAAGAGCAAATTCAGAGCCATGAGTTAATGTCAGTCCTGCTTTACGCTACAATCTTTTTGTTGGCATTGCCATTCATAATTGTCATGCTGAGCTTGTCGAAGCATTCGCTATTAGCCTACAACCCTTCGACAAGCTCAGGGTGACACCAACAAAAAGTATTTCCGCTACAATCAGGTCTATTTAACAAAGGCTTATTCTGAGTGTTTAAAAGACTTATGAAGTTTCCAAAACTTCGTAAGTCTAAAAATAGCACTAGACCTATGTAACCCCTGCAACAACTTTGTCAATCTTATCAGCATCTTTCATATTAAGATTGACGAAGTTACCAGCAAAATGCAATTACTGCTTCGTCCAAATCCTAGTATTCAAATCCAGTTCCTCTACCACATGTCGCATTAAACGTAGCATATTCAAATCTTTCTCTAAAACATCTGCATTAAGTAACGATTTAAAAATTGGAGCTTCGAAATAATTATGGTTTAACGGAAAAGCAATGTAAACATTAGACCAAACAAAAGAAACCGAAATAGTGGAATTGGCATATTGGTTAAGTTCTAGTAGCTTTTCCATCATGGATGGGGTTAAAGTTGATCATTAGCCTGTGTATAGAAAGTATTGTCGAACTCAACATTTTCTAATTTTACTAGATGAGTATTTGCATAAAACTGCTTATTCATCCACTTTTTCACCATTCCTACACGTGTATTCGGCCTTACCAATGTGAGGCCTTCAACATGCTTATTGAAACTTGCACAAAACAAAATTCCTTCAAAGATAGAACCATGCTTTCCGTCCACTAAAAACTGCGCACCTACCTCTGCAAAGTGAATAGTCGTTTCTCCGATCTTTCCGTAAACCAGATCTTCGGTTTTATAAAGATCAGGTCTTTCTGCAAATAAAAAACTAGCTATAAAATCCTTTGGACCTATGCCAGTAGTTGGATCCATTTTAAGGCCAGCACCTTGAGCATCAACAACGCTGGCAACTAATTTTTGTTTAAAATCTAATCGGTATCGCTTTTCCTTTTCTTCAACAAATAAAATAATGGTAAATCCTACAAAGAGGCATAGGAAAAAACAAGTTACTCCAAGCCCTATAAAATTAAAATAGGTAAACGCCAAAGCAGATGGAATACTCATGCACATGAAAGTATAACCTAAAATGTAACGCTTTGCGACACGCTTTCGGGCAGCTTCCAATTCTTGAAGTATTGTTTGCATAGCACTCATTAAATGTGTAAACCTGCAATTACTGCTTCGTCCAAATCCTAGTATTTAAATCCAGCTCCTCTACTACATGCCGCATTAATCTTAAAATATTCAAATCCTTTTCTAACACATCTGCATTAAGTAATGATTTAAAAATTGGTGCCTCGAAATAATTGTGGTTAAGTGGAAATGCGATATAGACGTTAGACCAAACAAAAGAAACTGAAATAGGGGAATTGGCATATTGGTTAAGTTCCAGTAGCTTTTCCATCATTGATGGGGTTAAAATATAACGAGCTTCTACTTGGTCGCCACTTTCGGTGATGAACATTTTATCGAAATCTACATTTTCTAGCTCAACAATACGCTTGTTACCCAGTACGTTTTTAGAAATCCACTTGCCAATACCTATACCAAAACCTTTGGGCCTCACTATGGTTAAGCCATTAAACCGCTTATTAAAATCGGCACAAAAAACAATGCCTTTAAATATGGTATGCCAATTTGTTTGCTTACCATTTGTAGTTTTATATTCGGCATGTACCTCGGCAAAATGGATTTGGGTTTTATCTAGCTTACCATATACCAAATCTTCAGTTTTGTACCGGTCTGGCTTTTGCGAAAACAGGTAACTATCAATAAAATCTCTTTCGCTAATTCCCGAATCTGGTTCAATACGTAAATCTTCCCCAAATTGCTTTAAAGCAGCACCAATCACATTATACTTAAAATCTAGCTTATATTGTGAGGTTTCCTTACTTACCAAGCCGAAGATGACCATGCCTGCCAGTACTCCAATGATTAGAAACGCTAGTCCGATTTCCGGGAAACCAAAAGCGTAACCTGCAAATACACAAGCCACACCAATACCAATACTCCAATATGCCCTTGTATGTTGCTGGGCAATATGCAGTCGAGCCACTTCCAGTTCATTTAGTACTGAAAGCATCTCTGGCCGTTCGTGAATTTGCATTAGTTATTAAATAATTCCTTAGCGCTAATGTTTTTACGTTCTTCGGCGGGAGTTTCTAAAACAGGCATGGTTTGATAACCTAACATACCAGCAAAAATGCTACTTGGGAACATCATTACTGCATTATTATAATCCGTTACCGCGGCATTGTAAGTTCTGCGAGCCGCCGCAATTTGTTCTTCACTTTCGGTCCAAGTACTTTGGAGGTTAAGGAAATTTGTATTAGCCTTTAGCTCAGGGTAGTTTTCTACATTTACCATTACCCCTCTAACCGCTGTACTCAATTGCTGATCTAGTTGCACTTTTTCGGCATCGCTGATATTTCCAGTGGCTGCCTGAGTACGCATTTGAGTAATTTTACTTAGCGTTTCACTTTCATAAGTCATGTATTGCTTAATGGTTTCTACTAAGTTTGGGATAAGATCATAACGCTTTTTAAGCATTACATCTATAGCAGAGAAGGCATTGGTTACTTGGTTCTTCTTTCCGATAAGTGAGTTGTAAATGCCTATCCCGATAAGCAAAATTACGACAGCGATAATTCCTAAAATAATCATAGTAAATTGGTTTTAAACTCTAATATACGAGATTGGTTGATATTTTATTAAACCACCAAGTCACAAAGAACACAAAGTTGAATTGTAAGCACATCTACCGCTCTTGCTGGCTGCCCCACCAACGAGTATAAGCAGACTTATTAAATAGCGAATTAATAAAGTCCTTTGCGAAACTTTGCGAAGACTTATAAAACCTTTGCGGTGAATTAACCGCAAAGAAATAAAGAGGTACGCTAAGACTTTGACCTTCAAATTGTCAGTCTTAATTATGCGACTTAGTAGGAAGTTGCCGAAGTTAACTAGCACAGTCAATCGTTAATTAAACCCGATTGAAGGGAAATACTTTTTGTCAGTATCACCCTGAGCTTGTCGAAGGGTTGTTTACTAATTAGCAGATGCTTCGACAAGCTCAGCATGACAATTATGAATGGCAATACCAACAAAAAGATTGAACTGAAAGCGGGACTTTCGGTACCGAAGAACCACTACAATTGCTTTTCGAAAACAAACATTTATACTCGTTTTTTAGCGTCATGCTTTTTGTGTACCTTTGCAGCTCGATGAAGCATTGCGTAGTTATATTATTCGATTTGAGGTTTTTATAACCTGGATTACGCTATTGCCATAACCCCAAAATTTTATGCTACACCCAGAGATAGAAAAAAGAAAAACCTTTGCTATTATTAGTCACCCCGATGCGGGAAAAACTACCCTTACCGAGAAGTTTCTACTTTTTGGAGGGGCAATTAACACTGCTGGTGCGGTAAAAAGGAATAAAGCTAACCAAAG
Organism: Pedobacter sp.; assembly: GCF_965249885.1. Classification (GTDB taxonomy): domain Bacteria; phylum Bacteroidota; class Bacteroidia; order Sphingobacteriales; family Sphingobacteriaceae; genus Pedobacter. Next base: position 1,370,874 of record NZ_OZ252254.1, on the reverse strand, counting down.
CAACACCTCGGATTTCATGGAAATTGAGCGCCAACGTGGTATTTCGGTAGCTACATCGGTAATGGGATTTGAGTATAGCGATAAACGTATCAACATTTTAGATACCCCAGGCCACAAGGATTTTGCGGAAGACACTTACCGTACGCTATCGGCAGTTGACAGTGTAATTTTAGTGGTTGACTGCGTTAAGGGTGTGGAGGAACAAACCGAGAAACTGATGTCGGTTTGTAGAATGCGTAACACTCCGGTAATTATTTTCATTAATAAAATGGACCGTGAAGGTAAAGAGGCTTTTGATTTGTTGGATGAAATTGAGGAGAAGCTAAATATTAGCTTGTGCCCGCAAAGCTGGCCAATTGGGCAGGGCCATACCTTCAAAGGTGTTTACAGTATTTACCATAAGCAACTGAACCTTTTCCACTCTGATAAAAGCAAAGTAACCGACTCGGTAGTGAAAGTAAGCGATTTAAATGACGTTGCTTTATTAGACTACCTGCAAGAAAAGGAAGTATCGAGCTTGAAAGACGAAACTGAATTGGTAAACGGAGTTTATGGCGATTTAGACGTTTCGTTGTACAAAGAAGGTTTGTTGGCGCCAGTATTTTTTGGATCAGCAATTAACAATTTTGGTATTAAGGAATTACTTGACACGTTTATTGAAATTGCACCAAGTCCTAGGCATCGCGAAGCTGAAGAGCGTGATGTACTAGTTGACGAAAAAAACTTTAGCGGTTTTGTTTTTAAAATCCATGCCAATTTAGATCCTAAGCATAGGGACAGAATTGCCTTTTTACGAATTTGCTCGGGCAAGTTTGAGCGTAATAAATTTTATTACCATACCCGCCAAGACAAGAAAATGAAGTTTGCCAACCCTATGGACTTTATGGCAAACGAAAAAAGCTTAGTAGAAGAGGCTTGGCCTGGCGATGTGGTTGGTTTGTACGATAGTGGCAACTTTAAAATTGGTGATACGTTGACGGAAGGGGAAAAATTGCAGTTTAAGGGGATCCCTAGTTTTTCGCCGGCTATTTTTAAGGAGGTGGAGAATATGGATCCAATGCGTACTAAACAATTGGAAAAAGGAATTGAGCAGCTAACTGACGAAGGTGTGGCGCAGCTTTTTGTAATGCAGCCGGGTAACCGTAAAGTAATTGGCGCTGTTGGCGAGCTCCAATTTGAGGTAATCAATTTCCGTTTAGAGCACGAGTATGGTGCTAAATGTCGTTTCCGTACTTTAACTTACAGTCGCTCACGTTGGGTAACTTCTGATGATAAGAAAAAACTGGATGAGTTTGTAAAGCGTAAGCAGCAACACATAGGAACGGATAAAGAGGGCAACCCAGTTTATTTATCTGACAATGATTTTATGATTGAGATGACTAAACGTGATTATCCAGATATTAACTTCCACACCACAAGTGAATTTAAATAGTACACGATAGCAAAAGCAGCGAGATCATCGCTGCTTTTTTAGTTGAAGCAAAAAGATATTGCTAAAAATACGCTCTCACCTGCATATTGCCCGTATGCACCACATTTACTTCTGGAGATTTACGGCCTTCGTAACTGATGTTAAGTTGGATGCCATTGCCTACAGTGCGCTGTAAGCCTAAACCCCAAGTGTAGTTATTGCCTGTTTGTAAGCCCGATAGCATTTCGTAGCCGATAGTACTGTTAGCATTTCCATTAAATTTGTTGTTGATGTAGCTTAACCTTCCTGTTAAAACCCCTTTTTTGAGAACATTGTATCTCGTTTCGGTAGTAAAAGTCAAGTTATCATTTTGCTCGCCACCAAATTCATCTGCATTGCTTTGCTTTCCGTAGGCTCCGGCTAAAGTTAATCTCAAATCAGCATTAAATTGATAGTTAAATTCAGGTAAAAGCTCTAAGTAGCTGATTCGGTAATTACGCTGTTGAAATAGTTCGGAATTGTAATTCTTCAGCCCTTGGTTTAATGTCAAATTGATATTTGTGCTTTTGGCTGGAGATGTCCTCAGGCGTAAACCTTTTTCGTTGCGCTTACGGCTATCAAAACCATTACTTAAAAAGCTTTTTCCACCATCAGTGAGGTAATTGAAATCAACGCCAAATTTTGGATTGCTCCTATTAAAGAAAACTGTGTTACGAAGGAAAGAATTCAACGAAATTAAATTGGCCGCATCAATTCCAGTATTGAAAGGATTATATACTTGAAATCCATCGCCTGCTAAAATCTTTCTATCTATTTTATAAGAAAGTTGGTTGCTAAAGCGACTTATCAATTTTTGAATGCCTTTGCCACTTTTCAGGATAGCCGCTGGTGTGATACGTATGCTTTGGTTTACTCCGGTGAAGTTGGTGCGTACATAACTGGTTCCGGCAGTAAATACGCGAATATACTTAGCTTGGTCTGGAAATCTGGAAATTTCAAATTCATTTAACTCTTTAATTCCGTTGCCATTATAGTCGTTCCAAGCGTAAATACCTTGGCCTGGTAACACTTCCAAATACGTAATTTCTCTCCTTGGCTCTTGCCCACTTCCTACTTCATAATACACTGAAGTATTAATAAATCCTTTCATTGCGTTTAGATTGTAATCCAACCTGCCCACAACGTTTTCATCGCTATTAACTGCTGCGAAACCATTTTCGTAATTGGTTTTTCGGTACCCAGCGGTTAAGCTTAAGGTCGAGTTTACATTTTTAGTTAACTCTATGCCAACATCCACATTTTGTGAATTTGAACTATTTAATAAGCTTGTATTGCGAGGTAATTGATCTTGCCGGAAACTGTATGCTATTTTGTACCTATTGCTTTGGTTAGCCAAGCTTTGCAAGTACATTTTATAGATATGGTAGGAGAAGCTGTTTCCATTCAACAAATCAGTTTGTTTATTGGTGGTAGTGTTTTGCTGCTGCTCGAAAATAAAACCCAACTGCATTTTAAAAACTTCCCTGTTAACATCGAGATAATGTTTGAAAAACTCCCCACTGCTTAAGGTAGCGTCCGATTTTAGTAAACTTCCATCATATTTTAGTCCGTACTTTCCTACTTTGTAAAGAGAATTTACTTTATGTAAAAAACCTTGATATTCTCCCTGTCTGGTGAAGGTATTTAGCGAATAGGCAATATTTTGAGCATCGCTTTTATAGAGTTGTAGCGTAGTGGAGAAAAGGTTTTCAGTTGCTGGCGTATTTACAATATCTAAATTAAAATCGCGGTTAAACTCTACGATGCGATACCTTTCAATAGGTTTAAAAGTTTTGCTTACATACTCGTAGTTGGCGGAGGTGTTCAGTTTGAGGCCTTTTTGTCCCAACAAGAATGGGTGCGCAGCCTCTAATCTAAGTCCGTGACCTGTTAAATTGGCGGCTGATTTATCGGCAAAAAGGTTAACATTGTTGTTGCTCACAGCTAGTTCAGCGCTTAAAAGACTAAGTTTTTTAGGTTTAAAATCAGCGGCCAGCGTAATTAGCTGTTGTTGTTTTGGTGTGATGAGTAGCGTAATAGGCTCATAACTTCCTTGCAATACACCAGCTACTGGTTCAACGAACTCGTACACTTTTCCATTGGCTGCGGATTGGCCATTAATGCGATAATTACCGCGACCTTCGCCCACAAATGAAAATCCTACACGGAATTTCGCTAAAGTAGGATCCGTGCTGTAGCGATAATAAGTTGTTCCGGTAGCAGTGGTTAACCGCTCATACAAAATCTCACTTTCACTGAAGGAGACTTCAGTAACGTTGGGGTAATAAGCCTGTGTGATATCACTTCCAAGTGTGGCCATAAATTGCTTTTGCTCATCATTCAGGGTCTGCAAAAACGGCTGATTTCGATTGTCTTTTTCGTTATAATAATTGAAGCGGAAAGCAAGTTTATCTGTCTCGAAGCGTTGGTTTAAAAAGGTAAGCGAACGAGCATAGTTTTTATCAGAATATTCAAATTCCACAGAGATACGTGTGTTTAAATTGATGAGATGCTTTGCCGTAAAGGTAATTTCTGCAGTATTGTAATCAATAACATAATCATTATCTTGGCCTCTCACCAGCGGAACACCGTCAATAAATACTCTTTCTGTTCCGGCTATTACCACCAAATAAGTTTCGCCATTATTTCCCGTTAAGCGGTAGGGGCCTTGATTTCCTTCTTCGCCTAAAAACTGGTTACGTGCCGAACGCCCCTTTGCTACTGCTGCCGCAACGGTAGTGCTAGCACGCATGCCGTTGGTTAGTACAAAGTTATGGCTCAGCATAGCGCCTTGTGTTCGCTTGTAAAAGTTCATAAAATAGCTGTCAGGTCGCTTAAGTTCGTAATCGCCAGCAGTTAGCACCGTGCTGTCCTTTTTCAATTGAACAAACACACGATCAAACTCGTTCAACTGCTGTGTGTTACCTTCAGGCTGAATTGGTAGGTTGTCATCGGATATGGCTGCCAAAATTTCAATATCGTTGCCAATCTTTCCCGACATTTGCAGCACCATGTTAGAGTTGAGCGAAAGATTTTGGTTGTTGCCAAACATGATTCCTCTTGAGATGCTCCCGCTTTTATTGAGCCCCTTCATTGAGAATAGCGCATTTTCTTGCACTACTGGTTTGTAAACATAAAAACTGCTATTGTCAATTGGCAGCTGCTCCAATACCTTAACATCCTTATGGTAGTAACGTTTCGAAAAAAGAATGGGAAAAACCTTGTAGCTTACACTCAAGTTGATCCCAGCTACACCTTTCCATAAAAAAGTAGCTTGAGCAAAATCCACGGAATATAAGCTGGTATCAACAGGTAAATTTGATTCATAACGAACGCTAAGCGATTGCGGTACAATGCTCAAGCTGTCTAGATTGACAATGACATTGGTAGTTGTTATTTTTTTTACCCGCTGGTTTTGATTTAACTGCGCCTTTGATGTAGTTACCAAAATCACTAAAAGCGATATGAGGCGCAACCTAAGCATCATTACACCAACGGAAATGTAAGGTAGAAAATGGTGCCGTTGTTAAGTACAGAAGTAAATTCTACTTTACCTCCAGCGTTTTCAATGGCTTGTTTAACGAAGGCCAGACCGAGCCCTGTACCTGAGGATTTTGTGGTAAAGTTTGCCCTAAATATATTGCCCTGCAAAGATGGGTCAATGCCTTTTCCGTTATCTTCTACCTCCACAAAAGCTTGCTGCTCATCATTAGCTAAATGAACTTTAATTACGCATTTATCTTTTCCATCTGCAGCTTCGATTGCGTTTTTAAACAAGTTATTGAATGAGCGCAACAGTTGATCTTTATCTCCTAGTACTATAATTTCTTTCGTAGCTCGGTTTAGCACATGAATTTCCACGTGATCCATTGAACTGAACACTTCTCTGGCCTGCTCAATGATAGGTAATAGTTGGATGTGTTCCAATTTGGTATCAGGCATTTTTGCAAAATTCGAAAATTCAGAGGCAATAGTTGCCAAACTATCTATTTGCTCAACAAATGATTTATTGAAGCTCGCAAATTTCTTTTCGAAGTTTGGATCCTGCTCTTTCCACGATTTTTCAAGCAACTGCACACCTAACTTTAATGGCGTTAACGGGTTTTTAATTTCATGTGCAACTTGTTTCGCCATCTCACGCCAAGCACTTTCACGCTCACTTCGGGCAAGTTTGTTAGCGCTAATCTCTAACTCGGCAATCATTTTGTTATACTCCTTAATCAGCACGCCAATCTCATCGGCTCTATGCCAAACAATTGGTTGGTTGGTTTGCCCAAATTTAGTACGGCGAATATTTTCTTGTATGAAAGTAAGGGGACTAGTGATTTGGTTTGCTAGGAATACGGCCAAAACACCTATCAATACAAAAACTAAGGCATAAATATTAATTAAAGTGTTGATAAACAAGCCAATTTTCGCCTGATAATCTTCCTCGTTGGCATAATATGGAATACTAATGTAGCCTACGGTTTGGTTGTTACTGTTGCGAATTGGAGCATACGCTGCAGCATAAGTAAATTCACCAATTTTCTCAATAGGATTAATGAATTCCGATTTTTGCTGAACCGCTAATCTCATGTAGGCCATTGGGCCCATTTTGCGGGCGATGATACCCAAGTCGTAAAGCTTAGGGAGTGATGTTAAATACAGATTACCATCTATATCATACAAATTCAGGTAAACCCCATTTACATCTGCAAATTGGTTAAACTCAAACTGTGATTCGCTATCGTTACTGATTGTTCCTGGTAAGGAAATCTGCTTTTCGTAACCCAACTGGATCTTGCGTATCTTTTCCCGTACCTGTTCATTCTGCTGCTCTAAATATTGGTGCTTAATGTTAAAGAAAGTTGCCCATCCAACAATAACTAAGGTAGCTACAACCGACAGCACAATTGAAAGCTGAATGCGGGTTTTGTACAGTATTTTATTGGCATTGATCATCAAATACCTATTGATATTGAACAAACCTCCACGGCTATCGCTGATATTGATGGCTAACCAAGTTACCATGTAGCTTATCAAGCCAAAAATGATAAAGATTAAAAAGAAGAAGGAAAGTGTTGCTAAACGCACCGTGAAATCAACTTTTTCTATGGAGATGATGATTAATCGGTTGCTCAGCGGTTTATATACGGCGTGGCTAAAATTGGCGCCGTCTTGCCGCTCGTTAACAAAGGTAATATTATCTCGTTCTCCTTTAAATTCTGTGTTTATCATCGGATAAACGTATTTTCCCGACTGTCCAAACAGCTGATTTCCTTTATAGAAAGCCAACGAATATTTACTTAGGTCTTCGTCACTTTTCAGCTTGCCATCAATTAGCAAATCAGGGAAAAAGCTATTATAATCGTAAGGCCTTGAAATCAGCTCTACTACCATCGTTCCTAACAAGTTATCACCATCGAAAATTGGGATCAGTCCGAAAAATTTTGGAAGCCAAACGTATCATTAACCCGATAGAAATAATCGCCTTGGGGAGCTTTAACCGCTCCATATTTTACTAAGTTTTTGTATTTGGCAATAGGAAGTCCCTCAGCAAGCTTTAATGACTTGTCGTCCAAGCCATATTCAAAAATTTTATATTCAAATCTCGAGAGGTAGCCGTCCAAATAATTTTTTACAATGTAGTTTTGGAAGTTTGACGTAGGCGTAAGCATCGGCTGTTTGAAATAGCTTACCACCTGACTATCCAAGGTAAGGCCTTGTTCCAAAACTTCAATGGCATTCAGTACTTTAGGGTCATCGTCGTACATCAATTTCCTAGCAATGCCTGCTCTGGTATTCCGTTCCTTTATATCTTCAAATTTAATGTATTTGATAGAAGTGATGGATGCCATACACAGGAATACCACCGCCATCACTGAAATGGAGAATCCTTGCTTTTGTACCTTAACATTGTACCCAATCATAAAAATGAGCAAGGCATAAATAAGGTAAAAAACAGTATAATCTTTGATAAGCATGTATACCGTATAGCCAAAAAGCAGTGCTAGGCCAGTATAAAGTTTTTGTTTTGTAGTAATAACAAATTGAGAGGTAACTACCACTAAAGAACTTACCAATAAGTAGATGTTCAACCAAACCAAACATAAGATGACAATACTTAGCCAGCTTACCCAGCCTAAGTTGATGATGTTGCTAATATTGAAATCTATTTTTGAATAAAAAACTAAGCCAAAGAACAAATCCTCAGTTAAAAAACCAATAACGCCAATAATGGTAGCGAAAACAAGGAGCAATAAATAATTTACCCATCGCTTTGCTGCAGCCCACTTAGGTAATGTGAACTCTTTACGGTGTGCATACACGAATATGAGCACGCAGGTGCAGGAAATTACGTTTAACAACAAATCACCCAACGACGGGAGGAAGTCGCTTTCTGCATAAATAGTAGGGTCAAAAAGTTTAAGATTAAACTGGTGATTGAGCCAAAAGAATTTCAAGTCGGTAAAGCGAACAATAAAGAAATAAACTGCAACCAACATAGTTCCCACCATGGGCTTGCCTTTTTTCGCTAACCATAAACCGCATGAATTTACAAAAAGACTAATAAAAACAACGCCTAGAATCCATAGACACAATTGTAAGTGAGTATAGATATTATCATCGTAGGTATTGCTTAGTTTTACCGTAAACAGGTAATCTTTATTTAAGCTGAAAATTTCAGTAGTTTCTTTATCGTTAAACGAAGCTATTTCTAGCGTTTTTTTATTGAAAAGTCCTGGCCAAATCTCGTTTCTAAGATATTGATTTTCAATAGCATATTTGGATTTTACAGCAATGATGAAAACGAACGTATAATTGCCGACAGTCTTCTTAATTAAGTCGTAATAACCATTGGCCAGCAGTACTAAAGAAGATCCCTCTTTAAGCTTACTTACATTAGTTGGGAAAGCTTTATAACTGCTCCAGTACTCTAAATGCAGGTTTCGATACACAAGTACATTAATTCCCCCAGTACGATAAGTATTGATGAAAATATTGGAAAGCTCCTCGTCAACGCTTAGTCTTTTGAGCTGCTCCAATTTGGCTGGGTTGCCGAAGTACTCGTAGGCTACTCTTTCTTTTGCTAATAAGTTTTCTTGAAGCTGATTTGCCTCATGCTGTAATAAGCTGTTTTTAGTGATTGATTTACGTAAAGAGATTGCCGTAACAATACAGCAAAGCCCTAATAGTAACATCAAAAACCTAATTTTCGAACCCGTATTCAAATTCAACAGCTTTAAAACATAAATATACAGAAATGGGGCTGCCTAAAAAGCAAAATCTTTATTTCCAACACAACAAACGATAATGTATAGCGGTTTTAACGCTTTTTAACTTTTATGCTTGGTTTAAAATGCTTTTTGAGCAACCCCAATAAATTTTTTTTGCTACGCTAAGCTAGCGCTGCTAGTTTGTACTTCTCTGCTTACCTTTTTTACCAAGCCTTGCAACACATTACCAGGGCCAACTTCTACAAACTCATTTCCTCCGTCAGCAATCATATTGGTGGCAGTTTGTGTCCATTTAACTGCACCTGTTAATTGCGCAATTAAATTTTGTTTAATTACTGCTGGGTCGCTAGTAGGTTGTGCATTTACATTTTGGTAAATTGGGCAAATTGGCGCTTTAATTTCTGTAGCCTCAATAGCCGCCTGAAGCTCTACTTTTGCAGGCTCCATTAAAGGAGAATGGAAAGCACCCCCAACATTTAATTTCAATGCTCTTTTTGCGCCTGCAGCGGTTAACTTTTCGCAAGCTTTGTCGATGCCTTCAATACTGCCTGAAATTACCAGTTGACCTGGGCAATTGTAGTTTGCAGGAACAACTACTTCTTCAATTTCGGCACAAATTTGTTCAACAACCTCATCAGCCAAACCTAAAATAGCGGCCATAGTGCTTGGTTGCAATTCGCAAGCTTTTTGCATGGCATTTGCACGGGCAACTACCAGTTTTAAACCATCTTCAAATGACAATGCGTTAGCAGCAACCAGCGCCGAAAATTCACCTAAGGAATGTCCGGCAACCATTTCTGGTTTAAAATCATCTCCCAAAACCTTAGCTAAAATCACCGAATGTAAAAAAATAGCTGGTTGAGTTACGTTTGTTTGTTTCAGTTCCTCATCAGTGCCGCCAAACATGATATCGCTAATACGGAAACCTATAATTTCATTTGCCTTTTCAAAAAGTTCTTTGGCTAGCTCACTGCTTTCATACAAATCCTTGCCCATGCCTACAAATTGGGCGCCTTGCCCCGGAAAAATATATGCTTTCATTTTTTTTAGATTTGAGATATGAGTATTGAGATAGTAAACATCGATTTAACCTCCATATCAAATATAAATTGTTCTATTGTTAGATTGATTATTGTTGTGATTTACAAAACACACTAAAAACCTTCATAATTTCGGCAGTACAAAATCGTACTTCGTTCTCGTACATACGGGATAAAATCGTAAATCTCTTAGTGTAAATTCGCGGTAATCAACCTTAAAAACTCTGCCCTAGTTTTATCATTCTGCAAAAATGCACCTGTAAAGGCCGAGGTTGTAGTTACCGAGTTTTGCTTTTGAACACCACGCATTGCCATACACAAATGCTTGCACTCCATTACTACCGCAACACCCGCTGGGTTTAAAGTGTTCTGGATACAATCTCTAATTTCGTTAGTTAAACGTTCCTGCACTTGCAAGCGGCGAGCAAAAGCATCAACCACACGTGGAATTTTACTTAAGCCAACAATATGTCCATTTGGAATGTATGCTACATGTGCTTTACCAAAAAACGGCAGCATGTGATGCTCACACATCGAGAAAACCTCAATGTCTTTAACCACAACCATTTGGCTATACTCTTCTTCAAACATTGCTGATTTCAGAATTTCATCCGGTTTGATATCGTAGCCATGCGTTAAATACTGCAATGCTTTAGCCACACGCTCAGGTGTTTTTAATAAACCTTCACGCTCTGGGTTTTCGCCTAAACGCTCTAAAATATCTTTGTAGTGAACAGCTACCGAGTTAATTTTATCATCGTCATATCGTTCTATTTTTTGATAGCCCAATATGTAGTCATCATCGTGATCGTGGTTGTGCGCCATAAATAAGATGGATTAGCCGAAGTATTCGACGTAGTTGTTATCGGTTTCGTAAAGTTTGATACAGTGCAAATGTGCACCTCCTTCTGCAATCAGCGGATTTAAGATATTCCAAATTGCAATTGCTAAATTTTCGGTAGAAGCCAAAACTCCTTGCATAAAATCAACATCAAGGTTCAAATTTTTATGATCGATTTTATCAATCACATATTGGTTGATGATTTGCTTCAGCCATTTTAAATCAACTAGAAAACCGGTTTCAGGATTTACATCGCCCTTTACGGTAACAAAAAGCTGATAGTTATGACCATGCCAGTTTGGGTTGGCACACTTGCCAAACACTGCTGTATTCTCATCATCGCTCCAGTCTGGTCTTGCTAGTTTATGTGCTGCGTTAAAACTCTCCCTACGTGTTATATAAATCATTTTGAAAAAAATAAAATGCAAATATACAGATAAACTCAATAGCCGTATGCGCCACCAGCTATATATTACCAAGCAATTACTGAATTGTATAAAAGCACTTTTTTGTTTCGTGGCAAATGTGGCTGTCCTTGCTTCAGCACTCTACTCGTTTCCCTTGTCAGGTGTTCTTACGTGCTGTGGTGCTTGGTTAACAAAAACAATAATTAGATATTAAGCTTGAAACTCCTTTCAACAAAAAAAGCACCCTAATTTAGGATGCTTTTGATAGAATTTTATCTATTTATGCTGTGCCTGCCCTACGCGGATAGCCCACTCACAGGACTTTTTTTGTCATTTTTAAAACGCTTATTGTTTTATGATAACAAGCTAGCAAAAAATTGGTTTTATTCCTTTAAAATTTTATTAACAAATCAACAAAGTTGTAAAAGTCTCTCCTTTGGGGAGATTTAGAGGGGCCTATTTCTTTTTATCAGCATAGCCAAATACTTTTTGTAGCAAGGTAGTTGAGCGGGCACTAATGTTGTCTCTAATTTTTAACTCTTCTTGCGCTACCTGTAAAAACATCCCATCTATCGCTTTTTCTGCAACATACTGCGTTAAGTTGGTGTTTACAGGCTTCACCAGCGGCAATTTGTTATATGCAGCAGCGGCATCGCTCCAATACCTAGTTGCGCCTACCTTGCTTAAGCTGTTGGCAATTACCGGAGAAAATTTTTCCATCAACTGTGCCGTAGTAACCCTTTTAAAGTATTGTGTTGCTGCGTCCTTATTTCCTAGGAGGATATTGGTTGCGTCAGCTATGGTCATCTGTTTAATCGCGTTTACAAAAATAGGTTTTGCCTCTTTCGCTGCGTCTTCTGCGGCACGGTTCAAGCTCAAAATAACATTGTCGGCCAATGAGTTTAAGCCCACACTACGTAAAGTTTTCTCCACCTTTTGTGCTTCAGTTGGGAATAAAATTTTAACCGCCATGTTCCCAAAAAAACCATCTTTAGCCGATAGCCGATCTGCGCCTGCCGAGGTTCCAATTTCCAAAGCCTGTTTTAGGCCATTGCTAATTTCCAAACTTGTTGGTGTGCCGGTTGCTCCAGTAGCCACTTGGCCTAAAATATCGCCTAATTTCCCTTGGCTTTGTGCATCACAGCCGCTAAAGCACAAGGCAGCCGCCGCTAAAAATAATCCTGTTTTTCTCATCAAGTATCGTAATTTTTTTAACGAGCGAGGTTATTTGTCCCCGCCCGTTTCAGCAAAATTACGCAAATCTTTTGCCAAAATTTTTGCCGATTTAGCTATTTTAACATACTCGGTTCTATAGCCTTCCTTATCGCTGCCTTTGGCACTTTCAGCCAGTTCAATGGCGGTATCGAAGCTGCCTTGCTGTACAAACTCAGAATGGCGTAACAACATACCCAACATAGCTACCGATGCAGAGAATTTGAAATTATCGGAAGTTTGTTGTAGTAAGTTGTGTCCTTCGTCAACTACTGGCTTTTGCAGTAATTTACTTTTGTCGCCATCAGGTTGTTTGTATCGCATTTTAACATTTAGAAGCTCGTTACTAGTGTTGTTTGAAGATGATGAGGTTTTTTGATATTTGAGCGCATCAACACTTTTCAGGAACTTGCTTTCTACACCTACTGGGATAATTTCGTAAAGTGCTGTTACGGTATGTCCGGCACCCATTTCTCCTGCATCCTTTTGGTCGTCGTTAAAATCTTCGTTGTTCAGTAGTCTGTTTTCATAGCCAATTAAACGGTAGGCTTGTACTTTGCTGGGGTTAAATTCAACTTGCAGCTTAACGTCTTTAGCAACGGTAAATAGTGTGCCGCCAAATTCGTTAATTAGTACTTTTCTGGCCTCGTTGATATCATCAATGTAAGCGTAATTGCCATTGCCTTTATCTGCTAAAACTTCCATTTTGCTATCTTTGTAGTTTCCCATTCCAAAACCTAGAACGGTTAAAAAAACACCACTTTTTCTCTTTTCCTCGATCAAAGTTTGCATGTCTGCATCACTACTTGCGCCTACGTTAAAATCGCCATCGGTAGCAAGTATAATGCGGTTGTTCCCTCCTTTAATGAAGTTGTCGGTTGCTACTTTGTAGGCCAATTTAATGCCTGCACCACCAGCAGTTGATCCACCTGCTCTTAATTTGCTTAATGCCTCCTTAATTGCCTGTTTGTTATCGCCCGAAGTACTAGGCAACACCAAGCCTGAGCTGCCAGCGTAAACCACGATGGCAACTTTATCTTGGTCGCGTAAATTATCGGTAAGTAAACGTAGGGAGCTAATTAGCAATGGCAGTTTATTTGGGGCTTCCATAGAGCCCGAAACGTCAATCAAAAACACCAAGCTGGAAGGAGGTAGCTTTTCAGTAGGAATATTTTTGGCCTGTAACCCGATATGCACTAAACGATGTTCTTTATTCCAAGGTGCTGCGCTAACTTCAGTTACAATATTTACCGGATCGTTTCCCTTGGGTTGATCATAGTTATAATCGAAATAATTGATCATTTCCTCTACACGTACGGCGTCTTTTGGTGGTAAGTTTCCTCCGTTAATGTACCTTCGGATATTACTGTAGGAAGCCGCATCTACATCGATGGAGAAGGTCGACAGCGGATGATCCGATGCCCGTTTGAAGTTGTTTTCGGAAATTTTGGAGTAGCTCTCCGTATTCATATCGTTCATTACGTGTAAGCCTGCTATACGGCCATTTAAGTAATTAGCATTAGGGCTTGCATTTCCCATTATCACGGTAGAAGATGCTGATACAATTCTTTTTTCATGTGCTGTCCCGTAGCCTACAACTGAAACCTCCGCTAAGGCTTTTACGTCGTCTGCTAAGCTGAAATTAATGACGTTAGCTTTTTTAATGGCTACTTTTTGAGTTTGAAAGCCTAAAAAGCTTACCTCTATGTGCGTATCAGTAACGGGTATTTTGATGCTGTATTTTCCATTAGCATCTGTTTTGGCGGTAGTTTTACTTGGCAAACTTCTAACGTCGGCAGCGGATAGCCCCAAGCCATCATTTATGCTAGTAACTTTGCCCGTAATTTGTCGTGTAGGCGTACTACTGTAGCCTAAAAAAAGCAGTAGCAGCGCTATTGGGGTTAGTAAAAGTTTCATATCGTTAAGGTTTTAAATGAATTGATGATGGTTAATTCCTGTTTTTTCTTTGTTTTATCGACCGTCTTATCATTACATATCCGATAAGAGCTATAGTTAGATACGGCCAAATCCCCAACAGCCACAATGTGAAATTGACAATGGATTGCCAGCCGGAATTGAGCGCTATTTTTATTCGGGTTAAGAAACTACTTTTTGGTTGCTCGATGTAATTTTTTTGCTCGTATAAATTGATATTTAATGTGCTGAAAGAAACTTGATCTGCTAGGTACTTTAATCTGCCTTCCTGACTGTCTATTTCTTCCAAAAGTGTTCTAATGTTTCCTTCTACCGCCAGAATATCTTTTACTGTTGCCGCTTTGGCGAGAATTTGTTTGTATCGCTGTAAATATTCTCGTTTGGTTGCTAAGCGAGTTTCAATATCCACATACTCTTCTGTCACATCTCTAGCTTGTATGTTTTTCGCCTCTATTTCATCTTCACCGCTTTCTAGGTTTGCAATTAATCGCTCAAAATTTACCGCAGGAACGCGTATTTTTAAATTGTATGCCATGCTTTGCTCGTTGTTTTGCAAGTCTTCACTTTCATAATAGGCATCCATTTTTTTTAAGCTTTGGTCAATTGCTTTTTTACTATGTATTACGTTTTTGCTCTTCAAAGTGATGTTGCCATCTTTGATAATTTTCTGTTTGTTGATGATAGTTAGGGGATTTGTAGACTGTGAATTAGCTTTCTGCCGATTATCCTCGTATGCAGAGGAGGGAGCCATTAGCATAACAGATGCTGTACTAGTCATTTTATCTACGTTTTCAACTTCTTTTGCTTGTTTGTTACCGCAAGCACTCAAGGCAACAACTAAGAAATAAGCTATTAAATGGGGTATTTTCATCACCTAAATTTTTTGTCGATTTTTAAAGTCAATCTTTCCAACTAATCACTTCTAAGCTTGTTGACTTTGTAAAGGGTAGATGTGGCTATCCATAATTTTCCATACTCATCTCAGAAAATATTTTTATACTTGGAGAAATTTAGGCATTCCAAGGCGTTGAGGTTTATCAAGAATACATCTAAAAAAGAAGCATATGGCGATACGGCCAATGATGATCTTTCTTTAGTTGCTGCTTACCAGAAAAGCGGCAATCTGGAAGTATTGGGTGAGCTTTATAATAAGTACATGCATTTGGTTTTTGGGGTATGCTTTAACTATTTTAAAGATGAAGAGCAGAGTAAAGATGCCGTAATGCAGATTTTTGAAGAGTTGGTAACCAAGTTGAGAATCCATCAAGTTCAAAACTTTAAAAGCTGGCTACATGTACTCACCCGTAACCATTGCTTGATGGCCTTGCGCAAATCAAGTAAAAATCCAACCGTAACGCTTGACGATAATTTTGTGGAAAATGATGAGTTGGTGCATCTTGATATCGACAACACAAAAGAAACTCAGTTGACCATCATGGAAAAGTGTATGGAAACCCTTTCGGAAGAACAAAGAAAAAGCGTAGATTTATTTTATCTGCAAGAAAAATGCTATAAAGAAGTTGCCGAAATTACGGGTTACGATATGCTCAAAGTTAAAAGCTACATCCAAAATGGAAAACGCAATTTGAAAATTTGTATTGAAAAGAACAGTGGGCAATAACGAATGGTTAGATATTGAAGTATTGGACGACTACCTAGAAGGGAGGTTGGATGCCGGCATGATGCATAAGGTGGAACGCGTTTCGCTTGAAGACCCTTTTGTGGCCCAAGCCTTAGCAGGTTTAACCGAAGCAAAAAAGCGCACTCAAACTTTGTCGTTTTTACAAAAACAGCTGCAAGAACGGGTGGCAGAAAAGCCTGTGGAACGTAAAAAATGGCAGCTTACTTCTCACCGCTTAAGCATTGCGGCTACTGCTGCGGTACTTTTTATTACCGTTGGTGTGTTGTTTATGATGCGTGAAAGCAACCGTCGTGAGCAGGAACAGCTAGCTGCTGCAAAACGTGCCAAAGGAATTGAAGTGAACCTCGAACCAAAAGTGGCAGCTACAACACCAGTAGATACGCTAGCCAATACTGGAAATGCAAATAAGGTTGTGGATAAAAAGGTAACACAAGCTTTAGGTAACGTGTTGGCCAAGAGAAATCGTATAGTTGCTAAAAATAACTCAGCCGATCAAGCAGGCTATTTTGATTCCACATCTCTTGAACTAAGAACTACAAGCGCAGCCTTAAAGAAGAGTACGTTTACGCAGCAAGCCATGGTTGGTGTACCAACAGCTGCTCCAAATGCGCCAATTCAAATGTTAGATGGCAGAGTCGAAGGAATTCAGGCAAAAGTTGATCCTAATTTGAGGTCGGTTAAAGGAACAGTTTACGATATATACGGACGACCGCTTTCAGGTGCTGACGTGAAAATGGTTGGCGATGATATCAGAGCGATTACCAATAGGAGTGGCGAGTTTACACTTCCTGTTGGCAAAGAAGCTGATAAAGTTACGTTGGAAGTCGCTTCGTTGGGGTTTGCAAGAAAAAATATTGAAGCTAAAGTAAATGAGCCACTAAAAGTGAGTTTAGATGAAGATGCAAAAATGTTGAGAGAAGTGGTGGTTGCTAGTGATTCGGAAAAATCGAAAAAAGCTGTTACAAATCCTCTCAGTGCCCCAAAAATTGGTTGGAAAGCATACGAGGAATATCTCCGGAAGAAAAACAAATTATTTGTAGCTGGTTCGCAAATTGTAGTGCTAAGCTTCAGCATTTCAGCCGATGGCAGCCCTATTGATGTTAAAGTAGATAAGTCTTTGGGTAAACTACAGGATGAGGAAGCCATGCGCTTACTTACAAGCGGCAGTAAATGGTCTAATTCTAACGTTGTTGGCTATAGAGCTACACTGACCGTTAAATTCTAATAATGTATAAAGTTGATAGTTTTTTAGAAAAGGATAACAATAAGTTGTTAGCCTTCATGCAGTTACATCCCTTTGCTGTAGTAATTGGCGCAAATCAAAATATTCCTTCTGCTACGCAAATACCTTTGCAAATTAAACAGGAAGGTGACGCTATTAAGTTGATAGGGCATGTGATGAAAAAAACGGATCATTATGAAGCTTTTTTTGCTAATGATAATGTTCTGGCACTTTTTAGTGATGCCCACGCCTATGTTAGCGCTTCAGTTTACGAAAACCCTTCATCGGCTTCCACATGGAATTATAGCGCCGTACAAGCAAAAGGCAAGATTAGGCTTTTGGATAAGGACGAAACTAGAGCAGCAATCAAATCGTTGACCGATCAATACGAAGGGCAAAATAGTCCGGCCGCATTTCATCATTTATCTGATGATTATATTGAAAAGCATTTAAAAGCTATTGAAGGTTTTGAAATTACCGTAACCTCATTGGAAGGTATTTTTAAGTTAAGTCAAAATCATTCGCAAATTAATAGAGAGCGTATTGTCAAGCATCTGTCGCAAAGCGATGACCTGCAAGCGCAGGAAGTTGCGAGGCAGATGAAAGAAAACCTTTAATAATCAGATCGAATATTTTCTGCGGCTACATTGACGCCATAGTTAACGTTAAACGTTTAGTGCTAACATTCTGGTAAACTAATAGGCACTTTAGTAGCTAAACCGCCATCAGAAGTTTCTTTGTATTTTGCGTTCATGTCTAACGCCGTTTCCCACATCGTGTTCACTACGGCATCTAAGCTTACTTTGGCCTTATCTGGATTACTTTGCAATGCCAGTTGACTAGCTGTGATGGCTTTAATTGCACCCATTGTGTTACGCTCAATACAAGGGATCTGCACTAAGCCACCAATTGGGTCGCAGGTTAGGCCTAAATGGTGTTCCATCGCTATTTCTGCAGCCATTAATACCTGTCGTTGCGAACCTCCCAAGCATTCAGTTAATGCAGCGGCAGCCATTGCAGATGATACTCCTATTTCGGCTTGGCATCCACCCATTGCTGCAGAAATGGTAGCCCCTTTTTTAAAAATACTTCCAACTTCACTAGCGCAGGCAATAAATTGAATGATTTTATCGTCAGTGTAACCATCACAAAACGTAATAAAATATTGAAGCACCGCTGGAATTACCCCTGCAGCACCATTGGTAGGTGCAGTTACCACACGACCAAAAGCGGCATTCTCCTCATTAACTGCTAAGGCAAAGCAGCTCACCCAGTCTAGTATATAGTTGAAGCCCATACCGCCATTTCGAATGGCAACAATCCAGCTATTATAATCGTTGTAAGTTTGTTCACCAATTAATCGTTGGTTTAACTTAGCTGCCCTGCGTGCAACTTCCAGTCCTCCTGGTAAGAAACCAGAAGTGTGACAGCCACGGTAAATGCAATCTTTTATTACCTGATAGTGTTGCAAAATGCCCTTTTTAGTTTCCGCTTCTGGTCGCCAAGCGGCTTCGTTTTCCATCACAATTTCGGAAACCTTTAATCCCGTAGTCAAACACCAGTGCAAAAGCTCGCTAGCTTTTTCTATTGGAAATGGTAGGTCTACTTGGTCTTTTTCTGAACTATCTTGCCCTTCCTTTACCACAAAGCCACCGCCTATGCTGTAATAAGTTTCGGAAACGGCTTTTCCGCTATTTAAAAATGCCTGAAAGGTAACCGCATTTGGGTGGAATGGGAGACTTTCGGTAAACAGAAAAATTAAATCGTCCTGATAGGAAAAGTTAATGTTGTTTTTCCCCGCAAGCTTCAGTAGTTGAGTTTCCTTAATTTCTTCCACCGTACTATCAATGGCATTTACATCAAATGTAACTGGGTCGCCGCCTGCTAAACCTAGTAATATGGCAATATCGGTTCCGTGACCCTTGCCTGTTTTGGCTAAAGAGCCATATAATAAAATCTTTACCTGTTCTACTTCTTCTAATACACCCTGCAATGCCAAGCTGTTGGTAAACTGCTGTGCTGCTCGCCAAGGGCCAAGCGTGTGAGAACTAGAAGGACCAATTCCTATTTTGAAGATGTCAAAAACTGATATTTGCTCGTTGGACATAATGCAAAGCTACAATTGTTTTCTGATTTAAAACTAGGAACAAACCGTCAATTTATTATCTTCATATTAATGTTGACAAAAGCTAAAAATTAATGCATATGGAACAAATTAACAGCTATGATGGACTTGATTTAGCGTACTGCCGGGCCAACTCAAATAAACGGTTCCTAAATTATTTAATTGATTTGCTTGCTTTTTATGTAATTGTAATCTTTTTCGGTTTCTTATTCGAGATTGTATTTCCGGGAACTATTCCTTACAATGACATTAATCCTTTCTGGGATCGTGTGCTATCGCTGATTTTTTATGCGATTGTGATGTTTGCGACTGAAGCAGCTTTCCAGGGTAAATCTTTAGGGAAACTGGTTACAGGTACTAGAGCTATCAATGTAAACGGAGAGCCTCCAACATTGATGCAATTGCTAGCTAGGAATTTTATCAGGGCAGTGCCGTTTAACGCATTGAGTGCTTTTGGGAATCCTTGTGCGCCTTGGCACGATAGGTGGTCGGATACTTACGTGGTTGACGAGAAAGTTTTAGCCTTGCAGCAAAGGAAAGATGTGTTTTTTAAAGCGCTTAGGGAAGAAAAATCGGATGTGGTAACTACAAGCGAAGAAGAAAATTCTAAAAATCAAACTCAATAATACTGCTGTCTTGTAGCATTGTTTCTACAAATTCATGATGCTTTGCGGGACTGCCTACGGCGTCCCAAGTACCAGTAATAATGCCGTTAGCTAATTGATGCTTTCCACGGACAGGTTTGAGTTTATGCTGTTTGAAAACTAATTCGTAGTTATCTAAATCTTTGTTCTGATACTTTTTTACAATGCGGTAGGTGCGTTTGGTAAAACGACGATCTGCTACGTTTTCGATATAAGGGAAAATTAACAGCGAAAGTAAAACTACGGCTGTTACACCAATAGCTTGAATGAAATAACCGGATCCTACCGCCATTCCAATAGCTGCTACAATCCAGATAACACAGGCGGTAGTTAAACCCTTTACGCGGTTTTCTTCTTTGAAGATTACACCAGCGCCCAAAAAACCTATGCCAGTAACAATGTTTGAAGCAATCCTATCGTGACTGCTAGCGCCAATTTTTACTGAAAGTACCGTGAAAAGGGCGGCTCCCAGTCCAATCATGATCATGGTTTTTAAGCCTGCAGATTTGCTGCGGTATTCACGCTCGGCACCAATGAGCCCGCAAAGTAAAATGGTCAGTAAAAACTTGTTTACTTCCGCAATGCTAAGGAATTGATTTCTGTCGCCTAATATTTCCCACATGGCTTAAAAGTAGAAAGTAAAAAGTAAAAAGTGAAAAGTTTTTTTGCAAGTTGGGAAGTTAGAAAGTTGGAACGTTGGGAAGTTGGAAAGTTAGAAAGTTGGGGAAGTCCGAAAAGTTAAAGCAGAATCAGCAATAAGGTTGAGTGTAACGAAATCCCGATACTTCAGGAGCCAAGGGACAAAGAAATGGATGCAAGGCTGGCTTTGTTAACTAGCCCGGATGAAGCGGAAATACTTTTTGTTTTCCAGTCTGTTGGTTTTAGTGTCATACTAAGTTTATCAAAGCATGTGTTGCCAATGAACATCCTTCGATAGGCTCAGGATGACAGCGCAGAAACAAAAATATTGTAGCGAAAAGCTTCCGAAGTAAGTTGGGCACAGGTGGACTTTCAGGAAATAGTAGTAGGAGAGGGGCGCTTCTAAATATGAAAGTTATTTAAAAAAAATGATGCAAAATAGACTTTTCCTAACATCGGAATGAAAGGGTGTAAAAGTAAAAATCCCTCAAAACTTTCGCCTTGAGGGATTCTTTTATGTTTAAAGTAGAAAGTTTAAAGCGTTTTGCAACACTTTCAACCTTCAACTTTTTACTTTGGACTTTCAGATTACATCATGCCGCCCATACCGCCGCCCATTGGAGGGTGTGAGTGAGCACCAGCGCCAGCCTCTTCAGGCTCATCAGCTAATACCACTTCGGTAGTTAACAACATTGCTGCAATTGATGCTGCGTTTTCCAAAGCAACACGAGATACTTTAGTTGGGTCAATTACACCTGCACTAATTAAGTTTTCGTAAACATCAGTACGAGCATTATAACCGAAATCAGCAGTGCCTTCTTTAACTTTTTGTACTACGATAGAACCTTCGATACCTGCGTTTTCACAGATTTGACGTAAAGGCTCTTCAATAGCACGTTTCACGATTGCGATACCCGTAGTTTCGTCGTCATTATCACCTTTTAGGTTGGCTAATGCTTCAACCGCACGGATGAAAGCAACACCACCGCCAGCAACAATACCTTCTTCTACAGCAGCACGAGTGGCGTGTAAAGCATCATCAACACGGTCTTTTTTCTCTTTCATTTCAACTTCTGAAGCAGCACCTACGTAAAGTACGGCAACACCACCAGAAAGTTTAGCTAAACGCTCTTGTAATTTTTCTTTATCGTAATCCGAAGTTGTAGTCTCAATTTGAGCTTTGATTTGACCAACACGAGCTTTGATATCTTCAGTTTTACCAGCACCATTGATTACAGTAGTATTGTCTTTATCAACTACTACTTTCTCTGCAGTTCCTAGGTAAGAAAGATCAGCATTTTCTAATTTGTAACCTCTTTCTTCAGAAATTACTGTACCGCCAGTTAAGATAGCGATGTCTTCTAACATTGCTTTTCTTCTGTCACCAAAACCTGGAGCTTTAACAGCAGCCACTTTCAGCGAACCACGGATTTTATTAACTACCAATGTAGCTAAAGCTTCGCCATCTAAATCTTCAGCAATGATTAAAAGCGGTTTACCAGTTTGTACAGTTTTTTCCAATACTGGCAACAATTCTTTCATGTTGCTGATTTTTTTGTCGTAGATCAAGATGAAAGGCGAGTCTAAATCAGCTTCCATTTTATCGGCATTAGTAACAAAGTAAGGAGAAAGGTAACCTCTGTCGAATTGCATACCTTCTACAGTTTTTACCTCTGTTTCAGTACCTTTTGCTTCTTCTACGGTAATTACACCATCTTTACCTACTTTTTGCATTGCCTCTGCAATTAACGAACCAATTACTTCGTCGTTATTTGCTGAAATTGAAGCAACTTGCTTAATTTTATTGTTGTCTTCACCTACAGTTTGTGACTGAGTTCTCAAATTCTCAACCACTGCAGCTACCGCTTTATCGATACCGCGTTTTAAATCCATTGGATTAGCTCCAGCAGCAACGTTTTTAATACCAGCAGTAACAATTGCTTGAGCTAAAACAGTAGCAGTAGTAGTACCATCACCTGCAATATCAGCAGTTTTGCTTGCTACTTCTTTTACCATTTGAGCACCCATGTTTTCAATTGGGTCTTTCAAATCGATTTCTTTAGCTACCGATACACCATCTTTAGTGATTGCTGGTGAGCCAAATTTTTTATCGATGATTACGTTACGTCCTTTTGGACCTAAAGTTACTTTTACTGCATTTGCTAAAGTATCCACACCTTTTTTAAGTGCGTCACGAGCTTCAACGTTATATCTTACTTGTTTTGCCATTTCTTAATTTTGTTTGAAAGTTTTAATGTTTGAAAGCTGAAAAGTTTCAACTCCTAATCGATAAAACATTGCAACATTTTAACGTTACAACATTTCAATTTCCTAGCCAATTACCGCGTAAATATCGCCTTCACGCATAATTAAATATTCTTTCCCTTCGTGTGATACTTCAGTACCAGCGAATTTGCCGTAAAGCACCACGTCACCAACTTTAACAGTCATTGGTTCATCTTTTTTACCAGCACCAACAGCAACTACAGTTCCTTGTTGAGGTTTTTCTTTAGCGGTATCAGGAATATAAATACCCGACGCTGTTTTTTCTTCGGCAGGAGCAGCTTCTACTACAATCCTGTCTCCAATTGGTTTTAAATTTAAAGCCATAACTCTAATAATATTATTGGTTTTATAAATGATTTAATTTTAACTGTTAAGGTTTTATCACTTTTTGTGCCAATAGAGTTGACTTGACAAATTTTCACCGTAATGTCAGTTAAGTAAAAAAAGCGGGATTTTTTGCGTGTCAGAGTGACAGAGTTGTTGTTGCCGATATGCCATGTTGATGGAGCGCAAATCCTGTGTAGCTATGCCATTATAGTCCCGCCATACATTACAAGTCCTCGGCTGCGCTACGCTAGCCTGTGGGCTTTCCATTGCTGTCGGGGCTATTTAGCAACGGGCTCTGAAAAGAAATCGAGAATGGCCAAATTCCATCGTCATTTTTTAAAGTGCTTATAATGATCACATCCAGAAATAACGGTACAAAAAAACTCCCTAGCGGTTAACTAGGGAGCTACATTTATATTCGCTTTAATTAAAGCTTATTTTTTTGTGCTATCAGCTTTTGCAGGTGTAGCAGCCGGAGTTGCAGATTTTGTTGGTAACGCACCGCCAATTGGAGAAGGTGTAGCCGCTTTGTTGATATGATCATCAATTTTTGAGCCTGTACCACCAGTTGAACCTGATTTGCTCATTGCGGTAATTGCTAGTGAAAATACCACAATAAATGCCAATAAAATCCATGTGCCTTTTTCTAGAACATCGCCAGTACGTTGTACGCCAAACATGTTGCTGCTAGCGCCACCAGTAGCTAAACCGCCACCTTTTGGGTTCTGAATCAAAACGAATAGGCCCAGCCCTACGCAAGCAATGACTAATAAAATAATAACTAAGGTTAACATATGTTGCAGTAATTTTAAATTTTCTTTTCTAAAGATTGTATAAGGTCGGCAAAGTAACGGCTTTTTTCTGGGAATTTCAAACTTAATTTTTGATAAGTATCTATCGCCTTGTGATAAAGCATTTGCTCGATATAAATTTGTGCCAAGGTTTCCGATACCAAATCATTGCCATCCTCTGCACTTTTTTTGGCTTTATTTTCTGTATTAATTTGATTTGGTGGTAAGGCTTTTATCTGCGGATCATTTTTAATAAAAGATTCGATGATTTCATTTTCCTTTTTGTTTTTTGGTTCTGCTGGCTTTTCCAGTTCATTTTCTAGCTCAAAAGGTGCTTGTAAATGAAAGATGTTTTCCACGTACTGCTGCTGCAAATGTTGCGCTGGTGCCAAACCTTTAGTGCTCGAAACAAAAGGTCGGAAAATTTGCTCATGATCTTTACGGGTTTTGGCCAACCACCATAAAAAAGTAAATGGCAGTTTGTCGTCATCATATTTGCTGATTACATTTTCTGTAGCCGTTTCTTCTGCCGGAGCAGGTTCCTCAACTTCCGGTTGCTCGTCAGCGGTATTTACATCCTCAGTAACTTGCGCTTCTTCAGTAACTGTGGAGCTTAAATCAAATGCAAAAAAATCAGTTGCAGCAAAAGTTTCTGCACTAAAGCGATCTTCCGCTAATTCTGTTTCTTTATCTGGTTGTGGATTAGTAATGTCTTCAATTTCCGGTTTATCGGCAGCTACAAAATCTTCAGGGATTACGAGCTCATTAATTTCTTCAAAGGTCTCTTGCTCGTCCGACTCCGCTGTAACAGGATCTGCTATCGCCGAAGGAGCTTCACAAACTTTGATGATCTCGCTTTGTAAAGGTTCAATGTTTTCAATCTCCGGGAAAGGAAAATCATTATTAACAGCTGCGGTGTTTGATGTCGTTTCTTCAACCTGCTCCTCAACTTTATTATCAGCAACTTCCGTTGGAATTTCAAACGCAATAGTTTCGTGAGCAAGCGGAGCTAAATTTTCTATTTCAGGCGCATCGTCTATAAAAACATTTTCCGTGCTAGGCGTAACTGGAACATCTTCATTTGAAGCCTTGGCGTACACTTTGGTCCAAGTAGGATATTGGATTACTTCAACATTTTGCTGTATGCTTAGTTGTTGCGGCAAGTGAATCACCCTGTGTAAAATATGGCCGTTATTGTAAAGTGCGGCTTTGGTTAAAGCTTCCTGTTGTTGAGCAGTATCTTTAGAGGCTTTTGCCAGTAATAGATATAGGGGTTGATAGTAGGGATAAGTTGCTATAAGTTCCTGCAACATTGGAATGTCGCTTTGCGTCACCTTTGCTGGCTTGGCAAGTAACTGGTCCAATTGCTGCTTCATCTCTATTTTCAACTCCATTGCGCTAAGTTAACAATTGAAAAATAAAAGTTTACCATTGCGCAAAGGCACGGTTAAAAATATTTTCGGTAAGTTGTTGATTTACCTGTTTGATTAAGGTCTGTTCTTGACTTTGTAAAGTTCCACCAGATAAGGTAAAATCTTTAAAGGCACTAAACGATTCTTTAAAGCTGGTTTTTACTTTCCCAGTATCTAGGTTGTTGGTATAAGTTACCGACACCGTAATGGTTAAACGATTGGCACCAGCTGTAGGTTGACGGTTATCAGTAAAGGCAATAGGCTTAATGTCGTAACCTGTTATTTCACCTTCCATGATGGCGTCGGCTTCGCCAGTAGTAATGCTGAGCCTGCTTTGCGTACGAATACGTTCTTTTAAATCTTCCGTAAAAGTTTGGGCCAAGGCTGGTACTACCAAAGGAGCTCTGTTTTCAAAGAACCTTACATTGATGGTTTTCATAGTTGGAGGAATTGACGCTCCATTAAATTTATAGCTACAGCTAGCAAAAGCCAATACTACCGCTAAAAGCAAAAATATTTTTTTCATCGACCTATAAATTTAGCTCTTTTATTTTCCTGTAAAGTGTACGCTCGGAAATTCCTAACTCCTGCGCCGCAAATTTGCGTTTGCCTTTGTGCTTTTTCAATGCCTTTTTGATCAAGTCAGACTCTTTATCAACTAAAGATAGTGACTCTTCAACCTCTTCGGCATCATGAGCAAAATTATAGTCGTTTGGATTGCTTTGCGAAGGATGTTTGATCGTTAACGTAGGCTCGGCAGAATGATTGTTCGAATCTACTTCTTGATACAGCTGATTGATGAACTGCGGATTGTCGGCAATAACATGAGCCATATTGCCACCGCCATTCTGTATGATTTCTGCCACCAATTTTTTAAGCTCTACCATATCCTTCTTCATGTCAAATAAAACTTTATAAAGGATGTCTCGCTCAGAAAAATCTTCTTTGCTAGAAGTATTTACGGCCATTGGCAGGTTGTTGTTCTGTTCGTTGGGAATGTAGTTTAAAAGCGCTTGTGCAGTTACGTTTCTGTCTTTTTCAAGTACACAAACTTGCTCAGCAATATTTTTTAACTGCCTTACGTTACCCGGCCAACTGTAATTACTTAACATTTGTACAGCATCATTTTCAAGCTGTATGCCAGGGGTGCGGTATTTGTTGCTAAAATCAGATACGAATTTCCTGAATAAGAGATAGATATCGTCTTTGCGTTCTCTAAGCGGTGGAATGCGCAAAGGCACGGTATTTAACCTGTAGTACAAATCTTCACGGAACTTGCCTTTTTTTACGCTGTCATAAACATCAACATTAGTTGCAGCAATAATGCGTACGTCGGTTTTTTGTACTTTCGACGAGCCCACCCGCAAATATTCTCCACTTTCCAAAATCCTAAGTAAACGAGCTTGGGTACCTAAAGGAAGTTCGGCAACTTCGTCTAAGAATATAGTGCCACCATTAGCGACTTCAAAGTAACCTTTTCTAGCTTCATGGGCACCTGTGAAGGACCCTTTTTCGTGGCCAAAAAGTTCTGAATCAATGGTGCCTTCTGGAATGGCACCGCAGTTTACGGCGATAAAAGCACCATGCTTGCGAGCGCTTAACTGATGGATGATTTGCGAGAAAACTTCTTTACCGCTACCGCTTTCGCCCGTAATTAATACTGACATATCGGTAGGTGCAACTTGGCTTGCTGTATCTATAGCTCGGTTTAACAATGGCGAGTTGCCAATGATGCCGAAGCGTTGTTTGATGCTTTGTGTATCCATTATCCTAGATTTACGAATTAGATTTACGACAGTGATGTTGCTTGTAAATCTAAAATCGTGAATTAACTAATGTTTTTATGTCTGTCATTTTTGAATTATGGTTTTAGATATCGGGTTGATACTAAAATCCTAACTCTAAAATCAGACTGCTTTGCCAATTAATGTAGCAGTGGTGCAGCGTTCTACTAAAACATTTGCGTATTCGCCTGGTTTTACAAAATCAGTAACAGGGAAAACAACCATCACATTCTCATCGTTTCGTCCGCGGTATTCCTTATCAGATTTTTTCGAGAACCCTTCCACTAATACTTTCACTGTTTTGCCAACAAAATTTTTGATGTAGGCATGTGAACCTTCCTGTTGTTTCTGGATGATATCATTTAATCTCCGTAGTTTCACTTCCTCTGGAATATCATCCTTGTACCTGCGTGCTGCTAAAGTTCCAGGGCGTTCTGAATAAGCAAACTGATAAGCGAAGCTGTAAGTTACGTAATCCATCATGCTCAAGGTATCTTGGTGTTCTTCTTCGGTTTCAGTACAAAAACCCGTGATGATATCAGTTGAAATGGCACAGCCTGGAATAATTTGCTTGATGGCATCAACACGATTCATATACCACGCTCTATCATATGTGCGGTTCATCAACTTCAATATCCTGCTGTTACCGCTCTGAACAGGTAAGTGGATGTAGTTACAGATATTATCGTATTTAGCAATGGTGTGTAATACTTCGTCGGTAATATCTTTAGGGTGCGATGTAGAGAACCGAACCCTTAATTCGGGACTGATTTCTGCCACCATGGCCATCAGTTGAGCAAAATTTACCGAGCCTTCCAAGTTTTCATGATGATGATCACCACGTTTTTCTGGCAAATCAGTTTTGTTAACTAAAGCTTCTAAAAGCGCATCACCAGTTAAGGTGTTCATGTCATCTTGTAAATCGTCAGCTTTACTTTTTACCTCTTGGCCATCTTTCCAAAAATAGGAATCAACGTTTTGTCCTAACAACGTAACCTCACGGTAACCTTGTTCAAATAACTGACGGGCTTCGTTAAGGATGGTTTGGGGATCTCTGCTGCGCTCACGTCCGCGGGTAAAAGGCACCACACAAAACGAACACATGTTGTCGCAACCACGAGTAATAGAAATGAAAGCACTAATGCCGTTTCCTGTTAAGCGTACTGGACTAATATCTGCGTAGGTTTCTTCACGGGAAAGAATCACATTAACGGCTTTACGGCCATCTTCTACCTCGTTAATTAGCTTTGGTAAATCACGGTAAGCATCGGGGCCTACTACTACATCAACTAACTTTTCTTCTTCTAAAAATTTAGATTTTAAGCGTTCAGCCATGCAGCCTAAAACGCCAACTACCAGCTTCGGATTCTTGCGTTTCTCTTTTCCAAACTGCGATAGCCTGTTGCGTACACGCTGCTCCGCATTTTCTCTGATAGAGCAAGTGTTAATGAAAATAACATCAGCATTTTGGTAATCAGAAGTAGTCTCAAAACCAGTTTCCGAAAGTATAGAAGCCACAATTTCACTATCTGCAAAATTCATTTGGCAGCCGTAGCTTTCGATGTAAAGCTTTTTTCCATCTCCCTTTTTTTCCAGTACTAGTGCTTCACCTTGTCGGCTTTCGTCGTGTGTTTTATCCTGAAGCTTAAAATCAATCATTAATATACATTTTGTGGGGCTCAAAAGTACTAAAATTAAATTAAAAATGACAGAATGGCAGTAATTTTATAATTCGTTAACAATTCACTCACTTGGTCTCTTCGGAAGCTATTAGAATTTCATCGCTGTGTTTTTTAATCGATATCGCTAATCAGTTGAGAAATTATAGATGCGTGTTTTTCATCTTATGTAAAAGACTTGCTGTGTTTTAAGCTTTAAAAAACAATGCCCCATTTTTTTTGTCTTTAAGGTTACAAACAGAAAACCTTATGGGCGAAAATACATTTTACCGCAGGCGCAAGTTCTGGTACTGGCTGGGCGGTATTTTTGGCGTGATCATCATTTTATTGGGAATTGGAGCCCTTATATTAAGTGCAAAATGGAAGCCAATGCTTACTTCAAAAATAAAAGAAGGTGTGCACAACGCTTCCAACGGTTTATACCAAATTAATTTTAAGGATATACACCTTAATGTTTTAACAGGAACTGCCGTATTGGATAGCATTAGTTTAGTGCCAGATACCAATATCTTCAATCAATTAAAAGCCCAAAAGCAAGCGCCAACGCATTTGTTTAGGATAAAGCTAGCACATTTAAAAGTTGCCCGAGTAGGGATTTTAACTGCTTATTTCAAGAAAAAAATTGAGCTAAATGCCATCGTCTTGGATCATCCGTCGATAGATATGGTGTATCATAAGGTGCCTAAGCGTCCCGATACTATAAAAGATGAAAAAACACTTTATCAACAAATTTCTAAATCTTTAAAGTCAATTGCGGTAGCACAAATAAAAGTAATCGATGCCGATTTTGATTATTACAACGGGCAGAAAAAGTTGAACGCCATTAAGCATTTATCGGTTAATGTAAAAGATATTTTAATTGATTCGGCGGCGCAGTTTGATACTACTCGTATTTTTCATAGTAAAAACATTGGATTTGAACTGATTGGTTATCAGTCTGACACTAAAGATAAACTTTACACATTGAAGTTGGATACTTTGAGAGGATCTATTACGGGCAAAGATTTAGAAGTGCGAGGGTTTAAAATGGTGCCTAAATATCCTAAAATTGAGTTCAGTAAGAAGTACAGTGTGCAAAAGGACAGATACGATCTTGATTTTAAAAAAATTAGCATTTCAGGCGTAGATTATGTGGGCTTAAATGCCAACGGGGAACTTCATGTTAAGCAAATTGAACTTGGCCCAGCGGAAGTGAATGTTTTTATGAATAGAGAGCTGCCACCTTCTAGCTTAAATAAGTCGGGCAATTTCCCGCACATGGCTTTAAAACGGTTGCCCATTCCAACTATTGTTGAGCAATTGAAAATAGCTAAGGTAAATGTGGCGTATGGCGAATACAATCCCAAAACAAAAGAAATAGGTACAATTAAACTAGATGGTTTGCATGGTGTGGTAAATAACTTAACTAACGATAGTGCGAGGTTAAGTAAAAAAGGACACGCTTATGCCGACTTGACAACCTATGTAATGGGAGCCGCTAAACTCAACGTAACCATTGACTTTAACTTATTATCTAATAATGGCGCTTTTAGCTACAAAGGAAAGGTAGGCAGCTTCAATTTGCCAGCGTTAAATGCAATTTCAAAACCGTTAGGGCAAATCGCTATTGAAAGTGGAAGGGTAACATCTGCTAGTTTTGACGTATCTGCTAACAGCAGCGGTTCAAAAGGCGTGGTGTATTTCTATTATCAAGATTTAAAAATAAAAATGCTTGGACAAGATGCCGATGGCAATGAAAAGAAAAAGGGATTACTGTCCTTTTTAGCGAATACGTTGCTTATTAAGGATGATAATATCCCAGGAGAAAAAGGACGATTTGCGAATGTCACACACGAGCGCCCTCCTCAAGCATCATTTTTCAATGTAATGTGGAAGACCGTGTTCAAAGGAATGCGTGAAATTGTAGGTATTGGAATTGTACCAATGAAAAAGATGCCGGATCCGAAGAAAAAGAAGTGAGGTTATATTTTTATCGATAGCTCTAATTTTCCACCTAAACCTAGCTCAACAATTTTCTGAATTGTGGAAAGACGCACATCTTTAATATTGTTTTCAACTTTTGAGATGTAACCTTTGTTAGTGCCAATCTTTTCTGCAAGTTGCTCCTGCGTTAAACCCTTTTCTAATCTAGCCTGCTGTATTAAAAAACCTAATTTGAACTCTTCGTAGCCGTTTTCGAACTTAAGCCTCTTTTTAGTTCCCTTTTTGTCATATTGCTCGTCTATAGACTGATCGAGAGATTTTAAATCATTTTTCACTTTCATATTGCATCTTAATTTTATTCGCTTTTTCAATTTCAGACTTGGGCGTTTTCTGGCTCTTTTTCTGAAAACCATTTGCTAGTACAATTAGTTTTCCATCATCAAAAAAGCAAAATATTTTAAAAATATCACTTCCAGATTTTACCCTAATTTCGTAAAGGCCATTAGTGCCTTCAATATGCTATAGGTATTCAGTTGATGTAACGTTTCAATTAATTTTAAAGTCCATGTAATTTTATCTCTAACTTTTTGTTTTTGATTTCGGAAAAAATCAAAAAAGTAATTTTTATACAAGAAAACTTGTCTTACTTTATTCATAGGGTCGTCAAACATATAAAAAGTTGCCTTATAAGACAACTTAATAATTGTAATAAATATGTATATTGGGGTTGATTAATCTCGGTACTGTTAATGAATTTTAAGGCGCTGTTTTATAATAGAAAAAAGTGGAAGTGGGTTTCTGGCGTATTGATTTTTTTTCTGGTACTAACTGGCTTAACGGCTTGGTATGTTTCCTATAAAATTAAGCCTTTTGTTCAGCGTGAGCTAGCTGCCGTGGTAAAAAAGGCTACAAACGGACTGTACGATATCCGTTTCGAGAAAGTAATGGTTAACCCCTTAACTGGCAATGCATCGCTAACAGATGTAAGTTTAATTCCTGATACGCTGGTGTACAAAAAATTGATAACGCAGCGTAAGGCACCAAATAATCTCTATTTCATCAGTTTGCAGAAGTTGCGGATCAAAAGATTTCATCCCTTTAGCATCTACTTCGATAAGAAGCTCGACATTGAACTGCTACTTTTTGATCGCCCTCAAATTACAATGGTGAACAAATCACTATCGTTTAATGAAAGTAAGCCGCCACAACCTGACCAGTCGCCTTATGACTACGTAAAGAAAATTTTCAAATCAGTGCAGGTAGAAACCATCGATTTTAAAAATGCCAGTTTTAAATACATCAACCGCAATGGCGCTGTACCAGAAACTGATACAATTTCGAATATCACCATTACGTTAAAGGATTGGTTAATTGACAGCACCTCAGCTAAGGATAAAAGCCGATTTTATTTGTTGAAAGATGCCTACGTGTATCTCAATAATTACACTTTTGCCACCCCTGATAGCATGTACTACATCAAGGCTAATCAGTTTGAGTTTAGTGCTTCTCAAAAGAAGTTAAACATTAAAGAATTTTCGTTGGAACCTCGTTACTCCGAAAAAGATTTCGCCAAGGTGAATGGTTATGCTAGGGATCGGTATTCTCTTAAACTAAGTAATATCGATTTTTACGGCATCAACTTGTTTGCTTACATCAAAAATAGAGAGCTTATTGCTGATGAAATGGCTGTCGCTGATGGCAGTTTATCCGTATTTAACGATAATTCCTATCCTAAGTTGATGAAGGATAAAACAGGTAAGTTTCCTCATCAGCTCCTTCAAAAAATAGGGATACATACTACAGTAAAAAAAATAAAGCTCAACAAATTGAATATCAGTTATGCTGAGTTTGACCAACAAAGCGGACAAAGAGGGCAGATCAATTTTAAGAATATCTCAGGCATCATCAGTAATGTTACTAACCAGCCAAAAGTAAAGCGGAAAAATCCAATTATTGAGGCCAATTTAGAAAGCTATTTGATGGGGCAAGGCAAACTCAATGTCAATTTTAAGTTTAATGTATTGGCTCCTAAGGCAGATTTTTCTTACAAAGGGCAGTTGGTTAATATGGACGGACGGCAGCTTAACTACATCACAAAACCTTTGGCGATGCTTATCATTAAGAGCTGTTTGATTAGGCGTTTTGCGTTTGATATTTCTGCCAATGAAGATGTAGCTAAAGGAAAAGTGGAGTTTATTTACAACGATTTATCCATTGGATTGATGAAGCGTCACGAAGGTGGTCAGCGGCTCAAGCGCTTAGGCATACTTTCTTTGTTGGCTAATGCTATGGTCATTTATTCCGATAACCCGTCAGATGATGGAAAGCTGACCTTAGCCACCATTAATTATAATCGTAAGCCAACCAATTCCTTTTTTAACTTCATTTGGCGCAGCTTGTTTCAAGGTGTAAAACATAGTGTTGGCTTTAGTGTCCAAAAGGAGCATGAAATCAAAAACTATATCACAAAATTCGAAAACATGAAGGATGACAGGGAGCGAAGAAGGATGCGTAGAGAGTTGAGATTGAAAGCAAATAAATAAGCCCCGAATAAAATCCGAGGCTTCTACTTTATGATCTTCTGATTAAGAAATTACCCAGTTCCATCCAAAAGTATCTGGAGCTAGACCATACTTAATGTCATTTAACTTTTTAGCGATGCCATTTGAAACGTGTCTTGTTTCTACATCAGTTAGCGTGTAAGTTTTACCTTCGTAACCAATTTCGCCAATATGGGTAACGGTAGCAGCTGTACCAGCAGCAAATGCTTCTGTCAACTTGCCATTTTCAATTCCCTCGATGATCTCTTTTACAGATAATCTTCTTTCTTCTACTGTGATGCCCTCAGCTTTAGCTAATTGGATAATGGTATCTCTTGTTACGCCATTTAATACGGTAGTTCTCACTGCAGGAGTAATTAACTTACCATCAATTACGAACATCAAGTTTGCAGTACCAGCCTCTTCAATAAATTCATGAGTTTGAGCATCAGTCCAGATCAATTGGTCAAAACCTTCTTTTCTTGCTTCCTCAAATGGGTATAAAGAGCGAGCGTAGTTACCTGCAGTTTTAGCAAAACCTACACCGCCGTCATCAGCTCTGGTGAATTCGGTCTCTATTTTAACTCGTAATGCTTTGTTGTAGTATTTGCCGGTTGGCGTGGTTAATACTGCAAAAGTATAGCTGTCTGACGGTCTAACGCCTAAATAAGGATCAGTAGCATACATTACAGGTCTAATATAAAGTGCGTAGTCTTCTTGGTTAGGAACCCATTTTTCGTCAACGTTAATTAGGGTAGCCATTCCTTGCATAAAGATTTCTTCTGGCACTTCAGCCATTGCCATTCTTCTAGCCGATTTATTAAAACGAATGAAGTTCTTATCAGCTCTAAAAATGCTGATTTTCCCATCAGGCAGTCGGTAGGCTTTAATACCTTCAAAAATGGCTTGTCCGTAATGCAGCGCAGAAATTGCTGGGCTCATAGGGATTGGACCATAAGGAACTACTCTAGGGTTTTTCCATTCACCATCTTCATAGTCACACAAAAACATGTGGTCGGTAAACACTTTACCGAATGGCAACTGCGAAAAATCAGTAACAGTAAGGCGAGTTTGCTCAGCCTTGGTTACTTTGATGTCTAATGTTTCGGTCATTTTATAGAAATTTATGCGAGCAGCGGCATTTTGTTTATACCGATGCTCTTATTTTGCTGCAAAAGTACTAAAAATCAAGTGTTTTTTAGCTTTTTTAGAAGAATTATTGTTTGTTTTTAAGTGTTTGCAACACACTAAGTACCCAGCCTTTTCCCCATTCTTCCATCTGCTCTTCAGTCCATAAAAACGGGTAGAAAATTCTTTTCTGAAAACGAGGAGGTAAGTATTTTTGCCAGTTTGTACCACCTGTAGCCGCAATGTCTACAGGATCTTTTTCAAGGTAGCGCACTGCAGATTTGTAGTGAGATAAAGGCCATTCGACATTCACGTAAAGATCCAGCTTGCGTAGTTCCTCGGCAAGTTCTTCAACATCTTCGCCTTTAGCTTCCAATTGTTTGTAAAGCGATGCAAAATTGCTATGTTCACGTTCCTTTGCTAACGCTAAAAATTGCGTTGCATACTTGTTAATGAATTGCTTTAACGTTAGGGTTTGCTTTCCGCTAGCCAATTCTGTGGCGCCAAATTTCCAATAAATGTATTCAAATTTTTCCTCGATACTGGCATTGGCTAATTCGTTGCGCTTACTTTTGTCTACCAGTTGGCTAAAGTCGGTGGCTGAAATTTCTATCATCCGGTATTGCCCGCTTTGGAAACCGCTAGCAGGAAGCAATGACATGCGGAATTTTAGGAATTGTTCCTTTTCCATGCCATTTACCATCACCTCAAATGAAGTGGTTAAAGCATTGAAATAAGCATTGATCCTTTTCACCCTTTCAGTGAAAAAATTAGCTGTGAGATTTTCGTTTGTAGCTATTTGTTTGCATTCGTGCAGCGAAAGTTTAAAGTATAGCTCGGTAATTTGGTGGTACATGATGAAAATTTCCTCATCGGGGAAAGGCGTTTTTGGGCTTTGCAAGCTCAGCAAAGTGTCCAAATGTATATAGTCCCAATATGTAAGGAAATCTGCATATAAAAGGCCGTCTAAATAAGAGACCATATCTTGTCCCATGGCTTCGTATTTTTCTTGAAGCAGGGTTAATTTTTCTTTAATCTGTGGAGTTAATTCCATTTTGTATTGTCTTTACAGTTTAACCTGTGTGTTTATCCTAACTAATCCAGAAACAAGTTGAGGATGACGGTCTAGTTTGGGTCATGCTGATTTATAGCGAAGCGGAATGCTGCATAAAATTTAGTTCAGCAACTGTTTGAAAAGACAATAAGCTAGCTTGGCCTATCGATGATAAGCGTGAAGTTGGAGATATGTATTGACGATAGTAAAGTCATGTGGAACTCTTCTTAGTCCGTTTTGTCATTCTGAGCGCAGCGAAGAATCTGAGTCTAAATTACACATCATTAGTAGATTCTTCGCTGCGCTCAGAATGACAGGGGCTTAAACTTAAAAAAGTTTAGTTAAATTTTAATACAACACTCTAAATTTAATAGTATGCTCAATTTTCTTTAAGGATTTGAACAACTGTTTGTCGTACTCGGCATTGATATCGGTAATAGCGTAGCCAATATCACCTTTGGTCATTAGAAATTGGCCAACGATATTAATGTTGTGTTTAGCAAAAATATTATTGATTTGAGCCATAATACCCGGTACGTTCTTATGGATGTGAATCAAACGATGTGATTTATCGATAGCTGGTAACTGTAAATTAGGAAAGTTACTGCTCAAATAAGTAGTGCCTTTGTTCATGAAATCAGCTACACGCTTTGGAATAAATAAGGAGTTCCTTGGGTTGCCTTTAGGATCATCAAATACTACAATGCCCATTTCACTACAAATTTGCAACGAGAATTTGTTTTTTGCACTGCCTAAATAACCTATTGTTTTTAGCTTCACCGCTCTTTTCAATTTCTCATCATCAATTTTTTCGCCGTTGGCCAATAGTAGCATGCCCACATCACCAACGTACTTTTCCTCAAATTCTGTTTTATGGCGAATAGAGAAACCGTCTTTCTTTAAAAAAGCAATACTATCGGCATTTACATCTCCAATAACCAAACACAGAATCCTATTTTTAGGGTAAGATATCGCCCTTGGCAAATTGTTAACGTACAAAAACTCATCAAAACTTGGCGTTACATGGTCGGCTTTGGTAACAATACTTTCACGGGCAATATTTTCTGTGAACGCGTAGAACTTTTTAATCAAGCCACTTTCGCGTAACTGATAGTCAGAATAGCCATCACCAATGCCGTATAGATTACCTTGTAGCTGCAGTTGGTGCATTAATTTTACTTTTCCACCCTCCTCACTTAACGGATTGGCGTGGTCATAATCGATGATCTTGCCATCGCCGGTAGTCACAAAAGTGTTGGCGTAGATATTTTCTTTTTTGATGTGATATTGGCTCACCACTGGCGTGATGAACTCTTTAAATCCTCCCGAAACAATCAATACTTCATCAGCATGTTTTTTGAAAAACTCGGCATTGCGTGAAAAAGATTTTGACACTTTCTTTTTCAAATGCTTGATCAGTTTTTGTAAATGCTCCTCAGTGGCTTCCAATAGTTTTACTCGTTGAGCCAAGCTTTCAGAAAAAGAGAGTTTGCCCTCCATCGCCAAATTGGTGTAATCTTCAATTTTTTGGTAAATGGCTTCTCTATCGGGATGCTTAGCTAATGAGATTCGTGCTAACTCATCTAGCGCTTCTACTTGAGTAAACGTACTGTCGAAATCAATGATATAAAAGTTTTGTTGTTTCATTATTTAAGGGCATTGCAAACTTCAGCGATGCTTTGGTTTAGTGGTTTAAATGTATAATTGAGTGTTTCGGTTACTTTTTGGTTGGTATAATAACTTAAATTAAAGCTGCTGCGGGCGGCATCTTTGGTGAGTGCTGCAGGTTTTCCTGTAAATAGCGAAGCCAATTTTGCAGCTCGCCAAGCTAAACCAAGCATCCAAGGTTTCGCTTCTTTTGCAGGAGCTTTAACGCCGAAGCTTCTCGCAATTTCGGCAAAAAAATCTTTGTAATGTAAATTCCCCGCACTAAGTGTAAATCGTTCTGCGCTAATTTCGCTTTCCATCAATAAAATCATGCATCTGGCTACATCTTCAACATCTACAATGCCAGTAGCGCCATCGGTATAAAAATTTAAACTTTCTTTTACCAGCTTGAAAATGGCTCCGCTGCCATTATAGCCAGCGCTTTTGCCAATAATAACTGCGGGATTTACAATCAATGCGTCTAGTCCTTCGGCTATGCCACGCCAAACCTCCATTTCACCTTGGTATTTAGATATGGCGTAATTGTGTGCCTTGGGGTTGTAATCCCAAAAATGCTTTTCAGAAATAAGCTCGCCAACTTTAGCATCTCCTAATGCCGCAATTGAGCTCACATGTAGTAGGCGCACATTCAAATCCAGGCAAATGTTCACCACATTGGCGGTGCCTTCGATATTGATTTTTTGAAGTTTGGCTTTGTCCTTTGAGTCGAAAGAAACGAATGCAGCGCAGTGGTAAGCCTTGGTTACGCCGTCAAATGCGTCAATCAAGCTCTCGGGTTCGTTAATGTCGGCGGTGTGCCAAGTTACAAGCGGATTGTTTTTAAGTATCGATGGAATTACAGAGCTGCTTCTTTTGATAGCCCGAACTGTTAAATTCTGCTCGGTAAGTTGCTTTACTAACTCTGCTCCTAAAAAACCTGTTGCCCCTGTAACGAGTATCATTTCATTTTTTGTGTTGAAATATGCGCTCAAAAATAGATATTTGAGGGCAAACATTTAGTGGCTTTATGACTTTATCCGATTTTTTTTCACCAATAGATATTGAAAAATTTACACCTAAGCATGGTTTCCTAACCAGCCAACTAGGAATGAAGGTGGAATTTTTTACCGATAGCTTTCCCGAATTGGAAGAAGGGAAGTACGATTTAGCAATTATTGGAGTAAAAGATGATCGAGGAGCCGTGAATAATAATGGATGTGCTTTGGCGCCCGATTATTTTCGAGAACAGTTTTATCTCTTAAATGAAGGGCAAGCTTCAACCAAGATAGTTGATTTAGGAAACATCATTGCAGGGCAAGCAGTTTCTGATACTTATTTTGCCGTAAAAAATGTCGTTTCGGAATTGATCAAGCTGAATATTGTGCCGATTATCATTGGTGGTGGCCAAGATATTACCTATGCGCAATATATGGGTTACGAAAATTTAGAGCAAAAAGTTGATTTGCTGGTGGTAGATAACCGCTTTGATTTAGAGCAGGATGAAACCGAGGATGTTGCGACGACATCCCAGAGTTATCTGAGTAAAATTTTTCTACATCAGCCCAACTACTTGTTCAATTTTAGCAATATGGGCTATCAAACCTATTTCGTAAGTCAGGATAGTTTGCGGGTGATGGATAAACTTTATTTTGATGTACACCGCTTGGGTGAATTTGTTTCGGATTTGTCGGTGTCTGAACCAGTCATTCGTAATGCGAATATGGTAAGTTTCGATATGGGAGCGATTCGTTCTAGCGATGCTTGTGCTAATGCGAACATGGTGCCAAACGGTTTTTACGGAGAGGATGCCTGTCGCATTGCCCGTTATGCGGGTATGAGTGACAAGCTTACATCTATCGGCTTTTACGAATTTAACCCTGTATTTGATAGAAGTAGCCAAACAGCCATGTTGTTATCGCAGGTGGTTTGGTATTTTATGGACGGTTTCTACAATAGAAAAAAGGATTTTCCTTTAACTCCGAAATCCCAATACATTATTTATCGTGCAAGTGTGAATGATGGCGCTACCGAAGTGAATTTCGTGAAAAGCAAGAAATCCGACAGGTGGTGGATGCAAGTGCCTTACCCTGCTAATGGCTCTAAAAATGAGCGGTTTCATTTAGTGCCATGCAAGTACGATGATTATAACACCGCTGTTAATGGAGAAATGCCAGACCTATGGTGGCGCACCTATCAAAAACTAACCTAATAGTTACAAATAATTTAACGGATATCCGTATATTTGATTTACAACTTATATCACTAGATAGATAAGGGCTAAATAATTATGCCCTACATCTTTAAAACAAATTAAAAAACAATGAAAAAAGTAATTCTTTCGGCCCTAATGCTAGCCCCAATGGCATTAATGGCTCAATCAGATTTTACCTTAAAAGGTAGCGCTAAATCTGTAGCCAATGGCAGTAAAATATATTTAGTTTTCGCTGAAAACGGACAGCGTTTAACAGATTCTGCTATAGTGAACAATGGCGCTTTCGAATTTAAAGGTAAAGTGACATCTCCAGTAATGGGTAATGTTTTTAACAAAATAAATCCTTATGTAAAAGGTGCCAATACTAAAAACATGGATTACACGGCTTTATATATCGAGCCTGGTAATATTACTTTGAATAGTGCCGATAGCTTGAAATCTGCTGTTGCAGGTGGCACTGCTGCAAATATCGACAATGCAAAATTAAGCGCCATGCTAAAGTCGTTTACAGACCAAGAGAAGGTACTTAATGATGAATACGCAAAATATACTAAGGAGCAAAAAGAAGACAAGGTGGTTATGGATGCTTTGATTGGTAAGTTTAACGTTATCAGAGATCAAAAAACGCCAATTTATTTAAAGTTTGTAAAGGAAAACCCTAAGTCTTATATCAGCTTGGTTCAATTGAATTCTTTAGCTGGCAATGATAAGGTTGTTGGCGATGTTGAAAAACTTTACGCTACACTTTCGCCTGAACTGAAGGCTACAAAAATTGGACAAGCAATACCTTCAACCATTGAAGCGACTAAGAAAACGGCCGTAGGGGTAATGGCAATGGATTTTGCGCAAAATGATGCTGACGGCAAACCGGTTAAGCTATCTGACTTTAAAGGAAAATACGTGTTAGTTGATTTTTGGGCATCTTGGTGTGGTCCTTGCAGACAGGAAAATCCTAATGTAGTAGAGGCATTCCAAAAGTTTAAAGATAAAAACTTTACGGTTTTAGGGGTTTCTTTAGATGGAGGTAATACCAGAACAACTAAAGAAGCTTGGTTGAAAGCTGTTGAAGCTGATCAATTAACTTGGACTCATGTTTCTGATTTACAGGGATGGAACAATGCAGTTTCTTCTGCGTGGGGAATTAAAAGTATTCCTGCAAATTTCCTAATTGATCCGAACGGTAAAATTATAGCAAAGGATTTAAGAGGAAGTGCTTTACAGAACAAGCTTTCTGAAATTCTCGATAAAAAGACTAAATAAGGTATAAACTATTTTGAATGAGAAGCCTCCTGTTGTAAAAGCAGGGGGCTTTTTTATATTACTAACCCTAGCGTGATAAAAACTACGCCAACAAATGAAATCAAAAATGCTGGCCTTCCAAAGAGCAAGCCTAAAACTACACCAGCAATAATTAAAAAGCAGCCAATCCAAATGTAGCTGATGGAGTTAACTTTTGAGCTATGCGTAAATGTTGCTAGCTCCTTATTGTCTTTTCTAGCTTTAATAGTGGTAATCGTTTTTTCCCCGATTTGTTGCACAGTTTTACTGATGGATATATCATCCGCAGGGGAGATGGAATCAGTTGTTTTGGACGCTGTATTTTGGGTGCTGCCTGCGCCGAATTGCTGATTGGCACTGTTGTCTGTAGGTGCAGGCGCAATTGCCTTAGTTTCTTCTGTAGCTACCGCAGGTTTTTCCGGTTTTGGTTTTACAGTGGTTTTTACTGATTTTTTTTCAGCCTTTATTGTTTCTACGGGAGCTTTTGCAACTGCAACATAGGTGTCGGAAATTGTTTTTTCAGTAGGTTTTGTACTCCTTCTGAAAATTGGTTTGCTAATCGTTTTTGGAAGGTTGTCCGCTGGCACCTGAACTAATTGTTTGTCAGGGCTGATTTCTTTAGCGGTAACAACAACTGATACTCTTTTTGGTGTATCTTGTTGCGAAAAAACAAGCATAGGCGAAATCAGTCCTAAGAAAAGGATGGTGTAAAAA
This sequence comes from Pedobacter sp., assembly GCF_965249885.1. GTDB lineage: Bacteria > Bacteroidota > Bacteroidia > Sphingobacteriales > Sphingobacteriaceae > Pedobacter. The sequence goes on along the minus strand of NZ_OZ252254.1, from coordinate 1,329,722 downwards.
ATGGCGCTATGTAATGTTTTTTTCAAGCTACAATAAAAAACTTAAACACTAAAAAAGCATGCCAATTAACCGAATAGGTAGCTGATAAAAAGAAAATCCCAACTAAGCAGTTCGCAAAGTGCTTAGTTGGGAAATGGGTTAATTGCACCTTAAACACAAGGTTACGAAAAATGTTGATAATTGAGAAATAATTTCCTCGAATTGTGGATTTACATTAAATCAAATCCGATATCTTCTCTAAAATATTTGCCGTCAAAGTAGATTCTGGCTGCGTCAGCAGTTGCGCATTGCAAAGCTTCAAATTGCGAATCTTTTAATGAGCTGATCGCAAGTACCCTTCCACCATTAGTTTTTACCAAGCCTCCTTCTGTAGTAGTTCCAGCGTGAAAAGCGAAAGAATCTCTGATGTTATCCAAGCCAGTAATTACCTTGCCTTTTTCGTAATCGCCAGGGTAACCTCCAGCAACAATCATTACGGTAGCAGCGTTTTTTTCGCTGATTTTAATTTGATAGTTACCTAAGTTTTTATTGGCACAAGCCATAAATAATTCTAGCAAATCGTTTTCTATTCGCAGCATCACACTTTCTGTTTCAGGATCGCCCATACGAGCATTATATTCAATCACATAAGGCTCATCGCCCACTTTAATTAAGCCAAAGAAAATAAAGCCAGTGTAATCAATACCTTCGCTTGCTAATCCGTTTACCGTAGGCTTAATGATGCGTTCTTCGATTTTATTTAGAAATTCAGCATTGGCAAATGGCACTGGAGAAACCGATCCCATGCCACCTGTGTTTAAACCTGTGTCTCCTTGTCCAATACGCTTGTAATCCTTCGCTTCGGGCAAAATCACATAGTTTTTTCCATCAGTTAATACGAAAACTGAAAGTTCTATTCCGGTAAGAAACTCTTCTACTACTACGGTCGATCCGGCTTTACCAAACTTGCCATCCAACATCAACCTAAGTTCGTCCTGCGCCTCCTGATGATTGTCGATGATCAGTACGCCCTTTCCAGCCGCCAAACCGTCAGCTTTTAGGACAATTGGCAAACTGTGCTGTGCTAAATAGGCTAATCCCTCCTCTAAATTTTCATTAGTGAACGATTTTGACTTAGCCGTTGGAATATGGTGGCGTTCCATAAACTGCTTGGAGAAATCTTTACTTCCTTCTAAAATAGCACCTTCTTTTTTAGGGCCAATTACTGGGATGTGTGCCAAGGCTTCATCAGCAGCGAAAAAATCATGAATACCTAAAACCAAAGGCTCTTCCGGACCTACCACTAATAAATCTATCTGCTCTTTCAGTGCAAGTGCTTTTACTGCTTCAAAATCGTTAGGGTTGATATTTACATTTTTGCCGTAATTTGCTGTGCCAGCGTTACCCGGAGCAATAAACAAATTTTTGCAATTTTCAGATTGGCTTAATTTCCAGGCAAAAGCACACTCTCTTCCGCCCGAACCGATGAGTAAGATATTCATACCGCAAAGATATTGCTTTCTGCGGATGAGGCAGATAAAATATGAAATAAGCTAAGTTGGCAATTCGACCGTGATGATAGTGGCATGGTTACTCAGTGCTTCCATCTCTACTTTTTCTGTATGCCATAAACAAAGCCCATCCCTATCATGCAATAGCCTGCCCTCAATTTCGAAAGCGCCTGCCAGCACGTATAGGTAAAAGATTCGCTGCTGATTAAGCAGATATTCATTTTCTCCACGACCGCTAAATTGTGCCATGCAGATTTTGAAAGGCGCAGCGCTTGGACTCAGCGTAGCAAAGGTGTTCTGGTTAGATAGGTCGATAGTAAAGAAAACTGGCGAGCTAGGCTCTAATTGTTTTTGTTTGATACCAATAACTAAGTAGCTGATCACTTCTGTGGCATAAGGATTCGTAAGTTTAACAAAAGTGTTGCTTTCCAAAAAAATCATCAGCCCTTCTCCAACTTCTACCTCGGTGTCATTTTCTTTATCATCGAAATAATTGATAGTTCCGGTGATTGGAATTAAGATAAGGAAACCCGGTTGCTCGGTGTAAAACCCGCTGGTTGCGTTGGGTGCCAACATTTCATCGTTAAACAGATATAAACCTGTGACAGCATTACCATTGTTTTTAAAAGGACGAAATGCACTAAATTTCCTTAGTTGTTGATTTTCCACTAAAGTTCGTTGATCTGCGAGAAAAATAGTGCCTGGTGATATGGTCATCATAGTTTAATGTTACAAATGCTCAAGAATGGAGGAATGTTGAACAATTCGGTTTGCATAGCGCCGTTTTCATCTGTTTCGCCATTTACCGTAGTGGTTAGTAGGAAGCTGCCAATTTGATTTAAGAAATAAAGTTCTTCACTAAAAAAGTTAATGGCAACGCTGTGCTTTTCTATATCATTGAAATCGGAGTTGATGATCTCAAATCGGAACGACTTAAACTTTAAAAAAAGCCTGCCTAAATTATTGCTGATATCAGGCATGACGGCGTTAAGCTGGCTGATGTAAGGTGTAACGGCGGCACTGGTTAAAAAATGGAGTTGCTGTGCATTTGGAGCGTGTTGAAGCAACTGCGAAAAAGTGCGAAATTCATTTTTAGCATTATAATACTGTGCCTGCATTTTTAGTTCGGCATACGAGTCTTTAAAAACCAGCTGATCCCAAGGTTTTTCATTGTTGATGTTGATGATTTTACGGTAACACAGAGTAATGATGCTGCTCTTTTCCATATTTCAAACGTTAAAAATGGGCATAGCTAAGTGGCTAACCCATTCATTAAATCTTTTGCTACCCTGGTACGCTTATTTGCATTTTCAGTTCAAAACCTGCGGATAGGCTTCCGGTAACTGTAGCAATTTCAATCCCGGTGGAGTCATCGCTGAAAACATTATCGTTTTTATTGTAGGTGTAGCCACTCATTCCCTTTGAATAACCATTAACCAAAGCCACCGCCGATCCGCTACCTTCGGGGAAAGCAATTTGAGTAATCTTTAACGAGGTGCCAGCTGCGTTATAAACATGTACATGGATATGTGTAGCTCTTCCACTGTACCAGCCAGGGAAAATGGTAGTGAAGGTCACTAACCCGTTGGCATCAGTGGTTTGTCGGCCCCGTAAAAAATGAACCGACTGGTAGTTGGTAGATTGCATTCCTGTGCCACCATATTCCGAGTAGTTACCTTCCGCGTCACAATGCCAGATGTCAACGATGGCGCCGGCTAAGGCATTACAATTATTGTTGCTGTTGCCGATAGTAATTTTGGCTGTTAATTTATAGCCTGATCGGCCGTCGGTGATGTCGCTTCTAACGTAAGAGGCTGGTACCTTCGTTGGAAATGGGCCTTCGGTCTCTGTGGGAGCTACCACGCAATTACTAGTTGATGAGCCGCCGGTGGCAGTGGTAGTAGTTGCTGCTGTATCCGAAGATTTTTTGCAGGCGTCCATAATAACGGGTGTACTAACTGCTCCAATTAATAAACTCCTTAAAAAATTTTTTCTTTCCATGTTCAATAGCTTGGGTGAAACACTTATCGAAGATGGAATTTGGGATTGATCGTAACAAAACTGTGTCGATTATCGCTCGCTTTGTCCCGACAAGCAGCTGCAGTGTTAAGGAATGTTAAAGCCGTCCGTTTTTCCAATCGTTAATAAACGAAACATAAGTGTCGCTTATTGGAAGAGAAAAATTGTTATTGAGGTAAGCTTTGCGGTTGGCTACCTGTTTTACGGCCTTAATAGCAACAACGTAGCTTCTGTGTATGCGTTTGAACTTATCTGCCGGTAGTTTTTCTATCAGTTTTTTTAAGGTAGTTAAGGTCATGATCATTTTGCCATTAATCAAATGGATTTTCACATAATCTTCCAAGCTTTCCAAATACAAAATTTCTTTAACCTCTATTTTAATGAGTTTATATTCGGCATAAACGAATAAATATTCGTCTGGCATTTCAATGCTTTTTTGCGTTTGATATTGATGATAGTCTACCGCTTTTTGCACCGCTTTTTTGAAACGGATATAATCGATAGGCTTCAATAAGTAATCGATAGCGTTTAATTCGAAGCCTTCAAACGCAAAGTTTTTATATGCGGTTGTAAAAATCACCATCGGCTTCACCGTCAAAGATTTGAATAGATCAATTCCAGTGATATCTGGCATATTGATGTCTAAAAAAAGCAGGTCAACAGGAAAATGGTTCAGGTGTTCAGCGGCCGCAATAGCATCTTCGAAAGTTCCTATCAGTTGTAAATGTTCAGTAGCATCAACGTAAGTTTTAATTAACGCTAAGGCTAAAGGTTCATCATCTATGGCAATACACTTGAGTTTTTTCATGAATTAAGATGGATGGTTAGGTTAATCTTAAATACTTTTTGATCATTTGTGACCTCTAATATATGCCGGTTTGGATAAAGGAAGCCTAGCCTTTTTTTAGTGTTTTCCAAGCCAATACCTGTTCGTTTTTCTGCCTTCTTTTCAGGATTTATGGTGTTTTCGCAATAAAGGTTAACAAAAGTTTGCGCTATGAAAAGCTTAATTACCAACTGGTTTTTTTTATGGTTGCTAATCCCGTACTTAAACACATTTTCAACAAAGGCCATCAATGTCAGGGGCGCAATTTTCTTTTGACTGGTATCGCCAGTTACTTCATAAATCAAATTTGTTTTTTGTGTAAGGCGTAACCGCTGTAGGTCAATGTAATCGCTCATGCAGGCAATTTCTTCTTCCAAATCAACCTCGTCAGCGCCGCCCTGATCGGTTAAATATCGCATCATGCTTGATAGTTTCATGATGGATGGCGCAGTGTTTTCATCCTTAATAATGGCTAACGTATAAATGTTATTGAGTATGTTGAAAAGGAAATGGGGATTTACCTGTGCTTTTAAAAACGAAAGTTCGGCATGCGCTTTTTCTGCCTCTGCTTTTAAAGCCCTTTCTGTAGTTAGCCGCAATTCTTTGTTAGTAGCTTTGCTAGTATCTAATATAATGATGATGAAGAAAATAAAAACGCTAATAATATCTATCAGCGGGCCGCCCTGCTTTGGTCCATGCTCATTGCGAAGCGGAGGGTAGTTGAATTTATGAGGTTGGAATGGTGGCGGCGGATTTCCAGACCTGGCCACGAAATAATCAAACGGTCGGATAGCTATAATTACAGCTAAGATTACGATAAGACAAGCAATGTAAGCCAGCAGTTTTTTCTCTGCATAGAGCTTAGGAAACAGAAAATAGGAATGAAAGAAGTAAATGCTGCCAAAAATAAAACAAAATCCAATATATTTTATCAATACAGTAGTGTTAAAGTAATAGCTCTGATTTTGCCCATAAAAAAATAATAATGGGAGCAATAGTAATGACACTGCCGCCAATACTTGTAACACTTGTTGAAGCCTTAATTGGTGTAACATACGCCAAAGCAAGCTAGTAAAAGTTAATTACTTTAAAAAGTATCGTTAATTGGTGATTTTGTATGGATGAAAATTCGAATTTTGTAGTGGAGGTTCGCGGTGCTTTAAATCAAATTTCGGTATATAAAAGATTAAAACTAGATTTGCCCGAATAATGAGGCACCTTGTTACCATATCTTTAGTGTTTTTTAGTCTTTCGCATTTGGCTAAGGTCGATCGTGTAGATGGGCTACGCTATTTAACCGAAAGATATTGTGCGAAAACACAAACAAGCAACGAGCAATCGGTTGTACGAGCAATTCAAGATGCGCAAGACTTACCTCATTTCATTCTTTCTAATAACCAGTTAAGCGCCATAGGTGTTATTTCTGCTAAAAGCTGTTCAAAGTATAGGGTTGTAAACCAGCCAGCGCTTTTTTCGGCAATAGTAGAAAATCCTCGAAACAATAGCCCCTAGTTTAAAAGTCCGATGTCCGATGTCGGAAGTCTGAGAGTTTACCGTTAAAATACTATAAAGTCAAGTTGTCATATGATGATTAATGGCTTGGTTGTTGTGTAAAGTCGGATGTTTGAAAACGATATCGGAAAAGAAATGAGTTTTTGAATCGTAAAAACTAGCGTACACTAATTAAATATATTATCATCTGATTTCGGACATCCGACTTCAGACCAAAAAAACAATCATAACATGTTAGGATTTTTAGCCAAGATATTTGGAAGCAAATCAGAAAGAGACATTAAAGCGCTACAGCCTATTGTAGCTCAAATTAATGAAGAATATGCCAAGTTATCATCATTAACTAATGATGAATTAAGAAATAAGACACTTGAATTTAAAGCGACTATTGCTACTGCTTTAGCTGATATCGATCAAAAAATTAATGATTTGAAAGCAAAAGCGGAGAGCCCTGAGCTTTCTTTGCAGGAGAAAACTAATTTATACGATGAGGTTGATGCGTTAGGTAAAGAGCGTAACGTAGAGTTGGAAAAAGTACTGCATCAAATTTTGCCTCAAGCTTTTGCAGTTGTAAAAGAAACTTCACGCAGGTTAAGTGAAAACGAAAATTTAGAAGTTACTGCTACCGCATTTGATAGGGAGTTGGCCACAAGAAAAAGCAATGTTAAAATTGTGGGCGACAAAGCTTTGTGGGCTAACCGTTGGGATGCGTCGGGTACAGAGGTACTATGGAATATGGTACATTATGATGTACAGTTGATTGGTGGTATGGTGCTAAACAGCGGCAAAATTGCAGAGATGGCCACTGGTGAAGGTAAAACCTTAGTAAGTACTTTGCCTGCCTATTTAAATGCCTTAGCTGGTCAAGGGGTACATATTGTTACCGTGAACGATTATTTAGCTCGTCGTGATAGCGAGTGGAACGGACCTTTGTTCGAGTTCCACGGTTTAAGTGTAGATTGTATCGATAAACACCAACCTAACTCAGAAGAGCGCAGGAAAGCTTATTTAGCGGATATCACTTATGGTACCAATAATGAGTTTGGTTTTGATTACCTGCGTGACAATATGTCGCAAACGCCAGATCAGTTGGTACAACGTAAGTTGCACTTTGCTATGGTGGATGAGGTCGATTCAGTATTGATTGACGATGCTCGTACACCACTGATCATTTCTGGTCCGGTGCCATTTGGCGATCAGCATGAATTCCACGAATTAAAACCTCGTATTGAGCGCTTGGTGAATGCACAAAAAACTTTTGTTCAGTCGGCTTTAAATGCAGCAAAAAATTTAATCAACAGCGGCAATGTAGGTACAGAAGAAGGTGAAGGTGGTTTAGCCTTATTGCGTGCTCACCGTGGTTTGCCTAAAAATAAAGCATTAATTAAGTTTTTGAGTGAAGGCAACAACAAGCAAACTTTGTTGAAAACCGAAAACTACTACATGGCAGATCAATCTAAGAACATGCCTAAGGTTGATGCCGAATTGTATTTCCATATTGACGAGAAAAACAATCAGGTAGAGCTAACTGAAAAAGGGATTGAATTGATTACCCAAACTGGTGAAGATCCAAGTTTCTTCGTATTGCCAGATGTAGGTACTGAAATTGCTGAAATCGAAAAATCGAGCTTAAGCAGCGAAGAGAAAATTGCTCAAAAAGATGCTTTAATGCGTGATTACTCTGTAAAAGCAGAACGCGTACACTCTATCAATCAGTTATTAAAAGCTTATACCTTATTTGAAAAAGATGTTGAATACATCATTGATGAAGGTAAGGTAAAGATTGTTGATGAGCAAACTGGTCGTATCATGGAAGGCCGCCGTTACTCGGATGGTTTGCACCAAGCTATTGAGGCCAAAGAGAATGTGAAAGTAGAAGATGCTTCACAAACTTACGCTACCATTACGTTGCAGAACTACTTCCGTATGTACCACAAACTTTGCGGTATGACGGGTACAGCAACTACAGAGGCTGGCGAGTTTTGGTCGATCTATAAGTTAGATGTGGTAGAAATTCCTACTAACAGAAAAATCTCTAGAATTGATGCGCAAGATTACGTGTATCGTACCGTAAGAGAAAAATACAATGCCGTAGCAGAAGAGATTGTGAAGTTAACGGAAGCAGGCCGTCCAGTATTGGTAGGTACTACATCGGTTGAAATTTCAGAGCTATTAAGCCGCATGTTGAAACTCCGTGGCATCAAACACAATGTGTTAAATGCTAAAATGCACCAAAGAGAGGCTGATATTGTGGCTGAAGCAGGTCAACCAGGTCAGGTAACCATCGCTACTAACATGGCTGGTCGTGGTACGGATATCAAGTTAGGTCCAGGTGTAAAAGAAGCTGGAGGTTTGGCCATTATTGGTACAGAGCGTCACGAGTCTCGTCGTGTAGACAGGCAGTTGCGTGGTCGTGCTGGTCGTCAGGGTGACCCAGGAACTTCTCAGTTCTTCGTATCGTTAGAAGATAACTTAATGCGTTTATTCGGTTCGGAGCGTATCTCTAACATCATGGTGCGTATGGGTATCGAAGAGGGTGAGGTGATCCAACATTCTATGATTACCAACTCTATCGAAAGAGCGCAGAAGAAAGTAGAGGAAAATAACTTCGGTGTACGTAAACGTTTACTAGAGTACGACGATGTAATGAACTCGCAGCGTACAGTAATTTACGCTAAACGTAGAAATGCTTTGTTTGGCGACCGTTTAGATGTTGACATGAACAACATGATTTTCGACGTAGCCGAGGATATTGTGACTGAATACAAAGAGAGCACTAACTACGAAGGCTTCAAGCTGGAAGTGATTAGGAACTTCTCCGTTGATACCGAAATTTCGGAGCAAGAGTTCAACAGCAAAAAAATACACGACTTAACCGATAAATTGTTTGAAGAGGTGACCAATTTCTACATCCGTAAATCGGAAGCGGTGGTTAACCAAGCAATGCCGGTATTAAAACAAGTATTTGCGGATAGGGGTGATGTAATTGAGCAAATTGTAGTGCCATTTACTGATGGCATGCGCCATATTCAAGTGCCAGTTGAGTTGAAGAAAGCGATTGAAAACAATGGTAAGGAAATCACCAAAGCTTTCGAGAAAACCATCATCTTAGCTTTAATTGATGATAGTTGGAAAGAGCATTTACGCGAAATGGATGAGTTGAAGCAATCGGTACAAAATGCGGTTTATGAGCAGAAAGATCCTTTGATCATCTACAAAATGGAAGCATTTAACTTGTTCAAGGGCATGTTAAGCGTGGTGAACAAAGAAGTGGTGAGCTTCTTGTTTAAAGGTGGTATTCCTGTGCAGCAGGAGCCTGAGCATGTAAGAGAAGCGGTGGCGCCAAAGCCTCAGCCTAAGTTGCAAACTACTAAGCAGGAGTACGGCGACCAACATTCCGATTTGGATTTAGTAGGCGACACCCGCGAACCTCAGCCTTTGCAGCCAATTAGAAAAGAAGCAACCATTGGCAGAAATGAACCTTGCCCTTGCGGAAGTGGCAAAAAGTTCAAAAACTGCCACGGTGCAAATGCATAATGCGGAAACTTACGAAGTTTCAAAAACTTCGTAAGTTTAAAATAATCAAGCCCCAGTTGTTTAAAGCAATTGGGGCTTTTTGCTGTCAAGAACACTTATTTAACGCTCCGTTGCGCTTCTGAAGTGCTCGGTTCCGCTTGTTTATCGCTCGGTTCTGCTTCCGGAGCGCAAATTTCCGCTTTTAGACTGCAACTTTGCGCTTCCGAAGCGCAACGTTCTGCTTCCGAAGCGCAACGGAGCATTAAATTAATGCGACGGAGCGTTAACTAAGCCCGTCCGAGCATTAAACTTATTCATCGCATCCTTAAACTAATGCGCTGGATCATTAAAATAACAAAATGAAGCGTTAAAATAGTCGGCTGTAGCGTTAAAGAAGCGTTCCATATCCTTAAAATACTATCAATACAATCCATTTCATCGCTATAAGCGAGTTAGCAGGATATGCTTATCTTCCAAACATTTGCATAGCCCAGCAATAATCCCGATTTTTGCAAACCCAAAGGAAACATTCTCGTTATTATAGAAGCCAATTTGTATATGCCGAGAAATATTTAAGCTAATGAAAGGATTACTTACTATAATTGCTGTTTTGATAAGTTATGCCACTTTTGCACAAACCAAAGGAGAAGTAATCGTGGTAAAAGATCCATTGATTGATAGCCTCATTGCGAAACGCATTGAACTTAATAAAGCCAAGCCAACCGTAAACAACCCTGCTAGCTCCGCCGTTGTGTCTTCCATGGGCTATCGAGTGCAAATTTATTACGGCGCTGATAGACGCGAAGTTTTTGCACAGCAGGCTAATTTCAAGGCCGAATATCCGAAGCTAAATACATATATCACCTATAAAGAGCCCAATTATTTTTTACGGGTAGGTGATTATCGAACTCGCTTGGAGGCACAAAAATTTCTTAATGAATTAAAGGCCAGTTACCCAACCTTGTTTATCTTTAGAGAGAAAATCAACGCACCTATTTTAGAGTAATAAAGAATACTAATGATTGAGTGATTGAATTTTGAATAATCGAATAAGTAACTTTCAACATTCCAACCTTTCAACTTTCCAACTTTTCAACCTTTCAACAACATTCCAACCTTTCAACAACAACCAAAACATGAAACAAAAAGTACAAGCCTTAGCTAATCAAATTTTTAACGAAGTAGTTGGTTTCCGCCAGCATTTACATGCCAATCCGGAGCTTTCCTTTCAGGAATTTGAAACGTCTAAATTTGTGAAGGATAAGCTAAGCGCTTGGGGAATTCCATTTACGGAAATGGCTAACACTGGCGTTGTAGGTCTAATTAAAGGTAGCGGAGATTCTGATCAGGTAATTGCTTTGCGTGGTGATATGGATGCTTTGCCGATAAACGAAGCAAACGATGACAAACCCTATAAATCTAAAAAACCGGGTGTAATGCATGCCTGCGGACATGATGTGCACACTTCTTCATTGTTGGGTACGGCTTACATCCTCAATCAATTGAAAGATGAATTTGCTGGTATTATAAAGCTTATTTTTCAACCTGCCGAAGAAATTTTGCCCGGTGGTGCAAGTATTATGATTAAAGAGGGCGTGCTGCAAAATCCAACTCCACAGGCTATTGTGGGGCAACACGTAATGCCTTTGATAGAAAGCGGAAAAGTGGGTTTCAGATCGGGAATTTACATGGCATCAACGGATGAACTTTACGTAACCGTTACTGGTAAAGGCGGCCACGGTGCGCAGCCGCACCAAAATATCGATCCGGTGTTGATCACTTCGCATATCATTGTCGCTTTACAACAAATAGTGAGCAGAAATGCAGATCCACGTTTGCCTTCGGTACTTTCATTTGGAAAAGTAATTGCCAATGGCGCTACTAATGTAATTCCTAACGAAGTGAAGTTGGAAGGTACCTTTAGAACCTTAAATGAAACTTGGCGTGACGAAGCACATCGTTTGATGAAAAAAATGGCTGAAGGTATTGCAGAAAGCATGGGAGGGAGCTGTCATTTCGATATCCACAGGGGTTATCCTTTTTTAATTAACGAAGAGAAACTTACGGCTAATGCCAGAACTTTTGCTGAAGATTATCTCGGTAAGGATAATGTAGTGGATTTAGATATTTGGATGGCAGCCGAAGATTTTGCGTACTATTCGCAAGTAACTGATGCTTGTTTTTATCGCCTAGGTACGGGTAACGTGAAAAAGGATACCTGTCACTCGGTACACACACCAAATTTTGATATCGATGAAGACGCCCTTAAAACCTCTACTGGGTTAATGGCTTACATCGCCTTGAAACAATTGGGCAATTAAGTGGTTGTTTTGTTATTTAGAAGTTAGTTTTTTGGTACTACCAATTTACAGCTTACCACATTCTTAAGTATCACTTCTATAATGAAGAAATTTAGTTTCGTATTACTGTCAATTTTATTTTTTGTTAGCGCCAACGCTCAGCAAATACCGCGTTTTAATCCAGATACGATAAAAACAATTACCCTCGATTCGGTAGTAAATATTAAGGCGAAACGTTTAAACGTCGAAACATTTATAGATGCCATTATCAACGATACCAGTTTTTATCAGGCATTTCGCAACATGAAAAAGTATACTTTCATTGCTGAAAATAGGGTGTATACTTATGATAAAAAAAACAAAGTTGATGGGAAAATTTATCGAAAAATAAAGCATAATAACGACGGCCCCTATAAAATGGAATATTTGGCGAAGGAAGATAATGGGAAGGTTTACAAGAAGAACGGAAAGTACCAGCTGTATACCGTCGAGATGTTTGATTATATTTTCATGAATGCCTACAATACCGACTTTGTTCCTAATGCTGCGCCATCAAACTCAAAGGAAAAGAAGGGTGGTAACGAAGGGTACAAGGACAAGCTCAAGACCTTGATTTTTAATCCCGGAAGGCCAATTAAGGGGATCCCATTTATTGGAAGTAAAACGGAAATATTTACCGCCAACATGCGCCAATATTACGACTATACATTTTATAGTGGTACTTATCTGGATTCTATTCCGGTTTATCGCTTTAAGGTATCTGTTAAACCAGATTTATCTAGCTGGACAAAAGATGGAATCATGATCAAAGAGTTGGTCACGATATTTGACAAACGCAACTTTGAAATTTTAGGGCGTTATGTAGATATGAAATACAGTAATCTGCTGTTTGATTTTGATGTGCAAATGAACATTGAAATGAGTTACTTCGACGAGGTAAAATTGCCAACAAAAATCACTTATCAAGGTAATTGGGATTATCCCTTAAAGAAAGAGGAAAGAGCAAGTTTTTTGGTGATACATAAAGACTATCAGTTGGGAAAAGGAAAGCAATAGGTTAACCTCAGTTACAACACAAGTCCTTCCATCGCCCTGAATTTAATTGAGGGTCAGTTACGATAGACCGTAAATTTGTTTACTGATTTACGTATTTGCCCAACTTAGCAGAAACACTTTTGTAATCGATTTTTTCTTTATCTGCTCTCATCTTCACTTCTGCGCCATGTATTGCTCCATGTAAAATCATACTCAAAGCAACCACTGCGGTTGTACCACCAACGCCCACCAAAAGTGCTGTATTAGCATCCTCAATAGACTGTGCAGTTACAATAGTTCCTGCCGCTAATGCGCCTGTAGCAATTGCATATCCAATATCTTTATGAGATTTAAATACCTTAATGCTAGTTATATTTGGGTATGCTATATATTTAACAACACTTCTCTTGTCCAACAAAGTCAAAGCAGTATCATTGATGATCGTAATTTGGCCCCTTACCTTTTGCTTATCAAGCATAGTTACAATTGCGTTGTAGCGGGATTTTTTTTGAACTTGAGCAAAGCCGAAATTTATAAAACCTATGGTTAATAAGATGGATAGTAGTAACTTAATTGATAGTTTCATGAACGAGCGGGGGTGTTTTTTAACAAAGATAGAAAATAATTAACCATGTTGATATTTACGGGTAAACAATTAAATTAGCTGTACAAAAATTAAACATGAAAACAACCTTAAAACTATTTGTTGTGGCTTTAGCTGCACTTTCTCTATTTGCTATGAAATCTAACAGAAAACGAGTGATATTTTTTGGCGATTCAATTACTCAAGCGGGTGTACAAGGCAATGGATATATTAATCTGTTAAAAAAACAGGTAGATACTAATAAGTTTGAGCTGATGGGGGCTGGTATAGGAGGCAATAAAGTTTACGACTTGTACTTGCGGTTAGAAGATGATGTATTAGCTAAAAAACCTGATTTAGTGTTTATTTACGTTGGGATAAATGATGTTTGGCATAAATTGGGCGCTGGAACGGGAACTGATTATCCAAAATATATTAAGTTTTATCAGGCTTTAATTGATAAAATAAGAGCGAATGGAAGCAAGTTGGTGCTTTGTACGCCATCGGTTATCGGAGAGAAAAAAGCTAATGCTAATCAGCTTGATGCTGAATTGGATAAATATGCGGAAGGTATTAGGGAATTAGCTGCTAAAAACAATATTCCACTTTGTGATTTAAGAAAGGCATTTGTAGCTTACGAGGAAAAGAACAATGCAGAGGATTTGGAAAAAGGAGTATTAACTTCTGATAAAGTGCATTTGAATGATAAAGGTAATCAGTTTGTAGCGGAGCAGATGGTTTCGTTTATTAAGTAGTATTCTTCGTTCTTTTGGCAGCTATTTTCCTCTGCGGTCTTTCATTCTTTGCGGTCGATAAATAGAATTTTGCAGTGATAGGCACTCTGTCATTCTGAGCGCAGCGAAGAATCTAGTGAACATTCTCCTATACGTGATGAATTCGTGTTGCGTTAACTTTTTAGTTCTTTTACGTTCTTTTGGCTTGAACCAAAAGAACCAAAAGTTCAAGGCTGCTTAGCCTCGTCTTGCTGCGGCTCAATCAGTGCTTGTTTGCGCAAAATGAGCAGCCGCTGCGCTTCTGCATTTTGCTTGTTGGTGCAAGGTTTTCGCAAGTGCTACCGCCCTGATTGGCCTTCGCTTCACGATGCCAAGAGGCCGTGTGCGTTCTTGGGACTGTGATTGCCGATTGTTAGGCTAGTTTGTAGCGGCCTAAAGTGGTTCCTATTTTCCTCTGCGATCTTTCATTCTTTGCGGTTAATTAATGAACTTTTGCATTAACTGGAACTCTGTCATTCTGAGCGCAGCGAAGAATCTAGTAAACATTCTCTTATACGTTGGGAATTCGTGTTGCGTTAACTTTTTAGTTCTTTTACGTTCTTTTGGCTTGAACCAAAAGAACCAAAAGTTCAAGGCTGCTTAGCCTCGTCTTGCTGCGGCTCAATCAGTGCTTGTTTGCGCAAAATGAGCCGCTGCGCTTCTCCATTTTGCTTGTTGGTGCAAGGTTTTCGCAAGTGCTACCGCCCTGATTGGCCTTCGCTTCACGATGCTAAGAGGCCGTGTGCGTTCTTGGGAAGGTTGTTGCCGATTATTAGGCCAGTTTTAAGCGGCCTAACCTGGTTCCTATTTTCCTCTGCGATCTTTCATTCTTTGCGGTTAATAAATAGACTTTTGCAGTGATAGGCACTCTGTCATTCTGAGCGAAGCGAAGAATCTGGTAAACATCCGCTTATACGTTGGGAATTCGTGTTGCGTTAACTTTTTTAGTTCTTTTACGTTCTTTTGGCTTGAACCAAAAGAACCAAAAGTTCAAGGCTGCTTAGCCTCGTCTAGCTGCGGCTCAATCAGTGCTTGTTTGCGCAAAATGAGCCGCTGCGCTTCTCCATTTTGCTTGTTGGTGCAAGGTTTTTGCGAGTGCTACCGCCCTGATCGGCCTTCGCGTCACGATGCCAAGAGGCCGTGTGCGTTATTGGGAATGTTGTTGCCGATTGTTAGGCTAGTTTGTAGCGGCCTAACCTGGTTCCTATTTTCTTCTGCGGTCTTCAATACTTTGCGGTTAATTAATGGACTTGGCATTAACAGCGGACTTTGTCATTCTGAGCGCAGCGAAGAATCTAGTAAACACTCACTTATACGTTGGGAATTCGTGTTGCCTTAGCCTTTTACGTTCTCTTTGCTTGTTTATCTTTGCGGTCTTCATTACTTTGCGGTTAATTAATGAACTTTTGCATTAACTGGAACTTTGTCATTCTGAGCGCAGCGAAGAATCTAGTAAACATTAGCTTATACATTTGGAAATCGTATTACCTTAACTTTTTAAGTTCTTTTTTGCTTGTTTATCTCCGCAATCTTCAATACGTTGCGGTTAATGAATATCCTCAACAAATCTCAAACAAATTTGGAATTGCGCATCATTGCAAGCTAAAATAAACCTCATCGTGCTAACACAGTAACTGAGGTGCTAAATAAATTGCTAAATTTGAATCCTATTTTAGCCTACCGATAGCACGGAAAGATTTAGCGGAATATGATTACAGCCGAGACCATTGAAAAAATTAAGGAAACAGCACGAATTGAGGAGGTGGTGGGCGATTTCGTGCATCTTAAAAAACGTGGTACAAGCTTAATCGGTAACTGCCCTTTTCACGGCGAAAAAACGCCTTCCTTCCACGTTTCTGTAAATAAAGGGATTTATAAGTGCTTTGGTTGTGGCGTAGCTGGTGATTCGGTGCGCTTCGTAATGGATCACGAGAAGTACTCCTATCCAGAGGCACTCAAATATCTTGCGAACAAATACAACATCGAGGTTGAAGAAACGATTGAAAGCAAAGAAAACATTGAGCTAAACAGTGCTCGGGAAAGCCTTTACATCGTTTCACAATTTGCAGCCAATTTTTTCGAAGATCAACTTTGGAATAGCGATGATGGAAAGGCGATTGGCTTGAGCTATTTCAAGGAACGCGGCTTTAGGGAAGATATCATTAAAAAATTCAACCTAGGTTACTCTCCTGATGTTTGGGATGCACTCACTCAACAAGCCATCAAGAATCAGCATGCGGAAGAGTATCTCGAAAAAACTGGCTTAGCTATACGCAACGACAAAGGCAAACTTTACGACAGGTTTAGGGGCAGAGTGATGTTCCCTATCCATAATTTTACTGGGCGAGTAATAGGTTTTGGCGGGCGTACGTTAAAAACTGATAAAAACGTTCCAAAATACGTTAACTCTCCAGAGAGCGATATCTATCACAAGTCTAACGTATTGTATGGTTTGTACCATGCAAAAAAGGCAATCCGAGATCAAGACAATTGTTACTTAGTTGAAGGCTATGCCGATGTGCTGGCTGTACATCAAGCCTACATCGAAAATGTGGTAGCGTCATCGGGTACTTCTTTAACCATCGAGCAAATTAAGCTGATCAGCAGATTTACGCAAAATGTTACCATTTTATACGATGGAGATGCCGCTGGAATAAAAGCTTCGTTACGTGGTTTGGACATGATTTTGGAGGAAGGACTAAACGTAAAAGTAGTTTCTTTCCCCGAAGGTGATGATCCAGATTCTTACATGCACAAAGTGGGGGCGGGTGCTTTCAAAACCTACATTGAAGAGCAGCGTCAGGATTTTATTCTTTACAAAGCCAACATTTTATTGGCAGAGGCGGGTAAAGATCCAATAAAGCGAGCCGGAATTATCAGAGATATTGTTGAAAGTATTGCGAAAATCCCTGATAACATTAAAGCTTCGGTATTTATACGAGAGTGTAGCCACTTGTTGGAGATAGAAGAACGTGTGTTACTTACGGAGCTAAATGCCATCAAAGTTGCTAAAAGTAAAAAGTCGGCACCGGCGCCAAGGACTAGTAGTCAGAGCCATCCTGATATGCCGCCTGATGACCTTTTTGCAGAGGGAGGGCCAGCGCCAGAGGCGGCAATTCCGGTACAACAAGTAAGTTCCGACTTATTGCAAGAGCAGGAGATTATCCGACTATTGTTACTATTTGGACACGAAATGGTGAATTGGGAACAAATCGGTGAAATGCATGTCGGGTCGTTCATTATTCAGAATTTAAGTGATGTGAGCTTCGATAATGAGCTTTGCAAACGCATTGTTGACGATTACATTAGCCAATCGGAACTAGGAGAACTGCCTACGTATAATTATTTTTTAAGACATAAGGATGCAGAAATTTCGAATTTGGCCATCACGTTAACCACATCTCCATATCAGTTGAGCGAAAATTGGCTGCAGAAACATCAGATTTACGTTAAAGATGAGGCGCAGAATATCAAATCGGCAGTATTGGGCGGTTTATACCACCTGAAAAAGCGTAAAGTAGATAAGATGCTCACTGATTTGATGAACCAAATGAAGGAAGAACATGACGAAGTTAATTTGGAGGCGTTGCAAGGCCGATACATGCAGGTAAAGAACATTGAAAGGGTAATATCTAAGTTCTTAGGATCGGTGATTGTGAAATAAGAACGGTGGTTAATCGCGGGAAAGTAAACGGGTTGCCCCTTTTTTCTGGACAATTATCTTTCTACTTTTGACTTTCTACTTTTAACTTATTATGGCAATTCACAATGATATAGGAAAAGCGGGTGAAAGTGCTGCGGTACAATTTCTATTACAACAAGGCTACGAAATTTTAGATGAAAATTGGACTCATGGTAAATGTGAGGTGGACATTATTGCGTTTAAATCAAATACCATTATCTTTATAGAAGTTAAAACACGCAGTTCTGTAGCTTTTGGCATGCCCGAAGATTTTGTGAGTGTAGCTAAGCAAAAACAATTAGAGTTAGCATCGGAAGCTTATATTGAAATTATGGACCATCAGGGGGAAATAAGGTTCGATATTATTGCAGTAATTTTAACCAAAGACAAACAATTTAAAATCAATCACATTGAAGATGCTTTTTGGCCGTACCAGTAAAATTACAATGGCACTATTGCTTACTGTAAGTTTGTTTCAAATCGCCTGCAATAATAAAGTAGCCAATTATGTCACCTTTAAAAATCCTTTGCAGGGCGAGAGTTTTCATGCAGGTAAGTCGGTTAAAATAGAATTAGACATCCCAGAGCAATTAGAAGTAAAAACTGTTAGCTATTTGGTGGATGGTAAGCCATTTGCAGAAAAAAACGGTAAAGATGCCGTGGTGATGGATACGCAACAATTGCCTTTGGGCTATCGTTTAATAACGGCTATTGTTAAAAGCGGAGATAAAATAGATACCATAACTAATAACATTATACTTACCACTGATAAGAAGCCACTAAAGTTAAAATACACTGTGGTAGGTACCTTTCCTCATGATACATCGTCCTATACTCAGGGGTTAAATTTCGTTAATGGGAATTTATTGGAAAGTACCGGCAGAAAAGGTTTTTCGAAGCTCGCTTACGTTAACTTGAATACCGGTAAAGCCATTAAATCGGTTCCGCTAAAACCACAATACTTTGGCGAAGGAAGTGTTCAGGTAGGGAACAAAATTGTTGTACTCACTTGGCAGGATAACGTGGGTTTGGTTTTTGACGCGGCAACCTTAGAGCAACAGGCTACATTTCCTTACCAGAGCAGCAACGAAGGTTGGGGCTTAACTTTTGATGGTAAAAATCTACTAAAGAGTGATGGCACTAACCGTATTTGGAAATTGAATGCCCAAAGCTACAAAGAAGAAAGCTACATTGAGGTTTACGATAACAACGGCCCGGTGGAGAGTTTAAATGAGCTGGAGTATATCGAAGGAAAGATTTACGCCAATGTGTATACTACCAATAAAATTATCCGAATAGATCCGATAAGCGGACTAGTGGAGGCTGAGCTTGACTTAAGCAAGTTAGTACCCAAAAATTTCTTTAAGGATGAGTACGAAATAGGAAATAACGTCTTAAACGGAATTGCCTATGATACCGTAAATAAACGCCTTTTTGTTACCGGCAAAAAATGGCCAAAGCTCTATGAAATTAAGCTGAGCGAAAAATAAGCCTAGTCCATGTACTTGCCAACAATTGGCATACGGCGGCCCATTCCGAAAGCTTTTGGTGAAACTCTTAAGATAGGTGGTGTTTGGTAGCGTTTAAACTCTGCCAGGTTAACCATGCGTAAAATGCGTTTTACCAAAGCTTCATCAAAACCTTGTGCAATAATTTCTTTCGATCCCTTTTTAAGTTCAATGTGTTGGTATAAAATTGCATCCAATTCATCGTATTCAGGTAGCGAATCTGAATCTTTTTGATCAGGCCTTAACTCAGCAGATGGTGGTTTTACTATGGTATTAATTGGGATGATTTCCCCATCTTTATTAAGGTATTTAGCCAGTTTGAATACTTGTGTTTTGTACACATCGCCAATTACGCTAATGGCGCCGCACATGTCGCCGTATAAAGTTCCGTACCCTACGGCGCATTCGCTTTTGTTGGAGGTGTTAAGCAAAATGTAGCCAAATTTGTTCGACATCGCCATTACTACAATGCCCCTACACCTCGCCTGAATGTTTTCTTCAGCTAGGTTAAACGGCAAGCCTTCAAACGGTTTTGCTAACATGCTATCGAAAGCATCTGCAGCTTCCTTAATAGGTATAATTTCGTGTTTACAGCCTATGTTGTTTACTAAATCCAAGGCGTCTTGTACCGAGTGGTCTGTAGAATATTTGGAAGGCATTAATACCGCCATTACATTCTCTGCACCTAGGGCTTTACAGGCCAACGCACAAACTACCGCTGAGTCAATCCCGCCAGAAAGTCCTAACACCGCTTTTTTGAATCCAGATTTAGCAAAGTAGTCTTTTATGCCCAAAACTAGCGCATCGTGGATTTGCTCGATATCGGTGCTCCTATTAGCAGCGGGATACTTGTTTTTTACGTTTTGTACTTCTTCTAAATCAAACACCTGCAAATCTTCCTCAAAGTACTTCATCTCTGCTTTAAGCGATCCTTCTTCATCGAAAACTAAAGAGCCGCCATCAAAAATAATCTCTGTTTGCGCACCCACTTGGTTTACATAAAACAAAGGTAGCTGGTATTTTTTGGCATTATCTGAAAGTACTTTGATACGATCTTCATCATGGCCATAATCAAAAGGGGAAGCAGCAATGTTGATCATCAAATGGGGCTGTTGCTTGATCAACTCGTCCATCGGGCAAGAAACATAAAGCGGATTATCGTTGATGTTCCATAAATCTTCGCAAATTGTTAAAGCAATTTTCTTTCCCTTGTATTCAACACAGTCAAATAACGTATTCGGTTCAAAATATCTGTACTCGTCAAATACATCGTAAGTTGGAAGTAATGCTTTTTTAACTATTTGCTGTACTTTGCCATCCGCAATAAAATAAGCTGCATTATAAAGGTCTTTTCCCTCAACAACTGGGTTTTTAATAGGTAAACCCACAATACAGGCAATGTCTACGCAATGCGTTGCAATATGTTGCGCAGCTTGGTCACAAAGTGAAATAAAATCTTCGAACTCCAAAAAATCACGTGGCGGATAGCCGCAAATAGCTAATTCGGCAAATACTACTATATCTGCTCCCTTGGCTTTCGCTAAATCAATGTTTGATATAATTTTTTGAGTATTGCTTTCGAAATTACCAATGTGATAGTTGAGCTGTGCTAATGCAATTTTCATCTTTGTATCGTGCTAGTAGGTTGCTTAAAAGAAAACGCCAAAATTGATGGCCACGTAATGGTTCTTAATGGTTTGGTCTTTTTTGCCAATGTTAGTTAGTCCGTTGTTATAGGTTAACCCACCCATTAAACTTGTTTTGCCGCTTAGGCGATATTCGGCGCCACCACCAATGATCATTCCCGCCCTAAAAAACTTGGTGTAATCACTAGCGTTAACATTATCGGCAATGGTTTGGTTGGCACGTTGTACATCTTGTTTGGCACTGATTCTAAAATCTGTTGTTAAGCCAAATTGGCCAAACCATTTCATGTCATTTTGTTCGTCGGTTTTAAGCTTAATGCTCAATGGGATTTGAATGTACTGCATTTTAAACTTTACATCGTAATCCGTGGTAGCCGTACCCGTGTGGTAAGGCGCATAGTTGATAATAGCGCCTGAACCGTTGATGGTAGTAATTAAAAGACCTGTAGAGAAACAGTAATTTTCTTCGAACTCGTTATCGCTCATTAATCCGTAGGTAAATCCGGTGCTAATACCATTGCTTTTTCCGTTTTCTACCTTTAAGAAGCCAAAATTTGGATGTGCTGTTAACCCCAAGCGAAGCTGGGCATTGGCATCGCTGAAAATAAAAATGGCCAAGAAAGAGAGTAAGAATAGTGTTTTTTTCATGATTTATGTGTTGTTATTCTCTTGAAAGTGCACACCGTTGGCGGCGCTTTCTGGAGAAAATGATTAATTCTGATACATTGTCAAAAATCAAACCAAAGCATATTGCAAAGGTTTCAGCTTGCTTTTATATATTTGCTATCGATGATGAAATACTTAAAAGCAATCCGCCAAAGTTATTTATTTTTTCTGTGTGCGGTCGTATTTTTTTCCTGTAAGTCGGGCAAAAGACCAGATGTAAGCCAAATTAAAGTAGCTATCAAAATTGAAAGATTTGATAAAGATTTATACGCTGGAAAAGGAAAGGACTTGGCGTACACAGACAGTTTGTTGCACCAAAAATATGGCGCTTTTTATGAGGACTTTATTTTCAAAATGGTGGGTAACGAAAGTTTCACCAGACTGGCAGTGCTAAAAGGGTTGTATGACGACAAAGCGTACACAGATCTTAATCATGAAGTGGATAGTGTTTTTCCGAATTTGACTAAAGTAGAGGCGGACCTGTCGGAAACTTTTAAATACATCAAGTACTACTATCCAAAGACTCAGGTACCACGCTTTATTGGTTTCCTGTCGGGATTTTCTTATCAAACACCAATTGGTGATGATTATGTAGGAATTGGTTTAGATATGTTTTTGGGACAAGACAGCAAGTTTTATGGTGCCTTGGTGCACAGTATTCCGCTGTATTTATCCAGAAGATTTACGCCGGAATATATTGTACCTAGAGCAAGCGAATATTACGTGAGGGAAAATTTATTCAAGGAGCTAGACGAAGACCGAAGCCTGTTATCTAAAATGATTTACAACGGTAAGATTTTATATTTTATGGATCAAATTTTGCCTGAACAAACGCCAGATAGTGTGAAAATTGGTTACACAAATCAGCAGTTAGAATGGTGTAAAACTTATGAGGGCGATATTTGGGGCTACTATTTGGAAAATAACCTACTGTTTGAAACAGATTATCCTAAAATTCAGGTGTATCTTAGCGAAGGGCCATTTACACCTGGACTTGGCGAAAATAGATTGTCTGCACCAAAATTAGGCGTTTGGACTGGCTGGCAGATCGTTAGGAAGTACATGGAGGAAAATCCTAAAGTCACTTTGCAGCAATTGATGAACGAGAGTGATGCGCAAAAAATTCTAACACAATCTAAATACAAACCTAAATTGAAAAGATAATAGGCTAATACCATAATTAGCTAATCATCCCATTTTTAAATCATCATATTAAAGAAATGAAAGTCGGCATTGTATTAAGCGGCGGCGGAATTAGAGGTATTGCTCACTTGGGCATACTTAAAGCACTACAAAAAACGGGCATCAAATTCAGTCATATTGTTGGCACCAGTGCCGGCTCTATTGCTGGCTCATTTTATGCCGCGGGTATAGACCCCGAAGATGCCTTTAATATTTTCATGAAAACCAAACTTCTCAAGTTCGTTCGTCCAGCATTGGGATCGCTTGGCTTAATTAACATCGAACGTACGGGAGATATTTTTAAAGAATATTTGCCTGCACACATTGAGGATTTGAAAATTCCGATGAGCATTTGCACAACAAATTTTAGCCAGGGGATGGTGGAGTATTTCACGAAAGGGCCTTTAGTAAGGGCTATCCACGCATCTTGCTGCATTCCGGGCGTATTTAAACCCATCATGATTCACGGCGAAATGCATGTGGACGGAGGAGTATTAAATAATTTTCCAGTAGAGCCGCTGTTGGGTGAGTGCGATTACATCATCGGATCAACTTGTAACCACCTTAAACCTGTTGAAAAAATTGTGGGTATCACCAGGCTAATGCAAAGAGCAGCGATTATGTCGGTTAATCATGATATGGAGCGTAAATCAAAGTTTTGCAACTTGATGATTGAACCTAAAGGTATGGGCGAAATTAATACCTTTGATACTAAAAAAGCTGAAATTATTTATTGGCTCGCTTATGAAGAGGCATTAAAAACCATCAAAAGTAGCGAGAGTTTTAAGGAATTGTTAAAAGCACAGGGCACTTAGGTTGTTATCAGTGTGATAAAGCAACCAGTTTTTCGCCTTCCAAAACTGGAATGGTGTTGCATATATCCAGCTTTAAGCAAAATTGAACATCATCTTCAATGTTAAGTTTTACTAATCGATGGCTGTGCGATGATTTTTTTAAGTAGCCCCTTAAATCGTTTTTCGCTAATTGATACATGTCCAAAGCTGCCACGCTGGCATCATCTCCTAAGGTGAAACTTTCTTGTAATTGCGCTACAACGGCTCCTGCAAATAGAGTGTCTTCTAAATTAAAGTTGTCTTTCCAGCCGGCACAAAGCAGCAGTG
The DNA here is from genome assembly GCF_965249885.1 of Pedobacter sp. Lineage (GTDB taxonomy): Bacteria > Bacteroidota > Bacteroidia > Sphingobacteriales > Sphingobacteriaceae > Pedobacter. Next base: position 1,305,863 of record NZ_OZ252254.1, on the reverse strand, counting down.
CGTCTTTATTTTCTTTTTGAAGATAAGCACAAATAGCAGCCAGATTAAGGAACGATCCTACAATCACTTTGTGTGCTCTTTCCTGAGCCAAATGCATGGCCTTGGTGCCATTGGTAGTAGTTAAAACCACAGTTTTTCCAGCTACTTTTTCAGCAGTGTAGGAAAACGGAGAGTTACCGAAATCATAGCCTGCTACCACCTCTCCGTTACGCTCTGCAGCTAATAAAAATCCTTTGTCAGCATATTTCAGGCAATCTTCCACGTCCATTACGGGAATGATAGCCTCTGCGCCATTATCAATGCCATAAGTGATAGAAGATGTCGCTCTGAGTATATCAATAACAACAACAATGCTATTTTCTATAGCATACAAATCTAAGAGGGCGGGCGTCAAACAAACTTCTATTTTAGGCATTTTATGGAGTATTGCGTATTGCGTATTGCGCATGCAGAGGTGTCTCTATACGCAATACGCAAATCTCATATTTATTTCTTAAGAAAAGGGAACTTTACCACCTTTGCTTTTACTTTATTGTTTCTAATGTCGATGAAGATTTCAGTGCCTTCTTTCGCAAATTCTTTAGCTACATAAGCCATGCCTATCGCTTTTTGTAAGGATGGCGACTGTGTTCCAGAAGTAACTTTACCAATTTGATTTCCCTCCGCATCTACCACTACATAATCGTGCCGAGGAATGCCTCTGTCTATCATTTCGAAACCTATTAATTTGCAGCTAACGCCAGCTTCTTTCTGTGCAAGTAAAGCCGCCGAGTTGGTGAAATCTTTGGTGAATTTTGTTACCCAACCTAAGCCAGCCTCGATAGGTGAAGTGGTATCATCGATGTCATTTCCGTATAAGCAAAATCCCATTTCCAAGCGCAAAGTATCACGAGCACCCAAGCCAATTGGTTTTATGCCAAACTCAGCTCCTGCTTTAAAAATAGCGTCCCAAATTTGATCAGCGTATTGATTTTCGAAATAAACCTCAAAACCTCCAGCACCAGTATAACCTGTAGCTGATACTAAAACATTATCAACGCCAGCAAACTTTCCTTTTTTGAAAGTGTAATATTCCATTGATGCCAAGTCCATATCGGTTAATGCCTGTAGCGCATCTGCAGCTTTAGGGCCTTGCACAGCTAACAGTGATGTTTGATCGGAGGTGTTGTGCATTTCAACACCCTTATCATTAAATTTTTGGATCCAGTTCCAATCTTTTTCAATGTTGGATGCATTTACTACTAGCATGTAGCTTTTCTCATCAATACGATAAACCAAAAGGTCATCTACAATGCCGCCATCTTCATTTGGTAAGCAAGAATATTGAATTTTGCCGTCGTAAAGCTTTGAAGCATCATTGCTTGTTACACGTTGAATTAAGTCAAGAGCATTTTCTCCTTTTAGGATGAATTCGCCCATGTGACTAACGTCAAAAACACCTACCGCATTACGAACAGTGGCATGTTCAGCATTAATTCCTTCATACTGTACTGGCATATTGTATCCAGCAAAGGGAACCATTTTAGCTCCAAGGGAGATGTGTTTTTCGGTTAAAGCGGTGTTTTTCATCATTTTTATTTTTTGCTTTGTGATGATGCTGTTATGATGTTTAGGATCATATCAAAACATTCATCTTAATAATAAGTCGTTATCAGAGTTACATTGGTTTTGTTGGCGCAAAAGTACTAAGAAAAAGCTAAGTTCCTTTCAACAATTCTTTAAAAGGAAAACGATGTTGAAACAGCTCAACTAAATTTATCACTTGGCTAATACGCCTATCTAATTTTGGCTAAAACAGGTTTTTTGGTTCATTATCATCTTTGGCTGAGATTAAGGTTTGGCGGCGGCAGGCTAAAATTGGCACTAGTCTTAAAATTTAAAATTGATGGTTATTTTAAGTTTATCTTTGGATAAATAATTTAAACCATGACATTCTCCATTAAAAGAACCGATTCTACAGATCCCGACTTCGTTGAATTAGTTAGACATTTGGATGCGGAATTATCTCGGATCAATGGAAGCGATGACGCATTCTATGCACAGTTCAACAAAATCGATAAAATCAACCATGTTGTATTAATTTATGATAATGATAGGCCGATAGCTTGCGGAGCCATTAAGCAGTTTTCGAATACGGCTATGGAAGTAAAGCGGATGTTCACCTTGCCAAATTACCGTGGAAAAGGTACGGCCAGCATGCTGCTAAAAGAGTTGGAAAAATGGGCAAAGGAATTAGATTACAAAAAGTGCGTGTTGGAAACTAGTGCTCGCCAGCCTGATGCTTTAGCGCTTTATCGCAAAAATGGCTACCAAGTAATTTCTAATTACGGACAATACATTGGCGTTGAAAACAGCATTTGTTTCGAGAAAGAAATTTAGATATATGCTATTGCATTAGCCTTTTTTTATCAAAATTATAAGATGAAAGGTATTTTGAGATGAATTTTGTAAATCTAGTTGATAAAAATTTAAATATTTTCACAGGAACATTTGCAATTGTAAAAAATAATATTCTTCTTTGCGGTGTACAAAATACACCAACAATTCAACAATGCACTTTAACCATTCAATTATTACCACAATTATTATTACCGGCGGCAAAGCTATCGGGAGCAACCTTGTGTAACATTGAAAAAAGATAAAAAACACAGAAAGCGTCCCGATAGCAAATCGGGACGCTTTTTTTTTAAATAAACTACATAACCCTAAAACAATGAAAGTCCTAAAATTTGGCGGTACATCCGTAGGTACCACCGAAAACATTAAAACCCTTCTGAAACTAGTACAAGAAGAAAGAAAAAATGCCAACCCGGTAGTTGTATTATCGGCAATGAGCGGAGTGACCAACCTTCTTCTAGAAATGGCAGAACTTGCCGAAAAAGGCGAAAGTTATCAGGAGCAAATTCAAACCATCGAAAAAAAGCACTTTGAAGTGGTAAAGGCTTTATTGCCCGCCGCTGCGCAAAATCCTATCTTAACCAAACTCAAAATACACTTTAATGAATTAGAGGATGCACTACAAGCAGTAGCGAGCTTAAAGGAGCTTAGCTTGCGCACTAAGGATTTTATCGTGAGTTTTGGCGAAAGATGTTCTAATGTGATGGTAGCGCACATTGCTACACAATATTTTGAAAATGCTTTGTATGTTGATGGCTCTAAACTGATTAAAACCGATAGTAATTTTGGTAACGCCAGGGTTGATTTTGATTTTACAGATGCACTGATCAAGGAATTTCACGAACAACACGAAGACAAGGTATTATTTGTCACTGGATTTATCGCTAGCAATAAAGACAACCAAATTACTACCTTAGGACGCGGGGGATCCGACTATACCGCAGCAATTTGGGGAGCTGCTTTAAACGTTTCGGAAATAGAAATTTGGACCGACGTGAACGGTATGATGACCGCCGATCCACGGATCGTTAAAAAAGCTTTTTCATTGGACGAACTGAGCTACATCGAAGCGATGGAATTGAGCTATTTCGGTGCTAAAGTGATTTATCCGCCGACTATGGTTCCGGCTTTTGCCAAGAAGATTCCATTGGTCATCAAAAATACTTTCGAGCCTGAATTTGCTGGAACTTTCATTAGAAGTAATATCAAACCCTCTGAATTACCTATCAAGGGTATATCGTCAATCAACCAAATCAGCATCATCAACTTGAGTGGTAGTGGGATGGTAGGTAAGGCAGGATTTAGCGGTCGTTTGTTTTCGCTATTGTCGCGTGAGCAAATCAATGTTATCTTAATCACACAATCTTCTTCTGAGCATAGCATCACGTTCGCAGTAAATCCATCCGACGCCGCCAAAGCCGTTACATTAATTAATAAAGAATTTGAATTAGAATTAGCGGCAGAAAAGTTGGCTTATCCTGAGGTGGAAGGTGAGTTGGCAGTGCTGGCCATCGTTGGCGAAAATATGAAGCGCACCCCCGGAATGAGTGGTAGGTTATTTAACGCTTTGGGCAGAAATGGCGTCAATGTAAGGGCTATTGCACAAGGTTCGTCGGAGTACAATATTTCTGTCATTATAGGAAAAGATGATTTGGCAAAGTCGTTAAATGCCGTTCACGATGCTTTCTATACTGATTTGAAACGCACCTTGAATGTATATTGTTTAGGTACTGGAAACATTGGCAAAACAATGTTTAAACAAATTAAGGAACAAAGCCAGTTTTTAGCTGAGAAAAACGACTTACAGGTTAAAGTAGTTGGCATTGCCAATACCCGTAAAATGGTTTTTGACGCTAACGGTATTGACCTTAACGACTGGGAAAGCGTTTTAGATGAAAAAGGCGAGCAAGCTAATTTATCAGAATTTGTGTTGCGGATGCAGTCGCTTAATTTGGCCAATAGTGTTTTCGTGGACAATACCGCAAGCGAGGCGCCAATTCCATTTTATAAAGAAATTTTTGAAAGCAGCATTTCCATTGTTGCTTGTAATAAAAAAGGAAACTCAGCGGAGTTTGCACAGTATAAATTATTTAAAGATACCGCAAAAAGGCACGGTGTAGATTTCTATTACGAAACTAACGTGGGAGCTGGCTTGCCGATCATTGGAACGTTAAAAAATCTGATGATGAGCGGCGACAGGATTGATAAAATCGAAGCTATCCTTTCAGGAACGATCTCCTTTATTTTCAATAGCTTTAAAGGAGATAAAGAATTCTATGATATTGTTAAGGAAGCGCAAGATTTAGGTTACACCGAACCCGATCCTCGTGACGATTTGAACGGAATGGATTTCATGCGCAAAATGCTAATTTTAGCTCGTGATGCGGGTTATCCATTGGAATCTACCGATGTAAAAATTGACAATATTTTACCTGACGCCTGTTTAAAAGCGGCAACTGTAGAAGAGTTTTATCAAGAGCTTAAAAACAATAGTGCTTATTTCGAAAACTTAAAAAATACAGCGGCTGGCGATAATAAAGTGTTGCGTTATATTGGCAAGTTAGAAAATGGAAAGGTAGAAATTAGCTTGCAAATGGTGGGTGACGATCATCCTTTCTATGCACTTTCTGGCGCAGATAATATTATCTCCTTCGTAACTGATAGATATAAGTTCCGTCCGATGGTGGTAAAAGGTCCGGGCGCCGGAGCAGAAGTAACCGCAGCAGGTGTTTTTGCAGACATCATTAATGTAGCGACTCCTTAACAAATTCGCCATTGTGAGGAACGAAGCTTGCTTAAAGTTGAAAATTGCCTCCTGCCCCGCAATGGCGGTAATACTATTAAAAAAGAAAACAAAATGTCAAACAATACAGCTACACTTTTGGAACCTAAAAAACAAAAAGTGGATTTAAAGGAAATTCGTGTTTTTGCCCCAGCAACTGTTGCTAATGTGGTTTGCGGATTCGATGTGCTAGGTTTTGCGGTAAATGCTCCCGGTGATGAAGTAGTTATGCGTTTGGTTGAAGAGCCTGGCGTTCGTTTACTGAAAATTACCGGAGATGATGGCAAGCTGCCGTTAAATAGCGATAAAAACACTGTTAGTGCATCAGTTAAGCATTATTTGAGCCATATCAATCGTGAAGATATAGGTGTTGAGATAGAACTACATAAAAAAATGCCCATTGGAAGCGGCTTAGGCTCTAGTTCTGCAAGTACCGTGGCCGGCTTATACGCCATTAACCAATTGATGGGAAATTTACTTACAGCTAAAGAGCTTGTACCTTTTGCCATGAAAGGCGAAGAAATTGCTTGCGGTTATGGCCATGCGGATAATGTAGCCCCAGCAATTATGGGTGGCTTTGTATTAGTCCGCAGCTACGAACCCTTAGATGTGATTTCGCTGCCAGTACCTGACGGCATGTATGCTGCCATTGTTTACCCTGAGGTAGATGTGCCAACTAAAGATGCCCGCCAAATGATCCGCTCCAAAGTAGCGCTTAAAGACGCTGTTACGCAGTGGGGCAATGTGGCAGGTTTGGTGAGCGGTTTATTCTTAAATGATATGGATTTGGTGGGCAGAAGCATGAAAGATGTGCTGGTAGAGCCTACCCGTTCCATCCTTATTCCAGATTTTGAAGTGCTACGCAAATTGGCGATGGAAAACGGTGCTGTAGGGTTCGGGATATCGGGTTCTGGGCCATCGGTTTTTGCTTTAACTAAGGATGAAGAAAGCGCCAAAAAAATTACTAAAGCACAGCAAATGCATTTGCATCAAATTAATATCAAAAGCCAAGCTTACGTGTCTGAAGTGAATACGGAAGGACCAAAAACGTTATAAGTTATATGTATTACGTTATACATTTTATGTGTCGACTACTGATTACGTAAAAAACATATAACGTTAAACCTAATACTCCTAAAATGAAATTCTACTCAACCAATAATAAAGACTTACGCGTTTCTTTTAAAGATGCGGTTTTCAATAGCATGCCTTTAGACAAGGGATTATACATGCCTGAGGAAATTCCTCAATTACCGGCTTCATTTATCGAAAACATTGAGCAGTACACCTTAACCGAGATTGCTTACGAAGTGGCGTTTGCGTTGCTTAAAGATGAAATCCCTGCTGAGGACTTGAAGGCTTTGGTAGAAGAAGCCGCCAATTTTGATGCACCTGCTGTTGCACTAGACGAGAAAACATTCGTTCTGGAACTTTTCCATGGTCCATCACTAGCTTTTAAAGATTTTGGAGCCCGTTTCATGAGTCGCGTAATGGCGTATTACTTGAGGGATGGCGAGCAGCTATTAGATGTTTTGGTAGCTACCTCGGGCGACACAGGTGGCGCTGTAGCCTTAGGCTTTTTAGGCGTAGCCAATACAAGGGTAACTATCCTCTATCCAAAGGGAAAAGTAAGCCCAATACAGGAGCAGCAGCTTACTACCTTAGGACAAAATATTAGGGCCATTGAAATAGACGGAACTTTCGACGATTGCCAAGCTTTGGTAAAGCAAGCTTTCGCTGATGAGGAGCTGAACAAAAAATTCCGTTTAACATCTGCCAATTCTATTAATATTTCCCGTTTAATTCCGCAAACTTTCTATTACTTTAATGCCTATGCACAACTAAAAAGAAAAGGCTTTAAAGATGTAGTTTTCTCGGTACCTAGCGGTAATTTCGGAAACATTGGTGCAGGATTGTTGGCTTACAAGATGGGCTTGCCAGTGAAACAATTTATTGCCGCCACCAATGTAAACGATACGGTTCCTCGTTTTTTGGAAACGGGTGTGTATGAAACTAAGCCATCTGTACAAACCTATGCTAATGCAATGGATGTTGGAGCGCCAAGTAACTGGGTGCGAATCATGAATTTGTTCAGTGAAGATGCTACTTTAGTAAAAGAGAAAGTATGTGCTTACAGGTTTAACGATGAAGAAACGCTGGAAGGTATCAAAACAATCGATTCAAAATATGACTATATCGCTTGCCCACATACGGCAATTGCGTATTTAGCGGTAGCAGCTTACCGAAAAGATTATAGTTATGACGGTGCTGCGGTGTTTTTGTCTACTGCGCATGCTTGTAAATTTCCAGATATTTTTCCTGCTGAGTTAGCCGCTAAAATTGAAATTCCAGCGTCGGTGATAGCATTGGAAGGCCGGACGAAACAAGCAGATGAGTTAGGAGTAGATTTTGAAGGATTTAAAGAATGGCTAATTCAATCCTAACCAAGCTTATATCTTAAAGGTTCATGGTTGCGGAGCACGAAGTAAACTTGAGGCGAGTATCTCAAATACTTTATGCTCCGTAATTTTAATGTAGTAAACCACTATATCTTCTAACATTTACTATCAATTTTTGATTCAGTGTGGTGATGCTGATAAACGATTTTTCGGTAGAATTGTAACCGGTTGCTCGTTCAATAAGACTCTCCCTTTATCTAGCAAATAATATTCGTTTTTAAATTCTGAAGGTGTTTTGCCCATTATTCTTTTAAAAATTTTATTGAAATAAGTGACATTGTTGAAACCACATTCAAAGCAAACACCAGCAATGGTTTTGTCGTCAATTAATAGTACGCAAGCTTTTTGTATCCTGTAGCGATTCACAAACTCTGTAAATGTAATTTGGGTAGTTTTCTTGAAATAGTTACAGAACGATGGCACTGAAATATTTACAAGATCTGCTACATCGCTAATCTCGATTTCATTTTTATAATGCAATTCCACGTAACTAAAGATTTTCTGTAACCTAGACTGGTGCTTATTGACATTATCTACAATTTCTTGATTGTTTAACACTTCGTAATCTGCTGTGGTAGATAAATATCTTAAGATTCTGATGAATTCAATAAGCCTGTCGAATGGTTTCATGTTGATCATGCCAATCAGCATTTTCTTCACTTTTTCTTGGGCCGGCCTTAAAAATCGAATGCCTTTCGTTGATTGTTTTAATAAAGCTGCCAGTTCCTTCATTTCCGGCAAGCCCAAGGTTTCAGAAAGCACATCTGGATGAATCTGCACCACAATTTCAACATGCGGGTCATTGGCGTTCAAGCCAAATCCCGAATGAGGCACATTTGATCCAATAAGTACCAGATCTCCATTTTCGTAGGCGCTCAAATGCGTGCCTACATGTCTAGTGCCTGAACCTTCAAATACACAAACTAATTCATACTCGGGGTGGTAGTGGTATTCCCAAAAATGATCTTTGATAGCCAATTTTTGGTACAGGAATCTAATAGACGAATTGTCGTCTGGCTTTACCAGTTCGTAATGTATTTTCATAGGTAAAGCCAATATATACAATACTATACAAATCACCAAAATATTAATACAGTTAAACAAATTGTGGGTTTAGCATAATTTACTTCGCTAAGTATTGATCAAATTTGTGATAAGCCTAGGCGAACATCTAACCAAACATCTACCTATGAAATTTTTGAAAGTGAAAACTTCCATAGTTATCAACTATTTTCTTTTTGGGATATTGTTGAATAGCGTCGGCACTGTAATCCTGCAAACGCAGCGGTATTATCACATTTCTGCCTCTAAAGTAAGTATTCTTGAAGCCTGTAAAGATTTGTCCATTGCAGCGGTATCATTTATCGTTGCATCTTTTATTACGAAGATTGGCTATAAAAAATCTATGCAGCTGGCGTTGTTTTTTGTAACGGCAATTTGTTTTGTCGTTCCGTCTTTAAAAACCTATTTAGCAATCAAACTATTATTTGTAATTACCGGGGCAAGCTTTGCACTGGTTAAGATTTCGGTTTTTGGTACTATTGGCCTAATTACAAGTAACGAAAAGGAGCACCTCAGTTTGATGAATTTCATCGAAAGCTTCTTTATGATAGGCATCTTATCTGGCTATTTTTTATTCAGTTATTTTATTGAAGATACAAATGCTGCCTCCGATAAATGGTTTAAATTTTATTATCTCATAGGCGCACTTTACGCCTTAGCCTGGTTGCTGCTCACCAGTTCAACCCTCGACGAGTCGGCCGCAAAGGTAGGTGACAGCGACCTAAGGCAATCGCTTTTGCAAATGTTAAAGTTGCTTACTTATCCATTCATTATATCCTTTATCCTTTGTGCTTTTCTTTACGTGCTTGTCGAACAGAGTATCATGAGCTGGCTGCCAACTTTCAACAATAAAGTACTACACTTGCCTTCAACTTACAGCGTATTAATTGCAAGTGTTTTAGCGGCTGCAACTGCTTTCGGCCGGTTTTCGGCCGGTTTTACATTAAAAAGAGCATCCTGGTTGCCTACCTTGATCGTTTGTTTGGCCTCAGCAAGTGCATTGGTTTTAATTGCCATGCCTTGGGCCAATACCACGAGCAACACTACTATCAGTTCTTGGAAAGATATTCCCATGGTAGCCTATATTTTCCCCTTAATCGGTTTTTTTCTAGCCCCAATCTATCCCGTTATCAATTCGCTGGTATTGGCTGCACTTCCCAAAAACCGGCACGGCGCAATGTCAGGTCTCATTGTGGTGTTTTCAGCTTTAGGTGGAACTTTAGGGTCTTTCATCACCGGAAATATTTTCGAAAGCTACGGAGGTACTACCGCTTTTTACTTTTCGCTTCTGCCCATAATTGCATTATGCTTTTCGCTATTTCTCTTTAAAAAGTTTCGTTCTGAAAATCTAATCACTCAATAATGCGTGAGCTATGGAAAAAATGTTTCATTTAGAAGATTTGGCCGAATTGTTTACGGACGTACAAACGCAAAGAGTTTTTCATGATCAAAAGTTTTTTACGGATTGTATCCCTGTTTTGCCGATTGATGAGATTGTAAAAAAGTATAGAGAGCAAAATCAACAACCCACCTTTAATCTGTTACAATTTTTAAAATCTACTTTCTTACTCCCTCAAAAAGTTGAAACCGCCGCTTTAAGTGGCAATAGTTCTATCATCGAACACATTAACAGCCTGTGGGACAAATTAACCCATAAAACAAACACGGTAAATAGCACTTTAATCGATTTGCCTTATCCTTATGTGGTGCCGGGCGGCAGGTTTAGAGAGCTCTTTTACTGGGATAGTTATTTCACCATGTTGGGATTACAGGCGGCTGGAAGAAATGATTTACTGAAAAATGTAGTAGATAATTTCGCTCACCTCATTGAACAATTTGGATTTATACCCAATGCTAATAGAACCTATTTCTTAACTCGCTCTCAACCCCCATATTTCTCACTGATGGTCGACTTGTTGGCTAAAGATGATCCAAATATACAGGTGAAGTATTTGCCACATTTAAAGAACGAGTACGACTTTTGGATGCAGGGTTCATCTATGTTAAGTGATACGAATAACGCCGTTAATCACGTGGTTAGAATTTCTGAAGGAGTGGTTTTAAACCGCTATTGGGACAACTCAGACAAACCTAGGCCGGAAAGTTACTGGGAAGATACCGAGTTGGGTGTTACTACATTGAACACTGCTCAGCTTTACCGAAACATTCGCTCTGCCTGTGCTTCTGGATGGGATTTTTCCTCCCGTTGGTTGGCCAGCGCTTCGAAATTGCAGAGTATAAAAACTACTTCCATTATTCCAATAGATTTAAACTGCCTATTGTGGAATTTGGAAAGAAGAATAGCAGAAATATGTGCCTATACAGGCGATGATGTGACAGCTGAATTTTTCAGGTCTAAAGCCGAAAGTCGTTTTTATGGCATTCAAAAATACCTATGGAATGATGACTTAAAGACATTTATGGACTTCGATCTTGAGCGGAACACTTCATCGGATGTACTGAACGCAGCGATGGTTTATCCGCTTTTTTTTGAGATCGCCACACAACAACAGGCAGAACAGGTAAAGGCTCATTTGGCTGATGGTTTTGTACAGCTCGGCGGCTTGCTAACTACCTTAAGCACTACAGGCCAGCAATGGGACGCACCCAATGGTTGGGCCCCTTTGCAGTGGACAGCCTACCGTGGTTTAAAAAATTATGGCTTTTATCCACTAGCTGATCAAATTGCCAATAACTGGACAAAAAATGTAGAGCGTGTTTTTTACGCTACCGGAAAAATCATGGAGAAATACAACGTAATGGACACCACAATAGCAGCTGGTGGAGGTGAATACCCTAACCAAGACGGCTTTGGCTGGACCAACGGCGTATATCTCAAAATGAAAATGGAAATGGACAACAACTAATGATTAGAAAATGAAAACCAAAACCAAGAAACCACCCTAACTAAGCTTTCAGAAAGCAAATGAATTAATTTTTAAACCAATTATTTAAATCTATGAACAATATTTTACGACACAGCAATTGGCTCGCCGATTTGTACAGCCAAAAATTGTATAATTTAAAAAGGGTCACTCTGTTGCTCTTTTTAACCCTGTCTTTAACCAGCTTTGCCTTCGCACAAAGTGTGGTCAAGGGCACTGTAACGGATACTGATAAATTTCCATTGGCAGGGGTAACGGTACAAGTTGTTAGCGGCACAGCTAAAACGCAAACTGATGCAGATGGTAAATTCACTATTAGTGTTCCTTCGGGTACTGCAAAGTTGACCTTTAGCTACGTAGGCCAAAAAACACAGACCGTTAGCGTGGATAACCGTACAGTAATTGATGTAATCCTCGAATCAACAAATGATTTGGACGGTGTGCAAATTGTTGGTTATGCTACGGTAAAGAAAAATGACCTCACAGGATCTGTAGCGACGGTTTCTGCAAAAGATTTCAACAAAGGACCAGTGGTAGCGCCTGATCAATTGATTCAGGGTAAAGTTTCAGGGGTGATGATGCTGAATAATAGTGGTCAGCCGGGCGGCCCTACAACCGTCCGTATCCGCGGTAACTCGGCTATTACAGGGTCTGGACAACCACTTTATGTACTGGATGGCGTTGCGCTGGATGGCCGAAGTGCTAGGCCAGGTTTTGGTATAGGCGGCTTAGGAGCAACACCCGGAGGTAACCCTTTGAGCTTTATCAACGCAGCGGATATAGAATCTATTGAAGTTTTAAAAGATGCTTCTGCTACAGCAATTTATGGCGCTAGGGCAGCTTATGGTGTAGTGGTGATTACAACCAAAAAAGGTAAAAATAATGCTATCAATACAGATTTAACTGCTTCAACCGGCATAAGTACATTGATGCGTTCCATTGATGTCATGGATGCAGGACAATATAGGGATGCCTTGCGCCTTTATAATGTAAATGGTGCAGATTTTGGAAATGATGTAGATGCGGTAAAAGAGATTACTCGCACGGCGCACAATAAAGATCTTTCTCTTTCAATGAAAGGAGGTACAGATCGCTCTAGATTCCGTTTATCGTTTGGATATCAAGGCATACAGGGCGTGGTAAAGAAATCAGACTTTGATAAATATACCGCAGGTGGTGCTGGAAATTTCCTGTTTCTGGAGAATAAGAAATTGGGATTAGATGTAAATTTGGTTACCAGCCAAGTACGGAACACAAACGCACCGATTTCAAACAACGCCGGTTACCAAGGCAGTGTACTTGGTCAGGCATTGTCATGGAACCCTACCCGTGCATTGTACAACGCAGATGGCAGCGCTTACGTTGGTACTGGAACAATCGTAAATCCTGTTGCTATGCTAGATGCGTATAGCAATAAAACCAAGGAAACTACAGTTTTAGCAAGTTTCTCCCCGTATTATAAAATTGCGAAAGGACTAGAGTATCGAATGATTGCCAGTGTTTTTTATGCCACCGGCGGCTTAAGAGCCTCTATACGCAATTATATTAATCTCGAAGAAATTCAATCTAACGGTGGATTGGGCTACGTTGCTAATAATGAGTTAAGTACGTTTCAAAATACACATACTTTAAACTATAACACACAGCTTGCGCATGATCTTTCTTTGAATGCTATTGTAGGCTTTGAATATATGAAGTATACAAATAAAGGGACTACCAGCTACGCATTTGGCTTTGATAGCACCCCAATTGATTATACCAATATCCTAGGTTACGCACCAACGTCTAGGCGTTTCTTAACCTCTTTTGACGAGCCTAAATCAGAATTGCAATCGCAATTTGCTAGAGCGATATTAAATTATAAGGACAAATATTTGTTTACCGCAACTTTTCGTATAGATGGCTCAACTAAGTTTGGCGATAACAATAAGTATGGATATTTTCCATCATTCTCGGCAGCATGGAATATCAACAGAGAAAATTTCTTTAAAGTTGATGCTATAAATTTGCTTAAACTGAGAGCTGGTTGGGGTAAAACTGGAAATCAAGAGTTCCCAGCCGGTGCCTCTCAGGAACGTTATGCAACTTCTGGCCCTTTGGCGTTTGGTTTAGCTAATAATGCCAACGAAAACTTAAAGTGGCAGGCTGATGAGCAAGTAAACGTGGGCTTGGACTATGCTTTGTTTTCAAACAGAATTACAGGTTCTATAGACTATTTCAGTAAAAAAACCACCGATTTACTATACCCACGTGCGCCATTTTTCCCGTCATCGCCAGCAGCGGCAATTACTTGGGTTAACCTACCAGGTATTATTAAAAATAGTGGTTTAGAATTCTCTTTAAGCGGTAAAATAGCTAAAGCAAGAGATTTTTCATGGGATATGACAGTGAATGCAACTTTCCTGAAAAATAAAGTTAGCGGTATGGAAAACACGATCCTAACTGGCTCGCTTAATGGCCAGGGATTGAGCGGCGTTACAACAGAAGTAATTCAAAACGGCTTGCCATTGTTTGCCATGGTTACTAGAAAATTCGAAGGTCTAGATGCCAATGGTTTTTCCGTTTATACTGATGGAGGATTTACATCATACTATGTAGGTAATCCTAATCCTTCCACTTTGTTAGGCATTAGCTCATCTTTTGGTTATAAAAAGTTCACGTTTACGGCAAATATGAACGGTGCCTTCGGCCAAGATATTTATAACAATACAGCAAATTCAGTAATCTCCATTTCAAATTTAGGAGCTCGAAATATCGCTACCAGTTTGGTTGGAGGTGCGGTTAAAGAATCTTTAGCTAACCCAATTGCAGCGTCATCCAGGTACATCGAAAGAGGAAGTTATCTTAAAATGGCCAATGCTACTTTAAGCTATAAAATTGGTGATGTTGGTAGAGCATTTAAAAATGTAAATGTATCGGTAACAGGTGCGAACTTATTCGTCATTACTAAGTTTACCGGTTTTGATCCAGAAGTAAATGTAGATAAAAACGTAAATGGCGTACCATCAGCAGGCATTGAGTATATCCCATATCCTACGGCACGCACTTTTACTTTCGGAGTTAATTTATCTCTTTAATACATACAAAAAATTAAAGTATGAAAATTTTTAATAGAAAAACATGGTTAGTCTTTCCAGTAGCACTGTTAGCATTTACTGCATGTACAAAGTTGGAAGAAAATTTAAATAGTGAGCTTTCTGGAACACAGGTTAGTGGCGGTGCCACTAATCCAGGCTCTTTATTGACAGGGGTTTATACTTCTTTGCGAAATCCATTTGAAGGGCCTTGGGGCGTATGGTCACTACAAGAAGTAAGTTCAGATGAAGTAATTATACCAACACGTGGAGGTGATTGGGATGACGGTGGCGACTGGCGAGCATTGCACTTGCATAAGTGGACATCCTTTCATCCTCGCATATATAGTACGATGAAAGATTTGACAGGCACAACCTTCGCTGCAACCGATCTTTTACGTTATAACCCCTCTGCTCAACAGGCTGCCGAAGCCCGTTTCCTGAGAGCATTAGCTACATTCTCAATTGTAGATTTGTTTGGGCAAGTACCTTACAGGGAACCAGGAGAGGATTTGACAAAGCCAGCAAAAGTTCGTAGTGCTTCTCAAGCAACCACTTGGATGATCGCCGAGTTAAGCGAAATTATTCCATCATTGCCTAGCGCTACTGCAGCAGGAACTAAACCGTATACTGCAACTAAAGAAGCTGCTAAAGCTTTGTTGATGAAATGCTACTTAAATAAAGGGGTTTTTGCAAACCGCCAGTCGCCAACATTTGATGTGGCCGATATGCAAAAGGTAATTTCACTTGCTGACGAGATCATCGCAACTGGCAAATACTCCTTGGCGGTTAATTACTTCGATAATTTTGCGCCTAGGAACGAGACCTTGTCAACCGAAAATATTTTTACAGGTCATAACATTGGCGGTGGTGACGGTAGCGGTGCTATGAATGGTTTTTCCTTTGCACCTGCACACTACAATATGAACCCGGGAGGCTGGAATGGCTTCTCTACCCTGTCTGATTTTTACAACAAATTTACGGCAGCAGATGCCCGTAGAGGAGGTAATTACACAGGTTTTACCGACGTAGGAGGAATTAAAGCTGGTTTCAACGTAGGGCAGCAGTACAATAAGGATGGGGTTGCACTTAAAGATCGAAGAGGTAATAACTTAGCTTTTACACCAGAAGTTAGTATCATCGAAAAAGATATCAATCATCTAGAAGTGGCTGGTATACGCGTTTGGAAGTACCTTATTGATTACGCTAATATCAATAGTCCAGATAATGATTGGGTATATTTAAGATATGCTGATGTATTGCTAATGAAAGCAGAAGCGTTATTAAGAACTAATAGTCCATCGGCAGCATTAACTATTGTGAATGATCTGAGAACCGTCCGTGGTGCGGCAACACTAGCTGCATTAACAAACGATGTGATGCTTGACGAGCTTGGTCGTGAGTTTTATTGGGAAAGTCATCGTCGTACGGACTTGATCCGTTTTGGAAAGTGGCTAAACGCTTGGCAGGAAAAGCAAGCTAGCGATGTTAAATATCTACTTTATCCAATACCAGATACTCAGTTAAATACAAATCTAAAGCAAAATCCGGGTTACTAAACCGTCAGAGAGTCCATTTAATGGACTCTCTTTTTTATTGCACATTAACTATTGATGATGAATAGAATATTGATCTTTATCGCATTTACCAGCTTTTTCATGTTTGCTAAGGCTCAGGATCCATGGAAAATTACCGTAGATAAAATTGATCCATCTAACTACTACGGCGTAACTGTCGCCAACGGAATGATTGGGGTGGTCTCTTCGCCGCAACCTTTTAAGGTGGCAAATGTCGTATTAGCTGGTGCTTATGACACGTATGGACGTGGTAGGGTGAGCAACTTCATCAATGGATTTGATCTACTAAACATGTATGTTGAAATTGATGGCCAGCGTTTAAATGCAAATAATACCAAAAATATGAGCCAGCAGTTGGATATGCGACATGCATCGTTCACTACCCAACTTGATTACGGTAATAAAGCAAAAGTTACGTATACTTATTATGCGTTGAGGCATTTACCCTACACCGTCCTCACCGACATTAGCATTACGGCATTACAAGATTTCAATTTGACGGCTGCAAGTGTAATGGAAAGTCCAGATGCATTGCGGGAAATGCAGAATTACTATAATGAAATAGATCGGCCACACGTAACTTTGAGCCTGTTAACCTCTACAGCCAAAAGTCCTACAGGCAAATTGCAGTTTTGCGCATCAAATAGTTTTATTTTTAATGAGAAGCATGGTGCCGAGCCAAGAATTATACATGAAATGTGGGATAGTAACCGTCATTTGATGAAATTCAATAAAATTTTAAAACAGGGACAAACTTACACCTTCTCAGTTGTTGGCAGTACTATTACTTCTGCCCAGCATGCCGATCCGTTAAATGAAGCAGAGAGGATGACAATTTTCGCAAAATTAGAAGGCCGCGATCGATTGGTCTCGTTTCATAACAGGGCTTGGGAAGAGATATGGCAATCAGATATTCAAATAGATGGAGATCCACAGTTGCAGCAGGATATCCATAGCATGTTGTATCACCTTACCTCATTTTCAAGAGCTGGTACAGCATACTCAATTTCACCAATGGGCTTGTCAGGACTTGGGTACAATGGCCACGTGTTTTGGGATACCGATTTATGGATGTTTCCAGTACTCTTGGTGCTACATCCTGATATTGCGAAATCGCTCATCGAATATCGTTATCAACGTCTAGATGCCGCTCGTCAAAATGCTTTTGCACACGGTTATAAGGGTGCCATGTTTCCATGGGAAAGCGCCGATACTGGCGTTGAGGAAACACCTGTTTGGGCATTAAGTGGCCCTTTCGAGCATCATATTTCTGCCGATGTTGCGCTTGCAGCATGGAATTATTACTGTGTAACACAGGATAAGGAATGGCTGAAAGAAAAGGGTTGGCCAATTTTATCGGCAACTGCCGATTTTTGGGCAAGCAGAGTAGAACGCAACGGACCGGGTCAGTACGATATCAAAAATGTAGTAGCTGCTGACGAATGGGCGGAAAATGTAGATAATAATGCTTTCACAAATGCAGCTGCAAAGGCAAATTTAAAAAATGCTAATGCTGCAGCTTTAATTCTGGGTCTGCAAAAAAATACAGATTGGGAGTTGGTAGAAAAAAACATTCCAATTTTAAAGTTTGAGGGCGGAGTGACTAGGGAACATGCCACCTATAACGGCGAAGGAATTAAACAAGCGGATGTAAATTTATTAGCTTATCCATTGAAAACTATAACAGATAAATTGCAGATACAAAAAGATTTGGCCTACTATGAAATTCGTATTCCAAACGAAGGAACACCAGCAATGACACATGCCATATTTGCGCTTTTATATGCTAGAACTGGAAACGGTGAGAAAGCGTATCAGTTTTTGAAAGAAGCTTATCAGCCTAATTTAAACTCGCCGTTTAGAGTAATTGCGGAAACAAAAGGGGGCACTAATCCTTACTTTGCAACTGGAGCTGGTGGCGCTTTGCAAGGCGTTTTAATGGGTTTTGGTGGACTGGATATCACAGATAAAGGTATTGTTCAGTTACCTTCGGCGCTACCGAAAAACTGGAAATCGTTGAAAATTACTGGAGTTGGACTAAACAAAAGTGTTTTTACGGTTAACAATAACAAATAGTTCAGCTTTTTTTGACTGAACTATTTGTTAATTACATGCGGGACTGCCTTCTAAAGTTGATCGAACAGGATCTGGGGCAGCCCGTTTTTACAAGGTTATTATCTCACCATCACTTTCGTTGCCAGTTCTATCTATAGCAGTAACTTTTATCGCTTTTAGTGTAGCGGTGGCTTTAGTTTTAGCGTTTACTTCCATTACTTTAGGTACTTGTAAAAAACTGCTCTTCATATTCAATGTACGGTAAGTCCACTTTTCACCATATTGCGTATAAACCACATATTTAAATACATCGCTTGCCTCCTTTGGTGTCCATTTGATATAAAGGTCAGTATTTCTATCCTCCTTGTTTACACTGACTGCTGCCGGCGCTTTTTTGTCTAACCATGGAGATACGGGAATTAAAGCTTCTTCTTTGTAAGGTCCCGCCAACAGATCATTTCTTAAGCTTTCATGTTTGGTTAATGCTCCAATGCTCCAATGCGCTACGCCCGGAGAATTAGGAATGATGCCTCTAGCAATCATGATTTGATTAATGATTTCATCACTGTTTTTTTCTCCGCCACCTATGCCGCTATTTAAACCTGGCCACAAGTGCCTATTTTTGGTGTTCTCCGTTTGCCACCATCCCAATAAAACCGGAAAGCTTAAAGGGATATTGTTAATTTGCCAATACAATTGAGGCATGAAATAATCGATCCAACCTTTGTTAAGCCATAGCTTAGCATCAGCATATAGTTTTTCGTATTGGTCCATTCCTTTAATTGATTCTGGATAGCCTGGCCTCCAAATTCCAAATGGACTGATCCCAAATTTTACGTGTTTTTTCTCCTTTTTGATTTCGCTGTAAACTCGTTTTACAAATTTGTTCACTTGTTCCCTTCTCCAATCTCCCCTCGAAAGCTTGCCGCCACCTTTTTGATAAATAGCAAAACTTTCTTCGTCAGGAAAATCGTTGCCACCATTGTATTCGGCGTAAGGGTAAAAGTAATCGTCAAAATGTACTCCATCAATGTCATAGCGTTTAACAATATCTTTTACTACAGAGGAAGCTAAATCTTGGGTTCCTTTTTTCGAAGGATCAAACCACCAATAGCCCTGTTTCAATTTTACTACCAAGTCAGGGTGCTTTTTTACCACCGAAAACTCGCTTACTTCGCCGCCAGCAATATGGTGCGCTCGGTAGGGATTCAACCAAACATGAAGTTCCATGCCACGTTCGTGAGCAGCATTCACCCAAAATTCAAGCGGATCGTAATAAGGGTTTGGCGCCTGTCCTTGCACACCAGTTAAATAGTACGACCAAGGTTCAATATCACTTTTGTAAAAAGCATCAGCTTGTGGCCTAATTTGAAAAATTACAGCGTTGAAATTATTTTTTTGGAGCATGTCCAATAAAGCTATAGCTTCATCTTGCTGTTGTTGGCTGGTAAGTCCAGGTTTGCTGGGCCAATTGATATTAGCAACACTTGCAACCCAAGCAGCCCTAAATTCTCTTTGTATTTTAGGCTGATTAACAATTTGTGATTTGGCAATAAATGAAGAGCAGATGAATAAAATGAGAAGTAATTTTTTAAACATGATGATTTGATTTATGATCAATAATAAAGATAAATTCTCAAAATACCGCAACTTTCCGCATTAAGCTTCACTAAAGAATATAAAAAATCCCGATTTTTAGTCGGGATTTAAAATTGGTTATTTAGATTTTCTTAAAGCACTGATTTCTTTTTTTAGCGCTTCAATTTGTAGTTGCTGTTCCTTAATACTTCCAACTAAAAGAGGAATTAAAGTTTCATAATCTACCATTGGCACAGTCGCAGTTTTGGTAGCATTTTTTCCAGAGGTGTACGTTTTCTGTTGGTTCACTACCAATTCTGGTGCTACTTTTTCAACCTCTTCTACCGCAAATCCATTTTGTTTTTGCGTGTTTAGCTTAAGTTTGGTAGCCCAATCTTTTTCATAGCTGAAATTTATTGGAGTTAGTTTTAAAACCGTATTTAAAGAATTGTTAATAGAAGTGATTTCTGTTTGTTTAACAGTCTGTGCCGAAGTATGTAGTGCAACGCCAAACATAGCAATAGCACTCAATAAAAGTGATTTTTTCATCTTTTTGAACATTTATAATTGATTAAAAATTTGGTTTTTTGACTAGCGGAAGATCATTAAACTAGATCAGGAGGTGGCGTGTGCAATTGTGTATATGCATCTGGGAGTAAATGAAAAATTTCGCTGCTATAGATAATCGATAGCGGATTTAGAGTCATGAGATGACGCGGTAATTTTTCGGCGAATAAAATAAATTGAGGCCCCTCTTTTGCACTTTCATTTTCCGGAGTGTCGTCTTGTTGACTCACATTTGCCAACTCAATAACTGAATTTTGTTTGTCAACAAAAACATGGGCACTATATACAGCCGCCACTAAAAATAGCAGGGCCAAAAATAATATGCTTCCCAGTTTTTGTTGTTTCATGGAGCAAATATAATCCTTATAAAGAAAGTGTAAATCATTTATCTGTAAAACAACAAATTACTGCATTAAAAGTTCAAATCTCTCCTTATTTTTATGTTACTAAAATAAGCATCTCATTTGTTTAGAATTATTCTAAATAGCATTAGAAGTTGTATATTCGCTTGTTCAACATGCAAATCAACCTTTGGGATAGAATTCGTAGCGGAGATAGCTCGGCAATGAAAAGCTTATATCAAATGAGCTATCAGGAACTGTATGTTTTTGGATTTAAACTAATTGCCGATAGGGAGAAGACAAAAGATGCTATACACGAGTTGTTTTGCGAGTTTTGGGAAAAGCATGACCGTTTGCCTGTGGTGTTACAGCTAATGCCGTATATTAAAATTTGTCTTAGAAATAAGTTGTTAAAACAAATTAAGAATGATGCAGTTTTGTTGACTTTGCCAGAGACCTTTGAAGTAGAAGAAACTATTCAGCAGTCTTACGAAACTTTATTGATTGCTAGCCAAAAAAATGCTGAAAAGAAAAGGCAGCTGGAAATTGGCCTTTCAAAATTGACTAAAATGCAAAAGCAAGTACTTCAACTTCGTTTTTACGATGGGAATAGTTACGAGCAGATTGCACAACTACTTGATTTGAAGGTTCGCACCGTGTACAACCATGTTCACAATGCATTGAGTATTTTAAGAGATCAGCTCTCTTAAACAAGCTTAAGAAAAAAAAGTAAAAATTTTTCTGGTAAAAATAGGCTGGTCGCAACTCTTAGTTGTAAGAACCAACCTAAACTATGCATTATAATTCTTACAAGGCTGCTGATTTCGCTGCCGACGAGTCGTTTGTGGCTTCTTTCCTTAAAAAGGATACGGATGCAATGGCATTTTGGAAACACTGGATTGATACACATCCCGAGAAATTGGATGAGATAAAGGCGGCTGAACGATTACTTAGTCAATTACACCTTCAATTGGATGACATCGAAATTGAAGTTGAGTTTGCAAAATTTGATGAGTTTTTGAACCAAGCTCCGGCGATTATACCTCCAGTTTCTAAGCCGAAGATTTTCAGTTTGTTCAACTATTTTAAGGTGG
The DNA here is from genome assembly GCF_965249885.1 of Pedobacter sp. Lineage (GTDB taxonomy): Bacteria > Bacteroidota > Bacteroidia > Sphingobacteriales > Sphingobacteriaceae > Pedobacter. The sequence continues at coordinate 1,283,992 of NZ_OZ252254.1, read as the reverse complement.
CAGTAGCCGCTGCTGTAGTGCTATTAGTTTCTTTTCTAGCAATCAACACCTATCAACAAAAGAACGATGAACGAACTTATGTCACCAAGCACAATACTTTTGGGCATAAGAGCATTTTTTTGCTGAGCGATGGCTCCAAAGTGACATTGAACAGCAACAGTACCATCACATTTCAGAAGAATTTTGAAGGTGCAACCAGAAGCGTCGAACTTGTTGGTGAAGCCTTTTTTGAAGTGGCGCACAATCCCAATAAACCATTTATCGTGAAAACGGGAAAACTTTTTACCAAAGTATTGGGTACCAAATTTGATGTATGCGCTTATCCAAATTTAAGTACAATCAAAGTATCGCTCTTGCAGGGAAGCGTTGCATTAAATATCTCAGGTTCAAATAAACAGCTGAAACTAAAACCTGCTCAAATGGCCGTTTTTAACCCTAACGGTAACGGCCTTCTACAAACAACATTTGATGCAAATGCTGCCGTAGCATGGCAAAAAGGGACAATTACTTTCAACAACAGCTCATTCGATGATATTGCCGCCCAACTTTATAATGCTTACGGGGTTACCCTAATTAACAAGTCGGGAGAGCAGCAATGGAATTATACCGGCAGTTTCCAGCGAACAAACTATATCGATATCGTTAAAAGCATCTGCTTTGCAAAAGGACTCAATTATCAACTAGCACAAAAAACCATAACCATAATTAATTAAAATGAAGAAAAACCGAGAGTATCTTTTATCCGCTCTATTAATTTTTCTTTTATCATTTTCAGCTGCGGCACAGCAAAGTAACCCAACGGTTAATCTTAATTTAAGGCAAAAGCCGCTTACGGATGTGATTAGAGAAATAGAAAAACAAACTGGATTTACATTTAACTATGATCAAAAAGAGGTGAACTTATCTCAATTGGCCACTTTAAATGTAAAAGCTAGCTTAAAGGATGTGCTGGAAACGCTATCCGAACAATTTTCGCTCGACTTTAATATTGTTGGTAAAAATATCTCTATAAGAAAAGGAAAGAGGAGAGCCCCCCCGCAAGTAAAAATTATAACAGGAGTGGTGCTAACTGAGGACAGTGAACCTATTCCTGGTGTGAATGTATTTAGAAAGGGTACTAGGCAAGGTGCCATCACCAACAGCAACGGCGAGTTTACTTTACGTTTGGTAGGCGATAATCTTAATGACGTTAGTCTAGAATTCATTTACATAGGAATGCAAACCAAAACGGTAGCATTGGCAGGGCAAACATACCTAAAGGTTAATTTGCAGGCAGATATTTTTGGGATGAACGAGATTGTAGTAACCGGCTCATATACCAAAGAAAAACGTAGGGAAGATGTTGTGGGAAGTATTGCGCAAGTAAGTAGTGTACAGCTGCAAACTTACCGACCAATAGAAAGTTTTGACAAATTATTGGAAGGTTTAGTGGCCGGTGTGCAGGTTGAAACTAATACCGAGCTAAATTCTCCGGTAAAAATCAATATCCGAGGACAGGGCTCGCTACCCAGTTTTGGCGCAAGCCGAGGAACATCTACACAGCCTCTATTTGTGGTGGATGGAGTTCCTATTTACGAACAACAACGAGGAAACGAGTCGACTGTTTTTAACGGTGAAAATTACTTAAACCCACTTTCTAATATCAATCCCGACGATATTAAATCAATTGCCGTACTTAAGGACGCTACGGCTTCAGCGCTTTATGGTGCAAATGCTGCGAACGGCGTAATTATTATCACCACAAAAAGCGGGGCTCCTGGTAAAACATCACTCAATGTTAATTACGATACCGGCGTTTCCAACTTTATTAATGAGTACAAATGGCTAAGCGGCCCACAATATTATAGTTTACTTAGAGAAACTTACATTAACGGAGGAAGATCTGCAACAGAAGCTACGCAATTGGCTGGGAGCAATACCATAAATACCAACTGGTTTGATTTAGCCACCAGAAATGCGACCTATCACAACCTAGGGGTTAATTTTGCGGGCGGTTCGGATCACACTACGTTTAGGTTTTCTTCGGGCTATCGTAGTCAAAAATCTGAATCCTTAGGTAACGACCTACAAAAGGTTTATTTGCGTTTAAGGGTTGATCACAAAATGAGTGACAAAATTAAGTTGGCGCTCAACTTGGCTCCTACTTACACGCAAAGCAACAACTTATCTGCCTACGGCGGGGTATTGTTACCTCCAAATATTTCACCATATGGTCCAGATGGAACATATCCTGATATTTTAGGCGTACCTAACCCATTGGCTATCTTAACACAAAATGAAAATGGCAATAAAGGCATGCAGCTTTTGGGCAACTTCACTGGGTCATATCAAATCACTAAAGAAATTGCTTTATCCGCAACTTTAGGTGCAGAGAACTACCAAAACAAACAAACGCAGTACTTTTCGGCGCTAAATGCTACCGGCAGGAATGCAAATGGGAGGTTGCAAATTTACGATAGAAACTATCTGAGTTACATCGGCTTTATTCAAGCTACTTACGACAAGGTTTTTGATGAAAAGCACACCGTGAATTTTTTGTTAGGGCATCAGCTAGAGAATAAAACAACTGATTTGTTGAGGGGCTCAGGAACTGGCTTCAGTTTCGATAGGTATAGGGTGCTCAACATGGCTTCTATACAAGGTTCGGCATCATCAAAATATTCTGATGCAACCTTATCTTATTATAGTCAGTTAGGCTACGACTTTAAGAAAAAATATTTCGCTAACGTGAATGCTCGCATCGATAAGTCCTCCATTTTTGGAGGCGATAAGCAGGTAGCTTTTAATGGTTCGATAGGTTTAGCTTGGTTGATAAGCAATGAAGATTTCCTGAAAAATAATCGTGTGTTTAACCTAGTGAAATTGCGTACCACTTTTGGCTCCACTGGAAACTCAAGGATAGGAAGTTACGCCGCTCGTGGTTTGTATAGTTTTGGTACATCACTGGGCAGTCGTTACAACAACAACATCATTTCGCTACCTGATAATTCTTCAGCGCCAAACCCTGATTTGGGTTGGGAAAAAAATTTCAAGCTGAACATCGGTTTAGATTTGACTTTGTTTAAGAAATTAAACGTTACCGCAGAGTATTACAACAACACCATCAAAGATTTGATATCATCAGTGGCTGTACCGCAGGAAACAGGTTTCAACACCATCTCCGCTAATACAGGTAGAATGCGTAACCAAGGATTTGAACTTAGCATTAATACTCCTGTAATCGTTAAACAGAATTTCTCTTGGAATACTTCCTTTAATTTTGGAACAAATAAAAACAAACTGATTGCTTTTAACAACGGTTTTGCCGCCCTTTTCTCCTCAGCTGCTGATGCCGCTGGACTTAAAGTGGGCAATAGTACAACGGCTATCTATGGTTACCGCTGGGCTGGTGTAAATCCACAGGACGGAACAGAGCAATTTTATGACAACAATGGCACTTTACGTTCGGCATTTGAAATTAATGCGTTGCCAATTACTTCAACAATGGTATTGGCAGATAGGTTGCCAGATTTTCAGGGAGGTTTCATCAACAATATCAGCATTTATAATTTTGATGTATCATTTAATATCCTCTATAGCTATGGCAATTCTATCATGACCAATTATATTGATGAGGCTGATGGAAGAAACCTGCAAAATAGAAACCAAAGCGTTAACCTTTTGGATAGGTGGCAAAGGCCAGGTGATATCACCGATATTCCTCGATTACTCATCAACAGGTCAGTGGTAGCCAACTCGTCTCGGTATTTATACGATGCCAGTTACCTCAAGCTGTCTAACGTGTCGCTGGCTTACCGCTTTTCTAAAAAACTGTCGGAACGGTTAAGTTTAAATAACGCTAGTATTATCGCCAACGCTACCAACCTACTTTACCTGTATAAAGATGCTGGTACAAAGGGGCGAAACGGTGTAGCAGAAAAGCGATTTGTTTTCCCAGAAACTTCAGCATATACCTTGGGTGTTAGATTTGGATTTTAAAGATTAAATCATGAAAAGATATTATATACTATTACTTACGGCCTTAATCACTTTTTCTTCGTGTGAGAAAATACTTGTTAAAGAGCCTACCGATAAGTTATCCATAGAAGACCTTTTTAAGGATGTTTTAGGCGCTAAAACGGCTTTGGCTGGTTCTTATAGTACACTATTAGATGAATATCACTACCAAAAAAACTTGATGGTGTTCCCTGAAATTTTGGCGGGTAATATCAAATTTAGTAAAACCACTAATTTGAGATTGGAAGATGTGTACGAAATAGCGCTAGATGCAAGAAATTCATCCATGAACGACACTTACATTGGCTTATATAGCGAGCTAAACAACGTAAATAATGTGCTCAAATACACGCCTTCTGCATCGGGTTCATCAACGGAAAAGGCTAAAATTATAGCAGAGGCGAAATGCATAAGGGCTTTGCTGCACTTTGATTTGGTGCGAATATTCGCAAGACCATTCAACTTTACCAGCAACGGCTCTCACTTAGGTGTTGCGTTGGTTATGCAGCCACAGCTTTTTTCAGATCCAGCGCCAAGACGTGCAACTGTAGCAGAAACTTACGCAGCAATTGTACGTGATTTAACTGAAGCTATTGCAGCTTTTGATGCAACCAATGTTGGCGTTCTTGCTAACGGTTACAAGCAAAACTACTTTACACAGGCTTCTGCAAAAGCTTTATTAGCGAAGGTTTATCTTTACCAAAACAAGTGGGACGAGGCTTTTGGCCTTGCAGATGAAATCATCAAAAGTAACCAATATACTTTACTCAGCAATGCCAATTATGTTGCCAGCTGGACAGGTAGGGTACCATCTTCTGAGTCGATATTTGAATTGCCTATCGAAGCTGGATTCACTGGAAACAGTTTAGGTTCGTACTACGACAGTGCAAATGCATCTAACTACCGCATGTATGCCGCAACCAACGACTTACTAGGCCTCTATTCTGCCACAGATATCAGGAATACAAGCAGCCTTTTTACAAGGGTTACCATTAGCGGAACTGATTATCTGTACACTAAAAAATATGCAGCGGGCTCGTTACAGGCAACGCCGATAAAAGTATTGAGATTAACAGAACTGCATTTGATCCGTGCTGAGGCTGCAGTGGAGAAAACGGCACCAGATTTTACGGTAGCCAATGCCGATTTAAACCTGATTCGAAAACGTGGTGACGCTAGTGCGAGTACCTTAAATATCACGGTGAAAAATGATATGATCGATGCAATTTTATTGGAGCGAAGAAAAGAACTAGCCTTTGAAGGAAACCTCTTGTTCGACCTGTTAAGGAAGAAAAAGGACATAACGAGGGTTGATGTAACCGCCACCGTTAAAAATTTGCCCTACACTGATAATAGGGTAATTATGCCTTTGCCAGCTACTACGGTTGACGCAAATAGTAATATGATTCAAAACCCTGGTTATTAAAATAATTGATATGAAAAAGTTATTAATATTGTTTGTATTAACCGCTCTCTTTACCGCTTGTAAAAAAGACGAGCCATTAGCAAAAGAAGATTTATATCCTGCAGAGCCAGTTAGCGTGCCTTCGTCATCGGCTATTGCAGTGTTTCATCAGCCCATTTCGTTCTACCAAATGTATGTTTACCGTTACGATGCTGATACCAAGACTTGGAGTACTAGGATCGCTAGTCACTTCTCCACGGTTTCCACAAGCGATCCGAGTTTCATAGGTTTTACTAATCCTTACGTAGCGGACAGCGGCGTGGCCATGTTTGATATGGTACGTTTGTATAGTGCATACACTGGCACCACCAATATCAAGACGGTAGCTATCAATGCTGATCAAGTGCTACAGTTTTTCCCAGACTTTGTAGGCGCAAAGACGGGCATCGTTAAAATAAAAACACAAGATGTGATTTTAAAAAAATCAACTGGAGGTACCATTGCAATTGGTATGAGTGGTGGCGGTACTTACGACGAGAATACTAAAATTATGGATTTGAATGTGACTTTCAACGAAACTGCCGTTGGAGGTACCACACGCACCATTAAATACAAACTAAGTCCAATTGCATTAACCTTAAACTAATAATGAGAAGAACACTTTTTTTACTAGGCGCTATAGGTATTTTTGTTTGTAGCTCGGCCTTTTTACAGAATAAAGAATACACCGTAGCTCAATTAAGAGAGCTCTACAGCGGCGACCAAGCTAAATGGCCAAAACCTGAATTGCATGATGAAGCTAAAAAAGGCTTTAAGGACATTGGTTATTTAGGCCGTCCTACCTACCCAGTCGAAAATCCTTTTAACGCGGATAAAGAAAAGTTGGGAAAAATTTTATTCTTCGACCCTCGTCTATCTGTTTCGGGACAAATTGCTTGTGCCTCTTGCCATGATCCTGAATTGGGTTGGGGCGATGGAAAACGTGTAGCCTACGGACATAGCAGGCAAACCGGTAAGCGCAATGCCATGACTTTATTAAACGTTGGTTTCTATGAAAAACTTTTCTGGGATGGTCGTGCTATGAGTCTGGAAGATCAGGCTAGATTCCCTGTTGCTGACCACGTAGAGATGAATACCGACCTGAAAGTAATGGTGGAAAACGTAACTAAAGTGGCCGGTTACAAGCCGTTGTTTGCGAAAGCTTTTGGTACCGAAGAAGTAACTTTGGATAAAATTCAGAAGGCGATCGCTACCTTTGAGAGAAGCGTAGTGAGTACCAATAGCCGTTTTGATTCCTTTGTGAAAGGTAATAGCAAGATGCTGAAAGATGATGAGGTAATGGGTTTACACCTTTTCCGTACTAAGGCTGGCTGTATCAATTGCCATAACACGCCTCTGTTTAGTGATAACAAGTTCCATAACGATGGGCAGGCTTTATTAGGTTCTCGAATGGAGGATTTAGGCAGATATAATGTAACCAATAACTTGAAAGATATCGGTTCATTTAAAACACCTTCTTTACGCGAAACTAACATTACTGGTCCATGGATGCACCACGGTAATTTTCCATCGTTGAAAGATGTGATTGAGTTTTATAATCTTGGTAATCCGGTAAGCTATCAGAAGGCGCATGTCATCCCTGATTCGTTGAAAAATCCAAAATCAGCGATGTTAAAAAAATTAAACTTAACTTTAACGGAACAAGCGCAATTGGAAGCATTTTTAAAATCAATAAGCACTCAGGTGCAAAAAATTATGCCTCCTAAATTACCAGAATAAGTTAACGCTTAAAATATGGAAATTTTAGTACCAGAAACAGGATTGCTCATTTGGAATATAGTTTGTCTTGTATTCGTTATAATGATGTTTTACGCCTTATATTTAGCGATAAAATTACTTCGCAAGAAGTTGAGCGAATAATCTCAAAATAAAAAGCATGGACATTAAATCCATGCTTTTTATTTATTGGGGAAAATAATTGTCCATCAATACATTTAGGACAAACTTCTATCTAAATGGCATCGCCAATAGAGCCTTAATTTACACTCATCCTAAAATACCGCCTTGGCAATCTCTTTAGTTTGATCTGGCTTACCCATCGTGTAAAAATGTAATACTGGTGCGCCAAATTCAATTAATTCTTTACACTGCTTAATCATGGCGTGTGTGCCTATTTCCCTCGCTTCGGCATTGTTTTTAGCATGCGATAAAGCTTCTGTTAATTCATCTGGCAAATCAATGTGGAATATCTTAGGCAAAGCATTGATTTGACCCAACGTACTAATTGGCTTTAAACCGGGAATAATTGGAACATTAATTCCGTTATCTCTGCATTTCTGCACAAATTCGAAATACTTTTGGTTATCGAAAAACATCTGCGTTACGATAAATTCGGCTCCCAAGTCTACTTTTTGCTTCAAATATTTGAAATCCGTATTTAAGTTGGGCGCTTCAAAATGTTTCTCTGGATATCCAGCAACGCCGATACAAAAATCGCTTTTAAAGGTTTCTACATCTTCATGCAAAAACTTGCCTTCGTTATGGTTTTTAATGTGCTGAATCAAATCGGTGGCATAAGCGTGGCCTCCCGGTGTAGGCACAAATGAACTATCAGCCTTGCGAGCATCTCCTCTTAGGGCCAATACGTTATCGATACCTAAAAACTGTAAATCGATTAGGGCATTTTCAGTTTCTTCTTTTGTAAATCCGCCGCAAATTAAGTGCGGTACGGCATCAATTTTATATTTATGGATAATGGCTGCGCAAATGGCAATGGTTCCCGGACGTTTGCGGTAGGAAACCTTTTGCAGCAAACCGTTTGGATGTTCCTTATAGATGTAATCCTCCCTTAACGAGGTAACATCTATAAAAGGTGGTTCAAACTCAAGCAAAGGCTCTATTCCGTTGTAAATCCAATCGATACCCTGCCCTTTGATTGGCGGTAGTAACTCGAAAGAGAATAGCGTTTTACCTTTTGCGTTTTTAATATGTTCTGTAATCTTCATTGTTGTTTGGTTTAGCGCTGTCATGCTGAGGAAGAAGCTTCTATCTCTTATTAGCGCTTAATCTTTAGTATGTCATCGTTAAGAAACGTCCAATTTTCATTTCTGTGTCTATTTTTTACGTCATTGCGAGGCACGAAGCAATCTTACAACAAAATATAAACAAAACAATCGCTTTAGGATTGCTTCGTGCCTCGCAATGACGATTTGTTAATCTCTTTTCATCACTAGCGGATAATTCTTTCCACTCTGGGCGACAATTAGTAAGAAAGGTTAGGTGCTAGCCAACGCTCTACTTCTTCTACGCTCAAATTTTTCCTCAAAGCATAATCTTCTATTTGTTCCTTGTCTATTTTTCCCAATCCAAAATAGCGTGACTCCGGATGAGAGAAATAAAAGCCACTCACCGCTGCGGTTGGATACATGGCATAGCTTTCCGTCAATTTCAGTCCAATTTTCTCCTCCGCTTCAAGCAGTGCGAACAAAGTGCCTTTTTCCGTATGTTCAGGGCAAGCTGGATAACCTGGTGCTGGGCGAATACCTGCATATTGCTCTTTAATCAGCTCATCATTGGATAGGTGCTCATCTTTCGCATAACCCCAGTATTCTTTACGCACCAATTCATGTAACTTTTCAGCAAACGCCTCCGCTAAACGATCAGCCAAAGCTTTCACCATAATGCTATTGTAGTCATCGTGGTTTTTTTCATATTCAGCTACTAGCTCATCACAGCCAATGCCTGCTGTTAAAGCAAAACCACCAAAATAATCTTGTTTGCCACTAGCTGCGGGTGCAATAAAATCCGACAGTGCATAATAAGGTTGGCCGTCTACTTTCTCAGCCTGTTGGCGCAACGTATGAATAGTAACCCATTCAGAATTGCCATTTTTAAGCTCTGCGGTTTTTGTTAACTCAGAACTTTGAACCGCTAACTGGATATCATCACCTATAGCTTGTGCCGGCCAAAAACCAAACACCGCTTTTGCTTTCAGTAATTTTTCATCAACAATACGTTTCAATAAAGCTTGCGCATCGTCAAATAACTTAGTGGCTTCAGCACCCACATTTTTGTCCTCAAAAATTCTCGGATAACTTCCTTTCAATTCCCAAGTATGGAAAAAAGGTGTCCAATCGATGTAGGGCAAAAGCTCTGCTAAAGGATAATCATCTAGCACTTTTGTACCGGTAAATGTTGGTGCAGGTGCAATTTGTGATAAGTCAATTTGGAATTTATTCGCCCTAGCTTCTTCCAAAGTTTTGAAACGCTTATCCGAACGCTTGTTTAAATGTGCTTCCCGAGCCTTATCGTATTCGGCCTTAATTTGGTCTACATAGCCCTGTTTAAGTTCGCCGTTCATTAACGTACTGCAAACCGTCACACTCCTTGAAGCATCTAAAACGTGAATTGCCGGACCCGAATAGTGAGGTGCAATTTTAACCGCTGCGTGAATTCTAGAGGTGGTTGCTCCGCCAACAATTAGCGGAATAGTAAAGCCTTCACGTTCCATTTCTTTGGCAAAGTGTACCATCTCATCCAATGATGGCGTAATCAAGCCGCTTAAACCTATAATATCGGCATTAATTTCTTTGGCTTTTTTAATGATTTCTTGCGCAGGAACCATCACGCCCATATCCACAATTTCGAAGTTGTTGCAAGCTAAAACTACACCTACAATGTTCTTTCCAATATCGTGTACATCGCCTTTAACCGTAGCAAGTAGCACTTTCCCAGCTGATGAACTTTGGCCTGCATCCGGATTGGCCCTTTTCTCCTCCTCAATAAATGGTAGGAGATACGCCACAGCTTTTTTCATTACCCTAGCGGATTTTACTACTTGGGGCAAGAACATTTTTCCGGCACCAAACAAATCTCCAACAATATTCATCCCATCCATTAGTGGGCCTTCAATTACCTGTAAAGGTCGGTCGTACTTTTGACGGGCTTCTTCCACATCATCATCTAAAAACTCTACAATGCCCTTCACTAAAGAGTGCGATAGTCTTTCTTCAACTGAGGCCTTTCTCCAAGCTTCATCCTTCACTACCGCTTTGCCTTTATTTTTAACGGTTTCCGCAAACTCCACTAAGCGCTCGGTGGCATCATCCCTACGATTAAGTAGTACGTCTTCTACTTGTTCCAAGAGTTCAGGCTCAATTTCTTCGTAAACTTCCAACATACCAGCGTTTACAATACCCATATCCAAGCCAGCTTTAATAGCATGGTACAAAAATGCGGAGTGCATCGCCTCACGTACTACGTTATTCCCTCTGAAAGAAAATGAAATATTCGAAACACCTCCGCTAACTTTTGCGTGAGGTAAGTTTTGTTTAATCCAGCGGGTAGCTTCAATAAAGTCTACCGCATAATTGTTATGCTCTTCTAGGCCTGTTGCGACCGTTAAAATATTAGGGTCGAAAATAATGTCTTGAGGAGGAAAACCAATCTCGTTAACTAAAATATCGTAACTGCGTTTGCAGATTGCTATACGTCTATCGTAATTGTCAGCTTGCCCTTGCTCATCAAACGCCATTACAACAACTGCGGAGCCATAACGCATAATTTTACGAGCATTGGCTTTAAAAACTTCTTCTCCTTCTTTTAAGGAAATGGAATTCACGATGCCTTTGCCTTGTAAACATTTCAAGCCTGCTTCTATTACGGTCCATTTAGATGAATCCACCATAATTGGCAACTTAGCGATATCAGGTTCTGATGCAATTAAATTCAGAAATTTGGTCATTGCCGCTTCCGAATCAATCATCCCCTCGTCCATGTTTACGTCAATGATTTGCGCACCGCCTTCCACTTGCTGCAATGCCACAGCTAATGCCGCCTCATAGTCATCTCCTAAAATCAATTTAGCAAATTTGGGCGATCCAGTGATATTGGTACGCTCACCAACATTCACGAAAATACTTTCGGGAGTGATGGTTACGGGTTCCAATCCGCTCAAGCGTAAATGAGGTGCGATGGTTGGAATTTTTCTAGGATTGGCTTTTGCTGCTTTTTTAGCGATGCAACCAATATGATCTGGCGTCGTTCCGCAACAACCACCTACAATGTTTACAAAACCAGAAGTGATAAAATCATCTACCAAATGAGCCGTTTCATGTGGCATTTCATCATAAGCGCCAAATTCATTAGGTAAGCCGGCATTTGGATACGCTGAAACATAGCATTCCGCTTTAGCCGCCAGTTCCTCAATGTGAGGTCGCATTTCTTTTGCGCCTAATGCACAGTTAAATCCAATACTTAAAGGTTTTGCATGTGCCACCGAATTTAAAAAAGCTTCTGCTGTTTGACCAGACAAAGTCCTTCCCGAGGCATCGGTAATCGTGCCTGAGATCATAATCTCTAGCTTTTTGCCAACTACTTCTTCATATTGCTTAATGGCTGCAATGGCCACTTTTGCATTCAGCGTGTCGAAGATGGTTTCTATCAATAGTACATCGGCACCACCATCTACCAGGCCTCTTATCTGTTCGTAATATGCATCAAAAAGCTCATCATAGGAGATGGCTCTGAAGCCAGGGTCGTTTACGTCAGGAGAAAGTGAGAGTGTGCGATTGGTGGGGCCAATAGCTCCTGCCACAAAACATTTCCTATCGGGATGCTCGGCCATGAATTCAAAGGTAGCTTCCTTTGCAATTTTAGCACCTTCATAGCTCAGTTCATAGCTCAGTTCTTCCATTTGATAATCGGCCATGGAAATACGCTGCGTACTGAAGGTATTAGTTTCTATGATATCAGCACCTGCTGCTAAATATTCCTTATGGATAGCCTTAATGATATCTGGGCGGGTGATATTTAACAAATCGTTATTTCCCTTTACATCGCAAGGGTGATTAGCAAATCTTTGCCCACGAAAATCTTCTTCCGTTAGGGTGTAACGCTGAATCATGGTGCCCATGGCGCCATCAATAATCAAAATACGTTTTTCTAGTTCTTCTCTAATGCTCATTTGTTTCTAGTAGCAAGTAGCTAGTATCGAGTATCAAGATTTTTAGATAGTTCGACCCAACTTCAGATAGTAAGAGATTAAAGTATAAACAAAATTGTCTTGATACTTGATACTTAATACCTGATACTTAAAAAGCCTACAAAAAAGTCGGAAATAGATATTCCTCATAAACTTATCTTCTCTCGCTCCCGAACATTCGGGACTGGATTAGAAATTAGCACCTTGTTGGCACAGGTTGCTAAGACTTCGTTGGGTCTATTCCCTCCGTCTTTCTTAATAAGCACTGCAAAGGTGCAACATCCGCTTATCATTTCCAAAAATATCAGCAACACAGCCAAATAAAATTACAAAGGCCATGCAAATTTGCACGGCCTTCGGTATAAAATTTTGCGAGATGAGCTTACTTCCTACTTCCAAAAATGCGTAATAAGAAAAGAAAGATATTCAGAAAGTCTAGATATAACGACAATGCAGCTACAATAGCCATCTTTTTGCTCTCTACTTGCAATGCTTGCTCTCCGTTTGTTTCCAAGCCTTCACCTATCCTTTTAATTTTCTGTACATCATAAGCGGTTAAAGCCGTAAACACCGCGATTCCGATAAAGGCCATCACCAAGCTAAATTGTTCACTTTGGATAAACATATTAATCAAACTTGTAATAACGAGGCCAATAACGCCAATCATCAAAATCGGCCCAAACTTACTTAAATCAATATTGGTAGTGTAACCCATAAATGCCATAATGCCAAATATGCCAGCAGCAGCTGCAAAACAACTTACAACAGAACCTGAAGTATATGCCAAAAGGATAAAGCTTAAGCTAACACCTGTAAGTACAGAATATAAGATAAAAATACCTACTAATGCACCATATGACAATCTACTCAGCCCAAACCCCATGGTCAACACTAAACCCAGCGGAGCAAACATAGCGATATATCCTAGAATAGACATGCCGCCTTTGCCCGTTTCCGGATTAAAGGTAATTAAATATTGCATTAAGCCTTCGTTAGTGCTAAATAGATAAGCAGCAATAGTAGATAAGCTTAACGCCACAAACATCCAAGTGAAAACATTAGCGAAGAATTTTTTAGAAACGGAGCGCTCTTTTACAAAAACAGAGTGATCCTGATATTGATAATTTTGTTGTTCCATTATTAATTTAAAATTGGTTAACGGTTAAAAGTACAACTTTAGTTTAACCTTTTAGTCAGTACTTCTTCAACTTTTTTGTAAAACTGCAGTGGCTTAAGCTTTCTCCAGTGCAAATCGTCGAGCTGGCCGCCAAAGTTAATGTAGTAGTCAATGTTGTTGCCCCTAAACTCTCTGATGACATGCTCATTAAAGTTGATTCCGGCAATCCAACCTTCCTCATCATCTACTTCTTGAAACCATTCTTCGTAATAGCTGTCGTCAGAAGCATGAAAATTCAAGATGTTTTCGCCAATTAAGATAAATTTGCTGATACCTTCATCCATCATCAGCTCAATAATCTCTCTCTTCAAGATCATGATGTCGTTGGTGATGGCATCATTCCACTCACCAATAAACTCAATAATGGCGTATTGCCTTTCGTAATCGGCGTAAAGAACCTTAATATAAAGGGTATTCGATCCAAAAGTATCCCACTGGGGGTGGATCAGGTAATTATAGAGTTGCTTATCGTAATAAAATTCCGAATATTCGGTATTGAAAAATGGCGAACGCTCATCCTCAGCGGCAATGTAGTCGTCTCTCCACTGATAATATGGTTCAATTTCGTGCATAAAGCGAAATTACGATTTTACATTTCTATACCTAACAATCGTAATTCTAAAATCGTAATTTGTCAATCTATTTGCTTGCTTCTACAGCTTTGCGTACGCTTCCGTATTTGATCAATAGTTCAGCAGCTTGCTCTTCGCTAATGTTTAACTCTTCCATCACCATGTGCGTGCCTCTGTCTACCAATTTATGGTTAGTGAGCTGCATGTCAACCATTTTATTGCCTTTAACGCGGCCAAGTTGAATCATCACGGTAGTGCTTAACATGTTCAACACTAATTTTTGTGCCGTTCCTGATTTCATGCGGGTTGAGCCAGTAAGAAACTCCGGGCCCACAACTACTTCTACAGGGAAATCTGATTCGGCAACTACGGGGCCACCTTGGTTGCAGATAATACAACCAGTAAGCACACCATGTTTACGAGCGGTATTTAGGCCTCCAACTACATATGGCGTAGTGCCCGATGCGGCTAATCCTACTAAACAATCTTTTTCATTAATTTCATATTCCTGCAAATCTTTCCATGCTTGCTCCGCATCATCTTCAGCAAATTCAACAGCTTTTCTAATGGCAGTATCGCCACCAGCAATTATTCCAACAACCCAGTCAAAAGGAACACCAAAAGTTGGAGGACATTCTGAAGCATCAACTACGCCCAAACGACCACTTGTGCCTGCGCCAATATAAAACAATCTGCCGCCTTGTTTCATGCGTTCTGCAACTGCCGAAGCCAATTGTTCAATTTGTGGCAACGATTTTTCAACTGCTAATGGAACTAACTTATCTTCGTTGTTGATGTTTGCTAAGATTTCCATTACCGACATTTTGTCAATGTCTTTATATTTAGATTCCTGCTCGGTTATTCTTTTCATTGAAAGGTTTAATAGATCAAGTGTTCTTACAAAGTTACAGATAACCGCAATTTCTTGCAAGAGTTTTCAAATATCTGCAAAAGTTTTTAAAAAACTAAATGCTAATTTAAACGTTCTTTTTAATAGACAAAGTAATTTTTGCTAACTTTGCATTACCCAAAACTAATGAAAAAAAGTACTCGCCTCAATATATTAATTGCGTTGGCTTATTGTGTAACGTTAATTGGCGGTATGTATTTGGGTTTCAAATTCTTAAAAGATCAAGGTTTTCAGGTCGATAAAGATGTAAGATACGCTAACACCGAGGAGGGAAAAGTTGACGATATCATACACATCATTAAAAAAAAATACGTAGACGATGTTAATGCAGACAGTTTAAAACATTTGCCAATTGACAGTTTATTGCATCAACTAGATCCTCATAGTGTTTATTTGCCACCAACGGACGCTTTCGAACTGGCTGAAGATTTGGACGGAAATTTTGAAGGGGTTGGCGTAGAATACTATATTTTAAATGACACCTTGTTGGTTACTAATGTGCTTAAAGATGGGCCCGCCTATGCTAGTGGAATTAAGTCTGGCGATAAAATTCTTAAAGTAGATACTAATGTAGTGAGTGGCCGCTTTTTACCAAGATCGGCGATGATGGGTAAAATAAAAGGGAAAAAGGGAACCACAGTACAATTAACCATACAACGCCAGGGAGTAGCTAGTCCGTTACTTTTTAACATTAAAAGAGGTAAGGTAGAGTTAAGTAGTATTGATGCAGCTTACATGATCAATGCCGAAACGGCATACGTAAGAATTGGAAAATTTGGGGCTACCACCGATGCTGATTTTACTAATGCTATTAAATCCTTAAAAGCAAAGGGGATGAGAAAAATGGTGTTGGATTTAAGAGATAACGGTGGCGGATATTTAACTGCCGCTACTGCCTTAGCTAATCAGTTTTTCCCTGAAAATAAACTTGTAGTTTACACGGAAGGTAAACACGATCCACGTACAGAATATTTCACTACCGGCGGTGGTGAGTTTGAGCAGGGCAAACTGGCAGTGCTAATTAATGAAAATTCCGCTTCTGCGAGTGAAATTTTTGCAGGCGCTATACAGGACTTGAAACGAGGTATAATCATTGGTCGCCGTTCTTTTGGCAAAGGATTGGTGCAGGAACAATTTGCTTTCGAAGATGGTTCGGCATTGAATTTAACCATTGCTAGGTATTACACTCCGCTAGGACGTAGCATCCAGAAATCATACAAAAAAGGTTATAAAGCTTACCAGCAAGATATTGAGAACCGCCTTAATAGTGGCGAGCTAACTGCCGAATCGCAAAAAGCAGATAGTTTAATGAACCAAATGCCTTACATCACCAAAGATGGAAGAAAGATTTTTGCAGGCGGTGGGATACAGCCAGATATTTACGTAAAGTTGGATACTTCAGGATACAATGCTTTTTATGCGACGCTGTTGCAGAAGAAGGTTTTCATTGACTTTGTATTTGAAACGCTTGCGGACAGGTATACCGCAGATTATCTCAATAAAAATATGAGTGTTTTTAGCATAACAGATAAGGATTACGTTGATTTCTTAAAATATGCTGAAGCCAAAAAAATTAAAATCGATACTAAGCAGTTAATTGCTGCAAAACCCTTGATTTATAAAAACCTCAAGTTGATGCTCTGCAAATACTATTTGGGAGATGCAGGCTACTACAGGGCACATAATCAAAGCGATCCAATGATTAAGCAGGCAATGAATTATTTGGCTACAAATTAAATTGCATATGCCTGCTCCGTAGGTTTCTTTCAAAGAAAATGCTTTAGCTTATTAACCCCGAGTTCGATTATTAATTCACTGATAATTAGCTGTAAAATACTGTATGTTGTTGTAAGTCAAGTAATTGATATGATTCAGGTTGTTACTGCAACCAGAGTACTGCAAAGCGCTCTAAAACACCATTAAAAACAAACGAAAATTTGTTAGAAAATAAGAACCGAAAACTAGCTGAACGAAGATTTGAAGCGCTATCGCTAGCAAATAGCATGATTCTCTTATTCCGAACTCACGTTAGTTCAAAAATTTATTCGTTTGTAACCAGTTTTTCAAGCGATCAAACCAAATGTCATTGGTCGTTTTGTTGTACAGTCCAAACCCATGGCCCCCAGCTTGGTAGATATGCATTTCAGCAGCTACACCATTCTTTACTAAAGCTTCGTTGTATCTCAAACTATTTTGCACCGGTACTGATTTGTCATCATTAGCATGTACCAAAAACGTCGGCGGAGTTTGGTTGGTCACCTGTCTTTCAGAAGAAAAATATTTACGTTGTACGTCGGTTGGATTTTCTCCTAGTAGCCTAGTCACCGAACCTGCATGGGCATACTGTCCGAAACTAATTACGGGATAAACCAAAATGGAAAAATCTGGTCGTAGGCTGATATTTTCTTGATTTTCAATTTTCATATCAGCAAAGTGGGTACTAGCGCTTGATGCTAAATGTCCTCCAGCCGAAAAACCCATAATTCCAACTTTGTTGACATTAATACCCCAAACCGCGGCATTTTTACGAACTAAATAAATGGCTTGCAGTGCATCTTGTAACGGCCCCAAGGTTTTGTCGTTCATAATTAAATCGCTAGGCAAACGATACTTAAGCACAAAAGCAGTGATGCCCATTTCCTGAAAACGCTTTGCTACTAAAAAGCCCTCTTTTTCTATAGCTAATATGCTATAACCTCCACCCGGACAAATAATTACCGCAGTGCCATTTGGTTTTTCTGGTTTGTAAACATACAATTCAGGTTTTGATACTTTTCCAGTTCGTACCACAGCATCTTTTCCTGTAATTGTTTCCTCAATATAATCAGCAGGAGTGGGTTTAGCACCAGGTACAGCGCTGCCATACAAAGAGATCGCCTGTTGGGCATTTGCGTTCATCGCTAATATCAATAGAAAGGTTAATAGGCCAAAGGCTTTATATTGTTTCATCGCTTAATTATTGTGTAGGTGGCATCAAATCTTAAAAGTCAACATTTATTTATAATTATCAAACTATTTATCTTCATTTCAGATGCCGCTTTGGCGGATAAATTAAAATTCCATCAAGTAAGCCTTTAAAAACTCATTGATCTCACCGTTTAACACGGCATCAGGGTTAGATGTTTGATAATTCGTTCGGTGATCTTTAACTCGTCTATCATCCAGCACGTAACTTCTAATTTGAGATCCCCACTCTATCTTCATTTTGCTACCTTCAATGGCAGCCGTCGCTTCCATGCGTTTGCGCATTTCTATCTCATATAATTGAGATTTTAATAGACGAATGGCATTTTCTTTATTCTGTAGTTGCGATCGCGACTCTTGGTTTTTGATAATAATACCAGAAGGCTTGTGGTACAAACGCACCGCCGTTTCCACCTTATTTACGTTCTGTCCGCCAGCGCCACCAGCTCTAAAGGTTTCAAACTCGATATCTGCAGGATTTACTTCAATGGTAATGGTGTCATCCACTAACGGGTAAACATAAACCGATGCGAAAGAAGTATGACGACGAGCGTTGGAATCAAAAGGTGAAATACGCACCAAACGATGTACCCCATTTTCGCCCTTCAAATAACCGTAAGCAAACTCACCGCTAATCTCTAAAGTAACCGTTTTTACACCTGCTACATCACCCTCCTGATAATCTTGTTCACTCACCTTGTAGCCATTTTTCTCTGCCCACATCAAATACATACGCATCAGCATGCTCGCCCAATCGCAACTTTCGGTGCCTCCTGCGCCAGCAGTAATTTGTAGTACGGCATTTAACTGATCTTCCTTGCTGTTCAGCATGTTTTTCAATTCCAGTTCTTCCACGGTTTTTAACGCCAGTTGATATTGCTCTTCTACTTCTTCTTCGGTCGCATCACCACTTTGCTGGAAATCATAAAGCACAGCGGTATCTTCATAAGCAGCATTGGCCTGCGCAAATCCTTCTGTCCACTTCTTTTTACTGCTAATTTGAGCTAAAACTTGCTCTGCTTTTTTTGGATTGTCCCAAAAATTAGGATCGAGGCTAATTTTTTCTTCCTCGCTTATTTGGTATAAAAGTTCATCGAGGTCAAAGATACCCCCTCAGAGAAGCTAGTCTATCTCTTAAATCTTGTAACTGTTCTTTAGTCATGAGGACAAATATACGTTAATAGGTTGTAATGTTGGAAAGCTGATAGTGGAGAAATCACTATGTTTTCTGAAGCGGAGTGCCAAAGGTTTTGAAAAGCAGTTGCAGTAGTTCTTAGGTACCGATAGTCCCGTCATTCGCTACAATCTTTTTGTTTAATTCCATCCAGGCACTCCGAACGTAGAGAGAAATCTAAGGCTAAGTGATACCAACTAAGATTTCTCCTCCTACCTCGTCGAAATGACGCTACAAAAAGGATTTCCGCTGCTGCCAGGTTTATTTAACAAACAGCATTGCAGCAACTTTGTCAATCCTAATATGTGACTTGCCTAAAAGGATTGACAAAGTCCAATACCAGCTTTGCGTTCTTCTCGTAACTCCCTCGTTTCTTTGCGTTAAAAATTAACCGTAAAGGTTTAAACAAGCTTTCGCAAAGTACCTTTAAAAACTGTATGTTTATATTTATCTTGCTAATCGACGAATGTGATGATATAAGACATTATGTATTGGATATTACTTTTAATTTTAGGTTTGATATTATTTGCCTATGTTCCAGATTTTTTCGCCAAGAAAACAAGTGAAAAATGGGTAAATCCAGATATTGCAATAAAGGACTTTATAAATGTTGTAGCTACTCCCGTTGAGGGTATTGCAAGAAAGAAAACTTCATTAAAGTATGATATAGAAGACATTTTTAAATGTTGGGAAATATACCTTACTGCCCTGACCGCAACGGAATTAAAATCTTTAGAAGCCAGTCTTCGTTTGATTTATACCCAAAAAAATTTTTTTGTTAATGACGATATCGCTGAAAACATCAACAAGATTTATTTAAATCACGAAACTTCACAAGGGCATGTCGAATTAGAGAGTTTTTATAAACAACTTAAAATAAATGAACTTAATGATGAGTTTTCTTCTCTGATACATCGTCTACATAATAATATATAAGTCACCTAGATATAGATTGATCTCGTTCGTTCTTCTAAAATCATTAGACTATTGCCTCTTCATCCCCATATAATCCAGCGTCAAATTACACAAAGCTTTTACCCCCAAATCAAAACTACCTTCATCAATAAAAAAATCCGGCGTATGGTGCGATGGTGCTTTCAGTGGATCTTGTCCCTTAGGCATAGCGCCCAAAAAAAAGAACAGTCCGGGAACCTTTTCCTGATAAAAGGAAAAATCCTCTGCGCCTGTTACTGGTGGTTTTAATTTCACATTATCTGCACCTGCAGTAAATTTTAGCGTAGGCAGCATTTTTTCTGTTAAAGCAATGTCGTTAAACGTAACGGGGTAATGTGCGCTATATGGAATTTTCACTTCAGCAGTAGCTCCAGCAGCTTCAGCGGTTTTAGTGGCAATAGTTTTAATTCGTTCAATAAACATCGCCTCATCTTCATTGGTAAAAGTTCTTACAGTGCCAAGCATCTCCACTTTCTCTGGAATAATGTTCGATCTTACACCACCTTGTATGCTGCCTATTGTCACTACGCCGGGATTTTCAGTTAAGTTCAGGTTCCTACTTACAATGGTTTGTAGGTTGTTTACAATTTGCGCCGAAACTACAATCGGATCAATACTGCTCCAAGGATAAGCACCGTGCGCCTGCCTTCCCATTACCGTAATTTTCATGTCGTTAACGCCAGCCATGGTGCCGCCAGGTTTGTAGGTTAATTGCCCTACAGGCGTTTGTGAGTTAATGTGAAGTCCAAAAATCACATCTACTTTAGGATTTTCCAATACGCCTTCTTTTACCATCAGCTCGGCTCCACCTTCCTCACCAACTGGCGCACCTTCTTCTGCAGGCTGGAAAATAAATTTCACGGTACCTGCCAAATCTTTTTTCATGCCCGCAAGCACTTCGGCAACACCCATCAAAATAGCTACATGCGAATCATGCCCGCAAGCATGCATCACACCCACTTGTTGTCCGTTATATACTGCTTTCACTTTGGAAGCAAAAGGCAAGTTTCCACGTTCTGTAACAGGTAAGGCATCCATGTCTGCCCGTAAAGCCACAACCGGACCAGGTTTAGCACCTTTTAAGATGCCTACCACACCAGTTTTAGCAACTTTCGTTTTTACTTCCAAGCCCAAAGCTTGCAGGTGCTTGGCAATAATTTCAGCAGTTCTGTTTTCGCTGTTTCCAAGTTCTGGGTTTTGATGGAAATCTCTGCGCCAGTCGATAACTTTTTGGGTAATAGTTGCTGTCCGTTTAGCTGCATCAGCTTTTAGGTTGCTTTGGGCTGTTGCAAACAATGGCAAAACGGTGCTCAGTAATAGAAGCTTCTTCATGTTGGTTAGTTAGGTTGATACAAGATAGTTATTTTAGCTATAGATACATCAATGATTTTCATCCTTTGCTAATTATGCTAAAAAATCTATATCTGTGTGTCTGTGGCTTTTTAAATTTGTATTTTTACCACATACTAAAAATATCATCTTATGTTGCCAAAAATCAATTTTACTACTACCAAGGCCTATCAATATTTAGCCGATCATTATATCGATATCAACCAAACCGATATGAAAACGCTTTTTGCGGAAGATCCGGAGCGTTTCAATAAGTTCTCTATTGTGTTTGAAGAGATCCTAGTAGATTACTCTAAAAACAGAATCACCGATGAAACTATGGCACTTTTGGTGCAGTTGGCTAAAGAGTGTAAGTTGGATGAAGCAATTAAAGCCATGTTCAGTGGCGAGAAAATCAACGAAACTGAAGGAAGGGAAGTATTACATATCGCTTTGCGCAACCAAAGTAATTCACCAATTTTTGCTGATGGAAAAGATGTAATGCCAGAGGTAAACGCTGTACTTGCTAAAATGGAGAAATTTAGCAATGCAATTATCTCTGGAGAGTGGAAAGGTTATACCGGTAAAGAAATTACTGATGTGGTAAACATTGGTATTGGCGGTTCTGATTTGGGCCCGGTAATGGTTACTGAGGCTTTAAAA
The DNA here is from genome assembly GCF_965249885.1 of Pedobacter sp. GTDB lineage: Bacteria > Bacteroidota > Bacteroidia > Sphingobacteriales > Sphingobacteriaceae > Pedobacter. The sequence goes on along the minus strand of NZ_OZ252254.1, from coordinate 1,261,866 downwards.
CACTACAAAACCCGATTGAACTTGCATTTTGTTTCTAATGTGGATGGTACCCACATTGCCGAAACTTTAAAAGCAGTAAACCCTGAAACTACATTGTTTTTAGTGGCCTCTAAAACTTTCACTACACAGGAAACAATGAGCAATGCCAATACCGCCAGAGAATGGTTTTTGGAACAAGGCGCAAGCGAAGCAGATATCGCCAAACATTTTGCCGCACTTTCTACTAATGCTAAAGATGTTGCTGCCTTTGGTATTGATACCGAAAACATGTTTGAGTTTTGGGATTGGGTTGGCGGTCGTTATTCGTTATGGAGTGCTATCGGATTATCTATTTCGTTAGGCATTGGTTTTGATAATTTCAAACAGTTATTAGCGGGTGCACACGCTACGGACAAGCATTTCGCGGAAACTTCATTTGAACAAAATGTGCCAGTTATTTTGGCGCTTTTAGGCGTTTGGTACATTAATTTCTTTGGTGCCGAAACACAAGCTATTTTGCCTTATGATCAATATTTACATCGCTTTGCGGCATATTTCCAACAAGGTGATATGGAAAGTAACGGGAAATACGTGGATAGGAATGGAGAGATTGTAATGTATGAAACAGGGCCGGTAATTTGGGGTGAGCCAGGAACTAACGGGCAGCATGCTTTCTATCAGCTGATTCACCAAGGTACTAAACTCATCCCGTCTGATTTTATCGCTCCGGCGCAGAGCTTAAATCCAATTGGTGAACATCATCCTATTTTGCTTTCTAACTTTTTTGCACAAACAGAAGCTTTAATGAATGGTAAAGATGAGGAAGAGGTGGTAGCGGAATTGAGTAAAGCTGGTAAAACCCACGAGCAAATATCGAAATTGGCACCTTTTAAAATTTTTGAGGGCAACCGTCCAACCAATTCTATTTTGTTGAAGAAAGTTACACCTTACAGTTTGGGTAGCTTAATTGCCATTTACGAACACAAGATCTTTGTACAAGGGATCATCTGGAATATTTTTAGTTTCGATCAGTGGGGGGTAGAGCTAGGTAAACAATTGGCTCAGAAAATTCAGCCTGAGCTTAAAGATGCTTCTCCGGTAACTTCTCATGATGCATCAACTAATGGATTGATCAATCAATACAAAAATTGGAGATAAGCTGAAGTATTTCCAATAATAGGTGTCACTTTGAGCTTGTCGAAACGTTTTTTGCAGATCGTCGAAAAAGACTTTGGCAAGCTCAGCATTACACTGATTTTCAGGAATCCAAGAAACATTTATGGATTTCGACCGTTTTACACATCATAGCTACAAATAAATTTAAAATTTCAAATGATGAATCAATTTAAAATATTGTACGCTTTTGCAGCGGTTGTTTTCACTTCTATTAGCGCTAATGCACAAACTGATAAAGCTACTACGGCAAAAATTGTGGAAGCTAAATCATACACCTTCGTTGCAAGAACCGCAACACCTTTAAACGTTCAAGATATCAGTTCGGTCTTGGGGCGTATGCCTGGCGCCATGCAAGGTGGTTCTATAAATTTAAATGAATCTTATTATGAGGTTAGGGTTACGCCGGATAGCGTAGTGGCGTTTTTGCCATATTACGGCAGGTCGTTTTCTGCGCCTATCAACCAAACCGAAGGCGGAGTAAAATTTAATTCAAAAAAATTTACTTACACTAGCAAAAAAGGCAAAAAACGTGGCTGGGATATTTTAGTTCAAACTAACGATGCTAAAGAATATTATCGTTTGGCATTTAACATCAGCGACGAAGGTTATGCCTCCTTGTCTTTAAACAGTAACAATAAGCAGTCTATCACTTACCAAGGCTATTTAAAGGAAAACGAAGCGAAATAGGTTAAAGCACTTCAAATTTGAAACCTTTGTCTTTCAAAAAAGCAATGGTTTTAGGAAGTGCATATTCCAACCTGTCCCAAGCTTTTACGCTATCGTGAAATACGATGATTGAGCCATTGCGGATGTTTCTAATCACGTTTTGATAGCATTGTTCTCCTGAAATGCCAGTATCAAAATCGCCGCTCAGAACGTCCCACATTACAATTTGTAGTTCGCTATTCTCAGGTCTTACTTTGCTGTTTGCCATCAGTTGCCAACTTTTAGCTAATTCTCGGATCTGACTTTTCTTGATTCTGCCGTATGGCGGCCTAAATAAATTGGTTTTGGTTAATTCCTGGCATTTCCAAAAATTAGCAATGTAAGTTTCATCATTGGTAGCCCATCCTTTCAGGTGGTTAAACGTATGATTGCCTATTGCGTGACCTTCTTCTTTTACACGTTTAAAAATTTCTGGATGTTTTTGTATGTTATCACCAATACAAAAAAAGGTAGCCTTAATTTGAAAGTTTTTTAGGGTATTTAAAACGAATTCTGTAACATTAGGGATGGGACCGTCGTCAAAGGTCAAGTAAATAATTTTTTCGGTGCTAGCTTTATTCCATAGCAATTTGGGATAAATCCATTTGAGAAAAAAAGGTGGCCTAACAGTGTACATTTGGTAAAAGTAACATTTGTAAGGCGATTTGAAGAATTGATATTGCGCCAGTAATAACGGCCAAAACAAACTATTGGTTACTTAAAGTGCCAAATAAAACCTATAAAAAGTAAATGAGGAAACTGTTATTGAAAAGCTTAAGTTGTGGTTTACTGTTAGCTTTGGCGCAGGTTGCCACCGCCCAAGAAGTGCTTACGCTACAGCAAGCCATTGATAGAACTTTGCAAAACAATTTGCAGGTAAAGCAAGCACAGCTTAGTGTGGCATTAAGCGATGAAAATTATTCGCAATCCAAATATGCATTATTACCAAACGTTAATGCTAGTGCAAGCGGAAATAGAAATTTTGGGCGTAGTATTGACCCCTCAACCAATCAGTACATTAGTCAACAATTTAACTCCGCCAGCGGAAACTTATCAGCGAGTGTAGATTTGTTTGCTGGTCGGCAAAAAATTAATCAAATTAAGCAAAATAAACTGCTCCTAGATGCTGATAAAGCTAGCGTAGAGAAAGTTAAGAATGATTTGATTTTGCAGGTGGTGACATCTTACATGCAAATTTTGTTTAGTAAAGATTTATTGAAAGCTGCGCAAGGACAGTTGGAGGTTGCTAAGCAGCAGCTTAACCAACAACAGCAATTGCTAGATGTAGGAAACAAAACATTGGCTGATGTATCGCAAGCGAAATCGCAGGTAGCTAATTCCGAGTTAGAAGTAACCAATGCTAAAAACAACTTGGCAATCGCTTATTTAACTTTAAACCAGTTGATGGAGATGCCTGCAAATAATCAGTTCGAAATTCAGGTTCCTGTGGTTGATCCGAAGATGTTGCCAAAAAATGATGCAAGCCCTGAAGAAGTGGTAAATACAGCGATGAGAATTTTCCCAGATATCAAGTTGGCTGGATTAAGATCGCAGGCTGCGCAAAAAGGAGTAGACGTGGCTAGAGGAACTTATTACCCAAGGTTGAGTTTTGGTGGCGGTATGGGAACCAATTATTCAAGTGGTAGACAAAGTGTGGTAGCCGTTGTGCCAAACGGATTTAGGGAAATTGGTAGAACAGAAACGGGAAATGACAGAGTGCTTGTTCCTGATTTTATTACCACGCTAGCTAATCAAAGATTCGGATCGCAAATTCAAGATAACTTCAATCAGTTTATCGGTATAAACCTGTCTATTCCTATTTTTAACGGATTTACAGCTAGATCTAACGTACGCCGAGCTAAAATCAACTACCAGAATACGCAAGTACAAGAACAGCTTTCTGTGATAAACCTAAATAAAGTAATTTACCAGGCAGTAGCCGATTTAAGAGCAGCAGAAAGTAAATTCGAATCGACCAGTAATGCATTTGCAGCGCAAAAAGATGCCTTTTATGTAATTGAGCAGCGCTATAATGTTGGCTTGGCTAACTCTGTAGAATATAGTACCGCTTTAACAAATAAAAACAGAGCTGAAATAGACATGATTCAAGCCAAGTACGATTTGTTGTTCAAATCAAAAGTGATTGATTATTATTTAGGGAAGCAAATAGCATTTTAAACATCGCCAAACAGGCATATTAAATATATTATGAAGTTAAAACACATTTTAATAGGCGTAGGAGTAATTTTAGGATTGCTCGTTATCTTAACACTTGCTGGGGTAATAGGTAAAGAAAAGCCCATACAGGTAACCGTAGAAAAAGTAGGCGAAAAAACAGTAACCGAAACCGTTACCGCCAGTGGTAAAATTCAACCTGAAACTGAGGTAAAACTAAGCTCTGAAGTATCAGGTGAGGTAACTGAACTTTTGGTGAAAGAAGGTGACATGGTTAAAAAAGGACAGTTGCTATGTAAAGTACGTCCAGATATTTTGCAATCGGGTTATGAGCGTGCAGTAGCGTCTTACAATTCGCAAAAAGCAAGTGTAGCGGCATCACAGCAGTCTTTAGTACAGTCACAAGCTAATTTTGTTAATGCTGAAGCCACCTACAAAAGAAATGTAGAGCTTTATAACAAAAAGGTAATTTCAGCGGCTGAGTTTGATAATGCGAAAGCAGCTTATTTAACTGCTAAATCAACCCTTCAAAGCGCTAAAGAAAATGTCACCGGAGCTAAATTTGGTTTAGAGCAATCAGCAGCTAATGTGAAAGAGGCGGGCGCAAATTTGGCAAGAACAACCATTTACGCTCCTGTGGATGGTGTAGTTTCAAAGCTTTCTATTGAATTGGGCGACCGTATTTTGGGTACTTCACAAATGGCTGGAACCGAAATTATGCGAATCTCTAACTTGAGCAATATGGAGGTAAATGTTGATGTAAATGAAAACGACATCAACCGTGTAAGCTTAGGCGATAGCGCTACTGTGGAAGTTGACGCTTTTGCTGGGAAAAAATTCAGGGGTGTAGTCACCGAAATTGCTAGCTCTGCCACAAACGTGGGTACTGCGGCTACCGCTTCTGTAGATCAGGTTACCAATTTTTCGGTAAAGGTGAGGCTATTGTCTCAGTCTTACAGCAGTGTTAAAGGTGGCGCAAAGGATTTGCCATCACCTTTTCGTCCGGGTCTTTCGGCTACTGTAGATATCGAAAGTGAAACAGTTAAAGGATTATCTGTTCCTATTCAAGCGGTTTTTACAGAAAATAAATCTGATAGTGATAAGAATGGCGAGGCTCCAGATACAGAAAAGCAAAAGAACAAACTGAGTGATAAAAAAATCAAGCAGTATATCTATCTTTTTGATGCAAAGGCATCTACTGTTAAAAAAGCGGAGATTACTACTGGAATACAGAATGATCAGTATATTATAGTTAAAACAGGTTTAAAAGCTGGTCAACAGATAGTAAATGGTCCGTATACTGCAATACAGAGTAAGTTGAAAGATGGCGTTAAGGTAGAGCAAACCACTAAGGATAAATTGTTTAACGCTACAAACAAAAAGTAGCCGCCACAAGTCATAATATTTAATTATTTTTGCAAAGGTTTAAAGAGATGCGATCATGTATTTCTTTAAACCTTTTGTTTTTACTCGGTTAAGAACATAGCTAGCTTAAAATAAAAATAATATGAGTGCAAAGGTAGCCATGATTGGCGGTGGAAGTTGGGCAACTGCTATCATAAAAATGCTTTCTGATAACGAAACAGAAAAAGAAGTTTTTTGGTGGATGCGTAATGAGGATGCTATCAATCATATCAGGAATTATAAACATAATCCAAGTTACTTAAGTGCGGTTGAAATTAAGCTGAAGCCAGAGAATGTATCTTCAGATATTGCTCAAATTATTGCAGCGGCAGACTTTGTTGTGCTTAACGTTCCAGCTGCTTTTTTGCGAGATAGTTTAAAAGATATCACTCCAGCTCAACTAAAAGGAAAAAAAGTAGTATCAGCAATTAAGGGAATTGTGCCCGAAGATAATTTAATTATTGGCGAGTTCCTGCACCATAAATATGAGCTTCCTTATGAGGATATTTTGGTGATTAGTGGGCCATGCCATGCTGAGGAGGTGGCTTTGGAAAAGCTGTCCTATCTAACTATAGCTTGTACCGAGGTAAATAACGCCAATTACTTTTCGCAATTACTACGCACTAGATACATCAAAACCAATATTTCTGATGATATTTTTGGAACCGAATACGCCGCTGTGCTGAAAAATATTTACGCGGTTGCAAGCGGTATTTGTCATGGCGTTGGTTACGGTGACAATTTTCAAGCAGTACTTATTTCAAATGCAATTAGAGAAATTAAAAGCTTTGTAGACGTGGTACATCCAATAGAGCGAGACATCAATGAATCTGCCTACTTAGGAGATTTAATGGTGACTGCTTATTCGCAATTTAGTAGAAACCGTACTTTTGGTAACATGATTGGAAAAGGGTATACGGTTACATCCGCACAGCTAGAAATGAACATGATTGCTGAAGGTTATTACGCGGCTAATTCTATGCACCGCATCAATGAAAAATACGGAGTGGATATGCCAATTTGCGAAGCTGTTTATCAAATTTTATATGAAAGAAAATCGCCTCATTCAGAAATGAAAATGTTAACGGAGAAATTGAGTTAACGACTATAAGGTTTCGCTAAAATCTATTAGGCATTTAAAACATTGTGTTTTCTTTTAAATAGCTCTTAAAACCAAAGCTGTTTTTTATTTGTTCTCTATTCACTAAATTTTAAAGCAATGAAAAAGAGATATTTATTAGGTTTAGCTGCTATGTTTGCGGCTACCTTATTTACAACAAATGTTAATGCGCAAGAAAAGAAAACCGAAGTTGGTAAGGCGCTCCAAAAAACAGGTAACGCTGTAGAAAAAGGCGCAACTGCGGTAGGTAATAAAACGGCAGAAGTAGCTGTAAAAGGTGGTGCTAAAGTAGTTGATCAAACTTACAAAGGTAAAATGGCGCCAGATGGTTCTAACGTTTATATTGATGGCAAAAACCGCAAGTATTACATCAATAAAAAAGGGGCTAAAATTTATTTGAAAGCTAGCCAAATCAGAACTAGGCCAGTTCAGTAGATCACAGTTTTCAATTGGCAGTCTCTATTTAGGCGCATAAAACTGTAAACTGAAATAAAACAAAAAGTCCCGTTAATTTAACGGGACTTTTTGTTTTTATACTGAAAACTGTGAACTGACTAAGATCTGCGTCTTCTATCGCTACCGCCGTTTCCGCCTTCGCGTCTGCCACTACCGCCGCTTCTTTCTTCACGACTGCGTCCAGAAAAATCTCTGAAACCACCTTCGCTACTTCCGCCTGAACGTTCACCACGATCTCTTCTTCCGCTGCCAGAACGCTCTCCACGCTCTCCACGTTCTCCGCCTCTTCCACCGCCGTAACCGCCACCGCGACGTTCGCCGCCACCGTAACCGCCTCTACGCTCTCCGCCAAATCCACCACGACCTCCACGGTCACCACCGCGACTGCTACTGCGAGGGGCATCACCGCTCATTTCAATTCTAACCTCACGACCGTTGTATTGTACGTCCTTGAAGTTGGCTAGAAGAGATTCTGCTGTGTCGCTTTCTACTTCAACAAAAGAGAAAACACCTTTTAAGTCGATTTTTCCAACCGCTTTACCGCTAATACGGCCGTGGTTACAAACAAAGCTTAATAAATCACCTCTTGTAAAATCATCAACTGATCCTACGTTGATAAACAAACGAGCATAACCAGCTTCAGCACCTCTACCTCTATCGCCACGCTCTCCGCGTTCTCTACTGCCACGCTCACCTCTTTCACCACGCTCACGCTCATCAGCGCTAATGTTTAAATCAGGGGCATTTTGGTAATATTCTAAGAAACGGTTAAACTCCAAAGAAGCGAATTTTTTGATGATTTCCTCTTTGCTCAAATCAGCAAACTCATCATTGATACGAGAAATGTACTGGCCAATTTGCTCTTCATTCACATCTACATTGTGTACACGGTGAATTAAACCGAACAATTGTTTTTCACAAACATCAAAACCTGTAGGCAATTCAGCTTTAGTGAATTTTTTGCCAATAATTTTTTCAATCTGACGAATTTTGCCAACCTCTTTTGAGTTGATGATACAAATAGAAGTACCAGTTTTACCAGCTCTAGCCGTACGACCGCTTCTGTGTGTATAACTCTCAATCTCATCAGGTAAAGCAAAATTAATTACGTGTGTAACGTCATTAACGTCAATACCACGAGCTGCAACGTCAGTAGCAATAAGCAACTGCATGCTTCTCTCGCGGAAACGTTTCATTACCTTATCACGTTGTTGCTGCGAAAGATCACCATGTAAAGCATCGGCATTGTAACCGTCTTTAATCAAGTGCTCAGCAACATCCTGCGTATCCATTTTCGTTTTACAGAAAACTACCCCAAAAATATCTGGGTTGTAATCTACAATACGTTTCAAGGCAGCATATTTATCACGGGCACGTACAACGTAGTACTCGTGTTCAATGTTAGCATTACCTGTGTTTTTGGTACCCATGGTTAACTCTGTAGGGTTTTCCATGTAATTTTTAGCTATGCGGCGCACCTCAGGTGGCATCGTAGCCGAAAATAACCAAGTTTTCTTTTCGTCTGGTGTGGTAGAAAGAATGTCGTTGATGTCTTCTTGGAAGCCCATGTTCAACATTTCATCTGCCTCGTCTAACACTACATATTTAACATTAGAGAAATCAATGGCTTTACGACCAATGATATCTAACATACGGCCGGGCGTGGCCACTACTACTTGTACGCCATTGCGTATTTCGCGTAGTTGTTGCATAATGTTTGCGCCACCGTAAACGGCTACAACGCTAGCATTAGGCTTGTTTTTGGAGAAATTCCTGATGTCGTTTGCAATTTGCAAACAAAGCTCACGTGTAGGACACAAAATTAGTGCCTGTGGCTTATTGCTCTTAAAGTCGATTAATTCTAACAACGGCAAACCAAATGCGGCTGTTTTTCCTGTTCCTGTTTGGGCCAAACCAACAAAGTCGTTACTACCCTCTAACAGTACAGGAATGGCTTGCTCCTGAATAGGCGTAGGATTTTCGAATCCTAGCTCTTTAACGGCATTAACAACGTCATCACTTATCCCCAATTTACTAAATGGGTTTATCATTATAACATTTTTAAATTAAGGCGCAAAGGTACGTTTAATAATTGGTATTTCTTGCACAAATTGGCAAATAGTTTTTTGCTTAATAAATTGTAAATAAGAAAGTTAGCTCGGTCTTGTTTTGGTAGATGTGGGTGTGACGTAGTTAGGAGCGCATTTTTAGTGCTTTCTACCGCTGAAAGTCCCGCTTTCACTTTAAGTTTTTTGTGAAGGTTATTAGCAATACTTCGTAAGTTTTTTAAAACTCACGAAGTATGAAATTGCGATTGTGCAGCAAAAAAGCTTTCCGTTTAATCGGGGCTATTTAACGCAGGAAAGCAGCCTGTTTTAAAGTTTTTTGGTTCAGCGGGAATAATTGCAAGTACCTAATATTTCAGTTGGGCGTTACGAACGTTAAACAGGGAAGCGAAATCTACAACAAAAAAAACAAGGCCAGTTTGAACAACAAACTGGCCTTGACTTTAAGGACTTGCAAAGTTTTAAAACTTTGCAAGTCCCAATATTACTGAATAAATTTCTGCGTTAAAGTTTCTGTTGCCGTAGTTAAAGACGCAATATGTAGTCCATTAGTGCCATTAAATGGAACCGAAACATTTGAATAACCTTTGCTCAAGTTCAATTCCTGTTCAGCCAATTTGCGGCCGTTTAAATCGTAAATCTTGAACGTTGCTTTGCTATCGTTAGCTGCGTAAACCGTTAGCTTAACTGTTCCATTTTGTTTGTTGGCGGCAACTTTGAAGTTATTGGTAGCAACATTTGATTTTACCGCATCAACGTCCGAGAAGGAATATTGTCCATCGAAATCAACCTGTTTTAATTTGTAATAGTTTACGCCAGGAAGTGGATCTTTATCCGTGTAGGCATAACTGCGGTTTTCGGTGCTAGTTCCAGCGCCTTTAACTTCATCTATTTTATTGAAAGTTTTGCCGTCTGCCGAGCGAAGTATTTCAAAATGTGAATTATTTGTTTCAGCTGCGGTATTCCAGGTCAAGTCTACCTGTTGAAGGTTGGCTTTTGCTTTAAAGGAGTGTAGAGCAACTGGAAGTACAGTAGTTTGATCATTTATTACAAAGTTATCAAAGCTAATCGTTGCGTTTTCAGATCCTGTGTCATATCTAAAGAAGAACTGTTCCACTGCTAGATTTGCTGATTGTACGCCTCTGGCAGCCAATATAGGCGTTCCGGTAGGTGTGCCTATGTCATCTACATATAAATCCCATGTGTCATTAGCAAGTGTTTTAGCATCTCCGTTTGGAGCTGAATAGTTCAAAGTGCTTCCGGTATTATTGATTACCCATGTAATTACTTTTGGGGTGTTATAGTAAGGCGTCGCTCCAGTTGGAGCATTCGGACCAGAAATATTATATCCTTGCGCTACATCAAATCCAATAACTAATCTGCTGTGGGTTGTTGAAGAAAGCGTGGGAGCCGCCGAGGTATTTGCGAATCCAGTACCGACATAAAGTTGTGCTTGTGTTGTGTTTGTAGCTGCAATATTAGCAACGTTTAACGTGAAACTAATTTTTAATGCAGTAGGCGGGCCTGGGAATGATGCGTTTCTGCTAAAGTGAGCTGTACCCGCCCCGGTTTTAGTGAAGGTCAATGCTCCGTTAGTAATGCTGGCAATGTTATTTGTTCCGCTTCCTATAGCCGTAAATTTGTTTATTTCTCCTGCAGCGTTAACATAATCAGCCACTATAGAAGTACCGCTAAAGTTTTGCGTGAAGATTTGCCCGTATCCAACAGTAGCAAGTCCACTAATTAGTAAAAAAAAGAGTAAAAGTTTTTTCATATACACTAAGTTAGTTTTAATAATGGCTAAAGGTACGTAAAAATCTACTTTACAGCGCTTTCTGTAACAGTTTTAATGGGATTTTAACGTAGTCTATCTGCTGATCGAATTAACTTCTCGTCATTTTTTACTCCTTTTAGTGCTAAAAGAAGTAGGATAATAGCTACTGGAATTACAAAGACTCCTTCTTCAATGTCGAGTGTTTTTAATCCTGTAACAGATTTACCTAGCAAAAACATCCACAATCCTAAACCAATCAATAATAAAATGTTGATCCAGATTAATCGCATCTGCAATTTTCTATTCCTGAAGTTGAAAATGTTGGCTACGCTAATCAAAGCTGCTGCAACCGTACTAATAAGTAATGGATAATTGGTGCCAGTGTCTAGGGCTTCGTTTTTTAACCCAGCGCCGTTCAAGGTAAAATATCCTTCAGCACCTGCTAATCCAATTATTGGAATAAATAATAACGATACTGCTGCTAAAGCTGCAAGTAAAAGCCAAATAGATTGTATTCTTTGAATCATATCCTGCGAAAATACGTTTAATTGTTTAATTGTTGAACTGTTTGATTGTGGTAAAGTTAAAAGTTATGTAGCTGTATACTGAAAACTTATGGCCTAAAACTTTATTTTTGCACCTATTGGAAACGAAAAGATACTTTGTAGAATTAAGTTACGACGGAACCACCTTTCACGGTTGGCAAATTCAGCCAAATGCCATGTCTGTACAAGAGTGCTTAGACAAAGCTTTGAGTACTTATTTTAGGCAGCAAGTTGCCTCGTTAGGTTGTGGGCGCACCGATACAGGGGTACATGCTACGCAGTTTTTTGCTCATATTGACTTGGTAGGCGTGAGTGAACGACAACTGCTGAACGCTACAACTGGAGTAAACGCCCTACTTCCGTACAGCATTGCGGTTCACAGAATATTTGAGGTAGCTGCCAATGCACATGCCCGTTTTGACGCTACTGCAAGAGCCTATCATTATTATCTGCATTTTCATAAAAATCCTTTTAAAATCAATAGATCATGGTTATACAAAGGAAAGTTGAATGTTGAGCAAATGAACAACGCTGCCGAGCTACTGTTGGGTCAAAAGGACTTTTCATGTTTCAGCAAATCCAATACGCAAACATTTACGAACAACTGTAACATCAGCTATGCTAAATTTGAACAACAGGCTGATGGCTTGGTATTCACTATCAAGGCTGATCGGTTTTTACGCAATATGGTACGTGCGATCATGGGCACTTTAGTGATGGTTGGCGAAGGCGTGATTGATGCGCAGCAGTTAAACAAGATTATTGAAAGTAAAAACAGAAGTAATGCTGGACAATCCGTGCCTGCTTGCGGACTTTTTTTGGTTTCTGTAGTTTATCCGTATGTTGAAAATGAATTATTGATTGAATGAGAGAATGTTGGAGTAAGATTTATGCGCTTAACAAGATTTAATCATTCAACATTGACTCATTAAAAATTAAAACAGAGCATGAGAAAATAACAAATGAGGTTTGCATTAGCAATATTCAATCATTTAAAAATTTACTTATTTAAAATTAGAATAGATGGCTGTAACTGGCGACGCGTTTAATTTCAGTTTATTAAAAAGAGTAATGGCTTACGTAAGGCCTTATCGCGGCGTTTTTTTATGGTCGGTAGCGCTTACGCTTTTATTAGCTGCTATAGCTCCAGCTCGACCGTTATTGGTAGGCTATACGCTTGATCAGCATATTTTGAAAGGGAAGTATAATGGCTTGCTTAACATGACAATTTTGATGTTAGCATTGCTCGTTCTTCAAACCGTTTTTCAGTACGCCCATACGTTACTTACTAACAAACTCGGACAATCGGCAATTAAAGATTTGCGGATCAACGTCTTTAATCACATCACCAAATTGCGATTGAAGTTTTTCGATAAAACTCCAATTGGTCAGTTAATTACGAGGACCGTTTCTGATTTGGAAACCATTGCAGATATCTTTTCTGAAGGATTAATTGCCATGATTGGCGATTTATTACAAGTAATTGTGATCATGGGAATTATGTTTTACTTGGATTGGAAATTAACGTTGATTGTGCTATTGCCCATGCCACTTCTCATTATGGCTACGAGGATTTTCCAGAAGGCTATTAAGGTGGCTTTTCAAGAAGTTAGATCGGAGGTGGCTAACTTAAATACTTTTCTTCAGGAACACATAAGTGGAATTTCTATTATTCAGTACTTCGCTAGAGAAGAACAGGAGTATAAAAAATTTAAAAATATCAACTTACGCTATCGAGATGCCAATATCCGTTCTAACTGGTATTATTCGATTTTCTTTCCCGTAGTTGAGCTAATTTCTGCAATGTCTTTAGGACTGCTAATTTGGTATGGTGCAAAATCGGTGCTTGAGAACCCAAAAATTGAACCAGGGATCATTACCTCGTTTATAATGTTTATCAACATGCTTTTTAGGCCAATTAGGGAGCTTGCAGATAAATTTAATACGTTACAAATGGGTATGGTTGGTGCAGAGCGTGTTTTTAAGGTATTGGATACGCAAGAAATCACCGCCAATACTGGGAATTTTAAGCCAGCAAAAGTAAGAGGTGATATTTCGTTTGAAAATGTGTGGTTTAGCTACGATCAAGATGACGAGCTGGATCCAAAATATGTACTTAAAGATATCTCTTTTGAAGTAAAATCTGGCCAAACAGTGGCGTTAGTTGGTGCTACTGGTGCCGGAAAATCTACTACCATAAATATTCTTAATCGTTTTTACGAGATTCAAAAAGGTAATATTAGCGTGGATGGTGTAGCTATTAAGGATTATGACCTAAACTTCCTTCGTCAGCAGATTGCTACGGTATTGCAGGATGTATTTCTCTTTTCGGATACTATTTATAACAATATTACGCTCAATAATCCAGATATCACTTTTGAGCAAGTGGTTGATGCAGCAAAGCAAGTTGGCGCTCATGAATTCATAGAACGTTTACCTGGCGGCTATCACTATAACGTAATGGAGCGTGGTGCAACACTTTCCGCTGGTCAGGCGCAGCTTATATCGTTTATTAGAGCTTTAGTTTATCAGCCTGCGGTTTTAGTATTAGACGAAGCCACTTCGTCTGTGGATACTGAAACAGAATTACTCATTCAAAATGCCATTGACAAGCTAATGCAGGGGCGTACGTCTATCGTTATTGCGCACCGTTTATCTACAATACAAAAAGCCGATATGATTATTGTGCTAGAAAAGGGCGAGATTAAGGAAAAGGGAACCCATCAACAATTACTGAAACTTGATGGATATTACAAAAAGCTGTATGATTTACAGTTCTCTTCGGTAGGGATTGCGAAATAACTTGAGTTCGGGTTAAGGACTTTTACAACTCTTGAAAAATTTACTTTAAAGGTGTTCTTTTAGCTCGCCGCCACTGGGCTCTTACTTTTTGACCGCAAAAAGTAACAAAAACTCTCGGCTGCTTATTTATTCAGCGTAATTTTATTTTCAATTGTTTTCATGCTTGCTTCGCAGGTTTCTTTCAAAGAAAATGCTTTGGCTTATTGGTGCAACCCGAAAAACAAGAGACCGAAAATTAGCTGAACGAAGATTTGAAGCGCTATCGCTAGCAAATAGCATAATTCTCTTATCCGTAACTCACGTTAAATAACAAGTTCTACTTCCTGAAAATCTGCTCAATTTTATAGTTTGTAGTTACACCATTTACGGTTTCATTACGCTGATGCACCAATTTAAACGAAGAGTTTCTTAAGTATTCAATATGCCAAGTGCTATCTGGCTTGGTAGAAAAGGTAATATTTTCGCCAGCTTGATCGACAGCGAAGTTCACCGTATCTGTTCCTCTAATGTATTTTGAATTGATGTTGAAAATGGCAGTGTCAATAGCCAGATCAATCGTCTCTTTAGCTAAGGTATCTTTACCGTTAAGTTCAAGTTTAACGTATGATTGTATGGGCCATCTGGTAAAAGATGTTCCGGTAAGGTAACGCTCCACGAAAATTTTGCTGTCTACTGGTACTTTTTCACAAGCATAGCAAATTACGGCAATACCAATTAAAACAGCCGGAAGAAATCTTAATCTGCGCATTTTCGATTTTTTTAACAAATATACAAAACAAAACAACCTTATGCTTTTTTAGCTAAACCTTATCTTTTTTTACCTGTTGCATCATTGTGTTGGGCAGTTACTAAAATAGTTTATATATTTCCATCTTCAATCCAAACCTTAAAATGAAGAAATTATTATCAAACTTAACTTTTCAGGTACTTTTTGCTATTGCATTAGGTGTTTTGGTAGGAGTGCAGTTTCCAGGATTTTCGCCAAACGCCGAACTCATTAGCAAAAGTTTTATCAACCTGATCAGCATGTTGATCGCACCAATTATATTCTTTACTATAGTTTTAGGTATAGCTCATATGGGCGATATGAAAAAGGTTGGCGTTGTTGGCGGCAAAGCATTACTGTACTTTGAGCTGGTAACTACATTGGCAATTGTAATTGGTTTATTTGTGGCTAATGTCATTAAGCCGGGAGTTGGAGTTAATGTGCCAGAAGGTGACGTTTCAAAAATAGATGCCTACGCAAAGCAGGCCGGTACTATAAATTGGCTGGAGTTTATCGCACATATCTTCCCGAAGAATATTTTTGATGCTTTTGCAAAAGGTGAAATCTTGCAAATTTTGGTGTTTGCCATTTTATTTGGTTATGGATTAAGTAAGACTGGTAAAACAGGCGAATCGCTGCTAGTTACTTTTGATAAAATTGCCAAAGTGCTTTTCAACATGATGAAAGTGATCATGCGTTTAGCTCCCTTAGGCGCTTTTGGTGGTATGGCCTTTAGCGTAGGGAAATTTGGGCTGCACACTTTACTGCCAATGGCTAAATTAATGGGTGCAGTTTATCTCACTTGTTTTCTTTTCATTTTTGTGGTGCTCAATGCTATTTGTAGATATTACAAGTTTAGTTTGTGGAAGTATCTCAAATATATTCGTCAGGAAATTTTAATTGTTTTGGGAACCTCCTCTTCCGAGTCGGTTTTGCCAAGCATGATGAAAAAAATGGAGGATATCGGTTGCGACAAATCGGTAGTTGGTTTGGTAATTCCTACTGGTTATTCATTTAATCTGGACGGCACTTCAATTTATTTGGCAATGGCCGTGATATTTTTAACACAGGTATTTGGGATTGATTTGAGCATAGGCGAGCAGGTTTCGATTATGCTGGTTTTAATGGTAACTAGTAAAGGTGCCGCTGGTGTAACTGGAAGCGGGTTTATTGTGTTGGCCAGTACGTTAACCGCACTTAAAATTATGCCAGTAGAACATATTGCCATATTATTAGGTGTAGATCGGTTTATGAGCGAAGCCAGGGCCATTACCAATATGATAGGAAATGGAATAGCCGCCATTGTTATTGCTAAAAGTGAAAAAGCTTTTGATGAAGATAAATACCAGAAAGCAACAAGCGCCGTAGCAATTGAAAATGCTGAGGAAATATAAGGCAAGCCAAAGGAGTAAAGTACAATGATTATTCAATTTTATTCATGTCCAAACAACCAATAGACTAAACAACCAGAACTAAATCCAATTCCAGAAAAGTAGTTCTTTTTGTTCGAGTGTGGTTGCGATGCTAGCTACATAGTTTTCCTCAATCATAAAGGTGCGCATTTTGAACACTTTTTTATGATATTCTAAATGCTCGTCAAGGCATTCGATTAAGTGTAGGTTGTCGCTTACGCCCTCGCCACTGGCTTTTAGTAATGCCTCTTTACGTGTCCACATCACGTAGAAGTTAGTAGGATCAATGTCTTTATCGCCAATGTAGTCTATCTCTTTCTTGGAAAAAGTGATGTCTAAAATAGATTTGAAATCGAAGTCTCTATTTAGATGTTCAATATCAATTCCTAATGGAGTAGGACCGATAGCAATTAATACATAGTCGCCTGTATGGCTAATGTTAAACTCGATACCGTTTGCAGTTGGCTTCTTATATTCGTGAAATATAAAGTTAACTTCGTTTGGAGGCACTTGAAGGCATAATCCGAGTATTGTTCTCAAGCAAAACTTACTGACAATGTAACGTTCTTTATCTTTTTGGATAAACATCCGTCCAGCTTTTTCAAGCTCGCGATCTGAAAGCACTTCCTCTACCGCTCGCTTTACTTTTGGAAAATGATGGTCTACAGAGATGCGAAAGATATGCGTTTTATCTGTAGCTAACGTTTGTCCGGCGGTATATGACTTCCATGCAAAATCGTAGCTTAACAGTGTGTCTATCATTTGAAGCTGGTTTTGGTTTAGTACGCTCAGCCGAGCCTGCGGGTAAATATCGGTAAATTTATTTTCCCTCAAAATTTATTTATAAGTAATGGCTTACAGCGATATCAAGTACTTGCGTTATGGATTTAACATTTGAATATGCTTTTATTTAAGGCAGAGGGAAAGAAGCTTTGCAAAGAGCACAAAGGCTTTTTGATAATTAGGATTTAGTTGGCTTTGCGTTCTCTTTATCCTTTGCGGTTGTTTTTCAACGCAAAGGAAAAGAAGCTTTGCTAAGATCGCTAAGGCTCTTTGATGATTAGACTTCCATTACATGGCTTTGCGTTCTCTTTATCTTTGCGGTTTATTTTTAACGCAAAGGGAAAGAAGCTTTGCCAAGAGCGCTAAAGTATTTCCACAAACTTAACTTGCCAGAAGCGGATGGTGACCCAAGAAATATAAATTTCATATTTTCAAACTTGCACTCAGCTTTGACAAACCTATAGCAAGCGGGATAGAGGTTTGTCAAAGCTAACATTAACGCAAAGGGAAATAAGTTTTGTAAAGGGCGCAAAGGTATTTCCGCAAACTTAACTTGCCAGAAGTGGATGGTGACCCCAGAAATATAAACTCCAGATTTTCAAACCTGCACTTAGCTTTGACAAACCTATAGCAAGCGGGATAGAGGTTTGTCAAAGCTAACATTAACGCAAAGGGAAAGAAGCTATGCCAAGAGCGCTAAGGTATTTCCATAAACTTAACTTGCCAGAAGTGGATGGCAACCCCAGAAATGTAAACTCCAGATTTTCAAACCTGCACTCAGCTTTGACAAACCTATACAATGTGGGATGGAGGTTTGTTGAAGCTTGTATTTAGCACGAGTTTTTGTAAAATAAACCTGACTGGCAGAGTTACCCAATAGCCAGCATTATGTTAAATTATAGCAATTGCATTAATGCTATTGGGTTAAGCAGAAGGCAGGACTGCTTTTGGTTTGTTGTACAGCTTTTGCTTTTCTTATAAAGTTAAACCACTTGATAGCGAGATGGATGTAAGAGATTAAGATATGCCCAACACATTTGATACAAGCTAATGCGATAAAAAAACAAACAGTTGAAATAATATGCTTTTGCAGTTGACAATGCGTTGCAATTAACTTAAGTTTGCACAAAAAAATAGATACAATGAGTGTTTTAGTAAATAAAGATTCAAAAGTAATTGTTCAGGGTTTTACCGGCAACGAAGGTACTTACCATGCTGAGCAAATGATAGCTTACGGTACAAACGTTGTTGGCGGGGTAACTCCTGGCAAAGGCGGTCAAGAGCATTTAGGCCGACCTGTTTTTAACACTGTTAAAGATGCGGTTGATAAGGCTGGTGCCGATGTGTCTATTATTTTTGTACCTCCTCCATTTGCTGCTGATGCTATTATGGAAGCCGCTGACGCAGGAATCAAAGTGATTGTTTGTATCACTGAAGGTATTCCAACTAAAGACATGATTGCTGTTAAATCTTACCTTTCAGATAAAGATAGCCGTTTAATTGGCCCTAACTGTCCGGGTATTATTACTGCTGATGAGGCTAAAATTGGTATCATGCCAGGTTTTATTTTCAAAAAAGGTAACGTTGGTGTGGTTTCTAAATCAGGTACTTTAACTTACGAAGCGGTAGATCAGGTAGTAAAAGCAGGTTTAGGTATTACTACAGCTATTGGTATTGGTGGAGATCCAATTATTGGTACGCCAACTAAAGAAGCTGTTGAATTGTTAATGAACGATCCGGAAACTGAAGGTATCATCATGATTGGTGAAATTGGTGGCGGTATGGAAGCTGAAGCTGCCCGTTGGATTAAGGAGCACGGCACTAAGCCAGTAGTTGGTTTCATCGCTGGTCAAACTGCGCCTCCGGGACGTAGAATGGGCCACGCCGGTGCTATTGTAGGTGGTGCTGATGATACTGCTGCTGCTAAAATGAAAATTATGCGTGAGTGTGGTATTACAGTAGTAGAAAGCCCTGCAGAAATTGGTGCTGCCATGGCTGCATTGTTGAAAAAATAGTCTCGACAAATATATTTCCATAAAGCGTTCCAAGTAATTGGGACGCTTTTTTTGTTGCTAAAAACTTACTTGTGTATGAAGAATGCCAAACGTTTAGTGGTTATATTTGTTTAATTGGGATAATGATTCACATATAAAAGGCTAAATAATGAAGTCGATAATTAACCATACGTCGCTAGTTGCTCTGATGATAATTGGCATGAGCTTATCTGCTTGTGCCCAGCGTAGCGAGGAACGTACCGAAGAAACTAAACAAGCCACAGCGCAAACACCATCAAAAACCACACGTAAAATGGAATGGAATAAATTAACTAAAGAAGAAGAGAGAGTAATTGTAGGTAAAGGAACTGAATATCCTGGTACAGGGAAATATGATAAGTTTTTTGAGAAAGGAACTTATATCTGCAAAAGATGCAATGCGCCACTTTATCGTTCGGAAACTAAGTTTGATGCACATTGCGGCTGGCCTGCTTTTGATGACGAAATTAAAGGCGCCGTAAAACGCATTCCAGATGCAGACGGACAACGTACTGAAATAGTTTGTGCGAACTGCGATGCACACTTGGGACACGTTTTTGTAGGCGAATTTTTAACTTCTAAAAATACTCGCCATTGCGTAAACTCTATTTCAATGACTTTTGTGCCCGATAAAAAAGAAGGACAATAAGAGTTTTGTAGTACACCGCGACGAAGAATTTTTGAATGAACTAATGGAGTGAACTTAGCGTTTGCTCCATTTTTGTTGCTAACAGAATTCAATTATTATTTACTTGGTTAGCATAATATCTTTATGGGGTTAGATATTTTGCTTTTTAGAACTTATCAGCCATAAGGCTAGCAAAGCGCCGACAAAAGCCATTGTGGCGCCAACTAAGGATGGATAGTTATAACTTAAGCTGTAAACTAAAGGTAAGCCGCCGAAAAAAGCCCCCAATGCATTTCCGATATTAAAACTCGCTTGACTTGCAGAAGCTGCTATCATTTCCGAGTCTTTGGCGGTTCTGATCATTAACATTTGTATTGGCGCTGCCGATGCAAACGCGATACCTCCAGTTAAGAAAGTAGTAATTAATGCTAAAGCCGGGTGATGAGACACGAAGAAAACGATGATTAAGATCAAACTCATGGATAACAACAAAATAACACAGGCTTTGGCTGGCGAAAATTTATCTGCTAAGTAACCACCTACAAAATTCCCCACTAACATGCCTAAACCTGCCAGCATTAGAATATAAGTTACGCTACTTTCTGCAAAACCAGCCACTACAGTCATTAGAGGAGCAATATAGCTGATCCAACAAAATAGTCCGCCGGTTCCTATAGAAATCATCAGAATAATAATCCAAGCTTCTCGTTTAGCGAAAAAGTTCAATTCAGTTTTAAGATTTCTATCTTTAACTGCAGGCAATTGTGGTAACCAATATTTTAAGCTTATTAACGTGACAATGCCTACTAGCGCTACAATTCCAAAAGAGTATCTCCAAGAATAGTTATGCCCAATGTAAGTGCCAAGTGGTACGCCAAATAAATTGGCAATGGTTAAGCCAGCAAACATTAGTGACACTGCTTGAGCTTGTTTGCCCGGAGGTGCGATGCGGCTCGCAACTACTGAACCTACGCCAAAAAATGCCCCATGTGGTAGTCCAGAAAGAAAACGGGCAAGAAATAAAGTGGTGTAACTTGGGGCAAACGCTGATATGGCGTTAAATAATGTGAACAGCAACATCAATGCGAGCAGAATGCGCTTTGGCGGATATTTTGCTGCGATAATTGCCAATATTGGTGCACCTACAACTACGCCTAAAGCATAGGCTGATATGAGATGTCCGGCTTTGGGGATTGTAATGGAAAGATCCTTGGCAATATCTGGCAAAAGTCCCATCATCACAAATTCTGTAATGCCTATACCGAGACCGCCGAAAGTAAGTGGAATAAGTTTCTTGTTAATTAACATGCTTAGTGTTTGTTTTACACTAAGCAAAGGTAGGGCTTTTGTATTAGGATATTGTCAGTAGTGGGTTAATTAGAAATGCGATAACGAAAATATGTTGTTTTGTAAAAAGGCACGATACGGGTGTTTTCGATTATAAGCTATAAAAGCATGTAAGAAATTTTGTTGTTATTATCAGAAGCGATAAAAGTTGACTTTAGTATTTATTTCGTTTTTAGAATAGACCTATATATAATTTGGTAGAAATCTAACCTTTTCCAATAATTAAAATTTAGATATTGCTTTTGTGATATTTTGTTTTTAATTTTAAGGTATACAATTAATTACGCTTTTAAAATATCTAACATAATATGTGGGCCAGCCCGTAAATCCCATATATTCCTCCGTGGTTTGTCGTCTTGATCTGTTCGAATTGAAATTATCCGTTGCTTTGCATTAGCGCCATTAAAATCAAGACAATTGTTACCTTTTAAATAAAAAGTATAGTGGGCATTTTTTAATGCGTTAATTCTGCTATGTATAGGATTGGCATCGTGAAAATTGCTGAACCTTTAGCAGTGCTTCTACAACTTTTTGGAGTAAAGGTATTCGAATTATCAACTCTAGTAAGAAGGTGTTGATAGACTATCTCAGCGTTGAAGGTACTGGAATGTTAAAAGCGTAAAAAGATGTTTTAGTTAGCTTTTAAAATTAAAAATAAATAATACATCATGAAGAAAACGCTTATTGGCTGCATATTATGCGGCCTATGTCTCATTGGCTTTAGTACAAAAACTAAGGCACAGCAAGAAGTCAGTACCGCCTTCTTTGATCAAATGACGATCATCTTCGGTTCGTTAGAGCCCAACAGGATTCCTTATGGATTATTATTCGATATGGCATTCGAACAGGCACAGTTGCCTAATTACAAGGGTAATGTTTTAGCTGATACTAATTACGTCAATATTGGTGAATTCAATGCCATTCATCAAACGCTCCGTTCTATGCGATTTAACAGTACGGCAGCCACTTTCGTATCTGCTAACGATATCGATAGTTTGGCATTTTTGCAAAGGCAGCCAGGGCGTATTTTGTTGAGTGGATTATTTTTTAAGTATGCCAAAATACGTGAGGATGCATTAACAAATAATTTAATTAGCCAAGTTGGTAGTACTTTATATGATAAGTATATTTCTGGGGTTTGGCAAAATCCTTACCAAACAGAAACGGTTTTTGCTTTAGCTCCTGCTAATGATAAAATACAGGGTTTAGTGCAAGAAATATATTTGCCAAGTGATCTTTGGTTTAGTAATGATTTATCGGGGATTTCTAGCATAGAAATAGATGCAGGTGATGGTTTAGGATATAGAACCTTAGTTCCGGGAACAGCGATTAATATAAGTTATTCCAGTGTAGGTTATAAAACACTCACCTACAAAATTAACTTGATAGCGGGCGGCAGTTTATATTCACACAGTAAAGTATATGTTGAAGAAAGCCCATTTGAGGATGGAGGCCTTTATCGTTCCGCTGTTCCTTTAAATATGGTTCCAACTGCAATTACTGCCACTGATGCTTTTAATGGTAGCTACGCAACTGGTTTTGTTACCATACGTTATGCTAATCCGTCTTTGGGTTTGCGTAAGCCGTTAATTGTTGCAGAAGGTTTTGATCCTGGGCACATCACTAACCCCGAAAGCGCACAAGGAGAAAGTAATATTAACGGGTTCATCAGTGATATAGCGAATGACGATTCAAATCTTCGCACAATTCTTCTTAATAATCCGGATTACGATATCGTATATGTTGATTGGAAACGTGGCACAGATAACATTAAGAAAAACGCTCAGTTGCTAAAGGAAGTAATAAGGTTAGTTAATACGCTGAAGAGCGATGCGGGCAGTACTGCAAAAAACATAATAATAGGGCAGAGTATGGGTGGCTTGGTGGCTCGATGGGCACTTAAGGAGATGGAGAATAATAATGAAGACCATGAAACAAATCTTTTCATTAGCTATGATAGTCCTCATCAAGGGGCGAATGTGCCTTTAGGGTACCAGTATTTAGCAAGACATATTTTTAATCTTTACGTTAAAACAGGTATTACTGCCGGCGCTATTGAAATTATACAGTTTTTAGGCGGGGGAGCTAGCCCTGGCCGGGTACTGAATTTATCTAATACTGACGCGGCCCGTCAGATGTTGATTGAATATGTGAATTCGAATAGTACGGTAGATAATAGTGTGCACAGCACATGGCAAAGTCAATTGCAAACCTTAGGTTATCCACAGGGTTTTTCCGGTAGCCCATTAAGAGTAGTGGCGGTAAGCAATGGGTCTGAATGTGCTGCTCCTCAAATCGCTAGTCCTAATGCATTAGTGCTGAACTATGAAGGTAAGGGAAATACCCGCTTTTTGGCAGATATAGTAAGTGTTATCGGTTTCTCTGTCGCTGCGAAGGTTACTGGGCAGCCCGCATTGGTACTGGGCATCTTGCCAGGTAAAACAGAGATCAACTTCGATGTTAAGATAAACTTGACAAACTACGGCGGGGGCAATAGGGTATACTATAACAAGATTACAATTACCAAAAAAATATTATGGTTGATACCTGTTACATTAACAATTACCAATAAAAGTTACAATGCGCCGAGCAATCAATTGACTTACGATTCTTATCCAGGCGGTGTTTTCAATACAGGCGTAAACCTTTCTAATGATACCTATGAAGATGGGCTTATAAAGTATAATATTACTGCTTCAAGTATTCCTACATTTAATTTTGTGCCTACAACCAGCGCTCTGGATATTGGCAGTGGCGCTGTAAGTCTAACTAACGCCGACTATAATTTCAAGTACATTGGAGCTTCTCCACCTACGGGCACTAAAGCTTCTCCTTTTGTCAATTTTATTACAGAGTTTAACACGCCGTCAACTGCAAATGGGAATCATATTTCTATACATACCAGAAACGCAAACTGGGTTGCTGCTGAAATGTTAGCGGCTAGTACTGGAAGTAGTTATCCTACTTCTCCAAACTGCACCTTTGTATGCTCAAGTCCACCATACTTAACAGGCCCTGTTACCTCCGGTGCAACAAATACTTACACTGTTAATAATTTACCGTCAGGCGCCACTGTAAGGTGGGAGGTAGCTAGTCCGTATGTGATTGTTGGTTCCAACACATCTTCCACTGTTAATATTCAGAGGCCAACATCTACCACTCAATTTAGACAGTTAGCCGCCTTTGTAATAACTCCTTGTGGCGAAATTCCTTATACTACTACGTTAGTTCCTCCAATAGTCACTGCAACACTATCTGGCGGAAATGGAGACCCTTGCGGCTCCGGTTCAGCAACGGTTAATGTTCCTAACGGTGCTAATTTTATCTGGACAGCCGATGGCGATATTAGTATCGAAGGTTTGCCGCCAGGTCAGCCTTACGCTACAACAAGCAACACAGTAAGTATTGTAGGTATGAATGGAAGCATCACCGTGAAATTTCAAAGTTATGGGAACACAGTAACTGCTTATACTTTTTATCAAGCATATCCTATCAATATAAATGTGGCTGCAAATCCGATGTATAACTCAGAACCACTTGTTGCAACTATTAGCGCTTTAGGTTATAATTACAATGCGATAAGGTGGTATCTTGATGGAAATCTGGTAGATACTGGAGTAGAGTCGTACGGAAATTGGAACTTGAGTTGCGGAAATCATAGTGTTACCGTTGAAATTGACTTAGAGTGCGGAGCAACTGTTTCCGGTGGTGTTGATGTGGAAAGAGCTTGTAGTGGTGGCGGATGGTGGCGAACAATGGTAGTTTATCCAAACCCAGCAAGCAGTTATTTGCTAATAGCGCCAGATAATGAGAAACAACAGAAACTTTCAGCGTCGGAAAAGACAAAAGTAAAAGAATACGAAGCCTCTCTATACGATGTTAAGGGCAAGCTCTTGTTGAAGGGACGCAGTAGCGGTTATAAACTACAGTTAGATACAAGGAAACTAAAAGCTGACTATTATTACTTACATATCCGTGTGGATGGAGAAAAAGATGTAATTAAGCAGCAAATAATTGTTAGAAATTAAAAAAAATCCCGGTGCTCACCGGGATTTTTTTTAACGCCTTTTGGCGTAATCTAAGATCTTGGCTATAGTTTCATCTGATGGCTCTCTATGAAGCTCATCAAGTTGAGGTTTTAACTCCCTATAGAATTTTTCCTCAGGTTGAAGTAGCTGTTCAGCAACTTCTTTTTTAGATAAGTTTTTTGGAGGATTTGGAGTAGAGGTTTTTGTCATACGCGTTTATATTTTCGTTTTGATTTTAAACGCAACGCAATCCTCTTTATTTTATAGGTTTAGATATAAAATTAAATTTTTTTAAAAACAAGCTCTTATCTTTCCTAAAAACCTTATTCATTTATCCTTAGTGCAACTTCCATAATTAATGTTTGATTGTAACATTTGTGTTGCTTAATTTCTTCCCAAACTTATCTCCTTCACATTTTCCTTTACATTCATCATTTTACGCAAGTTGCTTAATGCGTAACGCATTCTACCAAGTGCAGTATTAATGCTCACATCTGTGAGTTCAGCAATTTCCTTAAAGCTCAAATCAGCGTAGTGGCGCATAATAAGTACCTCTTTTTGCTCATCTGGCAAAAAATGGATCATCTTTCTTAAATCAGCATGCGTTTGTTCTCTCAGTATACGTTCTTCTGCGCTTTCCTCATGTATTTGGATAAGGTTAAGTACATCGGTGCCGTCTGCACTGGTGATGGTTGGTGTTCTCTTTTCTTTCCTAAAATAATCGATAACCAAATTATGCGCAATACGCATTACCCAAGGTAAAAATTTACCTTCCTCGTTGTACCTTCCAGAGCGCAGGGTGTTAATTACTTTGATAAAAGCATCCTGGAAAATGTCTTCTGCCAGATACTGATCTTTGACCAATAAATAAATTGATGTGAAGATTTTGGATTTGTGCCTACGAAGAAGTTCCTCGATAACGCTTTCGTCGCCACCGATGTATAACTTCACCAAATCCTGATCACTAACCTGTTGTAACCTCATAGGAGTGTGTTTGATTAAACCCATCTTTATTAAATAATAAACACGTAAATTTTTAATCTATAGCTTTTCTCCTTTTAATTTTTAAGTTTTGATTAATGTATTGTTTTTAGTTACAGATTCAAAAGAAACATTTTTTTGTGAGATTCAAAGAATTAAATTATTAATTTTTCTAAAAAATCGAAATTTAAGGGAGTAGTTCTCAATCGATAGTTTAGAAAAAACGCTTTCTAGCGCTCAAATTCACATTTGCATCTTTATCAATAGGTTGTCAAAATTTATACCAATTCTTTTTCATTATCCTATCTAACATCAAGTAATGTTGCTGCGGCGAAAAGGTATGACTTTCAAAGGATATATACGTATTTTATCCTCTTCTCAGCTCCGACTTTTATAGTTATCTTTGTAAATTATACTGTGGCGTTTCAAGATTAGCTATGAGCAAGGAATTAGAAAAAGATCCTCACCAACATATTATCATTAAAGGAGCAAGGGTACATAACTTAAAAAATGTTGATGTAGCCATTCCAAAAAACAAGTTTGTGGTTATTACGGGCATGTCTGGTTCTGGCAAGTCGTCTTTAGCTTTTGATACACTTTATGCCGAAGGCCAACGCAGATATGTAGAAAGTTTATCCGCTTATGCCCGTCAATTTATGGGGCGTATGAACAAACCTGATGTGGATTATATCAAAGGGATTGCTCCAGCCATTGCCATAGAACAGAAAGTAATTACCTCAAATCCTCGTTCTACTGTGGGTACATCTACCGAGATTTATGATTATCTCAAGTTATTGTATTCTAGAATCGGTAGAACTTATTCCCCAATATCGGGTGATGAGGTGAAAAAAGATACCGTAAGTACTGTAGTAGATTTCGTTGCAGGATTGGCAGAGAACGAAGTAGTCACAATTTTCAGTCCTTTGCATCCACAAAACAATCGTACTATTAAAGAGGAATTGGCGGTGCTGCTGCAAAAAGGTTTTTTGAGGGTGTTTTACAAAGATAGCATTCAAAAAATCGAGAATATATTGGAGGATGAGACAGTTGATGACATAGTTTTAAGTACCGACAATACTGTTTTTATTCTTATCGATCGAATTGTTGTTGCCAAAGATGATGAAACCTTAAGCCGTATTGCCGACTCGGCGCAAACTGCTTTTTTTGAAGGTAAAGGAGATTGCTACGTTGAATATAACGGCGAGCGTCGTTTCTTTTGTGATAGATTTGAGTTGGATGATTTAAAGTTTGAGGAACCTACACCAAACTTCTTCAGTTTCAATAACCCTTATGGGGCTTGTAAGCGTTGTGAAGGTTACGGAAATGTAATTGGTATTGACGAGGATTTGGTGATTCCAGATAAAAGTAAGAGCGTTTACGACAGTGCCATTGCGCCTTGGCGGGGAGAAAAGATGGGAGATTGGCTTAAAGCCTTCATCAAAAATGCTGACAAATTTGATTTTCCAATCCATAGGCCTTACAGTGATTTAACTGAGGCACAGCAAAGGTTATTGTGGACGGGCAACAAGTATTTTAGAGGCTTGGATGATTTTTTCAAGGAATTGGAAGAGCAAACCTATAAAATTCAGTATCGTGTAATGCTATCCCGTTACCGTGGTAAAACTACTTGTCCTGATTGTAGAGGAAGCCGTTTGCGTAAAGATGCTTCCTATGTAAAAGTGGGCGGCAAATCTATTATCGAACTGGTGCTTATGCCGCTATCGGCAATATTGCCGTTTTTCGAAAGCTTAGCACTAACTGAAAACGAACAAAAAATAGCTAAGCGCTTATTGTCTGAAATTAGCAGCCGTATTTTATATCTCAACAACGTTGGATTGGGTTATTTAACGTTAAATCGTTTATCCAACACTCTTTCAGGTGGAGAAAGCCAGCGTATTAATTTGGCTACTTCGTTGGGTAGCAGCTTGGTTGGCTCCGTATATGTGTTGGATGAGCCTAGTATCGGCTTGCATCCTCGTGATACGCATCGATTAATTGGCGTTTTAGAATCGCTAAGAAATGTGGGCAATACCGTTTTGGTGGTGGAACATGAAGAGGAGATGATGAAAGCGGCTGACCACTTAATTGATATTGGTCCGGAAGCAGGCACCTTAGGCGGAAATTTAGTTTTCACCGGTACCTATAATCAGATCATCAAAGATAAAAAGTCGTTAACAGGAAAATATTTGTCGGGGGAGGAGCGCATAGAAATTCCTAAAAAGCGAAGGGCTTGGAAAGATCATGTGTTAATTAAAGGTGCTAGAGAAAATAACCTGAAAAATATAGATGTAAAGTTTCCATTAGGCATATTTACTTGCGTTACCGGGGTGTCTGGTTCAGGTAAAACGAGTTTGGTAAAACGAATTTTATATCCAGCCCTACAAAAGGCAATTGGAAACTACGCTGGCGAGCAAACGGGTTCTTACGATGGTATTTTCGGTAATATCGATTTAGTTCACCAAGTGGAAATGGTTGATCAAAATCCTATTGGAAGATCATCACGTTCTAATCCGGTAACTTATGTTAAGGCTTGGGACGATATCCGTACTTTGTACGCTTCGCAAGCTGCTGCAAAGGCAACTGGTTTAAAACCTGCAGCATTTTCTTTTAACGTGGAAGGTGGAAGATGCGATGTTTGTCAGGGTGAGGGCGAAGTTAAAATAGAAATGCAGTTTATGGCAGATATTTATTTGCCATGTGAAGCTTGCGGCGGTAAAAGATTTAAGCAAAATGTACTAGATATCACTTATCAGGATAAAAACGTATCTGATATTTTAGATATGACCATAGACCAAGCGGTCGAATTTTTTGCGAAGGAGCCTAAGGTACTAGCTAAGTTGCAGCCCTTGGTTGATGTAGGTTTGGGTTATGTGCATTTGGGGCAGTCGTCTAATACGTTATCGGGTGGTGAAGCACAGCGAATTAAGTTAGCATCTTTCTTAATTAAGGGGAATAATGCACAAAAAGCTGTATTTATTTTTGATGAACCAACAACTGGTCTGCATTTTCATGATATCAAAAAATTATTAAAGGCTTTAAATACACTTATTGAGCAAGGCAGTACCGTAATTGTGATTGAACATAATATGGATATGATCAAATGTGCGGATTGGGTAATCGATATTGGTCCAGAAGGTGGCGATAAGGGCGGCCAGCTTGTATTTGAGGGCAAACCTGAAGATTTACTGGCAGTGGAAGCATCATATACCGGCAAGTTCCTAAAAGCTCACATGAATTAAGCTATTTAAATCACTTTCAATTTTAAATATCAGCAGTTCGAATTAATAACGCTCCAATAATGGAAAAAACTAACCCAGTAATCGCTACCTACCTATGCTTGCATTAACATTCATTATTGGCCTTTTGCTAAATGCAATGGGATATGTGCCGCCAGGTAATATTAATTTAACACTTGCGCAGCTCACAATTAATCGCGGCATGCGGCAAGCATGGGGTTTTATCTTAGCCTTTTCTTGTATCGAAGTGTTTTTTACTTTTGGGATGATGCGGTTCGCACGTTGGATATCCAGCGATGTGGATATCGATACGATACGGGTTGGTGCATTTCAGTTGAGCTTTTTGGTCGATATTTTCATGGTGGTGTTGCTTTTCACCATGGCAACATTAGCTTGGATAAATAGAAATAAAAGTCCGCAACCTAAAACGGCTACAGATAGCAGAAAAGGAAGTGTGCTATATGGAGTGATATTGGGTGTGCTGAATCCCGTGCAGGTGCCTTTTTGGTTATTTTTTGGTAACTACGTGATTCTACATGAGTGGGTAAATACCGATTACTTATCGCTGGTTGTTTTTAGCTTTGGTTCTGGGTTTGGATCAATGTTGGCTTTGTACGGCTACGCTCATTTTGCACAATACATTCAAGAGAAGTTTGCGCTGAGTAGCCGCTTAATCAACAAGTGCATTTCGATTTTTTTGTACTGCTTAGCACTTTATTTGATTATTAAGCAAGTGCTGATTTATTTGGGGTAGATGTGGTGGCTGCTTCATTTCGTTTCACAGCTTCAAAAAGCCTAACGCCAAACACAAATAATGCAATAAATTTCAAGCCCTCGGCTATCATATAGTAGAAATGTAGATAGGAACTCGGTACCACTTTGCTGTCAATGTACATTTGAGCTCTTGCGTCTAAAGCAGGGAGAAGCCAAATGGTTTGTAGCAGGAGTATAGACAATATACCGATGTAAATCCAGTTCAGTCGACGAGCAATGCGGAATTGGCTAATAAAAATTACAAGCGCTAGTATCCATTCTACCTTGTTCATGGCTGCGAAAACCAATCGGCCAATGCCTAATCCAATGGGAAGGGTAACTCCTGGAGCTCTGAATTTGAGCCAGGCTTCCATAAAGCTAATGGCACAAATAAAACCAATCCATACAAAAGTGCAAATAATTGCTAAGCGCTGTTCGATCTTGATGTTCATTATTGGTATCGATTATTAAGGCTAGAGTAATGGCTTAGCGTTGTTGTTTCGGTAATACTCAATTTTATACATGAACATCTCTGCCATTTTATAGCCTCTCCATTTAGCTTCGCTGGCTTTTTCTCCCGCAAAAAACTCATCTATGGTGCCATTCCAAATTTGTAGCCAAGTATCAAAGTGAAGTGCTTCTACAGGTAGTTTTGCATGTGGCGGAAATGGGCTGCCCGAGTAGGTATGTACTTCAAGCAGCACAGTTTGCCAAAAGCGGTACATCTTTTCCAGATGTTCAGGCCATCGGTTTCCTATGCGCTCATTAAAAATTGGCCCTAGAAGTTCGTTCTCACGAATACGACCGTAAAATGTATTAACTAATAATTGGATATCGTCTAAATTGCTGATGTCTGCGGCTGCCATTTCAAATGATTATGATACAAAGATAGGGCATGTAGTGTTGTAAGTGCTATGACTAACGTCAGGATTTTAGTTAAGCGTTATCAGTTGGCAGTTGTCAGTTAGCAGTTATCAGTTTTCAGTTAGCAATGGTCAACGATCAATTATTTCTTCATGAATTCTAAACTCCATATTTTTTCTGCCTTACGGCCGATAAGTACAAAGGAGACACCTAATACCGTGAAGAAGATAGCCTTATGCCAACTGTCCCAGAAATATTCGAAGTAACGGGTGTACAAATTGATGAAAAGAAAAATGATTCCGAACTCCCTGAGCATAGCATCGTTTTTTTTAAGCCCAATAATGATGGCTATTACACAAAAGGCCGCTGAAATGATTGCCCAATAGAACAAAGAAAGCTGATTGATGGTGTACCATTCATCCAAACTGCCATAGTTGCCAAAAATCGATAATAAAAGCAAGGAAGTGAATAGATATAACAGTCCAGCAAAATAGGATACGTCAAAAAAGTACGATAGCTTTTTGCTTCGGTTAAGGAGTAGTGAGCCAACAGTTACTATCAGGCCAAAGAATACAAAACGAAGTGGATAGTTTAAACCTAAAAAATACCAGTTCCATTTAGATAGGTAGCCAGTTTCGGTGCCAAACCATGCGCCAAAAGCGAGTAACGCAAAAGTCCAAATCAATCTAGATTTGAAGAAATAAGCCAGTGTTAAATACACCAATACTGATAGGAGAATTAAAATGGAGAAGTGATTGCTGCCATTATCAATGGCTTTGCCTAAATAGGCCACCGCATTTGCTGTTAGCATTACACCCGAAAAAATGATGGCTTCGTTGCTGAAAACATTTTGTGGCTTCAATTTTTTCTTACGAAAACCCCATATGTAACATGTGGCCGCTGCAATGGCGGAAATTAAACTAATTACAATATTAGGCGTATTGTAAAGGTTTTTTAGGTAATTAAGTAGGGATTTATCAACCAATAATGCACTCAAAGCAATTACGCCACAGGCCATTGCAATCCAAAAAGAGTATTGCGCTAATCGGCGCCAATCAAACGTTTTGGATTGGTAGCTTGCCTTTAACTTTAGGATATCGGCGTGATCAAGCAGTTTTTCAGATTGCCAGTAATCCAGCATTTCATCCAAAAACTCACTTTTATCCTGATCTATTTTTTTCATAGGTTTTGATAGTTTGACCTAAGTAAATATAGTCTTCTCCATTTATTTTAGCAATTCGGGAATGCGTTTGTTGTTTCCCACAATCCAAACAATATCCTCATTTTCAAATACTAAATTCGAATCGGGATTTAAAATACGTTGGCCATTGCGCTCAATGCCAACTACCAAACCTTGAGTTTTTTCACGTATCCCACTGTTACGAATGGTTTGCCCAAAAATTGGTGACTTGCTGTTGATGACAATTTTTTGCAGCGACATATCCTGCTTCGGGAATGTGTTTTCGTCTTGTGCGGCTAAATGATCGCCTTCGAATAACGGTTTCACGCTAGCCAGTTGATCATCAGTTCCAATAACTAAAACTTTGTCGTTTGGATAAAGTCGTTCGTTTGCTTTAGGTGTGGGAATCATGATTTTGCCACGTTCAATCATGGCAATGTTAATGCCGTATTTTTCGCGAACTGCCAAATCAATTAAGGTTTGCCCCACTAATTTTGATTCGGGCGCCACGGTAAGCTCCAATAAGTGGGTATCCCAAGGCAAAATTTCAGGTTGTTTTTTAGCCGCTTCCCTAGCGTTAAGGTTGTAGAAAAATCGGTTCTCCATGCGCTCGTAGAAATTTTGCAGCTTGCGTGAAAATATCACCATTACCAAAACAATCAATCCAAGTGCAATGCCTGCCGCTACCCAAGTATCGAAAAATCCGTACATTAAAAAGCCTACAAAAAACACACCTAGGGCAATTCTAAACACCTCGATAGCGATAAGTGGACCACGGGTATATTTCTTATTCAGCCATAAGTGCGAATAGGCGGTTTTTTCGATCCTGCGGATGGATAAAGCCCATAAAAATGGCGCCATAATTAGGAACGAAACAATAATGCTAATAATAACACCATTGGTGCCGTTAGTAATGTTTTTCGTAATAAATGGATGCAGATATCTTGTAGTGAGTACGACAATAGCGATAATGATTACCGAGTGGGTAATGGTGTTTACGATATACGATCTTAAAAGTATTTTCCAGTCGCTGAGCGTAGTGATACCTTCTGTACTGTTGCTATATCTGCTAATGGCATCCAACCATTTTTGAGGAAGTATTTTTTTTAATAGGTTGTAGAAGTTTTCCGAGTATTTGATGAGATATGGGGTAGTAAAAGTAGTTACCGCAGATACTGCAACGGTAATTGGATAGAGAAAGTCGCTGGTTGCTTTTAGCGTTAAGCCAAGTGTTGCAATGATGAATGAGAACTCTCCAATTTGGGTTAAACTTAATCCCGTTTGTACGGATGTTTTAAGCGGTTGCCCAGATAAAAGTGCCCCGCTGCCTGTAGTAATTAATTTACCTACAATGGTTACACCTGTGATAATGAGGATTGGTTGCCAGTAAGCTAATAGAATTTTTGGATCGATAAGCATCCCAACAGATACGAAGAATATAGCGCCAAACAAATCCTTTACTGATTTTGTCAAATGCTCTATTTTTTCGGCCTGTGTAGTTTCTGCTAATATGGAGCCCATGATAAATGCGCCCAAGGCCGGAGAAAAACCCACTTTAACCGCTAAAATCACCATCACTAAACACAAAGCGAGTGAAACCACCAACAGCATTTCGTCGTTCATTAATTTTTTTGTGAATTTTAAGAAAGAAGGAATAATGAAAATCCCTCCTAAAAACCAAAGAATTAGAAAGAAGCTGAGTTTCAAAATGGAAACAATCATTTCTGCACCTTCAAATTGCTGACTCACTGCAACGGTGGTTAGCAATACCATGATTAAGATGGCTGCTAGATCTTCTACAATAAGTGCCCCAAATACCAATGTTGCAAATTTTTTGTGCTTCACACCTAGTTCGTCAAAAGCTCTGATGATGATAGTAGTAGAAGAAACCGAAAGAACTGCACCGAGGAAAATACTGTCCATGGTTTTCCAGCCCATCAAACGGCCAACAAAGTAGCCAATTAAGCACATGCCTATAATTTCAACTAATGCCGTGATGGACGAGGAACCGCCAACTTTTACCAGTTTTTTAAAGCTGAACTCCAAGCCCAGACTAAAAAGCAGGAAGATTACTCCAATTTCGGCCCAAATGGTAATATTTGCACTATCGGCAACGGTAGGCATAAATTTAAAATGTGGCCCTACCAAAAGTCCGGCAATGATGTAGCCTAAAACTAAAGGCTGCTTGATTTTTTTGAAAATGATGGTGGTAATTCCACCGGCGGCAAGTATCAGTCCTAAATCTGAAATAAGTACAGGTAAGTGTGTCATCTAGCTAAAAAAATGTAATTGGTGTCGAATGATTCTCTTGTATCGTATTTTACAAAAGAGCTTACCAAAAAGCATGTTTAGGATAAATGTGATTGAAGATAGCTAATTTAGAGATGTTGTTAACGAAGCGATTGTATGCGCTGTTACTGCTTAAAACATCTATTGAAGGAAAGCAGTTAACGTTGAGAAATAGTTTAGGAATAAAGTTTGATATGACCGATAGCCTAGCCTTTTGCTGATGGCGTTTGAATTTTGTTTCAAATAAGTTCTTCTTTTTTGAAATCGGTTTTGAAGCTTCAATAAATGTTGTAGGCGCATCCGAGCCGCTAAAATTAACCTCCTTAGCAGCTATTGACGTACAACATAGGATTAGCCATCCGCAGAACAACAATATCGCCCTCATAGCTCACAAAATACGAAAAAAAGCCGAATTTGACCATTTTACTTTCAAAAAATGGCCATGAGATCTATCTTCCTTCGAAAAAAGCTAAGGTGTTCGCCTTGTCTTGCTGCAATTGCTTGGTAAGTGCCTCTAAACCGGTAAACTTCACATCGTGGCGTAAAAAAGCCAAGAAATTCATTTTGATATTCTGTCCATAAATCTCTCTGTTGAAATCAAAGATATTCACTTCGATATTTCGGGTCATGCCGTTAATGGTAGGTCGCTGACCAATGTAGGCCATACCTTTAAAGGTTGATGGTTTTCCGTTAAAGTCGGTATCGTCACTTTTCGCTTCAGTTTCCAACTCTACAGTGACGGCATAGATGCCATCGCTAGGGATCAGCTTATAAGTTTCAGGAACGAAAATATTAGCCGTTGGGAAACCAATAGTTCTTCCAATTTTATCGCCTTTAATTACCGGTCCGTAAATAGAAAACGCATAGCCCAAATAATCGTTAGCCAAAGCAACATCGCCATCTAGCAACGCTTTTCTGATTTTAGTTGAGCTAACGGCTACGTCATTAATATCCTGCTCTGGAATTTCCTCCACGCTGTAGCCATATTTATCGGTATTTTCTACTAAAGTTTGAATGTTGCCCAATCTATCTTTACCAAATCGGTGGTCGTAGCCAATAATGATCTTCTTAGTGCCTATGGTATCTACCAATATTTTTTTGATGTATTCATCGGCACTTAAATTAGAAAAATCCCTAGTAAAAGGAGTAATGATCAAATGATCTACACCTAAACTAGCTAAAATCTGTGCTTTTTCATCCACTGTGTTGATCATTTTCAGTTCCTGATTTTCAGGGTCAATAATCATCCGCGGATGCGGGAAAAAAGTAAGTAAAACACTTTCACCGCCTGTTGATTTGGCGAGTTCGCAAAGTCGTTTGATGATTTTCTGGTGTCCAAAATGTATACCGTCAAAAGTACCAATGGTGACAACGGCATTCTCCAATTTTTTAAACTCCGAAAGTTGGTTATATATTTTCAAAACGTATAAAGCTTATTGTTTACCACATAGGAACACATTGTTTCTAATTTTACTATTAGATCGAACTTTTTACATTCCTCCACTGTCTATTCGCTATTTCATTACTATTAAATGTGCTATGTGTTGATGTGGTTTCATTTTACATTAATGGAAAGCCTGGCGTTTAACCACACCACCTTTCAAATCTGCTATTTGTTGTTGTACAATAAACGCATTAGGATCAATATCGTTTGCTTTGTCTTGTAACTTACTTAATTCAAGCTTAGTTACTACCGTATAAATAATATCGATATCTTTTTTCTCTAGATATCCGCCCTCTCCTTTATAGATGGTTACGCCACGTTTCATGTCGTTAATGATAAAAGCTTTGATAGCCTCATTCTCTTCAGAAATGATAGTTACTCCAGTATAAGCTTCCAGTCTGTTCACAATAAAATCGATGGTGTTTGTGGCAGATAAGTAGGTAAGTATCGCATACAAAGCAGTATCGATATTGATAAAATAGGCTGCAAATAAGAAGATGATGATGTTTAGGATGAAGATGATATTACCAACCGTCAACTGACTTTTTCTACTGATGTACAGGGCTAAAACTTCTGTGCCATCAATTACACAACCACCACGCATAGCTAAGCCTATACCACCACCCAAAAAGAAGCCACCAAAGAATGCAATCAGTACTTTTTCGTGGGTAATAGGTTGGAAAGGGATGAGAATTAAACAAATGGAAAGCGCCGCAATAGCAATTGATGTTTTAAGGGCGAATACCCTACCAATTTGTTTGTAGCCCAAAATGATAAATGGAATGTTGATAACGATAATAAGGTAGGATAAATTCCATCCTGTTAAGGTGCTCACTAATAGAGAGATACCGGTTACTCCGCCATCAATGAAATGTTCGGGCATTAAAAAGCTCTTTAGACCAAAACATGCGGAAATTACTCCCATGCACATAAAAAGAATTTCTCTGGCTAAACGTTTACCGTCTATTTGACTAGGCTTTTGCGTCATTTTCAATTTTGGTTTTTGCTTGTTCTTTCTTATTGCGAAGATAAGCAATCAAATCCTTGAGCTCAAATGCGTTGCTTAACAAAAAATTACCGCTGCGGGTACGTGTTAATTTAGATAGATAGGCCCCATTATCAAGTGCCTTTCCAAAATCTGAAACCAACGAGCGGATATAAGTTCCTTTACTGCAGACTACCCTAAAATCTATTTCTGGCAAGGCAATTCTTGTGATTTCGAACTCTCTGACCGTAACAAAGCGCTTTTTTAGCTCTACCTCTTCCCCCAAGCGAGCTTTTACATACAGGCGTTCGCCGTTAACTTTCACTGCTGAGTGTGCTGGTGGGTATTGCGAAATATCCCCTTTGAATTGATTGGTTGCTTGGTAAATCTGCTCTTCGGTGATTTTTGAGATGTCGCAGGTTTGATCTACTTCTGTTTCCATATCGTAAGAAGGAGTAGTTGCACCCAGCACTAAAGTTCCAGTGTACTCTTTTTCTTCCGCTTGGAAAGTATCAATTTGTTTGGTAAGTTTTCCGGTGCAGATGATTAACAAGCCTGTAGCTAGCGGATCTAAAGTTCCAGCATGGCCTACTTTTAATTTTTGAGGTTTTAAGGAGTTGCGGATTTTGCCAACTACATCAAAGGATGTCCATTGGTAGGGTTTGTTAATGAGCAATAACTCGCCCTCGGCAAAGTTAAATTCCGGAAATGTTGTGTTTTCTTGCAATGCAATAATTTTTTGCAAAGGTAACAAAATGGGGCAGGAATGATTATAAAATTGTGAGCTCTACACCAGCAAAGTACAATCCTAAAATCAATAATGCTACCACAATTCGATACCAACCAAAAACGCGAAACCCATGCTTCGTTAAGAAACTGATGAAAGATTTAATGGCAATAATGGCAACTACGAACGCAATCACATTTCCGAATAGTAAAATCTTAATGTTTTCGGCATTGAGCAACTCGTAACCTTTAAGTAGTTTATAACCCGTAGCGGCTACCATGGTTGGCACTGCCAAAAAGAATGAAAATTCGGCTGCAGCACTTTTAGTCAGTTTTTGTTGCATGCCGCCAATAATAGTTGCAGCACTTCTGCTTAAACCAGGAAAACATACCGCTAACACTTGATACAAACCAATTTTAAACGCAGTTGCATTGGTGATTTTGCTTTCCTCGTCAATACTCGGGTTTTTAAATACCTTATCAATAAATAGTAATACGATACCTCCAAATAATAATACCACAGCAATGAAAATAGGGCTTCCTAACTTGCTGTCGATAAAATCGTTCAGTAAATAGCCAAAAAATAAAGCTGGAATGACGGCGATAGCCAACTTTACATAGAAGGCAAAACTGTTTAAGTTGACGAACTTTTTCCAGTAAACAACCACTACCGCTAGGATGGCACCCAACTGTATAGCGATGGTGAATAGCTTTACGAAATCATCTTGAGCAATACCCATGATGGAGCTGGCAATAACCATGTGGCCAGTTGATGATACAGGTAGAAACTCTGTTAATCCTTCAATAATGGCAAGGATAAGTGCTTGTAGATAGTTCATTATCTAATTACGATTGTAGATCTGCGATTGTTGACTAATTAGCTTGTCGATTTCGCCTAACGATATTTTTATTTCTTCAGTACGGCATAAACCCCGAACCCGAATCCTGCAAGCACTACTACTGGTGCAATTAAGGTTCTTCTGGTATCGTAAATGTCACCATCAGCGCCCATCATTAAAAGGAAGCCAAGTACAACAATACCTATGCTAATCAATAGCAGCTGATAATTTTTTTTGGTAAAAACCAATTCATCTTTTTGATCCTGCGTTGCAGTTGTATTTTTTTTATCTGCCATTATCTGTATAAGTCGTAAATTTTTAAACGTAAATATTTGCTTACTGCAAACCAAGTGCTAATCGCTGTAATAAAAATTCCAATTGCCACTAGACTAACGAAAACTAATCCAAATTCATTGAAGTTTCTTAAAATCACAATTTCTGGTAATTCTTTTTGTGCATAATAAAGCAAGCCTAACAGAATGATAATTGCAATAAACGAAGCAATAATACCATGTAGCGCCGCTACTAAAATGAAGGGTTTGCGAATGAAGTTTTTGGTAGCGCCTACCAGCTGCATACTTTTGATCAAAAAGCGCTGCGAAAAAATAGCTAAGCGTATGGTGTTGTTAATTAAAGCAATGGCGATTACCAATAAAATGGCAGCAAAACCTAAAACAATTAAGCTGATGGTATTGATGTTTTTGTTCACCATGTCTATCAGCGAGCTTTGATAAACCACTTCTTTAACAATTGGATTTTTTTCGATGTTTTTCTTTAGCGCATCAATGTTTTGGTTGTTGGCATAATCTGCTTTCATGTAAACATCAATGGTAGAAAGTAAAGGGTTGTATCCTAAGAAGTTAACGAAATCCTCCCCTAAATCTTTGGTGAGGTTATGCTGTGCAACTTCTTTGTTGACATATTGCGTTTGCTTTACCGCAACATTGTTATCTAAACTCTTTTTAAAAGCAAGTACTTCAGTTTCTTTAGCGCCTTCATCCACAATAATGTTAAGTACAATGTTCTCTTTCACATAATTGGATAGATTTTTAGCATGTACTAATATCAAACCCAACATGCCTAGCATCAATAGCACCAAAGCAATACTGAAAATAGTAGAAACATATACTGTTTTGGTTTTTTTTGCCGCCTGACTTACTTCAAATTCTTCCATACGAGTTAATTGTTTCTGCGAAAATAAGGAAAGATAACCTAAAACTTAAATTTAATGATGGCTTAATTGCTCAATTGTTTGTGGTTGCTAGCCAGTAAAGTTGTAAAAACCTGAGCTAAATTGGATGTAGTTTAACATTCTTTAACGGTTGGAGTGTTTAGTTGGGAAGACCGGAAGTCAGTAAGACTGGAAGTCCGAAGATCACGGCTGATTCATGCTATCATTCACTCACTCGTTTTATCAATTCCTCATTCAAAATTCAATAATTCTACAATCGTAAATTTCCTTACCTTTGCACTCTATTTACAAACAGCATATCAATGGATTATCAATTTAGAGAGATAGAGCAAAAGTGGCAAAAATATTGGGCAGACAACCAGTCGTTTAAAGCCGAAGCAAATTCAGACAAGCCGAAATATTATGTGTTAGACATGTTTCCGTATCCTTCGGGTGCAGGGCTGCACGTTGGACACCCGCTGGGCTATATCGCTTCTGATATTTTCTCAAGGTACAAACGTTTAAAAGGTTTTAACGTGTTGCATCCAATGGGTTACGACTCATTTGGCTTGCCGGCTGAGCAGTATGCTATTCAAACTGGTCAGCATCCAGCGGTAACCACCGAAACTAATATTAATACTTACCGCAGACAGCTCGATCAAATTGGTTTTTCTTTTGATTGGAGTCGCGAAGTGCGTACCAGCGATCCTGCTTATTACAAATGGACACAGTGGATTTTCATGCAGTTGTTCAACTCGTGGTACAATTTGGAAACCGACAAGGCAGAGCCGATATCCACCCTTATTCATAAATTCAATGAAGCGGGCAGCGCCGATGTAAAGGCTGCTTGTGATGAGGATACCAAAACCTTCTTACCTACCGATTGGGCAACTTTTACCGAAGAGGAAAAACAGGAAGAATTGTTGAAGTACCGCTTAACTTACTTAAAGGAAAGCACGGTGAACTGGTGCCCAGCATTGGGTACGGTGTTAGCTAACGATGAAGTGAAAGATGGCTTTTCAGAGCGTGGCGGTTTCCCTGTAGAGCAGAAGAAAATGATGCAGTGGAGTATGCGAATTACTGCTTACGCCGAGCGTTTGTTGCAAGGTTTAGATACCATCGATTGGCCAGAGCCGATGAAAGAAATGCAACGCAACTGGATCGGCAAGAGCGTTGGTGCCTCTGTTAAGTTTGCAATTGACAATTCTCAGTTTGCAATTGACGGAACTGAAAACTCGAAACTGAGAACTGAAAACTATATAGAAGTTTTCACCACTCGTGTAGATACCATTTTTGGTGTTTCTTATTTGGTATTGGCGCCAGAACACGAATGGGTAGCTGAATTGACAACCCCAGCGCAAAAAGAAGAGGTAGAGGCTTACATTGCCCAAACTAAAAAGAAATCGGAATTAGACCGTATGGCGGATGCTAAAACAGTTTCTGGAGCTTTTACGGGGACTTATGTAATTAATCCGGTAAGTGGCGAGCGTGTACAATTATGGATTGCTGATTATGTGTTGGCAGGTTATGGTACGGGTGCCGTAATGGGCGTGCCAAGTGGCGACCAACGCGATTGGTTATTTGCAACTCACTTTGGCTTGCCGATCATCCAAATTTTAGATAGTCAGAAGGATATCGACCAACAAGCTGATCCTACAAAGGAAGGCAGATACATCAATTCGGGCTTCATCAACGGCATGGAATACAAAGAGGCGGTTGCTTTCTTAAATCAATGGTTGGAAGAGCAAGGTGTGGGTAAAGCTAAGATTAACTACCGTCAACGTGATGCTATTTTTGGTCGCCAGCGTTACTGGGGCGAGCCAATTCCAGTATACTTTAAAGATGGATTGCCTTACTTGTTAAAAGAGGAAGAGTTGCCATTGTTGCTGCCAGAAATTGATAAATATTTGCCAACTGAAACTGGTGAGCCACCATTGGGCAGGGCCGAAGGTTGGAAATATGAAGGTAAATATGAATACGAACTTTCCACCATGCCAGGTTGGGCAGGTAGCAGCTGGTACTGGTACCGTTACATGGATGCGCAAAATGACAAGGCGTTCGCATCAAAAGATGCTGTAGATTACTGGAAAGATGTGGATTTGTATATCGGTGGTTCTGAACATGCTACCGGTCACTTATTATACAGCCGTTTTTGGAACAAATTTTTGAAAGATCTAGGTTTTGTGCAGGAGGAAGAGCCTTTCAAAAAGCTGATTAACCAAGGGATGATCCAAGGTAGAAGTAACTTTGTTTATCGTGTTGTTGATGAAGAAGGAAGAGGAACAAATACTTTGGTATCTGCTGGCTTAAGAAAAGATTACAGAACTATCGCTTTACATGTAGATGTGAATATTGTAGAGAATGATGTTTTAAATATTGAAAAATTTAAAGCTTGGAGAGATGAGTTTGCAAATGCTGAATTTGTCTTAGAAAACGGCAAGTATGTTTGCGGTGTAGAAGTTGAAAAGATGTCTAAATCTAAATTCAACGTTGTTAACCCAGATGTGTTAATTGCACAATACGGTGCAGATACTTTACGCATGTACGAAATGTTCCTAGGTCCTTTAGAGCAAAGTAAACCTTGGAACACCAACGGTATTGAAGGCGTGTTTAAGTTCTTGCGTAAGTTTTGGCGATTGTTCCACAATGAGGCTTGGGAATTTACCGTAAGCGATGCGGAACCAACCAAAGCAGAGCTGAAATCATTGCATAAAATCATCAAAAAAGTACAGGACGATATTGAACGTTTCTCTTTTAATACTTCAGTATCTAGCTTTATGATTGCTGTTAACGAATTAACAGACTTGAAATGCAATAAACGAGCAATTTTGCAGGATTTGGTAGTGGTATTGGCACCATATGCACCTCATATTTGCGAGGAACTGTGGTCGTTGTTAGGCAACAAAGATTTGTCTACAGCGCAATATCCAGTATTTAACCCTAATTATTTGGTGGAAGATGAGTTTGCTTATCCAATATCTATCAATGGCAAAATGAAAATGAATTTGAACCTTAGCTTAACTTTAGAGGCTAAAGATGCAGAGCAAGCGGTGTTGGCTAACGAGCAAGTTCAAGGGTTTTTAAATGGTGCTACACCTAAAAAAATCATCTTCGTAAAAGGAAAGATTGTAAATATTGTGGTTTAATCACGACGAGCAAGACTTACGAAGTTTCGAAAACTTCGTAAGTCTCAAGTTGAAAATCCCAAATGAGTTTAAGGCTTGTTTGGGATTTTTTCATTTTTAGTAACAATCCATTCGCCGCTCAAAAAATACCATTCACCGACGAGTTTCTACTAGCGGTAAAAAAATGCTTTAGTAGCCTTGTAACAAAATATACCTTTGGTAGACTAATACGTACAAACAACACAAAGAAATTATTAACTCTGATGAAAAAACTACTACTAATTTGTGCCGCTTTACTGATGATGATTAATGCGAAGGCTCAATTCCCTATGATGGGAGGCGGGGGCAATGCAGCACCAAAAGTGACAGGGCGTATATCGGCTACCATTTTAGATTCGTTAACCAAGCAACCTGTAGAATACGCTACGGTTTCTTTAGTGAATGCGAAAACTTCCAAAACAGTAAATGGAGCTTTAACAGATAATAAAGGTAAAGTATCTATCCAAAACGTTGCACCTGGAGAGTATAAACTGGTGGTGGGCTTTATCGGCTACACTTCTAAAAATGTGATGGTGAAAACCACTCCGGAAAAACCTGATAACAACATTGGTAACGTGTATTTAGCTGGAACTTCTAATACTTTAAACCAAGTTACTATTGAGGGAAAGAAAAATATCGTAGAGAATAAAATTGACCGTATGGTTTACAACGCAGAAGCCGATGCAACCAATGCAGGTGGCGATGCCACAGATGTAATGCGTAAAGTGCCAATGCTTTCTGTAGATATCAACGGTAATGTACAATTACGTGGAAGTGCGGTTAGGGTTTTAATCAACGGTAAACCATCAGGAACAATGGCTAATAGCGTAGCTGATGCTTTGAAAATGATTCCTGCCGATCAAATCAAAAGTGTAGAGGTGATCACTAATCCATCTGCTAAATATGAAGCAGAAGGTTCAGGCGGTATCATCAACATTATTACTAAAAAGAGTAATGCCGAGGGCGTAAGCGGTTCGGTAAACGCATCTGCTGGTACTCGTCAAAATACGGGTAACTTTAACTTAACTGCAAAATCTGGTCGTTTTAGTGCTAACACCGCTTTAGGGGGTATGTATGCTTATCCTCAAGATTCGAGGGTAGTATTCTTTAACCAACTGCCTCAACGTCAACAAGGAAGCGTTACCGTTCCTGCGTCAGAAGTATTGCAGGATGGAACTTCAGCTTGGAAACGCGAAATGTTTAATGGAAGTTTGGGGTTAGACTACGATTTCAACGCTTACAATAACATTAGTACTAACGCAAAATATAATAGATTTTATAATGGCGGTCCGGGTTCTTCTTTAATAACAACAAGAACTGGTGGTACGGTAACTAATGGTACTAACACTAGTAGCACCGACATGACCAACAACAATCTAGATTGGAACTTAGACTATAGAAAAACTAGTAAAAAACAAGGGGAAGAATTCTCTATAGCTGGACAGCTAACTCAAGGTAGAAATATCAATGATTTTTCCAACAACATTAATGGGAATTCGTTGACAGCAAGTACAAACACTGGTAAAAATAGAGAGTATACTATTCAAACCGACTATGTGTACCCATTTTCTAAAACGGTGACATTTGAAGTTGGAGGTAAAGGGATTTTCAGAAATATCAATAGTGAATATGGACAAGGTTCTGGAAAGATATTCGATTACGATCAAAATGTAGCTGCTGCCTATTCTACCATAGCGTTTGATTTAACTAAGAAAATAAAATTTAAAGGAGGGGTGCGCTCTGAGTACACCGCTATCGAATATAATGACATTAATGGCAATCCGATCAAAGACGATTATCTGAATTTGTTTCCAAATGTAGTTTTGTCACAAACTATTAATGGAATGACTACCATTAAACTAGCATATAACAAAAGGATTCAACGTCCAAGTTTGGCTTATTTAAATCCGTTTAATAACCAATCTAATCCAGTAAATACGTTCCAAGGTAATCCTGATTTAGCTCCTGAGTTAAGCCATAACATAGAGCTTGGTTATTCTACTTTTATTAAAGGTTCTATGATCAATGCATCTTTATTCTACAGAAATACACGTAATGTAATTGAGAACACATTTGATGCAGCAGCTGGAAGTGTTACTTCTACTACGTTTACAAACGTTGGTAATACCAGCAGCTTCGGT
The DNA here is from genome assembly GCF_965249885.1 of Pedobacter sp. Classification (GTDB taxonomy): domain Bacteria; phylum Bacteroidota; class Bacteroidia; order Sphingobacteriales; family Sphingobacteriaceae; genus Pedobacter. Next base: position 1,216,894 of record NZ_OZ252254.1, on the reverse strand, counting down.
GCAAATTTATTTGGCTCCTATAACCCAACACCAAAATGGACATTGATGAGTAATATTGCGGTAAATACTTATGAAATTAGAAACAGACAGAATTTACAAGGTATGAATGAAGGTACTTATATTAACTATAATTTCTTCATGCGCTCTGCTACTGCTTTCAAAGGTGGATGGAATTTAGAATTGTTCGGTGTGGTAAACTCACCTCGCTATACTTTCCAGAGTAAAACAGATCCAATGTTCTTTTACGGAGGTGCCGTTAAAAAAGACATCATGAAAAAACAAGGAACCATTGGGTTGAATTTATTGAATCCGTTCAATAGGGATTTACATATTAAAACTGAATCTCAATCGGCGGCTGCCTTCCAAACACAAAATATCTACTATCCGCTACGTCAAATTGGCTTAAACTTTAGCTACAAGTTTGGTAAGTTGAAGTTTACTGAGAAAAAGAAAATCAAAAACGACGATATTAAGCAAGACCAACAACAAGGCGGCGGTATGGGCGGCGGCATGGGTCAAGGTAGATAAGTAAAAAATAAAAAGTAAAAAATGGTCGGTGCTGATGAAGTACCGACCATTTTTTATACTGCTCGTCCTTGCGAGGTACGAGGCAATCTTAAAGCGAAATGTCTAGATAACTATAGTTGTAAGATTGCTTCGTACCTCGCAATGCGTTTTATTAACGAATGTACTAAGTCACCGATGGAAACGAAATTCCTTTAATCTTTCCATACAACTCCACAGCATACAGGTCAGTCATGCCTGATACAAAATCCAAAACGCTTTGTACCCTCGAATACAGATCTGTTCTCTCGGTATGGAACTGTTTAGGAATTAGTTTTACCAACTTTTTATAATAGTGGGTGTCGTTATTTACTAGTGCGGGAACAAACTCTTCCAACAAACCTGCCATTACTTTATAGCCTGATACCTCTTTGGCAATCACCGACTGGAAATTATATATTTTCTCCACTGAGATTTGCTCAATTTTTTTCCAAGCAGTTGCATAATTTTCAGGTAGAGCATCAGTTAGGCTCTTATTAAATATACCACTAAGTATTTCTTTCTGAGCGGTGTAAAAAATAGTCGAGCACTCGTAAATTAAAGTGCTGATAGCTTTCGCTCTTAATAAACTCACCTTGGCATCATCATCCTCTAAATCATCATTTAGCCGCGTTTCCAACTTGTCGCTATTGCACAAAGGCAGCAATAAGTTTTTAACCTCTTCGAAACTCAAGATCTGCAATCGATGCGCATCTTCCAAATCAATAATTCCATAGCAAATATCATCGGCTGCTTCCACTAAGTAAGTTAAAGGATGACGAAAATATCCCAATGGGCTGTCGTTGTCCTTTATCATTCCCAGTTCATTGGCAATTTTTCTAAAAATCTCTTTTTCCGATTGAAAAAAGCCATACTTTTTACGATGTAGTTTTGATTTATCGCCACCAATAGCAGATTCGCAAGGATATTTGCCAATAGCGGCTAAAGTAGCATAGGTGAGGGCATAAGCGCCATTTCCTTTCCCTTCAAAAGGATGTGTTAGGATACGAATAGCGTTGGCGTTACCTTCAAAATTGGTAAAATCTTTTTTCTGGTGTTCTTCCAACTGATCGAGGTAAAACTTGCCCTCGCCGTTAGTAAAATATCTTGAAATGGCTGCCTCGCCTGAGTGTCCAAACGCGGGATTGCCTAAATCGTGGGCTAGGGCTGCAGCAGCGACAATATTGCCTACCTCACTCATTAAAGGCACTTCGATATCAATATTAGGGTTGTCTTTTTTGGTTTGGTTGTAGAAAATCCGTCCTAATGACCTGCCTACGCTGGCCACCTCGAGGCTATGCGTTAGCCGATTGTGCACAAATACACTGCCTGGTAAAGGAAATACCTGTGTTTTATTTTGTAACCTTCTAAAAGGCGAGGAGAAAATCAGTCTGTCGTAGTCTATTTGAAACTGCGATCTTGCATCGTCATTGTCACGAATTGCTTTGTCTTCGTGTCCCCAACGTTTTGCCGAAAGCAGGCTTTGCCATTCCATCATAAAAAGAAAATTTATACTTGGCGCAAAGGTACATTAATTTGCATTTAGCTTGCGGCTTGTTTTGGCTTTATGGTAAGCCTGTTTTCCCATTTCTATCAATTGTACAGATTTGTGAAAATCAAAAGTTCCGCAAGCATTTCTAGGTACTTCTACAACCAAATCGGGCTGGTAGTGCTCAATAGTAAGTTGTGCCAGCCTATCTTGTGTAAAATCGTATGAAGTGTTCATTAAATCAAAAAAGGATATTTTAGGCGTGTTTTTCCAATAGCGTTGCAACCAGCTTTGATTTTTCTCTTTAATTTCTTCGTTAACCGCTAGTGTGTTTTTTCCATTAATATTTACTGCAACCACAATGGCGTCACTACGTTTTTTGATCACGTTAATAGGTAATGGGTTAAGAACCCCACCGTCTACCAACACACTGTTGTTTTCAATTACTGGTGTAAAAACACCGGGGATGGAAATGGTAGATCGTAGTGCAGCAAACAAATCGCCTGAGGTATAATGTACTTCTTCCATCTGAATCATATCCGTAGCAATGGCGGTGAACGGAATTTTAAGTTTTTCAATTTGTTGGTCGCCAGTAATTTTAGCGATAAGTGTCCAAATTTTTTCGCCTCTTACAAAACCACGGCTATTAAATGTAAAATCAACCAAACTAAAAACATTGCCGCGAGTTAAGCTAGCTAGCCAATTCTTGTATTCGCCTAAAAAGCCAGCACAATATAATCCGCCCACTACCGCTCCCATGGAGCAGCCAACCACTTCGCAAATTTCATAGCCGTCATTTTCTAACTGTTCAATTACGCCAATATGTGCTAAACCTCTGGCGCCGCCGCTCCCTAAAACCAATTGTACTTTTTTCTTCATTAACGTGTTGCTGTTAGTTTTTCTGCAAACTTGCTGATGGCATTTTCAACTCCTTTAACATCTTTAGAGGTAATGTACGATCCTATCACGTGATTTCCGGCGTTCGGTAAGGCGACTTTCTGTTTTTCAGTTGCAGGTGTGCCCAACTCGTCAAACATTTTTAGCATAGCTGATACTTTTACCACGGGATCCTGTTGCTGGTCGTTTTTATAATAGTAGAGAAGTAAAACCGGTTGCTTTACACGCTCAAATGTAGCTTTATTCATGCTACTCTCCAGCATTTCCTGTAACTGCACTACCGACTCCAAGCGGTAATGGCTGTACCAATATCTCTTATAAATCGGCGTTTTTCCTGTTAAAAAGCGTTCGTCGCTCCCAGTTACCAAATGAGCAATTTGCAAACCCCAAGGATTGTTCAATAACCAAGCTTTACTGTCGTTAATGGCAATGTTTGGAGATAGCAAAATCAGACTATTGACATCTGGATAGGCCGCTGCAAGTTGTAGCGCTAGTGTTCCGCCGGTGGATGTGCCTACCAAAATCACCTTTTTACCCAGCTTCTTGCCAATTGCCAGTGCTTCTTTAGCACTTTCCCAAAGACGATCCGCAGTGAGGTATTGCATTGGAGCAATTGTATCAATGCCATGATCTGACAATCTACTGAGATACAGATTGGCGTGAATAGCTTTTGCAAAGGTGAAATGCACAGGATTTCCTTCCTCTTTTGAAGCTGAAAACCCATGTAGGTATACCACCGCATATTCGGTTTGCTGATGTGCGCTATCTGCCCAAACTATTTCAGCTTCATTTCCAGGCTTTATTTGGTGTCTACTTTCTTGATATTTGACGTAGGAAACCAAAGAATCGATGCTCGGAACGTGCGGCATTGAAACATCATATTTTGGTTTGGACGGACTAGGTCCAAGGACATAAATCGCTCCTAAAAGAACGATGATAACAAGGAGTATTTTTAAAATTACTTTCATTGGCCTGAGTTGTTATGTCAGTGAGCGGTATAAATGAATAAATGGAGCGCCTATTTCATGTGAATAGTTGAATTAAAAATACGCTTTTAATAGAAATTCAACTAAGTTTGCAAACACATTTTTGTCAATGTCTCAAATAGATCGAATAAAGCAACCTATTGCAGCAGAAATTGATGCCTTTGAAATAAAATTCAAGGACTCGATGCAAAGCAGTGCGCCTTTGTTGAACCGAATTACTCATTACATTGTAAAGCGTAAGGGAAAGCAAATGCGACCTATGTTCGTTTTTTTTGCTGCAAAACTTTGTGGAGGTATTGTTGAATCAACGCATCGTGGTGCTGCTTTGGTTGAGCTTTTGCACACTGCCACTTTGGTGCACGATGATGTGGTTGATAATGCCTACGAGCGACGAGGTTTTTTTTCCATCAATGCACTTTGGAAAAACAAAATAGCAGTTTTAGTAGGTGATTATTTACTGTCTAAAGGATTGCTACTTTCGGTAAACAACAACGAATTTCAATTGTTGAAGATAGTGTCAGAAGCAGTGCAGCAAATGAGCGAAGGTGAGCTTTTGCAAGTAGAGAAAGTGCGCAGGATGGACATAAGCGAAGAGCTGTATTTCAATGTAATCCGTCAGAAAACCGCCTCTCTTATTGCATCTTGCTGTGCATGTGGGGCTGCCTCAACTGGTGCTTCCGAATCGGACGTAGAAAAAATGCGGTTATTTGGTGAGTTGGTCGGGATTGCATTTCAAATTAAGGATGATACATTTGACTTTGGAACTGATGATGTGGGAAAACCTTTAGGAATTGACATTAAGGAAAAAAAGGTAACCCTACCATTGATTTATGCGCTTAATAGAGTAGAGAAAAGTGAACGTAAAAGAGTTATCAATTTGGTAAAAAACCATAACGATGATCCAAAAAAGATACAAGAGATCATTGATTTTGTAAATGCCAACGAGGGGGTTCATTATGCGAATCAAAAAATGCTCGAATACCAAAATAAAGCCTTCGCTGTCTTAGACTCGTTTCCAGACGGTGATGCCAAAACAGGGTTACAGCAATTGGTAAAATATACAACAGAACGTAAAAAATAATGTCGCACGAATTATTATTCATTGGCGGATTTCTACTTTTCATCGTATTTATCCTAGCCTTAGATTTAGGGCTTTTTAGCAAAAGAGAACATGTAGTAAGCCTAAAACAGGCAGGCATCATGAGTTTTATCATGGTAGTATTTGCTTTGAGTTTTTATTTGCTATTGGTTTTAAAAGGCGATTACTTGCATGGCATTGATAGCATGGCTCGTTTGCAAGAGGTGATAAAGGCGCATAAACATCCTATCAGTATTATCCCGGGTAATTTCGAAGCCAGTTTACAGGTATACCGTCAAAATTTAGGCATCGAATTTTTGACTGGATATGTAGTTGAATATGCCCTTTCGGTTGACAATATCTTTGTTATAGTACTTATTTTCTCTGCATTTTCTGTTCCTGAGAAATATTATCATCGAGTGTTGTTTTGGGGCATATTAGGCGCAATTATTATGCGCTTTATATTCATTTTCGTGGGAGCAGCGTTAATCACACGTTTCGATTGGATATTGTACTTATTTGGTGCCTTTCTAGTTTTTACTGGAGTTAAAATGTTCTTTTCAAAAGAGGAAGATGATAAAATCGATCCTGAAAATCACCCTGTTGTAAAGTTTGCTTCAAGATTTTTTAAGATCCATCCGAAATATGAAGGCAAAAATTTCTTCCATAAAATTCACGGTAAACGATACATTACGCCGTTATTTTTGGTTTTGCTAATCGTTGAGTTTACCGATCTCATTTTTGCAGTAGATTCCATCCCAGCAATTTTTGCGGTAACTAAAGATGCTTACATCGTCTTCTTTTCCAATATCTTCGCCATTATGGGATTGCGTTCCATGTTCTTTTTGTTAGTGAATATCATCCATAAATTCCACTATCTAAAAACTGGATTAGCTGTATTGCTAACTTTCATCGGCGTGAAAATGTTAGCACATGGCTACCTTAAAGCCTGGGGATTCACTACGGAACATTCACTGATTGTAATTGTAGCTATTTTAGCTTTGAGCATCATCGCATCGTTAGTTTTTCCGAAGAAAGCTTTACATAAAAATTAAGCTACTTCACCCTTTTTTTATTGTCGCTTACAAAGGCTTCCCAACCTGTATATGTTTTGCTTCTGCCACCACTGGTTGGAATTTTTTGGAACGAATGGCAAACTGCTACGGCTAAACCATCAGTAGCATCCAAAAATTCGGGAGTTTCATTAAAGTTTAATAAACGTTGCAACATAGCTGCCACCTGTTCCTTACTTGCCGTTCCCTTGCCCGTAATCGATTGCTTTATTTTGCGGGGAGCATACTCAGTTACTGGGATATTGCGTGATAGTGCTGCGGCCATTGCAATGCCTTGGGCCCTACCTAACTTCAGCATCACCTGAATGTTTTTGCCATAAAAGGGAGCTTCAATAGCGAGGGCATCAGGTTTATAGCTATCAATTAGGCCAATCGTTTTTTCGAAAATTCGCTGTAGCTTAAGGAAGTGATCATCTAAATAATCCATGCGAACCACACCCATACTTAACAGTTCCATTTTGTTTCCCTTCTCTAAAATCACTCCATAGCCCATAATGGCAGTTCCAGGGTCAACGCCTAATATTATACGTTCCTTTTTTTCAGTCAGCATAACACAAAAGTAGAACTTATTTGCGCAATTGTTGTTAATGTAAATTTACACCGCGTTTTTTATGCCTAACTCAACTAGATTAACCATATTTGCACACACCAAAAGCAGCGTTGTGAGTCCAAATTATAAGAAGATACTTACCAATATTATTAAAATTGCCGTAGTTGCTTTTGCCTTTTGGTTCATTTATAAAAAATTAACACAGCGTGGCAATCTTCAGGATTTCATCAATCTGATTCATAACATTCCGGCCAAAGAAATTTTCCTCGTACTAGGAAGCGCCTTTTTACTAATGTTACTTAATTGGGGACTAGAAGCCGGCAAATGGCAAAAGTTAATTGAACGGGTTGAGAAAATTAGCCTGTGGAGAGCTGTTGAATCAGTTTTTTGTGGATTGACATGGGCTGTTTTTACACCGAATAGATTGGGAGAATTTGGAGGGCGTGTTTTTTTTCTTTCGCCTAAGCGGAGAGTTGTAGGTGTAGTAGCCATGGCCGTAGGTAATATCGGTCAGTTAGTGCTAACCAACGTATTTGGGGCCATAGCGGTATGTGTTTTTGTGTACCGTTTCATTCCTATTTCTATTTCGTTATTTGCGTTGCTATGTGTCGCTTCCGCGGCATTTGTCGTTTTCTTTGTCATATTTTATTTCAACATTAAGTGGCTAAATAATCTTTTACTCTCTTTCAAATTTACTCGCAAGTACCATAAATTTTATTCAGTTTTAGCAAGATACAGCAAAGAGGAATTGTCTTCAATTCTGTTGTTTTGTTTAGCCAGATACGCAGTATTTACATCGCAGTATGTTTTGATGTTTTTATGGCTTATTCCCAGTTTACAGGTGATGGACATCTTGTTGTTTGTGCCTATTTTGTTTTTTGTGCAATCAATTTTGCCGTCATTAGATTTGTTGGACTGGGGAGTTAGAAGTTTTACCGCCCTGTTTTTTTTCAATTACATCACCACTGAAAAAACTGCCGTTGTGGCCTGCATTACCAGCATTTGGCTACTCAATATCATAATTCCTGCTATCTTAGGCTCATATTTTGTATTTAAACTTAACTTCTTTGGAAATAATCAGCGCAATTAGCTACTTCTCTGTTTTCCTTACGTTCATCTACATTTTTGTGGTAATTACATTTATCGCTGGATGGGCCAAAATAAAGTATTATAGCGTCACGCCAAGCAAACTTAAAACCCGTGTTTCCATCATTATTGCTGCTCGTAATGAAGAAGATAAAATTGCTAAAACAATAGACGATGTATTAGCTCAAAATTATCCTAAAGAACTTTTCGAGTTGATTATCATTGATGATCATTCTATAGACCGCACTGCAGAGATAGTTAATAGTTATCCTGGCGTTAAGCTTATCCAGTTAAATGAACCTCAGGCGCTTAATTCGTATAAAAAAATGGCGATACAAAGGGCCATAGGCGAGGCTGTGGGGAGTTTAATTGTTACTACAGATGCAGATTGTAGGATGGGTCGTAACTGGTTGGAAACTGTAGTGGGGTACTATGAAGAGCATGGTTATAAGATGATTTCTTCGCCAGTGGCTTACGATGAAGAGAAGGATATTTTCGAAAGACTTCAGTCGTTGGAGTTTGCCTACCTCATTGGTTTAGGGGCTTCCACAATTGGTAATAAAAATCCGAGTACTTGCAACGGCGCTAATTTGGCCTATGAAAAGAAGGCTTTTTTTGATGTAGGAGGATTCACAGGTATAGATGATCTGGCTTCTGGAGATGATGAGCTGCTTCTTCATAAAATGGCTGCAGTTTATGGTGATAAGATAGGGTTTTTAAAAAGCAAAGATGCTGTTGTTTACACACACGCCAAGCCTACCTTAAAGGAATTTATACAACAGCGTAAGCGATGGGCATCAAAAAGTACGAGGTATAAAGATAAGTCAGTAATTATACTTGGTGTAAGCATTTGGCTATTTAACGTAAGTATCGTATCAAATGCTATTCTTTGTGTTTTTTTTGATGGATTTTTGCCATTCTTATTGTTTCAAATTATTTCTAAATTATTGGTAGAATTTGTTTTTCTTTACAAGATGATGGGCTTTTTCAAGCGTAAGTCGCTATTGTTATTGCTGCCATTATTAAATGTTCTGCATGTCATCTACTTTATTTATATTGGCATTGCAGGAAATTCAGGAAAATACAATTGGAAAGGCCGAATGGTAAAATAAAATGGCAAATCATACACAGTCTGCAAAAGTTTGGAAAAAATTTAAACGCAATACATTCGCATTAATAGGTTTAATTTTCATCGTTTTTTTAGTGGTTGTTGGCATATTAGGCTATTTAATTACGCCCGACCAAACACCCTATGCCAATACCATGAACCTGCAGTTAAGCAATAAAAAACCTGGTCGCACCTTTCAGTTCTTAATAATTAGCAGAAACGATAAGATTAGGCAAGTTAACTTTTTTGAAAAGATGCTTTACGGACAAGGGGCTAATTTCAAAAGCATTCCTATCACCTCTTATCGTATAGTGGGTAAGAAAGTTTTTGCTAAAGAATATATTGGCGACGACGAACAGTCGGAAGAGCAGGTTTATCCATTAATTGCTGGCGAAAATGTATACAAACAAACCTTTTGGCTAGGTACCGATATGTATGGTAGAGATATGTTGAGCAGACTTATCTTGGGAGTACGGGTATCGCTGTCGGTAGGTTTAATGGCTGTTATAATTTCGATGCTTATTGGCGTAGGGTTGGGAGCTGTTGCAGGTTATTTTGGAGGAAAAATTGATGCCGTTGTAAGTTGGTTTATGAATGTAATATGGTCTTTGCCTTCGTTGCTACTCGTAATAGCTATTTCATTTGCTTTGGGTAAAGGTTTTTGGCAGATATTTATTGCCGTTGGTTTATCCACATGGGTAGATGTTGCCCGTTTGGTACGTGGCCAAGTGATGGCATTAAAGCAGGTAGAATTTGTAGAAGCGGCTAAAGCATTGGGATTTTCTAACAGTAGAACGATTATCCGACACATTTTACCTAACATCGCCGGACCAATTCTGGTGGTTGCATCGGCTAATTTTGCCTCGGCTATTTTATTAGAAACTGGTCTAAGCTTCCTAGGATTTGGTGCCCAGCCGCCAATGCCTAGTTGGGGTACAATGATTAAAGAACACTACGGTTACATCATTATGGATGCTGCTTATTTAGCGGTATTGCCAGGCTTGGCCATTATGTTAACGGTGTATGCTTTCAACCTAATCGCTATTGGCTTACGCGATGCTTTCGATGTGAAAAACCAAAATGCCAGCGTTTAGTTCTAGTGCTCTCTTTGATCAGTCGCTAACTCTTCTTCTTCTTCTTCTTCCATTTCTCTTCTAGCTTTGGATGCCATCAAATTATTAACTAGCAGCAGGCCGATGCCGGTCATAATAGAAACATCAGCTAAGTTGAATATACCAGTCCTAAAAAGTATAAAATCCATGTGCATAAAATCAGTTACCGATCCATGTACAATTCTGTCGTAGATATTGCCAATACCTCCACCAATTAGAAAACAAATACCTACTTGCATCAGCCTCGGCAAGTTTCGGTGGCTATATATAAACCAAAAACCGTAGCCTAAAACCAATACAGGTAAAATGGTAAGTGTCAAGGTTCTGATGAAGTTAGGCAGGTTGCTTCCGGCACTTAAAAAAGCGCCAGTATTCTCCACTTTTGTTAAAATGAAATGATCTTTAATGACGGTAATTTGTTCGTATGGAACTAGATTTTTTCGAACTATAATTTTTGATACCTGGTCGCAGCCTAGGTTTAGCGCAACAATTACCAACAGGAAAAAGAAATTTAACGAACCTCTATTTTTAATCATCATTTTATTTTTTGTCTTTGAACCAACAAAAGTATCATTTTACTGCTCCAATTATTTTAAAATCCATTTTTTCAAGAGAAGAAATGCAGCCGCCAATAAAGCTAAACCTACACATATCTTTGCGATATAATCGCCGTTTTTAACGTAAAAGGTTATTTCATCATTGAGGTTGATATCTGCCTTTAGCGCAGTTCTAGTCCACCACTTAGATTGCTGAACTATATCACCACGCTGATTGATAAAACCAGAAATGCCAGTATTAGCAGATCGAACCACATATCTTCTCGTCTCGATAGAACGTAGCTTTGCGTATAAAAAGTGCTGGTCTTTTCCCGAGGTGTTTCCCCACCAGCCGTCATTTGTAATCACGGCGATGAATTGCGCACCTTGTTTTATCGAGCCAGCTACCCAATCGCCCCAGATGGACTCGTAGCAAATTACCGGTGCTACACCTATTCCGCTGTAAGCATAAAAAACCCCTGGTTCTTCTTGCCAGCCCCAACCAGAAACACTGCCGCCTAGTTTTGCAAAAACAGGCCCTAAAAATGAAAACACTTTAGGAAATGGCATCTTTTCAACTCCTGGAACCAATTTAGATTTATGATAAAATGCAACGTTAGCAGAGTTTTCAATTTGTACTGCCGCGTTGTAATTGTCGTAGTATCCACCATCAGGATTTACTTTAGCTGATAAAGTACGTTTGTCGTTATAATACCGTACGCTTTCGATCCCTGTAATTAAAGTTCCGTTTTTATATTTTGATAAGAACTGCTGAGCTGCAATAAAATCGCTGTTCCCTCTAATTCGTTCTTCATCTGCATAATTTGGAATAGCAGTTTCAGGCCAAATAAAATATTCTGTATTAGTTTGCCCAACAGAATCTGAGAGATGGGTAAGGATTTGTAACTGTTCGTAGGCAGAGGTAGATCCGTATTTTTCGTAAGGATCAATATTTGGCTGTACCGCTACCACATTTACGGGTACATTTTTCTCCGTATAATTTTGATAGCGATAAATGGAATAGCTAATTGGTAACGCTAACAAAAGCACCCAAATTCCAGTTAACAGATATTTTTTTTGTGTTTTGAGCTGCAGGTAAGCTTCAAAAGCAATGATGTTGCTCAGCAAAATCCATAAAGAGCCACCGTAAACTCCGGTAAACTCGTACCATTGAACGGCTTGATGAAGGCCTGCAAAACCATTTCCTAATGTCATCCATGGGAAAGCTAAATCCCAAGTTTGGTGCAAGTACTCCAAGCTAATGTAAAAAGCAATGAGTGCAACATAGGCAATAATTTTATTGTTGGTGTAGGTGCTAAATCGGTAATAAAGCCAAAAGGCTGATGTCATTAAAAAGGCACCCAATCCGTAGGGAATCAAAGAAACCAGCAAGGAAATGATTGCTCCAATAAAGCCACTGTTTACTGCATTTATGGAGTTAAAAACCCAGTAAATTGAGGCGGTATTCCATACTAAAAAAGTAAGACCTGCGGTAAGAAATACCTTCTTCCCAGTTTTTGTGTCGGAAGTGGTTATCACCTGCTTAAGTGCTATGAGTAACGGCACCAAACCAATAAATAGTAGTGGTGCCAACCAAGTATGTGGTGGCCAAGCCAACCACATTAGTAGTGCACTCGAAAGTGCTAAAAAAGTCGTTTTTTTTGTCATTATTAGTGTCTTTTCGACATCGTTATGCTGAATTTATTTCAGCATCCGTTAGCAAAACCGACCCTGACCTATAGCGAAGCGGAAAGCTACGCAGTAAAATAAATTCAGGGTGACGGATAAGCTGATTACATGCTATCTAAAATTGCGGCTTTTTTGTGTTCATACTCTTCTCTGGTAATCAACTGCTTGTCATATAAACCTTTAAGCTTAATTAGTTTCTGCTCAACTTCATCTTCCTTACTTATTTCAGGTTGAATTACTTCCGGAATTAAAACAGCTTCCTCAATTGGCAAGTCAATTACAGGTGCAGGAACAGTGAATGACGACGCAGAAGCACGATTTTCTTCTAACTTCTGTTGACGTAACATTTCTTTGTACTCTTCGAGCTGCTGGTTTGCCGCCTGATGTAATTTTCTTACTTGTACTTTCGGAATAAAATCGGTAACAATATTTTCTCCCGATTGTGGTACACAAATGAACTTTGATCCCAATAGACCTTCTTTAAAAGAAACCTCTTTAATGTTCTTCCAAGAGATGTCCTTAAAGTTCATGGTTAAGCCCAAATTGCTTGGTGAGCAGTAAAAAATTCTTTTATTGCTGATGGCAATGCAATCGGGCAATAAGTTTACCGCTGGTTTTTTTTGTACTGCTAAGTATAAAATCTCTTCGCCGCTGGTAAGTAGGTCATTTAATTTACCAGCTACTTTTTCTACGGCTTTCGGGTCTTGCTCGTCTGCCAAAAATCTATCGATGTTAATCATGGTTTAATATTATTCAGTATTGTCCTTATATATTTTGCTTAATTAGGAGTTTCGTCATGCTGAATTTATTTCAGCATCAGTTTTACAAGAGTTTAAATATAGCCGATGCTGAAATAAATTCAGCATGACGGGGTGTCTAGTTTTGTTCATCTAATTTGTAAAATAAATCTTCCCAATCGGGATTAAAATTATGGATTAGATTTATTTTCCATTGTCTTTTCCAGTTTTTGAGCTGTTTTTCCTTAATTATGGCTTCTTCAATACTAATGAAATGCTCATAATAAACCAATTTATAACAATTGTATTTTGATGTAAATGAGCTTGGATAATATTTCTCTTTATGCTCAACAATCCTTGCAAGTAAATCAGATGTTACGCCAATATAAAGTACCTCATTGTCATAGTTTGTTAAAATGTAAACGCTTCCACCACGTACCATTTTTATTTTTTTTTCTTCATGCTAAATTTATTTCAGCATCAGTTTATAATAACTATTGTCTTACTAGCGGATGCTGAAATAAATTCAGCATGACCACAGCTATCCCTAACTATCAACTTTTCCATACTTATCTTTATTCTTCATTCTTCTGTCCTTTTTCTCATTTCCACCAACACAAATTACGAATTCTCCTTTTAAAATATTGTTTTCAAAGTGTGATTTTACTTCCATAACTGTGCCACGAACATTTTCTTCGTACATTTTACTCAATTCTCTACTTACGCAAACTTGTCTATCTTCCCCAAAAAACTCCGCAAATTCGGCCAAGGTTTTCAGCAACCGGTGCGGACTTTCATAAAAAATCATGGTCCTTTCTTCCTCGGCAAGTATTTTTAATCGTGTTTGGCGACCTTTTTTTACAGGTAAAAATCCTTCAAAAATAAATTGATCATTAGGTAAGCCCGAGTTCACCAATGCTGGAACAAAAGCAGTAGCGCCAGGCAAGCAGCAAACTTCAAACTGCTCCTTTATCGCTTCGCGAACTAAGAAAAAGCCAGGATCGGAAATGGCAGGAGTGCCTGCATCAGAAATTAAAGCAATATTTTTTCCGTCCTTCAAAAACTTGATGATCTCTGCTGTAGCTTTATGTTCATTATGCTGGTGATGAGCAAAAACTCGCTTGTCAATGCCAAAGTGCTTCAACAAAGGAGCGCTCGTACGAGTATCTTCTGCCAAAATCAAATCCACCTCTTTCAAAATCCTGATGGCCCTAAAAGTCATATCTTCCAAGTTGCCGATAGGTGTAGGTACGATATAAAGCTTTCCCTGCATAGTATTGAGTATTGAGTATTGAGATAAGCCGATTTAAAACTGCCAACTGAAAACTGAAAACTCTTATTATCTTTGTCAAAAATTATAAATAATGCTGCAAGTTAACTATATCCGTGAAAATAGAGAGAAAGTTTTAGAGCGTTTGAGCGTTCGTAACTTTAAACAGGTAGAATTGGTAGATCAAATCATCGCTGTTGATGAAGAACGCCGATCTACACAGTCCTCTTTGGATAGTTTACAAGCTGAAGCAAATACTGCTGCCAAACAAATTGGTGAGCTAATGCGTAATGGCAAGAAAGATGAAGCCGAGGCTGTAAAAGCAAATACTGCATCTCATAAGGAGAAAATTAAGCAGTTGAACGAGCAGCTTACTGCTTTGGAAGAGCAACAGCAATCACTTATTGTGCAATTGCCTAACTTACCATATCATTTGGTAAAAGCTGGTAGCACAGCTGATGATAACGAAGTAGTTTATACCCACGGTGATCCATCGGCTTTGCCTGAAAATGCTTTGCCACACTGGGAGTTAGCTGCCAAATATGAAATCATCGATTTTGAATTAGGAACAAAAATTACTGGAGCCGGCTTTCCTGTTTACAAAGGTAAAGGGGCGAGATTGCAACGTGCTTTGATCAATTTCTTTTTAGATCATGCTACTGCTGCTGGATATAAAGAAATGCAAGTTCCTCATTTAGTTAATGCTGCTTCTGGTTTTGGTACAGGGCAATTGCCTGATAAAGAAGGACAGATGTACCACGTTGGTGTAGACGATCTTTATTTGATCCCAACTGCTGAGGTTCCTGTAACCAATTTGTACCGTGATGTAATTTTGAAGGAAGAAGATTTGCCAGTTAAAAATACCGGATATACACCTTGTTTCCGTAGGGAAGCAGGTTCTTATGGTGCGCATGTACGTGGTTTAAACCGTTTACATCAATTCGACAAGGTTGAAGTAGTTCAAATTACACATCCTGACAAGTCTTACGAAACTTTGGAAGACATGAGCCAGTACGTACAATCGTTGTTAAAAGAGCTTGGTTTGCATTACCGTGTACTACGCTTGTGCGGCGGTGATATGGGCTTCACTAGTGCTATGACTTATGATATGGAAGTGTGGAGTGCCGCTCAGCAGCGTTGGTTGGAAGTTTCGTCGGTGTCGAACTTTGAAACTTACCAGAGTAACCGCTTGAAATTAAGATTCAAGGGCAAAGAAGGCAAAACGCAATTGGCACATACGCTTAATGGCAGTGCTTTGGCGCTACCTCGTATTGTTGCCTCAATTTTAGAAAATTACCAAACTGAAAACGGAATTAAAATTCCGGAGGCTTTAGTGAAATATACCGGATTTGATATGATCGACTAAGGTCGATAAAAACAAAAAAACCCAGAATGTTCTGGGTTTTTTTGTTTCCTAAAGGATCAAAATCAATAATAAGATAATGATGATGATTGCGCCAACAGATAAATAAACGCCGCCACTCATTGAGTTCGCTTTTTTCTTCATCTCTTTAAGCTCTTTGCGAAGTTCCTTTTTCTCTTCTCTGCTTAGTTTTGATTTGTCCATGGCTTTAATTTCTTCAACCCTGGAAATAATTCTGTTTAACTCTGCACGTTGCTCGGTGGTAAGTTCTTTAGCTTTCGACTTATCATCATTTGCATAGGCGAAATTGAAATTAAACATTAGTGTACACACTAATAATAGCGGATAAATAATCTTTTTCATCAGTATAATTTTAAGTTTTACGTAGCTATAACAACCATTGTTAAAAAATTGTTCTGCGTACCACTATCTGATGAGAAAAAATTAAAGGATCAAGATCAACAACAATAGAATAATAATGATAGCACCAAGTGATAGCGTAACGTTTTGACTTAAGAAATCAGATCTCCTTTTAAGCTCTTTCACCTCTTTTTTAAGCGCTTTTCTTTCCGATTTACTCAAAGTTGATTTGTCCATCGACTTGATTTCTTCCACGCGTTTAGTAATATAGTCTAACTCGGCTTTTTGCTCGGCAGTTAACTCGGTCTTTGGTTTTTCTGCAGCCGTTGCGTAGCTAGTTGCACTTGTAGTGAGCGTAAAAAATAAAGCTAAACTGTAAAGTAATTTTTTCATGGTTTTAAATCATTAAGGTGAGTTCTTGGTAGCGGCTAGCGCTGCTTTTAAATAAAAAAACCTATCATCATGTACGATGATAGGTTCACAAAATTATCAAAAAAAATTATTTTATCTCAAAAACGGTGTTAACGGTAAAGCTTAATTTAATCTTTTTAAAGTCAATTTCAGGAGCTGATGCGGCATCCATGGCCGTTTCAGCTTTCATGGCGTAGTTTCTGTACTGAGGAACCATCATTCCGCCATTGTCGCCTACATCTTGTATATCAAGCACGCTACCTAATTTATCACCTAAGGCTTCCACCATATAGGCAGCTTTTTCTTTAGCGGCCAATAATGCTTTAATTTTCAGTTCTTTTTTTAAGGATTCAATTTTGCTGTAATCGTATCCATCAATGTTAGTACTTGCAATACCTTTAGCATCAATACTCTCTAAAATCAGATTGAATTTGTTTAAATCAGCAACCTTTAAGCGGTATTGTTTGCTTGCCAAAAAATCTGGATCCTTTTTCTTTTTATCGGTTACATAGTTCCAGCTGCTTAAGTTGTTGATGGTTAAGTTTTCTTTTGGAATACCTGCTTTTTGTACCGCATTAAATAGTTGGGTTTCCAAAGTAGTAATGTCCACTTTTTTCTTGCTGTTACCGTCCTTTAAATATTCCTTTAAAGAAATGTTGATATAAATAATATCTGGAGTAACTTCAGTTTCAGCAGTGCCGCTAACCGAAATTTTCTTTCTCAAATCAACTTGTTGAGCGTGTAAGCTAATAGTAGCTGTTGTTAGCGCTAAAAGCGCAATTGCAAATAAACGTTTCATAATATTTCAATTTTGTGTGTTTACAATTTAGATGTTGTGATTCATTTAAATCCATAAACAATTTTGTTGGTGTAAGCCAAAACTGAGCCAAATGCCATTAAATGAGCAGATTATTTTCGTTTTTTATGGATCACTATACGCTAATGTTGACAACCAACGGGTTAGTTACTTAGTTTCTTAATTGGTGTTAATTGCAACTTCCTAAATTCAACTTCGCTACCTTCAGCTTGCAGCGCAATTTGTCCCTTTTCCGCAGTACAATTGTAGCCATCGTTAACTAATATGCCATTAACCCAAACCCGCACTTTATCCTTTAAGCACTCAATTCGCATGGTATTCCATTCGCCCAAGGGTTTCTCTGAATCATCCGTTAGGTTTTTAATTCGCCTGCCTTTTTTTTGGTCAATGCTCCATTCCGTTTTTGGTCCCCGTCGCTCTTCCATATTCGGTACAGTAATATCTTCACCGATGCACCAAAAGTCACCAGCGTCAAGATGTTGCATTTGCACTTCTAATGATTTTGGGAACATTTTGTATAGCACACGTGGTGTAGAAACATGCACCAATACACCACAGTTTCCAGGTTTTCCCGCAAAGCGATACTCTACTTCTAAGCGGTAGTCACCATAGCTGGCGTCAGTGATTAAATGCCCACGAGGGTCACCCATGCTTACCAATTTCCCATCTCTTACAACAAAAGATGCAGCTGTATCTGGGTTTTTGTCTTTTCCGGGAACATCAGCATGCCAGCCAGTTAAATCTTTTCCGTTAAATAAGCTGATACTTTTTTGAGCGAAGTTTGAAAGGCTTAAAGTGACTAATACTAAAATAATGGGTGTGAATTTTTGCATGGCAAAGTTCCTAACTTTTAAGGTTATTCGTTGTAGCCTTAGAAGCTCATCTACAATGTTGTCTGCTATCCTAAAATCTGTTAACAATAATTTACTAACTAAGGGCTTTACTTTTTCAATAAGCTGCATTTGCTTTATGTATTATTCCAAGAGCTCCAGTAATTTTAAAGTTTAGTTGGGTAGCTAACTTGCGAGCTTTTAAGTCATCAAGTAATAATAAAACATCTTCAAATTCAGACGCTAATGCGATTGCGCTTGCCTCACCGCAGTCAATTTGCGTTTCCAGGAAAATCTGATATTTTTTGTCAGATACACTCTGGATTTTACTCCATTCAGGTAACTGTTCTCCGAATTCATTCGCAACTTCAGGTGTAGTGATTAATTCTCCGTATACATTCTGCAATAAATTAAACTCATCAATTTTGTGAAAGAGTATTAATGTACTAGTATCTGAGATAATAACCTTAGGCATTTTCTATATCTGAATGTAAATCAGAAATCTTTTCACCGAAGACTGAAACACCATATTTACCCAACATTTCAATAAAAGCTCTTTTTGATAAACCAACTATTTTAGCTGCTTGACCTGCTGAAAGTTTTGCGTCTTCATAAAGTTTAGCTGCTATTATCATTGAAAAATCGTAATCTTTCAAATCTAAGCCGTCAGGTATATTTAGTTGAATCGTTCTCATAATGTGGTGTTTCAATCAAAAATACAAATTCAAAATCATAAAAAGGCAATTAATCTATACGTCATTGCGAGGCAAGAAGCAATCTTAATAGAATAGTCGTAGGATTGTTTCTCCGAACTATCGGAGCAGGCGGGGCTTCGCAATGACGTGGCGCCAGAAACGTAGCGCAAACAAAAAACCTCACAACTAATGCTGTGAGGTTTGATATCAATCTACAATCTAATTAGTCTTCTACGCTTTCGTTATTGATGCCTATTTCATCCTTAACTTCTTCCTTAAAGTAAGTTTTTTGGAAGATGAAAATAGCGATAACGCCTACCGATATTGCAGCATCTGCTAAGTTGAAAACAGGCCTGAAAAATTCGAAAGGTTCGCCTGCCCAAATAGGAAACCATTTAGGGAAAGTTCCTTTTAAAATTGGAAAGTAAAACATGTCTACTACACGGCCATGGAACAATCCAGCATATTTGTAAATTATGCCGTAAAATACAGAATCAATGATATTACCTAATGCGCCGGCAAAAATTAACGCCACATTTAAAATTAAACCACGATGGTATTTGTGCTTAATTAGGTAATGTAAGCCGTAACCAATACCGCCAACTGCAATAATTCTAAATAATGATAAAGCCAGTTTTCCGAATTCTCCGCCAAATTCCAAGCCAAAGGCCATTCCATTATTTTCGGTGAAGTGGATGATAAACCATTCACCAATAATTTTATACTCTTGCCCTATGTACATATTGGTTTTGATCCAGGTTTTTAACACCTGATCCGCCAATAGCACTAAGAAAATTAAGAGTAAAGGTTTAGTATATCCCTTCATTAACCTTGTTTCAATTTAGCTTCCATACTTAAAGTGGCGTGAGGTACTGCACGTAAACGTTCTTTTTGGATTAGTTTACCAGTCTCCCTGCAAATACCGTAAGTTTTGTTTTCGATACGTACCAAGGCAGCTTCAAGGTTGTCGATAAATTTTTTCTGGCGTGCAGCTAATTGGTTAGTTTGCTCTTTTTCCAAAGTCGCTGAACCATCTTCCAATGTCTTGTAGGCTCCAGAGGTGTCTTCTGTACCGTTAGAATTTGGATTGCTCAACGATGCTGTAAGTGCTTGAAGTTCTTCCCTCGAGCTTTTCAACTTTTCTAAAATAAGCTCTTTGAATTCCTGTAATTCGCTGTCTGAGTAACGTGTTTTTTCAGTCTTTTCCATCTCTTTATTAATTTAGTGGTGATGGAGCCTAACGTCGCTTACTATTTAATTGAGCTTCGATAGGATCCCATATAGTTTATAATTTGGCAATCAAAATTTCCAATTCAACATCTTCAATCACTATTTTGTTTCCGTTTAGCACTTTTTCTGATAAAATAATATCATCCGCTAAAATTTCGGTGCAAATGTACAGTTTGTTGTTCAATACAGCAGGTGCTACGAGGTTATCCTCTTGTAAAGTTACCGTTATTCTATCAGTCACTTCAAAGCCAAGTTCCTTACGCAGGTTTTGCACTCTGTTCACCAACTCTCTCGATAAACCCTCTTTTTTCAACTCAGGCGTAATATTTATATCCAAAGCTACAGTTAAGCTGCCCATGTTGGTCACTTGCCATCCTGGGATATCTTCCGCAATAATCTCTACATCGCTCAGAAGTATTGAGTATTGCGTATTAAGTATTGAGAAAGTACCTTCTTTTTCAAATTGCGCTAGTTCTTCCTGTGTCATTTTATTGATCACTTCGGTAACTAACTTCATATCCTTGCCAACTTTTGCTCCTAAAGCTTTGAAGTTTGGTTTTACCTTTTTCTTGATAAAACCCGCGGTATCGGTAATGTAGGATATTTCTTTAATGTTGGTTTCCGAAAGGATCAAGTCCTTTACTAGCTCAACCTTATCTTTGAAGTTATCATCTAAGATAGGGATCAACACTTTTGCCAAAGGCTGGCGCACATTGATGCCCATTTTTTTACGAAGCGAAAGCACCATTGAAGAGATGTTTTGCGCTAGTTCCATTCGCTCATTCAATGCGTTATCTACCACGCTTAAATCAGCTTCTGGCCACATGGTTAAATGAACCGATTCCGCTTTTGCATCAGCTGGCAAAATCTCCGTTAGGTTTTGGTATAACCAATCTGAGAAAAACGGTGCTACTGGCGACATCAGCTGTGCGATATTCACCAAGCAAGTGTACAGTGTTTCGTAAGCTGCTTTTTTATCGGCAGTCATTTCACCTTTCCAAAAACGACGACGAGACAAGCGGATGTACCAGTTACTTAAATGCTCATCAACAAAGTTTTGGATTGCCCTTGCTGCTTTGGTTGGCTCGTAAGTATTATAAGCTTCATCAACTTCAGCAATTAAGTTTTGCAATAACGATAAAATCCAACGGTCTAATTCGCTGCGTTGCGCAATAGGGGTTTGATTGTTCAAGTCTATCTCAAACTTATCGATATTAGCATATAAAGCGAAGAAAGAATAAGTGTTGTACAGCGTTCCAAAGAATTTACGGCGTACTTCATCCAATCCTTCTAGGTTAAATTTCAAATTATCCCAAGGTGATGCGTTGGAAATCATGTACCAACGAGTAGCATCAGCACTGTAGGTGTCTATAGTTTTGAAAGGATCAACCGCGTTGCCTAAACGTTTAGACATTTTAGCACCGTTTTTATCCAAAACTAAACCGTTTGATACTACATTCTTAAAAGCAATGCCAGGATTGTTTACTCGTTCGTTGATCGCTTTGATTTCTTCGCTGCTTTCGCTTAACATTACCGCAATGGCATGTAAAGTAAAGAACCAACCACGAGTTTGGTCAACACCCTCTGCAATAAAATCTGCAGGATAAGCATTTTCAAATTCTTCCTTGTTTTCAAAAGGGAAATGCCATTGTGCGTAAGGCATGGCGCCGCTGTCAAACCACACATCAATTAAGTCGGTTTCGCGGGTCATTTTTTCGCCTTTGGATGATACTAAAAATACATCATCTACATAAGGGCGGTGCATATCTTTTAGTTCGAAACCAGCTGGCATCAAACCTGCTTCGATCGCTTTTGCAATTTCTGCATTCAACTCTGCAATCGATCCTATACATTTTTCTTCCAAACCATCGGCGGTACGCCAAATAGGCAATGGGGTACCCCAATAGCGAGAACGCGAAAGGTTCCAATCTACCAAGTTTTCTAACCAGTTACCAAAACGGCCAGTACCCGTTGCTTCAGGTTTCCAGTTGATAGTTTTGTTCAAATCAGCCATTTTTTCTTTAACGGCCGTAGTTTTGATGAACCAACTATCTAGTGGATAATAAAGTACTGGTTTATCAGTTCTCCAACAGTGCGGATAACTGTGTACATATTTCTCAACCTTAAAGGCTTTGTTTTCTTCTTTTAAACGGATTGCAAGCTCTACATCAACAGATTTTTCAGGAGCTGTGCCTTCTGCATAATATTCGTTCTTAACGTATTTGCCACCAAACTCACCTAGTGAAGCTACAAATTTACCTTGCAAATCAACCAAAGGAACAGCATTGCCTTTATCATCCAAAATTAGCATTGGCGGAATTTCAGGGCTAGCCAATTTAGCTACTCGAGCATCATCAGCACCAAAAGTAGGGGCAGTGTGAACAATACCAGTACCATCTTCAGTAGTTACAAAATCACCGCTAATTACACGGAAAGCATGCTCCGCATTTTGGTAAGGCGTAGCTAAAGGCAACAATTGTTCGTATCTGATGCCTACTAAATCTTCGCCTTTACATTCGGCTAAAATTTGGTAAGGAATTTTCTTGTCTTCCGCTTTGTAATTAGCAAAGGCTGCTTCATCTTCCGCTAGGAAAAACTTACCGCCGAACTGCTTACCTACTAAAGCTTTTGCCAAAACTACATTGATAGGCTCAAAGGTGTATTGGTTAAAAGTCTTCACTAAAACATAGTCGATTTTTGGACCAACTGTTAAAGCGGTATTACTTGGCAAAGTCCAAGGTGTAGTGGTCCAGGCTAAAATGTCAATAGCGCCAAAACCTTGCAAAAACGAAGGTAAAGTTTCTGCTTTTGCCTTGAACTGGGCTACAATAGTGGTGTCACTTACATCACGGTAAGTGCCTGGTTGGTTCAATTCGTGTGAGCTTAAACCTGTACCAGCAGCTGGTGAGTAAGGTTGAATGGTGTAACCTTTGTACAGTAAACCTTTATTGTACAATTGTTGTAAAATCCACCAAAGAGTTTCAATGTATTCGTTTTCGTAAGTTACGTAAGGATTTTTCAGATCAACCCAATAACCCATTTTCTCGGTAAGGTCGTTCCAAACATCGGTATAACGCATTACCTCTTCTTTACAAGCGGCGTTGTATTCATCTACCGAGATTTTCTTGCCGATATCTTCCTTAACGATACCTAACTTTTTCTCTACCGCCAATTCGATAGGTAAGCCATGAGTGTCCCATCCGCCTTTGCGTTTAACTTGATAGCCTTTTAGAGTTTTATAACGACAGAAAATATCTTTAATAGCACGAGCCATTACGTGATGAATACCAGGCATTCCATTAGCCGACGGTGGTCCCTCGTAAAAAGTAAAAGGTTTTGATTTCGGACGGCTATTAATACTTTTGTCAAAGATATTTTGCTCCTTCCAAAATGCTAGTATTTCTTCTCCTATTTTAGCTAGTTCTAGTTGTTTAAATTCCCTATACATCAATAAAGTATCTCAAAAATTAAAGGCTGCAAAGTTACGGTTTTAGAATTAAAAAATGCTAGTGTTAAGCGAGTGATATTAAAAAGTGATGAAATATTTTTTTGCACTTTTTATTACTGTTTATCGATTTTAGCGATGTGCGTTTGAGAAAGAAGTTGCTATACTTTGCTTTACAACTTATTGGTTTGATTTTAACATTATCTTTGGTGATAATACAATTGACAAACCTACCAAATGAAAAAGTCAACTAAAACCGCTTTTCAACCTCAATTAAAGTATAATACTGAAAAACTTACAAGTTCGTCCAGTGCCGATTCAAAGATCATATTGATCTTAATTGCTTATTTGTTGATAGATTTTTTGCCCTATTTTAAGAGTATCGAAATCATCTCGCCTCAATTTTTTTATTTGTCCGCATTAAATTTGCTGGTCATTAGCTATGTCTATTTAAATCCTACTTATTTTAGCGTCTCCGTACTTTCCTTTATAAAAAAAAGCTATGTTTTTTGGGCCTATCTCGTGTTTATGGCCTTGTGTTTCCTGTCTATATTTGGTGCTAAAAACGTTTCATTATTTGCAGTTAGTTTTGTGCAAATACTGGTTGTGTTTGGTGTTTTTATAAATCTTGCTGTATTACTTTATAATCGGGTACACCTATTCTATACTTTATTTTTTTTAGTTGGCGTAAGTGCTTTTTTTCAAACCCTGCAAGCATTAATCGGTTTAAAGGAGGCCGCAGAAACCCAGTCATTGGTAGCGGCGTTGGAATCTACTTATTTAAGGGGTAACACTGGAAACATCAATATATTTGCGGCCAGCGTGCTCATTAAAATTCCGTTCATTTTAGTAGGTATAGCTCATTTTTCTGGTTGGAAACGATCATTTTTAGCAGCTACATTAGCACTTGCAAGCATGCCTATTTTTTTAATTAGCGCTAGGGCTGCATTGCTTTCATTGTCGGTCATCTTTATTGGTTTTGTCATCTTTTATTTTAGAAATTACGGCTCAAACAAGGCTACCATTTTTCGTGTCATTTTATTTTTTTTGCTGCCAATGGCAACTGCCTTTTTTGCATCAAATTTAATTTTGAAGAGGAATAATAAAGGCGGACGTTACACCTCAACTGCTGAGCGTTTAAAACAAATAGATGTCAACAGCAATGATAGTTCGATTAAATTAAGGTTGTTGTTTTGGAAGAATGCTGTCAACTTTGCTAAGGAAAAACCAGTTTCGGGCATAGGGTTGGGGAATTGGAGGGTAGAGTCAATTCCTTATGAACCTAAAGGTGGTTTGGATATTTCCCTGCATGTGCATAATGATTTTTTGGAAATTGCTGCTGAAACTGGTGTTGTAAATGGGTTGGTTTATTTGTCCCTGTTTTTTGCTGTACTATTATTAAATATTAGAACACTTCTAAAATCAGCTGATCACCAAGCGAAGCTTTTTGCTTTTCTGGCCTTAACGCTGCTTGTCGTTTACGGTGCGGATTCGCTTTTTAATTTTCCCATGTACCGGCCAACAATGAAAATCGGTTTCTGTATAATGTTGATCATTACAGTTTTCAACAGACATGAGATCGAAAAACCAATTATCCATCATGGCAATAAGATTTTTTTAGGAATGGCATTACTTGCAATTGTGCCAATATATTTTACCTATCACGGGTTTAAAACGTCCCAACTTGAAAAATCGATCTTACTAGATAATGCAAACATTGAACAACACTTGCCTACCACATTAAGTGGCGACTCTGTTATCAAATTTCAGCCAAAATATCCGAATGTACTAGTTACGTCGGAATCGTTTGTAGAGCATGCTGCAGTGTATTATACTTATGAGAAGAGATATGAAATTGCAAAAAAATATTTAGATAGCGCCGATAAAATCAACCCTTATTTGGCCACTACAGATTTTTTAAGGTATTACATCGCCATAGAAAATGGTAAAGTGGATAGCGCCTATTCTTTCATGAAAAGGAGTTTCTATAAGCGTCCGAGTGTTGAACGGAATTTTAGGAAAGCTGTGGAAGTAGCTTCTTTTAAAAAAGACACTTTAGAATTGTTTAAAATCTATCATGCAATTGACATAGTAAACAGAAAAAATGCAAATTGGGATTTGATTTATAGTGGTTTGCAAAGTGCAGGTTTAAGCGGAAGCGGTCTTCAGAAATTTATATCTGCTGGATTAGTTCATTATTCTAACGATAGTTTAATTGTGCGAAGGCAGAGAGATTTCAAAATATTTAATTTTTTGGTAGAAGGGCAACGGTTGTTTGCGGTAGGTAAGCATGCGGAAGCATTACGAGAGTACAAGAAAGGACTGGGTTTAGACTCCGTAAATGTATTTGTAATGCAAAATATTGGCTATTATTATTATAATCTTGGCCAAACAGATCGTGCTATCGAGTATCTATTAAAATCTTTACGCTATCCCGGTTTGGTAGACGGGCAAACTGAATTTTACCTTGCGCAATGCTATCTTAAACAAAACAATCTTGATAAAGCTTGTCACTATATGCAAATCGCGAAAAGCATTGGCTTTTCTGGAGCTGCTGAGGCGTTTGGTAAGTTTTGTAAATAACCTTAAACATTTTTAGCTAATGAATGTATTATCATAGGATTTTTAAATGAAAAGCCATGGTAAGAAAATTAAAATTAAAAAAAGCGGTAATAGCCATAGTGTTGGGCGTACTAGCACTTGTTGCCGCTAAGATAATGGAGGCTTACAGGGTTACTGGCCATCATTTTGTACTCACGGTTTCCGGAGTGCTCTTAATTTTAGGTTCGTTGATACTCCTGTATCCAATTCTTTTTGCTAAAAAAGCTGATAAGGATGGTAAGCATGTGGAGCTACAACCGGCTGCAAAAGAACCTGTAGATCGCATTGAAGCTGAGGGTGTTGCTTAGTTAATAAGCGAAAATTAGTAGGCGAAATCGATTAAAATACTTTAAACTTATATTTAACTATAAGCCTCCAACTCTTAAAGGATCTTGGAGGCTTATAGTTTACAATTAATGATCATCCAAATTTTCTAGATTTTTAGCAACTTCAGCATCAGAGATATGTTTTCTTTTCTTGTTTTTATCTAGCCACAACATCAAAGCAGGTAGCAAGGTTAGGTTGAAAATCAATGCTACTATTAAAGTTATCGATAAAAGGAAACCTAAAATAACTGTTCCGCCAAATGTGGAAGCTGTAAAAATCCCAAATCCAAAAAACAAGATTAACGCAATGTGCGTCATACTCACTCCAGTTTCGGTAATAGTATCACTAATTACTTTACTCACGCTGTAGTTGGTTAAGTTCAGCTCTTGTTGATATCTCGTTAAGAAATAAATAGTTTGATCCGAGGCCAACCCAAATGCAATAGTGAAAATCAAAATGGTTGACGGTTTTAAGGCTATGCCGAAAAATCCCATCAGCCCTGCGGTGATGATTAAAGGCACAATATTTGGCAAAAGCGATATGAACATAATGCCTATGCTTCTGAACTGTGCTAACCGTAGCAATGAAATCAGCACGATAGCTAACCCAATACTTTCAAATAAATGTTTTAGCAGGTAATCGGTGCCTTTAGAGAAAATGATGCTCGACCCGGTTAAAGTGACATTAAATCTTTTTGGTGACAATATGGAATCAATTCTCGGCTTCAATTCTTCCAAGACTTGATCTAGTTTTTTAGAGCCAATATCTGCCATTTGAAAGCTAATGCGGGCTGTTTGTTTATCCTTATCTACGAAATTGGTAAGCATATTGCCATTGCCTTTGCCAGAATTTGCAGCATAAATTAAAATAAAGTTCTTCTCAAAATCAGTCGGCAGTCTGTAAAAGTTAGTGTCACTGTTATAGAATACCTGTGTGGCATATTTTAACCCCGTATTTAAAGAAATAGAACGAGAAAACTCAGGGTATGCTGAGATCATCTGTTCCATCTTATCTATTTTATTCAGTGTAGAAACGCTTAAAACACCATTCTTTCGCTTGGTGTCAACGCTGATTTCCAAAGGCAAAATTCCTTCAAAATTCTTCTCGAAAAACTTCAAGTCGGTTAAAATTTTAGAGCTTTTCGGAAGATCATCAACTACATAACCATTTACATTAATACGGTAAACGCCAACCAGTGAAATTATCGTTAATAATATGGTGATGATATAGATAGTAGCACTTTTTTGCTGTACTAGTGTATCTGTTTTAACTAAAATGCGATCCAGTAAATTTGCTTTATGAACGCCGCTAACTTTACTTTTTGGTGCAGGTAAATAACTGAAGATCGCAGGAATGAGACATAGGCTCATCAACCAAGTAAACATCACGTTGATTGCAGCAACACTGCCAAACTGCATTAACAACTCGCTGCCAGTGAAGTACAGCACCCCAAAACCAATAGCTGCGGTTATATTAGCTATTAAGGTGGTAACAGAAATCCGTTCTACGGTAATCTGCCAAGCTTTGTCTTTATCTCCGTGTTTTTTGAGTTCGTTGTGGTATTTGTTGAGCAATAAAATGCTATTTGGGATACCGATGATCACAATAAGTGGAGGAATTAAGCCAGTTAAAATCGTAATCTCGTAACCGAACAATACCAAGGTGCCAACACTCCAGATAACACCCATAATCACCACTAAAATAGGGAAGAAAACAGCGGAGAAGCTTCGGAAAAATATTACTAATATCAAAGCTGACACGAGGATTGATAATCCCAGAAACAACACAAACTCATTGGAAACCAGCTTGCTCGTCGCAGTTCTAATGTATGGTAGTCCAGAGAGATGAATTTCTATGCCTTCGCTTTTACTAAAAGCAATTGCTTTTTCTTCGATTTGCTTTAGAATGGGGTTTCTAGCAGCAGAGTTCAGTATTTTTTGATCGAAAGTAACGGCCATTAAAGTGGCATTGGTTTCGTTATTATAAAGCAAACCTTTGTAAAAAGGAAGCTGATTCAACTTGCTTTTAAGCGAATCCATTTCCGCTTGCGTAGTAAAAGTATTACCTGGCAGCGCCTGAACGGTGAATTTCTGATTAACTGTGTCTTTTTGCAGCTCAAAAAACTTTCCAATTGAAAGTACACCTTTAATGCCTTTGATTTGCTGTAGTTCGTTAGATAGTTGCGCCCATTTATTGTAGGTGTCTTTTTGAAATATTTTTTCGCTTTTTACTCCAATCACCACAATGCTACCATCTTCGCCAAACTGTTTTTTAAAAGCGTTATATTTTACAAATACCGAGTCTGTTAACGGTAATATTTTAGCGCCCGCATAAGAGAGTTTAATGTTTTTGGCCTGCCACCCCATAAATATGGTAGCAGCAACAAATAAAATGATAATGAGAACGCGGTTTTTTAATATTGCATTAGATAGTTTAGACCACATATAAATCTTTAAAAAAATGTAAAGAACGCATAAAAATGACGGAATCCAAAATAGCGTAAGTTAAATGAGTGTTAATTTAGCTTTATAAACAATGGTTTAGCTGAATTTGTTGTTGCTAATTTGTGGGTTGTTTAATTACACTATTTAGCGTTTTGGAAGGATGATTATATAAATTAGGTTTTGCGTATTTTTGTCGTGATTTTTTGAAATGCTACATAAAACTCGAGGGATTGTTTTAAGGACTACTACCTACAGCGAAAGCAGTGTGGTGGTTCAGGTATTCACCGAAAAATTCGGAATCCAATCTTACCTCATCAATGGGGTTAAAAAGCCGAAAGCTAAAATTCCGATGAATATGTTGCAGCCGCTGCATTTGTTAGAAATGGTGGTTTATCATAAACAGAACATTCAAATACAGCGTATTTCGGAAGCGAGATTGATGCCAATGTTTAAAACTATTCCTTACGATGTGATCAAGAATACCGTCATCCAGTTTTTGAACGAAGTGTTGTACAAAAGTATTAGACAGCAACATGTAGATGAGCATTTGTTCGAATATCTCTATAACGCTATTAGTTGGTTCGACGAAACAGAAGAGTTGAGCGTGAATTTTCATTTGTCTTTTTTAATGAAGTTGACGAGGTTTTTAGGTTTTGCTCCTAGGCCCCAACTGCGGCTGGATCAGAAATATTTTGATCTACAGGATGGTAATTTCACTTCGCTTGCGCCGGTGCACCCTTATTACACTAGCGACGAGGAAGGTAAATCCTTGATGTTGTTGCTCAGTACAGCTTTTCAAAAAAATAATGAAATTAAATTTTCAAATGCTTACCGCCGATTGCTTCTAGATAAAATATTGATTTACTATCAGTTGCATACAGCGTCTTTCGGACAAGTAAAGTCGCATCAAATATTAGAAGAGGTGCTTTCTTAAAAAAATGAAAAAAAGAATTGTAAAGAAATAATATAACGCTATATTTGCATTCCCAAACGAAATCGGACGATTCGTTTTAATTGAAAAAATAATGGAAGCTTAGCTCAGCTGGTTCAGAGCACCTCGTTTACACCGAGGGGGTCGGGGGTTCGAATCCCTCAGCTTCCACATAAAATTCACAGGATAGTGAATCGATAACAATAAAATAATGGAAGCTTAGCTCAGCTGGTTCAGAGCACCTCGTTTACACCGAGGGGGTCGGGGGTTCGAATCCCTCAGCTTCCACACAAGCCTTGTTAGTTCTACTAGCGAGGCTTTTTTGTTATATGGGCTTTCCGCAGAGCTTAGCCCGGCTGTTTCGGCGCATTCCGATTTGACATCGGAAGGGTCGGGGGTTCGAATCCCTCAGCTTCCACACAAGCCTTGATAGTTTTACTAGCGAGGCTTTTTTGTTTTATGGGCTTTCCGCAGAGCTTAGCCCGGCTGTTTCGGCGCATTCCGATTTGACATCGGAAGGGTCGGGGGTTCGAATCCCTCAGCTTCCACATTGAACTTAGGTGGCTAGCGAGGTATTTATTTTTCTAATAAAGTGGAACATTTAGTTATGTATTTTACCTATGTACTTTATTCTTCGGAAATCGATGCTTATTACGTTGGATATACATCTGATTTAGAAAAGCGTTTATCGAAGCATAACACCAACCACTTAGGCTTCACTGGGCGAGCCAAAGATTGGGGCATTGTTTATGTAGAGGAGTTTTCCGATAAAGAAAGTGCTATGGATAGAGAAAGAAAAATAAAAGGCTGGAAAAGTAGAAAGATGATCGAAAAGTTAATAAGCCCAAATGCTTAGGCGCATTCCGATTTGACATCAGAAGGGTCGGGGGTTCGAATTCCTCAGCTTCCACATAAGCCTTGTTGGTTTACTGGCAAGGTTATTTTATTTAACGCTATCACATTCTGGTTAATACGCTTGTAGGTTGGTCTTCGCTACGTGATTATACTTAGTTTAAATCCGTGTTAAACGGTATGTGGATACTCAGGTTCACTGTGCAATTTAGCTGAGGAAAATTGAAGCTTTCCGATTCTAAATCCTTTAAAATGAAGAAAATTTTATTAATGTCGTTGCTTGCAGCATTTGCAATCAATGCTAAAGCACAAACGCTGGGCGAATTTAAGCCCGATGAAACCAAATACGGCTTGGGAAAAGCCAAAGATGCCAAGCGAATTTATATCTCCAACTTCGCCATCAACTATCAAATTTACAATGAAAAGCAAAAGTTTAAGCAAGGCGGACGTATGTTGGGCGGGGGTTATAAAGGCGATGCAAAAGCTGAGGCATCTGTGGGTTTGGTTGGTTTAACTGAAGCAGACGTGCAACAAATCACCGATAGGCTTTACCAAGATTTTGTGTCGCAAATTAAAGCAAAAGGTTTGGAGATCGTGACTGCAGACGAAGCTGGTAGAGCAGGCACTTACAGCGATTATGTGAAAATGCAAGGCGGGAAGGTAAGCTTAGCACAATTCCCAGGCACCATGACTACCGCACCAACAGGCTACGAATGGTATGTAAAGAAGGTGAAAGACGATGGCAAAACTAAAAGCGGTGGGTTTTTAGGCAACGCATCTTTCTTATATCCAAAACTTTCAAAAGATTTAAATGATGCTATTATTGCAGATGTAAATATATATGTAATGTTTGTTGAAGATAAGAACGCTTTCCAAGGTGGTGGAGCTTCAATTAAAATCAAAACAAACTTGCGCATTGCAGATAATGAAGCGATCGTAATGTCCGATAATGATTCCTTTATACGACTTAAGGGGCAAAATAGCGTCACAGCAATAAATAGTACCGTCAACTTTGCCCACGGCAAAATGGGACTAGGCGCTACTACAAGTTATACTGGGAAGCTCTCGAAGCCTTTAGAAATTGAGGATGTAATTGAGGACACCAAGGTAACTAGCTTTGCTAGGGGCGGCACCGACTATGTTGGCGTTAGCAATATGTATGTAACTTATTTTAATCCGGAAGATAGAACTTCGGAAACCAACAAAGTCATAAAGGTCGACAATAAAAAATACATCGATGGCGTGTACGCAGGCGCTAAGAAATTCATCGACTATCACACCGAAGCATTTTTAAGTGCGCTGAAGTAGTCTGGGTTTTTTGTAAGCACTGGTCAAATGCCAGTGCTTTTTTATCAATTTTATTTGGCCTTCCTCGTAGTGCTGATATTTGGCAAAAATGCAGTGATTAATCCAATTAATGGTAGATAAGCGCAGACTTTAAAAACGTAGTTGATGCTAGTTTTATCTGCCAAGTTGCCAATAAGTGCGGATCCTAAACCGCCCATTCCGAACGCAAACCCAAAGAACAAGCCTGCTACTAAGCCTACTTTTCCTGGAATCAGCTCCTGTGCATAAACTAAGATTGCTGAAAAGGCAGAAGCCAAAATCATCCCGATGGGAACAATTAAAACGCCGGTCCAAAATAAATTGGCATGAGGCAACAATAGTGCAAAAGGAGCAGCACCCAATATCGAAACCCAAATCACATATTTACGGCCAATCTTATCCCCAATTGGTCCGCCAAGTAAGGTGCCAGCAGCTACCGAAAATAGAAATACAAATAAATAAATCTGTGAAGTTTGTACCGAGACATGAAATTTATCAATTAGGTAAAAGGTGAAATAGCTGGTTAAACTGGCCATGTAAAAGTATTTCGAAAAGATCAACACCAATAAAATAGCGATGGCTGTAATAACTCTAGCTCTTGAGAGCTGATGTTTTTCTGTGCCGGCAGCAGTTTTTTTCGAATCGCGATTCAGGATATAACCTTTGTACCATCTTCCGACATAACTTAACACCATAATGGCCAACAACGCTATCACCGAAAACCAAATAACACTAAACTGTCCTTTAGGTACAATAATCCAAGCGGCAAGCAACGGTCCAATTGAACTGCCAAAGTTGCCCCCAAGCTGAAACACAGATTGTGCTAATCCCCTTCTTCCGCCAGATGCGGCATGAGCCATTCTGGAAGCCTCTGGGTGGAATATGGAAGATCCCGTTCCGACTAAGGCTACCGAAAATAAGATCAAATAAAAGCTATTGGATAATGAAAGCGTGATGAGTCCTATCAAAGTAAAGCCCATGCCAATCGCTAAGGAAAAGGGCTGTGGCTTTTTATCAGTATATAAACCTACAAATGGCTGAAATAAAGACGCTGCCATTTGGAAAGTTAAGGTGATTAACCCAATTTGAGAAAAACTCAAATGGTAGGATGTTTTTACCAGCGGATAAATTGCCGGTATTAATGATTGTATCGTGTCATTAAGCAAATGCGAAAAACTTAAAGCGAACAAGATGGGGAATACGGTTGCGGTTTGCTTTGAAAAATCTGTAGTTTTTTGGTCCATTTTAATTAAAGAAGGTTAACACAAAAATAGTTATTTAATAATTGCTATCGCGATAAGTTGGTGATTGTTTCATCAATACACCTTCAATAATAAGATAGCTTTCAAGTCCAAATTGTAAATCATTCTAGTACATACGGAGTAAAATCGTAAATCATTTGTATTTTTGCCGCGAACAAAAAGATTATACGATGAGCATTAATAGAGGACCAATCTCAAAATTTATGGAGACTAACTATCTCCATTTTAACGCTGCTGCTATGATGGATGCAGCCAAAGGTTATGAAACACACTTAGAAGAGGGTGGTAAAATGATGATTACCTTGGCTGGCGCAATGAGTACAGCTGAATTGGGCATTTCTTTAGCTGAAATGATTAGGCAAGACAAAGTGGCTATCATATCTTGTACCGGAGCTAACTTAGAGGAGGATATCATGAACCTTGTTGCTCATTCACACTATAAAAGAGTACCTAACTACCGTGATTTGAGCCCGCAGGACGAATGGGATTTGTTAGAGAATCATTACAACCGTGTAACAGATACTTGTATTCCTGAAGAGGAAGCTTTCCGTAGGTTGCAAAAGCACATTCATGCCATTTGGAAAGATGCTGATGATAAAGGTGAGCGCTATTTCCCGCATGAGTACATGTACAAAATGTTATTAAGTGGCGTATTGGAGCAGTACTATGAAATTGATCCAAAAAACTCTTGGATGTTAGCTGCTGCGGAAAAGAACTTGCCGATTGTAGTACCAGGATGGGAAGATAGCACGATGGGCAATATCTTTGCTTCGTACGTAATTAAAAATGAATTCAAAGCTTCAACCATGAAAAGCGGTATTGAGTATATGGCGTGGTTGGCAGATTGGTACGTGAAAAATTCAGAAGGCAAAGGCGTAGGTTTCTTTCAAATTGGTGGCGGTATTGCCGGAGATTTTCCAATTTGTGTAGTGCCAATGCTTTATCAAGATATGGAGATGGAAAATATTCCGTTTTGGAGTTATTTCTGCCAAATTTCAGATTCCACTACGTCTTATGGATCTTACTCGGGAGCTGTTCCAAATGAGAAGATTACATGGGGAAAACTAGATATCCATACGCCAAAATTCATTGTTGAAAGCGATGCTACAATCGTAGCGCCTTTAATGTTTGCTTGGATATTAAAACAATAATTAATTTGCAAATATTATTCGTTTTTTAACTTAAACTACATCAGCGATTTTTAACCAAAATCGCTGATTTATTTAGCTAGAGTGCAGAAAATACAAATAGTTTAGAATGATTATAAATTGTATTTCACTGTCATTAACATGTCATTGGTATCTTAATAAAGATTACTTTTGTCCAATATTTCTGAGCGGTAAATGTTCATTCGTCACTCAGATTAAAAATTTAATTTCAATATAAAGCATAAAATACTCACTATGAGGGATATCTCATTCGGACTTAAAAAATTTAGAAAAGCAACGTTCATTTTAGCTGCACTATCTTTTTTAACTGTAACTGTATCGAAAGCGCAAGATGTTGTTGAGGGGAAAACTTTGTTCAAGTCAAAGTGTGCTTCTTGTCACGCCTTAGATCATGATGCTACCGGTCCTGCGCTAACGCCAAAAATGAACGAGTTGGAAGAGTCGTTCTTGATTCCATGGATCAGAAATAACGTTGAGCTAAGGGCTTCTGGTAACAAGCAGGCAATCGAGGCAGCTAAGTACTCACCTTCGGAAATGACTGCGTTTCCTAACTTAACCGATGATCAAATCAAAAATATCATCGCTTATGCTAAAGTTGGAGATCCTAAGCCTGCTGGTGGTCCAGCCGTTGAAGTAAAAGACGAAGGCGTTTCTGGTCTTTCAATTGCTGGTGTAATTGCCATCATTTTAGTAGCTATCGTTGTGTTGGTAGTTTTAGGTAGAGCCATCAAAATGTTGGAGCGCTTGATCCTAGAAAAACAAGGCATCGAAGTTAACGAAGATGAAAATGTATCTTTAGTTACTGGCGTTAAAGGCTTATTCAAAAACAAGAAATTTGTTTTCTTCACTGTGCTTTGCTTGGTAATTGTATTAGGTTCTTTCGGTTGGATGGGCATGTGGGAAACTGGTGTTCACACTGGTTATCAGCCAACACAGCCAATTAAGTTCTCTCACGAATTACATGCTGGTATTAACCAAATCGACTGTCAGTACTGTCACACAGGTGCGTTCAAATCTAAAAACTCAACCATTCCTTCTTTGAATGTTTGTATGAACTGCCACAAAAATGTACAGGCTAGAACAGAAGATGGTGCGATTTCTCCAGAGATCCAGAAAATATACAATGCTTTAGGTTACAACCCTGATACGCAGACTTACGATAAAACTAAAGAGAAGCCAATGGAGTGGGTTCGTGTACACAACTTGCCTGATTTCGCTTACTTTAACCACTCACAGCACGTAGTTGTTGGTGAAGAAGCTATTCGTAAACAAGCAGGTATCAACCCTAAAGATCCAGTTTGTTTTGCTTGTCACGGTCCAGTTAACACAATGGAAGAAGTTTATCAATACTCTCCATTAACCATGAAATGGTGTATCAACTGTCACCGCGAAGCGGATATCTCTAACAAGAAAAACGATGCGTTTTATGCTAACGTAATTGCTGCCCACGAGAAAATCAAAAAAGGCGAGAAAATTACACCAGCATTGTTAGGTGGTTTAGAGTGTGGTAAATGCCACTATTAATAATTAGAGTTTTTTTAAGAACGTTCGATAAACAGTAATATAGCTTAAATGGAAAGCAACAAAAAATACTGGAAAGGTTTAGAGGAGTTGAACAAAACTCCGGAATTCGTTGAGAATAATAAAAGCGAATTTGCTGAACCGCTTCCAATAGAAGATGTTTTAAGTGAAGCAGGTTTAAGTACCGTTACCCCACGCCGCGACTTTTTAAAGGCGTTAGGCTTTGGTTTGGGAGCAGTTACTTTGGCAGCTTGTCAAAAAGCACCAGTACACAAATCGATTCCTTATTTGGTTAGGCCAGAAGAGGTAGTTCCTGGTATTCCTAACTACTACGTTTCTACTTTTAAAGGAAACAGCGTATTGGTTAAAACAGTGGTAGGTCGTCCAATCAAAATTGAGGCTAACCCTAACGCTGGTATATTCAACCAAGGTACAGATGCGCAGGCGCAAGCTTCAGTATTGGATTTGTATGATGTTTCTAAACTAAAAAATCCTTTATTAAAGAAAGACGAAACTACTTGGGCTGATTTGGACAAATTCGTAAAAGGCGAATTGAACAAAGTACAGGCTTCTGGTAAAAAAATCCGCATCGTATCTAGCAGCTTAAATAGTCCGTCGGCTAAAGCTGTTGCTGCAGATTTTACTGCTAAATATCCTACAGCAAAATTAGTACAGTATGATCCAGTTTCTTACACTGGTATTTTAAAAGCTAACGAAAATAGCTTTGGTAAAGCTGTACTTCCAAAATACAACTTTGATAAGGCAGACTTAATTGTAAGTTTTGCAGCAGATTTCCTTGGTACATGGATCAGTGGCGAAGAGTTCACTGCTCAATATGTGACTAATAGAAATCACAAGTCATTGGAAAAAGGCAAAATGTCTCGCCACTTCCAGTTTGAGGCTGGTATGAGTTTAACAGGTACTAACGCTGATACTCGTATTGCACTTAAACTTTCAGAGGAAGGTCCAGCATTAATTGCTTTATACAACGCCATTACAGGTGCAAGCCTTGCAGGTGCTGGTTTACCAGATAACACTACTGCTGATAAAGCAATTAAGTTAGTAGCAAAAGAATTAGTACAAAATAAAGGTAAAGCTTTAGTTGTTGCAGGTTCTAACGATGTTTCAGTTCAAACATTAGTAAATGCTATTAACGTGGCTATCGGTAGCTACGGAACTACTATTGATTTAGACAACGCTTGCAAACGTTACGAAGGTAATGATGCAGAGTTTGCTTTATTAGTAGATGAAATGAACAAAGGTAAAGTTGGTGCAGTATTCTTTATGAATTCAAATCCAGCTTATGATGCTATTAATGCGAAGGCTTTCACTGATGGTTTAGCTAAAGTAGCATTGAAAGTTTCTTTCTCAGATAGAGAAGATGAGACTGCTGATCTTTGTGATGCTATCGCCATTACACCAAACTATTTAGAGGCTTGGGGTGATGCTAACACTTACGAAGGATATTATTCTATCGTTCAGCCAACAATTAATCCAGTATTTAACTCTCGTCAAGCAGAGCAAAGTTTATTGGTTTGGGCTGACGCACCGGTACAAGATTACTATCAATATGTACGTAACTACTGGGAAAAAAATATTCTTCCAGCAGCAGGTAAAACTTGGAAAGATGTATTACAAACTGGCGTAATAGCTTCGGCACCTAAAGCCGCTGGTACTTACGGATTCAGCTTGTCATTAGATGCAGTTGCAGCGGCTATCGTAGCTAGCAGCAAGGCATTGAAAAAAGATATCGAACTTCAAATTTTCGAAACTATCCCAATGCGTGATGGTAAACAGGCTAACAATGCATTTTTGCAAGAGTTACCTGATCCAGTAACCAAAGTAACTTGGGATAACTACGTGGCCTTAAATCCTAAACAAGCGGAAAAATTAGGTTACAAAGAGTTTGAAGTAGTGAGCATTAAAGGTGCCAACGGATACTCAATTGATTTACCAGTATTGTTCCAGCCAGGCCAAGCAATGGGTACTGCTTCAGTAGCCTTGGGTTATGGTCGTGTAAAAGCAGGTAAGGCAGGTAACAACGTAGGTAAAAATGCTTATCCTTTCTTAAGCTACACTAACGGTACGTTAAAATATGCTACTACAGCAACGTTAAGCTCAACTGGCTCAACTGAAGTTTTAGCACAAACTCAAACCCACTATTCTTTTGAGGGTAGAAATATTGTAAGAGAAGCTTCTTTCAAATCTTTCTTAAAAGATCCAATGGCGGGTTCGGGTAACCACCACAAACACAAAGTTTACGATTTGTGGACTACCGATAAACACGAGATGTTAGGTAATAACTGGGTAATGGCAATCGATTTGAATGCTTGTACAGGTTGTGGATCTTGTGTAGTTGCTTGTAACGTAGAAAATAATATCCCAGTAGTAGGTAAAGATGAGGTTCGCCGTCGTCGTGAAATGCACTGGTTACGTATCGATCGTTACTATAGCTTCAACGATGTTGAACATGGATCGGTAACTAAAGAGAAAGAAATTGCTCATTTAGATAACCTAGAAAATGTTTCGGTTGTTCACCAACCAATGTTGTGTCAGCACTGTGATCACGCACCTTGCGAAACAGTATGTCCGGTATTGGCAACAGTACACTCATCAGATGGTTTAAACCACATGGCTTACAACCGTTGCGTAGGTACTCGTTACTGTGCTAACAACTGTCCTTACAAAGTACGTCGTTTCAACTGGTTCAACTACTGGAATGATTCACGTTTCGATAACTACTTGAACAATGAATTCACGCAGTTAGTATTAAATCCAGATGTAACTACACGTTCACGTGGTGTTATGGAGAAATGCTCTATGTGTATCCAACGTATTCAAGCTGGTAAATTAACAGCTAAATTGGAAAAACGTCCATTGAAAGATGGCGATATCAAAATGGCTTGTCAGCAAGCTTGTTCAGCTAACGCAATTATCTTCGGTGATAAGAACGATCCAAACTCGGAAGTTTCTAAAGCACTACGTAGCGAGCGTACTTACTACGTACTAGAAGAAATCAACGTTGAGCCAGGCATTGGTTACATGACAAAAATTAGAAACATAGATTCAGAAACAAAAGAAGCACACGCATAAGCTGCTACTTACAGCAATATAGAATATGGCAGGACATAACGAATCAATTTTAAGAGAACCCTTAATTACCGGAAAGGACATCACGTATGCCCAAATTACGGAAGAGATCTTATCTCCGGTAGAAAATAAACCTAACAAGGCTTGGTGGATTGGATTTATCCTTGCACTTTGCGGCGCTACCCTATGGATTGTTTCTGTAGGCTACACGTTCTGGTTTGGTATCGGTTCTTGGGGTTTAAATAAAACAGTAGGTTGGGCTTGGGATATCACCGGTTTCGTATGGTGGGTAGGTATTGGTCACGCTGGAACACTAATTTCCGCAGTATTATTACTTTTCCGTCAAAACTGGCGTAACTCCATCAACCGTTCGGCAGAGGCGATGACTATTTTCGCCGTTATTTGTGCCGCTACGTACGTAGTATCACATATGGGTCGTCCTTGGTTAGCATATTGGGTACTTCCATTGCCAAACCAATTCGGTTCACTTTGGGTAAACTTTAACTCTCCACTAGTGTGGGATATGTTTGCGATCTCTACTTACTTCTCGGTATCATTATTATTCTGGTACACAGGTTTATTGCCAGATATCGCGACAATTAGAGATAGAGCAACAGGAATGCGTAAAAAGATTTACACTATTTTCTCATTCGGTTGGACAGGTAGCGTAAAAACTTGGCAACGTTTTGAGGCGGTGTCATTAATCTTAGCTGGTATCTCAACACCTCTTGTACTTTCGGTACACACCATTGTATCTATGGACTTTGCTACATCGGTAATTCCTGGATGGCATACTACAATCTTCCCTCCATACTTTGTGGCAGGTGCGATTTTCTCAGGTTTTGCGATGGTATTAACCTTATTATTGGTTGTACGTAAAGTATTAGGTTTAGAAAACTATATCACCATGTTCCACATTGAGTCGATGAATAAAATCATCATCTTAACTGGTTCAATTGTAGGTGTTGCTTATTTAACAGAGTTATTCATCGCTTGGTACTCAGGCTCTCAATATGAGCTTTACGCTTTCCAAAATCGTATCGCTGGTCCATTTGCTTGGGCATATTGGTTGATGATGACTTGTAACGTAATTTCTCCACAGTTGTTATGGTTCAAGAAAATCCGTACCAACATTGCAGCAACTTGGGTATTATCTATCGTAGTGAACATCGGTATGTGGTTTGAGCGTTTCGTAATCATTGTAACTTCATTACACCGTGATTACCTGCCATCAAGCTGGACTATGTTCTCTCCAACTTGGGTTGACGTGGGCGTGTTTGTAGGTTCAATAGGAGTGTTCTTTACTTTGTTCCTATTGTTCTTAAGAGTATTACCTTCAATCGCTATTGCTGAGGTTAAAATGATTTTGAAGAGCTCAAGTGAGCAATCTAAAATGAAATTGATCAAAGAAGGTAACTTAGATAAAGAGCAAGTACAAGAGTATGTTGCATCTTTAGAGAAATTTGATAGTGTTAAACAAGAAGAATACGCAAAAATATAACAATGAGTAATATCAAATATATTTTAGGCAGCTTTGGCGATCCTGATGAGATGCTAACCGGCATCAAGAAATTGCAGGAAAATAACATCTCTATTTACGATGTTTATACACCAATGCCTATACACGGTATCGAAGCGAAATTAGGCGTTAAAAGATCTAGATTAGATATTGCCGCTTTCTTTTTCGGAATTACAGGTACAATTACCATGCTTACTGGAGTTTATTTAGCTACAGTGGTTGATTGGCCAGTAAATATTGGAGGTAAAACGCACTTTGCATTTCCTGACTTTGTGCCAATTACTTTCGAGTTAACTATCCTGTTCTGTGCCTTTGGCTTGGTAGGTTCTTACTACGCATCAACCCACTTGTTTCCAGGTAGGGCGCCAAGAGTAATGGACCTACGTGCTACAGATGATCGTTTTGTAATTGCTATTGATGCAAAACAAAATGCTGAACATGATAAAATTGATGAACTTTTAAAAAGTGCTGGTGCTCTAGAAGTAAAGCATAATGAAAGGAAGTATGTTAGCTATGAATAAGAGTAAAATTGTTTTAGGAGCATTTGGCTTGCTAGCTTCTGTTGCAATGCTTTCTGCTTGTAGAGATAATAAAAGCACTGGCTTGGAGTATGCTAGGAACATGTATGATCCTATTGCTTATAACCAAGATCAGCCAAATAAAAACTTTGCGAACGGAGCTACTTCGCAAACGCCACCGCCAAATACTACACCAGTGGATTTTGTGAGATACGACTATCCTAATACGAAAGAAG
Source organism: Pedobacter sp. (assembly GCF_965249885.1). GTDB lineage: Bacteria > Bacteroidota > Bacteroidia > Sphingobacteriales > Sphingobacteriaceae > Pedobacter. Next base: position 1,175,793 of record NZ_OZ252254.1, on the reverse strand, counting down.
GATATGAGGCATCTGCAGCATTGGTAAACCCTTTGGCCTTAACAGAAAAGAACTTACTGGAAGGTAAGCATTTTTATACCGTATTCTGTTCACCTTGCCACGGCGAGAAAGGTGATGGACAAGGTCATATCGTGAAGTTGGATAAAGGTATCTCTGGTGTACCTGCATACCATGGCGCTGATGCAATTTCATCACGCGGTGGACTGATGAAAGATATGCCTGCGGGAAAAATTTATCATACCATCATGTATGGTTTGAATGCAATGGGATCTCATGCTTCACAACTTAGCCCAACTGAAAGATGGAAAGTAGTGATGTATGTTCAACAATTACAAAAAATACAATAAGAAAAGCAGATATAAATGGGAACTCATCATTATAATTTAAGTGAACAATTTGAGTTTACTGGGAAAGTAAAAAGCCTGAGTATTGCTGGTATCGTTGTTGGTATTGCAGCAATTGCTTACGGACTTATGGGAGATCATGTTAGTCATGAGCGAACTTTTGCCAATCTATTGTTAATGGGCTACTACTTCGCATGTGTTTGTATGTCTGCTACTTTCTTTTTGGCAATACAATTTGTGGCACAAGCAGGATGGTCGGCATCTATTTTACGTGTACCTCAAGCAATGGCAAAAAACTTACCATTGGCAGCATTGCTGTTAATTGTGATTACTGGTTTAGGTTTATATACTCATAACCTTTATCACCACTGGCATGCAGAAGGTTTAACTGATAAAGGCAGTGAAAACTATGATGCCATTATTGCAGGTAAGTCGGCATTTTTGAACGTACCGTTCTTCATGATCAGACAGTTTGTGTTCATGGGATCGTACGCAATTTTTGCACATTTCGTAACCAAATGGTCGTATAACGAAGATTTAAGTGGAGGTTTAACTTCTTACAATAAGAGCTTTAAATACTCTTGTATCTTCTTAGTAATCTACGGATTTACTACACCAATTTTCGCTTTCGACAATATCATGTCGTTAGAAGCGCACTGGTTCTCTACTATGTTCGGTTGGTATAACTTTGCATCAATGTGGGTAAGTACTTTAGCAATTATCGCTATCATCATTATCCTATTGAGAAAAGCAGGTTACATGAGCTGGGTAAATAACAGCCACCTACATAACTTAGGTCAGTTTATCTTTGGTTTCTCTATCTTCTGGACTTACGTTTGGTTTGCACAATTCTTATTGATCTATTACGCAAACATGTCCGAAGAGACGGTATATTTCTACAAGAGATTTAACAGTTACGAGTTCTGGTTCTACTTAAATATTGTACTTAATTTCTTGTCTCCGCTATTATTGTTAATGGATCGTGATAACAAGAGAAGTGAAAACATCCTATTAACAGTAGCTATCATTGTAGTTTGTGGCCACTGGGTAGATTACTATCAAATGATTATGCCAGGAGTTTTTGAATACGGCACTAAAGATGGTAGCGGTTTTGGAATTTTGGAGATAGGTATTGCAGCGGGTTTTGTTGGCTTGTTCGTATTCACGGTGTTAAGTGCTTTGAGTAAGAAACCAATGGTAGCTAAAAACCATCCGTTTTTACAAGAGAGTTTAAATCATCACCTGTAGTTAAATACGAGGTTGCAATAACAAATAATATAAAACAGTACATCGTACTACTTTTAAAGAAATGAGTTTAAGAAAGTTAATAGTTAATAAAACAATGGCAGCGCTAGCGGTATTATTTACCGTGTTTTACAGCGGTACTGCTTTTGCTCAAGATGCAGCTGCTACTGCAACTACTAAGCCTGTAGATATGGGCAAGGTACATCAAAGTGCATTATTTTATGTGTTGTTGTTCTTGCTACTATGTTTATTCATTGCTATTGTAGGTAAGGCTTTACGTGTTTACGAATTAACTCGCGAAACACAGGGTAAGCCAGAGGGCATTAATTGGAATACTGTAAACGCCGTTATTTTTGCGCTGTTTTTAGTAGTAGGCTTATATGGTGTTTATTGGGAATATACAGTACACGGTACGATGATATCTCACATGCACGAATCAGCTTCAGAGCATGGTCACCGTATAGATGAGATGTTCAAGTTAACCTTGATCATTACTACGATTGTATTTGTGCTCACGCATATCATCTTATTTGCGTTTGCTTACGTATACAGAGCGTCAAATAAAAGAAAAGCATATTACTACCCACATAATAATACTATTGAGAAAATTTGGACTATCGTTCCAGCTTTAGTGTTGACTTTGTTGGTATTGAAAGGCTTCCTAACTTGGAGATCAATTTTCTACAAGGCTGAAGATCCTAAAAACAGACCAATTAGCATTGAGGTAACTTCTTCTCAGTTTGTTTGGGATATTCGTTATCCTGGACCTGATGCAGTGGTTGGTAAAAAGAATTACAAGTTGATTACTGCTATTAACGGTTTAGGTGTTGATTTCAACGACAAAAACTCATTAGACGATTTAATTGCAGACGAAATTGTACTTCCTGTTAATAAACCAGTACGTTTTATCTTAACCAGTAAAGATGTAATTCACAGTTTTTACATGCCTCATTTTAGAGTGCAGTTAAATACTGTTCCAGGTATGACTTCGTATTTCGAGTTTACCCCAACCATCACTACTGATGAGATGAGAACTAAACTTAATGATCCTAAGTTCAATTACCTTTTGTTGTGTGCTAAAATTTGTGGTGCTAACCACTATAACATGCAAAAAAATGTAAGGGTTGTTAGCGAGCAAGAGTATAAAGAATGGTTAACTAAACAAACACCATACTTAACAAACGATTTGAGAAAGGAATTCAAACTGCCAATTCCGGTTGAAGCAGCTCCTGCAGCTACAGAGGCTCCGGCTGATAGTACTGCAACAGCAGCAACGGCAGCGGTGAATACCAACAACCAATTAGCTTTAAAAAAATAATAATACTGGAAAAACCTTATTATGTCAACAATATCATTACACGATACACACCACGACGATCATGGACATGGCCATCACCATGAAACGTTCTTAACTAAATACGTATTTAGTCAAGATCATAAAATGATTGCCAAGCAGTTTTTGATAACTGGTATAGTTATGGCCGTTATTGCTATGGGCTTGTCTATCCTTTTCAGGATACAGTTAGCATGGCCAGATAAAACTTTTCCTCTATTAGAATCGTTATTAGGCAAATGGGCCGAAGGTGGTAGAATTAAGCCAGACTTTTTCTTGGCTTTAGTTACAATACACGGTACCATCATGGTATTCTTTGTGTTAACAGCTGGTTTAAGTGGTACTTTTAGTAACCTTTTAATCCCATTACAACTTGGTGCTAGAGATATGGCATCACCATTCCTTAACATGCTATCTTATTGGTTTTTCTTTATGGCATGTGTGGTAATGATGGGTTCTTTCTTTACACAAACCGGCCCAGCAAGTGGAGGTTGGACAGTATATCCTCCATTGTCAGCAGTGCCTAAAGCAATGCCAGGTTCTGGCATTGGTATGACGCTTTGGTTAATCAGTATGGTGCTTTTCGTTGCTTCCTCTTTAATGGGGGGTATCAACTACGTAAGTACCGTATTAAATATGCGTACTAAAGGTATGGACCTTTGGAAAATGCCTTTAACTATTTGGGCATTCTTCTTAACTGCTATTTTGGGTATCTTATCTTTCCCAGTGTTAGTAGCCGGTGTGGTTCTTTTAGTATTTGATAGAAGTTTTGGTACAAGTTTCTACTTGTCTGATATGGTATTCGGTACCGAAATTATGCCAAATGAAGGTGGTTCGCCAATTTTATGGCAGCACTTGTTCTGGTTCTTAGGTCACCCTGAGGTTTACATTGTAATTATGCCAGCTTTGGGTATCTCTTCTGAAATCATTTCAGTTAACTCAAGAAAACCAATTTTCGGTTACCATGCGATGGTTTATTCACTGATGGGTATCACGATCTTGTCATTCATCGTTTGGGGTCACCACATGTTTGTGACTGGTATGAACCCTTTACTAGGTGGTGTGTTTATGATCACTACGTTGATTATTGCGGTGCCATCAGCTGTAAAAACGTTTAACTATTTGGCTACGCTGTGGAGAGGTAATATCAGGTTTACACCAGCAATGCTTTTCGCTATCGGTTTGGTATCGTTCTTCATTTCGGGTGGTTTAACAGGTATCTTCTTAGGTAATGCATCTTTAGATATTAACTTACACGATACTTATTTTGTAGTAGCTCACTTCCACTTGGTAATGGGTTCTGCAGCAATTTTCGGTATGTTGGCTGGTGTTTATCACTGGTTCCCTAAAATGTTCGGAAGAATGATGAACGCCAAATTAGCTTATCTGCACTTCTGGGTAACTTTCATCTGTGCGTATTTGGTTTTCTTCCCTCTTCACTTCTTAGGTTTAGATGGCGTTCCACGTCGTTACTATGCATTCACTGAGTTTGAATTCATGAACAAATGGTTAACGGTTAACGTATTTGTTACTTGGTCGGCAATTATTGCTGCCTTGGCTCAAGTTGCATTTTTGTTCAACTTCTTCTATTCTATCTTTAGAGGCAAAAAAGCTCCTCAAAATCCTTGGGAGGCAAATACTTTAGAGTGGACTACCCCAGTTGAGCACTTACATGGTAACTGGCCAGGAGAAATCCCAACTGTATACCGTTGGCCTTATGATTATAGTAAGCCAGGAGCAGACGAGGATTTTATCCCTCAAACAGTTCCTTTCTCACAGACAATGAGCTCTAACTTGCCTCATGATTTTGAAGGGAATGAAGAAGCTGAGCGCATCCAATTAGAATGGGAAAAAGCAAATAAGCCAGCGCAAAATTAAGCACTGAGCAACTTTGCCGAATAATATGTAATAAGGTATCTGCTAAGTGTTTAAACTTTACAGGTACCTTATTTTTATAAATCTATCATTAATCAATGATTACCAAATCTGAAAATAGATTTATTAGAATTAACCTAATTACTATCATCGTTACTTTGATAGTGATTTTAGCTGGAGGTATTGTGCGCAGTACAGGTTCAGGTATGGGGTGCCCAGACTGGCCCAAGTGTTTCGATCAGTATGTACCTCCAACATCTGCCAGCCAATTACCTGCTAACTATGAGCAAAAGTACATTGAAAGTAGAAAGAAGAAAAATGAGCGATTTGCTAAATACTTGGAAAGTATGGGCAAACATGAACTGGCTGATAGCTTAAGGCACGATAAAACCATTTTAGTTCATGAAGAGTTTAACGCAGCAAAAACTTGGACAGAGTATGTCAATAGATTAGCTGGCGCTGTTCTCGGGATTTTTCTGTTGTTATTGGCCGTATTTTCATGGACTTACCGAAAATCTGCAACAAGAATTACCGTGTTAAGCTGGTTGAACATTTTAGTGGTTGGCTATCAAGCTTGGTTAGGTTCCATTGTAGTTTCAACTAATTTGACGCAGTGGGTAGTTACTGTCCACATGTTACTGGCTTTGGTGATTTTAGGTATAGCGATCTATACTTACAATTATGCGAAAGAGCTACATAAAGAGCCAAGTGTAATTATGTATCGTATTTTGTGGCTTAAAGGATTTTTGTTCTTTACCATATTGATATCAATAGTGCAAATTATTCTGGGAACCGAGGTGAGAGAAGCTGTTGATGTGGTTGCGAAAGCACTACAATACAATGGAAGGGCAACGTGGATCAGTAAGCTCGGATCAGTTTTTTCTTACCACAGGGATTTAGCTGTTATAGTAAGCGCATGTAATTTTATCGTTTACAAAATGGTAATAGATCGCTTCAGTGGTAAAGCTTGGCCTTTAATAACGGCCAATTATTTAATGGTGGTACTTGGCGTACAGTTGGTATCGGGCTTGTTGCTCTCCTACTTTGGCTTGCCACCGTATGCACAAGCTATACACATCACGTTTTCAACAATGATGTTTAGCTTGCAGTATTATTTGTATCTGTTGGTTTATAGGACTAAGACTTATAAATCGGCTTAAATATTTTAAATTGAAACAGTTTTTTTCAGATTTTTCTAAACTTATCAAATTCCGACTCACTTTTCTAGTGGTGTTTTCGGCGTCTGTTACTTTTTTAATGGCGCAAAAAATACAAATATCTAGAGATATGATTGATGGAATTAACTGGACAAACTGGTTGATACTAATTATTGGAGGTTTTTTGGTGACTGGGGCGGCCAACTGCTTTAACGAAATTATTGAAGTGGATTTGGATAAGCTGATGTCGAGAACTAAAGATAGGCCAATGCCAGCAGGTAGAATGACTACTGGTCAGGGTTTGGTTTCAGGTTTATTGATGGGCGTTATTGGTACTTGGTTGCTGGGCAAGTTAAACTTAGAAACAGGTTTGCTATCCGTGTTTTCAATCTTATTGTACGCCTTTGCTTATACGCCATTAAAAAGAAAATCTCCCATTGCGGTATTTGTTGGAGCTATCCCTGGGGCATTGCCACCATTGATTGGTTATTTTGCAGGCTTAGGAAACGATGGTATCGAGTTCATTTTACCGAAAGATAGTCCGCAGATTGACCTTCAAATAGCGTTGATTTTATTTTTGATCCAATTTGTATGGCAGTTTCCACACTTCTGGTCAATAGCCTGGGTATTGGATGAAGATTACAGCAAAGCTGGGTTTAGATTGCTGCCAACCAAAAAGAAAGATAAGACAAGTGCAGTTTTTACTTTCGTGAGTACTTTGATATTGATTCCAGTGAGTTTATTGCCGAATTTTTATGGGTTTGGCGGTTATTACATTGCTGGTGCTTCGGTAATTTTGGGGCTGATATTTAGCTGGTATGCCTACCAACTAGTGGTTAAAATGGACTTAGCGAGTGCTAGAAAGGTAATGTTCTGTTCGTTTTTTTATATTCCATTAGTGCAATTGATTTTATTGTTTGATTTAGTAGTATAAAGATGGTGAGTACAATACAACAAGAAAATACCTCAATTAATTTCAAACCTAAAAAGTTTGTGGTTTGGTTATTTGTGGTTTCATCGACCATTATGTTTGGTGGTTGGACAAGTTATTATTTAGTTTTTGCAGCATCTAAGGGCAAAGGCCATGGTTTAGTGTTGCCACAAGTTTTCACTTATAGTACCATAGTTTTGCTGGCGAGTAGTGTAGCTTTATTTTTAGCAGCTAGAGCATTAAAACGTGAAGAGCGTGGAGTTCAACAACTTTTTCTTTGGGTTACCTTAGCGCTTGGTATAACGTTTGGCGTGCTACAGTTTCAAGGTTGGTCAAGCATGATTTCAACAGGAGCTGTAATGGTGAATAATAATGCAGCAATCTCTTTAATTTACGTGGTTTCAGGCTTTCACTTGCTGCATATTTTAGCTGGTTTATGCTTGGTAATCAGTAGTTTAGTTGGTAGCTACAGAGAGGTGTCGCAAGACGTAGCGGTGTATCGTCAGGATATTACTTCAATATTTTGGCATTTTATAGATATATTATGGATATATCTGTATGTTTTTTTACTTTTGAACAGTTAATTTTTTAACAACTATACAATAAATTTATAAATGGATTCATTATCGAAATTAGACCAAGTTAAAACCACACCATGGGCTGGTGGCCGTGAACCATGGTCAGTAGAATACGGTAAAATAATGATGTGGTTTTTCTTGTTATCAGATGCCTTTACATTTTCATCATTATTGGTTTATTACGGAGCTCAAAGATTCAGTAAATTCGCATGGCCAGATCCGGATTTGGTTTTCCAATCTATCCCTGGTTTCGCAGATCACGGTTATCCTTTGGTTTTCGTTGGTATAATGACTTTTATATTAATCATGAGTTCGGTAACTATGGTACTAGCCGTAGAAGCAGGACACAGGAGAGCTAAAAAAGAAGTGATTGGCTGGATGATCGCTACCATTATTGGTGGTTTCATGTTCTTAGGCTGTCAGGCGATTGAGTGGACTCACTTGCACCACGAAGGTTTTTGGTGGGGAGCTAATCCTGCTTCAAAAGTTGTAGGCCAAGGCCAAGGTGCTATAAATGCGGCTTTGCAACCATTTTTCGATGGCGAGGTATCGTTCGTTTCAGCACAGCAATTTGCTAACTTGTTTTTCACCATTACTGGTTTCCACGGTTTCCACGTATTCAGTGGTGTGATCATCAATATCATCATTTTATGTATGGTAATTAATGGTACTTTCGAAAGACGTGGTAGCTATTTAATGGTTGAGAAAGTTGGTTTATACTGGCACTTTGTAGATTTAGTTTGGGTATTTGTATTTACCTTCTTCTATTTAGTTTAATTCGTAAAAAGATATTATTATGTCACAACATCATACACACACTGCAGATGAGCATGGCCACGAAGAGCATGCTTCAATGACAAAAGGAAAAATCTGGCAAGTATTCTTCATCCTATTAGCCATCACTGTAATTGAATTTATCATTGCATTATGGGCTATTCCAGGTGGTCACATGTCACAATCAGTTGGAAACTATGTTTATATTTTCCTAACCTTACTAAAAGCGTTTTACATTGTAGCTTACTTCATGCACCTTAAGTATGAAAAACTAGGGCTTCAACTTTCCCTAACAGTTACATTTGTTTTTATCATTTATTTTATCGTGCTGATGTTAATAGAAGGTGGTTACCTTCACCTGCACATGCCTAAAGTATAATGAAATACAACCCAATAAAAAAGGCATTAATCCTGGTCACCATTTTAGCGGTACCAGGATTTTTGTATTATTTGCTACAAGATCAGGGTAAAAATCGGTATAAGCCTTTGCCAATTTTTGGTCCAAAACAAGTAGCTGCAACGTTCCATAGCAAACGAGGTAAACAAATACCGGACACTATCTATCACGCCGTTGAGGATTTCAAACTCATCAACCAGAGCGGCGATACCATCTCTTTAAAAGATTGGAAAAATAAGGTTGTAGTAGTAAATTTAATGGATGGCAAAGCTGATGCAGGTAGCACTAACGCCATCTTCAACGAGTATAAAGATTTCAAAGCATATCAGAAAAACGATATGGTGCGTTTTGCCAGTATCAGCATTGATCCTACCGATATGCGTGATGCAATAAAGAACTTAGCAACTACGCTCAAGGCTAAACCACACAAGTGGGATATCCTTTTGGGAGACAGTATTTCGATTTTTAAATTAGTAAGGAAAGATTTATTGCTAGATGTGGTTGAAGTGAAGCAGCCAGAACGTAAAATGATTTACAGTAGGAAAATTGTTTTATTGGATAGCCAGCATCGAATTAGAGGGTTTTACGACGCTACACAGCAGGAAGCGTTATCGAAATTAGATGATGAAATTAAAGTGCTAATTGCAGAAGAGTTGAGAAATATCAAAGACGGAAGATAAGTTGATTATCAAAAAGTAAGTGGATTAAAATGGAAAACACAGTAGAAAAAAAATATAATAAGTGGATTGTGATCCTTTCAGTTGCTATTCCTTTAGTAGTAGCGATACTATTTGGTGTTAAGCTTAAGGATTTCGGTTTTGATGTGCAGCCTTTGAGCTTTTTACCACCAATATATGCTACAATTAATGGTATTACCGCAGTGGTTTTGGTGACAGCAGTTTGGGCAATTAAAAATGGCAAGCAAAGGCTCCACGAAAATTTGATGAAGTTTGCGATTCTTTTATCAGTGCTTTTCTTAGGAATGTACGTAGCCTATCACATGACGGCGGATTCCACTAAGTTTGGGGGCGAGGGTGCAATCAAGTTAATTTATTACTTCATTCTCATTACCCATATCCTACTTTCAATTATTATCATTCCAATTGTGCTAATTACTTATGTAAGGGCTTTGGCGAGCAGTTTTGATAGACACCGTAAAATTGCCAGGATCGCGTACCCTTTGTGGTTGTATGTAGCTGTTACGGGTGTGGTTGTTTATTTGATGATCTCTCCATATTATAATCATTGATTTAATACGGCTTTCTATCTTTTCCGCTGCATTAAGTTTTTGTAAAAATAGTGTGATTTAAGCGGGTATATCCTTAACTTAGGCTATACGAACACAACAAACGTTACTAGTGAAGGGAAAAGGGCAAGCAGAAAATATCGAAAAGATGTTAGGGGAAGGTCATGAGAAGGCTTTCACTAATTTTTATGCCCAATATTTTGCCAAATTACTCCTAGAGAGCGATAAGTATGTTAAAGACGTGGTTATAGCTGAGGAAATTGTGCAGAACGTATTTGTTAAAATTTGGGAGCGTGCTGTAGATTTCAATGAAATTAATTCGATTAAATCTTATCTCTATCGTTCCGTTATCAACGCTTCAATTAATCATCTGAATAGACAAAAAAATATCGACGAACATCATCAGAAGATATTACACAACTTCACTGAGGAAGAAGTGGCCGAGTTGGATGAAGAAAATGAGTTAATTGTGATGTTGTATGAGGAAATTGAAAAACTACCGCCTAAGTGTCGTGAAATTTTTAAGCTTAACCGCTTTGAGCGTTTAAAATACAAAGAAATTGCTGAAAAACTAGGCGTGGCCGAAAAGACGGTAGAAAACCACGTAGGGAATGCCTTAAAAATACTTCGTGAGGCTATGTTGGCAAAAAAAGATAAGCATTCTAAGTTTACTGCTTTCAAAATTTTACGTCTTTTGTCTTTTTTTTAAAAAAATAAATTACTACTAGGGGTTTTAGCACTTACGTTTGTCTTAGCAATATAACTAAACAAACAAGATGTCATCAACGCCCGAAGTACTTGAGTTAATCGCAAGGTATTTGGATGATCCAAATAATGCTTTGTACAAATCTCAAGTAGATAATTACAGATCTCAATCATCAAAAAACGAAGCGCTATTCAAGGAAATGGAGCGCATTTGGTTGTTATCTGGCAAAGCTGCTACATTAAGTTCGGTTGATCAACATGATGCCATTGCTAAATTTCAATTAAGGATAGCTCACAACAATCGTCAAATAGTTAGTAAGAAAAGGGGCTTCATTCGCTGGGCTGCTGCTGCAGTGGTGTTTTTGGCTGTTGCTACATCAATTTATCTTTTTACCAACAAGGGGATTTTAACGAATGTCGGTAAACGAGAATATGCTTCGGATGTACTTCCCGGTGGAAATAAAGCGATATTGGTACTTGCTAATGGTAAGCGCATTTCATTAACTGATGTGAACAATGGCGATGTAGTAGAGGAGGCTGGCTTATCCATTACTAAAACCTCGGACGGACAACTGGTATATACGGTTAAAAACTCATCTTCAGGTAGTAGTCAAGACCAAGCATTTAACACCATAGAGACACCGAAAGGAGGCATGTGGCAGGTTAAATTACCTGATGGTTCTGCCGTTTGGCTAAATGCAGCTTCTTCGTTAACATATCCTTTGGCGTTTTCTAACGGTAAAAACAGAACTGTGGAATTACGTGGCGAAGCCTATTTTGAAGTCGCAAAAGATTCTTCACATCCGTTTGTTGTGAAAACCGGCAAACAGGAAGTTACGGTGCTAGGTACACACTTCAATATCAATTCTTACTCGGACGAAACTACTGTTAAAACCACCTTGCTTGAGGGTAGCGTTTTAGTGAGTCCAAATCAACATGTCGGCGAATCGCTGGTATTGAAACCGGGTGAACAAGCGGTGCTAACAACCACCGGTATAGTTGTACGAGAGGTTGATGCCGACGAAGCAATAGACTGGAAAAATGGCTATTTCATGTTCAATAATGAAAAGCAAGAAAGTATCATGAGAAAGATAGCTAGATGGTATAATGTAAAAGTAACCTACGCTGACGCAGAAGCGAGAGCTGTGACTTATTATGGAAGCATCAGTCGTTTTGAAAATGTATCAAAAGTGCTTAGAAAATTTGAGCAAACCGGTGAGGTAAGATTCGAAATAAATAACGATCAGATTACCGTTTATAAAGAAGATAAAAACTAAGCTCTGACCAAGCTAGAAAGATAACAAACAACAAACTAACCCAAACAAATATAATTATGAAGAGAAACTTTCCCACTTAATCCCAGCTGATAACATACAAAAAAAGAGGTGCTCGCAACACCCCTTTTTAATGTATCTGTTTCCAAAATTCCTAACATAATAGCTTATCCTTAGGAATCAATTATCGAATTAACCGCGTGTAGCATCTAAATTTTTCGGATGCAAATCGCTTATTAAAAAACAGACTATCAAATGTATAGAAATTATACCAAAATTCTATGTAGGCATTTTGGCTACGTACCAAAACTATTACTTGTCATGAAATTAGTTACGGTGATATTACTTGTGTCCTTTCTTCAAGTGAGTGCTGCCTCTTTTGGCCAATCAGTAACTATCAAGGAAAAAAGAGTGACACTTGAAAAAGTAATCAAGGAAATCAAAAAACAGGCAGGTTACGATGTGCTATTATCTACCAATAAGATGAAAAGCAATACCGTTGTAAATGCAGGTTTTAACAGTGCTCCGGTTGAAACAGTGATGGATAAAATTCTTTCGGGTAAGGATTTAACCTACACCATCGAGGATAAGACCATCTTGATCAAACCAAAAGAAAAATCATTTATTGATAAGATTGTAGATTATTTTGCAACCGTTAAGGTTACTGGTATTGTACGCAGTAAGGTTGATGGTATGCCAATGCCAGGTGTAAGCGTAACCATTAAGGGAACCAATACCACCGTAATTACCAACGAAAAAGGGGAATATCAAATTACTACTGCGGAAGATGCGGTTTTACTATTTAGATTTATTGGATATAAAACGACTGAAATCGAAGTAAATGGCAGAAGCAGAATAGACATTTCTATTGAGGAGGATGCTTCTCAGCTAAGAGAGGTGAACGTGGTCTCTACCGGTTTTCAAAACATCAACAAAAAACTTTTTACAGGTTCAGCTACTAGCATAAAAGGTAGTGATGTAAAACAAGACGGAATTGTAGATGTAAGCCGTATGCTTGAAGGAAAAGTTGCAGGTGTATCAGTGCAAAACGTTTCAGGTACGTTCGGATCTGCACCTAAAATCAGGGTTAGGGGCGCTACCTCAATTTCGGGAGAAAATAAACCATTGTGGGTGGTTGATGGAGTTGTGCTTGAGGATATCGTTAACATTTCCAATGATCAGCTTTCCAGCGGTGACGCTTTGACATTGATTGGTTCATCGGTAGCGGGTATAAATGCGGATGACATCGAGAGCTTCAATATCTTGAAAGATGCTTCTGCAACAGCATTGTATGGTGCCAGAGCTATGAACGGTGTGGTGGTAATTAATACCAAAAAAGGTAGATCCGGTGTTAACGCTATCTCTTATAGCGGCAACTATTCTACTTTCCTTAAACCATCATACGACCAGTATAACATCATGAACTCAGCAGATCAAATGTCAGTTTATGCCGAGGTTTTAAGAAAAGGTGGATTGGATGCGAACATTGTAAACGGTAAAAATGGCGGTGTATTCGTTAAGTTGTACGATCAGATCAACATGTTTAATGCTACCAACGGTAACTTTGGGGTAGAGAATACTCCTGAAGGACGTGCTGCTTTCTTACAAAAATATGCACGTGCCAATACAGATTGGTTTGATTTGCTATTTAGAAACTCCTTCGTTCAAGAGCATTCCCTATCGTTCACTTCAGGTTCTGATAAATCGCAACACTATTTTTCATTAGGTTATTATGATGATAATGGTTGGAGTATTGCCGACAGGGTAAAACGTTATACCATGAATATTAGAGGTACTTATAATGTTTCGCAAAAAGTTACGGCAGGCATACTCGCCACGGGTGCATTTAGGCAACAACGAGCGCCTGGTACACTTGGGCGTACCAATAACGTAGTGGAAGGCAAGTACGAAAGGGACTTCGATATCAACCCGTTCAGTTATGCCTTAAACACATCACGTACCATGCGTATGTATGATGATAATGGTGACCTTGAGTTCTTTAAGTTGAACTATGCCCCTTTTAACATTAAAAGCGAAACCGATAACAACTATATCGATTTAGACATGTTGGATCTAAAGGTTCAGGGCGAGTTGAACTATAAGTTCTTGAAAGGATTTGAATTTAAATCTTTGGGTTCGATGCGTTATGTTAAAACTACCAGAGAACATAAAATTACCGAATATGCTAACATGGCATTGGCCTACCGTTACGCACCAAATTCAACTATCAGAGAAGGAAACATTTTCTTTTATAGAGATCCAGATAAACCTAATGAAGTAGAAAAGGTTTCCGTTTTGCCGCAGGGAGGTTTTTATAATAGAAATGATGACAACCTGCTAAACTTTAACGTAAGGAACCAAGTGCAGTTTGAAAAAGCGTTTGGCGATCATAATGTAAGTGCCTTTGTTGGTCAGGAAATAAAATACACCAACCGTCAAAGTAGTTTTAACAACGGTTACGGTTATCAATACGATAAAGGTGGTGTACCATTTACGGATTATCGTATCATCAAAATGCTACTGGAGGCTAATTATAACTACTATGGTATGGATAGGTATTTTGATAGGTTTGCGGCATTTTTTGCCAATGCAAGTTATGCTTACAAATCTAAATACGTAATTAACGGTACATTCAGGTACGATGGTAGTAACAGAATGGGACAATCTAAAACTGCTAGATGGTTACCAACATGGACAGTAAGTGGTGCGTGGAATGCTGATCAAGAAGACTTCATAAAAAACATTAGCGACATATCATATCTTAAAGTTAGGCTAGGATATGGATTAACGGCAAGTTTGGGCGATGCTAGGAACTCCTCCATTTTATTAACCAATAGTACTTCGCTTAGACCACGCTTGTCAGAAGTAGAATCTAGAATTGTATTGGCTGGTTTAGAGAACTCAGAATTAACTTGGGAGAAGCAGTACGAGTTTAATACTGGTTTAGACTTGGGATTATTTAAAGATAAGTTATCAGTAAACTTAGACTTTTACAACAGAAATGGCTTCGATCTTATAGGCCCTTTCAGAACCTCAGGTATTGGTGGCGAGTTTACAAAATCGGCCAACTATGCAGATATGAATTCGAAAGGTTTTGAGGTGACCTTAGGGGGCAGAATTGGAAATGCCAATGGTTTACAGTATACGCCAACATTCACTTTTGGTTACAACAAAAGTAAAATCGTTAACTTAAAAAATACCTCAAGAATTTACGATTTGGTAAGACCTGAAGGTGGTGCTTTAGAGGGTGGTCCGGTAAGAGGTCTTTATTCGATAGATTTTAAAGGATTAAACTATTTAGGCGTACCAACATTTGTGGATGAGAATGGAAATATCTCCAATAGTGTTTATGTACAAAGTCAAACCCCTGGTTATTTAGTTTACGAAGGTTCTGTTGATCCGTTGGTTACTGGCGGTTTAACCAATACACTTAAATATAAAAATTTCGTATTTACTGCATTTGTTTCATACCAAGCAGGGAACAAAATTAGGTTAAATAATGCATACTCGGTAAGCTACGACGATTCAGACGCCATGCCGAGAGAATTTTTGGACAGATGGACTTTGCCTTTGGATGAAACTGTTATAAATAGTCCTTCTATTGGCGACTATTTATTGAAGAAATCATTGTCTGGAACTTATCCTTACACAGCATTCAATTATTCAAGTGAGCGTGTGGCTGATGGTTCATTTGTGAGGTTAAAGCAAGTTTCTTTAAGTTATAACCTTCCACAAACGTTCATGAAACGCATTGGTTTAAATAGCGCTTCAATAAAACTACAAGGCAATAACATCTGGCTCATTTATGCCGACAAAAAGTTAAAAGGTCAAGATCCAGAGTTTTTTGCATCGGGCGGTGTGGCCATGCCAGTGCCTAGACAATATACATTATCGTTAAAAATTGGAATATAAAAGCTTTATCATGAAAAAGATCTTTAATTATATACTTGCTGTTAGCTTTATTATTTCAGCAACAGGTTGTGAAAAATTTTTGGACCAGGCTCCTGATCAAAGAACAGAGCTTAACAGTCCACAAAAAGTATCTGAATTATTAGTTACCGCTTACAGCGCCGGTAATTACGCACAGGTTGCAGAAGCTATGTCTGATAACGTATCCTTCGTAAATGCGACAGGAAATAATATTCCGGCCAATTACGATGCTTACTTTTGGAAAGATATCAGAGCTATCAATCAAGATTCGCCTACTTATTTTTGGACAAATACCTATAAGGCAATTGCTGTGGCAAACCAAGCACTTGATGCTATTGCTAAAGCCAAAGATCCAGAAAATTATAAAGCGCAAAAAGGCGAGGCGTTATTAGCAAGGGCTTACGCACATTTTATGTTAGCGGTGTTTTTTTCAAAGCCATATGATGAGGCAACTGCCAATACAGATATGGGTATTCCTTATGTAACCGAGCCAGAAAATGTGGTACTAAAGAACTACGATCGTAAAACTGTAGCTTATACCTATGCGCAGATACAAAAGGATATTGATGCCGGCCTGCCTTTGATCAATGATAATACCTATACCGTACCGGCGTATCACTTTACCAAACGAGCTGCTTATGCTTTTGCTTCAAGGTTTTACATGTTCAAAAAGGATTATAACAAAGTAATTGAATGCGCTAATTTGGCTTTTCCGGCAAACAACTATGCTGAAAATCTAAAACCTTGGCCTTCTTATGCAAGCATGCCAAGCAGTACAGAGATTGGCACCGCATTTACTACTGCTTCAACGCCTGGTAACCTTTTATTGATCCAAACTACTTCATGGTTAAATAGGTATTACAACAGAGCTGTATTTGCTTTTTCTCAAAATAGATTAAACAGCATCACGGCGCCAATGGGCATCAGCTTTACGGCTTTGAGGAAGTTTTCTTTTTCAAGTACCTATTATTTTGTGCCTAAATATCAGGAACACTTTGTTAGGACTAGCATTAATGCCAGTACAGGTACAGCTTATGTGATGCATCCATCGCTTACCGCTGAGGAGCTATTGTTAAACAGAGCAGAAGCTTATATCATGAAAGATCAGTTTGCAAATGCAATTACTGACATTAACATTTTATTAAGTAAACGTATTACCAACTATACCTCGGCGAATGGTGTAACGGATGCCAAAATTAAAGCCTACTATAGCAATATTACCGATGTGAAACAAATGTATATTAACGCGGTACTTGATTTTAGAAGGGCGGAATTTGTACACGAGGGGCTACGTTGGATGGATATCCTAAGACACAAGCTTCCCGTTGTTCATATCTTCGAAGATGGGTCCTCAAAAGAATTGAAAGCAGACGACTTAAGAAGACAGTGGCAACTGCCTGATGAAGTTGTTCTTTCTGGTGTACAGCAAAATCCGAGGTAATATTTAATCTAATTGAAAAATGAAAAAAATAGGAATTTTACTTACGGCTATTAGTTTAATCATATTTGGCTGTAAAAAAACAGAAAATTTAGATAGAGAAATTGTTGGTTTGGGAGGTGATACTTGGCCTAAAACCGCTCTCGATACCTGGCTTTACGACACTTTCACAAAACCTTATAATATTGCCGTAAAGTATAGATGGGATGGTACCGAGCAAGATCCCAATTTTACCTTGGTACCTCCGAAAACAGAAAATGTTAAGCCTTTAATGGAGATGGTGAACAACGCATGGATCAACCCCTATGTTGATTTAATGGGCGCAAATTTCATTAAAACTTATGCCCCGAAAAATTACGTACTGATAGGAAGTGTACGCTATAATTCAGGCGGTACAGTTACATTAGGTGAAGCGGGTGGTGGCGTTAAGATCACGCTTTTTAATGTTAACAACTATGATGCTACAAGTAGAGCAGTCTCTAAGCGCATTTTGAAAACTATTCATCATGAGTTTGCCCACATTCTTCACCAAACTACCATGTTTCAAAAGGAGTACCAGTATATTACACCAAGTGGCTACACTGCTGATTGGAATAATGCAACAGGTTTTTATAACAAAGGTTTTATTTCTCAATATGCTCAGGCAGCTCCGCAGGAAGATTTTGTGGAGATGATTGCTTTAATGGTTACTGAGGGTAGAAATGGTTACGAAGTGCTTACAAGAAACATTACCGATGCTACTGCACTTGCAGCTGTAAGGCAAAAACAAGGCATGGTAACAGCTTACCTTAAGCAAACTTGGAATGTAGAAATAGAGAGTATCCAATCAAAAGTACAGGCTGCAATTAACCAAAGAGCTCCAGAAAATGCTGGCGATTACTTTGCGTTTGGCGCAGATAAGCTGCCAATTTTAACAGTGAATCCAATAGCCGACCCTATTTCATCTACAACTTTCAATACCATTTACGATAATACCGTAACTGGCTTAGCTGGTGTTGGTGGTGCCGGAAGGATTCTAGATCAATTTGCACTGATCAGAACTTCTGCAACGCAAATGACCTTAAGGTTATATTACCGAAATACAGCTGGATCGGCATTTACGGCAGATTTTGTATACAACGTTACCAATAATGCAAACGGTACGTTCTCATTAACCTACGTTTCTAGAGATGCCAATGCCGATGTGATCGCAGCCGGAGTAACCAGCTTAACCAACTTCCTAGTGGGTGGCAGGCAGTTGGGCGTAAAGTATTATTACAACGCAAACAATACTAGGCAATACACTGGTATTTATGATTTCAATAATCAGGATACCTATATGTACGGATTTTTATCATATTAATTTTTGTCATGAAGAAACATGTTATTTATATTCTACTTGCAACCATAGGTTTTGTAGCAAGTTGTAAAAAGGATGAAGACCCTAAGCTTGATGATCCTGACAAAAGAATAGCCGCAGAACTTGCGAGTAAACAGGCCGATCTTTTAGCGGCTCCAAACGGATGGAGGGCAACAATTTATCCTAAAGGCGGAAAAGGGTTTATGTACTATTTTAAGTTTAATGCTGATGGATCTGTTAAAATGCTATCGGATTTTAATACTAGCACTGCAGTTACCGTTGCAGAAAGTACCTACCGCTTGAAAGCTTTGATGAGACCAACACTTATTTTTGACGGGTACAGCTATATCCACTTGCCAGCTGATCCTAATGGTTCGGTTAGTGGAGGAAGTAATGCTACTGGCTTGCGCTCTGATTTCGAATTCGCATTTACAAAAACCACGAAAGACAGTATTTATTTCGATGGGATATTCAATGAGAACAAGTTTATAATGACTAAGCTATCTGCAGCGGAAGAACAGCAGTTTTTAGCAGGCGCTTTAAAACCTTTTATGGACGATGCAACTACCGCTACTTCGGGAAAAATCTTATTCATTTTGTTGGATGGCAAACAAGTTCCTGTGTCGTTGTCAGTGGCTAACAAATCCATTAGTATTGCGGGTAAAACTAGCTCTGCGTTTTCGTTTACCTTAGATGGTTTGGAATTGAAATCACCACTAAAAATCAATGATTACACATTTACTAAAGTATTTTGGGACAACGTAAATAAGCAATTTTATTTAATGAATGGCAACACTAAGATAGTGATCCAAATTTCGCTATCTCCATTGCCTTTAGAAGAAACTCCAGAGCTTCATACACAGCTTGCCACGCGTTGGGCTTCTATGCTAGTAAATATGAGCACGATGCCGGATCAATCTTCAGCTTTTAAAACTGCTTATAATACTTCAAATACCAGTTTAGGAACTTTAGGTAATGCAGGGCGATACATTGAATATATCACCGTGTTTTTTAATGCCAATAGCACCATTAACTTCCAAATTAGGTATAGAAATCCATCTAGCCCAACTTCATTTTTTAATGCCGATTTTAATTACACCATGAATTTAAATAGCACTACTGGTGTAGCTACATTTACACCACTTGGCACACCAACAGGTAACGCTGCTACCATTGCAACGTACGTGGTGGCATTAAGAAACTACATTGCAAATAATTCGTTTAAAATCGCTTACATTTCAGCGGCCGCACCTGCAGGCGCTAAAGTTGGAGGCTTTTTAAGCCAAAATGATCCCGCTTCGTTTTTTTACGGAACGTTAAGTCAATAGAGGACAAAATACGTTAACAATCTCTCAATAGCAGCTTGGTTCTCAACCAAGCCAAGCTGCTTATTGCCTAAAAAATCAACTTTTAACCACCAAAACCTAAACATCATGAAAAAACTTTTACTCTTATTACTATTTTCCATTACCATTAGCACTGGTGCTATGGCACAAACAGCAGAGGTATTGGCCAGAACAAATACTTCAACTTCGCCTAGAGCACCTAAAGGAGATGCGGGTTCTATGCGATTAATTTATTATTTGTCTGCGTCGGAAATTATTGCTGCAGGAATCCCAATTAATTCATCACTATCATCTATAGGGTTTGTCTATTCAGCAGCACCAACTATTGCCACAACAGGGAATACCAGGATATTACTGCAAAATACTACAGATACTTATTTAAACAAATCAACAACATGGTCTACCGCAACAACAGGAATGACGGTAGTGAAAAATGAAACTGCAACTATTGGCACAACTTCTCCAATTAAATACGACTTTCAAAATTCGTTTGTTTGGACTGGTGGAGGCTTATATGTAGCTATGGAATTTGTTAATGCTGGAACGTCTATAGCCACGGCAAGCGCTGGAACAATAAGAACAAATTCAGGGACGTTCTCAGATCCCGCTGGTGATGCAACAGTTACAATTCGGTACAGCACAAGTACAACTACCACACTTCCGACTAGTACAACCACTACCAATTCTGCATCAAGGCCAGTTACACTTTTTGACTATACTGCGCCCACAACAAATATTACAGATTTGTCTGTAGATATGATCTATGTGTTAGATAAAAAGCCTTCTGGAACAAATGGGGCGGAATCAATTAAGGCAGTTGTTAGAAACGTGAATAACATTGCGGTAGCAAATAAAGATGTAACCCTCAACGTAAGTGGAGCAAATAATTTTACTAATGTAAAACAAGTAACGCTTAATCCTGGCGAGTCTACGGTAGTTACATTTGATTCATTTACCAGCGGTACAATTGGAACAAATACGATTGACGTTACAGTTGCTGATGATAATGTTTTGAATAACAAGAGCACCTCACAAACTGTTAACGATGGAATTTATGCCTATCCTCAAACAGTTAATACAGGTAGTTTAGGCGTGGGAAGTTCAGATGGTGGTATCTTACTAGTTAAATATGGAATTTCGGGCTCATCAAATATTAAAGCCGTAAACGTTACGCTAGGCACTAGTTCAACTTTAGACGTAGGCACGGTAAAAGTGTATGCAGTTGTGATGACACCAGCAGGAGTTACCCTTGGACGCTCAGATGACTACACGGTTTTGTCTACAGATAAGGGAACGAAAAAAACATTCTTATTACAGACACCTGTTTCGTTAGCAAATCAGGAATTCTTGGTTGGTTTAGCATACTATAATGTAACGGTTAATACGTTCCCAGTTTCATATTATGCTGAAAGCCCAATAAGAACAAATGTGCTTTATAGAAGAGTTGGGGGACTTACTGATGATATAGCAGTGACAGCATCTGCTGCGGGTTTGCCAGCAATCGAAGCAGTATTAGAAACCTCCTCAACACTGCCTGTAAACATCAAAACATTTAATGCCAAATTAAATAACGGTAAAGTTAATTTAAGCTGGACCGTTGGTACAGAAACAAATGTAAATCGTTATGAGGTAGAGCGCTCTGCTAATGGAAAAGACTTTGTAAAAGTAGCTACAGTAACAGCATTAGGAAATGCCAGTTATAGTGTTTCAGATGCAAACCCTTTAATTGGAATAAATTACTATCGTTTACAAGGTGTAGATAACGATGGTACCCTAAGTCCGTTTAACGAATTAAGAAGTGTGAAGTTAACCGCTCTTGAAAATCTTAATGCAGTGATTTATCCTAATCCATTGGTCGGTAATGCCATCAATGTCAGTTTGTCTAATTACGCTGGAGGCGACTATCAGTACAAGTTGGTAGATGCTTTAGGTAAAGTTGTACAACAAGGCAATATCAAGAATAATGGTTCTGAAACCAGTGCAATTGCAGTTTCAAACTCGTTAAATAAAGGCATTTATTTGTTACATTTGATTGCTGGAGAACAAGTAATACAATCAAAACTAGTAAAGCGCTAATATATAGTTAGTAGTACGTTAAGCCGTCGTATCACAGTGGTGATATGACGGTTTTTCAATAACAAACAAATTAAAAATAATCTTCAATGAGATCACATTTTGCTGTACCAATAATACTTGTTTTGCTATGCACGTGGTGCTTTCCGTCATCAGTTTTTGCACAAGAAGAAAAACAGGCAAAAACAAATGTTCAATATTTAAAGCAAAACAGTGTAGAACAGGCAAAAATTTATAAAAAGAAAAGGCAAAAAGCACTTGACGTAGCTAAACAAAAAGGATGGACTACCTATAAAATTACAAATCAAGGCAAGGTCATTAACCTGGTAGATATTGATGATGCAGGTTATCCAATTTATGATGCTACAGAAAATGAAGTTGCCGCAGGTACTACACGAGCCAATAAACTTTACAATGGCGGCGGTTTAGGCTTAAATCTAAGCGGAAGCACAATACCCAATAATAAAGTTGCAGTATGGGATGGTGGAGCTGTATTAGCTACGCATCAGGAGTTTGGAGGTGGCAAAATTGTGGTTGTAGATAACGTAGCTACTTCTTCACATGCCACACACGTGGCAGGAACTATTGCCGCTTCTGGCGTTTATGCACCAGCTAAAGGAATGGCTTTTGGTCTGCCTCAGCTCCTTTCTTATGACTTTAGCAACGATAATGCTGAAATTTCTGCGAGCGCTCCCAATCTGTTATTGTCCAATCACTCCTACGGGGTAGTAGCGGGTTGGTCGCAAAATAGTGATCAAGGCAACAGATGGGAATTTTACGGACGTTCAGGAGAAAATGAAGATTACAAGTTCGGCTATTACGACAGTAAATCACAGACTTGGGACAATATTGCCTTTAATGCACCTTATTACCTGCTTGTCAAATCTGGCGGAAACTATCGAAATAATAACGGTCCGGCAGTGGGGAGTACCTACTACAGATATAATTCTAGCAATGTAATGGTTAATGCAGGTGCTAGACCGGCTGGTATCAGTAGTAATGATGGATATGATATTATCGGTTCCTATGCTGGAGCAAAAAATATTCTTACAGTTGGTGCGGTAAATGGATTAAAATACGGCGCTGTGTCTCCTTCGGATATTGTTATATCTTCTTTTAGTGCATGGGGACCAACAGATGACGGAAGAATTAAACCAGACTTGGTAGCGGATGGGGTCAACTTAACTTCATCAACCAACTCAGGTAATAGTAGTTACGCTACTTCCTCGGGCACTTCCATGGCTGCTCCCAATGCAACAGGTACCTTGGTACTTTTACAGGAGTTGTATTTTCAGAGACATGGTAGCTATATGAAATCTGCCACGTTAAAAGGATTAGCAATTGGAACCGCAAGCGAAGCCGGTTCTGCTTTAGGCCCCGACTATATTTTCGGCTGGGGGCTATTGAACGCTGAGAAGGCAGCGAAAGCAATTTTAGACAAAGGAACAAAGACGATCATCAACGAGCAGACGCTATCTCAAGGGCAAACATATACTACAAATGTTGTAGCTTCTGGAGATGGACCCCTAATTGCAACAATTTCATGGACAGATCCAGCTGCAACACCAGTATCTACCGCTACAGCACTAAATAACCCAGCTTTAAGGTTAATCAACGATTTGGATATTAGAATAAGTGATGGAACTACCTATTTACCTTGGGTATTAGATCCTGCAAATCCATCAGCAGCTGCAACCACAGGCGATAATTTTCGTGATAACGTAGAACAAATTTTTATTGATGGCGCAGTTCCCGGCAAAAGCTACACCATTACGGTGACACATAAAAATTCACTCCAGAGCGGCAGTCAGGCGTTTTCGTTGATAGTTACGGGTATTGGGGGTAATCCTTATTGTACTTCTGAGCCTGCGTCTAACGCTGATTCCAAAATCACTAACTTTCAACTCTCTAATATTAACCACACACCAGTTTCCGGCTGCACTACTTACTCAGATCTTACCTCACAAACTATCCAGTTAGAGCGCTCAAAAAATTATAATTTAAGCCTAACAGCGGGAACATGTGGCACAGATCAGAACAAGATCGCAAAAGTATTTATTGACTGGAATTGCGATGGAGATTTTGACGATGTTGGTGAACTCGTTGCTACTTCTTCCGTTATTGCTGCTAATGGTACCTTTTCAACTAATATAGCGGTTCCTTCTGACGTCAAAGTTGACAACTTTGCACGTTTAAGAGTCGTATTGGCAGAAACTACTGTTGCTAACGATGTGTTGGCATGCGGAACTTATGGTAGAGGCGAAACTCAGGATTATCGGGTTAAATTTAATGAAGCAGCAATTAACGTAGGAGTTACTGAAATAATAGACCCATCAAATTCGGATGTTTCGGGAAGTAGAAAGTCGATCAGATTATCTATAAAAAATTATGGCTCCAATTCATTGACCTCAATACCGGTAAATGTTACTGTAAAAAGTGGTGCAACTACTGTAGCTACATTTAATGAAGTTTATAATGGAATAGTGCCCGCCGGCGGTGAAGTTACATTTTTGATGCAGGGAACTTTTAGTGCAGCACCAAATACGAATTACACTATTGAAGCTAAAACAGCTTTAAGCGGCGATTTGATCATTTCAGACGATCAGACGGTAAAGTCTGTTACTTTTGGAACAACTGCGACAATTAACAATGCAAACGCCTACTACACCGATGTTGCGGGTACGTATTATTTAAAAACATCATCAACTAACGGAACAATTTTCTGGCATTCGGCGGCGTCATCAACCTCGCCGATTGCAAATGGTAGTTCGGTGGTTACATCTACTGTACCAGCGTCGAATAATACTTTTTATATTTCTGCTAACGATTACTTAAGCAGCTTCACTCCGCCAACAAAAGCTGCTTTTGGGTCTTCTGGTAGCTATGGACAAGCTCCTTATCGATATTACTACAATGCAACAGCGGCAACACTCATTGAAAGTGCTCGGTTATATGTTGGATATCCAGGCGCCGTAATTTTCAGTGTCTACGATGTTAGTTCGGGTATAAAAGTTTCTAGTACAACAATTAGCGTAACCAATACTCGTAATCCTGCTGACCCTTCTACTTCAGCGGCCAATTTGACAAGTGATGCAGGACAAGTTTACAATGTTGATATTCGTTTTCCTTACGCAGGATCATTTTACTTAACTGCAGAGTTTAACAATGGGGCTACACTTTTTCGAAATAGTAGTACAAACAACACATATAGCTATCCAATGGCTGATAACAGTGGGATTCTATCTCTAGTATCACATACTGGTAGCACTAGTAGCATGAACAGTTTCTATTATCTTTTGTATGATATTAAAGCAAAACCGATTGGAGAAACTATTTCTAAAATTGCCGTGCCGCTCTCTAATTTAAATATCACTCCACAAGGCGATTTACTAACTTCCCCAATTTCAGATGGCAATCAATGGTATTTAAATGGCAATGCTATCAGTGGGGCTAATCAAGCTACATTCCAGCCCACTCAAACCGGAAATTATACCGTTAAAGTAACCTTGCCTAGTGCCTTAACAATTACTTCGCAGGTGTATCCATTAACCATTTTGCCCGTAGTGGTCAAAAGTTTTACGGCAAGTAAAACTAGTGGGGGTGTAGTTTTAAAATGGAGTACCGCTAGTGAAGCTAATAACAAAGAGTTTTTAGTGCAGCGCTCTGCTGACCAGTCATCTTTTCAAACTATTGGTAGAGTACTTCCTGTTCCATCTGGAAATTATTCCTTTACAGATAACAGTCCAATTGTAGGTGCCAATTACTACCAGCTTTTGCAGGTAGATAATGATGGTAGAAGTACGGAAATAGGACCGAGGGTAGTTAACTATGATTTGGAAAATGATGATATTTTGTTGTTTGAAAATCCTGTTAAGGATCATTTTAAGATAAAGGTAACGAAATCACTTGCACCTAACACTTATAAAATCAGAATCAACGACGTAAGTGGTAAAAAACTAAATGAATTTAACGTTACTGCAAATGAACTTTACAATGGATACAAAATTAATGTCATCAAGTTAGCCGCTGGCAATTATTTTGCCGAGTTATTAAATGTCGACAATAATGTAAGGGTTGGTGTTATAAAATTCAGTAAAAACTGATAACTTAACGCTAAATGAGTCTAAAAAGGGAGCTTGAATTGGCTCCCTTTTTTATGTCAAATAATCATCGTTTTGGAGCATTTCTTTTAAAACAATATAGTTTTACGCATATTTCGGCTATGATTTTTAGGGAAAAGTTTGTAGTTGTTTTCTAAAAATTAATACATTTAACCTGTCTTATCTATTGGGGTAAGTCAATACCTACGAAGAACATATGAAATCTACAACTACCAGCAAATTTGTTGGTATTGCCCTTATTTTCATGGGGGTTAATGCCATATCTACATCAGTTTTTTCTCAAGGAGAAGATAAAGCCAAAACAAATACCGAGTTTTTAAGAAAAAATGCTGATGAGCAATCTAAGCTGTTTAAAAGACGACGCCAAATAGCTTTTGATTTAGCTAAGCAAAAAGGTTGGCTAACTCAACAAATTACCAAGCAAGGCAAGGTGACGAAATTAATGGGGATTAATGAATCGGGATATCCGATTTATTACACTACTGATAACGAAGTTGCATCTGGTACAACACGTGCTAACAAGTTGTATGTTGGTGGTAGTTTAGGGCTCAGTTTAAATGGAAGTACCATACCAAACAATAAAGTAGCTATTTGGGATGGAGGTGCTGTTTTATCTACACATCAGGAATTTGCTGGTAGCAGAGTCGTTGTTGTAGACAATGTGGCCACTTCTTCCCATGGTACCCACGTTGCTGGAACCATTGCAGCTTCGGGAGTAAATTTGACAGCAAAGGGCATGGCTTTTGGTTTGCCTCAATTACTTTCGTATAATTTTGATAATGACGTTGCTGAAATGTCGGCGGTGGCCTCAAATTTAATACTCTCAAATCATTCTTACGGAGTTGTGGCAGGTTGGATACAGAATAGTGATCAAGGAAATAGATGGGAGTTTTTAGGCCGTTCTGGTGAAAATGAAGATTTTAATTTCGGTTATTACGATAGTACTTCTCAAGCTTGGGACAACATTGCATTTAGCGCCCCTTATTACCTCATGGTGAAATCTGCAGGTAATTATAGAATTTCTAATGGCCCTCCTGTGGGAAGTTTTTATTATAGATATAATGCGAGCAATGTGATGGTTAATGCTGGGTTTAGACCCGCTGGAATTAGTAGTAATGATGCTTATGATACCATGGGCGGCTACGCCTGTGCAAAAAATATTTTAACCGTAGGTGCGGTTAATGGGTTAAGAAATGGAGCAAATTCTACGTCAGATATTACCATGTCATCGTTTAGTGCTTGGGGGCCAACGGATGATGGCAGAATAAAGCCTGACTTAGTTGCAGATGGCGTTAATGTCTTTTCTACTGTAGACTCCGGCAACGATAAATATGCAAATTCTTCTGGTACTTCGATGGCCGCTCCAAATGCAACGGGAACCTTAGTTTTATTACAGGAGCTATACTTTCAAAGAAATAATGCCTACATGAAGGCGGCAACTTTAAAAGGACTTGCTATCGCAACGACAAGTGAGGCCGGAACAAGTTTAGGGCCTGATTATATGTTCGGGTGGGGATTGTTGAATGCTGAAAAAGCAGCAAAGGCAATATTGGAAAAGGGTAGTAAAGCTATAATTAGCGAGCAAACACTTAATAATGGTCAAACTTATACTACTAATGTAATAGCGTCCGGTGCAGGGCCGCTAATTGCAACTATAAGCTGGACAGATCCTGCGGCAGTTCCTATTGCCGAAGCAAATGCATTAGACAATTCTACACTTAGACTAGTCAATGATTTAGACATAAGAGTGAGCGACGGAAATACATATTCGCCTTGGGTTTTGGATCCAACGAATCCATCCGCGGCCGCTACTAACGGCGATAATTTCCGTGATAATGTTGAACAGATTTATATTGCTAATGCCATTCCTGGAAAAAGTTATACCATTACTGTTTCTCATAAAAATTCACTGCAGGGTGGTAGTCAACCCTTCTCCCTTATCGTTACAGGAGTAGGCGGGAATACGTATTGTGCTTCAGCCCCAACGTCTAATCTAGATGCTAAAGTAATCAACTTTCAATTGTCAAACATCGATAATAGTCCGTCAACAACTTGTACTTCTTATAGTGATTTCACTTCCCAAACAATTGAATTAGAGCGCACCAAAACTTATAATTTAAGCCTTTCACTTGGTACCTGCGGCACTAACCAAAATAAAATAGCAAAGGTTTTTGTGGACTGGAACAGCGACGGGGATTTTGACGACAGTGGAGAGTTGGTAGCTACCTCGCAAGTGATAGCCGCTGATGGCACTTTTACCAATTCCCTAGTAGTACCTGCTGATATTGTTCCTAATACTTTTTCTCGTTTGAGGATTGTACTTAATGAAACTTCATCTGCTGGCGATGTGCTTCCTTGCGGAACTTATGCCAAAGGTGAAACTCAGGATTATAGCGTTAAATTTAAAGACATTTCTATTAATGCTGGCGTAACAGAAATAGTAAATCCAGCTCAAGGGGATGCGGCAGGCACCGCAAGAACAATAAAACTTACCATCAAGAATTTCGGTACTAACACGCTGTCAGCAATCCCTTTTACCGTCACGATAAAAGATGGAAATACAGTAGTTAATACCATTAGCGAAGTATTTAACGGCGTTATAGCTAGTGGAGCAGAAACAACCTTTTTAGTACAAGGTACTTTTGATGCTCAGCCAAATGTGAATTACACGCTCGAAGCTGTAACAACGCTCGCAGGCGACTTTGTTACAATTGATGATAAAGCAACGAAGTCTGTTACCTTTACTGCTCCCCCTTCATTAGCAGACACGAAAGCTTATTTTACCGACGTTTCAGGCACATATTATTTAAAATCGAGTCAAAGTAATGTTTCTTGGTTTAGCTCCGAAAACGCCAGCTCTTCGTTTATGCAAACCAACTCGTCGACAACTAATACGGCGCCAGTTGCAAATAATACTTATTATGCGTCACTAAACGAGTATATCGGAGCATTCGGACCTGCTAGCAAAGCGGCTTTTGGCAATGCGGGAAACTATGTACAAACAGATTTAAGATTAAATTTTAACGCTAGCTCTGCTATGTTAATTGAAAGTGCCCGTTTATATGTGGGCTATCCTGGGGCAGTTACCTTCGATGTTTTTGATTCAAACTCAGGCACCAAGGTATCTACTTCAACCATTAGCGTTAGTAACACACGTAATCCAGCGGATGCATCCACTAATGCCGATAATGTTGCGGGTGACGCCGGGCAGATTTATAATGTCAATATTAGATTTCCGTACGCAGGGTCTTTCTACATCTCAACTCAGTTTAATAACGGTGCTACCTTGTTCAGAAACAATAGTACAAACTATTCTTTTGGCTATCCGATGATTAGTTCGGGTGGATTATCGTTAATCTCTCATAACGGAACTTCATTTTTTAATATGGGTAATTTTTATTATTTCCTCTATAACATCAAAGCAAAACCTTTAGGAGAAACTACTTCCAGGGTGGCCGTGCCGTTGTCTAATTTAATAATAACTGAGCAGTCAGGAGTATTAACCTCACCTATCGGAAATAATAACCAATGGTACTTAAACGGCAATCCAATTGATGGGGCAACACAAGATACCTATCAACCAACGCAAGCAGGTAATTACTATGTTAAGGTTACGGTAGCTACTGGCGTAACTATTACCTCGCAAACTTATTCCTTAACAGTTTTACCCCTTCGATTGAGTAAACCATTTGCCGCAGTAAAAATAAATAACGGAATACAGTTAAGGTGGTCCGCAATCGCAGAAACAAACCATAAAGAGTTTCAGTTACAGCGTTCACTCGATGGGATTTCGTACACTACTATTGCTCAAATCTTACCTAACGCTACAAAAAATTATACTTACTTTGATAGAAGCCCAATAATTGGTAATAATTATTATAAGCTTTTACAGGTTGATAATGACGGCAAAACCACCGATATAGGATCAGCACAAGTTAATTTTGATTTAGAGAGTTCGAAAGTAATTCTCTACGAAAATCCGGTAAAGGATAAATTTAAAATTAAATCTTCGGAGGCCAATAGTCAAGCAAACTATAGTATTCATATAATCGATTTACTTGGGAAGCGACTAAAAAGTGAAAAAGTTAAAGGAACTGCGCTTATTTCAGGTTACGAAATGGATGTGATTGGTATTTCCCCAGGAACTTATTTATTGGAAATTAAAAGTAGTGAAGCAAATGTCAAATCAAATTTTGTAAAGTTCATTAAGCTGTAATAATGATCGAAAGAGATCGTGCGATTTAAATTAGTTCGCAAAGAGGCTATCATTCGATGGCCTCTTTTTATTTTAATTACCTAAAGATGAACAAATTTTTGATGCATATGTGTTATTTTTACCATATGAAAAAGATGTTTGCTATACTTCTGCTCATATTTCTATGCGCATCATTTCGTCCTACTGCTTATGCGCAGTGTGCCATGTGTACGGCTAACGCCGAAATGGGGGTGAAAAATGGTAATACACAAACTAAGGGCTTAAACTCCGGTGTGATATATCTGTTAGCCATCCCTTTTCTTTTGGTAAGTACTGTAGGGGTGGTTTGGTATAGGAACTATCGAGCTAAATAATCCACTAACTTAAATTAACGCAAAAATGAAAAATCAAGCACTATCAAAGAACATATTTTTGGCCAGTATTGGTCTATTAATTTACTTTACTTTTGCATTTACAGGTCTAGTAGCGAAATTAGATTTTGCCATCATTGGAGCAATTTACGAGCTAATTACCATCCCTCTGATTTTGGTGGTAGTTGCCTTATTTGCCTTCGCTACGTTTCAACTTTTGGTTAAGAAAAAAGCTAACTTTTATAACGTTGCATCTAGCGTGATTACCATGTCAATTATCGTATTGATGTTTGTAATACAATAGTGGGCGTATAACAAAGGTAACTGACCGGTCGTAAGTCCTGATTATTATTGGAAAGCATTATCGTAAATGTCTTAAACCCGTTAAAAAACTTTAAATTTTCCTAAAGCACCTATTAAATTGCTACATTAGTGGCAATTCAATAGGTTTTTTGATATGCTAAAAAAAACAACTTTCGATTTTATAAGGGAACTAGTAGATAATAACAATAGAGATTGGTTTGCTCAAAATAAGCCTCGATACGAGGAAGCTAAGCTTGATATTTACGGGCTGATTCGCCCGCTCATTAAAGAACTAGCTTCAATTGATCCGCAATTTTCTGCTGATACAGATCCCAAAAAATGTTTGATGCGCATTTATAGGGATATTCGTTTCAGTCCGAATAAAGCACCTTACAAAAAGAACTACGGAATTGCATTTGATGTGAAGGGATACGGGCCAAATACTCCCGCTTACTATCTGCATTTAGAGCCGGACAATTGCTTTTTTGGCGTAGGTTTTTGGATGCCGGAAAGTGCCGTGTTGAAAAAAATACGGGAAGAAATAGATTACAGTGGCGATGAATTTGTTGAAATCATCAATGAAAAGTCGTTCAAAAATATATACGCATTAAGTACCGAAGACACCTTGAAAAAGGCGCCAAAGGGCTACGAAATAGATCATCCGATGATTAATTACCTGAAACTGAAAAGTTTTATTGCCGTTTATCCATTGAAGGAGGAAGAGTTCTATAAAGACAATATCGTGGATAAGTTGATAAATGCTTTCAAGGTTATTCAGCCTTTCGTTTTATTTTTGCGTAAAGCGGTTGAACAATAAATCATAGCGTACTCAACGTGAAATACTATCGTTTTACGATAGTTTATATAAGTAAAACAGATAATAAAAATGAAAAAACTAAACCTTTTAATGGCGCTCTTCTTGTTAACGGCTACCTTAAGCTCATGCGTGGTGCTGTCTACAAAAAAATATAAATCGCTTTTGGCTAAGCAAGATTCCCTAAATACTGGTTGGAACGATGCACAAACACAAAATGAAAGCTTGGAGCAACGTATTAAACGTTTACAAGCAGATACAGCGTTGCTCAACAAACAGCTAGCTGACCTGAAAGATCGTTATAGTGATTTGGACGCAAACTATGCCAGGTTAAGAAACAACAGCTCTTCGGAAATTAATAAGCTTACGGGAGATTTGGCAAAACGTGAGCAACGACTAAAAGAAGTAGAAGAAGTATTGCGCAAGCGAGACGAAGCGACCAACCAATTAAGAGCTAAGTTACAAGAGGCTTTGCTTGGCTTTACCAAAAGCGGTTTAACCGTTGAAGTTAAAAATGGAAAGGTTTATGTTTCCTTAACGGATAAACTTTTGTTTCCTTCGGGAAGTATTATTATTGATGAGAATGGCAAGAAAGCATTAACGCAGCTTGCAGAAGTGTTGAAACAACAGCCAGAGATCAACATTGCAGTTGAAGGACATACTGATTCACAGCGAATCAATAACTTAGGTCAAATTAAAGACAATTGGGATTTAAGTGTATTGCGTTCTACATCTGTTGTACGTTTTCTAACCGACGAACAAAAAGTGGAAAGCGTACGAATGACGGCAACTGGAAAAGGGCAATTTCAGCCTTTGGCAGATAATGCTACTGCCGAAGGAAGAAGCAAAAACAGAAGAATCGAGATTGTATTGTCGCCTAAGTTGGATGAGCTTTACAACCTAATTAAGCAGTAAAAATAAAAGAGTCTAGGCCACAGATACACAGATTTCATTTGTGCATCTGTGGCCATTTTTTTAACTAAAAAGGCGATTGAAAGGAGGCAAAATCGCCCAAAACTAAATCTTTTTCTGAAAGCAAGAATTCGCCAGCATCTAAATGTGCTGCCCAATCGATGTTAAGCGTTGGGTCATTCCATATTACACCAATTTCTGATGCTTTATCGTAATAATTAGTGACTTTATAAGTGAAAATGGTATGATCTTCCAGTGTTAAAAAACCATGTAGGAACCCAGGAGGAATCCAAAGTTGCTTGTGATTTTCACCACTTAGTTCAATGCCAAAGTGTTGCCCGTAAGTAGGCGAATTTTTTCTAATATCAACAGCAAAATCAATTACTTTTCCCTGCAATACCCTTACTAATTTTCCTTGTGCAAAAGGTGCAGATTGAGCATGTAATCCTCTAAGTGTTCCTTTTTGCGAAAGAGATTGATTGTCTTGAACAAATACCGCTTCGATACCCGCTTCATCAAAAGTTTTTTGACTAAAGCTTTCGTAAAAATAGCCCCTGCTGTCGTTCCAAACCTTTGGTTCAAAAATTAGCAAATCTTTTATGGGCGTTTCAATAATTGTCATATTCGGTGATAAGATTTTTAACTTATGTTTGTTTAGCCTACAAACTCCATCAGTGTACTGAAAGTAACTAATTTTTTTGGGTATTTGTTATACATTTCTGCTATGAAGTTCTGTTCATGCAAATCTAAAAAGCTTTGATGGGCGGCTTCATTCTCAGCTATAAACTGAACACAATAGCTTATGCCCTCATTCGGCGAATCTTTGATTTGCAGTAAACGATGGGAGACAAAGCAGTCGGTACCCATTAGTTTCGGAATATGGATCTCTTTCATCCACGACAAAAAATCTCGTGCTGAAGCCTCCTCTACGATAACAGTAACGTTAAATAATAACATGGCGCAAAGATACATTAAGTCCCCAAATTATCGCCACGTAAGTTACGGTATCTTTTTCTCGCTTCTGTATTTAAAATACTTCCAGGAAAATCTGTAATCAATTGCTGATACAGCTTTTTAGCCTCATCGATGTTGTTCAGTTTATTCTCGTAAATGTCAGCCAATGTGAATATGGCATCGTCAATCCAGATACTGGTAAAATGCTGTGAAATCAAATTTTTTAAATTTATTTCAGCTTTTTCGAAGTCGCTAATTTTGATAAATATTCTAGCTTTTGCCATTAAAATATCATCTGTTAAGCTATTTTTCGGATAAACGATGTCGATGCTGTCGAGCTTTTTCAGCGCTGCAGTACTATTGTTAGTAAATTGTAATAGTTCGGCATCAGCATACATCATTAAGGCTAAGCTGTCGTTTTTGCTTTGCAAGTTATCCGATATTAATAAACTCAAGTTGAGTGCATCATTAGCTATTAGTTGAGACGTTGAAGCCTTTAAGACATCTGCCTGTGATTTGGCGTACTTAAAGTTACCTTGATAGAATGACAGTCTTGCAGAGCGAAAACGGGCATCGCTAGCTACCGGCAAATTATCAAATTGTTTAGCCACCTGTTCATAAACTAATATGGCCTCCCAAGGTTCTTTGTTCAAAATGTATATATCGCCTAGCTCAATCTTTAGTTCTGCAATTTCCGCTGCGGGCAAATTGTTAAAGTTTAAGGCCTGTTCCAAGGTTTTTTCTGCTGCTGAAAAATCATTTAGATAGTAAGCCTGTAAATAGGAGAGTTTCTTTAAGGCAAAAATGGTTTGATTAGTGATGCCATATTGTTTTATAATTTGCAGAAATTCGTCTGCTAACAATTTAATTGCTTGCTGCTCAATTTTGCCTTGTATGGCAAGTTCATATTTAGCGTTGATAAGTTGAATCTTAGCTGGTAAATACAACTCGTTTTCGGGGCCTTTCGCTACAATATATTCGTAAGCTTTTATTGCGGTAGCAAATGCATTGTTGGCCACTAAGTTGTTGGCGGTATTAAAAAGTAAATTTCCCGAGTTTTTGGTGCGTTTATCTTGTGCTATTAGTTGTCTAAGCGCCATTTCATAGTCCTTCTGCTGAATGTACTGCCAAATTAACAACTCGGTAAATAGCTCAATGTCAGGCTGTTTTTGCAGCTTTCTTAGCAAAGCGGATTGTAATAGTAGATAATCGCTGTTATCTTCAAATAGGTTGGCTAGTACACTTTGAGCCTGTGGGAGTAACTGCGGATTAGCAGGTAAAGCGTTTAAATATTCGTTAATTAATGCGAGTTTGTCTTTTTTAAATCTGTAAATGCTTAAAAGTTCGAATGTAAATAGCAGCTCATCTCCCAAAGCTTTTCGACCTTGTAAAAAAGTGTTGGCAGCCATATCGTAAGCTTCAATCCGATAGAATGAATTGGCCAAATCGCGGTACTGAAACTCGTTTTTAGGCGAATTTTGTATGGCAGCATAGTATATTTTATTCGCTTCGGCAATTTTGCCATTCTCTTGATAAATGCGTCCTAGCGCTATTTGATAGTTTAGTTTTTGTGGGTATTGCTTGATAAGCTTTTTTACAAGAGTCTCTGCATCGTTATACTTCTTAATTTTCAATAGCGAAGTGAAATACAAATCGAAATAACTATCGTTTTTACTTCTGTTAAATAGCTTTTCCAACAAATTTGCCGCCTTCTCATATTCTGCTTGCTGAAAATATTGGTATGCCAAAGCCTCATCAATATTGTCCTGTGCTTTAACGGTGATAAAGCAAGAGCAAAAAAATAAGACAGATAAGAAGTACTTCATCTTCAAGAAAAATTAATTCACAAACATAAAAATAGCTTAACGCTTTACAACGTCAGCTGCAAAATGATAATGTTAAAAGTAAGTTTTTACCGTTATTATTCCGATTAAAACTTAAATTTAGGCATAAGCGAAACTGTATTTTAAATGTTACGCTGCGTTTTTTACATAAACGCCAATTTTTGTTTTATTTGATAAATTACAATTAAAGATGTTGCCTTAACTAGCGATACTAAAGTAACAATATTAGTGTTAATGAACTTAAGGGGCTTGGTGTTACGTAACTTTGTGCTATGACGGTTGCCGTGAAGAAATATGTATGGTTATTGGTGGTGGTAGCAATTTTTGCCTGCAATCAAACAAAAAAAGTAAGGGAAATTCCTGTGAATGATTTTTTCAAAACACAGGACAGGGCATTGTATAGGTTATCACCAAATGGTAAATATCTATCCTATCTTACACTAAAAGATAAGAAACAACATTTGATAGTGGAAGATTTAGAACAAGGTAAAATTACTGAGGTTTCTAAGTTGGAAGAACGTAACATCAACTTTTATGCTTGGGTAAGTAACGACGAAATTATTTATTACAAGGAAAAGGAAGGCAGTAGGTTTCAAACTGATTTGTACATTGTTAATAAAAATGGTACCGGCGAGCACTTGCTAAATGCAGATGAGAAAAGTAAAGTGCGATTGTTGGAGGATCAGCTAATTGATGACAAATTTCTGTTGGTATCAAGTAATAAAAGAGATTCTACTGTGTTTGACGTTTACAAACTGAATGTACGCAACGGACAGATGACCATAGCTGCCAAAAATCCGGGAAATTTTACTGATTGGTTAACTGATAGTAAAGGAAGTTTGCGTATGGCTATCTCGACTGATGGTGTTAACGAATCACTTTGGTGCCGGGAAAATGAAAGCATGCCTTTTAAAAAAATCATTACCAATAATTTCAAGACAACGTTGTGGCCCTTGGCTTTTTCTGAAACTCAAGCAAACACCATATATGCGATCTCTAATGTAAACAGGAATAAAAATGCTTTGGTGGAGATAGATTGCACGAATGGTAAAGAAAAAAATGTACTTTTTGCAGATGATACCTTAAATGTAACAGAAGCTCAATACTCTAAACGTAGAGGCAAAATGGACTTCGTTGTGTACGAAACCTGGAAAAAAGAGAAGCATTACCTCAACGAAGACGCAAAAGGAATATTTGAAAATCTGGAAAAGCTAATTCCGGATGCAGAGTCCAAGATCATTCATCACGACAAAAAAGAACAACATTTTATTGTGAGGACTTTTACTGATCGTAGTCCAGGGGCTTACTATCTTTATTATGCCGAAAGTAATTTTCTAAAGAAATTAAGTGATATCAATCCGTTGATTAACGAAGAAGAAATGTGCGAAATGAAGCCGATCAGTTATGTAACAAATGATGGACTTCGAATTAATGGCTATTTGACGCTTCCTTTGGGTATCGAGGCTAAAAATTTGCCGGTAGTGGTGATACCTCATAATGGTCCAGGGCAACGCAATAGTTGGGGGTTTAATGCTGACGTGCAGTTCTTGGCCAATAGGGGCTACGCTGTTTTGCAGGTAAATTATAGGGGCTCAACTGGATATGGTAAAGATTTTTACGCTGCGGGATTTAAGCAGTGGGGACAAAAGATACAGCAAGACGTAGATGCTGGCGTGCAGTGGTTAATTGATCAAAAAATTGCTGATCCACAACGTGTGGCTATTTATGGTTACGGCTTCGGGGGCTTAGTAGCAATAAATAGTGCTGTCGCTAATCCGAAAATGTACAAGTGTGCAGGCTCAAGTGCAGGTGTGCTTAACCTTTTCAGTTACCTGAAAACAATACCTCCATTCTTAACTGCTAATCTGCAAATGTTTTACGAAATTGTTGGAAACCCTGATAAAGATGCAGAATATATGCGACAAGCCTCTCCGGTTTTTCATGCCAGTAAAGTGAAAATTCCGATATTTATAACGCAGAACTCTAAAGATCCACGTATTAATGGAAACGATGCGGTTCAGTTTGTTAAAGAACTTAGAAAACTTAATTTGACAGTAACTTACTTAGAAAAGGAAGAAACCAGGACAGCTTTAAATAGAGAAGAAGCACGGAAAAAATCTTATGCCGCTCTTGAGCTATTTTTGCAAGATAATTTAAGAAAGCGCTAAAAAAGTAATTAATGGCATCGGCAAAAGAAAGTGGTTACCGTAAAAATTTCTCTCTGATAGTTACTTTCATTGGATTAATTTCCGTTTTGTTCATATTGTCGCTATTCTTAGCATTTAATTTTAGTACAAAGAAAATAGAGGGTGATTTTGTATCAGCAAAAACTAACGTACTCGAAGAGAGTATAAAGCCTTACAACGATTTCTTTCTTAATAAAATTCCGGAGATTTCTTACTATAACGGTTATCTCGATTCGGCAACGGCCTCCAAATTTGTGGATACTATTTTATTGAAATATCCTTTTGTAAAACGGGTTGTTTTTTTTGATGCCGAGGTTAGAAATGCTAGATACGAAGAAAATGGCCTGAACGTTGGTAATTTTTCAGTTGGTATGAAAAGCGTGTACCAATTTGGCACGTTCATTCCTGCTGATTCGGTAAAGATATTTGGGACAAATTCAATAGCTTCCAACACTACACTTGAAAACTTCAACGAGCTGGCATTGAAGTTATATACTTTTGTGAACAAACTTGATACTACCCGCACACCTTCGCAGGAAGATTTGTTCAGCAACTTTTCTAATATTAAGCCTAACCGAATTGACTATTTCAATATTCCTCGATTCGAAGATTTAAAAGTATACAAACAAATGATTAACGATAAATTGCCAACGGAGCCAATTTATCAGCAAGATATGCTTTCATTTGAGTTAGATCCGTTGAAAATTAAGATCAAGAACAACCGCCCTTTACTCTACCAGTCGGTTCGTATAGAGCCTGTAACTTATGATCCTTTAGAAACATCATCAGAATATGTAACGGGAGAAATTACACTTGGCGGCCCGTTCTCCGCGTATAAGCTCTATTTTATCTCCGCTAAATCTTTCATAAAAAAGGAAATATTTAATTACTTTCTTCCTATTGCGGCACTGATATTGATATTTTATGGATTGTTATTACTTGTGGCGTTTTTAATCTATCGAAATTTGAATATCAATCACAAGATGTTCAAATTGCAGTACGATTTCATCACCAATTTAACCCACGAATTTAAAACTCCTGTTAGCGTGATCAAAATTGCTGGTAATAATATTAAAAGTGCTGCTGTTATTTCCGAGCGAGAGCAGAAGCTTTATGGCAAAATACTAGATGAAGAAGCCGATAAACTCAATGGATTGATGAATAAATTATTGGCTTTTACCCAAATTGAAAACAAGGCCATTAAACTAAATGCAGATAGGGTAGATATTGTTGAGTTTATTGAAAGTACCATTGATGTGCACCAGTTAAAACATCCAGATTTTAAGTTGACGTATGAAGTAACAGATTTTACGCACTTCACAACCGACCCAGTACTGCTAGGAAGTTTGTTTGATAATTTAGTGGAAAATGCTTACAAATATTCGCCCGTCAATCAAAAGAAATTACACATTACCGCTCGCCTAATTAAGGATAAAATTGTTTTAAGGTTTAAAGATGCTGGCATTGGGATTCCTGCATCTGAAATGGATAACATATTTAAGAAATTTTATAGGGTACAAAACCAGTATAACCAATCAGGCAGTGTTGGACTAGGCTTGGCTTTTTGCAAGGAACTTGTTAACTTTATGAAGGGTGAAATTAGTGTCCGCAGCGTAGTAAATAAGGGTACGGAATTTAAAATTGTATTGCCATTTGTACCATAATTGAAATGAAAAA
The DNA here is from genome assembly GCF_965249885.1 of Pedobacter sp. Lineage (GTDB taxonomy): Bacteria > Bacteroidota > Bacteroidia > Sphingobacteriales > Sphingobacteriaceae > Pedobacter. The sequence goes on along the minus strand of NZ_OZ252254.1, from coordinate 1,136,431 downwards.
ATGATTGAATGAATGAATTTTGTTGGCCGTAAATCTTTTAGCGGATCCTCCAAAATTAAAATTATCGCCGTGGCGTGAACATTCAAAATCAATCATGCAAAATTTAGAATAATAACCGAATTGGGAAGCTTTGTCTGAGTGTGATTTACTCATTCAAAATTGCTCAGTCAAAATTTAAAAAATATGTCAAAAGATATCAGGATATTAATAGTTGAAGATGATGAGAACCTACGCTTTTTAGTTGCGATGAGATTAAAAGCAGAGGGCTATGATGTTTTAGAGGAAAGTGATGGTGATAGCGCAATTAAAACAATAGCATCAGAGAAACCAGATATTGTACTGTTAGACTGGATGTTGCCAGGTAAAGAAGGCTCAGAAGTTTGCGAAGAAGCACGAAAACAAGGATTTGAGGGTTTGGTGATTATGATGACTGCCAAAGCGCAGGACGTTGATAAAATTGATGCCTATCAGTTTGGAGCATCAGATTATGTTACTAAACCATTCAATATGGATGTTTTGATGGCGATGTTGGATAGTAAAGTTAAGTTTTTGCTGAATGCTGAACGCTCTGAAATTCATCGCTTTGCGAATATGGAGCATCACCCCAATATCCATACGCTTTTTAGGGATGGTAAGAAAATTGAACTGACTATACTCGAAAATAGAATTTTGCTATACTTTTTAAGAAATCCAGGCCAGGTGATTAGTCGTGAAGACTTGATGCTGGAAGTTTGGGGGTATAATTCTGATGTCAACACTAGAACCTTAGACATGCACATTGTTAGATTGCGTAAAAAAATAGAAGCCAATCCGGATAATCCGCAGTTGCTACAAACTGTTAGAGGAATTGGCTATAAATTTAACGCCGTTTAATAGCGGGTTAACGCTTAATAGCACACTTCTGCCTCTATTCCAGGGAGTTTGGTGAAAATAATTTTTTATAAGTTTAAAAAAAGATTATTTTTACCAGACATAACCTACCTATGAAAATTGAATATCTACTTGACTTATTCGAGTCGGGCCAGTATGTGCAATGCCTTGCGCATATCAATGATTTTTTAAATCATCCGGTCAATAATACTGAGCTTACCTTATTGAGGGCAAAGTGTCTTTTTGAAATTTCTGATACGAAATATAACAGATTCGAAGAAGCTTATAGTAATTTTATAGAAGTGTTGGAAATTAATCCAACTCAGTACGAAGCGTTGCATTACGGTATCCATATTGCCGTTTTTATTATAAAAGATCATGCTGATAAAGTAATTGAGCTTTGTGATGGCTGGCTACAATGGGCAACTCCTACTCAGCAAATTGAAGCATTAAATTATAGGGCAAAAGCTTATTTAATGCTGAAGAATTTCTCTGCGGCCTTAAATGACTATGATAAACTTATTTCTACAGTCAAGTTAGTTCATGCAGCTGATCGGTCGCAGCTTGATTCGGCTTTATCAATAGTGTACCTGAAAAAGGCACATATTGCATTGAATGAAATGAATGAGCCAGAATTGGCACTTAATTTTTTCAAAAGAGGTTTCGACTATCATCATAATGACGCACTGAAGTATGCAGAGATATCAAAGTTGGCTTTTCTACATAAAGCATATGACTTTGGAGGAGCGGCTGCCATCCAATTTTTTTCAGCAAATCAAAATGTTCCCGTTAAAGAAGTCAGCGAGCTCTATGCACAAATTAAAAGTTTGATAGAGAGTGGTATTGTCAATAAAAACTTAGTCCACGCAAAGTTGGTTGCTTCCAAAGTGTTTGGTAGCATGGTTGAACAAAATCCTTTAGATAACCTCAACTTTATTCGAGAGCTTTTAAAGGTTTATCCAGACTGGGATGTGCTTTATCATTACTACGGTGCCGAATTGCATAATGCGGAAGGCTACGATGAAGCGCTGCCATACATTCAAAAAAGCATGTCGCTTGGCGGCTCCGCATTTGATGTTTGCTGGTATTTGGAATCAACGTATAGGGCAAGAAAACAGATGCATACGTTGCAGGAGCTACCAACTGATGATGCTAAAAACTACTATTATGCCGCATTAATTTTTCAAAATACAGAACTTAAATTGAAAAATCCGCATAATGCTGCTTGGTTTTTGGAAAATCGAGCCATGTTATATGCACAATCGTTTAATGTGTTTTGCTCGTATTTCTTTAAGCAGTTAGGCTCATCAAAAAATAACGATAAGCCGCTTTTTGCTACTTGTTGTAATAATTACGGTTTAGCATTGGCGGAATTAAAAAATTATGAGGAAGCCGAAAGAGTACATAGAATTGGCTATTCATTTCATCCATTTTGGAAACAGCTAAACAACTGGAGCAAAGTTTTGATGCATTTAAGACGATACTCAGAGGCAATTTCTAAAGTTCAGCAAGTACTAAAGGAAGAAAAAGGAAAGCTAACATTTGATGATTATTTAGAATTACGTTATAGGGAAGCTTTAGCTTTTTTTAATTTAGGTAATAAGGAACAAGCCGAAATTATATTAACTATTCTCGACCAAGAATATGATCAACGTTGTGCTAGTGGAAAAACTACAAATAAAGGCCAACAACAGGCTTTGAAAGAACAATATGTGCAATTGCAGCACCTTAGAGCTCATTTACTACAAAATAAAAGTATAGAACATGCCATTGAAATATGGCAGAAACAGCTGCAGAGGAACCCAGATGACCACTTTACCTGGTTAATGTTGATGCAGGGATATTTTGAATTAAATAATGACAAACAATGTATTGCTTGCGCTAATAATTATTTGGCATTAACGGGGGGAGCTTTACTTTCTGAAAATGCACAGCAGGTTTATTACAGACGAGGTATTGCATTAGCAAATACTGATCAGTACGAAAGAGCGATAAGCGATTTAAATTTTGTGTTTGAGCTACACTATAAACATAGATCGTTAAGTGATCTAGAGTTTGTAACGCTATGCAGTAAATTAGCTCATTGTCATCAGCAGCTTAAAAATTGGCGGAGTTGTTTAGGTTTTGTACAAGTAGCTATGGATATTTTTTCGATTTCGTGTTGGAGCTTTGATACCATTTACCTGGAAGTTATATTGCGCTACGCTGATGCCAATTATGCCTTAGGAAATATTCGGAAAGCGAAAAAAGCTTTGGCAAAAATTCAACTCTACCAGCCAGAAAATAGTGAAGTTTTGAAAAGACAATTAACTTGGAATAAATCTGGATTCTTTTCCTTTTTAAAGATCAGTAATTAACTGCTTTCAGATAAAAGTACTCAGATAAGTAAAACAGATGAGCATTATGTATTGTAAAAGCATAGTTCCATCTAGATATAAAAAGTAGAAGTATTCATTTTTTTTGATATTGGATTTGAAGATCAGCCACCCTGTTAAAACTACAGTTAAAGCCAATGCAATTACATCTATAGTTACACCCTGCGTAAATAAAATTAAAAGCAGTAAATACACCAGTAACAAAACTTGGCAAAAAATCCACGCTTTTTTTTCGCCTAAAATAACAGGGATTGTTTTTAACTCATAAAGCTTATCTTGGAATAGATCCCTAATGTCAAATGGAACTGTGATGGCGCAAATAAACAGAAATCGTTTAGCTACTAGCAAAACCGTTTCGCTTAATGGAATTTGAATGTGCACGGTACTTTCTAACTCAACAATAGGCAAAAGCACACAGCTGGTGGCCCAAACAAAGGCAATTAGAAAAAGCTTAATGCCAGGAATGTTTCTTAGTCCAATTTTTTTCCCTTGTAGGGTTAAAAACGGGATGTTGTAAGCAATAGCCAACAGCCCTACAAACGCCATTAATAATTTAGCCTCAAAACTTAAATACAGCAGGCCTAAAGGAATTAGACATAGTGCAGCAATTAATGTAGTAGAAATTGTTAACCTGTGGTGTGCAAATATCCATCTCACGCGTTTAAATGGAGAGTTTTGTGGGTTTTTCGGTTTAGCCAGTAGCACCGCTAAATTGTAGATCAGCAGTGTAGAGAAAAAAAGAAAGGCTAGCACATGCCCGCTAGGTTTTGCTTTTAGCAAATGATAGGTGACTAAGCCTTGTGCAACTGCGCAAATGGCAATAAATAAATTGCTGAATAGTAAAAAATCTAATATAGCACAACTTAATTTCTTGAACATTTTTGTAGCGAGTTACAGCTTATGGATTACAGTATAAAGGGATGACACATAATTGTTTAACGCCGCCTGTAATGTTAAGCTTTGCTTAAAGTAAATATCGTAATTTCTGGTAATATCCCAACACGTCCGGGATAACCTAAAAATCCATATCCAACATTTACATAAAGTTGCTGGTGCTGTTCGCGATACAAGCCTGCCCATTCTTTGTAGATATACTGAACTGGGCTCCATTGCATTTCTTTCAGGCGTACGCCAAATTGCATGCCGTGTGTATGTCCGGCAAAAGCCACATCAATATCCTTATACTTTTCTAGTACTTCGCCACGCCAGTGTGAAGGGTCGTGGGACAATAACAGTTTTACAGGTAAATCATCAATGTGTTGCATGGCTAGCTCCATTTTCCCGTACTTAGGAAAACGGCCCATTCCCCAATTTTCAATCCCAACGATACCGATTTCTTCCCCGCCAACTTTTAATCTCCGGTTTTGATTCATCAATAAATCGTATCCCATAATTTTATGAGTGGCTATCATGTCCTTTAGATTTTTAACTTTAGCAGGAGAGCTGCCCTTTCCGAAATAATAATCACCATAATCATGATTTCCCAAAACAGAATAGACCCCTAATGGCGCTTTAACTTTACTGAAAATATTTTGGTAATCCTTCACCTCGCTGGTAAGGTTATTGACTAAATCGCCGGTAAAAAATACAAAGTCTGGTTTTTCTGCCATAAGCATATCTACTCCGCCTTGCACAGCCGTTTTATTGTAAAAACTTCCTGAGTGGATATCAGAAATTTGAGCTAGCGTAATTCCATCAAATGCTGCTGGAAGATTTGGAAGTTTTAAGTTCACTCTACGAATTTGATAATCGTATGCTCCGGAAATAATTCCCCAGCTTAATGAACTTAAGGGCACAGCTCCAGCAATTAAGCCCGCCTTTACTAAAAATGACGAACGGCTAATAGGTTCACCTGGCAAAGTTTCATTGGTCGATTGAGTTGGTTTTTTCGCGGTTTTCCTAAAAATTTTAATGACTAACCTTCGCAAGTCATCAATTAATAAGAATGGTAACATCACTATTTTGCCGGCTGTAAGCAAGAAGAATGCAACCAATATAATTGCTCTAGCTGTTAAAAATAAATTAAGGTAGATAGCGCAAAACACACCTACAATTAATCCGATGTTGATGATCCACCAAGTCCTTTTAAAAATGGTTTTTGTAGTTGGTTTCCATTTTTTAAAAACAGCCGTTATGGCGTAGTAGCAATAAATGTCTAATAAAACAACGACGAAGCAAAGTATCGTTAAAAATATCGTTCTTCCCATTTGGGCAATTTTAATGGTTTTTATTTAGATGTATAGTAACGTTATTTGTTTCATCGGAAATATCCTATCCGAAATCTTCGTCCTCATCATCTAAATCAGCATTGAATAAACTATCAAACATATCAGAAAAGCCAAATCCACCGTTGAGGTAATTTTTATTTAACTGTGAAAATTCCGAAAGGCCATGTAAAACGAATTCCATTAGTAATAAGGTTTGGTTTTCACTCAGTTTAGGGTGAAACGTTTTTACCAATTCTTCTAATCCCGGAACTTTTTTAAGTTCTTTTTTATAATTCTCAAAGGTAAGGTTGTCATCAATGTCCACCGTGTTTCCATCGGTAAACCATTCCGTAATTTGAGCAAACGGGTTGGCTGTTTTGGTTTTCTTAGCCCTATTAGGATCAGGAAAATATTTGGCAAACATTTGTTTAATTGCCTTTCCAATAAGTGTATGGGCTACTTTTGCAGGGCCTTCCAATTCACCTTCGTATACTAATTCAATTTTTCCAGTTACCGCAGGAATAATTCCACTAAAATCGGAGATACGCACAAACGTTGATTTCTCCTTGTTCACCAACATTCGCCTTTCGGCATTGCTAATTAAGTTCTCAAACGCAGAGATAGTTAGTCGAGCCGATACCCCAGATTTTTGGTCGATGTATTCGCTTTTACGAGCTTCAAAAGCTACCTGTTCCACTAAATCTTTTACTAATCCATCAGCTTCAATTAGGCGCTGCTCATTAGTCAGCTTCGCCTCTTGGAAAGTGATTTTCCTAGAAATTTCGATAGTTTTTGGATAGTGCGTTAAAATTTGACTTTCAATCCTGTCTTTCAACGGAGTTACAATACTACCACGGTTGGTATAATCTTCTGGATTTGCTGTAAACACGAATTGAATATCCAAAGGTAAACGCAATTTAAAACCTCTAATCTGAATATCTTTTTCTTGTAGCATGTTGAACAATGCAACCTGAATACGAGCTTGTAAATCTGGTAATTCGTTAATTACAAATATGCTGCGGTGTGCCCTTGGAATTAAGCCAAAGTGAATTACCCTTTCATCGTTGTAAGTGAGTTTAAGGTTAGCTGCCTTAATAGGGTCAACGTCCCCAATCAAATCAGCAACGGTTACATCTGGAGTAGCCAATTTTTCGGTGTAGCGCTCGCTGCGGTGTAACCAGGCAATAGGCGTGTCATCACCTTTGGTGGCAATTTCATTTTTCCCGTACCACGATATTGGATTAAGCGGATCATCAAAAATTTCGCTTCCTTCAATGTAAGGTATATACTCGTCCAGTAAGTTTACCATTAAACGGGCAATACGTGTTTTTGCCTGGCCCCTTAAGCCAAGCAGCAGTACATTGTGCCTAGCTAAAATGGCAGTTTGTAACTCCGGTATCACGGTTTCATCATAGCCTAAAATTCCTTCGAAACCGGCTTCTTTATTTTGTAACTGAATAATTAAGTTTTGCCTAAGCTCGTCTTTAACACTTATGGATTGGTATGAGGTGGCTTTTAATTCGCCTAAAGTTTTTGCTTGCATTTAAGTTGTAAGTTATAAGTAGTACGTTATACGTCGGTCTTCGGACATCTGACTTCCGTCTACCGAACTGTTCTTCTTCTATTTTTAATGTAATCTTCAAAAATGTACTCGCCTAAGCCGTTTAGCGAGCTGTAAAATGCCCTGCCGCCATTAATTTCCGTAAATTGTCTTACGAACTGTTGTAGGTAGGGGTCTTTGGCAATCATAAAAGTTGTAATGGGGATATTTAATCGTTTGCATTGTGCCGCCATATTAAGCGTTTTGCTGATTACCTTTCTATCTAATCCGACACTATTTTTATAATATCGGCCGTTTTCTTTCAAGCAGGTCGGCTTGCCGTCGGTGATCATGAAAATCTGCTTATTGTGTGTTTTTCGTCGTCGCAACAAGTCGGTAGCTAGTTCTAGTCCTGCAAAAGTATTGGTATGGTACGGGCCAACTTGTAAGTAGGGTAGATCTTTTACGGTTATTGGCCAAGCATCGTTACCGAAAACGACAATGTCCAGCGTATCCTTAGGATATTTAGTTTTTATCAATTCGGCCAATGCCATAGCGGTTTTCTTCGCAGGTGTAATGCGGTCTTCGCCGTATAAGATCATAGAATGTGAAATGTCGATCATCAACACAGTAGAAGTAAGTGTCTTATAGTCTTTTTCTTCCACTTCCAAATCACGTTCTGTAAGGGTAAAGTTGCCAATGCCATGATTAATTTGCGCATTGTGAATAGAGGCTGTCATGTCAATTTGGTCTAAGCTGTCACCAAAATTAAATTCTCGCCTATCTGCGTTTTTTTCTTCCCCAATTCCCGATATGTTACTGTTATGATTTCCTTTTCCAGCTTTCTTCAGCTTGCCAAAAATTTCTTCCAAAGCCGATTTTCGAATGGTCTGTTCAGTTTTTGCAGTGATTTTGGTTTCTCCATTTTCTTCCTTCAAGTAACCTTTTTCTTTTAAATCTTCTATAAAATCACCCATGCCATAATCGTTATTGGTGAACTTATATTGTTTGTCTAACTCGTTCATCCAGGCCAATGCCTCTCCAGCATCACCAGCGGTGTAATTCAAAAGCTGCGTAAATAATTTTAGCATCTCATCAAACCCACCTTTAGGAAGTTCGTTAGGCAAAAACTTTGAAAATTGATAACCTTTCATTCTATAAATTAACGTAGGAACTAAGTTAAAGGTTTCAGAAGGTTATTTTTTTAAGCAGGATGTCATAATATTTAGAAATTGCCGAGATCGGCTTGGAGCACAATTTTAGGTTAATTGATCGCTTAGAATATTTCTTCTTTCTATAATTACAACAATGATGATTCCTATTGTATAAGCTAATAAATCTTCCCAAGCAAAATAATTTCCAATAACGATGTTGGCTAATTTATGATCACCTAAACCTATCAATTTCACAAACTGAAAATACTGCAACGTTTCTATTAGGTACGAAAACAGCAAGGTGCCAATTGCCAATGGCCAGGTAGAGATTTTAACAAATGCTTTTACAAAATAATAGATTAAAATAACAACCAATACGTCGCCAACGTAAGGGCGTACAAATTTATCACTGATGTACAGCGCAATTAAAACTTCAATCACAAATATAGCTAGAGCAATAAAAAAGCTCTTTTTCTCAAACCTAAATCGGTTTTCTTTTTTCTCCATTTGGCGAGCTAAAATTAAAAACCTAATTTAAACTAGATTTTGAATTAAATGAAAATGATCAGAAAAATAATATTTGTGTTGCTTATTGCTTGTACTAATGTTGTGTTTGCGCAAACAGCAAAAGATAAAACTGAAATTTTAAAGGTGCTTGAAAATCAGCGACAAGCGTGGAACAGAGGTGATATGAATGATTACATGGCGGGTTATTGGAAAAGCGACAGTTTGCTTTTTGTTGGTAAAAGCGGACCTACGTATGGTTGGCAAAAAACACTAGATAATTATAAAAAAGGTTATCCTGATAAGACTGCAATGGGCTTTTTAACTTTCGGAATTAAGAAGGTGGAATTTTTAGCAAAAGATAAAGCCTTTGTTTTGGGAAGTTGGAATTTAAAAAGGGATAAAGATGAGCCCAAAGGATATTTCACCTTGTTGTTGAGCAAGATTGACGGAGCGTGGAAAGTGGTGGTGGATCACAGTTCATAGTCTTTTTTACTATCCCGACTAAGGAGATTTTCTTATCAATTCTCCAATGTGTTTCGAATGAAAAAGCAGTTAAGATACATGATATCTTCCCTAGCGATGAGCTTTAAATTAGCTGACATAAGTCTTGTTTTTCTTGTGCTCTTTTTTACCGCGTGTACTAACCATTCGAAGGATCAAAAGGCTGCTTTGAGCGAGCGAGATAGGCAAAAGTTAACAAATGATCTCCATCAAATTTATATCGATGATCAAAAATCACGAGAAAAAGTATCCATTTACATCGAAAAATACGGCATTAAATCGGTTGAAGTAGCAAACTTAGGTAAGGAGATTGCTAGAAATGATTCGGCCAATTTGATTGTGATTAAGCGCATCATTAAAAAGTATGGCTGGCTAAGCGCAGACTTAGTTGGAGAACGAGGTAACATGGCGCTTTTTTTAGTGATACAGCATGCAACCAAAAGTGATCGTAAATATTTTCTTCCTTTAATGAGAGCGGCAGTGAAAAATCATGCGGCATCGGCCAAAGATTTAGCCTTTTTAGAAGATAGGGTGGCTGAAGAGGAGGGGAAGAAGCAAATTTATGGAACGCAGATTGGATTTGATGAGAAGACAAATAAGTACTATATTTTGCCAATTGATAATCCAAATCAAGTTGACCAAAGAAGAGCCAAAGTAGGTCTTTCTCCGTTATCGGTACAACGCAGCGAATGGCAAATTGAGCCAAACTAAATGCATTAAACCAACGCCTACGTTTAAGAGAGTTCGACTATTCCGTTAATAGTTTCCTCCATTGCGGTCCGATATCTCTAATTTAAACTCCGTATCGATGCTTAAACTCATAATGACGAATTTATGGCCATCTTTACAGTTGCGAGAGGTGAACATTCTATTGCATTATCTTCCTATATTTTCTCGAGAAGTAATACAGGGAGTAAAAAGTAAGCAGCACACCAACAACCGATAAGATCATTACGCTGCTTGAAAAGAAAGTAACCCAATTCAGTTTCACTTTAAAAATCTCTTTACTTAGCAAAACGCCAATGCTGCCTACGTAACCAAATGCATCGGCAATGTAAATGAGGAAACCCACATTGCTTGCGTATTTAAAAGTCGAAATTAGTCGGTCAAAAAAGATGGCGTTGAAAGGGATGTAAACCATGTATAAACCTAGTCCCACTAAAGTCATCCAAGCAATTGGACTAATATGATTGTATTTAAATATTAGGGTAGAAACGCCTGCAATTGCAAATCCAATAACAATAAACCAATGGGCGGTTTTTAAAGCTATAAAGTTTTTTTTAATAATTACCATGCTGCCAATCAGTACTAGCACAATTAAGGTAATTGGTGTCTCGGTTTTAGAGAATAGTGCGGGCTGATTGAAAAACCCCATCTCTTTCCACATTTCAGCACTAAAATTATCTCTAATGTCTCTAAAGATAGTGGCAAAACAGTAAATAAGCACACAGGCAATTATGCCGCCCAAAAAATCATTTATAAATTTTTTTCTGTCTTTAGCGGTCATAGCTACACGTTCAGCTCTAAAGGCAATATCTTCTTCACTAGGTTGAGGTATCCTTTCCATCAAATACACAAATAGCATCAAGGGAACACAAAATACTAAGCCAGTATAAAAAGGCATCCAAAATTCAGAGATGTTAAAGGCGCCCATTAACCAGGCACCTACAGATTTTACAAATCCGGAAGCAAAAATGAAGCTCACCGCCAATGCCGCTCCAATAAAATCTGTACTTCTTCGTCCCTCTACGTATGAAAATACCACGCCCCAAAGCATTCCCAATGGAAAGCCATTAACAAACAAAAAAATGATGTTGTAAGGCAAGGGAACAATAGCAAAGAATAGCCAACTTATCCAAGAAATTCCAGTAAGGAGGAGGATAATTTTACCTCGGCCAGTTCGCTTTAGTTCTGAAATATATTTAATGCCATAAAATTTAGCGAGTAAATAGCCAAGCATCTGGCTAATCACTAAGATAGTTTTATAGCTATAACCTGCAATATTTAATCCTTCAAAAGTAGCTACGGTAAATGTTTTACGGTAGCCGAAAATCATGGTGTAGGCAAAAAAAACTACCACTGCAGCGTAAAGCCCAGTTTTTAACGATTTGCTAGAACTAGCGGTTGTACTCATATAGGTTAATCTTAATTTGAAGATAACCTAAAATTTAGAAAAATCGTTATTTCAGTATGTAAATGAACTCAAAATCATTTTACAATCTGGTTTCAAGATTTGACTAGCAGCCGCCAAAAATTGAAATCGTTGGCAACTTTACTATATGTCAACATTCTTCGCAGCTAACCATTTTCAGTCAATAGCTACTGCTTGATGCTGTATGGCTTCTAAGGCCGCGTTCCATAAGTTAATGCGCTGTTTCAATGCTTCTTTAACGGTTGTTGAAGCTTCGAGCCATTTATTGTCATCTGTACCGCAAAGCTCACTTGTCATCTCCAAGGCTAAGTGGCTATGATGATCGCCATCTACCTCAATGTGCCTGTCCAAATAGTATTTAAAAATGGTTACTTGGTCTGGGTGTTTGCTATTCAAATCGTTTACCATATGATGGAACATGTTAGGAATCAAGTCTTCCCTGCCAAATGTAAACGCCGCTGCGGTAGCGTGGTGTCTATTGGCGTTGATTACGGCAAACGTACTATCCATAAATTGTTGAGCAGCTAATGGAACGCTGGCTTGTGCGTAAGCTTCCTTAAATGTTGCCCCTTTTTGCAACGAACTGATAAAGGTTAAAATTGGTTTAGTATTGGCTCCCACTTGTTGCATAGCGTCAAGATATAACTCAAAATGGCTTTTAATTTCCCCTTTTTCATCCAAGTCTGACTCTTCTCCAGCTACAATTTCGTTAATTAACTGCCTAGTTTTGGCATTGCCTACAGGAAACCATGGGAGGGTAGTACAAGTAAGGTTAATTTGTAAGGCTTTTAACAACGACATAAAGTCCCAAACAGCATAAATGTGATGTTCCATAAATATGCGAAGTTCGGGTAAGTCGCTGATTTGGGTGTATACGTTATGGTTTACAATTTGCGCTTTTAATTCAGCAGCTTCAACATTTATTTTCTCTATTTGTGAGTTCATGTGTGTGTTTTAAGTAATTACGAAGTTTAATTTTGAATGGATTTAGGCTGAGTATACTTCAGAAGCTTTCAGAACTTCATCCTGTCAATTTTATTCGTCCAGTTTAAAATTTTTATAGTAGAAGTCTTTATCTGCATCGGTAATTTCTCTAATTACTTTACAAGGATTGCCGGCGGCAAATACATTGTCGGGAATATTTTTAGTTACTACGCTTCCAGAACCTACCACCACATTGCTGCCAATAGTAACGCCAGGATTAATTACTACATTACCGCCAAGCCAAACATTATCTCCAATAACAATAGGCTGTGCCCATTCGTACTCTTGATTCCGCAAGTGCGAATGTAGCGGATGGCCAGCTGTGTAAATGGATACATTGGGACCAACGAAAACATGGCTGCCGATTGTTACTTTAGCGCAATCTAAGATCGTTAGGTTAAAGTTGCTGTAAAAATGGTCGCCAATTTCAATATTATAGCCATAATCGCATCTAAATGGCGGCTCTATGTAGAACATGGTTGCTGTTTTACCAAATAGGTTTTTGATAAGATTTTTACGCTGCTTGATCTGCTTCGGCGGCAAATTGTTGAACTCGAAAACAATTTCACGAGCTCTTAGTCTATCTTGCGATAGTTCTTTGTCTCCAGCTTGGTAAGCTTTTCCAGCTAGCATTTTTTCTTTTTCGGTCATTTCCGCTTGATATGATGCCGCAAAATTAGTGAAGCAGCGATTTGCTGTAGAAAGTTTTTGCTTTTATGATATTTCGGTGTTTTTTTAGAGGTTTGTTTTTGGAACAATTCTCAGCTTTCACGGTAACCTTAATCCTGCTTTTCGATGCGATCTTTTGGTTTGCCGCCAAAAAACTTAAAAAGCTTTAAATGCGGGGAAGCCTCAACTTCACTATTGTAACAAAAGACGGATAAAGGTTAAAATTCATAAGTGTAATCCAGCTGCCTCGAAAAGTATTTCAATTCAATGAGGTTTGTTAAAGTAAATACAGTACTACCAGCGCATCATTTTCGCTAACAATAACCTTAAAATAAATAGCGGGGCTATCGCAATGATGCCCCGCTATAGTTTTTATATCAAAATGAGGTTAAAGTCTGCCCTTAGCGTAAGCATTTTCAGCTCTTTTAACAGCAATTTTCTCTCTGTAACTGGCATATCGAGCTTTAAAAGCCATTTTAAGTAAGCTATCCACGGCGCCGTGTCTAAATAAGCTCCATAAGCTAGCCGCTTTTCCTGGAATGGACTGGTCCCAAGCACGCAAACTTAATGAGAAAGAACCATCTAGATATTTCATCCAGTGCCACATGCCTATCGGCATAAATAGTGTATCTCCATGCTCTAAAATTACTTCGTATCCCTCAACGCCATTTAACGAGGGGAATTTCTCAAAATCAGGATTGCCCACGTTGTAATCTTCTAGAGCGTAGGTAGCATTTGGTAAGCAGTAAAGTCGTTTTTTCCATTTGTAATCAAACAATATCACATGCTTTCTACCTCCAAAATGCGTATGTAATATATTCGGCAGGTCAATGTCGTAGTGCAAAAAAGTCTCAGAATTTGAACCTCCAAAAAACATTGCAGGTATACTTTCCATTACTCCACCCATTAAATCTTTTGGAATTTTTACATCGTTAATTAAACCAGGAACTTTTTTGAAAAGGTTGAATAGGAAAATCCTTAACTCTGTTGGTTCACGTTTGATCAGGTCAAGGTACTCGCCAAATTTCATGTGGGCCACTGCCGCATTAATAGGTTTGCTGGGATCTGCCTTCGAGTTATCGTATAGGGGCACTTCTACATCCCCAGCAATTGATTTAAGATAGTCAGTCGTCCACTTTTCTCTGGCAGGCCAATCTTTTGTTAAACCTTTAATCACTAAAGGTCGTTTAGGATCTAAATAATTCTTTTTAAAGTCTTCTTTGCTGATGTGTTCAACAGTGTCGACAGGTTTTAATATAAAGCTCATTTGTATGCTGCGATAAACCTTTAATTAAATTTAACAGAAAGTTAAAAGATGTAAATTTCGTATTAAAAACATTAAGCTGTATGCACATGCCAATAAAATGTGAATATTATGATGCAAATCAGCTTTTATGTGACCTTGGCTTTTTTAATTATTTTGGCAAAATAACCGGGAAATAATCGTTTTAGCAACACGCCTTTAGTTTCTTTCCCACCAATGTATACTTCATCTTTTCGTTGCTCAATAGCTTTAATTAGCTGTTTCGCACATTCTTGGGCCGTCATGCCGTTGGCTTGGGCTTCGTCCATAGTGCCTTGCTTGCTGCCATCTGCCGTTAATGCGTTTAAGGTTACGTTGGTTTTAATAAAGCCCGGACAAGCTAACATAATATGGATGTTGGGATTGTCCAGTTCAATTCTTAACGATTCAAAGTAGCCATGTAACGCATGCTTTGAGGCGGCGTAGGCCGAACGCAAACGCGTACCAAATTTCCCCACTAAACTACTTACGCAAACAATTGTGCCGGTATTTCTCTTCATCATTTGTGGCAAAACTGCCTTGCTTAAAATTACAGTTCCCCAAAAGTTGACGTCCATCAAGCGTTGCTCGGTTGTTAAATCTGTTTCAAGCGCCAAGGCACGTTGGCTAATTCCTCCACTGTTAATCAGCATATCAATATGCCCGTAAATTCGTAGTGCCTGCGTTGCGCTGTCCGGGAGCGTATTCTTGCTTTCTAAATCCAGCGAAAGTACATGAACATCTATTTGGTTACGGCATTTTTGTTTTACGCGAAAAAGTTCATCTCGGTTACGGGACGATATAATCAATTTAGCGCCTGCGCCATTTAGCTCGTAAACCAAGGCTTCGCCAATACCTGATGATGCGCCTGTAATCCAAATTACCTTATCTTTCATACTATTAAATTAATAATCGTCTTCAGCAAATAGTGCTGCAGCAATACCATCCGCAAATAGCTTACCTGTATGGGTTAATTTGATTGAACCATTGTCATGAATTAACTGACCCTTTGCCATAAACGGCTCAATCTGTTTTTTAGTTTGATCGGCAAAATTACTTCCAAACTTTGAAGTTATCTCTTGAAGATTAATACCCCACATTGTTCTTAAGGAGGTCATTATGTATTCATTAAATCTATCTTCTGGCGTTAAAAATTCCACCTCTTCTGGTAGGGATCCCGCAAACAAAGATTCCATGTACTTCGCATTATTGGCAATATTGATGAATCTATTATCTCCATCAAAGCCGTGTGCAGACGGGCCGATACCTAAGTAAGGGACTCCTTTCCAATAATTGGTGTTGTGTACCGCATGATGTCCAGGTAAGCTATAATTTGATATTTCGTAATGTTCAAAACCTTTGGTAGAAAGGTGGTCAATCAGCATTAAAAACTGGGCAGCACTTTGTTCGTCATCTATTCTTTTTTGTTTGCCTTTTTCAATGGCATTCGCCAATGCCGTACGGGGTTCTACTGTTAGGGAATAGGCCGATAAATGCGGAATCTGTAGTTCCACGGCGGTATTGATGTTCGATTTCCACTTCTCATCGTTTAGTAGAGGATAACCATAAATCAAATCGATGGTCAAGTTTTCAAATCCTGCATCCTGACTTCGCTTTATGCTGTCTACTGCTTCATTAGCATTGTGTGCACGGTTCATCCAAAGCAAGTCGTCATCAAAAAAAGATTGTGTGCCGATGCTGAAACGGTTGACGGGTAAAGTTCTAAAGTCGGCTATTTTTTTTGCAGTTAAATCATCGGGGTTGGTTTCAATAGTGATTTCGGCATTACTTGCTATAGAAAAGTGTTTTTCTAAGGTGCTGAAAATTTGTTGCAAGGCGGTTGTCGGTAATACTGAAGGGGTGCCGCCACCGAAGTAAATGCTTCCGATTTTTTGTCCTGCTAGCCTATGTTGCTTCAAGATAATTTCCTTGCAAATTGCATCCACCATTTCCGCCATATATTTAGTAGAAGTGGTGAAGTGGAAATCGCAATAAGTGCAAGCTTTTTTGCAAAATGGAATATGGATATAGATGCCGGCCATATTGCAAAGTTATACTTAAAATTTAAGATAGTGGCTTCAAAAATGCTGTAAGCGTAGCCTGGAAATCTAATAATAATGGGGGTTTTGTAGTTTGATGTTCATATATTAGCTTCATGATAGCTTTAAACGAATATTTTGATGGTGCGGTGAAATCGCTTGGTTACAATAATAACGGAAAATCTACGGTAGGTGTTATTGCTCCGGGCGAATACGAATTTGGAACTTCTACGCATGAAGTGATGTATATTGTTGAAGGTGAAATGCAGGTATGGCTGCCAGGTGAAGATGTTTGGAAAACTTATGAAACTGGAGCGCAGTTTGAAGTAGAAGCTGATTCCTCGTTCAAGGTAAAAGTAACCGTTCACGTAGCTTATCATTGTAAATACGGATTGTAATTTTCTGATGTCGTTTGATGATTTGTAAAAGTGTATGAGATGCATAGTCCTTTTTGTCGCTTGTTGCTTTGCGATCAATTGCATGGCGCAAACTGGCTATAAAATCGATATGCTTTGGCCTACTACTTCAGGTAATGCATTTAAAAATATAAATTATGCGAAGCAGGTAAAAGATAGCACGTCCGTTTATAAAGAAGCTGAGAAAGTTTTAGCTCAGATGCAATTTAAGGGGTATTTGCTGGCAGAAATATCATCAATTCATTTTTCAGGAAATTCAGCGTCCATCGTTATACAGCCTCATCAGCAATTTCGGTGGATAAAACTTTCTTCAGGAAATTTGTCCTCAATTGTAAAGCAAGAAATAGGATTTAAAGACACCAATTACCAGTATACGGTATTTAACTTGGAAAATTTAAAGTTGTTATTTGAGCGGCTCTTAAATTATTACGAAAATTCGGGTTATCCATTCGCTAGTTTGAGCTTACAACAAATTGTGTTAGATAGTAATAGCGTAGAAGCTAGCTTACAAGTAAAGCCTAACCAGAAAATTTTATTTGATACAATTCAGGTAATTGGTTCAGCACAGTTGTCGCAGAAATATATTCAATCCTACCTCAATACCAAAAGTGGTTTCAATTATAACGAAAAATCGATCAAACAAATTGAAAGTCGTTTAAGGGAGTTGCCTTTTTTGCAAATGCTAAAACCTACAGAAATCGATTTTTCCAATGAGAGAGCGATCATTAGAATTTTTGCTGATAAGAAGGATGCTAGTCAATTTGACGGTATTGTAGGTCTGCAGCAAAATGCCCTAACTGGAAAGAACCAACTTGTCGGCAACTTAAAGTTGAATTTGCAAAATGCGTTTAAACGTGGTGAACAGCTTAATTTCAACTATCAAGGGCTTGCGCAACAAAGTCAGCTGTTAGATGTTAAAGCGGTAGTTCCTCATCTATTTAGTACCGATTTCGGAATCGCACCAAGTTTATATTTATACAAACAAGATACTTCTTTCTTGAACTTAGATACCAAATTAGGATTTAATTATTTGCTTAAAGGCAACAACTCCTTCCAGTTTTTTGTTGAGAGTAGGTCAACTCGTCTGTCTAGCGTTCAAGCTTATCAAAACGCTACATCGCTGCCGCCCATCCTTGATGCTAATACGACTTTTTACGGCTTAGGTTTGAATTTGGAATATTTGGATTATAGGTTTAATCCGCAAAAAGGTTACAGCATTGAAGCAAACGTTGCAGTGGGCAACAAAAAGATCAAACAAAATGCAGCTATTCCGCAGGCGCTGTATCAAAGTATCCCAGCAAGTAGCACCAGTTATCGATGGTTTAGTCACGTAAATTATTATTCGCTCTTGTCAAAACAATTGGTAGCCGCATTTTCTAACCAAACTGGGATTTTGAGTAGTAAAAACGTTTTAGCGAATGAAGTTTTTAGACTAGGAGGGCAAAAAAGTTTGAGAGGGTTTAATGAGCTTTCCTTATTGGCAACTGCCTACACGTATGCGAATGTAGAGTTGCGCTATCTTTTAGAGCAAAATTCTTTTTTGTTCTTGTTTTACAATCATGGTTATTTAAGATACGAGACATCTCAGCTCAAATCAACTGATTTTCCTTTAGGCTTTGGTGCCGGAATTAACTTTGAAACCAACTTAGGAATACTATCCATTAGTTATGCTTTAGGTAAACAACAAAATAATCCTTTAAATTTGCGCCAAGGTAAAATCCATATTGGAATTACTGCATTGTTTTAATATGCTAAAGAACTTTTTGCTTATCCTTTTTGCGTTCGGAATATCTATAGGTGCTCATGCGCAATTCATGAACGTTGATACTGCTCAAACCATGAGGTTAACGGATAGCCTTCAACTGGATAGTTCTACTGTAGTTAAAATAGATACTTTAACGCCACAAATATTAAAAATTCGAGATTCGCTTACTCAGGCTTATTGGTTAGATAGCTTGAGTAAAGGTTATGGTTTTGGAGTTTTCTCACTTAACGATATGCTTAGCCTGGCGAACAGTAAGGAGAATATCGTTTATCAACAAGGCGATGCATTACCAAAGGGCAACATTTGGATTTTAGCAATTATTGCATTTCTCTTGGTCCTGTTTGCAGTGTTAAAAAATGCTTTTGGTAAACAGCTTTCCGCAGTGGTGCAGTCTTTCTACAGTAACAGGGCTTTAAGTAATTTAAATAAG
Organism: Pedobacter sp.; assembly: GCF_965249885.1. Classification (GTDB taxonomy): domain Bacteria; phylum Bacteroidota; class Bacteroidia; order Sphingobacteriales; family Sphingobacteriaceae; genus Pedobacter. The sequence continues at coordinate 1,117,540 of NZ_OZ252254.1, read as the reverse complement.
GAAGACAACTTGGTTACTTCGTGGTCGTTTTTGTTGCTGTTTATTCAATTTGGATTTACCATTGGCATGTTTTTTTATCTGGCAGCGCAGCACCAGGGCCTGCCTAAAGCAACACAAGGAGGATTCAGTTTTTTTATCAGCATTTCGGTTGGCGTGATTTCCCTATATCTGCTAAAAATAGTTTTCCTAAGGGTAATTGGCTTTGTGTTTGATTTGCAAAAACCTCTTCATCAATACATATCTATATTATATTTAAGTTATTTTAATGCCTCATTATTATTTATTCCTATCATTATTGCATTTGCGCTTTCTGCCAAAAAATATGAGTTAGCGTACATCGTATTAGGCATTTCGGCATTGGTCTTGATTTTCGTTTTTCAGTTCTTAAGGGCAGGTGTAAATATTTTATCGCAGTATAGGTTTCCAAAATTGTATTTAATTTTGTATTTTTGCACCCTCGAAATTTGCCCTATATTGATATTAATCAAGGCAATAGGTTTTTAAGTGCTATTTAGGAAATGCAAGAAAATAAAGAAGACAGATTACGTAAGGTTAAAAGTATACTGGTAACGCTACCTAAGCCAGAAACTGAGAAGTCACCCTATTTTGATTTAGCAAAGAAGTATAATCTAAAAATCGATTTCCGTTCATTTATACATGTAGAAGGTGTTCCGGCAAAAGATTTTAGAAAAGAGAAAGTCAATTTAGCAGATTATACCGCAGTTGTATTTACAAGTAGGAATGCCGTTGACCACTTCTTTAGAATTTGTGAGGAGATGAGATTTGAGGTGTCAGTTAACCTTAAATATTTCTGTATTTCGGAGTCTACAGCGCTTTATTTGCAAAAATATATACAATATAGAAAGCGTAAAATATTTTTCGGTAAACAAACTGCCGCTGATTTAGCTGAGGTTCTGAAAAAACATGCTGGCGAAAAGTTTTTATACCCTTGTTCAGATGTTGCTACTGAAGATACAATGAATTTTCTTCAAAAAAATGGCTATGATGTAACTCCTGCTGTACTGTTTAGAACCGTAGTAAGTGATTTGTCAGATCTGGCAGATGTGTTTTATGACGTGTTAGCTTTCTTCAGTCCGTCGAGCATTCAGTCGTTGTATATAAATTTCCCCAATTTTCTACAAAACAATACTAGAATTGCAACTTTCGGCTTAAATACGCAGAAAGCTGTAGCTGATAAGGGATTAATTGTGGATATTGCTGCCCCTAATCCTGAAGCACCGTCTATGATTATGGCGTTAGAGAACTACATCAAAAAATCAAACAAGTAATTTGCGTAATACCTATTTTTAGGTATTGAGAAGCAATTGGTTATCATTTTTTTTTACAAAAACATTTCTGTTTTTAATCGTTGAAGCAATAAATCTAAAACGCCGGCGTTAACATGTACTGGCAAATCAAAATTGGACAAAAAAAATGCTTTTCAACGTTAATTTAAAGGTATTTAGCGATTTTTTGATTGCGCAAGTGCAAACTATTTTTACTTTAAAACTTGTAGTTTTAGCAAAAACGAAATGTTAATAAATTATTTTGTCGCAAAAAGTGTGGATTTTTTTGTGCTAATAGTTGTTAATCTCAATGTTAATTGATAAAATTGCTATAAAATTGCTTAGACAACATATGAAGAAATTTTACTTTCTTGCAATTTCCCTGGTAGTTTTGCTGCTTTCTAGCTGCGGAAAAGGTGGTCAGGGGGAATTGGTGGGAGCCTATAACAGAAAATTTAAAAATAACGCAATCCCTTTAGGAATGGTCTACGTTCCTGGCGGGAGGAACCTTTTGGGTATGACTGATGAAGATATTACCTTCTATCAGGGTAAACAAAGTAAAATGGTTTCTATGAGTCCTTTTTTCATGGACCAAACCGAAATTACGAATGCCGAATACAGGCAGTTTGTAAACTGGGTTAGAGATTCAATTGCCATTACAAAAGGAAATATTGACGATTATTTTATTAAGCCTAAAGGAAATGCCGCGGCTGGAGCTCAGAAATTCAAAGTAATTGACTGGAGGAAAGTAGGTAATGGCTCTAATCTTTGGAGTAATAAAAAGCCCGATATTCAAACCAAGCTTAAGGCAATGTATATCAATGATAACTTGTCGAATTTTACTCATGGTAGAAACGATAAGGATATTGATATCAAACTTTTGCGTTACGCTTATGTAGAGAAAAATACCGATATGGCTTTGGAAAACTCTGCATCTCCTAACAGACAGCGTATAGATGACTACGACATTTATACTGACAGTCCAACACCTGGCCGAATTAATGAACACCCATCGGTAATGGTATATCCTGATACATTGGTTTGGAGGAAAGATTACACTTATGAGTATAATGATCCAATGGTGGAAGCTTATTTTAACCATCCATCTTATGATAAATATCCTGTAGTAGGCGTTACATGGGATCAGGCCAGAGCTTTCAGTAATTGGCGTACTCAGTTCTACGAAAACGTAGCTCGCCAAAGAAAATTTCCGCTTAATTCTAGGTTAAAATATGATTTGCCTACCGAGGCGCAGTTTGAATACGCCGCACGTGGTGGCAGAACCCAGACTAAGTACCCTTGGGGTGGTCCGTACATTATGAATGCTAAAGGTTGTTTACAAGCCAACTTTAAAGTGGGTAGAGGTAATTATGCGGATGATGGTGCATTATACACTGTTGAAGCTAGAGCTTATCTGCCAAATGATTATGGGTTGTACAATATGGCTGGTAACGTGGCTGAATGGACTTTAAATTCTTACAATACTTCACTTCCAGAAGATAAAAACCCAATTTTTAGAAGGGGCAGACGTAAGGTTGTAAAGGGTGGATCTTGGAAAGATATCGGATTCTTTCTTCAGAACTCCGTAGCACAACATGAATATCAGGATATTCCAAGATCTTACATCGGATTTAGATGTGTGTCTGCTTATCCAGGAAATAACATTTTGAATTAAAACAAACGTAAATAAACTAATAAACCAAGAAATTAACTATTAAGAACTATGGCTGGAAAATATGCTACAAATGAAGCGAAACTGCATCTTGCAACCTCTGTTGGTGCGGCAATTGTAATTGTAGGTGCATTATTTAAAATCCTTCACTTGGGGGGTGTTTGGGGAAGTATCATGATTGGTGTTGGACTTGGAGTGGAAGCCTTTTTGTTTTTAATCGGCGGTTTGTTTCCTCCACACCCAGATGTGGAATGGGATAAAGTTTATCCTCAATTACGCAAAGATGGTAAACCAACCCCAATAGATGCTATACCACAAGCGGCTATAGGCGGAGGTGGCGCTACAAGTGCTTTGGATAAATTAGTTAACGAAAAAATTGGACCGGAATTAATCGAAAGCTTAGGAAACGGTTTACGCACTTTTGGCGATAAAGTTGCAGGTATATCAAATGTAGCTGATGCTTCAATGGCAACAAACGAATTTACTGCAAAAGTAAAAGGAGCTAGCGATAGTCTTGGAAATATGAATACTGCTTTTGATAAAGCTACGGCGCAATTGGCTGAGCTAGGTGCTAGCAATGCTGATTCTAAAGCTTATCATGAGCAAGTGAACAATTTAGCGAAAAACTTATCTGCATTAAACGCAGTTTATGAGTTAGAGTTACAAGACTCAAGTGCTCATTTAAAGTCAATGAATAAATTTTATCAAAATCTAGCTTTAACAATGGATAACTTCAACGATTCGATGGAGGATTCTAAACAGTTTAAAGAAGAAGTTGGTAAGCTTGCAAAAAATCTTTCGTCGTTAAATGCTATTTATGGCAATATGTTAACGGCTATGAACCAACCACGTGCTTAATTAGTCATATTATTTAACATATAAAATATTAAGATAATATGGCAGGAGGTAAGGAAACGGCAAGGCAGAAGATGATTGGTATCATGTATTTGGTACTATTAGCTATGCTTGCCCTTAACGTTTCGGATTTGGTATTAAAAGCTTTCAGAAATATTAATGATAGCTTAAATACATCCAAAGAAAACGTTGGAAATAACATTACTCAACTTTTAAGAAATTACGAAAGCACCAAAGCCAAAGAAAGCGGCGATAATCTGTTGAAGCTTAATAGAGCAAAAGAAGCGCAAAAAATTGGAGAAGATCTGATTAAATATATCGATGATCTTCAAAAGAAAATTGCTGCAGACGGATTTGACGAAAATGGCGATTTGGTGCAGAAGAACAACCTAGATATTGGGCAAAACATCATGGGAAGTGATGCAGAGAACAAAGCGGGTAAGAAGTTGCAGGCTAAGATAAATGAAACAGGTAAGAAATTAGCTGCACTATTGCAAGCTGATGAAGGAAAACCAACGTTTATGTTGCAAGCCTTAGATCCAGCAAAACCTAAAGCAGGCGAGCCTAAAACTTGGACTGGAAATAACTTTGGTGAAGGTGTGCCATTGGCTGCATTTAGAACTATTTTGACAATGATTCAGAACGATGCTAAAAACATGGAAGCTGATATCATCAATAAAATTTTAGCTGATAAACCAATTGTTGTGCTTGACCAATTTGAAGCCGTGGCAGTAGCACCTACTTCTTACGTTATTCAAGGTCAGCCTTATAAAGCGGAGATTTATTTAACCGCAAGTGATTCGAAATCTACACCTGACATTAGTGTGAATGGTAGTAAAGTGCCGACAGATAAAGGTAAGGGTGTATACACCGGGGGTACTGGCAGTGTTGGAACTTTCACGTGGAAGGGTACAATTAGGGTGAAAGAGAGAAACGGAAATATCAAAACTTACGAAACTAAACCTCAAACCTATCAAGTAGCTGCGCCTTCGGCAACAGTTTCTTCTGATAAGCTGAATGTTATTTACGCAGGTATTCCAAATCCGTTTACTATCTCGGCACCTGGTTTTCCAAGTGTGAATGCTACAATTAGTGGTGGCTCATTAAGTGGTAGTGGCGGTAAGTATATGATTAACGTTCCTGGCTCATTGGTAGGAAAAGAAGTATCCATAAACGTTAGTGGTACTAATGATGGTAAGACGGTTAATCTAGGAGCACCTAAATTCAGAGTAAAAGCGATACCAGCACCAGTTGCGAAAGTTGGCGGTTACGGCGGTGGCGATATTGCTTCGGTACAATTGAAGAGCGAATCGGAAATTGAAGCTGATTTAGATGATTTCCCATTTGACGTTAAATTTAAAATTTTAAGATTTGAACTAACGGTAATTAAACCACGTTCTGATGCGATTACCATATCTGGACAAGGAGGCAACTTCACAGGTGCCGTTAGAAGCGCTATCAACGCAGTGTCACCTGGAACAAGAGTAATTTTCGATCAGATTGTTTCTCAAGGTCCTGATGGAAGACAAAAAGTATTGCCAGCATTGGTATTTACTGTAAAATAATTATGATAGAGTCAATTTAATGATTGAATTTCGACATTAAATTGGCTCATCAAAAAACAAAAAAATAATAGAGATGAAAAAGACTACGTTGTCACTGCTTTTTTTAATGGCTCTCGCAATTGCTGGCTTTGCTCAAAAGAAAAAGTCGACTACTCCAGCTAAGAAGCCTGCTGCAACCAATTCGGTTACAACGCCGGCGCCTGTACAGGCTGCTCCGCAAACTGCAGTTACAGAAAAGCCAAAAAAAGCACCAAAAGCAAGACCGAGGGATGGCTATGCCGTAGACCTAGCAGCGGTGAGTGATTCGATGGCGACTGAGAAAGCTTTTTTGCCTGTAATTAAGATGGAAGATATCGTATACAGGAAACGTGTTTGGAGAGATATTGACTTACGTGATACCATTAATGGTGTACTTAATTATCCAAAAGCGAGGTTAATTGAGGTGCTGTTAAATCATATCAAAAACGAAGAGTTAACAGCGTATAATCCGAAAAACCCAACTACTTTAGAAGATGATGATGCCTTTGGTTTTCCTTTGGATACTACTGAAGCAATTAGATTGGCAAACGGTACAGTAAACGTTACTAATAATAAAACAGGTACCGTTACTCAAGTAGCTGGAGAATTTAACCCTGCGTTATTTTTGAAATTTAGAATTAAGGAAGATTGGGTTTTTGATGGTAAAAGAGGCGTATTCGAACCACGCATCGTAGCTCTTGCTCCTTTGAAGTTAAATGATCAAACTAAAGACTGGCAGCCAGTATTTTGGATTGCTTATGAAGACGCTAGAGACGTGTTGGCGGCTAAGAAGTTGTTCAATCCATTGAATGATTCTTCTCCATTAACAATGGATGATTTTTTTGTACATCGTTTGTTCTATAGTCATATCGTTAAAGAGTCAAATGTAGGAGATTATAAAGTAAAAGATTTAATTGGCGATCCTCGTCAACGTTTGATGGAGAGCGAGCGCATCAAGAAAAAAATGGCTGATATGGAGCAGGGCCTTTGGGAATATTAGCAGCGCTATAAGCCTGTAGGTTATGTAAGCTTAGATAAAAAAAATATGAAATAAAAAAGAGCAAATCGTTAATGATTTGCTCTTTTTGCTTATAAAAACCAATGGCTTATCTTTTAATGACTTAAACTAATCTTTAGATTTCGTCAGTTTGATTGAAGTACCTTAGTAAGGTTAACACTTGTTTTTTATTCAAGATTGTGGAAAGCTCTTCTGCACTGGCTTCCTTAATTTTCTTGACTGATTTAAACTGCTTAAGTAACTTATCAGCGGTATTTTTCCCAATGCCTTCTATCTCTTCCAATTCAGTTTTTAAAGTTCCCTGATCTCTTTTCTTACGGTGAAAAGTAATACCAAAACGGTGTGCCTCGTCTCTTAGCTGCTGTATAATTTTCAGTGTTTCCGATTTTTTGTCGAGATACATAGGCAGGCTATCGCCTGGATAGAAAAGTTCTTCCAACCTTTTAGCGATACCAAGAACAGTTACTTTTTTATCAATACCTAACTTTTTCAAGCTGCTCACCGCCGATGAAAGCTGTCCTTTACCACCATCAATGATGATCAACTGAGGCAAAGGTTGGTTTTCATCTAACATACGTTTATAACGTCTGTAAACGGCTTCTTGCATGGTTGCGAAATCATTGGGGCCCTCTACAGTTTTTACGTTAAAGTGGCGATAATCTTTTTTGCTTGGTTTGGCATCCTTAAATACTACAATAGCTGAAACTGGATATTTCCCCTGAAAATTGGAGTTATCAAAACACTCAATATGATGCGGCAACTGAGTCAGTCGCAAATCGTTTTTCATTTGTGTTAAGAGGCGTTCAGTTCTTAACTCTGGATTTAGTTTTTCATATTGGTTGAGCTTCTCCTTTTTAAAGAAAAGCACATTTTTTTCCGAAAGTTCAAGTAGATTTTTCTTTTCACCAAGTTTAGGAACAGTTAACTTAATATTTTGGTCGTCTAAAGGAATTTCAAAAGGGACAATGATTTCTCGTGATGTGCTTTTGAACTTTGTCCTAAATTCAGCGATAGCTATAGAAAGCAGTTCCTCATCACTTTCGTCCAAGCGCTTTTTAATTTCTATAGTTTGCGTTTGTATGATACTGCCATTCATTACTTTCAGGTAGTTTACGAAAGCGTAGCGCTCATCGCTAGCTATGCTCACTACATCTACATTTGTAATGGCACTGCTTACAACGGTAGATTTGCTTTGGTATTTTTCTAGCACGTTGAGCTTTTGCTGGTAATTGTGAGCCAATTCAAAATTTAAATCTTCAACAGCGGTTTTTACTACTTGTTTTACCTCTTTAATTACACTGCTAATTTTACCGTTTAAAATATCTTTAATTTCTGAGATGTTTTGCTCGTAATCGGCTTTGCTTTGATAGTTTTGGCATGGACCCTTACAATTGCCAATCTGATATTCCAAGCAGACTTTGAATTTACCTGCATTGATATTTTCTTCTGTTAAAGGTAGGTTACAGGTTCTTAAGGTGTAGGTTTCTTTAATTAAGCCTAAGATGGTATGCATCATCCCTACAGAGGCATATGGGCCAAGGTAGGTAGATCCATCTTTAATCATCTTTCTGGTGGAAAAAACTCGTGGAAACGGTTCTTTTTTGATGACAATCCATGGATAGGTTTTGTCATCCTTCAGCATGATATTGTAGCGAGGCTGGTGCTTTTTAATTAAGCTATTCTCTAACAGCCAAGCATCTATCTCTGTATCAACAATGGTAAAGTGAATACGCCTGATTTTGGAGACCAACACCCTGGTTTTTCCGTTGAGCTGTTTATCCTGTACAAAATAGGAGCTTACCCTGTTGCGCAAATCCTTCGCTTTTCCAATGTAAATCAACTGATCATCAGCATCAAAATATTGATAAACTCCGGGTTTGTGTGGGATATCCTTTATTGCTTTTTTATAATCAAAACTGCTCATTACGGTTACAAATTTAAACTAAAAAAACGATTTAAATTTTCATTCTTAGCTATCAGACGAGGAAATGAATTGGTTGCGTATAAAAAAATAAGACCCCGCAGGTTTATGAAGCCTACGAGGTCTTATTGGATATTAATTTACTAGAAACCTAGTTTTTTGTCTAATTCAGTAGGAGTTTGTTCCTGTTGTTGGTATTGATTACAATCATACACGATGCTCACCCCACCGGTTGGTGGTTCGAAGTCATTTTTTCCTACTTTTAAATTAGGGTTGCCATATACACGTCGCATAAAACCTGCGTAAATTGGCAGTGCAGAGTTAGCGCCCTCACCATAACTTGTACTGGTAAAGTGGATAGCTCGGTCTTCACAACCTGTCCACACGCCGGCTACCAAATCAGGTGTAATAGCCATAAACCAACCATCGGAGTTGTTCTGGGTCGTTCCTGTTTTACCACCTATTGGAGCGTTGACTTTATACTTATAGCTTAGTCGGGAACCGGTTCCTCCAGTTACTACACCACGCAACATACGCGTCATCACGTAAGCCACTTCTTCGTTCATTGCCACTTTGATGATTGGCTTGCTTTCGTAAAGTACAACTCCGTTTTTGTCCTCAATTTTAGTAATGAAATTCGGTTGAGTCCAGACACCTTTATTGGCAAATACACCGTAAGCACCAACCATATCATAAATGGAGGCATCGAAAGTACCTAGACAAATAGAAGGAACGGCAGGCACATCGCTAGTAATTCCCATTTTTTTGATTTCGTTAACTACTGCAGTAGGACCAACTTGTTTCATAAGGTAGGCTGCAATATAGTTTTGCGAATAAGCTAAGGCTTTCTGCAAGGTGATTGAGCCCGGAAGTGGCGTTCCAGAGTTTCCAGGAGTGTAAGGCTTGCCATAACCTTCAATGGTCACTGGTTCGTTTGGTACACTTAAACATGGCGAATAGCCATTTTCAATAGCAACGGCATACGTAAATGGCTTAGCAGTTGAGCCCACCTGGCGGGTACCTACTTTTACTTGGTCGTATTTAAAATGCTCGAAGTTGATACCGCCAATCCAAGCTTTGATATTTCCCGTTTTTGGATCCATCGCCATCATCGCATTACGAAGCAATAGCTTGTAATACTTTACAGAGTCGATGGGTTTCATTACCGTATCGATATTTCCCTTCCAAGTAAATATGGTTAATTTGGTAGGGGTGTTAAAATCAGTATTAATTTCATCATCTGATTTATCTTCCAATTTCAATGCCTTGTATCTGTCAGATCTTTTTATGCCCTGATCAATCAATTTTTCCATTCCTCTAAAAGGATTTCTCCCTTTCCAACTTTTGCTGAACTGATCTTGCAGCGTTTTCATGTATTCTTTTTGCGCTTCTTCAGCGTACACTTGCATGTCGTAGTTGATTGTAGTATACACTTTTAGTCCATCTCTGTCCAAATCGTACGGCGTACCATCAGCTTTGTTAATTGATCTTTCCTCGAGAATTTTCTTAATCTCACTTTTTAATACCGATCTGAAATAAGGTGCAATGCCATCATTATTACTTGCTGCATTAAAATGTAGGTTCAAAGGCTTTTCTTTTTCACCAGCAAATTCATCCTGACTGATATATCCTTCCTTCACCATTAGCGCCATAACGGTATTCCTACGCTCTAAAGATCTTTCTGGATTTTTAGTAGGGGAGTAACGGGTGATACCCTTTTGCAATCCAATCAAAACAGCTGCCTGCGGAATCGTTAACTTATCAGGAGTAGTGTTAAAGTACACTCTTGCTGCTGATTTGATGCCAAAAGCATTATTGCCAAAATCAACCGTGTTTAAATACATCGTGATGATTTCCTCTTTGGTATAATTACGTTCCAGCTTAATAGCGATGATCCATTCTTGAAACTTTTGAATGATACGTTTGGAGAAATTTTTTGCTCGACCCTCTTCAGAGAAAAGATTCAATGCTAGCTGTTGGGTAATGGTACTACCACCTTGCTTTTTTCCAGTTAATGCATAAAGGAAAATGGTGAATGTACGTTTAAAATCGATACCGGAATGTGAACGAAAACGGATATCTTCAGTTGCAATAAGTGCATTAATCACATTTGGCGAAATCTCGCTATAGTTAACATTCGATCGGTTTTTAACAAAATAGGTGCCTAATACCTTTCCATCTTCAGAAATTACCTCGGTAGCTTCGTTGCTTTTTGGGTGTTCGATAGCTCTAAATGAAGGAATATCTCCAAAAACGCCAAAGCCTATCATTAAAATAAAGATGGCAAATGCTACCACACCAAAAATTAGTGCTTTCCAAATTCGCCAATTGTATTTCTTTATTAATTCTGGTGTTAAAGTGCTGTTTCTTCTATTGTTACTATAGTTCATTGTTACTGATGTATCTAATGTACCTTTCTAAAGTGTCGCGGTTAATGATTTTTTCTAGGTTTTCCTTACTAATAGCAAAGGTAGTATAATTAGCGGCAGGTACTTTCATAATTCTGCCTAATTGTGGTTTTATATTCTGATAATATTGTTGTACTTCAGTTATGCTATTGAAGTCGCCAACAATGATTAATTGGTCTTGATCAAGCTCTTTGAGCTGATGTCGTAAATTATTGCCAGCATAGTTTCCTCTATTAAACTGACCAATGCCGAAACGTGAACTGCTTACATTTACGCTTGTTGTATTAACGGCTACCACTACGTAATAATTTTTTGATGAAGCTGGATTAAACAGCGTTTCTTTTACAGGCTCTGTTTTTGTTGCAGGGATAGCAACAGTGTCTTTTTTAGGTACGGTAGCAATGATAACGCTGTCTTTTTTAACTTCAGGTACTTTCACAATCACCGAATCTTTCTTCTTCTCAATAGGTGTAACCACGGGCTCTTTTTTCACCTCTTTTATTGGTTCCTTTGGCTCTGGTTTAGGTTCTGCCTTAGCAACCACCGGTTCTTTTACCTGTGGCTTTTCAATTAGTTTCTCTAGTGGCGGTGCTACGTAAATTTTCTTATTGCCACTAGGGTCAAGTACATTAGCAATAATAGGCTCATTTATCCTGATGCCAGTTTTATTTTCTGCAAAAGGTAGTTCATTAGGGTCATAGCTCAACAAAGCGATTTTTCTTTTTTTGAATTCCGACAAATGAGCATTGATGTAAATAATGTGCTGGTCAACTAATGGTTTTATCAATTTATCCGTCTTATACTTCTCCGCTATTTCAGCAAATGCAGCTAATAATCGATCTACATTTTCGGTTCTGCCAATAGCGATGGACTTTAAATAAGCGTACTGCGCTTCCATAACATTGCCCGGAAAACGTTGATTAATGGCATTTACCCCTGTAATCACATTATTAAATTCTTTCTCTTGTAGTTTTCCAAACAAGGCTTCGTATTCTCTATTCAAGGTAGCTTCCAGCTGGTTTTGCTTTGCCGAAAAGTTCGGGTCTAATATTGTTTTTGCATAAACTGAGTTAGGATACTTACTTAAAACTAGGTTTTTATACTCCTCTGTTTTTCTACTATCGGTACCTTGGTTAGCCAAATACAAACTATAATAGATCATGTCTAACTTATTGTTGTTTGGAAACCTTTTTAATAAAACCTGATAGGTCTTAATTGCCTCGGGTTTGTCGTTAAGTACTTGTTGATAAAAGCTTCCCATCTCCAAGTAGGCGTTAATTAATTTCTGATTTGAAATTTCGAGCTGATATGGAGTTAGTGGTAAGGAATCTAGGTATAAAGTAGATTTGTTAGTGCTTGGAGTTGATTGTGCGTTATCTGGATTTTGAGGTAAAGCACCAATGCCATCGTTAACGGCTATGGCTGCTTCCGTTTGTTCTTGACTTGATTTGTTGCTTTGTCTCCAGTTCGGTGTTAATTTTCTGTTACCCCAACGCTTCTTAAACTCATTAAAGCCTCTGCTAATTGCATTAGCGTTTGCAAAATAAAAAGAACTATTTCCGGAAGAAAATGATGTTCCGCCGGTTCTTGTACTTTGCTGCCCCACAGTTGAGCTTCCATTGTTTACGGATAACTTGGGTTGCTCCAAAGCAGTAAAATAGTTAGATAAAGCTAACGGACGTTCTCCAGCGGGTAATAATGCGATACGTTGTAAGGTGTCTTGTAGAGCGATCGCTTCATAACGTTGTTGTAAGTACGCTAAATTTTGCGCTTTGTTAGCTATCGAATTGTAAAGTGGATGGGTTTTGGGCAAAGTCAATGCAGTGCTATCATAATATTGTTTCGCAGCTACGTAATCGTTATAGTTTTTGAAATTTAAGTCAGCAATTTTTAGATAAGAAAGCGCCTTTTGGACATTGTTGGTAGTGCTATTTCTTATGGATAAATTATAATATTCTTCAGCTTTTCCAAATTCATTGTTCGCGTAGTAATCGTCGGCAATTTCATAATATATCTGATCTTTGAAGTCAGTGTTCTTGTCATCTTTCAGCATTTTCAATAATGCCGAATTCCGATCAAAATCTTTGCCATTTATCTGCTCCGAAACTCTAATACGGCTTAATTTCGCATTAAAATACATATCAAAAGCGGCATTGCTCTTTTCTACTTTTCTATAACTTGCCAAGCTTTTGTCATAAAGCTTTTGATTTTCATATAGCTGCGCAAGCGTGTAAGTCCAATGTATTTTATTCAGGGTATTTGTGCCAACTTTAAGAGCTTTTTCCAGATAATTGATAGCTTGTGGCTCATCGCCTTTTATCATGTTAAATTGTGCAATAGTAGCCAAAGCTTCGGCTTTTCCCCTCTTTACAGAATCAAGTTCTATTTTTACAGTATCGATTATTTTTGCAGCTCCATCCACATCATCCAATTGTAGCAAGCTTCTGGCTTTCCAAGTTAAAGCGTTCAAATAAATCTTGTGATTTTTTTGGTAAGTTTTAGCTACGTAATCAAAGTAAGCATTAGCGTTGTAATATTTTCCTTGATAGAAATTAGTTTTACCTAATAAGATATAAGCGTCGTCAATATAATTACTAAAGTTTTTTTCGGCAATTATCGTACGTGCTTTCTGGTCGATCTCATCAAGTTGTTTCACTTTAATACCAGCTGTTGCAACTTCCGCCATTGGAGGTGCGTAGTATATAGGTAAAAAGCTGTCGAAATTTTCTTTGTTGCTTTGATTAATTCCCTCTAAATAATCATCCATTAAAACATTGGAATTATAAATAAGGTTATATCTTGCCGATAGATTTTGGAGTTTTCTATTGGCCATAGTATCTTTTTGAGAAGAACATCCGTAAAAGAAGATCAGCAGGATGCTACAAATTAAGATACAGTAATTGTTTTTGCTGTAGGTATTCAAAAGGTTTTAAGTTATTTTGTATATAACAATATATCTGCAAAAATATTTTATTCGGCAATATAAACTTAATAATTTGAAGTATAATTTACTAAATCATAAATGTTTTAAATGAACAATCAACCCAAACCAGCTTCTAATTTTGTAAAATATACGGCCGTTGGCTTTCAAATGCTAATCACGATAGGGCTATTTGCTTTTGTAGGATATAAAATTGATCAACATCAGCAAAATGACAACTATATTTTTACGGCCATATTGGGGTTGCTTGGCACCGCTGCATCGCTTTATCAGGTAGTTAAATCATTGAATAAAGAAAAATAGAAAAAGCTTACCTACTTTTGTAAGAAAAAAATAGTGACTTTATTGCAATTCATTCTCTACTATCTTTTCTATCTGCTAGTACTGGCGGGTGCTGCGCTAGGTATAAATCAATTTTGGCCCCAAGCCATTACTCCCCATTTTTGGCTTATTTACGGCTTTTTGGCAATTCTCACCTTTTTAGCCTATTTATTAGCTGATTTTGGAATGAAAAGAAATCCCCAAACTGGCGTATTTGCAATTTTAGGTGCTGTAATCATAAAAATGTTGTTCGCCATGTCTTTCGTGCTGATTTACAGTTTAAAACGGACTGACGCCAACCTTGTTTTCGGGCTCAATTTTTTTTCTTTATATTTATTGTTTACCCTCTTTGAAATATTAGGTTTGTTACGTAACTTGCGCCACCAAAATAAATAGTAAAAATCTGCGAGTAAATGGATTATAACCGAGTTTTTGTGTCGAAAGTTAGAAGGCTAATTGTTGTTTTTACGCTTTTTTCTGCGTTTTTAGGATTTGGAGCTACTGCTTTTGCGCAAACTGATAGCGTAGCTCATCATGGTCAGGAAGTAGCTGCTTCTGCTGCCCATGGCGAAGAGCATAAACAAGAAGAAAAAGGTTTCAATATTACCTCTTTTATTTTTCATCACATCAGTGATAGTCACTTTTTTACTATTTGGGGTCATGGCGAGCATGGTTTGCACTTGCATTTGCCAATTATCCTTTGGACTAACAACGGTTTAGTTACGTTTAGTTCGTCTGCTTTTAATTTTGATGATGCGGGTAAAGTAGTTGTTGAAAAGAACGGACAACGTTTTGCTATTGCTCATAACAAGATTTACTACGCTAATGCGGAGGCGGATGCGCATGGTTCTTATGTTTCGCATATCGCTGATGAAAAAGGAGAGGAGGTTGTAACTAATGTTAGGCCGCTAGATTTCTCTATCACTAAAAACGTGTTTAGTATGTTGCTGTCGGTAGTAGTGCTTTTAGTAGTATTTATTTCGGTAGCTTCAGCATATAAAAAGAGAGCTGGCAAAGCGCCAAAAGGGATGCAGTCTTTCTTGGAGCCTATCATTATGTTTGTTCGTGATGATATTGCTAGACCAAACCTTGGACATAAGTATGCGGCGTTCATGCCTTACTTATTGTCGGTGTTTTTCTTTATCTGGTTAAATAACATGTTGGGTTTGGTGCCTTTCTTCCCGGGTGGTGCTAACGTAACAGGTAATATTGCTATGACTGCTGTTTTAGCGGTTTGTACTTATTTGATTACAACATTTAAAGGTAATAAGGATTACTGGAAGCACATCTTCTGGATGCCGGGTGTTCCTGTGCCGATGAAAATTTTCTTAGCTCCATTGGAGTTAATTGGTACGCTAACTAAGCCTATTGCATTGGCAATTCGTTTGTTTGCTAACATTACTGCGGGCCACATTTTGGTGATGTCGTTATTGTGTTTGATCTTCATTTTTAACTCGATAGCGGTGGCTCCTGCATCTATTTTCTTTGCTGTATTTATTGGGTTGATTGAGTTTTTAGTAGCATTCATTCAAGCTTTCATTTTTACAACATTATCAGCCTTATTTATTGGTATGGCGGTAGAAGAGCATCATTAATTAGAACATAATTGTTAAACAATATAAATAAATCAGAAAAATGACTGGAACATTAGCTGCAATCGGCGCAGGCTTAGCTGCAATTGGCGCTGGATTAGGTATCGGTAAAATTGGTGGTTCTGCGATGGAATCAATCGCTCGTCAACCAGAAGCCGCTTCAAAAATTCAAACTGCTATGCTTATCGCTGCTGCCTTTATCGAGGCTGTTGCGTTATTCGCAGTAGTAGTTTCTTTGATCGCAAATTAATCAAAGAAGAAAAAAGATAAGCACCTTTTCGGGGTTGCCGTTAAGGTGCTTGTTTAAAAGTTTAACATAAAAAAATATAATCATACAAAATGGATTTATTAGTTCCTGAAATTGGATTGTTGGTTTGGAATAGTATCGCATTCCTTTTATTGATTTTCTTATTGGCGAAGTTTGCTTGGAAGCCAATCATGAAAGGAATTCACGATCGTGAGAAAAGTATCGATGATGCATTGAACAAAGCTGAATTGGCTAGACAAGAAATGAGTCGTTTGAGTTCTCAAAACGAGGAGTTGATGAAACAAGCTCGTGAAGAACGTGACCAAATTTTGAAAGAAGCTAAAGCTTTAAAAGATAATATCGTTAACGAAGCTAAGAATCAAGCGCAAGTAGAAGGTGCGAAGTTAATAGAGAAAGCTCGTATCGAAATTGAAAACCAAAAGAAAGCTGCTTTGGCAGAGTTAAAAGGTCAGGTTTCGGCTTTATCTTTAGATATTGCTGAGCGTGTTTTGCGTACACAATTAGATGATAAAGCAAAACAACAAGAGCTAGTTAACAATTTGTTGAAGGACGTTGAATTAAATTAAGTTTAAAGTACAAGGTTTAAAGTTTAAAGTATCGCTAGTCGTTTAACTTTTCACTTTCAACTTTTAACTAAAAAATATGTCAAGTAAAGCAGGAGCTAGGTACGCAAAATCATTATTGGATCTTTCAAAAGAGCAAAATGCTATTGAAGAAGTGAACAATGACATGGTGTTTTTTGAACAAACGGTTGATAACAGTCCAGAGTTAGAAGCCATATTGAAAAACCCAATAGTGCCTTTAGATAAAAAACAGGGTATTTTACACGGTGTTTTTGGTGGTAAAGTACATGCCATTACCGAAAGTTTCTTGAAACTGGTAGTTAACAAAGGCCGTAGTGCAATTTTATTTGACACTGCAAAGCAGTTTGTTGCTCAATACAATGCAATTAAAGGAGTGGTAACAGCAGAGGTAACTTCGGCAACTGCGTTAACTGAGGCTAATAAAACTGAAGTAATTGCTTTGGTTAAAAAGGAACTTGGCGCTAGTGAAGTGGTGATTAAAGAGAAAATAAATCCGGCTTTAATTGGTGGCTTTATTTTAAAAGTTGACGATAAACAGTTTGATGCTAGTATTGCTAGCGGACTAGCTAAACTTAAAAAGGAATTTGCTAGTTAGTAGAGAGATTTGGGTATCGAGTATTGAAATTTGAAGATACAGCGATAACAAAAGAACTACAGCAATAGCAATTATAATCCCGATGTGAAATCGGGACTGAAATAACAAAAGAGTAAGAAATTACATTTAGAAAAAGATATCAAAATAACATAAAATTATGGTAGAGGTAAGACCAGACGAAGTTTCGGCAATTATCAGACAGCAATTGGCCGGCTTCAAATCAGAAGCTGAACTTGAAGAAGTTGGTACGGTATTGCAAGTGGGCGATGGTATTGCTCGTGTTTACGGCTTAACCAAAGTTCAAAGTGGTGAGCTTGTAGAGTTTGCTAACGGCTTGCAAGGAATTGTATTGAACCTTGAGGAAGATAACGTAGGTGTGGTATTATTAGGCCCATCAGACGAGATCAAAGAAGGTGATACCATTAAACGTACTAAAAAAATTGCTTCGATTAAAGTTGGTGAAGGCATGCTTGGTCGTGTTGTGAACACCTTAGGTGAAGCTATTGATGGTAAAGGTCCAATTTTAGGCGAAACTTATGAAATGCCTTTAGAGCGTAAAGCTCCCGGGGTAATTTATCGTCAGCCAGTAAATGAGCCTCTACAAACTGGTATCAAAGCTATTGATGCAATGATTCCAATTGGTCGTGGTCAGCGTGAGTTGGTTATTGGTGACCGTCAAATTGGTAAAACTGCGGTTTGTATCGATACCATTATCAACCAAAAAGAATTTTATGAGGCTGGTCAGCCAGTTTTCTGTATCTATGTAGCTTGCGGTCAAAAAGCAAGTACAGTGGCAAACATTGTACGTACTTTAGAAGAGAACGGTGCTATGCCATATACAGTGGTAGTTTCTGCTAGTGCTGCTGAGCCTGCTCCATTGCAGTTCTATGCTCCATTTGCTGGCGCTGCTATTGGTGAGTTCTTCCGTGATACTGGACGTCCAGCATTAATTGTTTATGATGATTTATCTAAACAAGCTGTGGCTTACCGTGAGGTATCTTTATTATTGAAACGTCCTCCAGGTCGTGAGGCTTACCCAGGTGACGTTTTCTACTTACACTCACGTTTGTTAGAAAGAGCAGCGAAAATCAACGCTAACGATGATATCGCTAAAAACATGAACGATTTGCCAGAGTCGATTAAACATTTGGTAAAAGGTGGTGGTTCATTAACCGCATTGCCAATTATCGAAACTCAAGCTGGTGACGTTTCTGCATATATCCCTACTAACGTAATTTCAATTACTGATGGTCAGATTTTCTTAGAGTCGAACTTGTTCAACGCTGGTATCCGTCCTGCAATTAACGTAGGTATTTCGGTATCACGTGTAGGTGGTAACGCACAAATCAAATCAATGAAAAAAGTGGCTGGTACATTAAAGTTAGACCAAGCACAATACCGTGAGCTAGAGGCTTTCTCTAAGTTCGGTTCTGATTTGGATGCTGCAACTAAATCTGTATTGGATAAAGGTGCTCGTAACGTAGAGTTCTTAAAACAAGCACAGTTTACGCCATTTAAGGTAGAAAATCAGGTAGCTATGGTTTACGCAGGTACTAAAAACTTAATGCGTAGCGTACCTGTAAACAAGGTTAGAGAATTTGAAGCTGACTATTTACAAGCATTAGAAATGCGTCATCCAGAAACCTTAGCAGCATTAAAAGCTGGTAAATTTGATGATACCATTACCGGTGTATTGGAAACTGTAGCAAAAGAAATTTCAAGTAAATATTAATTAGATTATAAGTATTTGGTATTTAGTAGTTAGATTTTGGTCTAATTACTAAATACTGGCTACTAAATACTAACAAATGGCCAATTTAAAAGAAGTAAGAAATCGTATTGCCTCGGTGCAGTCAACTCAGCAAATTACCAAAGCAATGAAAATGGTATCAGCTGCTAAGTTGAAGCGTGCTACTAATGCAATTGTTCAATTACGTCCTTACGCAACCAAGTTGAAAGAAATTTTAGGAAATCTTTCGGCTAGCTTGGAAGGTTCAACATCTCCGTTTATCGAAGAGAGAGAGCCAAACAAAGTATTAATTGTTGCTGTGTCGTCAAATAGAGGTTTAGCTGGTGCGTTTAACATGAACGTAATTAAAACTGCTAATAATTTAATTGCTGAAAAGTATAGCGAGCAATTTAAGAAAGGGAATGTGAGCATTGTTGCAATCGGTAAAAAAACACAGGATTTTTACGAGAAAAGAGGTTATAACGTAATTGGTAACAACAATGAGGTATATTCCGATCTGTCTTTTGAAAATGTAACTAAGATTACTGACGCGATCATGGCCGGTTTCGTAGATGGTAAGTACGATAGAGTAGAAGTAGTTTACAACAGATTTAAAAATGCTGCCGTTCAAATCTTAACTTCAGAACAACTATTACCTCTTCCAAAATCTGAAGAAGCGGTTAGCACCAAAGAAACTAATGTAGACTATATTTTAGAGCCTAGCAAAGAAGAAATCGTAACCCAATTGATTCCAAAGTCTATCAAAATTCAGTTATACAAAGCTGTTTTAGATTCTCATGCTTCTGAACATGGTGCACGTATGACATCAATGGATAAAGCAACTGAAAATGCTGGTGATTTGTTGAAATCATTGAAATTGGCTTATAACCAAGCTCGTCAGGCTGCAATTACAACAGAGTTAACGGAGATTGTAAGTGGCGCAGCAGCGTTGAATGGCTAAAATAAGTTCATTTGCTCAATGGTTCATTAGGCAAATCACTCAAAAATATAAACCCTTATCGTTTTTCGATGAGGGTTTTTTTATTGAAATTATCACCTGCCTTCGTCTCTTCATCATTGCGAGGTACGAAGCAATCCTAAGGATTAAGATGCCATAGATTAACAGTAGTAGTCATATTACTTCGTTCCCCCACGGTGAACAATGGGCTTTAACTTTCTAATCTAAAATGATTGTGATTTCCGGATTGCAATCCAAAACGATTATGTTTTTTATCTTTGCATCATACTATTCAAATATGAAATTAAAACTTTTTATAATCGCTTTGCTTACGTCGCCAATAATGGTAGTCGCTCAGAAAGCTGGCCCAGAGAGAGATTGGACAAATGCCGTGTTATGGCAGCAATATAGTGGCGAGTACAGGGCTTTGGCCTTTCAGGCCTATAACTTTGCTAGATTGTCTTTAAAAGAGGCTCTATGGGAAAACCAGAATGGCAAACCTAATTGCGTAATTGTAGATGCTGATGAGACGATTATTGATAATTCGCGTTTTCAGGGTTACGAAATTAAAAATGGTGTGAGCTATGTTCCCGCTCATTGGACTGCTTGGACATCGAAGGTGATGGCAGATACCGTACCTGGAGCACTATCTTTTTTGAATTTCGCAGCCAGTAAAAATGTGGAAACCTTTTATGTGACTAACCGCGATGCGGCAGATAGAGCTGCCACAATGGAAAACTTGAAAAAATTAGGATTTCCGTATGTAGATGAAGCGCATTTGCTAACTAAAACTACTACTTCAGATAAACAGGAAAGAAGAAACAAGATATTGGAAAAATACAATGTACTGTTGCTTTGTGGCGATAACTTAAGCGATTTTTCCAATGTATTTTATCGTGAAGGAAAAGACACTAAGGAGCAAGTGGATGCAAATCAACATTTATTTGGAACTAAGTTTATTGTGCTACCTAATCCAATGTACGGCGATTGGGAGAAGCTACTTTACAAAGAAGGCAAATTTAACGAGCAGGAAAAAGCTAAACAGCGTTTGGATAAGTTGAAAAGTTATTAAAGAATACTGGTTTTTAGTAAAGAAATATTATTTTTGCCCTAACAAAATAAAATCGAATTCACATGGATGCTCAACAAAGAGAAAACAGCATGAAAACAGCCAACGATTCGGCTATCTATTCTTCACTTGCTTTATGGACAGTAGTTACTGTAATTGGCGTATTCTTACGTTTCGCTTTTGATTCGCTAACGCTATCTTTAGTGTCGTGGGCTATTTTAGCGCTTGGTTTCGTAATGTGCTGCGTAACGGCTTTCAAAATTTTGAACGCAAAATAATTAGCAATTATTTTTCAATATAAAGGAATCCTTTTGTTAATAGCAAAAGGATTTTTTTTGCACCTTTTCCTAAGATTTTGATTGAATTACAGACTGTTACCTTCAACAGGTAACTAGCAATCGTCTGCTGCCAGCTGGGCAATGGGTTACCTTATTCCGTTTCAGGCATTAAGCTTAAAACAACTCTTTACAAATTGTCTTCCTTAAGGAATTAGCATGCTTAAGACAGTTTTGTGAAAGGAATTTAAACACTTAAAACCTTAAACAAAATGAAAAGACATTTTGCCTTAGTGGCTTTGGCCGCAATGATTTTCTTTGGCTGTAACTCCGAAAAAAAAGCTGAAATGGCTGATTATGCTGCAGCTGATACCGTTAGCGCTGATCTAAGTTCAACTGATACTGCAACGGAAAAGATGACTAAAACCGCTGATATGCGTTTTAGGGTTAACAATGTACAACAGACCAAGCAAAAGCTAAGTGAAACGTTAAAAAAACAAGGTGGCTTGGTGATGGAATTTTCTATCAGCAGTGCCGTAAAGGATACCGAAAAGGTTAAATTCAGTGCAGATTCACTAAAAGAAATTACCTCTTATACCACTGAAGGTTATTTAACCGCCCGTGTACCTTCCGAACACTTAGACGATTTTACGAATGCAATTGCCGCTATGGCAGTTTTTGTCGACAATCAGTCCTTAAAAATAGAAGATAGAAGCCTGGCTTATGTGGAAAATAAATTAAAGGCAGAAAACAGACAGCAGGCTGTAACGCAAATTAATAAGGTGGCGTCCAAGAAAAGTCCTAACGTACAGAGTGCCCTGATCCTAAAGGATGATTATGTAGATCGAAAAATTCAAAACTTAGCGATAGATCAGCAGGTGAAGTACAGCACCATTACATTGAGTTTCTATCAGGATAACACCGTAAAATCAATGATTGTGGCTAACGATAACATCTATGATTATAAACCAAGTTTCTTTAGAAGACTAGGATTAAATTTAACTGATGGGTGGTCCTATTTTAAAGAGCTCGTTTTATTTGTCGCAAGATTTTGGATGTTTTTTTTAATAGGATTGACAGCCTTTTTTACCATCAGGTATTATACAAAAAAGCAACAAGCTAAGGCAATCATTCCGCCATCAGCGAACTAACAGTTAGGTAACAATAGCTAATGTTAGGTGCGCCACACCACTTCTTTTTGTATAAGTCCAATTGTAAAATTTAAACGATACGTGGTGCATCTTCTGGCAAATTGCTAACTTCAACCTAGCTAAACTATATCAATTAATGAAGAAACTTATTTTTTCAGTTGCAATTGCTTCCCTGACGTGGAATGCAAAGGCTCAAGACAATTTCTCTCCCGTTTTTAAACAGATTAATACTGAAGTTCAAACCAACTCACAGGCTTATCAAAATTTAAAAGATGCTACCGAAAAAATCGGCCATCGTTTAACTGGTTCTGCTAACGGAGCAAAAGCGGAGGAGTATGCTTACAACTTATTTAAGTCTTACGGTTTAGAGGTTCGTTATCAGCCATTCGAGGTCGAAAGTTGGGACCGTAAAACACTGTCAGTTAAAATAGGTGCTTCACAAAGTGATTTAGCTAATGTTAAAGCGGTAACTTTGGCACATTCGCCGGTTAAGGCAAATGTAACTGGCGAAATTGTAGACGCAGGCAACGGTCTAGAAGCCGATTACCAGTCGATTAAGGACAGAGTTAAAGGTAAAATCGCATTGATTTATATTGGTGTGCTTCCTGGCTCTCCTGCTGGTACTACGTCCTTACACCGATCAGAAAAAACTGCTATTGCAACCAAATATGGCGCCATTGGTGTCATCATCATTAATCAAGTGAAAGGTGGAGTGCTTTTAACTGGAACAGCTTCTGTGACTGGAAAATTAATTCCTATTCCTGCAGTTTGTATCGGTTTGGAAGATGGAATGGCATTAAAAGAAAAACTAAGAGCGTCGCCGCAATATGCTCAAATTGATATGACAAATTTTTCGGGTTTGATCAAAGCTCGGAATGTAATTGCTACGATTAAAGGAAGTACGTTACCAAATGAGAAAATTGTGGTTGGTGGGCATTTGGATAGCTGGGATTTAGCTACGGGAGCCATTGACAACGGCATTGGTTCTTTTTCTGTGATCGATATGGCAAGAACTTTTAAGAAACTCAATTTGCAACCTAAACGTACTGTTGAATTTGTGATGTTTATGGGCGAGGAGCAAGGCTTGTTAGGCTCAAAGGCTTACGTAGCGCAGAGTTTAAAAGATAAAACATTAGATCAGGTTCGGTTTATGTTGAACTATGATATGACCAACGATCCAAAAGGATTTGCGACCAGTAGAAAGGAAATGGAAAGCTTGTTTAAAACGTGGGGCGAGCAGGTAGTTAAAATTGATACAGGATTTAAAAATATGTTCCAGGCAGGTGCTGGTTTGCATTCAGATCACCAACCATTCATGCTAGAAGGTGTGCCAACTGGCGGAGGTGCGGGTGGGAAACTACCAAATAATGCTGGTCCATTTTATCATTCGGATGGAGATGGTTTTCATTTGGTTGATCAGCAAGGGATGAAAAATACAGTGCGTTACGCAGCCATGCTTACCTATGCTTTGGCAAGCACACCAACAATCCCTGTGAAAAGATTTTCGGATGCTGAATTGAAAGCTTTTTTGGAAAGTCAGAAATTAAAAGAGCCACTTAAAATAGCTGGTGAATGGAAATGGGAAGATTAAGCATCTTCCCGTTTTTTAATTTTTAATTCTTGCTAAAGCATAAGCATCTTCATCAAAGTCTTCGTCAATTTTAATCCTACTGATTTTCCATTGCGAATTAGCTTCAAAGACATATAGCTTAAATCTTAGGGGACGCTCGCTGTAAATAATAGCATAGCTATAGATGAAAAATTTGTCAGCTAATTTTAGTTTGTTGATTAGCTGTGCTCCGCTATATTTTCCGATCATGTCAAGAGAGATGTCTACAATCTCTTTATTATAGTTCCTAAGAAGTAGCGGCTTAGCCCAATCAAAATTATTTTTAATCTGTTGAATGGAGCTAACTGGTTGGTTTGCCTCTTTCGCAAATTCTTTAAAAAACAAATTTACAAGCTCGTCAGCATTTGATTGTGCCATTGATTTATTGCTGATCATAATGACCGACAATAAGAGTGTTAATAGAAATTTCATAATATAGGGGTTATTTGTGTACAGTTAAGTTAGCAAATAAAAATCACTTATCGTTGTAATAATATTGAGGTAATCCCTTAATAGGCATCATCACTTTCCATGGTGAAATTCAATCTCAAATCACTTCTAACTGGAAAGTGATCGGATAGTTTTTCTTTAGAAATGTGGTGATTGATGATATCGAAATTTTTGGTGGTAGCGATGTAGTCGATTTGGAAATTAGGGAAGTCACCATTGTAAGTTTTGCCGAAACCGCTGCCTTTTTCCTTAAAAGCATTTTTAAGGGAACCGGTAATTTGAGTAACACAAAAAGAAGCTGGGGTGTCATTAAAATCACCGGCAATGATATAAGGGAGTTTGCATTGCTGCATTTCCGATTTCATTAATTTCACTTGCTCACTTCTTCTTAAAAAGGCAGATTTCAACATGCTGGCAATTCTTCTCGATGATTTGTACTCAGGATCCATTTTCGCCACTTTTCCAATGTAATCATAGTCTTCTTTTTGAAATGAGATGGACTGGAAGTGCACGTTATAAATTCTGAATTCCTGTCCTTCAATTTTCAGGTCAACGTAGATACTGCTATTTCCGGCAAACTCACCAAAAGAAATTTCACCTTTATTTTGAATAGGAAAGCGGGAAAATATAGCCAAGCCTGCCGCTTCGTAATTATTATCTACCGACGGGACGAAATAATAGTGCTTTAATTTCAAACGTTTTTTTACACTGTCAACCAAATCAAATTCGCCTTTTTTCCGGCTGAAAAATTCTTGAAAACATACCACGTCTGGATGCTGTTCTTCAATTAGGTTAATAATTTGATCTTTGGTAGAAACGTCGTTATTCTCTCCGTATTTCTTAAATTGATGTACATTATACGTCATTAAACGTAGGTAATGTTCACTGTCTTTCTTGCTAGAACCCTCTTCTCCACTAAATTGATAAGTTGCTGTAAGTGTTTTCCAACCGAGAAGAATGATGGCCAAAGTAACCAAAGCAAACAGTAATTGACGCCTAAACAGCCAAAAGATGACGAAAATCACATTAGCGATTAAAGCGAAGGTATAACCCAATCCGGCAAAAGCAATCCAGATATTACTTTTAGGATCAGTTTGTCCGGCCAACATGCCCATGGCTAAAAATATCAGCAGAATTACCGCCAACACTAGCATTAATTTATCAAATAAAGGAAGCTTTGCTTTTTGGCTCATTAGTTTTTGCTTGCGTCGAATAAGGTTTGTTTTTCTTTGGCTGTTAGGTTTTCGTAGCCACTCTTTGAAATTTTATCTAAAATGGCGTCAATTTCAGCTTGGTTTGTGGCAGCACTTTTTTGCTTAGGTTTTTCATTTTTTATAACTTTTAGCTTAGGTTTTTTAACAAGAAAGCTGCTAAGATCGGTTCCTTTTTGAAGTAATTTAATGTAGAAGAAGCCAAATAATGCACCACCTAAATGGGCTAAATTGCCACCAATATTCATCGATTTTGGAGCCACACCCACTACATCAATGAGTACGTACACTAACAATAGATATTTTAGTCTCACATCGCCAAACAGCAATAAGCGAACGCTGTAATTTGGAACTAGCGTTGCAATTGCGCTAAAAATAGCCATTACAGCGGCCGAAGCTCCAATAAGTGTCGCGTTTTTACTGTCTAACTGCGGACTTAAGTTGAATATCAACGCAAATGCCAAGGCACCTACAATTGCACCGCCCCAATACACTACCTGAAATTGACGAGGCTTTAAAAAATCTAAAAATAAGTTGCCCATCCAATACAACCAAAGTAGGTTGAAGAAAATGTGTAATAATCCGCCATGTAAAAACGCATAGCTAATTATGGTGTAAAATCGAAAAGGCCATTGCGCAATATCTGCTGGAAAAGCCAGATATTCATTAACGTAGTACTCTCCCAAGTTTGCTGGTAAGAACAAACTACCCACTCCAACTACTATAAATACAATAACATTAATTGCAATGTATAGCATAGCAGGGTTGCCCGATTTAAAAAATCGATACCGAAAATCTCCAAAGTTGTTATTCATAGTAATTGTAAAATCTGTCTTTATCCTTCCAAATTTTAGCTAAAATAAATCCTATTAGTGCACCGCCTAAATGGGCGAAATGCGCAATAGAATCTCCTGGAATGCGGGCTACACCTAAAAACAATTCTATAACGATGTAAATGGGAATAAAATATTTTGCTTTAACTGGGAATGGAATAAACAAAAGCATCAGCTCCATGTTTGGGTACATTACCGCAAAGGCAGTCATTACGCCAAAAACAGCGCCCGAAGCGCCAACCATTGGGCCAAAATATACAGAACGTAATGTTTCTAAATCCTTTGGTGAGCTTACAGTTAGTGTCTGAAGATCATTAGTGAAACTTCCAGTGACTTGATAAGCTTCAAAACCTTGTACCAACCACTGCAATGCCAACGCCCCGAGTCCGGTAATTAGATAAAAGTTGAGGAATTTTTTCGGTCCCCACTTATGCTCAAGTATGCCGCCAAACATGAACAAACCAAACATATTGAAAAACAAGTGAGAGATATCAGCATGCATGAACATATAAGTGATTGGCTGCCAAATGCTAAAAAATGGAGAGTCAAAATAAAATGCAGCTAAATATTTCTCTAATGTAATGCCTTGCTGTTCAAAAACCCATGAAGCCAGCAACATGATGCCGTTGATGATCAAAAGGTTTTTTACTACTGGAGGTATTTGTATGTTATTCATTTTGTAATGCTACTTCTATTTTTCAAATTTTTGTGCCAGCTCCGCCAAAGTAATGGTTTGTATAGCGGGCTTTCCACTAATGCTAAAGTTAGGTGTTTTGCAGGCAAAAAGTTCATCAATTAAGTTGTTCATCTCTTGCTGACTTAATGCTGTGCCGGCTTTTATTGCGCTGTTTTTGGCCATGCTTCTTGCCAGTGCATCGCGTTTATTTAACTTCAATTCTTGCTGAGAGTTTTTGAATCCCTCAATTAAATCTTCAAAAAGTTGCGTTTCGTTAATATTAATGCTACCTAAATCAACCGGAATACCATCGATAATTAACGTGTTTTTGCCAAATTCTCGTACATCAAAACCTAAACTTTTGATGTCATCTAACAAGCTTTTCGCCAGTTCAAAATCGCTAGCGCTTAAGTTTACAGTTTGTGGAAAAAGGCTTTGCTGTGAAGCGCCTTTCCGATCTTCCAAATGCAGTAAAAAACGTTCGTACAAAATCCGCTCATGAGCCGCCTGTTGATCAATTACCATCACCCCCGATTTAATTTGCGACACAATATAACGGTTGTGAATTTGCATGTACTGCTTGTTGGTAGTAGCAATAAGCTCATCATTTTTATCGTCGTTCAGTGCAATAGTGGTCTGCTCAGGTTGGCTGTAACTGGTTATCTCGTATAACGAACTCCAGTTTTGGCTCACCTCTTTTGGTTGATATTGTTCTTTAAAATACGTAGTTTTTGGACTAGCAGTTTTCGGTGTTCCAAAAGGGTTAAAGTCGGGATTGAATGAAATGCTAGGCGGAACAATATCTTCTGGCGCTTTTGGCGTAATCATATTGCTAAAGGCCGTTTCCTGATTAAAATCTAATGTTGGACTAATGTTGAACCTGCCAAGCGAGCGTTTTATGGCAGAATGTATAATGGCGTAAATAGATTTTTCATCTAAATACTTAATTTCAGTTTTAGTAGGGTGAACGTTGACATCAATTTTCGCAGGATCGATATCAATAAACAACACGTACAGAGGAAAATTATCATCTGGTAGCAATTCCTGATAAGCTTTATTTACGGCATGGTTCAGGTAATTATCCTTGATAAATCTGTCATTAACAAAGAAAAACTGCTCTCCACGAGTTTTCTTAGCAAATTCCGGCTTGCCAATGTAGCCTTTCAAATTTATAATTGTGGTTTCTTCTTCAACAGGAATTAAACGTTCGTTATAATTATTGCCAAACAAATGTACAATGCGCTGCTTGATGGTAGCGGCTGGCAAGCGGTAAATTTCGTTACCATCATGGTGTAAACTAAAAGCGATGTGTGGCTTTGCCAATGCTACCCGCTGAAACTCATCAATAATGTAGCGCATTTCAGTTGGGTTGCTTTTAAGGAAATTACGACGGGCAGGCGTATTGTAAAATAAGTTTTTAACACAAATGCTGGTTCCGTTAGCTGTTGCTATGGGTTCTTGCTTGGTAATCGAAGAACCTTCAATTTCAACCAATGTTCCTACTTCATCTTCGTGGCGCTTGGTTTTCATCTCCACTTGCGCAATTGCAGCAATAGAAGCCATGGCCTCGCCTCTAAAACCCATGGTGCGGATCGCAAATAAATCATCCGCTTTTCGCACTTTAGAGGTGGCGTGGCGTTCAAAGCACATACGGGCATCGGTAACGCTCATGCCGCAACCGTTATCAATAACTTGGATTAAAGCTTTTCCCGCATCTTTGATGATTAACTGTATTTTATCTGCACCGGCATCAAGAGCGTTTTCAAGCAATTCTTTTACTGCCGAGGCAGGCCTTTGCACTACTTCTCCTGCTGCTATCTGATTGGCTACACTATCGGGTAAAAGTTGAATGATATCGGACATTTATTTCGCTTTCTAAATGCCGCTAATTTACAAAAATAAGCCTTAACCAAGAGTCATGTTTTCATGTGGTTGATACTAAAGGAGATGAGTGGGGTGTAATGGTTAATAGTTAATGGTTAATGGTTAATGATCAATGAACCAATAATCAATCCTACTAATGACAAATGAACTAATGACCAATGAACCAATGACCAATGACCAATGACCAATGAACCAATAACCAATAATCAATAACCACGGAGTTGATAATAGCGATAAACCGCAGTTAACTAAAAAACCAAACAAACCAACCAACCAACCAACCAACCAACAACCAACCAAACACAAAATTGTAAAATCTTAACATAGGTCAATACGAAGTGAATGGAAATTAAATACATTTGCTTCCATTAAACTATTCATCAATATGAAACTAAAAATCACTTCTATTTTAATGTTAGCTGTAGTGGCTAGCTTTTCTTTTTTGGCATTTGCGCCAAAGGCTGATGTTTACACTGTAGATGCGGCTAAATCAACTGTTACTTGGGAAGGTAAAAAATTCTCAGGATCACACAACGGTACTGTAGCATTAACTTCAGGTACTTTACAATTTGCAGGTAAAAAATTAGTTGGCGGTGGCTTTGTAGCTAACATGACTACCATTAAAGATGCTGACGGAAGTGCTGGCTTAGAAAAACACTTGAAAAATGACGATTTTTTCGGCGTTGAAAAATTTCCTGCTGCAAACTTCGTAATTAAAAAAGTAGAAGGATCAGGTGCTGATGTTAAAATCACTGGTGATTTAACCATTAAAGGTAAAACTAACTCGGTGAGTTTCCCAGCTAAAGTTACTTGGAATGCAGACAAATCGGTGAGTGCTGTTGCTGAAAAAATTGTAGTTGATAGAACTAAATATGGTATCGAATACAAATCGAAATCTATCTTCAGCAGCATTGGCGATAACTTTATTTACGATGATTTCACTATTAGTGTAAACCTAGTTGCAAAAAAATAATCTCCTATTAAATAGGTGTTTAGAAAATCCGAGTTTTGCTCGGATTTTTTTTTGAAATAAATAATGTATCTTTATTGAAATCCAATTATGAAATAACATACCTTAGTATAAAACAGCCGTATTTCATAAACTAAGATGCAACCTATACACTCTTCGCAAATTAACCTTCTCGTTATCGATGATGACGACATCAACATTTTCATCATCAGTAAAATTGTGGAGAAAACAGGGTATAACGTGCAAATCTGTGCTAAGCATAACGGTCAACTTGCTATAGATTATATTAAAGAACTTGTTGCAACCAACCAAGCATTACCCCATTTAGTTTTGATAGATATCAATATGCCAATACTTAATGGATGGGAATTTATTGAAGCTTATGAGGCGCTTAACTTGAACGTTGATAATGATATGTACATGCTATCATCATCGGTTTATGAAAATGACATCGAAAAGGCCAAAAGTTACAAATCTGTAAAAGGCTTTATTTCTAAGCCTTTATCTATCGATAGATTAAAAGAACTGTTAGGAGCTATACATTAAACGATATTAAATTTATCGTCGTTCAATTCAACAAAGGCCTGCGTTTTAGATTTGGAATGATAAAATAAACATTTCCATTTTTCCGCTGCTGCTCTGTGGCCAAATTTGTCCCTAAGCTCCATCGCTTTGCGACCATCGTAATCGTACTTAGCTACAAATTTTCTGATCAATTCTTCCGGTTCTGGAAGCACATCGCCGCCAAAAAATACTTTATCCTCCCCATCTTCAATTAAAAAAACCTGATGGTATGGACAATGTGCTCCTGTGAATTCATAACTGATTTCGTTAGTTAGCTTGCCGCTATCTTCAATTAAATGTATCTGAGCATTGCGCTGTATGAAATCAAAAATTTCGGTGTGATAGGAAGATGATTTGCTTGAAAACGCAGTTTCCCATTCGCCACGTTGCATTACGTAGGTAGCATTTGGAAAGCTCAGCTCCATTTTGCCATCGTAGTGATGCACCATACCGCCCGAGTGATCAAAGTGTAAGTGCGACATTAATACCAGCTCTACATCATCTGGGTCGAACCCGGCCTTACGGATGTTTTCATGCAGATGTAATTTCCCTTCGGCGTTGCTGTAGCCTAATCCAGTATCTAAAAGGACCAAGCTGTTTTCCAGTTTCACTAAAAATGGCTGTACATGGATAAACAAAGATGCAGGTCGGTCTTTAGGATTATCTTTCTGAGGATCAAAAGGAATAAATTTCTTACTTGCATCAACCGAATATGAACCTTCTGATAGGGTGAAAACTTGTATAGCCATCTTTTTTTACGAAAGAAAATTAATGATATATTTACAGGTTGCAAATATACGTACAGCCTTTGACAATAGGCCCACAACGAAAAAAAATGCCATAACTATGAATAAACGATGGGTAATTAGCGAATGTAAAGATGAAGTGAGCGTAGATGAACTAGCCCAGCAATTGAATATTGACCGTAGTTTGGCTTCTATTTTAGTACAACGTGGGATCTGTTCGTTCGAGGATGCCCGCCATTTTTTTAGGCCTCAGTTAGCCCATTTACATGATCCTTTTTTAATGAAGGATATGGAAGTAGCTATTTTACGAATACAAAGTGCCATTGCTAGCAGCGAAAAAATATTAGTGTATGGTGATTATGATGTAGACGGTACAACTGCAGTCGCCCTATGTTATCAGTTTTTCAGTCAATTCACTGCCAATATTGAATTTTACATTCCAGATAGGCACGCTGAAGGTTACGGCATATCCACGCAGGGGATAGATTTTGCGAAGGCTAACGGTTTTTCTTTAATTATTGCATTGGATTGCGGCATACGTTCCGTTGATAAAATAGCCTATGCCAATGGCTTGGGTATCGATTTTATCATTTGTGACCACCATTTGCCGGGCGAAGAGCTGCCCAATGCTGTGGCTGTGCTGGATCCAAAACGTAACGATTGTGACTATCCTTTTAAGGAACTTGCTGGATGCGGCATTGGTTTGAAGTTGGCACAAGCTTATTGCATGGCCAATGATTTGCCCGACGAACTTTACGAACAATACCTCGATTTGTGCATGGTGAGTATTGCTGCGGATATTGTTCCAATTGTGGATGAAAATAGGGTAATGGCCTATTATGGTTTGCTAAAGTTGAACCATCAGCCATCAATGGGACTAAAGGCATTAATGCAAATAGCGGGTAAAACCGAAAATTATAGCATTTCGGATGTGGTGTTTATGCTAGCGCCCCGCATTAACGCTGCAGGTAGAATGGGACATGCCAGTGAGGCTGTAAAAATGTTATTAAGTAATGAAGCTTTTATCGCTGACGAGCAAAGCGCATTGATTAATCTGCAAAACTCGGAAAGAAAGAGTTTTGATCAGGATATTACCGCAGAAGCGTTGGCTATTATTGAACAGGATGAAGTATTAATTAACAGAAAAACAACGGTTGTTTTCCAAGACAGTTGGAATAAGGGGGTAATCGGAATTGTAGCATCAAGATTAACGGAGAAATACTACAGGCCTACCATTGTATTAACGCATTCCAACGGAAATTATACGGGTTCGGCAAGGTCGGTAGTGGGTTACGATTTGTACGAAGCCTTGGTAGAATGTAGCGATTTGCTCATCCAGTTTGGAGGGCACAAATATGCCGCTGGATTAACCATTGCAGCAGAAAACTTGCCATTGTTTGCTGAACGTTTTGAACAGGTGGTAGCTAACAGCATCCATCCATCTTTATTAATTCCAGAAATTAACATCGACGCATGTATCGAGCTGCAACAAATTGATGGTAAGTTCTTCAGGATTTTATCTCAAATGGCGCCGTTTGGCCCACAAAATTTAGCACCTGTGTTTATCAGCCATCAGGTAAGCTTGGTAGGATTTCCACAAGTAGTAGGTGCAAAACATTTAAAAATAAGTATAAAACAACAAAATTCAGCTATTTTTGACGCTATTGGTTTTAACTTGGGCGAATTTGAGAATTTGTTAAAACCAAACCAGCTTTTTTCCATTTGTTATACGATAGAAGAAAACATTTGGAAAGATAAAAGGCGTTTACAACTGAATATAAAAGGAATTAAAATTTAGGTGGGAAGTATACATTTTAAGTTAGTAAAGACTAGAGAGCCATACGTCAACCATCTAAACAATCAAAATTAAATGATTTTAAGAGCAGAACATCTCATTAAAAAATATAAGCAACGTACCGTTGTTAACGATGTATCTTTTGAAGTAAGTCAGGGTGAAATTGTAGGTTTGTTGGGCCCTAATGGCGCTGGTAAAACTACATCGTTCTACATGATTGTAGGCTTGATTAAGCCAAATGAGGGAAATATTTTTTTGGAAGGAGAAGATATTACCAAAGATCCAATGTACCGTAGAGCGCAAAAAGGAATTGGTTATTTGGCACAAGAAGCCAGTGTTTTCCGTAAGCTATCGGTGGAGGATAATATCATGGCAATTTTGGAGATGACGAAGCTGAATAAGGAAGAGCGTAAAGATAAATTGGAGGAATTGCTCACGGAGTTCAGTTTACACAAAGTACGCAAAAACCGCGGCGATTTGCTTTCTGGGGGTGAACGCCGCCGAACTGAAATTGCTAGGGCATTGGCAGCCAACCCGAACTTTATTTTGTTGGATGAACCTTTTGCTGGTGTGGATCCCATTGCTGTGGAAGAAATTCAAAGCATTGTAGCTAAACTAAAGCAAAAAAATATAGGTATTTTAATTACCGACCATAACGTACAGGAAACGCTTTCCATTACGGATAGGGCTTACTTACTTTTTGAGGGGAAAATCCTTGAATCGGGTACGCCGGAAGTACTTGCCTCCAATGAAATGGTGCGTAAAGTATATTTAGGATCTAACTTCGTTCTTCGTAAAAAAAACCTATAATTACACATGGCAATAGTAAATTCTATTTTTACGTGGTACATGAAAAAGCGCATTCATCAAATTGAGCTTTTTATGAAGTACCCGTTAGATGTACAGGATGAATGGTTGCACACCTTAATTGCCAGTGCCGAAAATACCGAATGGGGAAAGTTGTACGACTATAAATCGATTTTAACTTTACAACAGTTTAAAGAACGAGTTCCCATCCAAAATTATGATACGCTGAAGCCTTACATCGAACGAATGTTGCAAGGCGAACAAAACATACTTTGGCCTTCTGAAATCAAATGGTTTGCTAAATCATCGGGAACTACAAGCGATCGTAGCAAGTTTATTCCGGTATCTGAAGAAGCTTTAGAAGAGTGCCATTTCCGCGGTGGAAAAGACATGCTTTCTATTTATTGCAACAACCGGCCTAATGCGCAAATTTTTACTGGTAAAGGTTTGGTTTTAGGCGGCAGCCATCAAATAAACGAGCTGTGTGAGGATATTCATTACGGGGATTTATCTGCTGTGCTGATTAAAAATTTGCCAGTTTGGGCAGAGTATTACCGCACTCCGGACATGTCCATAGCGCTGATGGATAACTATGAGCAAAAGATGGATAAGATGGCAGAAGCAACCATCAAAGAAAACGTAACCAGTATTTCTGGTGTTCCAACTTGGACCATCGTTTTGGCTAAAAAAGCCATGGAAATAACTGGTGCTAAAAACTTGCTGGAAATTTGGCCTAATTTGGAGGCTTATTTTCATGGGGCAGTTAACTTTACGCCCTACCGAGAGCAATTCAAAGAGCTGATTCCTACTTCGGAAATGTATTATCTGGAAACTTACAATGCTTCCGAAGGTTTTTTTGGAATTCAAGACCAGGCTAACTCCGAGGAATTATTGCTAATGTTAGACTATGGCATTTACTATGAATTTTTGCCGTTAGAAAACATTGATGATGAAAACCCCAAAACGCTTTCGCTTGATCAGGTAGAGTTACATAAAAATTATGCAATCATTATAAGTACTAATGGCGGTTTATGGCGCTATATGATCGGCGATACGGTGAGTTTTACTTCCCTTTATCCTTTCCGCATTAAAATAACTGGCCGTACCAAGCATTTTATTAACGCTTTTGGTGAAGAAGTGATTATCGATAATGCAGAAAATGCGTTGACTAAAGCTTGTTCTACCACTCAAGCGAAGGTGAAAGATTATACGGCCTGTCCGATTTATTTTAGTGGCGAGCAAGCTGGAGGGCACGAGTGGATCATTGAATTTGAAAAACAACCTGACGACTTTGAACAGTTTGTTGATGTATTAGATCAAACGCTTCGTGAAGTGAATTCTGATTATGATGCCAAGCGCTTTAAAGATATGGCTTTGCGCAGACCAAAAGTGCATAACGCACCTCCAGACACGTTCTACAATTGGATGAAAAACAGAGGGAAGTTGGGAGGACAGCACAAAGTTCCACGTTTAGCCAACAATAGGGATTACGTGGACGATATCCTAAAGTTGTTGTAAGTCCCATGGCTTTTTTGCGCAAATTAACAAGCAATTATTGGTACTTAGCTTGGCTATTGTTGTTCCTCTTCTTGTTTTTTTTAATGCTGCGAATCACCTTAAAGTACTTTCCTTTCAATAGTGATGTCGCATTTTTACAAATCAAGCAAACCGAAGTTAACAATGTTTCATTTTACCTGCCAACTTTTTACGTTCATGTGTACAGTTCTATCTTGGTACTTGTTGCGGGTTTTACACAATTCAATAATTCCCTCCTAAAAAGCTACCGAAATTTACATCGGGTGATAGGTTATCTATATGTAATCGTAGTGCTGTTTTTCTCGGCGCCATCGGGACTGGTAATAGGTTTATTTGCTAACGGAGGATTAAGCTCAAAAGTTGCTTTTGTTATCCTCGCTATTTTATGGTTTATTTTTACCCTAAATGCTACGTTGAGCGCAAAAGGCAGGGATTTTAAACGACATCAAGAATTTATGCTTCGCAGTTTTGCGCTAGCTTTTTCGGCAGTAACATTGCGCTTATGGAAAGTAATTCTTGTATATTTATTTCAACCCGCACCTATGGATGTTTATCAAATTATTGCATGGTTGGGCTGGGTGCCTAATTTACTTTTTGTTGAATGGCTGATTAAAAATAATACTAATAAAAAAATACAAACCTTATGAAAAAACTATTGATCACTATCGTCGCTATAGTGGCATTTTACGCTTGCACAAGCAAGCCCGTTGAAAAAAATACAGAAAAAGTTGTTGAAGATACGATAGCTGTTTCGGGCTTAAGCCGAGATAGCTTACTCGGTTCATGGGTGGGGAATTTCACTGCATCGGAATCAAAAGATAACATTGAAAGCTCCAACAAAATCACGCTGATAATAAAAAATATTCAAAAGGACGTAGTTACCGGTCGCAGTATAGTTGCTGGCAACGACAGGCCTTTTTATGGAAAATTGATTGAAAAGGATGGGGAGTTCCATTTGACGTTAGAAGAACCTGGTGATGATAAATACGACGGAAAATTTGATGTTATTTTCAAAGGTGAATTATTTGAAGGTAGTTGGGAAACCTTCAATAAGAATATCAATGTTACGAAGAGGAATTTTAAGCTGACGAAAAAAGCTTTTGTTTATGATGCTACAGCTATGTTGACCGATAAAGATGATTTGACAGATTGGCACAATGAAAAGTTAAAGAAAGATACTGCTACGGTGGACGGTAAAGTAGAAATTTATGAAAATCAATACTATCGGAGTGCTTCTGATGCTGTATATAAAATCAACTCGTCAACACAGGAGCTTAAAGAAAGTGATTTGAAGAATTTACGCAAGTTAGATCTTCAAATCTTAAGAAACACCATTTTCGCAAGACATGGCTACTCCTTTAAGAAAGAAACTTATCGACAGTTTTTTGATTATGTAGATTGGTACGTGCCAATTAGCAATAATGTAGAAAAGGAACTTACTTCCTTGGAGAAAAAGAATATCAAATTATTGGAAAAATTTGAGAAATATGCCGAAGATAACTATGATACATTTGGTAGATAGCTTTTTAAATTTAGACAAAAGGTTAACATCTTTTCAGCGGTAAAAATTTTACATTTGCAGCTATGATACAGAAGTTACAGTTATACAACACACTTACCCGTAAAAAGGAAGTTTTTGAGCCCATCAATGCGCCACATGTAGGCATGTATGTGTGCGGTCCAACCGTTTACAGCGATGTGCACTTGGGTAACTGTCGTACTTTTATTTCGTTTGATCTTATTTTTCGTTACTTAAAATACAGTGGTTATAAAGTGCGTTATGTGCGTAATATTACCGATGCGGGCCATTTAGAGGGCGATAGGGATGAGGGAGACGATAAATTCGCAAAGCGTGCTAAGCTAGAGCAATTGGAGCCGATGGAGATTGTACAAAAGTACACCCTGGGTTTCCATGAGGTTTTAGCCATGTTCAACACGTTGCCGCCTAGCATTGAGCCTACCGCTACCGGACACATTATCGAGCAAATTGAGATGGTAAAGAAAATCATTGCCAACGGATTTGCTTACGAAATTGATGGTACGATTTATTTCGATGTAGAAAAGTATAGCAAAGAATATAATTATACCATATTAACCAACAGAAAGTTAGAAGACTTGTTGGAAAACACCCGTGAACTTAGCGGTCAGGATGATAAAAAAGGCCGTTTAGATTTTGCCCTTTGGATCAAAGCCAAACCAGAAACACTGATGCAATGGCAATCTCCATGGGGCATGGGATTTCCGGGTTGGCATATCGAGTGCTCGGCGATGAGTGCTAAATATTTAGGTGCCGAGTTTGATATTCACGGTGGGGGAATGGATTTAGCGGCTACGCACCACACCAATGAAATTGCACAGTCGGAAGCTTGCTCCAACCATCAGCCTGCTAAATACTGGATGCACACCAATATGCTTACAGTTAACGGTACCCGTATGTCAAAATCTGCTGGTAACGGATTTTTGCCGCATGAACTTTTTACGGGCAGTCATCCACTATTGCGAAAAGGATATAGCCCAATGACGGTGAAGTTTTTTATGCTTCAGGCGCATTACCGTAGCACCTTGGATTTCAGTAATGATGCCTTGGATGCTTCAGAAAAAGGCTTTAGAAGATTGATGAATGCAGTAGCATTGTTGCCTAAATTATCGCCTTCGGCAGATGGAAATATTGATATTGCCCCAATTAGAGAAAAGTGTGTAAATGCCATGAACGACGATTTTAACAGTCCGGTAGCTATTGCCGAACTATTTGAAGCGGCTCGTATCATCAACTCTGTTTATGATGGCAGTGCAAAAATTAACGTTGAACAATTGGAGGGCCTAAAACAATTAATCAATGATTTTGTAGTTGATATTTTTGGGTTGAAGGACGAAGAAAGTGGCAGCGGTGATTTAAACGAAGTGCTGGGAATGATCATCGCTTTGCGTAGAGAAGCCAAAGAAAATAAAGATTATGCCACTTCTGATTCGATTAGGATTGGGCTACAAAAAATCGGAATTCAATTAAAAGATAGCAAAGAGGGGACCACTTGGAGTAAAATCTAAGTGCGCTATTTGCTACGTAAAAGATATTTCAATGAATAGAAAATACATTTTTATAGGCCTGTTGGCTGCTGCGGTTTTTCAATCTTGTCAGCAAAACAAACCTGCAGATGATGAAACGGCAGCAGAAGTTAAGCTACAATCGCCAAGTTTTGATGCCGATAGTGCTTTTGCCTATACCAAAGCGCAGGTGGATTTTGGTCCGAGAATTCCGTCGACAACAGCTCATGCAAAATGTGCCGCCTATTTGGAATCTAAGTTAAAGTCGTTTGGTGGTGAGGTTTTTATTCAGCAAACCACTGCCAAAACTTACGATGGCAAATCACATCAGCTAAAAAATATCATAGCCGCATTTTATCCAGAGAAAAAACAGCGTGTTTTAATTACTGCACATTGGGACGCTCGCCCATTTTCAGACGAAGATCCAAACATGGGCATGAGGGATAAACCATTTGATGCTGCTAACGATGGCGCAAGTGGTGTAGCTGTAATTTTGGAAATGGCCCGTCAAATTAAGGAGAAGCAGCCTGAGGTCGGTGTGGATTTTATTTTATGGGATATTGAAGATTATGGCAGTGCCAATGACGAAACCCCGCATGAAACTACTTGGTGCCTAGGTTCGCAGTATTGGTATAAAAATCCGCCAGTAAAAGGTTATAAGCCTATTTATGCTATCAATTTAGATATGGTTGGCGGCAGTAATGCACAATTTACGCAAGATGAAGTTTCCAGAAAATATGCCCCAACTGTTGTAAGCAAAGTATGGAGTATTGCTGCTGAAATTGGATATGGCAACTACTTCATCAACGTGGCTTCGGGCAATTTGATAGATGATCATTACTGGATTAACCAAGCTGGTATCCCTGCAATAGATGTGATTCATTATTCGGATGCAAGTGGTTTTTACAGCAATTGGCACACACAATTGGATAATTTAAATAACATTGATCGCAATACCTTGAAAGCAGTGGGTCAAACCATGCTGGAAACCATTTACAGGGAAAAATCGGCGTTGTAATAAGTGAAAGAACTTGTCTTGAGGTTGCGTTTAAATTGGCGTAATGTTCAATTGTTGATTACTTTTTTGGCGCTCGCCTAGCTAAAACACTAAATTCGTAAACACATTAAAGAAAAATGAATAAATTATATCTATCAGTACTTGCCTTGGCCCTTTCGTCAAGTATTTATGCTCAAAAATCAGATGGTACAGTAAAGTCATTAGTTGCAGCTGAGAAGGCATTTGCTCAAAAGGCGGCTAAAGATGGTGTAAACGCAGCATTCATTGAGTTTTCAGCACCTGATGGTATTGTATTCCGTCCTAACGCTGTAAATGCGAAAAAATATTTTGCTACTGCTGCTGATACCAAGGAATTAACTTGGCAACCAAATTATGCTCGCTTATCTAGAAGCAGAGATTGGGGAGTTACTTCTGGTTCTTATGTTGCAGGCAGTGATAAAAAATCGTTTGGTCATTACCTTTCGGTATGGAGAGGAAAGGATGGCGAATGGCAGTTGGTAATTGACTTAGGCGCCGAAGCAGTGAAACCAATCAAAGGCAAAGAGCCAAAAGATATGTTTGTAGAACCTAGCGGTACCTATAGTCCAAAGTTTGCTTCTGCTAAAGACATCAAAGCTGCTACCGAAATTATTTATGGTACAGAAAAAACATTGAATACAATGCTTAAAACTCATGGCGTAAATGCTTTTTCTGGGTTTTTAAATCCTGATGCTCGTTTAATGTTCCCGGGTACTGAAACTATTTTAGGAAAAGATGCTATCTTAGCATTCAACAATCGGATGATTGATAAAATTAATCTTAAAACAACACAGGCGGATAAGGCTTTAGGAGGAGACTTAGCTTATACTTATGGCTTAGCTACGATTGATTATAAAGCCGATTTGCGTGAGAGCTTTAATTACGTTTTCATTTGGGAACGCCAAAATGACGGCAATTGGAATATCATTTCACAGATATTTACTTTGGCTGAACGCTAAACAACGCTTAAACCAACATCAATATAAACTAGGATTTTGACCGGGTGTCAAGGTCCTTTTTTGTTTTATACGTGCCAAATTATTTTATTATTTTGCCAATATTTGATACTTCTGACGTTATCATTAAAATTGATAGATATGAGATTTACCTTTGCCGTTGCTTTATTATTTTGCGTTACTCATCACCTTTTTGCGCAAAAAAAGGTGCCTTTTGAAGTTCAGGGAAACCGCGGTGCAAGAGGCTTAATGCCTGAAAACACCATTCCGGGTATGATAAAAGCATTGGAAGTTGGTGCAACTACGCTAAAGATGGAAGTGGTAATATCAAAAGATAAACAAGTAGTGGTTTCTCAGGAACCGTATTTCAATCACGTTATTAGCATAGCGCCAACGGGTGAAGAAATTACCTTAAAGAACGAAAAGAAGTTCAATATCTATCAAATGAACTATCAGGAAGTTAAACAGTTTGATGTAGGTTCTAAGCCTAATCCGAGGTTTCCACAACAAGAAAAATTTAGAGTAGAAAAACCTTTGTTAAGTGATTTGATTGATAAAGTGGAGTTCTTTGTGGCCAAGAAAAAGAAAACAAAGCCACATTATAACATCGAAACTAAGTTGATCCGTAAAGGCGATGGCGAATTTCAGCCCAGTCCCGAAGAATATGTCGAGCTGATAATGGCCGTGATTAAAGCCAAGAAGTTAGAAAAAAGAGTAACAATTCATTCTTTTGATATCCGAAGTCTACAATATTTGCATCAGAAATATCCTGAAATACCTACTTCTTTGGGTATCGATGAAAAAGAAGATTTCGAAAATAATATTAAAGCGTTAGGTTTTACGCCAACTATTTATAGTCCTTACATGCCGCTAGTAGGTAAGGGTTTGGTAGATAAATGCCACGCTGCGGGCATCAAAATTATACCTTGGACGGTAAACACGGTGAAGGATATCATTTACCTTAAAAACTTGGGTGTTGACGGTATCGTTACGGATTATCCCAATTTAATGGCAGAGGTCAAATAAAGCTGACTGCCATTCGAATTTACGAGGAATCCATGTCGACTAGATTCCTCGACACTGTCAGATAACAGCGTATTCCTAAATCTTTTCAGCTTTATAGCCAATTCTCGATAAAGATTGTACCAATTCCGCCTCGTCAATATTTTCTCCTTCAACGGTTAATATCTTCTGAGGATTTGCGGTATCTACCGACCAGTTCTTTACGCTCTCTTGTTCGTTAAGTATCGGTGTTACTTTGGCGACACATGCGCCACAGTTTATTGTTGTTTTAAATTTTAATGTATCCATTTGTTAAGTAAAGTTTAAAGTGAAAATTATAATGATTATTAATTTAAAATGATAGCCTTGCTAGCTTAAGATATTTTAGTGAGAGTTTGAACCAGGGAAATGGGCTATTTGCTAGCGATAGCCTCTCAAATCTCCGTTCTGCCAATTTCGGTCTTCTATTTTTCGGGTCGCACCGATAAGCCAATGCACTTCCTTTGAAAGAAAAATAGGCAACCTAGAGTTTTTGCTACTTTTTGCGGTCAAAAAGTAGGAGCCCAGCGGCGATTAGCTAAGAAAGCGATATAAATGTGAAATACACAAAGTTATCGCTTAGTCCAAATTCAAGCTGGCGCTATTCCAAGCTTACCATTAACCATTAATCATTAACAAGTTAAGTCCCATATTTCAACCTCAAGCTATTGCTCACTACGCTAACCGAGCTTAGCGCCATCGCAGCGCCAGCCCACATCGGATCAAGCAGAAATCCGTTAATTGGATAAAGTAAACCAGCTGCTATGGGAATACCAATTACATTATAAACGAAAGCCCAAAATAAGTTTTGCTTTATTGTACTCACCGTTTTTTTTGATAACGCTATAGCCTCAGGAATTTTCAATAAATCTGATGAAATGATCGTCATCTTAGCGACATCTATAGCAATGTCGCTCCCTTTTCCCATAGCAATGCCCACATCCGCTTGTGCTAAAGCGGCGCTGTCGTTAATGCCATCACCTACCATCGCTACCACTTTATTTTGTAGCTGTAAACTTTGTATAAA
This sequence comes from Pedobacter sp., assembly GCF_965249885.1. Classification (GTDB taxonomy): domain Bacteria; phylum Bacteroidota; class Bacteroidia; order Sphingobacteriales; family Sphingobacteriaceae; genus Pedobacter. The sequence continues at coordinate 1,075,131 of NZ_OZ252254.1, read as the reverse complement.
TGCGGCTTTGTCAGCAGGTAATACATTCGCTTTATAATTGCTAATTCCTATTTCATCAGCCACAGCTTTGGCAGTTTGTTCGTTATCGCCAGTTAGCATGTAAACAGCAATGTTGCTTTTTTGAAGTTCATGGATCGCTTTTTTGCTACTCACCTTAATCTGATCTGCAATGGCGATTGCCGCCAATAACGAAGTGCTGCTGCAAAATAATACTACAGTTTGAGCGGCTTCAAGTTGTTCGTTAATCCAGCTTTTTGCAGTTTCATTGAACTCTATATGGTTTTCCTTAGCCAGCAGTTCATTGCCAATGATAAAAGTTTCGTTATCATATGTGCCTTTTATGCCCTGTCCGCTGATATTCTCAATGTCAATGCCTTGTATAAATTGCACATTTGGAGCTAAAAATTCGGTAATGGCATCTGCCAATGGATGCTCCGACGACTTCTCAATGCTATAGAGAATATTTGTTAACTGCTGGTTTTGAGCAACAAACCACTCCAAGCCTTTAACTTTAGGCTTGCCTTCGGTAATGGTGCCGGTTTTGTCCAATACAACTGCATTAATTTTTTTAGCTAGCTCCAAGCTTTCCGCATCTTTAATAAGAATCCCTTTTTCCGCACCCTTTCCCACGCCAACCATAATTGCGGTAGGCGTTGCCAACCCCAAAGCACAGGGACAAGCGATAACCAATACGGTAACAAATGCCACAATGCCTTGACTTAATCCGTTCTCTCCGCCTAAAATTACCCAAAGCAGCAAGCTTAAAACTGCAATGCCCATCACAATAGGTACAAAAACTGCGGCTATCTTGTCCACTAATTTCTGCACCGGAGCTTTACTTCCCTGGGCGTTTTCTACCATTTTTATAATTTGAGCTAACAGGGTATCGCTCCCAACTTTTTGGGCCTTAAACTGTAAGCTTCCCTTTTGATTAATGGTGCCTGCAAATACATCGGAGCCTTCCGTTTTAGGAATAGGAATCGGTTCTCCGCTAATTATACTTTCATCGACATAGGAACTGCCGCTGACTACCGAGCCATCAACGGCGATGCGTTCGCCAGGTTTTACTAAAAGCGTGTCGCCCACTTTTACGTTTTGAATAGGCACTTGCTTTTGGTGGCCATCTGAATGCACCAAAGTAACATCTTTGGGCTGCAAACCAATCAATTTTTTTATGGCTGATGAGGTGTTATCTTTAGCCTTTTCTTCCAAAAGCTTTCCTAAAAGGATAAAAGCGATTACAATTCCAGCCGCTTCAAAATAAACATGCGAATGAATTCCCAATCGATGCATGGTATCTGGAAAAAGCGTAATCAGTGCGCTGTAAATGTATGCTGTTCCTGTACTTATAGCAACCAAGGTGTCCATGTTCGCAGAGCGATGTTTGGCCTGTTTCCAAGCGCCAACAAAAAAACGTTTACCAAAAATGAAAACCAACGGCGTAGCCAATGCCCACATGATATAGTTGGCAAATGGCATCTCCATAAAGAACATTCCTATAATGAATAAGGGTAGCGCTATAATTGTAGCGCTAGCGGTGCTTTTTCTTAAAGTTTCATACTGCTCATTTTTTATTTCCTCAACAGTAGATTTTGCCTTTTCGTTGATCAGCAAATCGTAACCTGAAGCTTGTACCGCTTGCTTCAAAGTTTCAGAGCTAACCAAACTTGGAATGTATTCTACTTTTGCGGACGTATTGGCATAGTTAACCTCAGCGTTGATCACTCCAGCTTGGTGATTTAAAATGGCTTCAGTATTAGCGGCACAAGAGGCACAAGAAAGATTCACTACTGGAAATATCTGTTTTACCGTTGGTACATCGTAGCCTAAGCTTCGTATCTGTTTTACTGCAGCCTGTATCGCATCTTCAGGTAATTTTTTTGCGCTAATTACCGCCCTAGTGTTATTCAATTCAACCTTGTGATTTTCAATTTCCACAACTTCGTTCAATCCTTTATCCACAATGAGTGCGCAATGTTCGCTATCAACATCTATTAAGGGAATATATATAGGTTGTTCTATTTTCATTTTGATTTTTTGATCATACAAAGTTAGCTCCCGGTACCCTTATTGTTTTACATCATTCTTTCAATTGTTTATATGTTTTCTTTAAAGATGATGAAACCTTAACATAAAAATAACACTATACCAATTTGGTATTTGGTTCATAATGTTTAGATTTGTGCTTATAGTGTTATAACCATGAGTCAAGAAGTATTAGAAATTTCAGTAATGGTTGATGAGCAATTCGACGTCAAGTTTAACTTGCCTGATAATGTTTTTGGTCTAATCTTAAGCATTTTTGAGGATTAGTCGATATAGCTGATCGCATTCGTTCGCAGGCCTTGAGTTGTCTGTATGTTATGCTAGTGTCTAAATTTTCTTGCAATTCATCATTTACTCATTTCATCATTTCATCATTTACTCATTTACTCCTTCACTCATTTACTCCTTCACTCATTTACTCCTTAACTCCTTCTATCATTCACTCATTCAAAACTTAATCATTAAATAATCGTCGTATATTTGCGGCAATGAGCAGAAAAAGAAAAAATACTGAGCCAATTAGAATTTCAGGCTTAAGTATTATAGACATTGCCGAGGAAGGCAAAGGCGTGGGCAAGGCCGATGAATTGGTGGTGTTTGTGGATAAAGCCGTGCCTGGCGATGTGGTAGATGTACGTGTAGTAAAAAAGAAAAAGAATTTTGCTGAGGCAGTAATTGAAACATTGCATACCCCGTCTGAGTTAAGACAGCAGCCATTTTGTATCCATTTTGGAACGTGCGGTGGCTGCAAATGGCAGCACATGCAGTACAGTGCACAGCTTACCTACAAACAAAAAAGTGTAGAATCTGCATTGCAGCGTTTAGGTAAAATCGATACCACTGGCATTGAGCCAATTTTGGGTTCGGCACAAAATCAGTATTATCGTAATAAATTAGAATTTACATTTTCGAACAAGCGCTGGCTCGACAATTTAGATATGGCCGATGATGCCGAAGGAAGGCAAATGAATGCACTTGGTTTTCATGTTCCAGGCAGGTTCGATAAAATTTTAGGGATTGAGCATTGCTATTTACAAGCTGATCCAAGTAACCAAATTCGATTAAAGGTTCGTGATTATGCCTTGGAAAATCAATTTAGTTTTTATGACTTGCGTAACCACGAAGGTGAACTGCGTAATTTGATTATCCGTACCTCAAGTACTGGCGAAATTATGGTCGGTGTTGTTTTTGCCTATGCTGCTCAGGAAAAAATCGACGGATTAATGGCGTATTTGAAAACTGTATTTCCGAACATTACTTCCTTGCAATACATCATTAACCACAAAAAAAACGATACTATTTTTGATCAAGAAGTGATAACCTACGCTGGTAGAGATCACATTTTTGAAGAGATGCCATTAGGAAACGGCAAAACCGTTAAATACAAAATCGGCATTAAATCTTTTTATCAAACCAACTCTGAGCAAGCTTATGAATTGTATCGCATTACAAAAGAGTTTGCTGATTTAAAAGGTGATGAGCTGGTGTATGATTTGTATACCGGGGCGGGAACAATTGCCAACTTTGTGGCACACAGCGCTAAGCAAGTGGTTGGTGTGGAGTATGTCCCTTCCGCTATTGAAGATGCGAAATTCAACTCTCAACTGAACGGGATTGAAAATACCATTTTTTACGCAGGCGATATGAAAGACATCCTTACCAAAGAATTCATTGCCTCACATGGGAAACCTGATGTGGTAATTACCGATCCGCCAAGGGCAGGCATGCATCCTGATGTAGTGGAGCGTTTATTGGAGATGGAGGCTGAAAAAATTGTTTACGTTAGTTGTAATGCCGCCACTCAGGCAAGAGACTTGGCCATGTTAAATGAAAAATATGAGGTAACTCGCATCAAACCAGTAGACATGTTCCCTCATACGCAGCATGTAGAAAACGTAGTGTTACTAAAATTGAAATAAGTGAATAGACTTTGTTTGTTGATCTTGATCGCAATTGCAACTATCAGTTGCCGTAACAAAAGTGTTAGCGAGGTTTCAGTAACGGCTAAAACTTTTGTAGTTGATGCAAATAAGCACACCGTTGACACGCTTATAATCAATAACAATGACACTGCTTTTGTAGTCAAAAACAAAGTGAGCGACAAAGACAAGGGGACAGAGAGTGAAGTGTATGAAATTCATGTCATGTTCAGCAATAAAAAATGGCCAGTACTTCACTTTAAAAATGCAATCGGTGCTGATTTATATGTAGTTGAAGATTTGGACGGCGATGATGAACCTGAACTATTACTTCGCCCTGAATGGTTCAATAGCTGCTGGTCCAGCATTAATCTGTTTAGCTTAAAAGAAGGCGGCTGGCATTTGGTGAAATCTGGCGGAATGTATTTTTGTGCTGATCAGCATCCTTTACCGGCTCGAATTGAAAAACAAAACGAAAAATATTATTTGATAACAGATACGATAATTAACGAAAAGTTTGTTGTTGATGGCAAAGAAATTGAGTTTTAGATATGGAATCAGAAGAATTATTAGGAGGTGCTAACCTTAATGGGGGTGAGCAAAAGCAAGAGAAAAAACAAAGTCCGCTGGTAAGCTTGGAGAAAGACTTAGCATTCTATGCAGAATCAATTAAAGAAGTTGCTGTAGAAATAATGGTGGAAGGAATATCTGCTACACCAATTTTTGTGGCACACCAGCACGAGGTAAAGCTAGGGGAAATGATCCTAAATAGAGAAGAGCTTAATACCAATTGGACTATTCAAGCGTCCACGTTGGAAGAATTTGTGGAGAAAGGAATCATTAAGCCTGAAAAAAAGGAGCATTTTGTTAAAAACTACAAAAAGCCAGAGGAATACATGTGTGTGTTTGTAATTGTTCCAGAGGGCGCTAACTTTATTTTTTATCCTTATCCTAAAAAATAAAAAAGGCCAATACTGCATCCGTAGTATTGGCACTTGGTATTAACTAAAACTAAACTCTTTCTTTTTTTTAATTCACGTGGGTAACGTCTCCACTTTTGGAGTTCGATACTTTCTTTAATGCTGCGCTACCTTTGTAAGTTATATCACTTCCGCCGGTTGCGTTGGCCGTTAATCCTTTCATTACATAAAGATGTGCATCTGCTCCGCCGCTCGTATTCGCTTGTGCATAGTTCACTTTAAAATCATAAGCGTCTAAATCGCTGCCGCCACTAGCATTTAGCATCATGTTTTCTGCTGATCCTTTTAGTGACATATCTGCTCCGCCACTAATGCTGATGGTTACATCTTTACAAGTGAGGTTCAAGTTCATATCCGAACCGCCGCTAGCTTGTAAAACAATATTTGCAGCTTTAATTGGTCCTTGTGTTTCTACATCGCTGCCACCACTTGCCGAAATCGCCGTTAAGTTCTTGAAGCTCACATATGCTTCAATTTTTCTGCCCTTAAACATTTTCGACCAGCTAATTCCTTGTTTATATTTAATGTAAATACTGCCATTCTTTTGTTCAACCACCACATCTTTCATCACATCTTCATCTCCTTTAATTACCACACTTTCTTTTCCGCTTTGGGTTAAGTAAAGATCGATGCCGCTACTTACGCCAATTCCGCTGAAGCTGTCTACAGTCACGGTTTTACTTGATTGCGCAAACAAAGGCGTGTATACTAAATTTAATATCGGAAAAAGGATGATGGCCAGAAATTTGCCAATTGTCGAGATTTGTTTCATTTGATCAATATTTACTCATTAGACGTCGCAATGTGGGCAAACGTTGCATCTCAACTAAAAAAAAATCGCTGTTTGATATTGAGCCTTAAAATCGTTCTTTTGTAAACTTAAAATCTTACTACGATGCCCCAAAATCAAGTACTTATTTTAGATCAGAAGCAAATCCAACAAAAAATCAATAGAATCGCCTATCAGATATTAGAGGATAATATCGAGGAGAAAGAATTGGTTATTGCAGGGATTTGGGATAGAGGCTATAAATTGGCAGTTAGATTAGAACAAACATTAAAAGAAATTTCTGAATTTAAAATCACCTTGTTGCGAATAGATTTAGAAAAACAAAGTAGTAAACTAGTAGCAAAAACGGATTTACCGGAAAGCAACTGGAAAAACAAGGTGATCATCTTAGTAGATGATGTGCTTAACAGCGGAAAAACATTGGCCTATGGTTTAGGTGTTTTTCTTAACACTCCGCATAAAAAAATCAGGACGGTTGTTTTGGTAGATAGAAGCCATAAGATTTTCCCAATCGCTACCGATTTCGTCGGCCTGGAGTTGGCTACCGTATTGAAGGAGCATGTAGATGTAATTATGGATGTGGAAGGTGAAGAAGATAGGGTATATTTGAGCTAAACCCTACCTTTTCCGTTTTCTATTTACTACGTACTTTTCTATTGCTTCCTTTGTAGTAAGCCAGTTTTTACCTTCTTTGTAAGCATCTATTTTGCCCTGCCTTGCCAGTAAACTGATGTATTCTTGCCCGTAAGGAAAATTTGGCTCAGCAACAATGGTCGAGATTGGCTCATAATCATCGTAACTATTACCCGGCATAGCGTTGATATACATGTTTAGCGAACGCTCTGTGGCCTGTAGCATGATCAAGCATAACTTTTGATAATTTCCGTTGTTGGCTTGGTTGAGTGCATCGTAATATTTTTTTCTGTCATTTTTGAGGATAATAGCTGGAGGGAAGCCGTTTCTCATCAACAACAAATTCATCGCCAAACGAACAGTGCGCCCATTGCCATCAAAGAACGGGTGAATCCATACTAACTTGTGGTGAAAAAGTGTAGCTAAAGTTAAATCATCAAGGCCCAATGGGTTTTGGTTGATGAAATCTACTAACTCATCAAATAAATGTGGAACTTTTTTGGCACTAGGTGGCGTGAAATTAGCGCCAACAATACGTACGCCACCGTTTCGCAAGCGGCCAGCATATTCATCTTCAATATTTTTTAATACAAAGCCATGTAAATTTAAAATATCAATGCTCCTCAAAGTATAGTCAGGATTTATCAAGCCGTAAAGGTAGGCGATAGCCTTTTCATGATTTACCACCTCAAAATGCTCTCTTAAAGATTTTCCCCCTACGGTAATGCCTTCTTCTAGAATGAGTTGAGTTTCCCTGATATTAAGCGTATTTCCTTCTATACTATTAGAGTTGTATGTCCACTCTAGGCTGAGCTGCTCTTTGATTTTGTACAATACAGCATTGGGCAATGGCCTTGATTGGCTGATCATCGCTTTTTTCTCGTATAGCCTATCTATCTGTGGCTGTAGCTCTGCTAAATTTTCAAGATCAAAATCCCACATTTCTTTAATATCGTTAACAAAAATAATTATTATACCCGATATTAGTAACTTTCTTTCAAATTTTTTAACTTCTTCTGCGTACCTTTGTTATACATTGGTATTATGAGCTACAATTTAAACGTTACTATTGATAAATCATCGGGCTTTTGTTTTGGCGTTGTTTACGCCATTGATATGGCCGAGGATATTCTGGATCAAGAAGAATATTTGTATTGCTTAGGCGATATTGTACATAACGATGAAGAAGTAGAACGGCTAAAAGCAAAAGGTTTACGCATCATTGATCATGATCAATTAAAAGAACTTTCCAATGAAAAAGTACTAATTAGAGCGCATGGCGAAGCACCTTCCACTTACGAGCTAGCGCTGAACAATAATTTAACTTTAATTGACGCTTCATGTCCGGTGGTGTTAAAGCTGCAAAACCGCATTAAAAACTCACATGACGACGGCGAGCAGATCCTTATTTTTGGTAAACATGGCCATGCCGAAGTAATTGGATTGCAAGGTCAAACGGATGGTAAGGCTAAAGTATTTATGGACATTGCTGAGCTCGATAATGTAGAACTTCCGAATAAATTTACGTTATACAGTCAAACTACCAAAAGTGTAGATAAGTTCTATCAAATTAAAGAAGAACTGATCAACAGAGGTTATGAGGTAAAAGCTAACGATACCATTTGCAGACAAGTATCTAACAGATATGAAGAGTTGGAAAAATTCGTAAGTGATTTTGATAGGATTGTGTTCGTTTCTGGTAAAAAATCATCAAACGGGAAAGTGCTTTACGATGTTTGCAAAAAATACAACGATAATTCCTATTTCATTTCTAATGTAGAGGAACTTGATCAAAGCTGGTTCCAACCTAATGATAAAGTGGGTATTTGTGGAGCTACCTCTACGCCAATGTGGCTAATGGAGCAAGTGAAAACAGCGTTGGAACATTTATAATAGCCCCATTGTTCTGCGACTGTAAACTGTAAACTGACTCTGGTTCTGTCTGCTTTCTGTCTAAAATCTAAAATCGTACTTCTAAAACGGTAAATCGGCGTATATTTGCGGCAAATAAGAAATTAATGGCTAAGAAAGGTATATTGCTAGTCAATCTGGGCACGCCAGATAGTCCTGAGGTTAAAGATGTAAGAAAATATCTTGATCAATTTTTGATGGACGAACGGGTGATAGATATCCCTAAATTAAATAGAACCCTATTGGTAAAAGGCATTATCGTGCCGTTCCGTAGTCCAAAAACTTCCAAACTCTATAAAGAAATTTGGAACGAAAATGGATCGCCATTACTTTATTATAGCGAACTGCAGGCTAAAATGTTGCAAGAAAAACTTGGCAACGAGTATCAAGTGGAGTTGGCTATGCGTTACCAAAATCCATCCATAGAGCAAGCATTAGATAAGCTTAAAAAAGGCTTGGTAAATAGCATCAAAGTAATTCCATTATTTCCGCAATATGCTTCCGCAAGTACAGGCTCGGTTCTCCAGTTAGTAATGGAGTTATTGAGCAAATGGCCAACTATTCCGCCAGTTTCTTTTGTTAACTCTTTTCATGATAACGAATTGATGCTGGAGATTTTTGCTGATAATGCAAAAAAACACGGTGTTGAAAATTACGATCACGTGCTTTTCAGTTTCCATGGTTTGCCGCAAAGGCAAATGACCAAATCTGATCATACCGGAAAATATTGCTTAAAAGTTAACAACTGTTGCGATAACTATAACGATGCTAATAAATTTTGCTATTCGGCACAGTGTCATCATACGGCTAAGCTCTTAGCTCAAAAACTGGGTTTGGCAAGAGAAAATTATTCGGTATGCTACCAATCTCGTTTAGGTAAAGAACCTTGGATACAGCCTTATACCACAGATGTGCTTAAAAAACTAGCTGAAGAAGGTAAAAAACGCTTGTTAGTATTCAGCCCGGCTTTTGTGGCTGATTGCTTAGAAACCCTTTACGAAATTACAGTTGAATATAACGAGGAGTTTAAAGAACTTGGTGGCGAGCATGTACAGTTAGTGGAAAGTTTAAATGACGACCCTAGATTTATTGAGGCGTTAGTAGAAATGTCGAAATAATAATGGACGATAAACATTTAGAAAAACTAGAATACCTTACCAGCAGAACAGCCGATAAATACGACGCTTTTCTCTACGATTGCGATGGCACTTTGGCTGATAATATGTTGGCGCACAAATTAGCCTACGAAGAAGTGGCGGCACGTTATGGTGTTGCTTTAGACCATGAAATGGTAGATGAATTTGCGGGAGTGCCAACTGCTTTATTTGCTAAGGAGATTACAAAGAGATACGGTGTTGATTTGCCCGATAGTTTTGCTGCCGAAAAATCACAAATATTTATTGATAAGTATATTGAACAAACGCAGCCTATTTCTTACGTTGCCGAACACTTGAAAAATCATGTAGGTAAAGTCAAAATTGCTGTGGTTTCGGGAGGCAGTAGAAAAACAGTGACAAAAACGCTAACTGTGTTGGGATTAATAGATTTGATTGATGTGATGGTTTGCGCTGGAGAAACTGAAAAAGGTAAACCAGCACCGGACCCTTTCTTAGCCGCCGCAGAAGCTTTAGGCGTTAATCCCAAAAAATGTATTGTTTTTGAAGATGCAGCACTTGGTGTGCAAGGAGCCATTGCTGCTGGCATGGATTGGGTGAGGGTGGATAAAATCTAAGCCAGTATCTTAGCAATAATCATCTCAGTAGCTCCTTTTTTATTGGCAACATACGCTCCAGCAATTTTACCGGATTCGCTTTGCTTAAAAAGTTCAAAGGCAGCAGTCAATTCATTCGCATTAGCTATGCTTTGCGCAGCACCTAGTTGGATCAGGTCTTTTGCTTCCTGAAATTTTTGATAATTCGGCCCAAAGATAACTGGCAATGAAAAAGCGGCTGCTTCCAACGTGTTGTGTATTCCTGCGCCAAATCCTCCGCCAATATAAGCTACTTTTCCATATTGATATAGGGAAGATAGCATGCCAATATTGTCAATTATCAATGTTTTAGGTTGTTTATTTGTACTAGACATTTCTAATGTCGAAAACTTTACGCTTTCGGGGAAAAGACGTTCTATTTCAGCAATATGCGAAGGATGTACTTCATGTGGCGCTATTACCAACTTCCATTCGGGATTTTCAGCGGCCAGTTCTACTAATATTTTTTCATCTGCAGGCCAGGTGCTGCCCGCTATAAGTACAGGTTGATGTTCACAAAATGCAGCTATTGTAGGAAGCTGCTTGGGCGCTTGAGCATTCTCGTACACCCTGTCAAATCGGGTATCACCGCTTATATCAACATTGGTTAATGAAATGGTTTTCAGCAATTGGGCACTCTCTTCGTTTTGCACAAAAAAATGGCTCACAGATTTTAAAACCTTGCGGTAAAATCCACCGTACCACTTAAAAAAAACTTGGGTTGGCCTAAAAATACCTGAAACTATGTATAACGGAATTTGCTTAGATGATAGTGCCTTAAAATAATTTGGCCAAAACTCATATTTAGTAAAAATGGCCATTTTAGGATGCACCAAGTCGAGAAATTTTTTTGCATTGGCGGGCGTGTCAAGAGGGAGGTAGAAGATTCCATCGGCCAAAGCAAAGTTTTTCCTAATCTCGTAACCAGAAGGGGAGAAAAAAGTAATAACGATTTTTTCTTCGGGAGATAATTGTTTGATTTTCTCTAAAATAGGTCGGCCTTGTTCAAACTCCCCTAAGCTTGCAAAGTGAAACCAAATCGGTTGGCTATGAGCATCAACTTTTGATGAAATGAGCTCAAAAATACCGTTCCTACCTTTTACAAACAGCTTAGCCTTCGCATTAAATAGAGCTACTAATCTGATTAATAGGCCATAAATTAATATACTAATATTGTAAAGCCAATGCATTTTGCTTGATAATTTATTATCTTCGCTCGAAGATAGATATTAATGTTAAAAACACGCTAAAAATATATGAAGATAGCAGTAATTGGCACGGGTTACGTAGGTTTGGTAACTGGAACTTGCTTGGCAGAAACCGGAAATAACGTAATTTGTGTAGATATAGTTGAGGAGAAAGTGAACAAAATGAAGGCAGGGCAATTGCCTATTTATGAGCCTGGTCTTGACGTACTTTTTCACCGTAACATCGCACAGGGCCGTTTGTCATTTACTACTAACTTAGCTGAGGGTATAAAAGAAGCACAGATTATTTTTATGGCACTTCCTACTCCTCCAGGTGGTGACGGCGCAGCAGATCTTTCGTATATCCTTGGCGCTGCTAAAGATATCTCTAAACTCATCACCGAATACAAGGTGATTGTAAACAAATCAACTGTGCCAGTAGGTACTGCTGATAAAGTTGCGGCAGTTTTCAAAGAACACACTAGCGTAGAAGTAGATGTGGTTTCTAACCCTGAATTTTTACGTGAAGGCGTTGCGGTTGATGACTTCATGAAGCCTGATCGCGTAGTGATTGGCACTAGAAGTGAAAAAGCAATGAAGCTAATGGGCGAATTGTATGCACCTTACGTGCGCCAAGGTAATCCAATTTATTTTATGGATGAGCGTTCTTCGGAATTAACTAAATATGCTGCAAATTCTTTCTTGGCAACAAAAATCACTTTTATGAACGAGATCGCTAATTTGTGCGAAATCGTAGGTGCCGATGTAGATATGGTGCGTAAAGGAATTGGCTCAGATGATAGGATAGGTAAAAGATTTTTATTTCCAGGCATTGGTTATGGTGGTAGCTGTTTTCCTAAAGATGTACAAGCATTAGAGAAAGCTGCAGTTGAGCATGATTACGATTTTAAGATTCTAAAGTCGGTAATGGAAGTGAACGAAAAACAAAAGACAGTACTAACCGATAAGGTTTTAAAATACTACAAAGGCGATATCAAAGGCAAAAAATTTGCGCTTTGGGGATTAGCATTTAAACCTGAAACCGATGACATTAGAGAAGCACCAGCTTTATACATCATCAAGGATTTAATTGAAGCTGGAGCTGAAGTTGTGGCATTTGATCCAGAGGCGATTGAAAATGTAAGAGTGTTACTTGGTGATAAAATTAAATATGCAAGCGATCAATATGAAGCTTTGGAAGGTGCGGACGCCTTGTTGATCGCAACGGAGTGGTCGGTGTTCCGTAATCCTGATTTCGAGAAAATGGAGGAAGTGCTGAAGAATAAAGTAGTGTTTGACGGCCGTAACCTCTTCGATCTGCAAAAGATGGTCGATTTAGGGTATTATTATAACAGTATTGGCCGTAAAATTATTAGCTAAATGGAGCGTAAGAGAGTTTTAATTACAGGAGCCGCCGGATTTTTGGGCTCACACCTGTGCGATAGATTTATTAAAGAAGATTGCCATGTAATTGGCATGGATAACCTAATTACAGGTGATTTAGCTAATATCGAACATCTATTTAAGCTCGAGAACTTTGAGTTTTATAATCATGATGTTTCTAAGTTTGTGCATGTTCCGGGTAAATTAGATTACATTTTACACTTTGCATCGCCAGCCAGCCCTATCGATTATTTAAAGATTCCTATTCAGACCTTAAAAGTAGGCTCTTTAGGTACGCATAATTTGCTGGGTTTAGCAAAAGCTAAAGGAGCGAGGATGCTAATTGCTTCCACCTCGGAAGTATATGGTGATCCTAATGTGAATCCTCAGCCTGAAGAATATTGGGGCAACGTAAATCCGGTTGGTCCTCGTGGGGTGTATGATGAAGCAAAACGTTTTCAAGAAGCAATTACGATGGCTTATCACACTTTTCATGGAGTTGAAACACGAATTGTGCGTATATTTAACACCTATGGTCCGCGTATGCGACTGAATGACGGAAGAGTATTGCCGGCATTTATTGGTCAAGCTTTACGAGGAGAAGATCTGACGGTTTTTGGTGATGGTAGCCAAACGCGATCGTTTTGCTATGTAGATGATTTGATAGAGGGAATTTATCGCTTATTGCACTCAGAATATGCGTCGCCAGTTAACATCGGTAATCCGGACGAAATTACCATTAAACAGTTTTGTGAAGAGATTATTAAACTAACAGGTACTGATCAAAAAATCGTTTATAAACCGCTACCTCAAGATGATCCTAAGCAACGCAGGCCTGATATCACTAAAGCTAAAGAGTTGTTGAAGTGGGAGCCTAAAGTAAATAGGGCAGAGGGTTTAAAGATTACTTACGACTATTTTAGGTCGTTGTCGCCAGAAGCATTGGCTAAAATAGAGCATAAAGATTTCACTACGTACAATAAATAAATGTCAAAAATATTAGTTACCGGAGGAACTGGATATATCGGTTCGCATACCGTGGTAGAGCTTCACGAGGCTGGCTACGAAGTAATTATCGTGGACAACCTTTCCAATTCTAATATCAAAATATTAGATCAGTTGGAGCAAATTACCGGCAAAAGGCATGAGTTTGTGGAGTTAGATTTACAGGATAGCTCTGCCGTAGATTTGTTTGCTGAAAAAAACCAGGATATCTCAGGAATTATCCATTTTGCTGCTTACAAAGCGGTTGGAGAATCAGTGGAGCAACCCCTGAAATATTACAGGAACAACTTCTATAGTTTGATCAACCTGTTAACTGCGTACCCTAAAACGAACTTTGTTTTTTCATCATCCTGTACGGTTTACGGACAACCAGATCAGCTGCCAGTAACAGAAGACAGTCCAGTAAAAAAAGCAGAATCTCCGTATGGTAATACTAAACAAATAGCGGAAGAAATATTGGTAGAAACTGCTAAGGCAACCTCAGGCTTAAATGTAATCGCCTTGCGTTATTTTAATCCGGTAGGGGCACATCATACTGCATTAATTGGAGAGCTGCCAAACGGTGTTCCACAAAATTTAGTGCCATTTATTACGCAGTCAGCTATTGGTAAACGAGGACCAATTCAAGTTTTTGGAGACGATTATGATACTGCTGATGGTTCAGCAATACGTGATTACATTCATGTAGTTGATTTGGCAAAAGCTCATGTTGCGGCAATCAAAAGACTAGAGGAAGGTAAGGTTGATGGTTATGATGTATTTAATCTTGGTACTGGAAAAGGTTCATCTGTATTAGAGATTATCAATGCTTTTGAAGAATCTACGGGCGAAAAATTGAATTATAAAATTGCGCCACGAAGAGAAGGCGATATCGAAAAAATTTATGGCGACGTAACTAAATCTAAAAATGTTTTGGGATGGCAAACGGAGCTTGATTTAAATGAAATGATGCGTTCGGCTTGGGAGTGGGAAAAATATATAAAAGATAATCCATTTTAATGAAGCTTAGTGAGCATAAGGACTTAAAGAAAGAGATTTTAGCACTGCCGGTAAAGGAAAAAGATAAGTTACTTTTACGCTTGGTTGCTAAGGATAAAGTGCTCACCGAACATTTACATTTTTTATTATTGGAAGATGAAAGCAACCTTAGGGATAGGGTTGCTTTTATTAAAAATGAGATCAGCGAAACCTTAACAGAGCTAAACGCCACTCCTAAAACTAGCGCTAAAGATGCCATGTTGGTGTTGAGGAAGCTGACTAAGCAAATCAATCATTTTTACAAAGTAACTAAAGCCGATGTAGAAGAGCTGGAATTGAAGTTGATGCTCTTTAAAATGTCGCCCATGACGTTTAGGTATAAAGTATATTCCTTAACCAAAAATCACGAGCAGTTGTTGGCTAATTATGTTGTGAAATCCCTGCAAGTGTTACTACGTAAATTTGAAAAGCTGCATGAGGATTTGCAATTCGATTTGAGAGAAGAAATGAACCAAGCTCTTTCGAAAATCTACGATAGCTATATTTCGAAAACCGCATTGAGCTTAGGATTGCCTAAGCAGGTAGGCTGATTTGTTGAATAATTTAACTTTTACTTTTTAACTTCACTTTGTGTTTGGATTATTTAAAAGCCGTACTAAAAAGCCTAGCATTGATTTTTCGTCAATAAGAACAGATATGCACTCTCATATCATTCCGGGAATTGACGATGGTGCGCCAAATGTGGAAGCTTCCCTTGCAATGGCGAGAAAATATGTGGAGTTAGGATTTAAGAAGGTAATTGCTACTCCGCATGTAATGGCTGATTATTATCGGAATACTCCAGATAGCATTCGAGCTGGTTTGGCTGTTTTGGAAGAAGCGTTGCATCAACATCAAATTGATTTAAAAGTTGAAGCGGCAGCAGAGTATTATCTCGATGAAACTTTTATCAATAAGCTCGAAAAGAAACAAGTTTTAGGTTTTGGCGATCATTACCTTTTGTTTGAACTCTCGTACATCAATCAGCCCCCTAACTTACTTGATGTGCTTTTTAGAATTCAAGATGCTGGTTTTTATCCCGTATTGGCCCATCCTGAACGATATCCATATTATCACGGTAGTATAGAAAACTATTTGCAAATAAAGGAGTATGGCTGTTTTCTACAACTTAACACAATCTCTTTAACAGGTTATTATGGTAAAGGAGTGAAAAGTGCCGCGGAAAGTTTAGTGGATCATCACTGTGTTTCATTTTTAGGGAGTGATATGCACCATATGCGCCACGCAAGAGCGCTAAATGATAGCTTGCTTACCAGTAGGGTAGAAAAGTTGATCAATCAAGGTCAATTAAACAACCTGTTGCTATAACTGCTACAAAATAACATGTGCCAATCTAAGGTTAGTCAGCTGAAACGCCCAAGTGGCTTATTCGTAGCGTAAAGCTTCTACCGGATCTAATTTTGATGCTTTTTGCGCAGGATAATAACCCGCAAGGATGCCCACGGTAATACATAGCGCTAAGCCCAACATAATAAACAACCAGGGGATAATGAACCCTCCTCCCATAAACATGGAAACAATGTTGCCTATGGCAATACCAAGTAAGATTCCGAGGATGCCTCCGAGCAAGCAAATAACTATTGCTTCAATCAAAAATTGCTTTCTAATTACCGAGGGATTAGCTCCTATGGCTTTCCTTATGCCAATTTCGCGGGTACGCTCAGTTACTGATACCAACATGATGTTCATTAAAGCGATAGAAGCGCCAAGAAGCGTAATAATGCCAATTGCCATGCCGCCAATAGTAACTACTTCTAAGTTTTTAATCAAAGTTTGGGCAACAGCATCGCTTTTGGTGATTTCAAAATTATCGCCTTGTCCAATTTTTAATTTTCGGATGGCTCTGAAAGTTGAGGTTGATTCTCCAATAACGTTGTCAACCAAATCGGCGCTAGGTACCATTACCGTAATAGTGTAGGAAGGGTTACTGTTGGCGTTAATCACTTTAGCTTTAAACAGAGGGACATAAACCGCCCTGTCAATACTGGCGCCCATGCTTGAGCCTTTAGCTGCAAGTACGCCAATTACCCTTAATCTGTTATTGCCGGCAGTGATGATTTTATCCAGTGCAACGTTATCTTTAAACAAGGTTTTTGCAATTTCAGAGCCAATTACGCAAATATTTGGTCCGTTAAGCGATTCAGCTTCGTTAAAACTACGGCCTTGCGCTAGTTCTAAACCTTGTGCAGCCAATCCGTTTTCATCTATGCCTCTAATATTAATGTTAGGGTTAGTTTTTTCTTGCTCATATTTTACCGTAGCGCCGTTACTCGCAAATACACTGATAGAAACTCCGCCGGGAGTGTTGGATCTTTCTTTGAATTTCAACGCATCTTCATATCTAATTGGCTTGTAACTTTTCGGTCGTTCACCTGATCCACCAATCCGGATGCCAGTTCCCCTATTTCTAATGGTAAAAGAATTGGCGCCCATGCTTGAGAAAGCATCGGTCATTTTCCTTTCAATAGCTTTAATGGTAGTTAATATGCCTACTAGCGCAGATATACCTATAGCAATAATCAACGCAGTTAAAAAAGTACGCAAACGGTTACTTTTAATGGATTGCATTGCTAATCGTACGTTTTCCGTGTAGGTCATACCTAGATATAATAATTGCTTGCTTTGCTAATATAGTAATAAAAGCGTGGCTTATGGTTAAATAAAAAGTCTCGCTGTTAAGACAACGAGACTTCTTTAAATGTTACAAAGTATTTTGTTTTATTGCTGTTACAGCTAAGGCTAATTACACCGAGAAACTAGTGCCGCACCCGCATGTGCTAGCTGCATTTGGATTATTAAAAGTAAATCCTCTAGAATTTAGGCCATCTTGCCAGTCAATTTGCATGCCCAATAGATACATTTGATGAGCTTTGTGCATAAACACCTTAATGCCATCAATCACAAATTCCTGATCACCTTCTTTTTTCTGGTCGAAGCCCAAAACGTAGTTCATTCCTGAACACCCGCCGCCTTCTACACCAACGCGTAATCCAAAATCATCTGCAATTTCCTGTTGGTCTTTAAGCTTTGTAAGCTCTTTCACTGCGCCTTCTGTAAAGGATACTGGTGCAAAACTTGTTTCAACTGTGCTACTCATCTTATTTAAAATTATGACAAACAAATATAAATATTTATGTACATTTTTGCCTGTAGTTAGGGCTAATATTACGGTGCATAAACAAAACTAAAATGGATTTAAGTAAATATTTTCTTTACGCTTCAAGTTTGACTACCGCTGGCGTGATCGTCGCAATTGTAGTGTATTATATGTTTGGTAAGCAATTACAAACGGTTAAACAAAGTGATAGTGAAAGGCCAATGCTCGATGATAACACTCCTCTGCTGCAACTTCGCCTTCAGGCGCATGAGCGTATGATCATTTTCGTAGACAGAATTAATCCCGCTAATTTGTTGCTACGCTTGCACCAGCAAGGAATTGAAATTGGCGCACTGCAGTTAATGGCTGTTAACGAAATTAAAACAGAGTTTCAGCATAACATTACGCAACAATTGTATTTAGAAGCTGCTACTTGGAATGTAATCAGGAAATTAAAAGATGATACGATTGCTATGGTAAATAATGCGGTTAAAAACTTGCCAACGGATGCTTCTGGAGTAGAACTGAGTAAAAAAGTGCTGCATTATATGAGCGAAATTGATGAAAATCCATACGAACTGACAATGGGTTTAATTAAACAGGATATACAAAAGCTGTTTTAGCCGATTTGTTTGTCTGATGCTACCTCATTTGTGAAACGACAATTACTAACCAAAAATAACCAAATAATGAGCGATAAAAGATATACGACTTCGGGTATAGAAATTAAAGATGTTTATAGCTCTGCACCTGAAAATAACGAACAGCCAGGAAGTTTTCCTTTCACCAGAGGTATCCAAAAAGACATGTACAGAGGGCGTTTGTGGACCATGCGCCAGTACGCGGGCTTTTCTACAGCAGAGGAGTCAAATAAACGATACCATTACCTTTTAGCGCAAGGTACAATGGGTTTGTCAGTTGCTTTTGATTTGCCTACACAAATTGGCTACGATTCTGATGACGACATGGCCGAAGGTGAGGTAGGGAAGGTTGGTGTCGCAATTGATTCATTAAAGGATATGGAAATTTTGTTCGATGGGATTGAGTTGCAAAAAATCACCACTTCAATGACCATTAATGCCACGGCATCTATTCTACTAGCCATGTACATTGCCTTGGCTAAAAAGCAGGGGGCTGATCTGAAGCAAATTTCGGGAACAATACAGAACGATATTTTAAAGGAATATGCTGCAAGAGGCACCTATATCTATCCTCCGAAGCCTTCCATGCGGATCATCACCGATATTTTTGAGTATTGTAGCAAGGAGCTTCCCAAGTGGAATACCATTTCTATTTCCGGATATCACATTCGTGAAGCTGGTTCAACGGCGGTTCAGGAGTTGGCATTTACTTTGGCAAACGGTAAAGCATATCTTAATGCTGCCCTACAAAAAGGACTTGATATTAACGTCTTCGCAAAGCGATTGTCTTTTTTCTTCAATTGCCACAACAACTTTTTTGAAGAGATAGCCAAGTTTAGAGCGGCAAGAAGAATGTGGGCTAAAATTGTGAAAGATTTGGGTGCTACCGATGAAAAAGCGATGATGTTGCGTTTCCATACGCAAACAGGCGGCTCAACGCTTACGGCGCAGCAGCCACTTAACAATGTAATCAGGGTTTCTAACCAAGCTTTGGCTGCGGTTTTAGGAGGTACACAATCGTTACATACCAATGGCTACGATGAAGCGTTATCATTACCTACCGAAGCTGCTGCAAAAATTGCTTTGCGCACACAACAGGTAATTGCATTTGAAAGTGGCGTTACCGATACGGTAGATCCATTGGCAGGATCGTACTTTGTAGAAACGTTAACAGATGAGGTTGAGGCGGCAGCACATATTTATCTGGACAAGATTGACGCCATTGGTGGATCAGTTAATGCCATAGAGAACGGTTACATACAGCAGGAGATAGCGAACGCATCTTATCAATACCAAAAGGAAATTGAAAGTGGCGAACGCGTTATTGTTGGTGTAAATAAGTTCACGCAAAAGGAAGATGCCTTTGACGATGTTTTTAGGGTTGATGAAACGATAAGAAACATACAAACAGCAAAACTTCAGGAATTGAAGGAGCAACGTAATAATACCGCAGTAACTAAGGCCTTAAACGAATTAAAAAATGCAGCAAAAGGGACAGAAAATTTAATGCCTTTTATATTGATTGCTGTAGAAGAATATGCTACCTTAGGAGAAATAGCAAATTGCTTAAGAGAAGTGTTTGGAGAGTACTAAAATTGATGTGGAAAAATAGTTATTAACATTAATTATTGAGGTAGGCTTGTATATGCTATTGCAGTTTAAGCAGTTACAAAATAATTCAAAAAAATATTCTGAATGTTGATAATTTTTTGAATATTCGAAGTCTCGAAAGTGCACTATCATATGGCACTTAATAGGACTGTAAACCAATAAATTATAGAAACGATATGGAAAAAACTTGTACCGAAGTGTGGAATAGCTGTCTCCAAATTATTAAGGATAATATTCCGAATCAAAGTTTCAAAACTTGGTTCGAGCCAATATCTGCCCTTAAGTTAGAAGGCAAGGTTTTAACCATACAGGTACCTAGTTTATTTTTCTACGAATGGCTTGAGGAACACTATGTTGGTTTACTTAGAAAAACCGTAAAAAAGCAACTCGGAGACGAGGGTAGATTGGAGTACAATATCGTAGTCGACAAGTCGTCGAACACGGGGTCGCCATACACTACTAATATGCCTTCCAATGGTAATGGAGCTGAAGCTAAATCGCAGTCGATGCCTATTCCTGTTGCTATTAATAAAGACATCAAAAACCCGTTTATTATTCCGGGTTTAAAGAAGCTTAATGTAGACCCTCAGTTAAACCCAAATTATACTTTTGACAACTACATTGAAGGAGATTGCAACCGTTTAGCTCGTTCGGCAGGTTATGCTGTGGCAGCAAAACCAGGCGGTACTTCATTTAATCCTTTAATGATATATGGAGGTGTTGGTTTAGGTAAAACTCACTTGGCTCAAGCTATTGGTAACGAAATTAAACGTAACCTGCCTGATAAATTAGTAATTTATGTTTCATGCGAAAAATTCTGTCAGCAATTTGTTGACTCGCTAAAAAACAATACCATTAATGACTTTGTAAACTTCTATCAAGCAATGGATGTAATCATTATGGATGATGTACACAATTTTGCTGGAAAAGAGAAAACGCAAGATATTTTCTTCCACATTTTCAACCATTTGCACCAGTCAGGAAAGCAAATTATCTTAACTTCTGATAAAGCACCTAAAGATTTGGCTGGTTTGGAAGAAAGGTTGTTAAGCCGTTTCAAATGGGGATTATCTGCTGATTTGCAGGTGCCCGATTTGGAAACTCGTGTAGCTATCCTTAAAAAGAAAATGTATGCCGATGGTATTGAATTGCCTGGCGAAGTAGTTGAGTATGTTGCGCATAACATTGACAATAACGTACGTGAGCTAGAAGGAGCAATGGTTTCTTTGTTGGCACAATCTACATTGAATAAGAAAGACATCGATTTAGCGTTAGCTAAACAGATGTTGAAGAACTTTATAAAAAATACATCGAAGGAAATTTCGATGGAATATATACAAAAGTTAGTTTGTGAATATTTTGAGGTGCCGGTTGAGATGGTAAAATCACAAACTCGTAAACGTGAAATTGTACAGGCTCGTCAAATCTCGATGTATTTGTCTAAAAGCCATACCAAATCTTCATTGAAAACCATCGGTGCATTTTTTGGCGGAAGAGACCATTCTACAGTAATTTATGCTTGCCAAACGGTAGAAGATTTAATAGAGACAGATAAGAAGTTTAAGGCTTATGTGAATGACATTCAGAAAAAATTGAAAATGAGCTAATCTTCAATAAAATGATACAAATAAGCCCCGGTGAAATTTCATCGGGGCTTATTCGTTTTTGGGTATGTTATTTTCCTATCGCTTTTCGCACCTGCGGGGCAATTTTCTCTCCGTAGATTTCTATAGATTTCATCATGTGATCATGAGATGGTGCGCCTACATCCATATGAGCTGAAAAACGGGTTAAGCCGAATAGCTCATGCATCATAATGATTTTTTCTGCAGCTTCGTTGGCATCGCCAATAATTAAGTGCCCATGTTTAGATCGGCCAAAGTCATATTGTCCACGTTGGAACGGAGGCCATCCTCTCGATTTTCCAATCCTATCCATTTGTGCCGAGTAAACAGGATAGTAATAATCAGCTGTTGCTTGGCTTTCTTCCCCAAAAAAAGCATGCATGTGTACACCAACTTGAAACTTGTTCATATCATGTCCTGCATCTTCGTAAGCTTGTTTATAATACTCAAACAATGGTTGAAACTGCGCTGGATTGCCACCGATAATTGCAAACATTACTGGTAAGCCTAATTTTCCGGCACGTACTACAGATGCAGGTGTTCCTCCAACGGCAACCCACATTTTCAAGTTATTGTCTACCGCTCTCGGTAATATTTGTTGATCTTTCAGCTCAGGTCTAAACTTGCCTTTCCAAGAGATGGTTTCTTCCTGGTTGATCTTTACCAAAAGGTTGAGCTTCTCATCAAACAAAGCATCATAATCGCCTAAATTGTAACCGTACAACGGGAATGATTCAATAAAGCTTCCTCTTCCCGCCATCAATTCAGCACGGCCGTTTGAAATTAAATCAACAGTAGCAAAACTCTGGTAAAGCCTTACTGGGTCAGATGAGCTTAGCACCGACACCGCACTGCCCAGTTTGATGTTTTTAGTAACTGTTGCCGCTGCAGCCAATATAATTTCAGGAGTTGATACGGCATAGTCAGGTCTATGGTGTTCGCCAATGCCGTAAAAATCCAGACCAACTTGGTCCATCAACTTAATTTCTTCTATTATTTCTTGTAAACGTTGTTGCGCCGATTGTACTTTGCCGTTAGCATCAATTTGTAAATCGCCGAACATTCCAATACCTAATTCCATGTATTTCCTTTCTTTGTTACAAAGATAAAACATGCCAGGTTTAAAGTTTTTGATGTATGTTAAGAAATTTGCTGAGCCAAGAATTGGATGACTTCTTCGTTTTTCCCTGATTCAAACCAAACAGTATCCAAATCTTTTTTAAACCAGGTTAATTGGCGCTTGGCAAATCTGCGGGTATTTTGTTTTATTTTGTCGATAGCGGTGGTTAAATCAGTTGCGCCATCTAAGTAATCGAAAATTTCCGAATAGCCAACGGTTTTTAAAGCATTGAGTTCCCGATAAGGCAGTAGCGATTTTACTTCGTCAATCAATCCTAAATCAACCATTTTGTCGACACGGTGATTGATTTGAGCATAGAGTTGAGCTCTATCCGTATTTAAGCCAATCTTTACGATGTTAAAAGGACGTTGTTTTTTATTGGAAGTTAAAAAGGAACTTAACTTTTGCCCGGTAGATAGCACCACTTCCAACCCACGAATCATGCGCTGCGGATTGCTCTGATCAACTTTTTCGAAATATGCAGGATCCAGCTCTGCAAGCTGTTTTCTAATGGAATCAATACCTTCAGTTGCAAATTGTTGGTTAAGCTGCTCACGAATGTTCAAGTCAATTTCCGGCATGTCATCTAATCCGTTGCACACCGCATTAATGTACAACCCAGAGCCGCCAACCATGATCAAAACATTGTGCTGGTGGAATAGCTGCTCCATTAATGCAAGCGCTTGAACTTCAAAATCGCCGGTGCTAAAAAACTGATTAACGCTATGGGAACCTATAAAATGATGAGGTGCGGCGGCAAGTTCTTCCACTGAAGGCTTTGCCGTACCAATGCTCATTTCCTTAAAAAACTGTCGGGAGTCCGCAGAAATAATCTCAGTTTGGTAATGTTGGGCAAGTTCAATAGCCAATGCTGTTTTGCCAATTGCTGTTGGCCCTACTACCACAATGAGAGTTTTCATGAATCGTAACTTTGAGTTTCGAAATGAATTAGGCGCAATTGACTAATCAGTTGGCTTGATAATTTACGGGTTGATTAGTAGTCTTCTTTATCGTTGCCGTAATCGTCGTTCCCATAATCTTCCTCGCCATCGCCAAATTCATCTTCCTGTTCTTCCTCTTCGTCGCTTTCTTGGGTTTCTTCGGCATTAATTCCTCGTCCGCCCATGGCTTCTAATTCATCTGTATCTTCAGGAACAAAATCCATTTCATTAAGGAAATCGAAATCGTCATTGGCAGTAGTGCTTGCCGCAAAGCTTCCAATATTGCTTTTATCAATAATTTTTGGCGCTTCACCCACGCTTTTTACCAAATATGGATAATCAATTTTCGGATCAGCGTCTAAAATAATTTTGATGAGTTCTACATGAAAATCATAAGGTCTGTCAAAATTATAGATGTAGTAAAATTTCTGATGTGGATCATCAATAAAACTGCTCAATTTAGACTTTTCCATTAACGTTACGCCGTTGTCAATTTTGCGTTGGTTAGGATGGATGGCAATTTCTTCACCTTTAATCCAGTTATCTGTACTTACATAAAATGAAGAAGACTTATCCGCATCATATCCAGTGCTGCGGTGTATGGCCCTATGCAAATCTTCGAAAGTTTGATTGCTCTTAATATCTATCTCGCGGCTAATGTCGTCGTAATCTTCAAAGGAAATCCTAAATCTATAAATTGCCATTTGCTATGAACTGCTTTATTGTGCTGTAAAAATATGAAAAAAATATAATTTTTGAACTCCGTAGCTTTGCAAAGTTGTTTATTGCAAGGCTACCCACATAACTAAAAAACGCAAAAAATGTTCGAAAATTTTTCGTTTTGAGTATGTTGCAACAATTTTGTTAATCGTTTTGCTTAACTGCTTTTAGGCCTAGCTCTTCTGCTTTTTTAAGCATAAAACCAAAAGCTTCATCGTAGCTGTTTTGGATATCTCCTTCTAAAATTGCTTCTCTAATTGCGTTCTTTAGTAATCCCACTTCCTTGCCGGCCGTTAGTCCAAAAGTTTGCATAATATCGTTGCCGCTAATTGGTGGTTGCCAGTTACGTAATTGGTCGCGTTCCTCAACATCTTTTAGTTTTTGCTTAACCAATTCAAAGTTGTTGCGGTACTTTTTGATTTTGTATTCGTTCTTGGTGGTCACATCGGCGTTGCAAAGTAACATCAACGCCTCAATGTCTTCTCCAGCTTCAAATAACAGCCTTCTTACCGCCGAGTCGGTGATCTTATCTTGCGCCAGTACAATAGGCCTTAAATGCAGTAGTACCAACTTTTGCACAAATTTCATCTTCTCATTTAAAGGCAGCTTAAGTTGTGAGAAAATTTGTGGCACCATACGTGCACCTTTATCCTCATGTCCGTGAAAAGTCCACCCGTGGCCCTCCTCAAAGCGTTTGGTTACAGGTTTGGCGATATCATGCAAAATGGCAGCCCAGCGTAACCATAAATCATCGGTGGTTTCGCAAATATTATCCAGCACTTGTAAGGTGTGGTAAAAATTATCTTTATGCGCTCTTCCTTTAACAATGTCTACCCCATACAATTTCGCCATTTGAGGGAAAATCAGTTCAAGTAAACCCGTATCAAAAAGATAATTGAAACCTATAGAAGGTTTCTTAGCTAAGATGATTTTGTTAAGCTCATCGCTGATGCGCTCCTTTGATACAATTTTAATTCGCTCCTTTTGAGATTTGATGGCCTCAATAGCTGCTTCATCAATCTTAAAATCAAGCTGCGTAGCAAAGCGGATGGCACGCATCATGCGCAATGGGTCATCCGAAAAAGTAACAACTGGATCCAACGGCGTTCTGATCAGCTTGTTTTCTAAATCCTCCAAGCCGTTAAATGGATCTACTACATCACCACAGTTATCCTTGTTTAAAGAGATCGCCAAAGCATTGATGGTAAAATCTCTCCTCAGCTGGTCATCTTCCAAAGTGCCGTTTTCCACTATTGGCTTACGAGAATCAGCACGGTAGCTTTCTTTACGAGCTCCTACAAATTCAACTTCTAAATCTGCATGTTTTAACATGGCAGTGCCGAAATTTTTAAAAACCGCTACGTTAGTTTTTAACTTTTGGCCAACTTTTTCTGCAAAAGCAATTCCGTTGCCTAGTACCACTACGTCAATATCTTTAGAAGGCCTTTCCAAATAAATATCTCTTACAAACCCACCTATAACATAAATTTCGGTGTTAGTTTGCTGTGCGGTATCGGCTAAAATTTTAAAAATAGGCGCACTGATTTTTTGTAATAGAGATTTAGTATCGTGAGCCTGTGGATTGGTTTGCATGTGGACAAAGTTAACAAAAAACCCATAATATGCTTTTGCTGCAATGCTTAAAGTAAATTTGGGAAATAGTTAAATACTGTTGCTTGAAGCTATTTCCTAATGAATTCGAATTGTCCGCCTGAGCCCAGTTTAACAATGGTTGATGGCTGTTTAGGCGTATGGTTTTCCTGCTCTAATTCTACGATGTAATCAACTGCAGCCTTAACTTCTTCACTAATTTCATCGAAAAATTTCGGAGTGGGTTGTCCGCTAATATTGGCAGAGGTGGACACAATTGGTTTGCGGAAACGTTGAATCAGTTGCTGGCAGAAATCGTGTTTAGGAATTCTGATGCCCACGCTTCCATCAGCATTAATTACGTTGGAAGCTAAATTTTTAGCATTCGAAAAAACAACGGTTAGTGGCTTTTCGGCGTACTCAATTAAATCGTAGGCCACTTCTGGAATATTGTTAACGTAGCTTTGGAGTTTATTGTCGGTATCAAGCAGTACAATTAAGCTTTTGTCGGCAGCACGGCCCTTAATTTCATTTACTTTTGCGACAGCTTCTGCATTGGTAGCATCGCAACCTAAACCCCATACTGTATCGGTAGGATAAAGAATTACACCACCCGCTTTTAATATCTCTAAAGTTTTGTTGATTTCTTCTTTCATTGCCATGAGACAAAATTAATCATTGATACGTTAGCTCTTAAATCTAATTTATTTTAACACTTTCTGGCGTAACAATTTGACTTTTAGATGTGTTTTGATTGGGTGAGGTCGAAAATATTTATCAGTAAATTTACGTTGATAATTTTGTTGACATACCACATAAAAATACGAACGTTATGAATATGATGAAGAGATTGGGCAGTGTGTTGGTAGTGGTTCTACTACTTGCTGCATGTACTACTACTTTACGTGTTGCTTCTGATTTTGATAAGGAAGGCAATTTTAAAAGTTATAAAACCTACAATTTTTACGATAAAGGCTTAGAAAAGCTTGCAGTTAATGGATTAGACAAGAAGCGAATGATGGCGGCCGTTGATGCTGAAATGCAAGCGAAAGGCTTTACAAAAGCTGATAAGCCAGATTTGTTTGTGAATTTGATTGTAGTTAAACGCGAAAGAACAGATGTTTACGCTAATGGTTTCGGTGGTCCTTGGGGATGGCGTGGCGGCTGGGGTTGGGGCTGGGGACCTGGTTGGGGAGGTGGTATGTATAATGTAGACCGATATGAAGAAGGTACCTTTATCATCGATTTTTTAGATCCTAAAACGAAAATGCATGTTTGGCATGGTAGGGGCAGCGGCTTTAATTTAGATAATTTCAAAAATCGCGAAGAAAGAATTGCCATCGGGGTGAAAGAAATTTTAGCGCAATATCCACCTCAGTCTAACTAGTGTTTTTATAGCCACTTTACTTTTTGATTGGCAATAGCATTGCTGATAGTTGAGATGACGTAATCGAGATCGTATTGCCTATTTAATTGCTGCTGCAGGTTGCGCATGTTTATTTTGGATTGCTCAATCGCTTTCCGCCGTGACATAAATTGCTGAATGCTTTTGAGTATCCAAAATTCACCTTTAAATAGATGACCTATTAGCGTTAAAGTAAATAACTGCGCTAACCAAAAGCTCCTTCTGAAACCTTTAAGATGAATGCTTTGCAGAGTAAAACTGTTGCGGTTGTACGTAATTTTAACGGAGTTACCTTTATTTACCTTTTTGGTGGAAGAACTCACTTGATGGTAGCAATAGGATTGGTGGTCGTAATAGCAAATCCAGCCAGCTTCCCATGCCCGTAGTCCTAAGTCAAAATCTTCAAAATAAAAAGGAGAGTAGATTTCATCAAAGCCGTTTAATAGCTGTAATTTTTTTCTATCGATTAATGCGTTAGCACCTGATAAATAGGTAGTAGACACTTTATTGTTGCCTTCGATATAAAAAAACTTATTGGCCTTAAATTTTCCACCTTTGTAGTAAGGTAGTCGGGCGGTATCTTCCATCTTTTTTCCATCGAAATTCATGATGCGTCCCATCACTCCAAAAGTTTCCACATTTTCAAAATACTGGAATTGATTTTCAAAGTAGTTCGGTGTAAGCTGTACATCAGAATTAAGCAAGAATATCAAGTCTTTTGTAGCTTGTTGGATACCTTTGTTGCAGGTTTTTGAAAATCCGCTATTGACATCATTTTTTAATATAATGAAGTTTGGATAGTTATTTTCAATGAAGCTGATCGAATCGTCTTTCGAGCAATCGTCTATTACTATAAACTCAAAATCAACGTTGCTAAATTCAAGTGCTTCCAAAGTTGATGGAATAAATTGCTCCATCAAATGCTTGCCGTTGTAGTTTGGTAGTATAACCGATATGCTTTTCTTGCTTCCCATACTAGGCAATTTTATCGTAGTTTTTGTACTCAAATAACCTAGCGCCGGTTACCTTTTCTATCCAAGCTAATATTTTCCTTCTCAATGGAAGCTTATTTTTTGATAAGGTTGGATCGAAATTGAACTTCCAATTGCTTCTTTCTACCCGTGATTGGAATACTTTAGGATGTGACTCATTGAAGTGAAAAAGTTCATCTGCATTTTTGTAGTCAAATGCCGACTGCTCTGGATATGTTTCTTCAATCCACTCGTCGTTGGTAGTGTAAAACTTATTGAAGTTGCGCACCTTGTTGGTTAAGCCTTCTGGCGGTTTTACCCATCCGTAATGATAAATGTAGGCATCGATATGCTTTACCTTTATTTTTCTATCATTGTACCTGAAGCCTTGTGCATCTTTGTAGGAGTGTATGCCGGGCAAATTACGAATTACACGAACTTCACGTCTGTACCATCTTCGCGAGTGCGCAACAAAATCATAAGAGCCGTAAAAATGCTTGTAATTAAATAGTAGCCCTTCTATTTTTTTATTGTGCAGGCAAAGCTCCATTTCCTTTTTGATGATCGGCAGATATTTTTCATGCACACATTCATCACCTTGGATATAAAATGCCCAATCTACATCCTTGCTAATGGCTGCGAAAGCTTTGTCGGTTTCCAATGCAAAAGTTCTTCCGCCTTCCCTTAAGGTATCGTCCCAAGTGGTTTCAATAATTCGGATTTTTTCAGAATCGATACTTCTTAGCAACTCCAATGTACTGTCTTCAGAATTGCCATGAGCCACCACAAATTCGTCGCAAATAGGGAGGATAGAAGTGATGGCTTCTACAATGGAATAGTCGTTTTTAACTGCATTTCTGATGAAGGTGAAGCCGGCAACTTTCATTGGTTTTTTATTTATTGAAGAGCGAAATTAAGCAAATGCCAGCTCAATGTGATGATGTATAACAGATAAGTTTTTAACTGAATGCTTTTTTGTAGCATTCCATTACTTGTTCGGCCACTAAATCGTTGTTGAATTTTTGAACGTAAGCCAATGATTTACTTACCATCATTTGGCGGAAATTTTCATCGCTCAACACATTGTCTATTGCTTTCGCTAATTCGTTAGGTTGAGTAGGAGAAACGTAAATGGAATCAGGGCCTCCAGCTTCCTCTAAACAAGAGCCAGTAGCTGCAATCACAGGTAAGTTGCTATTGATGGCTTCAATAATTGGAATACCAAAACCTTCATAAAATGACGGGTAAACAAATAAGCTTGCCGATTGATAAACCGCCGGCAAATCCTCAAAAGTAACGTTGTGCAAAAATAGCACACGGCTTTGTAGTTGATACTTAGCAATGGTATATTTCACCTTTTCGAGGTAAGGTGTAGGTTTGCCTACTACTACTAGCGGGACAGAAGTTTGAGCCTGGGCAAGTGCTTCAATTACTAAGTTGAGATTTTTTCTCTCTTCAATTGTGCCAACACTTAATATAAATGTATCAGGTAATTGGTAACGATTTTTAACCTCATCTAACTTTGTGAAGGTTGCTTTTATTTTGAAAGCCTCATCACAACCCTGATAAACTACATCTATTTTCTCTGGAGCAATTCTGTATAATTCGATGATATCTAGTTTGGTTTTTTCACTAATGGCAATAATTCGATCAGCATTTTGGCAGGCGTATCTGCTTTTCCACTCGTAAATTTTTCTATCAATGAATTTATAGTAATGCGGCTTCCTTAAAAAGATCAAATCGTGTATAGTTACTACTGATTTGATGCTGGTTTGCTGTAGGCCAAATGGAATTTCATGACTCAAACCATGATAAATATCGATTTGATCTGCCAATAACTGCTTCTTTATCCCTAAACCTCTCCACAAAAACTTGGAAGATTTTGGAAGTTCGAGCCTTACATCTGATAAAGACAGTAAAGGTAAGGTACGGAGTTTTTCGGCAACCTTCGGGCTGTAAATAAAGTATTGCTGTGAGGGAAATTTTTTCGCTAAACTTTCGATGATGAACCTGCTGTAATTTCCAAGTCCAGTAAGGTTATTCACCGCTCTTTTTCCATCGAAACCTATTTTAAGCTGAAAGTCTAAAGCCGAAAGCTTAGATCTCGATTGCTCAAGTCCATCACTTTCGGCTTTATTAAATTGATTTTTGCTTTCTGCTTTCACATTAAAGCTTTATACAGCTACATTATTTTCTCTCAATGCATCATTTAGAGAAGTCTTTTTGTCTGTAGATTCTTTACGTTTGCCAATAATCAGAGCGCAAGGCACTTGATATTCACCCGAAGGGAATTGTTTTGTATAAGATCCAGGGATTACCACCGAGCGAGCTGGAACAATACCTTTATACTCCACTGGTGTTTCGCCAGTTACATCAATAATTTTGGTAGATGCAGTTAATACTACATTTGCGCCTAACACGGCTTCTTTTTCTACACGTACACCTTCAACAACAATAGCTCTCGATCCTAAGAAACAATCATCTTCAATAATTACAGGAGCTGCTTGTACTGGTTCCAAAACGCCGCCAATACCTACACCACCACTTAAATGTACACGCTTTCCAATTTGAGCACATGAACCTACAGTAGCCCAAGTATCTACCATTGTACCTTCATCTACATAGGCGCCAATATTTACGTACGAAGGCATCATGATTACACCAGGCGCTAAAAACGCACCGTAACGAGCACTAGCCATAGGTACTACACGTACACCTTTCTCCTTGTAATCCGTTTTTAAATCCATTTTATCGTGGAAAACAAAAGGGCCAGCCTTAGTTTCGCCCATCTGTTTAATAGGGAAATAAAGAATTACCGCTTTTTTTACCCATTCATTGATTCCCCATCCGTTTAGTATGGGTTCTGCAACTCTTAACTCGCCGCAGTTTAACTGTTGGATCACCGTTTCAATGGCTTCAGAATATTCTTTGTATTGTAATAAGCTTCTGTCTTCCCAAGCTTCTTCTATTTGTTTTTTAAGTTCAGCAATCATTGTTGTTTAAAATTTATGCAAAATAAGGCTTTATAAGTTAAAAGTTAAAGAGTTAAATCGTAAAGTTATCGCTTATGTTTTATAACCCTAGCTCAATTATGGCGCTTACTGATGTAAAAATGAACACTCAAGTGCTAAATTTGTTTAATTTTGCACTATGGCAGAGGCAGAAAAATTACGTATTGATAAATATCTCTGGGCTATTCGAATGTTTAAAACTCGAAGCCTTGCTACCGATGCATGTAAAGCGGGACGGGTAAAGCTGAACGGGCAAAACATCAAGCCATCAGCTATTGTAAAAATTGGGGACGTTTATCAAATTAGCAAAGGCATAGAAAAGAAGATAATTGAGGTGATTGATTTTTCTTATAACCGCACCGATGCAAAAATTGCGGTAACTAAGTATAAAGATTTAACTCCTGTTGAAGAAACACATGCCTTCAAATCGGTATTTCATGCGCCAACCTTGAAAAGGGATCGAGGTGCCGGAAGGCCAACTAAGAAAGATCGCCGCGAAACCGATGACCTGCTGGATAGCTTTTTTGAAGAAGACTGATGTACTCTTAATGGTTGTATTGTAGTTTTAAGCAACTATCCAAAACTTTTAAAAGCTTCACACAATAAAAAGTGTTAAAATATGTTAATTATACATAAGATGCTTGATATGAAAGTTTTTAAAATAGCTTTAATCACTAACGAAATCCTTCGCAAAATAGGCTTAGCTAAATTGTACTATTGGTTTAATAAGTAACAATTTAATTATCGTAGCCTAAGCATTAACTTTTTTGTTTAATTTTCATCTCTCTAACTTATTTTTTAGAACAAAGATGAATATCAATCAATTTAAATCGTTTTTTGCGGCATTAGGGGTAGTTACCGTTGGTGTTGCAAGTGCTCAAACGCCTATTAAAAAGTTTATTGATCCTGCAAACATGGATCTTACTGTTAAACCAGGCGATGATTTCTATACTTATGCTAGTGGTACTTGGGTACGTAAAAACCCAGTTCCTGCTAAAGAAACTCGCTGGGGTTCTTTTAACGAACTCCGTGATTTCAATGTAAATGCTGTTAGAAGTTTAGTAGAAGGTGCGGCTGCAGATAAAAGTGCTCCAGCTGGTTCGGTAACTAAACGCGTCGGCGATTTTTACGCTGCTGCAATGGATAGCTTAACCATCGAAAAACTTGGTTATACGCCAATCAAAGCTGATCTGGAAAAAGTAAAACAAATTAACAACCTACAAGGTGTGCTTGATTTTACTACCTACATGCGTACTAATGGTTTAGGTGGCGCTTTGTATGGTTTTGGCGTAGGTCAGGACAGAAAAAATGTAAACAAATACATGGTAAATATCTCGCAAGGCGGAACCTCACTTGGCGATAGAGATTATTACTTGAAAGATGATAGCCGTAGCGTAAAAATCAGAGAAGCTTATGATACCTACATGACTACTTTGTTTAAGCTAATAGGTTATACTGATGCAGTAGCGCAACAAAAAGCAAAAACAGTTTTCACTATTGAGAAAGCTTTGGCTGAAGCTCAAATGAGTCGTTTGGAGATGCGTGATCCTTATAAAACTTACAACAAACTAACTGTTGCTGATTTTAATAAGCTTACACCTGCCATCAACTGGAAAAATACCATGGCGCAATTAAAGGTAAATGGTCAGGATACGGTTTTAATCAATTCGCCTGCTTTCTTTAAATCGTTAAATACGGTATTAACTTCAACTTCGGTTGAAGATTGGAAAACTTATTTAGAGTGGAACGTATTAAAAGGTTCGGCAAGTAATTTAAGTTCGCCATTTGTAAAAGCAAACTTTGCATTTACGCAAGCTCAAACTGGTCAGAAAGTACAAACCCCACGCTGGCAACGTATGTCGTCGTTAACTGATGGCGTACTTGGAGATTTACTGGGCCAGCTTTATGTAGCTAAATATTTCAAACCAGCTGCTAAGGCACGTATGGACGAAATGATTGCCAATCTTCGCAAAGCTTTTGAAATTAGAATTAAAGGTTTGGATTGGATGAGCGATGCCACGAAAGAAAAAGCATTAGCTAAACTTCATGCTTTCAGACCAAAAGTGGGCTACACTACAAAATGGAGAAATTACGATGGTTTAGTGATCAACCGTGCGACTTACTTCCAAAATCTACGTAATGCTGGTAAATGGGCATATAACGAAAACATCGGTCAACTAGGTAAACCTGTTGATAGAGAGCGTTTCGGGATGACTCCTCCAACGGTAAATGCTTATTACAGCCCAACTTTGAACGAAATTGTATTCCCGGCAGGTATTTTACAATTCCCTTTCTTCCACCCGGATGCTGATGATGCCATCAACTATGGTGGAATTGGTGCGGTGATTGGACACGAAATGAGCCATGGTTTTGATGATACTGGTAGCCAGTACGATAAAGATGGTAACTTGAAAAACTGGTGGACTGACGAGGACAGAGCGAAATTTAACGCAAAAACTAAATTATTGGGCGAGCAGTTTGATAAATATGCAGTGCTAGATACAGTTCATGTAAATGGTAAATTTACCATGGGCGAAAACATTGGCGATTTAGGTGGTTTGAACGCTGCTTATACTGCTTTTAAAATGACTAAACAAGGTCAAAGCAATGAGAAAATTGACGGATTTACTCCTGATCAACGTTTCTTCCTTTCTTGGGCACAAGTATGGAGAGGTAATGTATTGCCTGAAACTGCAGCTCAGTTAATTAAAACTGATACACACTCGCCAGGTGAATTTAGAACTATTGGCGCACCTGTAAATATGGATGCTTGGTACCAAGCTTTTGACGTTAAGCCGGGCGATAAGCTTTACAAAAAACCAGAAGATAGAATCAAACTTTGGTAAGTAAAAGTAACCTTAATAAAAAAGCTAATCTGTTAATTCAGATTAGCTTTTTTTATATCCCATCCCATCATCTCATTATCAAATCATCCCATCATCTCATTATCAAATCATCCCATCATCTCATTATCAAATCATCTCATTATCAAATTAGCTCATCATCAAATTATCCCATCATCAAATTAGCTAATTATATTTCGCTTGCGTTTTCTTAGGTAGTTTGCTTAACACCAATTCCCTTGAATGCTCTACACGTTGTTTAAGCTCAGCAATACCAAAAACTTCTAAATTATCTACAAAAATCCATTGTTTTCTGGCGAAATGCGGCGCTTGCTTTACACCATCTCTTGCGGCAAGTTCCTCAAACTCTTCAGGAGTGCATTTTATACAAAAGCCCTGAGTATCTAAGTCAACCAAAACAAAAATTTTCTCCTCAATCATAAAACAGAGGTGCTCCCATTTCATTCCTTCTGTGGTTCCTGCCAAGCTTAGGCAATAAGTTCTGAAAGTTTCAATATCCATTTGGTAAATATACCGATAGTTGATTGGAGAAAAAACTCTTAAAACATTCGCACTGATTAACAGATAAAGAATAAACAATGCAACAATTAGCTTAATTTTGCGCTATGAATATCCTTACTCCAACTGCCGATGGTTCCAATACTTTGTTTAATGAGGAAATAGGAGAGCATTACCACTCGGCTCACGGTGCCTTGCAGGAAAGCAAACATGTTTTTATTGAGGCAGGCCTTAAACATGCCTTGCAACAGTTGCAACAGCCTTCGATAGCAGTGTTGGAAGTAGGTTTTGGTACCGGTTTAAACTTTTTGCTGAGCTTGGCGCATTGCGAAGAGGCAGATATAAAGTTGCATTACCACGCTATCGAAGCTTTTCCGTTAGATCAGCAAACTTTAGTAGCCACAAATTTTGATCAGTATGTGCCAGCGCCAGTTTGGGATGGTTTTTTAAACGCTTATCCTTTGGCAATCAATGCTGAGGTGGAGGTTTCTAGCAATTGCCAATTGCAGGTTAGCCACACTACATTTCAAAACTTCGAAACAGAAAAGCGTTATGATTTATTGTATTACGATGCTTTTTCAGTACGTCACCAACCCGAGCTTTGGACAAACGAAGTGATTGCCCATGCCTGTAAATTTTTAAAGCCCGGTGGCATATTTGTAACCTACGCCATTACTGGAAATCTAAAAAGGGCAGTTAAAAGTTGTGGTTTTGACATCCAAAAATTACCGGGAGCTCCTGGTAAAAGAGAAATGTTGCGTGCGTCTAAAACCATTTAAAGAAATAACTGTCTAAAGTGTATATTTTTTAGTAACTTTTGCAGTAATAGTGCTTATGCAGATACAATTACCTTTTATTGTTAGGCTCACGCTTACACTTTTGGCCATCTTGATGTTAGGTTACCTTGCCATCCTTGGTAAAAGCCTTTTATCGCCGCTCTTGTTTTCCCTGCTTTTGGCTTTTTTGATGCTGCCGTTAGCTAATTTTTTAGAAATAAAATTCCGACTGAACAGAAGCATTGCTACTGTGCTCACGGTATTGATTATGCTAGGCGCATTGTACGGCATAGGACATTTTTTTGCTATTCAACTTTCTGATTTATGGAGAGATTGGCCCCTGCTCGAAAAACAGGTCAGCAACTCTTTCCACGAGTTGCAGTATTGGGTTTCTAAAACTTTTCACGTCAACATCAGCAAGCAAAAAACTTATTTGGCGGATAGTGCCGAAAAAGCCTTGGCAACAAGTGCAACAGTAATTGGAACGACGTTAATTACCTTATCTTCTAGTTTACTGTTTATCGCCTTTACTTTATTGTTCACTTTCTTTATTTTAAATTACAGGCGTTTATTATATAGTTTTCTAACTGCCGTTTTCATTGAAGAACATCGTATAAAAGTAAGCGAAACGGTCATGGAAATTCAGTACATGACGAAGAAATACATCACTGGTTTATTTATACAGATGTTAATTGTAAGTACATTAATGGTGCTTACGCTATCCTTACTAGGCGTTAAATATGCCATTTTGCTCGGTTTGGTGGCTGGGATCTTCAACATCATTCCGTACTTGGGCATTTCTTTAGCCTTAATTATAAGTGTGCTCATTACTTTTGCTACTGCTGGCGCTACAAAAGCTTTTTTTGTATTGTTAACCTACATCGGTGTACATGCCATTGATGGAAATATCCTGATGCCTTTAATTGTTGGTTCAAAGGTCAAAATCAATGCTTTGATTGCTTTTATTGGAATTGTAATTGGAGAAATGTTATGGGGAATATCAGGTATGTTTTTGTGCATGCCTTATCTTGCTATTATGAAAATAGTATTCCAAAAGGTTGATGGACTACACGCTTGGGCCATATTACTTGGTGAAGAGCAGAAAGTGCCAACTGAAAGAAAGAGAAGGTCGTTATTTAAAAAACGGCGCCAACTTGTAGAAAACAAACTATCTGATGAATCACAATAAGTCTACGCATATTCTTGGCACCTCGGCTAATTTGCTAGGTTTTTGCTTCGTAGTGCTTACTTCAAGTAAAATTACTAAAATGAGCGAGGCTTCTTATATTGATGAAGGAGCAACGCTAGCCGTTGTTTGTTTCATGAGCAGCTGCCTATTTTCGTTTCTGGCGATCAGAAGCCAAGTTGAACAAAGGGGACAGAAATTGGAAAAATTAGCAGATGTTTTATTTCTTTGTGGGCTGGTTATATTGTTTTTAACCACCATTTTAATTGCCTTTAATATCATATAATATGCCTGCTAATATTCCTCCCGTAAGTATGCCCACACCTGATGGTGCTTTTTTGAGACTATTGAATGTACTGGATACGTTGCGTACGCAGTGTCCGTGGGACAAAAAGCAAACCATGGAAACGCTAAGGCATTTGACGATTGAAGAAACCTACGAACTTTCTGATGCGATTTTAGAGGGCGATATGCAGGAGATTAAGAAGGAGCTAGGCGATGTAATGATGCACTTAGTGTTTTACGCCCGCATTGCTAAAGAACAGCAGAAATTTGATATTACTGACGTACTTAATGGTGTTTGTGACAAGCTGATTAGTAGACATCCGCATATTTATGGCGATGTTGAGGCTGATACAGAGGAGAAAGTAAAGCAAAATTGGGAAAAGCTCAAGCTAAAAGAAGGAAATAAATCCGTGCTAGGTGGCGTACCAACTTCATTGCCAGCTTTGGTTAAAGCAAGTAGGATACAGGAAAAAGCAAGAGGAGTAGGATTTGATTGGGAAGAAAAGCAACAGGTTTGGGAAAAGGTGGAGGAAGAGCTTCAAGAATTTAAAGCAGAATTTAACATTGCTTCAGATCAGCAAATTGATGCTGAAAAAGCGGAGGCAGAATTTGGAGACTTACTTTTCTCACTGGTTAACTATGCTCGTTTCGTTGATATCAATCCGGAAAATGCGCTGGAGAAAACCAATAAAAAATTCATTAAACGTTTTCAGTATCTCGAAACAAAAGCGAAAGAGAACGGTAAGGCATTGCAAGATATGACCCTTGCCGAAATGGATGTGTATTGGAATGAGGCTAAGAAGTTGTAAATTAGACTAGGCTCAACAATAGGCAGTATTTTTTTACCTTAATTAGCTTAGTATAGATATGGAAAAGGTCCAAAGCGTAGATGAATATATCTCGGCATTTCCTGCGGATGTACAACATGTATTGCAGCGGTTACGTGCTCAATTGCTTCAATTGGTGCCCCAGGCAAAAGAAAAAATTGGCTACGGCATTCCAACACTTACTTTGAACGGCAATTTAATTCATTTTGCCGCCTATAAAAATCATATTGGCCTTTATCCCGGTAGCAAAGCAATAGCGTATTTTGAAGAAGAACTGCAGAATTATCATACGTCTAAAGGTACTGTTCAATTTCCGTTACATGAACCGATACCCATGCATCTAGTCGAAAAAATAGTTACGTTTTGCGTAAAACAGAACTTAAGTAAAAAGAAGCGATAAACTTTTACTTCGACTAGGACGATGCTTCATCAAAACTAAAAAGCGCTGTCAGTTGTTGTAGTCAAAATTGCTAGGCATAAATACTGTCAAAACTTCTACTTTAACAATAGATTTTGTATCTTTTGTCAGTTATTATTAAGCAAACAAAGCTTACAAAAAACCGACAATTAGTGCGTTGCCGTATATACTAGTGTAAAAATCTTATTTAAATAGGGTAACAAAAGCCTTAACAACAACATATTTATTGTGTTTCGGTGTTTATATATAAATACAAAAGTGCTTTATTCCACCAATATGGCGTAATTGTTGATAAAAATATAAAAATCGAGGCGCCGTATTTATAAAACAAATTTATAGTTTAGTGTCGTCCCGATAACATACATATTATGGAAGCTAAATTTTCACCACAAGTAAAAGATGTGATTTCTTTCAGTAGGGAAGAAGCCCTAAGGTTAGGTCACGATTATATAGGCGCTGAGCACTTGTTGTTGGGCCTTATACGCGAAGGGGATGGTATGGCCATCAAGATTTTAAAGTCTTTGGGGGTTGATACGTTGAAGCTTCGCCGTTCCATTGAGGAAGCCGTTAGGGGAACCTCAAGCGTTACAGTTAACTTGGGTAACATCCCATTAACCAAGCAAGCAGAAAAAGTTTTGAAGATTACCTACTTGGAAGCTAAGATATTTAAAAGTGATTTGATAGGTACTGAGCATTTATTGTTGTCTATTTTAAGAGACGATGATAATATCGCTTCTCAAATTTTGTTGCAGTACGGTATTAATTACGAAATTTTTAAGCAAGAAGTTGAAGTGAACAAAAACGGTTTTAGAGATGAAGCTCAAGGTGGTGGTACTGCCGGCGGCGATGATGATTATCAAGAAGAGGAAAGCTTTACTGCACCTAAAAAAGTTTCGGATATTAAATCGAAAACACCAGTTTTAGATAATTTTGGTAGAGACCTTACCCGTGCTGCGGAGGAAGGTAGGCTTGATCCTATTGTAGGTCGTGAAAAAGAAATCGAGCGTGTTTCTCAAATTTTATCACGTAGGAAGAAAAATAACCCAATTTTAATTGGTGAGCCTGGTGTTGGTAAAAGTGCAGTTGCAGAAGGCTTGGCGCTACGTATTGTACAGCGTAAAGTTTCAAGAGTGCTTTTCGGCAAACGCGTAGTTACTTTAGATTTGGCATCGTTAGTTGCCGGAACTAAATACCGCGGACAATTCGAAGAGCGTATGAAAGCGGTAATGAATGAGTTGGAGAAATCTACCGACGTAATTTTATTCATCGATGAAATTCATACCATTGTTGGTGCGGGTGGCGCTTCAGGTTCTTTGGATGCATCAAACATGTTCAAACCTGCTTTGGCAAGGGGCGAAATACAGTGCATTGGCGCAACTACACTAGATGAGTATCGTCAATACATTGAAAAAGATGGTGCACTTGATCGTCGTTTCCAAAAAGTGATGATTGAACCGGCTACACCTGATGAGACGGTAGAAATCTTAAATCGTATCAAAGAGAAATATGAGGAGCACCACGGTGTAACTTATACTGAAGAAGCGATTAATGCCTGCGTTAACTTAACTTCTAGGTATATCACCGATAGGTTTTTACCAGATAAAGCAATTGATGCATTGGACGAAGCTGGATCGAGGGTGCACTTAACGAACATCCACGTTCCTGACAACATCATCGCTATCGAAAGTAAAATCGAAGACATCAAGTTAGAGAAAAATCGTGTGGTGAAAAGCCAGAAATACGAAGAGGCTGCTAAACTACGTGATACAGAAAAAAATCTGCTTGAAGAATTAGATAAAGCTAAAGCGGAGTGGGAAGCGGAAACTAAAACCAAGCGTTACGAAGTAACAGAAGATAATGTTGCTGAAGTGGTTTCGATGATGACCGGCATTCCATTGCAACGTGTTGGACAAACCGATAGCAATAAGCTGTTAAATATGTACGATACTATTGCAGATAAAATCATTGGTCAGGATGATGCAATTAAGAAATTAACTAAGGCAATTCAACGTACAAGAGCAGGTTTGAAAGATCCGAAAAAACCAATTGGTTCCTTCATTTTTCTAGGTCCTACGGGAGTTGGTAAAACTGAATTGGCTAAAGAGTTGGCTCGTTTCATGTTCGATGCTGAGGATTCGCTAATCCAAATTGATATGAGCGAATACATGGAGAAATTTGCGGTGTCCCGTTTAGTGGGAGCGCCTCCAGGATACGTTGGCTACGAAGAAGGTGGACAATTAACTGAAAAAGTTCGTCGTAAACCATATTCGGTAGTATTGTTGGATGAGATTGAAAAAGCCCATCCAGATGTGTTCAACATTTTATTGCAAGTACTCGACGAAGGTCAATTGACAGATAGTTTAGGTAGGAAAGTTGATTTCAGAAACACGATTATCATTATGACTTCTAATATTGGTGCACGCCAATTGAAAGATTTCGGTGCTGGTGTTGGTTTCTCTACTACTGCTAAAACCAGTCAAACAGAAGCGCACAGCAGAGGTGTGATTGAAAATGCACTTAAACGTGCTTTTGCTCCAGAGTTTTTGAATAGGATTGATGACGTGGTGGTGTTCAACTCTTTAGGTAAAGAAGAAATTTTCAAAATTATCGATATCGAATTAAGAGGATTGTTTGGAAGAGTACTTTCTTTAGGTTATGAAATCAAGTTGACTGATGAAGCTAAAGATTTCATTGCTGAAAAAGGTTTCGATAGTGCATTTGGTGCCCGTCCTTTAAAACGTGCTATCCAAAAATACTTGGAAGATCCAATTGCTGAGGAAATTTTGAAAGGCGAAGTTAATGAAGGCGATACGCTAGAAGTAAACTACGACAAAACAAAAGAAGAGATCGTAATTTCTTCATCGAAAGCAAGCAAAAAGAAAAAGAAAGAAGAAGGAGCTTAAATCCTATAACTTCATAATTGAAGCGAGTGCAGAAATCATAATTGGATTTTAGCACTCGCTTTTTTGTGCCATATCAAACTAAAATAAGCTAATCATAAAAGGTTTGGGCTTAAAATATTTAACAGACCCTGAAATAAATTCAGGGTGACGGTACGTTCGACTTTCATCATGCTTTTAACGCCCACTTTTTCTGCAGCGTATAAACCTAAAACAAGCTAATTTGCGCCTGCGGAATTTTAAACGCTGTTCGGTTTAGTTCAATTGGCTTAAGATTTAGCCCGTTAAGTTTGCAGTGCAACTTAAAAGTATGGTTCATCAGTTGCGCAAAATTTCCTTCGCCTCGCATCCTTGTGCCAAACCTGCTATCGTTTACATTACCATCGTGACAGTCTTGTATTTGATGCCAAACTTTATCAAACCTATCTGGGAAATTCTTTTTCAACCAATCTTCAAATATTTGATTAATTACGCCATTTAACCTTACCACCGTGTAACCAGCAGCAATTGCCCCTGCATTGGCACTTGCTTTCAAAATGTTTGGGATTTCATGATTGTTCAATCCAGGTATCATCGGTGCAGCCATCACGCCCATTTGTACACCCACGGCGCTCAGTTGCTCAATCACTTTCAGTCTTTGTTTAGCAGTAGTGGTTCTTGGTTCCAATTTTTGCCTTAAGCTTTCGTCCAAACTGGTAATAGAAACAAATGCGCAAACCAAGTTATGCTTAGCCATTTCTTGCAGAATATCAAGGTCACGCAAAATCAGTGAATTCTTTGTAATCAGCGAAATAGGTTGCTTGTACTCCAATGCTATCTGAAGTACTTGTCTGGTCAGCTTAAATTTTCTTTCACAAGGTTGGTAACAGTCCGTATTTCCCGAAAGGCTAATTGGATAAGCCTCCCATCCCTTTTTCTCGATGAACTTTTTAAATAACGCAGGTGCATCCTTTTTGATAATGATTTTTTGTTCGAAATCTAAACCAGCACTAAAACCCCAGTATTCATGACTGTTGCGGGCATAGCAATAGATGCATCCATGTTCGCAGCCTTGATAAGGATTTAAAGAATACATCATGCCCACATCTGGACTTTCGACCTTATTTACAATGCTTTTTGAACTACCGATAATATACGCTGTTTTCTCCTTGCTAACTTCCCAATCGTCAATTGCTTCAATATGCTCTTTACTAAGGCTGTTTTTAAGGAATTTATTGACTGTATTTAGCTGTGCGCCTCGTCCATCCAAATACTCCTGTTGCTTTTTCTCGAAATCCATAGCATAAAAATACTAAAAATATTAGTATTTTGATTGATTTTCATTTATTAAAATTTTTAAATTTTGTTCCGAGGTTAATTATTTTTTTTAAATTGCTTAACAATTAGAAACATAATGAAGTCTTTTCGAAATAAAATGAAATTTATATTTTGCTTGTTGGGAACATCGTTGTTTTTAATGTTAGTATCTGGATGTTCAACATCCAAGTTAGATATATTTAAAAGTTATGCGGATCTTAAGGTGTTATCCTATAACATCCATCATGCTAATCCTCCCTCAAAAAAAAACATAATTGACATTGATGCCGTAGCAAAAGTAATTGTTGACAGCAGAGCAGATATCGTTGCGTTACAGGAAGTGGATCAGGTCACTAAGCGCAGTGGTAATGTTAGTCAAATTCAATTAATTGCCGAAAAAGCCGGATTCAAATATTA
The DNA here is from genome assembly GCF_965249885.1 of Pedobacter sp. GTDB lineage: Bacteria > Bacteroidota > Bacteroidia > Sphingobacteriales > Sphingobacteriaceae > Pedobacter. The sequence continues at coordinate 1,032,290 of NZ_OZ252254.1, read as the reverse complement.
CCAATTTTTTAAAGCAATCAATTACGATGGCGGCGATTATGGCATTGCTATTTTAAGTAGATTTCCATTCGAACAGCCTATTTCTATCCCTTTGCCGCAGAAAAACAAAGCCGAAGAAAGAGTACTTGCCTATGTGAAAGTTACGGTTAACAAAACGCCCTTTATTTTTGCTAATACCCATTTAGACGCTACGGGAAATCCCGCAAATAGGGACGTGCAAATGCAGGAAATACTAAAAAATTTTGAAAAGGAAACCTTACCAGTAATTTTATGTGGCGACTTAAATAGCATTGCTGGTACAACTGCTATTAATTTGCTCGATAGCCAATTTAAACGTACTTGCGTGGAAAATTGCGATGGTACTATCCCAGAAACCAACCCGAACAGAATTATAGACTACATAGCCGTTAAAAATTGGCGTTGGCCGTTGATGAAACATCAGGTGATTGCCGAGAGTTATGCATCTGATCACAGGCCATTGTTGGCTACTTTTAACCTGAAACCATAATCAAAATATAACAAAACAACATGAATCGTAGAAGCCTGATCAAAACCTTGAGCCTTAGTTTAGGCGGCGCTATTATAAGCACCGAAACGCTAGGTAAAATTGCCGACAACACTTACTCCTATAAATTGCCTGCCAATCCAAACCATAAGCCTTTAGCGAAAACCGTAACTGCAATTACCTTGGGAGCTGGTAATAGGGGTAATGTTTACGGTGGGTACGCAGCTAAATTTCCAAACGATTTAAAAATTATAGGCGTGGCAGAGCCGAATGCGTTCAGGAATGACAGGTATGCAAAAATTCATAGCATTGCACAGGAAAATCGTTTCAATACTTGGGAAGATGTATTTAAACGTCCAAAATTCGCTGATGCTATAATTATATCAACACCAGATGATTTGCACTACGCTCCTTGCATGAAAGCCTTGGAAATGGGCTATGACATTTTATTGGAAAAACCGATAGCGCCAACTGAAAAGGAATGTAGAGATATACTCGCTTTGGCTAAAAAGAATGGTAGAATTGTAGCGGTTTGTCACGTGTTACGTTATGCACCATACTTTGTAAAAATGAAAGAGTTGATTGCTAAAGGTGCTGTTGGAAGAGTACTTAGCGTACAGCATTTGGAGCCAATTGAACATACGCACATGGCTCATTCTTATGTACGTGGTAACTGGCATAACTCCAAAAAAACTACGCCAATTTTGCTAGCTAAATCTTGTCACGATTTAGATATCATAAAGTGGGTGTTGAATAAACCCAGTAAAGAAATTGTAGCCATGGGCGATTTAACTTGGTTTAAGAAAGAAAATGCTCCGGCTGGAAGCACTCCGAGATGTACAGATGGCTGTAAAGTAGAACGCGAATGCCCTTATTCTGCAATTAAAGCTTATCACGATAAATTATCAAGGATAAGTGTTCTTGATGTTCCACTGGAGCTGAAAGATAAAGCGGATAAACAAAAGTACGTACTAGAGAAATTGAAAACTTCTGATTACGGTCGTTGTGTTTACCGCATGGATAATGATCAACCAGACCATTACATTACCAACATTCAATTTGCTGACGGGATCACCGCAAGTTTTTCGATGGAAGCATTTACAGCTTATCATGGCAGGCGCACCCGTATTTTTGGCGCCATGGGCGATATGGTTGGTGACATGGAAGAATTGGTAGTTACTGATTTTAAAACCGGCGAACAAGTAAAATTTAAGCCTAAAGCAGAAGATGTAGAAGGTTATACCAACTCAGGTCATGGGGGCGGCGACTGGTTTTTGGTTAGAGATTTTGTACAGGCTGTGGCCCATCAGGATCCTAAAATGCTAACTTCTACTATAGATGATTCTATCGAAAGTCACATTATGGGCTTTATGGCAGAGAAAAGCAGAAAAACTAAAAAACTGGAAGAAATTAAGTTGTAAAAGCATTTCAACAGGCTGAAGAAGAACGCATCATTTGTTCTTCTTCAGCTTTTATTTTATTGGCAAAGGTGTAAATTCTATAGGAACGACATCTGCCATTTTTTCGTAGGCCCAAAATCCTTTATAAAGAAAACTAGTGATATTGGCCACATTGCCGTTCTTATAAAAGTAGATAGGTGGTTCCCTCAAAAAGATAAGAGAAGTTTGATAATTGCCCATATCTGGCGCCCTGCTGACATGGAATCCTAAATTCATATATTCTTCCGTTTCTTTTTCTCTAGTATACATTATAAAAAGTTCGTCGCTAAAATTGATGTACTTTAAATCGCTATTATAAGTTTTTACCAAAGTGTCAGTTTGTACGTGTGCTCTGTTTAAAACCGCCATGTTTTTTGGTTTTTTACGTTCTTTGAGCCAGTAATTTAACGAATCATCTTTGTTGAAGGTGAGTGCGTTGATCGCATTTTTACCAGTAGATAATAACCTGATTTTTTTTGAAATGATACTGTCAGGCTTTCTATCCTTATTTTGTATGGTAGCTAATTTATGAATCACGAAACCCTCACTTTGTGTGGTGCCTTCGTAAAGAGACCTAAAAAAATGGATTGATGAACCTAAGTAGGCGATGTTCCTTTTTTTGTTCCATCGGTTAATTTTTGCTTTTGAGCCTTTCATCTCTTCGAAATAGGGAAAGCCTGCAAAAAATACAATCTGAGTTTTATAGTCGTATTCGAAGTTTTGTAGAAGATACTTGATACGGTAACCAAGCGCTTTGTTTTCGATGATTAAAAACTCATTACTAGTTACGGTCAATACCTTACTTCTTTTGTCATAATCAATAAGCAATACTTCGCTGTTTAAAATCTTGCAATCTTTAGCATTTGGCGTTCGACCAATAAAGTAATCCTTAAATAAATTGAGGTATGCCAGCCGGTTAGGATCCGGTTTAATTACTACTTCGTTTAATGTGACTGTATTTGCTTTTAGCGTTGCATCAACCTGAACACTTTTATCAGCTATTAAAATACTTTTAGCGTAGGGAAGGTAGCCCACCACTTGAATCAGTAAATCGTAATTTCCAGCTGGCAAATTACCTATGCTAAATTTACCTTCATTATTGCTAATGGTAGAAATTTTCGTTCCACTGAGGTAAATTGCAGCTCCAGGTATCGTTTCTTTATCATCACGTACGGTGCCATTAATAGAGAAAGTCGCCTGACCAAAGGAAAGTTTTATTGTCGTTAGCAGTAGTGCAATAAGCAATCTTGATTTTAAACTCATTCCCTAAGGTAACTAATATTTTAGTTTTTACGAAAATTTCGTAGATGTTTTTTGCCGAGAAATGGTGTTGTTTAGTCTTGGATAAAAGTTTATCAATTGAAATGCTGACCTTTATACTCCGAGTAGCTCCTTCGCATTTTGCAAGGCAGATGCTCCAGGGTTCTTTCCGCTTAACATCTCAGCTATCGCACTTACACGTTCTTCTGCCGTTAATTTTTTAAGTCCAGTAGTAGTTTTATCAGCTATTTCATTTTTGTAAACAAAATAGTGCGACTGGCCTTTGGCTGCAATTTGAGGCAAATGCGTAATGGCCATCACCTGCATATCTTTTGCCAAATCATCAATTACTTCGCCAACACGTAGCGCAGTTTCTCCAGAAATACCCGTATCAATTTCATCAAAAATTAACGTAGGTAGTGAAGTATGTTTAGCTAGTAAAGCTTTTACCGCCAACATTAACCTCGAAAGCTCGCCGCCTGATGCTACTTTTCCCACTGGCGCTGCTTGCTGCCCTGCGTTGGCAGTAAAAAGAAGTTGCACTTCATTAAATCCGTTAGCGTTTAGCTGTGATAGCTGTACCAATTGAAAATTAATGTGTGCATTGGGCATACTCATTTTAATTAGTGCACTATCTATTTCTTTTTCAGCAACAGCAACGGCTTTTTTTCTGTTGTTATTTAATTGCTCAGCCTCCGAATATAAACGTTGTTGAAGTTGCTCAATTTCCTGTTTCAGCTTTTCCAATTGTTCATCGCTGTTTAGTAAGGCATTTAAATTGGCAGAAAGCTGCTCTTGTATAGCGAGCAATTCAGCATTGCTATTTACCCTGTGCTTCTGTTGAAGACCGTAAAATAAATCTAGTCTTTCTTGTATAATTTCTAAGCGCTGCGGATTATAGTCGGTATTGGCTTCAATCGTTGCAATTTCACTGGCAATATCCTTAAGTTCAATTAAGGTAGATTTAACTCTATCGTTTAAATTGGCGATTTCGGCATCAAATTTTTCAATACCATTTAGCTGCGTACCAGCTTCTTTCAATAAAATGGTTGCTGCGGTTTCGCTGTCATTAATAAGATTGGAACTGGCTAACAAGGCACGTTTAATAGATTCAGCGTGGGTTAACTTTTCCAGTTCATGTTCCAGTTGTTCCTGTTCCCCTTCTTTTAATGCAGCCTGCTCTAGTTCATTAAACAAAAACTGCTCATAATCCTGCTTGTTTTTTGCTTCGCTAGTTTCACGTTGCAACTCTTTTAGCTTTTGCTCTGCTGTTTTGAGTTGTTTATATCCTAGTCTGTAATTTTTTAATAAAGATGGATGGTCTGCCAATGAATCCAAAATCAACAACTGAAAATCTGCACTGCTGATCTCTTGAGTTGCATGTTGCGAGTGAATGGCAATTAGCTGTTCTCCAACTAATTTTAGCGTGCTTAAATTAACGGGTGTATCGTTAACAAATGCTCTCGATTTCCCGTCGATAGAAATTTCTCGACGCAATAAAGTTTCTTGTTGAAAATCTAGGTCCTGCTCATCAAATAACGATTTTAATGCGTCATCTGTTAAAGAAAAACTGCCTTCAATTACACACTTTTTATCTTGATTAAAAAAGTATCTGCTTTCGGCACGTTGACCCAAAATCAAAGATAAGGCACCCAAGATAATTGATTTTCCAGCGCCAGTTTCACCTGTGATGATATTTAGCCCCTTATTGAAGTCTATTTCTAGCGTATCAATCAAGGCGTAGTTCCGTATCGAAAGTTTTTGTAGCATATCTTCCGCTAAATTAACAAAACGAAGAGCTTAAAAAAACTAAAGCCATCAACATAAATTATAGTTTTCATTTTTAGGGTCTTATGTTTTTATTTAGCTTACGGTGCAACGTTCCTAAAAAAACTGCGTCTGTTAGTTGGTGATGTAAAAAAACATCATTGTCTAAACTAACTACTTAAAATGAATAAAATTTTCCTTTTTTCTTGTATTCTGATACTTCTCAGTGTAAAGTTAACTAGCCTGCAAGCACAAGAAAAGACGCACCAAATGAAAGGCACAGTGATTGATAGCTTAAGCCAAAAGCCGGGCGAATATTTTACCATCGCTCTAAAAAAAGATTCAACAGTTATTAAAAGTGTCATTTCCGACGAGCAGGGCAAATTTTCATTTGCTGCCGTAAAAGAGGGACAGTACACCGTAATTATTGGATCTTTAGGCTACAAGTCGAAGCAAATTCCAGTTAAGCTCAATGCCGATATTGATTTGGGAAAAATCCAAATGAAAACCCAGGGCAATGACTTGAACGAGGTAGCCATTGTGGGCAGCAAGCCAATTATAAAGCAAGAGCCAGATCGAATTGTATACGATACCCAGGCAGATCCAGAAAGCAAGGTGCTTACAGTTTTAGATATGATGCGTAAAGTTCCACTGCTATCTGTGGATGCTGATGATAACGTAAAGTTGAAGGGAACTGGCAACTACAGGATTTTAATTAATGGTAAACCTTCGGGCATTTTAACTAGAGATCCGAAAGAGTTTTTACGCAACATGCCTGCTAACGGCGTTCAAAAAATAGAAGTAATAACCACGCCGCCTTCAAAATATGAAAGTGAAGGTTTATCAGGCATCATTAACATTGTTACTTCTAGGAAAGTAGACAACGGATACAACGGTAATGTCAATACACGCTATCAAATACCAGGCGGCCCTAACGGAAATGCTAATTTAACCATTAAGCAGGGTAATTTTGGTGCCAATTTGTATGGTGGTACTGGAGTTTGGAAAGTAAACGGAATTAGAAATATCGATACTCGAATTGCGCAAACCAATGGTGTTAAATCTACGCTGTACTCTGAAGGACTGCAAAATATAAATAATCGTTGGGCATGGGGCGGCGGCGAGTTGAGCTATGAAATTGATTCGCTCAATTTGATCACTGCTGAAATCAATCCTTATGGAGGATACAATGATCAGAACCTCAACCAAAGCTTTGATATCAAAGATGGTGCTACCGCTACCGCTTACAACATGGCTTCACGTACGCGTTATGAATGGCAGGGAACTGATTATACATTGAATTACCAAAAAGGTTTCAAAGATAAAAAAGAACATTTGTTGACCTTTTCTTACAAGTTTTTTGATAATAAAGAGCCGCAATTTAACGATATACGTTTTTCATCGGCTCAACCAAGCTTTTCTATAAGTGACTACATACAGGATAACAACAACAAATCGAAAGAACAAACTGCACAAGTTGATTATGTAAATCCTTTCAAGGTAATTACCGTTGAAGCAGGGGTGAAGGCAATCTTAAGAACAGGCGAAGCTAACTTCCAATCTTCAGTGTTTAATAGTACCACAAATAGTTACGTACTTGATCCTAGTCAAAGCAACGTTTACAGTAACGATCAAAATATCTACAGCGTTTATAATACTTATGTACTTAAATTAAAGGATTGGACTTTTAAAGCGGGCGCTCGTTTGGAAGGAACCTACGTTACAGGTTTGTTCGAGAGCACCAATAGCGAAGTTAAAACCAAGTATTTTAATTTAATCCCGGCTTTGTCCTTTAATCGTACATTAAAGAACAGTCAAAGTGTTAGTTTAGGTTTCACCCAGCGCATTCAACGTCCTGGTATTTGGGATTTAAATCCATTTGTGGATAGGTCAAGGCCAAATTTTGAATACGTTGGTAACCCCGATTTGGAGGCCGTATTAAGCAATAATTTCGAAGTAACTTACAGTAATTTCAAAAAAGGTTCACTTAACCTAAGTCTGAGCTATAATTTCGCAAACAACACACAGCAGCGGGTTTTCCAGTATATAGCGGCTGAAAATTTAACGCGTATCACCTCTTTAAATATTGGAAAGGATAGGCTATTGGGTTTAAATGCTAATTTCAATTATCCCATTACTTCAAAATGGAATCTTAATGCCAGTGCCAATTTAAACATGATATGGATTGAAGGTATGGTGAACGGCGTGTCTGAAGAAAATAGCGGAGTTACAGGTTACAGCAGCTTAAACACTAGCTATAAGTTTGAAAACACTTGGAAAGCTAGCTTATCTTTAAGCTATAGTGCGCCAAATATCATGCTTCAAGGTAAATCTAACGACTACTATTTTATAGGATTTAGTGGCAGTAAGGATATCATTAAAGATAAACTGACTCTTTCCGCAATGGTGGCCAACCCTTTCCAAAAATTCAGAGCTTATAGAAACATTACCGAAGGACCTGACTTTACACAGGAACGTATTCGTGAAAATTTCTTTCGCAGAATCAATGTCGGCCTTAACTGGAAATTTGGAAAGCTGGAAAGTTCCATCAAGAAAAGTGAGCGCAGTATCAGTAACGACGATACCAAAAAATCGAGTAATTAATAATTGATATACCGTAGGCCGAGTTACATTTGTAGCTCGGCTTTTTTATTTATAGGAAGTGATTAGTACTACTGCTTGGCAACTGTAGCCGGGCTATTCGCTTCAAGTCCGCTCCCTAATCAGGCCCTTTGCTGCGGGCTTTCCACTACTATCCCGCTTAATTTACAACCAGCAGTATTTCATCGGTTTGCTGGCAATAGCCTCTAAAATCTCAGTAGTTAGCGTTTTTGCAAGGAGGCACGAAAGCAACCTCTGGTATGCAGTTGTTTCTTGATCAGATCTAACTTAACAAGAGTTCGGGATAAGAGAAAATAAGCTATTTGATGCCGATAGCTCTGAAGTCGTTAGCGTCTTTGCGAGGAGGCAAGACGAAGCAATCTCTAGTATGCAGTTGTTTCTGGATCAAACCTAACATAAGTCCGGAATAAGAGAAATTATGCTATTTGTTAGCGATAGCATCTAAAATCTCAACCCTTAGCGCCTTTGCAAGGAGGCACTACGAAGCAATCTCCGGTATGCAATTATTTCTGATCAAATCTAACATAAATTCGAGAGAAGGAATTATGCTATTTGCCAACGGTAGCTTTTTAAATCTCAGTCCTTAGCATCTTTGCAAGGAGGCACGGACGAAGCAATCCCTGGCAAGCAATTATTTCTGAATCAAATCTACCTTAACACCATAAAAGCTTACAAAACAAAAAAAGGGCAGAAGTAAAAACTCCCACCCCTAACGGTATTCATTTGTTTGGTTTATTTATCTTTAGCTTTAAACAACTGTAAGTTGATGGTTTTATCCAAATCAATCGAAGGGTTAATGTTGAGTGTTGTGGTTGGAGCGGCAACAAAAACCTTCTGAACAGGTGCTAGCGCAACCATAGGTAAATTGGTGATTTGTATCGGCAGGGCACTGTCCAGTAACAAGAATGCTTTATCACTTGAAATGCCTTTTTTCTTTTTCAGCTGCTCTAGATCTTTTTCGTATTTCTCCTGAAGCTCTTTGTATTCTGGCGAATTTCTAAGCTCTTCAATCTCTTTCATTTTTTTCTTCCATTCTGGCGAGTTTAGCTTTTGCTCCATTTTTTTGGCATCAAGCTCAATTTTTCTAATTTTCTCTTTCCATTCTGGCGAGTTGAATTTTTTATCTAGTTCCCTGCCTTGAAGCTCAATTTTGTCCATTTGTGCTTTCCACTCTGGCGAGTTAAACTTTTTCTCCATATCTTTTGCATTCAACTCAATCTTGGCAATCTGCTCTTTCCATTCTGGCGAATTGAATTTTTTATCTAGCTCTTTTCCCATCAGTTCAATCTTTGCCATTTGTGCTTTCCATTCAGGCGAATTAAACTTCTTTTCCATTTCCTCTGCATTCAGTTCCATTTTAGCCATCTTTTCTTTCCACTCCGGCGAATTGAACTTTTTTTCCATTTTTTTGGCATTAAGTTCGATTTTAGCCATCTTCTCTTTCCATTCCGGCGAGTTAAATTGTTTATCTAATTCCTTTCCTCGAAGTTCAATCTTAGCCATATGCTCTTTCCACTCTGGCGAATTGAATTTCTTATCTAATGCTAAAACTCGTTCTCTAACACTATCTGGCATCTCGTCAAGCGATCGGTAAACAGTTCTCTTGCCATCCTTGTTTTTGATGACAATTTCTCTAACAATTTTATTTTTTACGGTATCGGTATCTGCTAAGCAAACCAACCTACTAGGTTTATCATCGGAAGTCAGCAATTTTCGAAGATTAGCTTTTGTAGTTTTAACACTGGCTATCTCATTTTTTGTTGGGTTGATCCAAGCTAGTGAAACAACGGTAGCTAAGGTTAAGCAAAGCGCAAGTATTTTCTGCTTTGCATTCATGTAATTGGTTTTCATATTAGTAATTCTTTTAATACGTTGATAAAGGTGTTGGTTTTTGCCCGTTGCCGCTAAACAAAGGGCCGGTTGCATTTTGTCTTTAATGAGCTCTAATTTCAAAAGTGCATGAGCATAGGTAACGGGTTCTCCAGTAAAAGTTACTACCATATCATCGCAAGCATGTTCGCGTTCAATGTGTATGAATCTGGAGATGAGCCACACAAACGGATTAAAAAATAACACTGTTTCAATTCCAGTTTTGATCAGATTTAAAACATAGTCGTTTCTTCGAATGTGCGAAAGTTCATGAATCAGTATAGCCTCAACCTGCTTAATATCAAGCTGTGCAACCAATGCTACAGGGAAAAGAACCACTGGTTTCAAAAAGCCTAATGCTACTGGAACATTTACTCGGTCCGATAAATAAAACTGGATTTTTTTGGAGATTCCTAATTTGGCAACCGTTTGCGCAGCTACGGTTAACCATTCGCCAGGGATAGCTGCAGTATGTGATTTTTTCAGTTTTTTCAACTTCACATAGCCTGATATCAGTACTGTTAGTTGAAATCCAATGCCAAGTACATAAAGCGCCACAATAATTGGGAAATAGCGTTCAGTCTTAAAGCTCCAGTTGTTACTTAAGGTATAAAACTGTACAACCATGTCGTTCGTTAGTAGCGTATCCGAAGAGCCAGCTGTTTGCTTAGGTAAATTAAATAGCGAAGCAAAAGTGAAACAAAAGCTTGTGAAAGTAGCGAACAAAGCAACGATGGAAAAATTATGCCTTAACTTGGAACTTACTTTTGTTTTAACAGAAAGAAGGATGAAAAGAATAGCAAAAATGATTGCCCCTTGCCATAAGGAGTGTAGAATGCTCCAGCCAATGGCTTTGATAAGGTTGTTAACGATGGCTTCCATAATTATTTGTTTTCAAGTTTATTCAAGTATTCTTTGATTAAATCTATCTCCTCCTGGCTTGCACTTTTATTGCCTAAAGCTTGCATTACTAACCTTGCTGCAGATCCGTTAAATACATTGTCAATCATTTTCTTTACCAAATGTTGTTGTGTAATTTCCCTGCTCGCAATGGCTTCATAAACGTGTGTTTTTGAACTCGTGTCTCTACCAACCAATCCCTTCTCATGCATAATCTGCATCAGCTTTAAAGTAGTGGTATAGCCTGAGTCTTTTTTATTTAACGCTTCATGCACTTCTCTAACGGTACAATTGCCCTTTTCCCAAAGCACTTGTAAAATCTCCATTTCTCCGTCGGTAGGTTTAATATTATTATTGCTCATTTTTGTACTACGAATTTTTTCGTATTCAAATATACGAACATTTTCGTATAAACAAATTTTTTCCTAAATTTTTGAATATTTCTTTCTATAAGTAGCGATTCCTATCGTTATGTTGCACGAACGAGCTAATTTTTTATGAAAAGCTAAGGATGTAAAATTCCAAACCACGTTGTAGGGTGGCTGAAGTGCACTTGGAAAAGTGATGATTGAATTAAGACTTTGGTTAGAATTGAGCGTTAGATCGTTTAGTTACGTTTTTTTAAACCGTCGTATTTTGCAGTGTTAGGCGGATCAATATCCACTAACAGGTTATACGCTTTATTTCTATCCTGAAAATCAGCCATCGATAGTACGTTGGTAATTTCATCAGCTTTTGTAGCAAAATAAACATTTGGAAAAATTGAACCTAGTTTCTGTTTGTCGAATTGTCTTAAGTCTGACAGGGAAGAAATGATACTTTTCAATCCGTTATTACCATTATCTTGAAGCTTATCCAACCCCTCTAAGTGGTATTGATAGATAAATGTCCTTAAGCCTTTGAACGAGTTGTTGAGTAAATTCTCATTTAACCAATACCTATTTCTTAAGCCGTCTGCTGGTCGCCAGCCTTTACCACCGGCGGTTTGGGCAATGTTTACCAAGTTTTGAGCCTTTTGATAATATGGAGTACCGCCTAATTTGCTGAAGCTATCTTTATCTAAACCTATAATGGTATAGGCATAAAAACCTAATAGCGAACTTAAATTGCTGATGAAATTCTGATCAGAAAAATCTAGCGATTGTCCTTCGCTAAAAGCGAAACTGAAATCTTTATCACTCATATTTAGCAAAGTAGTAGAGTAGGAGCTGCCATAAACAGGCCGGCTCGATTGGATTTGAGCTTCACCAGTATAATTGGCATTACCATCCCAGGCAGTAATATTAATCACTAAATTACAGTCTATTTTCTCTTGTGGCAAATAGGTTTCGTTAGTCCATTTGTTGTTGTTCATGAAATCGCGAATGATATTTTGCAAAACATCCAAGTTTCTCCTGTTGGCATTTGTAATTGTAGGCGCCAAAATTTGAACACGAGTATTTAGCTCTTGTGCGTTTACAGCAAAAAAAGCAAATACCATCAATAAGAATCCAAGCGTTTTTTTCATTCGGTTTTTCAGTTTAGATATTAACTAGTTTTCACAAGCTTTAGTATTTCATTACAAATATCTTTGGCAACTTCTGTTTTAGTTTTTGTTTCGAAAGTGATTTTTTCCAACTTTTTGTTGAATATACTTATTTTGTTGGTATCCACTTTAAAACCTGCCCCTTTATCGTTTAATGAATTCAATACAATTAGATCCAAGTTTTTCTTGCGAAGCTTTTCTTTGGCATAGTTGTCCTCATCTGTTGTTTCAAGTGCAAAGCCAACTAGTAGCTGCGTTTCAGATTTCTTGCTGCCCAATGTAGCTAGCACATCAGTTGTTTTCTTCAATTCAATATTAAACTGGTCTTCTTTCTTCTTAATTTTTTGTTGTGCTACTTCAACTGGAGTATAATCTGCAACTGCCGCACTCATTACGATAATGTCACTACCAATGAAGTTCGCTTGGCAGACTTGCAGCATTTCTTCGGCGCTAACAACATCAATTCGCGTAATTCCAGCACTTGCAGTTAACGTAGTTGGGCCAGCAACTAAAATAACTTCGGCACCCATAGCATATAACTGTTCAGCGATAGCAAAGCCCATTTTTCCAGAAGAGTGATTCCCGATGAATCTTACCGGGTCAATAGCTTCGTACGTTGGACCGGCGGTAACCATTACCTTTTTATTCAGTAGTGGTAAATGTTTCACTATTTCAATCTCTAAAAAGGCAATAATTTCTTCAGGTTCTGCCATTCTTCCTTGTCCATGTAAACCACTGGCCAGCTCGCCTGTTCCTGGCTCAATCATAATGTTACCAAACTGCTGTAGTCTGCTAATGTTCTCTTGCGTGCTTTCATGCTGCCACATATCTAAATCCATCGCAGGAGCAAATAACACTGGGCATTTCGCAGATAAGTAAGCTGCCGTGAGAAGGTTATCGCAAAGCCCATTAGCCATTTTTCCAATAGTGTTGGCACTTGCCGGAGCAATTAACATATAGTCAGCCCATAAGCCAAGTTCAACATGATTACTCCACACGCCAGTTTCAGCTTCAAAGTACTGAGTGTAAACCGGGTTTTTTGAAAGGGTAGCTAAAGTTAACGGCGTGATAAAGTTTGCGGCGTCAGCTGTTAAAATTACTTTTACATTGGCACCAGCTTTCACAAGTAACCTCACCAACAATGCCGATTTATAGGCCGCAATACTGCCGCAAACACCTAATAGAATATTTTTACGATTTAACATCTGCAAGCAAATATAAACTAAAAATGATATGCATAAAAGCATTTAAGCCACAGGCACACAATATTAATTTGTGCAGCTGTGGCTTTTACGCATATAGTCTTAGTACACACATTAACGTGTGACGCCTAACAAATTACTTTTGTTCTTTACTAGGATTTCTGTGGTAAACCTTGTCGTTAAGGAATTCGTCCATGGCAATAAGCGTTGGTTTTGGCAAACGCTCATAGTGCTTACTAATTTCAATTTGTTCTCTATTTTCGAAAACTTCTTCCAAGTTGTCGTTAGATGAAGCAAACTCCGCTAGTTTACCGTGTAGCTCCTCTTTCATGTTGTTCGAAATCTGGTTAGCTCTTTTAGCAATAATCACTAACGACTCGTAAATGTTATCAGTGGATCTATCCAAATCATGAACATTTCTAGTAACCGTAGTATTCGGAATAGCTGGTTTTGGAGTACTCATTTTATTTTTGTGTTTTAATATCTAAATTATTATTAGTCGTATCTTTTTTCTTTTTGCTGCCCTTATCACTTTCTTCTAGCGCTTTGTATTTGGCAATCATAGCAGCCTCTTCAGCCAATATTCTTTTAGCATTGGCGATGCCAAGTTCGCTATCATCTTTTAGCTGTTTTGCTTCTTTTGCATACTTACTGCTGGGATAAGCTTCTATAAATTCGTTATAGTAGTCAATTGCTTCGTTAAAACGGTCTTCTTGTCTGGCCGGGAAACTATTTTTTGCATACATAAACTGCGCCTTAACAATTAATAGATTCATTTCTTCAGCATATTTAATATCCGGAAACTCTACTTGCGCAGTTTTTAAAGCAACAACCGCCGCTTTATAGTTAGTTACATCATAACCTCCTAAATCGTAATATAGTTTGGCATTGTCAAAGGCTTTCTTTTCTAGTTTATCCCTTAAGTTAGCAATGTACTGCGCCGCTTGCGTTGCCCTATCACTTTTAGGATACAGGTTAATAAAAAGCTGCAATGCGTCAATTGCTTTGTAAGTATTCTCTTGGTCTAACGAAGATTTTGGAGAGTCCAGATAAAAGCAATAAGCCCCCATATATCTACACTCTTCAGCATTTTTACTCGCAGGGTATGTATCAGCAAATTCTTTAAACTTATATCTCGCAGTTGTGTAATCCTTTAAACGATATAACGTATATGCATAATAATAGTTCAAATCCTCAGCTTCTGCCGTTCCCCTATACTTTTGTACTAAGCCTTCAAATAAAATTAAGGCCTTCGAGTAGTCCTTCTTATTGTATAGCCTAATTCCCTCTTGATATTTTTTAGCCACATCATTGCTCAAACGCAATTTTTCGAAACGACTTTTACAAGCACCAAGCGCCAAAATAGCTACGGCAATACAAGAAATAATAAGGTGTTTAATTTTAAACATTTTGCAAAGATAAGGTAATAATACGATAACGTCAATTAAATAATAAAGGCTAAGCTAGTTAAACCCTTTTCAGCTTTAAAATACTTAACAAATTTTAACAAAGAACAACATATATATAATAAGATATGGAAATATGCTTAGCTGCTCCTATCTACTTTAGCCCCGCTGTACATTACAAGTCCGTTCCCGATTTAAATCGGGATCCGGGCTTTCCATTTCCATCGGGTTTATTTTGCAATACCAATGCTGCTATAAACGTTGTCAATCCAAAGCGTCTAAAAAACTGTTCTTGTATCGCATATCGCAATGCATTATATATATACTAATAGCTACTATTCTGTATGATGGCAATGCCAAGTTATAAAACAGTTGCTCGCTGTGTGTGCTATTCCTTATGTGATACGTGATATGTTAACTCATATAATGTATATATCGTCTCCAATCTATTTGATATATATAAACAGTAGGCGCAACATTTTAATCAAGCTAATAAACATGAATAATATTATACTAGCCATTTTTATAGAGTCAACTGATGCTATGCAGTATACGGTTGATGTTCGTAATCTTATAATTTTGGGCGTAAACAACGTTTTCGGGATTTTGTTTATATAACTTTTAAATTTTTTGAGCTGTATTCCAGAGTGTTGTGTTTATTTACTGAAAAAATAGCTGCTACAGTATTGCAGGGGTTTTAATTTTTGCTACCTTTGCACTCCGCTTCGGAGGAAGAGGGGAATTTGAAAGAAGAGGGAAATGGGGGGAGATGAGGTGAAGAAAGGCAAATAAAAAATAAATTATTTTTTATTTGCGGAATAGAAAAAGTTTCCTACCTTTGCAGTCCCAAACGAAACGGGAGTTACCAGACGGAGTTTGATAACGATAAAGAAAAGACTGGAACAACGATGTGCAGAACTGACGCGGAGCATTAAGGCCGCCGAAACACGGCACGGGTTTGCAACATATACAGGCCGCAGTGATGCGTGCCGGGAAGTTCATTAAAGAGATATCATTTTTAAAAGCGCAGCGGGGCGAAGATGCTACTGTAAAGTACATACAGCCAGCTGTTTTCTTAGGTCGGTTCTTACAGACAACATAATAAAGAACAGACAAATCAATTTTAGTTAATAGATGTGTCAGCGTTCGAATTCACATTTTACAATGGAGAGTTTGATCCTGGCTCAGGATGAACGCTAGCGGCAGGCCTAATACATGCAAGTCGAGGGGTATGGGAAGCTTGCTTCCCTGAGACCGGCGCACGGGTGCGTAACGCGTATGCAACCTACCCTTTTCTGGGGGATAGCCCGGAGAAATCCGGATTAATACCGCATAAGACCACACGATGGCATCATCGAGGGGTCAAACATTTATGGGAGAAGGATGGGCATGCGTGCCATTAGCTAGTTGGCGGGGTAACGGCCCACCAAGGCGACGATGGCTAGGGGATCTGAGAGGATGGCCCCCCACACTGGTACTGAGACACGGACCAGACTCCTACGGGAGGCAGCAGTAAGGAATATTGGTCAATGGGCGCAAGCCTGAACCAGCCATGCCGCGTGCAGGAAGACGGCCCTCCGGGTTGTAAACTGCTTTTGTACGGGAATAAACCTCGCTACGTGTAGCGAGCTGAATGTACCGTAAGAATAAGGATCGGCTAACTCCGTGCCAGCAGCCGCGGTAATACGGAGGATCCAAGCGTTATCCGGATTTATTGGGTTTAAAGGGTGCGTAGGCGGCCTGTTAAGTCAGGGGTGAAAGACGGTGGCTCAACCATCGCAGTGCCCTTGATACTGATGGGCTTGAATGGACTAGAGGTAGGCGGAATGTGACAAGTAGCGGTGAAATGCATAGATATGTCACAGAACACCGATTGCGAAGGCAGCTTACTATGGTTTTATTGACGCTGAGGCACGAAAGCGTGGGGATCGAACAGGATTAGATACCCTGGTAGTCCACGCCCTAAACGATGAACACTCGCTGTTGGCGATAAACGGTCAGCGGCTAAGCGAAAGCGTTAAGTGTTCCACCTGGGGAGTACGCCCGCAAGGGTGAAACTCAAAGGAATTGACGGGGGCCCGCACAAGCGGAGGAGCATGTGGTTTAATTCGATGATACGCGAGGAACCTTACCCGGGCTTGAAAGTTAGTGAAGTATCCAGAGATGGATGCGCCCTTCGGGGCACGAAACTAGGTGCTGCATGGCTGTCGTCAGCTCGTGCCGTGAGGTGTTGGGTTAAGTCCCGCAACGAGCGCAACCCCTATGAATAGTTGCCAGCATGTAATGGTGGGGACTCTATTCAGACTGCCTGTGCAAACAGAGAGGAAGGAGGGGACGACGTCAAGTCATCATGGCCCTTACGTCCGGGGCTACACACGTGCTACAATGGACGGTACAGAGGGCAGCTATACAGCAATGTAATGCCAATCTCAAAAAGCCGTTCACAGTTCGGATCGGGGTCTGCAACTCGACCCCGTGAAGTTGGATTCGCTAGTAATCGCGTATCAGCAATGACGCGGTGAATACGTTCCCGGGCCTTGTACACACCGCCCGTCAAGCCATGGAAGCTGGGGGTACCTAAAGTCCGTAACCGCAAGGAGCGGCCTAGGGTAAAACCGGTAACTGGGGCTAAGTCGTAACAAGGTAGCCGTACCGGAAGGTGCGGCTGGAATACCTCCTTTCTGGAGTGGTCCCGGCCACCCGCTGCGCACAAAATGATAATGTATATCTCGAAAAAGGAAAAAAGAAACACCAAGAAGATGAAAGCCGCAGGTCTTACCGGCCACTGGGCAGGGAAGTAAAGATGGCACATCGATATAGTCCCGTAGCTCAGCCTGGTTAGAGCACTACACTGATAATGTAGGGGTCTCCAGTTCAAATCTGGACGGGACTACGGACAAGTTTTTTTGGGGGATTAGCTCAGCTGGCTAGAGCGCCTGCCTTGCACGCAGGAGGTCAACGGTTCGACTCCGTTATTCTCCACTTGGAAGTGAAAAGTCAAAGGTCAAAGGTAAAAGGTAGCAATACTTTCAACTTTCAGCTTTTAACCCTATACTTCAGGAAGTTCTTTGACATATTGGAAGAAGTTAAAAAAGAAGAGCAAACAACAATAGGCGACTGTTGTGTTTGTGCTCTCCCGGTCTTGCATCGGGGATGAGACATCATGACAAGAGCAAAAAAGCACACCGTGCGGCGCAAAAGGCGCACGAGTGGAAGAAAGTAAGAAAGAGTACACGGGGGATGCCTTGGCTCTCGGAGGCGATGAAGGACGTGATAAGCTGCGATAAGCGCCGGGGATCTGCAAATGAGACTCGATCCGGCGATTTCCGAATGGGGAAACCCGCCATGTTGAAGACATGGCACAATAAGAGCGAACCTGCCGAACTGAAACATCTAAGTAAGCAGAGGAAGAGAAAATAACAATGATTTCCTGAGTAGTGGCGAGCGAAAGGGAAAGAGCCCAAACCATCCATGTTACGGCATGGGTGGGGTTGTAGGACTGTGACGTGGTTATAATGCAGCGAAGTGGAACAGGATGGGAAGCCTGGCAAGATAGGGTGATAGCCCCGTACACGTAAGCACCATTAGCCTAACAGCATCCTGAGTACCGCGAGGTCGGAGACGCCTTGTGGGAATCTGCCGGCACCATCCGGTAAGGCTAAATACTCCCGAGAGACCGATAGTGGACCAGTACCGTGAGGGAAAGGTGAAAAGAACCCCGAACAGGGGAGTGAAATAGAACCTGAAACCGTGTACTTACAAGCGGTCGGAGCCCTGTATGGGGTGACGGCGTGCCTTTTGCATAATGAGCCTACGAGTTACTCTTCACTGGCAAGGTTAAGTGCTTCAGGCACGGATCCGAAGCGAAAGCGAGTCTGAACAGGGCGCACAGTCAGTGGAGGTAGACGCGAAACCTTGTGATCTACCCTTGGGCAGGTTGAAGTTGCGGTAACACGTAATGGAGGACCGAACCGATAAACGTTGAAAAGTTTCCGGATGACCTGAGGGTAGGGGTGAAAGGCTAATCAAACTGGGAAATAGCTCGTACTCCCCGAAATGTTTTTAGGAACAGCGTCGGCATCGAGTTATACAGAGGTAGAGCTACTGATTGGGTGCGGGGGAGTCAAATCCTACCAAATCCAGACAAACTCCGAATGCTGTATAATATGGCCGGCAGTGAGGCTATGGGTGCTAAGGTCCATGGCCGAGAGGGAAAGAACCCAGACCATCAGCTAAGGTCCCCAAGTTACGGTTAAGTTGAACTAACGAGGTGCGATTGCATAGACAGCTAGGATGTTGGCTTGGAAGCAGCCATTCATTTAAAGAGTGCGTAACAGCTCACTAGTCGAGCGATCGTGCATGGATAATAAACGGGCATCAAACTGTACACCGAAGCTATGGGATTGAAATATATCGGTAGGGGAGCATTCCGGCGGCGGCGAAGCTGTAGCGCGAGCTGTGGTGGAGCTTCCGGAAAAGCAAATGTAGGCATAAGTAACGATAAGGCGGGAGAGAAACCCGCCCACCGAAAGGATAAGGTTTCCTGATCAACGCTAATCGGATCAGGGTTAGTCGAGGCCTAAGGCGAACCCGAAGGGGGTAGTCGATGGACAACGGGTTAATATTCCCGTACCTTTTATAATTGCGATGTGGGGACGGAGTAGTGGAACTGCCGCGGCCTGACGGAATAGGCCGTTGAAGACGGTAGGTATACGCACGGTAGGCAAATCCGCCGTGAGTGCCGAAAGTCGATAGTACCGCGAGCCTTCGGGCAAGTGGATAGCGCAGGTAATCAGACTTCCAAGAAAAACCGCTAAGCTCCAGGTTATAAAAGCTCGTACCGCAAACCGACACAGGTATCCGGGATGAGAATTCTAAGGTGCTCGAGTGAATCATGGCTAAGGAACTCGGCAAAATGGCCCTGTAACTTCGGGAGAAGGGGCGCTGGCAGCAATGTCAGCCGCAGTGAAAAGGCCCAGGCGACTGTTTAACAAAAACACATGGCTTTGCAAAATCGAAAGATGAGGTATAAGGCCTGACACCTGCCCGGTGCTGGAAGGTTAAGAGGGGATGTCATCAGCAATGAGAAGCATTGAATCGAAGCCCCAGTAAACGGCGGCCGTAACTATAACGGTCCTAAGGTAGCGAAATTCCTTGTCGGGTAAGTTCCGACCTGCACGAATGGTGTAACGATCTGGGCGCTGTCTCAGCCATGAGCTCGGTGAAATTGTGGTCCCGGTGAAGACGCCGGGTACCCGCAACGGGACGGAAAGACCCCATGCACCTTCACTACAGTTTAACATTGACATTGGGTACAGGATGTGTAGGATAGGTGGGAGGCTTTGAAGCGGCGTCGCCAGGCGTCGTGGAGCCAACGTTGAAATACCACCCTTTCTGTATTCGGTGTCTAACCCCGGAAATCCGGGGGACATTGTTTGATGGGTAGTTTGACTGGGGTGGTCGCCTCCAAAAAGGTAACGGAGGCTTTCAAAGGTAAGCTCAGTACGCTTGGTAACCGTACGGGGAGTGCAATAGCATAAGCTTGCTTGACTGTGAGGCATACAGGCCGATCAGGGTCGAAAGACGGATATAGTGATCCGGTGGTTCTGCATGGAAGGGCCATCGCTCAAAGGATAAAAGGTACGCTGGGGATAACAGGCTGATCTCCCCCAAGAGCTCATATCGACGGGGAGGTTTGGCACCTCGATGTCGGCTCGTCACATCCTGGGGCTGGAGAAGGTCCCAAGGGTTCGGCTGTTCGCCGATTAAAGTGGCACGCGAGCTGGGTTCAGAACGTCGCGAGACAGTTCGGTCCCTATCTGTTGTGGGCGTAGGAATCTTGAGTGGGGCTGACCTTAGTACGAGAGGACCGGGTTGGACCAGCCTCTAGTGAATCTGTTGTTCCGCCAGGGGCATTGCAGAGTAGCTACGCTGGGAATAGATAAGCGCTGAAAGCATCTAAGTGCGAAACTAGCCACGAGATGAGGATTCCATACAGGGCCGTAGCAGACTACTACGTCGATAGGATACAGATGTAAAGGTGGCGACACCACAGTCGAGTATTACTAATAGCCCGAAGCTTTCAAGGCTGCACACACGTTGTTTGTTCTTCCCATTGACTTCTTTCAATAATATGTCATTATTATCAACTGATAATCATAAAGATATTCAGGTGCCTATATCGATGGTGTCCACCTCTTCCCATTCCGAACAGAGAAGTTAAGCCCATCCGAGCCGATGGTACTGCGGTAACACGTGGGAGAGTAGGTCGGTGCCTATCCTTACAGCCCCCCTTCAGCAATGATCGGGGGCTTTTTTGTGGCCAAAAAACAGCAACCCCACGGGCCACAAGCCCAAATATCCAGCGCACGCACAGCAGCGCAGAGCGAACAAGCTAAACCATCTTTAAATAATATAAATAGACAACAACTTGATATTGAATTGTAAGTGTACATCTTTATTTGGCAATAGATTCACTTCCGACATCACTAAATAGACGTCAATATTTTTATAAACTCATTAGTTCTTCGTTAATTTTTGTTAAAGTTTTCTTATTGTTACAAAGGCTATTTTTTTAAATGGTTATTTTCGTATATTGAAATTTAGCATTGTGTGTATGAATATCTTCAAGAAAATAATTCCCATAATTCTTTTTACTTTTTCAATGAGTGTTGCATACGCTCAAGACAAAAATGTAAAACTTCCCCCTAACTGGTTTAACCTTGATTTAGCTGTTGACGGTTATTTTGGTATCAGTACTGAGAAAGCTTACAAGGAGTTATTAAGTACTAAGAAGCCAAAGGAAAAAATTATTGTTGCTGTAATAGACGGCGGTACAGATCTCAAACATGAAGATTTAAAAGATGTACTTTGGACAAATAAGAAGGAAATTCCAAATAATGGTATTGATGATGACGGTAACGGATACATTGATGATGTACATGGCTGGAATTTCATTGGTTCGAAGGGTAAGAATTTGGAGTATGATAATTTGGAATTAGTTAGAATCAAGAGAAAATTTGAACCAAAATATAGGTCTGTCATTAGAACTACTGTCCTGGATAGCGCTGAGAAAGCGGAATATGCTTTATACAAACGTGTGGTATCCGATTTCGGCAAGCGATACGATGAAGCAAGTTCTGCATTCCCCATTTACATTGCTATTAAGAAGATGATGGATTCTGTAGCTTCAGTAAATGGCAAGAAAATCCCGTCCCTAGAAGATATTGATAAATATAACGCTGATGACGAGATGGAAGGTTATATTAAAAAGATAGTAAGAAAAGGTTCCAAAGACGAAGGCAGTATCGAGAAGTTTTATAAGTCGATAGAAAAGGGATATAAGGAATTAGATCAGATGTTGCGTTATAATTTAAACGAGAGTTATGATGCTAGAGCTGAACTGGTAGGCGATAATTATGAAAATTCGAATGAGCGAATTTATGGTAATAACGATGTGATTGGTCCTGATGCTGAGCATGGTAGTCACGTATCAGGAATTATAGGCGCTAATAGGCAAAATGATGTCGGCGTTAAAGGAGTGGCCAACAGTGTCAGTATTATGACTATCAGGGTGGTACCACAGGGTGATGAACGAGATAAGGATGTTGCAAACGGTATTAGATATGCGGTTGATAATGGAGCGAGAGTAGTGAACATGAGCTTTGGAAAGGGCTATAAATGGGACAAAAAGGTAGTAGATGAGGCGATCAAGTACGCTGAATCAAAGGGTGTACTGCTAGTTCATGCAGCAGGTAATGACAATCAAAATGTAGATTTAACTGAAAACTATCCGACAAAATACTATGATAGTCCAGAGGCCGACGAATACGAAAGGAAAC
Organism: Pedobacter sp.; assembly: GCF_965249885.1. GTDB lineage: Bacteria > Bacteroidota > Bacteroidia > Sphingobacteriales > Sphingobacteriaceae > Pedobacter. Next base: position 1,009,954 of record NZ_OZ252254.1, on the reverse strand, counting down.
ATAAGAAGCCCGAAGTGAAGCCATTCACACCACCTCCAGCAAACTCTATGAATGGTGGTACAAGTGGTGCACCAAGACGTGATCCTTTCGCTAAGCCGGCGCCATTAGATAGTGCAAAATATCAACTTCCACATGCGAAGAATTGGATTACCGTAGGAGCAAGTGCGTATAAAGATGATGACAATTTAAAGGCCTCTTTCTCCAATTATGGGAAATATAATGTAGATGTTTTTGCTCCAGGTTTTATGATCAATTCAACAACGCCGAACAATAACTACGAAGAATTTGATGGAACTAGTATGGCAGCTCCGGTGGTTTCTGGCTTAGCAGCATTGATATTAAGTTATCATCCAGAGTTAACCGCTACAGATGTTAAAGACATCATCATGAAATCGGTAACTAAAGTGAACAGAAAAGTTAAATATGTGAACGATAAAGAAGAAACCGTGCGAGTTAATTTCTCTGAATTGTGTGCGAGCGGCGGTATAGTTAATGCCTATAATGCGCTTAAGTTAGCTGAAACTTATAAGTCAACATCCACTAAATAATAGAAACATTCAAATCCTCAGTTTTAGCTGGGGATTTTTTTTGTGTTTATTTTTTTAATCCTTTTGAGTTTTTTTATGTCTATGCCTATTACACAACAAATGTAAACCAACACAATATGAAACTATTTTACGCTTTTTTTCTAATAATGCTATTAGGAAATCTCTGTAGTTCTGCGCAAAAACTACCAGACATTCAAAATGGAAGTATTTCAGCTCCAAAAACATTAAGAATTGATGGTCGTAATCTTGAATGGAATGATTTTTCTGCGGATAACAAACGAACTGGCATTTTTTACACCATTGCAAACGACGAAAAAAATTTATACATCGCAGTAAGAGCTGCTAGTAGTGAAACCATCACGAAAATATTTGCGGGAGGTATTTCTTTCAGTATTAATACAAAAGGTAAAAAAAGAGAAGAAGAAGCTTTTACAATTACGTACCCTTTAATCGTCAGGAATAATGCAAATAGACAAGGCGCCGGTATGGGTAATAATAGGCAAGGCCAGCAGGGTATGCGTATGAATAGAAGTGATCAAACTGAAGCTCAGCGTGATTCGTTAGCTTATGAACAACGTAAGGCACAGTTGGCGGCGATCAAAGAGATTAAGATTAAAGGCTTTGCTCAAATTCCAGACTCATTAATTTCAATTTATAATGAATACGGAATTAAAGCTGTGGCAAAAATGGATGAGCAAAAAGCATATTTCTGCGAAATTGCAGTCCCTTTGTCTGTGTTAGCGATAAATATTGACGACAAAAAGGAAATCGCATACCAAATCAAATTAAATGGAAGACAAGGCGGTAATTTCGCCGTTCGTCCAAATGCCGGAGGTTTTAGTGGCGGTAACAATAGAGGTGGCTTTGGTGGTAATGGAAACATGGCACAACAAGACTTAATGGTAGCAACAGATTTCTGGGGTAAATATATTGTGCAGAAGTGATGATAGATAAGAATAACCAAGCAAAACAGCTACCGTCATTTTTAGCATTTTCTTTCGCAATACTATTGTTAAGCTGCTGTCAGTTAGCTTATGCCCAAGTTCCAGCTCGAGGTAAAAATGTTCCACCGCCAGTTGCCGTAAGAGAAATAAGCGGCATTGTAAAAGATTCGACAGATTTAGGTGTGCCAGGGGTAACCGTTAGACTTACTTCGGAAAAAGACACGTTAATTACCAGTACTAATCCGGATGGTATATTTGTATTTAAAAATGTAAAACAAGCTACTTACACCATGAGCCTTACGATGATGGGCTATAAGCAGCAAGTTAATAAATATAAGCAGAATGACGCTGTGCCAAGAATTGTAATGGATCCCATTATCTTACAACCAATGGCTAATACGCTAAATGAGGTGGTAGTTAACGGCACGCCTTCGATTACGTATAAAACGGATACCGTTGAGTATAAAGCGAGTGATTATATTGTAAGAGAAAATGCTACGGTTGATGAGCTGTTAAAGAAGATGGAAGGCATGGAAGTTGGCAATGATGGGACGCTTATCCATCAAGGCAATAACATCACTAAGGCAAAAATTAACGGAAAAACCTACGCTGGTGGCGACGTAGCTGCTGCGATCCAAAATTTACCTGCAGAAATTGTAGATAAGATACAAATTGTTGATGATTACGGTGACCAGGCGGCCAGAACGGGAATCAAAGATGGAGATCCTGAGAAAATATTAAACATTGTAACCAGAACAGACAAATCAGTTGGTAATTCTGCGAATATAAATGCTGGCGCTGGCAGTAACGAACGTTATGAAACCTCACTTTTTGGTACTCGATTGAATGGAAATCAAAGTCTATCATTAAACTTACGCTTAAATAATACTGTAAATGGTGTAGCAAATGCTGGCGCCTTTACCGGCGATAGTGGTGGTAACGTTAACGGCGGCGGTGGAAACAGAGGGAACGGCGGCAATAATGGTGGTGGTGGCGCTGGCAGAGGCGGAGCAGGTGCTGGCGGAGGTAACAACGGGAACTCTAGCAGCGGTAGTGGCGGCACAACCAACAATGGTGTATCAGCATTTTCCTATAGAGATCAAATCGGTAAGAAAATACGAATCAATACCAATTATCGCTACAATTATAGTAATGTGAATTCTTTGAATAGTAGCTTATCGGAGTTCTATACTACCAATGGAACAATCTTTTCCACCAATGAAAGCGAAAGAGATAACAAAACTAAAAGCCATAATTTTAATTTCGAGTTAGAAGCAGACATTGATAGCAATAATTTTTTAAGAATCACTCCTGAAATTACGCTTTCCTCAAGCAATAGCAGTAGCAGCTCAAGCATTGGGCAGTCTGGAGCTTTAATTACCCAAAATCAATTAGGTAGTAATATTGGTAAAAATACACGCCCAAATATTGGAGCAACAGTTTTTTATCAGCATATTTTCAATAAACCACGTAGAAATTTTTCCCTTCAGTTCAGTTTTAACACATCTAATCAGGAGTCTGATCAGGAACGTAATACCAAGTTTTATAAGGATGACATTAATTCGTTAGACTCCTTAGTACATCGGTTAATTGAACGTAGGAATCTGACTTCTAATTATCGAGGCAGTTTTACCTATGTAGAACCTATTGCCGCTAACAGTCAGTTTGAGCTAAATGCGCAGCTCAATTACAACGGTTATGATAATAAAGCTATAACGAGTAACATAGATGCTTCTGAAAATCGGAGCGTAGTTGATTCCTTGAGCAATATTTACGATTATTCGTTCACTCAAGCTCGTATTGCACTAAATTATCGATACGGTTTGTCAAATACCTCCAAGGTGAAGTTCTCTTTAGGGATTACTGGAGTGCCCGCCGTTTTAAGTGGCACAAAAGTGAGCTTGGGAACTACTACCAACCGAAATAGTTTTAATTTAATTCCGATAGCGAGGTTTCAATATCAGTTTTCTAAAACCCATAGTTTGCAGGCCAATTATTCGGGTAACGCAAAGGAACCTACCTTTGATCAGATTCAGCCAGTGAGAGATGTTTCAAATCCTCAGAATACCATAGTTGGTAATCCCGATTTGAAAGTTACCTTTAATCATACCTTAAACCTTAGCTATAACAATTACATTGCTAACCATAAGTTAAATTATTCGGTAAATGCCAATGGAACACTAATTGACAATGCTGTTGTGAGTAACATTGTTCAAATATTTAACAGTAATAATCAACTGTTACGCAACGAAACTCGCTATACCAACATGAATGGAGGTTATCGGATTGGGGGCAACTATTCCGTTAGTAAGCAACTAAATGATCGAAAATATAACCTGTCTTTGAGTGGTAATGTGAACTATAACCATGGTGTATCCATGAGTAATAATATTGAAAGCATTACACGTACTTGGAATATTACGGAACGTTTTGGTCCACGCATTACGCCAAACGAGTGGTTGGAGGTTAATCCAAATGTTTCGTATAATATCACAAAAAGCCAAAATACTATTAGTCCAAATGTGATTAACACCAAAACGCTGGCATTTAATATCGATGGTCGTTTCTACTTGTGGCAATCGTTGATTATAGGTTACAGTGGCAGCAAGAATTTTGTAAGTGGAATTAATTCAAATATTACTAGTAATCCTTTGGTAATCAACGCTTATTTGCAAAAAGAATTTTTGAAACGTAGGGCGTCTATCACTTTCCAAGCCTTCGATATTTTGAAGCAAAACAATTTTGTTAACCTCAACGTCACTGATTTGGTGAAGACCGAAACCCGTACCAATGCATTGAGCAGGTATTTTATGCTAAGAGCAAATATCCGTTTGCAGAAATGGAGCGGCGCAAAAGGGCGCAATGGCAGACAGATTATGCGTAGGGGCGACGGAAGCTTTTATTAGCAGTTGCCCGTATTTCGAAATGATATTGGATGAAATTATTTGAAGAGCAGGAACTGTAGCATTACACTTCGGAAAGTCCTGCTTTCACTTCAAGTCCGCACTCGTTGCACTCGCTTACGGGCTTTTCGTTCAATCAGGTCTATTTGGCAAATTGAGGGGGGCTTTTGTTGGTTTTCTGGCAGAAGCCTAAGTAAACTAAACCCGATTGGAGCGGAAATACTTTTTGTTGCACATTTTTTCAACTTCGTAAGTTTTTAAAACTTACGAAGTTTGAGTACTATAAACCGCAAAAAGATTTTAGCGAAAAGCGGGGCTGGCTAGTATAGTAGCTGTGATTTGCTTTTCTAAAATAAATTGAAAAGAAAAAATCTGCAAGTTCATAGCTTTTACTACTACATTGCAGATTTCTCCTATCGTCGAAATGACATTGTATGTTATTTAAACTCTCTAAAATCCTGTCCGTTTTTAATGGCCAATAAGCTTTCGTAAATTAAGCTGATTACATTGTCCACATCTTCTTTGTGTACCATTTCTACGGTGGTGTGCATGTAGCGCAACGGCAGCGAAATCAATGCCGAAGGTACGCCGCCATTTGAATAGGCAAAAGCATCGGTATCAGTTCCTGTTGAACGCGATGAAGCCTGACGTTGGAATGGAATACCTGCTTTTTCTGCAGTTTTAATCAGTAGTTTATTAAGGTTGGTTTGTACGGCTGGGGCGTATGAAACCACTGGTCCTTTACCTGCTGACAGATCGCCTTGCGTAATTTTATTGATCATTGGCGTCGTCGTGTCGTGGGTTACATCGGTTACGATAGCTACATTAGGTTTAATGCGATGCGCAATCATTTCGGCACCACGTAAGCCAATTTCTTCCTGTACAGAGTTTACAATGTATAAGCCGAAAGGTAGTTTTTTCTTGTTCTCTTTTAGTAAACGAGCTACTTCAGCAATCATAAATCCACCGGCACGGTTGTCTAAAGCACGGCCAACGTAATAGCGATCATTCAATACCATAAACTCATCTTCGTAAGTAATTACACAACCTACATGAATGCCTAGGGCTTCAACTTCTTCTTTACTGGTGCATCCGCAGTCTAAGAAAATGTTTTTCAATTCAGGAGCTTGTTCTTTTTCGCCATGACGAGTGTGTATAGCAGGCCAACCAAAAACAGCCTTCACAAAACCATTCTCGGTGTGTATATTTACTCTTTTTGAAGGTGCAATTTGATGATCGGAACCACCGTTACGAATTACATAAATCAATCCATCATTAGTGATGTAATTTACATACCAAGAAATTTCATCGGCATGTGCTTCAATAACCACCTTATAATCTGCTTTAGGGTTAATTACACCAACAGCAGTGCCATAGTTGTCAACGAAAGTTTCGTCTACGTAAGGCTTAAGGTAATCTAACCAAAGTTTTTGTCCTTCCCATTCGTAGCCAGTAGGAGCTGCATTATTGATATATTTCTCGAAAAACTGTAGTGATTTTTTGGTAACTACAGGCACGTGTTTTTTATTTTCGTCTTTCTTTTTTGCCATAGTTTTATTTATGTATGATGGTAAATGTACAATTTAACGGCATCATTTGAAACCCATTTATAGAATTTTGACAGGAAATCAGTATATTCCAAAAAACTGTAAAAAATATCATTTATGAACGCAATTAAAATTTTCATTCCTGCAGCACTTTTTGTGCTGATTGTAATTATTGCATTGATGTGGGGTTTGCCACGCTATAATGTATGGCAACAGGAAATGGCAGGTAAGGCCGAGATGGCAAAGGCAGAACAAAACCGAAGAATTTTGGTAGAAGAAGCAAAAGCAAGACTAGAAGCAGAAAAGTTAAATGCCGCTGCAGAAATTGAACGAGCAAAGGGAATGGCCGAAGCGATGAGGGTAGAAAACGGAACTCTATCGCCTACGTATAACCAATATTTGTTTATCAGAACGCTGGAAAAATTGGCAGATAAAGGTAGCTTACCCCAGATTATTTATATACCATCCGAAGGGTTAACACCTGTAATGGATTTAAACAGAGCACTGCCTAAAAAGTAAGCTCCATTTTGATATAAGCAATTTGGTTTCGTAAATAAGGCTCACCAATGGCAGCGAAACCAAATTTTTTATAAAACTCTACTGCATCAACACGGGCATTGCACCATAACAATTGTATACCTTGATCTTTGCAGTAATTGATTACATAGCTGAGCAATTGGAAACCAAACCCCTTGCGTTGGTCGCTTGGTAAAACGGCCATTTTTCTGAACTGGGCTGTTGTGCCATCGATAAATAAGGACACTACCGCAGTAAGTTCGTGCTCGTAGTAAAGCCCAAAGTGCATCCCGTCCCAATCTTCTGTGAGTTCCATATCGGTAATCTCCTTTTCAGGATACATGGCCAACTGCCTGATGCGCCAGGTGAGCGCAGGAAAAATTTGCTCTACTACTACGGCATTCATGATGTTAGAAGCGAAATGAAAAGCCAGCCTTTAAACCAATTCCAATCAATGTTTCGTATGGATTTATCACGAGTGAAGGCCCAATTGCAAATTCTCCATTTACCGTTAAAGAAGCATTGCGTTGTACTCCCCAATTTGGAGTAATCATTATTTGATAGTCATATTGGTTCTTTTGGTCTATTAAGGTAGGAAATATTGAGGCTACATCTAAACCTATATAATTTGCAGAATTGTTAGCGATATTTTTGTTTTTAGCAACCCTTTTATCTAGGTTATAATAATAGCGATAGTTGAGATTTGCACCTGGTACAGCTTTCAATTTGCTGTTGGACGCCATCTTGTAATTACTGGTTTGAACATAACCTCCAGAAAAATAGTAGTCATAAGATAAATAATAGCTTCGTAAAAACGTAAAATGATAATTTATGCCTAGCGATAAAGTTGACGATCTGCTAATTTTCTGCTCTCGCTCTAGTGCCACACCTGGTAGATAGATGCTAATTTTATTTAAAGAAGTTACTTCGTTTAATTGCTCAGTTTTTTTTGATGTGTCTTGCTGAGCGTAGCCCATCAGGGGTAAAATTGAACATAATAGGGCAAATGAGAGCTTGAGAAGCGTTTTAGATGGTTTCATAGTTTAATTTTTCTTCGAATATAATTGATAAATCAGCATATTTAAAATGATGATGGCCGTAATTCCTGCACAAAATATTGTCCAACCACCAGCAGCCCATAACCATAAACCTAATGCAGAACCACAGGCCGCTCCTACAAAACTTACTGACATGAAAATGGTGTTAAGGCGGTTGCGAGCTTCTGGAACTAGCGTGTAAATTCTGGTTTGATTAGTCACATGAATGGCCTGTTGGCCGATGTCTATCAAGATAATTCCAACTACAAATAGAAAAACATTATGGCTAGTAAAGTAGAAAAGTGCTACGCTGATCAGTTCTAAAATAAATCCAATCATTAAGTTTTTACGTGGATTGGTACCGCCACTTAACTTTCCAACTAAAGGTGCTGCTAATGCACCTGCTGCTCCAGCAATGCCAAATAACCCAATTTGATAAGTGCTAAATTGATGAGGTGGATTTGCCAGATAAAGTACCATGGTAGTCCAAAATCCCATAATTACAATAAAGGCGAAGAAGTTGATCAAGGATGCTTCCCTGAGTACAGGTTGCGTTTTGATATAACCAAACATCGAGCTCATCAATTCCCTATAGCTTCCTTTGAACGTTGGTAGGTTTTTTGGAAAGCGAATGGCCATTAAAAAAATAAGTAAGGTGCATATTGCAGCTGCAATTAGGAAAACGGCACGCCAGCCTAGCAAATCTCCTATTACGCCGCTTACCGCCCTGGAAGCTAAAATTCCAACCAATAAGCCGCTCATCACTATTCCAATATTTGCACCGCGGTTTTCATCATTACTTAAAGACGCGGTTAATGGTAAAATCAACTGTGGTACGATGGAACAGGCGCCAATGAGCACACTGGCCAATTCTAATAAAAAGAAGCTTTTGGAAAAACCAGCGATAATCAGCGCAACTATTGCTAAGGCAGTAGTAAAGAGAATCTGCTTTTTCTTTTCAAACATATCGCCCAATGGCACCAATAGGAACAAGCCAATGGCATAACCAGCTTGTGTTAAAAAGGTAATACTGCCTGCGTCGCTTTCACTTAATTTGAAATCTTTCGCAATTAATATAACCAGTGGTTGGCAATAGTAAATATTTGCTACGATTAGACCTGTACAAAAGGCCATCAAAATCACATCGCTTTTTTTGAGTATGTTTTGCATTTTAATATCCTAAAGCGGAATGTTGCCATGTTTTTTCCTAGGCATATTCACAACTTTGTTTTCGAGCATTTTAAAAGCTCTAATTAGTTTTTCTCTGGTTTTAGATGGCTCAATTACTTCATCCACAAAACCACGTTCAGCTGCTCGGTATGGGTTTGCAAAGATATCTGAGTAGAGCTTTTCTTTCTCCAACCATTTCTCTTCGGGGTTTTCAGCATTGCTGATTTCTCTTTTAAAGATGATTTCTGCTGCCCCCTTAGCGCCCATTACCGCAATTTCAGCGCTTGGCCAAGCGTAATTCATATCGGCACCAATATGTTTGGAATTCATTACATCATAAGCGCCTCCGTAAGCTTTTCTGGTAATTACGGTGATACGAGGTACCGTTGCCTCGCTAAACGCATACAGTAATTTTGCTCCGTTGGTAATGATGCCGTTCCACTCTTGATCAGTGCCTGGTAAAAATCCCGGTACATCTTCAAAAACCAACAATGGAATATTGAAACAGTCGCAAAAACGTACAAAACGAGCAGCTTTTACCGAAGCATTATTATCTAAAACACCGGCTAAATAAGCAGGTTGGTTGGCTATCACGCCAATGCTACGGCCTGCCAAACGGGCAAATCCAACAACGATATTTTCAGCGTAAGCAGCGTGTACTTCTAGAAACGACTCTTCGTCGGCAACTTGGGCAATCACCTCTCTAATGTCATAAGGCTGATTTGCATTAGAAGGAAGAATATCGTTTAAAGACAGTCTTTCTTCATTTCTGATTTCGTAAGGTTGGGCAGGGGCATTGTCTTCACAATTTTGAGGTACGTAGCTTAAAATCTTTTTCAGCTGGTTAATGGCTTCAATTTCGTTGGCACAGGCAAAATGCGTTACACCCGATTTGGTTGCATGAGTACTTGCACCGCCCAATTCCTCTGAACTTACCTCTTCGTGGGTAACGGTTTTAACCACGTTCGGTCCCGTTACGAACATATAGGAGGTGTTTTCTACCATCAAAATAAAATCGGTGATTGCAGGAGAATACACTGCACCACCGGCACAAGGACCCATAATAGCAGATAATTGTGGGATTACGCCCGAGGCTTGTACGTTGCGATAAAAAATATCAGCATAACCACCTAAGGATACTACGCCCTCCTGAATACGAGCACCACCACTGTCATTTAAGCCAATAATTGGTGCTCCGTTTTTCATGGCCATATCCATGATTTTACATATTTTTTCGGCATGAGTTTCAGACAGCGAACCACCAAAAACGGTAAAGTCTTGAGAGAAAACATAAGTGAGACGTCCATTAACGGTGCCATAACCAGTCACCACACCATCGCCTAAATATTTTTCATTTTCCATACCGAAATCGGTACTTCGATGGGTAACCATCATTCCAATTTCTTCGAAACTACCTTCATCAAGTAAAAAATGAATACGCTCACGAGCGGTCAGCTTTCCTTTTTTATGCTGACTATCAATACGTGCTTGTCCGCCGCCTAAATGAGCTTTTTGAATCTTTTCTTTTAATATCTCGATTTTGTTGTTCATATCTTTGGTTTTATTGGTTCAATGTTTAGTCCGAAAGTCCGAAAAAAATTGGATAAACAAGTTAGCAACAATAGCACAATTCAGCAATTAAAGAATTAATTTTCGATTTTATGACAAATCGTAATTCCAGATTACCATCTGTATTGTAAACGAGTGGTGAAAACGTTGTCTTTTACGTCTCCTTGGTAATTACTCAATTGAGTGCCGTTGTTTTTTACATGTTCATTGTAAACGGTTAGCTTTAAACGAGTATTGAGGTTGTAAGTAAATCCGTAACCTAGTGTGCTGAATTTAATATCTCCAGCAGTAGTGTTTGTTCCAGCTTTTCCAATTTCCGCTTCATCAATATCAGTATTAGGATCATAAACATCATATCCAACAATAGCTGTTAATTTGGTATCTGCTATTTGTTGTGTCAGCCAAAAGAAGTAACCGTTAAAATTACGTAGGTACAAATTTCCAGTAGGCTGCGTGGCGAAACTTGTACTAGCCGCTAAACCAGAAATACTTGACGATGCCGCTACGCCAGGTTGAGAGCCTTGGATGTATTCTGTTTTAAACGATGTAGCTCCAAAGGTATTTTTGTAATCTACTTGGAGGTTGGCTCCGTAATAATCTCTTCTGAAATTATAGTTTTCATTGTTTGGATCTAAAATTATGGCGAAACCATTGACTGTTGGCTTAAAAACGGTATTGGTATTGCTCCTGACCGTTCCCTTGTAAATTGAACCGCCAAATCCTAGATGAAGCTTTTTACTTGCCAAGCTATCGAAATTGAAGCTGAGGTTGCCTATGATATCTTTGTTCGAATCGTAATCTCGGGCGCTTAATCCGCTGCCATTAACTACGGCTAACTCGGCGGTAATGAATGAAAATTTTTTAGTGGGTTTGTAAGAAATCATTGCCCCTAAATCTCGCTCACGTGGCATAAGAGTTTGAAATACCCTGGCTCGTTCAGGAAAATCCCGATAGCCGGAAGAATAAACAATGGAATAACCGAACGGACGGTTAAACAAACCTGCCGTAAATTTCAACGATTTATTTTCAGGGCTGTGAAATTGTATAAAGGCATCCATAATTCTCAAACCATCCTGAGTGCCATCCAACTGAAAAACAACAGATGAAAATTTATCTACCCTATCCACCTTTAAACGTCCCCGACGTAGCATAAATCGACTGCTTGAATGTTCGCTGAAATCGCCACCAGACCATGAATAAATACCTGGCGACTGCGCAACCTGAAATTGCGTCTGCAGATATCCAGTTATTTTAATGTCGTGTGGATCGTAAGAGGAGGGAGCGTTGTTGTTCTGTGCCGCTGCAACCAGCGAAATTGAAACAAGTATAACAACTAGTAAAGTTCTCATTGATGCTAAAAAGTACAGCAAAAATAAACCTTAAAACAAATAAACCTTCAAATTATAGATTTATTTTATTGCCTTAAGAAAGTTTAGCGGGAAAAAAAAGACTAGTTACTATTGCAAACATATTACGTAATTAAATTTGATATTCAATTTTTGAACGTTACTTTTGGTAACAACAAAATAACATTTCGTTGATATGGTGTTAAGGAAATATAGGTTTTTATTAGCGATAGCTTTCTTGGGCATTTTTGCCAGCAAGATGGTTATTTCTGCTGCGCCTTTATTTTTAAAACACTTAGACGATGATTTTATGGTTTCGGTAATCATGCAACTGGAAAATGAAAACAGTGCAGATGAAAGCGGAAAATCGACAGTAAAGTATTTGGACTATAAGTTGATGTTTCATAAATATGAGCTCACTTATGTACATCTAGATTTGGACTGCGGCGTGCCAAGTAGTTTTATAGAACACTCTAGGCGCTATGTAGATCCGTATCATCCCTCTGTTCCAACGCCCCCTCCTAATTTTTCTTAAGTTTTTTTCGCAATTGTGGCCCACTAGAACCACAATTTTTAACAACATCAAAACTTTAGAAATTAATTTATTATGAAAAATTCAAATTCGGCCTCAGTAGGAGGTGGAATAGGTAGATATTTTCAGGCGAAGAATCTTAAAGCTGATTTGCCTTCAAGTATCGTGGTGTTCCTTGTAGCGCTTCCCTTATGTTTGGGTATTGCGCTAGCTTCGGGAGCGCCATTGTTCGCCGGTTTATTAACTGGTATTATTGGCGGAGTGGTGGTTGGTGCCATTAGTGGTTCGCAACTTAGCGTAAGCGGTCCGGCCGCGGGTTTAACTACCATTGTATTAGCATCAATTACAAGCTTAGGCGATTATCAAACTTTTTTAATGGCGGTGGTGCTAGCTGGTGTTTTCCAGTTATTACTTGGCGTTATCAAAGCTGGTACCATAGGCAATTATTTTCCTTCTAGTGTAATTGAAGGGATGCTTGCCGGGATTGGTATTTTGTTGATTATGAAGCAACTTCCTCACGCACTAGGTGTCGATAGTGACTTTTTTGGCGATGAGAGTTTCTTCCAAAAAGATGGAGAAAATACTTTTTCGGCGCTTGGAAATGCTATGCAGCACTTTACTCTCGGCGCTATTGCTATCAGTGTATTGTCCGTTTTAATTTTAGTCTTTTGGCCTAAATTTAAAAAGTTGGCGGTAGTTCCAGCTCCTCTTGTCGTAGTGATTTTAGGCATTTTTGGCGCCATTTTATTTAATGGATCTGCTGGTGCACTGAAGGAAAGCCAGATGGTGAAAATTCCAGTGGTTAACAGTGCTTCCGAGTTTTTTGGCTTGTTTATGTTGCCTAATTTCTCTGCTATCTTTGATCCCAAAGTATTAACGGTAGCGTTAACCATTGGCGTTGTAGCAAGTTTGGAAACTTTGTTAAGCTTGGAAGCTGTAGATAAGATAGATCCTTTAAAGCGTGTATCACCTACTAACAGAGAATTGTTGGCTCAAGGTGTGGGAAACATTACCAGTGGAATGCTTGGTGGTTTACCTATGACAGCGGTAATCGTAAGAAGCTCTGCGAATGTAAATGCTGGAGGAAGAACAAAAATTTCTGCGATTACGCATGGTATGTTATTACTGTTATCCCTGCTTTTTATTCCTTCGCTAATCAATATGATTCCGCTTTCTTGTTTAGCAGCCATTTTATTGGTAACAGGATATAAATTAGCAAGAATATCATTGTTTAAGCACATGTACCGCAAAGGTTGGGATCAATTTATCCCATTTGTGGTAACTGTTGCTGGTGTAGTTGGTATTGATTTATTGAAAGGTGTGGGTATTGGTATGGCTGTTTCTATCTTTTACTTGCTAAGAACAAACATGCGTAATCCATTCTTTTATAGGGTTCAGGAAGAGGGGAATAAGAAAAATATCAGGATTAAACTGGCCGAGGAAGTATCGTTCTTAAACAAAGCTTCTATTCAAGTGTTGTTATCCAAAATTCCGGATGAAACCAATGTAATCATTGATGGAGCCAACTCTAGATATATTGATCCTGATGTACTGGAAGCAATCTATAATTATAAGCATAATGCTTACACTAAAGGGATAATTGTAACTTTGGAAAATATCAAGAAAAGTTATTCAATTCCCAAACTAAACACAAAAATTATTGATCAACATTAAAAATTAGAATAATGAAGGCACATACATTAGAAACTCAGGCTACCATCACTCCTGAGAAAGCGCTACAAATATTAAAAGAAGGTAATGATAGATTTGTGCAAAACTTGAAGGCCAACAGAGATTTACTGGCACAAGTAAATGACACAAGGGCGGGGCAATGGCCGTTTGCCGTTATATTAAGCTGTATCGATAGCCGCACTTCTGCAGAATTGATTTTTGATCAGGGATTAGGAGATATCTTCAGCGTAAGAATTGCTGGAAATTTTGCAAACCAAGATATTTTGGGTTCTATGGAGTTTGGCTGTAACGTAGCGGGGTCTAAACTAATCGTAGTTTTAGGACACTCTAAGTGCGGTGCTTTAAAAGGAGGCTTAGATGCAGATGCGATTCGTGGCATGGGAATGGATAATCTTACACATTTGGTTGATCATTTTAGTCCAATTATTGACGAGGTTATTAATGAGGGAGAAGAGCGATCTTCTAAAAATGATGATTTGTTGGAAAGGTTAAATGTACAGAATGTGAAGCAAACGATAGCAGATATTCGTAAACAGAGCAGCACTTTGAACCAAATGGAACAAGATGGGAAAATCAAGATAGTTGGCGCCAATTATAATGTAGAAACTGGTGTTGTAAGCTGGTTGTAGTAAATTTATAATAGCATATGTCATCAAATCAAGATAAAATTACTTACGAAAGTTTATTGGAAGGCAACAAAACTTGGGTAGCCGAAACACTGCGAGTGGACCCCAATTTTTTCGATGAGCTAGCGGCAGGTCAAAACCCACCAATTTTATGGATTGGCTGTTCCGACAGTCGTGTGCCAGCTAACCAGATTACCAATACGATGCCTGGCGATATCTTCGTACACCGTAATATTGCCAATGTGGTAACACATAACGATATGAGCTTGTTAAGTGTGCTAGATTATTCGGTAAATGTATTGAAGGTGAAACACATTATTGTGTGCGGCCATTATGGTTGTGGGGGAGTAAATGCGGCGATGGGCAACAAACAAGTTGGCTTAATTGATAACTGGCTGAGGAATATCAAAGATATTTATCATGCCAATGAACAAGAAGTCGCAAAAATCCAAGATCCTCTGCAAAAATTTGATAGAATGGTAGAATTAAATGCTATTCATGGGGCTAAAAACGTAATGAGTACATCAATTGTACAAAATGCTTGGGCTGCGGGACAAGAGCTTGGCGTTCATGCTTGGGTTTACAGTCTGAAAACTGGCTTAATCAAAGATTTGAACACTAGTGCCTCTAGTGCGTCCGATGTTTCTCCTCTATTTAAAATGGATATATCTTAGGTATAGGTGTAGAAGCGCATGTAATGTAGAAAGAGGTGCCTAGCGTTTAGGCACCTCTTTTTTATGAAGAAAAAGACGCCTTTATGGGGCGTCTTCTTTTTATCCGGCTATTGATTAATCATTTGCCAAAAATGGATATCTGTAATCCTTTGGTGGATCAAAAGTTTCTTTAATGGTACGTGGGGATACCCAACGCAATAAGTTGATCATTGATCCTGCTTTGTCGTTAGTGCCACTTCCTCTAGCGCCGCCAAAAGGCTGTTGACCAACTACGGCTCCGGTACATTTATCATTGATATAAAAATTACCTGCTGCGTTGCGAAGCGCATGAGTTGCTTTTTCAATTGCATATCTATCTTGTGCAATAACAGCTCCCGTTAATGCGTAGATAGAAGTGCTATCTATCAATTTTAAAGTAGCGTCAAAATCAGCATCTTCATAAACATACACTGTTAGTACTGGTCCGAAAAGTTCCTCGCACATGGTAGCATATTTAGGATCCTCAGCTACAATAACTGTTGGTTCAATGAAGTAACCAGTGCTTTTATCATAGTTTCCGCCTGCAATAATTTCTACACCTTTATCATTTTTAGCGGCATCGATATAACTAGCCAATTTATCGAATGATTTCTCATCGATAACTGCATTAATGAAATTACCGAAATCTTCTGTAGGGCCCATTTTCAAAGTCGCTAAATCTCTCAAAAGAAATTCTTTAATTGCTGGCCATTTGCTTTTAGCAATATAAACTCTTGAAGCAGCGGAACATTTTTGACCTTGGTATTCGAAAGCACCACGTAAAATGGCTGTGCTGGAAACTTCAGCATCTGCTGAGCCGTGGATAAGAATGAAATCTTTACCACCAGTTTCGCCAACAATGCGAGGATAAGTTTTGTACTTGTGGATGTTGTTGCCAATAGTTTTCCAGATATCTTGAAAAACGCCAGTTGAGCCAGTAAAGTGAATACCAGCAAAATCAGGATGTGCAAAAATTACATCACCTGCATCAGGTCCAGAGGCATAAACCAAATTAATTACGCCAGCAGGTAAGCCTGCTTCACGGAACACTTCCATAATTACATTAGCCGCATAAATTTGCGTGTTTGCAGGTTTCCAAACCACCACATTGCCCATCATCGCCACACACGAAGGTAAGTTTCCTGCAATTGCGGTAAAGTTGAAAGGCGTTAATGCAAAAACAAATCCTTCTAATGGACGTTGCTCCACTCGGTTCCAGCTTCCTTTTGGTGATACCGGAGGTTGTTGCTTGTAAATATCTGACATATAGCTTACGTTGAAACGTAAAAAATCGATCAGTTCGCAAGCGGAGTCAATTTCAGCCTGAAATGCATTTTTGCTTTGGCCAAGCATGGTGGCCGCATTAATTTTGTATCTGTATGGTCCAGCAAGTAAGTCGGCTGCCTTAAGGAAGATAGCAGCTCTTTGTTCCCAAGCCAGATTTTCCCAATCGGCCTTTGCGGCTAATGCGGCGTCAATTGCTTGTTGAATATGCGCTTTAGTTCCTTTGCTATAGGTGGCTAAAAGATGTTTGTGGTCATGCGGAGGTGTGATTTTACCTTTTTCTTCGGTGAAAACCTGTTTATCGCCAATGTACATTGGGATATCAATTACTTTAGACCTCCCCTCGGCGAGCGCCGCTTTTAACAGTTTTCGTTCGTTGCTACCCGGTGCATAACCCAAAATGGGCTCGTTTACTGGGCTGGGAACATTAAAAAATCCTTTAAGCATAATAAGTGTAAGTTTTGGCGCAAATATAGGGCTTTAATTTCGCATAGTGCAACCGTTACTTTCTTAAATATCGAGCTGAATTTGAATCACATATACCCAGATTCTGGTATTTTATTTGAGCGATGTCACCCGTAAATTGCACAAGGCTCACCGTTAGGTAACGTGCAGATTAATAGTGGTGTTTCGTAAACCAGAACTCCACTTTCATCAATTTTATCAAAAAAATAAAACAGTTCTGAACGAAATTTGTTCGACCTACTCAAGACAAAAGCGCACATAAACGTAAAAAATATTTTTTTATTATAAATGTTGCTATATTTATACTCCTTTTAGGAATAAAGTTCTTTAAATCAAATCAATATGAGAAAAATTCTACTCAAAGCATTGCCTATGTTGTTTGTAGCATTAATATTTGCGGTTCAATCTGCAAATGCGCAAACCTATTATGTTGACGTATCTTCCGGTAATGATTCAAATACCGGTTCGTCGCAAGCAAATGCATTTAAAACCATACAAGCGGCTGTAAATGCGGCGGTAGGAACTTCGGTAATTAATATAGCCGCAGGTACTTATCCAGAAAATGTAGTGATTAGCAAAAGTAACATTACATTAATGGGTGCCGGCTCTGGTGCAAACGGAAATGCTGCTCCAGCGGCTCCAAACTCTACAGTGCATACCATTATTACTGGTGGTGTAGATCCATCTGGAATTGGAGTTGCATTATCGGGTACTCAAACCAACGTTACTGTTAGAGACTTGATCATTTCGGGCTATAGCAACAATGGTTTTTTTGCTCCTGCTAACTCCAATAATCTATCGCTAATTAACTTACAAATTAATGCCAACTGTACAGTGGATGGCCGCGGCGGTGTGTTTATTTCTGGCGGTATCAACAATGTACTCATCCAAGGTTGTGCTGTGCAAAACAACGGTCCTGGCGTTTCAGCTCGTGGAATTGCCATTTGGGATAATCTGAAGTCAAATGTATCTATCACTAACAACTATGTTGTATTTACTAGTTGCTGCGGTATCGATTTAAATGACGGTACATCATCTGGTGTTAACATTTCAAACAACACTTTAATTGCAGGTTCAGCTTCAAGTGATAGCGCTATTGGCGTTTTAGGTATGATGGCGGGAAGTGGTGCTAACATTATTGCTAACAATAGCATTACTGTAGCAAAAAGGTATGGTATCGAGATTAAAAATCCAGCTGGATCAGGTCTAGATGATGAATTGGCTGATGGTGCCATCATCGTGAAAAATAACACCATTACGCGTACTGATGCAGGTGCTGCTGTAATTGGTGCAGAAGGTAGGGATATTGCCGGTATTGCGGTTTTCAGAAGATCTTTTACCCCAAGCAATCCGTCTGGGTATATTGATGTGCCGAGCGGTGTAGTGATTAAAGACAACACTATCACGGGTTTTCAGCAGCCTAATGCAATTGGCGAGGGCTATGGAATTGTGGTTGAAGGGGTAAGAATGACAGTAAAAAATAACACGGTTAGCAACTGCGATATCGGTATTCAACGTCAATCTGGAAATGCATCTAATTATGTAAAAAATAATAGCGGTGATGCTGATCAGGCTGCTTCAGGTAGTACTTACTTCAATAGAGGTAACGCTCCTTTTTCAGCTAGTATTTTACTAAGTAGTAACAACCTAGGTACTGGCAATAGCGTACAAACCCGTGACGAGTTTGCTAGTGGTACCTATTTGGGAGATAACCAATTCGTGTTTAACGCTACCAAGAAAAATAACTATGCAACTATTAATTTAGCAGTTGAATATGCAGCTGCAGGAAATACATTAGAACTTTCTCAAAATACGTTCGATGAGTTGGTGGTGGTTGATAAATCATTAACTATAGATGGTATCAACAAAAGTAATAGAACGGTTAAATATACTGGTGCTGCTATTACTTCAGGCGTTATCACACCAGCGATTTTTAAAGTTTCAGCTCCTAATGTTACGATCAAAAATGTAACTATGGAGGTTGACTTAGCCAAAATTTGGTCGGCAATAGTTAGTAATGGTGATGTTGCTGGCTTAAGCATCGTTAACAATAACATCAATGCTGTACGATCAGCAACAAGTAATGCTGCAGCATATACTGATCGTAATGCAGTGGGTATCAACATCTCTGGTAGAGCTATCCCTGGAGTAACCAATGCTTCAAATCCTTCGGGTTTAATTACGTTCCAAGGAAATACAGTTAATTACACAAATGATCCAACACCTGCAAACGTAGCTGCATTTAGGGCGGCAGTAGCAGTGGATAATTACAATGTATTGGTTGAAAATAATATCACTACGGCAGTAAATCACGATGTAACTAACCGTTTCCAAACTACTCCAGGACAAAGTATTTTAAGAGACAATGTTTTTAACGGTGGTGGTATCGAATTTTCTGAGCCTAATGCTCCATACGGAGGTACATTAGTTGAAAATAATGATTTTAACTATTTGCTGGGTGGTTTCCCAACCTTTGCTTTGGTTAGATTTAAAAACAACAACGCCAATAAGCCAGTGTCGTTCACTAACAATCAGGTTAGGAATCACTATTGGTTGATGAGTTTGGAAAATTTCCAAAATATTAATGTTGAAGGAAATACATTTACGCCAATTAAAAATGCAAGCGATTATTTCCAAATCATTTCTGTAAATACAAAAACGATTTCTTCATCGGCCAATACAAAACTTCCAATTTCGGCTAACATTGTAGGTAACACTTTCAATGGCGTAGCGGGTTCGGTGGGTTCGAGAGGTATCGCTTTTTATAACCACGATAATGCCACTCCACAGTTTGGAACTTTAACGGTTGGTGCGGTTGGAAAACTAAATGTGTTTAACAACAACATCAGTACGTACCTTTATTTAGATAACAATAATGGTAATGCTACTAAGGATGGTGGTAATGTTGGTTTAGCTGGATATCCAGAATATGGAGGCAGCATTTCATCTACAACTACTGGTTATTGGTCAACTGATGTCCGTGCTGATCAAAATAGCTTTTATGTTGACGGCCAATTGAGAACAGTAGCTTCATTAACACAAGCGCAAAGAACATTGCTAGATGCTTTGATTTTCGATAAATTGGATAATGTAAATATTGGCAAGGTTAATTATTACTTCCCTATTAGAAATATTACTACTACGGAAAACTTTGCAACTATTCAGGATGCCATTAACGATTCAGACACTCAAAACGGTGACATTATCAATGTGGAGAATGGAACTTATACATTAACGGATGCAGTAACAATCAGCAAAAGTGTTACGATTAGAGGTAATGGCGGTGCACCTGCTACAAAACCTGTAATTAATGGTGTTGGTAATGCAACAAATAAAACTTTATTTGAAGTAGATGCTGCTAACGTTAAAGTACAAAACTTTGAATTCCAGATAGCTCAAACCGGCAACGCAATGATTGGCGTTGGAACTACGTCGACTGATAATTTCAACAATTTGGAAGTATCTGACAACATTTTCAGAGGAATGAAAACCTTCGCAACTGGATTAGCTTTTGACAGTTATGCCTTAAAGTTGGGAAGATTATCTGGAGGTTCTTCACCTAAAAACCAAATTAGTGTAGTGCGTAATGAGGTAACTTATAGTACCTTAACTCCTGATTTATTCGGAAGGGCATTTTATGCTTACAACGTTTATGGTAAAATTGGTGGTTCGGCATTAGATGCGAATACTGCTGGTGCATTTTACGTATTGCAAGCTGGCCAAATTGGTTCAGGTGCTTCTGGTCTAGAGTTTTCACATAATAATGTACTGGGCGGAGTTGTATCAGTAATTGGTGCTGATGCTGGTGCGCATAAAATTGCAAATAACACTATTGGTTCTGGTATCACTACTATGACGCAGGCTAACTCATTAGCCACTTATTTAGAAGTACGTGGAACTAGAAATGCAGCTGCTACTATCGAAGTGAGCGGAAATACTATCCAAAACTACTCGAACATTGGTGCTTTTATCCAAAGATCAGACAATGTAACTTTATCTGGCAATACTTTCACGCCGTTTCAAGATGCGTCTAACACTAATTTCGCTTCAATTGTATTCTCAAGTAAGGAAGGTACAAGTGGAGCTCAATCTGCAGTAGAATCTAAAAACTTGACCATTGCTGCTAATACATTTAATGGCAGTGGAGTTAATGGTGGTACCGGAATTTTGTTCTATAACCACAATGCAAGTCCATCTATTAAGGCTTTAACTAACGCTAAAATTGGTGGTTCAGATGCAAATAAAAATACATTTAATGCAAGCTTAGCCAACTATATCACATTAGATGCTACGGCATCGGGTACTAGTGCTGCTTTAACTGCACTTTATGGTGCTCAAGATGGAACTAACACCACCAATGTTTTGCCTTTTGATGCTGATATAGATGCTTCATACAATGTGTTTGGTGCGGTTAATACAGGTACATCAACAAATTTCGATGATTTGGTAGCTGTTAAAGCTAAAATTTCCGACGGTGTAGATAATGGCTTAACTGGTTATGTGAACATCCAGCCTCAGAAAGCATTTATTGGTTTAACTACCAATAAAGCCAATGCTTTAAGCAAAGTGCCGGATAACTTCAATATCGTTTTAAAGAATGATGACGCAGTTTATTTCAACATGGGCAACAGCACCATTACTAAAGCGTTTACTTTTAGCATCGATAACAATACTACCGATGAAATCATGTTCGGTGATTTAACTTTAAATGCGCTTGCTAAAGAAGTAACTTTTTCAAACAAGGTAAAAGTTAATGAAAACTTTACTGTAACTGAAGGTAAACTAACCGCTAGTCAAGGTCTTACTTTAGACGGAGCTAAGGCAATTTCTTTCAACTTAACTAAGCCAGCTAACTATGTTAATGGTAAAGTCACCTTGTTAAATGCTAGTACTTCAAGTGCTACTAACTTGATTATCGGTAATGCTTCGGCTTCGGCTTTAGTTGGTATTGCCGAGTTAACTTCTACATCAGACTTTGATTTCCAATACTTCCCATCAAGCTATAGCAACACTACAAGCTTTAACAATGGGGTGTTGGGTTACATCAGCAACAAAGAGTATTGGGTAATCAATAGAATTTCTGGAGCTGGTAGTGCTAAGGTAAACTTGGGTACTTATGATTTCGCAACTTCTGGCTTCAGTAGCTTTGCTTTGGCTGATGCTAAAATAGCTAGGTTTGACACAGGTTCTACTTCATGGGTTGATGCTGGAAACAGCTCAAATAACGTCACTGCTAATGTTGGTGCAATGCTTTCTGGCGCTAATACCAACTTCGGTGTATTTACGTTTGCAAAAACTCCTTTAAATGTTCTTCCAGTAAAACTGATTGCATTTAAAGCGCAGGCTACTAATGGCGGTGCTTTGGTAAAATGGACAACCACTGAAGAAAAAGATGTGGCAAAATTTGAAATAGAAAAAAGCTTTAATGGTAAAGATTACTTTGTGATCCACACCCGTTCAGGCCAAAACAATTTTGCTGCGGTAGTTAACTACGAGTTTTTAGACAAGAGCTTTTCGCAGTCGGCTTACTATCGTTTAGCACAAACTGATCATAACGGTGATAGAAAAGTTTTTGATCAGTACACGGAGTTTGTTAAAGGTTTAGCGAATTTATCGGTAATGGCTTATCCAAATCCAGTGGCAAACAAATTGTTTGTCAGCGTGGGTTCAGATAACAAAGAAACTGTTAAAGTATTGCTTACTGATTTGACAGGTAAAACGCTGAAAACTAAAACTGCTGATAATTCGCAGCCAATTGAACTTGATGTTGCAGGAGTAGCTGCAGGATCATATATCCTCCAAGTGGTTAAAGACAGCGGAAACGTAGCTAAGAAAATCGTAAAACTGTAACAATTTTTACAACTATAATTAGGGAGGGGAAGCGAAAGCTTTCCCTCTTTTTTTTGTCAAAAATTTTATTTTTTTAAAAATATTAACACTGTTAATTATATTTGTTTCGTAATGGAAGAAACGAAAATTAAAAATAAGCGCTTAGAGAGGAAGGAAGAAACTCGTCGCCGTATATTAGAGGTAGCGAAGGAATTGTTTTTAAAGCACGGTTACGATGAGGTTTCAATCAGAAAAATTGCGGATAAACTGGCAATTAGTCCCACAACTATTTATCTGTATTATAAGGATAAAGGTGATGTGATTTATGCGTTGCATCAGGAAGGTTTTAAGTCGTTGGCAATGCAGTTTGATGTACTCAGAAACGTAGATGAGCCTTTTGAGCGCTTAAAGGCTATGGGACGAATTTATATCAAATTTGCTTTGGATAATCCTGATTTTTATGAGCTTATGTTCATCATGAAAGAACCTATAGATTTTGTGAACAGAAGTTGTGCTAGTGAATGGGAGGAAGGCGGAGCCGCTTTTGGAGCTTTAGTAAATACGGTTGCTGATTGCCAAACTAAAGGTTATTTCAACGGGATTGAGCTGCATGCCATGGCGCTTTATATTTGGTCTACTATACACGGCATTTGTAGTTTGAAGCTCCAGGGGCATTTGGATCATGTAGTAAAAGAACATTTGCCTAGCCAAGGAAATACATCTGCATTGGAAGCGGCATTTAACACTTTAGTATCTGTTATCAAAGGAATAAAATAATGAAATTAACACCGTTAATAAATAGGTTATCTTTTTGCTTGTTCATCTTTGTATTTATTGACTGCGTATCTATTGCAAATGCGCAAAATGTTCTGGACAATTACGTGAGTGAAGGGTTGAAAAGTAATATTGTGCTTCAGCAAAAAAATATCTCGTTAGAAAAATCACAGTATGCGCTAAAAAATGCTAAAGGCTTGTTTTTGCCATCTGTTAGTTTGCAGGCTGCGTACCAAACTGCTGATGGTGGGCGTAATATTCCTTTGCCATTGGGCGATTTGATGAATCCCGTTTATCAAACCTTAAACCAAATTACTGGAACTAATCGGTTTCCAATGTTGGAAAATCAAACCATCAACTTTTTGCCTAAAAATTTCCATGATGCTAAATTGAGAACTACAGTACCAATCATTAATACGGATATCATCTACAGCAATAAAATTGCGAAGCAGCAAACTGTGCTAAAAGAATACGAAGTACAGATTTATAAACGGGATTTGATTAAAGAAATTAAAACGGCTTATTACAATTATTTGAGTGCTTTGGCTGCGGTAGATATTTACCAGTCTGGCGTACAATTGGCCAAAGAAGGACTTCGCGTGAACCAAAAGTTATTGGAGAATGGCAAAGGTTTACCTGCATACGTTTTGCGCTCACAAAGCGAAGTTGAGAATGCAAATGCCACTCTGCTTGATGCGGAGCAAAAAGTAAATAACGCCCGATTGTATTTCAATTTTTTACTGAATAGGGATGCCAACGATGCGGTTGAAGTTGAAATTCAAGATCAAGCAGATTTAGCGAAGGTAGAAGGTTTGCTAGCTGGTTTAAACACTGGGGGCGAAAGAGAAGAGCTTAAGGCTTTGCAGCAGGTAGAGGGAATTAACAGGAGTGTGCAGAAAATGAATGGGCAATTTGCCGTTCCAAAATTAGGCGCTTTTTTAGATGTAGGTACGCAATCGGAGGGATTCAAATTTAACTCGAATACGCGTTACTACATGGTGGGTTTACAATTGGAAGTGCCAATTTTTTCAGGAAATCGCAATAGCAATAAATTGAAGGAGAGTGGCCTGGATTTAAAGAATGCGGAACTCAATTCTAATTTGGTTGCTCAACAGCTTAATTTAGCGGCAAAAACTGCTCAAAATAGTTTACGTTCAGCGTATCAAACTTACCAGTCGTCGTTAAAACAATTGGAAGCCGCCTCCACCTATTTAAGATTAATTGATAGAGGTTATTTGGCTGGCGCCAACTCTTTCGTTGAAACCGTGGATGCCCGAAATCAATACACTTCAGCAAAAATTTTAGTGAACGTCAATTTATATAAAACGCTAATTGCTCTCGCCAATTTAGAGCGTGAAACGGCATCTTTCTCAATTAACTAATTATTACCATTTAAGATTAAACAACTCAATATGATCAACGCAAAAATCAAAAGCTTTGTACTTATTGTACCGATAACAGCAATATCGATTTTATCTGCCTGTAAGGGAGGTAAGGAAAGAGAAAAAGTGATGATTCAGCAAGATACAATACCTGTTAAAGTGATCAGTTTAACCGCTGAAAATACTGATGCGCAAATTGTTACTTCTGGTTATTTTACCACTAACGATGAAACTCTACTTTCTTTTAAGAATGGTGGTGTAATTAACCGCATTTACGTAAAAGAGGGCGATCAAATCACTAAAGGACAATTACTTGCTACGGTAAATCCAACGGAGATAGGTTCGCAAGTGGAGCAGGTGCAGCTATCTCTACAAAAGGCACAACGGGATTACGAAAGGGCAAACAAACTTTTTAAAGACAGCGTAGCTACTTTGGAGCAGTTACAAAATGCAAAAACGGCTTTTGAAGTGGCTAAACAACAGCTACAATCGGCTAAGTTTAACGAAGGTTACACCGCCATACGAGCTAGCAAAAATGGCTATGTTTTACGCAAGTTAGCGAGCGATGGTCAAATTGTTGGCCCTGGTACGCCAGTTTTGCAAATCAATGGTGCTAACGAAGGAAAGTGGATCTTGAAAGTGGGTTTAAGCGATAGCCAATGGTCGGCATTAAAAATTGGCGACAAAGCAAGCATTACTTCAGAGGCGCTACAAGGAAAAATATTGCAGGCAAAAGTGAGTAGGAAAGCAGAAAGCATTGATCCGCAAAGCGGCACTTTCGGCGTGGAATTGTCTTTGGAAAGCGGTGATTTAAAAGGTTTGGCTGCAGGTCTGTTTGGTAGGGCAACCATTTATCCATCTACCAAACAAACGGCTTACAGCCTGCCTTATGATGCTTTGCTTGATGGTGGTGAAAATGAAGGCTACATATTTGTAACCAATGATAATCAAACAGCAAAGAAGGTAAAGGTGCAATTGGGTGCGGTGCAAAAAGATAAAATTATTGTGTTAGGCGGTTTGGAAAATGTGGGTTCGGTTATTGTGTCGGGCAGTGCTTATCTCACAGATGGTTCGAAAATCAAAGTAGTAAAGTAACTAAGCCATAATTAGCAATGAAGATTTCAGATTACGCAGTAAAAAATTATCAGTTCACCTTAATTATGGTGTTAATGGTAATGGCTTTGGGAATTACTACGGTTTTAAATATGCCGAGGGCCGAGGATCCTGATATGAACCCGCCCAACTTTCCGGTAATTGTGGTGTATCCGGGAGCGAGCCCTAAAGACATGGAAGAGCTAGTGGTGAAGCCGCTGGAAAAACGTATTTACGAGCTTGATGATATCAAAACCATTAAAACTACCATTAGAGATGGCTTGGCCGTATTTGTGGTGGAGTATAAATATGGCGTAAATGTTGACGATAAATATCAGGAACTGGTCAGGGAAACCAATAGCGAACGTGCCAATTTGCCTCAAGAAATTTATGCCATGGAGGTGCAAAAAATTTCTCCTTCGGACGTGAATATTTTACAAGTTGCACTGGTGTCGGAAAATGCTTCTCGTGACCAATTAAAAGCTGCCGCTGAAGATTTACAAGATCAGTTGGAGAAAATTCCTACACTTAAAAATGTAAATGTGTATGGCATTTCTGATCAGCTGGTTAAGGTAGATTTAGACCTGGAGAAACTAGCTTTATTGCGTATCCCCGTTACGCAAGTGAGCAATGCCATCCAAAGTGAAGTGGCAAATATTCCTGGAGGTAGCATTGATGTTGGTACCAAATCGGTTAACATTAAAACAAGTGGAAATTACCAAAGTATTGATGAGATAAAAAATACCATAGTTGCCAGTAACGGTGGTAAAAACACTACTTTGAATGACGTTGCAAAGGTGTATTTCGATTATTCACAAGAAAAGCATATTACGAGGTTAAACGGTTTCAGGTGTGTATTTGTAACCGCGGCACAAAAGGTAGGCAACAACATTACGCAAACACAAAAAGCTTATTTACCAGTATTAGATCAATTCAAAAAAACTTTACCCGGCAATATTGATCAGCATGTAATGTTCGATCAAGCTGATAATGTAAATACCCGCTTGGGAGGCTTGGGGATAGATTTTTTAATCGCCATTGGCTTAGTGCTTATTACGCTATTGCCTTTGGGAACAAGGGCGTCTTTGGTGGTAATGGTTTCTATACCTTTATCCTTAGCTATCGGAATCATTTTGATTAACCTGCTTGGCTTCAGTTTAAACCAATTAAGTATTGTGGGTTTGGTGGTGTCCTTAGGTTTATTGGTTGATGATAGCATTGTAGTTGTTGAAAATATTGAACGATGGATGCGTGATGGTCATAGCCGGTTACAAGCATCTTTGCTGGCCACCAAACAAATTGGAGTTGCTGTGGTGGGGTGCACCGCTACTTTGGTTATTGCCTTTATGCCATTGATGTTTATGCCAGAGGCTTCAGGTGAATTTATCAGAAGTTTGCCAGTGGCTGTAATTTGTTCGGTAATTGCGTCAATGTTAGTAGCGCTTACCGTAGTGCCATTTTTATCAAGTAAGTTATTGAAGCCGCATGCCGATGTACATGGTAATATCTTTTTGCGTACGTTACAAAAAATTATTCATGGTTCTTATGCAAAATTGCTCGACAAAGCTTTGCAAAAACCTCTTGTTACTATTGGTATTGGTGTGTTGATTTTTATTGGCTCGGTAGCACTAATCCCAGTAATTGGATTTAGCTTGTTTCCGGCATCGGAAAAGCCACAGTTTATTGTTGCAGTTTCAACGCCTTTACAATCTAATTTAAAGTACACCGATTCAATCACCAAGCAAATTGAGAAAGAACTGAAGGAAATTCCAGAGGTGAAGTACTTCGCTTCCAATGTAGGCAAGGGAAATCCGCGTATTTACTATAATCTGCTGCAAACCAATGAACGTACCGATTTTTCTGAAATTTTTGTGCTACTGCATCCAGATGTGCGTGCCGATCAAAAAGTAGCGTTAATTGAAAAGCTAAGAGCAAAATGGTCGCCTTATCTAGGAGCAAAAGTGGAAGTGAAAGATTTTGAACAAGGGCAGCCAATTATTTCGCCAGTGGAGGTAAGGATCTTTGGAGATAATTTAGATACGCTACGCCGGTTGGCCGCTAAAACCGAAAATCTGTTGCTGAAAACTGAGGGCACTATTTACGTTAATAATCCGCTGAAGAATTTAAAATCAGACATTAAGGTAGATATCAATAAAGAAAAGGCTTTAGCGCTAGGTGTTCCTATGATTAACATTGATCGAACAGTACGAATGGCTATTGCAGGCTTCGAAGTTGGTAAGTTCCTCAATCCAAAATCAAGTGGCGATGATTATAATATTTTACTCACTACAAAATATGCCTCAAATCCCAGCTTAAACGTTTTCGACAACTTGTACGTAAACAACGTAATGGGAACGTCAATTCCCTTAACTCAGGTGGCCAACTTAAAATTGGAAACTTCGGCCTTGAGTATCAATCACCATAATAAGATACGTACGGTTTCCGTGAACTCATTTGTGCAAAAGGGTTACTTAAATGATAAGGTAATTAAAGACGTAGAAGCGCAAATGAAAAAAATGCAACTGCCAGCGGGTTATCATTTTGAGATGGGTGGCGAAGTGGAGAGTAGAAATCAATCATTCGGCGGTTTTGGTAGCATTATTTTAGTAACGCTATTCATGTTCGTGGCGGTGCTGGTCCTTGAATTTAAAACCTTCAAAAGTACGTTAATTGTGCTGTCTGTAATTCCTTTAGGTATTGTTGGTGCGGTATTGGCACTAATGGTTACTGGAAATTCGCTATCGTTTGTAGCTACTATTGGTATTGTAGCTTTAGCAGGTATCGAAGTTAAAAACACCATCCTTTTAGTGGATTTTACCAACCAACTGCGTGCCGAAGGGAAAGAACTGAATGAAGCTATTGAAGAAGCGGGTGAAGTGCGTTTCTTGCCAATTATTCTAACCTCACTAACTGCAATTGGTGGTCTGTTGCCCATCGCAATGTCAAGTAACCCACTGATATCGCCGCTGGCTATTGTAATGATTGGGGGATTAATTAGTTCCACTTTGCTATCGCGAATCATTACGCCGGTGGTTTACAAGTTGATGCCGCCTAAAATCAATCAAGCCCAATAAAAAATCATACCGACGGTGTAAAAGCCGTCGGTATCATCACTTATTTAAAAATGCTCAATTGCTCGTTGTAAACAGGACTTTTAATATCAAGGAGATTCAGTACACTATGGAATACGTGGTGTTGAGAAGCTGTATTGATAGGCTTAAGTTGCTTCGAATCTTTGGAAGTCCAAACAATAAAAGGAATATCGAATTGTTCGTTAGGCGCAATACTCATCGGAAGTCCATGCATGTAGAGGTTTTTTTCTCCTAAAGATTCGCCATGGTCCGAAACAAAAATCATCGCACTTTTATAGTCTTTAAGTTGCTGTAAATCCTCAATAATACGGTGTAAAATGTAATCAGTGTAAACAATAGTATTGTCGTATGCATTTACAAGTTCCGTTTGCGAACAGTTGCCTAGCTCTACACTGTTGCAAACTGGTTTAAAGGTTTCAAAGTTAGCAGGGTATTTTTTGCTGTAAGTTGGTCCATGGCTGGTAGATGTGTGCAGCACAATTAAAATCTTACTTTTGGTGCTCGCTAAAATTTGTTGCTTTAAGTTTGTTATAAGCACCTCATCATAATTACAGCCATCACCTTTACAATCTTTATCTAACATTTCTTTGGTTTGATAATTTTTGATGTGCACAGGTGGTTCGCCCCAATTGGTTGTACGCCAAATTACGTCAACATTATTTCTATATAAGTAGTTGGGTAAAATTTCATACAAATCGCCGCTTTCGGTATGTTCCAAAATACATTTCACACCAGCTGTAGTATAAGTAGCGCATGATGTTGCTTTGAACGTATGTAAATTTTCCGTTGTAGAAAGGTAAGGATTGGTGTTTTTCTTATATCCGTAAAGGGAGAAATTTTCGCTTCTAGCTGACTCGCCAATTACCAAAACCACTACTGATTTTTCGTTATTTGTAATGGTGGCATTCGGCAGCAGAATTTCTTCTTTGTTCTCCTGAGCCTTGTGGATATAGAACCGGCACAGGTTTACTGTGTAAGACCAAGGCATGGCCAAGCCGCCTAATTGCTTCGAATATTTATCAATCCAAAGCCAATTACTTGCGTTGGCAAAAATGAAAACTGCAATAAATAATAGAGTTAATGATGCTTTGGTAAGGAATTTTTTGAGCGTGTCCTTTACAATCTGTGCTTTAATCACAAAAACAGAGGGCAGAATGCCGAAAAATACAATATATAAAATCAGCTTAAAGGAGAAAAAACTACTTGATTCCGCGTAGTTTGTGTTAAGCACATTGCCCACCATGCTTTCATCAATAATAACATTGTAGCTATTCACGAAATATACTGCAACCGAATTGACAAGGAAAAAAAGTACAGTTAAAAACTTGCCTGCTATGGTTGAAGCCGAATAAATCAAATAAAACACAAAAGCATTTAACACTAGCATCAATATTACTAATGAGGTAATGATACTAATGCCAGTGAAGCTTTTATAATCGAGGTTATTGAAAACGAAGGTAAAAAATGGAAGATGAAATAAAATAAAATTAAGGCCACTGATAACTAATACGAAATGGATTAATTTGATTTTATCTTTTGATACAAGCTTTTGTAAAAACATAGGAGGAAAAAGCTAAACTTACGATGGATAGGTAAAAAATAAAAAGATTATTACTGGTGATTTTTGTGATAAGTACAAAACAGCAAATCAAAAATAAACCAATGAAAAATGGGTAGTACTTTCTTTCGCATATCCAACCCCAAATATTGTATTTCTGGCATACTAAAATTCCTGTTATGCCGCAAATATAGCCAACAATACTACCAATAAGCACATCAAGTGGATAATGTGCACCCACAGCAACTCTGCTCAATGCAATGAAGAAGCCAGCTGTTACAATGAAAACGCACCATAAAATTCTGTTTTTTAAAGCTTTAGGCATAAAGCCAAACATTAAAACAGTGAGCGTGGTAAATATCGTGATAGTGTGTCCGGATGGGAGGCTATTATTGCAGGTGAGTGTATCTCCAATAATGGTAAAGCTGCTATTGTTAAAAGTAGCGGCAGGCCTGGGAACCAAAAAAAAGGTTTTCAATACAAAAGTAATCAGCAGCGATACCAGTGACGAAGTAATTAAGTGCTCCCAAATTTTAGGTCGGCGAATAATTAAAATGGTGAGAAACGAGAGCAGCACCAAAGCGTCCCCTAATTGCGTAAGATTAAACTCGAGGTTTGGAAATTGAGATAACTTTGCATTGATGTAATAAAAAGCACTTTTTTGTATTTGCCTATAAGAATCGATGTTTAGCGCATCTTCACTGTACAAAAAAAATGCAATGGCTATTAGCAAACCCACTGGTAATAGAAAGTAGGAAGGCTTAACTTTTGCAAAATTTTCAGCAGCAGCTTGGTTAAAGCATTTTGCTTCGGCGTTATGCATTATTAAATTAGATTTGTTCGGTTTATTAGTTTGGTTGTCGCCTTGTTGGTTCGCCTTAATTACTAACTTGTTAGGCATTTTTCTCAACAACTGCGTTGTAAATATAATCATACATTTCTTTTTACCAAACGGGTTTTTTTACCCTAATATTGTTTAGCATGGTTTTATCTAGATGATACGTTTGGTTTAGTTGAAGGTATTGCTGAATATTATAGCTATTTTTGAAGACTGATGCTAAAATACCTACGCCTTCTTTTATTGCCCTTTAACTTGGTATATGCCTTGGTGATTTTTGTACGCAATCAACTTTATGATTGGGGAGTCTTCAAATCAACAAGCTTCGATATGCCTATCATTTGCATCGGTAACTTGGCAGTAGGCGGATCTGGCAAAACTCCAACCACAGAATATTTAGTGAGATTGTTGCGAAATTATAAAGTGGCCATTTTAAGCAGAGGCTATGGTAGAGTAACTAAAGGTTTTATTTTGGCTGATGAGCATGCCAGCGCTGAAACCATCGGCGATGAACCTATGCAGTATTATCGAAAATTTAAAGATATTACGGTAGCAGTTTGCGAAGATAGAGTTACCGGAATTAAAAAGCTCAAAGACACGCATGAGGTAATTTTACTGGACGATGCCTACCAGCACCGCAAAGTAAAAGCTGGTTTCAATATTTTACTTTTTGAATTTGATAAATTGTGCAACTGGCAAATGTTGCTGCCTGCCGGAAATTTACGAGAAACTTTTTCCGGGGTCAATAGGGCTCAAACGGTACTCGTCACCAAATCGCCTAAAGTAATCGACGAAAACTCACTAAACAGGTTTTTAAAAAAATTGAAGTTGTCAGGAGATCAAAATTTAGCTTTTTCGCATATCGGCTATCAAAATTTGCAGGCGCTTTATAGTGAAAATCAGGTTGAACTTCAAAAAAAACAGGAAGTGTTTTTACTCACTGGTATTGCCAATCCTGTTCCGTTGTGCCAGTATCTCACTTCAAAGGAAGTTATATTACACCACTTCGAGTACCCAGATCATCATCGTTTCACTGAACAGGAAATAAAAGCGCTTATTAAAGCGTTTGAAGAGCATCCGGCAGGCCAAAAGATAATTGTGACCACCGAAAAAGATGGACAACGGTTATTAGATGCTAAATTAAAAGATTTACTGTTAAATTTGCCAGTATATTATTTGCCTATCAACATTGAAATTAACGCTGCTGAGCAGGCAAAGTTTGACCAAAAAATATTAGAATATGTTGCAAGCGCTAAATGAATCAATAAAGTATATTAAAAATAAAATAGGCGATTTTAAGCCAGAAGTGGGGATAGTTTTAGGTACTGGCTTGGGCGGACTAGTGAACGAGATTGAGATAGCTCACAACATCATGTATTCCAGTATCCCGAATTTTCCAATTTCTACCTTAGAGTTTCACTCGGGAAAGTTGATTTTCGGAACGTTGAAAGGGAAAAAAGTAGTTGCCATGCAGGGCCGTTTTCATTACTACGAAGGCTATAGCATGCAGCAAATTACTTTTCCGATTCGGGTAATGAAATTACTTGGTATCCAGTATCTTTTTGTTTCAAATGCTGCGGGATCTTTAAATCCATCGTTCAAAAAAGGCGATTTGATGATCATTACAGATCATATTAACTTACAGCCTGAAAGTCCGTTAAGGGGATTGAACAATGAAGATTTCGGTCCTCGTTTTCCAGATATGAGTCAGCCTTATCATAAGGAATTAACTGCGAAAGGACTACAAATTGCCGAAGAGCAGCAAATTACCTGTCATCAGGGCGTTTACGTATCTGTAACTGGGCCAAACTTGGAAACTAAAGCAGAATATAAATACTTACGAATTATAGGCGGTGATGCTGTAGGTATGAGTACCGTTCCGGAAGTGATTGTTGCTAACCACATGGGTATGCCTGTTTTTGCCATTTCTGTTTTAACGGACGAAGGTTTCCCTGAAGATTTGAAGCCGGTTAGTTTGGAAGAAATTATTGAAACTGCAGCTAAGGCAGAACCGAAAATGACGCAAATTTTAAGTCAGCTTATTTCCACGTTATAATGTATAAAATATTACTTGCCCTGCTTTGTTGTTATATTTTGTCGGTTGCTGATGCTTTTGGACAAGATTTAAAAACCTCTATAGCGGGTAATAAAGAGCTGGATTCGTTACGTAAAAAAGAGGAGCAAGGTCGCGACTCGGTGATTTTTACCTCTAAATATGTGCGCTATACTACCCGTAAATTAACGAAAGATAGCATACAAACTTTACCTATCGATACCACCTTAACTGGCATACAAAATTTTAGTCCAATTGCGCAGCCCCGTACTCCAACCGTTGGTACCGGACTAGTTGGCTTGGCTGCTGCTCCACTGCTTTTTACGCCGGTTAAAACAATTGGTTTTGATGCAGGATTTCACTCTCTGGATTATTATAGATTTACCCATGATGATACCAAGTTTTACAGGGCGAGATCCCCGTTTACGAGCTTGTCTTACATTAGTGCAGGTGATAATGTACAGTTGTTAAAAATCATCCACTCTCAAAACATCAAACCAAATTGGAACTTCGGCGCTAACTTTAATCGTATTGGGGCCAACGGATTTTATGCGCACCAACGCGGCGACGATTTGAATGGTGCATTATTTACCTGGTATCAAACTAAAAATAAGCGGTATAATATATGGGTAGATGCTGTTTTCAACACGCTTAAAGCTGAAGAAAATGGATCAATATTAAAGGATGATATTATTTTTACCCTACAGGGAGATAATTTAGTGACGAAAGAAGCTGAGCCAACGCGTTTTAGGACCGCTAGGCAGTTGTATCGTGATAACTCTATTATGATTAGGCAAAGTTATTTTGTCGGTCGCATCGATAGTACTGTAAATAGTGCTAATCAAAACATACTTCCTACTAATAAAGTTACCTACACTTTTGTTTACGATAACAGCTCATACAGCTTCAAGAAAAACGAAGAAGACGCTTACAATGTACTTCCAGTTCCTAAAGCAAGCTTAACTTTCACCAACGATACAACCAACGTAAAACACATACAGAACGAGTTTATCTACAGCTTTTTTTTAAGGGCTAAACAAAGTTCTTTTATTAAAAATGAGTTAAAGGTAGATGCGGGTGTAAGACACGATTTTTATAATTTTAGACAGCAAGTTCTTCAGGAAGACGGAAGTGCCTATTACAAACGAAACTTTTCAGCTCAAAATACAACCTTACTCGGGGTGTTAGGCTACAGATTTAGTAATAAGGTAGATGTAAATTTAAACGTACAGCAAATTTTTCAGGGTTTGAATGCTGGAGATTACCTTTATGAAGCCAACAGCAATTTTATGCTTAGTAGTAAAGCAGGTAAAATTGTGATGAGTGCTTATACGCAAAACAAATCACCTGAAGAAATCTACAATCGGTATTACGGCAACCACTATGATTGGGATAAACGTAGTGACTTATCAAGAACAAAAACTACCAATTTTACGTTTGCCTACCTTAACCAATTTTTAAAATTAGATGCAAGTGCTTCTTACTACCTCATTAGCAATTATTTATATTTCGTTAACTCTCCTAGTGTAGTAAACGCAATTGTGCCTACGCAATATGGCAGTGAAATTAGCTTGCTGCAAATTAAAGTTGGAAAGCAGTTCGATAAAGGTAGTTTCCATGCCAATGCTTACGGCGTTTACCAAAAAACTGATGCCAAAAATATTCTGCGTACGCCTGAAATTTATGTTTTTGCCAGTGTTTACAAGGATCAAACTTTTTTTAAAGCATTAAAAACACAGATCGGATTTGATGTTTTTTACAATGACACCTATTTAGCGAGGTCATATTCTCCGGCAGCTAGTCAGTTTTACAATGGAAGTGATGTTACTTTCGGCTCAAAACCAGTCGCCGATGTTTGGATAAAAGCCGGCTTACGTAGGGCAAATATTTTTGCGAAATACCAGTATGTTAACCAAGGTTTATTTAGTAGAGGATATTACACCGTTAACCGTTATCCAATGCCAGACAGGTTGCTTACCTTGGGTCTGACTTGGAATTTTTACGATTAAAAACGTAAAGATTTTTACCTAAGGGGTCTCTCTAGTGCACTGTTGATTAATTTATTCAGCAACTTTTCCAGCGAAATAAGCAACTGGAAGGTAGGCACCTAACAAATCAATTAATGTAAACCAAATTGGTGAAGGTAGTACAACCACCATCCAAATGCCACCACTTAGAAATACAATACCAATAATTATTGCGAAAAACAATTTTTTAGTGGCTATTCTGGCAGCCAGATAGGCTCCTACAAATGTACCCAGTGCATGTGCTAAAAACGGGAAGATAAAATGTTTAGGCTCAAGCAGGTGCATTCCAGCTTTCAAGCCTTCTTCGGTTGTCATGTCAACACCTGCCGGTGGTGTTATGAAATTTCCGCTCATTAAGATGATGCCCATATTTACAATGCTGCCAATTAGTAGCCCAGTAATAATAGCTAAAACGTTTCTTAAAATAATTTTCATAAGGTTTAGTTTGGTTTAACGATTTAAAGCACTAATTGCTTCTAAAGTTGAATTTACGAAATTAATTTGGCCCGCTTTATTGCTCTCGAAAATAAAGTCTTTCAAGCTATTGCTTTCAAATTTCTTAAGATCGCCTACTATAGCTAATTTAATTTGGTAGTTGGAGAATTTTTGCAATATCTCTCCAGCAAGTTTTGTACTTAGGTCAAAAAAGCGGGGAGTAAGTTGTTTCTCATCAATGATTAATTTGTTAACGCCTTGAAAGTATGCGTTGCCAACCAAATCTGTGCCGTCTTCCACACTATTGATTACGGCATCCGTTGAGATCAATTGTCCAATACCATTGTCTA
This sequence comes from Pedobacter sp., assembly GCF_965249885.1. Taxonomy (GTDB): domain Bacteria; phylum Bacteroidota; class Bacteroidia; order Sphingobacteriales; family Sphingobacteriaceae; genus Pedobacter. The sequence goes on along the minus strand of NZ_OZ252254.1, from coordinate 973,653 downwards.
AAGTAATAATTTCCATTTTCAAATTTAGTGGATTTAAGCGCATTAAAAAAGCCAGTCTCCCGAAGGAAACTGGCCATACGATGAGTTGTTTTTATGATAGACCTTAGAATGAATAACCTAAGCTAAATCCCCAAACTCGGTTGTTAGCTTTACCGTCATCGCTTCTAGCATTTTTTGGAAACATATTCGTTAAACCCATGCCGTAGTTTGCGCCTAGCATGAAGCCATTATTTAAGCGATAGCCTACGCCAAAGTTTGCTCCAAAATCGGTACTTGAGAAATCGTCGTCAGCTTTACTTCCAAATTTCAAGCTTTCCTCTGTAGTTCCTGTACTTGTACCATTGGTGATTTTGGTTTTGCTTTTTCCATCAACGTTAAAGCCAATGTAAGGTCCTGCACTAAGTTGAAATGCTCCCGACTGTCCCGTAGGAATTCTCAGTACAGCATTTACAGGCACCTCAATAGTCATAATATTAATCGTTTGCTCGCCAGTTATTCCGGCAAATGTTCCTTCAAACTTGGTACCTTTATTTTGTAGTGATACACCAGGTTGGATAAAGAAGTTGTTACCTACTCCAAAATCACCAAAAACGGTAAAATTATAACCCACATTTTGTTTGGTAGCATCATTCAAACTCTTGGCATCACCAAAATCGCTAAAATGCATGGTGCTTAAGTTTACTCCAGCTTTAATCCCAATACGAGCATCATTGCCGCTCATGGTAGTTTGAGCAAATAAAGCTGATGTTGACAATAATAGAGCGCTTCCTAATAATATGATCTTTTTCATGATTTTCTTATTTGCGTTGAAACCATTTTCAACACAAGTTTAAAACCAAAAGCTATGCCATTGCAAAATGCTGTTAGAGGAGCGTTTGAAATTATTTAACTGGTTATCAGTATCTTATTTTGTGTTTTAAGAAATTATAGCAGTAGATATGATTGTAACAGTGTGTTTACAAAAACATACAGTTTTAATTAGCGCTATGGTGATTTTCTGTAGTTACAGATTTAGAACGCAAATTTTGATGGCGATTGCTTAGGCTACTTGCGCAGCAAATGGTAAGTAGCACTATTGGGATGATGATAGTAAAAGCGGTATGTGTAGTGAATAAATAGACCCATTTCAGTCGCCATATTAAATACATTATCAAAAAAGCAATAGCAATACCAACCAAGCCAAAAATTACCGCAAATAAAACTGATGATGCATTAAACGTAATTGATTTCAATTCAAATACCAGCCAAATTACAGCAATAGCGGTTAGAAAATTAAAAAAAAACATTAAAAATTTAGGAGCTTTTATTTTTTGTCCATTCGTATTTGTTCCGAAAAAAATTAACCGCTCTCCCAATAAATCTAAAAAATCCATTTTATGTCTTTTGCGGTTTTTTCTTAGCTGCGGGGAACAATACATTGTTCAAAATCAATCTATATCCTGGAGATGTTGGATGTAAACTTAAGTCGGTAGGTGGGTCATTTACTTGGTGTTGATAATCTTCTGGATCATGGCCACCGTAAAAACTAAACTGGCCTTTGCCAATTTCTCCATGAAGATAGCGCACTTCGGCTCCTGCCTTATTTTCACCCAGCACCGTGATGCTTGGTTTTACTAAGCTTTTGCGGAATGCTGTAGTTTGTCCCATAAAACCCTTAATTACTTTTTCGTGGTTTTGGGTAAGCATGGTAGGCACTAGATCCCACTTGGCAGAGAAATCAAATAGAGTGAAATAGTCGTTGCTTTCGTTAAAATTGGTACGAGTTTGCGTAACATCAATATCAGAAAATTCGTAATTGTAAGGATTTAGATCCAGTTTGAAATTACTGAATGCTACTGCTTTTTGATAATCTAGTTTTGACTGTGCATTGGCGTCCATACCGTCACCGTCGAACATACTTTCTAAGATGTCTACACCTTCTGCAGCTAATGCAATATCGAAACTGTCCGTTCCGGAACACATGGCGAATAAAAATCCACCGCCAGTACAGAACTCCTTAATTCGCTTGGCTACAGCTAGTTTCATCTCAGAAACTTTTTTAAATCCATTTCGTTTTGCGGCGGCTTCTTGATACTTTACATCTTCTTGGTACCACGAGGCATTCCTGAATGAAGACCAAAACCGTCCATATTGCCCTGTAAAATCCTCGTGATGTAAATGAAGCCAATCATAAGTGGTTAACTTATCTTTTAATATTTCATCATCATAAATTACATCGTAAGGAATTTCTGCGTAAGTTAAAACTAGTGTAACGGCATCATCCCATGGTAACTTACTTTTTGGAGAATATACGGCTATTTTTGGCGCTTTTTCCAATTTTACCATTTCCATATTTACCGCTGGATCGCTAATTTCATTAAGGATATTGCTCACTTTCGCATCGGCAAGCACTTCGTAGGAAACGCCCCTAATTTTCAGTTCATCTTCTATTGCTTTCACTTGCTTTACTAGAAAACTTCCGCCGCGATAGTTCAACAACCAATCAACCTCCACTTGTTGTTTAATGCACCAATAGGCAATTCCGTACGCTTTTAAATGGTTTTTTTGACCTTCATCCATGTAAATTAGAATGGAAGCTGCCTTTGCTGCGATTTGAAACAACAGAAACAAAACCAGAAGGAAGTATTTTTTGCCTTGCATATACACGAAGTTAAAATTTAGCAGCTAAAAGAAGAACGTTAAGAAATAAAATGTTGTATGCCTGGATTTTTTTATTGTTTTAACGCAGAGAGAAAAAAGGCTTCGCAAAGAGCGCTAAGATATTTTTTGTTTAAATCTAGAGGTCTTCTTTGCGCTACTCTGTGTACTTTGCGGTTAATTTTTAACGCAGAGAGAAAAAAGGCTTCGCAAAGAGCGCTAAGATATTTTTTGTTGAAATCTAGAGGTCTTCTTTGCGCTACTCTGTGTACTTTGTGGTTAATTTTTAACGCAGAGAGAAAAAAGGTTTCGCAAAGAACGCAAAGACGCTCTGTGTACTTTTCGGTTATTATAGTAGATCCCTCGAAACTCGGGATGACAGGAGCTCTTAATATTTCATCATCCTGTTAACCATTATCACATTTCATTTATTTGTTTAAATTTGCACCTTTACAAAAATAGACAATGGGTAAAGCGATTATAAAAACGGTAAAAGGCGATATGACCGTGGAGTTCTATGAGAAAGATGCTCCAAAAGCCGTAGCTAACTTTAAAAAATTAGCTAAAGAAGGATTTTATGATGGAGTTACTTTTCACCGTGTGATTCCTAATTTCGTAGTTCAGGGCGGTTGTCCTAATTCAAAAGATGGTGCTGCAGGTATGCCAGGAACTGGCGGTCCGGGTTATAAAATTGATTGCGAATTAGACGGCGATAATCAATACCACGATAGAGGTGTGCTTTCAATGGCGCATGCTGGAAGAAATACTGGTGGTTCGCAGTTTTTCATCTGCCACAGTAGAGATAATACTGCTCATTTGGATCGTAACCACACTTGCTTTGGTAAAGTGGTAGAGAATGTGGATATTGTCGATGATATTCGTCAAGGTGATAAAATTTTGACAGTAGAAGTAATTGAAGATTAATTATAGTATAGAGTATTGCGTAGAGCGAGTTGAGTATGTCGCATTACGCAATACGCATTACTCAATACGCAAAAATATATGAACTTAAGAGGAATTGTATCTGTATCGGGCAGACCGGGCTTATTCAAACTAATTGGACAAAATAAGGCAGGTTATGTGCTAGAAAGTTTAGACGAGCAAAAGCTTAAAATTGTAGCTAATTTAACAAATACAAAATTGGCTTCGTTGGAAGATATTACTATTTACGGTGAAGACGAGGAGCTAAAATTAACTGATGTATTGGCTAATATTGCTGCTACAAAAACTGCTATTCCCGACGTAAAAGCTGATGGTAATACGTTAAGAAAGTTTTTTGAGGAAGTTGCCCCTAACCACGATCAGGAAAAAGTATATGCTTCGGACATGAAAAAGATTTTAACCTGGTACAACTTTTTAAAAGACATGCCATTGTTTACCGAAGCTGCTCCTGGTGCTGAAGAAGAAGCGCCAAAAGTAGAGGAAAAGGTAGAAGCTAAGCCAAAAGCGGCTCCAAAAGCAAAAGCGGCTAAAGCACCAACTGCAAAAACCGCTGCTCCAGCAAAGAAGGCAACGATGCCATCTAAAAGAGGTGCTTAATAAAAATAAGATTAAACTGGAAAACGCCAATCTGCAAAAGATTGGCGTTTTTTATTTGATGAAATATTTGTAGATATACCAAGCAATTACCGCAATGATTGATACGGTAATGATGGTGTTGATGTATTTTTTTTCTTTTGAGGTATCTGTTTTAAATCGGTAGTTTCTTTTATAATCGCTAGGTAATTTCATAATTCCTCCTTTTTTCAAATTGATGCTTTTAATTTACGGTTTCCATAAGTTTTAGCTACGGATACACAGATTTTGTATTTTCATAGCAATTTATATTATCAAAGTGTGTGAGGCCAATTTTCACTCATGATGATAAGGTTCGTTTTTTAATATGGTAAATGCTCTATAAAGTTGCTCTACAAAAAATAAGCGCACCATTTGGTGAGAGAACGTCATATCTGATAAAGAAACGCTAGAATTTGCCCTCTTATATACGCTGTCATCAAAACCGTAAGGCCCACCAATTACAAATACCAAATGCTGTACACTGCCAATCATTTGCTTATTGATGTACTGCGAAAATTGAACCGAAGTGTATTTTTTGCCTTTCTCATCTAATAACACCAGCACATCGCTATTGTTCAGTTGCTTCAAAATCAATTCAGCTTCTTTGCTTTTTTGTTGTGCTTCGGTAAGGTTCTTAGTGTTTTTCAATTCAGGAATGATGCTGATGTTAAATCCAATGTAGTGCTTTAACCTGTTCAGGTATTTTTCAATTCCTTCAATCAAATATTTATCTTCCGTTTTACCAACAGCAATCAAGCTAATCTTCATCTAATGGTTGTTTATTTTATCTTTACCGCTTAATTCCTCAAATATAATGTTAAATCCCGATTTAGATAGATTAAAGCAGTACGAGAATTCTGTTTCGCAACAGCAAAAACATATCGATGTGCTGAAAAAAAATATTGATCAGCTGTCAATATTTAGGCTTGTACTATTGTTGGTGGAAATTGGTTTTTTTGTGGGTTTGGTAAGCTCAACCGGAAGTTTTGCGAACGTGTTTTGGGCTGTGATGTTAGCATTGCCAATAGCCGTTTTTGTTGTGGTGGTTAAAAGACAAAATAAGTTGGAAAAACAACTCAAGTTCCATCAGAGTTTACTTTGGGTTTTTAACAATGAAGTGAATTTGATTAATGGCAAACCTAATGGCTATGATGACGGGACCCAATTTGAAAATGAAAGTCACGCCTACACTTCTGATTTGGATATTTTTGGCAGGTCATCATTATATGCGCTCATTAACAGAGGCGCCACCAAAATAGGATTGGATGAATTAGCCAAGCATTTAGCCACTCCAACAAGTACGGAGTTGGCTGCTGAGCGACAAATTGCAATTGCCGAGTTGAGGAATAGGGCAGAAGATACTTTTTCGTTTAGAGCTAATTTAAGAGGTGCTGAGTTGAATCGCATTGAAGAAATTAAAGGGAAATTAAGCAATCAGCTTTTGGCCCAGGTTAAATTTACCGATAACACTTTTTTAAGGGCCTATGTTAAGTTTATACCTTATTTAATGGTGCTGTTGTTTTTGGCTGGTTTGGTTTTCGGAGGTAACTTATGGAGCACTTTTGGCTTGGCTGCTTTTGCAAATGCTATGCTTACTTATTTTTATAGCAAACAAGTTAATGCTGTTTATTTTGGTTTTAGTGGAAGCTCCACCTTACTGAGCAACTATGCTGATGCTATTGCTTGGACAGAGCAGTATGATTGGCAAAGTGCTTATATTACGCAATTGTTTCAGTCGAAGGATAAAGTAAGCCATCAAATTAAGGCATTGTCGAAAATTATTACAGCTTTTGATGCCAGGTTGAATTTTCTCCTGTATGCGGTGTTAAATTTTTTCTTCCTTTGGGATTTAAGGTGTAGTGTTAAGTTGGGCGACTGGTGCAAAACTGCTAGTAATGAGGTTGCACAAGGTTTAGACAGGATTGGCTATTTTGAGGAACTGATTTCCTTTGCTACCTTAAGTTATAACCACCCGAATTGGGTTTTTCCAGAATTCAGTGATAGTTTTCATTTCAGTGCAAACGAACTTGGACATCCTTTGATAGCTGAAGGAAAATGCGTAGATAATACGTTTGTATTAAAAGAGCGCCCTACGGTTGATATTATTACTGGTTCAAATATGGCTGGTAAAAGTACATTCTTGCGTACGGTTGGTATTAATATGGTATTGGCTTATGCAGGAGCTCCTGTTTGTGCAAAAAATATGAGGTTGTCTAGTTTCCGTTTGCTCACTTATATGCGCATTAAGGATAACTTAATAGAAAGTACTTCTACATTTAAAGCCGAGTTGAATCGTTTAAAAATGATTTTAACAGAAGTTGAACAGCAGCCTAACACGTTTGTACTTATAGATGAAATGCTGCGTGGAACCAACAGTAAAGATAAATTCGACGGTTCTAAAGCCTTTATTGAAAAGTTGATTGCCTTGAAAACCCCAACGCTTTTTGCCACTCACGATTTGCAACTTTCTGAGTTGGAGCAGGTGCACCCGCAATCAGTGCGTAATTTCCATTTTGATATCCAACTGGTAGCTAATGAAATGGAATTCGATTATTTGATTAAACAAGGCCCTTGTACGAAGTTTAATGCAGCAATTTTATTAAAGCAGATTGGTTTGGGGTAGTTGCGCTCAAAGTCCGAAATTGTACCACGGTAGACACCTTAGAACAACTAAGTTTTGTTTGCATATCCTAGCGGTGTATAATTTGTTGTAAAGTGAGCTGAGGTCTGTTAGGTGTCAAATCAAAACAATAACTTAACTTTGATTTAATCCACGCGTTCAGATTATTCACTTTATTTGAATCAAATGCACAGTAGCGATTTCGGTAGCGATTTTTTATGGGGCGTTGCAACGGCAGCTGCGCAGATAGAAGGTGCTGCAAACGACTACGGCAAGGGGCCAAGCATTTGGGATACCTTTTCAAAAAGGACCGGTAAAATCAAAAAAGGGCACCAACCTACGCTAGCTTGTGATTTCTATCATCGTTACCTTGAGGATATTGCCTTAGTGAAAACCTTAGGCTTTACGGTTTTTCGGTTTTCCATTGCTTGGGCACGAATTTTTCCCTTAGGATACGGGGCCGTTAATCCGGAAGGTGTTGCTTTTTATCACCGTGTGATAGATGAATGCCTAAAGCAGAACTTGGTTCCAATGATTACCTTATACCACTGGGATTTACCGGAAGCATTGTCAAAAGAAGGAGGGTGGACGGCCTTTGGAATCAATAGCTGGTTTAATGAATATGTTGCATTTTGTGCAAAGGAGTACGGCGATAAGGTAAAACAATGGATTGTGATCAATGAACCATTTGGTTTCACTTCTTTGGGATACATGCTAGGTGTACATGCGCCCGGTCAAACTGGGGTGCACAATTTTTTTGATGCGGCGTTGCATACCGCTATTGCCCAAGCTGATGGAGCTAAGATTTTAAGAGCAGAAGTTTCGAGTGCAGTAATTGGTACGGCATTTTCCTGTTCTGAAGTTGTTCCCTATACGCAATCTGCGCAGGATATTTTAGCAGCAAAACGCACCGATGCTTTAATGAATAGGTTCTTTTTTGAACCTGTGTTGGGTTTAGGCTTTCCAACTGCTGATTGGGAAGTGCTGGAAAAATTTGCCATAAGCCATTCTACCTGGCGCCATCAGGAACGAATGAAGTTTGATTTCGATTTCATTGGGATACAAAATTACTTTCCCTTAGTGATTAGGTACAACGCTTTTATTCCGATACTACAAGCGTGGGAGGTGAAGGCAAAAAATAGAAAAGTTCCACACACGGCCGTGGGTTGGGAAATCAACGCCGATAGCTTTTATCGGATCATTAAGCAATTTGCAGCGTATCCCCAAGTGAAAGATATAATGGTAACTGAAAACGGTGCGGCTTTTCATGATAAAGTTACAGGTGGTAAAATCGATGACCAACAGCGAATAGCTTATTTTGAAGCGTATCTAGCCGCAGTGCTCAAAGCGAAGAATGAAGGAGTTAACGTCACGGGTTATCTAGCGTGGACATTAATGGATAACTTTGAATGGGCTGAAGGTTATCAAGCTCGATTTGGTTTAGTGCATAATGATTTTAAAACGCAACAGCGTACCATCAAACAGTCAGGATATTGGTGGCAAGATTTTTTATCGAAGTAAATTGCTAATTTAGGTGTATGGACGATAAAATTATTGTTTACCGCACTTTCTACAATCCTATTGAAGCTAACATTGTAAAAGCTAGATTGGAAGATGCTGAAATTCCCTGTTTTTTAACAGATGAAAATGTAGCAACCATACAACCGCTCTACAATCAGGCAATTGGTGGCGTAAAGCTTAATGTGTTTGAAAAAGATATGGAGCGCATTAACTTGATCCTGCAAGAAGCGGAAGAACTTGAGGTCCCGGAAATTGAAACTGAGCGAGCGGAAAATAAAATTACGTGTGAAAATTGTGGCTCAACCAACGTAAGCTACGGCATCGCCACTAAAAATAAGCATAGTTGGTGGGTGGCTACACTATCTATATTAATGGCGGTTTATCCTTTTAAAGCAAATCGTTGCTATCATTGTTATAAGTGTGGACATGAATTTAATTAAGTATGACAGATAAAATAGTAGTTTATAAAACCTTCGAAAATCCCATGGAGGCCAACATAGTGAAAGCACGCCTGTTAGATGCGGGATTTGAGTGCTTCCTCACGGGTGAAAATGCCGCATTGGTTTACCCGGTATTTGATGTTTCGATTAGCGGGGTACAATTGCATGTTTTTGAGAAAGACGTTCATGCCATTGATCAGTTTTTAACAGAAGACGAAGCACTAGAGGGATTGTAGCTGAGGCGACAGCTGGAGTTACCAAAACTATTTGATCAGCAATACTTTTCGGTTCTTGTTACGTTATCGCCAATGTGCGTAAAAGGAAAAATCCCAACTTGCTTTACACGAGTTGGGATTTTTATACGATTATTTTGAAGGCTTGGAAGTTAAAAACCGAAACCTAACGCTATACCTGTTCTAATGCCAATTCCATCTATGCCACCAGTAATGTCTGGTTCGCCGCCGCTTTTTACTTTAAGATTGCCGCTGTTAAAAGATGGTCCAATAAATAAATCTAGTACAAACCCACTACCGTATACCCATTGGCGACCTATCAATGCTCCTCCACCAAAAGAGGTATAAGTGGCTTCATCAGGTCCGCTTGTAACGTTGTAGTTTTGATATCTTAGGAACGGAGCAGCGTAAAGTCCACTAATTACTTTTTGTTTAAAATAGTACCTGTATTCTGGCGTTAAGGCTAAACCGCTGAACTTGGTGTCGTCTATTTTTAAGCCGGTATAGGCTACACCTAATTGTACTGAACTGTTCTCGTTTAGTTTTCTTTCGTAAAAAATTGAACCAATTCTTAGCAAAGCACTTAATGGGTTGATTTTGATAGTGTTTTGTGCATCTTGTGCCTTAGCGTTAGTTAAGATCAGGAATGAGAATGCGATTAAAAAGATTTTTTTCATTTGAAATAATTAGTTTGATTTAAAAAGTAAATATATGGAAGAATACGTAATTTAACTGGTAAACGCTACAACTTTTTATGTTGTATTGTAGTGATCAGTTTTTGAATATGGATACTAACTTAACTTAAATAGACTTGATGGAAATGGAAACCCCGCAGCCGAAGCGAAGCGTTAGGCGAGGAGTTGTAATGTACAGCGAGACTTTCGGGAAATAGTAGCAGAGTAATTGCTCTCTAATAAAAATGGCGGGGTTCGGTGTGTTTATAAATAAAAAATCCCAACTAGCGTTTAAACTAATTGGGATTTTTGTCTTCGGTATTTTCCGTCTAGCGGACTATTAACCTTGCGCAGCTTTAGCAGCAGCTTCTCTTCTGATGATATTTAATGCGCCACCAGCTTTGAACCACTCAATTTGTTGTTCATTGTAGCTATGGTTTACCTCGAATTGCTCCGAAGAACCATCAGCATGGTGCAATACCAAAGTTAACGGTTTGTTAGGAGCAAATTCTGTTAAGCCCAAGATATCGATGGTATCATCCTCTTGAATTTTGTTGTAATCATCTTTATCAGCAAATGTTAAACCTAACATTCCTTGTTTTTTCAAGTTAGTTTCGTGGATACGGGCAAAAGATTTTACCAATACAGCACGTACACCTAAGTGACGAGGCTCCATCGCAGCGTGCTCACGTGACGAACCTTCGCCATAGTTTTCATCGCCAACCACGATTGAACCAATTCCTTGCGCTTTGTAAGCACGTTGCGTAGCAGGAACAGGTCCGTACTCGCCAGTCAATTGATTTTTGATGTTGTCGGTGCTATCGTTAAAATAGTTTACCGCACCAATTAACATGTTGTTAGAGATGTTATCCAAGTGACCACGGAATTTTAACCATGGACCAGCCATCGAAATGTGGTCGGTAGTACATTTTCCTTTAGCTTTGATCAATAACTTCAAGCCTTTTAAGTCGGTACCTTCCCAAGCAGCAAAAGGATCAAGCAATTGTAAACGGTGTGAAGTTGGAGAAACAATTACTTCTACACCTGAGCCATCAGCGGCAGGTGCTTGGTAACCAGCATCTTCAACAGCATATCCTTTTTCTGGTAATTCCCATCCAGTAGGTTCATCAAGTTTCACTTGCTCACCTTTGTCGTTGGTTAATGTATCAGTTAGTGGATTAAAACTTAAATCGCCAGCAATAGCTAAAGCAGCTACAATTTCTGGAGAAGTTACAAAAGCGAAAGTATTAGGGTTACCATCAGCACGTTTAGCGAAGTTACGGTTAAACGAGTGTACGATAGTATTTTTTTCCTGTTTTTCGGCACCTGTTCTGTCCCACATACCAATACATGGTCCGCATGCATTAGTGAAAATAGTAGCATCTAAATCAGTGAAGGTGTCTAATAAACCATCACGATCAGCTGTATAGCGTACCTGCTCAGAACCTGGATTAATACCAAATTCAGCCTTTTTGCCTAAACCTTTAGCAATTGCTTGTTTAGCAACAGAAGCAGCACGAGATAAATCCTCGTAAGAAGAGTTGGTACAAGAACCGATTAATCCCCATTCTACTTTAGTTGGCCAGCCGTTAGCAGCAGCAACTTCTTTCATTTGAGAAATTGGAGTAGCCAAATCTGGTGTGAAAGGACCATTCAAATAAGGCTCTAATTCATCTAAATTAATTTCGATTAACTGATCGAAGTATTTTTCAGGTTGTGCGTAAACTTCAGCATCGCCAGTTAAGTGCTCTTTTACTGCATTTGCAGCATCGGCTACATCGGCACGGTTGGTAGCACGTAAATAGCGCTCCATGCTCTCGTCATAACCAAAGGTTGAAGTAGTAGCACCAATTTCTGCACCCATGTTACAGATGGTACCTTTACCAGTACAGCTTAGGTTGATCGCACCGTCACCAAAATATTCTACAATAGCACCAGTACCACCTTTTACAGTTAAAATACCAGCTACTTTTAAAATCACGTCTTTAGCCGAAGTCCAACCGTTTAATTTACCAGTTAGCTTCACACCAATTAATTTAGGGAATTTTAGTTCCCAAGGTAGGCCAGCCATTACATCACAAGCATCGGCACCGCCAACACCAATAGCTAACATTCCCAAGCCACCAGCATTTACGGTGTGGCTATCTGTACCAATCATCATACCGCCAGGGAAAGCATAGTTTTCCAAGATTACTTGGTGGATGATACCTGCACCTGGTTTCCAGAAACCAATGCCATATTTGTTTGAAACTGAAGAAAGGAAGTCGAAAACTTCGGCACTTTCAGTTTTTGCATGAGGTAAGTCAATTTCAGCACCTAATTTGGCAGTGATTAAGTGATCACAATGTACAGAAGAAGGTACCGCCACTTTTGGTCTGCCAGCTTGCATAAATTGCAATAAAGCCATTTGTGCTGTCGCATCTTGCATTGCCACTCTGTCTGGTGCAAAGTCTACATAATCCGTACCGCGGTTAAAAGCTTTTTTTGCTTTTCCGTCCCAAAGGTGTGCGTATAATATCTTTTCTGAAAGTGTTAAAGGTCTACCAACTAGTTCACGGGCAGCATCTACACGGCTACCAAAGTTTGCGTACACCTTTTTGATCATTTCTATATCAAAAGCCATTGATAATCTGTTTAAAAGGTTAAAAATCTTAAATCGAGCGAATTTACGAAAAAAACGGCTTTAACGGCATCATCCGTTTATCATTATATTATTTGGAAAAATTCTAAATAGTGCGCATTGCGAGTGTTTTTTCGTTATTACGAGGCATAGCCTGCTCCAATAGTTCGGAGAAGCAACTCAGCAACTATGGTTGGGGCAACAGAAAAAATACATCGTGAGACTTACTGAACACTATTTTTTATTCAGTGCTTTAAGTTCTTTTTTGCTCATTTCTTTTTGGATAATTTCTGCTGGAAGAATTGCAGTATAAAATTGTTGATTAGTTAGCTTACCATTGGCATTGGCCGTGGTGCAAAAATAAGGGTCGACAAACCCGTACAGGCTTTTTGATTCTTTCATGTTGCTTCTTGCGGTTGTAATATCTGCCGATTTTAAGTAGGTAATCATCAATGAAATGCCGTGTCTGTCATTAGACATTGAGTTTATCCCTAGTGCGGTGCCAGGAAAAACAGTTTGACCTTCTTTAACAAAAATTCCTTTTTTGAAACCTCTGTAAGTAGCAAGCGTTCCATCAGCATGTTCAATAATCATGCTATTTGTTTTACTGGTGTATCGTAAATCCTTCGCGTCTTCGTCATAAGCATCATTAATTTCTACAACCGTACCTTTTCTAACAGCAGTCACGGTGTCGGCTCCATCGCTATAAAAGTGGTACACCTTCCAGTCTTCCGGTGTTGTAGCGCCAAAATAAGTGGCATTCACAAACTTAGATTCAACGGGTCTGGTTTTTTTGCCCGCTTTATAAGGTAGTGCGTAAACAAAGAGTGGGTTAACTCTTGGGTTAAGCTCACCCCTTATGTAAGAATAGCTGTAGGAAAGTCCTATACCTTGGTCTTTATTAGAAGGATTTAACGTTAAGAAATTGTCGTTGTTATATTTTATTATAAAAGTAGAGTTGCCAAAGCCGTTTGCATTAGTCAATTGTTTAAAGTTTAAAACCAGCGTATAGGTGCCTTCCGGTTTTTTTTCAGCTGTAAATGTTACGCTTCTGTCAGGGTTACTTTTGCTAGTAACGGTAATAGTTTGGTCTTGAGCCTTTAAATTACTATAAACTAAAATTACAAGTAGCGATAAAATAGATTTTTTTAGTTTCATTTTGATGATTTATTTTAACGAAGATAACTTTTCCAAGGAATAGTGGCAAAAATAACGAACTCCGTTTAGTGCTAATTTTAGCTTATTTTTCCTTTAGGTAGCGCATGCATTTTAAAAAATTTTGCTTAAAGCCCAAGTTCGATTCATTGATAATTAGCTTTCAAAACTGATACCGATTCCGAATGTTCGGGATCAGTATCAGTTAGGTATAAAATATTTATATGTTATTGTAAATCAATTGAATAATTGTGAGGTTAAGGTTTAAATGAATTTAGTTTAGTGACTTAAAGTTTTGTATTGTTATTTTTGTAAGGTGCTGTTGAATTGTTATCAAATAGAACTTGTTGAGGCTGGCTGTGATGAAGCTGGTCGTGGCTGCTTAGCTGGACCAGTAGTAGCTGCTGCAGTTATTTTACCCAAAGATTTTTACCTTGAGGGCTTAACAGATTCAAAACAGTTGTCGCATAAGCAGAGAGATGAATTGCGACCAATTATCGAAGAAAAAGCCTTGGCCTGGGCAGTTGGCATGGTAGATCATGAGGAGATTGACAGAATTAATATTTTGAACGCTTCATTTTTGGCCATGCATAGAGCTTTGGATCAGCTTGTTTTGCGTCCAGAGTATTTGGTAATTGATGGGAACAGATTTAAGGCCTACCAAAATGTAAAGCATGCTTGTATCGTTAAAGGTGATGGGAAATATTTGAACATTGCAGCAGCATCCATTTTGGCTAAAACACACCGGGATGAGTATATGGCTACTTTGGATTTGGATTACCCACAATATGAGTGGAAAAAGAACAAAGGTTATCCTACCATCGCTCATCGTAACGCGGTCATCAACTTAGGCCCTTCGCCATTTCATCGCAAAACATTTAATGTTAGCAGTCCACAGCTTACTTTAACTTTTGATTTTGAAAGTACTTCTGTTGAGCCATAGCGTCCCATTTCCGCCAAATAGCGGTTACCCAATAGTGGTGTATAATACTGTTAAGGGTTTGCTTGGCTGTGGCGCTGAAATTACGTTGTTCAGTTTAAACAATTCAAAGCAATATGTGGATGTGGATGATATTTACGATCCACTGTTTGAAGCCATAGATTTTCATTCCTTTACCATCGATATTGAGGTAAATGTCTGGGATGCCTTCACAAATATTTTCTCCAACCAGTCTTATAACGTATCACGATACTTTGATTACGACGCAGAGAAAGTACTAGAAAACCTGCTGCGAGAACAAGAATTCGATATTGTTCAGTTTGAAGGACTTTTCGTTGTGCCATATTTAGATATTGTAAAGCAATACAGCAAGGCAAAGTTGATTTATCGAGCACACCATATAGAACATGACGTTTGGGAGCGCTTGGCACTGCGTGAACGTTTTACACCGAGGCGTACCTATTTGGAGTTTTTATCTCGCCGATTAAAAGCTTACGAAATGGAGCAGGTTAATCGTTTTCATGAAGTGTTTGCTATCAGTGAACCTGATCGGCAAAAGCTACTCTTGTTGGGTTGCCAAACTAGGTTAGAGGTTTTTCCTGTGGCGCTCGATTTCGAAAAATATCAAATAGATACTACAAAGACTAGTTTTCCTACGCTCTTTCATTTGGGAGCAATGGACTGGCGCCCGAATAAAGAAGGCTTGGAGTGGTTTTTGGATGAAATTTGGCCCGACATTGAAGAGCTGAGCGGCGAGTTAAGATTTTACATCGCTGGCAAAAATATGCAAAAGCAGTTTTTCAATTACGATTCGGATAACTTAATAGTGGAAGGTGAGGTATTTGATGCCGTCGATTTTATTAACAGTAAAGCGATTATGATCGTTCCATTATTGTCTGGAAGTGGAATGCGGGTGAAAATCATTGAAGGAATGGCAATGCAGAAATGTATCATCGCTACCACAATGGCCGCTGAGGGTATCGACTGCAAGCACGGTAGGGACATATTGATTGCGGATACTGCAGATGAATTTTATCGTTCTATTTTAAAGTGCATCACACAGCCTAACAAATGGAGGGAAATTGGCGAAAATGCTAGAAGGACAGCTGAAAAGCATCATGAAATTAATGGCAGCGCCAAAAGAATGTACAATATTTATCTAGAGTTGTTGGCTGCAAAGGAAGACCCATTGTCAGCATAAGCTTGTTATAATATTATTGCTTAAAACAAGCTTAGCTGAACAGGTTTAGGTACTTTTCTTACTTTGCAATTTCCTTGTTGGTGCTAATCGCAATTCTATTCCAGCTGTTAATGGCTACGCAAGCAATGATGATTTGCGCCACATAATTTTCGCCGAAAGTGGAGATGGCTTTACTGTAAAGCTCATCACTTACGCCACCTTTGTGTATTAGCGTGATTTGCTCCGTCAATTCTAAAATGATTCTTTCTTCCTCGGTAAACAAATCGGTTTCACGCCAGGCATTTAACAGAAAAATACGTTGTGGAGTTTCTCCAAATTTCATCGCATCTTTAGTGTGCATGTCCAAACAAAAAGCGCAGCCATTAATTTGGGACGCTCTGATTTTAATCAGTTCCTTGTGTGTTTTGTTAATGCGCCGCTTTGTACATAAGTTTCTAGAGGTACTAATGCTTTGTAAGCATTTGGTTCTACGCTGAACAAGTCTATTCTTTTCATCTTTAATCTTTTAATTGTGATTTGATAAAGCAAAGTTATTGACCGTTTTTTTCAGAAAACTTAAACCAGTTTAAGAAATTAGGTTGCGCTATTTTATGTTTTCGTCATGCTGAATTTATTTCATCATCGGTTTGGTTTAACTTACCCTGAAATGAATTCAGGGTGACGAGAAATGTGAGTTACTTTCCAAGATGTTTTTTCTTAATCTCACTTAAATATTCTGGTGTAAAACCGAGATAAGACGCCAACATATATTGTGGTACACGCTGTAAAAACGCAGGTTGAACTTTTGCAAAATAAAGGTAGATCTCTTCTCTTGAATAATCATTAATAAACTTGATTCGCATTTGCGATGCCGCAAAAGATTTTTCGTATACCTTTCTAAAATATCTTTCCATTTGCGGAAACTGGTTTAGCATTTTTTCCTGTGCATCGTAGCTGATGGCTAAAACCTCAGATGCTTCTATGGCTTGTATGGTAAAAGTGCTTTTTTCCTGTTGTAGAAATGCAAGATTGTCGGTGATCCACCAGTTTTCAATGGCAAATTGGGTAATTTGCTCAATGCCGTTTTCTCTTATGAAATACATTCGTAGGCATCCTTTTAGCACAAAGAAATTTTTTCTACAAAGTTGGCCTTCAATAAGCAAACGTTCTTTTTTCTTCACTTTAATAAGATCGAAATACTTAATTAATTCATCAAGTTCTACATCGTCAACATCAGTGAACTTTTTGATGTGGTGGAAAAATGACTCTAGCATGTTGTGCTAATATAAGCTTTAATATGGTTTCAAACATCTTTAAAAACAATCTATCATATGTTATAGATATGTAAAAATGAATTGCTTGTAGTAAGATTGACCTAATTTTTTCGCAAATTGCATCCCACTTTCGATGAATTGCTAAGGGTATGGGCAAAAAGATTTTAGTTTGGTTTAGAAATGATCTTCGCTTGCATGATAATGAAATGCTGGTGGAAGCTATTGCCAAAGCCGATGAAATTCTGCCCGTTTACATCTTCGATCCACGTCATTTCCAAAAAACAAATTACCATACCTACAAAACTGGAGCTACAAGAGCGCAATTCTTGTTGCAAAGTGTTGCTTCTTTACAGCAATCTCTACAAAATTTAGGCGGTGATTTGCTAGTCTTGAACGGTTATCCTGAAGAACTGTTGCCAGAATTGGTTGCTAAGTACGAGCTTTCTGAGGTATACCATCATCGTGAGGTGGCGGGAGAAGAAACTGCAGTTAGCGTAAGTGTTGAGGATGCCCTGTGGAAACTCAAAGTTAATTTGAAGCATTTTATTGGTCACACGCTTTATAACAAAGAGGATTTGCCTTTTCCTATTAAGGATATCCCTGATGTGTTTACGCAGTTCAAGAAAAAGACTGAAAGAGACGCTATCGTAAAGCCTTGTTTCGCAACGCCAACTACAATTTCATTTGTTAGTGCCGATGATTGGGGAGCTATTCCGGAGATTGATACACTTTTACAGGATGATGAAGCTAGTACGCTCATACTCAATTTGGAATTTGTTGGTGGTGAAAAAGAAGCATTGAGTCATTTGCATGATTACCTGCATGCGGGTGAGGGCATGATGTTGGCAAATGCATCTTTGAAAAAACATGAAATTGTATCTAAGCTATCTGCATGGCTTGCGTTAGGTTGCTTGTCACCTCGAGAGGTTTACTGGAAAATGCAAGATGCTGAGGCGATATACGGTGTGAAACCGTATTTCCATCAAATTATATTGGGCTTGCTTTGGAGGGATTATTTCCGTTTCATGTTCAAAAAATACGGAGGTACTTTTTTTAGTCAGCAGGGATTCAAGAAAGATGCTTTAGATTTGCCGCTCGAGGATAGTCAGCAACTGCGAAGTTGGAAGCTTGGACAAACCGGACAGCCGCTGGTAGATGCTTTTATGGAAGAGCTCAATACGAAAGGCTACATTAATCAAGTTGCTAGACAGTTGGTAGCCACGTATTTGGTAAAAGTGTTGGGGGTAAATTGGGTGTTGGGAGCAGCCTATTTCGAAGAGAAATTAATTGATTACTGCCCTGCAAGTAATTGGGGTAATTGGGCAACCGTGGCAGGTGTTGGTAATGATCAAAAACTATCTTCCAGCTTTGATTTTGAGAAGCTTTTAAAATTTTTAGATCCAAAAGGTGCATTCGCACAGGTCGTTCAAGCTTAAAAAAGCGTCTATACTTTAATTAAATTTTTATTGACATTTAAATGTGATTTTATTGCCCTATTTAAAGGTAAAATCCTAATTTTGCAATACTTATCGTAATAGTTATAATATACAAATGGATAATTTATCTTATCTCAACGGCAGCAATGCCGATTATGTGGATTCCCTATATCAGAGTTACAAAGAAGACCCTAGTTCTGTAGAGTTTGGATGGCAAAAGTTTTTTGAAGGTTTCGATTTTGGAAGAAACTCAGGCGGTGCTGCTGTAAGCGCAGATGAAGCTCCAGAGCAGTTTTTAAAAGAAATCAGCGTACTTAACTTGATCAATGGCTATCGTCAGCGTGGCCACCTTTTTACCAAAACAAATCCGGTTAGAGATCGCCGTAAACATTTACCTACCCTAGCAATTGAAAATTTTGGATTAAGCAATGCCGATTTAGATACGGTGTTTAATTCGAGTGTTGAGTTGGGCATTGGCCCTGCAAAACTTAAAGATATTGTTGCCTTTTTGGAGCAAACCTATTGCGGCCCAATTGGTGTAGAGTATAAATATGTGCGTACGCCTGAGGTGTTAAAATGGTTAGAAACCAAAATGGAAGGTGAGCGTAATACGCCAAAGCTATCTGCTGATGAAAAAATGCGTGTAGTTAAGAAGTTGAACGAAGCAGTAGTTTTCGAAAACTTCCTTGGTACCAAGTTCTTAGGTCAGAAACGTTTTTCTTTGGAAGGCGCAGAGGCTTTGATTCCAGCCTTAGATTCGGTAATTGAAAAAGGAGCTGAATTAGGTATTGAAGAATTTGTGGTTGGTATGGCGCACCGCGGTCGTTTGAACGTATTGGCCAATATCATGCAAAAAAGCTATAAAGATATTTTTACAGAATTTGAAGGCCGTAGCTATAATCCCGAAACGCCTTTCGGTGGCGACGTAAAGTATCACTTGGGTTATTCAACTGACGTGACTACTGCCAACGGAAAAAGTGTTCACTTAAGTCTTTGCCCTAACCCGTCGCACTTAGAAACTGTTGATGGTATCGTGGAAGGGATGAGCCGTTCGAAAATCGATTTCAAATACAATGGCGATAACGGTCGTTTAGCACCAATATTAATTCACGGTGATGCTTCTGTAGCAGGTCAAGGTATTGTATACGAAGTAATTCAAATGGCTGGTTTGGACGGTTACAAAACCGGCGGAACCATCCACTTGGTAATCAATAACCAAATTGGATTTACTACTAACTACAGAGATGCTCGTTCAAGTACTTATTGTACTGATATTGCAAAAGTGACCTTATCTCCAGTGTTTCACGTAAATGGTGATGACGCAGAGGCTTTGGTATATGCTATTAACTTGGCAATGGAATATCGCCAGAAATACAAAAATGATGTATTCATCGACATTCTTTGCTATCGCAGGTTTGGACACAACGAATCAGATGAGCCTAAATTTACACAACCTTTATTGTATAAGGCCATCGAAAAACATCCTAATCCTTTAAAAATCTATGTTGAAGAACTGATCAAAGAAGGAAAATTAGACGATGCTGCAGCTAAGAATATGGAGAAAGAGTTTAAAGCTCATCTTCAAACTTCATTAAACGAAGCGAAAGAATATAATGCAGCCTTAGCTGAAGTGAAATTTGGCGGTGCTTGGGCTGATATGCGTTTAGCTACAGAGAAAGATTTCGAGAAATCTCCGGAAACTGGCGTTAAAAAGAATACTTTGTTAGAAGTGGCTAAGCGTATTGCCACTTTACCAAAAGATAAAAAGTTCTTCAAAAAAATTGAGAAGTTATTTGAAGAGCGCTTAAAAATGGCTACTGATACGCATGTTTTCGATTGGGCAATGGGTGAGCAGTTAGCTTACGGTACTTTATTGGCCGAAGGTAAACGTGTTCGTTTAAGTGGTCAGGATGTGAAGCGTGGTACTTTCTCACATCGCCATGCGGTATTAACTTTAGAAGATTCGGAGGAAGAATATACTCCATTATTGAATATTTCAGAGCAACAGGCACAGTTTGATATCTATAACTCACACTTATCAGAGTATGGTGTTTTAGGTTTTGAATATGGTTATGCTATGGCAAACCCTAATGCATTAACTATTTGGGAAGCGCAATTTGGGGATTTCTTTAACGGAGCTCAAATTGTAATTGACCAGTACATCGCAAGTGCGGAAACGAAATGGCAAAGAGCTAACGGTTTGGTCATGTTATTGCCTCACGGTTATGAAGGTCAGGGGCCAGAGCACTCATCAGCACGTATTGAGCGGTTTATGGAACTTTGTGCAGAGTACAACATGCAGGTAACTAACTGTACTACTCCAGCGAACTTCTTCCACGCATTACGTCGTCAGTTTAAACGCGATTTCCGTAAACCTTTGGTGAACTTCAGTCCTAAAAGTTTATTGCGCCATCCGCTTTGCGTAAGTCCATTGGATGATTTTACTTCTGGAGGTTTCAAAGAGGTAATTGATGATGCTAACGTAAAAGTTGCTGATGTGAAACGAGTGGTTTTCTGTTCGGGTAAAATTTATTACGATTTACTTGATGCACAGAAAAACAATGATGATAAAGATGTAGCAGTAGTGCGTGTAGAACAGCTTTATCCAACTCCTGTGGATCAAATGGAAGCCATTGTTGCCAAGTATAAAAATGCAAAAGATGTAGTTTGGGTACAAGAGGAGCCAGAAAATCAAGGTGCTTGGCCATACATGTTGCGTCGTTTGAGAAAAACATCGTTAAACAATATCGATGTGATTTCTAGAAAAGAAAGCAGCAGCCCGGCAACAGGTTATATGAAACAACATACTAACCAACAAGCTTACATTGTGGCAAAAACTTTCGAAACTTCAGTTGCAGAAGTAGCGAAGAATTCGATTAAAGAAACATCGAAAAACGCAGTAAAAGATAAAGTAGATTAAATAGATTTGAGAACTGATCCCGATAGCTATCGGGATCAACCTTACAACATACATAAAAATATGAGTTTAGAAATCAAAGTTCCGCCGGTAGGCGAGTCGATTACCGAGGTAGTATTATCTCGTTGGGTTAAAAACGATGGTGATTTTGTAGAGATGGACGAAATTATTGCTGAACTGGAATCAGATAAAGCAACATTCGAACTTACTGCAGAGCAATCAGGAACTTTAAAGGTAGTAGCTGCTGAAGGCGATACCTTAGAAATTGGTGCTGTAGTTTGTACAATTGAGGCAGGCGGTGCAGCACCTGCAAAGGAAGCTAAAGAAGAAGCTCCAAAAGCTGAGAGCGCTCCGGCAGCGGATAAAACTGCGGCTCCAGTAGCTGAAAAAGAATCGAAAGACAGTTACGCGTCTGGAACACCATCACCTGCTGCTGGTAAAATTTTGGCAGAAAAGGGTATTGATGCAGGTAGCGTAAAAGGTACTGGCGTTGATGGTAGAATTACCAAAGAAGATGCGAATAATGCACAAGCTGCTAAGCCTGCCGCTAAAGCAGATGCACCAAAAGCTGCGGCTGCTCCTGTTGTTGCAGGTTCAAGAAATGAGCGTACTGAAAAAATGTCGCCATTGCGCAAAACTGTTGCCAAGCGTTTAGTAGCAGTAAAAAATGAAACAGCGATGTTAACTACGTTTAATGAGGTTAACATGAAGCCAATCATGGATTTGCGTGGTAAATATAAAGATCAATTTAAAGAAAAACATGGCGTAGGTTTAGGCTTCATGAGCTTCTTCACTAAAGCAGTTTGCGAAGCTTTAAAAGATTTCCCTGCAGTTAATGCTCGTATTGATGGCGAAAACATCATTTATAACGATTTTGTTGACGTGTCCATCGCGGTATCTGCTCCTAAAGGTTTGGTAGTGCCAATCATCAGAAATGCAGAAAGCATGAGCTTGGCTCAAATTGAGAAAACTGTAATTGAATTGGCTACAAAAGCTAGAGATAGCAAATTGACTATTGAGGAGATGACTGGCGGAACTTTTACCATCACCAATGGCGGGGTATTTGGATCAATGATGTCTACACCAATTATCAATGCACCTCAATCTGCAATTTTAGGTATGCACAACATTGTGGAGCGTCCAATTGCTGAAAATAAAGAAGTAGTGATTCGCCCGATGATGTATATTGCATTATCTTACGACCACAGAATCATTGACGGACGTGAGTCAGTTGGTTTCTTGGTAAGAGTTAAACAATTATTAGAAGATCCAGCAAGATTGCTTTTAGGAGTTTAAAATTCCTTGCACTGAGTTCTTTTCAGCCTAGGCATTTTGAATGGAACTAGTGCTGAACTAAGTTTAGCATCGATATTAAAGGTGAAAAGCCTTGTTCAAGAAATTGAGCAAGGCTTTTTTGTGTCGTTTATTATTGGTTAATAGTTTTAGGATTGCTTCGTTGTGCTTCCTCGCAATGACGACAAGGATAAAGAGAGATTGGGCAGGGCTTTTACGTATCTTTTCAGTCATTAATTCTCTTCGTCATTGCGAGGCACGAAGCAATCTTAAAGCTCAAGTTTAGCTGACCTAATTATAATTGTAAGACTGCTTCGTTACGCTTCCTCGCAATGACGACAAGGATAAAGAGAGATTGGGCAGGGCTTTTACGTATCTTTTCAGTCATTAATTCTCTTCGTCATTGCGAGGCACGAAGCAATCTTAAAGCTCAAGTTTAGCTGACCTAATTATAATTGTAAGATTGCTTCGTTGTGCTTCCTCGCAATGACGACAAGAATAAAGAAAAATTTTAGCGTCGCCCTGAATTTATTTCAGGGTCAGCGTTAAATTACATCAGTCAATCAAAAAGTTATTGGACTCGATTCCAAACTTTAATCTAGGATACTATTTAAATTTTGGATGACAGCCCCCCGAGGTTAAAAATCAATTTGTCTACTTTCTGTTACGAATACTTCCATTCTAACTTATTTTAATATTTTCGTTGATCACACTAATCAAAACCAAATGAGAAAAATATTGCTACTAACTATTTTGAGTTGTTCTGCTTTATTGTTGCAAGCGCAAACAGTAAGTCAAAATACAGGATGGTTGTTCTTTTTAAACAGCACCAAGTTTAACGATAAATGGGGTTTACATTTTGATTTCCAATTGCGTTCACAAAATAATTGGGATGGCGTAAGAAATGTACTCGTTCGTCCAGGTATCACCTATTATATCAATAAAAACTCAAATGCAACTTTAGGTTATTTGTACACGCCAACCTTTATACAGGATAATTTGATAGGAAGTAATTCATTCAAAAATACACTAACTGAGCATCGTATTTGGCAACAATATATCTACAGCCATCAACCTTGGAAAGGCGCAACTTTAAGTCACCGTTTTAGGTTAGAGCAGCGTTTTATCGAGCGCCAAACGGACGATCTGTTCGCTCAGCGTTTCCGGTACTTTTTTAGATTAATACAGCCGTTACAAAAGCAAGAAGGTGCATTTACTAAGGGAACTTTTGTTGCGTTGCAAAACGAATTGTTCTTTAATATACAGAACAAAGATCAGTTAAATGGAAGTTTATTTGATCAAAACCGAGCTTATTTGGCAATTGGTTATCGCGTTTCTAAAAGCTTTGATATTGAAGCTGGATATTTAAATCAAGCTGTAAAAGGGGCCAGTGCCAATACTGTAAATAATGTTGTTCAACTCGCATTGTATACGAGGTTTTAACGTCAATATCGATGTAGTTATTTAAGTATTTATCAAATCTTTAAGTCATACCTAAGTTAAAAGCGTATTTGTACTTAAAACTTTAGCGTATTTTGCGCAGTTTTGTAGTATGAAACGTACATCTATTCTAATTTTCGCTTTATTAATTGGTAGGAAGTCAAATGCTCAGGAAAACATTTCAAAGATGGCTCCGGCAATAGAGATTGGGAAAAGCATATTTTCAAATGCTAATAAAAGAGATTTCTCTCGAAAAGGCCAGGTTTATATCCATTGGGGATGGAATTTCTCCTGGTATGATAGGAGTGATATCACGTTCCAAGGACCAGGTTATGATTTTACTTTGAAAAACGTTACTGCGAAAGATCGACCATCTAAAATAAGTTTAGATTATATCAATCCAGCGCAGCTAACTACGCCGCAGTTTGATTTCCGGTTCGGATATTTCTTTAAAGATAATTACAGCGTTTCTATTGGATGGGATCACATGAAGTACGTGATGGATATTCCGCAGAAAGTGACTATCAACGGTTATATTAACCCATCGGTTTCTAACCCGGGCATTGCAACAGGAAGCTACGCTGGAGTTTATCAAAACCAACAACTAGAAGTGAAAGATGCTATGTTGACCTTTGAACATACCGATGGCTTAAATTATGTAAGTGCGGAGGTAGAGCGTTACGATGATATTTGGGTAGCTAAAAATAAAAAGCAAATGCTAACCATGGAGACTGGCGTAGGGGCAGGCTTTGTGATTCCTCGTTCTGATGTGAGGTTTTTTGGAGTTGGGGAAAATAACTTCTGGAACTTTGCAGGCTACGGCGTTTCAATCAAAGCAGGCTTGAAGTTTAACGTTACAAAGAAACTATACTTCCAAAATGTAACGAAAGCAGGATATATCGATATGGATAAAATTCACACCACTGGCAGGAACGATATTGATAAAGCAATGCAAACGATAAGGTTTTTGGAAAACTACACTGCTATAGGATATCAATTCTAAATTACCTGAAATTACGAAATCAGTAATCCAGAATTCATTCTTAGGTGTGCTAGGCCAAGATAAGAACCAAATTTACATTTCCACTTACAGCGTTAGTAAGTTAATTAGGCATAAAAAAAGGTGTTCCAACTTACTTGTCGGAACACCTCAAAAATAGTATGCTTATTAATTAACTTAGCTTTTTTACACCGCCAGAGCCTAAGATTTTTTTCTCGCTCACATTAGCATTGCCTGTATAATAAACCTTTCCAGAGCCACTAACTAAGGCATTAATGTCACCATTGGTATGTACATATACGCTGCCGGAGCCGCTAATAGTTGCCGAAAGGGAACCAGTTTTCAACGCTCCTTTTTTGGAAAGTACACCTGAACCGCTAATAACTGCGCTCATATGATCGGTTTCACCACTGATATTCAATTTGCCCGATCCAGTAATTACTCCGCTAAAATTGCCAGTAACGATATTGGCGTTAATTGCACCTGATCCACTCAAAGTAGCTACAAACGAATCTTGGCTAATTGTACCTTTTACGCTAATAGAACCATCACCGCTCATAGTTAGGCTTTTTAAACTTTTAGCATTTACGTAAGCCGTAATCTTCTTGTCTTTGTATTTATGAGCCCAGCTCGTCCAGCTTACTTGTGGCCTAATAATCAGTGCATTTCCTTTCACCTCAGCTACTAAAGTTGAAATCGCTTCGGCATCACCCTCAAACCTGAGTCCTTCGGTATTTCCAAGCGTAATAATTACCTCAATAGGTCCACCGGCGGCTACAGAAGTGAAGTTTTTTACTTCGATTTCTTTTGCTTTACTGCTGTTTTTAGCAACACCAATATTTATCGGTAATTCGGTTTGAATTGGGTTGGCGCTAGCTGTCGCTACAGCTAATAATAAGCCAATGGAGATATATTTTTTATTCATTTCAGTTTTGTTGTTATCTTATAGAAGACGGAATCATACTTAACAACGTTGCATCCAAAGCTAAAATTATTCAGCTTTTTTTACATCGATGTAAAAATTCCTATCTACTGAAAAATTATCGCTGTTAATCGAGCTATCAATTTTTACGGTTTGCCAATTGTTTGTTGGTTTAATTAAACTGTACTGTCCGGCTTTAAGCGTCACTTTTAACGGCATATCAAATCCTTTTACATCCGTTACCCAACGATATTGTAAATTACCATCAGTTATTTTATACTCCAATGTTGGGATCTTAGCCTTACGGAGATATTGATCGAAAACTTTATCCAGCTTTAATCCACTTTGTTGTGCAATGTACTGTTCCACCTGTGCAGATGTTACCGTTTGATGATAGAAAGTTTTATTTAAGCCTCTTAGGATTTGCCTAAACTTCTCATCATTATCAATTAGTTGCCTAATGGTGTGTATGAGGTTGGCACCTTTGTTATACATGTCGCCATCGCCTTCGGTGTTGGTATTGTAAACCCCAATTATCGGACTTTTGTTGCCTATGTTTCTTCGCTGGCCAATTACATAATCTTCACCAGCCTTTTTACCTTGCGTACTTTCAGTAAACAATGCTTCAGAATAAGTGGTAAAGCCTTCGTGAACCCACATGTCCGCAATGTCCTTAGTAGTGATGTTATTGCCAAACCACTCGTGTCCGGTTTCATGGATGGTAATGAAATCCCATTTTAAACCGTGGCCGGTTCCCGATAAATCATTGCCTAAATAACCTTTTCTAAACTGATTGCCATAGGCTACCGCACTCTGGTGTTCCATACCCAAATGAGGAGCTTGCACCAATTTATAACCATCTTTATACCAAGGATAAGGCCCAAACCAATATTCAAAAGATTTTAGCATCGGTTTTACATCGGCATCCCAATGCGGACGTGCTTTGGCGCTATCCTCTCTTAACGAATAAAAGTCTAAGCTCAATTTCCCATCTTCACCATCGTAAGTATCACTCCAGTGTGCATATTTTCCAATATAAAAAGCAACATCGTAGTTATTAATTGGGTTGCTTACAAACCAGTTGTGTTTGATATATCCATTATTTAAATCGGTTTCTCCGCGACTGCGGCCATTACCGATACAATCTAAGCCCTTTGGTGCGCTAATGCTAATGAGCATGCTATCCACTTCATCACTTTGATGATCTTTGTTAGGCCACCAAACACTTGCACCTAAACCTTGGCAGGCTACTGATACAAATGGATTGCCCGATTTATCTTTTTTAAAGATAAAGCCACCGTCCCAAGGGGCATTTTTGGCTACACGTGGATTGCCGCTGTAGTAAACGGTAAATTTATCTTTAGCACCTTTCTTGATTTTAGGGAACTTCACGAAAACAGCTGCAAACTCTCTAGTAAAAGGAAGTGATTTGCCTTTGTAAACTACCTTTTCTACTTTCAGATTTTCGAACAAATCGAATTGAAGCTGCTCAAAATCCTGTGTTGCCGTAAATGCAAATTCATTGCTGCCGCTTACTGAACGATTGTCGATATCTATCTTTACATCCAAGTGATAATAATTGATGTCGTAACAGGTTCGTAAATCTGTTAGCGCACCACGTAAGGATTTTGCACGGGCATTATTTTCGTTGCTGCTCAGCATATCCTGAGCGGACATAGTTAAAGAAGAACTTAGGATCGCAAGAGCGATAAATACTTTTTTCATTTTTATGAATATCTAGTTTTTATGGCCATCATTGCGAGGTACGAAGCAATCTTAAAGCGATAGTTAGTTGCGAATGTTGTAAGATTGCTTCGTACCTCGCAATGACGACTTTTGTATGTTATTGCTTTAGTACTGGTAAAGATAAAAACGAACTGTTAGCCATGTCGTGGTAAATTCGATGCGTAGCTTTCTTAAAATCTTTAGGTTCGGCTTCGTAAATATTCATGAATTGCTGCGGATTTCTGTCTGCTAGTGGAAACCAAGAGTGCTGTACCTGAACCATAATACGGTGCCCTTTTTTGAAAGTGTGGCCTACGTCTGGTAGTGCATATTTTACGTTGGTCACTTGGTTTGGCACAAACGCTTCGGGTTTTTCGAAACTATTACGGTATTTGCCTCTCAGAATTTCTCCTCGCACCAACATTTGGTAACCTGCCATCATTTTGTTTTTATCGGTAGGTGATAATTCTTTGGTATCTTCTGGATATACGTCAATCAGCTTCACAACATAATCTGCATCAGTGCCAGTAGTGCTTACCATTAAGTTGGCTAAAACTGGGCCAGTTATTGTGATATCTTCCGTTAACACATCAGTTTGATAGGTCTTTACGTCCGGTCGTCTCGAAGCGAAACGTTGATCGTCAACCATGTATTCTCTTGTGCGATTAGCTTGAACACCATCCTGATAAGGAACTGGCGCATTAGGATCGCTCATGTATTCATCGAAGCTGCTATCTCCGCTTGGTTTGTTGAAAGATAGCTTGCCGTTAGGCTGAAAGTAAAGTGATTTCAATGCAACGTCCTGAGGAGGCCACGTATCGAATTTCTTCCATTGGTTGCTACCAGTTAAGAAAATATTTGCCTCGGCAGCATCAAATTTTCCTTCGCCTTTAAGATAATATTTGAAGAATGGAAGTTCTAGGTTTTCTTGGTAATAAGTGCTTGTTGCGGTTCCGAAGTTAATGTCTCCGAAGCTGTCGCCTTTTCCACGTACCCAGCCACCATGAAACCAAGGTCCGGCAACTAAAATATTGTTCGCTTTTGGATTTTGTCGTTCAATGGCTTTGTAGGTTTCGAAAGCACCGTAAGCATCTTCGGCATCAAAAAAACCACCTACCACCATTACCGCTGGTTTTACATCGGTTAAATGTCTGGTAATTTGACGAGCTTGCCAAAACGTATCTAAGTTAGGGTGTTTAAAAAGGTTGTTCCAAAATTTGATGCTATCGCCCATGTATTTTTCTTTCAAATTCTTAACCGAACCTGCTTCTAAATAAAAACGGTAATTATCCTTAATTGGAAATTCAAATGGTTTTGGCCCTTGTTCTGGTGTAATTGGTTTCGGACGAGGAACGCCAAATGAAGTCATAAACTTAAAGGCATCCATCACAAACAATGCGCCGCCATGATGAAAATCATCGCCAATGAACCAATCGGTAACTGGTGCTTGCGGCGATACCGCTTTCAAAGCCGGATGTGATTTTACCAAGGAAGTAGTGGAATAAAAACCGGGGTAGGAAATGCCGTAAATTCCAGCTTTGCCATTGTTGTTTTTAATGTTTTTCACTAACCAATCGATGGTGTCGTAGGTATCGGTACTTTCATCAATATCCTTTTTGCCTTTGCCCAAGTTGGTTGGTCTGATATCTTCAAAGTTTCCTTCGCTCATCCAACGACCACGAACATCTTGGTATACGAAAATGAAGCCATCACGCATTACTGCTGGGTAGCCACCTAAACTGGTTTTGTATTCGTTTTCGCCATAAGGACGCACGGTGTAGGGAGTTCTATTAATTAAAAAAGGATATTTTTTTCCTGCCGAGATGTCTTTTGGGATGTAAATAGCCGTAAATAACTTGGTACCGTCACGCATGGGAACCAGCTTTTCGATTTTGGTGTAGTGGTTGCGTACGTAGGCTGAGTCTGTTTCCTGAGCAAAAGCATTGGATGCTAAAAAGCAGGAAGCTAGAAAAAGGAGTGTCAGTATTTTTTTCATTTTTAAGTATCTAAGTGTTAATCTATTCTTTTTAATAGTCGATAATAAACTACATTGCCATTGCCATCATCTAATGTCATCATAAGATTACCTTTTTTTAAGTAATCATTAATATCTATGGCAAACAGATTTACTCCCCAAGTTTCTTGGTAATCTTTTTTATGCTTATTGTCTATGGTAAGAAATTGGCCATCTAACATAAAATTAGGTGTTTGTTCAGGAGAAAGTAGATCAAAGAGTGTCTGTAAATCTTTTGCGGTATAGTTTCGTCGCTATCTTTCATCATAGAGTAAACTTTGCCATTATCGTAAAAAGCAAACCACTGAAATTTTTGAGGCCAAGGATTGACTTTATTGATATTCGGTTCTTGCGGCAAATTTACTTTTTTCCAAAAACCAACTAATTCTGCGAGTTTAGGAGGGCCACCAGCGGGAGATTGGTCCTTTTGTGCAAATGCGCTTGATGCTAAAAGACAGGAAGCTATAAGAAAGGTTAGGAGTAGTCGTTTCATTTTAAAGTTGGTTAGAGAGGGAAAAGTAGGCTAGTGATATATTGAGATTGCTTCGTCGTTCCTCCTCGCAAAGACGAAAGTAGTAGCGTCACTGCGAGTTTACGAAGCAGTCTCAGCTATTGCTTTAAAAAGAAAAGCTTCCCTTTTTGAGAAGCTTTCTTAAGTCTTAGTGTCCGCCGTCGGCAGTATCAACAGGTTTACGGAAAGCAAAGCCTAAAATAAAATAAATTAAGGCGATTACGTACCAAACCGTTGGGCAATCATTATTAAATACCAATAATCCAAAAAGGAGGGCGCCTAGGCCAACCACAAAAAATGGAATGTTTCTTAATCTAATCATATTCAAACTTAGATAAAGTTGGATAGATAAGCAATAATAATTTGCAGGAATTGGTGTGGAACTGCGATGTTATTATGCTTTGCACAGCCGTTTGTTATCTAAACGAGATTTCCTTGTGAATCGTTTTCGAAGATTGTGCCCTCAGGAGACTTCGTAAGTTTTCAAAACTTACGAAGTCTTACTTGTGTTCGTGAACAAAAATATCGCAAGGAACACGCAGGAATAAAACCGATGGGTTTTTAAAGCTGCTACTTTTTTCTTTTGTAAAAAAAAAACCTTCTTGTAACGTACAGGTAGATAGATTCCTCGTTCCTCGGAATGACAGATAGGCTAAAACAAAATATCGCTACGAATAGCCCAGAGATAAAATCCACAGGTTTTTTAAAGCTGCTACTTTTTTCTTTTGTAAAAAAGACCCTTCTTATAATGTACAGATAGTTAGATTCCTCGTTCCTCGAATAACAGGTTGGCTAAGACAAAAAGATTGTTGTGTAAAGTCTAACTTTCGGTTACAAATGAAATTCAGCTATTGCTTTACACATCTATTTTAAAACCCCAAACTTTACAACTTTAGAACATTTCAACTTTAGAACATTAGAACTTTACAACTTTACAACATTCCAACTTTTCAACAATAAAACAAATCACTAACTTAGCCGCACAAAAATTCTTAGAAGATCATGCAATACGATGTAGTTGTTATTGGCTCGGGTCCGGGCGGTTATGTAGGTGCCATCCGTTGTGCACAATTAGGTTTAAAAACAGCGGTAGTTGAAAAATATAAAACTTATGGCGGTACCTGCTTAAACGTAGGTTGTATCCCGTCAAAGGCATTATTAGATTCATCGGAACACTTCCATAATGCAGCCCATACGTTTACCACTCACGGTATCAATTTAAAAGATTTGAAAGTTGATATGAAGCAAATGATTGCTCGTAAGGATGACGTGGTGGCTCAAAACACTGCAGGTATTACTTATTTGTTCAAGAAAAATAAAATTGATGCCTACGAAGGTGTAGGTTCTTTCGAAGATAAAAATACAATTGTTGTCACTAAAGCTGATGGCAGTACCGAAAAGTTAACTGCAAAGAATGTAATTATTGCTACGGGATCTAAACCTACGGCTTTGCCATTTTTGCCAATCGATAAAAAACGTATCATCACTTCAACTGAGGCTTTAAACTTAAAAGAAGTGCCAAAAACCATGGTCGTTATTGGTGGCGGTGTGATTGGTTTGGAGTTAGGTTCAGTGTATGCTCGTTTAGGAACAAAAGTAACCGTGGTTGAATTTGCTCCTGCAATTATTAGCACTATGGATGCTGGTTTGGGTAAAGAATTACAGCGTGTGCTGAAAAAGCAACTAGGCATGGAGTTTTTAACTAACCACAAAGTGACTGGTGCAACGGTAAAAGGTAAAGTAGTTACAGTTATGGCTGATAATGCTAAAGGCGAAGCCGTTTCTTTGGAAGCTGATTACTGCATTGTTGCAGTTGGTAGAACCGCTTATACAGCTGGTTTAGGCTTAGAGAAAATTGGCATCACTCCTGAAGAAAGAGGAAACAAAATTCCAGTTAATGATCATTTAGAGACTTCGGTTGCTGGTGTATATGCCATTGGCGATGTGGTAAAAGGTGCGATGTTGGCTCACAAAGCAGAAGACGAAGGAATTTACGTAGCAGAGCGTATTGCCGGACAAAAACCACATATCAATTATAACTTAATCCCTGGTGTGGTTTACACTTGGCCAGAGGTTGCGTCTGTGGGTCAAACTGAAGAGCAGTTAAAAGCAGCTGGCGTGAAATACAAAGCAGGTTCTTTCCCATTCAAAGCGAGTGGCCGTGCTAAAGCTAGTATGGATACAGACGGTTTTGTGAAAGTATTGGCTGATGAAAAAACAGATGAAATTTTAGGAATCCACATGATTGGCCCACGTGCTGCTGATATGATTGCAGAAGCGGTGGTAGCTATGGAATTCCGTGCTTCGGCAGAAGACATTGCTAGAATTTGCCATGCACACCCAACTTATACTGAAGCTTTAAAAGAAGCTGCTTTAGCGGCTACTGAAAACAGAGCGATACATATTTAAGGGGCGGGGATCAGTTGACAGTGGTCAGTTAGTTACGACCTTATATCAATCCTGCGGTTAGTACCGTGGGATTTTTTATTGGTATGAAATTGCTGCTCCGAGTAGCAAATTGCTTATGCAAGAGTGGAAAGAGCTTCTCCTAGCGGGAACATTGGTTCTCTGAGCAGCAATTTGCTTTTGCTGGCAGGAAAAATAGCTTCTTCTATAAGCAACATTGCTTCACCTAGAGGGGAAATTGCTTCTCCAAGCAGCAATTTGCTTGTCCTAACAGAAAAAATTGCTTCTTTGAGTAGGGTCATCGATTCTTTGACTAGCATTGTTGTTTCTTTGAGTAGGGTCATAGATTCTTTGACTAGCATTGTTGCTTCTCTGAATAGGATTGTTGCTTCTCACAATAGCATTAATGCTTCTTTGACTAACATTATTGCTTCTCAGAATAG
Source organism: Pedobacter sp. (assembly GCF_965249885.1). GTDB lineage: Bacteria > Bacteroidota > Bacteroidia > Sphingobacteriales > Sphingobacteriaceae > Pedobacter. The sequence goes on along the minus strand of NZ_OZ252254.1, from coordinate 940,695 downwards.
GATTGTTGCTTCTCTAATAAGGAAATTTGTTTCTTTGAGCACGAAATTCCCATCTCGGAGATGAAAATTGTTGCCTACAATAATGCTATCTCATTTCAGCTTCAAATTTGATAACTCTTTTAAAGTTTCAAGTTGTGATGTGTATTTTAGTGATGATGAAAAACGGCTTCTTTCTATTAGTTACCCTACTTCTTTTATCTGCCTGTGTACCATTGCGGTCAATCAAGTACTTGGTGCCCGATTTGAATGATAGTGCGAAGTTCAATAATGTGACGATTCAAAAATCGGCTACGCCGTTTTACTTTAAAAGTAATTTAAATAGTAAGACTTACGACTCTTTAAAAACTTATTTAGATACTGCATTAATTGGTACCAAAACAAATGCTTTCATTATCATCAAAAACGATAGTATCATTTATCAATACCTTTCAAGTGCAACCAATATCAATGCCAAGCAGCCCAGTTTTTCTGTAGCAAAATCGTTTATTGGTACTTTGGTTGGTATCGCGGTAGATAAAGGCGAAATTAAATCAACAGATGAACTAGTAATTAAATATTTGCCTGAATTGGCTACTAACGATGAGCGGTTTCAACGACTGACCATTCAGCATTTGCTGGATATGCGCAGTGGCTTCAAATACAATGAGCGTTCGTTCAATCCTTTTTCAAAAATTGTGCGCAGCTACTACGGTGCTGATTTAAAGAAGATGGTAGGTAAGCTCAAAATGAAAAATGAACCGGGAAAGGTTTTCGAATATCAAAGCATCAACACCCAAGTGATTGCTTTTATTTTGCAGAAAGCCACTGGTAAAAACATACAAACTTTAATGCAGGAACGTTTGTGGCAACCTTTGGGAGCCGAAAGTGACGCACTTTGGAGCTTAGATGATGGTGGCAACATCAAAGCGTTTTGCTGTATCAATGCTACCGCTTTAGACTTTGCAAAATTAGGCCGACTGTATCTTAACGGGGGAAATTGGAATGGTAAGCAGCTCATTTCAAAAGGATGGATTGATATCACTACAAATCCAGACACGCTGACAAAAAGTAGGTATAAAAATCAATTTTGGGCTACCCGGGATTTTAGTTTCTTTAAAGATTCGGTGAGTGCCGTAACAGCATTGGGCAAAGAGCGCTTGACCTATCCCGTAGAAAGAAATCCAGATGGACGATATTTTTACGCCAAGAAGGTGTACGATTATAAAGCACAAGGGATGTTTAACCAATCGGTTTATGTAAACCCCAAAAACAAAGTGATTATTGTGCGCTTAGGAGATAGACAGAAGAAAGTGAACTTTCATCGTTTTGTGCAAGATGTAGGACGAAGTATGAAGTAGTCGCTGCGTTAGGCTTTCAACTTATACAAAGTAATTTCAATGTTAAAAGTAGAAAGATTAAAGACCGCATAGACACATTGTCTTCGTTTTTGCTGACCTTTGCAAAAATTTAATTCCACCGTTCTTTCATGTCAACAATTGCAGACAGTTCAAGTATACCCCCAAAAGAAACCAGCAAGTATAGTAAGCAAGCTATTCGGCTAGCGGTATCTTTATTTTACTTTGGCCAAGGTTTGGTTTTCGCCAGTTGGGCAAGTCGTATACCCGATATCAAAACCGCACTTCATTTATCAGATGCCGCTTTAGGAAGTATTTTATTAGCACTTCCTGTTGGTCAGCTCATTACCATGCCGCTATCGGGACGGTTAGTCGCTATTTTTGGGAGCAAAAAGATACTGACCTTGGCAGCGCCTTTTTACGCACTTTGCTTAACTAATGTGGCTTTAGCTACCGAAGGATGGCACCTAGCGCTATGTCTATTGGCTTTCGGTGTTTCTGGAAATTTATGCAACATTGCTCTAAACACGCAAGCGGTAACCGCAGAAACACATTATGGAAAGCCTATCATGTCTTCATTCCATGGTTCGTGGAGTTTAGGACTGTTTACCGGAGCTTTGGTTGGTTTATTGATGATGAACTTGCACCTATCCACCAGCACCCATTTTTGGATTATCGCACCATTGGCTTGGCTACATATTTTTATCAATTATCGCTTTTTACTGATTGGGAAATCTACTCAAAAAGAGAAACCGAAATTTTTAATCAAGCCGCAAGGGGTATTGGTTCAGTTGGGCATTATTGCTTTTTGTAGCATGGCAACCGAAGGGGCATTAATGGATTGGAGTGGTGTTTATTTTAAGGAAATTGTAAAGGCTCCCGCTAAATGGGTGATTTTGGGCTATGCTTCTTATTCGGCTATGATGACGTTGGGCAGGTTCATTGGAGATAGATTTATTGCCACTTATGGACGGAAGAAACTACTGCAATTTTGCGGGTTGTTGGTTTCGTCCGGCATGTTAATTTCTGTGCTTTTTCCATACCTACTTACGGCTACCCTTGGTTTCATGATGGTTGGTATTGGTGTATCGGTTATTATCCCCATGATTTATTCTATTGCTGGTAACAACGATAAAATTCCTTCCAGTTTAGCAATAGCGATGGTTTCAAGTATTGGTTACTTTGGATTTTTGATGGGGCCGCCGCTTATTGGCTATATTTCTGAGCTATTCAATTTGCGTTATTCCTTTGCTTTTGTAGGTTGTTTTGGGGTGTTGATTAGCTTAATTGTCAGTAAAATTAGAGCGATAAGGTAGGAGTTAGGTATTAGGAGTTAGGGATTAGTGGTTAGGTGTCAGTGGTTAGGTATTAGGAGTTAGGGATTAGGTATTAGGACTTTTAAACTCTGCTAAAGTGGCCTCTAATTTATTTATTCTGTTAGACCAAAGTCGATGCAGCAACCACAGTTGTACGCTAAAAATCACGGAAATAGAAGCTAAAAGCCACCATTTGAGTTCGGAAAAGCTGATGTTGTAAGTGAAAAATGTTATCAAGCCAACAGCCAATAGCGCTCTTGCTAAAACAACTTGAAGCCGGTGAGATTTAAGTTGGTTAACAAAACTTTCTAAATCATCGTTTAAATTTGTGCGGCTCTTATAGCGGCTTTGCATTAAAAAACCTTTATAGCCATAAAATAATTGAAGGACTATCGCAGCAACTATCGTGAGGTTGATAGCTAGCGGTTTACTTGCGCCATCAAACATCGTGAAGTAGCAAAATAAAAATGCTGTAAAGCCCAAAGACTCAATGATAATTTGCTTTTTTATTGAGGCCAGGATAGGATGGCTATTTTTCTTTAGCAATAAACTTAGTTCCTCTTTGTTTTTCTGAGGTGTCGAAATGTCCTTCCAAATGGATTTTAAATTATCTGTTTCCACGATTTAAAATTTGATAAAGTTTGTTCTTAATGCGGTTAATTTTTACACCTACGTTGTTCTCAGTTATTCCAATAATCTCCGCAATTTCCTGATAGCTCATCTCTTCTAAATAAAGTGCTATTATTGCTCGTTCCGCTTCATTTAACCGTTTAATGGCCCAAAGCAGCTGTTGTTTTCGGTCATTTATCTCTGTTGACGACTCTGAAATTTGATCTGGTAAAACAGAGACTAGATCTATGGTTGGTTTTCTCTTTCTAAAGGAGCTAATAGCCGTATTTAAAGCGATACGGTACAGCCAAGTGCTGAATTTGGCCTCTCCTCTGAAATTCGGATAACCTTTCCAAGCGTAGTAAGTAATTTCCTGAAACAAATCTTCGTAGTCCTCTTGTTGATTGCAATAGATGCTGCAAACCTTACCAATAATACCTTGGTTTTGGGAGAGGAGTTGAAGAAATTCAATTTCGCTCATGTTAAAGTTATTGCTTTAATTTTAAAGCTTTGATTTCAGCGTTTAGCAGTCGTAAACTATCTAAAATATCGATTTGCTTTTGCTCAAGCTCATCTAGTCGTTGCGAAAGTGCGCTATCCCTAAGTTGTGCTCTGCCATCAGGCGATGAGTTTTTTCCGCAGCTGGTTATTCCTAATATAGTAATAAATATAAGTGCTCTTATTTTCATTTTATTGTTTTTGATATAAGTAGCGAATTAGCAGAAATACTTACACTTGTCGGTAAAAAAACTTTGATAGTAGCAAAGGCAAGTATTAAATAAACGGGATTGCAGCGGAAATGCTTTTTATAGATCCCTCCTAACGTCGGAATGAAAAGGCGGGTTAGCAGTTAATTAGAGGTGTTGTCATCCAGAGCGCAGCGAAGGAACTAGCTTAATTACTTGAAGGTTACTATTAGATCCCTCCAAAGTCGGGATGACAAGGCGGGTTAGCAAGTTAGGTGTACTGTCATCCAGAGCGAAGGAACTAGCTTAATTGCGAGAAGGTTACTATTAGATCCCTCCGAAGTCGGGATGAGAATAATATAAACAACGAGTAACCAATCTTACAACCTAGTCCCCTTTAATCTCATCATTCAAGAACTTCCACTCCTTGTTATCAGCCTCAATTAATGCATTTTTCTTTGCTCTAGACCATCCCTTAATTTCCTTCTCTCTGCCGATGGCATCGTTAACATATTGAAATCGCTCATAATAAATTAGATAATAACATTTGTACCTACAAGTAAATGAATTGACATTATTTCCCTCAATATGCTGTGCTATTCTTATTTCCAAATCATTTGTGACACCTACGTACAAAACTGTCTTATTGTAGTTGGTCAGGATGTATACGAAATAATTATGCTGTCTTGACATGATAGATAGATTTATTAAAGATAATTGATTAATATAAATAATGCAGGTAGGCATAAAATTTTTCCATACAGAACGCAGAAACCAAGCCTATTTATCAGAGGTTCGCTATTAGATTCCCCCTAACGTCGGGATGACAAAGTGGGTTCGCAATTAGGCATATTGTCATCCAGAGCGAAGGAACTAGCTTAATTACCGAAAGTTTCTTATTAGATCCCTCCAAAGTCGGGATGATAACGTGGGTTCGCAATTAGGCATATTGTCATCCAGAGCGCAGCGAAGGAACTAAAACTATTTACTAGAAGTTACCTGTTGAGATCCCTCCGAAGTCGGGATGACAAGGCGGGTTAGCAAGTTAGGCATACTGTCATCCAGAGCGCAGCGAAGGAACTAAAACTATTTACTAGAAGTTACGTGTTAGATCCCTCCAAAGTCGGGATGACAAGCCGGGCTAGCAGTTAGGCATATTGTCATCCAGAGCGCAGCGAAGGAACTAAAACTATTTACTAGAAGTTACCTGTTGGATCCCTCCAACGTCGGGATGACAACGTGGGTTAGCAAGTTAGGCGTATTGTCATCCAGAGCATAGCGAAGGAACTAACTTAATTACAGGAAGGTTGCTGTTAGATCCCTCCAAAGTCGGGATGACAACGTGGGCTCGCAATTAGGCATATTGTCATCCAGAGCGCAGCGAAGGAACTAAAACTATTTACTAGAAGTTACCTGTTGGATCCCTCCAAAGTCGGGATGACAACGTGGGTTAGCAAGTTAGGCGTATTGTCATCCAGAGTATAGCGAAGGAACTAGCTTAATTACCGGAAGTTTCTTATTAGATCCTCCAAAGTCGGGATGACAACGTGGGCTCGCAATTAGGCATATTGTCATCCAGAGCGCAGCGAAGGAACTAAAACTATTTACTAGAAGTTACCTGTTGGATCCCTCCAACGTCGGGATGACAACGTGGGTTAGCAAGTTAGGCGTATTGTCATCCAGAGCATAGCGAAGGAACTAGCTTAATTACCGGAAGTTTCTTATTAGATCCCTCCAAAGTCGGGATGACAACGTGGGTTCGCAATTAGGCATATTGTCATCCAGAGCGAAGGAACTAGCTTAATTACCGAAAGTTTCTTATTAGATCCCTCCAACGTCGGGATGACAACGTGGGTTCGCAATTAGGCATATTGTCATCCAGAGCGCAGCGAAGGAACTAAAACTATTTACTAGAAGTTACCTGTTGAGATCCCTCCAACGTCGGGATGACAACGTGGGTTAGCAAGTTAGGCGTATTGTCATCCAGAGCATAGCGAAGGAACTAGCTTAATTACCGGAAGTTTCTTATTAGATCCTCCAACGTCGGGATGACAACGTGGGTTAGCAAGTTAGGCGTATTGTCATCCAGAGCGCAGCGAAGGAACTAAAACTAGTTACTAGAAGTTACGTGTTAGACCCCCCAAAGTCGGTATTACACACGATTTATCAATGATTTTGGAGAACAAAAAATCCCGATAACATATTGCTATCGGGATTGGTTTTATTGTGTGTTGGGAAAAATTCTAGTTAGTGGTGTTGTTCCCACTCATTTACATCTTTGTGCTCATAAGGCTCTTCCATCATTTCTTCAATGGTTTTCCCTTTTTTGTTAAAGCCAAATTTATTCAAGATGTTATCGAAAATTTGATACATCACCGGTACTACCACCAGAGTTAGGAAGAGCGAACTCGTTAAACCTCCAATAATTACCCAGGCCAAACCATTTTTCCAGTCGGCACCAGCGCCGCTAGCCAAGGCAATAGGCAACATACCGATAACCATGGCAATGGTGGTCATTAAAATTGGGCGTAAACGAGCGTGGTTAGCTAAAATTAAAGCTTCGTGAGTGGTTTTGCCCTGCGCTTTCATTTGGTTGGTAAAATCCACCAAGATAATTGCGTTTTTAGCTACTAGACCCATTAACATAATGAAACCTAAAATGGTAAAGATACCCAAGGCATTGTTTGTTAACGCTAATGCAAGCAATGCACCAATTAATGCTAATGGTAGTGAGAACATTACTACAAATGGATATACAAAACTGTCGTACAGTGCCACCATAATTAAGTAAACCAAAATGATAGCAGCTAGTAATGCAATACCCAAAGTACCGAAACCTTCGCTTTGGTTTTCTGCATCTCCCGACCAGAAGAAGCTAATGCCGGCAGGTTTTTGCATTTTATCCAGTTCTGTTTGGAAATCCGCAACTACAGAACCCGTTGGTCTACCCACGGTTTGCGCTTGTACCGTTACTGAAGTAGATTTATTTAAGCGCTCTAGCAAACTTGGCCCGGAACCTTCTTTGATATCCGCAAATTGTGAAAGCTTGATTTGTTGACCAGCTTGGTTTACAAATAGAAGGTTTCGCACATCGTCAATATCTTTACGGTCGAAATCTTGGTATTGAATATTAATATCATATTCGTACTCGCCAGAACGGAATTTGCCATCAGTATTACCAGCAAAGGCTGTTTGCATCGTAGCACCAACTGTACCCAAGTTTAATCCCAAAGCCGACATTTTATCGCGGTCAACCTTTACATTAATTTCAGGTGTTCCTTTTTCTACCGATAGTTTCGTTTGGGTAGCACCAGGGATTTTAGCTAGAATTTTCTCTGCTCTTTCTGCAACAGAAAGTACAGTGTCTAACTCTGGGCCCATTACTACAAGCTGAATTGGAGCGTTATCAGCTGTACCCAAAATACCGATTGGAACAGTTTTAATTTTAGCACCTACAAGCACTTTTTCCAGCTGACGAGTGTAGGTAGTAGAAATGATGTCAGAAGAAACATTATTACGCTGCGGTTTATCTACCAATCTTACATTAATCTCAGATTTGTACGCTGTAGCGGTAGTAGCTCCCATGTTACCGCTGGATTGACCAACGGTGGTGATCATTTGAACTACTTCTTTTTGCTGACTTAAAAAGTTTTCTGCCTTTTGAGTATACAAGTTGGTTTGCTCCAAAGAAGCATCTTTAGGCATCTCTATTTGTAATAAGAATTCGCCTTTATCTGATTTAGGGAAAAACTCAAAACCAATATAACCTGCGCCTAGTAAACCGCAAGAAGAAAGAAACAGCACTACCATGGTAACCAAGGTGATCGCCTTGTGCGCTAGTGTCCATTCCAAAACTCGGGTTACCCAATTGGTGAATTTGCGTAGCTGTTTTTCAAACCAAAGAATAAACTTGCCGAAGAGGTTTTTACCTTCAATGCGCTCCAACTTACCAAAACGTGAGAAAATTAACGGCACAATGGTAAAGGAAGCTAATAATGATAATAGGGTAGAGATAATTACCACCACACAGAATTGGCGTAAAATGTTAGCCACCATACCGGTACTCACCGCAATAGGGAAAAACACCACCACAATTACAAAGGTGATAGACACTACCGTAAAACCAATTTCGCGAGTACCATCAATAGCAGCACGTACTTTGTTTTTGCCCATTTCCATGTGGCGTTGGATATTCTCCAATACTACAATGGCATCATCTACCAAAATACCTACTACCAAGGATAATCCAAGTAGCGACATTAAGTTTAAGGTATAGCCAAATAAGCCAATACCAATAAATGTGGCAATTAGTGATGCTGGAATAGATACCATTACGATGATAGCGTTACGTAAGCTGTGCAAGAAGAACAACATTACCACGGCCACAAGTACTACCGCTAACATTAAATCGTGAATTACCGCATCGGCAGATTGCAACGTATAGTCGGAACTATCATTCACAATTTTAATGTCCAAACCAATGTCTTTATAATCAGTTTTTAGTTTTTCGATAATTGCCTTGGTACCCTCACTCACTTTTACGGCATTGGCATCACTTTGTTTGATGATTTGTACCGCAATAGCGTTATTTCTGTTGATACGGGCAATCTTTTCGGTTTCCTTTTGAGTATCCTGTACATCGGCAATATCACCTAAACGAATTTGTGCACCATCTTTTGCAGTAGTTACTACCAAGTTGCGCATCTCATCAATGCTGGCATATTTACCTGATAAACGCACTAAAATGTCCTGCGATTTGGTTTTCACACTTCCAGTAGGGAAATCTAAGTTGGAATTCAAAATGGCTTGTTGTACCGTAGGCACCGCCAGTCCGTAACCTTGTATCTTTTTAGCATCAAGGGACACTTTAATTTCACGTTCTGAACCGCCAATTAAGTTCACCTGCGCAACACCAGTTACACGAGAAATAATTGGGGCAATCCGCTTGTCCATTAAATCATAAAATGAAATATCGTCCATTTTTGCTGATGCAGACATCGTGATTACCGGGAAATCATCTAACGAGAACTTACTTAGTGATGGTTGTTTTACATCATCAGGAAGTTCCGCTAAAATGGCATTCACTTTTCGCTGTGCATCGTTTAGCGCAATGTCAATCTGTGCTTTATCCGTTAACGTAATTACTACAACAGATAAACTTTCGTAAGAACTAGCGTTGATTTTTTTGATGTTTTCCATCGAGGATACGGCATCCTCAATTTTTTTGGTTACCGTACTTTCTACCTCGTTTGGAGAAGCACCCGGATAAATAGTTGAGATAGATACCACGTTGGAAGTGAACTTAGGTAAAAGCTCATATCCTAAGGAGAAATAACTCAACAGACCCATCAAGGTTAATGCAGTAAATACCACAATTACCAATGATGGTCTTTTTATAGATATGTCAGTGATTTTCATGTTTTTTTCAGTATTGCGTATTGCGTGTGGAGTATTGAGTTTTAGAACGGTCTCTAAACTCACATCTCCATACTCATATCTTTTGTTTATTTTATAATGGTAACAGCAGTACCGTTAGTCAAGTTAATTTGTCCGCTAGTAATTACGGTTTCACCTTCTTTCAAGCCGTCTAAAATTTCTACGCTATCACCCAAGATGCGACCTGATACCACTTTACGAGTCTCAGCTACATTTTTCTCTTTGTTGAAAACATATACTTCGTTGCTGCTTACGCTGCCAACAAATGAGGTGCGAGGCACCAAGATAGCTGGAGCTTGTTTAGGAAATTTAAACGTTGCAGTGCCATACATTCCCGCTTTAAGGCTGTTTTTTGTGTTGTTAGCCACTTCAACTTCAATAGGGAAGTTCAAAGTTTGATCTGCTTTTGCAGCAATAAAGCTCACCTTACCTGAGAATTTCTCATCAGGGAATACCGAAGATTGAATATCCACTTTATCACCAATTTTTAAATTAGCTACCTGACCTTCGTTAACGTTTACTTTTAGTTTCAATTTAGAAACATCCACAATTTCAAATAATTGAGTGCCTGGCGCAACTACAGCACCAACTTCAATCATTTTTTTGTTTACGATACCGTTGATAGAAGATCTGATGTTAGCATCGTTTAGTTTCTTTTGTTGTTGTTGCAAACGAAGTTTAGCATTTTGTGCATTTAAACGAGCTTGATCCAATTGCTGTTGCGTTACACCACCAGTAGCAAATGAGCTTTCGTAGCGTTGCAAATCTCTCACAGCATTCTGATAGGTAGCTTCTGCAGTTTCTCTGTCTGTATTTAAAATTTCAGCATCAATTCTGGCTAAAATGGTGCCTTTGCTCACTCTGCTACCTTCTTCCACAAAAATTTTGCTTACACGGCCTGAGTTTTCAGCACTGAAATTTAATTCCTGATTGGCAATGAAGTTACCGTTTGCAGTAAAATCTAAATTAATTTCCTTGCGTTCAACGTTAGCAACTTTTACCGCAACAGCACCACTACCTTTGTTAATAAAATCGGTAGTTGCTTTTGCCTTTTGTTTATTGTTATTTAACACGTAGCCAATTGCCACTAATACTAAGGCTACTACTACAATTATGGTAATTACTCTTTTCATTATCTTAATGTTATTTCTTCTATTTTGGTTTATTGAGCTAAGGTTTTAATATCTCCTTTTGATTTGATAAGCTGTATTTCAGCTACCTTGTAATTTAACAAAGCTTGTGTATAGCTATTTTGAGCTTGGGTTAATGCGTTTTCCGTATCTAATAAATCAGTTAAAGAAGCCAAGCCGTTATTGTAGTTGTTTTGTGTGCTCTGATAAATTTCCTGTGCCAACTCTGCATTTTTCTTTTGAGCAACTATCGTATTAATGCTGTTTCTCAATTGGATTTTTGCATTTTCGTAAGCCATGTTTAAAGCATTGGTCATCTCTTTACGGTCAAACTCATATTGCTTAATCTCAACATCAGCCTGACGAACCTTTGAGCGAGTTAAGAATCCGTTGAAAATAGGGATGCGTAAAGTTAAGCCTATTGCCGAAGCATCGAAGCCAATTGCTCTGGAGTTGGATTTAAGAAAATCGAAGCCGTTAGCCTGACTGCTATAGTTGTAATTTGCATTGAGCGCCAAGGTAGGATAGTATTCCGATATGTAGGCTTTGCGCTGTAGGTCAAGCAATTTCTTTTGAACATCCATCAATTTGATCTCTGTGCGGTTAGCCAAGCTAATCGTATCCGCCAATATTGGATTTTGATTAACATCTGTCAACTCAGTAGGAGGTAGGGTGATCGGTGTATTGATCGGCATACCCATTGATAGCTTCAGCATGTTTTCCAACATAGTGATGGCATTGGCGGCTTGTTCCCTTTGCGTATTTAAGTTCGTTAAATTAACGTTGATACGATCTACATCTATCTTTTTAGCTAAACCATTTTTATACTGATTAGCAATAATGCGCTCCACTACTTTCACGTTTTTAATGTTAGTGTCGATCACGTTCAGCTGTTGTCTGTTTACCAATACTTGATAGTAATTATTAGCAACTTGCTCAATTACCTGCTCTTGCGTTAGCTGTGCATTTAACCTGTAATAAGCTTCGCTAGATCTGGCCGCTTGCAAACCAGTAAACACCTGTTGGTTAAATAACTGTTGTGATAATTGTACGCCAGCGTTGGAGTTCCAAGTTTGGCCGAAGCGCAACGTTTGCAGCTGTCCGCCGAAATCTACTACTTGTTGACCGATGATGGCATTGTAAGTTAAGCCCACTGTTCCGTTAAGTTGCGGTAATGCCTGTGCCCTAACTTCTTGCGTTTTGAACTTTCCCTTGTCCATCTCAAGCACGGCTTTTTTAGCATTTGTATTATTTTCCAACGCATATTTTAAAGCCTCCTTTAGCGTGATAGGTTGTTGAGCGAAGGTTAGGCTTGGCAAACTGACGCTAACAATTAGCAGAAATACCAGTTTTGCCGTCTTTATTCTAAACATAGTTGATTAATTATTATTTTTTGGGTGATTTTCTTGTTCTTTTAATTCTTGATCGTATTTATGGATGAGTTTTAGCCCTTCATTGTTACATATTCCAAACAAAAAATGTCGAGTAATTTCCACCATGATATTAGCTAAGCTGTATTTAGTGGTGTCGTACAAATTATTTTGGGTGAAAATGGTATCTATTTGATTCAGCCTCATCCTAGTTATAATCTCCACATTAAGTTCTTCCCTGTAAAAACCTTCAGCAATGCCACGTTGTAGGTTTTGAGCCACCGTTTTACCAATTTCTTTTTCCTTAAAGGCAATGAAGTTTAACCAAGCTTCCTGATGATACTTTTGTAAATCGTAAAATAGCATGGGGTTCATTGTTGCCAAAAAGAAATCCATATCCTGCATGCCAATAAAAACTTCTTGCACTGCATTCTCGGATTCCACCACGCACTTGTTCATTTGCAAGTCTTGATTCACAATCCTGTCACGAATCAAGATGTTGATCAACTCGTTTTTATCTTTAAAATTTTGGTAAATGGTTTTCTTAGATACGCCCAGGTTCTTCGCAATATCATCCATCGTCACACTTTTAAAACCATATTGGCAAAAAAGTTTGTCCGCCCCGTCTATGATATAATCTTTAATTTCCAATTCTTACTCCTTTTCAAAATTCGCTACAAAACTATGGAAACTTTTTTTAATCAAAAAGTTTCCATGACTAAATTTTTTCATTTCAAGGTAAATTACATTTTACAGACAAAATAGTTTTATTAGCTTTTGACATCATAATGGATTCATCCAAATTAATGTGGTAAATCATTGTTACATTTGCAGAAAACAGATATTATGTCGTTCACCACAAACCAGTCGTTAAAAGATTTAAATACTTTTCGGATAGATGTTAATGCAAAATATTTTGCTGAAGTTTTTGCTGAAGAAGATTTACAAACACTTTTTAGTGATCCGATAATAAAGGAAAACAAGTTGTTAGTGCTTGGCGGTGGCAGTAATATGCTGTTTGTGAAAGATTACGAGGGCTTGGTACTTAAGGTTAGTATCAAAGGAATTAATGTAGAAGAACAAGGCGACGATGTTTTGGTTACAGCCGGAGCTGGTGAGGTTTGGGACGTGCTGGTAAAATACTGCGTAGCCAAGGGTTATGCTGGTATGGAAAACTTAACGCTAATTCCTGGTACTGTTGGCGCTTCGCCCATCCAAAATATTGGGGCCTATGGGGTAGAAGTTAAGGATATTTTTGAAAGTTGCACTGCATTTGAAATAGCAAGCGGTGAGATTAGAACTTTCACTAAAGCTGATTGCGAGTTCGCTTACAGGGAGAGTATCTTTAAAGGAAAACTCAAAGGAAAGTTCATTATTACATCCGTTACTTATCGCTTGTCCAAAAAACCTAAGGTACAAACACATTATGGTGCAATTAACGCCGAGTTGGAGAAAAGAGGAATAACTTCACCTACAATCGCTGATATTTCTGAGGTAGTTGCCGCCATAAGGGTAAGCAAGCTTCCCGATCCAAGTACAATTGGTAACGCAGGAAGTTTCTTTAAGAATCCCATCATCGACCAACCAGTTTTTGAACATTTGTTGTCGCAATTTCCAGACATGCCGCATTATCCAGCTCCCGATGGCCGAATAAAGTTGGCGGCCGGTTGGCTGATAGAAGCCTGTGGTTTTAAGGGAATGGTGGAAGGCAACACTGGCACTTGGAAAAATCAGGCTTTGGTTTTGGTAAATCATGGTGGTGCAACAGGACAGGAGGTGTACAGATTTTCGGAAACTATCATTAATACAGTACAACAAAAATTTGGTGTTTTGCTAGAGCGAGAAGTTAATATTGTTTGATTATAGCTGTAGGAAGTACTTTTTAATCCTTAAATACAAATAGGTTTTATAAATTCTGGGTTTTGGTATCATAGTTGTGATGTGTTACATAACTATGACAGTTGCCGCCCATCTAGCATCTGTTCTTTTATTAACTAAAAACTAAGAATAAGAATATGACACAGCTGCAATTTAACGAACAACTTAACGATTATTCTACCTCATTGAAATCATTTGCCTTAAATTTTACTAAAGATATGGAGGATGCGAATGATTTGGTGCAGGATACCATGCTCAAGGCCGTAACATATTATAGTAAATTCAAAGAAGGTACAAATTTAAAAGGATGGTTGTTTACCATCATGCGTAACACGTTTATTAACAACTACAGAAGGCTAGTTAAAACTAATGCTTTAATTACGCAGAGCGAAGACATTACCTATGCTAATTTGCACTACAGCGCTACAAACAACGCCGTTGAAAGCAAATTTGTGCTAAAAGATATTAACAAAGCGCTTGAATCACTTGCTCCAGAGTATTACATTCCATTTATCAAATATTTTGAGGGCTTTAAGTACCACGAAATTGCTGAAGAATTAAATATTCCAATTGGTACGGTTAAAACACGTATTCACGTAGCTAGAGGTCAACTGAAAAAATACCTTAAAAACTACGGTGCCGACAGAGGATAAGTTTAAATTTCTAATATATATAGTGAAGCCCCTACCAAAAGTTGGGGCTTTTACTTTGTCAATAACTTTAAATAGATTGAAATTAATAAATGATACTTTTGTGCATTAACTCATTAGTATCATGAAATTTTTGTTTCTGGCATTATCGCTAGCTTTTTTACTGAAGCCTTTAGGATTACAGGTTGTTAAAAAGATCTTTAACAATGCTAATTTAAAGCCCGCGTTAGGAGCAAGCTTAATTGCCACCATATTATTTTCGGCTACCGCGGCAATATTGAGTATGATTGGCGTAGTCCTTTTTGATGTGAATAGAACTGTTGGCGTTTTAATCAATGAGCTGCCTATTGAGCAGTACCTGCTTAATTTTAGTTTAAGTTTCGGAGGAATTGCGGTTTATCTTTACCTCAACGAAGTTTTTCCAAAAAATGATTTGCAGAAATATAGTTTAGCGCTAAGTAACTTGCTTATCGGATTGAGCATCGCTTTTTTATTTTTCGCTTATCCTAAATGGTTTACCATGGTTACGTTTGCTATGTTAGTATTAGCATTGTTATTAATCGAATATGTTGGCAAAATTAGGTTAATGTATTGGGCTTATCGGGCTTTTGTAGTAATGTTAATTCCTTTGCTAGTGATATACGGTATTCTATTTAATAACGGTACTATCAAAATTGCCACCAACCAATTATCTGGCATGTATTTATTTAAAACTCCAATAGAGCAATGTTTTATGTTTTTAGCGATGTTCTTAGTGAGTGTATATATGTTCGAATTTTTTAAGGCAGGGGCTGCTAAGCGATAATGGAACTTCCAATTTATACCAAATCGCAGTTAGCTTTACGTAACGGTGAGGATAAGCCCCAAATTTGGATAGCTTATAAAGGGATGATTTATGATGTTACTGACAGCAGGTTGTGGCGAAATGGAAAGCATTATGAGCATTGGGCTGGTCAGGATTTAACCGAAGAGTTAGCTGATGCGCCCCACACCGAAATGGTTTTTGAGAAATTTGAAGTTGTAGGAATTTTGAAGTAACAAGTTTCTTAATTACGCTAGTGTTAATTTAATCTTCTTTAAATAGATGCCTAAAATAAACCTGTGGATTTTCCAAAAAATTTTTGGTTAATTGGTAGTGCTCAGTTTCTGTATATTTTACTTTTTTGATGCCTTGTTCATCAAAATTGAATATGGTGGCTTTAGGGTAGCAGAGTAGCATTGGAGAATGGGTAGCGATAATGAATTGCGCCCTTCCGCTTTGTTCCAACTGATGGATCATACTCATGAAACTTAAAATTCTTGCAGGGGATAATGCAGCTTCTGGCTCATCGAGGATATAAATGCCAGCTTGGAACTGGTTGTTGAATAAAGCTAAAAACGACTCGCCATGAGATTGATGATGCAAAGACTTGCCACCATAAGCTTCGTAAAATTCATTTGGTTTAGGATCATTTTTTGCAATTTCATCAATGTAACTTGCGAAATTAAAAAAGCTTTCGGCTCGCATAAAAAAACCTTTGTTGATGATGCGTGGCGTCCAAGTCAATTGGATATATTGTGTTAATGCATTTTGGTTGCCATTAATGCCTACACCGGTGTTTAAGTTGTGATTTCTATTGCCGCCCTCCAAATTAAAGCCTATTTTTTCTGCTATGGATTCTAACAACGTTGATTTTCCCGAGCCATTTTCGCCAACAAAGAACGTAACGTTACTTGGTAAAGATAACTTAATACCATTTTTAAAAGATGGGACGTTGAATGGATAAAAATTCCCACTTGGCATAGCGCAGTTGATATTGCTTAGAAAAGGCATGCTTAAATATAACAATAACTTCTGTGGTAAGCCGGATAACAGCTGGATGTTTTTTTGCAATGACCATACAAAAATAGCCCCGGTTGTAGCGAGCATCCCGATTTTACATCGGGATAAAGCGTAAAACGGGACTATCCTTATATCGTAGCAGAATTACTGCGCTTCAAAAATTATTGGGCAATCTCGAAGCTGCTTAAATTCACAAATTGTTGTAATCGGTTATTAATTTCTTCTTGACTAAGTTCCAATAAGCGCTCTGTTCCAAATTTTTCAACGCAGAACGATGCCAATGCAGAACCGTATATTAAGGCATTTTTCATGTTGTTAAAATTGATGGTGCCAACTTTAGCTAGGTAACCAATAAATCCACCAGCGAAAGTATCGCCAGCACCAGTCGGATCAAAAACATCTGCCAGAGGGAGAGCAGGCGCAGAAAAGATTTTCTCCTCATGGAATAATAACGCACCGTGTTCACCTTTCTTGATGATCAAGTATTTTGGACCCATGGTTAAAATTTTATTAGCTGCTTTTACAAGCGAGTACTCGCCAGAAAGTTGACGGGCTTCAGAATCGTTAATGGTTAGCACATCTACCATTTTGATGGTTTCTAGCAAATCGTCCATCATAATGTCCATCCAAAAATTCATGGTGTCCATTACAATTAGCTTCGGCCTATTTTTAAGGCGTTTAATTACGGTTTGTTGGATGGCAGGGGTTAAGTTGCCTAACATTAAGTATTCGCAATCTTGGTAGCTGTCAGGAATAATAGGATCAAAGTTCTCCAATACGTTCAATTCCGTAATTAGCGTATCGCGACTATTCATGTCGTTGTGGTATTTGCCGCTCCAGAAGAAAGATTTTTCTCCTTCTTTAACTTGTAAACCTTCGGTGTCTACACCGTGCTGGTTAAGTTTTTGAATGTCTTCTTTTTTGAAATCATCGCCCACAACGGCAACAATTTTTGTTTTGTTGTACAGGTAAGAAGCTGCTAAACTAGCAAATGTAGCTGCGCCACCTACAATTTTATCTGTTTTTCCAAAAGGGGTTTCAATGGCGTCGAAAGCCACAGTACCTATGATTATCAGGCTCATATGTAATTTGTTGTATTTTTTATCTTTTTTTTCGCTACAAATATTGCATAAATAATTTAAAAGCCCTAATATTGCATTCCCAAAACGAACAAGGGTGTTCTAGTTAAAACTAACATTTGCCGCGTTTAGGGAAAGCCAGCACTCCTTCTTAGCTCAGCTGGTTAGAGTCCCGTACTTACGGGATTAATCAGAGGGTGCTAAGAGAGCGATCCAAAGGATTTTGGTGCAAAGTTTAGTGATAACCATTTAAAAAAATATTCCCGAATAGCTCAGCTGGTTAGAGCATCTGACTGTTAATCAGAGGGTCGCTGGTTCGAGCCCAGCTTCGGGAGCAAAGCCTTACATGTTAGTAAGGCTTTTTATTTGAAAAGTTAATAGCCGAAAATATTTCCGTTAAAGGAAAATTCCCGAATAGCTCAGCTGGTTAGAGTCCCGTATGTACGGGATTAATCAGAAGGTACAAAGGTATTGAGCCAAAGGATTTTTGGTTTAAGGTTTATTGATAATAAAAAATATTCCCGAATAGCTCAGCTGGTTAGAGTCCCGTATGTACGGGATTAATCAGAAGGTACAAAGGTATTGAGCCAAAGGATTTTTGGTTTAAGGTTTATTGATAATAAAAAAAATATTCCCGAATAGCTCAGCTGGTTAGAGTCCCGTATGTACGGGATTAATCAGAGGGTACAAAGGGATTGAGCCAAAGGATTTTTGGTTTAAGGTTTATTGATAATAAAAAATATTCCCGAATAGCTCAGCTGGTTAGAGTCCCGTATGTACGGGATTAATCAGAGTGTACAGAGGGATTGAGCCAAAGGATTTTTGGTTTAAGGTTTATTGATAATAAAAAATATTCCCGAATAGCTCAGCTGGTTAGAGCATCTGACTGTTAATCAGAGGGTCGCTGGTTCGAGCCCAGCTTCGGGAGCAAAGCCTCACAGTCCGTGGGGCTTTTTTGTTTGATGACATTCTACATCTACATACTTTGGTCAGAGGTTTCCGATATCTATTACGTAGGCTACACGTCCGACTATAAAAAGAGGTTGTTGGAACACAACACTAGCATTTACCATACTTTTACTTCCAAGCATAGACCGTGGTTGCTTAAGGCTGTGTTTAGCTGTGGCGATAATAAGTCGGAAGCTTTGCGCATTGAGCGTTTCATTAAACGGCAAAAGAGCAGAAAGCTGATCGAGAAATTAATTGTAGACGATGATTTTAGCGGTGAGCTAGCTCAGTTGGTTAGAGTTCCGTATCTACGGGATTAATCAGAGGGTCGCTGGGAAGTATGATTCCGATTATTCGGAAAGCCCAGCTTCGGGAGCAAAAGCCTCACAGTCCGTGAGGCTTTTTTGTTTGATGAAATTCCACATCTACATCGCTTCTTAGCAGATAGCTTTTTGAGAAACTTCCGAAATCTACGCAACTTCGTAAGTTTTGTATTTTAACCTAATAGCACCTTGTCAGGTGTAATAGGCAAATCTCTCAATCGTTTTCCTGTAGCATTGTAAATGGCATTGGCAATTGCTGCGGCTGTACCGATGATACCTACTTCTCCCAATCCTTTTGAACCTTGGGGGTTGATATTTGGATCGGGCTTATTGATAAAAGCGACCTCGATAATTGGCGCATCTGCATTTACGGGAAAGTGATAACCCGCAAAATCATTGGCAACTAAACTGGCTAGTTTTTCATCAACAAGCTGCTCCTCCATTAAAGCCATGCCAATACCGCCAACTGCTGCTCCCGACATTTGGTTGGCCGCAGCTTTTTCGCTGATGATTTTGCCGCCATCTGCAACCGTTACCATTCGTTCCAGTTTTACTTTTCCGGTTTTGACATTCACTCTCAATTTGCAAAAGTGAGCTGCTGAGGAACAAAAAGCATATTTCTGTCTTTCAGCACCCGGACCAGAACTTGCTTCTACCTCTAAAATATCTAACTTATTCTTGTCCCAGATTGAGGCATAAGATATAAATAGATTATTGGCATTTTTAAGCGAGATGCCTGTATCTGATAGTAAAATATCATTTACAGCAGCACCTTTGTAGGCA
Source organism: Pedobacter sp. (assembly GCF_965249885.1). Lineage (GTDB taxonomy): Bacteria > Bacteroidota > Bacteroidia > Sphingobacteriales > Sphingobacteriaceae > Pedobacter. The sequence continues at coordinate 921,331 of NZ_OZ252254.1, read as the reverse complement.
TCATTTTGTGAGGCTGCATACTCAGCCAATTTTGATTTTAGCATGTCTGTAGCGGATACGACAGCGCCGCCGATAGAGGATAATCCGTTACTGCCGCCCTGACTAGGAGCAGGGGGTAGGTTTGAATTTCCCAGTTCAATTTTTATTTTGTTTTTAGCAATTCCAGTGCGCTCATGAGCTATATTTTGCATGGATATTCCTGTACCGGTACCAATATCAGTCATAGCCGTTTGTACTGTGATGGAACCATCTTTTTGCATTTGTATAGCAGCACTGGCGGTGCCTCTTCCAGCATTCCAAGCGCCAACAGCCATGCCATAACCAACACTCCAGTCGCCTTCTTTTAACTGCGATGGTGTTGATTTTCTATTGCTCCAATTAATCATTGAAGCACCTTTTTCTATACACTCATTGATGTAGTTGGTCGACCAAGGTAAACCACTTTCAGGATTTTTATCCAAGGCTAAATTTTTGATTCTTAGTGCTACAGGGTCGATATTCAGTTTGTAGCTCAACTCGTCAATAGCACTTTCTATGGCAAAATCGCCAGTACAATCCCCTGGGCCTCGCATCCAAGTAGGAGTCGATAAATTTAAAGGTACGGTGGCAGCTTCTGTTTTGAGATTGTCGAAGTTGTAAATCAGACGAGCTACACGAGTAATTCCTTCGTTGAAATTCTCGTAAACAGAAGTCCCATTTTTAGCCTGATGATGCATTCCAATGAACTTTCCATCTGCATTAGCGGCAAGTTTGATTTTTTGCCAAGCGGCAGGTCGGTAACCCACCGAATAGAACATTTGTGGTCTGGTTAACATCAGTTTTACTGGTCTGTTAAGCTGTTTAGCGGCCATTATGCATGCCAAAGTATGCGGCCAAACTCTTAATCCCGATCCAAATCCTCCGCCAACAAACTCACTGATGACTTCAATATTATCTACAGGGATAGCAAACAATTTCGAAAAAGTACGCTGCACATTATTAACTCCCTGGTTTTTATCAAATAGTTTCAACTTATCTGGCGCTTTCCACTCAGCAATAGTGGCATGCATTTCCATTGGGTTGTGCACTTCTGCTTTAACGTTATACTCTTGCTCTACAACTTGCGCTGCGCTATCCAAAGCATTCAAATTTCCACGATCTTTACCGGCAGAAGTTAAAGGTATAGCTTTGCTTGCTTCTTTAAAGTCGACCTTCGCTTCGGTTTTTTCGTAAGTGGCAGTAATTAAGGACGCCGCATAAGTTGCGTCTTCAAAAGTTTCTGCTACCACCAAAGCAATGGGCTGCCCCTTGAAATAAATCTTGTCAGTGTGGAAAACGGCAAAACCCAAGCGAGCTTCCTTTATTTTGGCCTCATCTGCCAAGCCTGGCACCAAAGGTTTATTTAAATGGGTAATGATATCAATTACACCGGCAACTTGCTTTGCGTTAGCTACATTAATATTTTTTATGGTCCCTGCGGCAATGGTACTGCCTACCAGTACAGCATGACAAAGTCCTTCGACTTTATATTCTGCCGAATACTTGCCAGCGCCAGTTACTTTTGCAACGCCTTCTACTCTACCTTCGGCTACGGTATTGAAATCAAATGGTTCGTCAAAAAATCCCATCACTTTTGTATTATGGATTTAAACATTGTTTTAATGCGGTTTCAATTGCTCCTTTTAACATCGGGATTTTGAAAGCATTGTGAGTTTGTGGTTTCAAGCCTTTAGTGGCGATATTTGCTGCGGCCTCAAAGTTTGCAGTAGTCGCTTCTTTCCCTTTTAAAAATTGCTCCGCTTCTAGCCAGCGCCAAGGTTTGTGTGCTACCCCTCCTGAGGCTAGTCGAGCTTCAACAATCCTATTCCCGTTGAGGTTTAAAGCTGCCGCTACTGAAATTAGTGCGAAAGCATAACTGTCTCTGTCGCGAAGCTTTATATAGCTGCAATTTTTTGCGAAATTATTATTGCTTAAAGCTATGGAGTGGATCAAAGCATCCGCTGGTAAGTTATTGTCTCTTTCGGGATTATTATCAGGCAGGCGATGAAAATCCTTGAAAGCAATACTTTGCGTTTTATTGGATTTGTCCGTTACTTTTACCGTTGCATCCAAAGCGGCTAATGCTACACATAAATCTGATGGATGAACAGCGATACATTGCTGACTGTACCCAACTACAGCACTCATTCTATTTTCGCCGCTTATTGCACTGCAGCCAGAACCGGGTTGACGCTTGTTGCAGTGAGTAGTGATATCGTAAAAATAAGGACATCGTGTACGCTGAAGTAGGTTGCCTCCCATCGACGCCATGTTACGTATTTGCGGAGATGCTCCGGCTAAAATAGCTTTTGAGACTAGCGGAAATTTAGCTAAAATGGTGGTGTCGGTTGCGGTAGCACTATTGCGCATCATAGCGCCAATGCTTATGCCGTTTGCCGTGTTTTCTACTTTATTGGGCAAAGCCGATGAAATATCTACCACGCTATCGGGATTTGTGATATGCTTTTTCATCAAGTCGACCAAGTTGGTGCCACCCGCAATAAACTGGGTATTACTTTTTTTCTTCGCTATGGCTTGATTTGCCGCAGTTGATTTGGAAAATAAAAATGGTCTCATTGCGCAGCTACTTTTTGAATAGATTCTACAATTCCGTTATATGCACCGCAGCGACATAAATTGCCGCTCATAAATTCTTTAATTTCAGCTACAGATTTGGTATGTCCTTCGTTTACGCAAGCTACTGCCGACATGATTTGCCCCGGTGTGCAGTAACCACATTGAAATCCATCGCATTGGATAAATGCTTCCTGCATTGGATGCAACTGGTCACCGTTGGCTAAGCCCTCAATGGTGGTAACTTCTTTTCCGGGTAGGGTAGCGGCTAAGGTTAAGCAGCTTAATACACGCTGTCCATCTACATGAACGGTACATGCACCACATTGACCATGATCGCAGCCTTTTTTTGCCCCGGTTAGGTTTAAATCTTCACGAAGCAGATCCAGTAGGGTAGTACGTGTATCCGCCTTGATGGCGTAGCTTTTTTTATTAATGGAAACCTTTAAAGGGATTTGTTCTTTTTTTGGAACGATGAAGTTTTTGACATCTTCGTAAAATGCTTTAACTCCTTTAGGAATAAAAGCTAGTGCTCCAAGTGCCGACGAGGTTTTCAGAAAAAACCTACGTGAAAAATTGTACTCCTGCTTCATAAATGACGGTTATCGTTTAAGGCAACGGATTAAATAGTGAAATTGTTTCGTTTGTTGAGGCAAAGCGTTGCGCTATCCCCAAATAAAAGTAAGAAAAATAAGTTAACAACCTTTGATTCTGTTTGTGTAATTAAACGGATACAGATAAGGGTTACAATTGCTGTTGGTTAATTTATTTGGCTAAAGCCTTTTTCTGGGCGTTTATTTTACCCTCGGCTGAAGCCGAGGGCTAGAATGGATTTTTTGCTTTACCAAAGCGGATGCAGACAAAGGGCACAATTGTTATCTATTTCGGCTAAAGCCCTTTTTCTGGGCGTTTATTTTTACCCTCGGCTAAAGCCGAGGGCTAAAAATTAGTTTTTGATTAGATAAAACCTGTAGGTTTCTTTTGATTTTTAGCCGCACTAGAGATTTTTTGCAATCCATTTTGTTGCCGTCGGTTTTAACCTTTGATTAGGTTTAGATCTAAGGAGTTCTTTTGAGCGCACAGGGGTTTTGCACAATCCATTTTATTGCCGTCGGTTTTAACCGACGGCAATAAAATAAACTAGCTGTTTTTTAAAGATGCCATATCAATCACAAAGCGGTAGCGCACATCGCTTTTAAGCATGCGCTGGTATGCCGTATTGATATCCTGCATTTTAATAATTTCGATTTCAGAAACGATTCCTTTTTCGCCGCAGAAATCTAACATCTCTTGTGTTTCGGCTATGCCACCAATTACTGAACCAGCAACAGATTTGCGACCCAAGATCATAGGAACAGTATTTAGCATATTTTCCAATGCGCCTAAATAACCTACTAAAACCAAAGTTCCACTGATATTTAATGTAGATACGTAAGGGTTTACATCGTGGTCATAAGGTACAGTATCTATGATTAGATCAAACTGACCAGCTACGGCTTTCATTTGCGCTTTGTCGGTAGAGATTACTACATGATCTGCACCTAGTGCTTTTGCATCTTCAGCTTTGTCGGGTGTCCTAGAAAACAAAGTAACATCGGCACCTAAACCTTTCGCTAATTTAATAGCCATGTGGCCTAAACCACCCAAACCAATTACGGCAACTTTGCTGCCTTCTTTTACGTTCCAATGCTTTAACGGCGACCAAGTAGTAACACCTGCACAAAGCAATGGAGCGACAGCGGCTAAATCTAAATTTTGGGGAACTGATAGTACATAATGCTCATCTACTACTACTTTCTCGGAATAACCGCCAAAAGTTTGCCCACCTAAGTGCAAATCCTGGCCATTATAAGTGCCAGTAAATCCATTCAAGCAATATTGTTCCAAATCCTGCTTACAGCTGTTGCATGTTCTGCAAGAATCAACAATACAGCCAACTGCTGCTAAATCGCCTACTTTAAATTTAGTAACATCGCTACCTACTGCGGTTACTTTACCTACAATTTCATGGCCTGGTACTGCTGGATAAACAGAGCCTCCCCAGTCGTTTCTTGCCGTATGTAAATCAGAGTGGCAAACTCCGCAGTACAAAATGTCTATTTCTACATCTTTTGGCAAAACCGCCCTTCGGTTGATGCTTATTGGAGCTAAATCCGCTTCCGGTGATGGTGTGCCGAAAGCTTTAACGGTTGTTGTTTGCATAATTATTATTTTTGTTTTGGTACAACAAAGTAAAATGTTAGATGTTGTTGCCAAAGCAAAAATTGGGTCATTTTTTTGAAAGATTTAAGGGAGCTGAGGCGATGTAGATGCGAAAAGAAATTGTTAGCTAAGCTGCTGTATCCTCTTGATCAATTCAATACAAGCTCTGCCATTGTGATAGGGACACTTCCAAAAGCCGGCTTTGTCTTCGTTGTCCATTACGTCTAGATTCTTGTCAACTCCCCAAAACCATTCGCCATTTTTAGAATCCTTAATATGGTTTTTAATGAATGCCCAAAGGTTTAATACCTTTTGTAATGTGTACTGATCTTTATTTATTTGCCAAGCGTTAAAGAAACCAACCATTGCTTCCGCCTGAGGCCACCAATGGTATTCTTCAATTAAATGATTGGTTGAGGTATCAAGTTCATAAATTAAACCTCCGTTTTTTTGTATGCCGCGAGCTGCGGCGTTAGCCATTGTCAAAGCCAAAGATCGAAATGTTTCTATTTCGTGTTCATCTCCAATTACTTCGGCTGCTTCTAGCAATAGCCAAGCTGCTTCAATATCATGGCCATAAGAAATTAGGGAAGATTTTACTTTCCAATCCATATCAAAAAATAGCTGCAAGTGGCCAGTTTCTCGACAAATGATGTGTTTTTTAAAATTGAAAAGTAATTTTTTGATGGCTGGTTTTACTGTTGCGTTCGCCGAAACGATGTAGAGATTGGCATAAGCTTCAATAACATGCAAATGCGTGTTCATCGATTTTTTATCGTTCTGGTCTTTTTCGCTCAGTCTTAAATCATCAATAGTTTGCCAATTCCTATTATGAGCCTCAATATACCCTGTGAAAATTTCATCGTAACTATGAAGCTCCAGTAAAAGATAAGTTTGTTCTGCTAATTGTAGCGCCGCAATATGCGAGCTTGCCTTGTAAAATTCCGTCAAGGCATAAATGCAAAATGCTTGTCCATACACCTGTTTCTTGGTTTCTTGAGGTTTGCCTTCTGGCGTTAACGACCAATAAAATCCGCCAAAATCCTTATCATGAAAAAAATCTACCAGATAATGATAAGCTCTTTTTGCTATAGCCAAATACTTTGGTTGATGATTCAATAAATAGGCCGAAGAGAAAGTATAAAGAATTCTGGCATTTAAAACCAGTCCTTTTGGTGCTTCAAAAGCTTCATTTTGGTTGTCGACTTTTCCGTAAAAGCCACCTAATTGGTGGTCAACGGTATGGGCTGACCACCAATCCAGTACGGAGTTAAGTTCTGTTGTTAATTCAGATTGAAGTTTATGAAGCTCCTGCATCTTAATAAGGCACCGAATGGCCGTTCAAATGTACTGTCTTATTTTGTTCTGCCAATTTTTTATTGTTATCGATGATACTGATAATCGTATCGACAGTTTTTGCTGAGCGTAACCCATCAGCTGGATTGTGCAAAACATAGTCGAGCAATTGCTCAATAGAACTTGTTGCCACGTGTATACGCGTATCTGAGGATGCATAGTAAATGTACACCGTTCCATCTTCATCAGCAATCCATCCATTGCTAAATACCACGTTGGATACATCACCAATTCTTTCGTCACCTTCTGGTGCAATAAAATAACCAGCGGGTTTATGGGTTACTTTGGTTAAATCATTCAAGTCAGTTAAAAACATGTAAAGCACATAACGTAATCCAGCTGCAGTATTTCTAACACCGTGGGCCAAATGTAACCAGCCTTTATCGGTTTTAATAGGAGCAGGGCCTTGGCCATTTTTAGCTTCGTAAACCGTGTGGTAAAGTTTTTTATCTATCACTAACTCTTCATTTACCTCGGCATTTTCGATAGTGTCCGATAAACCAAAACCAATGCCTCCGCCTTTGCCAGCTTCAATGAAACTATCTTGCGGACGAGTGTAAAATGCGTACTTGCCGTTTGCAAATTCAGGATGCAGCACTACGTTGCGTTGTTGAGGAGAGTTGGTTTTCAAATCAGCTAGGCGCTCCCAGTGGAGCAAATCCTTAGTGCGGGCAATACCACATTGCGCAATTGCTGCAGATTGGTCGCCTTCGCTAGCGCTGGGATCTCTTCTTTCAGTGCAAAATAAACCGTAAATCCATCCGTCTTCATGCGCTACCAACCTGATGTCGTAAACATTAGTATCAGGTACATCGGTTTCTGGCATTACCACAGGATAATCCCAAAACTTGAAGTTGTCGATGCCGTTTGGACTTTCTGCTATGGCGAAGAATGATTTGCGATCTATTCCTTCCACTCTGGCCATTAAAATGTATTTTCCGTTCCATTTAATTGCACCCGGGTTAAGAATAGCGTTGATGCCAAATCTCTCAATAAGATACGGATTGCTCGCCGGATTAAAATCGTAGCGCCAATTTAAAGGAATATGTTTTGCCGTTAATACGGGATTTTTGTAGCGATGATACACCCCGTTAGTTTCATCTAAAGGCGTGTTGGTTGTTGTTTGTAGTTCCTCTTGTGCTTTAAGCATTGCAGAGATGCGTTGTTTGAAATTTACTGTCATAATCTAATCTTCTAATCTATTCCACCAGGTTCTTTTTAAAATAGTCACAATAACGGCTAGGATAAGTAGTGTAAGCCATAAAGGCGAGTACATACCTGTAATTAGGTACATGGGTAGTATGGTTAAGCACAACTGTGCGATAATGCCAAGTGCCACGTTGAACATATCCAGTTTAAAGTTTTTGTTTGCTTTAAATGATGGATTTTCTTTTGCAACTAGTTGATGTATCGGTTGCCAAAATCCCCAAGGTTTTACTGTGGCATAAAATGATTTAAGCACTGCGGTATCGGTTGCCGGAGCGGTATAGGTGCCAATTAAGCAGCCCGCTAATGATAAAGCAAAAAGTAGGGGCCACCAATACAAAGGAAGCCCTGTGGTAACATAAGGCATTAACAATGCTGCGCCAACGCCAACCGTCATTCCCCAGAAAAATCCATTGGCGTTAAAGCGCCACCAATACCATTTTAAGCAGTTTGCAGCTACATAACCGCCATAAAGTCCACCCACAATCCATTGCAAAATGTTGTTGACATCCTTAGTTAAAAAACCAAATCCTATGCCTGCGGCTACTACCACCACACCAACAATGTAATTCATGGAAATGATTTTTTTAGTGGGAGCTTCGGGGTTGATGTATTTAAGATAAATATCATTAACGATATAGGCTTGAGCAGCATTTAAAGTGCCGCTGAAAGTTCCCATAAAAGCACCTAGCAAGCCAGTAAGTACCAACCCCAATACACCAATTGGTAAAAAGTTATTGATGGTAGCTGGCAATATGCGTTCAAAATCCGTCACGCCATCAGGGCCTTTTAAATAGAGCTGATTGTAGTAGAGCAAGGCCAATACGGTTAGTCCAGTTACCATAGAGTAGCGGATGGGCAACAGCACAATGCTTACGAAACCAGTCATTTTACTTGCTTCTTTCGGACTGCGAGTGCTCAATATTTTTTGCATATCGTAATTTGGGGCCGGACCTGCAAGTGAAGCAAAAACACCTTTCAGCAACATCATCATAAAAAACACTCCGAAAAGACTGAACCCATCCTCGGCTATTTTTTTATTAGCATCAGCAGCAATGGCGCTCCAATCTAAATCTAATTTCCAGCTAAAGAATGGGTTGTACCAGCCTTTTGGAACGTTGAGGGTTTGCGTTTGCAAATGCTGTACTGCAATTACGCCAATGGCAATGCAGGCCAAAGTCATGATGGCGTATTTGATTACATCGCCCAAAACTATGCTGTGCATGCCGCCAATAATAGAATAAAACATGGCGAATAACGTAAATATGATGCCGTAGAAATGGGGCACATACTTAGTGGGTACATCAAATGGAATATAGGCCTTCACATGATCCCAAGGCACAAAAACTTCAATAAATTTTCCCAAGCCAATAAATCCGTAGGCCAAAAATCCTAGGCAGCTAATTAAGGCAAATGCAATAACGATGGCATGAGAGCCATTTACACCTTTGCCGCTAAGCCCAAACCTGGTTTTGAGCCACTCGGCACCTGTAGTTGCATTGGATCTTCGTAACCACTTGGAAAGGAACATCATCATAAAAACCTGATTAAACACAGGCCACAGCCAAGGAATCCAAATGCTTTTGAAACCGTAAACGAAGCATAAGGCTACCATCCACATGGTGCCGCTGATATCGAACATGTCACTGGCATCGCTTAAACCAAGCATATACCACGGTAACTTTTTGCCACCCATGAGGTAGCTTTCTTTGTCTTGCTTGGCCTTATTTTTCATGTAAAAACCAATCATTACCATGGTAAAGAGGTACATGACCAAAATGGCGATATCTAAAAAGTGTAAGTTCATTTAGTTTGGTATATTTTTTTGCTACTTAAGCTTTTTTCAAATACTATTTTTTTGTTTTGGTAGAATTTTACAAAATCCTTTTCAGAGGCTTGACCGTTGTGTGGAGCATAATAGTGCATTTTTTGGGTTGATGGCATGTAGCCAGCATTGCGCCAAACTAATACGTAAGACAATGGGTAATCTTTGATTGCAGGCCACAAGGTTCCAGTCCACCAATCAGGGTCGGGTAGGTTTTCGAAGCCTGTTTCGGCAAAAGCTGCTAATTTTTTCTTCTCGGCAGCAAGCTTGGTTACAATGCTCGATTGGCGTTTAATCTCGTTGATAAAATCCTGCTTTTTGGCTAAGTCGAATTGATAGGTGTCAAAGCTAAGCACATCAACATAATCATCTCCGGGATAGCTTCGTAAAAAATCAGCTTCTGTTTTAAAGTCGTTGGTATTATACACCAAAATTAGCTGATTTAATTTTTTAGTCTTCCTCAGATAATCGGCGGTAAATTGCCAAATTTGCTTCATTTGCTCAGGTGTGGTAGCATGACTTCCCCACCAAAACCAGTTGCCGGTAAGTTCGTGGAAAGGCCTAAATAAAATAGGAATGACTTCACCTTTACTGCCTTTTAAGCTGTGAAGAAAAACTGCAGCTCTATCCAACCACGTTTTAAAAAGTGCATGTTTTTCGCCGCCAGGCAAAATAGATTTAACTGTATTGCGGGTAGTATCCCAAGATGAGCCGCCTGTTAGCGGATTATCAAAATGCCAGCTGATGGTAATTACAGCACCACGTTGATAGCCATCAATAATATATCTGCGCATTTTGTTAAATGGAACGCCATCGATGTTGTTGGCAGCATTGTGCTCAATTTTACTGATATCCCATCCATAAACTGCGGGATAATCATTTACCACATCTTTAATATCGCTTTTATTTGGAATGTATTTCCAACCTACGCCGTAAGCTAAATCATCCTGATGCCCAAAAAGCGTATAATTTTTGCTAAGCTGATGCAAGTTTTGATACAGCGCTTTGGTTAAGACGGTAGCATTAGGGTTGCTGAGCTGTTGTGCGTCAACTTTTAGAATAAATAAACTAAAGACGAAGGAAAGAGATAAGAGATGCTTCATAAAGTTTCGGCTTAAGGCTTGAATAGGATGGAGTTGATTGGCTTGCCAATAGTATGGCCATTTTCAAATTTAACACCTAAAAAAGCTGCTATGGTTTGCGCTAGCTGGTTTTGATACAATTGACCTTTGGTTTTGATTTCGCCCATTGCGTGGGTATCTGGCCCCATCACGGCAAGGAAAATTTCGTTAGAATGCGGTACGGTGTAGTAATGGTGTTGCCAACTGTCTTCGTTTCCTCTACCATGATCTTCCGTGATGATAAAGGTAGTTTGATCTTTATAAAATGGATCTTTCTGCATGTAATTCCACAAATCGGCAATCATCCTATCGTTGTAATTGGCCGCATCTAAATAAAAATCATATTTGCCCGAGTGTGCTAAAGCATCTGTTTCAATAAAGCTAATTTGCAATACTCGTGGATGGTGTAACTTCACATGCTCCTTAGCCAGTGCATAAGTGATCGCATCGTGTCTTTCGCCCATTCCGTAATCCTTAGGAAGCCACCACTGAAGGTCATTAAGCATTTGCTGTAAATCGCTAAGCTGCTCGCCTTTTACATTGGTGTATCCGGCATTAACGGGAAATCCCGCTCGTTCTTGATTAAGGATTTTGCTAAAAGTATCCCATGAAGTATATGTAGCTATCTTCCCTTTGAAAGCGGGCAATTGGTGTAAAAACTCCAACACATTGACATTGTGGTTGGCCGGATGTGAATTGGAATTGATTAACGTATCCGGGTAACCGGTAAATATTTCGTTGTAGCCCGGGTAGGAGAACCAAAATTTGTTGGTCACATCAACTTGGTTGCCATAGTTCCTGTTTCCATAAATCTGTCCTTTACTGGCAATCGTATTCCAGAAAAATGGCATCAGCTTAGCTCGCCTTTCTTCCGCAGTTTTTGCCCAGTATTTTTTTACTCTCCAAGTGGAGTCTTGAGAGGTGAATTTTTTACCAAAAAGGTAACTTGAATCTGCGCCATTGAACAGTTCTTTCCAGCGGTAACCATCAAATGTAATGATCACTACATTCTTAGTTTTCTGGCCAAAACTTTGGGTAATGGCCAGAAACAAAACAAGTAAACTAAGATTTATAAACCGATTAAAATTCACGAATTACTCAATTTGGTTATTAATAGAATCCAACATCGTCGATAAATATTTGCGATGCAAAACCACTAAATTCTTGGAAAGTAAGGTACTCGATTGTCGCAGGATTTCCGATGTTGATGAATGGAACTTGATAATCGGTCCATTTGCCTTCGTTCAGTACCAAATCGTACGTTCCTGCTGTTGGCGTAACGGATATTCTCACTTTCTTGCCCTGTGTACCTGGGCCTCCAAACATCGAAATTTTTACCATGCTATAACCTGCGGTAGCAAATTTGGCTACTAACCTAAATCGCACTGCGGAGAAAGCTTTATGTACAACGTTAATGGCAGTTGTGCCTCGGCGTGCATTTGTTGTGCTGGCTAAATCTAAAGAAGTAAATGAATAAGAAGTGTTTGTCCACGAATTTCTCAACGCGTCATCAAATATGGTATGTTTTAAGCCGAAAGTTTTAGTAGCTGTTACCGAACCTACTGGGGTAGTAATTACCACTTGTCCGTAAGTTCCCCCTGCAGGCACTTTTATTTTAACTTGCGTTTGAGTGCTAGATACAATGGTAGCTGCAACGCCGTTTATGGTAACACCAGTAATGCCCTTAAAGTAATTGCCATCAATGGTAATTTCGTCATCAACGTTACCTGCGCCTGGACTAAAATCAGTGATTTGCGGTCCCGGCTGTTTGATCTGGAAATTCAAAGTAGCTGTGCCATACTTAGTTGTCACCGTGATCGGGTTGTTGATCGGATCGATAAGGTTAGCAGGTATTTTCACCGTAATGCTGTTATCTTCAGCATAGGTAAGTGAATCAGCAGCTAAAGTACCGTTAAAATCCACCTTTGAGGTCGTACTCAAATTGGTTCCTTTGATGATGATCCACTCGCCATAACCGATGGATTGCAGCGGTGTCCCTCTTTCGTTGAGTGTAGTTACTGCACTTAAGGTAGGCGGAGCGGTGTTTTCCGAGCTATCTTTTTTGCAAGCTCCGAGAATCAATGTCGCTAGCATAACTAAGCCAACTCCAATGTTTTTGTTTATCATTCTCATATCAATCAATATTTAAATGTTTGATGAAATTACCAACCAAAGTTGTTGCCTTTGATGGCGGTATTTGAATTCAGTTCGTTTAATGGAATAGGAAGTAATAAATTCTTCTGCTGACGTACTTTGGAAATGTTGTTTTGTCCAGTGCCAATTTTATTCATTACTTGAAGATAAATTCCCCAACGCATTAAATCAAAGCGTCTAACTCCTTCCAAGTTAAATTCTCTGGCTCTTTCCGCTAGTACATAGCTACGGAACTGCTCGGGCGTCATGCCAGCTGGAGCATAAGCCTCAGGAACAGGTGCTGCTGGAGTTCCAGTAGTTGGAAATGAACGGAATCTTACTGTGTTCAGTGCATTATAAGCTGCGGTGGTAGGCCCATTAACTTCGTTTTCTGCTTCTGCATACATTAAAAATAGTTCCGCATAGCGAAGCATAGGATAAAACGCATCGCTATTAGCTACTGATGGATCAGAAACTCCACTAAATTTAATGGTGTAGGCTCTTTCGGCAGTAGTGCTTCCCGTGTTGTTGTAAGTAATGCCGCCTACCACTTTATATTGCGCCGATTGCCATGATGGATAAAAGATGTACGTGCCTTGTAAAGTTTGGTAGTTGTGCGTAATGCCATCCAGCACACGCTTGTCCTGTACATCGTAATCGTTGTAGTGGTTGTTGGTTGTCCATACTGCACCCTGTCCAAAGGTAGAGCGAGCTGAAAAATATACGCCTAAGTTGTTGATGAAAGCACTTCCAGCAAGCGATTGCAGTTGCCACATGTGCTCTTTAGAATTTCTGCCGGCAATACTCCATAAGTCTTTCCAGTTAGCAGTTAATGCGTAAAGGTTGTCGCTGATTACTTCGCCCGCTTTGTCTCTAGCTAAAGTGTAATACGCCTTGGCGTCTAATCCTTCTAATCCTTTCACCACATCTTTGGTATAAGTGTAGTAGCCATTATCGGTTCCGCCACGTACAGTTACATTACCTGTAGATGCGCCCGAAGCCATAGTTAAATAAGTTTTAGCCAAAAATGCTTTAGCTACACCTTGGTTTACCCTTCCAGGTTCTCCAGCTTTAGCATTGCCATAAGGGAGCAGGTTTTGCTCTGCAGCTTTAAAATCTGCGATTACTACATCGTAAGTTTCTTTTACTGTAGCTCTCGGTATATTTGTTTCGGGGTTGTTTGCAGATAACGATTTAAGTTTAATTGGTACGCCGCCATAAAGTTGCACCAATTGAAAGTAGGCCCAGCCACGTAAAAAATAAGCTTCACCTAATATCCTTTTCTTGATATCTGGATCAATAGCTGTAATGTTTACTACATTTTCCAGTACGGTGTTTGCTCTGGCAATGATAGTATAGCAGCCTACCCAAGGACCATCGATACCCCAATAGCCCTGCGGGTTACCTGCACCAGTGGTTCCTAAAAACCAGTCGGCGCCGGATACATGGTCATCATCTAGCATGGTGATGTTCCAAAATGGTTGTAAGTATAAATCGTAAGTGTAAAGCTCGGCATATACCCCATTAATTGCCGCTTTCGCATCACTTTCATTTCTATAGAAATTTTCAGGTGAGTAAAAAGAAAATGGTTTTTCATCGAGCGCTTTTTTGCAAGAACTAGTGCTTAATAAAGCCAGTCCTACAATTGAAGCCATAAAATATGTTGAAATTGCTTTCATGAGATTACTTTATTAAAGTTAAAAATTGCAACGTAGCGATAAATTATACGTTCTTGAATTTGGATAGCCTCCTAAATCTACCCCGAATAGGGCAGGATTGTCGCCATAGCTATTAATTTCGGGATCGTATCCAGTGTATTTAGTGAAGGTTAGTAAGTTGTTTGCACCAACGGATACCCTCAAGTTGGAAATGGTTTTTGATTTAAGTGGAACGTTGTAGCCAAGCGTTACATTTTTTACTCTTACAAAACTGCCATCTTCGATAAATCTCCTAGAAAATAATAAGTTTCTAAAGAACTGACGCATAATTTTTGGGCCTGTAGCGTTAGTGTTGTCCTGTCCCTGTGCCCAAGCGCCATCTGCCATTTCTTGCGTAATATTTTTATTGGTACCTAGGTTGGCGTTAAATCGGGTATTCATGTTAATGATATCGTTGCCCTGTACGCCGTTTACAAAAATGCTCAAATCAAAACGTTTATATTTGAAGTTGTTGGTAAACCCAAAGGTGTAATCAGGGTTAACATCACCGATGAACGTTCTATCGCCTTGGCCAATCGTAGTAGGGTCGTTGTCCAGGTTTTTGTACTTAATTTCACCAATGGTACGCAAGATAATCGCATTGCCTTGGTTAGTGTACTGAGGATCGTTGCGTACTTCGGCCTCATTATCATAATAACCATTTTCAATGTAGCCATACAAAGCACCAATTGGCTTGCCTACCGTTTGTATAAAAGGAGCATCCCCGGTAGAGATATTACGACCGTACTGTTCCGTGACATTTGGTCCTAAGCTCAAAATCTTATTTCGGTTAAAGGCAATGTTGAAATTGGAAGTCCATTCAAAGTCTTTAGCTTTCAACACCGTTCCGTTTAAAGTTACTTCTAATCCTTTGTTTTGGATTGAGCCAGAGTTTACCAGCTGCGTTCTAAATCCTGTTGATGACGGGATGATCAAATTCTGTAAAAGGTCATCGGTGATCTTTTTGTAAAGCTCCACATGCAAGTTTAGTCTGTTTTTGAACATGCCCAAGTCTAAACCTAAGTTATAGGCGCTTGTGGTTTCCCATTTCAACTTTTCGTTTGCAGGACCTGCAAATAAATCGTTAGCTAAACCAGTTTGTACTGCACCACCAAAAACATAATTGTAAACGCTCAGTTTTGCTAACGATGCGTAGGAGCCAATACCTTGGTTACCTGTTTTACCATAGCTAAAGCGTAATTTCAAATCGCTGATAGCTTTCGTGTTCTTCATGAAATCTTCGTTGGAGATTTTCCAGGCAACCGCTGCTGAAGGGAATCCCGCCCATTTATTGTCTTTACCGAACTTGCTTGAACCGTCTTGACGGAACGATACGGTAAGTAAATAGCGTTCATCGAAATTATAGTTTACCCTTGCCAAAAACGACATTAAGGTAGATTGGTAGCGATTGGTTACCACTGGCATAATTACCTCGCCAGCGGCCAAGTTTTCGTTTTGCAACGCATCGTTAGGAAAGGTTTTCGCTTCAGCTCTTTTGCTTTGTCCGTTGGTGCGCTCATAAGTTCCGGCTGCAAAGGCATTGATGTTATGCCTGTCAAATTTCTTGGTATAGCTTAAAATGCTTTCGGAAGTCGCATTGCTCCAGATGTTATCTGCTTTTAATCCCCATCCTTTCATTGCAAAACCTTCGTACACACTACGAGGATAGTATTGGTCTCTTGCACTGTTGGAGTAGTTAAAGCCAATATTTTGTCTGAATTTGAAATCTTTTAAAAAGGTAGCTTCAACATAGTTGGATGAAAAAATATTCAGTCCTTTTACTTTGTTTAAAACATCATTTACATAGATGTAAGGGTTGGTGATAAATGCATCACCCACACCGTCATAAGCAATTGGATCAGAAATGGTAGAAGGGAAGGTAATTGCCGAACGGATAATTCCCGCACTTGCAGCATCTGATTTGTCGGTTCCTGTTTTTACGCCATCGGTATTGGTGCTAGCAAATGAGGTACTGGTACCAACTTTAAAAGTTTTACTTACATTTCTTGACAAGTTAAGCCCTAGCCCAAACCTATTGTAGGCGGAGTTCATTACCGTTCCTTGCTGATCTAAATAGTTGAATGAGATGCTGTGGTTGCCAGCGTCGCTCCCTCCTGATATGTTAAGCGAATAGTTTTGGTACAAGCCAGTGCGGAAAATTCTGTCTTGCCAATTGTTGGTGTCGCCAATGAAATCTTGCGGACTTTTATTGTAGTACGTTTGTCCGGGCCTATCCGGATCTGGAATGGTTTCACCGCGGTAAGGCAACGTGTAGTTTGTTCCAGTGTAGATGTTCGAATTACGGTAAGCTAAATTTTGGTAAGCAGCATATTCCGATGGGTCAAGCACATCTATTCTTTTGGAAACCTGCGCTGATCCAACATTTAAATTAGCTTCGATTTTATCTTTGCCACTTCGTCCTTTTCTGGTTGTTATTAACACTACCCCGTTAGCGCCGCGTGAGCCGTAGATGGCTGTCGCCGAAGCATCTTTTAAAATGTCAATGCTTTCAATATCATTAGGGTTGATGAACGACATGGCGTTTAACGTCTGTTTTTCGTCTTCGCCAATTGACATAGGTGTAGAGCCAGTGCTAGAGTTGTTGAATGGAATACCATCAATAACGTAAAGGGGCTCGGTGCCACCTAAAAAGGAGTTGGAACCCCTAACGCGGATACTTAGTCCGGCTCCGGGAGCACCATCGTTTTGAGTAACGTTAACGCCTGCAATTTTACCTTGCATAGCTTGCAGGATGTTGGTAGGTGCATCTCTTGTAAATTCCTCACGTTCAATTCTGGCTACTGATCCAGTCAAGTCGCTCTTTTTTATGGTGCCATAACCTACAATCACCACATCTGATAATGTAGTTGCATTTGGTCTTAACCTCACGTTGAAAATAGTTTGCGTGCCAATGGCAAATTCTTGTGGCTCCATACCTAAAAATGAAAATACAATCACCTTTGCATTTGCCGGCACGGTAATAGTAAAGTTTCCATTCTGATCGGTAATGGCTGAGGGCTTAGCATTTTTAACGCTAACGGAAGCGCCAGCTAAAGGGCTTCCGCTCTCGTTTACTATTTTGCCTGATAGCTTTTTTTCTTGGGCAAAACATAGCGTGGTAGCGAATGTCCATACAAGTACTGCCAATAAAATACAGTTTAGTTTATTAAGCATATTGAGTTATTTGGTTGATGTCAAAAGTAGTGTCTCTTTGTTCTCTTAAAGTAATACTATTTTATCTTTTTGTTGTATTTTTAATTCAATAAAGTTGGTCTGTTTGCTTTAATGTAAAGTTAAGTAGTTGTAAATGGCTTTTTTATTGGGATATGGCATTGGTATGTTTTATATTTGCTGATGGTACTATTTTATCAAAAATGTTGATATTATATTGTTAACGCTATGCATTTGAATATTATTAAAGAAATTACCCCCCTTACTAATGGCGATTGCTTCACCATTTTTGAGCGTAGAAAAAAAGACTTTGATTTTCCCCTGCACTACCACGAAGAGATGGAACTGAACTTCATCTCTAACGCTGCGGGTGCACGTAGAGTAGTTGGCGATCATATCGAGGAAATAGGGGATACGGAGTTGGTGCTTATTGGATCAAACCTACCGCATGTTTGGGAAACTCACAAGCTTAATGGAAAGGAAATTCATGAAGTGACGATTCAGTTTCACAAAGATCTTTTCGATGAAAAATTTTTAAAACGAAACCAATTGAGGTTGGTTAGAGAAATGTTTGAAAAGGCGAAGTGCGGCATTTTATTTTCTAGCGATACGGCAAAAGTGATTGGGCCAAGATTGGTAAGCTTAAATAAGCAGCACGGTTTTGACTCTGTGCTGGAGCTCATGTCTATTCTGCATGACCTGTCCACTTCACGTCAAATGCGTACGCTTTCTGATTCAACTTTTAGTCAGGCGGAATTTTCCTACACAAGCAGGCGTGTTGAAAAGGTAATGGAATACATTAACCTTAACTTTGATAAGCAGGTATCTCTCTCGGAGGTTGCCCGTATTGCCAACATGACAGAGGTGTCTTTCAGTAGATTCTTTAAAACCAGAACCGGCGTGAGCTTTATAGATAGCTTAATAGAAATTCGCCTTGGGCATGCTTCACGTAAGCTTATCGATACCAATGAAACGGTGTCGGAAGTAGCTTACAACTGTGGTTTCAATAACATCTCCAATTTCAACAGAATCTTCAAAAAGAAAAAAGGCTGTACCCCTAAAGAATTCAGGGAGAATCTTTCCGGTCATCGTGTATTTGTCTAAATCAACCAAAACAACAAATGAAAAAATTATTGCTTCTAATTTTAGTGTCGAGTCTGGCCTCATCTTGCTTTGCTAAAGTCAACCAATTTTTTAAGGCCAACCATCCTTTTATCCAATATACTGGTAGGGTTGATTTCTCTAATAATTTAAAACCTAAGTTTTGGGCCTCAGGTGCTTATGTTGAAATTAAATTTAAAGGGAGCTATTTTGCTCTGAAAATCAACGATGAAATGCTGTGGGGCAATATTCTTAACTATTTAGAAATCAAAATCGATGATCAGCCAGCTTACAGGATCAGACTTTCGGGCAAGGAAAATGAAGTAGTGCTTGGTAAAAATCTATCGAATGGGGTGCATCGTGTACTAATTTGCAAGAATTCAGAAGCCGAGAATGGTTATGTGGAGATTGTAGGTTTTACATGTGCTGCATTGCTTAAGCCAGACCCAAAGCCAGTGAGAAAAATGGAGTTCATTGGTGATTCCATCACTTGTGGTGCGGGTAGCGATGAAAGTGAAGTGAAATGTGGAGCGCCCGTTTCGTCTTGGCACGATCAGCACAACGCCTATTTCGCCTATGGTCCCACAACGGCACGCAGTTTAAACGCACAATGGTATCTTACTTCGGTTTCTGGTATTGGGTTAATGCACAGCTGTTGCGAAAAAAAGATTGTGATGCCGCAAGTTTTCGCTAAAACCAACTTTGCAAAAGATACTATTGCTTGGGATTTTAAACGGTACCAACCTGATGTGGTGACGGTTTGCTTGGGGCAAAATGATGGCGTTCAAGATTCTGTGAAGTTTACCGATGCTTATGTAAAATTTGCGAAAGAACTGCGCCTGCACTACCCTAAAGCGAAGTTGGTTTTATTAAGCAGTCCAATGGCCAATGCGAAATTGAAAGGCGTGCTGATTAATTACATTAGCGCAGTCATCGGTCGTCTTAAAGCTCAAGGAGATACAAATATTGGTAGTTATTTCTTTACTCAGCAAGCACGTAGTGGCTGCGGTAGTCACCCTTCGTTGGCAGAGCATCAGCAAATTGCAGCGGAATTAACGGCTTACTTGAGGAAGGAAATGAATTGGAAGTAGATTTTGACTTTACTTTTTTCTAGTAAGTATGAGGTCAAAAATAGCAAACAACTTGGTTTATAAGCGGTTTAAATATTAGCTTTGAAAGTAGCTAGATCAACTGAAGTTTAAGCGTATGGAGCAATTATCCGAGCAAGGTAAGGTATCGACTAAGAAAATATTGCCAATTATTTTAGCGACTGCAATTTTTATGCAGATGTTAGATTCTACGGTGTTAAATACCTCGCTGCCTACTATTGCTAGAGATTTAAAGGAATCGCCGCTGAACATGCAAAATGCCATCATTAGTTACGTGCTAACATTAGCGCTTTTTATGCCTGTTAGCGGGTTTTTGGCAGATAAGTTCGGTACAAAGAAAATATTCATTTTTGCGCAGATCTTGTTTATTGTTGGATCTTTGTTTTGTTCCTTATCGCATAATTTGACGGAATTAGTTATCGCTCGAATAATTCAAGGGGTAGGCGGTAGTTTACTTACGCCGGTTGGCAAGTTGGCCTTAATTAAAACTTTCCCGAAAAACGAGCTGCTCAAAGCAATGAATTTTGCCATTGTTCCCGCTTTAATTGGCCCGGTATTGGGGCCGCTGGTTGGTGGTTACATGGTAGATTATCTTTCTTGGCATTGGATTTTCCTGATCAATATTCCGATTGGTGCATTGGGTATTTTGCTAAGTTTAAAGTACATGCCCGATTTCAAATCGAAAATTATTGATTTTGATCTAAAGGGATTTCTAATTTTTGCTGCGGCTTCACTTTTGTTATCTATTGCATTGGAGCTTTTTGGTAACACCGTTCACATTAGTCCAGTGCTATTTACGCTAATGTCTGGGTTTTTGATGATGTACTTTTATTATCGACATGCCACCAAAGATAACAATCCGATTTTCCCGTTGAACTTATTTCAAGTGCGAACCTTCAGGGTGGGTATTGTAGGTAATTTGGCTACTAGATTGGGGATCAGTTCGGTGCCGTTGTTGTTGCCAATGATGATACAGATAGCTTACGGTCAGTCGGCGGTAGTTTCAGGTTGGATTGTTGCGCCTATGGCATTAACAGCGATGTTCGCCAAGTCTGCCGTAATCAGGATATTAGATGTGTTTGGTTACCGCCGCACGTTGATGGTGAATACCTTCATGATTGGGATTCTCATTTGCTGCATGGCAATTCCAACGGTTAGCACTTCAATTTATTGGTACATGCCAATTATTGCCGCATTGGGATTTTTCAACTCCATACAGTTCACCTCTATGAACTCCATCTCCATTGCCGATTTGCGCCAATATCATACTTCCAGTGGTAACTCTTTGGCTTCTGTTAATCAGCAGTTAGCTATTGGATTTGGCGTAGCTTTCGGTTTAATTGTGCTAAAAATTTTTCAGGGCGATGTAAAGTTGATTCATAATGAAATACACAACGCTTTTCGTTACACTTTTTTGGTAATAGGCGGGTTAACGATTCTTTCTGGATTTGTTTTCAGGCGCTTACATTTTAAAGATGGAGAGAATATGCGATCAGCTTGACATTTTTCATATCAATTAATTTTTCAACTAGCGCATTATTAAATAGCTCAAAAATAGCAACTTGGTAAATGAGCAGAAGGATATTTAAATATTTTTCTTGTTTATTGGATTAAATCCTATATTTGCAGCTCGAAAAATTCGGCGGGGTAGCTCAGATGGTTAGAGCGCAGGATTCATAACCCTGAGGTCGGCAGTTCGATCCTGCTCCCCGCTACTAGGTAAAAGCTCAACGAAAGTTGGGCTTTTTTTTATTAACGGTTCACTTTTCTACGTCTAAACTATGAGAATTTAGCGCTTGGATACTCATAACATTTTAAGAAGTGAGGGGTTTATTGTAAAGAATTTTCTTTAAATATGGCAAAATAAACTTTATAGATTGTTAAATAAGGTGTATAAAGTTTGAAAAATAACTGCTTAAAAATATTTGCTATTTAATCGGTGACTGTCTCGTAAAACATATGAACGCAGTTAAGATCGTCCCGAAAAATTAGGCATTCTGTTCGATAGTCTGAACCATAAGGGCATTTTTCAACTTTAATATGCTTAACCGCATAGAATTCTATATTGTTGATTTTATAATCTTTGTTTTTGTCTTCAGGTTTTTCTATTTTGTCGTAATTAAGAATATTACTGTCGATTTTTCTATCGCCGGTATAAAAAAGAGAAACGACACTGATTTGTTCGGTATTTTTGAAAAACTCCTCCATGTGTTCATGAGCAAATTTTCGGATAGTCCTGCCGTCATTAACGACATCTGTGACGATTAGGATTTTTTTGTACTTTTTTTCGTGGTTTTCATGATTAAATACATCTTCAAAGCGGATTATTTTCTTTTCTCGATAGGAGTAGGCAAAATAGGTATGATCAATATTGTATTTAATGGCTGGTTTAGTGGAAAGAATATTTCCCTCATAACCTAAGCCAATAATTAGGTCGCAATCGTGATGAAGTCCAAAAGTTTCGATAACGTCGATAATTGCTTTTTGAGCGGTAAGAAGGTTTTTATTCTTTTCCAAAAGCTTTGATACATCAATCCAATTATGTGCCCTAGAAGTCTCACTCCAATGAAAATGCCCTGAATGGAAAAGTTTTTCGGTCTTGATTACTTGATAGATTTCTTCTGATAGAGGAGAAGATTTGTAATAGTTACGTTTGGTAAGATCTAATTGTACCATTTCTTTAGGCGGTTCTTCAGATTGATCGGAAGTAGAGCCTATCGGAATGATATCTTCGACATCAGGTAAGATTTCTGTTTTGGAATCAGATAGGAGGAACTTTTCTTTTTGTCCAGCATCTGTACATTTGCTATTTGTCCAATAATAAGGCTTATTGTTATCATTAGTTCTGAGTAGCGAGTATATCCTGTTTTCTAAATAAATTTCATTTTTAGAATGAACCAAATAGGCTTTAAAACTATTTTGATGTCTTAAAGAAGAAAATATACCGCAATCGCTTGTGTCTATAATTTCATTGATGTTTCGCGTATTTGAGGTGTGCTCATTTCCAGTTAAGATAAGCTTGATTTTTTGAAGTTCTAGATGTCCTATCAAAGCTTGTCGGTTAGGTTTTTCCCATTGTCCAGTATTACTATCCTCAAATCCAGAAGTAATATTATGATGCCAACAAGGTATTAGTTTTAGATCAGAACTTTTCCCTAGCTTTAGTCTTTCTAGTTCATCACTGAACTTTTCAATATCAATTGCCCCCAGTCCACCATTTTCGTTAATCTTAAAGTTAGAATTTGCTCCAACTATAATGATATTTTCATTAAGCTTTAAAGTGTCAACAATTGCGTTACCGAAAGCAAATGTTTTTTTGGTGAGCTTTTCGTAAAAATCACTAAAGTTTTTGAATTTAACATCATTTAAAAGATGAACGTCTTTTGTAGGAGTATCATTTAAAAAGGTATTAAGACTTAATCTATGTACATCATGATCTCCAGGTAGAATCAGAAGATCTGCAATGTCAATGTGGAGGTCTGTTAAAATTTTATTGATGAACTTAAGTGCATATTCATATTCAGTTTTGTCACCAGAGTCTGCAATATCGCCAGTGATCAATAGCTTGAAGTTAGCTTTTGGGAACTCATTTTTAACACATTGCGCAAACGAGTCCAAATATTGGTTCGATTGATCAGTATCCATGTTTGTGGTGAGAAATGAGTTTATCTTGAGATTTACCTCTTGATTAGGTAGGATGTGCCTAGTGACGTGTAGATCCGAAAGATGAAGTATGATAGTTTCCATTTTTAGTTTGCCAGGTCAGTTGAGATGTTATAATTCAGTTCGACGTTGTTGCTACGTTTGATTGAAAAAATCGCGGTAGTAGCGTCTTTGCTTTTGATATGTTTATTGGATAGTGTTTCGACTTTGATAATAGCTACATTGCCCATATATTTTCCGCCGAGGAATTGGATTAGGTTTTTAGCGCTTTTCACTTCTGTCCCTAAACAGACTAATTCCGATACAATAATATAGGATCGATCTTCCTCGATACTCTTATCAAGTCTATTGTATAATTTGTTCTTTGGACCATTTTTATCAATGATCAATATATCTAGAGAAAGCAAATTAGAAAGAACTGAAATAATATAGGCGCTGTTTAAGCTTTGACAAACTAATACCTGTTCGCTTTCTTTTTCTAGTTGGAACTTTCTTCTCATCCTTAAAGCAAGTCGGTATAATGAAAAGAGAATGAAGCCTTTATCTAAAGCAAAAAACTTTCGTATATCTACAAAGGATTTGAGGTAGACGAATGAAGAATTGTGTGGTTGATCGTAATCGGGAATGATATAATTTTTTAATCTGGTTTTAAATTCATCCTCAAATAATTCTTGGATATCAAGTTTCACAGAGACTAATGGGTTTTCAGGCTCATTTTCAAAGAAGAAAAACTTGTCGAATTGCTCTCCAGCTTCAACATTGTCGAAATTGCTGATTGCTCTAACATATAGGTCATCAGCTAACTTACACCCAAGATTGATAAACAGGATTTTGAAACCATTATTTTTGAGCTCAAACAGTAATTTGTTAAGGTTAGGCTGTACACCTTTAATGTGCTTAAAGTCTAATATAAGATTTTTGATCTGCTCTAAAGATAGAGCATCCTTTATACGTTGTAGTGTATTAATATGTAATCTCTCGGTGTAAATACCTATGTTGTTGTCCTCAATAAACGTGGACGATATCACCTCCTCCGCATGGAGATTAATGTATATGAAGTGTTGGGTAAGGATCTTAGATGCTATCATTTTCGTTTAGATTAGGTATTTCAACTTCAATATGTACGCCTCTAAATCTGATTTTGTAAAATCTTACAGATGAAAATCTGATATCCTCTTGATATTTTTCGGTAATCTTTTTGTAAAATAGAACAAACTTTTCAAACATGGCTTTCGAAAGTTTCAATAGCTGATGTTTATAGGTTTCCTCCGGTAGTATGCTTAATTGCGATAGATTGTGGAGTTCATAGATACTGTCTCTTACCTCCATTAGGTCAATAACTTCATCCTGCATGCTTGGTGAGATAATAATTTGGCAATTATCATTGTGGATTCTAAGATAACCTAGACTTTCCACAACAACGTTAGTCATGAGATCAAATAGACCTTTTCTATCTTTTAAAGAGGAATAGAACAACGTTTCCAGAATAACGCTAAGATTTTCTTGGAAAGTGAGATGGATATCAGACAGGCCATTTGAGCTTTTCAACAAAGCATCTTTTAAAGCAAATGGTTTATAATAATAGTTTTCTTTCTTATTTGAAAGCGTAGCCTTGAAGCCAACTCCATTATCTGAGATTGAAAATTTGGTTTTATACCTATCCGAAAACATTAACACATAAGCGTTAGAGTCCGAATAAAGTACTGCATTGGTAATCAGTTCGGATATGATATCGAGATAGGAGTTTTTTGCATCTGCCGTGAGTGGATTTTCATAGAGCAAATCATAAAAATGTTCTTGAGCTTTATAAGTATAATGCGATAGTAGATAATCTCTTTTATCTTCTTCTTTGGTATAGCCAATTAAAGATGTCCTAAGGTTATCATCGTTGATGGAATAAGAATGGATGCGATGTTCTTTTCTAATGGGCTTCGATCCAAATGGCCTTGTGTGTTCCTGTTTATATTCTAAAATATTTCGACCTATCGGATAATTGGGATTTTGATTATCTCCAATAACGTGAAAGAAATCACAATTAACCAAAAACTCCAGTATATTCTGAGTGGAACCATTATTATATAACTTAAGATCTAGCTTTTCACCGTGAAATAATCTCAATTGTTCGATCAAGCTAAGTAAAAGGGGCAAAACGATAGGGTCAATACTATATTTCGCCGTCAGATCTTCGTCGCCGAATTCAAAAAGTACAAAAGAAATTTTATCGTCCGTTTTTTGCCGGTAGAAATTTGCAACGTCATCTAAAAACTCTGTATAGAATTTGAAGGGAGTTAACCGGATATTATTTCGAATGATGGGTACACTATATGCCATATACGTTCAATTATGCAAGCAACATGTCTGCTTATAAAGGTTAGTTCAATCTAAAATGATAAAGGATTAAGAGCTTATATCTTAGTAAATTATAAACTTTCTCGAATTAATGCAAAATTTTTCTTAGTCATTTAACTTTTTATTAAAATTAGTCGATGGAGACCTTTCAAAAAAAGAAATTAATGCTCCCGGCTACTAGGTAAAAGCTCACAGCAATGTGGGCTTTTTTTATTGCAAAATACACCTTCACTAAGCAAATACGATACTTCAAATCCTAGAGCTGTAAATAAAAAAATACTTATCTTTCAAAACTTTGCATTTATAAAAGAATTTACTTTTCTTTAGAAAAAATAGAAAAGCCTAAACCAAAGCAAGGATGTCAGAAAAGAAGAAATTTACATTAGAATACGCTATAAGATCATCTCCACGTATACTATATAGTTTTATTAGTGAGCCAAACGGTTTGGCGCAATGGTTTGCTGATGATGTAATTTTCAGAGACCAAACTTATACCTTCACCTGGGACGATGAAGTACAGAAAGCGAAGCTAATTAGCGCTAAAGAGAATAAGTTGGTGAAATTCAAATGGATTGACGACGAGCCTTATTGCTATACGGAAATGGAAATTATCCAAGATGAATTAACTAATGATGTGGCGCTTGCTATTACCGATTTTGCCACAGAAGATACTTTACAGGAAAGAAAACAAATTTGGGATAACCAAATTGATTATCTGTTAGGCGTTTTAGGGGCATAATCCTTAAAATTAATCTCCATACAACACGTTCTGCTAATTGCCATTGCAGTTCATTTCCATAATTTAGCTGTTAGTTAAATTCCACTTTTAATTGGCTTTGCCTATCTTTGCCTAATTGAAAAAGATCCATTTATTGCTGATAAAGGCGTTCATTAGGCCATTTGCCGTCACATTTTTTATTGTGATGTTTATTTTATTGATGTTCTTTTTGTTTAAGTACGTCGATGATCTAATTGGTAAAGGGTTTGAATGGTACGTTATTGCCGAACTGATGATGTATGCATCGGCTTCCAATGTGGCAATGGCTTTGCCGTTGGCTATCTTGCTATCGTCAATTATGACATTTGGTAATCTTGGCGAAAACTACGAATTAGTAGCAATAAAATCGGCAGGCGTTTCTTTGCGTAAGGCCATGCAGCCGCTTTTTGTGCTTATTGTTGCATTGGCGTTAGCTTCTTTCTTTTTTTCTGACTACATGCTGCCCAAGGCCAACCTAAAGTACGGTTCATTGCTTTACGATGTGCGTAATAAAAAGCTATCGTTTTTGATTAAGCCTGGGGTTTTCAATAACAGCATACCGGGTTACTCTATGCGTGTTGAACGCAAGGGCGAAGGAGCAATTGATTCGCTCTATGGCATCATGATCTATGATCACAGCACAGGCAGTGGCGTTCCGCAAATCATCATGGCTGAAAAAGGTAAGATGTCTAAAACGTCTGACGGCAACTACATGGTGCTAAATTTGGTCAACGGTGTGCGATATCAAGAGTCTGCCTCCAATAACGGCGCTTATAATCCACGTCAGTCATTTACCCGTATGCGTTTCAAGCAAACTGAAGTTAAATTTGATTTCAGTAGTTTTAAAGACATGGCACGTACCAACGAGCAGAGTTTTAAGAACAATGCTCCCATGCTTAATCGAAAGGAACTGATACAGAGACAGGATTCTTTGGTTAAAAATCTGGATAGCTTAGGCAAGGCACTTAAAGCTAATGCTCAATATTATTTTAAACAAAATAACTACGTCAAAGGCTATAC
This sequence comes from Pedobacter sp., assembly GCF_965249885.1. Lineage (GTDB taxonomy): Bacteria > Bacteroidota > Bacteroidia > Sphingobacteriales > Sphingobacteriaceae > Pedobacter. The sequence goes on along the minus strand of NZ_OZ252254.1, from coordinate 894,029 downwards.
AAAAACTAAAGTTTCAGCGCAGAACATCAAGGGAAATATCATTAACTATATCCCAAAGGCGCAACGAGTGCAAGCGTTACAAATTGCCTATGACCAGGTTGATGCATTAAAGCAAACCATTAATGGTCAACTTACAGATTACGATTTCAAATCCAAAGAGGTACTGAGGGCACAAATTGAATATCAACGAAAATACACGCTGGCCGTGTCGTGCCTACTGCTTTTCTTTATTGGAGCACCGCTCGGTGCAATCATCCGTAAAGGTGGTTTGGGACTTCCGGTGGTTATCGCCGTAATTTTCTTTCTGTTTTACCACATCATTTCTACCGTTGCTGAAAAGTCGGCCAAAGAAGGTTCTCTTGATCCGGTGGCCGGAATTTGGATGGCCGTAATTGTACTTACACCAGTGGGTATCTTTCTTACTTACAAAGCTACTGTCGATTCGGCGTTGTTTGATGTCGACTATTACAAACAGCTATTCTTAGGGCTTTTTAAGCGTAAGAAAAAGTAACAACTTCGTCTGCAGTTTTTACAATATAAAGGCATCCCGTTGTTGTACAGAAACTTACTTGGCAATGATAATTACCTGTCATATTTGCTGATAAAGGTTGTACATTTGCATTGAAAATGTTGAGGTAAACTTGCCTTATTAAGTTGTTTTTTGCCAAAATGGAGATTAAACTAAATACCATAGAAGAAGCACTAGCTGATGTAAGAGCTGGTAAAATCATTATTGTAGTGGATGATGAAGATAGGGAAAACGAAGGCGATTTTTTAACCGCTGCCCGTAATGTAACTCCAGAAATCATCAACTTCATGTCAAAGTATGGCAGAGGATTGATTTGCGCACCTTTAATTGAGGAGCTTTGCGATAAGTTGGAGTTAAATTTGATGGTGCAAAACAATACCGTACTTCACCAAACCCCTTTTACAGTTTCTGTTGATTTAATCGGTCAGGGTTGTACAACTGGTATCTCTGCACACGATCGTGCTAAAACGGTGCAGGCTTTAATAAATCCATCTACTAAACCTGAAGACCTAGGGCGCCCGGGCCATATCTTTCCGCTACGAGCTCGTAGAGAAGGGGTTTTGCGTCGTACCGGACACACCGAAGCGACAATAGATATTGCTAGATTAGCAGGTTTCGAGCCCGCCGGAGTACTTGTTGAAATCATGAATGAGGATGGTACTATGGCCCGCTTACCTGATTTAATGTTAATCGCTAAACAGCACGATTTAAAAATTATCTCCATCAAAGATTTGATTAGCTATCGCTTAGCTGTTGAGAGTTCGATTAAAGAAGAAGTAACGGTTAATTTGCCTACCCAATGGGGAGATTTTAAAATGACTGCCTACACTCAAATGAGTAACGGTGCTACACATTTGGCATTATCAAAAGGAGAGTGGACGGAGGATGAACCAGTGTTAACCCGCATCCATAGCTCATGCGTAACAGGTGATATATTCGGATCATGCCGTTGTGATTGCGGTCCTCAGCTGCATAAAGCTATGGAGATGATTGAAAAAGAAGGGAAAGGGCTTATTGTTTATATGAACCAAGAGGGCAGAGGAATTGGATTGGTAAATAAACTGCATGCTTATAATTTGCAAGATGCCGGGCTGGACACCGTAGAAGCTAATATTCAGTTAGGCTTTAAAGGTGATGAAAGAGACTATGGAGTAGGCGCACAAATTTTAAGGGCAAGTGGTATCACGAAAATGAAATTAATGTCTAACAATCCTACCAAGCGAGCAGGTTTAGTAGGTTATGGCTTAGAGATTGTAGAGAATATTCCGATTGAAATTGCTAGCAATAAACACAATGAATCTTATTTGATTACTAAACGTGATAAAATGGGACATCAGATTCTTAAGGGATAAGCAACAAAATTCTTAAGATTATATAGCTAAAGCCGTGACTTGTCTCGGCTTTTTTGTTGCCCCAAGTTTCAAAGTTCATTGGCGTCTTACCGTCGCTGCGTTTTTTTACTTTCGTTAATAATTGCTTCTTTGCTGATGCGTTGCTTTTCTTTTTCCGCTTCTTTTCTCTTTTGTTCTTTGCGGTATTTACCCGATATTTTTTGAAGCCACTCGGAAAAAGTGTCAAATTGCTGATTGTAAATTAGGCCCAGGGAAGTAATATTTTGATAAGGATTGATCCCTGGGTTAGCAAATATACTTTGTATCGTTGGTGGTTTGTTCGCAATTTTTCCAACCAAACTACCATCTTTTTTGATCAATCCAAGTATTTCAACCTCTCTACCTATTTCATTTCTAAAACCAATGGTATTATCAATAGAGCTTTTGCTGATATCGGTAATTCCAGCGTTAACAATAATTCTGTCGTTAAAGAATTTGAACGATGCACTTGCCTCATTGAACGAACGGATATTGATATCTACGAAATTGAGGTTTAAGCTGGATAATACATTGTTCAGCTGGTTGAAAATTAAATCGGTAGCTGTACCTGTACCAACAGAGCCTAACTGCTGACTTAAGTTTTCAGCACCTGTTCCGGGTGCAAATCTTCTTTGAATAATCAAACTTAAAGCCTGTGTATTAAGGTTGTTTCCATCATTAAAATAAGACTGTAGCTCATCTTTAATTGCAGGGTTAGCCGGGAAGAAGATATCCAACTTGATGTCTGGCTTCATCAGTAAGCCAGTTAAGCCCATCTCTACTTCTGTTTGCGCAGTTAGATTCGTGTTACTGCTAGCATCGCGGTTAGCAGCCCTATACAGATCGCCCAGCGCCGCACGTAACGTATAGATCGCTTTTAGGTTAATCTGTGCATTTACCGGATTTCCTGTCCACCTAATTGATCCACCCTGTCTGATATCGAAACGCTTATTGATCACCTCTCTTGCGGTAAAGTCGAAAACACCACTTTCAATAATGTAGTCGCCTTTCATTTCAAAGTCACCCACTTTGCTGATGTTGAGTTCTAGATCCGCATTTCCCGTGCCGCTAAGTTTACCTAAAACGGTGTAAATATTTACCGTAGTATTTGGATCAACCGAAAGCTTAAAATTCATGCTGAGTCCTTGAAAGCTATTTAGTTTTTTTACGACCTTGGTAGTATCTTTACTCACAAAAGTGATAAAATCCTTGTCGGTAACTGTCTCAGAGCTATTAAGTGGCAAATTGAATATGGTTCCTTTTTCGGTTTTAGCGTCAATGTCGATAAACATGTCATTAGTTGGGCCTTTGAATACGAATTTTCCGGTTCCATAGGCCTTTCCGAAGTAAATAGCATTATCTTTTGAGGTGGTGTTTAATGCCATTAACCCCTTAGCCTCCAATTGTACTTGGATATTGGGGTTATTGATATTTTTTAAATCTACAGTTCCGTTAGCTGTACCGCTGTGTCCTTCTAGGTCTTTTAGCACTAAGTTGGTGAGTACAATTGCGCTATTATCAACATTAACTTCATCATCAATGATATACGTTGTTTTGAGGTAGTTAACGGTTAGCTGCGCTTTATCAAGGGTAATATCGCCATTAATTAGTGGTTGATCAAAACTTCCCTTTACGGTGAGGTCAGCGGAAACTTTTCCTTTTAGGTTAGAAACAATTTTATTTAAAAATGGGGTTAAGATTGCCAATTCGCTCTGGTCAAGATTTACCTTCAGATCAATCTGTTTTTGACCGGCATCCAGATTTCCTGTGATATTAAAGGTTTCTCTGTCGAGTGCCGTAATCTTCGTATGTACATTCGCTATTTTGCTAGCGCTGCTAAACGACGAGGTATCAACTAAGCTCCCGATGTAGGTTCCATTGAAGCCCAATGAATCTATCCTTAAACTATCCGAGATTTTGGGAGATTTCAATAAGCCATTAATCTTTGTCTTTCCATTGGCAGTGCCCGCAAATTTAATTCCTAGATTTTTAACAAACGGATTTATGGTTTTAAGCTTGAAATTTTCGAAGGCAACTAGCAGTACATCGGTAGGATCATCGGAAATAATGCCGTCAATTTTAAGTTCTTGCTGTCCGTTGCTTAAAGAAAAATTCTCCACTTTGGTTTTGCCTTTGTTTAAGCCAATCTGAACTTTGTCTTCAATTGTCCAATCTTCGAAATTAATTTTAAGATTGGAAGGTAAAATACTGATTTTGGCCGTATCTGGTAAAAACTCGATAAGCCCGTTTAAATCCAGTTGATTGGCATCGTCAGCATTTGATAATTTGACGTTGAGTGCCAAGCTGTCGTTGCGAAGGATGTTAGAGATGTTGACATTTTTGATGTACAAGCTATCATTGAGGTCTACTCTATCCGATGATATAATTGCAGTAAGCTGTCTGGTCGAAGTACTTTCGTCTATAATGACATTGTTTGCAATAATGCCCTTGTACTTAAGTCTCTTGATAATACCTCCAAGAGTGGCCGTGTTATTTTTAGAGTCAAAAGATCCTACTAAGAGCGATTGGTCGTCGATTTCTAGCCCTGGAGAAATAAGCTCAGCAATTGGTTCAAAATCTTTTATCTTAAGCCTGAAATCAAAAACCTGTGTTTTAAACTTCACGATATCAGTTTTAAGCGATGGGATGTAAGTTTTTGCAATAGTTTTAAAATACGACACGATAGTATTTAGGTCGTACTGGCCTTTAATGCCCGCATCTAAAATATCCGAATTTACCGTAAGGCTTCGATCCATTCCAATGCCTCTGGCGTTCAGCAAAACCGAATCAACCTTGTAAACGCCTCGCAAGTTATTTAGCGTTATTTGCTGTAAAAGCAAGCTGCCTTGCAAGTTATCTAAGTTGGTTCCTGAAAAATTAGTGCTGAAAACAGCATCTACTTTTAAAGAGTCTTTATAAAGCTTCAAGGTCTTTAAACGGGCATTTCTAATGTTTGCTTTGAAGTTGAAAACTGGTAGGGCAGGGTTTAGGTTAACGCCGCCATCAAAATCAAGCTGTACATTTTTATCGTTGATTTTCAAACTTCCATCAAAAAATTTCTTGTCAAAAGTACCGTTGATATTGATGTTTCTATAGCGATAGCCCTTGAAATCTAAATAGCTGATCTTTCCTTTTAGCTCTTCTTTTAATTCCTTTACCTCAGTACCTCTTCCCTTAATGTTTAGCTCGGAAGTTATGCGTCCTAAAAGTTGCTCGTTAAGTAAATCTCCAATATTAAAATCGTAGGTCTTAACATTGCCACTGTACGAAGGCGTGCCTTTTTTGTCAATTTTCATATTGACATCTGAACGAAGTCTTCCAAGCTTAGTTTTGAATTCACCGTAGGCGATAAAATCATTTTGAAAGCCAGTGAAATAGCCATTGAAATTGATATTGCCAAACTTGTTGACAATTTCGGGGATGGATTTTACTTTTTTACCGGTAAGGTCGGTCAATATTTCATCTAAATCTGTTTTATTGGTGCCGGCCAATTCTATCTTCATGTCCATAAAGGTTTCTTCCCAGTTGGGTAAACCTTTCATAGAGAAATCGCCTTTGATATAAGTGGCTCTACCAGCCTTCAGAGATAATTTTTTAGCCCTCAAATCATTAACTAAGCCATTAATCTGTCCGTCAATGTCAATGTCTAGTTTCATTTTCTGCAAAGCAGGAGCAAAGTATGCCACGTCACTGGACGACAAGTGACTGTTTTTAAAATTGGCTCTCATCCTCACCTTGTTTTCATAATCTTTGAAATCCCTATAGGTCTTGAATTTCATTTGATAATAATCAGTAAGGCGGGTTTTATTGGTAACCAGTAATAGTTTTTTTAACTCGATAGCGTTGGAGTCAACTGTAGTTAATGCTGAAAGATTTTTAAGATAAAAGCCACTTTTTTCTTTTAAGGTTAAGTTTTTGATATTAGCTTGAATCAAGTGGTCTTTAGTATTTAAGTCCTCGAAAATGCCGTTCATCTCTTTAACGTCAATATCTTCGAAATTTACAGCATTAGGGCTTGGTGTGTTGTATTTTAAATTTTTATACTTGAAATGTAAGTTGTTAATGATGATTCTGTCGAACAAAAACTCAAACTTTTTTTTCTTCTTTTTTGGTTTTGGAGATGGACTATCAAAATAATCGATGATAAAATCTAGATTAGAGTTTCCATCTTTCTGATCCTTCAAAAAGAAAGTACCATCATTAATTTGAACGGTGTTAACGTCAAGTATGCGCTGTTTGAGCGAAAACTGATTGATATCTACTAAAAACTTCGGAAAGTGCGCCAGTGTATCCTTTTGCAAGTCTAACACTAGTAAATCTTCAAGCACAACAGATTTAAATGGGACAACATAAAGACCGCCAACACGTACAGTTGTTTTTAATTCCTTTGAAAGATACGCTGCTGCTTTTTGCGCTACATAGGTTTGGACTGGCTTAAATTGTAGTGAAAATAGTACGCCCGCAATCAATAAAATAATTGAAGCGATAATCCAAAGAAGTATTTTTAATAGTTTTTTAATAATTTTGTAGCTTAAATATCTTTTCCGTGCCTATCATATTAGCTATAGAATCATCCTGCGACGAAACTTCGGTTGCCATTTGTGATAACGGCAAAATTACTGCCAATGTTATTGCAAACCAAACAATTCATGAAAATTATGGAGGTGTAATTCCTGAACTGGCTTCTAGGGTTCACCAGCAGAATATTGTACCTGCTGTGCAACAGGCTTTGGCCATTGCAGGAGTGGATAAAAAGCAGCTTCAGGGCGTGGCATTTACCCGAGGTCCTGGACTGTTGGGCTCTTTGTTAGTAGGAGTTTCTTTTGCGAAATCTTTTGCTTTGGCACTTGATCTTCCGCTGATTTCTGTAAACCATATGCAGGCTCATATTTTGGCGCATTTTATCGACGATCCGCATCCAAAATTTCCGTTTTTGTGCCTTACCGTTTCCGGTGGACATACGCAAATTGTACTGGTTAAAGATTATTTCGATATGGAAATTGTTGGCGAAACATTAGACGATGCAGCTGGAGAAGCATTTGATAAAACTGCAAAGATTTTAAACCTGCCTTATCCTGGCGGTCCGTTGATTGATAAATATGCTAAAGAAGGTAATCCACATGCTTACCAATTTCCAGAACCACAAATACAAGGTTTAAATTATAGTTTCAGCGGCTTTAAAACGGCCATATTATACTTCATTAGAGATAACCAAAAAAATAACCCCAATTTTGTAGAGGAAAATTTGGCTGATATCTGTGCGTCTGTACAGTATAGCATCGTTAACATTCTTTTAAACAAGCTAAAGAAAGCAGCAAAGCAATACAATTGTAAGCAAATTGCCATAGCTGGAGGAGTTTCCGCCAATTCTGGATTGAGAAATACCTTGCTTGCACAGCAAGAAATTTTGGGTTGGGAGGTGTTTATTCCTAAATTTGAATATTGTACTGATAACGCGGCTATGATTGCTATAGCTGGTTATCATAAGTTCTTAAACAAGCAATTTGTAGGGCAGGAGGTAGCGCCAATGGCTCGTATGATTTTTTAAACGTTGATTTTATGCAAACAAGCGGTTTTATATTTTTTGGGTTACTTGCCATTCCTTTAATAGCTTTTTTATTTTGGGTGATTAAAAAAGATAAGAAAAAGAATTACTTGGGTTTGGTGTTACTTTTGGTTGGTGCAATAATAGCAGCTTATACTATTGTTAGGCTAGATTCTTCCTTTGTTAAGGAAAAAATTCCAACAGCACCTAAGGCATCTAGCTTTAGGTAGTTTATTAATAAAATGTAGTTAGGTCTTATACGTTCTCTTTAAAAGTCCATAATAAAACAGCGCCTGTTTTTAAAACAGGCGCTGTTACTATATCTATCTCAGTAAATAAATACTAATTTTCTTCTAAGTGTTCGCCAGTTACTTCTTCTCTAATCTGCGATTCTATTTGTTCTGCCAATTCAGGATTATCTAAAAGCAATTGCTTAACTGCATCTCTACCTTGCCCTAATTTAGTATCGCCATAAGAGAACCATGATCCAGCTTTTTTAATGATACCGAAATCTACACCTAAGTCAATGATTTCACCCACTTTAGATATACCCTCGCCAAACATAATGTCAAACTCAGCTAAACGGAAAGGAGGGGCAACTTTATTTTTTACGATTTTAACTTTAACACGGTTACCTGATACCTCGTCAGAATCTTTAATCTGCGAAGTACGGCGAATATCTAAACGAACAGATGCGTAAAATTTAAGTGCATTACCACCAGTCGTAGTTTCAGGGTTACCAAACATTACACCAATTTTTTCACGTAACTGGTTAATAAAAATACAGCAACATCCGGTTTTCGAAATGGTTCCAGTTAACTTACGTAATGCCTGACTCATCAAACGAGCTTGCAATCCCATTCTGCTATCACCCATTTCGCCTTCAATTTCAGCCTTTGGTACCAAAGCAGCAACAGAGTCAATTACAATTACATCAATAGCGCCAGAGCGGATTAAATTATCGGCAATCTCCAAGGCCTGCTCACCATTATCAGGTTGAGAAATCAATAAATTATCGGTATCAACACCTAATTTTTTTGCATAAAATTTATCAAAAGCATGCTCCGCATCAATTATTGCAGCTATGCCGCCTTTCTTTTGAGCTTCTGCAATAATGTGTGTCGCTAAAGTTGTTTTACCAGATGATTCTGGACCATAAATTTCAATGATACGGCCTTTTGGTACGCCACCAACACCTAAAGCAATATCTAAGCTAATAGATCCCGTTGAAATTGCTTCCATGCTTTCCACAGCTTGGTCGCCAAGTTTCATGATAGAACCTTTACCGTATGATTTTTCAAGTTTATCTAGAGTAAGCTGTAAAGCTTTTAATTTGTCTGCGTTTGGATTCATGTTTTTTAAGTTTCAGGGAATAAATATAACAATACGTTTCGGCAAATAATAAATTATGTTTAACTAATAATTTTAGCAAACATATTAAATTGTTTATAATAAATGCAAATAATTTTAGAATTTTTTTTAAAGCGCTAAATTTTTGCCCATGTTTTTAGCTTTCTGTAGCTTTTCGAAGTATTGGCAAAAATAGGTGAGTTCGCATATTTCACACTTTGGACTGCGGGCTACACATATATATCTACCATGTAAAATTAGCCAATGATGTGCCGTGGCTATGGTATGTTCAGGTAAATTTTTTACCAAATCTTTTTCCACCGCCAAGGGTGTTTTGCCTTTAGTTAGCCCCAGTCTGTTAGCTACCCTAAAAACGTGAGTATCCACCGCCATTGCAGGTTCATTATACACTACAGAAGCAATTACGTTTGCCGTTTTTCTGCCGACACCCGGCATTTTTTGCAGCTCTTTCACATCTGATGGTACCTCGTTGTTAAATTGATGAAGCAACATGTTAGCCATGCCAACCAAATGTTTAGCCTTGTTGTTGGGGTAGCTTACACTTTTGATGTAGTCAAAAACAATATCTGGTGTAGTTTCAGCAAGCGCTTTGGCGTTAGGGAAACGATTAAAAAGTGCCGGAGTTACTTGGTTAATGCGCTTATCCGTACACTGGGCAGATAAAATTACCGCTACCAGCAATTGGAATGGATTGTTGTAATGTAGTTCGGTTTCAGCGTGTGGCTGTTTGGTAGAAAAATGCTCTACAAAACAACGGTAACGTTCTTTTTTTAGCATAGGCGAAATTACGATTATTAGTGCATTGGTTCAATAGTTCATTTGTTCACTAGTCGATTTGTTTTCCGTTCAGCGTTTTTATTTTGAAAATGTTAGTTCAGTATTTCATTGCAATTGTAGTCCCGCTTTTTGCTACAAGTCCCGCTTTGCAATCGGGAGCTTTTCGCGTCAATCGGGTTTAATGAACAATGTATTTGCAGAAGAGGGCAGCTTTGTCAGTCTTCTTTGCAACTGTCTAGTAAGATTGACAAAGCTATTGGATCAACTTCGCGGAAACTTTTTTGCTTTGCGGTTAAGATAATAATAACGCAAAGGAAAATTAAGTTGCGCAGAGATCGCAAAGCTATTGGTGATATAGTAAGATTGACAAAGCTATCGGCAGTAAACTTTGCAGAGACTTCTTTGCTTTGCAGTTAAATAATGAAGTTTATAAAAGTAAAGCTTCAAGCATCTGTATTATGGGCAGCTTTGTCAATCTTCTTTGCAACTGTCTATTAAGATTGACAAAGCTATTGGCAATAAACTTTGCGGAAACTTCTTTGCGGTTAAATAATAGAGTGTATAAAAGTAGCGCTTCAAGCACTTGTATGATGAGAGCTTTGTCAATCTTCTTTGCAACTGCCTATTAAGATTGACAAAGCTATTGGTAATAAACTTCGCGGAAACTTTTTCGCTTTGCGATTAAAATAATAATACCGCAAAGGAGAATTAAGTTGTGCAGAGGTCGCAAAGCTATTGGTGATATAGTAAGCTTGACAAAGCTACCAACACTGAAATTGCCAATATAAACCCGATTGAAGTGTAAATACTTTTTGTCGCACACCCAGAATTAAACTTACGAAGTTTCTAAAACTTCGTAAGTTTTGAATGCCTTACACAAAAAGATTGAAACGAAAAGCGGGACTGATTTTAACTAGCACCACTACTTTTGCTTTTCAGAAAGAATCAAACCTAGCCAGTTCGCCTTGATGCCTCAACTTTTTGCCTTTAGCTAAAAATTTTACCTTTGTGGTAATGGCTCTAAAATCAAACACTAAAAAATCTTTATTTAAACGAGTTGCTTTTGCAGCTGGTAAAATCTTCTTGTGGTTTTTTGTGTTCTCGCTTATTTGGGTCTTAGCTTATCGTTTTATCAATCCGCCAATAACTTTTTTAATGGTGCAGCGCAAATGGGAGCGTAAAGCGGATGATCAGCACGCAAAAATTAGAAGCAAGTGGGTGAAGTTTGAAGATATTTCGGACAATATGAAACGTGCGGCAGTGAGTGCGGAAGATCAGCTGTTCCTAAAACACATGGGTTTTGATTTGAACGCCATTGAAAAAGCTTACAAAGCCAACGAAAAGAAAGGCAAGAAGAAGAAAAAAATCAGGGGCGGCAGCACGATTTCGCAGCAAACAGCAAAGAATGTGTTTTTGTGGCCTGGTCGCTCCTACGTTCGCAAGGCATTTGAAGCTTACTTTACTTTGCTAATTGAGGTGCTATGGAGCAAGGAGCGAATATTGGAGGTGTATTTAAACGTCATAGAAATGGGCGACGAAATTTACGGGGCTGAAGCAGCTTCCCAAGCTTATTACGGACATTCGTGCACTAAGATGAGTAGACAAGAGGCAGCGCTGCTGGCAGCCTGTTTTCCTAATCCTATCCGTTGGAATCCCAACAAAGCTACGAGGTTTATTAAGCACAGACAGTATTTAATTATGAGAAACATGCGGAGGTTGGGCCCGCTTGATTTTTAGGTGTTGCTCTTGTCCGTGAATATGAAATTAAGAAGTTTTATTTTAGGAACTTCTATATCTTCTGAGCAATATAAATTGAAAGGCTAAAAACAAATTAATAAGAGAGTAAAAGAGTAAATTTGCCAGTATCTCGTTAACAAATAATTCATAGTCAATTCCATATTTGTAACACAATACCGTTTCTGTTAAATAATTACTTACAAATATGGCAATGAATGAAGTGACTATGGTGTACAAAACTTTTTCAGCAACAATCATTGCGTTAATTTGTAATAGGTAAATAAAACAAAGTGTCATTACTAATACAAGCGCTGAAACGAGATATTGTTGAGTTACACCGCCTTTTCTAAACGGAGAATCTATGAAAAAGGATAGTATGATGATAAGTAGCGATGAACTTAAGAAAATTGTTTTAAGTTTCATTAACTGGTAATTTGTAACTAATTAATTTTACTGTTTGTAGAAAGGGAAGCGTATTTAGCGCTAACATTGATACAATTTAGTAATAAAATAATTAATTCGGCTCCCTGTCCTTCTTCTTATTCCACTTAATCTTAATTTCTCCATCTTCGTCAACCGCCTTTAAGTGCAATACAATGCCTTTCATACGGGCTAGTTCACGTTCTTGTTTGTCAATGATATCTGCGCTTTTTTTAGGGTCGCGTAAGGGAATGTCTAATGCAATATTTGTTCCTTTGTTGAAGCCGTAAACGCCTTGTACATCAAAATTTAACGCAGTGGAATTTACTTTCATAGGGCTAATATCAACGGTTTCGCCACGTAATGTAAGTACGCCATTCAGTTTTTCTAGTTGCACATTAGATAAGTTTCTGCTTCGGAAAACAAACTTTCCAATTTTCTCCAGCGGCTCAAACCCTACCAGCGCAGCCTTGTCCAAAGTAAAATTCACCTTACCGAACATGGATTTGGGAATGATATTTCCTTTTGAACTGATGCTCCCTTGCGCATTTACTTTAGCAGATAAGAACCCTTTCAAGTTTCTATTGGTGATAGATTTTTGTCCGAAATTATCGAAGGCGTAGAAAAACTCTTTGATACTAACTTTCGCGATATTGGCATTGAGCTGCAATTTGTTTACAGCACCAAGCTGCTCTATTTTTCCGTTGAAATTGATTTGTCCGCCAGCATGCTGTACGCTCATGTTTTTGAAATAAACACCGTTGCCAATTAGGGAAATATTCGAATTAAGGTGATAAGCTACAAATTTTTGATAGGTTGCTTTATCTACGTTTACCTGTAAATTTACCCTAGAAGCTTCCAGCGCATCTCGTAATTGTTCAGATGCTTCCTTAATGGCATTTCTAGTTGAGGTTTTTTTACGACGTGCTTGGCGTGGCCCCAAAAATGGCATGAACTCGCTTAAATTCAAGTTCGGGCTTTTAAGTTTAACGTTGATTTCTATTTTCTCTGGATCGGTATAGTAGAAATTTAAAAAGTTCTGCATGTCGCAAGTCATTTGCACAACACTGCGCCCTAGCTGAAATCTGCTATTGGTAATGTGTAAATCTTTCTGACTAAAATTTAAGTCAAGTGAGCTGTTGACAATTTTCATATTACGTGGTAGATAGGTGATGTCCGCATTTTTAATTGCTACCTTTCCGTGGATGACTGGTTTGGTGAACAAGAAATTATCGATGTCTGCTTGGCAATACAAGCGCAAATCGGCAGTACCTTTTCCAAACCTAAAAGTTTCGTCTTCAAATGAACTATTTAGTCTTTCTAGGTCGAATTTTGAGATGACTAACCCTTGTGCTAATGGTTTTTCCAAATTGGCTACGGTAAATGTATCTACCTTAATTGGCGCATTGTAATAGTTGCCGGTTAATCCGAAGAAACGAATTACGGAGTTAGCGTCGCCAATTGGTCGGGTAGTGGTATCTTGATTTGAAAAATAACCAGTAAAAGAGCAGTCGGTTAATTCACCCGATGGAATTGAAATATTATTGTTTTTTACGCTCATTTTAACGTTGATCAAAGGGTCAGCATGACTTTTATCTCCATCATCAATGATACTGGCGGTAACATCTACAGGTTTTTCGATGCCAAACTTGAAGAGTTTTTCGGAGATGTTTGGCGCTAAAATAGAGGCAATGTTTTTGTACAATAGCTGGTCGGCTTTAATGGCTATCGAAAAAGCCGACTTATTCTCCGCAATGTTAATGTTAGCACCAATTTGGTAAGTGTCGTTTCCGATTTTTAGAGGCTTTTGATCTATCATGATTACTTCGGCATCGCCATCGTAATGTGCAGTGAGGTTACCAGATAAGGTTTTATCTTTAAGGAAACTGCCTTTTCTGGTATTAAAAGCAAAACTGTTGATTTTGGTTTTCAGTTTAAATTCGCCGTCCCAACGACCAATGGGATATTTCACTTTTCCTTTCAATTCATCTACATAAAAACTGAAAAGTTTGAATTTTTTTTGATTGTCAACTACCAAGTTTACATTGTTCAAATCAATTAACCTTACTTGTAAATCCGTTGAGCCGCCATCTTCTTCTACAGATTTATTTTGATCCTTTTTGCGGAACATGCTGGTGTTGCTGTAGCCGCTGCTATCGGTATACAGGTAAATGCTAGCGTTATTAATGGAGACCTTGCGAATATTGATGGTGCCTAGAAAAAGGGAAAGTGCATTTAAACTTACATCAATATCTTTTGCGGAAACTAATTCTTTATGGTGCTTGCCGTAAAGACTATCTCGCAGGGAAACATTTTTGAGCGATACTGCTACACCAGGAAATCCTTTGAGTAAGGTGGTTTCCATATGTGATACCTTTACCGAGCCGTTAACTTTTGCGTTAATTTGATTTAGGATTTTGGCTAAAATAGCCTTGTTATTATGATTAATGTAGTAGGCGGCACCTAACCAAATTACTACCAACAAAAGCACTAAAGCGCCAATAATTTTTAAAGATATTTTGAGCCAACGTAACATAAACGGTATCTGTAAGTTATCATAACAAACAAGTACGTCAGTTGTTTCGGGTTGTTAGGGGGTAGGGATTAGGGGTTAGGGATTAGGGATTAGGTATTAGTGGTTAGGGACTAGATGTCAGGGATTAGTAGTTGGAGATTAGTTGAGAGTTAAACAATTAACCAATTAAACAGTTAACGTACTAAACGATTAACCAGTCAAACAATTAACTAATTAACTAGCCGCCAATTGTTCTGCAAAAACATTTTTATGCCAGCTATCTTTTAATGGCACTTCCCATTTTTGCTCAAATTCTTCGAGGTTTTGTACTAGGTTGTTAAAAACAATCGTGTCCAGCCCAATTTTTTTAATGCTGATTAATGTCTCAAAATCTTCTTTTGTAACCACGTTTACGTCGCCATCAACTTTGTAGGCCATATTGAAACGGTCAAATAAATCAAGCCCAAATCTTGTTTCAATATCTTTAATAACCCTAACGGAAGCATCGATAGAGCAGCCCGTAGCGTTAGCCACTTCTTGATCAACTGTAAGCACAATAAAGTAATCGTGAAAAATTTCCGCCTTAGCTTTAAGTTGGTGCCCATGAGCTGTCCACTGTGCTACAAAGTTGTTTAATGTTTCTTGTATGCTAGCAGTTTCTTGTGCTGTAAACTTCCTGTTGCTTTGGTAAATCCAAACTTTTGATTGTGGAGAAAAAATCATATTCCAAATTTATCAAAATAATTAACTTTCAGAAGTTAAAACGGGACTCTCATGCAAAAGTTTACATTGGACTTAAAAAAGTTTGTTTTTTTAGGATTTGGACTAGCTTTCTTGGTCTCTTCTGGATTTGTTTTTCCAGAAGATAGCCGTGTTTTTATTCACGAATTGCTAAATAAGTACTACGATAAGGATGGTCAACAAGAGCTCTTAAAGCGCTATGAGTTGAATGTTACTAACACAGGTTTTTGCAGGTATAGGAAAATTTACGCCAGTGGGAAGGAAGAGTTTTTTTCATTCAATTTGTCGCGGTTTAAATCGATGGATTACTATGGTGACATTAAAAGTGGGCAGCTTTGGTTGCATACTAAAAACGATGATGTAATTGTACAAACCCGAAAAGATAAGAACGGAGACATTGATTCAATGGCTACTTACCTAGTGATTCCCCTAAAAAGTATTGACGAAGAAAAGTTAAACGAACTAGCTGATCGATTTAGACAATTAAGCCAAATTCAGTTGAATGTAAATAAATAGCGATGCTATACCATCATCTCATTGTATCGTGAAAGAACTAGCTAAGGCGCATTAACATCCCGAAATGATTAAAGATAAGGTGATTGGTGATCACGGTCCTATCTCGTCATTCTGGCGAATGCGGAAATCGTAAAACGATACGGGGCACAACGCATTAGGATCCCAAAATTCGGGATGACGTATTATTAAACTTGTAGCTGCAACGAATTAAAGAAGTAACATTTACTCCAAGTAATAAAATACTATCGAATGTCTATTACAAGCCGTTTGCCCTAGCGGTAATCTCAGCGATATCTAATACTTTAACTTCTTGCTCCTTGTCTTTCAGTTTCACGCCGTCGTTAAGCATGGTCATACAAAATGGGCAGCCAGCAGCAATAAATTGAGGTTCGGTGCTTAAAGCTTCTTCAATTCGCTCAATGTTGATGTCTTTTTTGCCCTTTTCTGGTTCCTTGAACATCTGTGCGCCGCCGGCACCACAGCAAAGTCCGTTAGCTTTGCAGCGTTTCATTTCAACCAGTTGCGCATCTAAAACCTCCAGCGCTTTACGAGGGGCTTCATAAACTCCATTGGCACGGCCAAGGTAACACGGGTCGTGGTAGGTAATTTTCTTGCCTTTGAAACTTTCGCCGCCTTCGGCTTTTAATTTACCTTCGTTAATTAAGTCTTGGATCAATTGAGTATGGTGGATCACTTCGTAGGTTCCGCCTAATTCCGGATACTCATTTTTTATCGTATTAAAACAGTGTGGGCAACCAGTTACAATCTTTTTGATGTTGTAAGCGTTCAGCACTTCAATGTTAGCCATAGCCTGCATTTGGAATAAAAACTCATTTCCGGCACGCTTTGCAGGGTCACCAGTACAACTTTCCTCGGTTCCCAAAACAGCGTATTTCATTCCAACATGATGAAGTATCTTGCAGATATCACGGGTGATTTTCTGTGCTCGTTCGTCGTAACTTCCAGCACAGCCTACCCAAAATAAAATTTCTGGTTCTTCTCCTGCGGCCATCATTTCGGCCATTGTTGGTACTTTAAATTCCATTTTTTTAGTATTTGGTATTTAGATGCCAGCGCACTGAATACTTATTTTACTCAACTTTATCTTTACTTGTAATTTGAGAAGCTTATATTATTCCCAATTTCAGCTTCTTGTTTTCAGTGTCTTAATTTCCTTCGCTCCAATTAAATCTGTCTGAAGGCGAATACTTCCACGGCGCACCATTGTTTTCTACATTGCCTAGCATGGCGTTGATACTGGCTGGCACTACGGATTCTTCCATCACCGTATATCTTCTTAATTCTGTAATGATGGCCAAAGGATCAATATTTACCGGACAAGCTTCCACACAGGCGTTACAACTAGTACAGGCCCAAATTTCTTCTCTGGTAATATAATCATCCAATAACGCTTTTCCGTCTTGGTGCTCAGCGCCATGTTTATCGATATTTTTTCCTACTTCTTCCATGCGGTCGCGGGTATCCATCATAATTTTACGTGGCGACAGCAACTTGCCGGTTATATTTGCAGGACAAACAGAGGTGCATCTTCCGCATTCGGTACAGGTGTAAGCATTCAATAAATTTACCCAGCTAAGATCCTGGATATCCTTCGCTCCAAATCTTCCCGGAGCAGCATCTGCTGGCACAAAAGATGGATCAAGCATAGCTTTAACCTCATTGGTAACGCTATCCATATTACTAAACTGTCCTTTTGGTTTCAAGTTGGAGAAGTAAGTATTTGGAAATGCCAATATGATGTGGAAATGTTTAGAGTAGGGTAGGTAGTTAAGGAAAGCAAAAATGCCTGCAATGTGAAACCACCAACAAAAACGCTCTATAAAAATCAAGGTGTCAATTTGGTTTGGCAATAGGTTTTGTAGCCATGCACTTACAGGGAAAGCACCAGCAGCGGTGTAATGTGAAGCACCAAGCGATTGCAGTTTGGCATCTGCAGCATTCATCAGCAAAAAGGCGCTCATCAATAAGATCTCTGTAATTAAGATGTAGTTGGCATCTGATTTTGGCCAGGTTTTCATCTCTACCCCCGAAAAGCGTTTAAGCTTTAAAACGTTTCTTCTAATTAAAAATACAACGCAGGCCAACCAAACCCCAGCCGCTAATAGCTCGAAGCTGCCGATTAAGAAATTATACAATCCACCTAGTCCGGAGAAAACACGGTGAGTGCCAAATATGCCATCAATTACAATTTCCAGTACTTCGATGTTGATGATTACAAAGCCTAAGTAAACTACCAAGTGCAATAAAAACGGCACAGGGCGCACTGCCATTTTGGTTTGACCAAAAGCTACCTTGAGCATCACCATCCAACGTTCCTGAGGCTTGTCGCAGCGATTGGCGCTTTTGCCTAACTTGATATTGCGGATAACCTTTTGAGCGTTGAAAGCAAAAAGCCCAACGCCAACTATGGTTAAAATGACGAATATTATTTGAGAAACCATAAATGATGTATTGTTATACTAACAACGAAGTTAAAATATTTAGGTTTAAAATATTTACTATGCAAGCATAATTTTTAAAATTTAGAATGATTATGGATTAATTCCTTTTTTTTGTAAAAATTAATTGGTTGATTTAGAGAGGAAAGGGGTGTTTTGTGGATGCTGATTGATATTTTTTTGCAAAATAATTTTGTGTTTCAAAAAAAGGAACTACATTTGCATTCCCAAACGGAGGTGCCTTAGCTCAGTTGGTAGAGCAAAGGACTGAAAATCCTTGTGTCGCTGGTTCGATCCCAGCAGGCACCACTTCCAAAAAAAGCCTTGTTTTCATAACGAAAACGAGGCTTTTCGCATTTATAACCCTTTATTTTCGTTTATTGTTAGTATCAGCTACGTTCATTTCTGCATGGTTTTTTGTTAAACTGACCGTGAATGTTTTAAAAATGTTTTAAAATTTAAAGAAACAAAAGCGGTCATAATTTAAATTTTATGGCAACTGTAAGAGAAGTGGTTCTTCCCCACACACAAAAGAAGGATGGTACCTGGAATGTCAAGATTAGAGTTAGTTTCAAAAGAAGGTCTTCCTATATAGACACACAGCACTATATCGGACAAAAGCAACTACGAAAGGATTTTACGATCAAGGATGAATTTATATTAACCATATTGAATCCAGTGGTAGATTCCTTCAGAAAACGTATATCGGAGCTAGGTGAAAGTCTAGAACTATATACTTCAAAAAGTCTCGTCGCATATCTAACCATGTGTGAGGAAACCGCAGAAACTATTAATATCATAGCATTCGGTGAAGAGCAGATCAGATTGCTGGACCAACAGAACAGAACTGGAAGCAGGAACGACATGAAGAAGGTCGTCAACAGTCTTCGGGATTATTTTAAGGCAGAGTTTATACCTATAACTGAAATAAGGTCAAAAATGCTCGAAAATTATGAAAGATATCTTCGCTCGGAAAGAACAATGTTCAGGCCCGACCAGTTTGGAAATCTTGTGGAGAGAAGGTCCAAAGGATTGACCGATGTAGGACTCCATAATCATATGAGGGACCTCAGAATACTATTCAACGCGGCGGTCAAAAAATTTAACGATCCGGAGCTAGGCGTTACCCTTATCAAGCATTACCCATTTGAGAAATATAAGATCGTATCACCGCCTGATACAAATAAGAGGAAACTGTCAATAGAAGATATCGAAAGGATTAGTAAAATCGAGCTCCCCGCGAATTCCCGTGCTGAGATGGCCAGAGACCTGTTTATGCTGAGTTTCTACCTTTGCGGCATGAATCCTGTAGATCTCTATAGATTACCGGAAGAGATGGATATTGAAGAAGGGAGGTTAGAATATAACCGCTCCAAAACAAAGGATAGAAGAAAAGATAAGGCCTTTATGAGTTTAAGGATACCTGATGTTGCTAAGCCGCTACTTATAAAATATATCAGAACCTTGAAAACTAGATATGCCTCACATGAGAATCTGGACAGTGCGCTGAGTTTCGGTATGAGAAAGATTGGAGCTGCCCTAGAGATCAAGAAACTACAATTCTATGATGCAAGGCATGCCTTTGCCGATCTTGCGCGTAATAAATGTGGATTTCAAAAAGACGATGTAGCAATGGCACTAAATCATAAAGACAGCAGCAATTCTGTTACGGATGTTTACTTGAGCAAAGACTGGGCGATTGTTGACAGACTTCAGAAGAGTGTCCTGTCACTATTTGATCCACCCGCAAAACTTGGATTCTGCAACTTAACAACATTTTATATCAGCTCTAAGAGCTGCACTTCTTAATCTTGGATATATTCTGATTGTTAAAAAAAATATTAATTTAAGTAGCATGAAAAATTTAATTCTATTTTTTCTGACTTGCATTATTGCGACAGGTGCATTTTTGTCAGGTCTAAATATGAAAAACCCATTTCTGGGATTTGTTGTGGGTTTTGGCGTTTGGATACTTTTTATTTACAGGATGTCCCGTAAATAGACTTCTTGTTGCCTTGGCGTTTTATGTCTCCCCAAGTGAAGAATAATCAAAAATTGGCATTTTTTTTAAAGTGCCAATTTTTGTGTAAGTGTTCATGTCATTTAGGTGTAAAGTGTTCGTTTTATGATTTTGAGGGGCTAAGGTGTGTGGCCTAGTTTGATAATTCCTCTTTTTAGTAATTCAAATCTTTTGCCTAAAGCTAAAATAACCCTGACTGCATGAGAAAAGAGCTGTTTTTTTGAATTGGTACTTGCATTATAAGTAATATGAGTTCGATATCAACCTTTGTTTAGCAAAAGAAAGGCTTGATAGCTCGTTAATATCAAACTACGCAAAGTTTAATTTCAAAAAATTGGGAAGATGGGTCAGTATTAAGCACACTATGGGAATTGTTGTGTTTGAAAGGAATTAGATTGGCTACTATCGTCGGAATGCACATCAATACCGCAGCATAATAACTTTATTGAAGCAAAAACATTTGAAACGGGATTGACACAACTGCATTACGAGAAGGAAAATAAACAACAACAAACATAAAAGGCCACTAAATAAGTAAATGTTAAAAGTCATAAAAAAATATTAGACAAATCACTGCAAAAGACCTTACACGCAAGACGAGTTAAAGCACTTAAAATTTCACTTGAACCAATGGACAATGTACTTCTGAACTTAATGACTTATGGACAACAAGAAAAACGAACCGCTAACAAAGTATTGCCAAAAGTGGGGATGAATGGCTTCGATTGGACGTTTGTACAAGGTTCAAGTTTCGTCCTTCAATTGAACTTTTGTGCTGAAAATCCCGCTTTCGGGAATATCAATCCCGTTAACGGCCAGGCAAAGAACTGCACTGCCAGCATCGAGCAACAAGGATAAAAATGAACAAAACCAAAAGTAATTGACAAAATGATTTTGATTATTCAACTGATTTACATTATTGACGGACAAGAAAAAGTTTTTGAGGAGTTTGAAAGTATTGCTATTCCCATAATTTTAAAACATAGCGGGAGACTTTTGTTGCGGATTAGACCGACAGAAGACAGCGTTATAGAAAGCCATATTGATAAACCTTATGAAATTCATCTCGTAGAATTTCAAACGCCAAAAGATTTTGACTGCTTTGTGAAAGATGAGGAGCGAAAGAAATTTTTACATTTGAAAGAAAAATCTGTCAAGGATACAATTTTAATTCAAGAGGTGAACTATGACAACAAATTTCCGAAGAGGCTACGGACGGCAGACAAAAAATACACAGATTAATAAAGCAGTTTTTTAAAGAAATATTTTAACATGGTCATCACTGTAGATTTCGGTAATAGTAGTCAACCCATTTCGTTCCAAACTATCCATACAGACTAACAGTTTCTCTCCCGATCATAATATGCTCTTTTAGCTAACCATTCTATTTCCCGGTGTCTCGTCCTGAAATTACTTGTAGTTTTTTTTTGATTGATAATGCTAGAATTATGTTTCCAGTGCAACATTCTTCAGTTGGGCATCCGCAAGCGCCTTGGTAGTTCTTCGATCTTTTTCTTAAGTAGCTTCGAGTCTTTGGATTCATTCATGACTAAAAGCCCACCTTGAGTTTTCGGGCTTAGCAAGTTAACTAAATTATGCTTGTCACGCCACTTGCCTATGGTGCTCTTTGGCAGGCCGTATTTCCATCCAGCGCCACGTTCGCCCAGCAGCCCGTTATTGACTTCACTAACAATCTTGATCTTGGTTTCCTCGTCCAATCTGCCCCAAGGCTTTCGGGAGAGAATGGTAGGTTTAATAGTTTTTGCTTTCATTTTTTGCTTGCATTAGTGACAAGCTATTTTAGGACAAGACAAGCTGCGCGATCCGGACCTTTTCCTTTGCCTTCTCGCGGATGCGCGCAACTACCTTTCTTAATATCAGGGCAATGATGCCCGCGATCGCCAACCGGTAACGGATCTTCCGCGAGGTACCTACACGATTATACTTTCTTCGGTAGGAAGAAGCAGTGTCCATAAGCTGATCAAGCTGTAAAGGACAGTAATTAAAATACGAATTCCCATGCACAATGTGCATGGGAATTTTCTAATAACCGTAATCCTGCTAAACTCTGAACTCCTTTTTTAGAGGCAGATCGCAGTACTCATCGGGAATGCTTTCGTCCCATGTCATCATCGCTATGCTCGACCATCGACCTATTAATCTCTACCTAAGATTTCTTCTAAGTTAACTGAAGATTAAGCATAGGGCTGAATCCAGTGCCCTCCGATAAAAGGTTAGGTATATTGGCCCATCTGGCTAATGTATGTGGAAGAGCTGTCTGATTTTGAGGTACATTGTAAATAGCATGACCAATATTCCCAATGTCCGCAACAAAATCTTCGCCCTGAAAGTTAGATAGCGGTCGTTTCTGTTGCGCCTATTTTCTGTGAGATAGGGCTTGCGGTCCCTACGTTTCTTGCTGACTGGCATTGTTTACGTTATGATCTGGTTTAATGTGGTATCTTGGTAGGCGTGGCTACATGGATGGGCGCAGGAACTATATGCCAAAGTGGAAAAGAATGTAAGGTCAAAAGGTATGGCTTAAAGTCGCCGAAATGCCCCCGTTGCTATAGTATGGCATCACAACTGGGCCTTTTCCGTTTTTGGAAAATATACCCTTGATCTTTGGATATAGCCAATAGGCTGCCTGGGTGGAGAGTATCCCAACACCTGCCCCGGCAACTACATCGCTGAACCAATGCTTGTTGTTGTACATTCTGAAAAGACCTACAGAACTTGCCACGGTATAACTGGTAATCGTATACCAAACGGATCTGTCACCGTATTCGCGCCTCATGAATTCAGCAGATGCAAAGGCCTCGGCGGCATGTCCAGATGGAAAGGCATTGGAGGTCCCGTCCGGTCTGGTGATATCTGTGGCATTCTTTACTCCTTGGGTAAACGAGTTGAGTATGATATTCGAAACCAGGTATATTCCCGCCTGGTCAATGGTTTTGTTCCTGCCCTTCACTCCTGAAATACTAAGGCCAAGGGTAACGGCACCAGGGGCAAACTGCATGTAATCGTCTATCCTGATCCTCTCGTGGGGATGCTCGAGAAAGAACTCGTGCCGTCCGGCTTCATCGAGGTTCCTTAAAGGGGTAGCCCCCAGTGTTGCAAATCCGTAGGCCAAAGCGGCAGCGGGAATGATGGAGGACCTCCATTTGAAGCGTCCTTCTTTTGACGGTCCGACCGCGGATGCTGTATCGGTGTTCTTCGCCAACTGAGCCTGCGAGCTGAAATAGAAAAGGCAGATAATGATAATCAATGTATTTTTCATTGGTTTTTTTGTTTTTTTAGTTTCAGTCCCTCGTTCTTGTATAGATAGAATGCCGATTGATAGTAGGCGATGGCACGTTCTATAGCTGATTTTGGCAGCTTTTTGGGAGACTGTTCGTTTGTAATTGGGTTATAGATAAATGTTTCTGGATTCTTTTTGGGACTGAGGATGACCAGCGAGTCCCTTTGCAGAAGTGCGAGCTTTTGGTAGGTTCCAAGCAGGGCCCTTGGGCTATAGTTTATGTCAAGAACGTTCATGCCGTAAGTATTGTCAACGTAGCTCCAGCCCAATTTAGGAAATAGAGTGGGATAGAGGTCGACCTGGGAGCATAATGGCGTGATCACTTCCGGATTGGTTTCCCTAAGGTTGTAGATCATCGCTGGTATCCTGTACTTGGCGATATCTATCTCGTTTTTTCCCGCGCTGGAAGCACAGTGGTCGGCAATGAAGATAAATATCGTGTTGGCAAACCAAGCTTTCTTTCTAGCTTCACCTAGAAATTTTCCGATGGCATAGTCGGTATATTTCACCGCTCCATCACGGCCCGTGCCCGAAGGAATATCTATGCCGCCAGCGGGATAGGTGAAGGGGCGATGGTTTGAAGTAGTCATCACGAAGTGATAAAAAGGTTTGCCCTTGACGGCCATGATGTCCGAATTACGGATGACCGAACGATAAAGGTCTTCGTCACTGATGCCCCAGGCATTTTCAAAATTGACTTCACCGTCGGGTATCCTGCTCCTTTTTCCCATATAGGAATCTCCCACCGTAAATTTCCTTCCCCGATCTATAATGTCAAAACCATTACTGCCAAAGTATTGGTTCATGTTGTCGAAATACCCATCACCGCCATAGAAAAAGGTCGTTTGGTATCCCTTATCTCGAAAAATACTACCGATGGTCGTCAGGCCAGCATTGTCCTTTCGTCTCACAATGCTATTACCTGGGGTTGGAGGGATTGCCAGGGTAAGGGCTTCCATTCCCCTGACAGTCCGCGTTCCGGTCGCATACATATTACGAAAGAGTAGGCTGCGCGAGGCGATCGAATCCAGATTAGGCGTCAGGCCCTTGTCATTTCCGAACGTGCCCATAAAATCTGCGCTGAAACTTTCCAGTACCACCATGATCACATTTGGACGTTCTTCATTCCGGTCACTCGAAATATTCCTTTCTATAGAGCTCCAGTGTTCCCTAAATTCGGCTTTAGGCCCCTTCAGCTGTTGTCGAATGATTGCCATCGATTTTTTCTCAGTGATGAGGGGATAAAATTGGTTGTAGTTCAGTTCGTTGCTCCTGAATGCTGCCACGAAGGAGTATATGCCCGCCTTGGATAGTTCGTTCTGGTAACGATTGGAACTGCTTTCAGACCAGGTATTGCTGGTAGACCACAAGAGTAAAGAACAAACGAAAATGATTGAAAGGGTCATTGTCAGCCTGAAAGCCAGCACAGCCCTGCTTCTGATGCTCTTGGAAATGGCTCTGGAATGAAGTATGGTGATGACCGATGCGGCAAGTGTGACACAGCCAAGTAGTATTGGCAACGGATAGGATTGATTGATATTGGCAACCACTTCGTAGGTGTAGATCAGATAGTCTACCGCAATAAAATTGAAGCGGCTCTCGAATTCCGACCAGAACGTATATTCTGCAAAGAAAGAGAACACGGCAATGAACGACATCAGAAATATAATAAGGTAGCTCATGGCCTTTCCGACCCGAGAACCTAGTACCTTATTTCCAAACAATAGCCAAACAGCATAGGGTATGGTAAAGCAGATAGCGACGGTAAGGTCGTATACTGCCCCCTTTGTCAACGTGACCAAAACTTGGGTTAAGCTCAGTCCCGAATCGGTGGATGAAATGGCCATCAATAGAATCCGTAGACCTAGGGAGGCAATCACGAAAAATAATATGAACAGCCTTAGTGCACTGTAACGTGCCAGGCTATTTGATCTGTTGTGGTAAATCATAATCAAGCGATCGAAATTGGGATAGATTAGCCTTCAAGGTTTAAAAACCACTCCTCGGCCTGGGCAATGGCCTGGCGGATCAGATGAGGGTCGGACTGTCTTCCATCACTTATTAATTTGTTGGCTATCTCGATAGCCTTTTGCCTGACCTGTGGCTGCAGGTCGTCCATTTCCAATGGGAAATATTCCATTGTCCATTCCATAGAAATATATAGAGGTTTTGTCCACTAAGGGTACAGATAAAAAGAAGCCTTTTACCATTCTCGGTTATGCTCCCTAAATTGGGCAGACACAACTGGCATGGTACAGGGATTGACTAAATAGCAGCTACCGATTGTAAAAAACAATAGCAATAAAATTCAGCCTACAGCTTGGGGGGCTGCCAAATGCCGATACTTGCCTGTAACGTGGGATCACAGGTTTGCTCGTTATGGAATGTATTTTGATCAGTAATAATCAAGGGGGCGTTCAGCGTAGTAAAATACGTCAGGGAAGGTGTGGAACAGCAGGCACATTGGCAGAATGGACTGCATTCGTCAAATTTTACGAATCCCTCATCGGCAGATGAAGATGCCATCAGCGATTGGCTGTCCATCGGATAGTCCGGCTCGGCCGCAAGCAGATCCTGGCACGGCCAGGATAACTGTAGCAACAAGATGGAAAGAAATAGCAAAACGGCGGCCTTCATATCGGTACAAAAGTATAAATATTTATAGTATCATTCCCATCTACAAATCGTTCATGTTAACGCCAAAACGCACAATTTATTTTTTATGACATTTTAAAGATGTACGATTTTATAAAAATATTTGGTTTTTTAAAATAATGTTTAGATTTGTGCCATATGAAATATATCGCATTCATAATGGTAATCTATCTGGCGGGCATGATGATGCTTCCGTGCAGTGATGCCTATAATGAATGTAAGTCAGCACAACAGAGGCAAACAAGGGTTGAAATTGCCGATGACCATAGTCATAGGTCAGATGTAAATGATAATTGTAGCCCCTTCTGTAACTGTAGCTGTTGTCATACGACTATCGATAGCAAATTCCTAGCAAATAAAGAGGAAGATCCCAAACCTGTATACGAGGAACTGAAATTCCTTTTCACAGATCAACGTTTTGTTTCCAATTATTATGGAAGCATCTGGCAGCCGCCCAAGGTTAATAGCTAATTATTACTTTTTTCGGAAATGAAGTCCGCATATGCCACTTTCTGTGGCTATTTCTGCGCATGCTTTATTTTTCGACCGCATCCATTCATTATTTATTTGGATTGCGGGAAGTCCTATTAGTTATTAATCAGAACAATAATGTTAGATAAGATCATTTATTTCAGTATAAAGAACAAGATCATTATCGGTCTAATGACCTTGGTTCTTATAATTTGGGGCGGTTGGAGTGCAACCAAACTGCCGATAGATGCCGTACCGGACATCACCAACAATCAGGTACAGATATTTACCACCTGTCCAACGCTGGCAGGCCAGGAAGTGGAACAACTTGTGACCTTTCCAATAGAACAGAGTATTGCCAATGTACCTAGAATTGAAGAGATACGTAGTATTTCGCGTTTCGGTCTTTCGGTGATCACTGTGGTCTTCGACGAGAAGACAGACATCTATTTTGCCCGTCAGCTCATCAATGAGCGATTGAAAGAGGCCGTAGATAAAATCCCACAGGGAGTGGGCACACCAGAAATGGCACCAGTGAGCACGGGTTTGGGAGAAGTATACCAGTACATCATACATCCCAAAAAGGGAAGTGAAAAGAAATATAATGCCAAGGATCTGCGTACAATGCAGGACTGGATCGTAGCCAGACAACTATATGGAACCCCAGGTATTGCCGAGGTGAATAGTTTCGGCGGACAGTTGAAACAGTATGAGGTGGGCGTTAATCCGGACAGGCTCAGGGCTATGGGGGTAAGTATCCCAGAAATCTTTACCGCACTGGAAAAGAATAACCAGAACACTGGTGGCGCCTATATCGATAAAAAACCGAATGCCTATTTTATCAGGGGTATCGGTCTGGTAAATTCACTGGATGATGTGAAAAAGATTGTGGTCAAAAACTCGGGAACCGTTCCTATCTATATCAATGATGTAGCTGATGTAAGGTTCGGAAGTGCTGTGAGGTACGGTGCCCTCACCTATAATGGGGAGGTGGATGCCGTAGGTGGCGTTGTGATGATGCTCAAGGGGGAGAACAGTAACGAAGTTGTAAAGAGGATCAAACAAAAATTGCCGACCATACAAGCTTCCCTGCCCGATGATGTGGTTATCGAACCATATTTAGATCGTACCGATCTGGTGGGAAGGGCTATAGCTACTGTTGAGAAAAACCTGATCGAGGGGGCATTGATCGTGATCTTCGTGTTGGTGATCTTCCTTGGTAACCTGAGGGCTGGTCTGATCGTTGCCTCGGCGATTCCTTTGGCATTACTTTTTGCCTTGGGCATGATGAACGTATTTGGGGTAAGCGCCAATCTGATGAGTTTGGGTGCCATCGATTTCGGTCTTATTGTCGATGGGGCGGTAATTGTTGTGGAAGCAACGATGCACCATTTGGGACTGCGAAAATCTATGAACAAGCTGACCCAGGGTGAGATGGATGAAGAGGTGTTTACCTCGGCCTCAAAAATCCGTACCAGTGCAGCATTTGGAGAGATCATTATCCTGATCGTGTATATCCCGATCCTAACATTGGTTGGTGTGGAAGGTAAGATGTTCGGACCAATGGCACAAACAGTAGGTTTCGCTATTTTTGGTGCGCTTATCCTTTCGTTGACCTATATTCCTATGATGTGTGCACTTTTCCTTTCGAAAAAGCCAAGCCATAAAAAGAATTTCAGTGATAAGATGATGGAGAAACTCCAAGCGGTCTACAGACCGATGCTGGAGAAGGTAATCAAGATCAAATATTACGTAGTTGGGGCGACAGTGGTGCTGTTTGCTGTTTCCATATTCTTCTTCAGCCGAATGGGCGGCGAGTTCATTCCGCAGTTACAGGAGGGGGATTTTGCATTTCATTGTATCCTGCCACAGGGAAGTTCCCTGAACCAGAGTATCGAGACCTCGATGCAGGCCTCACGGATCATCAAGCAATTTGACGAGGTGAAAATGGTAGTTGGAAAGACCGGTGCCGCAGAAGTGCCTACCGATCCTATGCCGCCGGAGGCTACCGATCTGATGGTGGTGCTCAAACCAATGAAAGAATGGAAAACGGAAAGGAGCTATGAAGAACTGGCTGAGGCCATCATGGAGAAACTCGAAGTGATACCGGGCGTTTTCTTTGAGAAGAACCAGCCGATACAGATGCGTTTCAACGAACTGATGACTGGTATCAGACAGGATGTGGCAGTGAAGATCTTCGGTGAGAACATCGATACGCTCGCAAGTTACGCCAAGGAGGTAAGCGAAGTAATCCAGAGCGTACCGGGGGCAACCTCTCCGCAAGTAGAACGTGTGGGCGGTCTTCCGCAGATCAATATTGAGTATGATCGTGCCCGTATCGCCAATTACGGACTTGCTATTCAGGATGTCAATGACGTAGTTAGTACGGCCTTTGCCGGAAAAAGTACTGGGCAGGTTTATGAAAATGAAAGACGTTTTGACCTGGTAGTGCGTTTGGACAGTGCACACAGGAGTGGTATAGAAGATGTGAGCAACCTAATGATCCCTACCAGTAAGGGGCTTCAGATCCCTTTGTCTCAGGTAGCAACCATAGCGTATAAGTTGGGACCCGCACAGATCAGCCGTGAAGCGGGGAAACGCCGTATCGTAATCGGTTTCAATGTCGACGGACGTGACGTGCAGAGTGTGGTGACCGATATCCAGCAACAGTTGGCACAAAAGATCAAGCTGCCATCTGGCTACTACTTCACCTATGGTGGCCAGTTCGAAAACCTACAAAAGGCGAGCGCACGTTTGATGATCGCGGTACCAGTTTCATTACTTCTGATCTTTATGCTGCTCTATTTTACGTTTCGTTCGTTCAAACAGGCCATATTGATATTCACGGCTATTCCGATGAGTGCCATTGGAGGTGTCTTTGCGCTCATGTTGCGAGGTATGCCTTTTAGTATCAGTGCGGGGATCGGATTTATCGCGCTCTTTGGCGTAGCGGTACTCAACGGTATCGTATTGATAGGAACCTTTAACCAATTGAAAAAAGAGGGAATGGAAGATATATTAAAAAGGGTAAAAGAGGGGGCTATTACCCGTCTTCGCCCAGTGCTGATGACCGCCACGGTGGCCTCTCTTGGATTTTTGCCAATGGCCATCAGCTCCAGTGCAGGTGCCGAGGTACAAAGACCTTTGGCCACTGTAGTAATAGGTGGTCTGATCACCGCTACTTTCCTAACCCTATTCGTTCTGCCGTTGCTCTATATCATTTTTGATAGTGGTATGAAAATTAAGGGCAGATTGGGCAGGAAAACTGTTGTTGCGACAATGGTCTTGTTCTTGATCGGTGCGTCTTCAGCAAATGCCCAACAACGGATTTCGGTAGAAAATGCTGTTGGTACCGCTTTGAAGAGCAACCAACAGCTTGGTGTCAACGAGGCCGAGGTCAAAAGCGCAAGACTGAATACGAAAACAGCCTTTGAGATACCGAAGACGGGCATATTTGCAGAGAACGAAGATTATCGTCCTTCCGATAAAGTGGGTATCCTAAAGATCGGGGTTTCGCAGGCTATCGCATGGCCTGGTCTATATGCCGCCAGGAAGAACTATCTGAACGCACAGTTGAAATACGCGGAGCTTAATGGTGAGGTCATCAACGCCGCAATTAGGAGGGATGTCCGTACGGCCTATTACCAATTGTGGTTCCTACAGGATAGACAGATGCTCTATAAACGTCTGGACAGTGTTTACACCATGCTGTTCAAGACCACAGAAGTACGCGTAAAGACGGGAGATGTGGCACGTTTGGACAGGGTTGCCGCCGAAGCGAAGATGAGGGAGATACAGGCCCAGCTTTTGCAGAATACAAAGGAGATGACCATCCAGCAGCAGCAATTGATGATGTTGCTGAACCTCAACGAATGGATGTTGCCCGTTGCCCAACCGCTAGGTAAGGTTGGCGTGGAGACTACAGCTACTGCTGCCTCACATCCCTTATTGGCCCTACAGGAACAGAATGTGAATATCGCCAGTTCCAATGTTTCGGTTCAGAAGAATACCAACAGGCCCGAGTTTTCTGGAAGGTTCTTCAGCCAGCGCCTATGGGGTGCCAATGATCCCTTTACCGGATTTTCGGTAACTGCAGCAATTCCACTGTTTGGGGGAGGCGCCTATCGCAACAAGGTCAAGGTGGCCAATGCCGAAAGAGAGGTACAGGAAAAGACCTTGGCATACCAGACCCTACAGCTACAGACCCAACGCGCCAATGCGGTTGCCGATATAGAGAAGAGCCGTTCGCTGCTTGAATTTTATGAGACCTCTGGCCTGAAACAGGCCGAAGAGATCATTTCTGCGGCGACCCTCAGCTACAGGTCGGGCGAAATCAGTTTCGCTGAGCTAGGGCAGTTCCTTAGCCAGGCTATTGGTATCCGTCAGGGGTATCTTGACGTACTTAACCAATACAATCAATCAGCTATCCAATTCAATTACTACAATAATAAATAAGATGAAACTTGTTTTTAGAATATTATTCTTCGCCGTGACAGTAATCACACTGAACAGTTGTGGAGGAAAACAGACAGAAGGTGAAGGGAGCAAACCTGGCAAGGAAGCCGAAAAGCCCGCAGCTGCGAAAGAGGAAGGACATGGTGAAGAGGGGTCTTCGACGATTGCCTCCCTTACCCCGGAACAGATCAAATCGGTCGGTATCACAGTGGGGACCATTGAACTCAAGAACCTGACCGCTACCATCAAGGCAAACGGTGCCTTAAGGGTGCCGAATAACAACAAGGCCAATGCGACTTCGCTCTACGGTGGAGTGGTAAAAACCTTGAGGGTCCAACTGGGAGATTATGTCCGTAAGGGACAGGTGATTGCTACGATCGAGAATCCACAGTTTGTCCAATTGCAGGAAGAATATCTGACCATTGGCAGCAGGATTACATTGGCCGAACAGGAACTCCAACGCCAGCGTGAACTTAATGCAGGAAATGCGGGAGCTTTAAAGAACCTACAGAATGCTACGTCCGAACTTAACGCCCTAAAGGCGAGAAAGGCATCACTGTACAAACAGGTGCAGTTAATGGGGATCAACCCTACTTCGATCTCTGCAGCTACCCTGACCTCGGCGTTATCTGTAACCAGTCCGGTAAGCGGAACGGTAAGTGCGGAGTTTGCAAAGATCGGAAGCTACGTGGACGTTTCTTCGCCAGTAGTGGAAATCGTAGATAACGGTCTGATACATTTGGATCTGCAGGTGTTCGAAAGGGACCTTCCTTTCGTTAAGGTAGGCCAGCTGGTGAATTTTACGGTAACCAATAATCCACAGATAACCTACACGGCAAAGGTGTTCAATATCGGATCTTCCTTCGAGAATGAGAGCAAGACCATTGCGGTCCACTGTACGGTCACAGGAAATAAGGCCGGCCTTATTGATGGGATGAATATTACCGGTATGGTAAGCGTAGACAAGGCAATGACGCCAACTGTACCTAATGAGGCGATAGTGGAGGCAGATGGTAAGTTCTATATTTTCATACATACCGATAAACAGCCCGAAGCCGAAGGCGAAGGACAGGGAAAGACGGACGCGCATAAGGAAGGAGAGGAACATGACCATGTTGCGGAAAATAAAGGCCATAGTGCTAATATGAACTTTGAAAAAATTGAGGTTGCCAAAGGTGTTTCGGAGTTGGGCTATACTGCGATTACACCCGTCGTCCAATTGCCTAAAAATGTAAAGGTAGTAACCAAGGGCGCTTTCTTCATCAATGCCAAATTAAGCAATGCTGGGGGGCACGAACATTAGTGTTAGGTGCGAAGGGGGAAGGTGCCTTGTGCATCCTCCCCTAAATCGCTAATAAATTGATTTAATGGTGTGAACAGAACATGTATAATATAAAGTTGTTATCAGTAAGGTCTAGAAGTGGTAATCGGTAAATTGAAGATAT
Organism: Pedobacter sp.; assembly: GCF_965249885.1. Classification (GTDB taxonomy): domain Bacteria; phylum Bacteroidota; class Bacteroidia; order Sphingobacteriales; family Sphingobacteriaceae; genus Pedobacter. The sequence continues at coordinate 861,702 of NZ_OZ252254.1, read as the reverse complement.
AAAACTATAATTTATGTTATTGAACAAGAAAATATCGATCTGGTATTTCGTTAAAGGTATCGGCTCACAGCTAGCTCTGATCGTTGTATTTGCGGTCTCCATTGGCCTGTTGGATCTTCATCCAACATTCCAGAAAATAAGTCTTCCCCTTAGCATTCCCGCTTTGGTGGGGACAGCGGTTTCGCTTCTGCTCGCTTTCAGGACTGCGCAATCCTATGAACGCTGGTGGGAGGCCAGGACGGTATGGGGCGCGATAGTTAACGATTCACGCACGTTGATCAGGCAGGTACAACAGTTTGTTCCCGATAAACAGAAAGTAATCACAAAGGAATTTGTTCAGACACAGATTGTTTGGGTATATGCCCTTGGTGAGGCTTTGCGGAGACAGGAATTCTCTCCAAAAGTGAAAAGCTATCTGAATGCCCACCAGATCAGTGCCGTGAACATCCCCAATGCTTTATTGGACCAGCATTCCGAAAAGATCAGGGAGATGGCGGCCGAATCTATGATATCGGACTTCAAGCAGATACAACTCAATGAAACCGTGGCCAGGCTCTGTGATAGCATGGGGAAATGTGAACGTATCAAAAATACTGTATTTCCAAGGTCATATAGCGTGCTGGTACATACGCTGATCTATGTATTTGCTGCCATCTTGCCTTTTGGACTGGAAGATTCGCAACTCGCTGTTGAGATATTACTGACCATATTGGTGCCTTTGCTCTTTATCATGATCGAAAAGACAGCTATTATCATGCAGGATCCGTTCGAAAATACGCCGGTTGATACGCCCATGACCTCATTAGCACAGACCATAGAAATCAATCTGCTGGAAATGATCGGAGACAGGGACGTACCTGCGAAACCAAAGAATTACCAATATTTTGAAATGTAGTTAAAACTGGACCGATGGATATTGAATTTGAGCTGTTGCTTTCGGGCAAGATGTTTTTGGCCCTAATTCTTGGAGGGATTGTAGGTATTGAAAGGGAGAGGGAGCACCAGTATACAGGTATCAGGACATTTGCCTGTATCTGCGTGGCTGCCTGCCTTTTTGTTTCGGTAGCTGCCCATCTTACAGAGGATAAATCGGCCATTTCAAGGATGTTGGCGGCCATCGCCACAGGCTTGGGGTTTATCGGTGCAGGTATCATCTTTCGGGATGAGAGAAATACACCAAAGGGACTGACTACAGCTGCTGGACTTTGGTCCACTTCGGCAATAGGGGTGGCTATTGCATTGAATATGTTTGTCATTGCTGTCGCATCCACATTGATCATCCTGTTGATCTTTGCTATCAATAAATTTTCCTGGTACCAGCGCTTTCTGAAAGTCCTTTTCAAGAGTAAACAGAACGATGAAAACACTGAATTATAAATCAATAAAAACTAAATCACATGGAACATAAGCATAAGTATGATGCACAGGGCAAACAGCTCTGCTGCAACCAGACAGAGAAAATCTATGATAATGCGGGTGCAAAGGATTTGTTAAAAGATAAGCACCACGATGGTGATGGGCATGATCACGCTCATGAACATAGTGATGACGATGCTCACAACCACGATGTAACCGAAAAAAACACATTCCAACTTTTCCTGCCGTCCATCATTTCCTTAGTGTTGTTGCTGATCGGTATCGCCCTGGATAATTTTATTCCGCAGCCTTGGTTTACCGGGTGGGTGCGGGTTGCACTTTACGTAGCTGCCTACGCACCTGTAGGATTACCTGTCATCAAAGATGCTATTGGTAGTATCAGCAAGGGAGAAGTATTTTCGGAATTCTTTCTAATGAGTATTGCTACCTTAGGCGCATTTATCATCAAGGAATATCCTGAAGGCGTAGCGGTGATGTTGTTCTATGCCGTAGGGGAAGTTTTCCAGACGCTCGCTGTTTCTAGGGCAAAGAGTAACATCAAGGCCCTTTTGGATCAACGTCCGGATGAAGTGACAATATTGGAGGATGGAAAGCCCCGCCTGGTTAAAGCAGAGCAGGTCGAGATAGGAGCCATAATACAGCTTAAACCTGGGGAAAAGCTTGGATTGGACGGAGAGCTTATCTCAGAGTCCGCATCTTTCAATACAGCCGCCCTGACGGGGGAGAGTAAACCTGACACCAAAAATAAGGGTGAAACGGTACTTGCCGGTATGATCAATCTAAATACCGTTAGCCAGGTAAAGGTAGATACTGCCTACACAGACAGTAAGTTAAGCAAGATTCTTGAGCTGGTGCAGAATGCAACTGCACAAAAAGCTCCAACTGAACTTTTTATCCGCAAGTTTGCGAAAATCTATACCCCAATCGTGGTACTTCTTGCCATAGGGATCTGTGTGCTTCCCTATTTCTTTGTTGAAGGTTATGTGTTCAGGGATTGGCTATATAGGGCGTTGATATTCCTGGTAATTTCCTGTCCATGTGCACTGGTAATCTCTATACCTTTGGGATACTTTGGAGGAATTGGAGCTGCCAGTCGAAACGGTATTCTTTTCAAGGGCAGTAATTTCCTGGATATCCTTGCTACAGTAAAAAATGTGGTGATGGACAAGACCGGAACAATGACCGAGGGCGTTTTCAAGGTACAACAGGTAACCATTGAAGAGGGTTTTGATCAACAGGAAGTACTTAAGCTGGTGAATGCATTGGAAAGCCAAAGTACGCATCCCGTAGCCACGGCAATTCATAACCATGTTGGCGAAGTGGACAGTTCGGTAAAGCTGACCAATGTGGAGGAGATTGCCGGACATGGTCTTAAAGCCACAGTTGATGGAAAGGATCTTTTGGTCGGGAACTTCAAATTGATGGATAAATTCCAGATCAGGTACAGTTTAGATCCTTCTAAAATCGTGTATACCGTCATCGCCGTGGCCTACGGTGGGCAATTTGCGGGCTACATTACTATTGCCGACAGCATTAAGTCGGATTCTAAGCGGACTATAGAAAGACTGCATGAACTGGGTGTCAAGGCTACGATGCTGAGCGGGGATAAGAGTTCCGTAGTAGCCTACGTCGCTAAGCAGTTGGGCATAGATAATGCCTTCGGAGACCTTTTGCCCGAAGATAAGGTGAACAAGGTCAAGGAATTAAAAGCAAGAAACGAGAGCGTAGCTTTCGTAGGTGACGGAGTGAATGATGCACCGGTAGTCGCCCTGAGTGATGTTGGTATGGCGATGGGTGGTCTCGGTAGTGATGCGACGATAGAAACCGCTGACGTGGTTATACAGGATGATATGCCAAGCAAGATTCCAATGGCTATCAATATTGGCAAACAGACTAAAAAGATTGTCTGGCAGAATATTATACTTGCGTTTTCCGTGAAAGCTGTAGTTCTGGTACTCGGTGCTGGTGGACTAGCGACAATGTGGGAAGCGGTTTTTGCTGATGTTGGCGTAGCTCTGATTGCCATCCTAAATGCGGTGAGGATACAGAGGATGAAATTTGGATAGGTGGGATGAAGAAACGGAACAAGCGATATAAGGGAGGTTCAGAATTCGACCACCCACTGTTCAGGGCGCCAGGGACCAGAAATGAGAAAATGCCTGTCAAAAAATATCGGCTATGGAAAATCCTGTTAATGATGATAGCTGGACTGATTCTGCTTCTAGCGGTAATTTCAACAGCCAAACATTATTACGGGCACGTAAGTGGTGATTTGCAGCACAAGTCACATTGAGGCCGAGACTATGCTCAGGCAGTATATGTTAGGCTACTGCCTGAGCCTTTTATAGTGTTTGGGGTTAACCGTACAGGTGACAATGACTAAAGAAGAACTGAACCGATTGTTAGTCGGCATTGGAAAATTCTCTTCCAATGATGTCGATCTATTCAGAACAGAGGTGAGAACAAGGAATTTCAAAAAAGGGGACTGTCTTTTGGAAGTTGGGGATGTATGTCGGTCAATGTACTATGTCGTTTCCGGAAGTATCTGCGAATTTGGATTGTTGGAGGACAGAGAATTTATCCAAGGTTTTTATCTCGAAGGGGAATGGTGCCTGTGTCGTGCAAGCTTCAGTTTGACCAGTCCCTCCCTTACAACGATAAAGGCGCTTTCTGACCTGATAGTATGGGAACTTTCCAACGAATCCATTAGAAAGCTGATTGGCCTTTCTCCCGCTTTTTGTCAATTGGGGAAAATATTGCGAACCTAATCCTGTATGAAGAGAATACTCGTTGTAGATGATTATGAGGATATCCATTCGATATTTTCATTTATTTTCCAGGATGACAATGTCGAACTCAGGTTCCTGTCCGATCCTGCGGGGCTCGATGAACTGTTGATGGAATGGAATCCCGATCTACTAATGTTAGATGTCAGGCTTGGGAGTGTTGATGGCCGCGATATATGCAGACTGATCAAGGCTGACCAACGCTTTGTTCCCTTAAAGGTCGTTCTCATGTCGGCACTGTCCATCGATTGGAAAGATGATCTCAGCGGTGCAGATCTGATGATATGTAAGCCGTTTGATATTTTCGCTGTACGCAGGGATGTACTATATCTAATTAAAACCAATGGTAGTTTAGAAAAGTAGTGGAAGAAAATTTTAAATCAATTCGAAGAAATGAATTCTACAGCAAAAATCGTCAATGGTCTGAAAAGTGGTACCCGTTTGGGGATTTGTGGGGCGACTGCAGTCTGTAGTGGCCTTATCATCGGTATTACACAACCTGTCGCGGCAAGCAGCATGGCTGCGTGGGTTATATTTGCTATACTTTATTTGTCCCTATCTTGGATCACCGCCCTAACCTGCGAACCCCATGAAATCAATAAGATTGCCGACAAACAGGATGCCGGCAGGGCTACGGTCACCATCTTTATCCTTATTGCGGCGGCAGCAAGCCTGGTAGCTGTAGTGCTCCTGTATTCCTCGGCCAAAACCAAAACTGGACTGGACCTTATCCTACACATACTTTTCAGTCTACTCTCGGTTGCAGCCTCTTGGGTGCTGGTGCACACTACGCTGGCCTTCAAGTATGCACATCTGTATTATAGTAGACATGATACACCCCTGGAATTTCCCCGCACTGCCAAACCGGACTATATGGATTTTATGTACTTCTCTTTTGTGATTGGGTGCACCTTTCAGGTCTCGGATGTACAGATAGCTTCCAGACACGTCAGGAGGATCGCCATGTTGCACAGTGTTTTCTCATTTGCGTTCAATACATTGATCGTAGCACTTACGGTCAATATCGTATCTGGCCTGATCGACAACTAGCTATAGGTCTTTGTTTTGTCCGTCATTCATTTATTGGGACGGGAGTACAGTAGGAATAGGGCGACAAGTGCTAGGATTGTCCCTATTGCGGCTAATATATTTTTCAATAGTTTCATATGGGAACTTGCTGTATTAACTTCTGTTGTTGATATTTCATTTCGATAAAAATTCGCTTACGAAAATTAGATAGGCAATCCAAAGAAGACTTAAGAGGATGGCTTCAGTTCTATGTGAGAGGATAAATCCTTTCCAGGTTTTTTTATCTGGTCTATTATACGGTTCTTTGTTTTCTGACATTGTCAATAGTGATATTGCTGACATGGACGTGTTTGGATCTTGTTGCAAAATGAATGAGTACGATAATGCCAATGAAACCAAGGAGAAAAAACAAACCGTTAATATAATAACGGACTTTTTCTACTCGATGTCTTTGTTTTGCGGAATTTACCTTCTTAAGTCCGCTCCTTATTTTTTGCATATGTTCTGATGATCCCGCCAATGACAGGGATGGAATTTTGTCGGTTTAATAAAGTATTAAATGTATAGATCAGAAAAGGGCTTTCCATTCCGATTTATCATAGTCATTTATGGGAAATTTTGGCCAGGGGAACTTTTATGCCATTCCGCTTCATACCAGTGGACTTATAGATAGTTTTTCGTGGATATCGACGGTAAGTTGTATAGGAAGACGGTCTCCTCCTCCGATAAATTGGAAAAGAACGGTTCCAATGGGAACACAGAAATGGCTCGGCCTTTTATGAAATTGCGGGAGGGCCCCGGAGTTGATCTTGGTATCGGTAGTGATGATCGAATGGTCGTTTCTCACCGTTAGAATACTTGGCAGCGGATTTTCTGAATTGTTTGATGACCGATGATAGTGAGGGCATTACCGTAGGTAATGCATCAGCCTTCTTGATTAGGAGATTGCTGTTGTTTCCCGTACCTATATAGCTGTCAAGTCCCTGTCCATGGTCGAAATTGGAGAAAAGGAAATCTAAGATATCTTCCTCGAATTTTTGTTTCTGATTATCGTGATGATGGTTGTGGGCAAGGGCAGTCGCGGAACTGTGATTGTAGTGATGATGGTGATCGGCCAACGATGGTCCAAGTGTCAGTACCTTGGCCAGTAGTAGCAATATGGTTATGTAAATCCTCATCTGTTATCCAAAGATAGGGAAAGTTAGTATTGAGCGTAAATCCAGAGAGGTTTCAAGATTAGATTTAACAAAATGATAATATGAAAGGACAGGGTTTTATGCCCTGTCCTTTCATTAGACTACTTTTTGTTTTTGTCGTGATGTTCATTTTCATCGTGATGCTCAGACTCTGGATGATGTTCCTTTTCGTTATGGTGCTCCTTTTCATCATGATGTTCTTTTTCACGGTGATGCTCCATTTCATTAGCGTGGCCTGGACCTTCATGGTGCTCCTTATGTGGGTGGTGTTCCTGATGGTCATGGTGCTCCTTGTGCTGATGATGCTCTTTGTGCGGATGGTGTTCGTCGTGTTGATGGTTTTCTTTTTTTGAATTTTCAGTGTTCATAACATTAAAATTTAAGTAAATAATTGATTGTTTCCACGGAAATATTCCGTAGTATCTTAAGCTGAAAAGCAAAGCGATTTCATTTCATATCAGATAAACTGATATAAGGGATTAGAATTGGTCAGAATAGAATGTATTGTATCCTATATAAGGAAGGTGCGTGTTTGAAGATAGATCGGATTTGTTTTTACCAAAAGGTTTGGTTGGGGTAGATATGCTTCGGTCAACTTTTCTTTCGTAGGAACGGCAGAGTCTCTGATAATTAAAGTTGATGCTGCTAAGTGCTCGAAATGCAATAATGTATATGATACATTTTTATCGATCCTTGCCTGAACGTTTACAGACGAACAATCACAACATGGGACTTGACATCCATCGGACAGGCGTTCAACCAACAGCTCTGAAGATTGGTGGTCTGCTCCTCGCACATTATGGCTTTGCGACCCAATTTCCGCGACGAAAAGGAGTAGGTAGCTAAAGGCAAGAAGTGACGCAATAATTCTTCTCATGATTTTCCACGTTACCTATTTACTACAAATAAGTTTCGGTTTTGTTTTGGAATGTTTCGGAGAATGTTGTTCGCTGGTGCCAACCTGCAACAATTTTTGTGGGTGTCTCTGGTTCAGTGTAATTTCATCGGAGCGGTCAAGCCGTTATTTGTAAGGTAATTGTTCGGAATCCATCCGAGGTGTCACCAAAGCTGAGAGTTGCCGAAGAACTCCCCAAAGACCATGTTCGCTGTGTTTCGTTATCTTCTAGTTTCTTGAATTCTGTTACGTCTAATCTATTCTTGTAATCCTTGGGAAGGCCCAAAAGCTTGATGCATTTATTGAGTAAAAGATTGAACTCTGCGTACATCACGCCATGCCTGCGGCCCCTGGCAGACCGGAAAAGTAGCAAGTAGCTTTTTCCGGCATTGGAAATGGAAGACTGGAGACGATCAAAATAATTCAGTACCGGATACGGTAGCTTGATTACCTGTTGATTGCTCATAAGTGAATGATGTATAACAAATCCGTGCTTAAGGGAGTATTTGATTCCAGTAGCGAAAGAATTGAGGTCTTCTTCATTATTGAGCAAAAAGGGAGATTTAGCAACGAAGTCCTTCACCGTCAGGACTTGGGTGGCTATACCAAATATCTTATAGGTTATAAATGCTTTTGTCTGTACGCCTCTATCATCAGATACGAAATAATCTGTCATAGTTGCGAAGTAGGCATGAGCGGCATCTCTCTGCAGGTCCATGTAGCTATTTTTCTTTCTTTTGCCTCCCGATCGTTCTTCGGTGACGCCCAGAAATTCCAGCTGTACGTAGGTGTTGATAAATCGGTTGTAATCATCTTCGGGCCCAGCAGAAGTGCTTACGATGTCTACCAGTTCCGAAAAGCTTTTTCCGAAAGCGGTTTCCTTCATCCGCTCGTCAAAGTCAAAAGACCACACTTCATAACTGTATTCTTTTCGGTCAACGTATGACCTGAGGAACTGTTGGTGCTTTGCAAAGCTTTCCTTGTCGCTGATGAAACCACCAGCTTGGTTCAGGCCTTTTAAAGCATCTCTTATCGTACTTATCCCACTGAACTCTTGCCCCAGGCCCAAAGTCTCTAAGCTATTTGATAGTATTGGATCTTGCTTAGCTGTGTCAAAGAGAGGCATGTCCAGAAGTTGTTTAAACATGGGCTGCAGGGAACTTAGCTCTTCCATGCCAAAAGCTTCCTCGATAAAACCGTTCGGATCTTCCAAGATCTTTCTGGAAACTTCAAAATCTATGGAACTATAGGCTTCCCTGGGCGTTGCCAGGCTGATTTTGTCTGTTTTTTCGATATGGTCATGGTGGAAATAGTTGTTTTTGACATACTCCTCCATATGGGCAAGGTCTATTTGACGGTAGATATCCTCGGAATTCGATAGGTCGTTGAGATGGGCGTCGGAAAATATAAAAAGAAAAGCATCTTTCAATTTTTCTACCGCATTCAGCAGCTCTTGGTTCATGTGTTTGGAACCAGGCCTTATCTGCCTATAAATATTGCTGTCCAGGTATAGCCTCATCGATTGTATTCCCTTTCTCTAAAATTAATAATTTATTTTCAACGTTTGCCGAAGCACGCAAGGATTATTAACAGCCTGAACAAATTTATAGATAGCTTTAAGCCACTTTTCAATTTTACAAAATTAAGCTGTCCATTTTTGCTCTGGTGGAACCGATGAACTCCCAGACCTATTTAAAAGTTGTGAAGTGATAGTTAACACAATTGGTTAGCTGTGTTCCTAAGGGAAAGTAAAAACAAACCTGTGTTTAGGCAAGCGTCACGGTCGGAGCTAGTTGTAATAGACGTGCTGAATGCTATCAAAACTTGCCTTTTTGATCAGTCCCGATTTATACAGCACCCTTACGGCAGAATGGTTTTTTGGGTGTGCGACGGCACCTATCTTATCAATCCCCTTTTGTTTCAGCTTTTCTAAAAGACGTGGTAACAGTCTTCCCATGATGCCTTTTCCTGTGTGTTCTGATGATAGGCAGAATTCAATGAAATGTGGATAACAATCCAGTTGATAATGTTGTCTGGCAATTTTGGGCGTAATCAATTCGATCATGCCTATGGTGCGCTGTCCCTTTTTTTGGGTAATGAAATACCACTGGCCATTGCCGTTATGTTGATTGATCAAGGCTGTTTGTAGCAGTGTTTCGGCTTGCTGGATAGGGGAAAGTTTCTTATGGGGAAGAAAAGTTGTAGTGGAATGCTGTCCGAAGAGCTGGTGGATATCCCTAGTCAGGCTATCAAATCTTTTCATGTCTTCGGCTCGGAAAGAGTGGAGCAGGAGGTCTTCCGTTTCGATGAGTATCGGCTGGGTCATGTGGCGCTTGAAATTTAATGGTAAGGAATTAACGATGGAAACCAGAAAAAGTTCATATCGTCGGGCTATTTTAGAAATTGATGGAAAAGGTATAGTTTTTCCTGTAATGGTAATCCTCCAACCTGATATAGGTGGCCGCATGCACGAGATAGGAGGGATTATATCTGTTGTAATTATACACCGCCTGTTCTACGCGGCTCTCCAGCCCAAGTTTGTTCCAATGTTCGGTATAGGATTTAATATGCATGGAAATCTCGTTGTTTGCATCTATGTTGAATTCATAATCGTCAAACTTCTTGGCCAGGATGTGGATGAGATCCCTACGGTATTCGTTGAGATTGATGTGCTTGATGGCCTGCGCATTATTATAGGAGAAAATAAAGCCAAATTGTGACTTCTTATAGGCGTAGGCCATTGCCCTTCCGCAAAAGCGGATGAAAGAAGTGTAATACTTTTCTGGATCTGGTTCAATAAATTTCTCACAATAATTGAGATTGAGCTGTTCGATATTTACTACTATGTAATCCTTTTTTAGATAGACGAATTTGGTCATATCACCTATGGAAGCATGCATTTTGCTGCTCTGTAGGTTTTCCCTTAATGCCTTTACAAATTTTTCCAGTTCAGTCACGGAACAAAATTGCTAAAAATATTAGTAATTTGGAAATAATTTTTATTCTTTGAAATTGCCATAAGTGTTTAATTTGGTGTATAATTATTCGCTGTTGCAATAAGATCCAATGTTTATTTCTGCATAACATTCAAAATAAGCATTGTCAGTCTTTTAAACCTATAGGACAACTTTATAACTTTAAACCTAAATTAAGCTGCTTGATCATGGCCATTGATGATATCAATTTTTTGTCCCTAAAGCCCTTTAACGGGAAATCCACGCATTCCTTCGAACAATTAATTTACCAGTTGGCAAAAAGGAAATATGGACATTTGGGAACTTTCACACCGATTGATGGTTCGGGAGGGGATGGCGGGGTAGAATTTTATCTGACCTTGAAAAATGGAGATGTCTGGGGGTGGCAATGCAAATACTATGAGGATAGGGGGCGGTTATCGGATAGCGGACGTTTCAAAAAGATAGAACAGTCATTGGCTGTTTCATGTAGCAACTACCCCAGGTTGATCAAATGGATCCTTAGTCTGAAAACAGATCTGACAGTGGATGTAACGGTCAAAGGTGGCAAAGTAAAAACAGGAGAAAGAAGTTGGTTCGAGAATGAATTGAAATTTTCGGTTCCCAATGGTAGGTCTGTCGATTTAGGTTTTTGGGGCGAAACAGATATTCTTGAAGAACTACAAAAGCCCACTAACATAGGCATCACCAGTTTCTTTTTTGGGGGACTTGAATTGGATTCCGATTGGTTTCAGCGGAGGGGCAGACTCATATTGGAGAAGTTGAGGGACAAATATGATCCAGAGCTTCATACCATGGGGCTTTATGAGCAGTCTATTGTTGACTGTATGCTGCTAAATCCCCATTACATAGACATCATCAATAATTTTAAGGCCGAACTTCATGATCTGAAATCAAAAGTAAAGTCGAGTATTAATGAATATAGGGAAGAATCAAAAGAAGATCATAGAGCAACGACCTATCTTGCCTGTTTCGGTGAGCTTAAACCCTATCTGGATTACCCCGACGATATTTTAGATGAGATCATAATTTGCGTAAAGCGACTGGATGCCGAGCGGATAGGGCAGGTTTCAGATTGGCAAAAAGACCATCAATATCATAAGATCCTTCGGGATATGGATGAGTGCTATGCAGATCGGGTAAGCTATTCGGCGATAAAAAAATTCTTTAACAGATTTGAACAGATAGTTAGGAACTATGTCCATCCCGTAAGTCGGGACCTATATTTTGTAGGTGGTGCGGCAATTGGAAAAACACATCTTTGCTGCGACATCGTCCACCATAGGATGGCAAATGGACTTCCCTCGTTGTGCGTGACTGGAGATATGTTCAATAACTCAAATAACATTGAAGATACACTTAAGAATATTTTTGATGTTCCACCAGACTATTCTTTCGAAGTCTTTCTGTCTGCATTGGATACGTACGGCAAAATCAACAATACCTATGTTCCGATTATTATCGATGGTCTAAATGAAACAGTTTTTGACCGTTATTTCTCAACCTTATGGAACACGCATCTGCCCACCTTTGCCGCCAAAATTCGTAGTTATGATAATTTGCGTCTTATCTGTACGGTCAGGAAGTCCTATGTCGATGAGATTTGGGATAATCCTTCCAAGATCAACCTTCATCATCTCTCGGGATTTGACGATTTGGAGGTTACCAGGGAAGCTGTCGAAAAGTACTTTAAAAAATATAGGATCGTTACCCATTGGACTTTTGCGAATCTCTATAGGTTCAGCAGGCCGATATTCCTAAAGATATATTGTGAAATAAAAAATGCTGACTGGGAGTCTGGCAAGGAAGTAGAGGTGAATCTCTCCACTGATACAAATGATGATTTGTTTTCGACTTACTTTCAGCAGATCAATTCTAGGGTAACCAGAAAGGCCCATTTTTTAAGGGCGGAAAAACCTTTTATAGTTCCTTTGCTGGATAAACTGGCCATTTTCTTTTGGGCAAACAATCTACGGGAGATCGATGCAGACAGTTATTTCAGGATGATGGATGGGGATAATTATGACTCTGCCGAATCCAAAGGGGATATTTTGCTACATGAAGGCTTGATTATGAGCAGGGATATACGTTCCGGTAAGGAATTTATGTTCATTACGTATGAAATCATGGCAGCTTATCTTGTAGCTAAGCATTTGGTAAATACCAGACCTTTAGCGTTTTTCGCTCCTGATGGAGAATTTTATGATAAAATAGCCGAAGATTCAGGGCAGCAACATCCATTGTATGAGAACATCATCGAGGAGGTCGCTTTACTGTTTCCCACTGCTTTAGGTGCAAAGCTCCACATGCTGTATGCCTCTAATACTGATGATCTGGTCTATAGAAAGTCAGTAAAGGTGCTGTGGCATCTCGATGGTAAGCTGATCGATAATGATGATATAGCGCACGTGGAGCTGATGTTCGGAGACCAAGCCTTTAGAGAGAGGGTTATACCACAGTTCAGATATACGCTTGTGGATACCTATCATCCATTCAATGCGCTAAGTCTTTCGCGGTATCTATTCGGATTGAGCGTGGCCGAAAGGGATCTGTCCTGGACTGAGTATGTCAGGCATCGGGCACATGAGCTGGAGCTGTATATTGAGGAATTTAATGAAGGTGTGTTAAGGAGTTCAAAGGACAGAAATGTTTCTAGCCAGAAGTTCCATCTGGCTGCACATTATATACAATTCATTTTAACCAGTACGAATAGGAAACTCAGGGACACTGCTACAAAAGCACTTTACAGGTACGCCTGTAGCTATCTTGAGGAGTTTGCCGAGATGACCTATAAGTCCCTCCGATTAAATGATCCGTACGTTCCGGAAAGGATGCTGGCTGCGCTGTACGGCGCCTGCTTGGCTCGGGAAAGAGCATGCACGGATCCGAATTCCCGGCCAATTTTGATGGTGGTTGGGAGAAAAATATTTGATTTGATGTTTTCGGCAAACGCGGAATTCTTTACTACACACTGGCTGATGAGGGACTTTGCATTCAACATCGTGAAGCTTGCTGTCTCCAGTTTTCCCCAGATGCTTGAAAAGAATGAAAGGAAGTATATCGTTTCGCCATTTTTATTGGGAAAAAGAAAAAAATATAAAATATATAAGGGTAAGGACCCTCTCTATCAGGCACCTCTCAGCATGGATTTTTCCAATTATACTATAGGTTATATTGTTGAGGGCGGAACATCATACTCAAATCCTCCAGAGAAAACGAAGGTAAGAAAGCAGATCTACCAAAGGATACTTGATCTTGGTTGGAATGAAGAGGACTTTTTAGCACTGGATAAGTCTGTTTCAAATTCCAATCTCTATCAAAATAGATCTGAAAGGCCGAACGTTGAGCGCTATGGTAAGAAATACTCATGGATAGCCTATCACGAGGTCGCGGGCCATCGGGAAGATAAGGGTATGATCAAGAATGAGTGGGAAGATTACCGAAGCTCCGATATTGATATAGACCCAAGTTTTCCCGTTCCCATTATAACAGGCAGTATTGTTGAACACGATTTTTTGGGAGATAGATCTGAAACATTGGCGCAGTGGATAGCAGATAAGGAGGCACCAGATGTTGGTACATATTTATATCTGGACAAAGACGGTGAAAAATGGGTTTGTTTGGATGGTTATTTTGGGCAGAAGGATAAAGCTAATTTTCGGGAAATATTTATTTTTCCAAGGGGAATATTGGTTAAAAAAGAAGAGTATGGAGAGTTTATGGAATTTTTCCGAAAAAAGAGTATTGGATCGAGATGGATTCCCGAGATTAGACAGAACCATTACACCTTTGGAGCTGAAATATATCTCTTTCCGGAGGCAACAGTGTAGATTTCGTCAAAAGTAACCACCATCTTTCGTTCCAAACTGGCCACCAAACCGATTGTTCAGCCTTTGCGAACCTATCCCATCGGTAATACGATATTCATAATCTGGGATCCAGGGAATTTCCAGTAGCTACTCTTTCCAAACCTCTTTTGCTACGCAAAAGGCCACATCTACTCCGTTTATCAACAGAATATAGAACAAGAATTCAACTACATCGGAACAGGCAACAATCTTTCGATTTTAGATAAGTTTAAGAAGCTCTAAAGCATGTAAAACATAGTGACTACACATCAATCCAGAACAACAATCTCAATGCTTAAAACCCTTTAAAATCAGTCAAGTGGTCACTTTTAAGCGAAATCAGGTGGCTACTTTAGAGCGTAATAGGTGGCCACTTTGGAGAAAAAAAAGGTGGCCACTTTTGGAATATCCCCCAATATGACATACGAGGGCATTAACTTTCACTTATTACTAAAGATACAGTTTTGTCCCAAAATATTTTCTGCAGGCCATTAGAATTTATATCAAATGTGGAATTTTTGAGGCTACGAGATGAAACTTCAATCGAAATACTTCCTAACTTGTTTCTCGCCGTTTACTAATAGGTCTCGTAAAAGATTGGTAATGTTTCTAGTTTGTTAGATATGATTTCTTTATCTGTAAATAAATGACTATATTAGAGTAGCAGAATAAAAATGCCTCTTATGTTTTAAAAATGTTTTAGGTTTTTTAGATGTGATGGTTTAACTTACTGAAAATAAGAGTTTTGTATTTGGTGTCAAAAGGACTGAAAATCCTTGTGTCGCTGGTTCGATCCCGGCAGGCACCACTTCCCAAACCCCGAAGTAACTCTCGGGGTTTTTTATTGGCTTAATTTTCAGTTGCTATCTATAGTAGCTGTCATACCCAAGCCTTTGAATCACTGAACAACTAAAAAACCTATATTGTAACGGTGCAGTTGTTTAGGTAAGGCTTAACGCGACGATGCCGCATAGGATAAGTACACTGGCAATGATCCTTCTTTTGCCATCTGTTTCGTTGAGTGCCTTTGATCCCATAAATACGCCGATGAGTATGCTGGTTTCCCTTGCCGGAGCGATAATGGTAAGTGGGGCTAATTTTAGTGCTTCTAAAACTAGGATATAAGCAGCAGGGCTGAGTACGGCTATAGCCAATATACTCCACTTGTGTTCAATCCAATCGCTTTTTATTTCTTCGGTTTTACCAATAAGAAACGGGATTAGCAGTACGATGCTGAACGCGTTGGAAGAAAACGTAAGCTGTAGCGGTGATAGCTGGTAATTTTTAATGGCAATAGCATCATTAAGCGTATATAGCGCAATAAATAATCCAGTTAGGCTTCCCCAGAAAATTCCAGCTTGTATCTTTTTATCCCCCTTTTTAAAGCTTAATCCAGTAATTACAAGCACGCCTGCAAGAATTAACGCTAAACCTAGAGCGATATGATATCCAAATGTTTCTCTAAGTACTACGATAGCGGCCATTGAGGAGAGTAGGGGACCTGAACCACGAGCGAGTGGGTAAACTACCGAGAGGTCGGCTTTTCGGTAGCCCTTCTGCAAGATTAGGAAGTAGGCAATGTGCAGTATTGCGCTACTGACCGAAAACCATAGCAAAGGTTTGGAGAACTCGAATTTCTCGTTACGGGCAATGTGGTACACCAGCAATGGTAGGTAAACTACGGTGCTGCCAATGTACATTAGCCATACGAAAGGCGCTTTTCCGTTAGCTTTTTTAGAAATTAAATTCCAAACGGCATGCAAAACGGCGGCGCTTAAGACCAAAAAAAGCACATAGGGTGTCATATAGCAGGCAAAATAATCAAAATTGCTTGCATTTTGATGTGACTTGCTTAAGCAAATAGCAGTGATGGAGGCCAACTACATGCACTTGCAAAAGCGCTATTGTAGCTTGTCTCGGATTTAAGTCCCGATTGGTCTTTTCGCAGTGCGAAAAACCCATTGTCCTTATGGTCTGAAAAAAGAAATGGAGATACAACCGAAGTCATATCCCCATCATCTAAATTAACGCTCTCGCAACAAAGGTAATCAACATGTTCGAGTTTGCAAATAACGTATCGGTAATTTTATTTAATGTATCGACGAATTAGGAATTTAATTTCAATTTTTCATTCCTACGTCCAATTTTTTGGGCTAATAGATGATGTCTTCAGTCCGTTGTTCCAGTTGTGGATCTTTCGGAAACTGACGCAAATAAAATTCTTCGTAATACGCCTTGATGATTGCTGCCAGTGGCGTAGATAATAGTGCGCCCGTTAATCCAAATGCTGTGCCCATCGCCAGCAACAAGAAAAGTGATGACATGGGATGGATGTTCATCGTAGAAGACCTCAGCTTGGGCATCAAGAAATCTGAAATGAGCTCGTTAAGTAGTAGGAAGAAAATTAGGCACCAAAGTGCCGTAGCCGGACTTACAGAAAGAGCTACCAAAGTAGGGGGAATAGCCATAATGTAAAAACCTATTTTAGGAATAAGCTCGGAAAAAAAGGCTAAGGCCGCCCATACCAATGCGCCAGGAACATTCATCAACGTAAGGAAAGCGTAAACTAGCACGGCTTCAATAGCGCCTCCAATCAGGTTGGATTTCATCCAGCCAACTAGCATTACAGAAGTGTGTTTCATCGCATTTTCTGCTTTTTCTCGCTGTTTTATGGGGAATACAGTAAGATACAGTTCGATGATAGGTTTTGGGTTTGCGACGAAAAATACCACCATACATACAAATACGATGAACACGAAAATGCCACCTAAAATAGAAAATGAAAAGTTGCCAATGCCCATCACGGTATTGCCAAGGGAAGGAATTGCAGAGGAAATTGCATTTCCGCCTTCGCTGATTTCTTTCCTAAGCTCTGGGAATTTCTTCAGCAACTTATCTAGATATTCAGATATACTGGCGTAGTATTTTGGGATGTTGCCAATCAGCACATCTAGTTGGTTGCTCATGTGGGGAACCACCATCCATCCGAGCAGTGCTATGATTCCAAAAATGACTAAAAAAACAATCAGGCAGGCTAGCCACCGCTTCATTCCTTTCCTTTCAAGACGGCTTACTGGCGCATTGATGATAAGTCCTAAAACAATAGCGAAAATGCCGAGTAGTACAACACTTAAAATTTTCAATAGAAACCAAAGTAGGATGATTAGTCCAGCTGTGTATAGAATAATTGAGGTTGCAGTCCTAAAAATACTGTGGGTTGATTTAATGTTCATTTCCAAAGTAACTTCTGAAATACAAAAATGTTTGCGGTAGTCTGGAGGTTTGTTCGGGCTAGCTGCGTTAAAGTAAAGAAGATAATTGATGCAAATACTATTTCAATACTTAATATCATCTAAGAAAATCATAAGTTTATATATCATTTTACAATTGAATTAAAGATGGAACAGTCAACTGATCGTGAGGTCTTAAGCAGTCGGGTTATTGATGCCCCAATAAACGTAGTCTATAATTTTTTCGCTAATGCGGAACTACTAAAAACTTGGTGGGGTCCCGAAGGTTTTACCAATACCATCCATGAATTTGATTTGAAGCCCGGCGGTAAGTGGATCTTAACCATGCATGGTCCCGAGAAAGGAAATTACGAAAATTCCGCTATTTTTACTAAAGTGGTTCCTAACCGGTTAGTTGCGTGGACGAGGCTTTCGCAGCCACTTTTTGATATGGAAGTTGGCTTTGAAGCGTTAGACGATGATCAGACACTTATCTCATTCAAGATGATTTTTGCTAGCGTAGAGGAGGGTGAGAAAATGCGAAAGTTTGTAGCACCTAAAAACGAAGAGAATTTTGACCGGCTTCAACGCGTTATTAAGGAGGGTAGCTAATTTAGCGCTTGTTTTATCGCTAAATTTCTATCGCACATTTTATCTTGGTAAATAACTTACAAATGGAATTTTCCCCTTTTAATCCGATAGTTAAATTGTGCCTAAAAGGTATGGAACTGGAACAGCAAGGAGAGCCTGAAAAAGCGAAAGATTTGTTCATGCAAGCCTGGGACGAAGCTACCGCTGATTTCGAGAAGTTTTTAGCAGCCCATTACTTAGCTCGTTTGGAGCAGCAGGCCGCTGAAAAACTGAATTGGCTTGAACAAGCATTGCAGCATGCCTCAAATGTAAATGATGTTGCTGTTAAAAGTGCCTTGCCATCCTTATATTTAAACTTGAGTAAATGTCATCAAGCATTGAAAAATGAAATTGAGGCTGAACAATTTGCAACATTAGCCAGTCAACATCAAAATAACCCCTCAGATCAAGGTCCTTTTTATCATGGTACAAAGGCAGACTTAAAAGTGGGAGATTTGTTGAATCCTGGAGGAAACTCCAATTACCAGCAGTCGCTGAAAATGAACCATATTTACTTTACGGCGATGGCAAACGGAGCGGGTTTGGCTGCAGCCTTAGCTAAAGGCAATGGCGTAGAGCGTGTGTACGTCGTAGAGCCTACTGGGGATTTCGAAAATGATCCTAACCTCACAGATCAAAAGTTTCCTGGAAACCCAACGCGTTCTTACCGCTCTGCAGCGCCACTTCGAATTGTAGGAGAGGTAACCGATTGGGAAAGGCAAGCTCCGGAAGTGATCCAGAAATTTCGAGAAAGGGTAGCAAACAACCAAGGGAAAATTATCAATTGATGTAAATGAACCGAAACTTAACCATTGCCGCTCGACTTAGCGAGGTGTTATTGGATGGTACTTGGATTGCCAACACAAATTTTAAAATGCAGTTGCAAGATTTGAGTTGGTTGCAAGCCACCCAAAAAGTAGGTAGCTTAAACACCATCGCTATGCTAACTTTCCATATTAATTATTACCTGAAAGGATTATTATGGGCATTTGAAACGGGTAAACTGGAAATTAGCGATCGCTACAGTTTCGATATGCCTGAAATAAAGTCGGGAGATGATTGGGATGGGTTAAGAACCGATTTTTTGCATCAGGCGACACAGTTTGTTTTAAAAGTGGAACAATTGGAAGATGTTGTTTTTGATCAACATTTTATAGATGAAAAGTATGGTACTTGGCTTAGGAATATCGAAGGAGTAATTGAACATTGTTACTATCACTTAGGGCAAATTTCTTTGATTAAAAAGTTAATTGTTGAAACTTAGTCGGTAATCCATAAGAATAACATTTCAGCAATAAAATTCGTTTATGCTATTTTGTATTTTAAAGATCAGCCTAACCTCATTCAATCAGTAACATATAAGTTAAGGATGCAATTTCGCATAAATCCATTGGCCAAATGTGTAGCCGTTCTGGTAAATTCCTATCGCAATAAAGATGATAATAATAGGCAGTAAGATTTTGAGCCACTTGGATTGCATTAATTCTTCTTTATTCATGATTTAGTTGTTTGGTTGTTCTTAGAACGAAAAGATATTGTATTTGTTACAGTAGCTTTCAACTGTAAGTTGTTTTTATGTATAAATAACACTAAGCTGTTATTTAATTCGCCGCTTTCTTTTATCTTTAGGCGATTTTATCAAACCAGTCCGTATTTGGACAATTTATTCGTACATCATAAATAAAAAAACATGTCAAATTCATCAAAAATTATCTATACCAAAACAGATGAGGCTCCATTGTTGGCAACCTATTCATTCTTACCCATTGTTCAAGCTTTTACAGCATCAGCGGGTATTGATGTTGAAACAAGGGATATCTCTTTAGCGGGAAGGATTTTAGCTAACTTTCCTGAGTTTTTAAAAGATGATCAAAAAATTGGAGATGCATTGACAGAGCTTGGTCAATTGGCAACTACGCCAGAGGCTAATATCATCAAATTGCCAAATATTTCTGCATCAATCCCTCAGTTAAAAGCGGCCATTGCCGAGTTGCAAAAACAAGGTTATGCTTTGCCAAATTACCCGGAAGATGCTCAAACTGAAGAAGAAAAGGCAATCAAGGCTAAATATGCAAAAGTATTAGGTTCTGCAGTAAATCCTGTATTGCGTGAAGGAAACTCCGATCGTAGAGCGCCTAAAGCGGTGAAGAACTACGCAAAAGCCAATCCGCATTCAATGGGAGCTTGGTCGGCAGATTCAAAAACTAACGTAGCTAGCATGAGCGAAGGAGATTTTTACGGTTCTGAAAAGTCAACAACTGTTGAAAATGATTCGCAATTCAAAATAGAATTTGTAGATGCTAACGGAGCGGTTACTGAATTGAAGGGCTTGGCTAAGCTAAAAGCTGGCGAAGTGATCGATAGTTCGGTAATGAGTCTTTCGAAATTAAAAACATTTGTTGCTGAGGCGATTAAAGAGGCTAAAGCGGCTGGAGTATTGCTTTCTGCACACTTGAAGGCAACGATGATGAAGGTGTCAGATCCTATCATTTTCGGTGCTATTGTAGAGGTTTATTTCGCTGACGTTTTCGAAAAATATGCTGAGCTTTTCAGAAATTTAGGTGTTGATACACGCAACGGTTTAGGTGATGTATATGCTAAAATTGCGGGCAATGCACAGGAAGCTGAAGTGAAAGCGGCTATTGATGCGGCAATTGCAAACGGACCAGCTTTGGCGATGGTAAACTCTGATAAAGGAATTACTAATTTACACGTTCCTTCGGACGTAATTGTTGATGCTTCTATGCCTGCAATGATCCGTACATCGGGCCAAATGTGGAACAAAGAAGGTAAACAGCAAGACACTTTAGCCTTGATTCCTGATAGAAATTACGCAGGTGTTTACACAGCAACAATTGACGATTGTAAAAAGCATGGTGCTTTTGATCCAACCACAATGGGTTCTGTTCCTAATGTGGGTTTAATGGCTCAAAAAGCAGAAGAATATGGTTCCCACGATAAAACTTTCCAAGCTTCGGCTAATGGAACTATCCGTGTAACTGATGCCGATGGAAATGTTTTCTTCGAGCAATCGGTAGAAAAAGGTGATATTTTCCGTATGTGCCAAACTAAGGATGCGCCAATTCAAGATTGGGTAAAATTAGCAGTAAACAGAGCTCGTTTATCTAATACGCCAGCTGTTTTTTGGTTAGATGAAAATAGAGCACACGATGCTGAAATCATTAAAAAAGTAAATAAATATTTGCCAAACTTTGATACTAACGGGTTAGATATTCGCATTTTATCTCCAATTGAAGCTACTAAGTTTACCTTGGAGCGTATCCGTAAAGGTGAAGATACCATTTCAGTTACCGGTAACGTATTACGTGATTACCTAACAGATTTATTCCCGATTTTAGAATTGGGTACTTCTGCAAAAATGTTATCTATTGTACCTTTAATGAATGGAGGTGGTTTGTTCGAAACTGGCGCTGGAGGTTCGGCTCCTAAACACGTAGAGCAGTTTGTTCAAGAGGGTTACTTGCGTTGGGATTCATTAGGAGAATTCTTGGCTTTACAAGCATCGTTAGAGCACTTGGCTCAAACGCAAAACAATGCAAAAGCTCAAGTGTTGGCGGATGCTTTAGATGAGGCTAACGCTAAATTCTTAGCTACTGATAAATCTCCAGGCAGAAAATTGGGTACAATTGACAACCGCGGTTCACACTATTATTTGGCTTTGTACTGGGCAGAGGCTTTGGCAGCTCAAACTAAAGATGCTGAGTTGAAAGCTAAATTTGAACCTTTGGCAAAAGCATTAGCTGAAAATGAATCAAAAATTACTGCTGAGCTAATTGAAGCTCAGGGTAAAGCACAGGAAATTGGCGGTTACTACAACCCTAATGATGAGTTAGCTTCAAAAGTAATGCGTCCAAGTGCTACTTTAAATGATGCTTTGGCAAGTTTGTAAGTAGTATTTAATTACTAGATATGAATAATAGAAATCCCTCGGTAGTTTTATCGAGGGATTTTTTTGTTGGAGTGATGTTCGTCATTGCGAGGAACGAAGCAATCTTACAATTATAATCAGGTCAACTAAACTTGCGCTTTAAGATTGCTTCGTTCCTCGCAATGACGACACCTATTGAGTTAAAAAAATATTAAACCGCAAAGGACACAAAGTGCGCCAAGCTTCCGCAAAGAATAGGTTGAGTTATAGCTCAAAGTAAGATTTTGGACTTAGATTTTAAGATAAATTTTTCACTAAGGGTGGCTTGTGATATTTTTAAAGCGATATGCCAACTTTGCGCTCTTTGCGAAACTTTAAAAACTTTGCGTTAAAAAAATATTAAACCGCAAAGGACACAAAGTGCGCCAAGTTTCCGCAAAGAATAGGTTGAGATATAGCTCAAAGTAAGATTTTGGACTTAGATTTTAAGATAAATTTTCACTAAGGGTGGCTTGTGATATTTTTAAAGCGGTATGCCAACTTTGCGCTCTTTGCGAAACTTTAAAAACTTTGCGTTAAAAAAATATTAAACCGCAAAGGATACAAAGTGCGCCAAGCTTCCGCAAAGAATAGGTCGAGTTATAGCTCAAAGTAAGATTTTGGACTTACGCTTTAATACTACCTTTCTGAACTATGGCAGGCAGTTACTCATTATAATTTACTCCTTTTAAGCTTCCGCCAATTCTTTTACTTTTTCAAGCGCCTTCGGCCAAGTTTCTTCAAAATAGGATTTATACTCTTGTGTGCTGTCCATTTCTACGCTCAAAATTGATTTGCCATCTAGTGTGCTTAATTTATAATTTTCATGTGCGCCATTCCACTTTTTCACCTCTTCACTTTCCAAATCTTCCACACCATTATTGTAAAAGCCCAAATGTTTGATAGATAGGTACTCGTTGGTGATGCGATCGGCAATTTCCGAAACCATTCCGTTGCCTTCAGTATTTAAAAACAAGGCTTTACTTCCTTTTTGCCAATCGGTTACCGCTCTTGAACCTTCTGAAAACACGCTTGTCCATTGCGGATAGCTTTTTTCGTCAAAAAGAATATCCCAAACTTTTTCTTTACTGGCATTGATTTCGGTTTTGAAATACAGTCTTTCCATATTTTGAAGTTTAATGCAAGCGATTAAATACCGCTGCCGTTTTTAGGTAATTTACAGAGGAATGCTTGAATATCAATGAGATAATTTAAAACTTTTATACTATTGCTGTTTAAACTTACTAAAGTCCATAAATAATACGTTCCATTTGTGGCCATCTAAATCGGTGAAGCCACCACCATACATCCAGCCGTCTTTTTCGCCGCCTTTTGCGTAAATTATAGCACCTGCCTCCGCGGCTCTATCTAAAATTTCATCAACTTCGTTTCTGCTTTCAGCATCAATAGAAATTAGACAGGAAGTAGCATTATCTAATTCGGCAATTTTGAAACTAGTAAAGCTTTTAAATACCTCCATGGTGAAAAAATTCACAATAAAATCTTTTTGACCTATTTTGAATGATACCATTGTATCGCTTTGCGGCGCATTTTTGTTCACTGCAAACCCAAGTGCATTGAAAAAATCTGTGGTACTTTTAACATCTTTTACGGGTAAGTTTAGCCAAATCTCTTTAGTCATAGTTTTAGGTTTTAAAGTATGTAAATCAAAATTCCGAATATTAAATTTCTAAAAGAGGGCTAAATACGACAATATTCAGGGGGATTTTGTCTTGTTGTTTGATGGAATCAGAATATGTACCTTAGCTTAACACTAAAAGGTTATGAAAAAACTCTACTTTCTTTTGGTTTTGGTATTCGTGTTATTTGCTTTTAATAACGCTGAGCAGCCTAAAAAACAACTCAAGTTTACACTTCCAAAAGGAGTTAGTAAAGCTGATTACCTTCCAAATACCATAATCGTTAAATATAAAGATGGTACTAGACTTAATGCTATAACCGAGAGTGTGTCAAGCGAATTAAAAGATGTCGGTATAATTTTGTCGGCGCTTGAGCCCATTTTCAAAACTAATAAAAATGCAGTTGAGAGTGTGTCTGGGAATTTCCATTTCGAAAACTACTTTGAAGCGAAATACACAGGTAATGCACCGATAGAAACAGTAATTAATGCGCTACTGCAAAATGATCAAATTGCTTACGCCGAGCCAAGTTATATTCACACTACTTGGTACACACCAAATGACGCGGCGTATGGAACACAATTTTATTTGTCGCAAGTAAAAGCACCGCAGGCCTGGGATGTATTGAGAAACGCCTCAAACGTAATTATTGGTATTGTCGATTCGGGGTCTGAACTTACCCATCAAGATTTAGCCGCTAACATCTATTACAACACGGCCGATCCAGTCAACGGAATTGATGACGATGGCGACGGTTACATAGATAACTATGCAGGCTGGGATTTTTGTGGTGCTTCTGTTACTACGATGATTGGCGATAATGACCCCAACGTAAAAAGCGCAGGAGCAGATCATGGTGTGCATGTGAGTGGAATTGCTGGTGCGGTAACAAATAATGGAATTGGTGTGGCTAGTGTAGCAACCAACGCCAAATTGTTAATTGTTAAAGCGGGTGCCGATGACAATGGACGAACGATCTTTAAAGGTTACGAAGGAATTAAATACGCTGCCGACAAAGGTGCACAGATTATCAATTGCTCATGGGGTGGCGAAGGTGGCGGTCAATTTGGTCAAGAAATGGTTAATTATGCCATTAGTAAAGGTTGTTTGGTAGTGGCGGCGGCAGGTAACGCTGGCAATGATACTCCCATTTTCCCTGCGGCTTTTGATGGTGTGTTAGCAGTGGCGAATTTGAATTCCAATGATACCAAAGGCTCAGCTTCCAATTACGGTACTTATGTAGATATTTCTGCTCCAGGGGAAGGCATTTACAATACGGTTTTCAATAATAGTTATGCTTATTATTCGGGCACGTCAATGGCGGCTCCGCTGGTATCCAGCGCTGCGGCATTATTAAAAGCGAAATATCCAAATTACACTGGCATGCAAATAGGCGAGTTGTTAAAAGCAACTGCAGACAATATCAATGCTCAAAACCCAAATTATGTGAATTTACTGGGCAAAGGCAGGTTGAATGTCTTCCGAGCGCTTACTGAAAACGCTACTGCCGTTAGGTATCAAAACATTAGTATTACTGATCAAGGTTTTGGCAATAGGGCACCAGGAACCGAAATTACAATGAAAATTGCGCTCAAAAATTTCCTCAGCCCCGTCGCTGGACTAAAACTAAATGTCACTAGTAGCAGTCCATATGTTCAGGTTCTTGATCAAAATGTTGATGTTGGTGATTTCAGCACCGCTGAATTAAAGAGTAATATTGCGCCTGTTAGAGTCAAGATATTAGCTGATGCTCCGGAAAATCATGAAGTCGTTTTTAACCTTCGCTACACAGGAAATAGTGGCACTTACACTGATTTTGAAGTCTTTAAAACGGCGGTTGCTCTTGATTATATTAACATCACTGTAAATAAGATAAAGACTACATTAACTTCAAATGGTAGAGTGGGATTTAGCAAAGCCAACGCTACTGCAGGCTTGGGGTTCATTTACAACAATGAAAATATGCTCTTTGAGGCTGCATTGTTAGTGGCTAAATCAAGTACCCAAGTGATGAATAATGCTAGGGTTTCATCTACTTCTAACGAAGATTTTAAGCGTACTAAAACTGCAGCAATGTCTGTTTCCAACATTGCCGCTTTTGAAGGTACCAGCGTATTTACCGACGAGGCTGCTGCCAATCCCATCGGTTTGCGAATAACCGCCAGAGCTTTAGCCTTTGATAGTTTTGCTGATGACAAGTACGTAATTATGGAGTATGAGCTGACCAATACCAGTGGTGCAGATTTGCACAATATTTATACCGGTTTATTTACAGATTGGGATTTGGATGAATCGTCGGCTAATGCGACAGCCTACAATGCTGCAACAGAAATGGCTTATGTTTATGCGAAAAAGAATGCTTCCCACCCGTATGCAGGTGTTAAATTACTCAACTTATCTGCAGCGCCAGCTTATTATCCTTTGGCTTACGACTCGCCCAATAGTTTAATAGCTGACAACAGTTTTTCCATCGCCGAAAAATATCAGACGCTAACGTCGGGGATTCAAGCTCAAGGTTTAGGGCAAGATATTGCAAACGGGTACGATGTGATGTTCACGTTGGGAAGTGGTCCGTATAATATATCGAAAGGCGGTTCCATTAAGGTGGCCTATGCTTTTTTAGTTGCTGATGATAAGAATGAATTGATTGCAGTAAGTGAAGCGGCAAAAACGAAGTATGACGTGGTGAACATTAAGCCAATTAGCGAATTGCCAAAAGATTACGCTTTGAAACAAAACTATCCAAATTCGGCAAATAAATTCACTTACATTCCTGTGGATTTGCCTGAAAATATTGATATGGAATTAAGCATTTATGATATTCAGGGTAGGAAAATGGCCACAGTGGCATCTGGTGCTTTCGGTGCTGGTGCCTATCGTTTCTATGTTGATTTAAGCAGGTTAGCAAAAGGGACTTACGTGTATCGGTTAAGTACCGCAAAATTCAAGCAAAGTAAAAAAATGGTAGTGAGGTAGGGGGAAATGTTTAACAATCAATTACCAATATTCAATAATCAAAAACCAAATGTTGATACTAATGAACCAATGGCCAATAAACCAATGAACCAATGACCAATGAACTAACTAATGATCCTTATTAAAACAAGCTCTGCATCTCGGTTCGTAGCTGTCTTTTTCACCTAGTAGTACCCTTGCTTCGCTAGCTGCGGTGCGGTAAGAGTAAACAGCTGGGCTACCACACTGCATGCAAACGGCATTTACTTTGGTGACATGTTCGGCAATGGCCATTAATGCTGGCATTGGTCCAAATGGCTTGCCTAAAAAGTCCATATCCAAGCCTGCAATAATTACTCTAATTCCTTTTTGTGCCAAAGTGTTGCAAACCTCGGGCAGTCCGTCGTCAAAAAACTGGGCCTCATCAATGCCTACTACTTGCGTATTTGCGCCTAATAATAAAATTGCAGAGGAATGGTCTACCGGAGTGGATTGTATAGAATTTGAATCGTGTGACACTACGGCGGTATCGTCGTAACGAGTGTCTGTTTTAGGTTTAAAAATCTCTACATTTAATTTAGCGATTTGCGCTCTTTTTAATCTTCTGATCAGTTCTTCGGTTTTGCCAGAAAACATCGAGCCACAAACTACTTCAATACTGCCACTAATTTCTCCCCGTCTAAAGTTTTGTTCGCTAAATAACATTGTAAAGGTATTTTTAGCCAAACTTAGATAAATTTGCTCTGATATGCAATATCATCGATAGGCATATCAAATTAAATTATCGTTCTCTCCTCAACTATAAGAAGATATAATTATTAGAGGGAATATAACGGATTTTTATAGTATTTTTGATTTAGTTTATTAACATAAAAAGCCAAAACTTTCGTTAAAAGAATGTGTTAAACTGTACGTCAGGCAAATAATACATTCAAGAACTTTCTCTTCGGAAGAAGTTTATTTTACACTTAGAAATATAGCACAGATGAAACAAGAAGCTCTTTTCAAAAAACTAGGGAACATACTTGCCGAATTGAACGATCAATATCAGTTTTTAGCACAAAATCCAGATCAGTTGAGTGAGTTAGAACTAGAATTGTTTCTGGCTAATGCTAATTTCTTGGCAGATCATATCCAAATTATCAAGAAATTAAACTTAGTGCCTCAAGCATTACCTCATTTGCCTGCAGCTGCCGAGCCAATTACCGATGAAATGGTGGTTGATAACGAAGTAAGCGATGAACTGCATGATGTGCAGCAAGTTGAAGCTATTACTTTTGCTGATGTGCAGGATGTTGAACCCGAGCCTGCTATAATACTTGATGTGAAAGAACCAGCACCATTGGACGTTGAACATGAGAAGGAGATTTTTCGGTTAGACGAAGAGCCTACACAAACTTTTGAGTTTATTCTTAACAGCAACAGCTATTCTGAGGACGATAGGTTTGATTTTGAGGAAAAAGGCGCCGATGAACTATTTGATAGGCCGTTAAGCGAGGAAGAAGAATTAATTTTAGCGCAGAAGCGTAGAGTTAAGGAGAACCTGATTAGAAATCCGGAGGAATTGGAAGAGGATGAGATAGGCCCTGAGCCTTTTTTGGTACACAAAGAGGAACTTCCAATTGTTGCGCCTATAGTTCAAGAACCTGTAGTTATAGAGGCACCAAAGCCAGCGGTTGAGGTTAATCAGCCGGTAGTACCAGTGGCTAAAGTTGAAGAAAATGCCGCCAAACCTACTTTGAATGATATTCTGGCAGGTAAAAATACAAGCACTCGCCTGAACGAAACCTCTGGAAGTGTGATTACTGATTTAAAGGCTGCTATCAATTTAAATGATAAGTTATTATACATTAAAGATTTGTTCAACGGTTATAACTTAGCTTATGCAGAAGCTATCGATATTGCCAATAAAATGCCAAATTTTGATGCTGCGGATAACTTCTTTCAAAAAAACTACGCTGTTAAAAACAATTGGGCTGAAAAGCAAGCCACTGTAGACAAATTTTATTTGTTGCTAAACAGAAGGTTTAAAGACTAGCTTGGTGTAGGTACTGGAAGTTGGGTAATAGTCTGGATGTTCGTCTAAGATGATTTTTACCGAAT
This sequence comes from Pedobacter sp., assembly GCF_965249885.1. Classification (GTDB taxonomy): domain Bacteria; phylum Bacteroidota; class Bacteroidia; order Sphingobacteriales; family Sphingobacteriaceae; genus Pedobacter. Next base: position 833,110 of record NZ_OZ252254.1, on the reverse strand, counting down.
ACTGTCAACTAGTTCCTAATCCCTAACTCCTAGACACTATCTTAAATAAATCCCATCCTGTTGGAATCTAATTTCAAGAAGATAAATAGCAATATGGTAAAACTCCACAGAGAGGATCCACCATAACTAATAAACGGCAATGGTATCCCAATTACTGGCATAATGCCAATCGTCATTCCAATATTGATAAACACGTGGAAGAAAAGAATGCAAGCAATACTGTATCCATACACTCGGGAAAAAACGGATCGCTGTCGTTCGGCCATGTTAATTATACGCAATAGTAAAAAGCAATAAAGGCCTATAACGACAAAGCAGCCAACAAATCCCCATTCCTCTCCAATAGTGGAGAATATAAAGTCAGTACTTTGAGCGGGCACATATCCAAACTTAGTTTGCGTACCCTCTAAAAAGCCACGCCCAGTGAGCTGTCCTGCGCCAATTGCAATCTTGGATTGTCTTACGTTATAGCCTGCACCTTTATTATCTGTCGTAAGTCCCAAAATTAGCTCTATACGGGTGCGCTGGTGAGGTTTCAATACATTTTCGAAAACGAATTTGGCGACAAATAAATACGCCACAGCAGCCAAGGTGATAATTCCTATGTTAACGATTCGCCTGATTTTTTTTCTCGAGTTGTACGCAAATAAGGCACCTATAACTAAAATTGCAAAAATTAGTAGGCTAGGGGCAACAAAGAGATTCAAAATAAATAACAACACTGCTCCCCAAAAAATAATCAATAGGTTGCCAGGTAATCCTTCTCTGTATAATGGAAACATAAATGACAGGAAAACTAACATCGATCCCGCATCGGGCTGAAGCATAATTAACGCCATCGGTAACATAATGATGGCTGCACAAATAGCGATAGGTTTTAAAGTATTCAGTTTGATATTGAACGAACTGATATATCTCGCCAACAATAAAGCTGTGCCAAATTTAGCAAATTCAGAAGGTTGTAGCCTGAATGATCCAATAGGTATCCATGCTTGGTTACCGCCCACGTTTCTGCCCACCACCAATACCGCTACCAAAAGTAAAATGGTTATTCCATAAACAATAGGCGCAAACACACTGAAAAACTTCGCATCTAACAATAAAATAGATAAGCCTAAAACCAGTGCAGAAATAATGAAAATCAATTGCTTTCCGTATTCGTCGCTAAAGTTAAATGCGGTTGAAGTATCTGGGTCAAAACGCACAGAAAAAATATTAACGAAACCAATAGCACACAAAGCCATATAAATTAATATGGTGATCCAATCAACGTTAAAAAAGAATCTGCTATTTTGCTGTTGCATTTTTTCTTGTTAAGATAGCACTTTTGTTAATTTTTTTTAATGGAGCTGGTCTAATAGGCGCTTTTTGCTTTGTAGAATCTACTTTGCTGGTGTCCACTTTTAATTTAGGTTTAGCAGGAAGTTTATCTTTTAAAATTGGGAGTAGGTTATCTGCTTTATATTGTTCTATTGTTGCGCCATTTATTCTTCTGCCTTTCAAACTATCGGTTAAGTATTTTTCGGTGATGAAACTTGCGATAGGAGCTGCGTACGCACCGCCGTAGCCGCCATTTTCTATAATCACTGCGATGGCGATCTTCGGATTTTCACGAGGGGCAAAGCCAATAAACACCGAGTGGTTTTTACCGTGTACGTTTTGTACCGTTCCCGTTTTGCCGCACATCAAAATGCCGGGTATACGAGATTCTGTAGCTGTACCGATAGACGTATTGACTGCGTCCTGCATTCCATCTATAACAGGGTCAAAATATTTAGCATCAATATCTACATAGTGCTTTTCTTTATATTTAGGGTCAATATGTTTATCGTTACCAATACCTTTAACTAGGTGCGGTTTAATATAGTAGCCCCTGTTTGCAATAATAGCCATAATATTCGCCATTTGTAGCGGAGTAGTGGTTACTTCACCCTGTCCAATACCTACTGATAAAATGGTGGTATAACCCCAATATTTGCTATAACGTTTGGTGTAGTCGTCGGCAGTAAATAGTTTATACGCACTTTCTCCAGGGAAATCGATTCCCAGCGTATCGCCGATACCAAATTTGCGAACTTTTTCCTGCCATTCATCGTAAGCTTTGTGCTGACTTTGGCTTTTCAGTCCTTTTTTGACCATCATTTTTGCGAAAATAGTCCAAAAATAGGTGTTGCAAGATCTAGCTATACCTTTTCGCAGGGCGATATTTCCATCTACGTGTTCACATTTAAATCTCCTGTTTCCAGCTTGGTAATACCCGGGACAGTTGAACGTGGTGTTCGGGTCAATAACGCCATCCTGTAGTGCAATTAATGCATCTAAAGGTTTAAAAGCAGAACCTGGAGAGTAACGTCCTTTTATAGGACGCACAAACAATGGACGATAAGGATTAGCAGAAATTTGCTGATAGTTTTTTCCAGTTTCTCGGCCTACCATTTTATTTGGATCGTAACCCGGGCTGCTTACAAAAGCCAAGATTTCGCCAGTGTTGGGTTCAATGGCCACAATACTTCCCAACTTATTAGCCAATAGCTGTTCTCCAAGTTTTTGCAATTCCACGTCAATGGTGGTCGTAAGTTGTTCCCCTGCAACAGCTAGGGAGTCAAAGCGGCCTTCAGCATAGCTTCCCTGAGCTACATTGTGCACATTATATAGAATTCGTTTAATTCCTTTTTGCCCTCTTAAATCAACTTCGTATTGCTTTTCTAAACCCGATTTTCCAATGTAATCGCCGGGACGGTAATAACCTTGAAATCTATCAATCTCTCTTTGGTTCACCTCCTTGATATAGCCTAAAAGCTGTCCGCTAATACTATCCGGATAATACCTGATAGTTCTTTTTTGCACGTCGAAACCTTTATAATTTGCCATGCGCTCCTGCAAGGTGGCATAAGTTTCTATGGAGAGTAGTTTTTGAAAAATTGATGCCTGATATCGGGAATAAACCTTTGCCTTTCTGAACTTTTCCCGAAATTCGGTGATATCAATCCCGATAATGCGACAAAGTGAAAGGGTGTCAAATGGCTTCACCTCATTTGGCGTTACCATTAAATCGTAAGTAGGCTGGTTTTGTGCCAAAACTTTACCTTTCCTGTCTACAATTACTCCTCGGGCTGGATAAATAAACTGTTTCTTTAAGGCGTTATTATTTGCATCCAGAAAATACTTGTCGCTGGCCACTTGAATATAGAACAACCTGCCTAGCAGTACAAGTGCTAGCAAAACAAAAAGTCCCTGAATAATGTATTTTCTGTTAAACAGTTGATCCATTTATGCCGATTTTCTATTGTGGAAAATAAACTCCACAAGTAATACAGTAAATAGCGTAAAAACAACACTTAATAAAGTTCTACTCAAAGTGTAACTCCACGAGCTGAATTTAAAAGCTTCTAGAAAAAATAAAATTAAGTGGTGTACAAAAATACACAATACTGCATACAAAGAAAACCACCTAAGCCCCATATTGCCCAATGTTGGTTCAGGCTCGTCGGTTGCATCGCGGTTTAAGCTAATTGAAATAAATAAAGTACGCACAAATGCCATGGCAATACAGGCGCTGGTATGTACTCCCAAGGTATCATAGAACGCATCAAGCGTAATGCCTGTGGCAAATGCCAAAATATAAAGTAAAAGGTTGGGCGTTTGAAAAGGTAGAATTAGTATAAAAAGAACATAAACAAATGGTGTCGAAAGATTGTAAAATGCCAGGTTACGGAGCAAGAAAATTTGCACAAATAAAAGTGTCATCCATCTTAGTAAGTTGATGATTAATAGTCTTCCGCTCATCGTTTAACCTCCTGCTGTAGTTCCTTTATTTCGTTGGCTAACTTATCTTTTATCACATACACATATTGTAACGTACTAAAGTTGTTAAATAGTGAAATTTCTAAAGTCATAAAATTATCGCCCGTACTCACACCAGTATTCGTTACTTTACCAACTTCAACCCCTCTAGGGAAACCTCCTGATCCAGATGTGATGATGGTATCGCCAACTTTTACTATATAATGGTTGGGGATCTCTTTCACGTAAGCTTTACGGTAATCAAAGTTATTATCACCCCAAACTAAGCTTCCAAAAGCATTATCCTTTTTTAGTACCACGCTAACAGCTGTTTCTTGATTCAGTAAAGGCCTAATTGTAGCAAAATTTTCTGATACATTCTGTACGAAACCCACCACACCTTTTCCCGGAGATATCACAGCTAAATCCTTTTCGATTCCATCCTTAGCGCCTTTATTAATTGTGATGATATTATTGGTTAGCGTTACCGAATTTTTGATCACCTTAGCCGCTATTAATGTATATTGCACTTGATTAACGCTATCTTTAATCCTGGTAAGTTTGGTACTGTCGGCATTTAAAATTGCCATTAACTGGGTTTTCAACAGCGCATTTTCGGTTGCGAGACTATCATTTACTTGACCCAAATTAAGATAACGTTTGATAACGTTCAGTCGTTTATAAGCAGTGCCCACAACTTCATTGGTGGAATTGAGCACAGTGCTGCGCTGATAAGCATTGTTACGTATGGCTAAGATAATGCCAATAGTAAAAAATATGATGAAAAAGAAAAATGCGTTGTATCTGCTAAGAAAAATCCAAAGGTTACGCATTCTGATTTACGATTTTAGAGTTACGATTTACGATTAATTTACAACTTTTGATCTTTCTTGCGAATGGTAACTATCGAAGATACCACAATGGACAGTAATTCGTTTGCTTCTCGCCAATTTTCTTGGATAACTTGCTTTCTATCCGCGTTAAACTCTGCTAATAATTCGAGAAAGAACATCGTCTCATCTAGTTCTTCTTCAACAATTTTAAGTTTATTCAAAAAATCAGCTGTAGATTTAGCTCTGCAGGCGGCTCGATAGTTTGCACCAACAGAGCTCGAGCATCTTATCAACTGATTTGAATAATTCTTATTTATCACATTATTGGGAAGTTCGATTATTAATTTTGCAATTGATATCGAATATGCTTTAGTTCTTGCTTTTAAAGTTTCGCTATTCATCAATCGTAAATCTAATATCTACGTTCGTAAATCCCCTTATTGCATTAAAAATTTAAAGTTGCCGATGTTCTTTAGCGCAATGCCTGTGCCGCGTACAACAGCACGTAAAGGATCTTCAGCAACGTGAACAGGCAATTTAGTTTTAGCTGCCACACGTTTATCTAGTCCTCTTAACAAAGCACCTCCACCAGTTAAGTAAATACCAGTTTGGTAAATATCAGCAGAAAGTTCAGGAGGCGTAATCTCCAAAGCTTTTAAAATAGCTTCCTCAATTTTAGAGATCGATTTATCCAAACAATGCGCAATTTCGGTGTACGAAACTGTGATTTGCTTAGGCACGCCAGTCATTAAATCACGTCCTTGAACTGCAAAATCAGCAGGCGGATCGCTCAATTCTGGAAGTGCAGCACCAACTTCAATCTTAATCTTTTCCGCAGTACGGTCGCCAATCATAATATTGTGCTGTCTGCGGATGTAGTTTACAATATCCGAGTCAAAGTTATCACCAGCTACACGAATAGATTGATCGCAAACAATACCCGAAAGTGCAATAACGGCAATCTCGGTAGTTCCGCCACCAATATCGATGATCATATTTCCCATCGGTTCTTCCACATCAATGCCAATACCTACAGCAGCAGCCATCGGTTCGTGGATCAAATAAACTTCTTTGGCTCCGGCAATTTCAGCGCTATCACGTACGGCTCGTTTTTCAACTTCGGTAATACCAGAAGGGATACAGATTACCATTCTCAATGAAGGGAACATCCAACCTTTGCCTCCGTTTAGCATACGGATCATTCCTTTAATCATGGCTTCAGCAGCATTAAAATCTGCAATCACACCATCTTTCAAAGGTCTAACCGTTCTAATATTATCGTGGGTTTTGCCCTCCATTTGCATGGCTTGGCGGCCTATGGCTATAATTTTGTTGGTTTGTCTGTCGAAAGCCACTATCGAAGGCTCATCAACAACAACTTTGTCATTATGTATAATTAGGGTATTCGCTGTGCCAAGGTCAATGGCAACTTCTTGCGTAAACCAGTTAAATAATCCCATGTAAAAGGTATGTTATCGTTTGTATTAACAAATATGTCTAATATCCTAAATGTAAAATTAGGTAAATTATTATATTAAGTGTGTTTTTTCTCCTTGAAAATCACAACCAGTATGTTTTTTAAAGTTAGTCCCGCTTTCCGCTTCAATCTTTTTGTTTGCTCCCTGCTGTCATTCCGAGTTTCGAGGAATCTATTTTTGACATTGCTTGTCGATAGATCCTTCTCCCGAAAATTCGGGATCCGGATGACAGGTAAACAAAAAGTATTTCCGCTTCAATCGGGTTTAATTAACTTCCGTTCTTGCTAAAAAACTCACAACTTAACAATCGCTTTAAGATTGCTTCGTCGTTCCTCCTCGCAATGACGGGACGTTTAATCCCTCTCTGCCTGTTGGCATCTCTCCCCGAGGGAGAGAAAAGCTTTTGGGTAAGTTTGTACTCTTTAAACTAATTCCTAACTCCTGATCCCTAATCCCTAATCCCTAATCCCTAACACCTAACACCTAATCCCTAACTAGTGCTTAAAATGTCTTACACCTGTAGTTACCATTGCAATGCCTTTTTCATTGGCTTTAGCTACTGAATCAGCATCTTTAATAGAACCACCTGGTTGCAATACAGAAGTAATACCAGCATCAGCGGCAATTTCCACGCAGTCAGGGAACGGGAAGAAAGCATCAGAAGCCATAGCGGCGCCTTTTACGCTAAATCCAAATGATACTGCTTTTTCGATAGCCTGTCTTAATGCATCTACCCTTGAAGTTTGACCAACGCCACTTGCAATTAAAACATCATCCTTAACCAAAACAATAGTGTTAGATTTGGTGTGTTTCACTATTTTGTTAGCGAAATGTAGGTCTTTTAATTCTTGTGCAGTTGGCGCTTTTTCAGTAACGGTTGTCATTTGATCAGGACCTTCAATAATTAAATCTTTGTCCTGCTCAATTACGCCGTTTAATAAAGTTTTGAATTGTTTTTTGTTCAATTCAACATAGTTACGTTTTAAAATAACTCGATTTTTCTTAGTTTTAAATAGCTCGACAGCAGCTGCCTCGTAACTTGGGGCAATCAATACCTCAAAAAACAAGTTGTTTATTTCTTGAGCCGTAGCTAAATCAATTTCTCTGTTGGCAATCAATACACCGCCAAATGCCGAAACTGGATCGCAAGCCAAAGCATCAATCCAAGCTTGCTTAATACTGCTTCTAGAAGCTACGCCACAAGCGTTGGTGTGTTTTAAAATAGCAAAAGTAGGTTCTTCGAATTCATCAATTAAACTCACCGCTGCATCTACGTCTACCAAGTTGTTGTAGCTAAGTTCTTTTCCGTTTAGTTTGGTGAACATCTCATCTAAATTGCCGTAAAATGTTCCTTTTTGATGCGGATTTTCACCATAACGCAAAGTTTGTGCGCTAGCAATACTTTCTTTGAATACGTTTAAAGGTTCTTCGTTATTGAAGTAGTTGAAGATGGCAGTATCGTAGTGAGAAGAAGTATGGAACGCTTTTTTGGCGTAGGACTTACGTTGTGTCAGTGTAGTTGCGCCATCTTGTGCTTGCAATTGTTCTAACAAAGTAGAATAATCATCTTTTGAAGCGATAATTACAACATCGTTAAAGTTTTTTGCTGCAGCTCTAATTAAAGAAATACCACCGATATCAATTTTTTCAATGATTTCTTCATCAGTGCCGCCATTTTTTACTGTTTCCTCAAACGGATATAAATCAACGATTACCAAGTCAATTTCTGGAATTTCGTATTGTGCAATCTGCTCTTGATCACCCGCCAAACTTCTGCGGTTTAAAATGCCTCCAAAAACTTTTGGGTGTAACGTTTTTACACGTCCACCTAAAATAGATGGGTAGCTAGTTAAGTCTTCCACAGCGGTAACCGGAACGTTTAGGTCTTTAATAAACTGTTCTGTTCCGCCGGTGCTAAATAAGGTTACACCTTGTTGGCCTAAATACTCAACCAATGGTGCTAAACCATCTTTGTAATAAACTGAAATTAAGGCATTTTTGATCTTTACTGATTGGCTCATTTTGATGGTATTGTTTTGAGCCGCAAAGGTATGAAAATCAGACGATTTTTAGAGTAGCTTTTTGAAATAAAATTAGATGGTGTGGCTTACTAAAATTGAAATGAAATTTTCTGGTATGCCGTGTTTAAAAAAGTCCCTGCTAAACAAGCAGGGACTAAATTGAGTATTAAAAACCTAAGCCAACGGTAAAAGCTCTTACAGGGGTGGCTATGATAGCTAATTGTGTTGCTGCACCAGTGTTTAAGTTCACCGTGTAAATGCGTTGCGTTGTTCCTACGGTGAAAATGCCGTAAGCTATGCCTGTTGCGCCGCCAATATCAAAGCCGTTACTGCCTTCCACGTCAATTCCCAATGGACCAACATCAACCAAGGTTCCGTTGTTAGGTGGGTCTTGTTTATATAAGCGGTTGGCAGTAGCATCAATATCAAACAGTACAGTTGTTGTGGCGCCAGCAAAATTGTTGGTGTATGCAGCGCCGGTTACAGCGGTATTGGCTAAGGTTATTGCACCATCCACGGTTAAGGTTGCGTCCATAGGATTCACTCTCAAGTTCTGACCCAAATGGCTTACAATCCTTATTCTGTCAACAGTAGGGTTGAAATCGAAACCAAAATGTGTTCCTGATAGCAAAGTGCTTAGCGGATTAGCGCTTATAGCCGTAGCTGCACCCGATGATGCGTTGATGGTATAAATTCTGCTAGTGCTGCCCAATGCGTACAGTTGTCCGTTCAGTGGACGCATGTCTAAGCCAACAATACTTTCGCCGGTTTGTATACCTGTAATAGTTTTAACTACAATGCTAGGATTTGCACTCGTGTGGTTGAAAATCAAAAGCTCATTGTTGTTTGATACTGCATAAGCTACTGGAGCTGTTGGTATGGCAAGTCCTATTATTTGCTGGCCAAAATCGCCAATTTTGCCTGCTTTTCCGGTAGTTACATCAATAGTAAATAAGCCGTATTTTCCATTGTTTAATAAGGCAGCAAGTGCAACACCTTCTGAGCTGATATCAAAGCCACCAGCTTCATCAATGTCGTAGCCTAAATCGCCAACTTCTACTAATTTTCCATCATTTGGTGGATCTTGTTTGTACAGTTTGTTGGTGGTTGCATCAATATCGAAAAGTACGGTGGTAGCTGCCCCAGCTTTGTTTTCTGTGTAGGCTACGCTTCCGATTTTCACATTGCTTACGCCGTTGATGTTCATATCAGTAGCGGCTACTGTTCCAGTCTCTGGATTTAAGCGTAAATTTTGGCCGTTAGAGCTTACCAATCTGATTCTGTCTACCGTTGGGTTGAAATCAAAACCAAAAGCTGTACCTGTTATAGCGGGGCTAAAAGGTGTGCTATTTATTGCTCTCGCTGCTCCAGTTTTAGGATCAATCACATAAACCCTACTGCTATTGCCCAGTCCGTAAAGTTGTCCTGTAGCTGGTCTGAAATCGATGCCAACAATTTGTTCGCTGGTTTGTAGACCGGTGATGCTCACTTGGGCATTAACAATTTGAGGGTTTTGTGCATTAACCATCAACAATTTATTGTCGTTTGTTAATAGGTAAACATTAACGTTTGGCCCCATTACCAAACTTTCGCCAGATTTGTCTTTTTTGCAAGAGGTTAGGGCGAATAAAATAGAAAGTAGCAGTGTCGCTATAAGCGATACCTTTTTGTCATTCATCATGATTTTAAGAGTTAAGATTAATTAAATTGGTGAGTGTTTTACCAGGCGATGTTTTTGCTTATACAAGCGGTGGTCGTTGGGGGATTTCTAAGAAAGTGTCGCAAAGCGAAGGTGTTACTGATCTAAAAACTTGTGCTAGCATTGTTTTAAAGAATAGTACGCTAATGGAGGCAACCATGAAATCTTGAGTTTTGCCAAGCTTAATGGATGGGTAAATTTCGTCGATGTCGCAAGCGTCAACGCTCATGGCATACGCTGAGCTGATACTAGCTGCGGGTACTCGCTTGCTTTGTGGTTTTGCGCTTTCTTCAATGTGGCGTACAAAACCCAATAGCAAAAAGAAAAATACGAAATAGGTAATGGTTCTTCCCATAAGCTTGAGCCTCCGTTCGTTTTATTGAACTAAGCTCATTTACGAGACAGAAAGAAATTTGGTTTTAACTTTTTTGAAGTTTTGTGTGAACGATTTATCTTCGGTCAAAATCATTCAAAAAGCTAAATAGGTGGATGGTGTGATGACTTACTTTTTTATTTTCCTAATCAGCATTTCTACCACTCGGGGGTAATGTAGATGCTCCAATTGCTGGCCTTTAAATTTGATCATCTCTAAATTGTCGTCTTTTTCTATGCGGTATTTAGCCTGATAGATGAACTCACCTTCATCATAATGTTCGTTGACGTAATGGATGGTGATGCCGCCTTCAGTTTCGCCTGCCGCTATCACTGCTTTGTGTACGTTGTCGCCATACATTCCCTTTCCGCCAAATTTAGGCAGCAAAGCTGGATGGATGTTGATGATGCGGCCGGGGTATTCTTTTAATAAATTTTGTGGGATAAGCCATAAAAATCCCGCTAGTACAATTAGATCGATGTCTAAATTTTTTAGCAGGTCTAATACTTCATCAGTTTGGTAAAACTCCTGTCGGTCAAAAATATGGGATGGAATTTCAAAGCTGTCTGCTCTTTGTAGCACATACGATTCGGGATTATTGGTAAGCACTAGTGCAACTTCGGCTTCGGTACTACGTTTGAAATGCTCCATTATCTTTTGGGCGTTTGAGCCTGAACCTGAAGCAAAAATGGCTATACGTTTCTTCAAAATTATATGTTTTTTTCAAAAATAACATTTTAGCTGTTTTTGAACTAATTTCGAACCAAAAAACCTAAATTTGCATCGCTGGAATTAAAAGGTATAAGTAATTACTGGCCAAAACCTTCAGGCCAAAACCGTTATAAGAAAAATTTTTTTAAAAGCATTTTGCAATTAAAAATATTACCTCTATATTTGCAGTCCGAAAATAAAAACAGAGAAGAAATAAAAGGCTAAACAATGGCAAATCATAAATCAGCATTAAAAAGAATTAGAGCAAACGCTGCAAAACGTTTACGTAACAGATATCAAGCTAAAACTACACGTACTTTCATTAAAAGATTGCGTGCTGCTGAAGATAAAAAAACAGGATTAGAATTGCTTCCGAAAGTAATTTCTATGTTAGATCGTTTAGCTAAGAAAAACGTAATCCACAAAAACAAAGCTTCTAACAATAAAGCTAAGTTGACGAAATTCGTTAACAACTTGAAATAGTCGCTTTTTTTAACGATATTAGAAACGGTGTCATCGAAAGATGATGCCGTTTTTTGTTCTAAAAAAAATGCGATGAAAAAAATAACTCTCTTTTTGGCTGTTTTCTTGTTAAGCGATCTTGCTTTCGGTCAATCCAAATTTGAAATTTTTGGTAAATACAAAACTCCCGTAGATGGAATGATGAAGGTTTCTTATGGAGATGGCAAATCGGATTCTATAGCTATCACAAATGGAAGCTTTAAATATAATGGCAAAGTAGAAGCTCCATACGTTATAACGCTATTTGCTGAGTTGAAAAATGTCCCATCGGAATTAAGAGCTGTAGGTGTAGTTTTTTTTGTTGATAGTAAACCTACAATTGTAGAGTTGGATACCCTGACAAGAAAAACATCCAGATTTAATTATATAGATACTAAAGTAACATTTCTTCAGAAAAGTATCTTCCAAGAAAAACTTGATCTGCTTAGAAATGAATTAAGTGATTTAAACGTTTCCAAAGAAGAGGATAAGAAGAAAGGTGAGGAAATTGTATTGGCCAATATAGCTAAAAATAAATCTGAAAAAGAGCGAAGTATCCTTATTAACTGGAATTCAAGATTTTTATCGAATGAGAAGATTTTAGAGTTATATAATGGTTTTAGCGATAAAACCAAAGCATCTTCTCACGGCATTCAAATCAAAAATGCGGCACTGACAAAGTACATTCTCAAGGTTGGAGACATGCTGCCGTCCTTTTCTCAAAAGGATACTAAGGGCAAGATGCTAAATATTTCCGATTTAAAAGGTAAATATGTTTTGATCGATTTTTGGGCGTCTTGGTGTGTTCCGTGCAGAAAAGAAAACCCAAATTTGGTAAATGCGTTCGCTAAATTTAAAGATAAAAACTTTGATATTTTGGGTGTTTCCCTGGATACCAAAAAAAGTAATTGGTTAGAGGCAATTACTACAGATGCCTTAGCTTGGAAGCATGTTTCCGACCTTAATGGTTGGGATAATGAGGTTTCTCAGATATTCAACATCAAATCGGTTCCTTCAAATATTCTCATTGATAAAGAAGGAAAGATAATTGCAATAAATTTAAGAGGTGAGGCTTTAAACAAAAAGCTCGAAGAAATCCTCCTCTAAATAAAAACCAACACCTATGTCTATCTATGAAAACAAACTCGGCATTAAAGCTTGGGCGGAGGCCGATCGTCCACGAGAAAAATTATTACAGCAGGGTAGGCGACAGCTTACCGATGCAGAACTCATTGCCATCTTAATCGGCTCGGGCAGTAGAAACGAAACTGCCGTTGACCTGAGCAAGCGTATCCTAAGTTCTTGCCAAAACGATTTACATAAGCTGGCGCAATTCAGCGTGAAGGAACTTTCTAAATTTAAGGGCATTGGTGAAGCTAAAGCCATTACTATCGTGGCGGCCTTGGAACTCGGACGCCGAAGAAAGGATGTTGAACCAGCTGAAGTGCAAAAAGTAACTTCCTCTATTGACGTACATGAAATGTTGAAGGCCGACTTAGCCGATCTCCCACATGAAGAGTTTTGGATGCTTTTAATGAATAGGGCCAATATCGTTATCGGAAAATACTTTGTGAGCAAAGGTGGGCAAGCGGGCACAGTAGTAGATCCCAAAATTGTTTTCAAGATTGCACTGGAACATGGCGCTGCTTCAATTGTGCTCGCTCATAATCATCCGTCAGGTAGTTTAAAGCCTAGCAGTGCCGATATCAATATCACCAAAAAACTAATGGAATTAGGTAAAATGATGGAAATTGCGGTACATGATCATATCATCGTTTATAATGATACGTTTTTAAGTTTGGCCGATGAAGGTTACGTTTAAGCGCTCAGATACTATACTCAATCGTTTCAAATCTTTACATTTGAAACAAAAAAATAGAAAATGAAAAATATCGTCGTCATCTTTTTGCTTTTCGTTGCTGGCTTTCAAGCGCAGGCCCAAAAAAATCAATCTATCAATATCATTACTTACAATATCAGGTATGCAACCGAAAAAGATGGTATTAATGCATGGAGTAATCGAAAAGATAATGTAAAGGCTTTGGTAAAATTTCATGAAGCCGATATCCTTTGCACTCAGGAAGCCTTAGCTGAACAGTACGATTTTTTGTTGGAGAATTCAGATTTTGAAGCGGTTGGAGCTGGCAGAGATGACGGTAAACGTAAAGGTGAATTCTCCCCAATATATTATAACAAAAACAGGTTCAGCAAAAAAGATGGTGGTGTTTTTTGGCTGTCGCAAACGCCAAACGTGCCTAGCAAAGGCTGGGATGCCATGTTCAATAGGGTTTGTACCTGGGTGCGGTTGTATGACAAGCTAAATAAAAAAGAGTTTTTAGTTTTTAATACACATTATGATCATGTTGGTGTGCAGGCCAGAATAGAGTCGGCTAAGCTGATTAAGCAAAAGATCCAGGAAATTGCCCCTAAGCTGCCAGTTGTTTATACAGGAGATTTAAACGTGACTCCAGAAACAGAAGCCATCGCAACAATCAAGTCTTTTTTGAGCGATAGTAAGGAAATCAGCATGCAAGCCCCTTATGGTCCAGAGGGTACATTTAACGGTTTTAAGTTTGACAGCCCTTTAAAAGATCGCATCGATTATATTTTCGTAAATAAAGGTTTTAAAGTTCAAAAATATGCGGTGCTGTCTGACAGTAAAGATCAGCGCTACTTTTCGGATCATCTCCCTGTTTTTGCAACGCTAGAATTGTAATCCTTGGATTTTCCTTTACAATTTCGTTTTGCTGGGCAGCAGTACCATTGGCATTTTTTGCTGGAAACATTGGCTTTTTTGGTAGGGGTGCGCTTGTATTATTTCATGCGCAAGGGGGTTGATGATCCAATATCTAGCCAAAACCGACTTTGGATTATGTTGGGAGCAATGCTTGGGGCATTAATTGGTTCAAGGTTATTCGCTATTTTAGAAGATCCTGCCCATTTAAGTCAGCTCAACTTTCAGGTGCTCTATGCAAGCAAAACTATTGCAGGAGGTTTGTTGGGCGGCTTGTTCGGGGTCGAACTCATTAAGAAAATAATAGGAGTTCGTATTGCTTCCGGAGATATTTATGTGATCCCTATCTTGGTAGCTTTAATTATCGGCAGGTGGGGCTGTTTTTTGATGGGGGTGGCGGAACCTACCTATGGAAAGCCCACAGATTTCTTATTGGGAATGGATTTGGGCGATGGTATAAAACGTCATCCAGTTATGCTTTATGAAATACTGTTTGCCTCCTTTCTATTGGTGTTTTTTATCCTGATAAGGTCGAAGAAATTGCCTAATGGCGAAAAATTCAAACTTTTTATGGTGCTATATTTCCTGTTTAGGTTTTTAATGGAGTTCTTAAAGCCGTACCAGTCGCTATTTTTAAATTTAAGTAGCATTCATTGGTCGGCGATCATTATATTTATCTATTACTATAAATTTTTGTGGCGATTGCTAAGCGGCAAGCTTTTTCGTCAAACAGCTTATGAAAACTAGAGATTACGTTTATTACGATTATACGAAGAGCCTTTGTCCGGAATGTTTGATGCTTTGCGATGCGAAGATTGTTTTTCAGGATGCCAAAGTTTGGATGCTGAAACGTTGTGCTTCGCATGGTGAGAGCAAAGTAATGATTGCCGATGATGTAGAATATTACAAGCAAATCAGGAACTACAACAAACAATCAGAAATGCCACTGAAGTTTAATACAAAAGTGCATTATGGTTGTCCTTACGATTGTGGCTTGTGTACCGACCACGAACAGCACTCGTGCCTTACGGTAGTTGAAGTAACCGATCGTTGTAACTTAGCTTGCCCAACCTGCTACGCAATGTCATCGCCGCATTATGGTAGGCACCGCACTTTGGAGGAAATCAATAAAATGCTGGATACCGTGGTAACTAACGAAGGGGAGCCCGATGTAGTTCAACTTTCGGGTGGAGAGCCAACAGTACACCCTGATTTTTTTGCTATACTGGATCTGGCAAAGCAGAAACCTATCAAGCATTTGATGGTCAACACCAATGGTATTCGTATTGCGAAGGATGTTGCTTTTGTAGAGCGATTAGCATCGTACATGCCTGATTTCGAAATTTACTTGCAGTTTGATAGTTTTAGTCCGGAGGTGCTCACGAAGATGAGGGGAGAAGATCTGACTGAAGTGAGAAAGAAAGCCATCGCAAACCTAAATCAATTTAATCTATCTACTACGTTGGTGGTTACCTTACAAAAGGATTTAAACGATCATGAAATCGGGGATATCATTGATTATGCGTTGAAGCAAAAATGTGTGAGAGGAGTCACTTTTCAGCCTACGCAGGTTGCTGGAAGAAACGATAACTACAGTGATCAGCAGGGGAGGATCACGCTAACGGAAGTAAGACGTAAAATTTACGAGCAATCTATATTTACGCCGCAAGATTTAATTCCAGTGCCTTGCAATCCGGATGCGCTTTGTATGGCTTACGCATTAAAGGTAGATGATGAGGTGATTCCCATGACCAACTTGATTAATCCGGAAGACTTGCTGAACAACTCCAAAAATACCATTGTTTTTGAGCATGATGAAAGGCTAAAACAACACATGCTCAACCTTTTTAGTACAGGTGTTTCTGTAGACTGTGCTGAAGGAACTTTTGGCGAGTTGATGTGTTGTTTGCCACGGGTGCAGTCGGACGGATTAAAATACGATAACCTATTTCGAATCATCATCATGAACTTTATGGATCCATTGGATTTTGATGTACGTGCCGTTAAAAAATCTTGCGTACATATCGTGAGCGATAAGATGAAGATGATTCCATTTGAGACGATGAACATCTTTTATCGAGATAATAAAATTGATAAAATAAGAGAAAAAATAAGTCCAATTAATTAATTTTAAATATGGAAATAGTTGCTTTATCTGTGTTGTACTGGATTGTAGTGGGAATTATGCTGTTAGTAGGCTTAATTAAACTTATTTTTGGTAAACGAACGGAGCAAAATCAAAATCCAGGGCTGAAGTTGGTCATTGCCTCAGTAATTATGTTTGTGATTGGCGGCGGCGCCTGTGCGCTCATCCTTAGTGGTCTAGGTAGCATGCGCTAATTTTATTCATCAAACTCTTCCGCTCGTTTTTTGCTTTCCGCATTAAATAATATCTTTGCGTTTTAAAATCGTAATGCGTGTAGAAATATGCGTAGTGAAACTATCGCCATACGCAATACGTCCTACTCAATACCCAAAATGAAAATATCATATAGCTGGCTGAAGCAAATACTAAAAACAGATAAAACTCCGCAAGAACTTTCGTTGATTTTAACCAATATTGGTTTAGAAGTAGAAAGTTTGGAGAAGGTGCAAACTATTCCGGGTGGATTAGAAGGCTTAGTAATTGGTTTTGTAGAGGAGCGAACTCAACATCCAAATGCCGACAGATTAAGCGTAACAAAAGTAAATGTTGGCGGTCCTGAACTGTTGCAAATTGTTTGCGGTGCGCCAAATGTGGCAGCTGGTCAAAAAGTAGTAGTAGCCACGGTTGGTACAACGGTACATCCTAACGAGGGCGAACCTTTTAAGATCAACAAATCTAAAATTAGGGGAGAAGTTTCTGAAGGAATGATTTGTGCTGAAGATGAAATTGGCTTGGGTAATTCGCATGCTGGTATTATGGTGTTGGCCGAAGATGCACCTATTGGCTTAGAGGCAAAAAAATACTTTAACGTTGATGATGATTATCTATTCGAAATTGGTTTAACTCCAAATCGTGCTGATGCTGCCTCACATTTAGGTGTAGCTAGAGATTTAGCTGCTTATTTGCGTACTAGCTATGACTTGCCAGATGTTAGTGCTTTCAAAACCGATAATGAACAGCTGAACATAACGGTAGAAGTAGAAGCTAAAGATGCTTGTCCACGCTATAGCAGTGTGAGCATTAGTGGTGTAACCGTGAAGTCATCGCCAGAATGGTTAAAAGATAAGTTGAAAGTAATTGGCGTTCGTCCAATTAACAACGTGGTTGATGTGACCAACTATGTATTGCACGAGCTTGGACAACCTTTACATGCTTTTGATGCCGATCAAATTGCAGGTAAGAAAATCATTGTTAAGAAATGTGCTGAAGGTACGGCTTTCGTTACTTTAGACGAAGTAGAACGTAAGCTTTCTTCTGAAGACTTGATGATTTGCGATGCAGAGAAACCATTGTGTATTGCTGGTGTTTTCGGCGGCATTGGTTCAGGCGTAACCGATCAAACTACCAATATATTTTTAGAAAGTGCTTATTTCAATGCAGTTTCGGTACGTAAAACTTCAAAAAGACATGGTTTAAAAACCGATGCATCTTTCAGGTTTGAACGCGGTACTGATCCAGAAATTACAGTATTGGCCTTACAAAGAGCCGCTTTGTTGATTAAAGAGGTAGCCGGTGGAGAAATTTCTTCTGCGGTATCAGATATTTACCCAGTTAAAGCAAATCCATTTAGCGTATCAGTTAAATACCAAAACATTGTTGATTTAATTGGTAAGAATATTCCATTAATTGAAATCAAAGAAATCATCACTTCTTTAGGGATTGAAGTTGCAAAAGAAGATGCAGCAGGATTAGATTTGCTAGTGCCTGCCTATAAAGTGGATGTAACCCGCGAATGCGATATCACAGAAGAAGTTTTACGTATTTACGGATACGATAACATCGAAATTCCTTCGAAAGTTAATGCTTCCTTAGCATATACGGTTAAACCAAACAAAGAGAACATCCAAAATTTAACAGCCGATATGCTTACTGCAAATGGTTTTACAGAGATTTGGTGTAATTCGTTAACCAGTTTGGCAAATTCAAAAAACGAAGCCGAAGCGGTACAAATCTTGAATCCATTAAGTTCTGATTTGAATGCAATGCGACAAAGTTTATTGCAGCCAGCTTTGGAGAGTGTAGCGTATAATGTCAACAGAAAAAATAGTGATATTAAGTTTTATGAGTTTGGCAAAACCTATCACTTCATTGACGGCAAATATGTGGAACGTCCGCGTTTGCTATTGCTGCTAAGTGGCGCTAAACAAAGTGAACAATGGAATCAACAATCAACACCGGCAACGTTTTATAATTTGAAATCGGCAGTAGATGCCATTATGAAACGTCTGGGATTAGCGGGTTTCCAAACAGATGAGCTGAGCAACGAGAGTTTTGCTTATGGATTAAAGTATTTTAGAGGCGATAAAACTTTGGTGAGTTTTGGAGCGGTAACTAATGCTAATAAAAAAGCTGCAGGCCTCAAACAAGATATCTTTTATGCGGATTTTGATTGGACTTTTGTATTGGATGCGTTGAAGAAAAACAAAATCATTAATAAAGAAGTACCTAAATATCCTTCCGTAAGAAGAGATTTATCTTTGCTGATAGATCAAGCAGTAACCTTTGAGCAATTAAAGTCAGTGGTATTTAAAACTGAAAAGAAGTTGGTTAAAAATGTACAGGTATTTGATGTGTACCAGGGCGATAAATTGCCAGAAGGTAAAAAATCATATGCCTTAAGTTTTACTTTGCAAGATGAAGAGCAGACACTAACAGACAAACAGATAGATGCAATAATGCAAAAGATTATTGCTAACTTAGCGCAGACTGCAAAGGCAGAAATAAGATAAAAAAAGTTTAAAGTAAAAAGTCAAAAGTGCCAGGTTATCAAGGTTGAAAAACTTAAAACCTATAACCTTAAACTTATAACCTGTTAAAAAAAATGGCTGCAGTAGCTGAACAATTGAATCATATTCTTCAAAAAACCAATCGTTTAATCGATTTGTGTAATGCTTTGCAAGAAGAAAATCAGTTGCTGCAAGCTGAAAATAAACAGCAAAAACTGGCCTTAGAACAAGCGAAAGCTACGCAGGGCGAGTTAGATGAAAAGATTAGAGTACTCAAGCTAGCCAAGAGTATTGAAGGAACAAGTGAAAAGACACTTGATATAAAGCAAAAAATTAACGAATTTGTGCGGGAAATTGATAAGTGTGTGGTATTGCTTAAAAAGTAGGCAATCAGGATTAATTGAAACAAAGCTAAAATGGGAGAAATCTCGATTAAAATAACTATCGCCGACCGTATTTACCCACTAAAGGTGAGTATGGAAGAAGAGGAGATTGTGAGACGAGCGGCAAAAATTATCAACGAGCGTATAAAAGACTATCAGGAAAATTATGCGGTTAGAGATAAGCAGGACTTGTTATCGATGGCTGTATTACATTATGCTACTGCGGTTTTAAAAACCGAGCATAAAGTACAACATCAAGATACAGCTGTTGCCGATAAAGTGGAAGAATTAGATAGTTTGTTAAACGGATTTTTCGCAAAATAATACGTTCTTTATTACCTCATCAGTTACGATAGGTATACCTAGCTATAAATTTGGCCGTGGCTAAATTTTTATGTTTCAGTTAATGGATTGTGGCAACACACATGACGCATAAAGATTTAGTTACGGTTTTTTTATACAACAAACAATGGAGATACTAGGAATAGTAGGATGCGTACTTGCCAGCTTAGTAGTTGGTATAGTAATTGGCAGATACCTGCTGCGAAACCTGTTAAAACAACAGGAAATAGCGGCTCAAGCAAAAGCAAAGAAGATTTTAAAGGATGCTGAAAATAATGCGGAAATTCTAAAAAAGAATAAGCTACTAGAAGCCAAAGAGAAATTTTTACAGCTTAAAGCGGAGCACGAACAACAAGTTCAAACAAGAAATAGCGAAGTAGCTCAACGCGAAAATAGCATTAAACAAAAAGAGCAGTCGTTAAATGCTAAACTAGAGAACGCAAATAGAAAAGAGCAGGAGTTAGATAAACATAAAGACAATTTAGAAAAGCAAACCGCTTTAGCTGTTAAAAAGCAAGAAGAGGTTGAAGTGCTTAAAAACCAACATGTAAAGCAGTTGGAGACTATTGCGGGCTTAAGTGCCGAAGAAGCAAAAGCACAATTAGTGGAAAACATGAAATCAGAAGCTCGTTCGCAGGCGTTGATGCAAGTGAAAGATATTGTGGATGAAGCTAAGCTAACTGCAAGCAAAGAAGCTAAGAAAGTAGTGATCCAAACCATTCAACGCACAGCTGCCGAAGCTGCCATTGAAAACTCGGTTTCTATTTTTCACATTGATAACGACGAAATTAAAGGTCGTGTAATTGGTAGGGAAGGCCGTAACATTCGTGCTTTAGAAGCTGCAACTGGCATCGAAATTATTGTTGATGATACACCTGAAGCAATTATTTTATCTGGCTTTGATCCTGTAAGAAGAGAAATTGCCCGTTTAGCGCTACACCGTTTAGTAACCGATGGTCGTATTCACCCAGCACGTATTGAGGAAATCGTAGCGAAAACCAAAAAGCAGATCGAAGACGAAATCATCGAGATTGGCGAGCGTACGGTGATCGATTTAGGAATTCACGGCTTGCATCCAGAATTGATCAGAATGGTAGGCCGTATGCGTTACCGTTCATCTTATGGACAAAACTTATTGCACCACTCCCGTGAGGTAGCAAACTTCTGCGCTACTATGGCTGCAGAATTGGGCTTAAATGCAAAACTGGCTAAACGTGCCGGCTTGTTACACGATATCGGTAAAGTGCCTGATGATAATCCAGAATTGCCACACGCTATTTTGGGTATGCAGTTGGCCGAAAAATATAAAGAACATCCTGATGTTTGCAATGCGATAGGTGCCCACCATGATGAAATTGAAATGACTTCGTTAATTGCACCAATTGTTCAAGCTTGCGACTCTATTTCAGGAGCTCGTCCAGGTGCTCGTAGGGAAGTGGTAGAAAGCTATATCAAGCGCTTGAAAGAGTTGGAAGAGTTAGCGATGTCATACCCTGGTGTAGAGAAAACTTTTGCTATACAGGCAGGTAGAGAACTACGTGTAGTGGTAGAAAGCGAAAGAGTGACTGACCAACAGGCGGAGTTACTAGCTGCTGATATCTCTAACCGTATCCAAACTGAGATGACCTATCCAGGCCAAATTAAGGTTACCGTAATTAGAGAAACCCGCTCAGTAGCATTTGCGAAATAATGTTATTTGTCATTCTGAGCATAGCGAAGAATCTGTAATTAGGTCGCATTAAGCTAGTAGATTTCTCCTAACGTCGGAATGACAGGAAGTTTAAGATTGCTTGGTGCCTCACAATGATGATTTCAAATAATACTAAGACTAAAAAGCGATAGAATTTCTATCGCTTTTCTTATTTTTACAAACCAAATAGCCAGCTATGAGCAAAACAGTTAAAACCCCAGAAAGAAAGCCTGTAGATATCTTGTTTGATAAATATGCAGAAAGCCATCAAAATGGAACTAATAAATTGATTCATTGGATTTGTGTGCCGTTAATCGTTTTCAGTTTGCTGGGTTTAGTTTGGTTAATTCCATTTCCTCAGTTGTCATTTTTAGGGCAGTATCAAAGCTACTTTAATTGGGCGTCGTTTTTATTGGCATTTGCACTTTACTACTATTTTACCTTATCTCCAACTTTGTTCTTTATCATGGTTTGGGTAGTTGCAGGGATGAGTTATTGTATTGTGCAGCTAGAGATGTGGGAAAAATATCATGATGGTCCGGCAGCTTGGATGATCTTCTTAAGCATCTTTGTACTTGCTTGGGTTGGTCAGTTCATTGGCCATAAAATAGAAGGGAAAAAACCTTCATTTTTAGAAGATGTTAAGTTTTTGTTAATTGGCCCAATTTGGTTATTACACTTTATCTGTAAAAAAATCGGCTTAAAATATTAATTTAAAAGCCGTTTATACACGCTTTAACAATTTGTTAACCTGCGGGTAAACAAATGGTAATTTCAAGCTAACATCAAGCTAACATTGTGGTAATAGTTTTGCCCTAATTAAAAATAAGGCAAATTGAAATCACAATTAACTCTAAAAAAAGCACTACTAACTTTCATCTTCGTATTAGGAAGTGTATTTGTTTTCGCTCAGGGAACTGGTAAAATCGCAGGAACTGTAACCGATAAAAAGACTGGCGAAACATTAATCGGTGTATCGGTGCGGATTGCCGGTACTACAAAAGGTGTAGGTACTGATGTGGATGGTAAATATGTATTGCCAGGACTTACGCCAGGTAAGCACGTCATCGAAATTTCTTACGTAAGTTACGCCACAAAAAAAATCACCGATGTTGAGGTTAAAGCAGGTGCTGTGACTACGCTAAATGTGGTGATGGAAGAAGCCTCTTCGCAAACCCTAAATCAGGTAGTAATTACAGGAAGTTATAAGCAGGAATCAGTAAATGCGCTATATGCACGTCAAAAAAATAGTGCGGTAATTTCTGATGGTGTATCGTCAGAGTCGATCAAAAAATCTCCAGATAGAAATACTTCTGATGTATTAAAAAGAGTAAGTGGTGCTACAATTCAAGACAACAAGTTTGTTGTAATTAGAGGGTTAAGTGACCGATATAATAATGCCACCTTGGACGGCGCTTCATTGCCTAGTACAGAGCCTAACCGTAAGGCGTTTTCTTTCGATATTGTTCCGTCAAACTTAGTAGATAACCTAATGGTTAGCAAAACAGCTACGCCAGATTTGCCTGCAGATTTTACGGGAGGTTCAATACAAATCATTACCAAGGACATTCCAGATAATAATTTTGTTTCCTTTGGTATTGGTGCTGGTTACAATACAGCATCAACGTTTAAAGATTTTAATACCGGAGTTAGAAACGCAACAGACTATCTGGGTTTCGATAATGGCGATAAGGCGTTGCCTGCCAATTTTCCGTCACGTAATAAAATTATTAGCGGTAACTTAACTAATGAGCAGGGTATTTCGGCAATGAAAAGCTTGTCGTCTGATTGGAAAATATACAACAATACGGCATTACCAACTCAAAATTATCAGTTTACTTTAGGCAGGGTTAAAAATTTAAAAGATAGCGGTAATAAACTAGGCGCTTTATTTTCTTTAACTTATAGAAACGCACAAAACATACAGCAAGATGTAATTCGCGATTATAAAGATTTCGACTATCATGATGACATTTATAAGTTTTCAACTAGTGTAGGTGCCTTAGCAAATTTCGCTTACAGCTATGGTAAAAGTAAGATCACGTTTAAAAATATTTACAATAGAAATTACGATGATCTATTCCTTAGTAGAAGTGGTTTTAATATCGATAGAAATCGTGATATCAGATTTTATGCATTTGATTTGATGCAAAAAAGTTTATTCAAGTCTACGCTTGAAGGTACGCATCCATTGGGTGAGAATAATTCTAAAATCAATTGGTCGGTAAGTTATGCCAATATTGTTAATGACCAGCCGGATCAAAAGAAGATCTCTTACCAAAGAAACCCTTCTGATGCTGGTACTGCCGATTACGTTTTTGTAGGAAGTACAGGGACTGTAAGCAAAGAAAACTCACGATTGTTTTCTAAATTAAACGAAGACAACTTTAGTGGAGGGTTAAATTATACGCTGCCTGTTAAAATGTTCAGTCAAACATCTACTTTTAAAGCGGGTTTAAGCTCAATTTATCGCAACCGTACTTTCGATGCGAGGTTCATCGGTTTCAAAGCGAATAATAGTTCACCCAATGCAGATGAAATTAACAGACGCCCATTAAGTACGATTTATGGAAGAGATGCCATTAATAGTGGAGCTTACTTTTTGGAAGATATTTCTGATGATGCAGATAGTTATTTAGCGCACTCCTTTACCAACGCTGGATATGCAATGTTAGATAATAAGATCGGTAAAGAATCTAGGTTGGTTTGGGGTGTTAGGGTAGAGCAATTCAATGTAGTTTTAGATTCTAAAGTTCCGTCGCCGCGTACTTCGGTGGATGATAACTATGTTGATATTTTGCCTTCAGTAAATTATACATACAGCTTGACGCCAAAAATAAATTTAAGAGCGTCATATTACCGTACTTTAGCAAGGCCAGAATTCCGTGAGTTGTCATCTGCTGCTATTTACGACTATGAACTATTGGCGTTGCAACAAGGTAATCCGAATTTAAAGGAAGCAAAAATTGATAATGCTGATATTCGCTTTGAGTTTTATCCACAGGCAGGACAAATAATTTCTGCATCGGCTTTTTACAAAAAATTCCATAATGCCATTGAGTCGTTTAATGCCGATGGAGGCTCTTCTAGAATTATTTCATTTATCAATTCAGATAATGTGAATGTTTATGGTGTGGAATTTGAATTTCGTAAAACATTAGACTTTATTTCAGAAACAGATTTCTTTAAAAGAACCACTTTCTACACCAACCTTTCTTTCATCAAGTCTAATGTAGAAACCTTAAATACTGGCTTGAATTTAATTGATACGAAACGACCTATGGTTGGACAAGCACCTTATATCATTAATGCTGGTTTGCAACATAGTTTCTTGGGAGATAAATTAAGTTTCAATGCGTTGTATAATAGAGTAGGTAGAAAGCTTAATGTTGCGTCCGGCGCATTGTTTCCTTCGGTTTGGGAAGCACCACGAAATGTTGTCGACTTGCAATTAGCGTTGAAAGTAATTAAAAACAGAGGTGAATTGAAATTCAATGCAGGCGATATCTTAAATAACCGTATCACACAATACTACGATAACAATCGCAACAAAAAGTATGATACAGCAAATGGCGATGAAACAATCAGCAGCTTCAAGCCAGGCAGCAATTACGGACTGTCGTTCTCTTACACTTTTTAATGTTAAATAATTGTAACTGTAAGTAGGTGATTTTTAACAATAAGTTAAAGCTTTTTTAATAGCCAAATTATATCCGTATTACACCTTTGTGGTAAGTAAAAAACAAAAAAATAAAGATGAAAAAACATTTATTGCTTTACGCTCTTAGCGTACTAGTTTTCTTGGCAAGTTGTTCTAAAAACACTGTTGACGAGGATTTAAATCCAACAACGCCAGCAAACACTGTTGAGGTTTCTGGAGATGTAACTGCAAATACTACCTGGTCAGCAGATAAAATATATTTGTTAAAAGGAAACATTTTCGTTACCAATAATGCTACACTAACTATTCAGCCAGGTACCATTATTAAGGGCGATAAAGCTACTAAAGGTGCATTAATTATCACTAGAGGTGCTAAAATTATGGCTGTAGGTACGGTGGAGAAACCAATTGTATTTACTTCAAGCATTGCTGCTGGTGCCCGTAAAGAAGGCGACTGGGGCGGTGTGATTTTATTAGGTAAAGCACAAAATAACATCGGTACTTCGGTAGCTATCGAAGGTATTTCTGATGCGACTGATAAAGGTAAACATGGTGGTAATGATAACACAGATAACTCTGGTACAATGAAATATGTACGTATTGAGTATGCTGGTATCGCTTTAAGTCCTGATAATGAAATCAACGGTTTAACTTTTGGATCAGTTGGTTCAGGTACTACTATCGACTACGTTGAGGTTTACCGCTCTGGTGACGATGCTTTCGAATGGTTCGGCGGTTCGGTTAACTGTTCACATTTGTTAGCTATTGATAGTTGGGATGATGATTTTGATACTGATAATGGTTTCTCAGGTAAGGTTCAGTTTGGTTTAGCTCAACGCTTAGCTAACACTGCCGACGTATCTGGTTCTAACGGTTTCGAATCTGATAACAACTCTGCGGGTACTACAGCAACACCGCAAACATCAGCTGTATTTTCAAACATGACGATTTTAGGTCCAGTAGGTTCAGGATCTTCAAGTATCAACGCTAATTTCCAACACGGTGCACAAATCCGTCGTAACTCTGCAATGAGCTTGTTTAACTCGGTAATTGTTGGTTATACTGAAGGTGTGTTTATTGATGATGCGTTACCTAACGCGACAACTTCGGTAGCAACTTCACCTAATTTAACTTCGGGTGCAATTGTGGTTGCTAATAACTTAATCTACAATAGTAATAGCAAAGGAAATCAAATTAAAGCTTCTAACGCTACTGCTTTAACTGCAATAACTGCTTTATTAACTGGTACTTTAGCAGCAAATACATTTGATCCAGCTGCTTTAGCTTCAGCTATTTTTACTGATCCTTACAAATACTCAGCAGATTTAGCTTCGGGTACAAGAGTTGGAACTCCTAACTTTACATTAGTAGCAGGTTCGGCGGCAGCTACGGGAGCTTCATTCACAAACTCAAAAGTTGCTACAGGTTTTACCAACGTAGCTTATAGAGGTGCTTTCGGCGCTGATAACTGGGCAGCAGGTTGGGCTCATTTTGATCCTCAATCATTACCTTACACTACTCCAGGTGCAGTAAAGTAATTTCAGATTTAAAA
This sequence comes from Pedobacter sp., assembly GCF_965249885.1. Lineage (GTDB taxonomy): Bacteria > Bacteroidota > Bacteroidia > Sphingobacteriales > Sphingobacteriaceae > Pedobacter. The sequence continues at coordinate 806,477 of NZ_OZ252254.1, read as the reverse complement.
TAAAAAATCAAAGGCTCTAGATTAACTTCTGGGGCCTTTGATTTTTATCATATCTTATTCTTCATTGGCTGATAAGCATAAACCACCTCATATTTTTGTTGTTTCAGATGGTCGGCCAACTCGCCAATTTTCAATTTCTTTTTTTGTGGAGTGGGTTCGCAAACCGAGTAAACCTTACCATTGTATAAAATTCCATCGCCAACCGGCTTATCAAAAGCAACAGCCATGGTGATATGCGTTGGATACAGCAGGGCAATCATCGGTAAATCATAAATTTCCTTCACTAAGTAAAAAAACAAAGCAGCTCTATCATCGCAATCACTTTGGTTATTCAACAAAGTTTGTTCAGGCGAAAAGCGTTTTTCTTTACCCATTAACCGTTCATCATCTTCGTACAAAAAGGCATATCGTGTAAACTGCATCAAGTAATCTACGCCTTTCTTGGCTGCCATACCTTTGAGGTTATCTTTCAATATTGGAATTAATGATTGATAAGTAGCCTTGCTCAAAGGAATATTGAAATAGGTTTCAAAATCTACAATAGGATAGTTTGCAAAGATTTGGGAAACTTCATCTGTAACCTTTAAATTAAAGTGGTAAGACTTATGTTTGTAATTGAAGGCTACTTGTTTTTCCTGATAGGCTTCTGGCTTAAAATCCGGCATCTTAGTCACTTTATAACTGAAAGATTTTTTCGCTTCTACTATGTTAATGTCAACCGGAATATAAGTGTCGACTTGCTTAAACAACTTTTGATAATCGTGATAGTTCAGGCACATGTATTTTTTCTCCGCAAGCATAAAATAAGGGATGTCCGAGATGTCCTCTTCACACTGAACGTAGAATATAATTTGATCATCGCCAATGGCAATTCTCGCATCGTACCCTGATTTGCACATCAAGAACCATTTATATAAGGTATAGCTGTGATAATTTTTTGCTTTCGGACTCAGTTGTTCAGCAACTTTACGCACCAGTTGGTAATAAAGCCAATCATTCAGCTGATGTTCCGTTTGATATGTTTTTAAGGACGCGATAAGCGCTGCTGCTTTGTCTGAATTATTAAGTTGCTGATAAAATTGCTTTACGTTGCTAGCATTTAGCGACTTATTGAAATTTTGCTGTAAGGAGTTGTCTGTACTAAAATTAAATGTGCTTTCATAAAATTCAATACTATACAGTTGTGCCTTTGCGATCATGACGACGCATAAATTGATCATCAAAAATGATAGGCAGTACAAGCTGTATTTCTTGAAGCGATACATCTGTTAATATTGGCTTAACATTAAATTTAAGAAATGTTAACATAAAATTGCAAGCTTTTGATGGGAAAAAGTCGAAAATTTAGGTTAGACTCATTTTCTTGTTAAGGAAATATAAAATAACCTAGGTTTTACATCGACTTAACATAGCTGCGCTACATTTGTAGTGTAAATATTTGGTTAGTATTTATCATAAAGTTTAGGTTAGTTGATGCAAAAAGCCCCGATGGATGTCGAGGCTTTTGCTTTTTTACCAATACTTTAAAACTATTGAAGAATCGACACTGAAAATTGTCTACTAGCTGAAAACTGTGAACCGAATACTGTGAACTGAAAACCGACTACAAGTTCTTCCCAATTTTCTCTAAAATATCTGCCGGGATTTTATGCGTATCTACCACTAAGAAACCATCTAAGCAGTCAGAAAACTTAGGGTCGATATTGAAACAAATGATTTTCGCATTCAAATTCATATACTGTCTTAGCAACACTGGAATTTTAATGTGGTTGTTCTCAATGTCACCAATTAAACTGTCCAAATCTTTCAAGCTTTCACTTTGCTCAATCAATAAGTCGGTATCAATAGGAGTAAGGTCGGCTTTAAATTTGTTTCTCGGTTTAACGTAGTGCGCTAACTCATAATCAAAATGGTTTTTGGTGATAAAATCCACAATCAGCGATTTGCTAAACTTTGAAAAACTGTTGCTAATACTTACCGGTCCAAACATGTAGCGATATTGAGGATTCAGCATCAGATACTTTAAAATTCCTTTCCAAAGTAAAAATAAAGGCAAAGGTTTTTGTTGGTACTCTTTGCGTATCCACGAACGACCTAGCTCAATACCTTGGCGTAGCACTGGATAAAAAGGTTCCTTTATTTTGAACAGTTCAGAGATGTAAAAACCTCTCTTGCCCATCGTATTTAAAATTTCGTCACCCTTTCCAATACGGTAAGCTCCAACAATCATTTGGGCTTCTTTGTCCCATATAAAAAGGTGGTTGTAGTAAATATCGTAATTATCAAGATCGATTTTTTTGTTTGTTCCTTCTCCAACCTGTCTAAAAGTAATCTCACGTAAACGACCAATTTCTCTTAAAATATTAGGGATAGAAGAAGTGGGAACAATAAATACTTCATAATTTTTTTCTTCCCAAACTCTGAAATCTTCCAAGCCAGCAACTTCTTGCGCCATAAGCTCTTTCGAGGTTTCCTCTACTATTTCAGCTGGTTTTTTCTTGATCTTAAAAAGATTAATGGGGTTGAAAAGTTTTCGTTCTTGTTCAATACTCGTACCTAAGGCATAAGTTCGTGCTCTTAAAAAGTCAAGCAGTTTGTTAGTGTCTTTATTATAGTTAATGTCTTCAATTTTGATTGGCTTGCCTATACGCACCTTAATTTTCAGCCCTTGCTTATTCAAAAATTCTGAAGGTAGCTTAGCGGTGCGTAAGGTTGGATGTATGAAGCTTAAGATGTTAAACAACACTCCATTATTGCCATGAAAATAAATAGGTACTATCGGAAGTTTAGCTTTCGCTACCAATTTGCCTACTACAGGATGCCACAATCTGTCAGTTATTTCTTGTTTTTCCAAGTTGAAAGTAGATACCTCGCCCGCAGGGAAAATACCTATAGGGATACCACTCTGTAAAAGATCAAACGTAGTTTTAAGGCCACTGATACTTGATGAATGCTGTACATTTTCAAAAGGGTTAACCGCAACGAAAAACTCACTTAGGTTAGGTATTTTTTTCAAAATGAAGTTAACCATCACCTTGGCTTCTGGTCTAACGGTACATAGCAATTTCACTAATGCCAAACCCTCTACACCGCCATAAGGATGGTTGGCGATTGCAATGAAACCTCCAGTTTTAGGAATGTGTTTCAAGTCATCTTCATCAAAATCGATAGATACCCCGATAGTTTCCAGAATTTTGTCTACAAATTCTAGTCCTTCAAAATGCTGGTTCATGGAAAATACCTTGTTAATGTCGTTAAGTTTCATCACTTCCATTAACAGGGCTGCCAAACCGGGTACGCCTAGCTTATCAATTTTTGTGGCTTGTGCAAATTCCTTGGTGGTAATAATCTTCATATCAAAAAGTGTAAAGCAAATTCAAAATTAAGATTTATATTTATAGTATCTATCTATTCTATGAAAAATTGGTTCATCAACAACTTCGGTTTTAGCAAACGCGAGTATAACGGACTTTTAATGCTGCTAGTATTAGTGTTGATATTAGCGGTTACGCCAAGTGTCTACAGAAATTACGTCTTATCATTTGAAAGATTGACCAATAATGAAAGGCTGGCCATCCAAAAGTTAATAATTGTAGACAGGTACGCCAGAAAAAATTATAGCGCTTATAACGATATTTCAGAAGAAGGCGTTTCCACTACAAAAGTTCAACCAAGTTATCATACTTTCAACCCTAACACCATTACTGCTGAAGAATGGCAACGGTTTGGTCTTTCACTAAAACAAGCAATGTCTATAGTGAACTATGTAAAAAAGGGAGGACACTTTTATAAGCCAGAAGATCTGCAAAAAATGTATACTATCTCCCCTAAAAAATATCAAGAGTTGCTGCCATATGTAAACATACCACAACTAGCCAAACAAGAAAATAAATCGCTGTTTACTTATGCCAAAAAGGCCCCGGTTATGGTTGATGTCAACACAGCAGATACATTAATGTTGGATGAGATTAAAGGAGTAGGAGCGGCTTTTGCCAGAAGAATAGTCAAATATCGTGAGCGTTTGGGTGGTTTTTACGCGAAGGAGCAATTGTTAGAAGTTTTCGGTGTAGATACAGCCAAATTCATTGAAATTAAAGACCAAATAAAAATAGATCCTGAAGCGATTAAAAAAATACCTATAAATTCCGTTGAATTTGATGATTTGAAACGGCATCCGTACCTCACATTTAAGCAGATGAATGCAATTGTTCAGTATCGGAAACAGCACGGTGCATATAAAAACTTATCTGATTTAGGGAAGGTGTTGATTCTAAAACCAGAAACTATAGATAAGATAGCGCCGTACTTGGACTTTAGATACTAACCGACTTTCTAAAGCCATTTAATTCATTATTTTTGATTTCAATTACATTAGTAATTTAAATCAACTTAAAACTGTAAAATGCTATCCGATAAAATCAAGCAAATCATTCGTGACGTACCCAATTTTCCAAAGCCTGGAATTATTTTTAAAGACATCACTCCAATATTAAAGAATGCAGAACTGTGCAAAGAAATCACAGCTGCACTTGCCGAACAGTTAACAGAGCTGAAGATAGATGCTGTAGCTGGAATTGAAAGTCGGGGGTTTTTGTTTGGCTTGGCATTGGCGCAACAACTTAATGTGCCCTTCGTACCTATTCGGAAAGCAGGTAAATTGCCATACAAAACCATACAACAGTCTTATGATTTGGAATATGGTTCCGCTACTTTGGAGGTACATGAGGATGCCTTTGAGTCGGGTCAGCGAGTACTCATTCATGATGATTTATTGGCAACCGGAGGTACTGTTGTAGCTGCTTCTAATCTGGTGCATAAATTGGGAGCATCAGTTGCAGCTTATTCTTTTTTAATCAATCTTGATTTTCTAAATGGGAAGCATCGATTATCAACTTATGCCGATAAAATATTTGCATTGGCAAGTTATTAGGGTAGGTTTGTGCATATAGATTCAAATAATTTTTCATCTGTGATATGAAGCTTTTAAAGCACTGCGCCCAATAATTGAACTGTTTACCAATTCGTTCGCTTAGAAAAACAGTCAAATTGCTTTGAAAGTGTAATATAATTTGCTTAATATTGTCGTCAACCAAATATAAATCTTACTAAACTGTTTAAGTGCATCAAGCTTCGAGCCCAAGTATTTAAGCAGTTTTTTCTTTTTAAGGGAAATATGACACAAACAGGAATCAATTTTAACGAAGCCGAAAACAGCACCATGATCAAAAATATGGTGCGTGATTTTGCAGAGAAAAATATCCGTAAGCAGTTAATGGAATGGGACGAGGCACAGCATTTCCCAGTGCCGTTGTTTAAGGAATTAGGTCAAATAGGCTTAATGGGCGTGTTGGTGCCTGAGGCCTATGGCGGTTCGGGCTTTGGCTATCATGAATATGTAGATGTAATTGTGGAAATAGCGAAGGTATGTGGTTCTATCGGCTTATCTGTCGCCGCTCATAACTCACTTTGTACAGGGCATATTTTGGCCTTCGGAAATGAAGAGCAAAAAGCTAAATGGTTACCTAAATTAGCTTCGGCAGAATGGATAGGCGCATGGGGATTAACAGAAGCTAATACCGGCTCAGATGCTTTGCGTATGCGTACAACGGCTGTGCTTGATGGCGATCATTATGTGATTAACGGCGCTAAAAACTGGATAACCCATGGCAAATCGGGTGATGTGGCTGTGGTAATGGTGCGCACAGGGGAAGCTGGCAGCTCAAAAGGAATATCTGCAATTGTTGTGGAGCGGGGTACGGCTGGTTTTAGTGCAGGTAAAAAAGAAAATAAATTAGGAATGCGTGCTTCTGAAACCACTGAAATGATTTTTGACAATTGCCGAGTACCCAAGGAAAACTTATTGGGTGCAGAAGGCGATGGTTTTAAACAGGCGATGAAAATTTTGGATGGTGGCCGTATCTCTATCGCAGCGCTAAGTTTAGGTATTGCAAAAGGTGCTTATGAAGCGGCCTTGGCGTACGCTCAAGAGCGAGAGCAGTTTGGACAACCGATAGCTAATTTTCAAGGGATTAGTTTTAAACTGGCTGATATGGCTACTGAAATCGAAGCAGCGGAATTGTTAATTCGCCAAGCAGCTGATTTGAAAAATCGCCATCAACCAGTAAGTAAGGAATCTGCAATGGCAAAATACTACGCCTCAGAGGTTGCTGTAAGATGCGCAACCGAAGCGGTTCAAATTTTTGGAGGCTACGGTTATACAAAGGATTTCCCTGTAGAGAAGTTTTACAGGGATGCCAAACTGTGCACTATTGGCGAAGGTACATCGGAGATTCAAAAAATTGTAATTGCCCGAGAAATTATGAAATAATTTAGCGTAAAAGCTTAACCATAGCCCGTCATGCTAATCAAGAATGTTGTGCGTTCGTTTACTTTTGCGGTTCATTAAAATAAAAAGATAAAAAACTTTCTGTTTTTCAAATAATTGGCTACATTTGCAGCCCCAAGCGCAAGCTGGTTTAAAAACACGAGAGGAGGTATTTTCAACGTTATGATTATTATTAATATTAAAGATGGTGAATCGTTAGACAAAGCGTTAAAACGTTTCAAGAAGAAATTCGAAAAAACTGGTGTATTGAGAGAACTACGTAGCCGTCAAGCATACGAGAAAAAATCTGTAACTCGTCGTACCGAAGTTAAGAAAGCAAGATATATCCAAGGTTTACAACAAGAAGGAACTTTATAGTTTATTCTGCTGGATATCATTGATATACGTGCCTCCAAGAAATTGGGGGCGTTTTTTTTGTTAAAAAAAACTTGTTTAGCTAAACTTTTTTCCTAAATTCACTCAACCACCTAATCAGCTAAATGTAAATGTCTACCAACGATTTTCTGACATATTTGAAGCATGAAAAACGTTACTCGCCGCATACGTTAACTTCTTATCAAAAAGATTTGGCGCAATTTGAAGAGTTTTTGGTAGACGAACAAGTTACAAACTTGTCGCACGTAAAGACAACAAACATTAAAAACTTTTTAGTCCATTTATTGCAGCATCATTTAACGGAAGCTGCGGTAAACCGAAAACTATCTTGCTTAAAGAGTTATTACAAGTTTTTGCAGCGTGAAGGCATCATCGAAACTAATCCCGCGAGTTTGGTGAAAGCACTAAAAACACCAAAGCGATTGCCTGTTTTTATTGAAGAAGTAAAAATGGATCAGCTCCTAGATAGCGACGAGCTATTCGACGATTCTTTCTCAGGTAAAAGAAATAAGTTGATCATTGAGGTTTTATTCGGCACGGGAATGCGTTTAGCAGAGCTGATTAATCTAAAAGATAAGGATGTGAGTTCTTACGAAAGTGTAGTTAAAGTGCTAGGCAAGAGGAGTAAAGAACGTATCATCCCATTGCATCAAACCTTACTAAAGGAGATAGAGGAGTTCATTTCGTTGAAAACTTTGCAAAATTTCGACAACAAAAGCCCTTATCTAATCGTTACAAATAAAGGCGAGCAGGCCTATCCTAAATTAATTTATAGGGTAGTAACGAGCTGTCTAAACGAAATATCGACAAAAGAAAAGAAAAGCCCGCATGTATTACGGCATTCTTTTGCTAGTAGTTTGTTAAACAGAGGCGCCGATTTAAATGCGATAAAAGAGCTGTTGGGGCACGCCAGTTTGGCCGCAACGCAGGTTTACACGCATAGCTCAATTGAAAGATTAAAATCCATTTATAAACAAGCCCATCCAAGGGCGTAAAAAAGGAGGAAAAATGAAAATCAGAGTGCAGTCTATCCATTTTAATGCAGACAAGAAGCTGTTGGACTTTATTCAGAAAAAAGTAGATAAGTTGGATCAATTTTTTGATCAGATCATAAGTGGCGAAGTGTATTTGAAGTTAGAGAATGTAGAGGATGAGGCCAACAAAATAAGCGAAATCAAATTGATTGTGCCTGGAGGAACACTGTTTGCTAAAGAACAATGTAAGTCCTTTGAAGAAGCTACCGATTTAGCTATTGAATCACTAAGGAAACAAATCACTAAGCATAAAGATAAAACGAGAGCAAAGTTAAGTGAGCATAAAACTATTTTGGCAAATGGTGAAGTAGCAGATTATTAGATTAATTTTTATTTCAATAATATTGGATTGGCGGGTGTAAACTCGCCAATTTTTTTGTTTTAAGGAATTGTACATTGTAAACATATTATCCTTTTTGTCTGATCGCTGCAAAACACGATACTTTAAGTTTTTAATATTTCTTTATAATGGCGTCAATAGCCTAAGATATATAAATATTAAATCAGCTGATTATAAGCTTGATAAGTTTTAAATCAGCTATAAACGCAAAAAAGAAGTATTGTTTTTTGAAATTTTATTTTGAAGTGAGATTTTAGTGTGTATATTTGCATTCCATTTCGGAAACGGGTTAGCTAATCCATTCAAATGGTCGTTCTGTGAAGAGTTAGAAAAAAAACAAAAAATATTGATTAATGTGTGCAAAAAGATAAAAATTTATATATTTGCGCCACATTTATCAAAAAGATAAAAAGCCTCCTTAGCTCAGCTGGTAGAGCAACTGACTTGTAATCAGTAGGTCATTGGTTCGATTCCGATAGGAGGCTCTTTTTATTTTAAAGCTTTGTGTTTTGAAGTAAAAGGGGGGAGATACCAGAGTGGCCAAATGGGACAGACTGTAACTCTGTTGTCGCAAGACTTCGAAGGTTCGAATCCTTCTCTCCCCACCATTGATTTTAGATTGTAGATTGACGATGTTAGGTTTAGGTCTTAATTCGTAAATCTTTCGGTCGTAAATCGAAAGCGGAAGTAGCTCAGTTGGTAGAGCGATAGCCTTCCAAGCTATAGGTCGCGAGTTCGAACCTCGTCTTCCGCTCCTAGAAGTTCATTGGGGATTTGTTCAATGGTTCACTAGTAGCCTAATGAACAGATGAACGGATGGATAAATGAGCTAAAGGTAAAAGCCGAAGTAGCTCAGCGGTAGAGCACTTCCTTGGTAAGGAAGAGGTCGTGGGTTCAAGTCCCATCTTTGGCTCAAAACAACTAAATAACTTTGTTTAGTCTGTTAACACAGAAAGAACAAGGTTTTTTGTATTGAAATTGTATCAAAACAATAATAAATTAAAAAATTTTAACCTACTAATAAGTATAAAAAAATGGCAAAAGAAAAGTTTGACCGCAGTAAGCCGCACTTAAACATCGGTACAATCGGTCACGTTGACCACGGTAAAACAACCTTAACAGCAGCAATTACTAAAGTATTGGCTGATGCTGGTTTATCTGAGGCACGTTCATTCGATTCAATTGACTCTGCTCCAGAGGAAAAAGAAAGAGGTATCACTATCAATACTGCTCACGTTGAGTACTCAACTGCTAACCGTCACTATGCACACGTTGACTGTCCAGGTCACGCGGATTATGTGAAAAACATGGTTACTGGTGCTGCTCAAATGGACGGTGCTATCATCGTAGTAGCTGCAACTGATGGTCCTATGCCTCAAACTCGTGAGCACATTCTTTTGGCTCGTCAAGTAGGTGTACCTGCATTAGTAGTGTTCATGAACAAAGTTGACATGGTTGATGACCCTGAGTTATTAGAGCTTGTTGAAATGGAAGTTCGTGAATTATTATCATTCTATGAATTCCCTGGTGATGATATCCCTGTAATCCAAGGTTCTGCACTAGGTGGTTTGAATGGTGATGCTAAGTGGGTTGGTAAAATCCTTGAGTTGATGGAAGCTGTAGATAACTACATTCCAATCCCTCCACGTTTGACAGATCTTCCTTTCTTGATGCCTGTTGAAGACGTATTCTCAATTACTGGTCGTGGTACTGTTGCTACTGGTCGTATTGAGCGTGGTGTAATCAACTCTGGTGATCCAGTTGAAATCTTAGGTATGGGTGCTGAGAACTTAAAATCTACAGTAACTGGTGTTGAGATGTTCCGTAAAATCTTAGATTACGGTGAAGCTGGTGATAACGTAGGTTTATTGTTACGTGGTATTGAGAAAACTGATATCCGTCGTGGTATGGTAATCTGTAAACCAGGTTCAGTAACTCCTCACACTGATTTCAAAGCAGAGGTTTATGTATTGTCAAAAGCAGAAGGTGGTCGTCACACTCCATTCTTCAACAAATACCGTCCTCAGTTCTATTTCCGTACTACAGACGTAACTGGTGAAATTTCACTAGCTGAAGGTACTGAAATGGTAATGCCAGGTGATAACGTTACCATCACTGTAAAGTTGATCAACGCTATCGCAATGGAAAAAGGTCTACGTTTCGCTATCCGTGAAGGTGGTAGAACAGTAGGTGCTGGTCAGGTAACTGAAATTTTAGCTTAATTATAGCTATAATGTAAAAATTAGCTAATTGGCTTATATGCCGATTAGCTAATTTCATCCACGGGAATAGTTCAATGGTAGAATAGAGGTCTCCAAAACCTTTGATCAGGGTTCGAATCCTTGTTCCCGTGCCAATTACTCAAATGATAAAAATGATTGAGTTATTGAATGATTAAATACGAAGCATTATTTTCGAGAAAATTTTCATTCACTCATTCACTCATTTCTTCATTCAATCATTAAAAATATGGCTAAGCTAGTTCAATTTATAAAAGAGTCGTACGAAGAAATGACCCAAAAGGTAACTTGGCCTACATGGGGAGAGTTGCAGAACTCTGCTGTGCTGGTTTTGGTTGCTTCTGCCATCATTTCCTTGGTGATTTTAGCGATGGATAAAGGTGCTAATTTCATTCTTGAAACTTTTTACAATTCACTTTAAAAATTAGATTATTAGATGAACGATCAGCTAAAATGGTACGTTGTTAGAGCGGTAAGTGGTAAAGAGAAGAAGGTAAAACAGTACATCGATGCGGAAATTAGTCGCCTGGGTGTATCTCATCTAGTTCCCCAAGTATTAATTCCTACCGAGAAATACTATCAGATGAAAGATGGTAAGAAAATCGCAAAGGAACGTAACTACTATCCTGGATATGTGTTGATGGAAGCTGCTTTAGATGGAGAGTTAGAACATGTTATCAAAGGTATAAACAGCGTTATTGGGTTTTTAGGAGATAAGGCTGGTAATCCGATACCAATGAGACAAGCCGAGGTTAATCGTATTTTAGGTAAGGTAGATGAGATGAGCCAGCAAAGTGAAACTATGAGTGTTTCTTACTTTGTAGGAGAGAATGTTAAGGTAATGGATGGGCCATTTAACGGCTTTAGCGGTATCATCGAAGAAGTAAACGAAGAGAAGAAAAAACTTAAAGTGATGGTTAAGATCTTTGGACGTAAAACGCCTCTTGAGCTTAACTACATGCAGGTAGAAAAAGAATAACTATATATAAAAGTTTCATAAAAATATTGAAAGCGGTCAGATTTTATTTGGCCGCTTTTTTTATATTTATAAGAAAATAGAAAAATCGTACAACCCTTGGGCGTACTTTTTGGTGTCGAGTGTAGAAAAGCCGTAACTTGTTGTCCATTAATTCTGAAACCTAATGATAAACAACAATTATGAGAAAATTTCTATTCTTAATTCTGCACCTTTATGTAGGTGCAAGTGCTTTTGCTCAAAGTATTAAAGGCAAAGTGTCAGACCATACTGGCGTTGGTTTGCCAGGAGTAGTAGTCTCGTTGGCAGGCTCAAATAAAAGTGTTGCCACAGATGCTAACGGTAACTATTCACTAAATTCAGGAACCGGTCAGTTTAATGTTAAAACCAGCTTTGTGGGCTTCGAGTCGCAAACACAGTCGGTAACGGTTACCGCTGGCGGAGCAACTTTAAACTTCACTTTAAAGGAAACTGTTGGCGCCTTAACGGAAATTATCGTTACAGGTACCCGTAGCGGTGGGCGCTCTAAAATTGATACACCAGTGCCAGTTGACTTGATACCATTATCTCAAGTGACGAATAATGTAGGACAGGTTGATATTAATCAAATCCTTACGTTTGTAGCGCCGTCTTTTCAGTCTTCGCGTCAAGCTATTTCGGATGGTACCGACCACGTTGACCCAGCACAGTTACGAGGTTTAGGACCTGATCAGGTACTGGTTTTGGTGAATGGTAAACGTAGACATCAGTCTGCATTAGTGAACGTCAATGGAACAGTAAATCGCGGTACAGTTGGAACGGATATGAATGCTATTCCTGCTACAGCGGTTGAAAAAATTGAAATTTTAAGAGACGGTGCCGCTGCACAATATGGCTCTGACGCCATAGCTGGTGTTATTAACATTGTGTTAAAGACCAAAGAAGGCTTGAGCGGCAATGCGTCTACGGGTGAGTATATGACCACTTACGACAAGAACTATGCAGTAAATTTTTCCAATGCAAAAAGTAAGAGTGTTAGTGTGCAGGACGGCCTAACTGCTCAATTTGGACTAAATTATGGTACGAAGATAGCAGGAAGAGGCTTCATGAACATTACTGGTGAATATGTGTCTAGAGGAGAGACCAATCGTACCGGTACCTATACTGGACAAGTATTTCCTACAGTAGTTGGACAAACTGATGATCAGGTAATTGCAAGTAAAGGACTTACACGCGATGATTTTGACATGCGTATTGGAAACTCTAAAGTTAAAGGTGGCGGTATAGTATTGAATGCCGCATATCCAGTAAACGATAACTTGGAACTTTACGCTTTTGGTGGATGGAATAACAAAAAGGGAAATGCCGCCGGTTTTTATAGATATCCAAATGGCGTGCCTCTTTTAAATGCCGCGGCTGTTGCTGCAACTGGTTTGCCGAATACAGCAGTTCGTGATAATGTTTTCAAAGTATATCCAAATGGCTTTTTACCTGAAATTAATTCGGATGTAACCGACATCTCCTTTGCAGCTGGAGTTAGAGGCAAAGTTTTTACTAACTGGCACTACGATTTAAGTAATGTGTATGGCAAGAACATTTTTGATTACGGAGTGGATAACTCGGTGAATTACACACAAGCAATTGGTACTTCAGCCTTTCAGCGTAAGTTTGATGCCGGAGGAAATTCATTTGCTCAAAATACATCAAATTTAGATTTAAGTCGTAAATATGAAAATGTGTTTAGTGGCTTGAACCTAGCTTTCGGAGCGGAGTTTAAAGTCGATAATTTTGGAACAAGAGCTGGGGAGGAAGCATCATGGAAGAACTTTAATACACAGGCAATCGGCGTGGCACTAGGTTCACAGGTTTTCGCTGGTTTTTTTCCAAAGGATGCAGGTAACTTTTCAAGAAATAGTTATGCTTTTTACGCTGATGCCGAACTCGATTTTACTAAAGCGTGGGTTGTTTCAGGAGCAGTACGTTTAGAGAAGTATTCGAACTTCAGCCAAACTCCCGTTAATTTCAAATTTGCTTCTAGATATAAATTGACGGAAAAAATAGCAGTTCGTGGAGCGATTAGTACTGGTTTTAGGGCTCCGTCATTGCAGCAAAGCCATTATTCAAAAACCAATACATTGTTTGTAACTGTAGGTGGTGTTCAAACACCGATTGAGAGTGCCACCTTGCCAAATGATAGTCAGGCGGCGAAAATTCTAGGTATACCCACTTTAAAGCCTGAGACTTCAACCAATTATAGTTTAGGAGCAACTGCACAATTAGGGAAGTTCGAGTTAACGGTTGATGCTTATCAAATTGATATTAAAGACAGAATTATCCTCACTAACAATTTTACTGCGGGTACCGATATCAACTTAGCTGCTCAATTGAACGCAGTTGGTGCTAATACAGCAAATTTTTTTACTAATGCTATCGACACGAGATCCAAAGGTTTAGAAGCGGTTGCTTCTTACGGGACGAGCTTTGGTAAACACAGCCTAAAGTTTACGGTTGCCGGAGCTTTTATAGATAACGAAGTTAAGAAAGGCGCTGATGGAAAACCGGCAATCAAAGCTTCTCAAACATTAATTAATAGCGGACAGTTAGGTAATTATTTTAACCGTGAGGATGAAAGCCGTATTGAGGTTGCAAGTCCAAAAAGTAAAATTACAGGAACGATTAACTACAAAATAAATAAGTTCGGCGCAATGTTGAGAGCGGTACGTTTTGGTGAGGTGGTTTATTTAGATCCAACTATTAACAGCTCCGCAAATTTTGTAGCCAATGCGTTTAACGGTGGTGCTTTGGAAACTCTGGATCAAACTTTTTCGCCGAAAGTAGTAACAGATGTAACTGTAAACTATCAATTAACAAAACAGTTTAATTTGGCTGTAGGTGCCAATAACTTGTTTGATGTTTATCAGGATGTGCATACTCATTCGGGAAATATGTCATCAGGAAGATTTGTGTATTCTCGACGAGTTCAACAAATGGGCTTTAACGGAAGATATATTTTTGGACGCGTTAATTTTAACTTCTAATATTTAATTGATTAGGTTTCAGGGTTCACAACATCTAAATTATAACGTTCTGGTTCATGGATGATATCTGTGGGACTGATTAATGAGGAACGGCAATTTTGTTAGAAAATTGCCGTTTTTTTATTTACCGACTGTCTAAGCATTACAAACTTCATATCACAAAATTTTTCTTAAAAACTATTGTGATACTGGAAGTTAATTTATATCTTTGCAGTCCTTTTTGCATTTAATGCATACCGAAGGAAATCTAAATGTTACATTGCTTCCAAAATTTAACATTGAGTTTTAATTAAACAAAAACAAAAAATGGCAAAAGAAGTCAGTGCACTGATCAAATTACAGATCAAAGGTGGAGCTGCAAACCCATCGCCACCAGTAGGACCTGCTTTAGGTGCTAAAGGTGTGAATATCATGGAGTTTTGTAAGCAATTCAATGCTCGTACCCAAGATAAGCCAGGTAAAGTATTACCAGTTGTAATTACTGTATATGCTGACAAGTCTTTCGATTTCATCATCAAAACCCCTCCAGTTGCTATTCAATTATTGGATGCTACTAAATTACAGAGTGGTTCTGCTGAGCCTAACCGTAAAAAAGTTGGATCGGTGACTTGGGATCAAGTTAAGGCAATTGCTGAAGATAAAATGCCTGATTTAAATGCATTTACTATCGAATCAGCAATGAGTATGGTTGCTGGTACAGCACGTAGCATGGGTATCACTGTTTCAGGTGATGCGCCTTTTAACTAATTATTTAACATTAACAGTTTACACTAGTGGCTAAGTTAACAAAAAATCAAAAAATAGCACACGCTAAACTAGAAGCCGGTAAATCGTATTCTTTAAAAGAAGCATCTGCTTTGGTAAAGGAAATCACGACTACTAAATTTGATGCATCAGTTGATATTGATGTAGCTTTAGGGGTAGATCCTCGTAAAGCAAATCAAATGGTACGTGGTATCGCTACTTTACCTCACGGTACCGGTAAAACTGTTCGCGTTTTAGTACTTTGTACTCCTGATAAGGAAGAAGAGGCTAAAGCGGCTGGAGCAGATTTCGTAGGTTTAGACGAGTATGTTGCTAAAATTGAAGGTGGTTGGACAGATGTTGACATTATCATCACTACGCCTGCGTGTATGGCAAAAGTAGGTAAGTTGGGCCGTGTTTTAGGTCCACGTAACTTAATGCCAAACCCTAAATCAGGTACAGTAACTAACGAAGTTGGTAAAGCTGTAACTGATGTAAAAGGTGGTAAGATCGATTTCAAAGTTGACAAAACTGGTATTATCCACGCTTCAATTGGTAAAGTATCATTCTCACCAGAGAAAATATACGAAAATGCGTTAGAAGTACTTCAAACGCTTTCTAAATTAAAACCTTCTGCGGCTAAAGGAACTTATTTCAAGAGCATTCACGTGTCATCTACAATGAGTCCTGGTATTTCGGTAGAAACTAAATCAGTAGCGGGGATCTAATTATGAACAGAGAAGAAAAACAAGAAGTAGTTTTAGCACTACAGGAAAAAATGCAAGAGTATGGCAATTTTTACATTGCTGATACCTCAGGCTTATCTGTTGAAAAAGTAAATAGCATCCGTCGTAAATGTTTCGAAAGTGGTATCGAAATGAAGGTTGCTAAAAATACCTTGATCAAAAAAGCAATCGAAGGATTGGAAGGTGATTCATCTGACATCTTCACTGCTTTAAAAGGTCAATCAGCTTTATTATTTTCTAAAGTAGGTAACGGTCCAGCTAAGCTGATCAAATCTCTAAGAAAAGGTAAAGGCGAAGATAAACCTCAGTTGAAAGCTGCGTACGTAGATACAGCAATTTTCGTTGGAGATAACCAATTAGATGCTTTAGTAAGCTTGAAATCAAGAGAAGAGCTTATCGGAGAAATCGTTGGTCTATTACAATCTCCTGCTAAAAACGTTGTTTCTGCTTTGCAATCAGGTGGAGGTAAAATTGCAGGTATTGTTAAAACATTACAAGAAAGAGGTTAACGAACACCTTAAAAGTTCGTACTTGAACAAACAACAATTTTGTAAAATTTTTTAAAATCTTAAATAAAATGGCAGATTTAAAAGCGTTTGCTGAGCAATTAGTAAACTTAACAGTTAAAGAAGTTAATGAGTTAGCTCAAATCTTAAAAGACGAGTATGGTATTGAGCCTGCTGCTGCTGCAGTAGCTGTAGCTGCTCCTGCTGCTGGTGGCGATGCTCCTGCAGCTGAAGAGAAAACATCTTTTGATGTAATCTTGAAAGATGCTGGTGGTCAAAAATTAGCAGTTGTAAAATTAGTTAAAGACTTAACTGGTCTAGGTTTGAAAGAAGCTAAAGATTTAGTTGATGGTGCACCTAAAGAATTAAAAGCTGGTGTTGCTAAAGACGAAGCAGAAGCTCTTAAAAAACAATTAGAAGAAGCTGGAGCTGTAGTTGAAATTAAGTAATCACTTAATTTAACGAAACTCATAAGAAAAGACTCCGACTGCAAAGTCGGAGTCTATTCCCGTTTATAAACGTTTCATTTGTTTGGTTGATGAAATGTTCCCTTTTAAAACCAAAAAATAGTTTATTCTTAAACTAAATTAAATTTAGTCCCTTGGCAAATAAAGTCGACCAAAGAGTAAATTTTGCACGTAGTAAGCACGTAATCGATTATCCAGACTTTCTGGATGTGCAGTTGCAATCATTTAGAGAATTTTTTCAGATCGAAACTACATCAGACAACCGTCATACCGAAGGCTTGTTTAAAGTATTTGCTGAAAACTTCCCAATCACTGATTCTAGAAACATTTTTGTTTTAGAGTTTTTAGATTATTTTATTGACCCACCTCGTTATGACATTCCTGAATGTATTGACCGTGGGCTAACTTACAGCGTTCCTTTGAAAGCTAAACTAAAGCTTTCTTGTAACGATGCTGAGCACGAAGATTTTGAAACCATTATACAAGATGTATACTTAGGAACCATCCCTTATATGACTCCTAAAGGTACATTTGTGATTAACGGTGCAGAGCGTGTAATTGTATCGCAGTTACATAGGTCGCCAGGTGTGTTTTTTGGCCAAAGCCGCCACACTAACGGTACCAAGTTATATTCGGCCCGTGTAATTCCATTTAAAGGTTCTTGGATTGAGTTCGCTACAGACGTTAACAACGTAATGTACGCTTACATCGATCGTAAAAAGAAATTCCCTGTAACCACGTTATTACGTGCTATTGGTTACGATTCTGATAAAGACATTTTGGAACTTTTTGATTTAGCTGACGAAGTAAAAGTTAGCAAATCAGGGTTGAAGAAGTATATCGGACGTAAATTGGCCGCTAGGGTTCTTAGAAAATGGGTTGAGGATTTTGTAGATGAAGATACCGGAGAGGTAGTTTCTATTGACCGTAACGAAGTTATTTTAGACAGGGATACTGTTTTAGAAGACGAGCATATTGACTTAATCATCGATGCTGGTGTTAAAACAATCATCTTATCTAAAGATGATGGTGCATCGCAAGCTGATTATACCATTATATATAATACTTTACAAAAAGATACTTCAAACTCTGAAAAAGAGGCTGTGGAGAACATCTATCGTGCTTTGCGTAACGCAGAACCACCTGATGAGGAAACAGCAAGAGGTATCATTGAGCGTTTGTTCTTTTCGGATAAACGTTATGACTTAGGTGATGTAGGTAGA
This sequence comes from Pedobacter sp., assembly GCF_965249885.1. Classification (GTDB taxonomy): domain Bacteria; phylum Bacteroidota; class Bacteroidia; order Sphingobacteriales; family Sphingobacteriaceae; genus Pedobacter. Next base: position 788,463 of record NZ_OZ252254.1, on the reverse strand, counting down.
TACCGCATTAACCGTAAGTTAAAAATGGATACCCCTGATGATGTGAAAGTATTGACAAAAGCGGATATCATCGCTATTGTTAAATATTTGATCAAATTAATCAACTCTAAAGAAGAGGTGGATGATATTGACCACTTATCAAACCGTCGTGTACGTACGGTAGGTGAGCAGTTGTACGCACAATTTGGAGTAGGTTTAGCTCGTATGGCTAGAACTATTCGTGAGCGTATGAACATCCGTGATAACGAGGTATTCACCCCAACTGATTTGATCAATGCTCGTACATTGTCGTCAGTAATCAACTCTTTCTTTGGTACCAACCAGCTATCACAGTTCATGGATCAAACCAACCCATTGGCGGAGATCACGCACAAGCGTCGTCTTTCGGCTTTAGGTCCAGGTGGTCTTTCTCGTGAGCGTGCAGGTTTCGAGGTTCGTGACGTTCACTATACGCACTACGGTCGTTTGTGTACTATCGAAACTCCTGAGGGACCAAACATCGGTTTGATTTCATCACTTTGTGTACACGCTAAAATTAACAGCTTAGGTTTTATCGAAACTCCATATAAACGTGTAGTTGATGGTAAGGTAGCTGTTGATGAGAAAGTTATTTACTTATCTGCTGAAGATGAAGATGGTAAAACTATTGCTCAAGCTAATGCGCAGTATGATGATAAAGGTACTTTCGCTACTCCACGTGTTAAAGCACGTTACGAAGGTGACTTCCCAATTATTGAGCCTGAGAAATTAGACTTGATGGATATTGCGCCAAACCAAATTACGTCAATTGCTGCATCGTTAATTCCTTTCTTGGAGCATGATGATGCGAACAGGGCGTTGATGGGATCGAACATGCAACGTCAGGCCGTACCATTGTTACGTCCTGAAGCTCCGATTGTAGGTACAGGTTTGGAAGGTCGCGTAGCCCGCGACTCAAGAACTTTGATCAATGCAGAAGGTGACGGTGTGGTTGAGTACGTTGATGCTAACGAAATCGTAATTAAATACGTAAGAAATGATGACGATCGTTTAGTTTCTTTCGAAGGCGATAGCAAAACTTACAAATTAACCAAGTTCAAAAAAACCAACCAAAACACTTGTATCAACTTAAAGCCAATTGTTAAAAAAGGTCAGAAAGTTACTAAAGGACAAGTACTTTGCGAAGGTTATGCTACACAAGATGGTGAGTTGGCATTAGGAAGAAACTTAAAAGTAGCTTTCATGCCTTGGCAAGGATATAACTTTGAGGATGCGATCGTAATTAACGAGCGTATCGTTAGAGAAGATATCTTTACTTCGCTACACATCGAAGAGTTTGAACTTGAAGTACGTGATACTAAACGCGGTGAGGAAGAATTAACACCGGATATTCCTAACGTTTCTGAAGAGGCTACAAAAGACCTTGATGAAAACGGTATTATCCGTATTGGTGCTGAGGTTAAAGAAGGTGATATCCTTATTGGTAAAATTACGCCAAAAGGTGAGTCTGATCCTTCGCCAGAAGAGAAATTGTTACGTGCCATCTTTGGTGACAAAGCTGGTGATGTAAAAGATGCTTCGTTAAAAACTCCTCCTTCAATTAAAGGTGTAGTAATTGATACTAAATTATTCTCTAGAGCTAAGAAAACTTCTAAAGCAGAAGAAAAATCAGCTATTGAGAAATTAGATAAAAAATACAACATCGCTGTTGAGAACCTTAAAAACGAATTAGTAGATAAGTTGTTCCAAATTGTAAATGGTAAAACATCGCAAGGCGTTTTCAACGTTTACAAAGAGCTTCTAATTGCTAAAGGCGCTAAGTTTACTCAAAAAATGTTAGCTGATTTAGAGTATGCTCATATTAATCCATACAAATGGACTACTGATGAGGATAAAAATGAGCAAATCAAAATGTTGTTGCACAACTACGGTATTCGTGTTAACGAAGAGTTAGGTGCTTACAAACGTGATAAATTTGCAATCAGCGTTGGTGATGAACTTCCATCAGGCATTGTACAGATGGCTAAAGTTTATGTAGCTAAAAAACGTAAGCTAAAAGTAGGTGATAAGATGGCGGGTCGTCACGGTAATAAGGGTATTGTTGCTCGTATTGTACGTGATGAAGATATGCCTTTCTTAGACGACGGAACTCCAGTTGATATCGTGTTGAACCCACTAGGTGTACCTTCACGTATGAACTTGGGTCAGATCTACGAAACCGTATTGGCTTGGGCTGGTAAAGAATTGGGCGTGAAATTCGCTACTCCAATTTTTGACGGTGCTAAGAGCGATGAGGTAGAAGATTGGATTGCTAAAGCAGGTTTGCCAGCTTCTGGTAGAACTTACTTAAATAATGGTTTAACAGGCGAGAAATTTGACCAACCAACTACAGTAGGTATTATTTATATGCTGAAATTAGGTCACATGGTTGATGATAAGATGCACGCCCGTTCAATTGGACCATACTCATTAATTACACAACAGCCATTGGGTGGTAAAGCCCAATTTGGTGGTCAGCGTTTTGGTGAGATGGAGGTTTGGGCATTAGAGGCATTCGGTGCTGCTAATATCCTTCAAGAGATCTTAACCGTTAAATCGGATGATGTTATTGGAAGGGCCAAAACTTACGAAGCCATTGTTAAAGGCGAAAACCTACCAACTCCAGGTGTACCAGAATCGTTCAACGTATTGGTACATGAGTTACGCGGCTTAGGTTTAGATATTACGTTAGACTAAGGTTGAAAAGATTTAATGTTGGAATGTTGTAGGGTTTTTGCCGCAACATTTCAACCTTTTAACATTTCAACTTTCAAACAAAAGAAATATGTCTTACAAAAAGGATAATAAATTAAAAAGTAACTTCACCTCGATTACCATTAGCTTGGCTTCTCCAGAGAATATCTTGGAGCGTTCAAGTGGTGAAGTTTTAAAGCCTGAAACCATTAACTATCGTACTTACAAACCAGAACGTGATGGTTTGTTCTGCGAGCGTATTTTTGGTCCGGTAAAAGATTACGAATGTCATTGCGGTAAATACAAGCGTATCCGTTACAAAGGTATCGTTTGTGATCGTTGTGGTGTTGAAGTAACTGAAAAGAAAGTACGTAGAGAGCGTATGGGTCACATTAACTTAGTGGTTCCTGTGGCGCATATCTGGTATTTCCGTTCGTTACCTAACAAAATCGGTTACCTTTTAGGCTTACCAACCAAAAAGCTAGACTTGATTATTTACTATGAACGTTATGTAGTAATTCAAGCTGGTTTAATGGGCGAGCAAGGTATTCAGTTCATGGATTTCTTAACTGAAGAGGAATATCTTGATATTTTAGATAAGTTGCCTAAAGAGAATCAATATTTAGACGATAAAGATCCTAATAAATTTGTTGCCAAAATGGGAGCAGAGGCGTTGGAAGATTTATTGAAACGTATTGATTTAGATAGTTTATCTTACAACTTACGTCACCAAGCTGCAAATGAGACTTCTCAGCAACGTAAAAATGAGGCGCTAAAACGTCTTCAAGTTGTTGAAGCTTTCCGTAGCTCAAGATCAAATATTGAGAATAACCCAGAATGGATGATTATCAAGATTGTTCCGGTTATTCCACCAGAGTTACGTCCATTAGTTCCATTGGAAGGTGGTCGTTTCGCTACTTCAGATTTGAACGATTTATACCGTCGTGTAATTATCCGTAACAACCGTTTGAAACGTTTGATTGAGATTAAGGCACCAGAGGTAATTTTACGTAACGAAAAACGTATGTTGCAGGAAGCTGTAGACTCGTTATTCGACAACTCACGTAAAGTAAATGCTGTTAAAACTGAAGGTAACCGTGCCTTAAAATCACTTTCAGATATCTTGAAAGGTAAGCAAGGTCGTTTCCGTCAAAACTTATTAGGTAAACGTGTAGATTATTCTGCTCGTTCGGTAATTGTTGTAGGTCCAAACCTTAAATTACACGAATGCGGTTTACCAAAAGATATGGCAGCTGAGCTTTACAAACCGTTCATCATTCGTAAGATGATTGAAAGAGGTGTGGTAAAAACAGTGAAATCAGCTAAGAAAATTGTTGATAGAAAAGATCCAATAGTTTGGGACATCCTTGAAAACGTATTGAAAGGACACCCAGTGTTGCTAAACAGGGCACCTACACTTCACCGTTTAGGTATCCAAGCTTTTCAACCAAAATTAGTAGAAGGTAAAGCTATCCAATTACACCCGTTAGTATGTACCGCATTCAACGCCGATTTTGACGGTGACCAGATGGCAGTTCACTTACCATTAGGTAATGCTGCAATTTTGGAAGCCCAAGTATTGATGTTGGCTGCACATAACATCCTTAACCCTGCTAACGGTACGCCAATTACGGTACCTTCTCAGGATATGGTTTTGGGTCTTTACTATATTACTAAAGGCCGCAGAACTGATGCTCAAAGAGTAGTAAAAGGTCAGGATATGGCATTCTACTCTGCAGAAGAGGTAATTATCGCTTACAATGAAAAAAGAGTGGACTTACACGCTTGGATCAAAGTAAAAGCTAACGTTAAAGAATCTGATGGTACTATCGTTAACAAACTGATTGAAACTACAGTAGGTCGTGTGTTGTTTAACCAAATGGTGCCAGAAGAAGTAGGTTATATCAATGAGCTATTAACTAAGAAATCTTTAAGAGATATCATTGGTGAAGTAGTAAAAATGACTGGTATGGCTCGCTCAGCTAAGTTCTTGGATGATATCAAAGAATTAGGTTTCCAAAGTGCGTTCCGCGGAGGTTTATCGTTCAACTTACAGGACGTAAACATTCCAGTAGAGAAACATACTTTATTAGAGCAAGCAGCTGCTGAAGTTGAAGAAGTAAGAAACAACTATAACATGGGTTTCATTACCAACAACGAGCGTTACAACCAAATCATCGATATCTGGACTCGTATCAACAATCGTTTAACTACGTTTGTGATGAACCAATTGTCGTCAGATAACCAAGGTTTCAACTCTGTTTATATGATGCTTGACTCTGGAGCCCGTGGTTCTAAAGAGCAGATTCGTCAGTTAGCAGGTATGAGGGGCTTGATGGCGAAACCTCAAAAATCAGGTTCTGGTGGTGAGATTATCGAAAACCCTATTCTTTCGAACTTTAAAGAAGGTTTGTCTGTATTAGAGTACTTTATCTCTACCCACGGTGCCCGTAAAGGTTTGGCGGATACGGCGTTAAAAACTGCGGATGCGGGTTACTTAACTCGTCGTTTGCATGACGTAGCGCAAGATATGATTGTTAATGATGAGGATTGTGGTACTTTAAGAGGTATGTACACAACCGCATTAAAAGATAACGAGGATATTGTTGAGCCATTATACGAGCGTATTTTGGGACGTACTTCATTACATGATGTATATCACCCATTAACAGGCGAGTTATTGGTAGGTGCTGGTCAGGATATTGAAGAAGATATTGCAAGAGCAATCGAAGAATCACCGTTGGAAGGTATCGAAATTCGTTCGGTATTAACCTGCGAGAACAAACGTGGTGTGTGTGCTTTATGTTACGGACGTAACTTGGCCTCAGGTAAACGTGTTCAAAAAGGTGAGGCTGTTGGTGTAATTGCAGCGCAGTCAATTGGTGAGCCAGGTACACAGTTAACACTTCGTACATTCCACGTGGGTGGTACGGCGTCTAACATTGCCAATGAGTCACAAATCAATGCTAAGTTTGACGGTGTAATCGAATTTGAAAACTTACGTACGGTGCAAACTACAACTGAAGATGGTGTAGTAGATATTGTACTGGGTCGTTCAGGTGAGTTCAGAATTGTTGAGCCAAATACAAGAAAAGTAATCGTTAACAACAATATCCCTTACGGTGCATTTTTATATGTGAAAGAAGGGGATACCGTTGCTAAAGGTGATAAAATTTGTTCATGGGATCCATATAATGCCGTTATCATCTCTGAGTTTGGAGGTAAAATCGAATTCGATGCTATTATCGAAGGCGTAACTTTCCGCGAAGAGAGTGACGAGCAGACTGGTCACCGCGAAAAAGTAATTATCGATACTCGTGATAAAACGAAAAACCCGTCTATCAAAGTATTGGATAAAAAAGGTGAGTTGATTAGAACTTATAACATTCCAGTAGGTGCCCATATTGCTGTTGATGACGGTGATGCAGTACAAACTGGTCAGGTGTTAGTGAAAATCCCTCGTGCAACTGGTAAAACCCGAGATATTACAGGTGGTTTACCTCGTGTAACTGAGTTATTCGAGGCTCGTAATCCATCTAATCCTGCGGTTGTAACCGAAATTGATGGTGTGGTAACTTTAGGCGGTATCAAACGTGGTAACCGTGAAATTACTATCGAGTCAAGAGATGGTGAAGTTAAAAAATATCTTGTTCCACTTTCGAAACATATTTTGGTACAGGATAACGATTTCGTGAAAGCAGGTATGCCATTGTCAGATGGTTCTATCTCTCCAGCGGATATCTTAGCGATCAAAGGTCCAGCAGCGGTGCAAGAGTACTTAGTAAATGGTATCCAAGAGGTTTACCGTTTACAAGGTGTGAAAATTAACGATAAGCACTTTGAGGTAATTGTACACCAAATGATGCAGAAAGTTCATATCGAAGATCCGGGAGATACTCGTTTCTTAGAAAACGATTCTGTTGACCGTTGGGACTTCATGATTGAAAACGACGAAATTTTCGATAAGAAAGTTGTTGTTGAGGCTGGAGATTCGACTACAGTTAAACCTGGTCAGATTATCTCTGTACGTAAATTAAGAGATGAAAATTCTCAATTGAAACGTCAGGATATGAAACAAATTGAGGTGAGAGATGCTAAGCCAGCTACTGCTAGTTCGGTATTGCAAGGTATCACTCGTGCTTCATTAGGTACTAAGTCATTTATCTCTGCGGCATCATTCCAGGAAACTACAAAAGTGTTGAACGAAGCTGCAATTGCAGGTAAGAAAGACAGCATGTTAGGCTTGAAAGAGAACGTAATTGTTGGTCACTTGATTCCTTCAGGTACTGGTTTACGTGGCTACGAGCGTATCATTGTAGGTTCTCAAGAAGAGTATGATAAACTATTGGCTTCTAAACAAGAAGAAGTAGAGGCATAACAACGATAGTATCTTCTAATAAAATTTAAGCTCCGAGTTTACCCTCGGAGCTTTTTTTGCTTTATACTTTTGGAATACCGTTAAATCACCTTTTAATTTAGGGTGTTTTGTAGTGTAAAACGCTGTTGGCTGGTACATAATTTTGGGTTCATCAAAATAAAGATTGATTACTAAAATTAATTAAACCAATAACCAACAACATGAAGATTGCATTAAAATTTTTGCTGATTTTTTTCTATTTCGGAAGCTTCGCACAAGACGTTATCGTTAAGAACGATAAAACCGAAATAAAAGCAAAGGTACTTGAAATTACCGATGACCTAATTAAGTACAAGAAGTTTGAGATGTTAGAAGGTCCCACCTATAACATCAATAAAACCGATGTTTTTATGATTATTTATAAGAACGGTACTAAAGAATATATTGAGCAGCCTAAAACTGCTGTCGCTGCGCCAAAACCAACCGTGGCGGTGCAAACAGCAAATGTGGTGAGTAGTACTCCGGCACAAAAGCAAAATCAGGTCAAACAAACAATCGATTTCTATTACGCACCTAGTAGGCTAACTTGGAATTTTATTGAAGGTTACAGTGCGTCAATAAGCGGTATGGCAGATATGTTTAATAACAAAGCAAATTCACCTGATGCTACGTTATTTTCACATCTTAATTTAGGGTTACTTATAAATGGATCATTTTATGAAGATGATTACACCTCAATTACCTTAAATGATTTCGGTTTATATACCAATTTATACTTTCCAATAAATAAGCTAAGTAACGCTAAAAACATCAACGTTGGCTTGTTTCCATACGTTTACGGTGGCGCTTTGCTACGTTATTCAACAGCGAAATCTAACTACGGTTCTTCGGCAACCACATCCGATTTTACTGGAGATTTTCTACTGGGATTTGGTTTGGATTATAAATTCAGCAAGGGATTTGGTATTACCTCCAGATATGATGTCGACTATAAATTCGGCTTAGGTATAAACTTCAATTTTTAACTACAAACTAAATAATCATGAAAAAATCTAAAAGAATTGCTACCTATTTGGTGGCTATGGCAAGTGTTGTTATGATTTCTTTTACTGGTTGCGAAAAGGACAATAGTAACAGCTGTGACTGGGAAAGCGAATATCAAGCGTACATGCAGAAGGTAAATGCTTTTACTGCAAATCAATCAAGGTCTAATTGTACTGCATTAAAAGACTCGGCTTTGAAGTTAATTAATAAAATAGGTAACTGCGAACAGGGTGTAAGCATTAAAGAAGCGGCTGAAGCTTGGCGCCAGGTTGATTGCAGCGGTTTGTAGTATGAAAAAGGTTGCGTTGATCCTCGTTATAATAGTATCCCTTGCAAGCTGTAGAAAAGAAGAAGAATTTGAGCCGGAAGTAGAACAGAAAGCAGCCGTAGAAACTCGGGCAAGTTTTTATTTATCGAAGGAAGATCAGAATTATTGGGTTAGGAATGTGACAGTGGCTGGAAAAGAAATTGGCGGGGTAGTATCTACTAGTTTCAATTGCGACATTTTCGATACCAGATATTTGCTATCCGACAGTGATTTAAATAAAACTGAGTTACAGATAATTCTCCTTTACAACTATTATCCCACAAATATTTTCGGTAGGCAAATTACTTTTAACATACCGGTAAATAGATTTAAAAAAGGAGTTTGTACGCCGGTTGAAATACAACAGCAATCTGCAGGTATCTTACAATTATATATTAAGCCATAGTTTTTTTCATATGGGTTAATTAGGCAACAGGAGCAATGAGCTTCTGTTGCTTTTTTATTCCGATAAATTGTCAAATTATTATTGGGTTAATGTTCAGATGGCTACATATTTTTTTAAATTTACGCTATGGAACAACAGAACGAAAATCAATTAAATATAGAGCTATCTGAGGAAATTGCAGAAGGTGTATTTTCTAACCTAGCTATCATCACGCATTCTAATACAGAATTTGTACTGGATTTTATTAGAGTGATGCCAGGCATACCAAAGGCAAAAGTTAAATCCAGAATTATCTTGACTCCTGAACACGCGAAGCGTCTGATGCTCGCCATGCAGGATAATATCGAGAAATTTGAAGCTATTCATGGCCGTATCAAAACACAGGATGAAGCTTCATTTCCAATGGGTTTTGGAGGGCCAACAGCACAAGCTTAACTATTTTTTGAACTAAGGTAACAAGCACTAACCAAGTATAAGGTAAATGGAGAAAAAATTTTTAGCTGCCATTGCTGTAGTAGCTTGGTTTGCTTTAATTGGTCAGTTTTATTTGCAATTCAATAGTGGAGTTGCACCTAAAGCGGAATTATTGGTAAGGTTTTTTAGCTATTTTACCATCCAAAGTAATTTACTTATTGCCATAGCAAGCACATCAGTAAGTTTATTCTCTAACACTATTTTTGGAGAATTTTTTAAAAAGCATACCACCAAAACGGCACTAACAGTATATATTTTGGTAGTGGCACTTGTTTACAACGTGGTATTAAGGTTTTTATGGACATTCACTGGTTGGGGAGCTTTGGTGAATGAACTATTACACGTAGTTGTACCGTTGCTGTTTTTAATTTATTGGTGTTCGTTTGTCGTAAAGCGCTTTTTAAAATGGAGCAATTTGTGGTGGTGGCTTTGTTATCCGCTAGTTTATTGTATAGTTGTAATGCTTCGAGGTAATTATAGCGGTTTTTATCCTTATCCGTTTTTAAATATAGATAAGTTGGGCTTGCAAAATGTATTGGTTAATTGTTTAGCAGTTACTGCATTGTTCGCTATACTTTCTATTTTATTTATTGCCATTGGTAAGTGGCAAGCTAAAAAGATAGGGCATTAGTTTAAAGGTTAAAACAAAAAATACCTTTGAGGTTTTTATTAGTATTATTTTAAAAAAATGGAATCACAAAAAAAAGAAATATTTGAAAATGTTGCTCAGCGTTTAAAATTAGAAGGATTTAACGTAGTAACTAGAGATGAAAGTAGACCGTGGGGTGGTTTTTTTGTAATCGACGAAGCCCAAGCCCAACAATTCGCGGATACCTATTTTGATGGCTTAGACGTAGATACGCTAAAAATTGGCGGAAAATTGAGCCCTAAAGTTTTAATAGTAGCTCCCAATGCTAGATTGTCTTGGCAATACCATCACCGCAGGGCGGAAATTTGGCAGGTGGTAAGTGGTACAGTGGGCATTAAAATCAGCGAAACTGATGAAGAAGGAGAGTTGAAAAGTTACGTTCCAGGAAACCAGATTAAATTGCACCAAGGTGAGCGCCATCGCTTAATTGGTTTAGATGATTGGGGCGTAGTAGCCGAAATATGGCAGCATACCGATGCTCAAAATCCTTCAGATGAAGATGATATTGTACGTGTTCAGGACGATTTCGGTAGATAGGTATATTTGAAAAAAAATGCCTTTAATTTTTAAAGGCATTTTTTTGTTAAATGGAAAAGTTTTTATTCTTATAGAAAAACGTCTTTACTGTTTTTGCATAAAGTTGATAGTTCTTTGCTTGCATAAATAAGTCGATGCTCGATCCAATCATTTCTTGTATCTCCAACTCATTTTCTAAAAGGATCATTTTGGGTTGATACTTTTCCCAATTATTAGATTTTAACACCTGAAAGTCTAATCCTTCAACATCAATAGTTAAAAAATCTATTGCCCTCCCTTCAGGCAAATATTTATCTAAAATATCGGTTAACGTTCTAGTTTCAATATCAACCACTTTCTGCACATTATATATTTCCTTCTTAGAGCGTTCTTCAGCCATTTCTTTCGAAAAAGTGTTCAAAGCAGGTTCATTAAATATGTAATAGCTTAACACTTCTTTTTTGTCCGAAACCGGTATCTCTAAGTTGATGTCTTCTGGCCTAATTTTATTAAATTCAATCATGCTTTGAGGCATTGCATCAATGTTAATGCCTCTCCAACCTAGTTTGTAAAATTTAAATGTGTTGGAAAAACGCTGAGGGTGCAGCGCTCCTACGTCTATGAAAAAACCATCAGTTTGATTTTCAAATATTCTTGCCAATAACAAGTCTTCACCTTCTTGCGAATAAGATTCATTCAGAAATGGTAGATTCTGTTTTTTGCTATTAACTAAGTTTTTTATAATACGCCTTAAACCCATCAATTAAAAGATTTGCTCAAATATAGGGAATTATGTTGTTTTTGGTTGTAGCCTTAGCAATGTAAGTTGTTAGTTACTAATTAATGAACTATGTAATTTAATGGTTAATAGATAGGTATTCATCTAGTATTTGCTTAGCTTTGCAGTTTTCGGCAGTAAAATAACTGCCTCTAATTTCGTATGATCATATTATTTTTCTTTTTGGCTCACTGGTTTTTGTCGTTGTTTAGCCAAACCTTTTTCCTACACCGTTATTCGTCACATAAAATGTTTAAGATGAATAAATTTTGGGAACGTTTCTTTTATCTCATTTTGTTAATTTCACAAGGTTCCTCCTTTTTAAATCCTAGAGCCTATGCGATACTTCACCGCATGCATCATGCCTACAGCGATACGGAAAAGGATCCGCATTCGCCGCATTTTTTTAGGGATGTTTTTGGGATGATGATTGCTACCAAAAATATGTACTTGGCTTATTTACTTCACCGTATTGAACCAGAACCTGCTTTTAAAGGCAATTATCCTGAGTGGCCAATTATAGACAGGATTGGTGATTCATGGTTATGGAGATTAGCTTGTGCAGCGTTCTACATTTGGTTTTACGTTACGTTTGCTACACAATGGTGGATGTTTTTACTGTTGCCAATCCACTTTTTAATGGGGCCTATTCATGGAGCTGTTGTAAACTGGTGCGGGCATAAATACGGCTACTCCAACCACGATAATGATGACCACAGTAAAAACTCACTTCCTTGGGACTTTTTGCTGATGGGCGAGTTATTTCAAAATAACCATCATAAGAAGCCAAATTCTCCAAACTTCGCTACTAAGTGGTGGGAATTCGATCCTACTTATCCGATGATGAAAGTGATGCACTGGCTCAAAATTATTACGATAAGAAAGGTCTGATCCATCTATTTTATGAATTATAAATCATTTGTTTTATTTCAAATTTCGTTCCTGCTTTTTGTTTCTAACTCAAAAGCACAAATTAATGAAAGCAATTCATATGATGGTCCTTACGTAATTTATAAAGGGAAACAAATTCTAATAAAAGAAGCCAATCATTTGCCTAACGGGGTAACGGTTGAAGAGAAGTTGTATGATCTAAAAGAAAAGCAAAAGGTAATTGTTAAAATACGTTTTTCAAATGATCCGAAAAAGGATTTTGAAGTAAAGCTAAAATCTTCAATCAATCCAGAGCCCAGCGTTTCGCAGCAGCCTGCTAAAGTACTATTTCTTTCAGATATAGAAGGTGAATTTGATGCATTTAGAAATATATTACTTGTCAATAAGGTAATCAACGAACGTTACGAATGGACTTTTGGAACTGGGAGGTTGGTGATTTGTGGTGATTTGTTTGATAGGGGAAAAGAGGTGCCGGCTACGTTGTGGTTGCTATACAAATTGGAAGAACAAGCAAAGTCAAAAGGCGGATATGTACATGTCATATTAGGTAATCATGATATCATGAATTTAGCTGGCAACCTAAAATACTTAGATCCGAAATACTTGCTATCGGCAGAAGCAATGAGTTATCCATATACCGAACTTTATAATGAAAACACTGAACTTGGTAGGTGGCTTAGAAGTAAAAATCTAGTAGAAAAGATTGGCGATAATTTGTGTTTACATGGCGGTGTTTCTCCAGAAATCAACTCTTTAAACTTAAGCGTTGAGCAAATCAATACAATTTCTAGACCGTACATTGGCTGGAAAGATCTAAAGAATACGGTTAAAGACGATAATATTCTTAAAATTTTTAACAGTACTTTGGGTTTGTTTTGGTACAGGGGATATTTTAAAGAGCCTGCTATAGATGAAGCGATAATCGATGAAACGCTAAATCAGCATAAGGTTAAAAGAATAATAATTGGCCATACCATCACTAAAACTAACGTTGGATTTTACTTTGGCGGTAAAGTGCTTGGCGTTGATGTTAACCAACACGAAAATCAACATGAAGCGGCCCTATTCGAAAACGGTAAATGGTACAAGGTAGATTTAACGGGCGAAAAAAAACCTATTAACGTTTATTAATAGGTTTTCTGAGTTTTATCTTCTGCTCTTGTGAAATTTCTTCTTTTTGTTGCTACTAGCTGCCGCATTGCCTTTTGAATCTTTTTGTGGCTTACGGCTAACTTCTTTTTTAGCTAACATGGCTTGCCAGCTCAAAGGATAAGGATGGTTATCAATAATCGGAATTGTTCTTTTGATTAACTTTTGAATATCAATTAAGTATTCATTCTCTTCTGCATCAACAAATGATAGTGCGTTTCCATTAGCACCAGCCCTACCAGTACGACCAATGCGGTGTACATAGGTTTCAGGGATGTTGGGTAGGTCGTAGTTAAAAACATGGGTTAAATCATCAATGTCGATACCACGAGCAGCAATATCTGTAGCCACCAAAACCCTTAGTTTTCTTTCTTTAAACTCTGTTAAAGCTCTTTGTCTGGCACCTTGTGACTTGTCTCCGTGTATAGCTGCCGCCTTAATCCCATCTTTTGCTAAGTCTCTAGCAATTCGATCTGCACCGTGTTTAGTACGGGTGAAAATCAAGGTATGATCTATTTTCATTTCATCCAGTAGGTGCTTCAACAACTTTCTTTTGTCTGGTTTATCCACAAAATACACAGATTGGTTGATAGTTTCAGCGGTGGATGAAACTGGTGTAACTTCTACAGTAACTGGGTCTTTTAAGATCGTATTGGCTAATTTTTCGATTTCCGGTGGCATAGTCGCCGAAAAGAACAAAGTTTGTCTTTTAAATGGCAGTTTGCTTACTACTTTCTTCACATCGTTGATGAACCCCATGTCCAACATACGGTCGGCCTCGTCAAGAACGAAAATTTCAATTTCGCTTAAATTGATATGGCCTTGGTTCATCAAGTCGAGCAAACGGCCTGGAGTAGCCACTAAAACGTCAACTCCTTTTCTAAGTGCATCAACTTGTGGTTGTTGTCCTACGCCACCAAAAATCACAGTATTTTTTACTGGCAAATTTTTTCCGTATGCATTGAAGCTTTCCTGAATTTGAATAGCAAGTTCTCTGGTAGGGGTTAATACCAGTGCTTTAATGGCTTTTTTATTGCTTTTTAAATGCCTCATGTGCAAAATTTGCAGCATTGGTATAGCAAAAGCAGCAGTTTTTCCAGTGCCTGTTTGGGCGCAACCCAATAAATCTTTCAGTTTTAATATGCTTGGAATTGCCTTTTCTTGAATAGGTGTAGGTTGCGTGTATCCTTCGGATTCCACGGCTTTTAATATAGGCTCAATTAGCCTTAATTGCGAAAATAACATCGTTTTTTTAGTAAAAATTAAAAAATAAAAAGTAAAAAAATAAAGTATGTTTTGCACGCTTTATCCATTACTATCGAAGAAGCTAGAACAATCATTTTTGAGAAGGACTAACTTGCGAGTTGCTTTAATGATTAAAGAAATTCAGCTTCGAGCGGTAAAGATAGGTAAAATTAATTGGATTGCATTTTTAATGTTTTTGGAAACGTTTGGCAGCGTTTCATAGCAGTTTTTAGCCCCGCTTTCCACTATAGCCCTCGTACCTCGGGGCTGCCGTTGCAATCGGGTTTAATATCGAAGAAATCGAAGTTTTTAAGATTTCGGAGGTGTTAGAATTGGCTGGGCCGCTAACACTCACCATCTTTTAATTGAAATATTAAGTTAAATTTTTAATCAGCTTTAGGAAATGTTTGATTAAGGATTATAAATCCTTCGATACTGCTTCCAGATTGCAAATCTGGAAGAGCGAAATTTAAGTCTTTCGGAAGTACTTTCAGACGATATATCTGTAAAACAAAAGAGTTAAGGACTTGTAGATAAGAAATTGTAGGTAATGCTTACGAAGTTTCAAAAACTTCGCAAGTATTACTTTCATGCTTTTGTTAATCTAAAATTTCTTTTGGTATAATCTTTTCGATTAGCATTTTCATCTTAGCGTTATCAACCGTTATAAATTTCCAGTTTTTCTGATTGTCAGTTGAGCTTGCGACAATTTCTTTAGTGGCGTTTATTTTGAAAAACTCAGTACTTTTATCATACTGTACGTTTCCTTTTCCAAACTTTGCCTCAAACGAAGCTATCATAGCGGAAATTGTATTTTCATCCTTTTCAACTCCTTCAAACCGCATTTCTATTAACGAAAGGACTTTAAATTTAGAATAGTAAATATTATTAATTTTTCTAAAATCACCAATCTCCAAAATCTGAGGTATGGAAATTTTATATTGGATATTGGGCATATTGTAAACTGCCTCCATTAACTTTTTCATACCCTCCTTTGGAAATATTTCGAAGAGTTTTGGATTTAAATAATCTAAAGCGTTTTCAATCTTCTTTTCGGTAATAAGCTTACTATAGATTAAGAAATCTCTTTCGAGAGTTTGTGTGGCATTCTGCGCAGTTACGATTTTTACACTCAAAAACAAACTGACAATGAGCATTAATTTTTTCATTAGGATTAAATTTATTTTAAATAGAACTAAACTAATTATGTAATATATGATAATTTTTGATTGGCTAGCTGTAGCTTTATGATGAATGAAGTTGGGTTTTGTTTGAAACTATTCTTAATACTTGCCTACAATCTTTTTTCGCTAGTTTTTAAATCGTATTTAATGCTTGCTCCAAATCTCTAATAATATATTCAGGCTCTTCTAAACCAATATATATCCTGATTAGCACGTGTCTCGGATTATTACTATCAAAATCAGCTTTGCTAACTCCTGCTGCGGCTGGAATGATCAAACTCTCGTAACCACCCCATGAAACTGCCATGAGGATGTGCTTTAGGTTATTGCAAAAATTTTCTATCGTTTCTACGCCTGCATCTTTAAGAACTACACTAAACAGTCCGCCGCAAGCTTTCATTTGCTTTTTGGCCAAAGCAAGTTGCTGGTTGTTTGCACTAAATGGATGTAGTACTTTTTCTACTTTAGGATGCTGCTCTAAATAAGCGATTACCTTGTTGGCATTGGCTGTAATCCTTTCTAAGCGGATGGGTAAGGTGCGTAAGCTTCTCAGTAATAGCCATGCATTTTGAGGAGCCACTGAAGCGCCAATATTCATATATTCCTTTTCGAAGATTTTTTTGAGCAGTTCTTTTTTGCCAGTGACCACGCCAGCAACTACATCGCTATGGCCGGCAAGGTATTTAGTAGCTGATTGTGCAACTAAGTCAATGCCGTATTTAATAGGTTGTTGGTAAAGCGGAGAGCAATAGCTGTTATCAATCATAGTGATGATGCCGTGGGCTTTTGCAATTTTGGCAATGGCTTCTAAGTCCTGTACTTCAAAACTAAAAGTGTTCGGCGACTCAAGATAAATTAACTTAGTTTTTTCCGTTATTGCGTTTTCAATAGCTGAAATGTCACTTCCGTTTACAAAAGTGGTTTTCACCCCAAATTTTGGCAGTAAATCCTTAAATAATTTGATGGTCCAACTGTAAGGATTTTCTACGCAAACCACTTCATCGCCTTGCGCTAGTAAAGACAATACAGGAATACTGATTGCCGCAATGCCACTGCCAAAAACCAGTGCATCTTCGGCACCATCTAGCGCAGCTAATTTCTTCCTTAAAATGTCAATAGTGGGATTAAATCCTCTAGAGTACAAATTACCTTGAAATTCATCACTTAACGCTTGTCTAAAATCTTCTACGGTATTGAATTTAAAATTACTGGTTTGAATAATTGGCGGTGCAATGGCATTAAAATATTGCTCACGTTCTTCACCAAGTTCATTGAGTATGTAAGAAATATCCATTCAGTTAAAAGTATAAAGTCAAAAGTTGAAGCACCGTTCAGTGGCAAGCATTAACCTTGTTTTGTCGCTCTTCTGCTAAAAAGTTTTTGGATGAAATAAATCGCTACGAAGCCAATAAAAATATAAATCCCATTCAAGGCTGCATGAGGATCATCATTATAAATACTAATGGCAACAAATAGATAAGCCGCTATAAAAATGACTGGCATTACCGGATAGAGTTTCATCGTATAAATGGTGTTTTTATCCAGGTGAGCCGTTTTTTTACGCAAATAGAAAATAGTAGCCGCAGAAAAAATCATTCCGGCACCATCCATAAAAATAGTATAGTTTAATATTTTATCGAAAGTTTTTGCATAAAACAAAGTGAAGATGGAAAGGATGGTGAAAATGGTCAAGCTTACTACCATTACGTCATTTTTCTTGGTTTTTTTGGTGAAAGCTTTAGGGAGTGCGCCTTCTTCGCCCATGGCATACATCGCCCTTGGGTTACTCAATAAATTCACATTTACATAACCTAATACAGAAAGAAAGATCAGCACCGAAAGAATGGTAAAGCCAGTTGGACCAAATATTTGTCCTGCTAAAATAGCAGCAATACTCTGTGCGCTTTTCAGTTGCTCAAAACCAATAACTTTAACGTAAGCGTAGTTAATGGCCATGTACAAGGTGATGATGATTCCCAAACCAACCAATATGGATCTAGGAATTACGGTTTTGGCTTCCTTAGCTTCGCCGCCAAAGTTGATCGTTTGTTGGTATCCGCCAAAGCTGAAAGAAACTGCAATTAGGCAGATTCCTAGTGCTTTTCCATAGTCGCTCCAAGTAGCAGGCATTCCGCTGCCAGTACTAAAAACGGAAGGGAGCTGTTGCGTTTGGCCTCCGAAGAAAACAGCACATATTAAAGTAATTACCATTACTAGCTTAATGATGGTAAGTACGTTTTGGGTTCTGGAACTGGTTTTTAATCCAAGTAAATTAATGGTATAGAAGATGATAATACTCACCAAACCAATTAGTATGCGATAATCATTGGTTTGCATTTCTGTTGGAAAAAGCGCCTTGTTGAGGTACTCGGCACCAATTAAGGAAACGCCAGCCACCGATGCGGCATTGCTCACTACAATAATACAGTTGATGGCAAAAGCAATGGACGGATGGTAACAAACCGAAAAAATTTTGTAATAACCACCCGTTACTGGATAGCGAGAACCAATTTCCGCGTAAGTTAATGCACCACATAAAGCAACAAAGCCGCCTACTATCCAAGCTAGAAAAAACAGTTCAGGAATTTGCGCTTTTGCAGCAACGTTCACGGGAGTTCTAAATATTCCCATCCCTATCACTAGGCTTACTACAATCATCGACAAATCGAATAGGGAAAGTTGTTTTTTCTCGGAGCTCATTTGAGTTTCTAGTTTGTTGGTTTAGTGGATGCGTAAAGTTATTACAATGCCCAATTTAACAATAAAAAACTGCTCGGCAATTTCATCATCAAAAAAAATACAAGAGCACTGGCTTAAATTGTTTAAATGTGGAAATCTAAAAGCCAAAACCAATCGAAATTAATTAAATTTGTAGATTCAGCGTTACATTCAGTAAACATCGGAAAGCATTATGGCAGAACCTATCTACAACGAAGACAGTATTAAATCCTTAGATTGGCAAGAGCACATCCGCCGTAGACCGGGGATGTATATTGGTAAGTTGGGCGACGGCTCGGCCCAGGATGACGGTATTTACGTTTTGTTAAAGGAAATTATTGATAATTCCATTGACGAATTTATGATGGGCGCTGGTAAAACCATTGATATCAGTTTGCATGAACATAAAGTAATTGTACGAGATTACGGTCGTGGTATCCCCTTGGGAAAAGTGATTGACTGCGTTTCGAAAATGAACACTGGTGGTAAATATGATAGCAATGCCTTTCAAAAATCAGTGGGAATGAACGGTGTTGGTACCAAAGCGGTAAACGCGTTATCCACTATTTTTGTGGTACAAAGTTATCGTGATGGTAAAAGCAAAAAGGTAGAATTTAGCAAAGGATTGGTAACTACTGAACATCCTGAAATTGAAACTACACAGCGAAATGGAACGTCCATCACTTTTTATCCAGACGAAACTATTTTCAGAAACTACCGTTATATTCCTGATTTTGTAGAGAGTATGATTTGGAACTATGTGTTCCTTAACACAGGCTTAACTATCAATTTTAACGGTCAAAAGTACTTCTCTGAACGGGGGTTGTATGATTTGTTGTCGCGTCAAAATAAGCCAGAAGAAATCAGATATCCTATCATTCATTTAAAAGGCAATGATATTGAAGTGGCGATGACCCATGGGCAGCAATATGGTGAAGATTACCACTCGTTTGTAAATGGGCAGTACACCACACAAGGCGGTACGCACCAGGCAGCATTTCGTGAGGCAGTAGTAAAAACCATTAGAGAGTATTACAATAAGGATTATGATGCTTCCGATATCAGGGCTTCTATCATCGCTGCTATTGCTATCAGGGTGCAGGAGCCAGTTTTCGAGTCGCAAACAAAAACTAAGCTAGGTTCAGAAAGAGTAGCACCTGAGGGCCAAACTGTACGTACTTTTGTGAATGATTTCTTAAAGAAGGAACTGGACGATTACCTACACAAACATAAAGAAGTTGCTGACGCAATTGAGGCTCGAATTAAGCAATCTGAACGCGAACGTAAGGATATAGCTGGCATCAAGAAATTAGCGAATGATAGAGCTAAAAAGGCATCTCTGCACAATAAAAAACTACGTGATTGCAAAGCACATTTCAATACAAACCACGAACGCAGGTACGAAACAACTTTGTTTATTACCGAGGGTGATTCAGCCTCTGGATCAATTACTAAATCCAGAGATGTAGAAACACAAGCGGTATTTTCGTTAAAAGGCAAACCTTTGAATTGTTACGAGCTTACTAAAAAAGTAGTTTATGAAAATGAAGAGTTCAATTTGCTGCAACACGCACTTAATATCGAAGACGGTTTAGAGGGTCTACATTATAACAACATCGTAATTGCTACTGATGCCGATGTGGATGGGATGCATATCCGTTTGTTAATGATGACTTTCTTTTTGCAATTTTTTCCTGATTTGGTAAAGGCAGGGCACGTGTATATTCTTCAAACACCTTTGTTTAGGGTGAGAAATAAAAAAGAAACCATCTATTGCTACAGCGATGAAGAGCGCCGCAATGCTATAGAAAAGTTGGGCGGAAAGCCGGAGATTACCCGTTTCAAAGGCCTAGGTGAAATTTCTCCAGATGAGTTTGGTTTATTTATTGGTAAAGATATCCGCTTGGATCCTGTAATATTAAAAGAACAAACTATCAAAAGCTTGTTAGAATACTATATGGGTAAAAATACTCCAGATAGACAGCAACATATCATCAAGAACCTACGCATCGAAAAAGACGAAATCGATAAAGAAGACGTTGAAGATGAAAATTTGGAAGTGGCTTAATAAGGCCTTTCTTTTTTCAGCCGCAACATACATTAAATACGATAACTAATCCAGCCTCAGTTATCGTATTTAATTTTTTCATTAATTATATTTGCAATACTATTTACCTATTTAAAGCAACAGTTGCTTCTATGTGCTTGTGCTTTAATAAATTATTATTGCATGGCTACCAACTCAACTAAAAGCACTTTCAGATATGGGCTTACGGTAATACTAATATTGGCCCTTTTTATCGCCGCTACTTTCTTTTACATCCAAAACTATCGTGTCAGTTCACTTTCTGCAGATGTGGATGAACTTCATTCCATCGAAACAGACTATACATATTTAGATACCTGCGTGTTGATTCTCTATCGTGCAGACAATAACGGTCGCTTGTTTGAAGCAACTGGCAATGTTGCTTACATGAAACAATATTCATGTGAAATTGCTCGACTGTCGGCTGTTTTGGATAGCCTTAAAATAAGCGAGAATACTAAACAGAATTCTCAAATTATAAAAGGTTTAGTTGAACAGAAAAGATCGAAAACGGAAATTTATCTCAGGCTTCGACGCCTTACTGACAGTTTAATTCTAAAAAGTTCAGGTATCGATACGCTTAAGGAACGGAATTATATCAAAGGTTTCGAACTTGTTAAAGGCAATTTTAAAACGATGACCACCATTGATACCGTAAAGCCTAAACAAGAGGAAGCGAAGCAGAAGGGGCTTTTTGGTAGATTGGCCGCTGCAATTTCAAAAAAGAAATTAAAAAAAGATTCATCGGTAGTTTTAGTAAGGAAGGAAATTACTTTAGATACCTCGCTGTCCAGTAGAAATTATAACCAATTACAGTTGCGAAACATCAATTCCTATTTTCGCAACCTATATAATAAACGAGAATTACTTAATGCCCGAGAGATTGAAATTCTACACATCAATTCAAGAATCATCAATGAAATTGTTTCGTTGCTCCAAAATTTTAAGCAGAGTGAAGCCGCTTTTGTAGCCGATGCTAAAAGCAAGATCCACAACAATTTGGAACAAACTTTTAACAGTATTAGTAATAGCTATAGTTTAATTTTTGTGTTGCTAGTATTGCTCGTAGCGGTGATTTTATTTAATCTCCTAAGCATCTATAGAAATGAAATTAAGTTGTTTGATTACGGTCAAAAGGCCTCCCAATACGCTCAATCTAAAAGTAGGTTTTTGGCAAACATGAGTCATGAAATACGTACTCCCCTCAATTCGGTAATTGGTTTTTCGGAGCAGCTGAGTCAAGAAAATTTATCTATTCAGCAAAAGCAACAGGTAGAAGCCATCAAAACATCCTCAGAAATATTGCTAGATATTGTCAATGATATTTTAGATTTTTCTAAATATGAGATAGGCAAGATTAATTTTGATAAGGTTGCATTTGTGCCATTTGACGCTATCAACGAAGTAATTAATAGCATAGCAATACAGGCATCAAGAAAAGGTATCAACTTAGAAAAGCAGTTTTCTTTTAAGGACAATTTGATAATACAGGGTGATTCGCTCAAATTAAAGCAACTGGTAATGAACCTGCTAAGTAATGCCATCAAGTTCACAGATAAAGGATCGGTTACTTTAAAGGCTGATATGTTGACGGATTCAAAGAAAGCATGTGTTTTACGAATTCAGGTGATAGATACAGGTATTGGAATTGATGAAAAGGATATTGCATTGATCTTCGAAGAATTTGCTCAGGTGGATTATTCGTTAACGAAAAACTCACACAAAGGTACAGGCTTGGGATTGGCGATTTGTAAGAAGATAGTGGAACTACAACATGGGCATATTAGTGTAAGCAGCAAAATAGGAGAGGGTTCCAATTTTACCTTTGAGATACCTTATGAATTTTGCGAGAATAGAAATACGAGCAAAAAGGAACTAATTATTACGGATATAGATCTTCTGGCTGGAAAGCGAGCTTTGTTGGTTGATGATAATAAGATGAATGTAATGCTTGCACAAACCGTATTACGAAGATACCATATGTTTGTAGATACGGCATCTAATGGTGCCGAAGCCTATGATCTGTTCGAGAGCAACAAATACGACTTGTTACTTACCGATGTACAAATGCCGGTAATGAGTGGATTAGAGCTTACTCGCAAAGTTCGCTCATCAAATGACAACGAAAAAGCACAAACGCCCATTTTGGGCATCACTGCAAATGTTATAGAAGAAGATCGACTGCGATATTTAGCCGCGGGAATGAATGATTTAGTTTTAAAGCCTTATTCTGAAAAAGAATTGATTAATAAAATGATATGCTTTGTTAAAAAGTAATTCATTAAACTTTTTTATCTGGCGAAATTGTATCTTCTGGATGTTGCGGTGGTAGTTCAGTTACTTCCTTTTCAACAACAATGGTTTTTAAGTGAACGGCATATTTTGATGGAGAAATGCCCGTATCAAATTTTTCTGCGTAAGCTTGCGTAAATTCTGCTCCAAAGTATAATATAACCGCGGTATAGTATATCCAAACCAAAATTACAATGACAGAACTTGCTGCTCCAAAAGCAGAACCTGGATTGCCTTTTTCGATATAAATTCCAATGAGATACTTGCCTAAACTAAATAGCAGGGCAGTAAAAAGCGCACCTACTAGCGCAGGTTTCCATTTTAAATTAACATCAGGCAATACTTTAAATATAATTGCAAATATGGTAGTTACCACTGCCAAGGTTAGCGCATTGGTAATGATAATCATCAACCAACCTGACACTTCTTCAATACCAATTTTTGCAGCGTAAACATCTAATTTGCTGCCAATACCAACAACTATACTATTTACCACTAATGAAACTAACAATAGGAAGCCAAGTGAAGCAATTAGAGAGAAAGATAGGAGCCTATTGGTAAGGAGCTTTTTCCAACCTTTTTTAGGTACGGCTTTCACTTTCCATATCAAGTTAATACTGTCTTGAATTTCGATGAATATAGCCGTTGAACCGATAATTAAAGTAGCAATACCTACAATTAATCCAAAAGTACTTTTGCCTGAAAGGTTGGCATTGTCAACAAAAGCACGAAGTTGATTGGCAGCGTTCACACCTATCATTTCGCTTATTTCGCCAAATAATTTTGTATTCGGATCCATGCTGTCACCTAAAAAAAGTGACGCTGAAGAGATGATGATGATAATTAATGGTGTTAACGAAAATATGGTATAATAAGCCAATGCAGCACTCAATTTCATTATTCTATCTTCTGCGAACCCTTTTCCTGCGGCAATAAACAAACCGTAGGTGTGCACAAAAAAGTTCTTTATTTTCAAAGGTGTTTTCTTCATCATAAACTATAAACTAGATTGAAGCATTTTGGTTTTTAATTTGCTGCATTTTAAAACGGATAACCAATACCGATGTTGAGTACCAAATTGTCTCGTCTCCAATTTTTGCTTCCAAAATCAATATCATTGATAACCCAACGTTGACCACTAGGTAAAAATGGTTTACGAATTGGGAAAGCACCATCCAATCTAATGACGAAAATAGTGGCGTCAACTCTTAATCCTACACCCGTTCCAACAGCAAATTCGTTGAGTGAGTTTTTTAAACTAAATTCTGATCCAGGTCTTTCGGGATCTTCTTTCCTCAGCCAAATGTTACCGGCATCAACAAAAGCAGCACCGTGTAAAATACTCACAATTTTAAAACGAAGCTCCGAATTGAGCATCATTTTAATATCGCCACCTTGATCAGCAAAGGTTGCGTCATCTTTAATTTTGTAAGTTCCCGGCCCAAGTGATCGTGCTCTGAATGCCCTGATGTCATTGGTTCCGCCCGCAAAAAACTGACGCACGAACGGTAAAGAAGTACTTCCGCCATAGGCATAACCGTAACCTAAATTTAATCGGTTTGCCCATACTACTTTTGGAGCAACTTTGTAATAACTTCTTAAATCTGTTTCAACCCTTACAAATTGAGTAAGTTGTATGTTGAATAATCTTTTGTCGCCTTTTTCACCTTTTGGAACAAATAAACCCCATAAGTTGCCACTAGTTTCTAAACCTCCAAAAAAGTACAGGTTGTGTCGGCGTTTGTCCTGCATCTGATCGGTGTAGGTGAAATTGTAATTGCTACCAATGATAAATTGGTCTTCCAAGGTGTATTGCAAGCCCGGATTATCCCTGATCAATTGCTGATAACCGAGCGAGGTAGTATCTTTATTGGAAACTACTAAATTTACTGACGCTGGGTTTAGGTTATGCTCTTTAAACTGATTTTCTTTCCAATTGTAGCCATATTGTGCTTTAAATGAATTAAGCTTATAAACGGTGTCTCTACTTAGCAATTGATAGCCTAACGAAATAATGGTTTTTGGGATAAATGCTGCGGTACTCTGTGGCTTGTAAAAAGGAACGATAAAACGCGGTAAGGTTAGTTTTGCCTCCCCTGTTAAGGAATAGGAATTTAAGCCTTTTGACTGCCCGCTGTACTGAGTTTCAAAACCTCCGCTTGCGCTAATATCTAACTGCTCGGCACCCCTGAAAATGTTTCTTGTTGTTTGCGTGATTTTTAGCTCAGAACCCACAAAGTTGTTTGATTTGTTAGTGCCCAAAATTGAAAACGTCAATGAATTTTTCTTTAACGGAGTAAGATAGATGTTAAGGTCTAACTGGTTATTTTTAAAACTGTCTATTGGCAAAAATTCCGCTCTTACATCTTGAAAAGCGCCCAAATTTACCATTCTATTTAAAGATTGGTTGTGATCTTTCCTATTGTACCGTTCGCCCTTTTTAAAAAACACAAGGCGGTCGAAAACCCTTGGCTTATACGTATTTCTATTGTCGTAGATGTTGAAATCGTTGTATTGTAAAGGTTTCAAATTCCTTAACACGCTATCGCGACGTAGGCTATAGCTAGGATAGATGTTGATGTTCCTGATGGTATATGGCTTCAAGGATGCATCGGGAGCAATAGTTTTAATCTTTACATTAACATTCACTAGATGGTTACCAATGGTACTATCCACTTGTAAAATCAAATGCTCTGGACTAAAATAAAAATACCCGCTTTCTTTTAGGTCATTGTCAATTCTAATGCGCTCATTTTTGTACGTTTCCAAATCGTAGTAGTCACCAGTCTTCAATAAGGTTTTGTCTTTATTTGCATTGATGATCTTAGTTAGATCTCCTGTATCTGGTGGAAAAGTAACTTGGTTAATTTTATATCTTGTACCAGTAACTGCGGTGTAAATTGCCTTACCTCGCCTACGTTTTATCACTGTATCTCCAGTTACTTCTGCCTGTAAGTAGCCTTGGCTAATCAAATAGCTTTTAAGTACATCATTGTTGTATTTTAGTTTTACCTCGCTCATTAGCACGGGAGGTTCGCCAACTTTGTTACGGAGCCAGTTTCTTATTCCTTTTGGCTTTTTTGGTTGTCCTGCCAAGTTGTAAATCAACAATTTTGGCCTCAAACCTAAAAAGCTTTTGTTAGGTCTAGGTCGCGTTCTATCTTTTAAAGCACTTTTCACCTGTTTGGCATTATCAATTTTTGAATTGGAATCAGGATTGATTTTTACTTCGGCACCGATATACAGGTTTTGCCCCGGTTTGAGGTAACGCGTATTGCTACAGTTGGCAAGCAGTATACAAGCCAACATGAAAGCACAAAACTTAATTAGCTTTTTCATCTTTTGGTCTTTGTTCTGCTTCATCTCTGTATCTATTTCTACGTTTTTGGAATATTTCTTTAAATCTATTATAATCAACTACTAGGGTAAATCCTAATCCAGTTTCGATAATTTGTCCTTGCACTACACTTTCAGTTTGATTGCGTCTGTATGCTCTTAAGCGGTATCTTCCATCTCTAGAAAGTGCATATTCAACATTCACATTATCGGCAATATTGGTGGCGTTTTGGTTGGCCTGCTGCGGACCTTCCAATGCAAATGAGCTTCCTACAGTCACGGTTAAACGATCGTTAAGTAGTTTTTTAGAGATGCCAAGCTCCAAATCCGTTTTCTGCTCTAAACTGCCGGTCGAATAATCTTCTGAGGAGTTTACGCCAAAGTTCAAATCTACGCCCTGGATCAAATCGGAAGCCAAATTGTTCAACTGTTCTGTTAACAGCTTGCTTACACTCGAGCGAGCAAGTGTAGAAACACCCCCACCGCCTCCAGCTAAACTTTGGAACGGGTTGTTGGCGATGAAACGATTTAGTGCTAATAAAGCGAAAACCTGCTTATTCAATTCATTTTCATCTCTATTCACCGTTTGTAATTTGGTGTAAGCTAAACTTCCAATTTCAGTTCCTCGCTCGTTTTCAGGTAAGTCAATCTTGAAGGAGATAATAGGCTTTAGCAACTCACCCTTCATGTAAAGGTAAACCTGAAAAGGCATTTTGGTTTTAGCTTGTACCAAGTCCGGTTGATTTAGTAGATCGATTGGTGCAGCATTAACTTCATATAAAGCGGTTAAATTAATGTTTGCTTCGGTTGGTTCTCCCGTCCAAATTAAAGTACTTCCTTTAACAAGTTTAAACGGTTTTTTGCCTAAAGGTCCTACCGAAAGGCTATATGAACCATCCACCACTTCGTAGCGGCCAGTCATGCTAATTTTTCCACTAGGATCCATGGTGGCATTTAAGTCTGCGTCTCCTTTAATGGTTAGCATATCACCATTGGCTGGATCAACTACTACGTTCAGTTCTGCTTCCGGATCCACATTAATATCGGCCACTAAATTAATTCCCTTGATTGGTGATTTACTCACACTATCCGCCTTTAAATCTTTCTGTCCATTAAACGGTGGCGCATCTGCATCAATGAACTGAACAATTCCTTCTTGGTCAATTACCGATGGATCATTTACCGGCATAGCAAAATAGAACTTCGTGCCTTTTTCTATGGTGACGTTCATATTAACATCAGGTTGATTCAAGTTACCGCGTACCTTAATATCGCTACTTAAATACACCGTTCCGTAAATCATGTCGTTGTCAGCTGCGGTGGAGTTCATTGCCCTGAAATTATCAGTTTTAATGTCCAAGCCAAAGCGAATGTTGTTAAAATCACTGGTGTTGATGTTTCCATTTACACTGGCTTTATTTCCCAACGAGTCGATCAAAGTAAAATTGTTAAAACGTACTCCCTGATTGTTAAAGGCTATTTCCTGCGTTGGTATAGTAAAATAAGAGTTGATATAAGCAATCCTCATTCCAGCATCATTAAACTTTAATGCACCCAAAACTTGGGGCTGCGAAGGTGTTCCTTTAATGGTGAATTGACCGGAAACCGTTCCTTTACCTTCTTTAATTTGCCCAGCACTAACACTTTCAATTTGAGTTAAATCAATTTTGCTGATATTTACACTAAGGTCTAAACTACTTTGCGGGGCAGTGTAGTAAAATCCTTTAGCCGATAATTCGTGAACGCCTTTTAAGCTCGCATCAACTTCGAAAGCATTGGCAGTATTATTATTTACGATCGCCCTTAAATCTCCAAGTTCATCTTTTTGGTAGCGTAACTTGTTTATGGTTAAATCTGCTTCAAATTTCGGGCTATTAGCTAAGTCTTTTACATTTACTGTTCCGTTAATTGCGCCACCTATCAACGCCGTATCAGTTTCTGCAAATTTCATCAATGTTTCAATTTGGAAATTTTTGAACTCCACGTCCATAGGTGCATTTGGTTGTTCGGAGGTACTATTGATACTCAATAATTGCGAACCTTGACTGATATTGAATTGGTGCGCTAAAATTCCAGATTGGCCAAACTGAATGTAGTTGTCTTGCGCAACAGTCCATTTTTCATAGTCTAGCAATAGTTTTTGCGGATCAAGGCTAAACCTGAAATCCTTGTTTATTGACTGAAAAATACCAGCAATTACATATTTGTCTTTACGCTGCCTATCTCTTAAGAAAACATTTAAATCAAGTTTGTTATCAGCCGCTGAGCCTGATATTTCAGTATTGAACAAAGCAATTGAAGTATTTTGAATGCTGTTGACAAGTAACTTGTAATTCAGCTTTTGAGCATCGTTGTTTACATTTAACTTGATACTGTCCAAGTTAATACCATTGTAGGTTACTTTTGGGAACACGGCGTTCATCAACAGACTATCTTTTTCTGTATCAATTAAACCGTTAATTCTGGAAGGCGCAAAAGTGGTTAAAGACGGAACAAAATCCTTAAGGAATTTTGGATTATAGATGTTCGCTGTAAATCGAATACGCTGTGGCGGTATATTTGTTACCTGCCCAAATTCGTAATATTTATTGATTTGGTTGATAATTGCGTTGCCTACTTTGCTTAATTGATATTTTCCATCTACCGTAGCGCTGATCAATTCAGATTTCAGTATCAATTTATTTTCGGTAGCAGTAGAAACTGCATTTAGCTGAATGGTATCTATATTGAATTTTTTTCCTTCTTTAACTAATTGTAATCCAGTAGCAAAAACATCGCCATTAAGGTAGTCAACATCAGCAGTTTTGATGTCTGCTTTGATATTTCCAGCAAGTTTGAATTCGGTATTACTGAAGTTTAACTTTTGAAGATCAACCTGTTTTAGCGCCACGTTGGCTTTTACCGATGGGTATTTCCCTGCTAAGTTGGCGTTTGCGGTTAACTCAAAATTTGCATTGCTATCAGGCATTTTTGCTTTAACAGCCACTTTTTGATTTACGTAATTACCAGATAGCTGCAGGTTTTGGTAGTTGTATTTATTGTAAAAGGCACTCAGCACAGTAGCGTTAAACTTTGCGTTGATTTTTTTAGCATCCAATCCAGTACCGGTTACATTTGCCTTTGCAGAAACTCTTCCCAGTGTAGGTTGCCGCTTCAATAGCTTGCCAACATTAAAGTTATTAAGATTAATTGCCGCATTGTAACTCTCCTTCCCTTTAGGTCCCTTCATGTTCGCCGTAAGTGCGGCACCTCCCATGTCTGATCTTACATTTAAATTGGTAGAAAAATCACTTAAAGAGCCCGTAAATTTTCCATTGGCATCAATTACATTGGGAAGCTCAATGCTGGCTGGTAAAGATTTTTTGGGTACAACGGCAATGATATCACCCTTGGTGAGATATACTTTTTTAATGTTTAGATCTAGGAAAGCCTTGTTCACATCAGTGATGTTGTTTGCTTTTCCGTTAATATCAATTTGTGTGTTTTTTAAGCCGCTAATTTGAAGTTGTGGAATATTTAAGCGATTGAGATAGCCATTCACTTTTGCATTTACCTTTATCTTTTGATTTGCATATTGTGCAGGTAAAGCATCGCTGAAAAAAGTAGCGTCTTTTAAACCTATAGTGGTGTTTTTTAAGTTGATGGCTAACTTTACACGTTCCGGATTTTTTGTCAAATCATCCAGCGATGTAAAGTTCAACTCGGTTTCGTTCTCGATGTTTGTATTCGGAGTTTTTAGCACAAAATCACTGAGCTTAATTTGTTTATCGTTATAGATGGCATCGCCTCTCAAGGCGTTCAATACAAATCCACTTTTGTCGTTAAGTGAGCCGTTTTTAACTTTTGCAGTAATTCCTTTGCTGCTATAGTTCACTTCTTCAGCACCTAAATTGAGTCCCGTAATATTTAAATGGTTGAAGTCAATGCCCTTTTTCAGGGGCTTTGCGCCTAAGTTATCATACTGCAGATGATTGTTGATCAGGTTAATTTTTTTGATTGCCAAACCTAAAGATGACTCTTTAACATCTACGGTGTCCTTCACTTTTTCCAAATCGTTGCTAGGTGCTGGTTTAAAGGCAAATTTCACGAATGAATTTGCTAACTCTGCATTATCGGTAGTATAGCTGGCATTAGTTAAATCAACCTTTAAGTTGTTAAAATGCAATTTATTGACATCTGCAACCACATTTGTAGTGGTCAGTTGATCATCGTAGTTTACCTTAACTTTGTTGAATTGAAATTTTTGTATCTCAATGGTTGGTAGTTTTCCCTTTTCTTTTTCAGCGCTATCAACACTGTTTGTGATATGCTGCACCAATTGCGTTAGTGGCTTTTGCTGCAAATACAATAACGAAGTGTTATCTACAATGAAATCTTTAATTACATAGCGCTGGTTTTGTAAGTCGAAATCCTTAATTTTTGTTTCTAGTTTGCCTAAATAGAACTTTACGTTATTTCCGGCAACATCGTCTTTGTAGGTAATACCTATATTTTCAAAACGGATTTTATCTACAGAAAATTTAAGTGTTGAAGTGGTGTCTTTCTCCACTTTTTCTTCTGGTTTTTTTTGTTCACTAGCAAAAGCGTCAACTAAAAAAGAGAAGTTGAATGTCGTATCAGGATTAACGCGTTTAACATTTGCCCTAATATTTTTGAGTTCGATAAAATTTACTTCTACAGTATTTTTCAACAGCTTGAACAAGCTGATGTCTACTTGCAATTTTTCAGCGTAAAGTAAGGTGTCCTTATTTAAATCTTCTATGTAAAATTTGTTAAGCACTACATCCTTAGGCAACGCAATTTTGATGCTTTCAAGTCTTACTTCTGTTTTAGTCTTATTTTTTAGATAGTTAATCGCCTTATTCTTAACGAAATTCTGCACGGCAGGAATATTAAGAGAGAAGGCTACAAGTACCACCAACAGGATAATACTGGTGATAATCCATAATATGATTTTAAGACCTTTTCTAAAATACTTGTTCAATCGAGATTAAATTTTGATGGTTTATTATGTGTTAATTCGGGTTTTAAACCCATTGATTAAACAATACTTTAATAATAAAGTTTGAAGCGTTAAACAATTTGTGCACGTCAATCTCAACATATATTGTTCCAAATTTGTATGTTTAGTTTATGAATGTACTTGACTTTAAAATTACTTACGAAACCTACGGGGATATTAATGAACTTTCTTTAGAAGATAAATTGTTGTGTATAAGGGCGGAAGAAGCATTGAGTACATCTTATTCGCCTTATTCTAAATTTAAAGTAGGTACGGCAATAAAGTTGGCAGATGGCGAAATAGTATTGGGAAGTAATCAAGAAAATGTAGCATATCCCTCAGGTTTGTGTGCAGAAAGGGTAGCACTTTTTGCTATTGGAGCAAGTAAGCCAAATGCTGTTGTTAGCACTATGGCGATCACAGCATTTACCGAAAACTTTGATATCAAAAACCCTGTGACTTCATGTGGTGCATGTTTGCAAGTAATGGCCGAATTTGAACAGAAGCAACGTTCGCCCATTGCCGTAATATTTTATTGTTTGAGCGGTCAAATCATCAAAGTACACGGTATCAAAAGTTTGCTGCCTTTTGTATTTGTAGAAGATAGGTTGGCTAGTAAAGCCTAAGATTTTTGAGGGTTGCTAACGTAACTGAAGCAGTATAAATCCTAGGTTGAGAAAAGCGCTAAAAGAATGTTTTTACACAGGTAGATGCGATGCTTACATAAGCAGGTGAGAATATCTTTTGTTTTATAGGTAGATGCATAATCATATATAAAAATGATGCCATTCACGAAATCTTGGTTTTTAATAGGTATAAGCTAGTTAATCATTTTGTTAAGTGTGGAATTGAGTATTTTTTTGCCCAAATAGATGTGGAATTGTTGGGGTAAATTGTGGAATTTCGATTTATTATGAATTAAGTTTTGTGAGTATCAATAAAAATACACACATTTTAACTTCCGAAACATTTATCTTTAGCTCTAAAAGTAATTGATCAATATGACACATACAAGGATGTTGCTGCTAGCAACCTTATTGTTACTATTAAGTGCTTGCAGTAAACCACAAGCAGATCTGGTGGTATTGAATGCCAAAATCTACACGGTAGATAGCGCTTTTAGTGTTGTTGAGGCCATGGCAATCAAAGATGGAAAAGTGCTTGCTCTCGGCAGTTCCGAAGCCATAAAAAAGCAGTATCCATCAGCTGAGACTATAGACGTAGCTGGAAAAACCATTTATCCAGGTTTTATTGATGCACATGCGCATTTTTTTGGCTATGCCGAAAGTTTAAACACTGCTAATCTTTTTGAAACTCAGTCGTGGGACGAAGTTTTGCAGCGTCTCAAGACTTTCGCTTCAGAACATCCAAATGGCTGGTTAACTGGTAGGGGATGGGATCAAAATGATTGGCCGCAAAAGCAGTTTCCCACTAAAGAAAAGCTAGATCAACTTTTTCCAGATAGGCCAGTGCTTTTAACAAGGGTTGATGGGCACGCCGCAATTGCCAACCAAAAGGCATTGGATGCTGCTGGTGTCACCAAGGCGTTTGATTTAACCGGTGGCGAAATTTTGGTTGAAAAAGGGAAAATAACAGGAGTGCTAATTGATAATGCAGTAGACTTAGTAGCCAGCAAAATACCAAGCTTAACTAAGGAAGAAATGAAAGCGTTGTTATTGCAGGCGCAAGCAAATTGCTTCGCAGTGGGCTTAACCACTATTGATGATTGCGGTTTAAACTATGATGCAGTGGAAGGATTGGAAAAATTGCAAGCCAATGGTGATATCAAGATGCGATTTTACGTGATGCTTTCTGACAATCAAAAAAATTACGATTACCTTTTTAAACGTGGTGCAATTAAAACTGATCGATTGAACGTAAGCTCTTTCAAGGTTTACGCAGATGGTGCTCTAGGGTCACGGGGTGCTTGTTTACTACATCCATATACCGATATGCCGCAAAAAAGTGGGTTTCTATTGAGTAATTTGAGCCATTTTGAGGAAGTGGCGAAGAAAATTTACGAACACAACTTTCAAATGTGTACACATGCCATCGGTGATTCGGCAAATAGGGCAATTTTGAAGATTTATGCTAAAATTTTGGAGCCAAATAACGATAGACGTTGGCGTATTGAGCATGCGCAAGTGGTAGCGCCTCAGGATTTTGACTTGTTTGGAAAAGCGAAGGTAGTTCCATCCGTACAGCCTACACATGCCACATCCGATATGTATTGGGCGCAGGATCGCTTGGGTAAAGATCGCATTAAAGGTGCATATGCTTACAAACAATTGCTGAAACAAAATGGTTGGATACCTTTGGGAACGGATTTTCCAGTAGAACAAATTGATCCAATGTTAACGTTTTATGCTGCTACTTTCCGAAAAGATATTGCTAACTATCCTCAAAACGGTTTTCAAATGGAAAATGCATTAACCCCTGAAGAAACACTCCGTGGAATGACGATTTGGGCTGCCAAAGCAAATTTCGAAGAAAAACAAAAAGGTAGCTTAGAAATAGGTAAGGTGGCAGATTTTGTTATCATGGAGAATGATTTGCTAAAAGCAAACCAGCAGCAGATTTTAAAAAATAAGGTGATTAAAACCTATATCAACGGTGAAAAAGTTTATGATAAAGCCTTACGTAAAAACTAATTAAGTGTTAACTAATTTTTGAATAGAGACAATAAACTGATGAGAAAAGACAAACTGATAGCCCTAATTGCTGTTTGCTTAACGTTCCTTACTACTTTAAATGCTTGTGCACAAGATCACAAAAGAAATCAGAATCGTTTAAATATTATGAGTGATGTGGTTAAAGGCACTGTATTATTAAACAATGCACAAACCTTTATTCCTATTACAGGCCTTACAGATAAGAAAATTGTATCTGTAGATTTAGGTTATAAATATCAAATTGGCTTTGATAGTTTGCTTAATAAATATGCTGCGGTTACCACCTTAAGCGCTACTAAGTATGCAGATTCTGCTACGCTAAATGATTTAGAGGACGATGTAAAGTTTTATAATACATTATTCATCGCCCTGGATGATGTAATGGCAAAAAATGGTAAGTATGTCAATTTCATTTTAGATATCGCAAAGAGCAAAAATGTAGTGATAGCATTATTTGGAAACGGAAACGCTTTGTCTACTTTCGATAGCTTAAATGCGCCACTAGTTTGGAGTGCCCAAAATAATGAAGAGGCCGCATTAATAGCGCCGCAAATAATTTTTGGAGGAATAGCCGCTGAGCACCTGCTTCCTAAAAACTATTCAGTCAAGTATGTTAAAGGAGCCGGGTATACTACAAAGGTTACTCGTTTAAAATATACAGTACCTGAAGATGCTGGCGTAAACAGCGATGATTTAAGCGAAATTGAAGCGATCGCCAATGAAGGAATTGCTAAAAAGGCTAGTCCGGGTATGGTGGTTTTAGTAGCAAAGGATGGTAAGGTAATTTACAACAAAGCTTTTGGCTATCATACTTATGACAATGTAATGCCAGATAAGGTAACGGATATATTCGACTTGGCATCGGTAACGAAAGTAACTGCTACTACACCCAGCGTAATGCGGTTAGTGGAACAACAAAAATTAAAGTTAGATACAAATGTTGGTTACTATATTGCAAAAGCTCGCAACACGCCGATGAATGGTACATTGGTGAGAGATGTAATGTTGCACCAAGCTGGCTTTATTCCCTACATTCCTTTTCATAACTACGTAAAGGAAGGCGATTACTCGAGAGATTCTTCTGCGGCGTATCCAACCAAAGTTGCTGATAACTATTATATCAAAAAAGGATTCTTTAACGATTTCATGTGGCCTAAAATGCTTAACTCGCCAATTAAAACCAAGGGAAGTTATGTATATAGTGATATCAGCATGTACGTAATGCAGGATATCGTGGAGCACCTTTCGGAAATGCCGGAAGATCAGTACGTACAGCAAAATTTTTATATGCCACTGGGCATGCAAACTGCGGGTTATTTACCTCGTAATCGCTTTGCGAAAGAGAAAATTGTACCTACAGAAGACGACAAAGCATTTAGGAAAACATTATTAGAAGGTTACGTACACGATCAAGGTGCAGCATTAAAAGGTGGCGTTGCTGGTCATGCCGGATTATTTGGCAGTGCAAATGATTTGGCTATCTATAATCAGATGCTGTTGAATAAGGGAACTTACGGAGGCGAACAATATTTCACCCCGCAAACCGTCGACATGTTCACCACCAGACAATCTAATGTGAGCCGTAGAGGTTTGGGATTTGACAGATGGGATCCGGATACCACCAAAAAATATCCCTCTGAATTGGCCTCGCCACAAACTTTTGGCCATACTGGATATACGGGTATCGGCGTATGGACTGACCCTTCAAGAAATATGATCTATATTATCTTAACTAACCGTGTTCATCCAACGGTAAGCGAAATGTTGGGCAAACTGAATATTAGGCCTCGCATACAAGATGTAATTAACAAAGCGATAGATAAATCGAAGAAATAAGAGAAATCCCTACCACGATATAAAGAGTGAGTAGGGATTTTTGCTAAATACCGATATCATTAGCCAATATGAGCTATGATTTCAAAAACGCAATAAGTTGCTGCATCGCTAAGGCCCTGTGACTGATTTTGTTTTTCTCAGTCATGTCCATCTCCGCAAAAGTGATGTCATAGCCGTTAGGTTGGAAAATTGGGTCGTAGCCAAATCCGTTGTTTCCGCTGGGCGAAGTTCTAATTGTGCCTTCAATGGTGCCTTCAAACAAATAATTTTTGCCGTTTTGAATTAAGGAGATCACCGTCTTGAATCTCGCTTTTCTATTGGTTTGGCCTTCCATGTTCTTGAGCAGTAGTTCGAGATTAATGTTGTCATCCTTGATACCGCTATATCTTGCCGAAAAAATGCCAGGTGCATTATTCAATGTCTCAACCTCTAGTCCGCTGTCATCTGAAAAGCAATCTAAGCCAAAATTTTCATATACATATGTGCTTTTTAGTGTGGCATTTTCCGAAAAACTATTTCCAGTTTCGGGGATGTCAACTAAACAGTTGATATCTTTCAAGTTGAGAATCTCGTAATCCGGACTTAAAATTTTCGCAACCTCCGTTGTTTTATGCATATTATTGGTAGCAAAAACTAGTTTTTTTATCATAAAGTCAAGGTTTTTAAGGTTGCCCAGAGTATTTTCTTAGAAGGAATATCACTATCCAAGTCGTGTAGGTTGTGCGTGAAAATGAATTTGATGTTGTTTAGTTCATGCAACTGATGAAGCTGCATTTCATCTAATCCCAACGTGGTTGGCGCTACGCCGAATGCAAAGACCATTTTACACGAGAAAAATGAATGTAGATGCTCAAACTTAGCTTCGGTATAAGCGGCGTAATTGAGCAATGCAAAATCTGCATTTTTCAAATTAATGGATAGCACCAGTTTTCGCAACAATTCTCTCCCTTGTGCAGTGCTAACTGGGTTTTGATGATCGTTAACTAAAATTAGAATGCCTTTTTCATTTTTCCCCAAATGTTTAAAGTCGAAACGCTTAGGTGCTATTTGTTTAGGCTCTTCTAACTTTGGAATACTAATTTCGTGTATTTGTTGAGCGGGTTTGCTCTGCGTATCATAAGTATTAGCTGGCGTATTATCAATGTTTTCATTGCTAATCTTTCCGCTACTTTCCACTATGGGAATGTCGCCAACTAAATATACATCATCATTAAAGAATAAACGTAGCGCTTCTTCGTTAGTTATAAGTTGGTTGCTATTCATTTTATGGAAAAAATTTCTGTTAAAATTAGTTAAATATCTTATTATAGCACCTTAAATTATTACTTTTATCCATTAATCAATGAACGCGTCTTTTGTGAAAAAAGCTTATTTGGTTGTTTTTTTTATTGCTTTAGGAAACTTGGCCTTTGCTCAAAATGTAGCAACTATCAATGGTATTCCTATAAGTAGTAAGGAGTTTTATTGGGTATATAAAAAGAATCACACGGGAGAAGATGCTGCCTCTTTGAAAGAGCTGGCAAGTTATTTAGATTTATATATCAACTTTAAGTTAAAGGTGGCAGAAGCGAAAGCTTTAGGTTTGGACAAAGACGATGCCTACCAACAAGAAATTGCTGGTTATGAGAGTGCCTTGAAAGCACAACAAAAAATTGCATCAGATACACCGGAATATTCTTATATAATGAATGAGTATCGCGAAGGTGTTTTAATGTTCAATGTATGTGAACAGAAAATTTGGGGAAAGGTGCAGGAGGATGACGAGAAGCTGAAAACCTATTTTGCCAGTCACAGCAAAAATTACGAAGGTAAGCAGTTTGACGAAATTAGAGGTCAAGTGGTAGGCGACTATCAGCAACAGTTAGAGGCCGATTGGATTGCCAGTTTGCGTACAAAATACAAGATCAAAATTAATCAATCAGAGTTGAAAAAAATGGCCAAAGGTTCGGCATATTGATGCTTCTACGCTTAATAATTTTAACTTTGCAACTTATATTATAGATTTAGCATACTAATGAAGAAAATTTTATCAATAGCAAGCATGTTAATGTGTTTGTTCTTGAATGTAAAGGCTCAGCCTAAACCCAATTTAGACAAGGTGGTAGCCGTTGTGGGTAGCAATATCATTTTACTTTCCGATCTTAACCAGCAATATGCCATTTACCTTAATCAAGGTAATCCGGCAGATCCTAGGGCTAAGTGCTATTTTTTGCAGCAAATGTTGGTGCAAAAGTTATTGAAGCAACAAGCGGAAATAGATTCGATTGTAGTTGAGGAAAACCAAGTTGATGATGAGTTGGATAAGCGTATGCGCTATCAAATCAATCGTATGGGCGGGCAGGAAAATTTAGAGCGTTTTCTTCAAAAATCTGTTTTGCAGTATAAAGATGAAATGCGCCCTGATGTAAAAGAAGGTTTGATTGCGCAAAAAATGCAAGCCAAGATTACAGAACATACCAACGTTACTCCTTTAGAAGTTAAAAAGTATTTTGATACCTATCCTAAAGATAGCTTGCCAGATATTGGTGCCGAAGTAGAAGTTGGAGAAATCGTACTTCAGCCGAAGTTAACAAAAGCTGAGAAGCAAAAATATTACGATAAGTTAGAAGCTATCCGCCTACGTGTAAAGAGTGGTGAGGATTTTGGTTTCTTAGCTCGTACTTATTCTGAGGATCCAGGTTCGGCATCTGAAGGTGGTGATTATGGCTTTATCGATAGGCAGACCATGGTAAAGGAATTTACCGCATGGGCATTTAAATTGAAAGCTGGGGAAATGTCACCGGTATTTGAAACAGAGTATGGCTATCATATTGTGCAGGTAATTGAGCGTCGTGGAGAGCAGGCCCATGTGAGGCACATTTTGATTCGTCCGCAAAATACACCACAAAGTTTAGAGCGTACTAAATTGAAAGCGGATAGTATCTATAATAATTTGATAGACAAGAAATTGCCTTTTGCTACAGCAGCTTCATTATATTCAGATAATAAAGAAACGCAATACAATGGTGGTATGATGCTGTATGCCGATAACCAAACCGCTAGAACTACATTCGTTCCAGTAGAGAAATTGGATCCGGCAGTGTTTGTAGTAATTGACACCATGAAAGTTGGCGGAATTTCTAAACCGGTAGTATTTAACGACCAAAAAACAGGTAAAGAAGGCTATAAAATTTTCTTCCTGAAGTCTAAAATTCCACCGCACAAAGCTAGTTTAGAGCAAGATTATCCAAAGTTTAAAGAAAAAGCGCAGCAAGAAAAAGAGTCGAAAGTGATGAGCGAG
The DNA here is from genome assembly GCF_965249885.1 of Pedobacter sp. Taxonomy (GTDB): domain Bacteria; phylum Bacteroidota; class Bacteroidia; order Sphingobacteriales; family Sphingobacteriaceae; genus Pedobacter. The sequence continues at coordinate 749,529 of NZ_OZ252254.1, read as the reverse complement.
TGGTTTGAAAAACGAAAAGAAACTACTTATATTAGAGTTGACGAGGAATTTGAAACTTGTGACGAATTGAAACTTTGGGTAAAAAAGAAAGATAGTAAGTAGCCAATGCAGTTTAAAAATGAGGTAGAAGCCGTTGATGCCCTGCATCAATCATTTAAAAATATACAGAACGAGATTCGAAAGGTCGTAATTGGACAAGACGAAATCGTAAAATCAGTGCTCATTGCTATTTTTAGCAATGGGCATTGTTTATTAGTGGGCGTACCAGGACTGGCTAAAACCTTGTTGGTGCAAACCGTAGCTAATGTGCTCGACCTCAACTTTAATCGTATTCAATTTACGCCTGATTTAATGCCGAGCGATATTATCGGCGCCGAAATTTTAGGAGAAGATAGGCAGTTTAAGTTTATTAAAGGGCCAATTTTTTCAAACATCATTTTGGCTGATGAAATCAATAGGACGCCACCTAAAACTCAAGCAGCTTTATTAGAAGCCATGCAAGAAAAAGCGGTTACAGCGGCGGGTGTAACCCATGGACTACCAAAGCCATTTTTTGTATTAGCTACGCAAAATCCAATTGAACAGGAGGGCACCTATCCGCTACCAGAGGCACAGCTGGATCGTTTTATGTTTAACATTTCTTTGGATTATCCTGCTTTCGCCGACGAACTGATGATTGTTAAAAATACGACAAGTAATCACTCCGTTGAACTTCAAAAACTTATAAATGCCTATCAAATTCAATATTTCCAAAAGTTAATTAGAAATATCCCGGTTACGGATAATGTATTGGAATATGCGGTGAAATTGGTAGCTAAAACAAGACCTAATAGTGAATTCGCTACTACAGAAATCAATAATTTCATTTCTTGGGGTGCTGGTCCTAGGGCATCACAGTTTTTAGTTTTGGGCGCTAAATGCCATGCTGCAATCTCTGGTAAATACGCTCCAGACATTGAAGATGTGCAGGCCGTTGCTGAAGGTATTTTAAGACATAGAATTGTTCGTAATTACCGAGCAGAGGCGGAAGGTTTAACAACTGAGCAAATCATTAAGAACTTATTTTAATAACCATTCTGTCAAGCTGAAGTATACTTTGGAAGCGTTAGTAAGCTTGTCACTATAGTTTTAGTATATTTGCATTTGCCTTAACGATGAAGATTACACGTAATACGATAGCTAAAACAGAAATCCGAAAACTAATTAGTAGTTCTTCAGTGGCGCTTTCACAGCCAGAAATACAATATGCACTAAATGATGTTTGCGATCGGGTAACGATTTATCGTGTTTTAGATCGACTGGTAGAAGAAGGTGCCATCCACCGTATCGTAAATGTTGATGGCGTTATCAAGTATGCCGAGTGTCATCAATGCGAAACGCCAAATCACCACCACAACCATGTACATTTCAGCTGTGAAAAATGCAAGGCGGTAACGTGCTTAGAAGACGTAGAACCTAGTTTTAAACTACCTAAGCAATATCAAGTGAAAGAAGTGAATTTCACGCTATCTGGCTTGTGCCCAAATTGTTCGTAATTTCGCTGCTAACTTAGTACTTTATTGCTAGCTTTCCGATTGTTGTTCCAGACTCGAGCTGTGCATGTGCTTTCTTTAAATTTTCGGCGGATAAACCTTCCAACGTATCCGTAAGCGTATGCACTAAAATTTCATCATCCAAAAGATCTGCAATTTCATTGAGGATACGATGTTGTTCAATCATATCATCAGTTTGAAATGAAGATCTGGTATACATGAATTCCCAAGAAAAACTAGCGCTCTTTGTTTTAAGTTTATTTAACGCAACTGGAGTTGCGCTGCCGGTAATAGAAGCAATATGCCCCTGCGGTTTAATGAGTTCAGCCATGGCATCCCAATAACTGTTTACATCAACAAAATCCAAAATGAAATCAACATACTGAAAACCAGCTTCCCTCACTTCTTCCACTAAGTTTTTATGGTTTACAACCACATCCGCACCCATTTTCCTGCACCAATCTACGCTTTCAGCTCGGGATGCAGTAGCAATAACATTTAATCCCGCTATTTTTTTAGCTAATTGAATAGCAATAGAACCAACGCCTCCGGCGCCAGCCAAAATAAGTACGGTTTTATTTTTATCTTTCTCTTTGCTGATACGTATCCTATCGAAAAGGATTTCCCAGGCAGTTAATGAAGTTAGCGGCATTGCAGCTGCAGCTTCATCACTTAAACTTTTTGGCTTTTTACCTACGATGCGCTCATCTATCAATTGATATTCGGCATTGCATCCAGGCCTAGTGATGTCACCAGCATAGTAAACTTCATCGCCAACTTTAAACAGCGATACTTCATTACCTACTGCCTCTACCACACCGCAAGCGTCCCAGCCAATAATTTTTGGTTCAGCTAAAGTAGTATCTTTTGCAGCATTCTGTCTTATTTTATAGTCAACAGGGTTAACAGCAATCGCTTTGATTTTAACGAGTAAATCTTTGCCTGTTGGACGGGGTTTCTCGGTTTCAAAGTCGATGAAACTTTCAGTTGAAGTAATTGGAAGTGAAGTTTTAAATCCTACTGCTTTCATTGTTTTAGCTTTTACGCAAATTTAAAATCTATCTACGTTTGAGCTGTCATGAAAAAGTGATTTAATAAAATCCAACTAACGATGAAACGTACTTTATTTATTCTCAAAATCTAGTCGTATAGAGAAAACGTTGCTATAAAGTGCATCGGAAGTATTTCCTACGTTAGTTAGCGCATAGTCAAGGGAGAATCCTTTAATCTTGATGCCAACACCCATATTTGGCTGATAAGTATAAATTTGTTTTCCAGTAAAGTCGGTAGATTTTTGGATGTTGCCAACGCCGCCACGGAGGTAAATGGTTTTTTTATAATCCACGGCTAAACCCAAAGTTGGATCGGCACTTACTGGGTTTGCACTTACCAATACATTTCGCTGTCCGTCGGTAGTTAAATTGATATTGGTTTCGGCCATTACATTGAATTTCTCGCTAATAGCGGTGGTATATGCTGCTCCTAAAACAATACGTGGATTGGTGATTTCTGTGGAGTTTTTTGGGATGTCATTTCCCGTTTGTGCAAAAACAGTTGATAGTTTGTCGGCATTGTAGCTCCACGAGTTGAATGTAGAAGTGATGTCTCGACCAACAGCGGCCAATGACCATTTCCCTTTCTTGTATTGTATGCCGGCATCAAGGCCAAAGCCCCATGATTTACCATATTCCCCAACCAAACGGTGAATTACTTTAACATTAGCTCCGTAGCTTAGTCCGTCGCCATCCCCAATTTGATTGTTCTTGCCTTTTTTACGAGCATAAGAGAAAATAAAAGCATAATCGGCGGCAGAAAATTTCTTTACTCTATCGTAATTAATGTTGCCATCTGCATCAATAAGCTCAGAAGTATCAGGAATATCGTCGACCCCGAAGCGAAGTATTGATGCGCCAACCACCGCTGTGTTATCTTGAACACTAGTAGCAAATGAACCGTAATCGTATTTTGCAATACCTGCAAAGTAATCCGAATGCATAAAGCTCACCTGTCGTGGAGTTTGCATACGAGCCAATCCTGCTGGATTCCAATAGCCGGCCGTTACGTCGTTTACGCTGGCCACAACCGAACCAGATAATCCAAATGCAGATGAGCCAACTCCTAAATTTAGGAACTCGTTACTGTATTTGCGTTGCGCTTTAATAGTAATTGCAAAAAACAATAAAGGAATAAGTAGCTGATACTTGCGCATGTTAGGTTAGCTTATTTTCTATTTCCTCAAATATAACCATAAAATCAACTTCTAATTGGTTTTTATAAAATTCCAATATCGAAATCAACTGATAGTTAGTTTTTTCAGTAAAAGGATGCTCCCATAAACGCATACATATACGTTGTAAAGCATATGCTATATTTTCAATTTTTTGGTAGCTCAGTAGATACTTGCTGGACTTGAAGCTTTTATAAAACTTAAAGAAGTGATCTACATCATCAATAGCGGCAATTTTTAAAAATCGAATGAGCGTATCTTCATCAACGGCATCTAGCTTTTCATAAAATTTACTCACATTAATTTTTCCATGGGCTATAAGTAAATGATCCAATAATAACTCTACGCCGATATGCGCTAAAAATGAAGGTCGTACAGGGCTGTCAGTTAAAATAGGAATCAGCAAGATTTTTAATTCCTGCAATTTTTGATTGAAAAATGGAGCGGAATGGAAAATACGATCTACTTCTAAATGTCTTTTCCAACCTTGTAAAATAGCGGATGTTTGAGCGTGATCAAATAAATCAGCTTTCTTTTCAGGATGGATACTCCAACTTTTGTTCGCATTTTTGAGCAAATCAGGAAGTATAGTCCCTAGCACAATCTCAGGACTGCTCGTTTGTTGTTCAAAATAGTAGTGCGAAAGAAAGTTCATTCCGTAAATATAACTCAAATGCCTCAAATCATTCGATAATTGGGTAATTAGTTAATCAGCTAATTGTTATCTTTGTGCCCAAAATCGTTAAAAAAAGATGATAAATTTTGTAGAAGAATTACGTTGGAGAGGCATGTTACATGATATTATGCCGGATACTGAACAGAAACTGAATGAAGGCATGTGCGCTGGGTATATAGGTTTCGATCCAACAGCTGATTCTTTACACGTGGGGCATTTAACCCAAATCATGACCTTGATTCATTTTCAAAGAGCAGGGCATAAACCAGTTGCTTTGGTGGGTGGCGCTACAGGTATGGTGGGAGATCCATCGGGAAAATCTGATGAGCGTAATTTACAAACTGAAGAAATGGTAGCCCATAACTTGGCTGGAATGAAAAAACAGTTGGCTAAGTTTTTAGACTTTCAAGATGAAGGCAATGGCGCTGTAATGGTAAATAATGCCGATTGGTTTAAAAATTTCAACTTTTTGGATTTCATTCGCGAAGTGGGTAAACACATCACCGTGAATTACATGATGGCGAAGGACAGCGTGAAAAAGCGCTTGGAAGGCGATAATGGAATGTCGTTCACTGAATTTAGTTATCAATTGGTACAAGGCTACGATTTTTATTACTTATGGAAACACCATAATTGCATCTTGCAAATGGGCGGTTCGGATCAATGGGGTAATATTGTAACGGGCACGGAATTGATCAGAAGAAAAGATCAAGGTACGGCGTATGCCTTAACAACACAGCTAATCAAAAAGGCAGACGGAACTAAATTTGGTAAAACTGAAAGTGGCGCCATTTGGTTGGATCCAGCTAAAACTTCGCCTTACAAATATTATCAATTTTGGTTAAATTCATCGGATAGTGATGTTAAAGCTTGGATCAGAATTTTTACCTTAAAAAGTAAGGAGGAGATTGAAGCTTTGGAGGCGCAACATGATGAAGCACCACATTTGAGGATTTTGCAAAAAGCACTGGCTGAAGATATCACCGTAAGAACTCACTCTGCCGAAGCATTGGAAACAGCGATTAAGACCTCTGAGTTATTATTTGGCAATGGTTCTTTAGCATTTTTGGATGGATTATCCGCTGCAGAGGTGCTAGATATTTTCGAGGGAATTCCGCAATTTAAAATTTCGAAAGCCGAGTTAGCGGCGGGTATGGATGCGCCAACTTTGCTAGCTGAAAAGACAACCGCTTTTCCATCAAAAGGGGAAGTGAAGAAGACAGTTCAAGGTGGTGGCTTAAGTATCAACAAAAATAAAGTAGCTGATTTGAATACAGCATTTAGCGTTGCTGATTTAATTAACGGCGAGTTTTTAGTAGCTCAAAAAGGAAAGAAAAATTACTTCTTAATAATCGCGGAATAGCATAAGAATTTAAATAGAAATGCCACATCAATCATGTGGCATTTTTTTTATTATTAAAAGTTAGCATTCCTTAGTCGCTACTGTACTAGTAAATTGCAACCTCTGATATCCGCATTATCAAATCGGCCCATAATTTCAAACTTTCCTTGTCCATGCAGTTTGCCTAAATCTTGCGTAGCAATAAATGAACAGGAGTTGATGTTGGCTAGGTCAATCACGTTAATACCGCCGGTAGTATACTTTTCATCTAAAATGCTTAACGGATCAGAAGTATCTCTCAATAGAATTTTCATCCAAGGTGGGCATTCAAATATACCTTCACCTTTCGAATAACCTTGGGAAAGCAGTTCAGTCATGCCATACTCGCTGTGGATATGTGTTACACCAAAAGCTGCCGAAAGTAGCTGATGAAGTTCAGCCCTTACCATTTCTTTCCTTTTGCCTTTCATCCCGCCCGTTTCCATTACAATAAGTTCTGGGAAATTAAGGTGGTATTGCTCAATAAAATCCAAAAGGGCGTAAGTTACGCCAATCAATATGGTTTTTTGTTTAGCTTGTTGAAGCTGTAAAAGTGTATGGTAAAGTTCCTGATGGTTGTGAAGAAAATAACCGCTAAGTGGGTGTTTACTTTGTTTCAGCAGATCATCTACCATGTAAATTAGCGACGAGCCATCACGTTCTAAGTATGATGGTAACAACGCAAGTAGGCAACAATCTTCCGCGGGTCCGTAAAACAGTTCAAAAGCCTTATTATAGCTCTCTTCATAAATCGATAAATTCTGAACTAAATGCTTGCTGGTGATTTGGCCGGTAGTTCCTGAACTACTGAAGGTAATTTGAATAGGTTTATCGCCACTAATTACCGAGTGAGATTTGAAAAAGCTGATAGGTAGAAAAGGAATTTGGCGATAATGTGTTATAGCGTTGAGGTCAACTTTAAGGTGGGAGATATATTCCCCATATACTTTACAATTTTCAGCTTGATGCCTAAAAGTAGTTAAAGCAATTTCATTAAACTGCTCCTCGTTTTCAATATAAAAAAAATGCCCTGTGTTGTTGTTCACAGGGCAAAAATACGAAGTTTTTAATGATTAATTCTTTGCTTTTGCGTGAAGTATCGCTTTTCTGAAATGATAGCCGCAAAGTCCACTGATGCCAGCGGCCAAACCGCCAATTAATGCGGTAACGGCAAGTATTGCTGGCCAAACTTTTATGCCGAACATTATAGCCACTCTGCCAGCTAGCAAGTGGTTGTTAGGGAAACTTTTGTACAAAGCCATACCCGCCCATAATACAATGATAGCTAAAAACGGCTGCCAAAAAGAGATTTTACTAGTTTTCCCAATGATGCCACAGGTAGCAAACGATAAAACGATAATTGCCCACCACGGTAAAAAGGTTTGTGCTAAAAAAGCGAGTAATAATATAACGATGAAGACCATTTCTATTTTTTTGAAATTTTGTAACGTGAAATAATTTTTCCTCCCTGATCAGTTGGGGATTGCATAAAGAATAAATCGTATAGTTTGCCTTCTGCCCACGAGTCAATCATATTGTCGTAAAAGGGGCTTCCCGGGTTGCCCGACTGTCCGCCCGGATAAACGCCGTGTCCTTTCGGTGTTTTACCTAATTCAACCACCATCCTCCAAGATGGACCATTGCTTTCGCTTAAGGCATTAACTGTACTTTTAGCACCACCAATCAATAATTTTTTAGAGCCAAATCCTGGGATTTTAGCCAAGTGAGGTACATTTGAATTTTTAAAATTACCCCATTCCCATTCTTCACCAATGGGGCCATATTTACGCTCTAAACTATCGCAAGCATATTTGAAAGACGAATTTACTAAATCCGCTAGGCTCTCCTTTTTCGAAGTTTTCACATTGTCGAACCATTTGGAATTAGGGTCTTTCTGAATCAACTCTATCGTTCTATCTCTGGATGGATAACGCATAGGCACGTCTTTATCATTAAAATCGTCGTCCCAAATTTCAAAAGATAGTCGTTTGGTCCACAAATCAAATACACTTGCCGCAATTGATTTAGCTTCGAAATACTTATTCCATTTAGCCGTGATATTAAATGCCTCTTTTTGCGTAGCATTAAGTTCGTTGCTTTTAACCAAAGGCATAATGTAAGGCAATAAGTTTTCGGCCATAATGCCATAAGAATCCATTTGTAAATTTCGCATGCTATCTGCCGTAGCATTTTTCATTGCAGTTAACCTGTCGTTAATGCGTTTGCCTCGCTCATAAGGAGCAAATTCCCAGTTAATGTAATAAGGATAACTGGGGTCGGTTGACGACTGGTTTGCCGAACTCACAAAGTTACGCGGCGGGTTTTTCACCGTTGGATTTTGAGCTGCAGGAATCCAGCCTTGCCAATCGTTACTAGGATCAGTTCCATCTAAGATAAATTTACCTTGATTTTTCCATTTCAAAGGAAATTTTCCGTTTGGTGTGATAGCAATATCGTTATCTGCGCTAGCAAAAATAAAGTTTTGTGCTGGGGCAGTAAAATAAGGCAGGGCAGTACGATAATCGTTGTAGTTTTTCCCTCGGTTCAGTAAATAAAAAGCTTTCAACTCGTTTGAGCTATCATGCGCAATCCAACGCAATGCATGACCGACGGGAACGTTTTTGGCTTTACTATAATTTGCCTTTTGCAGATAAACAATTGGGCCGTGATGCGTATAATAAACCGTATCGATAACATCTGCAGCGCCTTTGATTTTAATTTTTTCGTATCGAGGTTTAGTAGCTCGCCACTGGTTGTTATACCAATAGTTTTTGTGGCTGTTATCCTTAAATTTAATTTGATAGAAATCTAATACATCTGCCGCAACATTGGTAACTCCCCAAGCAATATTTTGGTTAAAGCCAATGATAATTCCAGGCGCACCAGGCAAAGAAACACCATAAGCGTTAACGCCAGGTGCATGCAATTGAATTTGATACCAGATGGAAGGTAAACTCAAGTCAAGGTGTGGGTCGTTCGCCAAAATTGGATATCCTGATACTGTTTTTGCGCCAGAAACCGCCCAGTTGTTACTGCCAATACCTTCCACTTTTTGCTTGGTCGCAATTCCCGTACTCATCATTTCGGTAAAAGATTTTGGCGTTGCAGGTACATCCAATGGCTTGAAATCCCATTTGGTTCCAACTGGAATAATCGGGTCTTCTTTAAAAGGATAGTCAGGAAATAGATCTTTAGTAATATCGGGTCCGTATTTTTTTAGAATATTAGTCATGTAAAATTCGTCGGAACCCATGGCCAACACTGCTGACATTTGTTTAAGCAATAGTGCGCACTTAATAGGCGACCATTGTTCCGGTTTGAAATCTAGCAACTTATATTCTACAGGTAAATTTCTTTTGTTTAAGGATTTAATGTAATCGTTAATACCCTGTGTATATGCCAAAAGCATTTCTCTCGATTCTCGGTCGGCCATCATTCCTTTTAAAGAATTCTCTGCACCGTAAACCATGCCCATACGTCTTTGGTATTTATCTACTTCTATGGCTTTTTCACCCACCACCTCAGAAATTCGGCCGGCAGCAAAACGAGTTTGGAAATCCATTTGCCAAAGGCGATGCATGGCCGTAACATAACCCTGCGCATAATACAAATCGTGGTCATTTTGAGCAAATACATGCGGGATCATCCTGTCATCAAATACAATCTCGATATCGCTCTGTGCATTCTTTAAAACGATTTTTTTCTTTTTAGCCGGGCTCATTTGTTCGGCATTTTGCCAAAATCCAGTAAAAGGATTTAAGAATTTTGCTATGGGAGGAAGGTCGCCAAATTTTGTATTTAAAATGTATCCTAATAAGATAGGAATAACAATACATAGTAGTGCTTTAACTCTGTTCATTTGGTATAAGCTTTGGTTTTTCTTTTTGAAACGAGACGAAAAGATAGCATGCAATTTAATTATAAATAACCATTAAGCTAAAACAAATTTAGCTTTTTTAGAAAATACTATGCTTGCATAAAATTTAATTTGTAAATTTTAAAAAATGTGTTAAGTTTATGTTAAAATAAACAATATAAACTGCAGAAGTATGAACAAAACTATTACTAAAGTATTTCTTATGCTTTGTGTTTTGCTGTGGACTGGGTTCTCGGCTATTGCGCAAAGCATTGTGGTTAGCGGTACCGTTACCGATAAACTAACCAAGGAGCCGATTCCTGGAGTGAGCGTTACAGTGAAGGGAAAAACGATAGGTTCTTCTACCGACCAAAACGGAAAATTTTCTTTCAGTACTACTGAAAAACCCCCATTTACACTTACAGTTACCTTTGTAGGATACAATACAGTGGAAAGAGAAGTGACTACTACTGCAAGTAACTTAAGATTTGAGCTGGAGTCAGGTGCAATTTTGGGACAAGAGGTGGTAGTTTCTGCTTCAAGAACCCCTGAACGTATTTTGGAATCTCCGGTAACCATTGAGCGCTTAGGACAAGCTCAAATTAAGGAAGCTGCAGCGCCATCTTTCTATGATGCCATCCAAAACATCAAAGGTGTAGAAATGAGTACGCAAAGTTTAACCTTCAGGTCTTATAACACCAGAGGTTTTAACGCTAATGGTAACACTCGTTTCAACCAACTAATTGACGGAATGGATAACCAAGCACCAGGGCTAAATTTTTCTGTAGGTAACATTGTAGGTATTACTGAGTTGGACGTTGATAACGTAGAGTTGCTGCCAGGCGCATCTTCGGCATTGTACGGTGCAGGTGGTATCAGCGGCACGTTGTTGATGACTTCAAAAGATCCGTTCAAATATCAGGGTGTTAGCTTTCAATTAAAAACGGGGATCAACCACGTAAACGATAATAATACTTCTGCACAAGAGTTCAGACAGTTTGATATGCGTATGGCTAAGTCTTGGAACAATAAGTTTGGGGCTAAATTCGCCTTCTCATTTTTGCAGGCTAAAGACTGGTTTGGTACCAACCAATCAAATTTTGACAGAGCGGCTAATATGCCAAAGTCTGGCACTCGTCAATCCGATCCAAACTATGACGGTGTGAATGTGTATGGTGATGAAGTGAGCCAAAATATGAGGGCGGTGAATAATAACGTGGAGGCTGCTACAAGGCAAGCTTTATTGACTGCATCTGGTGGAGCGTTCAATGCACAAGCGGTACTTAATAATCTTCCGGTAGGAACTCCTTATCCAAACTACGTTGCATTTATCAACGCAAACGTACCTGCTGCTTTAAGGCCTACAGTAATTAACCAATATCTTCCCTTTTATTATGCGCAAAGAAATACAGGTTTTTTACCTAATCAGAGCGTATCAAGAACTGGTTACAATGAAATCGACTTAGTAGATTATGATACTAAATCTTTGAAAATGTCGGGTGGTTTGTATTATAATTTAACTAATACGGTACAATTATCTGCTCAAGCAAATTGGGGTACCGGTACTTCAGTTTATACTGGATCAGATCGTTATTCTCTACGTAACTTCAATATTGGATTATACAAATTAGAATTAAAAGGGCAAGATTTTTATTTAAGAGGTTACACTACTCAGGAGCGTTCGGGTGATTCTTATATTTCTTCAATTTTGGGAAGTTATATCAATGAGAAAACTAAAGCATCTACTGCTTGGTTTCCACAGTATATTGGAACTTATATTGGCGCTAGGTTAAACCCTGCAGTTACTGATGAGCAGGCACATGCTGCAGCTCGTCAAGCGGCAGATGCTAATAGAATACAAGCTGGCAGTCCTCAGTTTAATACTTTTGCAGATCAAATCAAAAATACTTACATCAGCCAAACTAATTTAACTACCGGAGTTTATGGCGCTAAGTTTAATGATAAATCAAACTTATACCATTATGAAGGTATGTACAACTTCTCTAGATTATTCGATAATGTAGTGGAATTTCAAGTTGGAGCATCGGCTCGCCGATATGACTTAAACTCTGGCGGTACTATTTTCGATGATTTGAATCAAAGCATCGATATCGACGAATATGCAGCATTCGGTCAATTAGGTAAAAAGTTTGGAGATGTATTTAAATTAACTGTTGCCGGCCGTTTCGATAAAAGTCAAAACTTTGATGGCCGCTTTACACCACGTGTAACAGGTGTATGGACCGTAGCTAAAAATTCAAACATTCGTGCTTCATTCCAAACAGGTTTCCGTAATCCAACTACTCAAAACCAGTACATTGATTTAGCTGTAGGTGGTGGAAGTCAACGTTTAATTGGAGGTATACCATCTTTCTTAAATAAGTATAGCTTAATTAGCAATAAACCTTTTACTGAGGCTAGCTACAGACAGTTTGTTGCAGGTTCTGGTTCGTTAGTTCAGTACACTTTTGATCCTCGCGGTGTGCGTCCAGAAAGTGTTACTGCTTACGAATTAGGTTATAAAGGATTATTAGGTTCAAATTGGTTGGTAGATGTTTACGGTTTCTATAACACCTATAAAGATTTCATCACAGCCGTTAACGTATATCAGTTAAATGGTACAAGTTTCACTAAATTCGGTGTTCCTGTTAATGCAACTGGAAAAGTGAAAACTTACGGAGGTGCATTTGGTTTAGATTATGTACGTGGCAAATATACTTTCTCGGGTAATGTATCTTATAATAAATTAAACGATTTGCCTGCAGATTATAACAACGATTTCAACACACCAGAAGTTCGTTACAACTTAGGAATCAGCAACCGTGAAATTTTCAAAAATGTTGGTTTCAACGTGAACTATCGTTGGCAAGATAAATTTACTTGGTTCTCTTCTTTTGCCGGTGGCGAGGTTCCAGCTTTCGGAACAGTTGATGCACAAGTTAATTTAAAAGTTCCTTCTGTAAACTCATTAATTAAAATTGGTGGATCAAACATCTTGAACAAATACTACATCACTTCTTATGGTAACCCAGAAGTAGGTGCAATGTATTATGTGTCATTAGCATTCAATCCATAATGAAATCTTTTCGCTCTTCAAAAGATTGGAAAGGTTAATAACGACAAAGCCCCGAGAATTTCTCGGGGCTTTGTCGTTATTTGGTAATTTACACTATCAGAGGAAAAATTAAGACAGATTTTTATCCATCGAAATGACAGCATCGCTTACTTATACATTTCTGCTCTTAATTTCGCCACGTCATCACTATTAATGTACTCATCATAAGTCATCAATTTATCAATGATACCTTTTGGAGTTAGTTCGATAATTCTAGTAGCCACCGATTCTGTAAGCGCATGATCTCGAGACGTGAACAAAATTGTGCCTTTGAAATCTTTCATTCCGTTGTTCAATGCCGTAATAGATTCCAAATCCAAGTGGTTGGTAGGCTCATCAAAAGTTAGGAAGTTGGCTTGCTGTAACATCATTCTAGAAAACATACAACGCATTTTTTCACCTCCTGAAAGAACCTTTACATTTTTCAATACCTCTTCACCAGAGAATAGCATTCTGCCCAAGAAGCTACGTACAAACTGTTCGTCAGCTTCTGTGCCCGAGTATTCACGCAACCAATCGATTAAATTCTCATCCTTGCCAGCAAAATACTCAGAGTTATCGTTAGGGATATCAGCTGTGCTAATGGTTACTCCAAACTTAAACTCACCAGAAAAATCTTTATCGTTACCGTTAAGTATTTCATAAAAAGCGGTGGTGGCTAAGCTATTTTGCGACAAAACTGCAATTTTATCGCCTTTGTTTACCATAAAATTGATGTCTTTAAAAAACACCTCCCCATTTACAGTTTTGCTTAATTTCTCTACTTGTAAAATCTGATCTCCAGCTTCACGAGCGCCATTGTTGAACATAATAGCTGGATACTTTCTGCTAGAAGCTTTGATTTCTGAGATGTCAATTTTATCCAACGCTTTCTTACGTGATGTAGCTTGTTTTGATTTGGAAGCATTGGCGCTAAATCTGCGGATAAATTCCTGTAGTTCTTTTACTTTGTCCTCCAGCTTTTTGTTCTGATCAGCACGTTGTTTCAACGCTAACTGCGAACTTTCGTACCAGAAAGTGTAGTTACCGGTGTAAATGCTCATCTTGCTGAAATCAATATCCACAATGTGCGTACAAACGGCATCCAAAAAGTGCCTATCGTGACTCACAACTAGTACAATATTTTGGTAATCGGCCAGGAAGTTTTCTAACCAAGCGATAGTTTCAATGTCCAAATCGTTGGTAGGCTCATCCAGTAGTAAAATATCAGGGTTGCCAAATAAAGCTTGTGCCAATAACACACGTACTTTTTGGTTACCATCCAGTTCTTTCACTAGTTTGTAATGAAATTCCTCTTTAATGCCCAAGTTACTCAACATCGTAGCGGCGTTGCTTTCCATGTTCCATCCATCCATTTCCGCAAATAGATTTTCTAGCTCGCCTGCACGCTCACCGTCTTTTTCAGAGAAATCTTCCTTCATGTAAATGGCATCTTTCTCTTTCATGATGTCGTACAGTTGCTTGTGGCCCATCATCACGGTTTCAATTACCGAAAACTCATCAAACTCATAGTGGTTCTGCTTAAGCACCGCCATACGTTCGCCTGGCGTAAATGCTACTGAGCCGCTTGTTTGTTGTACATCGCCACTTAAAATTTTTAAGAATGTAGATTTACCGGCACCATTAGCGCCAATTACACCATAGCAGTTGCCGTGGGTAAATTTTAGGTTAACATCCTCAAAAAGTGTACGTTTTCCGTAACGTAGCGATAGGTTTGAAACTGAAATCATATTGCTGAAAAATAAGCCGCAAAGGTAGTTAAAAAAGGTGGAAGCTGAAAGGTTAGAGGAAGCTATGTTATTGTAACCTTCATACCATCTATTAAAAATTAATGTTCAGTTTGACTTAGAAGCATGCCGTTCTCATCAAATAATTGGCATTTTTCTTTTACATTAATGTTTCTTGAAGACGTTATAGCTAAGACATTATTGTTTTTTAATAGGATGTATCGAATATAGGTTTGGTCGTAGAAATCTATATAAGTAGAAATTGCATTGTCGAAATCTAGCTTTTCTAACAATTGTGCTGGTACTGCTTTAGTCGTGTAATTTTTGTGATCCGTAAATGATTTGTCGTTTGTAAATTCAATATGTAGTATGTTTTTTTTGTTTTTGTCCAATTGTTGTCGCAAAAAGTAACTTTTGCTCACAGCCAGTTTTAAACTATCCATTTTAAGAATAAAGTTGTTTAAAGGCGTTATTTTCTCTCCTATTGGCATAGTTAAATCATACACGATTTGTCTAGAGGTATTTCTCTCTGTCAATTTCGCTTTCCAGCATTTGCCACCATAATTATAAGAATAAATGTCGCCAACGGTTGAAGAGAGGATATCGAATTTTTCTAAGAGCTTTTGCTCTCCATAAAGCATATCTGTTAGTAGTTTGTTCGGATTTTCTATTCTTGATTTTATCTCCTTTGGGAGAAATGGAATAAGCTTTTTTATTTTATGATTGAGTTCATTGACTTTTAAAGTGTCTTTTACAAAGTGTTTGTAATTTGAAATGGTATTGTAGAAATGCAGTTTGTTAAAAGAATCAACTGCTGGATTTTTAATGATATCCTCTACTATTTGTTCAAATTCTTTTTGCTTTCCTTTATCCAGATTAGCATAGGCCTGTGCAATTTTAGATCCGTCGGAAAAATAATGTGTTTTGCTGGTATCAGCAACTCTCAAATTTGAGCCTATGAGTAATTTGTTGATGTCTACATTTAATCTAGCAAGATCCTCAACGAAAGTTTTTTTACTTTCCGAGGCTATGTTGCTATTTGCAACTCTCGACACGTGGTCGTTGAGTATATTGAGTGTTGCTTTAATATATAAACTCCAGTTTGACGTTTCCGCGGAAAGAAAGGCTATATTTTTCAGCTGATACAACGGCCTGTCGTCATAACTACAAGTGCCAATCATTTGTTGTTGCCTAAGTAAGTTGAGGCTTATTTGTTTAGGAAATATCACCAAAGCTAGTTTTTCTAAACCTTCGTTCGATACTGAGTGGCTATCTGCATATAGTAATGCACTGTCGAGTATTTTTCTAAATTTAGCATCATTTCGGTATAAACTATCAGCAAATTTTTTATGTTGACTATCCCATTTTTTCATTTTTTGGAGTGATAGTTTGTCATCAGATCCGTAAACATACTTTGGTTTGTTGGTATGGGTGTTAAAGTAGTTATTTAGGGTGTCGAATACGTCTGTTTTAAATTTCAGTCTTTCAATTTGACTTGTCGATTTTGATAGGAAGATTGGCTTTTCAGGCTCAATTAATATGTCGTTGTAATTTACCCAATCTGCATATTGATGTGGTATTTCCTCGACTTTAAATTTTGCATTTAAATAAAATCCACTGATGGTAGTTTTTCCCTTATAACTGTAACTAACGTAAAAATATTTCAAATCATTTTTAGCTAAAGAGTCGGTATAATTCAGCGATATGCTATGATCTCCGCCATTTCCTATGCCGAAGCTACTGAGGTCAATTTTACGTGTTTTAGTGTAGTCCAAATAGGTGTTTTTAATAACTAGCAAATCCTTGTCTATCAAAAGGTTTGGAAATGAGTCCACCAATGCTTTGAAATCTCTGGTTTTTTTAAGAACGACAAGGAATGCTTTTGGATTTTGAGTGGTTATTTCAAAATAGCTTCCGGTAGTTTGAGGAAATGATTTTATGATTTTAGGTTTGCTTTTCTTGTATTTATCTTCCAGCAAAGCAATTTCCGCGTTTAACAAATTTAATTTTTTATCGCTTAAGGAGAGGTCTTGCGCCAGACTTTTGAAAGTGATAATTAGAAGTAGAGCAGTTGATACGATTTTGAACATTAATTAACCTTTTGGTTTAAACAATTATTTTTCTGAACGATGTCTGCTCGCAATGAAATCCATAACAAATTTTATTTTTATAATCTTGATAAACTATCAAATGCTAATTTATGAAAAGTCTAACTATTAAGACCTGAATCATTATTTTAAATCACTTTGCGTCAATAATCTCATCCTGTAGCACATCATCGCCGTTTTCCCCAATTTTTTTATCAACTGATAATTGGCTATGGCGCCAACTGCTGCCCCAACTACAGGCAATAGCTGCGCTAATTTAGCTAAGTCAATGTAGTCCCGGTATTGTTGCTGAAAGGTTTGCCAATCGAAGCCATCGCCATTTTCAGGCAGTAAAAAAAGCTTTTCATCCCAATTCTCTAACTGCTTCAGTACTTCTTGCGATCCTTTTTTGCTTGAAAAAGCAAGTTGGAAAATATAAAGGATGTACAGTCTTTCTCGGAAGTCGCTGGTGTTGAAGCCATATAAGGCCGCAATTTCATATAGCAACTTTATTTTAATGGCAATCAAAAGTGGGAAATCTGCCAAGCTCATTAAAAATCCTCCGGCGCCAGTTATACCACCTTCAGCTGCCCCAGTTTTACAATAACTTTCTATTTTCGATTTTACCAAAGCTTCTCGGTGTATGAAACTCATTTCGTTCGGCGCCACGTTGGAACTTGTAACTTCTGAGCCAAATAGTACCGCTTTTACCATTTGCCTTATTGCTAAAGTGATGGCATCATGCACCTTTTGTGGGATGTAACCGTTGATTTTTCCTTGAATCTTATAAGTGATGTTGTCAGTGAACGATGGTTTTTTCATCACTTCCATTTTCCAAAATTGAAGCGCTATTGCTGCCTGTTCTTGGTATTTATCCATAGCTATTAGTTAACAACAGCTTAGAGCCGGAAAAGTTAGGCGATGTTACAGAGATGATAAATAAGTGGTTGCTTAAACGAATAATGCTGTGTTCGGATCAAACTATGTGAGGTTAGGTCTGTTTGATTCAGGAATGTAAATGTCATTAAATTAACGTTTACGGAACGGAGTAAAATAAAAAAGTCCCGCATTTGCGAGACTTTTAAAGTTGATAGCAGAACTTATTTCTTTTCTTTGTTGTAAGCTTCATTTAGGCCTTTAATCACCTCGGTAGTTACATCAAGGCTTTCATCAGCAAAAAGAATATCGCCCATACCTTTTTGGTATTTTAACACCATTTTGTAGCCTTTTTCTTTAGCATAAGTTTTCAAGTAATCGGCAACTTTATTATAAAGTGCTTCTTGCTCTTTGGCTTGCTCGTTTTGAAAAGCTGCACCAGCATTTTGCTGATAAGCTTGTAATTCTTGTTGTTTACGAGATAATCTCTCTTCGGTAGCTGCTCTCTGCTCAGCAGTCATGCCATTAGCTTGAGATTGATATTGTTGCATGTCACGTTGGAACGCTTGGCCTTTAGCTTTAAGATCAGCATCAGCTGCTTTTCCTTTCGCTTCCATTTTGGTTTTTAGCACTTTAAAGTACTCGTATTGGTTTAAAAGCGAGTCCGAATCAACGAAAACGATTTTGTCCTTATTTGCATCAACAGATACTGTAGGCTTTGTCGATGTACCTTCTGTTTTTGTCTCTTTGTTTCCGCAAGCGCTCATCACAGAAACGATGGCAATTGCAGTAGCTATACCGCTAATTTTTACTGTATTTAATTTCATTCTGTCGTTGTAAATTTTAGCAAATATAAAAATCAAATCCGACTATCCTAAAACTGTGATTTTTTTATGCTAGATAAAGCAATTTTAACAGTCGAATAGTTATCCACAATACCCTGAAATCCATAAATTTTGCGTATTTTTGATTCTTAAATTTTCAAATAAAATATGAGCGAAGAAAAAAATCCAAACTCAAATTATTCGGCCGATAATATACAGGTTTTAGAAGGTTTAGAGGCGGTTCGTAAGCGCCCTTCAATGTATATTGGTGATACCGGCGTTAAAGGTTTGCACCATTTAGTTTATGAAGTTGTAGATAACTCTATTGATGAGGCTTTGGCCGGTCATGCAGATACAATCTATGTTAATATTTTAGAAGGCAACTCTATCAGGGTTGAGGATAACGGTCGTGGTATTCCAACTGGTATCAATAAAAAAGAGAATAAATCGGCGTTAGAAATTGTAATGACCGTGTTGCACGCTGGTGGTAAATTTGATAAAGATACCTACAAGGTTTCTGGAGGTTTACACGGTGTGGGTGTAAGTTGCGTTAACGCTTTATCTACCCACTTAAAAGCAGAGGTGCATCGCGAAGGCAAAATCTGGATGCAGGAGTATGAAATTGGTGTTCCACAATACGATGTTAAAGAAGTTGGTACAACCGATAAAAGGGGTACAATTGTAACTTTTAGTCCGGATCCAACTATTTTTACGCAGACTACCGAATATAAATATGATACGCTAGCTGCTCGTTTACGTGAGTTGGCATTCTTAAACAAAGGAATTAAGTTAACTTTAACAGACGAGCGTGAGGTTTTGGAAGATGGTACTTTCTTTTCGGAAGTTTTCCATTCTGACGGAGGTTTGAAAGAATTTGTTGCCTTTTTAGACGGAACTAGAGCATCTTTTTTACCTGAACCAATTTATGTAGAAGGTATCAAAAATGGTATCCCCGTAGAATTGGCTTTTCAGTATAATGATAGTTATTCTGAAAATGTACATTCTTACGTAAACAATATCAATACTCACGAAGGTGGTACCCATATCGCTGGTTTCCGCCGTGGTTTAACACGTACTTTAAAAGCATATGCTGATAAATCTGGTTTGTTGAAAAACCTTAAAATGGAAATTACTGGTGATGACTTTAGAGAAGGTTTGACCGCAGTGGTTTCTGTTAAGGTTGCTGAGCCTCAATTTGAGGGACAGACTAAAACCAAGCTCGGTAACAGTGAGGTGATGGGTGCTGTTGACGTTGCAGTAGGTGAAGCTTTAGGTAATTATCTTGAAGAAAATCCGAAAGAAGCTAAAATGATCATCAACAAGGTGATTTTAGCGGCAACAGCTAGGGCGGCAGCTCGTAAAGCTCGTGAAATGGTTCAGCGTAAGAGCGTAATGGGTGGTTCTGGTTTACCAGGTAAATTAGCCGATTGTTCTGATAGTGATCCAGAAAAATGCGAAATCTTCTTAGTAGAGGGCGACTCGGCAGGTGGTACTGCTAAACAAGGTCGTGATCGTAACTATCAAGCTATTCTTCCTTTAAAAGGTAAAATCTTGAACGTGGAGAAAGCCATGGAACATAAAATTTACGAGAACGATGAGATCAAGAATATGTTCACTGCTTTAGGCGTTAGTATCGGTACTGAAGATGATGACAAGGCGTTGAACTTGACCAAGCTTCGTTATCATAAAATCGTAATCATGACGGATGCTGATATTGACGGTTCGCACATTACAACTTTGATTTTGACGTTCTTCTTCCGTTACATGAAACCACTGATTGAGGCCGGTTATGTTTATATCGCTGCTCCACCGCTTTATCAGGTTAAGAAAGGTAAAGATTTTGAATACGCTTGGAATGATGCGCAACGCGATGCTGCTATCCAACGTTTAAAAGGTGCAGGTAAAGAAGATAGCGTACATGTACAACGTTACAAAGGTTTGGGAGAGATGAATGCTGAACAGTTGTGGGAAACTACACTAGATCCGGCTCGTCGTACCTTGATGCAAGCAACAATTGAAAATGCTGCAGAATGTGATCATACTTTCTCTATGCTAATGGGTGATGAAGTAGCACCTCGTAGAGAGTTTATTGAGCGTAATGCTAAATATGCAAAGATAGACGCGTAGTCGTAAGCTAATCATAAAATTAAACCCTCCCTGCGTTGTGCAGTGGAGGGTTTTTTATTTTTATATATATAAATTTCTTATGTATATAAGAATACTTTATATTTGCACTTATGGCAGTGAATACAGAGCTTTTCAAAGGAACCTTGCAAACCATCATTTTAAAGATGTTGTCTGAAAATGAGAAAATGTACGGTTACGAAATTACACAACGGGTTAAGTTAATAACCCAAGGAGAACTCATACTAAAGGAAGGAGCGCTTTATCCGGCGTTACATAAAATGGAAGCGGAAGGATTATTGGAGACCAGCACCGAAATAGTAGACAATAGGGTGCGGAAGTATTATTCGCTATCTAAAGATGGGGGTAAAGCTGTTGCTAGTAAATTGGAAGAAGCTAAAGCATTTATTAGTCAGTTGGAGTTATTGTTGAAATTAAAGCCTAGTTACTAGTATAGCATGAAGAAATTAGATAAAACACAAATCGACTATATCAAAAATTATATCGTTAAAAAAGGGGTTAGATATGTAGATGTTCAAATGGAAATACTTGATCACGTAGCTAGTGCAGTGGAAGAGAGCATGAGTTTGAATGAAACTTTAACACTGGATGAAGCGTTGAAAGAAGTACATCAATCATTTGGTATCTTTGGATTTTCAAGTTTGGAGGATGCGATTGTAGATGCGATGAATAACAAATACAATAGCATCTTTTGGGCCAACTTCAAATCTTTTTTTAATTTTAAGTATCTGATATTACAACTTTTAACCGGTGTTTTATTTTATAAGTTGATACAGTTTACCGGAAATTCTGATATGGTTTTAGCTATTACCCTAGTCTTAATTTTTGTTGTTATGGGAACAATTATCATTTCAAATCTGCTAAATAGAACTTATAATAAGTTTTTAGCTTTTCGTGTATCAGCTTCATATTTTGCTTATATCGGCTCATTCTTTTTATTTTTTAAGATGATATTAAAAGATGTGCCTAACGTTGAATACTTAGGAATTAACATCAATGTATTTTTAATCACCATCTTGATGGTAGGTTTAGCCATCTATGTAATTTCGGGTGTTAATACTGCTAGACTGGGAAAGAGAGAAAGTAGGCTTTTAATGGAAAAATATGCAATTTTAGATCAGGCGTAAAAAATAAACCCTCCCTGCATTGCCTAAACTTGAGTCGGAGGGTGTTTTGGAAGCTAGTACAAAAGTAGTAGATAATCGGTTGCGAAATTATTATTCACTATCGAAAAATGGCTAGAAAGAAGTGGTTAATAAACTACAGGAAGCCAAAGATTTTATCGACCAGTTACAATTATTGTTAAACTTAAAGCCTGCAACTTAATATCTGTTTGTTACTAACGAATAATACAAATGATTTGAGTTATGGCTATTATGAATCTATAATCAAAATTAAAAGCCTAGGATGAAACTAACTAAAATACAATTAGAAAAAATAAGAATCTATCTAGATGAGAATGGATTTAAATATCTAGATATTCAAATGGAAATTTTGGATCACATTGCTTCTGCAGTAGAAGAAAAGATGACAGAAGATCCTACGTTAACATTTGAGGATGCAGTAAACCAAACAAGAATATCTTTTGGAAAGGCTGGCTTTATTAATATAGAAAAATCAATTGTAAAAGGATTGAGCAATAGGTATAGGAAACTTTTTTTTCGACATTTCTTTTCGTTATTTGGTATTAGGTTTATTTGGATGCCTTTTCTCTTAGTTTTTGGATTGTATCAGTTGCAAAATATAATATCCAATAAAGATAATTTGTTTACGGCGGTTATTATAGTCTATATTTTAGTTTTCTTGGTGATGGCTTACAGAAGTCTAAAGTCTGCAGCCTATAGAAAATATATGGTTTATAAAGTCTCAGGTGGATATATGGGTTATTTAGGCTTATTCTTAATGATGGTTTTTCAGTCTATCAATTATTCATCAACAGATAAGTTATTTGGCTTAGATAGAAGCTATCTAATGGTATCTATTTTAGGTGCCCTTTTTGTCATGTATTATATTGCTGCGCTTAAAACGGAAAAAGCTGGTATTTTAGAGAGCAAAGCTATGGCTGATAAACTACAACTTATATAGCTCGTAAAAAATAAACCCTCCCTGCATTATGCAGAAGAGGGTCTTATAAAACAACATCAAAAAACTAGCAATTTAAAGGATATAGTAAGAGCCAACAGGCGCCATATCCGCGTGAGCTTTGTCCTCAAATAATTTGTTGTCATCCAACATCTGACAAAGGTCTTTTTCAATAGTCCTACAAATGGTTGTGGTAGGGGTATCGGTGGGTTTATTTTCAAAGGGATCTTGCAGGTGCACAGCCATCTTCTCTACTAGTAAGAAGAATACAGAGATAGAAACTACAACAGGTATTTCCATGAAACCAAAATATTCTATCAGTCCAAAAGGCAACATCATGATGAATAGAAATATCGACATGTGGATGTATTTACTGTAAGTAACCGGAAAGATGGTCTTTTTAATTCTTTCGCATCCACCCATGTGGTTACAAAGTGCATTCAAAGTTTTATCGATCTCTATTTGCTGATATTTATTGATCCAGCCTTCTTGCAAAGCCTTTTTCAAATCCATTGCATGTAATTCTAAAAGCGCTACAGTGACGTTGTTTTGCCTTTTGATAAATGCAAATTCATCGGCCTCTAAGTAACGATCTAAACCTTTTGACGAACTAAATCCTCTAAGCGATTGGCTAAGCGCATAACACCAGGCAATTTGCCTTTTAATAAATTTGCGTTTAAAAGTTTTGGTATCATCGGGTGCGTAAGCGCTATCTACAAAAGACAGAATTTGTCTGGCCAATGACCTCGAATCGTTTACAACGGCACCCCATAAAATTCGGGCTTCCCACCATCGATCATAAGCTTGGTTTGACCGAAAAGCCAATAAAAGTGATATGATTGTTCCTAATAATGCCGGTACAGCAATTGGAATGGAGATGCGTGTGACATGGAAATTATGATATAAAATTACGACACTCACCGAGTAAATTACAACGAAGAGCAACTCTTTTTTGATCTTTCCAAAAATATAGGTGATGGGTATGTTATTTCGTAAAAGCATGATATCGTGTTTTTAGTTAGGAATTTTTAAGCGGACACTGAATTGGTGCGCTTTTCATTTAGCATCTTAGTTTCGAACAGCTCTTGTTCTTGTGCAATTACACGTGTATCTAGCTCTAATACTTGGCAACCACTACGTGATGTTAAGTATTTAGGGTCTACGCTATATCTATTGATTGGGTTAAAATTATAGTCCTGTTCATACACAATCAAATCTATCTTTAAACCTTCGATCAAGTTCTTAAATGCTGCGACAGTACTTCCGTAAAAAAACTCAATGCCTATTGCTTTTACTTTGCCTTGGTATTTTGCAGTATACTGATCAATTTTCTGATAAAATTCATCACTAACATTTTGATAATCTCTACTTCTTCTGCTCAACATCAACATGCTGGTAATGGAGTCTGAGAGTTTGAAAGCGTGTAAAAAGATTATGGTTACTTCTTTTAAGTCAGGCTGCAAAGCGATAGCATCAATTATCTTTGTGCTTTCTACTTTAAAATCTGTTGGAACTAATATTCTTTTCATAACCCTAATTGTTAAATGATCAATTAATTATTTGATACAATATTAGGGCAGGCAAATTATAGCCACTTAAGAATAAGATTAGAATGAGATTAGAATTTTAATTAACTGGTAGCATCACCTTAATTTCGGTGCCCAAACCTTCCTGAGATTTGATCCCAATACTGCCGCGGTGTAACCTGATGATGTTAAGAGAGAGCGGTAAACCAATGCCATAACCATTAAAATTGCTGGTGTTGGATGCCCTGAAAAATGGCTCAAATATGTGCTGTATATCGTCTTGCGGTATACCAATACCTTGGTCAATTACTGCAATAGACAAAAGGTTTCCGTTGCTTTCCAGCTTTACTTTTACTGGCTTAAAGTCTGAGTATTTGCAGGCATTGCTCACAATATTTGTAACTGCTAGTTTTAGCAAATTCTTATTGGCTTTCAGGGTAACTGCGGCTTCGTCTTCAGGTAGTTTACTTAAGTCTAATTCAATTTTGCTTTCAGGATGCACTTGATAAACTGCTGCTTTGATTTCCCATAACAATTCATCCACTCTTACTTCTTCGCGTGGCTGAACTTTTCCATTGAAGCCAGATTGTGCCAAGCCCAGCAAGCTAGCAATGATGTTTTCCAAACGTTCGGCTTCTGACTTAATTTTATTTAACGTTTGTAGGTAGTCTTGTTGCTGCAAATTGCCATGGCTTGCCAATTCCACTTCTCCAGTAATAATTGTTAGAGGCGTACGCAGTTCGTGGGAAGCATTGCTGATGAAGTTATTTTGCGTTTCGAAAGCTGTCTCCAACCTATTGAGCATGTTGTTAAAGGTCTGTGCCAAGTCAGACATCTCGCCGCCACCATAGCTTTTCACGTCCAGGCGTAGGTGAAGGTTTTCTGCCTTGATTTTTTTCATGCTCTTAATGGTTTTTCGGAGCGGATCAAGGGCGTATTTAGAAAAGCGCCAGCCCACTAAGAAGGAGAGAAACACGGAAAGAAAGAATCCAGCAACTAATATTTTTTGTAGATTTTTAAGCTCCTTGAAACCAAAAGGGTCATTTGCGGTGATAATAACGATGTATCCTTGTCCGCCGCTTTCAAAGTACTTGCCAGCATAAAAGTGGTTTTCTTTACGGTAGCGAGCCATTTTACCTTCATTGATACGCTTGTAAAAACTTTTTGGAAGTTGATCTTGAGTGTTAACTTCAGGATGTGTATTGGTGTCTGTTTTTACGATGTATTCTTTTTCGGAAGGAAGTCGCTCTAAATATTGGGCCCGCATTTTTGCGTAAGCATTGTTGTTTTCATCTTTAACAAGCTTGATTTGCGCCGCAATGTTTACCCTTGCCTCCAAACGTTTGTAAAAATCTTCAAAGGCAAATTCATTGGAAAAGTACCACACAAATCCACTTAACAAGGAAATGATAACTGCCGACAGTATGGCAAATAGTAAAGTGATTTTTTTCGCTAATTGCATTAACTTTCTTTCAAAACGTAACCCAAACCTACCGCTGTATGAATCAATTTCTGATCACTGTTCTTATCGATTTTCTTTCGAAGATAATTTACATAAACATCAACTACGTTCGTGCCCAAGTTAAAATCGATATCCCATACATTCTCTAAAATATCAATTCTGGAAAGAATTTTGGATTTATTTTTTGCAAGAAATTCAAGTAAGCGATACTCAGTAGCGGTAAGCGTAATTTCCTGATCGGCTCTTTTTACGCTTTTGGCTGTCACGTTGATTTGTAAATCAGCAATGTTAATGGTTTGATCCAGGCTGATAATGCCGCTGTATCTGCGTAGCAACATACGGATGCGAGCGAAAAGCTCCGCGAATTTGAAAGGTTTGGTTAAATAATCATCTGCACCATTATCCAGACCATTCACTACATTTTCTGTAGAGTCAAGTGCTGTTAGCATAATAATGGGAACGTTAGGCTTTTCCTTTTTGATGATTTTGCATAGTTCTAAGCCGTTGATTCCGGGTAGCATGATATCCAAAATAATCAAGTCGAAATTACCAGAAAGCGCCATTGTTTGGCCAATATTGCCATCTGGGGCTACACTTACATTGAACCCTTCTGCGCTAAGGCCGCGTACCACAACTGATACTACGTTAGGTTCATCTTCAACTAATAGCAAATTCATCAAGGCCAAGTACTTCAAAAAAAGGGATAAAAAAAAATATATCCCTTCTTTTAGTTAAATTTTACTGTTTGATAACGAACAGCAAATGCAAAGTATTTGTTTGATTATTTCTTTTCGGACATCTCCTTTAAGGATTGAAGGCCGCTTTCGAAATCTTTCCCGATCATTTTATCCATGCCACCCATTACTAAGCACATCCATCTGCCAATGATATTATTGTCGCCGCTCATTGTCCAAGTCACTTTTGTTCCTTCCGCTTCTTTTGAAAGATCGAAGGTAACGTTAGCTAAGCTTTCAAAAGGTTTGATGAATTTCAAATCCATCTTGATTTGCTGGTATGGAGTTACACCTGTAATGCTCATTTCCCCTTCGCCTGATTTTTCTCCCGCCCAATGGTATTGATGTCCAACTTGTTCGGGAACACCTTTTAAATCGTATTTAGAAGTAGGATCCATTTTGGACCAAGTGTTCCATTTCAAGAACTTATTTAGGTCGGCAATGTTTTGGTAAACTACCGTGTCCGATGCGGCAACATTGATTGATCTGCTTACGGAATAGGTTTTTGGAAGTAACATTCCTCCAATAAAAAAGATGGCTATTAGTACCACTAACACCATCAAAAATACTTTTAAAAACTTCATGTTGTATTTGTTTGATTCACATAAAGTTACTTAAAATTGGGATAAGTGGAAATTTTCCTATTGGTTTGCTACACCTTTCAGTTTTAAATCCTTTACATTGTTGCGGATGTTTAGCATAAAATCTGCACCGGGATCGTTTTTACCAGTTAGATAGTTAGGATTGGTTTCTTTCCAAAGTGGTGTGTT
Organism: Pedobacter sp.; assembly: GCF_965249885.1. GTDB lineage: Bacteria > Bacteroidota > Bacteroidia > Sphingobacteriales > Sphingobacteriaceae > Pedobacter. Next base: position 722,509 of record NZ_OZ252254.1, on the reverse strand, counting down.
TTTAAACTTTGCGTATTCGTAATGGCCAATCAAATATTCGATATTGTATTTTTTGCAAAGGTACCGCACTAACATTTCATTGGCTTTCAGTTGAGCATCAGTTAACGGAAAATCTGCGCTACCTACATTTTCAACTCCTATAGCGCAGTAATTTAAGCCAATTACATGTCTAGCAAAATAATTTTCTGGCATTAACCTGTAAATTGTTCCATCTCTATCAATTAAAAACTGCGATGATGTATTGAGTGAACTTACTTGGGCAATATCTTTTCTATCACCATTAGGAAGCTTTGCAGGATAAAAAGCATTAAAGGTTGAGGAGAAGGTTTTTGCAGCTGTCCAGTGCAATACGATTATTTTAGGAACAATGGTAGGTGTGTTTTGTATGATCCCATGTCTTTCTTTAAGGTATTGTAAACTTAAGTTAATTCTAGTGGAATCATAGGAAATAGGCTTGTCGACAATTTTAATTTGCTGCGCTTGAACTGCGGTACAAATAATAAAAAGCAGTAAAAATAAATTGATTTTTTTGAGCATCGTTTAGTCTTTGTAAAAGGTAAGCACTTGTTTTTTATAGTCAATTTTACAGTTGAACTGCACTAAAATATCTCCGCCAATAATACCAGAAATAGAGGGTTGTCCAAGTTGGATATAAGTATCAGAAACGCTTTGCAGGTCGATAGCTACACTATCGTAGTTGCTCAGTTTCAAGTTGCCAATTTGCAGGAGAGGAATGGTGCCCTCTAAGGTAGTTGCACTGCTAAATATGGTTGCTGCTTGTTGCTCTTCATTTTCAAGTAGTTCTGGCAAATGTTTTTCCATAAGCGTTTTATCAAATACCGAACGCGATGCTCCGGTATCTACTACCGCAAATAGATTTTGCCCAAAAACAACAATTTCCACTAAGATGTGGAAACCGTTGTCTTGTAAGTTTACTAAAATTAAAGGAACCTTAATTGTTCTCATTAAATTGTTTATTCATTTAAATAATGTAAAAGATTTACCGTTATGATGTTTAAACGATTAATCAGTTAACCAAAATTACACTAACTTCATTTCAGCTAGCACATTGTTCATGCCGCGTACCGCATCTGCACTTTTGTTGAAAGCCGCTTGCTCTTTTTCGTTAAGGGTATAGTCGATAATTTTTTCCCAACCATTGCGACCAATAATTACTGGAACGCCTAGGCAAATATCATTTTGACCGTATTCGCCTTCTAATGACACACAACAAGTGAATAGTTTTTTCTCGTCTCTAACGATTGCTTCTACCAATGCTGCGCCTGCTGCTCCTGGTGCATACCAAGCGGAAGTTCCAATTAAGCCAGTTAAGGTAGCTCCGCCCACCATGGTATCTGCAGCCACTTTTTCTAAGGTAGCTTCATCTAATAGCTCCGATACGGGTAAGCTTTGGTAAGTGGCATATCTGGTTAAAGGGATCATTGTGGTGTCGCCATGGCCACCAATTACAAATCCTTGTAAATCGTTAGGACTGCAATTTAAGGCCTGACTTAGATAATATTTAAAGCGTGAGCTGTCCAATGTACCGCCCATGCCAATAATTCTATTTTTTGGTAAGCCTAATGATTTAAGTGCAAGGTAGGTCATCGTATCCATAGGGTTAGAAATTACGATGATAATGGCTTCTGGAGAATACTTTAAGATGTTTTCAGCAACACCTTTTACAATGCCAGCGTTAATGCCAATCAATTCTTCGCGGGTCATCCCCGGTTTACGAGGCAAACCTGACGTAATTACCGCTACTGCAGATCCAGCTGTTTGACTATAATCGTTAGTTACACCTTTAATTTTTGTATCGAAACCCAATAGGGTAGCGGTTTGCATCATGTCAATGGCTTTGCCTTCAGCAAAACCTTCTTTAATATCTAATAATACGAGTTCTTCTGCTAATTCTCTTCGTGCAATGTTATCTGCACAAGTGGCACCAACGGCACCTGCACCTACTACTGTTATTTTCATATCTACTTTGGTTTTTAGTAATTGGTGAAGCTTAAAAAGCTTCTTTTATCAATTTGTGTTATTATATTAAAGATCTTTCACAGAACTAAGGTATAGAATTGTATCAGCTAAACAAATATTTTTTGCATTTGGATAATGCATTATGATTTTTATTTGATGAAGGCGGTTTTTTTGCCGGAGCTAAATACCTGTTTGTTTAATTAAGTTGTTGATAGATAGAATTTTAATTTAATATTTTGATGCTAGGTAGAACTATTTTCCAGCTTGTGTTGTTTAGCATTTAAACTAAAAAAATTGCATCATGAATATTAAGGAGCTATTATTAAATGGAAAGGCGTTTCTAACCATTTTAAGTGATTTTGCTATCGAAGCGAAAAATGTCATTATTCAAGATGAAGATATGCTCTTCAGAAATATTGGCGGAGCTAAAAATCCAATATTGAAAGAAACCGTTTGCATAGAAGGTAAAAATGAAGAGGGTATTTTCAATTTTTTTGGCACGCTACACTTCAATTGGTTGGACAAGATGGCTGTATTTGAAATGCAAGGTTTTGAAAAAATCGCTCCCAAGTCATAAGGTATATTGTAGGTTAATAAATTTCTTGAGATGAAAATATTTTCTTTAGTTACAGGTTTGTTTTTTGTTGCGCAAGTGGCTAGCGCTCAGGTTGCGCCTACATTTCAATTCGGATTGAAAGGCGGTTTTAATCTATCTAAATTCAGTACAGAAAATACTTTTGCCAGCGAAAATAAGGCTGGTGCTTACGGTGGTGTTTGGGCAAGAATTGGTGGTGCAGGAATTCACCTACAGCCAGAGTTGTATCTTTCTGGGAAAAATACTACGCTACAAAGTAGCGCTGGATTACAAAATGAAGTTACTTTTACCAGTTTAGATGTACCTGTTTTGGTTGGTACTAAAATTGGGGCAGCCGGTGTTGGCATACGTTTAAACACTGGTCCTGTTGCATCATTTGTAATTAACGAAAAGCAAAGTTTCGACCAAGCTGCTTCCAATGTTTTTAACGGAAGGTTTAAAGATCAGGCATTTGCGTGGCAATTTGGAACAGGTTTAGATTTGGGTAAATTAAGTGTTGACTTGCGTTACGAAATGGGACTTTCGAAGCTTAATTCTACTGGTTATCCGGAAACTAAATTGAATATATTTATGCTAGGCTTGGGACTAAGATTGTTCTAAATCATCGCCTTTTTCAATAATTTGAGTTACCTCTTTAAGTTCGTACGTATAAGCTCCTTTAATGGGGCGTATATTTAACTGTTGCTGCTCGCTTACTATTTTAATGAAGCATGCTCCGAAGTAGAAAATCAATGAAGAGTAAAACACAAACAGCATTACTAGCACAATTGATCCTGAAGCCCCATAAATATTCTCAATATTGCTTAAAGGCAGCATAATACGCAGAATATATTTTCCTAGATTGAATAATATACCAGTTAACAGTCCTCCCTGAAATGCGGTTTTCCATTTAGGGCGAGCATTAGTTAAAAAACGAAATAGGATAGTAAACCAAACGGTTACTATAAGAATAAAAAGGAGTTGATTTAAACCCCAAAGTAAATATTTGCCAAAGTTTGGGGCCGAACTGTTGAGGTAGGTGCTCACGAAAGCTTGAACACTGTCAGTCACTAAACCTACAAAGAATAAAATTCCGGCTAACAAGATAATGATCATGGAACGCCCACGTATTTTCAGCGTGAATAAAAATCCTTGTTTATCTTCTTGCGCAATATTCCATATTTGTTCCACCGAGTTTTTGATTACGTTGAATAAAGTAGTGGCTACGAAAATGAAAAACACAAATGTTAATACCGTAGCCCACCAGTTATGGTCAACGCCCCTAATGTTTCTAAGTGTTTCTCGGATTTGATTGGTGCTGCTTGGAATTAATATCTGCGAAATCCGCTCAAATAACTGTGAGGCTAGAAATCTTCTATCAACAAAAAAACCAAATAAGCGTATAAGGATCAATAAGATGGGAGGTATAGCGAAATTGGCGAAGAAAGCGGTAGCTCCGGCTAACCTCAATGGGTCGTTTTTTTGAAATAGCAAAAAGGCATTTCGTAAGTGTTTACAAAATAAAAATAGCTTCGACTCTTTCAGTGTAGATGTTATTCCCATTAGCGAATTTCAAAAATAACAAAATATGCCAAAGGATGTTTGTTGTTGTTATGATTAATGAAAGATTTGTGGTTAAAAATAGAAACTTTCAAACTATTACCTTTCCAGTTGGTTATGATAAAAAACTAAAGGAGATAAGCCATGAACAATTTTTTTAGAACAGCTATAGCAGGCTGGGGAGCTTGGAAGTTAGGCGGAGGTTGCCTATCAACAATTGTGATTTTTGTAGCTTTATACTACTTGTTGGGCCATTGCTAACATTAATCATCACCATTTCATAAAATAAGCGCATGAAGAAATCTTAGTTATTTTAGAGTTTCTCCATGCGCTTGAAATGAGAAGCGTATCTTACAAATTGCCTCTCAACGCTTGTTCTCTTTCGATACTTTCGAAAAGTGCTTTGAAGTTGCCTGCGCCAAAGCTTTGTGCGCCTTTACGTTCAATAATTTCAAAGAATAAAGTAGGTCTGTCTTCTACTGGTTTAGTAAATATTTGAAGTAAATAGCCTTCTTCATCACGATCCACTAAAATACCCAATTCCATTAACGGAGCTAATTCTTCGTCAATTTCACCCACACGGTCGGGCATCATATCGTAATACGCTTGTGGAGGTGCGCTTAAAAATTCCACGCCGCGAGCTTTTAATTCTTTAACTGTTTTTACGATGTCTTTGGTGGCTACTGCAATATGTTGTACGCCTTCTCCTTCGTAAAACTCTAGATATTCCTCAATTTGTGATTTCTTTTTGCCCTCTGCAGGTTCGTTAATTGGGAATTTTGAGTAGCCGTTACCGTTGCTCATTACTTTACTCATCAAAGCTGAATATTCGGTATTGATTTGCTTATCATCGAAGGTAAGGATATTAACGAATCCCATCACTTCTTCGTACCATTTAACGGTTTCATTCATGCGGTTCCAACCAACGTTGCCTACACAATGGTCAATGTAAAGCAAACCAGTATCAGTTGGATTGTAGTCGCTAATCCATTCTCTATAACCTGGCATGAATACACCATTGTAGTTCTTACGCTCAATGAACATGTGAATGGTTTCGCCATACGTATAAATTCCAGACATGCGTAGTTCACCATGCTCATCTGTGAGTGTTTGAGGTTCTAAATAGGGTTTTGCACCACGTTTAGTAGTTTCCTCGAAAGCACTATAAGCGTCATCAACCCAAAGCGCCAATACTTTAACGCCATCGCCATGTTTTTTTACATGTTCAGCTATCGGATGTTCAGATTTTAAAGCGGTAGTTAAAATCAATCGTATTTTACCTTGTTGTAGTACGTACGAAGCTCTGTCTTTAACTCCGGTTTCAGGACCTGCATAGGCTAAAGATTGGAATCCGAACGCAGTTTTATAATAATGCGCCGCTTGCTTGGCATTTCCTACATAAAATTCAATATAATCTGTTCCATTAATAGGAAGAAAATCAGGTGCTTTAGCTATTTTTTCTGCAAATGTTTGTGTGCTCATTGTTTTTTATTTTGTCCGAAGGCGAATAACCGATGTCGGATGTTATAACTTTTTAATTAGTCCGGAAGTCGGAAAGTCCGTAAGTTTTAGTGTTTTTTTGAAGTTAATGCCAACTTAAATCTTTTCTGACTAAAAGCTTCTGACTACTACTCTACGTTTATCTGCCAACTTTTATGATAGCTTTCATCCTCAATGGAAATGGCATCTTCAGTAAGCATTAGCGGTCTAAAAGGATCTATCATTACTGCCAGCTCTTCTGTTTTTTCCTGGCCGATTGATTTTTCAACCGTTCCTGGGTGTGGCCCATGAGGGATACCGCCTGGATGCAGTGTGATTTGTCCTTTCACCACACTTTTACGACTCATGAAATCACCATCAACATAGTAAAGCACTTCATCACTATCTACATTACTATGGTTATAAGGCGCTGGTATCGCTAATGGATGATAATCATACTTTCTTGGCACAAAAGAACAGATCACAAAATTATGTCCCTCAAAAGTTTGATGCACTGGAGGCGGTTGGTGCAGGCGTCCAGTTATGGGTTCGAAGTTGTGGATAGAGAAAGCCCAAGGATAATGAAAACCGTCCCAGCCTACAAAATCAAATGGATGCGTTCCGTAGGTGTACGGGTACATGATTCCCTGCTTTTTAATTAGCACTTTAAAATCTCCTTTTTCATCAAAAGTTTGAAGATTTTGCGGTCTTTTAATATCCCTTTCACAAAATGGAGAATGCTCTTCCAACTGCCCGAAAGTGTTTCTATACCTTTTCGGGGTGCGTATTGGACTAAAGCTTTCTACAATAAATAGGCGATTTTTTTCGTTATTAAACTCCATTTGATAAATGGTGCCTCGTGGGATAACCAAATAATCACCGTATTCAAAAGCAATTTCCCCAAATCCTGTCTTAAGTTTTCCCGATCCTTCGTGAATAAAAATTACCTCATCAGCCTGACTGTTCTTGTAAAAATAATCAGTCATTGATTGTTTAGGTGCAGCAAGGGAGATATGCAAATCGCTATTTACTAGTACTGGCTTGCGACTTTTCAGGTAATCGTCCTCAGGTTTGATGTTGAAACCAATTAAACTGGTATGGCGGAGGTGTTTTTCCCTAGCAATTTTGGGTTCTACGGAATAAGGTTCGCCAATTGCTTTCACAATAGTTGGCGGATGGCAATGATATACCAGCGAATATAAGCTAGAAAAGCCTTCCGTTGAAACTAGTTCCTCCGCATATAAATCGCCATCTGGCTTGCGGAAAACGGTATGTCTTTTAGGAGGAATACTCCCTAAAGTATGGTAAATAGGCATATTATAAGATTAATTTGGTTAGAAATTATTATAATAACGAATAAAGGTAGAGAACGTTTACTGTACGTTCATTTAAGTAGAAGTTATTAAAAAGAATATTGTGCAAATATCAGTTTGGAAAGCATAGCATATCTGTAAGCGGAAAAAACTTCAGCTACACAGTGGTTATGATATGGAAAAATTTCGTTCATATTTGTTGCTGTAAAAATAGCTTTTTTGCCGCAATGTTTCAAGCCTCAAACTATACAATTTTATTACCAATGATTTTACCACGTTAGACTCTTAACTTCACTCTAGAGATTTGTTGTCTTAAATTAATGTGAGCTAAAAGTGCCTCATGTGGTTCAATAAATATAACCTGATGCAGGTTTTGGAAAACCCATAATGCTTTCATAGCTTTGAACCATCCAATTATAAACCTTCTCCAAGTTGCGTTGTTGTTTTATTGGGTATTATTTTTGACATCGCTAAAACTTATTAATAAAAATGAAGCTTGTATCCTACAAAACAGAAGATAGAGAGCACCTAGGTGTATACGCTAATGGGCATATCTATAACCTTAACTCGTGTGATAAATTGATTCCTGATAACATGAATGCTTTTTTAGAAGGTGGCGAGGCGCTGATGGAAAGAGCAAAAAGGGTAAATCAAGATATTTTAACGGGTGCTTTGAGTCCAAAGGAAGAAGTTTTTTATGAACTTTTGGCGCCAGTTCCTCATCCAACTTCGTGTAGAGATGGGTACGCATTTAGGCAGCATGTGGCTGCGGCACGTAGAAACCGCAAGGTAGACATGATTGCAGAATTTGACCAATATCCAATCTTCTATTTTACCAATCATAACGCTATTCAAGGTCCTGGTGAAATTGAATGTATGCCTGATCACTTCCAAAAGCTTGATTTTGAATTGGAAGTTGCCATTGTAATTGGAAAAAAAGGAAGGAATATCAAGGCAGCGGAAGCCGATGAATATATTGCTGGCTATATGATCATGAACGATATGAGTGCCCGTACGCTGCAAATGGAGGAAATGTTATTGAATTTGGGTCCGGCAAAAGGTAAGGATTTTTCTACCATAATTGGCCCTTGGCTGGTTACTCCTGATGAATTGGCTTCCTATAAAGTTCCTGCAAAGGATGGCCATGTAGGTAACAACTATAACTTAAAGATGACCTGCAAGGTGAATGGCATTGAAGTATCTAGCGGCAACATGGCTGATATGGACTGGACTTTTGCCGAAATTGTGGAGCGTTGCGCCTACGGAGTTGATATTTTGCCAGGTGATGTGATAGGATCGGGTACGGTAGGCACTGGATGTTTCTTAGAGTTAAACGGTACAGGTTTGTTGAACGATCCTAACTATCAGGTGCAATGGCTACAACCGGGTGATCATGTAGAAATGGAAATCACCGGCCTTGGAGCGCTAAGCAATACCATTACTAAAGCAGATACTGATTTTTCGATATTAGCGCTTAAAAAATAAGACTTGAAAAGCAGGGTTCGATGTGCTTAGGTTATGAAAGCCCTGCTATTCGCTTTACTGCGTGCCGCTGCTATCAGGTTTAGCTTACATAAGTACATTTTTCTATGCTACAACTTACAGCATTGATTATGAAGCTTTCCTTTTAGATAGATTCCTCCTAACGTCGGAATGACAAGGTGTACAAATAAGAAGCGAAACTAACATTTCAATCTTTCCATTTCCACCCTTGCACCCTTAAAACTTAAAACTTTCTAACCTTCCAACTTTAAAACTTTCCAACCTTTCAACATTTCAACCCCGTACCATGCTTACCTTAAACTGCGAAGAACTTTCACCAATGCAATTGCAAAACTACTTGCAATATGCCATAGCGCCACGTCCAATTTGTTTGGCTTCAACTATTGATGCCGATGGAAATGTGAACTTAAGCCCTTTCAGTTTTTTTAATTTATTTAGTACCAATCCGCCGGTTTGTATTTTTTCACCTGCACGTAGGGTGAGAGATAATACCACGAAACATACCTTAGATAACATTTTAGAGGTGGGAGAGTGCGTAGTGAACATCGTAAACTATGCTATGGTGCAACAAACCAGTCTATCGAGTACCGAGTATGGGAAAGACGTAAATGAGTTTGAAAAGGCTGGTTTTTCAATGGAGGTTTCCCATTTGGTGAAGCCGCCAAGAGTAGCGGAAGCGCCTGTACAGCTAGAATGTATAATTAGTCAGGTAATTCCTTTGGGAGATCAGCATGGCGCTGGAAATTTAGTTTTGGCTGAAATTAAATTAATCCATATCAAGGAAGATATTTTAGATGCTGAAGGGAAAATAGATCAACAGAAAATTGATTTAGTGGCTCGCTTGGGCGGAAATTGGTATAGCAGGGTTACACCTGAAAGTTTGTTTACGGTACCGAAGCCGCTAACCACGTTGGGTATTGGCGTAGACGCTTTGCCTTTGTCGGTGCGCCAATCCAGAGTGTTAAGTGGAAACGATTTAGGTTTACTGGGGAATCTGGAAGTGTTGCCAAGCGATGAGGAAATTTCAGAAATGCAGTGGAATACCAATGTGAAAGATATTCTAGATGCTACTATTGGAGACGCTACCAACCGAGAACGTGAGCTACACGAATTTGCAAAAGAATTAATTGTCTATGGCAAGGTAGCTGATGCGTTGAAAGTACTATTGCTTTGATTAGTAGCGAAGTTGGTAGGCAGAAGATTAAAGTGAGGTAGTTAATAAGCGTAAAAGCATAGTTTGAAATAAATGGAATAGGCTAATGACTAATCCCTGATTCCTAATCCCTAATCCCTGTCCACTACTATTTACTCTACTACCGTTACTGCCTTCAAAAAGCGATTTTTATAGTATCCTTCTAAGTCGGTAATAGTAACACCTTTGGCTTTTCCAGAAGAAGAATGAATGAACTTGATGTTGCCATTTTCATCCTTGGAATAGATAATGCCCACGTGTCCTGGCCTTCTCACACGAGAATTAGTACCTGTAAAAACTAAAATATCACCAACTTTTGCGTCTGCTAGTTTCACCACTTTACCTTTATTGGCAAAGTCGGCAGATGAGCGTGCACCACTGAAACCAAATTGCTTATAAACATAGCTCACAAAACCAGAGCAGTCAAAGCCAATTTCGGGATTACTTGAAGCATAGCGGTACCTGGTTCCAATCAATGATTTTGCAAAATCCATGATTTTATTTGACGTGGAGTTGGCTACTTCTGGAATGCGGTTAATTACCTTTTCCATCATTTTTTGATATTGCACCGTTAACGATACGTTATCTTGTGCTTTTGAGCTAAAAGCGATACTTGTGAGCAATAAGATGGCGAAAAGTGCTTTCTTCATTATTTCAAACTTAACTAACTAGAACTAAAGCACCAAGGAATGTGGAAAACTTGTTGCTGAGTTTGTTAGTTTTTTAGGTGGTTAGTTGTTTGATTTACAATGCTATATCGCTTTGTTTTGGTGCTCAAGTAAATCGTAATTCGTAAATCTGAAATTGTCAATTTATGGCGTTGTCACTGCAACAGGCAATACTTTTCCATTGAAAAATTTATGCCCAGTTTTAGCAAAATCAGCAACATATTTGCCCATTTCAAATGCCAGTACCGGACTTTCATAACCAGGGAAAGCCGCTTCTAACATTTCTGTTTGTGCCGAGCCCAACGCTAAGCAGTTAATCTTAATGCCAGTAGCGCTAAGTTCTTGCGCCATACATTCTGTTAAAATATGTAGCGCTGCCTTACTAGCCGAGTAAGCCGCTAATCCGGCAAACTTCACACTTCCTTGGAAACCACCCATACTTCCAATGTTAACGATATGCGCACCAGTACTCATAAATGGTAGCATATAACGAGTCATCTTAAAGTGGCTCATCACATTGTGTTCTAACATCGTTGCCAAATCATTTTCAGTAGTTTCTAGCAATGGCTTATTGATTAAGGAACCAGCATTATTAACTAATATGTCCACCGTTCCTAGTCGTTGCTCTATAAAAGGCACCAATGCATTGTAATCATCATTAACCAAGTCGAATGCAACTGGTAGGAGCGTACATTCTGGCGTGATACTTTTCGCAATTTCATGTAGTTTACGCAGTTTGTCTGCTGATCTTGCGATGCAAACTACTTTGTTTTTAGTATCTAAACTAAATTCTAAAGCTGCTTCAAAGCCTATTCCGCTACTTGCTCCAGTGATAATGATGTTCATGGCTACATAAATTAAGTGGCGGCAAAGATAAGTAATTTACGTGGCGTAATAGGAAATTAGCTTTCTTGAAGTTCATCGGCTAATTGCTTTATATTTTGAGGTATTTTGATATTCGTCATTTCTTACAAAAGCCAAGAGTTTATAAGTACCTTTGGCGCTTGAATTCAAACAAACATGTTAGATAAATTAAAAGAAAGAAGCGAAGGTTTATGTGAATTATGCAGTAAAACCGAAGCTACAACTGCTTACACGGTAAGTCCTAAAAATGATGATACCATCGCAAATCAGGTGGCACTTTGTAACGATTGTTTGCAAAATATTGATGCAGAAGATCAAGGTTTTTACTGGCGTGTAGTGGAAGGAAGCATTTGGAATCCTGAACCAAGCGTACAAGCTTTGAGTTATCGCATTCTACAAAGATATAAGGATGAAGACTGGGCTAGTGGCGTATTGAATATGGTAGATTTAGATGAAGATGTAGTACAATGGGCGTTAAGTGGCTTGGCAGTTGCCGATGTACATCAAGATGCTTTTGGAAATGTGCTTGAAAACGGAGACACAGTTGTACTTACGCAAGCCTTAGATGTAAAGGGAACTAATTTCAGTGCGCCAAAAGGTACTGTGGTGAAACGTATTAGGTTAGTGCATGACAATCACGAGCAAATTGAGGGAAAGATTAATGAACAGATGATTGTGATATTGACAAAGTACGTTAAAAAGAATAATTAAAAAGGCCTTATCGTACTTTGCAAAGATTGAATATATTAACTTTACGAAGTTTTCAAAACTTCGTAAAGTTATCTGTATTTAGCTTTTTGTTAATGATTGAGGCTTAAAGGATGTTAATCCTCTACGGTAATCAATTGCGTCACCGGATTAGCAATAACATGAAAGCCATCGTTAATTAGCTTTGTAAATTCTTTTTCGTTAGCTGCTTTCATTTCTAAGTAAATCCTTATTTCGCTTTCCAATGATGGATTAGCAGCAGAATGATGTAGAATTTCTACAATTTGTAACGCACACAGCCAGTCATGACGATAATTGGTCTTCAATTCTGAAAATATACTCTCTAGATTTTCTTGACCTTCGCCACTTTCCCTTATATCCCTTACTTGTTGGTACAAGGCATGTAATCGTTTGGTTGCATCGTCGTAAACGACTTTGTGTGTAAGTTGATCGCTCACATGTGTCAATTCCTCGTACGCGTCTTTGTCGGCAGCACCATTAAATACCGAAATAATTTTTTCGCCAACGGCCATATCATAAGTTCCCCACTCAGGTTGGAATAATACGTTTCCATTGTTCTCTTTTACAGTACAGTCTTCAAAGGCAATTAGTATGGTTTTATCGTTTTTACGGATGATTTCTTTTACCGTGCCGTTTACTTCAATACCACTTTCGAAAGTTAGTTGCGCAGTTGATCCAACGTGAATTCCTAAGCTTGATAAATCTTCAAAATTATGGTCTTCCAAAGCTTTGTCAATGTTTTTCAATTTGCCAACAGGCGATGAAAACCCATCTTTATGATAATGTTTGCTATGTCCCAGCAGCTCTTTGTTGTCAAATGCTAACGCCGATTGTCCGGTGGTTTTGATAAAGGTTACTTCATCGTCCTTACTGATGCCCACATCGGTGAAAACACCAGTAACTTGTAAGCCAGAGCTATAAACTGCTGTGCTTGGGTTTTTACATTCTATCGCTTTAAGTACACTTTCTGCTCCACCACGTCTAAAAGCCATTGTGTTGGCAAACGTTTCCAAAACGTCAATCAAATTCTGGAAAGTGGGGGTGACGAAAAGCTGCGGCTGCTCTTGGGTAATATCATAGCTATAATTAACCGTATTGATGTCGTACCACAGTTTTTTAATTTTAGGATCCATGCAAGTGGCACTTTCTCCAATAGAAGAAAGCAACCCTGCGCCGTAAATTTTTGGGTTTTCGAGCGTTCCTATCAAGCCATATTCTACCGTCCACCAGTGTAAACGTCCTAGCAAAGCCATTTCCGATGGTTCACCCATATTTTCGGAAATAAATTTTAATTCTTTTTCTGCTTTTGCAATTTCGGCTTCATCAACATTTGAAGCTTCCTTTAATATGGATAGTCTGCGGATAGCTTCGTAAAGTTCAAAATCTTTACTGCTGAACATGGCTTTTGCGCCAATTGATCCGAAGTAGCTCAAATAATTGTTGTAGTCGGTATCAGCAATAATAGGTGCATGACCAGCACTTTCGTGGATAATATCTGGCGCTGGTGTGTATTCAATATGGTTAATCTGGCGGATATCTGCCGCAATAACCAACACCCTGTATGCTTGGTATTCCATAAATGCAGCTGGCGGAATAAATCCATCAACGGTAACGGCGCCCCAACCAATTTTGCCTAAATTGTCGTTCATCGTTTGCAGATCAGGAATGTACTCGATACTTAAGCCGGCTCTTTGCAAACCTTTGATGTAAGGATAATAAGCTACGTGCTTTAAATAACTATAATTTTGGCGCATTACGTAACGCCAAACCGCTTGATCTATTGGCGTGTATTTCTCGTAATTTTGCTCTACTATAAATTGCCTTAAATGTCTAGGCAATTTGGCAACTTGCTCGTTATTAAAGTCGTTAAAATCGCTCATTTATACATTGTGTTAATTGCACTAAATTAGCTTATTTGGGCTAGCAATGCAAGAAATTACCGTTGTTTGGATGTAATTTGTTTTTTATAACCATTTAAGATTTTGGATGATATTGTTTACATATTTGTGTTTCGATAATAAGAGAAACATTTACCATGTAAGGCATATAAGGTCATTGAAGGTTTGGATGGTGCTGTTTGTTGATAATGGAAGTGCTTTTTTAATCACATAAGGATACAGGCTGTGTAACCTCTGGATAATTCTATGTGCCTATGTGTTTAAAAAAAAGTTACACATTCTTTTTAACCCGGAAAGAAAAATATTTCTGGGAGAAATAGCTAAATACTGCTAAAACTATGGTGATTAGCGCCTTTGCAACCGAGGGATAAAACTGAAAGCCCTCTACTAAAATTTTCATCAAGGCATAGTTCAGCAAAATATTGGTGCAAACAACCGTACCGTACCTAAACAACTGTATTCTTCCTTTTAAATCCGATTGTGTAAAAACTAGATACTTGTTTAAGGTGAAGCCAATTAAAAACGTAATAATCGATTCTAAAACAAGTGCGGCAATGGGAGCTGTAACTAGATATTGTCCAACATGCACATCTTCTTGATGAAGAATATAATTATATATCACAAAATAAGCTACAATGCCTGAAGCCGCGGTTATACCGCCACTGGCCAAATACCTAAAAGTGTTGATCGCAAACCAATTTTTAAACGGCGGATAAAAGAAATCAATAAATTTCAGCGCTAATTTTCTCAATTCTTTTTATAAGTTAATTGGTTGTTAATCATTCGGTTATTATACTGTTGTACAAATGCTTTAAGCTTTTCTTCTAGTTGTACCTTAACTTCTGGTTGCTCTTCTATCAAATTTTTTAAGTTGCGCCTATCCTGTTTTAGGTTAAACATCGATAAGCTTTTTTGTCCGTCGCTAGTTAACTGGTAGTCTCCGTAATAAAGGTTAAAGGTTCCATCGTTATTATTAATCGCAAAGTTATCAGTTTTATTGTCGAAGGCATTGAAACCAAATGCAAAGTAAGCTTTTGGATAGTGTAAAAAACTAAGTACCGATGGCATAATATCAATTTGTTGTATGATTTTATCGGTTTTGCCTTTCAATTCGCCACCGGGGAAATAGAACAGAATTGGAATGGAGAAATAACCTGCAGTAGTTTGATAATCTGGTAAGTAGGAAACTGTAGCATGATCAGCACAAAGCACAAATAGCGTATTTTTATACCACGGCATTTTCTTCGCAGCGCTAAAAAAATTACGGATGGCCATATCTGTGTAGCCCAAAGGTTCTTGTATGGGCAAATTTCCCTTAGGGAACTTACCTTGATATTGTTGCGGCACCTTAAACGGATGATGAGACGACACAGAGAAAAACGCGGAGAAAAATGGCTGTGGAAAGGTATTGATGGTTTTGGCCATGTACTGCATAAATGGATCGTCCCAAATGCCCCAAATTCCATCAAAATCAGCATCATTGTTGTACTCAGTTTTGCCGTAGTAATGTTTAATTCCCGCTAAGTTGGTATAGGCTGAAAACCCCATCGAGCCATTAGGGGCACCATGGAAAAACGCAGTGTAATAACCTTCATCACCCAATAATTTAGCGATACTCGTAGTGTTATTGCTGGAATACTGCGAAAGCACAAAAGGTTCTTTGATAGAAGGTATACTTGAAATTACAGATGGAAGCGCATCGATTGATTTGCGGCCGTTAGCGTAAGTATGCGCAGAAGTAAAGCTCTGACCTACCAAACTATCTATAAACGGAGTAAAACCTTTGTACTTGCCATTCAATTGATCTTTATTAAGTGCTCCAACGTGTTCTTTCCCTAAACTCTCGATGATTAGAAACACAACATTTAGTTTTTTAAAGCTGTTGGTGTCGCTTGGTAAGTGTATTGGATTATAAATTCTATTAAGGCTCGCTTCATCAAAATAGTTTAAAGGTTTTAGCTTTGAAGAACCTAACGTTTTCATGATGCTAAAAGGCGTGTTAAGCACCAAGCTCATATCACCGGGAGCTTTAACATAATCTCCGGCATTACTCAATGTAATTGGTCTGGTACTGTGTCTCCATCCGCCTCTAACACCTCCAATGAAAAGAAATGCAATCAATAACAGTGCTGCGGTTTGAACTACATAAGTTTTCCAACTAAACTTTGGTTTGTCGACTGCCTTAAATAGTTGACTTAGCTTTGCAAAAGCCAGTACAAATAATACAAAAACTATTAAAAGGTACCAGTATTCTATCAGGAAATCGACGGTTAATTTCAGCTTGTTTTGCTCGTTACTGAATTGTGAGAAAACACTTCCAGTAGTACGTTTAAGCGTGAATTTGTAATAGGCAAAATCAATGAAATTGGCTAAAAAACCTATGCAGTTAGTCACTATAAATAACCATTTCAAAAATTTTTGGTAATTGGGTTTGTATTTAAAAGGGAATGGTACGGCCTGTAAAACAATGTACAAGGAGTTGATGTACAGCAAGGCTACAATGTCAAATTTAATTCCACCTAAAAATGTATATGCAATTTCGCCGCTGGTTAAATGTTTAAATAACGACTTATTAATCATAAAAAAACCTAATCTGCATAGTGCATATAGGGCAAGCAGCAATACAAATTGGTAAATTAGGATTAGGTATACCGATTGTTGACGTTGTTTTTGGTTCATTCGAGTGCTTACCGTCACCCATCTTTTGTCCTAAGGAACAATAGTGGTGAACAAGTAGGAGGCGAAAATAGTTAATAAAACTACACCTTGCAATATATTGGTTTTTCCGGAACCTAAGGATAGCATGAGGGTTAATTGGGCTAATAGTAAAAGTACCATTGATTTGGTATCGATTCCTAACGTGATATTTAAGCCCGCAACTAAGGATACCACGGCCACTGCTGGTATGGTAAGCCCAATGGTGGCCAGTGCCGAACCCAGTGCCAAGTTTAAACTGGTTTGCAAACGATTTTTTCTAGCTGCATTTAAGGCAGCGATACCTTCTGGCAGCAAAACTACAGCCGCTATAATCACACCAACCAACGATTTTGGCGCTCCGGCGTTAATCACAGCACTTTCGATATCTGGCGCAAGTGCTTTTGCCAATAATACCACAATGCCAAGGCAAACCAACAGTAAACCTAAACTACTCAACGCAACGGCTTTGGTTGGCGGCGCTGCATGAACTTCTTCGTTGCCTGGGTTTATCGGAGGTAAGAAGAAATCTCTGTGCCTCACGGTTTGTACCAAAATAAAAGTGCTATATATAATTAATGAAATGATGGATACAAAAATAAGTTGTGAGTTGTTGTACGATGGCCCCTTTACACTTACCGTAAAGTTCGGCAAGATAAGCGTGAGCATCAAGATTGCGGTGAGCGCCACCAAAGGCGCCTTCACGCCATCAAAGCTAAAACCTTGCTGGTTAAATTTTAGTCCACCGAATAGTAGGCAAATACCAATCATTCCCGTTAAAATAAGCATCACTGCGGCAAAAACAGTATCTCTCGCTAATTCCTCGGTTCCAGGACCACCAGTAAGCATTAATGATACAATCAACGACACCTCGATGGTGGTAACAGCCAAGGCTAAAATTAGCGTTCCAAACGGTTCGCCCACTCGATGTGCTACTACTTCAGCGTGATGCACTGCAGCCAATACACTACCAATTAACATCACGACTAGTAAAGCTATACCTAATCCACCTAGGTTATTAACTGGTGCGAAATAAGCTACCCAAGCTAGTAGAGGAAGAGCGACGGTCCACAATGGGAGAGGTAATTTTTTTAACATGCGATTTAATTAGGTGATCAACTGGATGATTAGCAAGAAGAGGGTTTTAAAACGTCTTCTGTAATGGTTTAATTACTTACTAAAAGCGAAGTAAAGAAGTTAATATGTTGTAACTTTAGCCTCAAAACAATTGATATGAGAAAATGTTTTTCTTTTTTGGCGATGCTTTTGTTGGTTCAAATTGCAAAAGCGCAGGTAGATACTGCGGCTTACAGGACTATTGCAAATGCCATTCAAAAAAAATATGCACCAGATAAGCGGTCTGTTTATTTTAATGTGAGGTTCAAGGCCGATTCGGTTTTTGTAGAGAGTACATCGCAACAAGCCATCACTTCTTTCGAAAATTCTTTTCCATCTGCTGAAAAAGCAAAACTAATAGCTTCTTTATTGCCGGCACAACAATTAAATGGGCAAGTGTACGGCGTAACAACAATTTCGGTGGCTAACAATCGGAGTCAGCCTTTTCACGGTTCCGAGTTAATGACACAAACTTTGTTGGGCACACCTATCCAAATCCTTAAAAAACAAGGTGGATTTTATTTAGTGAAATCTCCTGATGGCTATTTGGCCTGGACTGACGGTGGTGCTATCGCCTTGATGGATGGTGCGAAATTTAAGGCCTGGCAAGCGGCAAAAAAGGTTGTTTTTATTGCCGATTATGGTCATGCTTTTATATCAGCTTCTAATTCGGCAGCTAGAGTTTCCGATTTGGTTGCTGGAAATATCCTGAAGTTTATTTCCGCTAATGGAGGCTTCACTAAGGTTGGTTTTCCTGATAGTAGGGAAGCTTACGTTCCAACAGAACAACTTACCGATTATGCCACTTGGGTAAAACGACCATTGCCAACTGCCGATGCCATTTTGAAAACCGCACAAACATTGGTTGGTGTTCCTTACTTATGGGGCGGCACTTCCATAAAAGGAGTGGATTGTAGTGGCTTTACTAAAACTGCTTTCTTTTTAAACGGAGTGATTATCCCTCGTGATGCTTCGCAACAGGCTTTAGTTGGACAGGCATTGGACGTTTTGGAAAACGATTCCATTAGCGTAGAAAAATGTCTTAAAAATCTTAAGCCCGGAGATTTAATGTTTTTTTCGGCGGCAAAGCGCAGAGGCATTAATGGCGGCAGGGTAAGTCACACCGCAATATATATGGGAGATGGACAGTTCATCCAATCGGCCGGGATGGTAAAAATCAGCAGCATTTTACCAACAGCTGCCAATTACGATGAATATCAGAGCAAAACTTTAGTAGGAGCAAGAAGGATGTTAACGGAAGTAGGTAAGCCAGAAATCACTAAAATAGAAAATCACAATTGGTATTTGAGCAAGCAATAATGATCATTAAAATTTATCACAATAACAGCTGCAGTAAAAGTAGAATCGCTTTAGCAGAGTTAACAAAAAGCGGTGAAGATTTTGAAGTCGTTAATTACCTGGAAAATGTACCCAGTGTTGAAGAATTGAAAGATATTGTCCAAAAACTTGGGATACGTCCTTTTCAGCTTGTACGCACTACCGAAAAAATTTATAAAGAGAAGTTTGGGAACCTGAATTTATCTGATGAAGCCTGGATTAAGGCAATGCATGAAAATCCAATATTAATACAACGACCGATTTTAGTTAAAGGAGATGTCGCGGTAATTGGAAGATCAGAGGAAGCGATTGATAGTATTGTTTAAGCTTGTCTTCTCGCAATGACTTGCGAACGAAGAGTAGCCACTACCTTATATAAATCTTAGGCCTGCCATCATCTTCTTCCTCTTTCTTCGGAGGATTTACGGTTTTAATAGCCACTACCACAAGTCGATCTTTCTTTTCCGATAGATGAGGATAATTCTCACTATCCACCACCCTCACGTGCTTAATGGCATCAATAGCAATAAATGCACTGTCAGGTTGTCTTTGCCATTCATCATCTACACTAAATAAAATATTTATTTCTTTTAACTTACAATATTTCTTGGCCAGTTCATGCAAACTGATGATTTCTGGTTTTTCTATCTTGTATTTTATGACAAGGCTTCTTGTAGCTTCATCGATCTTTAAATCTTCAACATTACTATAATTGATAATAATTGGATTGACCGTAAGGACGCTAACTTTCGAATTGAACACCCAAGTAAGATGATTTTTGTTATGGTCATGCGTCGTCGGCTGTGCATCCCTTATTACTTTCACTTTAGGTATTTCAGGTACCAACTGAGGTTTTAACGTAGTATTTAATTTTGCTTCTTGCGCCACCATCACATTAAAACAAAATAACGAGAATACGATAAGGAGTATAGCTTGCTTCATTATTCAAATTTTGTTTAAGGATGATTAAGAAACCATTTTCCATAAAAATGCCCCCAATAAGTGTCTAACTTTTTGGGGGCAGTCTATTTAGGTCGGGATTTTTTTATGATTGACTCAGCAAATTTCTCCAGCTTACTTTACTTTCGATAGTCCAGTGCAAATCTTTAATCGCAATACGTTGTTGCTCCATTGTGTCGCGGTGGCGGATGGTTACCGTATCATCTTCCAACGTTTGGTGATCTACCGTAATACAGAAAGGTGTTCCTACAGCATCCTGACGACGATAGCGCTTTCCAATGGCATCTTTTTCTTCATAAATACAGTTGAAATCAAACTTCAGCGAATCCATAATTTCACGAGCTTTCTCCGGCAAACCATCTTTTTTAGTTAACGGGAAAATAGCTGCTTTAATTGGCGCCAATGCAGGGTGCAAACGTAGTAAAGTTCTGCTATCCTGTTTTTCTGGCGTGCTTAAATCTTCTTCTTCCAATGCATTAATCATCGTAAGCAAAAACATCCTATCCAAACCAATCGAAGTTTCAATTACGTAAGGTACATAGTTGCCATAAGGTTTTCCGTTTTCGTCCAACTCGGCGTCAAAGTATTGCATTTTTTTGCCGCTATACTCCTGATGTTGGGTTAAATCAAAATCAGTTCTACTGTGTATGCCTTCAACTTCTTTAAAGCCAAATGGGAATTCAAACTCAATATCCGTAGCGGCGTTAGCATAGTGAGCCAACTTCACATGATCGTGGTAGCGATATTTTTCGGGAGATGTTCCAATAGCTTTGTGCCATTTCAAACGAGCTTCTTTCCAATATTCAAACCACTTCTTGTCTTCTCCAGGGCGTACAAAAAATTGCATTTCCATCTGTTCAAATTCACGCATACGCATAATGAACTGACGGGCTATTACTTCATTTCTAAAGGCTTTTCCTATTTGTGCAATACCGAAAGGAATTTTCATTCTTCCTGTTTTTTGCACATTTAAGAAGTTTACAAAAATACCTTGCGCAGTTTCCGGACGAAGGTAAACTTTCTCGCTTCCATCAGCCATGGCGCCAAACTGCGTGTCAAACATCAGGTTAAACTGGCGTACATCGGTCCAATTTCTGGTCCCACTAACCGGGCAGGCAATTTCGTGTTCTTCAATCAATACTTTTAAACGAGGCAAGTCTTCCGCTTTCAAAGCGTCATCCATATCAGCTTGCAATTTTGCAGCTTTTTCGGTTTTGCCGTCCTTCTCGTATTTCGCAATTTTATCTTCTAATAATTGGTCGGCACGGTAGCGTTTTTTACTGTCCTTATTGTCAATCATCGGATCATTAAAACCATCTACGTGTCCGCTGGCTTTCCAAACTTTAGGATGCATAAAAATGGCGGCGTCAATACCCACAATGTTTTCGTGCATCTGCACCATTGCTTTCCACCAATAGGTTTTGATGTTGTTTTTCAACTCGGCACCTAATTGTCCGTAGTCGTAAACAGCACTTAAACCATCATATATTTCGCTGCTTTGAAATACAAAACCATATTCCTTGGCATGCGATATTACATTTTTAAAAATTTCGTCGTTATTTTTCTGAGCCATAGTGGCGCCAAAGTTAAAAGTTAAAAGTTAAAAGTTATAAGATAAGCGCTTTAAAATGTTTTGAAAAGCAAGGCAAGTGGCTCATCGGTGCCGATAGTCCTGCACTTTGTTCCAAATCCTCTCCCAATTTTTTATTGGGATGCGGGTTTTCCACGTCGTTCAGGTTTATTTTACAAAAACTTTTGCTACTAGTTGCGTACCGCTAAACGTTTAAAATTGCATAGCTCAACAAAAACACTTTTATTTTTCGCTACATTCATTAACTTGCAATTTAATAAATGAAGAGAATACTTTCAATAGATGGGGGCGGCATCCGTGGAATAATTCCAGGGATGATCCTAGTGGCTTTAGAAGAGAAAATTCAGCGGGCCACTAAAAATCCTAATGCTCGTCTAATAGATTATTTTGATTTTTTTGCGGGAACCAGTACAGGTGGAATTTTACTTTCTATTTTGTTATGTCCAGATGATCAAGACCCATCAAAGCAAAAGTATACTACTAAGCAGGCGCTGGATATTTATTTGCAGCACGGCGTAGAAATATTTTCGGCCAAGCCTTGGCGTAGGTTTCTCAATAAATTCGGTCTTTTGAGCGAGCTGTACGATGCCACGATTTTAGAGAAAGTACTGAAAAGTTACCTTGGAGATAAGAAACTGAGCGAACTGTTGCGCCCCTGTGTCATTACCGCTTATGATATAGAATTGCGTAAAAATCATCTCTTTAGGCAGCAAAAAGCCATATCGCACGGCGATTCCAGGGATTTCTACCTTAAAGATGTGTGTAGAGCTACCGCTGCAGCACCAACTTACTTCTCTGTTGCTGAAATTTTCTCCATTGCCAAAACACGCTACCCTTTGGTAGATGGAGGTGTATTTGCGCATAATCCATCTCTATCTGCGTTGTTGGAAGTCATCAAAAGCTACAAAACATATAAAATTGATGATGTTTGGATACTTTCATTAGGAACAGGCCTTTCCAAAATATCTTATAAATATGAAGATTTTAAAAAGAAAAGAGCTATTTCCATTGGTCCAGCATTGGTAGACATCATGAGCAGTAGCTCTGCAGAAAGCACGGATTATTTTTTAAAGCAGCTATTCCGCTCCGTCAACGAAAAAAGTAACTATATCCGTATTGAGCCCAGCAATTTATCTTCCATAGATCCCTCGATGGACGCGGCGACCAAAACTAACATTCAGAAAATAGTTTCCCTGGCAGACAAATTGGTTAGCGAAAACGAGGAGTTGTTGGATCAGATTGTAGCGGGACTTATTAGGGATAAGCCCTCCAAAAAAGATGATTCCATATGGAACTTCCTAAAAAAATAGAAAGCATATAACTAAACGCCATTAAATTTTTAAGCTGATTAAACAAAACCTACCTTTGCTTAACACAAAGGAAAGTCAATTAAATGAAAAAAGTTCAACTCTTACTTGTTGCGTTTGGTTTATCAGCTCTTGCTTTTATCACTCCAGTAAAACACCATTACATCAGCTTTAAAACGGCAAAGGAGTTCCAAGATTTTTTAAATCACAAAACCGAAAGATACCCTTTGCTAAGTGCCCATAGAGGCGGTCCAATGCCTGGCTTCCCTGAAAATGCCATCGAGACATTTGAAAATGCAACTACCTACCAACCGGTAATTATAGAATTTGATGTAGCGTTAAGTAAGGATTCGGCTTTAGTGATTATGCATGATGATAAGTTAGACCGAACTTCTACAGGTACTGGATTGGTTTCATCTTACATGTACAGCGAATTACAAAAGCTAAACCTTAAGGATGACGACGGCAAAGTAACTAATTTCAAAATTCCTACCTTGGAACAGGTGCTTGCATGGGGCAAAAACAAAGTGTTATTTACTATTGATTTAAAAAAAGGCGTGCCTTATCAAAAAATTATCTCGGCGGTTCGCAAAACTAAATCGGAAACAAACTCCATCATAATTACTTACAACGCCAATCAAGCCGCGGAGGTGCATCAACTTGCCCCCGATTTAATGATCTCGGCGACAGTAAAAAGCAAAGAAGATTTGGATCGACTTAATAAAATGGGTGTTCCTAACGATAAAATTGTGGCCTTTGTTGGTGTTGCAGAGCCCGATAAATCGCTTTATGAATTTTTGCAAAGTAAAGGGATCAGTTCTATCTTAGGTACTATGGGTAACTTAGATCGGAGTGCTAAGGCAAACCCCAATAAAATGGTCTATCGCCAATTGGTAGCAAACGGTGCTGAGATTTTATCAACAGACGATGTTGCACTAGCCGGACAGCAATTAGATCAATATCGTAAAGAGAAGAAAATGAACTTTAAAAACCTAAAATTGAAATAAATTGAGCATCGAAGTACAACATTTATCAAAACACTACGGTGAACAAAAAGCGGTAAATCAAATTAGCTTTAAAGCAAATGCTGGGCGAATATTGGGATTTTTGGGGCCAAATGGTGCTGGGAAGTCTACCACCATGAAAATGCTAACTGGTTATTTAAACCCCACTTCTGGAAAAGTGGAGGTGAATGGCAAAAATGTACAAGAAGAGCCAATTCAGGTTAAACGATTGATCGGTTATCTTCCGGAGAACACTCCTTTGTATGCCGACATGTACGTACGTGAATTTTTAGCTTTCGTTGCCGAAACTTACGGACTAAAAGATATTGCTCAAAAAGTAGAAGAAACAATTAAGCTGGTTGGTTTAAATCAAGAGCAGCACAAAAAAATTGGAATGCTTTCAAAAGGTTACAAACAGCGTGTAGGTTTGGCTCAAGCCATTATTCATCAACCTGAAGTGCTGGTTTTGGATGAACCAACTTCAGGTTTAGATCCTAACCAGCTCTCGGATATCAGAGCGCTAATTAAAAATTTGGGGAAGGATAAAACGGTAATTATTTCTACACATATTATGCAAGAAGTAGAGGCATTGTGCGACGATATCATAATTATTAATAAAGGTAGTTTAGTGGCCAATTCATCTATGGAACAATTAAAAGCGGCACATACTAATTTATCTTTAGAAGAGATATTTAAAAAATTAACTAAATGACGAACAGGTTTTTTATCGTACTTTTTTTAACAATATCATTTGCAGTAAATACGCATGCGCAACTGGTTAAAATCAGTTTAACACCTGAAATTAATTTTCCAACTGGAAACGCAGCTTCATTGAGTGGGATTGGTTTTGGAGCATCATTAAAAACGGAGTTTAACATTTCCGACAGATATGCTATCACTGCAAGCGGGGCATATAACTTATTTATCACAAAGAATATTTTGGGATATAGGATTGAAAACATCAATGCCGTGCCCGTTAAATTAGGGTTTAAACGCTATGCCAGTCCCGATTTTTACTTAGAAGGGCAGGCAGGGGCAGCATTTAGAGTGGGGAGCTCATCTGGAACTTCGTTTGTTTGGTCGCCGGGATTTGGAACCTTAATTAAAACATCAGGCTCGGGAAAATTGGATTTCGGTTTGCGTTACGAATCTTGGTCAAATGCGAGCTATGGTTCAAGTGCTATTGTAAAAACTACAAGTTTCAATTTCATTGGATTAAAGTTAGGTTACATATTTGGCTTATAATCATTTTAGAATAAAATTAATTCGCTTGTTTTCATGGATTTGTGATTTTTTTTTGTGTTCGTTAAAACACTGGCAATATTGTTGTGTTTGCCTGCCCGACATTAAAAATTAAAACACATGAAAAAACTATTATTATCATTAGCTATGGTAGCGGGTTTAGGTTTAGCCGCTAATGCACAAACTAAAGATCCTGCAATGAACGGATCAAAACTTGGAGTAGGTGCTGATTTTGCCTTTCCAATGGGTGATTTTGGAGACGTATACAACTTTGGTATAGGTGGCTCTTTAAATTTACAGGCACCAATTGCTAGCAAATTAAATTTTGTAGGAGAAGCAGGCTATTTGAGCTTTACAGGTAAAGAATATACTTCAACCTTTGCGGGCGTAACTGTAACAGGAAAAGCACCTTCAGTAGGATTTGTTCCACTTAAAGCAGGTTTGAGATACTTTTTAGCGGAAAATTTTTATGCTCAAGGTCAATTAGGTGCAGCTATCTCAACAGAAAGTAATGGTGGTGCTGCATTTTTGTACGCTCCTAGCTTAGGTTTCGAATTTCCAGTGGATAATAAATTGGCTATCGATTTTGGTGCTCGTTACGAAGGCTGGTCTAAAAATGGCACATCTTCATTTATTGGTTTGAGAGCAGCTTTAAACTTTGGTCTATAACCTTTAAATAAACAGAAATATAAACTCCTAGTTTTCTATAAATTAGGAGTTTTTTTTATCTACTAAAATATTAGTTTTGCAACTAATTAGTTAACAATCAAATTATATTTAAATTAACATGAAAAAAATCTTTCTATTATTAGCGCTCTCAGCAGGATTAGGCTTTGTAGCAAATGCTCAAAACAAATCGGTTACTTTCGGCGCAAAGGCTGGCCTAACATTCCCTAAATTAGCTACCTCAGGTGAAGAGGCGGCAGAGTTTCCAGATCCTCAAGCTAATCCGTCATTTTTTGTAGGTGGTTTCGCCGATATCGCCATCTCTTCTCAATTTTCTATTCAACCAGGTTTAACTGTTTTAGGCAAGGGCGTGAAGTATAAGGAATCAGGAACTGAGGTTATTGATGGAGATTCATATACCTATTCTGGTTCAGCTACAGTTAGCACCTTATATCTTGAGGTTCCAGTAAATATTGTAGGTAGAATATCAGCTGGTTCTGGAAATGTATTTGTTGGAGCTGGGCCGTACCTAGGTTATGCACTTAGCGGAAAAACAAAGTCTAAGGTATCGGTGAGCGGTGGCGGTATGAGCTTCTCCGATTCTAGCGAAGAAGACATGGAATTTGGATCTGGAGAGGATGAGATGAAACGCATCGAATTTGGAGTTAATTTTCTAGGCGGTTACGAATTAAAAAACGGACTTAGCGTTAATTTTGGTTATGGCTTGGGTTTAAGCAACTTGGTGAACACCTCTGGAGATGGCAAAGCGTCTAACAGAGTAATTTCAGTTGGCTTGGGCTTCAGGTTCTAAAATCAATCTCAGCGATTTAACTCTTTATTCGCTTATTTAAGCGGAGCAAGAAAATGTAAATAAAAAAAAGCTTCTTTGATAATCATTGTTTCCCGTACAAGTGGAACTGATTGAAAAAATAAGTTTTTACAAGAGCTCGGTAAGCTACCGGGCTCTTTCCATTTTAGCCTGTTTTTAACTGAAGTTATTCGTAATAATCAGTAGCTAAAATTTGCTAAAAATACTTGATTTTTAAGGCTTACTCCCTCAATGTTTAAGCTTAATTTTCTGTTAATCAATTGATTGTATTTTTTTGATTGGCGCTGTGCTGTAGTTTCATTTCTCTTCTGTTAATTGCGCCATTATTAACAAAAAAAACACATTTAAATTTGAAAAACAATGAAAAAATTAATGTTATCATTCGCTCTTGCAGCATTTTTGGCGTTCTCGGTTTCTAACGTAAAAGCACAGTCAACAAACTACAAACCTTTTAAGGTTGATTTTGCATTTGGTTATGCAGTTCCAGCTGGCTCTGGTAGTAAAGGCGGAGTAGTTTTTGCTATGGAACCAAAGTATGCTGTTAGTAATTCACTTACTGTAGGTTTAAGATTGGAGTCGGCATTAACCGCTAGCGCAATTGAAATTGATGGGGAATCGTTAGTAGGAAAAGTAAAAGCAACTGGTTCTTATTTACTAACTGGTGATTACTTTCTTAAAGAAACAGGATTTAGACCTTTTATCGGTGCTGGCGTTGGTTTGTACAGCTTAGCCGGGATTGAAATTGGTGACGAAGATCTAGAAATTGGCTCTAAAACAAAATTTGGTTTTGCTCCAAGAGTAGGTTTTGAAACGGGTCACTTCCGTACAGGCATCGAATATAACTTTGCTGGTAAAAACTTAGGTGCTAACTACAACTATTTAGCCTTTAAAATCGGATTTTTCCTAGGCGGTGGTGAAAAATAATCCACAGTTAAATAATTTACCGGAAAAAGGCTTCTCCATTATTTGGGAGAGGCCTTTTTAGTTTTACATATATTGCATAACTTCGGCAATCCTATACTACGGCATGTTAGCAGTATTTAAACGCGAATTATTTAGTTTTCTAAATTCCTTAATGGCCTACATTACCATTGGCATTTTTTTGTTGGCCTGCGGTTTAATGTTTTGGTTTTTTCCAGACACTTCTATTTTGGAGTATGGATATGCCGAAATGGACGGCTTTTTTTCCTTGGTTCCATATTTATTTATGTTTTTGATTTCTGCCATATGTATGCGTTCATTTGCAGAAGAACGCAAGGAAGGTACTTATGTGTTACTTGCTACTAAACCGTTAACTGTCAACCAAATTATACTTGCGAAATATCTTGCTTGTGTATCGTTGGTGATATTCGCATTGCTTCCTACCACAATTTATTACTACAGTATCTCGCAGCTGGGTATGCCTAAAGGCAATATTGACACTGGTGCTGTTGTTGGATCATATATCGGGTTGTTTTTACTTGGAAGTGCTTTTGCTTCGATAGGTATCTTCGCTTCTTCAATTACCAAAAATCAAATCATTGCATTTGCAGTAGCTGTTTTTCTGTGTTTCTTTACTTACGCAGGATTTAATTCTATAAGCAAAGTGAGTGCACTCGGCACTATCGAAAATTTGTTGCTTAGCTTCGGTATTGCCGAACACTATCAGTCTATAGGCAGGGGAGTTGTTGACAGCAGAGATGTGGTTTATTTCTTAAGTTTCATTGCTGCATTTTTAAGCTTAACCAAAGTAGTGCTAGGAGGAAGAAAATGGTAAGTGCAGAGAAAAATAAGCGACAAAAACTGAATAAATGGGCAAAATTTGCAGTTTTTTTAACGGCATTGGTCCTGATAAATTTTTTAGCTCAATTGGTATACACCCGATGGGATTTTACAAAGGAGAAGCGATTTACACTCAGCCAGAAAACAAAAGATATTTTAATAGATAACCGTCACGAAGTTATCGTTACCGTTTTTTTAGATGGCGATATGCCAGGCGCTTTTAAACGCCTACGGAATGCGACCAAAGACTTACTCAGTGACTATAAATCGTATGCTAAGGGCAATTTTAAGGTTCTATTCGTTAACCCTATAGAGGGTTTGTCTGCAGATGAACAAAATCAAACTATACAAAACTTATTGGAGTTGGGCATTAGGCCAACAAATATCAATATAAAAACTGATGCCGGCTTTGCGGAAAAATTAGTTTTTCCAATGGCATTGATAGAAAGTAATGGCAAGCGCATGCCTGTAAAGTTGCTTCAAAATCAAGGCGGTGAAGCAATAAGTTACGATGAAAGCATTAACAATTCCATCAAAAATTTAGAATATATATTTACCTCCTCAATTAAGAAAGTAATATCGGGCTATAATCCACGTATTGGTTTTACGGAAGGAAACGGCGAACCTAGTACAAGATACCTTTTTGATGCCATTAACTCGCTATCGGACAGTTACGTAGTTGGAAGGGTTAACCTCGATTCAATTACTAAACAGGGGCTCGATAGCTTGAAAATGTTGGTGATTGCCAAGCCGTTAAAACCTTTTACCGAAGCACAGAAATACAAAATCAACTATTTTGTGATGAAGGGTGGGCATGTCTTATGGTCGCTAGATCAAGTTCGTATGGAGTTGGATAGTTTGCGAAACGGACGGTCGTTTTTAGCGGCCAACAACTATCTCAATTTAGATGATATGCTTTTCGAGTATGGTGCTCGGGTAAATTACAACATCATTGCTGATGTCAATTGCGCAGAAATACCAGTAGCTACTGCAGGTGGGCCTGGTGGCAATATTCAGATGGCTCCGTGGCTATATTATCCTGTTTTATTGCCAGACACTACAAATGCCGTGGTAAAAAATTTAGATAACATTAAAGCTGAATTTGCAAGTACAGTAGACACTATAGGAAGTAAAAATGTTAATAAGCATATTATTTTAAGTACATCTCCTTACAACAAAATTTACACGTCGCCAAAAATGTTTAACCTGCAAATGGTAGAGCAGGAACCCACGCAGAAAGACTTTACGAGTACGCCTAAAAGTGTTGGAGTGTTGTTGGAAGGGAATTTTAAGTCTGTTTTTTTAAACCGACCTATTCCTGAAGGGATTACAGAAAAGTTTGATGTGCCCGAAAAAGGTAAACCGGCTAAAATGGTGGTGCTGGGTGATGGAGATATTTTTAAGAATCAGGTTTCTGCTGACGGTTCTCCATTTCCTCTGGGTTTCGATCGATATACACAACAGAATTACGGAAATAAATCGCTGCTTCTAAATATCGCAGATTACTTTACCAGTGTTGATAATCTTATTGCACTAAGAAATAAAGAGGTGACAGTAAGACCGCTTGATAAGACGTTGTTGCGCACTGAAAAAAACAAATGGCAATTAGTTAATACTGTTGTTCCAATTCTATTGTTGATATGTTTCGCAATTTTTCAACATTATTACCGTAAAACTAAGTATGCAAAGTAAATTTTCATACTTTTGATATCATATATAACAAACTATGAGATTTATAGTATCAACATCAACGTTATTAAAACATTTACAAACAGTTAATGGTGCTTCAAGCAGCAGCACGGTATTGCCTATTTTAGAGAATTTCCTTTTTGAGATCAAAGAAGGCAACTTAACCATATCGGCTACAGATTTACAGACTAGCATGACTACGTCTTTGGCTGTAGAATCTAAAGAAGAAGGTAAAGTGGCGGTACCATCAAGGATTTTGTTGGATACTTTAAAAACATTGCCAGACCAGCCAATTACTTTCCATGTAGACGATAACAATTTCTCTATCGAGATCAATGCCGGCGATGGAAAGTATAAACTAAGCGGTGAAAATGGGGATGATTTTCCTAAAATTCCTGTAGTTGACAATGCTTCATCGGTTAATATTCCTGCTTCAGTTCTTAGCGAAGCGATAACTAAAACCATTTTTGCAGTTAGTAATGATGAATTGCGTCCAGCTATGACTGGTGTATTTTGCCAATTATCGCCGCAAAATATTACGTTTGTTGCTACTGACGCACATAAGTTGGTACGTTACAGAAGAAATGATGCAAAAGCAGAGAAGGCATCTTCATTTATCCTTCCTAAAAAAGCTTTAACACTTTTAAAAGCGGCGCTGCCTAGTAGCGATGTCAATGTATCTTTAGATTACAACGCTACAAGTGCTTTCTTCAAGTTTGAAAATATCAATTTGATTTGTAGATTAATTGACGAACGTTATCCTGATTATGAAGCGGTTATTCCTGCGAATAATCCTAATAAATTGATTATTGATAGAGCTTTATTCTTAAATACACTGCGTAGAGTGGTAATTTTTGCTAATAAAACCACGCATCAAGTACGCTTAAAAATAAGTGGAAGTGAGTTGAATATTTCTTCGGAAGACCTAGATTTTGCAAACGAAGCTCACGAACGTTTGAGTTGTCAATACGATGGGGAAGATTTAGAGATTGGATTTAATGCTCGTTTCTTAATTGAGATGTTGAATAACCTAAGTGGCGAGGAAGTAACATTAGAACTTTCAACACCTAATAGGGCAGGTTTATTGATCCCTCAAACTAATGATGAAAACGAAGATGTTTTGATGTTAGTGATGCCTGTAATGTTAAACAATAGCTATTAATTTCAAATTCAAGTATACGATATAGCCTAAAGCCTGAGTTTAATTACTTAGGCTTTATTTTTATGATTGATATTAATTAGCTTCGCTAAAGTTTTTTCAGTATAAACTTTACACAAACAAAACAACAATTTAACAAATTAAAACTTAAGTGTTTGTTTGTTTCCTTATTTTAGCGCCAAATTTAAATACATTGGAAATACTAGATTTATTTGTAAGATTACTTACTGATACCAAAGATACCTTAGTTACGATTATCCAAAATTACAAGACTTGGACTTACCTGATTTTGTTTATCATCATTTTCGCCGAAACTGGTTTCGTAGTAACGCCATTCTTGCCTGGAGATTCAATGCTGTTTGCAGTTGGCGCTTTAATTGCAGGTGGAAATACAGGATTAAGTATCTGGTTGATGTGCTTGCTTTTAACGGCTGCGGCAATTCTTGGAAACACCTTAAATTATCGTTTGGGTAAGTTTTTTGGTATCAAAGTTTTTAAAGAAGAGAATAAAATTTTAAAATTAAAATACTACCATCAATCACACGAGTACTTCGAAAAACATGGCTCAAAAGCTATTGTATTTAGCAGGTTTTTGCCAATTTTTAGAACTGTGGCTCCCTTTGTAGCTGGTGCAGCTCGAATGTCGTTTGGAAAGTTTACCGCCTATAATATTATTGGCGGAGCCGCTTGGATATTTAGTTTGTCTTTTGCTGGTTTCCTGTTAGGAAAAATCCCTTTTGTCGAAAAGAATTTCGAAGTAATAATTGTGATTATTGCTGTAGGAACTTTTGCTCCAGTAGTAATGGCCGCAATTAAATCGATGTTCAAAAAGAAACCTATCGAGCAACAGCTAGATGAGGAAATCAAAAAAGATTAAACTGACAGGACATATTTTATCCGTGGTGCGGATTTTTTAATATAGTTTGGTTTAAAGTTCCCTGCCAATAACCTGGCCTTCCTGGTACTTTTTGTTGATCTTTTCTGCCTGCTGTTTATCTTCAATGGTGGCCTCAATCTTGATCATATTTCTTAAATCTGGTTGTCCAGCATCTACCCAAGCGGAGAACCAAAACGAGCCAACTTTGATAATGGATGACTTCATCTGACGTTCCACCATTCCATTCATCATATCTTGATAAGCCTTTGTATAAGCCACAGAGTACTGCTTAATGATGTTTTTACCCCTCATTGAAAAATCATACTTACGGTCGGCAGGGAATGAGGCATTAAGCTTTGCTTCGAAGGTTAATACGGTGTCTACCATAGTGTGGGATTTCTTTACAATTTTCCAAGCTTCTTTTAAAGGATCGTCTATGTAAGCGGCTTTTCCAACTAGTAAGTTGTAGTCTTTCGCAAAAAGCTCTGGTATCCTGCTTTCCCAAAAGCCGTGTATTCCAGTTTGATTGGTGAGCTGCCCATTGTGGTTGGCTGTTGTGTGTAGCGGCACATGTGCATCGGCAACATAGTGTCCAAGATCTGCTGAATATCTCAGGATTTTTGAAGAGTCACGTTCTTTGAAAGCTCTCACTAAATTGTTGTAGGTTCGTTGGATTTGCCAAGGCACCATTCCGTCACTTGCAATTTTCTTGGCACCGTACTTGTTTACAGCGTCGTTCCACTTTTGAGGGATACTATCTATATGTTGCTCATAATTTTCTACGTCAAGATAGTGCCGCGGGGCTTCGGCCGTATCTGCATATCTGCGCTTGTCGGGGTCAATCGCATGTTCTGTGATATATTTGTGATTATTTTTATAAAATCCAATCATGCCTTCGGGCAAGGTAAATATTGCCAGTTGGTTGATTCGCTGATGGGCAAAAAATCCCCATGAAGTAAATAAAATAACTAAACCAATAAGTAGTGGGTATAGGGCTAATTTTTTCATCTTTACGTATTAACGCACTAATTTACGTAAAAAATAAAGAATTGAATGAAACAGTGCTAGTAAGCCCTAATCATCTTTTTGATATCAGTGAACAGACCCGATTTAGCTCTAATTTTGTAGATGTAAATTCCTGGAGGTTGTCTGCTAAGGTCTATTTTTAATATGTGTTTTCCGATTTTTAATTGTGCGGTAGTAATGGTAGATACCATTTTTCCTTGCAAGTCAAAAATATCTAAAATGAATTCGTCGGCTTGTGGAGTTACGATATCGATAGAGGCGAAACCATTCTTCGTAGGATTTGGATACGTCTGAGAAGCAGAATAGGTTGGGAATTCAGCTCGCAAATCTGTAGCACCAGTATTTTGGTCTGGCATAGTCACGAATTTTTCCGAAATGATTCTATTGATAACTGCGTATAAAGTGGTAGCAATTAGCTTGTTGCCCTTTTCATTAGGATGGACTATGTCTTGATATAGGCTAAAATCTCTTTTGATTACTGCATTAAGGTCCGCTAAATCAATATCATATTCTTTAGCAAGCTTCTTGTAAACGGTATTGATTTTTATAACCTGACGGTTGAGTTGTTTAACATTATCATTATTTCTGTCATCAAAAAACTGAATTGTGCAGATAATAGGAGTGAGTTGTTGGTTCAATGCGGCAACTATAATTTGCCTCATATTGGTTTCTGTTTCTTTCAGTGTTTGCTTTCCAGCTTCAATTTTAAGTGCATCATTAGCACCTGCTAAAATCACAATAAAGCCAGTTTTATTTGTAATTACCCCTGAAATTCGATTTAAGCACTCGCCTGTGGTTTGTCCGCCAATGCCATGATTTTCAACGTTAATCACTTCTTTTTTATAACAATTAAGGAACATTTTGGTTAAGGGTATTTGGAAATTGGTTCCATTTATTCCCTGAACGGTGCTTGCTCCAAAAGTGATGATGTTGATACTATCCTTTGCGTAATACTTTGCAAATTCCGGGCAGCTGCTTCGTATCGTTTGCGCATAGCCCATCCCCAAGCAAAGACTAACTTGCAGAAAAATTAATAGGCTAAATAGTTTGTTCATTAAATAGGAAACGGCTGTAAGTTGTTATACGACAAATATATAATAAAAAGATATTACTAATGTAACGAAAATGTAGAAATTAAATTATAGTTATTTTAACAAATTTCAGTCATCCCAAAATCCCTATATTTGTTGGCAAAATATAACCTTATGCAAGAAATAAAGAAATATGTTGAGGAGAATAAGCAGCGCTTTTTAGATGAACTTTTTGAGTTGTTGCGTTTTCCATCTGTAAGTGCAGATCCTAAATATAAAAATGATGTGCTACAAACGGCTGATTTTGTTGCGCAAAAATTAAAAGATGCTGGGGCTGATAACGTTGAAGTATGCGCCACCGCTGGTTATCCTATTGTTTATGGTGAAAAAATAATTGATGCAAGTTTACCTACAGTGCTCATATACGGGCACTACGACGTTCAGCCGCCTGATCCATTGGAGCTTTGGAAAACGCCTCCTTTTGAGCCAACAGTACGCGATGGTAAAATTTATGCCCGTGGTGCCTGCGATGATAAAGGTCAGTTTTATATGCACGTTAAGGCATTTGAACTAATGATGCAAACCAACTCCTTAGCCTGTAACGTAAAATTCATGATTGAAGGCGAAGAGGAAGTTGGTTCTTCCAATTTATCTACTTTCGTAAAGGAAAATAAAGAACGCTTGAAAGCTGATGTAGTGCTGATTTCCGATACTTCTATGATCAGTATGGAAAATCCTTCTATTGAAACTGGCTTGCGAGGATTGGCTTACATGGAGGTTGAGGTAGTTGGTCCTAATAGAGATTTGCACTCGGGAGTTTACGGCGGTGCGGTTGCAAATCCTGCTACCATTCTTTGTAAGATGATTGCTTCATTACATGATGAAAACAATCATATCACTATTCCAGGGTTTTACGATAAAGTGGCGGAGTTAACGCAAGCTCAACGCGATGCATTAAATAGTGCACCATTTGACTTAGAGGATTATAAAAAAGACTTAGATATTGCTGAGGAATGGGGCGAAAACGGCTATTCTACGCTAGAACGCACCGGCACTCGCCCTACGTTAGAAGTAAATGGCATTTGGAGTGGATATATTGGTGAAGGGGCAAAAACTGTGTTGCCGAGCAAGGCTAATGCAAAAATATCAATGCGTTTAGTTCCTGATCAACGCTGGAGTGAAATTAGTGATTTATTCACTAAACATTTCGAAAGTATTGCGCCAAAGGGCGTAAAGGTAACTGTTACACCACATCACGGAGGAGAACCAGTAGTTACGCCAACTGATGGAGTGGCGTATTTAGCGGCCGAGAAAGCAATTGAAGAAAGTTTCGGTAAAAAACCTATTCCAACAAGGGGGGGTGGTAGTATCCCGATCGTAGCTTTATTTGAAGATGTTTTAAGTATTAAAACCGTATTATTTGGTTTTGGTTTAGACAGTGATGCTTTGCATTCACCAAATGAGAAATATGATATTTATAACTACTACAAGGGAATTGAAACATTGCCTTTATTCCATAAGTACTTTGCTGAATTAAGTAAATAGTTCAGTTTAAAATTATTTATTAGCCTTTCTGTATTTTACAGAAAGGCTTTTTTTTTGATTTATGTATTGTAGCATTTTATCCTAATTAAAATTAATTTTTATTTCAAAAATCATTTATTTAAATTTCCATTTCTTAAATAAAGTTTCAAATGATAAGTAGTTTGTTTTTATCTGGAAGCCTGAGAACAAAGAAGGTTTTCATTGTGCCAGTACTAGCCTTTTCCATTTTAATAGGCTTAAACACCAAGCGTTTTATAGGTGCATTCTCGAATACGGCAAGTACTTCGGTTGTAAGCGTTGAAGATCGTTATTTTCAGATTGCAGTTTTAGGTGATACACAGTACTACACGGCCGAAAGGCATAACGGTAAGATGGAGATGTTTTACAATCAAATTGATTGGATTACTGCCAATGCCGAAAAGGAGAAAATTGCATACGTAGTGCATGTGGGAGATATTACTGATCATGGAGATAATAAACCTTTAGAATGGGAGCGAGCCAAAGATGCAATGTATCGTTTGGAGCAGCCTAGACCAGGTTTGCCGTTTGGTATTCCTTATGGTGTGGCCGTTGGGAATCACGATGTAAATCCAAATGGTAATCCAAACGGTACTAAAGTGGGCTATACAAAATATTTTGGTCGTAAACACTTTCAAGGCAGACCATATTATGGCGGTGCATATAACAATGATGATGCTAACGACAGTCACTTTGACTTGTTTGAAGCTAATGGTGAGAAATTTATTGTATTGTATTTGGTGTTTAATGATCCAGCGAGGAAAGAGTTTTATGATGTGGCGTTGGAAGAAAAAGTGTACAGTTGGGGCGCTACGGTATTGGCAAATAATGCCGATAGAAAAGCAATTATAGTAAGCCATAGTATGTTGAAGCCAGACACATCTAGCACAAGTAATTACGTGGCTGGCGACGGGGCTAAACCCAAATCAGGAGCGTTTACTAAACAAGGTAAGCGTATTTATGATAAGTTCAAGTATTCTCCCAATGTGTTTATGATGCTTTGCGGTCACGTTAGTGGCGAAGCACTCAAACAGATGACTTTTGAAGGGAGAAAAATCAAAATATTATTAACCGACTATCAGGGAAGAAGAAATCCAAATTATACCGATAAGGACAGGAATGGCGGCAACGGTATCCTTAGGTTAATGCGGTTTAACCAAGACAAACAGGTGCTTAGTGTTAGAACTTTTATTCCAAACCCGAGTGGGATTGTAGAAGAAAACGATGACGATAGTAACTTCAGTATTCCATTGTACCAATAAGCCTTAATTCCAGCAGCCTTATCTATTTGAATTAATAGGCATATGGATGGCTGCTAAGCTTTGTTTTGTAAAAGTTAATATCAAATATGAAAGGTTTTTTTAGAAAAACGATAATTGTCGCCGTCCAAGTGTTTCCTTTGTTGAGTTTTGCTCAGAGCAATGAAATACACGTGCTCAAATTTAAAGATGTTAAAGACGTAAGTACATTTTTTAAGCACAGTACTGTTAACTTTCCAATTGTTAGTGGCCATCGCGGTGGAATGACAAAAGGTTTTCCCGAAAATTCTATGGAAACTTTTTCGAATACGTTAAAATATATGCCTTCGTTTTTTGAGATAGATCCGAGGTTAACTAAGGATAGCGTGGCGGTACTAATGCATGATGCAACCTTAGAGCGTACAACTAATGGTTCTGGGAAGTTGTCCGATTATACCTATGCTCAATTGCAAGATCTTCGATTAAAAGATCCAGAAGGCAATTTAACTAGTGCCAAAATTCCAACTTTAAAAGAAGCTATCTTATGGAGTAAAGGCCGCACCGTGCTAAACTTAGATAAAAAGGATGTTCCATTGGAAATGACTGCACGTATTTTAAAAGAATGCAATAATGAGGCAGTGATGCTTACAGTGCACAATGCGAAGCAGGCGAAATTTTATTTTGATCAAAATCCGAATTGGATGCTTTCTGTTCATATTAAGACAAAAAAGGCCTACGATGAATATGTGAATGCTAACATTAATTGGAAAAATATTATCGCCTATATCGG
Organism: Pedobacter sp.; assembly: GCF_965249885.1. Taxonomy (GTDB): domain Bacteria; phylum Bacteroidota; class Bacteroidia; order Sphingobacteriales; family Sphingobacteriaceae; genus Pedobacter. The sequence goes on along the minus strand of NZ_OZ252254.1, from coordinate 684,868 downwards.
TCCGGAATTCACTACCGAAAATAAAGAACTGATGCGACTACTTCAAGCAAAGGGAGTGATGGTGATGATTTCGGCTGCACCAACATATGATAAGTTGCTTACTCCAGAAGAAAGGGCTAAAGCGTATGTAGAAATTTTCAAGCAAGGGGCCGATATTTTAGAATCAGATTTGCCAGTAGAGGTAGCAGAGGCCATTAAAGATTTAGTGCCTTTGAAGACGCCTCAGCATAAATATTTAGGAAAATCCAGCTTATAATTTTAAAACGTGATAAGATGTGCTGCTGCATTAGCTTTAGGCAATAATAACCTTTACTCCTTTTTCTTCTAGTTGCTGCACAAATATTTCGGGGGCTTTATCGTCTGTAATAACATAAGATACTTGTTCAAAGCCACAAACCTTTCCGAGGCCACGCTTATCGAATTTTGTACTATCAGCAAGTATTACTACAGTTTGGGCTGTTTCAATCATTTTTTGATCCAAGGCGGCTTCTGTAAGATTTGTAATTGAAAAACCAAAGTCTAAATCAATTCCATCTACTCCTAAAAACAATATACCACAAGAAATTTCTTCTAAAATTTTTTCTGCAAAGTTACCTGCAACCGACGAAGAGTTTGCTCTTATCATGCCACCCAGCTGCAACACTTCTACATTATTTCTATTGCTCAATTCCAGTCCAACCTTTAAAGCAGGGGTAATCACTGTAATATGTTCTGATGGATTTAAAAATCTTGCAATTTCAAAAACTGTAGAGCCAGAGCCAATAGTAATCGAATCTGTATTTTTAATTAGCTTAAGTGCAACCTTCGCAATTCGTTGCTTTTCGTCAGCATTAATCAGTTCTTTTTCGTAAATACTTCTGTCGCTGGCGTAAGGATTTTTAATTGAACCGCCACCCCTTGTTCTAAAAAGAAGATTTTTATCTTCTAGCATTTTTAAATCTTTTCTGATAGTAACGCCTGAAACCTTCATTAAATCTACCAGTTCAATAATGCTCACCTTACCATCTTCCTTTAGCTTTTTGAGGATATACTCGTGTCTATCAGTTATATTTTTCATTTTAATAATAAGTTGTGGCGCTAATATATAGATTTATCATTGCATAAAAAAAGCGCTATACCTAACCTGATATAGCGCTTACATTTGTGTGTGAATCTCTATTTTACTTTGGCATAATCAGCCGAATTTCTTTTCTCAATTTCAGTTTTTGCTGCTCTGAAATTTTTAGTGTTTATAGATGCTAACTCATTAGTAGAGATGGCGTGTAATTGTGTAGCACCATTTAATTTTAATGCTGTTTCGTTGCTCAGTTTGGTGTATAAACTCTCTGTTCTAGAGGTGATATCAGCTTTGGCATCATCTTGTAATATGATTTGTAGATGTTGTGCATTTAGTGTGTTTTTGGTGTTTACTACTGCATTTCCAGAAACATCAATTCTATAAATGTTGGCTACATAAACAGTAACTTTCGCAGTTTCTCCGCTTTTTTTGCCAGACACATAAATGGCGTCATCTGTACTGTAAACTTTGGCTTTTGAAGTGCCTTCGTTAGCGTATAACTTTCTGCTTTCGTAATCTTGTACTAAGGTAACTTCAACATTACCTGTTACGATTAATTTCTTTGGTGCCTGCTGCTCTTCAATTTTTTTATACTTGTAAGAAGAAGCGATAGGGTTTGTTGCATCTTTTGCATTAACTGATGTACTGATGGCTAAGGCTAAAATTCCGATAGCGAATAGCGAAGTGGCTCTTTGTTTCATAATTGATTTGTGTTTTTAGATAAGACGCAAACCTTTCCAAAACGTTGCAAGCATCAACATCAATTTCGACAAACAGTCGTTTTTTTTCGACAAACTCCGAAATATTTCGTAGATAATCTTGTTACATCGTCCAGCTCTCACATTTTTCTAAAAAGAATTCATCTGCCTCTGCACCAATACCAGGTGTGTCTGGCACATCCAACATAAAACCCTCGTAAGTAAGTCCGCCAACTACCGGATCAACTAAGTGTCCCAAAAGGCAGGTATCTAAGTCGAAATAAACGACATTAGGACTTGCTAACGCAAAATGTAAATTGGCAGTTAAGGCTAAACGGCTTTCTAGCATACTGCCGATCATACACTTTACGCCACTTTGTAGCGCTAATTCGTGTATTTTTTGAGCTTCTAAAATACCGCCAGATTTTGCAAATTTGATATTCAAAAAAGTGGTGGATTTAGAGTTGATCAATCTCCTTGCATCATGGTGGTTGTAACAACTTTCGTCAGCCATTAATTTGATAGGCGAATTGGTGTTTAATTCCGGTAGTTTGTCATCAAACCAAGTACGCATAGGTTGTTCGCAAAATTCAATGTCGAATTTTTTGAGTTCTGTTAAAGCAAATAAGGCATCATCAAAACTCCAGCCTTGGTTAGCATCTAAACGCAGTGTAACCTGATTGCCAACTGCTTTTCTAATAGCCGCTACTCTATCAATATCTTCATGTACTTTTTTGCCCAGTTTAATTTTAATAATGTTACAGCCGTTGGCTACATGTTCCTTTGCTTTGCTGGCCATAGCTTCAGGCGTTCCTATGCCTAAAGTCATATCCGTTTCTATGGTGCGTTTTTGACCGCCTAAAAACTGATAGAGCGGCTGGCCAGCGTTTTTTGAAGCAATATCGAATAAAGCCATATCAAAAGCACTTTTTATAGTAGGGTTATGAGCTGCATAACCTAATAAATCATCCATTCTTGCCGGAATATCCAAAGGATCCTTACCTTTTAAAATTTGAGCAAAATCTTTAGCCATTGCTAAACAGGTCTCTTGAGTTTCGCCAACAATCATTGGAAAGGCAGAACATTCACCACTACCATGGATTCCAGCATCCGTAAAAATTCTTACTAATACATTTTGTGCGAAGTGCATAGTACCTGTAGCAATCACAAAAGGTTCCATAGGAATACTAAATCTGTAAATTTCGGTGTGGGTAATGATCATGATATTGCGCTTATATATTTAATGGGTGATATTTACTTGCAAATTTATTTTTCCAGTTCAAACCTGATCTTGCGATAAATCCATGTGTTGAACATTTGCAACTAAAGTATAAAAAACAAAAACTAAATAGAAGCAGCTTTGTAGATAATTTATAATTTTACGAGCTTAAGCTTCGGTTTAAATCTTCTCTTTTATTCAAAAAACAACATCATGCAACAAGCCAATAACCTTATAAATGCTTCGTCTCCGTACCTTTTGCAGCACGCCTACAATCCGGTAGAATGGCATGAGTGGAATGAATCATCACTACAAAAAGCTAAAGCAGAAAATAAGCTGATTATTGTAAGCGTGGGATATTCAGCCTGCCATTGGTGCCATGTAATGGAACATGAGAGTTTCGAAAGTCACGAGGTGGCCGAAGTAATGAATAAGCATTTTGTTTGCATTAAAGTAGATAGGGAAGAACGTCCTGATATTGATCAGATTTACATGATGGCTGTGCAGTTGATGAATGGCAATGGGGGTTGGCCGTTAAATGCCATTTGTTTGCCTGATCAGCGTCCGGTTTACGGTGGTACATATTTTAGGAAGGCAGATTGGATAAATATCCTACTTAACTTAGCGAATTTGTGGGAAAAGGAGCCAGAAAAAGCGGTAAGATATGCGGATAGGCTTACTGAAGGATTGCAGCAAGCAGAGCTAATAGAAGTCGCCAACACTGACCTTACTTTTAATCAACAACAATTAGAGGAAATAGTACAACCTTGGAAACGGAATTTCGACGCTATTGAAGGTGGCTACAATAGAGCGCCTAAATTTCCTCTTCCAAATAATTGGACTTTTTTGCTTAGATACGGTCATTTAAGCAATGATCAATCAGTGATGATGCAGGTAATGACTACTCTAGAAGCGATGGCTACCGGCGGTATTTACGATCAAATTGGAGGTGGTTTTGCGAGATATTCGGTAGATAACCGGTGGCATGTACCGCATTTTGAGAAGATGCTTTACGATAATGCACAATTAGTGAGTTTATACGCTGAAGCCTACCAGTGCTTAAAATTAGAACCGTATGCCCAAGTCATTAGAGAAACTATTGGATGGATTGATAGAGAAATGACGTCGCCGGAAGGGTTGTTTTATGCTGCACTGGATGCCGACAGCGAAGGCGTAGAAGGCAAGTTTTACGTTTGGAGTGCAGAAGAATTTGACAATGTGGTGGGTGAACACCAAGAATTGCTCAGGGCATATTTTGACGTAACCGAAGAGGGTAATTGGGAAGAAGAAAAAGTAAACGTACTAAGACGTTTGCATAATGATGAAGCATTGATAACCGAGCATAAGTTAACTAAAACCACCTTCGACGATATTATCGAAACAGCAAAAAATAAGTTGCTTGCTGTAAGAAATAAGAGAGTTAGACCAGGATTGGATGATAAGTGCCTTACCGCTTGGAATGCTCAAATGATTAAAGGTCTTGTGGATGCTGCACAAGCTTTAGCTGACGATACTTATTACGAAAGAGCCAAAAAAGCAGCGAACTTTATCCTAAATCACTTAGTGGATGAAGATGGAGGTCTGTATCGTAACTACAAAAATGGTAAAGTAAGTATTAACAGCTTTTTGGACGATTATGCCTTTTTGATCGAAGCATTGTTAGCACTTTATGAAGTAGATTTTAATGAAGCTTGGCTAAATGAAGCAAAAGAACTTACCGAATATGTATTGGCAAATTTTGTGGATGAACAAAATAACATGCTGTTCTATACTTCTAACAAAGGAGAGCGTTTAATTGCTCAAAAGCATGAAGTGATGGACAATGTAATTCCTGCATCTAATTCAGTAATGGCGCAAAATCTGCATCGCTTAGGTTTGCTATTTGATTATGAACGCTATTTGCAAACAGCTTCTATAATGTTAAAAGCGGTGCAACCTAGAATTAAGTCGTACGGTTCCGCCTATTCTAATTGGAGCATACAGTTACTTAATGAGGTATATGGCATCAATGAAATTGCTATTGCCGGAAAAGATTTTAGATCGGTAAAACGAGATTTTGATCAGCACTACATCCCTAATAAAATTTACTTGGCTGGATTGAAAAGTAATTTGCCTTTGCTGCAACATAAGCAAAGCAAAGAGACTAAAATTTATGTATGTAAGAATAAAACTTGTCAGCTTCCCGTTGCCACCATTGACGAAGCTTTTGCACATATTTCTTGATTTAGTATTAAAATTTCCAGCTTAAATAAGTAGCCATGTTACTGGCGTTGGTTTTGGGGTCGTAAAGGTATCGAACACCAATAGCTGGTCCCACTCGTACTAAACCCAGTTGGATATCGCCAAAAAAGGAAGTTCTTATTTCCGAAAAGCTTTCCTTTACTTGTTCTAAATCTTTGTTAAAGTCGATATCGGTAATAACGCCGTTTGCACTAACCGTTCTAAGCTTATAGCGCAGTTCGGGAATGGATCTGCGATAAATATCTACGCCTATTAAAGCGCCAATTCCCAAACCAATGTATTTATTGACGTTATAGCGTATTTGCGCTGGAACAGCGTTGATAGTTGTAACTTTAACCCTTTTATAGGCTTGTTTATCTAAAATCTGATAAGCATTATTGTTAATAAGGGTGTCTTTTCTAATTGATGTTTCTGCTGGCAATAAAAAGGTAGCTTCCTTAAATGAATTTAAGTACAATTCTGCTTGCCAATAGTATCTATGAGAGGCATATGGTGATAATGTAGCGCCTAAAACCACATTTTTTTGATTGGTATAATTGGCATTATCTGTTTCAAATGGAAAACCATATCCGATAATTATTCCAGGGGATAGCCCCATTTTAAATTTGCCAGTCGCTCGGTTAGTGTAAATTGGCTCATTCTTGTCAAAAACAATCGCTGCGCCACTTTTTATAGGCAGTTTAGGTGGTTTTTCCTTAAATCTTATTTTGTACTCCACAAAGCCTTGTGTCGAGTCTGCATCGTTAACACCTTTTTGTTGTGTGCCAGGTAAGTAAATATTTGAGAACACAAAATGGACACTATCGCCTTTCATAAAAGTTTTTAAGCAGCTTTGATTGTTATAGGCTGAATCGCAGCTTAAAACTTCGGGCTTTGTTTTAATCACTTTTATCGTGTTTGCGTCAAATACTTCTGCTACGTTTACCCCTACATCTATTTTTTTTGCAGGACCTTTTCCGGTATTTTGAAAGCGCACTTTGTAGGTTAATTCTCGATTCTTCCCAGTTAGCCTATAGTTCATCCTAGTTTTTCGGAGTACCATTTTATTGGGATCATGTGAAGCAACTATTTGTAACTCCAAGGTGAAAAGTTCAGTTTCCACCAAAGGATTGTCTGGAATGAACGCTCCCGAAATTCTGACCACGGCGTTTGTATCTTTTAGCATTTCAGGAGTGGTTTTAAACTGCATGAAAACAAATCGCTCTTCATTTTGCTGCAAGTCATTAAACTTCCAACTTTGTTGATTTTTAAACGCTTTTGCCTGATCTTTCAACAGTACTTTTTCAATTGGCGTTGCAATTCCACCCTCCAAAGAGGCATAATAAATAGGGTCTTTACTTTTGCGGTAAAAGGCATTACCAAGAATTGGTTTTGAGTCGGTTATTTTTTCGTTATTGTAGGTTCTTACCGCCGCAAGTTCAAAGTTTTTTTGATTAAATTCTACATCATTGTACATGATGGATATGGTGCCATTTAAACTTTGCTGGCCATTTTCCCGTTTGTTTCTGTAGCCAAAAACCAACATCATCTCATCTCCGGGTTTAGGCATACAATTAGTTTTCATCTCTAAATTGCCGCCCATTTTAAATAAATTGTAATTGGAAGCGAGCATTGGTTTGGTTACGGCAGGCTTAGGCAAGGCTGGTGGTCTAATAATTGGTTTTGGCCTTGTAGGAGGTCGTTTACCATCATCGTAATTATTCGTTGCAAAAAGTCGTACCAATATGGAATCTCGGCGAGTGTTGTAAATATGATCAGGGCTTTCTTCGAAGCTGAAAGTCCCATCGCCAAACTCCCAAAAATAAGTATAAAAAGGAGCGGGTGCGCCTGCAATTGGGCGTAAAGGCCTTAACTCGCTAGTAAATTTGGTTACGCCATTTTCTGTTTTATGATGGATAACTGCGGGCACGGTATCGCTGGGCAAAACCTGGGCATTCAATTGAATGAATGAATAGCAGCATATTAAAAAAGTACAGATTTTTTTCATGGCTGAATAAATATACTAATAATTATAGGTGTTTGCGCTAGTGATGTTGTAAATTAAAACCTCCTAAAACTTCGCACTCGTGGCACTGAATTTAATACCACGAGTTAGCGAAGCTTTTGTTAAAATTGGGATATTTTAATAATTATTCAAAGATGTAATTACTTGTTGTATGCCCGCTTCGGTGGTTTCAGCAAGTGTTAATGTAACTTGTTGATTAGCGGTAATCGTTGTCTCTTGTTCGGCGTAGTAATATTTACCATCTTTAATTGAAAAAGAGATGTATTTTCCTTGCACTCCAACAGGCATCATGTTCTCATAACTTTTCACTGTATTTGGACCATCAGTGTTATAAAGTTGCGCTACAACATTGCTGCCTTTTGCACAGAAGAATACGAAGGTTTCTCCAGTAAAGCCCATAAATGTGGCAAAGCTCCCCGGATTATTGGCTACAGTAACTTTGGTGGTGGTTTTAGGATTGCTATAGCTGTAAAAAACGTCACAGTTAATCCAGCCTAAATTACCCATTTCGAAATTGTAGAATCCTGCCACTGGATTGCTCTCTCTTTTGATCCCTGCTCCATTCGCATTTTGAGCAGGCGCTTGCCATGCCATTTGATTTACGTTGTCTACTTTTTCTACACCTTCCCAAATTTGGGTTGAGCGGCTGTTAGTTGTTGGTAGTGCTATCTGAATATTTACAGCCAATTGTTTATCTACACTTACGCCGTTAACTGCAGCATTAAGAAAAATGAAACCATCCGACTCCAAAGGGGCGCCGCTGATGTGGTTGGTGTTGGTGCCGCTGAATAATACCTGACTTCTTTTCAAGAACTCACCAGCGGTAATTACTACATTCCCAGTTACTACATTTCCGTTCATTTTAAATGCCCCAGCTGGGATAGAAATTTTTGTTCCTCCTTTTAAAGTGATGTTGTTGGCAACGCTAGCATTAATTTCCAAGCGTTCAGCCTGAGGGCCATAAAGTGCAGTAAACTCCTTTGCGCTATACGCTAGGTTTCTACTGTTTCCATCTTTTTTGCAAGCTTGGAATATGGCACTAAAGGTTAACACCATTGCCAAACCAAATAGTGGTTTAATTAATTTACTTGCTAAGGTATTTTTTAAGTTTAAGGTTTTCATAACATTTGTTTTTAGTTGAGCTTACTCTATTCTGGCTTTTCAGCATTCGCCATTTAATTGCTTTTGCTGATATATAAAGTACGCTTTGAAAATGTTACCCCTCTTTTTGAAAAAAAATTAAATGAACCTGTTTTGGCCAAAGGAATGAGTTAAATGGAGGTAAGTGTGGTGCAGCTGTTGCTTTATGTGGTTCTAAATGGAATCAACTTAACAACTTTCGATTTAATTATTAAAACCAAAGCTTTTAATTTTCCGCAATAAGTTTTAATTTTAAATAAAGCAAATTTAATGACCAAAGGAGTTCATGAAGATCAACGTTATGTAACAGCACTTTTGACTAACGATGTGAGTTTAATTAACGACATTTACAAGAAATGTGCTTCTAAGGTGAAATCGTTTGTGGTTTTTAATAGTGGTAGCGCTGCAGATGCTGCAGACATATTTCAGGAAGCATTGGTAGATATTTATAATCAGGCGAAATATAAAAATTTGCAGCTAAGTTGCCCGTTTGAGCCGTATTTACTTCTGATTTGCAAAAGGAAATGGCTTAATGAATTGAAAAAAAGAGCTGCTAGCCCGGTAACAAAAGTGGACGATAGTTTATTACATATTGGCGAAGATACATTTGCTGAGGCCGAGGCACTTGAACTACAAAAAGAACAGGCTAAAATATTTTTAGCCGCATTTGAAAAATTAGGTGAACGTTGTCAAGAAATTATTAGATGGAGTATGAAAGGCGATGCTCAGGAAAAAGTTGCAGAAGCATTGGGCGTTACCTACGGATATTTAAGGAAAAAGAAGTCGGAATGTATGGCGAGCTTGGTTAAATTAATTGATAAGAAAAATGACTGAGGACAAAATTTTATGGACTGCCAGATACGCTGAAGGTGATTTAAGCGAGGAGGAGACTTTGCAATATGAAGACTTGTTAAGGCACGACCAAGAGTTGAAAGAACATTTGCTTGATTACCATGACGCTCATGGAAGTTTGCGTATGTTCATGGCTTATGACAATGAGCGCAATGCACTTGTTGCAGGTATCAAAGAGCTAAATGATAAGTATTTTATAAGTGAAGCGGAAACCGAGCCTGCTCCAGTTGAAGTAAAAAAAATAAAAACTGTAAAGTTAAGTGGTTATTTACGGTGGGTATCTGGCGTAGCTGCGGTATTAGTGGTTGGTTTGTTGGTATGGTCGCCTTGGAAAGCTGATTTATACGAGCAATACTATGGTACACCAAGTATGTCTGTTACTGAAAGAGGAACTTCAAAAACCGATTTAGATGAAGCGGCAGCGCTTTTCAATGCAAAAAAATATAACGAAGCGAAATTTCTATTAGCAAAACTTCATGCCTCAAATTCATCTAACGCAATAATAACCTATTATTTCGCTATTAGCTTACTAGAAACAGATGAAGTTGCAAAAAGTAGGTTGTTACTGGAAGATTTGTTTCAAGGAGAATCAGTTTATAAAAATGATGCTGCTTATGTAATGGCGATGAGCTACTTAAAGGAAGGTAAAGAGTCAGACGCTAAATTTTGGCTAGAAAAGGTAGCTAACGGCACCGTCCAGTACGAAAAAGCGCAAGAACTTTTAAAGAAGTTGTAGTAAAAAAGGGCAGCCTAAAACGTTAGCATTTGAGGCGTTTTGAGACTTACCCTTTTAACTTATTAATTAATCCTAAATTTACCAGCTACATCCATAGCTGAGTTTCTTTTATCTAGAAGCGGCGTTTAAGCCTGCTTCCATTTCCTGATAAGGCATTTCATATTTTTTTGCTCGGTTAATGGCTAATTGCATCATTTTTTTATAGCCTGAATTATTACCGAGTTGTTTGTTCAAGGAGGCTGCATTTTTGATGATTTCCATGCTGCTGTTTTCATTGATAATAGCATCAGCCCATTGCAATAGCAACTTTCCCATAGTGCCATTTAATTGTTTTTTTGCTGCCATATTATTTGCCAATGCGGTGAAGTGATATTGGTACAGTACTGGATTTTTAATGGCGAACTCAAGATAAGCTGCGGTATCTTTTTTCATCTCTAAATAAAACTTACTACCTAAAGTTTGTAGGTTAATTTTCCATCTATCGGCAGGGAATTTTACTTTGTAACCAGACAGAAATGTTTCAAAATCATTGTCGGAACTAGATGAATTGAGGTTTGCTTGCAACTTCGACAGTAGCGCTTTATCCACCACAGGTTGTAAAACTTCTTCGCCGTACAAGCTGGAGTAAGTGCTATAATCGTTTAAAATTTCTTCAGAAACCTTTTCGTTGGTGCTGCGAGAAATTAGAAATGGCAACAAGCTATTGGTAGCTTTAAAATCTTTAAGTGCATCGCTGTATTCTTTCAAGTTGGTTGCATTGATACCTTTACGTGTTTTGGCAAATTCTAGGTAAAAACCAGGATAGTTTTTTTCATTATATGTAGCGGAATAGCCTGCGTGTATCAAACCTTTATCGCCTTTTGATTTAGCATCGTGTAAAAAAGTGATGAGGTCGCCCGGATCTTTAAATCCAGATACTGAAGCAACTAGATTTCCTTTACTATTCAATACTAAAAAAGTAGGAAAACCATTGAGTATATGCTGCGCTTTGATGGTGTCGCCAAGCTTTTCTGTAAACACATTCACTTTTAGCATTACAAAATTTTTTGTCATTTCTTTACTCACGGCAGTGTTTGGAAACACATCCTTGTCCATTTGTTCGCATGGGATACAGCCAGTAAAATAGGTGTCGATGAAAACCAATTTGTTTTCCTTTTTGGCTTTATTTAATGCTTGATCTAATTCGCTTTGCGCAAAGCTTGATAGGCTTGTAATAAGCGCAATTAATATAATGGTTAGCCTTTTCATTTTTGATAATTAAGGGATTGACTTTAAGGGTTAATGATTTTGAACGAAACTTTATCTTTTGGAAGTTTTTTTAACTCTTCGATTTTTTTCGGGTTTTGAAGCAGCTGCTGGCTGTCAATGCCGTTAATGCTAGTTATTCTTGCACCTTTTGGTATGATGCTCTCGGTATTTGCGCTGTTGACAGTGCCCTGTACTTCCAATTCGCCTTTTAGATTAAACCCTAGCACATAGTTGTGTAGCGAAAAATTCATCGGATAGTTGTAAGTATGATTGGGAACCAAATGGATTTCATTTTTTTTACGGTTGATGGTAAAATTGTAGCGAGAAATGATACCCATGCCGATGGAACCATCAAAGCCGGGGTTCCAGTTTTCATTTTGTCCGCCACCGGCCATTAAGGTAATAGGCATATTTTTGATGGCTGCGGTGTTAGCAAACGAAAAGCTACTGGCGTTACCATTAAAAGTAGGAGAGGCTACACCCATGCTCACCGTTGAGGCTTGGTATGCTGACTGAAAGCCACTGACTAGCAACTTATTCTGTCTTACAAATGGCCTGAAGCAAATTAGATTATAAGATGCTCCAGTATCGAATACGAAGTTTCCAGTATAGGTTTTACCGGCAACAATTTCTACATTACCCGGAATAATAAACAAGCCTGCCGGAACAGTGATTGGCACAATAGTGCCGCCTTTTTCGTAAGTGTATCCATCAAATTCGTACAGGGAAAGTTGATAGTTGTTGAAATCGATCTTGGTAATGTAGCGCTTTGTCATGGTGTTACCAATAATGCCATCCAAGCCTTTATCCATTTGGGGGAAAATAGCAATGCCTTGATTTTGGAGTGCAAAGCCGTTTTCAAAATGCACTTCGTTACCATCAGAAACGTTGATTTGCATGGCACCACCAACTACAGAAGCGTTGTTGCTCCTAGTTACCTTCAGTCCAATGGTATCTGCAAGTTGCTTGCTCAGTGCCATTCCATCAGCTCCGGTATCAAAAAGTAACTTTAATGTTTTACTGCTGCTGTTGATTTTTATTTTTAATACAATAGCGCCGTGTACCATTTCAAATGGGATGGTGGTGACAGCGTTTTGAGCATTTGAATTAACGAAAAATAAGAGCAAAGCAATGGCTAGGTGCGTTGTTTTTAGCACTTTAATCATGAGAAAAAGTTTTGCAAAAGAGTTGATTTAAGCCCTACGAATTTCGTAAGGCTTTGGGGTAAAATGTTTATTTAGCGGCTTCGGCTAGTAAAAGTTCCTTTAATTTAGGGTTAGATGGACGAGGCGCATCAACATTAACTATCTTGCCATTTTTATCGAACACTAAAAAGCGAGGAATGGTATTTACTTTGTAGTATTTCGAAAATTCGTTGTTTTGCCCAGCGTAAAGTTGCATGCCTCCCAAACCTTCATCTTTGATCATTTTTAGCCACTTCTCTTTGTCTTTATCTGCATCTGTAGATATACTTACAATTTGAACCGGCTGGCCTTCCATATCTTTTTCCAACTGTTTTAAGTGAGGGAACTCAGCTCTGCAAGGACCACACCAAGTAGCCCAGACATCAACTAAAACAACTTTGCCCTTTAAACTAGCAAAAGAAACCTCCTTTCCATCCTTATCAGCATAGGCAAATTGTAAGCCATCGGTTCCGGGTTTGTAAGTTAACAGTGGTGATAGAAGGGAATTTTCTTTTTCTTGTTGAGATTTAGTTACGATGTACTTTCCAAATTGATTTGTAATAGCCTTAAAATCATCATAGCTTTTGTACCGCGTTAGATTTTCCAGCACCAAATCTCCTTTTAGTGTATCATTGGGTACATAAGATGCAAATAACGCTAAACCGTCAGCACCTGGCTTGTAGGCTTTTTTATCCTGGCGCATATTGATGCTGATTAGCGCCGTAAGTGTGCGCAATCCGTAAGGGTAACTGTAAACTTTTTGGGTGGTTTTCGCTATTTCATTTGCTTTAATTGTGCCGTAAAAATCACTGTACTCGTCTAAACTTGGATGTGCAGAGCGTGGCGTATTGATGAAATTGGTTGCATAGCTGATCAAATCCAATTGCATAATGTCTTTGATCTGTTTATCAAACTTAGGATTGCCAGTGGCTTTTCCGTTTAAAAAGGTTTTCGATTTAGCTACAATGCTTTCCTGTTGCGGGAAATAATCCATAAATGTGCTTTGTACCTTCATGAAATTAATCGCCTTTTGATATAGCGGACTAGTCAAATCTTTCCATTGTTTCAGCACAATATTTTCTTTTGAATTGAGCTTTCCATTTAAGGTATAAGAGGTGTCGCTTAAAGTAATGTCAAGTTGCTCGCCGCCCTTAAAATAAAACAGGTGATTATCATTTGGGGAAAGTTCATTGCCAGTTCCAACTACGTAAATGCCCTCATATTCTGGATAAAACAGAAAACCGAATTTCTTTTTTTGTGGCGATGCATTGGCAATTTCTACTGTTTTACCTTCCACCACTTTAAACAGTTTTACCTGCTTTGGATAGCTTGTGTTTAGCGCTCCTTTGATTTCTACCGGCGCTTGAGCGTGTAAAGTACCTGCAAAAGCAAAAGCTAATGCGGTATTTAAAATAAGTTTAAAATTCATTTGTGTGGTGTTTATTACCTGCTAGGCATGCTAGCAGGTAAGGTGATTTGATTATCTTTCTCTGTAAGTTAGGCTCTTGATTCTTCCAAAACCTGTGTACGATTTATCTAAAACTAGATCTCCGTTTACGCTAGGCACTACGTAAATGTTTAAGCTGCCTTCAGTTCCATCATTTTTTGCTGGATCGTATAGTCCCACCATTAACTTGTTGCCGTCTTTATATTTAGTGGTACTTTTGAATTCATGGAAATTGAGGTACGATATTTTTTTACTGCCAAAATCAACCATTAGTTTAGTGGTTTTATACACCATATCGTATTGATACAATTTTGATCCTACGGTATAAAAAATATAACCAAACTCTGGGCTTACCGCATAAAACTCTGCGTTGGTGAAATCGGTTGCCGTAATTTCTGCATAATAAGATTGTGCGTTGTTAGCAGGATTAAATCGAGCTAAGTACCTCTTTCCATTAGCTGGATCTTTCAACACAGCGAACACTTCCCCTCCATTGAACGAAACCCAACGCATGTAAACCAAATCCATTCCTGTGCTAAAGCTGAATAGTTTCTGCGCACCTGTAGGGTCGGGTAGGGTAGTGCTGGTAGCCGCAGTTCCGCTGTGCCTAACAAAGCGTCTGTTGGTTTTATCGTAAAATATGGTTACTCCCGTTGATGAGGTATGGTTGCCAGCAATAAATGGAGCTACATCGAAGCCTCTTTGCTCTGCATTGATATAGTTAATCGGTGCCGAATAGTAGATGTTCTGTACCCTTTCGTAATAGTAAGCGTTGTTTTTTCCAATCATGTACGAGGCATTACCACTCCTTTGTTGAATTACATCAGCATAGAAGCCCTGCGGCACATCGCCAAACATTTCATAGGATAGTCCCATGGTTTTAGTCCATTTGAAGCTATTAGGATCAACCTTGGTAGTACCTTGGTCTGTTCCAAAATATAAGCCGTAGCTAATGGCGTCAGGTCCTATCAATAAACCAGTACTATAAGTGTAGGTCATTACGGGTTTGCCTTCCAGTTTCAATGCAGAGCCAGTGGTGGCTAATAAATCAATTATCAAATCGAAACCATTGTTAGCGTTTAAGGATAACATATCCACACGAGCTTTGCCATTAGCCTCGTTCATCATGATCCAGCCTTCATTAATCTCGTTTACTACTTTTAGCGTGAATTTGTTGGAATATTTCACTCCAGTAGCTTTATCCGTAATGGCGTAAAACGCTTGGTAAGTTCCCGCCACCACTTGCATTACCATATCAAGGTTTTTTGTATTGGCAAGTGTAAAAAGCTTTTGTCCACCCAAACCATTTGACCCAATATAGGTCCATTCGTAAGTGTATTTATTTTCGTCGAAATTCGGATCTAGCGTAAACTTAACCTCGGGTACAACTTTTATAGCTTTGCCGTATACTGCAGATATTTCGGCGGGTAAGCCGTTGATTTCTTGAAGCTGGTTTATTGCTACATATTCGTAGTTGCCAATGTCTTTCTTGCAGGATATTACTGCAAAAACGCAAAGCATCAATAAAAGCGAATGATTTATTTTCAGTTTCATAACTTTAATTGTAAGGTTTGACTTATTGTACTGATGCTCCCATGATCATTTCAGAGCCATCATCTTCATATACTGTTTTACCTGCGGCTTTTTGATCATTTAGGTAACGCTGCATGAATTTGCCATAAGCTGTACTTTCAGCTATGGATACAGACGTATCCAAATAAGCCGGTTCTATGCCTAAAATCTCGGCCATTAAAAGCAGCTTTTTACGTGTAAAGACTCCGAAATAAGTATCCAGCCATCTGCCTGGTTTTTTAATGATGTCGTTTACAAACCATCGGTAATTAATTAGCGATATTTTTTTATTGCTGGAAGTAAGAATTTTATATCTCATTTCTGTCGAAAAATGCTCGTTTTCCTTTAAATCAAAGCTTAATAAAAATGTTTTTGCTTGCAAATCTGCTGTTCTAAAGAATTTGATTTTAACGGTATCTGCCAATTTATTTTTCTTGATCGCAAAGTTGGAGTTGAGGATTTGATAATGTGTGCCGGCGATGGCATCTGAACTAGGGTTTACTACCAGTGTGTAAGGCCTATCTATTTCCGATTTAGCACCTACAGCAGTTACTATCATATTTACAATGGAGTCTTTAGCCTTGGCTAAACTAAAAGACATGATAGTGGAGTCTCTTAATACTTCTCCTGTAAATGCCGGTAGTCTTCCAGCTTCATTAAAGTAAACTGTAGGTTTGCCTTCGTATTTCTGTAGTTCTTTTTCGCAGCTTACAAACGTGGTTAGTGCTGCTAATCCCAAAATATTTAAAATTAGTTTTCTCATTATTTTAAGGTTTTTGGTTAACGATATAGTGCTTCTGACTGAGGCATGGGAACTGCATAATTCACGGTAACATTTCCACTTGAGGCAGCTCCATTAGGTATCGAAGTAATATTTCTTCGTTTGTAATAGTAGAATAGCTGTCCTTCGCCAAAAAATTCCTTTTGATATTCTTTTTGTAATTCGGTATTTACATTGACTGTGGTTGTTAAAGCCGTTAACCCGCGGTTAGCTCGAACTATGTTTAGGTATGCGATACCATCGGCAGCAATAGGTTCTGCTTCGGCAGCTATCAAATAAACTTCGCTAATTTTCACCAACGGTATTGTAAACCTAAAAAGCTTGTCCTTATCTATCACATCCGCATATTTGTAAAAAGTTTTATAAGCTTTTACACCAGTTGTTGGAATCTGCCAATTCAAGTTAAAAC
The DNA here is from genome assembly GCF_965249885.1 of Pedobacter sp. Lineage (GTDB taxonomy): Bacteria > Bacteroidota > Bacteroidia > Sphingobacteriales > Sphingobacteriaceae > Pedobacter. The sequence goes on along the minus strand of NZ_OZ252254.1, from coordinate 668,279 downwards.
GATAATCGTTCTCATTACTTTCGTAAACCGTATTCAATCTGGCAGTAATTGGCGCTAAAATGTTCGCATCAGAAACCCCTGGATCAAAAAGCGCCAAATAACGGGCATACAGCTGCGTGTTCGTAATGCCAAACATCATTTCTGTAGTAAATACGCGGTCTGGATTTTGTTTTTCGCTTAGTGCATTGGTTGCAGTGGTCCAAGGAAAAACGTTAGCAACGGCAATTACATCTTTGGCGTATTTTAAGGCATTAACTTTGTCGCCGCGGTATAAAAATACCCTCGCTTTAAGTGCTTTTACAGCATAGTAATTTAGCCTATAGTTTCTGTTGTTCTTTAGAAAATCAACTGATGCATTTAGTGGTGCGGTATTTACTCCGGCAGTTACAATTTCATCTTCGGTTAACAAGCTTTCAGCTGTATTTAAATCATTAATCACTTTTTGTAAAAAATCATTAGCGGGCAGCAATGGATTAACACTTGATTTGGAACTTTCGTAATAGGGCAAGCTTAGCTTTACAGAATCGGCGGTGCTATATCTTGGTCCGTACAAACGCATGATGTCGAAATGTAGAAATGCCCTCATAGCAGTAGCCTCGCCTTTGTATATTTTTTCGGTTTTGGCGTCCAGCACTCCAGGGTATTTGGCTAAATTTTCTAAAAATGTATTGACGTTCAGAATGGTAGCATAGGAATTAGTCCAAATATTTTCCAATCTCGATTGAGTAGGATTATCCGTGTAAGCATAGCTAGCTATTTTGGTAAGGCTATGTGTGGATGATATATTGTAGCGCTGTGCTAAAATTTCGATGGTAGATAAGGTTAAGTTATCACCATAGAGGTTATTGTTTGATAAGTTGATGTATAGCCCATTTAGTACTGTTTTAATTCCTTGTTTAGTGGAAAAGAGCTGCGTTTCCAAAACCTTGTCTTCCGGTTGTACATCTAAAAATTTCTTACAAGAGGATAAGATGCCAATGGTAGCAATTAGTAAGGCCATTATTTTAATAAAATTTCTTTTCATGTTTGTAATGGTTTAAAATGATGCTCGCAATGAAAAAGATACTGTTCGTGCAAATGGATAATCGATACCACGTTCTCTTCTAATGGTTGATAAGTAAAGGAAATCGTTGGCAAGTGCGTTGATCATTAACGATTGCATACCCATTTTTTTCAACCAAGGCTGTTTGTCGAAAGTGTAGCCAATGTTTAATGATTCGCTGCTAAGCGTATTTTCTTTTTGCACAAAACGTGATGATATTGGAGTGGTTGCAGTTTGCGATATGCCTTTAAACTGGGAAATGTCTCCGGGGCTTTTCCATCTGTCATAAAGTGCTCGCTTGTCTTGATTGTTAGCGATGCTGGTGAAGCTGATATTTTCTACTTTGTTGAATAAGGCATTATTGAAAACATCACCACCTAAGCGATAACGGAAACCAACAGCGAAGTTGAAACCTTTATAGCGTACACCAGTTGAAATTACACCCTCTGCAAAAGGCACAGTATTGCCTACATTTGAGATGTTTGCGGTGGTATAATCATAACTGTATTGGCCATCTTTCGTTAAAAACACTTCTCGGCCGTTGGCAGGGTCAATCCCTAGCGATTTGATAGCCCAAATGGCTTCGGCACTGTTTCCATCAATATAACGTACCAAAGTTTTGTCGTTTTCCTGCTGTTTATTCAGCGTGCTTAGAATGTTTCCAAAACCTGCATATCTGCTTTTATAACTTGAAGCGGTTAAACCAATGTTCCAAGTGATACCTTTCGCTAAATTATAGATAGGAAAGAAGGTCAATTTAGTCTCCATCCCTTGATAAGTTAAACTGCCGATATTATAGGGATACTTGAATACACCCGTTGAGGACGGTAGATCTACCGGTACAATAAGTGGATTGGTTTTTTTATCATAAGCGTTGATGTAACCTACGAATCTGCCTTTAAATAAGTTGAAATCTAGCGATGTACTAATCTGTCGGGTTTTTTGTGGCGCCAGATTTGGGTTGCCTAAAATGTCTAAACTTACGCCCTGGCCAAATTGATTGTAGTTGGTATTACTGTTGTAACTGTAAATAGAAACAGAGCTGATGTTGGCAAAATTTTGATTTCCGGTAATGCCGATATTTCCGGTAAGCCTAAGTGAATTGATCCAGCTTTTATTCTTAATAAAGTTTTCGTTGTGCAAATTCCAACCCAAACCGAACGAATAATATGGAGAAAACTGCTTGTTGCGGCCATACGCTGTTGAACCATCAATACGGTAAACAAAATCAAAAAGATATTTATTTTCGAAAGAATAGTTAGCGGAAACTGCGGAGTTTAGCGAGCGATAAATACCGCTTGATGCAATTGGCGCACCATTTAATAAGTACGAGTAGGCAAATCTCGGATTACCTAAGCTTCCTTCTGGAAAACCTTCAGCCACAGTTCTGTATGCGCTAGCGTTATTTTCTGAGATGGTATTACGCCAATTGGCCGTAATGCTGTGCTTTTTAATTGTTTTGGAAAAGGTCAACATTAAATTGCCCTGGTATGAGAAGTTATCAGTTCTATCGTCTGTATATTTTCCTTTTCTTAATACTGGAACATCTAAAAACATGCCCATTTCTGGAGAATTATACACCTTAGCTATCGTGCTACCCTTGGTAATTTGGAGTGCTCCCGTTAGTCTAAAAAGTTTGCTAATGTCGTAATTGGCATTTAGGTTATTTTGCACCTCAACATTTTTTGAATTGTTGTATTGGGCTTGCATCGCATCAAACAACGGATTGGTCACGTACAGATTAGAGCCTATGCTATTTGCTTGCCTACTTACTTCCAAATAGCGGTTATCATAATTTTTTTCGAAATAAGGGTTCGCATTAACATAGTTAGAAAACGAACCATAGTTTGACTCTGAAGTTTTGTTTCCTCTAATGTAAGTGATGTTGTTAATGTTGATTTTGTTTTTGCGGTAAGATAAATTGATGCTACCACTGTAGCTGTCTCTTCCCGAACCAATCATGGCACCTTTACCTGTGCGGTAGTTCATCCCAACATTGTAGGTAAAGTTATTGTCGCCACCAGAAGCGTTGATAGATGAGTTGGTAGAATATCCATTTTGCAATGGTTCGCTCAGCCAATAGCTGTCAACACCACGCTTAACAGCCGCTAAATGGGAGGAGTAAAGGTTGTCTAAATAAACAACCAAAGCTGGGTTGGATTCATCACCTTTATACCTGCCTGATAAACGCTCAAACTCCAGTTTTTCAGCGGCGTTCATCATGTTGTAAGCCGTTAGATCGGGCATTTCTAATCTGAAATCTTGGGTATAGGTAAATCTTAATTCGCCAGGTTTCGGTTTTACTGTTTCAATTACAATTACACCGTTAGATGCTTGCGAGCCGTATAAGGCTGTGGATGCGGCATCTTTTAATATGGTAACCGATGCTACGCGGTTCATGTCCAAATCTACAATGGTTTGTAAAGAGGTTGGGAAGCCGTCCAATACAAATAGTGGTTGGTTAGGATCGTTACCAAACTGATCTCGTAAAGTTGCGCTTGGAATGCTACTTTTTCCGCGTACTTCAATCACCGGCATTACATTGGGATTGGAACCAGCCAGGTTATTCTCAATTACTAAAAAAGCTGGATCAACGGTACGTAAAGCTTGGATCACGTTGTTGTTGCTGATTGCTTTCAGGTCGTCGCCGCTAAAAGTTGCCGTAGTACCGGTAAAGCTATCTTTATTTCTGTTGATGCCGGTACCCGTAATTACCACATCTTTCATGGTGGTTTCTTTCTCTTTTAGTTTGATGAGTAGCGGCATTTTTTTGTCTTTCAGTAGCACTTCTTGGGTTTCATAGCCAATGAAGCTTACAATCAATGTTTGATCATCAGCTGCCGAAATCATGAAATTACCATTGCCGTCGCTGATGGCGATAGGTGCGGTGGGCATACCTTTAACCCTAATGGATGCGCCCGGGATAGCACCGCCTTTCTCGTCGGTAACTTTGCCGGTAACAGTTTTTTGCTGCACTAAGACAGTGTTGGGCTGACTGTTGTATCTCAAAACAATTGCTTTTTGATCGATAGTATAGCTTAGCGGCTGATCTTTAAAGGCAATTTTTAATACTTCTTCTACCGGTACATTTTTTACGCTGATAGATACTGGTTTGGTATTCTTCAACATTATGTTACTGTAAAAAAAATCATAGCCGCTTTGTTTTCTGATTTTGTGCAGAATGCTTTCAAGCGAAGCAGATTTTTCATTGATGGTAATTTGAGCAAAGCTAGCCGCACTGCTTTGTAGAATTACCGTTGTTAAGATGATTAAGGTCAGTTTCAATTTTAACAGAATTCTGGCATGTAAACGACCATCACGACCGTTTTTAAATGTCATGTGAAAATTCATACATTTGTTTGTGTTTAGGTGTTGTTAGTTAGTTAAGTCAAAATTTCAGACAGTAGCCTAAATTCAGTTGTCCAGAGGTGTTGCGACCATCTCTGGATTTTTTTTGGACTACCGTATTATATCAAATGATTATTGCATCACGGTGATCCTCCTTCCTTCAACTTTAAAGTTAACCACTCCAGTTAATTCCATTATTTTTAGCACTTGTGTGATGTTTTTAGATCGCGAAATAGAACCTGTAAATTCCAGTTTGGCTAAGTTTTGAGGGTACGAAACCTCTACGTTATACCATCTAGACAGCTTACGCATGATGGTTTCTAGCGGATCGCTATCAAAAATGAAATCATTATTTACCCAGTCTACCGCATTTTCAGCATTGCAGTTAGCGATATCGATTCTATTATCTTTAAGTTTGGCTTGTTGGTTTGGCGTTAGCAGCTTTTGTTGACCGGCAGCAAGTACTTTTACGCTGCCCTCCAATAAGGTGGTTGTGGTAAAAGCTTCATCAGTGTAGGCGTTAATGTTGAAATGTGTACCTAAAACTTCTACCGTTTGCGTGGCCGTGGTAACTTTAAAAGGCTTGTTTGGATTATGTGCAACTTCAAAATAGCCTTCGCCATCTAACGCTACTATTCTTTCTTTACCTGCGAAATCGGTTGGGTATGTCAAGCTGGATTTGGCGTTAAGCCAAACTTTGGTGCCGTCACTTAAAGTTACGTTGTAATAGCCTCCAGCTGGGATACTTAAGGTATTCCAAACTACTTTTTTATCGCTGCTTTTATCATCACCATAAACAATATTGCCTTCGTTGGTTTTAACAATACTAGTGCCATGGTCATTTCCTAAAACCCCGCTGTTAATATTCGTTAAATCAATTTCTGTCCCATCAGCTAAGGTTAATACGGCTTTGTTACTGCCCGGTACAATCATTTCTTGCTTGGCTAACTGAGTATTGCTGCTGCTTTTGTGGTTGATGTAATGATATCCCAAAATGATGCACAACAAAATACTTGCGGCAACGGCAATGTGCCTAAGCCAGCGCATTGGATTTAGTTTGATTGTTGTTTTTTCTCTATCCTGGTGCACAGGTAGTGTTTGCCATACGTTGTTTTTGATCTCTTCTACTTCCGCTGCTGTCAGGTTAACCTCGCCTAGTTCTCCGTCCAAATACCAGGTATGCAACTGCTCAAGCTCTTGCTCGGTGCAATTTCCCAAGGCATATTTATTAAGTAGTTCTTCCGCTTCAGTGCTATTCATCATATGTTAAGGAGTTACCTTATTATAATACAAGACGGAGAGCGCTAGCTTAGGGGGTATAAAAAAATAAAATAAATTAAATGGCAAGGAAAAGCATGGTGCCTAATTTGCTTCGGAGGATTCTTAAAGCATTGTTAACCTGTTTTTTAACTGTTTGTTCAGAAAGGTTGAGCTGCTGGGCAATTTGTTTATGAGTTAGCGATTTTTTTCGGCTGAGTTCAAATACTTCACGCATTTTTTCTGGTAATTGTGCAATCCCTTTTTCAATTAGCTCAGCTAGTTGTTTTTCTCTAATTCGATGGTCGGTAACATTGTAATTGCTGTTTAAAAAACCTTGCAACGAGTTTACATATTTGTCTCGTACGTGTTGTTTGGCAATATGATCTAGTATTTTATTTCTAACACTGCTGTAGAGATAAGCTGTTAAATTGGTATGGATTTGAAGTTCGCCACGTTTATTCCATAGTTGAGCAAATAGCTCATGAACAATATCCTGTGCTTCTTCTTTGTCGTTTAACTTCTGTAACGCATGAATAAAAAGTGGGTGGAAGTACCGATTATAAATTACAGTATAAGCTGCGGTATCTTCATTCTTTAGCAATTCCAAAAGTTCTACGTCCGAAAACGAGCTGTAGGATAACATGGTTAGCAATAAAAATTACGGATACCGAAGCATCCATGCCTTATAAAGTAGTTAAATAGTTTTGAGCGTGGTTGTTAGCCAAAGGTAACATAAAAGTTGTATTAAATCATCAAAATTTGAAATGTGATATTGCACCATTGGATGTTGATGTGAAATAGTAGTAGAAAGTTTAAAAGAGGTATATATCCTTTAAAGCTCACCATTATAGCTTAAAATAAAGATTTCACGGTAAATGTCTACTCTATCGCCTACATCAAGCTTTGCCATTAATTTCATGTTGAGATAATACTCAATAATCTATATCTCCCTATAATCTTAACTTGCTTTTACCCGAATTTTAGACTACTCCAAAATTTTATAATTATGTATTAAAGTATGCAGTAATAAAACTTAAAGTGTGCCGATATTGAATGATTTTACAAGTTGTACGTTAATTATGTTGTTGAAGTCAAGTTTTTCAAATTGAGATTTAAACTTTAGCAATGAATTTGTGTTTGGTAAATAGATTTTTTGAAACCGAATATGATAAGTAACAAAAATGTTATATTGAATTTCCAATAATCATTTCTTAATCTTATTTTGGCTTAAAATGATAATTGCCATTTTTTGTTCATACTCAAAAAGTTAAGTTTGCACCAATCTAATAAAGTAACCTCTAAATGATTGTTCGACAAAAGCCTATAAAAATTAACTGGTTTGTTCTAAATCCCAAACTTACCGCATCATTTTTTTTCATTGTCCTTATTGGGATCATTTGCTTAATAGGCCAACAACGTTATGCTACTATAAAAGAAAGTCGCGAACGGGAGGCTAGAGCTATGCTCGAAAGTGTAGAGCTACGGCTAGGGCAATTACTGAAAGGCAGCCAAAACATCACGTTAACGTTAGCGCTTACCGTAGATCGAAAAGGAAATCCTCAAAATTTCGAGCAAATAGCTGCTGAAATTTATAAAGGAAATCCCTATTTGCAGGGAGTGCAGCTGGCGCCCAATGGTGTAATTAAATACATGTACCCCTTAAAAGGTAATGAACGAGCCATCGGACTAAATGTGCTTGAAACTGGGATACAAAATAAACTTGCTGCAAAAAAAGCAATTGCCAAACGTAAAATTTACTTTCAAGGGCCTGTAAATTTAGTGCAGGGTGGTCAGGGCGTAGTGGGGCGGCTTCCTGTTTTCATAAATAATAAATTTTGGGGCTTTGCCGCAGTGGTCATTAAACTGAAAGAACTTTTAAAAGCCGCCGGGATAGATAATAGTAAGTATCCATATTATCAATTTCAATTTTCGAAGATCGATCCGTTAGATGGAAAAGAAGAATTTTTTCTGGAAGGTGCCGATCAAACCGATAACACCATTGAAACACGTACGTTTGAAGAAGGAGATTGGAAGATTTACTTGACTGATATACGGAGTATTTATACCGATTATTCCCTAATCGCTCTTCTGACATTCGGTATAATCCTAACTTTTTTATCTAGCTACCTTTTATTGCGTTTGTTAAATAAACAGGCTCAACTATATTTAACCTTGGCTAAGCAAAGCGATATGCTTATTGATGCTGAGAATAAGTACAAAACAATTTTTGACAATGCCGCTATTGGAATTGGTAAAGTAAACTCGATAACCGGTGAATTTTTAGAGGCAAATGCGTTTTTGTGCAACCTACTTGGTTATTCTCTTGAAGAGCTAAACAAAACCAAAATAAAAACGCTCATTTACGAAGATGATTTAGCTGCCGATGCACAAAATTTTAAACGCCTTCGCAATGGAGAAATCAGGCAATTCTCCTCGGTGAGAAGGTATGTGAATAAAGACAATCAGCTGATTTGGGCAAATGCCATCATAAGCCCACTTTGGCAAGCTGGCGACAGTCCGGATAATCATATCATCATTGTTGACGACATCACGCAGCAAATTGTATATGAAGAACAGCTCATTGCATCGCAAAAACACATAGAAGATTTAGTAAATTCAATTGAGGGTATCGTTTGGGAAGCGTCTGTCGACGAGCAATTCACTAATACTTTTATCAGCAATAAAATAGTTGATATTTTGGGCTATACGCCTGAGGAATGGTCGGCTGAGCCAGGTTTCTTCTTCGAAAAAATGTATCCTGAAGATAGAAAAGGAATAGAAGCCTATTTAAAAAAGGAGCTTTTCGAAAAAATGCATCATGAGCACGAGTACAGAATGATTGCGAAAGATGGATCTTTAGTTTGGATTAGAGATAGTGTAAACATCGTACCAAATTTGGAGTCACCACAAAAGCTTCGTGGAATTATGATGGATATCACGGAAATTAAGGAAGCAGAGGAAACACTTCACAAGTCCTATGAGCTGGTGAATGAGCAAAATAAGCGTTTACTTAATTTCTCCTACATCGTTTCACATAATTTGCGTTCGCATGCAAGCAATATCGATGGAATCAGCGCCCTGATTAGTAATGCTGAAACTAATGAAGAAAGGGACGAAATGATTAAATTACTGCGTAAGGTGGTAATTAATTTAAACGATACTTTATACAATCTAAATGCAATTATAAATATTCAAACCAGCATTAATTTAGTTAAAGAACCACTTAATTTGCTTGATTACATAAATAATGCTATTCATACGCAAGAGGCTCAAATTTTAAGTAAAGGAGCCACGATTATTAATCAAGTGTCGGATGATATTTTTGTTTATTTTAACAAAGCTTATCTGGAGAGCGTTTTGCTTAACTTGGTTTCTAATGCATTGCGCTATAGCCATGCCTTGCGTACACCAATAATCACAATTAGTGGCCAGTCTATCGGAACTGGATACATATTAAGTATTAGCGATAATGGTGTTGGAATTGATCTTGCTAAAAATGGCGAAAAGTTGTTTGGTTTGAACCAAACTTTCCATGGTAATAGTGATGCCCGTGGATTTGGACTTTTCATTACTAAAAACCAAATTGAAGCAATGGGGGATAGTATCGAAGTGGATAGTGTATTAGGTGAAGGCACTACTTTTCGTATCATCTTCAAATAGTTGTAACAGATTGTTCATGCCATGGGCATAGTTTTTTCAGGCAAATTACTTGCGTATCTTCGAATAATTTGATAAAGCTTGTTAACTTGTAGTTAATCAAAACTATTGAATATGTTGCAACAGCAGTTGTTTGAGAAGGAATTATCTGTTTCAGGTAGGATAAAGGCCATTATTGGTGGATCAATTGGTAATTTGGTAGAATGGTACGATTGGTATGCTTATGCCGCATTTGCCATTTACTTTTCAGGATCTTTTTTCCCAAATGGTGATCAAACCGCTCAGTTGTTAAATACAGCGGGTATTTTTGCGGTAGGCTTTTTAATGCGTCCTGTAGGCGGATGGCTTTTTGGATCCTTAGCAGATCGCATAGGTCGCAAAAAAGCAATGACCTTGTCGGTGTTGTTGATGTCTTTCGGATCATTGCTAATAGCCCTAACGCCAACTTATCAAAAAATAGGAGTAATCGCACCGGTCATTTTATTGATTGCTAGGTTGCTACAAGGATTAAGTGTAGGCGGAGAATATGGCGTTTCGGCAACCTACCTGAGCGAAATGGCTACAAGTAATAGGAGAGGATTTTATTCTAGTTTCCAGTATGTTACGCTAATTGGCGGGCAACTTTCTGCACTCGGTGTACAGCTAATCTTGCAAAAATTTATTCTGTCTGAAGATGCGCTACATGCGTGGGGTTGGCGTATTCCTTTTGTAATAGGTGCTGCATTGGCTATTGTGGCGTTATATCTGCGAAAAAGCCTGCATGAAACTGATGCATTTCAACAAAGTCAACCAACTGCCACTGAACCGTTGAAAAAGAACGGGTCGTTAAAGGAACTACTTAAGTATCCAAAATCATTGTTAGTTGTAGTAGGTTTAACTTTGGGAGGAACTCTGGCATTTTATACGTATACCACTTACATGCAGAAATTTTTGGTTAATACAGTGAATCTAACCAAACAAGAATCAACCTTACTATCCTTTGTTTCGCTTTTTATCTTCGCTTGTTTACAGCCGCTTTTTGGATTGCTTTCTGATAAAATTGGTAGAAAACCTTTACTGATAGGTTTTGGCATCGCTGGAACCGTGGCTACCGTACCACTGTTACAAGGTTTAAGTAAAGCAAATAATTTATGGGAAGCTTTTATATACCTTATAGTCGCATTGATTATCGTTTCCGGGTACACCTCAATTAATGCCGTGGTAAAAGCAGAGTTATTTCCAACGCACATTAGAGCTTTAGGTGTGGGTTTGCCTTACGCAGTTACTGTTGCAGTATTTGGTGGATCGGCTGAATACGTAGCCTTATGGTTTAAACAACAGCAGGTGGAGGAATATTATTATTGGTACATCACAGGATGTATTGCTTTTTCTTTGATTGTTTACGTTTTTATGAAAGATACCAGCAAAAATTCGATGTTAAAAGATGCAGCATAAAAAAAGCGGCTTAAAGCCGCTTCTCTTATTTTTGTACCACAATGTGGTATTTTGCTTTCGTGGTGCTCGAGCTGTCAAACCAAATCGTATAAACTTTTCCGGCCTGCAATTCTGAACCAGCAATGGTAGTTACCTCCAATGAACCCGACATGGTAACGTTTAAGTTGGTGTTGGCATCAATAGTTTGATAAGCCGACGCAACCCTAAATGCAAGTGCCGAAATTAAATTGGTGCCTGTAGTAGTAGCTACATTAATAGTGCTGCTCAACATTGGCGCAACGTTAATAAATCGTACCCTCACTTTTCCGCTAGTAGTAGTATTATCATTTGCATAAGTACTTACTGCTAAATTACCATTAGCTTGCTTCACTAGGAAAGCAGTTTGCGATGAATTAGCATTTGCTTCCACATTTGCCGATGCAGTAACGGTGGCAGATCCAGTGTTTTTGAAAGAAATAGTTTTGCTGCCCGACGAAGTGGAAATGTCAGTTAGTGCACTTCCGTATGCTACCGCAGAAGTGTTCACTTTTAAGTCGTTAATGTAAACGTCTTGTGCTGCCGAGCCTTCAACAGTATTTACAAACGACAATTGGGTGTTCATCATCATATCGTCGTTGTCGTCTTTTTTACAAGAGGTAATAGATAGTACCACGGCAGCTGCTACAGCCAAGCGGGTGGTTAAAAAGTTAGTGTTTATTTTCATGACTCATTTTTAGTTTAATGATATGAATGAGCCAAAAAAAATGCCGCATTAAGCATGTAAATAAATTATCAACTTAATGCCACTAAAAAAGCGTATTTGTCGCAGCGTAACTAAGTATTTTTACTTGCTTTAGTTGCTTTTAATTGTAACAAAAACCATACACTATGTTGGTTAAATTTTGTTAGAATTAAATTCCACCTATTCTTTTTTGTATTTTTAGAAGCAATGCTTTTAAAAGTTTTACAATATATCGGTTTAGTTTTGCTAATTCAAAGTAACAGTTTTGTATTTGCGCAAAACAGTGATCGCTCCGCTAAATTGGAAAGCTTAAAAGCTAAAAATGATTTGACCAACTGGATTTACGAGCAGCTTGACGAGGCGAATAGCCATCCACAACTCGCTTCCGATTTAATTGCCAAAGCGCAAAAGCAGGTGTGGAGGCAAACCCAAAATGCTGAAGAGCATTTCGCTTGGCTGAATTTGTTAAGTACATTAGGCTATTATCAGTTGCTTGACGGAAAAATTCTACAGTCGATACATTCTTATGAAAGTGCGCTTGTTTTTTTTAGGAAGTATCAGGTCCTCAGCTATAACATAGCAGCTTATGTAATTAAGCCCTTAAGTAACAATTACACTCGTTTGGGCGATTACGAGCGTGCCCTTTATCTTCAAAGGCAGGCCTTGGAATTTAGTATTGATAACGATGAGGTCGCTGCAACGTACGCGAACATGGCTATTTCTTATCGATCAATGGCTCGTTTTACGGATGCCTATTCGATAATTTCCAAAGGCTTGGCCTTAAAACCAAGCCAATTTGTTCGTATTATGCTCAATAACATACTGGCCGATGTATTGTACGATGATGGAAAATATAACGATGCAGCCGCAGTGATAGCCGAAAATATAAAACGACAAAAAGCTACAGACGCTGAAACTGCATATTGGCTGATTGGATCCTATACAACAGCGGGAAATATTTTTCAAAAGCAACTCAATTTAGCAAAAGCTAATCAACATTACTTTAAAGCGCTTCATCTCCTGAACCAATACTTTGTTAAATCAAGGTTGAGGGAAAGAGCCAATTTGTATACAAAAATTGCTAACGTTTACTTAGGGCAGTCAGCTATTTTAAAGGCTAATGACTATGCTAAGAGAACACTGTTGACCCTCGGGATTATTGATGAAAATGGACAGATTGTAAAATCTCGTATTTATGGCGATAATATGCTCGTTGACGCCTTTATGCTACTTTCAAAAACACATCTGCAATTAAATAAAGCGAATTTAGCATTAAGTTATGTTGATTTAAGTCTATTGTCTGCTAATGGTATGAGGGAGGAATTTGCTGCAGACCTGACTAAGGAACGCTTGCAAAACAATCTTAAAAAAATTGTAGAGCAAGGTATCGATATAAGCTATCAGTTGTATAAAAATACAAATGAAATTAAGTATTTACACCATATTTTAGAACTTGCAGAGCAAGGCAAAGCTAGAACATTATTAGATCAAATCCGAAGGAACCGACAATTGAATAGTCATGATGGTAACGAAGTTGAACTACGCAAAAAACAAAGTCTAGAAAAGCAAATCATCTATTTGGAAAAGCAGCTACAAGAAACCAATGACAAAAACTTAGCTAAGGAAATTGAAAGCCTAAAGTTTGATTTGGCTTTGTTGGATAAAACGTTAGCCAAAAGATATAAACACTATGATGAATCAGCACAAAATGGCATTGATTTAAACAACCTGCCTTCCCATCGATTTATTGAATATTTTATTGGCGAGAACAATACGTACATCATCAATATCAATAGAAATAAAATAGTTAAAGTGTTAAAGCTGCCCAACGCAGAGCAAACCAAATTGGCTATAGGTAATTTCGTAAAAAATTATTTTCATCAAGGTCCGTCGGCGATGATGAACAATCCTAAAGACTTCTTTAACGCTTCTTATCGTATTTATCAGCTTATTTTAGCTCCACTGAATTTAAAAGGCAACGAGAAAATAACCGTTATTCCAGATGGGGTGCTAGGTTATCTGTCCTTTGATGGACTGATTTGTAAACCTAACTATTCGGATAATATTTCGGGTTGGCCTTTTTTAATTAACAATTATTTGATTGACTACGGATTTTCGCTAAAAACCGTTCAAGCTAAAACCCAACATCAGTCAAATAATGCTTTTTCAGGCATGTTTTTAACCCATTCTAAAGGCGATAAGGCTAATTTAACTTACATGGCAAAAGAAGCAGAGTTGATTGGTAAGCAGGTTGCTGGAACCTTTTTATTAGATAGCCGGGTAAATGTAAATGCCTTTAATAAGCTTTTTGCCAAAAGTAATGTGCTTCACATTGGCACACATGCTTATCTTTCCGGAGCTAATGCTGAGCCCACCTTAGATTTTGGAAAGCAAAAATTTTATCTATTTGAGCTCTCAAATGCAGTAAAAGCGCCTAACTTGGTAGTGCTGAGTGCCTGCCAAACGGCTGACGGTGTATTGGCTAATGGAGAGGGAATTATAAGTATGGCAAGGGGATTTAATGCTGTTGGAAGCTTAGCTACAATAGCTAGTTTGTGGAATGTTAATGACGAAGCAGCTGCCACTATCACCGCTAGTTTTTATGAACACTTAGGCAATAGTGGCAATCCCGTTAACGCACTGCATGAAGCAAAGTTAAGCTGGATTAGGACTATTAAATCAAGCAATTCGCTCCTTTTACCTTACTATTGGGATAGCTTAATTTACATGGGTAAAAATCAGGAAATAGCAATCAAAAAGCCTCAGTATTTGAAATTGCCATTAATCATCCTGCTGGGGTTAATTGCTGCTACTGCAGGTTTGATCTTTTTAAAACCGAAGGTAATTAATTGGCGCTAATAACTTAACTATTGGTAAAGGGTTTGATTTTAGCGATTAACTGTTGCGCCTGATCATATCGAAAATTATTTTTCGAAATTTTTTTAAGCCAGTATTTGCAATAAATATAGTTTTCTTCTTTTAAAAAAGTAATGGCCATTGTATATGCCGTTTCTTGTTTTTGTTGATCATTCGCCTTTAAAAAAATGGTGTTAAGTACCAGCTTACTAACGTCAAAGTAGCCTTCCGAAGTTAGCATTTGCGCATAAATCAACCCTAGTTCAATGTTTCTTGGATTTAATCGGTAATATTGAGCAATAATTTCAGTAGCTCGTGCTTTATTACCTTTTGCGTAATATTCTGCCGCTACAGTGAACTCTTTCGCTCTCATTTTTTTAAGAGAGTACATGATACTTTGGCTGTTAAAATCGTAATCCTTGTACAGATTTGATCTCCAAGTGTCCCAAGAGATAAATGCCACTCCGGACAATAGCACAGCCATAGTGATTTTAAAAAAGCCAGCATGATTAGTGACTTTTGAGCGTAATTTGTGCAAAAATAAGTACGGCGGTACAAACCTTTGCTTAGGAACATCAGTTTTTGATAAAGAAAATACTTCCATAGGTGGTTGGTAAACTACCTACGGTGTATCAAATATCATAGCAATTTTAAATTGTCGAGCTTATTTTTTACTCAATCCCACAATTCGCTTTAATTTAGCATGATTTGATTGATATGCCATCATCACGTCTCAAAATAATAACGCGGCCAAGTGAACATATTTACACATCTCGCGAAAAACTTTACTCGATTTTGATTGTCGGCATTAGAGGGGTCTATTTGTTTTTTTAAAAATACTCACACCTAAAGGAGGTATATTAATGATAACGGATTGTTTGTGCCGCTGAGCATCGATATCTTCTGTGTTTTTAACTTCATTAAGTTGGTTGCTACCATCAAAATCCTGCGCATCTGAGTTAAAAATCTCTCTCCATTTTCCTTTTGTTGGTACACCAAGTCTATAGTTTTCTCGATACACGGGTGTCAGGTTGATAACTACAATTAATGTATCTTTTGCCTTTTTACCTTTTCGTTGGTATACATACACAGATTGTTCCACATCGTCGGCTTCCTGCCACTCAAATCCTTCATACGAAAAGTTATGTTCGTAGAGTGCTGGTTCATTAACATAAAGTTCATTTAACTTTTTAATCAGCCTTTGCATACCTTGATGTGGCGCATATTGCAATAAATCCCAGTTGAGTGATTCGAAGCAATTCCATTCGGATGTTTGTGCGAATTCATTGCCCATAAAAAGTAACTTAGCACCCGGATGTGTCCACATATAACTATACAGGGCACGCAAATTGGCGAATTTCTGCCATTCGTCGCCCGGCATTTTATAAATCATGGGTGATTTTCCATGCACTACTTCATCGTGTGACAGCGGCAACATGAAATTTTCGGTAAAGGCATAAGTCAAACTAAATGTAAGCTGATGATGGTGGTATTTTCGGCTGATTGGATTAAGTTTGAAGTATTTTAAGGTGTCGTTCATCCAGCCCATCATCCATTTCATTCCAAAACCTAAGCCACCAGCGTAAACTGGTCTCGTCACGCCATCGTACGTGCTGCTTTCTTCAGCAATGGTTTGAACGCCCTTAAAGTTCCCATAAATTGCTTCGTTCATATCCTGAAGAAATTTTATAGCGCCTAAGTTTTCAGTTCCGCCGTATTCATTCAATCCGTATTCTCCCTCAGTCCTGCTAAAATCGAAGTACAACATTGACGCAACGGCATCTACCCGAAGTCCATCCAAATGATATTTATCCAACCAAAACATGGCATTGCTGATCAAAAATGAGCGTACTTCATTTCTATCATAGTTAAAAATGTACGATTTCCAGTCGGGGTGGAAACCCTTTCGCATATCGGAGTGTTCATATAAATGCGTACCGTCGAAATGATATAAGCCATTGGCGTCACCCGGGAAATGCGAAGGAACCCAATCTAAAATCACGGCGATGCCATTTTTATGGAACTCCTCGATAAGTAACATTAAATCTTGTGGAGAACCGTGCCTAGAGCTTGCAGCATAATAGCCCGTTACTTGATAGCCCCACGAAGGATAGTACGGGTATTCCATTACAGGCAGAAATTCCACATGTGTGAAGCCCATGTTTACCACATAAGGCACTAGCGTTTTCGCAATTTCACCGTAGCTTAACACTCGTTCTGTATTTGCTGGATCTCTTTGCCAAGAACCTAAATGCACTTCGTAAACTGAGATAGGTTGGTTAAGCGCATTAAGTTTCTCACGCTTGTTCATCCAAGCCTTGTCCTTCCATTGATAGTCTGTATCCCAAACTATAGAAGCTTTATGTGGAGGGTGTTCAGCATGAAAGGCATACGGATCACTCTTTTCTAGGTCAGTACCATCAAAACCTTTGATGAAATATTTATAGATTTCTCCTTTTTTAACATGAGGAATGAACCCTTCCCAAATTCCAGACTGATCCCAACGGTTATAGAGCAGGTGACTTTCCTTGTTCCATCCGTTAAAATTGGCCATTACACATACTTTTTGTGCATTGGGCGCCCAAACTGCAAAATAAACTCCAGATACACCATTAACTTCACACAGATGTGCACCCATTTTTTCGTAAAGCCTAAAATGTTTTCCCAGAAGAAATAAGGAAATGTCAAAATCGGTAAAAAGAGTATGTTGCCAAACCGGTGTTTGAAATTGCTGCAAAGCAACTTGATCTGTCACTTTTTTAGCACGTTTCACAGGTGTTTTGCTTATTTTTTCCGCAGTTGTGGTTTTTTTACTTGGCATGTTTAAAACTAATAAAATTTAACGGTTGGGCAGGTAACCGTGAAGAATTAAATCATCGATTGTATTAATATGATAATTACAGCCATGGTTAATCAAGGTTATTTTGGATGAAATATCCACGATTTGTTGATAGTAATGATCTGTAACTATAAAACCTTTGTGAGGTTGCATAACGTTGATATGGACTTTCAGTTCATCGATAAGTTGAGGCGACAGTTGCGAAAATGGCTCATCGAGCAGTACAAACTTGGCATCACTATAAATCAACAACAAAGCTTCAACAAAACGTCTATATCCTCCGGAAAGTTTACCGATAGGTTGATTAATATTACTATTGATCAGCTCTAAATTCATCAACTTTGTTTGATGCAGGTTGGTGTAGAGCGCTACGGCAACACTTAGTTTGAGGTAATGAGGGATGAAAAATGCTTGTGATAAATAGGCAACTTTCCCCGTTAGATAAGCTTTGTCGATAATTTGTTCATCTATTTTCAAATTCTTAAAATTGGGTTTGATAGTGCCAAATATGATCTTTAGCAAGGTAGATTTGCCACAGCCGTTGCGACCCAAAACACCAATGATTTCTCCAATATCGCATTGCAAGTAAACGTTATTCAGTACGTTTTTACTCCCGAAACTGTGTTGTACGCTATCTATATAAAGCTGATCCATAACGCACAAAGAAGTATAAAACACACAAAAATGATAAAGTCTATCAGAAAGAATATGCCTAAAAGTCTTCGATAGCTAATGCCCAAATTGTAATAGTAAAAAATTCGCCGATTGAAAAATAGCTTCTCAATGGCAGCTGTAGCGGTGTAACCTAGAAGTTTAAATGCGATAGCTAAATTATATAGGCCTACCTTATCGAAACCTTTGAGATAAAATAAATTAACGAAGTATAAGCTTAGGGCAAAGTTTAGTGCAAATACTAATTTGAAATGATGCAGGTAGAGCGTTTTAAATTTCTGATACATTTCGGGTTAATTTATGCCGTCACTTCTAATTGAATTTAATTTTCAAATGAAGTGACGGCGATTGGGATTGCTATCCTTTTACGATATTAATCCTAGAGAAATTTTTATTTGACTTGAAACGTAAAATACCACGCTCATTGATAATAAAATCAACCACTTCTTTATCATCAACAAAAACTTTCGCTACTTTAAATGGTAACGCTATAATGCGGAAATCATAAAGTTCATATGTTGGCGTGTACAAGCCTTCTATGGTTTGTTCGATGTTGAAACTGTTAGCATCGCCTTTTACGTTGAATTTTTTTTCCAAATAGATGTCTTGTTCGTAAGCAAAAGTGTCTCCGTGATCTTCATACATAAACGAATTCACTTCATAATCGGCATAGTATACATTCAACCAAACTTCGTCGATGTGTTTTTCACCAACGTATTGCATCACTGGATATTCTGGCATTACAGACCCAGCCCTTACAAAAAGTGGCATGGTATCCAGCGGAGTATCCACCACGTATTCATTTTCGCCATTAAGCAGTTCCAAGGTCCAATAGTTATACCATTTTCCTTTTGGCAAATACACTCTTCTAGAAGAAGCACCTTGTTCCAGTACAGGGCAAACTAAAATTTTATCGCCGAAAGTAAATTCATCTTGGCGGTAGTGGTTAGCAATATTTTCTTGTTCTAACATCGCCAGCGGCCTCAAAATTGGGAATCCATATCGGTGATGCTCCCAGAATACCGAGTAAATGTAAGGCATCAATTTATAGCGTAGCTCAATGAACTTGCGATTAATTGAGGTAAATGGCTCGCCGAAGCTCCAAGGTTCACGCTCACGTGTGTCGCCTGCAGAGTGGGCCCGCATAAAAGGGGAGAATACGCCAAGTTGTATCCAGCGTGTAAATAACTCTCCATCTGGCTCTCCACTAAAGCCGCCAATATCAGTACCGCAAAACGGAACGCCAGAAATTGACATTCGTTGACACTGGATGTTGGCAATTTTTAAGTGCTCCCAAGTTGCCACGTTATCGCCAGTCCAAACGGAAGCATAACGTTGCATGCCGGCATAGCCTGCTCTTGTAATGGTAAACGGGCGTTTGTTGCGTTGTAGTTTTTTGAGGCCTTCATAGGTTGAACGAACCATTTGCATACCGTAAACATTGTGCGCTTTACGGTGCGAGCCGCGGTAGCCATCGTAATTGTGGCGTACATCATTAGGGAAAGTTCCCGAACCAAAAACTGCTGGTTCGTTCATATCGTTCCAAAATCCGGCAACGCCCATATCTACTAGTTCCTTATACAGGCCGCCCCACCATTCTCGAACCGTAGGGTTAGTGAAGTCGGGAAATTGGCAACGGCCTGGCCAAACGTGCCCTTCCATGAAATAATCATCGCTTCTGCGGCAGAAATAATTGTTTTCCTTACCTTCTTTAAATACCCAATAATTATCGTCAACCTTAATTCCGGGGTCAATCATTACCACAGTTTTCATGCCCACGTCGGCCAGTTCCTTGATCATCTTTTTAGGATCAGGGAAGTATTTCTTGTTCCAAGTGAAGCACCTGTAGCCATCCATGTAATCAATGTCCAAGTAAATGGCATCACAAGGAATGTTTTGAGATCTGAATCCATCTACAATCTCACGTACTTTGCTTTCTGGATAATAGCTCCAGCGGCATTGGTGATAGCCGATCGCCCATTTCGGCGGTAATTGATGGGTGCCCGTTAGTGATTGATATCGTTTTACCACATCCATCATGTGTGGACCATGAATATAATAGTATTGAAGTTCTCCGCCATCCGCCCAAAAACTGGTTTTACTATTATCTTCCATTCCAAAGTCGAAGTATGATTTGAAGGTATTATCGAAGAATACTCCATAAGTTTCGCCTTGGTTAATACCCATGTAAAAAGGAATGGTACGATACAAAGGATCTTGGTCCCAACCGTAGGAATAGGCATCAGTATTCCAATTTTGGAATTTCCGGCCACGTAAATTCATGTTGCCAGATTTGTCGCCCAAACCAAAAAAGTTTTCCTCTGCTTGGCATTGTTTGGTTGCATACACATAGTAGCCACCAAACTCGGCATTTTCCTCCCAGTGCATCGGAGAAGCATCAGCACTTGTTACCAAACCGGTAATATTATCCACAAAAGAGATTAAAAAATCAGCTTTGCTTACTTTACAAGTTATGGTGTTGGTTGATATCAAATAAGCATCCGTAGTATCTTCTAGTTTAAAAGTTGATACTTTTTTGTCCACTTGTTCAACAGCATAAGAGAAGTCGGCTAAGAAAACGCCATGAGGTGCTAAACGCACTCTTATAATTTCGTCGCTAACTATACGTACTTCTACGGTAGCTTCACCATCAGAAAAATAAAACTTATTTCCTTCTTTTTTTACGCTCTTAACAGAGGTTAGATATTCCTTAACAATAGGTTTTAAATCGGTAACAGGATTATTTAAATGCTGTACTACCTCTTCCTCAAATTGTTCCTTATTGTGTATTTCTGTGACTTCTATCTCGTTGTTCAGTTCCTCTGCCATAATAAATTGTACTATCGTTCGGTTAAACAACCGTCCGTTTAATCATTTGTTTGTTATTAATTTTATAGATGTAAAAAGATATTGTAAATATATAATAAATGAGATACAAGGCAAATTAATTGTAGTGTATACTTTACACGAAGTAGTTTTGATAATATTAAAAGCTTTTGATTTGGAAGCGCCTATTTCTTTCCTTTGCGTTTAAATTAAGGATGATTTTAACCGCAAAGATTTTGGAGAGTTGCGCAGGGTACGCAAGGTCGGAAGCTTGGTGGCCTTAGCGGTTTTTTTCTTTTCGTTAAATTAAGGACGATTTTAACCGCAAAGATTTCGGAGAGTTGCGCAGCGTACGCAAAGTTGGAAGCTTGGCGGCCTTAGCGGTTTCTTCCTCCCTTTGCGTTTAAATTAAGGATGTTTTTAACCGCGAAGATTTTAGAGAGTTGCGCAGGGTACGCAAAGTCGGAAGCTTGGCGGCCTTAGCGGTTTCTTCTTTCCTTTGCGTTTAAATTAAGGATGATTTTAACCGCAAAGATTTTGGAGAGTTGCGCAGCGTACGCAAAGTCGGGAGCTTGGCACCCTTAGCGATTTCTTTTTTCCTTTGCGTTAAATTAAGGATGTTTTTAACCGCGAAGATTTTAGAGAGTTGCGCAGGTACGCAAGGTCGGAAGCTTGGTGGCCTTCGCGTTTTTTCCTTTGCGTTTAAATTAAGGATGATTTTAACCGCAAAGATTTTGGAGAGTTGCGCAGAGCACACAAAGTCGGAAGCTTGGCGGCCTTGGCGATTTCTTCCTCCCTTTGCGTTTAAATTAAGGATGATTTTAACCGCGAAGATTTTAGAGAGTTGCGCAGGGTACGCAAGGTCGGAAGCTTGGCGGCCTTAGCAGTTTTTTTCTTTTCGTTAAATTAAGGACGATTTTAACCGCAAAGATTTTATAAGTTGCGCAGAGCACGCAAAGTTGGAAGCTTGGCGGCCTTAGCGATTTCTTTTTCCTTTGCGTTTAAATTAAGGATGACTTTAACTGCAAAGATTTTAGAGAGTTGCGCAGCGTACGCAAAGTCGGAAGCTTGGCGGCCTTAGCGATTTCTTCTTTCCTTTGCGTTTAAATTAAGGATGATTTTAACCGCAAAGATTTCGGCGAGTTGCGCAGGGTACGCAAAGTCGGAAACTTTGGCGGCATTAGCGATTTCTTTTTCCTTTGCGTTTAAATTAAACTGCAACGTTTATTAAGCTTTTGGATTTCGAAAAATAGTTTGCAAAAACTAACGTCAACTATAAAATCAATCCGTTGATCGATAGTCGCAAATACTTTACACATTCATCCCTTACTATCCAAACGCTTATGTTATTTTTGTGGCAAACAGCAATTGATCGTATGATTTCTATAACATCTATTTCACATCAATATGGCAGCGCTCCAGCATTAACATTTGCGGATTGGACGGTTAAGGATGCTGAACAGTGGTTGCTGTTGGGGCAATCCGGAAGCGGAAAAACTACACTACTGCACATTTTAACTGGCTTGTTAAAACCTTCTAGTGGTAACGTGAGTATTAATAACACTAACTTATATGAATTAACGTCGAAAAAACTAGATGCTTTCAGAGGGCAGCACATCGGTATTATATTCCAAAAGCCACATTTGATTAAAAGTTTAAGTGTAGTTGAAAACCTCCTGTTGGCACAAAGTTTTGCTGGGCTAACTACTGATCAGCAACGCATCGATGATGTTTTAGCTTCTTTGGACATGCTGCATAAAAAAAATGCGTATCCTCAGCAATTGAGCCAAGGTCAGTTGCAAAGGGTTACTATTGCTCGAGCTGTAATCAACAAACCGACGTTGCTTATTGCGGACGAACCTACTTCAAGTTTAGACGATAAAAATGCTGAAGCGGTATTAGCTTTGTTAAAACAGCAATCGGAAATTAATCAGGCTACTTTGGTAGTTGCCACACATGATAAAAGAGTTAAAGATGCATTTAATCTAACCTATAGTTTAGCATGAGCCCGTTTAGAATAAGTTGGAAAAACATTTGGTCAAAGCCATTAAATGCTGTGCTTAACATTTTGTTAGTCGCCTTTGGTACTGCAATTTTAACTGTTTTATTATTAGCTTCAACACAGATAGAAGATAAGCTTACAAAGAATTCAAAAGATATTGATTTGGTAGTTGGTGCAAAAGGCAGTCCGCTGCAATTGATTTTGAGTAGCATTTATTACATTGATTTTCCAACGGGAAATATTCCGATGAACGAAGCTAAAAAGCTAATGCGCAATCCTTTTGTGAAACGAGCTGTCCCGTTGGCTTTAGGCGATAATTACAATGGTGTACGCATTGTTGGAACTGATAGCAATTACATCAGCCTTTATGGCTTAAAATTACAGCAGGGTAAATTTTGGCAGGCTGATATGGAAGCTACTATTGGCGCCGCAGTAGCAAATGAACAGCAGCTGAAGGTTGGTGATACCTTCTTTGGCGGGCATGGTTTAACAGAAATGAATGATCAGCATAAGGATCATGCTTATAAAGTGGTGGGTATTTTATCGCCGCAGCAAAACGTAACCGACAACTTAATTTTAACGGGTATAGGAAGTGTTTGGAAAATGCATGGCGATGAAGGGCACGACGAAGAAGCGCAAAATCACGATGAAGACCGTGAATATACCTCGCTGTTAATTCAGTACCGTTCGCCAATGGCAGTGGCCATGTTTCCGATGATGGTAAATCAAACCACCAATATGCAGGCTGCTAGTCCGGCGCAGGAAAGTACGCGTTTGTTCTCTTTGATTGGCGTTGGGGTTGATACTTTACAATGGTTTGCAGTACTGATTATGTTAGTGGCTGCCATCAGTGTATTTGTAAATCTTTATAATTCGTTAAAAGAAAGAAGGTACGATTTAGCTATCATGCGAACTTTAGGGGCATCAAAAGCCAAACTTTTTTCGTTAATCATTTTAGAAGGTTTAATTTTGACGATGATAGGGGCAATTGTAGGCGTAGCTTTGGGGCATGGCATATTGCAACTGGTTAGTAGTTATCAGGAGAGTAGTCAGGCAAAAATGAATGGACTTCTTTTTATTAAAGAAGAGCTCTATTTGTTAGGAGCGGGATTGTTGAT
Source organism: Pedobacter sp. (assembly GCF_965249885.1). Classification (GTDB taxonomy): domain Bacteria; phylum Bacteroidota; class Bacteroidia; order Sphingobacteriales; family Sphingobacteriaceae; genus Pedobacter. Next base: position 644,504 of record NZ_OZ252254.1, on the reverse strand, counting down.
CGGCGTTTTAGCAGCAATTATTCCGGCCATCCAGGCATACCGTTCCAACATAGCTAAAATTTTGGCGGAAAATTAATGAAGTCATTACAGTGGCATAAAGCAATTTCACACAATTAAAATTAATTACTTCGTTTAGGATTGCTTTGTGCCTAACGATGGGGGAAATACAAGAAAACACACATGAAAAAACTAACTTTATTATTACTGCTATTAGCTGGCTTGGGGCTCAATAAAGCCAATGCGCAACATGATCCAAGCGATCAAATTGTATCTGCAAATTGGGATGTAATTGGAGATGTAGAGTTTAAAATGGCTAAAGACGATAGTGAAATGTACGCCATTTTTAATAACGATATTAAAAAACGGGCAGGTAAGCCTTTTGAATTGGAAGGATATATTGTTCCTATTAAGGATGGCATGAAGCAAACAAAATTTATGCTTTCTACTTTACCAATTAACCAGTGCTTTTATTGTGGCAAAAATGGTGTGCCTATAATGGTAGAGGTTCAATTGGCCGAACCAACGAAGTTTACTTACCAAACGATAAAGGTACGTGGTACGCTAAAGTTAAGCACCGCCAACGCTTTAGATGCATCTCCGATATCGCTAATTAACGGTAAGGTAATTAAGTAATTGTACAGAAATAAAAAATCCCGAAGTTCGACTTCAGGATTTTTTATTTGTAACGAACATTCGATGTTCGAAATTATTCAATTAGTGGCCAGAGTGTCCATCAGCTCCGTGAGCGTGACCATGAGCAAGCTCATCTGCAGTTGCTTCTCTCACCGTTAAAATTTTACCTGCAAAAATTAGGTTTTTACCAGCCATTGGGTGGTTTAAGTCTACCGAAACCACTTCCTCGCCAACTGCAGTTACACCAGCACGAAATTGGTTGCCTTGGTTATCTTGCAAAGGAATTACATCACCAACGTTTGGAAGGTCAGCTCCGCCATCTTTAAACATAGAAGTAGGCAAATCAACATGCGCTCCTGGATCAATTTCGCCGTACCCATCAGCTGGAGCAAGTTCAAAACCATAGTCATCACCAACAGTTAAACCTGCTAAGTGCTCTTCAAATTTTGGCAACATCATACCCACACCGTATAAAAATACGAGCGGATTTTCTTCAGTAGCTTTCTCTACAAAAACTTGGTTATCTTCTGGAGTGGTGGTATGTAGCTCGTAAGTTAGAGAAACTACCGTGTTAGGTGCAATTTTCATTTATTTTATTATTTGTATTTATTGAAATGAAGCTTTTTACTCTTTTGCTTCAATTATTAACATGTTGATGGGATGCAAAACTATCTGCCTGCCATTTAATAATGCTGGGCAAATATAACTTAATTATTATGCTAACAAAAAAACAGTGATATTGTTGGGATTTAACGCCGATTAACAAAGTAAAAGCATAATGCCTTAATTATTTCCCGATTAAAACCGGCGCAGCTTCTTGTTGGTTTAAGCATTTAAATTTTTGGTATAGATAGTCGTTTTTTTTCTCCGTATTGCCAATTGCACCGTAAAGCTCCGATAGAAGCTCGTAAACGCCAACTTCTATAAGTCGTAATTGGTTGCGACTAAAAATTTCCAAACAACGCTCGGCAAAATTAATTGCGTGCTCTATGTTGCCCGATCTTTGGTTTTGGTATGCTTTTGAAAGTTTATAAATACTTTCTGAAAACTTGGTAGAATAGTGCTGACGCTTTATTTGCTTAATCTTGATTTTAATTTTCGAGCTTAATCTTTCATTTACAGCCTGATTACTTCTATTGAATGATAAATCCATGATAGCAAGAAAATAAGCGGAAAACGGGCTATTCGATACGAGGATTTGCGGAAAATAAGAAATCATCGCATCTATCATACTTGAAACTCCTTTCGGATTTTGAATATTTTCTCTTATAATCATTAGCACAAAAACTAGCATTTCTAAATCACTTGGCAATTTCTCACTGTTAGGTTCGATACTAAGTTTAACTTGCTTAAATTGTTCTATTTGCCAAGAAAGTTCAGGGTTGGTACTCAATCTGCCTGAAATCAGTTGGCTGATATTTTGGAGTAATTTAATTGGCGATAATGAAAATACGGTTTCATTAAATTGTAGCATCTCAATCTCTTTCAATCGTTTTGCAAGTCGGCATTTGTTTATCGAGAGACAATCATAAACTGATAGCACCAATAAATAAAAAAACGATTGCTTGTTGGACGAGGAAAAACCTCGGAGGGCGCAAACAGTATCTAAATATCTTGAATCTACAAAATCTAAAGGAGCCAGATGGCTGCAAATCATTTCATGTAATTCTTGCTGTTGTAGCTGCGGGGGCAATAGCCCTCTAGATTTTAGATATTTTAAACTTTCGGCGATGAAATGGATCAGTGCTTTTTTTTCGTAATCGTTAAGCGACTGTGAAATTAGCAGCTCTAATTCCTCAAAATTGCCTTTGGTAATAATAATTTTAGCAGCCCATTGCATTAACTGGAAGCGGGTCGAATTACCTGAATAAAGCATGTTAATGTCCTTGAAAAATCGCTGGTTAACTTTCTTGCCAGCAGCGTGATAGCGTTCCAAAAATATAAAGTACTCAGATACGTGAGGGTGTACAAAACGTACATACTCAGCAATAATTCCATCTTCTTCTTGCTTTTCTTCCATCAAAATTCCATCAGCCAGCAATTCTCGATAGGCATTTTTAAAATGGGCTAAATCTTCAATAAGTAATAGCTTAGGAACTGATTTGTGCCCCTGCATCAGTACAGTTAATTTCCTGCAAAAGATGGTTTTCTCTGTGGCATAGCTGGTATGGTGTATTTTTTCAGCGATGAATCTATCAACAATTTCGAAAAACAAAAGATCAGAAGTGGGTTCGAAATTTGGAAATTCATCTTTAAGCAAATAATACCATTGGATGAAAAATGGATATTTAAGCTTCAATTTTAGATCTTTTGTTAAATGCTGAGCTTTTTCAGGATCTATTTTGGATAAGATGGTTTCTATTTCTTCGAGCGCCAAAGGCGGAATATTAGACTGATCGCGAATATCAAAGCATAGGCCAGGAAACCATTTTTCTACTACAAGTGGCATGTTTCTTATGCGATCAAAAAACCTATTCCACATATTAGATCGCATGGTGAAGACAACTTTTATCCCATCTGATTGGCCGATGGTACAAATCAAATTGATGAGCTTATCAAAAATTACCGGCTTAGAGATGTTGTTAATCAACAGTTCCGAAAAACTGTCGATAAAGATCAGCAATTTAGTTCCGTTTTGTTGGTGTTGTTCAGAGAAATAGCTGGTTAAATCATTGTGTTTTTCCAAGCCAATCTTCGATTTTATTCTTTGTTCAAGGTTAGTATATTCAAATTGGTCGTCAAAAATGTCCCTTGCTGATACAAATAAGATCGCATCTTTTTCTTGTTGTTCATTTTGTTCGTCGAGAAGTTGCTGTACCAAATGACACATAATTGTACTTTTACCATAGCCTGCCCGTGATACAATAGCCATAAAACTGTAGCTGCTATGGTAAAAATAGTCAAAGTCTAATCGAGGGAATATTCGCGGTACAGTTAAATGATAGGGTATACCACTTCTGTTGCTTAAGTTTTTCCGTGTCGATAAACTTACCGTCCTGCAGTTGTTTTGGATGTGTTTTAGGTTTTGTACATCGTTAAGTGCATTGGCAAAAGTTGGCTCTATTTCTTCGGTATAATCTAATAAAGCACTTAAGGTGTATCTCGAAAAGTTGCTTTTAGTTTCAGCAAAACCAAAAAGCCGTTTAATAGTAGTTTCGCTTATAGATTTCTTAGTGCTTTTACTTACACTTGAAGCAATATGTTTACAGTCGGATGGGCTAATTGAATGGATTCCCGTTTTTAAAAGAATAAGTCGCCGTATTTTATCAAGTACAATAGTTTGGTTCATAGTGAGAGCTATAATCGGTTTATCGTGTATAGCTAATTTAATAAAAAAGCTTTATATAAATCTAAAAACACACTTTTCAGGTAACATTACGTACTCCGAACAAGTATAAATACTCGATTTTGCCTGTCTGTTCAAGCAAGTAAAACCTGAACGAACAAGTAATGTTTGCTTCGAACAAAATTGAACAGCAAAAATTTTGGGTGATTTTCTTTGGATAGTTTGAACAGCAAAAAAGCTTTTAGCCGTAGTTAATATTGTCTCGAATTAACAAAATTACCAGGCTTATGGGACAAACCTCTACTCAGTCCGCAAAGATGAAGCAATGGTTGCTCATTTTTTTGCACTTCTACCTAATAACGTTACTTTCTAGTTCATCGTATGCACAAACAAAGATTTTTGCAAATACAGCTACGGTGGTATCCACAAGGGTTGACGACAAAGACAACGCTACCCGAGACGACAATACCTTCGCCTCGGTGAAATCGTATGGCGGCGCCGTCCTGGGCGTAGGTCGTTACAGTGGCGAGCTACAACTCAGCTATAGTCAGGATGTAGCGGCAAATAGAACTACTTTCATTAAAATCGACTACGATGCAACCATTTTGAACGCGTTGCTAGGTGGCAATTTAGGTTCGTCGCTTGCTAACTTGTTGAACAACGTAGTTTTAGGCGACCACTATTTTGTGGTTGGAGCTAAAAATGCAAGTGGACAAGAAGTGGCTGTGGGTTCTAGCAATGGCTCTTTTTCTACAACTAATATCAAATTAGTTCGAGATGCACAAGGCAGCTTCTATTTAGCAGTTACGCCCAATGCAGCTTATCGAAGTGTTTTTATCAGAGATGTTACCAATGCGCTATTGTTAAGTAGCCCTAATGAAATAAGGGTTTATAACGCATTCCATGTTTCCGGAACAGGTAACTGCGACCCACCCTTCGCTACTGATTACGAGGGCACTGGTGCTACGTTGAGTTTGCTAGGCGCTGGCGGTGCCGGTGTCACTAATATTCAAAATGCCATTGATGGAAATCCCGCTACCAATTCTAATATTAGTTTAGGGTTAATTTCAGCAGTTGGAACCATCAGTCAAAACATCTATTTCAATTCGCCATCTAGAGTTAATGATGAATTCAATATCAGGCTTAGGGTTTCAGCAGCTTTAGCTAATGTAGGTGTATTAAGTAACATCACCGTAGAGGCTTATAATGGCAACAATTTAGTTTACAACAGAACTGGTTTAGCTGGTTTGCTCAATTTAGATTTGTTGGGCCTTCTCAATGGCGGACAGGCAGTCACCATTCCGTTTTCTCCAAATGCCGTTTTTGATCGAGTGAAAATCACCTTATCAGCGCTACTGGGTGTTTCGTTAACCCAATCCATCGATGTTTTTGAAGTCAATCGCTCTGCGCCGCGGCCAACTTTTGCAGCCCCATTGTCTAATGCGCTCAACATTTGTTATAATAGCACTGCAACGTTGGCCGCAACTACGGCTTCAACTAATGAGTTGGTTTGGTATGATGTACAGGACGGGGGAACCGCGTTAGCTACAACTGCGTACAATGCTTCTTTTACAACGCCAGCTTTAACCGCTAATAAAACTTATTATGTAGCGGCTAGGCAACTAGGTTGTACTGCCGAATCGGTTAGGGTACCTGTAACGGTTACCGTTAATCCTCAAATAAACTTCTCGGCCACTACGCTTTCAAACGGCACCATAGGGACAGCTTACAGTAAGCAGTTGACAGCGGCTACTGGAGGCACGGCAACTTACACTTACGCCATAGCTACTGGTAGTGCCTTACCTGCCGGTTTAACATTAAGCAATGCCGGATTACTGGCGGGTATGCCAACCCAAGCTGGAAGCTTTACTTTTTCGATTACAGTAACGGATGCAAAAGGTTGTACGGCAACCACTGCTCACACTTTAACAATTACCAATACCCTTACTTTAGGCAATTTGACATTGCCAGATGGGACAGTTGGTTTAAGTTATCCAGTGCAGGTGGTGCCCGCTGCTAACGGAGGAAGCACGCCTTACACCTACACCGCCATCAATTTACCGGCGGGTTTAACTTTTAACCCAGCTACTAGAGAAATTACCGGTACGCCAACCGTAGCAGGATCTTTTGTTATTACTGTAAATGTAAGTGACGCAGATGGCAATACAGCAAGTATCAATTATCCGATTGTGATTAAAAATGCTTTGGCTTTGGCCAGTACGTCCTTAGCGGTTGGTACGGTTGGCTTAAATTATCCTTCGCAAACCTTGCCCGCCGCTACGGGTGGCACACCGGGCTACACTTATGTGGCTTCCAATGTTCCGCCTGGATTAACTTTTAACCCAATCACTAGAGAAATTACTGGCGTGCCTACTACTGTACTGTGGGGAATTTCACAGTAACTGTGCAAGTAAGTGATGCCGCAGGTGCAACGGTAAGTACCGATTATACCATTAGGGTAATTGCTCCATTGACTTTGGCTAACAAAACGTTGGCTAACGGAACAGTAGGTGCAACATATGCAACAGAAACATTGCCAACAGCAAGTGGAGGCACTGGTCCATATACGTATGTAGCTACAAATGTTCCTGCTGGTTTGAGTTTTAATCCAAGCACTAGGGAAATTACCGGGACGCCAACAGGTGCTGGAAATTTTAGCATCACGCTAACAGTAACCGATGCTGAAGGCAGAACCGCGACTAATACTTACGCCCTGAGCGTAACAGGTGCATTAAATTTGGCAACGGCAACCTTACCTAATGGCACCGTCGGTACGGCTTACCCTATACAAACGTTACCGGCCGTAACTGGAGGTACTGCACCTTATACCTATACGGCAATTAATTTACCTGCCGGATTAACATTTAATCCTACTACTAGGGAACTATCTGGTACGCCAACGTTGGGCGGTAGCTACACGTTCAGCATTAATGCAACAGATGCAGCAAACAATAGTGTAACCACAAACTATCAGGTTAACGTAACAGTACCTGCGCCAACAGTGGCTAGTGCAATTACCTGTAGCGGTACTTCAACTACACTCACCGTAGGAAATACACAAAGTGGTATAACATATAATTGGTATGGCGCCAGTGGTAGCACTGCTTTGGCAACAAATAACAATGGTACGTTTAACACAGGCAACATCACTAGTAGCACTGTATTTTATGTGGAAGCGGTATCTGGCACTGCGGTAAGTGCTAGGGTTGCAGTAAATGTGACTGCTAATCCAGCACCAAATCCAGCAGTTATTACCACTAACAACCAAACCATTAACGCTAATCAAACCACTACGTTAAGAGCTACCGTTGACGCGGGTAATACCGTTAGATGGTATGATGCCCTAACTGGCGGAACACTTTTAGCCACAGGCGAAGAGTTTACAACAGCCAATTTGGCGGCCACTACTACATTCTATGCTGAAGCGGTGAGCGTACAAGGCTGTGCTAGTTTAACCAGAACACCAGCAGTTGTAACCGTAATTAACGGAGGAGCCGGGGCAAATTGTACCGCAGCAAATGCGCAGAGCAGTGGCATAACAGGTTTGTTGTGCGTGCTTTGTAATGTGGCAAATCCTGGTAACGCCGTAGATGCCGATCCAAATAATTACACCCGTATTACCTTAACTGTGGGTGCTGCTTCAACTGGCTTCCAGCGATTGATTTTCCCAACGACAGGGTTAGCCACTGACAGCATTCGTTTAGATTTAGGTACGCCAACAGGCTTACTTGATTTGTCGGCTTTGGGAGGCATTACCGTAAACGTGATGAAAAATAACACTGTAGTACGTACACTACAGTTAAATTCTTCCCTAGTATATCTTCAATTACTAGGAGGAAATAGATTTGAGGCTACATTTGCGGCAGGAGCTGAGTTTGATAGAGTAGAGGTTCGCTTTCAAGCAGTTGTTGCCGCACTAAGTAGCCTCGATATTTATGGTGCGCAAATTGTTTATCCAAATCCAACTGTTGTTGGTAACAATCAAACTATTTGCTATAATACCAGCGCTACCATCAGTGCTGCAGAAAACGGCAGCACTCAAATTGCTTGGTATGATGCCGCTACAGGCGGAAATTTATTGGCTACAACCGCTAGCTTCACTACGTCAAATTTAACAACTTCAACTACTTACTACATTGAAGTTTCCAGAAATGGATGTCCTAACGGAGATAGAGTTCCAGTTTCGGTAAATGTTGTTCCGCTGTTGGACGTACCTACACTTGCTGCTGCTACTCTTACAGCTTGCGAAGGCTCGCCAGTTACTTTAGCGGTTGCTAATCCAAATCCGGCAGTTACCTACAAATGGTATGATGCTGCGGTGGGCGGAACAGAATTATTCGCCGGATCAACTTATACAATCTCCACCATCAGCGCTAGCAAAACTTACTACGTTGAAGCTACGCAACAAGGTTGTGTTAGTGCAGGAAGAGCAGCGGTTGCGGTAACTGTAAATCCTCGCCCTGTTTTACCTCAGGTACAGGCATCAGTTTCAACAATTAACGCCGGACAAACCGTAGTACTTACCGCAAGTTCAACCGATACCGATGTCGATTTTAACTGGTACACTTCTGCCAATGCGGCTACACCAGTATTTACGGGAGCAACATTTGTAACTCCTCCATTAACTACAACAACATCATATTATGTTGAAGCAAGATCTAGTGTTACCGGTTGCGTTTCGCCATCCAGGGTAATGATTACCATCAACGTAAATAATGCAGGAGCCATTCCTACGCCTTGTATTTCACCAATTGCGGAGAGTAATGGCGTAAATGGTATTGCTCTGCTAGCAGGCGTTTCTAACTCGGGTTTAGCTATTGATAACGATACTCAAACAGGGTCTACTTTGTATTTACCTGTAGCTGCGTTAGGTGGTTACGTTTATCAAAGATTTACCTTCCCAGGAGAGAGCGCTGTTGGAGATACCGTTAGAATTGCAGTAAGTTCTCCAGGCAAATTGCTTTCGCTTGGCGTATTAGGTTCAGTTCAGCTAGCCACATTAAAAGCAGGTGTTGCTAATAATGATTTAACCAATTTAAATAGCGCACTCATCAGTCTGGAACTTTTAAGTGGTGGAACACAAGCGTTGTTAACTTTTGTGCCTGCACAAACATTTGATCAGGTGGAATTGCGATTGAATGCTGGCGTGGCATCTGCGTTAAATACCATTAACGTCAATTATGCGCAACATGTAATTGCTGCACCACAGGTAAGCGCTTCCAGCGTTACCGCTTGTAATGGTGCTTCCGCTACGTTAACGGTTCAAAACCCGAGAGTTGGTTTTACCTATAAATGGTACAATGAAGCAGGTGTTTATCAGGCTGATGGTGTAACTTTTACTACACCGAACATCAGCGCAACCACTAAGTTTTATGTAACCGCAAGTTCAGGTTCGGGCTGCGAAAGTTCAAGAACAGCGGTAGAGGTGAGTTTGAAACCTATCCCGGCAGCGCCAGTTTTGTTATCCGATAACATTAGCACCTGTACTGGAAGTAATGTGGTGCTACAGATAAAGGATCCAATTGCTGGCATCACATACCGTTGGTACAATGCTTCTAATGTACAAGTAGCTACTGGAACTAGTTATCAAGTAAATAATGTGACGGCAAATGCCACATTTAGTGTAGAAGCTTTCGATGCAGATTGTAACATCACTTCCGCTACTAAAACCAACGTTCAAATTAACGTGGGAACTTTAGATGCGCCAGTGGTAACTACAACCAACGTGAGTGTAACTTCAGGTGCTAGAGCATTGCTAAACGCAGTGTCTAGCAATCCAGCGGCAATCATTAGATGGTATGATCAGTCGGTAGGGGGAACTCTGCTACAAACCGGAAATTCTTACCTCACTAATCCTATTACCGTAAATACCACTTTTTATGTAGAAGCCTTTGTAAATGGAGGTTGTGCATCAGTGCGTATTCCGGTAACCGTAACCGTAGTTACTGATGGCAACACGGGGCCAGTTCCTTGTTTATCTGCCACGATAGCTGTTGATAAAGGAACAGTTGGTGTTGCTTTATTAAGCGATGTGTTTAATCCACAATTGGCAGTTGACGACAGGGTCGAGACGGCTTCCTCTTTGGTTATTCCTGCGGGCTTAACTAATGCTTATGTTTATCAAAGGGTTGGTTTTGGAAGTTTATCTACCATAGGTGATACCGTAAAAGTGCGCATCACCTCGCCGGGAAAATTACTTTCACTATCGGTATTGCCTTCGATTAGCGTACTTACTTATAACGGTACCAACAGTAATAATGATGCAATAACTGCCAATAGCTCGTTAGTTAATCTAGAGTTATTAAGCGACGGAAGTGCAGCAACGCTGACCTTTGTGCCAACGCAACAATTTGATGCGATTGAATTACGCTTGAATTCAGGTTTAGTGAGCGCATTTAATTCCATTAACTTTAATTATGCACAGCGTATCGGTGTAGCTCCTCAAGTAGATGTGGCTGCGGTAACTGCGTGTGCTGGTGGTTCTGCGGTATTAAGTGTAAGAAATCCAGTGCCAGGTGTTACCTACAGATGGTATTTGAATAATACAGGTACGGCTAACGAAGGTGCGAATTTCACTACGCCTAACAATTTAGCGGCAGGCACCTATAATTACTATGTAACGGCGGTAGTAAATGGCTGCGAAAGTGCAGGTACAAAAGTGGAAGTTACCATATTGCCAGTGCCAGCTCCTCCAGTTCCGCTGAATACTAATCCAACCAATATCTGTTTTGGAGCTAGCGCAACTTTAGGCGTGGAGAGCGTTGCAGGTGTATCTTTCAACTGGTATAATGCTAATGGAACTTTAGTAGCATTAAACACTGCAACCTATACCATACCTGCCAATCTACCAGTTGGAAGTTATACCTATTCGGTAGAGGCAACTAACGCTAACAGTTGTGCAAACGCCACTAGAACATCCATCACTATCAATATTGGCGAAAGAGCAGTTGCTAACGATATCATGGTAGTTGGAGCTGATATTTGTGCTTCAAACGCAGCTACGTTAACTGCAAGCAGTACCACGGTGACTAACCCTCAATTTAAATGGTATGCTGATGCAGCCTTAACTGTTCCATTGGCAACAACAGCCACATACACTACGCCTGTAATTAATAGCAGCGTTACGTATTACGTTACGGTAAGTGGCAGCAATAAGTGCGAAAATTTACCAATGGATGCCAAAGCGGTAACTATCAATGTCAATCCACCGGCTACTGCATCTGATTTAATGGTATCTCCAGCAGTTGAAATTTGCGGAACCTCTAGTGTGAATCTAACAGCAAGTAGTGCTACTGTAGTTAACCCAGTATTTACTTGGTATACCGATGCGGCATTGACAAACGTTGCTGGTACAGGTTCTCCATTCGTAACGCCGGTATTAACAGCTAGCCAAACTTATTATGTGACTGTTAAAGGCGATAATAGATGTGAAAGTCCTGCTTCTCAAGCTAAAGCTGTAGTGGTAACTGTTAAAGCCAACGCTTTAGCTTCGGATATCACAGTAAACGGAAACAGAAATGTTTGCTTGAATTCAAGTACGATTTTAAATGCCACTACCACTACGGTAAGCAATCCTATTTTTACTTGGTATGAAGATGCTGCTTTAACTACAATTGCTTTTGTAGGAACTCCGTTCACTACACCAAATCTTAATGCCAACAAAACCTATTACGTAACGGTAAAAGGGGCTGATAAATGTGAAAATCAACCAGCAAATGCATTGAGAATCGATATCAATGTAAATAACAGGGCTGCAGCTGCTGATTTAACGGTATCTACACCAAATGAACTTTGTGGCCCTGGTGCGGTTACAATTACAGCGAGTAGTACTACGGTAACCAATCCTGTATTTACTTGGTATAGCGATGCCAATTTAACTACGGTAGCTGCTACTGGATCAAGCTTTACCACGCCTACCTTGGCCGCTAGTCAAACCTACTATGTAACTGTAAAAGGAGATAACCGCTGTGAAACTCCTGCTAGCGATGCGAAAGTAGTCACAGTAATTGTTAAACCATTTGCTACCAACGCTGATTTGGCCGTTGCACCTAGTACCACCGAAATTTGTGGGTCTGGTACAGCTACATTTACTGCCACCACCAATACAGTAACTAATCCTGTGTTCACTTGGTATAGCAATGCTGCTTTAACGAATGTAGCTTTTGTTGGTGCTAGTTTCACTACGCCTGCATTAACTGCCAATCAAACTTACTACGTTACTGTAAAAGGCGATAATCGTTGTGAAACACCAGCTGCCGATGCCAGAGCGGTTACGGTAACCATTAAACAAAGAGCGCTTGCTAGTGACATCACAATTAATGGCAACACCACTATTTGCGCCAATGGAACAACAACCCTAACCGCTAGCAGTACTACGGTAACTAATCCAATATTCACGTGGTATAGCAATGCTGCTTTAACTACTGTGGTGAACGTGGGTCCAGGTTTTACCACACCGGTACTTAGTGCAAATCAAACGTATTATGTTACGGTGAAAGGAGATAACCGTTGCGAAAACGCAGTGGGTACTGCCGCTAGTATCACCATAAATGTGGCTGCAGCACCTGTGGCACCAATTGTGGCAAGCACTGGAACTACCATATGCAGCAATAATGCTACGGTGTTAACGGTAAGCAATGTACAGGCTAATACCGTTTACGAATGGTATAACAGTGCCAATAATGGAACACTTTTATTCACGGGTTCAAGTTACACTACGCCTGTGTTAAATAGCAATACCACTTATTATGTTCAGGCAGTGGCCACTTCAGGTTGTACTACAGCTTCGGCACGCACTGCTGTGGCAGTTACGGTAAATGCCAGACCAGCCAACCCAACCGTTGCTTCGACGACTGTAACTACTTGTACCAATAGCACGGCAACTTTGACGGTAAGCAATCCAGTAGCAGGTGTAACGTATACTTGGTTCACTAGCGCAATGGGTGGCACGTCAGTTGGTACTGGAAGCACATTCACTACGCCAGCACTAAATGCCAACGCCACTTATTATGTAGAAGCCAGTGCTGGAAGTTGCGCTTCATCAGGCCGTACTCAAGTGAATGTGACGGTAGGTACGCAGCCAGCTCCTCCAGCTAATGTTACCGCTGCGGCAACAAGCATTTGTGCAGGCAGCACCACGGTACTCACGGTAAATAATCCTGTTGCAGGCGTAACCTACAATTGGTACAGTGCAGCCACAGGTGGAACATCGTTGCATAGCGGGGTAACTTACACTACCATGCCGCTAAATGTAACTACCACTTATTATATAGAGGCGGTAGCGAATGGTGGCAATTGCGTAAGTGTAAGCAGAACACCAGTTATTGTAAATGTGTTGTCGGTGTTACCTGCCCCAGTAGTAACGGTAGGCAATGTAACTACCAGCAGTATCCAATTCAATTGGAATGCAGTTACTGGAGCTTCGGTTTACGAGGTATCAATGGATGGTGGAAACAATTGGGTAACTACTATTGTGCCTAATTACTTAGCCGCCGGATTAAATCAGGGCCAGAGCATTACGGTAGTGGTAAGAGCAAAAGCAAGCTCGGCTTGCCAAACCAGTGCCAATTCAAATGCGGTAACGGCCAGTACCACCGAACCGTTCAAAGATGAACTGTACATCCCTAACACCTTTACGCCAAACAACGATGGCCGTAATGACTTCTTCTTGGCCTACGGCAACAACGTGGCTAAGTTCCGAATGAGGGTGTACAATCAGTGGGGCGAGTTCATCTACGAATCGCAGAATTTATTGCAAGGATGGGATGGTACTTATCGTGGTAGGCAACAGCCAAGTGGCGTTTACGTGTACTACATCGATGTAACCTTTAACAGTGGCGTAACTAAAACCTTTAAAGGTACTGTAACTCTGCTCAGATAATGATAAAAAAGAACATGGTTTTATTTAAAAATAGCACCAATGAAAATGACAAGAATAATAGTTACAGTAGTAGTTGTATTAACGCTAGCTGTGAACAATATACAAGCACAAATAGATCCACATTTTTCGCAATACTATGCCAATCCGTTATGGCTTAACCCGGCATTAACGGGTGTAACCGATGGGGCTTACAGGGCTAATTTAAATGCTAAGCAACAGTGGAACAATATCAATAATGGTTATTTAACGGTAGGGGCTTCATTTGATGCGGCCCCCAACCAAAAAAATATCGCCTTTGGCGCAATGGTGATTAACCAAAGAGCTGGGGAGGTGGCCTACAATCAATTAAGTGCGCTAGCATCGGCATCATATCGCATCCGTTTTGGTCAAGCTGGCGATAAGATCATTAATTTCGGTTTGCAGGCAGGCATCATCAACAAAAGCATCGATGTTTCCCGTATCACTTTGGGCAGTCAATACAATCCTAATATGGGTTACGACAGCGGAATGGGTTTTGATGAAACTTTCGCAGCCCAAAATTTTACAGCTCCTGATGTAAATGCAGGCATCATGTTTTTTGATGCTGCGGATTACAAATCTGTGAATGTGTTTTTTGGTGGGTCAGTAGCGCATTTAACCCGGCCAAAAGATAAATTTATAGGAGGAGATGCCAAATTGCCTATGCGTTTCACAGGGCATGGCGGAGCTAGGGTACGCTTGAATAACGTTTTTGATATCACACCTAATGCGCTATTTCTGAGACAAGGTAATGCCCAACAAATTGCTTTTGGCGCTTATGCACAAATGATGCTGAACACCGAAACAGATCTGCTTTTCGGTTCCAATTACCGGGTAGATGATGCTGCAATTGCCTTTCTTGGCTTCCATATCAAAAGCATGGTGTTTGGCGTAAGCTACGATTTCAACACCTCGGGATTAAACAGGGCCACCAGCAGTAGGGGCGGGTTAGAACTTTCCATTTCGTTTAATGCCCGTAAAGGTATTGTTGGTCCAAATTTCTTTTGTCCTCGACTTTAAAAAATTAAGCTCATGAAATCTTTTAAAATAATTGCGCTGCTCATCTGCTTTGCTAGTACAGCAGGTGCGCAAATTGGCCCAAGTGCCAAACGTATTGCCGATGTATATTTTCTCAACAAGGAATATTATGCAGCTGCCGAATACTATAAAAAAATGCTATCAATTTCACCAGATAGCGCCGGATTCGTGGTGCCTTACGCTTTTGAACAAAAAATGAAGGAAACTAGTCCGCGTAAAGATGATTACGAATATGCCGTGTATCAGCTGGCAACTTCATTGCGCTTGTACAAAAACTTCAGAGATGCAGAAAAATGGTATGCCATCTCTAATAAATTTACCAATCCTAAGTATGCGCAAAGCGAATTTTGGCATGGCGAATGTTTAAGGGCTAATTTGAAATATGAAGAGGCCATTAAAGCGTTTGAAAATTTCATCAGTAGGTACAAGGCTAATGATGATTGCATCCCGAAGGCGAAGCTAGAAATTGCCTCTTGTAAATATGCCATGAACGAAATGAAATATCCGCGGATGTATAAAATCTCCAGATTGAGCAATAACATCAATCAAGCGGGTTCAAATTATGCTCCTGCTATTAGCGATTCTGAATTTTATTTTACATCGTCGAGACCCATCGGTAGTGAAGGCAAAAATCAGGTGCTTGATGCTGGAAAAGGGAAACCAAAAATAGTGAAGAAGGAAACACCTTATATCAATACCATTTATGCTGTAGGCAACGATAGCCCAATGGCAGATCAGGTGAGTGTTCAAAAAATAGATATCGACCTGAAGAAAATGGAAACTGCGGCTGCAACTATTCATCCAAACGGGGAAATCATGTTTTTAACTGCTTGGGGAATGGATAAGGAAAATCAGAAACGCAACATCTACATCAGTAAAAAAGAAAAAGGAAATTGGTCTTCGCCGGTGGCGATGGGAAGTCAAGTGAATTTAATGGGCTTCAATTCCATGCAGCCTTCCGTAACCAGAGATGGCAAATATTTCATTTTCTCTTCAGATAGACCTGGAGGACAGGGCGGCTACGATTTATGGTATGCGGTATTACGCCCCGATGGCACCGTAGGCAATGCCATTAACATGGGCAGAAAAATAAATACGCCTGAGGATGAGCAAGCAGCTTATTACTTGCCTGCTACTAAAAAATTGCTTTTCAGCAGTAATGGAAGGGTAGGTTTAGGTGGTTTCGATTTTTATGAAGTCGCGGGAGACTTCGTAGAATGGTCGGAACCGGTAAATATGGGCTATCCATTTAATTCAGCAAAGGATGATATCTATTTCGCCGCTTTAGATGACAGTGGAAGAGAAGGCTATATCAGCTCCGACCGCGAATCCGTTTGTTGTTTAGAAGTTTTCCATGTGGTGCGTGAGTACCTAAGTGTACAGGGAACTATCATGGATTGCCTTACCCAAAAACCTTTAGCAGGCGCTACCATTACTGCGGTTGGCACCAATATCCCGCAACAAAGTGTACAAACCAATGCCGATGGTGTTTATACCTTGCAAGTGGGAAGTAACAGAGATTTGCAAATCCATGCGGAAAAGGATAAATATTTCGCTAAGAATATCAGTTTTAACTATGCTCAGTTGGTAAATGCCGATACTTTGCTTAGTGCAGAACTTTGCTTGGAACCTATGGAAATCAACAAACCAATTGTGCTTAAAAATATCCTTTATGAGTTTGATAGCGCCGAGCTAACAGAATCATCAAAAGTTACACTTGATACCCTTTTTCAGGTGATGATCGATAATCCGAAGATAAAAATTGAGTTGAGTGCCCATACCGATAATATCGGAACGGAAACTTATAACATGGATCTATCTGGTAAAAGGGCAAAATCTTGCGTGGATTACCTGTTAAGCAAAGGGATTACGGAAGACAGATTGACTTGGAAAGGCTATGGCTTCAGCAAACCAGTCGCACCAAATCAGCTCAAAAAAGGTAAAGACAACCCAGAAGGCCGTGCCTTAAACCGCCGAACAGAGTTTAAGGTATTGAGCGACAAATAATCCGCCATCTCGTTCTAGTTTATAGTTAAAGCCTAGGTAACAAGTTTACTTAGGCTTTGTTTTTATTGGTTCATTGGTTCAATAGTCATTGGTTCAATAGTTCACTAGTTCATTACGAATTTGTAGCTTCTTTAATCCTTGTCGTTTGTGATTTGATTATTGATGGTTGGTCAATTATCCACTGTTTATTATTTCACCACTTCCAATCATCTAATTATCAAATCATCTCATTGTCCAATTATTTATTGGTTCATTGGTTCATTGGTTCAATTGTGTATTGGTTATTATTTCACCACTTCATTCATTATCCGATTATCAAATTAGCTCATTATCCAATTATTTATTGGTTCAATTGTTCATTGGTTCACTAGTTCAATAGTCATTGGTTCACTACTTCATTTTTATTTTCACCGTTTCCAATCATCCCATTATCCCATTGATTATTAAAAAACGGGTCGCAGTTTACACCACTAACCCGCCTTAACATTAGGAGTATTAAATTTATTTTGCCTTAACAGTTATCGCTTCGCTATAAGTTGTGGCGCCGTCATGGTCAACTTGTACCAACCTTAAATAAATGGTATTGCCACTTAACGATTTTTCACCGCCCAAGTTAAGCGCTCCATCATTCTTTTCTTTGGCACATGCCGCAGCAACTACAGCAACCACCACTAAAAAAGCAAACATTCGATAGCGCTTGTTGGTGAAAGGCAATAATAGCAGTCCTAGCAAACCAAAGCCTGCCAAAGTCAACGTGCCAATGTTGGTTTCCACTTCATAGCCGGCGCCAGCAGTAGCATTTTCATCCGCGTTTTTGCGTACCAAATCCTTCCAAGTTTTGCCATCAGCAGAACCCTGCAAAATAAAATGGCTATTGTTTTTCTCCGAAGCAGTTTTCCAGTTAGCCTTTAAAACACCGTTGGTATTCAAGCTAGCGGTAAAGTTGGTAAGTGTAACAGGAAGCGTACTTTGTTTAACCCAGGTAAATGCATCAATAGCTAAATAGGTGTAGGCACCGTCGGCCGACACTTGAATTTCATCAATCGCTATGTTTGAATAGTTCTGTCCGTTCAAATTGGTTAAGTCAATTAACGTATAGCCGTTGTTTGTGGCCAGCGTAGTATTAAAACCTGTAGTTTTTGTTTGCGTAAACTTCGTTACACCAGCAAGTTTTCCTGTAACCGTTAGCGTACCAGTAACGTTTTGCTTTAATGCATTGTCCGATAGAAATGTCCAAAATTTGTTCACCTTAAATACTGAAGAACCAGTTTTAATACTAACTGAGGGATTTAGATTAGTTGGTAAAGCAGTTCCGCTATTGTCGATAAACTTAGAATCCTTTGAAGTCCCGGTCCATCCGGCATTATTAGCAAAATAAATGTCAAAAATACCTCTGTTATCCACAATATCGAATGTTACTCCATTGTCGGTAAATGTTTTGCTACCAGTAGTTTCATCTTCAAAGGTTTCGGTACTGGTTTGTGCGCTTAAATATGTGGGTAAAGTACATAAAGCGACAATTAACATAGTGCTTCCAATACCTTTTTGGCAGGCTTTAAAGCAATTAATTAAAGAAATTTTCATAATTATTGGTTTGAATAAAGTGACTTTGTTGATGCGTAAGTATCCATTCGTAATAGGAGTAGAGCGGATTTGTTTTCTGTTTAATTGAGCGCATACACAAAAGTAATAATATGTCACTATATGGTGACAAAAAAATGCAGTTTATTTTTTGAATGCCTGATTTTATTGAAGTAAATGGCAGTGATTTATACTACTTAATTCTTCCTGCTGCGCTGCGCTTGTGTAAAACATAGTCAAAGTCGTGCTGCGCACTTTTCCTTTGACACATGTACTCCGTTCGCAGGCGGTGAGCACACCTAGCAACGGAGTTGGAGGATTATTCTTAATCGCCTACTTCAATTGGAACACAAGAAACATCAACTTCTTTAAGTTTTGTGCAATCAAAATTATTTATATTGCATATAATAAAAGCTCTATATGAAAAAGACGTTGCGTAAACCAGAAAATTGGCAAGATTTTGAAACACTTTGTAAAAAGCTTTGGGGTGAAATTTTTTGTATACCAAATAATATTAAGAAAAACGGTCGCCTAGGACAAATGCAGAACGGAGTTGATGTTTATGGAATTCCTAAAGGTGAAAATAGTTATTGGGGGATTCAAGCTAAAGGAAAGGATGATTACTCAGATGCACGGCTGAAGAATTCGGAGATTATCATAGAAATAGAAAAAGCTAAGAAGTTCCAACCTACAATTAGCGTCTATATCATCGCATCAACAGCAAATAAAGATGTGGAAATTGAAGAGTTTGTTAGATTAAAAGATATTGAAAACCGAGCTAGTGGTTCATTTGAAATATTATTGTATTGTTGGGAAGATATTGTAGATTTAATTGAAGAGAATCCAAATACCTATAACTGGTATCTAAACGATATCAATCATAGGAGCAAATTTGATTTCAGCTTGTGGTTTAATGATTTTGAAGAAAAACTAACTTTAACTCCCATTTTCGAAAGGAATATCACTAGGTATATTTCAACAGATAAACCTGAAATGGAGATTCTTCGTCAAAATTTAGCTAATACAAGTTTAGTAAAATCGTACGACTTGAATTTATTCCAATTATACCGTTCAAATGAAGTAAATAAATCTTGGTGTAAATTTAAGATTATTATGGACAACACTGGTTCCGCAGTTTTAGAAGATTGGAAGTTAATATTGAAATTCACAAAAGGCGTTGAAAGACTTGACAGTGGAACTATCTTTTTTAAGAGAATATCTCTTACAAATCACATTGACGATGAAAGTAAAACAATAACGTATCGCCCAATAGGCGATAGACCTCTTATACAAAAAGATAATAGGAGTTTTGAAATTTCATTACTTCCTAGCACGGATTGTGAAAAAATTGTTGTCGAATGGGAATTGCTAGCTAGAGACTACAATAAAACAGATGTTTTTGAAATTGGTATTGTTCCGGAATTTATAGAAAGTATTAGTTATGAAGAAATAAGCGTTGAAGATGAATTGCCAGAAGAGAAGATTTCAATAACTTATAACGTGGTTGCGAAAACAAATTAGATGCTGCTCTATAATAGCTCTATAGAGGATGTAATTGAGTATTTTAGGTTACAATTTTGATTCTATTACTTTCGATTTTGATAGGTCTTGTTGTAAAGGCATATTAAGGATAACTATCAACAAGACGTATAAAGCAATATATATATATTAATACACTCCTCAAATTTAACCTTTCTCCCCAACACGCTTAAAGGAACTACGGCATAAACGCTCACGTGGCATTTCCGCAAAGGCTATTTATTCCGTTCCTCCTTTGCTTAGTTGTCGAGAAAGGCTGCTACTGTTCCATAATTAATTAAAATAACATGGAGCAAACAGAATTCTTTAACGTTGCCGAAGTGCAACTAAGCTACAAACCACATTTTAAAGCGCAAGAGCGCCCTCAAATCAACAGTGCTAGGCAAGCGTATCAAATATTGCTTGATAGTTGGGATAAGAGCTTGGTTAACTATTTAGAACAAGCGAAGATGATATTATTGAACCGAAACAATAGAGTTTTAGGTTTGGTTGATTTATCTACAGGAGGTGGAGCATCAACAGTAATGGATACTAGGGTTGTTTTTGCAATTGCTCTAAAAGCCACGGCTAGCAGCATTATATTAGCCCATAATCATCCAAGTGGTAATCTGAGACCTTCTAGCCAAGATATAACAGTAAGTGAAAAGCTAGTAAAAGCTGCCAAGATATTAGAGATAGATATTCACGATCATTTGATTATAAGCGAGAATGAATACTTTAGTATGGCGGAAGAGGGATATATTTGAAGTTGGATTATTCCAACAAATTCCAGCAAAACGATAATAAATAGATTAATAAACACGGAAGCATTGAAGGAACACAATTTTAGCTAGAAATAGTAGAAAGTACCTCTAGAGCTATTCTAACAGTATGTAAATGCCCATAAAAAAGAAAAGAGACAATCCATCCAGACTTGTCTCTCTTTCTAACCAAATATAAACCTGTATGAACGGGTGTATCTTAATTCCTTTGAAGGAGTATTATCAATATTTAATTGCTGGCCTAAACCAACACTACAAATGTAGGCATAATTTCGATTAGTGTAAAAAGTACACTAAGAAAATTTAATTTTGCGGCTTGTTATGACATATCTATGACTAAAATGCCGTTTTTAACGTTAAAAAAGCATATATCAATGTTAAAATAACATAGTTGTGCTTTTTATCCGTTGTTTAATGTTTTCTAAACGCAAATTGTAGAAGTACATTATTTCATCACCTCAGATTTAACTTTCCTTAACAATCATCGCCGGGCTTACATAGCTAAACTTTAGTAACGGGCATAAAAAAAGCAGCACTTTTAGCGTGCTGCCTTATGATTTGGTTTGGATATTTGTGCTTAAATAAATTTGCCTACTTCTTGAGCTAGATCAATGATTTTATTTGAATAACCCCACTCGTTATCGTACCATGAAACTACTTTAACAAAGTTATCATTCAATGAAATGCCAGCTTTAGCATCAAAAATTGAAGTGCGAGCATCACCTAAGAAATCTGTAGAAACTACTTCATCCTCAGTGTAACCTAAAATACCTTTCAATTCGCCTTCAGAAGCTTCTCTCATAGCCGCTTTGATATCCTCGTAAGAAGCAGATTTCTCTAAACGTACAGTTAAATCAACTACAGATACATCGGCAGTTGGTACGCGGAACGACATACCTGTCAATTTACCTTTCAACGATGGCAATACCAAGCCTACAGCTTTAGCCGCACCAGTTGACGAAGGGATGATGTTTTGGTAAGCACCACGTCCGCCTCTCCAATCTTTAGCAGATGGGCCGTCAACAGTTTTCTGCGTAGCAGTTACTGCGTGTACGGTAGTCATTAGCCCTTCTAAAATGCCATATTTATCGTGCAATACTTTAGCAATTGGTGCTAAACAGTTGGTAGTACAAGAAGCATTAGAAACGATATTTTGATCAGCTGTTAATTCTTTGTGGTTAACACCCATTACAAAAGTTGGGGTATCATCCTTAGCCGGTGCCGACATGATTACTTTTTTAGCACCTGCATCGATATGTTTTTGTGCCGTGTCCTGAGTTAAAAATAAACCAGTTGATTCAATTACAACTTCAGCACCAACAGCATCCCATTTCAAGTTAGCTGGATCTTTTTCTGCCGTTACACGGATCGTTTTACCATTAACTACCAAGTTACCATCTTTAACTTCAACAGTACCGTCAAATCTTCCGTGGGTCGAATCATATTTTAACATGTAAGCCATATAATCTGGCTCTACAAGATCGTTAATGCCAACAATTTCAATATCGTTGCGTTTTACTGCGGCTCTAAAGGCTAGGCGGCCAATACGGCCAAATCCATTAATTCCTATTTTCATCTCTTTTTATTTATTATTATTTGTAATCTATATTTTTAATTGTCATCATGAGCCTCAAAAGCTCGGTTTTAATCGCTATGCCGATGAAGCTATCTTTTCAAACAGTTTCATCCGTTTATCTAATTGGTGTAATAGTTTAATATATTATGTATAGGTTCTTTCGTAACCGACATAACCTTAATTTGACGTCTTTGGGCTACTTCCCGTAATTGATCCTGAAAGCTACCAGCTACTGAACCCACAAAGTGGATATCTTCGTCTGGGTGTTTTTCAAGTGTAGGAATAATGTAGGTATCAAAGTATCGCTCAAAACCTTGTTCAACCAATTGCTGTATAAATTTATGCTGGTTGTTTTCCAAATAAAAGTCCAAGAAAGATGCCAAATAGGTCTGCACTTGTGGCTTTCGGTAAATTCTTTCCAATATAGTTGGACGGTCCAAATTGTACTGCGCTTCCATTTTCAACTTCAGCTCTGCCGGAATCTTGTCTTCTAAAAAGTTTTTCAACAGCATTTTGCCGAAATAATTGGCCGAACCTTCATCTGCTAGGATATAGCCAAGACCATAATTATTTTTTTCGGGCTTTTTACCATTAAAATAAGCACAGTTGGCACCGCTACCTAAAATACCAACAATACCAGTTTTGTCATGACAGGCAGCAATGGCCGCACCGTATAAATCGTCCTTCACTTTAATTTTGCTATTTACAAAAAAGCGAGAAAGGGTATCTGCAAGCTCTTGCTGTTTGTCTTTAGCTGATGCACCTGCCGCAAATACATAAATCTTCCTAATATTCTCGGCATTATGTATCAGCGTGATATTTTTTCCAAGGGTTTGTAGCGTTTGCTTAGGATCGTTAAAACAAGGGTTAATGCCGGCCGTATGTGTCTCTACAATTACGCTGCCCTCTCCGGAAATTTTCCAGCAAGCATTTTTTGAACCGCTATATACTACTGCAATCATCCGCTTTAAATTGATAAAACATGAGTCATTTCCAATAAGTCATCCTCTAGCTTGTAATTGCTAAGGCCACTTAAAGCTTCGGCTAGCGTGGTAAGGCCAATTTCGTTACCTTTTAAACCTACCATTTTCATGGTTTCTCCAGCAATAAGTGCATTGGTAGCTGCAAAGCCCAATCTGCTTCCTAATATTCTATCAAAACCACTAGGACTCCCGCCGCGTTGCAAATGGCCCAAAACCGTCACTTTTGTGTCGTAGTGGGTGAATTTACGTTTTACCGCTTTGGCAATATCATAAGCGCCGCCATACTTGTTCCCTTCAGATACGATTACGATGCTTGATGATTTTTTGGTAGATGCTCCTGATTTTAATTTTACAATCAATTCTTTCAAGGAAGTTTCACGCTCTGGCAACAATACAGCTTCGGCGCCACTAGCAATGGCACTACGTAAGGCAATACAACCTGAATCACGTCCCATTACCTCGATAAAGAACAGCCTGTCGTGCGAATCGGCAGTGTCCCTAATTTTATCAATTGCTTCAATTACCGTATTAATGGCCGTATCGTAGCCCAAAGTAAAGTCTGATCCGTACAAATCATTATCAATGGTACCAGGTACGCCAATTACTTTAACGCCAAATTTTTCGCCGAATCTTTTCGCTCCGGTAAAGGTGCCATCGCCTCCAATTACTACTAATCCATCAATGCCTTTTTCTTGAAGATTTTTAAAAGCAATTTCCATTCCGGCTTCTTCCTTAAATTCTAAACATCTAGCGGTTTTAAGGATGGTTCCGCCCATATGTAAAATGTTGCTTACAGAGCGGGCGTCCATTGGAATGATGTTGTTGTTGATTAAACCTTGGTAGCCTTGTACGGCCCCAAACATGTTTCTTCCGTGGTAAATTCCTGTGCGTACAACTGCTCTGATGCAGGCGTTCATGCCCGGGGCATCGCCTCCAGAGGTGAGTACGGCTATGTTCTTAATATTTGGTTTCATTCTGATTATACGAATATAAGGTGTATTTTTTACACTAAGTAATTTTTTTTCAAAAATTTTATGAATTAACGAAATAAGTGTCTTTATTTTGTTCCAGATTTCGAACATTTAAACAGCTTAGTTTTGACAGCAGTGACCCCAGGTTTTGATTTCGCAGTTTCTATAGATTGCGTACTTTTTGGTTTTGACGGTGCAGAACTAAAAATTTTATTGATTGAGAGGAACGAGGAGCCATTTAAAGATTGGTGGGCCTTGCCAGGAAACCTCGTTAATCACGAAGAAAGTGTGGATCAATCTGCCCAGCGTATCTTGAAGGAACTTACCGGTTTAAGTGACATTTACATGGAACAATACTATGCGTTTGGCGAGGTAAATCGACATCCGCAGGGTAGGGTAATTTCTGTGGCCTATTATGCAATGTTACGCCTGGGTGGCGATAAACCGTTAAAACCGCTAAGTAATTATGCAAAAAAAGCGCAATGGGTTAACGTAGCCAACTTGCCTAAATTAGCGTTCGACCATCAACATATTTTGAACAAAGGTTTGGAGAAAATCAAGCGCCGTATCAAGCATTTGCCTCTGGCTTTTGAATTGCTTCCAGAAAAATTTACGCTAACTCAGGTGCAAAGTGTTTACGAGCTTATTCTGGGGAAAAAATTAGATAAACGTAACTTCCGCAAAAAGATATTGAGTTTTAAAGTTTTAAAAGAATTAGAAGAAAAACAACGTGGTGTTTCTTTTAGGGCCGCTACTTTGTATAAATTCGATAAACGCAAATACAATAAACTTTTCGGCAAGGAAATCTCTTTTTAGCGTGGGTTTCAAACGCATTAAATATTGAAAAAATCATTGGGCTGGGGTATTCCCGGCCTGTTTTTTTGAAAAGCAAGCGTAGTGGTTCTTGTTTCCCGATAGTCCCGCTATCCGCTTTACTTGCCTCATGCTTCGGCGGCGTGTTCGCTTTTATCGGGTTTAGTTGGCAAAGCCTGCTTAAGTTCGCCATGTTAACCGCTCTCATTCACTGCTGTATCATTTGCTGTAATTCTGCCACTCTACTACTCGCTGTCATTTCGCCATTCTACCACTTGCTGTCACTCCGCCGCTATACTCACTTGTTGTCATTCCGACGTTAGGAGGAATCTGTCTTGTTTTCTATAATTAGATCCTGAAACGAGTTCAGGATGACGGGTAGGGACGTTACTGCTTATAGCTGCGCTGTGGATGACAGTTAAGGAGCGTATTTCCCTAAGCTTCCCTCAATACCTTATACGACTCGCTGTCATTCCGACGCTAGGAGGAATCTGTCTTGTTTTATATAATTAGATCCTGAAACGAGTTCAGGATAACGGGTAGGTACGTTACTGCTAATAGCTGCGCTGTGGATGACAGGGATAGTGCATATTACCTTAAACTTCCCTAAGTACGCTACACTATCTGCCGTCTTTCCGCGGCTATGCCCACTCGCTGTCATTCCGACGTTAGGAGGAATCTCTCATCTAACTAAACCTACGAAACGAAAAAAGCCTCAAGTTTACCTTGAGGCTTGCGTTAACTTCTTAATTTGAAGTAAATTATTTTTTGCTTAAGTGGTAGTCAACCAGGTCATCTATTGGAGAACGGATAATTTTTCCAACGCCCATTTCGTACTTATCGGCAACTACGCTTAATCTATCTCTGAAACTGTAACCAACTGAACCAACCACGTTTAACAAGTGTTTTTTGTAGTTAGGGTAGTGCGTAACCAATTTCTCGAAGAAAGCAGTAAATGCAGTATCAACCACGTCTTCGGTATATTCTTGGTACACGGTTTTAAAATCGTAAAGAAACTTGCTGAAGCTAGCGCAAAAACGGTTAGGGAGCGGTTTGTTGTAAATATTATCGAAGATATCTTCGTTGCTTAACCCGTAAATATTGAAGAAACTTTCGCTCAATCCTTTAGGCATAAAACCTTTCATGTAATCAGCTAACAAGCGTTTGCCGATGTAGCTACCACTTCCTTCGTCTCCTAAAAAATAACCAAGAGAATCAATGTTCAGTGTAATTTCATTTCCATCATAAAGGCAAGTGTTGGTTCCTGTTCCTAAAATAGCGGCAAACCCTGGTTCGTCGCCCAATAAGGCACGGCAAGAAGCTAGCAAATCGTGATCTACATCAATCTTTGCATTTACGAAAACCTTCTGCATTGCATCCGAAACGATTTTCTTGTTCGCATCCGTAGAGCAACCGGCGCCATAATAATAAACCTCATCAACTTTCGAGGCGTCAAGGTTATCAGGCAAGGTTGTTCTTAGAGAATTTTCAATGTAGTCTTGCTTTGCAAAATAAGGATTATAGCCTTCGGTATTAAAATGGATTTTCCTGCCAGCTTCATTGATCAAACACCAGTTGGTTTTAGTAGATCCACCGTCTGCAATAAGTATCATTTTTTGGTTTGTTAAGTTGTGTAATTTGTAAAAAAGTTTAGCAATATATCAGCCTTTATTGGAAATAAAAAATTAATATTAAGTTTTTTATGTGTTAATGTTAAGGGCTTTCAAACGTTTGATTACGTATTATTAGAGCGGCTTTTTAATAAAGTGTAATTTTTACACTATTTGAGGGCGTTTTTTGAGATTTCCACATTTTTGAAAACGGCTAAAAAACGGTGGAAAAAAAAATAACCGAAGCTGTGTAATTTTTTCATTAATTAATTTTTTTGGTAGCGAAATATGAGATATTTGGTGAGAGATTTTGATGACGGGGATAATTGTTTTAATGTGATGATTGGATCATGTGATGATGGAATGATAGGAGGCAGTGAACTAATGAACTAATGAGCCATTGAACCAATGAACAACTGAACCAATGAACTAATAAACCATTGAACTAACAACATGAAAATAGATTTTAGAAGTGATACTGTAACTAAACCAACTCCGGGTATGCTGGCCGCAATGATGAGCGCAAAAGTTGGCGATGATGTTTATGGCGAAGATGAAACCGTGAATGAACTGGAAAACAAATTGGCATCAATGTTTCACATGGAGGCAGGTTTGTTTTGTCCGTCGGGTACCATGACTAACCAAATTGCCATTAAATGCTCCACGCAGCCTATGGATGAGGTGATTTGTGATCAGACTGCACATGTTTATCGCTACGAGGGCGGGGGAATTGCATATAATTCCATGGCTTCAGTAAGGCTGCTGCATGGCGAACGCGGAATTTTAACGCCTGAATTAGTAGAACCTGAAATTAACGAAGAGAATATACACTATCCTAAAAGTAGTTTGGTAGTGCTGGAAAATACCGTAAATAAGGGCGGCGGAAAATGTTACACGTTAGACCAAATTGCGGCAATACATCATCTTTGTGCTATTAAAGGAATTAAGCTGCATTTAGATGGAGCTCGGCTATTTAATGCATTGGTCGCTACGGGCGACAAGGCTTCGGATTATGGACAGTATTTTGATGGCATATCCATTTGTTTATCTAAAGGTTTAGGTGCGCCGGTGGGTTCGGTGCTGTTAGGTTCTGCAGAAATGATTAAACAGGCTAAAAGAGTAAGAAAAGTACTTGGCGGAGGTATGCGTCAGGCGGGTTTTTTAGCAGCAGCTGGAATTTATGCCCTAGATCATCATGTGGAGCGTTTGGCAGAGGATCATCATCATGCCAAAACATTAGCGGCAGCACTAATAGATACGAATTACGTAGAAAGTGTGATGCCAGTAGAAACCAATATTGTACTTTTTGATGTTGTTAAAGGTTTTAAAGCAGACGAAGTAGTGCATGCTTTGGGCAAGAAGGGGATACTATGCAATACCACATCTAATAAGACGATACGATTGGTAACACATTTAGATATTTCCGCTGCAATGATTGATCAGACAATTGAAGTCATCAGTAAATTAGCGATTTAAAGTTACTTAATCTAAACCAGCATATTTTTCTACTAAGACGATTTTTTTCTAGACAAAAGTAGGAGGTAAAGTAATGTTATCAGAGTTTGCGCTTGGCTAGAGTAATTGTTCTGTTAGTGGAGCGTTGGCTTACTTTATCTGTCTGTGCTTTACTTTCAACTTTATCAGTGTTCAAACTTCTTTTTAATTTTTGTTACGATAGAATCGTCGTCTATACCTTCAATAGAACTCAATTCCAATTCTAATGCTTTAGTACTCAATTGAATTTCCAATAAAGAAATCAGTAAAGAGATCATAAAGAAGGATAAGCTTAGTGCAAAAAATACTTCTGCGGTTACCGCATTTTCGAGGTAGATAAAGAGCATGCAAAACAAACAGCAAGCAAAACTCAGTACGCCAAAAGCCTGCATATTTTTAATTAGTTTCAACCGGTAGCGCAAATTTTTGATTTGTTTGTGCAACGCTGCGTTTTTGTCGGTTTCCTCGTATTTAGATTTAAGACTCCTAACCAAACTAGCTAAAGCCAAAAAACGATTAGTGTAAGCCAACATAATCAAGCTGATGGCGGGAAAAAATAGCGCAGGTACATTTAAGCTAAGTTGCATCGGTGGTACGTTAGTTTTTTTGGTGTTGGAAAGTCGATCCTAAAATTCCGTTACAAGTTAGTAAAATAAATAAACAATGAACTAATGATCAATGAACCAATGACCAATGACCAATGAACCAATGACCAATGAACCAATAATCAATGAACCAATAATCAATTAAACAATATCCAATAAACAATCCCAATATTCAGCAATGAACTATTGAACCAATGACCAATAAACCAAACAACCAACAAATTTGCAGTTTTTCAATAAATTCATCATCTTGTGCGGCGCAACCAAAAGGTGTAAAAATATTACGGTATGGATAAAATATTAGTTGCTAATAGGGGTGAAATCGCTTTGCGTATTATGCGCTCTGCAAAGGAAATGGGCATTAAAACGGTGGCTGTTTTTTCGGAGGCAGACAGGAATGCGCTTCATGTGCGTTATGCGGACGAGGCCATTTGCATCGGTCCTGCTCCTTCTAACCAATCGTACTTAGTAGGCAGTAAAATTATTGATGCTTGTAAACTTACGGGAGCGCAAGCCATACATCCGGGTTACGGCTTTTTATCAGAAAATCCAGCTTTTGCGCAACAAGTGAAAGATGCTGGATTAACGCTTATCGGTCCAACGCCAGAGGCAATGGAGATTATGGGCAATAAGCTGTCGGCAAAGGCGGCTGCTTTGAAATACAATATTCCCATGGTACCAGGTACCGAGGAAGCTATTACCGATATTGAAGAAGCGAAGCAAAGGGCAATTGAAGTAGGATTTCCGATTTTAATTAAGGCGGCTGCTGGCGGAGGCGGTAAGGGGATGCGCATTGTAGAAAAAGCTGACGATTTTGAAGAGCAAATGCACTTGGCAGTTAGCGAAGCTACTTCCGCATTTGGTGATGGAGCGGTTTTTATTGAGCGTTACGTTACCTCGCCTCGACATATTGAAATTCAGGTTTTAGGTGATACACATGGAAATATCGTACACCTTTTTGAGCGTGAATGTTCAGTTCAGCGTCGCCACCAAAAAGTGGTAGAAGAGGCGCCGTCATCTGTGCTTACACCAGAAATTAGAGAAAAGATAGGTAAGTGTGCCGTAGATGTAGCAAGGTCGGTGAGCTATGTTGGCGCTGGTACAGTAGAGTTCATTTTAGACGAAAACTTGGATTTCTTCTTTTTGGAGATGAACACCCGCTTGCAAGTGGAGCATCCAGTTACCGAAATGATTACTGGTTTAGACTTAGTGAAGGAACAAATTAAGATTGCTAGGGGAGAAGCACTCAGTTTCAAGCAAGAAGATTTAAAAATCAGCGGCCATGCCATGGAATTACGCGTTTATGCTGAAGATCCATTAAATAATTTCCTTCCAGATATAGGAACGCTGCAAACCTATCAAACGCCAAAAGGATATGGTGTGAGGGTTGATGATGGTTTTGAGCAGGGAATGGAAATCCCGATCTACTATGATCCGATGATTGCCAAACTCATCACCTTTGGTAAAGACCGTACGGAGGCCATTGAGCGAATGATTAGAGCAATTGACGAATATGACATTACGGGAATACAAACTACCTTAGGCTTTGGTAAATTTGTAATGCAACATCCAGCCTTTGTTTCTGGCAAGTTTGATACACATTTTGTAGGCAAGTACTTCACTGCCGATAGTCTCAAAAATGAGAATGAACAGGAGGCAATGATTGCAGCTTTGTCGGCAGTTTTATTGTTACAAAAGCAGCAAAATAGTACGCAAGCTTCGGTCACGGAAACAACGAAAAAAAGTAGCTGGATGCAAAATAGAAAAACGTATTAAGGTAGATTCAAATTTTAATTTACCTGTTAACTTAAATGTATGTTTACCGGAATTATAGAAACTTTAGGCACTGTACAAGAAATTAGGGAAGAGGGTGATAACATCCATTTTACTATCCAATCCAACTTTAGTAACCAATTAAAAATTGATCAAAGTGTGGCGCATAACGGCGTTTGCTTAACCGTGGTTGCTTTAAGTGAAAACTCTCACACGGTTACGGCTATTGATGAGACCTTAAAAAAAACTAACCTTGGAAATTTAAAGCAAGGCTCGAAGGTAAATTTGGAGCGTTGTATGCAAATGAATGCTCGCCTCGACGGTCACATTGTGCAAGGTCACGTTGATCAAACTGCCACTTGTATTTTAGTGAATGAATTGGATGGCAGCTGGGAGTACAGATTTAAGTATGATGCTTCAAAGGGTAACGTAACTGTAGAAAAGGGATCTATTTGCGTAAATGGCATCAGTTTAACGGTAGTAAATTCTGCTGCGGACGAGTTCTCTGTTTTCATCATTCCATATACGTATGAGCACACTAATTTGCATCAGGTAAAAGCGGGAGATACGGTTAACTTGGAATTCGATATTATTGGGAAGTATGTGGCTCGCCTAATGGGTAAAAATTAACTTGTCGGCTTTTAAAAATTTTAACTTGACTGATGTTTAGCAGAGAAGAGGCGGCACGTTTAAGGCAACAGTTTTGGATTAGCTTTGGGCAATACATGAAACCAATATTAGGTGCCGAAGGCTTGCCGGTAAATTGGATCAACTACAAAACCGGAATCAAACATCTGTTCTTCCGCATGGATGCCGAACAAAAGTTTGCCAGCATAGCGATTGAGTTTGCGCATCCGGACGAAGGAATACGAGCTTTGTTTTTTGAGCAGTTTCAAGAGTTTAAACTCATGTTCGAAAATGCACTACAAAATGAAGTGTGGAATTGGCAGCTCAACGGTACAAACAGTTTCGATAAACAGGTGGTGCGTATTGAATGTACTTTGCCCAAAGTAAGTGTGTTCAATCAACAACATTGGCCGGATATCATTGCTTTCTTAAAGCCGCGTATCATTGCGCTTGATGAATTTTGGACAGACGTGAAACCTGTATTCGAAGATCTTTTAAATTGACGTGAGTTAGGAATAAGAGAATTATGCCATTTGCTAGCGATAGCGCTTCAGGATCTCCGTTCAGCTAATTTTCGGTCTCTTATTTTTCGGGCTGCGCCAATAAGCCAAAGCACCTTCTTTCAAAGAAAAATAAGCAACCGAGAGTTTTTGTTACTTTTTGCGGTCAAAAAGTAAGAGCCCAGCGGCGGCGAGCTAAAACAAATACGTTTAATGCAAGTTTTTCAAAAAATGTAAAAATACTTAATCCGAACTGACGTTAAATTAAATTTCACTTTTTCTTCGTTAACTCGTCCAATCGGCTTTTTACATAATCAATACTCGGCTGATCGTCCTTATCTAAATCTTTCCTCTTTAAATAAAGTTGATAGTTGGTGATCGCATTTTTTTGCTGTTTCAATTTCAAATCGTAAAGTAGCGCCAAGCGATAGTAGCTATTTTTGTTAAGCTCATAGCTTAAAGCCTTTTTGAAAGCAGCTATAGCAGGATTAAATTGGTTGTTCTGTTCATAAATACTCCCCAATAAGTTGTAGTACGCTGAAGTGTTACGTGAAATTCCCTCTGTAATGGTCAGCTTTGCGTATTTGGCAGCTAAATCATAAGCGGCTAATTCACGGTAGCATAAAGCGCTAAAGTATAACGTTGACTCATTTTGCATGTCCATTGCTTCAATCTCTTTGTAAAATGCAATCGCTTTTTTATAGTTTTTAAGATAGAAATAGGCTTTTGCAACATCCACCATCACTTTTGGATTTTTGTCATTCGATAATAACTTTTCGCCTATGGCGGTAACCTCGCTATACTTTTTCAATGAATTGGCGATAGGGAGCAGGGTCTGTTGCAGAACGAAATTTGCAGTATCAGCAGCTATTGCCGTTTTGAGTACCACATACGCAGGAGCGAAAACTTCCAGCTTTCGGTAAGAAAGCGCTAAATCGTATGCTACATCTGCTTCAGTTGGATTAATGGTATTCGCTTTTTTTAAATATTTGATTTTAAGGTTTAAACTATCAGCATAATCGGCTAATCTTTTATAAGCGTTGAAGTTATTAGTGTCGATTTTAATAATGTCATTTAAGTAGTTAATGGCATTTTTATTATTTCCACGTCTCGAGTTGATGTTGGCCAAATTGAAGAGTACGGGTAGCTGGTTAGGAGAAAGCTCATTAATTTTGAGGTAGTTTTTCTCTGCATCAACCAATTTACCAGCCATCATATTGCAGTATGCGATTTGTTGCAGTGCTTTTATATCTGAGGTTTCGGCAGGGTAGATGCTGCTTAAATAGCTTGCGGCTTCGGCATAACGTTGGCTTTGGTAAAGTTCCAATAATTTTTCTTTATCAATGTTTTGTTGAGCGAAGCTAAGCGCATAAACAAAGCATAGGAGCGTTAAAATCAAATATTTATTCATTCAACTAAATTATTAGTTGTTTTGCTTTAATCCAAATTTTAGCCTATAAATCAGTAAAAAATCAAACAAAACATGTTTTAAGTGGTTTTTTATAGAGTTTATCATTAAAAGAAAATTTATGGAAACATTAAAAAAGTTTGAGTTAATGGAGAAAATTGTGAGAGAATTGGAAGACTTACAAAACTCACAACAAGCCGTTATCCAAAAAATGGGAAAAATTGAAGTTGATAATATAGAACTTGGTGATAAAAAATTAGAGCAGGATTTGCCTGATATGCACCAAAGAGTGGCAGATAACCTAGATTCAATCAAAAGCATCCTGGATTATTTTGCAAGTAAAACAGAAACGTTTGGTAGCAAAAACAATGTTGATGAATTGAAGGAACGCCAAGCGATCAACGAAGCCGTTGGTAAATAGCGGCAATTGAAAATATAGGCTGTTTTGCTAAACAGAAAGGCACAGGTACTGGATGCTTTTTAAGTATGGACGTATTTTGGAGTCGAGTTCCGTATAGCAAAATGGCCTTTTTTTATGCTTTGGTTGGTAATGTGATGCAGAAAGTACTTCCAACCCCTTCTTCACTGTCTACCGTAATATCGCCGCCATTACGTTGCATAAAATCTTTACAAATCATCAAACCTAAGCCTGTTCCTTTTTCATTTCTTGTCCCTCTTGAGCTAAAGTTTTCTTCAGTAAAAAGCTTTTTCTGAAGTTCGTTGGATATTCCAACCCCATTGTCTTTGATGCAAACTTTTAGCATTCCGTTATTTTGATAGGATGCAGTGATCAAAATCTCGCAGCCCTCGTGGCAAAATTTTATGGCATTATTGATGATATTCCTAACTACAATTTGAAACATCAGCACATCTGCATAAGCAATCTCATTCGGAAATACATCATGAATAATGTTAATGTTTTTTAAGTTGGCAGATGGCAGATGATAGTTTATTTCGTTGAGAATAATATTGCGTACATTGAAAAATTCCTTATTAATCCCAAAACCTTTTAGTTGACTACGCGACCAATGCAAAATGTTTTCCAACAAGTCTGTAGTGTAAACAATGTCTTTGCTCAGGGTAGGAGCAATCTTTTTAAATTCATCATCCTTTAACTCATTATAGGCCACCATTTTGAGTACTTCCGATAGATTTACCATTGGTCCACGCAAATCGTGAGCAATAATTGAGAAAATCCGATCCTTTAGCTGATTTACCTTTGCAAGTTCCAAAGCTTGTTCTTTTGCAAGTATAGCATCTTTTTTGGCGGTGGTAAGGTCTTGAAGTTTGATGATTGTAATTACATCATTAATGTTGTTTTTATCCAGTACTAAAAGTTCAGCTTCAAAATATTTTACTTCCCCGTTAATGGTAGATTGGATTTCGGCTCTTCCAACAAAGCCATTTTCGATGTGTTCAATTAGGCTTGGATGTTCACGTAACACCTCTTTTGCCGTATGTCCAATCATTTTTTCGGTTGTTGGAAAAGTGGTGTAATTGTAAAGCGAAACATTATAGTCGATGATGCGTTGTTTTTCGTCGACAATCAAAAAACCGTCATCCATCAATTCCAATACCTTTTCCCTGGCTATTGGAACAATATCGAACAGCTTAAATCGGTAAGTGCCTAAAAACACCAAAAAGTTGGTGAAAATGAAACTATAAGGAGTGATATCCAGATGGTGTATTGGTCGTATTCCAATTAAGTATAGGATATTACCAACCCAGGGGATCAACGCTGCAATTAAGATGCTGTAGTTTTGTTTTCTGTAAATGGAATCTGAATGTTTGAACTTAATTAAGATCAAATAGCAGCCACAAGCCAACAAAATATAAAAGTAAACAGTAAAAATGCGATACCAAACACCAGGGGTAATATCCACCATTGGGAACGGACCATTTAAGGCTAGCTTCACATCCTGATAGTGTAGATGATGAAAAGAGTTAGTCCAAACCATCACCAAGGTAGCCGCTGAGGGTAGCAGTAAAAAAGTAATATTTAGCGGCTTTTTATACCAGCATCCCTTGTCGCAAAAGCTTAAGCAAAATAAAAACCAGTTAATGGGCAAAGTGGCAATTCCAATATATTCAAAGTTGATGAGAAATAGCATGTCCTTCAAATTGGAACTGGAAAGCTCTAAGCCATAAGTGATTGACCAAATGGCGCTTGAGCCCATCATTAAACCAAACCAACGTACTGCACTAGTCCCCCTGCGATAAACATACACCGCCATAATGGCCATTAAAGCGCCAAAAAACAACAGAACTAGTCCGTAGGCGTTAAAGTTTAGGTTCATAGCGTTAAAAGAATATATATTCTTGTAAGTTGTAAATGTAGTTATTTTCTTTTTGGTAAAAGAAGTAAAATCACCTGTGTCCAAACCGGAAAAAGTTCATGCCATATGTTGATAAATTCGTGACTAAAGCCGACTAGTTTTTAGTTAATTTTGATATCCTTTATTATCTCAGCTATGTACTTAATTTTTGATACAGAAACCACTGGTTTGCCACGTAATTTTAATGCCCCAATTACCGATACGGATAACTGGCCACGTTGCGTGCAAATTGCTTGGCAATTGCATGATGAGATGGGAAATTTAGTTGAGCATCGAGATTATTTGGTTAAGCCAGAAGGCTTTAATATTCCTTATGATGCCGAGCGTATTCACGGTATTTCTACTGAGTTAGCAACAGAGCAAGGCATATCATTAGCCGAGGTGTTACAACAGTTCAACGAGGTTTTAGCAAAGGCAAAATTTGTGGTTGGGCAAAATATCGGCTTCGATATCAACATTATGGGGTGTGAACTCTATCGTTTTGGTGTCGAAAATAACTTGGCCCAAATGCCTGTGCTGGATACTTGTACTGAGGTAACTGCCGACCTGCTTAAAATCCCGGGAGGTAGGGGAGGAAAATTTAAGTTGCCAACCTTAACCGAACTACATCAATATTTATTTGGTGTGCCTTTTGGTGAGGCCCACAACGCTACTGCCGATGTGGAAGCAACTACCCGTTGCTTTTTAGAACTCATCAAGCAACAGGTTTTTACCAAAGAAGAGCTGCAAGTTGATACGGATTATTTCCTGAAATTTAAGGAAGCGAATCCATTTCCAATTAAGCCAGTAGGTTTACAGCATATTAACCTCAAAGCTGCCTCAGATGAGATAAGGAAGAAAAAAGGAACTGATACTGGCGGAGTTTCTAAACAAACTCTTGCTGATAATAAAGCTTTACTGGC
The DNA here is from genome assembly GCF_965249885.1 of Pedobacter sp. Classification (GTDB taxonomy): domain Bacteria; phylum Bacteroidota; class Bacteroidia; order Sphingobacteriales; family Sphingobacteriaceae; genus Pedobacter. The sequence continues at coordinate 608,163 of NZ_OZ252254.1, read as the reverse complement.
CGACGCTACTTTTGTACATCTACACAACCATACGCAATTTTCGGTGCTTCAAAGTACCATCGGAGTGAAGGATTTGGTAAAGGCGGCAGCAACACATCAAATGCCTGCAGTGGCCTTAACCGATCACGGTAATATGATGGGCGCTTTCCATTTTGTGAACGCAGTTTTAGGTCACAATAAAGAGGCTGAAGCGAAAAATGCCGCGGCTATTGAAAAAGGAGAGGCTCCTACGGCAACTGTAATTAAACCAATTGTAGGTGTGGAGTTTTTTGTTTGCGAAAATCACACCGATAAAACAAGAAAAGATGATGGCTACCAAGTTGTTTTTTTGGCGAAGAACAAACAAGGTTACCACAACTTGGCAAAAATGTCATCTATTGCTTATACCAAAGGCTTTTATTATGTGCCTAGGATTGATAAGCAAGTTGTTGAACAATATAAAGATAACCTGATTGTGCTTACCGGTAACCTTTACGGTGAGGTGCCAAGCAAGGTATTAAACATGGGCGAGCGCCAGGCGGAAGAGGCCTTACTTTGGTGGAAAGAACAATTTGGTGAAGATCTTTACATTGAATTGATGCGCCACGGTCAGGAAAATGAAGACCGTGTAAATGAAGTGCTCATAAAAATGGCTGCTCAGCATGGCGTAAAGGTTGTAGCAACTAACAATACGTACTACGTCAACAAAAAGGATGCCCATGCTCACGATATTTTACTTTGTGTAAAAGATGCCGAAAAGTTAGCTACCCCAATTGGAAGAGGCCGTGGATTTAGGTACGGGATGCCTAATCACGAGTACTATTTCAAATCAGGTGAGGAGATGAAAACGCTTTTTGCGGATTTACCTGATGCCATTACAAATATCCAAGAGGTAATTGATAAGATTGAAAGCTATAAGTTGGCGAGGGAAGTATTGTTGCCGAAATTTGATATTCCTGAAGAGTTTTTGGTAGCAGAGGATGATGTGGACGGTGGTAAACGTGGTGAAAATAAGTATTTACGTCATTTAACTTATGTTGGTGCGCAAAAACGCTATGGCGAGTTAACTTCTGATATCACCGACCGACTTGATTTTGAGTTGGCTACCATTGAAAAAACCGGTTACCCAGGTTACTTTTTGATCGTACAAGATTTCATCGCGGAAGCTAGAAATAGAGATGTATCCGTTGGACCAGGTCGTGGTTCGGCAGCTGGTTCAGCAGTGGCCTATTGTTTGGGTATTACCAATATCGATCCTATTAAATACGACCTCCTTTTTGAGCGTTTCCTAAATCCAGATCGTGTATCCATGCCGGATATTGATATCGACTTTGATGATGAGGGCCGTGGTAGGGTAATGGATTATGTGATCAACAAATATGGCTCTAGTCAAGTAGCGCAGATTATTACCTATGGTACCATGGCCGCCAAATCATCTATACGTGATACGGCAAGGGTGCTTGATTTGCCTTTGTTTGAGGCCGATAAAGTGGCGAAGCTAGTGCCCAATATGAAGCTTTCTAAAATATTCAATTTAGAAGATAAAGCTCTAAAGGATGCACTGCGTGGTGATGAATATGAAAATGTAAATCAGTTAAAGGCTTTAGCTTCTGGTAAAGATTTGGCTGCTGAAACGCTTCAACAAGCCATCGTGTTGGAAGGATCGGTGCGTAACACGGGTATCCACGCCTGTGGAGTAATTATCACGCCAGATGATATTACCAATTTTGTGCCGGTAGCCACAGCCAAAGACAGTGATTTGTATGTTACCCAGTTTGATAACTCGGTAGTAGAGAGTGCTGGTTTGCTGAAAATGGACTTTTTAGGGTTAAAAACATTAACGCTAATTAAGGATACCGTTAAGCTGGTTAAAAAGCGTCATGACATTGATTTGGATCCAGATAATTTTCCAATTGATGACGTAAAAACTTATGAGCTATTCCAACGCGGTGAAACGGTAGGTATTTTCCAGTACGAGAGTCCGGGTATGCAGAAGTACATGAAGGAACTAAAGCCTACCGTATTTGGTGACTTAATTGCCATGAATGCACTTTACCGTCCGGGACCAATGGAGTATATTCCAAGCTTTGTTAAGCGTAAGCACGGTATTGAGCCTATTACTTATGACTTAGATGCTTGTGAAGAATACCTGAAGGAAACTTACGGTATCACGGTTTACCAAGAGCAGGTGATGCTTTTGTCCCAAAAATTGGCTGGTTTTACCAAAGGTGAAGCCGACGTACTGCGTAAAGCCATGGGTAAAAAGCAAAAGGACGTACTGGATAAAATGAAACCCAAGTTCGTTGCACAGGCTGCTGAAAAAGGTCATGCTCCAGCTACATTAGAAAAAATTTGGAAGGACTGGGAAGCGTTTGCGTCTTACGCTTTTAACAAATCTCACTCTACCTGCTATGCTTGGATTGCCTACCAAACGGCGTATTTAAAAGCGCATTATCCTGCCGAATATATGGCTGCGGTACTTTCCAACAACATGAGTGATATCAAGCAGGTGGCTTTTTTCATGGAAGAATGTAGACAAATGGGAGTGCCAGTATTGGGCCCTGATGTAAATGAATCGGAAATGAAGTTCTCGGTAAATGCCAAAGGCGAAGTACGTTTTGGTTTGTCTGCAGTAAAAGGGGTGGGCGATAAAGCGGTAGAAAGTATCATCGAAGAGCGTACGGCTAACGGTCCTTATACCTCAATTTTTGAGTTTGCCAAACGTTCTAATACGCGTATCGTTAACAAAAAGGCTTATGAAAGTTTTGTGTACAGTGGCGCTTTTGATGCTTTTGGCTATAACAGGGCGCAGTACTTTTTCATCGGACCAAACGATAAGCTCAACGGAATAGAGAAGTTGATCAAGTATGCTAACGATTTTCAAAACAATCAGAATTCGTCACAATCATCTTTGTTTGGCGGTTCAAAAGCTGATTTAATTTTAGAACCTTCTTTTGCCATGACGCCTGAATGGGGATTAATTGACAAGTTGAAATACGAAAAAGATGCCATTGGTATTTTTCTATCTGGGCACCCGCTAGATGATTATCGCTTTGAATTGGAGCGTTACTGCGCTAATAAGGTTAGGCACTTGAGTATCATCAACAAAGTGCGTATGGGCGATAGCAATGAGGAAGTTTTGGCAGAGTTTGAAACGCTAAAAAATAGGGAGTTGGTTGTAGGTGGTTTGGTGGCAATAGCTTCGCAACGCATTACAAAAACTGGCAAGCCATTCGGAACGTTTGTATTTGAAGATTACGATGATAGCTGTGAAATTGCGCTGTTTGGTGATGATTTCTTGAAGTTTAAACAGTTTTTAACGGAAGGGTACTTCTTGCAAATTCGTGGTAAATTGGGCTTGCGCTTTGGAAAAGAAGGCGATTGGGAGTTTAAAATTACCAGTATCGATTTACTTTCTGGATTGAGAGATAAATTAACGAAATCGCTTACTTTATTATTCCCGATAGAGGTGTTGAACGATAGCTTTATGCAACAAATACAGGCTATTTTGGATGAGAATAAGGAAAGTGCAGAAACACAAAACTGTAAGCTTAATTTCGAAGTTTATGATGTAGAAAAAGGTTTGAAATTGGAAATGCCTTCAAAAAATCAACGGATTAATCCCAATAATCAGTTTTTAAATGAAATTAAGAACTTAAATTTTGTGGACTATAGGTTGAATTAGGAACTAGGAGTTAGGAGCTAGGAGTTAGGAAATAGTAGCTAGGAATTAGTGATTAGTGTTAAGGCGTAAGTAGTTAGGGCATTCAACCAATGAACTAATGAACCAATGAACCAATGAACAGTTAAGCCAATGAACAAAACAATGTCAAAATGACATTACACTTTTGATGGCACTTTAATTGATAATATATTTGTAACATAAAAAATTTAAATATGGCTTTAGAAATAACAGATGCTAACTTCGAGGAAGTAGTATTAAAATCGGATAAACCTGTTTTGGTAGATTTTTGGGCAGAGTGGTGCGGTCCTTGCCGTATGGTTGGTCCAGTGGTAGAAGAAATTGCTAAAGAATACGAAGGTAAAGCTTTAGTAGGTAAAGTTAATGTTGACAACAACCCTCAAATTTCAATGCAATTCGGTATCCGTAACATTCCAGCGTTGTTATATTTCAAAGGCGGTCAGGTAGTTGATAAGCAAATTGGAGCAGTGCCAAAATCGGTATTGGCTGGTAAATTAGATAGCCAATTGTAAAATTGAATCAATGTGCTGTCCTTGCATGGCAGACTTTAAAATATCATTCCGATGTAAGTTATTTACATCGGAATTTTTTTTAGCTTTAATTACTTCATCAAATCTCAATTTTCCGAGGTTACAGAAATAAAAGTACTCACTTCAGCTTGGTCGCCAAGGTAGTATTTCTCTCCGTGAATAGTGAAATCAGCATGATAAGCCCTCCGCAAATTCAGAGCTTCGTCATTCCATATTTCTAACCAGGTATTTAAAATTGCTTCGGGCATTTTCCCTTTGGAAATATAGTTTTCGTATTGATTTGACTCAATACTGATGCCTACAAAACCTTCAGGTATTTTATTTAGTGAGCTTACCGAAGCTCCAATAATGGTAGTGTAAGCGCCAGTGTAATCAGTTTCATAATCCGTATAAACAGCGTAAATATCGTTATTAATTTTGTTTGGAATTTGATGATGAATTTCCTCTTTCCAAAATTTTCCCCAGAGCGCTTCGATATCGATCGCTGATTGTCCATTAGCGTTAGTAGTGCGCACCGCAATGCCAATAATGTTAATTTGTGAAATGATGTGTTGTTGCATATAAATTAATTTAAAATGGTTAAATGCAAAGCTCAGCACGGGTGGTGACAATCCTATGGCAGTCAAGCTTCCACTATAATAAAAATGTTAATTTTTTGAATTGCTTTGCCAAATAAACCCGGTAGTAGCGGATACCGGCCAAGTGATGAAGGCCTGAGCAGTATGAGCGAATAACGGGGCTTGCTTGGATAGCTGTAGCCTATTGCTTTTCAAAAAAACTTAGCTCATTTAAAGATGTACATTCGCTTATCGCATCTTTTTTAGTTAGTTTTACTGTATGCAAGTTTCGCAAAAACCAGAAGATATTAGATTTGAAAGTAGCCTGGAGCTGTTAGCCAAACAGGTGGTTGAGGGTTTTATTACCGGATTGCATAAGAGTCCGTTTCATGGTTTTTCTGTTGAATTTGCAGAGCATAGGCTCTACAACAATGGCGACAGTGTAAAAAGCATTGATTGGAAGTTGTTTGCTAAAACTGATAAACTTTTTAGTAAGCGTTATGAAGAGGAAACTAATCTGAGATGTCAGTTTGTGATTGATATGTCGTCATCAATGTATTTTCCTAACGATAAATACAACAAACTTACATTTGCCGTGCAAAGTACTGCCGCTTTAATATATTTGTTAAAACGTCAACGAGATGCGTTTGGCTTGAGCTTGTTTACCGACGAATTAAAACTTAACAGCCCGGCAAAATCTACCGGAGTACATCAAAAATATTTGTTTGCCAAATTAGAAGAGAGTTTAGCTAGTGGTAAGCTCAATGTTAAAACAGATTTACCACAAGCATTGCATCAAATTGCCGATTTGATCCATAAGCGTTCGTTGGTGGTTGTGTTTAGTGACATGTTCCAAACATCTAATGACACCGATCAGCTTGATAGGATTTTTGCAGCGTTACAACATTTGAAATTTAACAAGCACGAAGTGGTTGTTTTTAATGTAATGGACAAAACAAAAGAGTTCAATTTTGATTTTGAGAATAGACCCTACGAATTTATTGACATGGAAACTGGTACTGTGCTTAAAGCGCATACGTCTAAAGTGAAGGATGCCTACTTGGCGCAAATGAGCGAGTTTAAAACAAACTTGAATCTAAAATGTGCTCAATACAAAATAGATATAGTTGACGCGGATATTAACGCAGGATTTAACCATGTTTTGGAAGCTTATTTAATTAAGCGGCAAAAAATGGGTTAAGTGATGGTTGTTGTTTAGTAATGTGAATGGTCGATAAGTATATTTTGTCAATGCCGCTCCTCAAAATAATACATCGGCAATTTCGGGATTTTTGTCAAAAACAGATTTTGCAAAGGTGCATAACGGCATTATCTTCAGTTGATTAGCCCTAGCATATGCCACCGCTTTCATCACTAGTTGCTTTCCAACACCTTTTCCTTTAAATTCTGGATTTACTTCAGTATGATCTATGATGAACTTGGTAGTGCCTGCCCAAGTGTAAGTCATTAAGCCTGCCTCTTCTCCGTCAATTATTGCTTTAAAGTTGCCTTTGCGATCTTCGTTATGTTGCGTAATTTCCATGATTTTAATATGTGATAAATATAGCTCACCGTTGTCGCATTATAAAATAAAAAATGCGCAAAGGGTTACTTTGCGCATCTGCTAGAAGGAAGCGGTTTTTATTTTACTTTTTTGTGTGCTTTATGTCCAACTTTTTTAGTGGTGTCAGCTTTAGCCTCTGCTTTAGCTGCTTTTTTCTCTGCTTTAGCAGGAGCAACAGTTTTTACAGGAGCTTTTGCTGGTGTAGTTTGTGCGTTAGCTGCGTTTACCATAAATGCTGCTACTAGGGCTACCATTAAAAATTTTACAGTTTTCATTTTCTTGTCGTTTTAGTGAACAATGTTGTTATTTAATGATACTAAGTTCCAAACCCCACATGAAGAAATGATGAAGTTTATTGCTAATTTGAAAAAAAATTAATTGTATAGATCAGACCAAATTTGATAACGGAAAAGTTAAGGTTACTTTGGTGCCGGCATCTTTTTGAGAGGAGATATCTACCGCAATATGATGGAATTTGGCTATACTGTTAGCGATAGCAAGCCCGAGTCCGGATCCGCTAATGTGATCATTATTTCCGCGTTCGAATCTTTGAAATACTTTTTCAAGAATTTTGGGTTCCATGCCTACGCCTGAATCTGAAATATGTAACTGGTAACCTTCATCATCAATTTCGTCAGTTAGCGTAATTGAACCATGGTTTGGCGTGTATTTTATGGCATTGTTTGTTATGTTCATCAATAAGATATGTATCAGCGCCTTATTGCCTTTAATTACCACTTTTTCTTTTAATAATTGCTGATAAATTAAATTTTTTGCTGCTATTCTCTCTTCAAGCTCTTCATAAATATCGTCAGCTTCGTCCAATATGTTCACTTGGTCGGTCTTAAGATATTGCTCATTCTCAATTTTGGATATGAGCAATAAACTGTTGATAATGGCTTTGAGTCGGCTCAATGTTTTTAGCGAAGCAATTAATTTTTCTTCATGCTCTTCGTCGAGTTTTTCTGATGCAAGTATATTTTCTAATCTGCCATTTAAAATGGAGATGGGCGTAAGTAATTCATGAGATACATTGGCGATAAACTGTTTTTCTAGTAAAAATAGGTCGCTAAGTTTTTTCATCAGTCCATTTATGCTGTTGTCTAAAAGCACAAAATCTGCGGTGCTGGTAGCTATTTTACTGTAATCAAAAGCAGTTGGATCATTCACTTTGTTTATTTTCTGATCAACGATTTTATAAAATGGTTTTAGTAAAAATCTGGTAAATGCGTAATCTGTAACTAACGTAATGCTGAGAGAAACCATTAGCACGATAAACATGTACATTCCTAAGGATTTTTTGATGGAAAGGGCGCCACTTGCGGTTGTGCCTAAGTTCAGTTCATAATACTTATCTTCATATTTGAACTGTTTAGTCAGTATCCTATAAGTTTCAATATCGCCAGCAATTTCTCTGTCTCCAGTACTAAATTTTGCAATAGTATCTATTTTGAGCTTACTGTTTAATGGCGTTAGCACGATAAACTCATCTTTCAAGATATTATAGTCAGTAAAAGTTTGTTGTGCATTTAGCAAGCTGTCAACTTCACTATCGTTTAGGTTTGCAATCAGTTTTGTCTCTTTCTTTAACAGTCGGTTATCAAGATGGTGTATTGAAATTTTTTCGAGAGAAAATAAAATGATGCTGCCTAAAATGAAGATTAAGATGAGCTTGGTGACCGCGTTGTATAATGTAAATTTCTCCTGTAATCTCATCTCTAATTCAATTAAAGTGTAATTCGGTAACCAACACTTCTAACGGTTTCCAACCAATCTGTTTTGGCGTAAATGCTAAGTTTTTTGCGTAAATTTTTCACATGTACATCTACAAAATTGGAATCAGAGTTGATTTCCAAAATGTCGCCCCAAACATGTTCGGTTAAGCTGGTTCTTGATACTACTCTGTTTTTATTGAGCACCAAATAATTTAATATTTCGTATTCTTTTTTGGTGAGATGGATTTTTTCTTTTTCAAAAGATACTGCTCTGTTTTGAATATCAAGTACGAAATCATGTACTTTGACGTCATTACGTTCGAGCTTATGTTTACGCCTAGTTACAGCGTGCATTCTAGCTAGCAGTTCATTTAGTGAGAATGGTTTCGGCAGATAGTCATCTGCACCTTCCTCTAATCCTTTGATCCTGTCATCAACCTCGCTTCTTGCAGTAAGAATGATAATGGCATCGTCTCTGTTTTTTAAGCTCTTGATTAGCTTCAGCAATTCAAATCCGTCACCGTCTGGTAAGCCCAAGTCCAGTAATATAAAATCGTAATTGTTGATCAGTATTTTCTCCTCGGCAGATGATTTTTTGCGAGCATGTTCAATGATATACCCTTCTTTACCCAAAAAATCATTGATTTCTAAGGCTAAACTTTTTTCATCTTCTACAATTAGAACGTTCATGTTATTTTAGTTTGTAGGACATGTCACCTCGATGTTTTTCAATATAATAGCGCATGCTTTTTCAATTTCCGCATAGGTAATGGTTAATGGCGGTGCTATGCGCATGGCATCGCTGCAATATAAAAACCAGTCGGTTATAATTCCATCCGCTATGCAGGCATCAATAATCGCTTTATTCGTTTCAAAACTGTCGAAACCTATTGCAAGCATTAATCCTTTGCCTCTAATTTCGGTAATTGCTGGGTGTTTTAGAAGTTTTTTAAAAAGTTCACCTTTCGCCTCTACGGTATTGATGATTTCATCTTCCAACAAAGTATTCAACGTTGCTAAACCAGCTGCACAACAAACAGGATGACCACCAAAAGTAGTCATGTGCCCTAAAATAGGGTTATTAGATAATACCGACATGATTTCTAGCGAACTGATGAAGGCGCCAATCGGCATGCCACCACCAATTCCCTTGGCTAGTAGAAGAATGTCGGGTTGCACGTCGTAATGTTCGAAAGCAAACATTTTTCCTGTTCTTCCAAATCCAGATTGTATTTCGTCAAAAACGAGAAGTGCACCTGTTTCATCGCACCTTTTTCTCAAGGCGGCCAAGTAGTGCTTGTCGGCAGGTCTAACACCAGCTTCGCCTTGCACTGGCTCCACAAATACAGCAGCAGTATCTGTAGTTATTTTTTCTAAATCATTAATTTGGTTATGGTTGATAAAGCTTACGTGTGGTAAAAATGGACCATAACCCGCTGAATAATATTCTCCATCACTGCCTTTCATTAAGCTTTCAGCACCTTGCGTACTGCCGTGGTAAGCGTTGTAGCATGATACGAAGCCTTTTCTTCCAGTATAGCGTTTCGCCAATTTCATTGCACCTTCCACCGCTTCGGCGCCAGAGTTCACGAAATAAGTACTGCTCAGCTGTGGCGGCAAAACCGAAGCTAAGGTAGCTGCAAAATTCACCTGCGGAGTTTGTACAAACTCACCATAAACCATCAAGTGCATGTAAGTTTCGGCCTGCTTTTGTACAGCGCTTACCACATTTGGATGGCAGTGCCCAACATTACTTACGCCAATTCCAGCAATAAGGTCAATGTATTCTTTTCCTCCGGTATCGTAAATATGAACACCCTTTGCTTTCACAAATTCCAGTAACAAGGGAGTTGGCGAAGTTTGTGCGTTATGTTGTAAAAAAAGTTGACGTTTGGTAAGCATGGTGCAAAAGTAGCAATATGTGTATCTATTTTGAAATTAGTTACCGTAATAGCTTTGCTTTTATCATTTCTTCAAAAGCTTTCTTGTATAATCTTCCAATTGTTATTTTAGTCTCGTTAGATAGTTCCACAACGTTGCCTTCAATGCATTTAATGAAATTTTCGGAGATAATAAATGACCGATGGACTTGGATAAATTCTTTGCTATCTGCAAGTATTTGCTTTATTTTTTCTAATGTTAGATATAAACGTACTGTAGAATTGATGGTATGGATTATGATTTGGTGGAGCTGGCTTTCGAAAGCGATAACTTCATGAAGATTTATCTTAATTACTCTATTCCCTTCTTTAATATAGAAGGAATTTCCCAATGGTTTTTTTGAAGCGTTTGTTTTCATTTAGAAGGTAGATGTTAGGTGTATACATAGATTCCATAAAAATGAGAAATATTTTCAGATGGAGCAATAGCTATTGGATTTTTTAATAATGACGATACTTCTGCACTGCTTTTCATGTTGTGCAATTGGTAATTGGTGTATGTATATTGGTTTTATAGCCATTTTTTTTAAAGCTCTAGGACTAATAATTAAGTTTGACGCATTCAATAAAATCATTAACCTAAAAAAACAAAATCTATGAAAAAATTAATTTTATTGTGCTGTTTTGCTCTTTTAGCATCTTTAGTGAAAGCTAACGATACTGTAAATGCAAGTAATATAGTATACCAGAGTACAACCAATAAAGAGAATATGAGAATAACAGGAACTTTTTCAACTAAATGTGGAACATGGAGTTTTGTTATTCATGCTGATGATTTCTTAGATGCGGCTGTTAGGCTGTTGCGCCTACAACAAAAGGCAATTGAGGCTTGTGATACTGGAGCTACTGCGGTCACTTCTAGTGATGAGGAACCAGCGGACAATACAGATACACCGGCGGATGTTTAAAATTAAAGAGAAACACTTTATGTCTAGATCTAAAGTGTTTCTCTTTATTTCATGGATAGTTTGAATTGCACTAAATGTTTTTCGCCTTTTATTACAACCATTTTATTGATTAATTTTTAAGTCTTATAATGTTATTGTCAGCGTTATGAAAATGATCAAAGTTCTAATAGTTTTACTGTCTATGCTCTATTTTGAAAGGGGAAAATGCCAAAGCAAAATTGAAAATAAGATTTCGTTTTATGCGGATTATAAGTGTTCATTCATATCAAGTGGAAAAACGGTATTATCAGACGTTTGTAGACTTGAAATATCGTCTGACTTAAGCTACTTTTATAGTTTGGGAGAATCGGAGTATATAAGCAAGTTACAGGATAAAATCAGAAAAGCTATGGTATCTGGTGTAAGTATTGATTTAAAAGGAGATGAGTTAAAAGCGGATTTCTATAAATTCAAAGTTTTAAAGGATTATAAGCTTAAAAAGGCTATTGTCGTAGAGCAGATTGGTGAACAAAATCTTGCTTTCGTGAAAGATTCTCTCAGTTTAAAGAGATGGATTATTCAGAAAGAAACTAAGATTGTCAACGGATATTTGTGTCATCGAGCTATGACAGAAAAAGATGGCGTATCAATATCTGCTTGGTTTTGCCTAGAACTTCCATATAGAGAAGGTCCTCATTATTTTTATGGATTGCCCGGCCTAATTCTCTACGCAGAAAGCAGCAAAGGATGGAAATTTGAATTACGTTCGATTAATTATTTAAACGGAATGAATCAAAAGATAGCACCTGTTTCTTACACTTTAACTACGGAGAGTAAAATAGCTAAGGCTAAACTGAATGAAAGACTAAGAGCGAAATTTGGAGAGGAAGCCAACGGCGATAGGCTTGAAAGAGTAAAAAATTGATAGTGTTGTTCAGACTCAGGATTTTTATTTTTATTTTGCTCGTATCAATTAATTCCTTCAGTCAGCAAGTAGTACAAGGTAATCTAAAAAGCTCTGGCATAGCAGTAGTCGGCGCAAATGTAATTCTTTTTTCAAAATCAAAAGATAGTATCTTGGGCTACACTTCTAGTAATAATCTTGGTGATTTTATTGTTAGATACAAATCTCTTGAAGATACTTTACGTCTAGAGATAAAAAGTTTAGGGTATAAGAATTACATTTTATTTCTGCCAAATAAGGATATACAATATTTAGATTTAGAGCTTAAAGTATCTGAGATCCAATTGCCGGAGGTTCTTATTAAAGAAGAAAAATTTATTTCAAAAAATAATGATACCATAAACTATAATGTTAATTCTTTTGCCCATAAAAGCGATCGAGTAATCATAGATGTGATTAAAAACCTACCGGGGATTAAGGTCACGGAGAGTGGACAGATATTATATCAGAACAAAGCAATTAATAAGTTTTATGTCGATGGTAAAGATTTGTTGGAGGACAGATATAGCATTGCTAGTAACAATTTACCCGTTAATGCCGTAGAATATATTCAGTTACTAGAAAATCATCAGCCTATAAAAATGTTAGATGGCATAGAACAAACTGAAAGGGCAGCGATAAATATTAAGTTAAATGACGACGCTAAATTAAAGCTGTTAGGGAACGGTAATGTAGGAATCGGCTTATCGCCATTTCTACGTGATAATAACCTTTCGCTGTTGAAGTTCAGTAAAAATATACAGTACATTAGTTCTCTCAAAAACAATAATGTCGGTGTAAACTTAGATAAAGAGCTCAACGAACATAACTTTAGCCAAAATTTGGTTCAAAGCAGCAGTTTAAAAAGAGATTTACTCGGATTGGTTAGGACCGCTGTGCCACCAATTGATGCAAACAGATATTGGTTCAATAACAACTCTCTAGTCAGTACCAATTACTTAGTTGGCCTTAATAAGTTTTTAAATTTAAAGTTTAACGCGGTTTATGAACATGATAAAATACAAAATAGCGATAACGCTACCACCAATATATTTTTACCGAATGATACAATAGTAATAGAAGAGAATCATATCGGAGAACGCTATTATCACAAGTTTTTAACGGGATTAATATTAGAAGCGAATACAAAAAAAAAATATTTAAAGGATAATTTAAAATTTCAGCGTTTATGGAGTGTTGAAAATGATTTTATTTCTTCAAGTGGGATAAATCAAATTTTGATGAACCCATTCGTAAATCTTATCAATGATTTAAGTGGTATATTAAATATTGAAGATAATTTATTAAGTATTAATTCTTTTGTAAGCTATACTAATCTGCCACAAAAATTAGGTGTAGCACCCGGTCAATATAATAGTATTTTAAATGGCGGTCAACCCTATAGCGAACTTATTCAGTTCGCACAATTGAAAGAATTTTTTAATAATAATTCTCTGTCTTACGGCAAAAAGTTAGGTGTTTTTAACGTTAACACTAAAGTAGGCGTATTGTTGAAGATGCAGGACCTATGTAATAAACTTGAATTAATTGATAATGAAAATAAATTTCCAGCAACTGGAAATTTTGATAATATCATTGAAAGAAATACGCTAAAAATTTATGATGAAACATCAATCGGTTTTATAAATAGAAGAATAAGTGGAAAATTGGGTGTAAATATTAATTTTAACACTTTAAGTAATAATGGCGGAAATTTAAAACAAGGAACTCAAGATTTATTTATCAATCCAAATTTAAATTTTAGGTACGCTATAAGCTCATGTTGGGACACAAATATCGGTGTGTCCTTCGATCGGAATTTGAGCTATTTATCTAATCAAAGTTTTATCTTGCAAAATTACCGTAGCTTAATCAATAACGATATTCCACTTTATAGAAAGAATAGCAGAAACCTTAATTATAGTTTAAATTACAGAAATATAATCAACGCTGTTTTTGCAAATTTAGGTGTCAGTTACTCATATGATGTCAGCAATGTATTAGTAGAAACAGAGTTTAATAGTGTTTTGATCACTCAAAGTGCCATTTTACAAGATAACCCTTCCGCAAATTTAAGCATAACGGCAGATGTTAATAAGTATTATTTAGCATTAAAAACAAGTATAGATGTCCGTTTAAATTATAGCATCAATAATTTGAAGCAGGTGCAGCGAAGTGTTTTAACAGATTTTGAAACTAGAACAATTGGATTTGGAATTAGGGTGAGTAGTAAAATTAACAAAGCCTTTTCACTTACACACGGTCTAGAGTTGACCAGATATAAAAGTTCCACAGTGCAAATGGACGTACCAACTTTTTTTGATCCAATATCTTTCTTAAAACAGCACTTATCACTTGATATATTTATGCCTAAAGATTATTCTGCAAAGTTAATTGTTGAACACTATTACAACAACGCAAATCAGACCAGTCCTGTAAATTATTATTTTGCAGATTTTAAATTGCAAAAAACTTTAAAAAAGCCAAGATTAGATTTTTCCGTAGCCGTCAACAATATTTTCAGCGTTAAATCTTATTCTAACTATACTTATTCCAATAACTATCTTTTAGAAGCTAATTATTTTTTAAGGGGCAGGATGTTATTATGTAAGGTTGGATTTCAGTTTTAGATCAAAATCTTAAAACAAGTACAGCTTTTTTTAATTCAAAACTGCTTAGATAAAAAAAATTAAAGATTAATAGCATTATGCTGCTACAAGACAAATATCTTTTTTTCAAAATACTCTGAGGGAATTCGTAAAAACATCCTTTTAAAAAACAACCTAACCAAACGCTAGTTGCCGGGAGGAGGAGGTCCACCAGCCCTGAACTGTTGTAAAATTTCTTTTTTGAAAGCCTCTTGTGCTCTGTAAAATTTTCCTACGGTTTTTATAGGAAGACTAGATTTAAACTTATTGTAGTATTTACGTTCAATATTCAAATCTCGTTGTCTAAAATTGAAATCGTTTAAAATTAAGGTTTGAATTTCTTCGTCGTCTAAATCTTCAATTTCTTTTAGCTTGCGAAAACTGATCATTTTTTGAACGCGTTCTTTTCGCAAAGCCGATATTTCTCTTACATAATCATTATATATAGGCCAAAATATTTTTGCCTCATCGGCCGATAAGTCTAGCTTTGTCGTTAAAAAGGCTACTTTTCGGGCTTCCATTTTTTCGCCGCCGCCACCACGCGGGCCTTGCGCAAGTAGCAAGTTTGGTAGGAGGATAAATAATGCAAAAAATAGGTTTTTCATCTGTTTAAATTTGCTTTTTGTTTTCGATGATGCTAATCTTGCAGCCTCATCATAACTATATTTTTATAAACTATTCGACAGTTCGTGAGCAGAAAAATTATCTAAAATGTAGTTTTCCATTTCACTATCAGATACATTAGCCGTTTTGGTATTTTGCGTTTCTTGCATGTATTCCAAAATCACACTTTCGTCAATGTCGTAAAGTAATTGTTCTTTAGCCAATTCGGTATTACGTAATTTAGTAGCTTGATATTGTTTGTTCGCAAACCAGCCCGTGGTTGATGCCAAAACTAAACATGCCGAAACAGCATATTTGAATAAGGGCTTGTGCCAAAGCTTAATTGTTTTGCTTGACTTAGTTTTTGCTACAATGCTGCTTTGTAACTGATTGAAATATCCATCAGGAACTTTAAAGCCGCTTTCGCTATCAGCTGTTAGTTGCTCAATAGTTAACCTGCTATTAATTTGTTCTTGCAGCGTTTCAAAGTAGTTTGCAGGTACTTCAAAGCCTGATTTTGCTTCGTTTTTTAAAGACTCAATAAAAATTAGGCTTTGCGTACGTTGACTTAATTCATCAAAATAATTAGCAGGTACTGTAAAAGGGTTCCTTTTTTCCAGTTTCGCTAGTTCTGGCGCTTCATTTTCCCATTCCATATTATCGGCCATTTTACTCATATATATTTATTGATGCTTTTTCAGGTAAAAGGTTTAATATCAATCCTGATTTAATAATATTGTTTCAATTTTTTTAACTGCTATGTGAAAGGAAGCTTTGAGTGCACCAACACTGGTGCCTAGTACTTCTGATATTTCTTCGTACTTCATATCGTCAAAGTACTTCATATTAAAAATAAGACGTTGTTTTTCAGGCAGGGTAAGAATGGCATTTTGTAACTTTCGTTGTATTTTATCGCCATCAAAGTAAGTAGATGAAGCTAAAGTTTCCGATAGGTCGGTGTCAACATCATCAATTGAAACATTGTTTTTGTTTTTCTTCTTGTTAAGAAAAGTGATTGATTCGTTGGTGGCAATTCGATAAATCCAAGTGTAAAGTTGGGAGTCAGCCCGGAAATTTTGCAGGTTTTTCCAAACTTTAACAAAAGTTTCCTGCACTAGGTCATCTGCATCGTCATGGTCAATTACCAAGCGGCGAATATGCCAATATATTTTTTGCTGATATTTTTGTAGAAGCAGGTTGAAGGCAGCATTGCGAGTTTTTTCCTCATTAAACTTCGAAAGAATTTCTTCGTCTTCAACTTGTTTCATTTTATTGCTATAATATTTGTAACCCACAAAGACTCAAAGAACACAAAGTTTTCGGTAATTCTTTGGTGTACTTGGTGCCTTTGTGGATGTTCTTAACCTTTTCTTGAAATTGCTTTTTGTGCAGCAGCAACAATATCAGATGGATCTAACTTGTACTTTGTCATTAATTGATCTGGGGTACCGCTTTCGCCGAAGCTATCATTAACAGCCACAAACTCTTGAGGGGCCAAATAAGTTGTAGTCAAAAGATGAGCAATGCTTTCTCCTAAACCACCTAATTTGTTATGCTCTTCACAAGTAACAATACAACCAGTTTTTTTAACTGATTTTAAGATGGCTTCTTCATCTAAAGGTTTAATGGTGTGGATATTTATTATTTCTGCGTCGATACCCAATTTCTCCAATTCTTCACCAGCCTGTATTGCTCTCCATACCATGTGTCCTGTGGCAACAATTGTAACGTCTTTACCTTCGTTTACCATCCAAGCTTTTCCGATTTCAAATTTTTGATCTTCTGGAGTAAATACTGGGATAACCGGACGACCGAAGCGAAGGTAAACAGGTCCTTCATGATCCATTATAGCTAAAGTAGCCGCTTTGGTTTGGTTGTAATCGCAAGGATTAATTACCGTCATGCCAGGAAGCATTTTCATTAAGCCTATATCTTCCAAAATTTGGTGTGTTGCTCCATCTTCTCCTAAGGTTAAGCCAGCATGCGATGCGCAAATTTTAACATTTTTGCCAGAGTAGGCGATAGACTGTCTGATTTGGTCGTAAACTCTTCCTGTAGAAAAGTTAGCGAAAGTTCCAGTGAAAGGAATTTTACCTCCGATAGTTAAACCCGCCGCAATGCCCATCATGTTAGCTTCAGCAATTCCGATTTGGAAAAAGCGTTCAGGGAAATCTTTAATAAAGGCATCCATTTTTAGCGAGCCAACTAAATCAGCACAAAGTGCCACTACATTTTCGTTTTTTTTGCCTGCTTCATGTAAGCCAGCTCCAAAACCGGAACGTGTATCTTTTTTATCTGTGTATGTATATTTCTTCATTTTTATGAAATATCAGATATGAGATATTAGATATGAGATTGGTTGTTTCCAAATTCTTTATCTGCGTTCTCAAATCTCTGTCTGTTAAATTAAATATTTCATTTAGTTTGTAAGTCTAAAATCCAATATCTAACTTCTAAAATCTAATTAATAATCTCCAATTGTCTCTTTGATTTGCCCTAGTGCGCTTTCTAACTGCGCATCGTTAGGAGCAGACCCATGCCATTTGTGTGTGCCTACCATAAAGTCAACGCCATACCCCATTTGGGTACTCATTAAATTTAAAATAGGTTTTCCTTTTCCGGTTAAAGATTTAGCATAGTGTAAGCTTTTTAAAATTTCTTCCATGTTATTCCCGTCAGAAGTAATGACATGCCATCCGAAAGCTTCAAATTTTGCTTGCAAATTTTCTAAAGAAAGCACTTTGTCTGTTGGGCCATCAATTTGTTGTCCATTATAATCTATACTTGCAATAATGTTGTCAACTTTATTGTGTGGAGCAAACATAAAAGCTTCCCAGTTTTGTCCTTCTTGTAACTCGCCATCGCCCAAAAGTGCAAAAACTAAAGAATGATCATTGTTAAGTTTTTTTGCCAAAGCTGCGCCAATTGCAACAGAAAGCCCTTGTCCTAAAGATCCGGAAGCGATACGAATACCAGGCAAGCCTTCGTGAGTTGTTGGGTGTCCTTGAAGTCTCGAATCTAGTTTTCTAAAAGTTTTAAGTTCGGTCACATCGAAATAACCTGCTCTGGCCAAAACGCTATACCAAACTGGCGAAATATGACCATTTGACAAAAAGAAAAGATCTTCGTTTTTACCATCCATGTTGAATTCAGGATTATGGTTCATTACTTCAAAATAGAGTGCCGTAAAAAAATCGGCGCAACCTAAAGATGCTCCAGGATGTCCAGATTGTACTGCATGTACCATTCGCAGGATATCTCTTCTCACTTGTGAGGCGATATCTTCTAGTTCACTGATTGTATGTTTCATCAAAAAAAATAATTATATAATATAACAAAGTTAATTTAAATATCCATTTGTTAACTACCTGAAACCCAATTTTTATGGCTTAAAGCTTTAAACTATGGTTGTAGTTTTCCACATTTAAAATAAATTTTAGCATAAAAATGTTGATAAGTTTGTAATAATGAAAAATATACTCTTATTTTGAGTAAGTATTTACCCAAAAATCAACGAAACAACATTTACGCTTATGAGGATTTTTACCTTTTTAACATTCTTGTTTTTTACATCAGTGGGCTTTGCCCAAACTGGTAATATAGGTATAGGCACAAGTACGCCAAACGCAAAATCTGTATTAGATATCTATTCTACTGAAAAAGGAATTTTGATTCCGAGATTGACAGAAGTGCAGCGAAATAAATTGCAAGCCGATGGTACGTCAAATGCAACCATCAATGGTTTGCTGATTTACAATACTACAACTAATAAGTTTAACGTTTGGAATGCCGATAAATGGGAGGAGTTATCAACAGGTGCTGGAGCAAAAGGAGATAAAGGTGATACTGGTCCACAAGGCCCTGCAGGATTAACTGGTCCACAAGGTCCCAAAGGTGACAAAGGTGACACCGGTAGCCAAGGTTTGCAGGGATCCGTGGGGTTAACAGGCCCAGCCGGTCCAGCTGGACCTCAAGGTACTAAAGGTGACAAAGGCGACCAAGGTGAAAAAGGAGATGCGGGCGTTAACGGTTTAAGTGGCGCTACTGGTCCGCAAGGTCCGCAGGGGCCTGCTGGGACTAATGGCGTAAACGGTAATAAAGGAGATCAAGGTGAAAAAGGTGACAAGGGCGACAAAGGGGATCCCGGTGATAATGGCGCTAATGGTGCTACATGGTCTAACGGTAATTTGAATCCTCCTGCGTCGGCTTCAGAGCCAGCTGGATCAAAAGACGGCGATTACTATCTAAATAATAATAACGGTAAAGTTTTTATCAGAAACAGTGGCACTTGGCAGGAAGTTGCAAACTTAACAACTGGCGTTGTTGGTCCCATTGGGCCAGCTGGAGCGCAGTGGTATAATGGCACATTAAATCCACCTAGCAATGCTACTGAGCCTGTGGGCGTAAAAGAAGGTGATCTATATCTCAATAATAATTCTGGAAATGTCTTTAAGCGCCAAGCAGATGGGACATGGACTTCTGTAGCAAACTTGACAACAGGGATAGTAGGACCTCAGGGCCCTCAGGGCGCCGTTGGGCCAACTGGTCCACAAGGGCTGCAAGGAGCGAAGGGCGACAAGGGTGATGCTGGCGTAGCTGGCCCTCAAGGCCCCGTTGGCTTACAAGGTGCGATTGGTCCTGCAGGTCCTACTGGATTGACTGGGCCCGCTGGTCCTCAAGGTCCTGTTGGGTTAACTGGCCCTGCTGGTCCACAAGGTGTAAAAGGTGATAAAGGAGATACTGGCGCCGTTGGTCCTACAGGCCCTCAAGGCGTTCAAGGCATTAAAGGCGATAAGGGCGACAAAGGAGATACAGGAGCTACTGGTGCCGTTGGCCCGCAAGGTGCTATTGGTTTAACCGGTGCTACAGGTCCTGCGGGTCCAACCGGAGCTAAAGGCGATAAAGGTGATACTGGTTCAGTTGGTCCGCAAGGTCCAATAGGTTTAACTGGCCCCCAAGGAGCAAAAGGTGATAAAGGAGATACCGGTGCCGTTGGTCCACAAGGAGCCATAGGCTTAACCGGATCAAAAGGTGACAAAGGCGATACAGGTGCTGCTGGTCCTCAGGGTCCTCAAGGTCCTGCCGGTGCAACTGGTCCGCAAGGTTTGCAAGGTGCGAAAGGCGATAAGGGTGATAAGGGCGATACTGGTACAGTAGGTCCTGCTGGCCCACAAGGTTTGCAGGGTTTGAAAGGTGACAAAGGCGACAAAGGTGATACTGGAGCAGCAGGTGCAACTGGTCCTCAAGGCCCTATCGGATTAACTGGCCCTGCCGGTCCCGCCGGACCGACTGGTGCTACCGGAGCAACTGGTGCAACGGGCGCCGCTGGTCCTAAAGGAGATAAAGGCGATAAAGGTGATCAAGGAAACGTAGGTCCAATGGGCCCGCAAGGTGTTCAGGGTGATCCAGGGGAGCAAGGCCCAGCAGGTCCTCAAGGTCCTTCGGGTAGTGCCAGTGCTTGGTTACGAAACGGAAACGGAATGGGTAACGTGGGGGGAACTACCACGCCGGGTGTAAACGATGATTTTGTAGGAACTACGGATGCCAAGGAAGTCGTTTTTGCTTCGAATAGAAAAGAGGGATTGAGAATAGGCACTGACGGAAAGGTTCGTATTGGAGTAACGGGTAATTATGTTGCTTCTGTTCATAAAGCTGCTTTAACCGCCGATTTGCCATCAATTGCGTCTAAAGCTTCCTTCAAACAAAACTTTATAATTGCTGGCGTTGGTATTGATGCAAGCGTATCGGTTTCATCCAGCATTGAGCTTCCTAACGGTTTAATTATAGCTTATGCTAGGGTAGTTTCGGCTAATACTATTGAGGTTAAATTTACCAACGTAGGTGATTTAGCAATCGATCTTGCGTCGGCCACGTTTTACATTAGTGCGATACAATAATGAAGATTAAGCTTCGATATATTTCTTTTGCGGCTGCACTACTTCTTGTAGGTAATAGTGCACTTGCACAAATGGTCAATAATGGTGTCGATATACTTGTTGGTCAAAATGCAATGCTGTATATAGATGCTAAGTTTATCAACAACAAAGGCACTATATTGAACAAAGGAGAAATGGTTATTGGCGGCGATTGGGAAAACAATGACCTTAATACCAACGTATTTCATTACTTGTCCAACGGCTCGGTTACTTTTACCGGTAGAAATGTTGTTTTTTCTGGAACGGCCTTAACTACATTTCCAAGGTTGATATTAAAAGGTGACGGTACCTTTGTAATGAATACAGATATTGACGCTTTGTTGTCGCTAGATTTGGATAACGCAGAACTTCAAACCGGTGACTATAGATTTAGGTTGGCTAATTATGATGCTAACACGTTATACTTCAATAATGGTTTCGTGAATACTACGGCGAAGGGGAGTTTTGTTAGATGGATGAAAGGGAGCGACAGCTATTTATACCCAATGGGATCGAGCAAGTTAGGTATTAAGCGCTTTGTGGGACTATCTTCAAAAGCTGCGCCTGAATCTTACGTGGGTGTCTCTTTTGTAGACAATGATGCCAATAACGATGGTTACAGTAGATCAAGCAAAACTGCTGCGGTGACTGAGGTTAATGAGGGTTACTACCATGTTATTTCTCAACTTAAAGGCGCTGATTTGTCGCTAGATCTATCATTCTATACCACTGCCGCTGAAAAGTTTAACGGCTTGGTGAGCTGGGCAACAAAGAATCAATGGGACAGGCTTGTGCCGGTTGTATTCCAAGATAATGCAGCAATTACTGCTGGACTTTCCAAGTCATTCTTCTATAAGACATTAACCTTAGGGTCGGATAAAAGTATTCCCATTGCTTTTGCGAACGTGACTAATGCAAGTCCGCTAAATTTTTACAATGCATTTTCTCCTGATGGTGATGGGAAAAATGACACCTGGGAAATCAAAAATATCGATGCTTTTCCTGATAATGATTTGAAGATTTTTGACAGGTCTGGCAATTTGATTCATCGAGTTAATGGCTATAGTTCTTCAAAGTTCTGGGACGGACAAAATGCTCCTTCTGGTACTTATATCTACATTTTACGAGTAAAGATAGATGGTAAGGACGAGTATTTTAAAGGTTCAATTACTATGGTTAAAAACTAAAACATGAGAAGATTTTTACTCCTGCTTTTAATAGTGTTTGGCCCATTTGCAGTTATTGCGCAAAACGAGGTTACGTATAGTCAATATATGTTCAACAATCTGTTGGTTAATCCTGCTTATGCTGGCTATAAGGAAGATATCAACATTAATTTGTTGAGTAGAAACCAGTGGATAGGCATTAAGGGCGCACCAATAACACAGTCGTTAATTGCCGATGGCGCATTTTTTCACAATAAGAACGTGGGTTTAGGGATAGCCATTATGAATGATAAAGTAGGTATCCAAGGGCAAACGTCTATTATGGCAAACTATGCTTATCGTTTGCAATTGAATGGAGATTCGCGATTAAGTTTTGGAGTTGGATTGGGTGCGGTGCAATTTGCGTTAAATAATGATGAGGCCGTGATTGGCGACCCAACTGATAATACGTTTGCAGGCACACAAAATTACCTTTCACCAGATGCCAAACTCGGCATTCACTTTAGTAACGACAAGTTTTACGCTGGAATATCAGCAAATAACTTATTAACTACTGCCTTAAATAAAAATAAACAGCAAGCAAGGTTCATCGCTTTGCCACCTATCCACATCTTCTTAACAGCTGGTGCAATAATAAATGTTAATGAAAATGTGAAGATGAAACCATCTATCATGCTAAGAGATGACCCACAAAGTATGGGTAATTTCGATGTAAACACATCTTTTTTGTTTAAAGATGTACTCTGGTTAGGAGCATCATATAGGGTGGGTGTTGATATGTGGAAAAATACTAACAATTTAAATGCTACTTTTCAACAAAATTCGCTTGTTGGATTAGTTGAAGTTTTTGTAGCAAAAAAGTTTAGAGTGGGATATGCTTATGATTACAGTCTTTCAGATCTGAATTCATATTCATCAGGTAGCCATGAGATCTCTTTAGGATACACTATTGGCAATAAAAACTATAAAAACAGTGCTTTAACTTCTCCGCGGTATTTCTAACGCAGAGTGATATGACATTTAAAAAGTTTTTCAGAGTTTTTTCCCTTTTCCTGTTTATTTATCTCCTGCCATCGGTACTATTTTCCGACGACATCAAAGAAGCCGATAAACTTTATCGACAGCTTGATTATAAATACGCGTTAGAGATTTATGAGAAAATTATGAACGTAAATCCCAGCGTTGAAGTTGCTCAGAAAATCGCGAATTGCTACCGCTTTATCAATAATACAGAAGCGGCAGAAATTTGGTATAACAAAGTGATCGCCTATCCAGATGCGAGTGCGGATAACTATAAATATTTAGCGGAAGCACTAAAACAAAACGGCAAATTCGACGCGGCCGCTGCTAATTTAAAAATTTGGGGACAGAAAAACCCAACACAAGCTTCGGAAGCTGAAAGGCAAGCCAACATGTGTACAACTGCTAAAAATTGGTTTGAGAATCCAGATATTGGTGCCAAGGTTGAAAACGAGATTGGCTTCAATTCAGAGAACTCTGATTTTAGCCCTGTAAAATTGGGCAACGACATGTTATTGATTTCCGACAGATGGCAAAAAAATAAAAAAGGTGAAGAAGTATACGGATGGACAGGTAATCCTTACTTAAAAATTTATGATGTATCCCTTGCATCGAAAGAAGTGAATTTAGTTAAAGGTAGTATCAATAAGGGCTTCCACAGCGGTCCATTAGCAGTTTATCCAACATTAGATACTATCTTATTTACCCGGGCGGTAATGTCAACTAATAAAAACACAAAAGCAGGCGATGTGGGCAAGCAGTATTTACTTATGGCAGTAAAAAAGGGTAACGAATGGATTGCAAAAGATAAACTTCCATTTAACAATGATGGTTCATTCTCAGTTCAGCACCCAGCGTTATCCCCAGATGGCAAAATTTTATACTTCGCTTCAGATATGCCAGGCGGATATGGAGGGATGGACTTGTATTATGCTGAGAAGATGCCTAACGGTACTTGGAGCAAACCTGCTAATTGCGGCGATGCTGTAAATACTGCTGAAGATGATGTTTTTCCAACGGTAAGACAAGATGGTAAATTTTACTTTGCATCTAGGGGACATATTGGAATGGGCGGATTGGATATTTTTTCGGCAATAGGAAATCGTAATAGTTTTAAAGATGTAGAAAATCTACGTGCTCCAATCAATTCTCCGAAGGATGATTTTGGGGTGCTATTTAACAGCGATTTAAATACCGGATACCTTTCCAGTAACAGAAACGGAGGTGTCGGCTTGGATGACATCTATAGGTTTAAAACCGGTATAAAAATGCAGCAAAGTCCGCAAGACAACGTTTACGCCGTAAATGGTTTAGTGGTAGAAAAAGGCACTAACACGCCAATTGCGGGTTTGGAAATCTTGTTGATCAATAAGGACAACGGTACATCAACTAAGGTTTTGTCAGATAATGATGGAAAATTTAACTTCAAACTTGAAAAGGAAACAAATTACTTAGTGAAGGGAGATCCCCAACAATACTACACTACCCAAACTGGTGAAATTTCTACAAAAGGTGCTAATCAATCTACTATTTACGATATCCGGTTCGAATTGGAACGTTCTAAAGATGTTTACACTATTAAACTCAACAATATTTTTTACGACTTTAATAAATGGAATATCAGGAAAGATGCCGTGGCGGATCTGAATAAAGTGAACGATTTTTTAAATAGCATGCCGAACGTAAAAATGGAGTTGGTAGCACACACTGATGCCCGAGGTGCTGCAGCATATAATCAGGTACTATCTGATAAAAGAGCGAACAGTGCGAAAGATTATTTGCTTAATAAAGGTGTAAATGCAGATAGGTTAACAGCCGTGGGCAAAGGAGAAACCGAATTGTTAAATCAATGTGCCGACGGAGTGAAATGTACCGAAGCCCAACATCAGCTTAATAGACGTACGGAATTTAAAATTGTTAAAGTGACGCCAGTACTGGCAATGACTCAGAAGCTAAGTCACCAGTTAAATTAGTTTGAATTAATTCGATAGATAAAAAAGATCCCTCAATTATCAGTAATTGAGGGATCTTTTTTTATTTAATGCTTCCGCTTTACGCCTCCAATAATGATAGTACCTGTGCCGTCGAGTTTTTAGTATCAACTTTCTTAATAATGTGGGCAATATTACCTTCTTCGTTTATGATGAATGTCGTTCTGTTGGTGCCCATATACTTTTTACCGTACATGTTTTTTTCTGCCCATACGCCATAGTCTTCTACAATTTTTTTGTCGGTGTCAGCTAATAAGGTAAATGGCAAACTATGTTTAGTCACAAATTTTTGGTGAGATTTTTCATCATCCACACTTACACCAAGCACCTCAATACCTTTTGTTTTTAATCCTTGATAGTTGTCTCTAAAATCGCAAGCTTCGGCGGTACATCCTGGTGTATCATCTTTAGGATAAAAATATAGCACTACTTTTTTGCCCTTAAATTGATCCAGGTTTACCGTATTGCCATGCTGATCTTTTGCTGAAAACATTGGCGCTTTGTCGCCCTCTTGTAATGTACTCATATTTTAATAATTGAATGATTAAGTTATAAATACCTAATATACACCATATCATCGAACCTTTGTATATCAATTAGATTCGTTAGCGATAAAATTCAACCATATAGCGTTTGGTATTGTCTTTCATGTCTGTTACAACCAGCTCAAGGCGATGTTTTCCTTTAGCTGTTCTGTCGTCGAAGGTGTGCCAAAGGTTTGCTGTTTTAGCATCAAACTCCATCAACGCCCATTTTCCGTCGATGTAACCATTAAAACTTTTAATGCCAGATAGGCCGTCACTAATTCTAAATTTTACACTGCTGATGCCCGCCATATTTTTTCCATTGGCAATGTTAAGCGGCACAATACTAGGAGGGATCGTGTCTATGGCTACAAAGAAACTTCCAAAAGTGCGTGGTTTAGCTTTTACCCATCCGTTTTCGAAATAGCCACCTTGCGATGATCGGTTAGTATTTACAATTAAAGCCTTGCTTTGGTACCTTAGCAGCGTACTATCAGGTTTAATCCATAAGTCAAATCCGGTGTGCAGCGGTGTTAGGGCATTATGAATTTGATGCACTTCGGAATAGGCATTTGTTTGTGGCTTAGCCGTTTTTTTGTAGGTGAAATTTAAATCGTTATATAATGTTCCTTTGGGCAACACTACTTTTACGTCATCTTTATTAAATTCGTTTTGCCTGCTGTAAATAAAATTTGTCCCAACTGGAAGCTCTGGTGTATTAATTACAGCTTTTGGATCAGCCAAGACATTAAATGATAGGGTGCTTTTGTTCCCACGAGAATCGCTTATTGTATATACTACCTCATGTAGTTTGCCATCATTAAATACAATTCGTCCATTGTTAACTAGGTTGAAGTAGATTTGAAGCGGATTGCCGGGTTCCACAAAACTTTTTTGTATACTTTGTTTGGTCCGCTGGTAAGTAGGATAGTCGATGTGCGAGTTAATTGCCTTACTATTTTCGAATGAAAATCTCTCTAAAGCCGACGTGTAAATCTTATTGCTATCAACAGTTAATTCAATAGAGTAGACTCCGTTGTTACCAGAAGCGCCGTTATGTCTGTCGTTAACCACTATTCCAAAACCTACTTCACCACTTAAGTGTATGGTGTTCACTTGGTTGATCTTGTATTTGCCGTTGCCTCCCGCAATTTGAAAATACTGTTTCGGGGTAAATTCGTTAAAAGGTTTTTCATTTGTTCGATACACGTACATCGCATGGATTACTGGCGGAATGTTATCAGGAATGTCTATTCCTAATAGTTGAGGGTTAATGGTTGCTTCGGTTTTGCTGTCCCTAATTTCAAAATGAAGATGTGGCCCTCCAGAGCTGCCTGTATTTCCGGTATAGGCTACCACTTCCCCTTTTCTAACAGGAATTAAGCTCGACGCAGGAAATTCATCGATTTCATAGGATTGTTTTTTGTATTGGATATCTTTTACAATCTGTGCTATTTTCGGATTAAATCTCGAAAGATGTCCATATACGGTTGTGTAACCATTCGGATGTGTGATGTATAAAGCTAAACCGAAACCACTGTTTTGTACACGGAGTCGGGAAATAAAGCCATCAGCAGAAGCATAAACAGGATAGCCAATCCGTTGGTTGGTCCTGAAATCAATGCCCGAGTGGAAGTGGTTAGATCTTAATTCCCCGAAAGAACCCGCCAAAGCCGGCGGTGTAATATCTAGTGGTGACCTAAAATCTGTTAATGGGTAACTATTTTTGCTGAAAATTTGTTGTGCATGTAAGGAGATGGCGCTGGAAAAAAGTAGTAGAAAGTATAAAATATAGTTACGCATTAAATTTATTTATTTTATTTCGAAGTTAAGAAGTTGCTGTCCCTCAAGCCATGCTTCCAATCGATCACCTTGATTTACTGGGCCTACGCCCTCCGGAGTTCCTGTGAAAATAAGATCTCCTTTTTTCAATGTAATATATTGTGAAACAAAAGCTATAATTTTTTCAAATGAGAATAAAAGATTAGCCGTGTGCCCCAACTGTTTAACCTCACCATTTTTATGCAATTCAAATTTTAGATCGTACATGTTTGCAAAATCATCTTTGGGAATGAAATCACTAATAACCGCTGAGTTGTCAAATGCTTTGGCTAATTCCCAAGGCAACCCTTTCTCTTTATGTTCTGCTTGAATGTCTCTAGCCGTAAAATCCACACCTAAGCCAATTTCATTATAATAATTAGAAGCAAATTTCTCGGCAATATGTTTTCCTTCTTTGCAAATTTTTAACACTACTTCCAATTCATAATGGATATCATTTGAAAAGTCGGGCAAGTAAAAAGGCTTATTGTCCTTTAGTACAGCAGTATCGGGTTTTAAAAAAATGATAGGTTTTGTTGGGATAGCATTGTTAAGTTCCGCGGCGTGTGCAGCATAATTTCTGCCTATTGCAATAATTTTCATACCGCAAAAATATAGTTTTTATTGAGGAAAATGATCTTTAGTTGGAACCACTCCTAAATCAATTTCAACTTCAAACAAAGTATTAATTGCTAAAGGATTTGCATATATGGTTAAAGCACTGAAATTCGCTTGATAAGAGGCTCTCCGCCAGCTACAATACGTAGGAAATAAATACCTGCATTAAGTTTAGAGGGCATATTGTAGGTTTTTGTATGTTCGCCGGCAGGCATCTTCTCATTGGAAAGCGTTACAATTTCGTTGCCAAGCAAATCAGTAATTTTAATAGATACATTAGTTTCCTTTTCCAGTCTTAAGTTGATATTTAATTGCTCAACCACTGGATTGGGATATATCTTTAATATAGTTAACGTTTTTGCACTTTTTTCGCGATTACTTTCTCCGCCCGCATTGGATGAGGAAAGTACGTTGTAACTAGGTCGGTATGGTTGCACACTTCCTCTTATCACAGGAATTCTGCTTGCCACTTTCGCTTTTGGCTTAAGCCAAATCTTATTCGTATCTATCTTTTGTGCAAACACTGAAAAACAACCGAAAACAAGCATCACAATCAAGTATGCTAGACGGCTTTTGAGCGCTATTTTCACTGCGGTTGTCTTCATTTAAATGTTTAACAAAAATATAAATAATTAAACAAACAATTTAAATAAAAAGAAAGACTAACTTATTTTTTAACAATATTTAACAGCATGTAATTCAGTATTAAATTTTTCATTTGTTTTCTTTTAAATTTCGATTTATTGTATATTGATTTCGAATTATTATAAACGAAATATGAAGAAGATTTTTTTCGCTTTGTTAACGTTGGCGTTTGGTTTAGCAAATGCTCAACATAAGCCTAATATTGTGGTTATATTGGCTGATGACATGGGGTATTCTGATCTTTCGTGTTACGGGTCTGAAATTAAAACTCCGAATATTGATGCGATAGCAAAATCAGGTGTGCGCTTAAAACAATTTTACAATACTGGAAGATGTTGTCCTACTAGAGCATCGCTGTTGACTGGGCAGTATGCGCATAATACAGGCCTTGGATTTATGACTGGATTTGATCAAAACAGCTACGGATACAGAGGAGAAATCAATAAAAATTGTGTAACTATTGCGGAAGCGCTGAAGCCTGCAGGCTATAAGAGTTACGCCAGTGGCAAGTGGCATGTCTGTGCTAATATCAAACCAAAAGGCGATAAAAGTAATTGGCCTTTACAACGTGGCTTTGATGGCTATTTCGGAATTTTACAAGGTTCAGCAAGCTATTTCACTCCTAAAACGCTTACCTCTGGCAACAAGCCGCTTAAAATAGAGCAGGGCTTTTATTTAACAGATGCAATTGCAGACTCGGCTGCGCATTTTATCAGTCAACAGGACAGTAAGAAATCGCCATTTTTCTTGTACGTAGCGTACACGGCACCTCACTGGCCGTTGCACGCTAAAGAAGCCGATGTGAAAAAATACATTAGCGTGTACGAAAAAGGATGGGATAAACTGCGTGAGGAACGTTATGAAAAGCAGAAAAAAATGGGTCTGGCGGGTAATGATATTAAATTAAGTCCAAAAGATACCATTCCAGCATGGGATAAAATTCCAGTAAAAGATAGGGCAATGTGGGTAAAGCGGATGGCGATCTATGCGGCTCAAGTTGATTGTATGGATAAAGGTGTGGGCCGTATCACTGATATGTTAAAGAAAAAAGGACTTTACGATAACACCATTGTAGTTTTCATGTCCGACAATGGCGCTTGTGCCGAATATTTAAGTCGCAGTACACCAACTATGGAAACGATTGGTACTGATGATAGTTACGAAAGTTATAGAGGCTATTGGGCAAATTTAAGCAACACTCCCTACAAAGAATACAAAACTAGAAGTTATGAGGGTGGTATTAAGACTTCTTTTATTGTAAGTTGGCCAAATCAAATTAAAAATACTGGGCTTATTCTCAATAATAACCAGCCCGCCCACGTGATTGATTTAATGCCTACTTTTTTAGCGGTAGCGGGGGTGAAGTATCCAACAATTTATAATGGAAATACAATTAACAAAGTTAATGGACAAGATATTTTGCCTTTGTTAATGGGCAAGACCATCGCTCCACGCACACTATATTGGGAGCACGAAGGCAACATGGCAATTTTGGATGATCAATGGAAGTTGGTTTCTAAAAGTACCGAAGAGTTGCCTTACCAAGGGATTTGGGAGCTTTACAATTTGAGAAATGACGGTGCCGAACTGAATGACTTGGCACGTAAAAATCCACAAAAAGTAAAAGAGCTTGAGGCAAAATGGATAGCGTGGGCTAAAGCAAATAACGTTTACCCAATCAACGGCACAAGTATGAAAAAACGTGGCGAGACGTTTGCTCGCGAGCACTAATTACAGCTATTTTCAGAAATAGATTTTTATCCGCTATATATTTATGTAATTTTGCTTCAAAATTATACTGAGTGTCAAATCATAAGAACGCTAATGCCCTTACTGCCGGTGGGTTGTTAGTAACATTGGGAATCGTTTTTGGCGATATTGGTACATCGCCACTATATACGTTAAAAGCAATATTTAAATCAGTCGTAGATTCCGGTCAGTCGGTTAATGAACCTATCGTGTTAGGAGCATTATCTTGTATCATCTGGACTTTAACTTTACAAACTACCATTAAATATGTGATAATTACCCTTAGGGCCGATAACAAAGGTGAAGGGGGAATCTTCTCGCTTTATTCTTTGGTGCGTAAGAAGGCGAAATGGTTAGTAGTACCCGCAATAATCGGAGGAGCAGCGCTTTTGGCAGATGGTATGATCACGCCAAGTATCACCGTAACTTCCGCAATTGAAGGTTTAAAGCTGAAATTTCCTGAAGTTCCAGTGATCCCGATTGTAATTTCGATTATTGCTGGTTTGTTTATCATACAACAGTTCGGAACTAATTTGGTAGGTAAGTTATTTGGTCCGATCATGTTTTTTTGGTTTGCCACGTTGGGGGTAATTGGTTTACTGCAAGTATTGCATGATCCATGGATTTTTAAAGCCTTAAGTCCGTACTACGCCATTCATTTGTTGGTTACAAATCCGCAGGCTTTACTGATATTAGGGGGAGTGTTCCTTTGTACCACAGGTGCTGAGGCTTTGTATAGCGATTTAGGGCATTGCGGTAAGAAAAATATTCGCGTTAGCTGGGTCTTCGTTAAGTCGATGCTTATCCTTAACTATTTAGGGCAAGGCGTTTGGGTATTGAAAAATGCTCAAGGGTATAATCCACACGATGAATTGTCAAATCCTTTTTTCCAGTTAGTTCCGGAAAACTTGGTGTTATATCTCGTGATATTAGCCACCACAGCAGCCGTAATTGCTTCGCAGGCAATGATTTCCGGCTCGTTTACGCTAATTTCTGAGGCAGTGAGGTTAAATCTTTGGCCTAAGGTGCGTATCAATTACCCTAGTGTACAGAAAGGACAGTTGTACGTGCCATCAATCAACTGGTTGCTTTGTGTAGGATGTATCATCATCGTACTTGCGTTTCAAAGATCTGATAATATGGAGGGCGCTTATGGATTGGCGATTAATTTAACTTTCTTAATGACTACCGTTCTAGTTGCGGTTTACATGTTGAGGAAGAAATTTCCAATGTATTTAATTGTACTTTTCGTAATTGTTTACACCGGTATTGAAGTGGCCTTTTTAGTAGGTAATATGGCCAAATTCATTCATGGCGGTTGGGTAACTTTAATGATTAGTATGTTGTTGTTGAGCGTAATGTGGACGTGGTATGCAGCAAGAAAAATCAAAAATAGATTTGTTAAATACGTTGAAATTGAAGATTACTACGATATTATAACTGAGCTTAGCAACGATACCTCAGTTCCGAAATATTCTTCGCAATTGGTTTATTTAACTAGCGCTAATTTTAAAACCGAAATAGAATCTAAAATCATTTATTCGATCATACAAAAAGAGCCAAAACGTGCTGATGTGTATTGGTTGGTTCACGTTGATGTAATGGATGAGCCGTACACTATGGATTATAAAGTGGAGTTTTTAATCCCTGGGAAGCTGATTCGTATTGATTTTAAGCTTGGATTTAGGATTGAACAGCGTGTAAACCTACTTTACAGAAAAGTAGTAGAAGAATTGGTGAAAAACGGCGAGGTGGATATTACCAGTCAATACACTTCCTTAAATAAACATAAAATAGCCGGTGATTTCAGATTCGTGTTACTAGAAAAGACTTTGAGCAGATTTACCAATTTGAGTTTCTACGAAGAAACCATCATGGATTACTACATGATTCTTAAAAAATTGAGTTTATCTGAAGTAACCAGTTTTGGTTTAGATTCAAGCTATGTTGATGTAGAAAAAGTGCCATTGATCTTCGTTAGCCCAGATGATATCGAAATGCACAGGTTACCTGTATAAAAACGTGTTGATAAGCATTAAGTTAGCCTAGTCAATTGGATTGAATTTTTGCTATAAATTCAGCGACTAATGAATTACCTGCTTCTTAAAAAAACATCTACTAAAAAACAAATTGCAAACACTACTGAGGCGTAACCATTGGTTGTTGCAAATGCTCTATCAACTTTACTGATGTCGTTCGGTTTAACTAGGCGATGTTGGTAGATCAGCATGCTGCAGAAAAATATTACTCCGATGTAGTATGGCCAGCTGAAGGGTGAGAAGTATAACGGAGCAATTACGCATACAGCAGAGCATACGTGCAATAGGGACGATAAGTTGAGCGCATTTTTGCGTCCCAAAGCTTGTGGTATAGAATGCAGTTTTTCTAAACGGTCAAATTCCTCGTCCTGTAACGCATATATGATGTCAAATCCGCTAACCCAAAATAATACAGCAAAAGAATATAACACAGGAATTATGGCGAACTGGCCAGTTACTGCAATATAAGCTCCTATTGGTGCCAAACCCAGGCCCAAGCCTAAAACTAAATGACAAAGTGCGGTAAATCTTTTAGTGTAACTATAAAATAAAACTACAAAAATAGCAATAGGCGAGAGGTAAAAACACAGTTGATTGATGAAATAAGTGGTAGTTACAAACAATAAGCAGTTTATAATTACAAAAGTTAGCGCTTCATTGGCTGATACTCTTCCCGCCGGGATATCTCTTGTTACTGTTCTCGGGTTTTTCGCATCGATGTCTCTATCTAAATACCTGTTGAATGCCATTGCCGCATTTCTGGCAAATACCATACATAAAACTACAGCGAGTAATAAGTACCAATTGAAAGGTTGGTCGGTATTTGTTACGCCAAGAAAAAAACCAATCAAGGCAAAAGGCATGGCAAATATCGAATGAGCAAATAAAACTAACGAGAAAAATTTTTTCATGTTAAACCGACGTAAAGAATATGTTTATTGTGGCTGAGCGTTATGGTCTGGTTTTTTTAAGATAGGCATCACAAAGTCTTCATTAACCTCTTGTATAAATTCAAGGATTTTTTCGCGTCCTAAGCCGCTTTCAGAAGAGGTCACGAAAAAAGGTGGGATTTCTTCAAACCAATTCTTTAAAGATTTATGGAACTTTGACACATTTTGGTCGGTTTTTACACCACTTTGCTTATCTGCTTTAGTGTAAATTAACGCAAATGGAATGCCGCATTCACCAAGCCAGCAGCAAAACTCCAAGTCAATTTTTTGTGGTTCCAGCCTACTGTCAATCAGTACGAATACACATTGTAAATTTTCTCTTTTAGTAAGGTAAGCCCTGATAAACTTTTCCCATTTTTCTCTGCTGGTTTTGGAAACCTTCGCATAACCGTATCCAGGTAAATCCACAATGTACCATTTCTCGTTTATTAGAAAGTGATTGATAAGCTGTGTTTTTCCGGGTTTTTGAGATGTTTTTGCCAAACCACTTTGATTAACAAGCTTGTTGATTAATGAGGATTTACCTACGTTAGAACGACCAATAAAGGCATATTCGGGCATGTTTGCCTCCGGAAGTGCAGATACTTTTGTGTTGCTAACTACGAATGTTGCTGATTTTATGATCATATAGCAAAGGTAAGCAATGATGTTGGAAGAGGCTGTATCTTTAAACTTTTTATCTGCTTTATACCTCGTTGCTGTGGTTTGTTTGGATTTAATCGGTTGATACCAATTGCCAGCAAAGCATCATTTTACACGGCTATGTACTAATCTGTATTCAAACAATTTAACAATTCAGCAATTAAACTTATCTTTGAACTCGTATATGAATCCACAAATTACTCCTTATTCAGGTCCTGAAACTAAGAAAGAACAAGTAGCAAGTATGTTCAATAACATTTCTGGTACTTATGATTTTCTAAATCACTTTTTATCTTTAGGTATTGACATTGTTTGGCGTAAAAAGGCGATTAAGGAGCTGCTAAAAGATCAGCCTCAAAAAATATTAGATGTGGCAACAGGAACAGGGGATTTCGCCTTTGAGTCCATCAAAATATTGAAGCCAAAGCAGGTAATAGGCGTTGATATTTCAGCGGGAATGCTCGACGTAGCAAGGAAAAAAATTAATGATCGTAATTTATCGGAGGTATTTTCGGTGCAACTTGGCGACTCGGAAGGGTTGCATTTTGATGATCATACATTTGATGCAATCACCGTGGCTTTTGGCGTACGTAATTACGAAAATTTAGAAAAAGGACTTGCCGATATGCTCCGCGTATTGAAACCCGGAGGTAAAGTGGTGATATTGGAGTTTTCTAAGCCACGAGTTTTCCCTATTAAACAGCTTTATCACTTTTATTTTAAGTATGCTACTCCGTTTTTTGGCGGCCTTTTTTCAAAGGATAAAAAAGCTTACGCTTACCTAGAAGAATCGGTGCAAGCTTTTCCAGACGGCAACAATTTTACTGCCTTGATGGAAAAAGTTGGCTACAAAAATACCAAACACAGACCGCTTACGTTTGGTATAAGTGCCATCTACACCGGTATTAAATGAAACAAACATTACTAATCGCCTTATTTTGGTTAACCTTATCATCCGCTAAAGCTCAAAATTGGGGCGGCGGTATTGATCAGCAAGATTTTAATTGGGGATTCACTTTTCAATACATCGCTTCGGAATATAAAATTATTCGGTCTCCTAACTGGCGAGAGGTATTTTTGGACTATGAAAATAATAATCGTCCAATTACAGACCCACTGAATTCGATTAGTTCACCTTTGTCTACCGGGTTTGGGATTGGCTTTGTAATTAATAAAAAAATTAATAAAAATTTCGATTTAAGAACTACACCTACCCTAGTTTTTGATGACAGATTGGTGAATTACGAATACCAACAACCAGCAGTTTACAATACAGAATTCTCTAGCATTCAGCAAAAAATAGCAGCAACAATGGTAGAGTTCCCTCTTTCGCTAAAGCTGAAATCTGAGCGTAGAAAAGATTTTAGGGCTTATGTATTGGTTGGTGCGAAATATTCCATGGACTTAGCTTCTGGCAAAAAAACGGATGATGCCAATAAAGACTTGATCAATAAAGTACTGAAAAATAGAAAGAATTATGCGTCTTACGAGGCTGGCATTGGGTTCGATTTGTATTTTGAGTATTTCAAAATGTCGCCAGAAATAAAAATATCACATTCTTTTACTGATGTGCTCAAACATGAAAATCACCCTTACGCAACACCAATTGAGAAGGCTATTTTGAGGAATTTTACTTTTAGCTTGTTTTTCGAGTAAGGCGCTTTTAAGAAAAAGTATAACTTTGTGCTAAAGTTTTACATCTAATGGCAAAAATAGTATTAATTACAGGAGCAACATCTGGTATAGGAGCAGCTTGCGCCGATACTTTTGCGGCCCAAGGCTATCAATTAATTTTACTTGCCCGCCGAGAAAATCTCTTGCTTTCACAAGCACAACAGCTTGCTGAAAAATATCAGGTAAAGATAAAAACCATACAAGCCGACGTTCGTGATAAGGAAAATATCAATTATGTATTGGAAACGCTTTCTAGCGAATGGAAAGATGTTGATGTGCTAATCAACAATGCCGGTTTAAGTCAAGGTTTAGATC
Organism: Pedobacter sp.; assembly: GCF_965249885.1. GTDB lineage: Bacteria > Bacteroidota > Bacteroidia > Sphingobacteriales > Sphingobacteriaceae > Pedobacter. The sequence continues at coordinate 572,025 of NZ_OZ252254.1, read as the reverse complement.
CCATTGATAAAGGTGATACTGATGATTGGGATACGATGATTGATACCAACGTAAAAGGTCTACTTTATGTAAGTAAAGTAGTGTCGGGTTGGATGGTTGAGCGCAAGAAAGGTCATATCATTAATATTGGCTCAATTGCAGGTAAAGAAGTTTATCCAAATGGTAATGTGTATTGTGCCACTAAACATGCGGTTGATGCGCTTAGCAAAGGCATGCGTATAGATTTACTGCCTCATGGAATAAAGGTAACGGCTATCCATCCGGGTATGGTAGAAACAGAATTTTCAATTGTGAGGTTCAAAGGTGATGAAAACCGGGCGAAAAAAGTGTACGATGGTTTTGAGCCGCTAATAGCAGAAGATATTGCAGATGCGATATGGTATGCGGTAAGCAGACCTGCACATGTGAATATTAACGATATGTTGATAATGCCAACAGCACAAGCCGCTGCAACGATTGTAAAAAGAGATTAGATTGGTTAACTGTTTTCACTGTTGAAGTCGGTTAATCGACAGCGAAGCAAATAGCCCTACAAACTTTTGAAGTTGGTTAATCTGTAGGCAAACAATTACCATTTAACCGAACACCAATTAACCATTTTAAAGATGATATCAACAAATATAGATCAAGAGATCAAGCAAGCCATGTTGGCTAAAGATCAAGTTAAATTAAGAGGTTTAAGAGCCATTAAAGCTGCCATTCTTTTAGCTAAAACAGAAAAAGGTCACACTGATGAGCTTAATGAAGATGCTGAAATCAAGATTTTACAGAAATTGGTTAAACAGCGCAAAGAATCTGCTGATATCTATAAATCACAAGGTAGAGATGATTTATACCAGGTAGAGCAGGAAGAGATAGATGTGATTACACAGTATTTGCCTAAACAGTTAGATAGGAGCGAAGTAGAAGCGATAATTGACTCTATTATTGCCGAAAGTGGTGCAACCTCTGTTAAAGAAATGGGCAAGGTAATGGGATTAGCCAATAAACAGTTGGCTGGTAAGGCTGAAGGAAAACTAATTGGCGAGATAGTAAAAAGTAAGCTCAATTAGCTCTGTAGGTAAAACACGAGTAAAAAATAGGATATTGTTTAATATTAATTACATTTACGCTGTTAACTTAGTAGCATTTACCGAAAATACACACAATAATATTTATGAATTACGAAGTAATTGAACAAGAAGGTTTTAAGTATATAGAGGTTGGCGAAGGGGAACCTTTGGTATTACTTCATGGGTTAATGGGCGAATTAAGCAATTGGGAACACACGGTTGAAAAGTTTAAAGGCCGTTACAGAGTGTTGGTGCCTATTTTGCCGATTTATGAGTTGCCTATCTTAACCCTTGGTGTAAAAAGTTTATCCAAACATTTACATCGTTTTTTGAAATTTAAGAAGCTTAGCCAAGTAGTGTTAATTGGTAATTCGTTAGGTGGACACGTAGGTTTAGTATTTACGGTTGCCCATCAGGAATTTGTAAAGGCACTGGTGCTCACTGGCAGTTCTGGGCTTTATGAAAATGCTTTCGGAGGTTCTTTTCCGAGAAGAGAAAGTTATGATTTTATAAGGGAAAAAGTTGAATTCACTTTTTACAGCCCTGAAACTGCAACTAAAGAATTGGTTGATGAGGTGTTCAAAACGGTTAATGATAGAGCAAGGGTGATAAGAATTTTAGCTTTGGCTAAATCAGCTATTAGACATAATATGGCTAAGGAGCTTAAAAAGATTACCATTCCAGTGTCTTTAATTTGGGGCAAACAAGATAAGGTTACTCCACCCGATGTTGCACAGGAATTTCATCAGTTACTGCCTAATTCTGAGCTAAATTGGGTAGATAAATGCGGTCACGCACCAATGATGGAGCAGCCCGAGGTATTTAACAATTACTTGGAAAAATTTTTGGACAGAATTTTGCTAAAGTAATAGCAAGTAGCAGACTTAGTCTTTAATAAATTGACAAAGTCGTAAAATAAAAGTAAATGATAGCAGGAGAACTCATATCGAATATTATACCACCTTTACGTACTTCTGATACAGTACGTAAAGCGCTGGATCGTATGAGCGAATTCAAGTTATACCATCTGCCCATTGTTAATGAAATACAGTATCTAGGTTTAGTTTCTGAAGAAGAACTGATGGAGGTAAGGGATACTGAAATTGCGATTGGTGCATTGCCGCTAACCTTACTAAATTCATTTACGTTTGAAAATGCACATATCTACGAGGTGATCCGCTTATTGAGCGAACTGCAACTTTCAGTGGTTCCGGTTTTGGATCAGCAGAAGAACTACTTAGGCTTGGTATCCATAAACAAGCTATTGAATTTCACAGCAAACCTTTATTCCGTAAATGAGCCTGGAGGTATAATCGTACTTTCAATTAGCAATAGGAACAATTCATTAGCGCATATGGCGCAAATCGTGGAATCTGATAATGCACAAATTTTATCATCATATATCAGTTCTTTTCCAGATTCTACCAGGCTAGAAGTAACTTTAAAAATCAATAAAACAGATCTTTCGGGCATTGTTGCCACGTTTGAACGCTATGATTATGAAATAAAAGCTGTATTTAACAACAGTAGTAATGATGATGGCTCAATGGACAGATTTAATTCCTTCATGAATTACCTCAACGTATAGAATTATTGAGCTAATTTAGCGAAACCAAACTTCCGTTACGTTCAAATAAATGAAAAAACAGAATAACGAATGAAGATAGCTATTTACGGTCGAGATTTTAATGACAACGTATTGCCTTTTGTTCAGCAGGTAATTGATGCTTTGGCAAGTACTGAAATCGACATCGCTATTTATAGAAAGTTTTTCCAGTTTGTTGAAAAAAAACTTGTGCTACCAAACAATTTAAGCACATTTGAAAGTCACGAAGATTTGCCTGCTAAAGCTGACATCCTGTTAAGTTTAGGAGGCGATGGAACCTTGCTAGATACTATTTCGTTTGTTCGGGATTCGCAAATACCGGTAATTGGAATCAATTTTGGCCGCTTGGGTTTCTTGGCCAGCATCAATAAAATTGAAATTAGTGCTGCAATTAACGCCTTAGTAAATGGCGAATATACTATTGATCAGCGCAGTTTGCTCAACCTTGAGTCGAAAAGCGGATTATTCGGTGAAGAAAACTTTGCTTTAAATGACATCACTATCCATCGGAGGGATAACTCTGCGATGATGATCATACACGCTTATTTAAATGGCGAATTTCTGAACTCCTACTGGGCAGATGGCCTTATAATAGCTACGCCAACCGGATCTACCGCTTATTCATTGAGCTGTGGTGGGCCAATTATTTTGCCAAATGCACAAAATTTTGTCATCACTCCGGTGGCTCCGCATAACCTTAACGTTAGGCCAATTATCATTCCTGACGATGTGGAATTGGCTTTTGAAGTAGAAGCTCGAAGCACGAAATTTTTGCTAACCTGCGATTCGCGGACTGAAACCGTAGATAGAAATGTGAAAATAAGTATCAACAAAGCAAAATTTAATATAAATCTTATTCGCCTTAACAATGAAACCTTTCTAACTACGTTAAGGAATAAACTGCTTTGGGGTATTGATACCCGCAACTACTAAATGAACTGCAAACAAACACTTTTAGTTACAATTTTTTCAGTATTCTCTCTTACTCAAACCAAAGCTCAGGTATGGGAAGTTGGTGCGCAGGCTGGAGGTGCAGGATATATTGGTGATTTAAATCCCACTAATCCGTTAGCAATTAGCGGGATTTCATTCGGCGGTTTTTTAAGGGCAAATTTTGATCCCAATTGGACCTTGTCGTTTAATTACTATATGGGGAAAATTAAGGCTGAAGATTCCAAATCTAGCAATGAACAGTTCAGACAGCGTAATCTTAGCTTCAGCAATACGATACAAGAGTTTAGTTTCATAGTTGATTTTAATTTTTTCGACTATTTTTCGGGTGGGGGCTATTCCAGATTTTCACCGTATTTATACACAGGTGTTGGCGCAGTCCTGTTCAATCCAAAAACTACCTATAAAGGCACTACCTATAAATTGGCTATGTACGATACAGAGGGCTACGATTATAAAACCTATGCATTAAGCATCCCATTTGGGTTTGGATTGAAGTACAATATCAAGAATAATTGGACCGTTTTCACTAACATAGGATATCGAAATGCTTATACGGATTACCTAGATGACGTAAGTGAGAACTATATTGATCCTGAAAAGTATGCTGCTGATGCCAACACAAGACGAACGCAAATTCTTCTTTCTGATCGCTCAAACGAGGTTTTGGGTTATAATGTTGGCGGAAAGAATATTCAACGAGGAGATTTTAGAAAAAGAGATGCTTATATGTTTGTAGGTATTGGCATAACTTATACCTTTGTGAGCCAAAAGTGTTTTAACTTTTAGCCGTGTCAAACACAGTAATGAATTTTAAAGATCAAATAGATGTAAGCAGATTGCCGCAACATATCGCCATTATTATGGATGGTAATGGACGTTGGGCAAAAAATCAGGGGAAATTTAGGGTTTTTGGTCACGAAAGCGGTGTGCTCTCTGTTAAAGATATCGTGGAAGGCTGTGTAGAAATAGGAGTAAAATACCTCACGGTTTACGCTTTTTCCACAGAAAATTGGAACCGTCCTATTGAAGAGGTTAACGCTTTAATGGAATTGCTTATCTCTACCATTAACCAAGAAGTGGAGACACTTAACAAAAATAATATTAAGCTAAATGCAATAGGAGATTTAAAATCATTACCACAAAAATGTATTGATGATTTAGCGGCTGCTATGGATAAAACAAAGGCTAATACCAGTTGTACCCTTACACTTGCGCTAAGCTATAGTGCTAAATGGGAAATTGTTGAAGCAGCCAAACAAATTGCATTACAAGTAAAAGAACAAAACTTAAGTATCGATCAAATAAACGAAGAACTGTTTGCCTCTTATTTAACAACGGCAAAAATTCCTGATCCTGAATTGATGATCCGCACCAGCGGTGAGCATAGAATTAGCAATTACCTGTTGTGGCAAATGGCTTATACTGAATTATATTTCACAGAAACACTATGGCCTGATTTTAGAAGAGAAGATCTATTCGAAGCCATTGTGGATTATCAAAAACGTGAACGTCGCTTCGGGAAAATTAGTGAGCAATTGAACTAATTTTTCTTTTAACACTTTTTAACATGAGTTTAAATTAACTTAGCAACGTTTTTTAGATTGTAAATGAGAAGAATATACCACCTTGCATTTTTGCTTTTGATTGCTTTGCCATCATTAGCTCAAATTCGTAACCCACAACAAGCTGCACCTTCATTAAAAGTAAATGGCCTTGATTTAGACTATTTTACTCCAAAAGAATATATTATCGGCGGCACTACTTTAACCGGTTCTAAATACTTGGATAAGGATGTAATTATAGTGCTATCTAAATTAACTACTGGTGAAACTATCATGTTACCTGGTGAAGCTACAGCTAATGCAATTAAAAATCTGTGGGCGCAAGGTTTGTTTGATGATATTAAGCTTAACGTAGCTAAAATTAATGGCGATACGGTTTATTTTAATATCGACGTAGTTGAACTGCCCCGATTGAGCGGTTTTGAATTTACAGGAATTAGTAAATCGCAAAAAACTGATATCGAAGAGAAACTTGGAGATAGGGCAGGAAAGTCGATCATCAATGACAACCTATACAACACTACCAGATCGGTAATTAACAAATATCTTTACGAAAAAGGGTTTTTCTATACAAAGATCAACTACAAGTCTAAACCCGATCCAAATCAAGAAAATAGTGTTATCCTTCAGGTAAATATCGATAAAGGTAGAAGGGTAAAGGTTCAAAAAATTGAATTTGAGGGTAATAAAGAGTTTAAATCAGCGAAGCTTAGGAAATACCTTAAAAAGACAAAACAACGTGCTTTTTACAAAGTATTTGGTAGTGGTAAATTTAATAAAGAAAAATACGAAGAAGATAAATTGAACTTCGTATCTAAACTACATGAAAAAGGATATCGTGATGCGGTTATCATTAGTGATAGCGTTTATCGATATAATGATAAAACTGTAGGTATTAAAATCAAAATGTACGAAGGCCCTAAGTATTACTTTGGTAATATTAGTTGGGTTGGTAACGCTAAATACAGTACCGAATTTTTAGAGAAAATTTTTGGTATCGAAAAAGGCGAAGTTTTCAGCGAGGAGAAATTGGAAAAGAAACTTCGCGGCAGCGCTAATGGTGATGACGTTTCAAGTTTGTACCTTAACGATGGATATTTAACTTTTAATGTTGATCCGGTACAAACAAAAATTCATAACGATACCGTTGACGTTGAAATGCGTATTTATGAAGGCCCGAAATATACGATAAACAAAGTGAGTGTTTTGGGTAACACCATAACCAATGATAGGGTAGTATTAAGGGAGATCAGGACTAAACCCGGAGATTATTTTTCGAAGGAATTACTTATTCGAAGTGTTCGTGAAATTGGCCAATTGGGTAATTTCGACGAGTCAAAAACTAACCCTGTACCTAAACCAAATCCAGCTGATGGTACTGTCGACATTGTTTATAACGTAGAAGAAAAACCTTCAGATCAAATCGAATTATCAGGCGGTTTTGGCGGTGGACGTGTAATCGGCACGCTTGGTTTAACGTTTAATAACTTCTCCTTGAGAAATTTATTTAAAGGTGAAGCTTATCGTCCGCTTCCAAAAGGAGATGGACAACGACTAAGCTTACGTGGACAAACCAATGGTAAGTTCTATCAATCGTATAGTTTCTCTTTTTCTGAGCCTTGGTTCGGAGGGAAAAAACCAGTTAGTTTTGGTGTAAGTGCTTTTACTTCATTACAGTCTAACGGTTTGGCCAAAAGTAATAGCAGCTATTATGGTATTCGTTTAAACGGGGTTTCATTTAGTTTGGGTAGAAGGTTGAAATGGCCAGATAACTGGTTCTCTTTAAGCCATTCCATCAATTTGAACCAATACATTTTGAACAATTATCCAGGGTATTTATTTAGCACTGGTGAGTCGTACAACTTGAACATTACACAAGAAATTTCGAGAGATTCAAGAAATCATAATATATTCCCAACAGGTGGTGCTTATTTAAGATTTACGATACAAGCAACGCCTCCATATTCATTATTCAACAATGTAAACTACGCAACAGCGTCAGATAAGCAACGTTATAAATTTACGGAGTATCATAAATGGAAATTTGAAGCTCAATGGTTCGAATCTGTAGTGGGTAAATTAGTGTTTAAAGGACAGGCACAATTTGGTTTCCTAGGTTCGTATAATAAAGCAGTGGGTCAATCAGCGTTCGAACGTTTTAAATTAGGAGGTGATGGTATGCAAGGTTTTGATTTCTTACAAGGATCAGAGATTATTGCAATGCGTGGATATTCCAATAACTCTGTAATTCCAGTTGGTGCTAACCCAACCATTGCTCAAAGTTCTGGTAGTCCAATCTTCACCAAGTATGTAATGGAATTAAGATATCCAGTAATTAGTTCGCAGCAGGCAACTGCCTTTATGACAGCGTTTGGTGAGGCTGGTAACACTTGGAACAGCTTCCGCGATTTCAATCCGTTTAACGTTAGAAGATCAGTTGGTGTTGGTGCAAAGATATTTTTACCAATTTTTGGATTACTTGGCATAGATTATGGTTATGGATTTGATAAGATTCCAGGTTTGCCAGATGCTAATAAGGGTCAATTCCACTTTAGCATAGCACAACAACTTGGTGGATTTAACTAATTAACACACACTTAAAGGGACTACTAAGTATGAAAAAATTATTTTTAGCAGCATTTTTACTTCTAACGACTTTAGGAGTATCCGCACAAAAAATGGCTTATGTTGATACAGAATATATCTTGAAACATATTCCAGATTATAAATCTTCGTTAACACAGGTAGAAGGTTTGTCAAAACAATATCAAAAAGAAGTAGATGACGTTTTCAAAGAAGTGGATGCCATGTATAAAGCTTATCAGGCAGATCAGGTATTGCTTACAGACGATATGCGCAGAAAGAGAGAAAATGATATCATCGAAAAGGAAAAAAAAGCGAAAGAGTTGCAAAGACAAAAATTTGGTCCGGAGGGAGATTTATTTCAGACTCGTACTAAATTGATGAAGCCAATTCAAGAAAAAGTTTCTTCTACCATTGCAGAAGTGGCAAAAAACAAATACATTGACTTCGTTTTTGATAAAAGCAGTGAAAGCACTATGATGATTTACGCTAGCCCTGTTTATGATATCAGCAACGATGTAATTATCAAGCTTGGTTTTAAGCCAGGTACATTAGTAAAATAACGCACAATAGAAACAAACATTAGGAAAATAAAATGAGAAAGTTAATTAACGGATTATTTGTAGCTGCTGGATTATTGTTAACTACCCATGTTGCAAATGCACAACAAAAATTTGGACACCTAAATTCAGACGAGATATTTTCTACCTGGTCGGAAGCTAAAACAGTATCAACAACAATTGAAAACTTGGCAAAAACTAAACAAGCTGAAATTGATAAAATGATTACTGAGTATCAAAATAAATTGAAAGCAGCTCAGGAAAAAGAAAGAACATTGAGCGAAGCTAACAAAGATGTAGTGGTGAAAGAATTACAAGCTGCACAAACAGAATTGAACGACTTGCAGAAAAGAATTGAAGATGCTCGTAACAAGGCTAGAGAAGCAGTAGAAGCAAAACAAGCAGAAGTGTTTCCTCCACTGCAACAGAAAGTAGCTGCAGCTATTGCTACAATTTCTAAAGATAAAGGTTTAGCTTATGTCTTCGATATCTCTGCTTCACAAGGTTTTAATAACTTGGTATATTTTGATGGCGGTGAAGACATCACAGGTGCTGTAAAAACTAAACTAGGTATTAGTGCCACTGCTGCTCCAGTATCTAAACCAGCTGCTGGAATTAAAAAACCATAAGAATTTTTTAAAAGTTAATGGCGGGATTAAGGTAACTTAGTCCCGTTTTTTATTGATATGAACTTAAGCAATTCTATAGGTATTTTTGATTCGGGCTTTGGAGGTTTAACGGTTTTTAAATCTATAGCCAAGCGTCTCCCTAATTATAATTATATTTACTTAGGAGACAATGCTCGTTCGCCTTACGGTGATCACAGTTTTGAAACCGTATACCAATACACCTTAGAATGTGTAGAGTGGCTTTTCAAAAAAGGGTGTCCTCTGGTAATTTTAGCTTGTAATACGGCATCCGCCAAAGCACTACGAAACATCCAACAACTTGATCTTCAAAAAAAGTATCCAAATCATAGGGTTTTGGGAGTAATTAGGCCAACGGCTGAAGTGATAGGAACTTTTACAAAAACAAATGCCGTAGGAGTACTAGGAACGAGGGGAACGGTAAAGTCAGAATCCTATTTAATTGAGATAAATAAGTTTTTTCCAGCGGTTGAAGTGTACCAACAAAGCTGTCCAATGTGGGTGCCTTTAATTGAAAATGGCGAGCACGACCAACCAGGTGCAGATTATTTCGTGAAAAAATATGCAGATGAACTACTGAATCAATCTGCTGATATTGATACCATCCTATTGGCTTGTACTCATTATCCACTGTTGATACCAAAAATCTCTAAATATATTTCACCCAAAATACAGCTAATTCCTCAAGGCGATATTGTGGCCAACAGTTTAACAGATTATCTCTTACGTCATCCAGAAATTGAGAGCAAATTAGATAAGCAACGCAAACAATTGTTCTATACTACAGGTGATACTCAAACTTTTGACGCCCAAGCATCTATATTTCTTGGTAAAAAAATTCTATCAGAGAAATTAAAATCCTAAAGTTTTCAGTGTCAAAAATATAACACAAAAATGATGTAAAGCTTCTAAAACAAGTAGTTTCTTGCTAGGTTTTAAAAGTTTAAAAGGCTAGATTTGCAGCTTCATTCACAATCAATGAGCGAACAGATCAAACACGAATGCGGTATAGCCTTTATCCGCTTGTTAAAACCTCTCTCATACTACCAAGAAAAATACGGTACTGCACTTTATGGCTTAAACAAATTGTATTTGTTGATGGAAAAGCAGCACAATCGTGGTCAAGATGGAGCTGGTATTGCCACTATTAAATTAGATATGAAACCTGGTAGCCGCTACATTAGTCGCTACAGATCGATGGCCCAAAATGCGGTTGCCGATATTTTTGGTTACGTACAAAACAAATTTGTTGGCATACAGGAAGAAACTCCTGAATTAATGAAGGACACCGATTTCCTGAAACAAAACGTTAGCTTCATTGGCGAAGTATTGTTAGGCCATTTGCGCTACGGCACACACGGTAAAAACAGTATTGAAAACTGCCACCCATTTTTGCGTCAAAATAACTGGATGACTAGAAATTTGGTAATTGCCGGCAACTTCAATATGACTAATGTTGATGAGCTATTGGAGCAATTGTACGAACTTGGACAGCATCCAAAGGAAAAAGCAGATACCGTAACGGTACTGGAAAAAATTGGACACTTTTTGGATGATGAAAATCAGGTGCTTTTTGACGAGTATAAAAAAGACGGTTTAAGCAATGTCGAAATCACTCAAAAGATTTCTACTAATTTAAATATTGCAAACATTTTGCGTCGTTCGGCCAAAAGCTGGGACGGTGGTTATACCATGTCGGGCATTGTTGGTAATGGAGATGCATTTGTGATGAGAGATCCAGCCGGTATTCGTCCTGCATTTTATTATGTAGATGACGAAGTGGTTGTGGCTGCTTCTGAACGTCCTGCAATACAAACTGCTTTTAAAGTACAAATTAAGAATGTCAAGGAAATTAAACCCGGACATGCCCTAATTATCAAAAAAGATGGTACTGTAAGCGAAGAAATGTTCCGCGAACCGCTAGAGAAAAAAGCCTGTTCGTTTGAGCGTATTTATTTTTCTCGTGGTAGTGATGCCGATATCTATAAAGAACGAAAAAGATTAGGAGAGTTGTTATGCCCTCAAGTATTAAAAACGGTAAACTACGATTTAAAAAATACAGTTTTCTCTTTCATTCCTAATACCGCTGAAGTTTCATTTTATGGTATGGTAGATGGTTTGCACAAATACATTAGGGACGTGCAAAAGGAAACCTTGCTAAAACGAAAAGAAGTGTTGGATGATGTAGCGCTGGATGACTTGTTGTCAATGCGTCCACGTGTGGAGAAGTTGGCTATTAAGGACGTAAAACTGCGTACTTTCATTACTCAAGATGCTGACAGAGGAGAAATGGTAGCCCACGTTTACGATACTACCTATGGCGTAATTAAAAACCATACCGACACTTTAGTTGCAGTTGATGATTCTATCGTAAGGGGTACAACACTTAAACAGAGTATCATAAAAATAATTGATAGGTTACATCCAAAAAAGATCATCATCGTTTCATCGGCACCTCAAATTAGATACCCCGATTGTTATGGTATCGATATGTCGAAAATGGGGCAGTTTGTTGCTTTTGATGCGGCTATTCAATTGCTAAAAGATAGAGGTCAGGAACATATCATTGAAGATGTTTACCAAAAATGTAAAGCCTCGCTTGAGCTACCTAAAGAAGAGATTATTAACCACGTAAAAGAAATTTATAAACCTTTTACGCCTCAGGAAATTTCTGATCAGATTGCTAAAATCATCACTCCTGCTGATACAGTGGCAGAGGTGGAAGTAATTTACCAAACGCTGGAAAATTTACACGAAGCCTGTCCGGATCATGCTGGTGATTGGTATTTCTCTGGAGATTACCCAACGCCTGGTGGAAATAAGGTGGTAAATAAAGCATTTATCAACTGGAAAGAGGGCAATAACCAGAGAGCTTATTAAGTTCATCAATAATTACGAAGGGAGAAATTCAAAAGGATTTCTCCCTTTTTGATTTGTAACCTTTATAGTAGCCCATAAATCGGTAATTCTTCGATGAATGAGAAACCTTTAGCTTCGTGATCAATCATGGCATAATAGTGGTTTAAACCATTGGTGATTGCTAGCCATTTGGCTTTGTAAACCGAATTGTATCTGGCCGCCTGATCAAAAGTAGCTTGAGTAATACTAACCGACGGCGCCTTGCATTCTACAACCATTAACTTTTCCCCAGTTTGGTTGTATACCAAAATATCACTTCGCTTTTTTGTTTGATTCAGATTTAGGCCACCTTCAATTTGCATTAAGTTTGGCGAAAATTGTTTTTCCTTAATCAGAAATTTGATGAAATGTTGTCTTACCCACTCTTCGGGTGTAAGTACTAGATGCTTTTTTCTAATCTCGTCAAAAATGAAATACATTCCATCTTTCTGGCTGATTTTGAATGGATAGTACGGTAAGTTAAGTGGAGTAGGATTAAACATCGCCAACAAAGTTAAAAGTTGAAAGTGAAAAGCGCTGATGGGAACTTCAAAATTTACTCACAATCTTCAGCAAATCTAAAATGGTTCCCGTACGTACGGGATAAAATTGTAATTTTGGATAATGACTGCCGAAGATATCATTAAGGATTTAAAAGCAAGAAAATTCAAGCCTGTTTACTTATTGCAAGGCGAGGAGCCTTATTACATCGATCAGATTGTGGAGTACATGGAGAAACACATTTTATCTGATGGTGAAAGAGGTTTTAACCAAACCGTGCTTTATGGTAAGGATACAGATATGGCAACTATTTTGAATGCAGCAAAGCGCTATCCAATGATGTCGGAGTATCAGGTTATTATTGTAAAGGAAGCTCAGGATTTAAAATGGGCAAGTGAAGGGAGCAGTAAAGAAGCCGAATTTACCTTAGCCTATTTTGAGAAGCCACTGCCTAGCACTATTTTGGTGCTCGCTTATAAATATGGTAATTTTGATAAGCGCAAGAAAGTTTATAAGGCAATTAATAACAGCGGCGTTGTTTTTCAGAGTGATCCGGTGCGTGATTATAAATTAGTACCTTGGATAGAAGATCACATCAAATCAAAAGGATACAAAATTGAACCTCAGGCGGTAGCGCTGATGGCTGAGTATTTGGGCACTGACCTCTCTAAGGTTGCTAACGAGGTAGAAAAGCTTTGCCTTAATGTAAATCCATCTACAACCATACAAGTTGATCACATTCAAAGAAACATTGGGATCAGTAAAGAGTATAACGTTTTTGAGCTTCAAAAGGCTTTAGCTACTCGGAATGTGCTTAAGTGTAACCAAATCATTAATTATTTTGCTGGAAACCCTAAAGCCAACCCATTGGTGATGGTGATGGCAAACCTAAATTCTTATTTCTCCAAAATCTTGAAGTATCATTATCTCCCTAATAAAAATGACGCTGCTAAAGAATTGGGGGTGAGTCCGTATTTTGTTAAAGACTACGAAGCTGCTGCCCGCACTTTTGGCGCCGGCAAAACCTTTGAAATCATCAGTTTATTACGTGAATATGATTTGAAAAGTAAAGGTTTAGACAGTAGCGGCAATACATCTGACGGAGATTTATTGAAAGAGCTGGTATTCAAAATGCTTCACTAATTTTCCAATCACATTTGTCTTTAGCGCCTTGCTATGTCAGTTTTTTGATACAAATCAAACAAATAAGTAGTGTAACTAATAAGTTATATCCTTTTAAGGAATATTCGTTTCCCTAAGCTTATTTTTACGTTACGATTAACTTATTCAACAAATTAATGAAGAAACATTTATTAACCGTATTAATGGTAGCTGGTACCGTAACTTTGAGTTACGCCCAACGCCCAACACAAGGTGGCGGTTTACCAGGCGACACAACCAGGCGTGGTGCTGGAGCTTTCGGCGCTGCCGCACCAAAAGCACAACCAAAACCTTATGACCAAGTAATCACCAATAAAGCACTGACGCGTAAAGGGATGATTACTTCTCACAGAATTGAGGATAAATTCTACTTCGAAATTGCTGATACAACTTTAAATAGAGATATTTTAGTAGTAAGCCGCATTTCAAAATCAGGTGCCGAAGTACGTGCCGCACAAGGCTATGCTGGTGATCAAATTGGAAGTTCTGTAATTCGCTTTGAGAAGGGACCAAATAACAGAATTTTTATGCGTAAAATCAGCTTTAGAGCTTATAGCGCTGACAGTACTTCGTCCATGTATCAATCATTGCAAAATTCAAGCGTACAGCCCATTGCTGCTGCATTTGATATTGCCGCTTATACACCCGGAAAAAACGGAAGTGTAATTGATGTGACTAGTTACATTAACAGCGATAATGACATTTTCTTCTTCGGTTCACCAATGTTTAAATCCCGATTCGGAATTGGCAGTCCACAGGCTGATAGGAGCTATATTCAGGAGGTAAAGAGTTTTCCAACTAACGTGGAGATTAAAACCGTGAAAACCTATTCAAAAACTGCTCCATCAACGGGTATGGGCGGTGGTGCTCCATCTTTTGGTGGCGGCGCCGGAGCAAGTGGTTTCGTAACATTAGAGTTGAACACCTCGTTGGTAATATTGCCAAAAGTGCCTATGAAAGCTCGTTATTTTGATCCGCGTGTGGGCTATTTCACTGTCGGTTATACTGATTTTGATGCCAATCCACAAGGTGTGAAGGAAATTGAATTGGTAAAACGCTGGAGACTAGAGCCTAAACCTCAGGATATGGCTAAGTATAAAAGAGGTGAGCTAGTTGAGCCAGCAAAACCAATTGTATTCTACATCGATCCGGCTACGCCTAAAAAATGGGTGCCTTATTTAATAGCCGGCGTTAACGATTGGCAGAAAGCTTTCGAAAAAGCAGGGTTTAAAAATGCTATTATTGGTAAAATGGCACCTACAAAAGCTCAAGACTCTACTTGGAGCTTAGATGATGCACGTAACTCGGCAATCGTTTACAAACCATCTGAAATTCCTAACGCAAGTGGTCCAAGCATCTCAGATCCTCGTACAGGTGAAATCATGGAAAGCCATATCAACTGGTATCACAATGTAATGAAGCTAGTACGTGACTGGTATTTCATCCAAACTGCAGCTGTTGATAAAAGAGCTCGTACGGTTAACTTTAGCGATGAGTTAATGGGTGATTTGATTCGTTTCGTTTCATCACACGAAGTTGGACACACTTTAGGTTTACGCCACAACTACGGCTCAAGTTCAACTGTGCCTGTTGAAAATCTTCGCAATAAAAAATGGGTGGAAGAAAATGGTCACACACCATCAATTATGGATTATGCCCGCTTTAATTATGTAGCACAACCAGAAGATAACATTAGCAAATCTGGATTATATCCACGTATTGGTGACTATGATAAATGGGCTATTGAATGGGGTTATAAATATTTTCCTGATAGCAAAAGTGTAGCTTCTGATATGAAAATATTGGATAAAATGACCACTGAGTCCGCTAAAAACAGACGTTTATGGTTTGGTACTGAAACTAATCCTGATGATCCGCACTCGCAAAATGAAGATTTAAGCGATAACGCGATGAAGGCTAGTGATTATGGTATCAAGAACTTGAAAGTGATTTTAGCTAACTTAAAAACATGGACTAAACAACCAGGTGAAAGTTACGACGAGTTGCAAAACATGTACGGACAGTTAACTACGCAATATGGTCGTTACATCGGTCACGTTGCGAAAAACATCGGTGGTATCTACGAAAATCCAAAAACGGTTGATCAAGCAGGTGTAATTTATGAACGTACTCCTGCCGCTACTCAAAAGGAAGCAATGGAGTTTTTAAATCGTCAGGTGTTTACTACGCCTCGCTGGTTGCTAGACCAAACTATTTTGGATAACACTGGTGAAAACCCAATGAATGTAGTAGCTAGATTACAAGGTATCGCTTTGTCACGTTTAACTTCTACTAGAGTGTTAGGCAACCTAGTTGCTGCTGAAGCTACTGATGGCGCTACTGCATATAAGATCTCTGATTTATTCACTGATTTGAATAGTGCGATATTTACTGAGTTAAAAGCAGGTACTCCTATCGATGTGTATCGTAGGAACTTACAAAAAGCTTACGTTGAAAAGTTAATCAGTATTGTTAACCCTCCAACAGCTCCTGCTAATGCAGCACAAACTTTCGGAAGAGGCGGAGGCAGCGGTGCTCCAGCAGGTTTATCAGCTAACCAAACTGATGTAATTTCAGTAGTGAAAGGCCAGTTACGTGAATTGGGTAAAGCGATAAAAGCTAACTCAGCTGCTGATACCTTAACTAAATATCACTTAGAAGATTTGTCTGATAGAATTGAGCAAGCATTAGATGCTAAAAAATAATTATTAGATTGTTTGAATTTTTGAATCCCTCGATGAATTTCATCGGGGGATTTTTTTGTGCCATACTTGAGCCATTAAGCGGATGAGTTAAAGCAATTGGTACGAGATCCGTTAATTATTTGAGGCTCCAGTTGTTTCTCTCGCTCAGCTTTTAAGTTGATACTTACAATTTCCTTTAAAATTTGCTGATGTTTAAGGATTTCTCGTTGAGCTTGCCAAAAGGATTTTTTTGGATCGTATATGTGGGTAGGCTCACTTTTCACACCGTTAAGTTCAATAATATAAAAGTGCTGCCCAATTTCTAGATCTTCAAAACACTGATATCTTATATCAAGTCGACCATAGTAAAAACCATCAATTTGATCCAATATGTGATTGAAAGTTTGCTCTAATTTTTCGGTGATTAGAGCCGTTCCATCTATAAATTGAGTTCCACGACTATGGTTTCCAAACGGAACCAAACAACGTTCTTCATTTTCTGGAAGTATTTCTTGAAGATTGATACTTTGTTTAAGCTTTGAAATTTGAAACTGAAAACGAGGGTTTTTTCGCAGAAGTTGCTCAACGCTGTCTTTGCCATTTCCCGTGATGCTAAGGAAATGTTTTATTGTAATTCCGGTAATTTTACCTTTTTTTTGGTTTGGTAAGCGATAGTAGAATAAACCAATTTCATTGGGAAATGATATCAGTTCCTGCACCAAAAAATTCTGACTCATGGAGCTGGCATAGCTAAAAAGTTCTTCGAAGTTACCTACTTTTTCTACACCAATCCCCCTACAACCCACATCAGGTTTTACTATCAAAGGGAAATTTAATCCGCTATATCTGATTTTTTCAATGATATTTTGTCTGTCTTCTTTTTGTACTAGTATTGTTTTAGGGAAAGATGATGGAGGTAAAATGTGATAAATCGACATCTTACTATCTGCATATAAGCCACCGTTTTTAATTTTTGGATTGGCAAACTTATAAAACTTAAATGATTTGAATTTGATCATCCACCAAAGCCAAATGAAAAATGTAGGAAGGTAAACCAAATAGTATGGCCAATATTCCCAATGCCTAAGTTTATGCCACCAAAGTTTTAACATAATTTTTCGGTTAAAATAGTTGTTGTTTGCTCAACTAAATCAATATGACGTAGGCTGAAACTTCCATTATGCAATATCCACTGCGTTACGCTTTTAGTAAGCATTTTTCCATTCCTATTGATAATTAAGCCATTATCCTTGTCATTGAGAGATGTATTAGTGTGAAAATCGATCAAGTCATCTGCATCTACGTCTTGGTTTTTTTTGCAGATAAATTCGTTAAACCATGTCCTTCTATCTTCAATGATTTTTGAAGAATAAAGTGTTGAAGAAGACCAAATCATCGATGAGCTTCCAGCTAGGGCTTTTTGTTCTTTTTTTTCTCCATCCCAGCGTAATTGTATCAGCTCGGCTTTTGCGTAGGCTATCACAGTAAACGGAGCAACATCGTTCAAATCAGTTTGGAGCCATTCGATGTTAAAATTATCAGCGGACGCAATCTCTAAAAGAACTACACCCCTGCTTTTACCGTAGTAGGATTTTGGAATATGATTAAATTCAGCTCCGTTGAGCAAAACGAACGCATCACCCTTTTCGTTAGCAACAAACCAAGTGCCTCCAGCTTTAGGATCTTTAGGGAAAAATAATCTTTTGCCAAAAGTAGAGTTGCTCTTGGGAGCGGTCGCATTCGGCCGGTGAACACTTTCGTCTCTATTCGAAGTAATAATTACTTGTTCTAGAGTCTTATAAAAACTTACTGTACACATTGTTTTTTATAGGCAATTGTTGATTTAGCTACGCCGAAATTCTCGCTTATCTCACCCTTGCCCAACAGGGTCATTCCAATTTTGATGATTGCCTGGTGGTGAATGCAATGTTCGATATTATAAATTAACTCTCGAAGATAGTTCGATGAAATCCCTTCGTCATTATCGGTATATAATGTACCAATTTTAAGTTCTTTATTGTCCCTACATAACCCAGTTACGATTGTAGCGATATTTTCAACTGCAAAATCAATGCTTTCTTGTAGCAGCGTATTTCTTTCACGCTCGTCATAGTTTACCACACCTAAGGTATAACCATGGAACAGTTGTTGAAACAATTCTATAATATGTCTGGTGTGTTCTCCAATGCTCGAATGACTTAGCATTGGGATTTTTTCTTTGTATTCATCCTTATTAAGCTGTTGAATTGCAAAGGCCAGTTGCAAAAGTATTTCTCTTGCTTCAGCGTGTGGTGACATGGTTTTCATAGACTTTCCTTTAACATCGATATGCCATGATTATTTTTTTGCCTAAAATTATTGTGCAAAGTGTTTTTCAATTGATTGTCATTGCAAATTAGGAACTGTTATAAATCCGTTCTGAAGCACCAAAAAGTTCAACACGAATTTGATTAAACGCTTGCTTTCTTAAATAATGAGATCACTTCTTCCTTACACCAAATCAGATAAATTGATGAGCAAATCAATACCGCCAAAGCAAGGGCGAAAAGTTTTCCATTATCATTAGATACACTGATACCTAATACCAAAAGATGAGAAATTACGGCGCCAACAATTATAATTAAACTGCTTATCATTCCTATTGTTTTTGTTTGAGGTAAAAGGATAAAGATGGCGACAATCAGTTCAATTATTCCCAAAGTTATTCGTCCCCAAGGCTCTACACCTAACGCAGAAAAAATATGAACTGAATCTGGATGGGCTGTAAATTTAAAATACAATGTTTGCAACAATATGAATGCTACAATAATTCTTAAGACGCTAGTAATTGCTTTCTTTGATTGCATGTGAGATAGGTTAATGTTTGAAGTTTTTCCAATTTTCATCAGCTTTTTGGATAAATTCTTGCTGATTTTTAACCCAACTTTCCTTTACTTTCATATTGTAGTTGAAATATAACTTGCCATTATCTATAGTCCAAGTATCAATTTCTACCGACGCCTTATAACCCCTGCTCATGCCAAAAGCACAATAACCGCCGTACTGAGGCAGGTAGTGTTCTGGATTTGCCTTAAACTTCGCTAAGTTTTCATTAGTAGAAAAGTACCAATTGGCCCCCTTATATTTTAGGGATATTTGTTCATTGCCCATTACAGGCTTACCTTCTGTGAAAAATGCAACAACATCGTAACCCGCAATAGCCATGTTGTTTTTAGAGAAAAATTCAGGTTTGCTATCTTGTTTAGGTTGATAACTCCAACTTAATAATGCGATAGTTGTTAATAATGCGATTGACGCAAAGATTGCTTTTAGTTTCATGTTTTTAGTTTATAAATTTGGACCAGTTTTTATCAGCTTTAGTTTTTAGCATTTTTTCGTCTTTATTCCAGCTTTTTAATGTGTTATTCCAGTACGCATTATAGAAGAGATACAGTTTTCCATCTAAAATTTTAAATGTTTTAGGATCAATTTCCACCTTTTCCGAATTATTTCCCATTGCATAAGCACACCAACCACCATATTGAGGCTCATATTTTTGTGGATTAGATTCAAATAACTTTTTATTTGCTTCGGTGGAGAAGTAATAAATTACACCTAGATGTGAAAGATTGATTTTAGGAGAGCCCTTTAGGGCTTTACCTTGAGTGAAATAGTTTACCGGATCGTAACCTTGTATAGCAATTTGCTTTTCGAGATTGTACTGCTTTGTTCTTTCTGATGCATTACTTTGCGCATACAGATTAGCAGAAATAAATAACAGAAAAATGGAAATGAAATGTTTCATGCTTTTTAACTTGTTTACTCAAAGATAAATTAGAGTTAAAAAGCAAAATGTAAACTACTTTACATTCTCCGCTAAATTTTTAATTTTTTTTACGTCGGGAATGAATATTTCTTTCTGTGAATAGCTTAGTAATCCCTCGTGTTCCAGTGTTTTGAACAAAGAGATGATGGTTTGTCGGGTAGTACAAATTAACTGTGAGATATCTTTTTGGGTCAGATAATTTGGTAGTTGATAAGAAGTTGATTGTATATTTTCCTTTTCAATAATCATATTGAGTAACAGCAAAAGTCGAGTTCTAGCATCTCGAAAAAGGATGTTTTTATAGCTGTTTTGGATTTTTTTGAAATTGAAGCCAATAAATTTGATATAGTTTAAAGCGAAATCAGGCTTTTTGTACATGATTTCTTCCAAACGTTCTCGATAGAATGTGCAAATGATGGCTTCCTCAGTAACAACTTTGAAAAATTCATCATTTTCAGTCGGCATTTCCAAATTCAAATCTCCGAAAACATCTCCCTCTTGCAATATGTCTATTAAAATTTCTTCTCCATCGCCATTCAATCGTAACAACTTAATAGCGCCTCTTTTTAGGAAATAAATTCGTTCTTTACTACTAAAAGGTAAGTCCAGCAGCTCATTTTTTTGGGATTTCTTGAACTTCTTTAGAATGCATAGCGAATCTATCTCAGAGAAACTCAAATTTCTAAAAAGCTGATGGTCATGTAAATACCAGTATTTTAAATCTGAACTCATTTGGCACTTTTCCCTTTCAATAAATATAGCAAATATGCCACAAAGAAACGTGCTTTAAAATATCAAGCGGAAAAATGTCAAATTTGATATAATTAAAACAATAAGCAGCTTACCTAAATAACAACGTCGGTCAACCAAATCATATTATTTAGCTAATTTTTCCCGATCATTTTTTGCATCCTTTTTTAATCCGTTATAGATGCTTTGCAAAATTGCGTAATCATCATCTACCCATTTGCCAGTACTTGTACCAGTGTATTTGTTGTCCCTCAAATAATTCTCGTATATCTGATACGCAATAGCAGCTTCTTGCTCACTGTAATAGGCATTTTTCCAAATAGGTTTTACTACCGCGAAGGGGAATTTACCAATTCTGCTGCTGTAAATTCGAATCGGTCCTTGTGACAATTCGAAAGATACTAACTCTGGTTTCTGCTGTTTAGCAACATATAAAATTAAGCTGACATGCTTAACGTAGTTTTCCAATCTACGTCTAAGTTGTGGGATTGATTCGGAAGCAGGGGCCTTTATGCGCCACTGGATGTTAGACGGATGAAAAGGTTCATTGCTTATGTCTTTAAGTGGTGAAGCTTCTCTATAAAATACACTCACATTGCTACTACCTTCATCTTTTAATTTGAGTATTTCGAGGCCGCTTTTGGTAGTCGAAAATTTCATCTGATAGTTTCTAGTTGACGAATTTTCAGCTTTTATAGTAAGCATGTCATTGTCACCATTTACAGTCCATTTGCCAATTTGTTGCGCTTCTTCACTAAGTATGCTTAGGGAATTATCGTTAAAAAGATTTAATAGCTCGCCTTCTTTTAAGCTACCTGTTTTATCACCTTGAGTTAACTTTTGTTCTATTCTTTTCAGTTTCCAAGTTCCCAAAACCGAATACTTTTTGGTATTGATGGGTAAACAGCTGTAACATAAAACAACAAATAGGATTAGGAGAGTGCGTAATGTATGTTTCATTAGATGGTTAATTAGGGTTGATTTACTCAGCTAGCCATATTAGCTAAAATTTGCTTCATAAAGCTACTTATTTTTTTAAAGTCGCTTGCCTAATATTAAGCACTAAATGGAATAATCGGATTTGGCTGAGAACATTAATTGATAAAAATACGGGAAGTTGATCTTCGGAAAAGAACCTGTATCAAAAGATTGAAATGCTAGTTTATCGAAAAGCTATTTACTTTTATTACCGTTTCATCGCCCTAATCAACGCTCTATTACGTCTGTCAGCACGAGCATTTTGTAAAGAAATTACAGCCCAAATAGCAGCGGGTATCCATCCAATTAAGGTAATTTGTAAAATCAAGCAAACGATGCCTGTTAATATTCTTCCTCGCAACAAAAAAGAAAGGAACGGGAAAAAGATAGCGATTAAAGTCATGCTAATTTGATGTGCTTAGCAGTAGCTTGTTACAAAGCAACATAAAATAAAAAGATCAAAGGGTGGTATAAAATAAAAGTCCCGGAACACTGTAAAGGCCGGGACTTTTTACTATAATGTTACTCCGTAACTTTTAATGACTTGGAGCGGCAGCATCTACACGCTTAATTTGCGCACCTAAGGCACGTAAACGAGTATCAATATCTTGGTAGCCACGCTCAATTTGTTCAATGTTAAAAATGGTCGATTTACCTTCGGCAGATAAAGCAGCAATTAGTAATGAAACACCAGCTCTGATATCTGGAGAAGTCATGCTAATACCTCGCAATTTGTATTTTTTGTCAATACCATTAACCGTAGCACGGTGCGGATCACAAAGAATAATCTGAGCTCCCATGTCAATCAGTTTGTCTACGAAGAACAAACGACTTTCGAACATTTTTTGGTGAATCAGCACGTTTCCTTTCGCTTGTGTAGCTACTACTAAAACAATGCTCAATAAATCTGGTGTAAAACCTGGCCAAGGAGCATCGGCAATGGTTAAAATAGAACCGTCAATAAAAGTGTCAATTTCGTAGTGTTTTTGTGATGGAACGTAAATATCATCGCCACGGCGCTCCAATTTAATACCTAGCTTTTTGAATACTTCAGGAATAACACCCAGCTCATCATAAGCTACGTTTTTAATGGTAATTTCGGATTCTGTCATCGCTGCCAAACCGATGAACGAACCAATCTCGATCATATCAGGCAACATACGGTGCTCGGTTCCACCTAATTTTTTAACACCTTCAATGGTTAATAAGTTAGAACCAATGCCACTAATTTTTGCACCCATGCGGTTAAGCATTTTGCATAACTGCTGTAAATAAGGCTCACAAGCAGCATTATAAATGGTAGTTACTCCTTTAGCCAATACAGCTGCCATTACAATGTTGGCTGTACCAGTAACAGAAGCTTCATCAAGTAAAATGTAGGTTCCTTTTAGGTTAGTGGCGTCTACATTAAAAAATTCTGCCTTGCTATCATAAACGAACTTCGCACCTAGTTTTTCAAAGCCTAAAAAGTGCGTATCTAAACGGCGTCTTCCAATTTTATCGCCACCTGGTTTAGGAATAGCAGCTTTACCAAAGCGTGCCAAAAGCGGTCCTACAATCATGATTGAGCCGCGTAAACCGCCACCTTTAGCTTTAAAAGTGTCCGACTGGAAAAAGTCGAGGTTAATATTTTTAGCTTCAAAAGTGTAGGTGTCTTTGTTTAAACGTTCAACTTTAACGCCTAAGTCACCTAATAAATCAATTAATTTATTTACATCTTTAATATCAGGAATATTGCTGATGGTAATTTTTTCTTCGGTTAAAAGTACTGCCGATAGGATTTGTAAAGCTTCGTTTTTGGCACCTTGAGGTGTAATTTCACCTTTTAATTTTTTTCCGCCTGTAATCTCAAATGCGTTCATTATTTACTATATTTTGGTAGTCCACTTAACGGTTTGTCAAGTATAAACGTTAATGTCTTTGTTTATTATTATTGTTGTTGTTGTTGTTGCGCTGGCGGTTTTTCTTGTTGTTTTGGCGACCGCGGTTATTATTTTGCCTATTGTTTTGCTGTTTAAATTCTACTTTCTGAAGATTTACGTTTTCTTCCAAAGCTAGTGCGCCGCCTGATAGCTCCGCCAAATTTTTAAGGATCACTTCATCAGCTACATTATCCTTATTCCACTGTACATAGGCCATTTTCATGAAATTGGCAATGCCTTGTACCATAGCCGCTTTCCGCTCCGGATTTTGCTCCTCAATAGCGGTAGCAATTAATTTTTCAACCGTTTTTCCATAGTGCTTGTACTTAATCCGTTGGTGCGGGTAACCAATATGGTCGGGCTTAAATTCCTTAGTTTCCGGAGTTGGCTTAGGGTAGGGGCTGTCTACATCAATTTGATAGTTAGAAATAATGTGCAAATGATCCCAAAGTTTATGCTTGAAATCGGCCACATCACGCAAGTGAGGGTTTAAAAAGCCCATCAAATCAATCACTGCTTGAGCATATTTATTGCGTTCTTCTTTAGTTGGCAATGAAATAATGTACTTCACCATATTTTGTACATTACGCCCATATTCCGCTAAAATCAGCTCGCTTCTGGTGGTATTATAATCGAAATTCATTTTGTCTAAAATTAATTATCAGAGATAATCTTAATATAAAATCTTTATTTTTTTAAAAACAATGTAAGGTGTTCTTGGCTACTGCAGTCCCGCTGTCCGCTATTATTTTTTTGTGGTTAGGCTATTGCTCTCTTTTGTCTGGCTGAGTTTATCGAAGCATCTGCAATTAACCTATAAAATCCTTCGACAAGCTCAGGATGACATCACACAAAAAAGATAACCGCTTCCATCAGGTTTAACTAACCACGTTGGTACACCAAGGTTAAAAGCAAGGTAGCTACAAAATCAAAAAGCAACAGCTATATTAAACCATTATGAAATAACTGAAACAGAAGCTAACGACTAAGGAAAAACCCTCAACTTCCAAAGATGTTTTTAGTTATGAAATTCACCGGAATGGTTTGTTGTTGCAAATATAAGGTTTTAGTCCAGAGTATAAAGTTGAAAGTGAAAAGTATATTATTGCCATCCGAGATTACGAAGAACCTATTTCTTAATTAGATTTCTCCTATCGTCGAAATGACAGCGTGTGATAAGTCAGTTGTCGAAACAACCAAACAACTAAATAACCAAACAACTATTTCACAATCCTCAATTTTGCAAATTTCAACAGTAACTGCTTGTTGCCCAAGCCTTGGAAAAACACAGTGGCTTTAACATCCGGCAGTTTACCTTCGAGCTGTACAATTTTCCCAAAACCAAATTTCTCATGCTCCACCTCCATGCCCATTTGAAATTCATGTGCTGCATTTGGTGTAAAACCAGCCGTTGGAACGTGTGCTTTTGGTAAAATAGAGGTAGTAGGCTTTGGTTTAAATGCCGTTTGCTGCGTAGTTGGCCGCTGAGGTAGCTCCCGTTGTTGGCTCCAACTTTTTCTCTCGGTATCAAAGCCGCCACTGCTATAACTAGGTTTTGCTTGTTTTAAGGCATCTAGCTCTAAATATGACGGATTAATTTCGTTAATGAAACGACTTGGTTCGCAGGAAGTTAACGTGCCCCAGCGGTAACGAGAAGTGGCATAAGTCAAAGTCAGTTTCTTTTCAGCTCTGGTAATGGCTACATAAAACAGTCGACGCTCTTCTTCCAAATCAGCCCTAGAATTTACCGACATTTGCGAGGGAAATAGGTTCTCTTCCAAACCAACCACAAATACATTTTTAAATTCCAAGCCTTTGGCCGAGTGTATGGTCATTAATGATACCGTATCCGCGTCTTTGTCCTTGTCTTTATCGTCATTGGTTAGCAAAGCTACATCTTGCATGAAAATAGCCAGGCCACGGTCTTCAATATCTTCACGCTCAGCAAACTCTTTAATACCGGCTAATAATTCTTGTATATTTTCGTAGCGGGCCCTGCCTTCAACGCTATCATCGCTGTGCAAATCCTTTAAAATGCCCGAATGCTGGGCAATGTATAAAGCGGTTTCGTAGGCATCTAACTTTGTAGACTCTGCAGCAAATGCTTTGATCATCATCGCAAAATCGTTCAGTTGGTTAGGGATGCGACCACCCAAATACTGGTGAGGGTCACAAATGACCTGCCACATGGTAATACCGTGCTCATTCGCTGCAACAGAAACTTTATCCAAGGTAGTGTCGCCCAAACCACGACGAGGATAGTTGATGACACGTTTCAAGGCTTCCTCGTCTGCCGGATTGAAAGTTAATCGGAAGTAAGCAATTAAATCTTTGATCTCTTTACGTTGGTAGAAAGAAAGACCGCCGTATATTTTGTAAGGCACATTGAGCTTACGCAAAGCCTCCTCCATTGCCCTACTTTGCGCATTGGTACGATACAAAATAGCGAAATCAGTATAATTTAAACCATTTCCGCTGCGCTCCTGCACAATGGCTTCGGCTACTAATTTACCTTCTTCGTTATCAGTAAACGCTCTTGATATCTTAATTTTATCACCTTTTTCATTGGCAGAAAATACATTCTTTTCCAACTGATTTTTATTGTTGGCGATAATGCTGTTGGCAACCTCAACAATGTTTTGTGTAGAGCGGTAGTTTTGTTCCAATTTGTAAACTTTCAAATCTGGATAATCACGCTCCACATTTAAGATGTTTTGGATATTAGCCCCACGGAAGGCGTAAATACTTTGCGCATCATCACCTACCACACAAATGTTTTCATGGGCTGCTGCAAGTTTTTTAACAATGGTGTACTGTGAGTGGTTCGTATCCTGGTACTCATCCACCATAATGTATTTAAACTTGTGTTGGTATTTGTTAACGATATCAGGGTTGTCCCTTAATAAAATATTGGTTTTAAATAAAAGATCATCGAAATCCATTGCCCCAGCTTTGTAACATCTGTCCCAATAGGCTTTGTAAATTCTTCCTAGTTCAGGTCTTTTATTGCTAATGTCTTCTGCTAGTATGGTTGGATTATTGATGTATTCTGCAGCAGAAACTAGGTTGTTTTTAGCAGAGGAAATACGGTTGTAAACGATATTAGCTGCATAAAGCTTATCGTCTAACTGCATTTCTTTAAGGATAGAACGGATTAAGCTTTTACAATCGTCGGTATCGTAAATGGTGAAATTACTTGGATAGCCAATTCTCTCCGCCTCTACACGTAAAATTTTAGCAAAAACCGAGTGGAAAGTTCCCATCCAAATACTTTTAGCTTCACTTCCCACCACTTTTTCGATACGCTCACGCATCTCCTTACTGGCTTTGTTAGTAAAGGTTAATACCAAAATATTAAATGGATCTACACCTTTTTGTATCAAGTGAGCTACACGATAGGTAATCACCCTCGTTTTTCCCGAACCTGCACCAGCTACAATCATTACTGGTCCCTCGGTATTCTCTACTGCCGCTCTTTGTTGTGGGTTTAATCCTGCTAAATAATCCAAAATCTTCTTCCTTTTTTAGACTTCAAAAATAAGAAATTGTAGGGGGAATTGGTAAATTGTTGAAAGGTTTGGTTGACTGTTTAAATTGCTGAACGTATTAAATGGCTTGAGCATTACAAATTGCCAACTGAAAACTGCGTACTGCCAAAATAGCATCTGTTTTAAAAGGGAATGGATTTTGTTTACATTGGGTTATGGATGAAAATAATTTAAATCATAAGTTAGACTTTAATGATATCCCGGAAGGGGACAATAATGATACATATGCAAATTTTAAAGAGAAGTTAGAAAGTGTTCAAACTTTCCCAGGTTTGTATGCTTTTAAATTTATTTTAACTGGTGGCGTAGATAAGATAAAGGAACTGAGAACAGTGTTACCTGAAGATGAATTTATAGAAACGCCATCTAAAACTGGAAAATATGTTTCAGTTACGGTTAAAAAATGGATGCAAGATGCGGATGCCGTTGTTGCTGTTTATAAAAAAGTTGGCGAAATTAAGGGTGTGATGATGCTTTAGGAGTTGAGAAGAACGGGTTATCGTGTCTAGAAGACGGCTATGATGTTAATAGATTCATCGCGATGCTCTGAATGACAAGTCGTCTAGCAAAGTTGCCCGTTTTAAATGTAGTTGATACGCTTCGAGATTTGCAATTAACGCTCTTTAATGCTCTTCGAGATTTGTAATCTCGAAGCGTTATGGTAGGATTTTTAATCCTTGTTTTGTCATCGGTGCACTCCTTTGGGTTTGCGTGTCGCTAGTTGGGATTCGCTTTTTAAGATGCTGAATTCAGGATAACGGATAGAGATGAAACTAGATGATGTTGTGTAGCGCTGCGCTCACTTGCTTCGCCTTATCCAGCACCATTAAATGTCCTCCATCTTCGATTACAATCACATCTCCTGCATTTCTGATAGGCAATATTTTATCCTTACTGCCGTGGATATGATATAGTTGTGGATGTAATAGCTGGTTATCCCATTTAACTATCACGTTAATTGCCCACCTTAAAAAGTCGATATCAGTATCGGCTAATACTTTTTGAAATAAATCCTTATCATTTTTTCTAATGACACCAAATAACCAATGGTTAAAAAAGGTATTGCTTTTAAGGAGGGAGTAAGGTATGATTTTATGCAAATTCAACTTCCCTGCGATACGATAAAGTAGCGGAATTTCATTTCTGGTTTTTAGTGAAGACAGTAATATTAACTTCTCCGTTGGAACAATCTTCGACATTTCGGTGGCCACAATTCCGCCAAATGAAAGTCCTATCAAAATCGAATTTTCATCTTTAATTTGTGCGCTTAACCGCTTGGCATAATCCGCTAGCGTTTCGTTTATTTGAGGCTTGATCCATTTTACAAAAGTGACTTCTAATCCAGTGAAATCAAGATATTTGAAAACCCGCTCATCTGCACCTAAGCCACTGAAAATGTAAACTTTCTTCAAATTATTCCTTTATTATTACATCCAATCCTTTTCTGTGCTTTCCACCTTATAAAGCCACCAATTTACCAGCGTTTTAATTTCGGTATAATTACCGTATAAAAATCTGATATCGCCAGCTGCGGTGTGTAACGTAATATGGCCAATGTCTAATTTACGGTGCCAAGGATATTGTGAAGTACTAATCGACTGGATTTTATGCGGCTCCATAATTTCCTGTGAAATGTCCCAAATTCCGCTTTGCTTAATGATGAAATCCTCAGAAACAATGATACGGTGCTTGGTGTAACTGATGTAGATCATCAAGGTTACCAATAAGACATAAATTATAGCTACACCGTAGAACGATCTTAATTCAGGAGCTAAGTTGCATATAACAACATAAACTGCTAGTGGTATAATAACAGTAAAGAAAATTGGGAGGTTTAAGAAACGAAAATTAGGCGAAAAAGTCCTGCCTCGTTCAGGGAGCTGCTTTAGAATCATCTTTAAAATTTCCTCTTTTTCAGCAGCATTACAGCCCGGAACTTCCATGTTGCTGCTCTTCATCTCATTTTCAGATGGCTGGTGACCGGCATGTGCTTGTTTCAAGGTCATGTTGAACAAGCCTATTTTCTTTTGAAAGTAGTTTTGACTGTAAGTAGTAATTTGTACCCTGCTTGGATGAAGCAAGGTGTTTTTCTTTGCGAACAATCCCGAGGAAATGAGTAACGACTTTTGATGCTTGCTGAGTTGGAAATCGAAATATTTTATGAAAGTGCGTATCACGTTAGTGGCCAATAAAATAATGATGATGCCTGCAAACAAAATACCTACTGAAATCAATGTAATGCCACTTTTGAAAAACTCTTCTAATTGTCCGCGATCGTTGTCGAAAGCTTTCAGCAGTTCTTTAATGTTATGAAACACCGCATATCCGAAACCTAATAATAACAAGATGCTTTGTCCATAATTACTGGTTAAGCCAACTTTTAACAAGGTGCTAGCTCCAATTTGAACTAAAGGAGTTTCTGGTACTTTTACAGTAGCATCATATTCGGGGTTTGCTTCGCTAGGCTGCTCGGCGATGTTGTTGCCGTTGAGCAAGTGTTCCTTAAGTGCGTAGGCAATTTCGCCATTAATGGCTTTGATGTTTACCTCTTTACTTTCCGTCCCTGCTGTATCTACTTGCAAGCTGTAAACACCTATCAACTTTTGCAAAAAGCCTTGATTGATATTTACCTGCTGTATCTTTTCTACGGGAATATTCAAGTGTTTGCGGCCAAATACACCTTTGTCGATGACAAATTCTTGCTTTTTCGGATCAAGATAAAAAGTGAACTTAAGGTAATAGAAGTACGCATAAATTAAAGATAATACCAAAACACCTGCTAAGCCCAAAACGGTATAAAGTAGTGCAACCTTGTTAGATTTGACGATAAATAGTGCCAACGGGATAAACATAGCTCGCACAAATTTTTGAACGATGTAGGCGCCATTGATTACTATGCCCGCTACCGATTGCCTTTGCGGCTTACTGAAATCTGTTAACATAGGGCTATTCATTTTCCGATTGAACTACCAAGCGTTGTACTAAGGCTTCTTTCATTATTTTAGCCTGCTCAATAGGGATACCCGCTATGCTGATTTGTCCGCTATTACCACCAGCAGTGTAAATTTGTAGCGTTCCCAATTTAAAAACTCTGGATAATACACCTTCATTTAAGGCTACATGTTGGATACGATTTAAAGGGACGATGGTAGTTGTTTCTGCGATAACCCCACTTTTATAAAGAACATCCTTTTCTCTTAAAGCGAAACCACGTCTTTTAAAACTAGCTCTATAAACTATAAAAAGAAACAACGCAAAAATCAAATACAAAACCATCCAAATTAGCCAACTCTCTCCAGCTTTTTCATTAACTAAAAGTAGTGCAGCTAAGCCTATACCTATTATGGCTAAAAAAATGCTGGTATTAATTGCCATTAATGTCCAATAGCTAGGATGTGGTTGAGTTAACGTAGTAGTTTCATACTTTGGGAGTTGATCCAAATCTACAGTTTCGTTTGTAAATGATATCATGATAGTTATTTATCAGTTTTAAAATTAATTAGATAGGGCATTAACGGAAAGCCGTTTTCATTTCTGAAACGCTCCGTTGCCACACTTTGGTAGATGCGATCAGGAACTAGGTTCACTTCAAAACTAAAGGATTTTTTATCGTCTGAGAAGCCAATCACACGCTGAACCATTAGCACATTTTTTTCTCCCGCTGGACCAAAGTCAAATCCTCGGTAATTTACATTCATCGGTTGCGAAAAATATAAAGTAACTATCTTAGTGTTAGGGTCTACATTTTGAGAATTGTTGGTAAATTCTTTAATGCCGATAACCTTTGGCCTTGATTTCTCGAAAGCTTCTTTGTACACATTTAACGGTTGGTCGAAATACGTCGATTTCTCTACGAAAGCAGTAAGTTCGCTTTCATTGTTGTAGTCGAGTTCTATCATTTCTTTGATAGCCAATTTTTTATCTCTGGCCTGTTCGTAGTATCTAGCGCAAATTGCATAACCTATATAGTATCCCAAATCACGTTGTTTGAATTGATTGTTAGCATTGTTGTAAAGCCAGTTTGATACAGAAGGAGAGAACATTTCTTTTTCAAAAGCTACTTTAATTTTAGCATCGTTGTTTTTCCCGTAAGCAATGGGTTCATTTGGTGAGTTTACATTGAGTGCTTTTTCTGCTAAAAACTCTGCGACACCTTCTAAAACCACTTGGGCTAGCAATACGTTGCCAATGGTAGTCTTTTGTTGTGTATGTACGTACTCATGTGTGTTTGTGAATATCAAGCCCTTAATGGGATTGGTGCCAAAATAATTAGGTAGATGTGGAAAATCGTTCTGCAATTCTGTGCTGTTAGTTTTTTCATCGGCCATTGAAATTTCTGCGCCAATTAAAACTTTATCGTTTAATGTGGTGCCACCAGTTCGCAATGCGCCAATACTGAAGTAGATACTTGCGGGTTTAAGGGGATACAGTTTACTTAAGGAAGCAATAGCTTTGTCAATATCCTTGGCATAACTATCCGCTTTTAAGGTGTTGTTTTTAATTGATTTCCAGTAGTTTGGATAACGATTGATGGCGTTTATAAAGCTTTGTGCAGTGTAATTTCTTACTTCCATTAAAGCTTTTAAACCTGGTGTGCCTTTATTGATGTATAAATTGTTAATGTATTCAATTTGTTTAGCGCTATCAGTTGTTGCTATAATATTTGCATAGGCTGTCCAGAAATTATTAATATCGGTGGTGATAATTGTTTTTTGTTGCCCAAAGGAAATGTGATAACAGATAGCAAATACAATTAGTAAAAGCGTTTTTTTCATATACTATTGTTTGGTTCACTAAATTAACAATCTATTTGATTAGAATAAGATTGCGATTGAAATTAATCTTATCTTGCCATAATTTAAAGTTAATTATGAAGAAACTATTTATCGCAATATTAATTGCGCTCCCATGTGCCGCTTTTTCGCAAACAGCACAACATTTAAAAGTAAGCGAGCAGTTTTTAGAAGTTTCAGGAGCTAGAAGTTCTTTCGACGATGTAGTGAACAGCATGCTGCAAACTCAAACTGGGTCAGTACCTCAAGAACATCGAGAAAAATTTATCGGTGTGATGAAAGAATTTATGGCTAAGTATTTTAATTATGATGTACTGAAACCTAAAATGGCAAAATTGTATGCGGATGAATTTTCGGAGCAAGAGTTAAAGGACTTGATTGCCTTTTATTCTTCTTCAACTGGAAAAAAATACGCTAGCAAAGTAAGTGTTTTAACCACTAAAGGAATGCAAATGGGGCAAGCTGCAGTTCAGGAACATAAAGATGAGCTTACCCAAATGATGCAAAAAGCATTCGGTCAGTAAGTTGAGACTATTAAAATTTGCTAGAAAGTTATGTATCGTTTGCTTCAACACGCGATACATAGCTTTAAAGATGATTTAACTTTCGTTAATCATCAATTTTTTTGCCTTTCATTGCTTGGCCAATCGCTGTATCCATTACTCTTTCCGCAAACGGACGGGTAAATTCATTCAGTTCATCTGTCTTTTTAAGAATTGTGTCTTTATCGCCACTTCCGAGAGCATCTTTTAAACGGTCAATATGTTGTTTGGTATCTGCAACCTCAATTTCGGTGAGTAATTGGCCATTTTTTTCAATGAAACGTTCTGCGGTATACACCAATTGTTCACCTTCGCTGCGTGCTTCAATCAACATCCGTTGCTCTACATCACTTTTGGCATTGGTGATGCTGTCAATCAACATTTTCTCTACGGTTTCATCGCTTAAACCATAACTAGGTTTAACTTCAATTTCTTGCTTCACGCCCGAGCGTAATTCAATCGCTTGAACTGTTAAAATGCCATCAGCATTCAACAAAAAGTTGATATCCACTTTAGGTAAGCCAGCAGGCATTGCAGGAATTCCTTTTAAATCAAACTCCGCTAGTTTTCGGTTCTCCTTTACTAAATCTCGTTCTCCTTGGTAAACAGAGATCTTCATGTTTACCTGCCCATCTACGGAGGTGGTATATTGTCGACCAGCTTTAGTAGGCACTTTGCTGTTACGAGCAATAATGACGTCCATTAAACCGCCCATTGTTTCAATACCCAGCGATAAAGGCGTTACATCCAGCAATAAAATATCCGAACGGTTTCCGGCCAAAATATCCGCTTGAATAGCGGCTCCCAAAGCCACAACTTCATCAGGATTGATATTGTCGTGAGCTGGTTTTCCGAAGAAATCGCTTACGGCTTTTTTAACATATGGGGTACGTGTAGAACCACCAACTAAAACTACTTCGTCAATGTCGGTCACGCTTAATTCGGCATCCTTTAAAGCCATTTTACAAGCTTCAATAGTTTCTTGAACTTTTGCTGAAATTAAGCCTTCAAACGTCTGCTTGTCTAAACTGCACCAAATATCTCCCAGTTTTTCGTTGTAAAGATTTTGGGTGCTCAACGCTTTTTTGGCTGCCTCGGCCTGTAAGCGCAAACTTTGAGTTAATGTATTGTCTTGAGCCAAAATTGCGGTGTCAAGCTTATTTTGCTCCGCCCAATAGTTGAAAATGGCACGGTCAAAATCATCACCACCTAAAAAAGTATTACCATTGGTGCTCAATACCTCAAAAATGCCATTTTGTATTTGAAGGATTGATACATCGAAGGTACCACCACCTAAGTCGTAAACGGCAATCGTTTTTTGTTGCGATGGATCCAAACCTAAACCATAAGCTAAACTAGCTGCGGTAGGCTCGTTCACAATACGCAATACATCGAGGCCTGCAAGCTTGCCTGCATCGCGTGTGGCTTGGCGCTGACTGTCGTTAAAATAAGCAGGAACGGTAATCACCGCTCTATTAACCGGAGTTTTTAGGGCATGCTCTGCACGTGCTTTTAGTTCCTTTAAAATCTCCGCAGACAACTCGATAGGGGTGTAAAACCTATCTCCGGCTTTAATTTTCACCAAAGCGTCACTCTCATCATCAATGATTTTGTAGCTAAAAATATCGCTGTGCTCAGCAACATCCTTATACGAACGGCCTAGCAGTCTTTTTACAGAAAAAATGGTATTGGTAGGATCTGTAGTTAAAAATGCTTTGGCTTCATTGCCTACTTCTGCATCGCCCTGCTCATTAAAATGCACTACAGAAGGCACTAATACGCCTTTGCCAGCGTCATTAATTACCTGCGGCTGTTGCTCAGGGTTGATAAAAGCCACCAAGCTATTGGTAGTTCCTAAATCAATTCCTACAATAATCTCTTCTTTTTGTAATGAACCCGTCGCCAGATTAATGGATATTTTTGCCATTCGGCAAAGTTACGAGAATGTTCGAACGTTTTGGAATTGCTTTTAGCTTGATTTGTTAAATTGTTGTAAGGTTTTGTTATCCTATTAAATATCCATCAATTAGTTCCTAGCATCAAATTCTACCATCCACTCTACGCCATACTTGTCTCTAAACATTCCGAAGTAAGTTCCCCAGGGGCTGTGAACAATGGGCATTTCGATATTGCCGCCTGCAGAAAGTCCGTTAAATAGTTTGTCTGCCTCGGCTTTACTTTCAGCGTTAATTACTATTTTACTTCGGTTTTCATTTTCGTTGGTACGGCCTAATACTTCTGGTACGTCGTTACCCATTAAAAAGTTTCCACCAATAGGTAAGGCAATGTGCATAATCTTATCTGCCTCGTGCTCAGCAACCTGAAAATTTTCGTTGGCTAAATCTTTAAAGCGAATGATCTTTTTGAATTCTCCTCCAAATACTGATCTGTAAAAGTTGAATGCCTCTTCTGCATTTCCATTGAAGTTAATGTGCGGGTTAATAATTGCCATGATTTTGTGTTTTATTTATTCAAAAGTATAGCATGATTTGATATTGAAAGGGGTATAAAAGCGTCAAAGAAAAGGGAGATTTGCGGCAAAAAATGCTTTGGGATTTTTAAAAATAAATTAAGGAAATCATAAAATTTCCTTTTTTACTATCTTCGCAGTATGTATCGTTTGGTAAAGCCCTTATTCTTCAAATTCGACCCCGAAAATGTGCATCATTTTGTGGTTAAACGCCTTAAATGGTTCAATGATAGTTTCCCTTTTGGTAAATCGGTTTTGCGAGGAAGCTTCGACGTAAGCTTTAAAGGTTTAGAGCGAGAAGTTTTTGGCCTGAAGTTTAAAAATCCGGTAGGCTTAGCTGCAGGCTTTGATAAAAACGGTGAGTATGTTGAAGCACTGAGCAATTTAGGCTTCGGCTTCATTGAAGTAGGTACAGTAACGCCTTTGCCTCAGCCCGGAAATGATAAACCTAGGATGTTTCGTCTCCCAGAAGATGCTGCATTGATTAACCGAATGGGCTTCAACAACAAAGGGGTAGATACCATGGCAGAGCGTTTACGTTTGTTAAAAGATCGTCATCCCGAGATTATTGTTGGTGGAAATATTGGCAAAAATAAAAATACACCTAACGAAGATGCCGTATATGACTACATCAAATGTTTTGATCGACTGTTTGATGTTGTAGATTATTTTGTAGTAAATGTAAGTTCGCCGAATACGCCAGGTTTGAGGGCGTTGCAAGAAAAAGAGCCGTTGATGGAGCTTTTGAATACCTTACAGAAGAGAAATTTAAAGAACAGCATATCACGACCGATACTACTCAAAATTGCACCAGATTTGACGGATGATCAGCTAAACGATATTATCGAAATCGTAAAAACTACCGGAATTGCTGGAGTTATTGCTACTAATACCACTATTGGGAGGGATGGCTTGTATGCACCTGAAAAGATAAAAAACGAAATGGGCGGTTTAAGTGGAAAGCCACTCACCAAGCGTTCAACGGAAGTGATTAAATATCTTGTCGAAAAATCTGGAAATGCTTTTCCCATTATTGGCGTAGGAGGAATTCACTCTGCAGAAGATGCGAAAGAAAAATTGGAAGCAGGCGCTGCTTTAGTTCAATTATATACTGGCTTCATTTACGAAGGTCCCGGATTGATTAAAAGTATTTGTAAGTCGCTGATTTAGTAGGTGTAACAGGCAAGCTTATTTGGTTCAAAGTATCTAAAAAGGCATTCCTATACCAAAATTGTATTGTAGGAATCGATATCGATCTGGACTGTGTGTAGCCAAATAGTTTTCTTTAAAGGTTTTACCTCCATTAATGAACTTGCTGATTACCCATTGCTCGCCAGCGGCAAATTGAGGGTCTTTTAGTTTCAAGCCAACATCAAAACGGAACACGAAAAACTGCACATCATATCTAAAACCTAAGCCCGTACCGATGGCAATTTGATCGCCAAGCTTATCAAATTTAAAATAGGTTTGTGATTGCGTATTTCCTTTTGCAATGTTCCAAATATTTCCTGCATCAATAAAAGTGGCGCCGTTAAGCTTGCCGCCCCAAAATTTTCGTGCCAGTAAAAATCTATACTCTAGATTTGCTTCGATTCTCATTTGCCCTAATTGGTCTAGTCCAAACGAAGACGCTCTGGCCTCTTGGCTAGTAATTACCTCACGGTTATAGTTTCCAGGACCTAACGTACGTGCCTGCCAAGCCCTAACGCCACTTGAACCTCCGGCATAAAATAGCTTTTCGAAAGGCATGGCCGTTGAATTGCCGTATGCATAGCCAATACCTGTATTTAAACGGGTAACCAATTGCGACTCGGCACCTAGACTTTTATACCACCTAATGTCAACTTCGGGCCTCACATATTGATTAAATGGCAATCCCAACACTGTTCCATAATCCCCATTTGAAGGGTCGTGTTTATTGCCCATTAGGCTCGAAATACCCTGTAACAAATTACCTGCAATGTCAATATTCCCCCGAAAATAAATGAAGCTGCGGTTTTGTAATAGTTTATCCGCATTTAATGAGTAAGCATACTTCATTCCTAACGTGAAATCTTTTCGGCCCAACAAAGTAATGTTGTAGGAATTTTGCTCAAACAACTGTTTATTCGCGTTATACTTTTCGATATTTGATTTATCAGCGGTATCAATAAGTATACTGCCAAATCGGTACTCAAAGTTTAATGGGGTTAAAGAGTGTAGTTTAGATTTTGTTTCCACCCAGTCGTAACTTACGGCGTTGATAAAAATTCTTCTTACGGTGATGTCCTTTTGCAACGCATAGAGGTAACTACTAGAAAAAGTAGTGTATGGAATTCCATTTTTGCCCATCGTTGGAATCCTGAATGGCACCATCAATCGGGGAACTGTTAAACTGGCACCAACGGAAAAGTCTCTTTGGTAAATATCCGAAAAAATCGATCTGCCATCAATAAACCTAGATTGTAGACCACCTTTCACCTGAAACTGAAACTTTTCTCCACCCTTAAGGAAGTTATTGTTGGTATAAGTATTACTCAGCGTAAAACCTACAGTAGCATTGTTAAACGGAATTTCACCTTCAATCCTGTTGTTCATTCTCTTTTGAGGAATCAACAAAATAACTGGGTCTATTACACCAGCTGTATCTTTATTTTTTAGGTACTCGATTTTTACATTTTTGAATACGTTTAACTCGTAAAGCCTGTCGTAAGTAAGCGTTTCATTGTCTATGTTGTAAATCTCCCCCCGTTTTAGGAAATCGTACCGCACAATCGGATTTCTTCTGAATTTCCCAGATAAGTCTGTAAAACGAATTCCGTTGAAACTTCTTTTGTTGAAAGTGATGGAGTCAGTAAATCCCTCTGTACTTGGTGCTATTAATATGTTTGTTTCACCAATGCGATAAATTTTGTGGGTATCTGTACTATCTATTGGGTCATCTATAATCAGTTTTACGCTAACCTTATTGTTGTTTTGGTTAGAATCTGGCGTAAAACGAACATAAGGTCTTACAAAATCGTAATAACCATTTTTACGCATTAATTTATAAATTTCCTCACGTTCATAAGATAGCGAATCTTCATCGTACTGCATGCCCACGCTCAAGTGTGAAAAGCTATTTTTATTGTTGAGATACAGGGATTTTACCGTGCTATCGGGAATTTCATTGCTAAGTTTATTCACCATGAAAGGTGCGCCAGTATTGGCAGTAAAAGTCAACGTAGCTTTCTTTTTACGAACTTTTATATCCGACTTTACTGTTGCATTGAAAAATCCTTTGCTTTTTAAAAATTTCTCTATCTGGCTTCGAGATATTTCTACCAGTGTACTGTCTAGTATTGGAGGAGGATTACCTAAAGGCTTGATGTTATTTTTTTTATACTTCCCGTTTTTGGTGTTAAATAAATTATAGATGAACACATTGATACCTAAGCCTTCAATGGGTTTAATATCGTTTTGTACATAGGTGTAAGCTGCTTCCTCATATTCAGGTGCTATGCTGTCTATCTTTACTTTTTTAACAATGGCTTGGTAATCTTCAATATACTTTGTTGAGGCACAACCTGCTATAAAAACAAGAATAAATAGTAATATTGCAAGAAGTTGAATGTCCTGTTTATTGTAGTTTTTATATGCTTTCAAAATCTCAGATCAGTTTTATTAAATCGCTCCATCAAAAAAAGTACCGTAAAGAAAACGGAATTTTTATTATCGAAGGTATAAAATCTATTATAGAATTTTTAAATTCTGATTATCAGTTACATAGCGTTTACTTTACTTCGAATGTTTTAGCTCAGCTACCTAAATTTGCTACAAATATAAACTTATTTGAAGTAAGCGATGCTGAGTTGCAAAAGATTAGTACACTACAAACGCCACAAGGTATATTGGCTTTAGTACACATTCCATCAGCAAAAAGCTTAGATATTGCGCTGCTAAAAAATCAATTTTCATTGGTTTTAGACGATGTACAGGATCCCGGGAATTTTGGAACAATTATTAGAACGGCCGATTGGTTTGGCATTAAAAATATCATTTGCTCTGAAAATACAGTTGAAGCCTACAATCCGAAAACGGTACAGTCTACCATGGGATCTTTATGTAGGGTGACTATTTCGTATACCAATTTAGGCGGTTTTTTGGATAAGGTTGATCTGCCAATTTTTGGGGCTTTACTTAACGGAAATGATATTTATCAAACCAACTGGGGCAAAGAGGGGGTGATTTTACTTGGAAACGAAGGGCATGGAATAGCTAAACAGCTGATAGAAAAAATTAATGTACCAGTAACGATTCCTCGTTTTGGTGCGGCAGAGTCACTAAATGTAGCGGTTTCAGCAGCAATTTTTTGCAGCGAATTAAGAAGGGAGTAGGAAACCGTAGCGAAGCTCAACTTAAGCTATCTTTAATATTGTTGTTTTTTGAAAATAAAAGTGAACATATTTTTGCAAGCTTACGATTAATTGCTATTTTTGCAACCTTGAAAATAAGGTCGAGTGGCCGAGTGGCTAGGCAGAGGTCTGCAAAACCTTGTACAGCGGTTCGAATCCGCTCTCGACCTCAAGATTGAATATTAAAAGACATAAAAGCTTATTATCATGGCAGTTACCAGATTAAAAAGAAAAGACAGATACAATAAAACTGTTTCTCGTTTAGAAGTAAAAAACTTGAAATTGGCAACTAACCTAGAGTTAGGTAGCCGTTCAAAGCAATCAACTAAAGATCAATTAGCTAAAAACAACGCTGTTTTAGCTTCTTTAGCAAAGTAATTTTTAGGTCCATACCTAATTATAAAAGGTTCTACAAATTTGTAGAACCTTTTTTGTTTTAAGCCATTTGCGATGTTTTCAAGTTGGCTTTATAAATGTAATGTACTGCTGATTACTAACACCTAGCCACTAATCCTTGGCTCCCGATATCTAAATCAACCCTTTTAAGTAATCAAAAATAGTTTCGAAATAAGTAGAGATATTTAGCCCGTTACTATAACTGAAGAAAAAGAAAATCAAGAATAGAATAACACCCAGGTAAATGAATTTCTTGAAGGCAAAAACCAAAATCAATATCAATAGGGGAATAATGATGAAGAAAATTCTACTAATGGTAATTGGGTTGAGGTTATTACTCTTTTTATAAACATAAAGCAACTTGCTGTGGGTACCATTGTCATTTTCATGTTTAATATATACAAATGTTGACTTGTCTATAGGTAAAGGCAAAATTGCTACGCCATCATTAAAATTTAATTGTTGGGTGAAGCCGCTTACGCTGAAGGTGTAAGTGCCATTGACGCTCTCTATCGGATTTTCAAGGCTATCGGCAGCTATTATAGCAATCTTGCTATTTTTTAATAAGCTTTCTTTTACGATAAAATTGTTGATACCTGCAGTTTGACAAAAGCCATTAATTGCAAAAAGGAAAAAAGCAGCAAAAAATAAAAGTCTCATTTTATTCTAAAGATCGTTTGTTGTAAATAAGGTAGCCAATATGTAACAATACGCTATGGCGGCGTTTGGTATCATCATATAAATTGTAACTAAAACTAATGGGCCCCAGCGGAGATTGATATACTAAACCCGTGGTGCCTGCATAACGCCATTTACTAATGGTGTTTTCGAAGCCAACTTGTTGAAGTCCTATTTTTTTAAATTCTTGATAAGGTAAAAATACATAACCTTCCACACGTAAATCAAATTTTTTATGCAGGTTAATGATATTTTTTATTCCAGCGGCGGCATAATTAAAAGCTCTGAAATTGGTCAAAAAAGTTGATCTACTATCCTGCAACGGATAAAATGCTGGAGCAGCTAATAGCGTTGCGTAATAGTTGTTAAATAATGGCTGGTTAGATACCGTTGCCTCAAGCGAATAGCCCAACGTGTATCGTTTAGTATGTAGTCCATAATTTTCATAAGCCACTTTTGCTTGAAACCATTGTCTAAAATTACCAGTTACTAATGGATTTAATCCTGCGCTCTTTTTTGCAATATTTCCGGGAGTGAAGTTTTCTTTAGCAGTGGTAAAGTTTACACTTGCGTAAATGCTTCTTCCGGCGGTAGCATATTGTTTCCTGTTGAGGGAGTTTTTCTCAAAGGTCAGTCCCGTTCTAAAACCGTTCAACACCGTTCGATCTAAAATATCGCCAACGGTAAAATCTCCGGTAGGGCTGTAATTATCACTGTTGTTGATAAAGGCTGCATTGAGTACCATCCGGCCATTCTTGTTCAATGGCATTCCAAATTTTAAGTCAATTTTACGGTCGGCTTGATCAATATAAACCGGCGAAGGATTCTCTACAAAAATTTTACTGGTGCTATAGTAATTCCAATGATTGTAAGTAAGCTCAGCTCCTAAAAATAGTGGTAATTTACTAGGGTAATCAATTCTGCCACTTAATTGCGCTGATTCGTAAAAACGTCCAGAGTAAAAATTGGTAGCAAAAGTATAGGCCTTTCTGTTCAGATAATTATATTGTACGCCCAAATAAACATTACTGATGGGACGGGAAGAAATATTGCCTCCAAAATCGATCTTTAAGCTTTTTTTTGGCTGTGCTACAATTTCAAAATTATAGCTATCTGTGTTGGCATCATAGGTAATTTTAGGA
This sequence comes from Pedobacter sp., assembly GCF_965249885.1. Lineage (GTDB taxonomy): Bacteria > Bacteroidota > Bacteroidia > Sphingobacteriales > Sphingobacteriaceae > Pedobacter. The sequence continues at coordinate 530,420 of NZ_OZ252254.1, read as the reverse complement.
TAAATCGCTTCAAATACTTCGTCCGCTACCAATTTATAATAGCCTCTTTTGATGTCACTTAAGTTGAAGCTTTCGTTGTCACTCTTAAATAACCTTTCCACATATTTGCGCTGCTGCGAGTTTACACCTTTAACAATGATATTGCTAAAAATAAGCTCCGACTTTTTATTGTTGAAATTAATCCTTTTCTTCTGTAGCTCCCTTGCACTGGTTCTCGTTTTCACTCTTGCTTTAATCTTGTCCATTTCGGCCATAGTTGCGTCGTAGCCTTGCTTAATCAGCTCTGCTACCGGCGTAAAGTTAGTAGCGCTATAAGCTGCCAAATTAGGTTCAATATATACGCCGTTTTTGCCAACCAAAGTAGAATCTGACTTTGCTAAAAACATGTAAATGAAGAAGCGATTAACAATTCGGTCATCATCTTTTGGATATTCATTAAAAGTTTTGGAAGAAACGTTGGCGCCAATAATGAAGTCCGGGTTAAATTCCTTTTTCATGACATCGGCTGGAAAGTTATTGTAAATTCCACCATCAAAAACAAATTGTTCATCTAATTTGATAGGTCGATAGACCAAAGGCACCGACATACTAGCTCTGACCGCTTCGGTTAAACTTCCGTTACCCACGGTGATACTCTTTTGTGAAAGTATATCCGAAACCATGCATCTGAAAGGTACCATTAGGTTGTCGAAATTATCTTTAGCAGCGGCAGATGCCTGCGAAAACAGTTCTAACAAAGCAAAATTAAGTGGGATATCATTAACTAGGTTTGGCCTAAAGCTTAACCGTAAACTCGTATCAATGGCCATTTTTGCGGTAATAGCGGTAGGATTAGGAGGTGATTTTTGGAAATAGAAGCTGTAATCACTTTGATATCTGCCGCTTACCCAATTTTGAAAATCTTCGCTAAGCGCTATTTTTTCTATTTGTGCGGGCGAATAACCGGCAGCGTACATTGCTCCAACAATAGCTCCCATTGACGTGCCAGTAATGTAGTCGATAGGAATTTTGTTTTCTTCCAGTGCTTTTAAGGTTCCGATATGCGCCAGTCCCTTTGCACCGCCACCACTAAGTACCAATCCAACTTTTTGTGCTTTAAGTTGAATACAAGAGATAAAAAGCAATAAGATTAAGATACTTTTGTAGCGCATGTTACCTATAAAAGTACCTATTTTCTTTAATTTAAGCTAGTTATTATTTAGTTAAGGATAAAAATAGTGTAGGTTAAATAGGTAGCAAAGCACGCCCAAAGAAAATAGGGTAAGAATAACCAACCCGCCAATTTATCAAAGCGATAAAAAATAAATCCGTTGAAAAGGATGGCAAAGAGAAGTAAAACGATTTCAATCAAGGCTAGTCCAATTTGCCTCATTTCGAAAAAAATGAGCGACCATGAGAAGTTTAAAATCAATTGTATGAAGTAGATGATAGCGGCGTATTTGAAACCATCAACTGCTTTTCGCCTATACCAAACGCGATAAGAAGCTACGCCCATTAATACATACAATGTAGTCCAAACGGGAGCAAATACCCAATTAGGTGGATTAAACGAGGGTTTGTTTAACGTTACATACCAAGTTTTTATTGAGTCGATGGTAATTGAGCTTACAAAAAAGCCTATTCCAATAGGAATTGCAATACAGATTAAAAAGGCAAATGCGTTAGGTATTGGACTTTTAGTGGCCATAATTTCTAAGTTAACAATCTGCTAGCTAAGCTGTTTAATTGTAAAATAAAAATTACTATGCAGTTTTTTGCCAGTCAGTTTACCTAACATTAGCTGTCCTTTGATTTATCGATTTTCTTTTTGCCAAAATTCCACGGGCAATGCTTGCATTTGTTTTTACAGCAATAGCCCCGCTTTAGGTGGTAAGCTTTGGTAAAAACCATCAATCCGTTTTCATTGAAATAAAAGTCTTCTCCTTCCTTCATCCTCTTGTTGCAATTAGTTCAATATCTTTACCACAAGCTTGTTCTCAAAATGATTTTTTAGTTGATTTCCATCGCCATGCAAAGTCCAAACCTCAGTAGGATTCACAGCCTCGATTGTCTTAATAATACCCTGCCAATCCACATGGTCAGAAATATACAAATGTAGTCCGTTCCCTTTTTGTAAATGCTGCCAACCAGTTGCAAACACTCTTACCACGTTAATCGCTCTAATGTAACTGTTAAAAACCATGGGTGGTACAATGTAAATATTACCCGTTAATTGCTGCTTCATTACTTTGCGGTCGTAGGGTTGATATTTTCCTAGTTTGATGCCAAGTTGTTCATAAATATGTACAAAAGGCAATATGCTATGATGAACTAAGATTTTTTTATCCGGGCAGTATTGGTTAATCAGCGCAATTAAACGCTGACTCTTCCCAAGAGCGTAGGCACCTAGCATGATGTTACTTTCCACCGTGTTTAGTTTCCTGATTTCTTCTGCAGCATTTGGATGTGCCAATTCAGGATTTGCGAAAGTCGTTTCCGTAATCAGAACATCAGCCTTTATGAATTCAATACTTTCGCAGGTATCGTCTGCCTCTGTTTTGTAATCGCCTGTATAAAGGTACTTAATGCCGCTATATTCCATTAAAATCATTGCTGAACCCAATATATGGCCCGCAGGATAGAAGGTGATGGTTACGCCATTTAAACTAAACTGCTCGCGATAGTTAATGATATGAAAATCTGCAGCGGCAAATTTTTTATAACGATGTTGCATGAACAACTGAGTGGCTTTTGTGCAATAAACTTGATGATTTCCGCTAAAAGCATGATCGCCATGTGCATGTGAGATTACTGCCCGAGTAACTGGCTGTTGTGGGTCTAAATAAAAATCACCGTAACGGCAGTATAATCCCGCCTTAGTTAGTTCAATGAAGTCTTGTAGGATATTATTCATTTATATGTTAGCCTGTTTGGAGCAGCGCTGTTTTTAGAAATTATTTGTGAGAAGCAGCAAGCGCCAAAAATGTTTTATGTAATGCTAAAACTTGTAAAATAACCGATTGGCTTTCGGTGTTGTTGATGTCGAAATCTGCTAATTTTATCTTCTCTTCGTCTTTTAATTGTTTGCTCACTCTCACTAAAACCTGTTCTTCGCTAACATTGTCACGTGCTGTTACACGAGCAATTTTAACGGCCATTGGCGCAGTTACCAAAATATTTTTATCACACATTTTGTAGGAACCACTTTCGAACAACAACGCAGCTTCTTTTAACGAGTAGGGGATGGTTTTTGGAAGTTGCGCATCCCAAGTATCAAAGGCTCTGAAGACAGCTGGATGCACCAATGCATTCAGTTTTGCAAGTTCAGCTTCGTTGTTAAATACAATACCAGCAATGTGCTTGTTGTTTAAGCTGCCATCTTCAAAATAACTTGCTGAACCAAAGGTGGTTTTGATGCCCTCAATCAAAGTAAAATCGGTGGTCATGATTTGTTTGGCCACCGTATCAGCATAAAAAACTGGTATTCCCAATGTCTCAAAAACTCTGCAAACGGTTGTTTTTCCGCTGCCTATTCCTCCAGTAATTCCAATCTTCAACATTACTTCTCTATAATAAAATCAACGTTTTGAGGTTCTATACGAACTACTGTTGAAAATGCCGGAAGTTGACGGACGTTTACCGAGAGTTTACGGTGATTTAATGTTTTCCATTCATTTAAATCAACGGCAGCTTTTACAGCATCCTCGTCTGCTTTCGAATAGTTGGACAATGCCACCAAAATAGTTACTTTAACCTTTTTAGGGTAAAGCTTCACATCGTAATACTCTTTGTTATTCAAAAGCGTTAATGGCACTTCAATAGTTTTTTCCGTAAACTCATCTACCGGAATTCTCACGCCCACATTGGTAGGATAAACGCTTACGTTGCTAATGGCATTTTTTAAGATGTTGATTCTGGTATCTACATTATTTTCAATGTTTTCTAGCTTTAGGCTATCCGTATGCCAAATGTGTATCTTGTCCAATTCTTCTTTAGGTCCGGATATGTTAACATAAGCAGGCTTGAGTTGAATGGGCTTCGCCACGCCGTGTTGTGGTAGAAAACTCAGTTTTGAGATTAGTTTCAGCGGCACACGCTTGTTGGTGCGCTTGGAGAAATCAAAATAAAGCGTGTCGGGCATTACCGAGATTACCTTTTGCGAACTTCCGAGCTGTTTGTTGATCTGTTCCAACTGCTCCGAAAAGACCACATAACTTCTACTGTTTAATTTCTGCAAGCTTACCGTTACAGAAGGCGGATTGATTCTCAAACGAGCAAATAGAAGTTGCCAGCCACTCCCTTCAACTTTTAGATCTACTGTGTCCGGCTGCAAGGCTTTAAACGCTTTTCCCTGGGGTTCGTCTTTGTATAACAGCTCAGTTTGCACCTGATAGGGATACTTCTTATTGAGCGCCAAAAACAACCAAGCGCCAATTGCACAAAAAATGCACAATAGCACAGTGCCGAAGCGTTTTTGTTCCAACTTGGTTAATTTGATAAACGGCATAACGTAAAAGTACAAAAAAAAGCCACTCCGACGGTATCGAAGTGGCCTTATTAAGTTGCTATGATAATTCTATTGAAATTATGCTTTCGGTGCAGCTGCTTTTGTAGCATCTAATGAAATAGCCGACTTATCAAAACGAATTTTGGTGCCGCCTTCTACTTCAATTAAAAATGTAGTTTCGTTTGATCCTACAATTTTGCCGTGAATGCCTGCCGTCGTAACAATTTTATCGCCAACACCAAGTTCTGCTATCATTTTCTTGTGGTCTTTTGCTTTTTTCATTTGAGGTCTGATCATGAAAAAGTACATTACAACAAACATCAATCCGAACATGATGATAGTTTGCATACCTTGACCGCCAGCCTGTAAAATTACTGTTGATACCATTATTTAATTTATTTTATTGTTTATTGATTATCTGTCAACTGTTTGTTGCCGCCGGACAACTATTCATTTAAAACGGTTAACTGCGTTATTTCTTAACATTGCCCACCAAGTGCAATTGCTCAAAAGCTGGATTTGCATTGGAAGTGATAGTCACTACTTTATCTTGTAAGCCTTCTTTTCCGGCACTATTGAATGTTACATTAATTGTTCCTTCATCACCAGGTTTAATTGGTTCTTTCGGGTACTCTGGTTGGGTGCAGCCGCAAGTTGCCGAGGCGTTAGTGATGATTAAAGGAGTTTTGCCTATGTTTTTGAATTTAAAAGTGTAGCTAACTTTTTCACCTTGCTTAATTTCGCCAAACTCATAAACTGCTTTTTCAACTTGCACTTTTGGAGCGTCGGGATCTGCAATCGCCGAATTTTCTGAGCTGTTAGCTTGGTTGGCTACGGCCGCTGAATTGTTTGCCGTGTCGGCAGTTTTACTATTGTTTTGGCAAGCGGTAAATGCTGCTGCACAAATGGCTGCAAAAAAAAGTTTTTTCATTATGCTTTTCTTTAAAGTTAGGTGTCGGATAAAACTAAGCTTTACTTTAAGTAAGGCTATTCAACCAATCCTCTACCTATTTTCTTAATGCTATTATTTTTCTTTAGATCGTTTAAAATCTTGTCCAAGATACCATTTATAAATGTATTACTTTTCGGCGTACTGTAATCTTTTGATAAATCTAAGTACTCGTTAATGGTAACCTTTACGGGAATAGAAGGAAAGTTCATCAGCTCGCAAATGGCCATTTTCATTAAGATGGTATCCATTAGTGCAATACGTTCCGATTCCCAGTTTTTTGTTCTTTCGGCAATTAACTCTTGATATTTGTCGTCGTTTTTTAATGTATAGGCAAATAAGTCCTTCACAAAAATGCTATCCTCTGCCCAATCGGCACTTATTGGTGTAAGTTTGTTTTTCAAAGGGTCTTCCGATTCGAAGTTTTTGATGGTTTTTGCGACCATGCCTTGCATCACTTCCCGATCCACTGGCCAGTTAATGAATTTATCTTCAAAAGTTTGAACGATATTTACATTCTTCAGTAGCATTTTTCGGAAAATGAACTTGATAATTTCTTTTGAACTCTCCAAAGTTTCTTCGAAATCTTCTGCTAAATAGTCTTGGTATTCTTTGCTTTCTTTTAATTTATTGAAAACAGATTTAACCAATTCTGGATCGGAAAACCAGTTGATTTGATATTTGTTAACGGCTGCAACATACTCTGGATTATGTTTTAATACGTTAGCAAATTTATTGTGCAGTAATTTTTGGTTTGGATTTAAATCTTCGGCCGTTGGCAAATGCTTGTTGGCTCTTTCAATAGCGTCATGGGCAGTGTAATCAGTAATGTCAACTATTAATGCTAACATTGAGATATACATTTGATAGACCTCGTCGATGCTCTTCATCAACAATTTCTGACTGCCTAAGCTGTCTCTTTTTTCGGTAGTGTGCCAAGCAAAAATATTCTGCAGGGCTTTAATTCTAAGGTGCCTTCTGTTTAACATGAATGTAAGAACGATTGCGGTAAAAATACCTCGTGTGTGTTATAAAGTTATAAATTATTAATATGATGATTTGATTTTTTTAATGTCTTCAATACGTTTTTCGGCAATGCGGGCCGCCGCTAAATTAGTAGGTATATTTTCTGCTTTTGATAATTTGATCACTTCTCTGGTAGCATCGTAAATATTGTCTATTAATTGCATGGTGCGTTTACGGCCGTAGCCTGTAAGTTCCGAATAGCAGCTAATGATACCACCAGCGTTGATTAGGTAATCGGGAGCATACAAAATGCCTTTTTCGTGAAGTAATTGTCCATGTGTACTCTCGTTTGCCAGTTGGTTGTTTGCCGAACCAGCAATAATGGAGAATTTCATTGTTTTTATGGTCTTGTCGTTAATGGTTGCGCCTAAAGCACAAGGAGCGTAAATGTCAGCCGCAATCGTGAAAATTTTGTCTGCATCAATTGCCTTTGCCTTGTATTTTCTGGCAATCACACGCATACGGTCTTCGTTAATATCGCTCACGTAAACCTCAACGTTATCGTTGCGAAGCAGTTCAACCAAATGTTCACCTACATTTCCAGTACCTTGTACCACTACTGAGCGACCAGCAAGTTCATCGGTGCCAAAAATTTCTTTTACACTTGCCTTAATTCCTAAGTAAACACCTTTTGCAGAATATGGAGCCGGGTTTCCAGCGCCGCCTAGTGATTCAGGTACACCTGTTACGTGCTGGGTTTCCATACGGATGTATTCCATGTCACGCACTGTGGTACCTACGTCTTCTCCAGCTATAAACTCGCCATTAAGGTTTTTAACAAAGCGTCCAAAACTGCGCATCAAAGCTTCAGTTTTCTGTCTTCTTGAATCGCCAATAATTACAGCTGCGCCACCGCCAACATTTAAGCCAGCAACAGCGGCTTTGTAGGTCATGCCTTTGGACAAACGTAATACATCTTCAAGAGCTTCGGCTTCAGAGTTATAGTTCCACATTCTAACACCGCCTAACGCAGGGCCTAAAGTGGTATCATGAATGGCAATAATTGCTTTTAGTCCGGTAGCTAAATCATTGCAGAAAACTACTTTTTTATGGCCAGAAAGGCTTAATTGCTCTAAAATCGAGGGGTTAGAAGAATTGTTTTCTGGCATAGCAAATAACTGTTGGGACCTACGATGCAAAGCTAAAACAAAAAAATCATTTAAGCTAAGCGTATTTTAAATAAACAATAACCAATGAAGCAAGGGACAATAACAAATAACCAATAAGCAATAAACAATAAACAATCATCAATGAACCAATAAGCAATAAGCAATGACCAATGAACCAATGACCAATGAACAAATGACCAATGAACCAAATTACAAACGAACTAATTCACTAACTTTGCTCCACCATGAAGCATCTCTTCTTTCTCAATAAATATTTTGTAAAATACAAATGGCGAGTTTTGCCAGGGATACTTTTTGTAGTTATTTCAAATATCTTCGGGACTGTCCCTGGGCAGGTAATTCGTCAAGCTTTCGATTTGATTACCGAGAACATTCAGGTTTATAGGCTTTATGCGGGCTTCGACCGGCAGGCGTTGGTGTACGATATTTTCAGTTATAGCTTGTTATTTTTTGGGGCGTTAATTTTGATGCTTTATCTCATCAGAGGTTTGTTTTTGTTTTTTATGAGACAAACCATCATCTTAATGTCGAGGCATATTGAATACGACATGAAGAATGAAATATATGCGCACTACCAAAAACTAAGTTTAGGTTTTTATCGTCGCAATAATACCGGCGACTTAATGAATAGAGCTACAGAAGATGTCAATAGGGTGCGCATGTACGTAGGTCCAGCAATTATGTACGCTATTAACACAACGGTGCAATCGTGTTTGGTGATTTATTTCATGTTTTCGGTAAATCGTACCTTAGCAATTTATACCTTATTACCTCTTCCAATCTTGGTGATCGTCATCTATCACGTCAATACCATCATCAACCATAAAAGCGAAAAAATTCAAGAGCAACTTTCTAGGCTATCCAGTTTTGTACAGGAGCGATTTTCAGGAATTAGGGTGATTAAATCTTATGTTAGAGAAAAGTATGCACAAGATATCTTCGCCAAGGAAAGTAACGCATATAAAAATAACTCGATGGATTTAGTGCGGGTGCAGGCTTTTTTTTATCCGGCAATGCTGCTTTTGGTAGGCTTAAGTACAATTTTAACCATTTATATTGGTGGAAACAAGGTAATTGATGGAGCAATTACGCCAGGAAATATTGCTGAATTTATCTTTTATGTAAATCAACTTACTTTTCCTGTAACCATGCTTGGATGGGTTACAACGCTCATTCAACGTGCAGCCGCATCGCAAAAACGTATCAATGAGTTTTTACAACTTGTGCCCGACATCAATTCTGGTGTGCAGGAAGTACAATTGCAAGGAAATATCAGCTTTAAAAATGTAAGTTTTACTTATCCTGATACGGGAATTGAAGCGTTAAAAAATGTAAGTTTTGATATTAAAAGTGGTGAGTTCGTGGCAATCATTGGGCGGACTGGTTCTGGTAAGTCTACGTTAGCGAACTTAATTATTCGGATGTATGACGCTTCATCCGGAGAGATTTTTGTTGAAGGCAAATCGCCCAAAAAGCTGAACCTGCAGCAGTATCGCTCGCAAATAGGTTATGTACCACAGGAAGTTTTTCTATTTTCCGACACCATTAAGAACAATATTGCCTTTGGGTTGGATAGCGTAAGCAATGAGAAAATTGAACAAGCTGCAAAAAATGCGGCGGTGTACCATAATATTATTGGCTTCGATCATCAGTTTGAAACGATGTTGGGCGAACGAGGGATTACGCTCTCAGGCGGGCAAAAACAGCGTGTCTCCATCGCTAGGGCATTAATCAAGGCTCCGCAAATGCTAGTTTTTGATGATTGCCTATCTGCCGTTGATACTAAAACTGAGGAGGAAATTTTATCTAATTTAGGTAAATTGATGAATGGAAGGACAAGTATCTTGATAGCGCATCGCATTTCTACCATTAAAAATGCAGACAAAATATTGGTATTGGATCACGGTGAAGTTGTAGAAGAAGGTACGCATCAGCAGCTGTTGAAGCTGAACGGAATGTATGCTGAAATGTACCAAAATCAGCTATTGGAAGAGGAAAATAACTAAAATCTCAAAAAAAAGCGTTATAACTGTAATTTCTATTTTGAAAGTTGGAAATTATTACATTATATTTACCCCAACCAAAACCACACTACACACACAATAAAATGGGAGATTTCGACAACAAAGAGAGAGAAGAGGTTTTTTCTAAGAAAGTAAGAGCTGGTAAACGTACTTATTTTTTTGACGTAAAAGCTACACGTTCAGGTGATTACTACCTTACATTAACCGAGAGTAAGAAAAGATTAGAAGATGGCGTTTTCGTAAAGCATAAAATATTCTTGTACAAAGAGGATTTCGAAAAATTTACAGAAGGCTTAACTGAAACTGTTGATTATATTAAATCTCGTCAGGAAGTAGTAGAAAAACGCTACGAGTATTCTGATAACCCAGAATATGCAGCCAAAACAGATGATGATTTTTCGTTCTAAGCGATAAAAAATAAAATGAATCCTTTCCATTTGGAAGGGATTTTTTGTTTAATCTAGATTCGCCATTGCAAGGTACGAAGCACTCTATATACATTCACAAAAGCTTTAAGATCGCTTCGTTCCTCGCAATGATGGTGAAAATCCTTAAAATAATGATGAAGAAGTTCTACGCATTTTTCCTTTTTAGCCTTTTATACTTTACAGCTTTTGCTCAAAGCGAAAAAGTGGATCAAAAGCTGACAAAAATGGTAAATGATCTTGCAAAAGGTTTCAATGGAGATGTTGGGATATATGTTAAGTCCTTAAAGACTGGTAAGATCGCTACTTTAAATGCAGATTCTGTTTTTCCAACGGCAAGTATGATCAAGGTTCCAATTACCTGTGGGATTTTTGACAAGATTGAAAAGGGGGAATTAGCGTACAATAGCCAGCTGGTTTATAAAGACAGTTTGTTGTACGCAGGCGAAGATATTTTGGGCTCGTTTAAAAGCGGTGAGAAAATTTGGCTTGCGAAAGTACTGATGCTAATGATTACCACTAGTGATAATACGGCAAGTTTGTGGTGTCAAAGTTTGGCCGGTACCGGGTTGGCAATTAATCAGCTAATGGAGAAGTACGGCTTTCAATATACACGTGTTAACTCCCGTACGCCTGATCGACAAGCAAACCAACGCAAATATGGCTGGGGACAAACAACACCTCGTGAAATGGCGACCTTGCTTACATTGATTAGAGAGGGTAAAATGATCAGTCCTGCCGCTTCAGAACGCATTTATAGAAACTTGATTCGAATTTATTTCGATAAGGAAGCGCTTTCGCAAATTCCACCTTATGTTCAAGTTGCTTCAAAATCAGGCGCAGTTAATGCTTCCCGTTCAGAAGTGGTATTGGTAAATGCGCCTCATGGTGATTATGTTTTCTGTGTAATTACCAATAATCAAAAAGATACCCAATGGCGTTATGAAAACGAAGGTGAAGTTTTAGTCAGGAATTTAAGTAAACTGCTTTGGAACTATTTCGAGCCGAAAAGTAAATGGGAGCCAGCAAAAGGGATGGAGAAATACCACTAAGCTACTCCTGCAACTTTCGAAAAAAACATCATTATGTACATGGCAATAAAGATAATTGCCAAAATGCCGTAGTATTTAAATAGCGATTTCAGCTTCGACATTGCCTCATCCAAATTAGCTTGTTCGCCATACAACACGCCATTTTTGGCTTTGCTTGCATATCTCAGCATCAAGAAACTTGGATAGAAAATTAATAAGCCATAAAATAGAAATACAATGCTAATGGTTGTACTGTCCATGCGCCTAACTGGCCTAGCATTTTAGCCATTTCTGGATTAGCATTCATCGCAGGTCCCAAAGTTAGGGCCGCCATAAACATAATCACAGCGAAGATACAGCCAACAATACCAAGAAAATTAGCCCATTTAGCCATATCATAAATATAGCTGCGCATATCTTCAGTAACAATTAATTGAGGCTGGTGGCTTGTTTCGGGTTGTTGCTCTTCCATTTTTCTTACTTTGTCGCTAAACTAGTTATTTTTTGCCTAAGTGGGAAATGGTAGGTCGGGAATCAGTTGTCAGTTTTTAGGAGTTAGGAGTTAGGGATTAGTTGTCAGTTGTCAGTTGTCAGGAATCAGTTTTCAGTTCTAAGCTTCGTAAATTATGCTTGAACTAAACAACCAAACAACTAAACAACTAAACAATCAACCACCCAAACAACCAACAGCCATTGCACTAACGAAACAATTAACTATCTTTGCGGCTTGATTTTTAGAGGGCTATCCAAACTAAAATCGTAAATCTAAAATCGTAAATAAAACATGGCATTACAATGTGGTATAGTTGGTTTACCTAACGTGGGAAAATCTACTTTATTTAACTGTTTATCAAACGCAAAAGCGCAATCTGCTAACTTTCCGTTTTGTACAATCGAACCAAATGTTGGTGTAATCACCGTTCCAGATGAGCGCTTAAATAAATTGGCAGAATTGGTAAATCCACAACGTGTAGTTCCTAACACTATAGAAATTGTTGATATTGCTGGTTTGGTTAAAGGCGCTTCGAAAGGAGAGGGCTTAGGTAACCAGTTTTTAGGCAATATCAGGGCAACAAATGCCATTATTCATGTATTACGTTGTTTTGATGATGGCAATATCATTCACGTTGATGGCTCTGTTGATCCAATCCGTGATAAGGAAATTATCGATACTGAATTGCAGTTGAAAGATTTAGATACAGTAACTAAGCGTATCCAAAAAATCGAAAAGCAGGCTAAGAATGATAAAGATGCAAAGAAGGAATTCGACATTCTTTCTGCAATAAAAAATCATTTAGAAACAGGGAAATCAGCACGTACGGCGCCAATTACACCAGAAGATTTTGAAGAGATTGCTGGCTTGGGATTGTTGACGCAGAAACCTGTAATGTATGTTTGTAATGTAGATGAAGGCTCAGTAGTAAGTGGCAATAAATATGTAGACTTAGTGAAAGCGGCAGTAGCTGATGAAAACGCGGAGGTACTAGTTATTTCTGCTAAAATCGAGTCGGAAATTGCTGAATTGGAAAGCTACGACGAACGTCAAATGTTCCTGCAGGATTTAGGCTTAGATGAATCAGGTGTAAACAAGCTAATTAGAGCGGCGTACAGATTGTTGGATTTATATACCTATTTTACAGCGGGAGTGCAGGAAGTAAGAGCTTGGACAATTACCAAAGGTTTTACGGCGCCACAAGCAGCTGGAGTAATCCATACCGATTTTGAGAAAGGTTTCATCCGTGCCGAGGTGATCAAGTATAATGATTTCGTAACTTTAGGCTCAGAAAATGCATGTAAAGAAGCAGGTAAGCTAGGTGTTGAAGGAAAGGCTTACGTAGTTGAAGATGGTGATATCATGCACTTCAGATTCAACGTATAACGATTTAAATCATATTAAAACAGCTGTCTAAGTTCCAATTTGAAGTTTGGTTTTAGACAGCTTTTTTTATGCATGTAGTTTTTGAACTATTGGGCAGATTGCCTTGATTGGATTTCTCGTTCAATTTCCTTCTCCAAAATAGCATTGTTCTTCGCATTTTTAACAATCGCATAAGTAATTATCAGCGGGAAAAAAGTGAAGAAACTGAAACCATTTGCTACTGCACTGTAGGCTACAACACCAATGGTTAATCCAACAAGTCCAGCATCTATAATTTTGCCGCTTTTTATTTTTTTAAGTCGTTGCTTAAGTTCTTGTTCGCTAAGTTCTTTTAGATTTTTCGAGCTCATGTGCTAATATTTTATTTGATCAATCAATTTATTTGTCGTGCCCTAAATGCTTATTTTTTTCTTCTATCCACAGGGATAAATATTTAGTGCTTTGTAAGGTATGGTGATACATAATTTCGCCTAAAATGTTGTTTTTACGATGCGCCGCAAGCTTATTTTCTAGTCGTGTAACCTCATCCATAAATGGCTTTTCGAAAGCACTTCTCGCATACATGTGTTTAATGATTTCGAATCCATTCTGCTGTGCTTTTAACCATTCTGTTTGATCTTGATATAGATTTACCACTTGGTTTAAAAAAGTGTTTACATCATCACTAATAACTCCGGGCCAGCTTAAATCCACCGCCATCCCCTCAGCTCCAACAGTGCTGGTAGCTATAGGCGTTCCAGTTTGCATAGCGTCAATGAATTTACCTTTTGCACCGGCACCAAATCGGAGCGGAGCCAGCAAAATGCGATGCCTAGCAATAGTTGCTCTGGCATTTTCAGCTCTGCCGTGAATGATGAAGTTTTCTTTTAGATTATGCAGTTGGGTAACCTTTTCAGTCATGTAGGCACCGTAAATATGTAAAGATGCCTGCGGAACTTCCTTTCTTAATAAAGGCCAGATCGTTGTTTTAAGATATTGTAACGTTTGCCAGTTGGGCTCATGTAAGTAATTGCCTATAAATACAAAATCCTTTCTTTCATCAAAACTAGGGCAGTTTTGTTTCGACTCAAGTGTGTCTTCTAAAAATGGGAGGTAGTAAAATAAATCTTCACTAATGTTAAACGATTGAAGTACTTCCATTTCTTTTAGGGAAATGATAAGAGATAAATCGCAGCGCAAAATGGAAGCAATTTCTCGCTTCGTAACGTCATTAACAAGATCTATCGCTGCATTACGTTTCAAAGCTTGTTGCCTTGCATAACGCAGAAAATGTAAATCTTCAGTGTCTAAAATGCGCAAACAATTGGGGCAGTGTTGCTGCACTCGCCAACCATATTGTTCTTCAATCATAAACCTATCGTAAACTACAGTATTAGGGTTTAGCGTTGCCACCCAAGTATCAAACGAATGATGATTGAGAATAATGGCATGTTCCTTAACCCCAAGTGAAGATAAATCGAAACTAAAGTCACTTTTAGATGCGGCTGAAGCGAAATGTACTTCATCGCCATTGGCTAAAAACAGTTGAACTAACTGGATAATTCGAGTGCCGGCTGCCGACGAAGTAGGTTCGGGCCAAACCAATCCAATGAATAAAACTTTTCTTGCCATGATGCAAAGTTGCGGTTTATTAACCACAGATACACAGATTTATTTTGTTAATGTTGTTCTGCAGCAAAACAATTTAGCTTCACAGTAATTGTTAAAATACTTGCGTTTACGCAGCAAAATATATTCCATGCCAATTTCAACTTTATAATTTTTCAATCCTTTCAACCATAAATTCTTAATTTTGCGGCCATGCTAGGATTAAAATTACTTACCGACCCACGTTGGGCCAATATTGCCGAAACCAATTTAGAGGAAATTTTAACTGACCATGCTTGGTGCGAACAAAAGGCAGCTAGCAATGCCATTACGTTGATCACCCAAAATTCGGAGCATCAGGATTTAGTGGATGAGCTTACCGCTATTGCGTTGGAAGAATTGCAACATTTTCAAATGGTGATTAATATCATTAAAGAACGTGGCTACACTTTGGGCAGGGAGCGCAAGGACGACTATGTGGGGCAGTTAGTTAAATTCAGTAAAAAGGACGGAAGTAGAAATCAAGCTTTTATCGATAGGTTATTGTTTGCGGCAATGATAGAAGCGAGAAGCTGCGAAAGATTTAGGGTGCTTTCTCAAAATATTCAAGATAAAGAATTGGCCAAGTTTTATCACGAGCTGATGGTTTCCGAAGCCACACATTACACTACATTTCTCAATTTCGCCCGTAAATACACCATTGATGTAGATGTGGATAAGCGTTGGAAAGAGTGGTTGGAGTTTGAAGGTAATTTGATCAAAAGCTACGGCAATAGAGAAGCCATACACGGTTAATTGGTTTCAAATCTTACCTTAAAGATCTTTTTTGTGATAGTTTACTAACCATAGCACAATATCCTGATAGCTCTTAATTCCTTTGTGCTGATTATTAAGCTTTAAGATTTGATCAAAAGTTTTGCTCATATAAACTGACATTGCACCATTGTATTTTGCCCAAAACTCCTTTTCTGTGTTGAATTTTTCCATTAACGAAGCTGGGATTTTCGCTACAATGTTGTTGTAGTCTTCTGGATATTTCAATCTGATTTCTACCAGTACATACCTTAGCATATTGTAATAAGCAGAGAACTTAAATTCGGTATTATCGGTGTTAGCAGCCACAATATAGCCTACTAAGTTCGCTTCGTCTTCTTTGGCTACACCGAGTTGGTGTGCAATTTCATGGCAGGTTACAAACGGAATCACAAAAACTGGCAACTTTTGGTTGATATTGGCCTCGCCAGATAATGGATTGTAGTAGCCTTCAATTCCCATTTTGCTGACTAACCACGAGTTGTTTACAGGTTTAACTGAAGGATATTTATAAGTAAAAAAGGGTTGTTGTTCCGCCAATCTATTATAAGTATCGGTAGCAATACCTGCAAGTTCCTCCGGATCGTATTCGAATTGACTGGTGTCTATTGATTTGTTTAATGTGCTGAGTTTTTTAATAAAAAAGGTGCTCAAATTAATTAGCTGTTCTTTTTGATAAGGTTCGTTGCTAATTTGCAACTGTTCATTAATTCTCGGTCTCGAATAATTCAAACCCCACAAAAGCTTAAACGAAATGTAAATCAATAAAAGGAAATTGACACACTTTAACACAAAATTGGCATAGTCGGCTTTAATTTTTCTCTGTTTGCTTGAAAAAAACACGATACTTTTTATCGCAACAAGTATTAAAATTAGGTACAGAAAATCACCAACAGCAAATGGTAAAAAAGACGATATTCCTCGAAGAATGGTAGAAACGACAGGATAAAATTGGTTGCTGTAATAGGTTTCAACCGCATTTGGGAAAAAACCAAAGCTAAAAATTGCAACGCTAACTACTAACAATACAACCAGTAGTTTTGTCTTTTTCTGTAACATCAATTTCTTTATTTTGAGTTAATCTGATGGTTTGCTATCGATCAAAAGTTAAACGTTGGCCCGTTTCGCTAGTCATGAACTTACCTTTTTGGTAAGCCAAATTTCCCGATACAAAAGTGTGGGTAATGCTTGCATTGAAGGTATCTCCCTCAAATGGCGACCAACCACATTTATACAAGGTATTAAGTTTCGTTACTTTAAAAGCATCATTCAAATCTACTAGTGCTAAATCTGCCCAGTAGCCTTCTCTTATAAAACCACGTTCGCTCAAATTAAAGCAAACAGCTACGTTGTGGGCAGCTTTTTCAGCTATTTTCTCTAATGAGATTTTTCCCTGCAAGTGCATTTCTAAAAGTGCTGGTAGTGCATGTTGCACCAGTGGGCCACCGGATGGCGCTTGTAGGTAGCTTTGGTTCTTTTCTTCGATGGTGTGCGGAGCGTGATCAGTAGCAATCACATCAATTCGGTCGTCTAATAAACCTTGTAAAACCCCTGCTTGGTCTACGGCTGTTTTAACCGCTGGATTCCATTTAATGAAATTACCTTTGGTAGCATAATCTTTATCATTAAACCAAAGGTGATGAATACAGGCTTCGGCCGTTATTCGTTTTTCAGCAAGGGGTAAAGTGTTATCAAATAGTGCTACTTCTTTTGCGGTTGAGATATGCAGAATATGTAGCCGAGTTTGATAGCGTTTTGCTAGCTCTACCGCTAATGACGATGATTTGTAGCATGCCTCCACGCTTCTAATCAAGGGGTGCATGTCGATGGTGATATCCTCTCCATATTTTTCTTTGTAAACCGCTAGATTGTGTCTGATTGTTGCTTCGTCTTCGCAATGTGTGGCAACCAAAATAGGAGCCTTGCTAAAAATATGCTCTAGGGTTTTTTCATTGTCTACCAACATATTTCCAGTTGATGAACCCATGAATACCTTTATTCCGCAAACATTTTTGGCGTCAGTTTTAAGTACTTCTTCTATATTATCATTGCTGGCACCCATATAAAATGAGTAATTTGCTAATGAGGTATGCTTAGCAATAGCGTATTTATCGGCAAGTAAATCTTGTGTCAAGGTGTTTGGTACTGTATTAGGCATTTCCATAAATGACGTAATGCCTCCCGCCACAGCAGCCATACTTTCGGTAAAAATATCTGCTTTATGCGTTAATCCAGGTTCACGAAAATGAACTTGGTCATCAATCATGCCAGGTAATAAATGAAGTCCTTCGGCATTAATTTCTAAATCTGCAACCGCATCAATTTGAGGTGCGATTTTTTCAATGCGACCATCTTTAATTAATAAATCGGAATTAAAAATTTGGCCTTCATTTACAATGTTAGCAGCTTTAATAAGGATCGTACTCATACTTCAAAGTTAAAATTATTGTTGGATATGTATTGGTTAAATACAGAAGATTTAGTCCTTTTCAATTCACAATTCAGTCATTAAAATTTCTTGTTGTCATTTGGTAAATCTAAAATCGTAAATTCGCAGCTATGCCAAAAAAATTCGACGAGTTCAAGCTTAACAGACAAATACTTAATGCTGTGGAGGAGGCCGGTTTTACCGAAGCCACGCCTATACAGGAAAAAGCAATCGGACCAGTACTTTCTGGACAAGACTTATTTGGCATTGCCCAAACTGGTACGGGTAAAACAGCTGCCTACGTACTCCCAATGCTGATGAAGCTCAAATATGCGCAAGGCGAACATCCTAGGGCATTGATTTTAGTGCCAACTCGCGAGCTTGCACTGCAAATTGAGGAGCAAGTACGCTTATTTTCAACCTATACGGATTTGCGTACCGTAGTAATTTTTGGAGGAATTGGTCCTAAAACGCAAAAAGAACAAATTGCCAAAGGGTTGGATGTTTTGGTAGCTACCCCTGGGCGCTTTTTAGATTTGTACCTCACTGGCGATATCAATACGAGGAGCTTACAATTTTTAGTACTCGATGAAGCAGATAAAATGATGGACATGGGATTTATTGGTTCCATACATCGAATATTGGAAGTAGTGCCTCGAAAGCGTCAAAATTTGCTTTTTTCAGCAACTATGAGTGAATTAGTGCAAAAAATCGCTGGCGATTTCCTTAAAAATCCGCTTACCATTGAAGTGGCTGCACAAGCAACGCCAGCGCAAACTGTAGCGCAAAAGATGTATGCTGTGCCCAACTTCAAAACGAAGATTAACTTACTGGCTCACCTGCTCAATAAAGATGAAGAGTTTACAAGATTGATTATTTTTTGCAAGACGAAAACAGTAGCAGATAACATTAATAACTTTGTTGCTCGCAGGTTCGGTGAAGATGCAGTGCGGGTAATTCACGCCAACAAAGGACAAAATACGCGTATCAATTCCATCAATAGTTTTAAGGAAGGTAATGTAAGGGTTTTAGTTGCTACAGATGTAGCCTCTAGGGGAATAGATGTGAGTGAAGTAAGCCACGTAATTAATTTTGATGTACCTATTGTTACCGAAGACTATGTACATCGAATTGGCCGTACTGGAAGAGCTTTTAGTGAAGGAACAGCAATCACTTTTTATAATGAAGCTGAGCGTTACTATATCGGTAAAATTGAGAAATTAATTAGGCAAAAAATACATGAGGAAGAAATTCCACAGTCTGTTTTTATAGAAGAAACGCCTTTTGACGAGCGTCAGACCATGGCAAGGGAAATTGATGCCCAAAAGCGGAAAGAAAATCCCGACTTCAAAGGCGCCTTTCATGAAAAGAAGAAGCAGTATAGCTCTTCTACAAAAAAAAATAACAAAAAAAATTACTCCGCTAAAAACAAAAAACGCAGATAAATTGAAATTAAAACTTACACCTCTAAATATTATTTCGGCGTTAAGTATCATGGCCGTAGGTGGTTTAATCACAAAAAAGGAGTGGCTTTTAGGGGCTAACAATCATGAGTTTAAAAACCCATTGATTGCTTTATTTACACTCGTTTTTTTTGTTTCGTTACTCTGCGATCAAATTTTTAGGAAATTTATTCCAAGTTTGGCAAGACTTTGGATGACACAGTTAATGCTCATTTTGCTAACTGTGTTATTCATTTTGGTCTTGAAAATAAGTGTGTTCGGATAAAATATAAATAACCATAAATAGAATGAAAAAAGCTGAGATCAAGATTACAGTTGAGCTAGATGAAAATAATGTAACTGAAAATTTGCTTTGGGAATCAACAGATTCGCAAAATACAGATAAAGTGGCTGCGAAAGCAATGATTTTAGCACTTTGGGACCATAACTATAAAAATTCAATGCGAATTGATTTATGGACTAAGGATATGCCAGTGGATGAAATGAAGCGTTTTTTTTATGAAACATTGCAAACCATGGGCGATTCCTTTTTAAGGGCCACAGGTGAAAAAAATATTGTGGAAGATCTGCGAGATTACTGCGCTCATTTCGCAGAAAAAATGGGCATTGATAACCAGAGCTAAATTGAACTAACTTAAGCTATTGATAAATAAATGGGCTCACCTGCTTTAAAACAATTACTTGCAAACTTTGCTATAAAGCTGTTGCTCACTTTAATACTAATTGGTTCGGGAGTCTATTTACTTGTCACTAACAACGATAATGCTAACTATTTGAGTCAAAAAGAACAACGTTTGGCTTCTCTAATAACGCTTAGCAAAAACCTCGAACAATGTAGTCACGCTTATTTACAAATAGCTAATTCCGATCACACCAAGATTGATAGCCTTAAGTCTTATTTGAATTCACTTGCTAAAAACAAGTCTTTCTTACCAAAGTATTTAGAGGACGCCGAGAATTACAAGAGTGAGGGGAAAGCGCTAGTAAACAGTTTAGAGGTAGAAGAAGCCTTCTATCACAAGCAGCTAAATTTGATACTGGAAACAGGGGTGGTATCTGCGGTTCCTCCTAACTTCGCAGAATTGATTGCTACGCAAAGTTTGCTCTATAAGTTTATCAAAGCCGATGCTGAAGATTTACACGTAAAAGGCCAACAAAATGCTAAATTACATCAACAATTAGCTTACTTGGTCATTGGCATAGGGATGTTAATAATGATCATGAATAGTTTGATTTATTATAGATCTCGCAAGTCGCTGCAGAAACAAATAGCGCATGAGAAAGAGATTTACAATGCAAAGTTGGCTGCGCAGTTAGCTAACAATGCTAAATCAGAATATTTAGCAATGATTAGCCATGAAATCCGTACGCCAATGAATGGGGTACTTGGAATGTCGAACTTATTGCTACAAGGTGCTTTAACAGATGAGCAAAAAGACTATGCCAAAACGATACATCACAGTGCAGAATCGTTGTTGCGTATTGTAAATGATGTGTTAGATTTCTCCAAGATAGAAGCCGGAAAAATTCAGTTAAATCATGCTGCGGTTGATATAAGGAATTTAATTGAGGAGTTGTTTGGCTTAATGCCAAATTCTACTGATCAGCTTAAAATAAACTTCGTAGTTGACGAAAGCGTACCGCAATTCATTTATACAGATGCTTTCCGCCTGAAGCAAATCTTGTTTAACTTTTTAAGTAATGCAAAGAAATTTACCAGCAGTGGAAGTATAAATTTAGAATGCAAAACGATAGATAAAGAAGAAAATGGAAACATTCGTTTAGGTTTTAGCATAAAAGATACTGGCATCGGGATTGCAGAAGAGAGGATTAAGCTGCTATTTAAGCCATTTGTGCAGGTTGATCACACCAGCGTCCGTAAATATGGAGGTACGGGGCTTGGTTTAAATATCGCGTACAACCTCATCTCAATGATGTCGGGTAAGGTGAAAGTAAATAGCGAAGTAGGAAAGGGCTCTGTGTTTACTTTCTATATCGTTACTAAGGAGATACAGCAAACAAAAAATGTGAAGCAAACGGTGCCACAGAAAGAGCATCGAGTGTTAGACAAAGATCTGTCAGATACATTTCCATTAAGAATTTTAGCGGTTGATGACAATGAAGTTAACTTAATGCTTATCACTAAAACATTGAGTAAGTTAGGCTATTCTTGTAAAAAAGCTTCTAATGGCCAATTGGCGTTAGATATTGTAAAACAAGAAGATTTTGACTTGATATTTATGGATATGCAAATGCCAATAATGGATGGGACTGTGGCTACTACCGAGATAAGAAAGCATTATCGAGTATACGAGTATCCAGTAGTTATTGCGCTTACCGCTAACGCCTTGGGTGATGGAAGAGATAAATGCCTAGAAGCAGGAATGCAGGATTTCATCGCAAAACCCTTTAAACCAGCAGAAATAGAAGAGGTGATAAAAAAATGGGCGCCTAAAATTGTAGTTCATCATAGTAAAGCTCAATCAATTTACTTAAGTTAGTGGTTTAAATTTTACTATGCTAGTTGTAAATAAACCAATGGCTTTAATTGGGCTGTTTTTGTTGCTGATTGCCGCTTTTTGTCCAATACTTCAGGTTCAGATTATTTTTAAGTTGGTAAGTTGGACGTTATATAAAACGGACGTTAGGCTATTTTTAATTACTTATGCTTTAGTAGCTTTAATGGCATTGAGTTTTTTTGTCAGACAACTGCGAGCATATAAAATACTTACTAGAGTGATGTTTGGCTGGATAATTTTGATGGCGGCAGCGGTATATTTCAAGTCAACACACTATTTCAATTTTAAAATAGCCGATAACTTATTGGGCAAGGCCATCCATTTTGAGTGGGGTTGGATTATTTTGTTGATAGGTAGTACCCTATTGTTGTTTAGCGTTAAGAAACCAAGCGTAGCTAACTAATCTTCAGCAGGTGCTGATATAGTTTTTCAGTAGGTAATCCCATTACATTGGTGTAAGAACCCGTTAGTTTTTCGACAACAGTAAGTCCAAACCAATCTTGTATGCCATAACTTCCAGCTTTGTCAAATGGTTGGAAGTTGTTGATATAGTATTCGATTTCTTCCTCATTGATGGTTCTGCAAGAAACTGCTGTACGGTCATAAAATGAACTGATTTTTCCGTTGTAGTTTATGCTTACCCCTGTGAAAACATCATGTGTGCTGCCCGAAAGTTTACTCAACATGCTTTTGGCCTCCGCATGGTCGGCGGGTTTTCCTAGTATTTCACCATTAATGGCTACAATGGTATCTGCGGTAATCACTATGGCATCTGGATTTCCCTCAAATGCCCAAGCTTTTTTTTCTGCTATATAAACTGCAATTTCCGCTGGACTTAATTCGGTAGGGAAGCTTTCATCAACATCTTTCAGCTCAACCGAAAAGTCAAGTCCCATTAACTTTAATAGTTCGTGCCGGCGTGGGGATTTTGAAGCGAGAATAATTGGAAGGCTAAGCTTTAACATTTGTTGCAAATTTGTACAAAAATAGCAAAAGCGGCTAATTTGCCGCTTTTGCTACTATAAAATTTTACTAGGTGTAACTAGTTGCCACCTCTGCGCTCACCCATTCTTTTTTGCATTTCAGCTTTTTGCTCTTCAAGCATAGCTGTATAAGTTTTTTTCTGATCGTCAGTTAAAACAGATGCGATTTTGGTTTCTAAATCAGCTCTCATTTTTTGCATTTTCTCCATCATTGCCTTTCTATCGCCGCCGCCTTGAGCCTCTTCACGAGCTTTTTTCTGCGCTTCTGCTTGTTCAGTAAAAATAGCTGTTAATTTAGTTTTTTGATCGGCGCTCAATTTTAGTTTTTCGTCCAATAGTTTTACTCTTGCTTCAGGATCCATGGCCATTCTTCCACCTGGTCCACCCATGGGACGGCCACCATCTTGTGCTTGAGCGAAAGCCACCATACCAAATAATAGCCCGCAAATCATCATTAATTTTTTCATGTTTATATCGTTTTACGTTTCTTTTTGGATAGTAAAACTTTGATTAGGTTTAATCCGCTGAGAAATATAAAATGTTAAATAATGTTAATGGAATTTGGAGTTGATGAAAGCATAATTAAATATTGAATATGGTGCTCTATTGGTAGTCAGTTGCGAATACAACGGTATACGCCTTCATGTTGTCTACTTACTTGCTTCAGCAGCTGAGGGAATGTTCCCGTTCCAGTCGCCACGTACTTTAAGCACCTTTTCAATCACATCTCTGGCAGCAGCTTCACCGCCATTTTTAGGGGAGATGTAGCGAGCCGCGGCCTTAATTTCATCAACAGCATCGCCAGGGCAGGTTGCAATTCCAACTAATTTCATCACTTCCAGATCTGGAATATCATCGCCCATATACAATACCTGACTAGGTGAGATCCCTTTTTGATGGATGTAATTATTGAAAACCTCGATTTTATTGCTAACACCTAGGAAAACATCAGCGACGCCTAAACCTTCAAAACGTTTATTCATGGCCACACCCTTGCCTCCAGAAATGATACAAATATGATAACCTTTTTTTGCCGCTAATTGAAGTGCGTATCCATCCTTAATATTGAAAGATCGAAGTAATTCGCCACTTTCGGTGGCTATTACTGAGCCATTGGTAAGCACACCGTCTACATCAAAAATAAAGGTGGTGATATTTTTAAGGTCTTGAAGCATAAAAAATATTCAAAGGCTAATTAGTTGATTCCAGTTACTTTAATATAACTGTACACTAAATGCCATTTCCTAATAATTATTGATTATCTCTCCACTCGTAAACCCAAGCAGATTGGATTTGCTCCAAATGACCTTCATTACATTCTTCCCTGGTTCCAGCGAAATTTGGAAGTGTTAAAACCCATTCAAGTAATTCGGTGAATCTGATTCTGTAGATTTTAGCCTCGTCAAATTCATCACCGAATTTTTCATAAAGTTCAAGCGCAATATCTTCGTAATCGTTCCAGTGAATAGGGAGTGCAAATTTATCGTTGTTCATGTTAATGTTGTAAAGTTTGAATGTTTAAATAGGTTAACTGTGTAATAGTTTAACGGCTAACTGATTTTGGAAACTGCCAAAAAAATCCTAATTCGTAAATCTAAAATCGTAATTGGCTTAGTGTCCTAAAAATCCAGACTGATCTGGGATTGTAATTTCAATATCTCCATCTAAAACCACACATTGGCAGGCTAATCGCGATGTAATTTTTGGTCTAACCGCACGATCCACAAAGTCTTCTTCTTTTTCTGAAATTTCCTGGATGTTATCCATTCCCTTGGTTACATAGATATGGCATGTGCTGCATCCGCATACACCTCCGCAGTTGTGTTGCAACTTTATTCCGTTATCTAAAACCACGTCCAGTACATCTTCACCAGCTGCAATTGGCAATTCAACAGGTGTTTTTCCTTCTTCTTCGAAATTTATTTTTAGTTTGAAAATACTCATAATTAATGCAAAAGTAAGCAGCCAAAAATTAAAAAACAGTATTATTTACTCTTTTTAATCTGCTCGCTTAATAGTTGATATATATTTACCCAATTAGGGTTTTCTTGTAGTAATTTTTCATGCTTCGCCATGGTCTGCTCGTCGTTACGTACTGCGGGGCCGGTTTGCACCTCGGTAGGTAAGGCGGTCTGCACTTTATGTGCTGTTTCTGCAATCAGTGGCCTAATCATGTCAAAACTAAGCTGATGCTGCGCTAATAATTGCTGTGCTACACTGTATAAGTAGTTTGGGAAATTACAAGCAAAAACTGCTGATAGATGCAATATTCTCCTTTGATCAGTAGCTACTTCGTAAACCTTTTGGCTCAATGTAACCGCAATGTTTTTTAGCATTTGCAAATTAGTCTCACTATTCGCCTCTAAACAAATTGGTACTTCGTTAAAATCAAGCTCTTTATGCTTAGAGAAAGTTTGCAAGGGATAAAATACCCCATAGTTTTGCAGTTTACTCAAATCGGCTAAGCTTGCCGCACCTGAAGTATGTACCACTAAACCTCTACGGTTAACTAAGGCCGAAGCCACTTCCGTAATAGCATCGTCTTTAACAGCGATAATAACCAGATCACTTCCGTCATCAGCAATTTGATTGATAGTAGTAGCTGCAGTTGCGCTGACAGTTTCTGCCAAAGTTTGGGCATTTTTAAAGTTTTGCGACCAAATGTGTAGCAATGTAGCCCCTGAATTTTTAAGCGCCTTGCTTAAATGAGTTGCAACGTTGCCTGAACCAATGATCGAAACCTTAATGTCCATTAATCTAGCTTTATTTCTCTTTTCCTTCTAAAAATCGAAATTAAGAAGCCAACTACCATCACAATTGTACCCATCCAATATAAGTTGATGAACGGAAATTCAATTGATTTGAACACCACCCAATCTTTAGCTTGCTGCGGTTTCTCAAAAATTTGAAGTTCAAATTTGTTCTCTTCTGGAATAATTTTCGTGAATCTAAGTCTAATGCCTAGCTCATCGTTTTTACGGGCAAAATCAAATGTGTTGTTTCCTTTGATTAAGAATAAAGGCTCCAAGTTATATACTTTGCCACTCACATTAATTTCGATAGGTAAGCTAACCGCTAAATCTTCTTTCTCAACTTTTAAATCTTTAACAACAGGTTTGTTGTTCAAATTTTTAACAGTCAAAATTCCGCTACTCACATGAAGTGTATCGCCTGCGGCAACTTTCACAATACGAGGAGCCTTGTAATTTTCATCCTCTGTATGTCCGTCGTGCTCTGCATGTTCTTCTTTCTTTTGAGCGGCGCTAGTAATGTGAGTATAGATGTCTTTTAATAGGTAATGTTTAGTGTCAGGAGAAGCAATTAAACCCATTCTGTCGTTTTCCTGAATGCTAGGATTTACGGTAAAATCTTCTTTTATTTTACCACTAGCCTGATCTATCACTTTAAAATTAAGTCTGTAATAAGTATTTGGCTGAATGGTGGTATCGCTGATATAAGTCACGGTGTACTTGCCCATTTGCTTAGGCTCATTTTTGTACAGCATGATATTTTCACCAGGTTTAGCAGCTTTTTCGAAATCTTTAACCGGAATGAAATTAGTTTCATTGATAGAGATGGGATTACTTGTTGCAGCCGAAACCAATGCGCCAACCAATAAAAGGGCAAAGCCGATGTGTGCAATGGCCGACCCGGCAAGCTTACTGCCTTTTTTAGTGAATGCACCAGTAAGTAACCTTGCATTTGCCAACACTGCAAAAATACAGCTGAAGGTTAAAATGATGTACATTAAGTTGGTATAGATACCGCTGATCCAAACGAAAGCTCCTGTAATTACCAGTGCGAAAACCACAGAAGATATTAAGCTGCTGTAGAATTTGCGTGGATCGGTTCTTTTGTACTTTAAAAATTGTGAAAAACCCGAAATCAAAGTGATTAGTACCGCAAATGGTGCTTGCCACTGGTTGTAGTATTTTAAATCTTTAGGAACATTGTTAGTACCGAAAATTTTATTGAAAACTGGTCCAGAGGTGGCAAAAATGATGTGAATACAAGAAACGGTCACTACTAAGGCACCGATGAACATCCAAAACTCACGAGAGTAGGTTTCTTCATCTTTGTGCGTAATTGGAAGTTCTTTCCATCTCCATACAATAAAAAACACTGCAAGAAATAAGAACACCACGATATAGGAAATCAACTGTCCGAACATTCCTAAATCGGTAAAGGAGTGTACAGAAGTTTCTCCTAAAATTCCACTTCTAGTTAAGAAAGAAGCATACAATACTAAAATGAAACTCACCAATGTAAGTGCCATTGCAGTGAAGTAAGCATGGCCAGTGTTTTTATAAGCGATAATTACGTGTAGACCGCCAATCAAGGTTAGCCAAGGAATGATTGAGGCATTTTCCACCGGATCCCAAGCCCAAAAACCACCAAAATTAAGTGCTTCGTAGGCCCAAAATGAACCCATGATAATACCAGTTCCTAAAATCATCACCGCAAAGGAAACCCAAGGTAGTACTGGTTTAACCCAATCTTTATAACGTCTTTGCCACAATGCTGCAATGCCATAAGCAAAAGGTACAATCATACTGGCGAAACCTAAAAACAGGGTAGGAGGGTGAATTACCATCCAGTAGTTTTGCAGTAATGGATTTAAACCGCGGCCGTCAGTAATGAAGGTCAGGTAGTTTTTATAGTTTTCAGGATCGGCGAAGACGGCTGGCGCCATTTCCTTTAAATTTACAGCGTCTCTTAATAAAATAAATGGAGATGAACCTACTCTAATCCCCAAAATATCTACCCCTAAAAGCATAGAGGCTAAGAAGGTTTGAGATAATGCAACGATGGTCATTACGCCATTTTCCCAAGATTTCGCTTTCCAGATTAAGATGACACCAAGCAATGTTTGCCAAAAAGACCATAGCCAAAAACTACCTTCTTGACCTTGCCAAAAGGCAGATACGATATAATAAACTGGAAGTTCTTTAGAAGAGTGGGAGTAAACGTAATGATACTCGTTATAATGGTTCAATATCAGATAAAACAACGTAACGCCAATTCCAATAATGCTGATACCATTTAACCAAAAGCCTACCCGTCCAATTTTAGACCAAGATTTATCTTCAATGTTTTTGTTTTGCGTAGCAAAGAAATAGGCAATGGTAGCAAGTAATGAAGCGGCAAACGAAAGTACGATGAAAAATTGGCCAATTTTGCCCGGAAGGAGGTTCTCTCCAATAAACTGTATATCCATTAAGATTTTGATTCTTTTACGTTTTTAGTAGGCTCTTTCACACTGCCATCCTTGTTCACTTCAACCATATTGTCGTTGTATTTAGAAGGGCATTTCATTAATATTTTGGAGGCGTAGAAAGTATCGTTCTGCATTTTCCCAATCAGTACTAATTTTTCAGAACGCTCAAAATCCTGAGGCTTTGAACCGTTAAGTACAACTTTGTTGATGGCGCCATTTTCATCTTTCATATAAAATGCAAAATGGTTAGGATCTTTTAAAGCATCGTAATACATGCCTTTTTCTTTCTCCCAGTAGCCCATCACGTGTTCTTCACGCTCTGATTTTGCGGCTTCTTTAAAGTTGGAATAAGAATCGGTTTCAGCATTTAAGCTCACCAAAAAACCAATGCAAATGGCAATGGTAATTAGACCTACAATAGCACTTTTTTTCATCTGGATTGATTTAAAATACAGCTAACAAAGATAGAAAAACTAAGCTGCTAGCGGATTGCCTATTGTGCATCTTTACAATTAGTTGATAAACAAAAAGCCCCGTAAATAATAATTACGGGGCTTTTGTATTGTTTTAAGATGAATGTTATGGCCAAACGCCTAAATTCATATAAGAAACTGCAATTTTGTCGATAGAATTTACGAAAGCGGCCGTTCTTAAAGTTTTAGTTTCTGGTTTATTTAACCAAGTTTCCCTAATTTCTCTGTAAGAATGGATCATCGTGTCTTCTAATCCTGAATTTACTAATTCCAACTCAGAAGCTCCTTTAACAATCATTAAGCGGTGCTCTGCAGGGATTGTTTTTCCTGTTAAGCTCTCTAAAGTATTGATCAAGTTAGCATTTGAGTTTTCTGCATAGCGATTTTCCATACGGCCGAAAGCTACGTGAGAAAGGTTTTTCAACCACTCAAAATAGGATACCGTTACACCACCAGCGTTGCAGTACATATCTGGAATGATCATACCACCCATTTCAGTGAAAATTTCTTCAGCCTCTGGCGTTACAGGGCCGTTAGCACCTTCAGCAATAATTTTAGCCTTGATGTTGCGGATGTTTTCACCAGTAATTTGGTTTTCTAAAGCAGCTGGAACTAAGATATCACACTCTTGCTCTAAACCTTCTTTTGAATTTTTAAAATCGGTAGCACCCGGGAAACCTAACAGTGAACCTGTGTTTTTACGGTGAGCAAATACTTCGTCCACATTTAAGCCATTAGCATTGTAGATAGCACCTTCGTACTCGCAAATACCTACAATGGTACCGCCAAACTCAGCAATAAATTTTGCAGAGTGATAACCTACGTTACCTAAACCTTGAACGATTACTCTTTTGCCATCTAAGCCTGCAGTTAGGCCCAATTTTTTCATGTCATCAGCATGGCTTACACACTCACGTACGGCATAAGCTACACCACGACCAGTAGCTTCTCTACGGCCGCGGATACCATGTAAAGCAATAGGTTTTCCGGTAACACAACCTAAAGCATCCAATGAACCTGGGTTCATAGTCATGTAAGTGTCGGCAATCCAGCTCATTTCGCGTTCGCCTGATCCGTAATCTGGAGCGGGAACATCGATACCTGGGCCAATAAAGTTCTTTTTAATTAATTCGGTAGTGTAACGACGAGTGATGGTTTCTAATTCTGCAACTGTATAATTTTTAGGATTGATACAGATACCGCCTTTAGCACCGCCAAACGGTACGTTAACGATAGCACATTTATAGGTCATTAGGGCGGCAAGAGCCATTACTTCATCCTCATTTACCATCTCACTGTAACGGATACCCCCTTTGGTAGGGCTCATGTGGTGCGAGTGCTCAACACGCCATGCGTCAATTACTTCAAAGCCGTTTCCTCTGCGTATAGGGAATTGGAAACGATAAACACTGTTACATGCTTTAATTTGTGCCAGTAAACCTTCTGGGTGGTTTGTGAATCTGGCGGCGTCGTCAAAGTTTTTACAAACATCGCTGAAAAAACTTGTTTCATTTGCTGTACTAGCCATTTTTTTGAATTTTGGTTTTATGCTTTTACGGGTGCAAAATTGCAGTAAAATAAACCACTCTTGCAAGTATATTTTGCTTAGTGTATGGTAAACACTATAACGTTTCGGTTCAAAAAAATGTTTCTAGGGCGTTTAAAATTAGTTTTTACGGTCAGATTTTTTTTCTAACAATTTCAAACGTTTGTCGAGGCTGAAAAGATAAAAAAGCAAACCAGCTAAAATTATCACGATACAAATCACCACAATGTAAATTTTACCGTTGTTTCGCAGTTGATCTGCCATCTCAATATCGTTGTTTTGCGCAAATAAAGTAAGGCTTGTAAACAACAATAAAAGCATACTTAATAACTTCTTCATTATCATTAAAGTTGTGAGTTTTCGATTGTTTTTATTCTGAAGCGAAGCGTGTAAATCCAGTAGCCAATTAATATCCATCCCAAACAGGCAGGGTAAAATACCATTCGCATTCTACTATCTAAATCGTAACTGTTGAAGCCTGGATTGCCACCGTTGCCCGGATGCAGCGAATCTTGCAAACGTGGAAGTACAAAAAGTAGCACTACCATCATTGGAAATGCAAATATGTTATAGATGGCCGCAATTTTAGCACGTTTTTGCTCTTCGTCTATCGCGTTGCGTAAAATAAAGTAAGCGAAATATAGTAGGAGGGATATTGCTGCGAAATTTTGCTTAGGATCAAAGCTCCAAAACTGTCCCCAAGTAAACTTTGCCCAAAAGGCACCTGTTACAATACCCAATATGCCAAATATGATCCCTGCATTTGCACTTTCAACTGCTTTGATATCATACTCTTCTTTTTGTTTATTTAAGGACATTACGCTGTACCACACAGAAATGGTGAACAAAACTACCATTGCGAACCACATAGGAACGTGGAAGTATAAATTTCTTATGGTTTCATTAAGGATAGCAAGTCGGGGCACCTCCAACAAAAATCCCGCAATTGCAGTGTAAACTACCAGTGCTGCGGCCAAAATTTTCCACCAAGTTTTATACATATAGGTTGGGTATTGAGTATTTAGATTTTAGTAGTTAAACAACTATGTAATTATCATATCATCAAATTACTAAATCATCACATTATTAATCTCGCCAAAGGTAAGGAAATAACAATAAAGCAACTGTCATCACTAATACATTTATCACTCCTAGCAATCCAATTTCATCTAAACTAACTGCTCTATCTAATCCATCAACCGCATTTTTTGCGAACTTAATTAGTACAATGAGTACAGGAATGATGATTGGAAAGCTCAATATGGCCATCAGCATACCGCCGTTGCCAGTTTTAGAAGCAATGGCTGATACCATAGTGAAAATGGTAGAGAAACTTAAGCTTCCCAATATGGCAGCAACGAAATACATTAAAATGTCAGTATCTTTTGGGAAATCAAAAACCAGTGTGTAAAACAATAGTGCAATTACTGTTAGGATCATCATTAACAGACTATTGTAAATGGTTTTTGCTAAGATCAGCGCTGTGGGGCTAATTAAAGTGTATATGTAAAGCTGTCGGCCTTTGCTTTCCTGAAGGAAACTTTTCGCAATAGCATTAATGGATGCGAATAACATGATGATCCAAAACAAGGCATTCCAAGTAAGTTTTTCAATGCTTAAAAACGACATGTAGCAAACAAAAACCGTAGAAACCACGTAAAGTAAAACACCATTGAGCGCATATTTTGAGCGCCACTCTAAAACGACTTCCTTTTTAATTAAATGTTTTACTTGTTGAGCCAGTTGCATTGGTTCAAAGATACAATGATTTACGATTTTAGATTTACGACTTTAGATTTTTGACACGAATGTTGAAATAGGTTAATTGACTTCAGATTTTACCAATTGTATTTGAACGATTAGATTTTGATCAGAATGCTTCCGCGTCTAGCTGCAATGGTAAATCGCAATTCGTAAATTTAGTGACTGTGTCCAGCGTAAAATCCAATTAATGCAATGGCGATACCGAGTAAAACCGCAAGCATTTTACGTTTATTGATTTTATGATCAGCATTTGATTCAAATAATATCGTAGTGGAGATATGTAGGAATATCCCGATTACGATACCCATAATTTTATTAAAGTAGGCTTCGATGCCTCCCAAAGATCCATTGCTTAAGCCTAAGCTAATCCAATAACCCAGCGGAGCCATAATGGCGAATACGGCAAGCAGAACCAACAATGAAGCTTTTTTAATTTGATTTTGGAGTAAAATGCTTGCTAAGGCAAACGCTGCCGGAATGTGGTGCAGTGAGATCCCGAAAATCAGTTCGTTATGTTGGTCTTTAGCTAAAGGCATTCCTTCCAAGAAAGCATGTAAGCACAAACTAATCATAATTCCATAAGGAAAAGCCGAGCTATGGTGATGTTTGTGGATGTGGCCGTGTTCGATACCTTCTGAAAATTGTTCCAAAAAAACCTGAAATAAAAAACCTATGAGGATATAGATGCCTATTTCATGGCTGTCAGATCCCTGATAAGCATCAGGAATTAAGTGTAAAACGGTAATAGCAAATAGGTATGATCCGCTGAATGACAGGATCAATTTTAGTAATTGAGATTTATCGTTTTTAACTAAAAAAATGCTTAGGCCGCCCAGAAAAGCAGAAAAAAACAAAATCAAAAATTTCCAAATTTCCATTAACTAATGGGTTTTACTTTATGATATATAAACGTAGTAAGTAAGCCTATGGCAACGCCCAGCAGCATTCCACAAAAAACATCAATTGGATAATGTACGCCAACATAAATTTGGGCAAAGCTGATAGATGCAGCCCATAAAATTCCAATCGGTAAAATAGCTTTCCATTTCCTGTAGAAAACCCCTATTAAAAATACGGCAATACCAAAATGGTTGGTTGCATGTGCCGAAGGAAAGCTTTTGCCACTCCCGCAAGGTACCCGATGAATAATTTGATCAGCCAGCCTTACTTCGTTACAAGGCCTCACCCTAGCCACATTGGGCTTAATGATGCGAGAAGCAATGATATCGCCCATGGCAAAAGTGACTAAAACGCCACCTATAATATATAAGCCAGCCTTTTTGTACTGCTTAATACAAAAAATCACTATAAACAAATAAAGCGGCGACCAAAAAAAGCGATTACGCAGTAAAGGCATTATCCAGTCGAAAAAGCCGTTACTTAATCCTCGATGTATTTTCAAGAACAGCTCGGTATCAAATTGTAAGAGCTCCTGCATCATACTTTTTTGCAAACCAAGATTAAACGATCTGATTTGAGTTCATCGAAGGCATCTAAATGATAATTGCCAAATTTTTCAATGATTTGAAGTCCACTCTTTTCGAGCATATTTTCAAAATCAGCCAACAAAAATGCTTGAACTCGCTCCTCAAAAGCGTAGTCTTTCATTCGATGTTCAAAGTTGATGTGCTTGATGATCTTTCCCTCGGAAACAAATTTGGACAAATGGAACTCAATGCCATCGATGGTTTTAATTTCCTGATTCGTGAGGTTTTTGATGATTTTCTGCGTGTTGAAATAATCAATTACAAAAGTTCCGTCAGCTTTTAAGCCTTTTCTAAACGCCTTTAGTGCATTTACGTGATCTTTTTCTGTTTCGAAATAACCGAAGCTGGTAAAAAGGTTAAGTGCAATATCAAAGTAATTGATGTAAGCCAACTTTCGCATGTCATGTACATAGAAATGCAGGTTTTTTTGTTCAAACTGCTGTGCGTACTTGATATTTTGTTCCGAAAGATCTATTCCAGTAACATCATAACCTTTTTTATTAAGGTAGATGGAATGTCGGCCTCTGCCACAAGCAATGTCAATTATTTTGCTATCGCTTTTGGGCTTCAGATGTGCTAACAGGTTATCAATTAATAATTCCGCTTCTTCATCATTGCGATTGCCATAAAGGATATGGTAATAAGGAGAGTTAAACCAGTATTGAAACCATTTGCGTTGCATTTTTTACTTGATTTGGGTGAACAAATATAAAGTTTATGCAATTATGTTGCATATAAAACTTGAAAGCTTGCTCATTGGACACAAACGTTTGAGTTAATTTTAATTTTGCTTTATCCTAATAATCAACTACCTAAACGCTAGTTTAAATAGTTTTTAAAATTTAAAATCAAACATAAATACAACAATTTAAAGTCTTTATTTTTCTTAATTTTGGCAAAAAAAATATTCAACTTGACTTTAATCAAATCTATTTCTGGTATCAGGGGTACTATCGGCGGCAAGGCTGGCGATGGCTTAACTCCAATTGACGTGGTAAAATTTACGGCAGCTTTCGGTTCATGGGTAATTAGCAAAGCAGATAATAAAAGAATTGTAATTGGACGTGATGCTCGGATATCTGGAGAAATGGTGAATAACCTAGTTATTGGCACGTTGCAGGGTTTAGGTATTGAAGTGATCGACTTAGGCTTATCTACCACGCCAACGGTAGAAATAGCTGTTCCAATGGAGAAAGCTGCTGGGGGAATTATTCTTACCGCTAGTCATAATCCTAAACAATGGAATGCGCTAAAGCTGTTGAATGCCAAAGGCGAATTTATCAGTGATGCGGATGGTAAAGAAGTGCTCGACATCGCCGAGAATTCAGATTTCAGCTTTGCGGAAGTTGACGAGCTTGGTCAAGTAAAGAAGGACAATTCCTATATACAAAAACATATTGATGCCATTTTAGCGCTGCCTTTAGTTGACGTGGAGGCGATCAAAAAGGCAAACTTTAAAGTAGCTATCGACTGTGTGAACTCTACAGGAGGAATTTTCTTGCCCCCACTGCTGAAAGCTTTAGGTGTTGAAACCATCTACGAATTGTACTGCGAGCCAAATGGGCAGTTTCCACATAATCCGGAGCCATTGCCAGAGAACTTGACAGAAATTGCAAAAGTAGTGCAGCAAAAAGGTGCACATTTGGGCATTGTGGTTGATCCGGATGTGGATAGGCTTTGCTTCGTAAATGAAGACGGAAGCATGTTTGGTGAAGAGTATACTTTGGTAGCTGTTGCTGATTATGTATTGAAAAATACGCCAGGAAATACAGTTTCCAACTTATCATCTACCAGAGCACTTAGAGATGTGACTGAAAAAGCTGGAATGCAATATAATGCAGCTGCCGTAGGAGAGGTTAATGTGGTTAATCAAATGAAGGCAACCAATGCGATTATCGGCGGTGAAGGTAATGGCGGGATCATCTATCCTGAATCGCATTATGGTAGAGACGCGTTAGTTGGTATTGCACTATTTTTATCGCACCTAGCAAAATTCGGTAAGCCGATATCAGTTTTGAGGGCAAGTTATCCTGCTTATCATATCTCAAAAAATAAAATTACTTTAACACCTGATATGAATATTGATGCCTTGCTAGAACAAGTGAAGGAAAAATATCAGCATCAGCCTCATAGTACCATTGATGGACTGAAGATTGAATTCGATAAGCAATGGGTACATCTGCGCAGATCAAACACTGAACCTATTATACGTATTTATAGCGAAGCCGAAAGTGAAACTATCGCGGAAAACCTCGCAAATAAGATTATTGCGGATATCAAGGAGATATTGCAGATAAATTAGGAATTAGGGACTAGGGATTAGGAGTTAGTAACTAGGGATTAGGGATTAGTCCTATACACTTTACTAACAACTAACAACTAATACCTAACCCCTAACCCCTAATACCTAACCCCTGATACCTGACCACTAAAAAGTGACTAACTAACACACTATAAAAATGAAACGAGTTTATTTGGACAATGCTGCTACTACACCGCTGGATCCAACGGTTGTGGCGGAAATGACCAACGTAATGCAAAATTACTACGGTAATCCTTCGGCAATACATGCCCTAGGCAGAGAAGTAAGAACTTTGGTAGAAAAAGCACGCAAAACTGTCGCAACTTTGCTTAATGCTTCACCTTCAGAGATTTTCTTTACTTCTGGTGGTACCGAAGCGGATAACACAGCAATACGTTGTGGCATCGCAGCTTATGGCATTAAACATGCTATCACCTCTAAAATTGAGCATCACGCCGTGGAACATACTTTAAATATGTTGCTTAAAGACGGCGTTATTGATAAGCTAAGCTTTGTAAATATCGACGAAAAAGGTAATGTTGACTACGCTCATTTGGAAGAACTTTTAGAAAACAATGAACGTAGTTTCGTTTCTTTAATGCATGCCAATAACGAGTTGGGCACATTAACCGACATGCAAAAAGTTGGCGATTTGTGCGAAAAATACAACGCTATTTACCATGCAGATACCGTACAAACCATGGGGCATTATACGCATGATGTACGTCAGTTAAAGGCGCACTTTATTGTATGTGCTGCACACAAGCTACATGGTCCAAAAGGCGTTGGTTTTTTATATGTAAATAACAGCATTAAAATCCCACCGATGATTTACGGCGGTGCTCAGGAAAGAAATATGCGTGGTGGTACTGAAAATGTTTATGGTATAGTAGGTTTGGCAAAAGCTTTAGAAATTGCTTATGCTGAAATGCAAGAACACCAAAAACATGTACAAGGTTTAAAAGACTACATGAAAGATCAGCTAATCGCTGAAATTCCAGGTATTTCTTTTAATGGCGAAACAGATGCCGAAAAGAGTTTATATACTGTACTTAACGTATCATTTCCGGAAATGGATATGGCCGATATGCTATTGTTCAATTTAGATATCAATGGAATTTGTGCTTCAGGCGGAAGTGCTTGTTCTTCAGGTTCAAACATTGGTTCGCATGTGCTAAACGGTATCAAAGCTGATCCGAACCGCCCAGCAGTAAGGTTCTCTTTTAGTAAATACACTACCAAAGAGGATATCGATTATACCTTAGAAAAAGTGAAAATGGTAGTGAAACAAAATGCATTAGCATAAACTATAACTACTCATAGCTAATACAAGGGCTATCTAAAAAAGCAGTTGTCATTATACAAATAAAAGTAGAATGGTGATTAAGTGCTTTTTGGGGTAGCCTTTTTTATTGTTTCCTGCTGCTTTAGGGTTTGTGTTTGATTTGTTTTTCGGGTATTTCCGGCATCCGAAAACTATCAATTGTCATTAAAGCCAATCAATCCACTATTTATTGGCTAAAATATTAAAGAAGCTAGTATATTTTTATTAGTATTGTGTACAGACACTACGTTGATTATCAACATAGAAATAACCTAACCTTTTATCAACCTTTTCGAACCTTTACGTTATGCATGTAAACAGCACAACCGAAGAGAAAGAAATCGTTACGCAGCAAAAATCTAAATTGGGCGTTCGATTATTCTTCGTTTACTTAATCTGCTATGCAGGTTTTGTAGCCATCGGTGTTTTTAACTACGAATTATTGTCTACCACTGTTTTTTACGGTTTAAATTTAGCCATCGCTTATGGCATAGGTTTAATTGTTTTTGCGGTGATAATGGGAATTATTTACAATTCCTACTGTACACGTTACGAAGACGAGGCTGAAAAAGCGGAAGGAGGTTTGAAATGATCTATGATATTTCGGTTACTGCACTAATTTTCTTCTTCATTTTTGTTGGCTTAGTACTTGGCCTGTCTTTTTATTTTGGAAGGAAAAAAAGCGACTCGTCATCTTATTATGCCGCCGGCGGACAAATTCACTGGGCGGTTAATGGTATTGCTTTCGCAGGAGATTACCTTTCTGCAGCTTCTTTTCTAGGGATTTGCGGGATGATTGCCGTTGCCGGATTTGACGGTTTTTTATATGCCATTGGCTTTTTGGCAGGGTGGATTGTTGCCTTGTTTTTAATTGCTGAACCATTTAAACGTCTGGGCAAATATACCTTCACCGATGCGCTGAACGCGAAATTCAACTCAAGGGCAATTACATTAGCGGCATCTGTTAGTACTTTAATTATCTCGGTGTTTTACCTCATTCCACAAATGGTGGGAGCCGGCGATTTGGTAATGCCGCTATTAGGTTTGCCACATTGGGCAGGAGTAATTTTAGTAGGTGCAATTGTAATTACTATTGTTGCCAGTGCTGGTATGGCTTCTACTACGTACGTACAATTCCTAAAAGGAGGATTGTTGATTATCCTTTCGTTGATTTTGACGGTTTTCATTTTAAAGAATGGTCTATCCCTTTCGCCAAGCACAAAAGATCATACTTATCATCAGTTTACTACCGTAAACCCTCAGCTTGACGGAACTAAAGTAACTGCGGCACCTGGCTGGCAAGTGTTAGCACAACAAGAAACAGCTGGAAAAACTTTTGTGAAGTTACAGCAAAATGGTATTGAGCGTTGGTTTTACTTGGGAAAAGAAGATGGAAAAGATGTGTTAAAGGAAACGTTAACCATTGTACAGAAAGTCAATGGGGAAAAACTATACAACGGAGAGTCGAAAGAAAAGAGAAAGTTTTATCAGGTGGGTCACTTGAGCAAAATTATAGTGAATGGCAAGGAACTTGACAAAACCGGTGCAGTAGGGCCATTTGAATTCTTATCTACTATAAAAGATAGCGAAATTACTCGCTTTTTGCAGGCAAAGTTAACCGATGGTACAGATCAAGTTACACTTTACTATCCAGAAGTTACGGCTGGCGCTAAATTTATGTTGCCCGGATTGAAATATAAAATTGGTGCTGGTGCCAGCTTGTGGAGTAAGTTGGATTTTGTATCGTTGATGTTGGCGCTGTTTTTAGGGACAGCTGCGTTGCCACATATTTTAATCAGATATTATACTGTAAAAACTCCTAGAGATGCAAGGAAATCTACTATTTTAGCTATTGCAGCCATTGGTGGATTTTACGTACTTACGCTTTTCATTGGTTTGGGCGCTGGAGTAAATGGGGTGATGGACGTAGAATCTAGTAACATGGCAGCTCCTTTGTTAGCGAAGGCTTTTGGAGCAGTATTGTTCTCCATTATCTCTGCTGTGGCTTTTGCTACAGTTTTAGGTACAGTAGCGGGTCTAATTGTGGCATCATCTGGAGCGATAGCGCATGATTTCATCGATATCTATTTAAAGAAAAATCTAAGCGACGACCGTAAAGTGAAAGTGGGCAAAATTGCCGCAGTTGCTGTAGGTGTTTTTGCCATTTTACTTGGGATGGCTTTCAAAGGAATCAACGTGTCTTTCTTGGTAGGATGGGCATTTGCCATTGCAGCATCCGCTAATTTGCCAGCCATTTTGTTTCTGCTGTTTTGGAAAAGAACCTCATCTACAGGGATTTCAGCGTCTATTGTGGTGGGTATCGTAGTTTCTCTTGCCATCATTTTAACATCACCAACCATGTGGGATAAATATGGCTTAGGTGCCGAAAATGCTTGGCATCAAATGGAAAATCCAGCGTTAATTTCTTTTCCGTTGGCGGTTTTAACCGTGTATGTGTTCTCTATTTTGTATCCAAAAAAAGAGCTAAAGGTTCAGCAAGTTTAATAGCTGAAAACTGAATAAAAAATGCGACCGATAAATCTTAGCGAAATGCAAGATTTATCGGTCGTTTTATTTTGAGTTCCGAAAAGGGGAGGTCCTAAAGTTAGTTCTTTGCTATACGCTAAGCCATTTAGGGTTGCTTTTCAATACTTTTTCCTGAATAGCACAAGATGTGTCGTGTGCACCAGGAAGATAGCCTATGCTCATCAAAAATTCGCCAACAATTTCGCCGCCAGTAAATTTAAAGGTTTTTTTAAAGAGCTTAACCCATTCGGGTTTGGTTTTTGGATGATGATAGCTCAGCCAATTTTCAAAGCTCCCAAACTCTTCTTGCAGCTGTAAGATGGTTTTTGCGTTTTCTATTGCTGCGTTTACCTTCAGCTTATTTCTTATAATACCTGCATCCTGAAGTAAACGTTCTCTATCATTCTCGTTAAAGTTGGCAACAGTTGTTACATCAAAATTTGCATATGCATTTCTAAATCCCTGCTCTTTCTTTAAAATGGTTTCCCAACTTAAACCTGCTTGGTTAATTTCTAAAATCAGTCTGCCAAATAATTCGTTGTCATCATGTATCGGAAAACCATAATGGTGATCGTGATAGTTAGCATGTAGGTTTTTTCTTTCTTCGGGCTGCATGCCTAAAATTGCGGTGCAATAACTCATATCAATAGGTGTTTAATTCCGCAAATTTAAAGTATTAACTGACAACCCTATGGCAGTGCAGAAATTAACGTGCTAATTTTTGCATATCCTCCCAATGGTAAATCTTTGGCTTATCTAATTCAGTTTGCGCTGCATTAATCATCGCTTTCGCAATTTTCTGAGCACTAATGCCTCTATATTTCTTCAGGCCTCCTATTAGAAGCGTATTGATCACTGAAAAAGCTTTGATGAACACCTTTTCTAGCGGTCTGCTTTCTTCCCTGTTGCCCATAATCATTGATGGTCTAAAAATATGGGTATGTTCAAAATTTAAAGCGATGATATCTCTTTCGGCTTCACCTTTGGTTTTAACGTAAAAAATTGATGAATTGGCATTTGCGCCAACAGCGGAAACAAGTAGCACGGACTTAGCTCCATTTGCTTTTGTCAGTTCGGCAGCTAAAACAGGATAATCGTGGTCTATTTGATAGTATTCCTTTTGATCAGGAGTTTTTTTCTTTGTGGTGCCAAGTGTGATAAAAACATCATCAGCAACTAAATAGGACTTGTTTTGCGGTAAATTATGGTAATCGGAGAGTAGCATTCGTAATTTCGGATGTTGTATGTTCAATGGTTTTCGAACCACAATAGTTACCTCATCATAAATATCGCTCTGTAGCAAATCATTCAATAAATAACTGCCTACAAAACCGCTTGCCCCAAAAAGAATTGCTTTTTTCATTGAATTAAAATTGATGTATGTTGTTACAAACAAACTTTGAAACCGGTTTGTTAGATAGATGTACCAAAAACATAAACATCATGGAAGATAAAAATAAAAATACCGAGAAAAAAGAAGTGAGAAATGATTTGATAGATATCGATGATACCAAACCGACAAGAACGGAGGAAAACATCGAGCAAACTTCGTCATCTAGTATCACTACTAAATTTACTAAAGATCATGGACGCAAACACGAGCCAATGGGCGGCGGCCATGAGCCTGGAACTAATCCGGGCACTGGATTTTAATCAATATTTGTTTAAATTTAAACCACGGCATTTCAGTCGTGGTTTTTTTATTTTACTATATGCAACGCAGACAGTTTTTTCAACAATCAGCAATGGCGATGGCCTTGCTCGCTTTTTATCGTTCAGATGTTTTTGCTGCGGGTTTGCAGCAGAGTTATCAGTTTAAGCCACTTAGGAACAATATTGGAGTTTTTACCGAGCAAGGTGGAACCATAGGCTGGCTTGATAGCAAAGATGGATTTGTGGTGATTGATTCACAGTTTCCCAACTCGGCACCACATGTAATTGAAGAACTGAAGAAATTGGGAAGCAAACCTTTCAAATATTTACTAAATACACACCATCACGGCGATCATACTGGTGGAAATGTTGCTTTTAAAGGCTTAGTTGAGCATGTTGTGGCGC
Organism: Pedobacter sp.; assembly: GCF_965249885.1. Taxonomy (GTDB): domain Bacteria; phylum Bacteroidota; class Bacteroidia; order Sphingobacteriales; family Sphingobacteriaceae; genus Pedobacter. Next base: position 488,979 of record NZ_OZ252254.1, on the reverse strand, counting down.
ATGAAAATTCCCTAAAAAATCAAAAAACAACAGCGGAAAAAGCAAATAGTTTAGATAAACAGCTGCTGCCAGATATGACATTTGGTAATAACGGATGGAAAACTAAAGTAGGCGCAGAGAAAATTACGGCGCATTATTTTGGTGCTGGCCATACCAATGGTGATGCGGTTTTTCACTTCGAAAATGCAAACATTGCGCATGTAGGCGATTTGGTTTTCAATAGACGATATCCTTTTATTGACACCGCTAATGGCGCAAATATCCAAAGCTGGATTGGCGTATTAGATCAAATTTCAAATAAGTTTGATAACGACACCTTATTCATTTTTGGACATAGTCGTGAGCCCGAAAAAATAACAGGTAATAAAGCGGACGTAGCAGCATTTAAAAACTATTTACAATCGCTAATGAGTTTTGTGGGTGCTGAAATTAAAGCAGGAAAAACTAAAGAAGATATTTTAAAAGCGACCGCAATACCTGGCGCACCAGAATGGCAGGGAGATGGGATTGCCAGAAGCCTTAATGCAGCTTATACAGAGTTAATGGTTGGAAAATAACCTGCAAAACCACTCGATACAAATTACTGTAATTTATAAACATTCTATATTTCAAATAGTTGCTAAATATCACTTGTAGGCCTTATCACATCAAATGATAAGGCCTATATTTGTTTAGTCCAATTCCTCAGCTCATGGATGATTTTTTAGCAGCTCGTTCGCAAATGGCCCTTTCGTTGGGCTTCCACATTGTTTACGCTTGTATTGGCATGGTGATGCCGTTTTTTATGGCGGTTTCGCACTATAAGTGGTTAAAAACTAATAACGAAGTTTATAAGCATATCACCAAAGCGTGGAGTAAGGGTGTAGCCATATTTTTTGCCACTGGTGCCGTATCTGGCACTATGCTCTCTTTTGAACTAGGCTTGCTTTGGCCAAAGTTCATGGAGCATGCAGGTCCCATTTTCGGAATGCCGTTTTCGTTGGAAGGTACCGCTTTTTTTATTGAAGCAATTGCCTTAGGCTTTTTCCTTTACGGATGGGAAAAGCTTAACAAGTGGTTTCATTGGTTCACAGGTGTTGTGGTAGGTTTAAGTGGTTTAGCCTCTGGAATTTTGGTGGTAGCGGCCAATGCTTGGATGAACAGTCCAGCTGGTTTCGACTTTGTTGATGGTAAATATCTCAACATTGACCCAATCAAAGCCATGTTTAACGATGCTTGGTTTACCCAAGCGCTGCACATGTGCCTTGCCGCTTTTACCGCCACTGGTTTTGCCGTTGCGGGCCTACATGCTTTAATGTTGCTTCGAAAACAGCACAACGATTTTCATTACAAGTCTTTCAAAATTGCAGCGACTTTTGCTACCATTTGTGCCTTGTTGCAGCCAATAAGTGGTGATATTTCTGCAAAAGATGTAGCCAAACGGCAACCGGCCAAGCTTGCGGCAATGGAGGCATTGTATACTACTGAAAAGCCTGCGCCGCTTTTAATTGGTGGTATTGTAGATGAGAAAAATAAAACGATAAGCAAAGCCATTGAAATTCCCGGTGCCTTGAGTTTTTTAGCGCATGGCGATTTTAAAGCAGAAGTGAAAGGCTTGGATCAAATTCCTGCAGATGAGCATCCGCCAGTAGCCATAACGCATTACGCTTTTCAAATTATGGTTGGTTTAGGTACACTGATGATGCTAATTGCAGTGACTTACTTCTTTATTCTATGGCGAAAGAAAACCGTTTTAACTAGCAATTGGTTACTGAAGCTTTTTGTTTTTGCCACGCCTTTAGGCTACATCGCTTTAGAAGCAGGTTGGGTAGTTACAGAAGTGGGCCGACAGCCGTGGATTATTAATGGTATCATGCGTACAAAAGATGCGGTAACGCCAATGCCAGGCATTGCTTGGTCTTTTTACCTATTCTCTGTTATTTATCTTTCGCTGAGCATTATTGTAATTTTTCTGCTTTACCGACAAATCAAAATGGTTCCAGTACATTATCAATCATCAAAAAACAACTAGCTATGGAACAAATAGTGATTGCCTTTTTATGTTTGGCTATTTTGCTCTACTTTTTACTGGGCGGTGCCGATTTTGGTGCGGGGATTATAGAGTTATTCACTTCTACGAAAAACAGAAGCCGCACTCGCCAAACCATGTACCATGCTATTGGGCCAGTTTGGGAGGCAAATCACATGTGGCTAATTATTGCGATCGTAATTTTGTTCGTGGCTTTTCCATTGATTTATACCACCATGTCGGTGCATTTGCACATCCCATTAGCCATTTTGCTCATCGGCATTATTGCCAGAGGTACAGCCTTTGTTTTTAGGCACTATGATGCGGTAAAGGACGAAATGCAGTGGCTTTACAATCGTATTTTTCGCTACTCGAGCTTTTTGGCAGCGCTTTTTTTGGGCATCATTGCAGGAAGTGTGATTTCTGGAAAAATCGATATAAACGCCACAAATTTTGCAGACGCCTATATTTACGGTTGGTTGAATTGGTTCTCTATCTCGGTGGGTTTGTTTACCACTGCGTTGTGCGGATTTCTAGCTGCTGTTTATTTAATTGGAGAGTGCAAAACAGTTGAGGATAAAAAGCGATTCATCAAAAAAGCCGAGTATATGAATTTGGCTGCGGTGGTTTTTGGTGCAATGGTATTTGTAAGTGCTCAGCTAGAAAATGTACCGCTAATAAACTGGGTGCTTTACAATAAGGTAGGTTTAGTTGCTGTAATTTTGGCCAGCTTGTCTTTGGTTTTGCTATGGTATTTGTTACTAAAAGGAAGCACTAAGATCTTAAGAGTCTTAGCCGGTTTTCAGGTTTCGATGATTTTGCTTGCCATTAGTTATGCGCATTTTCCAAATTTTATCCGTTTGAAAGATGGTAACTCTATTTCGCTGTATGATACCATTGGCCCTTACAAAACCGTGCAAAGTTTAGGTTGGGCCTTGGTTTTGGGCAGTATACTGATTTTGCCTTTTTTAGGATACCTGTTTTATAAATTTCAGCAAAAGGAAGAGTAAACTATTTGTACATTTCAACAGGTTGTGGCTGTAAAATTGGCCTTAAAAGCTACTCTTTTGTATTTTGTTGTGATAGTGGAGATATTCAGGTAATGCCGCCGAGCCGTACCAATTGAAGATTTCGGCGTCTAACAACTTAGCTTTAACGGCCGGGTCGGTTTGTAGTAAGGCTTTGGCTTCATCGATGGATTTAGTGTTTAAAATAAAGATGCCACGGTACTGATTGTCATTTTTACCCAAAGGACCAGCAACAATCAACTTGTTTTCTTTTGCCAGCCGCTCAATGTTGGTCATATGGCCTTTAAACAGACTGTCGGTTTCTGCTTTACCAGCAAAGGTATTGGTTCCAGTTTTTAGGATCACGAGTACGTACATCTTCATGCCATAGTCGTCTGCGCCTAGTTTTTTCGCTAATGCTTCATCGTAAGTTGGTTTTTCTTGAGCTTTTATAAAGCCAACAGTAAGTAAAAGCATTAGTGATAACAATACTTTCTTCATGATTTGAGGTTTTTAAGATTGGTTATTAATTCTTCAAGTATGGATTTTTCCAATGGAATTACTGATTCGATTTCCGTTGTTCCATTCTTTAGTAGAAGTATTCCCTTGTTCTCACCAGAGGGGTGTGGTTTAATGTAGTAATCAAGGTTTAGTGTTTCCATTTCTCGAACACGATCTTTAAACCAGCCATAGCTTACTTCGTAGGTAAGTTTGGTTGGGTTGATATAGATTTTTTCCTCGCCATAGGTATTCCAAAGTGTTAAACGAAGTAGGTATACGCCAGCAAACACGAAAATGCCAATTAATATGATAGACATGACGTTGATTTGTTTGCTTATAAATAACGAAATGATCCATGCAAGGGGAAACAGAAACAACAAAAAAGTGAAAATGAATAACACTATTCTGATGATGAGTGGTGTTTTTTTGACTTTTAAAGTCAGTAAATTGTCTTTTAGGAAGATTTGATTCATAAGGTGAGCTTATTCAGAGAATTAGGTGTTTGTTTTGGTTAGTGCTAATCTAATTATAATTCTTAGAAATTAGTTGCTTTACATGTTTGCGTTCTTCAAAACTTTGCGGTAAAAAAAACTCTTGTTGAAGTTGTTTTCTTACGTTCTTTTGGCTTGAACCAAAAGAACCAAAAGTTCAAGGCTGCTTGGCCTCGTTTTGCTCCAGCTCAATTGAGGCTCTTTAGCGCAAAATGAGCCGTTTCACTTCTACATTTTGCTTGTTGGTGCAAGTCCTTCGCAAATGCTACGCCCCAATCGGCTTGCGCTTCACGATGCCAAAAGGCCGTTTGACGTACTTGGGAAAGGTATTGCTAGTTGTACGTTAGTTTGCCTGCTACTTCTTTTAATTTACTTTCTACATCTAATTTCTTTTTCTTTCTTAGCGTTCTTCAAAACTTTGCGGTTGAAAAAATCTTGTTAAAGTTTGTCTTACATGTCTCTTGGTTTACTCGGGAAAGGTGCTGCTTTGGTAAGTTTTTTTACGTTCTTTTGGCTTGAACCAAAAGAACCAAAAGTTCAAGGCTGCTTGGCATCGTTTTGCTCCAGCTCGATTGTGGCTTATTGGCACAAATGAGCCGTTTCACTTCTCCATTTTGCTTGTTGGTGCAAGTACTTCGCAAATGCTACGCCCCAATCGGCTTGCGCTTCACGATGCCAAAAGGCCGCTTGGCGTACTTGGGAAAGGTATTGCTAGTTTTATGTTAGTTTGCCTGCTAAGCCGTTTAACTACTTCTACATCTAACTACTTCCTAAATCTTTGCGGTCTTCAAAACTTTGCGGTTAAAAAAAAACTTTTGTTAGAGATTGGTTTACATGTGGTTTTGCGTTGTTCTTTTGGCTTGAACCAAAAGAACCAAAAGTTCAAGGCTGCTTGGCCTCGTTTTGCTCCAGCTCGATTGTGGCTCTTTAGCGCAAAATGAGCCGTTTCACTTCTCCATTTTGCTTGTTGGTGCAAGTACTTCGCAAATGCTAGGCCCCAATCGGCTTGCGCTTCACGATGCCAAAAGGCCGTTTGACGTACTTGGGAAAGGTGTTGCTAGTTGTATGTTAGTTTGCCTGCTGCTTAACCTAATTGCCTTCTTTTTCTTTGCGGTCTTCAAAACTTTGCGGTTAAAAAAAACTTTTGTTAGAGATTGGCTTACATCTGGTTTGCGTACTCGGTAAAAGGCTTTGCTTCGGTATATGTTATTTTACGTTCTTTTGGCTTGAACCAAAAGAACCAAAAGGCCGTTTGGCGTACTTGGGAAAGGTATTTCTTGATTGTAAGTTTGTTTGCCAGCTACTCTTCTTAATTCCTTTCTACATCTAATTTCTTTTTCTTTCTTAGCGTTCTTCAAAACTTTGCGGTTAAAAAAAACTCTTGTTTAAATTGGCTTGCAAGACATCGTTGCTATGTAGGCTGTGATTGGAACTAAACAGAAAAAATGCTTTGTGTTGTATTTTGCTCAAAATAAATAAGCATTTACGATAATAACTGCACTGCCCCAATACTTTTGCTGTTTTGCAATGCACTTCGTACATAAAACCTGATTGAAGGCGGCAGCGCTCCCGATTTCAATTCGGGAGACTAAAGCCGAAAAGCAGGACTACCGTTGGTGAAGTGCTGCTACAGCGGCTTTTCAAAAAAAATTAACTGATGTAATCTCTGTCTTCGTCGCTTAAAGTACTTTTTTGCTCTTCGGCGTAGTTTTTCTCTACTTCATCATTGTAACTGCTGTAGGTTTTGCGTGGTCGTCCGGTAATAAAGCCAATGACAAAACCAATAAGGATGCAAATACCAATAACAATTAATTTTGATACTTCCACCGGACTTCCGATGATGAAATTAAATTCTACAGCGTCATTGTTGACCATTAAAAAAATAGTTAGTAATGCCGTTAGTGCTACGATAAATATAGTTTTGCCTTTCATTTTCTGCTTTATTGATTTAAAAGTAATAGTTAAACAATAATTCGAATATAGGGTTTTGGTTATAGATTTTATTCACGAAGATTAAACGAGCACCTACGTCGGCCAACGGTTGGTACCTTAACAGATTCATGTCGCTCTTTATTTCCAGGCCAAAGGTTTTAGGCTGGCTCAAATTTGTCTCGCTCCCGATATTTTCATAATGACTAAATAAACCAGCCCTTACGTTGCGAATGTAGGCTAGAGAGCCAATTTCTAAATCAGGGAACAAGAAAGGGAAACGATAGTTGAACAACAAACTGTTTTTGAGTAAGCTTTTAGCGCCCACTTGATTATACCCATATACTGTTGGAATATCATTAACGCTTCCGAATGTTCCGGAATTTTGTTGGTAGTTGAAGCTGGCTAAAAAGGTGTGGTTTTTTGCAAAGCCAGGAAAATAGAGATAGCTTTCGAAGGCAAACAACTTTCCCGTTAGGTTTTTGTCAAAAGGTAAATTCTGGAACTTCAAGTCGATTACCTGTGCCCATCGCGGAGCAATATCGCGTTCGGCACTTCGTAGCTGGTGGTTAAAACCAATGCGGTACGTCATTGGAAACGCAATGGTATTGGCTAGTCTGCCGGCATCAACTGGATTGAAGTGCCTATTCACGTAATAAGTTCCCGTTTCGCCAACAAAGCTAAAACGGTGGTTGAAGCTATTAAAGCTCAGTGGTAAATTTGCTTTTAGGCCAAAATAATCTTCACGCCATTGTGCCCGGTTAACGGTATTTTGAAAGCGATAATTAGCCAGCCTTGGTCGGTTGCGGTAGGTGAGATTAAAAACCGGATAAAGTGCTTTGTAGCTCAAGCCTGCGTTATATTCTACCCGTCGTAAGCTACTTTGGTAAGTAATACCCGCATAAAAGCTGGTGGTGTTTAGCAAATCGTTTGATTTAAGTTGCAAACCCACGTTTTCAACTGCACCATCCGAAGTGGGACTAATGCTGTGAAAGTTAAAAGCATGTTTAAAAGGGCTATAGCTTTTCGAGATAAAAGTGCTATCAGGGATATTGGAAAAAACGTAATCTTCCTTTTTCGTTTCAAGTCCGTAATAAACAAAGTTGCTAGCGGGGATTTCAGTAGCCCTAACATCGGCTTTTGCAATTTCCATTCCCATTAATTGATAGTTGTTAAAATACATTGTTCTGTTGTCGTCAGAAAAACTTGGATTGAAAGCGCCGTATTTTGACGCCGTTAGAGCGCTTATTTTTTTGCTGATAGGGTCTAGCTCATAAATGTTGTCGATACCGCTGTAATGAGCGTTAAATGCGATATTGTTGCCGAAAAAAATTGGTCTGCTAATTTGCTGTGTGGTATTGCTTATCAATTCAATGGTTTTTCCGTTGTTTTTTAAACAAAGTGATTTTCCATTTTCATTAACGCTAATCCAAGTTATTTTGCTTCCATCATAGTTTAGCGAAGGCGTTTGTAATTGGTCATTGGTTTGATTTGGGATACTATCCGTGATATTTCCATTGGTTACGTCAAGCATCACTAAATTGTGCTGATTACTTAAATTGATATTTATCGCTACCAGGTTTTTCCCGTTGGCAGAGATGGAAGGAGCAAACAGTCGAGTCCTGTGTGTGAGTTGCCTTAGCGCTCCAGTTTGCATGTCGTAAATACAAATCACATTGTAGCTGCGCTGTTTGTATCTCGGGTCTTCTCGTCGTTCATCCCAAACAATTTTATTGGAAGAATAGCTATACCAAGCTTGTTCTTGAGCGCCAATTTTTAGCAGGGTTCTTTCTTTTTTATTTGGGGAGATAAGAACAAATCTGGGGGTTTCACTTTTGCTTTGCTTGATACAAAGAATATCTCCGTTGGGAAGTGCAGTTGGCAAATGGTAGTTGGTTGCGTAGGTGCTGCGTTGGTTTAGGCTAGGGTAATTTATTGAATTATTTTGCTCGTCTTGTTGTTGCCAATCTTTGCGTAGTTGTTGTAAAGTTTGAAGGTAATATTGATTGGTGTTTTTTCCTGTTATTTTTTTTAAACTCTGAGAGAATGGATAGAGTCTCAGAGGCCTTTGGTTAATATCCGAAAGAATCTGATTTCCGATACTCGGACCAAACTGTTTTTGGAGTTGAGAATTGATCAAATATCCAAGTTGATAGTAGCCTGCTGTCACATCTTTTTCAGAGCCAAAATACGACTTAGAATAGGAGAAGTTTTTACCCTCTAAAATGGAGGTTCTAAATGGCATGATCCAGTTCGGTTGTCGGCCCCTTCCAGCATAGGTTAGTGCTGTCTCGGTACTCACAGCATCACCTTCCAAAAACCAGATAGGTGTACTTAGTCCGAGGTAGCCAAAGTTCACTTCTTCGGGGAACGGAAAACCAGTGGTGCCTGTGATTTTGTTGAACTGTGCTACGTGTCTTAGTTCGTGTACTGCAAGGCTGTTTAGCCAGTCTTGACTATCGAACTGTTGTGGTGAGATAGTGTACAGTTGTGATTTTTTAGGGGCAAGCTGCACAAAGCCGTTGGAGGTGGTTCCTTGGTTCTGTAGCACTACAGGAATTAACGTGTGTGATTGTGCCAGACTTCTGCCTACAGTAGGGTAGATGTAGGCAAGGGTATTTGCCATTCGCTGAGCGTCTTTTTCTATTGCTGCCGGATAGATGATTTTAAAGCCGCTATATTCAATTTGACGCCACTTTACACTAAGCGGCGTTTGGCTCTCATCAAAAAACTGAGCAAAACTGCTTACGAAAGTAAAACTTAAAATAATTGATATTAATACCTTGTTTTTCAATGTGTTTTTTGTTTTATAATTACCATTTATTTTATTTTACTAAAAATTTTAGTTTTTTAGTTGGTTTGGGTGGTGTGTTATTGTGAACTTAAAATTTCAATAATCAATATATTTAATTGATTTTTAAATGATTATATTTTATTGTTTTTTTGTGTTTTTGTGCTTTTATTTTGTGTTTTGCAATTGTTTTTAGGTCTCAACTGCTTAAATTTCGGTTCTCTAAGATAAGTTATTTTTTCTTTAAAAAATGTACACTATTTGCTTTGTTTTTTTTGCTCGTAAAATCGACGTTTTTTTAGAGATGTATACGAAATTTACGTTTCTTTAGATTTGACTTCAATGAAATTATTTAGAAATGAGTGTATTTTTTAGAGTAAAATTTGAGGTTTTCTTCTTGAATATACAGCTGATGATTAACTTGATTTTGATTTGACGTGATGGTTTTATTTAGTGTTTAAGGCGATAGTTAGTGTATTTTTTTATTTTGTTTTCATCAATAGTTTTTTGACTATTTATAGGATAGTGTAAAAATTGTGCTTTAATTTTTTCTTATTCGTTAAGTTTTGAAAGGATTTAAAGTTGTTGTTTGGATTAATAATTTCCGTTTTCCGCCTGATGGTTTTGAGGTAATTTTATGATTGCGTAAGTTCTTTAACTTGTTTTTTTCAGTTAGTACTGAGCAAGAAATGATCATTTTTTGGGCTAGCGAAAAAGCCCAGATTTCGATGCTGATATTTGTTGAGGTAGTTGTTTTTTAGGATGCCACATCGTCCTAAATTTAGGGGCTTTTTTGAAAGTTTTTAGGTAGCGAATACCGGTTGGTTTTTGAAGAGATGTGCTGCGGTTTATTAAGGTTTTTTAGCGTAATTTTTTTCGGCTAAAACCGACTTCCATTTTTCAGATTCTGCATAAAATTTGATCACTTCATTTCGTTTTAACAATAGTTTTTTCAAGTGATTTTCTAGCGTTAAGAAGTTGAAGATTTTGCCGAAAATACCGTAGGGAGATTCGAAGTAAAAGCAATCTTCCATAAAAGTTTTTCCGTGCTTCTGTTCAAATTTATGCTCGTGAATTATCAGCTTAAAAGCACCTTTTTGCTGTTCATCAACAAAATAAAATGGCCGTTGGAAAGCGGTGATTTTTGAAGTTAGACGTTGTGTGATACCATAATGGGTAGCTTCCCAAGTCACAGTTTCGTTTAAACCAATTAGTCCAGTGGTAACACCGTCTATTGCACGTTCGCTGGTTTGATTTGTTGAAATTTGATGGAGGTCTATACTTCTAGATAGGTCGAAGCAAACGTCGATAGGAGCATTGATCTCGGTATGTAAAATGATTTTGGGCATCACAAATCAGCATTACGCATTCAGTAATAAAAATGTAAGCAATTTTATGCTCAGCACACCTAGTGTATCTTGCCTTAATAATCTATTTTGGCGCTCTACGCAATAAATAAAGTCCTAAAGCAGCAAATACTATTACTGGTAGTAAATTTGCTATGAGTGGCGGCAAACCGCCCTTAGTGGAGAACATTTTGGCAAATTGGTTGAGGACAATGAACAAAAAGCTCAGTACAATTCCAATTCCAAGCGGTAGGCCAACTCCTCCACGTACTTTTCTGGATGACAATGCTACACCAATCAAAGTAAGCACAAATGCCGATAAAGGTTGTATATAACGTTTGTATTGTTCAAAACGTAAATCATTCATCACACCCGAACCTCTAATTTTTTCCTTTTGTATTTTATCCGCAAGCTCTTTGCTAGTCATACTTTCCACCACATTGTCGTATACTGAAAAGTCATCGGGTTTCATGTCTAAAATAGTATCTTTCGTCTTGTTAGTGGCATATTCCATCCTTTCTTTCAAGCCATTAATATTTCTTATAGAGTAGTTGGATAGCTTCCATACATGTTTTACAGAATCATAGCTTATTTGTTCGGCAACCAGTTTTTTCTGTAGGGTATCACCATTAAACCTATCTAATGAAAAACGATAGCCAATGTTGCTTCTATTGTCGAAATTATCAATATAGATGTAAGTGTTTTCATCTATTTTCATGTGTATATTCGACTTGGTGTAGGGATCATTTTTATTAATCACCTGATTTTCGAAGCTGTTTTTGATTTTGTTCGTGTACGGTAGTATGAACAAGTTAGAGATTAAGCTTACAGAAAAGATAATGAAAGCGGATATAAAATATGGCCTTAAAAAGCGGTTAAAGCTAACTCCCCCACTTAAAATAGGTACAATTTCAGTTTGATCTGCCATTTTAGCGGTGAAAAAAATCACAGCAATGAAATTCATTAATGGCGAAAGCATGTTGACATAAAATGGAATAGAGCCTGCATAATACTGTGTAATAATTTGCCACACAGTCATATCGTTTTCCAAAAAATCATCCAACTTTTCGGAGAGGTCAAAAATGATAATTACTACTACAAAAACGGCCAGGGTGTACACAAAGGTGCCCAAATACTTGCCTATAATGTAATTATCAATAATTTTTGATCTCTGCCTTATGAATTTCATCTACAGTTTTGTGCCTAAAATACCAACCATTTTGTTTTTCCACTCATAAAACTCGCCCGCAATAATTTTTTCTCGAGCCTCATTTACCAACCAAAGATAAAAATGTAAATTATGTAAGGTGGCAATTTGCGAGCCTAAAATTTCTTTGCTATGCATTAGGTGGCGTAAATACGCTTTCGAATAAACTTGGTCTGCCAATAAGTCGCTTTCTGCATCAATTGGCGAAAAATCACTTGCCCATTTCTTATTTCCAATATTGATAATGCCATTTCTAGTGAAAAGCATTCCATTTCGGGCATTTCTTGTCGGCATTACACAATCGAACATATCTACACCTAACGCTATATTCTCCAAAATATTGATTGGTGTGCCCACACCCATTAAATATCTCGGTTTTTCGTAAGGTAAAATGTCACAAACAACCTCGGTCATGGCGTACATTTCTTCAGCAGGTTCCCCAACCGATAAGCCTCCGATGGCATTACCTTCGCGGTTCATTGCAGCAATGAACTCGGCAGATTTCATTCTTAAATCTTTGTAAACCGAGCCTTGTACAATGGGAAACAAAGTTTGCTCGTAACCATATTTCGCAGGCGTAGCATCAAAGCGTTCGCAACATCTTTTTAACCATCTATGTGTCATGTTCAGAGAGTTCGCTGCATAGCGATAATCGCAAGGATATGGCGTACATTCATCAAAAGCCATGATAATATCTGCACCAATGGTACGCTGAATGTCCATGGCGTACTCAGGAGTGAATAGGTGTTTTGATCCGTCGATATGAGACCGGAAGGTTACACCTTCTTCTTTGATTTTACGCACTTTACTCAACGAATAAACCTGATAGCCGCCGCTATCGGTCAAAATAGGTTTGTCCCATCCTATGAATTTATGCAACCCTCCGGCTGGCTCTAAAATGTCTAAGCCTGGGCGTAGGTACAAATGGTAGGTATTTCCTAAAATGATTTGAGCTTTGATATCTTCTTTCAATTCTTTTTGATGTACCGCTTTCACTGTGCCAGCGGTACCTACAGGCATAAAAATTGGAGTCTGTATATCGCCATGAGCGGTGCTAATTACACCTGCCCTAGCTTTTGAGTTAGGATCTTTTGCCTGTAAATCGAATTTCATTTGTGTAAATCTGTGTAAAAAATCCTGCAAAAATACAATTAATTGTTTGTTGTGAGGAAGGTAACCAGTTGAATTTTTAATGTTATTTGAAAAGCAGCTGGCCGCTACTATTTACGTTCGTCCCGCTTTCCGTTTCAATCTTTTTGTTAAAGCCATTGCAAAACTTCCGAAGTTTCAAAAACTTCGGAAGTTAAATCCTAATTTGCTACAAAAAGTATTTCCACTTCACTCGGGTTTATTCATCAGTAAATTGTGCGATGTACAACGTTTGAGAACCGCCTCTAGCAAATGGATTTGGCGGTTTATCAAAGTTTAAGACGCTGCAATTAAAATTCTACATGATTCTTGTTCAAAAAAATCCCAGTTCAGTTATATCTTCACTTCTGCTGCTAGTGTTCCTCTATCAAATTTAACCTTTGGCAATATTTCCATCATCTATCGGATAGGAACTGGTTCTCTGAAAGAATGTGGTGCTACAGTAAACAGCGGTACAAATGGTAATGTGGGTTGCCTTTCCAAATCAAATACTAAAAAACTGAACAGGCAAATGAGCAAATTAATTACCTTTGCTGGCTTAAAATACCATTGTGGAATTTAACATACTCGAAATCTGCCTACTTACTGCGCTACTCTTATGTTTTTTTGTACAACTCTATTTTGTTTTTGGGGTACATTTAAAACTGGCTACATATCAAATCAAATCGCTGCCATCAGCCGAAAGTGAACCTATTAGCGTTATCATATGTGCTAGAAACGAAGCCGAAAATTTGGCCAAATACCTGCCTTCGGTTTTTGCGCAGCAATACGGTCAGTTCGAAGTGATTGTTGTAAATGATAGATCTTGGGACGGTACAGCCGATTTATTGGAGGCCATGCAAAAACAGTATGCCAATTTGAAGGTAGTACATGTGCCTGAAGGGGAGAAGTTTATTGCGGGTAAGAAATTTGCAGTAACCATGGGAATTAAAGCAGCTAGTTACGATTGGTTGGTATTCACCGATGCCGATTGTGAACCAGCGTCGGAAAATTGGCTGAAGGGAATGCAAAAACCCCAAGATAACGACGTGCAAATTATATTGGGCTACTCTCCATATTTCAAAAAAGGGAGCTTGTTAAATGCGTTAATCCGTTTCGAGACTTTTTTTACGGCAGTCAATTACCTTTCTTTTGCATTAAAAGGAATGCCTTATATGGGCGTAGGCAGAAATTTGGCCTACCAAAAGCAATTGTTTTTTAAAAATAAGGGCTTTGCCGCACACATGCATGTGCCCTCAGGCGATGACGACTTATTTGTGAATGCTAATGCTACTGCTGGCAACACCATAATACAAATTCATGCCGAAACTCAGGTGTGGAGCGAGCCGAAAACCACCTTCTTAAGTTATTTGAGGCAAAAGAAACGCCATGTAGGTGCAGGTAAACTTTATAAAGCAAAGCATAAATTTATTTTGAGTACTCAAATTATTTTACAGTTTTTGTTTTACGTTTTGACAATTACGTTGGCTTGCTTCCCTCAAACCCACATTGTTGCCGTTGCTGTATTTCTATTCAGTTTGTTATTGAGATGTTTTGTTTATCCCAAGTTGTTGCATCGTTTAAATTACAAAGAGTTAAAATGGTGGTTCCCAATTTTGGATATTCTGTTGATGTTTTTTTTAGTGTTCAACGCTGTTGCGTCGGTATTTGTTAGAAAGATACAATGGAAGTAAGATAAACACGAGCTTGGACTCGTTGATATAAAACTTACAACTTTAAACCTAAAACTTTAACTTTGCGTCCATGGCAAAACCTGAAATTGTTTTCAAGTACTTTAAGGACCTAAGCGATGTCCAAATAACACAATTCGAACAGCTTTTTGACTTGTATAGTTTTTGGAACGCACAAATCAATGTGATTTCTAGAAAAGATATCGAGGAGCTTTACGAAAGACATATTCTTCATTCGTTAGGTATTGCCAAGTTTTGTTCGTTTAAACCTGGTGAGCGAGTTTTGGATGTAGGTTGTGGAGGCGGTTTTCCGGGCATCCCACTTGCTATTTTGTTTCCTGAGACTGATTTTCATTTGGTAGACTCTATAGGCAAAAAGATAAAAGTTGTTACTGAAGTTGCGGCTGCCTTAGGGTTAAAAAATGTGAAGGCATCGCACAGTAGGGCAGAGCAAATTACCGATAAATATAATTTTGTGGTTTCAAGAGCGGTAACTCGTTTGGGCGAGTTCTATCCATGGGTGCGTGGTAAATTTGCCAAAGAAAACATCAATGCCATTAGAAACGGTATTCTTTATTTGAAAGGTGGTGATTTAGCGGAGGAGATAAAGGAAAGTAAACTGAAAGCAGAATTGTATCCACTTTCAGCTTATTTTGAAGAGGAGTTTTTTGAAACCAAGTATGTGGTTTACGTGCCTCAGTAATTATCTGATTTGAATAATCCCATTTTTTACTGAACCCGTATTTTTGTTTTTAACAAGGTAATAGTAAGTGCCACTTTCTAATTCCTTTGAAGTAAACTCATTGATATTGCCTTCAAGCCCATCCCAGTCGCTGTTGTAGTTTTTACTGACCCGAATCTCATCTGTCAACTCGTTATATGCTTTTAGCATCTTAATTTCGTTAGTGTTTGAAGACATATAGAAAGTTTGCATTTTACTTCCATCTAGCATCGTAGCTTGATCCGATTTTTTATTTTTTAGGTTTACTTGGTGCTGAAGTGTTTGGTCTTTCTGCGCTTCGACAGAGGGTTTTTCAGGGTTTAATGCTGGCGTTGGCGGTATTTTAACCTTTTTGTTAGTCGGAGGCGGTTCAATTGGCGGCGGCTCTGCTAAAGGCAGTTTGTTTAAATTTCTGCCAGTAATTTCCACTGCTCCATACCGTGCTTTTGTGCCGTATTTTTCTTCAGCATGTTTAGGATTTAAAAGAACAACACTTTCTGTATTTGCCACACCATAGAATGTGCTATTATCCGTAACTATCTCTCCATTTATCACGATTAATCGCGAATCAACTTTAATTGCTTTTTTATTGCGATAAGCGTTTGCCGGATAAAATGAGGATTGATTTCGAAGTTTTACCACAGGCGGTGGAAATTTAATCTGATCTTTCTTATTATATTGAATACGAGGTGGGGGCAATTTAACCTGGTCTTTTTGCACAGCAGTTTTAATCACCGGTGGCGGGAAGGTGTGAACCACATTTTCTCCATAAATCTCAACTGCTCCATTTTTCCCTTTTTCCGAACCGTATTTCTTAATGGCATTAGCACTGTTTAGAAAAACGATCTTATCTGCGTCTGCAGTTCCGTAATATTTATTTTTATCAGTAATGATCTTACCGTTTACGACAATCAGTCTATCTTCTAGCGAAATGTAATTTCCATTTTTGTCGTGTTTGTATTTTGGATAATACTTCTGCTTTTCTTTGGTTATTGGTTTGTCCTTTATCACTTGTTGTGGTAACGGAAATACATCATAGCCATAGCTTTTGCTAAAACTGAGTGTTGATACACATAGTAATCCAGCGCCAAGTGGAATGGCCAGCAAATACTTGAGCCTAGCCCAATTTGCCGTTTTCTTTTTGTTTAACATGTTGATTCTACTTTTTAATATTGATTGATTGAATAATTGATTGACAAGTGAAGATGAATAAGCAGCCATCGAGTTTTCGATTAAGAACATCGCATATTCGTGTTTGGTAATGTTAGCATCAGTAGTTTTTTCATCGGCAATGTATTCATGCAAAAGGGTTACATCTTTTTTCATCAAATACACTATCGGATTAAACCAACAACAGATTTTTAAAAGTTCTAACAATAGAATATCCCAACTGTGCTTTTCTCTGATATGAACAATTTCATGCCTTAGCACCGCATCGTTTTTCGCCATTGTGGGATGGATAAACAAGATATTGAAAAACGAAAAAGCGGTATGTTCAGATCTTAGCTCTACCAATGTATAGTCGTTTAGCTTCCTTTTCTTACTATTTAGGTAAATCTTCACAATCTTCGAGATAGATATCATGAACTTTAAACCTAAAAACATGGCAAGCAACAAGTAGCCATAAAAAATGTAATCTTGAGCAGTTAAAGTAGGAGGTTTCGCGATCACACTAATTTCGAGCGTTTCTAATGGCATTTCATAAGAAATTGTCTCAGTTTGTAGCAATAGCTGTGGCTTTAAAAATCCCAATTGAATTAGCGGTATAGTAAAAGCCGCCGCAATACTGAACACCAAAAAATATCGATTACTATTGTAAAACGTGGAGCGTTGCAATAACAGCTTGTACATAAAATAGAAAACGGCCAAGTACAGGTTTGCTTCTAAGAGATAATAGAGCCAATTCATCACTTTTTGTTTTTAAGTTGTTCTGCAATTGCTATAATTTCATCTAGTTGCGCCATATCCATCTTTTTTTCTTTCACAAGAAAGGATACTAGGCTCTCGTAGCTATTTTCGAAATAGTTGTTCATCACTTTATCAAAAGCGAAATGTTTGTATTGCGCTTCGCTAACGATAGGGAAGTAGATATGTGTATTGCCAACAGCCTTGTGGTCTATAAATCCCTTGCCTTCTAAAACTCTAATTACGGTAGAAACGGTGTTGTAAGCAGGCTTCGGTGGGTCCATTTGATCAATCACATCCTTAACGATTGCTTCTTTTAGTTCCCAAAGTATTAGCATCACTTGTTCTTCTGCTTTTGTTAATTCCCTCATAATAAATTATCTTGTGTTTTACCTAAAGTTAAAACTATAAAAATAGTTTTCAAACTATTTTTATAGTTAAATTATTAAAATGCTGTAATACAGTGTTTTATTTTATCTATGAACAAACAATATCAAATTGCCTTAACGCTTATCGATGGCGTTGGCACGTTAATCGCTAAAAAATTATTGCACCATTTCGGTAGTGCTGAAGCCGTGTTTGCCGCAAATTTCAAACAATTAACACAACTTGACGGAATTGGAAAGAAGACCGCTGATGCAATCTTAAATACGAATGCTTTGAAATTAGCAGAGCAGGAGTTAGCATTTATTGAAAAACATGATATTCAGGTGTTGTTTCAAGACGATGAGAACTACCCTAAACGCTTGAGGAACTGCTATGATGCGCCGCTGCTCCTATATTACAAAGGAACTGCAAATCTTAACCAATCTCGTATTATTAGCATTGTTGGAACTAGAAATGCAACCAGTTACGGCAAAATGCTATGCAAACAACTTATAGAGTTGCTTAGACCATATAATGTGCTTATCTCTAGCGGTATGGCTCACGGTATCGATGCTGCTGCACACAAAGAGTGTTTAGCATCAAATATTCCGACGGTGGGTGTAATGGGACATGGCTTGGATCGCATCTACCCAGCGGTACATCGTGAGTTGGCAGCTAAAATGCTTAAAAATGGAGGCTTGCTTACCGAATTTTTGCCGGGTACTAATCCAGATCGAGAGAATTTTCCTAAACGTAACCGCATCATTGCCGGTATGGCCGACGCCACCATTGTAGTGGAAGCTTCTATCAAAGGCGGAGCTTTGATCACCGCTGAAATTGCCAATTCTTACAATAGGGATGTTTATGCATTTCCGGGAAGAATTAACGATGAATTTTCTGAAGGTTGCAATTTCTTGATAAAAACCAATAGAGCTGGTCTAATAAATCATCCCCAGGATTTGATTTACTACCTAGGTTGGGATCACAATAATGCCGAACATAAGAAAACTTTACAAGCTCAGTTACCTCTCAATTTAAATAAAGAAGAGCGATTAGTAGCAGAGGCCTTACAAGCGGAGTCTTTAGGAGTTGATGAGTTATTTCTGAGAACAAAGCTCCCTCAAAGCAAACTGGCTATGATTTTATTAACCATGGAAATGAATGGACTAATTGTTGCGTTGCCTGGAAAGTTATTTAGATTAGCTTAACAGTATATGTAGTGGCTTTGCGAATTTAAACTCCTTAACAAATGTGTTTTACCAAATTTTCGTGATAAATAGTATACCTTTTTGGTAGTTTATAGAACTAAATTTTTTGATTTGAACTTTATCGAAATTTAGTTTTGAATAAATATTAGCGTGTGAAATACTTGTTGCTGTTCCTTATTTTTGTGTCATGTGGTATAACAATATATTAGAAACCATCGGCAATACGCCATTGGTGAAATTAAACAACATCGTTAAAGATATTCCTGCAACTGTTTTAGCGAAAATAGAAACAACTAACCCAGGTAACTCAATTAAAGACCGTATGGCTATAAAGATGATTGAGGATGCGGAGAAAAGCGGGAAACTAAAACCCGGAGGTACTATCATCGAGGGGACATCCGGCAATACGGGTATGGGCTTAGCGATGGCGGCAATCATTAAAGGTTATAAATGTATATTCACCACAACCGATAAACAATCGAAAGAAAAGGTAGACGCTTTGCGTGCTTTCGGCGCTGAGGTGATTGTTTGTCCTACCAATGTTGATCCGGAAGATCCACGTTCGTATTATTCGGTTTCTTCACGTTTAGAAAAAGAGGTGCCAAATTCTTGGAAGCCTAACCAATATGATAATTTAAGCAATTCGCAGGCACATTATGAACAAACTGGTCCAGAAATTTGGGAACAAACTGAAGGAAAAATTACGCACCTAGTGGTTGGCGTGGGAACGGGCGGCACCATTTCTGGTACAGGTAAGTACTTAAAAGAAAAAAATCCGAACATTAAAATTTGGGGTATTGATACTTACGGTTCGGTGTTCAAGAAGTATAAGGAGACTGGAATCTTTGATAAGAATGAGATCTATCCTTACATTACTGAAGGTATTGGGGAAGATTTTTTACCTGCCAACGTTAACTTCGATGTTATTGATTTATTTGAGAAAGTAACAGACAAAGATGCGGCGTTGATGACCAGAGAAATTTGTCGTCAAGAAGGTATTTTTGTAGGTAATTCAGCTGGTTCAGCGGTGGCTGGCCTATTGCAATTGAAAGATCAATTAAAACCAGAAGACGTGGTTGTAGTGATTTTCCATGATCATGGCAGCCGTTATATGGGTAAAATGTACAACGAAGATTGGTTGCGTGAACGCGGTTTCCTTAAAGATGAAAAGTTAACCGCTAGAAGCATCCTTTCTAAAAAAGATACTGCAGAAATTGTGACCATTGATTGTGAAAAGACGGTTTCCGAAGCATTCAATACCATGAGTACCTTAAATATCTCTCAAATTCCAGTTACACAAAAAGGAATGTTGGTAGGTAAATTAGAAGAAAGTGATATCCTTGCAGCACTCCTTGAAAATCCAAGCGTGAAATCGGCTAAAGTGGAAAGTATTATGGGAGCAACATTCCCGTTTGTAGATTTGAATACTTCGATCGATAGGTTGTCATCATTAATTAATAAAGATAATAGCGCTGTATTGGTAGAGTTGGAAGACGGCAAATTTGATATCATTACGCAGTACGATATCATTAATGCAATCAAAGGCTAAATAGGTTAAAGGTTTAAAATGAAGGTTGAAAGATTGGTCATCAAGGCCAATCTTTCTTCGTTTATAGGTAATTATCCTTGGTAATTTCCCAAGTCCAAGGTTTTTTAAAATCTTTTAGTGTACGCCTTGAACCGAAAAATAAAATGTCTTTTTCTTTGTAGTTCAGGATGTTTCTATTAAATATGCTACCTATTACCGTGTTTATCGTACGATCTACAAAGTCATATTGTTTATCTACCATTTCGCCGCTGTCTTTGTGGTAATAAACATTGTTTGCGGCAACCAAAGCCCATTCTTTCTGCTGATACTCAAATTCATAATTCAGTTTCCAACGCCAATCGTTACCACCTTCAAAAGATAGGATGAATTTATTGCTGTCTATCCTCAATCCTTTAAAAGGGTCGCCCATTTTACCACCTTCTTCAGAGCGCAATACGAAGTCATTGTTCTGAATAGCCAAACGGTAAAATTCATCTTTTTTAAAGTAAATGGCGAGCACTCTTGGTTTTTGCGTTTCGGTTATAAGTTCAATTTCATAGTTCCCATAAGCTCTATCTTCATCAACTGCCTTGTTAAACTCTAAAATTAGTACAATATCGTCCTGCTTATCTTGATCTAAATCGCCTTTGGCCGAATCTATCAATTTCCAATTTTTAGGGATGAGTTGCGAGACGGAGTTTCCCCGCTGGGGCAACTTCGGGAAGTTGAATTTTTGCGCAAAACTGGAGCTCACGCCGGAAAGTAACAGAAAAAATATCAGCCATCTCATGCTACTACAACGGTTAAAATGCTATTTTAGCATAATTGCGTTGAACCTAAATATTACGTCATTCTGAATTTATTTCAGAATCTGTTTTTAATTGTTGCTAATAAGCCGACCCTGAAATAAATTCAGGGTGACGATGATGAAAGTGAAGTGCTAAAAACCAAAATATAAATAGCCTATATGGACTTAATATTTAATAAAAACGAAGATTTTAATAAGCAGCAGGTTTACGACCTTAAAGTAAGGCTGAAGAAGATATACCAAGGAGGCGGAGAGAAAAGTGCCGCTAAGCAAAAGGAAAAGGGAAAGTTGCTGGCAAGGGAGCGCATCGCGTACCTGCTAGATAAGGACAGTCCGGTAATAGAAATAGGTGCATTTGCTGCCGATGGCATGTACGAATCTGAAGGTGGTTGCCCCAGTGCAGGTGTGGTGGTGAAAATTGGTTATGTAGCTGGCCGACAATGTGTGGTTGTTGCTAATGATGCAACGGTTAAAGCTGGAGCTTGGTTTCCTATGACGGCTAAAAAGAACTTAAGAGCGCAAGAAATTGCGATGGAAAACAGATTGCCAATCATTTATTTGGTTGATAGTGCTGGCGTTTATTTGCCAATGCAGGATGAAATTTTTCCTGATAAGGAGCATTTCGGTCGAATTTTTAGAAATAATGCCATCATGTCGTCCGAAGGCATTGTTCAAATTGCGGCTATCATGGGCTCATGTGTAGCTGGTGGTGCATATTTACCTATTATGAGCGATGAAGCCATGATTGTAGACGGAACAGGATCGGTTTTTTTAGCAGGCTCCTATCTGGTAAAATCTGCCATAGGCGAAGATATTGATAACGAAACTTTGGGCGGAGCTACAACGCACTGTGAAATATCAGGTGTTACCGACTACAAACATCCTAACGATGAAGCTTGTTTAGATAGCATCAGAAACATCATCAGTAAAATGGGTGCTTCACAAGATGCGGGCTTTAATCGGGTAAAATCGGCTTTGCCCAAACTAAATGAACAGGATATTTATGGTATCTTACCCGATAACCGCGAAAAGCAATTTGACATGAGAGAGATTATTCTGCGCTTGTTAGACGATTCGGAGTTTGAGGAGTATAAAGAACTTTACGGACAAAGTATCATTTGTGGTTTGGGCCGAATTGATGGATGGGCCGTTGGCATAGTGGCAAACCAGCGTAAGGTAGTTAAATCCAAGAAAGGTGAAATGCAGTTTGGAGGTGTAATTTACTCTGACAGTGCCGATAAAGCCACAAGGTTTATCATGAACTGTAACCAAAAGAAAATTCCTTTGGTATTTCTACAGGATGTGACGGGGTTTATGGTGGGAAGTAGATCGGAACATGGCGGGATCATTAAAGATGGTGCGAAAATGGTAAATGCCGTTTCCAATTCGGTGGTGCCAAAATTTACCATCGTGGTAGGGAATTCTTATGGCGCAGGTAACTACGCCATGTGCGGGAAAGCTTACGATCCGCGTTTAATTTATGCTTGGCCAAGCGCTAAAATTGCGGTGATGGGCGGAGCACAGGCAGCAAAAGTACTGTTACAAATACAGGAAGGTGCACTTAAAGGTAAAGGCGAAACGTTAGATGAAGACAAGAAAAATAAGTTGTTAGACGATATTACAGCAAAATACAATGCGCAAACTACACCGTATTACGCCGCTTCGCGTTTATGGGTAGATGGCGTTATTGATCCATTGGAGACCAGAAAAGTGATTTCAATGGGAATAGAAGCTGCTAATCAGTCACCCATACAAAAGCCTTTTAATGTAGGTATTATCCAAACCTAGTAATCGATATTAAACATCATTAAAACACACACACAAATGAAAATTAACATTAACACTCCGTTTAAATTACTACTGCTGCTCGTCGTATTGATTTCCTCAACTTGTTTTAAAACATTTGCACAAGTTAAATCCATTTATTTCGACGGTAACAGAATTACCACAAATCCGAATAAAGCGACATCCTACGGTGTCTATGGTAAACTTTCAGGCCAGGATTTGTGGGTGCTAAAAAGATACGATTTGTATGATAATATGATGTTGTCTGGCAGTTATAAGGATGAGCAATTATCAAAACCGCACGGGAAGTTCATATTTTATGGCAGCATAGCTGATTATAACTATCAAAACTTCAGTAATTTTAAGAATCCAAATACTGATAGGTATATCACACAGCAAGGTGAGTATGTAGACGGCTTGGAAGAAGGACGATGGACAGATTATTTCCCGGATGGTGAAGTAATGGGCTATAGAAACTACGAAAAAGGTAAATTGGAAGGTAAGGTAGAGTTTTTCAACTACAGGGGCAGACGATTAATTCTTGGGCACTATAAAGACGGTTTAAGGACTGGAACTTGGTATGATTTGAAAAGAAAAGTGAAAGAGGTTTTTGATAAAGATCAGCTGGTAAGCACTGCTAAACTTACCAAAGCAGAAATTGCAGATATAGAATAACTATGCCTTAACGAAATAATACGATGAAAATCTCCTTCACATTAATTGTTTTATCATTGCTTGGCACAAACTTATTGGCTCAGGATGCTGAAAAAATCCACTTTAAGTCAATTGTGGTTGATACTCACGGCGATATATTGTATAATCAAATCCAGTCGGGAATTGATATTGGAAAGCTGCAAAACACCGGAAATTTTGATTTGCCACGAGCGAAAAGTGGTGGTTTAGATGCGCAAGTGTTTTCTATTTGGTGCGATGAAAAAGGTGGATTTGATATGGCCAACCGTCAAATAGATTCGCTTTATAGCTTAATCAAAAGATATCCTAATCATATTGAATTGGTAACCAATGCCACGCAACTGAAAAATGTGGTGAAGCAACAAAAATTAGCTGCTTTAATTGGCGTAGAAGGCGGACATATGATTGAGAACGATTTGAGTAAGTTGGAAGCTTTAGCTAAAAGAGGCATGATTTACCTCACCTTAACTTGGAACAATAGCACGCCTTGGGCTAGTTCGGCGGCTCAGGAAAGCAAAGGTGAAATTGCCATGCCTGGGTTGAGCGACTTTGGAAAATCAGTAGTACGCAAATTAAATGAACTAGGTGTTTTGGTTGATTTATCTCACGTAGGTGAGCAAACTTTTTATGACGCCATCAAGCTTTCCACCAAACCTGTGCTAGTTTCTCATAGTTGCGTTTATGGCATTAACCCAGTGCCCCGTAATTTAAAGGATGATCAGATTAAGGCAGTTGGCAAAAATGGAGGTGTAATATCTATCAACTTTTATAGTGGTTTTCTAGATCCAACTTTTTCAGCAAAACAACAAAATTTCTTAATTAAACATAAACCAGAGCTAAAAGAGCTTACCGATAAATACGGACGATCAAAAGCGATTGATACGCTGATAGCCTTGCACAAAGACGAAGCTGAGGAGAGTAGACCGAGAATTGATCGAGTGATTGATCATATTGATTATGTGGTTAAGTTGATAGGGGTGGATCATGTTGGCATCGGTGCCGACTTTGACGGAGCGGAGTCTTTTCCTAAGGGTATGGACAGCGTTGCTGATTACCCTAAAATCACAGAGGCGCTTTTGAAGAGAGGGTACAGTGAAGCTGATGTACAAAAAATTATGGGTGGCAATTTTGTAAGGCTGCTGCGAGAAAATAAAGGACATTAATTGGAGAAATAGGGAAGCGTATGTTTGGTTAATTGATTAATTGTTAAATTGGCTAACTGTTTAATCGTTAACTGTAAGGTTGTGCTTCCAACTAGCCCCTAAAACCTAGCTCCTAATACCTAACTCCTAATCCCTAACTCCTAATCACTAATCCCTAAAAAATTATCTCCACAATTTCATCTTTCTCCACAAGTATTGCGCTTTATTTAGTAAAGATTAAATTTGCATCACAAATTACACACAATGTCGCAACAAGAAGAATTAGAACATGTAGAGTGCCTTATCATAGGATCGGGCCCAGCAGGTTATACAGCCGCTATTTATGCTGCCAGAGCTGATTTGAAGCCTGTTTTATATACTGGTATGGAAATGGGAGGTCAGCTTACCCAAACTGCAGACGTAGATAATTTCCCAGGCTATCCAAATGGTATTATGGGACCTGAGATGATGGAAGATTTCAAAAAACAAGCTGAAAGATTTGGAACACAGATCCGCTTTGGTTATGTAAGTTCAGTAGATTTTTCATCGCTACCTCATAAAGTTACCGTTGATGAAAGTAAGACGATTTTAGCTGATTCGGTAATCATCGCTACTGGCGCAAAAGCGAAGTGGTTAGGCTTACCTAGCGAGCAGCAATATAACGGCTTTGGCGTATCCGCTTGTGCTGTTTGTGATGGTTTCTTCTTTAAAGGACAAACCGTAGCTATCGTAGGTGCGGGCGATACGGCGGCCGAGGAAGCTACTTATTTAGCTAAGCTGTGCAAAAAAGTTTATATGCTAGTTCGCAGAGACGAATTCCGTGCTTCAAAGGCAATGGTTCACCGCGTTTTAAATACCGAAAATATTGAAGTGCTGTATAACACGCAAACTACCGAAATATTAGGGAATGGCAAAAATGTAACTGGCGTACAAGTATTTAATCACCAAACTGAGGAAGCAACTACGTTAGCTATTGATGGCTTTTTCGTTGCTATTGGGCATAAACCAAATACGGATATGTTTAAAGGTTGGTTAGATATGGATGATACTGGTTATTTGCAAACTATCCCAGGTACTTCAAAGACAAATATAGAAGGCGTTTTTGCTTGTGGCGATGTTCAGGACAGCTATTACAGGCAGGCTATTACCGCTGCTGGATCAGGTTGTATGGCAGCGCTTGACGCTGAAAGATATTTAGCTGCAAAGGCAGATGAAAAATAAATAAAACATTCAATAGTGTTGTAAAACCTTTCCAAAAAAGTTTGGAAAGGTTTTTTTATGTTTTATAAATTTTCGTTTGTTCTGTTTTAATGCCTATCTTGCTAATCAACTTAGTGACTTCATTTTACTATCAAACCAAAACCTATTCGTTTTAATGAGAAAGTTATTCTTCGCCTTTTTAGCTACCGTGTTAATTTCAAAAGCTAACGCCCAAACAGACATAAACCTGGGCATCATTCCTGCCCCAGTTTCCGTTACAAAAACATCTGGAAATATCACGTTAGGTGATAATGTGCTTATCTTGGCATTGCCGAGCAACCAAGCTATCGCATCAACTTTAAAGCAGTTTTTGGCTGCCAAGGGCATAACAGCAAAAGTGGTTTCGGCTAAAACCCCATTAACGGCTAACCAAAGGGCCATCGTTTTACGTAACGATGCAGACCAAAAGTTGCCGAATGAAGGCTATCAAATTTCTATTAAAGCAAACAGGATTATTTTGGACGGTAGAAACGCAGGGTTGTTTTATGCGCTTCAATCATTCATGCAAATGTTTCCTGCTAACAGAACAAATGCATCTTACAGCCTTCCAAATGTAGAAATTAACGACTATCCGCGTTTTAGTTACCGTGGTTTGCATTTGGATGTAGGCAGGCACTTTTTCCCAATTTCATTCATCAAAAAATACATTGATGTAATGGCCGCTTACAAGTTAAATAACTTCCATTGGCATTTAACAGAAGATCAAGGTTGGAGATTGGAAATAAAAAAATATCCTAAATTAACAGAAGTGGGGGCAAGTAGAAATGGAACCATTATTGGCAATCATCCAGGTAGTGGAGGAACTGATAATGAGCTATACAACGGTTATTACACGCAGGCGGAAGCCAAAGAAATTGTTGCTTACGCAGCGGCTAGATATATTAATGTGATTCCTGAAATTGAACTTCCGGGACATAGCTCTGCAGCTATTGCGGCCTACCCGGAATTGAGTTGTTTTCCTGATAGAGATACTTACATCGCTGCCAATACACCTTGGTCGGGTCCCCGTACGGGAAAACAAGTGCAACAAACGTGGGGCGTTTTCGATGATATTTTTGTGCCTTCTGAAAACACGTTTAACTTTTTACAAGATGTGCTTGATGAGGTGCTAGCCATTTTTCCTTCTAAATACATTCACATTGGTGGTGATGAAGCACCAAAAAAATATTGGAAGGAATCACCTTTTTGTCAGCAATTAATAAAAGAGAAAGGATTGAAGGATGAACATGAATTGCAAAGTTATTTTATCCAGCGTATTGAAAAATATTTGAATGGTAAAGGTCGATCTATTATTGGTTGGGATGAGATTTTAGAAGGCGGATTGGCGCCAAAAGCAACCGTGATGAGCTGGAGAGGAGAAAAGGGAGGTATTGAGGCTGCACAACAACACCATGATGTGCTGATGACACCTAGCACCAACGGATTATACTTTGACCACAAACAGTCAACCGCTGAAGATGAGCCGCTGACCATTGGCAGAAACGGAAAAGGCTTTGCCCACTACAGCAAAGTGTACAATTACGATCCAGTTCCTGCGGTATTAAATGACGATCAGAAAAAGTATATCAAAGGTGTACAAGCTAATTTGTGGACCGAGTATATCGAAACTCCGTCAAAAGCGGAGTACATGATTTTTCCAAGAGTATACGCCTTGGCCGAAATTGCTTGGACACCATTGGAAAAGAAGGATTTCAAGAACTTCAGCGAAGAACGACTACCGCTACATTTGGCGAAACTAGATCAAACTGCCACCAACTTTTGGGTGCCAATACCTTTTGGACAGCCAGATGCAACTGTAAATGGCGAAAATTATGTAGTAGAATTAAAGGCACCGGTAAATGGCGCTAAAATTTATTATACTTTGGATGGCTACCGTCCATCGGAAAATGCGGCGGAATACACTGCGCCATTAAAAATTAATGTGCCTTCAGGTCAGAAAAAAGTGCTGAAAACTATCGTGATAACGCCTAGTGGCAAGAGAAGCATAGTTAGTCAAAGTATCTTCAATAACGGTGCAGCCGATGTAAAATAAGAACTTGGATTCGATTTTAAAGGTACTTTATAGTTTTTACTAATCAATACTAAAATAATCCGCTTCGCAGCTATGGTGTTGTCAGGGCTGATGTCAAAGGTGTTATGCCGAATTGCATTGGGGTGGAACTTATTTTAACTTGAACCCCATATTTCAGTTAATTAGCAGTTTATCATTGTTAGCTTGATTGAAAAATGTTAGTCACTGCGGTGGATGAAGTACCTGCAGAGTCTGCTCGGATATGTCCTGTTTTTCAAATTGATACAAGTCAAATTAACACTCTTGCATAAAAAGTTCAAAACACATAAATTGGCGTCACCATAAACTTATAAAAAATGATTTTGAAAGATATATTGAGAACCGGTTTTTTCATCGGTGCAACTTCGTTATTTTTAATTGCCTGCGGTGATGACAATAAGCCCGCTCAAACCGAACAACGGGCGGCAGAGGTGAAACAGCCAAATCCATTTCCATTTTATAAAAGTATAGAAATTAAACCCGGTTACTATTTCGAAGTGGTAAGTTGGGGTAAAGGCGTGGATAGTGTAGGTGGCTTTTTGATTTTAATGTCTGATTCACTTAAAAATAATTACAGATCCGTTTCGGTAGAACGAGCAGGCATTATCACCGATGCATGGAATATGGATTTGGATAATGACGGTAACCCTGAAATTTATGTGCAAACTTTAGTGCGCAAGAACGTTAACGATTTAAATGTGTACGAATTTGGCAACGATTTTAATAAGATTAGTTTTCCCGGTATCAGCAGCATGAAAGGCTACAAAGGTGACGACAAATTCTTTGTTAAGAATGGTGATTTATTCAGGTCGGTGCCAATTGTGCAAACAGACAGCGGTAAAACTACTACGTTAGTCAAAACTTTAAAATATCGGCTGTCGGGTAACAGTTTTTCATCTTCAGAAGTAAAACCGGGAGAGTAACGTTAAGAATTTTTTGATGGTTGGGCCAGCGTTAAAACTTGCTCAACTCATTTTCAAAGAAATCATCCCATTTTTTCTGTGCTTCTGCATCTGAACCATGTTTAGTTTCTGCATCATAGCGCTCTTGCATGTCGTTATAAAAATTACTAACCTCTTTGGCTTTGCGCTCTACAAGTCGCTTGTAATTTTGTACGGTATAAGGTTGGTTGCGTAAAACGACTTCACCATTTTTTAATAGCAGAAAGTTGATGTAGACATGACCTTGCTCGTGGTTAAGCAATATTCTGCTTGTGGCACGATCTCTTATTTTATCACGTTTAACCCATGATTTGTTAGCATCAACCCCGCCCAAAAAGCTAAAGTCTATTTTCAACTGATTGCCTCTTATTGTTGAGTTGTAGCCATATTGCCAAATGGTGCTAGTAACCGCGGCATACGGTGAGCTCTGGTCTGCTGGTGCTCTAAAATGGGTATTCCAATCTAATTGTTCAGGGAAAATACGTTCGTGCGGTGTAAAAGCACAAAGTAAGGTTACTAATGAAGCGAAAATAATGTTCTTTAACGGTGTCATTTAACGTTACAAGAACGAAATTTGTGCCAAATTATTCTGTCTCTTTAAACTGGTTGCTAATTCGCTCGAATTTCTCTATCAGTAGGGCAATTCGTTCCTTATCTCGTTTAATCACCGCTTTTCTGATGATCGTAGAGCACAGCACTACCCAACCGAAGCTAAGTCCTAGAATTAGAACTTGAATCCAAGGCGTTAGGTTGGTTAAAATTTCTACAAAATACAAGCTCATACCTGCTGACAGTGCGATAGCGTAAAACCAATACAACTTGTTATACAGCTGATGTCTTTGTAACTGGTACAACTTTAAGTTTTGTAAAAAGATGTTCGGATTTTCAGTGAAATCTGTTCTGGAAATCACCCTATGGTTATTATATAAAATTACTGTGTATACAGCAATGGAAAACACGATAATGCTAATTCCAAGATGGGTAAAGATAGAATTGAAATCTAAAAATAACCAAATTGCTGCCACTGCAAAAATCGATAATGCCATTCCCACAATGTTTAGTAGGGATTTAGTGCGCATAGCATTTACGTCTTTTTTTGCCTGCTTCAGCATTTCGTCGGCAGATATTTTTACATCAACCGTATGCTTTGCTTTAGCCCATATTGCTTCTATGTGATCAAATTCTTGCATGTTGATTGTAAATTTCGGTTAGTTTTTGTTTGATACGATGAATTTTTACTCTCAAGTTTCCTTCACTAATGCCCGAAATCTCTGCAATTTCGTTATAAGGAAGCTCATCGAGTACCATGGTAATGATTAGTCTATCGTTTTCTTCTAGTTTAGATATTGATTTATATAGCAGTGCTATTTGTTCGTTTTTTTCTGAATATTCCTCAACCCTACTTTCAATAATATTGTCAGTAAGTTCGTCTTTTGCCTGCCGTTTTTCCGAACGTAAATAAGTTAAGCAGGTATTTACCGCAATACGGTAAATCCAGGTAGATATCAAAGATTTGTTTCTGAACTTATCTAGATTTTGCCATACTTTTAAGAATGTTTCCTGCAAAAGGTCATTGGCCGAGTCAGCGTCACCTGTGTATCCATAACACAAGTTGAATATCTTCTTTGAGTTTTTATCGAAAATTTCCTTAAATAGCTGGTCTCTTCGGTCCATTTAGCGTTATCGTATGTCTATTAGAATAGCATAACATTAAAATGTTACACCATAAACATCGGCTAAATTAATAAATGTTTGGTGGCTAAGCGCAAATATTTAATTTTGTTGCTCAACTTATAACAATTCTACCTAATTGTTTGAGAAGAACAATATAATACAAGTAACCAAATATGCCTTCGGGGCAAAACACTAAAACAAACTAAATGAAAAAAAGCAAAATAGGTTTCATAACCCTTATTTCTATATCCATTGCGCTAATAGTCACTTTGTTGAAAGAGTTTAATATCCTTCAAATTTCTGAAATGGCAATGATGTGTGTGCGTTGGATAGTGGGCATTGTTTTGGTTAGCTTCGCTTTATCAAAAAGAAGTTTAACAACATGGATTTTAGTTTGTATGTTACTGGGCGTTTTTGTAGGCGTAGACTTTCCGAATGTTGCTGCTGCCCTACATCCGTTAAGCAAAGGCTTCATTAAGCTGGTAAAAACTATTGTAGGTCCTATACTTTTTGGAACTTTAGTTTACGGTATTGCTGGTCATTCTGATCTAAAACAAGTGGGGCGTATGGCTTGGAAATCGATGCTATATTTTTTCTGTGCAACTTCCTGTGCTATATTTATCGGTCTGGCGGTAATCAATATTACGCATGCCGGAGTAGGTGTTGATGTACAGCACATGCCACAAGAACAACTTCCAGCGGTTAAGGCAGCCGATACTGAACTAGAGCGACTACCGGCCGATGTGCATGGCGTTTATAAATTCACTAATTTTTTCTACGATTTGTTTCCAGAAAATATTGTGAAGTCGATGTATGAAAATAGGGTATTACAGATTGTGGTTTTCTCAGTACTGTTTGGTATAGGATTAGCAATGGTAGAAGAAAAAAAGCGCAAACCTATTGTTGATTTCGCCGAAGGGCTTTCGGAGGTAATGTTTAAATTCACGAATTTGATCATGTACTTTGCGCCTATTGGTGTTGGTGCGGCAATGGCTTTTACGGTGGGCCATTTGGGAGTTGATATCCTGAAAAATTTATTTATGCTACTGGGTTCTCTGTATATCGCATTGGTGGTTTTTGTGCTTTTAGTGTTTGTACCCATCATGCTTTTCCTTAAAATTCCCATCAAAAAGTTCATTCAAGCGGTAAAAGAACCTGTTTCTATTGCATTTGCAACTACCAGCTCGGACGCTGCGTTGCCAAAGGCGATGAGTAATATGGAGAAATTTGGTGTCCCTCGTAAAATCGTATCATTTGTAATTCCGACGGGATACAGTTTTAATCTGGATGGAACCTCATTATATCTTTCACTAGCCTCTATTTTCGTTGCTCAAGCAGCTGGAATGCATTTGAGTATCGGTCAGCAATTAGCCATTGCGTTTACTTTAATGATTACCTCAAAAGGTGTTGCCGCGGTACCAAGAGCTTCTTTAATTGTACTAATTGCCACTGCTGAGCAATTTGGGTTGCCTGTATTTATTATCGCTGCTATTTTAGGTATTGATGAGCTGATGGACATGGCTCGTACGTCAGTAAATGTGATAGGAAACTGTTTGGCGACCGTTGTTATTGCAAAATGGGAAGGGGAATTTGACGAAAATGCGACCGCTGATGATTTTTAGTTCCTTAGTTTTGCGTCCAAACTGATTGCTGGAAGATTGGCATAGCGTTTTGATACGCACTAATTGATCACAGACAATAGTTAATGGAAACTGACAATTCAAAGCATGAGTTCAAGAGCAAAGAAGTTATTTTTAATCATGAGTGTGGTAGTGCCATTTGTGATTTATAGCGCAGTGTACTACGCACCTATTATAAGGAATGCCCCTTTTCAAGAAAAATATTTCGTATCGTTAGAATACAAGTGGGGCGGTGCAAAGCTTGAAAACAGCTATAATTCTGCTACAGGTGAATTTAAATACTTAGATAAAAATGATTCTCTCATCAATACGAGTATTAAACTAACCACTAGAGACATTAAATATCTGGATAGCATTGCTGATGTGCAAGGCTTCTGGAATTTGCCTGGCATCATTGCTAATAATGAAAGTGATTTGAAAAATGCTAATCAGCTACGCTACGTTATCAAGTTCAACTATCAAAAGAAATCCAAAGAAGTAACCTATTTCCCAAGTTTCAATGGAAATGAGAAAATGAAAGGTGCTGCCAGTAAAGTGCAGAAAGAAATTGAGCTAACATTAATTGATAAAGAAGACGAAGCGAAGCAATGACGGGCAAGCAGAAATTGTATCTTAAATTAGCCGCCGTAGTTTTTATAGTTATTGTTGGCGGTTACTATGTTTCTAAGCTACGTAGTGGAGGTAAACGTGCCGCTGCTTTTGTTAGTTTAAATTACCAATGGGGTATGGGCGATACCTTGCAAAATAGCTACGACTCTAAATCGGGTGCATTTGTTTTTCTTGATCAAAGCGATCGAGTAATTAAAGAAAATTTCAAGTTAAGAACTAATAACGTTATTTTTCTCCATAGCAAAATTAATCAGGATGATCTATTGAATATTCCTGATACTATAGCTAATAAAGGTGCAAATTTGAAGGATCCGAAAGTTTTGCGTTACGAATTCAAGTTTGTGTATGATGATACTACTAAAAATATCATCTACTTAACTAATTACGATCAGGATCCATTGATTGCTACAAAAGCCAGCGCCTTACAAAAGGTAGTTCAACAGGTTGTTTCCGAGGCAGAAGAGCGTTTCGCAAGAAGATAATACGCTTTTCGTAGCATTAGGCTTTATTCCAACTTAATCCGAACAATAATCAATAGTAGCGCCTTATGGAATCTTTCACTAGTGGCGTTTTGTCATTCTGAGCGCAGCGAAGAATCTATTTATTAGATGTCTGGTAACTTCGACATGACAGGCAGGATAGGTACTTTCCCATAACCGAATGTTTCTCATCAAATATTAGCAAAAATCTATAACATCCAATAGAGATTCCTTTATCCCTGCATGAAAGGAGGGATAATTACACATTTCGATATCGACGAAAATCATCCATCTCAAAAAATATTTCAAAAAGTTTGGTTGATAAATTTATTTCTATAAATTTGGTTAACCAAATATTGGTCAACCAAAAATTAGTTAACCAAAACCAGTTGTATGTATAGGCAAATTTTGCTTCTAGTTTCGTTAGTGACTTTGTTTTGCAATTGTGGCAAGCAAAAAAGTAACACTGTCCCTGAAGTTTCAAAATCCGAAGATCAAGTTAAAATTAGTACAGATGGCCCAACGCTCACTGCTAACGGCACTACTGATACCTATCAGCTTATCAACAGTATTTTTGGTGGTACAGGAGATGTAATTGAGGCTCCGGATTGCAGTCATCCAGGATTCGGTAAACACATTACGCAAGTGTATGATAACGATTTGAAACGTCATGTATTTGCATTTTTGATACACGTAAGTCCCGATAACGATAAGTGTGAAGATTCCGATCGCCAGCGCAATGAAATTAAAACATATGACAGATCGCCAGAAAACTTAAAGGCAAGTAAAGATGAAAGGGTATTGTACAGATGGAAATTTAAGCTCGATGCAAACTTCAAACCTTCTAGCGATTTTACGCATATCCATCAATTGAAACCCATTGACGGCGACAATCAACTACCCATTATTACGCTTACGCCACGTTATAGGGCTGCTGGCGACGTGATGCAGGTAATTCATACTGGCGAAACAGACGCTACTTCGCAAAAATACATCGTTAGCGTACCCCTGTCTGATTTTAAAGGGCAATGGGTTGAAGTAACTGAACGAGCAACCTTTTCTTTCGATGGTAAGTACGAAATCCAAATTAATAGAATTAGCGATGGTAAGGTTTTGGTGAAACAAGCCTTTACCAATATCGAAATGTGGCGTAAAAACTGCACGAGTAGCAGGCCAAAGTGGGGGATTTATAGGCGCTTGTTACAAGCGGATGCGCTTAGAGACGAAACAGTTTTATTCAATGATTTCAATATTACAGAATATTAGTTGAGTGAATTACCATGCCATTTGCAGGGTCAGAAATAAATAATTCAAATCAGTAATTAACAGGAGGTTTTTAATCTCCGTAACCTATAACCAAAAATAAAAAATGTATGAAAAGACTTTTACTACTATTGTTTTTTAGCTGTTTGGCGGCAGTTAGTTTTGCACAAACCACTTATTATTGGGTTGGAGGAACTTCCGAAGCTAATATTGGAACGGCTTCCAACTGGAATACTCAATTGAATGGTACTGGCACAAGTCGATCAACAATATCATCTACTGATATCTTAGTAGTAGATGGAACCAACATCGGAGGTGCTGCACTAACCACAGGCACAGCGTTGATACACCTTAATGCAGCAACTACAGCGCAATTAAAAATTATCAACGGTGCTTCAGTAAATCTGGTTCGGGTGGCAAGCTCTAACGGTACGCTAACCATTGCGAACAATACCTTGGGGGAGGCTGGTTTAACTATTGATGCTACTTCGTCGTTGTTATTGAACAATGCCAGCTACGTAGGTAATGTTTATATTGATTTTCCTGCTACTTCTACTGGAAGCATTGCAGGTACGTTTAAGATCACTCAAGGGGGATCCACCGTCACATCTTCTAGCCCACGCGTAACCTGTCGTACGGTAGGAGGTTTGGTGTTTGCAAGCGGAGCTACATTTGAATACGATAACACGTTAAACTATCCCTTTGGTTCAGTTGGTACGGCTGTTAGTAACTCTTCAAATGCGGCAGTTGTATTTCAAAGCAGCGCAAATTTAATATGTAATAGCGTTTATAGCCCTTTTGGAAGTAGTTCTACTAATGCAATTGTTGACTTTAGACCTGGAAGTAACTACTATATTAGAAAAACCATAGCTAACGGTTCGGTGACCAATGCAAAAACATTTGGAAACGTATTTATCCAAAATGGAGCTACGCTTACCACTGATGGTGCTGCAATGAATAAAATCGAGAATTTTACTATTGATGCTGGATGTAACCTAAATGTGAATGGTTCTACTAGTACGCCAATTCCATTGTTGGGGAACTTAGTGGTTAATGGTAATATCAACGGTACAACTTCAGGAGCTGGGAATTTTATTTTATCGATGTCCGGAAGTAGCCCTCAAACGATCAGCGGAAGTGGAAGCATTACCGTAACTGGCTTTGTAGTTGGTGATCACTCAACGGTTACGTTAGAAAAAAATATCACCGTAGTGGGAAGTTCTAACGTTTATGGAACGTTGAATTTTGGTACTTTTCAAATAGACGGTGCGGGGAGTTTCACTTCAAGGGTCGGATTCGAATCCACTTCTGGTACAAGTTATACTAACGCTGCTAATACAATTACTGATGGCTCTTATCAAATCACTATCCCAGTTAGTTTAGGTTTGTCATCATTAACAGGATTGGAAATTACCGGTCCAGGTATTCAGGCAAATACAAATATCGTTTCTTATTCAAGCGGTAATGGACAGGTTAACCTTTCTAAGCCAGCTACAGCAAGTTCTTTAGGTGCAACAATTTCGTTTAAAAGTAATACATCTACCCTAATAACCAACAACGCTAATGGACTTAGTTCAACTGGAAGTATTGCCGTAAGTGGCACTGTTAATACTAACGCTGGCACAAATGTTATTTTTAATGCAGCAACGGTTAATCCATTCACAACAAGTAATAATGCGCTAGGCAACGTTACCTTTAATGCGGCCGCTACTACTAACAAGAGCTTTACAGTTAATGGAAAACTTACATTGAATAACAACAAACTCACCATTCGTGAAGGAGATGTGTTGACTATGGGTGCTGCTGCTACTTTTGATAGTGGACTAGGTACTAATGCCTATGTCGTAACTTCAGCAAATACGAGTACTGGTGATGTTGGAAAAATTAAATTAACAGACGTAGCAATAAGTACTGTAATTCCAGTGGGTACGGCTACAAAC
Organism: Pedobacter sp.; assembly: GCF_965249885.1. Taxonomy (GTDB): domain Bacteria; phylum Bacteroidota; class Bacteroidia; order Sphingobacteriales; family Sphingobacteriaceae; genus Pedobacter. Next base: position 452,868 of record NZ_OZ252254.1, on the reverse strand, counting down.
TATTTGCCAGTAACTTTAAGTCCAACTACGGCTTCTTCATTTGAAGTTAACGTTTTTGCCGGCGCTACTGCTGATGGAACACCTAACGGAACACCATTAACGGCTGCTCAGAAATTACGCATGGTTGATGCCGTTTGGAATGTAGTGCGTACTAGCGGCTCTGGCAATGCTGACTTGACAGTTAGCTGGCCAAATGCGCTTGAGGGAGTTGATTTTTCTGTGTTTGGGAATGCTTCAATCGGCATAGCGAATTATAACTCAGGTGTTTTTGGTACTTTCTCAGGATTAGGCAATGCTTTGGCAAATACAGCCACCGTTAACACGGGTAATTTCTCAGCCTTTATAGTAGGCGAAGCAAATACGACTTTACCTTTAACCATGTTGGGCTTTACGGCAAAGCAAAACTTAAATACCGTGAAGTTGGATTGGAGGACTACCGATGAAAGAGATTTGAAAAACTATGTTCTTCAGCACAAAAGAGATGGCAACTATGAAACGATTTATACTGTCACTCCAAATAACAAGTCGGGTATATTTAATTACGGCTTTGTTCACGCTACGCCATCAGCAGGTACAAACTATTACCGTTTATTAGCAGTTGATCTTGATGGTACTACCCGCACATTTGATGAAACGGTTAAGGTGAACTTAACTAATGCAATGAATGTTTACCCTAATCCGGCAATTGGAAACAGTATTACGGTTTCAGGAGTAGTTAAGGGAGATGTGATCAAGTTGCAAAATATTCAAGGGCAGGTGATTACTAAAAGGGTAGCAAGTAGCAACGCAGAACAAATCGATGTGCAGTCGATAGCCGCTGGTACATATTTGATTTCCATTGAAAATGAGGGTAAAACGACTAGCACTAAAAAAGTGATTAAAATTTAAAATATGTTTTTGATTGCAAGTCTGAATGTTTATTTTTGGTAGACCAATTAATTGGTCTACCAAATTAAAAATGTAAAATGAAATCATTGATAGAAAATATAACCGCTATTCGTTTAGAATCTCCAGTAGATAAGATTATCGGCCAGCTCAAGCAATTGATTGTTTCTGGACAGTTAAAACCTGGTGATCGGCTTCCGGCTGAAAGAGTGCTCTCTGAACGTTTTGGCGTGGGAAGAAGCTATATCCGCGAAGCGATTTTGAAGTTGGAGTTTTATGGCTTGCTGAGAACTAATCCACAAAGCGGTACTTATGTCGCTGGTTTAAGCATTAATGTAATTGATAATATCATTTCTGATATCATTAAGTTTAATAAAGATGATTTCAACGCTTTGATTGAAGCTCGTTATCATCTTGAGTTAAACGCTGTAAAACTAGCTGCCGAACGTCGTACTGAGGAAGATTTGCAAAGCCTACTGGAAGCAATGGAGGCCTATGAAAATAAAGTGGCTATTGGCGGTGACGCAGTGGAAGAGGACATGGTGTTCCATATTAAAATTGCAAAGGCAACTAAAAATTCAGTCATCGAGTCAATGATTTTAATACTGGTTCCTGACTTGATTAAGAACATCGTACAAAACAAGATTTGTGGTGATAATAGGGCAAAAACTGCTATTGAAGAACATCGGATGATTTATGCAGCTATTGAATCAGGCGATATGTCAAAGGCAGAAGAGGCGATGGCAGGACACTTAGACGAAATTTGGCAAATTAGCAAAGCTGGTTTTGCAGCTCAAAATATCATAGAAAAAGCAGAAATATAACTCACATATAGGACTATCCTAGTTTAATCCATTTATATTAAAATAAGCGTATGAACTACTTCAAAAAAGTGGTATTAGTATCTTTTTGTGCCATATTTTCTTCAGTTGCTTTAGCTCAGGTGCATCCAAGTTTGATGCTTACCAAAGCCAATGTCGCTGCAGTAAAAAAGGGTATTGCTAGTTATCCATTGCTAGGGCAATCGTTTCAAACGGTTAAAGCAGCTGCTGATAAAGCATTGTTGGAGCCAATTACTGTGCCGGTACCACAGGATGGTGGAGGTGGATATACTCACGAGCAGCACAAAAGAAATTATAGTAATATGCTTAACTGCGGCATCGCTTATCAAATATCATGGGATAAAAAATATGCTGATTATGTGAGTAAGATGCTGTTAAACTACGCGGCTCAATATCAAAAATGGCCGCTACATCCCAAAAGCAAAAACAAAGCCGATGCCGGTCGTATTTTTTGGCAATGCTTGAATGATTTCGTGTGGCAAATTTATACCATACAAGCTTATGATCTAGCATATAACGGAATTGCAGCGTCGGAAAGAAAGACAATTGAAGAGCAGTTGTTTACGCCAATTTTAAAGTTTTTTACGGAAGATAAAGTGGAAGTTTTTAATAAAATCCACAATCATGGAACTTGGAATTTGGCCGCAGTGGGTATCACTGGTTATGTGTTAAACAAAAGAGATTATGTGGAAAAAGCATTGAAAGGATCTAACAAGGATGGCAAAAGTGGCTATTTGGCTCAGGTAGATCAGCTTTTTTCGCCGGACGGCTATTATATGGAAGGTCCTTATTACCAGCGTTACGCCCTGCTTCCGTTTATACTATTTGCCAAAGCAATCAACAATTATGAACCTCAACGCAAAATTTTCGAATACCGAAATCAGTTGCTTGCCAAGGCGATACAAACTTCCTTACAAACATCTTACACAGATAAAACTTTTTTCCCAATTAATGACGCCATAAAGGATAAAACCTACGAATCTGTTGAGTTGGTTTATGGCGTTGATTTGGCTTATGCCGATATCAAGCCAGAGGTTGATTTATTAGATATCGCTCGTCAGCAAAACAGGGTAATTGTATCTGACGCAGGTTTAAAGGTTGCTGCGGATTTGGCCGCAGGTAAAGCAAAGCCTTTCAAATATCAATCGTTATGGATTAGAGATGGAGGTAAAGGTGATGAAGGCGGTGTTGGAATTTTGCGCTACGGCGCTAATACGGATCAGCAAGCCGTGTTGTTGAAAGCCTCTTCGCAGGGAATGGGACATGGCCACTTTGATCGTTTGAACCTACTGTTCTACGATAACACTACGGAGATATTTCCTGATTATGGCTCAGCTCGTTTTTTAAATATCGATACTAAAAATGGCGGCGGTTATTTACCCGAAAATAATACTTGGGCTAAACAAACAGTAGCTCATAATGCTTTGGTGGTTGATGAAACCTCTCATTTTGATGCCGAGTTGGATCCAGCTAGTCTGACTAGTCCTCAGTTACTTTATTTCAATAACTCACCTGAACTAAAGGTGGTAAGTGCTACTGAGCCAAAAGCTTACAAAGATGTTCAAATGACGAGAACTGCCGCATTAGTAAAATTGGAAGGAATGGAAAAACCATTGTTGATTGACGTGGTGCAGGCAAAATCAGATAAAAACCACCAGTACGACTTACCGTTTTGGTATAAAGGACAATTGGTAAATACCTCTTTTCCGGTGAAGGCGGTTACCAACCAGCTGAGCGCATTGGGTAACAAAAATGGCTATCAACATTTGTGGCTAAATGCAAGCAATAAGTTGCAAAGCCAATCTGGTTTGGTGGGTCTACTGGTAAAGAAGCGTTTTTACACCACGCATTTTGTATCTAATAATCCTTTAGAGGTGAAGCTGGTTTCTATCGGAGCTAATGATCCTGAAATGAACTTAGTAGATGGAAAAGCTTTTATACTGCGCAGTAGCGGACAACACCAAACTTTTGTAAACATTACAGAAACACATGGCGGTACAGATCCAATTAATGAAACCGTAGCCGCGGCATTGCCCGCTATCAGCGAACTAAAACTATTGCAGTCGGACGAGCAAAAAACAATAGTGACTTTTAAGTTTAAAAATAGGATGTACACCTACCAAATCAATTATACAGACAAACAGAATTATATCAATTTTAAATAGGAATTAGGCTAGTCAAATAACCAATTAAACAAATAACCAATTGACCCAAACACCAATAACCAAAGATCAATTAAACAATATCAATATATGCAAAGCGAATTATTTCAAATAGAAACTGAAACAACCTGGGAAGATTTAGGAAATGGCATACAGCGCAAAATTTACGGTCACGATGATAAAATCATGTTGGTTAAGGCCAAGTTTGAAGCCGGTGCAGTGGGCACTTTACATGAGCACTACCACGTACAAGTAACTTATGTAGAAAGTGGCGTTTTTGAAATGACCATTGGCGACGAGAAAAAAATCATCAGAAAAGGAGATGGTTATTACGTGCCACCTCATGCTGTACATGGCTGTGTTTGCATTGAACCGGGAATTTTAATTGATGTTTTTGCCCCGCATCGTGAGGATTTCATTAAATAGATAAACCAAATTTTTAGCGCTCTTATCAAATATAATCAACCAATTAAACCTAAAAATATTTGAACATGAAAAAACTATTGATAAGTTGCTTTTTGATAGCAGCAGTAAGTTTTTGCAAAGCACAGGAAACCACTGAGTTTAAAAAAGTAACCTACCCAACGGGCTACACAGAGCAATTGAATGTGGTGTATGCTAAAGTTGGCGATTGGGAGGGTAAAATGGACCTTTATTTAGCTCCACAAGAAAAAGGTCCTTCACCAATTGTAATTAATATCCATGGAGGAGGCTTCAACAAAGGGAGTAAAGAATCTCAAACTGGTTTCAATACCTTCTTTAAAAATGGTTATGCAGTAGCTAACATTGCTTACCGTTTAGTACAAGTTGCACCAGCGCCAGCGGCAGTACAAGATGTGCGTTGCGCATTAATCTATCTCATTAAAAACGCTAAATCTTTAAATATTGATCCCAATCGTATTGTGATTATGGGCGGTTCGGCAGGAGGTCACTTAGCTTTAATGGGTGGCTTATTAGGTAACGATACTAGGTTTGACAACAACTGCCCGGGCGTGAAAGAAGTGAAAGTTGCAGCTATTATTGACAAGTACGGTATTACTCATGTAGGTAATTGGAAAAGTCGCTCGGCTACTTGGTGGTTGGGAGATAAATCTAATGATCAAGCTTTTATCCAATCTGTTTCGCCGTTGTATCAGGTAAAGAAAAACAGTCCGCCGGTATTTATTGTACACGGAGATGCCGATCCGGTAGTGCCTTATCAGCAATCTGTTGACTTAAAAAGTAAGTTAGATGAAATGGGGGTGAAAAATAAATTCATGACCGTACCGGGTGGTGAGCATGGCAAGTTTCCAGCAGATAAAAACTCTGAGGTAAACAAAGCCATCATCGATTTCTTGAAGGAACTGGGTATCCATAAATAAGCCAAAGGCGAGATTCAACTAATGAAAAAAATCTTCAACATATATTTGGTTATGGCTGCTATTGCTAGCTTGAGCTTAGGTTTAAGCTATGCAATACAGCCTTTTTCAACAAGGGTAGCTCAGCCAATTATTGTGGCCAATAGCATACAGCTTAAGCGAGTTTTAGCTACTGCTAAGCCTGGAGATTCGATCATATTAAAAGATGGTACCTACGATGGCAAGTTTGTAATTGAAGCAGAAGCTAGTGGTACGGCCAAACAACCTATTGTGCTTATTGGCGGCAGGGGCGCAATTTTAGATGCTGGAAATAACCAAACTGGCTACGTACTTCATTTAAAAGCTAATTTTTGGAAGCTTAGAGGCTTTACCGTAAAAAATGCACTAAAAGGCATTGTAGCAGATGGTGCTTGCAATAATTTGATTGATGGTGTGTTGGTAACCGATTTAGGGGAAGAAGGTATTCACTTCAGAATGTTCTCCAAACACAATGTGGTACGCAATTGCGAAGTTAACCATACGGGGAAGAAAAATCCCGGTTACGGTGAAGCAATTTACATCGGCTCTGCTTATAGCAATTGGCCAAAATATACTGATGGAAAACCTGATCAATGTGATTCTAACCAAGTCATCAATAACAAATTAGGTCCTTATGTTGCCGCCGAGTGTATCGATGTAAAAGAGGGTACTACAGGTGGCATTATCAGTGGAAATACTTTTGAAGCGCAGGGAATTACTGGTGCAAATAGTGCAGATAGCTGGATGGACATCAAAGGCAATCATTACCTCATCATCAACAACACAGGTTACAACACACAGCCTTCCGTACTTACGGATGGTTATCAGGTGAATTGTGCTTACGAAGGATGGGGGAGTTACAACAAATTCATCAATAACACTTGCAATGTAAATGCTGAGGGTTATGGCATTAACGTACGCTTAAAAAGTGGTAAAGGTGAGGCTGTTGGCAATGAAGTTTATGCCGACAATAAAGTAATAGGCGCTGCAAAAGGTGTCACTAATATTGATATAAAAAATAAATAAATGAAAGTAAAAGGCTTAAGGTGGTGGATTATTGCCCTTATTGGTTTAGCAACCGTAATTAATTATGTTGACCGAAGTGCGATCAATATCCTTTGGCCTTATATCTACAAGGAATTTGGCATAGCCGATGTGGACAATAAAAGTGCCTTGGCGTTAATTACCACATTTTTTATGATTGCTTATGCTTTAGGCCAAACCTTTACAGGTAAGCTGATGGATGCAATTGGTACAAGATTGGGCATGGCTTTTTCCATTATTGCTTGGAGTGTATCTATCGCCCTTCATGCTTTTGCCAAATCGCTAATGTCGTTCAACATCTTCAGGTTCATGTTAGGTTTCAGTGAAGCTGGAAACTGGCCTGGCGCCACAAAAAGTAACGCAGAGTGGTTCCCGGCAAAAGAAAGGGGAATTGCCCAAGGTATTTTCGGTGCAGGAGCTTCCTTAGGTTCCGTAGTTTCGGCACCAATTATTGCTGCACTGTATTTAATGTTCGGCTGGAAAATGACCTTCGTGCTTATTGCTGTTTTAGGCTTAATTTGGATTATTCCGTGGTTGTACATCAATAAAGCTACGCCTGATCAGCATCCTTGGATTACAGAAGAAGAGCGTAACCACATTTTAGCTAAAACTGAAGTAAAAGAAGTAAATGCTGCGGTAGATCAAGCGCCAGTACTGACTTGGAAAGAGCTGCTGAAGTTTAGAAATACTTGGGGTATCATTACTGGCAGATTCTTCATTGATCCGGTTTGGTGGTTGTTCGTGACATGGTTGCCAACTTTTTTAAAAGAACAATTCATGTTCGATATCAAACAAATTGGAGCTTTCACCTGGGTGCCGTATCTATTTGCTGCCATCGGTAGTTTATTGGGGGGCTACCATGCTTCTGCACAAATTAAAAAAGGTATCGAGCCACAAAAAGCTCGTAAAAATGCCATTGCTGTTGGCAGTGTAATTATGCTGGCTTCTTTAGTGGTTATCGTTTATCAGCTAGGCACGTTAAAGGATACGCCAACCTTGGCAATGGTATTAATCGGCCTAACCTTATTCGGTTTTCAATACCTTATTGGCAACATACAAACGTTACCTAGCGATTATTTCAATGGTAAAAATGTGGGAACTGTAGCAGGTATGGGCGGTACAGCGGCAGTAGCAGGTACCTTGCTTACTACGTGGGCAGTTCCAGTAATCACACAAACCAGTTATGTGTCGTTTTTTGTGCTGGCTGCGGTTTTAGTGCCAGTTTCTTGGTTATGTATTAAATATATTTCATCTAAATCATAAAGAATTAAATAATAACAATATGCGTTTAAAAAACAAAGTTGCAATAGTTTCTGGAGGTTCTAGGGACATAGGAATAGCAGTTTCTTTGCAATTGGCAAAGGAAGGTGCAAAAGTGGTAGTTAATTACTTCGATAATGAACAATTAGCAGAAGAAACTTTGCAAATGATTAAAGATTTGGGAGGTGAGGCGATTATAGTAAAAGCAGATATGACCAAAGCGGCCGATGTTGAAGCTTTAGTAGAGCAAGCTAAAGCGGCTTTTGGTAACGAAATTAACGTCTTGGTAAATGTTGTAGGTGGCTTGGTAGCTCGTAAAACAACCGCAGAAATGGATGAAAATTTCTGGGATTTCGTGATGAACGTTAATTTGAAATCGGTGTTTTTAGCGGTTAAGGCAGCTTCACCTTATATGCCTTCAGGTTCTTCTATCGTTAACTTCTCTTCGTTAGCTGCCAGAGATGGTGGAGGCCCAGGAGCAAGTGCTTATGCTACTTCAAAAGGTGCGGTAATGACTTACACCAGAGCTTTAGCGAAAGAATTTGGCCCCAAAGGGATTCGAGTGAATGCGCTAGCTCCGGGAATGATTGCAACTACTTTCCACGATACCTTTACTAAAAGCGAAGTGAGAACAAATGTAGCTAACGCCACTGCCCTAAAAAGAGAAGGCGATGCCAAGGAAGTGGCCGATTTAGTGGCTTACTTAGCGTCAGACGAATCAAGTTTCCTAACCGGTAATAACATCGATATCAATGGCGGTTTAGCATTCTCATAATGTTGCCGCAATTATAACTGTTGCCAATCATCAAAACGTTGGCAACAGTTTAACATCCTAATAAACTCTCCTCCATCATTTAAAAGCGCTCTCTTTTAAAGCAACCAAACCAAAATATTCCAATTAACAATCAAATATTTTTGGAATATAAATAATAATGATATATTTGGTAAACCAATTTTTGGTCGACCAATTTAAACCAAGCATTAATTTGATATTGATGCACTAACCAATATAAAACTGATTACTATGACATTAAAAAATCGCGTTAGCAGCGTTGTTTTTTTACTGGCTTGTATGTGGACTATTTCTGTGTGGGCACAAACAACGGTAAAAGTCAAGGGCGTTGTCAAATCTGAAGATGGACAGGGAATCCCGGGAGTTTCTGTAACTATCAAGGATACCAACAAAGGTGTTTCCACTAACGAAAAAGGTGAATACGAAATATCCGTTCAGAAAGGCAAGATACTTGAATTCAAATCATTAGGTTATAAAAGTTTTTTTCAAGCGGTAAATAATACCACTACGATCAATGTTACTTTGCAGGAAGATGTAAATTCTATGAGTGAAGTGCTGGTAGTAGGTTACGGAACACAGAAAAGATCTACCGTAAGTTCTGCAGTTAGCAAATTAGAGAACAAAAATCTCGATGAAATTGCAACATCAAGGCTCGATAATGCTTTGATTGGTAAAATTGCAGGTTTAACGGTACAAAATAACAGTTCGGAAGTAGGTTCCGATCCAACGCTGCGTATTCGTGGAGCGGCATCCATTAATGCTAATGCAGAACCTTTAGTTGTAGTGGACGGACATCCAATTGCTGATGGTTTAGCCTTTATCAATCCTTATGATGTGGAGTCAATTGAGGTGTTGAAAGATGCAGCTTCTTCAGCAATATATGGTTCTAGAGGTGCCAACGGAGTTATTTTAGTAACCACTAAAAAAGGAATTGCTGATAAGCCAAAATTTACTGTGAAATCATTTTATGGTTTAAAAGAAGCTTATAAGGTGTATCCAATTCTATCAACTACGGAATATACAGAATTGCTTTTTGCAGAAGCTAAATTGAGGGAAAATGATCCTAGCGTACCCGTTGCTTCAAGAAATCTGATTACTGCAAATGAGCGTGCTGCTTACATCATTGAAAATCAAATCAGCGGTTCGCCTACAGATTGGCAACAGGAAGCACTACGTAATGCTGGTATTTACAACCTGCAGCTCAATGTTGCTGGCGGTAAAAAAGACCTACGTTATTACGTGTCTGGAAACCTTCAACAAGATCAAGGTGTGATGAAGTACAGCGAAAATAACAAAGGCAACGTACGTGTCAAACTAGATGTCAATTTATCGCCAAAGTTGATGCTGAATGTGAACATCAATCCAACTTACACTAAAATTCAAAGACCATCAGAAAACTTTACCAATTACTACCGTTTTCCTTCATTTTTGCCAGTTTTCCACTCTGCATTTACCTCAGCTTTCGTAAACCAGAATGCACAATGGTCTAATTTAAGATCGGGCGATTGGGCACAAGCTCGCCACTTTACTAACTTAAACTACGCAGGGACCATGCCTGATGGCTCTTTTTGGCAAAGTACAGGAGCGGTTTCTCCTTTTTCTTCTACCAATAACACCCCGCTGTCTCATGCACAACGAGAGGAAAGGTATTCGGAAAGCTATCGTTTTCAGGCTGGAACCGATTTAACTTATAATCCAACTAAAAACCTGTCTTTCAAATCATCAGTTGGTACTTATTATTTATCAAGAGAAGATAAAAACTTAATTAGAAGTGAGGCTCGTAAAGATGGCGATGTGAACTCGGCGACTATTACCAATGGAACAACTGTAGATATTTTGTGGGAAAATACCATGAACTACAATAAAAGATTTGGCAACCACAATTTCACTGGTTTATTAGGTTTTACCATGCAAAGTAACTCGGTAACTGGTTCGCAGCAAATTGGTTATAATTTTCCTTCAGATGACTTTACTACTTTAAATCAGGCGGCCTATTTTGATCAGGCACCTGCATTGCCGGTAAACGTAAAAACAGGCTTGATTTCTTATTTAGGTCGTATCAACTACGATTATAAAGGAAAATACATCGCTACAGCGAGTTTACGTACCGATGAAAGTTCAATTTTTGGGCCAGGTAACAGAAGAGGTTGGTTCCCTGCATTTTCTGCTGGTTGGAATATTGCAAGCGAGCCATTTATGAAAGGTTCGAGAAAGTGGCTAGAAACTTTAAAATTAAGAGCAAGTTATGGCGGTACCGGTAACAACCGAATCACGCCATTCTCTTACTTAGATCTATTGTTCCGCTCTAATTATGTTTTTGGTGATGGTACCGGACAGGTTAGCCCAGGTCAATCGCCTAATAACGTAGTAACTTTCGGAAGAGATATTACTTGGGAAACAACCAACTCAACGAACATCGGTTTAGACTTAGGCTTGTTCAAAAACAAAGTACAGTTAAGCTTAGAGTTCTATCGTTCAATTACCAACAACTTATTGCTACAGCAGGCGCAGCAAGCCATTACAGGATCTGATGCTTTCTGGACAAATAACGGTAAAATCAGAAATCAAGGCTTTGAAATTGAATTCACTTCAAATAATATAGGCACTAAAAACTTTAACTGGACTAGCTCCATCAACTTTTCTGCTAATCGTAACAAGTTGCTAGGTTTAGGTGGTGATCAACCTTATTTGTACAACTACGGAGAGCGTAGCGAAATTTATGCATCTATAGTGGGTCAGCCTTATGTTCAGTTTTTTGGTTACAAAACCGATGGAGTTTGGGTATCACAAGATGAAGCAAATGCCGCTCAGGCCGCAGGGCAAACTTCAATTTTGCAAAGTTACTACAGAGAAGGTGGAGTTAAACTGAAGGACATCAACGGCGATAATAAAATTGATGTGAACGATAGGGTAATTGTCGGTTCTCCTTTCCCAGATTTTACTTGGGGGATTACCAACACTATTCGCTATAAAAAATTCGACTTAAATGTATTGATCCAAGGTTCGCAAGGTGGTCAGTTAATTAATGGCGATTTGTTCTACAACGAATCTAAACGCCAAAATGCGAACTACATTAAAAACCGTTGGGTAAGCCCGGCTAACCCTGGTGATGGAAAAACGCCTTACTCAACCAACGGTATCGCTGCAGATTTACTATTAACTGATTACGGCGTGGAAAGTGCTACTTATGCCTACATCAGAAATGTAATTGTTGGTTATACCTTACCGACAAAAGCAACCAAAAAATTGAAGATCAATAGCTTAAGGTTATATGCTACGGTTGATAACTTGTTCTTCATAACTGGAAGCTCATATAGGGGTATCAATCCAGAGGCAAGGTTAACCACAGCTGATTATGCTTCTCCTGTAATTGTTGGATATCAACGTGGTGGTTTCCCGGTTAACCGTACTTATACATTTGGTCTTGACTTTAACTTTTAATGCCATTTTATCATGAAACAATTCTATAAACTATCAATTCGCTTCATCATAGTGGTATCTCTGGCTTTAGCATCTACAGCTTGTAAAAAGCTAGTAGATCAAGAGCCTATATCTAATGAGGTGGTTGACAACTACTATAAAAATTATAAAGAAGTAAGTGTTGCTTTAAGCGGCTGCTACAACGGTATGCAGGAGCCTTTACTAAACGAATGGCAATTTACGGAACTAAGGTCCGATAATGCTCGTCAACGTTCAGTAAACAGTACCACTAACGTCAACATGGAACTTAACGTGCTTAACTTGTACACGGCAGGTCCATCGCACCAGCAAATTTACAACTACTGGTTAGCGGTTTACAAAAGCATCCGCAACGTAAACTATGTGTTGCGTAGTTTGGGCGTAAGCTATCAAAACAATCAGTTGGTTTTTGGTAAGCCTACCGCTAACGTTACCGATGCGCAACGCAATGAACTGGCCGGACAAGCGCTGTTCATTAGAGCTTATCATTATTTCAACTTGGTGCGTTTGTACGGTGGGGTTTTCATTGTAACCGAACCTGTGGATGCTGCTCAAGCTCGTAAAATCAATCGTTCTTCAGTAACTGAGTGTTATAATTTGATCGTTAAGGATTTAGAAGCTGCTGTTAATTTAACAAGTGCTAGGCCATTCGGTCAAATTCCATCTACCGACTTAGGAAGAGCTAACTCGTGGGCTGCAAAAGGTATGTTAGCGAAAGTGTTTTTGACCTTGCCAGTGCCACGCAATGCTGATGCTTTAGCACTACTGAACGATATTATCGCCAACAGCGGCTATGGTTTAGAAAGCACTTTCCCTCGTGTGTTTGCCATCAATAATGAAATGAATAAGGAAATTTTGTTCGCAGTGCGTTACAAATCGGGGTTAGTTGGTTTGGGAAATCCAATGCCAAATTTATTTGCTCCTGCAAGTAGTGGTGACGCCATTATCAATGGCGACGGTAGTGGTTTTAATTACCCAAGTACAAGTATTTACGGCGCATTTACCACTGGTTCAACAATTGCTAATGATGCCCGTAGAGATGCAACAATTTCTATTTATGCCAATAGTACCACGCCGTACTACGTTAATAAGTTTTTTTCTAAAGTGGTAGTTGCTGGTGATGGTGAAAACGACTTCACAGTATTGAGGTTCGCAGATATTCTATTAATGAAGGCCGAAGCTCAGGGTTACGATGGTCCGGCTGGATCTTCTATGGCTCTGATCAACCAAATACGTGAAAGGGCAGGAGCGGTTAATTACTCCACCGGTACGTTTACATCGGCGTTTTATAAGTATCCAGCAACGGGTGCTAATGCCATCGCTACAAATACAGATTTCCAGTCGGCACTGCTTAAAGAACGCCGTCTAGAGTTTGCATTTGAAAATCAACGCTTGTTTGATTTGATCCGTTTTGGTCAAGCGGTTAGCACTATTCAAACGCATTATGCAAACGAGTATCAGGAGTACTACAGAAGGTTTACGCCAGTTATCCCTTTGGCTACTTTGCAGGCTAATGTAACTAACGACAAGCTGTTGCTGCCTATTCCACAACGTGAGATAGATACAAATACAGATATTAAAATTCAACAAAACCCGGGATATTAAAAGAATTGAATAATGAAAAAAATCCTTAACATATTATCATTTTGCTGTTTCGCAACATTGATAATTATTGGTTGTAAAAAGAATGAATTTTCTGATGTTGGCGAAGGAACTGTAAGTGCCCCAGAGTATACCTTTAACCGGGCAACTAAAACATTTGATTTAGGTGATGAGCTGAAAAGTGATATCTCGGCAGCAGACGGTGTGAAATTTGTTTATTGTTATTTGGTACGTACCAATAAAACAGATTCGCTAATCCACGTTACCGATAATAAAGGCGCCATTACACCAACTTACCAGTTAGCCATTCCTTTGGCGGCATTTCCAGTAAACAGCATGAGCGCTGTTAAAGGAGTTAAAGTTTTGGTGAAACAAGGTAATAATACTTCGTTAGAAGGTTTTATTACCATTAAGTATTTTGATCCAACTGTACCGCAATTTAATGCCTTTCCAACTGCAATTACAGCCGATTTAGGTGGTGGTGCCACGGCAATTGGTGGTAATATCACTTCTGATTATGGCATAAAACAGGTTGATATTTTAGACGATTTTCAAACCGAAAATGTTTACGTTTTGGTGAACAGCATTACCGGCATCAATAACCTGAAGCAGTATGCGCTAAATTATGCTTACACCTATCGTAAAGCTGCTCAGCATATCAAAGTTAGGGCTACAGATATTTACAATCAAACCAGCGAGATTATCATCAATATGCCGGTTGATGTTTCTATTTTCAAGCCTAAGTTTCTAAATTTTTCTGCATCGGTTACCCCAAATACATCGGGTGCTACGGCCGTTAATGGACAAATCACGTCAGTTACTGGATTAAAAAGGGTAGATATTTATGATGATAGGGATGGTACTTACAAGTTGTTAGGATCAACTAACAATTTGAATGGTGTGAAAACGTATACATACAATGGTAGTTACAACTATGCAATGCGAGCGGAGCATATCAAGTTGATTGCCGTTGATACTGATGATTTACAGTCGGAATTAGTTATTCCGTTAAATGTTACCTATTTCAGTAAAGTGTACAGAGACGTAACTATGACTGCACAAACTGCCGGCACCAATACCATTTTCTTCGATACAGATGGAAGTACCAAAGGCAACTGCGAATTAAATGCAAGTGAATTGACCATGGCATTTTTGTTTTATGCTACAAGCAGTGGTCCAACATTTTATGCGCCTACCAACACTACCAATGTGGCTTCGAACTTCAGATGTAATGGTGTATCGTGGGTACTTTCGCGTCCAGCTGCAGACATGCGTGCTACCAGATTTAGGGTATTATTGCCAACTGTAACGGCGGAAAAACTAGTTTACGATGACTTGGCTGCTGGCAAATTGGATGATTTAGCAACGAGAGTCGGGGCCTTGTCTATCAGTAGTAGTGGACCTAGATATGATGCTGCTGCAACGCCTAGCAGTTCGATATTTAATGCTACCAACGCCAACTTAATTGCAGTGAGGATCCCTGACATCGGCAATCCAAACTCTTCCAAATTGGCGGTAATTCATGTGAAAGAGTGTGTGCTTGCTCCAACGGTTGGAAACTCTACTATAAAATTTGATATCTACATGCAGAAATAAGATTTTTTTGGTTTATATGTGCTTGCATGCATTTCGGTCGGCTTGAAGATTGTTCTTCTACCGATCGATAGCGGCAGGTTAAATAGCAAAATAACCAATAACCAATAATCAATAAGCAATAACCAATAACCAAAATCCAACACCCAAACAACCAAAAATGTCCAAGTTTCTTTGCTCAATCTTTTTCCTATTCGTTGCCGCTCGTTCCCTTTATGCTGAAGAAATATTAGTAAGTAGTCCGTCAGAATTAAAAACAGCCGTCGCAAAGGCTAAACCAGGAGACGTGATTTTACTCAAGGATCAAATTTGGGTTGACGTACAGTTGGTAATTTTTGGTAAAGGCACTAAATCGCAGCCTATTTGGGTAAAGCCTGAAAAAGGCAATAGCGTAAAAATTACAGGGAAATCTAACCTTAAAATTGGTGGCGAATATATTTACGTTAAAGGATTTCATTTCAATAATGGCTACAGCCCAAAGGAACATCTAATTACATTTCGGGTTGATAATAATAATTTGGCCAACCACTGCCGTATCACGCAGTTTGCCATAGAAAATTTCAGTCAGCCAGAGCGTTTTGCAGCTGATTCATGGGTGGCGCTTTGGGGTAAAAATAACCGTGTGGATCACAACACATTTACCAATAAATTAAATGCTGGGCCTGTAATTATTGCCGAATTGAATGATGAAAGAAGCCAGCAAAACTATCATAGCATTGATTCCAATTACTTCAACGGTCGTCAACGCTTTGGTTCCAATGGTGGCGAAACTATCCGCATTGGCGTTTCCAGATATTCCTTAACCGCATCTAATACGCAAATCGTTCATAACTACTTTGAAAGATGCAGCGGTGAAGTTGAAATCGTTTCCATCAAGTCAGGCGAAAACAACATCAGCTTCAATACTTTTTTTGAATGTGAAGGAAGTTTGGTGTTGAGGCATGGCGCTAAAAATGTGGTGCAGGGCAATCTATTTTTGGGCAACAACAAGCCTTTCACCGGCGGCGTAAGGGTAATCAATCCAGGTCATAAAGTGATTGACAACGTGTTTAAAGATTTAAAAGGAACTGCGTTCAGATCGCCATTGGCTTTAATGAACGGTGTGCCAAATTCGCTCATCAACAGATATTATCAAGTAGTAGATGTACAAATTGCTAACAACACTTTCATCAATTGTCAAACCTTGCTATTTGGCGCAGGAAAAGATGCAGAACGTACTTTATCACCACAAAAAGTACTATTTTCAAAGAACTTACTTATTACTCCAGCGGCCTCAATTTATGCTGATGAAAATAACGATAAAGGCGTAGTTGTGTCTAATAATGCACTGGGATCAAATGTAAAAGCTCCAAGTGGCTTCGTTTTTCAAAAACCAAGTTCGATAACCATCAATGGCATGTCTTTTCCTTATTTAGAAGGTTATGGTGCGCCGCTGAAAAAAATGAGCTTTGTTCAGAAAAATGATGTTGGTGCTACTTGGTACAAGCAAGAAATAAAATCTACCAATGCCAACCCCAAAACAGTTCGTGTTGCTATTAAAGAGAGTAAAAAGCTACCACAAATGATAGCAACGTTGGCGGACGGAGATGTACTGGAACTAACCGATACTGGCTTTTACGAGCTGGAAGATGAAATTACTGTCGATAAATCCATCACCATCCGAGCAGCTGCGGGTTTGAAAACAAAACCAGTGCTGGTAAATAGTAGCATTAAAACCTTGGCTGCATTTATCACCATCGAAAATGGAGCATCGGTTAAAGTTAAAGGTGTAGCTTTTAAAGGCGCTTTTGGAAGTAGTGGAGATGTCCGTTGCGGCATTCGATCTACCGAAAAGCCGATGAACAAAACTTACAAAGCATTTATTGATGGCTGCGAATTTTACGACTTTAACGAAAGTAGTTTTGCTGGCTTTAAAGGCAGTAAATCAACTTTGGCGGATAGTTTGGTTATCACTAATTCTTTGTTTAGAAATATCTCTGGCTCAGGTATTAACTTGGCTGAAGAGAAAGATGACAAAGGAATTTATGGCGCAGAATATACCATCATCAAAAACTGTGTTTTTTCTCAAATTTTGGGAAGTGCCATCAACGTTTATCGTGGTGGAAATGATGAAAGTACTTTAGGTCCTTTCGTTACCATTGAAAACTGTACCATTAACGAAGTGGATAATAGAGAACAAGGTGCCGCGATTAAACTTTTGGGTGTGCAATACGCAAGGGTAATCAATTCTAATTTTGTAAATAGCGGAAAAGGCGGTAGGTCTTTAGATTTTAGGGAGTTCCGCTGGGATGATATTCTGGTGAACAACTGCAATTTTTATCAATCTGGTAAAATAGACTCATTTTATGGCAAATTGATAGGTGCAAATATTTTTAAACTACAGCCAAACCAAAAGCTTTTGGTAAAAAGCCCTAACGGAAAAATAATTGGCGCAAATTTACTTAGCAATTAATATGAAAAATTCTAAAAGCTTAATTTTGGGCTTTCTGCTCATTAACCTCATTGGTTTCAGTTCTTGTGCCGCATCTAATGTTGATGATGCTGTAAAGCAAAAGGAACAAGAGGCACCGCAAAACAAGAATAATGTGTACACGGTGAGTTCGGCAACAGAATTGAATGCACTTAGTTTGGTAGCAGGGGATAAAGTGATCATGAAAAATGGTGACTGGAAAAGTCAGCAAGTTAATTTTAAAGGTAAAGGAACAGCTGAAAAACCGATTACTTTAATTGCAGAAACAAAAGGATCAGTAATTCTTAGCGGCAATTCCAATTTAAAGATTGACGGAGAGTGGCTAACTGTAGATGGTTTATCGTTTAGAAATGGTTTTTCATTGAAAGATGATGTGGTGATTTTTACCAAAACCAGTAGTAATTGCCGCCTCACCAATACCAGTATCGAAGATTACAATCCTTCTGATAAAACAGTGGACTACAAATGGGTTTCCTTGTATGGTACAAAAAATCGGGTAGACCATTGTTCCATCTCCGGCAAAACTCACCAAGGCACTACATTGGTAGTTTGGTTAGATGATAAGGCAAATTATCACCAAATTGATCATAATTATTTCGGTCCGCGACCAGATTTAGGCGTTAATGGCGGAGAAACCATCCGTATTGGTACAAGCACTTACTCCATGAATGATTCCTACACAACGGTGGAGAGTAATATTTTTGACAAGTGCAATGGCGAAATTGAAATCATCTCCATTAAATCTGGCTACAATAAAATTATCAATAACTTATTCTACGAATGCGTTGGTACGGTAACTTTTAGGCATGGCAATCATTCAGAGGTAAGCGCTAACTATTTTATCGGGAATGATGTGTCGAATACTGGCGGCGTACGTATCATCGGCGAAAATCAAAAGGTATACGATAATTACCTGTACAAAATAGCGGGCACTTCGTTAAGAGCTTCCATATCTATCATGAATGCCTTTGAAAACCCGGCCTTAAGTGATTACTGGCAGGTAAAAAATGCTGACGTTCAAAGAAATATCATAGTAAACAGCAAAGAAGCGTTTGTGTTGGGAGCTGGTAAAGATGCCAAAAGGGTAGTAGTTCCAGATGGCGTTACTATTAGCGGTAATTACGTGCTTAATCCTGGCACATTAATTACCATGACGGATGAACCTGCAAATCTGAAAATACAAAGTAACCAAGCGGAAGGCACTAGTTTAAGCACTGGTTTTGTAAAACTGGGTACTGATTTGCAACTTTCAGATGGGATTTGGCAACGAAAATCAGCCCTTAAAAAACCTTTTTGGATTGATGTTCCTGTAGGTCCAGAGTGGAAAAAGGATAATCGTAGCTTCTTGTTCAAATAATTGGTTTAAGCCCATCTTCAAACTATTTTAAATTACTGTTTGCCTGACTGGTAAATAAGAAATAGTTTCGTATATTTACGATTATTTCGTAGCGATAGATGGAAAAACTAACACAACAAGAAGAAGAAGCAATGTTAGCCGTTTGGCAGGTAGGTCCAGGTTTTATTAAGGATTTCATGGATGCCATGCCTGAGCCAAAAGCACCGTATACTACTGTGGCCTCCACTGTAAAAAATCTAGAACGTAAGGGTTATTTAAAAGGTGAGCGTTATGCTAACGCGATAAGATATAGCGCTAAAGTGAAAGAAGCCGATTATAAAAAAAAGTTCATGAACGGCTTTGTGAATAGTTATTTCCAAAATTCTTACAAAGAATTGGTTGCTTTTTTTGCTAAAGACAAGAAAATTAGTGCAGCAGAGCTGAAGGAAATAATTGACCTTATCGAGAAACCTCAAGATCAGTAGCTATGCCACAGCTTTTTATCATCCTATTAAAGATTAATTTGGTGCTGCTTTTATTTGCGGCAGCTTATCACCTCGTACTTCGAAGGTTAACTTTTTATATGTTAAATCGTTGCTTTTTAGTGCTAGGTATTCTGTTTTCAACGGTTTATCCTTTTATTGACTTGACGGATTTTTTCCATCAGCAACAAATGGATAATGGCGTAGTTGCTTACTTGCCCCAACTCAATCAACAGGCTGCTGATTTAATGCCGAAGGGATTTTTCATCAACAATTGGCCTATCTTAAGTGCAGTATTTTATTTAGGGGTACTTTTCATGACTTTACGTTTGGCTGTGCAGTTCATATCATTGTATAAAATTCATCGTAAGTCGAGCCCTGGTAAAGTGGCCAATTATCAAGTACGTTTATTGAAAGAGAGTGTAAGCCCATTTTCATTTTGGCAAACAGTGTATGTAAATCCAAATTTGCATAGCGATAATGAGTTGGATGCGATTTTAGCACATGAAATGGTGCACGTTAAACAGTGGCATACTTTGGATATCATTTTGGCCGAATTAAGTGTGGTTTTCTATTGGTTCAATCCAGGGGTGTGGTTAATGAAAAAAGCGGTTAAAGAAAACCTGGAGTTTATCACCGATCAGCGCATTTTGAAAAAAGGCATGGATAAAAAGGCCTATCAGTACAGTTTGCTGGGAGTAGGACAATTAAATGCATCGGTCGCCATTGTCAATAATTTCAATCTGTCAGATTTAAAAAAACGCATTCAGATGATGAATTTGAAACGTTCATCGAAAATTAATTTAGGTAGATATGCGCTAGTTGTGCCGGTATTGGCGGTTACCTTAGCTTTTACCGTTTCAAAAAAGGATATCAAAACACATATCCCAATGTTATCAAAAATTGTTGGCATAGACACCGTTCAAACGGTAACGTCTAAATCTAACCCTAAAAAAGCTCGGGCAACATTTGTAAAAAGCGGCGTAAAAAAAATCGCTCTTCCAAAAAGCAATCATCGCGATACGGTTTCCTTTGCAAATGTTGTGGTTAATTCCATCAGCATAAATAGGGATAGTTTGAAAAAAGGAATACCTAATTTAGATGAACTGGTTGCTCAGCTACGTGTAAAATTCAATATTCCTGAAGATGCTAAAATCATACGTCATTCTTTGGAAAAAAACTTTGTTTTCGTTAGAGTCGATAGCAGTAGTAAAGCAGATAAGCCAGTAGTTAATGACGTTACTATTGGCGTTAGGAGATCAAGAGCTAGCGAAATGCCTCCTGCAAACGGTGAAAAGAGAATTGTTATTAGAGCCGTTAAAATAAGCGATACCGCCAATATCGGTAAGCAGCAAGTAGAATACTTAGTGAACGGAAAAGTGGCAGATGTGGCTGATTTCAATAAGATTAATCCCAATGAAATTGTTCAGGTTAATGTAATGAAGAATAACCCAAGCAAGGCACAAATTTTTATCGAAACTAAAAAGAACTAAATCAGACGATAGGTTTATTTTATAAGGCAGCACGCTTAATTGTTATTAGCGGTGATGCCTTTTTTGTGTTTTATTTTACTTCATTTAACCTTACATTCCCATTATTAGCCTTATCTACCACAATGGCCAAATTTGGTCTGATTTTATAAGATTGTTTTTGTCCAGTTATTACCCTGTAACTAAGTACAATATCACCGTTTTCAACTTTCTGTAAGCTAACTGCTTCAATGTTGGTAGCTAAATCCGTTTCTGGTAATATAATAGCAATCACGTATTGTTTATTAAAGTCAATTTCAGTCGGCCTACCATCTTTGCCCATCGTCGTTGCCATACCAAAAGCGGCATTAAACCTATCAGCAGTTTCAATTTTCGCACTATCCAGCTTAGTTAGCGTGTTATTCGCGAAATAGTTTTTCGCCACAATAAATGCGATATTTTTTTCTGCTTTGCTTACTGGTTGTTCAGTTTTTGCATTTTTGTTTTCTCCGCTTGTTGTTGAACTGCTTTGGCAGGCCGTAAACAATAAGCTCGTTGCTACTGTTAACACTACAATTTTTGTATTCATTTTGATGTTATGATTTTAGGTAGATATTCATTGCGCTGTAGGTTTGCCCAACGTATGGCTAGAATATTTCCTTAAATATAACAAAGTTTGCTCTAAATAATTAGCCATTCTTAAACATCGGCAATCATATCATTGATGATAATCGAAGCAAATCGTGATGATTTAATTAACCAGTTAAACGCTTGTCGTTTGCAACGTATTTAGCGTAAATCAGTAATGCACCAATAATCATTAAGTTCCTAAAAATGTTGAGCATGTCGTTTTCGTATGCCGCCGCCCGGGGAATGTGCACCATAATAATCATTAACGTAACATAAGTTGCCATTAGCAAACTTGCCAACTTATCGTATCGGCCAACTAAGCAGCTGATGATATATGCAAGTATCAGTAATCCGGTGAAGTAGTTCCAAAAAAGTGGAAACGGAAGCCAAGTTGGTATGAAACTGATTCCAACCTCGGGTTTGCCAAAATGAAGCGCTACATAAAGCAAAAATGATAGTGGGAAAAGGTATCTTCCTAACGTTAAAAATTTATCCATTTTAACCTCCTAACTAATTGGGAATGGAACCAAAGCCCTAATTTCTACCGAGCTTTTAGGGTATTTTAGGATAGGACAACTTTTGCTCCATTGTTGTACTTCTTCTAGGCTATCACTTTGACAAATTAAAAAACCAGATACCAAAACGCTACTTGCTTCTTTGTAGGGCTGAGCGTTTTCTGTGCTTTCCGCAGTTACAATTGAGCCATGGTATTGGATTGGGGCGGTGCTAACTAGCTTTCCATTCATGGCGATATTCCCAATCCATGCTTCCCATTTAGGCATGTCGTCTGCCATGTCTTGCGAAGTAGCTAAATAGCCATCTGCTGCACTCGCATTTCGAAATAATAAAAGATACGATGTCATTGTTAAAAAATTAAATTGTGAATGATAGTGCAATTTGCAAATCACAATTTTTTTGAACGATGACAAAAGTCTACAATTAAAGTTTGGCTTTAAGGCGACTGAAAACGTCTTTGTTGATACCTAGGTAAGATGCAATAAGCTTGCTTGAGAATCGTGTCATCATTCCAGGCCTATGCTGCATCAGCCATTTAATGCGATCCAATGCCGAAAGCGACACAAAGGTGTTGATCCTGTAAACTGAATTTGCATAGGAAGCTTCTAAGATTTGCCGATATACTTTATCGAATTGCGGTACAGTTTCCATCATCTCTTGAAAACCCTTTCTATCTATGGCTAGTAATTCGGAAGGTTCTATGGCTCTAATGTTTTCCGTGGAGGGCTGTCCGCTACCAAAACTGATCAGTTCGCTGCACCAATGATCTTCAGTTACGATGTCACGAGTGGTTTCACGCATTTCACTGTCGTGTGTATATACCTGTAAACAACCCTTTGCAATAAAATACACGTATTTGCAGATTTCACCTTGAGTGAGGATTTGCTGATTTCTGGAAGTTTGGAGTGGTTTGAATTTCTTTAAAACAATATCCAAATGGTCGATATCATTCCCAAGTCGTTTGGTGATGTGCTGCTCTAAAATTGCTATCATTTTTGTTCTTCATTGGTCTTATCCAAATATAAAAAAGTCTTGCATAAATCAATCTAACCAATCGATGATGCAAGACTTAAATTTGATAAAACTACTAGTAGTTGAAGGTCGCTTTAAGCATCGCTACCCGACCCGGAATTTCATAAGTGCCCACTGTTAACGAGTTGGCCGATACGTTGATAGCTTCGAATCGTTTGACGTTAGCAATATTGGTAATGCCGAATTCTAAATCTGTTTTCAGTTTCAGTACTTTATATCTAATGTTGGCATCGGCAAATAGGTATTTTAAGTCTGGCTGACTAGATTGATGGGTAAAAATGTGTTCAGCAGAAAGATTTAAAAATACGGATTTAAACATGGTAATGGCTAAGCCGCCTTGTTGTCTTAATTGTTGATAGTTATTGCTCACGCCCGTCCCTTTAGCCTTATTGATGTTGTTGGAGAAAGTTCCGCTGTAGGAGAAATTCATAAACTTGTTGAGCTTGGCTTCAATGCCAGCTTTGTAGGAGTAAGCATCATTAATAAATGGCAGCAATTGGTTATTCTGCAGTTGTTGGTATTGGCTCCTATTAACGGCAAACCCGGCACTTACGGTACTTCTGAGGGAAAATAAGTATTTGCTCAATCCAGTGTTTAAGCCTAAACTTTTCATTTGGTTCTGTAGGGGAAGTACAATTCGTACCTGGCTATTGTTGCTAATAGTGTAGGATGATATGGTATTCATATCGGTAATATTGTAGTTAAGTGCAATGTTTCCGAATATCATATCAATAGCTTTTTTAAAGTTGAAAGCTCCAGAAAAACCATGTTGTGAACTTTCTGATAAGGGAGCATTATTGGCGAAAAAAGAACGGTAATTTCTTAAAACGATTCCATTGTATAAGTCGTCTATTGTGCCAAGGTTATTACGGAAAGAATAGGCAATATTCACGTAATTTTCAGGGCTTGTTTGATATTTGATGGTCAAAGAAGGATTTACAAAAAAGCGATCTACGTTTTCATTCAAATCGTGATTGATATCGCTGTATTTGATCGTATTGTAACTGATAGGAATGCGCAAGCCCGCCGTCAATTTGTCTGAAGTATATTCGTACAAATTTTCTATATACCATTTAGAGCGAAGCCACTCTAAATCATTCAAGCTGTTGGCCGTGGCAAGCTCTGTAAGCCCGCTATTTTGGGTTTTGTTAAGTGTGCTTTCCAAAGTTTGCTGTTGCACTAAAAATCCAGCCCTATAGGTTTGCACAAACTTACCTTTCGGAAAAGCCATAGCAACAGAATTGTTGGTGTAAAGTGTAGGTAAATCCAAAAATTGATTTAAGCCACTGTACGGATTTCCGCTATTCAAAATATCTTGGTTGAGACCAGGTTTAATGTCTAGATTTTCCGGCTGTGTGCTGCGGCTTAAAGAAGAGGAAAAATGTAACATATTACCCGATTTGAATTTTTTGCGGTAAGCCAAATCATTGGAGAGCGTAAACATATCCTGTTTTAAAGATTGGAATGCGCCTACACCGTTAATAAATACATTAGAATTTGTGCGAACAGGTAGATATTCAGCAATAAAAGCATTATTAAAATAATAATCATTAGTGTTTCCAGTTAAAGTAAATTGTCCTCGTAGTTTTTGTGGGTTGATGTAGTTATCTTGGTTTTCCTGATAGGCGAAAGTTTGTCCGGCAAGTATGGTTTCAGATGATTTGTTGTAAACTTGCTTGCGCTCGTCATACAGGTAAGAAACATTTGCCCTCAGCTGTAAATCGTTTTTGAATTTGAATAAGTTATTGAAGTTGGCTTGCCCTGCTTTGTTAAATAAGGTTCTGTTTTGAGGAAGTACTGGTACACCAGCCGCTCCAGCAGATAAAAGGTTAGAAGGCTTCGTATTTTCGCTTCCCAAAGGATTGAAAGCCATTAAATCCAATCCCGGATCAACACCAATATTATTGCCTTTGATGTTATTTAGAAACTTCACTTTTTTGTTAAATAACATGGCGTTTGCATTGCCGTCAAATCTATCTGGCGTTCCTAAACCCGCTTTAATATCACCCATCATCTTTAGTTTCGCTTCATCTTTTATCACTAAATTGAGTGCAACATCATCACTAGTATTGTTTTTTTGAAGCATCTTAATGGGCTGATCTTTTTCGATTACCTGCACCTTATCTACGGCGCCATGCGGAATACTTTTGGTTCCGATTCCATACTTATCCTCCAATAAATTATCGCCGTCAATGTACATGTTGGAGATATTCTTGCCATTATAGCTTATTTTTCCATTTTCAGCTACTTCGATTCCTGGCATTTTCTTAAGCACATCACCAATGCTTCTGTCTTGTTTATCAGAAAAATCCGAAGTTTTGTAATTTAGCGTGTCTCCGTTTGCACTTAAGCGAGGTCGGTTTTTTACCTCCACTGTTTTCAAGTTAATTTGACTTTCCGTTAAAGTAACTTCCGCATTTTTGCTTAACTCAGCCAAGCTAAGGTTCTTTTTTTCATAACCTATAATGCTGAATTCTAAAAAAAGGTCTGTTCCCGCTTCATCAGTACTCAGGTTGAATTCCCCCTTTTCATTGCTTCTTGAAAAGCCAAGTGTATTTCCCTCCTTATCTTTTAAACTAACCATGACAGAAGGGATAGGCTTGGTATGCTGATCTTTAACCTTTCCTTTAATTTGTTTTTGGGCATTAGCCGATAGCAAACAAAAGCTAAATAAGCTGATGAGTAGGAACAGTACCTTTTTCATTTTGATTTGTGTGTTTGGTTTTTTTCAAAAGGAGACCTAACCTTAATCTCCTTTTTAAATAGTTGTTATTTTTTCTCTGGTAATTCGATAGGGTTATTGATTACGATTTTCTTAGGCCCACCAGGAGCTGTAACTACCCTTGAACTTACGCTTACATTTGAATTGATTCCACGTGCTGCCATTTGTGCATTCATAAAGCCTTGTGGATCTTTGTCTCTGGCTTCCTTCAGTTTGTCTATTTCCTTTTGAGTGGTTTTTATCGCATCGCTTGGTAACTTAATTTCACTACCCAAATACGAATCTGCATCCATTCCTCCAATTCTAACGATACCAGTAGAACCATTTGCCAATGTTACTGGTTGTTCGCTATCCTTAGCTTTATTGTCGCCTTCAACCTTATCAATGCCTGCAAATTGAAACTTCACCTCATTTTTATCGTCATGTGCCTCAATGATTAAGCCGGGTAAGCCGTTTAATTTCCAAGGACCACTCTGGAAGGCCAAATCAGGAGCAAACCAAGCAATCCAGTTTCTGCCCTTAAAACGTGCGGTTGCTTTTTGGCATTTTACCCCTGAAAAACTTGCTGTATCCTTACTGATTTTCCAAGCGATTTTCGGTGCTTCTTCCTCAATTAAATAACTGGTAATGATTCGGTCTTTGGTGTAAAACTTGTTTTCGTTAACGAAGTAGAAATAATCAACAGCGGTAACAGGTTTGGAGCCCGTCCGGTTAATATTGATACTTGTTGGTCCTCCTGCCTGATTTTTGATCTGATCTTCAATCTGTTTACGCATTTCCATATCACGGTTAATTTTATCGTAACTGGTGTAAACTGATGCGTTTTTCCCTACTACTAACAGCATGTTTTCAGTGTATAAATTATCGCGTTGTGTAGTGTCGCGTAGGTGGGAGAAAGTGTACCTTACTCTCGCCAAAGCTTTATCAGGATTTTGTGCAAATGCGCTGGCGCAAAATAGGCCCGCAATTAAGGTTGTTTTTAGCATTTTCATATAAGTCATCATTTGTTTGTATTAAACTCTACGATTTTTTCGTAGATAAAAACGTGTTTTTAAGATATCTATATTTGATTTATTTAATTTCTATGGGATTGTTGGTGATAGGTGCAGGGTTGGCATTTGGCGTCGCCATATTGCTTTTGGATGCCAGCTCCGCAAGTTGGGCAAATGGTGTTCCCGAAAGTTGCGCTTTTGCAAAACCTGCCGGATTTTCACTGCTAGCCTTCGTTAGTTTTTTGAGCTCTTCTTTGCTCGTTTTAATGGCTTTATTGTTTACCTTAATTTCATTAGCCATAGCGAAGGTATCTAAGCGCTCAACAACCTTTTGTTTAGGCCTGTCCTTTTCTGAAATATTGGTGGCTTCAAATCCTGTAAACAAAAATTGGATATCTTTTTTGTCATCATAGGCTTCTACGATCAATCCCGGTAATCCATTCAATTTCCAAGGTCCAGCTTGAAAGGGGAGGGATGATGCAAACCATGCAATCCAGTTTCTGCCTCCAAACCTAGCGGTAGCTTTTTGGCATTTGATACCCGAAAAATTCGCTGTATCTTTTTTAATTTCCCAGTCGATTTTTGGGATACTGTCTTCTACTAAATAATAGTTGATGAGTCGGGCCACCAAGGCTGTTTTATTGTGGTTGAAGAAAGTAAAGTAGTCTTCGTTAAGTGTAGCCCTTTTACGGTTAGATTTTATACTCAACCCATTAAATGTTCCGCCGTTGGCTTTTATTTGGCTTTCTAAGCCGGTCATAAATTCAAGCTCTTGCTTAAACCTCACATTACTGGTAAACTTACTGCAGTTTTTGCCAAGCATTAATAACATTTCTTCCTCGTAAGGCTTGCTGCGGTTATTCGTATCCCTAACATGAATAAAATTGTAAGTTACCTTTGCCACCGCCAATTCGGGAATTTGCTGTGCAAAAGCAGCATCAATTGAAAGTATTGTTATGAAAAAGAGTACAAGTTTTTTCATGTGATTTTTATTCATTCGTAAAACTACGAAATATTCGTAACACAAAAGAAATGTTTTAACAAAATTTAACTACTGGAGCAGAAATATTGAATGACCAATGAACTAATGATCAATGAACCAATGAACCAGTGACCAAATTCCAATAATCAATGAATGAACTAATGACCAATGAACCAATGACCAGATAACCAATAAATCAATGACCAATGAACCAATGACTAATGCACCAACAACCCAATTAATTTTTTGATAAGCTATTGTGTATGAAAAAGAATTGTTCTATATTTGCACCTCGTTTAATAAAAATAAAAAAATATTAAAACAATGTACGCAATAGTAAATATAGCAGGGCAACAATTTAAAGTTGCAAAAGACCAGCACATCTTTGTACACCGTTTACAAGGGGATGAAGGCGCTAGTATTGAATTTGACAATGTATTGTTGGTTGATAATGGTGGTAAAATTTCTGTAGGAGCACCTGCAGTTAAAGGAGCTAAGGTTTCAGCTAAAATCGTGTCTCATTTAAAAGGTGATAAAGTAATCGTTTTCAAAAAGAAACGTAGAAAAGGTTACAAAAAGAAAAATGGTCACCGCCAGTCATTCACCAAAATCCAGATTGAGAGTATCACTCTGTAGTTAACTTATTTGTAAATTCACTAATTAGCTGATTGGCTAATTGTAAAAATATAGTAAAATGGCACACAAAAAGGGAGCCGGTAGTTCAAAAAACGGTCGCGAGTCGCACAGTAAACGTCTAGGTATTAAAATCTTTGGTGGTCAAGAGGCTATCGCTGGAAACATCATCGTTCGTCAGCGTGGTACAAAACACCATCCAGATAAAGGTGTAGGCATTGGTAAAGATCACACTTTATTTGCATTGGTACCAGGTATTGTAACTTTCAAAAAGAAAAGAGATAACAAATCATATGTTTCAGTATTGCCAGCTGTTGTAGAAGACGCTGCTCCTGCAAAAACGGTAGCTGCTCCAAAAGCTGAAGCTAAAAAAACTGCTGCTCCTAAGAAAGCTGCAGCTGAGAAAGCACCTGCAAAAAAAGCTGCTAAAGCTGAAGAAGCACCTGCTGCTGAGTCTGCAGAATAATCTTTGTTATTCAGAATATTCGAAGCCCTTGAGATTTTCTCAAGGGCTTTTTAGTTGCTCGTATTTTTTAAATTGATATTGGAAGTTTTGAATTTTTTATCACAGATCAATTACTGTTAAGCTAAAAGAGTTAGAGCTATGCGATACTATTAATGTTAGATATTATCCATTCCACTTGTAGCTGCAACTGGATCTGTTAAGTGAAATAGAATCGCGAGTAGCAGGAATTAAATCACAACAAAAAGGTCGGAGTTTTTAAGCTCCGACCTTTTATCCAAATTAAACAGTTAGTTAATTAATTATTTATAAGCTAACTGCTGGTTATCTGCTTCTACAACTTGTTTGTAAAGGTTGTTGAATTCAACTACTTTTTCTTTACTCACAAAATCTTTTTTCAGGCTCATCTCCCGCTTAATGATAATCGCGTTGCCTTTGATAAAGCTATTCAGTTTATAGCTGAAATATTCATTATCGATATTCAGTGGCTTAACTGCTTCTATAAGTTTTTTGCCTGCGGGTAGTGTTAATTCAATTTGTTCGTCATTTAAATCAGACCAAAATAGTTGATTAAGATCGACGCCAAAATGTCTGGGTTCAGTGATTGTTAAAGACGATGGAGAAACCGACGTAGTCCACGGTAGTGAAAAAATAAGCATACCGGCAACGGGTTTACAAACCTTTAGTAAATTGTAGGATGAACTTGCTTTCAGCGTGTCTGATAAAGCTTTTTTCGGATCAAGATTTTCAAAGCTTAGAGAAATAGCTTCATTGTCTGGATATTTTGCACTGATATCCTCCTTCATTTTTTTCAGTTGATCTTTTGCGGATAAATCCTTAAAACCGTTACGAATGAAACTAGCTACAGAGCCGGTACAGAAATTGGTTTCTGTAAGCTGCATATCAGCGTCCTTAACCAAAACTTTTGTGGTATAGCTCATGCGGTTTTGTACTCTGTTTTTAGGTTGCAATTTCACCAATTTATTGCTGTTAGCATTAATCGGAAGAATGGATGCGCCTAAATCTTCATTACTAAAAGAAGAAAATGGCAGTACACTAGAAGTAAGTTCAATGTAATGTTCGGTTCCATTCACATTAGCCTTTGCAATGCAATGGTTGAAATCGATACTTGGTAGCAACAAGGTATTTTGGCCATTATCTCTTGTTTTTACAAGTACCAACTCGGCGTCAACCCCAACTTGTTTGCACATTGCTACAAACAAGGTAGAAACATCTTTACAGTCGCCAATTCTGGAATTAATTACTGTAGCCGGAGATTGAGGTACAATACCACTTTGTCTAAAAGATACAGAGCTGTAGGATATATTCTGCGTAATGTAATCGTATATTTTTCTCACTTTTTGAATGTCACTGAAATTTTTACCGCTGAATAGCTCGTCGGTTACATTTTTAATTTCGTAACTGCTCCTAGCTTTCGCTGTAGCTAAATTATTATACCAATTCGCAACAAACTGCCAGTCGGGAATGGTTGAAATATATAGCATATTTGCAACATCATCTAAAGGAGGCATTTTATCTTCATAAGTCATCCCTTCAACTT
This sequence comes from Pedobacter sp., assembly GCF_965249885.1. Lineage (GTDB taxonomy): Bacteria > Bacteroidota > Bacteroidia > Sphingobacteriales > Sphingobacteriaceae > Pedobacter. The sequence continues at coordinate 422,564 of NZ_OZ252254.1, read as the reverse complement.
TATTTGCCTCCCATTTGTATAGGTCAAATTCATCAGCTGCTACTTTTTTCACCGGGATATCATTCAATGAAAATTTATAGTTGAATTTTTTGTTTTTACTAATTAGCAGAGAATATTTGGTGTTCACGTAAGGACTTCCATGCGAGAAGTAGAAAGATGTCCAGAAATGCGACTTCAAACTGCCCATATTATAATTGCGTAGCTTGTACCTAATGTTGATTACATCGCCCACCTCTAAGTTTGTAAAAACTAACTCACCTTCGCTTTGTTCGGCGGGTGTCTTACTGCCGTTGGCTTTTATGGTTTCTGCCACTTCTACCGTCAGCGATTGATCGCTATTATAAGAAATATTGTATTGTTTGTAGTTTTCGAGACCTTTTTGGGTAAGTATTTTCGAAGTAACGAAGTGCTTTTCTTCGGAACCGCCATTTTCATAAACAACGGCTTGAACTTCCTCGTTTAAAATTACAGCATGATCATCGGGATAATCTGTAGCTTTTGGTGCACTTTTTACAAGTTCTACAATGTTTGGCTGTTCAAAGTAGCTAAATACATCTTTATTATTTTTAAGCTTGCGAAGTTTTTCTAATGCTTCATAATCATTTGGATTGATGTTTAATGACTTTTTATATTCTTCTTCTGCTTTAGCCGGTTCTTTTCTTGCTTCGTAAATTGTACCTAAGGAGTTGTGGTAAGATGCAATGTAAGGTGCTAGGGCGATGGCTTGATTAAGATACTCTTCAGCTTTATCGTGTTTTTGCAAAGCATAATACTTGGCACTTAAATCGCTATAAATGCCGGTGCTTACTGGGTCGGTTTTCAATTTTTCTAAGTAAACATCCAAACCTGCTTTACTATTGCCCTTGTTAAAGTAAGCGTTTGAAAGCATGGTTGCATACTCATAATCGTCATTCTCATTTAGGTATTTTACAATAATGGCATCTGCTTGAGCATTCTTTTTAACCTCTTTTTCTAAAACATATTTTAAGTATGAAAAGCCTTTTACTTCAGGCCAAGTTTTATAAGCTTTCTCGACTAAGCCGATTATCTTTTCTTGTTGATTTCTTTTACCTGCTAAGCTTATCTTTTTACTTATGATATCCTTGTCTTCGCCAAATCTTTTTTCTAGTTCATTTAGAATTTCTTCGCATTTGTCGAAATTTTCTTGGTTAAAATACTCGCTATACGAAAGCCACAAAGCATAGGTGCTTTCTGGATCATATGTTTTAATCTCCTCCTGCAAAGTTTCTACTCCTGTACGATTATCCTCTTTTGAATGTAGGGCAATCATCAAAGTGTTTACATATGTGCTTTGTGGAAACTTCTGTTTTAACTTTTCTAGGATGATTCTAGGCTCAAATACGAAATCGTCTCTAAGGTAAAGTTTTGCTAGCAGTAATTGGTTGAGGTAGTTGCTGCTATCTGAAGCGATAAGTTTTTTAAAGTGGGTGTAGGCTGTGGGCACAATGCTTACTGGTTTGAAGGTGCTCTCTTTTTGGTAAGCCTGGTAATCAGTGGTGTGTGTAAGGTTAGGGATTGCGTATCCGTTATTGTCTGTAAGTCTTAACAAGAAATTTGAGTTGTTGGCGTAACTCTCTCCAATTTGCACTAAAATTCTGTTGTACCCTTTGTTCAATTTAACAGATGAAGCGTAAGAATCTAGATCATTGTTCCGTTCCTCAGCTTCTGATATCAATAATTGGTCATTGACCCAAACTTTAGCTGATCCAGAAACGCCGAATCTAAGTTGTCCTTCCACATCCGTAGGGGAGTAAACAAATGTTTGCGCAAATACAATTGCATTAAAGGGATCGTCATAAAAAGTAAAATCAAACCATTTATCGCGTTTTAAATGGGGAACTTTCCTCCAGCCAAAGGCGATATTTCTTTTACCTGTGAAGGTCGCGTCAGTTTGAGGATTAAGAATTGGTGCGTGAACTTTATCGAAGCCGCTGGTAGAAATATTTTCGAAAGTGCTGGTGATTAGCCATTGATCAATACTTCCAATTTGGCTGAAGGCTTTATCTGCATCCATCCTTTTTTTTACACTATTAAAATGCTTGCCTAATACAGCGTAAGCCATTGCATTTAAGGAACCGTCATAGGCTTTATTTTTAATAATTTCATTCATCAACACCAAGGCAGCAGGTGTTATTTTGCCATAGCTGTTATTTACAGCAGGGCTTCGCCATAGGGCATAAAGGTAGGGGGCTGCTGCATCTTTGTCAGAAAGATAAAATTTTTGAAAGTGCTTAAAGGCATCTTCATCTTTTTGTTCCATTTCTGTCAATAGGCTGAGCGATAAATAAGCTTCTTTTGCAAATTCGGGATTTTTGGAAAGTTCTTCGAAGCTTTTGCGTGCTGCTTCGTTATCATTTTTTAAGAAGCTTTCCCACGCACTTTTTAAACTGTTTTGCGCAATTGCGTTACAACAAATTAAAAGTGAGATCGATAATAAATAGATAAATTTCTTCATAATCCAATAATAGTCAATTTTTTTTGACTAAAATATACCGAAGAAAAAATACCTATCAGCTTTCTCTATCCATAATTTGTTTTGCCAAAGTACGTAGGTAGCTTTTACGTTCTTCTGGTACTGAAAGCGCATTGAGTGATTGGAATGCCATGGTAAGATAAGCCTCCATTTCAGCATTTGCCAAGTCCCTCAATCCATAAGTGTTATACAACTGAGTAACGGCAGCTACCTTTTTCGAATCATTTTCATGACTACCTAAAAGCACTGCTGTTTCTTCAGAATTAATAAGCTCTTTTGCTTTTAAGTGTAAGAAGGTTTTTTTGTTGGAAATGATGTCGCCGCCTACCTGTTTGCCAAATTTTTCTGGATCTCCATACACATCTAAAATATCATCCTGCAGTTGAAATGCAATTCCTAAATTTTCACCGAATTGATACAATAAACAGGCATCTTCATTGCTAGCGCCGCTTACAATTGCACCTAACTTCATGGCTCCGCCCAGCAAAACTGCTGTTTTTAATCGTATCATTTCGATGTATTCAGTAATGCTTACATTGTCGCGGCTTTCGAACTCCATATCTAATTGCTGCCCTTCACAAACCTCCTGTGCCGTTTTGTTGAAGGTATCAAGTACTGGCTTCAATACATTAACGTCAACTTTAGAAAGATGTTTATTAGATTCCACCATCATCACATCGCCACTTAAAATGGCGTTATTAACTCCCCATTTTTCGTGAACAGTTTGTTTACCTCGTCTTAACGGAGCATTATCCATAATGTCATCATGCACAAGCGTGAAATTATGGAAGGTTTCAATTGCCAAAGCAACGTCCATGGCTTTAGCCACCTCATCGGTGAAAAGTTCAGCGGCCATTAGTACCATTACTGGCCTAATTCTCTTGCCTCCCAAACTCATGATGTATTTGATAGGCTCGTATAAATTTGCAGGTGTGGATGGGTAGCTGATTTGCTGTATAGCGTTTTCTATTAGGTCTTGTAATTGTTTTGGGTTGTGCATTAGTTGGGATTTATCATGGTTCCAAAGGCCGATTTACTTTCCATCATTTTAATGAATGAATCTTCTAAAGCAGTTTGCTTCACTATGGGATTGTTTTGCCAAAAATCTGGATCGTATTTTAATGATTCTACAGTTTCTTTATCATTTACAGCTATTTTTAGTCGGATGAATTTTTTATCATTTAAATTTTTATGTAGCTGATATAGGGTTAGCATTGAGCTGACGATAGAATTTATTCGGACACCGCCGATGTTTAAATTTACATATAATTTGGTAGATACATTTTCTAATATAGGAATGGCACTTTCTTTCTTGTTAAAGGTGGCAATCGTACTTGCTACAGGTGGCATCAAGAGATTGGAGTTAGTAGTTTTTAGTGGAAGATTAAAGATGCTATTCTCTAGGCGATAGATATTATGGTCGTCCATGCCGACGTAGTAGGTAGAGTTAACATAGAACTGCTTTTTGTTCCCCTTGAATTTGCACGAAATCACTGCTATATCCTGGTCTTTTTGTTCGATGTACTTTTCAACTGTAATTTCGAAATCTTTTAGCGTTTTTAACTTGGTCAGATTTCCCTTTTTTTCTTCAAAAAGATAGCCAGCAAACGAAAAAGTGAGGAAAGATTGGTTGTTCATACTAAAAGAAATGCCTTCGTTGAGCTGTGCATATCTGCTCTGATTGGCAATCCAACCATTCACTTTGGTGATGTCGAAATTCAAGTCGTAAAACAGCTCGTAAATTTGGCTAGGTTTACCGTTGATGGCGGTAAGCTGTCTGTAGAAAGCTTTTCCATAAAAAGTCTGCTTTTCGTAAGTTTTAGCTTTTTCTAGTGCCTTTTTTAATATTCTCTGACCTAGATATGGATCAATCACAACAGGTTTTAAATTGATGGCAGCTGGCTGCAACTTGACCATCAAGTTGTTATTTTCAGTATCTATTTCCTGTTCAGCCAAAAAATAACTCACATGACTAAATCTCAGCTTTGCTGGGAAAGAGATATTTTTTAGCACAAATTCACCAGCATCATTGGTTACTGTAGCATTGTTGGTGCCTAAAATTCCAATGGAAACAAAAGGAATGGCCTCGCCGGTATTGATATCAACTACTTTCCCTTGCAAGGTTTGAGCCTTGGAAAAGCTAATAGTAAAAATTAGTAGAAATGATAGAAAAAAGCGAGGCATGTTTAAAAGCCAAAATTAACAAATCAGTAACAAAATATGATACACAAATGTAAACTGTGAAACTTAATCTTGCATTAATGTAAAATCAATTTGACGTTTCGATAAATCCACTTTTTTCACTCTAATCTTCACTTCGTCGCCAAGTTGATATGTACGTTTTTTGCGCTGACCAACGATACAGTAGTTTTTCTCATCCAATACATAGAAATCATCGCTGATATCACGTAGCCTAATCATTCCTTCGCATTTATTCTCTTCAATTTCTACATACATTCCCCATTCAGTTACGCCAGAAATCACGCCGTCGTATACTTCGCCAATGTTATCTTCCAAATACTCGGCTTGCTTATATTTTACCGATGCTCTTTCGGCGTCAGCTGCTCGTTTTTCCATTGCAGATGAGTGAACGCATGCTGCTTCGTATGTTTCGGCGTCGGCCGATTTGCCACCATCAAGATAATGAGCCAATAATCGGTGTACCATTACATCGGGATAACGACGAATAGGAGAGGTGAAGTGGGTATAATAGTCGAATGCTAATCCGTAGTGACTCGTTTTTTTGGTCGTATAAATGGCCTTTGCCATGGAACGTATTGCCAAAGAGGTAAGGATGTTTTGTTCTTTTTTGCCTTCTACATCTTCCATTAAATAATTAAGCGATTTGGCAATTTCCTTATCGGATTTAGTATTGATCTTGTAACCAAATCTCGCTGCAAACGAAGCAAAATTGTTTAAGTTCTCTAGGTTTGGAGAATCGTGGGTACGATATACAAAAGTATATTTCTGCTTGCCCTTTCCTTTTTTAGCGATAAATTCAGCTACTTTTTTATTGGCCAACAGCATGAAATCTTCGATCAGCTTGTGCGCATCTTTACGCTCTTTTACGTATACACCGATAGGTTTTCCAAATTCATCCAACTTAAACTTAACCTCAGTGCTTTCAAAGCTTATGGCTCCATTCTTAAATTTAGCTGTCCGTAAAATATGGGCAAGTTCGTTGAGCTTTAAAATTTCTTCTACGTAGTCGCCGTTTTTTGTTTCAATTACTTCTTGTGCTTCCTCGTAGGTAAATCTCCTGTTGGAATGAATCACCGTGCGACCGAACCATTGGTCTAAAATATTAGCCTGGTCATCTAGTTCAAATACTGCTGCAAAACAAAGCTTATCCTCATTAGGGCGTAACGAACAAACGCCATTGCTCAGTCGTTCAGGCAACATTGGTATCACCCTATCTACCAAATAAACGGACGTAGCTCTATGATATGCTTCTTTTTCCAAATTGGTGTCAGGAAGTACATAATGAGATACATCAGCAATGTGAACACCAATTTCGTAGTTGCCGTTGTCTAGTTTTTTAAAGGAAATGGCATCATCAAAATCTTTTGCATCAATCGGGTCTATGGTGAAAGTAACGGTGTCTCTAAAATCCCTTCTTCCAGCTAAGTCTGATTTGCTAATCTCTTCAGGAATGGCATTAGCCTCTTTTTCAACTTCTGATGGAAAGCTTAATGGAAACCCATATTCCGCCAAAATTGCGTTCATTTCGGTGTCGTTCTCGCCTTCCTCGCCCAAAATATGAATGATTTTTCCTACGGGATTTTTTGCTCCTTCTGGCCAATCCTCCAATGATACCTGTACTTTTTGTCCATTTTTGGCGCCATTTAGGTCGCTTAGCGGTACAAAGATATCGTGAAGCATTTTCTTGTCGTCGGGGATAATAAACGCAAATCTTTCAGATATTTTAGCGACACCAATGAATTCCGTTTTAGCACGTTTGATGATTTCTACAATTTCTCCTTCGTTTTTGCGTCCACTACGTTTTTTCCCAAACACGTACACCTTTACCTTATCACCGTGAAGTGCGTTGCGTAAACGCCTAGGTGCAACGAATATGTCTTTCTCGAACTCATCGTCAGGAACAATAAACGCTGATCCATCGGCGGTCATATCCACCGTACCAGTTACAAATGTTTTTAAATCTTTTAATTTGAATTTGCCGCGTTCTGGTCTTATAAATAACCCTTTCTCGGTTTGTTCAATCAGTACTTCTAAAATGGTGTCAATAGCATTTTTATCTGTTAGGTTCAGCTTTGAAGCAACCTGCTTATGATTTAGTGCTATATTTTTATTTTTTTCAAATATGTCGGTTATCAGTTGAGTGAGAACGAGTTTGAATTGTGCATTTTTACTTTTTGCCATAATTGTTTTTCAATTGTTCCTAAGATAACAATTTAGGCTGGTTTAAGGTGTTTTAAAATAAAAAGAGACATTAAGATGTTGCGGCTCACGATCAGTAATTGTAGCCTAATTTTCTCCTAAATCTCTTTAAACAAAAAAGGCAACCTCCTTTCGGAAAATTGCCTCAGCTATTATTTGTTTAACTACTTTTTGCTGTTAAATGCTTTGGTTAAGCTTTTGGTTTTAAAGTGAAAACATATGTTCCCTTAGTGCCGCAGGTAACAACTACTTTGTCGCCAGTTACGTGAACATTGTTGATTACGAAGTTGCCAGCACCAAATGTGCTTTCAAAGTGAGTTTTAGCCAACAATTTTAGGTGTCCGTTTTCAATGGTAGCTACCACAATACTGTTACCAGCAGCGATGTAAATTTTATCGTTAACAACAGAGATTGAATAAATCCATCCACCTAAATCAACTTGATCAATTAATGTATTGGTAGCTTTGTTTACGTAAATAAGTGCGTAGTTGTTTCCGAAAAGGAAGTTGCCGTTAGGCGCTGTTGTTAATGCGCCAATCTGTACATCATCACTTCTTACAGGCCACGATTGTAAATTCAATAGTTCGGCTGTATTTGGATTGAACTTTGAATAGCTATAGGCATTAGATGCAAACAAATCTGATCCTGAGAAAGCAATTGCTCTTAAAGCGCCATAGTATGAAAAGCTGGTTAAAGAAGGTGTTCCATTGTTGAAAGAAATTACACTTAAACCGCCATTTTCAGCTGATGCTGCATATAATTTGTTGTTGGCTGCCGAGTAATCCAAGTCGGTTACCGAATAGCCTTTTAATGGAATGTATTGTGGATTTTGTAATCCTGTGTTGTTGATGTCAACCATGCCTACTACTGCAGGTGCTTGGAAGTTGCGAGCTTCGTAATCTTTTAAATCAACACCTAAAAATATTTTATTGCCACCAATTTTGATTTTGTTGATATCCGCATTTGGAGAGGTCACACTTGAAATCAACTCGGGATTGTTGTTAGCCGAAAGCTTGAATACATCAACACCACCGTAGTATTTTTCGCCAATTGTCATGTAGGCTACACCGAAATAATTATTTCCTAAAGAGGTAACGTCTAAAGCACTTAGTGGCTTGTTTTGGTTGTCTTTAATCGGGTTGATTTTACCATTATAAATCAACTCGTATGGATAAACTGCAGCAGTAGCCTGTACTGACTTGCCAGTTGTTTCCATGGAAGTGAAAGGAACTGATGCACCATCATTGGAAACATCAACACGATCAGATTCCACTTTGTTAGAAATTTTTAAAATAGGATCAGCTTCTTCAGTATTAGTGATAGCGTCTGTATTTTTTTTACACGAGAAAATAGTTACCGTTAATAAAAGCGAGCAAACTACGAGAAATTTATTCTTTGACATAAAGTATTAATTATATCATCTGTATTCCTAATAATTGTGCCACAAAGTTACTTCTCGTGGTAAATTGCTGTAGTGAAGCTTTTTAAATGTTAGTTTTTTAGAGATTTTAGTTGTTGTTTGGTCAATTGTGTAGAAAGGATACTTGAGGAATGGGTATAAAATTCCCCAGTATTCTTAGATATTCCCCGGAATTGCATCTATTAGCTTTTTGGTGTAAGCCGCTTTAGGGTTCCTATAAATCTCATCTGGGAATCCAAATTCTTCGATTTTGCCTTTGTTCATGATAATCATTCTGTCCGAAATGTGTTTAACCACAGCCAAATCGTGGGAAATGAAAATGTAGGTTAAGCCAAATTCTTCCTGCAAATCTCTCAAAAGGTTAAGTACCTGAGCCTGTACAGATACATCCAACGCAGATACAGATTCGTCACAAATAATGAATTTAGGCTTTAACGCTAGGGCTCGGGCAATGACAATCCGTTGTCTTTGTCCGCCAGAAAACTCATGTGGATAACGATCGAAATATTCAGCGCCTAAATTTACTTTGTTAAGCAATTCAATTACGTGTTCTTTCCGTTGGATATTGTTTTCGAAAATACCATGAACTACCAAAGGTTCCATGATAGATTGACCAACCGTGATTTTAGGATTTAATGAGGAATAAGGATCTTGAAAAATAATTTGGATATCGCGTCTTAAAGCCCTTAGCTGACTTTTGCCTAAGTGTGTAATGTCTTTTCCGTCAAAAATCAGTTGGCCCGAGCTAGGTTCTACCAAACGTAAAATGGTGCGGCCAAGCGTAGTTTTCCCGCAACCTGATTCTCCTACCAAACCTAATGTTTCTCCAGGAAACACTTCGAATGACACGTGGTCAACTGCTTTTACAAAGTCGGTTGCTTTTCCGAAAAGACCCTTTTTTATGGGATACCAAGTGCATAAATCTTGAACTTCTAAGATTGGCTTTTGTTGGTACAATTTGTTGCGTCTTTCGGCAATTTCCTCCGTAGTGATGCTATTTGCAGCTAACAGATGTTGTAAGCCAACAGCCTTGTCTTCATTAAGAAAGTCGGCTACGGTGGGAAGTTTTTTTAATAAAAGCTTTGGCGACGGTCTGCAGGCTAGCAGCCCTTTAGTATAAGGATGCTGTGGATTGGTAAAGAGCTCTTTTGCCGAGCCCTGTTCCACAATATCACCTTTGTACATTACCAATAACTCATCGGCTATTTCGCTCATTAACCCTAAATCATGCGAAATGAAAATCATCGCCATGTTACGCTCCGTTTTTAGGCGCAGCAGAAGTTGAAGGATTGTTTTCTGCACCGTAACGTCAAGTGCAGTAGTTGGTTCATCAGCAATAAGTAGTTCTGGATTGCAACTCAGGGCCATCGCAATCATCACCCGCTGTTTTTGACCGCCAGATAACTGGTGCGGATAGCTTTCAAAAATGTTTTCAGGTCGTGGCAGTTGTACTTCGTTAAAAAGCGCTATGGTTTGTGCTTTGGCTGTTTGTTTATCTACCTGTTGATGTAGCATAATGGCTTCAAGTACCTGTTCGCCACAAGTAAAAACCGGATTAAGCGAGGTCATCGGCTCCTGAAAAATCATCGCTATTTTATTTCCGCGATACTTTCTAATTTCTTGGTCGCCTAAGTCAAGCAAGTTAACCGTGTCAAGAGCTATCTTTCCATTAATTTCAGTGTTTTTGCTATCATGCAAACGCATAATGGAAAAGGAGGTGACCGACTTTCCGGATCCAGATTCACCAACAATTCCTAAAACTTTACCTCTTTCAAGGCTAAAACTAACTTTGTGTACGGTTTCTAACCAAACTTTGTCTTCTTGGTTGTAAAATTTAACGGCTAGATCTTTTACTTTCAGCATTTAAAATGGGGTTGACCACATAGAAGCATAGATTTATTGACTTAATTAAATTGGAAATCAAAAGTACTATGTGTCTATGTGTTTCATTTTGTTATTTCACTAAAGTAATATTTTCTTGCGGAATTATGGGCAAACCTTTAAAACGTAACAACAATTGTGCTGTAGTAATCACATCATTTTGGCAATATCTAGCAATTCGTGTTAAGTCTTTTTCTTGATAGTACACTTGTTTTACCTTGCCGCCATCTATATCATTTTTAGGAGTTGGCAGGTCAAAAATCGCTGCCAATAAGTTTAAAGAAGTATAGTTTTTATGATCACCAAATTTCCAGAGATCCATTGTATCCAAATGGTTAACTTCCCAAGGTTTTTTACCATGTAGCTGTAGTTGTAAAGGGATGTTGATACCGTTAATTAGCAATCTTCTACATAAATAAGGGAAGTCAAATTCTTTGCCGTTGTGAGCGCATAGCTGCAGGTTTTTCGATTGCCTGTTTAGTAAAGTTGCAAATTGTTTGAGGACTATTTGCTCATCAGTATCGAAAAAGGATCGCACTCTAAAATTAATTTGTTTACGCTCAAGGTAGAAAACGCCAACGCTGATACAAACAATTTTTCCAAACTCCGCCCAAATGCCAGCTTTATCGTAAAAATCTTCAGCGGTTTCGCCGCTTTTACGTTGGTAGGCACTTTTTTGTTCCCATAAGTTCTGTAGGTTGGTTGGCAATTCGTTGAAATTTTCCTTTTGCGGAACGGTTTCAATATCAATTACAAAGACATTGTTTAGTTTAAGGTCTTTTAGCATAGTAGGATAGATGTATATCCAAATTACTAAATTTTTCTCAACTACAAAGTTTTAGTATTCGATAGCAAATGATGATAGAGAGATATTTTGAAACGGATTTATTTGGTTAGCAGGAAATAAAAAATCCCTTCCGAAACGGAAAGGATTTGTATTGAAAGTCTTTGTCCTTTACTCCAATTAAACGTAGCCTAGAATTTTAAGAACTTGTTTACTGTTTTGTTCTTCGCCAAAAACCTCAAAGTTAAAAGTCTCATCTCGGTTACGACGAATAATTACATGCTTAGGGCTTGGCAACAAACAATGGTGGATACCGCCGTAGCCACTTAATACTTCCTGATAAGCACCAGTATTAAAGAAACCTAAATACTGCACTTTACGGGTTTTAGGCATAAATACACTGTTCATGTGCGCTTCTTGGTTGTAATAATCCTGTCCATCGCAAGTAATGCCGCCTAGGTTAACACGTTCATATTCCGCATCCCAATTGTTGATTGGCAATAGCACATATTTTTGGTTTAATGCCCAAACGTCAGGTAAGTTAGTGATAAACGAACCATCTAACATCAACCATTTTTCACGATCGTTCTGTTGTTTACGACCCAACACTTTGTATAAAATTCCCGATGCTTCAGCTACCGTGTATTTCCCAAATTCAGTAATGATATCAGGTTCAACTACGTCATGTTCCGCACAAATTTCTTTAATACGCTTCACAATTTCGTTCACCATGTATTCGTAATCGAAATCAAACACCAAGCTATCCTTGAATGGCATGCCACCACCAATATCTAAGGTGTCTAACTCAGGATTAATTTTTTTGAACTTGCAGTAAAGCGTTACATACTTTTCTAATTCGTTCCAGTAATAAGGCGTATCAGAAATACCAGAATTAATGAAGAAGTGTAATAATTTAACCCTGAAATTAGGATTGGCCGCAATTTTACTGTTGTAAAAATCAATTACATCTTCCATTCTCACACCTAAACGCGATGTATAGAATTGAGAATCTGGCTGTTCTTCAGCCGCAATACGGATACCCAAGTTGCAAGGCGTATCCATTTCAATTTCATCATCGTAAAGGTTAAATTCCTCTTTATTATCCAATACAGGGATGATGTTTTTGAAGCCATCATGCAACATATCAATAATGTATTGCTTGTACTGGAACGTTTTGAAACCGTTGCAAATAATGGTGGTGTCTTTAGTAAGATTCCCCTTTTTTTCCAAGGCCTCAATCATTGGCATATCAAAAGCCGACGAAGTTTCTAAGTGGATATCGTTTTTCAGCGCTTCTTCAACAATATGTTTAAAGTGCGAGCTTTTGGTACAATAGCAATATTTATAGTCGCCTCTATAATTATTTTTAATAATAGCCTGTTGAAATAACAATTTTGCTTGTTGAATTTTCTTGCTCACCATTGGTAAGTAAGTGAAGCGCAACGGCGTGCCGTAGGTTTCAATCATTTCCATTAAGTTTAAATCATGGAAATATAATTCATCATCTATAATGCTATATCCTTCCTGCGGAAAACCAACACTTAGATCAAGAAATTCTTCGTAACTCTGCATCGTTCAATTTTTTTGCAAAAATGTAATTTTAATTCGATAAAAATGTAGCCTAAATAACATTTTTATATTAACTCTTAAAAAGCAGTTTAGTTTTTGATTTTTTGTAAGCTAAGCTGAGTTTTGTCGTTTATGTAAATATTTGATTTTCTTAATGTTGTGTTTGTTTTTTTTCAGAAGGCTAACTTCGGGGAGCAAACTAAAATTGCTAATGAGTTTTGCTGTAGAAATCACTACTTTGCTAAGACAATTTTTGTGAAGCAATTTCAATGGCATTTAGGTTAGGGAAGTCCCGCTTTTCACTCCAATCTTTTTGTTGCCACTGTCGTTAGCAATTGTGATGGCGAGCTTGCCGAAGCATCTGCTACTGAAAACAATCCTTCGACAGGCTCAGGATGACACCTGCAAAAAGTATTTTCGTTTCAATCGGGTTTGGTTAATGAAAGACAGTGCTAGAAACTTTGTCAATTTTACGTGTAAGTTGCACATTAATATTGACAAAGTTAAAGTTAGTGCTGCCAAACAGTCGTTGGCTTAGTGCTGTTTCACAGGTAAATGAACCTCCGCCAACATGCATCTGGCGCTACCACCTCCATTTTGTTCAATGGTATAGATAGGAGCGGTTACTATTTTTGAAAAAGTAGATAGTGCGGTGATTTGTGTGCCGTGTAATGCTTTCAAAGCCTGTTCAGACATTACTAATAAGCTTTCTCCGTTTTTATTATGCACCTCTAGCATATTGCCTGCAAAGTGATTCATTTGGTCAAAAGAAATGTCAATCACCGTTTTTTTAGTAGCTTTAAAACTCTCTAATACTTTGATTTTATCTGCCGTTGAAGCGATACTTTCCAAACAAACCACAGCAAACTTTTCACCAATGCACATCATTACATTGGTATGGTAAATAGGAAAGTGATGTTGATCAACCGCAGTAAAGCTCACCAATTGATATCCTGTTAGTGCGGCAAAATTCTTGAGCACTTCTTCATCAGTTCTAACGCTCAAACAAGCATATACAATCTTGTTGATACGATCCAGAACCATGCTTCCAGTTCCTTCTAAAAACAGGTGCTGCTGTTCAAAAAAGCTCAGGTCCGTTACGTGGTTTACCTCAAAGTTTTGACTTAAGGTCTCAATAATATCCTTGCGTCTTTCTAATCGGCGGTTTGGGGAGTGCATAGGATAAAGAAATACACTGCCGTCGTCATGGAAAGAAACCCAGTTGTTAGGGAAAATCGAATCCGGCGTTTCTGGATCTAATGTATCCTCAATTACGGTAACATCAACTAAATTTTCTCTCAGTACGTTTACGAAGCCATCAAATTCCGCTAGTGCTTGTTGTTGCACATTGCTTTGCTCGCTAGCCACTTGGAATTTGTTGTTATCGGCAGTTTGCTGGTTGAATTTGAAATCAACCGGACGTATCATGAGGAGGTGCGAAGTGGTCTGCATTTTTTATTGTTCAATGGTTCATCGGTTCAATGGGTTTTGCCTATCGAACCGATGAAAAAAAATAATTTATTTTAATCCGTCTCTAAGTATCGGTAAGCTCATACAGTGAAAACCACCTCTGGCTCTTGAAAGTTCAGCCGATGGCATAAGCACCAATGTGTCTGTCAAGGTTTCTGCAGTTACGTTGCCATTTTCTAAATCTTGGATCAAATCCTGTACTTTTACTACATTAAAGCCATTTTGTTTGAATGCCTCAACTGTTTTATCGTTACGGTCGTAGCCCAAAACAACGCCTTCTTTAATGGCTAGCAAATTACATGAATCAGTCCATTGCTCTCTGCTATCGTAAGGGAAAGTGTTTCCACCACTGTAAATAATTTTGGTGGGCGTAGTGCTACCCAAATCATTTTTGCTGATATCATTTAGCAACGCTTCTACATGTTCGTAATATTTGGGTTGACCGGGCTTATCCTTATGAAATTGAATCGCGGTAGTGGCTTCCAGTTTCTCAGGTTCCTTTAAAAAATGGATCGGTTCGTTTGCATTGTAGGCCGGACTATGCGCAATGCTATGCAAAATTACCCAAGTGTCTCTTTTAACCTGCGTAAAAACCGTGTCAAGATGCATATAATCGCGTTTTGCAGGTATTTTAACCACAGTTACTTTTTCCACCACATTCTTTTCAAACAATAGCTTAATCGCTTCATTAGCGCCCTCTTCCGAAGTACGTTCGCTAACACCAATTAGTAAGTGGTTTGGAGCCACCATCATCACATCTCCCCCCTCAAGTGTAGTTCGAAATTCAGGTTCGTCGCCGGGGCGCAAAAAGTGCATCGTAGGATCGGGGATTTCGATAATATTGTTTCTATAGTTGGCAAAAAATGGATGGTTGAAGAAAATGTAACGCATTAACATTGTTTCACGCACACGAGCTTTTTTCGCCGGTTTATTCAGCAAAATATGATCGTTTACAGTGGTGCCTACATCTCTCGTAAAGATCAAGTTTGGTACTGGCGCAAAAATCATCGTATCATCAGCCATAGTGCCCGAAATAAAGATTTCAGCCAACTCTTTTGGGTCGGTCGCCGCAAGTTTCAATTGCAATTGATAGGTGCATCCTTCAATGGCACAAACTGCAGCGGTCAATTTTTTTCTGATGTATTCGTCAGCTAAGATATCTGAAAGTAAATTTTGCACTTCCACCACATTTTCGGAGTTATGAAATTTAGGGTGGTTAGGTTTATAAAAGCCTCTGTTTGACTCCTCGCTGTCTATCTCCGCCAGTTTTCCCTTAATCTTTTCAGGATCTAGAAAATACATCAATAGCTTAGTATAATAGTCATACTCGTCTTTGCGTATGGTGTCTAAGTGCACAATGTCTTCAAAAAGCCAATCTTGCGCTTTAGATGGAACCACTTTGCCCAATCCGCTATCAGGACTGTGAACCAACAATTTTCTTAAACGTCCAATTTCAGTGGCAACTCCTATGTTGAAAGGATGATTTTGCATGTTCATATCATTTTGGTGTCGCTACAAAACTATTCTTTTTTTTCGAAGTCAGAAGTGCGAGACCCGAAGTCTAAAGATATGGCTTTATAATTTTTAGAAAAGCAGTACCGGTGCTACTATGAAAATGTAGCCCTGCTTTACACTATAGCCCTCGGGCGTAAACGCTTCCTCGGGGCTGCCGTTTCAATCAGGTTTAAGTGTTACAAAACTGTGGTAATATCAAATTACAATAAATATAAATATCGAATTGGCCTTTGCGGCGCTTTGCAAGAACTTCCAAAACATTGCGGTTAATTACTTACCGCAAAGAAAAATAAGAGTTCCGCGAAGGACGCAAAGAAGCAAACGCTCTCATTTACACATTGCATAATTCAATTAAGATTTAGATGTTTTGAAATTCATATGAAAATATATATCCTTTGCGGCGCTTTGCGAAAACTTCCAAAACTTTGCGGTTAATAAATGTTTACCGCAAAGAAAAATAAGAGTTCCGCTAAGCACGCAAAGAAGCAAAACGCTCTCATTTACACATTGCATGACGCAAGCAAAATTTAGATGTTGGAAATTCATCTTAGCGTTTTAAATTTAAGATATGAAAATATAGCCTTTGCGATACTTTGCGAGAACTTCCAAAACTTTGCGGTTAATTATTTAACGCAAAGAAAAATAAGAGTTCCGCGAAGTACGCAAAGAAGCAAAACGCTCTCATTTACACATTGCATGATGCAAGCAAGATTTAGATGTTGGAAATTCATCTTAGCGTTTTAAGGTTAAGATATGAAAATATAGCCTTTGCGATACTTTGCGAGAACTTCCAAAACTTTGCGGTTAACATTTGACGCAAAGAAAAATAAGAGTTCCGCTAAGCACGCAAAGAAGCGAAACGCCCTCGTTTATGCATTGCATAATGCAAGCAAGATTTAGATGTTGGAAATTTATTTTTGTGTTTTAAGGTTAAGTTGTGAAAATATAGTCTTTGCGGCGCTTCGCGAAAACTTGAGAAAACCTTTGCGGTTAACATTTAACGCAAAGAAAAATAAGGGTTCCGTTAAGCACGCAAAGAAGCGAAACGCTCTCGTTTATGCATCCGATAGCAGTAAATAAGGCGTATAAATTGCAATTTCTATTAATTCAAATTTATATCTGCTTTTTTAACCCAGCCGTAAACTTGTGTCGGTTGCTCTGTAAAAACGTCAAATTGGGTTTGAGTAATTTTGTTTTCCTTGTTCATAAGCACTAAAGCCCATACTGTTCCATTCTCAACTTTTTCTCCAATAGCAACACCAGTTGAATGCTTTGGATAAATAGCAATCATATTTCCATTATTCCCATACATCGGATGTTCGCCGTCATATTCAAAACAGCAATCTCGTAAGTATAGTCGATCAGCCGTTGCCGTAAAACGAACTGGAGCTTTATATTTTTTGGTGGGCATTTCATAAGATTTTGTGTAGCCTACACTGTTTCTCAAACTAAAAACTGGAGCAAGGGCAGTTTTGTAGCTGACATCGTATTCATAATCAACCACACTAGCATCAGCACAACAACCTGGATTGGAAATAAAAAGTTTTACCATTTTTCCTTCGACAAATTTGATGTGCGTAATGTTTTGCCTGGCTTCGAACATTTTTACGAAATGCCCATTGTTATTGATAATGAGGTGTGAAACGTTACCCTCACCAATGGTTGGACCGTCATAAATGATGTCCTTTTGTCCATCGCCATTTAAATCAATAGCAAATAAAGACGATAAAAGCGTTGAATTGTCATAATGCCACTCGGGATCGTTGTTACTGATCAAACTGATGTTATTCTTCAAAAAAAGCAGTAAAGATGATGTATCCCTGTCTTTTTCAAGTGCGGCAAAAGCACTATTTTTTTTGTCTTTATATTTAAAAAACTTAGTATAACGGCCATAATCAAAATATCTTTCTAGCATAATAGAATCGGCAATAGGAGTATCAACCTTGTTGTTGAAAGTTAAGGAGTCTGTTTGAACAGAATTGATTGTTTTATTAGATTGGCAGGCAAATAAACTAATTACGACGCTAGCCAAGAGCAGATGTTTGAAATTCATTTTTTACGTTTTCAGGGTAAGATATGAAAAGATATAGTCTAAGATATGAATATATATAGTCTTTGCGGCGCTTTGCGAAAACTTGAGAAAAACTTTGCGGTTAATAAATATTTAACGCAAAGAAAAGTAAGAGTTCCGCGAAGGACGCAAAGAAGCAAACGCTCTCATTTACACATTGCATAATTCAATTAAGATTTAGATGTTGGAAATTTTTTTTTAAAGTTAAGTTGTGAAAATATAGCCTTTGCGGCGCTTTGCGAAAACTTGAGAAAAACTTTGCGGTTGATATTATCGCAAAGAAAAGTAGGAGTTCCGCTAAGCACGCAAAGATGAAATGCTACACTTGCCATTTAAACCCGATAGTAGCGTAAAGCCCGTAAGCGAGTGCAACGAGTGCGGACTTGAAGTGGATAGCGGGACTGAAGAATAAAGCGCCACTTTCAGTGCTTTTCTAATTAACCAACAAACCGTTTAGCATTAGTCTTTAAGCTTTCATCATTAATCGCTATTTTTGCCGCTATGAATTTTATCGTAGCTGGTGCAATTAGTGCCGTTAAAGAGTTATATGGGCAGGAAGTTGCCGAAAATGTGATCAATATACAGGAAACCCGTAAGGAGTTTGAAGGACAGGTTACCATTGTGGTGTTTCCTATTGTACGCTTTTCGAAAAAATCGCCTGAAGAAACGGCTAACGATATAGGTGCCTATTTAAAAAAGAATGTAGCAAATGTTGAAGCATTTAATGTGGTTAAAGGCTTCTTGAACCTCAGCATTGCCGAAAGTTATTGGAAGAATTTATTCAACCACACTTTGTTGCAACCTAACTTTTTAAAGCCAAAATCTCGCGGCGAAAAAGTAATGGTGGAATATTCGTCGCCAAATACCAACAAACCACTGCACTTGGGGCATGTGCGTAACAACTTATTGGGCTACTCGGTATCGGAGTTGCTAAAAGCTGATGGTTACGATGTAATTAAGGTTAATTTGGTGAACGATAGAGGGATTCACATTTGTAAATCCATGTTAGCTTGGCAAAAATGGGGCAATGGCGAAACACCAGTAAGTGCTGGGATTAAAGGCGACCATCTGGTTGGAAAGTACTATGTAGTTTTTGATAAGGAATACAAAAAAGAGATAGATGCGCTAAAAGCTGAGGGGCAAACTGAGGATGAAGCGAAGAAAAATGCACCATTAATTAAGGAAGCACAACAAATGCTGCTAAAATGGGAGCAAGGCGATACTGAAGTGGTGTTACTTTGGGAGAAAATGAACGGCTGGGTGTACGAAGGTTTTGACGTGACCTACAAAAAACTGGGCGTTGATTTTGATAAATATTACTACGAAAGCAACACTTATTTGCTTGGAAAAGATACAGTTGAAGAAGGTTTAGCCAAAGGTGTTTTCTTTAAAAAAGAAGACGGCTCTGTTTGGATTGACTTAACTGCCGATGGTTTAGACCAAAAATTGGTATTGCGTGCCGACGGAACTTCGGTTTACATTACACAAGATTTAGGCACTGCCCAAATGAAATACGATGATTTTGGCATGGATAAATCAATTTATGTGGTAGGCAACGAGCAAGATTACCATTTTAAAGTATTGTTTCTGATTTTAGAGAAGTTGGGTAAAAGCTGGGCAAACGGTTTATATCATTTATCGTACGGGATGGTGGATTTACCGAGTGGTAAAATGAAAAGTAGGGAAGGAACGGTGGTTGATGCAGATGACCTTATTGATGAAATGGTGGATACCGCTAGGCAAAAAACGGAAGAGTTGGGCAAAACCAATGATTTCTCTGAGGATGACAAAGTGGATTTGTACCAAACCATTGGTATGGGTGCGTTGAAGTACTTCCTACTAAAAGTAGAACCGAAAAAACGTTTATTGTTTGACCCAGCGGAAAGCATCGATTTTCAAGGAAATACCGGTCCTTTTATACAGTATACTCACGCTCGTATTAAATCTTTATTGAGCAGAGCCAACTATAACTTCGAAATAGTAGATGATGCAGCGATCAAATTATCTGCTACTGAATTGGAAATGATCATGCTTTTGGCAAAATATCCGACAGAAATTGAAGAGGCAGCTAAAGCTTATAGTCCAGCGTTTATCGCCAACTATTTATACGAAGTAGCAAAACTATTCAATAAGTTTTATCATGAGGTACCTCCAATTATTAAGGAAGAAGATACTTTAGTAAAACAACATCGTTTGAATATCTGCAAAATAACCGCTGATGTAATTAAGACTGGAATGGGTATTTTGGGAATCAACGTTCCGGAGCGGATGTAATTTCGCAATGCGTTGAGCTTTAATGTAATTGCAACTGCTAAGGTATGCTTATAACGTAGATAGACGGTGACAGTATTGCCGTGTATTGCGTTGGCATTTTTAAAAACAAGCGGTCTGTTGGACAACGTTTAAAGACTATTAGATAAATAAATATCTCATGCATATCCGACTTGTTTTAACTATTCTATTGCACTTGCTGTCAATTGGTCTTTTTGCGCAGCAACAAAAAGCAAACGTTCTCATTAAAAATGCTTGTGTTTTTATAGGAGATGGTAAAGATTCTGTTTTTATGAACGTGGCTATCACCAATAAAAGAATTTCTTACGTTGGCAAAGAGTTAATTAATGCCGATGAAGTGATTGATGCAAAAGGTAAATATTTAGCCCCTGGTTTTATCGATACTCACACACATGCTGATAGATGGATAGAAGATAGGAAGCGCAACCAGATGCTGCCGTGGATTTACCAAGGGGTAACTTCTGTATTTGCTGGAAACGACGGGTTTGGCACTTACAAAGTAGCTGAGCAGATGAAAAAATACCAACAAATTGGCATGGGAACTAATTTTGCGTTATATGTTGGTTTTGGTCCGGTAAGGCAGGCTGTTTTAGGTGACGATAATAAGATGCCCGATGCTACGCAAATCTTGCAAATGAAGACAATGATTGCATCTGGCATGCAGTCGGGCGCTATAGGTTTTAGCACAGGATTGATTTACCTGCCACAAATGTATGCCAAAACAGACGAGATTGCGAGCTTATATCAAGAAGCGGCTAAATGGAATGCCATTTACGATACGCACATGCGCAATGAAGGAGCAAAAGTTTTAGAAAGTATTGATGAAACCATAAAGATCGGTGCAGATTTTAATTTACCTATCCATATTTCACATCTAAAAGTTTCTGGTGAAAGTGCGTGGGGAAAGTCCGAGGAAGTAATTGCGAAGATAAATGCGGCGAGAGCAAAAGGACTAAAAGTCACCGCAAATCAATACCCTTTTATTGCATCCATGACGAGTTTAAAAGCTACTCTAATGCCTGATTGGGCACAGGAAGGCGGAGCTAAAGCTACCCTAGCACGTTTTGAAAACGAAGATGAACTATCGAAGATAAAACGAAGTCTTCAGCAAAAATCACCTTTGGTTTATAAAAGAGTGGTATTAATGTCTAAAGATCAGAAGCTCGCCCAAATTACTGGAAAATCTGTAGCGCAAATTGCTGAAGAGTGGGGGGTACCGGTGGAAGACGCTGTAATTACAATTTTTAAAATGGATATCGGTGTATCTTGCGTCAATTTCTCCATGAGCGAAGAGGATGTCATTAATTTTATGAAACAACCTTGGGTAATGACAGGTTCGGATGGAGGCGGCTTGCATCCACGCACTTATGCCACTTTTACCAAAATCATTACAGATTACGTACTGCAGAAAAAGGTAATGTCGATGAGTTGGGCAATACACCGAGCCACCGGTTTAACCGCCGAAACTTTTGGCATCAAAGATAGAGGATTGGTTAAAGAAGGGTTTTATGCAGATCTCATTGTTTTTGATCCTAAAAAGGTAAAAGTTAATTCTACATTTGCAAATCCCGAACAGCTTTCTGAAGGTATGGAATATGTGTTCGTAAATGGGGTTAAGGCAGTTGAGCAGGGAAAGGGCACAGGAAGTTTATCGGGAGAGATAATTAAAAAGTAATATTAGCTCAGTTTCTAATACCGATTTATTGAACAATAAAACTAAACAACTAACTTGACTACAGAACTTATTCTACTTTGCTTGGCGGCATTTGGTGCCGGATTTATTGATGCCATTGTGGGTGGTGGTGGTTTATTGCAAACGCCTGCAACGTTACTAATTTTGCCGCAGTATCCAGTAGCAAGCATCTTCGGAACAGTAAAAATTCCGTCGCTAATGGGTACTAGCGTGGCTGCTTATAAATATGCCAAACAAGTTAAATTCAATTTTAAGGTTTTGGCAATTTGCGTTGTTGCTGCTTTCTTTGCTTCGTTACTGGGTGCTTACTCGGTAAGTATGATCAACAATAAGGTCATTAAACCAATTATTTTAGTGGTACTTGTCCTGGTGGCCATTTACACTTATTTCAATAAGCAATTTGGCATACATCAGCATAAAGCGCATTCGTTAAAAAAACAATTATTATTAGCTGGGCTTTTTGGATTGATTATCGGGTTTTACGATGGCTTAATTGGTCCAGGTACGGGCTCTTTTCTTATTTTGGTTTTTATTGGAGCTTTAGGTTTTGATTTTGTTGGCGCCAGTGCCCACGCTAAAATTGTAAACATCGCAACCAATTTAGCTGCATTAATTTATTTCAGTTCAACTGGGCATGTACTTTTTCAGTACGCTATACCGATGGCGGTATTTAATATTTTAGGTTCGTTTTTAGGTGCTAAGCTGGCCTTGCTCAAAGGCAACAAGTTCATTCGTATTTTCTTTTTAATTGTAGTTTTCGGTACGATTTTAAGGTTTGCTTATGATGTTTTTTTTAGGGGTTAGGGATTAGGGATTAGGAGTTAGGTATTAGGGGTTAGGGGTTAGTGGTCAGGAATCAGGAATTAGTGCTAGTAATTAACAATTAATAATTAACCATTAACCATTGAACTGAATAAAAACTATCTAATCCTTTTTTATTGTACCTGATTTAGTTTTCACGTCGCCTTTTCGTCTGTAAATGGCAAAGCTCATGGGACTTCTTGCTGGTCGCTCATCACCAAATAGGACGCCCCAATGTTTAAAGGCATCACTTCTATCGAAAATCACTTTAAGTACTGCAATTATTGGCATCGATAAAAACATTCCAGAAATACCTGCTATTGTTCCGCCAATTACTACACCTAAAATAGAAACCAAGGCATTTATTTTTACTTTAGACCCTACAATACGAGGCATTAAAATATTGTTGTCGAAAAACTGCACCACCGCAATTACCACCAGCACTGTGATCACCGGGCTAAGCTGAGGTGACGAAGTAAGCGTTATGAGTACACCCATGATATTACCAATTAACGCACCAACATAAGGAATCAAGTTTAGGATGGCGAAAATTACACCGATTAGCAAGGCGTGTTTAATACCAAACAGCATGAGTGCGCCGCCTAAAAATATGGTCATGTAGGTAATTTGAATCAATAATCCTACCAAGTAGTTTTTGATAATGGCTTCCGCTTCGTAGGCGGCTTCTTTTACCTTAGGGTGATGATCTGTTTTAAACCACATAAATACAAAGCGCAGTAGAATATCTTTATAAAACAGTATCAAATAAATATAGATTGGGATAAGTCCTAAGAACACAAAAATGCCACTCAAAGTTACCGCTGCACCACTTGCTGCTTTACCTGCCATGTTGAGCATGTCGTCACTTTTTTCCGTAATAAATTGCTTCTGTTTAGCTATAGAGAAATCGGTAAAACTGCTAATCCACTCCTGTAACGATTGGAGATGCTTCGCTACGTTTTCCTTTATCTGAGGGAAGTCGTTTACCAAAACAGCAATCTGTGCAGAAAAAAACCAAATAATCGCCGCTAGGAAAATGAATACCAACAAGATTGGAAATATAATCGCCAAAGCTTCTGGTACTTTATATCTTCTTAAAAAACGGTAAATGGGTAATAACAAGATGCTGATAAAAAACGCCATGATTACAGGCATTATGATATCGCTGGCGACTGCAAAGATTCCGATGCAAAGACAAAGTCCTAATAATTCAATGGAGCGTTTAACAGTTAATGGCATTTGGTTCATATAAAGATGGGCTGAATTTTAAGCCTAACACTAAAGTAAGTAAATTGTTTGGTTGATTTAGGGATCAGGAATTAGGAGTCAGGGATTAGTGGTTAGGGATTAGGAGTTAGTGGTCTGGGGTTAGGGGTTAGTGGTCAGTGGTTAGGCGTTAGGTATCAGAGGTCAGTTATTGGAGTTTAGTGTTTAGGCGTTGGTAATTAACTTTTAAGATATAGAACTTCGTTAAAATTTTTTACCATCGACTTGATCTGGTAGTTGATCACTGCTTACTGAAAATGAAAACTGTGAACATAAAACCGTATTTTTGCAGCATGTTGAATAATGATACCATCATTGCATTATCTACGCCTCCAGGAAGTGGAGCCATTGGCGTAATCCGACTTTCGGGTCCCGAGGCAATTAATTTAACTAACGAAGTTTTTTCTGGCAAAGATTTAGCTAAACAAGCTACGCATACCTTACATTTCGGATTGGTCAAAAATGGTGACGTAGTAGTGGATGAGGTGGTAGTTTCTTTATTTGTTGGGCCAAAATCTTACACGAAAGAAAACGTGGTTGAAATTTCTTGCCATGGTTCCAATTACATTATTCAGCAGATCATTAACCTTTTAATTAATAAGGGCGCTAGGGCTGCTAAACCTGGTGAGTTCACTTTAAGAGCATTCATGAACGGTGCTTTTGATTTGAGTCAGGCAGAGGCCGTAGCCGATTTAATTGCTTCCGACAGCAAGGCGTCCCATGAAGTAGCTATGCAGCAAATGCGTGGTGGCTTTTCCACTGAGCTAAAGGATTTGCGAGAGCAGTTGATCCACTTTGCCAGTATGATTGAGTTGGAATTGGATTTTGCTGAGGAAGATGTGGAGTTTGCTAACCGAGACCAGCTGCGAGAATTAATTCAGCGTATCAATAAGGTACTGCAACGATTAATTCATTCGTTCGAAGTGGGTAATGTGATTAAAAACGGTGTTCCTGTGGTTATTGCGGGCAAGCCCAATGTGGGCAAATCTACCTTACTAAATGCTTTACTGAACGAAGAACGTGCTATCGTTAGTGACATTGCAGGCACAACCCGTGATACCATTGAAGATGAAATCAACATCAACGGTGTTGTTTTTAGGTTTATTGATACCGCTGGAATCCGTGAAACTGCCGATGTGATAGAGGCTAAAGGTGTAGAACGCAGTTTGGAGAAAATGAAGCAGGCCAAGCTGATCATTTACATGGTTGATGCGCAGGAGGAACAGCAAGAAGTGTTGAAACAATTGGATGAGCTTTCAAAACAAGCCACTCCGTTTCTGTTTATTGTTAACAAAGCGGAGCTACTTACTCCAAGTCAAAAGGAATTTTACACCGATCATCAAGCGCTATTGATTTCGGCAAAGGATAAGTTGGGGATGGATGTATTAGAGCATCGTTTATTGGAGAAGGTGAACCTGAGTAATATCAACACAAGCGAAACATTGGTGACTAACATTCGACACGTGGAAGCATTGAAACAAACGCAAAATTCGCTCAACCGCGTATTGGAAAATATCGACAACCCCGTTACTTCCGATTTTTTAGCAATGGATATCAAGCAGGCACTACATTACTTGGGCGAAATTACGGGTACGGTAACCACTGATGATTTGTTGGAGAATATCTTTACGAAGTTCTGTATCGGTAAATAGTTGATAATCAAATAGTTGTATTTGTTTTCATATATTAGGACAAATATATTTGCTCCTATATATGGTTTCATCTTACTACAAATATTCTACTAAATTTTCCTACGATTTTCCGAGTCAAATTTTTCAGTATGAAAATTGTAAGAAACTTATTTTCGGTGGTTTTGTCATATGTTATCTTTTGGCTTCATTTAAAATAAAATAAAATAGTTGCTGACAAAGGTTTTACCCCACAGATTTATTTATAATTTTTAGTGGTTTTAATTTTGTAATAAATTAATAATCAGTAAAAAATGGGAGTGAAAATTAAGCAAAACAAATTAAGGAATAACCGTTGTAGTCTATCATTAGATATCTATCACCAAGGAGTATCGAAATATGAAAATTTAAAGTTGTTTATCTATGAAAAGGCTACTACAACTTTAGAAAAGGAACATAATAAGCGAACTTTAGCGTTGGCTGAAACCATTAAAGCGAAACGAATTTTGGAAATGCAAGAAAGCCATTTCAATATTCACACTGGCTTTAGAGGTCAGGCAAGTTTTCTTGAATATTTTAGTAAAGAAGCAAAGAAACGTAAAAAAAATGAAAACAGTTACGGTAACTGGGTTAGTGCAGAAAAGCATTTACTTGCGTTTGCTAATGGAAAAAATATTAGATTCTGTGATTGCGATGATAATTTTATTGAGGGGTTCAAGAGATATCTGCAAACAGCAAAGGTGACTAAAAGTAAAACTTGTTTATCTACCAACTCAGCTATATCATACCTCAATAAGGTAAAAGCAGCGTTAACACAAGCGTTCAATGATCGAATAATACTGGATAATCCTGCCAAGAGAGTAAAAGGTATCAAAGCAGAAGAGAATGTTAGAGAGTTTTTATTGGAGGAAGAGATAAAAATACTTGCGAAAACTCCCTGTTCCTATCCATTGCTTAAAAATGCATTTTTGTTTAGTTGCTTAACTGGTTTAAGATGGTCTGATATCTGTAGATTTCGTCAAAAGTAACCACCATCTTTCGTTCCAAACTGGCCACCAAACCGATTGTTCAGCCTTTGCGAACCTATCCCATCGGTAATACGATATTCATAATCTGGGATCCAGGGAATTTCCAGTAGCTACTCTTTCCAAACCTCTTTTGCTACGCAAAAGGCCACATCTACTCCGTTTATCAACAGAATATAGAACAAGAATTCAACTACATCGGAACAGGCAACAATCTTTCGATTTTAGATAAGTTTAAGAAGCTCTAAAGCATGTAAAACATAGTGACTACACATCAATCCAGAACAACAATCTCAATGCTTAAAACCCTTTAAAATCAGTCAAGTGGTCACTTTTAAGCGAAATCAGGTGGCTACTTTAGAGCGTAATAGGTGGCCACTTTGGAGAAAAAAAAGGTGGCCACTTTTGGAATATCCCCCACGAGTAGATAATCTTGACTTTCTTGCTCAGAAATCTTACGGGGACACTGTAATAATGCCTGTCAGTACCCAATAGGATATGGCTGTCTTTGTTAACCTTCGCATAAAACGACTGCTTGAACTCAAAGCGGTCTACAGGCAAAGGCTTAAGCTCATTGCGTTCCATCTCCTCGAACTGCATCCTTCGGCTATAGTTCCTTCCCTTGAGCAATTGGTTGTTATGCATTGCGAGATATTCCCTAATGGCAACATTAAGTTCGGAAAGCGAAAAATATTGTTTCTGACGGAGTGGCACATAGAGTCTGGTGTACATGATCCGTACCGCCCCCTCCACCAGCGCTTTATCTCTTGGTTTATAAGCTCTCGCTGGAAGTACACAGGTATCATAATGCTGTGCGAAATCTTCAAAAGCTTGATTGAGCGTTGGTTCATAGCGGTGGCTCCTGATTACTGCCGCCTTTAGGTTGTCGGGCACGATGGCAGAAGGTGATCCTCCTATGAAGTGCAGCGTATTTTCACAGGCTGCAATAAAATCCTCCTTTTGCTGGCTGGGAACAGCCTCTACGTAGGTCAGCTGACTGGCACCCAAAATCGCTACAAAAACTTCCACGGGAATGATTTCCCCAGTCTGCTTGTCTGTATAGCACAGTTTTTCGCCAGCAAAGTCCACGAACAGTTTGTCCCCGACTTTGTGGGTACGGTGCATCGTGGGATTTACCTTGGCCTTCCAGTCGTTAAAATACCTACAGAATTGGGTATACTTGTAGCCATCAGGAAATTCTTTCATGTAATCTTCCCAGAGTAAAAGTCGAGTTACACCCGTACGTTTCAACTCCTTCTCGATCTTAGGAAAACAGCGCTGCAGCGCCTGCATTCTCAAACTAATGCTTTTGTTCTTTTCATTGATTTTTCCGAACAGCTCATCTAGTTCCGAATCACTGAGGGAATCAACCTCTTTAAGAGAAAGACCGCAGCTGTCAAAACTTGCAAGGTATTTTCTTACAGTCGTGCGTGATAGCTCTAGATAACCGGCGATAGTCAGCTTCCCCTTGCCTTGATCATAGAGCCTTAGGATTTGTCTAATTTTATTCATACTTATAGTCGTATTGGCCATTTAAAGAATATGTTTTGGTTACTCCAAAATTTTCGTTTTATAAAGGCGAGCTTAAAACAGTTGGGTGTACATTAACGAGCAGATACAAGTGTTCAGCTTCGCATTGTTAGCAGTGGTCAGCTTCGGACAGGGAGACATGGTCAGTTTACGCATAATACCCAGCCTACGAAGCCGCATATACCATAATGCTGAACCTTAACAGGTCGTGGATACAGAAGCAAGGGGATTTTTTCGTGGAAAGCCCAATTATCTTATTGGCTGCTATTATTTGGTATCTGAAAATCTATGAGGATGGCAAGTATTGTACATTCCCACACGCTATTGAATTACTGAATAAAAAGTATTCGGATGTATTCACGATTTTAACTTCATACCCGGATTTGGAAAATTATTTGTCGCCCTTTATGGATGCGTGGCAAGGTGGAGCGCAAGACCAGTTACAAGGACAAATCGCATCGGCAAAAATTCCGCTATCAAGGATGATTAGCCCACAACTTTACTGGGTAATGACGGGCGATGATTTTACGCTTGACATCAACAACCCGAAAGAACCTAAAATTTTGTGCGTGGGTAACAATCCCGACCGTCAAAATATTTATTCCGCAGCTTTGGGTTTATACAATTCGAGGATTGTAAAGCTGATAAACAAAAAGGGACAGCTAAAGAGTTCCGTTATCATAGATGAGTTGCCCACAATTTATTTCAGGGGACTGGACAATCTTATCGCAACGGCGAGAAGTAATAAGGTAGCGGTATGTTTGGGCTTTCAGGATTTTTCGCAATTAACAAGGGATTACGGCGACAAGGAAAGCAAGGTAATACAGAATACTGTCGGTAATATATTCAGTGGTCAGGTGGTTGGCGAAACAGCAAAAAGCCTTTCGGAACGTTTCGGTAAAGTATTACAGAAACGCCAAAGTATGACCATTAACCGCAATGATAAATCTACCTCTATTTCGACACAGTTAGACAGCCTTATTCCGGCTTCCAAAATCTCAACACTTACACAAGGTTTGTTTGTTGGTTCTGTATCAGATAACTTTGATGAACGTATCGAGCAGAAGATATTTCACGCCGAAATTGTAGTGGACAATGAAAAGGTAGCGGCAGAAAGCAAAGCCTATCAGCAAATACCGCAAATCTTATCTTTTGTAAATGAGCAGGGCGAGGATAAGATGAAGCAGGAAATAGAAAACAATTACAAGCAGATAAAATCAGACATTCTGAATATTGTTGTTAGTGAAATGGAGCGTATCAAGAATGACCCTAACTTACAGCATTTGGTGCAGAAAGAATGATTATACTAAATATTTTTGTGATTTTTCTATTAATATATTGTTAGAAGAATTAAAAGTAACAGCACCATTACGTCAACATATAAAATGCCAAATTTTAATACTCATAATTTAGCATTTGCTTAAATAAACAAATTAGTTACATTTGCATTATGGATAATACTTCTTGTACACGACAACAGGCAGACATTAAACAAATCAATCGCTGTAAAGAAAGAGTTTCGGAACTCCACAGTTCGTTTGACTATTTGTCGAACGCACTTGAATTGACTGGAAACAATGTAAGACTGAAAATTCTGTTTCTTCTTTATGAAGAAAAACGACTTTGTGTTTGTGATGTGAGTGAAATTCTTGGAATGACAATTTCAGCGATTTCTCAGCACTTGAGAAAACTTAAAGACCGAAAGCTTATTGAAACCGAAAGAGAGGCGCAAACCATTTTTTACTCATTGACAAAAGAGTATGAGAAAATGTTGGACCCATTTTTTAAAATACTTGACGATAAAAAAAATTTAGAAACAATATGGTAACGGACGGAAAACTAATTGGGACTGGACTTTTGACAGCAATAGCAGCTTCATTATGTTGCATTACACCTGTTTTGGCTCTCATAGCAGGAACAAGTGGACTTGCTTCAACTTTCTCTTGGCTCGAACCTTTTCGTCCATATTTTATCGGGTTAACTATTTTAGTGCTTGCTTTTGCTTGGTATCAAAAATTGAAACCGCAAAAGAAAATTGACTGCAACTGTGAAACAACTGAAAAATCAAACTTTATGAAAACAAAATCATTTTTAGGAATTATTACCGTTATGGCGGCTTTACTTTTATCATTTCCGCTTTATGCTCACATTTTTTTTCCAAAGACCGAAAGTAAAGCAATTATTACCCAAACTTCCAAAATTCAGAAAGTTGAGTTTACAATCAAAGGGATGACTTGTTCAGGTTGTGAACACCACGTTAAAACGGAAGTTAGTAAACTAAAAGGAATTGTGGAAGTTGTGGTTTCTTATGAGAAAGGCAATGCCATTGTTAAGTTTGACAACAAACAAACAAGTATTATAGAAATTGAAAAAGCTATCAATTCGACAGGTTATAAATCACTAAAAAGTAAAATTATATCATAATGGAAATTAAATTACAATCAATTATAACTTGCCCAAATTGCGGATACAAAAAAGAGGAAACAATGCCAACAGATGCTTGCCAATATTTTTATGAATGTGAAAATTGCAAGACAAGATTAAAACCATTACAAGGCGATTGTTGTGTGTATTGTAGTTATGCCAGTGTTCCTTGTCCATCAATACAACAGGATAAAAAATGTTGCTATTAGAAACCAATTAAGAGAAAAAAATGTTCAGTTTTTTCAAAAAATATTTTCAAAAATTTAAGAAGAATACTTATGCTATCAACAGAAAAAACATTATCAGAAGTAATTGAAGTACTAAGACAAAGGGGTTATACGGAAGACTTTAATCTATTGGAAGAAAACATTTCGTACAAAATAGACGGAGAGAAAGTTAATTTAAGGGACATTGTTATTGATAAAATTTATCGTTTTACTGGGCTTAATGACTTGGAAGATGAGGCTATCTTATATGCGATGAGAAACCAAAAAGATGGAGCAAAAGGTGTTTTCGTAAATGGTTATGGTACATACTCTGACAGTGCAGCAAACAGCATCATTGAGCAAATATCAGTTGACGAGGACGATAATGATGATTGGACGATAGAAAATTAAATCACAATGACTGAATTAGAAAAAATTTTACAGCAAAAAGCTATAAAACCCACCGCTATGCGTTTGTTGGTGGTTGAAAAGTTATTGAAACAACAATATGCAGTAAGTCATAAAGAGCTGGCAGAACAGTTTGAAAAAGCAGATAATATTACTCTCTTCAGAACACTTAAAGTATTCCTGGAACACAAACTTGTCCATACCATTGATGATGGAAGCGGAGTGATTAAATACGCACTTTGCCAATCAGGATGCAATTGTAATTTATCAGAACTGCACACACATTTTTATTGTACCGACTGCAAACATACTTTTTGCCTTACTGAAACAGAAATTCCGAACATCGAAGTTCCTCAAAACTTTAAATTAGATGGAGCTAATTTAGTTCTTAAGGGGAAATGCGACAAATGTAACAAATAGATTTTTTCAACTTTGCAATTCTATTGCACAATCTATTTATTTATATTTGTAGCTGATGAAACTATTTATATTCATATTCAGTATATATTTTCTGGCATTATCCTTAATGCCGTGTACTGATGCGTGTGGTATGGATACCAGTAATACTTCAAAATCAGAGCTTTCTAATACAAGCAATGGTCAAACGAAAAACGGCGATTTATGCAGTCCTTTTTGTTCTTGTGCTACTTGTCATACCGTTGTGAATTTTACGTTTCAAACGTTCAAAATAAACGAGGCAAAGCCAAGTCTTAGCAAGATACAAAAATTCCCACTTCAAAATTTCAATTTCATTTCCAATTATCACGGAAACATTTGGCAGCCGCCAAAGATTAATACTTAATATTTTCAGCAAATGTATTTATTGGTAATGGATGATATATTCATTTACTATTAGATAGGTGTATTATCTAAATTGCACATTTAGCTGTCCTTTCTGTAACGGACAGAAAGTATTTATATCCATTATTATTAATTATTAATCAAATGAATTGTGTTAGACAGTATCATAAAATTTAGCATTAAGAACAAGCTCGTCATTGGAATAATGACATTGTTGCTCATTATTTGGGGAGTGTGGAGTGCCACAAAATTACCCATTGATGCCGTACCCGATATTACAAATAATCAGGTGCAAATAATTACGGTTTGCCCCACATTGGCGGCTCAGGAAGTAGAACAATTAGTAACTTTTCCGATAGAGCAAAGCATTGCTAATATTCCCGATTTAGAAGAAACCAGAAGTATTTCTAGGTTTGGTTTGTCCGTAATTACAGTTGTATTTAAGGAAAAAGTAGACATTTATTTTGCCCGACAGCTCATTAATGAAAAACTGAAAGAAGCAGAAGAAAAAATTCCGAACGGAATAGGGACACCTGAACTGGCTCCGGTCAGTACAGGGCTTGGTCAGATATACGAATATATAATACATCCCAAAAAGGGAAGTGAAAATAAATACAATGCCAAAGACCTTCGTACAATGCAGGACTGGATTGTTGCAAGGCAACTGTATGGTACACCCGGAATTGCAGAAGTAAATAGTTTTGGTGGCGAGCTAAAGCAATATGAAGTTGCTGTTAATCCTAATCGCTTAAAGGCTATGGATATAAGTATTACCGATATTTTCAACGCTCTTGAAAAAAATAACCAAAATACAGGGGGAGCATATATTGATAAGAAACCAAGTGCTTATTTTGTTAGAGGTATTGGTTTGGTTACATCATTAGAAGATATAAAAAACATCAGTGTAAAAAATAATCCTGGCAGTGTTCCAATTTTTATAAAAGATGTGGCAGATGTACGATTTGGTAATGCTGTAAGATATGGGGCTATGACATATAATGGAGAAGTTGATGCAGTAGGCGGTGTGGTAATGATGTTAAAAGGCGAAAATGCCAATAATGTAATTGAAAAAATAAAAGAAAAACTTCCTACTATACAAAAGTCATTACCTGATGATATTATTATTGAACCCTATATAGACCGTTCAGTTTTAGTTGACAAGGCAATGAGTACCGTAGAAAAAAACCTGATAGAAGGTGCGTTGATTGTTATCTTTGTATTAGTACTTTTTTTAGGAAATTTTAGAGCCGGATTAATAGTAGCTTCCGCTATTCCATTAGCAATGCTGTTTGCCTTAGCGATGATGAATGTGTTTGGTGTAAGCGCCAATTTAATGAGTTTGGGAGCCATAGATTTTGGGTTGATTGTAGATGGGGCAGTAATTGTTGTGGAAGCCACATTACATCACTTAGGCTTACGGAAATCTAAACAAAGGCTTACACAAACCGAAATGGATGAAGAGGTTTTCCTGTCTGCCTCCAAAATTCGTAGCAGTGCAGCATTTGGTGAAATCATTATACTAATTGTTTACATTCCTATTCTTACGTTAGTGGGTGTTGAAGGTAAAATGTTCCGTCCGATGGCACAGACTGTAGGTTTTGCCATTTTTGGAGCTTTGATTTTATCCTTAACATACATACCAATGATGTGTGCTTTGTTCTTATCCAAAAAACCTACGTATAAAGAAACCTTTTCTGACAGAATGATGAATTGGTTACAAAAAAAATATCAGCCTTTGCTTGAAAAAGCGATTAGCATAAAGTATTGGTTCGTGGGTATCGCCATTGCCATATTTGCGGTTAGTATTTTCTTGTTTAGCCGAATGGGAGGAGAATTTATACCCCAGCTACAAGAAGGAGAATATGCGTTTGAATTTAAAATGCCTATTGAAACCTCATTATCACAAAGTATAGAAACTTCGATGCTTGCTTCGAGAATTGCCAAACAATTTGATGAAGTAAAAATGGTGGTAGGTAGAACTGGAGCTGGTGAAGTACCTACTGACCCAATGCCTCCGAGTGCAACAGATTTAATAATTATCCTTAAGCCTGAAAGTGAATGGAAATCCGGAAGGACATACGATGAATTAGGCGATGCAATAGAAGAAAAAATAGCCGTAATACCTGGCATAATTGTCGAAAAAAGCCAACCCATTCAAATGCGTTTTAACGAACTTATGACAGGGATAAAACAAGATGTTGCAATTAAGATTTTCGGAGAAAATTTAGATACACTAGCGTTAAATGCCGATAAGGTTAGCAAAGTTATACAAACAGTAAAGGGAGTTACAGTACCTCAAGTAGAACTGGTAAGTGGGCTACCTCAAATTAATATTGAATACGACCGAACTCGTTTAGCCAATTATGGAGTAAATGTAGAAGATGTAAATAATGTTGTGAGTACTGCCTTTGCAGGAAAAAGTGCAGGTGTGGTTTTTGAGAATGAAAGGAGATTTGATTTAGTTGTGCGTTTAGATAGTACTTACCGGGGTAGTATTGAAGATGTAAACAATATGATGATACCCACCAACATAGGTAGTCAAATTCCTCTATCACAAGTGGCTACAATTGATTATAAATTAGGACCGGCGCAGATAAGCCGTGAAGCGGGAAAGCGAAGAATTGTAATTGGTTTTAATGTAGCAGACAGAGACGTTCAAAGTGTAGTAGAAGAAATTCAAAAAAAGTTGAACAACCAAATAAAATTACCATCGGGATATTATTTCACTTATGGTGGGCAGTTTGAAAACTTACAGGAAGCCAGTAATAGATTACTGATAGCTGTTCCGGTTTCCTTATTATTGATATTTGTACTGCTTTACTTTACTTTCAGTTCCTTTAAACAGGCAGGATTAATTTTTACAGCCATTCCAATGAGTGCAATTGGAGGTATACTAGCACTATTACTTCGGGGAATGCCTTTTAGCATCAGCGCAGGTATTGGATTTATTGCATTATTTGGTGTTGCAGTTCTCAACGGAATTGTACTGATAGGTATTTTCAATCAATTAGAAAAAGAAGGGGAAAAAGATGTATTGAAACGGGTAATTGAAGGAACTAAAATCCGTTTGCGACCAGTTTTAATGACTGCAACAGTAGCCAGTTTAGGATTTTTGCCAATGGCGTTGAGCAGTAGCGCAGGTGCAGAGGTACAAAAACCATTGGCTACAGTTGTTATCGGTGGTTTGGTAACTGCCACATTCCTTACCCTATTCGTACTTCCCTTATTGTATATCATCTTCAATTCAAAAATTAATTTAAAAAGAAAACTTAAAGTGAAATCCATTACAACTATCGTTGTGTTACTGCTATCAGTAGTAGGTTTTACAGCAAACGCACAAACGAAAGCTTTATCCAGCGTTGATGAAGCAATAAACATTGCGCTGAAAAATAATCAAACCATAAAGGCTTCAGATTTAGAAATTGATGCAAGTAAAGCCTTGAAAAAAACTGCCGGAGAATTACCCAAACTTGATTTTAATGCACAGTTGGGGCAATACAGCAGTATCAAATTCGACCAGTCTTTTCAGGTGTCGCAAACCATTCCATTTCCATCATTATTTGGAGCAAAAAAACAATTGATTAATGCCGAAATAAAAGGTAAAGAATTACAGAAAAATCTTTCAGTGTTGGAGTTGAAAAATCAAGTACGTACTTATTATTATCAAATTTTGTACTTGCAACACAATGAAAAACAGTTACAGCAATTGGATAGTTTGTACAACGATTTTATTAAAATAGCCCAGCTTCGTTATAAAACTGGTGACACCAAAAAAGTGGACATCAGTACAGCGGAAGCTAAGAAAGGCGAAATCAATTTATTGTTAAAACAAAATGGAGTGTTCTTATCCAATGCTGTTGCCAATCTGAAAACATTGATGAACACAAAAGACGATTTTACCATTGCAGAAAACGGAATATTTCAGCCTCTACAAATCAGTAATTTGTTGGATAATGAAGCCGTAGCAAATCATCCTGCCATTCAATCTTTGTATCAGGATGCCATTATTGCCGAGCAAACCAAAAAGGTAGAACGTTCGCAAGGTTTACCAGATTTTACGATTGGCTACGTCAATCAGTCTATGATTGGTTTTCAAAATGTAAACGGAGCCGAACAATTTTTCAATGGTGGAAACCGATTTAGTTCTGTAAACATTGGTATTGCTATTCCCATCACTTACGGTGCTACCAAAGCCAGAATAAAATCTTTAGATTACAGAAAACAAGCAGCCGAAGCCAATGCACAGCAACAGCAAAAAACATTGGCTACGCAAATGCAAAATGCCTTGCAACAATACCAGCAAGACATACAGCAATTCAATTATTTTGAGAAAGAAGCATTGCCAAATGCCAAGGAAATTGTATCAGCAGCACATTTAGGTTATACTACTGGAGAAATCAGTTATGTGGAATATCTGTTTGCATTGCAAACCGCAACCGATATTCAATTAAATTATCTGAAAAGCATCCAGCAGGTAAACCAGTCTGTAATAAATATTTATTCTCTCATTAATCAATAAGCAAAAATGAAATTCAATATAAATAAAATCGCGTTTGTAACAGTGATAACTGTTTTAATATTTGCCTTTTCCGCTTGCAATAATAATAAAGATGGAAATGGGCAAAACCAAGCGAAAGAAATTAATAAAGAAGCCCACGAAGAAGTACCAACCATTGCCACACTTTCAGAGGAGCAATTAAAGATAGTTGGAATAAAAATAGGCACAATAGAACAAAGGGAGCTGTCTTCAACCATCAAAGCAAATGGAATTCTGAATGTTCCCAATAACAACAAAGCCAATGCTACAACTTTATATGGTGGGGTGATAAGAACATTGAAAGTTCAACTAGGGGATTATGTTAGAAAGGGTGAAATAATAGCAACTATTGCCAATCCGCAGTTTATACAATTACAGGAAGAATTTTTGAGTGTAATAAGTAAAATAACTTTTGCAGAGCAAGAGTTAGCAAGACAAAAAGAGTTAAACGAAGGAAATGCTGGCGCAAAGAAAAATTTACAAAGTGCAACAGCCGAATTGAACAGCCTTCGTACTCGAAAAGCGTCTTTACATCAACAACTACAATTAATGGGCATCAATCCCAGCACCCTATCAAACAGTAATTTGAAATCTGCTCTGACAGTAATTAGTCCTTTAAATGGCACAGTAAGTAATGTTTACGCTAAAATTGGAAGTTATGTAGATGTTTCTTCGCCGGTAATTGAAATTGTTGATAACAGCTCATTACATTTGGATTTACAAGTATTTGAAAAAGATTTACCACAAATAAAAATCGGGCAAACTATTCATTTTAGATTGACAAATAATCCAACCACAGAATATGAGGCTACGGTTTTCAATATCGGTTCATCTTTTCAAAACGAGAGTAAAACTATTGCTGTACGTTGTCGTATAAAAGGTAATAAAATTGGTTTAATTGATGGAATGAACATAACAGGGGTTGTAAGCTTAAGCAATGTAACTACACCTGCTGTCCCCAATGATGCCATCGTAAATACTGATGGTAAATATTTTATTTTCGTACAAACCGATAAAAAAGCAGAAGAGCATCACGAAGAAGGAAAAGAAGAAGAAAATCATAAAAATGATGATAAAAATGAAAAGGAAGATAAGGCAAGTATAAATTTTGAAAAAATAGAAATATTGAAAGGGGTATCTGATATGGGGTATACCGCAATAACTTTTGTCAAACAAGTTCCTGCCAATCCAAAAATAGTAGTAAAAGGAGCATTTTTTGTAAACGCAAAATTATCTAATGCCGGAGAAGACGAAGATTAACCAAAAATAACTAAACGATGATAAATACAGATAAAAACCACAAGCATATTTATGATGCAAACGGCAAACAACTCTGCTGCACGGAGGAAAACAAAAACAATCCCCAAACAAATGTAGAGCAAAGTGCTGAAGATGTTTGTTGCTCAACGGATGAAAAAGTCAGCAAAAAGAGTAATGAACGAAGTAAAGTAATAGATAAAATTAGTGTTATTAGAATGTTTTTACCCGGAATTATTTCTTTGGTACTATTGCTAATTGCTATTTACTTAGACAATGCCTTGAAACCTGAATGGTTTCAAGGTTGGGTAAGAGCTGTTTGGTATATAATAGCTTATGCACCAGTCGGATTTCCTGTAATAAAAGAAGCTTTTGAAAGTATTGGTAAAGGCGATGTTTTTTCAGAATTTTTATTGATGAGCATTGCCACCATCGGAGCTTTTGCTATTGGCGAATATCCAGAAGGTGTTGCTGTAATGTTGTTTTATGCCGTTGGCGAAGTATTCCAAACATTGGCAGTAACAAGAGCTAAAGCAAATATTAAAATTTTGCTCGACCAACGTCCCGATGAAGTAACTGTTTTAGAAAACAATCAGCCAAAAATAGTAAAAGCAGAAAGTGTAAACATTGGAAATATTATCCAACTAAAACCCGGAGAAAAATTAGGATTGGACGGAGAATTGTTATCCGAAACCGCCTCATTCAACACCGCAGCACTTACCGGAGAAAGTAAACCAGACACCAAAACCAAAGGCGAAACTGTATTGGCAGGAATGATAAATCTAACGACCGTTGCACAGGTAAAAGTAACAACTGCTTATACTGATAGCAAGCTTTCTAAAATTTTAGAATTGGTACAAAATGCAACCGCACAAAAAGCACCAACAGAATTATTCATTCGCAAATTTGCAAAAATCTACACACCGATTGTTGTACTGTTAGCTATTCTAATTACAGCATTGCCCTACTTCTTTGTAGAAAATTATGTGTTCAGCCAATGGTTGTATCGTGCTTTGGTATTCCTTGTTATCTCTTGCCCTTGTGCATTGGTAATAAGTATTCCTTTAGGCTACTTTGGCGGAATTGGGGCAGCGAGTAAAAATGGAATATTGGTTAAGGGAAGCAACTTTTTGGATGTTCTTGCCAGCATACAAAATGTAGTAATGGATAAGACAGGTACAATGACGGAGGGCGTATTTAAAGTTCAGGAAGTTG
Source organism: Pedobacter sp. (assembly GCF_965249885.1). Taxonomy (GTDB): domain Bacteria; phylum Bacteroidota; class Bacteroidia; order Sphingobacteriales; family Sphingobacteriaceae; genus Pedobacter. Next base: position 383,876 of record NZ_OZ252254.1, on the reverse strand, counting down.
TATTTGACAAGGCATTTGATGAGAAAGAAATTTTAGAAATGGTCAATGCTTTGGAAAGCCATAGTAGCCACCCCGTAGCAACTGCCATTCAAGAATATGTAGGCGATGTAAACCACAATATCCCATTAGAAAATATAGAGGAAATTGCAGGACACGGACTAAAGGCTAATGTAAATGGGAAAGAATTATTGGTAGGGAATTTTAAGCTGATGGATAAATTTTCTATTACTTATGACATAGACCCGAACAGCATTGTCTACACGGTAATCGCAGTGGCTTATGATAGAAAGTTTGTTGGTTACATTACCATTGCGGACAGCATAAAAGAAGACGCACAGGAAACCATAAATCTATTGCATAAGCTCAATGTTAAAGCTACTATGCTTAGCGGAGATAAAAGTACGGTTGTAAAGTATGTAGCGGAACAGTTGGGGATAGATAATGCTTTCGGAGATTTATTGCCTGAAGATAAAGTAAACAGAGTTAAAGAAATTAAAGCCAAAGGCGGAAGCGTTGCTTTTGTTGGCGACGGTGTAAACGATGCGCCTGTTGTGGCTTTGAGCGATGCGGGTATTGCAATGGGCGGTTTGGGAAGCGATGCGACCATTGAAACGGCAGATGTGGTAATACAAGACGACAAACCGAGTAAAATACCTATGGCAATCAATATAGGCAAGCAGACAAAGAAAATCGTTTGGCAAAATATAGCTTTAGCATTCGGAGTAAAAGCTATTGTACTAGTTTTGGGAGCTGGGGGCTTAGCGACTATGTGGGAAGCTGTTTTTGCCGATGTTGGGGTTGCCTTATTAGCTATACTAAACGCAGTAAGGATACAGCGGATGAAATTTTAAGATTAGAACATCCTAATGATGAATAAAACAGACAATTCGTAAGAAAGGCAAAAGTTATCAAATGTCAATTTGTCGAAGGAGAAGAAGAAGAAGAAAAGACCTTCGCTCTTTATGATACTTTTTGGGATATTTTTTAGCTCTGTGTCTTATTGCTTTGATATACATAAAATTAGACACTATTATATCTATCCCTATCACTAAAAATGGACTTATTAGTTCTGTATCGAGCAAAAACCAAAGTTCCAAAAGAGAAACCCGAAAATGCAAATTTCTTTCAAATATGACAGTATTTGGGCTTCTCTATTATTGTTTAAAAAATAGATTTAGGATAACGGATGGATAAATTTTATAACGAAACGCTGGCTAAGCTGGAAAACGAAATCAAAGAATTTGAGATTGAAGCAGACTGTTCGATAGAACGCATTGAAGCAGTTATACAACTTATTATCAAATGTTTATTCGACGTAAAAAAATATATTTTAAAAAGAGGATTTAAGAATGTTGATGAAGAAATTCGCTTTTTTAAATATCAAAAGCCAATTATCGTTTCAAAGCTCATCTATTATAATGCCATCTATAAAATCGAAACGAGAAGACCGTATGGAAATAAGCGTACCAAGAAATATTTTGTCAAAGAACTGAAAAAGCTAAAAAGGTTCTTTGAAAATAACCTTGATTTTTATAAGTATTACCGTAGCAATAATTCTTTCTTTGACGAACAATTTTTTGTACGTGGCAAGCACGATATAAGACTATGGTTAGACACTTTTTATTTTGAGGCAGACCATCGCTTTTCTACTTCGCACGATTATAAGGTTGCCAAGATAATTGCTAATGACCTGATACAGGTATATTTGGAAGACAGGTTAAATAACATCAACGTTAAAAAGGTTTCAGATAATTCGTTGATATGGACAGCAAGCAAAACTGCACTCACGGAACTCATTTATGCACTGTACTCCCACGGTGCATTTAACAATGGGAATACAGAAATAAAATTGATAGCCAAAACGTTTGAAGATGCCTTCAATATTGAGTTAGGCGACTTTTACCATACGTTTATGGAACTTAAAGCCCGCAAAATAAACCGAACGAAATTCCTCGACAGGCTGTGTGAAGCACTGATAAAGAAAATGGACGAACAAGATGAAAAACAGTAAGTATATATGTACACAGGCTTTATTCCTCTTGGCAAGAAGTCAGAGTAATTAAACTTAAATTGTAAATTTGTTTATTGCTTATGTATTAAATACTAAACGTAGTCAGTAAATAAATATGAATACAATCTTTATTAAAAATATGGTTTGCGACCGTTGCATTATGGTGGTACAAAACGAATTGGAAAAACTGGGATTAGATGCTAAAAATATAAAACTGGGCGAAGTTATTCTTTCCAAAGAAATAACATCTCTGGAAAAAGAGAATTTGTCCAAAACTTTAGAGCCATTAGGATTTGAAGTAATTGACGATAAAAAAGGCAGGATAATAGAAAAGATAAAGAACATTATCATTGACCTGGTACACCATCAGGATAGTGATGTAAAAACCAACCTTTCCGATGTATTGAGTGACAAATTGCATCACGATTACAATTACCTGTCCAATCTGTTTTCAGAGGTAGAGGGTACAACCATTGAAAAATACTTTATCGCCCAAAAGGTGGAGAAAGTCAAAGAATTGTTGGTGTATGATGAGTTGTCATTAAGTGAGATTGCGAACCGCCTAAATTATTCGAGCGTGGCATATTTGAGTAACCAGTTTAAAAAAGTTACCGGGCTAACACCAAGCCATTTCAAACAGATTAAAGAGGATAAAAGAAAACCGTTGGATAAAGTGTAAGTAAATCTTACAAATCAAATCCAAAATTTCACAACAGTACCCATAATTATAATAGCCAATTTTGCATTGTAAATTAAAGCAGGCAAATATGGCGACAAACAGAGAAAATATATACATTCCGTTGGAGGATGTAGAAAGCGAACACTGTGCATTAATCGTTGAAAAGGGATTGGCACAGGTAAAAGGCGTAGAAACCCATAAAGTAGAGCTGAACAACCGCAGGGCAGCGATTACAGTAGATAGCAATGAAACCGTAGGCGAAGCTGTTAAGGCAATTAAAGATTTAGGTTACGGAGTTCCTACGGTTAAAAGTGCTTTTCCTGTATTGGGTATGACCTGTGCATCCTGTGCGGGCAGTGCCGAAAGCATTGTGAAATACCAACCGGGAGTAGTTAATGCTTCCGTGAACTTTGCAACGGGCAATCTTACCGTAGAATATCTGCCCAATATGACCGATGCCTCCACCCTGCAAAAAGCGGTTCAGGGAGTAGGTTACGACCTATTGATTGAAGACGAAACCAAGCAGCAGGAAACGCTTGAAGCCTTCCACGAAAAGAAATTCCGAACCCTGAAAAACAAGACTATTTGGGCAATTATCCTTTCCCTGCCCGTGGTAATCATAGGAATGTTCTTTATGGATATGCCCTATGCAGACCCGATAATGTGGCTCTTTTCCACACCCGTTGTAATATGGTTGGGCAGGGATTTTTTTGTAAACGCTTGGAAGCAGGCAAAGCACCGTTCCGCCAATATGGATACGCTGGTGGCATTGAGTACAGGTATTGCCTACCTGTTCAGTGTTTTCAATATGCTGTTTGCCGACTTTTGGCATCAACGGGGACTGCACGCCCACGTATATTTTGAAGCGGCAGCCGTTATTATCGCATTCATCCTCTTGGGAAAACTGCTGGAAGAAAGAGCCAAAGGCAACACCTCTTCAGCCATTAAGAAGCTAATGGGCTTGCAGCCAAAAACGGTCATCGTGGTACAGGCCGACGGAACGGAAAAGCAAACCGCTATCGAAGACGTAAGCGCAGGCGATGTGATACTCGTAAAGCCCGGTGAAAAGATTGCGGTAGACGGCATGGTCATATCAGGCAATTCGTATGTGGACGAAAGTATGTTAAGCGGTGAGCCTGTACCTGTATTGAAAAAAGAAAAAGAAAAAGTATTTGCAGGAACGATTAACCAAAAAGGCAGCTTCCGGTTCAAGGCGGTAAAAGTGGGCAAAGAAACCATGCTTGCCCACATCATCAAAATGGTGCAGGATGCACAGGGAAGCAAAGCACCCGTACAGAAACTGGTCGATAGGATTGCGGGCATCTTTGTTCCCACAGTGATAGGTATTGCCATCCTGACATTTACACTATGGTTGATTTTGGGAGGCGAAAACGGGGTTGTTCAAGGTCTGCTGGCAGCCGTTACGGTATTGGTCATTGCCTGCCCCTGTGCTTTAGGCTTAGCGACACCCACCGCTATTATGGTAGGCGTTGGTAAAGGTGCTGAAAATGGCATTTTGATAAAGGATGCCGAAAGTTTGGAACTTGCCAAAAAAGTAAATGTCATCGTTTTGGACAAAACCGGAACCATCACCGAGGGAAGACCACAGGTAACGGGCATTAAATGGCTGAACCATGAGGTCACCGCAAAAGAAATCCTTTTGAGCATCGAAAAGCAATCCGAGCATCCATTGGCAGAAGCCGTAGTGAAGCATCTTGACGATGTAGCGGCCACCTCTTTATCCATGTTCGACAGCATTACGGGCAAAGGCGCAAAAGCAGACCATGACAACGAAACCTATTATGTAGGCAACAAAAAGCTATTGGCAGAAAACAACATTGCCATTGCCAGCGAATTACAAGACCAGGCCGAAGAATGGGGCAAACAGTCCAAAACCGTTATTTGGTTTGCAAACAGCAAACAGGCTCTTGCTGTAATTGCTATCGCCGATAAGATTAAGGAAACATCGGTGCAGGCTATCTGGGAAATGCAGGATATGGGCATTGACCTGTATATGCTGACCGGAGATAATGAAGCTACCGCTAAAGCCATTGCGGAGCAGACAGGCATCAAGCATTACAAAGCCGAAGTTTTGCCACAGCACAAAGCCGACTTTGTGAAAGAACTGCAAAGTAAAGGAAAGGTAGTGGCAATGGTGGGCGATGGTATCAACGACAGCACCGCATTGGCAACAGCCGATGTAAGTATCGCAATGGGCAAAGGCAGCGACATCGCAATGGACGTAGCCAAGATGACCATCATTTCATCCGACCTGACCAAAATACCGCAGGCAATACGTTTGTCCAAACAGACCGTAGCCACCATCAAGCAAAACCTGTTCTGGGCGTTTATCTACAACGTAATCGGCATTCCGGTAGCGGCAGGTATCCTTTACCCTGTTAACGGCTTCCTGCTCAACCCGATGATTGCGGGTGCGGCAATGGCATTGAGCAGCGTGAGCGTGGTCAGTAACAGCCTGCGGTTGAAGTGGAAGAAATAAAACAGTAAATCTCACAAATCAAACAAGAAATTACACAACAATACTGAACTGAATAGTACGGAAATTTGCATTATCAGATAACTCTAAAATTTATTAACAATGGAAAATAAACAATTTCAATTCAAGACGAACATCAATTGCGGAGGTTGTATCGCATCTGTAAAACCGCACTTGGACAAGGCAGAGGGTATCTGCCATTGGGAAGTGGACACTGCCAACAAGGACAAGGTACTTACAGTGAAGTCCGAGGGCATTACCGAGCAGGAAGTAATATCGACCGTGCAAAAGGCAGGCTTCAAAATTGAACCTTTGGACGCCTAAGCCAACAACTTTTTGAAATGCCCTTTTTCCGACCGAATTTTCTATGAGGTTGGGTTGCTGAAAAAGGGCATTTTATCAATTCTGAAAAAAGGCGATAGGTTATTGCGTATATGGCATTTTTTTGTCCATATAGCAAAAAAAAAAACGTAAAACGATATAAAAAACCAATCTAATTTGTAACTTTGTTGCGTTGAAAAATTATAGAATACATATAGGCATTTTGACATTGTTCTGTTTGGTTTTCTTTATGATGCCAAGTCAGAGCTATGCCTGTTCCAAAAATTCAACAAAGACCGAGCAGTCTTCCTGCTCAAAGGAGAAATCCAAAAAATCAGAACATAAAAAAGGTTGCAAGGGCAAATCCTGTAAAAAATGCAAAAGTGACAAATGCGGGGGCGGCTGTTCACACAGCTCTTGCAGGTGCGGTGCTTCAACCACTTCCCTAAATGTCCCAACCATAATCGAATTAAAGGCAAAAAATCACTTAGCAGCAGCTAAAAAGCAAAAATTCGGTTTCAAAGAAGCCTACTATTCTTCGGGCTTTTTCTCCATTTGGCTACCGCCTAAAATAAGCTAAAACTATGGCCTGATAGCCATAGGTGTGTCCTGTCAGAAGCTGTTCCGGCTTTTGCAAATCCCCTATTTGTATCATTTACTTAAAATTTAAAACAGAAACGGGTTTATCAATCCCCCGTTTCTCAAAATGTAATTATTATGAAATCATTATCAAAAATAGTGATGGTAATCGCCGTGTTACTATCATCAATAAACGGCTTCGCACAAATCAAGAATGCGAAAACAGAAACCGTAAAGATTTACGGCAATTGTGGTATGTGCAAAACCACCATCGAAAAAGCAGGTAACGTAAAAAAGGTAGCCAGCGTGGACTGGAACAAAGATACCAAGATGGCTACGCTCACCTATGACGGCGACAAAACAAATCAGGATGAAATCCTGAAACGTATCGCTTTGGCTGGTTATGACAGTGAGAAGTTCCGTGCGCCGGATGACGTATATGCTAAACTGGCTGGTTGCTGCCAGTATGATAGACCAGTGAAGACGGTTGCCAAAAACAAAGAGGCGGGAATGGACATGAATGCCGGACATGGCAATCACGACCATGGCCAAATGGCAGCATCCGCTAACAAAGATGCAGCCCAAAACCAATCACAGCTAAAAGCTGTATTTGACAACTACTTTTCAGTGAAAGACGCTTTGATAAAAACCGATGCGGCGACCGCATCTGCCAATGCCGCTGAATTGGCCGCATCCCTTAAAGCAGTCGATATGAATAAGCTATCGGCAGAGGAACATACGGCTTGGATGAAAGTGATGCAGGACTTGACGGCCAATGCGGAAAGCATTTCAAAATCAAAAGATGTTGCAAAACAAAGAAGTGCTTTTGCGGCACTTTCGGAAAGCATCTACACACTTGCCAAAGTTTCTAAACAGGACACCCCCATTTATTACCAGCACTGCCCTATGTACAACGGAAGTAAGGGAGCCAATTGGCTAAGTAAAGAGAATGCGGTTAAAAATCCATATTACGGCTCACAGATGCTCACCTGCGGAAGTACGGTCGAAACCATTAAATAACAGGTCTGAAAGCTATGGTACAGTACAATGACATGGTGCAGGCGCTTAAAGACCTAAGACAACGTGGGTACAGTATGGACTTTAGTCTGTTGCCGGACTGTCTGTACTGTACGTCAAGGAGCCTGAAACTAAAACCGGAGGATTTTACGGTTACGGAAACTCATAGGTTTGAAAGCCTCGACAGCAGTCCTGATAACAATGCCGTAATTTATGCCATATCGTCTAATGATAGTAAGAATAAAGGCGTACTTGTTGATGCCTATGGTACTTATGCCGAAGAAATGACCCATGAGATGGCAAAAAAATTAAGTGCAACATAACTTTTAAAACCCCTTGTTATGAAAAAATATACTTGTCCTATGCACCCACAGGTGCTAAAAGACGAACCGGGCAAATGCCCGCTCTGTGGCATGGCATTGGTTCCCGTTGGCGGTGCGTCAGTTTCTCATGAACACACATCAGAACATGGGCATTCCGGGCATTCTCAACATGGCCATGCTGACGAAAACTTTAACAAACATGAGGGACATCATACAGGTGATTTCCTCACTCGTTTTTGGATAAGCCTTGTCATTACAATCCCTATACTGCTCCTGTCGCACATGATACAGCAATGGTTAGGTTTCTCGCTTGCTTTCAATGGCGATAAATATGTGTTGCTGGCATTGGGTACGGTGATTTATTGCTATGGAGGCTTACCATTCCTAAAGGGAATGATTGGCGAGGTGAAAGCCAAAGCCATAGGGATGATGACACTTGTTGCTATCGCCATATCCGTAGCCTATGTCTATTCCGTAGCCGTTGTATTTGGCTTGCAGGGTATGGATTTCTTTTGGGAACTGGCAACCCTAATTGACATCATGCTGTTAGGGCATTGGCTGGAAATGCGTTCCCAAATGGCTGCTTCACGGGCTTTGCAATCATTGGTTGCTTTGCTGCCTAACGATGTCACGGTGGAGCGAAACGGAGAAGCGGTAAAAATAAAGCTTGAAGACCTGCAAAGCGGTGAAACGGCTATCATAAAACCGGGTGAAAAAATTCCAGCCGATGGATTGGTACTGGAGGGGCTTTCGTATATCAACGAGAGCATGCTTACCGGAGAAAGTGTTCCCGTAAAAAAGGAAAAAGACGGAAAGGTCATCGCAGGCTCTATCAATGGCGATGGTGCGCTGAAAGTCAAGGTAACAGCCGTGGGAAAAGACAGCTACCTGAACAGGGTTATCAATCTTGTGCAGGAAGCGCAGGCTACCAAGTCTAATACACAGAACCTTGCGGACAAAGTTGCCAAATGGCTCACCTTTATTGCCATTGCCGTTGGCATAGGCACATTTGCCTATTGGTATGCAAGCAGTGGAGATATTGCCTTTGCGCTTGAAAGAATGGTGACGGTGATGGTAACGGCCTGCCCGCACGCATTGGGCGTGGCTATCCCGTTGGTGGTCGCCATTTCCACAACGCTTTCGGCGACCAATGGCCTGCTCATCCGCAACCGTACGGCATTTGAAACCACCCGCAAACTTTCCACCGTCATTTTTGATAAGACCGGAACGCTCACCAAAGGTTCCCATGCAGTAGAAAAGGTTATACCGTTAACGGATGAATATAATGCCGATGAGGTTATCCAGTATGCTGCCGCAGTACAGCAAAATTCGGAACACCATATCGCCAAAGGCATTATGGCTACATTGAAAGAAAAGAGCCTTGCCTTATGGAAGTCTGAAAACTTCAGCTATATGCAGGGCATAGGTGTTAAAGGTGTTGTGAACGGGAAAAATGTCGTAGCTGGCGGCCCGAATTATTTCACCGAAAACCACCTTTCCCTGCCGGAAATACCAAGCGAAATCAATCAGGAAGCCGAAACGGTCAACTTTGTCCTCATTGATGACCGGGTAATCGGCATCATTACTTTGGCAGACAGCATCCGTGAAGGTTCGGCACAGGCGATTGAGGAACTCAAAAAAATGGGCATCAAGTCCTTTCTGCTCACCGGGGACAACGACAGGATTGCTGCTGCCGTAGCCGGAAAATTGGGTATGGACGGGTATTTGGCCAATGTGCTTCCGCATAACAAGCAGGAGAAAGTAAAGGAGTTTCAGGCAAAAGGCGAAATCGTAGCAATGACTGGTGATGGTGTAAATGATGCACCTGCACTGGCACAGGCAGATGTTGGAATTGCCGTGGGTTCCGGTACGGACGTGGCTGCCGAAACAGCGGATATCATATTGGTAGACAGCGACCCGAGGGATGTGGTCAAACTGATTGACTTCGGCAAACTTACCTACAAAAAGATGGTACAGAACCTGATATGGGCGGTTGGCTACAACGTGGTGGCAATACCGCTTGCGGCAGGCGTACTCTATCCGAATTTTGTTTTAAGTCCCGCTATGGGTGCTGTGCTGATGAGTGTAAGCACCATTGTAGTGGCTATTAACGCAAGTTTTTTAAAAATCAAAAAATAAATAAAAATGAAAAATCTAACATTATCAATCATTGCTGTTATCATGGCATTTGTAACAGTATCATGCAATCAGGCATCCAACAAAAACGAGCAGTCTTCAAGTGATACTGCTGTTGTATCACAAGAACAGTCAGCTTCCCAACCAAAAGAGGATGATACGGTAGCTGCGCCCGTTGTGAGTGAAACTCCGAGCGGTCAGGAAGCAAAAGCAACAGGAAAAGAAGAAGCAAAAAACTTTTCTATTGCGCCCATAGTTACCGATTATCTGTCCTTAAAGAACGCCCTTGTTTCGGACGATGACAAAGCTGCCGCCAGTTCAGGGAAAAAGCTGTTAGCTACCCTGAATAAAGTGGACATGAAAGCCGTTCCTGCTGATAAGCACAAAAAGTACATGGACATAGCGGACGATGCTAAAGAACACGCAGAACATATCGGGGAAAATGTTGGCAACATTCACCACCAGCGGGAACATTTAGCCTCGCTTGGCGAAGATTTGAAAGACCTGATTGATTTGTTCGGTACATCGCAAACATTGTATCAAGACCATTGCCCGATGTTCAATGACGGTAAGGGTGCTGTTTGGTTTAGCGAAAACAAGGAAATCAAAAACCCTTACTACGGCTCTAAAATGCTGACCTGCGGTAAGGTGGAAAAAACAATTAACAGCAAATAAAATTCAGGGTTATGGAAAATATGCAAAACAGTCACCATGCGGGTCATTCCTCGGAGCATGGCACGCACAATACAAAACATGCTTCGGCCATGTACAAACGCTTTGCGGTGATGGCTGTCGCAATGTTCGCAGTGATGTATTTTATCATGTACGCCATGATTGACGGGTGGCAGAACCTGATACCCAATATCAACAATTTGTACATGACCCTGCTGATGACCTCGGCAATGCTGCTTATCGAATTAGCGATAATGAAAGTAATGTACCCCAACAGGAAGATGAATTGGGCGATAGCCATCATCTCGGTTGCTGTTGGCATCTTTTCATGGTTTGGTATCAGGGAACAAATCAATGTCGGGGACAAGCAGTTTGCAAAGGGTATGATACCCCATCACGCAGCAGCCATATTGATGTCCGAAAAGGCACACCTGACCGACCCGGAACTGATAGAGCTGCAAAAAAATATACTTAAAACCCAAGCGGAAGAAATTGAACTAATGAAGCGCAAGCTAAAAGAGTTTGAAGAAAGTAAATAATAAAATTTAAAAAAACAAGTTTCGACATGAGCAAAATAATAATTGGCTTTATTTCCTTATCAGCCCTGCTATTCACCGCTTGCGGGCAGGCAGGGTCAAATAAGGATGAAGCGGCACAGCATCATTCGCAGGCAACTCCGGAAAGCCACGGGCATAGTACCCAAATAGGTGAATTGGTTCCATCGGATGAAGTCTGCATGGTCAACGATGCCTATATGGGCAAAAAGCAGTTTGACGTAAAATTTGACGGTAAAATATATTACGGGTGCTGCGAAATGTGCAAAGAGCGTATTCCAAAAGATGCCACCGTGCGGATGGCGATAGACCCCTATTCCCATAAGCAGGTGGACAAAGCTGTTGCGGTGATTGCTGTGACAGGGAATAACGGTGAAGTTTCCTATTTTGAAAACAAGGGGAATTATGCCAAGTATGTGAAAAAACAGTAGACACAAAAAGATGAAGCCACAATAAAATAATTATGACCATAAAGAAGAAAATCATATTGGGGCTGGCTGTCGTCCTGATTGCCATACAGTTCTTTCAGCCCTTACGGAACCAGGCGGTTGAAGTGCCAGCCACCCATATCGAAAGGGTGTACGCCGTACCCCAAAATGTAAAGGCTATCCTTGTCCAGTCCTGTTACGACTGCCACAGCAACAATACCCGATACCCGTGGTATAGCCGTATCCAACCCGGCGCATGGTATATGGCAGAACATATCAAAAAAGGAAAAGACGAACTTAACTTTAGCGAGTTTGGCGACTATTCTGCCCGCAGACGCCGAAATAAGTTTAGGTCGATGGCCGGACAAATAAAGGACGGGGAAATGCCATTGTCGTCATATACGCTAATTCATCGCAATGCAGTATTGTCACCGGAGGATAAGCAGGTTTTGATAGCGTGGTTTGGCACAATGGAAGACAGCATTAAATAAAATTTTTCAACGAATGAACAGATATAAAAAAATACCCATAAGAATATTGCAAACAGTGCTGATACTGCTTTGCACGCAAACGCTGTTTGCACAGAGAGTAGTGCATTACGAGCTGTATGTAAAAGATACACTTGTCAACTATGCAGGTAAGCAAAAAAGGGCGATTGCCGTAAACGGGCAAATCCCCATGCCCACCCTTACCTTTACCGAGGGCGACACTGCCGAAATAGTGGTGCACAACCAATTGAAAGAAAGCACATCACTGCACTGGCATGGTGTGTTCCTGCCCAATAAAGAAGACGGTGTGCCCTGGCTTACGCAAAAGCCCATCGCACCGGGTACAACCTACACCTACCGTTTTCCGATTATCCAGCATGGCACGCACTGGTATCATTCGCACTCAGGCTTGCAGGAGCAGATAGGCATGTACGGTAGTTTTATCATGAAAAAAAGAGGCGACGATAAAACCTTTAGAAAAGGAATTGACGATTTGCCGACCGTCCCGATTATATTAAGTGAGTGGACAAATCTTAACCCGGATAACATCAACCGTATGCTACACAATGCAAATGATTGGGCGGCCATTAAGAAAGGTGCTACGCAATCGTACGTTGAAGCTATTAAGGAGGGAAAATTAGGCGTAAAGGTAAAAAATGAGTGGAAACGGATGCTGGCGATGGATGTCAGTGATGTGTACTATGATAAAATCCTAATAAATGGTAGCCATAGCACCGATTTGAAAACAATTGGTGGTAAAAAGCTAAAAGCAGGTGACAAAGTCAGATTACGCGTTTCCAATGGCGGGGCGTCTTCGTATTTCTGGCTAAGATATGCTGGAGGGAAAATTACAGTAGTAGCTAATGATGGGAATGATGTTGAGCCTGTAGAGGTGGACAGGTTAATCATTGCCGTTTCTGAAACTTACGATATTGTAGTGACTATCCCTCAAGATGGTTTGGCTTACGAGTTCTTAGCAACAACCGAAGACAGGACACAATCTGCGAGTTACTTTATAGGTGATGGGGTCAAACAGCTTATTTCTCCACTCCCACGATTGAAGTATTTCGAGGGGATGAAGATGATGAACGATATGATGAAAATGAATGGCGATTTGAACGATATGGGCATGAAGATGAGCCTTAACCAAATGGACATGAATGTAGTGATGTATCCCGAAATTACCGGAGATGCAACAAAAAAAGCAGACCACAGTAAGCATGAGGGTATGGATATGGATAACGACGCTAACCGTTACAACGCTAATGCCTTGGGAGACATCAAAACATTAAATTATGCTATGTTGCAATCACCTTATAACACCTCTCTTCCAAATGATGCGCCTGTAAAAGAGTTGAAATTCACACTTACTGGCAACATGAACCGCTATGTATGGAGCATGGATAATAAAATACTTTCGGAAACTGACAAAATACCTGTAAAAAAAGGAGAAATTCTACGGATTACCATTTATAATAATTCAATGATGCGGCATCCAATGCATCTTCACGGATTTGATTTCAGGGTGATAAACGGAAAAGGCGAAAAATCGCCGCTTAAAAATGTGTTGGATATCATGCCTATGGAAACAGATACCATTGAGTTTTTAGCAAATGAGGAGGGTGATTGGTTCTTTCATTGCCATATATTATATCACATGATGGCGGGAATGAACAGGGTCTTTGAAGTTGGAGACTACAATAACCCCTATCTACCCGACAAGGCAAAAGCCTATAAAGAATTGCAAAGAGAAAGTAATATGCCTCATTTTATGGCACAAAACGATTTTGCAACCAATGGTAATGATGGAGAAGCTATGCTAATGAATGCACGCTACCAATTAGGAACAGAATGGCGTTTAGGCTATAATAGTATGCACGGTTATGAAGTAGAAACCCATTTAGGTAGATACATTGGAAAGATGCAATGGTTCATGCCCTTTGTAGGTTTTGATTACCGCTACCGTAAAATGGGAGAAGATGAACACGAAAAGAACATATTTGGACAAACCAACAAGAAAGACACCCGCAGGGCGTTCAGTTTAGGGTTTATGTATACGTTACCTATGCTGGTCAATTTTCAGGCAGAAGTATATCATGATGGAATTGTGAGATTGCAGATAATGCGTGAAGATATACCAATTTCAAAAAGACTAAGAGGTGGTTTTATGGTGAATACCGACTTAGAGTATATGGGAGAACTTAGGTATATCATTAATAAGAATATAGGTATACGTACCCACTATGATAGCGATATGGGCTTTGGTGTGGGGCTGGCATTGACTTATTAAAATTAAATAACTAAGGGTTGTAAACTGCATAACCGTAAAAAAATATCGGTAAAAAAAAGGAGGTGATGCAGGTGTAATTCGCAAAGACTAACCTGCATCATACTACAACCCTTTAAAGTATGCAACAAAAATCTATCTATCGTTCCATCATCAATACGGTAGAGGTTGAATTTTTTTAAGCAGTAATTGCATCATAAGCTAATACGAACAGTGTTAGCTTTTCTGTATTAACCAATAATATATTACATCAAAATGAAGCGAATGGATAAATTTTACAATGAAACATATCTTAAATTGGAAACTGCAATCCAGGAACTGGAGATTGAAACCGACTGCCCCATAAAAAGAATTGAAGCCGTTATACACCATATCATACAAAGCCTTGCCGACTTAAAGGACTTTGTACTGAAAAATGACTTTAAGAATATGGAAGAAGAAATCCATTTTTTCAAGTATCAGAAACCTGTTATTGTTTCAAAGCTCATCTACTACAATGCCATCTATAAAATCGAAACAAGAAGACCCTACGGGAACAAGCGTACCAAGAAATATTTTACCAAAGAACTGAAAAAGCTAAAAAGGTTCTTTGAAAACAACCTTGATTTTTACAAGTATTACCGCAGCAATAATTCTTTCGTTGACGAAAAATTCTTTGTGCGTGGCAAGCACGATATAAGGCTGTGGTTAGACACATTTTATTTTGAAGCAGACCATCGTTTTTCTACTACACACGATTATAAGGTTGCCAAGATTATTGCCAATGACCTGATACAAGTTTATTTGGAAGACAGGCTCAATAACATCAATGTGAAAAGGGGTTCGGACAATTCATTGAAATGGACGGCAAGTAAAACGGCACTGACGGAACTCATATATGCACTGTACTCCCACGGTGTATTTAACAATGGGAATACAGACATAAAATTGATAGCTAAAACTTTTGAAGAAGCCTTTAATATTGAGTTAGGCGATTTTTACCACACGTTTATGGAACTGAAAGCCCGTAAGATAAACCGAACCAAATTCCTTGACAGCCTCTGTGAAGCCCTAATAAAAAAAATGGACGAAAAGGACGAAAAGTAACGACTATTATAATACGCCACGAGGTGAATGAACGCCTTTTGTCCGTATAATGCTTTCCTGCACCTTTGGGGCTTCATTCTGCTTTTCTGCCTGCTCCGAAGCATCTTGTTTGGTTTCCGGCGTAATAGATAGCTGTATCTTTCTTTCTACGGCAGCCAGTTCCGTTTTAAGCTCACTCAATCGACTTTCCTTAGCCCAAGTACCGTTAACCACTTCCTGAAGTATCGGCAGGTCTTTTTGTATTTCAGCGATTTTCTCCTGCTCCTGCTTCACAAAGCCCGGCAGTTTTTCCAAAGCCCTTAAAAAATTCATTGCGGCGGTTTCGGGGTCTTTTGCCATCAGACCGTTATTGTAGGTGTACTTGATATTGCCCTCGCCAGTTATAAAAAATCTATTGACCCTTTCGAGTGTTGAATTATCCTTTGGAAGTTCTGTTTTAACCAATAATTGAAACCCGTAGAGGTTGCCTATTTCACGATAGTCGCCTGCCGTGCGGGCTTTGTTCGCAATCTCGTTCAGTTTTGCGCCTATTTGTTTCGGATTTGCATTGGGCGGCAAGCCATCTAACAGCACAGGGTTTTCGATTGTACCGTCCGAACGCTTTTGCAGGCGTTGCTGTAAGTTTTCCCAGTCGGTACTCATCCGGCTCAAACGGGATTGAGTGCTTTGCAACATTTCCATATAATCCTGTACCTTAAATTTGGCACTGGATTTAGAGCGGTTGAACGCCTGCTTTTCGCTTTCCAGTCCGGCAATCTGTTTTTCCAGTTTGGCTTTATCCAACAGGTCTGTATTTCCTGACAGGATTGCCACATATTCCGAAAAGTTCATTCCCGATTTTTCGTCCATACTTCCCTCGTCAATCGTTCTTTTGGTCAGGTTGTTAGTCTTTAACTGGTCGATGAAAAGCTGCTTATTATACAGCAGGTTGAATTTGTAACTGTCCAACGATTTTTCAACTGCATAGATAATCACAGCAACTTTATTATCGGCAAAGAATTTGGCAATCTCATTGCCTTTTCTGATTGCCCGCCCGTCCCTTTGGGCAAGGTCAGACGGTCGCCACGGTGTATCTAAATGATGAACGGCAACAGCTCTTTTCTGTGCGTTTACGCCAGTTCCGAGCATACTTGTAGAACCGAACAGTACACGGATTTTGCCCTCGTTCATTCCGTTGATAAGTTCCTTACGTTGCTTATCATTTTTCGCTTCCTGAATAAACCTTACTTCGTGCGCAGGTATGCCGTGGTCCTCCACGAGTTTGCGTTTTATTTCGGAGTACACGTTCCATTCGCCGGGCTTGTAGGTTCCCAAATCGGAGAAAACGAACTGCGTTCCTTTCTGTGCGTTGAACTGGTTGTAATACTTGGCGATATTTACCGCACAATGCGAAGCCTTGTTGTCGGGATGGTCGTCGTATATACCACTTACCATACGCATATCGAGCGACATCTTACGGGCATAGTCCGTCGCAATGAGCATCTTTGCTTTTTCTTCCCTTTGCGATAATGGTTCTCTACCGAGCAAAGTAGCATCGCCCGTTTTGGCAAACTGCATCAGGCTTTGGATAAAGGCTTCTTGGTCGGGCGTTGGCGGTATGTTGTACAATACCTCGTTCTTAGTGGGGCGGTCAATACCAATATCCTTAGCCGTTCTGTAATCCGTGATTTCAGAATAGAACTGTGCCAGTTCCGGCACTTTGATAAAGTAGCGGAAACGCTCTTTTGCTAAAATATTGTTAGCTACCGAAAATTCATAATCGGTCGTTTTCCGTGCATAGATAGCTGCCCACGCATCAAAGGAATGAATACCCTGTTTTTCCAATGCACGGGGGCGCAGGTATTTAAACAGCAGGTACAATTCCGTTAATGAATTGCTGATGGTTGTACCCGAAAGAAAGGTTGCACCCATATCCGCATTGGTACGCTCCTGAATGGTGCGGATTGCAAACAGCAGGTTCAGTGCCTTTTGGCTGCCGTCCACGTTCCCCAGTCCGGCAACCCGTGTATGACGGGTGTTGAACATCAGGTTTTTGAACTGGTGGCTTTCGTCCACAAACAAATGGTCTATGCCCATCATCTTAAAGTCCACAATATCATCCTTACGGTTTTCAATATCGTGTTGCAGCGTTTTCAGCTTTACTTCAAGATTTTCTTTCCGCTTGATTACCCCGGCGAGCATTCCCCTTGTCACTTCCTTGCCCTGCGATTTCAGGGCATCGAGATTGCGCTCTACGCTGTCCAGTTCTATTTCGAGGATTTCCTTTTGTATTTCGGGCGATTGCGGTATCATTCCGAACTGGTCGTGCGTAAGTATCACGCAATCCCAATCATTATTTTTAATATCCCCGAAAATCCGCAGGCGTTTTTTCGGCGTAAAATCATCAATACCCGGATAAAGGATTTTGGCGTGTGGATAGGCTTTACGGTAGTCTTCGGCAATGGCAGGTATATTTGCTTTCAGCCCGATAATCATCGGCTTATGGGCTAATCCCAAACGCTTCATTTCCTGCGCTGCGGTACACATTATCAGCGTTTTTCCTGCGCCTACTTCGTGGTCGCAGATAGCACCGTTGTTCAGCTTTATCATCCAAACGGTGTCCTTTTGACTTGAATACAGGTCTTCAATGCCTGCTCCCTTGCGGTCTAATCCCGGAAATTCCTGATGGCTTCCGTCATAGTTTGGGCGAACGAAACAATTAAAGGTATCGTTGTACTGGTCGGTCAGCCTGTTTTTAAACTCATCGTTCTGTGCGTGTAGCCAGTCGGTAAAGGCGGTACGGATTTCGTCAATCTTGGTGTTCGCCATTTGTATGGCTTCCATATCCCGTACTTTAACCTCTTGGTCGCCAACCATTACTTTTTTGGTAATATCAGGCGTGGTATTGACAAGGGCGTGTTTAAGCAGGGCAATACCGTCAAACGTGCGGCTTTCCGCTTTGACCGCATATTTTTCCCAAATGTGCATATTGCCCTGATGACACTTTACGGAAAAGTCGTCGGAGCTTTCGGAGTAATGAACCAGTACATCCGCATCGAACAAATGCGAAGCGAAACGGGCATAAATTCCGGTAGGTATCCACCGTTCGCCGAGGTTAAAATCCAGTTCCTCAAATTCGATACGTTTTGGTCGGGCTTCCTCTAAAGCGGTAAGGCTTTCTTTGGCTTCGGTATCATCGGGATAGTTTTCGAGATAGGCTCTTACTTCATCTGCTTTCTCCACCACGTTGCCTGCAATCCAACGTTCGGCTATTTCATATTCCTGTTGTAGCGGATTGTAGAACAACCGCCCGTGCAGGGCTTCTTTCAGGGTATCGGCAGGCAGGCTGCTGATTTCGGACATAAAGTCCAAATCCAAATTTCCGTATTTGTTCAGGGAGGCAGCTAAAGCCTCTTCGGGATTGTCGGTTGCTAACGTGGTAGTAGAGAAACTGACCGGACGGCTGAAAATATCCGCTTTATGGATTATGCCGCCAATGACACGCTCCAGATAGGGGATTTCTTTACCTGCACTGTCTGTTTTTATCAGCTTGGCATTGTCGGCAGTATTGAGATTGCCGTATTTTTTGGTAAAGGCATCGTACAACAGGTTCAGGGTTTCCCGTTCTTCCCTGTGTTCGGTCTGTTTTTCAGCTTCTTTTTGGTACAGGTTGATATAACTGTCCCTTACGGCTATGTAGGCTTCGGCTCTTGCTTTCTGTGCCGACGGCAATTGCAATGGATGAAAGATAGCTTTTTTGTCTTCCTTATCCACCTCTTGCAAATAGCCGACCCAACCGTTATCCACCACAAGGCAATCATTCCGGTGGAATAATTGCAGTTCGCCGCTATACGGAGCAGGTTCAGGAACGGTGTTAATATCGGTAACGGGAATGGCAGTCTTATCAGACTGGCCATTGCCGTTTATTTGTGAAAACAGGTCGCCGATGACTTCCTGTTTTTTGCTGTTTACTTGGCTTTTTCCATTGGTAGCACCATTGGATTTTAGCGGTGTATAAGGTTGCTGCCTGGCACTGCTGAACAGGTCGGGTTGACGACCTATTGTGCCTCTTCTTTTATTACTACTTTGCCTTTTGTTTTGGGTAGTTCTTTTAGGTGGAGCAAGCACCATTACAGGCTCACCCGCACTTTCAAACAGGTCAAAAATGCTTAGTTGTTTTAGTTCCTGTGGGCTTTCCTGATGGACTACCGGAGTGGTTATAAGCTGCGGTTTTTGCTGAACGATTGCAGGGTCTATGACCGGAGGTGTAACCTTTGGTTCAATCGGAATTTGTATCATAGGCTCATCATTGCGTTCGCCTTTGTATAAATTCAAATTCAGATGGTTCCCAAAATCTTCGGAAAGCATTTGTTTCAAATCTTTGGCAATACCCTCAACACCGTCTTTATGCGTATAGATTAAGGCAGGTTGACCGTATGGGTCGGTATCTAATTTCTGGTCGGTATGGATAATTCTTGTACCGTCCTGAAAGAGCGCATTGCCCGGCGTATTGTATTCGGTTGGCTTGCTTTGGCAAAACAGATCTTCCCTGTCGGTCAGATTTTGTTTTGCCGTATTTTTTTGCAGGATAATCAGGTCGCTGCCCACTTCCGTACCTGCATATTCGGTAAACAGATTGTTGGGCAGTCTTACAACCGAAACCAAATTATTATCCTGCATCAACGCCCTGCGTATGGGTTCGTTCTTAGGGCTATTCAGAATGCCCTGCGAAGTGATGTAAGCCAACAAACCACCCTCACGGAGCATATCAGCACCTTTCAGAAAAAAGTAATTGTGTATGCTTCGGGCAGCCTGTTCCTTTGCGCTGTTTCTGCTGCGTGAATAAGAAAGGTCAAATACAGAAGTATCGCCGAACGGTATATTACTGGCGATTATATCATAGTTGTTTTGTTCCCTTTCGGGAATTTCCTCAAAACCGTTGATACGGATATTGCTTTCGGGGTAAAGCTGCTTTAAAATCTTGCCTGTAAGCAAGTCTTTTTCATAAGCGGTAACACTGGCTTTCTGATTTTCCGAAAAGGATTGGATGAATGAACCGATACCTGCGGAGGGTTCGAGGAATTTATCAATGTGCAGACCATTATCCCGCAAGGCAGATGAAATGGCATCTATAACCTTTGGCGGGGTATAAAAAGCCGTCAGCACGGAACTTTTCATACTGTCCACATACCTGCGGTATTGCTTATCGTCTTGGGAATTGTCTTTGAGGAGTTGGTGGAGTTCCTGCGTGAGTGGAAAAAGGTCGTGTTCTGTTTTTCTCCAATGATTGATGTCTATTTCGTTTTCTACGGCGTTCAGAACGAACTTAAGACCGCCAAATCCGCTGTATCGCATCATTAGCAGTCTTTCTCCTACGGTGGCTTGCCGTTTCTCCTTTTCCAGTTTAAAAACAATTCGCAGGGCATCAATATTCTGTTGGAGATGGAACCGCTTACTGAAGCCCATTTTCCTCAATCCATATTGAGATGGTTCCGGTCAGTTCGGTATAGAGTAAATCAAACTCATTTCCGTTGGCGAAATCATCAGTTAATTCATATCCTGCGAAAACAGGCTCACAAACGGGAAACATTTTAAGGGCGAACGGTCGCAGTTCCTCGTCTGCCATTATGGTATCAAATTCATTGCATACCACTTTGAAAACCGTGTCGAACTTGGAGAAGTGCAAGCCCTCAAAAAGTATGTAGTTGGCTATTTCGTCGCATTGCTCAACGGCGTTTCCCGAACGGAAAGCACCCTCATAAGCATTGGCAGCCCACGAAGACCGTTGGTCAATAAATTTTTGGTCGTGTGCCTTTTCGGGAAAGCTGCTGTTTAATAATTCTTGCAGTCGTAATCTGAAATACGACAGGTCTTTTTGCTGTACATCCATACTTATTTTGATTAGAATTTTACTTAAATCCTAAAATTATAAGCAGGAGCAAATGCCTTTGATAATGTTGCAGCGTTTGGCTTTGAAAGGCAGGATTTGGCGATTTACAATAGAAAATTGAACTGATTATTTATACAGAATTGGTGCTTGGCTATATGTTTTTTCACAAACTACTTTTGTGGTTTAAATATTTATCGTAATATTGCGATATATTATTACAAATAAGATGGGCGTAACAAAAACAGAAATATTTACAGAACAGCAAAACAGCTTGGCAACCACTTTAAAGGCACTGGCTCATCCTGCCCGTATAGCTATCCTGCAATACATCATCAAGCAGAATGCTTGCATTTGTAATGACTTAGTGGAAGAATTAGGATTGGCGCAGGCTACGATTTCACAACATTTAAAAGAGCTTAAAAACATTGGTATCATCAAAGGCAATATAGAAGGGACAAGTGTGTGCTACTGTATTGATGAAAATGTTTGGCAGCAGATTAAAAAGGAACTCAATGCTTTCTTTATAGATAATGTAGAGGTTGATAAATGCTGTTAAGCATTTTTTTTAAGCACATTAATCGCAATAAAGCAATATAACAATTAAATAAAAAAATAATGAAACTATCAAACATCAAAGAAATCTTACCAGCATTGGATAATGTTGAATTTCAATTAGAGAACGGAACATTTGTACCCGAACACTTTCACGTTACCGAGATAGGTGTTATTACAAAACACTTCATTGATTGTGGCGGAACAATTAGAAACGAAAAAGTTGTCAATTTCCAATTATGGAATGCCAACGATTTTGAACACCGATTAAAGCCAACAAAGCTATTAAACATCATTAAGCTATCCGAAGAAAAGTTGGGTATTGAAGATGCCGAAATAGAAGTAGAATACCAAAGCGAAACGGTTGGTAAATACGATTTGAATTTTAACGGAAACCATTTTGTACTGAAAAACAAGCAAACCGCTTGCCTGGCAAGTGATGCTTGCGGTATTCCTGCCGAAAAGCAAAAGGTAAAATTATCAGAGCTGAATAATGCTTGCTGTACACCAAATTCGGGATGTTGCTAAACACTAAAAACAAAATGCGATGTATCAAAAACTAATCGAAATCATTAACAACAAAATTGATGTACAAAGCATCAGCGAAGAACGTAAAGCCGTATTACAACCGCTGATTGATTTTATACAGCAAAAAGTAAACGACAGGCAGGATATAAATATCAATTTCATCTGTACCCACAATTCCCGAAGAAGCCATTTATCACAGGTTTGGGCACAGGTAGCGTCAGCACATTTTAATATACCAAATGTACATTGTTATTCGGGCGGTACGGAAGAAACGTCACTATTTCCGAAAGTTGCAGAAACATTGACTAATCAGGGGTTTAACATTTTCAAAATCGCAGATACTAATAACCCTGTATATGCCATAAAATACAGCGATAATGCTTTGCCTGTTATCGGCTTTTCAAAAAAGTACGATAGTCCTTTCAACCCAGTATCAGCATTTACAGCCATTATGACCTGTTCACAGGCAGACGGTGGATGTCCATTTATTGCAGGTGCAGAAAAAAGGATACCTATCACATTTGAAGACCCTAAAATTTCAGACAATACACCGGAGCAATCACAGGTATATGCAGAAAGAAGTTTACAGATAGCAACGGAAATGTTTTATGTTTTTTCAAAAGTCAGTCAATAACCAATGCAACCAAAACTAAAATTTCTTGACCGTTACCTTACCTTATGGATATTCCTTGCAATGGCAGCAGGTATAGGTTTAGGGTATTTCTTTCCGGGAATATCAAAAATTACAAATGCTTTATCCGTAGGCACTACAAACGTTCCTTTGGCAATAGGTCTGATACTGATGATGTACCCGCCATTGGCAAAAGTGGATTATTCATTATTGCCCCAAGCATTTAAGGATAAAAAAGTAATCGGCATATCCTTATTGCTCAATTGGGTTATCGGTACAATATTGATGTTCGGATTAGCCGTTTTGTTTTTACGTAATGAACCCGATTATATGACAGGCTTGATATTGATAGGTTTGGCAAGATGTATCGCAATGGTAATCGTATGGAGCGATTTAGCTAAAGCAAACAGAGAATACACAGCTATGTTAGTTGCATTAAACAGCATCTTTCAGATAATTTCTTATAGCTTCTTAGTTTGGTTATTCATTAATGTATTACCAAGCAAATTAGGAGTAGCCAATTTCAATGTAAGCGTATCAATGAAAGACGTAACCGAAAGCGTATTAATATACTTAGGCATTCCTTTCTTAGCAGGTTTTATAAGCCGTTACGCATTGGTAAAGTCAAAAGGAATAGAATGGTATAACAGGAAATTTGTACCTCGAATATCGCCCATTACATTATATGCTTTACTGTTTACAATCGTATTAATGTTCAGTCTGAAAGGCGATAAAATATTAGAACTGCCAATGGATGTAGTAAAAGTAGCCATACCGTTAATCATCTATTTTGTACTAATGTTTTTTGTCAGCTTCTTTATCAATAAATCTTTAAACGTTCCTTACGACAAAAACGCATCCATCGCATTTACAGCCACAGGAAACAATTTTGAATTGGCAATAGCCGTAGCAATAGCGGTTTTCGGTATTCATTCTCCACAGGCATTTGTGGGCGTTATAGGACCGTTGGTAGAAGTACCTGTACTGATACTGTTGGTAAAAGCAAGTTTATGGCTAAAGAAGAAATATTACTAAAGGTTATTTAAGAACGTATTAGAGCATTTTGAAGCATAAAAAAACTAAAAATGAACCTCCGATAATTCGGAGGTTCATTTTTTACGGCTTGTTCAATATTTGAAGCATCCTGCCGACTTCAATATCCATTCTTGAAAAAGCAAACCATTTTTTGCCCAGGTCTTTGAGCGATGCCCCTATATGGTAGAGTTCTGTATGGTCAATAATCAAAAAACGGTCGTGGGCGTCGGAAAACACTTCAATTTCTATCGGAGGATATTGGCTATTGTAGCGTTGTAAGTCTAACCGTAACTGATTGCTGATACTTTTGGTAAGGATTGTAGCGGTTACATTAGTCTTACGCTTATCCAACAAGGTAAGCACCGTATCATCCACATAATTATCAAGCAGGATAACAGAGCTTTTGGCACTACGGATAATATCGGAAACAAAGGCGTAGGCATCAAAAATCTGCCCGTTGTAGAAAATGCCTTTTTCGCTGTGCAGCTTGTCGCTTTCCAAAGCCTTAAAAATCTCTTCAAATTTTTGGTCGGCTTCCAGTTGCTTTAACTCGATATTGTCCAAACGATGAAACAAAGAAGCGTTGCTGATGAGCATACGCCGCATTTCTACAAAGGCTTCCATTATTTCCACACTCATTTTAACGGCTATATCAGAACGAAGTATGGCAGATGCCATTGCAACGCCTTGTTCCGTAAAAGCATAGGGCAAATAACGTCTGCCGCCGTAATTTAAACTTGAGGTTCCAATTTGGAACCTCAAGTTTTCAACTTCCTCTTCGGTCAGTTGAAAGCAGAATGATACAGGAAAACGCTTAATATTTCTTTTAACAGCTTTGTTCAGGTTCTTTGTTTCTACCTGATATAAGGCAGCGAGGTCGCTATCCAACATTACCTGTTTGCCCCGGATAGTATAAATCAGGTTCCTGATTTCTTTGGGTACGATTGACGGTTTATTTTCCATTGCGTTTACTGCTTTTGTTTTTTTCAAACTCAAAGGAACTTTCAGCGTTTTCTTTCAGAATGATGTAAGCATCGAATTTCTTTCCGGCTTTGCTTGTCATTCCTTTGATAAGAGAGGTTTTGCCTTTATTGACAAGGTTTGTTACATTTTCGATACTGATTTGTACACCGCAGACGGTGCGGAACTGTACCCAGTTACAAGCCTCATCAGGGCATTTCACAATCTTGTCACGGATAATAAGCTGCTGACTTTTGCATTTCGGGCAGGTTAGTTTGGGTTGGTTGGTGCTTGCAATAGAGGTTTGTAGCAATTCATCGGTAATAGATTTGGCATAGGTTTCCATTTCCTTTTGGAATGTTCCGGCATCCGCTTCGTTATTTTCTATTTTCTGTAACGCCAATTCCCATTCGGCAGTCATTGCCACGTCTGCAATTTTCCGGTCTTTTACAAGCCCGTACACCTGCAATCCTTTTTCCGTAGGGATTAAAGAACGTTTATCCCGTTGGATATAATTACGGGTAAACAGGGTTTCGATAATGGCGGCTCTTGTTGCAGGAGTACCGATGCCGATATTTTTGAGGGCTTTGCGTTCTTCTTCGTTCTCAATTTCTTTCCCTGCGGTTTCCATAGCCGACAAAAGCCCGGCTTCGGTGTAAAGCACTGGTGGTTTGGTCTGCTTTTCCAAAACTGCGGCTTCCTTTATGGCAAGTTCGTCGCCTTTATGCAGTTCAGGTAATTCCTGCACTGGCTCTTCGCCGTCATCGGTAAAACTTCCTTTTATGGAACGCCAACCCGCTTCCTGAATTTTACAGCCTTTTGCCGTAAAGTCGTAATGCAATACCTGTAATGATACATCGGTTATTTCTTTGACACAGGCTTGCGATATGGCTTCAAGCAAGCGAAGCGCAATCATATTGTAAATCTTGTTTTCGTCTGCATTAAGTACGGACGGCACTTTGTCCGTAATCAACAAACCGTGATGGTCCGTTACACGGAGGTCATTCACGATACGTTTGTTGAACCGTCCCCATTTGATTTTGGTAAGGGCTTGCTTGCAATCCTCACGATTTTGCAATGCCCGCACGAGGTTTGGAATTTCTGCCCACATATCTTCAGGGATGTATTTGCTCCCGGTACGTGGGTACGTGATAAACTTCTTTTCGTACAGGCTTTGCGCAATATTGAGCGTTGCTTCAGCAGATAATTTCAGCCTTTTGTTGGCTTCCTTTTGTAAGCCTGTCAGGTCGAAAAGCAAGGGCGGTTGTTCTGTAACGCTTTTGGTTTCTACTGATGTAAAGGTTGCCGTTGCGCCACGCTGAATAGCTTTAAGGGTATCATCAGCAAGTTGCTTTTCGTCCCATTTGGTTGCGGAAATACTTTTGAAATCAACCTGGGCTTTGTTGTGCGTTAATTGTATCTGCCAGTATTTCTTTACCGTGAAATTCTTATTGTCGAGGTAACGTTTGCATATCAAAGCCAGTGTGGGCGTTTGCACTCTTCCAAGCGAATAGATACCATTGCCTGCGGCAATGCTCAATGCCTGTGTAGCATTGATGCCTACAAGCCAGTCGGCACGGCTTCTGCCTTGCGCTGCCTGATACAGTCCGTCAAATGCTGCCCCGTCTTTTAGGTTGTTGAAGCCTTGCTTTATTGCCTTTTCGGTAAGCGAACTTATCCAAAGGCGTTCAAAAGGTTTGTTGCATTTCAGGTATTCATAAATGTACCTGAAAATGAGTTCGCCCTCACGACCTGCATCGGTAGCAACGATGATGCTGTTGCTTTGCTTAAAAAGCTGCTCAATGACTTTCAGTTGCTTTAATGCGCCAGTATCGGCGGTGTACCCTTTGTCTTTTTTGACCTTGCGGACGGTCAATAAAAACGGGTTGGGCAATATCGGCAGGGATGCTTTATCAAATCCCGAAATGCCGTAATCTTCGGGCATTCCCAGTCCTATTAAATGACCGAATGCCCACGTAACAAAATAGCCGTTACCTGTCAGGTAGCCATCCTTTTTATCGGATGCTCCCACAAGTCCGGCTATTTCCCTTGCTACGCTTGGTTTTTCTGCAATGATTGTTTTCATACTGTATTACATTTTTCTGCCTTTGGATTTTTCAGGCTTGTTATCCTGTTGCTCCTGCTGCTTCTCGTTTTTCGGTCTTTGCTGCCCGGACTTCAAAGGCTCTTGGACGTTCTTGGTCGCTTCGTTGGTTTTACCCTCCGAATTGACGGCAGTTTGTGTTTTATGAGTTTCGGCAGGTTCTACCCGTGCTTTGTACTGACCGGGAAACTCAAAATTGGTCTTTCCGGTATCTTTGTCGAACGTGATATAACCCTTATACGGTTGGTCTTTTTTGTCTTTCAGTTCAACGTATATGGTTTGTCCGGCTTTGAACTTGTTGTACTGCTCATCATCCAGTTCTTTGCCCCTGAAAGTTCTTGGAGCTTCTTGCGGTTGGCTTTGCTGATTGCTTTGTTGGGTATTCTGTTGGTTCGTTTGCGCCTGCTGATTGTTGTTGCTTCTGTCAAACAGGAACTCAACATACCGTTTGTCCGCATTGAATTGTACAGTTGCCGAAAACTCCGTTCCTTTCGAGGAAATCATACCCTCTAAATAGAGCGGTTTGCCCTCCATCAGCGTTTGTTTTTGTTCGTCATTCAGCTTTACGCCCTTAATTTCATCGGGAATTTTTATAAACTCCGTGCGCAGTGCAACCAAGTCATTGGTCAGCCTGTCAATACTTATAATGGACGGCATCAGGTCGCCTGTTTTGGAGTTTACCAAATTGACGACACGCCCCATATTACCCGTTTCGAGCAGGTTTTTCTTGTCTTCGTCCGTAAACTTGTGACCGAAAAATTCAAAGTGGAGGTTAGGTTCTCTTTTGATACCGTGTATTGCCACGATAACATTGCCGTCTTCCGCTTGCTGTAAAGACAGGCGGGCATCCGTGCGGAGGATAGAGCCCCCGAGGTTGATACCTATCGGTAAAAGCTCATTGGTTTTATAACCTCGTAACAAAGGGTCGAGCAGGTTCCTTTTTTCAAGATACTCTTTGCTCAATCCGAGGTTTTTCATTGTGTCCCAATCAATCTGCTCCGGCTTGTAGCGATATTCGCTTGTTTCCGTTGTTGTTTGTGCTGTTGCCATATTATTTTGATTTTCTTGTTTTTTATCGGGTTGGGGTTCTGCTTTCACTTCGTGTTCTTTCAGCACTTTTTCGCCCTGTGGAGTGGGCTTATCTACGTGCTTTTGTAATTCCTCTGCTTTTTCAGCAGCAACCGAGGCAGGCACTTTGAAGAAAGTAAAGTTTGTAGGGTTCTTTAACTGGCTGAAAAAATTGGAAAAGAAGTTGGAAAAGAAATCACCGCTTTTATCCACACGCATAAACTGGTTTTGATTTTTCTTCGTGGGGTCAACGGTTTCCATTTTCCCGTTTTCGTCTATACTCTTTACTGCCTGGATTTTCATTTTCTCTTTATCCAGTACGAGTAAGATGTCCGAAAGCTGTTCGGGCATTTCCTGTTTATTAGTTGTTTCTTCGCTCATAATCTGAAAATTTCAAAATTTCACGATCGAATGTAAAGGAAGCCTTCACTGATTTGCTTTATGTGGCACTCAAAGGCAGCGTTTGTCACTTATTGGCATCCAGTTTAGGTAACGGAGGGTTAAAACTTTCCCTGATGAACTGATGCACATCGGATAGCTTGTAATACAGTTTTCCGCTAATGGTATAATAAGGGAGCTTACCTATGGAGCGATACCGTTGCAGGGAACGGTTACTGATTTTCAGCATTTGCAATAAATCCTGATTATCCAGTAACTCTTCGCCGTCTATGCTGTTGCGCTTCTTTTGTAAATCGTCTATGTGGTTGCCAAGAATGTCCAGCCTGTCCATTATGCGTTCCATCCACGCCACAAATTCCATTTTGTCGATATTCATACGGGTACGCTTTTAATGATTACCTGATTTCAGCTTTCTGCCTTTCTCGATATAGCTTTTGCCTTTCGCCATAAGCTGCTCCACATATTCATCGGTCGTCTGCACGGCGTTAGCGTTGAGCATTTCCTTGATAGCACCAATCGTATAGTAATACTGCCCGTACATTTTTGAAAAAGCTATCTGCCCGTTGGTGCGCATACGCCACAACGTTTTTTCGCTGATGTGGAGATACTGGCAGACTTCGTGGTTGTTGAGCCATAAGCTATCGTAGCTTGTATCTTCCAGTTTGAGGATATATTCGCTAATGGCTTTCAACCGTTCGTTGAGGTGCTTCCACACTTCTTCGTCAACTGTTATAATGTTCATTGCACTATTGTTTAATATTCACAGTACAAAATTCAGAAGTGTGGCAGTGTTTGTCTGCCAATGCGTACCCATTGGTTTGGCACTTTTTTTCAAATTTTTTGCAATGAGAAAAACCCTTGTTTAATAAGGGTTTTAGCGTGTTTCGGTTATTTTGTAGTAGCCTTTTGCCCATATATGCCAATTGGCATATATGGGCAAAGAAAAAGTAGTACATTTTGTGTACTGCTTTCAAACACTCGTGCTGATGTTGCTAAAGGTCTTTATCCATATACTCTTCGAGGGAAATTTTGAGCTGGTCTAAAAACACCGTTCGGGAGCCTGCCCTTGTTTTCATTCGGTGGAAAGAATGATGTATATCGTTCAAGGGCGTTCGGAAGAGGATTTGGAAAATCAATGCTAATTTCCTGATGCCTATTTTCCCGTATGCAATAGATTTGGAAACATACAGGGCGTAAATCAATTCTATCAGTGCATTTTGCGAGTTCGTCCACGAAATGTCTTTGTTTCCATCACCGTTTATTGAAATGGTATCGGGATTTTTTTCAGGGTTTATTTTGGTAAGCAAGAAAGTATAAAGTAATTCATTGGCTATAATATGGGCAACTTTGTTATCGTAATAAGTAGAAAAGCTAAGGTCAATTTCAAATACACTACTTTTTAGACCATCGTGGTAATTGATTTTTCCGAGCCTGAAATAACTGTGGTCACGGTCAGTTCTGCCTGCACGATAGTACCTGTAAAAATCCTCATTGGATATGCTTTCCTTGTATTCGGATTTCAGAATTTTCAGTTGGTTTTCAAAATAACTTTGGTGTATTCTCCCTGCACTTACGGGGCAGGTAGTTTCAATGCGGAATACCTTATTGTAATAAATAAGTTTTCCTAAAATCTGCGGTTTGATATTCTTGAAAAAATTGATTTCCTGCCGTTCGTCCTTAAATCCGGTCTGCAAGACTTTCATCTTTATAGTAAACAGCATTTCCTTTAAGAATAAGGTCATTTGGTAAGCCTCATCCGCAGTTTGCATCATTTGAGAAGATAGCATATCTTCCTGACGCTGAATTTCCGATAATATTTTGTTCAACACGATTTCCATAGCTTAGATTTTTAGAGATTAACACCATACGTTTCGGATTTACATTTTTGTTTATTTGTCAAAACTTGGAAATAATATCGGAACCAATATCACAGGTTGCCCCCATATTGGGGAAGATTTATTTTATAACGCCTTATGATGTATATTGGAAAAAGCAGAAAAAAGGGTTAAGTACGCTACGACTTAACCCTTTTTTTTATTAAATTTGCGGTAATGATTTACAAGGTAATCAGATGAAAGCGAGTGCAGTAAGCACCATTACTAAATCGTTACCGATAGCACTTTCGGTTCTTGTAAACTACTCTTTATTAGCCACTTTGGGCTATATTAATCTTTTTTAATAAAAGTATTTATCTTTTATTAGCCAATAAAACTAACCAACGGAAGTTTTGAGCTTAACTTAAAGATGAAGCTATTTAAGTAGGATGGTTATAATAACTCAATGCCTCGCTGTTCATTGTGCTGTAAAGGTCTTGTTTGATTTGCCCTTTTGTAAGTTGAGCTATTAGCGTAAATAGCTCTACCGTTAAATAACCTCGGTGATAAATAGTCCTGCCAAAGTATCAATTGATTTTGACAGGACTTAGTTTCATTGAGGTTTGCTATTTTTGGATCTTTATCGATTTATAGTCTTTTTATTTCTATCGCGGCAATAACTCAAACCTTCCTTAAATCCTAATGAAAACTGTTAAAAAACAACATCTGCCATCAAAAATTTGCCCAGTATGCCAGCGACCGTTTAGCTGGAGAAAGAAGTGGGAAAGAGATTGGGAAAATGTAGTGTATTGCAGTAAAAGATGTCAGTCAAATAAAGATAAAAGCTGAACAACCGGTTCACCCGTCTCGTCAATAACGATTCATACAGCAAATAAAAATCAGCACTATTATAGAGCTTTTAGTTGTAATTACTATCTTCACTTTATGAAGAAATTTTTGTTGCTTTTTGCTTTTGGTTTATTTGCGGTAGTGGCTCGTGCTCAAACTACCATATCCATCAAAGATGCTGTAAATTATGTTGGTAAGGAAGTTACTATTTGTGATTCCGTATACAGTGCACGTGCAATGGATAATCTGAGCTTGATGAATTTAGGAGGTAAGTTTCCTAAAGAGCTACTCACGGTAGTTGTTTTCAAGGCTGATAGAGCGAAGTTTGAAAAAGAGCCAGTGGAGATTTTTGAACATCAACGTATTTGCATCACAGGAACGGTAACTCTGTACAAAGAAAAGCTGCAAATTGTAGTTAATGATCCAAAACAGTTGAAGCTGGGGAAATAAAAAAAGGGCTATCTTAAAGCTAGTGGTAACAATACTTCCAATTATTGGTTGTCTTGTTAAGCTTTGAGATAACCCTTTGTTTTTAACGACGCTGCTTATCGGCTACAATCGGCAGTCCAAGTAGCGTTATTGTTCAAATACGCAATCTTTAAAGTGCCGGCAGTAATTTTAATGTATTTACTTTCTGTACTGCCGATAGAAATTGCTTCGTTCTCATTTTTTTGGAACTGTACGCCATTCAAATCTGGAATACCATCAGAGAACTTGAAATCATAGTTGTTACCAGTTTTTACTACTGTTACTTTACCTGTTTCTGTTCTAATGGAAGTGCTTCCGTTGTTATAGCTAATTGTTCCGTTATAAGTTCCTACAAATAAGTCGTTATCTGCTGGATCATCATCCTTACTACATGCTACAAAAGCTAAAGGTATGATCAGTAAGAATGCTAAAAATTTAAAATGTTTTTTCATGATGTCTAATTTTTTAAATGTTCACGAGAGATAACAGCTAGTTTTAAACTTGGTTTTCTCTTTTTTGGGCAATACGTATTTCTCTACGCTGCAATGCGTAGTTGTCGCACTGGTTCAAAGAAATAGTAAACATCGATAAGCCACTTGAAAAAAGGGTGTTACACCAGCGGCCTCAGTTCTAAAGCTTACCATCTACGCCTAAATCTTATTCTAATGTCACGCTTTCCGTGAAAATCGAAATCAGTGCCTATTTGGATGATACCTATGTAAATCTGCAAAACAATTGAAAATTTTAGGAGCATAGATTTTTTTAGTACCTGTTCTTTTGATAATTTGCGGACATGACTTCCAATTCTATTTGCCCTTGTTCGTCCGGAAAACATTATGCTGACTGCTGTCAAGCTTACCACCAGTTTATCATTTTTCCGCAAACCGCAGAGCAGTTAATGCGATCGAGATATGGTGCTTATGCCTTACATCTGGTAGATTATCTATGGGAAACCACGCATCCAACTAAAAGAAATTTATACGATAAGGCTGCGATGGAGCAGTGGGCAAAAGCTAACCATTGGACGGGTTTGGAAATTGTATATGCAGATAAAAAAGTGGTAGAATTTAAAGCTCACTATCAAAAAGGATTGACACAGTTTGTACACCACGAAAGATCTACTTTTAAAAAAGAAGATGGTCGTTGGTATTATTTTTCTGGGGATTATTTCAACTGAACAAGCAACAATTGCTGATCAACATTGTTATCAAGCCTATGCGCATCATTTTTTGCTTCCTGCTTTTATCCTTTATTTCATCTCAATTAAAAGCGCAAGAGGTTGATAGCTTAGGCAAAGTTTCATTGGACAGTGTTGTAATTAGTGCTTATGGTAGTAAAAGTTTAATGTCTACCGCTGCGGCAATCAATAAAATCGGTACAGCTCAATTGCAACGGTTTAGCGGCGCAAGCATTTTGCAGGCAGTGAATACCACGGCAGGGGTAAGGATGGAAGAGCGCTCGCCAGGAAGTTACCGATTTAATATTAGAGGGAGTGCTGTGCGTAGTCCGTATGGTGTACGCAACGTAAAAGTGTATTACGACGAAATTCCGTTTACCTCTCCCGGTGGCAATACCATGTTAAATATGCTTTCATTACAGCAAATAGGCGGGGTAGAAATCATTAAAGGGCCGGGAAGTAGTTTGTATGGTGCTGGTACGGGTGGTGTTATCCTCTTCGAGCCGCCTATTGTTACCGACAAAACTGCAATAGACGTAGGTGCTAACTTAGGAAGTTTCGGCAGTGCAAATTACTACGTTAACTTCCAATTGCCTAAGCACCGCGTTGTTTATGAAGAAAATCGTTCGGATGGTTACAGGACACACACCGCCATGCAACGTAGAGTAGCGGCATATCAAACTAAATTCAACACGTTCAGTCAGGCCAGCTTATCTTTGAATTTCATTTACAGTAACTTAACCTACCAAACACCCGGAGCGCTTACGTTAAAGGAATATTTGGCGAACCCAAAACAGGCCCGACCAAGCGTTGGTGCTATGCAAGGGGCAGAGGTAGCTAACGCCAGTATTGAGCAGGAGGCCTTATTTTTGGGTTTAAATCATCGCTATGCCTTTGCCAAAAATTGGAGCAATAGCACGAGTATTTACGGTTTTTACAACGCCACTGAAAATCCAGCCATACAAAATATTGAATTCAAAAAAGAACCGCATTGGGGCGCTCGAACCACATTTTTATTCACCAAAGGAGACCTTACTTTACAAACTGGAGGCGAGCTGCAACGTGGGAGCTTCACTTCCAAAACCTATCGTAATTTGCAGGGGCAACAGGGTATTCAATTAACAGATGACAAATTAGGTTTATGGCAGTGGTTAGCTTTTACGCAATTGAATTGGAAAGTAAACCGATGGCTTTTCACAGCTGGAGCCAGTATCAATAGCTTAAGTTTGGATTTCGTTAGAGCTGCTACGGCTCCTGTAGAAGCAGAAAAGGATTTCAATGCGCAATTACAGCCCAGATTTGCAGCGCTTTATCAATTGAATACCAATTTTTCTGCTTATCTGAATGTAGCTAAAGGATTTTCTCCACCTGCAAGCAGCGAAATATTTGCCGATAATAACAGCTATAATTTGGCTTTAGAAGCAGAAAAAGGTTGGAATGTGGAGCCTGGGTTGAGATGGAAGTTACTTAAAGAACGCTTGTTTTTGGAAGCGAGTTATTTCCATCAATTGTTGGGCAATGCTATTGTTACCCGTAGAGATGCGGCTGGTGCAAATTATTTTATAAATGCTGGAAAAACTAGACAACAAGGGTTTGAAACCAGTGCCTTTTATCAATTGATGGGAACTAAAAAGCCGTTGTCCATTGGTATTCAAGGTGCTTACACTTGGCATCATTTTAAATATGTAGATTTCGTGCAGCTTGATCAGGACTTTTCGGGAAATCGATTGCCTGGAGTGCCCACTAACAGTGTTGCCTTAACCATGGATTTAAAGCATAAAAGTGGACTTTTTGGTTTCATCACGTGGAATCATCAAAGTAAAGTTGCTTTAAATGATGCCAATAGTGATTATGCAAATGCTTTTCAACTACTTTCAATGAAGTTAGGTTATCAACGCCAATTATTAGGCTTGCCTTTTCAGCTTTTCGCTGGAGCTGATAATATTTTGAATGAGAATTACAGCTTGGGTAATGACATCAACGGCTTCGGCGGTAGATACTATAATTTGGCTCCTGGTCGAAGCTTTTATTTGGGCTTTAAGCTTTCGTGGATGAAGCAGTAAGTATCTTATTATGAGTTAAGTGAATGGATTTGCTGTATTTAGATGATTCCGACTTGCTTGTTTATATCTCTTTAAAAAGTCCTTTTCACCGATGGATCGGTTAGTATCACGTAATCTCCCAAAGCTTGGTGTTTTTCCCAATTGGGATTAGCAAAATCATCAGCAGAAAAACAAGAGATATTTAACACGTTCAATTTAGGCGCAATTTTTTGCAGCTGCGCATAAGTTCCCAAACGTTCATCGCTATGGAATCTTCCGTTCACTTGGAATATTTTCTTTCCTTTATTTGCTTTTGCGAACTTAGCAATAGACCAAGCCATGGTGGCATCCCAAAAATTTTGCGATTGATATACCTTCATTGGCCCCATGCCATGCCCACCAAGCAAATCAATGAACTTTTCATAATAACGCCCCGTTAATGTATCAATAGGCAGTGGCGGTAAAAACTGTTTTGAGCTAGCGGGCAAATCTGCTAAAATTTGCAAACCACTTCTCGTTACAGCGTTGCTATACCTAGCAGCAGCATTAGCGCCAATGACTTCAAATTTTTGTGCTTTAGCAAGCTCCACCATTGGTCGATAATCTTTGTAATTATTCCATGCTCTAGCTTCTTTAATGAAGTTCTTTTCGCTGATGAAACCTTGTAGATATTCATTGATAATGGGTTGCACATCAGTGTGAAACATTTCCATAGTAAGCGCCACTTGATTAGGATAATTGGCAGCGAGTTTTTTAAGTAGGCTCGCCTCAAGGTAATGTCCTATAGAATCGTTGTGTTCTTCTCCAAAAAATAAAAAATAATACATCGGCTTTTGCCATGTCAGCAACAATTGCGTCAATGCTAATTAACTGTTGCTTCTTAACATCGTATATTTTGTAATGCTTATCAATATCCTGACTACTGGCTAAAAATGGTAGGGAGGCTAGGATAAAAATGATCAGTTTATTCATCGATTTAAGTTTGTTTTCAAATTAACGAAAATTTTTACCGATAAATTAACGCATTTTACCGATAATTGGATAGCAAATAACGGTCTTGTGTTGTGTGATTTTCATTGTAGAGATACTTTTGAGCATATCATTAAAACATAAGGCAATGGAAAATACAAATCATAAAGAAATGGTTAATCGCTCAGGAAAAGTTTGGGCAGGCTTAATTATCGTAGCAATTGGGTCTCTTTTATTATTAAGAAACGTTGGGTTGTTTATCCCAAGTTGGACATTTAGCTGGAGCACATGGCTAATTGTAATCGGTCTCTTTGTTGGAGCTCGCAGTAATTTTAAAAATAGCGGCTGGTTTGTAATGGTTTTAATTGGCTCTTATTTTACTTTAGATGAGGCTTTAGGACAATATAATATTGGAGATGTAGCATTTCCTGTCATGTTGTTAGCTTTGGGATTATTTTTAATCGTTAAACCAAAAAGCACATCTCATTTTGGAAAAAGATCTTGGAAAAGAAATTACCAAGGTTATAAAGAATTCGATCAGTCAACTCCTTTAGGCGAAGCAAATGCCTCGAACATTAACGATAACGCCGCTGATTTCAACGCAACTGATTACATCAGTTCTGTAAACGTATTTGGCGGAAGTAACCAGGTAATTTATTCGAAAAGCTTAAAAGGTGGTGAAATAACTGCGGTTTTTGGCGGTGGTGACATCAACCTTACCCAAGCTGATTTCGAAGGACAAATCATTATAGACGTTACTGCAATATTCGGAGGTATTAAAATAGTAGTTCCTCCAACTTGGCAAGTAAAATCAGAAGTTACTGCAATTTTAGGTGGCGTAGATGATAAAAGAACAATTTATGCTACCGCTGAGCAACCAACCAAACAGGTGATTGTGAGAGGCGTGGTGTTATTGGGAGGTGTAGAGTTTAAGAGTTATTAGTCAACGTTCCATTAACTAAAACTAAACGCCTTGACAACCACACCATTATCAAAACCATCGATTAAAAACACTGCCGGCATTATTTTAATTTGCTGGCAGACTGTTTGCGCTGCGGTGCTGTATTACTTCTTTAATTTTTCATGGCAAATAGCGGTTGCTGATAGCGTAATCAGTAATTTATGTTTGGCATTAGGATGTATCGTAATCAGCAATATGCTGGGCTATTATCAGCCCAAAAACCAAAAAGTAGCGTATATATTTTTAGTGACTTTGGCTGTAACTGCCGCAGTAGTAATTGCCAGTTTTTACAGCCTAAGTTTCTTGTTTACCACCGATGCTAGCTATCTTTTATTTTTAGAGTTGGCATTGATTTTTAAAGCGGCAATTGCCTTTGTTTGCTTGGGCTGGTGTGCCATAACCAATATTTTGTGGTATCGTTTGGCTGAGCAATCGGAAATGCAGGCGAGAATGCTTGCGACACAAAATTTGGCCAAAGAAGCTGAGCTCAATAAACTTCGTCATCAATTACAACCACACTTTTTGTTTAATAGTTTAAATTCTGTTTATGCGTTAACTATTGTAAATCCTACCGAGGCGGGAACCATGATCACTAAGCTGGCGGCATTTTTACGGGGTACGCTGAAGCGAGATGATGAAGTTTGGGTTAGCGTTGCTGATGAAATGGAGTACATTCAGTTGTATTTAGATATTGAAAAAGTACGTTTTAGTCACCGATTAAATGTCGCGGTTACTATTGCCGAAGATACTTTGTCGCGTTGCTTACCGGGCACACTGCTGCAGCCAATTGTAGAAAACGCCATCAAATTTGGCTTGTATAATACTTCTACAGCAATAACCATTACTGTAGATGTGAAGCTAGAAAACAACATGTTGGTGATTACTGTGAGCAATCCTTACGATCCGGAAATGAAAGCTTCCAAAGGTACTGGCTTCGGCTTATCGGCCATACGCCGTCGCTTGTATTTGCTTTTTGCTGATAGCAATTTATTGCAGACGGAATCTAAAGACAATAATTTGTACATTACTTCGCTTAAAATACCACAAAAAGATGATCAGAACGATACTAATTGATGATGAAGCCCTTGCCAGAGATATTGTGAAGCACTACCTTAAAGGGTTTCCGAATATTGAGGTAGTTGCCGAGTGTAGTGATGGTTTTGAGGGCTTAAAAGCAATAGCTCAGCATCAGCCTGATTTGATTTTTTTGGATATCCAGATGCCTAAAATTAGTGGTTTTGAAATGCTCGAACTGGTTGAAAAGCGCCCAGCAGTTATTTTTACCACAGCTTTTGACGAATATGCAATTAAGGCTTTCGAGGTAAATGCGGTTGATTATTTGCTTAAACCTATTGAGCAATCCCGCTTTGAACAGGCCATGCAAAAATTACCTTCAAAACTTGCCAAAGGCGATGACAGTCAGGAATTGTTGGAAACTGCATCGCTGTCGCCAGCACAAAACAATAGGGTAGTGGTTAAAAATGCAGGTGTAATAAAAATTATTCCTGTAGAAGCCATTCAGTATTTGGAAGCAGATGACGACTACGTTAAATTGAGTACGACAGAAGGTAACTTCCAAAAGAACAAAACGATGAGCTTCTTCGAGCAAACTTTAGATCCAACGCAGTTCATTCGCATCCATCGTTCGTATATCATCAACTTGGCTGAAGTAACCAAAATTGAATTGAAAGAGAAAGATAGTTACGTCGTACTTTTAAAATCAGGTATTTGGCTTCCCGTAAGTAAAACAGGTTATGTTAAATTAAAAGCAGCTCTGGGAATTTGATTTTAGTGCGGTAGTTTATCTCTAAGCAAACCATAAACCCAAGTACCAGCAATTGCGCTTAGCAAGGTTACCATAATTACCGTAGCACCAGTTCCAATTTGTGCAAACAGTGGCCCCGGACAGGCACCCGTAATTGCCCAACCTAGGCCAAAAAGTAGTCCGCCAAAAATTTGACCTTTGTTGAAGGTTTTATCATGAAATTCAATTTTTTCTCCATAGATGGTTTTAATGTTGAATTTTTTGATTAACCAAATGGATAGCATGCCTACTGCAATGGCACTTCCAATGATACCGTACATATGGAACGATTGTAAACGGAACATTTCTTGAATGCGGAACCAGCTCACTACTTCTGATTTAACGAACACAATGCCAAATAGCACACCCACAATGAGGTATTTGATATTGTGATACCATTTGTGGCTCAACTGACTTTCATTAATGCAAATTGCATCCAATGAGCGGGTTTCGAAATCTGTATTTTGATGTTGCATGATGATCAATTAAAGGCTGAGGATAAGCGGTAGAATTAAATTTGCCATGATAAAGCCACCAATCATAAAACAGATGGTAGCAATTAAAGATGGCCATTGCAGGTTAGACAAGCCCATAATAGCATGTCCGCTAGTGCAGCCGCCAGCGTATCTGGTGCCAAAGCCAACTAAAAATCCACCTACTACCATTAGCAAAAGGCCTTTTAAGGTCAATAATGCTGGCCAATTCATAATTTCCTGCGGAACTAAATCATTATAATTTGTAATGCCGTAACCAGCCAACTCGGTAGCTAGTTTTGGATTAACTTGGATAGGCTGTGGATTAGCAAAGAAATGGATTGCAATTGCTCCGCCTAAAAAAATACCCAAAACGAAGAATAAGTTCCAGATTTCTTTTTTCCAATTGTA
This sequence comes from Pedobacter sp., assembly GCF_965249885.1. Classification (GTDB taxonomy): domain Bacteria; phylum Bacteroidota; class Bacteroidia; order Sphingobacteriales; family Sphingobacteriaceae; genus Pedobacter. The sequence continues at coordinate 344,684 of NZ_OZ252254.1, read as the reverse complement.
CTTAAAAAACGGAATGTTGGCGGGTAAACAAGCAGCGCAAATGTGCCTTAACGATGAGCTAATCCCAAATGACTTGTTGCCTAAAATCAAAAGTGCGGGTACTGTTAAGCCAATAAGCGGGCCGGCCACATACCAAGGCCAAGGTTGTCTTAAAAAATCTAACATGTTTTGCAATGTATATTAATAATGCAAATTTGAAGCGTTTGGAAGTAAGTTTCAGCTACTTTAGTTACACAAGTAAATTTTATTTGAGTTTCTTACGCACTGCTGTTTCTTCAATAAAGCCTAGGTTCTCCCAAATTAACTGTTCATTTTTATAAAGTTTTAATACCGGTAGCGAATTTACCTTTAATGTTTTGCACAGCTCTGGGTTTGCGTCCGCATCAATTCTAACGACCACAACTTTGTTGGCCATATCTTTGGAAATTTTATCCAAATAGGGCTTCATTTCTTTACAAGGGGCACACCAATCCGCATAAAAATCAACCAAAACCAATTTATCTGATCTAACTAAGGTCTTATATTGCGAAAGGCTGATAGTTTTCGCATTTGAATTAACTGTATTGTTAACTTCAGGTAAATTAGCTGCTCTCCATTCCATCATTCCGCCCGGCATTTCAACTACTTTTTCAAAGCCTGCAGCAAGCAGTTGTTTAACAGCATTGCTACTTCTGCCGCCACTTAAACAGTACACATATACCGTCTTGCTTTTATCTAGGCCAGTAATTTTAGTTTTAAATTCATTGCTGTTGATGTTAGCATTTACAGCCCCTGCAACATGTCCATTACTAAATTCTGCTGGCGTTCTGACATCAAGCAATTGTACATTTTGCTCATTTTTTAAAGTTGATGCGAGTGTGGTGGCTTTAACTTGGCTTGCCTGATGAGCAGTTTGAGCATTGCTACAGCCACACAGCAACAATAAGCAGCAGATAAAGGAAAAGAAACTTTTGTACATGTATTATTGGTTTTCGTTGATCAATCTTTCTAAATCTGATACAGGAACTACGCCCGATTGGCGCCAGCGGATTTGCCCTTTTTTGAATAAAATTAACGTTGGAACACCGCTAACGCGATAGGCTGCCGCTGCTTGTTGATTTTTATCGACATCTATTTTGATGATGCTGGCTTTGTCGCCCACACGTTTTTTTAAGTCTTCCAGCATTGGCGACATCATTTTGCAAGGACCGCACCATTCGGCAAAAAAGTCTATCAGTACAGGTTTGTCTTGGTTGATGATTTCTTGAAAAGTCATACGCAATGGTGTTAAATTTAATTTACAAAGATACAGCGAGAAGAAGCTAATCGTGTCGTTTTTCTATCCTTTTATCAGGTTGATGAATAGTTCGGTGTTTACTCTCGGCTTGATACTGTTATAACAATCTTCCATTTTTTTAATGGTAAAATGCTTCTCAAAAAGAGAAAGGTAGGCCGTTTTTTCTCCCCCAAATGGCGGCCCTTCTCTTTCAAAATCGATGTTGAATAACAGCCCGATGATGCTGCCGCCCTCTTTCAATAGGGAAGCCGCTTTTGTAACATAATTTTGCCTTAGGCTGGGAGATATAGCACAAAAGAAAGTCTGTTCTATCAATAAATCATACTGGCCCTGATCTTCAAAAAAATCGCCTTGGATGACTTTAATTGCCGGTTGATTGGCATACCTTTTTTTTAAAATTTCAACTGCTTTTGGAGCGATATCTATCACGGTGATATTGGTGAAACCATTTTGCAATAGCCAGCTAGCCTCGTGAGCGTTGCCACAACCTGGAATCAGAATTGCTGCGTTTTTGTTAGGATATGTTTCCATATAACCTGTTATTGCCGGTGAGGCCATGCCAATATCCCAGCCGGTTTGGTTATTTTCCCAGCGCTTGTTCCAAAAGTCTTGATCCAGTTGATTTTCCGTCTCCATATGCTTTAACATTAAAGTTGAAGCGAATATCAGCAATTAATCTTTTACGCTACTATCCTAAAATGAATTCGAAGTGGCGGTTATGAGTACCGCCCCACACTAAATATATTTCAATATCAGCTATAATTCAGTTTTGCTGTGGAAAAATAGCTGATTTGTTGCTAACAGTTAAAGCGTCAATTATTTATTTAAACTTCATAAGACCGCTAGAACTATTGAGCCGTAGGTGGGGGTGTTGGCGTTTTTGCTTGTTCTAAAGCAGCCTGAAGCTCTGCGGTGAGTTTCTTGAAAGAAGTTAGCTGCTTTGGACTGGCTTTCTCTTTATCAAAGCTAGCCTTAAAACTTTGTTTGGTAAACGAAGCACTATAATTTGTGCCCTCCCAAAAAGTGGTTTTATCATTGGTTTGTGCTGGATTTCCTAAGTGAGCTTTTAATACCTCGAGGAAACGCTTAGATCGTTCGCTTGAAAAGTTGGCCTTCAGCAAATATTCCGTATCTGTTTCATGTACGTAAAAACCAGTTTTTTCTGACTTAGTGGTGGTTGTAGTTTGACCGTAAGCAGCCCAGCTACCTAACGTCATCATTAAAATAAATAAATACCTTTTCATTTGTTTTTTTTCCAAAGTTAAAGGCACTTTACTTTGCGCATGGTTAATGCAATGTTAACGGATTGTTAATGATTCATTTTAATCAATTTGATTTCTTTTATCTCTGATATAAGTCAGGGCGCCAGAACTCCATAATGCCCAAATAATTAAAACCGGCTGAAAAAATAGCCTTGCTAACCTCGCTCTGTCGGTATTTAAACCAAAAGCATCCCTATGATTGAGGTATTGAGCTACATTACCCGGAAATACTGCAATAAAGAACAATGCTAACATAATTCCGACTTTTGCCCGCTGTTTGGCATAAGCAATTAAAGCTAAGCCTAACATAATTTCGGCTACGCCGGATAATAATACGGTAGCATCTTTGTCTATCGGAACCCAATTGGGCACCTGAGCCTGAAATTCCTTTCGTTGAAAAGTGAGGTGGCCGATACCTGCTAATACCATGAAAATACCTAAAACGATCCGCCCTGCTTTTTGCAATTTGCTAGTATGGGGTTTTGCCAATTGAACTGTTTTCATATGTCAATAACTTCGATGTTTAGATATTTGTTTTTGACCATTTAGGAATTGCATTTTATCCAGCAGTGATTTTTTTGAGCATTCCCTTAAAAATGAAGTAGTGAAAGGGGAGCATGGCAATCCAATACAGCCTGCCGGGAATACCCAATGGTCTAAATGTAGCTGTTTGTTTTACCACACCTTTGTCATCCATGCAAAACTCTAACCAAGCTTCGCCGGGAAGTTTCATCTCGGCATAAAGAAGCAATCTTTTTTGCGTAGGGGAGGAAAGAATCACCCGCCAAAAATCCAGTGCGTCACCAGGTGAGGCCGATGTTGCATTCTTGCGACCTCGCCTTAAACCAACGCCACCAAAAAGTCTATCTAAAAAACCACGGAATTCCCATAGCCAGTTCCCATAGTACCAACCATTTTTGCCGCCAATGGAAAAAATTCGGTCCAAGGCCTGTTTAGGATTTTTTGCCTTCATGGTCTGCTTATCGGTAAGTACCCCAAACTTAGGTACTTCAATGTGGCTCGAAAGTCCTTTCTTGAAAATGCGATTATAAGGTGCATCGCTCCAGCTAGAAAGTACTAAGTTTTGTTCTATTTTCTCAAAAGCCATTGCAATGGCTTTTTTGTAAGGAATGAGCGTGATGTTTAACAGCTTGTGAAGCTCGTTTTCTACAGGAACTACATCCACTTTCATGCTGTCTACTAAGTTTTTGGCAAGCTCATACGTGGTTGATGTCATGAAATACAGCCAATAGGAAGACAGCTTTGGTGTGAAAACCGGCACTACGATAATTGTGCGTTTCAGCTTCCTAACCTCTGCAAATTGTAGGAGCATTTCCTTATAACTCAATAAATCTGGGCCATAAATGTCGAAATGTCTGCCAAAAGTTTCTTCTTTATCCAATACACCAGTTAAAAACTGCACTACATTTCGAATTGCAATGGGCTGGCACTTGGTTTTGAGCCATTTTGGAGCAATCATTACTGGAAGTTTCTCCACAATATCACGTATAATTTCAAAAGAAGCACTACCAGAACCTATAATGATACCAGCACGTAAAGTAGTTACAGGGCATTTCGCTCGTTGTAATTCTTCTTCCACAGCTTTGCGGCTTTCCAAATGCTTGCTCAATTCGTTATTGTTTACAATCCCAGAAAGGTAAATCAACTGCTTGGCCGTAGTTTGATTGATGTATTGCGTGAAATTTTTGGCTGATGCTTGTTCTCTTTTGCTAAAATCACCGCTCGAACTCATCGAGTGCACCAAATAATAAGCAGCATCAATATCGTTCGGGAGTTTTTTCAACGTTGCAGGTCGCAATAAATCTGCTTCTATGATCTCCAGTTTATGTTTTTTGTAATCTTTAACATCCAGCCGGGCCGCATCTCTTACCACACAACAAACTTCGTGTCCCATTTCCAAAAGAACAGGTAGCAATCTTTTGCCAATATAGCCAGTAGCGCCAGTAAGTAAGATTTTCATGATGGGTAAGATTAAAAATACGAAATTATCAAGAGATACGCACTACTAAAGCCTGCTTAAAACTTCACTATTTGCTGCTTGTACTGGCGTAAGGACTAACCATATCATGTTCAACCCAAATCAGCTGGCTCACATCATAACCTATTTCTTTGGCCAAACTCAAAAATTGTTGTTTCACTTTTTCGGGCATTGTTTTCTCTCTGGATAGCAGCCATAAATAATTCAAATTACGGCCAGCAACCAACGCATATTGGTAATTGTCGTCAATGGCAATGACATTATATCCAGCATAAAAAGGTTTGAAGAAACTTACTTTTAACGCGGCAATGTCATTTGATTTTGTAAATTTTGCACTTCCAGTAGATGACTTCCATTTTTTCTTTTTCCTATCAAATCCGCTGTTAAGCACTTTGATATCGCCGTTATCTAAAAAACTATATTGCGCCATTACATTGCTGAGGTTTTTCTCAAATCGGTAGTCGAACCTGGCAATTTCGTACCAATCACCAAGATAACGTTTAGGTTGAAAACCAGTAACTGGCTTTGCATTTTTAGGAATAGATGAGCAGGACATGAACAACGAAGTGGCAATTATGCCGGCTGTTGTCAATAAAATAATCTTGTTTCGCATATCGTATCGCCATCTGTTAATTTGATGGCGCCAGTCGTTAAACAGACTTTATGGTCGATTGTTTGACATGAGCATGTCGCTAAAAAGTCAAATCCCCTAACCTCATAGGTTAAGGGATTTGCTTAATTATTATTAACTCCAAATATTTCAATAATTGCAATTAGCAACCGTCTTCGCTTGATTTGTGTTGGTAAATGATCTTGTTTTCAAATTTTACCAAATCTCCAAATAAAATAGGATAAGAATATTTAGGTGCATGCGTTACATTTCGACTTCTAATCGTGATTTTGTCGTTAACTTTTAAACCGTATAAGTGTTTAAATTCATCATTGTAAATTAGAAAGCCTTTATTCGGCTCGTTGGATCTAAAGCAAAGAATGTACTCTTCACCATTGATTTTCACCATCATCCCAAAACCTAAAGCTGAACCTGTGGGTAACGAAAGCGAAGTGACCACAGCTTCCATGTCGGTGAAATTTTTTACTTCCTTGCTAATTTTAGCGGCACTTGAAAATACTTTTTTGCCATTGGGCGATGCTTTCCATTTTTCATAATTCACTCCATCCGGACTGGCTTTCCATCTTTTAAGTTCAGCTTCTCTTTCCGCTGTCGAAGCTGTTTTACGAATTATCCTTTCGGCGGGATGATTTTTAACTACCATGTTTGCGAATACCAGTCCGCCTACCACAACTAGCGGCAAGGTCAATACATAAATTATTTTTTTCATACTTTTAAATTTTATTGAATTGATAAAGCGAAAGTAAAGTGATATTGCAGTAGCCCAATCATCTGCTTTGTAAATAAAAATGTAAACTTTGTAAATTAAAACTTGACACAATGTTTAATCGACTAAACCTGATTTTTGCGAACAGAAAATACGTTTTTGCACTAGTGTCGTTGCTATTTGTCGCAGCTGTTGGTATCACCTTAGCCTCATCAGGAAATGATGATTTTGATCTTGCTAGGAGGGAAGTTCTGCTACGGAGAGTAGGACATCAAATTCTTTTGCAGTCAGGTGATAGCACTTCCAGGGTGCTACCAGTTCAAAAAATTGCGGCCGACGAATATCAAATCAGTTTTGAGCACCAATTTAGCTTCCAGCCAGATCTCATGATGGACATTGCCAGTAAAACTTTAGCAAATGATCCAATGTCAAAAAGTTATGTGGTAAATGTGTTAAAACATGGTACCGACAACGTAATTTATGGTTTTGCCATCTCCGCAAATAAAAAAGATGATATCATTTCATGCAATGGACGAAAGCAGCCTTCTGCCAATTATGTGGTCAATGTTAAGTTTAAATCGGAAAGCGTAATTGCAAAGAAAGAAACGTGTCTGTTGGGGGGATTACCTTTGTTAGCGTTCGTAAGTTTAATCTTCTTCGGTTCTGCTAAAAATAGGAAACCAAATGCGAAAGTTGAGGGTACATCGCTTTTTACTTTAGGCAAAGTGCTGTTTGATGCGAAAAACCGTAAGCTAAATATCAACGGTGAGCAGGTTGACTTAACCGCAACTGAAACCAGGCTGCTGCTTATTTTTGCTTCTTCTCCCAACATGGTGATAGAGCGAAACCGCCTACAGAAGGAAATATGGGAAGACGAAGGTGTGATTGTAGGTCGCAGCTTGGATATGTTTATATCAAAACTTAGAAAAAAACTCGAACCTGATCCAAATGTAAATATTGTGGTGGTACGTGGTAAAGGTTATAAGCTTGAGGTGTAGGAGAGTAGAGGAAGATGGGTGTAAAATAAAAAACCCTCTTTACAATTCGTAAAGAGGGTTTTCGTACTCCCAACGTTACAAATTTCCAAACACTTTTTAGAAGATTTGGAAGTTTTATTGCGTTTAAAGGCTCAAATGACACTTTTAAATGAGGCGGCGGGAAAAATATCTAGACATATTATCAGCTATTATTTCTCGTTGCTTTTGCTTTTTTTAACTCTGTAGTCCATTTACTGATTTTGATAATTTTCGTACTTATTTTAAATTCATTGGAAATTTCCTTTCGTTGATCTTCAGTTTCAACAAAAAGACACTCAATATCATTTAATGAAAATTCAAGGGGGAATTTTTCTATCTTATCATTATAAAATTTTGGTTTCTCATCGTATTGCTTTTTGTTACGAGAAATTAGATTATTTCCTATATCGGCTTTAGTAGGTACATAACGCCATTCTTTTTCGATTTTAAAATCAAAGTTCTTCATCCTAAAATAGCTATTGTATCCGATTGAGTTTTTAGTGAAGCATTTAATCGTCATAATAGAGAGTTTAACATTGGCAGCTAACTCAACTTCAGCATTCTTTCTTCTAGCTTTCAATAAAAGGGAAAGTGCATTTGCAACATGGGAATTTCTATCAAGATATAGTACCGGATGGACTTTAGCCTTCTCTGCCCATTTTTTAGACAAGCCTATACCGAATTTACCATAGGTAATATTTTTCTTATCTATATTTTTAATTATTTGTTCTGAAAAGCTTACCATAGGATGTACTGCGCTTGAGGAAACCTTATCTGCCAGATAAAAAACTTCACGGCAATATTTAAGTTTAAAAGAACAATCCGTAAGTATGCTTTTTAATACATTATACTCTTTTGTGAAATGAATAATTGAGCTCATTAGATCTGCTTATCAATTTTTTGTATTAAATTTAATATTGACATTACTTGAGCTGAGAAAAGTCAACAGTGTATTTCCATATCTTTGCAATTCCTTCTGTTGTTTCTCGGGAATATTGCTTACAAATAGGAAATATTATACTCACATTTTCATCTAAACAATTGGTGATGAAATAAAGTGCTATGCCTAAAGTTTGAGCCTTTGTTGACAATGGACAGAAATATAAGTTAGTCATTGCTTTCCTCTTGTTTTCTTTGGTGACAAACTGCTTGATTATGTTTGCAGTCACAAAAGGATCATTAGCTGGTGCAAAAATTGTTGATTCTGGATCGATAAAACTTTCTCTGCCATTTGACGTAGCCTCCTCAGAAATATACGCTTTTAGTATATTTTCTTGATACATATCTGGCTGTAGCGATGGAAAGCCAAATAATTGCACCTTTTTACTATTTGCTTTGCTTTTTGATACATCTGTTATTCTTAAGTTGTCATACCCAGCCCCAATAATTAAATAATCATTGTTCGTATCAGGATTGTGTATACCTTGGCAACCGTCAATTTGTCTAACATCTGTATATTCAGAAGAAAAATCAGTTTGTTCCTTTTTGATATATTTTACAGGATCTGTGTAAATGAAGTCAATATTTTTAACATCTATTACAGAAAAATATCTAATCAAAAAAATCAAATGAGGGCGGATAAAACCCGTTATGTCAATACAAATATTTGTAATATTTGTAAAGTCGATGCCTGATTGTTTTATATAATCTCTTATGATCTGACCTTCATTTAATTTTGGATCAAAAGTAAATAAAGCTTCTTCTGTGTTAACTATATCTGGTAATTCACTTAGGTCATAAAGATATTGCGGGAATACAATCCAGTGTTTTAAACTTGAGTCTATTTCTGTAAATACAGTCTTAACCCTTTCACTATCGTTGTAAGCAGATAAAAATAAATCATACTTCTTGCTTTGTTTAAGGTCATCAGTTGTGTTATACTTACTTTTATAGAAAAAAGCAAAATCAAATTCCTTTTTGTTCATTACTAAAATAATTCAGGGTTAGGATTTATCTTTTCACTAACCTCCTTGAAAGGAGCGTAGTATCTGGATTTACGGTTACCTTTTATTTTATTGAAATCATCATCTGATTTACAACCAAAAATCGCTTTCACGTCTTTAGTATCTAATTGTAGCACTCCTCTTGTAAAAATAGGTAGTTCCCAGTGAGGAGAAAGTAATCCATTAATTTGGAATGTTGCTCTTTGGATTGATGAGTTTTTCTCTCTTCTAACTGCTCCTTTTATTAAATACGAATATTGTTCTAAGTAGTCCAATGTTTTCTGAATTTCTTCATCAATATCAGAAGAATTTATGGTAAATGATGATAGACTACATTCTGGTGGAGCATCTGAAAAACGCATCAAGTGCATTAATTGGCCTACTCTATCAATAATGTTTGCTATCGGTATTCCAGATGGCCCAGATACACGAGCATCATCCAAAAACCATTTTATAGCATCTTCAATTCCTTTTAACTGAGCATCTTCGCTAATAGGTTTTTCAAAGAATGGTGTCTCTCCATTGTAAATAGACCACCTATAGATATGTTTTAATGTGATTAGAAATAATCTTGGAATCCCAGCAGACATTTTTATGATTTTATCTAATCCCATATAGGGTAATTTTTCGAGATTTTCTCTATGTAGTTGGTCTATCAAGTCATTTTTAAACTTATCTAAAACTTTAAAATGTTTACTATTTCGTTCTTTTGGACGAGACAAGTAAGCTGATCTATCATCAGCAATACTGACTGCATTATTTAAAAAGTCGTTCTGCCCATTTTTCCAAGCACGAAAAAATAACATTAAACTCGTTCTTTCGATCAAAGGATTCTCATTGTAACTGAGGATATCTATGATTTTATTAGCATCTTTTGTATTTAAAATACTTCCAAGCTTTTTTAGATAAGGCGGGATTGAATTCTTATCTCGAAGATTTTCCAAAAAATTATTTAAGTTAAATTCCCTAAAGTAATTGTTAGGTCTAAAATTGATGTCATTATTTAATGAGCCTATAAAACCCGCTTGTTTAAGCCGGCTCATAAATATTTGTTTCGCGAATTCAGCATACGCATCTTGTCTGTCTCTTAATAATTGATCAATTATTATTTTTTCATATTCAGATTCGATTTTTAAGTCTTCATTCCCGCTAAACGTCTTATAAGTTTTAATTCCGTACCATCTAGCCCCAATTCTGAACGATACTGGGTCCTCACGCTCCCGAATTAACGTATTTATATATTTTTGCTGATAATCTAGTAAATTTTCATACTCGTCAATTAAATACAAAAATTGACAATCTTTGAAAAATTCAAACGCATTTTGTAATATCTTAGGAAGGCCAAAAATTAATTTTCCTGGAGACACTAATATTCTCGAGGAGCTAATTTTTTCACCTGTAATGGCACAATTATTAACTTCGTAATCAATTCCACGCTGCAACTTCTGTAAATATGTTTTGAGTTCAGAGAATGAAGCAAATTCATTGGTCACATCTAAATCAAAAAGATTATTGATTTGCTTGCAAATATCGCGTTCATCTACGCTTATTTCCGGATTAGTTTGTAATATTTCTTCAATTATATTAATTACTAACTGAGACAACCAAAGCTCAAAATAATAACTGAAAATATTTTTCCATGCATCGCTACTTTGGCTTTCTCCAATAAATTTACTACTATTTAAGCCACCACATCTTAGAAAAACTCCTATATATTTATCCTTTTCAATAAATTTCAACAAGTCATTTCCGTACCTAATTTTTTGTAAATTAAATGAGAAATATCTCATTATGTGAGTTTTGCCACTTCCTTTCCCCCCTAAAATCATAATTGGCATAACCTGTTGTGGTTTTACAATATCAGAAAAGCCATTACCTCCTGGTATGTCCACCCAAAATTTATCTATTTCAAGATCAGAATAATCAACAGCTTTTGTAATATTGAAAGGATTTGAATTCTTTATCATATGCCATAATTTTTATTATACCTTCGAAATACTGGAAACCATTCAATTAGATCTTCATCATACCAAATTATTGGAAGAGTGTTATCAGGAGTATTATGATGAAAACCTATTAATAATTGACAATCTTTGTAACCAAGTTTATCTCTGTTTGCAGAAATAGAAAGTTGCGGATCTGTCAGACCATTTTGCGTGTATAAACTTTTAATTAATTCTAAACCATGTTTTTCACATAAAGCTTGTAGAAATACTTTATCAATGTGTGCTGAAATATTTTTAAAATATCTTGAAGATGCGTGGAAATATTTGAAAGAGTCATCTAATTCCACAACAGCTGATACAGTATCAAAAGAAGTTCCAGAAATCACTTCTTCGCAACCACTTTTAGTGGCAAAAAGCATTAAATACGACGTTTCAATTGTTGGATCAATTCTTTTAATGATTTCAATTATGGTGGAAGAATAACTTTTTGCTTGACTTCCTGAACCACAAAAATCGTCAATGAAAACATAGTGTCTTATATTTGGGTTCCTAAGAGTTATTGTACTACCAGTGTTTACAAAAATCTCGTGTGTATTTATAAATAAGTCTTTTGGCAATTTATTTTCCTGCCTAAAAAAATATAAAAGATGGGTTCCACTTTCTGACGGATTACCAATTCCTAGAAATCTCGTTTGGGTTTGACTTATCTTGAATGCAGTGTTTATTACGTTTGCATCCATAGTGTCGGAGTTTGATCTTCTTATTTTCTCAACTACAGGATATTTGTATAAATCCCTAAAAAGGCATTTCAGAAGTTCACGCATTTGTAAGCTCCCAAAATACATGAATTGAGACAACAGAAATAAGGCATGAGTTTTCTCTTTAGCATCAGTAAAGTTCGCTAGCCATTTATCAATACTGGGTCTATTTGCTCGATGTTCCCAAATTGTTTCATTGAGAACTTTTACTTTTCTATATAGTTCTTCTTCAAATTCAGCTACCGTCATATTTATTTTTTAAAAACTAACACCCATTCTCTGGTAATCACACTTGCCGTTTTATTCCGCTTCGTCATAAGCCCATAAGATTTTATGTCATCAATTAGCCTCAAAATAACCTTTAAGCCCAAATCTTCAATTATTCTTTGAAGATATTCTTGTGTACGAAACTCTTTACCACAAACTTGATTATTAGCTACTACGAGTACAAAATATCCCCCAACTTTTAGAACCCTAACTGCTTCTTTTAAGGCATCACGCATTTCAATCAGATAATTACCAGCAATATGTGCTCTAATTGGATTCCTTTTATGGATTTCTTCCAAAAGTACGTCTGCTTCATTAATACCTGTTGGTTTAAAAATTGAATATTCAATTTTCTTATAATTTTCACGCCCTATGTTGAGATCATCCAGCTCTTTTAAAGATTTATCTGTCTTCACGAAATTTAACCACCCAAGGTTAAGGCTTGATGCTCTTATATATTTTTGAGCACCAGCGTACGGCGGCGAGGAAATAATTAAATTTACCGTTTCACTTTCGATTAATTCATTTGAATCTAAACTTTTAGTGAGGAATCTAGCGTCCTTTGAGATAACTTGTGCACATAATTCTTCACTAAGTTCGGTATTAAGCATTTCGATCCTAGAGATATTGCCATCTACAACTTCAATAAATTTATCAAAAACATTTATATCGACTAAAGCTTCAAGTTTTCTGTTTGCCTCTAGGTGTAACGGATGAATCGTGGGGTATCGATTCGCATTCAGTCTAACAGGTACAGATACTCTTTGATCCGCTAGGCTTACTTTTTTAACACAATTTGAAAAACAAATGAGGTAGAAATCTCTATACTTTTCGTCATCGATATTATTAATAGCATTAACAATTTTGTTCAACTGCAATTGAACATGAGGTAAAAACCAATAATCAACGTTGGTTATTCTGGGTAAATTAATTGATCTTTCAGAGTTAAATTCAGCAGTGATAAAATCTTTATATCCATTAAGTATTTCACTGTCATATTTTTGAACCTTAACTTTTGAAATTAACCTTGCCAATGGATTTGCATCAGCGCCAATCGCATTTCTTTTTGCTAAAATCGATTCAAGCATAACGGTTCCAGATCCGCTAAAAGGGTCTAATACTAAATCCCCTTCATTTGAAAAGACAGAATTATTTAGAAAAAAATATGGAATATGCATCAATAATTTCGCGGGATAGGTGTGTATCAGATGAGTAGCTCTATCTGATTTATCCAATTCTGCTACCAATTCTCTAAATGACACCTCTATTGGTTCATTATTCCCATTTTCGTATTTGGAAAGTAATTGAGTTATTACGCCGTTAAAAGTTTCAATACTTTTTACATCATCTTCGACTTGTAACATAGGCTCTTAAATTATATTTAGCAAATCTGCTGGGGAATAATTTATCGATTTAAGGACCTTATCATCTGAAGTTCTGTAAACTAAAAAAAGATCACCTTCCTGTTTATAATATGCATCACAATTAATGTTTTTGTAAAAAGCAATTGTCTGCTCTGCTTCTTCAATGGATTGACAAGCCTTACTCATGTTCGACCGATGTACCTCATCGAATAATTCTTTGAACTTTTTAGATAAACCAAACTCAAGAATTGCTCCTGATAATACATATTGCAAATCGCAAAATGCATCTGCCACTTCAATAATATCTTTTTTATCTATACCTTCTTGCAACTCCCTTAATTCTTCGGCAAGTAACTCAACTCGAAGTTTGCACCTTTCAATAGAAGGTATTTGTGGCTCCTCCAATATCGGATGTTTAAAAGTTGAGTGGAATTCAGCAACAGAATTTAAGGGCTTTGGGTCAAGCATATCTTATTTTAATTACAATTTTGCCTAAAAATACATTATAAATCTTTTATATTGAAATAAGAATTTTTATGTCTATAATTGTATATGCTTATTGGCAAGCTTGCTCGTTCGTGCAAAGATCATCAGCCAAACAATTAATTAAATAATACAAATTTACCGCTTGTTATCCAAGTAAGGTTACGAACGCATATTTCCAGGATTTCAAGTCGGATTAAAAAAATGTATTATGGAAATAATTGAGTATTTCAAACTACAAGCAAAAAACCTACACAAAGATTTTAAAACACAAAAGCTTAGTTCAGAAGAACAGTCTGGCAAAAATCGGTTTCGATATGAGCCGAAATTTTTTAATGTTAACGCATTAATCGCTGATTTCAAAATTGATGAGGAGGACTTCTCTTTGATGAAAGCACAACACATTATAGCTAAACTTGCAGGATTTGAAAAATGGACTGATTTTCCAAAGGCTTCCCCTCCAGCATTGATTCTTTCACTCCTGCTTTTTGACCAAATGCATAAAATCAGTATTGAAAACTGGATGTCCTATATTTCTCGAGTAGAGGTCAAAAACAAAACTATCTATGACGATGAAAGCAGGCTGGATATTTTCAGGATGGTTTTTGAAGAAGATGATGAGTACTATGGCGGAAAAGAATATCGATTGTTCGACATTAAGGACTCGACAGATAAACTAGAACTTACCAGGCAAAGTGAGTTAGCACCGCGTGAAAAAATTATTTCGCTCCCATTGGAAGGAGCAGTTAGGCAGGAGTTTATCGAAACTGCCGATGCTGTTTTTAAGGATGTTCTAGATCGTATCGAATCTAAGCATCCAAAGTTGATACGAAGAATGTGGAATGCTGAAAGTTATATCGATAATGAATTATTGAAACCGGAAATGTTACCTATAGATCATTACTATGCACTTTCATTGATTGATGCTTTCTTGGTACACCATGTAATTGCTCTCGCTATTAAGGCTGATGAAAAAGATTAGAAAATCAATAGCATAAGAAAATTCCCAATAAAAAACCCGGTAGCCACACGTGACTACCGGGTTTTCGTACTGAAGGCGGGAATCGAACCCGCACGCCTGTTGAGGGCACAGGATTTTAAGTCCTGCGTGTCTACCAGTTCCACCACTTCAGCAAGCAAATAATTGCTTTTTAAAATTAAATGCCTCCTGGTAGGAAGGCATTTAGAGCGAAAGACGAGATTCGAACTCGCGACCCCAACCTTGGCAAGGTTGTGCTCTACCAACTGAGCTACTTTCGCATGTTAACATTCTCCAATGTTTTCAAAACGTTTGAGCTTTTAAGTATCTCGTTCCGTTTTGGTGATGCAAATATACGCACAAATCTATTTCTGCCAAGAAAAATTTAATAAAAATTTAACGAGATGTTCTAAGTCCTTGTTTTTCATATTTATAAATTTTTACATTTATTACGGCAAGGTTATTTTTTAGTGTCTCTGTTAAATCAATTTATTGCTTTTTAAGTAAGCTCATCACCAAATCTTTTTCAAAACCTTTGCTGTGTAAGTACGTGACCAGCTTAAATTGACGTTTCATAGGATGGTTCTCTTTTTCCGTTCGCTGCTTTTTTTCCAAGAGCTGTTCTATGGTTTCCAAGTAATCATCGTCAGGAATGCTATTCAGCGCCTTTTTGATAATCGGATCTGGAACACGTTTTAACTTTAAACCTTGCTTAATCTTTATTTTGCCCCATTTTTTTATTTTGAACTTGCCAGATACATAAGCAAACGCAAATCTTTCTTCGTTTAGAAAATTTTCGGCAATTAAACTGGAAATAATCTCTTCCACTTCCGCCGATTTCATTTGCCATTCGTAAAGTTTATCTCTTACTTCCTGTTGTGAACGCTCTTGATAGGCGCACCAGCTAGCCGCTTTTTGCAAAGCTGTCTTTTTATCGTAATTGTATTTCTTTTCTTTCTCCGAATTCATAAATATTTGTTGAAATTCGTAAAAAAAAACTGAAATCTGGCAGTCTTATGAGTCAACAAACTACGTACACCATTGATGAAATTGCTAACATTATTGGCGGAAAGTGTAGCGGTAGTAATAGTAAAGGTGTAATCCAGCGCTTGGTAACCGATAGTAGGACACTCATCAATGCACCCCAAGCTTTGTTTTTTGCCGTCAAAGCACAACGTGATGGACATCAATTTATAAGTCATGCTTATCAAAACGGCATACGTAACTTTGTGGTATCGGCTGTTGTAGATTGGCAAAATTATCCGGGAGCAACTTACATTACCGTAGATGATACTTTAACTGCGTTGCAAGAACTGGCTGCTCATCATCGTAGGCAATTTGATTTAAAGGTAATTGGAATAACAGGTAGCAATGGCAAAACTATTGTTAAAGAGTGGCTGTACCAGTTACTAAACGCAGATTTCCAAATTGTACGTAGTCCAAAAAGTTACAATTCGCAAATTGGAGTGCCGCTTTCAGTTTGGCAAATTGACCAAAATGATACCTTGGGGATTTTCGAAGCGGGAATTTCTGCGCCTAAAGAAATGGAAAATCTTGCAAAAGTAATTGCACCTAACATTGGTATTTTGACTAATGTGAGGGAAGCACATGATGAAGGATTTAAAAGTAAAGCACAAAAGCTAGCGGAAAAATTAAAGCTATTCGATGATGCAGCACTGCTGATTTATTCGCCTGATCATCTTTTAAACGACGTAAAGCCAACCAATCACAAAATTTTCACCTGGAGTTTTACTCAGCCAGCAGATTTGCAGATCGACGAAGTTGTTTCAAATGATGGATTTTCTTCAATTAAAGCTAAATACCAAGGTAAAACGGTAGGTACGAAAGTCCCTTTTACCGATGCCGCGGCGATAGAGAATGTGGTAATTTGCTGGGCCACATTGTTAGCAATGGGCTATGCCGTTGAAGATGCTGCGGAACGACTTGCTGATCTTCAACGTGTTGGGATGCGTTTGCAGTTAGTAAATGGAATTGAGCAATGTTCTATCATCGACGATAGTTATAGCGCCGATATTTCTTCATTGGCAATTGCGTTGGACTTTTTGAATCAGCAAAATCAGCATTCAAAACGCACCGTAATTCTTTCCGATTTGCAGGAAACCGGCAAAAAAGGACATGAGCTCTATCGAGAAATCGCCTCACTGCTTCAGCAAAAAAAGATAGATCGGCTTATTGGAATTGGGAGCGATATTACAGCACATGCTGATTTGTTTAAGATAGAAAAGCATTTTTTCACTGATACTGACGAATTTTTAGCACATGTTGTACAATTGAATTTCACTAAAGAAACCATTTTGGTGAAAGGTGCTCGCAAATTCGGTTTTGAGCGCATAGTAAAACGCTTAGCGCAGAAAATCCACGATACCGTTTTAGAAATTAACCTCAATGCGTTGCAGGCTAATTTACAATACTATAAATCTAAATTGGGTGCTCAGGTAAAAACAATGGCCATGGTAAAGGCTTTTTCCTACGGAAGCGGAACTTTTGAAATCGCTAATTTACTGCAGCACCATAAGGTTGATTATTTGGCGGTAGCTTATGCAGATGAAGGTGTCGCATTGCGTAAAGCAGGTATCACTTTACCTGTTATGGTGATGAGTCCGGAGCCTTCTGCATTTGATGCCATGTTGCGCTACCAACTTGAACCTGAAGTTTATAGTGTGGAGTTGTTACAGCAATTACTGCGTTTCCTTCCTTCGGATGATAAAAGATTTCCAATTCATTTAAAGCTTGATACAGGAATGCATCGTCTGGGTTTTGAGCCTCATCAAATCACGGAGCTATGTGATTTGCTAAGTAACGAGGCAAGGTTGAATGTGGTGACTATTTTTACGCATTTGGTAGCGAGTGACGATCCTATTCATGATGCTTTTACACAATCTCAAGCGACAAGTTATGAGCAAATGTACCAGCAGTTGGTAAACACGTTAGGTTATCAGCCAGTCAGACATGTGCTTAATACATCGGGAATTACCCGCTGGTCGGCGTATCAACTTGATATGGTTCGCTTGGGTATTGGATTGTATGGGTTTGATTCGGCTTTGCCAACTAATACGCTGCAAACTGTAGCTACGCTAAAAACTACCATTACGCAGATTAAAACTATACAGGCCGGACAAACCGTTGGCTATGGCAGGCGTGGTGTATTAGTTAACGGAGGTGAAATTGCCACGGTGAAAATTGGCTATGCCGATGGTTATAGCAGGGCTTTCGGCAATGGAGTTGGCAAAATGCTAACTAATGGACAGCTTGTATCTACAGTTGGTTCTATTTGTATGGACATGTGCATGCTAAACGTCACCGGTTTGGATGTAAAAGTGGGTGATGAAGTTATTGTTTTCGGTCAAAATCACAACATTGCAGACTTGGCAAAAGAGATCGATACCATCCCTTACGAAATACTTACAAATGTATCTCAAAGAGTAAAAAGAGTATATTATTACGAGTAACTTGTTTTTATAGTTGAGGATTTGACTAGTTTGTTTAGATATACTTAGCTTTGCGTTATGAATAAAATTGGAAAGGCATTATTAAACTACCTTATCAGAGGGTTGTTGATCGTAGTTCCTATTGCATTAAGTGTGTTTATTGTGATTTGGGCGGTAACCACGGTAGATAGTTGGGTAAATATCAATAGTATTTTAGGTGTAGATCCAAAAACTGGGGAAAGCAGGAATATTCCCGGGTTGGGCTTGGTTTTTGTAATTGCCATCATTTTAGGAGCTGGAATTTTTGTGACCTATTTCGTAACCGAGCCAATGTACAATTGGTTTCAACGCTGGCTCAATAAACTGCCGCTTTTTAATTTTATTTATACCTCTATTAAGGATTTAACCGAGGCTTTTGTTGGCGATGAAAAAAAATTTAATCATCCCGTAATAGTAGAAACCGAAGGCGATATGAAACGCATAGGCTTTTTAACGCAGAATGATTTAACTAAACTTGATTTGCCAGGCGAAGCCATTGTTTATTTTCCTTTCTCCTATTCTTTTGCTGGACAGGTTTACATTGTTAAGAAAGAGAAAATAAAACCGTTAAATATGACGGCCGCCGATGCCATGAAATTGGTGGTGAGCGGGGGCGTAAGTCATTTGTAGTTACACCCCTCTTACAGCCACCATAATGGCAACAAACATAATAAAGGCTACTAAAATTCTAGCAAAAAACTCTTTGATGTAAAGCCCAACAATTAATGCCAACTCATGATCGATGTTTTGCCCCACCACAGTTCCTGTGCCGCTGCTCGCGGTGTACTGAAGATTGGTGTTCTGGAAATTGCTGATATTCCATTTACTTAGCCAACCATTGGTGTAATTCCATGAAAGCGGGTTCTCATCCTTTAAGCTAACGGATGCTTTTAGCTGCCAAAAGTTGAAGTGAATGGTGCCTAAAATAGCGTGACTATCGTCAAATATGGTTGTAGTGGTATTAAATAATCCATTACATTTGAAATGATAGTTTTTTTGCGACATAATGCCAAGAGCGTTGTTGTTCCAAGTTTCGAACATCAAGTTGCCGCAAATTTGTCCATTGCAGAAAATCTGATAAGCGCTATCGAAAATGCCTTTTGTCCAATTTACTACTTTTTCCATGTTTTTTAGATAGGGTTTAAGGTAGATAGTTACAAGTGCTTTAAGCTGGAAATGCCAATTGACTTTGATATTACACAACATCTTTCTTGTAATTTGGTTTGATGGATGTTTTTTAAGAAGCTCAGGCAAAAAAAAACCTGCCGACATTGTCAACAGGTTCGATATGTTTTTAGCTCGTTACTACTTGGTAACTTTTAAATTTTCAGTAGCGCTGTCTTAAAACTGATGCTAAAATAAATCCATAATGACCAATCGTCTATATCACCACTCCAAAACTCACTTATTAGAAGTTTGGTTTGAGTACGTATTTATCATAGAAACGGAAAATATGTTCAGCAGCTTCTTCTGCGGTATCCACCAATCTGAACAAATTCAAATCTTCTGCGTGGATGTTATGTTCTTTTTCCAACATCGTGTTTTTAAGCCAGTCAACTAAGCCTCCCCAATAATCAGATCCTACCAACACAATTGGAAAACGAGCAATTTTGCCAGTTTGAATCAATGTTAAGGCTTCAAAAAGTTCATCCATTGTTCCCATACCCCCGGGCAGTACAACAAAACCTTGGGAGTATTTCATGAACATTACTTTACGGATAAAGAAATAATCAAACTCCAATAAGCGATTAGGTTCGATGTATTTATTATGGAACTGCTCAAAAGGTAAATCGATGTTTAATCCTACGGATTTACCACCGTTCATGTGTGCGCCTTTGTTACCAGCCTCCATAATGCCGGGTCCGCCACCCGTGATAACGCCGTATCCTCGTTCGGTAAGTAACCTACCACATTCTACCGCAATTTGATAGTAAGGGTTAGTTTCTGCCGTTCTGGCCGACCCAAAAATACTCACGCAGGGCCCAATTTTCGCTAGTTTCTCAAATCCATCAACAAATTCAGCCATGATTTTAAAAATCTGCCAGCTGTCTGTAGTTTTAATTTCTTGCCAATCCTTGTTGGCGAAAGCACTTCTTATCTTCTCATCACTATTCATACGTTATTAATTATGGTTAAAATCTAGTTTGCTGATCTGTTTTTTTGCTGATCAGCAACAAGCCCATAAAAGTAATGAATCCGTTGATTAAAATTAATTCGACGCTAAAAATATATCCACCAAATAGTTTTGCTGAATTAGTAGCTAACAAGTAGCATAAAATTGGAGAAATGATGCAAACTATCGGCACCAATTTATCGTGTAAACCGCGAGATTTTACAAATAAACCGAAAGAATATAGACCTAAAAGTGGACCATAAGTGTAAGAAGCAATCAAGAAAATCAAGCTCACTACTGATGAACTGTTGAATGCATTAATCAACAAAATTACTACGAACATGATCAGCGAGAAAACTACATGCACTTGGTGTCTTTTCTTAACAGCGTTTGGTTTTTCTGCATTTTCTTTTTTGTTCATGCCTAAAAAGTCAACACAAAATGAAGTGGTTAAAGCAGTAAGCGCACTATCGGTAGTAGCAAATGTTGCGGCAGTTAAACCTAACATAAATACAATTGCAGGTAGCGTAGACAAATGGTTCAGCGCAATTTCAGGAAACAATAAATCTGTACGTGGTTTGCCTGTAATGTGATCTAATGGTATTTCAACCCCGTTTTTAGCAGCATAAATGTAAAGCAATGCGCCAACACTTAGGAAAAAGATATTTAAAACTACAAAAATGCCGGTGAAGGTAAACATGTTAGTTTGTGCCTCGCCAATCGTTTTCATACTTAGATTTTTCTGCATCAAATCCTGATCAAGGCCAGTCATGGCAATAGTTACAAAAATACCCCCAATAAACTGCTTGCTGAAGTAAAATTTGCTGGTTAAAAAGTCTTCAAAGAAAAAGATTTTTGAATAACTGCTACTTTTAACAGTTTCGAAAGCCTCTGGAATGCTAAGGCTTAGGCTATCGCAAATAAAGTAAATAGTTAAAAATACCGATAGTACAAGGAAAAAGGTTTGCAAGGTATCTGTAATGATAATGGTTTTTAAACCGCCTTTAAACGTATACGACCAAATTAAACCTAGTGATATTAATACAGTTATCCAGAACGGTATGTGATACGAATCGAAAATGAAGCGTTGCAATACTATAACTACTAAATAAAGTCGCGTTGCAGAACCTAAAGTACGACTAACCAAGAAAATAAAAGCGGCAGTTTTATAGCTGTAGTGGCCTAAACGTTGTTCAATGTAACCATAAATTGATGTTAAGTTCATCCGATAGTACAACGGAAGTAGTATTGTGGCAATAATGATAAAGCCAACCGCATTACCCAAAACAAATTGGAAATATTGGAATTGATTTCCTGCTGGGGAACCTACTTCACCTGGAACAGAAATGAAGGTTACTCCTGATAAGGCAGTGCCGATCATTCCAAAAGCAACTAGGTACCACTTAGAATTTTTGTTAGCTAAAAAAAATGTCGAGTTATCCGACGAATTTTTTGAAGTAGCGAAAGCGATGCCGATGAGGACGGCAAAGTAGCCAATTAGAAAGCACAATAATACTGTTGAACTCATATAATAATTTGATTAGTTGCTAAAAGTAGCAAAAACTTGCTAAAACTTGCAACATGCTTGATTAAAAACGGCAGAAGTTAGTAAATTTATTTGATTTACTTTTATAAGTTCGTTTACATGGGGCTTGCAATTTTTGTTGCTTTCCATACGACTTGACGATATAAAATAGTGACAAAATAATCTTCGAATGTGTGGCAAATAACTGGTAAATTTGCAACATGAATTTTTCTTCCAAATTGCTTGAAGATGCAGTAAATGAATTTGGTAAATTACCGGGTATTGGGCAAAAAACTGCTTTACGGCTCGTATTGCATCTATTGGGTAAGGATAATGCCGAGGTGGCGCAATTTGGCAATACACTGATTAAATTGAAAAATGAAATTAAGCATTGTGTAGTATGTCATAATATTGCCGATCATGAAACCTGTGGCATTTGCGCATCATTTAAGCGTGAAAAAGAAGTGATTTGCGTGGTAGAAGATACACGAGATGTCATGGCCATTGAAAATACAAATCAGTATTTTGGCGTTTATCATGTTTTGGGAGGTTTAATTTCGCCAATGGACGGCATCGGACCGTCGGACTTAAACATTGAAAGTTTGGTGAATCGTGTAAAATCATCGGAAGTAAAAGAGATTATTTTAGCATTAAGTGCAAATATGGAAGGTGATACCACACTTTTTTATCTCCATAAAAAATTAAAGGAGTTCAATATTCCAATTACCACCATCGCAAGAGGGATAGCCTTTGGAGGCGAGCTCGAATATGCTGACGAAGTCACTTTAGGCAGATCAATTATCACAAGGGTTCCTTATGAACCTTCCCTTATGAAATAATTGCTCTCCCCAAGCATGCTACGAATCAGTACTAAACACCATTAAGAAATTTGAATATGAGTTTGAGAGATAAAATAGTTGTCATTACTGGAGCTTCGTCGGGTATTGGTAAAGCTTTGGCTGAGGAACTTGCGAAAAGAGGTGCAAATTTGGTTTTGGGCGCTCGCCAGTACGTAACCTTGTGTGAGATAACTGCAGCCCTGGAAAAGAAATATCACATTAAGGCCTTAGCGGTACAAACAGATGTAAGTTTGGAAGATGATTGTAAAACGCTGATTAGTCAGGCTACATTAACTTTCGGTAAAATTGATGTCTTAATTAATAATGCTGGCCTTTCAATGCGTGCATTGTTTAAGGATTTAGATTTATCAGTGCTGAAAAATTTAATGGATGTGAACTTTTGGGGAGCGGTATATTGCACTAAATATGCGCTTCCAGAAATATTGAAAACAAACGGGAGTGTAGTGGCGGTTTCTTCCATAGCTGGTTATAGAGGTTTGCCTGGCCGTACGGGCTATTCGTCATCAAAGTTTGCCATGAATGGTTTTATGGAGTCGCTACGTACTGAATTGCTCAAAACTGGCGTTCATGTTATGGTAGCTTGTCCAGGATTTACGACTTCCAATATTCGAGTTGCTGCTTTATCACAAGATGGAAAGGCACATGGCGAAACTAGTATGGAAGAAGGAAAAATGATGACTGCCGAGGAAGTGGCGGAGCGAATTTGTGACGGTATTGAGCAGCGCAAGCGTACGCTAATCATGACCGGTCAAGGTAAGTTAGCGGTGTGGGTAAATAAGCTATTTCCAGCATTTGCAGACAAAAAAGTATTTGAACTTTTCACTAAAGAAAAAAATCCATTGATTAGATAATGAGGCATTTCAACTACAAAAAGTTAATTTTTGTTTCGTTTGGAAGTTTATTGCTGAGTTGTTTTTTCCTATGTCACCTACTTGCTCAAACTCCAAAAAAGCTAAGTAGCAGCAAAGATTTTATCGATATTATCAAATATTACAGGTACCTCAACCCAGATTCGGCTACTTATTATGTGGAATTAGGGTTGAAGGCCGCTGAGCAGCAGGGTGACCAATTGGGCAAGGCGGCGCTGCTCAACCAATACGGAATGATCGATGATAATTTCGCAAGATACAGGGAGTCAAGGCAGAAATACCTAGAAGCTGAAATCATCTACCGACAACAACATGACCAAATAGGTTTAGCTACGATACTCATTAGGCTGGCAGTTGTAGAACGAAGAAAAGGCAATTATGATAAATCATTTGACTATGCGTTGAAAGCCCTTAAAGTGAGCGAAAGGAATAAGCATAAGCTAGGTATAATGGAAGCCAGAGTAGTGCTTGCCGAAACTTATTATGACCTAAGCGATTATCAAAATGCATTAGAAAATTTGCGATTGGCACAACAACTGGAAAAAGAGTTGCCTCTAAACAATCTTACATTAAATATGTACGATGATTTTGGGGCGGTTTATATCAAACTGAAAGATTTTGAAAATGCCATTAAGTTTGTTCAGATCGGAATTTCAAAAAGTCATAGGGTCGAATATAATGGCTTACGAATCAGTTTAATGAAAACGCTGGGTCGTGCTTATCAACTCAAAGGAGATCTTAAGCGGGCGGAGCGTACATTTAAAGCCGCGTTAAATTTCTCTCGAAAAATTAAAAATGTATTGAGAGAACACGCCATCTTAACGGATTTAGCAAGCATCTACGAAAAAAAACAGCCCGACACTGCATTAAAATATCTAAATCAGGCTTTCGCTATTGTATCTAAGTATAAAATGTATCGCCAACAAATTACAATTTTAGATAAAAAAGCAACTATTTATAAGCAAACTGGAAATTTAGCTGAGGCATTAAAGGCCAAAGAAATAAGTAGCTCGTTGGCCGAGCAGGTTTTTTATAAAGACATGATGAAGCAGGTTTTTAGCCTTGAGTCTGATTATGAACTAGAGAAATCCAAAGCTAAGCTGAACGAGTTGGCAGCTAAAAATAAGGAGCAACAAATTCTTAAAAATGTAATCCTTTCTGTTGCAGTAACATTTTTTATCGTACTTGTAGTTACATTAATCTATTATTTGCGATCAAGACATCTTAACTCGCTGTTAACCAAAGCCAATCTTGAGTTGGAAGAAAGTAACGAAGTTAAAGACAAATTTTTCTCCATTATCGCTCATGACATACGCTCGCCTTTGGTTTCCACTATTAGTATTTTGAAACTTATTGGTGATAACGAATTGGACGAAACGATGCAGAAGCATATGGTTTCTAAGTTGGTTTCACATTGCGATAGTAGTCTTGAGATTTTGGATAAGCTGCTGAAATGGGGGCAAATGCAGATCAAAGGTGTGCGTTTGAATAAAACTGAGTTTAATCCTTTTGAAAATGTTAAGCGTAATTTGGGGTTTTTACAGCAAGCTGCAGATAAAAAGCACATTCGTGTAAGCGTAGATATGCCTAAACAGATGGTGCTGTTGGCCGACGCCGACCATTTTGATTTTATCGTTAGAAATTTGCTGGCCAATGCCATAAAGTTTACGGAGCCCAAAGGAGAAATTAAAATTGCTGCTGAAGCTTTAAACAAGGATACCATACAGTTTTCCGTAAGTGATACTGGCGTGGGCATTAGCGAAGCAAGGCTTGATAAGATTTTTCAGCTGTCAGCTATGGGAACAAAGGGGACATCCGCCGAAGAAGGCACGAGCTTAGGTTTAGTGATTTGCAGGGAGTTTGTGTTAGCAAATGACGGGCAATTGGATGTAGAAAGTAAAGTTGGCGAAGGCACAACTTTTTACTTTACTTTAAAAGGATATCTTAAAAAAACAATATAATTACAAAAACTAGTTGCATTTATTTAAAAACAATCACATATTTGCCTACAGAATGATACAAGTAAACGTAAATAGAAATTGGTGGTGGCATAACGCAATAGCGTGATGTAACCTTTTGTGCGTTTATTTTTTTAATAAAAATTTTAAAAGGTTGCTGATGAGGCAACCTTTTTTATTATACGGCAATGAAGAAAATACTTAATCATCTTTTTGAAAACAAAACTTTTACTAGGCAGGAAGCCCAAAAAATATTAACGGATATTGCTTCTGGAGCATTTAATAATTCGCAAATAGCAGCGTTCATTACAGCTTATGGCATGCGAAACATTACTGTTGAGGAATTGCAAGGTTTCAGAGACGCCATGTTAGATTTGTGTTTAAAGGTAGATTTTTCTGATTTTGAGCTGATTGATTTATGTGGCACTGGTGGAGACGGTAAAGATACCTTCAACATTTCTACTTTGGCTTCATTTATTGTGGCTGGTGCTGGGCATAAGGTTGCCAAACATGGTAATTACGGCGTTTCATCTGGTTGCGGTTCAAGTAATGTGATGGAATACTTAGGTTATCAATTTACTAATGATCAAAGCGAGCTTAAAAGAAGCCTAGATAAAGCTGGTATTTGCTTTATTCATGCGCCATTGTTTCACCCAGCAATGAAAACTGTAGCACCAATTAGACGTGAACTTGGCGTAAAAACTTTCTTCAATATGCTTGGTCCCATGTGTAATCCGGCAAAGCCGAAAAATCAAATGGTCGGCGTTTTTAGCTTAGAATTGGCTAGAATTTACGCTTATCTATATCAGCAAACGGATAAAAATTACAGTATTGTACACGCTGTTGATGGATTTGACGAAGTTTCGATGACCTGCGACTTTAAAACCTTTAGTAAAAAGGGAGAAGCTTTAACCAAAATAAGCGATTTAGGCTTTACACAGATAGCCGAAAGTGAAATTCAAGGTGGCGATACTGTTGAATCATCGGCTAAAATATTTATGGACGTATTGGAGGGGAGCGCAACTGATGCGCAAACTAATGTAGTTTTATGTAATGCGGCAATTGCTATACAGACTATTGAGCAGGAAAAAACTTTTGCAGATTGTTATTATGAAGCGGAAGAATCGCTTATGAGTAAAAGGGCATTGAGCAGTTTTAAAAATTTAATTAGTGGTAAGTAGCGTTCTACATTAGTTTAGATAGGACAAAAAGGAGCTTAGGTGGTTAAAAAAGTAAAATGAAATTAAAAATCAAAGTTTGTGGAATGAAGCAGGCAACTAACATTGCCGAAGTAGCCAATTTGCATCCAGATTATATGGGCTTCATTTTCTATGAAAAATCTCCAAGATTCATTAGCGAAGTTTCAGCGGAGTTAATTAAATATGTACCAAATGAGATTAAAACCACTGGAGTTTTTGTAGATGAAAGCGCAGAAGCGGTAAAATCTCTAGTGGCAAAACATCAGCTCAAGGCAGTGCAACTTCACGGCAACGAAAGTGTAGCCTACTGTCAAGAAATAAAGGAGTTAAATGTGGAAGTCATTAAAGCCTTTGGCGTGCATGAAAATTTTGATTTCAACATTTTAAGCGATTATGAACCATACGTAGATTATTTTCTATTCGATACGCAAACGCCAGTGCATGGCGGTTCGGGTAAGGTTTTTGATTGGACATTATTGCAAAATTACAATTTACAAAAGCCATATTTTTTAAGTGGTGGAATTGATCTAGTTCATGCAAATCAAATTAAACAAATTGCTGATGAAAGGTTACATGCCATTGATATCAACAGTAAATTTGAATTGGAACCTGGGCTTAAGGACGTAAATAAATTGAAAGAATTTTTTGAGGAGTTAAATTCATCGCTTTTGGCTTGAACCAAGCAATGACAAATTAAATAAATATGAATTATTTTGTAGACGAAAGAGGTTATTACGGCGATTTTGGAGGTGCTTATATCCCTGAAATGCTTTATCCAAACGTGGAGGAACTTAGGCAAAAATACCAGGCCATTATAAACGAAGAGCAGTTCCAAGCCGAGTTTAAGGCTTTGCTAAAAGATTATGTTGGTCGCCCTTCGCCTTTATATTTAGCTAAAAGGATGTCTGAAAAATATGGCGCTAACATTTTTTTAAAGAGAGAAGATTTAAACCATACCGGAGCACATAAAATTAACAACACTATAGGCCAAATTTTGCTTGCCGAAAAGCTTGGTAAAAAACGCATTATTGCGGAAACTGGTGCTGGACAACATGGTGTTGCTACCGCTACTGTATGTGCCTTGCGTGGCTTGGAATGTGTGGTTTATATGGGCGAGGTAGATATCAAACGCCAAGCTCCAAATGTAGCACGCATGAAAATGCTCGGGGCAACGGTTGTTGCAGCAACATCAGGCAGTAAAACGTTAAAAGATGCTACCAACGAAGCTATGCGTGATTGGATCAATAATCCAGTAGATACGCATTATATCATCGGTTCGGTGGTTGGTCCGCATCCCTATCCGGATATGGTTGCGCAATTTCAATCTATCATTTCACTGGAAACTAAAAAGCAATTGAAAGAACAAACTGGCAACGAGTTAGCTGATTATGTATTGGCATGTGTTGGTGGGGGAAGCAATGCTATTGGTATGTTTTATCATTTCATTAACGATGAAAGTGTGAAGCTAATTGCAGTAGAAGCAGCTGGAAAAGGGGTGTCAAGCGGATTTTCGGCAGCGACTACCACTTTAGGTAAAGAAGGTGTTCTTCACGGTAGTAGAAGTATCTTAATGCAAACCAGTGATGGTCAGGTTGTGGAGCCTCATTCTGTTTCAGCCGGTTTAGATTATCCAGGTATCGGCCCTCAACATGCGCACTTGTTTAAAACCGGCAGAGGTTTGTATGCAAGTATCACTGATGATGAAGCACTTTTGGCTGGCAGGTTATTGACACAATATGAAGGGATCATTCCGGCCATTGAAAGCGCTCATGCTTTAGCATATTTGGAAAAAATGAAATTTAAAGGCGGAGAAAACGTAGTGATTTGTCTTTCGGGTAGAGGTGACAAGGACATGGAAACGTACATGAAATATTTTAATTTATAGTTTTGAGATTTGCGTATTAGGGATTTGATTCTCAGTAAGCCAGGCTAATCGAATGATGGCCCGCTGATCACCATACGCAATGCTCACTACGCAACATTATTTAAATGAACAGACTTCAACAATTATTTGAAAAAAAGCCGAAAGGTCTACTTTCGATATATTATACGGCAGGTTATCCGAACTTGACTAACACCTTAACAATAGCAGAAACTTTAGAAAAATGCGGTGCAGACTTCTTGGAGATAGGTTTTCCATATTCTGATCCGGTTGCGGATGGCCCCGTGATACAGGCGAGCAGTAAGCAGGCTTTGGATAATGGAATGACGCTTGAAGTGCTTTTTGATCAACTAAAGGATTTGAGAAAGCAGGTCAATATTCCAATTTTATTAATGGGATATGTGAATGTGATGCTGCAATATGGCGTAGAGGCTTTTTGCAAAAAATGCCAAGAAGTAGGTGTCGACGGCTGCATTATCCCTGATTTGCCTATGTACGAATACGAGGAAATGTATAAAGATGTGTTTGAAAATAACGGATTGAGCAACATCTTTTTAGTTACTCCTCAAACCTCTGAGGAGCGAATTCGCAAAATTGACGGATTAAGCAATGCTTTTATCTACCTCGTTTCTTCTTCTGCCACTACAGGAAATAACCTTTCCGTTTCTGGTACTGCAAGTGCTTATTTTGAACGTATTTCAAAAATGAATTTACGTACGCCAGTAATGATTGGCTTCGGAATTTCAGACAAAGCAACTTATGAAGCCGCGTGTAATTTCGCTAGTGGAGCAATTATTGGAAGTGCGTTTGTGAAAGCTTTGGACGGAAACGGGTTAGATCAAAGCATTCAACAATTTATGCAACAATTCAAGCATTGATAAAAGTTTTTGATGATCGAAGATTTGAGATTTTGGTCTCACGAGAGGTTAGGGAGAGGTTATTCGCCGCTAATCTCTTGTGTTTTTTGATCAATTAAGGACAGTTTTTTATAAATTTCCTTATCAAAGGCACGCGTATGTTTGTCTATTGCTTTATACATTAATTCGTAGCAACTAATGTGCATTTTGCAGTATTCTTTGTAAACGATAATTTTACGGTCTATCTCTGCGCTGTTACTGAATTTCTTAGCACTATCTAGGATCTCTAAATTTCTATTCCAATAGTAAAGGCCCACATTTTTAAGGTCAGACATCGATTTTTCCCTTTGTGCTAAGGCGGTATCAACAGGCAGTACACTCTTTGCCATATCGGCCATCGAATAGAAATCAATCATAATTTCGTTGAATCGTTTTTCATCCGAGAGAATGGCATCTTTTTTTAATTCAATGATTTTATTGTTATGTGTCTGTTTACTGAATTTAAGTTTGCCAGAAAAGTTGTTGATCACTATAATAGATGCCGCTACTATTATAACAATTGGAATAAATATGACAAGTACTTTTGCAGTTTTTGGAGAGGTGTTCATAAGTGATGATAATTAACGAGTTACAAGTTCGTAATTTTTAGCCAATAACACGGCATTTCATTATATTCAAATTCTTCAATGAGCTGAAGACCACATTTTTGAAGCACATTTTTAGATGCCTTGTTATCAATGTGGCACATGCCGTAAACTTCCTTAAGTTTCAATTGCGTAAAACCATATTTCAGGCAAGCTTTTGCTGTTTCTGTGGCAATGCCTTTATTCCAGTAGCGTTGTACCAATCTGTAGCCAATATCATGGAAATTGACATGGTTGTTAATCGGTTCGGTGATGAATTTAAATCCTGTCCATCCTACAAAATCTCCATTGGCTTTGTCAATAATTGCCCATCGGCCTATGCCGTATGCAGTGTATTGTTGTTGGATAAAATGGATGTAATTTAAAGCCTCCTCAATGGAGTGAATAGGTTTGTTTCCTAAAAAGGCATGCACATTGGGATTGCTATCCAGTTCGAACATGCCATCAACGTCTTGTTCGCTTAACTCCCTAATCCAAAATCTTTCAGTTTCTAACGGCTGTTTTAGCATATTTTTTCGATACAGATTTTAAAAATACATAACCTGCCACGCCTGAAATTACAGACGCACAAAGTATGGCAAACTTCGATTCGATAATGTGCGCTGCATCGCTGAATGATAGCATGGCAATAAAGATAGACATGGTAAACCCGATTCCCGCCAACATGCCCATTCCAGTAATGTGCTTCCAATTAGCACCGGTGGGTAGTTTTGCAAGTTTCAATTTAACTGCAATAAACGACATTAAGGTGATGCCAATCGTTTTTCCTAAAAATAGCCCGAGTATAATGCCTAAACCTAAAGGAGAAGCTAGGCCTTCCACCATTCCGCTTACAAAGGTGATGTTAGTGTTAGCAAGAGCAAAAACTGGCATAATAATTAAAGCTACGGGTTGAGTGAGTGCATGTTCCAACTTTTCTAATGGAGATAGTTCCGCAGTTTCATTAGTTGGAATGGTAAATGCTAGTAATACCCCGGCTATAGTAGCATGTATACCGGAATGATGCACAAAGTACCAAAGAAATACACCCGGGATCAGGTATAGCAGTAAGTTTTTTACTTTAAAGAAGTTGAAAACCAGCAGCAAAGCGAAAATGCCACCTGCAATAAAGAGCTGGTTCCAATGGATTTGTTCTGTGTAAAAAAAGGCAATCACCAAAATGGCACCTAAGTCATCAACAATAGCTAATGCCGCTAAAAAAATCTTTAACGAACTCGGTACATTTTTTTCGAGCAGCGCAACAATTGCTAATGCAAAAGCAATGTCAGTTGCCATAGGAATGCCCCAACCATTAGCCGTTACGGTGTTTTTGTTGAATAGCGCATAAATTACTGCAGGTACCAACATGCCGCCAATGGCCGCTAAAACCGGTAAAGACGCTTTTTTTAAGGAGGAAAGTTCACCTTCAACCAACTCTCTCTTAATCTCTAAACCTACAAGTAAAAAAAAGATGGCCATCAAACCGTCGTTAATCCATGTTGCAATGCTGTAATCCAAATGGAAAGCTGAAATTTTGAATCCAATAGTTTTGGCCAGCAAATCAGCGAAGCTTGCCGCATAACCAGAGTTTGCGATAATTAAGGAGGTAACAACGCAGACTAACAGCAATATGCTTCCAAGTTTTTTAGAGTTGAAAAATTCTTTGAATACGCTAATATTAATCCGTTTTTTCATAACCGCTAAAATACAAAAGCCTAGCCAATGGTTGGCTAGGCTTAGGCTGTTTTTTTATGCTTTTTTATTCTTTGATCAGTTTTTCGCTAGCGACGAAAACCTGATTATCTAATAACTGAAAAACATAGGTGCCTGGTTTCAGCTCCTGTATCTTATTGTTCAGCTCTTGTTCAATTGATTTGATATTGCCTTTTAATTTCAACAGCAATCTTCCATCAGCACTTAAAAGATTTACAACTACATTCGTTGAACTGCTGCCGTAATTGATGAAAGCCTTACCTTTTGTCGGATTTGGGTAAATCAATATTTTGAACTCGCTTGCCAATATATTTACTGATCTAAGTTCTGGGTAATAGCTAGATTTTCCGTCAATGTCTGTCTGTTTCAAGCGGTAATAGTTTAGACCAGCTTTAACATTGTTGTCAATAATACTGTAATTTAATTTTTGGTTTGAGTTACCTTTAGCAGCTACTTCTTTTACTTTTTCGAAAACATTGCCATCGTTTGAGCGCTCAACGGTGAAGTAGCTGTTGTTGGTTTCAGTTTGGGTAGTCCACCTTAATGTTACATTGTTTCCTTCTTTTTTAGCGGTAAATCCATCGAATTTTACTGGTAAAGTGGTGTTGGTGAAGCTGTATCTGGTAAGTACAGGATAATGATCAGACGTAGTTGATCCATAGTTGTCAGGAGATACTGTTCCAGTTACCGAAGTTAAAATTTGTGCTGATCCGCTGATGTAATTGTCATTCATCTCGTTAGATAAAGTAACGTGGTCGATTACATCGTTGTAACTCACAGTTGATTTTTTACCTGATTGACTTAAAGGTAGTGTAGGAGAGATGTATTTTGCATTGTCATCTAACCATACTTGATACGATGATTTTGGATAATCGGCACCAGCCTCAGAAGCAGTAGAAATGGTGGCATCAAGATCGTCATTGTAGTCGCCCAAAATGATGAAGTTATCAGTGCTTTCGTTAGCATCCAAATAGCTTTTTAGTGCAATAGCTGCATTTTTTCTACGAGCATACGAACCGCTGCTAGTTTCAGCTTTAGCGTGAATCATGATGAAGTTAACCTGTTTAGTTACGCCGTTTAAAGTTACATTAGCTTTCATCTCGTAAGGAAAACGTCCTGAAGCCCAGTAATTAAACACAGGGTCGCTTTCATTCGCAGTGTAAAGTAATCCGCTAGGGGTGCCAATTGGAGAAATTACAGATTTACGGTAAACGAACGCTAATTTCTGTGCATTGGCATAGTCAGGGTCAGATGTGTTTTGTGCATAAGATGCATAAGTTGATACAAAGTAGCCATATTCGTTAGCGTCTACGCCAATTTGTTGTGCAACATCTGCAAGTGCCGTGGTACTCACGATTTCACCCAAACAATAAATATCAGCGTTGATTGATTTCATTACCTTGATCACATTAGCTTTTTGCTTAGCTTCATCAGAAGGGCCGTTGCCGGTATGTCCAAACCATTCAATGTTCCAATTTACTACCTCTAAGGTGTTGTCAAAGGCAAGTGTAGTACCACTTAATGTAACTGTTTTCGTGGTTGCTCCAGTACTAGCAATGGTCAACGTACCTTGGCGGTTGCTATCGGCAACGGTAGGACTAAACTTCACATACACCGTTTGATTGGCTGTGCCAGGGTTGCTAATGTTTAAACTTTGGCTATAAGTATTGTTATCCAATGAAATGCTGAAATCACCCGTAACATTCAATGAAGCGTCATTAGTTAAGTTGCTAAAAGAAACTACCACCGTTTTAGAAGTTGAGGTAGCTCCATTGGCTTGGTAGCCAAATTCCAATGAACTTGGATTTACAGCAATTTCAGCTGGTGCTGGGCTAGAAGAATTTACTAGGCTGAAATCATCTAAACTCCAGCGGGCACCGTCAACCGTAGTAGATGTGTATACAAAAGCAATGTAAATGCTGCTGCCATTAGTTTTGAAAGCAGATAGATCGATATTTTCAGATTTTGTCCAAACATCAGTATTTCCTGCAGGAAATTTCCCATCAATTTCTGTCCAAGTAACTCCAGAAGCGTAAGGATCGCCTGTGCCGCTATAGTTGGTGCTAACCATTAACTTCAGTTGCGGACCCGTAAATTTATTTCGGCTCCAAAATGAAAGTAAAGGATAGTTGTAACTGCTAATATTAAATGATGGAGAAATTAACCAGTCTTCGTTTTGGATGTTTGCTCCTGAGTATCCATTAATTTGCAAGCCGTTTCCTGAATTTCCTGCGCCCGTAGCATCGCTGTTATTATGACCAAATGTAGTAGCGCAACCCCAAGTTTGCGCACCAATAACGCTGTATTGATAAAATCCGTCAGATAAACTTGAGCTACCGTTAGTGCTGCAGCTTTCAAAGTTGAATGAGGTAGCG
This sequence comes from Pedobacter sp., assembly GCF_965249885.1. GTDB lineage: Bacteria > Bacteroidota > Bacteroidia > Sphingobacteriales > Sphingobacteriaceae > Pedobacter. The sequence continues at coordinate 310,592 of NZ_OZ252254.1, read as the reverse complement.
TTAGGATCAATTCCCGTACCGCTTAATGCTACGTTACCGTTGCTTACTAATCCGCCACCAGAAATAGTTACATTGCCATTGGAGATTCCAGCTGCGGTAGGCGCATATCTAACATATAGTGTAGTTGGGCTTGTGCGTTCAGCATTGGTGTAAGTTAATGACGTGCCGTAAGCTCCATTGCTGGTTTTAGAGATACTAAAAGGTGCAGCGGTGGTTAGCACTAAATCATCTGTAGTTAAATTGCTGTAAGTGAGTTCTAAAGATTTTTCTGTAGCAGTGGTGTTAATGTTTTGGTTCCCAAAGGTCACTGCTGTACCACTGATAGTAGGTGAATTTGCTGCTGCCTCATAGTATACTTCAATGTCATCTAGAAATGCTCTTTTTGCGGAGGTTTCAATTTTAACAGTGGAGTTAGCTGTTCCGCCAGTAAAACTCAAGGTTTTTTGCTCCGCTGTAGCACTAATGATGGCTGTGTAACTTACTGATTGTGCAGTAAGGCCGGTAACAGTTACTTTAATGGTGCCTTCAACACTACTCCAACCCTTTACCTTAAAGTCTATATTGAAATTACCCCCATTGGCACTTAAGTCTAATGTTTTACTTGTGAGGGAACCGATTAAACTGCTGGTTCCTAATTTCACCATACCATCTGCTGCGTAAGCTTTAACGGCAGTAGGAAAATTTGCGTTAATTGAAGTAAGTTCTGTTCCACTTTGCGTCCCCGTATTTGTGTTGGATCCCGCAGTTAGCGTTGCAAAGTTTTCTTGTAAGAGATAAGTTTTTTGTGAAAATGCAAAAAGTGGTAAAACCCACATAATTACAAAAATCGCTTTTTGTAGTAAAAGTCTTTTCATATAATAAGTTTTGCCGCCCAAATTATTTTGGACAGAGCAAATTTATATGTTTATTGTTACTACTTTGTTAAACTCCTGTTAAGGCTTAAGAAAAATCGTATAGCCATAAGGTGTTGTTAAAGATAATCTTCGATATTTCCCTTGCCCTCGCGGATCACCTCGAAATCTCCACTTGTACAATCTACGATGGTTGAGGCTTCGTTGCCACCAAAACCACCATCAATTACCAAGTCTACTTGAGACTCGTATTTTTCGTGAATCAATTCTGGATCGGCCGAGTATTCAATTACCTCATCATCATCTTTAATAGATGTTGAAATTATAGGGTTTCCTAATGCCTCCACAATTTGACGAGCAATAGCATTGTCGGGAACACGAATACCAACGGTTTTTTTATTAGAGCTCAATAACTTTGGAACGTTATTGTTAGCATTAAAAATAAAAGTGAACGGACCGGGAAGTGCTTTTTTCAATAGCCTAAAAACCGTGGTGTCTATTGGTTTAATAAAGTCAGAGATGTGCCTCAAATCAGAACAGATAAAGGAAAAATTTGCTTTTTCTGGCTTTATTCCTCTAATCCTACAAATCTTTTCTATCGCTTTTTGATTGGTAATATCGCAGCCAAGCCCATAAACCGTATCGGTAGGGTAAATAATTAGACCGCCTTTTTTTAATACTTCCACAGCCTGGTCTATTGCCTTCGGATTAGGATTTTCTGGATATATCTTGATAAGCATTTCGTAAAAATAACAAATTGATACTGTAGTTGTTTCAAACTAGTATTTTATATCGCTATTTTAGCAAAAAACGAAGGTTTAACTTAATAGAATAGATATGAGAAAAGCATTTGTTGCCGTTGCCGCTTTTTTGGTTGCATTTACCATTATGTTGGGTTTGTACCATCCTTTTTTGTGGTGGACTTTCCTTTTCACAGGACCTGTAGTTTTACTAGGTTTCTATGATATGTTTCAGCCAAAAAGGAGTATTGTGCGTAACTATCCAGTAGTGGGAAGATTGAGGTACTTTATGGAAGAGCTAAGGCCAAAAGTTTACCAATACTTTGTGGAGAGCGATACCAACGGCACGCCTTACAATCGTTTGAATCGTTCGTTAATTTATCAAAGAGCAAAAAGAGAATTAGATACTATCCCATTTGGTACACAGTTAAATGTTTATGATAATGGTTACGAGTGGCTTAGTCACAGTATTATGGCAATTAGTCACCACGATTTAAACTTGCATCCTCGAGTGTTAGTTGGCGGGCCCGATTGCAAACAGCCTTATTCATCAAGTATTTACAATATCTCAGCAATGAGTTTCGGTTCCCTGAGTCAAAATGCTGTTTTGGCACTTAACGGGGGTGCTAAGCTGGGCAATTTTGCGCATAACACAGGCGAGGGGGGGATTAGTGATTACCATAGGCAGTTAGGTGGCGATTTGATTTGGCAAATTGGTACAGGATATTTTGGCTGCCGTAATTTAGATGGGACATTTAACGAAGAATCCTTTTCTGAAAGAGCCCACTCGGATCAGGTGAAAATGATTGAAATTAAGCTTTCCCAAGGTGCCAAACCTGGTCACGGAGGGATGCTGCCGGGTAAAAAAGTGACTGCTGAAGTAGCACGAATCCGTTTAGTGGAAGAAGGGAAAGATGTATTGTCTCCGCCAGCGCATTCAGCTTTTAGTACGCCAATTGAGTTAATGCAATTTGTTAAAAAATTGAGAGATTTATCTGGCGGTAAGCCAGTAGGTTTTAAGTTATGTATAGGCCGTAAAAGTGAATTTATCGCTATTTGCAAAGCAATCGTTGAAACGGGTATTATTCCAGATTTTATTACTGTTGATGGGGGAGAAGGCGGAACCGGTGCTGCACCTCAGGAATTTTCAAATTCGGTAGGAATGCCTTTGAGAGATGGAGTAGCTTTTGTTTATGATGTATTGGTGGGTTTCGATTTGAAGAAACATGTTAAGATCATTGCATCTGGAAAGGTTTCTACGGGTTTTGATATTGTAAAAAATATTGCTTTAGGTGCTGATATGTGTAATGCTGCCAGAGGAATGATGTTTGCCTTAGGCTGTATCCAAGCCTTAGAATGTAACAGCAATACCTGTCCAACCGGGGTTGCCACGCAAGATCCAAGTTTAATGAAAGGATTAGTAGTGGAAGATAAGAAAGTACGTGTTAAAAATTTCCATAACCTTACCGTTGCTAGTGCCGTTGAACTTTTGGGCGCTGCGGGTTTAAGGGAGCCAAATCAACTGACAAGAGCTTACATTAACAGAAGGGTAAGTCCAAACATTATTCAAAACTACCGCGAAACTTATCCGTATATTCCTGCTGGTTCATTGCTTAAAACGCCATATCCTGCCCGTTTCGAGTTGGGTATGACCTTAAGTACATCTAAAAGTTTCCAGCCTACAGATTATGTAGTTACAGAAGTAGATTATCATAACGCAAATCCTTATCATGAATAATTGCTTCTGATAAATTTCTGTGGTTATATGTTTATTTACGGTGAGTTAGATTAGATAATGACCATTATCATATTGTCTGAAAAATATCAGGCAAACTAACAGTAAAAAGAAAAGTCCCGAAAATTTCGGGACTTTTTAGTTAGGTATTTATTTAATCTTGTTCTTATTACTTGTAACCTGCTTAGCATTAAAACTCAGCGCTTTTAGGAAAACGAGGGAAAGCGATTACGTCGCGGATGTTGGTCATTCCTGTTACAAACAGTACCAAACGTTCGAAACCTAAACCAAAACCAGCATGCGGCGCCGAACCAAAGCGGCGAGTATCTAAATACCACCAAAGTTCGTCCTGAGGTACTCCCATCTCGTCCATACGCTGTTTTAATACCTCCATACGTTCCTCACGTTGCGAGCCGCCAATCATTTCGCCAATACCTGGGAATAAAATATCCATGGCAGCTACTGTCTTTCCATCATCATTTAAGCGCATGTAAAACGATTTGATGTCTTTTGGATAGTCGGTTAAAATTACCGGACGTTTAAAGTGTTTCTCTACCAAGTAACGCTCATGTTCGCTCTGTAGATCGGCACCCCAGCTATCAATCAGGTACTTAAATTGTTTTTTCTGATTAGGTTTTGATGCTTTTAAAATGTCTATTGCTTCAGTATAAGTTAAGCGCTGGAAATCGTTAGCTAAACAAAAATCAAGTTTTTCTAGCAAGCTCAGTTCGCTACGCTCGTTTTGCGGTTTTTGTTTTTCTTCCTCTAGCAATCGGCTGTTCAAAAATTCCAGTTCTTCTTTGCAGTTTTCTTTTGCGTAGCTGATCACATACTTCATCATGTCTTCGGCTAGCTGCATGTTATTTTCTAGATCTGCAAAAGCAACTTCTGGCTCAATCATCCAAAACTCCGCCAAGTGACGAGTGGTATTTGAGTTTTCGGCTCTAAAAGTTGGTCCAAAAGTGTAAATCTGGCCAAACGCCATGGCTGCAAGTTCACCTTCTAACTGTCCAGAAACTGTTAAGTTGGTTGATTTTCCGAAGAAATCTTCTTTAAAATCAACTGCTCCGTTTTCAGTACGAGGCGGATTATCGAAATCTAAAGTAGTTACTCTAAACATTTCTCCGGCACCTTCGGCATCACTTGCGGTAATTACGGGCGTGTGCATGTAAACAAAACCACGTTCGTTGTAAAACTGATGAATCGCGAAAGCTAATGCGTGACGTACCTTGAACACGGCGTTAAAAGTATTTGTCCTAAAACGCAAGTGCGCAATCTCTCTCAAAAACTCCAAACTGTGTTTTTTAGGTTGTAGAGGAAATTTTTCTGGATCGCTATCCCCCAAAATTTCCACTGTAGTGGCTTTTATTTCTACAGTTTGTCCTTTTCCTAACGATTCAACCAAAGTACCTACTGCTTTTATTGCAGCGCCTGTAGTTATTCTTTTCAACAAATCTTCGGCGGTATTATTAAAATCAACAACCACTTGGATATTACCCATGCATGATCCATCATTCAAAGCAATAAACTGATTATTACGGAAAGTTTTTACCCAGCCCATTACAGTAACTTCGGTGTTGAAGTCAGTTGATCTTAATAAGTCTTTAATTTGTTGTCTTTTAATCATATCTAGTGTATTATAAAAGTGGCAAAAATAAGCAATTGTCTAGTCATTTTACCTATCAATTAGCTAAAATTCATTTGACTTCTTAAATTTCCGATGAATATCGTTATGTTTGCTTAATCTTATTCTAAATAACGGTGGCGAGTTTACGTTCGTGGCTAAGTGCCAATCACATTATCGGTAATCCTAAAAAGTTTTCGCTGGAAGAAAGAATATTCAATACGTTTTGTTCTATCGCAGTAGTAGCTTTTTTCATCGAGATTTTTTTCAACTACTACATCGGACTAAAATATGTGGCTATCGTATGTGCTTTCGGGACTATTTTCGCCGCTTGTCTCTATTACATTTCACGTGTTAGGCGAAGCACAAAATTAGCTACGCGTAGCTTGGGCATCGCAGCAAACTTTACTTTTTTAGTCAATTATTTCCTTAATTCAGGGATACATGGCCCCAATTTATTGCTTTTTTGCTTGGTACTCCTGGTTACCATAGTTGTGGTTCCTAAAAAAGAGTTAGCGTTCTGGATTGTATTAAATATAACAACGGTTTTTGGAGTGCTTGCGTTCGAATACCTTGAACCTGATGCTATAAAAACGGCGTATGTTGATGAGCTTTCCAGGGTAATTGACTTTGCTGTAACTTACGGTGTGGCTGCGTTGCTAATTTGTTTAAGTATTAGTTTTATAAGAAACAATTACGATCGTGAGCGCAACGTTGTCAATCAAAAAAATGCTGAAATTGAAGCCCAAAGCTTTCGTATTTTGCAGCAAAATAAGGAGCTCGAGAAATTGAATTCCGAAAAAGCTAAGCTATTTTCTATTGTCGCACATGATATTAGATCTCCGTTGAGCTCAATTTTGGGTTATTTGGAGGTTTTGGCGGAAACCGAATTAAGCGAGTCGGAAAATGAACAAATTAAGCAAAAGTTATTACAGGCTACCAAAGACACGTCGGAGATGCTGTCCAATGTTTTAGCTTGGTCTAAATCGCAAATGGATGGCGCTAGGGTTGATATTGTTGCTGTCGATGTAGCTAGAGAACTTGAACGTGGCCTAAGTTTGGAAAAAAATATCGCCAGTAGGAAAAACATCAGCTTAAATCTGGATTTAGTTGATAATATATTTATTGCTGCTGATCTGAATATGTTTCATATCGTAGTGCGTAATTTAGTTAATAATGCTATAAAATTTACGCCCGACGGGGGGAATGTTTCCGTTTCGATGGAACATAATCAAGAGAATTGCTTTATCAAGGTAAAGGATGACGGTACTGGCGTTCCGGAACATGAACAGGAGGGTTTGTTCAAACTACGTGCCTTGTCCACTTTTGGTACTAATAACGAAAAAGGAGTAGGGCTAGGTCTGTTACTCTGCAAAGAATTTACCGAATTGCAAGATGGAAAGATTTGGTTTGAATCCAATCCAAAGGTCCAAGGGAGCACTTTTGTAGTCTCGTTCAACCTTTATGGTGTTTCAAAAGGCAGGGAAATATAATAAGCATCTTCAATTATATTAATCGTTCCTTTGTGCATTCCGATCAGGGTTTTAGCCATAAGAAATTTAGTGAATTGCAGGCGATGTAAGTCATGGTGCGGTAGCTTAATAATGAGCTGATCATCTATTGTCTCTAAAACAACCAATTGCCCCTTGTTGGAAGCTGCTGAAGTGATCAAGCAGTCAAAAGCGTGCCTCAGTCGACCTGCATCTGCATAAATGAGTGTTTGTTCGTTAGTGCAAACAAATTCTAAAAAGCGAGCTGCAGCTGCTTCTTTTAACAACTGATTTAAATCGACCTGGCTAATATTAAGTTTGAAGCTTTTATCATCTACGGGGAATACGGATTTTAAATGGTCCAAATTATCAAATAATCGCTTACTAGCATTTTCCAGTTTCCCCGCAAACTTCATAATCGTAGCTGGATCATCCGTTTTTCTTTTCAATAATTCCGAAGTAAGTGATATAGATGTAAGAGGGTTTTTTAAATCATGAACCGACTTATGTACAAAATCATTCAATATGTTAAGGAGTTTAGCCTGTTGTTCAAAATCAGCTATTGTTTCGTTAATTAACCTAACGAATGCATTTAATAAAGCCAGGTCGTTTTTCGAAAACTCAGAATTGTCGCTTTTAGCAATAGCGAAATATCCTGTCTCTTCACTATCCACTGATGGTAATTTTACGGCTGCATAATGTTTCTGTTCGCTATTGTTGGTCAATGGCGTACTAAACGATGATAATTCATTCAAATTTAATTGGTCATTATCAATAGGAGGAAAATGACTTTTGGATTTTTTAAAGGTTATTAAGTTTTCCGCAATATAAAAGTTGAAATCGATCTTTGAATTTTCGAAAATTATTAAAATAGGTTGTAATATTGTATTTATTTTAGTTTCTATCTGTTTTTCTATATTAATTTCACTCATTTATGTATTGTATCATTAATTTATGCTGTTTTTTTCTATTTTTTTAACCTGTTTGTAGAAATAATTTGAATTTATATGTTTTTATAAGTTTAAAGTTGCTATTTTTAGGTTTATTTTGTTTTTATTTGATTTTTAATTAAATTTTTAAATAAAAAATGTAAAAAAAGTTAAATTTTTATTTTAAAATTAAAATATTAGCTATATATTTGTTGTGTTCATACAAAAAAGTACATTTATATTTGGTTTGATTAAAGCTCTGGTTGGATGGCCAGAGCTTTTTCATAAAACAAATGAACTTAGAAAAAGATTTAAACTAAACCTAAACAACCTATATAAGCCGATCTATTTTTAGATTGGCTTTTTTATTACTAAATAAAATTGGAACTAGCGGTTTGATTTTCTGGTAATAATAATTGTATGCTCTTCTATCTCTGTAGCTGATCTTTTAAAGTTGACTTTTAAAATTTGCGCCGCCTTAAAGCCTAATTTTTCAATTTCATTGGTTATAGTTGCCAATTCGTAATAATAGAAATAAACTTTATCTCCAGAACTATTTGTTTTAAAACCAGATCGTGAATATTTTCCTTCTACAAAAGAAATGTAAAGTACACCGTCATCGTCAAGCAGTTGGTGGCTGTTTGAAATGAAGTGTTGAGTTTCGTTTAAGGACAGGTATGGGATGCAAAAGCCGGCGATAACTCCGTTAAATTTTGTTTTCAATTGATCAATTGCTCTTGCATCCATTACCTCAAACCTTGTGTTAGGGTTGTTTTGTTTAGCGAGTTCAATCATGTTTGGAGCAATATCTATCCCTAAGATTTCAAAGTTTGCGTTTTGATTAAGTATATACTTAGCAATATTGCCTGGGCCACAGCCAACCTCCAGAATTTTGGCATGCTTTCCAGTTAGAGCTTTACAGAAAGTATCATAAGTTTCGTTATACAAATCCAAGTGCATGAACTTTTCTTCATATATTTTCGCAACCTTGTTCCAAGTATTAAATGTTTCTTCGTACTGGCTCATGAATTAAATTTACATAAAACTATTGGTTTTAATATCCGCTCTTTTTAGCTAATCATGGCAACTAAGTCGCAAAAAAAACCAGCTGATTTCAGCTGGTTTTTGTAATAATATGAATTTTGGATTATGCCAATACTTTAGTTACTAAATCAGCTGCTTCTTTCAATAAAATTGCTGAGTAAACTTTCAATCCTGATTCGTCAATTAATTTTTTAGCTTCTTCAGCGTTAGTGCCTTGTAAACGTACAATAATTGGAACTCTAATGTCACCAATTTCTTTGTAAGCATCAATTACACCTTGCGCTACTCTGTCGCAACGTACAATACCACCAAAAATGTTAATTAAAATTGCTTTTACGTTAGGGTCTTGCAAAATGATGTTAAACGCCGCTTTTACAGTAGTTGCGTTAGCAGTGCCGCCAACATCAAGGAAGTTTGCAGGCTCACCGCCAGCAATTTTGATGATATCCATTGTAGCCATTGCTAAACCAGCACCATTAACCATACAGCCTACGTTACCGTCTAGCTTCACATAGTTAAGGTTGCTTTTTCCAGCTTCAACTTCAGTTGGATCTTCCTCTGTTACATCACGCATTGCAGCGTAATCAGCATGACGATACAAAGCATTCTCGTCTAAGTTTACTTTGGCATCAACAGCAATAATTTTATCATCACTAGTTTTTAAAACCGGGTTGATTTCAAACATCGATGAGTCAGTTTGATCATAAGCTTTATATAAAGCAGTAACAAACTTCACCATTTCTTTATGAGCAGCACCGCTTAAGCCTAAGTTAAAAGCAACTTTACGAGCTTGGAAACCTTGAAGACCAACTTTAGGATCAACTTCTTCTTTGAAAATCAAATGTGGCGTATGTTCAGCTACTTCTTCAATGTCCATACCACCCTCAGTGCTGTACATGATAATGTTGCGTCCAGCAGCACGGTCCAAAAGTACGCTCATGTAAAACTCCTTAGTTTCAGAAGGACCAGGATAGTATACATCTTGTGCTACTAACACTTTGTTTACTTTTTTACCTTCTGGGCCGGTTTGAGGTGTAATCAATTGCATTCCCAAAATATCCGTAGCTCTTTGCTTAACTTCATCTAAGTTTTTGGCCAACTTCACACCGCCACCTTTTCCTCTACCTCCAGCATGGATTTGTGCTTTAATCACAACCCAATCAGAGTTAAAATCAGTTTTCATTTGTTTAGCGGCCTCAACAGCTTGGTCAACTGTATCAGCAACAATGCCTTCTTGGATAGCAACGCCAAAACTCTTTAGAATTTGTTTACCTTGGTATTCGTGGATATTCATTTGATTATGATTTTTTTTCTTTATTGGTCAAATGGAGCTTACGGTTCATCTGATTAAAAATTTGCCCAAATCTACAATTTCAAATGCTTTATGCCAATAGTAATTTCATTTAAAATGTAAGTGTAGTATAAAAACTTGTTATTGGCGGTTTAGCACTTGGTTTAGGTGTGTTTTTCCATTCAAATTATGGATTACAACACCTCACCTGATCATTAAAAAAAAAACAGGGTTGGCATTTATTGCACAACCCTGCTTTTTTCATATTATCGATAAATAATTAAATAATTAACCATTAATCATTAACAATTGATCACTGTCTACTTCTTCATCATCTTTAAGAACGTAGCCAATTTTTCTTTCATTTCCCTTCGGTCAACAATGAAATCAAGGAAACCATGCTCCAATACAAATTCTGAAGTTTGGAAACCCTTTGGTAAATCTTTTTTTATGGTTTCTTTAATTACCCTTGGTCCTGCAAAGCCAATTAGTGCACCAGGTTCAGCAATGTTGATGTCGCCTAGCATCGCGTATGATGCCGTAACACCACCAGTTGTTGGGTCGGTAAGTAAAGAAATATATGGGATTTTAGCTTGGCTCAACAGCGCTAGTTTAGCCGATGTTTTAGCCATCTGCATTAACGAAAATGCTGCTTCCATCATACGTGCACCACCCGATTTTGAAATCATCAGAAAAGGAACTTTCTTTTTCAGACTGTAATCAATAGAACGGGCAATTTTTTCACCTACCACAGATCCCATTGAACCACCGATAAAGTTAAAGTCCATACAGGCAATCACGATATCTTCACCATCAATTTTACCATAAGCAGCCCTGATGGCATCTTTAAGGCCTGTTTTTTTGGTGGTTTCAATAATTCTGTCAGTGTAAGGCTTGCTGTCTATAAAATGAAGCGGATCGCCGGAAGTTAAATTAGCATCAAGCTCCGTAAACTCATTATTATCAAACAGTACGTGGAAATATTCTTTTGAACCTACGCGTAGGTGGTAGCTGCAGTATTGACAAACCCACTTGCTTTCTTGAAGGTCGGCACTGTGAAGGGCTTTTTTACAGTTTGGACACTTGTTCCATAAACCATCTGGCGCCTCTTTCTTCTCTTCGGTACTAGTGCTGATTCCTTTTTTCTCTCTTCTAAACCAAGACATGTGTATTTTTTAAAAATGCGACTACAAAGAAACGAAAAAAATAATTAACGCAAAGTGTTTTTAGTGGATAGGTGTAAGGGATTAGGTATTAGTGGTTAGGTATTAGGAGTTAGTGGTTAGGTATTAGGGATCAGTTGTTAGGTATTAGTGGTTAGTGGTTAGTTGTTAGTTGTTAGTTCGAGAAATGTAGTTGTCAATGCAGTGGAAGTATTTTTTGTTTTATGCATTATGTCATCCCGAGTTCCGAGGGATCTGTCTTACATATCAGGTGACAGGTATTAGTTATTAGAAGTTAGTTATTCGTTTTAGAAAAGCAGTTGCATTGCTGCTATTAAAGTACAGCCCCGCCAAACGCTCATACTGCGCTGCCTGCCCAAGGCCACGCTTGGCCTTAACCACATGGCCGGTATCCGCTAATGTCGGGTTTAAAATGTAAGTGCTGTGCAAAGGTTGAAGTGCTCAAAACCCGATTGCAGTGGAAATACTTTTTGAAGCAGTATGGTTGAAAACTTCTTAAGTTTTGCATTGCCGTTGACAAAAAGATTGCAACGAAAAGCGGGACTACAGGAACGTTTGGAAAACTGAAATTGCTTTCTAGTCAACAATCAACAATCAATAATCAATAATCAACAATCAAAAACCAATGAACCAATGCCCAATGGCCAATGAACCAAACAACCAGTCTTAGTGTACTTTTGACAATAAGTAAATTTTGATTACATTTGTGATTAATCAACGGTTGTTAGATTAATTTTCCTAACTTCGAAACATAATAAAACTAAATATAAAATGAGTTTAAAAGGCTACAAAGGCGTAATCCATGGTGCTGCAGTACAAGAATTGTTTGAGCAGGCCAAAAAACATCAATTTGCACTTCCAGCAGTAAACGTTACAGGAACCAACACGATTAATGCGGTAATGGAAACGGCAAAAGCGGTAAATTCGCCAGTAATTATTCAATTATCAAATGGTGGCGCACAGTTTTACGCTGGTAAAACCTTAAATAACGACAATTTACAAGCTTGCGTTTTAGGTGCGGTATCTGCAGCTAAACACGTACACTTATTGGCTGAACATTACGGCGTTGCAGTAATTTTGCATACGGACCATGCTGCAAAAAAGTTATTACCTTGGATTGATGGTTTGTTGGATCACGGTGAAAAATTCTTCGCCGAAACTGGAAAGCCTTTGTTTTCGTCGCACATGTTAGACCTTTCTGAAGAACCAATCGAGGAAAACTTAGAGATTTCTGCAAAATATTTAGAGCGCATGAGCAAACTAGGTATGACTATTGAAATTGAGTTGGGCGTAACTGGTGGAGAAGAAGACGGCGTAGACAATAGCGATGTAGATAGCTCGAAATTATATACTCAACCTAGTGAAGTAGCTTATGCTTACGAAGAATTGAGCAAAGTAAGTAATCAGTTTACAGTAGCGGCTGCTTTTGGTAACGTACATGGTGTGTACAAGCCAGGTAACGTTAAATTACAACCAATTATCTTAAAAAACTCTCAAGATTATATCAAAGAGAAATATAACTTAACTGCAGAAAAACCAATCAATTTTGTGTTCCACGGCGGTTCAGGATCTTCTCAAGAAGAAATTAGAGAAGCTATTTCTTACGGTGCTATAAAAATGAACATTGATACCGATTTGCAGTGGGCATTTTGGGACGGTATTTTAGGTTACTACAAAAAGAATGAGGCTTACTTACAAGGCCAAATTGGTAATCCAGAAGGTGATGACAAACCTAACAAGAAATTCTACGATCCACGTGTTTGGTTACGTAAATCGGAAGAAGCTTTTGTGGCTCGTTTAAAAGTGGCTTTTGAAGATTTGAACTGTATTAATGTTAACGATAAATTATAATCGATAATATTATATCTTTTTAGAGCCGTTGCATTAAAAATGCGGCGGCTTTTTTTATGAGTTTATATTTGGTTCATTATTATTATTGCCAATTTAGTTTATCTTAGGAAAGTGAAAAGCAACTAAGCATTGGCATACTGTGAAATTTATAGCTTAATGCTTTGCTCATTTCGCTCAGGGTTTTATTAAATTGAATTTGTATTGATGCTGTCTGCCTTCAAAAGCATTTTAACTAACGTAAAAAAAAATATCTACGAGCTAGTGTTTATTGAACAATGGCAACTGAGATATCGCTTTGTAGATAATGTATCTAATGTAATTGATACTGATTTTAAAAGCTATCATAAAATCATTCCTCCTAGAGATAGATTTTGGGCAGATCCATTCGTTGTAGCAAAAGAGGATAAACTTTATTTCTTTATCGAAGAGCTTGAATACAGAGATGGAAAAGGGTATATCGCCGTGATTGAGTTTGATCAAAATAGTCAAAAACAGGTTAGTCATAAGATTATAGAGCAGTCATATCACTTATCTTATCCTTTTATATTTGAGTGTGCAGGCTCATATTATATGATCCCAGAAAGTACGAGCAATAGAACTATTGAACTATATTGGTGCGAAGATTTTCCATTTAAGTGGAGCTACCAAAGTACTTTAATGCATAACGTAAATGCCGCTGATACGACAATAATATACCATAACGCTAAGTATTGGATGTTTACGTTAATAGAATCGCAAGAGAGCGAAAAGAGAAACGCAGACCTTCATATTTTTTATTGCGATGATATTCTTTCTGATAAATGGATGGCTCATGCGGCAAACCCTGTACTGGTTGACGTAGGCAGCGCCCGTCCAGCGGGTAATATTTTTGAAAGAGATGGGGTTTTGTATAGACCATCACAGGATTGTAGCAAGCGTTACGGCTGGGCATTGGTAATCAATAAGATTGTCACTTTGAATGAAGAGGAATATGTTGAAGAACTGATCCAGCACCTTCCTCCGAATTGGGAACGAGGTTTGCTAGCAACACATACGATTAATACAATGAAAGAACTAACGGTTATTGATGTACTTGTAAAAAGGCGCCGATTTTGATGATGTTTGGTAGTTTTTTAATTTATTGACAAATAATTTTTAAATATTTGTATTAAAAAATATTATGAGTGAAAGAAAAAAAGTTGGCTTTTTTGAGCGTTTCTCCAATGCTGCCACTAAATTTACCGGAAGCTCACCGGCCTTTATTATCGCAGTAACGATTGTATTGATTTGGGCGGTTACCGGGCCACTGTTTAATTACTCGGAAACATGGCAGCTGGTGATTAATACAGGTACAACAATTATTACCTTTTTGATGGTTTTTTTGATACAGAAATCTCAAAATAAAGACAGCAAGGCTATTCAGTTAAAATTAAACGAGCTTATTGCGTCACACGATAAGGCCAGTAACCGCATGGTTGATATTGAAGACTTAACCGAGGAGGAGTTGGATCAGTTTCACAAATTTTATGCGCTGCTTGCAAAAATGGCCGACGAAGAAACAGATATTCACTGTTCGCACTCTATAGATGTTGCTAAGGAAAATCATCAACGTAAGTTAAAAGGCGTTTACAGGTTAATGAAAGATGCCGAAAAAGAAGATTAAAACATAAGTTGAGCCAACTCTCTCACTTAATCTTGTAGTGCTTCTTTTTTGATTTCGGCAGCAATTAATTCTTTACTTACTGCTGCACCTGCCATGTTTCCACTGTATACAGCATTGGCTACCGACCGCATCATACTGGTATTATCGCCGCAGGCGTAAACGCCCTCAACAGTAGTTTTTTGAAAATGGTCTGATGCGATTAATCCTGCTTCAGTAAATTCACAACCCAATTGTTGAGGAATGCCACAGTGTTGCTCAAATTTGATCCTGGCATATACGGCGTTCAATTTTTCGGTACTGCCATCGGAAAACACTAAATGCTTTATTTTACCTTTATCGTGCACAATTTCTACGATTTCTTGTTCATTAATTTGGATTTCCTTATCAGCTAGCGACTGCTTTTGATCTTCGTTTAAAGCACATTTGCCGTTAGTAAACAAAGTGAGCTCTTTGGTCCAGTTCCAAAGCAATTTCGCAAACTCAAAAGCATCTTCTCCATTGCCAAGCAAACCTGTTTTTTGATTGCGTACTTCGTAGCCATGGCAATATGGGCAGTGGATTACGCTGATGCCCCAGCATTCGCTAAAACCTACGATATCTGGAAATTGATCTTTAATTCCATTGGCGAAAATCAATTTTTGTGCATGAAATACTTTGTCGTTTTCCGTTATTATTTCAAATCCATTAGCAGTTTGTTGTCCACTAATGGCAAAATCCTCCAACAATGTCACATTTTCATATGCTAACACTTGTGATTTCGCTAAATCGCTAATAGCTTTCGGACTTTGACCATCCTGTGTAAGGAAATTGTGAGAGTGCGGTGTTTGCCAATTACAAGGCTTCCCTCCATCAATAACTAATACGTTTTTTAGCGCCCTAGCTAAGGATAAAGCGGCTGAAAGTCCGGCATAACTGCCTCCAATAATAATCACATCGTATTCTTTTTGCATAACAATATCTTTTTCGGTTATTAACTAAACGAATTTAAGCATAGTTTTGTTATTGCAATTATGTTGCAATTAATATTTCAAATTGCTGACAAAGTATTTATTGGTTCATTAGTTCTTGAAATAACGAAACAAATTTACCCACATGTAAACCATCCGCAAGGCCGTGATGGATATGTATTGAAACAGCAAACTGCTGAGTGCCATCTTTCTCTATCATTTTGCCAACTGATATTTTAGGGGAGCTGTCAGGAAAGCTGAAGCTACGAGCGTGTGATAAGGAAGTAAAATTAACCCATGGAATAGCGGAAAAGTGCATGTCGCAGGAGCCAGGCTGTGCAAGTTTTAAGCCTTCTGTTTGTTGAACTTCCTCTATGGCCTTTTTTGCATTAGCAATGAAGGTTTCTTCGTTAGTATGGTAATCAAAGTAGGCAAAACCAAAAGTGTCATCTTTTCTATTGATAGTGGTAGAAACGTTAATTTGATCGTGAATAACAATATCTTCTCCTTCAATTCGGTAGCGAAACTCCTCTATTTGGTTAGCAGCCTTCATAGCTCTGTACAGGTAATACAAAAAAAATGATTGGTCCAATTTTTTCGCTTTAGCGTAAGCCGTGGTACAATCAATGTTTACCACAACGCCAAAAAAGGGCTCTTCAAACTGACTAAAAAAACGGAAATGATCTTTACGCTTCCAGGTATCTATATTGATTTTTTTCATTTTACTTAGGTGTTAATTATAGCTGTACAGACTGATAATGTGATGTTTGATATATCAAGGAATCTAAACGTGTAATCCAGAAATCGGTAACTTTTATAACAAATTGATGATTTGATCCATACTGTTTACGGAATAAAAATTTGGATGGTCAATAGGTTCATCGTGTATTTCATGTTGCCAGGTGGTATGGTAAGGCACTTCCACGGCAAAGCCATTAATGGCAAGCACAGGCAAAATATCTGATTTTAACGAGTTGCCAACCATTAGGAAATTTTCAGGTTTACAATCCAAGTGTTTGATCAGTTTCTGATAGTTTGCTGGCTTTTTATCGCTCATGATTTCGATATGATGGAAATACTTTGCCAATCCAGATTTTTCCAATTTCCTTTCCTGATCTAATAAATCACCTTTGGTGGCCATCACCAATCGGTATTTGCCGAACAGGTGCGAAAGCGTTTCTTCAATGCCGTCCAGCAAAATTACTGGCTTTTGAAGCAGCTCATGACCTATTTTAAAAGCTTCGTCAATTAACTTACTACTGAGGTTTTCTGGATAAAGTTGATGCAATGTTTCTATCATACAAAGCATGAAACCTTTGATGCCGTAACCATACATCGGTAGGTTTTTCATCTCAATTTCAAATAGCAGTCGGGTCACATCGTTAGCACTTATATTAGCTATAAGTTCGCTAAATTTCTGTTCTGCCTCCCTAAAATATTCCTCGTTTTTCCAAAGGGTATCGTCGGCATCAAATGCTATCGTTTTGATTTGATTTTTCATCGTTTATCTTTGTGGTGCTGCAAAAGTGGCTTAAATTTTAGAAGTATAAAAGGACAAATGTCCTAAGGCAATGTTAAGAACCAACCACGAGTTTCTATCTTATATTGAAGAGTTGTATCAGAATGATACCTACAAGTCTTATATCAAAGTGCAGCAGTTGGCCGCTGATACCCAACTTTTAACACAAGGTGAACGCATACATCAAATTTTTATCATCAAGGAAGGCATAGCGAAATGTTTTTTCTCCGAAGAAAATGGGAAAGATTATATCTTGGAATTTTTGGGAAATGGTGAAATATTAGGCGAGATAGAAGCGATTAGAGAAATGCCATGTTTATGCAATGTAGCTGCGGTGACCACGCTAGAAGTTTATAGCATATCCATTAAACTGTTTAACGATTTGATGGATAAAGATATGCGACTAAATAGGTTGCTGTTGAAGGAGTTGGCCGAACGCATGGTGAATACCTCTAGCAGGGCTTCATTTCAGCAACTTTATACCGTTGAACATGGTTTGGCGAAACTATTGGAACTACGAGAAAAACAGCAACTACAACTCAGTAAAGAAGACATGGCTGCATATTTGGGCATTACGTTAAGAAGTTTGAACAGGGCTTTGAAAGGAATTAACTTCCATTAAAAATATGCGTTGAAAATAACATCGCTTCCTGCCATTTCTCCATATTTAAGTGAGGAGTTAAGCCTTGTGTAGCGAGGTAGTCGATCACATCTTCCGTTGCAATGTTGCCTGTTAAATCATCTGCAGCCATGGGGCAACCACCGTAACCCCTTAAAGCACTATCCATACGAGTACAACCTGCCTCAAACGCTGCCGCGATTTTTTCTAAACGTTGCTGTGGCGTGCTGTGTAAGTGTAAACCAAATTCAATGTCTGGAAATTCGTTGACTAGGGGAGGGAGGATTGCTTTGATTTTTTCGGGAGTGGATACACCAACTGTATCAGCAACAGCTATAATTTTTGTTCCTCTTTTAACTAATTCTTCAGTCCAGTGGGAAATGATATCCGTATTCCACTCATCTCCGTATGGATTACCAAAACCCATAGAAAGGTAAATAACGGCTTCCTTTTGATTCTTATCGCAAATTTCGAGCATTTGCTCAACAGTTACCAATGACTGTGCGATACTCGAATTGGTATTGCGCTTTTGAAAGGTTTCGGATATGGAAAAAGGAAATCCTAAGTAGCTAATTTCTGTATGTTTAACTGCATTTTCAACCCCTTTTAAGTTCGCTACTATGGATAATAATTTAGTTTTATTGCTCAAGTCTAGCTGAGCTAAAACCTCTTCTGTATCTCTCATTTGAGGTATCGCTTTCGGTGACACAAAACTTCCGAAATCCAAAGTATCAAAACCTACTTGAAGTAACAGATTGAGGTAGGCAACCTTTAACTCGGTTGGCACAAAATCATGCAAGCCCTGCATGGCGTCACGAGGGCATTCAATCAATTTGACAGGGTTAGACTTTTCTGTTTTTGTATTCATCATAATCGGTAAGCGCTGCGGTATAAGTGCCTTTCATGTAAGGAGATGATATCAAGAAATCGGCAGTAGCTACGTCGCAAGCCATAGGGATATTCCAAACAATGCCAACACGCAATAGCGCCTTTACATCAGGATCATGCGGTTGTGCTTCCATCGGATCCCAAAAGAAAATGAGTACATCAATTTCGCTCTGAGCTATCAAGGCACCAATTTGTTGGTCGCCACCAAGCGGGCCGCTCAACAATTTTTTAACTGGGAGCTGTAAGTTTTCTTCCAGAAGTCTACCAGTGGTTCCCGTTGCTACTAAGTTGTGAGAACTCAGTGCTTCTCGATTAATTGTAGCCCACTTAATTAAGTCATCTTTCCTGTGATCATGCGCCACAAGGGCAATGGTTTTATTCGCTTGAAGCTGTTTCTGGGTCATGTATTCGCTTGTATTCTTTATAAGGTTTAAAGGTTCTGATGATTAAACGTGTACCTCTGTCGTAACTAAAGTAGCTCCAAACCCAATTTACAAAAACCACTAATTTATTTCTGAAGCCTACTAAAGTCATTAAATGTACAAACATCCACGTAAACCAAGCAAATATTCCTTGAAATCTTATTTTATTGATATCAACTACCGCCCTGTTTCTTCCAACAGTAGCCATAGCACCTTTATCGAAATATTTAAAAGCTGTGGTTGGTTTATTTTCAATGAGGTTAATGATATTTTTTGCCAGATGTTTGCCTTGCTGAATGGCCGCTGGTGCAACTCCGGGGTGACCATTTGGAGTTTCTGGAGTGATCATCGCCGCTACATCGCCAATGGCAAAAACGTTTTGGTAACCTTCCACCAAGTTGATTTCGTTCACCTTTAATCTATTGCCGCGAACTACCGATTCGGTGCTTAAGCCATCGAGTACAACGCCTTTTACACCTGCACTCCAAATTACAGTTGCTGAGCCAATTTTTCTGCCGTCAACCAACGAAAGTGTTTGCCCATCATATCCTTGTACTCTGGTTTCGGTGTAAACGGTTACGCCAAGCTCTTCCAAAAACTGTTTTGATTTTTGTTGTGCCTGTACCGACATGGCGCCAAGTAGCTCTGGTGAACCTTCAATAAGATAGATATTTACTTTATTTAAATCTAATTCTGGATAATCATTTTTAAGCACATGCTTTTTCAATTCTGCAATGGCTCCAGCGGTTTCTACACCGGTTGGCCCGCCACCAACTACAACGAAGTTTAACAGTTCGTTTTCCTTAACGGGATCTTTCGCAATAATGGCAGCTTCTAAGTTTTGCAGAATTAAGCTCCTTAAGTTAAGCGCCTCCGGAATAGATTTCATCGGCATGGCATTTTGAGAAATCTCCGTTTGGCCAAAAAAGTTACTAGTTGATCCGGTAGCGATTACCAGATAATCGTACTCGCATTCGCCAATAGTAGTTTCTAAACGGTTAAGTTCGGGAATAACTTTTTTCACTTCCGTTACTCTAAACTTAAGGTTTTTTTGACCTTTGAAAATCTTTCGGATAGGAAAAGCAATGGAGTCAGCTTCTAATCCGCCTGTTGCTACTTGGTAGAGTAGTGGCTGAAAAGTGTGGTAATTATGTTTGTCAAGAATAACAATGTCAACATTTTGATGTTTCAGCTTTTTTGCCAGCTCAATGCCGCCAAAACCGCCACCAATAATTACAATTTTCTTTCTCTTTTCCATAGTAAATAAACTAAGTAAAGGCCCATTTGGTTTGCGGTAAATATAGTGAATTGCTTTGTTGGATATTTAGTTGTTTCGTTTTAGTTGCGTTATTTAATTGTAATCTGTTTGGTTTTATAAATGCGTATAAAAAACAAAGGTCCCGAATAACTCCGGGACCTGTTGATTTATAATTTGGTTTTTAAGTTCTACTTAGTAGCCTTATCGTCGTTTGATAAGTCGATTACGATTGGCGTAGAGATACATAATGATGAATAAGTACCAATGATACGGCCAATTAGTAATGCGAAGATGAAACCACGAATGCTATCGCCACCGAAAATAAAGATCACGATCAATACGAAGAATACCGATAATGAAGTTAAGATGGTACGGCTTAACGTACTGTTCAATGCAAAGTTGATTAACTTGTTGCGTTCTTCGCCATAAGCATCATCTTTACCAGTGTGTGCTAAACGCTCACGGATACGGTCGAATACGATTACTGTTTCCGTCATGGTGTAACCCATTACCGTTAAAATTGCCGCGATAAAATCTTGACCAATCTCTAGAGGGAAAGGAAGCACGCCATCTAAAATGGTGTAGAAAGAAAGTACTAAAAGCACATCGTGGAATAATGCGATTACCGCACCTAAACCATATTGCCATTTTTTGAAACGTACCAAGATGTAAATAAACATCACTAAACAAGAGAACAATACCGCGTAAACTGCGCTAGTAATGATATCGCTTGCTATAGTTGGTGTTACTTTTTGTGAACTTTCAATGGTATATTTTGCACCCATCCCATCTAAGCCTTTACGTAAAGCAGATTCTACTACTTTATCAGCATCAGCCGCTTGATCATTGATATGGTAAGGTGTAGTGATTTTTAATGAGTTATCAGTTCCGATGGTTTTTACCAAAGCCTCTTCGCCTTCAAAATTGGTTGAAAGGGTTTTAGCAACATCTTCAGTGTTCATTTGCTTGTCGAACTTCACCATGTAAGTTCTACCACCCTTGAAGTCAACACCTAAGTGTAAACCGCCGTTTTTAAAGTACATGCCGATACCAGCGATGATAATTACACTTGAAATCACATAATATAACTTTCTGCGACCAACAAAGTTGAAAGCTAAGTTTTTGAATGCGTTTCTAGTCATGCTATTATCGAAAGTGATATTCGATTTTTTCTCCATCATTGATTCGAAAATCAAACGAGAAATTAATACCGCTGCGAATAGTGAAGTAACGATACCCACACATAAGGTAGTAGCAAAACCTTGTACTGGTCCAGAACCGAATACGAATAGTATAATACCTAAGATGAATACAGTAATGTTAGAGTCTAAGATAGAAGACATCGCATGTTTGAAACCTTCTCTGATTGCCACGTTAGTTGATTTGCCTAACGCTAACTCTTCACGTACACGTTCAAAAATTAGGATGTTGGCGTCAACCGATAAACCGATGGTTAATACGATACCTGCGATACCAGGAAGTGTTAATACTGCACCAAATGCAGCTAAAACGCCCATGATAAAGAATACGTTGATCAACAAAGCAATGTTGGCCACCCAACCAGCTTTATTGTAGTAAAATGCCATGAAAGCAAGAATTACTACGAACGCTAATACGAAAGATAACAAACCGCTGTCAATAGCTTGTTGACCCAATGAAGGACCTACAACGAAATCCGAAACGATTTTAGCAGGAGCAGGTAATTTACCAGCTTTCAATACGTTCGCTAAATCTTTAGTGTCTTCAGCAGTGAAGCTACCAGTGATTGAAGAAACACCGTTAGGAATTTCGTTTTGTACAGTAGGGGCTGAGTAAACCGTGTTATCTAATACAATCGCAATTGCTTTTTTGTTATTAGGATCTGCTGACGCTTCAGCAGTCATTTTTTTCCATTTTGCAGCACCTTCACTAGTCATGAACATGGTCACATCAGGATTGTTCTTTTGATCGAAACCTGCACGAGCGTTAGCTACAGCATCACCGCTTAAATCAGGGCGGCCATCCAATGAAGTAACTTTAATAGCATAAAGTTCGAAAGTTTTTGAACCAGCTCTAGGTTTTAATCCCCACATGAACCTCATGGTAGTAGGAACTAAAGATTTGATTTCTGGTTTAGCTAAGTAAGCATTTACTCTAGCCGTATCTTTTTGTTGTGCAAAACCAACTACCGGACCAGGGATGAACTGTTGTTGTCCGTTAGCATCCATGCCAACTGGTAAACCTAAAACAGCAAATAAAGGATTATTTTTTTGCGCCTCAGCAGCTTTTGCATCTTTAGAAGTGTCGGCAGGTTTAGCTGTAGTACCTTTTGTTAAACCAGCTAATTTACCGCCTTTAGCAGTTGTATCAGTCACTGCCGCTTTAGCAACAGTATCTTTTAAAGTTGAAGCAAGGGTTTTATTGATGTTATCCAACACAGGATAAACTTCCTGAGATTGGTAAACTTGCCAAAATTGCAATTCAGCAGAACCTTGTAATAATTTACGAACACGTTCTTTATCCTGAATACCTGGCATCTCGATGAAGATCCTGTTAGAACCTTCTTGTTTCTGCATGTTAGGACTCACAACACCAAAACCATCAATACGACTACGTAAGATGATGAAAGATCTGTCGATGGCGCTAGTAGCCTCTTTGCTTAAATAAGATTTAACTTCAGAGTTGCTTGCAGTTGCTTTTAACTGTGCCGAGTTATCCTGATTAGCGAAGAAATCAGCCAACTTTCCATTAGGAACAAGTTTTTCATATTCGTTTACAAACAATGAGATGAAATCTTTTCCACCTGCATTCATTTGCGTTTGCGCATTTGACAAGGCTTTATTGAAATTCTCGTCAGAAGTATTGTTAGCTAATGATTTAGTCAACTCCGCCAAAGAAATTTCCATGGTAACGTTCATACCACCTTTAAGGTCAAGACCTAAATTGATTTCTTTGCCTTTTACTTGCTGATAGGTAAGGCCCAAAAGAGGATATACCTTTTCGGTAGCCATCGAGTCTAAGTATGCTTTTTCTTTAGCTTCATCGCCTTTTGCAAATTCCTTAGCCTTTTTCTCTACGTTGTAAGTAATGATGTTGAAAGAAAGTGAATACAGACAGACAATACCCAAAAGTATCGCCATAAATTTTATAAAACCTTTACCTTGCATTGTTTGTTTAAATCTATTTTATAATAAGCTGTTTTTTAACAAGTCGGCAAATCTAATTATTTTTTTAAATAATAGAACTGCTAAATGTAATTTTATTGGGATGTGGAAATTATATTAAGCCACAGGGGCACAAATGATTTTAATTGCAGTGCCTATAGTTCATCTCATGTATTTGCGGCAACCTTAGCGCCGCTCCAAAGTTGAAAAAGTATAAGCGAATTTGTTTTTTTCGTCGGGCAAATGATCTTCTTTCCATATTTCTACCCAAGTTTCGTTGTCCAATTCTGGGAAAAAAGCATCTGCGTCAAATTCTTGGTGTACACGGGTCAATTCAATTTTATCGCAAAGCGAGGTAGCTTGCCTGTAAATCTCAGCTCCACCAATAATGAATGCCTGTTCTTCGTTTTGGCACAATTCCAATGCTTGATCTAAAGAGTTCACCACTTCCACGCCATCCAATTTTAAGTCTGTTTGTCTGGTGATAACGATGTTTCTTCTGTTTGGCAATGGTTTTCCAATAGAATCGTAAGTTTTACGTCCCATGATGATGGTATGCCCAGAAGTAATATTTTTGAAATGCTTTAAATCGGCAGGTAAGTGCCAAAGTAACTGGTTATCCTTGCCAATGGCGTTATTTTCTGCTATGGCGACAACTATGGTGGTTTGGTTCATTCTTTCAGAGTTGCGTCATTGCGAGGCACGAAGCAATCTTAAAGCGCAAGAGATTGCTTCGTGCCTCGCAATGACGATATAATTTATACCGCTACTATCCCTTTAATATGTGGATGCGCTTCGTAGTTTAACAATTCGAAATCTTCAAATTTGAAATCGAAAATATCTTTCACCTCAGGATTGATTTTCATGGTTGGCAATGGTTTAGGATCTCTGCTCAACTGTAATTTTACCTGCTCTAAATGGTTGTTATAAATGTGGGCGTCGCCAAAAGTGTGAATGAAATCGCCAGCTTCTAAGCCACAAACCTGTGCCACCATCATCGTTAACAAAGCATAAGAAGCAATATTAAAAGGTACGCCTAAAAATATATCCGCACTGCGTTGGTACAGCTGGCAGCTTAACTTGCCATCGGCTACGTAAAACTGAAAAAAGGCATGACATGGAGGGAGTGCCATGTTCTCAATTTCAGCTACGTTCCAAGCAGACACGATAATTCTCCTAGAATCCGGATTATTTTTAATGGTGTTGATGATTTGAGTAATTTGGTCAATATGGCCACCATTTGGGGTTGGCCAGCTGCGCCATTGCGAGCCGTATACAGGTCCCAAATTTCCATTTTCATCGGCCCATTCATCCCAGATACGAACGCCGTTATCTTTTAGGTACTTAATGTTGGTATCGCCCTGCAAAAACCAGATCAACTCATGGATGATAGATTTCAAATGCAGTTTTTTAGTGGTCACCATCGGGAAACCCTCTTGCAAATTGAAACGCATTTGATAACCAAATACGCTGATGGTACCCGTTCCCGTTCTATCGTGTTTTTGTGTGCCGTTATCAAGCACATGTTGCATCAAATCTAAATACTGTTTCATAACCCCAAACCCCTAAAGGGGCTTTTAAAAAGTGAAACACAAATCTAGCTATTAAAAATCAACCTCGTATTTATGTTTTTCAACAGTGTTGATGATTGTTAGAATTCTATGATCAAAATCGAGATTTTATCTTCAAAATCAACTAGATTTGCTAAACCATGATGTTCAGAAAAATAGTACGTTTCGTTGTTTTAAGTAGTTTGTTTTTCACGGCAAGCTTTGCTCAAACTGTTACGCCACAAAAGCTTTCGGATGCAGGTATTGCAATTGTTAACCCAGCTATAGTTTACGATCCAGCTTATGTAAAATTGAAGTATCCTGGAGGAGATGTGCCTGCAAATACTGGCGTTTGCACCGATGTAGTGATACGTGCTTACCGTAAATTAGGTGTCGATTTACAGCAAGAAGTACACGAAGATATGAAGGCTAATTTTGGTTTGTATCCAAAAAACTGGGGACGCAAAACTACAGATAAAAACATAGACCACAGACGGGTACCTAATTTAATGGTTTTCTTTAAGCGCAAAGGCAAAGTAAAACCGATTACTAAAAATGCAGCAGATTACCAACCGGGAGATATCGTATGTTGGGATTTAAACGGCAGGCAGTTGCACATTGGTTTGGTGGTTGACAAAAAATCTAGTGATGGCAAGCGTTATCTTCTTGTGCATAATATTGGAGGAGGGCAGGTTGCTGAAGATATTTTATTCGCTTGGAAAATTATTGGGCACTATAGTTATAGGTTATAGTGATTTACGAGTCACGATTTTAGATTTGTAAGTCTGAAAGTTTGGTGCTCTTCGTATCTTCGTTGCCATAGACATAAAAATTCAAAACTTAATGCTCTTTGTGTCTTTGTGTTTAAATTAAATCTAAAATCGTACTTCTACAATCTAAAATCAAAAAGATGTTAACATTTGCAAATGCAAAAATAAATCTGGGCTTATTCCTTACAGAAAAACGTGCTGACGGTTATCACAACTTGCAGACTGTTTTTTATCCCATCAGGATTAATGATGTGGTAGAGTTGGTAGATGCAGAGGAAACTTCGATGTTGATTAAAGGTGTTGATATTCCAGGTGATGCTGGTGATAATATCTGTATCAAGGCATTTAAAATCCTACAGAAAGAATTTGATTTGCCTAACCAACAAATTGTACTGCTTAAAAATATACCAGTTGGTGCAGGTTTAGGAGGTGGAAGTTCGGACGCTGCTTTTTTGGTCAAACTCGTTAATCAGAAATTCAATTTAGGTTTATCCGCAGAACAAATGGAAGCCTATGTAAGGCCTCTTGGTGCTGATTGCGCATTTTTTGTGAAAAACAAACCTACTTATGCTTTTGCCAAAGGCGATGAATTTGAAGAGCTATCCGTTGACTTATCGGCGTATTACTTGGTGTTGGTTAAGCCGCCTGTACATGTTTCTACTGCACAGGCT
Source organism: Pedobacter sp. (assembly GCF_965249885.1). Taxonomy (GTDB): domain Bacteria; phylum Bacteroidota; class Bacteroidia; order Sphingobacteriales; family Sphingobacteriaceae; genus Pedobacter. The sequence goes on along the minus strand of NZ_OZ252254.1, from coordinate 284,424 downwards.
TACAGCAAAGTAAATGTAAAGCAACCTTCTACTTCTTTAAAAGATTTGATACATTTGCCCTTACAAGATTGGCAAGCTCATATTTTCAATGATTTCGAGCCATCAGTGTTCCAACAATATCCACAAATTGAACAAATAAAGACAAAGCTTTACCAAGCAGGAGCTAAATTTGCGCTGATGAGTGGGAGCGGATCATCTGTTTTTGGAATTTTTGAGAATGAGGTGAAATTGCCGGAATTAGAAAAAGATAATTTAGTTTTTTATAATTTATAAGGTATTGGACATGAGATTTAGGGCATAAGGTCTCACATCTCACATCTCAATACCCAATACTAGATATGGAAATCAACCTAATCCGCAAAAGCGGGAAATTTAATTTTGAAGCTACAAATAGTGGAGGTTTTTCGGTAGAAATAGACGCCAACCCTGCCATCGGCGGAACCGGAAAGGGTTTTAGACCTATGGAAACCCTTCTTGTTGGCTTAGGCGGTTGCAGCGGCATTGATATGGTAAATATCCTTACTAAGCAAAAGGAAGATTTAAAAGACATCAAAATCAATATCAAAGCCACACGAAGAGAAGATGAAACTCCAGCAATTTTCGAAAATATTGATATTCAATTCAACCTTTTTGGCGACTTAAGCGTAGCGAAGGTTGAACGTGCTTTACAAATGACTTTTGATAAATACTGCTCTGTTTCTAATATTTTGGGCAGATCAGCAACTATAAAATTTACATATACTATTAGTAACAAGTAATAAGTATCGAGTATCAAGATTAAAAACTTGTACTCGTTATACTGTCTTAATAATCAATACTTAAATCTAGATACTTCAATATAATGTCTGATAATTTCGAAACCATCGCTATACGCACTCAAACCGAAAGGAGTTTACATAAAGAACACTCTGCACCAATTTATTTAACTTCTAGTTATAAGTTTGATGATGCGGAAGAGATGCGTGCTTTATTTGCCAACGAAAAGGAAGGCAATGTCTACAGCCGTTATTCTAATCCAAATACTTCGGAATTTATTGAGAAGATGGCACTATTGGAAGGTGCGGAAGATGGATTTGCTACTGCAACAGGTATGGCTGCAATTTTTACCACTTTTGCGGCCTTTCTAAAAAATGGCGATCATATCGTTTCTAGTCGCTCAGTTTTTGGCTCAACTCACCAATTGCTTACCAATGTATTTGCTAAGTGGGGAGTAACCTTTGATTATGCAGATTTGGATAAGCCACAGGACTGGGAAGCGTTAATAAAATCGAACACTAAGATCATTTTCGTTGAAACGCCGTCAAATCCTGGTATTGATATTATTGACTTAGCGTTTTTAGCCGGATTAGCAAAAAAACACAATGCTTTGCTGGTGGTAGATAATTGCTTTGCTACACCTTATTTGCAGCAACCAATTAGGTTAGGTGCTGATATCTCTATCCATTCAGCTACAAAATACATTGATGGACAAGGACGTGCACTTGGAGGCATGATTTTAGGAAGCAAGGCATTAATTGCTGAAGTGGTTGCTTTTGCCCGCCACAGCGGTCCGGCACTTTCTCCTTTTAATGCTTGGATTTTATCGAAGAGCTTGGAAACTTTGGCTGTACGTATGGATCGCCATTGTGAAAACGCCCTTAAAGTGGCCGAATATTTAGAGAAACATCCTAAAATTAAATTGGTGAAGTATCCATTTTTAGCTTCGCATCCACAGCATGAAATTGCCAAAAAGCAAATGAAACAAGGTGGAGGTATCGTTACGATTGTAGTTGAAGGTGGGGTAGAAGGTGCAAGAAAATTTATGGATGGCTTGAAGATGTTCTCTATTTCTGCGAATTTAGCCGATACTAGATCTATCGCAACACATCCTGCTACAAGTACACACAGTAAACTTACCGAAGAAGAACGAAATATTGTAGGTATTGAACAGGGTTCTATCCGTTTGTCAATTGGTTTAGAACATATTGATGATATTTTGAAAGATATTGAGCAGGCGTTAGGCAGCTAACGGTTTTCAGTAGGCAGTTTTCAGTTAACAGTTTTCAGTTTTCGATTAACAGTTTTCAGTTAACAGTTGGCATTAAGTGAAAAAAAAAGGAGCGGATCAGAATTTGCTCCTTTTTATTTTGCAGGCCTCGTCATTGCTAGGCTCGAAGCAATCTAAGTTATTTCTAATTTCATAATAACCCGAGTTAGATTATTAAATGATTGCTAATTAGCTTTAAATACTTATAATGATCGCGAACATTCGGGACAGTATGACGAAACGCCAATTCGCCGTCACCCTGTCCCGAACCTTCGGGATCAGGGTCAGTTAGCTAGAAAATAATTTATAGTATTGTAAATCAAATAGATAATAATCGAACTCAGGTTAATAGATTGTTTCATACTCGCAGCAACAACGTGCAATGACCGGTTTGCTATTTCACCAACTTAATCTGATAATCAGAAAGAGTAATTAAACGCTCTTTATACAAGCCGCCAATGGCTTTTTTAAATGCGCTTTTGCTCACTTGAAATCGGTTATATATTTCATCAGGAGAGCTCTTATCACCTAAGTTGATTTCGCCAACTACTTTTAGTTCTTCTAAAATGTAATCTTTAGTTTCTAAGATGTGGCCAAAACCCGATGGCTGCAAGGTTAAATCTATTTTACCGTCAACTCTAATTGTTTTGATCCAACCAGTAGTTCTTTGTCCAGGTTCAATATTTGAGAAAACCTCATTATGATAAAGTAAGCCAATAAACTCATTGTTGATGATGGCATTATAACCTAAATCAGATTTGTCTATAATTAATAAATCAACAGCATCACCTTCTTCAAAATCAAAGTTTTGGTGGTCCACAAACTGATCTACTTTTGACGACGCTAAAAGCTTGTTGGAAAATTCATCTAAATAAACAAATACTACATAACTCTCTCCAAGTTCCATTGGTTTTTTTTGCTCTCTTTTTGGAACGAAAATATCTTTGTCTGTACCAATGTCCAAAAAAGCACCGTCATCATTTACAGCTACTACTTGTAAATAAGCAAACTCATCCGCCGTAGCAAACACCTCTTTCAAAGTTGCGATGGTATTACCGTCTTTGTTAAGGTAAATAAAGGCATCCACTTCATCTCCCAAAGCCAAATCATTGCTTAACTCTTGAATTGGAAGTAATACTTCTGTAGTGCCATCAGTTAAGCTTAAACCCTGACTATTTTTTGCTGCCACCCGTAATTGATTGTATTTGCCTATTGCTATCATTTTATTTTGCTAATAATGCACAAAGATAGAAAGATTAAAATAAGTGGCTATGCATTACAACCTATTGTTTTACTGACGGATTAACTTTAAATTTGAATTTGAATCTGCTGTAAGATAAAATTTCTTGATAAAATTAGTAGAAGGCCAAGTTACATTTGAGCAGTTGTTTAAAGACAATTATGCTAAACTATGTTATTTTGCGACACAGCTATTAAATGATGCTGTAGTTGCTAATGATGTGGTGCAGGAAACTTTTATCATGTACTGGAACCTTAAAGAAGAAGAGAAACAAAAAGTTGGTTCGGTTAAAGGATTTTTGTATCAAAGCGTTAAAAATGGCTGTTTAAATAAGCTCAGAAGGGAAAAAATTGAGCAGGCGTATTTACAGTTGCAACAAACAGAACCGATTGAAGAAGCAGTAGCACTTAATTTAATGATCAAATCGGAAGTGCTGTCAGAAATCAATAAAATCTTATCTTCTTTGCCGAAAGGCTGCCAACAGGTATTTAAAATGGGCTATCTTGATGGCTTAAAAAATCAAGAAATTGCCGATGTTTTAGGAATTAGCATCAATACGGTAAAAACACAAAAGAAACGAGGTTTACAATTGTTAAGAACGAGATTGAACCCTGATTTTTTTGCCATTACTTTAATGTTTTTATTGAAATAATATAAATTTTTAAAAAAAATCCAATTTCTCGTCACCCCTTTTTCTGTTTGAAGTTTCTTTAAGGATATGACACCTCAAAAAGACTTCGAATATATTGCATCGCTGATTGTGAAATTTTTGAAAAATGAAATCAACGATCAGGAAAATAATGAGTTGCAAGCTTGGCTAGCAGAAAGCGATGCTAACAAATCCCTTCTAGAGAGTTTTAGAGATACGCAAAATATTCAAGTAGGAATTAACTCGTTAAATCAGGTAGATGTAAATGCACAATGGAAGAACTTTCAACAGCTTACGCAGGTTAAAACAAAATCTTTGTTTAGGCTGTGGCTGCCTTACGCCGCTGCGGTTATAGTTAGTTTTTCTTTCTTGGGGGTCTATCTTTATCAGCGCAATTATCACACAATTTCTGATCAGGAAACCGCCTACGACGTAGCTCCTGGAGATAAAAAAGCCATTCTTGAACTTTCAGACGGACTTATAGTTCATTTAGATGGTAAGTCGATTGCCGAACGTGAAGCGGGTAACTTTGATGTTAAGCAGGGAACAATCTACTTCAATGCTAAGCGTAAAAAGTTGCACGAAAATGGCGTCAATTCGCTCCGTACACCAAGAGCGGGAGAATACCAAATAGTACTGCCTGATGGCACTAAGGTTTGGTTAAATGCTTCCTCATATCTTCGCTTTCCGGAGAATTTTGATGGAGATGAACGACGAGTTGAGTTAAAAGGCGAAGCTTATTTTGAGGTGGCTCACTTACCTGCCAAACCGTTTATTGTGGCGTTTAATGATACACAGGTTAAGGTTTTTGGTACGCATTTTAACATCAATACTTATGGTAAAACCAGCACCACTACATTGATTGAAGGATCGGTTAGCGTTACAGATGGCAAAGGTGAAAAATTCCTGAAACCTGGTCAGGAGGCATTCGTTAATGCAGGGGAAATTTCCATACAGCAAACAGAAGTATATAAATCAATTGCTTGGAAAGAAGGCGTTTTCTATTTCAAGGAAGATCAAATTAAAGACGTACTAGACCAAATCGCCAGATGGTACGACGTCCAAATTGCCTATGAAGGCCATGTTAGCGCTCAAAGTATAACAGGAAGCATCCGCAGGCAAGCCACTTTAAATCAGGTGCTGGAAATGCTGAGCACCGTAACCCACGCTAAATTTAACCTAAAAGATAAAATCGTAACTGTAAACTTTAACCAATAGCTATGTAACCAAACACTAACACCAAACAAAAAATAGCCATAAAAAAATCCGAAAGCACGCCAATGCTTCCGGATCATCGCATGGTTATTAACACCTTGATGAGCTCAGAATTCATTCAAAATTTAAAACCAATACATACAAACATATGAAACAATTCCTTCCCGACAAAAGTTCGGGAACAAGCAAACTATTTAATAGAAAAATACTATTAATTATGAGATTAACTGTATGCCTAATTATACTTTGCGTATTTGGCGTAAAAGCGGCTGGTTATGCGCAAAAAGTAAGCATAAACGCTAAAAATGAAAGTTTAGCGCAGGTATCGGAAATCATTAAAAAACAAACTGGCTTTTTCTTCCTATACGATGCTAATGAAGCATTGAAACGTGGAAAAATTACGGTGAGTGCGAAAGATAAGGACTTGAAAGACGTCCTTCAAGAAATTTCTGATCAGCTGCATTTAAGCTACAAAATTATTGACAAAACCATCATTTTATCCGAAACAAAAGTTAATGCCAATCAGGAAGAGATTACCGTCAAAGGACAAGTGAAGTCTGGTGAGGGTATCGGAAAAGATCCACAGCCGCTTCCTGGTGTGGTTATCAGAGTTAAAGGAACCAGTAAGGCTGTAAATTCTGATGCGGATGGATATTACACTATCAAAGTGCCTTCAAATGGCACGCTCGTATTTTCTATTATTGGCTACGGAACAAAAGAAGTTGCGGTTGCGGGTAATAAAATGATAGATGTAGTTTTAACAGAAACTGCCAGCAATTTACAGGAAGTAATTATTACTGCTTACGGAACCAAAGAAACTAAAGAGAGTCAGGTAGGTAGTGCACAACAATTAACAGCAAGGCAAATTGAGCGTAGGCCGTTAAATCGTATTGATCAATTGCTTGACGGTGTGGTGCCGGGCGTTATGGTGCAAATGCAAGATCAAACCACTGCAAGTGCAAGGCCACGTTATCAAACACGCATCAGAGGCGAGGGGTCTATCGGAGCATCTGCAGATCCGTTGTGGGTAATTGATGGAATTCCAATGAACACCGGTGACCAAAATAATTCAATGACTGGCAGAAATACAAGCATTAGCCCTCTGAGCTTTCTCAATCCGAATGATATCGAAACAATCACGATTTTAAAAGATGCTACTGCAACCTCAATCTATGGTGCAAATGGTTCAAATGGGGTGGTACTTATTACTACTTTCAGAGGAAAAGACGAAAAAAGCAGGGTGAACTATGGTTTCAGATCGGGTGTTAACTTGTTGAATGATAATAAATTCAAAGTATTATCGGTATCAGAGTATAAAACGTTACTTGCTGAAGCCAAGGCGAATAATCCATCGGCAACATATCCAGCGCCGAACGGAAGCGAAACTGATTGGTATAATGTTTTTTTCAGAAATGGAATAACCTCGCAACATGATTTATCTTTCACTGGAGGTACATCCAAAACTAAATTTTACGTTTCCGGCTCCTATTTCAACGAAAAGCCAATCATGTTGGCCAATCAAACTCAGCGTTTTACGAGCAGAATCAATTTAGACCAAAATATCAATAAAAGCATCGACCTGTTTTTTAGAATGGGCAATTCATACGTAATCGACAAACTTTTCAATCCAGGCGATGATTATTATACTAACCGCCCAATTGATGGCCCGTATGCTGCCGATGGAAGTTTTATCCTTAAGCCGTACAACTCATTGGCCGAGGCGAAGTTGAACGACGACATGCAAAAAAATATGGCCATGTACGCCAACTTGGGCGGAACGGTTAAAATTTTGCCGGGACTAAGCTACACTACTACAAACGGTATCGAATACATTTCTACTAACGAAGTTTCTTATGCTTCTATGTTTACGTTTAGTGGAAGCTTAAATCCAGATGGCGGTGGTGCAGCCTATCGAAGCGGTAGTAACGATTTTACCTGGAACTCTCAGCACAGATTTAATTACGAGAAGGATTTTGGAAAACATTCTGTATCTGCGCTACTTGGTGGCGAAGCAATGGATAAAAACAGGCGTTCGGTAAGTGCTACAGGCTGGGGCTTTGCTAATGATAAAATTAAAGAAGTAAGTTACGCCGTAAACATCAACGGAGCAAGTTCAGCTGCTGAGCAAAGCTCATTGTCTTATTACGGACAGGCCAAATACTCTTGGGACAGAAAGTACCACGTGGTGGGGAGCTTCCGCAGAGATGCCAATTCAGATTTTGGTACCGATGTACGTTGGGCCACATTTAGTTCTATAGGTGCCTCTTGGACCATCAGCAACGAAGCTTTTTGGAAAGTAAAAGCCATTGATTTTGCTAAACTTAAATTCAGCTTTGGTACTAATGGTAACTCACGTATTGGCGCTTATAAATCAAAAGGCGTGTACGGTTTTAATACCGAGTATCGCTATAATGGATCGGCAGGCGCAATCATGGTTTCAGGTGAAAATCCGCTATTATCTTGGGAAACTACCTATTTGTATAATGCCGGGATTAGCTTAGGCTTGTTTAAGCGTATTTCTATCGACGTGGAGGCTTACTATAATAAAACCGTAGATGCACTGGATGACGTTTACTCTACTAGTACCACAGGGTTTGAAAAAATTACTCAAAACATAGGGAAATTGCGAAATAGGGGACTAGAAATTGCCTTAAAAACTCAGAATATCCTTCGCAGAGATTTCTCATGGACAACCAACTTGAATTTTGCTATCAATAGAAACAAAGTACTTGAGCTTTACAATAATACCGAAACTCGTTATGACACTAGGATACTTAAAGTAGGAGAGGACGTAAGAACCAATTACTTAATTAGATGGGCAGGCGTTGATCCAAGAGATGGCGGGCCGCTATGGTATGATGCAAGAGGTAATTTAACTAAAACCTTCAGTTTAGATAACCGAGTGATAATGGGAAGCCAAAATCCCGATTTTTTTGGAGGCATGACCAATACCGTGGAGTACAAAAACTTTGCACTTAATGTGCTTTTTCAGTACACGGTAGGAGGATATCTATTTAGCAATTTACAAAGAGCTGCCGAATCTGACGGAAGGAACTTAGCTGCCGAAAATCAGTCTAGAAATCAATTAGACAGGTGGCGGGAGCCCGGTGACTTAACACTAACACCTAAGCTTATGTTAAATGAAAATGCCGACAATGGTCGTAACTCTACTAGATTTTTACATAACAGATCAGCATTTAGGATTTCAAACGTGAGTTTAAATTACAGGTTTTCACCAGAGTTGAGCAAGAAACTGTCATTACAAAATGTCAATGTATATGCTCAAGCAGATAACGTTGCATTTTGGACACCTTACAAAACTAAGAAAGGTTTTAATGGATATAGAAACTCTTTTAACCCTTATCCTCAGCCGCTGATACTTTCTTTAGGTCTTAATGTTAGTTTTTAATTAGAGAATAGAAATGAAAAAAATAAAATATATCCTTCTCATGATATTGGCCATAACGCTTGGGTCATGTAAGAAATTTTTGGAAAAGGAACCTATTGGCAGAGTTGGCAAACAAGTGTTGTTTGAAGATATTCAAGGTGCTAGGGTAGGGCTTACTGGAGCATACACTAGTATGTTAACTTACTATAGAAATGAGTTTGGCATGTTTGGCGATGTAGCTTCGGACAACGTAATTAATGTTCCAGCAACGGGAGATAATTCGGTAATGTTAGAAGTGTTTAATTTTACAGCAACACCCGATGATATTTTAGTAACTCCAAGAAAAATTTGGGTGTCAATTTTCGAAACGCTTAACAACGTAAATAATTTATTAAATGCTATTCCAGCGTTAAAGGATAAGTTTCCTGGCAATTTAGCGGAAATAGAACGAATTGAAGGTCAGGCATTAGTGCTAAGGGCGCTTTGCCACTTTGATTTAAGTAGGGTGTATGCGCAGCCTTATAACTTTACTGCTGACGCCTCTCACTTAGGCGTACCAGTATTAACTAAAACTCCGGCACCAGCTACTGCAGTACCACGAGCTACCATGAAGCAAACCTACGATCAGATACTGGCCGATTTAAACAATGCACTGCCTTATTTGAGCAAGTACAACAACGCAACAGATCAAGCATTAATCAGTTACCAGGCAGCCCTTGGCTTACTTTCTCGAGTATATCTCTATAAAGGCGATTGGGCAAATTGTGTAAAATCTGCAGACCTTGTGATAGCCGATACTCGATATCAGTTGGCTTCAGCCGCAGAGTATCCAAATGTATTTGTCAATTATCCGGATAAAGATGCTGCGGTAAAAAAGGAATTATTGTTCTTTCTTAATGGTGCCGGAACAAAACTTTCTGGCTCTAGAGAAATCTTAAACGTGTTTTCTGGCGGAAATGTTCAATATGTAAGATCTCCGAAATTAACAAATAAGCTTGATGATAATGACGTTAGAAAAACGAGTACATTTTCTAACGGGATTACTAAGAAATACAGTAGCAATCTAACTATCAAAGTTATTCGTTTAGCCGAAGTTTATTTGAACAGAGCTGAAGCCAATTGGAACCTACAAAAGTATAACGAAGCCAAAGCTGACATCGAAGTAATTTCTAGTCGTGCACATGCTGCACCAGTGACCATCACTTACACTGATCCAACTGATTTGTATGAAAAAATTGCGGATGAGAGAAATAGGGAGCTTTGTTTCGAAGGCCATCGTTTTTTCGATATCGTAAGGAGGAAAGAAAATCTGCAAAGAGGAACTGGTTGTAACTCCGTTGTTTGCGGAATCAATTATCCTGATTACAGGTTTGCACTTCCTATCAGTACAAGAGAATTGGATGCCAATCCAGCAATGCAGCAAAACCCAGGATATAAATAGTAAAGAAATGAAAAGGAACTTAAAATATATAGGAATCGTATCAGTATTAATAATGATTGCGATATTTTCGGCTTGTAAAGATGAGTTCGAGCCTTATGATCATCCGTTTTTTCACATCAATGTTGGAAATAGCTCCAGCGTTGTAGTTGCTACCGACAGAAACGATCAGGTTGACTACAAAGTGTTCTTCAGTACAAAACTGCAATTTGAGCCAGTAGAGCTTAAATACGAAGTAATTATTGGCGATGGCCTACAATCGGGTCGTGATTTTTTGCTAATTACCCAAGGTAATACGTTAAACTTTGCTAACGGTATTTTTGAGCGACCAATCACAATTAAATGGATTGCAGCCCCAGTTGATCCCACCAAAAATAACACGATTATCATACGTTTATTGAGTAACAGTAAAAATTATACGATAGGCTTGCCGGGACCAGATCAGTTGCAGAAGGAATTAATAATTACCAAAAAATAATAGCGTAATGAAAATAATAAGAATAAGTACGGCTGCCATTTTAATGACTTTTTGTTATTTAATAAGTTTTGGTCAGCCACTTAAGCAAAGTCCTAAATTGGTGAAAGGCCAGCTTAGCAACGGCTTTACGTATTACATATATCAAAGTGATAAAGATCCAGGCACTTCAACTTTAAGGTTGTTTTTAAACGCCGGTTCTTTACAAGAAGAAGAGAGTCAGCTTGGCTTAGCGCATTTTATAGAGCACATGGCTTTTAACGGCACTAAACATTATTCAAAAAATGATGTAATTACTTTCTTAGAATCTAAAGGTGTAAAGTTTGGCGCTGATTTAAATGCACATACCAGTTTTGACGAAACCATATACAAAATTAGTATCAATACTAAAGATGAAAAAAATCTAGAGAAGTCGATCGATATCATGGCTGATTGGGCTTTTGGAGTGACATTTGACCAAGCAGAGATTGACAAGGAAAGAGGTGTGGTAATCGAAGAGTGGCGCAGCAAACAAGGCGCTGAAAACAGATTGAGAGATCAATATTTGCCCGTTTTGTTTAACAAATCAAGGTACGCTGATCGATTACCTATTGGTAAAGTAGATGTCCTGAAGAACTTTAAGCGACAAACTATTGTAGATTTTTACGAAAAGTGGTATCGACCAGATCTCATGGCCATTGCCATCGTAACGGATATTGATCCTAAAAAAGTGGAGCAGTATATCAAGACCGAATTCAACCAATATAAAGCAAAAAGCAAAGCACCGCGTGTATTTTACGATTTGCCGTCGCACCGAGATACGCTTTTCTCTATTCTTACTGATAAGGAAGCCAGATCCATTGACTTCAGTTTTTACCACAAAATTAAATCATCTGGCGGTGTAAAAACAGAACAAGATTTCCAGCAACAGCAAATTAGAAGCTTTTTCAATGGATTAGCTAAAAATAGGTTCAGCCGCGTAGCCCAATTGCAGGATAATTACAAAGAGGGTAGTTTTTCTATAAGTAATATCGTGTTAAAAAACGCTATGCTAGCCGGCGGTGCGTCGTTATATCATGATCAAGTTACTGAAGGTATTGAAAGTTATCTGGTTGAACTTCAGCGTATTTTGCGCTATGGGTTTACTGCAGAGGAAATTAAAAAATACAAAGCAGAATATGTTGCAGCAATTAAGCGTGGTGCTAAAGAAGAAAAAAGCCAAGCAGAAACTTACCTGAATGAAATGTACGGTGATTTCTACCAAGGCAGTGTGATGATGGAAAAAAGCCAGCGTAATACTTTGGCTTTGAAATATGCACAGCGTATAGACTCAGTTACGCTACATCAGTTTTTAAAGTCAAAACTAACACCTAATAACATGGTGGTTTTGCTCACTGCGCCTGAAAAGGATAAGGCATTGTTGCCTAGCGAAAGCCAAGTTAAAGCCATGTTTGCCAGTGTTGCTAAGAAGCAAATTTCACCGTGGACTGATGCCGTTGAAATACCTAACAAGTTATTGGAGAAAGAGCCTATGACCGGTAAAGTTATCAGCGAAGAACAATTAGCAGCAATTGGGGTAACTAAATGGAATTTATCCAATGGTACTACCGTATACCTTAAGCAAACCAAGGAAAAGAAAGATTATCTGACGATTTCTGGCTTTAGGGCAGGTGGAATGTATGCTTTAGATTCAACCCAATACGTAACTGCACAATTTGTGAAAGCGGTTACAGGTTTAAGCGGAGCAGGCAAATTCAGTAGAAAAGCACTTACAGAATACCTTACAGGAAATTCTGCTTCAGCGGTATTGGTGCTTTCTAATAATAGGGAGGGTGTAGTAACCAATGCTGATTGGAAAGATGCAAAAACTATGTTTCAATTGATGTATTTAAAGTGGATGTTTCCTAATGCGGATAAAGTGACATTTGATCAAGCGAAGCGCAAGGCGTTGGAAAGTATCGAGAATGCTAAACTTTCACCTAGTTACGCTTACAATCAGGCAATTTCAGAGTTGTTAAAGGGAGAAGAAGACTTTAGTTCATCCATCACCGCGGAGAGGATTAACAAGGAATTGAGCTTTGATGATATTATTCCAGTATTTAAAAGCCGCTTCGGATCCGCCAAAGATTTTCAGTTTGTAGTAGTGGGAGATTTTAATTTGGACAGCATTAAACCAATGATAGCCCAATACATTGGGGGTTTACCAGGCGGAAACTATTCGAAGGAATTTAAGTATAATGGTCCTAACGGAGGTGATAAAGCCAAAGACATTCTAATGTATGCCGGCAAGGCGCCTAAAAGCACTGTAAATATTTTTTATCAAAGTAATGATGTTACTTACGATTACCCTGATATCATCCTGCAAACCTTGCTACAGGAAGTGCTAAAAGTAAAGTTAAGGCTTAATCTTCGCGAAGAAAACTCAGGTGTGTACGGTGTTGGTGTTTCTGTTTCAGCAACTAAAATTCCATCTCCTTTAATTCGTTCGCGTATTAGTTTTAGCTGCGCTCCCGAAGCTGCCGACTTTCTAACTAAACAAGTTCAAATAGAACTGGATAAAGTAGCTAATAATCCAAACTATTTCCTTGATGATTTGAATAATATCAAGCTGCAACAGATAGATGCGTACAAAAAGCAATACGACAAAAATTTGTTTTGGAGTTCCGCACTTCGCAACCAGTTTTATTTTGGCTTTAAAGATTTTAGCTATTTCAATCGTTACGAAGAAATGGTGAATGGCATTACTCCTGCTCAAATAGCAGCGTATGCAAGAAAATACATTATTAATCAACCTGGCATAAAAGCGGTATTGATGCCAGAAAATTTTAAGACTTTAAATAAATAACATGAATACTGTTTTTAACAAATTAGGTGCATGTTTACTACTAATTGTAGTGACTCTTGCCAATTGTAAAAAAGATCCGGTAATGTATAGCAAAGGTATCGAGTCTTTTGCATTCAACATAGAAAACGCCCAAGGAGTTCCGCAAAGTTTTGAGGGAGTAATTGATAACGGAACGATTACGGTTACTGTACCAACCGATGTTGATGTGACCAATTTGAAAGCTATTTTTAAAACGGATAACGCTAGAACAATAGTTCAGGTTGGACAGGAAGTGCAGGAATCTGGTATTTCGGTGCAAGATTTTACCAGTTCAAAAAAATACACTGTTAAGGCTGAGGATAAGACGACTAAAACTTACACCGTAACTGTAATTAAAAAAATAACCATACTAAGTTTTGGATTTTTTAAAGAAGATAACCCATCTCTTCCAGCGGATTATATCGGTGTAATTAAAGGCTTTAACATTGAAGTTGCTCTACCGGAGTCAGTTTCTTTTTTAGGACTTAAGGCTATGTTTGTAACTACGAATGGTGCAACGCTCAAAGTAGCTGGCGTAGATCAGCAAAGCAAGGTTACACCAAATAATTTTGATAGCCAAGTTATATACACCTTGAATGAGCCATCCCTAACTACACCTTATGAGTTTAAAGTGAATGTTTCATTTTTAGGTAAACAATGGGAACTTTTCGGTGATAACCTCACTGTCCCAACAGCAGCTGCTCCTAAAATGGCCATTAACCCATTAAATAGTAACCCTTATTTTGTTTACCAACGTACAGGTAAAGATGAAAGCGGTGCAACAATCGCTACCGATAATAGAAAAGTAGCCGTAATGGGATACGTTAGCGGACAGTGGCAAAATTTAGGCGATAAACTTGGAGTGTCGGATTTTAGAGCAGATGTGCAAAGTATTGCGTTTAACAATGCTGGAGAATTATACATCGGTTACAAAGATTACTTCAATGCAGACCAAAGAGCTACTGTTAAAAAATATAGCGGTAGTGCCTGGACAAGCGTTAGTGCAGACAGATTTACGCCAATGAAGATTGATTATTTCAACATGGTGATTGCCGATGACAATACACCAATGATTGCTATGGCCAAACAAAGCAATAGCAACGAATATGCTTCTATACCACAGCGAGGTGTTTTTGTGATGGGTTATAAAAATAACGCTTGGAGTGATGTTACGGGAACCTTAACGGGTAAAACGATGTTCCAAAATCATATTGTTAAAGGTTTAGATGGAAATATTTATTTAGGCTTGATGGAAAGAACAACAGGTTCAAACAGACCATCGCTTTATAAATTAGTTAACAACACATGGACTGCCGTTGGGCCAACTTCATTTTCAGCACCTGATGGTTTGGTGGGCTTCCAATCAGTTTCTGTAGCAGTTGATAGAACTGGACAGGCTTATTTGGCTTTCCAAGTGGGTTCAGGAGCTAATAGAATGAACCATGTGATGAAATACAATGCGACGGCTAACGCCTGGCAAGAAATAGGGAACGGAGTGCTTAGCGGGGCAGTATCTGACACCTTTGCTCTAACCATCGATAAAGATGATAATTTGTATTTCGCTTATGCAAATGCAACTTCTTTGGTAATCAAAAGCTTGAATAAGCAAACCAACAATTGGAATACCGAACGTAAAATCATCAACGAAAAAATTTCCGCTTTTGACATCCAGTCGGCACCGAATGGAAAAATATATGTAGTGGCAAGTTTAAGTTCGAGTCTTAAAACAGTGGTTTACAAATACGAATAGTTAATAATTAGCGCAATATCGGAGGTCAGTAGCAATACTGGCCTTTTTTATTTTAACGTTAGAAAATTACAATAGCACGCCTCTCAAAAATAGCAATGCAAAAGAGAAATAAATGATGAGTCCAGTTACATCTACAAGGGTTGCAACAAAGGGCGTAGATGAAGCGGCCGGGTCAGCACCTAAGCGCTTAAGTAACAAAGGTAGCATAGAGCCCATTAGTGTGCCCCACAATACCACTCCAATTAACGAGCAGCCTACTACTAAACCGATAAGCACGTAATGTTCGCTAAATCCAGGCATTAAAATGTGCCAAGCACCAATTACGCAGAAACTCAGCAAACATAGGGTTGTACCCAAAAATATACCCGAAAAAATTTCTCGTCTCATCACGTTCCACCAATCTTTAATGGTAACCTCGCCAAGTGCCATCGCCTGAATAATTAGCGTTGCAGCCTGTGAACCGCTGTTTCCTCCACTAGATATAATCAGTGGAATAAAGGTGGCCAAAATAACCACTTTAGCAATTTGACTTTCGAAGTTGGACATGGCGGTGATCGTGAGCAGCTCGCCAAAAAACAGCACAATTAGCCAAACAACACGCTTTTTATAAAGTTCGAAAACAGGAACATCCAGGTAAGGTTCATCAAGTGCTTGCGTACCACCCATTTTGTGCATGTCTTCGGTGTATTCTTCATGGGCAATCCACAAAATATCATCTACGGTTACAATGCCTAAAAGGATATTTTTATCATCAACTACAGGTAAAGCCACGCGATTGTTCATTTTGAAAACGTTAATTGCTTCCTCCTGCGGGTCGGTAACATTCAAAGAAATCAGTCGGTTATCTGTTAAATCACCAATTTTTGCCTCGGGGTCAGAAAGAAGAATTTCTCTTATTCTGATGTCATCCAAAAGCACGCCATCTTTGTCAATAACGTAAATCACGTCAATGGTTTCTGAGTTTTTTCCGTATCTTCTGATGTGATTAAGTACCCGGCCAACTGTCCAGTCTGTTTTTACCGCAATGAAATCTGGGGTCATCATCCTACCTACGCTATCTTCTGCGTAACCCAATAAATTCAAAGCCTCTATACGATCGTTATCGGGTAGCAGTACCAGTAATTTCTTTACTGCATCGCCCTTTAATTCCCCAAAAAGTGCTGTTCTATCATCAGGCGGTAGTTGCCTAATAATTTCAGTAAGTTTATTTGCTTGCAGCTTTTTAATGATACGTTCTTGAGTAGGAAAATCAAGAATTCGAAATACGTTAACTGCACGTTTGCTCGATAAGGTTTCTATGAATTTAACTGCATATTGGGGAAGTTCATCAATTAGCTCTTCCACGTCCGAAATGTTAAGCTCATTGAGGTAGGCTTTCAGCTGCCTATCATTTTCGTTTTCCAACAAATCTAATACTTCTTCTACCTGCAGTTCTTCCATAAGCCTCGGTTTTGTACGTTATACTTCGTGGGCGTGTAAAGTTGCGTTTTTTATTTTAAAACTTTGGTGTTTTACACAAATTAGCTGCTGTTTAATCAAGTTTTTATAGTTATTTAATTGTTGCTTAGCTGCTCAGCCCACTAAGTTTAAACTATTGCCTTTGTCAAACGATAGGAATAACTATATTTGCCGATATTTTGTTTCCGTAGTTCAATGGATAGAATGTCAGATTCCGGTTCTGATGATGTGGGTTCGACTCCCGCCGGGAACACAAAAAAGCCTTGGATCTATCTTCAAGGCTTTTTATTTATTGATCTTTTGGAGCTTTTTTAATGGGGTGAACCGGTTGTTCGCTTTGTTCGCGTTGCTTGGCCGGATTTTTGGATTTCACCTGTTTAATTTTCCCTTTTTCAATATCGTCTTTTACGCTATTTACGGGCTTACTTCCTTTATCAGTGTCCTTGTCGTTTCCTTTTGTAGTTCCAGTGATGTTCATTTCGTTAGATTTTGGTATAATACATCAACAAAAGAACTAGGCTTTAGGTTCTTCAGAAGCTAACATTTTTTATAAATCGACCTTTAAATTTCAATCCAGCTACTTTTTGCAAAGTTGTTGAATTCAGTTCGGCAAGGTAAATTAAGATAAGGGTAAGTTACTTTTGATAGGTATAAACCAATGCCAGAAGCGGCGTGGAAATCTCGCGGTATTTCTTTAGAGATCAAATGATGTTCAAATTCATCTACACTCATTTGATGTGTGCCAATTCGCAATATATTTCCCATCAATAGCCTGATCATCTTGCTTAAGAAGCGATTAGACGAAATGTGGAAGCGAAAATGCTCTTCGTTGGCAGCGCAGTATAATTTTGCATCCATCACGTTGCATATCGTATGTTCATTCTTATCCGGGGTAGTACAAAATGCTCTGTAATCTTTATATTTTGGCAGTAAAGCTACTGCCTTTTTCATTTCGAGCAAGTCTAGTTTATCCACTTGATGGAAAGAACTTAGTTGACCTAAGAATGGATTTTTATAGGTATGCCAAAAATAATCATATTGTCGTTGGACTGCGTCAAAACGAGCATGTTGTTTGCCGTCCATTGGTATTACGTCAAAAATGGCGATGTTGTGCGGCAATACTTTGTTAAGGATGAAAATAAGATCATCACGAAGCGGTACGTCAATATCCGCATGAAAAAAGTACTGACTTGCGTGCACCTTACTATCCGTACGACCGCAACCTACTATACCAGTTGGAGTTTTTAGCAGTCCGCTTAAGCTAGTCTCAATAATTTCTTGAACGCTATTTGCTTTCGGATGTCGCTGCCAGCCTCCGTAAGTGTGGCCGTTGTAACCGATGTGAAAAAAATATCGCAATGTTAAACGAATTTTTTCATCATTAAACTACAGCCATAATGCAAGCCATCATGAGAAACGATGAACTTTATAGCGTCTTCCACTTTTTCTAACCTGTAACCTTTGTAGGTGCTGATAGTGTAAGGCGTATAATTGTTAAATTTTTGCGCAGCTAAATCTTCCTCCAACTGATCGATGGTGCTTAAAAGATAGCCTTTAATTTGATCAATTTCCTCTGCGGTAATGAAGCTCTCAGGTTTTGAGCCATTTTTATATTTGTCGATCAAGCTTGGATCAATTACAAAATCATTATTGGATAATTTGTAGCAGAGAACTTGCTGGCTTACGACCAAATGCCCCATTTGCCAAGCTAAATTGTTGTTAAAGCCTGTAGGTATTTTGTTCATTTGCTCGGTAGTTAAATTTTCAACCAAACTTAGCAATGCCTTGCGACTAGCTCTTATTACTTCAAATATTTTATCCATAGGTGCAAATATACTTTTCTCAACGTTTATAGCACTAGTTATTTTTTAGTCTTACCTAGCCACAACAGCGCATTAATAATCAGTTGATTTTGGATGTCATTTTCGAACGTTTTGGATAGTGAATTAACAGCTTTACCGTATTTGTGTTCATAATCCATGTCATTATGACCCATGTTCACATAAACCATTTTGTAGTTTCTGTTTGTCCATACCACTGGATAAAATCCGCTATGCCAAATTTCATGCGCTTTTGGTCCAGTGCCCAAAGGGAAACTTGTGCTGTCTATACTTAAAAGGATTTCAATATCAGGATTTTTGCGTAAGTCTCGTTCCCATCGGTACCATTCGTTTGGTTGCGATGTAAAGATTTTTGGAAGCTTTTTAGTTACTGGATGTTCACCATTTATCCTTAATGCCGCTGATGTTGGTCGCCAAGTGTTGCTGGCATATTGTCCAGACCCCAAGAACTCATTATGGTACCAATCCCAATTTTGTGGGAAAGAAGAGGGGCTGAGTGCAAAAGCAGAGAAGTGAAAGCCCATCCAAGCACCTCCGTTTTTCATGTAATTTTCAAAAGCAATACGTTGCTCGGCTTTTTCAGGTCTGGTATCAAGAAACAAAACTACTTGATATTTAGCAAGGTAAGCGGCGTTTAAATTATTCCAGTTACTAGTAGTATCATACGTAAAATGATATTGCTTAGCGGCAGTTGGCAACCAGGTGTTAGCTTCCTCTACGTAAGAAATATGAGCCAAATCACTTTTTTCGGTAAAAAAAGCGATAACGCTGAATTTACTTTTTTGAGCATACGCACTACACGTAAAAAGAAGTAATGCGATAAAAACGATTGGTTTTTTGAGCATGGTAATAGGGTAGAAGGTAGATCACATAATAAAGGGCAATGGAAACATTGCCCTTTAAAGTTAATTATTTGCTTGCCATTGGTTTGGCGTTTTTAACATAAGTATCTAGCCATTTGTTGGTTTCCCAAAGCATGTGCAAAATGTTCTCTTTTGCACGGTAGCCGTGTGCTTCGTAAGGTAGGTAAACAAAACGGGTAGTACCTCCGTGGCCTTTAATAGCATTAAATAAGCGTTCGCTATTGATTGGGAACGTCCCTTGGTTATCATCCATCTCGCCGTGGATCAATAATATAGGCGTCTTAATTTTATCAGCATAGCTAAACGGGCTCATTTCATAGTAAAGTTGTGGTGCTTGCCAGTAAGTGCGGTCTTCGTTTTGGAAACCGAAAGGTGTTAACGTTCGGTTGTAAGCGCCGCTACGAGCAACACCTGCTTTAAATAAATTGGTGTGTGCCAATAAATTTGCGGTCATGAAAGCTCCATAACTGTGGCCGCCTACAGCCATTCTGTTTTTATCACCAACGCCCATTTCACTAAGTTTGTTGATGGCCGCTTCAGCATTTAATTTCAATTGTTCTACAAAAGAGTCGTTCGGGCGTTTGCCATCTTTAGCTACAATAGGCATTTCCGCGTTATCTAACACAGCATATCCTTGAGTTACATAAAACACCGGGCCGCCTGAGCTAATCGTGATAAATTTATTTTCAGAACCTCTGATTTGAGCAGCATCACTTGCCGAATTGAATTCGCGTGGATAAGCCCATATCAAAGTAGGAAGCGGACCGTCTTTATCTTTATTGTAGCCTTTTGGTAGATACAGATCGCCGGTTAAATCAATTCCATCCGCACGTTTGTAGGTGATTTTCTGTTTTGTTACGCCTTCTAAAGCACTGTATGGATTGCTGAAATTAGTGATTTGCTTATCTGCAACACGTAGCACTAGATTTTTAACGAAGTAATTTGGCACCTCGGTTTTGCTCTCTCTGCGAGTTAAAAGCACTAATTTTTGAGGATCTAATACATCGGTTACCACTTCAAAAGTTCCTTCTGGACAACGCCATAAAATTTCGTTCTTTTTGGTGTTCAGGTCAAACTTAGCAATAAATGGCAAATCGCCTTTTGGAGAAGCACCTGTGGTATTGTTCAATAGCAGTTTAGTGCCATTATCAGTTGTCAAAATTACTTGGCGGCCAAATTTATTTTTCTCGGTAACGGGATTGCCCGGATTGTTGTAAGCATCGGTAGTATTCAACTCATAAAGCGTTTCCATTGCACCGGTGCTTGGATTGAGTTTGCTTACCTTGCTAGTTTGTTTAATTCTCGACATCTCTCTCACCAAGGCCAAGTTGGCATTACCCCAACTAATTCCAGCAAAACGAGTTTTCGTTTTCAATAGCTCTTTTTCTGTACCTGTGAAAGGTGCTTTCAGTTCATAAACAGCATCATGAAACTCAACATTTTTTTTAATCAAACCACTGTCTAACGGTTTGGCCCAAACAATGGTTGCAGCTTCATCATCTCTCCAATCAAAACCACGCGGAACGTTTTGTACATTGTCATATCCAGATGGGCGAACTTCGCTAGAAGGCAATTCAGCCAATACTTTAATTGTTTTTCCTGCTCTGTCAATAATCTTTACGGTAGAAGGAAAACCATAAGCTGCAACTAAGTACGAAAATGGTTTTTTAATGGTACGAACCATCAAATAGTTTTTATCTGGAGATAAACTCACGCTGCTATAAATGGCTGGACCACCTATAGGCGTTTCTACGCCACCTTTATTTTGTACAAGTTGTGAGGTAGCAAAAAACTCAAAAAGCTGTTCATCGTAAGGTGATTTGATTAAATCTTGGATGGTAGCACTAGGTGCAACTTTGCCTAAGTTTTCTTGTACTGTTGGCCCTTTAGGTGCCAATGGACGTTTCGGTGCTGAAGTAGCAGGTTTCGTTGCTACCTGATAGATAAGTGTTTGATCATCAACCCACATTAAGCTACTACCTAAAATAGCGTTTAAAGGCTGTTTATTCATTTTTGTTGCCTTTGCAGTTGCAACATCGATAACATATAAATCAACTCTATCCTGCGAAGTTTGGGTAAATGCAATTTTGGTTTCGCTTGGGTTCCAACGCATATTTCCAGCATAAAGCACTGTTGGTAGCCCTGTTATTGCGCTAGTTTTACCAGTTTTAATGTTTTTTAGGCTGAAGTTGTTTACGTACGTTTGTCGGCTAGGAGAATAGTTGTTAGGATTAATCCGCATTCCGGCAATCTTATATTCAGGCATTGCCAGCTCCTCGATTGATGGGTAAGGGTTACGGTCACTGAACAAAATCCATTCTGCTTTGCTATCTATGCTAACTCCTGGAGTTGGCTTAGCTAATAACAAATCAGCCATTATTTTGGGAGGAGTTTGATAGGTTACCGCATCTTGCGCTAAAGCATATCCTCCAAAACCCACGAATAATAAGTTGAGTATAACTTTTTTCATTTTTGATATGTAAGTTTAATGATGTTATAAACTTACATATAGTAAATGACTTTAGGTTTTTTGTATCAAAAATTTTGGATTACTTCACGAAGTTTTAAAGTAAAAAGAAAGTGGGTCTTTAAAATTCAACTAAATGATCTCTTTTATTTCAATAATGCTATCATAATTGAATTTTAGGTCGCATGCTGGCGTACTTAATCCGGCACAGCCTTCTAATACTTCATAAGAAACACTGATTGATTGCCCACTAGCATATGACGATATTATAGATTGATTGCAAACGTAGTAGTACTTGTTGTCAATTTTTAAGTAGGTACCAGTGCAGTTTTTTTCAACTACAGCATCAACTTGCAAAAAGTCTTTAGAGCAAGAAATAAAGAATATAAAGGAAAACGTTAAAAAAAGGAAAAATAACTTTCTCATCAGCTTAGTTTATCTAATTTCAAATTCAGTATCGTTAATAGCTGTAGTTGTAACGAATAAAATCTGCTAATGTTTTCGCCTTTCAAAAAAAGGACTATTTCAAATAGTTGTGATTGATTGAAAAACAACAGTAAAAGATAGTTTTACAGTTTTTTTAAATTGATAATTACACTTAATTTTCCTGTTGATCCTAGAGGCTTTACCGCTGTTAGGGTTACCTCGTAAGTTACACCGTTAAGTGTCACTTTTTCTTTGGTCGGCAGCTGGTTGCACATTCCTGTACAAACTTTAATTGTGATTTGTCCTTCGTTAGTTTTAAAGGCTACATCAGTAGCTCCAAAACCCTGCGAAACACAAAGTGCATTAGGCGGGCATAAGGTACTTATAATATTCAAAACGCCTATTTTAACGGGCATTTTCCGTTTTGATACTGTAATTGGCGCTTCCTCGGTTAATTGATAATCTCCAGCTATGTTATACGGATCTTCCTTTCTACAAGAGACAATTACGCAAAGCCCAATAGAAAGTATCAATAACGTTAATTTTTTCATTTTTTATTGCTGCCGTTAAAGTTAAATTTCAAGTTAATTCCGGCCGAGCTAATCCGCAAGTTTTTATTGCCCATTGTATTTAAGGCAGGTTTATAATAGGGTTCGAAAATTAAAATGTTTTTGCCTAAAGTTTGATTAAAACCCACGGCAATAATGGCATTGTTTGCAAAATCGAATCCTCCTAAGTTACTTTCTTCGGTTTGTTGTTTAGCCTGAGCCGCACCGTTTTGTATCCCGAAATTACTCAGATTATAATTGTAGGTATACTTTTGAGATAAATATGTACTTGAGTTGATCCCGGTGGAGATATAAAAATCTTGTCTTTTTGTAGGAAAAAATTTAAAAGCAATCGGCAAATCAATGCTTAAAAGCCGCCCATTGAAGTTCACATCGTTAGTTGCGGTTGCAGAATAAGGAGCGTTGGATGGTGCCAAGCTCAAAGCAACGTCCCTAGCAGCAAACATAGACTGTGTAACTTCTGCAGGAACTTTGTTTTCGTAGCTCACCTTATTTTGGCTAATGCCTGCACCTACACTAAGCACCAAATTTTTTGCTACTTCGATATTGGCGTTTAAACCTAATCCAGCACTTAGCTTGGCCTCATTGTTATCATGATAATTGAAAAAAGTGCCAGTAAAAACCTCGAATGTAGTTTTTGATTGATTTTTTTTATCCTTATTCTTTTCGTTATGCGCTAAAAGCTTGCTCTGATCCTTTAAGAATTCTTCAGTTGATTTTTTTTCAGATGGCGGCACAGTTGTAGTATAATTGATTGCTGCTTTGCTTTTTTCGATGACAACAGAATCTTGCGTAGTTGAATTAACAGCTAAAAGTCCCGACTGGTCATCGGTATTTTTAATTGGCGACACCGGATCTATATGTTGAGCGGTAGCATTATTAATCATAGTTTTTGGCACAGCGCCGCTGCTCTTTAAAGTTGAATTTTTAGCCAAATAAGTCGACCTAGCAATGCTGTTTTTGATAGTAGGCGTATTCTTTCTTGAAGCAGGAATATCACTGCCTAAAGTATTTTTCTCATTTTTATGTGGCTTCGACTTGGCATATGCCTCTTCCTGCTTAGCTGCGGTCACATCAGCATCTTTCCTAGTTTTGCCTTTAACTTGCTGTACTTTTAATTTTACATGTTGTTTTTCGAAAGTATCATTAAAGTATAAACCCACCACAATTAGCAACGTAGCGGCAACGCCCGTAAGCCACCAAATTGGAAGTAACTTGCGTTCTTTTTCGGGATATTTTTTGCGTAGCTCTGCCCAACCATGGTCGGCAAAACCATCATTATAATCCTCAAAAACGGATTTAGTATGTTGTATCAATTCTTCTTCACTCGTTTTCATATCTATTTGCTATAAATGGAGTGGGTGGTTAATAATTGTTGTAATGCTTGTTTTGCCCGTGTTAAATACGTTCTTGATGAACTTTCTGGGATGTTAAGCATATTACCTATTTCTTTATGAGAGTAGCCGTCAATTTCGTAAAGGTTAAAAACTGCTCGCTGCATGTCGTTTAAGTGTTTCATAAGCGATAAAATATCCTGAGCGCTAAGTTTATCGATGGCACAACTATGAGTTGTTTGAGCTACGGTGTCGGTTAATTCAAGCGCCTCACTAAATCGCATTGCTTTTCTGCGATAGTCGAGCGAAGTGTTAATTAAAATACGTCTGAACCAAGGCTTAAAATTGTTTTCATCATTAAAGCTTGCAATCGACTTGAACACTTTGATGAAACTATCATTGGCTGCTTCTAAAGCATCTTCTTTATTGTTGAGATAACGAATACAAACCCCCAAAGCGTAGCCATAGAACTGTTTGTACAGTAACTCCTGTTGACGTAAATCGCCCTTTTTACAAGCACTAATGAGCTTACTTAAGCTCTCGTTATCTGACATACGTTATCTCTTCAATTCAATAACGTTAAAACTGTTCTCTAGCAACCGACATTTGAAACCCTATACGGCAGGTACATTAAAAACGCTACAAAAAATTTAAAAATAATGGTTTTAGCCCATTCTTTTTTATTTCTGTAAATTTGCAGTTCATATAATCAATACAAGGTGTCGTTAGAACAATTAAAATTAAGTAAACCTTTGGTAGCTGCAATGAGTGCTTTAGGGCATTTATCAGCCAAAGAAATCCAGTTAAAAACCATGTCACGTATTTTAGGCGGACAGGACGTGATAGCCATTGGCCCCGAGGGAAGCGGTAAAACTACCACCTACGTATTGGCTACCTTAATGCGCTTAAAAACTGGCGGAGGCGATGCTCCAAGAGCTTTAATTTTAGTGCCTAACAAAGAGAAAGTATTGGAAGTACTAGCTTGTTTTAATCAGCTAAACAGAAATAGCACCTTTAAAATTGTAGGTATCCACGCTGATGAACCTATTGACGAACAAGTTGAAGAGCTCACTTCGGGTGTGGATATTATTGTTGCTGTTCCAACTAGAGCCAGAGCAATTTATTTGAAACTTGGGCTTAATACCAATAAAATACAGATGTTGGTGTTGGATGATGCCGCAGATTTGGTAAAGCAAGGGTTGCAATTGCCTGTCAATGAGTTGGCAAACAGTATTCAAAAATGTCAACACTTGGTATTTACCGATGTAATGCATGAGAGGCTTGAGAAAATGATTGCTGATTTTATGTTCATACCTGCAACCATTGAGGTTGATGAAGTAATGGATGCAAAAGTAGAGACTTATACTCAGCTGGTTTATCATGTTCCTAATTTTCGTACCAAACTGAACTTGCTTAATTTGTTGTTGGCAGATACGGAAGTTTTTGATAAAGTGGTGGTTTTTGTAAACACCCGATTAACAGCACAAACTTTGTCTAAAGATTTGTTCGACGGTAAGGCGGACGACATATTTGTTCATAAACCATTGTTTTTTGACGAAGCTGGCTTTGAAAGTTTAGATGCTTTTAAAGTGAACGAAAAGGCCAGAGTGCTCATTGTGGCTAATGAGAATTTTGAGGAATCAAGTTTGAGCGGTATTCCGTTTGTTTTTCACTTTGAGCTGCCGGAAGATAGGATGTTGTACATTAACCGAGTGCTTAAAAAAGATGAGGTGGATTTTGTAGCGCTTAATTTTATTGCTGATTTAGAACTTTCAGAATTAAGAAAGATAGAACAAGCGATAGGGCAAAAGATGCAGGAAGCTGATTTGCCTGATGGTTTACTTGTAGAAGATACCAGCAAAACGGCTAAGGTTAAAACTAAAAATGCAAAGGAATTAGAGCGGCAGCAGGCAGAAGAGGAAGCGTTTAGAAATGCTGCGTTTCAGCCTAAAAAAGAAAGCAATGCAAAAACAACTAACTACAGCAGCGGTGAAAAAGCTAAGATGAACAAGCAAAAAAAGCATGGCTAGGATTTGGAATAAAAATTGTTAAATTTGGTTATGGAGACTTTGATTATAAACGTTCCCGACGAGAAAAGTGCTTTAATTAAGGAAATATTGAAACAATTTGGTGTTTCATTTAAGAAAAGTGATTCGTTACCAAAAAAGCCATCTGATTATGTCGGTGCCATTCCGTCGAAAACAGCGAAAGAGCTTTTAAAAAGCGTTGTTGAGAGTAGAGAAAAATGGGAAAGAGATATTTAATTGATACCAATATACTGATTGAATATGTCGGTGGCCTATTGCCGAAAAGTGCTGCTATTAAAATCAGTAATATTATTGATGAGGAATTCAATATTTCATTTGTCAATAGAATTGAAAATTAGGTCACCCCAGCGTTTTACCAAGCTTAATCGCTTTCATAGATATGGTAACGGTTGTGTATGTAGATGCCAACATCGTTGAGAATACCATTTCTATCAGGAAATCTAAAAAAATCAAATTGCCAGATGAGCTACTAGCTGCCACGGTTCTAGTCGGTGGATATGTCTTACTAACTAGAAATGTGGAAGATTTTAAGGGGATTGCTAACCTAGAAATTGAAAATCCTTGGGAATGGTAGTAGTTGTTAGGCACATCACCCCACAATCGTTCTAAATGTCAAATTGATTCTCGGTTTGCTTACCAACTTGGTAGGCGGTAACCTGTGAAGCCAATGCGTTTGTGTCGTGCCTTTCATGATCAGTAAGCTACCGTGTTCCAAAAACAGCGAAACGGTTGTTTTATCTTCTTTGTGCTTAAGGGCAAATTTTCTTTCCGCTCCAAAGCTTAAAGAGGCAATAGCGCCGTCTTTTTTCAAATCTTTTTCTGCATCGCTGTGCCAAGCCATGCCTTCGCTGCCGTTGTGGTAAAGGTTTAGTAAGCAGGAGTTGAAAGTTTCCCCAGAAAGTTCTTCAGCCTTATTTTTTAAGGCTAGTAGCTCTTCTGTCCAAGGTAGTGCGGTTTTAGTGATGTTGGAATAGGTGTATTGAAAAGGCTTTTCGCCGTACCAAGCCACTTTACGTTTGGTGATAATCAATTTGCCGAAAATCACCGCCTGATCGTTTTCCCAAGCAATTTCCTCTAACAATTTTTTATAGTAAATATCAGCTTCAGCTTTGCTGAAAATTGTGCCGTAGTAATTTACAACACCGTCTTTAGGAAGAAAGTTTTTTGAAGCGTCTTGGATATTGGTGAATAAGGTCATTTTTTAGGGTTAGGGGTTAGGTATTAGTGGTTAGGTGTTAGGTGTTAGGTATCAGGCAATCGATTTGATAAGTCCGTTGGTTATTTTTGAAATTTCCTGTGCTTGAGAAAGCAAAGTTATAAAAGTGATCTCATCAACATAATTTAACCTTTTGGCAAGGTACAACATTGATTTTACTTCACTTGTCGAAGCCAAACTGATATACAAAAATCGCTTAAACTCCGGTTTTGTGCCTCTGTCAAACCCTTCTGCAATATTGTTGGAAATCGAAACTGACGCTCTACATATTTGACTTCGGAAATCCCAATCTTTTAAATTTCCAAAACTCTTGTAAATAAATACAGAAAAGTCTTGTGCCTTTTGCCAAGCCACAATATCTTCAAAACATTTTATAGCCATAGGTTAATGCTGATTTCCAAATTTAAAAAATAATCCTTCTACTGAACATCGATATCTAGGTACTGATCACCGATCACTGACTCCTGACTCCTGACCCCTGATTCCTGTTCACTGATTACCAACCACCGCCTGCTCCCAGCCAATAATCGCTGTTTTGCGTGTATTGCCCCACATGTAACCTCCAAAATTACCACTACTTTGGATCACCCTGTGGCAAGGAATTAAAAAAGCAACCGGGTTACTCCCAATAGCTGTTCCAACCGCCCTTGATGCATTCACATTGCCAATTTCATGTGCTAGTTTGCCGTAGGTTGCCAACTGTCCCATCGGAATTTTAAGCAGCGCCTCCCAAACCTTCAATTGAAAATCCGTTCCTTTTAAGTGTAATTTAATTTCAGGCAGGTTACTCCAATCTTCCTTGAATATTAACATCGCATTCTGCTGCAAATCATCTATTTTAAGGTGAAAGTGTGCTTTAGGAAATTTTGCTTTTAGCAGGTTAATTGCTGTGGTTTCATCTTCATAAAACGCCATGTAGCAAACACCTTTTGGAGTGGCAGCCGTTAATAAATTACCAAATTTTGTGGCATTCAAGCTAAAGTTGATGTCAAGTTCGGAACCGCCATTCTTATACTCTGCAGGTGTCATTCCCTCAATGTTCACAAATAAATCGTGTAGGCGACTGGTGCCCGATAATCCGGTTTCGAAGGCAGTGTCAAATAAGGTTGCCTTTTGCGTTGTTAGCAGTTGCTTAGCATAATTTACACTCACATATTGCAAAAATTTCTTCGGACTAGTGCCAGCCCATTCCGTAAATAAGCGTTGGAAATGGAACGGACTTAAATTTACATGCTCTGCCACATCATCCAAGTTGGGTTGATCTTTAAAATGCGTTTTTATATACTCAATTGCTTTGGCAATTCTTGCATAATTCAGCTCTTCTTGCGTATTCATCAGCCTTAAATTTAAGCAAAAATCTCACAAACCGGGGTAACTTAAAATCCGAAACTTGCTTTGTTTTGAAAATGAATTCAAGCAGTACTTGGCTAGTTCAGTCCCGCTTTCACTCTTAGCCGCCCCAAGCGCTACCTCGGCATGCGGGCTAACCGTTCAATCGGGTTTATTTAACTCCAGTTACTGCAACCAAACCCCAAGCAAAAAGAAACTCGCTAAGCAATTATTATCGGTAAAATGCTAATTTTAAAAAGCAATGAAAGAGCAACTATTAACGGACATCAAAAACACCCTGCAAAAAACAAAAGTACATTTGTTGGCTGAGCTGGCATCGTCGCAGGCCGATGCCATTAAGGATGTAATCGATCTCACATTCCATCCGGAGGAGCAAATAGGATTCAGGGCCGCGTGGATTTTAGAAAATATCTACGTAAATCATCCGCAAAATTTCGTGCCATATCTAGCGTATTTTTCAGACCGTTTTTCGTCACAAAACAACCTTTCTGCTCGTAGGCATTTCGGGAAAATATTGGCATTGCTCACCAAGAAAAATGCACCACAGCAGGTAAAAGATTTTTTAGCCAGTTACGATACAACTCATTTAGTAGAAACCACTTTCGCTTGGTTAATTGACGATGATGTGCCAGTTGCCATCAAATCTCATTGTTTAAATATATTAGCCAATTTTTGTCCTAAACATCCTTGGGTAAAAGAAGAATTAATTGCCACCATGGAGTATTTGGTGGATAAAGAAAGCATTGCATTTTTTGCCAAGGTGAAGCAAATTAGGAAGCAGCTAAAAATCAAGTAAACTGAGCTGCATCATTGGTTGATCACTCAATTTTACAAGCACGAAACATAAAGCAACAATTAAAATCTTACTTTTGGCGCTATGAATGAAAAGGCAACAATTTTATCAGAAATTATCAAAAGCAGAAGAAGCGTATTTCCTGAAAGTTACATCCAAAAGGAGATTCCTAGGGAGCTAATCGATGAGATTTTAGAGAGTGCCAACTATGCGCCAACCCATAAATTAACGCAGCCTTGGCGTTTCAAGGTAATTGCCAAAGGTGCCAAAGCAAAGTTAGGAGCGGAGCTTGGTAAGATTTACCAACAAACCGTACCTGCTGATAAATTTTTGCAGAAAAAGTTCGATAGTTTCGCTCAAAAAACCGCTCAAGCAGATGTCATTGTTGCCATATGTATTCAGTTTAATGAAGATAAGTTGCCCGCTTGGGAGGAAATAGCCGCTGTTGCCTGTGCAGTACAAAACATGGCGCTAACAGCCGAGGCGCTAAATATTGGTGCTTATTGGAGTTCACCACCGTTAATTGCTCATTTGGATAATTTCCTAGGTTTGGCCGAAAACGAAAAATGTTACGGTCTGTTTTACATGGGTTATCACAATGCCGAACCAAGAGCTGCCAACCGTACACCGATGAGCGAGAAAGTGCAGTGGATGGAAAGTTAACAGTTGCAGTTTTCAGTTAGGAACTGTGATTGCTTACGCTGTCAACACGTGGATATACCAACTATCAATTAATCTGAAATACCAATCTAACAATCATCAGTTTGAAAAATCAACTCTACGAACTTTGCTTGAAGTTTATTGATCAACGTATTGCCAACGCAACTGAAGCTTTGCAACAAGCTCAAGAAGCCAGTAACGACGATACCAAAAGTAGTGCTGGCGATAAATTTGAGACCGGTAGGGAAATGGCTCAACAAGACATCAACAGGAACAAACAGCTTTTGGCAGATGCGCAACAGCAGAAGTCGGTGCTTTTAAGCCTGGCGGATGTTGCCGAAACAGCAAAAGTTAGGGCGGGTAGTTTGGTGTTTACTAATAATGGGAACTTTTATATCAGCATCAGTGCTGGGCAACTTACGCTGAACAATCAAACTTACTTCGCGGTTTCCGCTGCCTCACCCATAGGAAAATTGCTGATTGGTAAAGCTAAAGGCGAGGCGTTTGACTTTAACGGAAAGAAATATACGATAGATAGTATTTCTTGATTGCTTTAGTAAGATTTTCTACGTTATCGTTCGCAAACAAATCTTACTTGAAACTCTTCTTAATACTGTGCATCAAATTTCTTGCGGTATAATGCCCAGGGTCAATAATTCTTCTGATGGTATACAGTGGATAATTTTCATCTCTTTTAGTAGAGAGGATAAATGCCGCTTTAAAGCCATGCTCTTTCAACTTTGGCAGCAAGCTGGCTTTGTAAACTCCATACGGATAGGCAAAGTACGCCACTTTTTTTCCGGTAATTTTTTCCAGCTTTTTGGTAGGTTCATCAATTTGTGTTTTCCAATCTTCCTCTGTAAACTTGGCGAAGTTTTTATGGTCGTAGGTATGACTTGCAATGACGTTTCCATTGTCCGAAAGCTCCTTAATTTGTTGGGCGTTCATGTACGAAATACGTCCCTTTTTACCAATAGCAACAGTCATAATGAAATAAACACCCTTAAAGCCATATTGCCTTAGTGTAGGGTAGGCCACCTCAAATTGATCTAAATCCGTATCATCAAAAGTGAACATGATGGGTTTGGTTGGCAACGGCTTATTGTAAACCAAATAATCGTAAAGCTGATCAGGTAAAATCGAGTGGTAACCACTATCGGCTAGCATTTTCACATGCTCTTTAAACCTAGCTGGTGCAATGATATCATCTTTAGCCCGGTTTCCATCACTGGATAACCATTCTCTAATTTGATGGTAGCAAAGTACTGGAACTTCTTTTTTAGCTAAGATTTCAACAGCAGTATTGGCTTTAATCACCGAATCTGTTACACTTGGTGTTTTTGCGCTGCTATCAACATGAACTGCCGTTTTGTTGGTATCGCCTGAGCTAGGTTGGCAGCCATAAAATATAAAGGGGCAAATTAACGCCCCTAAACAAAACTTTTTCATTGTGTATTAAAAACTTCTTACGATGTTGTTGTGTAAAGTTTTAGGACTCCAAAATCCGCTGGCAATAATTCTTCTTACGCACATTAAGGGGTCATTTTCATTGCGTTTATCTGCTAAAGCAAATGCCATTTTAAATCCTCTTTTTTTCAATTCAGGGAAACCTTCTTTGTTCCATAAACCAAAAGGATAAGCGAAGTATTCAATTTTCTTTCCAGTAATTTCTTCTAATTTTTTGGTTGGCTTATCTAGCTGTTCTTCCCAATCTTTACCTGCGTATTTTTTGAAGTTTTTGTGATCGTAAGTGTGGCTGCCAATGGTGTTACCTTCATCTGAAAGCTCCTTGATTTGTTCCGCACTCATATAGTTCACAAACTTGCCTTTTTTGCCAATAGAAACCGTCATGATAAAATAAGCGGCTTTGAAACCATATTTCTTCAAGGTTGGATTTACCACTGTGTACTGATCTAAAACCGTATCATCAAAAGTTAACATGATTGGTTTTTTAGGAAGCGCTTTACCTTCGTTAAGGTAGGCATATAGCTGATCTGGCAAAATGGTATGGTAACCGCTATCGGCCAACATTTTCATTTGATCTTTAAAGTTCTGTATCTCTACCGTATAATCCTTGCCCATCTGCCCATCGGTTGAGCGCCAGTTGCGCACTTGGTGGTAGCATAAAATTGGCACTTGCGGTCTAGCTAAAATGGTTTTCGCATCTGCCACTTTAATATTTTTAGTGTCAATTGGCGCACTTTCAGCCTCGTTGTTAACTACAGCAGTTCCATCGGTAGCGGTGCTATCGTTTGCTGCCGCATTTGAAGGTTGCGACTTAGATTGGCAGCCAAAATTTAAGGCTAATGCTAAAACAAATAGGGGTAAGAATATTGGTTTCATTAAAGTAAATTAATTTGTGAACAAAACTAAGCAATAACACTAGTATTGCCGCTATTGTTGAAAAAATAATGATCAGCAAAGTATCGATGTAGATATCTGCTTAATCACTCATTTATTACATAAAAAACAAGGTTGTGAACTGAATTTTGATTTAAATTAGCTCCATTAAATATCCAACAATTAACTAACCTATTTATAATGAAGAAAATTTACTTTCTTTCTTTGTTGAGCTTAATTTCGGGAGCTGCGGTAATGGCACAAACTAAAACCATTACTACTACCGAAGTTGTACAAGCGCCACAAAAAGCAAATTATCAGCAGGCAGCAAGGTTTTCGCCTAGCAAACTTCGCAAAATGATTTATTCTACATCGGTTGATCCGCATTGGTTAAAGCAAAGCAACCAATTTTGGTACGATTATGAAACGCCAAACGGCAAAAACTGGTACTTGGTAGATCCCGGTGCTAGAAGCAAAAAGATGTTGTTTGATCCAGCTAAACTCGCTGCTGAAATTACTTTGATCATTCGTGATCCGTTTGATGGACAACATTTGCCATTGGAAAACTTAAAGTTTAGCAATGATGAGAAAAGCATCACCTTCGAAATTAAAAGTACCATTGACGAGGTAAAGCCCGACAGGAAAGACAAGAAGGCAGCCGACTCGATGCAGAAGAAAATCTTCAAGTTCAAATATGAACTGGCTGCACAAAAGTTAAGCGAAATTAAAGACTTTAAACGTGCTAAAGCTAAGCCAAATTGGGGAGCCGTAGCGCCAGATTCGTCGGCGATTATCTTTACCCGCAACTACAATTTGTATTGGATGGATAAATCCAATTACCAAAAAGCGCTTAAAAACGAAGATGACAGTACCATTGTAGAACATCAATTAACTAAAGATGGCGTAAAGTACTATGCTTTTGGAAGTGACGGCAGTGGCGAAAACAATGAGGAAGTGCTTAAAAATGATAAAAAGCGTCGCAGGGCTTTTGTACTATGGTCGCCAAATTCCAAATATTTTGTGATCCAACGTTCTGATAGCCGCAAGGTGAAAGATTTGTGGGTAATCAATAGCGTTGCTGCTGGTCGCCCTACGTTGGAAACCTACAAATACCAAATGCCTGGCGAAGCCGAAGCACCACAAGATGAAATTTGGTTATTCGATTTTGCAGCCAAAGCAGGTAAAAAATTAAATGTATCAGCGTTTAAAGATCAAAGCTTAAATGTGTATAGCAAGCCAGCTTTAAATGTAGATCGAGATAATGAATTCCGTCCGGCGGTTTGGTTGGGCGATGATCGTAAGTTTTACATGGGCCGCACCAGCCGTGATTTGAAACGCATTGATATTTGTGCCGTTGACGTAGCCAGCGGTAGTATCAAACCTTTAATCGAGGAGCGTTTCAACACCTACGTGGAAGTACAACGCCCGGGCCTGGTTAACGGCGGAAAAGAATTGATTCATTGGAGTGAGCGTGATGGTTGGGGACATTTTTACCTGTTCGACGAAAATGGTAAATTGAAAAATCAGATCACCAAAGGTGCTTTCCATTGCGAAGATATTGTGAATATCGACGAGAAAGCTCGAGTGCTTTATTTCACCGCCAACGGGAGGGAAGCCAAAGAAGATCCTTACTATTACCACCTATACCGTGTTAATTTCGATGGTTCAGGTTTGAAATTGTTAAACGCAGGCGATTTTGACCATGCTAGCAGCATGAACGATGCTGGTCGTTACTTTGTAGACAACTATTCAAGGGTGAATACGGTGCCAAAATCAACACTTTACGATAACAACGGAAACAAAGTGATGGAATTGGAAACTACAGATCTATCCTTATTGATGGCGGCAGGTTATAAATTTCCTGAACCTTTTAAAGTGAAGGCTGATGATGGCGTTACCGATTTATATGGCGTAATGTACAAGCCGTTCAACTTTGATCCTACTAGAAAATATCCGATAATTGAGTACGTGTATCCAGGTCCGCAAACAGAGGCAGTAAACAAATCATTTGGCCGTAGCATGGATAGGATGGATCGTTTGGCGCAGCTAGGTTACATTGTGGTAACGGTAGGTAATAGGGGAGGTCACCCTGCGAGATCAAAATGGTACCACACCTATGGTTATGGCAACTTGCGTGATTATGGTTTGGCAGATAAAAAAGCAACTATTGAGCAGCTAGCCGATAGATATTCATACATTGATGCAAATAAAGTGGGTATCACTGGACACTCTGGAGGTGGTTTCATGTCAACGGCGGCAATGTTGGTGTATCCTGATTTCTTTAAAGTGGCCGTATCTGCTGCGGGTAACCATGATAATAGCATTTACAACCGTTGGTGGAGCGAAAAACATCATGGCGTAAAGGAGATTGTTTCCCTAAAAGGCGATACTTCATTCAAATATTCGATTGATAAAAATCCTGATTTAGCGAAGAACTTGAAAGGTCACTTGTTATTAATGCATGGCGATATCGATAATAACGTACACCCGGCGGGAAGCATCAGAGTGGCTAATGCGTTAATTAAAGCAGGCAAACGCTTCGATTTTATCATTGTTCCTGGTCAGCGCCACGGCTTTGGTGATATGACGGAATACATGTTTTGGCGTTTAGCGGATTATTTTAACAATTACCTGTTAGATGATTTTTCTCAATCCACCAATGTGAATATGACGGAGATGGATAGAGAGATAGAACGAAAGAATTAGATTTGATGACTTGTACAAATCCCCAATGGTGTTAAAACTGTTGGGGATTTTTTTGTGGTTTTATTGATCATAAAATTTGTCGCGAGCCCATTTCGCAGGATTCTTGATGATATATTCAGCTATATTTTGATACGATCGTTCATCGCGAATGATGTGTTCGTAATAATTGCGTTGCCATAATTTGTCATCCAATCCCAATAACCCCAATTGTTTGGTAACGGCCGAATTCATCGCACACCATTTTACCACCAACCACATCGCCGAATCTATGTATTCTATTTTGGCAACAGATGGTGATAAAATACAATCCTGCTTGTGCGTAATCGTACCCTTTTAATCTGATGGATCTGCGATAGTGAATTTGTGGATTAAATTTTGGTTGATTGTTCATTTTGTTTTTCTATTTTTTGGTAAATGTGATGCTCCCTCACCTTAATTTACTGTCGGCAATTTCGAAGATAACAACTCGTTCAATTACCTTAGTTTTAATCATCTTAAAGGAAATACTTTATATGAATGTAAGAAACTATTTACTTGTCAGTCTGAGCTTGTCGAAGACTACCTATTAAAGAACGGTTCGACTAGCTCAACATGACACCTGTATGTTAATCAACAGCAATTTAAGTAGTTTCTAAGTGTTGGCTGCTATAAAATTCTTTCAGAATCGAATAAACTTCGGCTTCAGTAAATTAAGGGTATTTAGTATTTTTTGAAGCGCAAAGCTCGTGCTACTATTTCCCAATGGTCCCGCTTTCCGCTGCAATATTTTTGTTCGCGGTACTACCCACATTTGTCATGTTGAGCTTGTCGAAACATCTTTCACAACACCAACTATTTGCCGAATAAAACCAACAAAAAGTATTTCCGCTGCAATCTGGGCTGAAAACTTAAGCCTTTGCTGCAAACATAGCAGCGGGGTCTAGTGTTTAAATCATCTATCCAAGCATATATTGCCGAAACCGATTTTATACTAATTACTCCTGTTTCCTTTGATGCTTAAACCAAGTTCAGGCCCTTTCAATAATTTCGCTCTTTCTACTTTTTTTCAGGTTGCTTTTCGCCATGTATCCAAGTCCAACCACCGTCTGATTTGAATGGCGTACTGATACTTTTTGAGTTGTCGATGCCTATTTTTGTAAAGTAGGATTTGTAATACCATGCAAAAAAGACTGCGCCCAACGTAGGTTTATCGGTTTCCTGATAGTTCAACCAAATTTCTCTCGGATTTCCCACGTTGAAACCGCGGAACTTCCCCTGAAAATAGCTTTCGTCTTTCAGCACTTTTGTTCCTTTTGGGTCAATGGTATAAATAAATTCGCCGCCGTAAACTGCCACATTATTGGTTTGAAAAGCTGGCAAAATCCATACGGAAAGTGTTTTATCGTCATTTTCTTTGATGTACTGATTAAATCTAATGTTAACAGTGTCTTTGAGCAGCTTAATCTGGCCAGTTGCAGTTTGTAATGCTCTCGAATAACGATGAAGCAAGGTCGTATCAACAGGTTGGTTTGTTTTACTTACTTGGCCTTTATCGACCGTAAAATGAAAAACAAGGTCAAATTGATGGTTTTCATATTTTCCGTAAATGGCGTGCCAAGTATCACCCTTTTTGAAGCAAAACCAGTCACTTCCCAACCTGGCCAAGTCTTTCTTGTTTTGGACCATTACGCTGTCCGAAGTTCTCCAAGCAATCATGTCATATTCATACAACCATTCCGCAACAGCCATCTTTTTATTGAAGTCTACAATATCAAATTTTATTGGGGCTGCTTGTTGGCCATAAGTTAAAGCTGCCATGCCTATAAAAAGTAGAGTGAGAAGTTTTTTCATTTGTTTACAGGGCTAAGTTTTGGTGTAGAGAACTTGGTTAATAATATTCGTAGTTGCTATAATGGAATTCCTGAGTTCGCCTCAAATAAAAATTGTCTGTGATCAAGCTGTCTAGTTCGTCAACAATTTTATTTAGTTTTTTCGTTCGCTCAACTTTTTTCTGTCCTATTGTTTCAAAATCAATTTTGC
Source organism: Pedobacter sp. (assembly GCF_965249885.1). GTDB lineage: Bacteria > Bacteroidota > Bacteroidia > Sphingobacteriales > Sphingobacteriaceae > Pedobacter. The sequence goes on along the minus strand of NZ_OZ252254.1, from coordinate 247,311 downwards.
TTTCGTCTGCTATAAGTTGTCTTAACGATTTTATATAAAGTTCTTTTTGTTTAGTGATATCATAAGTTTTTTCAAGTTCATTTTTCTCTTTAGGGTAAAGGAAAATTGAATATTCTGTATAGCCTAAAATTCTCATTTGTTGGTGTCCAAAGTATGTTCCTCCATATTGGAGATTTTCGAATAAGGCGTTTATTCTTGAATATATTTCGATAAGGTTGTGTCGTTGTTTAGCATACTTTGTGATGCCGTTTTTTTGTTTTAAAAAGTAAGCATATAAGGCATAATAAATGTCTTGTCCTTGTTCGCTCCCAAAGTCTAGACCATTTACAAAGCGATAATAGAGCTTGTCGGGGTGTGCCGGAAATTCTTGAAATAGTTCAGGATGTTCATCCACAATTTTATTAAAGTCTTGTTTGGCAAATCTCAAAGTATCACCAATTTCGGTGGCTATTAAAATTGTGTCTTGTTGTGTGTAATATTTTGAATTGTTAGCTTCAATGGTTTTAGTAGCTGTAATAGCAAGCGTGTTTTTGTCAACTTGCTTCGGTTGCGCATTACAACTTAAAAGCCCAATTATAATTGTCAGTAGGTAAGGTGTTTGTTTCACGGTGGTATAAAGGTAGCACTAAAGTTTCAAGTATTCCCGTTCGGGCGGTTTTTGGAGCATTTACTTTCAACCAGCAGTGAACCCCGAAAGCTTTCGGGGCACAAATTTCCAAGTTTGCATAGCCTGTCCCGCCAAATCGGGATCAGTCTGCTTGAGGCAAAACCTCTGTTAGCAGTCGTTTTTCTATCTGTCAATATATTCAAACCAACCATTTGTCAAAAGTTTAAAGTTCTTGTTATTTGAATATTTGTTTCTTAAACTGTCATTAAAGGTCATTACAAATTGCTCTGAAAGTCCGTCACGGTATGAAAATGAAACTTTGTTTGTTTTATCAACCTTTATGTGTCCGAATTTAAACTTTCTACTCAAATCAATAAACCTTTGCATAACAATTTTATTTCCCGTTGTATCTATATTGTATTTGTTTATTGCGGCTGTTTTGTCTGAATTTTGGTTTGTCAAGTCGTTGATTTTAAATATGTCTTTAACATTTCCAGAGTTGTCTAACGTATACCAAATCATAAATTTTCCGTTGTCAAAAAAAATGTTCCCACGTCTATAAGCAAAAATGCCGTCTGGCAATGTTTTCAATGAGTCGACATTGACGTTATACTTTTCGATATGGTTTTCTTCTTTACAGCCGAAACTGAAAACTGTCAGAAGAAGAATAATTATTAATGTCCGTATTTCTTTGAATATTGTCATTTGTTTCTGCCGTCCTTAAAATGCCTGCTAACTTTTTGCAGCTGCCCAAAGGTGGCGATTTCGAAGGGCTTTACTGTCAACCAAGCGCTGAACTCCCGAAGCTTTCGGGGGCACAAAGTTACAATTTTGCATAGCCTGTCCCGCCAAATCGGGATCAGCCTGCCTGACGCGATCCCGTGTTACCTGCAGTTTATTCTGGACTGTAATAATCTTGATTATACACCCATTCAGCAGTAGCCGGTTCTAATTGATTAATATATTCTGATTTTAAAGTTGACAAAAGCATTGAAGCAAACATTATGAAATCACCTTTATAGCCAGAGGGAAAACAGTCGTTTCTAATTCCCTCAAATCGTTCAATGAACTTTGATGAAGTTTTAAGTTTCTCTATTGAGTTTATTACTTCTGTATCGTCAAAACTACATTCGTCAATATTATGAGCAAAGGAGTTTCTGATATCTCGAAGGGTATGTAAATCAGATTTTAGATGGTTGCTAACGATCCCAAGCCTGTATGCCATATTTATTTTCGCAGAAAATGTTGACAAAGGAGAATTCGCATCGTCAAAAATGTCATCATTTACATTTTCAATGTGAACTAAAAACGATTTAATTTTTGCTTTTAAAGCTATGTCAAAAAGTGAACACGCAAGAATAACAGAACCTCTGTCTGATTCGGCATTTAATTCTTTAACTAAAAAGTCGTCCCAATAATTTGTGTCATTATCAACAAACTTTTTAAATATTTCTTGTCTTTTTTTTGATTTACTCATAGTGAATCAGTCATTTAAATTGAAGGTGACGGTTTAGGACTTTTCGTTCGGGCGGGTTTTGAAGCACAGAACTGTCAACCAGCACTGGACTTGAATAGAAGCACAAAGCTCCAAGTTTGCACGTCACCCCGCCTGACGCAAAGCACCCATGTAAAAGCAGCAATCCTGTTCCATCCAAAAAAGATGTAGTCTAACGTTAATTAGCTACCAAAACAATTGAAATATGGCAACAGAAATTACTGCTTTACCGAAGTTATACATTGGTATCGACATTCACAAGAAAAGCTGGTCGGTTCATATCCGAAGTGATATTAGCGACCACAAAAGTTTCACCGTTCCGGCAGACCCTTCAGTGGTTTATGATTACGTTGAGCGGAACTTTCCCGGTTACGATATAGCGCTCACCTACGAGGCTGGTTGTTGTGGTTTTAGTGCGGCACGTTATTTTATGCAGATGGGCTGGGATGTAACGGTTGTAAACCCAGCAGATGTGCCCACCAGCAACAAGCAATATTACCAGAAGACCGATAAACTTGATTGCCGTAACCTGAGCAGGCAACTATCGTTGGGCGAACTGAAGGCTATTCATATTCCAACTGATTGGGAAGACGAACTAAAAAGTCTTTTAAGGCATCGGGCTGCCATTACCCGCCAGCTTCGGTCGGCTAAAACACACATCAAGAGCTTGCTGCTTTATCAGGGCATAAAAATTCCCGAGGCCCATGACAATCCCAATTGGACCAAGTCGTTTATCGAATGGCTTAAGCACATCGAATGGCGTTCTGCTACAGGCCAGCAATGCCTAAACAGTAAGTTGCGTGTTTACGAGTTTATCTATGGCGAATATCTGGAACTGGCCAACCAGCTACGTTCACATTGCCGTAAACACCATAAACAGGATTATTATCTGCTTAAAAGTATTCCGGGTATTGGCGGTTATTTGGCCAGTGCCTTAATTGCCGAACTGGGCGATATTAGGCGGTTTGGCAACGAGGCAAGTTTTGCGAGCTACATTGGACTGGTACCGATGATGCGCAATAGCGGAGGTACAGAGAATGTGTTTGGGGTAACCCCACGTTGCCGAGGTTTGCTACGTAGTTATATTATAGAAGCTGCTTGGGTTGCCCTGCGGCTAGATCCACAGATGCAGTCCTATTACCGTACACATATTGGCAAGAACCCAAAAAGTATTGTAGTTAAGATTGCCAGAAAATTATTGAACCGTATCCTGTCGGTTATCAAAACAGGGAAACCTTATCAGATCAATCACCAAAAACCACAGGCTATGGCATAAAAAGGATATATATATAGAAAACATAATTGTTAAAAGCTCATCAAAAAACAAAATCCAGACTACAAAACATGGGTTGTGAAGCTTGATGCTTTCACACCGCAAAGCAGGTAGCTGTATTTAAAATCAATACAACCATACGGGTGCAGGTGGTGTTTCCGCGTAGAAGCAGCCACACATAGGAGCCTGAGCTTAATGATTATCGAGGTGTTTGAGGAGCATTAATTTAGTCCCCAAATGTCAATTTATTGGAATATTTAAAAGGAATGATTAACTTGGTTCTAGGAAAACTGCTTTACATAGGAACCCGTGTTACCAGCCGTTTTTTTATACTCCAAGTGCTTGTTCGATTTCTGTCCTAATGTTATTCAATGGTGAAGCAATTGCATTAATGTATTGAAAGTTTCCATTGCGATTATTATTAATTGCAAGTTGTATTCCACTGGCTTCACTTTGAATTGAATTAACTTTAAAACTGTTTGTCTCATTGTCATAAACAACGTATGGGGCACCAGATGAACCAAACCTAAAATAACCTTTGATTAAATATCTTGTCCCGTCCATAATATAGTTTCCTCCCATTGGGTCGCCAAAAATATTCCAATGGTCTAACAAGCCTTCGATTCTTGCATCGTTTAAAAGTCTCCCTAGGTTGTCAACTGGTGCACTTTGTAAACAATAATAATTTTCAGTGCTACTATCAAGCAAAGTATAGTCAGGAGAAATACTTGGTAATCGATTTATTATGGCTTGGTCAGTATTAGTAATTCTGTATATAGCTGAGTCATTGCTGTAAAAGGCATTCACTAATTCTACCTCGATCAGAAACGTATGTCGATTAAGTTGCGGTTCAAAAAAGTATCTGTTGCCATTAAATAGTGCTGTTAATGCAGGGTCAGAATAAAATTGGTTTGTTCTGAATTGCACAATTAAAAACGGTTTGCAAATATTTCTTTGCGTTAGAGTAACCCATCGAGTGTCGTAATTAATTCTCTTAAGTTCGTTGATTAATATTTGAGCATCTGCTTCGGTTATTTGGGTTATATAGCGTTTATTGGTAGCTGCGTCAAATAAATAACTATTATTGAATAATTGTCTTAGATTCGGAGCAACATTTGCAATAATATTTGCTTGAAAGGAAGCTTCGTCTATTGATTTGAAAGCAGTAGCTTCAGTTCTTAAATTATGAGCTACGCTTAATAATACTCCATTGCCGATATGAAATGCACTAATGTTATTGTCAAAGTGTATTCGGGCAGGCTCATCAACATTATGAATCCACATTAGTCTAAACAGAGGAGATGTCTGTTCATTGATTAGACTTAGTTTTTCTGTTATCATGTCTGTCTTTTTAAAATGGCTGGTAACTTACTGATACCCCTTATAAAATGGCGCAAATACACCCAAAGTGTCAAGCTTTGCGCAACTAAAATAGCTCAATTATATTTTAATAAAATCTTTCGGAAAACCTTTTGAGAGAGAAGACCGAACGTTAATTAACTCGAAACTAATAGATTAATTCAGTTTTTACAAAACAACTTTTCCACAATTAAAAGGAGTAGACGTAAAAAAGCGCTTCAATTGCTTTAAGATGCTGAACTAAATTCAGCATGACGGTGAGGAACGGTTTTTAGCGCTGTATTCGGTTGCTTCTAGCACAACGCTACTTAACTACAGGCTTCTGCAAAAAGGTCTTTTAATCACTTTTAGAGATACTGAACTCAATTCTGCATGACGTACTCGACGGAATCTTTTAACTATTGCCGTCATCCCGAATTTATTTCGGGATCTGTTGGGTTATCCTATTATTAATACTGGTGCTTAAAGATGCTGAACTAAATTCAGCATGACGGAAGGAGCGCTGCAAAATAATTCAGCATGACGGCGATGAGCGTTGCAAAATAAATTCAACATGACGGTGAGTAGCGTTGCTCCTGTGTAAAGGAAATTGCTTGTCAAACTAGCATTATTGCTTCTCTAACAAGCATTATTGCTAGTAAAAGCGTCAACCAAGCAGCTTTGAGCAGCATCGTTGCTTCTCCGAGAACCAAACTTTCCTTATCGGACAAGCAAATTGCTTCTCTAAGCATCCAACTTGCTTGTTTTAGAAGCATCCATGCTACTCGGAGTAGCAAACTTTGCTTGTTGGGACACCAAATTGCTTCTCCGACAAACACAACCGAACCTTGGAGTAGCAATTGGCTAGCTCATACAAGCAATGTAGTAGCGCTTACTAGCATCTTGGAACAAAGATGAGGCATAAAAAAGGGTCGAGAACGCTCGACCCTTTGGTTTTTATTCCGAAGGCAGGTTATCTCTTCTTTTGCCCGGGAAACGAACTTTTAAATCATCCGCTATGGCCTGCGAACCTGCAATGTTAGACCTAGCAGCCCCTTTAACGGAGTTATAGAAAATCAGTGCGGCATCGTAAGCTTCGCTGCCTGCCACCATTTCGGCATCTTCAATGGCTCTTAACAGCAATGAAACCCTTTGCCTAATGGCTTGCAAGCCTGCTGCCAGTTCGTAGTCTTTTTTTGCTTCTGTTAAATCCAAAAATGCTGGACACAACGCCTCATTTTGTGTGGCATACTCCAATGCCTTTTGTACAAAAGCTAAGGTTTTATCGCCCATTTTTAACATATGCGATCGGTCGTCGGCTGTAAGGTTAATGATTAGCGCATCTTTAAGGGTTTGGGTGATGCTGTCAATGTTTTTCATCACGTCGGTAGACTGTGCAGCGGTAATTGCCGCCGAAATTTGATTTTTTTTAGACATAGTGTAAATGATTTAAATGAATAAAAATCAAATTAAGAAATAAGAATAACTTGCTGAAATTAAGTTAATTCCTAAAAGTTTTGGACAGTCAACTTTGTTGGAGTAGAAGAGTGTGGGTAGTTTGCTCACCTAGCTCGTAGTAAAGAGGTAGGATAGAAGTTACCTACCGCTGGTTGCTAATTAACGTGACTTCGAGATAACATAATTATGCTATGTGCTCGCGATAGCGCATCAAATTTTCGTTCAGCTAATTTTCGGTCTCTTATTTTCTAACAAGTTTTCATTTGTTTTAATGGTGTTAAAGGGTGCTTTGCGATATTTAGGGCTGCACTAGTAGCCTGATCTAATTTCTTTTTCTTGTCTTAGCGCTCTTCAAAACTTTGCGGTTAAAAAAACTCTTGTTTTAGGCAAGCTTACACGCTGTTTGGCTACTCGGGAAAGGTGCTGCTTCGGTATTTGTTTTTTACGTCCTTTTGGCTTGAACCAAAAGAACCAAAAGTTCAAGGCTGCTTGGCCTCGTTTTGCTCCAGCTCAATTGAGGCTCTTTAGCGCAAAATGAGCCGTTTCACTTCTCCATTTTGCTTGTTGGTGCAAGTACTTGGCAAATGCTACGCCCCAATCGGCTTGCGCTTCACGATGCCAAAAGGCCATTTAGCGTGCTTAGGAAAGGTATTTCTTGATTGTAAGTTTGTTTGCCAGCTACTCTTCTTAATTCCTTTCTACATCTAATTTCTTTTTCTTTCTTAGCGTTCTTCAAAACTTTGCGGTTAAAAAAACTCTTGTTGAAGTTGTTTTTTACGTTCTTTTGGCTTGAACCAAAAGAACCAAAAGTTCAAGGCTGCTTGGCCTCGTTTTGCTCCAGCTCAATTGAGGCTCTTTAGCGCAAAATGAGCCGTTTCACTTCTCCATTTTGCTTGTTGGTGCAAGTCTTTTGCAAATGCTACGCCCCAATCGGCTTGCGCTTCACGATGCCAAAAGGCCATTTAGCGTGCTTAGGAAAGGTATTTCTTGATCTTACGTTTCTTTGCCAGCTAAGTCGTTTAACTAACTACGTATACATCTAACAACTTCCTAAATCTCGGCGATCTTCAAAACTTTGCGGTTGAAAAAACTCTTGTTGAAGTTGTTTTTTACGTTCTTTTGGCTTGAACCAAAAGAACCAAAAGTTCAAGGCTGCTTGGCCTCGTTTTGCTCCAGCTCAATTGTGGCTCTTTAGCGCAAAATGAGCCGTTTCACTTCTCCATTTTGCTTGTTGGTGCAAATCCTTCGCAAATGCTACGCCTCAATCGGCTTGCGCTTCACGATGCCAAAAGGCCGTTTAGCGTGCTTAGGAAAGGCATTGCTTGATGGTAAGTTTGTTCGCCTGCTACTCTTCTTAATTCCTTTCTACATCTAATTTCTTTTTCTTGTCTTAGCGCTCTTCAAAACTTTGCGGTTAAAAAAAACTCTTGTTTTAGGCAAGCTTACACGCTGTTTGGCGTACTCGGGAAAGGTGCTGCTTCGGTATTTGTTTTTTACGTTCTTTTGGCTTGAACCAAAAGAACCAAAAGTTCAAGGCTGCTTGGCCTCGTTTTGCTCCAGCTCAATTGAGGCTCTTTAGCGCAAAATGAGCCGTTTCACTTCTCCATTTTGCTTGTTGGTGCAATTACTTGGCAAATGCTACGCCCCAATTGGCTTGCGCTTCACGATGCCAAAAGGCCGTTTAGCGTGCTTAGGAAAGGCATTGCTTGATGGTAAGTTTGTTCGCCTGCTACTCTTCTTAATTCCTTTCTACATCTAATTTCTTTTTCTTGTCTTAGCGCTCTTCAAAACTTTGCGGTTAAAAAAAACTCTTGTTTTAGGCAAGCTTACACGCTGTTTGGCGTACTCGGGAAAGGTGCTGCTTCGGCATTTGTTTTTTACGTCCTTTTGGCTTGAACCAAAAGAACCAAAAGTTCAAGGCTGCTTGGCCTCGTTTTGCTCCAGCTCAATTGAGGCTCTTTAGCGCAAAATGAGCCGTTTCACTTCTCCATTTTGCTTGTTGGTGCAAGTCCTTGGCAAATGCTACGCCCCAATCGGCTTGCGCTTCACGATGCAAAAAGGCCGCTTGGCGTACTTGGGAAAGGTATTTCTTGATCTTACGTTTCTTTGCCAGCTAAGTCGTTTAACTAACTACGTATATAGCTAACAACTTCCTAAATCTTGGCGATCTTCAAAACTTTGCGGTTCGATTATCATTTATTGATTTACAATAATATACAATATTTTTTCTATAACTGACCCTGACCCCGAACGTTCGGGATCAGTATTAGTTTTGAAAGCTAATTAACGATGAATTAATAATCGAACTCGGGTTAAAAAGCCAAAGTAATTTCTTTGAAAGAAACCTGCGAAGCAAGCATTAAAACAATTGAAAACAAATGACGCTGAATAAATAAGCAACCGAGAGTTTATCAGCAAAGCTGATGAGCTCCGTAAGCTTCGGTTTTGTTAATTTTGCGGTCAAACCTGAGCATAGCGAAAGCTTGAACGCCAAAAACAATAAACAATCATGAAAAAAGTAAGAGCCCAGCGGCGGCGAGCTAAAAAAATAAATTTAATGCAGCTTTTAAAGAATTTGTAAAAATACTTAACCCGAACTCAAGTTAATTAATTAAGTGTAGCCATCACTTTTTAAGTCGTTTCCAATCTTTATCAAATAATATTTTGAGTTTGTTCTTAAAGCTTTCCGGAAAAATTTCTTGTGGCACGGAATCTTTGTCCAACGTAAACTCAAACGTGGTAATTTCATCAGTTTTATCGAACATCGCGTTTCCATCACTGTCTTTGGAAACCGTCATGATCACCTTGTTGGAGCGTTTAACGAATTCCCAATTGTTCACGTTGTAGTTTGCTGGCGAAATTTGTTTGAAATTATTGCCAAATCTATCGGAAATGAAAAGGTATTGAGGGTCTTCGTCGGTCAGTTTGTTGTCTTTGTTAAAATCATCGGTACGCACCGTATAAAAAATAGGCTTTTTATCGGTCGAAATGTTGTTTTTGCCATCACTGCCATAATTTTGGCTATAGCTGCCGATGAGTATTTTTCGCTCAGTCAATAGATGATAGGTTTTGGTGACAGAATTGTAGAAAGCGATGTTCCAATAGGTGTTGTCTGAAATGCGTTTATAGGAAAGACCACTATCTTCTGCCTCTGTTTCGCCCATCGATAGCGGAAACATCAACACTCCAGAACTGTCAACCTCGCTGAACTCGTTCATTTGGATGTTCAAGTGGTTTTTTGGGTCGTTCAATACGGCAGCACTATCCGATTTTCCGTTTGGCTGTACTTGCTGCGGGTTGTTGTTTCGGCCACAAGAAATGAATATGGCTACTGTTGAAAGGTATAATAAATGTTTTGTTGTCATTGTAGTTTTTTTGTGGTTAGAGCTTAATAAGTTAAGGTTTTTTCTATTGTTTCAAAAGTCAATTTGTAGTTCATCTGTTCTCTCGTTTTCTCATTTAGCAGTTGTATTGCCATTTTCGTCAATGTCGGCATCAGCGAGATGGTTTTCGTGCAGATGGCTGTTATTAGGAAATTAAGTCGAATAACTTGGCAATCTTTTACGCCTGTTGTTTAGCATCAGCTCGTTATTCATTAGCCTTAGTCTCACAAAATTCTTTTACTGCTTCTTTAACCATTTTTCCTTTATCACCTAAGAATATTGCCTGTTTCAGATCATTACAGATGATGCTTAAATCGTTTGCTGGAATTGCAGGATTATCTTTAGAGGCGACTACCGTAACTCCGTTGCTTTCTGATAATTTTCTGCCGCTTCCCAGCTGATATTTTCTAATTCTTGCAAATGCTCGATTTGATAATGCTCTTTCAAAATAAGGCTCAAACTTCAGGGCTTCGTTAAAATCTAGAACTGCTTCGTCAAACTGAAAGTCATTTAGTTTCACAGTTCCTCTCGCAAAATAAGCTTCGGCATTGTTGCTGTCGAGCGCTATGGCCTTTGAATAGCTTTTAATGGCTGCTTTATAGTCGCCCTCTCTACTGCTAGCATGTCCATTATTCATGGCTTGGTTGATCTTCTCAAGGCGTTTGTCTGGTGTTGCTTTTCCATTTTTTATTGTTTCCACCGCTAGGATTTTTCCTGTTGAGTAATAAACCGTTGTTTCGCCTTCCATGGTGCCATTCTTGAAAGTGCTACGCTGTTTTACCTGACCATTAGGAAAATACATTTCCCAGATTCCTTCCTCTTTACCGTTAAGAAACTCTCCTTTTTGTTTAAGCGTACCGTCTTCATAGTATTCTTTCGCTAAACCATTTCCAATGCCGTTGGAATAAGTCCTTTCCATCGACAACTTTCCATTATGATAATACATTGTCCTAAGTCCATGTACTTTCCCGTTTAGTAAGGTGCCTTCTCCTTGTTTTCTACCACTGTAATAATAGTCTATGAATTTGCCATTATATACCTTGCCACGGAAATACCATACGCCGTCTTTTCGTTCCATTTGTTTTGATGATGGAATTTGCTTCAGTTCTTCTGATCTTTTGCGATATTCTTTGGTGAATATGAAAATGGCTCCATCCATTTTGTCGTAGCCCAAAAGTTTTAGGGAGTCTTTGTTTTTGACTATGGTGACATCTGCAATGTCTGCCTCTAAGATTTCGTCACCTTCCTCGGGATCGTCTTTTACCAGTATAGAGTCTACCACATAAATGACTTTTTCATTGGTTTGTGCAACGGAGTGCAGGCTTAAAAGCATTAGTCCGAGTAGCGTAAGTAAGATTTTATTCATGATGGTTTGTTGATTTAGCGTAGTCGTTAATTTTTGATATTGCGTTGGGGTAGACTTGCTGCGGATTTAGCGATTGGTTATTTTTTTTTTTTTTTTTCTCTCAAGTATTTTCTAAATGTAGTCGAATAACGATCACCGAATTTAACAATGCTTATTGTGCTAAATTTAATTGATTTAGGCTCTTCATCCAATTGTCCATCTGGGTTGTAATTGTGTATACTGACGGTTTTATCTGTAACCTTGATGATTTCGCCAATGGAGAAATCAAGATAATCCTTGTTTAGGTTTTCAATGATTACATGAAAATCGTAATTCTTAAGTGTATTAAAAATGTCTTTCCAATTCGTTAAAGGTAATGGCTTGCCAAAACCATAAGCTTTTTCTAACAGCCCTTCGGCTTTAAATATCTTTCTTTGGGTTCTTTCATAACTGGAGTGGCGTATACGGTCAAAATCATACTTTTCTATTATCGCATATCCATCAAGCATAAAGTCATAATCCGTCTGCATAAACATAAAGTCGTTTGACATTCCTAATAAAAATCCAGACACATTTTCTTCTTTGTCACATACGGTCCTGAAAATTTTAATAAAAGATTTATTGTCAATGTACTTTTTTAACATTAAATCATATTTCAATATTTTTTCCTGCTCTTTCATATTTAGATTCCTTTTTTTTAAAATAAACGCTAAAAGTGTCAGGTTTTACCACAAATGTTGATGGGGGAGAACCATGTCTTATTAACCGTAAAATGCGCTGCCTAGCAATTCAGTTTTAAAATTGGTGCTAACGTGTTGTGGCTTGGTTGGGTTTCGGAGCACAAAGTTTCAATTATGCTAAAGTTCAATTGAAGCATTAGTTAAGCTGTTTATTCATAGTAAGCCATCTCGGGTCATTATAAAGTATTTTAAATGAGGATTGTTGTTTCAATTGTTTTTTGTTAATACTTCTCCTAAGAAATAGTAAATCTAAAAAATCCAGAGCTATACTTTTGTATTTTTCATCCTTGTTTTCCAAGGCGATTTTTGAAAAAATAGTCGCTGCTTCAAAATTTTCTGCATTACTCATGCCACCTAAAAAGGTTGAGGCATTATTATAAAAGTCATAGGTTTTCTGAAACTCTTTTTTTGTGTAGTAATATTTTGCACTGTCTAAAAGCGACAGCACTTGTGCCCTATAATCAGCTTCTTTTTTATTGGATTGCTCTATGCTTATTGAATGATAAGCAAAACCATAGGTAAGTGCGTAGATTTTTAAAGGTTGCAATCCAATTTTTTGTCTTAGTTCATCGGTCAAATATTCTTTTACAATAGGTCTAAATCCAGAAGCTTTGCCATTATTAGTCCATTCTACCTGCGTACCGTATAGTTGTTATAATTGAGGTTGCACTGAACCCTGTCATATAGAAAAGCGAAGTTTTCCATACTAATTTCATTCGTTCCTTGTAGCTTTTGCATAGCTTTTAGGGCTGTTTGTTGAAATAGAACATCTTGGTCAGCATGTTGTACAATAAGCCATAAGTTGTTTTGCCCATCTTTTCCTATCTGTGATATTTTGAGCCACCCGTATTGCTTGATAATTTCTTTTGCACGGTTCATGTTGCTCCAATCTGATTCCCTAATTTGTTTATTGATACTTTTTCTTATGCTATCATTCTTTGTTTGAATTTTCTGATATCTCAGCTTTTGGTCATTCAATGTCATTAAATTAATTTCTTTGCGTATGATAGGCAATTGTAAACGCTTCTCATACTGGCTTTCTGCCAATAAAGCCTCTTCTGTAATGTGCTTCCATTTTTCAGGGTAAACATTTCTCAAATAATCAAAGTAAGGGTCGAACGATAGCCAATCGGCTTCAGTCCATCCGGTTTCTATTGATAGTTGCAGATATTGAAAAGCTTTGTGGGCATTACTGTCTAACGAATACATACCTGCTGCTTTGTAAGCAGTTAATGCATCAGGTTTTTGTAGTTGAAATGCTTCTTCGTAATAGGGGATAGCATTTTTATAATTCTTCTGAAGATGCAGTAAACTAGCTTTTGCTATCAAGGTTTGATAAATACTGTCTGATTGAGCATTTGAAACAGTTGAAAGAAAGCTACAACAAATAATTAAGAATAATTTCATAGTAATGTGTCTTGATAAAATGGCATGCAACGTTTTGGCGCTTGGCGTTCGGGCGGGGCTTTCAAAGCACCATCTGTCAAGCTACCTCTAATGTTTATTCGGAGCCGAAAATTTTCTTCCACCACGAATGCCCCGCTTTTGGAAAGGTGCTGTTATGGGCTGGCTTTCTCTCCGGATATTTTTCCAATTCATTTTTTAGCTCTGTCGAAAGTCTTTTTAATTCATTACTGTCTGCAATGAGGTCAACGAAATATTCCTTGTCGTCTTTAGCAGATTGCGGTCGAGATTCAAGGTCGAATTTTATCCTGACTGTTGTCTTGTCGGAATTAAAGTCGTTCAGAACTTCAAATGACAAATTTGGCTCAGTAAAACTGATGTCTGTGTCTTCTGGTCCTAAGTTTTTAGAAAGAGTGTCGAACCAGTTAATCAATCTCTGAACATCCCAAGTTGTCAAGGATGGGTCAACTGTCTGCCAATGTCCGACTTTGCTTTTCACATTTAGATAAATATTTAACCAATTTCCGTCCCAATCGCCATCATTAATGTCTGGATATTGGTAGTTGATTATTTTTAACTCAACGGTTTGGCCGTCTATTCCATTAAATGTCATTTATTGTCGTCTTTAAGCTTGCCCATAACTCATTTATATACGTAATTCCATTGCATTAATACACCGAAAAATTGATGGATTTGCGCAACATCAGCGTTTTTTATTTTAATAAGATCTTCGGATAAAGTGGATTAACCCTATTATTCGCCAGACTTTCTTGGTTTGTCAATTTACTCGCCATATTCTTCTGCGTCTAATTCAATGTCCAATCGTTCAATTGTTGCCTTAAATATTTTCACCGCTTTTTCGTGTTCGTCAAAATAGTCTTCCCAAAATGAATGCTCAACTGCGGCATATGTCTTATCTACAAATTCCATTGGGTCAAGTTGTAGAGCGTTGTCCGCAACCGTAATTGAATAGTTTGGAGGTATTATTTTGTCCTTAATTTCAAAGAGTTCTGCTGGTATAACATAGGGAGTTGTCTCGCTGTAAAAAGGGTCGAATATTTGAAAGCAAATTTGATTTGCTGATTTTTTCAAGTCAACAGAAATTCCCAAAATGTAATATTCCCTACCAACTTGTAGTTGCCAATTCCGTTCGCTTTTTCCGTCATAGTCAAGCCCTGTTGTCTTAATACAAGTTGCTTTTAGCACTTTCTGATTTGTTCTGATATGGTTTTTAAATTCTTTTTTTAGTTTTTGGTTTAATTTTTCAAAAACTGATTTTTTAACCTGCTTAATTGTCAACCCTGAATAATTTTCACTAATGATTTCAAGATACGATTTGTCACCAACGCAACTTTCGAAGTCAACACTATTTGAACCATAAATCCATTGTTCAAATGTTGACTTGTCTTTCTCTTTCCAAAGTAGGTAAAATAATTCATCTTTAAAGTTCATTGTTTTTTTATGTTGGTTGTCGTAAAAGCTTTGCGGGTAACGGTTAAAGATTTGTGTTCGGGCGGGTTTCGAAGTCCCGCACCTGCGGGATCAACCAGCATTGAACCCCGAAAGCTTTCGGGACATAAAGCTCCAAGTTTGCTCAGCCTGTCCTGCCAAAGCGGATCACTCGGTCTGACGCAAAAACCCGTGTTAGCTGCCGTATTTTTTGTCTAGGTGTTTGAGTTAATAAATTGTCTCCGTTTCAAGTTTTGATTTTAGTTCGTCTGTTATCGAATAAGTTCCGTCATTAAATATTTGAATTTTGTTGTCATTTAAACCGGATAGAATTTCGTCAGCAAACGGCTTGAGTTGTCTATGATAAAATTCAAAGTCGTCAAAACAACGTTTGTATTCTTTTTCCCAGTTATCTCCATAGTTCGTTTTCAAATAGCCTTCGTCGACCCAGTATAAATAATTAAGTCCAAGATTTGACAAGAATTTATATTGATATTTCCGTTGTCCATTATCTTGGTAAATGCCGCAGTATAAATGATAAAGTTTGTCGAGATACTTATGAATGTTATTAAAGTCTGCCAAGAAAGCATATAAAAGCGATTTTAACTTCCATGTTTCAAATTCTCCTTCCGGAGCAATGTGTTGAAAAATGAATTGTCTTAGTTGGTAGCTTGAATTTTTGTCATTGAAGTTAAAATTGATTAGCTCCAAATAGATATCTTTATTAAGTTGCTGTTCTAAATCTGTCTCCGTATAAACAAACGTTTCCATTTCCAAAAGGCTGGTGTCACCGTTCAGAAATTTGTAAAACTCAATTATGTTCTCGTTTGTCATGGTTGTTATAATATGGCAGCTAACGTTTCGCCAAACCTGTGTTAGCGGTAGTGGTTCTTGTTATTAATGCATGCGAAATTTGTTCCACGTTAGCCTATGTTTCTTTTCTATTGTTAATGTCGTGTCTATTAGATTTGGTTTGCTGTCGATGTAAAAATTTGTCTTAATTTTTATTGAAAAGTCGCTAATGCTTTCAAGGTCAATAACATTCCTAAAGAAAACATACTTCTTTTGGTCGTAATTGTCAGAATGTGTGATTTCGTAGTGGTCAATATTAAATGCTTCTTCTTTGCTTCCATTGTCCGAAAATAAATATGAGTTTTTGATTTTAATTTTCGAATTGCTTTTGTCAAACAACGTTTGTGAAAAATCTTTTACAGTCAGGATATATGTCCCGTTAGCAGAAGAAAACCAAAAATCAAAGCATTGGTCGTTTTCAGGAAATTCAGTAGGAACTTCGATTTTAACAAGTGCTTTGTCAGTTTGCATTAAAACATATCCGTTTGCAAGTGTCTGGTTTGTCCCAGCAACATAATAATCCGTTTCAATCCAAGGAATTAATGGGAGTTGAGCAAAAAGTCCAATAATCCAAATTACTAACAAGCAAATGATTGTCAGAAAAGTCTTGAATAATATTTTGTGTATTCGTTTCATACCACTACTGCTAACGTTTTCGGGCTTTGCGTTTGGGAGGGTTTCGGATTACCGCACTTGCGGGATTAACCAGCATTGAACCCCGAAAGCTTTCGGGACACAAAGCTCGAAGTTTGCACTTCGGCCCGCCTGACGCAAAGCTCTTGTTAGTGGCTGCCATATTTTTGTCTGCATTGGTTTACGATTGCTGTTGTCAATGAGTCAAATTTTTGTTGGCTCTTAAAGTCATTTCTGTCAACAGTGTCTTTATTGTAAATGTAAAAGTCCGAATAGGTTATTCCCTTTTCTTCGTGATTCGTTGAGTTGACTTCTATCGTCTGTCCAATTGTCCCCGAACCACAAACTAAAACACAAGGTCGTTTTTGAATTCTGTCTTTATAGTGAAGTATTTGCGAAATTTTTGTTCTGTTGCCCAATTCGTCAACTAAATAATAGTTGTAATTAATGTGTCTGTCAAAATCTTCGTTTAAAACCAATATTCCATTTTCGGGGAAAGTCAATGTTTTTATACCATTCGTCTTGTCATAATTACGCCCACAATTTTCTTCGTATACAACTCGTAAATTTCCTTCAAAGTTTTTCGGAATTAAAATTGTCTTTGGTGTCGAATAATTGTAAGCATACAAGAATAAAAAACTTGAAGGAACGTATAAAATTAGCGGAATCAATGTCGTAAGTAATTTTGTCTTAATATTCTGCTTGGAAAGAAAAATCAAAATTGCTCCAATTATGAATGTTGGGATTCCAAAAACTAAAAGATAGAAACTTACAACACAAGCAGTGAAGCTAATGGCAATTAAAGTCAGTCCGATATAATATGCTGTTTGTTTCAATTTGTATCTTTGTTGGTATGTCGTTTTACGGTTGCCGCCAACTTAATTATTCCCCCCCCCCCCCCCATTAAATGGCGTTAATACACCGAAAAATTGATGGCTTTGCGCAATACCAACGTTTTTTATTTTAATAAAATCTTCGGAAATCTGCAGGGTGAACCGAACGCTAATTGTACCTAAGCTAGTAGATTACTTTAACGTTTGCAAATTAAATTGTTGGCGGCCAAAGGAGTTGTATGTTGTGGTTCTTCAAATGTTTAGCTGTATGCTTCCTAATGCACAGCCTTCATTTACTTGCCAATTATTTTCTTCCTGTGGTTTTGTCCCCAATCACGTAAAGCTTTCATCACTTCATATAAAGTTTCTGCATGTGCTGTAACTTGGTATTGCACTGTCGGTGGAAAGGTGTCGTAAACGGTACGGCACACCAGATGATTGGCTTCTAGGTCTTTTAGTTCTTTTGATAGCATTTTGTCACTGATTCCTTCTACCTCTCTCGCAATTTCTTTGAAACGTTTTGCACCACCCGATAACGAAAATAGAATAGGGAGTTTCCAACTGCCGTTCAATGTCTCCATTGCATCTTTAATGGCACGAATGCCTGTCGGATCACATATCATTGTCTTTGTCATAACCGAACAAAATTACATTACTAACCTGAATGTAAGTGCTAACTGTTGGGTTAGCGCTTACCGTTGGTTAGCGAATATAGGTAGTTTTGTAACGTCAAATGAAAAAATTAAAGTAAAACATGAACAAAGACAAAAAAATCTACTGGATAGTAACCATTATTGCAATGGCGTTGATTGTGCTACCTTCATATTTCGCACCACGCGAATATCTAGAGGAAACCATGCGCAGAATGCAATTTCCTAGTTATTTCGGGTTAGAACTGGATATTTTAAAAGTTGTTGGTGCCATAATTATTCTAATTCCTGTAATTCCAACCATGTTCAAAGAATGGTCGTATGTTGGCTTCGGGATATTGCTGCTTTCAGCAAGTTTAGCCCATTTTATTATTGATGGCTGGGCAAAAGGTATTGCACCGTTGGTACCATTTGCAATTCTTTCTGTGTCTTACTATTATTTCAGGAAACTGAATGATGTAAAGTAAAATTCACGATTGTGTTGCCACGATACCATCAGCAATCCAGCATAAACTTTAGATGCAAAAGGTGTCCAGATTGTCGTCTGGACATAGTTACTATTTAACTAGCTCTTGCAGCTCAGCATTTAAATCCTTCTTTTGTTTTTCCGTGTAAAATGCTGAGTTTGCTAATGAGTTTTTAAACGCTTTAATGGTTTCGTCATAGCGCTGTTTTAGCTGTATTTGCGACTGTACGACATATAAATAAGCTTCTGAAAAATTAGGATAGGCCTTTAATAAAATTTTCCAAGCTTCAATAGCTTTATCATATTTCTTGTTGTTAAAGAAATACCAACCTTTCCCGTTTAAAATGCCGAGTGAAAAGTTAAGTTTTGCGCCATAATGAGATAAAATATCTTTGTCGAGTGCTGGTTTAATACTCAAATCTGTTTGATTATTCGAAATGTATTTCGACTGTATGAAGGACCATCTCTCGAATATTTCGTAAAGCGCCGTTTGTATAATTAAACCAGGCGTCGAATTATGGTCTGCTTCTTTAAAATGATATCCCTTCATGTCAAAAAGGGGATTTTGATTGCGCTTTTCAACAGCTTCCATTTTTGCGAAATCATCAGGATAATCATTTCCAATCCCAAAACGGTAGTATTTTTGGTTTGGTAAGGTCATGCCGTTTAGTTTACTTACCGAATCTGTTAGCTCAACATTTTTCTGAGAGAAAAAAGGGCTCATGGAAATAATTCCACTCCAATCGGCTAACCGTGAGTGCACAAGGGAGCTGGTGAAATAACCGTATCTGGAATGTCCAATTAGCAATCGAAATTTAGCAGCTTTGTATTTTCTTTCGGCTAACGGAACCAACTCTTCGAAAATGAATTTTTCATTCTCTAGCGCCTTTCCACCTGAGTCGGAGATTTGATATAGTGTTTCGATGTAGCGGTATTTCTGCTCTGATTCCACACTGATGATAATCGATGAAGGCATTTGTTCGTTGCTGGTCAAATAATCGATGGTTTGCAGGATGTAACTGTTGCTTCGCTTGTTTTGTTTATCAAATACAATAATCAATGGAAATTGATTGCTGGTTTGTTCTTGGAATTCTATGGGAACCAGTATGGAGAGTTTTTTATCAAAACCGAGATGGCTTGACCTGATGGTGGTATCTGTTAATTTTTTATATCGCTCGTAGTTTTGTGCAAATAGGGAAGATGTTGTTAAAACGATGGCTAGAAGAGAGGCTAAATATTTTTTTATCATTGTTTTGGTCTAAATTAACTAAGCCATGTGCTTACGCTAAGCAATATTCTAAAGGAAGGATTGCGCATTAAACATAGCTTGTTTGTTAAGTTGAGAAGTTTTGGATACCATCCAAATGCTGATAGCTAAATTAGGGGATAGCTTTAAGGTATGCAAATCAATTCTTCTAACAATATCGGTTATTAGCTTAATAGCTAATGGTTGTTAATTGAGGATTTGCCTAATCATCAGTTTTTAAAAAAAAGCCGAAAAGCAATTTGCTTCCCGGCTTCTTCATCAATCTATCTGCTACTATTTCTTTTGGTATTTGCTCCATTGCGCTACACCGTCAGGTTCTGCTTTTCTCACTTCTTCGCTTTTGATTTTGCTCATCTCCGCATCAATTTCCTTAGTTTCAGATAGCTCCGCATCTTTTTTCTTATCTGCTTTGCTTAGCCCTTTGGTTTTGCTCACATGGGCTATTGGATCTTCAATGTATTCCCATTCCTTGCCCATGTTTGGCATTTCGCCTTCATTCCATGGCCCCTTAACGCTCTCAGGAGAGGATAGGTTAAAGTATTGCTGTGTAAACCTTGGATCGGCTTGTAAAACTCCCGGAGGGAAATTTGGTTCAACGGTAGATAAAGCGGCTTCAAACATTTTGTAATGCGCTACTTCCCGAGTCATCAAAAAGGAAAGGGTGTCTTTCACATAAGGGTCGTCGGTAAATTTCATCAAATGCTCGTACACCAGTTTCGCTCTCGATTCAGAGGCTAAGTTACTTCTAAGGTCAACCGTTAAATCGCCGTTAGAATGGATGTAAGAGGCACACCACGGAATGCCTTGACTGTTGGCTAGTCGCGGGCCACCAGCACTTAGGATATCAAAATGAGGGTTTGCTTGTAAAGCTTCGTGAATCAACGAATCTCTAGTGCCACGCCCATCCATAGAAGCCATGATTTCTGATTGGTCGGCAGCGTCTTTCAGCTCTCCATTTACGCCTTTCAGCAGCATTTGGATGGTGGCGCCAACAATTTCGAGGTGGCTAAACTCTTCCGTAGCAATATCCATTAGCATGTCATACTTGTCAGGATGTGGCATTTTAGCATTAAAGGCTTGGGTGAAATACTGCATTGCAGCAGCTAATTCTCCGTTTTCGCCTCCAAATTGTTCTAAAAGGATGTTCGCAAAGCGAGGATCTGGCTTAGAAACCCTGGCATTAAATTGTAGATCTTTTACGTGATAAAACATAGTAATTAATTTTATGATTGGTCAAATTGGTTGTGACTTTTGTTTTTCATCATACTATTGGTAGGTGATTAAAAAAGTAACTCGGGGCATGCTTTGTTTCTATTTTCCGCAAAACAGGTATTGTGCATCATAATGTTTCTTGTTTTCGGGGAAACTACCTTTTGTTGTTGCGTGCTATGCGGGTTTTGCCTAAACACCGCCGTGTTCTTAAACAAAAATTGATACCTATTGTATGAAAAGGGTAACTATTGTTTCTGTTCACTTAAAACTTAAATTATGCTAGCAATGGAATACCGCGGCCCATATAGGGTGCGCACAGTGGAAAAGCCCATGCCCAAAATACTGCATCCCGAAGATGCGATTGTAAGAGTAACCCGCACTTGCATTTGCGGTTCAGATTTGCACTTGTACCATGGGATGGTTCCTGATACTCGAGTTGGATCGACCTTTGGACATGAGTTTGTAGGTGTAGTTGAAGAGGTAGGGCCTTTAGTACAAAAGTTGAAAGTGGGCGACCAAGTCTTGGTGCCATTTAACATCGCCTGTGGTAAATGCAACTTTTGTAAGCAAGGCTTGTTCGGTAACTGCCACGAATCTAACCCCATGGCAACTGCAGTTGGCGGTATTTTTGGTTATTCGCACACGGCTGGTGGTTACGATGGCGGTCAGGCAGAGTATGTTCGTGTGCCTTATGCAGATGTGGGTCCAACGGTAATACCACCAGACATGGATCCTGATGATGCGGTGTTGTTAACAGATGTGGTTCCTACAGGTTATCAAGCTGCTGAAATGGGTGGTATTAAGCAAGGTGATACCGTAGTAATTTTTGGTGCTGGTCCCATTGGGATTATGGCCGCCAGATGCGCATGGTTTTTTGGCCCATCAAGGGTGATTATTATTGATCATGTAGATTATCGTTTGGAATTTGCTCGTAATTACGCCTACTGTGAGGCTTATAACTTCAAAGAGATGGATGATCCAGTAGTGTTTTTGAAAAAGACTACGGATTGGTACGGTGCCGATGTATGTATTGACTGTGTGGGTTGCGAAGCAGAAGGTAATACTTTACAGACCTTTAGCGGTCGCATAGCGATGATGCAGGCTGGTGCTGGAACTGCCTTACAATGGGCCATCAATTCCGTTAAAAAAGGAGGGATTGTTTCTATAGTAGGGGTGTACGGACCACCATTTAATTTAATTCCAATTGGTAACGTGCTCAACAAAGGAATTACGATTAGAGCTAATCAGGCTTCGGTAAAACGATTGTTGCCTAAACTAATTGAGCATGTACAACAAGGACGATTAAACCCCAGAGGCTTGATTACGCACAAGGTTCCATTGGAAGAAGTGGCTGACGCCTACCGTCTGTTTTCTTCAAAACTGGATAATTGTATTAAAACCGTTTTAATTCCATCAACTAAAGCTTAACAATATGAAACTTTACGAAAATTATAAAGATATACCGGGTTGGGGGATAGATGCAGATCCAGAAAATGAACCCACTTACCCAATGAAACATTACACCGGAGATGACCATCATCGTTCGGATTACCCAAAATCAGCTCCTCAGCCTAAAGATGTGGAAATATTAATGTCTACAGAACGGCCAAAAATTAGTGCTGTATTTGGTAATACGGTACCACCTAGTGGTTTGAGTGGAAAAATTCGTCGTTATGCTTTTAGCCATAGCGAAGATAGGTATCGGCATTGGTTGCCCTTAATTTTTGCAGATCGAGTTAATGCGGTAGAAGGTATTATCAGCGATATTAAAAAAGGGCATTTTCCCAATATGTTCGCAGAGCGAGGTTGGAAAATGGAATTGAAATACAATACTAAGAACTTTGCCCTAAAAGCGGCCACTACAGCTGCTTTGGGACTCGCTGTATATTGGTTGCTCTGCGGCAAAAAGCGTAAGTAACTGATGTTTTATAGATCAAATAGATTCCTAATGCTCAGGGTCGTCATCCCGGGCTAAGCGACGGATCTACAACTTAGGTAATGTTATGTTAGAAAACTAAATAGATTCCTACTCGAAATTTCGGTCAGATTATCCTCGGATCCACAGCATGGAGAACAATCAAACAGTCGCTTTATAAAAGCAAAAACCCCGAGTGAAGCTCGGGGTTTTGTATGATTAAAGGTTATTGTTCACCTCTGTGTTTTCTGCCAAGAACTGAATTGCCTTTTCCGTAGAAAAAGTAAACGGCAATACCTAATCCCATCCAAAGTGCTAACCTGATCCAAGCTTCAATTGGTAATGAAGACATCAAGTAAACGCATACAACAATACCTAAAATTGGTACCAAAGGTACTAAAGGAGTTCTGAAAGGACGCTCTCTATTAGGATCGGTTTTACGTAAAATCATTACACCAATACAAACTAATGAGAAAGCTAATAACGTACCGATAGATACCATGTGGCCTAAATCTGTTACTGGAACAAAGCCTGCGAATAAACTCACAAACACCATGAAGAACAAGTTAGTTTTCCAAGGTGTTCTGTATTTTGCGTGAATACTTCCAAAGAATTTAGGTAACAAACCATCTTTAGACATCGTATAGAAAACCCTTGATTGGCCCATCAACATTACTAAGATTACTGAGGTGTAACCAGCTAAAATTGCAATGATTAAGCCCATCTGTAGGAAGCTATATCCTGTTACTTTAAATGCTGTTGCTGCTGGAGAAGCATCACCTTTGAAAACTTGGAAAGGTACTAAGCCAGTCATTACGTGAGCAAATAAAATGTATAGCACTGTACAAACTGCTAATGAACCTAAAATACCAATTGGCATTCCTTTTTGAGGATTTTTAGCTTCCTGTGCTGCAGTTGATACAGCATCGAACCCGATAAATGCGAAGAATACCAATGCTGCACCTGAGGCAATACCAGAAATACCAAACTGACCACGTACACCTGTATTTTCAGGGATGTAAGGGTGATGGTAAGCTGGATTGATGAATTTCCATCCTAAGCCGATGAACAACAATACTACCGCTACTTTCACTACTACTAGGAAGTTGTTTAAGCTTGCTGATTCCTTTGTACCACGCATTAACAATAGGGAAAGTAATGATACAATTACTACCGCTGGTAAATTGATACCACCGCCTTCGCCTTCTGCAAAAGTTTTGCTCAGATAGCTAGGCAGTTCAAGTCCGAACTCATGTAGTAACTTGTTGAAATAACCAGACCAAGATACTCCAACTGTGGCAGCACCTAGTGCATATTCTAATACTAAATCCCAGCCAATTACCCAAGCCATAAACTCGCCCATGGTAGCATAAGAATAAGTGTAAGCACTTCCTGCTACAGGAATCATCGAGGCAAATTCGGCGTAACATAATCCTGCGAATGCGCAACCTACAGCTGCTAAAATAAACGATAAAGTTACCGCTGGACCTGCGTGTTCTGCTGCTGCGATACCAGTTAATGAGAATAAACCAGCACCAATAATTGCTCCAATACCCAGTGCTACTAAACTCGTGCTACTTAAAGTACGTTTGAGCGTGCCTTCACCACTTTCTGCCGATTCGGCAACAAGTAAATCAATAGGCTTTTTTAAATTCATAAAATGATTAATTAGTTAGTTAGTCTGTTTTGTTGATTAAAATAACGCACCAAACCTAAAAAAAAATATCTACAATTGAAAAAGGGATTTTTTGCAAAATCCCTTTCCGAAGTAACAATTTAGTGTTTTTCCATTAAGCATGAGCGTTTAACGCTACAACAGCCGTTTTTCTTGGCAACTATTTGATGTTTTCCAAGTTGGTTTAAAGCTGAAGTAGATTGCTCTGCATTGATAGAAATATAAGGTGCGATTACCAACGATACAATAGACATCAACTTAATTAGAATGTTCATCGACGGGCCAGAAGTATCTTTAAATGGATCTCCAACGGTATCACCAGTTACAGATGATTTATGCGGTTCCGATTTTTTGTAATACATCTCACCATTAATTTCTACACCTTTTTCAAATGATTTTTTCGCATTATCCCAAGCGCCACCAGCGTTCGATTGGAAAATTCCCATCAATACGCCTGATACCGTTACGCCTGCTAGCAAACCACCTAATACCTCAGGGCCAAAAATAAAGCCTACAATTACTGGTGTGATCAAAGCAATGGCTCCCGGCAACAGCATTTCGCGAATAGAGGCTTGCGTAGAAATAGCGACACATTTTTCGTATTCTGGTTTGGCTTTGTATTCCATAATGCCAGGAATTTCTCTGAACTGGCGACGTACCTCCTGAACCATGTCCATTGCTGCTTTTCCAACTGCTTGAATACATAGTGCAGAGAATACGAAAGGAATCATTCCGCCCACAAATAATCCAGCTAAAACTGGTGCTTTATAAATGTCAATGGCAGAAATACCTGCTATACCCACAAAGGCAGCAAATAAAGCCAATGAAGTTAAGGCTGCAGATGCGATAGCGAAGCCTTTTCCGGTAGCCGCAGTGGTGTTACCAACCGCATCCAAATTGTCTGTACGCTCACGAACTTCTGGAGGTAATTGACTCATCTCCGCAATACCGCCAGCGTTATCCGCAATTGGACCAAAAGCATCAATCGCTAATTGCATCGCTGTAGTGGCCATCATTCCGGCAGCTGCAATAGCAACACCATATAAGCCCGCAAAATAATACGAAGCCATAATTCCACCAGCTAACACCAAAATAGGAATTACGGTAGATTTCATCCCAACTGAAAGTCCGGCAATAATGTTAGTGGCATGTCCTGTAGACGATTGTTGAATGATAGAATTTACCGGGCCTTTGCCCATTGCAGTGTAATATTCAGTCACGATACTCATAATGGCACCAACTACTAAGCCTACAATAATGGCGTAAAACACATTGATGCTCGAAAATTCGTAACCGCGTAAGCTTAAGTTTTCAGGAAGCATCCATTTTACTAACACAAAAGAAACTACCGCAGTGATGATAATTGACGACCAGTTGCCTAAGTTCAATGCGTTTTGTACGTTAGATTTTTCATCCTTAATGGTTACAAACCAAGTTCCAATAATAGAAGCAATAATGCCTAATCCGCAAATTACCATTGGCAATAAGATAGGCGACATACCACCGAAATTATCAGTAACTACAATTTCTTGTCCCAATACCATAGTTGCTAATATCGTAGCTACATATGATCCGAATAAATCTGCGCCCATTCCTGCTACGTCGCCTACGTTATCACCTACGTTATCACCTACGTTATCTGCAATGGTTGCAGGGTTGCGTACATCATCTTCAGGGATACCAGCCTCAACTTTTCCCACTAAATCAGCTCCTACGTCGGCCGCTTTGGTGTAAATACCGCCGCCCACACGGGCAAATAAAGCAATAGATTCAGCTCCTAATGAAAATCCGGTAAGAACCTCAATCGCAGTTCTCATTTCGTTGCTGTTGGCGTTGATTACGTTGAAATACTTTAAAAATACGATGAACAAGCCGCCCAAGCCTAAAACTGCTAAGCCAGCCACGCCCAAGCCCATCACCGTACCGCCAGTGAAACTCACTTTAAGGGCTTGTTTCAAGCTAGTTCTTGCCGCTTGTGTGGTTCTTACATTGGCTTTAGTAGCTGATTTCATGCCGATATATCCTGCTGTTGCAGAAAACACAGCACCAATAATGAAGGAAATAGAGATGATCCAGCTAGAGTGTATCTCTTTACCATTTACTTCGGTTACCGTACCCGAGTATGCTAGTAGGGCTGCGGCTAAAACGGCGAATATGCCTAAGATTTTCCATTCTGCTTTTAGGAAAGCCATAGCGCCATCTGCAATGTACCCGGCCAGTTCTTGCATATTGGCGTCGCCGGCATCCTGTTTGTTAACCCAGGCGCTTTTTACGGCCATCACCAAAATACCTACCAAGCCAAGTAGGGGAATTACATAAATAAGATTGTTTTGTAAAAAATCCATAGTTCAAATTTATATTTAGTGTTTAGTTGATATTCAACCTACAAGGTAGTAAAAAAGATATTTGATTGTCAAGATATTTTATCAGCTAAAAAATAAAATTGTAACAAATGCGTAGTCAAGTACGGCATATACTCCCGCTGCCACTTCAAAACCCGTTATCGCATCTTTTGAACTTCAATTATTCATCTCTTTTTTTATCTTAGCTAACGATAAACTCAACTAACTCAAACTAAGAATGGAAAATCAACAAGAGGTAAACTCTTCTAAGCGTAAACTGGGACTTTTTGATGGCGTAATGCTTGTAATGGGGTCGATGATAGGTAGCGGTATATTTATCGTAAGTGCCGATATCATGAGGAACCTCGGTTCTGGCTATTGGTTAATTGTAGTGTGGCTCATCACCGCAGTAATGACGGTAGCTGCTGCCATATCCTATGGTGAACTTTCCTCGATGTTTCCAAAAGCAGGTGGGCAATACACTTATTTGAAGGAGATTTTCGGTAGAATGATGGGGTTTTTGTATGGTTGGGGCTTATTTGCGGTAATACAGACCGGTACTATTGCTGCTGTGGCGGTCGCGTTCGGAAAATTTACGGCCTACTTAATTCCTGCTTTAAATGATGCCGACCCGATTTTCCAGAGTGGTGGTTATAAAATTACATGGATACAGATTTTGGCCATTGCCGTCATATTGCTTCTGACATTTATCAATACTAAAGGTGTAGAAGGAGGTAAATTATTGCAAAATGTATTTACAGGTTCAAAAATTGTAGCCTTAATTGGTTTAATCTTGTTAGGCTTTATCTTAGTTAAGCGTAATTTTTGGGCTGATAATATGAGTTTCGGTTGGGGCGCTTTTAAAAATCTAAGTACTGATACCAGCGGCAACTTTCTAAAATCAGGTTGGGAGTCCATTTCTGGTATGGCCATCATGGGCGGTATTGCTGCGGCAATGGTTGGTTCGGTGTTTTCAAGTGTAGCTTGGGAAAATGTAACATTCGTTTCGGGAGAGATAGAAAACCCAAAGAAAAATGTGGTGCGTTCCATGGTGTTGGGTACAAGTGCAGTAATGGTATTGTACTTATTGGTGAATTTCGTATACCTTAATGCGCTTGATAGAGATGCGATTGCATTTGCTGCTAACGACAGGGTAGCGGTTGCAGCCTCCGAGAAGATTTTCGGTAGTGGCGTAGGAACTTATGTAATAGCTATTTTAGTAATGATTTCAACTTTTGGTTGTGTAAACGGTATTGTGTTGGCTGGTGCTAGGGTTTTTCAAACCATGGCTCAAGATGGTATGTTTTTCAAAGCTGCAATACAAAACAATAAAAATGGTGTTCCTGAAAAATCACTTTGGATGCAAGGTATTTGGGCTTCAGTTTTGTGTTTAAGCGGACAATATGGAAATCTGCTGGACATGATTTCTTTTGTAATTGTGCTGTTCTACATGATTACCGTGTTTGGCGTTATTTACCTGCGATTTAAAAAACCGAATTTGGAACGTCCGTACAAAACTTGGTTATATCCCATTACGCCAATTGTTTACCTTTTAATTGGTACCGCATTTTGTGTGCTATTACTTATCTATAAACAACAATATACTTGGCCTGGCCTAATCATTGTACTGCTTGGCTTGCCTATATATTTATTAATCAATAAAAAGCAAGTCGTAGAATAAACCTGCTGCAAACAATATTTAAAGGCGATTGGGTTTGAAACTCAGTCGCCTTTTTTATTGAAAAGCAGTTTCGTTGGTTCTTGTTCTAGACTTTTTGTCATCCATAGCACTGCGAAGGGTCTATTTTACATGTTAGTAGAATTCTTAAGCTCGGAATGAAAAGTCGGCTAGTTAGGCTTAAAATAGTTGCTACTTTTCTAAATCATCTTTATTCGAACTGATTTACTACTGTTTGTTGAAAACTGACTACTGCCAACTTTTTTTCTTATTTTTGCGGCAATGGCTACAGCACTTGATTGGGGAATTAGAGGTTATAACAACTACGGCGCTTATTTGCGCAAACATTACGATGGACAGCGTGTATTTAAAGTAATTGTTGATGGTGGTTTTACTTGCCCTAACCGTGATGGAAGCAAGGGTTACGGCGGTTGTACTTATTGTAATGTAGATTCTTTTACGCCTGAGCTTTCTAGAAAATTGCCTACCATACGCGAACAATTGGTTCAAGGTATGGAACGAGCCGAAAAAAACTACGCTGCCGATAAGTTTATCGTTTATTTTCAGCCCAATACCAATACTTACGCCCCAACGCATTATTTAAAGATGATGTATGATGACGCTTTATCCATCAATAGCGATAAAGTAGTTGGTTTTGCTGTGGGAACTCGCCCCGACTGTATTGACGCAGAAAAGGTGGCGCTATTGGAAAGCTACGCCGATAGGTATGATGTGGATTTGGAAATGGGCATGGAATCTATATATGATGAGACTTTAGAACAAATCAATAGAGGTTGCAGTCACGGAGAATTTGTAGAAGCGGTAAAACTGTTAGATAATACTAAACTTAATCTTTGCGTCCATACCATTTTTGGATTCCCTTGGGAAACTAGAGAGATGATGCATGGCTATATCCACGAAATTAATCGCTTTCCTCAAATCAAATTCGTTAAATTCCACCACCTGCACATTGTTGAGGGCTCAATTATGGGTGTAAAGTATAAAAGGGAGCCTTTCAAGCTATTTAGCTTAGAAGAATACACTGATTTGCTTTGCGAGTTGATTCCTTTGTTACGTCCAGATATCGTCATACAACGACTTTTTGGTATTTCTGATTACGATTTGTTAATTGCTCCAAACTGGGGTAAAAATAAGTCATCTATACAAACCTACATTGATAAGGAAATTGAGCGTAGGGGTATAATTCAAGGGTCGGCTTACAAAGCTTAATTTTTTCTTACGTATAACTGATATTACTGCTTTCTGCGGATAATTTTGATTTATATATCGTTTTTTTTCAACTTTCGGTGAAAATTTAAATGTAACTCAGTATTTTTCTGATTTATCTTGTCTTGAATCTCACTTTTTTAATTTTTGTTAGTGTTATTTTGTTTTTTGTGTAGTATTGATGTTATTTTTTGTTTTGTTTTTTATTTTATATTGTATTTTATTGCTTATTTGTTGATTTATTTTATCAAAAAATAAAAAATTATCAAAGAATTGTTAAAATTATGATGAAAATTTAAATATTATTTGTAATTTAGGTTTAAAATCAAACACTAAAATTTAAATTATGAGTAAAGTTTTATTTAAACAGTGGGCTCCCTTCGCGATTTTAATCGCTTTTGCGGTGGCTGCATTATTTATTCCTTTAACAGCCAACTTTGATGATGGAAAGTACAGCGGTCCTGACGTTGCTTTCATTTTAGTTGCTACCGCCTTGGTATTTTTAATGACACCAGGATTAGCTTTCTTTTATGGAGGTATGGTACATCGTAAAAATGTATTGTCAACCATGATCAAAAGTGTGGTGGCTGCAGGAGTAATTTCTGTGCTATGGGTAGTTCTTTAGTTTGGCCTTCGGCGAATCCATTAACGGTTTAATTGGTAGCCCTAAAACATTTTTCTTCTTTCAAGGAGTAAATTCAGGACCAGCATGGGGCACTATTCCTTTATCGCTATTCGCGATTTTCCAATGTATGTTTGCCATCATTACGCCAGGATTGGTAGTTGGTGCAGTTGCGGAACGTATCCGTTTTACAGCATACATTCTGTTTATCGTGTTATTTGCCATTTTTGTTTATTCGCCTTTGGCGCACTGGACTTGGCATGCAGATGGTATTTTGTTCAAAATGGGTGTTTTAGACTTTGCTGGAGGTACTGTAGTGCATATTTCAGCTGGTATGGCTGCGTTAGCAGGTGCTTTGGTATTGAAACGCAGAAGATCGCACTTGGAACACAAAGAGGTTCCTCCTGCTAATATTCCTTACGTATTAATTGGTACTGGCTTACTTTGGTTCGGTTGGTTCGGTTTCAACGCAGGTTCAGCATTAGGTGCAAATGCCTTAGCAGTATCAGCTTTTGTAACTACTAATGTAGCAGCAGGTTCAGCTGGTTTATCTTGGATGTTTTTTGATGCGGCTAGAGGTAAAAAGCCTTCTGTGCTCGGTTTTTGTATCGGTGCAGTTGTAGGTTTGGTAGCGATTACTCCGGGTGCTGGCTTTGTAAGTATTCCATCCAGTATTTTCATAGGTGTGTTTGCAGCTATTGTATCTAACTTAGTGGTTTCTTGGAAACAAAAAACAGCATTGGATGATACTTTAGACGTGTTCCCTTGTCACGGCGTTGGCGGTATAGTTGGTATGTTGTTAACGGGTGTATTTGCTACAAAAACTGTAAATGGAGCTGGCGTTGATGGCTTGCTTTATGGAAATCCTGAGTTTTTCCTAATACAGTTGAAAGGTATGCTACTTGTAGTAGTATTCAGCTTCGTAGTTTCCTTCGCTATCTTTAAAGTAATTAACCTTATTCTTCCAATTCGCGTAAGCGCTGATGAAGAGGAGGAAGGTTTGGACGCAAGTCAACACAACGAAAAGTACACTCAAGGTACTTTGATCGTATCTGGACAAGAAGTTCCAAATATATAGTCTATACTTTCGCTTAGGCCAAGTTAAAATCATGATGTTAAATTGTTTTGATATATAAATCATCCTCTCTGGTAATTCAACTACCAGAGAGGTGATTAAATGGTTGAGCTCGGATGGGTTGAGCCAGTATCATCAATTTTTTGAATACAGCTTCAGGTGAGAAGCTGGGTGGGTTTGCTTTGATTAAATTTTGCGCTATGCTATATGGTTTTCCTTGTTGGAAAGCTCAATAAATCAATTATTTAACTTTTAATTCTTTGAAAAAATGAAAAATAATATAGCTGCACTATCCCTTCTTTTATTAAGCGCCGCAACAGTTGCCGTTGCACAAGAAAAAGCATCTCCACTTGAAATCTCAGGTTCGGTAGATACCTATTTTAAATATGATTTTAACAAGTCAGAAAATATCAAAACCTATTTTGCCGGGGAACAAAACTCGGTTTCTTTAGGTATGATTGATTTAGCACTCAAAAAAACAACAGGAAAGGCTTCTTTCGTAGGAGAGCTTTCGTTCGGACCAAGAGGTCAATATGAATCTATCCCTGATGCTGCTGGTGGTTATGACGCTACCGCCAATGGTTTCAATATCCAAAATCTATACATTAACTACGCATTTTCAGATAAATTTAGCATGGCAGCAGGATATATGGGCACCTTTGTGGGGTACGAAGTAATTTCTCCAGCTGCAAACTTCAACTATTCAACTTCATACTTATTTGGTTCTGGTCCTTTTCAAAATGCAGGGATCAAAGGGACTTACAGTTTTTCCGATAAAGTTAGTTTGATGTTGGGTTTATTTAACGAATGGAACCAATACCGAGCTTCTAGGGGAGTTTCAAGTTTAGGTGGCCAGTTAATGGTTTCGCCGGTTAAAGGTTGGACTGCTTACATCAATGGTTTGCATGGCTTAGATGGTTACGGCAATTACAGCACCATCTTCGATTTAACCACCGCTTACCAAATTACTGACAAGGTGAAAATTGGCTTAAATGCTGCCGATTTGGACGCAGGTAAAGACAAATTCGGTTATTCTGGTGTTGCACTATATCCTCAATACGCTTTTACGCCGGCAGTAGCTTTGGGTTTAAGGGCCGAGTATTTCACCTATAAAGCAGTAGGCGGAGCACCTAGTGCTAGTGTAACATCGTTTACATTCTCAGGAAACATCAAATCAGGTGGATTAACTTTCATTCCAGAAATTCGCTTTGATAACGATAAAGATTTTAGTCAGGGCTTCTTGAAGAGCAACGGAACTACATTAACAAAGTCTGCTTCTCAGTTTTCATTAGCGGCAGTTTACAGCTTTTAGTACTTGCTTCGGACAAGCAGCTAATCACAACCGCAGGCGCCTCTTTTTTAGGGGCGCCTCATTTTTAAAACCTAATTTTTATGAGGTCACTCAAAATTTTATTAATACTGGTTTCTGTTAGCTTTCAACTCAGAGCGCAAAAAGCTATTGAATTATTAAAGGATGAAACTGGAAAATACACTTATTATGAAGTGGTGGTAACTCAGGTATCTGGTGATAGTTTAATGTTGAGGATGGCAGATTTCGTTGCTAAAAATGGAAAAGAACTACGCATGCAAAGTAGGTCAGCTATCGGAATGGTTGCTTATGGAAAAATGGTGATCCATAAAAGCTTGGCTATCGCTTCGCATCCTACCGGAGAAATCAAATACAATTTCAATTTTGAACATACGACAGGTAAATGTCGTTTTTGGCTAACTGATTTTCAGGTGATCCCATATGCAAAAGACAGGTATGGAAACTTTGTGCCAAGCACTACAATTGCTACTCCACTGGAAAAGGAAGTTGGCAAATCGGGGAAGGAACAATGGGAAGATTATAAGCAGCAAGTAGTTAGTTACGCGACTGACTTTGCTGAACGACTGAAGCTACACTTAGCAAGCTCAGGTAAGGTACTGCCAAAAGTGGAGGAGAAGAAAGTGATTTCTAAGACTTGGTAGGTGATAGGGGTCAGGTATTAGGTATTAGGGGTCAGGTATCAGTTTGTCGCAAGTTTTTAGTAGTAATATTCTATTTGCAAGTCGTGATTGGTGTTTTAAGTTAGTGAGTGCTTAAAGCAACCAAACTGAATACTGATTCCTGTTCACTGATAACTAATCCCTAATCCCTAGAACCTAATTCCTAAATCCTAATCCCTTCAATGCACCATCTTATCCGCACAGGTTGAACTTGCGAAAGCTTCGGGTTTGGCTTTAAAAATAAATCCCATGCTTAAAATATAGCCCATTGCCTCGTTTAATGCTTTATTGGATTTAAACGATGGGTTAGTATTGATATCTGCATGCACCTCCAAGTCAACGTCGTAAATGTCTAATAAATCGCAAATGGAATAGGCCGTTTCAATTGATTTTTGCACTTCCAACAGCATGCGCTCTTTGATGCCCATTTGTTGAGTGGTTTTTTCTTGTGCAATGTACATGAAACCACCATGATGTTCTCTAAGCAACACAATTACAGTAGCAAAATCGATATGGCTTGCTTTAACTTGAGAATCAGTACCGATACAAACTTTAAGTTTAAAGCCGTTTTCAGTTTCACGTAAAATGGCTTTTTCTACTTCTTCTAAAATTGACGAATGAATAACTTCGCCACTAAATTTTTTCCAGGTCATAAGTTATTGATATTAAGAGATAAGTAACCTTAAAGAGGTTGAATAAATTTAACGCCTTATTGTTAAACTTTTGTGAAGTATGTGTTGTTTATTTGCTAACATTAGCTTGTTTATCAACAAGTTGTCTATCCGTTTTGTGTCAGTTCTTGACAAGAGATTGTTTTTTGTATTCGTTTACATCAATTCATAATCCTTAAATAAAAACTACCTTTGTAGTATGGAAGTGCAAAAACTGCTCTCAAACCTTCGCATTAATCAATTAAATGATTTACAAGCTGAAGTAATTGAAAAAGCGAAACTCAAGAAAGACCTGCTTGTATTAGCGCCTACGGGTTCGGGCAAAACTTTGGCTTTTTTGATACCCGTGTTGCAAAAATTGCAGAATAATCAAAAAGGGGTTCAGTGTTTGATTTTGGTGCCTTCCAGGGAGTTGGGACTTCAAATTGAGCAAGTTTTTAAACAAATGGGCTCTGGCTTTAAGGTAACCTGCTGCTATGGCGGGCACTCGGTAAAGCTGGAGCGGCAAAGTCTTACAGAAGCCCCAGCTGTTTTAATCGGAACACCAGGTAGGATTGCCTTCCACATACGTGAATATAACTTTGACCTTAATTCCATTGCTTATTTAGTATTGGACGAATTCGATAAATCCTTGGAATTTGGCTTTGAAGAGGACATGTCGTTTATTATAGGAAGTTTAAAACACTTGAAGCAGCGCTTTCTTATTTCGGCAACTGAAATGCAGCAAATACCTCAGTTTACAGGCTTAAAGGATGAGATTAAAATCAGTTTTTTGTCTGCAGTTGATGTTGTGCCGGATTTAAAATTGATGCGTGTAGATACTGCCGCAGAAGATAAGTTGGAAACACTTTTTAAGTTGATTTGCAGAATAGGCGATCAATCGATGCTCATTTTCTGTAACCACAGGGAGGCGGTAGAGCGCATAAGTGATTTGTTGATAGAAAAAGATTTAGTACACGATATTTTTCACGGTGGGATGGAGCAGGAGGATAGGGAGCGAGCTTTACTGAAATTCAGGAATGGAAGCATCAAAATATTAATCACTACCGATTTGGCTGCGAGAGGCTTGGATATTCCAGAAGTTGGCTACATCATCCACTATCAGTTGCCGCACACCAAAGATGCGTTTGTACACCGTAATGGAAGAACGGCCAGAATGAAGGCTGCCGGCACCGCATATTTGATATTTTCGGAAGGAGAGAAGTTTGCCTATTTAGAAGATACAATAGATACAGAGGAGTTGGGCGATAATTACGCCATACCGCCAGATAGCGAATGGCAAACCATTTATTTAGCTGCAGGTAAAAAAGATAAGGTGAATAAAATAGATATTGTAGGGTTTTTACTAAAGGTAGGTGGCCTAGCAAAAGATGATGTGGGATTAATTGAAGTGAAAGATGTAAGCGCATACGCTGCGGTAAAACGTAAATTAGCACCTCAGTTAGTTAAGCAACTATCAGGACAAAAAATTAAAGGAAGAAAAGTAAAGGTAGAAATAGCGAGTTAGGGATTAGGTATCAGGGATTAGGTATCAGGTATCAGGGATTAGGAGTTAGGTATTAGTTTTAATGACCAATTATCAAATTCCAATTACCATTAACTAAAAACCAAACAACTAAACAACCAAACAACCAACAACCAAAAAACTAAACAACTAAACAACCAATTAAAATATGAGCAATAACGAAATAATGAAAAAATTGAGGGTAGCGCTTTCGCTAACTACCGACGATATAATCGAAATATGTAAACTGGTTAATTTCTCCGTAACTAAAAGCGAGTTGGGCGATATCTTTAGAAAGGAAGACCACCCAAACTTTAAAAAATGCGGCGACCAGATTTTAAGAAATTTCTTAAATGGATTAGTAATCTACAAACGCGGTCCTAGAGAAGAAAAATAGTTAGTTGATGTTATGCCTAATGGTCTTCTGATTGATCAACTTTTCGATTTTTTCTAACAACACATCCATTTTAAATGGCTTTGGCATGAAATCATCTGGTGGCGTGTCCAGAGTATTAATTTCTTCTGCTTTGTAAAGTCCAGACATCATTAACACTGGAATATGTTTGGTTTTACTGTTAGACTTAATTTCCTTGCAAATTACACGGCCATCAATTTTTCCTAATACAATGTCAAGTATAATTAAATCAGGATTAAAATTTTGGATGTGTTCATGAATGTTTTCTGCATCTGCCAAAGGCTCAACTTCGTAACCACCAATTTCTAGAACCAATTCTATGGTATCTAACACTTCCTCATCATCATCTACTACTATAATTCGTTTCATGTGTGCAAATATAATATTGTTGAACTATTTACCTAACAACCAAGTGTGCTTAGGGTTTAAACAATTTTAACATTTAACTAAAAATAACGTTTTGTTTGGCCAGATGCTGGGTTAATGGGTCATAGTAACACTGTCTTAAGTATAATAAACCTTGGCGAAGCGGTTATAGCAAACGCAGTGCAGCTATTTGAGCAAAGCAAAGGGCTCAATTTGCCGAATGTGCTGCTATTGCTTTCCTAACATCTTTTTTTAGCTACGTAAGATTTTTTCCATTGCTTTTCCTTTGGCAAGCTCGTCAATTAATTTGTCCAGATAACGCACCTGCTGAATTACTTTGTCGTCGATTTCCTCCACCCGGTAACCACAAATTACTCCTGTTATTTTAGATGCATTGGGGTTTATCTTTGGAGCGTTAGCGAAGAAAGTTTCAAAATCAGTTTTATCGTGTAAAACTCGCTGCAATTCTTCTTCGTTGTAACCTGTTAGCCAAAAAATAATTTGATCAACTTCTTGTTTAGTGCGCTGCTTTTTCTCTGCTTTAGTGATATAGTGCGGATACACGCTTGCGAAGAACATGCGATAAACCCGTTCGTTATTTTTGGCGTTCATTAAGTTTTTTTAAATTAGTTGTTGCAAATTAACATTTTAGTATAAACAAAAAAAGTCACCCTATTGGATGACTTTTTTAAGACTATTTAAGAAGCTGTTTAAATTTCTGTCAATAACATACAGGTGTCATGTTGAGCTTGTCGAAACATTCTTTAACAAGTAGTCTTCGACAAGCTCAGACTGACAAGTAAAAAGTTTAACAGAAATTTAAACAGTTTCTAAGTTAACTAGAAATAAAACTGAACCCCTAATTTTGGAGCAAAAGTATTTGCATCTAATCCAAAACTATTGGTTTTTACTTTAGCACCTGTAACTTCAGCTTTTGTGGTGAAGTTTTCGTAACCTAAGCCATTAACCGAAAACTCAATACCAACTTTTTTGTTAGGGAAGAAAGCGAAGCCAGGAGCCACGTTAACACCAATTGATGTAGTTGTTCCTAATTTAGCACCAGTGTCGCCGTTTGCGTTTACATCTTTAACGGTACCAAAAGCCAAAGGTACTGATAATTGTCCAAAGAATTTAAATTGATCAGTTAAGTTGACGTAGTAACGACCAAAAGGAGCTACTTCAAACGCTTCATTCTGGTTACGAGTGCTTACTGATTTGTTATAGTTGTAACCTACGCCAGTACCAACTGCAAAGTTATTGCCTACAAAGAAACCTACGCTTGGAACTACGCTAAAATTTACATCGGCTTTAGCTGCGCCATCAACTTTTGTGCTGTTGAAACCAACGTTACCACCTAAAATTATTTTTCCTTTTTCTGTTTGTGCATTTGCTCCGAAAGTAATGGCTGCTACAGCCACTAACGATAATAAAAGTTTTTTCATTGTTTTTTAAATTGTTTTTAATCTGTAATGAAGCTATCCGATAACTCGGATGGTTTCATTTTTTTTAATTATTTATGTGTTGTGTCAATGATCTTATTTGACCATTTGACAGCTGAAGTTCAAATGCTGTTCCGAATTGAAAATTTGTCAGGTGTGCCAAAAACGCTGTTTTTTGTTTAATCAATTGATTAATAATTGATTTGTTTTTTTGGATGTTTTTTGAAATTATACTGTTTTGACAAAACCTCTTGTTAGTGGCATTTTAGTGATTTTTTGATGGTTTTATAACTTGTCGATTTGGCATTTTTTGTCAGTTGTTGGCATAAAAAAGAGACAGCTTTTGGGGCTGCCTCTTTGATATATGATAGCGTCGAATATTGTATCAGCTAGTTGTAATGCCGATTACTTATCTTCATTTAAAAATACAAACTGGTGATCGAACATATCAAGTTTGATTTTGCTGTCTTTATCTACTTTTCCTGCTAGTATTTCTTTAGATAACTCGTTAAGGATACGTTTTTGGATAACACGTTTTAATGGACGTGCTCCAAATTGCGGATCGTAACCTAACTCAGCTAGCCAATCCAACGCTTCGGTACTTGCTTCCATGGTGATGCCCATTTCTGCTAAAGTCTGTTGCACTTGTTTAAACTGTAAAGCCACGATATCTCTAATCTCGGTTCTATTTAGCGGTGTGAACATAATCAGTTCATCAATCCTATTCAAAAACTCTGGACGAATAGTTTGCTTCAACAACTCGAATAGCTCATTTTTAGTTTTCGCAATTACACTGTCTCTGTTGTCATCATCCAAGTTTTTGAAATTATCCTGAATCAAATGCGATCCAATGTTGGAAGTCATGATGATGATGGTGTTTTTGAAATTCACCACACGACCCTTGTTATCGGTTAGCCTACCATCGTCTAATACTTGTAACAAGATATTGAAAACATCAGGATGTGCTTTTTCAATCTCATCTAGCAACACTACCGAATAAGGTTTTCTGCGTACCGCCTCCGTTAACTGACCACCTTCATCGTAGCCTACATATCCTGGAGGCGCACCAATTAAGCGTGACACGGCATGACGTTCCTGATATTCGCTCATGTCAATTCTGGTCATTGCGTTTTCGTCGTTAAATAGAAACTCTGCCAAAGCTTTCGCTAGTTCCGTTTTACCAACGCCGGTAGTTCCCAAAAAGATGAACGAACCAATAGGTTTGCGTTTGTCCTGTAGGCCTGCTCTTGAACGACGGATCGCATCAGAAATTGCTTCAATAGCTTCTTCCTGCCCAGCAACACGCTTGTGCAATTCTTCTTCCAAATGCAAAAGCTTTTCTCGCTCACTGGATACCAACTTAGTTACAGGAATGCCGGTCCAACGACCAACAACGCCAGCAATATCATCAGCAGTAACCTCTTCTTTGAGCATTCTGCTTTCGTTCTGCCTACTTGCCAAATCCGCTTTGAGTTTTTCAACTTTGTCCTGAGCTTCTTTGATTTTACCGTAACGGAGCTCGGCAACCTTTCCATAATCACCAGCACGCTCTGCTTGTTCAGCTTCTAATTTATAGGCTTCAATTTGCTCTAATTCCGTGTTGATTCCATCTACCAAATCTTTTTCACCTTGCCATTTTGCTTTAAATTCATCACGTTCGGCCGCTAAATTGGCAATCTGCTCACTCAATTCTTTCACCTTGGCATCATCTTTTTCACGTTTGATAGCTTCGCGTTCAATTTCCAAGCGCATAATTTCACGTTCAAGCGCATCCACATTTTCTGGTACGCTATCCATTTCCATGCGTAATTTTGATGCGGCCTCGTCCATTAAGTCGATTGCCTTATCCGGTAAAAATCTATCGGAAATGTAGCGCTGACTCATTTCTACCGCTGCAATAATGGCTTCATCTTTAATGCGAACTTTATGGTGCGTTTCATAACGTTCTTTCAAACCACGCAAAATAGAAATCGCATCTTGTGTGTCAGGCTCATCCACCATCACTTTCTGGAAACGGCGTTCCAAAGCTTTATCTTTTTCTAAATATTTCTGATACTCATCTAGCGTAGTCGCTCCGATGGCTCTCAGTTCGCCACGTGCCAATGCTGGCTTTAAAATGTTTGCTGCATCCATTGCGCCTTCGCCACCGCCAGCGCCTACCAGCGTATGGATTTCATCTATAAATAAAATGATGTCGCCATCGCTCTGCGTAACCTCTTTTACAACGGCTTTTAATCGTTCTTCAAACTCACCTTTGTATTTCGCACCAGCAATGAGCGCTCCCATATCTAACGAATAAACCACCTTTGATTTTAGGTTTTCAGGAACATCTCCTTTGATGATTCTAAAGGCAATACCTTCCGCAATAGCAGTTTTACCTACCCCGGGTTCACCAATTAAGATAGGATTGTTTTTAGTACGGCGAGATAAGATTTGGATCACACGTCTAATTTCTTCATCACGACCAATCACCGGATCTAGCTTTCCGCTTTCGGCATATTCATTTAAGTTGCGGGCATACTTGCCTAATGCTTGATAAGTAGCTTCTGCATTTTGGTCCGTTACACGACTATCGCCACGTAATTCGGTGATGGCTTTCTTAAGGTCTTTCTCGTTAACACCTTGATCTTTTAATAATTTAGATGTAGCATCGTTCGTAGCTAAAATACCTAAAAGTACATGCTCAACCGAGAT
The DNA here is from genome assembly GCF_965249885.1 of Pedobacter sp. Taxonomy (GTDB): domain Bacteria; phylum Bacteroidota; class Bacteroidia; order Sphingobacteriales; family Sphingobacteriaceae; genus Pedobacter. The sequence continues at coordinate 207,294 of NZ_OZ252254.1, read as the reverse complement.
GAATTCGTCCTTAAATTCCTTTAGGTAAGTTTGTGCCTTTTGCAATGCATTATTAGCGTTCGAAGATAAATAGATATTGCTTCCGCTTACCTTTGGAAACTTGGCGATGTCTTCGTCTAGTTTTTGGTTAAGCGTATTTAAGTTGACATTTAATTTTTTCAGCACGTATGAAATCACATTCTCATCCACTGTAAGTAAGCCTTTAAGTAAATGAGCGGTTTCTATAGCCTGTTGCTGATTGCCCTGTGCAATTTCAGAGGCTTTTTGCACAGCCTCTTGGGCTTTTATGGTAAAGTTGTTGAAATTCATAATATTGTTTTCTTGTATGTTTTAACTACAAAATCATCACATTTTCGTATTTGTAGTTGTTAGCGTGACTTCAAAACAAATGCCACCGATAGAATGATTTTAAAATCGGAAATTTTGTCCTATTGAAACTAAATTTTATGAATAAATGTCTGATTTTTAATATGTTGTATGAAATAATGACAGTTTTTATGGTTGTGTTTAGATATGGTCCGAACTAATAAGCTGCATTAGAAGAAAATAAATCAATAAACTATCTTTGCGGCTCTTCTGTTAGCAATGAGAACGCATATCAAAAACTATTTAAAAGTATACCAAGGATTATCTACTTCGGCGTGGATGCTTGCATTAGTTATGTTAGTGAATAGAAGCGGCGCAATGGTGGTGCCCTTTCTTGGAGTTTACATGGTGAAGCATTTAGGCTTTTCTTTAGAAAATGCTGGTCTATTGCTAAGTTGCTTTGGTATTGGATCGGTGATTGGATCAACTATTGGTGGCTGGCTTACTGATAAATTTGGGCACTTTAAGGTACAGCTGTTTAGTTTATCAGGTGTGGTTCCGTTATTTTTATTGCTGCCTAAGCTAACCACGATGTTGCCTTTAGCCGCGGGCATTCTCGCTTTAAGTACAGTAAGCGATATTCTACGCCCCGCCAATTCGGTGTCGTTGGCCTATTATTCCAAACCGGAAAATGTAGTACGTAGCTTTACACTTAACAGAATGGCATTAAACTTAGGCTTTTCTATTGGACCTGCGTTGGGTGGTTTTTTGGCTGCTATTTCTTATAAATGGCTGTTTTATGGCAATGCATTTGCGGCCTTATTGGCAGCCATCATCTTTTTAGTGTATTTCAGAAGCAAAAAAGGACATAAAAAAGAAAACATAGCTGCAGAAAAGGAGCTGGTTCCATATCAATCTCCTTATAAAGATGTACCCTTTTTGATGTTCACTTTGTTGAGCATTCTTTTTGCGATTTGTTTTTTCCAATTGTTAAGCACCTTGCCGTTGTATTATCGGCAGGTATATCAGTTATCTGAAAAGAATATTGGAATTATTTTGGCATATAGTGGCGTGGTTGTTTTTAGTTTGGAGATGTTAATTGTCCATATTGCAGAACGGAGATGGACTGCAGGAAATGCTATTGCTTTTGGAGTCCTTTGCTGCGGTATTGCATTTGCTTCGCTTTTACTCACTAAAGGCTTGTGGTTGTTGTACGTTTCCATGTTTATTCTTTGCGTTTCGGAAATGCTGGCAATGCCATTTATGGCTACGGTTACCTTGCAGCGTTCAAACTCAAAAAATAGAGGTGCTTACATGGGGCTAAACTCATTGTCCTTATCGGCAGGCTTAATATTTGCACCATATTTAGGGACTAAAATTGCTGATAGCTTTGGCTTTAATACACTTTGGGCCGGTACTGGTGTTTTGATGTTAATTACTGCGTTAGGCTTTAGGATATTAATGGCTCGTATGATGCTGAACAAAAGTTAAAAAAATTAAAATTTGTTAAAAGTATATAAATTAAGTCAGGCTGATTAAACCTTTCATCGGCTACTTAGTTTATAACAATATGAACCTAATTAGCCGTTTTTTTGGAATAATTTTTACTCTTTTTGCGCTGATGTATTTTTTTATGTCGAATTTCTTTAAGAAAGAAGAGGTTTAGCTTCTGTTAGATTTTACTGATGTTAAGACACTACGCTAAAAGCATAAAAAAAAGGAAGTCTTTTGAACTTCCTTTTTTTTATCCTAAAATCTCTTTTAGTTTTTGTGTTTGATGATCGGCCAATTTTTGTAACGGGCCTGACGCCAGCATTTTCATCATCATATTCAAATCGGCTGAGATGGTGTGCGTTGCGGTTGTGGTTCCATCGCCGTTATCGCTAACTGACCACTGGAGTGAAAGATCGAAAGGCGGCTTCTCCGTAGGAATAGCGACCAGTTTTTCATTTTCTACCCTTTCAGCAATATGGATCGCTAATTTAGCCATGTTCTGAATAGTGAAACTAGCCGCATCAGTTGTGGACGACCAATTATAGATATTATCGGGCATTAAAGCTTGATGATTATTCAAATCAGCAAGAAATTGGTATACCTGTGCCACAGGTAAATTAATTACAGCGTTACTTTCAATGATAGTCATTTTTTTAGGTTATTGTGTGTTAGCTTTTTAAACCGCTGCGCCTTGTCCCCATTCTGACGGGTTTTCACGCCATTTGTTTAAAAACTCGATATCTGATTTTGCAATAATGCTATGTTCTGCTGCATAGTCAATAAGCGCTTTGTAGTTAGAAAGTGTAGAGTATCTGCATTTTGCAGCAGCAAAGTTATCGTCAGCTTGTTGGAAGCCATAAGTAAAAATTGCTACCAAGCCAGCTACAGATAAGCCGGCATTTCTTAACGCATCTACGGCTTGCAGGCTACTTTTTCCTGTCGAAATCAAATCTTCGATAACTACTACTCTTTGTCCCTCTATCACTTCGCCTTCAATTAAACTTCCGGTGCCATGTTCTTTAGCTTTTGACCTTACATAAATAAAGGGTAAACCTAACTCTTGAGCTACCAAAACACCTTGAGGGATACCTGCGGTTGCAACACCTGCAATTACATCAACGGCACCGTATTCTTCTTGGATTAACTGAGCCAATTTCTGACGAATGTAAGTTCTAACCGAAGGGTGGGATAAGGTTACTCTATTATCGCAATAAATTGGGGATTTCCAACCCGAAGCCCACGTAAATGGATTAGCAGGTTGTAATTTAATTGCTTTAATTTGTAACAAAAATTCAGCTACCTTTAATTCAATATCACTTTTATTGTACATGGCGCAAAAATACAGAATTTATATTAACGATAACACTTTGTTTATAACTCACGAAGTCCCACTTCAGGTAGAAAAGATACAACAAATTGAAGTAGAGGGTTTTGGTTTCGAAAATTTCTATAGAAACCTCAAAAACAGCAAGAAGAAAAATTATCTGCTGCTATGCAAAAATCCAGAGGCTGTATTTAAAAAGATGAAAAAAGAGTTAACGGTGATTAAAGCTGCCGGTGGTTTGGTAACTAATGCTAAAAATGAATTTTTATTTATTTTTAGAAATAAGAAATGGGATTTGCCGAAGGGAAAAGTAGATAAAGGAGAAAAAGTTAAAGATGCAGCAGTGAGAGAGGTGGAAGAGGAATGCGGTGTTAAAATTGATAAGCGTGGTGATCGGGTATGTAAAACTTATCACGTATACGAAATGAACAATGAAGTTATTTTAAAAAGAACCAGTTGGTACCACATGACCGTTAAAGGGAGTCCAAAATTGATACCACAAACAGAAGAGGGGATTACGGATGCCGTATGGATAGCGCCACACGAAATAAAAGCAAAAATTAAAAATACTTATCCATTGATCACCGACGTTTTAAAAAGTGAGCAATTGCTTTAAATTATGATAGCATTAAAAAGATTCGCAGCATTAGCACTTATTTTATTTGTTTTCGCTTGTAAAAAGGACGAAAGCGAAGAGATTATCGATGTGTTAACTTCAAAAACTTGGAAGTTTGGTTTAAAAGATTTGAATACTGCAACCAATCCTAGCGGTACGAGCAGCTACTACGCGGTACCAGAATGTGAACAGGATGATACCTTTTTGTTCAAATCAGACGGTAGTTTAGTGATTACTTACGGTACAAAAAAGTGTGATGGAAATACAACCACTACAAAAACGGTAAATTATACGTTTAATAAGCAAGCTAGGGAGATTACCATTGACGGTCAGAAATTTTCCGTTACCGAGGAAAACAAGACCCAATTCAAATACATTAAAGTGGTGCCCGGTACAAGTGGTACTAGCAATGTGATTTATCTATTGCAGTAACTATAAAAAGTGCAAAGCTTCTTTTGGAATAAACTGGCTTACATCACCGTTATTTCTCAGGATGTCCCTTACAATAGTGGAGCTGATTGCCGAATATTCTGGTCTGCTTAACAGAAGTATAGTTTCGGCTTCCGGCATCATGCTTTTGTTGATTTGTGCAATGGCTCTTTCGTATTCGAAATCAGCAGCAGATCGTATGCCTCTTACCATGTAATTGGCTCCTATTTTTTTCGCAAAGTCTATCGTTAAACCCTGATAGGTTTGCACTTCTATATTGGGGTTTGCTAAAAAAACACTTTTCACAATTTCTTCCCTTTTCTCCGCAGAAAGAAAATTCTGCTTAGAGCTATTTAGCCCAATGCCAACTACAATTTTATCAAATAAAGGAAGGGAACGCATTACGATATCTACATGAGCTATAGTGATTGGGTCAAATGAGCCCGGAAATAAAGCGATTTTCATGATTAAAATTGGTTAATGTTCATTGGTTGTTTAGCTGGTAACTAACTATTAGCGGCGTATTACTCTGAAAAAGTAAAGAAACTGAAAGAAGAATAGCCGTATTTCCTAGTTTCCACATAGCCTGGTTGTTGATTTAATTTTAACATGGATGGATGTTCTACCACTAAAACTCCTCCGTTATTCAACAAGGCATATTGTGCAACAAGTTGCGGTAGCAAAGGAATATTGGGAAGGTCATAAGGTGGATCAGCAAATATGATGTCAAATTTTTCGTTGGTTTGTGCTAAGAATTTGAAAACATCCGCTTTGCGAATATCGATACTATTTAATTGATGCTTCTCTTTTACTGATTTAAGCCATGCAGTGCAAGCAGGGTGTTTATCAACAGCAACGATGTTTCCAGCCTCCCTTGATGCGAATTCGATACTGATATTGCCAGTGCCAGTAAATAAATCTAGTATGCTACATTCCTCAAAATCATAAGTGTTAAGTAAAATATTGAAGAGGGCTTCTTTGGCCATGTCTGTAGTTGGCCTAACTGGCAATTTTGCTGGAGCTTGGAATTGCAAGCCTTTTAAACGTCCACCAACTATCCGCATTGTTGTAAGGCAAGTAAGCTGGTGTAGTAATGAGCAGGCATATCATCCAATATATTGGTGTCAAAAGGTGTTGGAACTACCAAGAAATCGATTCGATTAAAATGTTGCGCTAAAAGGTTCCATTGATCATCCCCTTTGTGAATAATGCCACAAACTTTTAATGACGTTTGTTTCGTATGAATGCCCAATTGACTAATTATCAACAAAAAGTAATAGGTGAGTTCATCGATACCGTCGAACTGATAATTTTGTGCGAAGTTCAGCTGCTTTCCTTTAAAGTATAGCAATTGAAACGACCCAACTGTAAAATCAATAATGACATTACTGTCGTCAGTTGCAGGTGCGTTTTCCAACAGTCCAGCATCATAAGGTAATAGGGTTACATTTTCCCAATTTGTCGTTAGCAGCTTATCGGTAGCGCTGGAAATGCCGAAAATATAGACGAATTCCTTTTGTTCGCTACTTTGAACATATATGTTCTGCAAATCGGTATCAACAAAAAACTGCGTATACAACTTTATTTGTTGTTTGTCAAATAGTGCTTTGGGAACAAAAACTAAGTTTGGCGTATAAATGGCCGCTTTAACAGATTGATAAGGTAGTTTTAAGTAAGCATCTGTTTTTAGTCGTTCTTTAAACTTTTCCACGCCATCTTCGCATTCTTGCTCATCATAAACTGCATGGATCAGTTCTTTTTCTTCATCAGCAATGCTATACGAAAAAGTATCAACACCAATTTTTATAAGCAAATTTAAATTAGAACTGTTGGCCGGTTCAAAGTTTGGATCAATTAATAAAATGCTGTTCTTATTCATCTATCACAAAAATAACAAATTTTTACTTTGCTTCGGTGGTTTACTTGTTCAATAGTTAATGCTAACGATTGAGCAAAGGTTAATCTCTGCTTATTCTGATATAAAACTTACCTCAACCTCCAACCGAAATGGTTTGTTATCTTTGCATCATGACCAAAGCCAGCGTAATTGCCCAAGCTTATCCTTTTACACCTACTCAACAACAGCTGGAATTTTGCGAAAAGGTAGCAGAATTTCTAAGCAAACCCAATCAAGACGCTTGTTTTGTGCTTAGAGGTTATGCGGGTACGGGTAAAACTACTTCTGTAGCGGCATTGGTAAAAGCACTGCCAAAGTTCGGCTTAAAATCGGAGCTGTTGGCACCTACCGGTAGGGCTGCCAAGGTGATGAGTAACTATACACAGAAAAAGGCGCTCACCATACACAAAAGAATTTACCGTAAAAAGAATGCAGTAAGCCTAGATATGGTATTTCAACTGGCGCCTAACCTTTCAAAAAATACGGTGTTTATTGTTGATGAGGCTTCCATGATTGCAGATGAATGGAACTCTCAAAGTGGCACAACTTTTTTGGGAGATTTACTTGAATTTGTTTTTCAGCCCGCTCCAGATGGTTCCGATAAGAATTGTTTTTTGCTGTTTGTGGGTGATACTGCGCAGTTGCCGCCAGTGGGAAGTACAGATAGTCCCGCTTTAAATCCTGAGTATTTACAAAGTAATTTTCAGCTCGATGTAGCTACTGTAGAGTTGACCGAAGTGGTTCGTCAAGAAAAAAAATCAGGTATTTTGGCTAATGCTACCATGTTAAGGCAGTTAGTAAATACTTACGATGAGGAACCTGAATGGCCAAAATTCATTACCAAAGGCTTTAAAGATATTTTCCGTATGACCGGATTGAAGTTTGTGGAGGGCCTAGAATACGCCTATGGAAAGTATGGCTTAGAAAATACATTGGTGGTTTGCAGGTCTAATAAATCGGCAAATATTTATAACAATCAAATAAGGTCGAGATTACTTTACAGAGATGAAGAGCTGAGCGGTGGCGATTACATTATGGTGGTGCGTAACAACTACTTTTGGTTGCCAGATGATAATGAAACTGCTTTTATTGCCAATGGCGATATGGCCAGAATTATTAGAGTAAGGAGGGAAGAGGAACGTTATGGCTTTAGGTTTGCGGAGGTTCAATTGGAATTGGTAGATTTTCCAGATGTAGGTGCCATTACTTGCAAGGTACTTTTAGATACGCTTCAAATTGAAAGCCCAAATTTACCTTACGAAGCTAACAAACGATTGTACGAAGGGCTGTTGTTAGACTATGAGCATATTGTAAATAGAAAAGAACGTCAACTGGCTATTAAGCAAGATCCTTACTACAATGCCTTACAAATCAAATTTGCTTACGCCGTGACCTGCCACAAAGCACAGGGCGGCCAATGGGAAGCCGTATTTGTTGATCAAGGTTTTTTAACAGAAGATATGGTTGACCTTGATTTCATGCGGTGGCTTTATACTGCCGTTACACGTGCTAAAAAGGAATTATTTCTAGTTAATTTTAGTAAAGATTTATTTGCCGAAAAGGTTTTTGATGAAGATTAGTTTGCTAGATTTCAAATCTTTCTCTTAAGCTTTCGCTGTTTGATCTGCTTGACGTTACTTTCGCTCCATTACTCATTACAAATATCAATGCTCCATTAAATCCCCTTCTAATTTCTGTAATATGGTTGGTGTTAATGATGTCGCTTCTATGAATACGGAGAAAATCTTCGGGAAGCTTCTCCTCTAAATTCGAGAGGGTGTAATCCGTCAAGTGCTTTTTGCCATCCGCAGTGTGCAGGAACACATACTTATCCTCTGCTTGCGCATGAATGATATCTTCCAGCTTTATCAATAAAATTCTGTCACCTAGCTTTACCGTAAGCGTTTTTAAATTGGTTTTTCCTTTAATTTTCTGAAGTAGATCTTCTATCGCGATAGCTGGTTTAGCTAAATTAGTTTGTTTTAATTTGAAGATGGTTTTGTCCAATCGTTCTAACTCAATAGGTTTTAGCAAATAATCAATAGAGCCTTCCTCAAAAGCTTTAATTGCATATTGATCGTAAGCTGTAGTAAATACTATTTTAGGTAGATTTTCTGTTAGTTTAGCCAACATTTCAAAGCCATTAAGCACTGGCATCTCAATATCCAAAAATACCAAATCAGGTTGTAAGGATTCAATAAGCTGTAGGCCCAACTGTCCATTTTCAGCTTCTCCGATAATTTCAATTTCACTATAGTTGTTCAGCAGTCGTTTGAGGCGTTGGCGTGCTAACTGTTCGTCTTCAATGATAATGGTTTTCCAGGTCATGCGCTTAAAGGAATGGTTATTTTAATTTGTTTGATGGGTTCGTTGCTCATTTCAATTTCATGGCTGTTAGGATAAAGCAGCGTTAGCTTATCAAAGGTACTTTGCAGTCCGTAACCTGCGATTAGTTCTGCAGGAAAAGGAGAACCATTATCCCTTACGAAAATATGTGCTTGATTATCTTCTTTAATTACCTTAACCGCTAGAAGTCCATTTTCGGCAGTATCTTTTAAGCCATGTTTTAGTGCATTTTCAACAAGTGGTTGTAGTAAAAACCGTGGAAACTGCATATGTGAAAGTACATCATCGGTGTTGATATCAAAATTGATCCTATCTCCAAAACGTACTTTCTCAATAGCGAGATAAGTGTTTAGGATATCAATTTCCTCTTGTAAACTACAAAAATTTTCATGTTGGGAGTTGATGCTGTATCTGAAAAGTTTGGAAAGTTTAATCGTCATATCCTCCGCCTTATCTGGGTCTTCGTGAATGAGGCTGGTGATAGCATTCAATGCATTGTACAAAAAATGTGGGTTAATCTTCGATTGAAGTGCCTGCAATTCGGCCTCGGTTTTTAACTGATTGATTTTAATTAAATCGGCTTCTTTGGCTTTCAGCGCATTTTCCGCATTGCGTTTTTGTAAATGGTAAAGCAACATAATGGTGCCCACAATTAGTACGATGACTGAAATTGAACGATAATCTTGCAGATGGTTAAAAGCTTCGTATTTGATATTGTAAAAAAGCGAAATGATGAAGTAGCAAATTTCTATGCCAACGATCATTCCGAGGATATTACATAGATAGTACAGCAATATCAGCTGCCAAAAATTACGTGTAAGTTTACTGCTGTAACATTGGAAAATTGAAAATATATTGGATATGCCCAAACTGATAAAAATGCTGAACAGTATATTGAAAAATACTTGTCGGGCTGCGATACCCTTACTATTTAACCCAGCAATCAGCAAACTTAAACTAACTCCCACTAAAACTCCTACACCAATATATTTGATGTTTTGTTGAACAATTCGATGTCGGAGGATTTTCTTTAACGTAAGTGCCATTTCAATGCAAGTAAAAATACAATATCAAAACAATAAGTAGTAGTAGATTTGTTGTAAAGATGTGAATTGTAATTGCATTAACGTTGGTTTAAAGGATGGTTAGCATATTTTGAAACCTTAATAGTGTTTTTAAAGCGACGAGTGGTGATAGCGAAATAATTAATTTAGTGACATAATGAAAAAACAGCCCAGATTTTATTTGCCGTTAGAACAAGATGCCATTAAAGTCCCTCGCTTTGAGGAAAGCGCAGGCTTTTACACCACTAAGCAACGCAGCAAAACCATGGCTAAGATTAAGGGTAGCAACAGTAAGCCCGAGCTTTTGCTGAGAAAAGCGCTGTGGAAAGAAAATATTCGCTTCCGTATACATCGTAACGATTTGGTAGGTAAGCCTGATTTGGTAATTGATAAGTATCACTTAGCAATTTTTATTGACGGAGACTTTTGGCATGGCTATCAATGGAAGGAGCGCAAACCTAAAAGCAACCAACAGTTTTGGATCCCCAAAATTGAACGTAACATGCAGCGAGATGAATTTGTGAACATGAGTTTGCAAGCAATGGGCTACGTAGTTATGCGATTTTGGGAACATGACGTTAAAGGAAATTTGGCAGCCTGCATTAATCAAATCAAATTGTATATTGAAGCCGCAAAGCAACAGCGCATTCCTGAGAATTACGAATAGGAAGGGATAATAACGAAGGGTCAATAACCAATAACCAATAACCAATAACCAATAATCAATAACCAATAATCAATAACCAATAATCAACTTCCAAACAACTAAAAAACCAAACAACAAACCAACCAACCAACCAACTAAACAACCAATCAACCAACTAACCTAAAAATTATTACCTTTGCAGTCATGCTTTCTAAAAAGACCAAATATGCCATTAAGGCACTAGTAGCGCTGGGCAAAAACCTTGACTTGCCGCCAATGCAAATCTCGAAGATTGCAGAGGAGGAGCGTATTCCCAAAAAGTTTTTAGAGCAAATTCTTTTAGATTTAAGAAATGCTGGATTTTTGTATAGTAAAAAAGGTGCCGGAGGCGGTTATAGCCTTAACAAAAAACCAGAGGAAATTTTCTTAGTTCAAATTTTACGCCTTACTGATGGTCCGGTAGCGATGCTACCATGCGCAAGCTTAAACTTTTATCACAAATGTGATGAATGTACTGACGAGGTGACCTGCGGCATTAGAAGTGCTTTCATTGATGTGAGGGATGCTACCCTTAAAATTTTAGGCGAAACCAGCATTGCAGATGTAATTGCTAGGGAAGACAAATTAAAGCTAGGCCTATAATTCTGACAAGCTATTGTATTCCAATAGGATAACGAACTAAAAACTGTCGTTATTAAAAAATCTTTAAAAATAATTACTACTATTCCTATATACTTTATATATTTGACGGATGAAGTTGATATTTAAATACTGTCTGATGCCACAATCAACCATGAGCCACTGTTGTAAAACAAGGTAAAAGAAGTACGTATATCATTTTTTAAAAAGAAATTGAACATAGATGCTTCTCCGAAAAGAGAGGCATTTTTTGAATAAAGCACAACAGCATCCATGCAAAGTTTTAGAACAGAACTCGAAAATCCAATTGTAGAACAAGACATCATCGACTTAGAGCGTAAGATAAAAGCTTTTCGAGAGGGAACAATCCACGAAGAAAAATTTAGAAGTTTACGTTTGGCGAGAGGGGTATATGGCCAACGTCAGCCGGGGGTGCAAATGGTGCGTATCAAATTGCCTTTTGGTAAAGTCACCTTTAAGCAGCTGTTACGCATAGCCGATGTAGCCGATGAATACGGCAGCGGGAATTTTCATTTAACTACACGTCAGGATATTCAAATCCACTATGTGAGTTTGGATAGAACGCCGGAATTGTGGGCTGAATTGGAGCGAGATGACATCACTTTACGGGAAGCTTGCGGTAATACCGTTCGAAATGTGACTTCGTCGCCAAATGCTGGCATTGATCCAGAAGAACCATTTGACGTTTCCCCTTATGCCCATGCAGTTTTCGCTTATTTTCTGCGTAATCCTATCTGTCAGGAAATGGGGCGCAAAATTAAAATTTCCTTCTCTTCAAGTGATAAAGATACAGCCTATAGCTACATCCATGATTTGGGTTTTATTCCAAAAGTAAACGAAAAAGGAGAACGAGGTTTTAAAGTGATGTTTGCCGGCGGGTTGGGAGCGCAACCATTTTTAGCCAATGCTGTGCAAGAGTTTTTACCCGAAGATCAGCTTATTCCTTATACAGAAGCAGTATTAAGAGTATTTGATCGATATGGTGAGAGAAACAACCGTAATAAAGCCCGCTTGAAATATTTGGTGCAAAAACTCGGTTTGGATGAAGTGATCCGATTAGTGGAAGAGGAAAAAATCGCTAACAAAGTAAAAAGTTTCAAAGTAGATATTACTGCAGTGCCGCAACCAGTGGCTCCATTTGAGCAGGCTTTTGAAACGGTAGCGATCGCCGATGAAAATCACTATCAGCTATGGTTGGCAACAAATGTGATTCCTCAAAAGCAGGAAGGTTTTTATGCGGTTTACGTGAAGGTTACGGTAGGTGATATCAAAACTGATTTAGCCAGGGCATTTGTAGCTGCGGTTAAGCCGTTTATTGCAGATGAAATTAGAATTACGCAAAATCAAGGTTTGCTGCTCAAGTTTGTACGTAAAGAGGCATTGCCATCATTATATGTTGCGCTTAATAACTTAGGTTTTGCTAAAGCAGGTTTTGGAAGTTTAGCTGATATTACCACTTGCCCAGGAACTGATACCTGCAATTTGGGTATTTCCAACAGCATGACCTTGGCTGAAGTTTTAGAGGAAGTGGTTTACCATGATTTTCCGGAATTTGTGTACCATAAAAACCTCAATATTAAAATTAGTGGTTGCATGAACTCTTGCGGTCAACACGGCTTGGCCGAAATTGGTTTCCACGGAAGTTCTGTGAAAGCGGATGGCAAAGTAGTACCGGCAGTACAAGTAATGTTGGGCGGTGGTACGGTTGGCAATGGCGAAGGTCGAGTGGCGGAGCGAGTAATCAAAGTTCCATCTAAACGTGCTACCGGCGTTTTGCATTATTTGCTTAATGACTTTAAGGCCAATGGAAATGCAGAGGAAAACTTTCATCAATATTATGACAGGCAAGGCAAGGATCACTTTTATCAGTTGTTAAAGCCATTGGCAGATTTAACCAATTTACAGGCTGAGGAATTTGTGGATTGGGGGCATGAAGAAACCTTTGCAACGGCAATTGGTGTAGGCGAATGTGCTGGTGTGGTGATTGATTTGGTAGCTACTTTATTGCTCGAAGCCGATGAGAAGTTCGGTTGGGCTAAAGCTTCACTTCATAATGGCGCCTATGCTGATGCAATTTATCATACTTATGCAGCGATGGTAAGTGCCGCAAAATCTTTACTGTTGGATAAAGGGGTAAACGCAAGTACGCAAGCTGGTGTAATCAAAGAGTTTGACAACCAATATGTGGAAAGTGGCGAATTCAATTTAGGGCGAAGTTTTGCAGATTTAGTACTTCAAATTAATAAAAACGAACCATCAGCAGAATTTGCTAACGCTTATTACGCACAGGCTGAAGCGTTTTTAAGTGAAATAAAAGCAAAACGCACTATTCAATTAGCTAATTAGATGATATAATAATTGAAATGGCCATTGACTAATAATAAAATGATGAAATAGTGAAATGATAAAGTTATAAAATGATAAAATGATAAAGTGAGTTGCAATTAGCTGAACAGTGCAATTTATTCATTCACTCATTTAGTCATTTATTCATTCACTCATTTGGTCATTCACTCATTTATTCATTCAAAATTTTAACAAAATGAACAAACATATCGAACCTAAAATAACTTTGTTAGGCGCAGGTCCAGGTGATCCGGAGCTGTTAACGTTGAAAGGTGTGAAAGCTTTACAAACCGCAGATGTGGTATTGTACGATGCTTTAACTAATGAGGCGTTGCTGGCACACGCTCCTGAAGCTGCCATCAAAGTTTATGTAGGTAAACGTTCTGGAGAGCATTCACATTCGCAAGGAGCAATTAACCAGCTTATGATTGATTATGCCTTGAATTACGGCCATGTGGTACGCCTAAAAGGAGGTGATCCATTTGTGTTTGGTAGGGGATATGAAGAACTGGACTTTGCTGCCTCTTACGCTGTTCCTGTAACTGTTATTCCAGGTATTTCAAGTTCCATAGGTGTGCCTGCTTTGCAGCAAATCCCGGTTACGCACCGCGGTTTGAGCGAAAGTTTTTGGGTAATTACCGGCACCACTACCAACGGACAAATTTCCGACGACATTTATCAGGCAGCAAATTCTAATGCTACGGTAGTCATTTTAATGGGCCTGAAGAAATTGGCACAAATTGTAAGCGTTTTTAAAGCCGCTGGCAAAGCACAATTACCTGCTGCGGTGGTGCAAAATGGTTCTACTGAGAATGAAAAACTAGTGGTTGCCACCGTTGAACAGTTGCAGGCTAAGGTAGAGGAAGCGCAAATTGAAGCGCCAGCACTGCTGATATTCGGCGAAGTAGTTTCCTTACATCCATCATTTAAAAATATCATCAAGCAATATGCCGCTATCTCCTAAAAGCAATAACACAGTGGATTTATTGCCAAAGGATAACCATGGCAACCAGCTTTTTCCGGCTTTTATCAAGCTGAATGAGCTGCGTACACTTTTGGTTGGTGCTGGCAAGGTGGGTTTGGAGAAAATTACCGCTATTGTGAACAATTGTAAGGAGGCACAGGTAACCGTAGTTGCTAAAGACATACATCCCGATTTTTATGAGCTGGCAAAAGTAAACGAAGGCATAAAAATAAAACAAAAGGACTTCTCCGCGGATGATTTGGAAGAAGTCGATATTGTGTTTGCTGCCACAAACGATAACCTTTTTAATGCACAGCTGAAAGATTTGGCCCATGCAAAAGGCTTGTTGATTAACGTTGCTGATAAGCCAGATCTGTGCGATTTTTATTTGGGTGCGGTGGTGCAAAAGGGAGATTTAAAAATTGCAATTTCTACCAATGGTAAGTCGCCAACTATAGCAAAGCGATTAAAAGAAATTTTAAACGAAGGAATTCCGAACGAGCTTGACCAAACGTTGCAGAACATGAGCGCCCTGAGGCAAAATTTAAATGGAGATTTTGCATCGAAGGTTAAAAAACTCAATAAAGTAACAGAGCGTTTGGTAAATCCGCAAAAAAGCTTTGCCGAGCGTAATATCAAATGGCTCATTTGGCTGGTGGCGGTGGCTTTTATTGCTGCTGTTGGTATCACTTTGTGGGAAACAGAGCCAGAGTTTCAATCGTTTTTAACGCATATTGATCCATTGTTTTACTGGTTTTTAGGTGCAGGATTTGTATTCGCCATGATTGACGGCGCCATTGGGATGTCGTATGGCGTAACCTCTGCATCTTTTTCATTGGCAATGGGTTTACCACCTGCATCTGCAAGTATGGCCATCCATATTTCGGAAGTAATGAGCAACGGCATTGCGGGCTGGATGCACTACAAAATGGGAAACGTAAACTGGAAGTTGTTCAAGATACTGATCATCCCAGCTATCGTAGGAGCAGTATTAGGTGCTTATATTCTTTCTTCGTTGGAACATTACAGCGCTTACGTGAAGCCAATTGTAGGCGTTTACACTTTGTTTTTAGGGGCGGTGATTTTGTTAAAAGCATTTAACCTGAAAAGAAAAAAGAACAAAGGAAAAATTAAAAACATCGGTCCTTTGGGGTTCGTTGGCGGTTTTATTGATGCTGCGTTTGGTGGAGGTTGGGGTTCTATCGTGCTTTCAAGTTTGATTGCTGGCGGCAGACATCCCTTGTTTTCGTTGGGTACCGTAAAAATTAGTCGATTTTTTATTGCCACTTTGAGCTCCTTGACGTTTTTTACCATGCTTGGTGGCAAATATTGGGAAGCCGTTTTAGGACTAATCATCGGAAGTGCTCTAGCTGCGCCTATAGCCGCCAAAGTTTCCAATAAAATATCGGCCAAAACAATTATGGTGGCCGTAGGCATTATTGTAATGCTGGTAAGTTTACGCAGCGTAACCTTATTTATTTTAAAGTTGATTTAGGAAGATGAAAGATTTGATAGCACTTAAGCAGCAACTTAACGGACTAAATACCATTGAAAAGTTGCGGTATTTAGCCGAAACATATAAAGATAGGATTGTTTTTTCTACCAGCTTCGGTTGGGAAGATCAAGTAGTTACACATTTGATATTCGCTAATCAAATCCCTATTAAAGTGTTCACTTTGGAAACTGGACGACTTTTTCCGGAAACTTATTATGTGTGGAACAGGACATTGGAAATATACCAGCAGCCCATTCATGCTTATTTTCCGCAAAGCGATTTGCTGCAAAATATGGTAAATGCAAAGGGGCCTAACAGCTTTTACGAAAGTGTGGAGAACAGAAAAGAATGTTGTTTTATCAGGAAAATTGAACCGCTAAAAAGGGCGTTGGCTGGTAATGAGATTTGGATTACCGGTATTAGGGCCGAACAAAGCGCCAACCGTGAGCACATGGAAGATTTGGAGTGGGACGAAGCAAACCAACTCATTAAGTTTCATCCAATTTTTGATTGGACGCTTGCTGAAGTGAAAGACTTTGTGAAGGCGAATAACATCGTATACAACACATTACATGATAAAGGTTTTCCGAGCATTGGTTGTGCGCCATGTACCAGAGCAGTAAGAGAGGGCGAAGATTTTAGAGCCGGCAGATGGTGGTGGGAAGATCAAAGT
Source organism: Pedobacter sp. (assembly GCF_965249885.1). Taxonomy (GTDB): domain Bacteria; phylum Bacteroidota; class Bacteroidia; order Sphingobacteriales; family Sphingobacteriaceae; genus Pedobacter. The sequence continues at coordinate 191,034 of NZ_OZ252254.1, read as the reverse complement.
AAGAAAGAATGTGGGTTGCATGCTACTTCTTAGGGATTAGGCATTAGGGATTAGTGGTCAGGGATTAGGAGTTAGGGATCAGGGATTAGTTTATAGGTTGTCCGTCCTGTCATCCCGATGAACTCCCTGTCATTCCGAGGCGCTCCTTGTCATCCCGAGGCACGAGGGATCTATTGAACGCTTGAATAGATTCTTCACTGCGTTCAGAATGACAGGACGCCTAGAAGAAGACGCCAAGGGAAAAGAGGGCTTACACTCCCTGTCATCCCGAGGAACGAGGGATCTGTTGAACGGTTGACTAGATTCTTCACTGCATTCAGAATGACAGGACGCCTAGAAGAAGATGCCAAGGGAAAAGAGGGCTTTACGCTCCTTGTCATCCCGAGGAGCTCCCTGTCATCCCGAGGCACGAGGGGTCTGTTGCACGGTTGACTAGATTCTTCACTGCGTTCAGAATGACAGGATGTCCAAAAGAAGGATGCCAAGGGCAAAGAAAATTGAAAACTAAACCCGATAGTAGTGAAATGTTTGTCAGTTTGAGCTTGTCGAAAACACAAACTTGAAACGAATAGCGGGACTAATGATACCGAAAAGTGACTGACCTCGCTTTTCAAATATAAAAAGGGAACAAAGCAAAAGATGAGTAAATACAATTTTGATTATTTAGATGAGCTTGAAGCGGAGGCTATCCACATTTTGAGAGAAGTGGCTGGACAGTTTGAGAAACCTGCGCTGCTATTTTCGGGTGGGAAGGACTCTATCACTTTAGTACGCTTGGCAGAGAAAGCTTTTAGGCCGGGTAAATTTCCATTTCCGTTGGTGCATATTGATACTGGTCACAACTTTCAGGAAACTATCGATTATCGTGACGAAATGGTGGAGCGTTTAGGGGAACGGCTCATCGTTGGCTCGGTGCAGCAATCCATAGACGAAGGAAAGGTAGTTGAGCAAAAGGGTAAAAATGCCAGTAGAAACGCCCTGCAGACGGTTACTTTACTAGATACCATTGAGCAATATCAATTTGATGCTTGCATTGGCGGCGCTAGAAGAGACGAGGAAAAGGCTCGAGCAAAAGAGCGTATATTTTCGGTACGAGATGAATTTGGTCAGTGGGATCCCAAGCGCCAACGCCCTGAGTTGTGGAATATTTACAATGGCAAAATCCATAAAGGAGAGAACGTACGTGTATTCCCAATCAGTAATTGGACGGAACTTGATGTTTGGAACTATATCCGCAGAGAAAACATTGCATTACCAAGCATTTATTTTGCTCACGAAAGAGATGTGATTACCCGTAATGGGCAGCTGATGGCTGCATCGCCATACTTAAATATGGATGATGAGGATGTTGTGGAGCGTAAAAAGGTGCGTTTTAGAACCGTTGGCGATATTTCTTGTACGGCTGCAATTGCATCAGAAGCTGATCAGATAGACGATATCATTGCAGAAATTAGCCAATCGAAAATTTCGGAACGTGGTGCACGTATGGATGATAAGGTTTCGGAAGCAGCAATGGAAGACAGGAAAAAGGGGGGATATTTTTAAAGAGTATTTAGTAGTTAGCTTTTAGTAGTTAGACAAATTGTTCTGTTATCTATGTTAACTGCTTACATCAAAATTTACATTATAATCATGTAGTTGGACAGATGTATTGGCTATCTAAATACTAACTACTAATATCAAAATACTATAATGAACATACTTAAATTTTTTACGGCGGGCAGTGTAGATGATGGCAAAAGCACATTGATTGGTCGCTTACTTTACGATACAGATTCTATTTTAGCTGACCAGTTGGAGGCAATTCAAAATGCGAATCGAAAAAACGATGATGGAACAGTAGACTTGGCTATTTTAACGGATGGCTTACGTGCTGAACGGGAACAGGGAATTACCATTGACGTCGCCTACAAGTACTTTCAAACCGCGAAGCGCAAATTTATCATCGCTGATACGCCTGGACACATTCAGTATACGCGAAATATGGTTACCGGAGCATCTACTGCTAACTTGGCCATCATTTTAATTGACGCAAGAAATGGCGTAGTGGAGCAAACTATAAGGCATTCTTATCTGGTTTCATTGCTAGGCATTAAGCAAGTAGTTGTAGCCATTAATAAAATGGATATGGTGGATTACAGCGAAACAGTTTTTGACGCCATCACACAAAAATATAAATCACTGGCTGAGGAATTGAAACTTGATCAGGTTACTTATATCCCTGTGAGCGCCTTAAAAGGTGATAACATTGTTCATTCATCTGAACGTATGCACTGGTACCAAGGTGCTAGCTTACTGCAATTTTTAGAAACGGTTGATACTACCGTACAACAACAATCGGATAAAGCTCGTATGCCTGTACAGTGGGTAATTAGGCCGCAAACTGATGAATTGCATGATTATCGTGGCTACGCCGGACGGATTGCCAGTGGTACTTTTAAGGTAGGCGATCAAATTACCGTGCTGCCTTCGGGTGCAAGCTCAACCATAAGTAAGATCGAGTTTTTCGACAAGGAGCTGAGCGAAGCAACTAGCGGTCAATCGGTAACGGTGCATTTAGCTACAGATGTTGATATTAGCCGTGGTGATACGCTAGTAAATTCATCGGCTATGCCGCAAGAGAGCAAGCTGATTGAGGCTGATTTATGTTGGATGGACACTAAAGCTTTAGATACTTCCATTACTTATTTGCTGCAACACAACAGTAAACTTACTAAATGTAAAGTGGCCGAAGTGATTTACAAAGTAGATATCAATAATTTGGAAAAACAGTCTGCGGATGAATTTAAATTGAATGATATTGGTAGGGTGGTACTAAAAACTGCTGATCAGCTACCTTTTGATTTTTACGACGAGAACAAAGCCAATGGATCGGCCATTTTAATTGATAGCAGAACTAATTTAACCGTTGGAGCAACGATGTTCAGGGCAATAGGCTAAATTTCTGGCTTATTAGCACTGTTTTTAATTGCTTGGCCGTTCGCTGAGCAATTTTTTTTGCTTTTTAGCGAAGTAGTTAAAACATTTTGCGTCAGCTACTGTTTATTGATTGATAAAAATCTAAAAAAAACTTACGACAATGGCTGATAATTCTATTTTACTTCTTGACGAAACTAACCAAATGCATTTGAACAGTAGCGCTACCGACAGGAGTTACACTTCGACCGTAGCTAAAGATTATGTTAATCAGCGTAAGGAAAAAGCGCAAAAACAAGCTCATGACGAAAAAAATGGCCTCTCAAAAGCGAAATTATCTGAGCACAAATGGGATGAAATGGTAAGTTACAAATACGCTATTTTTTAGCGATTTGGATATCTGAAATGAAATTGGGCTTGTAGCATAAAGTTACAAGCCCAATTTTTTATTTATGCTTGGGCGCACTGCGGTCTGGCTCGTAGTGTAAACCTGGAGAAAGCCAGTACAGCAAAACCATTCTGGAATACCTGTAATTGAAAGGCGAAAACAGCAATGTAGTTACAAACAACACTGCAATAAAATACCATAGGTTTTCGTATTCCAACTCTAAACCAAAAATGTACGCAGCTACGGATGCCGTAACCATTTCCGCCACATTCATGGCATAGCTTACAAACATGGCAACATAAAAATAGCCTGGTTCACGTTCGAAACGTAAACCACAATGAGGGCAATATTCGTTCATTTTCTGGACTTTAAACCCGTAGGTAGTTCCCGTAAACGCATCGCCAACTCTACAACGGGGACATTTAGCGTGTGAAAACCCATGCCATTGCGAAATGTAGTAAGGGTGTTTTTTATTTGGTTCCATAAGGATCTGAGATATATTGTTTTCTAAATTTATCGGGTGTAACACCCTCATATTTTTTGAAGAACTTCACGAAATATGATTGATCTTCAAAGTTCAGTTTAAAAGCCACTTCTGCTACCCTTAAATCAAGGTTGACAAGCAATCTTTTGGCTTCTAAAATAATTCTATTTCTAATTAGCTTACCCGCCGACATGCCCAAAAACTCGTTGCAAAGTGCATTTAAGTGATTAGGTGTAATGTATAATAGTTCTGCGTATTGCTTAGGCAGCTTTAACGTAGTGTAATTTTGCTCAATAAGCTGTTGGAAATTTCTCAAAATAGTATCATTGTAATTGTTTTTGGGTAGATGTTGGTCTCCATTTACCGACCTCTCTATTTCAATGAATAACTGCAACAATAAAACTTTCACCAAATCATCGCTCCAAGGTTGTTGGATTTTACCTTCTTTTAAAATGTCCTCAAAAATACCAAACACCTTGCTGCTTGTGGGTTCATCCAAATCTAGCACTTGCTGGTTAGTGATGCCACTGAAAAAGCTGAATTTTCCTAAGTAATCCTGTTTCAGCAAGAGCGAACTAAAATAAGCAGCTGAAAAGTTGATGATGTAGCCGTCAGGTTCGCTAGTGAAATTCCAACTATGCACTTGCCCGGGTATCATAAAATAAATCAAATTTGGCCTAACTTCAAACGTGTCAAAATCAATTTGATGTTTGCCTGCGCCCTTGGTAAACAACACTAAATGATAAAAACTATGCCGGTGTGCAGTATGTAAATGTTGATGCTGCTTCGCATAAGTTCCAAACCTGCTTACCAGTATTCCATCGTTTTTATACGCTGAAAAATATTTGATGTCGTAAACAGGAATATTTTTCTTCATTCTAGTGAAAATTAATTGTCACAAATGTATCAAAATTGTACATATGCTTTATGGTGTTTTATTTTTAATAAATGGTATTTTTTACTTATTTAATGTTAGTTATTTGTATTATTTTAGTTTTTTTATGGATAAAAATACTTTTTTGAGTTTTTGCGAAGAAGAGCTGTTTTAGGAGGTGATAACTTTTTTTAAAAAAAAATGTAGAAATATTTTGCATTATCAAAATCTGCCGTATATTTGTCCTCGAGAGCGTTAATTTAGATGATGGGGGTAGGACTTCGGTTCTATCTCCATTTCTTTTTTTAAGGCCTTTTGTAATACCATATCAGCTGTTGCAAGTACAGTAAACCGATAAGTAAACCTCCAATAATATCGGTTAGCCAATGCGCTCCTAAATAGATTCTTGATATTGGTCCAACCACGCACATGAAGTAAGCTAACATAGTTACGCCCATACGCCAATATTGTGGTAAAGATGTTAACTGTTTCATTAAGAAAATCAGAAAGCCAAAAAATACAATATAGGATAGCGTATGTCCGCTTGGAAAGCTGTTGTTTTGATAGCGATCAATTAAAGTCACTAAATCAGCGGTTGGTCGAGGACGATCAAATACCCGTTTTAACACAAAGGTGATAATTCCTGTAAAGACAATGCAGCTCACGAAAACTGCTTCGCGTTTAAGTTTGTTGGCTATTAATATTCCAGCGGTGATGATTAGACTTGCCAATGCAATACTGAGGTTGCCAAATGCGCTAATCACTATCATTACTTGGTCTAACACGGGTGTTCTGAATTGTTGCACAAATTGTGAAACGCTGGTATCAATTTTATTAATGGGATGCTGCAGTACCAAATAGGCAAGCATTGAAAATAACAGCAGTAGAATTGAACTGATCAGTAGGTGTTTTCTTAATGGCATCATTGGTGATTTTTTAAACAGCTTTTCTCAAATATCTGTTTTATCAAGCAACTATTAATTAGTGTGATGATTTTTTTTGGTTAGGTGATCTTTAGTGTACCTTTGGTGTTTATGGGAACTACAAACGAAAATAGCTTGTATCTGCGAACGGTTAATGTTACCCGCTATGTTACGCCTTTACGCGAAGGCGGCTCGATGCCTGCTATTGCAGAGGCCGACGACGGATTTTTATATGTATTGAAGTTTAGAGGAGCGGGGCAGGGACACAAAGCATTGATTTCGGAAATTATTGGTGGTGAAATTGCCAGAGCCTTAGGTTTAAAGATGCCTGAACTTGTTTTTGCAAATTTAGATGAAGCCTTCGGACGAACAGAACCTGATGAGGAAATTCAAGATTTGTTGAAAGCCAGTGTTGGCTTAAACTTAGCCCTGCATTATTTGTCTGGAGCCATTACTTACGACCCAACCATCACTAAAATTGAGCCAGTTTTAGCATCTAAAATTGTTTGGATGGATTGCTTGCTGACCAACATGGATCGTACTGCCAGAAATACGAACATGCTGTATTGGCACAAGGAGTTGTGGTTGATAGATCACGGGGCGTCTTTGTATTTTCATCACACTTGGCAAAACTGGGAGGAGCAAGCTAAACGACCTTTTGTGTTGGTTAAAGATCACGTGCTTTTGCCGCAAGCTAGCGAATTGAGTGCAATAGATGATGAAATGAAGGCATTGCTCACACCTCAACTTATTCACGATATTTTAGCGCTAATTCCCGAAGCGTGGTTAGATGAGCGTAGCTTTGAAACTGCTGAGCAGCAGCGTGAGGCTTATGCCCAATTTTTAAATACCCGTATCCAAAATTCTTCTGTTTTTGTAAATGAAGCCGAAAATGCAAGACAAGCACTTATTTGAGTATGCAGTAATTCGGGTGATGCCAAGGGTAGAACGCGAAGAATTTATTAATGTGGGGATTATCATTTATTGTGCAAAATTGAAATATCTTAATGCCGCATTTAAAGTATTTCCTGAGCGTTTAGTAGCCCTAAATTGTCAACTGGAATTAGATACCATTGAACGTAATTTAGATGCCATAGTAACGATTTGCAAAGGCGGAAAAGCTGCTGGTCCAATTGGAATGTTAGATTTAGCTGGTCGCTTTAGATGGTTAACCGCTACAAGAAGTACCGTGGTGCAGTGTTCCAAAGTTCATCCGGGTTTTTGTGTAGATGCGGAAGAAACTTTGAATAAATTGATGGCAGAATTGGTGTTATAAGATAAATGCGGCTTCCATCCGGATAACCGCATTATCAAACTAAACCTAAATTTAAGCTTTACAAACTTGCTTTTACTTCACCGCAAGTCAACATATTTTTTGGATAGTAAGGATTTTCAATTTCCTTACTATCGCTTAACCAAATTTCACCTGTCATAGGACAAACTTGTTGGTATAATGTGCCTGAGGTTGCGCACTCGCTTCATCATTCAGTTTGACAGTGGCAAGGTCTTTTTAGCTACCATACAGATCATCTAATTTCTACGCATAACTTGCTTTAAATTTATATCGTTAACCCCTGTCTTTTTAAGATGATACCCTGATTTTGACGAAATTGAATGCTTTTTCGTGATATGATGTCAATATCGTACATAAGCTTGTGAAGATTTTATAAATAAGCGAGCGCTAAATCATTTAAGTTTGCTTTCGCTTGATGGCTATTGAGCCTATTGTTAACCTAACCAAATACAAACATTCATGAACAACCTTCCTATTTTGGACATCGTCATTATCGTGCTTTACTTACTAGCAATGGTACTGGTGGGGGTTTATTTTTCACGTAAAAACAAAAGTGCTGAACAGTTCACCAAAGCATCGGGTAAAATTCCGGGTTGGGCAATTGGTCTTTCTATCTATGCCACGTTTTTAAGTAGCAACACTTTTTTGGGTGTTCCCGGTAAAGCATTTGGAGGTAATTGGAACGCATTTGTCTTCAGCATTTCAATGCCATTAGCCGCTTGGATAGCTTCAAAATATTTTGTGCCTTTTTACAGAAGCATCGGAGGGATATCAGCTTATTCGCACCTTGAGCATCGTTTTGGTCCATGGGCAAGAACTTATGCGGTAATCTGTTTCTTACTTACGCAATTGGCCCGTATGGGGTCTATCTTTTTCGGAATTGCATTGAGTTTGCAAGCACTTACAGGCTACAGTATGTCAACGGTAATGATTGTAATGGGAATCAGCATCATCATTTACACGGTAATGGGAGGGATGGAAGCCGTGATATGGACTGAAGTAGTGCAAGGCGTCATCAAAACTTTAGGTGCCCTGCTCATCATTTATTTAATCGTTGCAGATATGCCCGGAGGAGTTTCAAAAATCATCGATATCGGCGTAGAAAACAACAAGTTCAGCTTGGGCAGCTTTTCTCCAAACCTAACCGAATCCACTTTTTGGGTGGTGTTGTTTTACGGATTCTTTATCAACCTAAATAACTTCGGTATGGATCAAAATTACGTACAACGCTACCATACTGCTAGTACCGAGCAAGAAGCTCGTAAGTCTGTTTGGTTATGCGTTTGGTTGTACGTTCCTGCTTCATTGCTGTTTTTTATCATTGGTGTTTGTTTGTTTGCTTACTATCAGCTGCATCCTGAATTTACGGATGTCATTAAAATGCAGGTTGCTGCGGAAAGGCTACCTTCGTCTGCAACTTCAGCACAACTGGCTGATATGGCAGCGTCATTAAAGGCTTCCGATTATGGCGATAAGGTGATGCCGCACTTTATGGTAAATAAAATCCCAGCAGGTTTAGTGGGCTTAATTGTATCGGCTATTTTATCGGCGGCAATGAGTACCATCAGCTCGGGCATGAATGCATCCGCTACGGTTTTTACGGTAGATATTTACAAGAGATATTTCAAGCCTAATTTAACTGATAAGCAAAACTTGAAGTCGTTACACGTAACTACGGTGTTGTTTGGGCTAATGGGCATGGCAACTGGTTTGGCTATGATTGGCGTTAAAAGTTTGCTCGATATTTGGTGGGAACTTTCTGGAATTTTTGCAGGTGGTATGCTGGGTTTATTCCTATTGGGGATGATTAGTAAAAAGGCAAAAAATGCAGAAGCTTTTACGGCAACAATTATTGGTATTGTGGTAATCCTTTGGATGACTTTCTCTAGCCTAATTCCTGAAAAATATGAGTTTCTCAGAAGTCCATTTCACAAAAATATGATTATCGTAGTCGGCACACTTACCATTTTCTTGGCCGGAATCATCATTAGTAAAATAAAAAGTAATAAGCAGCAGGCGGTACAAGCCTAATATTTACGTTAGAAATTAAGAAGATCACATGAATACGAAAAAAGGATTTATCCCGGTTATGCTAACTCCGTTTAAGGATAATGGTGCGGTGGATTTTGATGGTTTAACCAAGCTTACCTATTTATACCTTGATGCTGGTGCAGCTGGCTTATTTGCAAATTGCTTGTCGAGCGAAATGTTTGAACTTTCAGAAGAAGAGAGGATTGCCGTAGTTAAACACGTTGTAAAGTTAGCGAAGGATAAAGTACCGGTAGTGGCAACCGGAACTTTTGGTGGTGCAATAAGCAAGCAGGCTGATTTTGTTAAAAGTATTTATGATACAGGCGTTGATGCCGTGATTGGAATTACAGGCTTGCTGGCTAATGCAAATGATAGTGATGCTGTTTTTGAAGCCAATGTGCATCAGCTTTTACAACTTACACCTGGTGTGCCGATCGGTTTTTATGAATGTCCTGTACCTTACAAAAGATTAATATCTCCACAACAATTAGGTGATTTGGTAGCTACTGGAAGAATAACTTACCACAAGGATACTTGTTTAGATATCAATCAGATCAAGGAAAAAATTGCGTTAACCAAACACGTGCAGAATTTTGGCCTGTATGATGCCTATATGGCGCATGCTGTAGAGACTTTAAAAGCCGGATCAGCTGGCTTGTCGTGTATACAAGGCAACTACTTTCCAGAATTAATTGTGTGGTTGTGCAATAACTATAATAACTCTTCGCTTAGTGCAGAGGTAGCTTTAGTACAGCAATTTTTTATCGATCAGATGGATGTAATGCATGATGTATATCCAACCGTAGCAAAATATTACCTTCAAAAACGTGGATTGGACATTAGCACTTTTACCAGACGAACTGGAATTGGACAATTTGATGCGATGGTGAAGGCAAAAATTGATCAGCTTTTTGAGGATTACATTGTGGTGAAAGAGCGCATTAATTTGGAGAATGTGCTGGTATAAAAATAAAAATGGTCTGTAATGGATTATTATTTTTGGTTTGACCCCGAACTAGCTTCGGGGTTTTTTGTAAAATGAAATGTTATGAGAACTAAAACTGTCTTATTGGCTTTGATTGTGGTGTGGCAAACGTTGGTGCATGCACAGGTAAAATTGCCGATGCTCGTAAGTGGCGAGGCTATTCCCAATGGCAACCCTACAGGCTACGGTAGGTTGTCGGTGCCATTTTATAATGGGCATAACATGGGATTTGCAGCTGTTGCTTCCAGCACTCAAAAGGATTTGTTTTTACAGGGAACCGATGGCCACGGTAGAGGAACCTATCTTTATTTGTATAAAGGATTATCGCCTGATGGCATTCCAATTTTTGCTGAGCCTATTAAAATTAAAGTACCGTTTGAAGATAAGGGAGATAATAGGGGGATTATCATACAAGACAAAAACGGGCAGATTTACGGCGTTTGGGCCTTTGGTGCAACACTTCGTTATGCAAAATTCAATAAAAAAGATTATAGCTTTTCCGAATTGAAACGTATCAATATCAAAGGGCAGCCTAGAGGTTACTCCAACTTTGGAATTGTGCCGTTAAAAGACGGTACATGGCAGTTTTTCTTTGTTGTGGGAGAGGATGGCGTATTCAGTAACAACAAAGAGTTTCCGAAAATGATTACTTACAATGCGGAAGGTTTTTGGCCTTATGATTTACGGAAGATGGGCATTTTTGGTGGTGCTGCATATAGTTTGGATGTTGCTCAAGTAAATATTGAACAATTAACTGAACTTAATCAGGCGCTTTTTACCATTGATGGTTTTGCGAAGTTGAACATCGGCAACACCAGTTATGTACTTTCGGGTACTCGTTTGGGTAATATCTTGTTTTATCAGTTAGATGAAAAGAAGGGAAAGCTATCGCCACGCAAATTTGCGGTTGGCACTGATGGCTTGTTGCTGCGTAATCCCGGCGTACATTCCTCACCAGCATATTTTTACGATAGTGATCAAAATCAAGGCTTAATTACTGTTGGCGAAGGAGGATTGTATTACTATAAAAACACCTCGAAAATTGATGCCAATGGCAATTTAATTATGGAGCAACCAAAGCATGTGCTGCAGCAAAACCCGAAGTTATACGGAGGTTCGTTGGTAATTCCTTCAATGGCCGATTGGGATGGCGATGGAAAATTGGATATCATCTCGGGAAATTCTATGGGATTTTTGTTCTTCTATAAAAACATTGGAACTAACGAGCAACCCGCTTTTATTGACCCAGAGCCTTTGGTAGCCGACGGCAAAATTATCCACGTGCAACCGGGTTACAAGGAAGATATTCAAGGTCCTGGAGAAGCTAGATGGGGCTATACTTCGCCTAATGTAATAGATTGGGATGGTGATGGTCTATTGGATATCATTACCGGTGATAGCAGAGGGAAGTTTATGGTATATCTCAATATCGGTACCAAAACAAAACCAAAACTAGATCGGGAACATACGCTTTATCTAGATGGTTTGGATATGTACGGCACTTGGCGCACCCGACCTGGGGTTGCAAAGTTGGGTGACCGAATGGCTTATATCACGCTTGATAAAGATGATGAATTTCATTTGTATTGGCAATTGGATAAATACAATTTGGAAGACGGTGGAAAGCTTAAAATGGGCGATAAAAATATCAGAGGCAACAAATTGGGCGGTGGTACCGTTGGCAGGGCCAAATTTGAAATCGTAGATTGGGATGGAGATGGTATCAAAGATTTGTTAGTAGGCACCTATGGAAAACAATCTATTCCTGATACGATAAGTGGGCTGCCAATTAATATGAAGCCAAAACGAGGATCCACTATCTTGTTCATGAAAAATAAAGGAACTGATGTTAATCCAAATTATGAATTTCCGAAGGTACTTAAATTTAAAGGGCAAAATATATCCTTGGGCGGACATGAAATTGGCGGATGTATTGCCGCTGTGGGAAATGGCAAAAATCCGATGAATTTGATAGTCGGTATTGAAACTGGGATATTTATGTTTTATGAGAGAAAAGATTTAAGCTGGTGATTAACGCATATTAACTTTCGGCTGTAAGTTATTCAACCGATTAAGAAAAACAATGTCAATATCGTACAAATATTAGCCAATAACAGGCAAAATTACAGTGCAGGAGCAAACTAACTTTAGTTTACTAAATATATCCTGTATTGTATGAAATTGAATTTAATGCTCCGGCATCTGCTGTCGGGTAAATCACTAGCTTTTGCTATCATCTTCTTTGTTTCTATTGGTTTTGTTAACATCGCCAATGCTCAATTATTAGCTTGGCAATTTGCTTTGCCTCAACCCAGCAAAGGCACAGAGCCTAGCATCAACGCAACCACCAACAACGAATTTTTAGAAATCGCACAACTCACCAGAGGTGGAGGAGTACAACCCAAACAAGGCAATAGCAGAGGTTTTAGCGGCAATTTCGGTGTCGATGAAAGTTATGAAGATGCCCAAAAATCGAACGCCTATTTTCAATTCGAAGTAAGCCCTAAAAAAGGGTACGAGGTGAGCTTAAACCGTTTAGATGCAACCTTGCGCCGACAGGAACAATCGGCTCACGTGTATCGTTGGGCTTACAGCTTAGATGGTAAGAACTTCGTTAAAATTGGCGATGCAGATGTAGACGTGACTTTCACAGGAAACAATGGAATAAAGCAACAAAGCATAGATCTTTCTAGTATCAAGGCCCTTCAAAAAGTAAGTAAGAAAATCACATTCAGGTTGTACGCTTGGGGCGCTCTAACTAATCAAGGTAAAGCAATTGCATTTGGTTTCGGAAAATCGGATTCCAAGGGAAGCAATGCATTGATTTTAGATGGTACCGTCACTAAGAAATAACACAAATTCATTAACCAAAAACAATCATATGAAAAAACTTTTACTACTCATTTTGCTAGGCTTCACTGCATTTTTTGCAGGGGCACAAGGAAAAATTGGCTACTTGTCATTTACCTCCGGCTCCTCCTCGGCCAATAATTTGAATCCTCAGGACAATCCAATAGAGGCGAACTATAAATTGGACGGTCTTACCAACATGACACTTTCAAGAGGCGTTGGATTAACTTACACCAATAACTCCACTTACAGTTACGTAGGCTTGCTTCCGGCTGGCGGCAACCGGGCGGATGCTATTACCAATAACGTTTATTACGAGTTGAGATTGAATGCTGCTAGCAAGTTTCTGCACTTAAAAAGTTTAGATTTTAGGTTACGAACCGCTGATGCTTGGACTGCGGCTGATGTTACTTATAGATGGTTTTATAGTATTGGCAACACCAATAACTTCGTAGAAATTGGTAATGCCGATGTACTTTTAGGATTTACAAATACCAATGGTGATGTGGAGCCTACCATTGATTTAAGTGGAATTGCCGCATTACAGCAAATTGCGCCTAATACCAATGTGTATTTTCGTATTTATGCCTGGGGTGCTAAAGCTAAGCAAAGCGATGGCATAACTGATGTTTCGGCTACTACTAGAGGTTTTGGCTTTGGTAAAAGTAGTGCCTCAACCACAGAATTAATCACCTTTAAGGGGTACGTAGCGGAAGGGCCACTAGCCGCTGCTTGGGATTTCTCTAGTATCAATGCAAGTACGTATGCTGCCGAGGTAGCGAGTAGTTTCCAGCAAAGTTGGTTGAGAAAATCTTCAACTGAAAATACGCTTTTAGTTGCAAGAGGTGCTGGTTTAGAAAAAGCATCTTTAAATAATGCTTATGCCGTTACCTATAAAAGTCAGGTGCTTAACGATATTCCTTTAAGTTTTAACGATGCCGTAGCCAAAGAAACATATTATAAAATAGATTTGACGGGAGATGCCGTGAACTATACCCAACTATTGGGATATAGAATGAAGTTTAGGAGTAACAATACTACTGCTACCAACGCAAGGTGGCAACTGGTTTTGGAAGATGGCAATAATGCAATTTCTTCTTCTAGTCCAACAGTAAATTTAGGTAATGATATTACAATAAATGCAGATGCCGATGGTATTTATTACAGTTTGGCATTAGCTAATACCGATCTGAGCGCTGTTATTCCGCCAGGAAAAAAAGCAGAGTTACGCCTATATGTATGGGGAGGCACTAGTACAACTGGTGTTTTTGGCTTAGGCCGATTAGCTAGCGAAACGCATTTGCAACTCTATGGGCAAACCCTAACGCCAGCCAATTATTTGCAGGTACTTCCGGTAAACTTAACCTATTTTAAAGCAGCAAAGCAGAATAGTTCGTCTCGTTTAACTTGGTCCACTAATAGCGAGCAAAATAATGCTCATTTCAATGTATTACGGGCTGGCGATGATCGGGTTTTCAAAAGTATTGGGCAAATCAACGGGGCGGGAAACGCAAGTGGCACTAAAACCTACAACTTTACAGATTTTCAGCCCCTTAACGGCAATAATTATTATCAGTTAACTCAATCTGATTTTGATGGTAAAACTAAGGAGATTGGTGAAGTGCAGCTGCTTAATTTCGATATCTCAAAAACATCGCTCACTATTTTAAACGGAAATCAAAATATTAGCGCATTATTGGCTGTCACCAAAAACGAAGGTGCCAAAGTATCACTTTATGGAATTTCAGGCAACTTAATTTACCAATCGGCGGTAAATTTAAATATCGGCGTTAACCAAATAGAACTTCCAGCAAATCTAAATAGTGGGTTGTATATTCTTCAAGTGAAATCTCAGTCAGGAGAAAGCTGGAATACAAAATTTACCAAATCATACTAGGTATTAATCCAATTTAGAAAATAACTTAAAATATTTATTCTTTGCTGATTTGGAAATCTCAAAAAATGAATATATTTAGTTCATAAAATATAAACGTGATGAAAAAATTATTACTTACGCTTTTTATAGCGTGCTTTACCGTGGTGTTTGCTAATGCACAGGATGCGCCAAAAAAACCAACCTCATTTGCTTGGAATAAGGCAGCCTTAACTGAAATAGGTTGCAATGCAGACCAAATCAAAAAAATCGCTACAATTAAAAAAGATGCTACTGAAAAAAGAGAGAAAATTGAAGCGGATGCTAATTTAGACGAGAAAGCGAAAAAGACAGCAATCAAAGCCGTTGTTAAAGAAAGAAACGAAGCAATGATGGCAGAATTGAACGATGAGCAAAAGAAAAAAGTAGAAGAAATTAACGCGAAATTGAAAGAAGAGGCAAAAGCCGCAGGCAATCAATAAACTCAATAACTTTTATGAAGAGGGATGGATAGTGTTAACTGTCTGTCCCTTTTTTATTTCCCTAACTTTCGGAAGTCTCGTGTACTCTTTTAAGAAGTAATCTCAAGCATCGGGCTTGCATTTGCTAATGATGCTAATATCCTATAAAAATTGGGAAATAAAAGTAATAGCAATACCGCAACATTGCGTTAAATTAGCTGCATACTAAATGGCAAACAAGAACTTTTCTACGAACTTGCCTGCGACCAAATATATTGAAAATGAACACTAAAATCTTTTTTGGCATCTTCGCCTTGTTTGTTCTCCAGTTAAAAGTAGCTAGTGCTAAAGTAGTACTACCATCATTTTTTTCCGATGGTATGGTGTTACAACAAAATTCACAAGCCGCAATATGGGGTAACTCAGATAAAAATACAGTAACCATCACCTCATCTTGGGATAAAAAGAGCTATAAAGCTTCGGTTGCTTCTGGCAGTTGGAAGGTAAAGTTGGCTACACCTGCGGCGGGTGGCCCGTATACGATAACAATTGATGACGGAGAAAAAATTACCTTGAAAGATGTCCTTATAGGTGAAGTTTGGGTAGCTTCTGGGCAATCAAATATGGAAATGCCACTCCGCGGTTTTAAAGATCAACCAGTAGCTAATGCTGATGAAATTATCAAGAACGCTAAAAATGATAAAATACGATTGTTTTTAGGTGAAAAAGTAACTTGGTCGAGACCATTAACCGATGTGAAAGGGCATTGGAAAGCGGCAAGCCCCGAAGTGGTTACCGAATTTAGTGCAATTGCCTACGGTTTTGCTAAAAACTTGCAAGCAAAATTAAAAGTGCCTATCGGGATTATTCAAGTGGCTTGGGGCGGTACGCTGGTACAAGCTTGGATGAGCGCCAAAAGTTTAAGTCCTTACCCAGATGTTACCATACCTCAAGACAATAATGCTGCGCTAGAAAATAAAAATGTAGCTACAGGATTATTCAACGGGATGGTTAATCCTCTTTTGGGCTATCAAATTAAGGGTGTAATCTGGTATCAGGGCGAGCAAAACCGACACGAACCAGAAAATTATTTAAAGATGTTTCCAGCGATGGTGGCCGATTGGAGGCAGCGTTGGAACGTAGGAGAATTCGCTTTTTATTATGTCCAAATCGCTCCTTACATTTCCAAAACGGAGAAATTATCCAAAGCGTCTTTGGAACTGCAGCCTAAAGTTCCTTTTTTAAGGGAAGCACAATTAAAAGCGGAGAAACTCGTACCCAACTCGGGGATGGCCGTAATAATGGATGTGGGTGCACAAAACACCATTCATCCGCCAGATAAACAAACCGTAAGCGACAGACTGACAGCAATGGCTTTAAACAAAAGCTATGGGTTTAAAAATACGCCTTATCAAGGTCCGGAGTTTGTAAGCCAGACTATTAAAGGAAGCAGCGTATGGTTAAAGTTCAATCATGCAGATGGTCTTTATTTCAAAAATGGGAATAGTAGCAACTTTGAGATAGCAGGCAAAGATCAGGTGTTTTATCCCGCCACTGCTAAAATAACTAAGGATGGAATAGAGGTTAGCGCCACGCAGGTGCAAAATCCAGTTTCGGTGCGTTACGCATTTAAAGCTTGGGCAATGGGCGATTTGTTCAATAAAAATGGCTTTCCAGCTTCCTCATTTCGTACAGATAATTGGGTGATACCAATGTAATTTCCATCAATTGATTAACCACAGATGAAAATCAAAGTCATTGTCGCTGTATTGCTAATGCCATTTTTGGCAGCCGCTCAAGCTAGCAAAACTACTAAGCTCTTTCTGCCCGAAAAATACGACCATTACCTAGAACTGCCTTATAAAAAAGTTGGAAATTGGGTAGGTGTGATGGATTTATTTATTCCACAACAGTCAAGCAGATCCACTCCACTGGTAATTTTTGTACATGGTGGCGGCTGGACTCAAGGCTCAAAGGGAACGGCTAACCAATTTAAAATGTTCTTTAACGAAGGTTACGCCGTGGCTACCATCGAGTACCGTTTAGCTAAGGACGCTCTTGCACCAGCTGCCGTGGAGGATGTACGATCAGCCTTGTGTTACCTACTCAACGAAAGCAAATACCATATCGACCCCAATAAAGTGGTATTAATGGGTGGTTCCGCAGGTGGTCATTTAGCGCTATTGGCCGGTTACATGCAAAACAATAAGCAGTTTGATAAAGATTGCAGCTTTCAAAAGCCCATCAAAATTACTGCGGTAATAGATAAATTTGGTATTACTGATGTTTGGGAATACGTGCATTCTAAAAGCGGAAGTCGCAACGCCATTTGGCTTGGCGATAAGGCCGAAGATATTTCTTTCGCAAAATTATTATCTCCACTGCAATATGTCAATCAGACTACGCCGCCAACTTTTATCGTTCATGGCACAGCTGATCCATCGGTAAATTACCAGCAATCTGTTAACCTAAAAAAATTGCTTGATGAGAATGGCGTAAAGAATCAAATGATAACCATTCCGGATGGACTTCACGGTAAATTTACTTCACAACAAAACGCCGAAATTAATACAGCAATCATCAAATTTTTAAAAGAATTAGGGATTTAAATTAAATCTCAAAGAGAAATCAATACAAAATGAAACAACTATTTATACTTTTTGCATCGCTGGTGACACTTGCTATTTTTTCTTTTACCTTCAAAAGTGGGAGCGTTTTAAAGCCTGCGGATAATCCGAAATTAAAGCTACTGAAATATAATAACCCAGGTTTAATGGTTGATTTAGGGGTTGGCCTTTGGGCTTGGCCAGTTCCGGTGGATTGGGATGGTGACGGTGACATGGATCTTTTAGTTTCCTGTCCTGATAAGCCATTCAACGGCCTTTGGTTATTTGAAAATAAATCTGGAGATAAAATTCCGGTATTTGAAAAGCCAGTTAAACTTGGCCCTGCGGTAAAAAATATCCAAATTTCTTATACCAACAACGGCAAAGCACGTTATACTACGCCTGGTGTTGAATTACCTAATTTTAAAACCGACTTAGGCAAAAAGAAAGTGAAGCTATTTCCAGCTGATTCTATTCTTAAGGATTTAAAAGGTCGCAACCGTTTTAATCAATGGAAATTTGTTGATTTTGATGCTGACGGAGATGATGATATCATTGTGGGTATTGATGATTGGGGTGATTACGGTTGGGATAATGCCTACAATAAACAAGGTGTTTGGACAAACGGGCCACTTCGAGGCTTTCTATATCTAGTTGAAAATAAAAACGGCAACTATGAAAACAAAGGTAGGCTAAAGGCTGATGGAAAGGATATTGACGTGTACGGGGCACCTTCTCCAAACTTTGCTGATTTTGATGGAGACGGCGATTTAGATATCATTTGCGGTGAATTTTTAGATAAGATGACTTATTTCGAAAATATAGGAACCAAGCAAAAACCTAAATATGCTAAGGGGAGATATTTGAGCAACGAGTCGGGGGTTATCAAAATGGATTTAGAAATGATTTTGCCAACAGCAGTAGATTGGGATGGTGACGGAGATGTTGATTTGGTGGTGGGAGATGAAGATGGGAGAGTAGCGCTCATTGAAAATACAGGTAAAGTAAAAGATGGAATGCCAGTATTCAAATCGCCGTTTTACTTTAAGCAAAAGGCAGATAATGTCAAGTTTGGCGCCTTAGCAACTCCAGTAGGGGTAGATTGGGATAACGATGGTGATGAAGATATCATCGTGGGAAATTCTGCGGGCTATATCGGTTTTATTGAAAACTTGGGAATCAACAACGGTATACCAAAATGGGCGGCACCAAAATATTTAGAAAGCGACGGAAAAGTAATCCGAATTCAGGCCGGAAATAATGGCTCAATTCAAGGTCCCGCCGAAGCCAAATGGGGCTATACTACCGTTTCCGTTGCCGATTGGGATAATGATGGCTTAAAGGATGTCGTTGTCAACTCCATTTTTGGCGAAGTGCTTTGGTATAAAAATATCGGCACAGCCAAAAGTCCCAAATTAGGCAAAGCACAAAATGTGAAGGTGAAATGGCCTGCTAACGCTGTTCCGCATAAACCTTCTTGGAACTGGTGGGATCCAAAACCGCAAACATTAGTTACGCAATGGCGCACAACACCTTTTGTAATAGATTGGAATAAGGATAAACTTGCCGATATCGTAATGCTTGATACAGGCGGTTATTTAAGTTTTTTCGAAAGATATAAAGACGGAAATGAATTGTGGTTAAAGCCCGGTAAACGTATCTTTGAAGGTACAAAAGGGGCTGTATTTGATCAGAAACACACAGTTAAAGACAGCTTGCCAGGTACGCTTCAACTAAATGATGGAAAATTTGGCCAAAGCGGTCGCAGGAAGTTTACTATTGTGGATTGGGATGGCGACGGTGCCTTGGATGTGATAGTAAACAGTAAAAATGCCAGTTTCCTTAAAAATATTGGTGCCAAAAACGGAAAGTTTCAACTGAGTGATGAAAGTTATTTGGACGACTTGGTGCTCGCAGGTCATGATACCAGCCCAACCACGGTAGATTGGAATAAAGATGGAATCCCTGATTTATTAATAGGTGCCGAAGACGGACATTTTTATTATATGTTAAATCCAAAAAGCAAAAAAAAGTAAGTTTTATGTTCGATAAAGAACCTGTGCAGTTAACCTTCAGTAATTTCGGACATACCCTGAACACGGGACAAGTGTTCTCTTCGGATAACCAATGGATAGTTTTTGATACTAGAAATAATGATGGGGATATTAAAATCACGGGAAGCATTGGGCTGGTAAACACACAAACTGCAGAGGAGAAAATCATTTATACCGTTCCAAATCAAACGGTATTTGGCCCAGGTGTTGGCGCAGCAAGTTTTTCGCCGGTAGCAAACCGTGTAATTTTTATTCATGGCATTCGCAATGCAAATGAGCAAAAGCCCTATGATTTTACTCGTAGAACTGGTGTAGCAATTGATTTGGAAAATCCTCAGCAACCTATTTTTATGGATGCTAGACAGCTTGATGCGCCATTTACGCCGGGGGCTTTAAGAGGCGGTACACATGCGCATTCGTGGAGTGGAGATGGCCAAATGATCAGCTTTACGTATAACGATGAGGTGATGGCACAGTTGGCCAAAACTGACGATTCGGTAAAGGATTTACGCACTATTGGATTAATGTTTCCCAAAAAAGTAAGCGTAAATGATACTGCTAATGTAGAAAATAACCATGGTGAAATGTTTTCGAT
Organism: Pedobacter sp.; assembly: GCF_965249885.1. Taxonomy (GTDB): domain Bacteria; phylum Bacteroidota; class Bacteroidia; order Sphingobacteriales; family Sphingobacteriaceae; genus Pedobacter. Next base: position 170,700 of record NZ_OZ252254.1, on the reverse strand, counting down.
ATTAGCCGCCGAGGTGGTCGAAAATCCGAAATTAGGTACTGATGAAATAGATAAGGCTTTCGATGAATGTTGGATTGGTAAAGATGGTTACGTAAAACTTGATGGAAGCAGGCAAAAAAAGGCTATTGCGTACCAAGGGAATGTGAGGGATGAAAAAGGAAATACCATTACCGAAATTTTTGTAGTTGATATTCCAGAAAATATTGCTTCGCTGGGTTTTGGAGCAGATATCGCGGGTACAACTCGCACTAGGCCTGCAGTTCCTAGTGAGTTGAAGCAGCGCCGTATTACCTTTTCCAAAAAGGGTGTTCAAGGTCCCAGACATTGGTTAAGGAGCAGTCCCGATGGTGCGTTGATTTTCTTTTTAGCGGAAGATGATAAGGGTTTAGCCCAAGTGTTTTCTGCATCGCCAAATGGAGGCGAAGTAAGTCAAGTTACAAACAATGCTTTTTCTGTCGCTAGTCCTATCAATATCAGCCCTAATGGTTTGTTCGTTTCTTACATTGCTGATCAAAGTGTGTTCATTACTGCGATAGCTACCGGAAAATCCATGAGATTAACACCGCAGTACGAAGCTCCGGAGCAACTCAATGGCGCTGTCGTCTGGTCAAATGACAGCAGTTCAGTCGCTTTTAATAGATACGTACAATCGGATAATGGAGTTTTTTTACAGATTTTCCTAATAGAGATTTAATCAGAGCAAATTATCAATCTAATTGGCTTTTTTGTAGATATTCTTTGTAAGTGGCGGAGTAGTTTACGAAACCTTTTTAGATTAGCCGCTGCTTCAATGGCTCCGTTACTTGCAAGGAAAAAACAGCTGATGATCAATTGAAAAATCCACAGAGCAGTTAGTTATTTAACTCAATGTGATTTTCTGACTTAAAAAAAAGAGTTGGGTTTTCAGGCTCAACTCTTTTCCGTTATTACAATGTTAATATCGCTACTCTGCTCTCTTCAAGCCAAATTTTTCAATTTTACTGTAAAGGTGACTTCTTTGTATGTCAATATCGTCTGCAGTTTTAGAAACGTTCCAATTGTTTTTCTCCAATTTAAACTTTATGAATTCCTTTTCAGCAAAGTCTTTATACTCTTGGAAGTTGTTGAAGCTATCGTAGTTAAAGCTTCCGCCTTGTCCAGTAGAGCCGCTTGAGGTACCGGCGCCAACATTGGTGCCGCCACCCGGATTAGCAAAGGCAACCACGTCTTGTTCGGTAATAGTTTTATCACTTAAGATGATTAGACGCTCAATCATATTGCGTAGCTCACGTACGTTACCAGTCCATGGTAAGCGTTTTAGCGCTTCCATTGCACCATCTGTAATTTTTTTGGTAGGCATGCCGTACTCGCCACAAATTTCTTCTAAAAAGCTTTGTGCAATCACCGGAATATCGTCTGTGCGCTCAGTTAAATGCGGCACATGAATGTTGATTACGTTCAAACGGTGGTACAAGTCCATCCTAAAATTGCCGTCTTCAATTTCTTTTAGCAGATCTTTATTGGTTGCCGCTACGATCCTTACGTTTACATCAATTTCTTTCTCGCCACCAACTCTGGTAATTTTGTGCTCTTGTAAGGCACGTAGTACTTTCGCCTGTGCCGACATGCTCATGTCGCCAATTTCATCCAAAAACAACGTACCACCGTTGGCCAACTCAAACTTCCCAATACGTTGCTTTACAGCCGATGTAAATGAGCCTTTTTCATGCCCAAACAATTCACTTTCTATCAATTCGGATGGAATTGCAGCGCAGTTTACTTCAATTAACTGACCGTCTGAACGATTTGATTTTTCGTGCAACCATCGAGCTACTAATTCTTTACCGCTACCATTAGCTCCGGTAATTAATACTCTGGCTTCGGTTGGAGCAACCCTGTCTATAGTTTCTTTGATTTTTCCAATTGTATCTGAATTACCAAGGATGTCACGGGTTTTACTAACTTTTCGCTTTAATACTTTGGTTTCCGTTACTAGGGAACCGCGGTCTAAACCGTTACGTACGGTAATTAAAAGTCGGTTTAAATCAGGTGGTTTAGAAATGAAATCGAACGCACCTTTTTTACTAGCTTCAACGGCTGTTTCCACAGTGCCGTGTCCAGAAATCATGATGAAAGGAAGGTCGGGTTTAATGCCCAATGCTGTTTCCAACACTTCCATACCATCCATTTTATTCATCTTAATGTCGCAAAGAACCAAATTATAATCGTTCTTTTTGATCATCTCTAATCCGTCGATGCCATTGTCTACATCATCAACTTCGTAGTTCTCGTATTCTAATATTTCTCTAAGCGTGCTGCGTATCGCTCGTTCGTCATCAATGATTAGTAGTTTTGCCATAGAGGTTTTTAGCTATTTTTCTTATGCGAAGATATTATTTTTTCTGAAATGTATAGTTTTTTGTACAATTTGCTTTTATAACCCTGAGATGCAAAAGTTGTTTGATTTTTTTATGCTCAAAACGGTTAGCACTTTTAATTCAGTAAGTATTTTCGTATTTTTGACTAATGGGCAGATTAAAAATATACGATATCAGTATTCCTCGTGAGAGCATACTCGCCGAGCGAGAGTCGTTGTATTTGAGGAAATCTGCAGAGCAAAAAATATTTACCTTGTTGCAACTGAACCGTACTGCTGTGCAGCTTAATGGAGGTAAGCCATTAAAACAACCACAGGGTAAAGGTCTTCTTATCCGTAAACCAAGCCATAGCTAATTTATGTCTTTCGACAAGGAAAGTGCTGAAATGCTGCAATTGTTAAGTGTCTTTCAAAAACACAGCAAGCAATATATTCGGATTTGTAATCCGTATTTAAAATTCAACTTCTAAATCTGGAATGCACAGTGGCGGATTTAAATCTGCGGATATAGGTTCCGGATTGCAAATCAGGAACAGCGAAGATAGATGCAGTTGTAAGGTGTTGCTAATTGATTTCTACAGGTTCTAATTTTTTATTACTTACAAATTTCCATTGCTGACCATAAAGCGATTTGTACCTCACCATAATGCTAACATCGGCTTCATCCAAAATTGGACCTAAAACATTATCATCTATTTTGACGATGGAAAGTTTTTCTCCCACTGGAATGATTTGGTTGATCCATAAATTGCTGAGTGTGATGACTTTTGTTGAATCTAATTTATTGTCTGTTTTGATCTTTTTTATAATTTGAGCAATGTTTTTGTAAGGTTTCGATTGATAGTAATAGTTGTAGTCTGTAATAATTGCCGGACCTAAACCTTGGTTACTGATCAGCAACTCATATTGGTAAGATAAACTAGTTGAACTATTATTATTGGAAAAGCTATTGGAGAAACTCATTAACATAGGTTTTACCGAAGCATATTGCTGAGTTCGTTGTAGCTTTGTTTGGTAAAGCGTAATTATTATGGCGCAAATACTGGTGATGATTGCACATAGTCCAACTAGCGTATCTAACGTTATTTTACTTTTTTTAGATCGCTTTTGGTCATGGTTTTCTGGCATCGGAATGATTTTAAAATAAACGTTACGCTAAAATAGGAAAATTATCGGGTTGTTTTTTGATGTTTAAACTTCAAACCAAACTTCTGAAGTTCTACTGCTTGTGTTGGGTGTCATCACCCAACTTATCATTTTCAAATACCGAAGGGTGAGTACACCCGCCGATAAACTAAAGATTGCGGATTGTAAATCCGGAACAGCAAAGCCAATCTTTTTGTACATTAAGCTTTGACAAACCTCTAGCAAATTCGATATAGGTTTGTCAAAGTTTGTGCATAGTACTAATTGATGTTAATTAAACCTGATAGTAGTGGAAATACTTTTTGTTGGTGTCATACTGAGCCTGTCGAAGGATTGCTGTTTAATAGATGCTTCGATAAATTCAGCATGACAATGATGAAAGGCAGTTCCAACAAAAAGATTGTAACGGATAGCAGGGCTGAAGCATCCAAGAACCAATGCCATTGATTTTCAAAAAAACAATTAAAAAATTCAGCAGTTCAAATAGTTAGCCGATCGAAACAATTTGACAATTAATCAATTCAACAATTTCAGTAATCAGAAAAATACCTTATCTTTGCAGGCAATTAATTAATTTAAATTCACTTTAATATTATTCAAGTAATGTATTTAAGTCCAGAAAAGAAAGCCGAAATCTTTAATCAACACGGCGGAGCAGCATCTAATACAGGTTCTGCAGAAGGTCAAGTAGCTTTATTTACTTATCGTATTGCCCACTTAACAGAGCATTTGAAAAAAAATCGTAAAGATTTTTCTACTCAATTAGCACTACAAAAATTAGTAGGTAAGCGTCGTGGTATTTTAGCTTATCTTTACAAAAAAGATATTGAGCGTTACCGTGCTATCATCAAAGCTTTATCGCTAAGAGATATCATTAAATAAGAGCTTTTATCAATAAAGCCATCCAATTGCGGGTGGCTTTTTTGCTTTGCAAACAAAAGAACGTATAAACGTATATATAAACACCGGTGTGCAAAAAGAGGAAACACACCATAATTTTTTTTAAATGAATGTAATAAAAAAATCGTTCGATTTGGGCGATGGAAGAATTGTTGAAATTGAAACAGGCAAATTAGCAAAACAGGCTGATGGTGCTGTGGTAGTAAAAATGGGCGATACCATGTTGTTAGCAACGGTTGTGTCAACTGTTGGTGCTAAACCAGGTACTGATTTCTTACCTTTATCGGTAGATTATCAAGAGAAATATGCGGCTACTGGTCGTATTCCAGGTGGTTTCTTACGTCGTGAGGCAAAATTGTCTGACTACGAAGTACTAATTTCTCGTTTAGTAGATAGAGCTTTACGTCCGTTATTTCCTGATGATTACCATGCTGACACGCAGGTAATGATCTCGTTAATTTCGGCAGATAAAAATATAATGCCAGATTGTTTGGCAGGTTTAGCAGCTTCTGCGGCTTTAGCAGTGTCTGATATTCCTTTCAATGGTCCTATTTCTGAAGTTCGTGTAGCAAAAATTGACGGTAAGTTGGTAATTAACCCTTACTTAAGCGATTTAGAAAGAGCTACTTTAGAATTCGTGGTGGCTGGTTCTGCTAACGATATCGTGATGGTAGAAGGTGAAGCAGATGAAATCCAAGAAGAAGAAATGGTAGAAGCTTTGAAATTTGCTCATGAGGCAATCAAAGTTCAATGTGCCGTTCAGTTGGAGTTAACTGAAGCTACTGGCAAAACAGTTAAGCGTGAATACAACCACGAAGATCATGATGAGGCTTTAAAAGAAAGAATCTATGCTGAAACTTACGACAGAGTTTACGCTATTGCAAAATCTGGTTTAGGTAAAGATGAGCGTTCTGAAGGATTTACTGCCATCATCAACGAAATTTTAGATGCTTTCCCTGAAGATACTGCAGATTTAACTAAAGCTTTGGCTAAACATTATTTCCATGATGTGCAGTACGATGCAGTACGTAACTTGTTGTTAAATGAAGGCATCCGTTTAGATGGTCGTACAACTACACAAATCCGTCCAATTTGGAGTGAAGTTGGTTATTTGCCAGCAGCTCACGGTTCGGCGGTATTTACCCGTGGCGAAACTCAATCATTAACATCGGTTACTTTAGGTAGCAAAGATGATGAACAGATGATTGATGGTGCTTTCATCAACGGTTATAACAAATTCTTGTTGCACTACAATTTCCCTGGTTTCTCCACTGGCGAGGTTCGTCCTAACAGAGGTGTTGGTCGTAGGGAAGTAGGTCACGGTAACTTGGCTATGCGTTCATTGAAGAAAGTATTGCCTACAGGAGCTGAAAATCCTTACACTATCCGTATTGTATCTGATATTTTAGAATCTAACGGTTCTTCATCAATGGCAACCGTTTGTGCGGGTACTTTAGCATTAATGGATGCTGGTATCAAAATCAAATCTCCAGTATCGGGTATTGCAATGGGTTTAATTACCGATGAGAAAACTGGAAAATATGCCGTTTTATCAGATATTTTAGGTGACGAAGATCACTTAGGTGACATGGACTTTAAAGTTACTGGTACTAAAAATGGTATCGTAGCTTGTCAAATGGACCTGAAAATCAATGGTCTTTCTTACGAAGTATTAACCAAAGCATTGTTACAAGCGAAAGATGGTCGTTTACACATTTTAGGTGAAATGAACAAAACTATCGCTGAGCCTGCTGCTGACATGAAACCACATGCGCCTCGTATCGTTTCATTAACTATCGATAAAGAATTTATCGGTGCAGTAATTGGCCCGGGTGGTAAAATTATTCAAGAAATGCAACGCGAAACTGGCGCAACTATCTCTATTGAAGAGGTGGATAACAAAGGTATCGTAGAAGTTTTTGCTGATAATAAAGCTTCAATTGATGCAGCTGTTGCTCGTATCCGTGCCATTGCCGCTAAACCAGAAATTGGTGAGGTTTATACTGGTAAAGTGAAATCTATCATGCCATTTGGTGCATTTGTAGAAATTATGCCAGGTAAAGATGGTTTGTTGCACATTTCTGAGATTGATTGGAAACGTTTAGAAACTATGGATGGCGTATTGAAAGAAGGCGAAATCATTGAAGTGAAATTGTTGGATATCGATAAGCAAGGTAAAATGAAACTTTCTCGTAAAGTATTGTTGCCTCGCCCTTCAAAACCTGAAAGTGCTGCTCCAGCTGCGCCACAAGGATAGTATTAGTCAGAAAGTCCGTAAGTCGGAAAAGAGAATAATAGCAAACCCTTTCAGTTTTACTGGAAGGGTTTTTTGTTGGTTAATTTTTCGGAGTTGTTTTGTATCTTGCATGGATTGCTTTGTTTTCGTAATAACGTAAATAGTCCGTCATTGCGAGGAGGTACGATGAAGCAATCTTAAAGCGATATAATTTTATAAAGATTGCCTCGTGCCTTGCAACGATGAGAAATAAATAAACCAATGAAACACTTAATAGCCCCATCCATATTATCAGCAGATTTTGCCAATTTACAACGTGATGTAGAAATGATTAACGAAAGTGAAGCTGATTGGTTTCATGTTGATGTAATGGATGGTGTTTTTGTACCCAATATTTCTTTCGGGTTCCCAGTAATTACAGCAGCTAAAAAACACGCTAAAAAGCCATTTGATGTGCATTTGATGATTGTTGATCCGGACAGATATATTGCCGATTTTGCAAAAGCTGGGGCGGATGTTATTACCGTTCACTACGAAGCTTGTACACATTTGCATCGTACTATCCAGTTGATCAAATCAGTAGGATGTAAGGCTGGTGTAGCTTTAAATCCACACACGCCTGTACAATTATTAAAAGATATTTTGCAGGATATTGATTTGGCGTTGGTGATGTCGGTAAATCCAGGTTTTGGCGGCCAGCAATTTATTCCGCAGACGTTAAATAAAGTGGCTGAATTGAAGAAAATGTCATTGCAGCTCAATCCTAATTTATACATAGAAGTTGACGGTGGAGTAGGCATTCAAAATATTGCATCTTTAATTGAAGCGGGTGCTAATGTTTTTGTAGCTGGTAATGCAGTTTTTGCGGCGCCAAATCCTACTCAAATGATTGCTGAATTAAAAGACGTTCAAATCAACACGCAAAGCATCTAAATAATGTCCAAAAAGCTATTTCTTTTGTTATTGCCAATTTTTGTTGGCTTAACTGCTTGGTCGCAACAACCTTTAGCCAAGGTTGCTGGTATTGTGTATAACGAAAAAAATGAACCGTTATCCAAAGTTACAGTCAGTTTGGTTGGTTTGGCGGCAACAACAACTACCGATAGCCAAGGGAAATACAGCATCGAGTCCAGATTATCAAACTTTAGCTTGCGTTTTAAACTTGTCGGTTACAAAACAGAAACGGTAGCATTAACAGTGGCTAAAGGTACGGAGCTGGTTAAAAATATCGTCTTAAGGCCAGATGTTAAAGAACTTAAAACCGTAAAGGTCACGGATAAAAAAAGCCAATTAAGTAATGCGCAAGATGTCAATATATTAGATATTGCGAGTTTGCCAACTGTTTCTATGAACTTTGAGGCAATACTTAAAACTTTGCCTGGAGTTTCTACCAATAACGAGTTAAGTTCACAGTACAGCGTACGCGGCGGTAACTTCGACGAAAATCTTATCTATGTTAATGATGTAGAAATTAATCGGCCAATTTTAATCAGAAATGGACAACAGGAAGGCTTAAGTTTTATTAACCCAGATTTTGTGACGAGAGCTCGTTTCTCCGCCGGAGGTTTTAATGCCCGTTATAATGATAAGTTATCTTCGGTGTTAGATGTGAGATATGATAAACCTGATAGTAATCAGTATATACTAACTGCTGGATTAATGGGGTTGTCTGCAACCGCTAAAACTACTTTTAAAAACAGCCATTTGTTATTCGGTTTCAGGAGAAAAGATAATAGCAATATACTCTCAACCCAAGATGTAAAAGGAAGTTACAGGCCGAGCTTCAATGATTTGCAAGCGCTTTATCAATATAATTTCAATAAAAAATTTAGTATAAATACTTTGTTGAATTTTAATTCTGGCAGTTTTAGGCTCGTACCAGAAAGTAGAGAAACACAATTTGGTACTATAAATGCGCCAATACGTTTAAAGGTTGATTATGAAGGACAAGAAGTAGATGACTACCATACTTACGGTGGTGCAGTAACGGGAGTGTTCAATCCAAAGAGCAATATCTCCATCAAGTGGATTAATAGCTATTTTGAAATTATTGAAAGAGAGCGGTTTGATATTGATGGAAACTATGTTTTTGAAGAAATCGACAATGGTTATTCAAACGGACAGTTCGGACCAGTGCGGAAAAACAGAGGATTGGGAAGTTATTACAGTTATGGACGCAACAGTCTAAACTCCAGCTTTGCAAGTAGTGAATTTAAAATAGAACAAAGCGCCGGAAAACATGATTTGACTTATGGGTTGAGATTTGAACAAGCCAAGTATGTTGATAAACTTAACGAATACAACTACATTGATTCTGCAGGCTATGTTTTGCCTTCTAATACTAATTCTTTCACTTTTGAAGATGCCATTTTCGCTAATAATTTATTAAAAATAAATACCATTTCTGCTTACTTACAAGATAGTTATGCTGTTTCTAGCAAAGCTGACTTACTAGTTGGAGCCAGAGTTAATTATAACGATTTAAGTAAGGAATTGTTAATAAGTCCACGGGTATTATTACTTTATAGACCAAAAGAATTCCAACTTTTGCGTTTTACCGCAGGCGTTTACCAACAACCGCCTAGTTATCGAAGTATCAGAGATTTGGATGGTACTTTGTTTTTAGATCAGAAGGCTCAGCGCTCTTATAATATTTCGGCTGGTTATGATTTTGCTTTTACAGGATTGGGAACTCGCTTAAAATTTACCTCAGAAATTTATTACAAATATGCTGATAGGATGGTGCCATATACGATCGATAATGTTCGTGTTAAATATCTGGCGGGCCAAACCGCTAAAGGTAGAACTTATGGAGCGGATTTTTCTATAGGGGGAGAGTTGGTGAAAGATTTAATGTCATTCTTTAGGATTTCTGTGTTGAGTGCCGATCAGGATATTATCGGCGACAGCTATATAAAAAAGGGTGCCAATGGGCAAAATCAAACTATTTACCCGGGTTATTTACGTCGCCCTACCGACCAGAGGGTCAATTTTTCGATGTTTTTTCAAGATAGATTATTCAAAAGCCCTACCTACAAAGTACATTTAAATTTACTTTACGGTGCCAAAATGCCTGTGGGTTCTCCATTTGTTAGTACTTATACAGATGATTTTAGCATACCTGCCTACAGAAGGGTAGATATAGGATTTTCTAACGATCTGCTCGATGCCCAAGCAAAATGGAAACCACGGTTTTTAAGTAGATATTTTAGTTCGCTAATTACTTATGCTGAAGTATTTAATTTGTTGAATATCAATAATACAGTTTCGTATTTATGGTTGAAAGATGTAAGTAACGTGAGTTATGGAATACCCAACTATTTAACGGGCCGTCAGGTTAATTTTAAGTTGATATTTAAGTTCAAAACTAAATAGTACTAGGTTAAATTTACATCGTAAACGGTTAAAATACCAAATCTCTATTTTTAATTTTTCTCAAGTGATTGTCATGTTGGTTATTTGGTTGATAAAAAAACTAAATAATTAATATCAAAGTGTTAATTTTACGGCAATCAAAAAAAATAAAAATGAGACATAATTTTGGAGCTGGTCCTTGTATTTTACCGCAAGAAGTTTTTAAACAAGCTTCTGCTGCAGTACTTGATTTTAAAGACGGTTTATCAATTCTAGAAATCTCGCATCGTTCACCTGAATTTGATGGCGTAGTGGAAGAAACAGTGAGATTGGTAAAAGAACTTTTAAATGTACCTTCCGGATATTCCGTGCTGTTATTGCAAGGAGGAGCAAGCCTACAATTTTCAATGGTTCCTATGAATTTATTGCCTGATGGGGGAACTGCTGCTTACCTAGATTCGGGCGTATGGGCAAGCAAAGCGATTAAAGAAGTTAAATTCTTTGGTAAAGCTAATGTTGTAGCATCCTCAAAAGACTCCAATTATTCCTTCATTCCAAAAGATTTTGAAGTTCCTGCGGATAGTGCTTATTTCCACTATACGTCAAACAACACGATTTACGGTACCGAGCTTTTTGAACTTCCAGAAGTTAGCGTGCCGGTAGTTTGCGATATGTCATCTGATATTATGAGTAGGGTAATTGATGTATCTAAATATGATTTGATTTACGCCGGAGCGCAAAAAAATATTGGTCCTGCAGGTTTAACCGTAGTAATCATCAAGGATGAAATTTTAGGTAAAACCGGTCGTGCAATCCCATCAATGTTAGACTACAAATCGCACATCGACGGTGGTTCAATGTACAATACGCCGCCAGTATTTTCTATCTATACGGCAATGCTAAACCTTCGTTGGCTAAAGTCAAAAGGTGGCGTGGCCGAGATGGAAAAAGAAAACATTGCCAAAGCAAAGGCACTTTATGCTGAAATCGACAGAAATACCTTATTTAAAGGAACCTGTGCGGTGGAAGACCGTTCACGCATGAACGTTTGTTTCGTAATGGAAGATCCAGAATTGGAAAAACCATTTGCAAAATTTGCTGACGAGAATGGCTTTGAGGGCTTAAAAGGCCATAGAAGTGTAGGTGGTTTTAGGGCATCAATGTACAACGCCTTGCCTATTACTAGCGTACATGCGCTAATTGAATTAATGCAAAGTTTCGAAGAAAAATATAAAAAATAATGGCTAGAATACTTGCCAATGATGGCATAGATCCAATAGGAAAAAAATTATTAGAAGATGCTGGACACACTGTTGAGACGCAGACTGTGCCTCAGGATCAGTTAGTGGAAGCGCTTCAGAATTACGATGGCTTAACCGTAAGAAGTGCTACTAAGGTTAGAAAGGATTTAATCGACGCTTGTCCAAATTTGAGTTTGATTGGTAGGGGTGGTGTTGGTATGGACAATATTGATGTGGACTACGCTAGATCGAAAGGCATTGCGGTGGTAAATACGCCTGCTGCTTCTTCATTGTCGGTTGCTGAGTTGGTGTTTGCTCATTTGTTTACGGGTGTACGTTTCTTACAAGATGCTAATCGCAAAATGCCAGTTGAAGGTAATACCAAGTTCAACGATTTGAAAAAGGCTTATGCTAAAGGTATTGAACTACGTGGTAAAACTATCGGTATTATCGGTTTCGGACGTATCGGTAGAGAAACTGCTGCAGTAGCTTTAGGTTTGGGAATGAATGTTTTAGCTTACGATTTATATCCTTTTAGCGGAAACATTACCTTGAACTTAACATTAGGTATTAAGGTAGATATTCCGGTAAACACCGTGTCGTTGGAAGAAGTGATTGCTAATAGTGATTTTATCTCTTTACATACGCCATTTGCTGACAAACCGATTTTAGGAGCGGAGGAATTTGCGGCAATGAAAAAAGGAGTAGGCATTGTGAACTGTTCACGTGGTGGCACTATTGATGAAGCTGCTTTGATTCAAGCGTTAGATGCAGGCAAAGTTGCTTTTGCAGGTTTAGATGTTTTTGACAACGAACCTACACCATCAGCTGACATTTTAGCGCATCCTAAAATTTCATTAACACCGCATATCGGAGCTTCAACTAATGAGGCTCAGGAACGCATCGGTACGGAACTGGCTAATTTGATTATCGATCATTTTAAAGGTTAGACACTTAAATGTGCTATTATAGAGAAGCTCGTGGATAAGACCACGAGCTTTTGTTTTTTAAGTACTTTTATTACTCGCTCTCCCGTCATTGCGAGGCCCCTGCATTCGGACTAGATTTTTTTTCGTCATTGCGAAGCACGACGTTCAACTAGGATGTTAACGGTTAGTTTATAAAGCGCTCTTTCGTCATTGCGAGGCACGAAGCAATCTCATGCATTAGGAATTGAATCATTAATAAGATTGCTTCGTTCCTCGCAATGACGTGTTGAATTAAGACGGTTCAATTGCGGCTTTAAAGCGTCGCCATAAATTTATTTCAGGTTCAGCTAGCGGAAAAAACTAAAACTCACTTCATCGAGTTCGTAAGCGCCCAATATCTAAAACCTAAAATCGCTTTCTGTAAAGTGCTCAACTTCATGGGGTCTTTTTTATAAAGAGATGGCAATAACAAATTGTTTAGCTTAACTAAGCCCTTAAAAAATGTCTTTTTCATGTTATAAAACTTTTATTCCAGCTTGCGGCTTTTGTGAATTGATGGATTTGTTCTTTCGGTAAATTATGAAAATACAAACTGCTAAAGCAATAACAAATACCAGTAACAATAGTTGAAGTCTATCAGTGCTTTTATCGATTTTTTGATTATAAGCCAGCAGCTCTTCGTTTTTTACCTGTAAATCTCTGATCGTTTTTTTATAGCTATCTATCCTCAACTGATTATGATCCACGTTGGATTTTACTTCCTGAAATTGAAGGTCTTTATAGTCTAACAATACTTTTAGTTCAGTGAAGATATTATTGTCGTTAATGGCAATTTGTCGTAAAATTTCGTTGGAATTTTTAATGTCTCTTTTAGTTTGAAAGCCGAATATCCCAGTTCTTGCATTTAAACTTTCTTCATATTGTCCAAACTTGGCGCTGCGTTCAGCTAAAAGAGTGTTGATTTTATTTCTTTGAAGTTCATAGGCAGAGCTGCTATCTTGTGCAAAAGTGGCATTGGTTAGGCTTGCTATGGAGAGTAAAAATATAATGGCTTTTTTCATCATCGTAATTGTGTTTGATGAAAGTGTAGCAAAGTTTATGCCTGTAAAGTTGCGACAGATGCGCAGATTGATTTGTTGATAAGAAAGATTAGCGATACTTTCTTGCCAAGGTAATTGATGTATCTGAAGCTAGATATTAAGGATGGAATTCAACCCTAACAATATCATTCAAGTGTAGTCCTAATAGGCCGCTTGCCTTTCCTTTGTTGATAGCGATTTCAAGGTGATTGCTTATGCCGAACAAACACAGTTTTTCTCCTTCAGGAACTTCATTATAATGCCAACTAAGCTGTGTAATGGTTTCACTTTTTCTGAAGTACAACGTGAAATCTCTATTTCGTTGAATTTTAGTGAACAAATCTTTGGTGATATTGGTAATTACGTTACTGAAGGTATCGATGAAAATAACACTTCCTCGGATGATGTCGCGTTCAATCACCGGATGCAGCAGCATTCTTTGCTCAATATCATCAGCGGCAATACCTACATCTTTCAACTTGCCACCTTTAGCTAAATTTACAGCAGCTTTAACTAAAATATCAACCAATGGGAAATGTAGAAATTTCAAATCTTGCATGATATTCAATTCTACAAGCTCATCGGGTATATCATCAAAAAGTAATGAGAAAATGCCGTTGTCTGCTCCAACAAAATAATGATCTCTATAGCGCAAAGCCATATACTTAGTGTTCTCGTTGAAAACAGAATCTATTCCAATAAGGTGTACCGTATTTTTAGGAAAATAAGTGTAAGCGTTTTTAAGTACAAAAGCTGCATATGAAATATTGAAGGCTGGAACTTCATGGGTTACATCAACAATATTAACGTTGGGCATCAGGCTCAGGATACTGCCTTTTAAAGCAGCCTGATAGAAATCCTTCGAGCCCAAATCTGTCGTTAATGTGATGATTGCCATTAAAAATTCAATATTTATGCTTATTCTTGCGTATAGGCAAATTGCCTACAAATATTCAAATTTAAATCGAATTACACAGGGCATAGGTTAAAAAAACAATATTTTGAACGAAATAAAACTAATATTAGAAACAAGCGATCAAATTCAATTTTGGGGCGCTAACAACGAGCATTACGAGTTGATTAAAGCTGCTTTTCCTAAGCTTAAAATTGTGGCAAGGGGCAATGAAGTGAAGGCTTTAGGTGATGAGGCTGAACTTAAAAATTTTGAAAATAAGATTAACAGCCTAGTAGCTCATTTGGATAAGTTTGGTACACTCACAAGTAATGATGTAGATGCAATTTTAGGTGCTAGAAAAAATGTTTCGAGTACACCTGCGGAGGAAAGCTCATCGGCTACACCTATAAGTAGTGGAGAAGTGATTGTATATGGCAACCATGGTTTGATGGTAAAGGCACGTACCGCTAACCAACGTAAAATGGTAGATAGCATCAATAAAAACGATGTGCTTTTTGCTATCGGTCCGGCAGGTACCGGAAAGACTTATACTGCCGTAGCGCTAGCGGTTAGAGCATTGAAAAATAAGGAAATCAAACGCATTATCTTGACTAGACCGGCGGTAGAAGCGGGAGAGAGTTTAGGTTTCTTGCCAGGTGATCTAAAGGAAAAGGTAGATCCTTATTTACGTCCTTTATATGATGCTTTGGATGATATGATCCCTGCTGAGAAACTGAAAGTTTATTTAGAAAATAGGACAATTGAAGTGGCTCCTTTGGCGTTTATGCGTGGCCGTACTTTGGATAATTGCTTTGTAATTTTGGATGAGGCACAAAACTCTACCGATTTGCAGTTGAAGATGTTTTTGACGCGTATGGGGCCTACCGCTAAATTTATAGTTACGGGTGATGTTACGCAGATAGATTTACCTAAAAAGGCACAATCTGGCTTACAGAATGCCCTACGCATTTTAGGAGATATTAAAGGTATTGATATTATTTACTTGAGTGGCGAAGATGTGGTGCGCCACAAATTGGTTAAACAGATCTTAAAAGCTTACGGCGATATTCAGTAAGAGGTTAGGAGTTAGTGGTCAGGTATCAGTTATCTACTCCCTAAAATTTAAAGTCCGAAGATGAAATGACATAATTCAGTCTTCGGACTTTTTGTTTTTAACCCAAAAACTTCCAACATCTGACATCGGACATCCGACTTTTTTCCTATTTTTATACCCTCATGAAAGCAGTAAAAGAAACCAAATTCACTTTTCCAAAACAGAGCAGTTTTTATAAAGGCAAAGTACGTGATGTGTATACCATTGATAACCAGTTAATGGCAATGGTAGTAACCGATAGAATTTCTGCGTTTGATGTTGTTTTGCCAGAAGCTATTCCATACAAAGGGCAGGTGCTGAATCAAATTGCGGCTAAGTTTTTATCGGCCACTAAAGATATTGTTCCTAACTGGGTTTTATCAACACCTGATGAAATGGTGACTATTGGACGTATTTGCGAGCCTTTTAAAGTGGAGATGGTGATAAGAGGTTATTTGGCTGGTCATGCGGCTCGCGAATATGCTGCGGGTAAACGTCAGGTTTGTGGGGTAAGCTTGCCAGAAGGTCTAAAGGAAAACGATAAGCTGCCTCAGCCTATCATTACGCCAACTACTAAAGCAGCCGTTGGTCATGACGAAGATATTTCTAAAGAAGATATTTTGGCTAAAGGAATTGTATCTTTAAGTGATTACGAAAAATTGGAATCGTACACACAGGCTTTATATCAAAGAGGGGTAGAGATGGCAGCCGAAAGAGGCTTGATTTTGGTAGATACAAAGTATGAGTTCGGTAAAGTGGGGGATGAAATTTATTTAATTGATGAAATTCATACGCCGGATTCTTCCCGCTATTTTTATGCAGAAGGTTATGAAGAGAGGCAAGCCGCTGACGAACCTCAAAAGCAACTTTCAAAAGAGTTTGTGCGTAAATGGTTGATCGAAAATGGCTTCCAAGGTAAGGATGGACAGGTAGTTCCATCAATGACTGAGGAAATTGTCGCCTCCATTTCTGATCGTTACATAGAGCTTTATGAGCAAATTACAGGAGAGCAATTTGTAAAAAATCCTTCCGAAAATATTTTAAATAGAATAGAAAATAATACCAAGGCAGCTATTGAACAATTGCTTCAGTAGGCAGTTTTCAGTAGGCAGTTAACAGTTTTTAGGTAACCAATTTGAACAAGTTAGCAGTTGATCGATTACCAATTGAGAATTAACCAAAATCAAAAAATATGAAATTTAGTGTAGATAAGCATGAGAAATATGTAGTGTTGAAATTAGAGGAGCCGAAATTCACTAATGATAATACACCAGCATTGAAATCTGAATTTGTATTGCTAAATACAGAGGGATACCGAAATATCGTTTTGGATTTATCAGCAGTTAAAGAGTGCAATGATGCACAGGATTTAAGCGCATTATTAGCTGGAGACAGACTTTGTAAGTCTGCAGATGGTATTTTTGTAGTTTGTTGCGTAAACAAAAATATTGCATCAATTATTCAAATGTCAAACCTTCATCAATCTGTTACGTTTGTTAATAAGTTGGACGAAGCTACAGATTTGATTTTCATGGAGGAAATTGAAAAGGAGCTTCGTGGCGGCGTAGACAAAGGGTAATTTATTGATGAAATTTGAAGTCACGATCTTAGGTAGCGCATCTGCTACACCGGTTTATAATAGAAACCCTACAGCGCAATTGCTAAACTGTAATGAGCGGTTTTATTTAATTGACTGCGGTGAGGGTACGCAACAGCAGCTGATAAAATTCGGTTTTAAGGCAGCTAAAATTGATTATATCTTCATCAGTCACTTGCATGGAGATCATTTTTTTGGCTTAATTGGATTATTATCTAGTTTGCATTTAAATGGACGCATAAAGCCATTATACTTATTTGGGCCTCCGGAATTAAAAGAAATCTTAGATCTACAATTTAAATACACGGATACACAACTAAGATATCCCATAAATTTTACTCCACTACACACGAAACACCCAGAAGTTATTTTCAAAAATAATGATGTAGTAGTGGAAACCATTATTTTGAACCATCGCATTCCGTGTACGGGTTTTAAGTTCACAGAGAAAAAACGATTGAGGAAGTTGATAGTTGAAAAGTTGGAGAAGGATCAAGTGCCTATCAATTACTATCCAATGCTTAAACGAAGTTTAGATATCGATTTGCCAGATGGGAGGCGAATTAATTATTTAGATTACACGACAGACTCGGCTATTCCCAAAGCTTATTGCTACTGCTCTGACACGAAGTATGATGAGCGCTATTTTAGCCAGATTGAAGGTGCAGACACTTTATATCATGAGGCTACATTTTTACATGAGATGTTGGAACGTGCTTTAGAAACTCATCATACCACTGCACAACAGGCTGCGGAAGTAGCTAATAAAGTTGGTGCCAAACGTCTGCTAATAGGCCACTTTTCTTCACGCTATAAAACTTTAGATGCCCTATTAGAAGAAGCTAAATTAGGCTTCGATAATACTCAACTAGCTACTGAAGGAAAAACGTTTGAGATATAATAGCGGCTTATCGATTGCCTTATTGTTCATTAATATCACTTTCAGAGACATGCTATAATTGTTGGATTTCAACGTTTCTTGCTTTTTATTTATAGTATATATTTATTTATTATTTGAAATAAATTGATTTTCAATAAATTATATCTATATTTGATTTTATTTAAAAAAGATATAATGCAAAAAGGAACAGTAAAATTTTTCAATGAGACCAAAGGTTTCGGATTTATTACACCAGCTAATGGCGACAATGAAATTTTTGTGCATATATCAGGCTTAATCGATGAAATTCGCGAGAATGATTACGTAAGTTATGATGTAGAGCAAGGTAAAAAAGGCTTAAATGCCGTAAATGTTAAGATAAGTTAAGATATTATCCGTCATACATTGTAAAGCATCTACCCCTGGTAGATGCTTTTTTTTGCGTATTAAAAAAGGGCAGAATGTATGCTACATTCTGCCCTTTGAAAAATTATTGTTTTAAATAAGCTTTACTTATCTTTCTTATTTCCGCCGCCGAACACAGAGAAATGAACATAGCGTTTTGGATTGGCCTTTAAGTCGATCATTAGCGCATCTAAGTTTTTCGAAGCACTATTCAGGTTGTCATACATCTGCCTGTCATTCAGCAAGGCACCCAATGTACCTTTTCCATTTTTTAAATCGTTAACCATGCCTTGTAAGTCGGCTACAGCTTTATTGGCATTATTTACAGTTTGTTCGAAATTTATGGCAGCAACTTTGTCTGTTACCGTATTTAGGTTGCGCATTACTGCATCAATTTTAGCACCATTGTTTTTGAAGTTAGCTGTAATAGCTTCCACGTTTGATAAAATAGCAGATAATTTTGAGCTTTCTGAACCTACCAATGCGTCAACTTTCTTAGAAGTCGCTTCTAATGAGGTTAAAGTTCCAGCTATACTGGTAAAACTACGATCGATATTTTTTTGTAAATTCGGATTCAATATGGTATTCACACTGGTTAAAATGGAATCCATTTTTGTAATGATCAACTCCGCTTTCTTTTGCACCGGCTGAAACGTTTCCATCAAACCTTTTTCTACGTTAGTTTGTAAAAAATCACCGTCCTCTGCAATATTCTTATCATTTCCCAAGGTCAATACGATAGCCTTGCTTCCCAAAAGATCGGTTCCTTCTAGGCGAGCGATGGTATTTTTTGGAATTTCATACTTTCCATTAATTTTCAAAGTCGCTTGAATGGTGGCGTCAGGCTGAAGGTCTAATGCCGCAACTCTACCAATTTGATATCCGTTGATCAGAACTGGTTTAGAAACTGTTAAGCCATCAACTTGTGTATACTTTGCATAAAGTATGGTTTCGTTTGAGAAAATGCTATTACCTTTTAAGAAGTTATATCCAATGATAAGCAATGCAATAGCAAAGGCTGCTAGTATACCTACTTTAGTTTCGTTTTTTATTTTCATTTGTGTAGTAGCGATTGTTTTAGTGGTGTTGAAGTCTTCAAGCTAATTTCGGCAAAAAACTTCAATTTATGGTTTATTTTAATTTTCAACTTCCTTTTTATATTGTTTCACAGCGTTCACTATGGCTGTAACTATTTCTTCCTGTCCTTCATCAGAATTGATATATTTTTCTTCCTGCGCATTAGAGATAAATCCAATTTCGGTTAACACCGAAGGCATAGCGGCACGCTGCAATATCAATAATCCTTGCTCTTTAACACCTCTGTTTACTCTTTTGTTTACTTCAGTGTAATTTTTTTGTATGTAGCTGGCAAGCGCCAAGCTTTTTGATCGATATAAAGATTTGTAAAGGGAAAGCAAAATCATTTCTTCCGGATCCGTTGGGTCGTAGCTGCCTTTCTTTTTATAATTTTTATCCTTGATGATTTCTTCGTTTTCTTTTAGTCCTGCATCCATCTCATTGATACGTCTGTAAGCACCAACAAAGGTTTCGGTACCCCGTACATGGCTATTGCCTGGGGGCATCGAGTTACAGTGTATTGAAATGAATAAATCCGCCTTGGCATCATTAGCAATTTCAGCTCTTTTGTACCAATCTACATCTACGTCAGTTTTACGCGTTTGGATTATCTTAATATCGGGAAGTTCCTGCTGTAGTTTTGCGCCTAATTTTAGAGCTACTTTTAAAGCTACATCTTTTTCCCACGAAAAATTGCCTTTAGCACCAGGTTTAACGCCTCCATGCCCTGCATCAATTACAATGGTTTTTATTTTATAACCTTGAGCACTTAGGCTGTTATAACTTACAATGAATGATAAAAATAGAAAGTAACTGAATATATTTTTTAGTTGCATTTAACTGATTTTTGTACAAAAGTACAAATATTAAATTTCAACGCTCAATTTATATGCTTGTATGGCTTTTAATAAACAGTTGGCAATTTCAGTTTGTCCAGCTTCCGAGTTCATGTAGTCTTCTTCTGCAGGATTAGAAATGAAGCCAATTTCGGTAAGCACCGCAGGCATCCCGGCTCTAGCTAGTACGGCTAAGCTTTTCTCTTGAACACCTCTGTTGATTCGTCCCACGCCTACATATTGGTCTTGAATTAACTTAGCAAACTTCAAACTTTGGCTTCTGAAGGTGTTTTTCATCAACGATAGTATAATGGCACTTTCGGGGTCGCTTGCGTCGAAACCTTCGTAGTTTTCTTTATAATTGTCCTCTAAAAATATAGCTGCGTTTTCTCGTTTAATTGCATCATCTTGCTCATCAATACGGCCACTACCAGATACAAACGTTTCGGTACCGCGAGTAGAAGTGCTCTTCACATGTCGGATACTGTAAATTGGTGTTTTTTTTCCTTTTTTTCCTTTTTTGTAACCGCTAATATAACGCTGACTATATACTGGCATATCGTTACAATGTATAGAAATAAAAAGGTCTGCCTTTTCTTTGTTAGCCAGTCCAATCCTTTCGTATAGGGGAATAAAAACATCTTCGGTTCTGGTATAAACAACTTTTACATCTGGCATAGCCTCGGTTATAGCCTTGCCCAAGCGCAATGCCGTACGTAAAGCCACATCTTTTTCGGTAGAATAGGCGCCTCTGGTACTTCCATCTTTACCTCCATGACCTGCATCAATTACAATTGTTTTTATTTTATATTGTTGTGCAAGTGATTGATTTACAGATATTAATATCGAAAATACAAAAATTACTAAAGTCAATATGTGTTTTGCTCTGCTCAATGGTATATTTTTCATTAATTTTGAACGTTTTGTGGTAAACATTATTGCAAAATAAACATTCACGCACAAATTTGAAACTTTTAAACAAACTCATTTTTTCCGTTTTTTTGCTTTGTTTAGCCTTGTCGGCTGAGAATAAAGTGTTTGCGTCTGCAAATGAAAGTTTTTTTCAAACCACACCTCAGCAGCAGGATACTGTAAAACGAGATACGACGAAGAAGGCGATGACAAAAAGCAGTCTTAATTCTAAGCTAGAGTATTATGCCAAGGATTCTGTTGTGGTAGACAGAAAGAATGAAGTACAGTATTTATATGGTGGGGCTAGAGTTAAGTATGAAGGTTTAGAACTTGATGCCGAATACATTGAATTTGATAACAAAAATAAAGTCATTTTTGCTAGGGGCGCTACCAACGAAAAAGGCAAATATTTCGGCAGGCCAATTTTCAAAACAGCGGATCAAGGGAGTTCAATGGCCGACTCGTTGAGCTATAATATCGAGAAAGGCAGCGGAATTGTAAACGGCGTCTATACAGAGCAGGAGGGAGGTTTCTTTTCTGGAGGTAAAACCAAGATGCAGCCTGATAATGAATTTCACGTAAAAGGCACTACGTATAGTACTTGTAATTTGCCTCATCCGCATTTTGGCATACACATTACTAAGGGTATTGCTACTGAAAATTACATTATTGCTGGTCCTGTATATATGAAGTTTGAGGATATACCAATGCCATTAGGCTTGCCATTCTTGTTTTTTCCTAAGCCTAACAAAAAAGCATCGGGCTTTATTTTGCCAACCCCAGGAGAAGATGCAACGAAAGGTTTTTCACTTTTAGGCGGTGGTTATTACATGGCTTTTAATGACTACATGGACGCCAGATTGTTAACGAATATTTACACCAACGGATCTTACGATTTTAACTTGGTATCCAATTATACCAAGCGCTACAAGTATAACGGTAACATTAATTTAACTTATTCCAGCACACGTAATGGTTTGGAGGGCACGCCTGAATACGAGCCAAGAAAAACGTTTATGATTGCTTGGAGTCATAGTCAGGGAGCAAATGCTCGTCCGGGAACAACTTTTGGTGCTTCCGTAAATGCTGGTTCAAGTGCGCACAATCAAATTACTGCAGCTAATGGAAGTTACGATCCTACCCGTTTCCTACAGAACTCATTGAATTCGAGTATTTCTTATGGTAAAGTTTTTGGTGACGGTTTGTTTAATTTTGCTTCAGCTTTAAGGCACTCTCAGGAAACGCAAAATAGAACCATTAGTTTAACCTTGCCTGATGTAAGTTTAAACATGTCAACCATAAGTCCATTTGATTCGAAAAAAAGGGTTGGCGAGCCTAAGTGGTATCAAAAATTGACCTTGGGTTACAGCATGAACGCCACTAATACCGTTAATACTACCGAAGATCTTTTATTTACTAAAGGAGGTTTTAACAGATTTACCAATAGCGTTAATCATAACATACCTATCAGCTTACCTTTCACCGTGGCTAAGTATTTTAATTTCTCTTCGAGTTTAAGCTATAGCGAGAAATGGGATTTTAAAACTCTCAGAAATAGATATATACTTACAGAGACAGGAACTCAAGTTTTAACAGATACCGTAAATGGCTTTAAACGCGGTGGTCAATACAGCTTAGGTACTAGCGTGTCTACTAAAATTTACGGCATCAAACAATTTAAAGGTGATGGAGCTATTAGAGCCATGCGCCACGTAATGACACCAAACGTGGGCTTTACTTACAGGCCTGATTTCTCAGCAGAAAAGTATGGATATTATAAACTTCAGCAATATTATACTAATGATTTAAGGCCTGGAAAAAGCCAGCCAATTCCTGGTGAGTATGTTTTGGATAATTTAGGCAATCCATTAAAGTATTCTATCTTCCCTAACGGCGGGCCTCCAGCTGGTAAGCAGGCAAGTATAAATTTCTCTGTGGATAATAACGTTGAGTTAAAAGTAAGGAATAAAAAAGATACCACGGGAACTGGAGAGAGAAAGCTTGCCATTTTACAGGGCTTGACTTTTTCAAGCTCGTACAATTTTATGGCTCAACAAAGAAAATTAGAACCAATTAACTTCAGTGGTCGCTCGCAGTTTACCGAGAAGCTAGGGGTTAACTTTAGTGGTACTTTTAGTCCTTATTTAGTAGAGGCTTACGATGAAGTAGTAGGAATAACCGGTGCAACGCAGTCCGTTAGAACTTCTTATCGTGAAGCAAATAAATATGTTTGGAGTGATGGTAAATTACCACGTTTAACTACGTTTACTTTCTCTTTTGACTATAGCTTGAATCCAGAAGCATTTAAGAAACGTAATGAGAATTTAGATAACATCAACAAGCAAAATAACTCATCGTCACGTACACAAGAGCAAATAGATGCTTTAAATGCAATAAGTCGTGATCCTAATGCATTTGTAGACTTTAACATTCCTTGGAATTTTTCATTCTCCTACACATTTTATTACGGCAATCCTTTGAGTAGGCCCGAAACTAGAACGTTGACCAATACGCTTAACTTTAGTGGTGATTTCAATTTAACACCTAAATGGAAGATTCAATATACTTCAGGATACGATTTTACTGCTAAAAATCTTTCACAAACTAATTTCTCTATCTACAGAGATTTACACTGTTGGGATTTGAGTGCTACTTGGGTTCCGTTTGGCCAATACCAAAGTTATTCTATTGATATCAAGGTAAAAGCTTCTGTGTTACAGGATTTGAAATTGAGCAAGCGTAAGGGTTTTTATACTAGATATTAGGAACTAGGAACTAGTGGTTAGGGATTAGGGACGAGATGCTAAGGATTAGGTGTTACGATCTAGTATTTATTATTAGCAAGTGAGAAAGTTAAATTTTAATTTTTAAAGATTTAGGAAGGGCGCTGTTGCAAACTGAACCCTAGCCCCTAACTACTGACAACCTAAATTCAAATATGTTCGCGGAAATTATAACCATTGGTGATGAAATTTTAATCGGTCAAATTGTAGATACTAATTCTGCTTGGATGGCCGTAGAGCTTAATAAGATTGGTGTAAAGGTTAAACAAATTACCTCAATTTCGGATGATGCCGAGCATATTGTAAACGCTTTGGATCAGGCGCAACAAAGAGCAGATTTGATTTTAATTACCGGCGGTTTAGGTCCCACAAAGGACGATATCACCAAGCATACCTTGGCCAAATACTTTAACATGCCGATGCGACTGGACGAAGTTACGTTAGCACATGTGAAGCAGTTCTTCGAAAAACTCAATCGCCCAATGATTGAGTCAAACGTAAAGCAAGCTGAAGTTCCTGATGGTTGCACCGTAATTATGAACAAAAATGGAACTGCTCCTTGTATGTGGTTTGAGCATCATGGTAAAATTATTGTATCAATGCCGGGTGTTCCGTTTGAAATGAAATATTTGATGGAAGACCAAATCATTCCTCGGATAAAAAAAGCGTTTCAACTACCTTTTATCATTCATCAAACTATTTTAACTGCTGGTTTAGGGGAATCATTTTTAGCGCAACAAATAGAAGATATTGAGGAAAGCTTGCCTGATCACATTAAGTTAGCTTACCTGCCTAAATTAGGATTAGTAAGGCTGCGTTTAAGTGCATCAGGATTCGATGAATTAGCGCTTCAAAAGGAGATTTTAATTTATACTCAGAAAATAGTTGAGCGGGTAGGGCAATATGTGGTATTGACTGAGGATGTGCCGTTTGAAAAAGCTATAATGAATTTAATGGAGGAAAATAGCCTCAGCTTATCTGTTGCGGAAAGTTGTACAGGAGGCTACCTGTCACATTTATTTACACAGCACCCTGGCTCTTCAACTGTGTTTCAAGGCGGTGCGGTCACTTACTCAAACGAATTAAAGCAGGCCGTTTTGGGAGTGAAAGAAGAAACACTGTTGGCTTTTGGAGCGGTAAGTGAGCAAACGGCTAACGAGATGGCTAAGGGGGCGGTTAACAATTTCAACACAGATTATGCCATTGCCATTACTGGTATTGCCGGTCCCGGTGGTGGAACTGCAGAAAAACCTGTAGGAACTGTTTGGATAGCGGTAGCTAATAGAAATGAAGTAAAAGCAAAAGTATTCCAATTTGCAAACCAGCGATTGCAAAATATTGAACGATCAGCCATGGCGGCATTAATGATGCTTTTTTTAAAGCTTAAAAATGATCTGAAAAATTAAAATGTTTTTCACGATGTTGTATATTGCCAACCGAGAACTTAGAACTCTTTCTTGTTCTTAACGGATTTTAGTATTTTTGCTGGCGAATCCAAATTACATAACCAAAAAATAGATATGGCTCAATACGAATTGTTATTGCCTAAAATGGGGGAAAGTGTTGCCGAAGCGACCATTATTAAATGGACAAAACAGCCAGGTGACCAAATCAAATTGGATGATACCATTTTAGAGATTGCTACGGATAAAGTAGATTCAGAAGTGCCTTCGCCAGTTGAAGGTAAATTGGTTAAGCAACTTTTTGCTGCGGATGAGGTAGTGCAAGTGGGTACAGTAATTGCTATCATTGAAACTGATGCTGCAGCTAGTGAAGTTCCCGCTGTTACTGAAAGTAGTATTGAGCAAGTGAAAGAAGCTCCTGCTGTGGAAGAAATTCCTGGCATTAGCCAAATTACCCATCAACCGCAAGAAACAATACAAGCTCAACCTGATTTTAAAACTTCGGAACGGTTCTATTCGCCTTTGGTTAAAAATATTGCAAAAGAGGAAGGCATTTCTGTGCAGGAGTTAGATGCAATTACAGGTTCCGGCGCTGAAGGTAGGTTGACTAAAGAAGATTTGTTGGCTTATGTACAGCAGAAAAAAGGATCTTCTTCACGCATTAGCGAAACTGTGGTGCAAGCTAGGGCGGAGGTGAATAAACCTGTGGAGCAAAAAGCAGCTCAACCTGCCAGTGCACCAGTTGCTACTAGCGTTACTGGCGGCGATGAAATTATCGAAATGGACAGGATGCGTAAGCTGATTTCTGATCACATGGTGATGAGCAAGCATACTTCGCCTCACGTAACTTCATTTGTGGAAGCCGATGTCACCAACTTAGTGCTTTGGCGTAACAAAGTGAAGAAAACTTTTGAGCAGCGTGAGAATGAAAAAATTACTTTTACGCCAATTTTTGTAGAGGCAGTAGCTAAGGCAATTAAAGATTTTCCAATGATCAATGTTTCGGTTAACGGAACACAAATCATTAAAAAGAAAGATATCAATATCGGTATGGCAGCAGCTTTGCCCTCTGGTAATTTAATTGTTCCTGTAATTAAAAATGCAGATCAGTTGAATTTATTGGGCCTTACCAAATCAGTTAATGATTTAGCTAATAGGGCCAGAGCATCTAAATTAAAACCTGATGAAACCCAAAATGGAACGTTTACTTTAACTAACGTGGGTTCTTTTGGTAATGTAATGGGTACGCCAATTATCAATCAGCCGCAGGTAGCAATTTTAGCAGTTGGTGCCATTAAAAAGAAACCTGCAGTGTTGGAAACCGAACATGGTGATGTAATTGCCATTAGGCACATGATGTTCCTTTCGTTATCTTATGACCATAGAGTTGTGGACGGCGCTTTGGGAGGTTCTTTTGTACGTAGAGTAGCAGATTACCTAGAGAATTGGGACATTAACAGGGAAATATCTTAATGTAGACTTCTATTTGAATGATATATCATGAGGCTTCACAATTTGTGAAGCTTTTTTGTTTAAAAGTTTAGTATTTAAGTGAGTTGGGGACAAGAGAATTATGCTATGTGCTGGCGATACCTTCAAATCTTCATTCAGCTAATTTTCAACCTCTTATTTTTTAACAAGTTTTAGGTTGTTTTAACGGTGTTAGAGAGCGCTTGCGGTATTCAGGCTGCAAAAGTAAATCGAATTAAACTAATAAATTGTTTGATTTACAATAATATACGATATTTACTGCCGAACTGACCCTGAAATAAATTCAGGGTGACGGCAAATTGGCGTTTCGTCATACTGTCCCGAATGTTCGGGATCAGTATCAGTTTTGAAAGCTAATTAGCAATGAATTTAATAATCGAACTCCGGTTAATAAGCCAAAGCAATTTCTTTGAAAGAAACCTGAGAAGCCAAGCATGAAAACAATTGAAAACAAAGTAACGCTTAATAATTAAGCAAACGAGAGTTTTTCAGCGAAGCTGACGAGCTCCGTAAACTCAGGTTTTGTTAATTTTGCTGTCAAACCTGGGGGAAGCGAAAGCATGAATACCAAAAAAAATAAACAATTATGAAAAAGTAATAGCCCAGCGGCGGCGAGCTAATAAATAGATGTAATGCAAATTTTTAAGAATTGTAAAAGTACTTAACCCTGCTCAAGTTATTTAAGATAATTAAATGTAAAAGCCCAGGCATCCACCGGGGCATTTTACTATCAAAACAAAACAATATAAAATATTTAATTCACAAGTATTTCTTCTTGGGCAACTGTCTTAACTAAATCTTCAGTATAAATAATGCGACCAGTATGGGCTACAAATACATCTTTGTTAGTCAGTATTTCTTTGTTTTCAAGTAGATTTTTAAGTGTAACCACTCCAATCACATATTTGTAATCGTTGCGGGTAAAACGCTCCGAAATACTTTCTAATCCTATTTTCTCCACGGTATATTCGTGTGCGTAACGTAGATATATTTCAAGTTTAACTTTGTCGGTATGCACAAGGCCATTTTGTTGATGGTATTTTTTATACTCGTACCTGTAATCATACCTCAATGCCGCAATGTCAGATAAAACTGCCGCCCCCGTTGGGTGGCCTCCAGCGCCTTTGCCAAAAAAGAATTGCTGATCAGCAAAAGCGGCTTGTACGGTTACACCATTGTACTCGTTTTCAACGTTGTAAAGGAAATCATCGTTTTTAACAAACTTAGGAAGTACAAAAGTGATGATTTGCTGCGTACTAATTTTACGTGCCGTTGGTACCAATTTAATCTTGTAGTTTTTCTCCTTCGCATATTGGATATCAGCATCATTTAAGTTTTGAATACCAATGTTCAATATCTTATCAGGATTTAAAAACAGCCCGTAAGCATGTGCCGTAGCAATGGTAAGCTTAAATTTAGGGTCATAACCACCAACATCCAAAATTGGGTTAGTTTCAGCAAAGCCTAAATCTTGTGCTTCTTTCAGAGCTGATTGATAGCTGGTGCCCTCGTTAAATATTTTAGAAAGGATGTAGTTAGATGAGCCATTGAAAATACCACTGATGCCATGTAGCAATTCATTGTCGTAGTATTCTTCCAGGTTTCTGATGATTGGAATACTGCCGCAAACTGCACCTTCGTAAAGTAAAGAAGTGCCAAATTTTTCCTGCAGCTGCACCAATTCTTCCAAATGATTAGCAATCATTTTTTTGTTGGCCGATACTACATTTTTTCCACTACTTAATGCTTTTTTTGCGATGTGGTAAGCTACCTCTGCATCATCAATTAGCTCAACAATGGTATTAATTTCCGGGTTGTCCAAAATCTCATCATGAGATGTGGTAAATAAATGTGCATCTAAAGTCCTGCGTTTTTCAGGGTTTTTAATTGCTATTTTAACGATTTCCAGATTTAGGTTTTGTGCCTTGATGATGTCATGTAAACCTTGGCCAACAACGCCAAATCCAAATAGTCCTATTTTAAGTTTCTTACTCATGTTGTTATGGTATTGTGATAAGCGTATTAGATGCGTTGCTTCATCCACTACGCCCATTACTTTTCGCTCTTTTTACTTTTAATTTTCTACGCTATTAACTTTCTACTTTTAACTTTTAAGCGGTATGCTGTAGTTTAATTACCTTTTTATTGTTCGCTGCGTGTTCTTTCAAGAAGTTCCCGATGATGTTGGTAAGCTTATCCGTTTCTATTAAAAACCCGTCATGGCCGTAGGCGCATTTAATGCTTGCAAACTGAGCGTCGTTAATGTGATTTGCCAAGAATTGCTGTTCAGTAATAGGAAACAACACATCGTTTTCGATTCCAATTACCAAGGTGTTAGCTTTCACTAACTTAAGTGCATCAGCTATGCTTTTCCTGCCTCTACCTACATTATGGCTATCCATCGCTTTGCTTAAATACCAGTAGCTATAAGCGTTAAAGCGCTTGCACAACTTTTCTCCCTGGTAGTTTTGGTATGATGAAGCTCTGAAATCCGTCGTTTTATCGTTTGAGCTTTCTAGTTGAGTTTCATTGTAAGCCTCGTAAGTTCTGTAAGAAAGCAAGGCAATACTTCTTGCGGTTTTTAGTCCTTTCAATCCACCGTCTGGTTTGTTCGCAAAAAATGTTCTATCGGTAGCAATGGCTAAACGCTGACTCTCATTAAAGGCAATTCCCCAAGGTGAATGTACTGCATTTGTTGCCACCAAAATCAAATTTTCAATTTCAGTTTTGCCGCTGATAGACCACTCCAAAGCCTGCTGACCACCTAACGATCCGCCAATTAATGCCTTAACTTGCTGAATACCCAAATGTTCTGCTAGTAACTGATGAATGGCTGCCAAATCTCTGATGCTGAATTCCGGAAAAGCCAAATAGTAAGGTTGTCCGGTGGTAGGGTTGGTGCTCAATGGGTTAGTAGTGCCATAATTAGAGCCTAAAACATTAGCACAAACAATGAAATGCTGTTCAGGATTAAACAAATCATTAGTGCCAAATAAGCCTTTCCACCAATCTAACACATCAGCATTCGCGGTGAGTGCGTGGCAAGCCCAAACTACATTATCTTTTTTGGCATTTAATGTGCCATAGGTTTGATAAGCAATTTCAAGATTACGAAGCTTTTTGCCGCTTTCTAGCTTGAATATTTTTGGATATTTATAGATGTTAGACATGTTTAAAGTTGGAATGTTGTGAGGTTGCTGCTTGAAAACGGTTAATTGAGTGCTGAGAAAGCTTGTTCGAAATCAGCTTTGATATCATCGATATGTTCAATACCAACGGATACTCTTAGCAAGTTAGGTGTTACGCCTGCGGCCAACTGCTCCTCGCTAGATAACTGTTGATGTGTAGTAGCTGAAGGTTGAATAATTAACGTCTTTGCATCACCAACGTTAGCCAAATGACTTACCAATTTCAGGTTGTCCACTAACTTGATTGCATTTTCTTTACTGCCTTTCAATTCGAAGCTTAGTACTGCTCCGAAACCATTTGATAAATATTTTTTCGCATTGGCGTGATATGGACTGCTTTCTAATCCTGGGTAGTTTACTTTTGTAACTGCCGGATGCTGTTCTAGCCATTTTGCTAAAGCTAGTGCATTCTCAACGTGGCGTTGTACCCTTAATGATAAGGTTTCCAAGCCTTGAAGTAATAGAAACGAGTTGAATGGCGATTGTGATGCACCAAAATCTCTCAATCCTTCCACCCTGGCTCTGATAATGAATTGAATATTTCCGAAAGGACCATTTTGTCCAAAAACATCGTTGAAAACTAATCCGTGGTAGCCTTCAGAAGGTTCGGTAAACTGTACAAATTTGCCATTGCCCCAGTTGTAGTTTCCGCCATCTACAATTACACCACCTATGCTAGTGCCATGTCCGCCAATCCATTTAGTAGCTGATTGCACCACTACGTTTGCGCCATGTTCTAAAGGTTTAAATAGATATCCAGCTGCGCCGAAGGTATTGTCAACGATAAGAGGAAGATCATGCTTTTTAGCAATAGCAGCAATTTTTTCAAAATCAAGTACCGAAAAAGAGGGATTGCCAATGGTTTCCACGTAAATTGCTTTGGTATTCTCATCTATTTTAGCTTCGAAATCAGCGGGTTGGTCAGCATCGGCAAACTTAACAGTGATGCCCAAACGCTTAAAAGCTACCTTAAATTGGTTGTAAGAACCGCCGTACAAATGACTTGAGGATACAAAATTATCTCCAGCCTGTAAGATGTTATTTAAGGCGATGAATTGTGCCGCTTGGCCTGATGATACCGCTAAAGCCGCCACGCCACCTTCCAACGCTGCAATGCGTTTTTCAAACACATCGGTGGTAGGGTTCATGATACGGGTATAGATGTTCCCAAATTCTTTTAGTGCAAATAAATTAGCACCATGCTCAGAATTTTTAAATCCGTAAGAAGTGGTTTGGTAAATTGGTACTGCCCTTGAACCGGTTGCTGGATCTATTTCTTGTCCTGCGTGTACTTGTAATGTTTCGAATTTATGTTGAGTTGACATTTGATCTATGGTTTTTTGATTTACGAATTTCGATTTGCTGTTGGCCTAGTTTTTAGGCATAATTGATGTTGCGTACCCTACTTTGGTAGGGCCTTCCTAATTGCGAGAAGTTTACAAGTGGAAGATTTTTGATTTTAGTACATGCAAATGCACATACAAATCATCAATTGCATACCAATGCAATTGCCAATTACAAAATTGAAAAGAGGATTTTGGTCTACCTGCTTAGGAAATGTACTGTCTAAAGAAATTGAATTAATTAGTTTCATCTTATTAATTTATATCTCCAAAATGCACCATGCTTTTTGGTCAGGAATTGGCACCTTCTCTTTTTGAGGGTTGCCAGTGGGTCTGTGAGCCTGTCTCTCGCCACTTCTTTATAAATCAATAACCTAAATTGGGTATTGACTTTTATCTGGTTCTCCAAATAATGTTTCAAATGTAAGATGTTTTTTGTTTTGTTGCAAAATAAAATTCTGATAATTTTTTAATTATTTGTTTTTCAGTTGTTTGTGTTTCATGTTTTGCGGTTGGATTCATAAGTGTTTGGATTTGAAGTGCTGATATGTAGGTTATAGTGTAAGATTTGTTAACCAACTAATGGTCAAAAAAGACACTGGAATGTATTTATTCCTTATTGTCGGGAAAATAAAATACTAACTTTGTAGACTAACTATATATTGAACGTTTTGAATACCGATTTTTTAAATAGCATTATACAGCGGCAATATCAACAACAGGTGGTACCATCTAATGAAATGATTGCTAACTGGGCGCAATCCTTGCTTAATTTGATCTTTCCAGAGCGTAGCGCCTCTACAAACCATACGCAGGAGGTGCTTCAAGGTGTATTTTTCGAATTAAAGGAAGAGCTGCAGCATATTTTACGTTCTACTAAAGATTGCCATAACAATAGGGAGAAACTTATTGCCGATTCGTTTTTTGAGGTGTTGCCGGAAGTTTATAGAAAGCTCAATACCGACTTGCTGGCGATTGTGCAAGGTGACCCTGCGGCCAAAAGTGAGTTCGAAATCATCAGATGCTATCCCGGTTTTTTTGCTATTGCGATGTATCGCTTTGCGCATGAACTTTACTTGCTAGATGTGCCTCACATTCCTCGTATCATTACCGAGGCGGCACACTCTTTAACGGGGATTGATATCCATCCGGCAGCAAAAATTGGTGAATATTTGTATATAGACCACGGTACAGGCTTGGTGATTGGAGAAACGACCATCATCGGTAACCATGTGAAACTTTATCAAGGTGTTACTTTGGGTGCTTTAAGTGTTGATAAAAATCAATCCAATACCAAACGACATCCAACTATTGGCAACCACGTTATTATTTATTCGGGGGCTACAATTTTAGGTGGAGATACTTTGATCGGAGATCATAGCATTATTGGTGGAAATGTTTGGTTAACTAAAAGTATACCTGCGGGTTCTACGGTTTACCATCAGGCAGAGGTTACCATCAAAGAAAATAAAAAGGACTGAACAAGCTACGTAGATGCGGATGAAAGAATATGATTGCTTCACAGAATTGGAGCAGGCTGTATCTTGAATAAGAGATAAAAATAGGCAGAAATGAAAACAATTATTGATTGCATAGGAAATACGCCACTAGCGGAAATTAGATATCTGAACACCAACCCGAACGTTAAAATTTACGCTAAGCTGGAGGGCAATAATCCAGGTGGTAGCGTAAAAGATAGGGCAGCTTTGAACATGATCAGAAGTGCTATGGAACGCGGCGAAGTGGATAAAAACACTAAGTTGATTGAAGCCACCAGTGGAAACACCGGAATAGCCCTAGCAATGATTGCTTCTATTTATGGTATTGATATTGAGTTGGTGATGCCAGCCAGTTCAACAAGGGAACGCACCTTGACTATGGAAGCATTTGGTGCAAAGGTTACGTTATTGGAATCTATTGAGGTTTGTAGAGATTATGCGGAGGAAAAGGGAACGCAACCCGGTTATTTCCTATTAAACCAGTTTGCCAATCCAGATAACTATTTGGCACACTACAAAACCACTGGCCCCGAAATTTGGAACGATACTAACGGAGCAATTACACATTTTGTAAGTAGTATGGGTACTACAGGGAGCATTATGGGTAATTCTAGGTATTTAAAGGAGAAAAATCCAGCCATTCAAATTGTTGGATGCCAACCTACGGAAGAGTCGTCCATCCCAGGAATTAGAAGGTGGCCGGCTGCTTATCTTCCCAAGATTTACGAACCGGAACGTGTAGATCGAATTATGGATGTATCTCAGCAAGATGCCACCTTAGCCGCTAGAGCGTTGGCTCGTAAAGAAGGTATTTTTGCAGGAATGAGTAGCGGTGGTGCTTTGCATTGCGCACTGCAATTGGCTAACGAATTAGAAAGTGGATTGATTGTATTTATCACCTGCGATAGGGGCGATAGGTATTTGAGTAGCGACTTGTTCGGTTAAGTACATTACTATTAATTTAAAAGCAAATGCCGATTCATCCAATCGGCATTTGCTTTTTTATAAAGATTAAATCGCTTTGGTCATCTCTTTTAGGAAAGCTTTTTCATCATCGTTCAGTAAAGGACTAACCTTATCATAAACCTGCTGATGGTAGTTGTTTAACCAATTGATATGTGAAGTTTCTAGTAATTCTTTCTTCACTAACGTAGTGTCAATAGGAGCTAGCGTTAGGCTTTCAAATGCATAAAACTCATTGAATTCGTTGCTTTCATCCTTCACTGTTAAAACTAAATTTTCAATACGTATGCCGTGTTTGCCAATGCGGTAAATGCCAGGTTCAATGGAGGTAATGGTGCCTAACTCAACTGGTATTGGCGTAGCCGAAGCATTGAAAATATGCGGTCCTTCGTGTACGTTAAGGTAATAGCCTACGCCGTGGCCTGTACCGTGACCGTAGTTTAAAGCGTAATCCCACATCGGACTTCTTGTAATTGCATCAATTTGATAGCCACAAGTTCCTTTCGGGAAACGAGCTTTACAGCCTTCGATCATCGCTTTAAGCACTAAAGTATAATCTGTACTTTCTTCCTCCGTATTATTTCCCATTGGCATCACTCTAGTAATATCAGTGGTTCCATATTGATATTGACCGCCCGAATCCACTAAAAATAAGCCGTCAGCTTCAATAGCGACATCGCTTTCTGGTGTGGCAGCGTAATGAGGCAAAGCGCCATGAGCTTTATATCCAGCAATGGTGTTAAAGCTTTCGCCAACAAATCCGTCCTGCTCCGCTCTGAAGTTTTTCAACACCTCAGCTGCCGAAAGTTCGGTGATTTCTGTTTTGCCAATATTTTCTTTTACCCATTTAAAAAACTTAGTCATTGCCGCACCGTCTTTAGCCATAGTTTTGCGAGTGTTTGCAATTTCTACTTCGTTTTTAATCGCTTTTAAATAAGTAGATGGGTTGGTTTCGAGGATTTTTTTAACGCCATTTGCCACATGTCTATACATGAAATAGCAATTGCGTTTAGGATCAAGTAAAATGTTGCTTGATGACGGCAAAGCCTGCAAAGCTGAAGCTAAACTATCGTAAGGTAATAGTTCAACACCTTGGTTTTGCAATTTTTGCTGATCTTCCGATGACAGCTTATTTTTATCGATATAAATTTTGACTGCGTCTTCGCTAATTAAAGCAAAGCTCAACACTACCGGGTTGTAGCCAACATCTTGTCCTCTCAAATTAAAAATCCAAGCCATATCATCCAGAGATGACACCAAATGGAAAGCAGCACGTTGTTTAGCTAAAGATTTCCTGATCGCCGCAAGCTTACTCTCTACTGATTGCCCAACTACTTCTTCTGAAAGCAAAAATGCTGGGGCGGCAGGTAAAGCCGGTCTATCTTTCCAAATTTGACCAACGTAATCGCAATGCGAAAAATGGATGTCTTTAAATGCTAGCTGTTGTTCTAATTGTAAGCCCAACAAAACGGATACCGTTTTTTCATCAAAAGCAATTTTACTGCCTTGTGGAAGTTGCTCACCAAGCCATTCAATGTACTCGGGCATGCCCTGAGCTTTTAGTTTTACTAACTCAAAACCACTTCCTTTCAATTGCTCTTCGGCCTGTACGAAATATCTCGAATCAGCCCATAAGCCAGCAAAATTTTGTGTAATTACCACGGTACTTACCGAACCAGTAAACCCGGTAACAAAAGGAATGCTTTTATAAAAATCTGGTAGGTACTCGCTAATATGTGGGTCTGCAGATGGAATGATATAGGCATCTACACCATCATTTTTCATTAATTCACGAATGGCAGCTAACTTCTCTAGATGTGTCATTTTACTTTTAATATGTTAGTGCTTCAAAGTAATGGATTATTTTTCAGTTTTTAATTGCCAATTGTCAGTTTACAGTTAAACAAAAGCGACGAATGAGCAATTAACTGGTTCGAGCATTAACCAACTCGCCAACAATTCCTACCTTTAAATGTTAAGGAATAATTATGCACCAAGATCACACTGTTCAACAAATAGATGAATTGCTTACGCAATCTCAAGCCGCTTTTTATCAATATAAAAACTTATCCTTAAAACAACGAGCTCATTTTCTGCGCACAATAGCCCAAGAAATAGAAGCTTTGGGAGATGAACTGATTCAAACGGCTGCCGAGGAAACTCATTTATCTGAGCAGCGATTGATTGCCGAACGCAGGCGCACTATTTTTCAATTGACAAGCTACGCCGATGCCGCAGAAAGAGGCAATTGGCTCGAAGCCAGGATAGATACTGGCAATCAGTTGAGTTCTCCGCCAAAACCCGATTTGAGAAAGCTATTGGTGCCCTTAGGACCTGTGGTTGTTTTTGGAGCCAGTAATTTTCCTTTCGCCTATTCTACCGCTGGCGGTGATACCGCTTGTGCGTTTGCTGCGGGTTGCCCCGTAATTGTAAAAGCGCATCCAGCGCATGTGAAAACCTCCACTTTAGTAGCTGATGCGATATATGCTGCGGTGAAAAAGTGTGAAATGCCAACGGGAATTTTTGCGCATATTTACGGTAAAGAGTTTGCCGTTGGCGAATATTTGGTGAAACATGATGTGGTAAAAGCAGTTGGTTTCACTGGTTCTTATAGTGGTGGGCGGGCACTTTTTGATCTTGCGGCGCAACGGAAAAATCCAATTCCAGTATTTGCAGAGATGGGAAGTGTAAACCCAGTTTTTTTGTTACCCGATAAAGTAGCAGCAGAAAAGCAATGGATTGCTGAGCAACTTACCAAATCTATTACGCAGGACATGGGGCAGTTTTGTACCAACCCTGGTTTGTTAGTGGGAATCAATAATGATGATTTAGAGGGATGCTTACAAGAACTGGTGGCTGGTGTTGCTAAAATCGATGCTCACCAAATGCTCCATGAAGGCATCGCTAAAAATTTCAAAGAAAATAGATTAAAGGCTTTAGGAGCGGATGATGTAAAATTGCTGTATGAAAGTAAAAGTGGGGCAGATGGTGCTAAAATCACAATAGCTAGCGTGCCAGCTAGATCTTTTTTAGAAAATCAGCAGTTGCACGAGGAGGTTTTTGGGCCTTTTACTTTGGCTATCATCTGTGATAATGAAGAACAATTGCATCAGGTAGCGCATGCTTTGGAAGGGCAGTTGACGACTACATTGATGGCTTCGGACAATGATCTCACTAAGCTGGTTGCATTGCTGAATATTTTGCGAGAGAAGTGCGGTAGGCTAATTTTGAATGGCGTGCCAACTGGCGTTGAGGTAGCACTGGCCATGCAACATGGTGGTCCATTTCCTTCTTGTACAGATAGCCGGTTTACCGCAGTGGGTGCCGATGGAATCAAACGATTTGCCCGTCCAGTAAGTTTTCAAAATTGGAACAATCAATATTTGCCAGATGAACTGAAGGATGAAAATCCATTAAATATCTGGCGTACCGTAAATAATGAACTCACCAAGGAAAAGATTAATAATCCAAACAACGGTAAATAATATGCGTTGGCACTAACCACTAACCACTAACCACTAACCACTAACCAAATCTATATATCAGCCTTATTCGGAACAATTAATACCGGACAGGCAGATTTTCTAGCAACATGTTCAGCCACGCTGCCCATCAAAAAATGGTTCAAACCAGTACGTCCATGCGTACCAAGTACAATCAGGTCGGCATTCCATTCTTCCGATTGCTGCAAAATTCCGTTTGTAGCGGTGTCCATTACTGATAAATAAGTGGTTTTAGTGCCATTACCGTATTTATTTTCTATCTCTTTCAGTAACACGTGGCTATTTTCAACGCTGTTATCGTAAAGTTCAATAATGGCAGGCGTAAAACCAAAATCAGGGTTTGCAATTGGAGGTGCAGGCTCAACAATGTTAAGTAATGCTACTTCCGCTTGGCATAATGAAGCCATGTCGTAGCCAGCTTTGGCGGCTTTTTCTGCACTAGTGCTATTGTCTACGGCGATTAAAATTCTTTGATAATTCATGGCATTTCGTTTTTGTTGTACTAATTTAACAAATCTTGTGTCATAAAGTTTATTGTGTTTTACATGAAATAGATTGATATTTATCACATATTCACTTATTTTTAGCCAATAATTTTAAATTGATATGGAACCATACCACGTTTGTCGTGTAGCCGTTGCACCGTTAAGAAGTGAACCTTCAGACAGGAGCGAAATTGTATCGACCTTGTTATTTGGTGATAGAGTTTTAGTGCTCGAAAAAACGGAGAAATGGTGTTTTATAAAGACTCATCACGACCAATACGAAGGTTGGATGGACCATAAACAACTACAGGAAATTACTTCACTGCAGTATCACGATGAACATAGCTATCAATACGTTACTGCTGTTAATTTCGATAACCGATTAGTGGATGATGCTGGAACAGTTTATTATTTAAGTCCGGGGAGTACTTTGCCGTTTTATCAAGATGGGTATTGCTATTTAGCTGACCATAGTTTTGAGGTAAAAACTACTCCTTTTATTCCAGATGCAGCTGAATTTTACGATCGTGTAGAAGCTACTGCAAAGTTCTTTTTGAATTCGCCTTACCTATGGGGAGGCCGTAGTTTCTTCGGTATAGATTGTTCAGGGTTTACGCAAACCGTTTACAAGCTATGCGGAATTAGCTTAAGGAGAGATGCCTCTCAGCAGGTGGAGCACGGTGAGTTGGTAGATTTCTTGGCTTCGGCAAAGTTGGGCGACCTTGCATTTTTTGATAATGACGAAGGTAAAATTACCCACGTAGGCTTAATGCTAGGAAACGATAAAATTATTCACTCTGCTGGTAAAGTGCGCATCGATCCAATTGATAATCAAGGGATTTTTAATGCAGAGTTAGATAGATATACGCACAAGTTAAGGGTAATTAAACGAGTTGTTTAGCGGCTTTATAACACTTGCGAATTTTTAAACTTCGCAAGTGTTTAAGGAGTATATTTAGGCACGAACAGTCTAAATGCTAAATCTAACGACTAAATATTAATAAAGCTCCTTCATTAGCTTTTCGAAATTCTCTTTCAATTCTGCTAATTCAGTTTCAAGTTTTGCTACCCGTTCTTCCAATTGATGGTTAGATTTACCAACGGTTTCGTATGTGGCATCATCTTCGTCCATTAATTCTACATCACCACTAAACAAGTGCGTGTAGCGCTGTTCTTTCTGTCCTGGGCGCTTTGGCAATTGCTTAACGTAACCTTCGTTGGCAAGTTTCTCCAAAGTCTGGTTTACCTCTTCCAGCGTTTCAAATTCATATAATCGGCCGGAGTTGGTGTTGATTTCTCCAGGTGTTTGTGGGCCACGTAAAAACAGCAGGCACATCACCGCAACTTCTGATGGCAGAAGTGGATAAGCAATTGCAAAATTATGTTTGTATTTGGTAGCTCTGCTAGAGCCGCCTGTTGCTGTAGAAATTAACCCGCTTATTTTTAACGAGTTCAATGCTGCGCCAATGGTTTCCTCATCATAATTTACCACAGGTTTTCTTGATGTTTTTTGATTGCATGCGGCAACTAAGCCGTTCATCGTCATCGGGTAATAATCAGGCGTTGTTTTTGCCTTTTCCATTAAAGAACCCAAAACCCTGATTTGCTCAGCGCTAAGGTGAGGTATTTTTATTTCGTCGTTCATATCAGTATAAGTTGTATTTCAGAATTTATTACACCCCAAAGTGATAATTGAATTTTCTGGATCTTCAACTATCAAATGGCTGTTTTTGTTTATATATAGCCGTTTTTCCAAAGATATAAATTTTATTAACAGTTGTTTTTATGGAAAACAGCTAGCAATTGTATCTTTATCGTAAACCTCATTTTTTATGAAGATAAATCTTATATTTTTCGCTTTTCTCCTCTCATTCATATCACTAAGTTCCACCGCCCAACGTTCACTGAGTACAAGTAACACAAGTGGTAAATACACCTATATCTATCAATTAACAGATAGAGAAATGATAGAAATTGCCAAGCAAGGTAAATCTGCAATTAACGACAGCTATTTGCATCATTTGGTTGATAGCTTTCAAATCTCGAAGAAATATCATGATAATTTACCTTTTGGTAATTACTTATACGCTACTCCGATTAAAAATAGATGGGAGTTCAGTTTGCAGGATAATAAGAATGTAGAGATTGCCTTTGTTAATGATAAAAAGCACTTTCAGTTATATGTTAAAGACCTGAAAGGTAATTTGATTAGCGATGCGTCAGTTTTTTCGGCGAAGGGAAGTAAGTTGAAATACAATCGTAATACACACTTGTACGAAGGAAATTTTGATAGAAAAAATGATTTTTTATATGTTAAGTACGACGGAGTAAGTAATTTCTTTTCTACAGAAGTTCATGAATCTTACAATTACAAAAGAAATTGGAGCTTTGGTAGGAAATTGTTATATGGTTGGCCGATATTTTACACTTGGATGCCGTTTAAGAATTTGTACCGAAAAATTACGCAGCCATCGCAAAATACCTCCAAAGGTTACATAGTGTTTAGCAAACCCAAATATAAGCCGCTAGATACGCTGAAATTCAAAGCTTTCATGGTTGATAAAAATGGCAGAGAAATCAAATTGCCAGACTTGGAAGCGGCACTATTTCATCGTGGTAAAAAGGTAAAATCGCTAGGGATGGTAAAGCCTTATCGTAATGGCGCATATGCGCATAGCTTTGTATTGGCTGACTCGCTTGATTTAGACCTTGATGATAAATATCAAGTTAGGCTTTTACAGCCGGGAAAAAATCCGAATGATCAAAAATATCTGATCCAAGGGCAATTTGAATATGAAGAATACGAACTTAAAAGCATAAATTTTAATATCAGGGCTAATCAAACTGAATATTACAGGCAGGACTCGGTGATTGTTTTCATGAAAGCTACCGATGAAAATGAGCTTACAGTGCCCGATGGAAGGGTGCAATTATCGGTAGTTACTTCTAATGTTAAACTTTACAATGAGCATAAATTATTTGTGCCAGATACCTTGTGGAAAAAGGAATTGGTTTTAGAGCCCACAGGAGAAACCAAGTTGACGCTCCCAAAACAGATCTTCCCTAAAGCGAATTTGGATGTGACAGTACACGCTGATTTTTTAAATAGCAATAATGAGAGTCATAGTAATAGCGTAAGCCTAAAGTATTTAGATGAAGAAGAAGATCGAATTAAAGTACTCTGGAAAGCAGATAGCTTGCATTTCACCTTAGCTAAAGATGGCAGCTTGGCAAATTTCCCGATTGCGTTGAAATGGTATACTGTTGATGATGAGCTGATTGACTCTGTTATAATTAATACTGGCAAAGTTAAAGCCGACTATCGTGCTGACTCTTATGAAATCGAAAGAAGTGGAAAAACGCAAGTATATTATTTAAGTGATAGTAATCCCCAATTGTCTATCACTGCTTTACACACTAAAAACTTGGCAAATGTTAAAGTTGTTAATGAGCACTACATTCCGTTTTGGTACACGCTCTTTTCTGGAAATAAGGTAATTGCAAAAGGATACACTACCCGTTTAGACACCTCCTTTAAACACCATCCATCTAAAGCGATACAGGCAAGTATCAGCTATTTCTGGGATGGAAAAG
The DNA here is from genome assembly GCF_965249885.1 of Pedobacter sp. Taxonomy (GTDB): domain Bacteria; phylum Bacteroidota; class Bacteroidia; order Sphingobacteriales; family Sphingobacteriaceae; genus Pedobacter. Next base: position 129,512 of record NZ_OZ252254.1, on the reverse strand, counting down.
AGAGAACTTCGCAAGGAAGTTTTTTCTATAATCCAAACGAGCTGAATGTGAAATTGGTTGCGCCAGATGCGGTATATCCCGGACAAAAAGTAAACATGGTAATTAACGTAACAGATAACGATAATTTGCCTGTGCCTGACGTGGATTTAACGGCTTATGCGCAAACTGCAAAATTTGGTGCTATCAAACAACCGTTTTTGCCGAAGTTCACTAAAACCTATTATAGTCGAAAACTAAAGGAAATGATAGAGGCTGATGAATTGTCGGCAACTGGTAGTTTTAAATTGTCGTGGCTTAAATGGTCTAAATCTTTGGGACTTGATACGATTGAATATTATAAGTTTACCAACCACGATAGTTTGTACATCATCACAGAAAACGCAGCTAAAGGTGTTACTCAATTTGTCCCATTTGTGGTTGATAATGGTGAAATTGATCCAGTGAATGTAATCTATGTGGATAATGTTCCTGTATTTTTCAGCAAGGTAAATCAATTGAGTAGCTATGCTTTTGAAATTACGCCAGGTACACATAAAATAACGTTGCGTACTGCGTCTAGGAAGGCAATAGTGAGGGAATTAACTTTTGTAAATGGCAAGCGTACCATTTTTAGTATAGCTTCAAATTTGGCTAATAAAAAAGCTGAGGTGACTTTAGAAAGAACCGAATTAAGTGATGCCGAAGCATCTAACTTGGATAGGTATATGATTAAAGTGGCTAACAGTAGCAATCCGTATGACAAAACGCTCATTAAAACTGATGACAATATGGTTTTGGTAAATCCACCTAATACATTTACAGGTGAATTGCTACTTGGGCCATTCAAAGAAAACCTGTTAACTTACCAAACTGAAGATTTTTCACATCATTTTATTAGAGAAAGCGGTTATACCTATACCTTTTTACCTGGTTTAGTAAAGCAAAAATCTTTTAAAAGTAACTACGCTTTCAATAAATTGCTTTCCTCGGCTCCAGCTTTGGGCAACACTAATTATTTACAGCAACTATTGCGCAAATCAGAGATTGATAGCATTTGGAATGATTATTTGGACCTTAGGAGCTATACTACGACTTTGTTCCAAAATGAGCCGGCAACTGGCGAGGACATTGGTAAACTTGTGATAAAGCTTTCCGATAGCCTAATCAAGCTTCCGTATCTCAAAAATTTAGTGATTTATCAACCAGAGCGTCCAAGCTTTATGCATATTTACCCAGGTCGGGATATCAGATATTTTACCTTGGAGGAAGGGAACTATAAATTGATGTTTTTGCTAAAAGACAATTCGTATTATTTGGTAAATGATTTGAAGGTGAAGAAAAACGGTATCAATTACTACGAGTGGAACGACTTGAAGCGCCTACCTGCTGATAGTAAAAGTTTAGAATTGGACCAATACATCAAATCTCTAAAACGAGAAAATAATAAGCTGTCGAGTAAAATTTTAGAGACCTTCAATAACGAATATCAGGACTATGCTAGTTTTAAAAACCCAATTAGAGGTAGGGTTTTAGCTAAAAGCGATAAGACCGCAATTCCGGGCGCCACTGTTAAAATTGTAGGTTCTACTGTAGCAGCTTTTACAGATGCAGAAGGATACTTTCATCTTGATGCACCAAATAAAGGTAAATTGCTAGTACAATTTATAGGTTTTGAATCAACAAAATTGTCCATTAAAAGTGGAGATTTAGGGGATATTTATCTGAAAGAAAGTGCTAACGCTCTTAATGAAATCGTTGTAGTGGGATACGGTACGGTATCAAGACAGTCGCTTACGGGTAGCGTTAGTAGGATCGAGATGGAGCAAGTGTTAGCTGGAAAAGTGGCGGGTGTAAGCGTATCGGGTTTGCAGAATCAACTTATTAGGATAAGAGGCAACAGCAGCATCAGCGCTAATGAGTTGCCTTTGATAATTGTTGATGGCGTCCCTTATAGTGGAGATCTTGCTAGTTTAAATAAGGATGACTTAACAGATGTCGTTGTATTAAAGGATGCTAGTGCAACAGCTATTTACGGCGCTAGAGCTGCTAATGGAGTAATTATCATTAAAAGTAAAAAAGGAAACAGCGCTTTGAACGAAAAAGGCGAATTGGTAGCGCAGCAACAAACCATGCGAACTAATTTTTCTGATGAAGGTTTTTGGAAACCTCAACTTACAACTAATACTGAAGGTAACGCAGCTTTTTCGGTTAAATTTCCAGATGACATTACCAGTTGGAACGCCAGCGTATTGGCCATGAACGGTAAGAAGCAAAGCGGAAGTACTACGTTAAAGATAAAATCATTCAAAACATTAAGTGCTAATTTGACGACGCCTCAGTTTGCAGTATGGGGAGATAGCCTCAATATTATAGGTAAGCTTTTGAATTACGCCCCAATAGAAGAAAAAATACAGCGTAGTATGATGGTAAATGGTGTACAGCGCTTAAATAGCGAGGTGGTTGTTAAAAATTCTCTGATTGATACCGTTCCGGTTAAAGTGAATAGCAAAGACAGTTTGAGCTTTCAATATACCTTAAATCAGAGCAACGGCTATTTTGATGGTGAAATCAGGAAAATTCCAGTAATTGAAAAAGGAGTAAAAGAAACCAAAGGCTATTTTAATGCATTACTGGCCGATACTTCTTTAACTTATAATTTTGACCGTGGATTAGGTAAGGTGAATTTACGTGCTGAAACTTCACTTTTTCCAGTATTGATGGATGAAATTGAGCAACTACGCAATTACGAGTATCTATGCAACGAGCAAATGGCTTCCAAACTGAAGGCATTGTTGCTAGAAAAGCAGTTGAAAGGTTATTTGAAGCAAACGTTCAGTAGAGAGAAAGAAATCCGAAGCTTAATTAAGAAGTTAGAAGATACGAAGAAAAATCAGCAAACCTGGGGATGGTGGAAAGACAGTCCGGAAGAAATTTGGATAAGTTTGCATGTGGTTGAAGCGTTGCTGATGGCAGAGCAGGACGGTTTTAAAGTAGCACTAAATAAGAACTGGCTTCAAGATTATCTGCGCAAGCAAATGGTAGAAAAACAAGACTACAGCAAATTAAAGGTGGTTGAATTGATTTACTTACTAAACAGTAAAACTGAAATCAAAGACTGGCTTAAATTGATAGAGAACAATAAAAATGCAAAGCCAGCACTTTACGATAGGCTGAAATTGATGCAGCTAAAGCAGCTAGCTGGACTGAAAATTAATATAGACAGTTTGTTGGAAATCAAAAAGCAAACCATGTTTGGAAATATTTATTGGGGGCAAAACAACGGTTTTTGGGATAACCACATTCAAAACACTTTGCTGGCCTATCAAATTTTAAAAACATCTGGCAAGCATGAATTGGAACTTCGAAAAATCATCAACTATTTTTTAGAACAACGTAAAGATGGAAAATGGCGAAATACCTATGAATCATCGCTGATTTTACAAACGGTGCTACCATATTTGTTGAAAAACTCAACTGCGGCCAAGCCAACACAACTTACGGTAAATGGCAACGAGGTAAAATCATTTCCTTATCAGTTAGAAACAAATGATACCAAGTTTAGCATAAATAAAACAGGAGAAATGCCGGTATATTTAACGGCTTATCAGCAATTTCAAAATAGCAATCCGCAAAAAGTAGATAAGGATTTTAAAGTAAGTACTAGTTTGTTGCAAAACGGTATTTCGACTAACGTTCTGAAAGCCGGAACAGCAACTAAATTAAAAGTTAGTGTAGAGGTAAAAGCTGATGCAGATTATGTGATGATTGAAGTACCAATTCCAGCTGGCTGTTCTTATCAATCAAAAGAAACGGCTTATTGGGGAATTGAAACACACCGCGAATATTTCAAGGAGAAAACCGCTATTTTCTGCACAAAATTGAAACAGGGCAAGTATGAATTCGAGATCAATTTAATGCCTCGCTATAGCGGTAGTTACAATTTAAATCCGGCAAAAGCAGAGCTGATGTACTTTCCAGTCTTTTTTGGTAGAGAAGCAATTAAAACAGTTAACATTAAATAATCAGCTTACCACTTCGATACCAATGATTCAAATTCATAAAATTCGCATAAAATACTTAGCCGAGATGATTGTATTTTAAAACTGAATTATTGCCCTACGTTATCGGGAACGATTGCGCAAATATTTGCACCAAAATCAGGGTTTTACTAGCATAAATTATGTAGAATTGTTTCGACCAAATGCTAGTAAAGGTGCTTTTTCTCTTTATTAGCTTAACATTAACTTGAATAGCAGCATAAAGAGATGATTTTATCAAAGGATAATTTGAAGTTCATTGCCACCGAAAATGTGGTAGTTCCCAATTCGGATATCTTCCTATTGCCAGAGAAGGTTTTGCAGTTTGGAACTGGCGTTTTATTACGTGGATTACCAGATTATTTCATCGATAAAGCTAATCGTCAAGGTGTTTTTAATGGTCGTGTGGTAGTGGTTAAATCAACAGGCGGTAATACTGCAGAGTTTGATCAACAAGATTCGCTGTATACCCTTTGCGTACGTGGGATAGAAAACGGCGTTCCCGTAACTGAAAATATAATTTCCTCTGCAATCAGTAGGGTAGTTGCCGCTGAGAAAGACTGGCAGTCTATATTAGATATTGCTACTTCTAACGATTTGCAAGTGGTGGTTTCAAATACTACCGAAGTTGGAATCCAATATGTAGAAGAATCTATTCAAGCTAATCCACCGGCATCTTTCCCTGCCAAATTGTTAGCAGTTTTATACCAACGTTATCAAGCTTTTAATGGCGATGTTAGCAAGGGATTAGTGATCGTTGCTACCGAATTAATTCCAGATAATGGGACTAAGTTAGCACAGATTGTTTCAAAACTAGCGCAACATAATCAACTTGATGCAGCATTTATATCATGGTTAGCAGAAGCAAATACTTTTTGCAACTCTTTAGTAGATAGAATTGTGCCGGGAAAACCTGATGACGCTACAACGAATGCATTGCAAGCTGAATTGGGTTATCAAGATACATTACTGTCGATGACCGAGCCTTACCGTCTTTGGGCGATTGAAGGTGGTAAAAAAGTGGCTGATGTGCTTTCCTTCGCAAAGGTAGATGAAGGTGTAGTTATTGCCGAAGACATTGAAATTTATAGGGAGTTAAAAGTGCGTTTATTAAATGGTACGCATACCTTAAGTTCTGGAATTGCATTTTTATTAGGTATTGAAACGGTTAAGGATGCCATGAACAATGAGCTAATGAGCAGCTACATTGAAACATTAATGGCTACAGAAATTGGCCCTGCTATTCCGTATGAGGTGAGCAAGGAACAAACCGACGCTTTTGCTAATACCGTGAAAGATCGATTTGCCAATCCAACTATTGAGCATTTCTGGACCAGCATTGCTTTTCAGTACACCATGAAAATGAAAATCAGGATTGTTCCTTTATTAACGAATTATTATAAAATATTTAACCAAGTTCCAGCGCATATCGCTTTAGGCTTCGCTGCTTACTTGGCCTTTTCTCGTCCACAGAGAAAAGAAAACGATCTATATTTTGGTTTGGATAACGGTGCGAGTTATCGGTTAAACGATGACTCTGCACCTTATTTATTTGAAAAATATAGTGCATTTAAAGACGATTTTGTTGAAGAAGTATTAGCCGATAAAAACATTTGGGGCGTAGATTTGACGCAATTGACTGGCTTTATTGCCGAAGTGAAAGGCCTATATTTGGACTTAGTTTCCCAAGGCATCACGCTAGTTTTGTCAAACACAATGTCGGCGCAGCTTAAAACCATATAAATGAACCAACAAGTTTTAAAAGTACATCCAAAAGATAATGTTTTAGTTGCCTTAACTAATCTAAAAGCAGGTCAAATTGTAGGTTTTCAGGGGGTAAACTATCACTTAGTTGATGATGTAGACGCAAAGCACAAGTTTTATACACAAGACATGCAAGCTGGCGACGAGGTATACATGTACGGTACCTTGGTGGGTAAAATTCAGTTTCCAGTAAAGCTAGGCACCAGAATGACCACCGACAATTTGAAGCATGCAGCTGCACCTTACGAATATCGTCCGTATCATTATGAGTGGCATGCGCCAGATGTTTCTAAGTTTGAGGGTAGAACCTTTAATGGTTATCACCGTAATGACGGGAAAGTAGGAACGGCCAATTATTGGTTGTTTATTCCCACGGTTTTTTGTGAAAATAGAAATCTTGATGTAATTAAGGAAGCCTTGCACAATGAGCTAGGTTATGCAGTTACAGCTAAATATAAAGATTATACCAGGCATTTAGTAGAAGCCTATAAAAATGGCACCGATGTTACAGCTTTAGAAGCTCCTTTGTCTTTTGGACAGGGAACTGGTGAACGTTTGTTCAAAAATATCGATGGTATCAAGTTTTTAAACCATCAAGGTGGCTGTGGTGGTATCAGGCAAGATGCGGCAGTACTAAGTAAGTTGTTAGCAGCCTATGCAGATCATCCAAACGTAGCGGGAGTTACAGTATTAAGTTTGGGCTGTCAAAATTTGCAAGTGCATGATTTCACTGCCGATTTAAAAGAACGCAACTCTAATTTTGATAAACCGCTATTTATTTTCGAACAGCAGCAATCGCAAAGCGAAGAAAATATGATTGCCCTAGCCATCAAAAAAACTTTTGAAGGGTTGGTTGAGGCTAATAAAATTGAAAGAGCTCCAGCACCTTTAAGCAAGTTGAATTTAGGTGTAAAGTGTGGTGGCAGCGACGGATTTAGTGGTATCTCGGCTAATCCAGCGGTTGGCTACTGCTCTGATTTATTGGTAGCTTTAGGTGGCACAGTATTGCTCGCTGAATTCCCTGAGCTTTGTGGTGCCGAGCAAAACATGATCGACAGGACAATTGAAGAGCAATCAGCCCGTAAGTTCATGCGTTTAATGGGCGCTTACAGTCAGGCGGCCGAAAATGCTGGTTCTGGATTTCACATGAATCCATCTCCGGGAAACATCAAAGATGGATTGATTACAGATGCCATCAAAAGTAATGGCGCTGCCAAAAAAGGCGGTACATCGCCAATTGTAGATGTGTTAGATTATACTGAACCTTCGGTAAAACCTGGGTTAAATTTAGTTTGTACACCGGGTAACGATGTAGAAGCAACTACGGGTAAAGCTGCAAGTGGCGCTACTTTGATTTTATTCACTACCGGATTGGGCACACCAACCGGAAATCCCGTTTGTCCGGTAATTAAAGTGGCCACAAATAATGCTTTAACCAAACGCATGGGCGATATCATTGATATCAATACCGGTCCTGTGATTGAGGGAGAGAAAACCATTGAGGAAATGGGAGAGGATATTTTGGAATACTGTATCAAAGCGGCTAGCGGCGAAGTAATTCCAAAAGCAGTGCTGTTAAATCAGGATGATTTTATTCCTTGGAAACGAGGTGTATCTTTATAGCCAAACCTTGGCTTTTGAGGAATAAACCACCTCAAGTAGCTAACAAAATATAGAAAATGAAACAAATACAAGCAGTACACTCAGAAGATTTCAAGAGTTACGACACCGAAAAAATCCGTGAAAGGTTTTTGTTGGACGACTTGAAAGCGAAAGACAAAGCAAATTTTGTCTACTCACACTACGATAGGATGATCACTGGATTAATCACTCCGGTAAACAGCGTAGTGGATTTAGGTAATTACGATATTTTACGTGCCGAGTATTTTTTGGAAAGAAGAGAACTTGGCGTAATCAATGTAGGTGGCGCAGGAACCATTGTTGCCGACGGCACTAGCTACGATTTAAATAAGAAAGACTGCCTATATTTAGGTAAAGGTGTTAAGGAGGTGGAATTTAGCAGTAAAGATAGCGGTAATCCTGCTGTTTTTTATGCGTTATCTGCTCCTGCACACCAAAGCTATCCAACTACATTTGCTAGTCACAAAGATGTTTTCTCGGCTGATTTAGGTGCTTTGGAAACTGCAAACCAGCGCACCATTTCTCGTTATATCCACAAAGATGGGATTCAAAGCTGTCAGTTGGTAATGGGACTAACTTCGCTAGCCACAGGTTCTATTTGGAATACGATCCCTCCTCATACACACGACAGAAGGATGGAAGTTTATTTCTATTTCGACGTAGAGGAAGATCAAAGAGTAATTCATTTTATGGGACAGCCACAACAAACGCGTCACATTGTAATGGGCAACCACGAAGCGGTTTTATCGCCGTCATGGAGCATTCACTCTGGAGCTGGAACCAAAAATTACAGCTTCATTTGGGGTATGGCTGGCGAAAATTTGGATTATGCTGATATGGACACATTTTCAGTAGCAGAATTGAGATAATATTTACTTTCCTGGTGCGTCATTGCGAGGAACAGGCTGTCCCTATTTTTCGCGAAAGCAATAGTAATGCGATTAGGATAATAGTTAATTAACCACCAAGACACAAAGAAAGACTTACGAAGTTTCAAAAACTTCGTAAGTCTAAGTGGTTTAAAGCCATAACGTAACCTTTGTGCTAAAATGAAACAATATAATAGTTAATCACCATAAGGATATAAAGAACAAAGTAATTATGAGACTTACGAAGTTTCAAAAACTTCGTAAGTCTAACTGGTTTAAAGCCATAATATAATCTTTGTGTACTTCGTGCCTTTGTGGTAAAAATGAATAATAAATTGGAACAATCATTTTCATTAAAAGATAAAGTAATCGTTGTAACAGGCGGTACAGGAATTTTAGGCAAAGCATTTATTGATGCTATCGTAGAAGCAGGCGGTGCAGTAGGAATTTTAGGTAGAAATGAGAAAGTAGCTAACGAACGTGCTGACGAAATCAATAAAAATGGTGGTAAAGCAATTGCATTAATTGCAGACGCCATGAACGAAGAGCAATTAGTTGCTGCTCGCGAAAAAATTATAGCCGAATTTGGTAAAGTAGATGGTTTAGTGAATGCCGCAGGTGGTAACATGCCTGATGGGGTTTTGCAACCAGAGGATAACATTTTTGAGATGAAAATGGACGGCATGAAGACAGTGTTAGACCTGAATTTGTGGGGTACATTAATTCCTACTCAAGTGTTTGGTAAAGCCATTGCCGATACTGGAAAGGGAAGTATTGTCAACATATCTTCAATGAATTCAAAAAGGGCAATTACTAAAGTGCTTGGTTATAACATGGGTAAAGCTGCGGTTGATTGCTATACACAATGGTTTGCAGTAGAATTGGCTAATCGTTATGGTGATAAAATCAGAATGAATGCACTTGCCCCAGGATTCTTTTTAACCGAACAAAATAGAAATTTATTAACCACACCCGATGGTGGCTACACACCTAGAGGTGGGGCGGTGATCAATCAAACTCCTTTTAAACGTTTTGGTAATCCAGATGAATTGAAAGGCGCTTTAGTTTGGTTATTAAGTGATGCATCAAAGTTTGTAACTGGTGCAATGATTTGCGTAGATGGAGGCTTCTCTGTTTTTGGAGGAGTGTAAAATGCATCCACAGCCTTTCCAAAGGAACGGCGTAAACATGGTGTATAAAGCAAACTAACAAAAAAGCAATACCATGCCAAAACGCTTTTCTCTCCCTTTGGGGAGAGATGCGTAAAAGGCAGAGAGGGGCTTAAAAATAACGTCATGCTGAATTTTTTTCAGCATCAGTTGTGGGAGGAATTATAAGCGCTAGAGTGAGTTAAAGTAATACGTTGTAGGTTGCATATACACTAAAAAAAATCAACCAAACAACCAAACAACCAAAAGTATAAATGAAAAAGTTTTTAGACGAGGATTTTTTATTGCAAACGGAAACGGCAAAGGTGTTATATCATGAATATGCCAAGCACATGCCTATTATTGATTATCATAATCACTTGATTCCGGAGCAAATTGCAACTGATAAACAGTTCGACAATATTACGCAGGTTTGGCTTTATGGTGATCATTACAAATGGCGTGCTATGCGTACTTTTGGTATTGATGAATATTATATAACCGGAGCTGCCTCTGACTGGGAAAAATTCGAAAAATGGGCTGAAACTGTTCCTTATACGCTAAGAAATCCTTTATACCATTGGACTCACTTGGAGCTTCAACGCTACTTTGATATCCATGATTTACTTTCGCCAGCAACCGCGAAAAAGATTTGGGATGAGTGTAACGCTAAGCTACAAACTAAAGAATATAGCGTTTTAGGTTTATTGAAAAAGATGAACGTAAAAACCTTATGTACTACCGATGACCCGCTTGATAACTTGGAATTTCACCAGCAAATTAAAGCTAAAGGCATTGATTTAACGGTTTTACCAGCTTTCAGACCAGATAAGGCGATGAACGCCGACGATGTTGCTGGATTGAATCAGTATGTAGATAAATTGGCCGATATCGTTCAAAAGCCAATTACCAATTACCAAGACTACTTAGCGGCTTTAAAATCTCGTCATGATTTCTTCGTGGAAAATGGTGCATCAGTTTCGGATCATGGTTTAGAGCAAATTTATGCGGAAGACTACACCGAGGAAGAAGTAGCTGAAATTTTCCTAAAAATTAGAAGTGGAGCACAAATCACGCCTCAAGAAAACCTGAAGTTTAAATCGGCAATGCTATTTACTTTTGCCCTTTGGGATCACGAAAGAGGATGGGTGCAGCAATATCATTTAGGTGCTATTCGCAATAACAATGATCGTTTGTTGTCGTCTTTAGGTCCTGATACAGGTTTTGATTCCATCGGTGATTTTTCTCAAGGCAGAGCTTTGGCTAAGTTCTTAAATAAATTAGACGCTGGTAACAAACTAACAAAGACCATTTTGTACAACTTAAATCCGGCAGATAATGAACTGATGGCTACCATGATTGGTAATTACCAAGATGGAACAGTGGCTGGAAAAGTGCAGTGGGGCTCTGGTTGGTGGTTCTTGGATCAAAAAGATGGCATGACAAAGCAGATCAATGCCTTGTCTAACATGGGCTTGTTAAGTCAGTTTGTGGGCATGCTAACAGATTCCAGAAGTTTCCTTTCTTTCCCACGTCACGAGTACTTCCGCCGTATTTTGTGCGATTTATTTGGTACTGATATAGAAAATGGAGAAATCCCTAACGATATAAAATTGGTTAGCCAATTAGTGGAAAATATTTGTTATCACAACGCAAAAGCCTATTTTAGCTTTTAAGTAACAGATTTTTAATCACCTAGTAGGGGAAAGCGGTAAGATTTAGTGGAGTTATCTAAGCCTTATACCTTTCGCCTTTTACCTTAAATAAATGAAAGTTTTAAGTTTTGGGGAATTATTATTACGCATCTGTCCTGATATGGATGGAAATTGGCTTGCGGAAAATCAATTGCCCTTTTATGTTGGTGGTGCGGAGTTAAATGTCGCCACAGCATTGGCCCTTTGGGATGTACCATCGGCCTATTTTTCGGCTTTGCCTGATAATTTTATGTCGCAGCAAATCATCAATTACGTTAATAAATGTAATATCGATTCGTCGCGGATGCAATTGAGCGGCGACCGCTTGGGATTATATTATCTTCCGAAAGGTAAAGATTTGAAAAATGCCGGCGTAATTTACGACAGAGCTAATTCATCTTTCGCAGCTATAAAGCCTCAAACTTTAAACTGGGATGAGATTTTTAAAGATATTTCGTGGTTTCATTTCAGTGCCATTTGTCCGGCTTTAAATCAAGATGCAGCTGATGTTTGCCTAGAAGCGGTTAAAGCGGCAAGTGAACGTGGCATTAAGGTGTCAATAGATTTAAATTATAGAGCTAAACTTTGGAAATTTGGCAAAGAACCTATTGATATTATTCCAGGTTTAGTGGAGTATTGCGATTTAGTGATGGGCAATATTTGGGCTGCGGAGAAGATGCTTGGCATTACTTTGCCAGCTGATATCGTTAGCATCGATACTAAAGAGAATTACCTTAAACAGGCAGAAATTACTTCGAAGGAAATCATCAATAAATTTCCAAAATGCAAGCATGTAGCCAATACGTTTAGGTTCGACTATAAAGCAGGCATTAGATATTACACTACGCTGTACACCGCAAATCAATTGCATGTGTCTAAAGAGTATTTGTCTGAGCAAATTTTAGATCGCGTTGGAAGTGGCGATTGCTACATGGGAGGTTTAATTTACGGCTTCTACAACCAGCACGAACCTCAGCAGATTTTAGAATTTGCTACTGCCGCTGCTTACAACAAATTGTACATCCCAAGCGATTGCACCACCGCTACCGTTCAAGATATTCACCAAACTATAGCTGACAATGACTAAAAATAAAGAAACTGCAATTCAAGCGATACAACAACAAGGTTTGCTACCGCTATTTTATTACGAAGATCCTCAAATCAGCTTAGAAATTATCAGAGCATTATATAAAGGTGGTGTCCGTGTTTTTGAATATACCAACAGAGGCGCTGCTGCTTTAACTAATTTTAAGTTCATTAAAGAAGCGCTAAAAACTGAAATGCAAGATTTGTTTTTCGGTATAGGAACCATCAAAAGTGCAGCGCAAGCTAAGGAATTTATTGCTGCGGGTGCAGATTTTATTGTTTGTCCAATAATTAACCCTGAAGTAGCCAAGCTTACGCATGAAGCAGGTTTGTTATGGATTCCCGGATGTATGACACCAACAGAGATTGATTTGGCTCAGCAACATCAAGCAGGCATCATTAAACTGTTTCCAGCCAATGTTTTAGGCGCCGATTTTCTTTCCTCAATTAGAGAGCTTTTTCAAGGTCAGCTATTTGTGCCAACAGGTGGTGTTGAAATCGAAGAGAATAACATCGCTAGTTGGTTTAAAGCAGGTGTTTGCGCCGTAGGTATGGGTAGTAAGTTGGTAAGCAAGCAAATTATTGAACAACGCGACTACGATAAAATTGAGTCGCTAACGAAAAAGACTTTTGAAATCATCAATAAAGTGAGAGCGTAAGTTTTCAGTTGACAGTTTTCACTTTACAGTTAACCAAGTTATACAATTAACCACATAACCAAATAACCAAAATGAACCAAGTTAAACCTAGTAAATACAGATGGACCATTTGCGCTCTGTTGTTTTTCGCAACTACCATCAATTATTTGGATCGCCAGGTGCTTTCCCTCACATGGAAAGATTTTATCAGCCCTGAGTTTCATTGGACTAATAACGATTACGGAAATATCACCGCCTTATTTTCTATTTTCTATGCCATAAGTATGCTTTTGGCTGGTCGTTTTATTGATTGGATGGATACCAAAAAAGGCTTCTTATGGGCTATTGGTATTTGGTCAATAGGTGCAGTTTTACATGCTTTTTGTGGTATTGCTACAGCTGGCTACCTTACTGGCGATTGGTTTGTTGGTTTCGAAGGAGCTAAAGATGCGATTGAAAAAGTGAATGATGTGTCACTCATTATCAGTGTAAGTGTAACGCTGTTCATTTTTGCTCGTTTTGTTTTAGCAGTAGGAGAGGCAGGTAACTTCCCGGCTGCAATTAAAGCTACTGCCGAATACTTTCCTAAAAAAGATAGAGCGCTTGCAACAAGTATCTTCAATGCAGGAGCAACCATTGGTGCATTGGCAGCGCCATTATGTATTCCAGTAATTGCAAAATATTATGGTTGGGAAATGTCGTTCATTATCATTGGTGCTTTAGGTTTCATTTGGATGGGATTTTGGGTTTTTCTTTACAAAAAGCCTGAAACCAATAGAAAAGTAAACGCAGAAGAGCTTGCCTACATCAACCAAGATGAACAGTTACAAGTACAAGTTGAAGCGCTTCCAGGAAACGATCAAAAATTATCTTTTGGTAAGTGTTTCAGCTATAAACAAACTTGGGCTTTTGCGTTTGGTAAATTTATGACAGATGGTGTGTGGTGGTTCTACTTATTTTGGATGCCGGCTTACCTATCAGAAGTTTATAACATCAAATCGTCTGATACGCAAGGACAGTTGGCTATTTTTGTACTTTATGCCATTACCTTACTCTCTATTTTTGGCGGTTGGTTGCCATCTTTCTTTGTAGATAAAAAGAAAATGAATCCTTACGAGGGTCGCATGAAAGCGATGTTAATCTTTGCTTTTTTCCCACTATTGGCATTATTAACGCAGCCTTTAGGTCACATTTCCTACTGGATTCCCGTAATTTTAATTGGTATTGCTGGCGCAGCGCATCAATCATGGTCTGCAAATATTTTCTCTACCATAGGCGATAGTTTCCCTAAAAGCGCCATTGCAACGGTTACAGGTATTGGCGGTTTAGCGGGTGGCTTAGGCTCTACTTTCATCAATAAGTTTTCTGGTTGGTTGTTTGACCACGCCGAGCAAACCCAAATGAAATTCATGGGCTTTCAAGGCATAGAAGCTGGTTACTTCATTATTTTCTCTTTCTGTGCAATAGCGTATCTTATTGCTTGGGTAGTAATGAAATCTCTAGTGCCAAAAATGAAAGTAATTCAACTTTAATCGAATATATCCTCTCTTTAAATAGGAGAGGATATATTAATAATTCAAAAATCTAGTAAATCTATAAACTAAGTAAATAAATCAAATGTCCCTAAACCTAGAAAGTCTGTTTCCAGTAGAAACGGATATCCCAGAAGCCTATGCGCTTGAAGGACCTTTAGACCAGCGTAGCTATTTATCCAATGGAGATATGCTTACATGGTCGGGAGATGTACACACTGTACTGTCACCCATTTGTGTTAAAACCAAAAAAGGCTTGGAACGTAAGCTGATTGGTACTTATCCGCTTTGCGGCGAAAAGGAAGCACAGATCGCTTTAGATGCTGCAGTAGCTGCATATAACAATGGTCGTGGCGAATGGCCAACCATGAGCGTAGCACAACGTATAGATTGCGTGGAGAAATTCACCCGAGATATCATGGCCAAAAAGGATGAAGTGGTAAAACTCATCATGTGGGAAATTGGCAAAACCTACGGCGATTCAGTTAAGGAATTCGACAGAACCATCGAATACATTAATGCCACTATCGATGCATTAAAAGACATTGATCGTCAGTCTGCAGGTTTTACCATCGAACAGGGTATTGTTGCGCAAATTCGCCGTTCTCCTTTGGGTGTGGTTTTATGTATGGGACCATTTAATTACCCTTTGAACGAAACTTTTACCACACTTATTCCCGCCCTAATTATGGGTAACACCATTTTATTTAAACCGCCCAAGCATGGTACATTATTGTTTTATCCACTGTTAAAAGCGTTTAGAGATAATTTTCCTAAAGGCGTAGTGAATACCATTTATGGTCGTGGGAATAAAATTATCCCAGGTTTAATGGAGTCTGGAAAAATCAACGTACTGACTTTAATTGGCTCAAGCAAAGTAGCAGATCAATTGAAGAAAATGCACCCTAAAGTAAATCGTTTACGTGCTATTTTAGGTTTGGATGCTAAAAATGCGGCCATTATAACGGCCAATGCTGATTTAAACTTGGCTGTGAAGGAAACGGTACTCGGTGCTTTGTCTTTCAACGGGCAACGTTGTACAGCACTTAAAATTATTTTTGTACATAAAAAGCAGGTTGATCAATTTGTGAAAGACCTTTCTGAAGAAATAGCGAAGTTGAAATTTGGAATGCCTTGGGAAGCTGGCGTTTCGTTAACGCCGCTGCCCGAGCCACAAAAACCTGCTTATTTAAAGGAACTTATTGACGATGCTTCCGCTAAAGGAGCGCAGGTGGTTAATCCAAACGGTGGGCAGGCTAATGAATCTTTCGTTTATCCAGCGGTAGTATATCCGGTAACGAAGGAAATGAAATTGTACACCGAGGAGCAGTTTGGACCGGTAATTCCTGTGGTAACCTTTGATGATATCGAAGAACCAATCAATTATCTGATTGAATCTACCCATGGTCAGCAGGTGAGTATTTTCAGTAACGACCCAGCAGAGGTTGCAGCGTTAATTGATCCAATTGTGAATCAGGTGAGTCGTGTGAACATTAATTGCCAGTGCCAGCGTGGACCAGATGTGTTTCCATTTACCGGAAGAAAGGATAGTGCCGAGGGTACACTTTCTGTAGTTGATGCGCTAAGAGCCTTCTCCATCCGCTCTTTAGTTGCAACAAAATTGAACGATAACAACAAACATTTGCTCAACGAAATCATCGATGGCAACAACTCGAATTTTTTAAGTACAAAATATTTATTTTAATGTATTCGCTTAATACTTCGTTTACTGCATGTTATGGATAAGCGAAAAAAATATTCTTACTTTTTTTTAAATAATGTATTGAATATTAAAAAAATGTTTTTACATTTGGGCTTACCCTTTCGGGGGTATGTTTTTCATAGGTAGATGTAGGGTCAGGAACTAGTTTCTTGGCCCTTTTTTATTTTAGCTGGTTTTTCGTGGTTTTAAGTTGATTTAAAGTACTGAAAAAGACGTTTTGTTATTTCCGCTTACAACCTGTGCGAATTTAACATCGCTTTATACTTGTGAAATTTGTCTAACTTTGCGCCCGAAATGAGATTTGAGCTTCGGAAAATCCCTTACTTGCTGCGGGAAATTGTAAAAAGCGAGCATACGGTTGATGCTTTGCGAAATACTTTGGCAGTGATCATTCCAATTGTCTTCTTTTTTTACATTGGCTGGCCTACCACGGGTATTGGTGTGGGCATTGGTGCATTGATGATTTGCATGACAGATTTGCCGGGAAACCGCACTGAGAAATTTAGGGCCGCCTGGATTAGTACTTTGATTTTTGCTTTGGTAGCATTTTTAGCCGCATGGAGCACACAATCAGCCTTGCTAATGGTTTTTACGGTAGTTGGACTCACTTTTTTGCTAACGATGGTGGGTGTAATGGGGCAGCGTATGTCGGCAATTGGTTTAATGGGAATCATTTTGGCTACTTTCACCATTGGACTAAAACCTAAAAATCCATTACTTTATGCTAATTACATTTTATTTGGCGGGGCGTGGTATTACTTGATTAGTTTATTACAAATCTCGATTTTCCCTTATCGGAGTTTAAACAGAGCTATCGCCCAAACTATTCGAGAAACAGCTGAACTTCTATTTTTAAGAGCAAAAGGCTATAATCCGCTAGCAGATTTAACCGGATTTAACCGACAAAATATACGCTTGCATTTAAGGTTAGCTAATCAGCACGAGCTGATCCGACAGTTATTGCTAAGCGACAAGCGTACCATGCAACAGCGGGACACCAAAGCGCAGCTACTTCTCGAAAAATCTATTAGCTTGATTGATTTGTATGAGCAAGTAAGTGCGGTACATTATGATTATCCTTATTTGAGGAAGAAACTCGCTAATACCGGGGCACTACCTTTGATTAAGGAAGGAATAGAGGTGATGGCAAAACTACTAAGAAAGCCAAATTCGCCAATGTTGGAGAGTTTTGACAATATCATTGCTGATTTAAAAAAGACTGCCGCAAAATTACCCGTGGAGGAGCAAGCTTTGGTTAGCCAAATATTAGCAAACATTGATGAGATTTTTGCTTTAATCAATGCCATACATTCTCCTAATAGCAATAGGCAGTCCGATGAAAGTTCGGGCAGATATACTGATTTTCTAACAACAAGTCCTGTACAAACAACGGCGTTCAAAAAGCACTTTTCATTACAGTCCTCTACATTTCGGTTCTCACTTCGTTTATCAGCTCTAAGTTTGGCGGCTTTGCTTTTAATCAATTGGTTATCGCCTCAACATTACAGCTATTGGTTGTTACTTACTATGGTAATTGTGAGTAGGCCAAGTTATGGACAAACTTTAAAAAGGAATGTTGAACGTTTGAGCGGTACATTGCTTGGTTTGTTGATAGGATGGGGGCTAACGCAAACCGATAGTATTTCGTTGCAATTATTCATTAGCGTTTTTGGTTTGTTTGGTTTTTTTGCATTTAATCGGATTGCTTACGGTGTAAGTGTGGTATGCATTACTGTTTCAGTTATTCTGTGCTTAAATGCCTACGAAGGAAATTTATGGCAACTGCTCACCGATAGAGTGGTTTTTACTATTGGCGGTGTGCTTTTGTGCTTGTTGGCTACTTTCTTATTTCCTATTTGGAACGCACCAAGGTTGGGAGATTTGTTTGCGCAGGTGATCAATTCTAACCTCGATTATTTTAAATCGGCAAGTGCCTTAACCCCATTTGATTTGGAGAAACTACATGAGAGCAAATTGGCTAGAAAACAAAGCCATAGGCAATTGGCTCAATTAAGCGAAGCCATTTCAGCAGCTTTGAAAGAACCATTACGTAGGAGACTAAATTGGCGACTGATTAAAAGGATGCAATTGCTCAATTTTCAGTTCAATGTGCTGAATGCCACTTTTGCGAGTAGTCAAAAACAAGGACTATCCCTGCTTTCTTTGGAAGATATCAAAAATATTGAAGCTGATTTGTTCCAGTTGCTGGATCAAATTCAAAACATGGATTGGTCAAACCCTAAAGAACTTCCCATGAGGGATGAAAAGCCACTTAACCTAAATGAAGTGTGCAAAGAGATGCTGATGTTAACGCATTAGTTGTTTTTTAAATAAAAAGCGAAACTTTACTTTTTTGGAATACTTATCGGTCGAGAAGGCTGGCAAGTATGCCTATAGTTCATAGCTTACACCTCGTTGCGGTATTTCAGCTTGGTAACCATTTTCTTCTAAAGCGGTTTTAAATGCCGTTAAACTATTGATTTCTCCATGTACCAAAAACACTTTTTTAAGCAAATTTGGAATTTGTTGTTTTACGATATCCATTAAGTCTTCATGGTCGCCATGGCCGCTTAGTAAATCTGTTTTGGCTATTTTAGCGTAAACCATCAAATCTCTATTTCTTAATCTGACAATTGGATCACCTCGTAAAAGCCGATCACCTAAAGTACCTTTGGCGCAGTAGCCGATAAATAAAATGGTACAATAATAGTTTTGTATGTTGTAGTAGATATGGTCTTGAATTCTGCCTCCTTCGAGCATGCCTGCAGAGGAAATGATAATGCAAGGATCAAGATAATTAGTGACCGCCATGCTTTCTTTTTGCGTTTGCAGGTAAGTCAGGTTCTCAAACTCAAATTCATCACCCTTTAACTGGTAAAAACTTTTCGCCTCCTCATTCACATACTGATGATGTTTTCTATAAATTTCAGTCGCGTGGTTAGCTAAAGGACTATCCACAAATACTTCAACTGGAGGTAACAATTTTTTACTGAAAATCTGATTGAGTTTGAAAATCAGTGATTGTGTACGACCAATACTAAATGCCGGAATAATCAGTCTGCCCGGGTTTTTAATGCATGTATCTTCGATAGTTTTAATCAGAACATCATCTAAAGAAGTGTCTTTGGAATGAAGGCGCCCACCGTAAGTGGATTCGCAAACCAAATAATCTACTTGCGGCAGTGTATCGGGATTTACCAATACCGGGTAGTTTTTTCTTCCAATATCGCCTGTAAATGCAATTTTTTTGGTGGTTCCGTTTTCATTTACCGTTAACACTGCTGCCGCTGCGCCTAACAAATGACCAACAGGTACAAAAGTCAATTCAATATCTCCGTTGATTTTAAAAGGTTTATGAAAACCGATAGTTACAAACCTATCCGTTGTTTCCATCACATGTTTTTGCAGATATAAAGGTTGTGGGCCGCTACTAAATCTCCGTCTTCCCTTAGGTTTGCGCTTTTGTTTGCCTAGAAAGATGTTTACCGAGTCAAACAATAGGATCTCAGTAAGATCCGCCGTAGGCCCTGTGCATAAAATCTGACCTTCGTAACCAGCTCGAACCAAAGTTGGTAGGTTGCCTGAGTGATCAATATGGGCGTGTGTTAAAATCACTAAATCAATATCAGCTGGATTAAACGGGAACATTAAGTTGGCTTCTTGGTAAGTGCCTTTCTCGTAGTCCAGTCCGCAATCAATCAATATGTTGTAGTTGTTGACTTGTAGCAGATGCATGCTTCCAGTTACCTGTTGTGCAGCTCCCCATATAGTTAGTTTCATCAATAGCAGTAAGAAATAAACGCACAATATATGTTTTTTGTACGGAATAGTCGACACTCGCTACATACTTTCAGTTCATTTTATGTCATTCCAATTAGGAATTAATTCTATCAAGTTATCGCTCAAAGCAGTAGAAAAAAAATATTTTATACAAAATTTTCGCTCTAATTTTTATCGTTATAGCTATTTGTTGTATGTTTTTTTGTTGTTGATCATAAAATCAGACGAATTTACTTTTACATTTTTGGCACAGTTTTTACGATTACCGTATCAAATCATTATTGATAAATCGGTAGTTGTTTTTTAATTAAAGCGCTACAATCAATACTGACAATGAATAGAATTACTAAAACTAAAAATATCAATAAGATGAAAAAGATAATGGCAATAGTCGCAATTGGTGCAACAGTTTTGGCCTCTTGTGGAAAAAGCGAAAAACAAATAGCATTAGAAAAGCAACAAGCAATTGCTGCTTATCAGGATAGTATTAAGTTAGATAGTTTTAAAAGAGCAGCCGCTGAAGAGCAGCAACGGAAAGTAGAAGAGCAGCATCAGGCTGAACTTGCAGCAGCTAGACGTAGTGCAGCTGCATCTGCAAGAAGCTATCGTTCGTCAAATACGGTAACTACATCGTCTGCTGGTGTAACAAGCACTCAAGCTCAAAAGAAAGGTTGGAGTGATGCTGCTAAAGGTACAGTGATTGGTGCTGGTGTAGGTGCGCTTGGCGGTGTTTTAATTGATAAAAACAATGCTCGTGGTGCTATCATCGGTGGTTTAGCTGGTGCTGGTGCTGGTTACGCAATCGGTCGTGCAGAAGACAGAAAAAGCGGTCGAGTTCAACCAAAGCAATAAACTCTATCATATATAAACGAAGCGCCCATGTGTTAAGCATGGGCGCTTTTGTTTTAAAAGAAAAGCCTAGAACATTTGAGTTTTTTAGGTGTTATAGCATTAAAATTACTTTAATTTGTGGACAAGTTCCATATAAACGGAATTGTATGAAAACTGATTCAATCGAGATATTTCAAACTATTAGAGCTGCAATGCAGCCATACACCGCACTTGGCTTTACGGCCAGGGCTAATACTGATGATCATTACGATTTATGGAGCGAGAAAAACGTAGTGATTGATGGAGGGAAAAAATCAGAGTTACATTTTGCAGAAGTTAAAGTGTCAAAAGATACGGTACAATTTTGTGTGTATGCAATTGAAATGATGGGCGAAAACAAACAAAGCGTCATTGATCAAAGCTTGTCGGCCTATCAAGACAATGATGCGGGATGTTTTTCGATAAAACAACTTGACGAGTCGTTGCTTGAAAATTTGACAGAAGTGCTAGAACGATGTTATCAGTTATTTAAACAGAAGGAATGGGTGTAAACGTTGAATTTTATAATGAGTTTTTTGAGGAAATTAAACTTCGATTTTATGGTGCTACTTGGATAGAGCTGCCGCCGTTTAAAATTGTTGCAGTTAAAGATGATGTCTACGTTAATCTTTTATCTGTTAAAAGCTCCTTTACTCCTCAACAGCTCATTTCTCTTCAAACGTTACATGCTCAAAGTGGTATTTTATTGGTGCACCTTTGGGAGGATGTTTGGGAGCAAAAAAAATCCCAGGTCTTGAGCCGAATTAACTCTTTTTGCGGTTTAAATCAAACACTTCATGCTAGGCAAGCTAAAATTTTGCCTGTCGATGCGGCTCAAGCTAGAGATTTTCTAACACTACATCATTTGCAGGGTTTTTCAAAGGTGAAGCATCATTTAGGTTTAACTATGGGTGGAGAGTTAAAAGCGTTAGCCTGTTTTGCTTCGTCTCGTCCTATGAAATCAAAAGGAGCGCATTACAAATCTGCCGAATTGGTGCGTTTTGCTACACAAAGTGGTTTTACCTTGGTAGGGGGTTTAAGCAAGTTGATCAAGAGTTTTCTTCAAGAAATCAACGCAAATGATTTGATGACCTACGCAGATCGAGACTGGTCGGTTGGCAAAGGCTATGATAAATTAGGTTTTCAGTTAACTGCTGCAACTGCGCCAGTGGAATTTACGGTTGACACTAGTGCCATGACACGATATTACACGCATCGTTTGCCGAAAAAAATCTTAACTAATTTCGAAGCTCAAAATGTGTTAAATTTGGATGAATTTTTAGCCCAAAATGGATTTGTAAAAACTTTCAATACGGGCAATCTTAAATATCATCTTTATACTAATGTCTGATCCGAATATCCTGATAATTTTAGGTGCAACGGCTACTGGAAAAACACAGTTGGCAGTTCATTTAGCTGATGTTTTTGGAGGAGAAGTGATTAGTGCGGATAGTAGGCAAGTGTTTAAAGGAATGGATATTGGTACTGGAAAGGATTTGCACGAATATGAGATTAATGGAAAACGGATTGTTCATCACTTGATAGATATTAAAAATGCAGGTGAAAAATATCAGGTTAACGCTTTTAAAGAAGATTTTTATCGGGCGTTCGAACAAATCAATCGGCGTAACAACTTGCCAATTTTATGTGGTGGCACCGGTATGTACATCCACAGTTTACTGCAAAACCATGAACTCACCGCTATTCCGGTTAACCAACTTTTGCGTGATGAACTGACACTTTTGTCTAAAGAGGAACTGCAAAACAGGATCAAGCAATTTCCTTTAGCTTTACGTTTACACGTAGATTACAGCTCTGCTAAGCGCTTGGTTCGAGCCATTGAAGTTGCTGATTTTTTAAATAAGAATGAGCTTGTAGATGTGCCACGCCCTACACTTAATCCCGTTGTTATTGGACTTTATAACGAAGTGGAAACCAGAAAGCATAAAATTGCCGAACGATTAAGATTGCGTTTAAAGAGCGGATTGATTGAAGAAGTTGAAAAGTTGATAGCTAGTGGCGTAACTGAAGATGCATTGAATTTTTACGGTTTGGAATATAAGTTTGTAGTTTCCTACATTAGGGGCGAAATGGATTTCGACACAATGGCGGAACGGTTGCAAACGGCAATTTTTCAGTTTGCTAAAAGGCAGATGACTTTTTTTAGAAAGATGGAAAAAGACGGTGTGGCTATTGTTTGGTTAGAAGCAGTCGAAAATAAAGCCTTAACCAACAAACATGCTGTTGAGTTAGTGAATAGATTTTTTAAAAGAAGCTCCAAAGATGCATAGATCACTTATTGCGATATTTTTCTTTCTTTCAACTTTTCAAGCGCAGGCTCAAAAGCAATATCAGGTAATGGATTGGAAGACTGACGTGACTTTGAACACCTTTTTGGTGCAGCAAATGAAAAGTCAGTACGAGGAACGCGTTCAAAACCTAAATAAAGCGTTGTTAAGCAAAAGTACGGCAATCGAATATCAAAATGAGCTTAAGGCAAACGCGAAATTGTTGTTCAGCAATATGCCTCAAAAAGCTGCGCTTAATACAGAAGTTACTGGTTTAATACAACAGACTGGTTATCATATCGAAAAAATTGTTTACCAAAGCTTCGAAAATCATCACGTTACTGCAAATTTGTACGTGCCTAGTAGCAAGGGAGTCTTTCCTGCGGTGCTGCTTTTTTGTGGTCACGAAGATACATCCAAAGCCACAGAAAGCTATCAGAAAACAGCCCAGCTTCTTGTTAAAAACGGATTCATAGTTTTAGTAGTTGATCCAATTTCTCAAAGCGAGAGGGTGCAGCTCACTGATGGAAATGGGAAATCCTTAACTAGAGGTTCAACTACTGAGCATACCTTGTTAAACTTACAATCCAACTTGTTGGGCACTTCTGTAGCGGCTTATGAGTTATTTGATAACCAGTGCGGCTTGGATTATCTACTGACTAGAAAAGATGTTGATGCTAGTAAGATTGCTTGCGTTGGCAACAGCGGGGGCGCTATACAGGCTATTTACTTTGCAGCAGTAGATGCGCGTGTGAAAGCAGTTGTGCCTTGTAGCTATTTATCAAGTCGCGAAAACACGTTGGCTACCAGCGGCGCTGCCGATGGTTGCGCTCAAATTCCAAATGAGGGTGCTTTAAAGCTTGAAATGAGCGATTATTTGATAGCTGCAGCACCGAAGCCAATTTTGGTTCTAGCAGGCAGGTATGATTTTATCGACTACAATGGTACGTTGCAATCAGTTGCTGATTTGCGGAAGTTTTACGCCAAAGTAGGAGCTTCAGACCGTGTTAGTTTGTTTACTTACGACGATGGTCATGGGATATCTAAACCTAAAAGAGAGAAAGCAGTTCAGTGGTTAAGGAAATGGTTCTACAACGATAATAGGAAAGTTGTTGAGGCGGAATTGGCTGTGTTGAGTGAAGCCGACTTATTCAGTAGTGCCAAAAACAAAGTCAGTTTGAGCTACCCAAAGGAGATTACGGTGCAGCAGTTCAACTCACAATTGTTTGATCAATATGCGCAACGTAGAGCTGAATTTTCAAAAAGTCCGATAGATTTTAGATTGAAGAGCTTACAGCAGCTGTTGAATATAAATCCATTAAAGAAAAGTGTCGAAACAGAGCAGGTGGGGCGTGTAAACCAAATGAATTTGAGTTTCGATAAAGTAATTTTACGAACAGCGGGTGAAATTCCGATGCCGGTATTGTTGTATCGCCCAGAAAAGTTGGTTAAAAAAGTAGTGATATTTATCAGTGATGCTGGAAAAGCAAATTTGGCCGACAGTATTTCATTGTTTAAAAAATATGTAGATGATAATAGTACGGCAATCATTTTATCCGATTTAAGAGGTTTAGGTGAAACGACTGACAAACCTTCGTTAAACGATCCGAAATATTTCAGCGACGATTATCGCAATGCGATGCTGGCCTTACATGTTGGAAAACCAATGCTTGGACAGCGCACTACGGATATGCTTACGCTGCTGGATTTTTCTGCAACACTTAATGAGGTCGGGAATCTTGAAATTGCCGTTGTATCCTTTGGTAATGTAGGTTTGGCAGCACTACATGCATCATTGTTTAATGATAAGGTTACGAAAGTGGAATTGCATCAATGCCTCAAATCTTTTAAAGAAGTATTTGAACATCCGTTAGCTAAAAATAGGTATGGTTTGGTAATAGATGGCGTTGCCAAATATTATGACATTCCAGATTTAATACGTTGGCAACAGGGCAAGTCGATCAAATTTTATTAGAAAAAACGAGCCTTCTCGCTTTCATTTCAGTCTATCTTAAAAAGATTGATGATGAAATTAAATAAGCTTCGATTGGCGCTTTTGGCTTTGCCAGCAACTGCGTTGGTAATGTCGTTTAATAAAGGGCGTAAACCTGCAGAGCCGCTATTTGTGTATGAAGGCAAAGACTACAAGCCTGGCGATACAGTTTTTGGGTATAAATCCTATACAAAGTTGGTGGTTGGAGATAATGATGCTCCCTTGTTATTAGGTGTGCCACATGACGGCGTGGCGGTAGGAGAGCCTGAAATTCCCGAAACTGGAACTACCGGACGAGACATTAACACTTTGCCATTAGCTTTTGAAATTGCGGCCAATTTTAAATCGGCGACAAAGAAAAGACCTTGGATAGTAATTAATACCATTGCCCGTAAACGTGTTGATCCTAATACTTTTCCTAACGAAGTTGATAAACGCTACACTAGTCCTGAGGCAAAGGCAACTTACTTAAGTTATCATTCGCTACTTGCAGCAGCTCGTGCACAAATGGCGGCAGCCCAAAAAAGTGGAAGAGGCGCACTGTTTTTAGATTTGCATGGTCAGGCACATAGTTATCAAACTCCCCAGTCATATCTCTCCGTTTCTGGCAAAACTTTAAGTAGTAAGTTTATAGATCAAACCGAGTTGGGATATGGTTTGAGTAATTATGCTATTTCGCAAAGCGATGATTATTTGAACAAATTAGCTGATTCCTCTTCCATTGCCGCTATTGCCAAAGCCAATCCTAATGTTCCGTTTTCAGAACTGATTAGAGGGCCGTATAGTTTCGGCGGGCTGTTAGAGGCGCAAAAAGTAGTAGCTGTTCCGGGTACCAATATTAAAACCCTAGATGCCAACGAAGCGCTTTTTGGAACAGATGCTAGTGGGGTTGCCAAAAAGCGACCTTATTTTAATGGAGGTTATTGCACAAGAAAATACGGTACGGTAGTTTTGGGTTCAACGGTTGGATTTGCCGATAACATTTCGGCCATACAAGCGGAAACTCCAGGTATTACCGTTAGAAACAACGATGCTATTCGGAGTGTTGCCGGAGAAAGATTCTCCAGAGCAATCATTGCTTTTATCAATAAATGGTATGGATATCAATATCCTATAAAATAAAATTCTATCAATTTCAAGACAGTTCCCTCATTTAATTTTAATCGCTCAACCAAGTGCCGACCGCAAGTCGGCATTTTTTTTTAAACAAATTTTCGTTTTGTTTGTTGTGTATTTTTGGGGAAATTTCATACCGTTTTCATGGTATCTTTTATTGGTGTTTCAAGATTTTATTGTGTATAAATTTACACGATAATATTGATTTTAGGTGGTAAAAATCAATATGTGTAGAAAATATTTCTCTATTTGTGAAATTAAACTTATTTTCGAAAGGTTGATCAGTTTTACTGTTTTGAAGATGATCAATTGCCAAACACAATAAAAAAATACACACCATCTTGTTAGGATTTTTGCTTTTAGAAATGAATGCTTAAACAAAACTTGTGCAGGTGTTTTAGTGAAAAATGCCAATTAGAACGCTAAAATTTACTGTATCAAATAGTGCGAAGTTTGTAGAAAAGCTAGGCCTAGTTGCGTTTTTGTTAGTTTTTCTGAGTTTCTCATTGCAAGCGCAGGTTTGTGGTACTTCTGGTATTGATGGTCCAAGTACCAACACCAATCCGATAAATACTTATTATCCCGTTTCTGGAAATCGCAGTTTGAATGCTGGGGCAAAGTCAATCCTGTTGGAAGCTGTTCCGGCCACAGATGCTTACGGTAATAATTACGGTAATATTGGCGTGCGCCCCGGCGATTTAATTCTGATTATTCAGATGCAAGACGCGATAATCAATTTTAACGATAGCGATTTATATGGTGGAGGAGCTAGCAATACTGGGCCCGATGGATTAGGTGGTACGGGTTATACTAATATTGGTTTTTCAGGAAAATTCGAATATGTGATAGCCCTGAATGCAGTACCAATTACTGGCGGTACCCTAAACTTTAGAGGTGGTAGCGCAGGCGGTGGGGTGGTTAACAGTTACGTTAATGCAGCGCCAACAGCTACAAGGGGCCAAAGGCGTTTTCAGATCGTGAGGGTACCTCAATATTCAAACCTTACGTTAACCTCGGATATTACTACGGTTCCTTATAATGGAAAGGCTGGGGGTGTAATTGCATTTGATGTAGCTGGTAACATGAATTTCAATTCCTTTAAAATAGATGCTTCTCAGAAAGGTTTTAGAGGTGGTTATGGGAAACAGGGTAATTCTGGTGCAAATGTCGAAAATGTATATGTGGTTAATTCTTCCAGCACAGTTTCGGTGGGCAAAGGCGAGGGAATTGCAGGTACGCCCCGGTACATGTATGATGGTTATAAAGACTTTGATAATATAGCTGAAGGTCTACCTGGCGGCTCCTATGGTAGAGGAGCGCCTGCTAACGGCGGAGGCGGGGGTAACGATCATAATGCTGGTGGTGGCGGCGGTGCTAACGGAGGCTTTGGTGGTGTTGGTGGCTGGGGCTGGCAAGGAGCTGGCGGCTCTTCTCCTAGTGGAGGCAGGCCAGGTACAGCTCTTCCGCAAGATTTAACTCGACTTATTATGGGCGGCGGCGGCGGCGGCGGAGATGCTAATAATGTTTTAATAAAAGATGAGAACGGAAATCCTCTTTCAGCCGTTAAAGGAGGTGTTGGAGGGGGAATCATCTTGGTTAATGTGGAGAAAATTACAGGTGCTGGTTTAATTGTAGCCAATGGGGGAGCCGGTGCACCAGGCGTTTTGGGATCCGCTCCAGATGGTGCCGGCGGTGGCGGAGCCGGTGGTACTGTATTCGTCAGATCTTTAGCCAATAGTGCAGGAGCTACGCTTACTATTCAAGCAAATGGTGGCAGAGGTGGCAATACAGAAGGTGATAGAAATAACGAGCATGGTCCTGGCGGTGGAGGTGGTGGCGGTGTGATATATCATAATGTGCCAGGCGCTGTTATCACACCAACAGCTACAAAGGGTCTTTCCGGGAAAGCTGATGAAGGTAACGGTACAAGTCACTATGCAGAGGATGGAACCGCTGGTTTAATTGTCGGTTTTTTAGACAATCAGCTTCCTTCGCATTTACAAGGTGGTGGAAAAATTTGTTATCCAGAACTTACTACAGTACTTGCTGAAGCAAATCCCGGCATTCCGGGGAGTAGAAACCCTGGGACAACTGCCACTTACACGTTAACAGTAACTAATGCTAATACCGGTGGAAACGCTGGTGGTGTACAGGCGGCATTTCAACTTCCAGCGGGTTTCACTATATCGTCTATTGCGGCAACATTAACTGGTGGCGCTGCTGGTGCTACCAATCCGCCTTTCATGTTAACCGGCGGTATTTATCAAATCGGGGCCGCTAGCGTGGCCGATGCTTATAACATTCCGCCGGGAGGTCAGGTGACTTTTACAATTAATGTAAATATTGCTAACAATGTTGCAGAAGGGATGCATCATGCCAGTGCGCAAGCTACTTATCTAGATCCAACACGTACTTCGGTGAATCCAAATAGAACGGTTACCGCAAAAAATAATGCCTTTTCTGGAAGTAATATAGCGTATGAAACTGGTGGAGCTGGAGATGTTACCGGAAACAATTATAACGGAAATGCAGTAGCAGCGACCGCAGAAGATGTACATATCAACGCCAAACCTCGTCCAAACGCTTTTGAAATAGATGTGATTGAGTGTAATCCTAAAGCTGAAGGAACGCTAACCGCAAATGATCCTGATGCGGCTCACACGGCCTCAACTTTAACTTATTCCTTAGAAGGAACTTATGACACCAGCAAAGGAACTTTAACACTTAATGCCAACGGATCTTTTTCATTTATTCCTTTAGTTAGATTTTTCGGAACCATCACCATACAATTTAGAGTTACTGATCCGCTTGGTGCTTATGATATCGGTACGCTAAAAATCAATCAGCCAAAGCCTTTAATTGCTATTACCGAAACAATTACTCATATCAGCGCTTATGGTGCTAATGATGGCTCAATCAATATTGTTTCTAGCGGCGGCGTGGGAGTGCGTACGCACAAGTGGTTGTATCCTGACGGTTCTCAAGTAAACGCAACAAGCATCAGTAATTTAGCGCCTGGATCTTATACACTAACCGTCACAGACGAGAATAACTGTAAATACAGCGAAACCTATATCGTTAGGGAACCACCTTTAGTGACCTTATTGCCCGCCAACGGTATTTGCGTTGGAGAAACATCCATTCTTTTGCCTTTTACAAATCCCAAAGTTAACCCTACTACGTATAGCATAGTTTGGGACAGTGTTGCGCTAGGCGCTGGATTAGCTAATGTAAGTAACGGCACTTTGCCAAACATTGTTGCTCCGGCCACGCAAGCAAATATTACCATCACCGTACCTGCAAATATCGCTATTGATACCTACAACGGAGTGTTGCGGGTGCAAAATGCCAATGGAGATAGTAGCGGTACCATACCATTTACCATTGTCATACATCCTTACCCTGTGAAGGCACTTATTCAGCTCATTAATTAAATTATATAATCACCGTAAAATTCGTTAAAATGAAAAAAACAATTACCCGCACCGCACTTGTAACGTTAGTTCTGCTAATTACAACAGTAGTTTCCAGTTACGCACAAACTTATTACAACCTTTATTTATGTGACGATGCCACTGCAAAACTGCGTCCACAGCAGGAGGCTACTTTGGTTGCCGGCGACAAGGTACACTGGTTTTTAAATGGAACTCCAGTTGGATCACCAATTACCTATACGGGTACGTCAGGTTCTACTGACTTGACTGTTCCTGCCAACCTATCCGTTGGACTACATAAATATACTACAGCTATCGAATCGAAAGATGGATGTTTGGGGCCACAGTCTGACGCTTTTGAGGTTTATAAACTTCCTACTAAAACTTTGGCTTTAAGTGCTCCTACATTTGCTTCATATTGTGGTGATGCTAGTGGAGCAACTGCTAGTTCACAAATTACTGCGACAAGTACGCCAGCATCGGCTTTGCCTGATGGAATTGCTTACACCTATACTTGGTCGGCTACTTTTAATGGAACTGCTGTAACGCCAATTACAACTATTGGTTCAAGCAACGGTAGTACAGGAAATACCAATGTGTTTACTTTAAACACCATCACAGCGGGTACTTACGTATTTAGTGCAAAAGTAGATTATACACTAACTGCGGCAAATACTGGTGTATTGAAAGCAGGCGCAGGATGTAGTGTTTCGTCTACTACTTCACAAACTATTACTGTTAATCCTAGACCTGGTAAACCATCAATTATGTTGGTAAACTAAGTAGGTTAACCTAAGCTGCTTTTGTTTGGTAGACTGACATATGTTTTAGTGCTGCTATTGTGGTGCGTATGTACCCAAGCGCAAGCCCAAAACCCGATAAGAGTGCCGCTTGGTACGCCAGTAACCCTTGGCGTCAATAATGCAAACGGGACTTACACTTATCAATGGTATAGGGATGGCCGTGCTTTGCCTAATGAAACCCGGTCTACTTTTACCACTACCTTGGGTGGACAGTACCAAGTTAGGGCGATCAGTCAAACCAATTGCGTTTCAGAGCTTTCGGACATTTTTACGGTGATTTTAATGTCGTCAGATCTGCAGGTAATTAAAAAATCTGAAACAAGACCAGTTGGGCCAAACGAAGCCTTTACCTACACCATTAAAGCTCGAAACAATGGGCCAATGGATGATACGCAAATTGTAGTTACAGATCACCTGCCTTTAGGACTGGAGTACGTAGGCATGAATTCGACGGCTGGTAATGCTAGTATCAACGCAGGTTTAATCACTTGGAGGATTCCTCTACTTCGGAATTTGGATGAGGCGAGCTTAGTAATTACGGTTAAAGGAAAAATGGCAAGTGTAATAACCAATACAGCAACCATTACTGGCACATTGCCTGATCCTGTTCAGGGCAACAATATTTCCACCGATGAGAAAAAAATTGTAGGTAATATCAAAGTGCCTAACGTAATTACACCTAATGGAGATGGAAAAAACGATGTGCTCAAAATAGAAGGTATTGAGCTTTATAAAGAAAATACCTTAGCCATTTTCAACAGATGGGGTAATGAAGTTTACCGAAGTGCAGGTAACTATCAAAATAACTGGAGTGGCGATGGTTTAAGCGAAGGTACTTACTATTACGTGCTAAAGCTGGTATCCAAGGAGGGGGTTGCTAGTAGCGCAACAGGTTATATTACTTTATTAAGAGATAAATAGTATGGTGTGTAGACGTTGGTATATTATCTTTTTGGTTGTATTGGCGAGTTTAAACAGCTTTGCACAGCAAGATGCGCAATACAGTCAGTATATTTTTAATGCAGTTTATATTAACCCAGCATACGCAGGTTACAGGGAGCGTTTAAACCTTAACGCTACCTACCGTAACCAATGGACCGGCATTAATGGCGCACCGCGAAGTTTTTCGATAGCTGCGGATATGTTGATGCCAAACGAAAGGGTAGGATTGTCGCTCATATTAGGGGCAGATCAGTTAGGTGCTCAAAAAAATCTGTCCGCATTTGCAAATTACGCCTATCGGTTCCCTGTAAACGAGGATGAGACTTCTAAATTGGCCTTCGGCGTTGGCGCCGGTTTTCAGCAATTTGGTATCAACGGTGATTTGTTTGATCCAAGTGATCAAGGTGATAATTTTATTCCGGTAGGACAGGTTAACGAGCTGGTGCCAGACATCAGAGCTGGTGTATTTTTCTCTACACAAAAGGCGTACATCGGCGCCTCGGTAAATAGTTTAATTAGCAAATATATTTTAGATAAGCGTAAATTAGATTTCAATTTTCCTACACCAAAGCCACATTATTACCTCACTGGCGGCGTTTTAATTCCACTTGTTGAATATGAAATCGACTTTAAGCCATTTTTCTTAATTAAGGATGATGCCGCTGGCCCAACAGTGCTAGATATCAATGCTTTCTTCTTGTTTAAACAAAAAGTTTGGATTGGTGCAGGTTACAGAACAGGCGTAAAGCTTTATAATAAACCCGCTGTGGTAGGTAACGTGAAAAACTCCAATGCCTTAATTGGCATGGCTGAAATATTCATCAGCGAAAAACTACGCTTAGGCTACTCCTATGATCACAGTGTGGGTAGCTTGGCTGGCTATAGCGGTTCAACTCATGAAATTTCAGTAAGTTGGAACTTCATGAACGAAAGAGAAAGAAGAATCAATTTCTGCTATTTTTAGCTCTCTCTTAAATGTTTTTGTTGTACATTGCATTAATAGCCAAGTAATAAATATATTTACGGCCACTAAGCAATCCATTTGATTTTAAGACGTTACATATTTCTTCTGCTTTGTGCAGCATTTTCAGCTATTTGTCCTCTTTTAGCGCAACAACAACCTATTGCTTTTAATCATTTGTCGTTTAGGGAGGGCTTGGCTCAAAGCCCAATATCAACCATTATTAAAGATAGAAAAGGATTTATATGGTTAGGCAGTTGGAAAGGACTTACACGTTACGATGGCTATACCTTTAGAATTTTTCAGCATCAAAATAATCAGTCCAAAAGCATTAGCAACAATCGGGTTAATGCCATTGTAGAGGATAGTAAGGGAAAATTGTGGATAGGCACTTCTAACGGCTTAAACATTTACAACCCTGCCACAGAAGTTTTTAAGCGAGTAGATATTAGAGACGTAAAAGGTGGCAGAAACTACATTTCATCGGTATTGATTGATAGCTACAAAAACGTTTGGACCGCCACTTTCGACGGTATTAAACAGGTAGATACATTAAACTGGAAACTCAAGGAGATTAATGGTTTAAAGGATACTTCTGCTAGCAGTCTTTACAATTCGGTAACGTTCACCATGTTTCAAGATCAGGCCAAACAAATATGGGTGGGATCTAAATTTGGGGTGAAACGCTTCAATCCAAAAACCAAGCGTTTAACGCAGCTACCGAGCGCAATAGCTAATTCTAAAGCGTTAATGAGCGCAAAAATTATCGTTATTAGGCAAGATAGACAGGGTAATTTATGGTTCGGATCGGAAACGTCGGGTTTATTCAGGTACAATTCAACAAACAATGAACTCAAAGTATTTAACTACGATGATGCTAACAATAACAGTATTCTATCCAATTGGATAAGAGATGTTTATGTTTATGATAACAAACATATTTGGATAGGTACACGGAATGGTTTAAGTATTTTTAACACAGAAACACAACGTTTTGATAACCACACGCACAGCCCGCTAAATACCAAAAGCTTGAGCGACAATACCATTTGGAGCATCATGCAGGATGAGGCTTCGGGCATTTGGATTGGGACTTTTGCTGGTGGCTTAAATGTTTACTATCCATCGAACGCCAATTTCAATAATATAGGTGAACGGGTAGGAGATCGGATGGGCTTGTCGCATTTAGTGGTAAATGCCATCTCCGAAGATAAAAATGGCGCACTTTGGGTAGGAACTTACGGCGGTGGCATCAACTATTTAGATAGAAAAACCGGTGCATATCGTTATTTCGATATCAGGAATGATCAAAAGCAAACCAGAAATGGTGTGAAATCATTAGCTGAAGACGCCAACGGCAATCTTTGGGTAGGTACGCTTGACGGCTTGTGCCATTTCGACAAGTCCACTAAAAAAATCAAATTCTTTAAATTTGCAGTAAGTCAGGGTAAATTCAGTGAAAACTTAATCAATTCTATCATTCCCGAAACGGATGGCGTTTGGGTGGGTACTAATGGCGGTGGTATGAGGCACCTAAATCCCGACGGTTCGTACGAAACGTTTGTACATTCGCCCAAAGACAGTACTAGCATTAGCGATAATTTTGTGGTGGCTTTAATTAAAGATGCGCAAAACAACATTTGGATTGGTACCCAGAACGGCCTGAACTACTACGACAGAAGAAAAAATAAATTCAAGCGTTTCATCAAGCGCAATCAGCCAAATACACTTAGCAATAATAGTATCATCACGTTATTTAAAGATGCAAAAGATAGGCTTTGGATTGGAACAGATGGTGGAGGATTAAATTATTATAACCCCATTACCAATAAGTTTTATGCTTTGAACGAAATTGAACCACTAACTGATGAGGTAGTTCATGCCATACAAGAAGATGAGAGTGGTGATATTTGGTTGAGCACTGACAATGGTTTATACCGATTGCATTTTAAAACTTTTGACCTGCCTTTTACATCAAAGAGTGTAGAGGTTACGCATTACAACGCGGATGACGGCTTAGCAAGCAATCAATTTCAAACGAATGCGGCACTACGCTTAAAAAGTGGTGAGTTGCTTTTTGGGGGGATCAATGGATTAACGTCATTTTTTCCTGATAAGTTAATTAAAAACAAAACTAAGCCGAAGGTTGCATTCACTGATTTTTTAGTAAGAAATAAGCCTGTTTTGGTCGATTCTGCCGATTCTCCGTTGGAAAAATCAATCACTTTTGCTGACCACGTGGAGCTAAAGTACGACGAGGGCTATATCACCATCAAGTTTGCTGCGCTAAATTTCATCAATCCCGAGAAAAATCAATATGCCTACAAAATGGAAGGTGTAAAGGGTGATGATTGGCATTATTCAGGCACCCAGCGTGAAGCGCATTATACCAATTTAAGTCCCGGAAAATACACTTTCAAAGTAATGGCAGCCAATAATGATGGGCTTTGGAACACCGAACCTATTAGCCTGTCCATTACCGTATTACCACCTTGGTGGCAAACGTGGTGGGCTTATTTAATTTATGTGGTGATACTTTATTATCTGGCTAACACCATTTATAAGTTCCAAAAAAACAGACTGAAATTGAAGAAGGAACTTTATCTAGAGCACTTGGAAAAAGAGCGTCAGGAAGAGCTGCATCAAATGAAAATTGATTTCTTTACCAATATTTCTCATGAAATTAGAACGCCACTTACGCTGATTTTAGGTCCATTAGAAAAGGCTTTGGGTAGTGCGAGTTTGGCAACCGATGCAAAACGCCAGTTGCAACAAGTGCAGCAAAATGCCAACAGATTAATGCGTTTGGTGACGGAATTAATGGACTTTAGAAAAGCCGAAAGCGGACACATGAAGCTCAATTTTTCTGCTTGTAATGTGGTGCATTTTGCCGAGGAAATTTACCTGTCATTTCAAAACTTGGCTTACGATAAGCAAATTAGCTATTCCTTTAAAAGTGATGTAGACCAGCTGGAAGTATATTTTGACAAAGACCATTTGGAGAAAGTGCTTTTTAACCTTTTATCTAATGCTTTTAAGTTTACACCAGAGCGTGGGGAAATTGTCTTTGCCATCCAAAAACTTGAAAACGAAGTAGCGATTAGCGTAACAGATAATGGAAAAGGAATTTCGGAGAAGAATATCAATCAGTTATTCACCAAATTTTTTCAGGTTTATAACGATGAAGTGTCCAACAGCGGCTACGGAATAGGTTTGGCGCTGTCTAAAAGTATCATCGATTTGCACCAAGGTAAAATTGAGGTAAGTAGTGACCTTACAAATGAAACCAATAAAAGTACAGTGTTCACCGTAACACTTCCATTGGGTGCCGCCCATTTGGATGAAAAGTCCATCATTCCAGAGTACATGAATAGCGATAATCCGGTGCATTATTATCTACAATCGGAAGTAGGAGGGATCATCAATGAGCCTAGGATCAGTGAAGGGGATAAAAAGTACACAATTTTAATAATAGAAGACAATACAGAACTGCGCAATTTTATCAGTGATTCATTTAAGGAGGGCTACAAAATTTTGCAAGCTACAAATGGTTTGGAAGGACTTGAGCTGGCATTGAACGAGCTTCCCGATTTAATTATTAGTGATGTAATGATGCCGGAGATGGACGGACTGGAGCTCTGCAGGCGCATCAAAACGGACGATCGGATCAATCATATTCCTGTGATTTTACTAACTGCAAGGGCCGCCTACATTCATCAGATCAACGGCTATGAAAAAGGTGCCGACGCTTACATCACCAAACCTTTCAGTATACAAGTTTTAACGTTAAATGTTAAAAATATCTTATCTACTAAAGAGGCTTCCCGACAGAAATTTGTGAGGGATATTTTGTTAAATCCGGCACCAATTGCCGTTGAAACACCAGACGATAAATTTTTGGCGAAGCTGATGAAACTTATTGAGGATAACCTGGATAATACCGACTTAGATGTTTCCTTTTTGGTGGAAGCTATTGGTATGAGCAAAACGGTATTGTATAAGAAAGTTCAAGCCATCACTAATTTATCTGTAGCCGACTTAATAAAAACGGTTCGTTTGAAACAAGCTGCTTTACTGTTGGAACAAAATCAAATGAGCATTGCAGATATTGCTTTTGCCGTAGGTTTTAACGACCGAAAGTATTTTAGTAAAGAATTTAAAAAGCAATTTGAGGTATCTCCATCTGAATATATTGCAACGAAAGATGCGAAATAGGAGCATTTTCCTTATCAACTATTAAGCAGCTAATTTTTATCTACATAAATCTGAAATTACAGAAATTAGCTCGAAAATAGCTTTAAATACAATTTTACCCCTATTTAAGGACAATTTTACCCCTCGTTTTTTGATGCGTAACTACATCTTTGCTACAACCAAATATTGTATGATGCAATCTAACCAAAACCAAATCGAGGTGTCGCTTGGTATCGCAACCAAGTTCAACAATTACTACACTTTGCTTGTCAGAAATTATTTATCCGCTATCAACTTTAGTTCGGTCGCATAAGCCTTGCTATATAACTGTATATTTTAACAACCATATATATAAGCCCAATTTGAATGATACTACTTTACAAGAAAATTAGTTTTTATTCGCCACGTTTATCCATAGCTCACTTCAAGGCAGTATTGCTTTTGACGCTGATGCTGGCATGTAGTCACATGCTTTATGCTCAAAATAGATCTATTAAAGGCGTAGTAAAAGATAATGTAGGCTTGCCTATACCAGGTGCATCCATTAAACTAAAAACTGGTAGCACAACAGCAATAAGCGACGGTGATGGTAATTATACCATTAATGTACCCGCTGGTCCGGCCACTTTGGTTTTTAGCTTCATTGGCTTTACAGCGCAAGAAATTACGGTTGCTGCGGGTGTAAGTGTACAAAATGTGAGCTTGAAAGAAGACAACACTAATTTGAATGAAGTTGTTGTGGTAGGATATGGAACGCAGAAAAAATCTACCCTTACTGGCGCAATTAGCACCATTAGCAGCAAAGAAATTCTTCAATCGCCAACATCCAACGTTACCAATAGTTTGATTGGCCGCACACCGGGTTTAGGAGCGGTGCAGCGTAGCGGTCAGCCGGGTTCCAATAGTGCGGTAATTAACATTAGAGGTTTGGCCACTTACAACGGTTCAGGTGCAATTGTGGTAGTTGATGGTATCGAACGTCCTGATTTCGGAGACATCGATCCTAATGAAATTGAAACAATTAACGTTTTGAAAGACGCTTCTTCCACAGCCACCTTTGGTATTAGGGGAGCAAATGGCGTTATTATCGTAACTACAAAATCAGGGAAAGAAGGTAAACCAAAAGTGAGTTACAGCGGTAACGCCAGCATACAAACTTACACTGGTATTCCAAAGGCTTTAGATGCCTATTCCAATGCTTATTTAATTAACGAAGCCAACAGGAATGATGGGCTAACTTCAGTTACTTGGAGCGATGCGGCTTTGCAGAAATTTAAAGATGGTTCTGATCCAATTGGCTATCCAAATATTGATTGGTTTGATTATGTGACCAGAAAATACTATCCGCAAACGCAGCATAACGTTAATGTGAGTGGCGGAACTAAAATGGTTAAATATTTTGCTTCGGTTGGTTATCTTTTTGAGGATGGTATTTTCAAGCAGTTCGATTCTCCGTACCAAATCAACTCTGTTCCGAATTACAATAGATATAATTTTAGATCGAATTTAGATATTAAACTTACGGAAGATTTAGAAGTGAGTGTACGTTTAGGTGGTCGTCTGCAAAAGCGTTACCAACCTAGCGGCTTGCGTTCAGGAACTGGATCTTTCTCGTATGATAACGTGGAAGCGATGATTTCCCGTATTTTACAAGTGCCTGCATTTGCGTATCCGGTAACTTTACCTGATGGAAGGTTGGCACAAAATCCAAGCGTTGGTACAAACATTTGGAATCCATTAGGGGTGTTAACACGTTGGGGTACACGTAATGATGATTACAACAACGTACAAAGCACATTTAACATCAATTATAATTTAGGGAAGTTTGTGAAAGGACTTTCTTTCAAAGCTAATTTAGGCTACGATTCATATTTTGAAAATACGACACGCCGTAATGCTGTTTGGGCTGCTTACGTAATTGATAGAGATACCAAGGAGGTAACCATTGCAGGTGACAGACCAAGAGACGAGCCTTTAAGCGGATTGATTGCGGATAATGGCGGTACTATTCATACCAACTTACAAGCGGGTTTCAACTATAATCGCAACTTTGGCAAACACAACTTTACCGGATTAATTTTAGGCACCCGTCAGCTAATTAACGTACAAGGCTCAACGGCTACAACAGCTCCTCCACGTGCTTCACAAGGCGTAGTTTCAAGGATTACTTACAATTATAACGATAGATTTTTCGCAGAGTTCAATGCAGCCTACAACGGTTCTGAAAACTTCCCGGTAGGATTAAAGTATGGCTTTTTTCCAGCGGTTTCCGCGGGTTGGACCATCAGCAACGAATCTTTCATGGATGATGTGAAATGGCTAAGCTATTTAAAGTTACGTGGTAGTTACGGTTTAGTAGGTAGCGATGAAATTGGTCAGCGTTTCCTTTATATCACCAGCTATTTACGTAATGCGGCGGGTTTCACGGCATCAACGCCAGCATTTACTCGTCCGGGCATGCCGGTGCATTTTGGTGATCCAACCAGTGTGGTTACTTACCCAGTGGTGTATTTGCCGAGCAGCAGCATTGGTAACCCAGAAATTACTTGGGAAACAGGTTTGAAAAGAAATATCGGTATCGAAAGTAAGTTCTTCAAAAATTCATTGTCGCTAAACATTGATTTATTTGATGAAAACCGAAAAGATATTTTAACACAACGTAACTCAGGTTTAACGTCGTTGGGACAAGGCTATCCAGCATTAAACGTGGGCGAGGTTTACAACAAAGGCTACGAGGTTGAACTTGATTTCAATAAGCAAAAGGGCGAGTTAATTTACGGTTTGAATGCGCAGGTTTCTTTTGCTCGTAACAAAATCATCAGTAGAGATGAGCCAGTTGGTGCGCCAAGCTACCAAAAACAGGAGGGTAAAAGGGTAGGACAGTTCTTTGGTTACGTAACCAATGGTTTCTACACGTCACAGCAAGATATTGATAGCTATGTGCCGAATGAGTTAGGTCGTCCAATTCCTGGAGATTTGAAATATGTAGATATCAATGGTGATGGTCGCATCAATAGTGACGACAGAACAGCAATTGGCTATTCAAGAGTACCGGAATACATTTTCAGTATTTCTCCTCGAGTTTCCTACAAAGGTTTTTCTGTAACGGTGATGTTCCAAGGTGTAACCAATGTTAGCTCAGATGTGATTTTGACCGAACAAAACAACGGGCAGCAAATGTACGAGTTCATGCTAAATAGATGGACGCCACAAACTGCGGCAACGGCAACTTGGCCAGCCTTACATTCTAGAGGAAATACTTTCATCAGTTACCAGTTGAATGATTTCATTTTACAAGATGCCTCTTACCTTAAACTGCGTAATGCCGAAATTTCCTACAACCTTCCAAAAAGATGGTTGGAGCCATTAAAAATTTCATCGCTTAGGGTGTTCTTAACTGGCCAAAACCTAGTTACATGGACTCGCTTCAAAATGTATCTCGATCCAGAGAACATCAACGTTAGCAACAGCGATTTTTCGAGACAATCAATTTATCCAACCTCAAGAATTTACAACTTGGGTGTAAACATTCAACTATAGCTTAACATGAGAAACAGATATTATCACCTTATTTTTCTTTTTGTAGCTCTTGTACTTGGTTCATGTAAAAAGGACTTTCTTGACCGCACACCATCTGCAGATTTAGACGAGGAAAAAGTATTTAAAGATCCTGCTTTGGTAGCGGCTTATGCCGATAACGCTTATAATCATTTGATAGATGAATATGCCCGTTTTAATGCACATCGTGGTACTACATCTCAAGCGTCAGATGAAGCGGTTTCTGGCAACACCGATGTGTCGGTACGTACTTTAAATCAAGGTTTGTTCCATGATCATTACGAACGTGGCGGTGCACAACTTAATGACATTGGAGATGTTTGGGACAGAGCTTACGCCGGAATTAGGATAGCTAATGTGATGCTAACCAGAATGAAAGCTGCCGAACCTAACACCATTGTAGCTAATCAAGTTCGAGTAACAGGCGAAATGCACTTCATCAGGGCGTTCCTCTATTTTGAGTTGATTAAACGTTTTGGTGGCGTGCCAATTTTCGATAAGCCAGCCAGCATTTTTGATAACATCGACATCCCAAGAAATTCTTATCAGGAATGTTTAGACTTTATTTTAGCTGATTTAACGCAAGCGGAAAGCATGTTGTCAGATAGTTACAATGCGTCCAACTACGGTCGTGCTACTAAATCTGCTGCCATTGCGTTAAGGGCAAGAGCGTTACTTTACGCCGCAAGTCCGTTGAATAACCCAAATAACAGTACTGAAAAATGGCAAGCAGCAGCTGATGCAGCGGCATTATTACTCGATAAATTCAAACTTCATCCATCCTATGCAGAGCTGATGAACCTGCAAAGCTCCGAGGAGTATATCATGATTAAAATTCGTCCACCACGTGTAATTGATGGTTTCTTACTGGATTTTGTAATGTCTCCAGGTTCGGGAGGCGCACAAGGCTCTATGAATCCAACGCAAAACCATGTGGATATGTACGATATGCAAGCTACAGGCTTGCCCATTACTAATGCTGCCTCAGGTTACAATCCGCAAAACCCTTACGCAGGCCGTGATCCTCGTTTTTACGCTAATATTTTGTATAACGATGTGTCTTGGCAAGGACGTAAAATGGGCATGTGGTCGCAGTACAATGCTACTACCGATACTTATACTTACGGTGCTGATTTCAGACCAAATAATATAATTTACTCAGCTACTCGTTACTATTGTCGTAAAATGTGGCCTGAAGTTTATGTGCGCAACGCCACTCAAAGAGCACTTTTCAATTTCATCTTTTTCAGGTATGGGGAAGTATTGTTGAACTACGCTGAGGCCATTAATGAAAGTGCTGATAATGTTGCCAATCGCAACTTGGCTATGGCAAGAGTGAATGAAATTAGAAGCAGAGCAGGTATGCCTAATTTACCGGCAAACTTAACTCAATCTCAGTTGAGAGATGCTATCATCAAAGAACGTGCAATTGAGTTAGCTTTTGAAGATTTCAGGTGGTACGATTTAATCCGCTGGAAGAAAGCAAAAGAAGTGCTCAACCAGCCAATGAAAGCGATGGATGTGGTGCGTAACACCAACGGCAGCTTTACCTACAGTGTGGTCACATTACCTAATATTTATCAAAAGAAATTTGAGGATTACATGTATTTGTATCCAATCCCAAGGAGAGAGGTTTTTAAAAGTAATGGCATCTTAAAACAAAATCCAAGTTGGTAAAAGTGTAAAAAACTTACACTTAATAACCTAAATAGTTTACAACAGAAAATATGATGAAATTTCTAACAAAATATCTTTTACTTTCTATACTCAGCTTGGCGATTTCATCGTACGCTTGGGGGCAAACTGAACAACTTACGGCAAAAGGCAAGGTAGTTGATCAAGCCGGAGCTCCAATTGCTGGTGTGGCCGTTATTGTGCAGGAGAAAACCAGCGGTGTAAGCAGCAATGCAGAAGGTAAATTTAGCATACAAGTGAATACAAATGATCGAATCGTTCTTAAAATGAACGGTTATAATACCGCTTACATTCCGGCTTACGAGTTATCGGAAGTGAAGCCAGTGGTATTGGTGAAATCGTTAATTGAAGCGGGAGATGACGATAATGTGTACATCCCATCTGGTATCAGAAAAAAACGTGAAGTAACGGCGACGATAGCTACTGTAAATACGCAAGAGCTGCCACAAATTCCCTTGTCTACGCTTAACAATGTATTAACTGGTAGGTTGTCGGGATTGCATATTCAGCAGACTGGTAATCGCCCGGGAACGGATGATGCTACGTTTTTGATTAGAGGTAGGTCATCATATAATAGCGGGCAATCACCTTTGGTATTGGTTGATGGAGTAGCCCGTGATTTTGTAGACATGGATTTGAACGAGGTTGAAAGTATCAGTGTGCTTAAAGATGCTGCTTCTTTATCATGGTACGGCATGTATGCAGCTAACGGTGTAATTTACGTAACTACTAAACGCGGCAGTGCTAGCGCTACAAAAGTAACCTTCGATGCACAGGGTGGCGTACAAACTCCCATCACGCTAATTAACCCGCTGAATGCTTACGCTCATGCTTATTTGTACAACGAGGCTCGTCAAAACGATGGCCAAGCACCGCAGTACACGCAAAATCAGCTGATTGGTTATTATACCAAATCAGATCCTTACCTATATCCAGATGTGGATTATCCATCGGAATTTTTAAAGAAAGCTTCGCCTGTGCAACGCTATGTAGCAACTGTAAGTGGCGGCAACGCATTTGCAAGATATTTTACTTCGGTAAGTTTTTACGATCAGGATGGTTTATACAAGGGTGGAGAAACACCAAACTATAATTCAAATACCAATTTCAGAAGATACAACTTCCGCACAAACTTAGATATCCATATCAATAAAACATTGGATGTAACTTTGGATGTTGGCGGTAGAGTATCTAATCTACGCTATCCACGTGATGGCAATACCAGTTTTTTAACGGCCATTTTTGGTACACCTGCAAATGCTTTTCCTCTACTCAATCCAAACGGAACTTATGGCGGTAGCTCTTTATTTCGTACCAATCCTTTGGCTATGTTGCAGGCAAGAGGTAACGTGACCGACGTATATCGTACGTTGTTGGCTACCATTACTGCCCGCCAAAAGTTGGATGCTGTATTGCCCGGCTTATCGTTAAATGTGGCGTACACCT
Organism: Pedobacter sp.; assembly: GCF_965249885.1. GTDB lineage: Bacteria > Bacteroidota > Bacteroidia > Sphingobacteriales > Sphingobacteriaceae > Pedobacter. Next base: position 86,321 of record NZ_OZ252254.1, on the reverse strand, counting down.
ATGATATGACAGGTTTGTACACTTATGGTTTCAACCAAAACTATATGGTTTACGAGTGGCAAGGCGGCAGCTCTTATCAAGGTTATGGTACAGAAACACCTTTAAATTACGCTTCGAGCGCATTTAGTGCCAACTTGCGTAACAACGAATTTTGGGGCGGCCTCGATTACGATAAAACCGTGGGCGAACATGGCTTTAAATTTTCCACACGTTTCCAAAGAGCGGTTTCTGCTTCGGCAACTCGTTTAGATGATAAGCGTGAAGGGATTTCGAACCGATTATCTTACAGCTTTAGACAACGTTATTTCGCTGATGCTATTGCCACTTATTCTGGTTCGCAAAACTTCAGACCAGGCAAAAGATATGGTTGGTTCCCAGCGTTAGCCGCTGGTTGGATTGTGACCGAAGAGAATTTATTAAAAGGAAACAAAATAGTGGATTATTTGAAGTTTCGTGGCTCCTACGGGATAGTAGGCAATGAAGCGATTGGAGCTTCTCGCAGGTTTGCATTTAACGATTACTTCACTCGTGGCGGTTCGCAATACTTCTTCGGAACAGGTTATAGCGCAGTGGCCAATACTGATCAGTTGGATTTAAGCAACCCTAACCTGACTTGGGAAAAAGCAGCTAAAGCAAGTGTAGGATTCGATGCACAGTTTTTAAAACAGTCGCTAACATTAAGTGCTGATATTTTCAGGGAAAAGCGAACTAATCTGCTAACCGCTGATTTGGCACCGTCAATCATCGGGCAGCCTTTGGTAAACATTAATGCTGGAGAGGCGCAATATCAAGGCTTTGAAACGAACTTAAACTATAACAAAACCATCAACAAATTCACCTTTGGCGTTTTTGGAAACTATACTTATGCTAAAAGCGAAATTTTAAAACTGAACGAAGAAGCAGGGATTCCATCGTATCAAAGACAAGTAGGCTATCCAATTGGAGGTGTGGTAAATGGTAGCGGTACGGTACGTCGATTTTTAATTTCAGAAGGTTTATTTCAATCTGAAGAGGAAATTGCTGCTGCACCAGTGCAACGTTTCTCAGGTAATGTAAAACCAGGCGACATTCGTTATAAGGACATCAATGGTGATGGCGTAATAGATAACCTGGATTTTGTAAGCACCAACTATTCGGATATTCCAACTTCATATTTTGGATTTGGAGGCTCGATAAAATACAAAGGTTTCGATGTTAACTTCTTATTCCACGGTGTTTCTGGCCGTACGGTTCAAATCAACACGTTAGTTAATGCGGGTACTTCAAACACGGGTTACATCAATCAGTTTAGCGCTTATCGTTGGTCGCAGGCCACTGCCGATGAAGCTCTGTATCCACGATTAACCATCACCGATCGTGCTAACAATACTCAAAATTCGGATTTTTGGTTGCGCAATGGCGATTTTATCAGATTAAAACATATTGAGTTAGGTTACTCGCTTTCGGCTAATACACTTAAAAAGCTTAAAATTTCGCAGTGCCGATTTTATGTGACGGGCTTCAATTTGCTCACTTTCGATAAGCTAGACGGTTTCCCAATAGATCCTGAAATGCCAGATGCCGGCTATAATTCATCTTACCCTGCTTTAGCAACTTTTGCATTGGGCTTAAATCTTAAATTTTAACAAGATGGCAGTAATTTCTATACATAAATACAAGCATATTTCTACTAAGGCAGTAACGGTATTTGCTCTGCTAGCGTTAGGTTTTTCTTCCTGTAAAAAGTCTTATTTACAAGATGGTAGCATCACCGATGGCTCCATTACTGGAGAGCAGGTGTGGGGCAATGATGCTTACGCCCGTGGTGTACTAAATAGTGCTTATTTTAACATTCCAGAGGGATTTAGCATTGATGGCAACGGCGGGATGTTGGCTTCTGGTACTGATGAAGCGGTTAACTCTGGCGTAAATGCAACTTTGAGTATTTTTAACAATGGTACTTGGAGTCCACTACGTACCGTAGATGATGAGTACAGCAACTTGTACGAAGGATTAAGAAAAGTGAATTTGTTCTTGGCAAATTTACAAGGCAGCCAAATTATTCCTACTGATGGTTTAAGCGTAGCTGATGACAAGAGTAGGCTAGAAGGCCAGGCTTATTTTTTACGGGCCTTATTTCATTTCGAACTGGTAAAACGTTACGGAGCGGTTACTTTGGCTACGCGTGTGTTTAGCAGAGATGAAAATTTAAACTTGCCGAAAAACACTTACAAAGAATGTGTGGATCAAATTATAGCCGACTGCGATAAGGCAATAGCTACCAAACTGCCATTGTTTACTAGAGAAGCAGTAACTGATGCCAACCCTTACCCTTGGCGTACTGGTGATTATGGTAGAGCTACCAAAACTGCTGCAATGGGCTTGAAATCGAGAATGTTACTTTACGCCGCTAGTCCGCTTTTTGCTGCGCAAAGTGGGGTAACGTGGCAACAAGCTGCTGATGCTGCCAAAGCTATTATTGATTTGAACGTACACAGCTTGCGTACCAATTACACCAATGTGTTCAATTACGGAGCTGATGCTTATAATTTGGAAGTGCTATTTGCCACTAGAGCACAAAATCGTAATGATATTGAACAGCAGCAAGCACCAATCAGTTATGACGGCGCAACCGGTCGCACCAATCCAACGCAGGAAATGGTGGATGCCTTTGAAACTACTAACGGTCGTTTAATTACTGATCCAGCCAATACATTATACAATCCAAATAATCCTTATACCAACAGAGATCCCCGCTTTGCGTTAACGATTAACCACAACGGAAGGGTTTTTAAAGGGAAGGCAGTACAGTCTTATGTTGGCGGTGCCGATGGTTTGAATCGAAACATCAATGCGACGAAAACAGGCTACTACATGCGTAAATTTTTAAGCGAAGCAGCTACTTGGAACCAGCAATCTAACACTTTAGCTCGTAGGCCTTGGGTTGTAATGCGCTACGCGGAAATTTTACTGAATTACGCAGAAGCTTTAAATGAGGCACAAGGCATAACAGCAACTACCGAAGTGCTGAGAGTGGTGAACTTGATAAGAGCTAGAACTGGCGTTGCCATGCCAGCTTTGCAAACCTCTAATCCTACTGGTAATGGCTACGTAGCACTTAATAAAGATGCCATTAGGGAACGCATTCAAAACGAACGTAGGGTAGAGTTATGTTTCGAAGGACATCGCTTTTACGATGTAAGAAGATGGAAATTAGGTGAAACGTTTTTAAACAAGCCAGTAACTGGCATGCGCATCACTATCGATGGTAGCGGGGCAACTACCTACTCAAGATTTGAAGTGGAGCGTCGTGTATTTCAAGATAAAAACTATCTCTATCCTTTCTCTCAAAATACGGTAAATCGTCAACCTGCATTAGCTCAAAACACCGGTTACTAAAATTGATTATGATTAAATTAAATAGATACTTCCTTGTTTTTTTTCTAGCGTTTGTTTCAATTTCAGCAAGCGCACAGTTGGTTCAAAATATTTTTGGCCGTAAACACCTCAGTTTAAATGGGCGTTGGAATTACATCATTGATCCTTATGAAATGGGCTATTACGATTACCGTCACGAGCCATTTGATCAATCAAAATCTGGTAAAGGTGGCTTTTACGATGATAGGGAACAAGTCAACAAGTCAGAACTGATCGAATATAATTTCGATTTATCTCCAACGGTAAAAATCCCTGGTGATTGGAATTCTCAGGTTGAAAAATTAGAGTTTTATGAGGGTACAATTTGGTTTAGACAAAAGTTTGTAGCCAACCCGACAGCCAATAAAAAATACATCCTTTATTTCGGTGCGGTAAATTACGAAGCCCACGTTTATCTCAACGGTAAAAAATTGGGTGTGCACAAGGGAGGATTTACGCCTTTCCAGTTTGATGTGACCGGCAAGCTCAAAGAAGGCGAGAACTTCGTAGTGGTTAAAGCCGATAACACACGTAAACAAGATGAAATTCCAACAGTAAATACCGATTGGTGGAATTACGGAGGAATTACACGTGATGTACTCTTAGCTGAGTTGCCTAATAATTATATCGCCGATTACAAAATTCAGTTGGCTAAATCTAATGCAAAGCAAATCGAAGGTTTTGTAAAATTAAGTCAGGCAGGTGCAGGGCAAACTGTAGCAGTAAGTATTCCCGAGGCTGGTTTGAAAACTAGCGTTAAAACTGATGCTAATGGAATGGCTAAAGTGAGTATTCCGGTGAAGAATTTGAATTTGTGGAGTCCAGAAAATCCGAAATTATACCAGGTTTTGATCACAAGTACTGAAGATAAGGTTGAAGATAAAATTGGTTTTAGGACTATCGAAACCCGTGGTCAGGATATCTTATTAAATGGTAAATCTATCTTTTTAAGAGGTATTTCTATGCATGATGAAAATCCTTTAATTCCCGGTAGGCTACGCGGTGAAGGCGATATGCGCATGATGTTGCAATGGGCAAAAGAACTGAACTGTAACTACGTAAGGTTGGCGCACTACCCACATAACGAAGAAATGAACCGTTTAGCCGACGAAATGGGCTTATTGGTTTGGGGAGAAGTACCGGTGTATTGGACCATATCTTGGGAAAATCAGGAAACCTACAACAATGCCGAGCAGCAATTAACCGATTTAATTGAGCGTGATAAAAACAGAGCTGCAGTTATCATTTGGTCTATTGGCAACGAAACGCCATTAAGTGAGCCTCGTTTTAAATTCATGAGCAAATTGGCCGATAAGGTAAGGGAACTAGATCAAACCCGATTAGTAGGTGCTGCTTTAGAAGTACACAGAAAAGGCTACAGCGTAATTGTTGATGATCCTTTGGGCGAGAAACTGGATTTGGTAAGTTTTAACCAATATGGTGGCTGGTACTGGGAAACACCTAAAGAATTGCCTAAATACAAATTCGAAATTAAGTACAATAAACCAGTAATCATTACCGAAGTAGGCGGAGATGCGCTAGCGGGTTTTCACGCAGACGAAGATACGCGTTGGTCGGAAGAATATCAGGAGTCACTTTATAAATATCAGATACCTTTCATGAATACCATGAGCGGGTTACGTGGTATGACGCCTTGGATTTTAACTGACTTCCGTTCGCCCCGCAGACAACATCCATTTTTCCAAGATTTTTGGAATAGAAAGGGCTTGATTTCTGAAACAGGCAAGAAAAAGAAAGCATTTTATGTGCTGAAAGAATATTACGATCAAACAGAAGTGAAATATAAGTAGGTGTTAGGTGTTAGGGGTTAGTAGTTAGGAATTAGGAATTAGGAATTAGGAATTAGGGATTAGGGATCAGGGATTAGGGATCAGGAATTAGAGGACAGGAATTAAATGCTAATTATAGTAACTAAACAACTAAAAAACCAAACAACCAACATCCAAACAACCAGAAAAAAAACAATAAAAAGATGAAAAGATATAGCATTTTACTAGTGACGCTCGCTTTAGTTTCTGGCGGTTGCTTGAAAGGTCAAAACGATCCGGTTTTTCCATCACCAGAACTTACTATCCCGGTGGATGAAAGTGTTACCTTGCAAGGTAGCCTGCCTTTCAAGTTTGGTGCTGCAGTCAACAACAGTCTGTTGCGCAGTCGTGCCGCTTACCGTAATGTGGTGATTAAGGAGTTCAATAGCCTCACGGCCGAAAATGCAATGAAATTTAATCAGTTGCATCCCTCTGAAAATACCTACACTTGGACAGAGGCCGATTACCTTGTTGACTTCGCTCAGCAAAACGGTAAACGTGTACACGGTCACACCTTAATTTGGTATAAAAACCCGCCAACTTGGGTGCTTAATTATCAAGGTGATGCCGCTGCTTGGGATAAATTGCTGAAAGATCACATCCAAACGGTAGTTACTCGCTACAAAGGCAAGGTTGCTTCTTGGGATGTGGTAAACGAAGCGGTAGCTGAAAATGGCACCTTAAGAGATTGTATCTGGTTGCAAAAACTAGGGCCAGAATATATCGAGAAGAGCTTTATTTACGCTCATCAGGCAGATCCTGATGCGTTACTATTTTACAACGATTACGGCCACGAATACGGACCTACTAAAAGGACGGGCATCATCAACCTTGTAAATAGCTTAATTCAGAAAGGTGTGCCCATCCACGGCATTGGTTTGCAAATGCATACGCGTTACACGCAGTCAAATGCCAACTTAGCTGCAGCAATTTCCACGGCAGTTGCTACTGGATTAAAAGTGCACATTGCAGAGTTGGATATTGCTATGAATCCAGATAATATTCAAGATTTGACCTACACCGCAGGTTTGGCTGAGCAGCAAAAAGCGAAGTATGAGTTTATTGTACGCACCTACAACGCTATTCCTAAAAATCAGCAATTCGGTATCACTACGTGGAATGTTGGCGATTCAGACAGCTGGATTAGAGGCGAATATAACCGTCCAGATTGGCCGCTACCATTTGATGATAATTACAACAGAAAAGCAGCTTACCAAGGTATTTTGGATGGCGTAAAATAAATCGATCCTTAAAATGAAGAAAATATTTTTATCGGTAGCCTTAGCCTTTGCCACATTGAACTTTGCTTTCGCACAGTTTACTTCAGATAATGTGGTGGTGTATCGTTACGGCGATGGCAGTGCGGTTGCTAACGGTGCAAAAGTACCTGTGTTTTTAGATGAATATAATCCTAAAACTGGGCAGCTAGTTCGTACCATTACAGTGTCAAGAACTAGCGTAGGTAGTAACATTGGCTTGGAGGGCTTAGGACTTACAGGCGCTGGTGCTTATGAAACAGAAGGATTTCCAGCTTTGTCAAGAGATGGAGAAGTACTTTCTTTTATAGGAAGGCATGCAACCCAGACTAACCAATTTGTCGTAGCTACTGTTAATTCTGCTGGTACAGTTAACGCTAATACTTTAATAACCGATGATATCGGAGCACCTCGTTCAGCGGTAGTAGAGGGTAATGCGGTGTACTATAATGGCTATCAAAATGGCGTGTTTTACAAAATTTTAGAGACACTTACTGGCGGAACAAGGGTTTCGGCAGGTCAAGCGGCTCCCCGAGTGCTGTCAATTTCAGAAACAGTATACAACGGCGTGGAAAGCGTAAGGATTTTTGCGCCAATAGGCGGAAGCTCGCAGCCCGTATTGGCCAGTGCATCGCCATTGCCTACCACTTCGGTTACTTTTGCTACTACACCTAATTTTCCGTCAACTGCTAGGCCATTTAACGTTCATCAAGCAATTGCGTTTAGAGCTTACGGTCGTACAATTGTTTATTTAATAGACGATGGAGATGCTACCGGCTCAGCTCCTTTAATTAGGAAATACCGAAGCAATGCTGGTGGTACCGATTGGCTTTCCTTAGGAAGCATCAGCGTACCAGCAAGCACAAAAAATTTCTCAGCGAAGTTTGATGGAACGGGGGTAAGGTTGTATTTCACGACTTTAGGCACGCCGGGTACGCAAAACTCCCGGCTTTATTCCGTTACTGATATTTTCAATGACGATAATGACGACACGAAACAGCTTACAGAAACGCCTGTTTTGATTGCTACTGCGCCTGCAAATACTTCGTTCAGAGGAGTAACCATGACACCGGGTTATCGTAAAGCGCCATCTACTTTAACTGCGAATGTAATTTCGTTAACTCAAGTTCGCTTGAACTGGTTAGATAACTCAACCTCAGAAAGTGGTTTTCAAATTGAGCGTTCAACTGATGGTATCAATTATACCTTATTGACTACCACTGCACAAAACATAGTAACTTATATCGATAATACCATTACCGCTGGAAACACCTATTACTACCGAGTTAGGGGAGTGGAAGGCTCAACTTTTACCATTTATACTAATCCAGCTTCGGCAGAACTTGGCGTTGGTATGATTACTGACATGAGTTTAGCAGCACAACAGGTTTACGAAAACCGACCAGTAGGCACTTTGGTGGGTACACTTTCCGTACAACCAACAACTACAACTGGCGTAACTTACACACTTGTAGCTGGAAACGGCAGTGTTGATAATGCTAAGTTCAGAATCGTAGGTAATGCTTTACAAAACGATGTGCTTTTGGATTATGAAGCACAGCAAACTTATCAAGTAAGAATTAGGGCGACTTCGGCAACAAGCTTCGTTTTTGAAAAGACCTTCATCATTAGCATTCTGGATGTTAACGAAGCACCTACAATCGCTACTGTAGGAAATAAGGGCGCTTGTGCAGGAACTGATGAAAGGGTAATTGCTTTAACAGGTATTACTGCTGGTCCAGAGCCGGGACAAACATTGACCGCAACAATTACTAGCGACCAACCAACGATGTTTCAAAGTCTGCAAGTGAATTTAACAGGCGGAGGTAACGGCGAAGTTCGTTATCGTTTAAATGCCAATGCCACCGGAGAAGCAAATATTTCGCTAACGCTTAAAGATAATGGCGGTACAGCAAATGGCGGTGTTGACACTTTCGTAGAAAACTTCAAATTAACTGTTTACGCTTTCCCTGTGGTGGCTATTACTTCCGATAGAGGAAACAATGTTGATAAAGGCCTTGCTGTTAAGCTAACTGCAACTGGTGGTACCAGCTATCAATGGGAAGCTAATGGAAGTATAGTTGGTGCTACTGATCAAGCAACAATTACAGTGCGACCAACTGCAAATACCACCTACAGAGTTACCGTGGCTAACGCTGGTGGCTGTACTTCTGTGGCTGAATTTACTTTAAGCGTAGCTGATAATTACGAAATCGTAACGGCAGCAAATTTAGTATCGCCTAATGGAGATGGTATCAATGATTATTGGATCATCAAAAACATCGATATGTATCCAGAGAGTGTGGTAAAGGTTTTCGACAAAACAGGTCGTATCATTTTCACTAAAAAAGGCTATCAAAACGATTGGGATGGAAGAGTTTCTGGATCTTCCTTAAAAGAAGACAGCTACTATTATATCATTGATTTTGGATCAGGACTACCGAAGAAAAAGGGTTCCTTAACAATGATTAACAACTAATGGCCAATTGTGCAATTAAACTAATAACTGGAATGAAACAAAAACCGCATATCAAATATTTGCTCCTATTTTTTGCGCTAATCTATATGGAAACTGCCGTTGCGCAGCTTAGCCCAATGGGAAACATGTATTTTTATAATCAGTATTTAGGGAACCCAGCCATGGCTGGCGCAACTAGCAAAGTCAACTTAAATGTGCTTTTTCGTAAGCAATTCAACGATGTCCCTAACGCTCCAAAATATCAAGTTTTTACCGGCGAATTCGCTTATAGTAGAAATTCGGCGGTTGGTTTAAATGTGGATTTATCTAACAGCGGGTTATTTAATAATAGCCGCATCATGGGAACTTACGCTTATCATTTGCCGGTGGCTGCTAGTGCAAAATTACATTTCGGGTTGTCTGCTGGCGTGTCTAAAGAGTATGTGGATAGGCAAGATGTTACTGCCGACAGCTATGATCCGGCAATCAACCGTTTCAACGATAGGGGCTACAGGTTTGACGGCGATTTTGGTGTGGCTTTTACTGATGAACATCTTAATTTGCAAGCTACTTGGCTAAACCTCCACAATCAGCTCAATACCGATCCTAACTTTATAACTGGAATCAACTACGCCACCTTTTTTACCTCTGCTTCTTACAAGTTTGACACAGGGAAAGACCTCGCTATTGAACCAAAATTGGTTTACAGGGGCATTAAAGGAATGGATAATATTGTAGAAGGCGGTTTAGGATTCTCTTATCAAGAGAAATTCAATTTATTTGGCCTTTACCAAAGCACTAATAATGCTACCGTTGGCATGGGCATCAATTACAATCAGTTTAAACTTACTGGTATTTATAGCATAGGTCCGTCTGCTCTTCGCTCATTTACTGGCGGCGATTTTGAAATTGGCTTAGGCTGGAGTTTAAAGTAACCGAATATCAATCTAATGTTCACTAAAATATAACTGTATGAAAAAAAAGCTACTCACTATTGTATTAACTGCATTTGGCGCATTTAGCGCTTTTGCTCAATTTACCGCTGGTAATTTGGCGGTTTATCGCTACGGCGATGGAACAGCTTTGGCTAACGGCGTTCGTGTGCCAGTGTTTGTGGATGAATATACGCCAAGTGGCACATTCGTGAAAACCATTAGCATTCCTAGATCCGCCAATGGTGGCAATTATGGCTTCGAAGGATTGGGACTTACTGCAGGAGGTCTTTTCGAGGGTGAGGGTTTTCCAGTACTTTCTAAAGACGGCGCCACTTTTTCTATTATCGGATACAACCCGGCACAGTCTGGACAATTTGTAATAGGTACGTTGGACGCAACTGGCACTTGGACCGCAAATACCTTGGTGGTTGATGCCATTGGTGCGCCTCGTTCGGCAGTAGTTCAGGGTTCCTCGGTGTATTTTAACGGTAATGATTTGGGTGTACGTTACAAAGCACTGGGCACAACTACCGCATCGGTTAGGGTTTCTGATCAACAAAACGCACCTAGGGTACTAACCATTGCAGAAACAATTTATAACGGCTTGTCTGCAACTAAAATCTTCGCTCCAATTGCAAGCACATCATTGCCTCAAGCTAACCTGCCAACGGTTTCAACGGTGTTTTCTTTGGATAAAAATTCTAGTCCGGCAGTACCAAGTATTCCGAGTGGAAATCCGCTGGTAAGTGCTCACCAAGTTTTAGCTTTTAAAACTGTTGGCGGCAGAACAATTATCTATGTGTTAGACGATAACGGTGGCTCTCCACAGATTAAAAAATATCGTTCCAATGCAAATGGGCAAGATTGGGTACAGTTTGGTAATATTTCAGTTCCGGCGAATACCAAAAGCATAGCGGGCGTTTATACGGCTAATACAGGTGTGACTTTGTATTTTACTACTTATGCCAACACAAACGCAAGTAATGCATCACAACTTTATAGTTACGTTAATGCTTTTACCAATGCCAATGAGGCCGATCCAGCCCTTGCTGGTTTAACTGGTAGTGCCACACTTATTGCTACTGCTCCAGCAAACACTACTTTTCGTGGCGTAACATTAGCTCCGGGTACAGGCGTATTGCCAGTGAATTTGACGGCGTTTAACGCAAATGAGAAAAACGGCACGATCCGTTTAAACTGGACAACAGCTAGCGAAAAAAACAATTCTCACTTTGAAATCTTGCGCTCATCAAACAAGGATAACTTTTTGAAAATTGATCAGGTATCTGGTAGGGGTAATGCAACCGAAAACACTAATTATGCGTTTGTTGATGAAAAACCGATGCCGGGTGTAAATTATTATCAATTGAAGCAGGTAGATTTCAATGGTGATTTTGAAGTATTTGGACCAGTAAGTGCGACGATTGCTGTGGAGAAAACCAACTTTGATATTGTTAAAACTGCAACTGGAATAGCATTGCAAGTTTATTCGGATAAAGCGCAAAGTGGAAAAATTGAAATCACAGATGCGAGTGGAAAGGTAAATTCGCAACAATCGATTAATTTAGAAAAAGGCTTCAATAAAGTACCAATCAACAATAATTTAAGTAAAGGTTTAGCGATCATTACTTTAAAAACATCCGATAGTAAAATCACTAAGAAAACAATTTTTTAGTCTGTTTCTGGGTATAATCAGAATGGCTTATTAAGCTACTAGCTATCAAAAATTAGCCGTTCGTTTCGCTCTCGATGCATTTATGCAAAAGCCTATTCGACATTGTTAGATCAATTTCGAATAGGCTTAAGTTACTTACAACCTCTAACCAATATAAATCATGAACAGAAAAGTAACTATCACCGCATTGGTGCTTAGCGGTATGCTTTGCGCTTGCGAAAAACTGGACCAGACAGTTAACACTGACCAAGTTAATCTGTCGTCCGAAAAACTAATGTCGGCTTCCACAGCTGCTGTAAGTACGATATTGCAGGAAGTTAATGCTAATGTTATTATTGGAGCAGCAGTTAATTCCAATAAGTTTAGTGTGACGGCTTACAAAGATTTGGCAAAGCTACATTACAATAGCATCACTGCCGAAAATGATATGAAAATGAACAGCCTTAATCCTGTAAAGTACACTTGGGATTTTGGAATTTTAGGGAATGGCATAGAAGAGAAAAACGAAAAGATACCAAATTTGGCAAAAGACTACGGTGAAAAACGTATCCATGGACATGCACTGGTGTGGCACAGGGCATTACCAAATTGGGTTGAAGATGTGGAAACTAATACTGCCGTTGGAGCAAGAGCCGATACGCTAAATGCGATAATGAAAAGACACATAGATAAGACGGTAGGATTTTACAGCAACTATTATCAGGGTGGCAGCCCTGCCTTGCCATTGCTAAAATCATGGGATGTGGTAAACGAAGCTTATTACGATGATGGTACATTGCGAGGCAACCTAAATTTGGATGCACAAGGTAACGATATCGGAAGCATTTGGAAAAGATACATGGGAGAGATTTATATTGAAAAAGCTTTCAGATATGCCAGATTAGCGGCAAGAGCCAATCAAAATTGGAAGCTCAAACTTTTTTATAACGACTATGGTCACGAGTATTCAACGGCTAAACTAAACGCAATTTATAACAAAGTAATGGAGTTAAAACCAATGAGAGAAGGTGGAGATCCTATCATTAATGGCGTTGGATTGCAGATGCACATTAGGTACAACACACCACTGACAAGCATCAGGGCGGCCATACAAAAAATGAAGGAAACAGGTTTGTTAGTGCACATAGCGGAATTAGATATTTCGCTGTTAGGCGCAAATGAAACATCGGTGCCTGCTGCAGATTTGACTAATCGTCGTAACTTGCAAAAATCATTGTACTATAACGTCGCTAAAGCTTATCAGGAAATTGTACCGATAGATCAGCGATGGGGCATTACTTTGTGGAATATCGGTGATGCCGACTCGGCATGGGGAACCAACGCCGAAGCAACTTTATTTGATACGGTGTACGGGCAGAAACTCAATTTCTGGAATTTCAGAGATGGGCTTAATCTGCAATTGACACCTTAATTTTAATACCTAACACAATTTTAAATGAACAAATTTTTAAGCCTCAGTTTCTTCCTTAGTTTAGTATTCATTGGCCAAGCGCAGGCACAGCGTAAAACGATCAGTCAACGAGTAGATTCGGTGATGAAACTGATGACACTTGCTGAAAAAGTAGGGCAATTAAATCAGTACTCTGGTAGGGAAGTGACTGGCCCAGCTAGTGATCGTAAAAATTACCTGCTCAACGATATCAAAAATGGGATGGTGGGCTCTATGCTGAATGTAAAGGGTGTGAAAGATACGAGGGAAATACAAGCCATCGCGTTACAATCACGGTTAAAAATTCCTTTGTTGTTCAGTTTAGATGTAATCCACGGTTACAAGACGGTATTTCCAATCCCTTTGGCGGAGTCCGCTTCGTGGGATTTGGAGATTATTAAACAATCAGCTCAAGTCGCTGCGGAAGAGTCTGCTGCTTCGGGAATCCATTGGACATTTGCGCCGATGGTAGATATTGCCAGAGATCCACGTTGGGGCCGCGTAATGGAAGGTGCTGGAGAGGATACTTATTTAGGTGCTCAGATAGCCAAAGCAAGGGTGTTAGGCTTTCAGGGTGAAAAGTTAGGTGAGGTAGATCGGATAATGGCCTGTGCTAAACATTTTGCTGCGTACGGAGCATCCATGGCTGGTAGAGATTACAATCCAGTGGATTTGAGCAAACAGCAGTTGCACGAAATTTATTTACCGCCATTTAAAGCTGCTGCTGCTGCTGGAGTAGCTACCTTTATGAACTCTTTCAATACACTTAATGGTATTCCTGCTACCGGAAACGCTTATTTACAACGTCAAATTTTAAAAGGCGATTGGAAATATAAAGGGTTTGTGGTAAGCGATTGGGGTTCGATAAAAGAAATGACACCTTGGGGATTTGCGAAAAATCTAAGCGAAGCTGCGCAGAAAGCCATTGTAGCTGGTAGCGATATGGATATGGAAAGCGAGGCCTACAAAAAGGATCTCGAGAACTTGGTGAAAACCGAAAAAGTAGATGTGAAGTTGGTTGACGAAGCTGTTCGCCGCATCCTTCAAAAGAAGTTTGAATTAGGTTTGTTTGACGATCCTTATCGTTTTTCCAACGAACAGCGTGAGCAAAAGGTGATGAACGATCCAAAATATCAAGTCATTACTAAAGCTGCAGCTCAAAAATCTATTGTATTGTTAAAAAATACCAATCAAGTACTGCCTTTGAGCAAATCTTTAAAAAACATTGCTTTAATTGGTCCATTGGTGAAAGCAAAAAGAGACCAAGCGGGAAGCTGGGTAGTATATGCTGATACAGCCAATATTGTAAGTGTTTATGAAGGCGTTAAACAAAAAGTAGCTAATGCTCAAATAGGCTTTGCGCAAGGTGCCAGCATTACTGATACTAGTACTGTAGACTTTTCAAATGCGGTTAAGGTGGCAAAAAATGCCGATGCCGTGGTGATGGTACTAGGCGAAAATTGGGAAATGAGTGGTGAAGCTAAATCTCGTACCGATATTGGATTGCCGGGTAAGCAGGAGGCACTTTTTAATGCAGTTAAGGCCACAGGAAAGCCCGTAATTGTAGTTTTAATGGCAGGCCGACCGCTAGTGTTTAACGATATTACAGCAAAAGCTGATGCGATTGTTTATGCTTGGTTTTTAGGTGATCAGGGAGGTAATGCCATTGCGGATGTACTTTTTGGAGATTATAATCCCTCGGGAAAACTACCGATTACCTTCCCTAGAAATGTAGGTCAGATTCCAATTTTCTACAACCACTACAATACTGGTCGTCCGGTGACTAAACCTACGGATATTCGCTATAAATCAGCTTATATTGATGCACCAAACGACCCCGCTTATGCTTTTGGCTATGGCTTAAGCTACACGACATTTGCTTACAGTGATTTGAAATTGTCGAATGCTAATCCGCAGAAAAATGAAATCATTAAGGTAAGTTTTACGCTAAGCAATACCGGCAAAGTAGCTGGAGAGGAAGTGGCACAGCTTTATATCCAAGATACTTTTGCTTCGGTGGTAAGACCAGTGAAAGCATTAAAGGATTTTGCGAAAGTGAAATTGAATCCCGGAGAAAGTAAAGTGATCACCTTCGAAATTACTCCTGATAAATTGGCTTTTTACGATGAGGAAAAAGGATGGATTACCGAGTCGGGGGAATTTAAAGTGATGGTGGGAGGCGCTTCCAACGATATCAAGCTGAAATCAAGCTTTGAGCTAAAATAATCTGTTCTAGCATGCCAAACTTCGTAGGTTTCCAAAACCTACGAAGTTTTCTATTAAGCTGAAACCAAACCGTAACCTATAACCCATAACTCGTAACCCACAACCCGTAACTCACAACTCATAACCGCAACACCTCTAAAATTCCTATCTTTATGCCATGCAAAAAATGGATGATGAACTGAAAGGCAAAATAGGTTACGATAAACTATTGCCCATCATCCATGGTAACCCAAAGCTTCCATTTAAAAAGCAACATGAAGGAAAATTAGTTATCGTTTTTAGTAGGCACAGGCATTACAGACATTTGGTAATTGAGCTTTATCAGGCGCAGCAAACTAAACAAGGTAAGCTGAAAAATCCTTTACAATTGATCGATCCGCTTGAGTTAGCTTGGAAATCTGAACAGCAGGATGAAATCAAGTTTTACGCTGCAATCAGTAAATTCAAAAATCATTACCAAGAAAGTCAAACTACTTCCGATGTAGCAGCATTGAAGGCCATCGTTAAAAACCCATTTAACCTTTCCGTTTACCTGCATGATGAAAAGCTAGCGGCCACGATTACCGCAAACGCTCTACAGCAGGTGGATCTACACGTACTCAGTCCGTCAATAGAACTGAATGTTGATCGGAGAGGAGATGATTTCTTTATAAGTGGCCTATTGCATTTTGGCAATCAGACGGTAGCATTGGAAATGGCAGAAGTTCGTTTGCAGTATTTCATGTTAATGAAACAGCAGTTCCATTTCATTGCCGACCCAATATTGCTTTCATTGATCGAATTCTTTAAACACCATCGCAATCAGTTGGTATTGGATTTGGAGACTTATGAAAATTTTCAGCGTGATATTCTTGATGCGTTGGAAGAGAAAGTGAAGGTCAACTATTCTTATTTAAAGCCAGCCAGCAAACAACAAATTGTAGAGCAAGGTTTTGATTTGGATAACGAGCAGCTCATCTATCTGACCGAATCTGAAGATTTTGTTTTGCTAACGCCCGTGATGCGTTACGGTGGATTGGAAATTCCGGTCATCTCCAAAAAGCAAATCAAGGCGAAGGATAAAAAAGGGCAGGTTTTCACCTTACGGAGAGATGAAGAACGCGAACTGCAGTTCATTACCGATATAGCAAAAATGCATCCCTATTTTGCGGAACAGGCGGAGGAATTTGCCGAGCAACGCCACGCCGATTGCTTTTACCTGCACCGCAAACATTTCTTATCACCCGAGTGGTTTTTGGATGCTTTTGAAGCTTGGCGCAGTAAAGGCATCGCTATTTTAGGATTTAATGCCTTAAAGGAAAATAAGCTGAGCGAGTTTAAAGCAGAGATAGATATTAAAGTGATCAGTGGTCTCGACTGGTTTGAAACGGCCATTAGAGTGCAATTCAACAAGCAAACGGTATCGCTAAAGCACCTGCACAAATCCATTCGTAACAAAAGTAAGTTTGTGCCTTTGGATGATGGTACCATTGGCATCTTGCCAGAAGAATGGCTGTCGAAATTTGAAGCTTATTTTGCGAGTAGTGAAATTGTAGAAGATCAATTGCGTACGCCGCATATCAGCTATGCTACGGTGGAGGATTTATACGAAGATGCTTTTTTAAGCTCGGAGGTGAGAGACCGATTGCAATTGTACCGCTCAAAATTGGCTGATTTTAAGGAAATAGCAAACACCCCAGTACCTAAGCTGTTACAGACTACGCTTCGGCCATACCAGCAGGAGGGTTTAAACTGGCTTAATTTTTTGGATGAATTCAATTTTGGTGGTTGCCTTGCTGATGATATGGGATTGGGTAAAACCGTTCAGATATTGGCTTTTATTCTTTCCCAAGCCGAAAAGGGCGGGCATAATACTAACCTCATTGTAGTTCCAGCATCGCTGGTGTTCAATTGGCATCAGGAAATCAGCAAGTTTGCACCGAGTTTAAAAGTGCTAACCGTTTATGGTGCCGACAGGGCAAAGCTTGCCGCTAATTTCAATCAATATCAAATTGTGCTTACTTCTTATGGCACTTTACTCACAGATATCGCTTGGTTGAAAAACTATCGTTTTAACTACGTTTTTCTGGATGAGTCGCAAGCCATTAAAAACCCAGATGCCCAACGTTACAAAGCCGTTCGTTTATTGCAATCACGGAATAGGGTAGTGCTTACTGGAACTCCGATAGAGAACAATACTTTTGATTTGTATGGGCAACTTTCGTTCGCTTGTCCGGGCTTATTGGGCAATAGAGAGTACTTTAGGCAACAGTTTTCGGTACCTATTGACCAATTTAAAGATACCAAAAGGGCGGAGGAGCTACAGCAAAAAATTAAACCGTTTATTTTACGACGTACCAAAGCACAGGTAGCCACAGAATTGCCAGATAAAACCGAGATGGTGATTTATTGTGAAATGGCGGAGCGGCAACGTGAAATTTACAACAGTGTAAGGAACGATATCCGCGATTATTTGATGGGGCGCTCGGAAGACGAGCTGCACCGCAGTAGCATGCAGGTATTGCAGGGAATTACCAAGCTTCGGCAGGTCTGTAATTCACCAGAGTTGATCAGTAAGGAAGCCTATTATCGCAATTCCTCAGCAAAATTGGATGTATTGTTGGAACAGATTGAAGCTAAAGCGCCTTACCATAAAATTCTGGTCTTTTCGCAATTTGTGGGGATGCTCAATTTGGTGAAAGCCGAGCTAGAAGACAGAGAAATCAAATTCAGCTATTTAACTGGCCAAACTAGGAATCGCGAAGAAGTGGTCAATTCTTTTACCAAGGATGAATCACAGCGGGTATTCCTGATCAGTTTGAAAGCGGGTGGTGTAGGGCTTAACCTCACCGAAGCAGATTATGTGTATCTGATAGATCCGTGGTGGAACCCTGCTGTAGAGAACCAGGCCATTGATAGGAGTTACCGTATTGGTCAGCACAAAAATGTGATGGCGGTGCGGCTCATTTGTCCGGATACCATTGAAGAAAAGATCATGTTGATGCAGCAAAGGAAGAAAGATTTGGTGGCCGATTTAGTAAAAACAGATGCCTCTATCTTTAAATCGCTGTCCAAAGCAGATTTGTTGGGCCTGCTTTAATCAATCGCTAACACATTCGTTATTACCAATATTTTTATGTATCTTTGAAGAAATCAAGGTAGTGTCTTGCCTTTTCTGGAAGTAAAATTTCAGTCTTCGCTTTCCATTTCCCGCATTTAACATTTGTTCGGTTGGTGTTCTAGGCTAACATCAAAAGCTAACATCTTAAATATCTATAAGCAATCTCAATGAATTATCAATTGCTGATCCAATTGGTAGGAGCAGTAAATTATCAATTTTAAAAAAGGAACACGTATGGGTGAATCGTTCGCCAAAAAAGAAAGAAACAAAAACAAAGCAAAAAAGAAACAAGACAAGGCTCAAAAAATCATGGATCGTAGGCATACGGGCGGAAAATCTTCATTTGAGGATATGATTGCGTATGTTGATGAGTATGGTAACATTACAAGCGAGCCAGTAACTGCTATTAAAACGGAAATCAAATTAGAGGATATCCAGCTAGGTGCTGCTCCGGTAATACAAGAGAAAGAGCACATTGGTACAGTTACAATGTATGATGTGGTAAAAGGTTTTGGTTTTATTTTAGAAAACAAAACAGGACATAAACTGTTTGTTCATAAAACTGGACTGTTAGATACCATCAAAGAGAACGATAAAGTCACTTTTGAGCGAGAGAAAACCCCTAAGGGTTTAAGTGCAATAATGGTTCGAAAGTATAAGCAATAATCAATAATTAATAATAAATACAATGCAAGAAGGAACAGTTAAGTTTTTTAACGAAACAAAAGGGTTTGGTTTTATCACTCCATCAAACGGTGGCGAAGATATTTTTGTTCACGTAACAGGACTAAAAGATCAAATCAGAGAAAACGACCAAGTAAACTATGAAGTTGAAAAAGGTAAAAAAGGCCTAAACGCCGTTAATGTGACAATTTTATAAGCAAATAATAACAACACATTATAAATGAAAAGCTCCGTAAGGGGCTTTTTTTATTGGTTAGTTTTCAGTTTTCAGTGGGCAGTTGGCAGTTTACAGTTCACAGTTTTCAGTTCACAGTTTACAGTTTACAGTTCACAGTGGGCACATGACATACTCCATGAACTAATGCCTGACCCCTGATTCCTGACCACTAGTAACTAATAACTAACACCTAACTCCTAAAACCTAATCCCTAATCTACGCTAACGTTTCCGTAACTATTTATTGCGCTAGTTTATTGCATCAGCGGCAAATTCTGTATTATTGAGTATCCATTTATAAATAGCATGATTAATCAACAACATAAACTATTACAGACTTGGCGCTGGTACGGCCCAAATGATCCAGTGTCTTTACAAGATGTGAAACAAGCGGGCGCTAGCGGTATTGTTACTGCATTGCACCACATTCCTCATGGTGAGGTTTGGCCTTTGGAAGATATCCAAGAGCGCAAAGCGATCATCGAAGCTGCTGGACTTACGTGGAGCGTGGTTGAAAGTGTTCCAGTACATGAAGCAATTAAAACGCGTAGGGCTGATGCTGATCAATATTTAGCGAATTACAATCAATCCTTAAGAAATTTAGCGGCTTGCGGAATCAAAACTGTTTGCTATAACTTTATGCCGGTATTGGATTGGACGCGTACACAGTTGGATTTGGAGATGCCTAATGGCGCTAAAGCCTTGTACTTCAATTGGACCGACTTAGCCATTTTTGATATCTATATCTTAAAAAGACCTCATGCGGAGGCTGATTATCAAGCGAATATTCTCTCTAAAGCCAAAGCAAAATTTGAAGCCATGAGTACGGATGAGCTTGACTTGTTGCGCATCAACGTGCTAATGGGGATTCCTAACGAGAAGGAGATTGAGCTATCTACCCTAAGGGCGAGCATTGATGAATATCAGGCGATTGGTCACGAAGGTTTAAGAGCTAACTTGGCTTGGTTTTTATCTGGCATAGCCGATACTTGTACAGATTTGGGCATTAAAATGACTATCCACCCCGACGATCCACCTTATCCCATTTTAGGTTTGCCTCGTATTGCTAGCACTAAAGAAGATTTTGAGGATTTACTAGGCAGGGTAAATCAGCCTTTTAATGGGGTTTGTTTCTGTACGGGATCATTGGGAGCTGGGACAGTAAATAACATCGTTGAGATTTTTAATGTAGTAAAGGATCGAGTTTACTTTTTACACCTGCGTAATGTGGCTAAAGACGAGGAAGGAAATTTCTTTGAAGCAGATCATTTAGGTGGAGATGTAAACATGTATGAAGTGATGAAAGTAGTGACCGAGGAGAATGCCAAACGTGCTGAGCCTATACCATTTAGACCTGATCATGGACACCAAATGTTGGATGATTTGAATAAAGTGACCAACCCTGGTTATTCTGCCATTGGCAGGTTAAGGGGCTTAGCGGAATTACGTGGTTTGGAATTAGGGGTTACGGGTAACTACTAGGAAGAATAAATTTTAAAATTTTTTAGATTAATCCTGCAAGAAATTATATCTTTGCACCACCATAATGAAACGGTATCTTATTGTTTTATTATAAGGGCCTCCATAGCTCAGCTGGATAGAGCACCGGTTTTCTAAACCGTAGGTCACAGGTTCGAATCCTGTTGGGGGTACAGCGAAGGGCTTTTAGGTAACACTAGAAGCCCTTTTTATTTTCAGCTTTTAAAGGATATCTCTAGGATTTGGCGCGCATTTGGCGCGCAGTTTATAAATCTAATTAATTAAAATCACGTTAATTCCGTTATATCATTGCTTCTTCAGCCATGCTAAAGTAACCATTTTCGCTTATAATCAAGTGATCGTGCACTTCAATCTCTAACAGCTTACCAGCCAGCTTCAACTTCTCTGTTAACCTAATATCTTCACTTGATGGTCTTAGATTGCCCGATGGGTGGTTATGTGCCACCAGAATGCTCGTAGCAGTTGCTTTCAATGCTGTGGTAAATATCACTCTAGCATCCATTACTGTAGAAGCTCCACCGCCTGTAGATAGGTTGATGATACCAAGTACCCGATTGTTTCTATTTAATAATATCATCTTAGCTTGTTCAATGAAGTTGATTAGCTCCATATCCCAATTGGCTAGTAATAAATCATAAGCTTGCTTAGCGCTTGTAATCTTAGGGCGTTCTTGCGCTTTAAAATGCGGCTTGTAACTTAGTTGCACCTCAGCAACCTTGAATAGTTCTTTCTGTTCCATGTTAATGTATTTAAAATTAATAATAGAACCAGAGCAAGCTTTCTAACCAACTAAGCAAAGAAGCAACGCAATAAATGGACTGTGCGGTTGGAGTTGTGGGTTTATGGCGGAATTTCTTTAAGCGTGTTGGGGAGACAGGCTTATCTTTGAGTAATGTATTATTGGATAGATTAACTTCCTTTTTTGCCTGTCCTATTTCAACTGTCTACCTTTTAAACAGACAGGAAACGATCAACATCAAGCTATCAATTTATCCAAGATTTAATCAATTGCGTTTACTTAAGGGGGTTAGACAAATTCTTGGATGGCAATACCATTGATGAAACGAGGTAGAATTGCAGTCATTACGGGAAGAATAATATGAAGCAATTTAACAATCACTACAAATCGTCTTTAGCCTTAGCTCTAATTATGTCGCTATTTAACTTATCCATATAAATAAGACTAACTGAGCATTTATAATCCTTTTGAACGATAGTCAATTGTATATCACCTTTATCGGTTTTCCATATAGTATAATATTTACACCTGTCAAATTTAACCGCGCTCATTTTCCCATTATCATCCCTAGGCGTGTAACTATCAAACTTTTCAACTACATCTGAGGGCGTCCCGTACTTTTCGGTAAGCAATTCTTTTAGGTTAAAGTAATTACCAGAAAGTAAAGACCATGTTTCACTCTCAGGACATAATACTGCTATTTTATGTACTAAATCTTTGTCCTTTAAAGTGGAAACGCCAATATGGCAATCCTTGAAACCAGCAAAATCGCCTTTTAGTATTGCCAAGCCGTTCTCAGAGCTCACGGTTGCAAAACCACTCTGTTTCATTTTTAAAACATACTGACTTAGGCTTCCATCGATTGGAACTCCTTTAAAAACTAAATGTTCCGATACAGCTGTCTGGGCAAATGAACATGTAGTGAGTATTAATAGTAGAAGGAGTGTGATTTTAAACTTCATGGCAATGAGATTAATTCAAATGTTAAAGCTAATTTACACATTCTAACATAACTTGCAATCTAATGGTGGTTTAAATCATTTTATCAAAAGTTGACAGTTGATTTCTGCCAATTAGAATTCAAAGCGCAGCCCATTTCAGAGGAAGTGCCAAATCCGTGATTTTTAGAGGGGGTATATAGAAGCTTAAAAAAAGTGGACACTTAAGCTGATTGGGTAACAAGTTTTCCTAAACCTCACTTGTTTAAAAGGTAGGAGGTTTCCCACCTTTTATATAGTACAGATTTAAGTGATAAATCACGTGTTATTTGTTAAAGAATTAAGATTTAAAATGTTGATTATCAATTATTTAATATATTAAAAATTTATGATAAGCGACTAATTTTTCGTATCTTTACATTAGTTAAGAAGATCAGCCTCTACAGATACACTGAGTGACAAATCTGTCCTCACTTGAATCATAAACCTTTAATTATTTATAAAATGACTACAAATATCACTATAGGTATGCATATACCTGAACTAGACCTTTCAAACTTTACAATTGCCGAAACTGGTAAGATAGATATAAACAAGTATTTCAGCCAACTCGGCGACATTACATCGACAGTTAAAGATGATAACATTAAAAAAGATCTTTTCAACAGATACATATTGTTCAGACTAGAAAATATTCCAGACTTTGCAGCCGCCCACAATGAATGGTTTAATATCGCATTTGATAACACTTTTAAGTGTGAAGTGGGTAAAACATTGCGTGTTGGTGAATTCTACACAACAGAAGAGGCTAAGAAGAAAATTAAAGACCTTTATAATCACGAATTCGCTCCTCTTGAGTTCTTTAATCGAATTGCGAAGTTAACAGATTTAACGAAAAATGGTTGGTTTAAATACAAGTATTCAACTCGTATAATTAACGGCGAAAGAGTTAGAGGGGTTTGGATAATTGATTGTTTGTTTTAAAATCAATCTTCAATGATGGAGGAAGCTCAATTATCATTTCCAGACGTTAATTCGTAAGATAGTGTGTTAGTTAAACACACTACTTGCTAAATTCGCCATGAATGCCTACAAGGTAAAAAAATCAATTTAATATGTTAAAATAAGCCATCTAGATCAATTAACGCAATTACTTATCAATTAAATTAAAGAAGATGAATGCACATAACGCTTTAGGTACAAACGTATCGCAAGAACAACCACTAACCGTAGATAACAACCACATTCTAGATTCAACCCCGTACTTTAAGCGGTTAGCGAAGGTGCTGGAAGATACAAAAGATAAACAGGGCAGGATTGAAACGATACTTAATTTCAAGAACGAATTCTTAGAAAAATATAACAAGTTCTTCAATCAGTCGGTCAATGAATATATGCTCAGTGAACTTAGAAAAGCTTTTACTGTAGGACAGTTCTACGAAACAAAAGTAGTCAAGCAGAAATTGAAAAGCATTTATAATAATGAATTCACACCTGCGGAGTTTTATAAAAGAACTCCTAAAATGATTGATTTACAGAGATACAAGTGGTTTAAATTCGTTTACAAAAGTCTTCCAGATTCAGATGAGCACCTAAAAGGAATACAGATTTTAAGTTCGTTTATATAAATAGTGGTTTTTGTTATTTCCCTCAGTTGAAAAGCTGGGGGATTATTGCTTTTGTTTAAAATATGCTAATACGATTCTTCAAATAGGCAAATTTGGATTTAAATCTATCGTTCTTGCTGTCTATTGGTAAAATCCACGAATATTAAGAAGGGGTATATAATAGGTAAAAAACATGGACAGCTTAGATATCCGGTTTAGAAATATAGGTCAGCCTTGTAATTTGAATGGCGGGTAACTAATTCACCTTGTAAACAAGCAGGATTAACTTCTAATCTCTAGTGGTAAAAATAATAGGTAAAAAACCATTCTTGCCCCTTACTTTCTATAAGGTGGTATGTCTAAATTGTGTTCTTACTACATCTCTTCTGTGTTGCATTTAATCTATTTTCTTAAAAACAGAATTGTACTAACGTCAAAGTCGACATTAAATCACGATTTGCTACTTTACAGACGTGTAATCCACGAATGTTAGAAGGTGTTATATAGTGGTAACAAATTTGGTGTACGATTGAGTGGCATTTAGAATTATCATTTCAACCTGTCTGTCTATAAGGTAAGAAGTTTGTTAACTTCCAATAGTAAGCCAAAGTGTGTACTAATTAATCAAACTTCTCATTTAAGGGGGTAATTCTATTTTTGGTTACTTTTATATATTCAATAATAAAACTGATTTTAATCCCTAAAAAACGACTTTCGGCTTTGTGAAGAAGCGGATTTCGGAGCTCAAAACTGTCAACATACCACAAAAGTTGGTGCGAGGTAAAATGTTCAATTAATCACTTCACCCGCCATTGAGCCAAACGCCTGTGCTTGTTGCACAACTCTCTAAAAATAGATAAATAATTCGTATCTTCCTATATGCAAGGACGTAAGAGTTTTCATCCCCAATTGTTCTATCAGTTAAGTTTGGAAGAACTAGTTCCCTCCGACAATTACTACCGCCATTTATCATCTCAGTTAGATTTACACTTTTTGTATAAAGCAACCAAAGCTTATTACGGTAAAGAAAGACAAGAAAGTATAGATCCTGTTGTTTTTTTTAAGATACTGCTAGTGGCTTATCTCAACAACATCAATAGCGATAGAGCGCTATTACGTTATTGTGCCGACAGTTTAAGCATTCGTTTATTTTTAGGTTACGATTTGCAGGAAGAGCTGCCATGGCACAGTACCATCAGTCGCACCCGTCAACTATATGGCCAAGAGGTATTTTTAAGCCTGTTTCAAGAAGTGCTTCGCCAATGCGTACGTAAAGGGATGGTAAGGGGCAAGCGCCAATGTGTAGATAGTGCTTTTATTAAGGCCAATGCCAGTATGGATAGTTTGCTAGAAAAAGAAATAGTAGCTGACGCCTCGGCATTTGTGGATGAGCTGGAAGCTAATAGCCAATACAAGGTAACCAGTGCCCGTAAAAAGATGGTAGAGCGGCACCACCAATGGAAACAGGAGGAGTATAAAGGGATGCCTGGGCATGTTGATAGTGCCCGTTTAGATGAAGAAGGCAAAGAGATACGCCCTAAATACCTGAGCAACCATACCCATTATAGCCCCACCGATCCCGATGCAAAGATATCGACCAAGCCCGGCAAACCCCGCCAATTGAACTATGCTGGGCAGTTGGCCGTTGATGATGCCCAGCATGTAATTACCGGGGCATGCGCCAGTACGGCAGGCAGTAAGGACAGCGCTATTTTCTCGGATATCATGGAGCAAACGATAGCTAACCTAGCGGATAACGAACTTGAAATAGACCAGGTGATTGCCGATGCTGGTTACAGCAGTGGAGAGAGTTTGCAGTATTGCCAAGACCACCAAATAGATGCCTGGATACCCAACTTCGGGCAATACAGGCCAGAGCGAGTAGGCTTTATCTATAACCAAGAAAAAAACCAATACGAATGCATACAGGCAGGAGGTAATGGTGCTATTTTGCCATACAAAAGCACCCATACCGATAGCAAGGGCTACCAGAAGAAAACTTACCGCAGCAGTGAGAGCGATTGTAAGCAATGCCCACTTAGGGAACAATGTTGCGGCAAGATAAGTAAGTTTAAAAAGCTAGATGAAAGCATCCATAATTCCACTTTTCTGAATTTAAGGTGTCTGCAAATCCAATAGCATTGCCTAAAAAGTTTTCAACTTTGGAACGTGTTTCACTGTCAGGAAGTAATTTTTCAAAAACTCGTTTTGCGTCTTGGGAACTATTTCGGTCAATTTTTGCCATTTATTTTCGGTGTCGTCTTTTATAATGAGCCATAACGGTTCGGGGCTTTGCGAGGGAGAGGATTAGAAAGCACAAACTTTCAATTTAGCACCAACGTAGCAAAACCATTTTTTTATTTGCTAATTTACACTTTTCAAGCAAATAAAAAATGGTTTTTGCGGAATAGAAGCACAAAAGTTGAATTTAGCACTTAACCCGCTCTCTTGCAAAGCACCCATGTAAAAGCAGCAATCCTGTTCCATCCAAAAAAGATGTAGTCTAACGTTAATTAGCTACCAAAACAATTGAAATATGGCAACAGAAATTACTGCTTTACCGAAGTTATACATTGGTATCGACATTCACAAGAAAAGCTGGTCGGTTCATATCCGAAGTGATATTAGCGACCACAAAAGTTTCACCGTTCCGGCAGACCCTTCAGTGGTTTATGATTACGTTGAGCGGAACTTTCCCGGTTACGATATAGCGCTCACCTACGAGGCTGGTTGTTGTGGTTTTAGTGCGGCACGTTATTTTATGCAGATGGGCTGGGATGTAACGGTTGTAAACCCAGCAGATGTGCCCACCAGCAACAAGCAATATTACCAGAAGACCGATAAACTTGATTGCCGTAACCTGAGCAGGCAACTATCGTTGGGCGAACTGAAGGCTATTCATATTCCAACTGATTGGGAAGACGAACTAAAAAGTCTTTTAAGGCATCGGGCTGCCATTACCCGCCAGCTTCGGTCGGCTAAAACACACATCAAGAGCTTGCTGCTTTATCAGGGCATAAAAATTCCCGAGGCCCATGACAATCCCAATTGGACCAAGTCGTTTATCGAATGGCTTAAGCACATCGAATGGCGTTCTGCTACAGGCCAGCAATGCCTAAACAGTAAGTTGCGTGTTTACGAGTTTATCTATGGCGAATATCTGGAACTGGCCAACCAGCTACGTTCACATTGCCGTAAACACCATAAACAGGATTATTATCTGCTTAAAAGTATTCCGGGTATTGGCGGTTATTTGGCCAGTGCCTTAATTGCCGAACTGGGCGATATTAGGCGGTTTGGCAACGAGGCAAGTTTTGCGAGCTAC
This sequence comes from Pedobacter sp., assembly GCF_965249885.1. GTDB lineage: Bacteria > Bacteroidota > Bacteroidia > Sphingobacteriales > Sphingobacteriaceae > Pedobacter. The sequence goes on along the minus strand of NZ_OZ252254.1, from coordinate 59,008 downwards.
ATTGGACTGGTACCGATGATGCGCAATAGCGGAGGTACAGAGAATGTGTTTGGGGTAACCCCACGTTGCCGAGGTTTGCTACGTAGTTATATTATAGAAGCTGCTTGGGTTGCCCTGCGGCTAGATCCACAGATGCAGTCCTATTACCGTACACATATTGGCAAGAACCCAAAAAGTATTGTAGTTAAGATTGCCAGAAAATTATTGAACCGTATCCTGTCGGTTATCAAAACAGGGAAACCTTATCAGATCAATCACCAAAAACCACAGGCTATGGCATAAAAAGGATATATATATAGAAAACATAATTGTTAAAAGCTCATCAAAAAACAAAATCCAGACTACAAAACATGGGTTGTGAAGCTTGATGCTTTCACACCGCAAAGCAGGTAGCTGTATTTAAAATCAATACAACCATACGGGTGCAGGTGGTGTTTCCGCGTAGAAGCAGCCACACATAGGAGCCTGAGCTTAATGATTATCGAGGTGTTTGAGGAGCATTAATTTAGTCCCCAAATGTCAATTTATTGGAATATTTAAAAGGAATGATTAACTTGGTTCTAGGAAAACTGCTTTACATAGGAACCCTTGTTAGTGGCTGTGGCTGTTTGTTTACTCTTTGTTTGATACATTTATCTGTAAATCAAAAGATTAAAAAACTTTTGCATTTTCTCGAAATGTTAATTTTTCCAAAAAATATTTTCAGGATAAAAATATTCTTTACTTTTGTTGTCGTAACAACAATTGTTTATGCAGTCAATTTTAGAATATCAGGATTTTTACAATCTGCTTACGGGTAGAACACCACAGGCATTTAATCGTATTTTGAATAAGAATTTCAGACAGAATGAAGTAGAATTAACCAAGGAACAATGGTCTATTTTGGCTGTTTTGTGGGAAAATGACGGTTGTTCGCAACAGCATTTGGCAGATAAGAGCTTTCGGGACAGACCAAGCGTAACCCGTTTGATTGACAATATGGAAAAAGACGGTTTGGTCAAGCGAAAACCCGATGTAAACGACAGAAGGTCCAATTTGATTTTTCTGACAAAAAAAGGGAAGCAAATACAGGAAAAAGTTATGAATCTTGTCAATGCTACCGTAGAAGAATCTATTAAAGGAATCAGTGTTGAAAATATATTGACAGTAAAAGAAGTGTTGCATAAAATATATCAAAATTTAGAGGTAAAATGAAAATTAAAAAATTACTGCCTATACTTGTCTGTTTTTTGGCTTTTGAAGGAAAGGCTCAAATTGATGTGAGCCCGTCTTTGCAGGAAGCAATTCAGAAAGCAATCGACAAAAACGCTTCTATCCGAAACAAAGATTTGGAAGTGGAAAAAATCAGTACGGAAAAGAAAAGTGTTTGGAACAAATACATTCCGAAAGTAGAAGGTTCGGCAAATTATATGTATTTCGATACGAAAATAACGCTCGATTTACCAACGGGGAACATTCCGGTTATCAATCAGCCGATTTTTGACGGAAAGCAATCGTTTGACAGTTACGGAAACGTACTGATGGGAAGCCTGACGGCAAAAACGGTTTTATTCAGTGGCTTTCAAATCGAAAACGGAGCAAAGGCTTTGGAGCAAAAACGAATCGGAACGGCTTATCTTTCCGAGGCTGAAAAAGAAAACCTGATTAAAGAAGTGATTCATTCGTTTGACCAGGTCCATTTGCTGAACGAAGTCGAAAAATTACTGAATGACAGCGAAAAACGCTTGGCTACAGAAACCAAAAGAGTAGAAAGGGCTATCGAAGAAGGACTTGCCATTCCGTATGACAGGGACAAAATCAAATTGGCGAATCTCGAATTACAATCCAAAAAAATAGAACTTCAGGGAAAACGAAAAGTACTTTACCAAAAGATAAATTACCTTACGGGATATTCTGAAAACCAAATCAAAGAAGTAGAATATTTACTTGCTCCTTATATGATTTCGGAAGATTTATCGGTTGAAAACAAACAGGAGCTAAAAGCTTTGGAATCGTTCAAAAAAGCATCGGATTATATGATTAAGAAAGAAAAAGGGAGTTATCTTCCTGTTTTGGGAGCATTCGGAGGTGTTACTTATGCGAGCCTTTTTGACGCTACGATGATTACTCCCGAAATTCCAATGGTAAATTCCCGACTTTACGGAAGAATGAACGAATTTACGATGAGTCCGAATTGGATGGTAGGGCTTTCGATGAAATGGGAAATTTTCAGCGGATTTGAACGTAAGCACAAAATCCACGAAGCCAAGATAAATGCGGAACAGGTGCAAAATCAATTAGACGATACCAAGGAGAAATTTGCTTTGCTTTTGGAAAATAACCTGGCGAATTACAGGATTCAGAATCAGAAATACCAAATCGGTCTGGAGCAGGAAAAAGTGGCTTCAAACAATCTGAATATGGCTGTAAGGCAATATCAGGAAGGGCTTATCAACATTTCCGAAAGATTGGAAGCAGAAAACGATTTGTTTAAAGCATCAGCCAATAAAATTCAGATTTTAGTAGAGCAAAGGCTGTCCGCTTTAGAAACACTTTCCGTAACAGGAGAATTAACCAAAACCATTTTAAACTAAATTATCAAAAATAATGAAATATATATATTTATTATTAGTTGTAGTGATTTCCGCTGTCGGTTGTGGTAAGCCGAAAACCGAGGTTATTCAGGGAAAAATCGAAAGGGAGCAAATCGGAATCGTATCGAAAATTCCCGGAAAAATCATTGAAATCCGTATTCAGGAAGGAGATTTTGTCAAAAAAGGAGATACGCTTGCTATTTTGGACATTCCCGAAGTCGATGCCAAAAAAAGTCAGGCAGAGGGTGCTGTTCAGTCGGCAAAAGCCCAATATGATATGACTTTGAAAGGAGCTACGGACAATCAGCTCAAACAGCTAGAAGCCAAACAAAAAGCACTCAAAGAACAGTACGAATTGGCTCAAAAATCCATTGACCGATTGTCAAATATGCTTAAAGATTCGTTGGTTTCCCAACAGATGTATGACGAGGCTTTCGCCAAATATCAGGGAGCCCAATCGCAGTATCTGGCTGTTCAGGCTGAAATTTCGGACGTGAAATACGGAGCGAGAATTGAACAGCAAAAAATGGCATTGGGACAGCAGGAAAGAGCTTTGGGTGCTTTACAGGAAGTTTCGGTTGCGGATTCCGAGCGGTATATAATTGCTCCGCAGGATATGACGGTAGAGTCCATTACGCTTAAAGCAGGGGAGCTGGCACTTCCCGGTTATACCTTGATTAGCGGAACGATTTCGGAATCGACTTATTTCCGTTTTACGATTCCCGAAAGCCGGCTTTCAAAGGTTCAGAAAGGACAGGAAGTAATGGTTAATGTGGTCTATAACAAAAGTCAGGTTAAGGGAAAAATAACTTCGGTTAAGGCTTTGGGAGCTTATGCAAACATCGCAACGGCTTATCCCGATTATGAAATTCAGGAGAGTCTTTTTGAGATAAAAATCAGTCCGATTGATGTAGAACAAGCTAAAGATTTGTTTACGAAAACTACGGTTACTTTAGAATTGTAATAAGAAATTATGAAAAACTTTTTTTCGCTTATAAAAAGGGAATTCCGTTTGTTTTGGGATAACAGTGTGCTTCGGTTGCTTTTTATTGGGGCTCCGATTATGTACGGAATACTTTTAGGCTTTGTTTATCAGAAAGGTAAAGTTACCGATTTGCCTGTTGTGGTGGTTGATGAAGACCAAAGTCAGATGAGCCGAAAAGCTATTGAAATGATGCAGGATAATGAGGTTCTGAACGTGGCTTTTATCCAGTACGACCAGAACGATTTAGCTAAAATCGTAGCGGAAAACGATAATATTCCTGCGGTTGTGATTATTCCGAAAGATTTTGAGAAACAGGTAATGACCAAAAAATATCCCGAAGTGCTTACCATTGTAAATACTTCGAATGTTTTAACAGCCAATTATGCTTCGACAGCCATTCAGATTTGTTTAGGAACACTTAAAGCGGGAGTTCAGATTGAAGCTCTTAAAAAACAAGGAATGCCTGAAAGTGTGGCAATGTCGCAATATGAGCCGTTCAAAACCACATTTATTAAAAAATACAACCGAAGCACGAACTATATGTACTTTTTGTGGCCTGGCATTTTGGCAACGGTTTTACAACAGGTTTTGCTGTTAGGCTTGGCTTTGTCCTTTGCTTCCGAATACGAAAACGGAACTTTCAGAACATTGGTTTCGGAAAACAAATCCCTACTTAAAATAATGGCAGTTAAGATAATTCCGTATCTGATAATGAGCTTCGGTATTTGGATCTTGTATTATCTGTTTACGTTTTGGTTCAGGATTCCGTTTTATGAAAATCTAGGTGCTTTGACCTTTGTAGCGGGAATTTTCGTGTTGTCGGTATGCTTTATCGGGATATTGGTAAGCATACTGATTTCGAGTCAGCTCAAAGCAACCGAAATATTGATGGTTATAGCCACTCCGAGCTTTATTTTGAGCGGATTTACGTGGCCGCTTTCGCAAATGCCCGATTGGGTTGTGGCTGTTGCAAATGTGATTCCGCTTACGCATTTCTTACAGGCATTCAGAATTTTGCTGATAGAAGAAGGAACGTTGTCCCAATGTTCGGGTGCAATTTGGGCTATGATTTGGATTGGACTTGTTTGTGCGGTTTTGTCTTATGTAGCTTTGTATTTTAAAAGGAAAAAGGTGTTGAAGCAAGGTTGAATTTTGTACTGCAAAAAAATCCTGTGTGGTAGATTTTTATTATTTTTTTCTGTGTCAGGTTGTTATTTTTCAGCCGTTTAATTTCAGGGGTACGGTTGTTCTGCCATTGCCACTAACGTTTCGGGGCTTGCCGAAGGCGGAGTTTTTTAGCACAAAAGTCAATAGAATTACTACTATTGAACCTTGCAGAAATGTTTAATAGAAGCACTTCAGCTCCGCTTTTGGCAAACCCTTGTTGTGTGCTGGGTTTCTTCGTCAGTCTAAGCTTAATTTATTATCAAGCTGTTTTGTAAACAATGGCAACCTGTCCAAATTCATTTACAGAACTTTGACAGGCTGCCATTTTATAATAATTGTGGTATGTTTATTTAGCCGCTAAAACGTCCAATTTCTCAATAGATGGTGCAGTAGCCAACAATTCAGGTGCATTTTCCATTAACGCCTTTGCAATCTTACCACCAAGATGTGCTTCTCTGCCTTCTTCATCTGAAAAAGTGTCAAAAATGCCAAATGTAGAAGTGTCAATACGGAACGCATACCATGTAATAGTACCCGCTTCTTCATTAGCAAGTGGCAATGCACTTGTAATAAACTCTTCAACATTTTTTTCTTTTCCTGCTTTTGCTTCTAGTCGAACTAATAATCCTAATTTTTTCATGTCTTTTTATTTTTAAATTAAACCAATTTTGTTTTAACACAATTTAGCTCATTGAAGCTTGTGAGGCTTTTTTATTTAGTTCAAAAACTTATGAAAAAAGGTCAAGTTTTCATAATGTTTTTTGGACTATAACCAAATTCATTTTTAAAGGCTGTGCTAAAATTTGATAAGCTATCATAACCAAAGTCCATATAGATTTCTGACGGTGTCGCTTCATTATTAAGCAATAACTTTTTGGCTTTGTTGAGCCGTTTTAGTTGAAACCATTTTCCTGGAGACTCTTGATATAATTGTTTAAATTTTCGCTTAAAAGTAGACAAGCTCATATTGCACAGAAAAGCGACCTCATCAATATTCAAACTCGTGTACAGATTTTTTTCAATGACCATTTTAAAAGATAATTCCCTTTCATTGATTAACAATGAATGGAGATAAGCAAAAAAACTTTGCCCATACTTATCAGCCAGATACAACATAATTTCTTCAAATTTTAATTCCAGAATCTTTTGAGAGATTGTTTGATTCAAGCTATAAATCAGGTGAATGGAATTAATATAATGGATAATAAAATTGTCTTTTTGTATAAGGAAATAGGGGCTATTGGTGGCTGTTATATGAAAGTCCCTTGGGTTGAATAGATGTCCATATTTCAATAAAAAATCATTGATATTTTTTTGAGAAAAGAAAAAGAGCAGGCAGCTGTAACTATTTGCCCCTACAATTTCTGTTGTTAAAAAATTCCCCGATGCCAGGAGTAAGGATTGTGTATCATTTATCGAAACGATGTCATTCGAAAAGTGAATTTCCTTTTGTCCGTCCAACAAAAAACTGAATGCATTTTTGTTTAGATTAATCTTATTTTTGGAAACATGTTTATGCACTTCGTAGTTAGCAATTTGCAGGTCTGATGTTTCCGTGTAGTTATTTTCAAATAAATGTTCAGGAAAGTTTATAATATCCATAAAATTATTGTCTTAAAAACACTTTGGCATTGTAAATGTATTAAATTTATATTCAAAAATTGTTTGCTAAAGTTTGGATGAAGAGGTCGTTTAGCCTTGCACACAACGTCTTCGGGCTTTCCGTTCGGGCGGGAAATCGAAGCACAAAAGTTGATGTTATTACTAAAGTTCAATTGAAAAACTGCCGTTGAATTTTGCACTTCAGCCCGCCTGACGCAAAACCCTTGTTATATGCTGTGCTTCTTTTCATTCAGTTGTCGGTAATACTTTATCGGTTAAATACTGTTTCCAATTTGTTCCTGTAAATTCACAATTTCCGCTATTGATTTTAGCATTTGGTAAGTCTGCTAGAACCATCGTTAAGTCGTCCCAAACATTTTTCAATTCTTCGTCCTTATTTTCAAAACTCAAACTCAATTTTCCGTTCTCCATTTTCAAATGTTTTAGAAAAATTCCTTCTTGTGTCGAGCTAATTCTGTCCGCAAGTTGTATGTAGTAGCCTTGGTAGTCTGGATATGGAACTTGTTCTGGTTGTCTTTCGTCACCTGCGTAAAAACGAAACAAAATGTAGTGTCCGTATTTGCTTAATTTTTCTTTCCAAAATTCAGGTCTTGGAATTTCTGTAAGTTCAGTTGTCAAATACATTTCTGTCTCGCTTGCCCAAGGCTTAAAAGTCGTTTTTACTAATTCTTGTTCTTCAATTTCGAGATTGTCAGCTACTAGTCGAAAAGTCGCAGGAGTTGAGAATTCTATGCAAACACCATTTTCAACTTCACTTGCTTCAATACATTCGATGTAATTGTCGTCACCAACATTTACCACATCTTTGTCAAAAGTCCATTCGTAAATTTTAGATGGAGTGATTTTGAAGGGCAAAATGTGTCTTTCTGAATTTGCCTTATAGTTTGCTTTAACGTTATAACCAACAATAATTTCAAGAGGATTTTCCTTGATTGCCAAAACGTGTCCGTCCTCAAAATAGAAGTTGTCGGACAACCATTTGTCAAGGTTGTTGAATGTATGTACGGTCGTTTTTAGCATAGCATATAACATTATAATATACGCAATATATACAATTTTAACCATACAAAATACGAAGCCCATAAAGCTTTTATAATAAGCCTGTTAACAACATTATCAGAACTTTCGTATTTTGTATTGATTTTAATTGACAGAAACTCCCTACCATACAAAATACGTATATCTATGGAACTTAAAAAATACCTCATCTCACTTGGAAAACATCAAAACAAAAAGGTAATCTGGATAACATTTGACTACGACAAAGAACTGATATTAAGACTTAAACACTCATTCCCAATTGCACGTTGGAGTTCTTCACAGAAGAAATGGCATATTCCAGACTGTAAGCATCACAGAGACGCTCTAGGACTGCCTGAAACTTTCGAACTCCCCAACAATCAGGCAAACCAAATAAGTAGTACCAATCAAAATGCCTATAAAAGGTACATAGAACAGCTGCAACTAAAGGGTTATAGCAATAAAACTGTGAAGACCTATTCCAATGAATTTCTCCAATTGCTGCTATTGCTAAAGCAGCATAGCGTAGACGAGCTAAGCCCTGAGAGGCTAAGAAGTTATATCTTATACTGCATAAATACATTAAAACTCAGTGAAAATTATATCCATATACGATTAAATGCCCTTAAGTTTTATTTTGAGAAGGTATTGAACAAAGAAAGATTCTTTGTGGAAGTACCCCGTCCGAAAAAGCCTTCAAAATTACCAAAGGCATTTAGCCAAAGTGACATAGAGAAGATTTTCAAGGTAACTGAAAACCCTAAGCATTTGCTGATGTTACGCCTTTGTTATGGTATGGGGCTACGTGTCAGCGAATTGACAAACCTAAAAATTACAGATATAGATAGCAGTAGAATGATGGTTCACATTCAAAATTCAAAGGGTAAAAAAGACAGATATGTACCACTTCCTGCAAGCATTCTTGAAGAATTAAGAGCATATTACATTAAAAACACTCCAAAGCTATATCTTTTTGAGGGACAGTTCGGCGGCAGATATTCAGACAGAAGTATACAGGCAGTTTTTAAAAATAGCATGAAAAAAGCCAATATAAGTAAGGCTGTCGGAATACATGGGCTAAGGCATAGCTATGCCACACATTTATTGGAGTATGGAACGGATATGTTTTTTATCCAGAAGCTTTTAGGGCACAGCCAAATCAAGACAACTGAAATTTATGCAAAGGTTTCCAACAAACACCTTAATAAAATAGTAAGCCCGTTGGACCGGCTCAAATAGGCGCGTATTATTTTGCACACCTGCCTTGCACATCGAGTAAAGATGCTATAGGTAAAGTGCATAGCACGACTATAGCTACGTTCTACGCAAGTGATTGGCGGGATAGTTGAACCAACTATCATGACAATTATGATGTCTTTACGAGTCAGCAAGGTGTGCTGCGCTGAGATAGCCGATGAATTTATCTTTGAGTGTAACGAATTATAAATTCAGAGTAGGCTATCATGAGTTGCGCCGCTTTGTTTAAGCATAAGGAGTGACAAACAGGTGTTTGGCGGTCTCTTATGCAAACATTAGTAGCGACGAATACCTTCTAACCTAATCGGGTTTGCACTGTCCCAACCCAAGAGATACAGGTGGTAAAGTGCACGCATTACCTTTTATAGATACAGGATAGAAGTAGCAGCACCAAATCAGCGACTGTACTAACCCATTGCTCGCTTAAGCCACTCCTTTTGAGCAATGGGTGTATGTATCAGGAGTGCGATTACAAACTAGCTAAGAACGGCTTCAGGTGCTCGGCAATTTGAGTACTGCAATCCTTTACCAATTCCTTTAACATGCCAATTTGAAAGCTTGCATCATATTTAGCATTTGATAATAGGTAATGCTCAATGTTAAAAACCTCCTGCATTGCTTGTTTATCACTATAGGTTAACACGCTTTCGTCAAGCAACATAGCATTAAACTTAGCCTTCAACTGTTGAACCTCTTGTAGATTTACTTTCATAGACATAAAATTAAAAGAGCCGCATTGCTACGGCTCGATTACATTATTAATTACAATTGTACGTGTATTGCATTGTATTGGTGTAACTTGTATTAGCACCAACCTTTACACTGTTGACGAACTTAGTAATGTTACCAACTTTATCTTTTTCATAGGTGTAGGTTTCTGTAGTTTCAGTTCCATTCCTAGTAACAACGGACTTAGTTGGTAGGAGTTTCGAACGTCTACCGTAGTAATCAAACAATGGTGTTTCAAGCTCTTCGGGAAACGCATCATTCGTGTTGTACAAAAAGAAGCCACCACTGTAATTGTTATCCTGTTTTTCGTAACTTATTATATATCTTCCATGGTCGAACCTAACAGTGGTCAAGTTACCATCAGTCCAAAGAAACTGCGTAAGCTCCTGCGCATTGTTCACACTTATTTGCGTCATATACCCATTTACATCATAGGTGTAGACTGTAGTGCGGTTTGTACCGTCAACCCTGCTGGTACCTATTCTTCCTGCACTATCAAAAATGTGTCTAGTAACCGTACGTTGTTGACCGACAACTTCTGTTTCTACAATCTGATCGTTTGAATAAAGGTAGGTAATAGTTTCGATTGGGCTGTTCTTCCATACCTGCTTCCACGTTACAACTCTATCCTTGTCGTCGTACGCATATTCAAACACAGTACCGTCATTAAACTTTACCTCCGTTTGCTTACAACGTTTGAATAGTGTTGGTGGTTCATACGGAACTTCAGTAGTTGATTTAGAACATGATGCTACAATCAGCAGCATGGCAGCCGAGAGCGTTAAGATTTGTTTTCTCATTGATGTTAATTGTTTATCTATTTGTTATTAAACATTGCATAGCTATAGAGCCAGCAGGCACCTGCTACCCCTAAAAGAATGATACCAAGAACAACACCTAATGTTGCATCTATAACTCCTGTAGAACCATTTACAAAGGACATAATAGCCATCACAAATAGCCATAGACCGAATAATCCCAAGCCTAAGCCTATAAGTTGATCAACCCAATCACCAGAGTTGTTGGTACGGGGTTTCAATTGCGGCTGTTGATTAATGGGGCTAGCGTTCCGAGTAGGTATAATGTTTGGGGTGCTTCTTAACTCTTTTTCAATCTCCTGCACGAACATCATAGCACCGTAAATGGCTGCATTAGCTGGCGCAGAAGTGCCGTTTGGCAGTCTTAGGAGCTTAGTTCCATCGTAACTAGAAGATGTCTGTAGTGTCCTAATTTCGCTTACAATTTGCCGTAATTGTGAGAGCTGATATTGCTTTTGATAGCTGGATAAGGTGTTTAGATCCAATGCATCTGCAAGTTCGAGTGACTTGGCATTCAGATCATTGTAGAGACGTTCAATTTTATAGTTAGTGCCCATGTTTAAACATTGGCTTGCAGTCCACCAAACCTTTAAAATGCAATAAGCGCAGGACTGAGCTTATTTGCGTCTAAGAGGTTCGGCAAAAACCTGACAACAACAAACAAGTCAGCCTGCGCTTTTTACAGCACAGGCGTAACACTCATTTGCACTTGTTGTCTTGATAAATTTTGCCGATTTCTTAGACAAGTAACAAATAGCTAACGCTTATATCTTAATTATATGTAATTCTATTTTTCTTCTATATCTCTATCGTTTTACGCAAAGATATAAAGTTAAGGGAAATGGACGTATTGCTACGTCCAAATTTTTATGCTGCATCTGGTCGTTCAACACAACGGATGCTTATAGTGTCGGTTTCTCCCTCGAATGTCAATCTAAAGAAGTAGTTATGTACATCGTAGTCCTTGAACTGCACTCTAAGCGCATATTCAGTTCCTATAGTACCATCTTCGGAGTTTGTCACCCTGTAAGCTTCTCGCAGCAATTGGTTGGTCAAGTTACTACCGAACTTTTCGATGTAATCAGCATCATAGTTGATGAAGATATAAGATTTGCCCTCCTTGCTGTTGGATAGCGTAATGTTCCAGAAGTGGCAAACAAATTCAGCCACATAGTGTGCATTCTGTGGATCTTTCGTGTGGTCAACTTCAACGTAGGTTCTGTACTTCCTCATTTCAAATTTAGTTAGTAGCTCAGTTGCTTTCTGCACAATCTTGGTATAGGCTTTCATTACCGCTTCGTTGTTCTGTTGTAATTCTGGTGTAACCATTACGAAGTTTGTTTTCTGTTGAGGAGCTTTGCTCTGCTGCTTCTTAGCTTTTGCTGTCATGTTAATTGAATTTAGTGTAAATGAAAAAGGCATCCATGTAGGATGCCTGTATTATTGAATGATTTCTTTAAACTGTCTACCTTTTAAATAGTCAGATTGGAGTGGCTACTATTTGCCTATAATTGACGAGCGTGTTGCTGCTGGCACTTTAACGAGGCTTTGAAATAGTCTACAAATGGCTCACGGAATGTACGGAGCACTTTTCTATCAAAGAAGGTTAATCCCTTGAATAGCTTATTGATTTCATCAGCATGAATGCTATCATCAATGTAATATCTCATCTCATATTCCTTCGTAGCTCTACATTCTAGATTAAAGTATGCGTGCGAAGTAATGAAGGTGTACATCGTAGAAATGCAGTATTCGTCCTTGTACCTGTCACGCTCAATTACCATTCTATCTGTTGGATTTTCTAGCATGCTGTAATAACGTTTCAATCTAGTGAGCAATGCGAAGTAGAATGTTTCAACGGCTTCATTATATCTCTTTTGTTCATCATTGATACCTCTTTGTGCCCTTAACCAGAACTTGTAAACTTTCATTGGTTCTGGTCGTTTCACCTCATCAATCGATGGTGGTTTTTCAAATTGTCTTGCTCCCATAGCTTCTGTTTAATCGTTCTGAATTGAATTGTGTAACTGTTTTCGTCATTGGTAAGGCTATATATAGTCGCTTTCCCTTCGAGAGCTAGAAGGGGGCTTAAGACGGACCTACCTAGCACCAGTGAACACACATATAATTTAACCGTTGAGGCATGTGTGTTAATATATATAGCATCTAAATTGCCATTTCGTTAAATGTTGAAAATACCCTTGTATGTGTCTCGTTTAATAGGTGAAACGCTTAAATTGATTTGGGGAGGGGGTGGTTTTTAAGGCATAGTACCTTATAAATGAAGGAGAGGGAACATTATTCCCTCTCATCAATACATGTTTATTATACAGGAGATTGCACTTTAAAGCATTCTTTCAATAATTGAATAACCCTTTTTACCGCAAATGAAGTTAACCGCATTTCTTTGTTATATAACTGCCAAATCCCTGTTTTTCAAAGGGGGGTATTAGTAAACACGTAAAATAGGGTTTTATGCATTGAACAACTTACGCAGTGGTCTGTAACCACAATGTTTTTTACCTGTTGCATCTCTTCTACATGAATAGTCGGAAACCTCGAAATAATTCCGTAATAACTCTATGGAAGGTTTTAGCTTAAAAAGTTTGAATTTATCGATTCCTTCCTGTAATATTTTCTTTAATCGTGCGGCGGTATAAGTTTCACCAATGTTGAACTTACTATAAACAAATCTAATAAATTCGAAATTCTTCGCTTCACTATCTTCTTCTATTTGTTTAAGTTCATTTAAGATCAATCCGTATTTAAATCCCAATTCTTTTGCTCTATCAAATCCTACTTTATTAAATATTTCAAGTGCCTTAGGGTGCTCTTTTTTAATTGATTGTAATTCTACGGCAACCTCTTCCTCTTCAATACCTCTATTGTAAAGTTTTCTTAATATTGGCATTAAAAGCTCCAAAGATGGCTTCAGCTTTCTTTTGCAGTCGTCTATTTTTGCCTTGTCACTGTCATTCAAGATAAAATGCAGGTTTTCACTATCTTTTAGGATGTTAAACAACTTATTACTCTTGTATGCTGCTAAAAGGCTTTCTCTAGAAATATAGCAACTATTAACATTGTTTTGAAATACAGCGTTATCGATAGCAAAATGGTTTACGGCACCACTAGTTCTGTCAACGTAGCTAGAAAACAAGCTTTTGTCGAGCATATCATCTACAACTTGTCGAGCTGCAAATGTTGTCACTGAATTTCTATAGGTATTTAGAGCATCGTAAACCACCTTCAATCTCTGGATATCTTCTCTTATTGTAGTTTCGTCTGATACGATTAGCTCTGGATTAAGATTGGTAATATGCGTAAGTTTTCTACTTATAGTTCCATTTGGGGGTCTTCTGAACCTTCCTTTAATCTGCACAACTTCCGTTGAAGGATCGACTTTGGTGTGTTCTGCCATAAAACAATCAGTGATTATGATAATGTGCGGATTTATTATACCTTTAATATCCACCGCAGAATTGAAGCGGCTGGTAAAAAAGTTGAATTTCATAAACTTGTCCTTTTTCACCATAAGCGTTTTAACATTTGTATAACCATTCAATTTAAGCTTCCCTTTACTATCCTCAGAGCAGAATATTAGGCTTTCACTCTTAATATCCAAAAATTCAATTAGAGCTGAGATTGAGTGCGTTGAATTTAAGAATATAAAATATTGCTTGTCTTTACTTTCTAAAAGGTATTTATGAAAAGTAAGAAAAACATTGTTTGTTGTTTTGACGGTAATATCCTGTTTAGGCGCTCCTATTTCCTTGATTACAACATCTTTAAATCCCTGTTCTTTAAATCTAGGATCTGAGGGAGGAATCGGAGTAGCAGAAACGAACGCTTTATTCTTAAATTTAAAAAAGTGGTTTATTGGCAGAATTATGCTTTTTCTGTAGTCGATATCCTGCACCGTCTTCTCACACTCATCAAAAAGCATAAAATAGAATCGGTACATTTCATCTAAAATGCCTAGCTGCTCGAAAGCCTGCACAACTTTCGTAAAGCTTTCAGGTGTAGTCATTATTTTTTTGTATTCTACATCTGATTGAAGATATTCTACTATATCGTCTACCCTAACACCTTCAACTACACTTCTAATTGACGGTTTTCGCTTTCCAGAATTGAGCTCATTGCATTTATCTTGTATTACTGGTTTATTAGGCTCAATAATTATACTATGTCTTTCTAGTTTTATTTCAAGTGTGGTAAACCCGCAATCAGTAATTTTAAAATATATTTTATTGCCTGCAATGTTACCAAGTACACTATTTATGTATTTGCCGTATGCCAGCCTTATTATTTTTTTGTTCATCATGAATTAATTTGCCAATAGAATTCCCAAACGAATGTTTATATGTACTTCGTCAATTATTAATTCTACTGTAAATGTGAAAAAGGGTGGGCTGAATGCCCACCCAAAGGATTGTTTAGCTCTCTAGAGCTTCATTGTAAAGTTGTTCCAAGTTCTCAGTTATTTTGATTTTGCCAGCGGCATAATCATCAATTAACTGTTTAATATTTGAGAAATGTATTATTCTCAATGGCTTGTGGATAACCCTGCCTGTCTTGAATTTTAGCCATGTACTCTCAACACCGTTTTCTGTAACGTGCGTCGGTTCACTAATTAAAAGCGAGCCTTTTGACATGTTTTGAAACATTGCTTCAAGATGTTTATTCTGCCACGCATCTACATTGTCCATATGACTAATTAGCTCTTGATGTGAGAATATACCTTCGCCACCATTATTTGTGAATAAGCCGCTACCTTGTGGCTCATTTCCTTCTTTAGACTTGTTTAGCAAGTCTGTATAGGATTTTTTCATCTTTGATTTTACGATTAATAATATGTTTAAAAATTTCTGGTTGGTACCTAACCAGAGGTTATTTCATCAATTGATAATCGAAGGTAGTAATAACCGGATGCAGAGAATGTGTGTAACGGCTAACAGATATGCCTATTTTTAGGCTTGTTTTTAGCCAGTTATAAGATAGTTATCTAACTTACTGATTGCCTTGTTGTAAGACGATATTGCATTATGTAAATTTTTAATGTATTTGTTAACCTCAACGTCTTTTAATTGGATAGTATTTATTTGAATGGCTTGTGGCAGTTCATACCTAGGTAATGAACTCTTGCTATTGGGGAGAAGGTGAGTTAAGCCCATTAGATGCATAAGCTTAACTATAAATCTTCCTTGTGCATTTGTTAATACAGAATTAGTACGCTGCGACTTACTAAATTGTTCAAACTTTTTAATTTGCGATAGTATAAATAGTGGTAATTCAATTTTGGGAATGATTGTCAATATGTAATCATTAGATATATTAAATCGTTTACGCATATGCTGGTAGCCATAAGCTATGTAATCGCTATCAATATTTGGACATAGACCATTAATGTAGTGCTCGACAGGTTTTTTTTGATAATAGCCACACATAAACTCAAATAAGTCTTTGTTGAAATCTCCTGCGGTATCCGATAGGGGTAATGTTATATTTTTTTCGTAACCATCAGCACCTATCAATCCTATTTTTAGCGAGCTAACTTTTTCTATATGCTTGTTAGCAGTAAACAAACTATACATACCAAAATAGAAGTCTTTTGCATTGTCACGATATTTCTTTTTATACCTTCTTTTTAGCTTGCCTCCATTAAACCGCTCAATTGCGTCTTCGATGACTTTGGTCTGTTCTTTAATGATTTCTCCTTTAGGTTTTATCCTCGAAGGTATTGGCTCTTTCAACAGTTCCGTTAAAAACTCTAGAAAGATTTCTCTATTTTGCTTACCTACTTTCATGTTATATTGGCGAAGCAATTTACACCACTCCGCCATAAAGATATCAATTTGCTTAGAGTGTAGGACTGTGGTTCATTAACTCCTGAATGTCAAACTGGCCTAAACTTCTCAAATACTTTTGCGTAACGGTAATTGAACTATGCCCCATTAGTCGTTGCAACAGATATATATCTTTAGTTTTTTTATAGACCTCTACTGCTGCTGTGTGACGAAACGAGTATATAGTTTGGTCTGGTTCTAAGAGATTTTTAAGCAATAGTTCAGCTCGCAGACGTTTCCATTTTGTTGTAAAGAAGAAACGATTTAGGTTAGCAGAGGATCCACTGAATATGTTTTCATTATCACTCAAGTCATCTGCTAGCGGTTTTATAATTGTTCTTATATATTCCGGAACATAGACGACTCTAACTTTTCCACTTTTATTCTCTCCTCCGGATAAATGGATTTCGGTATAATCGGATTTAAATTGCCCTTTTCTAAGTGATAACACTTCGACATGTGGTCTTAACCAACATCCGTAAGTGAATAGGCAACACAAATGCAGTTGTTTATCCCTTGTTTTAAGATAGGATAGAAGTTTGCGCATTGCCGATTTTTCATATGCTTTATGTAGGGTCGCTTTTCCTTTCATGGTTTGTGTATCTCTAGCGATGCTCCTGCAATTGTTGATCTTTGCAGCAGTAGTCAATAAGATTGATAGATCACTTCGCTTTTTCATGTAGTATGTGGATGAAGATGAAAACTTAGTTAGAAATTCCTCTATCCGTTCTAACCTTAAATCTTTAAAAGGTAAGCGCTTTTCGTTTTCATTTAGAAAGCTAGTGAACTGAAGCTGTATTTCCTTCAGGTCGCTCATGTACCTTTTACTTAACTTTAGTTTTTCTTTATTGACAATTGCACGTAATAGGCTTTCTTCAACTGGGTAGCCAAACTCCTTAACAGCTTCAGCAACTCTAGGTAGTTTTTCGGGTTCTAACGGATATTTGCCCTGTTTGATATGGATACTTAATGCAGATTTCAGCTCCATTAATAGCTCTAGCCTTTGTTCGTTGCTTTTGGCTTTGTTAGGTTCTATCGGCAATCCAATACTTCTTCCTGTGTATTCTCTGATTCTTTTGCCATTAAAATAGAATTCAATGTAAGCTCTTCCGTCTTCGTTCTTTGGTAGTTTAATCTTTAAGTCAGTGTGCATTTGGCGCTCTGTTGGCGCGCTACCAACCGCCAAACCTTAAAATGCGGCTTTAAATGCTATTCTGCCCGCATGAGCACCGGTTTTCTAAACCGTAGGTCACAGGTTCGAATCCTGTTGGGGGTACAGTTTTTAATAGCTAACAATCTGATTGTTAGCTATTTATGTTTTATAAAGCCATCTTTTTCAAACCAATCCTACCAATTTAATTACTTATTGGGTTTCCTAATATTTTGATTTACAAATCCTTGAAAATGTCGATTTTTTAAGCATTTTAGGCGTTGGTTTTTATATCATTTTGATTAACAATCAATTAAGATTTGAATTGTTTTTAATGTAGAACCACTCGATTTGGCGATATCTTGAGCAGATTACCTTTGAACACTTTTTACGGTTTTGGAACTGGATTTTAAAATTTCAGCTATAATTTGGGTTATCGATTCAATGAGCTTTTCATTTGCTTGAAACTGATATCCGCCTCTTCCCGTGTTGACTTTCTTAGTGCTCTTCTCATTTCGATCTGGTTTGGATTGCTCGCTACATTATGTGGTGGTTTTATCAGCAATAGGTGTTTTAAACTCTTTTTTTGAAGATTAAATTGCAGCAAACTGTTAAAGTGGCACGAAGTAAATAAGTCTCTGTCCCACGTAAGACCATCGTTGAATATTATTCTGATCAAAGTTTGTTTTTGTAATACTTCTGATCTCGTATATATTCTGTAAAGATTGAATCTACCGGAACTAAACTTCTTCAACGTTTTTTCAATATCTGCTTTGTTCACTGCCGATTTTTGAAGCCTGTTTTCAATCTGATCTCTTTCCGATTTAAACACTTCTTTCCATTTATGGTAGACGGAAATAGAAATCTGATCGGTTATGAATTTTTGTTCCAAGCGTAGTATTTTTTCGTTCAAGATCCTCACTAACCTTGTTTTTTCACTATGAATGTTCTGTCGTTCCTTCAATAATCTACTCGATATTTTTGAGAGAGAATTGTTCAATAACTCAACCTGATATTTTTGAAAAGTGATTTTCTTTAGTAGCTCCTCAAATTTTTGGTGCATTGTATTACCGGGAATATTAGTGCCTGGGTGATTCACGCACTTATAATAGAGATAATATTTTCTGCTCCCTTTCGTCCATCCTGCTGTAAGATTGTGTCCACATGGGCATTTTATAACCCCTCTTAACGGAAATTCTTCATGTGCTCTTGTCTGTTGTCTGCTCCTACTATCCAATAGCTTCTGTACACGCCAAAAATCTTCTTCTTGTATTATTGGCTCATGAAGAGCCTTTACATGTTTTTCTGGTGAATTCTTGGAAGCATTGATTTTTATTAATCCTGCATATACACAGTTTCTTAGGATATCATTGATTGAACTGTTCCCTCTATTTTTGAATCCAAGGGCTAGTACCTCTTTTTGAATCAGGTGCTGAGGGATGCCAATTTCATAGTCATAGAAGATCTTTTTGACGATGAAAGATTGCGATTGATTGATTTCAATCGTATGATCATCCTTAGATTTTTTGATGTTACTATACCCAAAAGGCGCTTTACCTAAAAACCTACCTTTTTCTTTCGCGTTTAAGATCCCTAATCTAGTTCTGTTCTTTATGGTAAGAAGCTCTCTATGTGCTATCAAATATTCAAAAGCCCGTTTCATAAAGACATCCGAGTCGGATGTGTCGAGATTAATTGGCTCATTGGTCGAGATGACCTTGACATCATACTTTCTTTCTAGTTCAGCAATTTTGATTAATGCTTCAGGTAGGTTTCTGCTAAAGCGGTCGTGATCGAGTACCACAAGATATTGACATTTTCTCCTATGTTTTTTAATGAAGTCCTCTAGAGCCAAATAACTATTTCTTTTAAAGGTATAGCTACTTTCTCCATTATCTCTAAAGACTTCCAGAATTTTCAGTTTATTTCGTTTACAATAATCACGAACAATGGTCTCCTGATACTCCAATGATTTAGATTGATCTTTAGTACTCAATCTTAGATAACATACTGCATTCATATATAAATTTTTAATGAATGCCTAATTGAAGGAAATGATTGGATTTTAAATGAGTTTACGGTTTCCCATAAACAATCATCCTATTGGATTTTTATATTTGTTTGCAACGACCAATTGGTTATTTGCTGTTTAATTTAGGTTATCAAAGCAAGATAAAGAGATTGTTGTAAGTGTTTTTATGTCAGCAGATTGTTGGGACTTGATTTCTGTTTGACAAATTGTCTGTATGACAACAGTACACATAATAATAGTCGTTACGCTAATAATTTTAAGTTTTCTGAATTAAATAAATTGAATTGTGATGAAGAAATCTATTGTGGCATAATATTTTACAAAATTATTTATCAAGAAAAGAAGGATTGGAATATTAATCAAGCTAAGTATAAAACCAAAGCAGAAAATTTCAGTAAAAATGACAGTAAAACAATGTTAAGTTCAATAGTCAGAAAACCTAAAATAAAAATTTCAATTCAATGCTCCATTTAGTAGATAAAAGTAAGGTTGGTCGCAACTTAAAGGATGATTCTGGAGAACAGATTGATTGGCGTAATTTGTTTAAGAGTTCCGAGGATTCATTTACTTCAAGTATATTTAGCCTACTTTCATATTTGCCAGCTAGCGAATTTTGGGCTATTCTAACCGATTCGATGATGAATTTTGAAATGGGTGAATTTGAAATTCCAAACAAGCTTAGCTCAATAACATTCTGGCCAAGGTGGAATAGCAACAATAGCTATTGCGAACCAGATGTTTTTGTTGAATTTGATACATTTGACCTTATAATAGAAGCTAAGAGGTGGGATTATCAGCAACAATTTAATCTTCAATGGCAGATAGAGATAGAAAGTTATTATTCAGAATTTGGCGAAAGAAATAAAAGGTTAGCATTACTTGCTATAGGAGGTAATGCGGAGAATTTAAAAACAGAGATAATAACATTCAATAAAAATTCGGTTCCGGTATTAAAGCTTAAATGGCGAAGATTACTAGATACTGTAAACGTTAAGAAGAAAAGTATTAAACCTGAAACAAATTGCTTTCTTCATATCTACAATGACTTGGTACTTAGTTTTAGGATACACGGATTCCAAACCGGTTTGTTGTTTGACACTATGCCATTGAATATAACATTGAATGAACAAAACTACGAGTCAATCAAAACAAACGTGCCATCTTTTTTCAAATGCCAACATTTACCAAACATTGTAATTGAAAATTATCCAGAATTAATAAAGATTTTATGAATAACGCAATTCAACAAGAATTAAGCTTAGCTTTCATCGAGGTAAGGAAAGCCTATCGGTTGTTATATTTTTACCAGCGCAGGGTATTGGATACTGTAAAATATTTAACAGACGCTTTAGGAATGAGAGTTCAATCAGGGTGGTCTTTATACAGTGAAAATACCCCTAGAAATGGAAGAAATCTAAATTTAGATCTGTGGGCATGGGATTGGCTTAATATGTATATGTATGAATTTTATTGTGGAGCAAAAATAATAGGTGATGATAGTTATCAATTTGCAATCCAAATTCAGTCTGATACTGGGCCATTTGACGAGATGGTTGAGGCTACTAATGTTACAGATTTCGGTCCTGTTGATATCGCCTCGACAAGACTACTATTTATAATAGGTAAAAATAGATGGAAAAATGAAGATGAAAATGCTGGCGATGCATACTTCTATAACATATCCACCTTAAAGGCTAAAGAAAGCCCAATCTATGTTGAAAAAAGTGATGGTGATAATAAAGTGTTTTTTTAAAAATCTTATTTATTAGAAAGTTTCTGTGACGAAGAAAGTATTTTAAGTAATATCAGGGATTTTAAAACTGAGCTCTTAAATAATAACTTGCCAGATATATTTAAAGTTTAATTCACTATTGACTATATATTTCTATATTACAGTCTTTTAAATAAAAATATGCTGTCGACAGCTTAAATTAGAACAAAAGAAATTTTTATTAACGCTCAAAATTTGACATAATGGGAAACGATGCTTCTCCTAGGTATTTAACTAAAAGTCGCTTTAAACTTGCGCTTGAATGTCCAACAAAACTTTTTTACACTAAGAAGAAAGAATATCCAGATCAAAAAATAGATAATGCATTTTTAAAGGCATTGGCAAATGGTGGTTTTCAGGTTGGAGAATTAGCAAAATGCTATTTTCCTGAAGGTCATGATATTGATGATTTAGATTACGAAATCTCCCTAGCCAAAACTAATGAACTTTTAAAGTCCGATCATGTAACAATTTATGAAGCAGCATTCTTGTATCAAAATTTATTTATAAGAGCAGATGTTGTTGTCAAGAAGGGAAATAAGATATTTTTATACGAGGTAAAGGCGAAATCTATCGATGGAAGCAATCCTTCTTTCCTGACTAAGAAAGAAGCTATAGAGACAAAATGGAAACCATATCTGTATGATACTGCTTTTCAAAAGTATGTAGTTCAAAAATCATTTCCAGAGTTTTCTGTAGAAGCTTATTTAATTTTAGCTGACAAAAGCGCTAAAGCTTCCGTAGACGGTCTAAATCAAAAATTTTTTCTAAGCACAGATACCCATGGTAGAACTAAAGTAGATGTCTTAGGTGACATATCTGCTTCTTCTTTAGGAGATAAGATTTTGTGCGTGGTGGCTGTAGATCATATCGTTGACCCACTTTTGCAGGATGCACCATTTTCCGATAATCCTGATAAAAGCTTTATTGAGTGGATAAATTTTTATGCTGAAAATTATAACCAAGATAAATTGATAAGAAGTAGTGTCAAAGCTTCTTGTAGAGACTGTGAATTCAAATTACTCAATATAGAAGATGGACAGCGTAGTGGTTTTAATGAATGTTGGAAACGAGAAGTTGGATTCATTGATGCGGATTTTGCTAAACCGTCTATTTTAAATATTTGGGATTTAAGAACAAAAGATAAATTTTTTAGTGAAGGTAGATATTTTCAAAATGATTTATTGGATGTAGATTTAATACCAAAAACAAGTACTACAAAAGAAAACATGGGTCTAAGTAGATTAGATAGACAAATTTTACAGATTACAAAGTCAAGAGATGGAGATTTTGGAGATTATTTAGATACAGATGGTTTAGCTAATGTTTTCAAAGGTTTTACATACCCCTTACATTTTATCGATTTTGAAACATCCGCTGTTGCAATTCCATTTAATAAAGGGAGAAAGCCCTATGAACAAACCGCTTTCCAATTCTCACACCATATCGTTTATGAGGATGGCACAGTTGAACACAAAGGAGAATGGCTAGACCAAAGAGTTGGTGTCTTCCCAAATTTCGATTTTGTAAGAGCGCTAAAAGCGGAGTTAAGTTTAGATGATGGAACTATTTTTAGGTATGCAGCACATGAAAACTCTATTTTAAATGCTATTTATCGACAGCTTCAAGAATCTAATGAGCCCGATAAAGTTGAATTATGTTTTTGGATTCAAGAGATTACTAAATCTAGCAGCAGTACAGCAGATAAATGGGAAGGTAAAAGAAACATGGTTGATCTGCGAGACTTGGTACTCAAATACTATTATTCACCAAGTACAAATGGTTCTAACTCTATAAAGGATATTTTACCCGCTATTTTAAATTCTAGTGAATTTTTAAAAGAAAAATATAGTCAACCTATTTACGGCAGAGATATTAAGAGCCTCAACTTTACAGATCAGACTTGGATTACTTACGATGATTTAGGAAAGGTGATTAATCCTTATAAAAAGCTAGAGCCTTTATTCAAGGATGTTGATCAAGATCTTCTGGATACTTTAATATCAGATGAAGATATTGAAATAGCTGATGGAGGGGCTGCAATGACCGCTTATGCAAGAATGCAATTCACTCAAATGGCAGAGGAAGAACGTAAAATTATACAAAATTCACTTTTGAAATACTGCGAGTTAGATACACTAGCAATGGTAATGATTTATGAACATTGGAAAAATAAAATAGCAAAATGATGAAATGGGATAAACTTTTGAACAAAGAGCGACTGCGTAAGTCAACAAGGGAAGCAGATGCAAGAAATGAATTTGAAAGCGATTATGGTAGAGTTTTGTTTAGTCCAGCATTGAGAAGAATGCATGATAAAACTCAAGTTTTTCCACTTACTGCTGATGATAATATCCACTCTAGATTAACCCATTCAATGGAAGTCATGGCAATTGGATATTCACTTGGTATCGATATACTCAAAAATAGAGAATTCGTACTATCAACTGGTTATGAGGTGCACGAATTGGAAAGAATGATACCTGTGATCCTCCAAAGTGCATGTTTGGTTCACGATATTGGAAATCCCCCATTTGGACATTTTGGAGAGACGGTTATCAAAGATTTTTTCAAAAAACTGTTTGAGAATGACAGCAAACTTGGCGATGAGAAGAAATTCAATCTTTCAAAAGAAGAAATGGAAGATTTTACTTTGTTTGATGGAAATGCACAGGGGTTTAGAATATTAACAAAACTACAAGTATTAGACGATGCATTCGGTTTAAACCTAACACATGCAACACTAGCTTCATATACCAAATATCCAAATTCTGGAGATGTCGGAAAATCGCTGGGTAAACACAAACGAGGTGTGTTTCAGTCTGAAAAAGAGTACTTCGAAAAAGTGTCCATGGAGTGTGGTTTGTTTAATGGCGGAGAGGCTATACGTCATCCTTTAGCTTATTTGATGGAAGCGGCAGATTCTATATGTTACTTGGTAATGGATATGGAGGATGGTTTTAATAAAAAGTGGTATAAATACAGTGGGTTGAGAACTTTCTTTAGTGGTACCGATAACCTCTCTGAATTTTTTGATAAACTAGATGCCAAATATGAGGGGGAGGATTTGGAAGTAACAAGAGTTGTTAAATTTAGAATTGAAATCATTAGACGTCTTGTTGCTTTAGCTTCCGATAATTTTTTGAAAAACATTGAGGCTATATATGATGGGACATATAATGAAGAGTTAATTTTAGATAGTAAAGCTGGTTTAGCAAAAAGATTTCAAGAGTTTTGCAGTAGACATGTTCTTCCAAACAGAGAAATTCTTTCACTCGAAATGACAGGTCACTCCGTTTTAACGGGCTTGTTGGATTTTTATACAGGTTTCTTATTTCACGACGATAAGAAATACAGGAAGAAAGCTAAAGGGATGTTGTCAAATAGTATTGTAAGAGCAGCTTTGCTTGAAAATAACATAAAAGAATTCGACGATTTAAGCGTTTATTCTAAACTTAGAATAATTGTTGATTATATTAGTGGTATGACTGACCAATTTGCTTTAAATCAATATCAAAAATTAAGTGGACAAAAAATTAATTGATATTAGACAAAATGTAGACGCTTCTTCAGAGGCTTTTTTCGTGTATCTTGATAAATTATTCAAGAATGACGTTAAAAAAGCATTGAATGAAATTCAAGAACACACCAATGTTTATTTGTTTAGTGGATTAATTAGAAATTATTTTTTAGGTATTAAAGAATACAGAGATATTGATATCGTTTTAGAAAGGCAAATTGACGTAGAATTTCTTCTTAAAGATTGGGAAATCAAGAGGAATAGCTTCGGTGGCTTTAAAGTTCTTTTTAAATCTGGACCAATGGATGTTTGGTTTATGAAAAATACTTGGGCTTTTCAGCACGGCTACAACACGCTAAATTTTCAATTTGAACAGAATATACCAAATACTGCATTTTTTAATTTTTCGTCGGTAATATATTGTATCAACTTTAAAGAATTCCACTATACAGAACATTTTTTGAGATTTTTAAAATATAGAGAACTAGATTATGTGGAAGCTGCAAACGCAAATTATGGTCTTTGCGTTGTGAATACATTTTATTATTCGGAAAAATTTAATTTAAAAATCTCTAAACGCCTATTAAAACTGATTAATAGCTTTCATCATAAAAATAGTTTTGATTATCAGGATATTCAACTAAAACATTTTGGAAGAGTTTTATTTAGCAACGCTGATATAGAGGCACGGTTAACAAAAACTATTAAACTATCTAGCCAATCCAGTCACAGAGTCTAAATTTTTTGTTTTCATGCAAGGTAGATTAAAAACCAGCATCTAGATATATTTTACAGAAAAATAGCACTTTGAAAACAGTCAGCCATGTTTAGTATCCTACAAACTAAGGATGATAGTCAATGACGAATAACATTGAGTAAGTTCAAAACAGATATTTTTGGACTATTGAAGAGTACTTGTATGTATTCAAACCAAAGTGAAATTCTCTTCTATAGATTCAGACAGAACTTGCTGGAAGACTTTGAACATTTAAATCGAACTTTTATCATACCTGTAAATCCACAATTGGAATTAATACTGTACATTTTTAATTACATCTAGAATTTCAGAAAGCCTTTTTTTCTCTAACATAATTAGAGATTAGTTTTCAAAAAAAATGACATAAAAAATAACATAGAAAATCCTTTAGGAAATGTAATTCATTAATAATCATTACTTTCATTGTAGATTAACTGTTCGATATTGAAAAAGAAACTAAATGTAGCATCTCCTCAACAGCAGGTCATAGATTTTGACAGCCCCTCGCCGCAACTAGTGACTTGGCCAGAAAACATGCGTTTCCCACTTAATATTAAGGATTATGCTGGCAAACGTACGGTACTTGAAGTAGTATTGGAAGATATTTTAAAAAGTGACGGTTATCTTATCGTCACGGGATTTACATCTCTTTCACATATCGTCGAGCTGTTCGGTGGCAAAATAAATCTTTCCGGGAATAAGAAAATCAGAATAGTACTAGGATTTGAGCCTGAACTGAGAGACCGCAAGTTCTGGAAGACATCCGAACTGGACAAGGATGTTAAGGATTATTGGGCTGCACAGCATTTTTCGCTGCTCAATGGCGGAGTAGTTATTAAGGTGATAGAACTCATCAAACAGGGCAAGCTATCATTTAAACTATCCGATGGCCTTCACGCAAAGATTTATGTTGGGGATAATCATGCAATTCTTGGTTCGGCAAACTTTAGCAAAAACGGGACTACCAAACAGCACGAAGCTAACATACGTGTGGGCAAGGACTCAAAAAATACAGAAGAGCAGGATCAATATAGGGATATTCAACAGATTTCTGAAAATTATTATTTTCTGGGCAGGAACTACAATGATGATATCATTGCATTATTGAAAACATTGTTGAAACTTACCACTTGGGAGGAAGCTCTGGCCAGAGCTATAGCCGAGCTGTTGGATAAGCCCTGGTTGAACGATATCCCTGAGCTTTATGCTAAACTGAATAGTCTTAGACTATGGCCGTCACAACGTATCGGTTTGGGTCAGGCAATGTATATCCTTCAGAGTCAGGGAGGGGTGCTGATTGCAGATCCAACTGGCTCTGGCAAGACAAAGATGATCAGCACGTTACAATTGGTGCTGTATCACTGGCTATGGGAAACAGGAAGGAGAAATAAGTCGTATGCGGTCACTATATGTCCTCCTTTGGTGAAGGATAGTTGGTACAGGGAATTTATCGATATCTCGTTCTCGCAGAGCGGACAGATATCTATGGGGGCGTTGAGTTATACAAAGGGGCATGCACATTCGACTCACCTAAAGGAAATAAGGAATGCTAATATCCTAGTCGTTGATGAAGCACATAATTTCCTCAATCTTAATTCGTTTAGGAGCCTGAGTGTTGCCGAGCACACTTCTGATAATATCATTCTTTCTACGGCGACACCTATCAACAAAAAGCCGAAAGACCTTATGCGCCTGATTGAGCTACTTGGAGTGGATAACCTTGGAGATAAGGAACTTGAAGATTTCAAATTGCTGAAGCGTCAAAAGCATATCAAGAGCAACTCTTTGCAGTTCATGGCACTGAAGACTTACATAGAAAAGTTTATTGTTCGTAGGACGAAGACACAACTGAACAAATTGATTGACCAGGATCCAGACCAATATGTCAACCGTCAGGGAAAAACTTGCCGCTATCCTGAAAATACTCCTGAAACCTACAAGCCCGGAGAAACTTCTTCTGACCGAAAGATTGCTGAACAGATCAACCATTTGGCGGGCAACCTAAGGGGATTGATATATCTGCAGCGCATCATTAAACCAGATGATCTTTCTAGCGGTGAGGAAATTAAGTATATTGAACTTCGCTTGAAGGCGGCCAAGGCGCTTGCAAAATACAACGTGCAGTCTAAAATGAGATCATCAAAGGCGGCACTGCTTGAACATGTGCTGGGAACGGAGGAAGCATTAAAGGTTTATGGCTTCAAGTCTGCCAAGGACAAGTCGGGAAACGTAGTGGAGAAGCTACAGGATATGAAAGGTGGTATACCGAAAAACCAGTTGAAACAGTGGTGTCCAGAATGGTTGACGGATGAGGCCAAGTATCATGAAGTACTTGCCGAAGAGATACTAATTTACGAGAACATCGCTGAACTTTCCGGCAAACTAAGTAACTCTAGGGAAATGGCAAAGATCAGCCAGCTGATTAAACTGTTCAAAACACATGATCTAGTGCTCGCTTTTGATAGTACCGTACTTACTTTGGATTTTTTAGGTCATCTATTGAAAACGAACTTCAGCGACAGCGGAATAGAGCACCATATTATTACCGGTACTTCCTCTAAGCAGTCAGTATCCAAGGTACTAAGAAAGTTTGACCTAGGATCAGAGGCCAAGAACGTGTTGGCACTCTGTTCCGATTCAATGTCGGAGGGAGTCAATCTGCAGCAGGCTTCTGCATTGATGTTCCTCGATATGCCCAGCGTACTTCGGATAGCTGAGCAAAGGATAGGACGGATAGACCGTCTGGATAGCCCACATGATTCGGTGAAAATTTACTGGCCTTTAGATAGCAAAGAGTTCGCTCTAAAATCAGATATCCGTTTAATCCGGACTTCTTTTGATACTGAAACATTAATAGGAGCAAATTTTTCGATTCCCGACGAAATTATGGAACAGCATTTGGAAGAAGTTATCCGACCAGAGCAGATGATTAAGGCCATAGAAGAGAATAGGGATGGAGATCACGTGTGGGCTGGCGTGAAAGATGCGTTTGCCAGCGTTCACGATTTATATGAAGGAGATGATGCCCTGATTGCTCGTGAAACTTATAAGATGTATAAAGATGTCGATGCTAGTATCAAAGTGAAACTAAGCATATGCGTTTCACAGAAGCCATGGCTCTTCATTGCAGCAAAGGGAACAAAGGCA
Organism: Pedobacter sp.; assembly: GCF_965249885.1. Lineage (GTDB taxonomy): Bacteria > Bacteroidota > Bacteroidia > Sphingobacteriales > Sphingobacteriaceae > Pedobacter. Next base: position 30,616 of record NZ_OZ252254.1, on the reverse strand, counting down.
ATTTCACCCCGATGGTATTTTGTCGATAGTGAAGAAAATGTCACCAGCGAGCTTGGCGAAGTCTGCAGGTTGTTCCGTCAGGAAATTAAAAGAGTCGACCGATGTGAGAGTGATTGGTCCGAAGAGGTCGATCATAAACTGAAGCACTACATCAAGATATTATTGCGCAATGAGATAAATATGTTGCCGAGCAAACGCAAACGGGCAATCGTGGTGGCCAAATTATTGGTCGAACGCCAATTGAAGAATGTAGGTAAAGATTATTTCCGAAAGAACCTTCTTCAAAAGGTCGCCGAAATGTTTGAACCGAAAATAGTTGAAGAGGAATATAATATCGATTATTACAGTTTTTCGCAAAAATGGCTCGACATCCTGATGCCGTTGCTTAGTGCAAAAAGACATGCGCAAAAGAGAAAAGATAAGAAGGTTTTTTCACTCCTTGATCTTAAATCGGACAAATCTATATATTTTTCTAATGAACTTTTACAAGAAGTCTTGGATAGTGCTCCTTTGATCGTCAATATTTGGAACAGGGTTGCTTCTTGTATCATTGGGATACCGAAAGATAACTAACAAAAGTTGTATGTAAAAGTTTCAGCAACGATTTCCAATTACTTTAGATCATTCTAATAATATGTTGTAGATTTCGGTAAAATTAACCAAAACATTCCTTCCAAACTATCTAACATTTCTGCTTTTCATCCGATTGCAATCTCCATCCTGAATTTCAATTTTCCTGATCTACACTTAGAACGGCTTTCCCGTAAGAAGTATCTTTTGCGAAGCAAAAGCATAGTTTCATCCCTTTGATGCAGTTAAATGAGTCTTTAGAATTTCAGCCAACAACATTTAGCGAAACACCCCAGTAGAACGAAATATGAGTAACCATAGTTAATAATTCAGGCCATACGACTTGCTCATATTTGTGTATTTAGATTTAAAATACTTTGCGAGGAATTATCGCATAATACTTTTTCCCATATCTGCCAACTTTTTTGTTCTAATATAATCTGCTCAAGGTATACTTGATGAAAAACGGAAAAATTTTCGATCTAATTTTATATGAATCCTTTTCGTTCCAAGTCTTCAATTATCGGTTCTAATAGCCTACAGAAGCGCTCAAGGTGTTCAAAATAGTCGTCTTGGACGGTACTAAAATGAAAATTAATAAAGTCTAATAATCTGATTATTAGTCTTTTGTGTTTATAAAAACTTCCATTTTTCACATTTGAACACCAAATTTGATTTTCAGTAACATTTTGTTTAAAAAAAATATCGCCACGTCCAGATATATTCCGATCTATCATTTAACTTATTTTATTAGAAAAATTAGCCATAATGCTGACTTTATGAGTTAACCGTTTAGAATTAAATTACTTGTTTTCAATTTTTGTACTCAAACCTCCTCTGCCTTTAGTGTCAAAAGCCCTGAGTGTAATTATTCCTTTAGTAGCAATTGGTTTCGTATATTCCTGATCAGTAATCTTTGGTTCACTATTGTTTGTGGTATAAGTGATTTTTAGTCCAGGCAGTTGGATGTTGGCGATCACACGATTCTCTTTCATCTTGGCGCCAACCATGGGGATTCGGTAATGGAAACCACCCAGATAATTATCTAACCGTGGCAAATCTCGGCTTCCTAATGAATGAACAAATGCAGACCAGCTTCGCTGATAGTGTTGCATGCTTTTTACCGGATCCTTTTCGACGGCCCATTCAGGGTCCTTGGCCCATGCTCTTTCTGCCAGACCAATCATTTTAGGTAAAAGGTGGTACTCTAAAACATCGTTGTCGTGTATTTTTTCGGTCCAAATCAGTCCTTTAAGACCAAGTATGTTTGATTTGCCGTACTCGGTTAACCGATCTTTCCCATTAAATAAGCCAGGGGGTATAGCGTTGCCCTTATAATCCACTTTCGCATTTTTGTAATAATCGAAAGGAATAAAATAAAAAGGCTTATCCACGTCTAAAAAGCCAGCCCAATAATGGCCAGGTTCGGCTAAAGATTTATGGTAGGCCAAATCGAAATAAAAGTTACTCGCACAGGATAGCACCACTTTATAGCCTGCGTTGGCTAAACGATAGAGGAGGTCTTCCATTCCACCTCCAATAAAATTATTCCAAACATCTATCTGAAAACCTTCATTTGCGAACTGCGGATTTGCGATCATTTTCTTCTTTCCGTCGAGTGTGGTGTTGCGCATCGCTACTTCTTCCCAACCTGATAAAGTAAGGCCTTTAGATTTTACGATTTTGTTCAATTTACTGAAAAAGTAGTACCATAAATCGTTTGTTTCCTTTAGATCAGGATTATTTTCAATTAGATTTTGCGAAATTGGCGATTTTTCCCAAGCTCCTTTTGGTACTTCATCACCACCAAAGTGAATGGTTGAAACGGTCACGCCTGCTTCCTTATACATCACAAGGATATCATCCACAACTTTTTCAATAAAGGTATATACCGAAGGGAGCGCAACGCACATTACGTTATCATTGAAGCGCTGTGCAGAGGAGTAGATCGAACTATCTTGCTGATCGCGTAAAAGGTACTTTAATGCTTCGTCTTTTTTGCCTAATTTCATCATCCTGTCATAGCGTACATCCATAGCTTTTATGGCTGCACGGGCATGACCGGGGGTTTCAATCTCCGGAATAACCTGGATATGTCTTACTTGTGCATATTTTAAGATTTCGATAAAGTCTTGCTTGGTATAATAACCTGAGTTTAAACCGTCTGCGGGATCTGGGCCTGATGTAAACGCTGGAGGAAGCATGGAAGCCACCGTAGTAGCGTGACCTCGTTTTCCACCAACCTCCGTTAATTCTGGAAGGGACGGGATTTCCAAGCGCCAACCTTCATCATCGTTCAGATGGAAATGAAAAACGTTGAGCTTATAGAACGCCATTAAATCCAATAATTTAAGCACGGTGGCTTTCGTTTTAAAACCGCGTGCCACATCTAATAATAATCCTCTATAGCCAAAGCGTGGCTGATCTTCAACATTGATGATGGGAAATGTCAAAGAATTTTGTTTTTTGGCCCACGAATCTGTTGGCAGTACTGCTTTGAGTGATTGAATTCCGTAGAAAATTCCTGCGCCATCAGCCGCCGAGATTGTAATTCCTTCTTGCGTAATCGTTAATTGATAGGCTTCTTTGCCAACGCTGTTGGTACGTTCCAACTTGATCTGACCTGTGTTTGCTGATACTAATTTTAATCTTTTGCCCAGTAACACCGCTAATTCTTCTGTCAAATAGTTGGCTTCCCTTATAAATGATGGATCATAGCTGATAGACATATCACCTGTCAATAGGAAATTACCATTAAACTCTACGTACTTCGAAGGTGTAGGTATAATCTTGCTTACAGGGGCTTTGGTGATCATCTCGTTCTGGTCAAATAGGTCAGAACTATTCATAGAAGTAACTAAATTTTCCATCGGCGCAACTTCATAATCGGTGATTTTATCGTAATGATCTTTGTCGCGATCCCATATCAGATACAACCCCGCCGGCTGATCTGTATAATTGATGATTGGAGCATGGGTAACGAACGAAATATCGATCTTTGCTCTGGCCGCAATCGCCTTAAATGATGAATTCGGTGTTATTCGATACAAGGTTCCATTCAAATGCTCCATTTTTACATTTCCAGTCACCGAACCGAGGTCGATCGTTTTAATACTCTGAAAGTAAATGCTCCAACCTGAGGCAGGAAATACCTGATTACTTTTATTGGTGAGCATGAAGGCTGAAAGTGATTTCGGTTGACCTTTGTATTGATTGTCCTGTAATTTCCATATCACATTAAGCTTAGCGACCTCGAACGGATATTTTTTTTGGCAAAAACTGGCCTGTATAAAAAGTAATAAAAGTAAAATAGAAAGGCGAATTCGAAACATGTTGGATATGTTTAATGTTAAATTATTTCTTAGTCGGAACCTAGAGCAAAAATGTTTTTTCTATTTGGCCATTTCCCCCTAGTAAAATCAGGAAATTCCTGTACGCTATTTTGGTTTAATATGGATTGCTCGGAAAGGGGAGTGATCACACTCATGGTCACAGAGTCGTAGACATCAATTGGTGGTTGAATTTTCTTCTTCACTGCATTCACAAATCCGTCGAACACGAACCAGTCCATACCCCCATGCCCTGCGCCAGCGGCCTCTTTCTCGTATTTCTTCCACAGAGGGTGATCATATTTTGTAGTCCATTCTGTTACCGGATCCCACTCATCGTGCTTTTTCGATTGGTTTTCAATATAGACCGATTGAGCTACATCCATCCATATGCCTTTTGTTCCCTGAACCCTAAAGCCTATGCTATATGGGCGTGGCAGGTGGGTATCGTGGGTAAGTAGCACCGTTTCGCCATTGGCACAATTGATTTGGGTGGTCACTATATCGCCGTTTCTATAATCAATTTTTGAATTTTTGTGGCCTGGAGATAAGGCATTAACGTAAGCGCTTAATCCTTTTGCTTTTGAAGAAAACGACACCAAGTTGGTAAACCTGTTCCCCCTGTTGATATCAATATAATTCATGATCGGGCCTGCGCCATGGGTGGGGTAAAGATCACCTTGACGGCTGATGTTATATTGAGTTCGCCACTGCGCTTCGGCAATGGCATTCGGACCGAATTCTACACCACCGCCAAAAAACTGTTTGCCATCATTGAATAAAACAGAACGTAAATCATGCTGGTAACCCCCTTCAACATGCAATAGTTCGCCGAACAGGTTTTGGCGTACCATATTTAAAATGGCCAATACATCCCTTCTATAGCATACATTCTCCAGTGTGCTATAGGGCATTCCGGTTGTTTCAGATACATTCACAATATCCCAATGGTCTTGTAATGTTAAGCCAGCAATAACTTCGCAACCCACATATTTACCAGCTTTCATAGCGTCAATAGCTTGTGAATGATGAAACTCCCATGGGGTTGAAATGATTACTGCATCAATATCGGTTCTTTCTAAGAGTTTTTTATAGGCATCGATACCTCCCGTATATTCCTTCGGTAGCTTTTTACCTGCCTTTGCAAATTGTTCCCTGCAAATTTTCAACGAACTTTCCTGAATATCGCAAATGGCAACAATTTCAACATCTGCTCGGTTTAATCCCTGCCGTATATGCGTACGTCCACGCAGGCCTACGCCGATATAACCTAGCTTTACTTTCTCTTTAACGTTGGCAAAAAGCATTCCTGATGGAAGTATGGTCATACCTGCCGCTAGTATTGATCCCTGCTTGATAAAATTTTTACGGTTCATCATCTTATTGGTAATTTGGGTTCCATATGCGAGCCTTATAAAAACAATTGCCAGAGACATAGCGCTTGTAAAGAAATACTCCCGAACTCGAATAAACGTAGGCCCAACACGAGCTCCAGTCATTAAATCCACTGCAGGTAGGATTAGGAGTTGGCACCATATAAGCATCTGTCTGTAAGGTAACAATTTCACCAGTAGTCATATTTCCAATGCTTTTTACATGTAAAAGTTGGTTAACTGCTCCCGGTGCAGGAGCAAATAGTTTAGTGGTTTTATCGTAGGTATAGTTCTTGTTTTCGGCTAGGAACAATTTATTGGGGTCTCCGTAAACAGGCGATATGTCATGTCCACAGCAGCCCGGTAGCGTTTTTCTTCTTGTCAGATCTTCGGTAAGGGTGGGGCTTGCGGCTGTTCCTCCAACTATTAAAGCGGTCATGACGTGGGTAGAACCAATCATCCCGGTCACCCATAACCGATCTAATGTGGGATCCCACAGGGTAGCTCTGGCCACATCTAGTGGAAAGGAGGCGAAATTTGAAGTCGTGGTCGAGTACAAATAAACCTTGTTGTCATTCTTACCTGCTACTGCTACACATCCATTTGGCAGCAGCTCTACCGAGTGTGCCGCCATTGGAATGCCTATTATTCTTGCCCAACGCTTGTTACCGGTACTTTTTGTAACGGTGGTGACCAATCCGCCAGCATAGGTTACCCAAACATCAACACCACCTATATTTCTTAATTTTACATCCATCACGTCTCCCCAAGCACTCACTTCTGCGCTGGTGTAGCCTCTACCTGTGGTGGGAGCCCATGACATTAATTTTGATCCCGCGTCGTTCCAATCGGTATCGTTAGGATCGTATACATCAATGGTATTGGTAACCAAGTTCAACATGGCAATCCAGTTTGGACTCGAGAGCACTGCGGTCCCATTTTTTGATGGCTTTGTTTTATTTTGCGGCGGATTAATTTCGGTAGGCGATGAGCTGACAGGGCTTTCTACCTTGCATCCTGCTATGGAGGTAATGAGCAAAATCATCCAAAATGTATGGAAAAACCAATTGAAAATTGGGTTTGTATTTGAACTTAGTAACTTCATGGTCATTTGTTTTAGGGTTTGTTTTTTTATTTAAGCACTATTTCAGCCACAATAGGCAGATGATCGGAGGCATAAGTCTGGTTAACTGTTTGATAATTTTTGATATAAAATTTGTTATATGGTCGTAGCATCACATAATCGATTGTTCTTGTTGGGCTGGTTGCGGGAAAAGTAAAGGGGCAGGAGCTCGTGCAGGCAAATTGCAGTTCTTGCTGAAGCGTAATTATTGGTTTAGATGTTGGCGTTGCATTTAGGTCTCCAGCAATGATCAATGGATGAGATAAGCCTTTAACGATGTTATTTAATGACTGTGCTTGAAGTATCCTGTTATCATCTGCTCCCAAATGATCTAAGTGTGTAGAGGCAAAGAAGAATTGATATCCATCTTTTTCTACCCTGACCATGGCTACAGACCTTGTTTCACCGCCCAAGGTTTGGGTAACTGGTAACTCATGTCTTATACTTTCCAATATTGGAAATCTACTTAAAACCGCATCGCCATACTGCCCGCCCTGAAAATCAATTGCCTTGGTGTAGAAGTAGTACATGTTAGTAAGTTTTGCTAGTTCCATAGCCTGGTTCACGTTGATTCCCGAACGTTGGGTGTTGACATCAACTTCCTGCAAGGCAACTAAATCTGGCTTTTGCGCATTGATCACATTTGCGATAGCCTGCAAATCTCTTACGCTAGCTGGTTGTGAGGGTGGATTGGCCAGATGTATGTTGTACGACATCACTTTGATGGTAGGCCCGTCAGATACAGCGGCTTGTTTCTCGGTGGATATTATTTCATCCGTATTGCTTTTACACGCGATTCCCGCCCATAAAATCATCCCAAAAAAAATCATTAAGTTCTTCATGCTCACATGAATTAAATTTCACAAATAATTAAATATTTACCGGCCGGCACTTGGTTGAAGACCCCTTTTAATAGGCAGTAAATTGCAATCCTGATCCCTGCTAAAGGATAGGTTTTTCGGAATTATTCTCCATTTAAGTGGCTTCAATCAAGATGTCGCCTTTTTTTTTGCGCTCAGACCTACTTGAACAACATAAATTCAGTGATTACGGGCAGGTGAGCACTCGTTGACGTAGACCCAACCGTGTGACTCATTACTCTCAATTTTGTAGCGGGTTTATACATTATAAAATCCGAGTAGCCAGTGGGCACAGCTACTGGTGTATTTGCTGGACAAGAAGTGCAGGGAAAGTTAAATGATGCTCCCGAAAGCGCAGTATAGACGTTGCTTGCAGGTGGCATTTCATTAAAATTACCCGCTAAAATCAAGGGTTCAGTAAATTGATTAAGGGCATCAATCAATACGGGGAGCTGGGCAGCCCTTCTAGTGGCATTTGCATTAAGGTGCGTTCCGGCAAATCCTATCGTTTGTCCGCCTATTTGAACTGATATTACGCCATAAGGACCTTTTTCTGTATTCGTATCGCCTGTTGGCAAAATAACCGAGGAACTTTTTGTTATCGGATATTTCGAATAAAGTGTAGCACCATAAAGTCCTCCACCATCGAAATTTGTGATGGAAGTTAAATAAAGATAATGTGGCATTTGTATCAGGTTGGCCAGAACGGCTGGCTGGTCTACCTTTCCATTACGGTTGGTGAGGTAATCCATTTCCCTTACCAAAAGAAGATCCGGGTTATATTGTTTAACGATCGCTGCAGCCAAGGCCATGTCATAAATCCCCCCACCTTTTCCGTACGACATTACTTTGAACGTAGTACCATCTCTAAGCGTTTCAATCAGAAAGTAGATTGTTTTTTGATTTTGGTTGATCAGAAAGCCCTCGCTAACCTTGTCGATACTTACTGGGAGCAAATATTGTTTGAATGCTTCAAGTGCACCGTTTGTTTTGATCTTAACCTTCAATGGTTCTGATCGCTGTTTTCCCTTCACGATAGTTGCCGAGCTTGGCAGGGTATAACTCCCTGCTGGCATTGGCAGGTATTGAGTTTCATTATACATGTTATACTGTTGTACCAGTGAGGCGTCTGATTTAAATGATAGGGTGATATCTCTACCTGCACTTCCCGATGCCTCATCGTGGGCGACGTCAAATGAGATAGTATGTAAGGTGTCTGCCATGATCAGCACCTGCTTTTTAGCAGTTGCTGTAGCACTTACGATTGATGTCCTAATATCGGGGGTGAGCCCAGATAGATCTGCATATCGTTTACAGTTGGTTAATAGCAAGACTGTAAACAAAAGTACAGCACTAGCTACATATGGTTTAAATTTCATAAATTTCGTTTTACTAAAGAGTTTACTTTAATTAATAATAGATGTACTTTTTAGATTTGCCCCAGACGCAATTACCAACCGCCAGTTTGTGCCAAGTTGGGATTTAAAACAATTTCGGAAATCGGTATCGGTCGGAAATATTTCTTCAAAGGAAACTCCTTTGTCACATTTTGCATCCAGATCAGGTTTCCTTGATTACCGTTCGATAGTTTAATGGACGTACCGTTGGTGACTACATAGACTACGCCAGGCACTTTTACAGCTGGTACCACGTCAACGAATGCGACATCGCCCTGGCCATCTTCATTGAGGTCTAGCACCTGTCCTTTTGAAGGAACATATATTCCAGTATAAGGCTTTTCCAATAGCTTCCCAGCTTTCCATCGCAAGAGGTCGTCGTATCTAAAGCCTTCTATGGCAAGTTCGACCCCTCTTTCACGGCGGATTTCCATCAATGCTGGGTCATTAACGTCTGTATAGAAATTTGCCTTAAGGTAGGGGTCTACTAAAGCGGGTATGTTTACATTTGTGATTCCGGCACGGTTCCTTAATGCACCGATCGTATTCGTCCAATCTGTTGCGCTAAGCTGGCCTAATTCCGCCCTGGCCTCTGCATAATTCAGCAAAATTTCGGCATATCGGATAATTGGGATCGAATTGAAGTTGGCAACCGGACTTCGATTGTCTAATGTTTTATCGTCCAATGTAAATTTATTAATATGGTATCCGGTAGTCGTATAGGTAAAATCGGGCGGTGCGGCGGAACCGTCACTTCGTTTATAAGGAGCCGTTCTAATGGTCTGAAATAATCGACCATCCCTGTTCTTAACTTCATTCTGAAATTGGATAGTGGTATATCCCGGCAAAGAGGTAAATGCTGTACCATCAATATTCAAGTAAGTGTCTACAAACTTTTTATCCAAACTCAACCTTAAACCATAGGTAGGACTAGTGAACCAATAATTGGCATCGTGCCAACGGCTCAAGTTATTGTTATATACTTGGGCAAGAATGACTTCGGTACTAATTGGGGCTTCGCTGGTAAACAGCGCACGATAAGGGGTAGCCCCGGCGGTGTAAAGGGTATATTTACCGCCATCTATCAAAGTTTTGGCTGCATTTGCCGCCTCTGTTAACCACAAATTCGCTGTGCTGCTTAAATTCAATTGGGTATGATATTTTCTGAAAGTACCTTCAAAAAGGCAAATTCTCGATTTCAGCGCAAGTGCTACAGACCTGGTGATACGTGAACTCGAATTATCCTTGGTATCATTGATATTGGTTACAGCAAAGTTCAGATCGGCAAGCACCGAGTCCATCACTAAAGTTCTTGGATCGCGTCCTTTGAATAGATCAGGATCGTTTGGGTCTAAAGGTTTGTTATACCAAGGTACATCACCAAAGGTTTTCACTTTGTCATAGTAAAACCAGGCCCTAAAGAACCGTGCAATACCTGTGTAATGATTTCTAACCGAAACAGCTATTGCGGGATTGTTATTGTTGACGATAAAGTAGTTTACATTCCGCAATTGCTCCCAGGCGGTAAGCCCCCAGCCGCCGGCTTGCTGCGCCGTATACTGTGGCGTAAGGTATTGGTCAACGCCATTTGGAACGGTAATGTCGGCTAGAGCATCGCCTTTGAATATCGCACCGCCCTCCGGCACCATAAACCTAATGAACGAATTGGTGTAGAGTTCTAAATTTGATTCTGCCGAAAATGCCTGTTGTGGGGTTAATTTATCCAACGGGCCTTGATCTAGCATCTTCTTACAGGAAGCCAATGTAAAAATGACTGCCATAGCGTATAAAAATATCTTTTTCATTTGTATTCGGTTAAAATGTTAAGTTGAGACCTACCGTATAGGTTTTTAGCATCGGGTACGAAAACCCATCACCTTGTCCGCCATTGACTTCGGGATCTGATCCCTGAATAACTTCTGGATCAAAATCTCTTGTGATTTTATACATCGGCGACCATGTCCACAGGTTTTGCCCGGTTACATACAGCCTTGCACTGGATATCTTTAGTTTCTTGCTCCAATCTGATGGAAAAGTATAGCCAATGGTTACATCCTTTAGGCGAATGTAGCTGGCATCTTGCAAATAGCGTGTTTGTTGTACTGCCAGTTGAGGGGTAGAGCCTATAGATGTATAAGTTCTCAGGCGAGGGTAGTAGGCATCGGGACGTTCTGGTGTCCAATAATTGTCGTTAATCGCAGTTGGTAAAAAGGTGTACGGGCGATTATAAGGTCCCCAAAAATATGCAGCCTCCACAGAGGGCCACCAGTCTCTTTTGCCTATTCCCTGGAAGAAAGCTGAAAATGAAAAATTATTCCAACTGAAATCTGCTGTGACGCCATAGGCATATCTCGGAGATGAATTTCCAATCACGGAAACATCACCATGGTCGGCTAAAGTATTCTGACCCCTGTTCACCACTCCATCTCCATTCAGGTCCTTAAATTTAAGATCTCCCGGCAACAGTTTATTGGCCAGGGAGGTTCTGATATAGGATTGGTCTGCATGTTTGGCAATCTCCTCCATGGTTTGAAATAGGCCTTCGGTTGTAAAGCCCCAAATGTCCCCTAATCGCTGGCCTACGAAATTGGAACTTAGTGTCCCCGTTGGATTATAGAATTTAGTGATATGCGATACGTTATCTGAAAGCGTGACACGGACTCCATATTTTAAAGGTTTTGCAAAATTGATCTGATCACGCCACGCCAGCGATAATTCCCAACCTTTAGTTGATAGGTCGGCACTATTAGATTTTGGTACAGTTGCACCAAATACGCCAGGCAAAGGTCTGGAAGCCATAATCATTCCTGTAGTCTTTCTATCATACCAATCGAAAACCAATGATAGGCGCTGCTTTAGAAAATCTGCATCCAGTCCTACATCAAATGTGGTTGCGGTTTCCCAAGTGAGGTTATCGGGTATTACTCCAGGTTGCCTGATGTAGCTAGGAAAGCCACCATTGATGATCACTGGCGAACGCGTGGCAGCTATGGTTTGTAAGAAAGTATAAGGGTCTATATTTCCATTTCCCAATGATCCGTAGGAAGCTCTCAACTTGAAATTGTCTAACCAATTTTTCGTGTTTTTCATGAAGTTTTCTTCAGACACTCTCCAGCCTGCAGAAACAGAAGGGAAGAATCCAAACTGTTCGTTGGTTGGAAATTTCGAGGACCCATCATAACGGCCGTTCACTTCTACCAAATATCTTCCTTTGTAGTCATAATTGATCCTTGAAAATACACCTGAAAAGGCCCAGATGTTTCCTCCACCAGTCAATCTGTAGTTAGATCCTGAAGCCAAGTTGAAGTCTAATAAGTCCTCCAGCAGAAGCCCATCTCTGGAAATATTAACGCTGGCTGTCTTGCTATATTCAAGGTTATAACCGGCAAGTACCTTGAGATTGTGATCTTTGAAACGTTCTTGGAAGGTTGCATAGATATTTCCCACATAATAGTTCCTTGTATTGGTATTATTGGTCATATCATTAATTCCGGCACGGGTAATTACGCCAGGAGCATTACTGAATGGAACAGGAATATATTTATAGTTGTCAACGTCACTTGAAAAAAGGTACGAAAAATCCCCCTTCAAACTCAGCTTATCTTTGAGGATTGATGCCGTAAAGCCAACAGTATTTCTTAAAAAGGTATTTCGTGCCAATGAATAACTTTTACCATAATAAAAATCACCGACAGTATTTGCACCAGCCCTTGTTAATGTGCCGTCGGGATTAAATACAGGTGCAATAGGGAAACCGTTTACAGCTAGGAGACGCAGAACTGCATTTTTACCGCCATAAGAAGTAAGTGGATATTTATATCGATAGCTAGAAAAGTCGGAAATGCTGTTAATGGAAAACCAATCATTCACCTTTACGTCTCCTTTAAACCTGATGTTATATCGGTTGTACTCGTCAGGACTATAACGGTAAATGCCATCCTGAGAATAGGCACGTCCAGAAAGTGTAAAATTGATTTTTTCACTTCCGCCAGAAACATTGAGTGCGTGTTCCATCGATCGATTAGAATCTTGATATAGTTCTTTGAGCCAATCTGTACTTTCATAATAAACGTAATTACCAGAGGCATCAAGTTCAACTTTAGGTAGGGAAGGATCTTCAGACCTTCTTTTCAATTCTGCAAGATAAGATTGGGAAAATGGATAGACTCCATTGATATTGGCTGGACGTTCGGTATAATCGAACCAACCGGCATAAGCTTCGTCAAACACCTTTGCCCATGTATATCCATCATTTACGAAATCAGGGCGGGTGGTGTGTTGATTAAGCGAAAAATTCGAACTATAATTAAGCTGTATTTTTCCTTTTTGCGGCGTTTTAGTTGTTATCAAGACCACTCCAAAGGCGCCTCTAGCACCATAAATGGCAGCAGAAGCAGCATCTTTAAGCACCGTTACCGTAGCAATATCGTTAGGGTTCAGGTCGTTAGGGTTTGATGGAACTCCATCAATCAGTACCAGTGCTCCGGCTTCACCACCTGCGCCAATTGATGTTACTCCACGAATGTTATACGTAGAACTACGAATAGGTTTACCATCCGTCATCGTAATATTTAACCCTGGAATTACCCCTTGCAAAGCTCTGGTTGTATTTGGCACCGGTCGATCTTGAAAATATTCACTGCCAACCTGATCTACTGCGCCCGTTAAATTTGCTTTTTTTGTAGTGCCATAACCTACAACCACCACTTGGGTCAGGGCTTTGATATCAGCTTTTAGCGTAATAACGATTTCCTTTTTGCCCTCTATGGCTATTTCTTGATCTATAAAACCAAGGTATAGCACAACCAGAATTGCATTGCTTTCCAGATTTTTTAGACTAAATTCACCATTTTCATTGGTAGAGGTCTGGATATTGCTTCCTTTAACTTTTACGGTTGCACCTGGAAGTGGCTTTCCACTTTCATCGGTGACCCTGCCCTTGACGTCAGCTAGTGCTGAAGTTTTAGCGTCTAAAAGTTTTTCCTTCACTACAACAGCCTTTTCGGAAACGGTAATCAGATAAGTGAGCGGTTGGTTTTCGAAAATCTTATCCAGTGCTTCTTTAAGTGAGACATTTTTTACATTTATGCTAACAGGTTTCGCCTGCTTGATCAGGTCGAGGTTATAAAAAAAGTCATAACCGCTTTGTTGACGAACTTCTTTGATGAGTTTATCAATTGATGAATTTGTTTTATTGAGGGTGATCGTCTGGGCAAAGCTGTTCGCACTTACCTGAAGTATTGCTGTTGTCAAGAAAATCAGGGTCAGTTTCATAACGAGCAGAGGTTTATTTATGGCAGTTTTGTCACGTCTACCTATTAGTAGTAGGTAATATTTCATATATTTGGCTTGTTTGGGTTTAAGTCTTAAATGTTAGTGTCACAACTTATATTTAATCCGTTTAATCGGTTTGAGGTGAGCCCAACAATTGGCCAAGGGTGCTCCAACACCTTTGGCTTTTTATCTTTTCACCTTTTTGTTCAGGCTTATTTCATAACAATAACTCTCCTTCCTTCAACTCTAAAATGAACATTGCCGGTTAACTCTATAATTTTCAACACCGTTGATAAATTTTTCGACCTTGATATTTCACCACCAAAAAGTACTGCTGGTGACGGCTTGGTTTCGTAGATGATTTCGACATTGTACCAACGGGCAACTTTGTTCATGATGCTTTCCAAGTTCTCAGTGAATTTAAAATATCCATTTTTCCATGCAACAAAATCTTCCGCTTCAACTTCTGAAATGTTGATTTTGTTACCCGAAAGGGCTGCTTGTTGGTTAGGTTTGATCACGATAGCATTTCCATTTTTAGGCCTGACACTCACAGCGCCTTCCAAAAGTGTTGTCCTTATGGTTTGGTTATCACGATAGGCATTGATGTTGAAATGGGTACCTAAAACTTCTACGTCTTGATCATCTGTGCTTACGATAAAGGGATGAACTTTGTCCTTCGCTACTTCAAAATATCCCTCACCTTCCAGAAAAACGCTTCTTTTAGCTTGATTTGCAAAGTTTGTAGGGTATCTGAGGGAAGATTCAGCATTTAAGAAAACACGGGTTCCATCGGGTAAACGTACCTGCGTTTGTTCGCCACGAGAAGTCGACAATAAGTTATATCCAATATTTTCATTCGTCGTGCTCGTAATCTCATAGATGAGCTGGCCGTCTTCGGTTTTTAAGATCTTCACGCCCGTTTCATTGGCAATGTTTCCGGCTGATAGGTTGTTGATATGGATTTTCTTTCCATCTGCTAATGTTAACGTAGCTCCATTTTTTCCTGGGTGGATTTGATCGGCAGCACCTATCGGGTTAACTAACTCTTCATTAGATCTGAAATTGCTGAAATAGAGTCCAAGCGATACGACCAGTAGGATGGAGGCAGCGGCAATCCATCGCATCCTAGATTTTTTTCGCTTCAGATGCGATTGGCCTACATTGGTAATGGCGCTAAAAATCGTTGCTGATCTCTCCGGTGAGATATCTGAGAGTAATGTAATATCTGCGCTGATCAGTTTTTCATCAAGTACATCCTTTAGCTTTTCATTGAGGTTTCTATCTTTTAGGATAGACTTGAATTCCTGCAATTCGCCATCGGTCAATGATTGATCTAGGTATTTTTGATATAAATAATTGATCCTTTCTTTCTCCATATCTATTACATGTTAAGGCTTGTTTGATGTTGGTCAATCTAGTTGATTTTACCTTACATGATAAAGACACGCAGCTCCTAATTTCGGAGTAGGGGAAAATTAAAGAAAATTAAAAAAGATGAATACAATGGTCAGATCTGAATGTTTAAGTACATAGTTGCGTAGATAACGGAGCGCTAATTGCATATGGGTTTTTACGGTTAGCGGAGAAATGCCCAACTGCTCTGCTGCCTGACTGTACTTTAACCCTTTTTGGTAACACAACTGATAAACTTCCTTTTGCTTCACGGATAACTGAGCTATGCCCTGGTTTAAGATGTGGTGGTAATCATCGAGCATGATCCGCTCCTCGGTTTCATTATGTTCTTCTGCCCATTCCAAGGCTATCTGTTTATCTGTTCGCAATTCTAATGCAATACGACGTATCATATTTAGGCAGCGGTTACGGGCAAGGGTATTCAAATAGCTTTCCAAATGACGTATTTTATTCAAATCATTGCCCATCAGCCAAAGCTTTAGAAAAACTTCTTGCAATACTTCCTCCGCCTGATGTTCGTTTCGCAAAAGCGCTAATGCAGAAGAATAGACAACCCTTCTATACTGCTCGTAAACGATTTTGAAGGCGTATTGATCCCCTTTGGCAATCTTGGCCAATAATTCATGAACGTCGTGGAGGGGTTTGGTCTGCATAAATTGACTCAGCTCATTCTAAAGGCTTTAGGCTTCAATAATACACATATTTTTTATAACGTATGTTAAGTGCGCTTTAATTTTGTAAAATGATCTAGCAATAATCTCATCCATAATAAAGGCATAAAAGTTTAGAGGAGCACCAATCTAAAACTATATAATTTTTCTCTATATACACCTTCAATTATAGGTTCAATTTCCAATAAAAGCCATCCAAATGTTCAAAAAAATAATCCTCCTGACCCTATGCTCAAATCCTAATGCCTTAGATGCTTTATCTCCTCAGAATTCATCTTTCTAAAGCTATTTTTTCCGATGCGATTTAAATTGAATTGTCCAAGATTTAATGCCACAATCGCTCTTTATAGATAGCAAAGTTATGTTGTATCTTGACGATAAAGATTTCTATATTTGACTTGATCGAATTGCATTGATAAGTGCTAAAAATGGACACAATTCACGCAAAGGTTCAATATTTAGTTATCCAAGCAATTTTCAAGCTATTTATGATGCGGCAGAAAAGAGTCACAAGGGCATCATTATGTTAGCAAATATCCTTCTCTTTTAAAGGTTTTTTTGTGTTGAAGTGGTTGGCTCAGTTAAGGAAACAAAAGAGTTCGCAATTCATCTTTTCGCTATAGGCTTTCTTCGTTCATTTGTAAATGAAGAAAGCCTCTTGGGTGAAGTTACTGTAAATATCGAAACTTTCAGAACAGTGGGTGGCTCTGAGAGATATTTTAGTATGCTGAAAACCCTTTTGCCGGTCACTGAATATTTATAAGATACTAGAATTGAGAAGGTGGACTATAAGCTGCAGATCATTGTACTAAATCTCTTGTAGTAAAGGCTTAGAAAATGAAAATCGCTTCCTTAAATAATTTTATATCAAGTTATAAAATACAATTCTGTTATTTTAATCTAAAAAGTCAGAATATTCCATCAATTAGAATTCTTAATATCTCTATCCTCTTATCAAATAATCGCTATTATTATAAATATCTACTAAATCTATAGATTTAATTGTTATTTAGTTTTTTTGTTTATACTTTTGCTGTCAATAAATTAAATATAACAACATGGATACATTTTTACAATCAGGTAACGCTTTCTCAAAAATTAAGAAATTAGCAAGCACTTGCCGAATGTGTTGTTGCTGTTGAAAACAAAAAGACAGACCTAAGTCTGTCTTTCCGATCCGCTGACATGCAACGCCAATCACCTGTCAGCTTCCAGTTTTAATCAATCGTTTCGTAACTAAAACCTCTTTAAAATTATGCAAAATTTTGAAAGAGCAAAACATTTTATCAATGTTTTTGCTTCTGGAAAGCGTAGGGGTGCATTAATTTATGCATTTCTCATCACACTAACTTTTTCCGCTCGCATACAGGCACAAACCAAGCCACTGATCAATTCGACCTTAACTGGTAAGGTAGTAGATGCAGCGACCAAAATAGGTATCCCCGGTGCCAGTATTCATATTACTGGAACTACCCACACGGTACAAACCGATAGCAATGGCAATTTTGATTTCGTTACTGGCCAGAAATTCCCTTACACTTTGGAAATTTCTTACATCGGCTACGAAAAGCAAACCGTTGTAGTTAATGGTAGCCCCATTACTGTAGCACTCAAAGAGGCCGTTAATCAATTAAATGATTTGGTGGTTGTAGGATATGGTACCCAGAGTCGGAAAAATTTGATCGGTTCCGTATCAAAGATAGATCCTACTGATACCAAAACTATTCCCACAGCAAGCTTTGATGTGCAACTGCAAGGTAAAGCTGCTGGCGTTCAAATCAACGCCAATTCTGGTGTGCCTGGGGCAGATGTTTTTATCAGGGTTAGGGGTGCTACTTCAATCAATGCCTCCAATGATCCTTTGTATATTATCGATGGTGTTTTTGTTAACAGTTCAAGTCTGCAGAACATTGCTCAGGATAGGGGGATTTCGCCATTGGCTGATATCAATCCCGCTGATATTGAGAGTATAGAAATTTTGAAAGATGCTTCGGCGGTAGCTATCTATGGTTCTAGGGGAGCCAATGGTGTTGTTTTGGTTACCACCAAGCGTGGTAACTACGGGCAAAAGACCAAAATTGATTTTAACGCATCCGAGGGAGTGGCTTGGGCTCCCAGCGATAGGATCTGGAAAGCAACCACGGGAGAAGAGCATGCCATTCTGGTTAATGAGTACAACAGGAATATGGGTACCGCTGAGCCCTTCAGAGATAAGAGTATCGTCATTAGTGGGGTAGCAGGTAGAGGCTTGCCTTCTGAACAGCCCACGTATGATCGTTTGAGCTATTTATTTCGTAATGCTAGGCTTCGCAACTATGATGTTTCACTTCAGGGTGGTAGTGAAAAGACGAAGTTTTATTTTGGGGGTGGATATACAGGACAGGAAGCCATTTGGCGTCCTATGGGGCTAGAGCGTGGTGCCATAAAAATCAATTTAGACCACAAAATTTCTGATAAGATCAGCATCAGTACCAGCAATAGTATCAGTAAAACTCATCGAGACCAAGCTAGACCTGCCAACGGAGCAAACGGTACGCTATTGCAGGCTTCATTAAATATTCCAACCTATCTCCCAATTTTTGATGCAGCGGGCACTCCTTTAAAATGGGTGAACTTTGATAATATCGCAGTACTTACTAGCACGCAAAACCTATGGTCAAATAGTTATCATTATGTAGGTAATGTTAACCTGGACTATAAAATAACTTCCAAGTTGAATTTCAGGACTACATTCGGCGTGGATTACAACAATTATGAAGAAAATGAGTACTGGGATACCAGGACTATACTCGGTAATAATGGTGGTCGTGGTACACAAAGCATCACCCAATCTTCTACCGCTATCAACGAACAAACGCTAAATTATAACGATAAAATAGGCAAGCACAGTTTCGGCGTATTGGTTGGAAACACTTTGCAGGGCATAGAAACTAAGAATGTTTCAGCTACAGGCACCAATTTTCCCAACAATTCTTACACCCAGATTTCTTCAGCTGCAACACAAACGGCATCGCAGTATAAAAATAACAGTACGTTGGCTTCCTTTTTTTCAAGGGTAGACTACAATTTTAACTCTAAATATTATGCCGAGTTTATCATTCGTGCCGATGGTTCTTCTAAATTTGGAGCTAACAACCGATGGGGATATTTTCCTGCTGTTGGTGGAGCGTGGCGCCTGAGCGAAGAGGATTTCATCAAGAGAATTCCCCAAATATCAAATTTAAAACTTAGGTTGAGCTATGGTATTACGGGTAATCAAGGCGGGGTAAGCGACTTTGCTTCAAGGGGCTTATGGACTGGGGGCTTCGGTTATGCCGATGTAGCCGGTGGCTCAGAATTGCCGGGTACTGGTCCATTGCAGATTGCCAATCCCGACCTAAAATGGGAAAGTACTGCACAGTTTAGTTCAGGGTTAGATATTGGCCTTTTCAATGACCGTTTGGGTATCGAACTTAATTATTACCGCAAGTATACTAGCGATGCACTTTTACAGGTAGCAACTCCTGGCATCACTGGCTTTACTTCCTATCTTACCAATTACGGTGAGATTAGCAATAATGGTTACGAGGTATCTATTAATTCAACCAATATTCGCAATCAATCTTTTACCTGGAAAACCGATTTTAATGTAGCGGGAAATAAAAATACGATTGAAAAAATTCCAGCCGATATTCCATTTGCAGGAAGAGATCTGATCAGATTGCAACAGGGCAATTCGTTATATGCTTATTGGCTGTATAAACAATTAGGCGTAGATCCCAATACAGGTGATGCTGTTTTTGAGGACTATAATGGTGATGGTAAGATTACTGCGGAAGATAGGCAGATTGTGGGAAGTACCTGGCCTAAATTTTTTGGCGGGCTTACCAATAGCTTTACCTACAAGAATTTTGACCTGTCGGCATTTTTTGTTTTTTCATACGGCAACTACATCTGGAACCATAACCGTATGCTGGGCGAAACCGGTGGTACGCTTGATGCTGGTAGGGTGCTGTTAGCCAGTCAATTGAATAGATGGACTACTACAGGCCAAATTACCGAAACACCTAGGCTTACAGCCGCCAACTATTCACGACAAGAAAATAGTCGCTTTTTTGAGGATGCTTCCTATCTACGCCTGCGTACGCTTACCTTCGGCTATACACTTCCAAAATCGCTAACACAACGTGCCAAAATCAATAAAGTTAGGTTGTACGTAACGGGCAATAACCTTTTGCTATTTACCAAATATACTGGCGCAGATCCCGAATCGAATTTGGGTACACAAAATATCCAGGGGTACGACTACGACACGCCACCACAACCACGAAGTATCCAGTTTGGCCTAAATGTTTCCCTTTAGCTCTTTCTTAAATTAAATAAAGATGAAAATATTAAGATATATACTTTTTTCGGCCAGCTTAATGGTTTTGAGCGGTTGCGAGAAATTTTTGACCACGGAACCTGTTAATGCGGTTTCCGACGAAACTACTATTGTAGACAAAGTATCGGCAGAGACTGCGCTTAGGGCTGTTTATCGCCAGTTTGGAAATATCGGTTACTATGGTGAAAACTACGTTACATTTGGCTATTTCCCAAGTGGAGATATTAAAAACCTTACAACGGGTGGCTCAGCGAACTTTGTTAATGTCAATTTCCGCTCAGATGATGTACTCTTCAATACCACTTGGGTTGCTATATACGGGGCTATCAACCGTGCCAACCACGTTATTGCAAAAGTGCCTACCGTTAGTGATCCACTACTTACCACTGCGCTTCGGAACCAATACATAGGCGAAGCCAAATTTTTAAGGGCACTTGCTTATTTTGATTTGGCACGAGCTTGGGGCGGCGTACAACTTATTTTGGAGCCTACCACTTCCTTGCAAAGTACGCCACAGGTTAAGCGGAGCACACTTGCACAAACCTATGCACAAGTTTTAAAAGATTTGGAAGATGCAGAACCTTTGTTACCAGATGCGGTAAACAGAATTAGGGCTACCAAACGAACGGTTTGGGCACTAAGGGCCAGGCTACATTTATACCAAAAAGAATGGGCATTGGCCGAGAGCTATGCGACGAAGCTTATTGATAAATCAGCAGATTATACATTGATAAAGCCGTTTAGTGCTTGGTTTGCCGACAACGTGAAAGCCAGCCAAGAATCTATTTTCGAACTTCAGTTCAGTGTAAACAATCCAAATTCAACTCGCATCCAAATGGCGCACTCCACCAATGGTGGTCAATATCGTTATGCACCAAATGACAGGTTTGTACAGTTGCTAAATGATCCTAACATTGGCGGCGGAAGAAAGGCATTGATCGGAAGTGTTACCCAGAGCGGCATTACCAACTGGTTCGGTAATTTATACTACAGGCGTGACGCTACGGATCCAGCCTATATTTTCCGGATTTCGGAGATGTATCTCATTAGGGCAGAAGCTAGAGCACAGCAAGATAACCTATCGGCTACCACAGGCGCTTTGTTCGATCTCAATAAAGTGAGGGATAGGGCTGGTTTGTTGGCCTCCACAGCTGTGGGCAAAGCCAATATTTTACTTGCAATAGAAGAGGAAAGAAGGTTTGAGTTTGCTTTTGAGCCACACCGTTGGTTCGATTTGGCGAGGACAGGCAGGGCCAAGGTAGTATTGGAAGCCTTGGATCCAAATACCAAAGTGGCCAGTCATGAATATGTGTTTCCCATTCCAGTGACACAAATTCAGCTTGATAAAAACTTGGAACAAAACCCTGATTATTAATTGCTAAAATTTAAGCTGATGAGTTTTTTTAATCAAGCACCTGTTTCATGGAACAGTACGAATAAGTTTATACTGCGCTTCCTTTTTATTTACATCGTTTTGCAGGCCATTCCTTTGGACTATACGTTTTACACCGATCTATTATCGAACAGTGTAGGAGAAAGGGGATTTTACGCATTGTTCAAAATTGCCAGCTATACGCCACAGTTTTATGGACTTGATAGCTATCTGACCTGGTTGCTTTTTGCCGTCGTAGCAGTAGTGGGGAGTTTTTTGGGCGAAAGAATTTGTGGTAACCGATTTCAGGATTTCGATAAGCTTTATTATTGGCTAAGGGTAATTTTACGCTATCGTTTAGCGCTGGCGGCCATAGCCTTCGGATTGATCAAGGTATTTCCCCTGCAAATGCCTTATCCGAGTTTAAGTAATCTACACACCAACTATGGCGATTTCTTGCCATGGAAAATTTACTTTCATACCACGGCCATTGCGCCTCCGTTTGAAGTGTTTTTAGGTTCGGTTGAGCTGATAGCTGGGCTGTTGTTACTTTATCGAAGAACAGTCACCTTTGGCGCAGGTATACTGGCGGGCTATTACGGTAACGTTTTTGCTTCCAACATCGCCTACCAAATGGGGTACACCGCCTTTAGTGTTCAACTTACATTTTTTGCGGCGGTGTTGTTCATCTATGATGCTCCCCGATTATACCAACTGTTAATCGCCCAAAAGTATACCGTAGCTAACACTTATCATCCAATTTTTGGTAAAAAGGAAAAATTATTAAAGATTATTGTAGGGTCAATTGTAGTAGTTTTTGTGTTGGCCTTAACTAATGCCACTTATCACAATTATACTACTGCCCCTTACAAATATCCTAAAACTGCTGGTTTAAAAGGAAGTTACGGCTATTACAACGTGAAGGTATTCAAGCTCAATAACGTAGCGCTACCTTATTCCACTTCAGATATAAATAGATGGCAAAATGTGGTATTCGAAAAATGGGCGACACTGAGCATTAAGACCGCTAAGCCTATCGTTATTGATGAAGGACTGGGAGACCAGTTTACAGATTTGGATGTAGAACGGAATTTCGAATCAGCAGGAGTAGGTGGAAGAAGGTATTTTGCGTATAAGTCAGATACGCTGTCTGCAACGCTAAGCCTCGTTAACAAAAACAAACATCATCAAACAGAACGATTTGAACTAAAGTACCAATGGCTTAATGATAGCACATTGGTGTTGAGGGGAACCAATGAACGTAAAGACTCCATCTACGCTGAACTGAACAGGATCAATAAGAAATATCTTCTTTTCGAAGGTAGGAGAAAACCTATAAAACTATAAGTACATGGGAGCTATCATCAAAGAAAACGCTTCAATAGCTGAGACTTGGACCGGTTTTCAAAAATTTGTTTTCAGAACCTTTTTTGTGTTCTTCATTGTAATGATTGTACCAACGGATGGTAAATACTATCAGCGCTGGTTTACTACAGATTGGAAAAATCTGCATATCAGGGACATTGGTTCGCTCAGCGGTTCAAGCTTTAAAATTGTGGAAGTGGCGACGAAAAGACCTGGTGGCAATGATATTGGCGGCGCTCCTGAAAAAAAGGAATATAAGTACATCATCTATCCGGAATCTGGTGAATATGGCGCTTGGAGCTATATCAATTGGGCTATAGCGTTTGGAATTGGAATTATCGGCGCACTGATTTGGACACTGATTGATAAGAAGTATAGGAACTTTAATACGCTTTACTACTTTTTGGCTGTTTTGGTCAGCTACTCGATGATCATACGATTGCAGGGCCTTACATTTTCCAAGATATTTCCATCCCAAATGCCAGATTTAGCGTTAACGCAGTTGAATACACCCTTTGGAGATTTCGTGGCACAAAAATTATATTGGATTCAGTTCAGTTTTGCACATAATTTTGAAAGATATGCAGGCTTTGCCGAATTGGTCATCATGCTTACGCTATTCTTCAGAAGAACGAGGGCTATTGGTGCAGCACTCAGTATTGCCATGATAGGCGTAATTGCCCTTGCTAACCACACTTACGATGGCGGTATCCATTTATTGGCCTCATTTTATATATTGGGTGGCATTTTTGTGTTGTGGCGCTACCTGCCAGCAATAGGCAATTTGATTTTAAGGGAAAGTAATGCTGCGCTGAACATCGTATATTATCCTTTCGATAAGCCGTGGGAAAAATGGTTTAGGATCGCTTTTAAAAGCTTCATCTTCTTTTTCTTCTTCGTACTCAGTGCCTACCTTCACTGGCAAAATTACCTTCACGACTCTTATAAGGTTCCGCAGAACCCCGGATTGGCCAATGCCAGAGGACTTTACCAGGTGGATAGCTTTAAAATAGATGGTAAGGAGGTAACCTACTCGCCGCTGGACTCTTTACGTTGGCAGGATGTGACCCTTGAGCAGTGGTCTACGCTATCATTTTCGGTTTTTAATACTTTCCAGATTCACGGAGAGGCGGGTAGGGGGAAACAGTATAAGGACATTGATAGGACTTATGAATCAGCAGGAACTGGTGGAGGACGCAGGCATTTTTACTATGAGGTGGATACAGTTAACCACGTATTGACTTTGACCAATAAAAATAAGGCATACAAAGAACAAGTGTTGACACTTCGCTATCAAAGACCTCGTGCTGACGAACTATGGCTACAGGGCAATAATGAATATGGGCAATCGATAGAGATGGTTTTGAAGAGAAGACAAAAGGACTACCTCGTGTTTAAATATCGCCAGCAACGTAATATCTGGATTCCTTAATAAACCTAATCAGATGAGTGTTTTTAAATCAAAAAATAAGGTGTCATTGCCTCAGGAAAATAGCATTGATCAAAAGCCTTGGACTAAAAGCCAGAAGTTTGCTTTTCGTATTGCGTTCATTTTCTTTACCTTAATGAGTATACCCACAGACTACGGGTACTACGTAATGCTCGCTAACTTTGATTGGCTGCACCTCAACTACAGGCAGCTCACTGAAATGGCCGCTTTTTTTAATCCGCAGTTCATCAACGTTTATTCGGAAAGTGGTTTTTTTGGCATTGCGAGTTACATCAACTGGCCTTTCGTGTTGTTGTTGTCCATTGTTGGGGCCACAGTTTGGGGATATCTCGATCGAAGTGATAGCTCTCCATACCAGAAGTTATATTACTGGGTGAGGGTATTTGCTCGTTATCGTGTGGCCTACGCTGGCATAGGCTGGGGCTACAAGAAAATATTTGTAATGCAGATGCCTACGCAGTTTGAGGCCATTTGGAACACAGATCTGATCAATTTTTTTGCTAAACGTTTGTACTGGGAGGTACTGAGCGTAGCGCCAACTTATGAAGTCTATTTAGGCTTTGCTGAGTTTTTTGCCGGTTTTCTATTGTTGTTCAGAAGAACTGTTCCTATTGGAGCAGCATTGGCTTTCGTCGTATTTGGCAATATCGCCATTTCCAATCATGCTTATGATATCGGCGAACAGGTACCTAGTGCATTGATGGCTCTTTTGGCTTTTTTCTTGCTTTGGGATTATATTCCTGCCATTTATCAGGTCATTGTTAAAGAAAAAGATGCCGTAGTTACACCCTATTACCCTAGCTTTAATGAAGCTTGGCAACGTTGGTCCAGAATTGGTTTAAAAGTAACATTCAATTTTTTGTTGGTAGTGTTGTTTGCCTATTACGAGGTGAGGGCAGTGGTACAAAATGATTACTACAAAATACCTAACACACCGGGATTGGAAAATACAAATGGTATTTATGAGGTAAAAAAGTTCAAACGTAATGGTATTGAATTACCCTATGATCCATTGGATAACAACAGGTGGCAGGATGTCATTTTTGAAAAATGGTCTTCTATTGGTGTCAGGTATGTTGATAAACCACAGCAAATAGCACCATTTTCTGCGGGAAGCTATCCTCGGGTAAATGAGCCGTACACTGGAGAGTTTTATTTCGATTGGAGAGGTGATCTACGCAGGTATCACCTCTAGATGCAGAAGGAAAGCAGCAGCCTAAAACGAAAATACCGAGGGACTTGCGCATTGATTGGGAGTTTTCCGGCATTCAAGGTCGGGTATATTACTATTATGAAATTGACACTGCCAAAAAGCTGCTTAAATTGGTGAACAAGAATAAAAATCATCGCACAGAAAAAATGTTGTTCAATTATCAAAGACCTGATACCAATACTTTGATTTTGAGTGGCGTGGACGACCGCAATGATTCGGTATATGTTGAGCTCAGCAAGTCGAGCTACCAACATCCACTCTTAACAAATGAATGAGTAAATGAATTAATAAATGAATAAATGAATAAATGAGCAATCATAATCAATACGATGCGATAGTGGTAGGGTCGGGACCCAATGGGCTTGCAGCTGCCATCACCATGCAACAGCAAGGTTTATCTGTACTTATAATAGAAGGTAAAGACACCATCGGCGGAGGTATGCGCACACAGGAACTTACGCTTCCTGGATTTCATCATGATGTTTGTTCTGCGATTCATCCAATGGCCTTGGGATCTCCGTTTTTTGCAACCTTACCTTTGGCCGAGCATGGCTTGGAATTTACCTACGCACCTATTGAGGCGGCGCATCCTTTTGATGATGGGAGTGCAGCTTTCCTTTCACGTTCTACTACAGAAACCGCAAATTCGCTAGGCATAGATGGTAAAAAATACCTCGATTTAATTGAACCAATTGTGGCGAATTGGGAAGCACTTGCACAGGACACCATGGGGCCTTTCAGATTTCCCAAACACCCGCTTCTATTGGCAAAATTTGGTTTGAATGCTTTGTTGCCCGCAAATATTACTGCAAACAAATTTAAAACGCAAACCGCACGAGGTTTGTGGGCCGGGATGTCAGCCCATGCCATACAACCTTTTGATAATTGGGCCTCGTCGGCTATTGGTTTGGTGCTCCTTGCCGTTGGGCATCGATATGGTTGGCCTATCCCCAAAGGAGGATCCCAAGCCATTGCCCATGCTTTAGCCAGTTATTTTATATCGCTGGGCGGGCAAATACAAACAGGTCATTTTGTAAGCGATGTTGAGGAACTTCCAAAGCACAAAGCTTTGCTTTTGGACCTTACTCCCAAACAAATTCTGAAGATTGCAGGTAAACAGCTTGCAGGAGGTTATCAGAAACAGCTCAGTAAATATCGCTACGGGATGGGTGTTTTTAAAGTTGATTGGGCGCTTGATGGTCCTGTTCCTTTTAAAAACGAATATTGTAGTAACGCAGCAACCGTTCATTTAGGCAATACTTACGAGGAAATAGCTGGTTCGGAAGAAGTAACCTCAAAAGGTGGACATCCAGATAAGCCATTTGTGCTATTTGCACAGCAAAGTGTTTTTGATTCGTCTAGAGCTCCGGAAGGAAAGCAAACGGCTTGGGCTTACTGTCATGTGCCTAATGGCTCTACCAATGATATGACAAGTGCCATAGAAAATCAGGTAGAACGCTTTGCTCCAGGTTTTAAGGACAGGATCTTAGCGAAATCGACCTTGAATAGTAGGGAGTTGGAAGCTTACAATCCAAACTATATTGGAGGTGATATCAATGGTGGAATTATCGATCTCAAGCAATTATATACTAGGCCTATTTTCAGTTTAATGCCCTATCGTACGTCAAGCCCATCTATCTACATCTGTTCATCTTCTACACCTCCAGGCGGCGGGGTACATGGGATGTGCGGCTATCATGCGGCCAAAACTGCACTGAAAGATATTTTTAACATCAAATTATCATTATAATCAAAATAAAATGACATCAACTGAAACTAAATTTAAATTAACTGAAGATTGGACTGTGGTAGCCCTAGGGTTTACGATTATTATTCTTTCCTTATTAGGACTAATCATTCCAGTACCTGCGGTAAAATGGTCGAATACCAACGAATTATTTGATAAAGTGCTTTCTTTGGGCAACCTATCGAAGTTTTTATATCAATTTTTTCTCGTCTTGGTAATTGCGATATTGGGCGCTTTGTTGATGCGCAAGTCGATTCAAAAAATATTTATAGTAGTACCAACTGTTTATATTTTAACCATTTTGGCGTTGATCATTGCCGGTAGTTCTGCCATGCGTGCTTTAAATTTAGAAGGCGTCATATTCAGCTTGGCAATAGGGCTGGCTATCAGTAACTTTTTTAAGCTGCCGCGATGGTTTGTCGAGAACCTTTCAACAGAACTTTTTGTTAAGATTGGTTTGGTGCTTTTGGGTACTACCGTGATTTTTTCTGATATCTTAAAGGCGGGTTCGCTAGGTTTGATACAGGCTTTAGTGGTAGTCTTGTCGGTTTGGTATTTCGCATTCTGGTTGTGTAAAAAGTTAAAGGTTGATCAGGAACTGACCATGATGATTTCCAGTGCTGTTTCTATCTGTGGCGTATCGGCGGCAATTGCTACTTCGGGTGCTATTAAAGGTGATCCCAAAAAGCTGTCTTACGTCATTTCCATGGTGTTAATTACCGCTATTCCGATGATGATCTTTATGCCCTACATTGCACACTACTTTAACTTTAGCGAAGAAGTTACCGGAGCTTGGCTGGGAGGAAGCATTGACACTACCGGAGCAGTAGTTGCCTCGGGTTCATTGGTTGGCGAAACAGCACTTAAAGTGAGTACGATAGTGAAGTTTTCACAGAACGTATTGTTAGGTATCGCGGCATTTGCTATCTCCGTTTATTGGACCTATACGCAAAAAACTGCCGACCAAACAACAGTAGAAAAACCCACCTTAAAAGTAATTTGGGAGCGTTTTCCTAAGTTCGTTATCGGCTTTGTTGGTGCCTCGTTGCTGTTCAGTTTTTTTCTATCTAAGGACGCTATCAGTGAAGTAAAAGACAGCCTAAAAAATTTGCAGGGACTATGGTTTGCGCTCGCTTTTACTAGTATTGGTCTGGAAACTAAATTTTCCGAGTTATTCGATAAAGATAGCAAGAAACCTTTTTATGCCTTTCTTATTGCTCAACTTTTCAATATTGTAATAACACTCATTATTGCCTACTTTTTGTTCGGTCGGTAGGGTTTTACGCCAGTGGGAAGGAATTGAGATAATAGGATCAAATTCGACTTAAATTCATATAAAAAAGTCCTTAAATAAAGTCTACTAAATTTGTAGACAAAATATTATTTTGTTATATTTGTTTCGTTATAATCATTGGTGTACCCACCGGTAACTTATAATTCATACATTTTATATTTGGTTGAAAGGGAAAGTCGCTGGATGGCACTTTCCTTTTATTGGTCGGTTGGCCGAGAGGATAGGCAGGGTTTCATAAACCTTAAACAATGGTTCGAATCCATTACCAGACCGCTATTGACTTTCGTCGTTATCTCATATAAGATCCATCAGATTGGGGAGCCTTTGAGAGATCAAGACAATCTTGTTTGACATCACCTTGGTATAAGCCCGTTACTATGAATATAGACCAGATCAATTATTTAGCATTTGCAATACCAGCCTTTTTCCTGTTCCTGTATTTAGAATACGCCGTTTCTTTAAGACGAAGAAAAGCTCAGAATTTTAGGTATGAGCGCTTTATATCCAATGTGAGCGTGGGCATAGCAGAACGTCTGCTGAACCTTTTTATCGCAGGCAGCTTTTTTTCTCTCTTCAATGACATACATGCCAACTACGCAATATTTGAGATACCATCTGCTTGGTGGGTATGGATTTTATTGCTGTTAACCACAGATTTGATATGGTATTGGTACCATAGGTTGGGGCATGAAATCAATTTTCTATGGGCTGCCCATATCGTTCATCACCAGAGCGAGGAGTTTAATTTGGGTGCCGCGGCACGGATTACCACTATTCAGGCGCTGGTCAGAAATTGCTTCTGGTGCTTCTTGCCCTTTCTAGGCTTCGATCCGTTCATGGTGGTGATCGTTCTTACCGTTCACGGCGTGTATTCATTTTTTACCCATACACAACTGATCGGCAGCATCCCGTGGTTGGAAAAAGTACTGATTACGCCTTCATTACACGGTGTACACCATGCCAGCGACGATAAATACCTGGATAAAAATTATGGTGATGTTTTTGTGTTTTGGGATAAAATTTTTGGAACCTTTCAGGCAGAGGAAGAGCCTCCTAGATACGGTTTAACCCATCCGTTGGGTAGCTACAGTTTCCTATGGCAGCATTTCCATTACTATTTTGAAATTGCGGAAGCTTGTAGGAGGGTAAAGGGATTGAAAGCTAAACTGAAGATTGTTTTTGGAAGCCCCGCACTTTTAGACCAAAACATTAGACCACAAATTGAAGAGCGGCTTTTTAAAAAACACCGGAATCGAAAACTGCGATCCCAACTTAGGAGGTATCTCAATGTTCAAATAGGAATCCTTGTAGCGCTGTTGATGTTCATTACCGCATTTTTTGCACAGCTTGCTGGATTTGATAAGTTTTTCATTTTATCTTTTTCGTTGGTCACCTTGATCAATTGCGGTGCTTTGTTGGAACAGCGTAAGTGGATATGCTATCTGGAATATACAAGATTGCTGATGTTGGCCAGCTATGTGCTATTCCACATCGGATACATAGATTTTTTGTTCATCCCCGTGATTGTGCTGATGTTGCTGGAAAAAAGATTTGCCCTGAGCAGCATTTATAACAGTTACGTGTTAAGGTTTGAACATAAGGATGCCGCAGTTTTAGAACACCAAAAATGGGACCGTTAGATCATGCGTTGCCTTTATACCGAAAAATAAGTAGGGTGCGGTAAGGTAACCCCAATATTCATTGAGGTTCAATTGGAATACGTTCACTTAAAACTGAAGCAAGTTTTTTACAATAATCCCTACAACGGCCGCAATGGCGATCAACGCTGGTTCCTGTAA